>NZ_CM170671.2:0-4432389 GCF_057369995.2 Arthrobacter sp. MOO21 | reverse complement strand
AAAAACACCACCCACCAAAACGCCGAACACCACCGCCCCTTCCCGGCACCCCCGCTGGCAGACGGCCTGATAACGCGTCTGCCGGCGGACGCCCGGAAGTGACAGCGCGTCCGCGGGGAAGCGGCAGGATGTGATGGCCCGTTGGGGGAACCTGGCCCGGGGGACGTTTTGTGAAGATGGCCACGATGCCGTCGTCCGGGCCCGCGGTGTCCCGGCGGATTTTGCGGCTCCACTAGAATTGATGAAGATGTACGGGCTTCCCAGCGCTTGATGTGGGGTCGCGTAGCAAACGAAACGAGCGGCTGCCTTTACGCCAGTGGTCGGCTCACAACAGGAGGAATCCATATGGCCGAGCACAACGGCGGCAACCGCGGCAACGACCGTGGCGCCTTCCGGGGCAACAACAACTCCGGCGGGGACCCACGCGGTTTCCGTTCACGCGGGGACCGGGACGGCAACTACTCCTCCCGAGGCTCTGGCAGCGGTGGTGAGCGTAAGCCGTTCGGTGATCGTGATCGGAAGCCGTTTGGTGACCGTCCGCGCCGTGATGGCGAAGGTGAGCGTAAGCAGTTCGGCGACCGTGACCGCGCGCCCTATGGCGATCGCGACCGCAAGCCCTATGGTGACCGTCCGCGCCGTGATGGGGAGGGTGAGCGCCGCGGTTTTGGCGGTGGTGAGCGTAAGCAGTTCGGTGACCGCGACCGTGCGCCCTATGGTGACCGTGACCGCAAGCCGTTCGGTGACCGCGACCGTGCGCCCTATGGTGACCGTGACCGCAAGCCGTTCGGTGATCGCGACCGGAAGCCGTTTGGTGACCGTCCGCGCCGTGATGGCGAAGGTGACCGCCGCGGTTTTGGCGGTGGCGAGCGTAAGCAGTTCGGTGACCGTGACCGCGCGCCCTATGGTGACCGCGACCGGAAGCCGTTTGGTGACCGCGACCGGAAGCCGTTTGGTGACCGCGACAAAAAGCCCTTTGGTGATCGTCCGCGCCGCGAGGGGGATGAGCGCCGCAGTTTCGGTGATCGTGACCGCAAGCCGTTTGGCGACCGTCCCCGCCGTGAAGGGGAAGGTGAGCGCCGCGGTTTTGCCGGCGGGAACCGCAAGCCCTTCGGCGACCGCCAGGACCGTGGGCCCCGCAGTTTCGAGGGAGGCCCGTCCCGCGGTGGATCTCCCCGCGGCGAGTCCGGTCCGCGCAGCTTTGGCCGCGGCCAGGAGGAACGTCCGGCCCGTGTACCCAATGCTGCCGACCTTCGCAGCGCCAACCGCCCGGACCGCGAACGGTCGCCGGAAATCGACGAGGACGTCACAGGCAAGGAGCTTGACCGCGCCACCCAGCACCAGATCAAGACCCTCGAGGCCAAGAGCGCGGAGTGGGTGGCCCGCCACCTGGTGATGGCCGGACGGCTCATCGACGACGAACCCGAGCTCGCCTTCCAGCACGCGCTGGCTGCCAGCCGCCGTGGCGGCCGGCTTGCCGCCGTCCGCGAGGCCGTCGGACTGACTGCCTACGCGGCTGGCCACTACGGCGAAGCGCTCCGTGAGTTCCGTACCTTCCGCCGTATCAGCGGTTCCAACGTGCACCTCCCTGTCATGGCGGACTGCGAGCGTGGCCTCGGACGGCCCGACCGTGCACTCGATGTTGCCCGCTCGGAAGAGGCCCAGGACCTCGATGCACCCGGCAAGGTGGAGCTTGCCATGGTGGCCGCAGGGGCCCGCACGGACCTCGGCCAGCTGGACGCCTCCGTGGCGGAACTCGAAATCCCCCAGTTGGACATCAACCGTGCGTTCTCATACAGCCCGCGCCTGTTCCGTGCCTACGCAGACGCGCTCAAGGCCGCAGGCCGTGAAGCCGAGGCTGAGAAGTGGAGCCGGCAGGCAGTGGTAGCCGAGAACGCCCTGGGACAGGGTGTGGACGAGGAACCTGAAATCATCGACCTTGGCTGGGACGAGGAAGAAGAGGCCCGCGAAGAGGCCGAACGCCGCGGGATGCTGGAGCGCGCGTCCAAGGCCTCCGCGGCAGGGGCTCCCGAAGCACCTGCCGCCGAAGCGCCTGCCGCCGAAGCAACCCGCGCCACCGAAGCGAAGGCTGCCCAGGACAGCAACCTCGATGACCAGGACGCCGACTACTTCGTCTCCGATGATGCAGAATCGGACGAGGACTCGATGGAAGACGACGAGCTTGAATCCCAGCTGGATGAAGAGTCCACTACGGGCAACGGCCAGGACACCAGGGAAGACTGACAACGGATGAGTGAAGTTTCCCTGGTATCGCGCTTCGACGCGCTCCTCGCGGACCTGGACGGCGTGGTTTACGCTGGCCCGCACGCCATCCCCGGAGCAATTGAGTCGCTCACGCAGCTTTCCGGGCTGGGCATCGGGCTGGGTTATGTAACGAACAACGCCTCCCGGTCGCCGGCAGAAGTTGCTGCCCATCTCCGCGAGCTGGGCGCGCCGGCAGAGGACAACCAGGTGGTGAGCTCCTCGCAGGCAGCGGCGGACCTGCTGGCCTCGCTGTTGGCTCCCGGCTCCAGGATCCTCATCACCGGCAGCCCGGCTCTTGCCCGGGAAATCGAGTTGGTGGGCCTGGTGCCGGTGGGCAGCCAGGACGAGCAGCCCGTGGCCGTGGTCCAGGGGTTCAACCCGGCCATCGGCTGGAAGGACCTTGCCGAAGCCACCTACGTGGTCAACGCCGGTGCGCTTTGGGTAGCCACCAACACGGACATGTCCATCCCGCAGGCACGCGGGATCGCCCCGGGCAACGGCACCCTTGTGGCCGCCGTGGCTGCGGCCACCGGCCAGCAGCCCAGGGTGGCAGGCAAGCCTGAGGCCCCGCTCTTCCACTCAGCCGCCAAGCGTCTCGGCGCCGAGCGGCCCTTGGTGGTTGGCGACCGCCTGGACACTGACATCCTGGGCGGCAACAACGCCGGCTTTGCCACCGTCGCCGTCCTGACCGGCGTCGACACGCGCGAGACCATCCTGGCGGCCCGGGCTGCAGAACGTCCGGACTACATCATCGGCTCGCTGACCGACCTGCACCGCCCCTACCCGGACGTGACGCACGACGACGGCACGTACACCTGCGGCAACGCGACGGCACGGGTGGCCAACGGAGCTGTGGGCGTCATTGGCAGCAAGGACGACTTGGATTCCTGGCGGGCGGCCTGCGCTGCGTGGTGGGCAGCCACCCCCGGCGCCGCAACGGCAAAAGCGCCCAAACTGGCCTGGCTGGATCACTAGACTGGTCGGATGACTGAGCTGAGCCCCGACGACGGACCTGCGGCTTTCCAGCCTTCCCCGGACTGGCCTGCCAGCCAAAAGGAAGTGGCGGACCCCCTGGTGCAGCGCGCGCTGGACCACCTGGAGACACTGCCGCAGGCCCCGGCGTCGGAGCACGAAGCGGTGTACAACATGCTCCACGACGAACTGCTGGCAGCCCTCAACGAGGACCCCGTCGGCAGCGGTCCCGAAGCAGATCACCCCACGGGCGGTGCAGGCTGATGGCAGTGCGCCTCGACCAGGCACTGGTTGCCCGCGGGCTGGCGCGGTCACGCACGCACGCGGCCTCGCTGATCGCCGACGGCAAGGTCAGCTCCGGCGGCCAGGTCCTCGCCAAGGCGTCCCTTCAGGTTGATGACTCGAGGGATCTCGCCGTGGAACATGATGACCGGGACACCTACGCCAGCCGTGCAGGGCACAAGCTGGCCGGTGCCCTCGACGCGTTCCCCGAGGTCTCGGCCCACGGCAAAAGGTGCCTCGACGCAGGTGCCTCCACCGGCGGTTTCACCGACGTCCTCCTGCGCCGCGGCGCGGCACACGTGGTGGCGGTCGACGTCGGGCACGGCCAGCTGGTGCCGCACCTGCGCGAGGATGCCCGCGTGGAGGTCCATGAGGGCATGAATGTCCGGTACATGGGTCCGGAGGACATCGGCGGCCCGGCCGCCCTGACCGTCGCCGACCTGTCCTTCATCTCCCTCACCCTGGTGGTGCAGCCGCTGGCGCACTGCACCGAACCCGGCGGCGACCTGGTCCTGATGGTCAAGCCCCAGTTCGAAATCGGCAAGGACCGCCTGGGCCGCACCGGCGTGGTCACCTCGGAACGGGAACGCCGGATGGCCGTGGAGAAAGTCGCCGCGGCAGCGCTCGACGCCGGGCTGGACCTGTGCGGGCTGGCGGTGAGTCCGCTGCCGGGCCAGGACGGAAACGTCGAATACTTCCTGTGGATAAGACGCAGGATCAGCAAAGACTTGCCTAAGATCGAAGAGCGGGAGGCAGCAGTGGCTGCCTTGCTCGGACAAATCTGGCCGAAACACTAGAGAGCGGAACCTGATGAGCAGGCGTGTACTGGTCCTCGCCCACACCGGCCGCGAGGAGTCCTTGAAGGCCGCCTGGGAAGCCTGCGCCCTGCTGCATGGATCAGGAATGGTCCCTGTGATGCAGGAATCCGAGCTGGCGGACATGGAACGGTTCTTCGGGCACCTCGCCCAGCCGGTGGAGGTGCTGCACGACCATGTCCAGCTTCCCGACGTCGAACTCGTCATGGTCCTCGGCGGTGACGGCACCATTCTCCGGGCCGCAGAGCTGGTCCGCGAGGTGGACGTCCCGCTGCTGGGCGTCAATCTCGGCCACGTCGGATTCCTTGCCGAAAGCGAGCGGGCCGACCTCGCCCAGACTGTCGAATGGGTGGCGAGCCGCGAGTACACGGTGGAAGAACGCATGACCATCGACGTCCAGGTATGGGTCCGCGGCCAGAAAATCTGGCACACCTGGGCACTGAACGAGGCCGCCATCGAGAAGGCCAACCGGGAGCGGATGCTCGAAGTGGTCACCGAAGTGGACGAACGCCCACTGACCTCCTTCGGCTCTGACGGCATCGTGCTGGCCACCCCCACAGGGTCAACCGCCTACGCCTTCTCCGCCGGCGGCCCCGTGGTGTGGCCCGAGGTGGAAGCCCTGGTGATCGTGCCGATCAGCGCCCACGCGCTCTTTGCCAAACCGCTGGTCGTCTCACCCCGCTCAAAGCTGGCCGTGGAGGTCCTGGGCCGGACCGATGCCCAGGGGGTGCTCTGGTGCGACGGCAGGCGCTCCGTGGACCTGCCGCCCGGCGCGCGCGTCGAAGTCACTAAATCGGCCAACCCCGTGCGCCTCGCGAGGACCCACCAGACCCCGTTCTCCGCCCGCCTGGTCCGCAAGTTCCAGCTCCCCATCCATGGCTGGCGCGGGCCGGTGCCCAAGTCCGATGCCATCCACACCGGTCCCATCCCCATCGTGCGGACACCCCGGCCCATGCCCCCGCTGCAGGTTCCGCAGCCGGGAAACCCCGATCCAGATCCCGATCCCTCGACTGCAAAGTGAAGTCATGCTTGAAGAACTGAGAATCCGCGATCTTGGCGTCATTACCGACGCGACGCTCCCGCTGGGGCCGGGCCTGAGCGTGGTGACCGGTGAAACCGGTGCCGGCAAGACCATGGTGGTTACCGCCGTCGGCCTTCTGCTCGGTGCCCGCTCTGACGCCGGCGCGGTGCGGAGCGGCGCGAAGAGTGCCACCGCGGAGGCCGTGCTCAAGCTCGACGCCGGACATCCCGCCGTCACCCGTGCCCTGGACGCCGGCGCCGAGGCAGAGGAGTTCGACGGCGGCGCGGAGCTGATCCTCGCCCGGCGCCTGGGCGCCGACGGCCGGAGCCGTGCCTTCCTGGGCGGGCGCGCCGCCCCCGTGGGCGTCCTCGCCGAGATCGGCGAATCCCTGGTGGTGGTCCACGGCCAGTCGGACCAGATCCGGCTCAAGGGGGCGGCCGCCCAGCGCGGGGCCCTGGACAAGTTCGCCGGCGAAACCCTGGCCGGCCCGCTGGCCGCCTACCAGGACCTCTTCAGCCACTGGAAGTCCAGCCAGGCGGAACTGGACACCCTGCGCAGCGCGGCACGGGACAGGCTCCGCGAAGCCGAATCCCTCGAAGCAGCCCTCGCCGAGATCGACGCCGTGGACCCGCAGCCGGGGGAGGACGAGCTGCTGAAGGCCGAAGCCGTGAAGCTCGCCAACGTCGAGGAACTGAGGATCGCCGCCAGTACCGCGCACCAGGCGCTGATCGCGGAGGACTTCGGCGAAGCGGGCGACGCCACCACCATGGTGGACACCGCGAAGCGCACCCTGGAGCATGTGGCCGAACACGATGCCGAGCTTGGTTCCGCCGCCGCGCGGCTGGCAGAAGTCGGCTTCCTGCTCAATGACATCGCCACCGAGCTGGCGAGCTACCAGGCGGGGCTGGACACCGAAGGCCCGGAACGCCTGGCCGAAATCGAGGACCGCCGGGCGGCCCTGGCCAAACTGGTACGCAAGTACGCTCCCACCATCGACGAAGTGCTGGTGTGGGCGGAAACCGCCCGGGTCCGCTACGACGAACTGCAGGACGATTCCTCGCGGATCGAGGCGCTGGACGCCGAGGTGGAGCGCGCCGCGGCCGAACTGACCAAGCAGGCGGCCGCCATCAGTAAGATCCGGGCCAAGGCAGCGAAGGACCTGTCCGCCCGCGTGAGTGCCGAACTGAAGGCCCTGGCGATGTCGGACGCCACGCTGGTCATCAACATCGAGCCGGCCGGCCAGCTGGGACCGCACGGTGCCGACGAGATCTCCTTCCTGCTGCAGCCGCACTCCGGCGCGCCGGCCCGGCCCCTGGGCAAGGGCGCGTCCGGCGGTGAACTCTCCCGCGTCATGCTCGCCATCGAGGTGGTGCTGGCAGCCGTGGATCCCGTCCCCACCTTCGTCTTCGATGAGGTGGACGCGGGCGTTGGCGGCCGCGCCGCCGTCGAGATCGGCCGCCGCCTGGCCATGCTGGCCCGCCACGTCCAGGTCCTGGTGGTCACGCACCTGCCGCAGGTGGCTGCCTTTGCGGACCAGCACATCACCGTCACCAAGACATCCGTCCGGGGAGCCGACGGCGGCACCGCCACCGGGTTTACGTCCAGTGATGTTCGCCTCCTGGACGGGGCGGAACGCGTCCGCGAACTGGCCCGCATGCTGGCCGGGCAGGAGGACTCGGAGTCGGCGCAGGCGCACGCCCAGGAACTGCTGGATGACGCGAAACTCCTGCCACAGCGGGCCTGAAGGGCGAAAGCCGGAAGGCCCAAGGCGGGGATACCCCTTGAATAAACAGGCCGTGGACCAGCAGACTGGAACGCTTGGGAACCCGTCCCTCCCGATCCGTGGAAGGCTCAATTGATGATAGGCTCGAATTCCGTGGTGCAGCGATCAAATTCCCGTGTAAATTCCCGGTTCCCGGGCTCCTCCAAGACGACCAAGCACATCTTCGTCACCGGCGGTGTGGCGTCCTCGCTCGGAAAGGGGCTGACGGCTTCCAGCCTCGGCCACCTGCTGCGGGCACGCGGCCTGTCCGTAACCATGCAGAAGCTCGATCCCTACCTGAACGTGGATCCGGGCACGATGAACCCCTTCCAGCACGGCGAGGTCTTCGTCACCGACGACGGCGCCGAGACGGACCTGGACATCGGGCACTACGAGCGCTTCCTCGACGAGAACCTCGAGGGCTCCGCGAACGTGACCACCGGCCAGGTGTACTCCACGGTCATCGCCAAGGAACGCCGCGGCGAGTACCTGGGCGACACCGTGCAGGTCATCCCGCACATCACCGACGAGATCAAGCGCCGCATGCGCCTCCCTGCCGAGGGCAAGAACGCCCCGGATGTCATCATCACCGAAATCGGCGGCACCGTGGGCGACATCGAGTCCCAGCCGTTCCTCGAATCCGCGCGCCAGGTCCGCCAGGACATCGGCCGGAACAACGTCTTCTTCCTGCACGTCTCGCTCGTTCCGTACATCGGCCCGTCCCAGGAACTGAAGACCAAGCCCACGCAGCACTCCGTGGCTGCGCTGCGCTCCATCGGCATCCAGCCCGAGGCGATCGTGATCCGCTCGGACCGCGAGGTGCCCGATGCCATGCGCGAGAAGATCGGCCGCATGTGCGACGTTGACATCGACGCCGTCGTTAACGCCGCGGACGCCCCGAGCATTTACGACATCCCCAAGACGCTGCACAGCCAGGGCCTGGACTCCTACATCGTCCGTGCACTCGACCTGCCCTTCAAGGATGTCGACTGGACCAGCTGGGACCGGCTTCTGGAAGCGGTCCACAACCCCAAGCACCACGTCGAGATTGCCCTGGTGGGCAAGTACATCGACCTGCCGGACGCCTACCTTTCGGTCACCGAAGCGCTGCGCGCCGGCGGCTTCGCCAACGAGGCAAAGGTCAAGATCCGCTGGGTCCCGTCCGATGAATGCGAGACCTGGGAAGGTGCCATCAAGGCGCTCGACGGCGTGGACGCCATCTGCGTGCCGGGCGGCTTCGGCATCCGCGGGCTTGAAGGCAAGCTGGGCGCCCTGAAATTCGCCCGCGAAACCAAGCTGCCCGTCCTGGGACTCTGCCTTGGCCTGCAGTGCATGGTGATCGAATACGCCCGCAACGTGGTGGGCCTGGAGGGCGCCTCCTCCAGCGAGTTCGAGCCCGACTCCAAGTACCCCGTGATCGCCACCATGGAGGAGCAGCTGGAGTTCGTTGAAGGCCGCGGGGACCTGGGCGGCACCATGCGCCTGGGCCTCTACGAAGCCAAGCTCGATGAGGGCTCCGTCATCGCCGGTACCTACGGCAAGACCACCGTCAGCGAACGCCACCGGCACCGCTACGAGGTCAACAACAAGTACCGCCAGCAGATCGCGGACAAGGGCCTGGTCTTCTCCGGCACCTCCCCGGACGGCAAGCTGGTGGAGTTCGTGGAGCTGCCTGCCGACGTCCACCCGTACTACGTTGCCACCCAGGCCCACCCCGAGCTGAGCTCCCGGCCCACGCGTCCGCACCCGCTGTTCGCGGGCCTGGTCAAGGCGGCGCTGGACCACCAGGAGGCCGCTCAGCGGGCCGCAGCCCAGGGCGTTGCCGACACGGCAGTGCCCGCGGCTGGCGAGCCTGCAGCATCGGGTAGCGTTGCCGCTAAGTAGTCAATAGAACAAAAAGGACGGCGCGATGCCTGGTACACACGAAGCCACCCCTGCCAAACAGGTTTCGGATGCACCAAGCCCGCGCCGTCTTTTGTCTACCGAGAAGGTGTACCAGGGCCGGATCTGGGACGTGGTGAGCGATACGTTCCAGCTCTCCGACTCGGGCGACGCCCTGACCCGGGACTACATCGACCATCCCGGGGCGGTGGCAGTGCTGCCCATGAACGACGAGGACCAGATCCTCCTCCTGAAGCAGTACCGGCATCCGGTGGGCATGGACCTTTGGGAGGTCCCGGCAGGCCTGCTCGACGTCGAAGGCGAAGATTTCGTGGTGGGGGCTGCCCGAGAGCTGGCTGAGGAAGCAGACCTTGCGGCAGGTACGTGGAACGTGCTGGCCGACGTCTTCAACTCCCCGGGCTCCTCCAGCGAAGCCATCCGGATCTACCTTGCCCGCGACCTTACCGAAGTACCGCACCACGAACGGCACGAACGTACGGACGAAGAAGCCGAAATCGAGTTCCACTGGATCAGCCTGGACGACGCCGTGGCCTCGGTCCTGGCCGGCCGCCTGCACAACCCGTCCGCCGTCGTCGGAATCCTCGCCGCCGCCGCCGCCCGCGCGGGCAACTATGAAGGCCTCCGCCCCGCGGACGCTCCCTGGCCCGCACACCCCAGCCAGCGCTGATGGTCAGTGCTTCGGTGAGCGCCGGTCCCTCGGCTGAAGCGGTACCTGCGGTCGAACCTGTTCCGAACGCGGTAGCTGCCGGAGCCGCCCCGCCGGACATTCCTGCCGCCATCGACCGCGGCATCACGGACTACCTGCAGCACATGGGTGTGGAACGCGGATTGGCAGCCAACACCCTGGCGGCCTACCGGCGGGACCTGGCACGCTATGCACGCTACCTGGCCCGGGCCGGGTGCCAGCGTCCGGAGGATGTCACCCGCCACCACGTCACCGGGTACGTACGGGCCCTTGCGGATGGATCCGACGGCGGCTCGGCGCTCGGGGTGCGGTCGGCAGCAAGGACGGTGGTGGCGGTCCGCGGGCTGCACAAGTTCTGGGCGCTGGAAGCGTACACGCCGGCCGATCCGGCAAGCGACGTGCATCCCCCGATGGCCGGCAAGCGGCTGCCGAAGGCCATCACCGTCGACGAGGTCACCCGGATCCTCGAGGCCGCGGGAACGGATACTGCCACGGGGCTGCGGGACCGCGCCCTGCTCGAATTCCTTTACTCCACCGGTGCCAGGATCAGCGAGGCCGTGGGGCTGGACGTTGACGACATCTCCCTGGCAGAGCCGGACGCCGGGCCCGCCATTGTCCGGCTGTTCGGCAAAGGATCCAAGGAACGGCTGGTGCCGCTGGGCTCCTACGGCGCACGTGCGCTGGACGCCTACCTCGTGCGCGGCCGGCCCCTGCTCGCCGCCAAGGGCAAGGGGACGCCGGCCCTGTTCCTCAACGCCCGGGGCGGCAGGATCAGCCGGCAGAGTGCCTGGACCATCCTGAAGGCGGCCGCGGAGAAGGCCAACATCACCCGGGATGTTTCACCCCACACGCTTCGGCATTCGTTCGCCACGCACCTGCTCGAAGGCGGGGCGGACGTCCGGGTGGTACAGGAACTGCTGGGCCATGCGTCCGTGACCACCACCCAGGTGTACACGCTGGTCACTGCAGACACCCTCCGCGAGATCTATGCCGCGGCGCATCCCCGGGCGCTGGGCTGACCGGCCGGTTGGGGGTTCTGGAATGAGCGCCGCTGCAGTGACCCTGTGCTTCCTTCTGCGGGAGGGGGAGAACGGGGCCGAAGTGCTGCTGGGACTGAAGCAGACCGGTTTCGGCAAAGGCAAGATCGTGGGCATCGGCGGCCATGTGGAACCGGGGGAGAGCGACGCCGAGGCCGTCATCCGGGAAGTGCTGGAAGAGACCGCGGTGGTGCTCCGCCAGGAGGACCTGGCCGACGCCGGCACCGTTCGCTTCGTTTTTCCCGCCAGGCCGGAATGGAACATGGCCACCCGGCTCTTCACGGCCCGGACGTGGGATGGCGAACCAACGGCAAGCGATGAGATCCTGCCCGAATGGTTCAGCGTCAGTTCACTGCCGGTGGACCGGATGTGGCAGGACGCCGACCATTGGCTTCCCGTGGTGCTTGAAGGGGGCAGGGTCAACGTCGTGGTCACGATGCACACGGACAACGAATCCGTGGCATCCTCGGAAAGCCTCCTGGACTGAGCAAAGCCTCCTGGACTAACCCATGCCTCCTGGGGGCTGGGCAAGCCTCCCGGGCTGACGGTTAAAAGGCCGACGGCGGCCGGGCACCAACTTGAGTTCTAGCGGTCGTTGCAACACCCATAGATTTTGGGAGTTGCAACGACCGTGCCGCATTTAAGCGAAATTTCAGCGGAGTCCCGGAAGTACGCGAGATCGACTGTTCAGCAGAGGGAAGAGTTCTTCCGGGTTTTTGACCGACTCGGAAGTGCGACATTGGCCGCGGCAGAACTGGGTTTGAACCGGAACAGCTGCTATCAGTGGCTCCGCAAGGCTGGCCTCACTTCCGGGAACACCGCATCAACCCGGGCGGCAGCCAGAGCCAAGTACACGCCCGAACAGAAACGGGAGTTCTTGTCCGTTCTCGAGCGGGAAGGGAGCGTGACTGTTGCCGCAGCTGAAATCAGCCTGAATGTAAACACCGCGTTCCGCTGGGCACGCGAGGCGGGCATTTCCAGCCGACCGGTGAGTCATCGCAGGCGGGTGGAGTACCTGCGCTTACGGGACCAAGGACTGAGCCGGCGCGATGCGGTCAAGGTGCTGGGCGTTCCCCGCAGCAGTGCACGGGAGTGGGAGCTTGGGGTGAGGAAATCGGGCGGTCGACGCATTTATCCAGCTGGACAGAGAGTGCACTACAACCATGTCGTGGATTCTTCGACACTTCCTGCCGTCCCCGACAATAGGCAGCAGACCCGGCCTGTATCGATCTCGGTGCTTGAACGGCCCCTTGACCCGAGGTTTCTGTCGCTGCAAGAACGCGAAACCATCCGGGACCTGAACGCCGCTGGGGCTTCGGTACGTTCAATCGCGGCAGTGTTGCAGCGATCGCCGTCGACCGTTAGCCGGGAAATCACCCGTAACGGCCACCCGGGCGTTGGCTACCAGCCGTATGCGGCGCAACGTCAAGCTGCCTCACGCCGCGCCCGGCCCAAGATCGCGAAACTCGCTGGTGAATCGGACCTGAGCAACTACGTGAAAGAGAAACTGCTCATACGCTGGTCTCCGGAGCAGATCAGCCACACCCTGGTCGACGAGTTCCCCGACAAACCGGAGATGCGCGTGAGCCCAGAGACGATCTATCAAGCCCTCTACATCCAGGCCCGGGGCGGCCTCAAACGCGAGGTCGCAACTGCCCTGCGGACGGGCCGGGCCCGCCGCAAACCCCACAAGGATCCACAACAACGCCAGTCACGGTTCGTGGATCCGATGGTCATGATTTCCGAACGCCCGCCCCAGATCGAAGACAGGGCCGTTCCCGGGCACTGGGAAGGCGATCTCATCACCGGGGCGAACAACCAGTCCGCGATCGCCACGCTCGTGGAACGCACCACCCGCTACGTGATGCTCGTCCACCTTCCCGGGGACCACACCGCGGAAACCGTCCGCGACGGACTTATCAACACCATGTCCACCCTTCCGGGGCACCTGCGCGGCTCCCTGACCTGGGACCAAGGCGCGGAAATGGCAGCCCACAAATCCTTCAGCCTCGCCACCGACATGGACGTCTACTTCTGCGACCCGGCCAGCCCCTGGCAGCGCGGCTCGAACGAAAACACCAACGGGCTACTGCGCCAATACTTCCCCAAAGGAACCGACCTGTCCGTCTACGGCCCCGAAGACCTCGAACACGTCGCCCAGGAACTCAACGGCCGCCCACGCAAAACGCTCGACTGGAAAACTCCAGCCGAGCGTCTGCGTGATTTACTACTAACCACCTAACCAGCAGGTGTTGCAACGACCCCTAGAATCCGCCCAAAGTGCCGGACCGCCGTCGTACGTCCCCGGGTTGATTCGCGGCAGGGACGTTAAGCCAGGTGGCGCTCCTCGTGCCCGTTGTATTCGCTCAGGGGCCTGATCAGCGAGTTGGAGTCCAGCTGCTCCATGATGTGCGCGGTCCAGCCGGTGATGCGGCTGGCCACGAACAGGGGAGTGAAGGTCTGCGTGTCGAAGCCCATCAGGTGGTACGTCGGCCCGGCGGGATAGTCGAGGTTCGGCTTGATCGCCTTCGCCTCATCCATGGCCGTCTCCAGCCCTTGGTAGAGGCCCAGGATTTCCGGCCGGCCGTAGTGCGCGATCATCTTGTCCAGGGCGGCCTTCATGGTGGGCACGCGGGAGTCGCCGTGCTTGTAGACGCGGTGGCCGAAGCCCATGACCTTCTTCTTCTGCGCCAGGGCGTTTTCCATCCAGGCCTTCGCCCGGGCCGCGGCCTCTTCGAGGGACTCCTCCTGCCGGATGCCGATCTCGTCGAAGGTGTGCATGACGGCCTCGTTGGCGCCGCCGTGCAGCGGGCCTTTAAGTGCTCCGATCGCTCCGGTGACTGCGGAGTGCAGGTCCGAGAGAGTGGACGTGATGACCCGGGCCGTGAAGGTGGAGGCGTTGAAGGAGTGCTCGGCGTACAGGATCATGGAGACGTTGAAGGCCTCCACCACCTCCGGCACCTGCTCCTCGCCGAAGGTCATCCACAGGAAGTTTGCCGAGTAGCCCAGGTCATCCCGGGGTTCCACGACGTCCTGCCCGTGGCGGCGGCGCTGGTCATAGGAAACGACGGCAGGCATCGCCGCGAACAGGTCCACGGCCTTCGCCATGTTCGCTTCCCGCGAGGAGTCCTCGGCCAACGGGTGCCGCGCCCCCATCACGGAAGCCGCGGTCCGGCACACGTCCATCGGGTGCGACGTTGTGGGCAGGGCGTCGATGACCTGTTTGACCACCGGGTCCAGGGCACGCCCGGCACGTTCCCGCGCGGTGAATTCGGCCAGCTGCTCCTGGGTGGGCAGTTCGCCGTTCCAGAGCAGGTACGCCACTTCCTCGAAACTGCACCGGGCGGCCAATTCCTGGACAGGGTAGCCACGGTAGAGCAGCGAGTTCGTGTCCGGGTTGACCTTGGAAACCGCGGTGTAGTCCACCACGACGCCGGCAAGGCCCTTTTTGATCTCATTTTCAGCCACGCTGAAACTCCTTTGTTCCTCAAGCCAGTTGTCCGGCAGCTGCCGGCATTCCGGTGGTTGGTTTAGGTGCCGGGGATCTGGAAATTGAAGACCCCGGTGTCAAAGCGGTTGTAGGCCTCATAGTCAACGAGGTCGTAGAGCCGGGCACGGGTCAGCATGCTTGGAACCTGTGCCTCCTGGGTGCCGTCGGATTTGATCGATTCCAGAGTACGCTCAGCGGCGCCCATGGCACTACGGAGCAGGGTGACCGGGTAGATGACCATGTTGACGCCGACGCCCGCCAGCTCGTCCACGGTGAACAGCGCGCTCTTGCCGAACTCGGTCATATTGGCCAGGACCGGCACGTCGACGGCGTCGCGGATCGCCTTGAACTCGCTGAGGTCCTTCATGGCTTCAGGGAAGATCGCGTCCGCGCCGGCTTCGACGAGGGCCTTTGCACGCTGCTGGGCCGCCTCGAGCCCGTCGGTGGCACGGATGTCGGTCCGGGCCATGATCAGGAAGTTGGGGTCCCTCCGGGCGTCGGCGGCGGCGCGGATCCGCTTGGTGGCGGTGTCCAGGTCCACCACGTTCTTCCCGTCCAGGTGGCCGCAGCGCTTGGGGTTGAACTGGTCCTCGATGTGGCAGCCGGCCAGGCCGGCGTTTTCAAGCTCCTGGACGGTGCGGGCCACGTTCATCGGCTCGCCGAAGCCGGTGTCGGCGTCGACGATGGCGGGCAGGTCCGTCATGCGCGCGATCTGCCCGGCGCGGGTGGCGACCTCGGTGAGCGTGGTCAGGCCGATGTCCGGCAGGCCGAGGTCGTTGGCGAGGACGGCGCCGGAAATGTACACCCCGGCGAAGCCCTTTTCCTCGATCAGCCGGGCAGAGAGCGGGTTGAACGCGCCCGGGAACTGCTGGATGGTCCCGGAGGACAACAGTTCCCGGAACCGGATCCGCTTCTGCTCCGGCGTGGTCTTCGAGTACAGCATCAGAAGAGTCCCTTCGGTGCCGCCGCCAGGTCGATGACACCCGGGGCCGCGGTGATGTTCAGCTGGTCCAGCTCCCCGGCGGCGAGCTGTGGGAGGCGTTCGACGGCGGCGAGGAACCGTTCGATTTCCGCCTCCTCAACGAGGCCCGCGGCGAGGGTGCGGAACTTGTTCACATACTGCTCGCGGGCGAAGGGACGGGCGCCGAGCGGGTGGGCGTCGGCGACGGCGATCTGGTCGGTGATGACGGTGCCGTCCTTGAGCGTGATCTCGACGGAGCCGCCGAAGGCCTTCTCGGCGATATCGAGCGAGTGGTAGCGCCGCGTCCACTCGGGGTCTTCCACCGTGCTCACCTTGTGCCACAGCTCCACGGTGTCCGGGCGGGCAGCGCGTTGCGGGGCGTAGGAGTCCACGTGGTG
The DNA here is from genome assembly GCF_057369995.2 of Arthrobacter sp. MOO21. Classification (NCBI taxonomy): domain Bacteria; kingdom Bacillati; phylum Actinomycetota; class Actinomycetes; order Micrococcales; family Micrococcaceae; genus Arthrobacter; species Arthrobacter sp. MOO21. The sequence continues at coordinate 4,416,802 of NZ_CM170671.2, read as the reverse complement.
CCAGGCACCGTCCTGCAGGGCGACGGTGAAGATGTAGGGGATGGAGTGGTCCAGCGTTTCCCGGGACGCGGTGGGGCTGTACTTCTGGGGATCGTTGGCGCCGGAGCCGATCACGTAGTGCGTGTGGTGGCTGGTCCTGATCAGCACGGATTCGACGTTGGCCAGGTCCGTGACCTCCGGGTGCTCGCGGTGCAGCTTGCGGGCCAGGTCGATCCAGGCCTGCGCCTGGTACTCGGCGGAGTGCTCCTTGGTGTAGGTGTCCAGGATGGCCCGTTTGGCTTCCCCGGGCGTCGGCAGCGGGACCATGTAGGACGCGTCCGGGCCGTCCAGCATCCAGGCGATGACGCCGTCCTCGCCCTCATAGATCGGCACCGGCGAGGTCTGGCCGCGCATGGCCCGGTCGGCGGATTCGACGGCCATCTTGCCGGCGAAGGCCGGGGCATGAGCCTTCCAGGTGGAGATCTCGCCCTTGCGGGACTGCCGGGTGGCCGTGGTGGTGTGCAGTGCCTGCCCCACGGACTGGAAGATGGTTTCGACGTCCAGGCCCAGCAGGGTGCCGATGCCGGCGGCCGCGGAGGGGCCCAGGTGTGCCACGTGGTCGATCTTGTGCTTGTGCAGGCAGATTGCCTTGACCAGGTTCACCTGGATCTCGTAGCCGGTGGCGATACCGCGGACCAGGTCCCTGCCGCTGGAGCCCACGTGCTGGGCGACCGCGAGGATCGGCGGGATGTTGTCCCCAGGGTGGGAGTAGTCGGCCGCGAGGAAGGTGTCGTGGTAATCGAGTTCCCGGACCGCCACGCCGTTGGCCCAGGCCGCCCATTCCGGTGCCACGCGCTCCTCGATGCCGAACACCTTGGAGCCCTTACCGCCGGTGCTGGGGCCGTGGGTAAGCGCCTGTGCCCGGGCCGCGACGATCGGTGCGCGGTTCAGGGACGCGATGGCCACCGAAGCATTGTCGATCACGCGGTTGATCACCATGTCGGTGACCTCATTGGACACCTCCACGGGGTCGGCGGCGACCTGGGCGATCTTGTAGGCAAGCTGGTCCTCGCGGGCCAGGTTTTCCTCGCTCTTGTAGACGCGGACGTGGTGTTCCTTAACCATGGTGCTCCTTCTGGTGCGGTACGTGGGTTGCTTTGACGTGGGAAAGGCTGCGGTGCAGGTGGATGGTGGTCGCGGCCTCGGCGAGCTTCGGGTTGCCGGCCGCGATCGCCTCGGCGATGGCAGCGTGCTCGGCGGCCGCGGCGGTCAGGCGGCCGGCGTCGTCGGCTGCCAGCCGGCGGACCCTGACCAGGTGCACGCGCAGGCTGCGCATGGCCTGGGCCAGGTAGGAGTTGGAGATGGCGGCGTCGATGGCCGTATCCAGCCGGCCCACCAGTTCGTAATAGTCATGCAGGGCCGGGTTCGGCCCCCGGACCAGCTCCGGAGCCTCGAGCAGCTCGCGCTGCAGCTGCTCGAACGTCGCGCGGTCACCCCGTTCGGCAGCAAGCGCTGCGGCCTTGCCTTCCAGGGTTCCGCGCAGTTCGAACAGTTCGTCGATGTCCTCAAGGGAAATATCGGTGACGACGACGCCGCGGCCTCCCGCCGCCGCCGTCAGGCCTTCCGCCGTGAGCCGGCTCAGCGCCTCCCGGAGCGGAGTGCGCGAGACACCCAGGCGTGCGGACTGTTCCACCTCGGCCAGGACGGTCCCCGGCGCCAGGCGCCACTCGATGATGTCGTCCCGCAGGGCAACGTAGGCTCTGTCGCTGGCCCGCATCACTGGCTCCTTCCTCATTGACTCCATCAGTGTATACACACAGGAGCGAAAAGCCAGAGTTTTCGCGCCTTCTTCCATCACCAAGCGCATCTATGTATACAAAAGCCTTGTGCGGCGTGGATCCCTGGCGCTACCATGAGCTGCATCACAACGCCGTGGATGGGATAACTTGATGGTCACCAGCAGCTACCGGGACACCTACCAGCGCAGTGTGGAGCAGCCGGAGGAGTTCTGGCTCGAGGCCGCCGGACAGATCGACTGGAGCACACCGCCGGTGAAGGCGCTGGACGCCAGCCGGGCCCCGCTGTTCCGCTGGTTTCCCGGCGGCGTGCTGAATACCTGCCACAACGCCCTCGACCGGCACGTGGCGGAAGGCCGTGGCCAGCAGGACGCCTTGATCTACGACTCTGCCATGCTGGGCGTCCAGCAACGCTTCAGCTACGCCGAGCTCACCGACCTCGCCGCCCGCTTCGCCGGGGTGCTGCGCAGCAACGGTGTGGGTAAGGGCGACCGTGTGGTGATCTACATGCCCATGATTCCCGAGGCCGCCATCGCCATGCTGGCGACCGCCCGGCTGGGAGCGGTCCATTCGGTCGTGTTCGGAGGTTTCGCGCCAAAGGAGCTCGCTGCCCGGATCCGGGACGCGGGTCCGGCGGTGGTAGTCACCGCGTCCGGCGGCATCGAACCCAGCCGCCGGATCGAGTACCTGCCATCCGTCGCTGAAGCCCTCGAACTGGCCGGTGTGCCGGAGACCCCGGTTCTGGTCAAGGCACGCGAGGGTTTTGCGGCCACGACAGCCGACTACCCGGGCTGGCTGGACTGGGATATCCAGATGGGCCGGGCGGAGCCTGTGGCTCCGGTCGACGTCGAGGCCACCGACCCGCTCTACATCCTTTACACCTCCGGAACCACCGGTTCACCCAAGGGCGTGGTGCGGGACAATGGGGGACACGCCGTCGCCCTCCGTTGGACGCTGGAGAATATTTACGACGTCGGCCCCGGCGACGTGATGTGGACGGCCTCCGACGTCGGCTGGGTGGTGGGGCACTCGTACATCGTCTACGGTCCACTGCTTGCGGGCGCCACCACCGTGCTGTACGAGGGCAAGCCGGTGGGGACACCGGACGCCGGTGCGTTCTGGCGCGTCATCCAGGACCACCGGGTCAACGTGCTGTTCACGGCCCCGACGGCGCTGCGGGCCATCCGCAAGGCGGATCCGGAAGCGGAACTGCTGGAAGGGTACGACGTCAGCAGCCTTCGTACGCTTTTCGCCGCAGGCGAGCGGCTGGACAGCGATACCTTCCAGTGGGCCTCCCGGATCCTGGGCGTGCCCGTCGTGGACCATTGGTGGCAGACCGAAACCGGCTGGGCGATCTGTGCCAATCCGCGCGGCCTGGAGCAGCTGCCGATCAAGGCGGGGTCGCCGAGTGTTCCGATGCCCGGCTTCAAGCTCCAGATCCTTGACGGCGCGGGGGAGGAAGTCGAACCCGGGACGGAGGGCAACATCGTCCTGGGGCTCCCGTTGCCGCCGGGAACACTGGCCACCCTGTGGCGGAACGACGAGCGCTATGTTTCGTCCTACCTGCAGGCTTTCGATGGCTGCTACGCCACGGGAGATTCCGGTTACCGCGACGGGGACGGCTACGTGTTCGTCATGGGCCGCACCGATGACATCATCAACGTCGCCGGCCACCGGCTCTCCACCGGCGCCATGGAACAGGTCATCGGCCAGCACCCTGCGGTGGCGGAATGCGCCGTCATCGGCCTCGCGGACCCGCTCAAGGGCCAGCGCCCCAGTGGCTACGTGGTGCTTAAGTCAGGGGTGGACGTTCCGGAGGATGTCCTGGCCAAGGACCTGGTGGCCCTGGTTCGGCGCGACATCGGTGCCGTGGCGGACTTCAAGCACGTGACGGTGGTGGATGCCCTGCCCAAGACCCGCTCCGGGAAGATCCTGCGAAAGACCATGCGCCAGATAGCTGACGGCGAGGAGTACACGGTGCCCTCCACCATCGAAGACCCGGGGGTCATCGACCAGCTGATCGGCACCCTTCGGGTGGGCAGGGAACAAACCGGCTGAGGGCGCCGCCGGCGCGTTGGGACACCCAGTTCCTCAGCGGCCGCTCCAACGGTATTCGTTCTCGGGCCGGCCGGGGGTGCCGTAACGCGCCGTCCTGGATACCGTCCCGGCGTCGGCGAGGTACTCAAGGTAGCGCCGTGCCGTGACGCGGGACATCCCCAGGGCGTCCATGACTTCGGTGGCCGATACGGCTTCCGGCTGACGGCGGAGGAAATCCCGGACGGAACCCAGGGTGGACGTTGACAGCCCCTTGGGCAGGGGCAGCTCGGACGGCGCCCGAAGGCTTGCGAACGCCTGGTCCACCTCGCTCTGCGAGGCGCCGCCCTTGCCGGCGCCTCCCCCCGAACCGGCCAGCTGCCGGCGGAACTGCCGGTAGCTCTCCAGCTTGTCCGAGAAGGTAGCGAAGGTGAACGGCTTGATCAGGTACTGGACCACGCCGATCGCCACCGCGCTGCGGACAATGGCCAGTTCGCGGACGGCCGTGATGGCGATGATGTCGGCCAGGATCCCCGCGGAACGCATCCGCCGGGCGATGTCCAGGCCGTGGAGGTCGGGAAGGTTCATGTCCAGCAGGACCAGGTCCACCGGTTGGCCGGCGGCCACGAATTCGTTCAGCAACCGCAGCGCTGACTGCCCGTCCGGTGCCGTTCCGGCGAGCTCGAACCCTTCCAGCCGCTCCACATAGGCTGCATGGGCTGCCGAGGCGATGGCCTCGTCCTCGACGACGAGGACCCTGATGTTGCTCACTGTCTCTGCTCCTTTGCCGGGGGCGCCGCTGCCGGCAGGAAGACTTCGAACTTGGCGCCGCGCTGCCCGTTGATGGCCAGCGTACCGCCCAGCCGGCTGACAGCCTGCCGGACCAGGGCGAGGCCGATGCCCCGGCCGCCCATACCTGCGGGCTTCGTGCTGTAGCCGTGCCGGAACATTTGGTCCACAGCCGCGGCGTCGATTGCCGGGCCGGAGTCGTTGACAGCGATGTCCAGCCCCTCTTCGTCGGATTCGACGGTCAGGTCCACCCGCCGCGGCGGTGCCCCATCGGCGGCAGCGTCGATGGCGTTGTCCAGCAGGTTGCCCAGGATGGTCACCAGGTCCTGCACGGCAACACCGGGAGCCGCGCCCGAACCCAGGGTGGACACCTCCAGCTGTACGCCGCGCTCGTGCGCCTCGGCCACCTTGCCCATGACCAGCGCACCCAGCACGGGTTCGTCGATGGAGCTCACCATGTCATCGGTCAGCCGCTGGCTCAGGGCCAGGTCCTGGGTGGCGAAGTCCAGGGCTTCCGCCGTCCGGCCGAGTTCCAGGAGCGAAACCATGGTGTGCAGCCGGTTGGCGTGTTCATGGGTCTGTGCCCGCAGCGCGTCGGAAAGGGTCCGCATGGTCTGCAGCTCGTTGCCGAGTGCCTCAATTTCCGTCCTGTCACGCAGCGTTGCCACGGTTCCGTAGACAGGGATTTTCCCGCGTGCGCCAGGGGACTTCGGACCCCTGGCTGGCCCTTGGTTCACCACCAGGACCCGGGAGCCGGTCAGGACTATCTCATCCTTGGTGCTTCGTCCCGAATCGAACAGGCTGCGCAGTTCGCTGTCCAGGGGAAGGTCTGCCAGCGATGGAGGCCGCGTGGGATCGTTGCTGCCGGTTTCGGGCAAGCCCAGCAGCTCGGCGGCCTGGTCGTTGTACATCACCACGCGCTTCCTGGCATCGATCAGGATCAGGCCCTCGCGGACCGAGTGCAGGACGGATTCGTAGTAGGCGAACAGCTGCGCCAACTGTTCCGGCCCCCAGCCCCGGGTGACTCCGCTCAGGTACCGGCCCAGCAGCCAGGACGCCAGGGATCCGCCAACCAGCAGCGCGACGCCGAGGGCAAGCAGGGCGGGCAGTCGTCCGGCGAGGGCGACGTCGACATTTCGGACGGTAACACCCGCAGCCACCAGCGCCTTCACCGTTCCCGCGGAATCCTTGACGGGGACGATGGTCCGCACTGAAGGGCCGAGCGTGCCGGCCGTGACTTCCGTGAAGGACCGTCCCTGCAGGGCGGCGTCGATGGAGCCGATGTACGGCCGGCCAAGCTCCTCGTCCTTGGGATGCGTCCAGCGGGTCCGGTCCGGAGCCATGATGGTGATGAAGTCAACATGCGCGGCAGCTGTCACGTCCCTGGCATAGGGCTGCAGGAGGGCGGACGGATCCTGTGTCGCTGCCGCCTGGAGCACCAGGGGATTGGCGGCGATGGACGCTGCCACCCCTTCCATGCGGCGGCCTTCCTCATCGTAGGTGCGGTCCTTCGCATCCACGTAGGCGGCGGTACCCACGATGGCGATGAAGGAAATGACGATCAGCAGGTTTGCCAGGAAGAGCCGGCGCGCGATACTCCAGCGGTGGATCATGCGTACCTCCAGCCTCTTCCCGGCCTGTGCGCCGCGACCAATATGAACGCAACGGTGAGCTGGATCACGGGGTGCCCAATGATGGATATCACATCGCAAGGACGTGTTGAGCCCAGAGACTGCGCCGCAGCGTCTATCAGAATATCCACAAGGAGACACATCATGGCTTCTCAACGAGGAGAGTCGCCCGAGACCGCGACGCCGCGGCGCAAGGGACTGGACAAGTCGCATTACCTCTACATTGCCGTTATCGCCGCCGTCATCCTCGGCGCAGTGGTGGGCCTGCTCTTCCCCGAGGTGGGCAAGTCCCTGAAGCCCCTCGGAGACGGCTTCATCAAGCTCATCAAGATGATGATCGCGCCGGTCATCTTCTGCACCATCGTCCTGGGCATCGGCTCCATCGCCAAGGCCGCCACCGTCGGCAAGGTGGGTGGACTGGCGCTGGGCTACTTCATCATCATGTCCACCTTCGCGCTGGCCATCGGCCTGGTGGTGGGCAACCTGATCCACCCCGGTGAAGGACTGAAGCTGACACCCTACGACCCCAACAAGAAGGCAGCCACGGACAGCACCGTCGACTTCCTGCTGGGCATCATCCCGGGTGACGTCCCCGTACTGCCCACCCTGCTTGCCGCCATCCTGGTCGGCTTCGCGCTCCAGAAGATGGGCGCCCAGGGCGCGCCGATCCTGAAGGCCATCGGCCACGGCCAGGCGCTGGTGTTCCGCATCCTCATCATGATCATGTGGCTCGCTCCGGTGGGCGCCTTTGGCGCCATCGCCGCTGTCGTCGGGGCAACCGGCGTCCAGGCGATCGTGAGCATGTTCACCCTGATGATTGCCTTCTACATCACCTGCGCCCTGTTCATCGTGGTCATCCTCGGCGGCCTCCTGCAGGTGGTGGCAGGCGTGAACATCTTCAAGCTGATGAAGTACCTGGCCCGCGAGTACCTCCTGATCTTCTCCACCTCGTCCTCCGAGGCCGCCCTGCCGCGCCTCATCGCCAAGATGGAACACCTTGGTGTCTCCAAGCCCGTCGTCGGCGTCACCGTTCCCACCGGCTACTCGTTCAACCTGGACGGCACGGCCATCTACCTGACCATGGCCTCCCTCTTCGTGGCCAACGCCATGGGAACCCCGCTGGACCTTGGTGCCCAGATCTCCCTGCTGGTCTTCATGATCATCGCCTCCAAGGGCGCCGCCGGTGTCACCGGCGCCGGCCTGGCCACCCTCGCGGCAGGCCTGCAGGCCCACAAGCCGGAGCTGCTGGGCGGCGTGGGCATGATCGTCGGCATCGACCGCTTCATGTCCGAGGCCCGCGCCCTGACCAACTTCACCGGCAACGCCGTTGCCACGGTCCTGATCGGCACCTGGGTCAAGGAAATCGACGGCGGCCAGGTGGGGCGCGTACTGTCCGGCCAGGAGCCGTTCGACGAAGCCACCATGCTGGCCCACCACCACGGCGAGATGGCACCGAAGGAAGAAGGCGCCCGCGAGGCAGCCAAGGCCTAGCCTTCGGCAGTACCATCGCGCAAAAACCGCCCCCGCAGCCGGCCTGCGGGGGCGGTTTTCTGCATGGCAAGGGACAACCTTCGACCTCAACTAGAGGGTCAAGGCTCAACATCCGCGGAAAGTCAAGTTCCCTCGAATACCGTGTCGGGCGCTGTAACCTTGGGAGCAAGAACGAACGGCGCTGGCGAGCCAGCGGCAGGAAATCACCGTCATCGAAAGTGTGGACAGATACGTGAGCAGCGAACAGGGTTCGGCAACTCTGGAAGGCACGGAATTCGACCTGGATAACGCGGTGATGGGCCCCACGGGACGGCCACTGCGCGAGTTCCCCGAACCCGCGCCGCTGTCCTCCCATGGCCCGGCCCGCGTCATCGCCATGGTCAACCAGAAGGGCGGGGTCGGCAAGACCACGTCCACCATCAACCTTGCCGCGGCGCTCGCCGAGTATGGCCGCCGCGTCCTCCTGGTGGATTTCGATCCCCAGGGTGCGCTGTCGGCAGGCCTGGGCGTGAACCCGCACGAACTGGACCTCACCGTGTACAACGTCCTGATGGACCGCAAAGTGGACATCCGGGAAGCGATCCACCAGACCGGCGTGGAGAACGTCCACCTGCTGCCGGCCAACATCGACCTCTCCGCCGCGGAAGTGCAGCTGGTCAACGAGGTGGCCCGGGAGCAGGTCCTGGACCGTGCCCTCAAGAAAGTCGAGGACGACTACGACGTCGTCCTGATCGACTGCCAGCCCTCCCTGGGCCTGCTGACGGTCAACGCCCTCACGGCCGCCCATGGCGTCATCATCCCGTTGATCTGCGAGTTCTTCGCCCTCCGCGCCGTGGCACTGCTGGTGGAGACCATCGACAAAGTCCAGGACCGGCTCAACCCGCGGCTGCAGGTCGACGGCGTGCTGGCCACCATGTATGACGCGCGGACGCTGCACAGCCGGGAGGTCATCACCCGCCTGGTTGAGGCCTTCGGCGAGAAGGTATTCGAGACAGTCATCAAGCGCTCCATCAAGTTCGCCGATGCCACCGTCGCCGCGGAGCCCATCACCAGCTATGCCGGCAACCACGTGGGCGCGGACGCCTACCGCCGCCTGGCCAAGGAGCTGATTTCCCGCGGCGGCGCACCCTAGCCACGCCGTGGCCGATCCCAAACCCGGCTTCGAGGTGCGGCTGGCCAACTTCACGGGCCCGTTCGACCTTCTCCTCGGACTGATCGCCAAGCACCAGCTGGACATCACGGAAGTGGCCATTGCCACCGTGACGGATGAATTCATCAAATACATCCGCAAGCTGCAGGATCTCGGCGAGGAATGGGCACTGGACGAGGCAAGCGAGTTCCTCGTGATCGCAGCCACGCTGCTCGACCTCAAGGCGGCCCGGCTCCTTCCGGCCGGTGAAGTGGAGGACGATGAGGACATCGCCCTGCTGGAGGCCCGGGACCTCCTCTTCGCCCGCCTGCTCCAATACAAGGCCTTCAAGCAGGTGGCCGCCCTCCTCGGCGAAACCCTGCAGCAGGAAGGCCGGCGTTTCCCGCGGCAGGTGGGGCTGGAGGAGCATTTCGCCGCGATGCTGCCCGAGCTGGTCTGGAAACACACGCCGGACCAGTTCGCCGCCCTCGCCGAAGCCGCACTTCGGCCCAAGGCGCCGGCAGAACCTCCACAGGTTGCCCTCGGCCACCTGCACGGCAGCAACGTCAGCGTCAAGGAGCAGGCAGAGATACTGGGGCTGCGGCTTCGACGGGAGTCGCCGCTTTCCTTCCGGTCGCTGATCGCCGACGCCAGTTCCACCCTGGTAGTGGTGGCGAGGTTCCTGGCCCTGCTGGAGCTGTTCCGCGACCGGGTGGTGTCCTTTGACCAGCTCTCGCCGCTGGCAGAGCTGGCCATCCATTGGACCGCCGGGGACCGGGACTGGTCCGCAGAAAACGTGAGCGAAGAGTACGAGGAGCAACCGTGAATCCGGAACCGGAAATGGAAGCAGAGAATGATCCGGACTTCCTGCGGCGTCCCGGCGGCGCCAAGGCCGCGATCGAAGCAGTCCTGATGGTCCTGGACGAACCTGCCACGGAGGAGGAACTGGCCGCGGGGGTGGGGCTGACCGTGGGGGAGGTGCGGTCGCTGCTGGCAGAACTCCAGCGTGAGTACAGCGGCTATACTGTTAATGCCCCGGATATGGAAGACGACAGCCCAGCTGGCTTCGGTTCCAGCCCCCGGGGTTTTGAATTGCGGAACATCGCCGGTGGCTGGCGGATCTACTCACGCGCAGAGTTTGCCGACGTCGTTGGCAAGTACGTGCTCGAGGGGCAGACCGCCAGGCTCACCCAGGCGGCATTGGAAACGCTGGCAGTTATTGCATACCGCCAGCCCGTTTCCCGGGCCAGGGTGTCTGCAATTCGCGGAGTCAATGTCGATTCTGTCGTACGGACACTGGCCCAGCGCGGGCTGATCGAGGACGCGGGACCGGATCCCGAGTCTGGCGCGCTCCTGTACCGGACCACCTCGTACTTCCTCGAGCGGATGGGGATTGGTTCGGTGGAGGACCTGCCTCAATTGTCGCCGCATTTGCCGGGGCTCGAGGGGATCCCGGAGTTCTACGACGCCGACACCATGTAGGCAGGAAGTTCCTGCCTGCGCGAATATTTTTATCAGGGCAGACTAAATCTGCGCGGCTGGCTAGGGTTGTCTTTGGACATCGTGCCGGCCAATACATTAAGGACGGGTCATGACACAGGCGGGACGCCAGGGTTCACCACGTAACGGTTCGGGACGCAGCGGCAAGGAACGCGGTTCCCAGCAGCGCAGCCCACAGGGCGGAAACTTCAGCGGGGGATCCCGCAGCGGCGCGGGCAAGCGCGCCTCCGGATTCGGCGGCGACCGGCCGCACCGCGCGCCCAAGCCGCGCGAGGAACGCTTCGTCGACCCCGATCTCGGTGGCCAGCCCGCCCACGGAACGGAGGCCTCCAAGCCGGCCAAGCCGTCGTCGCGCAAGCCCGCAGCCCGCAAGCCCGGAGCCAAGAAGGCGCCCGGAACCCCCGGCGCGCCCAAGCCCAAGCCGCGCACCGGTGCCCCCGGCGCGGCAGCCTCCCGTGCCTTCGGCAGTGAACGCTTCGGCCAGAACCTGGGCCCGGTCCGCAAGCCCGGACGGAAGAAGGGCCCGCGCGGCAACGTTCCCCAGTCCGAACTCCATGATGCCGACGGCGTTCGCCTCCAGAAGGTGATGGCCTCGGCGGGAGTCGCGTCCCGGCGCGTCTGCGAGGAAATGATTGCCGAAGGCCGCGTGGAGGTGGACGGCCAGGTGGTCACCGAACTCGGCGTCCGCGTGGACCCCAAGACCGCGGTGATCCACGTCGACGGGCTGCGGATCCAGCTGGACGAAAACCTGGTCTACATGGTGTTCAACAAGCCCAAGGGCGTTGTTTCCACCATGGAGGACCCCGAGGGCCGCCCCTGCATCAGCGACTTCCTCAAGAGCAACAAGAACACCGGCGAACGGCTTTTCCACGTGGGCCGCCTGGACGTCGCCACCGAAGGCCTGCTGCTGCTGACCAACGACGGCGAACTGGCCAACCGGCTCACCCACCCGTCCTACGAGGTTCCCAAGACCTACCTGGTCCAGGTCCGTGGGCCGTTCCCGCAGGGCATCGGTGCGCAGTTGAAGGCAGGCGTTGAACTCGAGGATGGCATGGCTGCCGTCGACTCCTTCCGGCTGGTGGACTCCACGCCCGGACATGTCCTGATCGAGGTCGTGCTCCACTCTGGCAAGAACCGCATCGTCCGCCGCCTCTTCGACGCCGTCGGCTTCCCGGTCCAGCGGCTGGTCAGGGTCAAGGTCGGTCCCATCGGCCTGGGAGACCAGCGCCAGGGCAGCATCCGCAACCTGGGCAAGCAGGAAGTCGGGCATCTGCTGGCATCCGTAGGACTCTGACCAATGTCGGCATTCCACAGCCACGGCCGCGGACACCTGAGCGGACCGGTGGTGGTCATCGGCACGGGACTGCTTGGCACCAGCATCGGGCTGGGCCTGCGCGGCCGCGGCGTCCCGGTGTTCCTCTCCGACCCCTCACCGACCAACCAGGCAGTGGCCGTTGATATCGGGGCGGGGCGCCCCCTGGCCGAACTGGGCGATGCCACGCCTGAGCTGGTGGTCGTCGCGGCGCCGCCGGACGTCACCGCCCACGTGGTGCACCAGGCCCTGGAGACATACCCCGAAGCGGTAGTGGTGGACATCGCCAGCGTCAAGGCCGGCATCCAGTCCAGGCTCCGCAACGTGGGGGCCGACCTGTCCCGCTACGTCGGAACCCACCCCATGGCGGGGCGGGAAAAGTCCGGCCCGGTGGCAGCGCGCGGCGAACTGTTCACCTCCATGCCCTGGGTAGTCTGCCCCTCGGAGGAGACATCGGCGCATGCCCTGCAGGTGGCACGGTCGCTGGCCTCCGACCTGGGCGCCGTTGTTTCCCAGTTCACGGCCGACGAACATGACGAAGCCGTCGCCCTGGTCTCGCACCTGCCGCAGGTGATGGCATCGCTGCTGGCAAGCCGGTTGCAGGGTACGCCGCTGCACGCGCTGTCCCTCGCCGGCAACGGTCTGCGGGACACCACCAGGATCGCCGCCAGCGATCCCACCCTGTGGGTGCAGATCCTGGGCGGGAACGCTGCCAAGGTGGTCGAAATCCTCTACGGCGTCCGCGAGGACCTGAACCGGCTGATCGGAACACTGGAACACCCCACCGCGCCCGGAGCGCGGCTGGACCTTGCCCAGCTGATCAGCGAGGGCAACGCCGGCCAGGCGCGGATTCCGGGCAAGCACGGCGGACCGCCGCAGGCGTACTCATGGCTTACCGTGCTCGTGGACGACAGGCCCGGGCAGATCGCTCAGCTGCTCACCGAAATAGGTGAAATCGGCGTGAATGTTGAAGACCTCCGCCTGGACCATTCGTCCGGGCAGAACGTGGGCATGGTGGAATTGTCAGTGTTGCCCAACAAGCACGACCACCTGATCGAAGCACTTAACGACCGCGGATGGCGGGTACTCCAGTAATGACACAGGAACTTCTCGACACACTGCCCGCGCTCCGCGTCGGACGGCCACTGGTGGTTGCCATCGACGGGCCATCCGGCTCCGGCAAGTCCAGCGTCAGCAAGGAAGTGGCCCGCAGGCTGCGGCTCGCCTACCTGGACACGGGTGCAATGTACCGCGCCCTCACGTGGCACTGCGTCACCAACGGCATCGACCTCGAGGATGGCGCGGCGGTGGAGCAGGCTTCCCGGGACCTGGTCCTGGAACTGAGCACCAGCCCCAATGAGGAATTCGTTCGGGTGGACGGGGTGGACGTCACCGACGCCATCCGCGAACCCGCCATCTCCTCGGCCGTCAGCTCCGTCGCCACCACCCTCGGCGCCCGGACCGAACTCATCCGGCGCCAGCGCGAGCTGATCGAAAAGCACCACCGCCGCATGGTGGTGGAAGGCAGGGACATCACTACCGTCGTCGCGCCCGGCGCCGAGGTGCGGATGCTCCTGACCGCCAGCGAGGAAGCGCGCCTGCGGCGCCGGGGCATCCAGCTGGGCGGAACGCAGAATGCCGAGCAACTCGCGGCGCAGGTCACCCGCCGGGATGCCAGGGATTCCACCGTGGTCAACTTCACGCAGGCCGCGTCCGGCGTGGTGACGCTGGACTCCTCCGACCTCAACTTCGAACAGACCGTGGACGCCGCCCTCGTGATAGTGACCAAGGTCCTCAACCGTGACTGACGGGAGGGCTGGCGTGCCGTCCGGCCTGACCCTGGCATGGAGCAGGCCCGTGGGCTGGATCCTGGACCATCTGGTCTACCGGGCCTCGGTGACGGGCAAGAGCCACGTCCCTACCGGGGGGCCGGTGATCTTCGCGGCCAACCACATCAGTTTCCTCGATGGCCCCGTGATGTTCGGGGCGGCGCCGCGGCCCATGCACATCCTGGTCAAACAGGAAATGTTCAAGGGCTTCCTGGGGCGCGTGCTGACAGCGTCCGGCCAACTTCCGGTGGACCGCAGCGGGGACCGTGCCGCGCTGCAGCGCTGCAGGGAAGTGCTCGACGCCGGCCGGTGCGTGGGGATTCTCCCTGAAGGAACGCGGGGGAGCGGCGCGGCCGCGGACATCAACGGCGGCGTGGCTTGGCTCGCGCTGAACTCAGGGGCGCCGGTGGTGCCGGTCGCCATCCTGGGCACCCGGACCGGCCATGAGCACCTCGACTCAGTGCCGCGGCCGGGGCGGCGGTTCTACGTCAGCTTCGGTGGGGCCCTCACCCTGTCCCGCCGGGCCGGCGAAAGCGGCCGTGCTTCAATGGACAGGGCGGCGCAGGAGATCCGGGCAGCGCTCGCGGGGCACGTCCAGGACACCGTACAACTCAGCGGGCAGCCCCTGCCCTTCGCTGAACATCAAGACTTGACAGCAGTAGCCGGGACGCCGGCAGATGACCACTAAGGACAGTGCAATGAGCGACACCACCCAGACTTCGGGATATCCCGGCGCGGACGACGACGAATACACTCCCAGCGGCGCCGACCAGGTTGCAGAACGGCTGGCAGCCATCGACGACGACGAAGCGGAGCTGCGCGCGGCCTCCCTCCGGGCCGGGCTGGAGGACTACGACCTCGATGAGGACGACGCCGCCCTGCTGAGCGGAGAGTACGGCGACGAGGAGTTCGAAGGCCCCGTCAAACTGGACCCCGTGCTGGCCATCATCGGCCGGCCGAACGTGGGGAAGTCGACCCTGGTGAACCGCATCCTGGGCCGCCGCGAAGCCGTGGTGGAGGACACCCCCGGGGTCACCCGTGACCGCGTCATGTACTCGGCCAACTGGAACGGCCGCAACTTCACGCTGGTGGACACCGGCGGCTGGGAACACGACGCCCGCGGCATCCACGCCCGCGTGGCCGAGCAGGCTGAGATGGCCGTGGAGCTCGCTGACGCCGTGCTCTTTGTGGTGGACTCGGCCGTCGGGGCAACCGCCACGGACGAAGCCGTGATGAAGATGCTGCGCCGCAGCAAGAAGCCGGTCATCCTGGTCGCCAACAAGGTGGACGACTTCGCGCAGGAAGCGGACTCGGCCGTCCTCTGGGGCCTCGGCTTCGGCGAGCCGTACCCTGTTTCGGCGCTGCACGGCCGCGGCGTGGCCGACCTGCTGGACAAGGTCATGGACGTGCTGCCGGAATTTTCCACCATCGAGGGCACTGACCGTTCCGGCGGTCCGCGACGCATCGCCCTGATCGGCCGCCCGAACGTGGGCAAGTCCTCGCTGCTGAACAAGCTGGCCGGCTCCGAGCGCGTGGTGGTGGACAACACCGCCGGCACCACCCGTGACCCGGTGGACGAGTTCATCGAACTCGGCGGCCGTACCTGGCGCTTCGTTGACACGGCAGGCATCCGCCGCCGCCAACACATGGCGCAGGGCGCCGACTACTACGCCTCGCTGCGGACCCAGGCCGCCCTCGAAAAGGCGGAGGTCGCCGTCGTGCTCCTCGCTGTGGACGAGGTCCTGAGCGAGCAGGACGTCCGTATCCTGCAGCTTGCCATCGAGTCCGGCAGGGCGCTCGTCCTGGCCTTCAACAAATGGGACCTGCTCGACGACGAACGGCGCCGCTACCTCGAACGTGAGATCGAGCAGGACCTGGCCCACGTGGACTGGGCTCCGCGCGTGAACATTTCGGCAAAGACGGGCTGGCACAAGGACAGGCTGGTTCCCGCCCTGGACCTGGCCCTGGAGAACTGGGACAAGCGCATCGCCACCGGACGCCTCAACGCCTTCCTGGGCGAGCTCGTGGCCGCGCACCCACACCCGGTCCGCGGCGGCAAGCAGCCGCGCATCCTCTTCGGCACGCAGGCCTCCAGCCGCCCGCCGAAGTTCGTGCTGTTCACCACCGGGTTCCTGGACCCGGGGTACCGCCGGTTCATCACCCGCCGGCTGCGTGAGACCTTCGGCTTCGAAGGCACGCCCATCGAGGTCAGCATGCGCGTGCGGGAAAAGCGCGGCCGGAAGCGCTGATCCCGGTGTTGTCTTCGACACGTTGGGACTGAAATCCGGAAAGTGTCATTCGCACCGCTCCGGATCGTGTAAGCTCTTCTAGGTGGTTCAGCCGGACTGCTGATGGAAATCCTCGGAGAAATCCGTGGGTGGAAGTTCAGCGGAGAACGGCGGAACCAGCGGGCTGTAGCGCAGCTTGGTAGCGCACTTGACTGGGGGTCAAGGGGTCGCAGGTTCAAATCCTGTCAGCCCGACCATAAAGCCGCGGAAACTTCAGGGTTTCCGCGGCTTTTTCTTTGCGCTGATGTTTATTGAACCAGCCGGCGAATAACCATTCTTTCCCAGGGGCACCACACGGTGCCCACCTTGGGGGACCTGCTAGCCGAGGGCGGCGTCGAGGGTGACGAAACCGTAGCCTGCCGCCCGGAGCTGGGAGATCACCTGTGGGAGGGCCGCGGCGTCGAGCGTAGAGCCGTCGTCGGGGTTCGAGCCGAGGTGCATCAGGACGATCTCCCCGGGCTGCGCCGACGCCATGACGCGCTGGACGATGAAGCCCGGTCCGCGCGTTCCGTTCATGGTGCCTTGCCAGCCCAGGGTGTCGACGGTCCACCGGATCGCCGCGTAGCCGGCGGCGTTGACGTCCGCGATCGTGCGGGAATCGCGGGCGCCGAACGGGAAGCGGAAGAACGGGAGCGGCTCGCCTCCAGCGGCCTCGATGGTCCTCTGTGCACTGCTGATCTCGGCCGCGATCCGGGTATCGGTCAGCGTGGTGAAGTCCGGATGGGTCATGGAGTGATTGCCGATCCGATGCCCCGAGTTATAAATCAGCGCCGGGTCCGAGGGGAACTGGTTCACCCAGTCTCCGGTGAGGAAGAAGGTGCCTGGGACGCCGTTGGCTGCCAGGGTGCTCAGGATCGACCGGAGGCCGGCGTCGTTGGCGCCGGCGTCGAACGTGAGCGCGACAACCTTCTGCGTGGTCGGAATGCGCTCGAGGTCCACGCCCAGGAGCCCCGCCGGGACGCTGGTGTAGATGACCTCGGTCCTGCCACTGGCCGCGTGCCACAGGATCGAACCGTGCTGGAAATCGTTCCGGCGCCCACCCGTGATGCCGTACTCGCCGCTGGTCGGGTAGCCGAGCCGGCTGCGCTCCCAACCGAGGGCCGCCCACTGGGCCCGGATGGCTCCATACACCTCGTGGGCTCCCGTGGCAGGCGACCAGTAGATCGACGAGCCGGTGTTCATGCCGCTGAAGTGGTTGTAGCGGCCGACCCCGTCGGGGGTGCCGGTCTCGTCCGTCACGGGGAACCCGAGCACGCCGGACGGGCCGCCGAGCTCCAGATAGCGTCCGCGGATGGCCCCGTGCACCTCGTGTGCCCAGGTGCCGGCGCTCCAGTAGATCGATCCGCCGGCGAAGTCGTTGTACCGGCCGGCGGCGCCCGGCGTGGCGGTCTCGTCCGTCACGGGGAACCCGAGCACGCCGGACGGGCCGCCGAGCTCCAGATAGCGTCCGCGGATGGCCCCGTGCACCTCGTGTGCCCCCGTGCCGGTGCTCCAGTAGATCGATCCGCCGGCGAAGTCGTTGTACCGGCCGGCGGCGCCCGGCGTGGCGGTCTCGTCCGTTACGGGGAAGCCCAGGAAGCCGCCCGGTCCGCCCAGTGCGAGGTAGCGTCCGCGGATGGCCCCATGCACTTCGTGGACCCAGGTGCCGGTGCTCCAGTAGAGCGATCCTCCGGCGAAGTCGTTGTACCGGCCGGCGGCGCCCGGCGTGGCGGTCTCGTCGGTGAGCGGGAAGCCCAGGAAGCCGCCCGGTCCGCCGAGTGCGAGGTAGCGTCCGCGGATGGCCCCATGCACTTCGTGGACCCAGGTGCCGGTGCTCCAGTAGAGCGATCCTCCGGCGAAGTCGTTGTACCGGCCGGCGGCGCCCGGCGTGGCGGTCTCGTCGGTGAGCGGGAAGCCCAGGAAGCCGCCCGGTCCGCCGAGTGCGAGGTAGCGTCCGCGGATGGCCCCATGCACCTCGTGCGCCCCGGTGCCCGCGCTCCAATAGATCGTGCCGCCGGTATAGTCCTGGGCGCGGCCGCCGGCGATGTCGTACGCGCTGCCTACTGGCGTGCCGAGGAACGATGCGCTGCCGCCGAGCTGCTCATAGTGCTCGTCGATCGCGTCGTCGCCGGCCTGCCCGACCGCCATCGACGCCGGGACAATCCGCTGTGCGGCCACCGCTGATGCGGCGGCCATGGGCGGTCCTAAGGCCGTTCCCCCGAGACCACCGGTGAGGGCGAGGACGAGGGTCAAGGTCATTCCAAGGATGGCCGGTCGGGACGGGCGCATTGTGACCCCTTAGTGCTGATTGGGAACTACGAGCCGTGGTCACGACGCTACGCCCCCCGGGAGTGCCAGGGCAGGACCGGAAGTCCCGAATCGCAATCCGATCACCCGCGACGGAATCCCGACAGGCCCGGACATCCCCATCTTGCTGCTTCCCCGGCAGTCGGGGGGAGCTTCTGACGCGGGATCCTCTTACTTTAAGAACTTCGAAGTCCTGCGGTCAGCCAGGATCTTGCCCTTGGTCTGGCAGGTGGGACAGTACTGCAGGGCCGTGTCCGCGAAGGAGACTTCCCGTACCGTGTCGCCGCAGACGGGGCAGGGCTGGCCTGTACGGGCGTGCACCCGCATATGGCTGCGTTTCACATCCTTGAGGTCCTTGGGCGGCTTGCCCGCCGCCTCTGCCAGGGCTTCGCCCAGCACGCTGTGGATCGCGTCGTACAGCACCTGGACCGTCTCCCGGTCAAGGGACTTTGCAGTGGCGAAGGGGGAGATCCGGGCCGCGTGCAGGATTTCGTCACTGTAGGCATTCCCAATGCCGGCGATGACACTCTGGCTGCGCAGGAGGCCCTTGATCTGTTGTGAACTGCCGGCCAGGATCTCAGCGAGCATGTCGGCGTCGAACGCCTCGGTAAAAGGATCGGGGCCCAGCGTGGCGATGCCCGGCACCTCCTGCGGATCCCGCACCACGTAGACCGCCAGGCTCTTTTTGGTGCCTGCTTCCGTCAGGTCAAGGCCCCGCGGCCCCTCCGGGCCGGAGAACGCACAGCGGACCGCGATGAGGCCCTTGCCCATCCGGAGCTGGCTGTCCGCAGGGGACTCGGTGAACCGCACCCAGCCCGCCCGCGCCAGGTGGAACACCAGGGAAACGCCGTCGGTGTCGATGCTGATGAACTTTCCGAACCTCCGGACACCGGACACCGTCCGGCCCTCAACCGCGGTGAAGGGCGGGTCGGCCGTCTTGAGCACGGCGAAGGAGGTGATCTGCAGTTTCGTCACCGTGCAGCCCCGCAGCTGTGCGTCAAGGAACGCGGCCAGGCCGGCGACTTCAGGCAGTTCCGGCATGGCCTACCTGCCCTGTCCCAAAGATGCTGCACCTGCGCTTGCACTCATGGGTCCCATCTTGTCAGAAACCCGGGTGGTGGCCGGGGCACTTGTGCCTATACTTTCAGCGGCGGCCCGATCACCGGGGGCCGCCGTGACGTTGGTGTACCCCGATGAAAGGCCCCCCATGAGCAACATTCCCGAAGACCTGTCCTACACCGCCGAACATGAGTGGGTGTCGGCCCCCAATGCCGACGGCGTGGTCCGGGTGGGAATCACCGACTTCGCCCAGGATGCGCTTGGAGATGTTGTCTACGCCCAGATGCCCGAGGCCGGCACGAAGATTACGGCAAACGAAGTCGTGGGTGAGGTGGAGTCGACCAAGAGCGTCAGCGACATCTACGCACCCGTCAGTGGCGAAGTAGTGGCCCGCAACGACTCCCTGGACACCGATTCGGCCCTGATCAACACCGATCCATACGGTGACGGCTGGCTCATCGAGGTCAAACTGGCCGAACCTGACGCCGTTGAGTCGTTGCTCAGTGCATCGGAGTACGAACAACAGGTAGGCTAAAGCTAACCGGTATTTCCGGTCCGGCCCCGCGTCGCAGGCAGGACGTCTTCGCACGTCAGCGGCCGGATGGGGGAGCCGGGGCCGGACCTGCCAGGGCCGGAGCGTAAACGTTGGCTGCAGGCCTGGAACCTGCAGCGTCGAAGAGGAGGAATCCATGGCTGGCCACACACACAACCCTGCCGATGGGGATTACGGCGCGGGTGCGGCTAAGGCGTCGGAGACCACCTCGATCCATCTCACCCCGGTCACCGATGAACCCACCATTGCGCCGAAGCTGTCCTTCGATGAGCGCAACTCGGTTGAGGCCCTGCCGGCCGGCTCTGCGCTGCTCGTGGCGCACAGCGGCCCGAACGCCGGCGCCCGCTTCCTGCTCGACTCGGACGTGACCACGGCAGGCCGGCACCCTGACGCGGACATCTTCCTGGATGACGTGACGGTTTCCCGCCGCCACGTCGAGTTCCACCGCACCGCCCGCAGCTTCGAGGTCGTTGACAAAAACAGCCTCAACGGCACCTACGTCAACCACGACCGTGTGGACCGGGTGGAGTTGAAGTCCGGCAGCGAAGTCCAGATCGGCAAGTTCCGCCTCACCTTCTACCTGAGCCCTGCCACAGCTGCAGGCCGCGGCTGATCCGGGGACCGCTGCCTGTGGCAATGGCACAACCGGAACGCCGGGGCCCCCAGGTCCTGAACATCGGCGAAGTCCTCGCCCAGCTCAGCGCGGACTTCCCCGGCATGACAGCGTCGAAAATCCGGTTCCTGGAAGAGAAGGGCCTGATCAATCCGCGGCGCACCCCGGCGGGTTACCGGCAGTATTCCGACGGCGACGTCGAGCGGCTGCGCTTCGTGCTGGCCCTGCAGCGCGACCAATACCTGCCCCTGAAGGTCATCAAGGACTACCTTGATGCCATCGACAGGGGAGAGCGGCCGGATAACCTGCCGCCCGGCGTCGTGGTTTCCCCGCGCATCGTTTCGGACGAGCTCGCCGCTGAGCTGCAGAACCGTGGGCGAAAGCTGACCGAGGAACAGTTGCGGACGGAATCCGGTGCCAGCGTGCCCCTGCTCCAGTCGCTCCTGAGCTTCGGACTCATCAGCCACAGCAACGGCCAGTTCGATGAACACGCCCTGCAGGTGGCGCGCGCGTGCGTCCAATTGGAAAGCCACGGCCTGGAGCCGCGGCACCTTCGCCCTTTCCAGGCGGCGGCCGAACGGGAATTCGGCCTGGTGGAACGAGCCGTGGCACCGCTTGCCTCGCGCAAGGACGCGGCATCGCAGGCACGGGCAGCCGAGGCTGCCCGTGAAATCAGCGACCTCTGCCTCACCCTGCACAGGGCCCTGGTGCAGGACCACATCTCACGCATGGACATCTGATGATTGAAGTCGAGATCGTAGGCGTTCGCATCGAACTGCCCTCCAACCAGCCCCTGGTCCTGCTCAAGGAGATGCATGGGGAACGCCACGTCCCCATTTGGATCGGCACCCCCGAGGCCAGCGCCATCGCCCTCGCCCAGCAGGGCGTGGTCCCGCCCCGGCCGATGACCCACGACCTCCTCGTCGACGTCGTGGAGTCCCTTGGCCACTCCGTTGTCAGCGTGAACATCGTTGCCGTGGAGGACAACATCTTTTACGGGCAGCTGCAGTTCGAAAACGGAACCACAGTGAGCTCCCGCGCTTCCGATGCCCTAGCCATCGCGCTTCGCGCCAAATGCCGGATCTGGTGTGCCGACGCCGTGATGGATGAGGCCGGGGTCCGCATCACCGAACACGATGAGGGAGAAGACGCCGAGCCCGGCCCCACGGTGGACGAGGAGCGCGAACTGCGCCGCTTCCGGGAGTTCCTCGACGACGTCGAGCCCGAGGATTTCGACGGCTAGGTCACGTTAAGGTTAAAGTCGAGGCTCAAAGTTTCGACACGCCCCTTCGAAGGGCCCAACATCTTTGACCTCGGGGGCCGCCGGGCCTAACGTCGAAGTATCAAGTTCCCTTGCCTACGGCAGCCGCGCAAGTCACACTGGAAAGTGCGCCCCGCGAGAATCACACGCATGGTCTTCATGCCAAGTCTGCTGCACTGGTTATCGGGAGCGTACGACAAGGAGGATCCACGTGAGTCCCAAAGGCGAAGCAGGCGGGCTGAAGCAGCCCACGGCTGGTGTTGCTGTGCCCGTGAGCGGTGCCCAGGGCCTCCTGTTTACCGAGGACCTCCCGGTGCTGGATGAGGACGCCGGCTACCGAGGGCCCACGGCCTGCAAGGCCGCGGGCATTACTTATCGCCAGCTCGACTACTGGGCGCGGACCGGGCTGGTGGAGCCGGCTGTCCGTGGCGCGGCAGGATCGGGGTCGCAGCGACTGTACGGCTTCCGCGACATCCTTGTCCTGAAAGTGGTCAAGCGGCTCCTGGACACCGGAGTTTCCCTGCAGCAGATCCGCACCGCCGTAGAGCACCTGCGTGAACGCGGGGTGGAGGACCTGGCCCAGATTACCCTGATGAGCGACGGCGCCAGCGTCTACGAATGCACGTCTGCCGACGAGGTTATCGACCTCGTGCAGGGCGGACAGGGCGTCTTCGGCATTGCCGTGGGCCGCGTGTGGCGGGAAGTGGAAGGCAGCCTCGCCTCCCTGCCCAGCGAGCACGCCGCCGAGCAGTCCTTCCCCGACGACGAACTCAGCAAGCGCCGCGCCGCACGCAAGATCAGCTAAGACCTTAGGAACAGCAGAAGGGGCCGCTCTCCATGGAGGGCGGCCCCTTCTGCGCTGGTAGGGTGGCCGTCTTACCGGGTTCGGCTCCGCAGACCGCTGCCTGCCGACATCAGGTTGGCCAGCAGGTCGTCGAACAGTCCGGCAGCGGATTTGGCGGAGTCGCCGGGCCAGTGGTGGACCGGGTGTGCTGCGCCCTGGATCTGCTGCCAGTTGGCCTGTTCCGGGATCCGCGGGCTGAGCAGGAGTTCGCCGAACATGGATTCCATCTCGGCCAGGCGGTACGTGTGCTCCGACGAGCCGGACCGGACCCGGTTGGCCACGATCCCGGCGGGGGAGAGATTTGGTGCGAACTCCTGCTTGAACAGCTGGATGGCCCGCATGGTCCGCTCCGTGCCGGCCACGGAGAACAGCCCGGGCTCGGCCACCAGGGCCACCTTGTCACTGGCCGCCCACGCCATGCGTGTCAGGCCGTTCAGCGACGGCGGGCAGTCCACCAGGACCAGCTGGTAGGCGTCGGCGCCGGCCAGGACCGCGGAAAGCCTGCGGAGGTCGCGGCGGCCCAGGTCCGGCCGGTCGTAGATGCCCGTGTAGGCGGAGCCGACGGCGACATCCAGCACCGCGGGCCCCGAGCCGTTGGTGCGGGCCCGGTCCGTCCAGGAGCTGCGCACGACGTTCTCGGCAAGTTTCGCGCGGCGGGGGTTCTTCAGCATCCGCCCGACATCCAGCTGGTCGCCCGGCTGGACGCCGAGGGCGGTGGTGGCGTCGGCGTGCGGATCAAGGTCCACCACCAGCGTGCGGATTCCCGCGGCCAGCGCCGCAGACGCCAATCCCGTGGTGACGGAAGTCTTGCCGACTCCACCCTTAAGGCTGCTGATGCTGACTACTTGCACTTGAGAGACCAAAACCTAACGCCGGAAGCAGTGTTGGGAGTAATGTTTGCTGCGGCAGAGCCGAAGCCGGACGGTCCTGCCGCCCTACTCATCATATGTTGATGCGTCGGCGAATCCTGCTTAATCGGACGTCGGCACGGCACCGACTGTGCTGCCGGGGCGGATTCCGCCAGCCAGGCTGTAAGCGTTCGTGACATGACGGGGAAATCTGTGATGGTTGACACAAAGATTTGTGTTTGTCCTTGTAGGTCCTAGACACTGTGACCACTCACCGATCCACCCAGCAATGATGCAGGAGAAGTATGTTTTCCAAAGTTCTGGTGGCCAACCGCGGCGAAATCGCGATCAGGGCCTTCCGCGCCAGCTACGAGCTGGGCGCCAAGACTGTTGCCGTCTTCCCCAATGAGGACAGGAACTCCATCCACCGCCAGAAAGCGGATGAAGCGTACCTGATCGGCGAGGAAGGGCATCCTGTCCGGGCCTACCTGGATGTGGATGAAGTGATCCGGGTGGCCAAGGAGTCCGGCGCCGACGCCATCTACCCGGGCTACGGCTTCCTTTCAGAGAACCCCGGGCTGGCACGTGCCGCGAAGGAAGCCGGCATCACTTTCGTCGGCCCGCCCGCCGAAGTCCTGGAGCTTGCCGGCAACAAGGTGGCTGCGCTGAAGGCAGCCCGCGAAGCAGGCGTGCCGGTGCTGAAGTCCAGCGAACCGTCCAAGGACCTGGACGAACTGCTGGCTGCCGCGGATGAGATCGGCTTCCCCATCTTCGCCAAGGCCGTCGCCGGCGGCGGCGGGCGCGGCATGCGCCGGGTGGACACCCGGGAAGCCCTGCCCGAGGCCTTGAAGTCGGCCATGCGTGAAGCCGACGCCGCATTCGGTGACCCCACCATGTTCCTGGAGCAGGCTGTCCTGCGTCCCCGGCACATCGAAGTACAGATCCTGGCCGACGCCGAGGGCAATGTCATGCACCTCTTCGAGCGTGACTGCTCCATCCAGCGCCGCCACCAAAAGGTCATCGAGATTGCCCCGGCGCCCAACCTGGACGAGGGCATCCGACAGGCCCTCTACCGGGACGCCGTCAAGTTCGCCCAGGCCCTGAACTACGTCAACGCCGGCACCGTGGAGTTCCTCGTGGACACCGAAGGCGAGCGGGCCGGCCAGCACGTCTTCATCGAAATGAACCCCCGCATCCAGGTGGAACACACGGTGACCGAGGAAGTCACGGACGTGGACCTTGTCCAGGCCCAGATGCGGATCGCCTCCGGTGAGACCCTCGCCGACCTTGGCCTCTCCCAGGACGCGGTCAAGCTGCGCGGTGCCGCCCTGCAGAGCCGCATCACCACCGAGGACCCGGCCAACGGCTTCCGCCCGGACGTCGGAAAGATCACCGGCTACCGCTCCGCCGGTGGCGCCGGCGTAAGGCTCGACGGCGGCACCGTCTACTCGGGTGCCGAAATCAGCCCGCACTTCGACTCCATGCTGGTCAAACTGACCTGCCGTGGCAGGGACTACCCGTCCGCCGTCGCGCGTGCCCGCCGTGCCTTGGCCGAATTCCGCATCCGTGGTGTCTCCACGAACATCCCCTTCCTGCAGGCCGTGCTGGATGACCCCGACTTCATCGCCGGCGACGTCGCGACCAACTTCATCGACCAGCGCCCGCAGCTGCTCAAGGCCCGTGTCTCCGCCGACCGCGGCACCAAGCTGCTCACCTGGCTGGCCGACGTCACCGTCAACAAGCCGAACGGCGAGCTGACGGTCCACTCGAACCCCGCGGACAAGCTTCCCTCGTTCAAGGGCCTGCAGGCGGCGCCCGGATCGCGCCAGAAGCTCCTCGAGCTGGGCCCGGAAGGGTTTGCCAAGGCGCTCCGGGAGCAGAATGCAGTCGCCGTTACGGACACCACCTTCCGCGACGCGCACCAGTCGCTGCTGGCAACCCGCGTCCGCACCCGCGACCTCGTGGCCGCCGGCCCCGCTGTCACGCACCTGCTGCCTGAACTGCTGTCGGTTGAAGCGTGGGGCGGTGCCACCTACGACGTCGCGCTGCGCTTCCTGGGCGAAGACCCCTGGGACCGGCTCGCCGCGCTGCGCCAGGCCATGCCGAACGTCTGCATCCAGATGCTGCTGCGCGGCCGCAACACCGTGGGTTACACGCCGTACCCCGAGGAAGTCACCGAAGCCTTCGTCAACGAGGCAGCGGCAACCGGTATCGATATCTTCCGCATCTTCGATGCCCTGAATGACGTCAGCCAAATGGCGCCGGCCATCCGCGCCGTCCGCGCAACCGGCACCGCCGTCGCCGAAGTCGCCCTCTGCTACACCGGCGACCTGCTGGATCCGGCCGAAAAGCTGTACACCCTGGACTACTACCTGGACCTGGCGCAGAAGATCGTTGACGCCGGCGCCCACATCCTGGCGATCAAGGACATGGCCGGCCTGCTTCGGCCTGCCGCGGCGGCCAGGCTTGTCACCGCGCTGCGGGAACGCTTCGACCTGCCCGTGCACCTGCACACCCACGACACCGCCGGTGGCCAGCTGGCCACCCTGCTGGCCGCCGTCGACGCCGGCGTGGACGCCGTGGACGTCGCCTCCGCGTCGCTTGCCGGCACCACCAGCCAGGTGTCGGCGTCGGCCCTGGTGGCAGCGCTGGCCCACACACCCCGTGACACGGGCCTGAGCCTGGACGCCGTCAGTTCGCTCGAACCGTACTGGGAAGCGGTGCGCCGCGTGTACGCGCCGTTCGAGTCGGGCCTGCCTGGACCCACCGGCCGTGTGTACAAGCACGAAATCCCCGGCGGCCAGCTCTCAAACCTCCGCCAGCAGGCCATGGCGCTGGGACTGGGGGAGCGGTTCGAGGCCATCGAGGACATGTACACGGCTGCCGACCGGATCCTGGGCCACCTGGTGAAGGTGACGCCGTCCTCCAAGGTGGTGGGTGACCTCGCCCTGCACCTGGTGGGCCTCAACGCCGACCCGGCCGACTTCGAAGCGAACCCGCAGAACTACGACATCCCCGACTCCGTGATCGGCTTCCTGTCCGGCGAGCTGGGTGACCCTCCGGGAGGCTGGCCCGAGCCCTTCCGGACCAAGGCCCTGCAGGGCAGGAGCGTGAAGGTCCGCGACGTCGAGCTCAGCGCGGAGGACAGCGCTGCGCTGAAGTCCGACTCGAAGACCCGCCAGCACACGCTGAACCGGCTCCTCTTCGACGGGCCCACCAAGGATTACCTGAAGAGCGTGGAGACCTACGGCAACATCTCCGTTCTCGACACCCGCGACTACCTGTACGGCCTGCAGCGCGGCACCGAGCACGAAATCCAGCTGGAGCGCGGCGTCCGGCTGATTGCGTCCCTGGAAGCCGTCTCGGAGCCGGATGAGAAGGGCATGCGCACGGTCATGTGCACCCTCAACGGGCAGTCCCGTCCGGTGGTGGTCCGCGACCGTTCCGTGGTCAGCAACGTCAAGACCGCCGAGAAGGCCGATCCGTCCCAGCCGGGCCACGTGGCAGCACCCTTCGCGGGCGCCGTCACCGTGACGGTCAAGCCGGGGGAGACGGTCAAGGCCGGCGACACCGTGGCCACCATCGAGGCAATGAAGATGGAGGCATCCATTACGACGCCGGTGGGCGGCAAGGTCAGCCGCCTCGCCATTTCATCGGTGGAGCAGGTGCAGGGCGGAGACCTGCTGCTGGTCATCGAACAGTAGGCAGGGACGAACCACGGCAGCAGCAAGGGGCCGCTCCGTTCGGAGCGGCCCCTTGGCGTTGCTGGAGCGGGGAGCGTCAGGCGCGGGGCGCCGAGTACATGTCCTCGATGACGTTTTCGAAGTCCTTCATCACCTGGGCGCGCTTGACCTTCATGGAGGGGGTCAGGTGCCCCGAGGCTTCGGTGAAGTCGGCTGCCACGATCCGGAAGGACTTGATGGCCTCGGCCTGGGACACGGAGCTGTTGGCGGCGGTGATCAGGTCCTGCACAGCGGCCTTCACCACCGGGTTGTCTGCCGCGGCTTCCAGGGACGTGTCCGCCGGGAGTCCGTGCCGTTGGAGCCAGCCGGGCAAGGCCTCCTGGTCCAGGGTGACCAACGCTCCGATGAAGGGCCGGTTGTCGCCCACCACCAGCACCTGCGAAACCAGGGCATCGGCCCGGATCTGGTCCTCGAGCAGGGCGGGGATGACGTTCTTGCCGCCCGCGGTGACGATGATCTCCTTCTTCCGGCCGGTAATCCAGACGAAGCCGTCTTCGTCCAGCCTGCCGATGTCGCCCGTGCGGAACCATCCGTCCGCAAAAGCTTCCGCCGTCAGGTCCTCGCGCTGGTAGTACCCCCGCATGACGCAGGCTCCCTTGGCAAGGATCTCGCCGTCGTCGGCAATCTTCACGGCGTTGCCGGGCAACGGTTTGCCCACGGATCCGATCTTGATCCGTGACGGGGTGTTGACCGTGATGGGAGCGGTGGTTTCCGTGAGGCCGTAGCCCTCGAGCACCTGCAGGCCGATGCCCTGGAAGAAGTGGCCGAGCCGTTCGCCGAGCGGGCCTCCGCCGGACACCGCATGGGCCACGTGTCCGCCCATGGCAGCACGCAGCTTCCCGTAGACCAGCTTGTCGAACAGGGCATGCCGCAGTTTCAGGCCAAGGCCCACCCGGCCTTCCTGGCGGGCCTTCGAGAAGGCGATGGCCGTTTCCGCGGCCCGGTGGAAGATGGCACCCTTGCCGCCGTCCTCGGCCTTGGTCAGTGCGGAGTTGTAGACCTTTTCGAAGACCCGGGGCACGGCCAGGATGAACGTGGGCTCGTAGCTTTGCAGGTCCGCCAGGAGGTTCTTAATGTCCGGGGTGTGCGCCACCGTGGTTCCGGCCGCCATCGCCAGGACGGAAATGAAGCGTGCAAATACGTGGGCCAGGGGAAGGAACATGATGGTCTTGGCGTTCTCGTGGACGATCTCGCCGATGATGGCCAGGGCGTTGTCCGAGAGTTCGACGAAGTTGCCGTGGGTCAGTTCGCACCCTTTGGGCCGTCCCGTGGTACCGGACGTGTAGATGATGGTGGCGACGTCCCGAAGGCCCGCCGCACTGCGCCGCGCCTCGAGTTCATCGTCGCTGACGCCGCGGCCCGCCTCACGGAGCGCATCCAGGCCCTGCCCCTCAAGCTGCCAGACGTGCTGCAGGGCGGTGAGGCCCTCGGCATTCACTGCCTGCCGGATGACGTTTTCGTGGTGGGCGGACTCGCCGAAGGCGGCCACGGCACCGGAATCCCCGAGGTTCCAGGCGACCTGGGAGGGGGATGAGGTTTCATATATGGGAACCGAAACGGCGCCCGCGAACCAAATGGCGAAATCCACCAGGGCCCACTCGTAGCGGGTACGCGACATGATGCCCACCCGGTCACCGGCCCCCACGCCGCTGGCGATGAGCCCCTTAGCCAGTGCCCGGACGTCAGCCAGGAAATCGGTGGCGCGGACGTCCTCCCATGACCCTGCGGAGGTCCGGCGCGAAAAGAGCGCGGGGTTGCTGGGCTTGGCTGCCTGCCGCAGCACCAGGTCCGTGATGTTGGTTTCCAGTGGGACAACAACAAGAGGCGGAACACTGAATTCGCGCACTATAGCTCCTTTGATATCCGAGGTCCCACGCCGGGGCATGCCTAAAGACTAATACCCACGGCCGGACTGTGCAGTACCTAAACCTACTGGCGAGTAACTTAGCCGTCAATGCAGGGACACATCGGCTGCGCATGTCAAGACAATCCTGCTCCCCGCCTAGAATGAAACACTATGTACGGACCGCTGCCCGGCGACCAGGCCGGCCCCCTCAAAAGACCGGCACCCCGCCGCTACGCCGCCTACCGCCCCGGCCGACTGCCCGTCGGTGCCGCCCGCGGACACCTGCGCCTCAACCGCAAAGGCCTGGCCATCGGGATCGATATCGGGGGAACCAAGGTGGCGGCGGGCGTGGTTGACGCCGAAGGACGGATCCTCAGCGAGGCGCGCAGGTCCACGCCGGGAACTGATCCGCGGGCAGTGGAGCGGGTCATCGTGGAACTGGTGGAGGAGCTCAGCCGCGGGCACCGGATCAGGTCCGTGGGAATCGGTGCGGCCGGCTGGATGGACCTCGCCGGTGGAACGGTCCTCTTCAGCCCGCACCTGGCATGGCGCAATGAACCGTTGCGCGAG
Source organism: Arthrobacter sp. MOO21 (assembly GCF_057369995.2). Lineage (NCBI taxonomy): Bacteria > Bacillati > Actinomycetota > Actinomycetes > Micrococcales > Micrococcaceae > Arthrobacter > Arthrobacter sp. MOO21. The sequence goes on along the minus strand of NZ_CM170671.2, from coordinate 4,387,401 downwards.
AACCTGGAGCGGCTCCTTCGCCGTCCCGTGCTCCTGACCAACGACGCCGACGCCGCGGCCTGGGCGGAGTGGCGCTTCGGCGCGGGCCGGGGGGAAGACCGGCTGGTCTGCATCACGCTGGGCACCGGCATCGGCGGAGCCATGGTGATGGACGGCAGGCTGGAACGCGGCCGTTTCGGCGTGGCCGGCGAGTTCGGACACCAGGTCATCATGCCCGGCGGACACCGGTGCGAGTGCGGCAACCGGGGGTGCTGGGAGCAGTACGCCTCCGGCAACGCCCTGGGCCGGGAAGCGAGGCTGCTGGCCCGTGCCAACTCTCCCGTTGCCCAGGACCTGCTGGCTGCGGCCGGGGGACATCCGGAAGACATCACCGGAGCCATCGTCACGGAACTTGCCCTGGCCGGCGACCGTGCGTCGCGGGAACTGATCGAGGAGGTGGGCGAATGGCTTGGGCTTGGCCTGGCCAACCTCGCCGCCGCGCTGGACCCGGGGCTCTTCGTCATCGGCGGCGGATTGTGTTCAGCAGGGGACCTGCTGGTGGAACCGGCCCGGAAAGCCTTCTCCCGGAACCTGACCGGGCGCGGCTTCCGCCCGGCGGCAGGCATCGAGCTGGCCGCCCTGGGCCCGAACGCCGGACTGATCGGCGCCGCCGACCTTTCCCGCGTCAGCAGCCGCGTGCGCAGCCAAGGAGCGCGCTAGACCCTCGCGCCGTCGTCGTCCTCGTTCTTTTCCTGCGGCAGTTTCATGATCAGGTACACCGTGCCGAGCACGAACACGGCAACAATGCCGACAATGGCAAGCAGCGGAGCGGCGCGCCAGAACATCGCCGACAGCAGCAGGGCCACCGGTCCACCCACGGCGGCAAGCCACGCAAGCATGGTCAGCGGATCCGTGCCGGCCAGGCTGGGAGGCTCCTCCGGCACGAACTCCCCGCCGTCGTCGTCCACGTCATAGTCGCGCGGGCCGGCCGGGTCATGCGGCGACGTCCGCCCGCCGCCGGACGTGCCGGCAGCGTCAGCGGCGGCTCCGCGCTCCGTGGCGGCTTCGCGCTCCGCGGCGGACAACCCGGCCGGCGGAGTTCCGGCCAGTCCCAACGGGTCGAAGTCGCGAAACGACGGCGGCGGGTTTCCGGGGCTGCCGGCCTTGTCCGGCTGCCGCCCGGGTCCGGGCGGGTCAGGGCGCGTGGCGACAGTGTCCGACTCCAGGCGTGCCACCAGGTCAAGCCAGACGGCGTCGTCCTGGTTGGCGCCCGGGTCCGGCGCGCCGGGGTCAGGCCTTGCCATGGCGGACCTCCTGACCGGGTTGCAGGACCCGCCGGATGAAAGCCACGGAGCCTTCGAAGATACGGTCGGCGTCGTTGTCCAGCGTGGCAACGTGGTAACTGTTCTCGAGCTGCACCACCTCGAGCGGCGCATGCGTCAGCCCGCGCCGCAGCAGGGCCATGCTGGAGTCGGACACCACATGGTCCACGGTGGAGCGGTACACCTGGACGGGCGCGGTGACCCGCGGCAGGAGCCGGACGGTGTCCTTGAACATCTTGTTGAGCTCATGGGCCGCGGCCACGGGCGTGCGGGTGTAGGCCCCCTCGTCCATGCCGGCTTTGAGGATGTCATTGCCGATGGCGGGGGTGCTCTTGAGCACCAGCTTCAGGATCCCGGCCAGCGGGGCACGCGGATCATCGACCGTCAGGCCCGGATTGACCAGGAGAACCCCGGCAACCGGACGGGTTGCGGCGATCCTCAGCGCCAGGGCCCCGCCCATGCTCAGGCCTGCCGCGAACACCTGGTCGCACTGGGCGTCGAGTTCCAGGTAGGCCTCATCGAGGGCGCCGTGCCACTGCTGCCACCGCGTCCGGTTCAGGTCCTGCCAGCTTGTCCCATGGCCCGGCAGCAGCGGCATGCGGACGGCGAAACCGGCAGCAGCGAGGGCCTGGGCCCAGGCCCTGAGCCCATGTGGACTTCCGGTGAAGCCGTGGGACAGGACCACTCCGGTGCGGGAGCCTTCGCCGCTGAAGGCGCTGCTGAAGGGGCTGTGGTCAGGGCCGGCGGTCATGGGGCCTCCAAAGTGCTGGTGCGGCGGGCGTGGGCTCCGACAAAGGCTGCCGACTCCGTAAAGATCAAGGGCGCGTCAACGTCAAGGGTAGCCACGTGGCCGCTGCTGGCAAGGTCAACCACCGCTGCCAAATGCGCACCCAGGCCCTTTTTCAGCAGGCCCAGAGAGGTGGGCGGGACCACGGCGTCGGTGCGCGACTTGAAGACCTGGACCGGCGCGTCCACCCGGGGCAGGCTGCGCACCGCGGCAGCGAACAGCTTCTTCAATTCGTGTACTGCAGCCAGCGGAGTCAAGGAATAGTCGCCGTCGTTGGTCGCCGGCGCCCCGGTCTGGTCCTCCTGGATCGGGACTGTGGTCCGCTGGAAATATTTCAGCAGCCCGATCACCCGCACCCTGCGGTCATAGAAACTCAGGCCGGGATTGACCACGCTGACCCCGGCAACCGAATGGCGGGAAGCGGTGAGCAGGGCAATCGCCCCGCCCATGGACAGCCCTGCCGTGAAGCAGGCGTCGGTCCGTGCCGACAGGTCCAGGAAGGCCGCCTCATAGCAGCGGTACCAGTCGCGCCAGCCGGAACGGGCCAGTTGGCGCCAGTCTGTTCCATGCCCGGGCAGCAGCGGAACGGTGACGGCGTAGCCCTGCTCCGCCAAGTACTCCGCCCACGGCATGACGCTCAGGGGACTGCCGGTGAACCCGTGGCAGATGGCGATCCCGGTGCGCGCGTTGGCTCCGTGGCCGGGGTAGCTGAAAGCAGCCGGACGGGACGGGGTGCTGCTTTCAGTCATGAGTCCATCGTGTCACTGTTCCAGCCAAATCTCACTAGAGTAGGGTTGCATTGAATCGCTGGCCAGGCCCGATGCGGGGACTGGGAGCCGCCTTCCGGAGAGGTTCACTACGTGTTCTATTGGGTCATGAAAAGGATCTTCCTCGGTCCGGTGATCAAGCTGCTTTTCCGGCCCTGGGTCAAAGGCCTGGACAACATCCCGGCGAAGGGGGCCGCCATCATCGCCTCCAACCATCTGTCGTTTTCAGATTCCATCTTCATGCCGCTCATGGTCCACCGTCCGGTGGTGTTCCTGGCCAAATCCGAATACTTCACCGGCACCGGCGTCAAAGGCAGGCTCACGGCGGCGTTCTTCCGGCTTACCAACCAACTGCCCATGGACAGGTCCGGGGGCGCCGCTTCCGCTGCGTCCCTCAATGCGGGTATGGATGTGCTCAACCACGGCGGCCTGCTGGGCATCTATCCCGAAGGGACGCGGAGCCCGGACGCCCGGTTGTACCGCGGCAAGGTGGGGGTGGCCAGGCTCGCCCTGCAGGCCGGTGTTCCCGTCATTCCCGTGGCAATGATCGGTACCGACAAAGTCCAGCCCATCGGCAAGCGGCTGCCCAACATCCGGCGGATCGGCATGGTTTTCGGTGAACCGCTGGACTTCAGCCAGTACCGGGACCAGGCCGAGGACAGGACAGTCCAGCGCAAGGTCACGGACGAGATCATGTCCCGGTTGATGCGCCTCTCGGGGCAGGAGTACGTGGACGAATATGCGGCCGTGGTCAAGCTCCGGCTCGCGGGGAAGGCCGCGGAACCGGAGGCGGCGGCCGAGCCGCTGGCAGTACCGGAACCGGTGGAGGGCGGCTTTGCCCAGGAGACCGGTCCCGCTGCCGGCGGCCAGGGTCCCAAGGGCGACGACGACGGCACGTCCGCCGCGGGCTAACGGGGCCTCACGCCGGGCTTCGGCGCAGTTGTGACGCAGCGGGTGCACAGCGTGACGGGGCGGTGTCCACCGGCCGCGGCCTGCCGTTAGTCTTAGATGGTGACTGAGCTATCTGCAAAACCCGCCTTTACGCTGTCCAGCACCGCCCAGAGCGGAGCCGCCAACTATCCCGGACTCGACAACTGGCGGGACCTTCCCATCTCGCAGCAGCCCAGCTGGCAGGACCGGGAGGTCTTTGAGGCCTCGGTCAAGGAGCTCTCCGTACTTCCGCCGCTGGTCTTTGCCGGTGAGGTGGACATCCTGCGTGAGCGGCTCGCTGCTGCCGCCCAGGGCAAGGCCTTCCTGCTGCAGGGCGGCGACTGTGCCGAAACGTTCGAAGCCGCCACCGCGGACAAGATCAGCGCCCGCGTCAAGACCATCCTGCAGATGGCAGTGGTACTCACCTACGGTGCGGCCATGCCCGTCATCAAGATGGGCCGGATGGCTGGCCAGTTCGCCAAGCCCCGTTCCTCCAACGACGAAACCCGCAACGGCGTGACGCTTCCCGCCTACCGCGGCGACATCGTCAACGGCTACGATTTCACGCCCGAGTCCCGTGGCCACGACGCCTCGCGGATGTTGCGGGCCTACCACACCTCCGCTTCCACCCTGAACCTCATCCGGGCCTTCACCCAGGGCGGGTTCGCCGACCTCCGCTCGGTGCACCAGTGGAACAAGGGATTCACCGAAAACCCTGCCCACGCCCGCTACGAGTCCCTGGCCCGGGACATCGACCGGGCCATCAAGTTCATGGACTCCTGCGGCGCGGACTTCGAGGCCCTCAAGCGGGTCGAGTTCTTCGCCAGCCACGAGGCCCTGCTGCTGGACTACGAGCGCGCCCTGACCCGGATCGACTCCCGCACCGGCTTCCCGTACGACACCTCGGCCCACTTCCTGTGGATCGGCGAACGTACCCGTGAACTCGACCACGCACACGTGGACTTCCTCTCGCGGGTCCGCAACCCCATCGGCGTCAAGCTCGGCCCGTCCACCACCGGTGACGACGCCCTGCGCCTGATCGACAAGCTCGACCCGGAACGCGAACCCGGCCGCCTGACCTTCATTACCCGCATGGGTGCCGGCAACATCCGCGCGAAGCTGCCCGCCGTCGTCGAAAAGGTCACCGCGTCCGGCGCGCAGGTGCTGTGGGTCACCGACCCCATGCACGGCAACACCGTGACCTCGCCCAACGGCTACAAGACCCGCAATTTCGACGACGTGATCGACGAAGTGCGCGGGTTCTTCGAAGTGCACCACGGGCTGGGGACGGTTCCCGGCGGCCTGCACGTGGAAATGACAGGCGACGACGTCGCCGAATGCCTCGGCGGCGCGGACCCGATCGACCAGGACGCTTTCCTGGACCGCTACGAGTCGGTGTGCGATCCCCGTCTGAACCACATGCAGTCCCTGGAAATGGCGTTCCTGGTGGCCGGGGCGCTGGCGAAGCACTAGCTCCTTTGGCCCCTGCGGCGGGCCGGCCCGGCCCGCCGCAGGGGCCGCGCTTGGCTAGACCACCGTGATGGTGACGACCGAGCCCTCCGGGACCTTCCGGTTCACCGGGTCCTGGTCGCGGACGGTGCCGAAGAATCCGCCGAGGATGTTGTTCACCCGGACCTGGAAGCCGAGGGCCTCCAACGACTTCCTTGCCTCGGAAGCCTGCTTGCCGATGAAGCTTGGCACGTCCACCATGCGCGGGCCTTTGGAAATGGTCAATGTCACGGTGCCCCCGCGGGTCAGCGTCCCGTTCGCCGGCGCCTGGCTGACCACGGCGCCCTCCGGGATGCTGCGGTCAAACACTTCGTCGCGGGCGACATCGGCTTTCAGCCCGGCGGCTTCAATGGCGTTCACGGCCTCGCCCTTCGCTTTTCCCACCACGGAGGGAACGGGGATGGGCTGCGGCCCCTTGGAAACCGCCATGGCCACGGGGGTGCCGTGGCGGGACGGCGTGCCGGCGGCGGGATCCTGGGACAGTACCGTTCCTGCAGCGGCCTTTTCATCGAACTGCTCAGTAACCGTGCCCAGCGCCATTCCGGCCGCATTCAGGGCGTCCTTGGCCTGGTCGAGGGTGCCGCCGCTCAGTTTCGGCAGGGGAAAAAGCTGTGGACCTTTCGAGACGAGAAGGGAAACAGGCTGGAATTTCCTGATCTCCGTCCCGGCGCCGGGCTCGCTGCCCACTACCAGCCCGGTCGGCACCTGGTCGTCGAAGACCTCGCTGGTAGTGGAGCGGAAGCCCGCCGCATCCAGCAGCTGCTGCGCCTGCGCCACGGTTTTGTTGGCAACGGCCGGTACGGCGGCGGGAGCGCCCGGCCCCATCCCGAAGAACCATCCGGCGCCCGTGGCCAGCAGTGCAGCCAGAATCAGGACGATCACCCACAGAAGTCCCCGGCGCCGCGGGTTACCCTCCCGAAGCGTCCTGGCCGGGGTGGCCGCTGCCCGCGCGCGGTCCCTGGCGTCTTCTTTTTCGGCCCGGCGTTCGGCCCGCTTGCCGGTCCGTGGCAGAGGGGGAGGCCACGCAGCCCCGGCATCCTCCTCGTCAGGGAGCGCAAGGCCCGGGCGCTGTCCGGGTGGGTGCGCCGGGGCCGCCGGCCGGCCCGCAGGCATCAAGGTGGTTGGATTGCTGGAGCGGGCCAGGACTTCGGTTTGATGCTGCTCGGGTACAGCAGCAACCGCTGCCGGCGGAAGCAGGTCCAGTTCCGCGTCCGTGAGGTTGGTACGGATGTGCCGGAGCTCCTGGAGGAGTGCATTGCCGTCAACGGGGCGGTTCTCCGGGTCATTGGCCGTGCACCACTGGACCAGTTCATCCACTTCCGCTGCCAGTCCCGGCACAAGGTCCGACGGCGGTCCTACCACGCCGTTCACGTGCTGGTAGGCGACCTGGATGGGGACTTCGCCGTCAAACGGCTGCCGCCCGGTGAGCATTTCGTAGAGCATGATGCCCACCGCGTAGACGTCGCTGCGCGCATCTGCTGGTTTCCCCAGCACGAGTTCCGGAGAGATATAGGCGACCGTGCCGATCAGGGCGCCGCTGCTGGTTGAGCTTGTGACGGCCCGGGCCAGTCCAAAATCACCAATCTTGATCCTGCCGTCGTCGGCAATCAGGACGTTTTCCGGCTTCACGTCGCGGTGGATAAACCCGGCGGCGTGTGCGGCCCCCAGCCCTTCGACGACGGGATCGATCAGTGCCAGCGCCAGCCGGGGCGGCAGTGCGCCCCTGTCGCGGATGACGTCCCGGAGCGTGTGTCCCTTGATGTACTCCATGACCAGGTACGCCGCATGCCCGTCGCTGCCCTGGTCGAGGACACCCACCACGTGCGGATGGGAGAGCCGGGCGGCAGCCTTGGCTTCACGGCCAAGCCTGCCCAGGAAGTTCTCATCGGCAGCCAGGTGCGGGTGCAGCACTTTGAGCGCCACCTCGCGGTCCAGCCTCTGGTCAATGGCCAGGTAGACGGTGGACATGCCGCCCCGGGCCAGTTTCGACGTGATGGCATAGCGGTTGTCCACCACCGTACCCACCAGGGGGTCTGACACGTGTTCCTGCACCTTACGATCCTAATCCCGCAGCCAAACGTGCCTGAAACGGAACGGGTCCGAACCGGTAACGGTTCGGACCCGCTGCTGCGTCCGGGCAGGTGTTGCCCAGGCGCCTCAGCCGAAGTTCTTCTGGTGTGCCTTGATCGCTGCCAGGTACGCCTTGGTGTCGTCGTACATGCCGTACTTGCGGACCGAATACTGGCCCTGGTAGTACCCCGCGATGGCAGTGTCCTGATCCTTGCTGGTTGCGAGGAGCTGGCGGATGATGGCCACGCCGGCGGTGGCGTTGTCGTACGGGTCCAGCAGGTTCAGTTTCCGCCCCACCAGGTCCGACGCCCACTGGCCCGAGCTGGGAATGACCTGCATGGTGCCGATCGCGTTCGCCGGGGACACCGCCCGCTGGTTGAATCCTGATTCCTGGAACGCGAAGGCGAGGGCAAGGGAGGGGTCCACGCCCATCCGCCGCGCGGTGTCTGCCACGATGTTCTTCATCTCTTCCCGGGACGGAACAGGCGAAGCATTCAGGAGGGCCTTGTTCTCGTTGGCCGAGCTCACCACGGCGGCGGGGTAGCTGAAGCCGAGGAAGGAGCTGGGTACCAGGGGGGCGGCCGCAGGCTGGGGCGCGGCTGCCGGCTGCGGATCAGCCTGGCCTGCAGCGCCGGGAATCACGAGCTTGCTGCCGGGGTAGATGACCGTGGTCATGCCGAGCTTGTTCGCCGAGAGAAGGTCGGACAGCTTCACCCCGTGCCGGGATGCGATGGCAGAGAGCGTATCGCCGGCCTTGATGGTGTAGGAACCCGACGCCGGGGCAGGAGCCGCGGGCGCCGACGTGTTCGCCAGGACAGGGGCGGCTGCAGGTGCAGCGGGAGCCGGAGCCGGGGCGGAGTCGCCGGCGGCGACCTTGATCTTCTGGCCCGGGTAAATGATGGAACGCATGGACAGGTTGTTCCAGGCAAAGACATCCGACAGGCCGACGTTGTGCCGGGCGGCAATGGCACCCAGGGTGTCGCCGGGCTTGACCGTATACGTTGCCCCGCTGGCGGCTGCGGGAGCTGCGGGGGCGGGTGCAGGGGCGGCCGCCGCGGGCGCGGCCGAACCTGACAGCTTGAGTTTCTGTCCCGGGTAGATGAGGGTGTTCGGCTGGAGGTTGTTCAGCTTCAGGATTTCCGCGGTCTGCAGCCCGAACCGTCCGGCGATGGCACTGACAGTGTCGCCGCGGGCAATCGTGTACTCGGCCGGAGCTGCCGGCTGTGCGGGCTGGAAAGCAGCAGGAATCGTGGTGGACACCGAAGCTGCCGGAATCACCGTGCCGGCCGCCTTGGCGGCAGCCTGGGCCTTCATTGCCGCGGCCAGGCTGTTGGGGATGGACCGGGTGGGCTGCTGTGCCGCGGCCGGCTGGGCCAGGGCCAGGGATGACAATACGACCGCTGGCAGCGCCGCTGTGGTGGCGGCAATCATCGGCAGACTCGGTTTGGGGGGCTGCTTGGGCGAGCGGGACGTCGTCATGGAAGGAATCCTCTTCTCAACTGCGGGCGCGGACGCGGACGGGGGATCCGCGGATAATCTTGATACTACTGTGACTTATGTTATTTCTGTTACTGCTGTGATGAAAGTGAATCTCTCATGAAAATCGCAATAGCACAAGAATTTGCCATTTCCGGGTAAAGCGTTCTTTTCGGGAGTGTCCGCAGGCCGGGGCGGGAAGAGGAATTCGCCGACTAGGCGCCGCGGCGGCCCGCGTGGCAACCTTGATCCGTGAGTAATGTAGAAAACCTGGTGGGCGAGTGGTTGCCGCTGCCCGACGTCGCCCGTTTATTGGATGTTTCCGTCACCAAGGTGCACAGCCTGCTGGATGAGCATGCACTGGCGGCATTGCGGGTGGGGGAACGGAAAATCCGGTCGGTTCCTGCCGAATTCATCCAGGACGGCCAGGTGGTGGACAGCTTAAAGGGCACCATTGTGGTGCTGGCCGACGCCGGATATTCCGACGAGGACCTTATCGTGTGGCTGTTCACGCCCGATGAATCACTGCGTGGCCGGCCGATCGACGCCCTGCGTGAAGGACGCAAAACGGAAATCCGGCGGCGGGCCCAGACGCTGGCCTGGTAACCCTTACCCGGGAAATCCCTAGGAGGCTCGGCTGACAGTCGCCTCAGCCAGCCTCCGCAGGGCTGTTTTTGGCAGTTCGTCCAGCTCAAGTTCCTCAAGGGCGGCAAACGCCGCCGCGCCGAATTCGCTGATGAGAACTTCGGTGGCCTGCAGTGCCCCTGAATCTTCGATAATCCGGCGGATCTCAAGAATGTCCGCTTCCGAAAGCTCGGGGCTGCCGAGGCTGGCGTCGATAAAGGCCGACTCCTTGGGAGAGGCCTGGTCCAGCGCCAGTGCCACCAGGACGGTGCGCTTGCCCTCGCGGAGATCGTCACCGGCCGGTTTGCCCGTGGTGAGCGGGTCGCCGAACACGCCCAGCACGTCGTCGCGAAGCTGGAACGCTTCGCCGAGCGGAAGGGCAAAAGCGGAGTAGCCGCGGAGCAGGTCATTGGAGGCGCCGGCGAGGGCGCCGCCGAGTGCCAGCGGGTGTTCCGTGGAGTACTTCGCGCTCTTGAACCGGATGATCGACTGTGCCCTGCCCACGGCGCCGGCACGGTCCCGGACCGGCCCGGCGACCTCTTCCAGGATGTCCAGGTACTGCCCGGCCATCACTTCCGCCCGCATCAGGTTGAAGATGAGCCGGGCCCGGCTTCCTGACGCTGCGCGTTCACCGATGTCCGTGAACGCCTCCTCGCTGAAGGACAGGCAGAGGTCGCCTGCAAGAATGGCGGCGGCCTGTCCGAACCGCTCGCTGTCCAGAGCCCATCCCTGCGAGGTGTGGAGCTGGCTGAAGCGCCGGTGGACGCTTGGGCCGCCACGCCGCGTGTCCGAGCGGTCGATGATGTCGTCGTGGATCAGTGCCGCCGCCTGGAACAGTTCCAGCGCCGCTCCGGCCGTGACGATCTGGCTGGCTCCGGCCTCGCCGCCGGCACCGCGCCATCCCCAGTAACACATCAGGGCGCGGAGCCGTTTGCCGCCGGTGACCAGGTTGGAGATGGACCCCATGATCGGTTCGATGTCCGGGGAGATGCCGGACATTACCGACTGGCGCGAGGTGAGGAAGCCGGTCAGTTCCCCGGCCACGCCGGCCACGAAATCCGCCTGCTCATTCCGCAGCTGCTCTGCGGCCGTCACTTGGCTGACTCAGCTGCGACGTTTGCGCCGATAGTGAAGGTGGAAACCCCTGCGGCTTCGACCACGGAAAGATTAACGGTCTCGTTTTCGCCACGGACAAAGTCCTTGGAGGCCACGCCGCCGACGGCGTCGCCGGGTACTGCCTTAAAACCCTGTGTCTCCAGCGCCTTCGTGTAAAAGTCCACAACAGCAGCCGTTGGTGCCGGGACTTTCGCGACCAGGGCGGCGGTTGCGGGGGTGGACGCCTTGTCGAAGCTGCTGGACACCACCGTTGCCCCGTTCATCAAGGGGAGGAGCTGCTTCGGGAACCCCTCCACGACGGCGCCAACGGTGGCCGAAGTGTTGGGCGCGGCGGAAGGGCTTGGCGGCGCAGTGAGCGTGGCCTGCGTGCTGGCGCTTGCAGCGGAAGAAGAAGTCTCTGCTTGTCCCGACGGGCTCTGGCTGCATGCTGCAAGGGCTAGTGCCACAGCGGCGGCGAGGGCCGCCACGCCAGCTGGCTTGAAGTTTCCAATGGCCGTCACAGAGACTTTCCTCCTGGTGTTGTTGCCGGGACCAGCCTCCAGTTTAGCCAGCCTCCAGATCAGCCAGTACCAACGGATAGGATTGCAGCCGTGGGGCCCGCAGCCAGTAACCAGCCAGCAGCAGCGCGCCATCCCGGGCGCCGCAGGACGTGCATCATGCACGTGGACATGGATGCCTTCTTCGTCTCAGTCGAGCTGCGCACACGTCCCGAACTCCGTGGGAAGCCCGTGATAGTAGGGTTCCCCGGTGAACGTTCGGTGGTCCTCTCCGGGTCCTACGAAGCCAGGGCTTTCGGGGTCAAATCCGCCATGCCCATGGCCGTGGCGATGCGCATGTGCCCCCAGGCCGTGATCATTGAACCCCGGCACAAGCTTTACTACGAGGTGTCAGCGGAACTGATGGCGATCTTCGAGTCCATCACCGCGCTCGTCGAGCCGCTCAGCGTCGACGAGGCATTCCTGGACGTTACCGGCGCCCTCCGCAGGCTCGGTCCGCCCCGCGGAATAGGGGAGCTCATCCGCCGCCGGGTGGCATCAGAGCTGGGTATTACAGCTTCGGTGGGGATCGCCGAGACCAAGTTCGTGGCCAAGATCGCCTCCACCCGGTGCAAGCCCGACGGACTCTTGCTGATCGGGCCGGATGAAACCGTCCCGTATCTCCACAGCCTCCCGGTGGGCGCCCTGTGGGGAGTGGGGGCGAAAACCGGCGAGGTCCTGGCGAAGATGGGTATCAGGACGGTGGCTGATGTGGCGGCAACGCCGGTGTCAGCCCTGAAGAAGGTACTCGGCGCCACTGGGGAGCACGTCCACCGGCTTTCCTGGGGCATCGATCCCCGTCCCGTCACGCCCGTGCGGCTTGAGAAGAGTATCGGCGCGGAGGAGACCTTCGCGGTGGACACGGCCGACGATGCCCTCCTGCACCGGGAGCTGCTCCGCCTGTCCCATCGAACGGCCGCCCGGTTGCGCATGTCCGGGATGGTGGCCCGGACAGTGGCACTCAAGCTGCGGTTTGCCGATTTTTCGACCGTCACCCGCAGCAGGACCATGCAGACCCCGGTGGACAGCGCACAACTGATTTACTCGGTGGCGCAGCAGTTGCTGGCCTCGCTCGGGTCCAGGGCGATGGCTGTGCGGCTCGTGGGCGTCAGGGCCGAACAGCTCGAGGAGGCATCCCGGACCTCGCGCCAACTGAGCTTCGACCGCAGGGATGAGAACTGGCGCGCGGCGGAACAGGCCCTGGATGAGGTCACGCGCAGGTTCGGCAGCAAGTCCATCCTCCCGGCCCGGCTGATGGACCCGGAGGCGCGGCTGGAACCGGGGCCGGAGGGCCCCTAGGGCGCCTTCGGAGGGGCTCCGGCAAAGTCATTGCCGTCTTTCAGATCGGCCCTCAACAATCTATCCTTAGAGGTACATAGTTTCGAGTGAATGGACTTACTGCCGGACCCTCTTGGACATGCTCCCGCTCCAGCGACTGCATGCAAGGTTAGCGCTGCCGCCACAGCCGGCGCAGCGGGAACTTACCAGCAACAGCAGACGTTCTACGGAGTAGAAGTAGTGGCTGGGATCAGCCCGGACGTTGGCCTACAAAAGGAGGTCGTGATGCCGCTGTCGGAGCACGAACAGAAGCTGCTGGAGCAGCTTGAAAAGCAGCTTCACGAGGACGACCCGAAGTTCGCGAACTCAATGGGTTCGGACCCGGGGCGTTCATGGTCAACCAGGCATGTGGTTATTGGGGTGCTTTGTGCGCTTGCCGGAGTCTTCCTGCTGCTTGTAGGCGTCACCCTCCAGAACATCTTTGTCGGGGTCCTGGGTTTTGTGGTGATGGGCGGCGGCGTCTACTTCGCCACCATGCGCAGTTCGGGCGGAGCGCGGGGATCCAAGGGCCGCACACCGAAATCCGGAAAGCAGAGGAGTTCTTTCATGAGCGGCCTTGAAGAGCGCTGGGATGAAAGGCGCAGGGGAGAGCCCTAAACCTCCCGGGGCGTCGCCTCTTCGATCCTCCATTTCGCTCCCCAGGCACCGGGGAAATGCGAAAAGACCCGCTTCATGAACTGGTCCCCGAAAGTTGGACTCGCAAATGCGATGTATCCACTTTAGCGGCCAGCTATCGGCTGTTCGCAGAAGTCCCCGTCCCAAGTGGGACGGGGACTTCTGCGTGTTTGAACCACCTGCCAAGCCAGGGGGGCGAGAGCTGCACCTGGGTTTAGCCCGTTCATTGACCTTCATGCCGTATTCGTGGATCGTTTGGTCCATGAGCCGGGGGACGCGAATCGCTTTGTCTTTGATGGTTTCCGTGTTGGTGCTGGCGGGCATTTTTGCTGGCGTCCGGCTATGGAACGTCCATCAACAGACATCGGACTGGGTCCTGTCGCCCAAGGAAGTTCCGTCCAGAGTGCAGTTTGCCGACCGCGAATATAACTGTGGTCCCAACCCACAGCCCGCCGAACACGATGTATCCGCCCTAACCTCTCAAGGTAGGACAGCCGGAGGGGGCGAGATATTTGCTCAGGAGCCTTCTGCCGAAGCCAGAGTTTTTATCGTCGTGCAGACAGGCAAGGGCGCGTTTGGCTGCGGTCTAATGGGGGGACCCTAGTCCAGCTGTGCTTCTAATTGGGACCTAAGCCGCAAGCATCTGAGCACGGTACTGTACCGGGCTCAAGCCCTTGAGCTTGGTGGAAATTCTTTCGGTGTTGTACCAGCTGATGTATGCGTGCAGCGCTGATGCGAGTGCGTCGGTGTTGAGGAACCGGACGCGGTGGAAGAGCTCTTCCTTCAGGTGTCCGAAGAAGTTCTCCATGACGGCGTTGTCGTAGCAGTTGGCTTTGCGTGACATCGATTGGACGGCGCCGGCGTTCGCCAAGAGTGTGCGCCAAGAGTTGTGCTGATACTGGAACCCTTGGTCTGAGTGGACGAGGGGTTTCTGCCCGTTCTCCAGCGTGGCCAAGGCGCCGCGCAATGAGGAGTTGGTCAGTTCCAGGTTGGGCGAGGTCCCAATGGCGTAGGAGATGATCTGCCGGTCGAACAGGTCCATGATCGGTGAGAGGTAGAGCTTCCTGTCGCCGACGCTGAACTCGGTCACATCGGTCACCCACTTCTGGTTTGGGGCGTCCGCGTCGAACTGGCGTTTCAGCAGGTTCGGGGCCACGATGCCTTGCTCGCCCTGGTAGGAGTTGTATCGCTTCCTGCTTCGGACCTTGCAGACCAGCCGGAGGGAACGCATCAGCTTCAGAACCGTCTTCTTAGCGACCGTCCATCCTTGCTTCAACAGTTCAATATGGATCCGGCGATGCCCGTACCGGCCGTGGTTCTTCGTAAAAATGTCAGTGACAGCGGCCTTCAGGGACGCCCGTGGATCGGGGCCATTGAGTTTGGCTTGGTGGTAGAAGAACGTGGACCGGGCTAACCCGGCCACGTCCAGCAGAACCTCTAATCGGTGCTCAGCCTTGAGAGCGATGACAGCGCGAACCTTTAGCGCTGCTCCCTGCCCCTCAAGGCGTTTACTTTTCCCAGGAAAGCAACCTCTGCACGCAGGCGTTCGTTCTCACGTCGCAGCCGCTGCAGCTCCGGTTCCTGCTGCGGCGGGGTATCTGGGTTCTTCCTTGGGCGGCCTTTAGGTTTCGGACGGAGGCCTTCCTCGCCCTGAGCCCGGTACTGCATTGCCCACACGGCTATCAGGTGTGGCGAGGATAGTTCGAGCTCTTTGGCCAGTGCGACCCTGGTCTCGCCGGAGATATATCGCTGCACGGCGTTGAGCTTGAGCTCGAATGAATACACGCGGTTGCCTGGTTTGGTCACAAGAGCAGTATCCCCACGAACGCGCCATCTGTCGTGTAACCGGAGGATCGGCTTCCGACGCACCCCGAGCCTGGTTGCTACAGCTCTGGAGCCCCACCCGATCTCAAACAGCGCCACCGCGGCCTCGCGCTGTTCCTCGGACAACGAACTTCTTCCATGCATAAAACTGCTCCCCGAAAGTCAGAACTGATTTTTCAGTCCAACTTTCGGGGAGCAGTTCATCAGGCGGGTCTTTTCGCATTTAAGGCAGTTTCCGCCGCCCCGTCGAGGCCCAAATTCCTCCACTTCCCACCCCGGCCGGAAATCCGCGTCTTTTCGCGGACCAATTCCCACGAAATCGCCGCGCCAACAGCGGATTTGCGTTGACTGTGGTGGAAAGTGGAGTAATGTGGAGGACATAAGAGGGTGGTTGCAACACAGGGGATGTGCAGTTCCTGACAGCGGACAGGCGGTGGGCCAGTGTTTCTGGGCACTCACTCGCCACGTCTGGATGAAAAGGGACGGATCATCCTCCCCGCGAAGTTCCGCGAGGAGCTTGCCAGCGGGCTGGTGCTCACGAGGGGCCAGGAACGTTGCATCTACGTCTTCAGCGAGAAGGAATTTGCACGGGTCCACGAGCAGATGCGGGAGGCGCCAATCTCCTCAAAGCAGGCCCGTGACTACATCCGTGTATTTCTCTCTGGAGCCTCTGATGAGGTACCTGACAAGCAGGGGCGCGTGACCATTCCACCGGCGCTCCGGGAGTATGCAGGACTCGGGAGGGAACTGGCCGTCATCGGCGCCGGTTCCCGTGCCGAGATCTGGGACGCCCAGGCTTGGAACGAATACCTTGCGGAGAAGGAAACGGCCTTCTCCGAAACTGACGATCCCATTCCGGGCATTCTCTGAATTCCGGAACGGGGCAGCGGGTGGCTTCTTGGATGAGATCTCCAGCCGGCCCATCGGCTGCCAACCTGGCTCACCTTCCCCGGAGCCAGGCGGGCGGGACGATAGGCGCGGATGGGGATCTGGTTTCAGAAGCAGCAGGTGACAACGATGGCGGGAAAGGACCAGGCATGAACGATCAACCCAAGCCCACGTCCGAACGCCATGTGCCGGTCCTGCGGGACCGGTGCATCAATTTGTTGGCGCCGGGATTTGAAGCGGCCAGGCTCCGCGGCGAAACGCCGGTTGCTGTGGACGCGACGCTGGGCATGGGCGGCCACTCCGAGGCCATGCTGCAGCGCTTCCCGGACCTCCACCTGATCGGCATCGACCGTGACGAGGAAGCCTTGGCCCTGGCAGGCGAAAGGCTGGCCCCCTTCGCCGCACGGACAGATCTCGTCCACGCCGTGTACGACGAGATCCAGGACGTCCTGGAAGACCTCGGCGTTGCTGAAGTCCACGGCATCCTGATGGACCTCGGCGTCTCTTCGCTCCAGCTGGACGAGCGTGACCGCGGGTTCGCCTACTCCTTTGATGCGCCCCTGGACATGCGCATGGACACGAGCCGGGGCCAGACTGCTGCCGACGTCGTGAACACCTACAGCGAGGAAGACCTGGTCAGGATCATCCGGAAGTGGGGCGAAGAGAAGTTCGCCGGCCGGATCGCCAACCGGATCGTCACGGCGCGTGCCGCCAAGCCGTTCACCACCACCGGCGAGCTGGTCGAACAAATCCGGTCCGTCGTCCCGGCCGCGGCCGCAAAGTCCGGCGGACACCCTGCAAAGCGCACCTTCCAGGCCCTGCGGATCGAGGTCAACGAAGAGCTTGACGTCCTGGAACGGGCCGTACCAGCTGCCGTTGACTCACTCGCCCTGGGCGGCCGCATCGTGGTCATGTCCTACCACTCGCTGGAAGACAAGATCGTCAAGAGCGTCTTCCAGGCCCGCTCGAAGTCTTCGGCCCCCCTTGGCTTCCCCGTGGAGCTGGAGGAACACAAGCCCGAGCTGAAGACCCTGACCAAAGGCACCGAGGTGCCCACCGCCGTCGAAATCGCCGAAAACCCGCGCGCTGCCTCCGCAAGGCTCCGCGCGGCCGAACGAATCAGAGCCAGGAGAGCTGCATGAGCACCGCCGCCGTCAAGAACTTTCCCGTTGTCTCCGGCAGTTCGGCGGCTGACGCCAGGCCGGCAGGTGCGCCCGGCGCAGGACGGAAGGGCCGCACTCCGCTCTCCGTGGTGCGCACCGCCCCCCGCAAGCGCCGGGCCCCCTTCGTGGTGCTCTGCTTCGCCATGTTGGCGGTGGCGCTGCTTGCGGTGCTGGTCCTGAACATCTCGGTATCCACCGCCCAGTACCAGCTGGTGGAGCTGCGCGCCAAGCAGAGCACCCTGACCAAGCAGAACCAGGACCTTACCCAGCAGGTGCAGGGCTACGAGGCACCCCAGAACCTGGCTGCCAAGGCCACGGAACTGGGAATGGTGGCATCCACGGTCAAGGGCCAGATCGACCTGTCCACGCTGTCCGTTACAGGAAAAGCGACGCCGGCAGCCAAGGGCGCCGCCGCGGGAGCCGTCATTCCTGCCCCGGCGGTCGCTGGCCAGCAGATTGTTCCGTCGGCGGCCAAGGCTGCGGCGGATAAGGCTGCCGCCGACAAGGCTGCAGCCTCCGCGGCAGCAAACCCGGCTCCTGCAACCACGCCGGCGGCTTCGGTGGCACCGGCCACCCCGGCTCCCGAGCTTCACGGCGGCTCGGTTCC
The DNA here is from genome assembly GCF_057369995.2 of Arthrobacter sp. MOO21. Classification (NCBI taxonomy): domain Bacteria; kingdom Bacillati; phylum Actinomycetota; class Actinomycetes; order Micrococcales; family Micrococcaceae; genus Arthrobacter; species Arthrobacter sp. MOO21. Next base: position 4,369,850 of record NZ_CM170671.2, on the reverse strand, counting down.
GGCTCCGCAGCAGAAGGTCCCCGGACAGTAGGTCAACAGGCAGGTCAGGCAGCAGGGTCAAGCAGCAAGGGATTACACGGTGGCGCAAAAGTCCGGCAAGGCAGGAACAAGCAAGGTGCCCAACGCCACCAAGCGCTTGCGCCTGGGGCTCGGCATTATGCTCACGCTCCTGCTGGTAGTGGGCGGAAAGCTCTTCCTGGTCCAGGGCCTCGACGTGGGCGGCATGGCCGAGGCTGCACTGAACAGCCGCATGACGTCCGCAGTGCTGCCGGCAGAGCGCGGCAGCATCCTGGACTCCCGCGGCACCGTACTGGCGAACAGCGTCATCCGGTACAACATCGTGGTTGACCAGCGGGTCAACACCAAGACCGACTCCTACAAGCGGCTGGAGCAGACGGACGGCCACGAGAAACTGGTGGACGTCAGCCGCGACCAGGCAATTTCCGAACTTGCCGCGGCCCTCGGCATGGAGACCAGTGCCGTCCGTGATGCCGTGACCGGGCAACAGCCGTATTACATTGTGGCCAAGGACGTGAAGCCCGACGTCGAGGACCGAATTTCCAAACTGCAGGTGCCAGGGATCGTTGCCGAAGGCGTCAGCAAGCGCGTGTACCCCAACGGTGCGGTGGCAGGGGGAGTGGTGGGCTTCCTGCAGGACGGCACCACGGGACAGGCCGGCATCGAACAGACCCAGGACGACCTGCTCAAGGGCAAGGACGGCAAGCGCCTGTTCGAAATCGGCGCCGACGGCCTCCGCATCCCCGTCGGAGTCGACGAGCTCACGCCGCCGCAGAACGGCAAGGACGTCAAGCTCACCCTGAACTCTGACCTCCAGTACTTCGCGCAGCAGGCCATCCAGAGCCAGGCGGACAAGCTCAGCGCAGAATGGGGCGTCATCATCGTGATGGACGCCAAGACGGGCAACCTCCTTGCCCTGGCGGACACGAACTCGCCCGACCCGAACAACCCCGGCCTGGTGGCCGCGAAGGACCGCGGGGTGCGGTCCGTCACGGCGGCCTACGAACCCGGATCGGTGGAGAAGATGATGACGGCTGCGGCCGTCATCGATGAGGGCCTCGCCAGCCCGCTGGACAGGTTCACCATTCCCCCCACCTATACGGTGGACGGGCAGACCTTCAGCGACGCGTTCACCCACGGCACGGAGGAACGCACACTCGCGGGCATCATCGGCTACTCCATGAACACCGGCACCGTGATGGCCGGACAGCGGCTGAGCAAGGAACAGCGCTACGACTGGCTGAAGAAGTTCGGCATCGGCGAGGCCCCGGACATCGGCCTCCCGGCGACAGCCTCCGGCATCCTCACACCCGCGGACCAGTGGGACGGCCGCCAGCAGTACACGGTCCTCTTCGGGCAAGGCGTCTCGCAGTCCACGCTGCAGACCGTCCGTGCCTACCAGAGCATCGCCAACAACGGCGTCATGCTGCAGCCGCGGCTGATCGATTCGTACATTGCCCCGGATGGCACCGAAGAAAAAGTACCGGCACAGCCTTCCCGCGAGATAGTCTCCAACGAAACGGCCCAGCAGGTCCAGGACATCCTGGAAAGTGCCGTGACCGAGGGCGAGATCAAGGACGCAGGGATCGACGGCTACCGGGTGGGAGCCAAGACGGGCACGTCGGAATCACCCTGCGACGACGGCAAGTCCGGCTACTGCGGCTACACCGCTTCCATCGTGGGAATGGCGCCGATGGATGATCCGCGGTTTATTGTGGAGGTGGTGCTCCAGCGGCCGAAGGGCAGCATCTATGGCATCACCAACGGGCCGGTGTTCCGGTCCGTCATGAGCCAGACGCTGCGCACCTACAACGTCCAGCCTTCGACCGGCGAGCCGGCCCGGATGCCCCAGTACGCCAAGTAACCGTCCTCCACGCCGGAAGTACCAGCAGCATCCAGCGCATCACAGTGCCCGGACGATCGACTCCGGGCGCGATCACTAGCACCATCGGAGATCCCCTTGTCAGAGTTCACCACGCCCGGCGGCGAAGCCGCCGGGGACGCCAGCCAGGGCCGTTTCCGGCCCGCAGTCGTAGAGGCAGTCCGCCTGGCCGCGCTTGGGGAGGCCCTCGGCGTGGTCGTGCCGGCACCAGCCGCCGACGTGGAGATCTCCGGGATATCCCTCAACTCGCGATCCGTGGAGCCCGGGGACCTGTACGTGGCGTTGCCCGGCGCCAGCAGGCATGGCGCAGATTTCGCCTCCGACGCCATCAAGGCAGGTGCGGCGGCGGTGCTGACTGACGACGCCGGCGCACGCCTTCTCGCGCTGTCCACCGACACTGCAGTCCCGGTGCTCGTCGTGGACAACCCGCGCAACGACGTCGGGCCGCTGTCCGCCATGATCTACCGGAGCCAGGCGGGCAACCCGCTGCCGCTGTTCGGGGTGACAGGCACCAATGGGAAGACCACCACCACGTACTTCATTACGTCGCTTCTTCGTGCCTTGGGGAAGCGCAGCGGCCTGATCGGCACGATCGAAATCCTGGCCGGCGGAGAGCCGATCCCCAGCCTCCTCACCACGCCGGAGTCCACCGAGGTCCATGGCCTGCTGGCACTCATGCGCGAGCAGGGCCTCGACGCCGCGGCCATGGAAGTCTCGTCACACGCCATCTCATACCAGCGCGTCGATGGACTGGTGTTCGATGTGGCCGGCTTCACCAACCTCACCCAGGACCACCTGGACCTGCACCACAGCATGGAGGGCTACTTCGCCACCAAGGCGGAACTGTTCACTCCCCGGCGGGCCCGCAAAGCAGTGGTGATGGTCGACGACGAGTGGGGCCGCCGCCTCGCCGGCGCAGCAGAGGTACCGGTCACCACCGTCAGCACCACCCCGGGAACGCCCGCCGACTGGACCGTCACCCGGGCAGCGGCCCGCGGGCTGGGTACTGACTTCACGCTCTCCGGACCCGATGGTGCCACCCTGGACATCCACACTGGGCTGCCGGGCGGCTTTAACGTTGCCAACGCCGCCCTGGCGGTGGTCATGGTGCTCACGGCGGGGGTGGAAGTGTCCTCCCTGCAGGACGCGCTGGACAGGCACGATCCCCTCACCGTGGCAGTCCCCGGACGCATGCAGCTGATTGCCGAACAGCCGGCTGCCGTAGTTGATTTCGCCCACAACACCGACGCCCTGGCGAGGGCGCTGGAAGCGGTCCGCCCACCCGAACCCGGTTCCCGGCTGATCGTGGTGTTCGGCGCCACCGGCCAGCGCGACCAGGGTAAGCGCCCGGCCATGGGCGCCATCGCCGCCCGTCTCGCCGACACCGTAATCGTCACCGACGACGACCCCCACGACGAAGACGCCGCAGCCATTCGTGCAGACGTCCTGGCCGGGGCGCAGGAGGCGCGGGAACGTGAGTCCCTGTCCAGCGAACTGCTGGAGGTCTTCCCGCGCGATGAGGCCATCCGGCGTGCCGTCGAACTGGCGCGCCCACAGGACACCATCCTCGTTGCCGGCCGCGGCCACGAGGTGTGGCAGGAAGTGAAAGGCGTCAATCTTGCCCTGGACGACAGGGTGGAGCTTCGCAGTGCCTTGACAGCCAGGGGATTCAACGTTCTCCATGACGACCGGATAGAGTCCTAGACCGAGATGATTGAATTTACAGCGGCGGAAATTGCCGAAATCACCAGCGGGCGCCTGGACGCCGATCCCGGAATCACGCCCCTGTCGGTGGTGACGGATTCGCGCGAAGCGACCCAGGGCTCGCTCTACGTCGCAAAGCCGGGTGAGCACGCCGACGGCCACGACTTCATCGCGGCGGCCTTCGAAGCCGGGGCCACCCTGGCCCTCGTCGAGCGACCCGCTGTGGCCCCGGACGGAACCGCCTACCCGTCCGTCGTGGTACCGGACGCCGTCCTCGCCATGGGCGCCCTTGCCGCCGAAGCTGTCCGCCGCATCCGCGCGGCCCGCGCCGAAGCCGGCGACCAGCTCACCGTCGTCGGCATCACCGGCTCTGCCGGGAAGACCACCACCAAGGACCTGTTGGCAGGAATCCTTGCCACGCAGGGCAACACGGTGGCGCCGCAGGGCTCCTACAACGGTGAAGTCGGCGTGCCGCTGACGGTCTTCCGGGCCGGAACCGATACCCGCTACCTGGTCATCGAAATGGGCGCCACCGGCATCGGCCACATCCGCTACCTCACGGAGATGGTCAAGCCGGACATCGGCGTTGTCCTCGCCGTGGGAACGGCACACGCCGGCGAGTTCGGGGGAGTGGAGAACATTGCGGTGGCCAAGGGCGAGATGGTCGAAGGCCTTAGCGCCGCCGGCACCGCCATCATCAACCTCGACGACGAACGTGTTGCTGCCATGCGCAGCCGCACCGAAGCCACAGTCATTGGTTTTTCCGCTGAAGGGCGCCCCGACGCACAGGTGCAGGCGCTGAACGCCGACACCAACGCGGGGGGAAGCCCTGAATTCGACCTTCAACTGCCTGACGGCGCGGACCCGCGCCACGTCAGCAGCCGACTCATCGGCGCCCACCACACCGGAAACCTCCTCGCCGCCGCCGCCGCAGCCTGGGCCGCAGGGGTGCCGGGTGAGCACATCGCCCGATCCCTCAGCAACCAGGCTGCCGCCAGCCGCTGGCGTATGGAACGCACCGAACGCGAAGACGGCGTCACCGTCATCAACGACGCCTACAACGCCAACCCCGAGTCGATGCGCGCCGCGCTGCGCACCCTGGCCGACCTCGGCCGGGGCCGCCGCACCTGGGCGGTCCTGGGGGCCATGCTGGAACTCGGCGATGACTCCATCCGCGAACACACTGCCGTCGGCACCCAGGTGGTCCGCCTGAACATCTCCAGGCTCCTGGTGGTGGGGCGCGAAGCCCGTGCCCTCTACGTCTCGGCGGTCCAGGAAGGCTCCTGGGGTGACGAATGCCTCTTCGCCGAAACCGTCGACGAGGCTTACGAGGTTCTGGAGGCCGAACTCCGACCGGGCGACCTGGTGCTGTTCAAGTCCTCCAACAGCGTGGGACTTCGCCATTTGGGCGATCGGATAGCATTGCCACCAACCCCGCGACCTGCCGACGAAAGGAGCACTCTGCTGTGATTGCACTTTTGATCGGTGCGGGCCTGGCGCTGCTGTGCGCCCTGGTGGGCACCCCGCTTTTCATCCGGCTCCTGGTGCGACGGGGCTATGGCCAGTTCATCCGCGACGACGGACCGACGTCGCACCACACCAAACGCGGCACGCCGACCATGGGCGGAACAGTGGTGGTGGCCGCGGTGCTCCTCAGCTACGGGCTTACCCACCTCATCATGCTGATGATGAACCCCGATTCCCCCGGACCGTCCGCATCCGCCCTTATCCTGCTCTTCCTCATGGTGGGCATGGGCCTGGTGGGCTTCCTGGACGACTTCATCAAGATCTCCCGGCAGCGCAGCCTCGGGCTGAACGCCAAGGCCAAGCTCATCCTGCAGGGACTGGTGGGCATCATCTTTGCGGTGCTGGCGCTGAACTTTCCCAACGACGCAGGCCTGACCCCGGCGTCGACCAAGATTTCCCTCGTCCGGGACCTGCCATGGCTTGACCTCGCCTTCGGAGGCACCGTCCTGGGCGCCATCCTGTTCGTGATCTGGTCCAACATCATCGTCACCGCAGCCACCAACGGCGTGAACCTGACGGACGGCCTGGACGGGCTGGCCGCCGGGGCATCCGTCATGGTGTTCGGCGCATATACGCTCATGGGCATCTGGCAGAGCAACCAGGCCTGCGGTTCTCCCCGGGAAGCGGGCAGTGGCTGCTACCTGGTCCGGGACCCGCTGGACCTGGGGCTCCTGGCCGCGATCCTCAGTGCGGCGCTGGTGGGATTCCTCTGGTGGAACACCTCGCCCGCCAAGATCTTCATGGGTGACACCGGTTCACTGGCCATCGGGGGAGCCGTCGCCGGATTCGCCATCCTCTCCAGAACCGAGCTCCTCCTCGGGATCGTGGGCGGCCTCTTCGTCCTGATCACCCTCTCCGTCATCATCCAGGTGGGGTACTTCAAAGCCACCGGGGGTAAGCGCGTGTTCAAGATGGCGCCGCTCCAGCACCACTTCGAACTGAAGGGCTGGGCCGAGGTCACTGTTGTCGTCCGGTTCTGGATCCTGGGCGGACTGTTCGTCGCCGTCGGACTGGGCATCTTCTACGCTGAATGGGTTGTACTGCTGTGACCGTTTCCCCCCGCCTGCAAAACCTCGTCTCCTGGGACTCGGACTGGGCCGGCCTGCGGGTGGCCGTCACCGGGATCGGAGTTTCCGGCTTCGCCGCCGCGGATACGCTCATTGAACTCGGGGCCCGAGTGGTGGTGGTGGACGCCGCTACCAGCGAGACCGCCCGCGCGCACGCGGACACCCTGAAGATCGTCGGCGCCGCAGATGTGCTGCTGGGCCCGGATGCTGTCACCCGGATCCCCAGGATTGACGGCGAACTCCCCGAACTGATTGTCACCTCGCCCGGCTGGCGGCCGGACCAGGCCCTGCTCGCCGCGGCGGCGCGCGCGCACATCCCGGTGTGGGGCGACGTGGAACTCGCCTGGCGCGTGCGGGTCCGCGAGGGCAGGAAGACGGCCGACTGGCTGACCATTACGGGTACCAACGGAAAGACCACCACCGTCGGCCTGACCGAGTCCATGCTGAGGGCCGGCGGGCTGAAGGCCATTGCGGTGGGCAACGTGGGAACACCCATCCTGGATGCCATCCGGGATCCCGTGGAATACGACGTCTTCGCGGTCGAACTTTCCAGCTTCCAGCTCCACTGGGCCGAGTCCGTTTCGCCGGTGGCCAGCGTTTGCCTGAACGTCGCCGAGGACCACGTCGACTGGCATGGCTCCTACGATTCCTACCTGGCGGACAAGGCCAAGGTGTACGAACGCACCCAGAAGGCCTGCATCTACAACGCCGAGCAGGTGGAAACCGAACGCATGGTGGAGAACGCCGACGTGGTGGAAGGCTGCCGCGCCGTCGCCTTCACCACCCTCACTCCCGCGGTGAGCATGCTGGGCGTCGTGGAGGGACTGCTCGTGGACCGCGCCTTCATCGAGGAGCGCAAGGACAGCGCAGCCGAACTGGCGGCCATGACAGACCTCGGCGCGCTGGCGCCCCGGCACATGGTGGCCAACGCCCTTGCTGCCGCAGCCCTGGTCCGGGCCTACGGGGTCGAGCCGAAGGCCGTCCGCCAGGGCATCCAGGACTACATCCCGGGCGACCACCGCATCCAGCCCGTGGCCCGCATGAACGGCGTCCTCTGGATCAACGACTCCAAGGCCACCAACCCGCACGCCGCTTCTGCTTCCCTGTCGGCGTTCAGTAACGTTGTCTGGATCGCCGGCGGGCTCTCCAAGGGCGTGACCTATGACGACCTGGTCCGCGAACACGCCCACCGGCTGAAGGCCGTGGTCCTGATCGGAACAGACACCTCCGCGCTCCGCGAGGCCCTCCAGCGACACGCGCCCGATGTCCCGGTGATCGAGCCGGGCCCGGGTGACACTGAAGGGGTGCAGACTGCCGGGGCACCTGGCGGCACCCAGGGCGGATCCTCCGCCAACGGGGAGCTGGTGATGGCCAGGGCCGTTGCGTCAGCAGCGCGGCTGGCCGGGTCCGGCGACACCGTGCTGATGGCTCCGGCAGCTGCGTCCATGGATCAGTTCTCTTCCTATGCTCACCGTGGTGGTGCTTTCATCGACGCTGTCCGCGAGCTTGTGGAAGGGCAGGCCCAGACCGGCGAGGAGTAACAATGGTCAGCACGCCCACCCGGCCGCAGGCTGGCAAGCCGCGCCCCGGGTCCACCGCCACGGCAGCACGGGGCAAGGCCGCACCCGTCGAGAGGCTGCGGACCATCTACCGCAGGTTCTGGTCCGCCCTGGAGGGAACGGGCACGTCACGGAACGGCTCCACCTACTACCTCATCCTCGGGGCCACCCTGGCCCTGACGGCCATCGGGATCATGATGGTCCTGTCGGCCTCAAGCGTCGAATCCATCGCCGCGGGCAAGTCGCCGTACGGGGACGCCCTGAAGCAGGGCATCTTCGCGGCGCTGGGCATCTTCACCATGTTCGTGCTCTCGCGCGTCAACGTCGTCTGGCTCAAGCGGCTCGCCTGGCCGGGCATCGGCGCGGCCGTGGTGCTCCTGGGCCTGGTGCAGGTCATCGGCGACGAGATCAACGGCAACCGGAACTGGATCGACCTCGGCGGGGTGACCTTCCAGCCGTCCGAGGCAGCCAAACTCGCCCTCGCCCTCTGGATGGCCACCGTCCTCGCCCGGAAGGGGAAGCTGATCAGCCGCTGGCAGCACGTGCTGGTCCCGGCGGTGCCCGTGGCCGCGCTCATCGTCGGCCTGGTCCTGGTGGGCAACGACCTTGGCACCGCGATGATCATCATGATGATCGTCGCGGCCGCCCTCTTCTTCGCCGGCGTCCCCCTCTACCTCTTCGGCATCGCCGGCATCGTGGCCGCCGCAGGCACCGCCGTCATGGCCGTCACCAGCTCGAACCGCATGTGCCGCATCACCTCATGGTGGACGGGCCAGTCGTGCGCCGACGGGATCGACGCGAACTACCAGGCCACGAACGGCCTCTATGGCCTCGCCTCGGGCGGGTGGCTCGGGGTGGGCCTGGGGCAGAGCCGGCAGAAGTACAGCTGGATCCCCGAAGCGCACAACGACTTCATCTTTGCCATCATCGGCGAGGAACTCGGGCTGGTGGGGACCGTCGTCGTCCTGATCCTCTTTGCCATCCTCGGCGCCGCCATCTACCGCGTCGTGGTGGCCCAGGCAGACATGTTCCACCGGGTCCTGGCGGGCACCATCATGGTCTGGCTGCTTGGCCAGGCCACCGTGAACATGTCGGTGGTGACGGGGCTGATGCCGGTGATCGGTGTTCCCCTGCCCTTTATCTCCTACGGCGGCTCGGCGCTGCTGATGTCGCTGTGTGCCATCGGAGTGGTCCTGTCCCTGGCCCGGGAGCAGATGGCCCCCGCCATGCGCCCCAAGCGGATGCTCACATTCAAGGCCCGGAAGGGGCGGGGCGCCAAGCCCCAACAAAAAACTGCAAGGAAGCGTGCCTAACCAGAGATGACTCCGACCCAACCCTCCATCGTCCTGGCCGGCGGCGGAACGGCAGGCCACATCAGCCCGCTGCTCGCCATCGCCGCCGCCCTGCGGAGCGCCTCGCCTGAGGCCGCCATCCTCGCCGTGGGAACACCATCCGGGATGGAGACCCGGCTGGTTCCCGCCGCAGGCGTCAAACTGGCCACTATCGACCGCGTGCCCTTCCCGCGGAGGCCATCGGCCGACCTGTTGCGCCTGCCTGCCCGGCTGGCCGGCGCCGTCCGCCAGGCCGGAGCCATCCTGGACAACGCGGCGGCAGACGTCCTGGTGGGCGTGGGCGGCTACGTCTGCACCCCCATGTACCTCGCGGCGCGGAAGCGGCGGATCCCCATCGTGATCCATGAAGCGAATGCCCGGCCCGGGCTCGCGAACCGCGTGGGCGCCCTCCTGAACGCCCGCGTTGCCGTGGCTTTCGAGGGGACACCCCTGCGCAATGCCGTGCACGTCGGTATGCCCATGCGCACCGAAATCTCCGGACTTGACCGCAAAACCGCCCGCGCCGCGGCCCGCGAAGCACTCGGGCTCGACCCCCACCAGCCCACCCTGATCGTCACCGGCGGGTCCTCGGGCGCCCAAAGCATCAACCGCACCATCGCCTCGGCCGTGGGGCAGCTGTCCGCCGCGGACATCCAGACCCTGCACATCACGGGCCGCGGCAAGACCGTCCTGGACGAGGGGGGACAGCCGCTGGCCGCCCCCGGCTACCGCCAGGTGGAGTACGTCGACGGCATGGAGCTTGCCTACGCGGCAGCGGACCTGCTGCTGGCGCGGTCGGGCGCCGCCACGGTATGCGAGGTGGCAGCCGTCGGCGTTCCCGCCATCCTGGTGCCCCTGCCGATCGGCAACGGGGAGCAGGCGCTCAACGCCGCCGGCCTTGTCGCCGCGGGTGGAGCCCTGCTGGTCGCTGACCGGGATTTCACTGCCGACTGGGTCTCCAGGGAACTGGTCCCGCTGATCACCGACAAAGCACGGCTCGCCGGCATGGAAGCCAATTCCTACCGGCTGGGCATCCGAAACGCCGACCAGCGCATGGCTGGCCTCATCCTGGAAGCGGTATTCGCATGAACCCCAACAGCGCAGGCCTGGACACCCTTGGCCGGGTGCACTTCATCGGCATCGGGGGAGTAGGCATGTCTGCCGTGGCCCGGATCATGGTGGCCCGCCGGGTTCCCGTCAGCGGCTCCGACGCCAAGGACCTGCCCGTCATGGCCGACCTTGCCGCAGCCGGCGCCCGGATCGCCGTCGGCTACGACGCTGCACACCTGGGTGACGCGCAGACAGTGGTTGCCGGCTCGGCCATCCGGGACGACAACCCCGAGCTTGCGGCCGCACGGCAGGCCGGGCTGCCGGTGCTGCACCGTTCCCAGGCCCTGGCCGCCACCATGGGCAATGACACCGTGGTGACCGTCGCGGGAACGCACGGCAAGTCCACCACGACGTCGATGATCACCGTCCTGCTGCAGGGCGCGGGACTCGATCCCTCCTTCGCCATCGGGGCCAACGTTCCTGCCCTCGGCGTCAACGCCGCATCCGGGCAGTCCGGTATCTTCGTGGCCGAGGCAGACGAATCCGACGGTTCCTTCCTCAACTACCGGCCGCGCATCGCCGTCGTCACCAACGTGGAGCCCGACCACCTGGACTTCTATGGCACGGCTGAAGCGGTGTATGAGTCCTTCGACCGCTTCACCGCACTGCTGCCCGCCGACGGCGTGCTGGTTGCCTGCGCTGACGACGCCGGCGCCCTGGCGCTGGCCGGCAGGACCAAGGCCCGCGGCAACACCCGGGTCATCCTGTACGGCACCGGCGGCGACGCGGATGTAAAGCTGCTCGACGGCGGTCCCGGCCACGTGTCCGTATCCACGGCCCAGGGGCAGTTCGACCTTGCCCTGCAGGTACCCGGCCGGCACAACGCGCTCAACGCGGCAGCCGCCTTTGCCGTGGCCCTGGAACTGGGAGTCGAACCTGCCGCGGCAGCAGCCGGGCTGGCCAGGTTCTCGGGGGCATCCCGCCGCTTTGAACTGAAGGGCTCGGAACGGGGGGTGCGCGTCTTCGACGACTATGCGCACCACCCCACGGAAGTTCGGGCTGCGCTTGCGGCGGCGCGTTCCGTCGCGGGAAACCACAAGGTCCACGTGCTGTTCCAGCCGCACCTGTTTTCCCGAACCCGTGAGTTCGCGCAGGAGTTTGCCGACGCGTTGAACCTTGCCGACACCGCACTGGTCCTGGACATCTACCCCGCGCGGGAGGATCCCATTCCCGGGGTCACGAGCCAGCTCATCGCGGACCACCTGCAGGCAGGAGGCCGGGTTGTGGCTGCCGGGGACGCCGTTGCGGCGGTCGCGGCCGAGGCGGCCGACGGGGACATCGTCCTGACCGTGGGTGCAGGGGATGTCACCGCGTACGGCCCCAGGATTGTCGAGGCGCTGCGTGGCTAGCACCCGCCGCCCCACCTACTCGCCGGCCAACCGGAACAGGCGGCCCGAAACAGGGCCCGGAAACGGTGCGAAGAAAGAGACTTCCGGTGGCGCCGCGGGTGACGTGATTACGGCGTCCCGCAGTATCCCGGACGACGCTGCAACCGCCGCTGCACGGGAGCCGGCGAAGGATCAGAAACCCGCGGGTGCCACGGTCCTGGCGTTTCCGGAGCCCAAGGGCAAACGGCGCCGGAAGAGGCTGCTGCTGGTGGCGGGAACGGTGCTGGCACTCGTTGCCGGGTTGCTGGCGGCCGCCGTCTACTCGCCGCTGCTGGCACTGCAGAGCATCTCCGTCTCCGGGACGCGGCTCACCACGCCCGGGCAGGTGGAGGCCGCGCTGGAACCTCTGCGGGGCAGGCCCCTGCCGCAGATCACCGACGACGAGGTGCGCGGCCTCCTCGGGTCGTTGGTCCAGGTCAAGTCGGTGACGGTGGAGGCGCGGCCGCCATCCACCCTCGCTGTCGCGGTGCATGAACGCATGCCAGTGGCGCTGGTCAAGCAGGGGGAGCAGTACCAGCTCGTGGACGTCGACGGCGTCCAGCTGGCCACCACGGATGATCCGGCGTCGGCTTCCCTGCCGGTGATCGACGGCGGTGCCGGCGCCATCGGCCAGGACCTGTTCCGGGCCACCGCCGCGGTCCTGGCCGCCTTGCCCGCAGATGTCCTGGCGAAGCTTTCCAACGCCTCCGCCCAGTCGGTGGACGCCGTCGAACTCAAGCTTGTGGACGGCCAGACCATCGTCTGGGGCAACGCCTCGGAGAAGGAGCTCAAGGCCCGCGTCCTGGCGGCGCTCCTCAAGGCTCCGGTTGACCCCAAGAACCCGGTCCGGGTCTACGATGTCAGCGTGCCGCGCCAGCCCGTGACGCGGTGAGCACTTTCTTTTCCGGTATTAATCCGACACGCGGACCCGGTCATTGAATGTCCGAACCAGAGGAAATACCGTCACAGACAAGAGTTACTTGACATAACTATAACCTTCAAGTCGAAGGTTAAGGTTGCGTCCTTCAAGCTCTCCATCAGTTTTTCGCAATAAGACACGAACAAGGGACACGTAACGTGGCAGCTCCGCAGAATTACTTGGCCGTCATCAAAGTCGTCGGCATCGGCGGCGGTGGCGTGAACGCAGTCAACCGCATGATCGAGGTCGGGCTTCGGGGTGTTGAGTTCATCGCGATCAATACCGACGCCCAGGCACTGCTGATGAGCGACGCCGACGTGAAGCTCGACGTCGGACGCGAGCTGACCCGTGGCCTCGGAGCAGGTGCCAACCCGGAGGTCGGCAAGCAGGCCGCCGAGGACCACGCGGACGAAATCGAGGAAGTCCTGCGCGGCGCCGACATGGTGTTCGTGACGGCCGGCGAAGGCGGCGGAACCGGCACCGGCGGCGCGCCCGTCGTCGCCCGGATTGCCCGGTCCCTCGGCGCCCTGACCATCGGCGTCGTCACCCGTCCGTTCACCTTCGAGGGCCGCCGCCGCGCCGGCTCCGCAGAGGCCGGCATCGACGCCCTGCGCGACGAAGTCGACACCCTGATCGTGATCCCCAACGACCGCCTGCTGTCCATCAGCGACCGCAACGTCTCGGTCCTGGACGCCTTCCGCTCCGCGGACCAGGTGCTGCTCTCGGGTGTCCAGGGCATTACCGACCTCATCACCACCCCTGGCCTGATCAACCTCGACTTCGCCGACGTGAAGTCGGTCATGCAGGGTGCCGGCTCCGCGCTGATGGGCATCGGTTCGGCCCGGGGCGAGGACCGCGCCGTCAAGGCGGCCGAACTGGCCATCGCCTCGCCGCTGCTGGAAGCTTCGATCGATGGCGCCCACGGCGTGCTGCTTTCCATCCAGGGTGGCTCGGACCTCGGCCTGTTCGAGATCAACGAGGCCGCCCGGCTGGTCCAGGAGGTAGCACACCCCGAGGCCAACATCATCTTCGGTGCCGTCATTGACGACGCCCTGGGTGACGAAGCCCGCGTCACAGTGATCGCCGCCGGGTTCGACGACGTCAAGGCGACGTCGCCGTCCATGGACCAGTCCCAGCCCCAGGCCGCTCCGCAGCGCCCGGCCGCCCCGGCAGCCGCGCCCGCGTCGGCCCAGCCTCAGTCGGGCGGCACGCACCAGGCCAGTGTGCAGCCGATCCACGCCGGTGTTGGCGCGGCGGGACTGAGCAACTGGGGCCAGCAGCGTCCGTCGGCCGTCCCTGCTGATTCCGGCTTCGACGTCGACCTGCCGTCCGTCGTGGAGCCGGACCTGACCGGCACCCACCCGGACGACCTGGATGTCCCCGACTTCCTGAAGTAGGCACCGGCTTGTTCCATTGGCGCGCCGGCATCCTCCCGGGGGTGTCGGCCGCATTCACTGACGCCGGAGCCGGCAACCTGGCCCTGCACGTGGGCGACGACCCTGCAGCTGTCCAGGAGCGCCGGCGCCGCGTGGAGCAGTCCATCGGCGTGGCTCCCCAGTCGCTCCGCTTCATGAACCAGGTCCACGGCGCAAACGTTGCTGTCATGGATGCCGGTTCGCCGTCGCCGGAAGCAGACGGCATGGTGTCCCGGGGCCTGCCGCTGGCAGTCATGGTGGCCGACTGCATTCCCGTTTTGCTTGCCGGTACTGCGGCCACCGGTCCAGTCCTCGCCGCCGTCCATGCCGGACGCCCGGGCGTTGCCAGCGGCGTGCTTCCTGCCGCAGTGGACAGGATGGCCTCCCTCGGTGCCTCCGGCATCCGGGCGTGGCTTGGTCCATCGATCTGTGGCGCCTGCTACGAGGTTCCCGCTGCCCTTCGCGACGAGGTGGCTGAACTGGTACCCGCGAGCTGGAGCGCCACCTCGTGGGGAACGCCCGCGCTGGACCTTCCGGCCGGAGCCCGCAGCCAGCTCGAGGCGGCAGGGGTGCAGGTGGAATACTCGGGCACCTGCACGCTGGAGGCGGAGAGCCTGTATTCGTACCGGCGGGACCGGAACACCGGCCGCTTCGCCGGAGTGGTGTGGTGCCATGACTGACACCCCTGCCCACGACGAACCAGGGACCGATCCCCGGACCGCTGAACTGGCGGAACGCCTCGCAGCGGTCCGCCGGCGCATCTCCGCCGCCGCCGAAGCCGCCGGGCGCGCCGACCGGCCGCCCTCACTCATCGTGGTCACAAAATTCCACCCGGCCGCGGACATCAGGCGGCTCGCCGCCCTGGGCGTCACGGACGTGGGCGAGAACCGGGACCAGGAGGCAGCCGCGAAAGCGGCCGAACTCGCCGACTGCCCTCTTACCTGGCACTTCGTTGGCCAGCTCCAGACGAAGAAGGCCAAGTCCGTGGTCCGCTACGCCTCGGCAGTGCACTCGGTGGACCGCGAGCAGCTGGTAGAGGCCCTGGCAAAGGCGGCCCGGAATGAAATGGACGCCAGCGGACGGCCGCCCCTGGACTGCTACATCCAGGTCAACCTTGAAGACCATGCAGGCGACGCCGGCACGCACCGGGGAGGGGCTGTCCCGGCCGACGTCCCGGTGCTGGCGGAGAGGATCGCCGCGGAGCCCGGCCTGAACCTTGCCGGGGTCATGGCGGTTGCCCCCCTGGGCCTGCCGCCGGGGCCCGCCTTCGAGAAGCTGGCCGCGATTTCCGCGCGCCTGGTGGCGGAGCATCGCGGCGCCACAGCCATCTCGGCGGGCATGAGCCAGGACCTGGAAGACGCCATCAAGTTCGGGGCGACACACCTGCGAATCGGTTCCGATATTCTCGGTTCCCGTCCCGCAGTGGGGTAGCGTCGGTCCTGTTGGAAGTGATGGGCGGGGGACTCCAGTGCTGTCGAATCATTGGGCGGCCCGCTTACGGGACACGATTAGGAGTCGACCATGGCCGGCGCTCTGCGCAAGACAATGATCTATCTTGGGCTCGCCGACGGCGACGAGCATTACGAGCCCGAGCAACAGACCACACGTAAGGATGAGGACGAAACAATGGAAGTTGACCGCGAGGAACGCCGTGCGCCTGCACCGGTCCGCGAAGTCAGCCGTGAGGCGTCCTACACCCCTGAAGAGGAATACCGCGCCCCTGTGACTCCGATAAAGCGTGCGGCATCGAGCCGTGAAGAGAACACCGGCCTCCGCCAGATCACCACGATCCACCCGCGCTCCTACAACGACGCCAAACTCATCGGTGAGAGCTTCCGGGACGGCATTCCGGTGATCATGAACGTCACCGACATGGGCGAGGCCGACGCCAAGCGTCTGGTGGACTTTTCTGCCGGGCTGGTATTCGGCCTTCGCGGCAGCATCGAACGGGTGACCAACAAGGTATTCCTGCTCTCGCCGTCGTACGTGGAAGTCATCGGCGATGACAAGAAGGCCAGCGACACGCAGGCCAGTTTCTTCAACCAAAGCTGAACATCAGGATGCGGCCGGATGCCAGGCAGGGACACCTGTCTGGCATCTGTGCTGAAATAGAGAAGACGCTCGGCAACACCGCGGCACCACCGCTGGATACGGAGATATGAATTAAGCCATGGCAATTGTTTTCGCACTGGTCTATCTCGCGCTGCTGCTCTTCTTTATCGCCCTCATCATCCGCCTGGTCTTCGACTGGGTGCAGATGTTCGCGAGGGAGTGGCGCCCCAGGGGTGCCGCCCTGGTGGTGGCGCACACCGTGTACTCCATCACCGATCCTCCCCTCAAGGGCCTGCGGCGGATGATCCCGCCCCTGCGGCTGGGGGGCATCTCGCTGGACCTGGGCTTCCTGATCCTTTTCATCGGGGTCAGCATTGCGATGAACATCACCAGGGGCCTTGCCTGATTTACCGACACGGCCCAGCTGCGCAGCGGTGCTCTCCGGCGGGGAACAGTTACTGTGAAAGCGAAGAAAGCTCGAGTTTGACACCGCAGTGTTGAATTAGAGTAAGCAGACCAAATTTAGGTACCGTAGTTTTGACGGCCGGAAGGCCTACTGACTAACCAGACCAGTGAGGTGACCAGATGGCTTTGACGCCAGAAGACGTTGTCAACAAGCGCTTTCAGCCCACCAAGTTCCGTGAGGGCTACGACCAGGACGAGGTTGACGACTTCCTGGACGAGATCGTCGTCGAGCTTCGCCGCCTGAACCAGGAAAACGACGAACTTCGCAAGAAGCTCGCCGAAGCCGGTTCCAGCGTTCCGGCAAGCTCAGCCACCGCACCCGTGGTGGAAAAGGTCCCCGCGCCCGTCAAGGCCGACAAGGACGAGGCCCGCGAGAAGGCAGAGGCTGAAGCCAAGGCTGCCGAAGCCGCCAAGAAGAAGGACGTCCAGCCGGCTCCGGTTGCTGCCGCCCCCGCTGCCGGTTCTCCTGCCGCCACCGCATCCGCCGAGTCCGCTGCCGGCCTGCTGGCCATGGCCCAGCAGATGCACGACCGCCACGTCGCCGACGGACAGGCCCAGAAGGACAAGATCATCGCCGAAGCGCAGATCGAAGCCAGCAGCCTCGTCAACGACGCCCAGGAGAAGTCCCGGAAGATCCTCGGTGCACTGGAACAGCAGCGTTCGGTCCTCGAGCGCAAGGTGGAGCAGCTGCGCGGCTTCGAACGCGACTACCGCTCACGCCTGAAGGCCTACATCGAGGGCCAGCTCCGCGACCTCGAAGCCCGTGGCTCGGTTGCGACGCCGGAAGTCAGCGAAGCCAATTAACCTGGCAGCACGTATTCTGAAAGCCGGTGGCTGAGGATTCCTCGGCCACCGGCTTTTGGCATCACCCGGTATTACGAATGAAAGCACCATGACTGACGAACTTGCCGCCGACGCCGCACGCCCTGTCCCGCCCTCCCAGCGCCCGCGCCGGGCTGTGCTGCTGTCCCTCTTCGCCGGATTCGCGGTGTTTGCCTATGTCCTGGACCAGCTGACCAAACTCTGGGTCACCTCCACCATGGTCGAGGGCGAGCGGATCCCAGTGCTGCCGCCCCTCCTGCACTGGTACTTCATCCGGAACTCCGGGGCCGCGTTTTCCATCGGCGAGAACATCACTTGGGTGTTTTCCCTCATCATGGCCGGAGTCGCCATCGCGATCCTCTTCCAGGTCCGCAGGCTGGGATCCGCCTGGTGGGCCCTGGCGCTTGGCCTCCTGCTGGGCGGTGCCCTCGGAAACCTCACCGACCGGCTCTTCCGTGAACCGTCCTTCGGGATGGGGCATGTGGTGGACTTCATCCAACTGCCCAACTTCGCGATCTTCAACATCGCCGACTCCGCCGTGGTGTCCGCCGTCGGCATCATCTGCATCCTGACCATCCGGGGCATAGCCCTCGACGGCACCCGCGTGGGCGGCGGACGCAAGGACGGGCCCGGCCATGACTGAGCGCATCGTTATCGAAGAAGCATTCGGCGGAACACGCGCGGACGCCGGGCTGGCAGGAATCCTGGGAATCTCGCGGTCCGTTGCCGCCTCGCTGCTGGCGGAGGGCCATGTGCTGCACGGTGGCAAGACGCTGGGCAAGTCGGCAAAACTCGTGGCCGGGGATGTCCTGGACATCACGGTGCCGGAACGGCGCAACCCGCTGGAAGTCGTGGAGGAACCTGTGGAAGGCCTGAACATCCTGCTCGACGACGACGATTTCGTCGTCGTGGACAAGCCCGTGGGCGTAGCGGCGCACCCGTCACCCGGTTGGGTGGGGCCCACCGTCGTGGGCGGCCTGGCCGCCGCCGGCTACCGCATCTCCACGTCCGGCGCCCCCGAGCGGGCCGGCATCGTCCACCGGCTCGACGTCGGCACCTCCGGTGTGATGGTCGTCGCAAAGTCGGAGCGGGCCTACACCGCGCTCAAGCGGGCGTTCAAGGAACGCACAGTCGACAAGGTCTACCACGCTGTGGTGCAGGGACTCCCGGACCCCTTGACCGGAACCATTGACGCGCCAATCGGCCGACACCCCGGACACGACTGGCGCTTCGCCGTGATCGAGGACGGCCGCCCCTCCGTCACCCACTACGAGGTACTTGAGGCCTTCGGCAAGGCCAGCCTGGTGGAAGTGCACCTCGAAACCGGCCGGACGCACCAGATCCGCGTCCACTTCTCCGCGCTCCGGCACCCCTGCGCCGGTGACCTCACCTACGGCGCAGACCCGCGGCTGGCTGCAAACCTCGGACTGACGCGGCAGTGGCTGCACGCAAGGGAGCTGTCGTTTGACCACCCGGTGACGGGGGAGCGCGTCACGGTCACCAGCGACTATCCGCAGGACCTGGCCTACGCCCTGGACATCCTGGGATCGGGGCAGGCCTGACAGGCCGGTGCGCCAGACACGCGGGCCGCAGCCCGGACGCCCGGGAGGCAGCGCTTAGAATAGTGCGGTGAGTTCCAGCAATGATTCGTTTGTCCACCTGCACACCCACACCGAATATTCCATGCTGGATGGAGCTGCCCGCCTGGGGGAGCTGTTCGACGAGACCGAGCGCCTTGGCATGCCTGCCCTTGCCACGACGGACCACGGCTACCTGTTCGGTGCTTTCGATTTCTGGCAGAAGGCCCAGGCCAAGGGCATCAAGCCGATCATCGGCGTCGAAGCCTATGTGACTCCGGGCACCGCGCGGACGGACAAGGAACGCGTGCGGTGGGGCGACGAATCCCAGCGCAAGGACGACGTCTCCGGTGGTGGCTCCTACACGCACATGACGCTGCTGAGCTACAACAACGTGGGCATGCGGAACCTGTTCCGCGCCTCCTCCATCGCGTCGCTGGACTCCGTCTTCGGCAAGTGGCCCCGGCTGGACCGCGAACTGCTGAACACCTATTCCGAGGGCCTCATCGCCACCACGGGATGCCCCTCCGGCGAAGTCCAGACCCGGCTGCGCCTCGGCCAGTACCGCGAAGCCCTGGAAGCGGCGGCCGAATTCCGGGACATCTTCGGCGCGGAGAACTACTTCTGTGAACTGATGGACCACGGGCTTGATATCGAACGCCGTGTCACGGGGGACCTGCTGCGGCTCGCCAAGGACCTGAACCTGCCCCTGGTGGCCACGAACGACCTCCACTACACGCACGAGCACGACGCCAAGGCGCACGAGGCCCTGCTGGCCATCCAGTCCGGTTCCACCCTACTGGAGCCGACGTACGACAACGGCGGCTCGCGCTTCGCCTTCTCCGGCAGCGGTTACTACCTCAAATCACCACAGGAGATGCGGGAGCTCTTCCGCGACCACCCGGATGCCTGCGATAACACCCTGCTCATCGCGGAGCGGTGTGAGGTGTCCTTCAACACCGACGCCAACTACATGCCCCGGTTCCCCTGCCCGCCGGGCGAGGACGAGACCTCGTGGCTGGTCAAGGAAGTGGACAAGGGACTGAAGTACCGGTACCCCGGCGGCGTCCCGGACGATGTCCGGAAACAGGCCGACTACGAGCTCGGCGTCATCACGTCCATGGGCTTCCCGGGCTACTTCCTGGTGGTTGCCGACTTCATCAACTGGGCCAAGAACAACGGCATCCGGGTGGGCCCCGGCCGTGGCTCGGGTGCAGGCTCCATGGTGGCCTACGCGATGCGCATCACCGACCTTGACCCGCTGCGGCACGGGCTGATCTTCGAACGGTTCCTGAACCCGGACCGCGTCTCCATGCCCGACTTCGACGTCGACTTCGATGACCGGCGCCGCTCCGAGGTCATCGACTACGTGACCCGCAAATACGGCGACGAGCGCGTGGCCATGATCGTCACCTACGGCACGATCAAGACCAAGCAGGCCCTCAAGGACTCATCCCGCGTCCTCGGCTACCCGTTCAGCATGGGCGAGACGCTGACCAAGGCGCTGCCGCCGGCCGTCATGGCCAAGGACATTCCGCTCGCGGACATCCAGAACCCCGAGGCCAAGCGGTATTCCGAGGCCGGCGACTTCCGGCAGCTGATCGCCACCGATCCCGAGGCCGCCAAGGTCTTCGAGACGGCACTGGGCATCGAGGGCCTGAAGCGCCAGTGGGGCGTGCACGCCGCCGGCGTCATCATGTCCTCGGACCCCATCATCGACGTCATCCCGATCATGCGCCGCTTCCAGGACGGCCAGGTCATCACCCAGTTCGACTACCCGACGTCCGAGGGCCTGGGCCTGATCAAGATGGACTTCCTGGGCCTGCGGAACCTCACGATCATTTCCGACGCCCTTGAGAACATCAAGATGAACCGGGGCATCGACCTGGACCTGGAAAACCTCGAACTGGACGACGCCGCCTCCTACGAACTCCTGGCACGCGGTGACACCCTGGGCGTCTTCCAGCTCGACGGCGGTCCCATGCGGTCGCTGCTCAAGCTCATGAAGCCTGACAACTTCGAAGACATCTCCGCCGTCCTCGCGCTCTACCGGCCGGGCCCCATGGGCGCCAACGCCCACACGGACTATGCACTGCGCAAGAACGGGATCCAAGAGGTCATCCCCATCCACCCGGAACTTGAGGAACCCCTCCGCGAGATCCTGGGCGGCACCTTCGGCCTGATCGTGTACCAGGAGCAGGTCATGGCCGTCGCGCAGAAGCTGGCAGGCTACTCGCTGGGCCAGGCAGACATTTTGCGCCGCGCGATGGGCAAGAAGAAGAAGTCCGAGCTGGATAAGCAGTTCGCCGGCTTCTCCCAGGGCATGCAGGACAACGGCTACTCCATGGAAGCCGTCAAGACTTTGTGGGACATCCTGCTGCCGTTCTCCGACTACGCCTTCAACAAGGCCCACTCGGCGGCGTACGGCGTCATCTCCTACTGGACCGCGTACCTCAAGGCGCACTACGCGCCCGAGTACATGGCCGCGCTGCTGACCTCGGTGGGTGACGACAAGGACAAGTCCGCCATCTACCTGAATGAGTGCCGCCGCATGGGCATCACGGTGCTGCCGCCGGATGTCAACGAGTCCGCCCTGAACTTCACCCCTGTGGGCAACGACATCCGCTTCGGCATGGGCGCCATCCGCAACGTGGGCGTCAACGCCGTCGAGGCCATGGTGGCTGCCCGTGAAAGCGAGGGCGCCTTCACGTCCTTCAAGGACTACCTGATGAAAGTCCCGGCCGTGGTCTGCAACAAGCGGACCATCGAATCGCTGATCAAGTCCGGCGCGTTCGATTCACTGGGCCACCATCGCCGCGCCCTGGCGATGGTCCATGAAGAGGCCATCGATTCCGTCATCACCCTCAAGCGCAACGAGGCGATCGGCCAGTTCGACCTCTTCGCCGGGTTCGACGAAGCCGAATCGGAAGCGTCCCTCAGCATCGAGATTCCGGACCTGCCCGAGTGGGAAAAGAAGGACAAGCTCTCCTTCGAGCGGGACATGCTGGGCCTGTACGTCTCGGACCACCCGCTGCAGGGCCTGGAAGGCCTCCTGGCCCAGCACGCGGAGATGAGCATCACGTCCATCCTGGGCGAGGACGGGCCGCAGGACGGTGCCATCATCACCATCGCCGGCATGATCACCTCCCTGAGCCGGCGGATCGCCAAGGCCAGCGGCAACGCGTATGCCCGCGCCGAAGTGGAGGACCTGGGCGGTTCGATTGAAGTGATGTTCTTCGGCCAGGTCTACGGGCCCATCGCCTCCGTGCTCGCCGAGGACCTGATCGTGGTGGTCAAGGGCAGGCTGCAAAAGCGCGACGACGGCGCCATCACGCTGAACTGCATGGAACTGTCCGTTCCGGACCTCAGCGAGGGGCTGCACGGGCCGCTGGTGATCACCATGCCCACGCACAAGGCCACCGAAGCCGTGGTCACCGAACTCGGCGACGTCCTGCGCACGCACCGGGGCAACTCGGAGGTCCGGCTGCACCTGCAGGGGGACACCCGCACGGAGATCATGGGCCTGCCAGTCCACCTGCGGGTGAACCCCAGCCCTTCGCTCTTCGGTGACCTGAAAGTCCTGCTGGGCCCCGCCTGCCTGGACGCCTGACAGAGGCGCGGACGACGGCGGGAAGCACCTCCCGCCGTCGTCCGCGCCTTTTTGCCGGGCTGGCCTAGATCTCGTAGTCGAGGGGAACGGGCTGCCCGTAGGCGCCGCCGTGGTACAGCAGCGGCGAGCCGTCGCCGCCCACCTGGCCGTCCACCACCTGGACCACCACCACGGCGTTGTTCTCGAAGGACAGCCGCATCTGCACCTCGCCGATCAGCCACCCGGCGACGTCCTTCAGGATGGGCACCCCCCGGGGCCCGATCTCCCAGTGGTTGCCTTCGAACCTGTTACCTGGCCGCGCAAACCGGGCGGCCAGCTCCTGGTTCTCCAGGCCCAGCATGTGGACGCCCAGGTACTGCGTGTTGGCGACGGCGGGCCAGGACCTGGAACTGCGTGCCATGTTGAAGGTGAAGCGCGGGGGCTTCGCGGACAGCGAGGCCACGGAGGTGGCGGTGAAACCGTAGGGCTCGTCCTGGTAGTTCACCGTGATGATGGCGACGCCTGCGGCATGGCGCCGGAACATCTCCCTGAACGTCTGCTCGAACGGCGCGGTGTTGTCGGTCACCGGAACTCCTGGCGATAAGTGGCGTGTCTCTTACTCCAAGCCTATTGGGCTTTCGGGCCGCCGTGGAAAACCCGCAGCAGCACACCCCACGCCACCCGGCGCCGGGGGATATGGGGAACCTTTGTTAAGGTGTGTTGCATGACGAATTTTGTCCGGCCCGCCCGGCTGCCCTGGAGCATGTTGCTGGTCCCGGCGGCGGCGGGAATTCCAGCCGGCATTCTCTGGTGGGTCCTGGCACCGGGCGGCCTGAACCTCCTTACCAGGGACCCCGCCCTGGCAACGGGCGGCAACCCGGTGGTGTGGCTTCCGCGTGACCTGACCCTCGCAGGCATCATGGTGCTGGCCGGCTGCCTGCTGGCGGTGTTCCTGTCCGACGGGAAGCGCAGGGACCCGCAGGCGGCGCTGCTGATGGGGCTGGCGGGGGCGTTGGCCGGCAGCATTGTGGCGTGGCAGACGGGCCTCCTCGCTGCCCGGCTCTGGGGTCCGGCGGCGGACGCTTCGGCCAACGCCAGCGTCGCCTTCTCCCTGCGTGCCTGGCCCGTCCTGCTGCTGTGGCCCGGCGCCACGGCCGTCTCGGTCTTCGTCCTGGAACTGGTGACCCTGCTCGGCCGGAAGCCCGCGGATGGCGGGCCGGGAACTCCGGGCAGTTTCAGCGCCGTAAAATAGGCGGGTGACCATTTCCCCGGAGTTCCCTGTCCCAGCGACTGCCGCCGTAGATTTCCGCACCATTGACCTTCGCGGGCGCAGCATGAGCCTCGCCGCGCTGCGCGCCGCCGTCCCGCGGGCCCAGGGCCAGACCATGGCGGACGCCGAGGAAAAGGTCCTGGACATCATCTCCGCTGTACGCGGGCGCGGTTTTGCTGCCCTGGCCGAGCTGGCCCGGAAGTTCGACGGCGTGGAGCAGGACCACCCGCTGGTCCCGGCACAGGCAATCGCCGACGCCCTGGCCGGGCTGGATCCCGCCGTGCGGACCGCGCTGGAGGAGTCCATCAGCCGGGCCCGGAAGTTCGCGGACGGACAGCGGCCCCGCAACGTCGACGTCGAACTCGGCGACGGCGCGGTGGTGAGCCAGAACTGGGTTCCCGTGGCGCGCGTGGGCCTGTACGTTCCCGGCGGCCTTGCCGTCTACCCGTCGTCCGTGATCATGAACGTTGTTCCCGCACTCGCCGCCGGCGTCGAGTCCATTGCCCTGGCCTCGCCCCCGCAGAAGGAGTTCGGCGGACTGCCGCACCCCACCATCCTGGCTGCGGCGGCCCTGCTGGGAATCACCGAGGTGTACGCCATCGGTGGTGCGCAGGCCATCGCCGCCTTCGCCTACGGGGCGGAAGGCAACGCCCACGGCCCGACGCTGGAGCCCGTGGACGTGGTGACCGGCCCGGGGAATATCTTCGTCGCCACCGCCAAGCGGCTGGTGAAGGGCGTCGTGGGGATCGATTCGGAGGCGGGAACCACCGAGATCGCCGTCCTGGCCGATGACTCCGCCCGGCCCGCGCTGGTCGCGGCGGACCTGGTGAGCCAGGCCGAGCATGACCCCAAGGCGGCTTCGGTACTGATCACCGATTCCGAGGAACTTGTGACGGCAGTCCGCGCCGAACTGGAGCGGCAGGCAGGCATCACCAAGCACTCCGCGCGCGTCCGGGAGGCCCTCTCCGGCCCGCAGTCCGGCGCTGTGCTGGTGGACGGACTGGAGCAGGGCATCGCGGCCTGTGACGCCTACGCCGCAGAGCACCTGGAGATCATGACGCGGGACGCTGCGAAGGTGGCGGCATGCATCCGCAACGCCGGCGCCATCTTCGTGGGCGATTACAGCCCGGTCAGCCTGGGCGACTACTGCGCCGGCTCGAACCACGTGCTGCCCACCAGCGGCACCGCTGCCTTCTCCTCGGGACTGAACGTCACCACTTTCCTGCGGGCCATCCAGGTCATCAACTACAGTGAGTCCGCCCTGGCCGAGGTCAGCAGCCACATCGTCAACCTGTCCCGGGCGGAGGACCTGCCGGCCCACGGAGACGCCGTGACGGCCCGGTTCCCGGAGACGCCGTAGCTACTACATGTAGTAATTACAGGATTGTTATTCCCCCAGATATGGCCGTAAACTGAAAGACGCCACAGCATTGCCGCCCGGCGGCGCTGATGGCCCTGACCACGTTGCACACCACGAGCGAGAAGGGGGAACGCCATGTATTGCCCGTTCTGCCGCAACCCCGATTCCCGCGTAGTGGACAGCCGGATGGCTGACGACGGGTCAGCAATCCGCCGGCGCCGCCAGTGCCCCGAATGCGGCCGCCGCTTCACCACGGTCGAAACCACCAGCCTGTCCGTCATCAAGCGCTCGGGCGTGGGGGAGCCGTTCAGCCGGAGCAAGGTCATCAACGGCGTGCGGAAAGCCTGCCAGGGGCGGCCCGTGAGCGAGGACGACCTCGCCCTGCTCGCCCAGGAGGTGGAGGAGCAGATCAGGGCTTCCGGAGCTGCCGAGATCGACGCCCACGAGGTTGGCCTCGCCATCCTTGGCCCCCTGCAGAAGCTCGACAAGGTGGCCTACCTCCGCTTCGCCAGCGTCTACCAGGCTTTCGAGTCCCTTGAGGATTTTGAAACAGCCATTGCCCTGCTCCGCCATGAGGCCGAGGATGACGCCAAGGGCGCATCGGGCGCGAAGAGCTCCGAGAAGAGCCCGCTCTAGACTCCGGTGGCGGCAGCGGAGGGGAAGCCGCAGCCGCCACCGGCACCAGCGCTACTTGGCCAGTTTGTGCTGGAGCGCGATTTCCAGGGCGGCGCCCACAATTCCTGCCTCGTTGCGCAGCACGGCAGGCACGATCGGCGTGCGGAGCTTGAGGTTGGGAAGGTATTCATCCGCGCGCTTCGAAATACCGCCGCCCACGATGAACAGTTCCGGCGAGAACAGGAACTCGACATGCGAGAAGTAGCGCTGCAGCAGCACGCTGTACTCGTCCCACGACAGGCCGTCCCGTTCCCGTGCCACGGCGGACGCCTTCGACTCGGCGTCGAAACCGTCGATTTCCAGGTGTCCCAGCTCAGCGTTCGGCACCAGCTTGCCGTCGAAGATGAAGGCTGATCCGATGCCGGTGCCCAGCGTGATGACCAGGACGGTGCCGGACACGCCCGCGCCGGCGCCGTAGCGGGCTTCGGCCAGGCCTGCGGCATCGGCGTCGTTGATGACCTCAACCGGCCGGCCCAGCCGCGCGGTGAGGAGCGCGTCGATGTCCGTCTCCAGCCAGCTCTTGTCCACGTTGGCGGCCGAATGGACCACACCGTGCTGGATGATGCCGGGGAACGTCACGCCGACGGGCGAACCGGCGGCAGGCGCCTCGGGCCGGGCCGAGAGTTCCGCCACCACCAGGGCCACGGCTTCGGCCACCGCCTCCGGGGTGGCGGGCTGCGGGGTGGGCACGCGGAACCGGTCACCCAGGAGCTTGCCCTTCTTCAGGTCGACAATGCCGCCCTTGATACCCGTTCCACCGATATCGATGCCGATCAGCGGTTCGTTCTTGTGCGGCTTCTCGTCGTTCTTGGCCAATGCGGTTTTCCGTTCGTGACAGGGGCGGGCAGGTAAGGGGCGCATCGGGGCGCCCCTGGTGTGGATTCTCCGGCGTGGACCGGTTCTGCGTGCTTGGTTCTACGTGCTTTTGCCGGTGGGGCCCGGTCAGGGGAGGGTCAGGATTTCTGCGCCGGTCTCGGTGACCAGCAGCGTGTGTTCGAACTGCGCCGTGCGCTTGCGGTCCCTGGTGACCACCGTCCAGTCGTCGCTCCACATGTCCCATTCCACCGTGCCCAGCGTGAGCATCGGCTCGATGGTGAACACCATGCCGGCCTCGATGACGGTGTTGTAGGCAGGGGCGGCGTCGTAGTGGGGAATGATCAGGCCGGTGTGGAAGGCCTCGCCGACGCCGTGGCCGGTGAAGTCGCGCACCACGCCGTAGCCGAAGCGCTTGGCATAGGACTCGATGGCACGGCCGATGATGTTGATCTCCCGGCCCGGGGCCACCGCCTTGATGGCCCGGTTCAGCGACTCCCGGGTCCGTTCCACCAGCAGCCGGGACTCCTCGTCGACGTCGCCCACCAGGAAGGTGTAATTCGTGTCGCCGTGGACACCGTCGATGTACGCCGTGATGTCGATGTTCAGGATGTCGCCGTCCTGGACCACCGTGCTGTCCGGAATGCCGTGGCAAATAACCTCGTTCAGGGACGAACACAGCGACTTGGGGAAGCCGCGGTAGCCCAGGGTAGAGGGGTAGGCGTGGTGGTCGAGCAGGAATTCGTGGCCCACCTTGTCCAGCTGGTCCGTGGTGACGCCTGGCTGGATGTGCTTTCCGACCTCCACGATGGCCTGGGCTGCGATCTTTCCGGCGACCCGGATCTTCTCGATCGTCCCGGCGGACTTGACCTCGGATCCGGTGAACTTGGCCGGGGCAGGCTTGCCGACATACTCCGGGCGGGGGATGGACGCCGGAACGGGACGCTGCGGGCTGACGGCTCCAGGGGTGAGGGTGCCGATGGGTGCAGTCGAGGCAAGGGAAGGCATAGATTGATCATATAAGGCACCGCTGAACGCCCAATAACCGACAGGCGGCGAAGACCCGCCGCGGGGTTTAAGTTACGTGGGTCACCCTGCGGTGCCCCCGACGGAACGAGGAGCAACGATGACCGAGTATTGGTTCAACATCAACACCCACGAGGTGGAAGAGGACCGGCTGTCGGACTGGAGCCAGCTCATTGGCCCGTACAAGACCAGGGCCGAAGCCGAGCATGCTTTGGAGAAGGTGAAGGCGCGCAACGAGGCCTGGGAAAAGGGCGACGACGACTGAACAGGTGGCGGGCGCAGGGGCGCCTGGGCGGCGCTCCTCCGCGGACTGCCTCGGCCGCGGGCGGCCTCACCTTGACGTCCGCTTCCGGAGCACCACCAGACGCCGACACGTCACCCGCCCGTTGCGGTCAGGTCGCCTGTTTCAGGGCCGTTCAAAAAGTTAGAAGGAATGTTCCGGGCCGGGGAACGCGCCTGACCGGACGTCCTCGCCGTAGGCCGTCGCGGCGTCCAGGAGGGTGCTGCGCAGGTCCGCGTACTGCTTGACGAACTTCGCCATCCGGCCGCCGCGCAGCCCTGCCATGTCCTGCCACACCAGCACCTGGCCGGTGGTTGCCTTGCCCGCGCCGATGCCTACGGTGGGGACGTCGACTGCAGCGTCGACCGCCGCGGCGGTTTCGGCCGGTACCATCTCCATCAGCACGCAGAACGCGCCTGCCCCGGCCAGGGCCTGGGCGTCGTCAATCAGCCGCTGCGCGTCGTCGCCGCGGCCCTGGACCCGGTAGCCGCCCAGGGCGTGTTCGCTCTGCGGGGTGAATCCGATGTGCGCCATGACCGGAATGCCCGCCTGAACCATCGCCCGGACCGTTGGCGCGTAATACTTTCCGCCCTCGATCTTCACGGCGTGGGCCAGGCCTTCCTTCAGGAACCGGACGCCGGCGGCGACCGCCTGTTCGGCCGAGACTTCGTAACTGCCGAAGGGAAGGTCCGCCACCACCAGGGCGCGCTTGGCCGACCGCGCAACAGCCCGGCACAGCGGCAGCAACTCATCCACGGTGACGGGCAGGCTGGTCTCATTGCCGAACACGTTGTTGGACGCCGAGTCCCCGACCAGAAGGACTTCGATGCCGGCGGCGTCGAAAATCTCGGCGGTGTACTGTTCGTAGGCGGTCAGCATGGCGAACCGCGTTCCGTTCTTCTTGGCCTGCTGCAGGTGGTGGATGCGGACCTTCGCCGGCTTCCGTTCCGCAGCGGCAGCGGGCTGTTGCCCGGGCCCGCTGCCGTAGGGGGCGGGTACGTCGGCGGACACGCTTGAGTCGGAACTGTTGCTGGAAGCCATGGGATGAGCGTAATGCGGTACCCGCCGTCCTAGCTACCGCGGCAGCAGGCGGCGAAGGGTGATTAGCGCCATATCGCGGGCACCCGGGCGCCCTGTATCGGCGGCCAAACGGGGGTGCCCCGCCTGCACGCCCGGCCGCGGAGGTTAATGCTGTGTTACGCGCCGCGCAGGCTCAAGCATCGGCGCCGAATGCTTAGTACAGTGTTGATGAACTGCTGCCGGCTTCCCCTGTGCGGGGCCCCGGAGCATGGACGTTGACCGGAGAAGAGGCCATCATGGACCGCCAGCAAGAGTTTGTCCTGCGCACAATCGAAGAGCGCGACGTACGTTTCGTGCGCCTGTGGTTCACCGACGTCGTGGGATCGCTGAAGTCCGTGGCCCTGGCCCCCGCGGAAGTGGAGGGCGCCTTCGAGGAAGGCCTCGGCTTTGACGGCTCCTCCATTGAGGGCCTGGCGCGCGTCTTCGAGTCCGACATGCTGCTGCAGCCCGACCCCGCCACCTTCCAGATCCTGCCGTGGCGCGGGGAGACCGAGCAGACGTCGCGCATGTTCTGCGACATCCTGACCCCCGACGGCGAGCCCTCCACCGCGGATCCGCGCAACGTCCTCAAGCGGACCCTTGCCAAGGCCGCGGACATGGGGTTCACCTGCTACACCCATCCCGAGATTGAGTTCTACCTTCTCAAGTCCCAGGAACTGGGCCCGGACGGCGCTCCGGTGCCGGTTGACGAGGGCGGCTACTTTGACCACGTGCCAGGCGGCGTGGCCCAGGACTTCCGCCGTACCGCCGTCACCATGCTGGAATCGGTGGGAATCTCGGTGGAATTCAGCCACCACGAGGGCGGCCCCGGCCAGAACGAGATCGACCTCCGCTACGCCGACGCCCTGCAGACGGCGGACAACATCATGACGTTCCGCACCGTCATCAAGGAGGTGGCCCTGCAGCAGGGGACCTACGCCACGTTCATGCCCAAGCCGTTCACGGCCCACCCCGGCTCGGGTATGCACACCCACTTCTCGCTGTTCGAAGGCGACAGCAACGCGTTCTTTGAAGCCGGCGCGGAATACCAGCTGTCCAAGACCGCCCGCCAGTTCATCGCCGGCATCCTCAAGCACGCGCCGGAGTTCACCGCGGTGACCAACCAGTTCGTCAACTCCTACAAGCGGCTCTGGGGCGGCGGCGAGGCACCCAGCTACCTCAGCTGGGGACACAACAACCGTTCGGCGCTGGTCCGCGTGCCCCTGTACAAGCCCAGCAAGGGGCAGTCGGCCCGGATCGAGTACCGCGGCATCGACTCGGCGGCCAACCCGTACCTCGCCTACGCCGTCCTGCTCGGCGCCG
Source organism: Arthrobacter sp. MOO21 (assembly GCF_057369995.2). Lineage (NCBI taxonomy): Bacteria > Bacillati > Actinomycetota > Actinomycetes > Micrococcales > Micrococcaceae > Arthrobacter > Arthrobacter sp. MOO21. The sequence continues at coordinate 4,339,640 of NZ_CM170671.2, read as the reverse complement.
GTTTGAAGGGCATCGAGGAGGGCTACGACCTGCCGGCCGCGGCGGAGGACGACGTCTGGTCGCTCAGCTCGGCCGAGCGCCGGGCGATGGGGCACGATCCGCTGCCGGCCAGCCTGCACGACGCCATCCGCTCCATGGAGGACTCGGAGCTGTTGCCGCAGATCCTCGGCGAGCAGGTCTACGAGCACTTCCTGCGGAACAAGCGCGCCGAATGGCAGGACTACCGGCTGCAGGTGACGCCCTACGAGCTGCAGCGCAACCTCGGCATCCTCTAGGCGGCCGGCGTGAGCCTGGCACGCCGCCTCATCGCGGCCGGATTCAGCGACCTGGAAAAGGGCGAACGCTTCCTGGCTGCGCGCGAGCTGGAAGGGCTGGACCAGGACAGGCTCTTCGCGGGCCTGCACCTGGCTGCAAGCCCGGACACCGCCCTCCAGTCCCTGGTCCGGCTGATCGAAAAGCACCCGCAGCTGCGGGACCTGGCCGCTGCGGACCCGGAAAAGAGTGAGCCGCTGTACCGGCTGCTCGGCGCCTCCGAAGCGCTGGGGGAGTTCCTCATCCGGCACCCGGAGCACCTCGACGCGTTCGACGTCCGCGTCAGCCCGGAACCCCTGCCTGCCGACCCCGGGCGCCTGCGCGCAACCCTCCTGCAAGCCGTGGGCGCAGACCCCCGGGCTGCCCGCCCTGTCGCCGCAGCCACCGGTTCCGACGCCTACGTTGCCCTGCGCACGGCCTACCGCCGCGGGGTGGTGGACCTGGCCATCAAGGACCTGTGCGCGGCGGACCCGCTGGACTTCATGCCCTCTGTCGGCGGGGAGCTGGCGGACCTTGCCGGTGCCGCCATCGAGGCCGCCCTCGCAGTCTCCCGCGCGGAGGCCGGGGAGCAGTACAGCGCCGCGGACGTGGCGGACGTCGGCCTCGCCGTGATCGGCATGGGCAAATGCGGAGCCCGCGAACTGAACTATATTTCCGACGTCGACGTCATCTATGTGGTGGACGCCGGCGGCCTTGAGGACGCCCAGGCCAACACGATCGGCACGGCCCTGGCGAGCGGCATCTCGCGGGCCATCTCCTCCGTTGCCAGGGAACCCGGTTTGTGGGAAGTGGATGCCAACCTCCGGCCCGAGGGTAAGTCGGGCCCGCTGGTCCGCACCCTCGCCTCGCACGAGACGTATTACGCGCGGTGGGCCGAGAGCTGGGAGTTCCAGGCCCTGCTCAAAGCCCGCACCATCGCCGGCGACGCGGACCTGGGCCGCAAGTACGAGGAGGCCGTGGCCCCGCTGATCTGGAATTCGGCGGGCCGTGAAGGCTTTGTCGAGTCCGTGCAGGCCATGCGCCGCAGGGTCACCGAGCACATCCCAGCGGCGGAAGAGCAACGGCAGATCAAGCTTGGCCGTGGCGGCCTGCGGGACGTTGAGTTCACTGTCCAGTTGCTCCAGCTGGTGCATGGCAAGTCGGATGAGACATTACGACGGCGGGACACCACGTCCGCGATCGCGGCGCTTTCGGCCGGGGGCTATATCGGGCGGTCCGACGCCGCCGCCCTGGACAACGCCTACCGCTACCTGCGCCTGCTGGAACACCGCATCCAGCTGTTCCAGCTCCGCCGCACGCATCTCATGCCGGTTGCCGAGCCCGCGTTGCGGTCACTGGCCAAGGCAGTGCTGGGTCCGTTCTCCAACGAACGGCCGCACCCCGATGCGCTCCTGTCCGCCTGGCAGAAGACCAAGCGCTCCGTCCGTGAACTGCATGAGCGCATCTTCTACCGTCCCCTGCTGAATACGGCGGCGAAACTCAGCAGCGAGGACGCGAGGCTCACGCCCGAAGCGGCAGAGGGCCGGCTCGCCGCCCTCGGGTACCGGGACCCCAAGGGTGCCATGCGGCACATCGAGGCCCTGACCGCCGGTGTCAGCCGCCGCGCGGCCCTGCAGCGGCAGCTCCTGCCCATCCTGCTTGACTGGCTGGCCGAGGGCGTGGATCCCGACGCCGGCCTGCTGGCCTTCCGCCGGATCAGCGAGGCGCTGGGCACCACCCACTGGTACCTCGGCATGCTCCGCGACTCCAACGCCGCCGCCGAGCGGCTCTGCCACATGCTGTCCAATTCCCGGCTGATCGCCGACCTGCTGGAGGTGTCGCCGGAATCGGTGGCCTGGCTGGGGCACGACAAGGACCTGGCCCCGGTTGATTTCCAGGCGCAGTGGCACGAGATCACCTCCAAGATGTCCCGGCACAAGGACCCGGAGAGCGCCATGCGGCTGATCCGTCTGATCCGCCGCCGCGAGATCCTGCGCATTGCGATCGCCGATTCCGCAGGCTTGCTGGACCAGGACCAGGTGGGCAGGGCGCTGGCGGACACGGACCGGGCCGCTGTCCTGGGTGCGCTGCGGGTGGCGGAGGGCATAGTGTCCGCCAACGGGCCCCTGAAGACCGCAGTGCTTGTAGTGGCGATGGGCCGGCAGGGCGGGCAGGAGATCGGCTATGGCTCCGACGCCGACGTCATGTACGTCCACCGGGCCCTGCCCGGCTTTTCCGAGGCCGAAGCGCAGGAGCAGGCCGCCCGCATCGTCGCCAAGGTCTCCAGCCTCCTGACCCAGCCGCTGAAGCCCGCCATCATGGCCGAACGCGTCCTCCAGATGGATCCCGATCTCCGGCCGGAGGGAAAGAACGGCGCCATGGTCCGTTCCCTTGAGTCGTTTGCCGAGTACTACCGCCGCTGGTCCCTGATCTGGGAGGCCCAGGCGCTGCTGCGGGCGCGCCCCATGGCAGGCGACGACGGCCTCGCTGCAGACTTCATCCAGCTCGTCGATCCCATCCGCTACCCCGAATCCGTGTCGGAGCAGGATGTACGGGAGATCAGGCGGATCAAGGCCCGCGTCGAATCCGAACGGCTGCCACGTGGCGCCGACCCCGCCCGGCACCTCAAACTGGGCCGCGGGGGACTCAGTGACGTTGAGTGGCTCGTCCAGCTGCTCCAGCTCCAGCACGCGGGCAAGCATCCGGAGCTGCGGACCACCTCCACCGTGGAAGCCCTGGAAGCCGCGGCGGAGCTGGAACTGCTGGCCGGGCGGGACGCAGCCCTGCTGGTCCGGGCCTGGCGGCTGGCAAGCCGGATCCGGTCCGCCAACGTCATCTGGAACGGCAAGGCCTCCGACCTCCTGCCCTCCTCACGCCGGGACCTTGAGGCCGTGGCGCGCTGGTGTGGCTATGAGCCCGGCAATGCCACCGCGCTGGAGGAGGACTACCTGCGGGTGAGCCGCCGTGCACGGGCAGTCTTCGAGCGTGTCTTCTATGGGCAGTGACAGCTGCACGGGCGGGCCGGTATGGCTCATTCCGCTGCGGGACCTGGACGCCGACGCCCGTGCAATCCAGTTGGGCGCTGTTGCGGAGCTTGAACTGGCTCCCGGGCAGGAACGCTTCGTCGGTGATCCGCTGAGGATGGCCCTTGCCGGACTGGCGGAAGCGGCGCGGCGGCCGTACGTGATCGAATGGGCCGGCGCCGTCGTCGGCCTGCTGACCCTGCAGGCGGGGGCGGCGCGCCTTGCCGGCTGGCCCGACGACCACTCCGCCTGGCTGCTGCGCGGCTTCCTGATCGACCGGCGGCACCAGGGCTCGGGCCTCGGGACGCGCGCTGCTGCCGCCGCTGCGGAGGCCGCGCAGAAGCTCACCATGAGGCACCAAAGCGGCCAGTCCGGCGTCGTACTCTCCGTCAATGAGGCGAACCCGGCCGGCCTGTCCGCTTACCGCCGCGCCGGCTATGTTGATTGCGGCCAATACACGGGCGGATCGGCCGGGCCGCAGCGGACCATGTTCCGCGCCTTTGCCGGCGCTCCGGCGGCGTAACGGACGGTGCCGGCGTTGCGCTCAGCAACCGTTTGCCCGATTATGTGGATTGACTGTCAACGGCAACTTAGAAATGACCGGTGGCGGCAGGTTGGTTTGCCCGCTGGCGGCAGGTGTTTGACCGGTCGCGGCAAGTATTTTTGGACAGGGTCAGGCGCCCCGGGCGTGCCGGGTTTTGGGGCGCCTGACCGGGGTTTTGGGTTAGCTCATCGGGCGGGTTCCTTTCCCGTTTTGGGCTTGCATGAGCCTGACGGACTCGCCGCTGGTTTGGCAGAGGTGGGCGTGGTGGAGAAGCCGGTCCACGGTCGCGGTGGCGATGGTTTTGGGCATGAGCTCATCGAACCCGGAGGGGTGGATGTTCGAGCTGATCGCCAGGGACCGCTTTTCGTAGGAGGCTTCCACGACCCGGTAGAAGCCCTCGACTGCGTCGGCGGAGACCGGCAGCAGGCCTATGTCGTCGATGCAGATCAAATCCACGTTCGTGGCGCGGGTGATGGCTTTGTTGACGCTGTCATCGATGCGGTGCCGTCGCACGAGAGCGCCGAGGTCTTCCATGCTGAGCCAGGACACGGACATGCCCTGATCGATGGCCAGTTGGCCGAGGGCTTCCAGAAGCAGGGTCTTGCCGGTGCCGGAGGGCCCGCAGGCAATCAGGTTCTCCCGCCGCCGCACCCATTCCAGGGTCCGCAGGAACGACGTTGTTGCAGCCGGCAGGGTGGAGAGGGCTTCGTCCCAGACATCGAAGGTCTTCCCGGTGGGGAATCCGGCACGTTTGCGCCGGGTGGCCAGCATCGAGGCGTTCCGGCCGGTGGCTTCGGCTTCGAGCAGGACGCGGACGACTTCGGTGGGGTCCCAGCGTTGGGCTTTCGCGGTGGCAAGGACCTCGGCGACCACAGCGCGGGCGTGCGGCATCCGGGTCGTGCGCATCAGCGCGATCACGTTCTCCACCGCCGCGTCAGCCAGGGGCGGGGTCATGGTGTTAGCGCTCATCGATGGCTCCTTCAAAGTCTTCATCGCTGGTGGTGTTAGGGGCGGTGCCGAAGTTGGCCCAGGCGCTGGTGCCCTGACTCAGCCACCGGCCCTGGTCGGTGACGGTGTGGGTGGCCCCGGTCGTGTGGCTTTTCCCGTTGCCGGTGTTGACGATGGAGATCAGGTCCTCGTGGGTGAAGCGCTGGTGCACCGCTGCCGCTCCCAGGCCCTTGTCGACCTCGTCGGCGCCAAGGACCTTGGCGAGGGTGACGGCGCGTTCCATTTTGTGCCGGATCTTCTGGGTGCCCGCGGCGGCGGCTTCCTTGAGCCAGAGCGCGGCGCCGGCGCCGAGGGCCAGGAACTCCTCCTCTGCCTTGTTCGTCGGGCGGATCACCCGTTCCAGGGCCCCTGCAGGGGCGGGCGGGAAGTGGGTCTCGATGATCGCGGGGATGCCGGGGCGGGTGAGCTTATGCCGGGCGACCTCGACCGGGCCGGAGTCCCCGACGTGGACGATGATCACCTCGGTTTCGGTGCCCCGTACCCACACCATCTGACCCATCAGGGTGTGCGGGACGGAGTACCGGGATTGCTGGAAGGTGATCATGGGCATGTTCGGCGGGACCTGCCGGGTATGGCCGAAACTCGCCGTCACCGGGGTCGCCGGGACCGGGTGCAACCGGGGCTGTTCGAGAACCCGGAGCATGTCCTTCGGGATCTCAAGAGTGGCCCGGTGCACCCGCGAATTCACCTCCTCCATAAACACCTCACAGGCCGCCTCCAGCTCGGCGAAAGACCGGTACTCGGGCAGCAGATTGGTCTCTTTCGGGACGAGGTCGGCTTTGGCGATCTTCACCGCGTTCTCCACCCCGCCCTTCGAGGCCGGGTCCGCCGGCAGACACGTCTGCAGCGAGGTTGAATAGTGCCTCGCGAAGGCCACGATCTGATGGTTGCGGACCGGGACCCCGGCGACGTGCTCGACCGTGACGGTCTTCTCGTTATCCGTCAAAATGTAGGTCGGAACCGGGGGTGTCAAGTTTTCTGTGTAAGGGACCGGTCGGTTATCCGTTCTGCCGGGTGGTCAGATGGGGAGTCGGTTGGGGAATTGCACGGCGAAGGCGTTCAGTGCCTGGTGCCAGCCCAGTGTGCCGGTTCCGAGCTCACCGCCGCGGGTGGTTTCGATGTTCCGGATTCCCAGATAGACGAGCTTGATCGCGGCCTCGTCGGAGGGAAATGATCCTCTGGTTTTGGTGATCTTCCGCAGCTGGTAGTTGATCGATTCGATCTGGTTCGTGGTGTAGATGACCTTGCGGATCTCCGGGGTGAAGGCCAGGAACGGGGTGAAGTCCTCCCACGCGTTCCGCCACGCCAGCACCGCCCCGGGAGCCGTGCTCTGCCAGGTCTCTGCGAAGGCTTCCATCGCCAGCTCGGCCGCCTGTACGGTCGGTGCCGTGTAGATCGGGCGCATGTCCCGGGCCATGGCCTTGCGTGCGTTGTAGGAGGCGTATTTCATGGCCGAGCGCAGCAGGTGCACGACGCAGGTCTGCACGACGGTCTGGGGGTAGATGCTGTTCACGGCTGCCGGCAGCCCGGTGAGCCCGTCGCAGCACAAGATCAGAATGTCGGACGCTCCGCGGTTACGGATTTCGGTGAGCACGTTGGCCCAGAACTTCGCCCCTTCGCTGGTGCCCAGCCACAGACCCAGGACCTGCTTGCGGCCCTCCACATCCACCCCGACGGCCACGTGGCAGGCCTTATTCACCACAACCCCGCCGTCCCTGATTTTCAGCCAAATAGCGTCAATATAGACAATCGGATACACCGACTCCAGCGGCCTGTTCTGCCATTGGGCGACTTCGTCGGCGATCACGTCCGTGACCCTGGAAATCGTCGCCGCGGAGACCTTGGTCCCGTAGATCTCATCAAGGTGGGAGCCGATATCTCTGGTGCTCATGCCGCGGGCGTAGAGGGAGAGGATCATATCCTCGACCTTGCCCAGCCGGCGGGCCCGCTTGGGCACGATCACCGGCTCGAAGGAACTGTTCCGGTCCCGGGGCACGGTGACCTGCACCGGCCCCTGAAGGGTCTGCACGCTCTTGGTGGTTTTGCCGTTGCGGGAGTTACCCGTGCCCTGCCCGGCAGGGTCCCCGGACTCGTAGCCGAGGTGGTCGCTCATCTCGGTTTCCAGGGCCCGTTCCAGGACCGCGCGGGTCATCCGGGAGAGGAGCTCCTCAACACCATTGCGGCCCTCTCCAAGGTCCTCCGCCGCGGTGACAAGAGCGTCGATCTGGTCGGCGCTCAAAACGCCTTCCAAGGGGTTGGTTGTCGTACTAATTTCGGCCAAGAGGGCCCGTCCTTTCAAGGGTAAAACCGCAGGTCAAACCCTAGTTAGAGACCGGACCCTTACACACTCAATGAAACACCCTCTCGGAACCCCGCCGATCAGCCGGAACGCCCTGTCCAGGGCGGCGAACACGCTCGGCATGGTCTTATCCCGCAAAGCAATCACAATCCGGAACCGGGAGAAGGCCAGCCAGGCCACGAACAGCACGGTCTTCACCCCGTCAACGACGGGTCCGTCGCCGTAGTCATACTGAAGCCACAGACCCGGCTCAGGAGTCCAAGGACGGTGCACACGCACGTTCCGGGCCCGGTATTTCGCCTTCAGTTCAGCCAGCGTGGTCCTGGTCGTCCGCTCACACCCGGTGAACCCCAAAGCGACAAGTTTCTCATGCACCACATCGCCGCGGATCTTCCCGCGGGACTGCTCGACCCAGGAGATCAACTGTGGCAGGAACGGGTCAGTCATCCGGCCGCGCTGCCGGGCCACCGGCGCCTGCGCACCGTCCTGGCGGGCTTTCACATAAGAGCGGACCGTGTTGTGTGAGACGCCGCAGATCTTCGCGGCATCCCGGTACGACCGGGTTAAATCGTAAGCAGCTAAAATTTCCATGAACTCTCCTGGAGACTTCACAACGAGCCCCTTCCTTCCCACAACGGGTGAAACACAGACGATTGGCATCGCCATTTCACCGCGGAAGGAAGGGGCTCTCCCCGTAACGACACGAGGGATGGACAAGAGGAATCCCAGCACGCCTAGCCACACACCGTGGCCTACTGCTGTCCAAAAATGCTTGCCGCCGCTGGTCAAAACCACTGCCGCGAACGGTCAACCAGTTTTGCCGTCTCCGGTCAGTTTAAAGTTGCCGCTTACAATTGACGGTGTTCTCCAACCTTGTTGGGGGGAAGGCTGGACAGAGTCTTCGTCTCGGGGGGCATTCGTCAAGGGGGTCCGGCTCCCGGTCTCAGCACGTCTGGAGCCGGGCCTCCACCTTAGCCGGGATCCTGCCGGCTTCGAAGGTGCCGGGACCCGCTAGTGAGCGTCCGGGGTGTACTCGATCCTGACACCGCCCGGATACCACGTGATGCGGCCACCTTGGAAGTCCTGGGCTCTGCCGCTGATGATTCCGTATTCGTTCGTCGTGGGGTAACCGAGGCGGCCGGCTTCCGAACCTTGACCAACCCATGCGGAACGGATCCCGCCGGTGATGATCCTGGTGCCGGCGCTGGGCGACCACACGATTTCGCCGTACTGGAAGTACTGCTTCGCACCACCGCCGGTCAGGCCGGCGATTTCGTTGCTGGTCGGGTAACCAAGGCCGCTGTTGGGCCCACCCATGCTGAGCCAGGCCGCAGCTATGCCGCCCAGGATGAAGTGGGCGCCCGTAGACGGGGAGTAGACAATCTGGCCATACTGGAAGGCTTGGGTGACGCCGCCGTTTGCGGTGGCGTTATTCATCCGTTGTGGGATAGCCAAGGCCACTGAGCGGGCCGCCGAGGGATTCCCACGTCGCCCCGATACTGCCCTTGATAATGTGTGAGCCGGTTGCGGCGCCCCAGTAGACCTTGCCGTATTCGAAGCCCTGCATGACACCGCTGGCCACCAGGGTGTACTCATTCGTCGTGGGGTAGCCGAGTTCGCCCGCAGCGCCGCCAGCGTTATCCCACGTGGCACCAATGCCGCCTTTGGTAATCCTCGCGCCATTGAAATAGGACCACGAGATTTTGCCAAATTGGAAATTCTGGGTCACGCCGCCGGCTGTGAGTGCGCGCTCATTTGCATGCTCATCGGAGGTCGGATAGCCGAGCTCGCTGTCCTGCGCACCAATGGACCGCCAAACAGCATTGATGCCCCGGATGGCCATGAAGGCGCCATACTGCTGAAGATATGCGATGGTGCCATTCTGGAAGAGCTGGTAGGCGCCACCGAAACGCTGGTTTGTGAACTCCTGGGAGGTAGCTTCTCCGAGGATGGCCGACGCGGTTTCGTATTTAGCGCCGATGGCCCCCTCCACTGGGTAGCTTTCGCTGGCGACATTCGGTGTAGGGCTGGCGGTGCTTGTTGGTGCAGCCTCCGGTGACACAGTTGGAGCTGCCACTGCCCGTTCCGAGGCTTGGTTGCTGCTTGGCACCGGCGCGGGCGCCGGCATGGTTGTAGCAGCAGGTGCCGCCTCGGTGGGCGCAGGCGTCGGCTGAATTCCTGTCGACGCTGGGGCTGGTTCGGTCGGGAAGTAGCTTGGCTTCGTAAGCTGATCAGTCGTTACCGCGGTGGTTGGTGCTGCGGTGGCCGGTGCAACGGATCCGATGCTGGAAGTTGCAATGGCGAGTGAAGCAGCGGCCGCCAGTAGCCGCCTCTGAGATGCCCCCATGGATTTTCTTTTCTCATAGTGCTGCCGCTGGTGCAGCGGTTGATGATAGGAGGAGCATAAGTTACCGGCGTGACAAATAGGGAGAAACATCCAACAATGCTTGCCTTGTGACGAAACGGCCGCCGCGGGGACCTACCCGCCAAGGTTTCAGGAGCATTGAACGCGAAAAGGCCGGCCTCAGGGGTAAACCTGAGGCCGGCCTTTCCAAATCCGGTTCCTGCGGAGTGTGCGGACGATGCCGGCTCTACCCGCGGGATCTACCTAGACGCCGTAGTAGAGCTCGAACTCGTAGGGGTTCGGGCGCAGGGACAGCGGGCGGATCTCGTTCTCGTACTTGTACTCGATCCAGGTGTCGATCAGGTCCTGGGTGAAGACGCCGCCGGCCTGCAGGAACTCGTTGTCCTCGCGCAGGGCCTCCAGCGCTTCCTCCAGGGTGCCCGGAGCCTTGGGGATGTCCTTGGCTTCCTCGGCGGGAAGCTCGTAGAGGTCCTTGTCGATCGGAGCCGGCGGTTCAATCCGGTTACGGATGCCGTCGATGCCGGCCATCAGCTGGGCAGCGAACGCCAGGTACGGGTTGGAGGAGGGGTCCGGAGCGCGGAACTCGATGCGCTTGGCCTTCGGGTTGGAACCGGTGATCGGGATACGGATACCGGCGGAGCGGTTGCCCTGCGAGTAGACCATGTTGACCGGGGCTTCGAAACCCTTGACCAGGCGGCGGTAGGAGTTCACCGTCGGGTTGGTGAAGGCCAGGACGGCGGAGGCGTGCTTCAGCAGGCCGCCGATGTACCAGCGGGCGGTGTCGGACAGGCCGGCGTAGCCCTTCTCGTCGTAGAACAGCGGCTCGCCACCGTTCCACAGCGACTGGTGGCAGTGCATGCCGGAGCCGTTGTCACCGAAGACCGGCTTGGGCATGAAGGTCACGGACTTGCCCCAGGCGTCAGCCGTGTTCTTGATGACGTACTTGAACTTCTGCAGGTCATCGGCAGCGTGGGTCAGGGTGGTGAACTTGTAGTTGATCTCTGCCTGGCCGGCGGACCCAACTTCGTGGTGGCTGCGCTCGACCTCAAGGCCGGCCTCGTCCAGGGCAACACACATGGCGTCGCGCAGGTCGGCCTGCTTGTCGGTGGGGGAGACCGGGAAGTAGCCGCCCTTGACGGGGGTCTTGTAGCCCAGGTTGCCGCCCTCTTCCTCGCGGCCGGTGTTCCAGTGGGCTTCCTCGGAGTCGATCTTGTAGAAGCTGCCCTCGGGGGAGGACTTGTACTGGACGTTGTCGAAGACGAAAAACTCGGCCTCGGGTGCGAAGAAGGCGGTGTCCGCGATGCCGGTGGAGGCCAGGTAGGCTTCAGCCTTCTCGGCAACGCCGCGGGGGTCGCGGTGGTAGGGGTCGCCGGTGCGGGGGTTCACGATGGAGAAGTTCAGCGCGAGCGTCTTCTCCATGCGGAACGTGTCCAGGAACGCGGTGGTGACGTCCGGGATCAGCTGCATGTCAGATTCGGCAATGCCCTGGAAGCCGCGGATGGAGGATCCGTCGAAGAGCTGGCCGTTGACGAAGAAGTCGGCGTCAACACTCTTGGCGGGGACGTTGAAGTGCTGCTGGACGCCCGGAAGATCGGTGAAGCGGATATCGACGAACTTTACATCTTCGTCCTTGATGAACTTGAGGACTTCGTCCGCAGTCTTGAACATCTATGCTCCTAACGCATATGTAAATATCTGGCATGCAAGCCATGTGATCCAGCGCAATCCAAAGGCAGGGAGAACGCACTGTTTTCCCTGCTGCGTGCACCTGCCGTGGGATTACTTGAAACTGCTAACAGACTATGGATGCGGCATTTCCCGTCCGTGTCCGCATTGTTTCGGGCAGGTTACAGAATGCCCTGCTATGACCACGCTATCGTCAGTCCACACTGTGGTCGAGTCCTATCCACAGTGTGGGCGCGTCCGCTGCCGGCAGGGCCGGTAGGCTTGGACGGTGGTAGATCGCAAAGACATTGGGTCCTGGCTCAGCGGACCGGACACCTCCGGCATCTCCAAGTATCCCGGGGAACGCCTGGGCCTGCCGGAGTCCGGGCCCGGCTCCATTGCCAGGGCAGGCCGCAGGATCGCGGCGATCATGATCGACTGGGGCATCGCCCTGCTGATCAGCAACTTTGCCTTTGCCGGGGACTCCTGGGCCACCCTTGCGGTCTTTGCGATCGAGCAGATCCTCCTGGTGGGGACCCTCGGCTACAGCATCGGCCACCGCGCCATGGGCATCGCCGTGGTGAAGCCAGGCGGCGGGACGCCGGGTCCGCTCGCGGCATTGGTGCGGACGCTGCTGCTGTGCCTGGTGGTACCGGCAGTGATTTTCGATCCCGACCAGCGCGGTCTGCATGACAAAGCCATGAACACACTCCTGATCCGCCGGTAGCGGTCCCGCTTACGCCTCCGGCAGTGCCCCGGTCCGTCTCTGCCGACGGAAGGCCGGAGCGTTGGTCACCACCACGCCCGCAATGACGACGGCGCCGCCCACCAGTTGGGCGGTCGTGTGGAGTTGCCCGGCAAGGACGGTCAGAATCGCGGTGAAGACGGTGATGAGGTTGAGGAACACTCCCGCGCCGGCCGCAGGCAGGACCGTCAGGGCCCGGTTCCACAGCAGGTACGACAGCACCGACGGGAAGATGGCGATAAACAGCAGTGATGCCAGCGCGGCACCTGTTGGAGGAAGTGCCAGGCCGCCCGTGGCGAAGCGGACCGGGCCCAGAATGGCCACGACCACCGCCGCCTGCACTGCTGTTGCGGTAATAGGCGGGATCTTCGGTGCCAGCCGGCCTGTGATGGTGTACGCAGTCCAGACTACGATGGCGCCCACCATGAGTACCTCGCCGGTGCCGAAACCGGCGGCCACCAACCGCCCTATATTCCCCCCGCTGATGACAATCAGGACGCCCGCCAGGGCCAACAGGACACCTGCCACCGCCAGCGGTGTGAGCCGTTCGCGCAGGAAGACTGCGGCAGCCAGGGTGATGAGCGCCGGGTTAAAAGCGTTGATCAGCGAGGCATTGAAGGCATCAGTGTGCTCCAATGCGAAATAGAGGAGCAGGTTGTACCCGAGCAGGCCCAGCATGCCCAGCGACAGCAGCCACGGCCACGCGGCGAGGACCGACCGCCAGCAGGGCCGTTCCACGAGCTGCGCTATGACGACCAGCGGTACCAGCGCCAGCAACCACCGCAGGAAGACAAGGCTCAGCGGGTCGATGCTCTGGACGGCGCCGGCACCCACCACATAGTTCCCTGCCCAGAACAGGGTTGCGCCCAGCAGGGAGAGAACGGCTACGGCCCGCCGGCGGCCCGGGCTTCCCTTCACTGGGTCCGTGACCCTTGTTCCCGCATTGGTGGACTCCAACCTCTCCGCCCCTGTCCGCGCCTACGCCCGGCTGGGTTCAAGGTCATCGGCAGCGTTGTCCGTGTGTGCGCCACTGAGGTGCCCGCGCCTTCCCGCCCACCTTTCGAACCAGATGGTGGCAAAGGGGAAGACAGCGGAGATACCGGCCAGCACGGCAACCAGGAACGGCCAGCGCTGGACGCGCCACAGGATGAGAGCGGCAAGCCCGTAGCCCACGAACAGGGCCCCGTGGATCGGCCCGGCCACCTGGACGCCCACCTCCGTGGTGCCGGCAATCCATTTGAAGTACATGCCGGTGAGCAACGCCGCCCAGCTGAATGCTTCTGCAACGGCAAGGATCCGGAAGGCGCGGAGGGCGGTTGTCCGCAGGGGCATGGTGAGACGTCCTGTCATGAGCTGAGGTTTGGCGTAGAAGGCCGCCGGTCCGGGGGCAAGAAAAACGCCCCGGTGGCCGGGCGGTGCCGGCGCCGGGGCGCTTGTTCCTAGCGTCCGCGGTTGGGACGGGCTTTGTACGGGTCGATGCCCTTGGGGATGGGAAGCCGGGTGCCCATGGATGCGATGCGCTTGGACACGGTGCTGACCTCCAGCTTGGTCAGTTCGTTCTTCATCTTGCCCATCTGCTTCGCCACCTGGCTCAGCGGAACCTGGCCTTCGCCGTGCCCGGTCTGGATGGTGTGCACCGGAACGTTGGGCAGGATCCGGGCCAGCCGCTTGCGCTCGGCATCAAGCAGCGGCTTCACCCTGTGGGTGGGCCCTTCGCTGACCAGCACGACGCCGGGACGGCCAACGGCGCGGAATACTGCATCCTGGGTGCGGGGATTGACAGCCACCGGCTGTTCTTCAGTGATCCAGCCGCGGCGGAGCGTGCCCAAGGCGGCGCCGGAGGCGCCGGGCTGGTTTTCAATCTGGGCGAACGCCGCACGTTCGGCGCGGCGCGACAGGATGAAGGTAGCGGCCAGCAGGCCCAGCGGAATACCGATGATCAGGCCCGTGATCCAGTTGTCCAGCCAGAAGCCCACCAGGAAGCTGACGGCCACAACACCCAGGAAGACCAGCAGCATGAGCCACGGGACCATGGGGTCGTGGCGGCGGGTCATAGTGAAGACCTCGCCGATCTGCTTGAACCTGCTGGGCTTTTTGGCCTTTGCTTCCTTCGGCTTGCGCGTGAACAGGCCGCGCTTCACCGCGCTGGAGCCCGCCGGGGTGGGGTTGCTGGAGTCAGGGGATTTCGCCATAGTGCCTCAATTCTACGTGACTTAAAGCCAAGGGCCGGACGCCGGAATCTTCCGGTGTCCGGCCCTTGGCCACTGCTTTCCCCCGGCCTCAGGAATGGGCGGCGAGGAGGCTGCTGGCTTCCTGGCGGGTGGTGCCGGAGTCCTGGATGCCTTCGGCGATGTGGGCGAGTTCGGCGGGGATGTCGCGGCCTTTCTTGCGCATCGCGGTGGCCCAGAGCCGGCCGGCGCGGTAGGAGGAGCGGACCAGCGGGCCACTCATGACGCCGAGGAAGCCGATCTCGTTGGCTTCTTCCTGCAGGTCCACGAATTCCTGCGGCTTGACCCAGCGGTCCACCGGCAGGTGCCGCTCTGACGGGCGCAGGTACTGGGTGATGGTGATCAGGTCACAGCCGGCCTCGTGCAGGTCCTTCAGGGCTTCACTGATTTCTTCCCGGGTTTCGCCCATGCCCAGGATCAGGTTGGACTTGGTGACCATCCCGTGCCGGCGGCCCTGTGTGATGACGTCCAGGGAGCGGTCGTAGCGGAACGCGGGGCGGATGCGCTTGAAGATCCGGGGGACGGTTTCGACGTTGTGGGCGAAGACTTCGGGCCTGGAGTCGCAGATCGCCTTGATGTGGTCGGGGTTGCCGGAGAAGTCGGGAATGAGCAGTTCGACGCCGGTGCCGGGGTTCAGCTCGTGGATCTTGCGGACGGTTTCGGCGTAGAGCCAGACGCCTTCGTCGTCGAGGTCGTCGCGGGCGACGCCGGTGACGGTGGCGTAGCGCAGCTGCATGGATTGGACGGAGCGGGCCACCTTGGTGGGTTCGAACCGGTCCAGGGGTGAGGGTTTGCCGGTGTCGATCTGGCAGAAGTCGCACCGGCGGGTGCATTCGGAGCCGCCGATCAGGAAGGTCGCTTCCTTGTCTTCCCAGCATTCGAAGATGTTGGGGCAGCCGGCCTCTTCGCAGACGGTGTGCAGGCCTTCCTTCTTGACCAGGTTCTTCAGCCCGACGAACTCGGGCCCCATCTGGACCTTGGCCTTGATCCACTCCGGCTTGCGTTCGACCGGAACCGCAGCATTACGCTGCTCGATCCGCAGCATCTTCCGGCCTTCAGGTGCCAATGTCACAGTAGAGCTCCTTCAGGGCTCGAAACCAATGCTTCTTCGTGCTTGCGGAATTCCTCCACAAACCGGTCCACGATCTGGGCCGGCTGGATGTCCTGTCCTGTCTCCAGGGACATCGTGGTCACCCCCGCGTCGGTGATGCCGCAGGCGATGATCTGGCCATACGGTGCCAGGTCGTTGCTGCAGTTAATGGCAACGCCGTGCATGGTGACGCCGTTCAGGACGCGGATGCCAATGGCGGCGATCTTGCGGTCCGGGCCATTGGCGTCGGCCTTGATCCACACGCCGGCGCGGCCCTTGATGCGCTCGGCATTGATGCCGTAGTCCGCCAGGACGGTGATCATGATCTCTTCGAGGCGTTCAACGTAATCCCGGATGCCGGAGCGGTTCTTCAGCTTCAGGATGGGGTAGGCAATCAACTGTCCGGGCCCGTGCCACGTCAGTTTCCCGCCACGGTCCACCGGAACGACCGGTGTGCCGTCGAACGGCCGTTCGTGGTCCTCGGTGAGCTTGCCAGCAGTGTAGACGGCGGCGTGCTCCAAAAGCAGGACAGTGCTGGGGGCAGCGCCGGCGACAACCTTGTCGTGGAGTTCGCGCTGGGCATCCCAGCCGTCCATGTAATCGACGAAGTCAGGGGCAAGACCCAGCTGTGAAAACTCAAGAGTCATGGCATCCAGCTTAGTCCCCGAAGCCGCGCGCTCCCGGTTTAGTGTCCAAGCTCACCGCCCGCCCTGGAACGTCGTGAGCTCGCCATGCCTGTGGATAACTCCTGCAGCGCGGCCGTGATTCGGCTAGACATGGACTATGGACGATGCAGAGGCCCCGGACATTGCCGGTTACGACGTCGGGCGGCTGCTGGGCCGGGGTGGCAGTGCGGACGTGTGGCTGGCCACCGAGCAGAGGACCGGCAGGCAGTTTGCGGTGAAGTGTTTCCGCCCCGGCCCAGGGAGCCTGGGCAATCCGGGCGTCAGCCAAGAGGAGATGAGGAGGGAGATCCGCATCCTGTCGGTCCTGGACCACCCGCACCTCATCAGGTCGCACCACGCGGTGCCTTTGGCGGGATCCGGCAACGCTGCAGCCTTGACTATGGATTACGCCGCCGGTGGTTCGCTGGCGCAGCTGGTGGGCGCCCGGGGCAGGATCAGCGTGGGGGAGACCGTCACGGTCCTGACCCCCATTGCCCAGGCGCTTGGCTACCTGCACGGGAAGGGCTTCACGCACTCGGATGTAGCGCCCGGGAATGTACTGTTCACCGGGCAGGGCAAGCCGATGCTCTCCGATGTGGGCGTTGCCCGGATGGTCGGGGATCCGGGCAGCACGGAGCTTCCCGGCACCTCTGGCTTCCTGGACCCGGCGCCTGTGGATGCCGTGCGTGCCGGGCTCCAGCCCGAACGGGACGTCTATGCGGCAGCAGCCCTGGGCTGGTTCTGCCTCACAGGTGAGGCGCCGCGCCGCACCGCCGACCGGGCGCCGCTTTCCCTGCTGGTTCCCGGCGTCCCCAGGGAACTGGCCCTGGCACTGGAAGCCGGGCTCAATGAGGACCGGCGGCAGCGGCCCACGGCCATGGCTCTGGCGACAGCCGTCTACCGCAGCGCCGCACCGTTGCCGGTGGACCTCGCTGATGCCGTCCACCCCTCTGTGATTCCCGAACTGCTCACCCGCCGGCACGACCCGGGGCAGGACTCCGGCGCCGGGCTCACGGGCAAACTCCGTGGAATGTTCCGTGGCGTGTTCCGGCGGGCGGCGACGTGCCGCCTGACCCGGCGGACGCCGTCGCCCCCGAGGATGCCCTTTCCGCAGGCGGCACATACCGCCCCCCTTCGTGGAAAGCACGCGGACTCCCGCGCCCGTGGCCCGGCGGGGTCCGCCGCACGGGTCCTGCGCGGCGCCGCAGTGCCGGTCCTGGCGGCAGCCGGAGCGGGAATTTGGTGGCTCTCGGCGTTCACCGGCACCGCATCCGGCGGGCAGGCGAGCGGTCCCTGGCCCGCGCCGGCTGCGTCGCTGGTTGCCGGCCCTGGCGCCGAAGATGGAACGGGCGCCAAAGACGGAACGGGCAGCAAGGGGAGCGGGACAGATGCGGCGCGGGTTGATACTGCCGGGATCGATACCGCCCGCCAGCAGGCGCGCTCGGAGGACCCCCTGCTGGCCGTGACGGGGATGTCCGCCCTGCGGGACCATGCCCTCAGCAGTGGCAGCCTGGAACTGCTGGAGGCGGTCAACGCGCCTGGGTCACCCGCAGCTGCGGCGGACCGGCGTCTTGCGGACCAGCTGGACGGTGCGGGGCTTCGGCTGGAAGGATTCACCAGCACTGTGTCGGACCTGTCGGTCGACGACGGGGCTGCCGGCGGGCGGACGGTTGTCCGGCTGACCTCCGCCACCTCCGCTTACCGGACGGTGGATGCCGGCGGCGCGGAGGTGGCAGCAGGTACTCCCAGCCCGGCCCAACGGCTCAGGCTGGTCCTGGTGCGGATGGACGGCCAGTGGAGGATCAGTGAGATCCTGCCCGGGGGCTGAAGCCCGGGCTTGACGTCGATCAACCCTCCCGCACGGCTAGCCCCGGCCCCCGGTGTGGCCCCCGGCCACCCATCGGGCCCCTGATTCCAGTCGCCTGTGCTGCCACTGGAAACCGGCGGAAGAGAGGACCGCGGGCTCCATGCGCTGGCTGTACAGCAGGAGCTCCTCGCCCAGGCCCGGCATTGCGGTGCGCAGAACAGGGGCAGGAACGCGGAACACGGCCGGGCGGTGAAGTGCGCGCGCCAACGCTGCCACGGTGGTGTTGACGTCCGATTGCTCGGGAGCGGACAGGTTGACCGGGCCAGTGACCGCGGAGTCGAGCAGGAAGAGGAAAGCGGCTGAAACATCGGGAAGCGTTATCCATGGCCAGAACTGCCGGCCGCTGCCGAACGGACCGCCGAGGCCTAGCCGCAGCAGGGGGAGCAGCCGTCCCAGGGCCCCGCCCGAATGGCTGAACACTACCCCGGTACGCGGCGTCACGACGCGCACCCCGGAGGGCGCCGCCAAGGCAGCCTGCTCCCACTCAACACAAATCCGGGCAAGGATGCCGGAACCCGCCGGTGCGTCCTCCCGCAGAAGGGTATTGCCGGCGTCGCCGTAGTAGCCGGAGCCGGACTGGCTGATGAACGTCTTCGGCGGCGAATCCAGCTGCGCCATGGCCCGTACGAGGGTCCGGGTTGGCCCCAGGCGGGAATTGAACAGCTCCGCTACCCGCCTCCGGGTCCAGGGCCTGTCCCCGATCCCGGCGCCGGAAAGATTCACGACGGCGTCGGCGCCAGCAAGGGCGTGCGGGTCAAGGGATCCCGATGCAGGGTCCCAGCGGATCTCCGCCGCATGGGCGGGCGGCCGCCGCACCAGCGTCACGACCGAGTGGCCGGCGTCGTGGAAGGCCTTGGACAGGGACGTGCCGATGAGCCCGGAGGCGCCGGACATGACGATGCGCATGCTCCATCTCACCACGGCAACGGCCCCCCGGCACCTCCCGCGACGCGGGGAAGGGGTTGACTATGATCAAACGATGACCTCTTCGAGCTACCTCCGTTTTCCGCACCTGCACGGCGATCTGGTCACCTTCGTGGCCGAGGACGACGTGTGGATTGCGCCCCTGGCCGGCGGCAGGGCCTGGCGTGTTTCCTCACTCCAGCTCCCTGCCCGCAACCCCCGTTTCACCCCGGATGGCCAACGCCTGGTGTGGAGCGTTGTCCAGGGGACGGCTCCGGAGGTCGTTTCGGCGCAGGTGGACGGCGGCGGCTATCGCCAGCTGACCTACTTCGGCCACAGCACCACCAGGGTGAAGGGTTTCACTGCAGGCGGGGAGGTGGTGGTCACCAGCGCTTTCCGCCAGGCGGAGAGCCGGCACACCTACGCGTACAGCGTGCCGCTCGACGGCGGCTGGGCCCAGGAACTGCCGTACGGGCCGGTTGAATCGGTAGCCTTCGGGCCGGAAGTGGGCGATGAGCGTCCGGTTGTGCTGGGAAGCGTGCTCTCCCGTGAGCCAGCGTGGTGGAAACGGTACCGCGGCGGCACCGCCGGCAAGTTGTGGATCGACGCCGACGGCAATGGCGAATTCGAGCGGCTGCTGCCGGACCTTGACGGCAACCTCACCGACCCCCTGTGGGTGGACGGCAGGATCGCCTTCCTGTCCGACCACGAGGGCTACGGCAACCTGTATTCGGTCCTGCCCAGCGGCAAGGACCTGCGCCGGCACACTGACCACCAGGACTTCTACGTGCGGCACGCCGCCACGGACGGCAAGCGGGTCATCTTCGAGTCCGCCGGTGAACTCTGGGTCCTCCACGATGCCGGCTCGGACGCGGTCAAGCTCGACATCACCCTCGGCTCGGCCTCGCAGAGCCGGCGGCCCGCGCTCCTCGATGCCGCGAAACATCTCGGGGCGGTGGTTCCGGACGGCACCGGCGCCGCCAGCGCCGTCGAGTCACACGGGACGGTCCACTGGCTGCGGCACAAGGACGGCCCGTCCCGCATCATCGAGGCCACGCCGGGCGTTCGGGGGCGGCTGCCGCGGCCCCTCGGGGACGGCCGCATCGCCTACGTCGCAGACCACGACGGCGTTGAGGCGCTGCACATCAAAGACATCGCCGCTCCTGTCCCGCAAGGCACGGCAGGCGCGCCGAAGAACGCTGTTGCCGCGCACGCCGGCCTTGCGGGTTCGACGGCGAAACCAGCCCACGCTCCGGGATCCGGGGAGGGGCAGGATTCGGTGCAGCTGCCACAGCCGGTGCCCGCGTCCGGGGCCGCGGTCCTCGCGGGGCACAGCAGCAGCCACGCTCCGGCCGACGACGAACAGCAGGCCGATGTTGCTCCGGATGCATCGGCGTCCGTGGCGGAGGCCCAGTCCGCCGCGGCGGGAGGGGGCATCAGTGTGCCCACGCCCGCGCGCGCCAGTTCGCTGGAAGCCAGCCCGGATGGTCGGTGGCTCGCCATCGGCACCTCGTTCGGCGACGTGCACGTGGTGGATACGCGCAACGGGGACCTCGCGCAGGTTGCCAGCATCGGCGAAGGAAGCATTTCCGAACTGGCATGGTCCGCGGACTCGCGATGGCTCGCGTGGTCGGAGCCGGTGACGTCTTTCGGATCCCGGAGCAGGCTGCGGCTTGCCACGGTGGACAACCTGGATGCCGAGCCGGTGGAGGTCACCGACGGCCGCTTCCGTGACGCCTCCCCGGCTTTCACCCCGGACGGCAAATTCCTGGCCTTCCTGTCCAACCGCAGCTTCGATCCCGTCTACGACGGGCACTCGTTCGACCTTTCCTTCCCCAGCCCCATCAAGCCCTACCTGGTGGCTCTCGCGGCCGATACGCCGTCGCCCTTTGGTCCCTCGGTTGACCCCGCAGGCCCGGAACCGGAAGCCGAAACTGAGGCCGGCGGCAGCCCTGCAGCCAACAGCGGGGAAGACGCCGTGCCCGCCGTGCGCGTCGATGCGGAGGGCCTCGCCCACCGCGTGATCGGCGTTCCGGTGCCCCAGGGCAACTACAGCTCGCTGAAGGCCGCTGATGGTGCGCTGCTGTGGCTCGACTCCGTCCTGGCCGGCGTCACCGGTGACGGCAAAGCCAGCCAGGAGGACAAGGACGCCCGGCCCAGCCTGGTGCGGTACGACATCGTGCAGCGCAGGAAGTCGACCCTGGTGGATTCGCTGGACAGCTACCGGCTCTCCGGGGACCGCAGCAAAGTGGTGCTGGTCTGCGACAAGCAGGTCACCGTCGTCCCGGCAGACGCCAAGGCGGATGAGGAATCAGGGAAAGTCGTCAAGGTGGACC
Organism: Arthrobacter sp. MOO21; assembly: GCF_057369995.2. Taxonomy (NCBI): domain Bacteria; kingdom Bacillati; phylum Actinomycetota; class Actinomycetes; order Micrococcales; family Micrococcaceae; genus Arthrobacter; species Arthrobacter sp. MOO21. The sequence goes on along the minus strand of NZ_CM170671.2, from coordinate 4,318,611 downwards.
TGGGCCGGATCCGCGTCATGCTGGACCCGGTCAGCGTCTGGGCCCAGGCGTTCGATGAAGCCTGGCGCCTGCAGCGCGACTTCTTCTGGACCGAGGACATGGCCGGGCAGGACTGGGAATCCATCCACTCCCGCTACCGCCCACTGGTTGACCGGCTGGGGTCCCACGACGACCTCGTGGACCTGCTGTGGGAACTGCACGGCGAGCTGGGAACCTCGCACGCCTACGTCCGGCCCGCCGCCGTCACCGAACGCGGGAGCCGCGGCCAGGGGCGGCTGGGCGCAGACCTCGCCCACACCGCCGCCGGATGGGAAATCACCCGAATCCTGGCCGGCGAGTCCTCCGACCCCCTGGCAACCTCGCCCCTGACGAGGCCGGGAGTCGGGGCAAAGGCAGGGGACGTCCTGCTGGCCATCGACGGCGTCCCGCTGTCCGGGAGCGTCACGCCCGCCATGCAGCTGGTCGGCGCCGCCGGCCGCGCCGTGGAGCTGACCCTCCTCAACGGCCCGGCACACGGCCCTGCCGCCGGCACCCAGCGCAGGGTCGCCGTCGTGCCCGTCAAGGATGAGGAACGCCTGCGTTACCAGGAATGGGTTGCCGGCAACCGGCGGACCGTCCGGGAAGCCTCCAACGGCACCTTCGGTTACCTGCACATCCCGGACATGATGGCCAACGGCTGGGCGCAGCTGCACCGCGACCTGGACACCGAAACCGCATTGGACGGCCTGATTGTCGATGTCCGCCGGAACCGCGGGGGCCATACGTCGCAGCTTGTTGCCGAACTGATCGGCAGGAAGGTCACGGGCTGGAGCATGCCGCGCGGCGAGAAACCCCGGACGTATCCGCACCATGCACCGCGCGGACCGGTCATCATCCTTGCCGATGAATTTGCCGGTTCCGACGGGGACATCATCACCCAGGTCTCAAAGCTGCGCGGGATCGGACCGGTCATCGGCACCCGTACCTGGGGCGGCGTGGTGGGCATCGACAACCGCTTCGCGCTGGCCGACGGCACCGGAGTCACCCAGCCCCGGTACGCCACTTGGTTTGGCGGCGGTGTCGGCTGGAGCGTGGAGAACTACGGGGTGGATCCGGACATCGAAGTGGCGTTCCCGCCGCACGCCTACGCGGCGGGCCGCGATCCCCAGCTGGAATACGGCATCAGCGCCCTGAAGGAAATGATCCAGGAACTGCCCACGGACCGTCCGCCGGCCCGTGAGGGGTACCGCCGGCTGCGCCCGGCGCCCTTGCCCGCCCGCAGCCAGGGAAGCTAGCAGGCGCGTCCAGCCTGCCGCCGGGGACCGAAAAGGCCCTGCCCACCGGAAATGTTCCGGCGGGCAGGGCCTTTTCGCAGAAGCGACAGTATCCAGTCAGGACTCCAGGGTGGCATCCATCGTGATGTCGATGCTGGCGAGTGCACCGGAGACCGGGCAGCCCACCTTGGCTTCGCCGGCGATCTTCTGGAATTCGTCTTCCGAAATACCCGGGACCCGCGCCGAAACGGTCAGGTGGCTGCCCGTGATGCCCGTGCCGGGAACGAACGTGACATCAGCCTTGGCGCGGACTTCCTCCGGCGTGTGGCCTGCCTTTGCCAGTTCATTGCTGAAGGCCATGGAGAAGCAGGCCGCGTGGGCAGCGGCGATGAGTTCCTCCGGGCTGGTCTTGCCGTTGGCCGCTTCGGTGCGCGCCTTCCAGGTGACATCGAACGTGCCCAGGCCCGAGGTGGCCAGGGAGGTGGTTCCTGCGCCCTCCGTCAGGTTGCCGTTCCATACAGCGTTTGCTGAGCGGGTTGCTGCCATGTTCACTCCTCACATCGTTTTGTCTTAGGCCTGGCCGTTAGTCTTCCTGCCAGGCCCACCGTTTTCCATCCTATGGATCATGACCGGGCGGCGCACGGGTTGTCCGCTGTCAGTGGATTATGACCGCCGGCCGGATGGTTACTGCCAGAGGGTGGCGATGGCGATATTGATCAGCGCCAGGCCGCCGACACCATGGGCCAGGCCCGTTGAGACCGGCTGCCCGGTCTTTGCCTTGCGGGTTCCAACGATGGCCAGGACGGCCACCACAACGGCAATGACAAGCTTGATGCCCAGCTTGGCGTAGTTGGGGTTGGCGTCGGGCAGGAACGGGAGGAGGCCCATCATGGCGACGCCGGTGAGGAGCTGCAGGAAGGCTCCGTCCCGCTGGCGCGGGTGCACGGTGGGTTCGCGCATGGTGGCGATCCAGTAGCCCACGATCATGGCGGCGCCGACGACGTGCAGGAACACCAGGAAATTGAACAGAATAGTCATGGCTCCAGCTTAGCCAGTCAGTTCTACAGCCCGTAGCACAACCACGCGGGCAACGGCGTGCCGGGGTGGCCGCTTAAACCGCGACGGCGGCACTCGCCGTTGGTGGGTTTCCCACCGCGGGCGCGTGCCGCCGTCGTTGCTGGTGCTTCGCTTACAGACCGAGGTCCGCTTCGAAGGCGCCTTCTTCAAGGCGGGCCTTCAGGGTCTGGAGGAACCGGCCGGCGTCCGCGCCGTCCACCAGGCGGTGGTCGTACGTCAGGGACAGGTACATCATCGAGCGGATGGCGATCGAGTCGTCACCGTTCTCATCGGCCACCACCACGGCGCGCTTGACGATCGCGCCCGTGCCCAGGATGCCCACCTGAGGCTGGTTGATGATCGGGGTGTCGAACAGGGCGCCCACCGAACCGATGTTGGTGATGCTGAAGGTGCCGCCGGACAGCTCGTCCGGGCCGATCTTGCCGTCGCGGGTGCGGGAAGCGACGTCGGCGATCTTGCCGGCCAGGCCGGCCAGGTTCAGGTTCCCGGCGTCGGCAATGACCGGAACCAGCAGGCCCTTGTCAGTGTCGACGGCGATCGCCAGGTGTTCGGCGTTGTGGTAGGTGATCTCCTGCTTGTCCTCGTCGTACGCAGCGTTGAGCTTGGGGTGCTGCTTGAGGGCCTCGGCCACGGCCTTGGCGATGAACGGCAGGAAGGTCAGCTTTGTGCCGTTCTGCGCCTGGAACGAGTTCTTGGCACGGGCGCGGAGCTTGGCGACCTTGGTCATGTCCACTTCGTGGACCTGGGTCAGCTGCGTGGAGATCTCGAGGGATTCGCGCATGCGGCGGGCGATGACCTGGCGGATGCGGGGAGCCTTCTGCGTGGTGCCGCGCAGCGAGGAGGCTGCGGCGCCGGACGCTGCCGGTGCCGGGGCTGCCGGTGCTGCTGCCGGAGTGGCTGCGGGAGCTGCCTTGGCCTCGGCCGCGGCGATGACGTCCTGCTTGCGGATGCGGCCGCCGACGCCGGTGCCGGAGAGGGAGGAGATGTCCACACCGTGCTGGTTGGCCAGCTTGCGGACCAGGGGCGTCACGTAGCCGGATTCGCCGCCGCCGGCCGGTGCTGCTTCCTGGGCTGCGGGAGCAGCGGGCGCCGCAGCGGGTGCGGGGGCCGGTGCCGCTGCCGGGGCCGGGGTAGCGGCAGCTGCCGGAGCGGGCGCTTCCTGCTTCGGGGCTTCCTGCTTGGGGGCTTCGGGTGCGGCTGCCGGAGCCGGGGCGGCCTGCGGTGCTGCGGCCGGCGCAGCGGTAGCACCGGAGCCGATGACGGCCAGGACGGAGCCCACCTCGGCGGTTTCGTCCTCGTTGACCCGGATCTCCTGCAGGGTGCCGGCAACGGGGGACGGGATTTCGGTGTCCACCTTGTCGGTGGAAACTTCCAACAGCGGCTCGTCAACCTCGACGGAGTCGCCGACTGCCTTCAGCCAGCGGGTAACCGTTCCTTCGGTGACGCTCTCGCCCAGTGCGGGGAGGGTAACCTCGTGGCTTTCGCCGCCACCGGCAGAGGGGGCTTCCTGGGCCGGTGCTTCCTGGGCAGGGGCTGCCGCAGGTGCCTCTTCGGCGGGAGCTTCTTCGGCCGGTGCAGCGGGCGCTTCCTGTGCGGGCGCCTCTTCCGCAGGAGCTTCCGCGGCAGGGGCGGAACCGCCGCCGGAGCCGTCGCCGATGCGCACCAGGGGTGCGCCGACCTCGGCGGTCTCGTCTTCAGCGACCAGGATTTCCTCAATCACGCCAGCTACAGGAGAGGGGATTTCAGTGTCTACTTTGTCGGTGGAGACTTCGAGCAGCGGCTCGTCCACCTCTACCCGGTCACCTACCTGCTTGAGCCAGCGGGTGACGGTTCCTTCGGTGACACTCTCACCGAGGGCGGGCAAGTTAACGGATTCAGACATGTCGTCCCCGTTCTCCTTATTGATCTTTAGTGCGAATGGTTGCTGCCTTGTTGGAAGCCTAGTGCACCCGGTCTGCGCGACCGGGTGCACCGGGCCTGGTAATGCTGGCGAAAATCAGCCGTGAAGCGGCTTGCCGGCCAGCGCCAGGTGGGCTTCGCCGAGGGCTTCGTTCTGGGTGGGGTGGGCGTGCACCAGCTGGGCCACATCCTCCGGGTAGGCTTCCCAGTTCACGATCAGCTGGGCCTCGCCGACCTGCTCGCCCATGCGGGCGCCGATCATGTGGACGCCCACCACGGGGCCGTCCTTCTGGCGGACCAGCTTGACCAGGCCGGAGGTGCCCAGGATGGAGCTCTTGCCGTTGCCGGCCAGGTTGTATTCCTGGGTCTGGACCTGGTCCTCGCCGAACTTTTCCTTGGCAGCCTTTTCGGTGTAGCCGACGGTGGCGATTTCAGGTTCGGAGTAGGTGACCTTGGGGATGTTGATGTCCTCGACAACCACGGGCTTCAGGCCGGCGATTTCCTCGGCCACGAAGATGCCCTGCTGGTAGCCGCGGTGGGCCAGCTGGACGCCGGGGACGATGTCGCCCACGGCGTAGATGTTGCCGACGCCGGTGTGCAGGCGTTCGTTCGTGATGACGAAGCCGCGGTCGATGGTGAGGCCGGCTTCCTCGTAGCCGAGGTTGGCCGTGACGGGGCCGCGGCCGACGGCGACCAGCAGCAGGTCGGCCTCGAACGTCTTGCCGTCCACCAGGGTGACCTTGACGCCGTCGTCATTCTGCTCGACGCCCTGGAAGAAGACGCCGGTGGAGAACTTGATGCCGCGCTTCTTGAAGGCCCGCTCGAAGTTCTTGACGATGGTGGCGTCCTCGTTGGGAACGAGTGAGGGGAGGCCTTCGACGATGGTGACGTCCACGCCGAACGACTTCCAGACCGAGGCGAACTCGACGCCGATGACGCCGCCGCCCAGGATGATGGCGCTCTTGGGGATGAAGTCCATGGTCAGGGCCTGGTCGGAGGTGATGACCTTGCCGCCGATTTCGAGGCCCGGGAGGGTGCGGGAGTAGGAGCCAGTGGCCAGGACGATGTTCTTGCCCTTGTAGGCGGTGCCGTTCACCACGACGGTGTCGGTGCCCTGCAGCTTGCCTTCACCCTCGATGACGGTGATGCCCTTGGACTTGATGAGTCCCTGCAGGCCCTTGAACTTGCCGGCGATGATGCCGTCCTTGTACGCGTTGACGGCGTTGATGTCGATGCCGTCCAGGGTGACGTTCACGCCGTACTTGGCGGAGTCACGGGCGTGGTCGGCCAGCTCTGCGGAGTGCAGCAAAGCCTTGGTGGGGATGCAGCCGTTGTGGAGGCAGGTGCCGCCCAGCTTGCCCTTCTCCACGAGGCCGACGGTAAAGCCGAGCTGTACCGCACGCAGCGCCGCAGCGTATCCGCCGCTGCCGCCACCGAGTACCAGGATGTCGAATTCTTGCGCAGTTGCCTGATCGGCCACTAAAACGCTCCCTCGCGTGAACGATGACGCGATCAGCGCGCATCATCTGGTCTTGGAACTTGCACTGCCGTGATTATGTCAGCAGGGCAACTCTCTTGCATTTGTGACTACCGTGGTTCACCTTAGCGAACCACCTATCCATGCTCCACCTTGGCACTGCGTTTGTGGAGCGCTTGTGTCCAGTGTCACGCGGCTTTGTGGCGCAGGGATCTCCTGCGCCGCAAAGCCGCGCGGCACCGCGGCTGCAGCCGGTCCCTCAGGCCGCGGCCAGGATGTCTTCCACGTAGGCAACCAGGGTCCGGACGGTGCAGCCCGTGCCCTGCTTGTGCGTGTAGCCATACGGGCTGCCGTTGTTGAACGACGGTCCCGCGATGTCGATGTGCGCCCAGGGGATCTGTTCGCCCGCCTTGTCCTTACCCACGAACTCGCGCAGGAACACGGCGGCGGTCATCATGCCGCCGTGGCGTTCGCCGATGTTGGCGATGTCCGCCACCTGCGAGTCCAGGCTCGGGCGGAGTTCCTCGGGCAGGGGCATGGGCCACACCAGTTCCCCGGCGCGGTCCGCGGCGGCCTTCAGGGCCCCCGTGACGCTCTCCGTTCCCATGACGCCTGCCGTGCGGTTGCCCAGGGCGATCAGCTGGGCCCCTGTCAGGGTGGCGACGTCGATGATGGCGTCCGGGTATTCGCGGCTGGCGGCAACGATGCCGTCCGCCATCACCAGCCGGCCTTCGGCGTCCGTGTTGAGCACTTCCACGGTCTTGCCGCCAAGCATGGTGAGGACATCCGCCGGGCGTGACGCGGCGCCGGAAGGCATGTTCTCGGCGATGCAGAGCCAGGCGGTTGCCTTGACGGGCAGGCCCAGGCCGGCAAGGGCCAGGACAGTGTTAAGGACGACGGCGGCGCCGGCCATGTCACTCTTCATGTCCCCCATGTGCAGGGCCGGCTTGATGGAAATGCCGCCGGTGTCGAAGGTGATGCCCTTGCCGACGAGGGCAATCTTCTTGGTGGCCTTCGCGGGGGAGTACTCGACCTTAACCAGGCGGGGCTGGCGCGTGGAGCCCTTGCCGACGCCCGTGATGCCGCCAAAGCCTTCCTTCTCAAGGCGCTTTTCGTCCCAGACCGTCACCTTGACGGGCAATCCCTTCGCGAGGTCCTTGGCAGCCTCCGCGAAGGACTCCGGGTAGAGGTGGCTGGGGGGAGTGTTGACGAGGGAACGGGTGGAGTTCACGGCCTTGGCCACCAGCCCTGCGCGCTTGAGGACGGCGCCAAGATCGCCGCTGTCAGCCAGTTCGGTGAAGATCACCGCATTGCGGACCGGGTCCTTAAGGCCGTCGCTCGAGGAGCGGAATTCGGTGAAGGAGTAGGCGCCCATCGCCGCACCCTCGGCGACCGCAGCGACGTCCGCTACGGACGCCGTCGGAAACGCGAGCGTGACTGTGCCCAATCCGGCCAGCTGCCGCACGGCCGATCCCGCGGCGCGGCGCAGCGATTCGCCCGTGAGGGGCTTGCCGGCCTGGACCTTCCCCACTCCCGCGAGGACCAGGATGCCGGACCCAGTTTCGGGCAGGCCGGGGAGGCGGACCAGCTGGTCCGCGGCACCCGTCACACCGAGCGGCTTCAGGGAGTCGGCAAGGGCCTCGGCGGACTTGGCCGTCAGTGGGTTGTCCAGCAGGACGGGCCCATCGGTTCCCTGCCCCACCCCGATGACCACGGCGTCGCTGGTGCCCTTCAGGCCCCGCGAGACGGTACTAAGGTTGATTTCAGTATTCTTGACCACAGGGATGAGTCCTCAATTCTCGAAAACGTTCGGGCAGGGATGCATGTTGGGCGCTCTGCCATGGTGGCCCGGATGCGGCCGTTCTGGACGCGGCCCGGTACGTGCAGGCCCGCCTGGCAGGCCAGTTCCGATCGTAGCCCTTCGCTTGGGCGGCAGGGGAATTTCCTGAGAGGTGCGCCACACCGGCCGCCGGAATGCCCGCAGCGCTGGCCGCGTTATGCATGATGTCCGCCCATACCTTTGAAAGGAATATGCCGTGCTTGAACGGATTTCCGGCTCCCTGCTGGACCCGGATGCGCTTTATGCGAGCAACATCGAGCTGTTCCACAGCCCGGAGCTGCGCGGGCTGAACCTGGTCATGGGGTTCACGGGCTTTGCCGATGCCGGGCATGTGGTGAAGCAGATCAACGCCGAGCTGCTGGATTCGCTGGACGCCCAGCCCGTCGCTGTGTTCGACGCCGACCAGCTGATCGACTACCGCTCCCGCCGCCCGCACCTGACGTTCGTCGAGGACCACCTGCAGGACTACCAGGAACCCCGCCTGGCGCTGTACCGGCTCGTGGACGGACTTGGCAACCCCTTCCTGCTCCTGGCAGGTTTTGAACCGGACCTGCAGTGGGAGCGGTTCGCCCGCGCCGTGGTGAACATCGTCGAGGCGCTCGACGTCAACCTGGTTACCTGGATCCATTCCATTCCCATGCCTGTGCCGCACACCCGGCCTGTCGGTGTGACCGTGCACGGCAACCGGCCGGAGCTGATCGAGGGCATCTCCGTGTGGAAGCCCACTGTTGAAGTTCCCGCCGCCGTCGGCCACATCCTGGAGCTGCGCCTGGTCGAAGCCGGACGCAACGTGGCCGGTTACGTCATCCACGTCCCGCATTACCTGGCTGAAGCCGAATACCCCACGGCGGCCGTGGCGGGGCTGGAATACCTCGGTGCTGCGGCATCGCTGATGCTGCCCACCGACAGGCTGCGTGAATCCGGCCGTGAAGTCAGCCGCCAGATCGCCGAGCAGATCGAGGCGTCCGAGGAGGTCCAGCAGGTCGTTTCCCGGCTGGAGACCCGGTACGACGAGAAGGCCGACGGCATGGTCCGCCGCTCGCTGCTGGCCAACGAAAATGACGAGCTGCCCGATGCCGACGTGCTCGGTGCCGCGGTGGAGGCCTACCTGGCCCGGGAGAACCCCGGGCAGTAGTCCTCGTCACAGCTGCCGGGAAGGCGGCTGCCCGCCGGGCATAATGACATTGTGACTGCACCCCGCGCCTGGCTTATCTGGACCATCGGTATTTTCGGATATTTGGTGGCCGTGGCGCAGCGGACGTCCTTCGGCGTGGTGGGGCTGGAGGCTACGGAGCGGTTCCATGCCACCGCCTCCGCCATCTCCTTCTTCACTGTCCTCCAGTTGCTGGTGTACGCCGGGCTCCAGATCCCCGTCGGCGTGCTGGTGGACAGGTTCGGTTCGCGTGCCATGATCGCCGGCGGCGCCATCCTCATGGGCCTGGGCCAGCTCCAGCTTGCGTTCGCCGACAGCGTTCCCGGCGGTGTCGCCGGAAGGGTCCTGGTCGGCGCCGGCGACGCCATGACGTTCATCTCGGTCATCCGGCTCATTCCGCTCTGGTTCGCCCCGGGCCGGGTGCCCCTCGTCACCCAGCTGACCGGCATGTCCGGCCAGCTGGGCCAGCTGTTCAGTGTCCTGCCGTTCGCGTTCGTCCTGCACGCCTCCGGCTGGACCCCGGCGTTCCTGATGCTGGCCGGAATGTCCGCGCTCGCCGTCGTACTGGTGGTGCTGCTGCTGCAGGACGCCCCGCCGGGCACCGAACGTTCGCATGCCCGGCAGGGGCTTCGGGCCACGGGGGCTTCCCTGGCCAGGGCCTGGCGGCAGCCCGGGACCCGGCTGGGAATGTGGAGCCACTTCACCATCCAGTTCAGCGGTACCGTGTTCGCGATGACCTGGGGCTACCCCTTCCTGATTTCCGGCCAGGGCCTTGAAACCGGGACGGTGGCCGCGCTGATGGCGCTGTACGTTGCCGCAGCCATGGCGGTGGGGCCCTTTATCGGCCGCTTCGTCTCCCGACACCCCTTGCGCCGCTCCACCATGGTGCTGCTGATCGCCGGTGCCACCGCCGGGGCGTGGGCCGCGGTCCTGCTGCTGCCCGGGCGCGCTCCGCTGTGGCTGCTGGCCGGCCTGGTGGTGGTGCTGGCCATCGGCGGCCCCGGCTCCATGATCGGCTTTGACTTCGCCCGGACCTTCAACCCCGCGCACCGGATCGGCACGGCCACGGGCATCGTGAACGTGGGCGGATTCATCGCTGCCCTCGTATCGATCTTCCTGATTGGCCTGGTCCTGGACGTGCTCTACGCCACCGGATTCTCGCAGGGAACGCTGTACGGCCTGGAGCCCTTCCGCCTGGCCCTCAGCATCCAGTTCCTGGTCCTCGGTGCCGGTGCGGCAGCGATGCTCGCCGCCCGGCGGAAGGTGCGCCTGGCAGATGGCTGCCCAGGGGATCGTGGTGCCGCCGCTGCGGGCCGCGCTGGCCCGGCAGCGCCGTGAAAACCTCGCCCGCCGCCGCGAACCGGCGCCGACTGACGACTGACAGGCCGCTGTCCGGCAGGACGCTGCCGGGCATGATGACATTCCCGTGCGGAAGCACCGGGAATGTCGGGTTCGCCGGGCGGTCCACTGGTCCTCCACTTGTCCTGTCCTGGTGCCGTTTTGCACATAGCCGGATTCGCGGCTTCCGCCGGCTGGCACGGACACGGAAGCTGGAGCCATGACAGCTCCTGAACGATTGACAGTCCGTGGGCCGGAGGACATTCTCGGCTTTATTCCCCACACGCTGGGCTACTGGCCGGAGTCCAGCCTGGTGGCCATGACCCTGCACGGGACCAGGCTCGGGGCAACCCTCCGACTTGACCTTCCCGGGCCGGCGGTGCGGGCCGACCCCCGGGCCTTTGCCCGGGCCGTCCGGCGCTACCTTGAGTCCGACCAGGACGCGGACGGTTCACTGCTGGTGCTCTTCGCCGGCGACCCCACGGCTGTGCCGTCCGGATACCAGCCGCTGTTGTCGCAGGTGCGGTCTGTCCTGGACCAGGCCGGGATGCCCGTGCGGGACGCCTGGTGCGTCGGTGACGAATATTGGCGAGACGCCTTCTGCACCGACCCGTCCTGCTGCCCTTTTCCCGGCCGGCCCGTGCAGCAGATCCGTGACAGCACGCTGAATACAGAGATGGTGTACCGGGGCAGCAGCGTTGGTCCGGCGCCGCGGCCCGGCCGTGCCCCCGCCCCTGCCGTTCCGGCCCTCCACCGCGCAGCCGTCCTTGAGGCCGAGACGGCGTGGGCGGAGGAGCTCGCCGGCCGGACAGCCGACAGGGCGCAGTTCAGCGCCGTGCTGGACTGCTGGGAAAGCCTGCTGGGGATGCCCGGATCCGAACCCTGGTTGCCGGAGGTGGAACGCGACGCGTTCCTGCGGGCCACGCTGCTCTTCACTGTGTGGCGGGACGCGGTCCTGATCATGGCGGCAGCGGGCAGGCGCACGGCCGAGGCCGGTGCCGAACAGTTCGGCGTGCTGGACGGCGGGGCGGGCGCTGCCGGAAACGGACCAGGCGAGCTGCCGCCCGTGCTTCCGCCTGCACTGGCGGCAGAACGTCCCGCCGGCGGGCCACTGCGAACCATCCCGTCCAACAGGACAGTGGGCCGGCGCGGGGAAAGCCGTCTCGGGGTCACGGCCGGCGCCGCTACCCCCGGATACGGGGAGGTCCTGATGGGCGTGGCCCCGCAATCTCCCCACTGGAGCGGCCTTGACCGCCTGGACCGGATCTTCGAACAGCTCTCAGCACTGGGCGGGCAGCCGGGAGCGGCTGCCTTCACCGGCCGGGGCTGGATTGCCTGGTGCCGCGGCCGGGGCTCGTACGCGGCCGCGTATTTGGGCCAGGCCCTCGACATCGATCCGGACTACCGGCTTGCAGGCCTGCTGCTGGAACTGGTGGGCCGCGGCGGCATCTGCGGCTGGGCGGGGAAGAAGGACGCTGCCTGGCAGAAGTTCGGGGACGAGCCGGCGCCGCCAATGTGAGGGTGGAGGGACGGGAGCGTGGAAGGGAACCTTGGAGGGAAGGGAATCGTGGGGCGAAGCTAAGCAGCGCATCTCCACAGGCGCGGACGGCGGTGCAGTAACGCATGGCGGCAGGGGAGGCCGGATCCGGGCAAATCATGAGACAATGGATGCCGAGACCCGGTTGGGTCCGTGTATCGGGTGTTTGTAATGTGCCCCGGATGGGAACATTACAGCCGCGCCGGCAGTTGTCTTAAGTGACTCTGACGGCCGTGGTGGCGCTTGGTTTTCACCACGGACTTGACAGGGTCATAGTGGTGTTGCCCGTATGGTGATTCCACAGACCACCGCTAGAAAGGTTTTCTGTGACCCCGTCTTCCACGAAGAAGGATTCCGCCGCCCAGGACGTCTTGTCCCCTGAGGAGAAGCAGGCCGCGACCAACGCCAAGCGGGCAGCTACGCGGGCAGCCAACAAGGCTTCGGCCGGTGATGCTGCAGCGGACGGCAAGCGCGAGCCCAAGAAGCGCGGGCCCAAGCCCGGTGCCAAGGCTGCAGCAGAAGCTGCGGGAAAGTCCGCTGCCGGTGACGTTGACGCGGATGACGCAACCGACGTCGAAGAGGAATTTGACGAGACTGCCCTCGAAGGACCGGACGCGGTCGAGGACACTGACGCCGACGAGGAACCCGCAAAGGCTGCTGCCGGTTCCGGCAAGGGCTTCGTCTACTCGGACGCCGACGATGACGACGCCCCCGTCCAGCAGGTCATGTCTGCCGGTGCCACGGCCGACCCCGTCAAGGACTACCTGAAGCAGATCGGTAAGGTTGCACTGCTCAACGCCGAGCAGGAGGTGGACCTTGCGCTCCGGATCGAGGCCGGTCTGTTCGCCGAGGAAAAGATCGCTGCTGACGACGGCTCCATGGACCCGAAGTACAAGCGTGAACTCGAATTCATCATCCACGACGGCAAGCGCGCCAAGAACCACCTCCTGGAGGCGAACCTCCGCCTGGTGGTCTCGCTGGCCAAGCGCTACACCGGCCGCGGCATGCTGTTCCTGGACCTGATCCAGGAAGGCAACCTTGGCCTCATCCGCGCCGTGGAGAAGTTCGACTACACCAAGGGCTTCAAGTTCTCCACCTACGCCACCTGGTGGATCCGGCAGGCCATTACCCGCGCCATGGCCGACCAGGCCCGCACCATCCGTATTCCGGTGCACATGGTCGAGGTCATCAACAAGCTGGCACGCGTCCAGCGGCAGATGCTGCAGGACCTGGGCCGCGAACCCACTCCCGAAGAGCTGGCGCTGGAACTGGACATGACCCCGGAAAAGGTCGTCGAGGTCCAGAAGTACGGCCGCGAACCCATCTCGCTCCACACCCCGCTCGGTGAGGACGGCGATTCCGAATTCGGCGACCTGATCGAGGACTCCGAAGCAGTGGTACCGGCCGACGCCGTGAGCTTCACCCTGCTGCAGGAGCAGCTGCACTCCGTGCTGGACACCCTGTCCGAACGCGAGGCCGGGGTAGTTGCCATGCGCTTTGGCCTGACCGACGGACAGCCGAAGACTTTAGACGAAATCGGCAAGGTCTACGGCGTCACGCGCGAACGCATCCGCCAGATCGAATCGAAGACCATGTCCAAGCTCCGCCACCCCTCGCGGTCGCAGGTGCTCCGGGACTACCTGGACTAATCCCGCGTCCGGAGAGGGCCGCTCCGTTTCCATCCAGCACGGATGGAAACGGAGCGGCCCTCTCCCGTTAACAGGTGGGTCCGGTTCACACGCGGGCCCGAACCGCAAGCAGCCTCAACGGAAATCGGCTTAAACGCCGGTGGGACCCCTCCGTTATGGAGGGGTCCCACCGGGTTCGTTGCTACCGATGACTCATCTAGTCGATCTCAACGGCAGCTTTCTCGTGAAGCTTTCCCGTTTCGTCGTGCCAGTCCGAGCTCAACGGCTTGAGCGTTGCCTCGACTGCACGGGCGTGGTGGCCGCAGAACAGCAGCTCACCGCCGGAGGACTCGAGTACAACCCGGACATACGCCTGAGCTCCGCAACGGTCGCACCGGTCCAGTGCGTTGAGTGTGCGATCTGCCACTGCTGTTGTCATATCGGCCTCCTTAGTAGATCTGTACATCTATATAACCAGCATTCGTATCCAAACCAGCGCAAGGATGGGGCAAGTTCGCTGTCCGCGTATCCACAAGGTTCGGTCAAGAATGGCCCTTGGCAGCACCGCCACGAAAGCTGGTGGCGCGCTGCACACCCGCTTCCGGGTGTGGCAGACGGGCGTGCCGTGCGCGTCCGACTACCCTAGAAGGAGCGGTTTTAGCTCCCGCTTCCACGTCCTCGAAGGAGTTCATCACCAGTGGCACCAAGCTCTGAGTACACTGCCCGGCACCTCTCCGTGCTGGAGGGCCTCGAAGCCGTCCGCAAGCGGCCGGGCATGTACATCGGCTCAACCGACTCGCGCGGCCTCATGCACTGCCTCTGGGAAATCATCGACAACTCCGTGGATGAGGCCCTGGCCGGCTTCGGCCACGACATCCGGATCATCCTCCACGCGGACAACTCCGTGGAAATCCACGACGACGGCCGCGGCATTCCCATCGACAAGGAACCCAAGACCGGGCTCACCGGCGTCGAGGTGGTCTTTACCAAGCTGCACGCCGGCGGAAAGTTCGGCGGCGGTTCCTACACCGCCTCCGGAGGCCTGCACGGCGTCGGAGCCTCCGTGGTGAACGCCCTGTCCTCCCGTCTGGACGTCGAGGTGGACCGCGGCGGCAAGACGTACCGGATGTCCTTCCGCCGGGGCGAGCCCGGCAGGTTCAAGGACACCGGATCGCGCCTGGACCCGTCCGCCCCTTTCAGCCCGTTCGTCGAGGACTCCGTCCTGGATGTCGTGGGCAAAGCCAAGCGGGGCGTCACAGGCACCCGCATCCGGTACTGGGCCGACCGGCAGATCTTCACCCCGGACGCCAAGTTCTCCTATGACGACCTCGTGGCCCGTGCCCGGCAGACTTCCTTCCTGGTGCCCGGCCTCAAACTCACCGTGCGGGATGAGCGCAAGTTCCCGGGGACCCCCGGTGAGGCCGGGCCGCACGAGGAGGTCTTCCACCACGACGGCGGTATCTCCGAATTCGTCGATTTCCTGGCGGCCGATCCTGCCGTCACGGACGTCTGGCGGCTGCACGGTTCGGGCAAGTTCAAGGAGACTGTCCCCGTCCTGGACGAGCGCGGGCACAGCCAGTTGGCCGAGGTCGAGCGCGACTGCGAAGTGGACGTGGCCCTGCGCTGGGGGATCGGCTACGACAGCACCGTCCGCAGCTTCGTCAACATCATCTCCACCCCCAAGGGCGGCACCCACCAGTCCGGCTTCGAGCAGGCCCTGGTCAAGACGTTCCGCAAGGCAGTGGAAAACAACGCCCGCAAGCTCAAGGCCGGGAACGACAAAATCGAGAAGGACGACATCTTCGCCGGCCTCACTGCGGTCCTCACCGTCCGGCTCGCCGAGCCGCAGTTCGAGGGCCAGACCAAGGAGATCCTGGGCACCTCCGCAGTCCGCGCGATCGTGGCCAAAGTGGTGGAGCGGGAAATAACGGCCAAGCTCAGTTCGTCCAACAAGAACGACAAAGCCCAGACGGCGCTGCTCCTGGAAAAAATCGTCAGCGAGATGAAGTCGCGCATCTCGGCCCGTGTCCACAAGGAAACCCAGCGCCGGAAGAACGCCCTGGAAACTTCCTCGATGCCCACCAAGCTGGCTGACTGCCGCACGGACGACGTCGGACGTTCCGAACTGTTCATCGTGGAAGGCGACTCGGCGCTCGGAACCGCGAAGCTCGCCCGGTCCTCGGACTTCCAGGCCCTGCTGCCCATCCGCGGCAAGATCCTCAACGTCCAGAAGGCTTCGGTGGGGGACATGCTCTCCAACGCGGAGTGCGCGGCCCTCATCCAGGTGGTGGGCGCCGGGTCCGGCCGCAGCTTCGACATCAGTGCCGCGCGGTACGGCAAGGTCATCCTCATGACCGACGCCGACGTGGACGGAGCGCACATCCGTACCCTGCTGCTGACGCTTTTCTTCCGGTACATGCGGCCCATGATCCTCGAGGGCCGGGTGTTCGCCGCGGTACCGCCCCTGCACCGGGTGGAAGTCATCAATGCGGGCCAAAAGGCCAATGAGATGATCTACACCTACTCGGAGTCCGAACTCCATGTGCTCCTTGCCCGCCTGGCCAAGGAGGGCAAACGGTACAAGGAACCCATCCAGCGCTACAAGGGCCTGGGCGAGATGGATGCAGAGCAGCTGGCCGAGACCACCATGGATCCGCGGCACCGCACGCTGCGGAAGGTGGGAATCGAAAACGCCCAGCAGGCGGAGGAGATCTTCGACCTGCTGATGGGTTCGGACGTGTCGCCGCGCAAGGACTTCATCATCGCCGGAGCATCCAGCCTGGACCGGGAGCGGATCGACGCCTGACGGGCTTCGGGGCCAGGACGGCGGGTTTGTCGGAGCCGGGATGCCGGCAAGCCCAGCCACCGGCATGAAGCACGACGACGGCAGTTCAGCCGGGCATGCAGTTCAGCCGAGCAGCCCGGGAACCACCAGCAGGGCAGTGGGAAGCGCCAGCAGCAGGGCCGAGCATGCCAGCACGAGACCACGGGCGGCGGCAGGGAGCTGCGGCTGGGGTGACAGCAGGCGGCTGACCCGGGACGCGGTGGTACGGACCGCGTCCGCACCGGGGCCGCCCGGGCCGGTTTCCAGGCTCGACAACGCGAGGCCAGGCGGGGCGGGCCGGAGTTCACCTGCTGCCGGGCTTCCGGCCGATCCGCTGGCGACGATGGCGATGGCCTTGATGAGTGTGGCCTTGCTTTCGGTCTTCAAAGCGACGTCATCGGCCAACATTTCGATCAGCGAGTTGACGGACTCCTGCGCCAGCCGGGTGGTGGGAAGCCACGGGAGGGCCTGCCGCCAGGCCGCGAAGGCCCAGAGGAGCAGGTGATGCCGCTGGCTGAGGTGGGCATTTTCGTGGCTGATGACGGCGCGCAGCTCGGCCGGCTCAAGGGCTGCCATCAGCCCGTCGGACAGGACGGTCACGGAGCGGGCGCCGCCGGGGAGGCAATAGGCGACAGGGGAGTCGTGGCTGATGACCAGTGTTCCCGCGTCCTGCCCGGACGGCGAAGCCAGCAGGGTCAGCAGTTCGCGGTGCCGCCGCCGCTGCCGCTGGATCTTGTAGTAGGTCAGCAGCAGGGTAAAAACGAGGTGCGCCGTGAGCAGGGCCGCGGCGGACAGCGCAAAGATGTGCCAGAACCCCAGCGCGGTGGTGGGCGCGTTGAAGAGAACCATGCCCGCCAGCGCCCGGAGTCCGGCGATCAGGTTGTCGCCGACCGGTTCCAGGCCATAGACCAGCATGGCACCGATCATGGACAGCCCACCGGCGAGTGCGATTGCCTGCCACAGGAGCATAGCCGTGAACGGCGAGCGCGCAGGCCATTGCGCCTTCGACAGGAGGATCGGCACCGGCCAGGCCAGGATTATTGCAAGGACCGCCAGCAGGTATGAGGCCCAGAACATGGTCCGCTACGCGTGGCCAAGCAGCTTGCGCAGTGTTTCAGCTTCACCTTCGGAGACGGACCCAATAAACCGCGCCAGCACCGCTTCACGGTCCGGTGCGGAACCCAGGACCTCGTGCATCAGTTCGGCGGTGTGGTCCGCACGGCTGGACACTGCTTGGTACCGGTGCGGGCGGGTGCCGCGTTCGCGTTCCACCAGGCCCTTCTTTTCCAGCCGTGAGAGCACCGTGAGTACGGTGGTGACGGCCAGTTCCTTGCCCTCATGGCCAGGGCCGCCCTGCGCCGCCGACGTCCGGGCCAGCTGGTCCCTCAGGGTATTGGCCGTAGCCGCTTCCTGGCCCGCCCAGAGCAGGTCCATCACTGCCCGTTCCAGTTCACCAAGACTAGCCATAGCACTTTTCCTTTGTATCCCCGCACCGGCCGCCCTTCAGCGTCCGATGACTTCACGCGGTTGTTCAACTACAGAACTAAATTTACCCGGAAACCGCCCCACTTTCTACACCGGGTAGAACATCTGGCGTGCCGCGCCCGTCCGCGCCATCCTTGGAAGGGGGCACTTCCGGTTTTACCGCCGCCAGACATGTTCTACACTTTGTAGAAGTTAGAGTTCTACAGAACGTAGAAGAACTGCATTGCCTAACAGTAGGGACTGCCTTGGACGCCTTGGAAATCGCACGCTGGCAATTCGGCATCACCACCGTCTACCACTTCATGATGGTGCCGCTGACCATTGGACTCGGCCTGGTGGTCGCCGTCATCCAGACCGCCTGGTACCGCACCGGCAAGCCCGAGTACCTCCGCATGACGAAGTTCTGGGGAAAGCTGTTCCTCATCAACTTCATCATGGGCGTGGCCACCGGCATCGTCCAGGAGTTCCAGTTCGGGATGGCGTGGAGCGAGTACAGCCGCTTCGTGGGTGACGTCTTCGGCGCCCCGCTGGCACTTGAGGCCCTGCTGGCGTTCTTCGTCGAATCCACGTTCCTGGGCCTGTGGATCTTCGGCTGGAAGCAGCTCAAGCCCGCCATCCACCTCGCCTGCCTGTGGGTGGCGGTCATTGGGTCGGCGCTCTCCGCCTACTTCATCATCGTGGCGAACAGCTGGATGCAGCACCCGGTAGGGGTGGAAATGATCAACGGCCGGCCGGTGATGACCGACGCCTGGGCCGTCTTCACCAACAACACCGCCCTGGTGGCCGTCCCTCACACCCTGTTCGGCGCCCTCGCCGTGGCCGGCGGTTTCCTGCTGGGCATCGCCTGGTACCACCTGTGGCGGAGGCGGCACGACGGCGTGGACACGGTGGGTTCCGACGGCCGGGTGGTCCCCGGCGAAGACGCCCGCATCCCGGGCCGTGACCGCGCCGACCACAATGTGTGGATCCGCTCCCTGCGGATCGGCGCAGTGGTGGCCATGATCTCGTTCGCCGGCACCGCCGTCACCGGCGACCTCCAGGGCAAGCTGATGTTCCAGCAACAGCCCATGAAGATGGCCGCCGCGGAAGCCGCCTGCCATGACGGCACCGGCTTCTCCATCCTGAGCGTGGGCAACGTGGGCTCGAAGAACTGCGACGACGTCGTGGCAGTGATCGAAGTCCCCGGCATCCTCTCCTTCCTGGCCAAGGGCGATTTCACCACCGAGGTCAAGGGCGTCAACAGCCTGCTGCCCGAGTACAAGGCGAACTACGGAACCCACCTGCCGGACAACCCGATCTACGGCGAGCGCGCGGGCCAGGAAATCCAGTACGTACCCGTCATGGAAGTCACCTACTGGGGATTCCGGATGATGATCGGCTTCGGCGGCCTCGCCGCCCTCGCGGCACTGGTGGCCCTCTGGGTCACCCGCAAGGGGACGGTGCCGGAATCGCGCTGGCTGATGCGGCTGGCAGTCTTTGGCATCCTGGCGCCCTTCGGCGCCAACGCCGCCGGGTGGATCTTCACCGAGATGGGCCGCCAGCCCTTCGTGGTGGCCCCCAACCCCGATCCCAGCGGCATCGACCAGGTATTCATGTTCACCGCCGCTGCCGTGTCACCGGGCGTCTCGGCAGGGGAGCTGATTGCCTCCCTGGTGGCCCTGACCGCCGTCTACGCCGTCCTCCTGGTGGTGGAAGTGAAACTGCTGGTCAAGTACATCCGCGGCGGCGTGGTTTCCGCGATGCCCGAGCTCGGCCACGCACCCGCGGACGAAAACGAGGACCAGACGCCCGGCGGCACCGGGGGAGCCAAACCGGCCGACGACGTCCTGGCCTTCGCCTACTAGCAGAGGAAACGAATAATGGAACTGCTTCCCACCATATGGTTCATCGCCATCGCAGTGCTGTGGACCGGCTACCTCTTCCTGGAGGGCTTCGACCTGGGCGTCGGGATGCTGATGAAGGCCTTCGCCCGCAACAACACCGAACGCCGGGTGCTCCTGAACACCATTGGGCCGGTCTGGGACGGCAACGAGGTGTGGCTCCTGACCGCGGGCGGCGCCACTTTCGCCGCCTTCCCGCTCTGGTACGCCTCGCTGTTTTCGGCCCTGTACCTGCCGCTGCTGGTGGTGCTGCTCGCCCTGATCTTCCGCGCGGTCGCGTTCGAATACCGGGGCAAGGTGGACACCGACAGCTGGCGCAACCGCTGGGACTGGGCCATCGCGCTGGGCTCGCTCTTTGCGGCCTTCGGCGTGGGCGCCGCCCTGGCGCTGACCACCACAGGGCTGCCCCTGGACGCGAACGGTGACCGAGAGGGCGGTCCGCTGGCCTGGTTCAGCGGCTATGCAGTGCTGGGCGGGCTCGCCGTGGTGGGCTTCTCCCTGCTGCATGCCCTGGCCTTCCTCGCCCTCAAGACCGATGGTGAAGTCCGCCACCGCGCCCGGCAGTGGTTCGTCCGCCTCCTGCCGGTCCTGCTCCTGCCCATCGCGGCCTGGGCCCTCGCCATCCAGTTCATGGACGGCAAGCCCTGGACGTGGGCCGCCGTCGTCCTGGCCGTGGCGGCCGCTGCCACCGCATGGCTGCTGGCCCGCAACGGTTCCGAAGGCCGCGCGTTCCTGGCCCTGGGCGCGTTCCTGGTCCTGGGCACCGCCTCCATCTTCGGCGCCGTGTTCCCGGTGGTGCTGCCCTCCACCGTGGACAGCGCCTTCGACCTCACCGTCTCCAACGCGTCCTCCTCGGACTACACGCTGGGGCTGATGAGCGTGGTCGCGGCCTTCGGCCTGCCGCTGGTGATCGCCTACCAGGCCTGGACCTACTGGGTCTTCCGCCGCCGGGTCAGCGCCGCCTCCATTCCCGAGGCACACAGCTTCCTCCCGGCGATCGCCGCCAGGGCCTTCACCACCAAGGGCTGACGTGCGGCCCACCTTCCCCTCCGGTCCCGCAACCCGTTCGGCCCTCTACTGGCTGGGGCTCCTGGCAACGCTCAAGGCGCTGTCCCTGGTCCTCATCGGCCAGGCAGTCGCCTCCATCCTCGCCGGGCTCGTTGCCGGGAACCCGGACTGGGGAGGGCAGCTGGCGGCCGGATCCGCCGGCGTCGTCCTGCGTTCGCTGACCGTCTGGGGCCAGGCCGTGGCGGCGCGCCGGGCAGCCCTGGGCGTCAAGGAGGAGCTCCGCGCCGGACTGCTGGAACACGCCTTGCGGACCGGTGTACGCACCGCCGGTCCTGCCGACGGCGGCCTGGCGGTCCTGGCCACCAGGGGGCTCGATGCCCTGGACAGCTACTACACGCAGTTCCTGCCCGCCCTGGTCAACTGCGCCGCCGTCCCGCTGCTCCTCGGCGCGCGGATCCTCTTCGCAGACTGGGTGAGCGCCGTCGTCATCGTGCTGACCCTTCCGCTGATCCCCGTGTTCATGGTGCTGATCGGCCGGTACACGGAGGACAGCGTGCGCCAGGCGCAGGCCTCCCTGGCCAGGCTCTCCGCGCACATGCTCGAACTCGCCAAAGGCCTGCCGGTCCTCGTTGGTCTGGGCCGCGCCACAGCCCAGCGCAAGGCCCTGGAGGAGATCTCCGAGGAATACCGCACCCGCACCATGGGCACCCTCCGCACGGCTTTCCTGTCCGCCCTTGCCCTGGAACTCATCGCCACCATCTCCGTGGCGGTGGTGGCGGTGTTCATCGGCGTCCGCCTGGTCCACGGCGACATGCCGCTGGAAGCAGGCCTGCTGGCCCTGCTCCTGGCACCTGACTGCTACCTTCCGCTGCGGGAGCTGGGCACAGCCCACCATGCCAGCGACGACGGCCGTGCAGCGCTCGCGGAAACCACCGCCGTGACAGGGGGAGGCGCGCAGGCCCCGCTGCCCGCCGCCAAGGCGGGCAGGCCGGCGGCTCCGCTTGAGGTCAACGCGCTGACGGTGCGCTTCGGCGCACGGTCCGGTGCCGCCGTCGGACCGCTCACCTTCGCCGCGCCACAGGGAAGGATCACGGCACTGGACGGCCCCAGCGGCGCGGGCAAGAGCACAGTCCTGGGCGTGCTCGCCGGAACGGTCGGCACCGGCGGCGGGACCAGCATGACGGGATCCATCCGCAACCTGGACCGCCACGCGGTGGCCTGGGTGCCGCAGCATCCCGTCATGGTGGCGGACACGGTCCTGGACGAAGTCCTGCTGTACCTCACACCCGACTCCGGACGCGTCACCGGCAGGTCAGCCGTGGAAGCGGCGGAGCGCTGCCTGGCCCGCGCGGGAGCCGGCCACCTGGCCGGGAAACACCAGTCGGAACTGAGCCCCGGCGAACTGCGCCGCGTGGCGCTGGCCCGCGGACTCGCCAGGATCGAAACAGGTGCCACCCTCCTGCTGCTCGACGAACCCACCGCGCACCTCGACGATGCCTCCGCCGCCACTGTCGAGGACGCAATCCGGAGGCTCCGCGGGCAGGCCACCGTCATCCTGGTGGCACACAACGACCGCACCCGGCACCTTGCCGACCACCTGGTGCCGGTCATTCCGGCCGGAACGCCGGAGCCGCTGCCCGCGGACTCGGAAGACCGCGCGGGCGGACCCGGCGCGGCGCTGCCCGCGCAGCCTCCGGCAGCCGCGGCACTCCAGGAAGTCCCGGACGAAAGGGGCGAAACCGGCGCAGGCCCCGGCCCCGGCAGCCCGACACCGGAGCCGGCCGCGGCCTCGTCCGGTGCGGCCCGGCTTCTCGCTGCCATCCTGGCGCCCGTGCGGGGCAAATTCGCTGCCGCTGCCCTCGTCGGCATCCTGGCGGCCGTCTTCGCCGTCGCGCTTTCCGGTCTGTCCGGCTGGCTGATCATCCGGGCCAGCGAACAGCCGCCCATCCTCTACCTCCTGACGGCGATCGTGGGGGTCCGGTTCTTCGGCATCGGACGGGCCGTCTTCCGCTACTGGGAGCGGCTCCTGCTGCACGACGCCGTCTTCGCCGCCCTCACCAGGCTGCGGGGCCGGCTCTGGGAATCGCTGAGCCGGCGCGCGCTGTCGCTGCGGCGGCTCCTGCAGGGCGGCAATGTCCTGGGCACCGTGATTGACGACGTCGACACCATCCGCGACCTCCTGCCGCGCGTCATCCTTCCGCCAGTCACCGCGCTGGCGGTGACGGTTCTTGCCCTGGCCGCCACCGGCATCCTTGTGCCGGCCGCGCTTCCCGCCGTAGCCGCGGCAGCTGCCGGCGGACTGCTGCTGGCGCCGGCGGCCGCCCTGTGGGGGGACCGCAGGTCCGCAGCGCGCGAACAGGCCCTGCGCTCCGGCGTCCTGCGGCGCGCCGCGGCGGCCCTCGACGCGCGGGCTGAGCTGCACGCCAACGGCGTGGCCGCCCGGGTGCTCGAGGACCTGAGGGCGGAAGACCGGAGAGCCACCCGCGCGTCCCAGCGTTCGGCCTGGGCTGACGGCCTGGGCCACGCCATTGCCACCGCCGGCTGCGGGGCGGCGGCACTTGCCGCCGCGTGGCTGGCCGCCCCCGACGTCCTGGCAGCACGACTTGCACCTGCGACGGCGGCCGTGGTTGTCCTCCTGCTCCTTGCGCTGGTGGAACCGTATGCGGCCATGACGACGGCGGCACGCCAGTTCCCGGCCCTGCGTACCGTGGTGCGGCGGGTGGGCGGATCCGGCGCGCTCGACGGCGGGGCGCACCTGCCCTCCCAGGGTGGTGGCAGCGCCCCGGGCCTGCAGCCGGTTCCGGCCAGGAACGGCCAGAAACCCGGAGTCGAGCTGGGAGGCCTCGCCGCGGCATGGCCCGGCGGCGCCCCGGTCTTCTCGGGCCTGGATGCCGTCGCGGAACCGGGGCGCTGGCTGGCGGTCACCGGCCCGTCGGGCTCGGGAAAATCAACTCTGCTCTCGGTCCTGCTCGGCTTCCTCCCCGCCGCAGCCGGTGCCGCACGGGTCACCGGCAAGGCGGCCTGGTGCCCGCAGGAGGCGCACCTTTTCGACTCGACCATCCGGGGCAACCTGCTGCTGGGACGGCCCGGCCGGGACGGCACTGCCCCCAATGAACCCGTGCCCAATGAACCCGTGCCCACGGAACCTGCGCCCAACGAAGCTGCCGGCGGACAGGACAGTGCACTGCAAGCGGTGCTCGCCGCCGTCGGACTGGCAGGGCTGGTACGCCGGCTGCCCGCCGGCCTCGATACCCGGATCGGCCCCGGCGGCGCCTTCCTCAGCGGCGGCGAGCGCACGCGGCTGGCCGTGGCACGGACCCTGATGACCGGGGCTCCGGTCATCCTGCTGGATGAGCCCACGGCGCACTTGGATGCGGAGTCCGCCGCGGCCATGCTCGCTGACCTTCGCGCCGGACTCCGGGACCGCACGGTGGTGCTGGTCACGCACAACCCCGCCGACATCCACCCCGACGACGCGCGGCTGGACTTAGCAGGCTCAGGGCGGCCGGCCGGATCGCTGGCCGGGTCCCGCTAGGAACCCGCGGCCCCGCTAGGAACCCGGCGGTCCGGCGGCGCTACCCGTCGACGTCGTGGAGGTGGTGGACAACGTCGTGCAGGAAGTAGCGGGACAGGGTCAGGACGGTGAATTCGGAGCCGTTGCTGCGCAGGCCCTTCCGCGGCCAGTCCTCTTCCCGGACGGCAGCGAAGGACTCGGCGGCCTGGTGTCCTTCGGCAGTGAGTTCGGCGCTCACCACGGCGGGGTCGGCGTTGGCGTAGTCCTTTTCCACGGCCGTCCGGTCCTGGTCCCAGTCCTCGAACCGCGCGTCATCGGATGCCAGCATGAGGTTCAGCCGCTGGTCGAACAGGGTGAAGACGTCCCGGACATGGCAGGCATACTCCAGTGCGGACCAGGTGCTGTCGTCGGGACGCTCCGCCACGTCCGGCCGGCGCAGGACTGCCCGCCACCGGGGGAGTAGGCTCAGGATGGTTCCGGGGACCGTCGACGGCGTCACGGTTGAGGCGTCGAAGGAGCATTCCGGGCAGGTGCGGGACAGGACCCAGGTCCAGTCCTTCTCATCGGGGACGATAGGCATGAGAGCAGTCTAGGCGGGATGCGCCCGCGCCGTGCGCAGCAGTCCCGCCAGAGTCCAACGCCTCCCGCCGCAGGCCAAAGGACTCTGGAGCGGCGTGCAGGCCGCGCATAGCCTTGGCTCCATGAGCGGGGAAGACATGGTGCAGACCGCCGGACTGACGAAGCGTTTTGGCCGGACAACAGCGCTCGACGGCGTCAGCCTCGCCATCGGGCCGGGCGAAGTATTCGGATACCTGGGACCGAACGGGGCAGGCAAGACCACCACCATCCGGCTCCTGATGGGCCTGCTGCGGCCCACCTCCGGCACAGCGTACGTGCTGGGGCTGGACGCGTGGCGGCAGTCGCGCGAAGTCCACCGGGTCGTGGGGTACGTGCCCGGGGAGCCAGCGCTCTATGACCGGCTGACCGGCCGCCAGCACATTGCGTACTGCGCCCACCTGCGGCACCGGGACGACAGCGAATTGGCAACCCGGACCGCCGCGCGGCTCGAACTGGACCTGGACCGGCCGGCCCGCACGCTGTCGCGGGGCAACCGGCAAAAGCTTGCAGTGGTCCTTGCGGTGATGTCCCGGCCGCGGCTGCTGGTGCTGGACGAACCAACCAGCGGCATCGACCCGCTGGTTCAGCAGGTCTTCCACGCCATCCTGCGGGAACACACGGCGGCCGGCGGCTCAGCGCTGTTTTCCTCCCATGTCCTTGGCGAGGTGGAGCGCGTGGCCGACCGGATTGGTGTGGTCCGTGCGGGAAAACTGGTGGCGGTGGAGCGGCTCCAGGAACTGGCTGCCCGGTCCCTGCACCAGGTGCGGGCCCGGTTCGCCGAAGAGGTGTCCGCGGCCGAGTTCGCGGGGGTGCCCGGCGTGCGGGACGTGCGGGTGGACGGCCGGTCGCTGGCCTGCAGCGCCCCGCAGGCAGCCCTTGACGCGCTGCTGAAGCGGGTCAGTGCCCGTCAGGTGGAGGATTTCGAGTGCTCCGAAGCACCGCTGGAGGAAACGTTCCTGGGGTACTACGGGATGGACACGGCCGGGACAGGCAGGCCCGGGACGGAGACGGCCGGGACAGGCAGGCCCGGCGGGGTGGAAGCGGAGGCTGGGCATGCTCGCTAACGTTCTGCTTAAGACGCTCCGGGACCAGGGCAGGACGCTGCTGGCCTGGTCCGTCTCCCTGGCGCTCATCGTGGCCACCTATGCGGCGATCTGGCCCTCGGTCCAGTCCCAGCCGTCGATGAGCGACTTCATCGACCAGATGCCGGAGGCCTTCCGCTCCCTGTTCGCAACCTCCAGCGCTGACATGTCAACCCCCACCGGGTACATCCAGGTTGAACTGCTCTCCTTCATGGGGCCGATTGCCGTGCTGATCTACTCAATCAGTGCCGGTGCGGGTGCCATCGGAGGGGAGGAGGACCGGCACACCATGGACCTGCTGCTGTCCAACCCGGTCAGCCGGGGCAGGGTGGTGCTGGACAAGTTCGCCGCAATGGTCCTGGGCACGTTCCTGCTGGCCGCCGTGATGGGGGTGTCCCTGGTGCTTGAAGGCAGCATGGTGGACATGGTCCTTCCCACCGACAAAGTGGCGGCCGCCATGTTGCACCTTGCCCTGCTCGGCGTCGTGTTCGGCTCCCTTGCCCTGGCACTGTCGGCGGGCACCGGGCACACGGGTCTCAGCCGGGGAGTGCCTGCCGTGCTGGCGGTGCTCGCGTACATCGTCAACGCCCTGGCGCCGCTGGTGGATGTCTTTGACCGGATCCAGAAGGTGTCCCCGTTCTTCCAGTACATCGCCCACGACCCGCTGAGGCAGGGCACGGCGTGGGACAGCGTGTTGGTGTCTGCCGGTACGGCCGCGGTGCTGCTGGCGCTCGCCGTCCTGGGTTTCCGTCGGCGGGACGTGGCGGGCTAGCGCCGTCTGCCCGGCTTTAGCCTTCCGCAGCTGCTTCGTCCGCCCATGCCATGGACGGACCCACGGCCTCCACGGCCTGGGACAGCGGGACGCCCGAGCCGTCACGCCGGCCGTGTTCCTGCGGCAGCGACCGGGCCACCCCGGCAGCTGAGGAGGCTTTTGCCGGTCCGTGCCCGGCCCAGGCCAGCAGCAGCACGTCCTCGCCTTTCAGGAAACGGTGCGACCGCACTCCGGCGGTGGCGCGCCCCTTGACCGGGTACTCCGCGAAGGCGGTCACCTTCGCCGTGCCCGGGGCGGTGCCGGGAAGGGCGCCGTTGCTGCCGGCGATGGTCACGACGACGGCGGCCTCGTCCTTGGGCTGGACAGCGCCGAAGAAGATCACCTGGTCACCGGCGGCCAGTTTGATGCCGGCCATGCCCCCTGCCGTCCGCCCCTGCGGCCGGACGTTGCCTGCGGGAAACTTCAGCAGCTGCGCCTGCCGGGTGAGGAACACCAGGTCGGCGTCGTCCGCGGCTGCCGGTGCCACGCCCACCACGAAGTCCTTGTCCTTGAGCGTGATCACTTCCCAGTCCTCGCGGTTCAGCGGGTAGTCCGGCTGGACGCGTTTCACCACGCCCTGCGCGGTGCCGATGGCCAGGACCTCGTCCAGGCGCACGAACGCGACCAGCGACTCACCCTTCACCAGGGTCAGGAACTCCTTGGCCGGAACACCGCCGGCCAGGTTGGGCAGCCCTGCCACGGGCTCAAGCACCGGCATGTCCATGACCTGCAGCCGGAGCATGCGGCCCAGCGAAGTGACCGCAGCGATTTCGCCGCGGGCCGAGGTCTTCACCACGGATGTGTACACGTCGTGCTTGCTCCGGGGCCCCGCCTCGGTCAAGGGTTCCTGGTTGGTGGTGCGGGCCACCTGCCCGGATGCGGTGAGGATCGCCCAGCAGGGGTCGTCCGCAATCTCCAGCGACAGCGGCGCAGCCTTGCCCTTCCTGCCGTTGGCCCCGGAAAGTTCGGCGGCCACGGTGGGGGAGACGGCCTCGGATTCCAAAAGGACGGTGCGGCGCGGGGTGCCATGTTCCTCGGCGATGGCGCCGAGTTCATCGGAGACCACGGTGCGGAGCAGCTCCTCGGAGTTCAGGATCGCCTCGAGGTCGGCGATCTCGCGGCGCAGCTCGTCCTGCTCCTTCTCCAGCTCGATCCGGGAATATTTGGTGAGCTGGCGCAGGCGCAGTTCCAGGATGTAGTTGGCCTGGATTTCGGTGAGGTCGTAGATGGACATGAGCCGCTCGCGGGCCGCGGCGGCCTCGTCCGAGGACCGGATGATCTGGATGACCTCGTCGATGTCCACGATGGCGATGAGGAGACCCTCCACCAGGTGCAGGCGGTCCTTCTTCTTCCCGAGACGGAAGACGGTCCGGCGGCGGACCACGTTGATGCGGTGGTTGACGTAGACGCGCAATAGGTCCACCAGGCCCAGCGTCTGCGGCTGGCCGTCCACCAGGGTGACGTTGTTGATGCCGAAGGAGTCCTCCATCGGCGTGTACCGGTAGAGCTGCTGCAGGACCGCGTTGGGGTTGAAACCGTTCTTGAGCTCGATCACCAGCCGCAGCCCGTGCTTGCGGTCCGTCAGGTCGACGATGTCGCTGATGCCGGTCAGTTTCTTGGCGTTGACGGCGTCCTTGATCTTCTCGATCACCTTTTCCGGGCCCACCATGTACGGCAGTTCGGTGACCACCAGGCCGGTGCGGCGCGCGGAAAGCTGTTCGATCTCCACCTTGGCGCGGGTCTTGAAGGAGCCGCGGCCGGTGGCGTAGGCGTCCCGGATGCCGTCCAGGCCCACGATCCGGCCGCCGCTGGGCAGGTCCGGGCCGGGGACGAACCGCATCAGGTCATCCAGCGAGGCATCGGGGTTGGCGATCAGGTGCCGCGCCGCCGAGATGACCTCCACCAGGTTGTGCGGGGCCATGTTGGTGGCCATGCCGACGGCGATGCCGGTGGCGCCGTTGACCAGCAGGTTGGGGAAGGCGGCGGGAAGGACGTCCGGCTGGGTGAGCTGGTTGTCGTAGTTGGGGACGAAGTCCACCACGTCTTCGTCGAGGTGGTTGGTGAGCGTGAGGGCGGCCGCCGCCAGCCGGGCCTCGGTGTAGCGCGGTGCTGCCGGGCCGTCGTCGAGCGAACCGAAGTTGCCGTGCCCGTCAATCAGCGGCAGGCGCAGGGAGAAGTCCTGCGCCATGCGCACCATGGCGTCGTAGATGGCGGCGTCACCGTGCGGGTGCAGCTTGCCCATCACCTCGCCCACCACGCGCGCGCTCTTGACGTGGCCGCGGTCCGGGCGCAGGCCCATGTCGCTCATCATGTAGAGGATCCGGCGCTGTACCGGCTTCAACCCGTCCCGGGCGTCCGGAAGGGCGCGGGAGTAGATCACCGAGTACGCGTACTCCAGGAAGGAGCCCTGCATTTCGGACGTGACATCGATATCGACGATGTTTTCGGTGTAGTTGTCGTCGGCGATCGGGGCTGGGCTTTGGCGGCGGGCCATGGGGCTGGTAAATCCTTCTGGGGTTACTGCGCAGCCTGCGGGCGTGCTGCGATAGTTTTTGGCTAGGCTAAGCCTATGGTGGATCAGCCCGGGGACGGCGAATATCCGGAACATTGGGAAGCCGATGTCGTCCTGCGGGACGGCGGGACAGCGCACCTGCGTCCCATCCACCCCTCGGACGCCGACGCCGTCCAGGCCTTCCACACCGGGCAGTCGCAGGACTCAATCTACATGCGCTTCTTCGCGTTCAAGGCCAGGCTGTCCGCCAAGGAGCTCAAGCGCTTCACCGAGGTGGACTACAAGGACAGGGTGGCATTCGTCATCACCATCCACGGCGAAATCATCGGGATCGGGCGCTACGACCGGCTTGCCGATCCCACCCAGGCGGAGGTGGCGTTCAACATCGCGGACGCCCACCAGGGGAGGGGCATCGGTTCCATCCTGCTGGAGCACCTTGCCGCCGCCGCCCACGAAAACGGCATCCGCAAGTTCACCGCCGAAGTGCTGCCCGAGAACCGCAAGATGCTGATGGTCTTCTCGGACGCCGGCTACGACGTCAAACGCCACTTCGACGACGGCGTCGTCAGCCTGGAGTTCAACATCGACCCCACCGAGAAATCGCGTGCGGTGATGGAATCCCGCGAGCACCGCGCGGAGGCGAGGAGCGTCCGGGACCTGCTGGCGCCGTCGTCCGTTGCCGTGATCGGAGCCAGCCGCAAGTGGGGCACCGTGGGGTACCAGCTGCTGGAACACATCATTGAAGGCGGCTTCCACGGGCCCGTCTACGCCATCAACCCCGAAGCGCTGGAACTGGCCGGCATGATGTCCTACGGCAAGCTGTCCGAAGTTCCCGAGCCCGTCCAGCTGGCCATCATCGCGGTGCCGTACGAGGAAGTCAGCGGCGTGGTGGCCGAATGTGCCGCCGCCGGCGTCAAAGGCGTGGTGATCGCCTCGGCAGGCTTCGCGGACGACGGCGAACGCGGCCTCCTGCGGCAGCGCGCCCTGGTGCGCCAGGCCCGGGCGAACGGGATGCGGGTCATCGGTCCGGCGTCCCTGGGCATCGTCAACACACACCCCGACGTGTCCTTGAACGCGTCCATGGCCCCCTCCCTCCCGCTGCGCGGGGGACTGGGCCTGTTCAGCCAGTCCGCCGCGATCGGCGTCGCACTTTATGCCGCCTCCAGCCGGCGCCGGCTGGGCTTGTCCACCCTCCTCTCGGCAGGCAACCGGGCGGACGTCTCGGGCAACGACATGATGCAGTACTGGGAGGACGACGCCGATACCTCCGCGGTGGGCCTTTACCTGGAGTCGGTGGGCAACCCGCGCAAATTTTCGCGCATCGCCCGGCGCCTGGCCCGCACCAAGCCGGTCATCGTGGCCAAGTCCGACACCATGGGCCTGCGCCTGCCGCCGGGGCACGCCGTGCGCACCACGCAGGCGCCGGCCGGAGCGCTGGATGCGATGCTCCGCCAGTCCGGGGTGATCCGCGTTGAAACCGTGGAACAGCTCGTGGACGTGGCGCAGGTCGTGTCGGGCCAGCCGCTTCCCCGGGGAGCGGACGTGGCCATCCTCAGCAACTCGCCGGCGCTGGGCAGCGTCGTCGCGGACAGCGCCTCGGCGCACGGGCTGGGCGTGGCGCAGGTGGTCGCAGGCCTCGACCTCGACGCCGGCCAGTCGGTGGCGCTGCCCGCCCTGCGGACCGCCCTGTTGGAGGCCCTGGCCCCGGACACTGTGCACGCAGCCGTTGCCGCCCTGCTGCCGGGGCGCGGGCTCGCCCCCGAAGCGATAGCCGCGGTGCTTGCGGAATGCTCGGCAGCGGCGGGCAAACCCGTGCTAGCCGTCTTTACCGGCATCCTTGACCCCGCCGTCAACGTGGAGGGGATGGTCGGTATCGGGGACTGCACCCTGCCCTGTTACTCCAACCCCGGAGCCGCGGTGGCCGCGCTCGCCGCAGTGGTCCGGTACGCCGAGTGGGCGGCCCGCGACCAGGGGCACTTCGTCGAACCCGCCGGCTGCGACCCCCGGCAGGCCGGCGCCCTGCTCGAAACACTCCTGGCAGACGTCAGGGGCGAACAGCTCAAACAGCTGGACCCTGCCGCGGCGGCCACGCTCCTGGGCCACTACGGCATTTCCGTCCTGCCGTCAGTGGGCTTCACAACGCCGGAAGAGGCGGTGGAGGCGGCCGAGGGCCTGGGCTGGCCCGTCGTCCTGAAGACCACCGAGCCGGCCTTGCGGCACCGGCTGGACCTGGGCGGCGTGCGCCTTGGCATTGAGGACGCGGAATCGCTGCGCCAGAACGTGCTGCAGATGCGCCGCGCGCTCGCCGCCTACGGCGACCCGGCGTTGGAGGTCCAGGCCATGGCGCCGGTGGGGCAGGCATGCACCTTCCGCGCCATCGAGGACCCCCTGCTGGGTCCGGTCATTTCATTCGGCCTGGCCGGGGACGCCGTCAACCTCCTGGACGACTGGGCGCACCGGGTGCCGCCGCTCTCTGCAGCGGATGTGCACGACTTCATCCGGTCCCCGCGCGCCTCCCGGAAGCTGTTTGGCTACCAGGGCCTGCCGGCAGTGGACGTTGCCGCCCTGGAGGACCTCGCCGGCAGGCTGGCGTGGATGAAGGACAACCATCCCGAAATCGCCCTGGTGGAGTTCAACCCCGTCCTTGTCGGGACCTCAGGCGCCACGATCCTCGCCGCGGATGTCCGCATAGGCAACGCCGCCCAGCGCACGGACAGCGCGCGGCGGGCCATGCTGGGCTGACGCGGTTCGCAAGTTGGCCCGGCGATCTGTGAAAATAGGGGGCATGAGCTTTCCGCCTCCCGCGTCCGCGCCCGAAACGCCCGGCAACGAAAACCAGGCAGTGCGCCAGCACAGCTCACACAACCACGGTGGGCAGGGCAGGAGCCTTGAAGACGCACTGCAGAAGGCCGGGTTCTACCCGCGCCTCGTCTCCGACGTCGTCGATGACGCCCTCGACGGCCGGGAATGCGTGGCCCACCTGGTGCACCTGGAGACCCACTTTGACCGCGCCGAAGTGCGCCGCCACATCACGGTGCTGGTCCTGACGGCCGACATGCTGGTCATCACCCACGTGGATGACCAGCAACTGGACGAGGCGGGGGAGCAGATCGTCGCCCAGATCTCCACCGAATCCGTTCCGGTGGCACAGATCCGTTCGGTGGTGCTGAGCTACATGTACGCCCAGCCGCAGAACTACAAGCCGTCCGATCCCGTCCGTGAGCTCACCCTGTCCATCGCCTGGTCCGGCGGCCAGCGGCTGGACATGGGCCCCGCCAGCTGCGGGGACCCGCAGTGCGAAGCGGACCACGGCTACACCGGCACCATCGCCCAGGAAGACATCGTGCTGCGGATCAGCGCGGAGGCGGACGGCCTGCAGGCCGTGCAGGATGCCAAGCTCTTCGCCCGCGCCCTGCGTGCCGTCAACACCGGATCCCCCGCTCCCGTATCCCATGTCCAGTCCATGGCGCCGAGGCCGCGCTCAGGAGTGTTCGGCAACCGGCTCAGCCGCGGGCACCAGCAGCGCTGATGCCCGAAGACAGCCACCAAGCCGTACCAGCCCCCGCCGCCTCCGGACGCCTTCCCGATCTCCCGCCGCCGCCCGCTTATGGACGCCGTTCCGTCGCCGAAGTCCTGACCAGCGCAGCCGCGAGCCTGGGCGTGGACGGCTTCAGTAACACCCTTGGCCTTCCTGCGGCCAGCCGCGTCTGCGTGGTGCTCGCGGACGGCCTGGGCAGGAACCTGGTCAAGCAAAAGACGGCGCACACGCCGTTCCTGCGTTCGGTCATCCAGGCGGGCCAGGGCGAGGTTCCCGTGTGGCTGGACTCAGCGTTCCCCTCCACCACGGCGGCAGCGCTGGCCAGCTTCGGTACAGGCCTGTCCGCAGGCCAGCACGGCATGGTGGGCTACGACGTTCTGGACCCTGACCAGGACAAGGTGGTGAACCTCCTGGGAAACTGGGACGCCGGCGTTGACCCGGCCACCTGGCAGCCGTTCCCCACTGTCTTCGAGCGCGTCGGCGGCCACGTGGATGTCAGCACAGTCAGCCTTTCCCAGTTCGACGGCTCGCCCATGACGCGGGCCGCCCTGCGGGGCGGCAGGTTCATTTCGGGCATGACCGCGCATGCCCGGACGGCGGCGGCGGCCGAGGCCATGGCAGCAGGCGGCCCGTCCCTCATGTACTTCTACGTTAATGAGCTTGATAAGGCCGGCCACCGGTACGGCTGCCAGTCCGAGCAGTGGGAGCACCAGCTGGAGGAGCTCGACGCAACGGTGAAGCGGCTGAACGATTCGCTGCCCGCCGGCACCACCATCCTGCTCACCGCGGACCACGGAATGCTCGACGTGCCGGAGCCGCAGCGCATTGACTTCTCCGGCGACCCGGCGTTGGTGGAGGGGGTCCGCCACACTGCCGGTGAACCCCGCATGGTGCATCTGTACCTGGAGGACGGCCACCTTGCGGACGCGGCAGGAAGCCGGGAGCGGTTGCTGGCTGCCTGGAAGGCGCGTTTCGGCTCCAGGGTGTGGGCCTTCACACGTGAGGAAGCAATAGCCGGGGGATTGTTCGGCGAGGTCCGTCCCGCCGTCGAACGCCGGATTGGTGACGTGATGATTGCGGCCCGCGACGCGCTTGCCTTGTACGACGGCCGGCGGATGCGGCCCACGGCCATGGAAGTGGTGGGCCAGCACGGCTCCCTGACCAAGGCCGAGCGGGAAGTCCCGCTGCTTTGCTTCAAGGCCGAGGGGAGGCGCCGGCGTGGCTGAACTGATCTTTTTCTCGGGGACCATGGACTGCGGGAAGTCGACGCTGGCCCTGCAGATGGATTACAACCACCGGGCCCGGGGGCGCGGCGGCGTGCGCTTTAGCCGGAACGACCGTGCCGGCGAATCCCGGATCTCCAGCCGCCTTGGGCTGGAGACGGACGCGGTGGAGGTGGTGGACAGCACGGACTTCTGGGAGGAGGTCATGCTCCGCCGCACACGGGGCCAGCGGGTGGACTACCTGATCTGCGACGAGGCCCAGTTCTACTCCCCGGAGCAGGTGGAGCAGCTGGCCAAGGTGGTGGACGAGATCGACGTCGACGTCTTTGCGTTCGGCATCACTGCCGACTTCCGGACCCGGCTGTTCCCGGGCTCTCAGCGGCTCATCGAACTGGCGGACCGTGTCCAGGTGCTGCAGGTTGAGGCCCTGTGCTGGTGCGGCCGGCGCGCCACGCACAACGCCAGGACGGTCGACGGCGTCATGGTCACCGAAGGTGCCCAGGTGGTGGTGGGCGATGTGGACATGGTGGTGGATGCCGCGGCGGCTCCGGAAGCGGAGCATGTTCCCGTGGTGGGATACGAGACGCTGTGCCGCCGGCATTTCATGCGCCGGGTGAGCGCCCACGGTGCCAAGCTGATGGCCCAGCAGGACCAGCTGCTGCCGTTCGAGGTCGACGCCTGCCTGTGGCGCGGTACCGGCGGTCCGGGCGCGCCTGGTACCGGGGCTTAGGCAGCATTGGCCGCGATCGCGGAGTGAAGCCCTGCAGTGTTCAGTGCGCCCGTGTCCTTCGGCGGCCAGCGATAAGGCCGGCAACTCCTGGGAACCCCTAGGAGGAACGGGAATCCTGGTAACGGTTTATCTTTCCCCTGTCTGGTCGATGCCCAAAGGCCTAAAGTCTGAAGACACAGAATTGGGGGATTCATCATGGAAAAAGTGGCCAGCCAAGACAGAAAGTTCCCGAAGCCCATAACGGAAGCGGTCGCGCCGATGGTCGTTGCGGTGGCAGGGCCTCTGCTGGTCATACTTCTGGCCGGCTACATCACCATGCAGTTGCAGTTGGTAGAGGCCCACGGCTTCATAGGGTTCAACGACCGGTTCATCAGCGTCGCAGGTGATTGGCTGCGGTACCTCTGGCCTGCCGTCCTTGTAGTCCTGGTTGTCGCAGCAGTCCTGATCTATCGTGCGGCGGTCCGCAGCGCGGCCGCACGCTTCACGGCTCTTGGAGTTTTCGCATTGGTGGCCATGCTCGCCATCCCGATGGCATCCGGGCCGCGCCTCAATCCGGATGAGCACTATCCATTGATGACCTATTTCGCGGTGGAAGGTGCGAAGTCGCCCCTGGTTCTGGCCCTTATAGGTGCCCTTGTTGCAGATCTCATTGCTTCCAGGGGAATGCATCCCCGGCGTGCCAGCGTATAAGTGGCCTGCAGTCGCCCTCGCCGAAGCAGGACTGTAAGTATTCGTTTGGGTCTCGTTTCAGTTCCATCTTGGGGAGCCGGTAGTGGGGCCTTTTGGCTGCGAGTACCTTCATGACATGGGGAAATTCGTTTCGCTGGCGCAGGCAGGGCTTCTGGTCATTGTGCTGGGGACAGCTTGCGGCACTCCACCAAGCGGGCCCGCAGCTGCTAACAGCGACACCCAACAAAGCCGGCCCGCAGGTCCTGGGAGCGGCATCGAAACAACAGGCGCCGCGGCGCCAGGCAGCGGCGCCGTGGCCTGCGTCGACTGGGTCCGGTTTGAGTCCCCGCAAGATCAATACGACCACGCGGGGTTGGTGCTGATCGGCGAGCCCGCCGGTAAAGACGGCGAAACCAGCATCTACGGCTACAAGGCCACAACCCACCTGATAAGGGTTGAACAGGTACTTAAGGGCGAACCGGGGGATGGAACAATCCGCATCTCTTCCACTCCTGTGACCTGTACTGCCGACGGCGAGTCCTACCCTGACGGTGACCCACTCGACACTGATCAGCGAGTGATTATTTTTGCAAGCAAACAGGGCACTGACTGGTTCACGCTAACTCCCGCGCAGGGCGTCTTGCCCTTCCAAGGGAAGGAACTGCCCTTTCGATAGGGCAGCCGGAATTTGGGCAGGGGAGAGCATGTAGTCGGCCCACCGGTTCTGATACGCCCTCGCAAAGGTTCCTGCCCTCAAATGTGGTGAGAGCCTCACGGCAGTCACAATGTCGTACCCCTTTGCCATGATTGGTTTATGGGGAAAGCAGCGGTGGCCAAGGCGTATGCGGATATCCGTGCTGCCCTTGCTGTGCTTCACGCGGAGGCGGATGGGTCCGGTTCGGAGCCGTTCTCGCCGGCTGATCCCTTGGCGGGGCTCGCCGATGGTTGCCTGGATATTCTTGGGGGTGCCCGGGAAGCCGAAGCCGGTTTCGCGGCGCTAAAGGCGAAGGCCGCTGTGAAGTATGCGGAGAGCGCCCACGCTGTTGCCGGGCCGGATGTGCCGGTGCAGGCGCAGGAGATGGCTGTCGCGGCCGAGGTCGGGTGTGTGCTGGCCCTGGGGCCGCGGGCGGCGTCATCGTTCCTGGCCGCCTCCCACGCCCTTGCCACCACGCTGCCCAGGACCTTTGCGGCCTTGGAGGCCGGGGCCCTGTCCTGGCAGCATGCCCTGGCCATGGTCGACGAAACGGCGAGTCTTGATGCTGCCAGTGCCGGCGCGCTGGAGGCCCATTTCCTGGACCCTGACGCTCCGGACCCTGCCAGGGGATGCCCGGTGGGGCAGATGCCGGCACACCGGTTCAGGGGCAAGGCCCGGACGTGGCGGGAACGTCATCATGCCGAGAGCATCGAAATCCGCCATGCCAAGGGGGTAGCGGATCGGCGGGTGGAGTTCCGGCCGGACGATAACGGCATGGCCTGGCTCTCCGCCTACCTGCGTGCCGATCAGGCGTTGGCGGGCTGGAACCGGCTGACCGCGGCCGCCCGGGGCATGCAGGGCCCGGACGAACACCGCAGCATGCCCCAGCTCCGCGCTGACGCCTTCGCTGAGGCGGTTCTGGGCAGCGGCACCGCAACCGGGGATGTTGAAGACGGTGAAGCAGCACATGTCCCATCGCCACGGATCCAAGCGCAGGTGCTGGTCACCGTCCCGGTGTCCTCGCTGATGGGATTGACCGATGAACCAGCCATGCTCGACGGCTACGGGCCCATCCCGCCGTCCATGGCGCGCCAACTGGTCGCCAACGGCGCCAGCTCGTTCTATCGGGTGTTGGTGGATCCGCGGGACGGGGCGCCGCTGGAGATCGGGCGGACCAGCTACAGGGTCACGGGCGCGATGCGGGCCTGGCTGCGGCTGCGGGACGGAAAATGCCCGTTCCCCGGTTGCAGCAACAACTCCCTGGACAACGACGCCGACCACATCCTCGCCTGGGCCAACGGCGGCACTACTGGGATCTCGAACCTGGGACAGCCCTGCCGCAAACACCACCGGCTCCGGCACACCACCGGCTGGGCACCCACCCCGGCCGGCAAAAACGAACCACCCGGCTGGACCTCACCGACCGGCCGGCACTACACAAGCGAACACCAGGACTGGGAACCACCGTGGTGGCCGCCCGGCGTCCTCCCCGGGGAGCGAAGCCTGCTCGAGGAAGCCCTCCTGGAGCAGCTGGCCCTATGACAGCCGGGCACGGTGGACGTCCCGCCCTTGGGCGCTGCCCTCGACACGAAGCTGCCGTCAGCTGATCCGGCGGTAGCGGATGTGCGTGGCAAGCGGGGAGTGAAGCACCTCGACGGGTTCGAAGTCGAAAGACTCAGCCCCATCAAAGATCCGATCACCCGAACCGAGTAGTACAGGTGCGATGTCGAGGGTGAGCTCATCAATCACGCCCGCTGCCAGGGCTTGCCGAACGGTGGATGCCCCGCCGGCGATGTCCACGCCTTTATCCCCGGCCGCCTCGCATGCCGCGGCGTAGGCCGCGTCAAAGCCTCCCGTGACGAAATGGAAGGTCGTTCCGCCCTCCATCTGAATGGGGTCGTGCGGAAAATGGGTCAGCACGAATACCGGTGCGTGGTAGGGCGGTTCCGCTCCCCACCACCCGCTCCATTCCTCATCCCAGTCGCCGCGGACCGGGCCGAACATGTTCCGGCCCATCACGTACGCGCCCTGCGGGCGCATGAGCCATTCGTTCGCGGCCTTGTCGGCATCGTTGGCGCGGGGATCACCGATGTGCCAGCCGTGCAGCTCCAGTCCCCGCCGGCCCAAGGGGTTCTCGCGGCTCTGGTCCGGGCCGGCGACGAAACCGTCCAGCGAGACCGACATATGGCAGGTGGTGTGCGGCACTGCGGACCTCCTTGCTGATTGCGGCCCCAGGGCGGCCGCAAGGGGATACTGCGGCGGAGCCTAGCACTCCACCGGGTGGTTAGGAAGAGCGCGCAAGGGGAGAGGCTTCTACTCGCTTCGGGTGCCGAAGACGATCTCATCCCAGGACGGCACGCTGGAGCGCTTCGGCCGGGCAGGCCTTTCCGGCGCCTCGGTCTCAGGCAGCTGGCCCGTGCTGGGGGAGGAATCGTCCTGCTTGGCTGTCGGACGGCGGGGATTGCTGCCCAGCAGCTCGTCCAGCCCGGCACCACTGGAAGCCCCGCTGCCCGCGGCCGGAGCGGAACCGGATGGCTTCTGCGGGGACGCTGCGATGGTGATTTCCCTCGTGTCGGTGCTGACGCCGTCGTGCAGCCTCAGCGCGTCACCCTCAACGTCCCGGTGCGGCGGAAGGAGGCTGAGCCTGGACAGCATGGAAGGCCGTGCATCGCGGCGCCGGATGAACGAATCACCCTGTGCGGCGGGGACGTCGCCCTTCTCATCCTGCGGTTCCGGATCGTGTTCCTCCGGCTCGGCGGCAACCTCGGATGGGCGCGGGTGGGCGGCCGGTACGCCATGGGTCAGCAGCAGCGCCAGGGCGTCATCCGAATCCTCGTCCACGCCAAGGCGCTGGCCGCGGCGTGAGCGGAGCATATCCAGCAGGCCGTCAGCTTCCTTGCCGGGAGCCTGCGCAGGCCCGGCCTGGCCTGGGGAGGAAGCTTTCCCTGTATCCGCGTCCGTTTCGAAGTCGAAGGGGCGATCGGAAACTGCCGTGAGGCGGCGGGCGGGCACCGGTCCGTCCAGCGGCTCGAGTTCACTGAGCTGCTGCGCCCAGCGGTTGGTGTTCTGCAAGGACTTGCGGCCGGGATTAAACGTCCACAGGGCTGGCGGTTCCTCGCCGATGCCGGGCGTTACGCCGGACTTTGCCTCGAAGCTGGCCGAAACAGTCCAGGTGCCGTCCTGGCGCCGCCAGGAGTCCCATTCCACCGTCGAAGGGTCGATGCCATGGGCGGACAGCCGGTGCGCCACCATGTCCTCGAGGGTGGCTGGATTATCGCCAAACGCCGACCGGTAAATGTCGTGGCCGGGCGACGGCGCCGCCACTTCCACCTTGCGGGCCTGCTGGGCCACGTACTCGCGCTCGGCCAGGACGGGGCCCTCATACCGTTCAACCTTGGCCAACGGCAGGCCGGAGAGTTCCGCAACGTCGGCTGCTGTGGCGCCGGCCCGGATCCGCGCCTGGATGTCGCGGGGCGACATGGGAATGGCGGGCCGCTCGTTACGCGGCTTGGCCGAGGTCCGGCTCGCCGTCCTGAGTGCCTCGTCGATCGGCAGCTGGAACATCTCGCCGCCGGCCCCGCTCAACAGGAGATGCGTCCCGTCGTCGTGCACGCCTACAAGCCGTAGATCCTGCATACAAATCCTCCACCCTGGCATTACTATCAACCGAAACTCTGCCACCCGGCCGGGCGGATTTGGCTCAAGGGGCAGGGCGCGCCGTGATTTTCCGCTGGATCCGGGCTTCCTCCGGTTCCTGCGGCGGCTGTCAGCGCCGGGCGAGGGCTGCCGTCAGCTGGTCCGGATGGCGGGTGGAGGCCAGCCAGTAGGGGGTGTGGTCCGCGGGGTCGGTGATCTCGATCCTGACCACGGGGTCGATCCAGCCGCGGATGCACAGGTACGCCAGGCCATTGAGCCTGGTGCCGCGCTCCGCTGTCGCCTCATCTGCACGGAACTGCTGGACTTCACCAATGAACCTGCGCTCGATCGTGGCCCGGCCAACCGTGAGGGAATCCTCCGTAACCGTGATGGCGGGCGTGGAAAGCACCAGGAGGACTGCAATGATGATGAAGAGCACAGCTGCCGCGGTGTAGCCCGCGGCCATGCTGATGGGCGCGAAGACCAGGATTCCGGCGGCGGAAACACCCGCTGCGATAATCCAGATCCAGGCATTGGGCCACAGCTTTTCCCGGTAGGCGGCAGGCGCCCCTGCGGACGGTGTGCTGGGAACTGATGCGGACGGGCTTGATTCGGGCATAGGCCAAGCTTTCCACCTTTGGTCCGCTATTTCACCTTGGGACAGCGCCGCCGCACTGGGGGAAGGTGCCCGGCCGGATTCGCCGCCCCAGGCAGTACACCTAGGAGCGATTTGGGGGCGCGGGTTAGAGTGAGTGACTGTGACTGATCATCCCGCCACAGTAGACCTTGTCCCCGAGGCCGCCTCCCCGGCCACCGGCGCACCCACCCTCCAGGTACAGCTGAAAATGCTGGACCCGGAACTGGAAGCCCCGTCCTACGCGCATCCCGGCGACGCCGGCGCGGACCTTCGCGCGCGGGAGGACGTCGTGCTGCTGCCAGGGGAGCGCAAGCTCGTACCGACGGGCGTCGCCATTGCCCTTCCCGAAGGCTTCGTGGCACTGATCCACCCCCGGTCTGGCCTGGCGACCAAGCACGGCCTGACCATCGTCAACGCCCCCGGAACCGTAGACGCCGGCTACCGGGGCGAGATTTCAGTCACCCTGCTGAATACCGACTCCTCCCAGCCGATCGAGCTCCGCCGCGGCGATAGAATTGCCCAGATGGTGATCCAGCGGGTGGAGCACGCCCAATTCATTCCTGTCAGCGAATTGAGCGGGTCCGTCCGGGGTACTGGAGGCTTTGGTTCCACTGGCGGCTTTACCGTCCCCGGGGCCTGACACCCCGCTGTCCCCGCTGCCACGCCAGTATCCGCTGCA
The DNA here is from genome assembly GCF_057369995.2 of Arthrobacter sp. MOO21. Classification (NCBI taxonomy): domain Bacteria; kingdom Bacillati; phylum Actinomycetota; class Actinomycetes; order Micrococcales; family Micrococcaceae; genus Arthrobacter; species Arthrobacter sp. MOO21. The sequence goes on along the minus strand of NZ_CM170671.2, from coordinate 4,277,869 downwards.
CGGACCCGGTCCGCGCCGGCACATTCATAACAAAGGAGTCACCCATGGTCTTCGGGCTCGGCAGGAAAGCCAAGAACGCAGAGCCGGCTGAACCGGACGAATCCCTCACCGCCGCAGAGTCCGGCGCGGGGGAGCCCGGTATCGCAGCCCTCCGCCAGGACGGACCCTTCGACGAAACCGAGATCAGCAGCCGTGACGGCTATGTGGACCTCGGCGCCCTGCTGATCACGCCCAGCGAAGGCCTGCAGCTCCGCCTCGAAGTGGAGGAAGCAACACAGCGCGTCGTGGCCGTCACGCTGGACCTGAACGGATCCAGCCTGCAGCTGCAGGCTTTTGCCGCCCCCAAGACTGAAACGCTCTGGGATGAGATCCGCGAGCAAATCGGCCAGTCGGTGGGCGCACAGGGCGGCCAGGTCGAAGAGGTCGAAGGTGCCTTCGGGACCGAGCTCGTCGCCAAACTCCCCGCGGGACTGCCGGACGGCAGCCAGGGCTACCGCGTCGCCCGGTTCATCGGCGTCGACGGACCCCGGTGGTTCCTCCGCGGAGTTTTGGGCGGTCCCGCAGCACTGGAGAAGCCCGCCGCCGAACCGCTGGAAGCCCTGTTCCGGAAGGTCGTCGTCGTGCGGGGCGACAGCCCCATGCCTCCCCGCGACCTCCTGCAGCTGCGGCTGCCGAAAGATGCCTCCGCCGCTCCTCCGCCCGCCGCGCCCACCCTGGAGGAGCCCGAACGTGGTCCGGAAATCACCCAAATCGGCTGAGACCCCCGCCGCCGGAGCTTTTCGCGGCACCGGCCGGATCACCCCAATCGACCAGCTTCCGGACAAAGGCCGCGTCCTGTGCGAGGGGCACGTCGAATCGGTAACCTTCGTGCCCGCCGACCGGACCGCTGAATTCAGTGCCCTGCTCGCCGATGCCGATACCGGACGTCCGGGACCGGCTGCAGGACGGCGCAGGCCGCCGCGGCTGCGGATCGTTTGGCTCGGACGACGGCGTGTCCCCGGCATTGAAGCCGGCGCTGTGCTCCGGGTTGAAGGGATGCTGGCCCGAGGTAAGGACGTGCCCACCATCTTCAACCCCCGCTACGAGATCCTGTCCCGCGAGGAGAACGAATGACCGCGCACCAGCCCGACCCGTCCTCCGAAACCCCCGGCTCCACGCCCCGGAAAGAACAGCCCGGGGAAGGATCGCCGATGGCGGGGCTGGCCGCCGAATACGCTGCCAAGGCCGGACTGCACCGCACCCATGATGGCCGCGTGGACGTGCTCCGCAGCGCCGGCGGCGTGCAGGGCATCGCCGAGAGCATTGTTCCCGGGCTGGTGTTCCTCGTCGCCTTTACCATCACCCGTGAACTGCCCCTGTCCCTGGTGGCAGCGCTGGTGTCGGCAGCCGCGTTCACCGTCGTCCGGCTCGTGCAGCGGCGGCCGCTGACCCAGGCCCTGGCGGGCGTTGTCGGCGTCGGCATCTCCGCGTGGCTGGCCAACACCACCGGCAAAGCGGAAGACTTCTACCTGCCAGGTTTCCTGACTAACGCCGCATACATCCTGGCGATGCTCCTCTCGATCGCGGTCAGGTGGCCGGTAGCAGGGCTGCTCTTCGGCTTCATCCGCAACGAAGGCGTGGACTGGCGCAAGGACCCTGCACGGGTCAAGGCGTACCGCCTGGGCACCTGGATCATCGTGGCCGTCCTGGCGCTCCGGCTCATCGTCCAGGTTCCCCTTTACCTGGCGGGAACCGACGGCCTGGCGGCCCTCGCCACCACCCGTCTCATCATGGGGGCACCCCTCTACATCCTGGGTGTCTGGATCGCGTGGCTCGTCACCCGGCCGGCACCGGCCGAAGCTGAAGCCGGCACCGACCAGGCCGCCTGACGCCGCAGCACCCGGGGGATACCCGTCCGGGGCGATCCGTGACCGCGGCTGCTAGCCGTCGAAGCCGTCGTCGTCCATCGCTGGTCCGTGCCCGGGAATGGAAGCCGTCCCGCTGGCCACCTGCTGGGACACGTCGATGCTGCCAGGCGCGGAGGAGAGCAGCGCGCGCAGCCCGTCCTCTGCTGCGATCGTGGTGACAAAGAAGAGCTCGTCGCCGCCGTCGATGACGTCGTCGCGGCTGGGTGTGATGGGTGCCTGGTCCCGCAGGATGGCCACGAGCGTGGCGTCCTCGGGCCAATGGATATCCCCGACGGTCATGCCGATGACGTGCGAATCGTGCGGAACGGTGAATTCCACCAGCGACGCCACCCCGGTCTGGAGGGTGAGGAGCCGGACCAGGTCACCGATCTCCACCGCCTCCTCCACGAGGGCGGTCATCAGCTGCGGGGTGTTGACGGCGACATCGACGCCCCACGAGTCGTTGAACATCCAGTCGTTCTTCGGGTTGTTGACCCGCCCCACTGTGCGGCCCACGCCAAACTCAGTCTTGGCCAACAGGGACACCACCAGATTGACCTTGTCGTCGCCCGTCGCGGACACCACGACGTCGGCGTCCTCAACCTTGGCACCCTGGAGGGTCGAAAGCTCACATGCGTCACCCACCAGCCAATGCGCACCGCGCAGTCCGCTGCGGCCGATGACCTCCGGCTTGAGGTCGATCAGGAGGATTTCATGCTTGTGCGCCAGCAGTTCCCTGGCGATTGACGATCCGACGCTGCCGGCACCGACGATAACGACTTTCACTGATACTCCTTGGCGGGGGCTTTGGCGAGGATCTGGGCGATCTGGGCGCTGCGGTCCACCTGCAGCATGGCGTGCACGGTGTCGCCGTCCTGGTATGCCGTTCCCGCACCGGGCAGCAGGCCTTCACCGAAGCGGGTGAGGTAGGCCACGCGTACGTCGGCGGCCTTTTCGATGCTGCTGATCCGGTGCCCGATCCAGCCGGCGTCCAGGTCCAGTTCGGCCAGGACCAGCCGCCCGGAAGGCTCGCGGAAATCGCCGGCAAGATGCTGTTCGGGAAGGATCCGGCGGAGCACCTGGTCGGCGCTCCAGCGGACCGCGGCCACCGTGGGTATGCCCAGGCGCTGGTAGATCTCGGCGCGTCCGGGGTCGTAGATCCGCGCCACCACATGCGGGACATGGAAGGTTTCGCGGGCCACGCGGGTGGCCAGGATGTTGGAGTTATCGCCGCTGGAGACCGCCGCGAAAGCGTACGCTTCACCCACGCCGGCCTGCTTGAGCGTGTCCCGGTCGAAGCCCACGCCGGTGACCTTCCGGCCCGTGAACCCTTGGCGGAGCCGGCGGAACGCGCGGTCGTCCTGGTCGATGATGGCCACGGAATGCCCGGCATCCTCCAGCGTGTGCGCCAGCGTTGCCCCCACCCGGCCACATCCCATGATCACGAAATGCGCCACCGTTTCTCCTTATGTATATCTGTCACGATTGTGCAGCTAGAACTCTACAGTCACCGCCGCGATTCGGGCTGGGCGGACGCCGTCATGACATCGCCCGCGATTCAGACTAGCTTTGTGGGGTGTTGACAATACTGAACGCCGTCAAACGCGTGCTGGTGGGCAGGCCGTTCCGGAATGACCGCCTCGCCCATACCTTGCTGCCCAAGAAAATTGCGCTCCCGGTTTTCGCGTCCGACGCCCTCTCATCCGTGGCCTACGCGCCGGACGAAATCCTGCTGACCTTGGCCCTTGCCGGCGTCAGTGCTGTCGCGTTTTCGCCGTGGGTCGGCCTCGCCGTCATGGTGGTACTGCTGACCGTGATTGCCTCCTACCGCCAGAACGTCCACGCTTACCCGTCCGGCGGTGGCGACTACGAGATCGCCAATGAGAACCTGGGCAGGTACGCAGGACTGACGGTTGCGTCGGCCCTCCTGGTGGACTACGTGCTGACAGTGGCCGTGTCCATGTCGTCGGCGGCGGCATACCTGACCACGGCTGTCCCGTCGCTCCATGGCCAGCAGGCTGCCATCGCCACCATCGGCGTCGTCATCCTTGCCCTGGTCAACCTGCGTGGCATCAAAGAGGCGGGCAGCCTGTTCGCAGTCCCCACCTACATCTTCATGGCGTCCATTCTTGGAATGACGGCGGTGGGCATCTTCCAGGCCGCTACCGGCCAGCTCGGGCAGGCCCCGTCTGCGGCCTTCACCATCGTCCCGGCGCCGGGCTTCGATGAAGGCCTCGTGGGCCTGACCGGCGCTTTCCTGCTCCTGCGGGCCTTTTCCTCCGGTGCCGCGGCATTGACCGGTGTCGAAGCGATCAGCAACGGCGTTCCCAATTTCCGCCCACCGAAGAGCAAGAACGCCGCCACCACGCTGCTGCTCCTGGGCATGATCGGCGCCGCCATGCTGGCCGGCATCATCTACCTTGCCAACGCCACCAAAGTGCACATCGTGCTGGACCCCGCCACGGAGTTCCTGCTCAACGGCAAACCGCTGCCGGAGGGCTACATCCAGAACCCGGCCATCAGCCAGATTGCGCAGACCATCTTCGGCGCCGGCTCCATCCCGTTCTACATCGTGGTGGCCGCCACCGGCGTCATCCTGGTGTTCGCCTCCAACACGGCCTTCAACGGGTTCCCCGTCCTCGGATCCATCCTCGCCCAGGACGGCTATCTTCCCCGCCAGCTGCGCACCAGGGGCGACCGGCTGGCCTTCAGCAACGGCGTCCTCGCCCTCGCTGCCGGTGCGCTGGTGCTCATCATTTCCTTCGACGCCGATGTCACGAAGCTTATCCAGCTCTACATCGTGGGCGTGTTCATCTCCTTCACCCTCAGCCAGCTCGGCATGGTCCGGCACTGGGGGCGGGAACTGAAACTCGCCAAAGACAAGGCCGTCCGGCGCCGGATGATCAAGTCCCGGACCATCAACAGCATCGGGTTCGGCATGACGGGCCTGGTGCTGGTCATCGTCCTGATCACCAAGTTCGAACAGGGCGCCTGGATCGCCCTGCTGGCCATGTTCATCCTGTTCCTGATCATGTGGAGCATCCGGGCGCACTACGACAACGTGGCGAAGGAACTTGCCGTGGACGAGGACTCCTCCCCGCGCGCCCTTCCCACCCGGGTCCACGCCGTCCTGCTGGTCTCCCACGTGCGCAAGCCCGTCCTAAGGGCCCTCGCCTACGCCCGGGCGTCGCGGCCCTCCCGGCTGGACGCCATCACCGTGGACATCGACCACGAGGAGACCGCCCACACCGTTGCCGACTGGGAGAAGCTGGAGATACCCGTCCCGCTCACCGTGCTCGCCAGCCCGTACCGTGAAACCGTCACGCCCATCATGGAGTACATCAAGCAGATGCGGCTGGACTCCCCGCGCGACCTCGTGGTGGTCTACATCCCCGAATACGTCGTCGGAAAATGGTGGGAGCAGCTGGTGCACAACCAGACCGCGCTGCGCATCAAGACCCGCCTCCACTTCGAACCCGGCGTCATGGTGGCCAGCGTGCCCTGGCAGCTCAAATCCTCCGAAGAAGCAAAGAACCTGCAGGACGTCCAATGACCACCAGAGCATCCTCCGCGGCCACAACGGAAGTCACCTCCGCAGACCACGCAGGGGAAGAGGCCGTCCTCGACGTCGGACCGGTGGCCCACGGCGGGCACTGCGTGGCCCGCCACGAGGGCCGCGTTGTATTCGTCCGCCATGCCATCCCCGGCGAAAAGGTCCGCGCCCGGCTGACCGACGCAGGGGAGGACGCCAAGTTCTGGCGCGCTGACACCGTCGAAGTGCTTGATGCCTCCCCGGACAGGGTGGAGCATTTCTGGCGTCCGGCGGATTCCCTGCGCGCCTGGAGCCAAGGCCATCCGCCGGTGGGCGGGGCCGAATTCGGCCACATAACCCTGGCCAGGCAGCGGAGCCTGAAAGCGGAGGTCCTGGCCGAACAGCTAAGGCGCCTCGCCGGCGTCGAGCTCACCACCGGGGTTGAAGCGGTGGGCAGGGATGCCGGGAAAGGGGCCGTGGGGAAAGCGGACGACGGCGGCCCAGGCCTTGGGTGGCGGACCCGCGCAAGCTTTTCCGTCACCCCCGGCGGCAAGCTCGGGATGCATGCCCACCGCTCCAGTTACATCGTTCCGGTGCGGGACATGCCGCTGGCGACCGAGGCCATCAACGCCCTCCGCCTGTGGGACCTGGACCTGCAGGGTGTCGAGCGAGTGGAGGTGGCAGCCCCCGCCAACGGCTCCCGCCCCCTGGTGCTGCTGGCACCGGCCCCCGGAACCAAGGACAAGCGGCTGAAGTCCATCGCCGCGCAACTTCCCGCTGACGTTTCGGTGGCAGGCTTCGATCCCCTGACGGGCAGCACCACCCAGCTGAAGGGCCGCACCTGGGTCCAGGAGTCCGCCGCAGGCCACGACTACCGCGTCACCGGGGAAGGGTTCTGGCAGATCCACCGCGACGCGCCCGAAACACTTGTGGGCAGCGTCACAAAATTCCTCCAGGGAGGCGGTTTCCTGCACCCCGGCGCGGTGGTGGCCGACCTCTACGCCGGGGCGGGACTGTTCACGGCCGTCCTTGCCGATGCCGTGGGTGAGACCGGTTCCGTGCTCTCCGTCGAAGGGGCGCCCGGTACCAGCCGCGACGCCCGCAAGAACCTGCACGCGGCACCCCAGGTGGAAGTCGTGCAGGGCCGGGTGGAACGCGTCCTGCGCCAAAAACCGCGGAACTTTGACGCCCTCATCCTCGACCCGCCCCGGGCAGGGGCTGGCAAATCCGTGGTGGGCCAGCTGGTCGCGGCGCAGCCCCGCGCCGTCGCCTACGTGTCCTGCGATCCGGCGTCGTTCGCACGTGACCTGGGTTACTTCCAGCGCTCCGGGTGGGAGCTGGCCGGCCTGCGGGCCTTCGACCTGTACCCCCACACCCACCATCTGGAGACCGTGGCACTGCTGGTTCCGGCTCCGTGATGCCGGCGGTGTTTTCGACTACGATGGCCGTAGTAGTCCCACGTCGCGCCCCGGATTCCCGGGCCGGCCGTGTGCAATTTTCGGGCCCTGGACATAGTTAGGGCCTCCTAACTAGCAGGCGGTCAACCGCGCGACAAAGATGAAACTGTTGCGAGAGGAGTCCTGCGATGAGCACTGTGGACAGCTTCGGTTCAAAAGGCAAACTTAATGTAGCCGGAACCGAGTACGAAATTTTCCGGTTGAACTCCGTTGAAGGTGCAGAAAACCTTCCGTTCAGCCTCAAGGTATTGCTTGAAAACCTGTTGAGGACCGAGGACGGCGCGAACATCACTGCCGATCACGTCCGCGCCCTGGCAGGCTGGGATCCCAACGCGGAACCCGATACAGAAATCCAGTTCACGCCCGCCCGCGTGATCATGCAGGACTTCACCGGCGTCCCCTGCGTGGTTGACCTGGCGACGATGCGTGAAGCAGTCAAGGCTCTGGGCGGCGACCCCAAGCGGGTCAACCCGCTGGCACCGGCCGAAATGGTCATCGACCACTCGGTCCAGATCGATGCCTTCGGCAACTCCGGCGCACTGGAGCGCAACATGGAGATCGAATACCAGCGCAATGGTGAGCGCTACCAGTTCCTGCGCTGGGGCCAGACCGCGTTCGATGACTTCAAGGTCGTTCCCCCGGGAACCGGCATCGTGCACCAGGTCAACATCGAGTACCTGGCACGCACCGTCATGACCCGCGAGGTGGACGGGGCGCTCCGCGCCTACCCCGACACCTGCGTGGGCACCGACTCGCACACCACCATGGTCAACGGCCTGGGCGTGCTCGGCTGGGGCGTCGGCGGCATCGAAGCCGAGGCTGCCATGCTCGGCCAGCCCGTCTCCATGCTCATCCCGCGCGTTGTCGGCTTCAAGCTCAGCGGCAGCATCCCCGCCGGCGCCACCGCCACCGACGTGGTGCTGACCATCACCGAGATGCTCCGCAAGCACGGCGTGGTGGGCAAGTTCGTCGAATTCTACGGCGAAGGCGTCGCCGAGGTGCCGCTGGCCAACCGCGCCACCATCGGCAACATGAGCCCGGAATTCGGTTCCACGGCCGCCATGTTCCCGATCGACGACGTCACCCTCGACTACCTGCGCCTCACCGGCCGGTCCGAGCAGAACGTCGCCCTCGTGGACGCCTACGCGAAGGAACAGGGCCTGTGGCACGATCCTTCCCGCGACATCAAGTTCTCCGAGTACCTGGAACTGGACCTGTCCACCGTTGTTCCGTCCATCGCCGGCCCCAAGCGCCCGCAGGACCGCATCGAGCTGACCGAGGCCAAGGACGAGTTCCGCCACGACCTGAAGAACTACGTCTCCCACGACGCCAACGCCGGCACCCTGGACGAGTCCCTCGAAGAGACCTTCCCGGCCTCCGACGCCCCGTCCTTCACCTCCGGCGCAACCCACGTTTCGGACACCGACCGCGAACCGCCGAAGTACTCGGCAGCGCACGGCGGCGCCGGACGCATTTCCAGCCCGGTTCCGGTGAAGATGGCTGACGGACGCGAATTCGAACTGGACCACGGTGCAGTCACCATCGCCTCCATCACCTCCTGCACCAACACGTCCAACCCGTCGGTCATGCTGGCCGCCGCGGTCCTGGCACGCAACGCCGTCGAAAAGGGCCTGACCGCCAAGCCGTGGGTCAAGACTTCCGTTGCGCCCGGCTCGAAGGTTGTCACGGACTACTACGAGAAGTCCGGCCTGACCCCGTACCTGGAGAAGCTTGGCTTCTACATCGTCGGGTACGGCTGCGCCACCTGCATCGGCAACTCCGGCCCCCTGGAGGCAGAGATCTCCGAGGCCGTCCAGGCCAACGACCTCGCCGTCACCGCCGTACTCTCGGGCAACCGCAACTTCGAAGGCCGCATCAACCCGGACGTCAAGATGAACTACCTGGCCTCCCCGCCGCTGGTCATCGCCTACGCCCTGGCCGGATCCATGGACTTCGACTTCGAGACTGATCCGCTCGGCAAGGACGAAGCCGGCAACGACGTCTTCCTGAAGGACATCTGGCCCAACCCGGTTGAGGTCCAGCAGGTCATCGATTCCTCGATCGACAAGGACATGTTCGCCAAGGGCTACGAGGGAGTCTTCGACGGCGACGACCGCTGGAAGGCGCTGGACACCCCGGCAGGCGACACGTTCGCCTGGGATCCGAACTCCACGTACGTCCGCAAGCCCCCGTACTTCGAGGGCATGCAGGCGCAGCCGGAGCCGGTCAAGGACATCACCGGTGCGCGCGTGCTGCTGAAGCTCGGCGACTCCGTGACCACCGACCACATCTCCCCGGCCGGTTCGTTCAAGTCCGACACCCCCGCCGGCCAGTACCTGCTGGCCAACGGAGTGGAGCGCAAGGACTTCAACTCCTACGGCTCGCGCCGTGGCAACCACGAGGTGATGATCCGCGGTACGTTCGCGAACATCCGCATCAAGAACCAGCTCCTGGACGGTGTCGAGGGTGGCTTCACCCGCGACTTCACCCAGGCTGACGGTCCGCAGGCCTACGTCTACGACGCCGCGCAGAACTACCAGGCAGCCGGCACCCCGCTGGTGGTCCTGGCCGGCAAGGAATACGGTTCCGGCTCTTCCCGTGACTGGGCTGCCAAGGGCACCGCCCTGCTGGGAGTCAAGGCCGTCATCGCCGAGAGCTACGAGCGCATCCACCGCTCCAACCTCATCGGCATGGGCGTCCTGCCGCTGCAGTTCCCGGCCGGCGAGAACGCTGCCTGCCTGGGCCTGACGGGCACCGAAACCTTCTCGGTGGAGGGCGTTACCGCCCTGAACGAGGGCACCACGCCCAAGACCCTGAAGGTCACCGCGACCGCAGAGGACGGCTCCTCGAAGTCGTTCGACGCCGTCCTTCGCATCGATACCCCCGGTGAAGCGGACTACTACCGCAACGGCGGCATCCTGCAGTACGTGCTGCGCCAGATCTCCGCGAACTAGCGGAACTGCTGCGCAGGCAGCATCATCGACGAAGCCCCGGCCGGTCACCGACCAGCCGGGGCTTCGGCTTTGCATGCGGGCTTCGCCGCCAAGGCGAGGCGTTAGAGTTAAACGGCACGTCTACCACCCGAAGGAGGGGTCATTGGGAATCTTGGACACCATCCGGAATCCGCAGGACCTGAACGAGTTGACCGAGGAACAGCTGGAACAGCTGGCTTCGGAGATCAGGGATTTCCTGATCACGAACGTCTCCCAGACGGGCGGCCACCTCGGACCCAACCTCGGCGTCGTGGAACTGACGCTGGCCGTGCACCGCATTTTCGAATCTCCCCGTGACAGCATCGTCTTTGACACGGGCCACCAGTCGTACGTCCACAAACTGCTGACCGGGCGCCAGGACTTCAGCACCCTCCGCCAGGAGGGCGGCCTCTCCGGCTACCCGTCCCGCGCCGAGTCCGAGCATGACATTGTGGAAAGCTCACACGCGTCCTCCTCACTTTCCTGGGCGGACGGCATTTCCCGCGCCCGCCAGCTCACCGGCGAAGGCGACCGGCACGTCGTCGCCATTGTGGGTGACGGCGCCCTCACGGGCGGCATGGCCTGGGAAGCCATCAACAACATCGCCGCGGACAAGAAGCGCCGCGTCGTCATCGTCGTCAATGACAACGGCCGCTCCTACGCGCCCACGGTGGGCGGCTTCGCCGACTACCTCGCGTCGCTGCGCCCCACGATCGATTCCTTCCGGGCAGCCCCGGCGTATGAGGGCGCCCTGGACTGGTGGAAGAAGAAGCTCCAGAACGGCGGCCCGGTGGGCCAGTTCACCTACAAGAGCCTGCATGCCATGAAGAAGGGCATCAAGGACTGGTGGGCGCCGCAGGGCATGTTCGAAGACCTCGGCATGAAGTACATCGGGCCCGTGGACGGCCACAACCTCCAGGCCATGGAGAACGCGCTGTCCACCGCCAAGCACTACGGCGGCCCGGTCATCGTGCACGCCATGACGGAAAAGGGGCACGGCTACGCGCCCGCCCGCGCCCATGAAGCGGACCAGTTCCACGCCGTCGGCATCATCGACCCCGAAACGGGCGAGCCCACCGGCTCTGCCGGCGCGCAGTCCTGGACCTCGGTGTTCGCGGATGAAATCGCGGCAATCTCCGACGAGCGCGACGACGTCGTCGGCATCACCGGCGCGATGCTCATCCCCGTGGGGTTGCACAAGTTCGCCGCGAAGCACCCTGGGCGCGTCGTCGACGTCGGCATTGCCGAGCAGCATGCCCTCACCGCCGCTGCCGGCATGGCGTTCGGCGGCCTCCATCCGGTGGTGGCGGTCTACGCCACCTTCCTCAACCGGGCCTTCGACCAATTGCTCATGGACGTCGCCCTCCACAAGGCCGGCGTCACCATCGTCCTGGACCGCGCCGGCGTCACCGGCCCCGACGGCGCCAGCCACCACGGCATGTGGGACATGGCCATGGTGCAGATCGTCCCCGGGCTGCACCTGGCGGCTCCCCGCGACGCCGACCGGCTCCGGGAGGAACTCCGCGAGGCGGTGGCCATCAGCGATGCGCCCAGCGTGGTCCGCTTCTCCAAGGGATCTGTGGGCCCGGCAGTAGAGGCATTGGAACGTCTGAGCGACGGCGTGGACGTCCTTGCCCGCCGCCCCTCCGGCTCCACGGAGAACGACGTGCTGATCGTCAGCGTTGGCGCCATGTCCGAGCTGGCCCTCGACGTTTCCAACCGGCTGGGCGCACAGGGCATCAGCACCACCGTGGTGGACCCGCGCTGGGTGCTGCCGGTCCGCCGCTCCATCATCGCGCTGGCCTCGCACCACCGCCTGGTGGTCTGCATCGAGGACGGCGTCCGCGCCGGTGGAGTCGGCTCACGCATCCGGCAGGAAATGCGCGCCGCGGGCGTGGATACCGCCCTGAACGAGGTGGGCCTGCCCGTCGAGTTCCTTGACCACGGCACCCGCGGACAGGTCCTGGAGCGGGTGGGCCTCACGGCCCAGCAGATTACGCACGACATCGTGGCGCAGGTCCTGGGCACGAAGGTTCCGTTCGCGCGCCCCCTGCCGGGGCAGCAGCACCCCACTACCGGCAGCCTCCCGATCCTGTGAGGGAAGAGGATGCGCTGAAGTACCCGGGCGCCGTGGGGGAGGCGGGGCCTGTCCTGCACACCACCACCACGCGCGTCCCCAACGGACTGGAGCCCGGCCAGCTGGTGGTCTCCCGCAACAGGAAATGGAACGGGAAGGCGCACTGGGTGGTGCCCGGGCGCTACCTCGGCGAAGACCAGCATGGATGGTGGATATTCCAGGGCACCAACGAATTCTGCTCCCGCCCGGGGGCAGCGTTCTACACCCGTTCGGACGCCGTCCTGCTGGTGCCGCGCCACGGCGACTGGGTGGCCACGTTTTACGACTCCGGCCACCCCAACGGCGTCCGGGTCTACGTGGACCTGGCCGTTGGCCATGAATGGACCCACATCCGGCCGGCCGTCACCGAGTTCCACGTGATCGACATGGACTTGGATGTCATCCGCACCGAGCAGCGCGGGGTTTTCATCGACGACCAGGACGAGTTCGCCGACCACAGCGTGGCCATGAACTACCCGCCCCAACTTATTGAGGACATCCAGGTGGCGGCGGACGAGCTTTACCACGCCGTCAAGGCGCAGCAGGCGCCCTTCGACGGTTCCGATATTGAATGGTTTGCCAAAGGACGCACATGAGCGGGATTGTCAGGGTTTACAAGCGCGACGACGAAGGGACCCTCCACTTCCGGGAGGCCTGGTTCGACGAGGACTACTCGCAGTTCGTGATGAACTTCGGTGCCGTGGGGCACCAGAGCAAAACCGAGGAGACCGACGTTTCCGATGCCTCCGCGGCGGACGGCCTGCTGGACGCCTTCGCCGCGCAGTGCGCGGAGGACGGGTACGCCGAACTCCCGGCCGAACAGCAGTCCTGGGTGGTGGCCCAGTTCGCACTCAAGACCCGGGAGGGCACCGACCGTGACCGCTTCCTGCAGAAGAAGGCCACGGACGCGCTCATCAGCCACCTCGCCTGGCGTGGACTCGGGACGGTGGAACGCTCGGAATTCACCGACTTCAAGCTGAACATCTTCTGCCTTTGCCCGGACGTGAACAAAGCGGTCAACGCCATCAAGGTCTGCATCCGCGGCGAGGACCTGGATTTCACGAAGCTCAGCATCGGCGCGGCGCCCTACACCGAACCGGAACATTTCAAGCTCAAGCATTCTGCCAAGCCCGCCAACAGCTTCAGCCTTTAGGAGGCGTTCGTGACCAGTGACCGCCGGGTCGGAAAATCAGGACTGACCGTCTCCACTGTTGGCCTGGGCTGCAACAACCTCGGCCGCGCAAACACCGCCACCGAGTCGCAGGACGCCACTGACGCCGTCGTCCATGCAGCGGTGGACGCCGGCATCACCCTGTTCGACGTTGCCGACACCTACGGACGCGAACCCGGGCTCAGCGAAACCATGCTGGGGAGGGCGCTCGGAAACCGCCGCGGCGGCGTGGTCGTCGCCACCAAGTTCGGCATGGACATGAAGGGCGCCAACGGGCCGGACTTCGGCGCCCGCGGGTCACGCCGCTACATCATCGCGGCCGTCGAGGCCTCGCTGCAGCGGCTCGGAACGGACTGGATCGACCTCTACCAGTTCCACACGCCGGACCCGCAGACCCCCATCGACGAAACCCTCTCCGCACTGGATGCACTGGTCACCAGCGGCAAGGTGCGCTACATCGGCCACTCGAACCGGGCCGGCTGGCAGATCGCGCAGGCCGAGTACGTCGCCCGCGAACTGGGCACCGCGCGCTTCATCTCCACGCAGAACCACTACAACCTCCTGGACCGGCGGGCCGAGCTTGAAGTGACGCCCGCCGCCGGGGAGTTCGGCCTCGGCGTCCTGCCATACTTCCCGCTCGCCAACGGGCTGCTGACCGGCAAGTACTCGCCGGGGCACGCCCCGGCAGGCTCCCGGCTGAGCCACACCCGGACCCACCTGGTGGACGACGCCGACTGGGAACAGCTGGGAAGGTTCAGCGCCTTCGCCAAGGAACGCGGACTCACCGAGATCGAGGTCGCCTTCTCCTGGCTCGCCGCGCAGCCCTCCGTGGCCAGCGTCATCGCCGGAGCCACCAGGCCGGAGCAGGTCCAGCAGAACGCCACGGCCGCGGACTGGAGGCCGGCGCCGGAAGACCTCGCCGCCCTCGATGACATCTTCCCTGCCGTTCCCAAGGTCGCACTCTTCTAGGCAGCCGTGCCCGCCTACCTGCTGGATGTCGATACCGGCATCGACGATGCCCTGGCGCTTGCCTACCTGGCGGCGCTGCCGGACACGGAGTTCGTGGCCGTTACGGCGTCTCCCGGCAATGTGGACGCCGACCAGGTGGCCCGCAACACCCTCGCCCTGCTGGAACTGTGCGGCCGGTCCGGCGTCGAGGTGGCCGTCGGTGCCCGCGCACCCCTGTCCATCCCCCTGCTCACCACCCCGGAAACCCACGGGCCGCAGGGGATGGGCTACGCGGTCCTGCCCGAACCGGAAGGACGGCTCTCGCCCCGGAACGCCGTCGACCTTTGGATTGAACACGCCCGGGCCAGGCCGGGGGAGCTGACCGCCCTCATCACGGCGCCGCTGACCAACTTCGCGCTGGCACTGCGGAAGGAACCGGCCCTCCCGGACCTGCTGGCCAGGGTGGTCATCATGGGCGGTGCCTTCTACCACCAGGGCAACACCACACCCACCGCCGAGTGGAACACGCACGTGGACCCGCATGCGGCCAAGGAGGTCTACGATGCCTACCGGGGCCGGCCGTTCGAAAAGCTGCCGATCGTCTGCTCGCTGGACACCACGGAACGGATGGAGCTGCGCCCGGCCCACGTCGCGGCACTGGCCGAAGCCGCAGGCGCCGCGGTTCCCGAACTGGTGCTGCCCAGCCAGCCCGAAGGCCAACGCAGCACCTCGGACAACACACTGGTCCGGCATCTGTCCGACGCCCTGCGCTTCTACTTCGAGTTCCACCGGCTCTACGACCAGGGGTACCTGGCACACGTCCACGACTTCTTCGCCGCCGGGGTCGCCGCCGGTACGCTCGAGTACAGTGCCCGGCCCGCCACCGCCGACGTCGAAACGGAATCCCCGTTGCTGATCGGAACCACGGTGGCCGACTTCCGCGGTCTCTGGGGTGCGCCGCCCAACGCCAGGATCGTCTCCGGCAACAACCCGGAGCAGGCGTTCCGGGAACTCGTTTCCGCCGTCGGCAGCCTGGCGCGGCGCGTGGGCTAGGAAGCCGGCAGTCCCGGAACAAAGCGCGATTGGAGGCGGCGCGCCGGAGGCAAAGGGCCAGTAGAATGGGCTCCGGACCGGCCCGGCGCAGTTGCCGCCGGCTGCTGCCGAGGTGACATAGGCAGCGACACCCCAGCCCGGACCCGCCGGGCCCCTGCCCGCACCCAAAGGAACACCATGTCATCGCCCTCCCTGACGCTTCCATCCCAGGAACGCCCCGTGCGCCGCCGGCTGCTGGAAATCCTCGGCGCCCTGGCCATCGCCGCCACCTACATCTACCTGGTCCTCAACCAGCCCACGGACATCACCGGCGGCCCAGGCAGCGCCTCCGCCCTGGTCGCTCTCTCCGGGTTCCTGGCCGGGGCGGTCCTCCTGATCATCGCCGTCCTGCCCACCCTTCCCGCGTCCACCCTGGTGCTGATCCCGGTGGCCCTGGTCCTGAACATCGTGTTGGGCCAGTTCGTCGGCAGCACCCTGGTTCCCTTCTACCTCGACGCGATCGGCACCGTCCTGATCGCCGTCCTGGCAGGCCCGGCAGCGGGTGCGGCCACCGGTGCCCTCAGCAGCATCGTCTGGTCCTTCTTCAACCCGACAGTGCTTCCGTTCGCCGCGGGCGCCGCGCTCATCGGGTGCCTCGCCGGGCTCGCTGCCCGCTATGGCCTCTTCCGCCGCTTCTACCTGGCCCCGGTGGCGGGATTCATCACCGGCATCATCGCGGGCGTGGTTTCGGCTCCGGTGGCCGCCTTCGTCTTCGGCGGAACATCCGGCGTCGCCACCGGCGCGATCGTCAGCGCCTTCCGCGCGATGGGTGACACCCTCCTGGCTGCCATCACCAAGCAGGCGCTGCTCTCGGACCCCATGGACAAAGCCATCGTGTTCACCATCGTGGCCCTCCTGGTGTACGCGCTGCCGCGCAGGACCAGCCAGCAGTTCCCCTTCATCCGGCGCCACCGGGTGCTCGCCGGCAAGGACCAGGCCCGCACAGACCAGGCTGCGCCGGGCACCGGCCACACGGAAACCCCGGCCCCGGGTACAGCGCCGGGCACCGGACTGAACGGCTGACCGCACCCTGTGACCGTACGTTCCGCAGCCGGGATCGTCGCACCAGCGAGGCGGGAGCGGCTTAATCCGCTGACCTTGCTGGCAGCGGCCGGCAGCACGGCAGTGATGACGACGGCGGCCGCCAGTTGGGCGCTTTCCCTCGCCGTTGCCGCGGCGTGCCTCGGACTGTCCGTGGCGGGCGGGACGGCCCGGCGGCTGCTGCCTGCGGCTGCCGCAGTCCTGGTCCCGCTCGGACTGTCGCTGCTGGTGCTCCACGGGCTGTTCTTCCCCGAGGGGCGGACCGTGCTGGCCGAGTGGGGACCTGCCCGCATCACCGCCGAAGGGCTTGGCTTCGCCGTCCAGCGGATCCTGCTGCTGGCGGCAGTTGTCCTGGCACTCCTGGTTTTCTCCTTCAGCGTCAGCGTCCCGGACCTCGTAGCGGCCTTGTCCGCCAAGGGAGTACAGGGCCGGTTCGCGTTCGTACTGGCGTCCACGCTGACGCTCCTGCCCGCTATCGCCGCGCGCGCTGAACGGATCCGGCAGTCGCAGGAGTCGCGGGGCCTGGTGGTATCCCGCAGGTTGCTGTCCCGGGCTGCCGCGTTCCGGCTGCAGGCCGTTCCGCTGGTGCTGTCACTGGTGGAGGATGCCGCCACCCGGGCCACTGCCCTGGAATCGCGTGGCTTCAGCGCCGCGGGACCGCGGACCAGCTACCGGGAAGTGGCCGATTCCAGGACGCAGCGGATCCTGCGCAGCATCCTCGTGCTTGCGGCCGTGGCCGCAATAGTGGTCCGGGTCGTGCCGGCGGGTGCAGGTGCCTGAGCGCATGGCCGGCGGGGCCCCGGGAAGCGGAGGCAGTACAGGCCGTACCGGCACGCCGCGGAATCCGGCCTTGGCTGCCACCATCCGGAACTTCACTTTCCACGACGCCCCGGCGCCTGCCCTGCGCGATGTCGCGCTGTCCTTCGCGCCCGGTTCCTTCACGGCCATCCTTGGCGCCTCGGGCAGCGGAAAGTCCACGCTGGGAAAGCTCCTCGCCGGTTGGCTGCCTCCGGGCGGACACGGAAGGCTCACAGGGTTCCTGGAGGTGGCCGGCACGCGGTTGGAGTTCGACGGCGGCGCCGGGGATCCCCGGATCGATCCCGCCCAGTGGGGCCGGCACGTAGGATTCGTTCCCCAGGATCCCGGCACGGTCCTTTCCACGGTCCGGGCCACCTTGGCCGAGGAGCTGGCGTTTGGCCTCGAAAACGCCGGAATGGAGCGGAGCGCCATGCGCGCGGCGGTGGACCGTACCGCCGGGCTGCTCGGGCTCCGGGACCAGCTGGGCCAGGATCCGGCACGGCTGTCAGGCGGCCAGCTGCGCCGGCTGGCCATCGGCTGCGCGATCATCTCCGGGCCGCCCGTGCTGATCATGGACGAGCCTTTCGCTTCGCTGGACGCCGCCGGATCCCACGAACTGTCCGCCCTGGTGCGCCGCCTCCTGGCGGACGGGACCGCCGTCGTGATCCTCAGCCAGGCCATGGACGCGCCGCTGCTGGAGGCGCACCGCTGGGTGGTGCTCGAAGACGGCACGGCCACGGCCAGCGGCGCCCCCCACCGCATGGCCGCCGATTCCAGCCGTGTGCCCGCTGCAATCCGGCGTCCCGGACAGGAGGCGGTGCTGTCCACGGCCGGGCCGGCCGGACCGTCACTCAACTCACCCGCCGCGTTGCAATTGAACGGAGTCTCCTTCGCCTATCCGGCAGCAGGCGGGGACAGGATCCGGGGCAGCCGGGCCCTCCGCGGCAAGAGGCGCGGGCAGACCCAGGGAGCCGCAGGCCTGAACCCCCTCCCCGCGGTGCTGGAGGACGTCCACCTTGCCGTCCACCCCGGCGAGATCATCGCCGTGACCGGGCCCAACGGGGCCGGCAAATCCACCCTGCTGCGGCACTTCAACGGCCTGCTCCGTCCCACCGCAGGCAGCGTGCTGGTGGGCGGGGCCGACATCTCGGGAGTGCCGGTAGGAAGGACCGCCGCCTCGGTAGGCCTGCTGTTCCAGCACCCCCGCGACCAGTTGTTCGAACGGACCGTCGGCCGCGAGGTCCGGTTCGGCCTGGACCGCCTGTTCGGCACGGCGGCGGAGGAGCGCGCAGCGGCAGCACTGGAAGCGACAGGACTGTCCGGCCAAGCCGGGGAGCACCCCGCGGAACTGCCGGCCTCCGCGCAGCGGCTGCTGGCACTCGCCACCGTCCTGGCCCGCAGACCTGCGGTGCTGGCGCTGGATGAACCCACCGTCGCACTGGACGGCATCGGCCTGGGGCTCCTCGACGCAGCCCTGCGGCAGGCAGCCGCGGAAGGCGCCGCCGTCGTGCTGGTCACCCACGACCTGGGCTACGCACGCTCGGCGGCGCACCGCATTGTGGCGCTCGACGGCGGCCGGCTGGTACCTGCCTAGCCCTCGGCCGGGCGGGACGCCACACCGGGCGCCAGGAAGCGCCTGCCGTTGACCCGCTCCGATGCGCCGGTGCGGTCCAGGTACGGCGTAATGCCGCCAAGGAAGAGGGGCCAGCCCGCGCCGAGGATCATGCAGAGATCGATGTCCTCCGGCCCGGCCACCACGCCCTCGTCCAGCATCAGTCCGATTTCCTCCGCCAGGGCATCCTGCACCCGGCGCAGGACCTGTTCCTGCGTGGACGGATCCGAACCGAACGACATCATTTCCAGGGTGGAGGCGGGGATGGTCCGGGAGCCGTCCGGGGCCGTCTCCCACAGCGCCTTGACGTTGTTATCGATGAGTTTGCCGAGGTTGGCGGAGACCGGGAACCGGTCCCCGAACGCGTTGTGCAGCGACTCCTGGACGTGCTGGGCCACCGGAAGGCCCACCATCGCGAGCAGCGTAAAGGGCGTCATGGGCAGGCCCATGGGGCGCAGGGCATTGTCCGCGACGTCCGCCGGGGTGCCTTCGTCGAACACCGCCGTGACCTCGCCCATCAGCCGGAGCAGGATGCGGTTCACCACGAACGCGGCCGCATCCTTCACCAGAACGGCGTTCTTCTTCAGCGCCTTGGCCAGCTCGAACGCGGTGGCCAGCACAGCGTCCTCCGTCCGCGGGGCGCGGACAATCTCCAGCAGCGGCATGACGGCCACGGGATTGAAGAAGTGGAACCCCACCAGGCGTTCGGGGTGCTGCAGGTCCTCCGCCATGGCGGTCACCGAGAGGGACGATGTGTTGGTGGCCAGGATGCACTCCGGGGACACAATCCGCTCGAGTTCGGCGAACACCTGCTTCTTGACGCCCAGTTCCTCGAAGACGGCCTCGATCACAAAGTCCGCGTCGGCGAAGGCTTCCTTTGATACCGACCCCGTCACCAGGGCCTTGGTCCGGTTGGCGGCGTCCTGGCTGATGCGCTTCTTCGCCAGCAGCTTGTCCACCTCGGCGTGGACGTAGGCGACGCCCTTGTCCACGCGGGCCTGGTCGATGTCCGTCAGGACCACGGGAACTTTCAGCTGGCGGGCAAACAGCAAGGCCAGCTGGCCTGCCATGAGGCCGGCACCCACCACTCCCACCTTGGTGACGGGACGGGCCAGTTTCCGGTCCGGAGCCCCGGCCGGCCGCTTGGCGCGTTTCTGCACCAGGTCAAGGAAGGCGTAGACGGTGGACCGGAACTCGTCCGTCTGCATCAGGTCCGCAAGGGTCTCGCATTCCAGCGCCGCGGATTCCGCGGCCGTCATGGTCCGGTTGGCCTCAAGGAGTTCGAGGACCTTGGCCGGGGCGGGGGAAGCGTTGGAGGTCTTGGCCTCGACAAACTTCCGGCCGGCTTCAACTGCCGCAGTCCAGCGGGTCTCAGTGTCCGGAGAGGAGGGGTCGACGGCGTTGGGCCGCTCTGGGACTACCTCGCCGGAGATGACGCCGGCAGCCCAGGCCAGCGACTGTTCCAGGAAATCGGCGGGTTCGAAGAGGGCATCGGCGATGCCCATGCCGAACGCCTGGCTGCCGGACAGGGTCCGGTTGTTGCTGAGCGGGTTTTGGATCATGACCTTGACGGCATTCTCCGGGCCCACCAGGCGGGGGAGGAGGTATACGCCGCCCCAGCCGGGCACCAGGCCCAGGAAGGCTTCCGGAAGCGCGAGGGCGCCTGCTCCGGTGGACACCGTGCGGTAGGTGGACTGAAGGGCGATCTCCAGGCCGCCGCCAAGGGCGGCGCCGTTGATGAAGGCGAAGCTCGGGACGCCCAGGTTTGCCAGGGTGGCGTAGACGTCGTGGCCCAGCTGCGCCATCCACAGTCCGTGCTCGCGCTGTTCCAGGGACTTCACTGCGGAGAGATCAGCCCCGGCCACCAGGTAATGCGGCTTGCCGGTGACGCCGACGCCCGCGATCTCGCCGCGGGCCGCGCGGTCCCGGAGGGACTCGAGCACGGTGCCGAGCTCCACCAGCGTGTTGGGGCCAAGCGTGGTGGGCTTGGTGTGGTCGAGGTCGTTGTCGAGGGTGATGAGGGCGAAGGTGCCCGGACCCGGCTTCCCATCCCGTCCTGGAAGTGCGATGTCCTGCACGTAGGAGTGGGTGACGGTTTCGTTGGGGAAAAGGTCAGCCAGCTTGCGGAAGTCTGCGGCGCTCATGCCAGGGCTCCTTCGGAAACGGTAGCGGCGGTCTCGCCGGAGGGGGTTCCACTGTAGTCGGGGTGGTGCGGGTTTTCCCAGATCACGGTGCCGCCCATCCCCAGGCCCACGCACATGGTGGTGATCCCGTACCGCACCGACGGGTCTTCCTCGAACTGGCGCGCGAGCTGGATCATCAGCCGGACGCCGGAGGAGGCGAGCGGATGGCCCACCGCGATGGCGCCGCCGTAGCGGTTGACGCGGGGGTCGTCGTCGGAAATGCCGTAGTGGTCCAGGAAGCTCAGGACCTGCACCGCGAACGCCTCGTTGATCTCAAAGAGGCCGACGTCATCGATGGTCAGCCCCGCGTTCTGCAGCGCCTTCTCGGTGGCAGGTACGGGACCGATGCCCATGACTTCCGGCTCAACCCCGGCATAGGCGTAGCTGACCAGCCGCATCTTGACCGGGAGGCCCAGTTCCGCGGCGGCCTCTGAGGAGGAGAGGACGGCGGCCGTGGCGCCGTCGTTCAATCCTGCGGCGTTTCCGGCGGTCACCCGGCCATGGGCGCGGAACGGTGTGCGCAGCCCTGCCAGGTCCGACATCGTGGTGCCCGGGCGCGGGGGTTCGTCCGCTGCATGGACGGTCCAGCCCTCGCCCGGCTTGCGGGCGGCCACGGGAACCAGGTCGGGTTGGATCCTACCGGCCTTGTAGGCGGCAGCCAGCTTGTTTTGCGATGCGACGGCGTAGGCGTCGGTGCGTTCTTTGGTGATGGATGGGAACCGGTCATGCAGGTTCTCCGCGGTGTCCCCCATGTTCAGGGCGGCTGGGTCCACCAGCCGCTCGGACATGAAGCGCGGGTTCGGATCGGCACCCGAGCCCATGGGATGGTGGCCCATGTGTTCCACTCCGCCGGCGATGACCACGTCATAGGCACCAAAGCCGATGCCGCCGGCAGTGGCGGTCACCGCGGTCATGGCTCCCGCGCACATCCGGTCGATGGCAAAGCCCGGCACCGTGCGCGGCAGCCCGGCCAGCAAGGCGGCAGTGCGGCCCAGCGTCAGACCCTGGTCGCCGGTCTGGGTGGTGGCGGCAATGGCCACCTCGTCGATCCGCTCCGAAGGCAGCGTCGGGATCCGCCGCAGGAGGCCGCGGATGCATTTCACGATTAGGTCGTCGGCCCGGGTGCCGGCGTAGATTCCTTTCTCGCCGGCCCGGCCAAAGGGTGTGCGGATGCCGTCCACAAAGACGACGTCGCGGACAGTGCGCGGGGATGCGCCGCTTCCGTGCTGGCTCACGTGTAACTCCTCATCGAGACGTTGCGCGCCGGATGCATGCCGCAAGGCGGCAACAGCCGGGCGTCGGTCCCACCGATGTTACTTGTGAGTAACTTAGCCTGCAAGGGCTGGAGGGCGGAGGTTACTGGGCGCCGGCCGCGGGAACGAGTTTTGGCTCCTTTGGAGGCAGCGGCTGCGGGTTCAGGAACGCGCTCGCGATCAGCGGCGCCGTGAGCTCCACCTGCCATTCGCGGGCACCCAGCGCACGCAGCTCGGCGGCGACCGAGCCGGTACTGACTTCTGCCGGGGGACGCCAGGCGACCCGCCGGAGGTAGTCCGGAGTCAGCAGGTTCTCCAGCGGCAGTTTCAGTTCCTCAGCCTTCTCCTGCAGCAGGGGCCGGGCGGTGGCCAGCCGGGCCGCTGCCTCGGGATCGCGGTCCGCCCAGACCCGCGGGGGCGGCGGCGCGTTGGTGGGCAGGTGCAGCGGGGGCAGTTCCTCAAGGGCCCGTGCTGCGGCGATGCACCGAAGCCAGCGGGGCGCTTCGCGCTGGGCGGCGCGGCCATGGAAGCCCTTGGTGGTGAGCAGCTGGGGCACGGTGGCGGGCATGGCCTTGGCGGCTGCCACCAGGGCGGAGTCCGGGATGAGCCGGCCGGGGGCCACGTCCCTCTTCTGTGCCAGCGAATCACGTTCCAGCCACAGTTCGCGGACGGCGGCGAGCTGCCGCCGGTCCCGGATCTGGTGCAGTCCCGACGTTTTCCGCCAGGGGTCCACGCGCGGCGGAGCGATGCCGGCCTGGAGGATGGCCGCGAACTCCTGCTCGGCGTACTCCAGTTTGCCGTCGGCCTGCAGCAGCTCGATGAGCTCTTCGCGCAGCTCGCTAAGGACCTCCACGTCCAGAGCCGCGTACCGCAGCCAGGGCTCCGGCAGGGGGCGGGTGGACCAGTCGGCTGCGGAGTGCTCCTTGGCGAGGCCGAAGCCCAGCAGCTGTTCGATCACCGCCGCCAGGCCGACGCGTGGCAGGCCTGCCAGCCGCGCGGCGAGCTCCGTGTCGAACAGCTTGTCCGGCCACATGCCGAGCTCGGACAGGCAGGGGAGGTCCTGGCTGGCGGCGTGGAGGATCCATTCGACCCCGCGGAGGGCATCGTTGATGATGTCCAGGTTCTCGAATGGTTCGGGGTCGATCAGCCAGGTTCCGGCCCCCTCCCGGCGGATCTGGACCAGGAACGCACGCTGCCCGTACCGGAAGCCGGAGGCCCGCTCGGCGTCAACACCCGCTGGCCCGGTGCCGGCGGCAATGGCAGCGGCGCACCGCTCCAGCCCTGACTGGGTCTCGATGACCAGGGGAACGCCGTCCCGGGGGGAATCGAGATCAATAATTTCGGGGATGGGACTGTCAAAGCCCTCCACCGTGATGTGGGGTGCGGCAGCAGCAGCCGGGACGCCGGCTGTGGTGTTGTCCGGAATGTTTGGGGTCATGGTGTCCCCAGTTTACCGGCCTGGCCCGCCACCGTCCCTGTCGCGGGCTGGCCAGGGTGCCGCGGCTTGGCGTGTCGCCGCCGGATGTCCTAGCTCCGGCGCCGGTGCGGAAGCGCGGTGACGCCGTCGGGAAGGGGCGGCAGGCCGGCGAAGGTACAGACCATGTCGGACCAGGCTTCGAGATGGGCGGTGACGTCCGCCGAGGCCGGAGTCCAGGAGGCCCGGAGTTCGATGTCGATCGAGCCGGGCCGCCCGGCGAGGGTGCCGAAGCTTTCGGAGAGGACGCGGGTGGCGGTCCCGCCTGCAGCGCGGTAGGGGGCCTTATGGTTCTCCAGTGCCTCCACCAGCCACGTCCAGGCGACCGTTCCGAGCATTTGGTCGTTGCCCATTTCCGGCTCCAGTTCGGCCCGGATATAGGTGACGATGCGGAACTCCCCGTCCCATACCTCCGAGCCGTCCGGATCATGGAGCAGGATGAACCGGCCGGTGGCCAGCTCCGTTTCATCCTCGTCCGGCACGCCCGCGGCGGACGCCAGGGCCATGGCCGCGGGCCCGTGCACAGGGGTGGCGGGGGTGCCGGCGCCGGGCGCAAGGACCTCGGCGCCGAGCGCGACGGCGAAGGGGGCAAGGCGTGCGGGTGCGGGAATCTCCGCGAGATGCAGTTCCTTGCGGCACCGGGCTTTCCGGAGGGCTCCCAGGGCTTGGAGGAAATCCGGGGGAACCTGGTCAAGTGCGTTCACCATGGCAGATTACGCAACAGGGTGGGGCGGGGCAGGAAGGCTCGCCGTCGGCGGCCGTTCAGCCGGCCCGGCCACCGGCGTGGTCCCGGAGCTCATGCCGGATTGCGGCAGCAAAGGCATCGACGTCCTCCTCGGTGGTGTCGAAGGAACACATCCAGCGGACTTCCCCGGCCGCTTCGTCCCAGTCGTAGAAGCGGAATGCGCTGCGCAGCCTGTCCGCAACGCCGGCGGGAAGCACGGCAAACACTCCGTTGGCTTCGGTCTTCTGCGTTGGGCGGACGCCGTCGATCGCGTCGACGGCGGCGCGCAGCCGGGACGCCATGGCGTTGGCATGCCGGGCTGAGCGAAGCCACAGGTCGCCTTCCAGCAGGGCGATGAACTGCGCTGACAGGAAGCGCATCTTGGATGCCAGCTGCATGTCCATCTTCCGCAGGTACACCAGTCCGTGGGCGGCGTCCGGGTTCAGGGCCACCACCACTTCGCCGAACAGCAGCCCGTTCTTGGTGCCCCCGAAGGACAGGATGTCCACGCCCGCGTCCCGGGTGAAGGCCCGCAGCGGCATTTCGAGGTGCGCCGCCGCGTTGGCAAGCCGGGCACCGTCCATGTGCAGCTTCATGCCCTTGGCATGCGCGTGGTCCGCGATGGCCCGCACTTCCTCCGGTGTATAGCAGGTTCCCAGTTCCGTGGTCTGGGTGATGGAGACTGCCAGCGGTTGGGCGCGGTGTTCATCGCCCCAGCCCCAGGCTTCCCGGTCGATCAGCTCCGGCGTCAGCTTGCCGTCGGGCGTGGGGACATGGAGCAGCTTCAGTCCGCCGATGCGTTCCGGTGCCCCGTTCTCGTCCATGTTGATGTGTGCGGTGGAGGCGCACACGACGGCACCCCAGCGGGGGAGGAGCGACTGGAGGGACAGGACGTTAGCCCCGGTGCCGTTGAAGACAGGGAAGCACTCGATGCCCGGGCCGAAGTGTCCAGCCATCAGTTCCTGCAACCGGGCGGTGTAATCGTCCTCGCCGTAGGAGACCTGGTGTCCGTCATTGGCCGCGGCCAGGGCGGCGAGGACTTCGGGATGGACGCCGGAGTAGTTGTCGGAGGCAAAACCGCGCACGTTCGGATCGTGCAGGCGAAGTGCCGCAACGGTGTCTGCTGGGGTCGTCATAGGGTTGCTCACGCTTTCAGTCTAGGTACAGTCCCTGCGGCGGTCAGTCCGCCAGCCGGAGCCTGGTTCCGTTCAGTTCCGCCGCGGGGACGGTGAAAAGCCGGACGACGGCGGCGGCCAGGTCGGCCACGTCCGTCGCCCCCGCGAACTTCCGCTCGGGGTGCGCGCGGCGAAGGCCGTCATCCACCAGTGCCTTGACCACCAGTACGACGGCCGCCGCCTGTCCGCCACTGCCGGCTTCCGGTGTCCGGCGGAAGCCGTCCGCCATGGCCATAGTCCATGCTTCCGCGGCAGCCTTGGCGGCGACGTAATTTGCGGTCGACGCCGTCGGGTTTTCGACGGTGGTTGAGGAGACCATGGCGAACCGGCCGTGCGGTGAGGCTGCGATGTCGTCGAAGAAGACCCGGCTGACGTTTCGAAGGGTGGTGATCGCGCCGCGCGCCAGGAAGTCCCAGTCCTCGTCGGACTGGTCCGCGATCCCCTGGCCGCCGCGCCAGCCACCTACCAGGTGGATGACGGCGTCCACCGCACCGAAGGTGCGGATGACGTCGTCGCGAAGCTCCCGGACGTCGTCCACAACTGCCAGATCGCACACGAAGGGCGTGACGCCGTCGCCCGCCGTTTCCGCAGCTTCCTTGATCCTGGCCTGGTCCGAGCCCACCGTGGCCACGCGGTGCCCGGCGGCAGCCAGCGCCCGGGCAACCGCGACTCCGGAGGCGCCGCTGCCACCGGTCACCAGGACGGTCAGGGCAGGCCCCTCCGCGCCGGGGGACTGGCTCACAGTGCTGACCTGCCGGTGATGCCGGCTGTTGATTCGATTACGGGCCGCATCTTCCTCTCCAAGGCTTCATAGAACATGGACAGCGGGAATTCGTCGTCAAGCACCTGGTCTGTCAGCCCGCGTGGCGTGCCCGCCAGGGGCAGTGCGTCCGGCCCCTTGGCCCAGACCGACGCCGGGTTGGGGGTAACGGTCGCCGACACCAGCCGGTAGGCCGCCAGCCAGTGTGCTGTCTTCGGCCGGTCGATGGAGCGCCAGTACAGTTCATCGATGCTGGCGCCCAGGGCGATCACGGCGTCCGGCACTTCGTCCCAATCGATGGTGAGCCGGGTGTCGGTCCAGTGGAGCACGTGCTGCTGGTGCAGCCAGGCGAAGAGAAGCTGGCCGCCCAGGCCGTCGTAGTTGCGCACCCGGCTGCCGGTGATGGCGAAGCGGAAGATGCGGTCGAAGATGATGGCGTACTGCACCAGTTTGGCGTGCCGGCGCGCTTCCGGGTCGGCGTCCTCGTCCTTTTCGATGCGGACCGACTCGCGGAACGCCGTGAGATCGCAACGCAATTCCTCGAGGGAGTACAGGAAGTAGGGCATCCGCTGCTTGATCATGAAGGGATCGAACGGCAAGTCGCCGCGCATGTGGGTGCGGTCGTGGATCAGGTCCCACATCACGAAGGTGGCCTCGGTGAGGTCCTGGTCCGCAAGCAGTTCCGCAGCGCCTGCGGGCAGCTCAAGCGAGGTGATCTCCGCGGCGGCTTTGAGGACGCGGCGGAACCTGGCGGCTTCGCGGTCGGCGAAGATGGCGCCCCAGGTGAAGGTGGGCGTCGTGCTGACCGCCACCGTTTCGGGGAAGAGAACGGCGGAGTTGGTGTCATAGCCGGGCGTGAAGTCAACGAAGCGGATGGGGACGAACAGCCTGTTGGAGTAGTCCCCGGCTTCCAGTCCCGCGATGAACTCCGGCCAGATGACCTCGACCAGCACGGCCTCCACCAGCCGGCTGCTGCTGCCGTTCTGGGTGTACATGGGGAAGACCACCAGGTGCTGGAGGCCGTCGCGGCGCTGTTCCTGCGGCTGGAAGGCGACGAGCGAGGACAGGAAGTCCGGGACGCCGAATCCGCCGGCAGCCCAGGTGGAGAAGTCCTGGCAGAGGGCGTCCAGGTAGGCGGCGTCGTGGGGGAAGGACGGGGCGAGGGAACGGACGGAACCGATGATGCTGTCAACGTTCCGGGCAGCTTCCGCGTGCGCCGTGGCGGCCGGGATGGAACCGTCCTGGGCCTGCACGGCCTGGAGCGCGGTGGCGGCGCCTTTGAGGCGCAGCCAGTCCGGATTCTCCGCTGAAATTCCCGTCACGGCGGTGGTCAGGGTCTCTGTCATCGTCGGCTGCCTTTCTGGTTGCTTGCTTCTCTGGCGAGCGTAACAAGCAACAAGCAGGACTTATCTCAAAAGACCGTTAGCCTAAGAAACTCTTAGGCTAACGGCGCACGCGGGCTGTCGAGATCAGCCCACGGCTGGCGCATCAGGGTTGTGGCTCTGCCTTCCCTGGCGTGGCGTTTTCGCTGGTCACGAGGCGCAGGGACACTGAATTGATGCAGTAGCGCTGGTCGGTGGGAGTGCCGTAGCCCTCGCCCTCGAAGACATGGCCCAAATGGGAGTCGCAGGATGCGCAGCGCACCTCGATCCGGTCCATGCCCAGGGTCCTGTCGTGGATGTAGCGGACCTTTCCTTCGGCCAGGGGTGCCCAGAAGGAGGGCCAGCCGCAATGGGAATCGAACTTCTCGTTGCTGGTGAACAGCTCCGTCCCGCACGCCCTGCACTGGTAAACCCCCGCCGTGTGGGTGTCCCAGTACTCGCCGGTGTACGGCCGCTCGGTGCCGGCCTGCCGGAGCACGTGGTACTCCTCAGGAGTGAGCTCCTCGCGCCACTGTGCGTCGCTTTTTTCGACCGTGCCGGTGTGGGCGCTGCCTTGCCCGTCCCCGGCGACCATGCCTGTTGCCTTGTTGCCGAAGATGCCGTTTCCAAAAATGCTCATAGCACTACCAACGCTCAGGAGTCGCCGATAAATCCCGAGCCGGCGTACAGGTGCAGCACGGGCACACCAAGCTGGTCCTGCGCCTTGTTGGCCCAGTCGGTGTGGAAGGTGTCCGAGACCGCGTGCGGCCTGGTGATCACCACGGCCTGCGCCGCTCCCGTTTCCTTAACCTTCGCCACGAGGCCCTCCACCGCGCCGCCGTCCACCACCTCGCCTGTGACGCCTGCGCCAAGGCCTGCCAGTGCCGCGAGCGACGTCGCAAGTGTCTGAGCCGCATGGGCACGCTCGGTGGCGGGATCCGGGTTCCGGGCCGACAGCTCCCGGAACGCCTTGGCGATATCCAGCATGGACAGGTTCTCCAGGAAGTCCACCAGTAGGTGCCGCTCGGTGTTGGCGGGCACCAGGACCAGCAGCTGCGTGTCCGTCCCGTTCACCAGGCGCTCGATGTTCAGGCGGTCGTCCGCTCCCAAGGGTTCTTCGGTCAGGATGACGATGGGATCACTCATGGCCTTAGCCTAGCCCTGCGGATGGGCCGCCGCACTCCATGAACCGGCCCCGGCCTGCCGTCCAATCTGCCCGCTGGATGCAGGCATCTGCCTACCGGGCAGTAAGAATAGTCGCATGGCACTTTTTCCCCGAACCCGCACTGCGATCCCACCAGGACCCCAGGAGCCAGGCGTGATGTCGTACCGCGCAAAGTGGGCTGTCGCCGGGGCCATCACCGGCGGCTCGGTTGCCGGCCTGCTGGGCGCAGGATCCTCGGCGCTGGCCGTGTACTTTGCGCGCCGGGTCATAACCCCGGCCCGGCAACGGGCCGCGGACAAGGAAGTGCTCGCCGTCATCCGGGACGGGCAGACGCAGCAGGTGATCTTTGCAGCCGACGACGACACCACCGTGGACGGAGTCTATGGTTTCTTTTTCGACGGCGGCAAAGGCCACGCGCGGATTGGCCGCATCGTCTCCTATTCGCCCGCAGAACGAACCGTCCTGCGCGAGGTAGAGGCGGTCTACAGCGGGGATCTCTCCACCGCGAGGTGGGGATGGTGGAGCGGTGCGGTCTATCCCGATCCCGCCGCCGTCGGAATTCCGGCTGAGGACGTGGCCATCCCGGTGGAGCGGGGCGAGGCACCTGCATGGCTGGTCCGGGCGGGGGGAAAGGCGCGGACGTGGGCGGTCATGGTCCATGGACGGGGGGCAACCCGCCAGGAAGCGCTGCGCGCCGCCGGACCTGCTCTGGAGCTGGGGCTGACAAGCCTCCTCGTGTCCTACCGCAACGACGGGCTGGCCCCTTCCGCGGACGATGGGCGCTACGGGCTGGGGTCCACCGAGTGGCGGGATATCGAAGCTGCCATCGAGTACGCCCTGGCCAACGGCGCTGAAGAAGTTGTCCTGTTTGGCTGGTCCATGGGAGGAGCCATCTGCCTGCAGACCGCTGACCTGTCCCGATACCGCCACCTGATCCGGGCGATGGTGCTCGATGCCCCCGTCATCGACTGGGTCACGGTGCTGGCCCATCACGCCCAGCTGAACCGGATCCCGTCCTTGGTGGGCCGGTACGGCCAACTGATGCTGGGACATCCGCTCGGCCGCCGCCTCACTGGCCTGTCCGCCCCGGTGGATCTGAAGGAAATGGACTGGGTCTCGCGGGCCGTGGAGCTGCGGACACCGACGCTGATCATCCACAGCGTGGACGACGAATACGTGCCTTACGGTCCTTCCGCCCGACTGGCCGAACGCAATCCGGAGATGGTGACGTTCGAGACGTTCCACCACGCCCGGCACACAAAGGAATGGAACGTTGACCCGGAGCGGTGGGAGCGTCTTGTCAAGGCTTGGCTGCGGCAGCAGCTCGCGCCCCGCATCAACCCCGGGAGCGCGGTTGGGGCATTGTCCGGATAGGCGGGCGCCCCGTACTAGGCTTCAGGAATGGGAGCACAAAGCGGAACAACGCAGCCGGTAGCCAGCGCTGACGAACTGGGTGCTGGCCTCTCCCGGGTGGTGGAGGGCCTCGCGCACTTGGTTCCAGCTCCGCCGGACAGGCCGCGGCAGGCCTCCTTTTCACCGTTTGACGGAACGGTGGTGGGCGAAGTGCCAGAGTGCACGCCCCAGGACGTCGATGCCGCCGTGGCCCGGGCACGGCAGGCGCAGCGCGGCTGGGCCGTTAAGTCCGTCACGGAGCGCCGGGCCGTGGTGCAGCGGTTCCGCAGCCTGCTGCTGGTCCGCGAAAAGGACATCCTGGACCTCGTCCAGGCCGAGAGCGGCAAATCGCGGCTGAGCGCCTTCGAGGAACTGGCCGACGTCGTCCTGACCGCGAACTACTACGCGCGCAATGCGGGACGGTTCCTCCGTCCCGCCCGTCGGAAGGGCGCAGCGCCGGTCCTGACCCGGACTGTGGAGTACCGGCTTCCCAAGGGCGTTGTGGGCGTGATCAGCCCGTGGAACTACCCCCTGACCCTCGCCGTGTCGGATGCGCTCCCGGCGCTCCTGGCGGGCAACGGCATCGTCCTGAAGCCGGATTCACAAACGCCGTTCACGGCCCTGCTGATGCTGCGGTTGCTCCGGCAGGCCGGGCTCCCCAAGGACCTGTTCCAGATTGTCACCGGGCCCGGACCGGTCATCGGCCCCGCCATCATCGAACGTGCGGACTTCGTCATGTTCACGGGATCTTCGAAAACCGGGAGGGAAGTGGCGCAGCAGTGCGGTGCGCGGCTGATCGGCTTCTCCGCTGAACTCGGCGGGAAGAACCCCATGCTGGTCCTCGCCGACGCGGACCTGGGCAAGGCCGCCAGCGGGGCGGTGCACGCCTGCTTCTCCAACTCGGGCCAGCTCTGCGTCAGCATCGAACGGATCTACGTCCACGCCGTTGTCTTTGACCGTTTCCTGGCAGCATTCAGTGCAGAGGTGGAAGCCATCCGGCTGGGTCCAGGCACGGAATGGGACATCGGTATGGGGTCCCTCATCAGCGCCGAACACGTCGAACGGGTGGACCGCCACGTCCAGGACGCGCTGGCCAAAGGTGCCCGGCTCGTCACCGGGGGCCGCAGGAGGCCGGACCTGGGACCGCTGTTCTATGAGCCCACGGTCCTGACCGGGGTGACGGACAACATGCTGCTCGCGCGCGAGGAGACGTTCGGGCCCGTCGTTGCCGTCTACCAGGCAGCGGACGACGACGAAGCCGTAGCCATGGCCAACGACTCCGATTTTGGGCTGAACGCCAGCGTCTGGTCCGCCCGGCGTGGGGAATCCGTGGGCCGCCGGCTGAATGCGGGCACGGTCAACGTCAACGAGGGATATGCGGCTACCTGGGCTTCACATGACGCACCGATCGGCGGGATGAAGGATTCCGGCGTCGGGCGCAGGCACGGCCGGGAAGGGATCCTCAAGTACACGGAGCCACAGACCATCGCCCTGCAGCGGCTGCTCCGGGTGGCGCCCTCTCCCGGCATGACGAACAAGGCGTATGCGGGAATCATGAGGCGGGCCATCACGCTGATGAGCGGCCTCCGGGGAAGACCCGGGAAGTCCGCACGGCCCGGGAACGGGGAGGACTGACATGGCCAAAGGAACCGGGCTGTCCGGCGCAACCCTCCTGGTGACG
This sequence comes from Arthrobacter sp. MOO21, assembly GCF_057369995.2. Lineage (NCBI taxonomy): Bacteria > Bacillati > Actinomycetota > Actinomycetes > Micrococcales > Micrococcaceae > Arthrobacter > Arthrobacter sp. MOO21. The sequence goes on along the minus strand of NZ_CM170671.2, from coordinate 4,246,076 downwards.
GGAGGGGGCAGCGGATTGGGCCGCCGCCTCGCCCTCGGTGCCGCGCAGCGGGGAAGCCGGGTGGTCATCTGGGACATGGATGCCGTCCGCGGTGCAGGCGTCCGGGACGAAATCCGGGCTGCCGGCGGTGACGCGGAAGCTTTGGCTGTGGACGTCACCGACAGGGACGCCGTCAACGCCGCGGCAGCCAGCACCGGCCACGTTGACGTACTGGTCAACAACGCCGGCGTCGTCAGCGGCCACCATCTCCTGGACGCCGACGATGAGGCCATTGAACGGACCCTGAAGGTCAACGTCCTGGCCTTGTACTGGGTCACCCGCGCCTTCCTGGCCGGGATGGCCGGCCGCCAGCGTGGAACCATAGTCACCATCGCCAGCGCAGCGGGCCTGGTGGGGGTGGCGCGGCAGACCGACTACTCCGCCAGCAAGTTCGCCGCCTTCGGTTTCAACGAGTCGCTCCGCGCCGAGTTGCGGGCCAACCGGCACGAGGTCAACACCCTGGTGGTTTGCCCCTACTACATCGACACCGGTATGTTCGAGGGCGTCCGGACCCGGTGGCCCCTGCTCCTGCCCATCCTTCGTGAAGAAGACGTGGCAACCAAGGTCCTCGACGCCATCGAGTCCGGCAGGCGGCAACTGGTCCTCCCGCCGATGGTGAAGCTGCTTCCGGCCCTCCGGGTGCTGCCGGTGGGTGCCTTCGACCGGCTGATGGATGTGTTCGGCGTGAACCGCACCATGGACCACTTCACCGGGCGGGCCGGGGACCGGGCTGCACAAGACTGACACCGGAACCAGCCACTGAAACACGCACTTTCCCGGAAGGTGACTCTTGGCCCTACCGCGACCGGCGCTCCATGCCTAGCGTTGCTCTGGCAGGGGGCACAACCGGCAAGGCAAGTGTTGAAATGGGGCCCACCAATGCGCATCACAAGGCGACAACTCCTGCAGGCCGGCGCGGTAGCCGGCGCGGGCATCCTGACCCAGGGTTACGGAACCGGCACCAACAGGGCGTTGGCTGCCCCGCCTGGTTCCGCCGGGGCCTTCACCGAGCAGCTTCCGACGCTTGATGAGCTTGGCGTACTGGATATGCGGGGCGGCGGCAGCGCGGCCTTGTGGGCCCGCAACACGCGGCACAGGTTCCACGAAGAAATGGGCCTGGCGGATGCGTTGGCATACCAGCAACCAGGCTCATCCCAAACCTACTTGGGGCCGGTGATCATCGCCAGGAAAGGAACTCCCTTCGAGCTGACCCTCCACAATGCGGTGGGGCGGCATCCCCTCGCGTTTGCCATCGACAAGGAACTACTTCCTCCCGGCAGCAACGACGCCACCTCGCCGCGCCTTGCGCTCCACCTGCACGGCGGCAACACCCACCCGCGGTCGGACGGCGGACCGGAACAGACCTTCAGGCCCGGGGCGTCCTACACCTACCATTACGAAAACAAACAGGAGGCGGCCGGCCTCTGGTTCCACGACCACGCGCTGGGAATCACCCGGCTGAATGTGTATGCCGGCCTGGCCGGGGGCTACCTGTTGCGGGATGCGCGTGGTTCCGGGAAAGACACCGGGGACGGCACGTACCTGCCCCCGCCGCCCTACGAGGTTCCCCTGATCATCCAGGACCGGATGTTCAACCCCGACGGCTCACTGGCTTACCCGCCGAACCCCGATCTCACCGCGGCCGACGGCAGCCCCCGCCCATGGGCACCTGAGTTCTTCGGTGACGTGGCGACAGTCAACGGGAAGTGCCGGCCCAACCTGGACGTGGCCCGGGGGAAGTACCGTTTCCGGATGTTCAACGGCTCGAATGCCCGGTTCTACGACGTCAAGCTGATGACGGAGGGGCCGGCCGTCCCATTCGTCCAGATCGGAACAGACGGCGGCCTCCTCAATGCTCCGGTGAAGCTTTACAGACTTATCCTCGGGCCGGGTGAACGGGCCGATGTGGTGGTCGATTTTGCGGGACTCAAGCCCGGCACCCGCGTTGTCCTGGCCAACAGCGCCCGCGTCCCCTACCCGGACGGCCCCGCGTCCATCCAGCTCGGCGGGCTCCCGCTGCCGGACATCATGCAGTTCACCGTGACCTCCAAAGCCGGTTACACGGCGCCGCTGCCCGACAAGCTGCGGGACCGTCCCATCACAAACCTGGTGGACCGCGCCCCGGAGACCAGGAGGTCCATGGCCCTGGTTGAAGTCACCAACGCCGCCGACGTGCCCCTCATGGCGCTCCTGAACAACCGGAGGTTCGAGAGCGACGACATCGCCCGGGTCAAAAGCGACTCGCTCGAGGAATGGGAGCTCATCAACACCACCGGGGACGCCCACCCGATCCACCTGCACTTCACCCAGTTTCAGGTCCGTGACCGGCAGAAGTTCGACGTGGACGCCTACCTTGCTGACACCGGCTTCGTCGACCCTGCCACCGGCCTGCTCAAGCCGGGCGGTGGGGAAACGGTGCCGTCCCGGCCGTTCCTGGTTGGCAGGCCAAAGGAGGCTCTGGCAAACGAGCAGGGCTGGAAAGACACCGTGGTGGCGATGCCCGGAGAGGTGACCAGGATCAGGGTCCCCTTTGGTGCGAGGGCGGCAGGCAAGGACCCCGTTGCTATCGGCTCATCCTTCAAGGGCGAGTACGTCTGGCACTGCCACATCTTGGAACACGAGGACAACGACATGATGCAGCGGTACGTGATCGAGTAGCCGCACCTCCCGGACCCTGCGCCGCTACGGCCGGGGGTTGCGGACGGTCAACGAGCTGATGGGTGCGGTGGCCGCGTCCGTCAGCCGGATCAGGTCTGCCGGCGCCAGTTCGATGTCCAGGCCGCGCCTGCCGCCGGAAACAAGCAACGAGTCCAGGGCCAGGGCGCTGGAATCCAGGACGGTGGGGGAGGGGAGGCGCTGCCCCAGCGGGGAAATACCGCCCAGGACGTATCCCGTGCGCCGCTGGGCGGCCGCGGGATCGGCCATGGCGGCTTTCTTCGCTCCCAGGGCCGCGGCCATGGCTTTCAGGTCAAGGGTTCCGCTGACCGGAACGATGCCCACGGCAAGCCGCCCTTCCACCTCCACCATCAGGGTCTTGAAGACGCGGGACGGGTCGATGCCCAGGGCGTCGGCTGCTTCCGTGCCGTAACTGGCGGCCGCGGGGTCATGGGCGTAGGGATGCAACAGAAAGGGAACCCCGGCGGCGGTCAGCACCGCTGTTGCCGGGGTTCCCTGGGAGCCGTTCCTGCGTGCCATGCGGCGCGGGTCAGCCCTGGACGCGGGAGGCCGCGGCCACCTTGCGCTTGATCCTTCCGAGCATCGCGGTCATGCCCCGCATTCGCAAGGGCGTGATGGCCCGTGTGAGGCCCAGCAGCTCCGGCATGTCGTCCGGCACGGAAAGGATCTCATCGGCGGACAGGCCGTCCAGGCCTTCGTGCAGCACGCCGGCGAAACCGCGGGTGGTGGGGGCTTCGGCCGGGGCCTTGAAGAACAGGCGCACCGGTCCGCCGCCGTTCTCCGTCTCAATGGTGAGGAACAGCGGCGACTGGCACTCCACCACCTGCTCGAGGAGCTCGGGGTGGTCCTTGAGCCGGTCGGGAAGCTCGGGCAGTCCCTCCGAGAATTCCAGCAGGAGCTGAAGCCTCTCGGGTTCGGACAGGGCCTGGAAATCATCCACGATCGCCGCCAGGGCGGAAGGCAAAGCTTGAGTAGTCATCAGTTCCAGTCTACCGGGGGAGCTTGGTCAGGCGCCGACGGTGACGGGAACGGAACCGCGCTCGGCGCCCTTGACGATCGGCACGCGCACGGCGTTGCCCCACTCGGTCCAGGATCCGTCGTAGTTGCGGACCGAATCGAAGCCCAGAAGGTACTTGAGCGCGAACCAGGTGTGGCTGGAACGTTCGCCGATGCGGCAGTATGCCACCACGTCATCGCCTTCGGACAGGCCGGCCTCGCCCAGGTAGATACCTTCGAGTTCTTCACGGCTGCGGAACGTGCCGTCCTCGGCGGCGGCACGGGCCCACGGAATCGATGCGGCGGTGGGGATGTGGCCGCCGCGCAGGGCGCCCTCTTCCGGATAGGCCGGCATGTGGGTGCGCTGGCCGGTGTATTCCTCCGGGGAACGGACATCGATGAGGGGCTTGCCGAGGTGTGCCAGGACGTCGTCCTTGAATGCGCGGATGGGCGCGTCGTCGCGCTCAACCACGGGGTAGTTTCCGGGGGCCGGGGTGGGGCGGTCCTTAGTCAGTTCCCGGCCTTCGGCAATCCACTTGTCGCGGCCGCCGTCGAGCAGCCGGACGTCCTGGTGGCCGAAGAGCGTGAAGACCCAGAGGGCGTAGGCGGCCCACCAGTTGGACTTGTCGCCGTAGATGACCACGGTGCTGTCGCGGGAAATGCCCTTCGACGCCGCAAGCGCGGCGAAGGCGGCGCCGTCAACGTAGTCGCGGGTGACGTCGTCGTTCAGGTCCGTGTGCCAGTCGATCTTGACGGCGCCCGGGATGTGGCCGGTTTCGTACAGGAGCACGTCCTCGTCGGATTCCACCACGATCAGCTCACCGTTCGCCACGGCGCCGCTTTCAAGCGCAGCCGCGAGCCACTCCGTGGAGACGAGCCGCTCCGGGTGGGCATACGCTGCGAACTTGTCATTCTGTTCAACCGGGTAGGGCATGACTTGGCCTTTCAGTAAGAGCACGGGAAACCGCGGAACATGCAATGGAACCTGTTCCCACACTAGCCAGCGCCCGGAAGGTTGTCCCTATTCCGTTAATAGGGCGAAATGTTGCTTTCGTCACGCTGCCGGGCGGCAGCACGGGGTCCCGCCCGGGTACGGTCCGCTCAGCCGGTATCCTTTCTGGGGACCAACCACCAGCAGAACGGACCACCTTGGTACAGATCGAACAGCTTGCCGCCCGCACTCCGGCAGTTTCGGTGGATGAGCTCCTGAAGGGCTTCTACCCGTCGCCGCGGTTCGGCGAGGTCTCTTTCGCGAGCTACCGCCCGGACCCCAAGCAGCCCAGCCAGGCCGCGGCCGTGCATGCCCTCAAGGGATTTGCCGACGGCGTGGGGTCGGGTAACGGGGGCGGGCTCTTCAAGAAGATGTTCGGCAAGAAGGACGCGTCCCGGGCCGGCATCTACCTCGACGGCGGCTTCGGCGTCGGCAAGACCCACCTGCTGGCCTCCCTGTGGCACGCAACACCAGGGCCGAAGGCGTTCGGCACGTTCGTGGAGTACACCAACCTCGTGGGCGCACTCTCGTTCCGCAAGACGGTTGAGGCCCTGAGCAGCTACAAGCTCGTGTGCATCGACGAGTTCGAACTCGACGATCCGGGCGACACCGTCCTGATGTCCCGGCTGATGCGCGAACTGGCCGACGCCGGGGTGAAGCTCGCCGCCACGTCCAACACCCTGCCTGGTTCGCTGGGCGATGGCCGGTTTGCCGCCGTCGACTTCCAGCGGGAAATCCAGGTCCTGGCCGACCAGTTCGACGTCATCCGGATCGACGGCGAGGACTTCCGCCACCGTGGCCTGCCGGCAGCGCCCGCGCCGTTGCGAAACAGTGAGCTGTCCTCGCACATGAAGGCGGAGTTCGATGGCAAGACCGTGGCCCAGGACGAGTTCTCCACGCTGATCCACCACCTCGCCGGCGTCCACCCGAGCCGCTACCGGCAGTTGATCGACGGCATCGACGGCGTCGTATGGCGCAACGTGGAAACCATCACGGAGCAGGCAGTGGCGCTCCGGTTCGTGGTCCTGGCAGACCGGCTCTACGACAAGGACGTTCCCATCCTGGCCAGCGGCGTCCCCTTCGACAAGCTGTTCACCGAGGAAATGATGACCGGCGGCTACATGAAGAAGTACTTCCGTGCCGTGTCCCGCCTGACCGCCCTGGCCCGGGAGGGCCAGAACCACGAGCCGTCCTAGTCTCCTTTCCGGGGTCCCTGGTTCCCGGCCTGGTCGATGGCCCGGCGCCGGTGGCGCGGGACCAGCAGCGCCCGTACCGTGAGCCCCGCGAGGAGGGCCCAGAACGCGGAACCGATGCCCGCCAAGGCCACGCCGGAGGCTGCCATCAGGAAGGTCACGGCCGGGGCAATCCTGTCTTCCGGGTTTGCCAGGGCAGCCGATGCGGCGGAAGCGAGGGTGCCCAGCAGGGCCAGGCCGGCCACCGCCTCCAGCATCCCCGCCGGGGCCGCATTGACCACTGACACCAGTGCTGCCGAGAAAGCAGCCAGCACCAGGTAGCCCAGTCCGGACGTGAAACCGGCAATCCAGCGCCTGCCGCGTGCATCCCCGGCCTCGTCGCCTGCGGCGAGGGCAGCGCTGAGCGCCGCAAGGTTGATGGCATGGCCCCCGAATGGAGCGGCCAGCACCGTCCCGGCCCCCGTCACCAGCATCGAAGAGCGCCACGGAGTTTTGAAGCCGAAGGAGTGCAGCACCGCCACCCCGGGAACGTTCTGCGAGGCCATGGTCACCACGAACAGCGGCAACGCTATGCCCGCCATCGCCTGCAGGCTGAACGACGGGGTGGTCCACGCCAGGGCAGGCACCAACCCTTCCGTGTCCGGAACGCTCCCCGCGGACGCCAGCGGGATGCCGATGACACCCAAGGCCACCAGCAAGGCGGCAGGCACGGCCCACCGTGGAGCAAACTTCATCAGAAGCAGCCAGCAGATGATCACGGGGGCGGCCAGCAGGGGAACGCTGCCGAGGGCCTTGAAGGGTGCCAGGCACAGCTGCAGCAGCACACCGGCCAGCATCGCCTGCGCCAGCGACGTGGGGATCCGTGCCATCAGCCGCCCCAACGCGGGGACCAGCCCGGTCAGCGCTATCAGCACCCCGGCGGCAAGGAAGGCGCCGACGGCGGCCGGCCATCCGCCGTCGGCCGCTCCTGAAGCGGCGAGCAGCGCAGCCCCGGGCGTAGACCACGCCAACGTCACCGGCACCTTGGAACGCCAGGCCAACAGCAGGACGCCGAGGCCCACGGCGAGCGTCAGTGCCAGCAGGCCGGATGCGGCCTGCGCAGGATCCGCTCCCACTGCCCTGAGCCCGGCGAGCACCACGGCGAAGGAGGACGTGAAGCCCACCAGCGCGGTGACGATGCCGGCCACAACGGGCCGGGAATCGTGCTGTGTCCGGACGGGCGCGGACGTGGGAGGTGCAGGTGACTTCGCCATACCGGCAGGTTACCGGCGGGACCGGGAGAAGAAGGAATCGCCTTCCCGCCTGGACTGCTTCCAAGCGGGCAGCCGCATTAAACGCCAAAGGCGCGGGTGCCGCCTCCCGGCGGGACCCGCGCCCCGTTGACGTGCTGGGGCAAAGCCCTGGCCAAATCCTTTTACGGAGCCCTGTCAACCGGCGGAACCGGATTTCCAGGAGCTGCCGGGGGAACCTGCCCGTCGGCAGGTGCCTGGCCCGGGGTTCCGTTCTTGTCCACGAGCTTGGAAGCGCCATCCTGGATCTTGTCGACGTGGCCCGCGTACTTGCCGCCGGTCCTGGTGTCGACGAAATCGCCGGCCTTGGTGATGCCGTCCTTGATGGCCTGCTCGTTACCGCGGATGAGACCCTGAGCCTTGCCCTTTAGATCGTCAATCAAACCCACGGGCACCTCCCTTCTATCGCGGAGCCAGGTCGCTCCTCGCGCCTTCGATCCTATCGGGGCCGGGGAGGGGTGCCAAGGGAATCGCGTTCGCCCGCAGCGGATGGGGCGGAAACGACAAAAGCAGCTCCGCGGAGCTGCTTTTCGTGGTGGGCGATACTGGGATCGAACCAGTGACCTCTTCCGTGTCAGGGAAGCGCGCTACCGCTGCGCCAATCGCCCCGGAACCGGAAGTCCGGCATATGGGTTTGAATACTGGAGCGGACGACGAGATTCGAACTCGCGACATCCACCTTGGCAAGGTGGTGCTCTACCAACTGAGCTACGTCCGCGTGCAGGCTTTTCCGGACTGATCCGGCGTTCCTGCTGGGCAAGTTTCCTTGCCGAGTGGGCGATACTGGGATCGAACCAGTGACCTCTTCCGTGTCAGGGAAGCGCGCTACCGCTGCGCCAATCGCCCATTGCATCCGAAAAACGATTCGGAAACCATGGTTTTCACCGAGGTGGGTACGGGATTCGAACCCGTGTATACGGCTTTGCAGGCCGCTGCCTCGCCTCTCGGCCAACCCACCGTGTAAGCGTTCATTCCGGGGAATGTTTGCCGTGACAGTGTCCTGCGAGCGGACGACGAGATTCGAACTCGCGACATCCACCTTGGCAAGGTGGTGCTCTACCAGCTGAGCTACGTCCGCATTTTGGAGGCTTGATTCCTTGCCGTTCCCGGCATTTCCTCGCGTTCCAACGAGTAAAAACAATATAGGAGGTTCCCGGAATCTCCAAATCGCACCTGTCCGCCCGGGCCGCCGTGGCCCTACTTCCCAGTATTGGCGCGGCGGACAGCTACTTACATGTGTGTAATTCACGCTCTCCCTTCTGAGCCGGCCGTGGCAAAAGAGCGGCCCGCATGGTCCAGCGCGGGCGATCAGAAGGCATTGTTCGAAGGGAGGCCCGCCGGGCGGAACATGCACGATGTGGTGAGGCGCCCGGCAACCCGGGAACACCGATTTTTGAAATGTCCCGGTGGTGGGCTAGCATTCAAATGCACCCGGGCGATTGGCGCAGTGGTAGCGCGCTTCGTTCACACCGAAGAGGTCACTGGTTCGAACCCAGTATCGCCCACAGTACAAAAGGTCCGTTTCCGCTCCTTGCAGCGGGAACGGACCTTTTTTGTGCCCGGCCGCCGTGCCGGAGACTTTGTCAGTCCCTTGTGAAAGAGTTTTTGTATGACTGATCCGCTTCTTGCCCATGCCACCGAATACGGCCGGATGTACGCCCGGTCCACCTCGGAGCAATTCTCGGTTCCCTCCATTACTACAGTCATCAGCCAGCAGCCGCACGGACTGGACGGCTGGTTCGGCTACATGGGGGCCAGCAGCCTGGCCAACGATCCACTGCTGGCGGACTGCCTGGGCAGCCCGGCCAAAATCAAGCAGGCGGTCAACCGTGCCGCCAAGGCGGCGGAAACCTATCGCGATGAGGCTGCGCAGCGGGGCGACCGGGTCCATAACTACTGTGAGCAGGTGGCTTTGCGTGCTTTGGGCCGGCCGCATGCCATGCAGGAAGCGCGCCAGGCCCTGGCTGCCAACGGTGAGGAAGCCTTCGCTGCCCGCTTCGACGAATGGTGGGAGTTGTTCAGGGTGGAACCCATCGCTCCTGAAATCACCGTGTGGAACAACGCGGTGGGATACGCCGGCACGCTGGACCTGGTGGCAAGGATCAACGGCCGGGTGTGCCTGATTGACTACAAGACCAAGGGCACCACCCGCGACGGCCAGGTCAAGCCGCTGGACGACAAAGTGGTCATGCAGCTGGTGGCGGGCATGAAGGCCGAGGAAAGCCTGGTGGACGCGGAAGCGGGCACCTGGGAGCCGTGGAAATACGGTGAAAACCCCGTTCTGCTGGCCGTCGCCATTGGCGAGACCGAAGTCCGGCCGGTCCGCGCCAACCCGGAAGTCCTCAAACACCATTGGTGGAAGTTTTGTGCCCTGCGCCGCGTTTGGGAGCTGAACGCGGACACCATCAGCGCCGGTAGCGCCCTGCTGCCCATTGCCCCGCCGCCCCTGGCCCAGGTCCGCACGGCCTAGGTCCGCACGGCCCAAGCCCGCACCGCCGGTCCGCACCGCCCAAGCCCGCACGGCCTGGTGCGGGCCGGTGCATCAGGAGTACTGCACCTAAACTGGATAGGTTCCCTTTGCCGCCAACCGTGAGGACAAACAGCGCATGGCTATTCTGAATATCCGCATCATCGGGGATCCTGTGCTTCGCACAGTCGCCGATCCCGTGACGGAGTTCGGGCCGGAGCTGGCCAAACTGGTCGCAGACATGACGGAAACCATGGAGGACGTGGAGGGTGCGGGCCTGGCCGCACCCCAGGTGGGCGTCAGCCAGCGCGTGTTCACCTACCGCATCGGCGGCGTGGAGGGGCACGTGATCAACCCTGTCCTGGAAAACAGCGAGGACTACCAGGACGACCATGTGGAAGGCTGCCTCTCCATCCCCGGCCTCGGCTTCCCGGTCCGCCGCTTCCGTGCCACCCGGCTCACCGGCGTGGACATGCACGGCAATCCGGTGTCCATTGAAGCCGAGGGCATGTTGGCGCGCTGCTTCCAGCACGAGAACGACCACTTGGACGGCATCCTCTACACCGACCGCCTTGAGGGGGAGGACCGCAAGGCGGCCCTGCGCTCCATCCGCAACTCCAATTACGGCTCCATCGCCGGAAAGACGACGGCGAAGCGCGCCAAAACAGTAGGCAGCAGTTTCGGCGGTGCAAGCTTCGGCGGGGGCAGTTTCGGGACAGCCGGCCAGGGCGCCGCTGAATGAGGGTCCTCTTCGCCGGCACCCCGGCCGTCGCCGTACCGTCACTGGACGCCCTGGTTAAGGCAGGGTTCGACGTCGTGGCCGTTCTGACCCGGCCGGACGCGCCGGTGGGCCGGAAACGCGTGCTGACGCCCTCGCCGGTTGCCGCCCGCGCGGAGGAACTGGGGATCGAGGTGATCCACGCCGCGAAAGTGGATGCGGATGCCATAGCCAGGATTTCCGCCGTGAATCCGGACGTTGCCGCCATCGTGGCTTACGGCGGCCTGGTGCCTCCGGCCGCGCTCGGGATTCCCCGGCATGGCTGGGTCAACCTGCACTTCTCGCTGCTGCCCGCCTGGCGCGGTGCGGCGCCGGTGCAGCGGTCGGTGATGGCAGGGGACGACGTCACCGGTGCCGTCACCTTTCAGTTGGAGGAAGGCCTGGACACGGGCCCCGTCTTCGGAACGCTCACTGAAGGAGTAGGGCCGGACGACACCGCGGGGGAGCTTTTGGACCGGCTCTCGCACAGCGGCGCGGTGCTCCTGGCCCAAACGTTGTCTGCCATTGAAGCCGGAAAGGCGGCCCCCCAGCCGCAATCGGGCGACGTCACCCTCGCGCCAAAGCTCACGCTTGAGGACGGCCGGCTTAACTGGACACACCCGGCGCTGGCCATCAGCAGGCAGGCCCGCGGTGTCACCCCGGAGCCGGGCGCCTGGACCATGTTGGACGGGCAGCGGGTCAAGCTCGAGCCGGTCCGGCTCCGCCCCGACGTCTCCGGCCTGGTGCCGGGCGCTGTGTCAGTCCAGGGCAAGAGCGTATTGGTGGGCACCGGCTCGCACGCGGTGGAACTCACCCGGATCCAGCCGGCCGGCAAAAAGATGATGGGCGCGGCCGACTGGGCGCGCGGCATGGCTTCAGCAGAGAGTGTGGTGTTCGAATGAGCGGGTCCGGCAGCAACGCGGGAGGGCCGGGAAACGGCGGCGGCCGCGACAACACCGGCAAGGGCGGACGCGCCGGCAGCCAGGGGCCGGCCGGGGCAAGGGTACGCCGGGGGATTCCAGCCGCCGCAACGCCCAGGGCCGCGAACGCAACCGTGGCCCACGGCGCAGCTTCACCGAAAACGCACCCTCCCAGCGGACCCGGCGTGCGGATCCCGCCCGGCTGGTGGCCTTCGAGGTCCTCCGTGCCGTCGCCGCGGAGGACGCCTACGCCAACCTGGTCCTCCCGGCCCGGATCCGCCACCACGGCCTGGACAAGCGCGACGCCGGCTTTGCCACCGAGCTGAGCTACGGTGCCCTCCGCAGCCAGGGCACTTATGACGCCATCCTGGCCAAATGCGTCGACCGGCCACTGGCCCAGCTGGACCCGGCCATCCTCGATGCCCTGCGTATCGGAACACACCAGTTGCTGGCCATGCGCGTCCCCGCGCATGCCGCCCTGGACCAGACGGTTGGACTTGCCCGGGCAGTGATCGGCGCGGGGCCCTCCGCCCTGATCAATGCCGTGCTGCGGAAGGTTACCGCCCGGACCCTTGAGGAATGGCTGGACCTGCTGGTGGCCGGTGAAACCGACGAGACGAAGATCGCCTCGCTCCGGTACGCGCACCCGGAATGGATTGTCCGCGCCATGCGCCAGTCGCTCGTGGCCCACGGCCGTCCCGCCAGCGAGATCAACGATCTGCTGGAAGCTGACAACGCGGCCCCCGTGGTCAACCTTGTGGCCCTTCCTGGCCTGGGAAGCCTTGACGAGGCTTTGGAAAACGGCGCCACCCCCGGCGAACTGGTGGAAGGGTCGGCGCTCTCCAGCGGTGGGGACCTGGGCCGCCTGCCGTCGGTGCGTGCCGGAACCACCAGGGTTCAGGACGTCGGCTCCCAGCTCGTGGCCAGGGCATTGGCAGCGGTTGATCTCCGCCCGGCCCCGGACGGGCGTGGCGTGGACGTCAAGGCCCAGGCTGGACCGGGTGGAGGAGGAGAGGCGTGGCTGGACCTGTGCGCCGGCCCGGGCGGGAAAGCAGCACTCCTGGGCGCCTTGGCCCATGAACGCGGTGCGACGCTCCTGGCCAACGAACCGGCTCCGCACCGCGCCAAGCTGGTCAGCCAGGCCCTCTCCGCGGTCCCGCACGACACCTGGCGGGTACGGACCGGAGACGGCCGCGACGTGGGCGCCGAACAGCCCGCCGCGTTCGACCGGGTCCTGGTGGACGTCCCGTGCAGCGGCCTGGGCGCACTGCGGCGCCGGCCTGAATCCAGGTGGCGCCGCACTCCGAAAGACCTTGCCGACCTTGGCCCGCTGCAGCGCGATCTCCTTGCATCCGCGTTGGCGGCGCTGCGGCCCGGCGGAGTGGTGGCGTATGTGACCTGTTCCCCGCACCCTGCCGAAACCACCGCCGTGGTGGCTGACGTCCTCCGGAAGCGCAACGACCTTGAACTCCTGGACTCAGGAGCAGCACTGGACGCTGTCAGCTTGCCTGGAGACCTTGGCGCCGGACACGAATTGACAGCCCAGCTGTGGCCACACATCCACCACACCGATGCCATGTTCCTGGCACTCATCAGGAAGAAAGCCTGATCCGCAAGGGCCCAGGCCCGGGCTGCGGACACAAGGCCCGGCCCGTCCCTGCGGAGGCGCGCGGGACTTTGTCCATTTGATCCAAACACCTTCAGTGAAAGGCACCCCCAGTGACGCAATGCTGCATCAACCCGAGCATCCTCTCTGCCGACTTCGTCAATCTCGAGGCCGAACTGCAGCGCATCAGCAACGCCGATGCCGTGCACGTTGACGTCATGGACAACCACTTCGTCCCGAACCTGACCATCGGCCTGCCCGTGGTCCAGCGGATCCAGGCTGTCAGCCCCGTTCCGCTCGACGCGCACCTGATGATCGCCGACGCCGACCGCTGGGCGCCCGGCTTCGCAGACGCCGGCCTGGCGTCCGTGACTTTCCATGCCGAAGCATCCATCGCCCCCATCAAACTGGCGCGGGAACTGCGCAGCAGGGGATCGAAGGCAGGCATGGCCCTGCGCCCGGCCACGCCCGTGGAGCCATACCTGGACATGCTGGCGGAACTGGACATGCTGCTCATCATGACGGTGGAACCGGGTTTCGGCGGACAGGCGTTCCTGGATGTCACGCTGCCCAAGATCCGCCGGGCACGGGCGGCGGTGGACGGCTCCGGCATCGGAGTGGCCATCCAGGTTGACGGCGGCATCACCGAAGACACCATTGCGCGCGCTGCCGAAGCGGGTGCCAACGTGTTCGTGGCAGGCTCCGCGGTGTACGGGGCCGGGGACCCCGCTGCCGCCATCGACCTGCTGCGCGAAAAGGGACGCCGGACGTTACGTGCGGCGTCGGTGGAATAACCGGGGGCACCTGCCGGTTGTGGCACAATAACAACACACATACGTGCTCCGGGGTCGGTGTAAGTCCGAACCGGCGGTGACAGTCCGCGACCCGCGAGCCGAGGTTCTCCCATGGAGGATCCCGGCGGACGGTTGAACCGGTGGAATTCCGGTACCGACAGTTAAAGTCTGGATGAGAGAAGCACGTACAGCTGTATCTGCGGGCCTTCGGGCCCCGCAGCGTTCTGCTGTCGTATCCCCGGAGCCATCGCGGTTCGACAGGGAAGGAACGACAGGAATGAACCCCCAGCGATGGCTCTTTAACGCCGAAAGTCCTGCTGCTTCGATGGCAGGCGCACATCCCCGAACCAGGCCCGCAGCGGTGGCCGCCGCATGACCGGCGCTACCGGGTTGCAGCCCGCCGCCGGAGTGGTCACTGCCTTCAGCCCGGCCGAAACGCGGGCCATGGAGACCGCCCTCAAAGCTGCCCTCAACGGACCGCGCGGGGCAAACCCGCTGGTCGGCGCCGTCGTCATCGGTCCTGACGGCCGGCACCTGGTCACCGGCTACCACCGCGGTGCCGGCACCGCACATGCCGAAGCCGACGCAATCGCGCAGGCGGTCGCCGTCGGCCTTGACCTGACCGGCTGCACCATGATGGTCACCCTGGAGCCCTGCGACCACGTGGGCCGCACCGGGCCCTGCACGGAAGCGATCATCGCCGCAGGGATCACCGATGTGGTGTATGCCGTGGACGACCCGCATGATCCGGCCGCCGGGGGAGCGGCAACCCTGCGTGCTGCCGGGGTGCGCGTTCGCAGCGGCCTCGGCGCGGACGAAGCCCTGGACCTGAACCGCCAATGGTTTGAGGCGGTGGCGGCCAGGCGGCCCTTCGTCACACTGCACATCGCCCAGACGCTGGACGCGCGGATCGCCGCCGAGGACGGCACGAGCCAGTGGATTTCCAGCCCGGAATCGCTCGCGGACAACCATGCCATCCGCAGCAGGATCGACGCCATCCTGGTCGGCACCCAGACCGTCCTGGTGGACAATCCCCGCCTCACCGCCCGGACCCCTTCCGGCGAACCTGCGGCCAGCCAGCCCGTGCGGGCCGTCATGGGGCTTCGCGATGTCCCGGCGGACGCCGCGATCCTTGGCGATGACGGGCTTGCCGTCCACCTTCCCACCCGGGATCCGCGCGAGGCCCTGTCCATGCTGTACGCCTCGGGCACCCGCCACGTCATGGTGGAGGGCGGCTCCCGGATCCTCAGCTCATTCCTGGCAGCCGGGCTGGTCGACGAACTGATCGTCTATCTGGCTCCCACCCTGCTCGGTTCTGGCACTCCGGCCCTGAACGGGCTGGGCATCACCAGCCTTCCCGACGCCCAGCTGTGGGAATGGGATGCGTCCGACGGCGGCGCCGTCCAAACGCTGGGCCGGGACCTTCGGCTGCATTTGAGGCCGCAACGACGAGTCGCCCTGGACCCCAAACCAGCAGGCCCGCAAAGCTCTGACCCACAACTTCCAAACCCACAACCGTCCCGCGGACCCGCGGATCAAGCCCAGGGAGGCTACTGATGTTCACCGGAATTATCGCCGAACAAGGGCACGTGCTGTCCGTCGAGCGCGACGGGGACAGCAGTGCCACCGTCCGGCTGCACGCCCCCGGCACCACCGAGGGCCTGGCCCTGGGCGGCTCGATCGCCGTCAACGGGGTATGCCTTACCGCAACCGCCATCGATGGCAAGGAGTTCAGCGTGGACGTCATGGGGGAGACCCTGGTCCGCAGCACCATCGGTGAGCTTGCCCCCGGTGACGCCGTGAACCTGGAGCGGTGCGTTCCGGCCGGCGGCCGCCTGGACGGGCACGTGGTGCAGGGCCATGTGGATGGGGTCGGCGTCCTGCTGGAGCGCGAGCCCCAGGGCAACTGGGAGCGGCTCCGCTTCGGCGTCCCGGCCAACCTTGCCCGCTACATCGCCGAAAAGGGCTCGATCGCCATCGACGGCGTCTCCCTCACGGTCACGGCAGTCAGCGCCGCGGACGAACCCGAACCCTGGTTCGAGGTTGGCCTGATCCCCACCACGCTGGCCGAAACCGGCCTCGGCACCAAGACCACCGGCAGCCGGGTCAACCTGGAAGTCGACGTGCTCGCCAAGTACACGGAACGCCTGCTCGCGTTCGCCGGTCCCCGCGCTGCCGCCACCGGCGAAGCCGCAACTGCCGGAGGTGCCCGGTGAACGCCGCCGTACGCCTCGAACCAGCCGTCACGGTCGACCCGGAGGTGAAGACCGGCCGAACGCTGGACCCCATCGAAGACGCCGTCCGTGCCCTGGCCGCCGGCCGGCCCGTGCTCGTCGTGGACAATGAGGACCGGGAAAACGAAGGCGACATCATCTTCGCGGCCCAGCACGCCACGCCCGCGCTGATGGGCTGGACCATCCGGTACAGCTCCGGCGTCATTTGCGTCCCGCTGCCCGGCGAACGGGCCGACGCATTGGCGCTGCCCCCGATGGTTGCCGTCAACGAGGACGCCAAAGGAACCGCGTACACGGTGTCCTGTGATGCGGCCATCGGCGTCAGCACCGGTATTTCCGCCACGGACCGCGCCCTGACCGCCAGGATCCTCGCCGACCCGCAGGCCGTGCCGGCGTCCATCACCCGCCCGGGGCATATTTTCCCGCTGCGTGCAGTTGACGGAGGTGTGCGGGAGCGCCAGGGCCACACCGAAGCCGCGGTGGACCTATGCCGCCTGGCGGGACTGGAACCGGTCGGCGTGATCGCGGAAGTGGTCTACGACGACGGGGAAATGATGCGCCTGGACGGCCTGCGTTCGTTTGCAGCGGAACATGGATGCCCACTGATCTCGATTGAGGACCTGGTGGCGTATCTTGAAGCCGGGGCCGGGGGAGCCCACGGAGATGCCCGGGTGACGCCGGGCGAAAAGAAGGAGGAACGATGACGGCATCGGCAGCCAGCGACGACAGCCACCAGGACGGCCACCGGAAACACCACGCAGTGTCCGGCGGGGCGCCCTACCCCGTCAGCGGAGGGCCCGTTGTGCAGCTGCCCACTGCCTTCGGCGATTTTGTGGCACAGGCGTGGACCGACGTCCTGACCGGCGTGGAACACCTTGCCGTCAGTTCGCCCAACCCGCCCGCGGACGGCGAAGCGCCGCTGGTCCGGCTGCACTCGGAGTGCCTGACCGGCGACGTCTTTGGTTCCTACCGCTGCGACTGCGGGGAACAGCTGGCTTTTGCCCTGGAACTGATCCGGGACAACGGCGGGACTCTGCTCTACTTGCGCGGACAGGAAGGCCGCGGCATCGGCCTGGCGAACAAGATCAAGGCCTACGCGCTCCAGGAAGCCGGGTTCGACACGGTGGAGGCCAACGAGCAGCTGGGCCTGCCCGTGGATGCCCGGTGCTACAAGGCTGCCGCCCAGATCCTCGCCGAGATGGGACTGCACGAGGTGCGGCTCCTGAGCAACAACCCGGACAAGCAGAACAGGCTGGCCAAGGCCGGCGTGAGGGTCGTGGAGATGGTTCCAACGGAGGTCCCGTCCCGCGAACAGAACATCCGGTATCTGCGCACGAAGAAGGAGCGTATGGAGCACCGGCTCCTGCTGGACACCCAGGCGGCACCCGTGCCCGTGTCCGGCTCAGACGCCCTTTATGACCACGAACAAGACTGACCCCCAGAAGACGAAGGACCACAAGAACACATGAGCGGACACGGCGCCCCCGATATCGACCTCACCACCCTCAACCCCGCGGAAACGTCGCAGCTGAAACTGGCGATCGTCGCCGCAAGCTGGCATACGCAGATCATGGACGGACTCCTGGACGGTGCACTGCGTGCCGCCAAGGACGCCGGCATCGCCGAGCCCACGGTCGTGCGGGTCCCGGGCAGCTTCGAGCTTCCCGTCGCCGCCGCCCGGCTGGCACCGCACTTTGACGCCGTGGTGGCCCTCGGCGTCGTGATCCGCGGCGGCACGCCGCACTTCGACTACGTCTGCGAGGCAGCGACGTCGGGACTCACCGACGTCAGCGTCCGCACCGGTGTCCCGGTGGGCTTCGGCGTCCTCACCTGCGACAACGAGCAGCAGGGCCTGGACCGCGCGGGCCTGCCCGGCTCCAAGGAAGACAAGGGCCACGAGGCCGTCACCGCGGCGCTGGCCACCGCCGTCGTCCTTAAGCAGTACGCCTGACCCCGGTGCCGGGATGGCGGGTGCGGTGTGTATTCGCTCACATCGCGCCCGTCATGCAACGGGCCGGGAAGCGCCCCCGCGGCTGCACCAAGTAGGCTGGAGGGTGTGAAGAATTTCGAGACGCTGTTCGCTGAGCTCAGCGAGAAGGCAGCCACCCGCCCGGAAGGCTCCCGCACCGTCGCTGAATTGGAGTCCGGTGTTCACGGCATCGGCAAGAAAGTCGTTGAGGAAGCAGCCGAAGTCTGGATGGCTGCCGAATATGAATCCGATGAAGCGGCGGCCGAGGAAATCTCCCAGCTGCTGTACCACCTGCAGGTTCTGATGCTCGCCAAAGGCCTGACCCTGGAAGACGTCTACAAGCATCTGTAGCCACCGGTCCGGCGCACTGCCGCCGGGCTTCGCTGTGGCCTGCACTGCCTGAAACATAGACCTTCCACCAAGAAAGAAACCCCCATGCTGCGCGTAGCCGTCCCCAACAAGGGCTCCCTGTCCGAAGCCGCCTCTGCCATGCTCTCCGAAGCCGGATACCGGCAACGGCGCGACAGCCGCGAGCTGGTCATGGTTGACCCCGACAACGACATCGAGTTCTTCTTCCTCCGCCCCCGCGACATCGCGGTCTATGTCGGCCAGGGAACGCTCGACGTCGGCATCACCGGCCGGGACCTGCTGTTGGACGCCGAGGTGGAAGCCGAAGAACTGCTTCCGCTGGGGTTCGCGGCGTCCACCTTCCGCTTCGCCGGTCCCGTAGGGAACTTCAGCTCCGCCGCGGAGCTCGAAGGCAAGCGCCTTGCCACCAGCTATGACGGCCTGCTGCGCAACTACCTGGCGGAGCGCGGAATCAACGCCAAGGTGGTCCGGCTGGACGGCGCCGTGGAATCCTCCGTCCGCCTCGGCGTCGCTGATGCCATCGCCGACGTCGTGGAAACCGGCAATACGCTCAAGGCCGCCGGGATGGAAATCTTCGGCGATCCCATCCTCAAGTCCGAGGCCGTCCTGATCCGCCGCACCGGAAACGGCGGCGCCGCCAACGGCACGGCCAAGGAAATCGACGTCCTGATCCGCCGCCTGCAGGGCGTCCTCGTGGCCCGCCAGTACGTCCTGATGGACTACGACATCCGCAAGGAACTCGTGGAGAAGGCGGCCGGCCTGACCCCCGGCCTTGAATCGCCCACGGTCTCCCCGCTGCGCGACTCCGACTGGGTCGCCGTCCGGTCCATGGTGCCCAAGAAGGAAACCAACCGGATCATGGATGAGCTGTACGACCTCGGCGCCCGCGCCATCCTGGTCAGCAGCATCCACGCCTGCCGCATCTGACACCGGCAATCCCAGCACCGCAGAATATCCAGGAGTTCCCATGGCAGTAGCAGTACGGGTCATTCCCTGCCTCGACGTTGACGCCGGACGCGTCGTCAAGGGCGTCAACTTCGAGGGCCTCCGCGATGCCGGCGACCCCGTTGAACTGGCGCACCGCTATGACAACGCCGGCGCAGACGAACTCACGTTCCTTGATGTGACGGCCTCCTCGGGCAACCGGGAAACCACGTTCGACGTCGTCCGCCGCACCGCAGAGGAAGTCTTCATTCCGCTCACCGTCGGCGGTGGTGTCCGTGGCGTGGCGGAGGTGGACAAGCTGCTGCGCTACGGCGCGGACAAGGCTTCGATCAACACGGCAGCCGTCGCGAGGCCGGACGTCATCGACGAAATCACCCGCCATTTCGGCTCCCAGGTCCTGGTCCTGTCCGTGGATGCGCGCCGCACCCGCCCGGGATCCCGGCCCACGGCGTCGGGGTTTGAAGTCACCACCCACGGCGGGCGTACCGGCACCGGCATCGACGCCATTGAATGGGCCAAGGAAGCAGCCGACCGCGGCGTAGGGGAGATCCTTCTCAACTCCATCGACGCCGACGGCACCAAGGACGGCTTCGACCTCGAGCTCATCAAGCTGGTCCGGGCCGCCGTCAGGGTTCCCATCATCGCTTCCGGCGGCGCGGGAGAGCCGGCGCACTTCCCGCCGGCGGTGGCTGCAGGTGCGGATGCCGTGCTGGCGGCGTCCATCTTCCACTGGGGACCGGACGACATGATGTCGCAGGTCAAGGACGCCATCCGCGAAGCAGGCTTCGAAGTCAGGTAATCCCTACCGCAGGAAACAAATGCCAGGTCACGGCAAGTGACCTGGCATTTGTTTTTTAGAGCCCTACTTCGGCTGACTGGAGGAGGGCGACGGCGTCGGGCTGGCCTTCGAAGGTGACCAGCGCGTGGCGGGTGCGCCCGTGGGCATGCATCAGCAGTTCGCCCGGCTCACCGACGATGGCCACCGAGACAGGTGCGCGCTTGGCAACGTGGCGGGGGCCCGACGGCCGGACCAGGACAATGCCCAGGTCCACGCCGCGGTACAAGATGGCGGCACGCTTGACCAGTTCATCCCAGAGGGCGTCCGAGTAGGCCTCATCCAGTGCCCGGGGCGCCCACCGGTCCACGGCGCGCCGGACGTCCTCGGTGTGCACGAAGTACTCGATCAGGTTGGCGCTTTCGTCCAGCGCCTTGATGCTCATGGGCGAGAAAGCAGGCGGGCCCGCGCGGAACGTGTTCACCAGCCGGGCATAGTCCTCGTTGCTGGTGAGCTTGGCCGCCAGCCTGGCGGTGGCCTGGTCCGAGGCCTTGGCGAGGCGCTTGATCACCAGGCCCAGCCCGACTGCTGCCTTCCGTTCCCGCAGGTAGAGGTGCGCGGCGAGGTCCCTGGTGCGCCAGCCCTTGCACAATGTGGGCGCGTCAGGACCGGCCGCAAGCAAGGTTTCGGCCAGGACTTCTCGGGACGGTTCGACGAAATGCATCACTTGGAAAACTAGCACGAGAGCCGCGGACTTGGGCAGCACGGGAGCCGCCGCTGGCGTGCCGTTGTTCACATCGGGAAAGGGTGCCGGGGAAGGCACTAGACTTGACCCGATGTCTGAGCAGCAAACCCCCGCCCAAACCGCAGGATCCGCCGCGTCCCCGTCCGTGGAATCCGTGCCGCCGCCGTCCGCCGTGACGGCTGCCGGCCCGCTCCCCGAAGACGTGGCCGCAGCCCTCAAGCGCGACGCCGCTGGCCTCGTTGCCGCCGTAGTGCAGCAGTACGACACCAACGAAGTCCTGATGCTCGGCTGGATGGATGACGAGGCGCTGCACCGGACCATGACCACCGGCCGCGTCACCTTCTACTCCCGTTCCCGCCAGGAGTACTGGCGCAAGGGCGACACCTCCGGGCACGTCCAGTGGGTCAAATCCGTAGCGATGGATTGCGACGGCGACGCTCTGCTGGTGCGCGTGGACCAGGTGGGTGCCGCCTGCCACACCGGCACCCGCACCTGCTTCGACGGCAGGGCGCTCGACGTTGCAACGGGCCAGGCGGACTAGGCCGGACAGGCTGCCCGGCCGCCGGTCCACCCGGGACCACGGCCATTCCAGGAAGCAGAATCAAGGAGCCTGGAGGGCCGGCCCTTTCGAAGAACAGGCGGACAAGCAAAGCCATGCAGGACCTTGGAACCATCAGCCCGACACTTGAGGAGTTCCGGGAACTTGCCGGCCACAGCCGCGTCATCCCGGTCAGGCTCAAGGTCCTCGCCGACGCCGAAACCCCCATCGGCCTCTACCGGAAACTGGCCCAGGGGCAGCCCGGTACGTTCCTGATGGAATCGGCGGCCGTCGGCGGCGCCTGGTCACGCTACTCCTTCATTGGCGCGCGGTCACGGGCAACCCTGACCACCAAGGACGGCCAGGCACACTGGCTGGGCGAACCTCCTGCCGGGGTACCGGTGGACGGCAGCCCAGTGGACGCCGTCCGTGACACCATCGAGGCCCTGCGCACCGACCGGTTCGAGGGCCTGCCGCCCTTCACCTCGGGCCTGGTGGGTTTCCTGGGCTGGGAAACGGTCCGGCACTGGGAGCGGCTGGTGAGCCCGCCGGAGGATGACCTGCAGCTGCCCGAGATGGCCCTCAACCTGGTCACCGACATGGCCGTGCATGACAATGTGGACGGCACGGTCCTGCTGATCGCCAACGCCATCAACTTCGACAACAGCTCCGAACGGGTCGACGAGGCCTGGCACGACGCCGTGGCCCGGGTCAAGGAACTCCTGGCGAAGATCAGCGCGCCCGTGGTGCAGCCCGTCTCCGTGCTGACGCCGGCGGCGCTGGACTTCGCCTCCAGTGTCCAGGAACGCTGGGACGAGGCCGAGTACCTGGCCGCCCTGGACCGCGGCAAGGAAGCCATCGTGGACGGCGAGGTCTTCCAGGTGGTGATCTCGCGCCGCTTCGAGATGGAATGCCAGGCCCCCGCCCTGGACGTGTACCGCGTCCTGCGGAACACCAACCCCAGCCCCTACATGTACATCTTCAGCCTGGCGGACGCCGACGGCCGGGAGTACTCGATCGTCGGCTCCTCGCCGGAAGCCCTGGTGACGGTCACCGGCGGGGAAGTCATCACCCATCCCATCGCCGGCTCACGCCCGCGCGGCAAGACCGTGGAAGCTGACAAGGCCCTGGCCGAGGAACTCCTGGCCGACCAGAAGGAACGCGCCGAGCACCTGATGCTGGTGGACCTGTCCCGCAACGATCTTTCCAAGGTCTGCGTGGCCGGAACCGTGGACGTCACGCAGTTCATGGAAGTGGAGCGCTTCAGCCACATCATGCACCTGGTGTCCACCGTCGTCGGGCAGCTGGCTCCTGGCGCCAAGGCGTACGACGTCCTGAAGGCAACGTTCCCGGCCGGCACGCTGTCCGGCGCACCCAAGCCCCGCGCCCTGCGCCTCCTGGACGAACTGGAGCCACACCGCCGCGGCATCTACGGCGGAGTGGTGGGCTACCTCGACTTCGCCGGTGACATGGACATGGCCATCGCGATCCGTTCCGCCCTGATCCGGGAGGGCCGTGCGTACGTGCAGGCCGGCGGCGGCATCGTGGCCGATTCCGTCAACCCCACCGAGGCCCTGGAGACGGTCAACAAGGCGGCAGCCCCCCTGCGCGCGGTGCACACGGCGGGATCGCTGCACAACATCTCTGCTGAGTCGCTGCCTGGCGGGACGGACTCCTGATGCCCGACGCCGGACTCGAGGCCGGGCAGGCAGGGAAGGCCAGTAAGGCCGGCAGCGCACCGTTCTGGGCGAGGAAGTCCACCCTGGTGCTGCTGATCGCATTGCTGGCCCTGGCCGCCTTCGGCACCACCACGCAAACCTGGCTGACCGTCATGCTGGACCCGGACCAGGTGGGCCAGGCCGGAGCCTCGCAGAACGCCCTGCAGGTCCAGGGCAGCAAAGCCGCCACCACGGTGACGGCCCTCGCGCTGGTGGCCCTCGCCGGCGGCCTCGCCGCAGCCATCGCCGGCAGGATCGCCCGCTGGATCATCACCGCCATCATTGTCCTCGCGGCAGCCGGCGTGGCCGCTGCCGCCGCCACGGTCCTGGCCGACCCGCTGACGGCGGCGCAGGGATCCATCGCGGCCGCAACGGGCATTTCGGGAAGCCCGGCGCACGTGGACGTGACCGCCTTCCCGGTGCTCGCCGTCGTCGCCGGCTGCCTGCTGGCCTTGGCCGCCCTGCTGGTCATTCCGGCATCCCGGCACTGGCGCACGCGGACCAAATATGACGCTCCGGGAACCGCTGGGGCCGCCGCACCCACCGGCCCAGTGGACGAAATCGACAGCTGGGACCGGTTGTCCCGGGGCGACGACCCCACCTAAGCCAACCGCGCACCCTCCGGCGGTCCGGGCAGACGCCCGCGGTACGCGGACGGCGCCCAAAAAATGGCAGAATGTAAGCAGTATCCATCCTGAGGAGATTTTCCATGAGCAAAGCACCTGCGTCCGTTTCCAAGTCCGGCACCCGCACGGTTGCCCCCGGCGCCATCGACCACAGCCAGGAACTCGGCCACGGCAACAGCCCCGCAGCCTGGACCTGCGTCATCGTCATGCTCATCGGCGCACTCATCGCAGCCATCGCGTTCGTGATCGCCAGCACCCCCATCTTCATCGCCGGTGCCGCTGTCATGGTCCTGGGCCTGATCCTCGGATACGTCATGCGCAAGGCAGGCTACGGCGTCGAAGGCAGCAAGCTGAAGAACTCCGGCCACTGATGGCGACTGTTCTCGACGACATCAACGCCGGTGTCCGGGAGGATATGGAGGCCAGGAAGCGGCACGTTTCGCTGGCTGAGCTGAAGGACCGGGCACAGGCCGCCGCCCCTGCGCGCGACGCCTGGGCCGCCCTCGGCGGGACCTCCCCAACCCGGGAACAGCTGAAAGTCATCGCGGAGATCAAGCGCCGCAGCCCCTCCAAGGGGGACCTGGCCAGCATCGGCGACCCCGCCTCGCTCGCCAGGCAGTATGCCGACGGCGGTGCCGCCGTCATCAGCGTCCTCACCGAACAGCGCCGCTTCAACGGCTCGCTGGCCGACCTCGACGCGGTGCGTGCCGCCGTCGACGTCCCGCTGCTGCGCAAGGACTTCACCCTTGACGAGTACCAGATCTGGGAAGCCCGCGCCCATGGCGCAGACCTGGTCCTGCTGATCGTCGCGGCACTCTCGGACGGGCAGCTGAACGAGTTCTCCGCCCTGAGCCGGGAACTCGGCATGAACGTGCTCGTGGAGACGCACACCGAAGAGGAAATCGAGCGGGCGGTGGCCGCCCAGGCGCGCATCATCGGCGTCAACGTGCGGAACCTGAAGACGCTCGACGTCGACCGCTCAGTCTTTGCCTCACTGGCGGGTCTGATTCCGGCCGGGTCGCTCGTGGTTGCCGAATCCGGCGTCCGGGACGCCGATGACGTCACGCACTACGCCGCCAGCGGCGCCAACGCAATACTGGTGGGCGAAGCCCTGGTGAGCCACGCGACGCCGCGGGAGCGGATCGCCGAGTTCACCGCAGCCGGCGCCGCCGCCATCGCCGCACGCGGCTGAGGCTCGCGGCGCGGGAAACCCCTCCGGCCCCGGCCGGACTGCACACTTTTGACCACTTACTCTCGAACAGGATGGACTGATGGCTGACGCACCTTCAGGAAACGCTGACAACAACACCGCGGAAGCCTTCCTGCAGGGCGGTTCCCTCCGCCACGCCCCGGGGCCGTACTTCGGCAACTACGGCGGACGCTGGATGCCCGAATCCCTGATCGCCGCCCTGGACGAGCTTGAGGAAACCTTCAACAAGGCCAAGGACGATCCCGAGTTCCGTGCGCAGATCGATGACCTGAACAAGAACTACTCGGGCCGGCCCTCCCTGCTGACCGAAGCCAAGCGCTTTTCCCAGCACGCCGGAGGCGTCCGGGTGTTCCTCAAGCGCGAGGACCTCAACCACACGGGATCCCACAAGATCAACAACGTCCTGGGCCAGGCGCTGCTCGCCAAGCGCATGGGCAAGACCCGGGTCATTGCCGAGACCGGCGCCGGCCAGCACGGCGTGGCCAGTGCCACCGCGGCCGCGCTGATGGGCCTCGAATGCGTGGTCTACATGGGTGCCGAGGACTGCCGCCGGCAGGCGCTGAACGTCGCCCGGATGGAGCTGCTGGGCGCCAAGGTCATCCCCGTTACCAGCGGGTCCCAGACCCTCAAGGACGCCATCAACGAGGCCCTGCGGGACTGGGTGGCCAACGTCGGCAACACCCACTACCTGCTGGGCACCGCCGCCGGCGCGCACCCCTTCCCGGCCATGGTCCGCTACTTCCACGAGGTCATCGGCGAGGAAGCCCGCGCCCAGATCCTGGAGCAGGAAGGACGCCTCCCGGACGCGGTCTGCGCCTGCATCGGCGGCGGCTCCAACGCCATCGGCATCTTCCACGGCTTCCTGGACGACCCCTCCGTCAGGATCTACGGCTTCGAGGCCGGCGGCGACGGCGTGGAGACCGGCCGGCACGCTGCCACCATCACCCTCGGCAAGCCCGGCGTGCTGCACGGCGCACGTTCCTACCTGATGCAGGACGACGACGGGCAGACCATCGAGTCGCACTCCATCTCCGCAGGCCTGGACTATCCGGGCGTGGGACCCGAGCACTCCTACCTGTCCGACATCGGGCGGGTCAGCTACGAGCCGATCACCGACAGCGAGGCCATGGACGCCTTCCGGCTGCTGTGCCGCACCGAGGGCATCATCCCCGCGATCGAGTCCTCGCACGCACTTGCCGGGGCCATCAAGGTGGGCCAGCGGCTTGCCGCCGAGGTTGCCTCCGCAGGAAAAGGAACAGCTTCGGAAAAGATCGTCATCGTCAACCTGTCCGGCCGCGGCGACAAGGACGTAGCCACCGCTGCGGAATGGTTCGACCTGCTGGACAAGGATTCCGCCGAATCGGAAATCGGCAAAGAGGGGGAGCAGCTGTGAGCACCGCAGGAATGGACAACATGGCACAGACGGCCGGCAAAGCCCAGATGACCAGCAAGTCGGCGGCAGCCATCGACAAGGCCCGGTCCCAGGGCCGCGCTGCCCTGATCGGCTACCTTCCGGCTGGTTACCCGAGCGTTGAGGAGACCATCGCGGCCGGCATCGCCCTCGCCGAAAACGGTGCGGACCTGATCGAAATCGGCATCCCCTACTCGGACCCCGTCATGGACGGCCAGGTTATCCAGGCCGCCACCACCGAGGCGCTGGCCAAGGGTTTCCACGTCAAGCAGGTCTTCGACGTCGTCGCCGGCATCACCAGCAAGACCGACGCCGCCGTCTTGGTGATGACCTACTGGAACCCGGTGGTCCGCATGGGCGTGGATGAGTTCTCCCGCAGGCTTGCCGAAGCCGGGGGAGCCGGGCTCATCACCCCAGACCTCATCCCGGACGAGGCCGCCGAATGGATGGAAGCGTCGGACAAGTACGGCCTTGACCGGGTGTTCCTGGTTGCGCCGTCCTCCACCACGGAGCGCATGCAGCGGACCGTGGACGCCAGCCGCGGCTTCGTGTACGCCGTTTCCATCATGGGCGTCACCGGTGCCCGCACGAGCGTCAGCTCGGCCGCCAAGGACGTGGTGGCCGCTGCCCACGCCGCCGGCGCGGAACGCGTCTGCGTCGGGCTCGGCGTCTCCAACGCCGACCAGGTCCGGGAGATCGCCGCCTACGCGGAAGGCGTCATCGTGGGCACTGCCCTGGTGGCGGCCGTGCGCGACGGGGGAGTGGACGCCGTCGCCGCACTGACCAAGGACCTCAGCACTGGCCTCGCCCGGGAATCGGCCCAGGCCAAGGACGGGGCGTAACCCATGCAGACCCTCCTTCAGGCAGCCGTCCTGGTGCCGGCGAGCATCCCCAGCCCGGACTGGTCCGGCTTCGACATCCCCCTGCCGTGGGGCAGCCTGCGCATCCACGCGTACGCGCTGTGCATCCTGGCCGGGATTGTCCTGGGCCTCTGGCTGACTTCCGTCCGCTGGGCCAAGCGCGGTGCGCCTGAAGGAAGCGTCTGGGACATCGTCATTTGGGCCATCCCCTTCGGCATCATCGGGGGCCGGCTGTACCACGTGGTGTCCTCGCCGGACGCCTACTTCGGGCCTGGTTTCGATGGCACCGGCGACCTCTCGCTGATCCCGCAGATCCAACGCGGCGGACTGGGCATCTGGGGCGCCGTCGTCCTCGGTGCCGTAGGTGCCTGGATCGGTTGCCGCCGCAGCGGCGTCAAGCTCAGCGCGTTCGTCGACGCCGCCGCGCCCGGGCTGTTGCTGGCACAGGCCGTGGGCCGCTGGGGCAACTGGTTCAACCAGGAGCTCTTCGGCGGGCCCACAACCCTTCCCTGGGGCCTGCAGATCGACCCCAACAACGCGAACTTTCCCGCAGGGATGCCCGCCGACACCCTGTTCCACCCCACTTTCCTCTACGAATCCCTGTGGAACCTGGCGGGCGTGCTGATCCTGCTTGCGCTCGACAGGCGGTTCCATTTCCGCCGCAGCAGGCTCTTCTGGCTCTACGCCATGTACTACACGCTGGGCCGGGTCTGGATCGAAGCACTGCGCATCGACGACGCCGAGCAGATCAACCTGCTCGGCATAACCACCCGCCTGAACGTCTGGACCAGCATCTTCGTCTTCCTGGCCGCCCTCGCCGCGTTCATCCTCCTGGGACTCAAGGGCCGCCCCGAACCGGACACGGTGTACCTGGCCGGCCACGGACCGGAAACGGCCGCGGCAGCCGGCGCCGATGCCCGCGCGGAAGATGACGTCCGTTCTCCGGACCCCGTTGTCTCAGATAGTGATTCGCGTGATAATCTCCCTGATAACCAAAGCGGTTCCCGGCATGCTTCCGACCCCACGGAAAATGCCGAGGCGGCACCGGCCGGCTCCAAGCCTGGAACGGGTGCAACGGCTTCCGGAACTTCCGGCAGCACAGCCACAGGATCCGCGTCGGAGGCTGGCCCCGGTAAGTAGGGAGCCGGCCACGCAGGGCAGCAGAGCCACCGCTCGAAGGGCCCGAAACCACAACGTCGTGGCATGGGGCACCGTCCGGAAGGCATAGAGCTGCTGTCCGGTGTTGCCCAGGGCAGGAGCCTGCGTAACCGTTAGTTCGGCAGGCTGCGCTGACCTACAATTTCCAGTAAGTAACACTTTGTTGTGCCCAATGTGAGCGGCGCCCGACGAGTGGGGCCAATGGTGTCCCTTCCATACGCACGATCAGGAGGAAGGACGTCTCCCATGACCCAAACTCTTCACACTCCCAGCTGGTCCGAACCGGATCAGCCTGAGACTGCATTGTCGCCGTTCAAGCGCTTCGCGGCCTTGCCGGAGGCTGCCGGGCTGTACAACCCGGAGCAGGAGAAGGACGCCTGCGGCCTGGCGATCATCGCCACCCTGCGCGGCGAACCCGGGTACGACATCGTCGACGCCGCACTGACCGCGCTGCGCAACCTTGAGCACCGCGGCGCCGTGGGCGCCGACGAGGGAACGGGCGACGGCGCCGGCCTCCTCATGCAGATCCCGGACGAGTTCTTCCGCGCTGTCACCGAATTCGAGCTGCCCGCTCCCGGCCAGTACGTGGCCGGTACCGCGTTCCTCCCCGCCGAGCAGCGCGAAGCCGACGCTGCGAAGGCCGGCATCGAGGGCCTGGCGGCAGACGAGGGCCTGAAGGTCCTCGGCTGGCGTGAGGTGCCCGTCGTCGCCGACCTCGTTGGTGCCATGGCGCGTGCCTGCATGCCGTACTTCTCCCAGCCCTTCCTGGCATCCGCCACCGGCGAGGAACTGGACCGGAACGAACTGGACTCCCGCGCCTGGCGTGTCCGCAAGCGCGCCCAGAACAAGTACGGCGTCTACTTCCCGTCGCTGTCCTCCCGGACCATCGTCTACAAGGGCATGCTCACCACCGCCCAGCTGGAGCCGTTCTACCCGGACCTCTCGGACAAGCGGTTCAAGACCAAGCTGGCGATCGTCCACTCGCGCTTCTCCACCAACACCTTCCCGTCCTGGCCGCTGGCGCAGCCGTTCCGGACCATCGCCCACAACGGTGAGATCAACACCGTCAAGGGCAACCGGAACTGGATGCGCGCCCGCCAGTCGCAGCTCGCCAACCCGCTGCTGGGTGACTCGCCGGAAGAGCTGTACCCCATCTGCACCCCCGGTGCCTCGGACTCCGCTTCCTTCGACGAGGTGGCTGAGCTCCTCTGGCTGTCCGGCCGCCCCATCACGCACTCGATCATGATGATGATCCCCGAGGCCTGGGAAAACCACGCCACGATGGACCCTGCACGGCGTGCGTTCTACGAGTACCACTCGCTGCTGATGGAACCCTGGGACGGTCCTGCGGCCGTGTCGTTCACCGACGGCAACCTCGTGGGTGCCACCCTTGACCGCAACGGCCTGCGCCCGGGCCGGTTCTGGATCACCGAGGACGGCCTCATTGTGTTCGCCTCCGAGGTGGGCGTCATCGACGTCGAACCCTCCAAGGTGGTCAAGAAGGGCCGCGTGTCCCCGGGCAAGATGTTCCTGGTGGACACCGAGGCCGGCCGCATCATCGACGACGAAGAGGTCAAGGCCGAAGTCGCCGCGGCCAACCCGTGGGCCGAGTGGGTTAAGGACAACCTGATCGACCTCAACGACCTGCCTGAACGTGAGCACGTGGTCCACACCGCCGCGTCCGTCAACATCCGCCAGCGGACCTTCGGCTACACCACCGAGGAACTGAAGATCCTGCTCGGCCCGATGGCCCGCACCGGTGCCGAGCCGCTCGGCGCCATGGGCTCCGACACCCCGGTGGCCGTGCTGTCCAAGCGCCCGCGCCTGCTCTTCGACTACTTCGTGCAGTCCTTCGCGCAGGTGACCAACCCGCCGCTGGACGCCATCCGCGAAGAGCTGGTCACGTCGCTGACCTGCGCCATCGGACCCAACGGCAACCTGCTGGACACCAAGCAGGTCCGCCAGCCCCAGGTCCAGCTGCCGTTCCCGGTGATCAACAACGACCAGCTCGCCAAGATCGCCAACATCGAGGACGCCGACGGCAACCGCGTGGCCATGAAGGTCCGCGGCCTGTACCGCCCCGAAGGCGGCGAGAACGCCCTGCGCGCCCGGCTCACGGAGATCTGCGAGCAGGTTTCCGGTGCCATCAACCGCGGCGTGCAGTACATCGTGCTGTCCGACCGCGACTCGAACGCCCAGTGGGCGCCCATCCCGTCGCTGCTGCTGGTCAGCGCCGTGCACCACCACCTGCTGCGCAGCGCCAACCGCACCAAGACCGCCCTGGTGGTCGAGGCCGGCGACGTCCGCGAGACACACCACGTGGCGGTCCTGATCGGATACGGCGCGTCCGCCGTCAACCCGTACCTGGCCATGGAGTCCGTGGAACAGCTCATCGCTGCCGGCGACGTCACGGGCGTCACCCCGCAGGATGGCGTCTACAACCTGATCAAGGGCCTCGGCAAGGGTGTCCTGAAGATCATGTCCAAGATGGGCATCTCCACGGTTGCCTCGTACACCGGTGCGCAGACCTTCGAAGCACTGGGCCTGGGCCAGGAACTGGTGGACGAATTCTTCGCCGGCACCCACTCCCAGCTGGGCGGCGTGGGCCTTGACGTGATCGCGGCGGAGGTCTCGGCACGCCACCAGATGGCCTACCCCGAGGGCGGCATCGAGCAGCCGCACCGCCCCCTGCTGGGCGGCGGCGAGTACCAGTGGCGCCGCGACGGCGAGCCACACCTGTTCAACCCGGAGACCGTCTTCCGGCTGCAGCACGCCACGCGTGAGCGCCGCTACGACATCTTCAAGGCCTACACCAAGGGCGTGGACGACCAGTCCACCAACCTGATGACCCTTCGCGGCCTGCTGAAGTTCAAGAACGAGCGCCCCTCCGTGCCCCTTGAGGAAGTGGAGCCCGTCTCCAGCATCGTCAAGCGGTTCTCCACCGGCGCCATGAGCTACGGCTCCATTTCGCAGGAGGCCCACGAGACGCTTGCCATCGCCATGAACCAGCTGGGCGGCAAGTCCAACACCGGTGAAGGCGGCGAGGACGTCGAGCGCCTGCTCGACCCCAAGCGCCGCTCCGCGGTCAAGCAGATCGCGTCCGGCCGCTTCGGCGTGACCAGCCTCTACCTGACCAACGCCGACGACATCCAGATCAAGATGGCGCAGGGTGCCAAGCCCGGCGAAGGCGGCCAGCTGATGGCGCAGAAGGTCTACCCGTGGGTTGCCCGCACGCGGCACTCGACCCCCGGCGTCGGACTCATCTCCCCGCCCCCGCACCACGACATCTACTCCATCGAGGACCTCGCGCAGCTCATCTACGATGCCAAGCGCGCCAACCCCTCGGCACGGGTGCACGTGAAGCTTGTCTCGGAAGTCGGGATCGGCACCGTGGCGTCCGGCGTGACCAAGGCGAAGGCCGACGTCGTACTTGTCTCCGGACACGATGGCGGCACCGGCGCCTCCCCGCTGAACTCCCTCAAGCACGCCGGTGTTCCCTGGGAGCTCGGCCTGGCCGAGACACAGCAGACGCTGATGCTCAACGGCCTGCGCGACCGCGTGGTGGTGCAGGTGGACGGCCAGCTCAAGACCGGCCGTGACGTGGTCATCGCCGCGCTGCTGGGCGGCGAGGAATTCGGTTTCGCCACCGCTCCGCTGGTGGTGGAAGGCTGCATCATGATGCGCGTCTGCCACCTGGACACCTGCCCTGTGGGCGTCGCCACCCAGAACCCCGAGCTGCGCGCCCGGTTCAGCGGCAAGCCGGAGTTCGTGGTCAATTTCTTCGAGTTCCTGGCCGAGGAAGTCCGCGAAATCCTTGCTGAGCTTGGCTTCCGGAGCCTTGAGGAGGCCATCGGCCACGCCGAGGTGCTGGACACCCGCGACGCCGTGGACCACTGGAAGGCCGACGGCCTGGACCTGGACCCGATCCTGCACGGCCTGGAGTTCGACGACGACGCGCCGCTGCGCAACATGACCGGCCAGAACCACGAGCTGGACAAGCACTTCGACCAGCGCCTGATCACCATGGCCACCGAAGCGCTGACGGACCGCAGCCCGGTGAAGATCACCGTGGACGTCATCAACACCGACCGTTCGGTGGGGACGATGCTGGGCCACGTGGTGACCAAGACCTTTGGCACCGACGTGCTCGCCACCGACACCATCGACGTCACCCTGAACGGCACCGCCGGCCAGTCCCTGGGAGCCTTCCTGCCCGCGGGCATCACCCTGCGGCTGTTCGGCGACTCGAACGACTACGTGGGCAAGGGCCTCTCCGGCGGCCGCATCATCGTCCGCCCGGACCGCACCAACGTCTTCAAGGCGGAGACCAACGTCATCGCCGGCAACGTGATCGGCTACGGCGCCACCAGCGGCGAGCTGTTCCTGCGCGGCCAAGTGGGGGAGCGGTTCCTGGTCCGCAACTCCGGTGCCACGGCCGTCGTCGAAGGCATCGGCGATCACGGCTGCGAGTACATGACCGGGGGCCAGACCCTGATCATCGGACGCACCGGGCGCAACTTCGGTGCCGGCATGTCCGGCGGCACCGCCTACGTCCTGGACCTGCGCACCACCCGCGTCAACAAGCAGGCGCTTGAGTCCGGCGAGCTGCAGCTCCGCGAGCTGGACGCCGAGGACCGCGACATCGTCCACGGCCTGCTGGTCAAGCACGTGGAAGAAACTGACTCCCAGCTGGCAGCCCGCCTCCTCGAGAACTTCGATGACACCGCTGCCCGCATCACCAAGGTGCTGCCGCGCGATTACGCGGCCGTGCTGCAAACCCGTCTCGACGCCATCGAAGAGGGCCTTGACCCCGACGGCGAAGAAGTATGGTCTCGAATCCTGGAGGTTACCGGTGGCTGATCCACGCGGATTTCTGAAAGTGCGCCAGCGTGAAACCCAGCCGCGCCGTCCCGTTCCCGTCCGCATCATGGACTGGAAAGAGGTCTACGAGGCACAGGAAAAGGGCACGCTGAAGGCGCAGGCCGGGCGCTGCATGGACTGCGGCATCCCGTTCTGCCACCAGGGCTGCCCGCTGGGCAACCTCATTCCCGAGTGGAACGACCTCATGTGGCGGGACAAGGGCGACGAGGCCATCGAGCGCCTGCACGCCACCAACAACTTCCCGGAGTTCACCGGCCGGCTGTGCCCCGCGCCGTGTGAGGCCTCCTGCGTGCTGGGGATCAACCAGCCTGCGGTCACGATCAAGCAGGTGGAAGTCTCGATCATCGACGAAGCGTGGGACAACGGCTGGGTCAACCCGCTGCCGCCTGCCCGCCTGACGGGCAAGACGGTTGCCGTGGTTGGTTCCGGGCCTGCCGGCCTGGCGGTGGCCCAGCAGCTGACCCGCGTGGGCCACACCGTCGCGGTGTACGAGCGCGACGACAAGATCGGCGGCCTGCTGCGGTACGGCATCCCCGACTTCAAGATGGAAAAAGAGCAGGTTGACCGCCGTGTCGAGCAGATGAAGGCGGAAGGCACCCGCTTCCGGACCGGCGTTGCCGTGGGCACGGACGTCACCTGGGAGCAGCTGCGCCGGCGCTACGACGCCGTCGTGGTGTGCACCGGCGCCACCGTTCCGCGGGACCTGCCCATCCCGGGACGTGACCTGGACGGCGTCCACTTCGCCATGGACTACCTCGTGCCCGCCAACCGCGCGGTGGCCGGGGAAACGATCGAGAACCAGATCCACGCCCAGGGCAAGCACGTGGTGATCCTTGGTGGCGGCGACACCGGCGCCGACTGCCTCGGCACCGCCCACCGCCACGGCGCAGCGTCCGTCACCACCCTGGCCATCGGAAAGCAGCCGCCCGTGGAGCGCGCCAGCCACCAGCCGTGGCCGATGTTCCCCAACCTCTTCGAGGTAGCCAGCGCCCACGAGGAAGGCGGCGAACGCACCTACCTCGCCTCCACCGTGGAGTTCGTCGGTGAAAACGGCAAGCTGACCGGCGTGAAGGTAGCTGAGACCGAGTTCGTCGACGGCAAGCGCCTCCCGAAGGCCGGCACCGAGCGGATCATCCCCGCCGACCTGGTGTTCCTGTCGCTGGGCTTCACCGGAGCAGAGCCCGCGGGCATCACCGAGCAGGTGCACGCCGAATTCGATGGCCGCGGCAACGTTGCGCGCGACGGCTACTACATGACCAACACCGAAGGTGTCTTCGTGGCCGGCGACGCCGGCCGTGGACAGTCCCTGATCGTGTGGGCCATCGCCGAGGGACGTGCCGCAGCGGCCGCCGTCGACAAGTACCTGATGGGGAGCACCATCCTGCCCGCGCCGGTGGCGCCGACGGACCGCGCCATCGCCGTCCTCTAGGGATGCACCGAGGGTTCACCTCTTCGACAACTTAACCAATGCAAGTGACCAATAGGGTAGGTATATGAGACGCGCAAAAATTGTGGCTACGTTTGGCCCGGCTATTGCCAGCTACGAAAACACCCTCGCGGTGCTCGAAGCCGGCGTCGACGTCGCCCGCATGAACATGAGCCACGGCGACTACACCGTGCATGACAACACCTACGAGAACGTCCGCAAGGCCGCGTCCGACCTTGGAAAGGCCGTCGCCATCATGGCGGACCTGCAGGGTCCCAAGATCCGCCTGGGCCGCTTCGTTGACGGGCCGCACGCCCTGGCCGTGGGTGACATCTTCACCATCACCACCGAGGACGTTCCCGGCACCCAGGAGATCTGCTCCACCACCCTGAAGAGCCTCACCGAGGACGTCAGAGTGGGGGACGCGCTGCTGATCGACGACGGCAAGGTGGCACTGCGCGCCATCGAGGTCGACGACGTCAAGGTCGTCGCCGAGGTGACCGTGGGCGGCATGGTGTCCAACAACAAGGGCATCAACCTTCCCGGAGTGGCCGTCAACGTTCCCGCGCTGAGCGAGAAGGATGAGGACGACCTCCGCTGGGCGATGCGCCGCGGCGTGGACCTGGTGGCGCTCTCGTTCGTCCGCGACGCCACCGACATCACCCGCGTGCACGAGATCATGGATGAAGAAGGCCGCCGAGTGCCGGTCATCGCCAAGATCGAAAAGCCCCAGGCAGTGGATCAGCTCCCCGAGATCATCGACGCGTTCGATGCCATCATGGTGGCCCGTGGCGACCTCGGCGTGGAGCTGCCGCTGGAGGAAGTGCCGATCGTCCAGAAGCGCGCCATCGAACTGGCCCGCCGCTGGGCCAAGCCGGTGATCGTAGCCACCCAGGTGCTGGAATCCATGATCGACAACCCGCGCCCGACGCGCGCGGAGGCATCGGACTGCGCCAACGCTGTGCTCGACGGTGCTGACGCAGTCATGCTGTCCGGCGAGACCAGCGTGGGCAAGTACCCGATCGACACGGTCAAGACCATGGCCCGGATCATCGAGTCCACCGAGGTCCACGGTCTCGAGCGCGTCCCCCCGCTCGGGACGAAGCCCAAGACCCGTGGTGGCGCCATTACCCGTGCCGCCGTCGAAATCGCAGACCAGCTGGACGCCAAGTACATTTGTGCGTTCACCCAGTCCGGTGACTCCGCACGCCGCCTGTCCCGCCTGCGGCCCATCAAGCCGGTCTTCGCTTTCACCCCGGTGGAGCAGGTCTGGAACCAGCTGGCGCTGACCTGGGGCATCCAGCCGGTGCTGGTGCAGATGGTTGACCACACCGACGCCATGACTGCGCAGGTTGACCGCAGCCTCGAGGAAATGGGGCTCGTTGAGGATGGCGACCTGGTGGTTATCGCCGCCGGTTCCCCTCCCGGAAAGGCCGGTTCCACCAACTCGCTGAAGGTGCACAAGGTGGGCGACCTCGCCGACTCCACGCGCGGCGGGGAAATCGGCAGCAACCGCGAAAAGCTCGGCCCTTGGCCGGAAAAGAGGAAGAAAGCCTAGCTTTCGCCTACGAAAAGGACCCCTGCCGGCGGCAGGGGTCCTTTTTCGCTGTGGTGCTTTTCTGTCCGGTGACCTGACCGTGCGCGGCTGGGCCCGTCGTCGTAATCTTCCCGGGCCCAGCCAGCGGGCGCTAGTTGACCTGGTTGATGATGGTCTCGGCGACCTCGCGCATGCTGAGGCGGCGGTCCATGGAGGTCTTCTGGATCCAGCGGAAAGCTTCCGGTTCCGTCAGGCCCATCTTGGTGGTCAGCAGGCTCTTGGCACGTTCCACCAGCTTGCGGGTGGCGAACTGCTCCTGGAGGTCGGAGACTTCGCTTTCCAGCGCCTTGATTTCCTCGTGGCGGGAGAGCGCGATCTCCAGTGCCGGGATCAGGTCCGCGGGCGTGAACGGCTTGACGACATAGGCCATGGCGCCGGCATCGCGGGCGCGCTCCACGAGTTCCTTCTGGCTGAAGGCGGTCAGCAGGACCACGGGGGCGATGCGGGCCTTGACGATCTTCTCGGCGGCGGAAATGCCGTCCATGACCGGCATCTTGACGTCCATCAGGACCAGGTCCGGCTTTAATTCCTCCGCCAGCTGCACGGCCTTCTCGCCGTTGTCCGCCTCGCCCACAACCTCATAACCCTCGCCCCGCAGGATTTCGATGATGTCGAGGCGGATGAGGGTTTCATCCTCTGCCACAATGACGCGGCGCGCCGGCTGGGACGTGGGCTTTGACTCCGTCTGTTCAGTCACGGGATCTCCTTGAAAAGGTACGGCGGGACATCACTATCTTAGGTGCCACCGCGGCTGTACTTGGCTTGCAGGGGTTCGGTTGCGGCGACGGCGGCGCGATTCTGGAATTCAGCCTATCTGCATGTAGAGTAATTGCGCGTACGTGAAGCGATCGCGTTGCTCACAGTCAGCTGTGGGCGTAGCGTTTTGCTCCATGTATTCCGCGCCCGAGTGGCGGAATTGGCAGACGCGCCGCACTCAAAATGCGGTATCGAAAGGTGTGTGGGTTCGAGTCCCACCTCGGGCACAGTGTTTTCCCTCGTCAGAGGCATTGTTGCTTTGACCTGTGTACAAAGCTTGCGCTGGGGCGCCTCTAACGCTACTAGTGCGGGCTTTAGCCTGGCTGCCGCGGAGCCTATGCAGTGTGTGGGGTGGCGGGTCCAAGTCCGTGGCTGGTGGAGCTTCCGCGTGCTGACGCTGAGTTTCTTGCGGTTCCTCTTTCCGGTTCTGTTAGGTGGGCCGGCATTGGCCTACATCTATTCATGCCGCGGGGGAGTGGGGACAACATGACTTGTCCACACCTGAACTCCTGCGCTGCCGGAGCCCGGCCTGGGGGACCGGTAGAGAGGGTGGCCGCGTTAGTTTGTCCTATCAGACGGAGTGTGTGCAGTGTCCACACTTATATCTGCTTTCTTAATACGAAGTTATTGAGCTTGCGCCATCCTGACAGTTCTGATCACTGCACAAGCCGTCCAGCTCATAAACAACTATGACCTTTAGTTCGCAGAGCCCTTTCACTATGGCGAACCGAGCCAGAGGACCTGCCGGAACTCGGCGTGGTTGTCGTTTTCACAAGTCGACTGCACAAGCGCCCGCGGAATTCCGGGGTTGTGCAGACGAGTATGGATATTGAAATGTCAGAAGTGCCCTGCACCAAACTGCATTCTGCTCAATACTCCTCTGCACCAACAGTCATCTTTTCCGAAGCCGTTTGCACCAACCTGCAGGAACTACTTCTTTGGTGCCTGCGTCGCTCCTGTTGCCGGGACCCATCGGTAGAGGGTGGGTACGGAGACTCCTAGGGTGTCGGCGACCTCCCTCGGCGGTGTTCCTTGTTTGAGGAGTTTGCGGGCTGAGCGGATCTTGGCATCTGTCATGATGCGTTTGCGGCCGCCGACCCGTCCTTGTTGGCGTGCGGCCTGTAGGCCGGCCTGTGTCCGTTCGATCATGAGTTCCCGTTCCATCTGGGCCAGGGACGCCATGACGTTGAAAAAGAAGCGTCCGGAGGCCGTTGTGGTGTCGATGGCATCAGTGAGGCTGACGAATCCTACGCCGCGGTCGTTCAGTCCGCTGGCGAAGTCCAAAAGGTCTTTCACGCTCCGGCCCAGGCGGTCCAGCTTCCACACCACCAGGGTGTCACCATGGCGCAGGTTGTCCAGAGCCTGGTCGAGGCCGGGACGTTGGGACTTGGTGCCACTGATGGTGTCTTTGTAGATCTTGTCGCATCCGGCCTTATTCAGGGCTTCGACCTGCAGGTCCAGGTTCTGATCCCGGGTGGAGACCCGGGCGTAACCGATGCGGTGTGTGGCCATAGGGGTGTTCTCTTCTCAAAACTCGGTTCGGAGTCTTAGTTCGACTGTACCGTTTCGAGAACTATTTGTGAGAACCTAGGCCCGGGCTGCTCCTTTTTCTTCCTCGCCCCAATTTTCCGGGGCAGGACGTCGGCACCACTGCGATGAGCGATCGTCCCTTGGATTCTCGATTCAAGGTGTTCTTGCAATCCTTCGTTTTCGAGAATGGATCGTCAACGTTGTAGTGAGCGGCGGGCGCCCAGGCGCTGGCCAAGGTTTAGGTTGGTCAACCCATCATCGATGTGAAGGACTGAGGCAGGGACCCGAGTACCTTGTTGCTGGGAAACGCGGACCGATTACGCGGGAAGGAACCAGGCAGAGTCCGTATGGTCATGGCAGGAGCCGGCGGTGAGGGCATTCGGCTGAGACCACGAATGCCTCCCCAGCCATCGCCGGCTCCACCCCCTGTTCCGAGCAAACCTGATGACCGAACGAATGCCTGCCCTTGGAGGGGCGCGGGGCTTCCTTTACTGGCTGGGTCTTTTAGCCTGCGTTCATCGCAAGGAGATCCTCTATGACCTCGCAAATCAACCGGATTTTGCAGCACGGGGCGGGGCCAAGTCTCTGTGATTTTTTAGGGTTGCAGGGGGTGACCGTCGAGAGGGATTGTTCCAGACTGGTATTGACTCCTACAGTGGGGCCAGGGCGTGATGATCTGGCCGCCCCGGGCGTTGAGGCGGTAGTACTGGAGAGCCGTCATGAAAGACCCACGTTTTGCTGCCTTGGCGTTGGTTGAGTGCAGCGCTGTCAGTGTCGCGGACCTTTGGGTGAAGTACTTTGCCAAGGGTGGGGATGCTGATTCTGTTGAGTTCGAAGCCTACCTATATGGTCTTTTAGATCCGGGCAGGCATGACGCTCTTATTCTTTCCTGGGTCGTAGACGAGGTCCTGGGCCGTTAAGCACCACAGCCGCTTAAAGGATGCTGGGGGCGCTGGCGATGATGTAGTCCACGGCTACAGGGCCTTTCATGGCCAGGTGGTTACTCGCAGGGTCGATGCCCCACGCTCTCAAGCCGTCCCACAGGGCTTCTGGAGACTCGATGATCGTATCGTTCATAAGGCACCAGCTGATGTAGAGACCATACAGCTCATCGGGGCTGAGGCCTCGTACGCTGCCGGGCCGGTCCTGCAGGGCGTCTGAAAGGAAACCCACGACGCGAGCGAACTCCACGGCTATCCTCCTTCCCTTCACACAGCAGAAACTGATGGCAGAAGGTCCTGAAGCCACGCTGCCTCCGGCAACACTGTAGCTGTTTAGAGGAGGGACAGGGATCCGGGACCGAAAAGCAACGCAATAAGTGGCCGTGCCACGGATTCTGCACCGCACCCAGTGCTGCGCGTCGCCGGACTCGGTTTAACTGATGGCTCTTGCGCTTGGTCAAGGCCGCCCGGCGCCATGGAGGTGGCCGGCGCTGGCTGGGGGTGGCCGCTGAGTCTCCAGAGATATCTCTCCTCAGGACCTCTCGACGCCGGCCACAACTTGACCCAGGAACCTGTCCCCGGGAAAACCAAATGTAACCTTGTTGTCCAGCCTAGGATCCTCTGTCTTTCCCAAGGAGCATTACAGCTCCCTAATCTGCTGATTAGGGGCCGCGTTTCCCGGTCCGGCGACGAGCTGTTTATGGGCCCCAGCCTCCAAAGCTGCCTCTAACGGTGGGCGGGGCACCGTCGGACCCAA
Organism: Arthrobacter sp. MOO21; assembly: GCF_057369995.2. Classification (NCBI taxonomy): domain Bacteria; kingdom Bacillati; phylum Actinomycetota; class Actinomycetes; order Micrococcales; family Micrococcaceae; genus Arthrobacter; species Arthrobacter sp. MOO21. Next base: position 4,205,902 of record NZ_CM170671.2, on the reverse strand, counting down.
GAAGAGCGTCTTCCCGTGGAGGAAGGTTTCGTACTGCACCTGAGGTCTAGATCCCACCCTGGAATCTTGGTTCAACAAGCCGGGTCTTTGGACCATAGCTGGGAACGGGCCGAGCAGTCAGGCTTTCGGTATGCCGTACTTCCTCGAATACCTAACGGACGTGAGTGCGGGCTGCTTCACGGTGGACGGCCTGGACTTCGTTCACGCCCTGGCCAAGGCAAAAAACGCGTTGCGGGGTCTGGAGTGCATTAGTGCAGCTTTGCTCTTCTCACCTGACCCCAAACCCGCCTTCGGTCAGGGTTCAGCTATCGCGACCTTCACAAAGGACGGAGGCTGGCGCTTCCACGACGAGTGACCGGCCTAGCTCCGAAGAAGTGCCATTACGGGCGTTCCTGCTCCCAAGTGCGCCAATACATCGTGAACTGGGGGGTCCGTTTTCTTCGATGAGCAGAGGCGAAATCCGCGTCGAGGGCTTCGTTGATCACCGGTAGCTGCCAGCTGCCGATAGCGGTGGCGTCTTGCCCCTTGAGCCAGGTCCGCAACCGGTCAAGCACCGGCTGCGTTGCCTCCTCGACGATGTCTTCCACGGTTCCGATAAGGTCGCTGAGACCCTCAGCCAGGGCCAACGGCATCTGGTGGGTGAGAGAAACACCCATGACATCGACGCCTTTTCCCTGGTCATCGAGAATCGCTACCGGCAATGGCATCACCAGTGTCGATTGTGAGTGCGCGACCGTGGTGTTGCGGTAGTTCCGAATGAGGTCATGCACTGCTTGGAGGTGCGCGGGAATGGGTGGGACCATTGACATCTTGTCCAGGCGGGTTCGGACGTTGGAGTCTATGAAGGGACGGATATAGGCCGTGACAGCATGGGAGGTCAGCGGCATCCACAGCGCTGAGTCCTCTCCTGAGGTCAGTGCGCAATCCAGGGCGTGCGCGGCTTCAGAGAGGTCATTCGCGTGGCTTGTCAGCTCAATTAGCAGTCTCGTGTCGGCCGTGTCGGGTAGGACTGCGGCGGGTGGGCGAGGGATCCCCAAAAGCGGTCTCCTCCTTGTCTCCGGATGATCGTTCCTCCAGGGCTAGAGAACAGCAGGCGCCCGGACGGTCAGCGCCGCGTTGAGCATCGGGCACTCAGTAGCTGCGACATCCCCGTTTCTCAAACATCGTAACCACTTGGGCGCAGTTGCTCGGAGCGTGTCCCAGTCATCCGAGAGTGCGCTCTGTTATGGTGAAACGTCCCGCTACTCCAGCTACCCCCAAGGCTGAGAGTAACGGGACATCTTCGTCGATGCAGGCGGCTGTCTTCCGCGGGCTACTGAAAGTCTCTCGGGGGGCATTCCGTACGTCGTCACAGTTGGTATGACGTACAGGGATGTGGAGTGGCCAGACTCAAGATTGGAACAAGAAGGTCCTCACTGACGGGCGGGTCGCTTCAGTCGTCGCCGCTGACTTTCTAGTCTGATTGCTAAGGGCAAGGCCGAGAGCCCTTTCCGGAAGCGACGTCAAGGGGGGCGTATGAGTTCAAGTATGCCGGGGAACGAGGAAGCTTCCAGCGAGGTTCCCCCGCGGGGACGGATCCCTGTTCCCACCCCACCAAACAAACCTTTAGCTAGAGCTCGCCTAGTACAACAAAACCAGCGTTCGGCACGCCGGGAGCACGAAGTCCAGCGCGTTACCCGCGACCTTGCCGCACTTGCAATAGCACAGGCGCGATAGTTGACGTAATCCTTCAGACCTCACCAGGACGTGGGGCACGGCGCGGAACCCACGGGGATGACAGGCCTTCTGGCCCCCTCGGCCCCCGCCACCTCCACGCTCAGCCTGATGCACCTGGTCTCCGTTCCGTGGACCAGAAAGCCGCCGGGCCACCAGGTGTACGGGGTCTTCTCTGGCGGGCACGCAGTGAAGGTCACGGACGTGTTGCCTTCCGTCGCCCCGTACTCGGCCACGAGTCCCACGGTCTTTTGCTGCTCCGACGCCACGGTGACGGTGACCGTTTGCCCGGCACGCAGCCAGTACGGATTCTTCATCCATTGAACGCCATTCATGAGCTGCGTTGTGCCATCGCTGGTCTGGGAGAAGTTGTCCCTGATGAACAGCGGATCGACGTTGAAGAGCCTTTCCCCGGATGGGCTGAACCCCGCAGCGTCGGTCTGGCCCTGCAGGCATCCCGCCTCGTAGTGCCCGGCAGGCGGAGGCAGTGCCTTGACGGAGGTTGGGGCCGTGGACGACGAAGGCGGGGAGACGCTCGGAGCGTCCGGCGCCGGAGTGCCGCCGCCGGTGCATCCGGCCAGCAGCAGGATCAAAGGAACCAGTCCGAGTGGATGGCACCGTGTCTGCTCCACCATGCCCTCACGCTACGCCAGCGCGTCGTGGGCGGGAAGTACAGGACGGCGCCTCAGTCTATGCAGTGGTACATGAAGGATCCATCACCGCAGGGTACCCGCGGGAACAGGGCAACCAAAGTTCCTCAGTGGGGCCAGAAATAACCGTCATGCTGGGGTCAAAAAGGTTGACATAGTCACCCGGGCTGTGCAGACGACTTTGGAAATTCGTGCAGACGACTTCGGAAACTGACATATATCCGAGATGTCTCACCGGCTCATTGTGCCTCAGAAAACCCCTTCCGGCACACGCCCAAGACAAAACACGGCGAGACAACTTTCCAAGACAACGAGATGCCCGTCCCGACGCCGCTCCGGTTCGGCTTCTCCGGGAAAGAGGCAGTGTCTTGAAAAGCTTTTACTTTATGAGACGCCTATTTTCCGGTGCGGTTCCATTCCCTGCCGGCGCTGCGGGACTGCCGATTCTCGGATGCAAGGGCAGAATGAAGCTCCATTTGGGTCCTTGCGGTTGATTTGCGTCGGGCGGCGAACTGGAGGCGGGAATGCCAGGGACGTGATGATGGGCGCAGCTCGGATGGACCATAGCTCACTGGTGTTGATCTGGGAAGAGAGCTGTTCGGAGAGCCGTTTCGCTGGGTAGTCCGGCCAGTCCCGTTGGGCTGGGGTAGATCCTGCATGTCAGTGCCGGGGCCGTTGTTGAGGGAAAGACGTCCCGGCCGTCGGTGATGAAGGAGGGCGAACCGTGGAAGTTGAGGGTGCGTGCTTGTTCTTCGCTGGTGAGCTCACGCATACGGATGTCCCCTTGTGCGTGTCCGACGGCCAACGTGCGCCTGAAGAGTTCCAGTGCGGCCGCGGTGTTGGGGCAGCCCGGGATGACTCGCAGTTCGTATTCCACCGTTTAAGTGTCTCAGCCTGCGTGCGGGAGCGCATGCGATGAAGGTGGCTCCGGGCGTCTGGAAGGTGCGGGGTGAGCTACCGCAAACCAAGGAGCCGTCAACACCGAATATCAGAAGCTATCTGCACTGGTGAAGCTGGTTTTGTGTTAGCCCCGGTTCAGGGCGGCGACGACGAACAGCGTCGTCAGGGCCGTCAGGGCTGCCAATATGGCGTAGCCCCACCATTTTGGTTTGCCTCGATGTGGGTTGATGTCAATGTAAGGCATGTCTCTGCTATTTCTGCTCTCCCGCGGATACTGCGCTTTTCCGTTTGGCATGCCCCATCAGGACCTGTAGTGAGCACACTGCAAGCACCACAAAGGAGCCGAAGAAGACGGCGAGGCCGAGCACATAGCGGATGAGGTCCACGGCGTGATTCCCTTTTTGTCGAATTCAATGGAATAACGCTGACCCTAGACCGTAACCAGCGCTTGTACACAGTCAACCTCAAGATAAAATGGGCTAATGCTCAATATTGCGTCAAGAATGTCGATTGACTAATCGATTCGCGGTTGGGTACCTAGCCGAAATGGGGTAAGGAGGACGGGGCAGTGCATGGGCCTTGGTTGGCAGGGCGCGGCGAGCTGGAGCGTTGCGGGGCACCTGGAGCGCTTGAGCTGCGTTCTGGTGTGATCCACTTGCACTGGGACAGCGGACCAGTTGTGACAGAGGATGCCGCGCAAGATGTGATGGCCAGGATCAGTGCACTTTGTACCGGGCGTCGTAGGCCGTTGCTGGTAACCACTGAGTGGATGGAGGCCCTGGGATACAAGGCGCGCAATGTTTTTGCCGCTAACTGGCCCCTCACACGTGTTGCTGTGGTAGGGACTTCACCGGTGGATGAGGTCATTTTTGTCTTTTATGCAGCCCGGCACGGGCCCTTCTGCCCCACGCAGTTCTTCACTTCAGAAGCGGACGCGATGAGGTGGCTGAAGACCCCAACTGGTGCCGTGAAAAACACAACGTTATCCAGTGCTGGGGGAACCCATGGCTGAAGGGGTTAGTGAGTGGCCAGCGGATGGCCCGGGTCCGAATGAGATTTTGACTGTTCTACTGGCCCGTGTTGACGAAGTAATCCAAGACACTTCCGGGACTGCCAACGGGATGCCACTTTTCGCGGTCGAGGCGGTTTTGACGGGTAGGCTCCGCGCCGTCCTGCCGGATGTGCGGTTCACCGAGCAGGACATTCGGGCTTGGTCTGCCCAGATCTCCAGCTGACCAATCAATAGCAGCCTCCACAGGATTTCTGTCGTTCTGGCGGTCCAGGCACCGCCAGAACGACTACCAGCAACCCAGTATGAAATGGTCGCTAAAGAGCTCCACGAAGGTCCGCCGGCCGCAGCCCCAGAGCACTATCTGGACATTGACCGTAGCTCCTTGCGGGTACAACCGCAGCCCGGGCTTGGGGATGTCCGGGCTGCAGATAGCCATACTTCGGGGTTTCGTGCAGCACTAAATGTGCGTTTTACTAGCAAGTTCGCAGTGCCTGAGGTGACTGTTTGGTTGTAGCTTGGAAAATGTGTTCCCGAAAACTGTGCCCGCGCTGGGCTGGCACGGATTCTTCGGGCACTCATTGGAGGGGGCCATGGGCGAGTTGGGCGTGGCTGTAATTATTGAAGACGATCTTGACGTGCGCGGACTTCTTGAGGCTGTGCTGCTTCAATCAGGTTTTGAGGTCCATACCGCGTCCGGGGGCAGGGAAGGCGTGGACAGGGTCCGCGAGATTGGCCCGGACGTGGTGACCCTGGATGTTGGCTTGCCTGACATTGACGGTTTCGAGGCTCTCCGGAGGATCCGGCAGTTCAGCACCGCGTACATTGTGATGCTCACGGGCAGGGAGGACGAGGCTGATGTGCTGGCCGCCCTGCAGGGCGGCGCGGATGATTACATCACGAAACCGTTCCGTCCGCGGGAAGTTCGGGCAAGGATCACGGCGATGATGCGCCGCCCCCGGCATCGGCCCGGGACGGGTGCAGACACATTCGGACCTGTCCCTCAGCCGGGATTCCCCGGGGCCGGGAACAGCGCCTCCGTTCTGCGGTACAACGGGTTGGAACTCGATTACAGAAGACGCATCGCTTCGGTGCATGGAACGACGCTGGAACTGACTCGGAGCGAGTTCGAGCTGCTCCATGAGGTGGTGCGAGGAGCGGGAGCGGTGCTGTCCCGGGCTGAACTCGTCCGCGCCGTCCGGGGAGAGCAAAACCGCGATGATTCGTACATCAGTGACGCCGATGAACGCGCTGTCGAGGTCCATATGGGAAATATTCGGCGTAAGCTGCGCGACGATCCCGAATCGCCGCGCTGGCTTGAGACGGTCCGCGGGGTTGGGTACAGGCTGCCCGCACAGAGGCCACACCAATCACGGTGACACGTGGAAGGCTACAGAATACCGGAACAGCTGATCACACGGCCAGGTTGTGCCGTCGTTCAAGTTCTGCCATGGTGTCCTGGCCGTGGACCGCTATCAGGGCGAGCAGTGCGGGGACCTGCTGAAGATTGCCTTGTCGGAGGGCCGCTTCAAGGGTTTGGGCCAGATGCGCCAAACGTGTGCCGCCCACCATTGCCGAGGTGACTTTCAGGCTGATGGCCGCGTCGAGGGCCAATGTCAGGTCTTCCTGCTGGACAGAGTCCCTGAGCCGGGTCTGGCGCTGGCCCCACATGGCCGCATAGTCCCGGGCAAACTGCAGTGACATTCCCCGCGAACCGAGGTCTTCGGTCAGGGCTTGGAGAGCGGTAGGGTCCAGCAGGGGCAGTGTCCCCACCGCGGGGGAACTGACGGCCGTGGCGGGGAGTCCGCCCGTGTCCGATGCCGAAGAGAGACCGGGGGGTACCTCCGCCGGATCACCGGAGTGTGTTGATGATGTTGAAGCGGCCATCATCCCAAGCTACGACCCTCGTGGGCGGCAGAGGGTCAATATCGGCTGATCCTGTGGAAACACTTGGCCTGACTTGAGCCTGGGACCTTGCCCGAGTCCGCGGGCCAACGGCTGTCGGGCCATCGCCGAATATCCCTGATTTGCCGCAGATTCAGCACGAGATCCACCAAAGTCCGTGGCTGGGCCCAAAAGTTCCCGCAGGTTAATCCAAGGACGGGACTAATCCCGTTTTGTCGCTGTTAGCTTCGAAGTGTCGATGGATCTACCGACCGGATCAGCGGTGACAGGCAGGTGAAGAATACTGCTGTAGACGCAGACCGGGAGAAGGATCCTTGGCAGCGGCATCCAGTTGTACCTGGGGTTGCAACCGCCGCGGGGCCCGCTCAGGGGCGCCGGGCTCCTCATACGAAAGAGAAACTCTCATGCGCAAATCTGCAAAGCTCATCACCGCCCTGTCCGTCGCCGGCCTCACCCTTGTTGCCGGCTCGGCGTTCACCGCCGCCAGCGGTATCGACCAGGCACAGAAGATTGTCGGTGCCACCAGCCAGAGCATCACCGGCGTCAACGTCGACACCGTTCAGTACACCGTTGGCGCCAGCGACACGACCACGGCCGTGAACTTCCACGTAAGCCAAGACCTTGCCGCCAACCCGGCGACCGTGAAGGCCACTATCGGCAACGGCACAGCCTCCGAGACCGCGACCTGTACCCCGACCGCAAACGTCAGCGGCGGCACGGACCTGGCCTGCACCTTCACCGGCGTCGCCGGTGTGACCACCCTGAACATCGTCGCCAGCTAGTACTGAGTAACAGGGGCCCGGCACCACGTGGTGGTGCCGGGCTCACACCATCTGGGGAGGAGGGATGATGCGGACCATGCGCATCGTCATGGCCCTGGTAGGGCTGGCCGCTGTCGCGTGGCTGCTGCCTGCCTCGGTGGGCGGGGCCGCCTCCTATGTCATCACCCACGGAATCAGCATGGAACCGGGCTTCCATGCAGGGGACCTGGCCATCGTCCGCCAGGCAGACGCTTACCGCGTCGGTGATGTTGTCGCCTACCACAGCGACCAAATGAACACCGTGGTCATGCACCGCATCATCGCCATCGACGGTGACCGGTACAGCTTCCGCGGCGACAACAATAGCTTCGTTGACGTTGACCACCCCACGGCCAACGAATTCCTTGGCCGCCTCGCCGTCAGGGTCCCCGACGGCGGGACCTGGCTCCAACGGCTGGCCAGCCCGACCGGTTTGGCCCTGGCTGCGTTCACCCTGCTGGCCGGCGGCAGCGCTGCGGCCACCACCCGCCACCGCCATAAACGAAGGAGAACAGCAGTGTCCCGCCACATCAGTTCTATCCCCTCCCCGGCACTCCGCCTTGGCGGCCTGCCGTCCTCCCTGCGGATTTCGGCGGCACTGTGCACCTTGTTCGCTATCCTGGGCACCATCCTCGGAGCACTTGCCTGGTCCGGGCCCCTCGAAACAGCATCAACATCACAGGTCAAAAGCGGCACACGAATGGACTTCACCTACGCTGCTGCGGTCGGGAAGAGCCCCGCCTACGACGGAACGACCGCGAACTCCCCCGACCCCGTCTTTCGTAAACTCACCAACACCGTAGATGTGCACTTCACCTATCACGGCGACCCGGGCACGGTAACGGTCAACGCTGTCCTGTCCACACAAGGAGGCTGGCACACCAGCACCCCCTTGGCCGGGCCCGAGACCTTCACCGGGCCCGGCTACGACGGGCAAGTCACCCTGGACCTGACAGCCCTGGAAGCCAAGGCCCAGGCAGCCTCAGCCATCACCGGGCTGCCCGCCACCCCACTCTCCATCGTCGTGACGCCGAAAGTAACCACATCCGCCGGAGCCAGTTTCGGGCCCGGACTCAAACTCACCCTCACACCCCTCCAACTGGCCCTGACAGGCGGCCCCGACACGCTCAGCGTCAGCGACGCAGCAACCACCGAGCAGGCAGCCATGACACCGCGGATGGTTGGTCTGAACGGCCTAGGCATCACCGCCGCGACCGCCCGGATAATCTCCGCGATTCTTCTGGCCGCCGCCCTGGTCATCGGGGCCATCGTGGTGGTCTACGCCCGCCGCACCGCTCCGGCCGACGAAGCCGCGGCGATCCGCCGCCGTTACGCCGCGCTGCTGGTCCGGGTCCATCCCATGCCCGCAGCACAGGGCAGAGCAGTCATTGACGTCACCACGTTCTCGACCCTGGCCAAACTCGCCGAGCGCTACGGTCTGCTGGTCCTGCATTGGGCACGCAGCGGCGTTGAAACCTTCATCGTTCAGGATGAGAACCTCACCTACCGCTACCGCTCCGGGGCCAACCAGGCAACTGTTGCCAAAGAGGGCCTGGACGCTGACCGTGCCGATGCCCAGTCATGACCGCAACATCCACTGACCACAAGGCCCCGTCCACCGCACCAGGGCAACAGCGACGCCCGGGCATGGCCAGTCACGTTTCGTTCACCTGGGGACGAATTCTCCTGTGCGTCCTGTCTGTACCCGCAGCGTTCGCCCTCGCGATCACCGCAGTCGTGCACGCACTTCCGGACTCACCTATCCCCGTCATCGTTCTGGGCTTCACCACCGCAACTCTCGTCACCGTCGCGGCAGGCACGGCCCTAGCGGGCAGCCGAACTCGCAGGAGGCAAAGTGCCCGTGAAGAATTCATTTCTGGCCACATCGAGGCCCTCCTCCGAGCTGGCCAGCACTGGCTCTGGGCTGTCGACAGCGACGGGATCTTCAGCTTTTCGAGTCAGGCAAGCGCCTCCCTGCTCGGCTATGACCCCTCCGAGCTGATAGGAAGACCTTTCAGCACAGTTCTTGACGACGCCGACCGCGCCACCGCGCGCCGCAATGGCACGCGTGTCGACCACCAGCATGCAACCGACTGGACCGACGTCGTCGTTGCTTTCCGCCACCGCAACGGGGCAGCAGTGTGGATGGAAGTGACAGGCACATCCCGCCGGGCGCCGGATGGTTCAGAACGGGGGTTCGAAGGTATCGGCAGACTTCTCCCGGGACAGACGGTTCGAACGCTCCTCCACAGGCGCATCAGGGAACACAGCGACGGCACGGGTCGGGCACCGACAATCGTCACCGCTTTCCAGCCCGTCCACGACCTCACAACAGGGACCATTACCGGCGTCGAAGCCCTGGCACGCTTCCCCGGAGACGCGGGCCGCAGCCCCGAACACTTTTTCACTGAGGCCACCAGCGCAGGCCTCAGCAGGGAACTCGAATTCGCCGCCTTGGAAGAAGCATTGCACGACGCGACGAAGCTCCCTCCACACCTCACCGTGGCGCTGAACCTCTCACCGGAAACCTGCCTCGATCCGCGCGTGCCCGGCTTGCTGGAAGAAGCAGGCATCGCTCTTGAGCGGATCATCCTCGAACTGACCGAACGCCTTCCCGTAGCCGACTACGCCCCCCTCCACGCCGCTATGACGCCCCTGCGTAAACGCGGACTAAAGGTAGCGGTGGATGACGCAGGCTCCGGTTTCTCCTCAATGCGCCACATCCTCCAACTCCAACCCGACATCATCAAACTGGACCGCACCCTCATCACCGGCATCCACACCAATCCACGACAGCGCGCCCTGGGTTCCGCAATGGTCAAATTCGCCCAAAAAATAAACGCCACCATCATCGCCGAAGGAATAGAACACGACGCCGAACTCACTACCGCACGGGACCTCGGAATTCATGCCGGACAAGGCTATCTCCTCGGCCGCCCCACAACCCGCCACACCGACTGGGCAACATGGCACCCCCAAGCTGCCGGGAGCTCGATAGACCTGCTCCAGCTCTAACGCCCACACCGGACAGCGGATCACAAAATCAATGATCCGCGGGCAAGAAGGCCGCAGCACGGCGCTAAGCAGAGGTTGCCTTGCCCGAAGCCGGTGCTGCTGCCATGCGTCTGTGTCTGCGTCCAAACCTATTCGGGATCAAGGCGCGGACAGATCCTTCACAGCCCAGCCCAGGATGACTTCGTCAAAATAGTCCAGCACCGGCACGCCGTTAATGAAGGCATCGAGCTCCATTTCATCGCCCCGGCCGCCCTCGGCCCAGTACTTTAACCACAAATCGAACAGCGATACGGCTTCGGCAGCGATCAACGACCGTGCTTCCTGCCGAGGATTCTGAGCGGTCATCGCGAGGCCTCCAAAGCGGTAAACCCCCCAAGCAGTAAGTCTACTGATTATTACGGCATTTATCTTTCAGGGCAAGAAGTCTGGCTGTGACAGGTTTATATGGCCCCAGCAGGATCCACCCCGTCCTTCCGGGGCCAGATACGGTCGACATACTCGGAAGTCCATGCGACACATAGCGATCACAGAATGCCGCCATTTAGCGGCAAACTCCACACCAAAAAACGCCGATAGATCGCTCCTACGCTAGTCAAAACTGGTTGCCGAAAAGAAAACTGGTCAAAAGGGTGATGAGAGGGTTTGTGACGTGTCTAGGAACATAGTTGGCTATGCGCGAGTCAGTACTCGTGGTCAATCGCTCGATTCACAGGTGGATGCGTTGGTGGCGGCGGGTGCAGTTCGCGTCTTTCAGGAGTACGCGTCCGGCGCTACCCAGGCAAGGGCGCGATGGAAGGATTGCCTGGATTACCTGCAACCGGGCAACGTGCTGTTGGTCGCAGACCTGACCAGGTTAGGCCGTAGTACCTCCGACCTAGCCGACATCGTCACAGTTCTGGGTCAGCGGGGGATAGGCTTCCGTTCCCTAGCTGAGCCCTGGCTGGATACGACTAGTGCACACGGCAAGCTCATCTTTGACATGTTCGCTTCCCTCGCGGAATACGAGCGATCCAGGCTGTCGGAAAGAACGAAGGCTGGGCTGGCCGCAGCGAAAGCGCGTGGCCGGCTCGGCGGCCGCCCGCGGTCGATGACCCCAGGGAAACTGGAAACGGCCCGGCAGTTGCGCAATGAAGGGAAGACTTTGAAGGAAACGGCTGAGCGGCTTAGCGTCAGCGTTTCCTCACTGACTCGGGCCCTTAGCAGGAATGATGTTCCAGAAGTCCCAGCCGCAGCGGCGTAGTGCTCCACTAGCTTTGGGGCAACTTATGGGACGCCAACACTACTTGACCGTCAAGTGCGCGTTCCGAGCCTGGTGTACCACCGCCCCATGTGCCGACGCGATCACGTTTTGCTGGCGTGTCTCGTGCGCGAATGGACGTCGATCACGTGGATTATGATTTCGGCGTCCTTGCTCCGCGTTCCGAGCAGGGTTTTCCACCATGACGACCACGGCTTCCTACCCAGCCATTCGAGGAGTTCCGCAGCGGTCGCCTCGTCCAATTGCCCCTTGACGGTCCGCCTGTAGATCGCGTTGATCACCCTCAGCCGAATAGCGGCGTTGTCTGGGAAAAGGGTGTGCTGAAAGCGACTTTTCAGGCTTGTATGTAGAGCTTCGTAGCTGGGCACGGTGGGGGCAGCTGGTTTTGGTGGCCGCGGAGGTTTCGCAGCGTGCTGGCGCTCGGCCTGCTCCCGGGCTTCCTCGAGAACGGTCTTGATGCTGGGGGAGAACAGTCCGTTTGGCCGGATGATCCAGTCAGCAAGTGAACGCCATGTCGTTTGGATTGAGCCGATGTCGTGTGCGCCGTGGAACCCGTAATAGCCGAGGTCGCAATCTAGAGTCTGCATATTGATCCGCACACGGAGTGCATATCCTCGTCTTTCAACCTCGCCCCAGCAGGCCTGGTTGTCCTCATACCCGTAGAGCCATTGGACGTGGTCTACAGCTTTCAGATAGATGGCAGAGCGCCGCTGCGCCTCGTCGTAGGTGAGAGGCGATAGTTGGACTTCCAGGCCAAGACGCCGGCTGTCGTTTGCGCTTCCTATGACAAGGTCGCTCCGCCCCTTCTGATCAAGCGTTGTCACCTCCAGATCGCACCGAAGCTGCGGGCTCTGTTCCACCCACAGCTTCAATGCTTTCTGAATGGCGAGGTGCGTGTACCCGTCTCTGGCGGAGGAGTCGGTGAGGGAGCATGCAGCTTCCGGCGCGTGACTGAAGTACGGCAGGCGAACGTCCCCTGCCGCAAGTTTCAATTTGCCGCCGCACCCGCCTACCGCCACAGAGCAATAGAACGATGTGCCGGATGCCTTGGCATCTGATCGCATGGTTCTCGCTTCATATTTATCAGAGGGAGCGATCACTACTTCACTGGAATCCGCCGCACCCACGACGGCGTAGACGTTGTCGTGGCGCTTCATTTCTGATGACTGTCAGCTCGAACCGGGAAGGCGTCCCGCTGCCGCGCCACGTCCTGCTTGGCTGCTGAAACCCTCGCGTACCCGATACTCATTGCAGCACCGTACCTAAATTCGCTCCTGTGCCGGGTGATTTTGGCGGTCGTTGTGGATTGAATTCCGGGACAGCCAAATTACGCGCCGCCCCGGGCATCCCGATCCCCGGGGGAATGTCCTGTCGTGAGTGTTCGAGTTCTAAGGAAGTGGGACACCCATGGTTTGCGTGTCGCGGAATCGGTAGCTCCTGCGCTTAGCCTTACTGTCGTACCCGCCTGACAAGATGGTTGCGTGCTTCGGAAACTCGCCAATGACATGGCCCTCACAGCCTCATTCAACATGCAGCTCGCCAAACTCCGGCTCAACGGCTACGGCCGGCGGCGGTTCCGGGCAGGATTCGACTCGGGATACCGCGTCGGTAACGATCATGGTGTTCGAGGCTTGACGAAGCCTGCAAGGCCCGGCCTCCCCGATCATTCTCAGGTAGAGATCGACGGCGTTGAAGTGGACCATCTAATGGCGCCCCTGCTTCGTGCGTTGTGGGATTTAGGTCTAGAGACGCAGTTCTCATGCCAAGGAGAGCCGGAGCACTACACCGCCCACGAACCCTTGCTCAACTTCAACCGTGCTCAAATCGTGTTTGCCGACTTTGACCAGGCCTGCAAATTTGTGCGCAAAACTATGGAGCTTCTAGACAGTGCCGCCTACAGTGAGGGCGGAATAGACATCACCACGATGGACCCGATGGACGGTACCTCTTTTCGGGCAAGCGTATGGTTTCCGCCACAGCTTCTGGCGACCATTACGCGGCTCTGGGTGGAATTTGAAACCACAGTTCCACCGGCCGCAGGGCAACCCGGATAGTTAGCACCGACGCGCGCGCCCACCAGAGAGTGGCGTCCCGACGGCGAAAGACACTCTCAGGGTATGGTGCTGTGGTTTGCCGCGATGCATAGCGAATCTGCATGACCCTGAACCTGTAGGAGGACTTTCCATGCCCGAAGCTCCATTTGACGCTGCGGGCGCTGATGACCCCAATGACGCCGACCAGCAGATTGTCGAGAATGAGCGCGCGGAGCTGCGCAAGTTCATCGCGGGGTTGAGCCCGGACGATATCAAGTCGGGTCGATGGTTTACCGAGCTCCTCGCCCAGGCCCTGAGCTCCTACACCAATAAGGTCAATTGGCAGTACTTCCAGGAACTGTATGAGGGCGTACCCCCTGACGCCATTGTCGATCAGCGGATTAAATTGGCGGCTCGGTACGCTGCCATCGAAGGTGGCCTTTCTGCCGGCGCCTACACGGTGGCGATCATTGCCACCTTGGGAAGCCTCGGTGGCGCAGCGACGGCGACCGTCCCGGCCGCTTTGGCGACCTTCATGGTTGATGTCGCTTATATCTCTCGGCTCCAAATCCGCTTGGCTTACGATATCGCGGTACTCTATCGGGTCCCACTCGATCTATCTGCCCCCGAGGACATGTGGAAGCTCATCCGCGTGGCCTTCACCATCAAGGGTGGGGAAGTGGTACGTGAGGGCGCCGCTAAGGTGGTCCCGGCTCTGATGAGGCCGGTGATCAAGCGGTTCTATTCCGGGGCGGTCCTGAACGCGGCGAAAGGGCTGCCTTTCGTTGGAAAGTACCTCCTGCAGCGGAACGTCATAAAGATCGGAATTCCAGGAGTCGGCGTGCCGCTTGCGGTGGCGCTCAACCATTACACGACACTAATTGCTGGTCAGCATGCTCAATCTATCTTTAGAAATGAGGCGCGGGTGATCGAAGTCGCCACGACATTGAGCGAGAGGAGTCAGCACCCGCGCCTGATGTTGTGGGTAGCCTGGCTCGTAATCAGGGCCGACCACAAGATATCCGACGATGAGGCGCTGTTGATGCGTCATCTGGTGAAGCTAGTCCGGAAGCGACACGAGGTGGTCGATGAACGTCTCGCTGGCCTCATCGATATCGACCCTGACGAAGTGTGGCGACGTCTGGAAACTGAGTCAGGGGAGATGGATGGCATCCTCGATGCGGCCAACCGGGTAGCCGCAGTCGATGGGCCCCTCAGCGCAAAGGAGAAAGCAATAATCTCCGAGCTTCGCCGTCGATTGCCATAGCGAAGAGTCCTCTCGTATGACGAGGAGCAGGAAGAACCGCGGTGACCTTGCCAGGTCTTTGTATCGCTGCCTGTGGAGTATCTGATGACGAGCGAAACCGGGAATTAGGCTGCCGAAGTGGGCGCATCGTTGGTGGCGGCCAGTTTGGCAGCCGGGCGGTTAGGCTACTCGAACTTCAAAGTCGCCATAATTGCCGCGGCAGATTCCCGCTCGTGCATCGGACCAGGCAGGCGAAAGACTCGTGCGCCCCACGATGTTCGCTGCTCCTGGAATCCAGGCGGTGTCAGGCCTTGCATGAGCTCCTTAATAGGTGGCGCATAGATTCCGATGACCAAGGGCACATTTCTTGCTGCAAGTTTTTCTTCGAGAATTGCTCGACCGTATGCCCTCTCAGCTGCCGGGACTGACTTAGCGTCCGGTGTCGGCCGCCGTACAAGGTCTGCCAGACCAACACCGGCTTCGAGAGCAGCTCGTTCAAAGAATCGCTCATCCTGGCGGAGTGTCATGAGCCCGGCCCTGACAAGCTTCATAACCTGCCCGCGCGCTCCACGCCCTTGAAAGTAGTGGCCAGCGTTAACGCTCTTCTGCGAAGGGTTGATTCCGACTATCACCGCCCGCACGTCCTCAGGCCAAACTTCGGCCAAAGTGAGAACTTCCTCGCCCATCCACTCGACTCGTTCCTGATAGCCGATGAGGCCAGAGGGTACGGCTGTCACCGATCAGAAATCGGGTGCAGGACTTCAAACAGATATTCAGAATATTGAGGACCTAACGTCCCCACCACGGGTCGCACTACCTCAGCTTCCCGCCATGCTGCGTAGCTGAGGCCATGAACCGTTGGTGTGTCGAATATCTGACTCTGAGACCAGAAGATAGGCCCACCGCTGGTCAGAAAACTCTGGGGAGGTGTTCACGTAGTTTGCCCAACGACGTGCTGCCTCTCGTTTGGCTTGGACTGTCGCATTAGTAAGGTCACGGTCGGCCTTAACTTCGACAAGCCAATGACGTCCGTCGGTTCCGATGACGATGAAGTCCGGGTTGTATTTTTGTCCGGACGCGGACCACGTAAGCGGAAGTTCATCTCTTTGCAACCGTATCCACCAAGCAACCCCGGAGTCGTCGTCGACCACATTGGCGAAGTCACGTTCTGTCGATGAGTCAAACCATTCCAGGGGCATTATGGAGCGGTTCCAGCCGGCGTATGCAGTGTCCTTATCGAAGGGACCCGAACGATCCTCCGATTCCTTCGACCGGGTGTTACGGCGCGAAGGTGTGAACTTCTTGCCTGTGGCCGTTTCTTCGAGAACAGCCTGTGATGAGCGCAGTCTTTGCTCTTGCCCGACTAACTGAATAAGCAAAGCAGCCGCTCTGTCTAAATAGGCAGAGAGAAGGGCCTCGGCCTCGCCGTTCACACCGTCCATAAACGCATCGATGATGGGGTTTACGGCCAGAACTTCTGTTGGCCTATCGGACCTGCGGGCGCTAACAGCCGGCGCGCTGAGTATGGCCTCCGACAGTTGATCGCGGATCTCTTTCAGGCTGTAGAGGGTGGCTGACTCTGCTCTAACGCGATCTTCGGCCGTGGTCCTAATCAGAATGGTTCGTTCTATCCCGTCCGCCCCCACTTGCCTCTTAGCGGAGATTGCAGTTCGTTGAAGTTCCCCTTGTGGGTCTACGCGTAGTCGCCTGCCCAGTTCCCTGAAAGGGGACACATCAGTAATGTCCCGCAGCGAGAATGAAGTCTGTATCTGGGTTGGGCGCAGTACGGGGAAAATCAACGATGGAGTGTCCTTGCGAGCCTGCACCAGAGGCGCTTCCAGCAGCGTGGACGTCTGCTGACCGTCAGCAACGCGTCCTTCAACGGAGCCCAACCGCACGCTTCCCTGTTGCTCCCGATTGTCCACTAGCTCTGTCGCTGGCGTGGGGGTTTCGTTTAGCTCAGTGATCTCCGTCTGCAAGAACCCCGGACCTACTTCTTCTTCCTCACGAATCGCAACAAGATCCCCGGCCGAGTTACGCTGCACTACGGATCGTGTCCGGTAGGAAATTAGCTCTTCATTAAGCACATTGGCGCGCTCGAGAAGTTGCCGGAAGCGGTCATGGGCAAGCACTTCGAGGGTATCCAGCATCTGAATGCCTGTGTAACGCCCAAAAGGAAGGCGCAGACCTCGCCCCAGCACCTGCTCCGTCAGGACGTCAGAAAGCGATGGCTGCGTGGAGAGAAGGACGTAGACGTTTTTAACGTCCCACCCTTCCTTAAGCATCTTCACTGACACGACAATCCGAATCTTTGAATCGGGCTGCTCTACTGTGGACAGACGCTCCCACATCGCAGGTTCGTCTTTTTCAGTGACCGAGGAGTCGACTTGGATGACGCTTTCTGCATATGCTCCGCCTTTAAAATCTTCTCCCCGCAGTATGCCTGTGATCTCGTCCGCTTCAGTGGTATCCCGTGCGAGGACCAACATAACAGGGTTCACTGCCTTGGCTTCAGGGTTTTCACGGCAGTAGGCCGTTGCCGCCTCGCGCTTGTATTCCAGCAGGGTGGCACCGTCGGTGAGCCTGGTTAGCAAATCATGTCGGTCATCTCGCCGGCCCACGATAACAGGTGTCTTAACGTACTTACCCGCAATGGCGGCAGCCAAGGGGTAACGGAAAATGATTTGTTCGGCCGGGGTGAGCTTATGCGGCGTCGCGGTAAGGCCGATCAGAGCCTTCGGGTTCAGCCCCCGAACGGCAGCTGAAAACTTCGGGCCGTAGTAAAGATGGTGTTCATCTGCCAGGACGACTAGATGTATTGACCACGGAGGTTAGGAACATGCGGCGTGGTTAGGTGACAAAAAGAAGACCTCCAAGTGGAGTGGGGCTTGTCTAAGAGTCCGATCCACAAGGAGGTCTTCAATGTCCCATGCTAACGCGCTTCTGACGCCGAAGGGACGGCTCCGGCTGGCCCGGTGCATCGTCGATGACGGGTGGCCGCTGCGCCGTGCTGCTGAGCGATTCCAGGTGTCCGTGACGACCGCAGCGCGGTGGGCGGCCCGTTACCGGGAGCACGGGGAGCACGGGATGGGTGATCGCTCCAGCCGGCCCATCAACTCCCCGCGTCGGACCTCCACGCGGCGGGAGCGGCGGATCGTCGCGATCAGAGTCAACCGGCGCTGGGGCCCGGCACGGATCGGCTATCTGCTGGGCATTCACCCCTCCACGGTGCACCGGGTGCTGTCCCGGTTTGGGCTGGCGAGGCTGGCGTGGATGGACCGGGCCACGGGCCGGGTGATTCGCCGGTACGAGCACCACAGCCCCGGGGACCTGGTCCACGTCGACATCAAGAAACTTGGACGGATCCCTGACGGCGGCGGACACCGCAGTGTCGGCAGGGCCGCCGGAAACCGGAACAAGACCGGTACCGCGGCGAACCGGAGACCGGGTCACGCCTTCTTGCACAACGCCGTCGATGATCACTCCAGGCTCGCCTACACGGAGATCCTGACCGATGAGAAAAAGGACACTGCGGCCGGATTCTGGGAACGCGCCAATGCCTACTTCGAGTCCCACGGGATCACTGTCAAACGGGTCCTGACCGATAACGGATCCTGCTACCGCTCCTACGCATTCAAAGACGCTCTGGGCCCGGACATCAAGCACAAACGCACCCGACCCTACAGGCCTCAGACAAACGGCAAAGTCGAGCGCTACAACCGCACCATGCTCGACGAATGGGCCTACGCCCGTCCCTACGCCTCAGAGGCCGAGCGTGTTGCCGCTTTCGCCGACTGGCTCCATCATTACAATCATCATCGAGGCCACACCTCACTCAACGGTCAGCCACCGGCCAGCCGCGTCACCAACCTCTCAGGTCAATACAACTAGATCATCTCGGCTTTGAAGAATCTCGTAAAGCTCGCCACCGAGACCTTCCATATAGAGGTGCGCCCGGCGGCTTGTTTCGCTGGCTTCAGGCCGCAGTAAGATCTGGACGGTCAGGACGAAAATCTTGACCACATCAGGATTAGTTATGGCTTGCGCCATGGCAGGAGTATCAAAGTTCTCCGCCGTCACCAGTACAGTTTTCACTCCCATGGCATCTGTGAGTGACTTTGAAGAACCAGGGGTGAAGTTCGCGACGGTCTTTTCCCGGATTGTGGATCCGGGAACGACGACGACAAAGTTAGACCAGCCTTTGGCTTGCGCCAGGTAATCAATGGCCGAAGCCATGACGAAGGTCTTTCCCACACCAGTGGCCGATGCTACGACCCCTTCGTAAGGTGGGGGAAGCTGGCGGTCGTCAAAGTGTTCGGATATGCCGGCCACTATGGTTTCCAGCGCTTGCTCATTGGGGGTGCGCAGATTCATCTGCGCACCAATGTCAACGGCAACTTAGAAATGACCGGTGGCGGCAGGTTGGTTTGCCCGCTGGCGGCAGGTGTTTGACCGGTCGCGGCAAGTATTTTTGGACAGGGTCAGGCGCCCCGGGCGTGCCGGGTTTTGGGGCGCCTGACCGGGGTTTTGGGTTAGCTCATCGGG
Organism: Arthrobacter sp. MOO21; assembly: GCF_057369995.2. Lineage (NCBI taxonomy): Bacteria > Bacillati > Actinomycetota > Actinomycetes > Micrococcales > Micrococcaceae > Arthrobacter > Arthrobacter sp. MOO21. Next base: position 4,186,828 of record NZ_CM170671.2, on the reverse strand, counting down.
CGGGTTCCTTTCCCGTTTTGGGCTTGCATGAGCCTGACGGACTCGCCGCTGGTTTGGCAGAGGTGGGCGTGGTGGAGAAGCCGGTCCACGGTCGCGGTGGCGATGGTTTTGGGCATGAGCTCATCGAACCCGGAGGGGTGGATGTTCGAGCTGATCGCCAGGGACCGCTTTTCGTAGGAGGCTTCCACGACCCGGTAGAAGCCCTCGACTGCGTCGGCGGAGACCGGCAGCAGGCCTATGTCGTCGATGCAGATCAAATCCACGTTCGTGGCGCGGGTGATGGCTTTGTTGACGCTGTCATCGATGCGGTGCCGTCGCACGAGAGCGCCGAGGTCTTCCATGCTGAGCCAGGACACGGACATGCCCTGATCGATGGCCAGTTGGCCGAGGGCTTCCAGAAGCAGGGTCTTGCCGGTGCCGGAGGGCCCGCAGGCAATCAGGTTCTCCCGCCGCCGCACCCATTCCAGGGTCCGCAGGAACGACGTTGTTGCAGCCGGCAGGGTGGAGAGGGCTTCGTCCCAGACATCGAAGGTCTTCCCGGTGGGGAATCCGGCACGTTTGCGCCGGGTGGCCAGCATCGAGGCGTTCCGGCCGGTGGCTTCGGCTTCGAGCAGGACGCGGACGACTTCGGTGGGGTCCCAGCGTTGGGCTTTCGCGGTGGCAAGGACCTCGGCGACCACAGCGCGGGCGTGCGGCATCCGGGTCGTGCGCATCAGCGCGATCACGTTCTCCACCGCCGCGTCAGCCAGGGGCGGGGTCATGGTGTTAGCGCTCATCGATGGCTCCTTCAAAGTCTTCATCGCTGGTGGTGTTAGGGGCGGTGCCGAAGTTGGCCCAGGCGCTGGTGCCCTGACTCAGCCACCGGCCCTGGTCGGTGACGGTGTGGGTGGCCCCGGTCGTGTGGCTTTTCCCGTTGCCGGTGTTGACGATGGAGATCAGGTCCTCGTGGGTGAAGCGCTGGTGCACCGCTGCCGCTCCCAGGCCCTTGTCGACCTCGTCGGCGCCAAGGACCTTGGCGAGGGTGACGGCGCGTTCCATTTTGTGCCGGATCTTCTGGGTGCCCGCGGCGGCGGCTTCCTTGAGCCAGAGCGCGGCGCCGGCGCCGAGGGCCAGGAACTCCTCCTCTGCCTTGTTCGTCGGGCGGATCACCCGTTCCAGGGCCCCTGCAGGGGCGGGCGGGAAGTGGGTCTCGATGATCGCGGGGATGCCGGGGCGGGTGAGCTTATGCCGGGCGACCTCGACCGGGCCGGAGTCCCCGACGTGGACGATGATCACCTCGGTTTCGGTGCCCCGTACCCACACCATCTGACCCATCAGGGTGTGCGGGACGGAGTACCGGGATTGCTGGAAGGTGATCATGGGCATGTTCGGCGGGACCTGCCGGGTATGGCCGAAACTCGCCGTCACCGGGGTCGCCGGGACCGGGTGCAACCGGGGCTGTTCGAGAACCCGGAGCATGTCCTTCGGGATCTCAAGAGTGGCCCGGTGCACCCGCGAATTCACCTCCTCCATAAACACCTCACAGGCCGCCTCCAGCTCGGCGAAAGACCGGTACTCGGGCAGCAGATTGGTCTCTTTCGGGACGAGGTCGGCTTTGGCGATCTTCACCGCGTTCTCCACCCCGCCCTTCGAGGCCGGGTCCGCCGGCAGACACGTCTGCAGCGAGGTTGAATAGTGCCTCGCGAAGGCCACGATCTGATGGTTGCGGACCGGGACCCCGGCGACGTGCTCGACCGTGACGGTCTTCTCGTTATCCGTCAAAATGTAGGTCGGAACCCCGCCGATCAGCCGGAACGCCCTGTCCAGGGCGGCGAACACGCTCGGCATGGTCTTATCCCGCAAAGCAATCACAATCCGGAACCGGGAGAAGGCCAGCCAGGCCACGAACAGCACGGTCTTCACCCCGTCAACGACGGGTCCGTCGCCGTAGTCATACTGAAGCCACAGACCCGGCTCAGGAGTCCAAGGACGGTGCACACGCACGTTCCGGGCCCGGTATTTCGCCTTCAGTTCAGCCAGCGTGGTCCTGGTCGTCCGCTCACACCCGGTGAACCCCAAAGCGACAAGTTTCTCATGCACCACATCGCCGCGGATCTTCCCGCGGGACTGCTCGACCCAGGAGATCAACTGTGGCAGGAACGGGTCAGTCATCCGGCCGCGCTGCCGGGCCACCGGCGCCTGCGCACCGTCCTGGCGGGCTTTCACATAAGAGCGGACCGTGTTGTGTGAGACGCCGCAGATCTTCGCGGCATCCCGGTACGACCGGGTTAAATCGTAAGCAGCTAAAATTTCCATGAACTCTCCTGGAGACTTCACAACGAGCCCCTTCCTTCCCACAACGGGTGAAACACAGACGATTGGCATCGCCATTTCACCGCGGAAGGAAGGGGCTCTCCCCGTAACGACACGAGGGATGGACAAGAGGAATCCCAGCACGCCTAGCCACACACCGTGGCCTACTGCTGTCCAAAAATGCTTGCCGCCGCTGGTCAAAACCACTGCCGCGAACGGTCAACCAGTTTTGCCGTCTCCGGTCAGTTTAAAGTTGCCGCTTACACACCAATCTGGGCAAGCAGTTCCTGGTCGATATCAAGACCGGTGGTCATACGTCGGCTCCTTGTGCCTGAAGGGAGGGACTTGCCCAGTTCAATCCGGTACTGCGCCGCTTGGTCCTTCTATACGACGAAACGATCGATTGGGGGATCTTCTTGAGGGTTGAGCCGCGCCGCAACTCGGCAAGCCGATTTGCTGATTCAGGATCTATACCCGTTCCGAACGCAACCAAGAGCTCCCCTTCATCCAGCCAATCCAGAAGGAAATCGACCACAGGGTCATTGACCAGACCGTCGATCACTGCAAGGCGCTGCTTACCTTTTCTTCCGCAGAAAGGTGATTCCTTCAGGTAGGAGAATCCATACTGCCCCGCTACTGCCTCACCTAGCGCGTCTCCCGCGGCCCAGTGAGCCAAGAGAACTTGGCGATCTTCAACCTCAAACATGGATGGGCCAACGTCCAAAACGCGGAAACCGCCGCCCCCGGACCAATTTTTGGTGGCGACATTCCTGGTCTTTCCAGCCTTTCGCAGCGCCGAAAAGACCGTCTTCAACATTTCCCGGTCAGTTAACTGCGTCATCTCGTCAGAGGGCAAGGCGGGACGCTTCGGGTTGGCAACGAATGTCCCGTATTTCTTGATCGACTGCAGTAAAGCTAGATCATCAAATGTGCCGTGCTCCAGAAGTTTATCCAGCACGCCCAGAGCGGCCTTGGCAGATGCGGCAGTGACATCGTCGGGGAGATCGCCCAGCGATTCGACGGCGGTGGTTTCCGTAATGCCCCCGGGATCGGTCCCTTCGATGACCTTAGCCAACCGCGGCATGGTGTACGTCTCGATTGTGCTGTGCTGCCATTCCACAGTGGCCCATCGTCGCCCCATCTTGTGGGCCGCCGCTGCTGTCGTTCCAGACCCTGCGAAGCAGTCCAGAACGAGATCACCCGGCTCCGTTGAAAGCTCGAGGATTTTCCGCATCAGCTGCTCAGGCTTCGGGGTGTCGAACAGGTCCGGGGTCAGTACCCCAGGGAACAGGTTCTTTAGGTGATTCTTGGCTCCCCGGCTACTTCCAGTCTCGCCAACATTGAACCAGATGTCGCTTGGCGGAAGTCCGTCTTGTTCCCAGAGGAAACTGATTCTCTTGATCGCAGTTTCGTTCTCGTTAAAGAACAGCTCCCCTGAGGCCAGCTTGGCCTCCAACGTCTCGCGTTCCCAGCGCCACCCGTTCTTCGGATGTTTGATGACGTTGCCCGACGGGGACACGACGTCATACATCAAATTGGGTCTCAGCTTGGGATTCTGGACGTCCCTCCCGTCGTACCAAGGTCCCTGATTGTGTCAACGTGATCGGAGCCCACTAGGACGGCCCGAACGGTACCCACCCGTCGGACGTCCGGGGATGATGTTGTGAGGGTGTCTAGGGGTTCTTGGCGTGGTTTCTGGGTCTGTGAAAACACTGCCGCGGGTTGGGACGATACCCGGGGTCCCGGTTGTTGGAAGCTGGCGTCTGGCGGAGTAGTGCGTCAGAGGTAGCTGCAGATTTGTTCGGGATCGCAGCTTGCGTCGGTCCCGGACGCGGCAGTGGCGTGAAGGCCGGCGACGATGGATCGCAGCGCCATTAGTTCAGAAATCTGGTGGTCCAGTTCGGCCAGCTGGTTGGAGAGAAGGTCTTGGACGTGGGCGCAGGGGGCTTCTCCGGCGTCACGGAGGCTAAGAATTTCGCGTATTTGGGTCAGGGCGAGGCCTGCGGCCCGTCCGCGGCGGATGAATTCGAGCCTGGCCACGGAGTCGTCATGGTAGTCCCGGTAGCCGTTAGAGGATCTTTTCGCTGCCGGGAGAAGCCCGCTGTCCTCGTAGAAACGCAGCGTCTTGGTTGTCATCCCTGCCGCTGCCGCGGCCTCACCGATACGCATCATGAACTCATTTCTTAGCAGGCGGCCAGGACGGCGATTCCTTGACATTCCAGTGTAGGGGAAGGTTGAGAATGGGATGCAGAGCTGGTCTTCGGTTGAAGGCTGCACATGGCGGTCGGTTGAGCAACAGGTGTGCTGGCGGCTGCTTCCCTTCCATCTTCAGGAGTCCCTCGTGTCGGCAGCATCTTTCGATTATGACCTGGCCATTATCGGTTCCGGCGGGGCTGCTTTCGCTGCGGCCATCCGGGCAACCAGCCGTGGCAAGCGGGTGTTGATGGTGGAGCGCAGCACTGTGGGAGGCACGTGCGTGAACACGGGCTGCATCCCGTCCAAGGCCCTGCTGGCCGCCGCGGAAGCCCGCCATGTCGCCCTCGATGCTTCCGGACGGTTCCCCGGTATCAGCACCTCCGCAGAGCCGGTGGATATGCCCGAACTGGTCGCCGGGAAGCGCTCACTGGTCGAATCCATGCGGTCAGAGAAGTATGTGGATCTCGCCGCGGGCTATGGATGGAACCTGCAGCGGGGGACGGCGGTGTTCGCCGGAACCGCAGCCGCACCGGTTTTGAACATCACCGCCCCGGGCGGAACCACCGAGACAGTCAGCGCGGAACACTACCTGGTCGCGACCGGCTCCACCCCCTGGATCCCTGAAGTGCCGGGAATGGACGAGGTGGATTATCTGACGTCCACGAGTGCGATGGAGCTGCAGGACGTTCCCGCTTCGATGCTGGTGGTGGGCGGCGGGTATGTGGCGCTGGAGCAGGCGCAGCTTTTCGCCCGGCTCGGCACGGAGGTGACCATCCTGGTCCGGTCCAAGCTCGCCTCGGCCGAAGAGCCTGAAGCCGGGCATGCCCTCGCCGGTGTCTTCGCCGATGAGGGCATCCGGGTCGTCCGTCGAGCGACAGCGTCCTCGGTCCGGACCGATGAGGTGTCGGGGGACGTGGTCGTGGATGCTTCCGTCTCAGGAGGAAACGAGGAATTCAGGGCCGCGCGCCTGCTCATGGCAACAGGCCGGCGCCCGGTCACGGAGGATTTGAACCTTTGCATGGTCGGCGTTGAAACCGGGGACCGCGGGGAAGTCCTGGTCGACGGGAGCCTTCGCAGTACTAATCCGAGGATCTGGGCCGCGGGTGATGTGACGGGTCACCCGGAGTTCGTTTATGTCGCCGCCGCGCACGGGGCCCTGATGGTGGAGAACGCCTTTGAGGGTGCCGGGCGTGAGGTCGATTACCGGCACCTGCCCCGGGTCACGTTTACCAGCCCTGCCCTGGCCGCTGTCGGGATGACGGACAAGGAAGCGAACCAGGCAGGGATCCGGTGCATGTGCCGGGTTCTGCCGCTCAAATTTATCCCTCGCGCGCTGGTGAACCGTGATACCCGCGGCTTCATCAAGATCGTTGCCGACGCGGACACGGGTCGGATTGTAGGGATCACTGTCGTGGGTAAGGACGCCGGGGACATCGCCGCCGCAGGGATTTACATTCTGGAGGCCGGGATGACCGTTGATCAGGTCGCGAATCTCTGGAGCCCCTATCTGACCATGGCCGAAGGCATCAAGATAGCAGCCCAGTCCTTCACTACTGACGTCTCCAAACTGTCCTGTTGCGCGGCATGAAGTGGTCAACGACAACCTATGTGTTCGTGGGGCGGGCGGCCGCGGCTACCTTTTAGTGCGCGTTCCTTGTCAGGCTGTGGGCGAGGCGGTAGGAATCGGTGCCGGTTTCGATGATGGTGCCGTTGAACGTCAGCCGGTCAACGATCGCGGCGCAGAGGCGCGGGTCGGTGAATGTCTTGGTCCAGCCGGAGAACGACTCGTTGGAAGCGATGGCGATGGAGTTCTTCTCTTCGCGTTCGGTGAGGACCTGGAAGAGGAGTTCGGCGCCGCGCCGGTCCAGTTCCATATAGCCGAGCTCGTCAATGCAGAGCAGGTCCACTCGGCCGTATCTGGCGATGGTCTTGGCGAGGACTTTGTCGTCGGCGGCTTCGACGAGTTCGTTCACGAGCCGGGTGGCCAAAGTGTATTTGACCCGGTATCCCTTCTCCGCCGCGGCGGTGCCCAGCCCGATAAGCAGGTGGGATTTGCCGGTTCCGGAGTCCCCGATCAGGCATAGCGGTGCACCTTTTCGAATCCATTCGCCGGTAGCGAGGGTATGGATGGTAGCGGGGTTGATGTTCGTGTTCGCGTCGAAATCGAAATCACCGAGCCATTTATCCCGGGGAAATTCCCGGCTTTGACGCGTCGGATTGAGGAGCGACGGTCCCGGTCATCGCATTCGGCCAGCAGCAGCTCGGCCAGGAAGCCTTGGTAAGAGAGTTGTTCCTTCCCCGCGACGGTCAGAGCTTCGTCCAGAACCGCCCGGATGGTGGGCAGGCGCAATCGGCGGCATGCTTGGTCCACGGCCGCGACCGCGGCCTGCTCAGTCAGACCGCGGCGCCGTCGCAGGGTTGGGGTGATGGTGGTGGCCGGTGCGGTGGGGCTCATGAGATGTTTTCCTTCGACGCGGTTCCTGCGGAGTGTTCGGTGCGTTTGGCCAGCAGCTCGTCATAGGCGCTGATCGCCGGGAGCGGCCGCTTGTCTGGAGGGAGCCCGGCGATGACCGCCGCCGGGTCCATCAGCCGGCGCTGGGTCAGGCTGACAACTCGTTGCACTTTCGCTTCAGCATGAGCACCGCGATGACGGTCAGGACGGGACCCACCAGCAGGGATGCTGGAGGCATGTCGGCGGCCTTCAACCGCCACGACGTCGGCACTGACGGCACCTACTCCAAGGGCTGCGGTGATCCCTGCCTCGATGTCTTCGGCTTCCATCGATCGGTGCAGCAGCAGGACGTCAATCAGTTCACGGGTCCCCGCGGCATCACCGTTGACCCTGCGCGAGGCAGACCAGAAGGCGTCATGGGCGCTGGTGAAAGCACCCGACTCCCGCGCCCTGGCCAAAGCAGTGGAACCAGGCAAAGCGCCGGGCTTGGTCTTGAGGACCTCCAGATAATGGTCCAACTGGACCGACTGCCCGCCCTTGGCAATAATCCGCTGGTGCCGGGCCGCCACCGCGCGGCCGTCGAACACCACAACTTCGGATGCCCGCAATGAAACCCGGACCCGCCGACCGATGAACCGTGCTGGCACCGAGTACTTCACCATCCGCACGGTAATCATTGAGGACCGGTCCACTCTCGGGTTCAACACCAGACCGGGATCGAACTCGTCGGCCGGCAACGGTGCCAGGAACGGGCGCTCGGCGGCGAAGTCCTGGCCGATAGTGCGGATCCTGCCATCAATCCGCCGCTGATCGTCTTGAACCTCCCGGCTCCGGATCCAGTCGTTGAGCTCATCAAGGGACCTCGCCACGGGCATCGGGGTCAGCCGGTTGCGGCGGAACCAGCCCACCTCGCCCTCGACCCCGCCTTTCTCGTGAGCGCCGGCAAGACCTGGCTGGCAATAAAAGGCATCAAATCCATAGAACGAGCGAAACAACACCCACCGGTCATTCTCCAGGCGGTTCCGCCCCTGACCGAACACCACGGCCCTGACGGCACTGGTGAGGTTGTCATAGCGGATATGTTTGACCGGCACGCCGCCGATCTCGTTGAACGCCTCGACGTGGCCTTCCAGAAACGCTTCCTGGGCCTGGGTGGGGTAAATCCGGTGGATGGCTTTGCCGGAGTGAGAAAGCCGGAAGATGAACATGTGGCATTTCGTCTTTACCCCGTCCAGCACGATCCAGACTTCACCGAAGTCCACTTCCGCTTCCGCGCCCGGGGCGTGCTCCTGAGGAACAAATACCTCAACCCGGCGGCCGGCCTCCACATCGATCTGCGCCCGGCGGACCCGAACGTAGTCACGCACCGTCGAATACGACAACTCGTCCGCTCCATGCTCCTCGATGAGCCGGGCAAGAATCCTCCGGGCAGTGTGACGCTGCTTCCTCGGCGCCGTCGTGTCCTCGACGAGCATGGCGTCGATCGTCGGTTTATAAGGATCAAGCCGCGGCGAGGACCGTACAGGAGTTTTACGCTCTGGCGGGACCGGGGAACTTAACGCCTTACGCACGGTTTTCCGCGCCACCTGGTGCCTGCGGGCAAGCTCCCGGATTGACGCGCCCTCCACCCGGGCATCCCTCCGAATCTGCGCGAACAACTCCACTCTTGACCCCATCCCGGCCCTCCCGTCGTCGATCCAACACTGGATGGATCAACGTTCACAGGTGGGTACCATTCAAGCCGTCATTAGGTTCGGCATGTCCGGCTGGTGGGTACCGTTCGGGCCGTCCTAGTGGGCTCCGATCAGACTGTCATACTCAGTCCCCTCGGATTATTGTCTGGGTTGGAATAGTGTCCCGACTTAGCAGGATCCGGGAGGTGCTTCGGCCGCCACTTTGGCATCTTTGAATAGATCATGATGCTGTTGTGATCCTTAGCGAACCCCTTAGCGTTATTACTGCTGCTGTCCGTTGAACGCCAGGCGATCTCAGCAACAAAATTCTTAGGTCCGAAGACCTCGTCCAGCACCAATCGCGCCCGGTGGCTTTCAACATCATCTAGATGCAGCCAAATGCTTCCATCATCGGCAAGCAGAGTCTCGATTTGCTCCAACCGGTCCCTCATCATGGTGAGCCAGACGGAATGCTCTAGAGCGTCATCGTAGTGAACGAAGGCCTGACCGCGATTGAACGGGGGGTCGATATAGACCAGTTTCACTTTCCCAACATAATGTTGCGCGAACTCAGGCAATTGGGTGAGCGAGGTCAACGCATGGAGGGCATCTCCCCGGATGAGCAGGTTGTCCTTGGCCCGAAGGGCAGAATTGTGGGTCTCTCCCACTGTTGTTACGTCGTGGAGGAGTCTTACTTCACTGGTTCTGTAGTCGCCGGGGACAGTCCATTCATAGGAGCCGTCCTCATGCGAAAGCAATTTTTGGTTTTTATTGGTCCAAGTCAGCTCAAGACGCCCGGAGGGACGAAACTCAGGGACAGTGGTCATGAGCGGAGGACCCTTCTTCTTTCAAGTTAATCAGTGACTGACAATACCGGACTAACTTCCGCGCAGATGTCAGGAACGGGGGCTATGCCCATCATCGTCCGTTTGGCGCTCCAAACAGTGCGAGCCGCCCCGCTACAGCCGCCAGACTGCGTGGCTTAGGCGGCCGCGGAACCGGCGTCGGTGATGCCGCTCAGCAACCATTGCTCTGACAGCGGATCGCGGCGCAGCTCGAAGGTGCGCAGCGCCGAGGTGGAGGTTAGGCGGATTATCTCCCCTCATAGTTCATTTGTGCTGGTCAGCGGGGGACAGTCGCCGAGCCACGTTAGCCACGTATGTTTTAGATCCTCGCAGATCGGTAGCCATGTCAAAGCGGAGAGTTCCTCCCCGCACGATGACTACCTCTAAGGAAGCGGATGCTCACGTGGCAGCAGACCATCTGGTAACCCCAGGGATTCAAGACACGTCGGCTCGGAGCAGGATCAGCTGAGATCGCCAGCTCGGGTCAAGGACACCATTACTACTTCGCGAGGCGCTTTAGTCGTGCAAGGATCTGGTGTTCCGCGTCAACGACGCCCACTGTTTTGTGACGCGGGAACACAGGCCCTCGATCAGCCAACTCCAGCGCCCGGCGTGCAGCCTCGACTGCGGTTTGCCGGTCTCCAGTCTTGTCTGCAAGGTCGATCACTGCGAGGTTCCACCGGAAGTGGGCGCTGGGAAATGGAATGCGCGCCACCTCCGGCCATTGGACCAGTAACTCCGCGGCTTCTTCGACGGCCTTCCCATCGCCCCGCCGTATCAGGAGTTCGGCAAGCTTGATGTGCTGCGTCATCGTTGTGCTCTTCAGCGCTGGATTGTCATTGAGCAGGCGCCGATAGTAATACTCCGAGAGCGTCGGGTCATCGTCAACGTACGAGTCCCCCAGGTGCTCCAGAGTTGCGAAGCCCTCCATCGTGGAGAACTCTCCCTCATCCGAGAGCACGCGCGTCCAGAGCTCTCTGGCCCCGCCGACTTCGCCGGCGTCGCGCAGCGCCAGCCCCTTGATACGCAGATACTGCGCACGGTTGTATTTGCGGGACTTGGCGAGGCGTGCCTCGAACGCGGCGCGGTCCGCTTCGCTCCAGCCTGGGGACCGAAACCACTCATCTTCCATGACGAAGATTGTTCCAGAGGACCTGCCGGCTGCTTGGATCCCCGGCCTGCGTCATCTTTCGCTGTCCACTAGATGCTGTGCGAACTGGAGAAGCTCCGCGGCCGTTTGCTCGCGTTGCTCCGGCATCTCATCCCAGAGAATCAAGAGATACAAGAGCTCATTCAGCTCGCTCGGTTGTCCCAGCGGAAACCAGCCAACCCGGTACATTAGCCTCGACCCAGCCAGGACGTCGATCCGCCCTTTGGCGGTCTCCTCGCCCCAATATCGGAGGAGAAAGCCGGCGGCTTCCTCTGGCTCTTCGCGCTCGATGCCCAGTTCTTCGCGGACTGCGCTCCACAAATCAGCAGCATCAGCCCTGTCTCCCGTCGGAAGTCCTGCCACTTCGCGGAGCGAGGGGCTGTCGTAACCCAGGACCAGCAGCTCAGTGGCGAAGTCAGGCAGCTCATGCGGCGGGGTAATCCCCGTCTGCTCACACAGGAAAATCGCCCGTGCCCTCCGCTGACTATCCACGATGGAACTATATCCAGACAAGACGGCGGCTAGGCGCGCGTCTCCAGGCGCCGCCGATCAAGTGCCCGGGCTACTGGAGTCAGTGCTGCCCAACGTTCCTCCTCGGTGGCCTGCAAGGATGGGGGTAAGTTCTTTTCCGGAAGGCGGCGGCTCCTGGCGCAGGGACGCAGGGTCCCGGCGAGGTATTCCACAGCTGCGAGCATCAGCGCGGGAGTGGTGCCGCTCGGGCCCTGAGGCCATACAGCATGTGCTTGCCCGGACTCGTGTAGCTCGCCAGCCCTGAAGGCGATGTCTACGGCCTGCTCTGCCGTTAACTCCACGGCGCGCGCCGCGAGATGAGGCTCGCCTAGCCGCCACAGTTCCCGCGCAATAGACAACGGCGGACTCGTGATCGTGAAGGATCCCATAGATCAATACTCTCGCAAAGGACTCTCATGACTGGCGGGACAGACAGCCGCCAATCTTACGTGAACACTCTGCTATTCCTCGAGCGTGGGGATGCCGAGGTGGGCGCAGATTTCGGGTCCGCCAGGGATGACTGCGACGTTGTTATCGACGACGCACGCGGTCAATTGCGGGACGTAGTGGCCAATGAGCTTGTTCGACCCGGCAGGGCCGCCGAGCGGATTCCCGTACTTGTCGGTGGGCATGCCGCCGTTGGCGCTGGACTGCCCGGGGTCTGCCGTCGGCGTGGTGTGGACGAAACCCGGAGGGACGAGGTCGTCGGTGATGCCCTGGGGATTCATCAGTCCCAGGTCCCAGCTGCGGCCGCACTGGAGGATGGGGTCGGTGATCTGTTGCATTCCTGCGTTCGGATCGCCGGGGCTCGGGTTGTTCTTCGCGTCGAAGCCTGTCACGAAGATCCCCGTGGTGATGTACGGGGGCATGATGACTTTGGGATCTGCTTTGACGGGGTAGGTAGTGGTGAGGTCGGCGCGATAATAGCAGCGGATGTCGCGCTTGTCGTTCACCGGGGCAAGGGCCGTGTAGACCCCGGCCGCGGTGGTTCCAGCTATTGCGGTGCCGGCAACAGCGATCACGACGGGAAGGGCAAGCCATTTGCGTGATCGCCTCGGAGTGCGGCGTGCTTCCTGGACGAGCAGGTTTCGGACACGGTCTTTGGTGTCCTTGGGGTACGTCACTTCGGTCAGGTTCATGACAGCCTCGCTTCAACGATCGTGGTGTCCAACTCTTCGACGGGCACTGGCGTTTGCTTCATCAGGCCCAGTTTGGACCTTGCGCGGTGCAGTCTGGATTTCACTGTCCCGGCCCGTATACCGAGGGCCTTGGCTGCCTCTTCCTGGCTGATCCCGTTCATCAGGCACAGGATCACCACGTCCCGTTCCCCGGCGTGCAGTCCTGCGGTTGTGTCGAGCAGTTCGCGGACTTCACGCTCCGCGTCTACCCTGGACGTCACCGCTTCGGCATGGTCTGCTTCATGTCCGCCGTGCCGGGGATCCGAATGCGGCAGCCTGGTCAGGAAATCGGCATACCGCCCCGATGCTCTTGCCCTGTTGCGGTCTGCGTTTGTGGCGACCCCGAGCAGCCAGGGGAGGAGGCTGTCTCTCTCGGGTCTGAGCTTGTGTCGTTGCCGCCATGCCTCCAGAAAGGTGATCGAGACGAGCTCCTCGGCGTCATGCCAGGATCCGCAGCGGGAGAGACAGTACCGGAAGACCGCGTCGGCGTGCCGGTTGAACAGGACGCCAAAAGCGTCAGCATTGCCTGCTGTGCACGCGCGCCACAGGTCTTCATCGGTGTCCTCCATATGCCTCATACCTTGTAGTGTCCGCAGGCCCGGAAAAGGTTCCCGGTCGTGAGAATGTTTTCGCAGCCCCGATACCCGGGGGTCGGGCGGTGTCTCCTTGCCTGTGAGGGGCGATCCATGAAGCGTTGTTCAGCCAAGGCGGTTTACGGCGGAGCGGATGCCGTAATGCCGGAGTCCTTCGGATGCCAAGTCAATGAGTTCCTGAACTTCCGCAGGGGCCGTACTGACGCAATCAAGTTGGATGCATACAGGACGTCCAGCAGCATCTGGGTATGAGTGCAGGAGGCCCTCATCGAGGACGAACATGGCGTAATTGTTGATCTTTTCCCTCAGCTGTTCTAGCTGTTCCGCAGCGCCTGTCCAAGGACGCTCTTCGACCATGATCAACTTGTATTCATCCTGCACGGGATCGTGCGTCACGAGATCGATCACGTTCGGTTCGTGGATTCCGGGCAAGGCAGGCTCCTATTGGGTGAAGACGGCAGGACAGCGTATCGGCTCATTTGATCATCACTCAGGAGAGTCGAAGGCAACGCTAGCCTCGCCCGGGACCGACTCCCTGCCGGTCTGCGCCGGCGACCGGTCTTTCCTTCGTCGCGTACGCTCGCTTTCATGGAGAACGCAAAGGGCCCAAGATGAGTACCGATTTTGAGGCAAGAGGACCTAATGCAATCGCGTCTAAGGACGGCGAACTCCATATCGCTCGCGTGGGTTTATCTGTGAGCTTTCGTGGACACAAATATGAGATTGACTCAGAAATGCTGGCTCCTCCTATGAGCATAGCCATCTATTTCCGGAACAGCTCGGCGGCGAAGGCGGCTGCGGAGGTGCATGAGTTAGAGCAGCTACGGGAATTTGTCCGAGATGCGCTGCAGTTCGGAGGGTTCGATGTTGAGTTTGACTAGCCGCCGTCTTCCTGGAGGACCTTGCTAGATGCGGCCGGCCGCCTCTCGTCCCTGCAACCTAGTGAGTTTGGGTTGGCTCTGAGCTGAGTGATCGGGAACTAGGCGCGGCGCTCCGACCTGTGGGTCGTACCGGCCGGTTTATTTCGGCCATGAGGGAACGATTGACGCGGTGAGCTGCCTCGAGGTCGGATGACAGCGCTTCAGAGTTCTGTCGAAGCTGACGCAGTTCTTGGATGGCGTCACTGGCTTGCTTGGAAAGGATGATGTTCTGATCGGTCAGTTCTTGAACCCGAAGGCTCTGTGAATGGGCGTCGGTGCCGTCAATCTGGTCGCCGAGCAATTCGGAGATGCGGCGCTGGTGCTTCTGCAGCTCGTGACGGAGCCGTTGGTTCTCCTTGCGCAATAGATCACGTTCGACGGGCCCAACTCCGGCAGTGGATTTCGCTGTTTCCTCGGACGAACCTCTGAATTGCACGGACTGCGCTTTTCTTACGTGCTCCAGGAGTGGTTTCTGGCGGACGAGCCAGGGGCTGACGCCGGCACGGCGCGCAACATCGGCCACGCTGATGGGCGTGTTTGTTCGTGTCATCGCATCGATTGTTGCCAGGACTGCCTGCCTTTTGGCTTTGCTGACTTTCTTTCGGTGCTGCACCATTGCAGCCGTTTTCGAGCCTGAGTGGGTTCTCATTCCTCGTCCTCGAGTACGCGGGTTTTGACCTTGAGGCTTCCGACTGGGATGAAGGGTTTCTCGACGGCGGTCGGGACACTGGAACGGAGCCGGCGCAGTACGGCGGAGGCTTCCGCGAGGGACTCCCTTTCGCTGCCGGGCAATTCGGCCAGCCGCGTTTCCTGCGCAGCGATGAGGGCGGTGAACGCTTCGATCTCGTTCCGGGTGTCAGTGATGAGTGAGGGTCGAAGGTTCTGCGCGACCTGCCAGGCGAGGTCTTCTTTCATCCGTTCCCGATGCGCCTTGAGGTCTGGGAGATGGGAAGGGTCAGATCTGAAGAAAGTGCAGCCGCCGCATTGAAAACGTGCGGGGCATGCTTTGCCCGCTGCTTTGATGTTGGTCGGTTCGGTGCAGTTGCCGAACGGTACTGCGACCGCGGCCATGGAGTAGAGGTCTTCGGTAACGGGGGAGTGGGCGCCCAGAGCGTCGAAGGAAAGCCTTTTGACGGACTCGATGGCTTTGCGTTTTCGTGCGTTGGTCACTGTGTAGTACTGGGCAGTCGTGTCAGCGGACCGGTGGTCCATGAGGCGGCGGAGGGTTTCCTGTGGGACGCCTGCGTCGGCCAGTCGTTGGCAGTAGGAGTGGCGGAACGCATAGGCGAAAACACTGGTCTTGCAGAACGGCGTTCCTGTGCCGGGGCCGTTATTGGGGCCTGGCAGGTCTGGAAGATCGAGGTCGATCCAGTCCCGGAGCCGTTTGTTGAACCACGTTGTCTTGAGGTGTTTGTCCCGGGCCCTGGGACGGAACGTGGGAAAAAGCCAGTCGTGCTGCCCGGGCGGCATCGCGGTGATGTGTTGATCCCGGACAGTAAACCAGGTCTCCAGGGCTTGGGCGGTTTCTGCCCAGATAGGAAGGCGCCTGCCCCTGCGTCTTCCTTTGTCGTTGTGCCAGAGCAGGGTGGCTTGGCCGGTCGTGTCGTAGCTGAGGCAGTCACGGCGGAGACCTGCGGTTTCGCTGGGTCGGCGTCCGGCGTCGCGCAAAAGGGTCAGGTAGCAGGTGAACGCTGCTTTGTAGACGGCGTTGGGGGCAGAGGCTGATGCGGGATTGGAGACTCGTGCGGTGGGCAGCTGCTCGAAGAGGTACTCGATCACGGGTTCGGGAACAGCCCGTCCGGTCTCATCGTCTTCGTCTGCCCCCGGATTGTCTTCGAGGGGGATCTGCAGGTCGTAGTCCAGGGCGAAGGAGAGAGTGGTGTTTTCGAACAGGTCCGAGTTTTTCCGGGCGTAGTCGATCATGCCGGCAAGCGTTGATCCAAGGAGCCGTTTGTAGCTGTTGGGCAGGGGGTGCCCATCGAGCCGGGCAAGACCTGCCAGCGCCTGCGCCAGGACCTTGCCATGTTCTCGTGTGAGGTCGGACGCGTTTGTGGGTGAGGGGAGGTTCCGCGCCGCGCACCGGACGACAAAGTCCGTGCAGAGCCGTGCGACGTGAGTGATGAGGGTCGTCGCGGAAGTCTCCGTGGTGGACCGCTCCAAGATCCATAGCTTGGCCATTTGCCGGGCCCATTCCAGGGGTATAGGCCGGAAATCCAGGGCTGCCAAGGAGCGGGCCGACCCGGATCTGTTGGATGACGTCGTCAGAAGACCGAATGGGATGAGGTCTGACCGGAGAAGATCGCCGTTGGTGGACCACGGGACGTAGCGTTCGAGTAATCTGGCCCGCACCACACGGAACATCGACCAGGCATTTACCGAGCGCATGACCTTGCTTTCGGACAGGACCCGGGTGTCGGCGTTGAGGAAGGATTTCGTGGCCTGCGGGAAGTCCATGGCCGAACGGATGAGAGCCCGGGTCGTAATGATATTGATGGGGAAACCAATGCCGTCCTGGTGCTGAAGGGCCCACAGCAGTTCCGTGGCCAATCCGGGGTGCCGCCGGCGCAATGCAGCGAGGTTGAGTTCGCATCCGCCTGTTGTGGGGGAGGGGGCGTGGATTTCCCGGTAGCCGTCGGGTTCCAGCGAGACGACAGCTTCTCGCTCAAGGTGCAAAGTCAGCTCTCCCTGGGTGGCGATCAGCTTTGAATGGCGCCTGCAGAGCCCGATCCGGTTGGCTGCCTGCCGTTTGTAGCCGCACCATGGGACGGCGCAGTATTCCGGTGCCGTAACCGGTTTGGCTTCCTGGGCAGCCACCCAGGCTGCGATGTCTGGCACTGTCCTGACAGGGTGGTGGCCCAGGCATAAGGGAGGCAACCGGTCCTTTTTCTGGTGCCATCGTCGGGGGTTTCCGTCCGTGGCGGCCATGAGGGGCACGCCTAGGCCTTTACTGCGGTTCGTGCAGTTTGCCACTGAGCACAGGATCGGGTCGATGCGGCATGCCCAGTTTGTCTTCTGCAGTTCGGCTGCCTGTTTGACCCAGTCCTCGGCGCTCATGGCGCCCATGCGCTTGGTGTGCCGGATGTAGCGGCCAGTGCAGATGTTGCACAGTCCGCTGCGGCGGGTGAATGAGGGACGGGAGCATCCGGGGAAATTACAGCCGTTGACGAGGGTCCCCAGATGGCCTGGGACTCCGGTGAAGATCCACGTCCTGCTGTCCCATTCGTTCGGGCGCCAATCCTCCCGGATTTCCTGGACCAGCATGTCCTGGAACCGGGAGAGGTCCAACGACGCGTCGACCGGTTCCGTTCGTGCCGGGGCAGGAGCAACATCAGGCGCGGTCTGCCCTGCACCGCTCATCGGTGCCGCTCCGAACCTGGCCGGACACTTTCGATGGCGTCGCGAAGATCTTGGTCGCTGGCATGCTCATACACGTGCTGGGACGAGGGACTGCGGTGCCCGAGCAGTTCCTGGACGTCCGCTCCCGGCACTCCGGCCCGCTTCCAGCGGGTCGCCGCTGTATGCCGTGTCATGTGCGGGTTGACCCGGAGACCGGCGCGCCCTGAGGAGCGGTAGAAAATCTTGACGGCATTGGAGTACTTCATCGCCTCCCCGGCGTGGGACCGGGAGTACAAGTTGACGAAAACCATCGGGCTTGAGTCCACGTCCAGACGGTCGATGCGGTCCTCAGCGTAGAGGTGGTACAGGGTGCAGGCCGCTTCAGTGACGGGGATGCTGCGCGGATTCGCCGACTTTGACAACGCGGCGTTCGGGTTCTGGCGCCGACGGACATGGATGTGAGGGCCGGCGGTCGCGCAGCCGAGGCCGCGGGAGTCATGGAAGAGATGCAGATCCTCCGTCCGCAGGCCCAGTGCTTCGCCGATTCGGAGGCCTGTTTCGAGCATCAGCGCCACCAGGAAGCGGTCACGCCGGTTGGCCATCGCCGACAACAGCGAATGGGCAGAGTGTTCGTCGAGAAGCTTGGGGGCTTCTTCGACTTCCTTGACCCTCACAGCCCTGGCCTTGGATACCTTGCCCGGCAGGAGCCTGTCACCGGAATACCCGTACGCGATTCGCGTCTCATAGAAGCCGGCCGCCGTCTTCTCACTGATCAGATCACTGCGGGCGGCCCACATGTAGAACTGGGTCAGGGCCGCAGCGTACTGATTCATTGTCTTCCCGCTGCGGTAACGCGGCTCACGATATTCGATGTCCGATTCAGTGGCGGGCAACGGAGAAGCAGCGAGTTCCCGGATAAACCGTGAAACGACGGGCACGCCGTCGGCCCAGTTCAACCGGGCCGGACCGAGCCAAGTGAAGAACGCGGCGAGGCGTTGCGCGTACGCCCTCAGGGTATTC
Source organism: Arthrobacter sp. MOO21 (assembly GCF_057369995.2). Classification (NCBI taxonomy): domain Bacteria; kingdom Bacillati; phylum Actinomycetota; class Actinomycetes; order Micrococcales; family Micrococcaceae; genus Arthrobacter; species Arthrobacter sp. MOO21. Next base: position 4,168,663 of record NZ_CM170671.2, on the reverse strand, counting down.
GTCGACCGGGAGGAACCAAAGAGGTAGTGAAGGTATGAGCTGGATTCAGGATGTAGTTCGAAGGTGGAAGTGTTCACAACTGCCCACGACGGGCCCCCGGCCTTGTGGATGACCCTGAACGCGATCCAGTGCCGTGGAATCGAGGGGTCCGGGTGGTTGGTCGACGGAAACGTAATCAATGAATGCGCCATGCGGACGTACCTCGTCGGGGTAGATAATCCGTGCGTTCCGAGACGACCCTAGTTCAGAACACACATCCCTGTGAACCCCACCGGAGGGTAGATAAGGCGGACCTGGACCTGCCAGTGTTCGACGCTGACCAGGTCACCGCAGCCGACCGGTGCCCGTTTGGCGGTGTTCCACCAGTCTGAGCGCGTGAACCAGCGCACTGGTTCGGCGGCCACGGCCCAGATCCGGTCGTCGTATCGGACGGCCAGGGGTATGCCTTTGGCGGTAAATCGGACCTGTACGGGGACGTCCAGGGGGTTGTCAGTTGTTGTTCTTGCCACGGGTCCGCTCTCCCAAATTCCTGTTCATCATTTCCTCCCGGCGGGTGACCGCCGAACTCCATACCCAGGTCCGGTACGTGACCGGCCCGTCGTTCCACGTCACTTCGGCTGCTTTCGCTGTCCAGGCAAAGACCTCGCCGTCCACCAGCTCGGCGCAGTTCGGGAACCGGATCCATGCCTTCACCGGGATGCCTGGATATCCGTTTTTGACCGGGAAGTGCTCGAAATCGAGCTCTTCCACGGTCAGTCCGATTGGGCCGGCCCGCCGTGCGTACTGCGCCTGTAGCGCGGCCGCAAAACTCTCGGAGGACATACCACAACCTTAGAATATATATTCGAATAGACACGCCAAAGAACGGTGGCCAGGTTACTGGCCGCCGGCTCCCATCATGGGGGAGGGGTACGACAACTAGGCCCCCGGGTTATACCCAGTGGGGACAGGGCGGTTTCTCATGGACGTTGCAACAGGGGGTTGCCTTGAACATACCTGCTGATTCGGGGATCGAATACCAGTACTACTCTCGGGTGTGAGGGTGGCCCTTCGGGCGCCGTCACCGGGTAATTTTGCAGGCGAGTCTTGTGGGATGAGTAAGACTCATTGGCCTTCTCCAGGAATCCCTGCTCTGAAACGGCCCGTGGGGGACCGGCTTACGGGCTGGGTGGAGCGAACGAGGACAGCGCTCTGATGCAGGTACTAGCCTCTCGAAATCTCGGACATTAGGAATCGGAAGCTAGCTGGACTCATTGTTCCTCAGGATTTGCAAGACCTCGCTCGGAGGCTCAGGGATCCGGCGGTCCTTGGGAACGCCCACCCAGACAACCCCGTGTTGATCAGGACGGCTGGCGGCACGACCAATTGGCTCGGCCATGTTTATGGCCACATCACGTGCAAAGCCCTCAACGGTGCCATCCGCCGCCTCTGAGTGAAATGCGAGCCGACGTCCCAGCACCACCGTGGGGTCAATAGTGCGGCGATACACACCCCAGACCGTAGCCGGCCCGTCCTGCCAGTAACCGAGAATATTCACCTCATCCGCCCAGTAGCGATCAATTTCCCTAACGATGTGTCCAGCTAAATCCATAGATCCTCGTCCTAGTCAGACTTCAGCGCAAGCACCCCTAGGTACCGAGGGGTGTCCGAACAGGACGAAATTGGTGCCATCATCCTCAAGAACCGACACGTAGCTCGGACCGAAGAGAGAGACTACTGATTCGCAGATGGCGATCGCGCTCTTGGCCTCCTCGCCACCGTCAGCGCCGCGAGGATCCACGAGGCTGGTTTCGATGCGAATCCTGCCCGCTTCGGTTTCGGTTACGGATTTGATTTTGCCCAACCATGGCGCGTTCTTCTTTGCTGTCTTGAAGTCGGCAGTCTTGTCCCGGCCATTTGCGCTGGGAATGGAGTCAGGTGGTGCAGCAGCCTGACTGGCTCCCGTCCGAGCCGGCGAAGCAGCATTTGATGCCTTCTGCGGATCGGAAGTCGAGCAGCCACAGAGCAGTGTAATAACAGCAACTCCAACCAAACCGGAAACCGGGAGAAAAGTTCTCTTGGCATATGATGGCGCTGCATTCTTCGGATTGTTCCGTTGCATGTTTTTGTCCCCCAATTTTTGCAACCGCTATAAGCGGTGCTCGCGCCTTTAGCATCGCACCTGGACACCAGTCCGGGAAGGTTTCCAACACGCGGAAGCCACTTCTGCCCTCAACACACCGAAGATCTCACTTGCCCGACTCCCAGTGGCGGATCCTTTAGCCGACGTCCTCAGTTAAAGGTGACCTGAACGGGCTTGAACCTGAAAGGCCCCCCACATCCAACTCCGAAGGGATGTTCTCCGGTGGATTCAGTTTCTACTGGCAGTTCAACCGCGGTTTGGCCGCCAACCGCAGCTGCGGCCTCAACGTGGATCGAAGTCACGCTTACAGGCGCGATCAGGTAAGGCGCGGATTGGGGCACCAGCCACTTCCGCTCATCATTCTGTGCCACCGGCTCAGGCACGCACCCTTCCCCAAAACAAGCCGCAACCGACGCCGGCGCGGAGGAAAACACTAACTCCACGGGACCCGTATAGGCATAACCAATGGCTGGGCACACACGGGGAACACGGGACACGCCGCCAATCACAGCAACGACTGCCAAGACTGCGACAACGCTGTCGACTGCAAGGAGTAGTGCCCACCGACGCTTCATGGAGTGAGACTAGCGCTCGACGGGACAAGCTTCGAGCAGCGGGGCGTTTGGGTAAAGGATCTCCTTACGAGACGGAGGAACCGGATCCTGCCAACTTGGCCGCCGCGGCGTGATAAGTCGCGAACTTGGCGGATGCGCTGGACCAATTCAGCACAGATCTGGGGCGGCTGTTGATCTCCGCCGCGGCGAAGAGTACATCCGCCGGTTTGATGGTGCTTAGGTCATCTCCCTTCCGAAAGTACTGACGAAGTAGGCCGTTGGCGTTCTCGTTTGATGCGCGCTGCCAGGGACTGGCCGGATCGCAGAAGTAGACCAGCGTCCCCAGCGCAGCTGTGACCTCGGCGTGCTTGGCCATCTCTGATCCCCGGTCCCACGTCAACGTCCTCCGCAAGGTAGCCGGCATGACACCGAGCACTTCGATGAGCTGGTCCCGCATGTTGCCGGATCTGCTCCCTGGACGGAGAACGAAAGCGACGAGGAGTCGAGAAGAGCGTTCAACCAGCGTCACTATCGCTGATTTGTTTCCCTTCCCCATGATGAGGTCACCCTCCCAATGGCCAGCTTCCTCTCTGGTGGCAATGTGGGCTGGGCGGTCTCCGATCTTCAAAGCATCAGTAATGTACTGGCGTGGCTTCACCTTGGTCCTGGACCTGGGTCGCCTGCTGAACTTACCCGAACGCAGCAGGCGAGCAGACCCCGCCGGAACGGGGCGGATGCTCAGTTGGTAGAGCGCACGGTAGATCGTTTCATGAGCCAGGTGCCGGTGCTTTTCTCCAGGAAACCGTTCCCTCAGGGCCTGGGAGACCTGCTGAGGGCTCCACCGCTTCGATAGACAGGCCACGACGTAGTCCCTGAGCTCATCATCCCCAGCAAGCTTTGCCAGCCTGGGTCGTGGCCTTCTCTTCTGTGCCATTTGCTGGGCGCGGAACGGATGATAGCGACGAGAGTCCGGTCGGTTTCTGGCCAGCTCTCTGCTGATTGTGGAGGGTGGCCGGCCGAGATCGCGGGCGATAGATCGAAGGCTCGCTTTAGCCAGCAACCGGTCGGCAATGAAGATGCGTTCGTTCTCTGACAAATAGCGGCTGGAGACGGTTGAGGCCGGAACCGCTTTATCAGGTCTCGGGTCCAAGCCCTGCTGCACCAGACCCTCGACCCCGTTGCGTCCATGCAACCAACGCCTGCCCGTGTTTTTGTGGATTCCAAGAATCCTGCATGCTGCCGAGTTGGAGTGGCCTTCTTTCATGAGCTGAACGTACAAGGGCTTCTTCTCAACCAAGCCCTCTGGGCCCATTTTCCGCGATCGGCGCGTCGAACTGCGCATGATCCAACACCTCTTTCAGATTGGTGTTGCGACGTTCGTGAGAAGCTGCCCAGCTTTGAGCTGTGCGGAGGGCTCCACCTGCCCGCCAATGGGCATAACCCGGGGCTAAGAGCTCTGGTCTCCGCTGCGCTGTACCCAGGAGATGGTCCTTCGCTGCGCTCCGGCCTGTAAATGCTTGTTTTTCCCTTACATCTGGCTGGGGTGTTCTCCGTACAAGGCCGCTCATCGTAGCCGGCCGGGGGCCCGACCCATAAACCCACGTACACGGACAATCCCACGCGGTCGCCAGGGCTCCCTTATTTCGCGGGCTTCCCCGCGCACTCTTCGGGGTTGACGGCCCACCCTCGACCGGCTGCGACAGCGGGGGCCTCGCACGGCGGGGCAGGAAGGAGGTGGCTACATGAGCATCGACGAAGCGATCAGGCTCGCGACAGCGGTCGTGAGCTTGATGACAGCTGTCATCGCTCTGCTCTCCACGCGGAACGCGCTCTTAACGAGCAAACGCTCCCGAGCGGCAACTCGGAAGCGTAAGCGTAAAGCAAGGAAGTAGGTGTAGCTACGAACCCGGTGGTCGTAACCGCAAGGCTGCGGCCACCGGCTCCTTCCCAGACTAAGTCCTGTTCAACGATAAGGAAACCATCATGGAGCCTCTGACCATCATCAACTTCGTGCTCTCCCTGGCGGCACTTGGCGCTTCCATCACCGCCTACCGCGCCACCGCCAAGACCCGGAAGGACCAGGAAACGTAAAACGGGCGAGAGGCGGGCCGCAGTCCGTGGGTCCGCCTCTCGGCACTGCCCGCCTGAAGCCAGGCGCGGGGAGCAAAGCGCCCTATTGGGGACGCCCTGGTTTCCGCTGCGCTTCAACCAGTTTGTTGGGCGTCCGCTGGCGCGGCCGGCTGTTGGGTGCAGGGCGCGCCGTCGCAGGGCTCCGGACCCCCTGGACCGGTGTGTCTACGACGATGCTCCTATAGCGGTCAAATCGCCTCTTGGTGCGGCTGGTGGCGCTTGTTTTTGGCAGTGGATCCAGTGGAAGTCGACGTTTCCGGGGGCTGCTGGCAGGGGTGGCTGGGGGACGGCTGCAGAGGGTTGGCCGCGATGCCTACTCCGGGTCGTCAGTCTTGGTTTTCCAGCCTATGGCTGGTGTGTAGGCTGCCACGATGTATCCCGTACCAAAGGACGGTTCGGATTCGGTGGTTCGGCGTAAGGTCGCGCTGCTGCAGCGCAAATCGTGTATAGCGCCCTTGACCTTGGTGATGGCGTCGCTGATATCCGTGGCTTGGACCGTAAAGTACCCTGCCCCGCGCTCGGTTACGTATGTGAGGAAGAACGCCATAGAGGGAAGCTTGGCAGGACCTAGAAATTTTGCATACGGCCCAAAGACCCCTCATGGGCATGGGTTTTGGGACTCGGATGAGACGTTTAGTGGCCTCGTCCTCGGTGTCGCTTGGCCATTTCTTCCAGTGTCACTCTCAGAATTTCTACCTCTAGGCCATGCAGGAGGGGGATGTCATGAACGAAGGCGTCCAGTTCCAAGACGTCAGCGCTTCCTCCTCGTGATATGTACTGAAGCCAGAGGTCCTCAATGGAGAACTCACCTGTTTCGAGGAGACGCAGGGCTGCTGGGCGAGGATCGTATCTTGTCATCTCGACCTTCTAGATGCAGTTGGGCCGTGTGATGTCTTTGCTGGAACGGCATCATGATAGACGATGGACAGCCACTGCTTGACGTCCTTTAAGGCTACGCTCTGACCGGATCTAAGGCCCGGTTCGGTACCCCCCTCCTTTATCCTGGTTGGTCAGCCATTGCCGGTAGTCCGCGGCGAGGGCGTCGTTGCGAATGAGTCCGCGTTCCAGACGAGAAATGATGGATACCCATTGGCCCAGTTCGCCGGCTGACGGTCGTGATGGTCATGCCGAGTTCGGTTCGCATGCGGCGGAGGTCGGAGATGTCCGGTGCAGGCCGGGGGTTGGTGATCTGCCGGTAGATTTCCCTGGCTGCGTAGCGTTTGAGGCAGCGCATGATTTCGCGTTTGCCCTTGCCCTCGGCCGTCCGTTTGACCACGTAATCCTTGGTCCGCTGACACGATCCCATGCGAACCAGCACCAACTGATGTAAAGCGTTATTGGCATTGCGGTCGCCGCCTCTACTGAGCCGGTGGCGCGTTGTCTTGCCGGACGATGCCGGTACCGGCGCGACCCCGACAAGCGAGGCGAATTGGGCTTCGTTGCCCATCCGGTCCGGGTTGTCCCCGAAGGTGATCAACAGCTGACTGGCTACCTCGGTCCCGACTCCTGGGAGATCACAAAGCATCGGAGCGTAGCTATCGAGGATTTCCTTGAGCGCCGCGTCAGCAGCCTCAATTTCCGCTCCCAGTGCTTGGCAACGTGCTGCCAACGCCTTGAGCGTCATAAGGGTCACGTACTCGGGGTCAGCCATGTGCCCCGAAGGTCTCGTGCGCTGCAGGGCAGGAATCAGCGCTGAGGTAGCCAGCGCCCGGTATTTGTCCCGGATCTTATCCGGGGCCGAAACGAGGAGCGCCTTGATCTGGTTAATGGCCGCGGTCCGGGCCTTGATGGCTGACGCGCGCCCGGATCGTATGATCCGCAGGCATTCCACCGGGCCGTCCTTGGCCTTCGGGATCGCCTTCGTCCGCCCCTCAAGCACGGACTTGGCGGCCTGGTAGGCATCCAGGGGATCGGACTTCCCGTTGAGTCGGCGGGCGGCCCGGTTCGGCCGGTTCACCTCCAGCACAGTGAGCCCTTCGCCCCGGAGTGTTCTGGCGAGTTCGGCGCCGTAGGAGCCGGTTCCTTCGACGCCGACGGCGGTGACTGTGCCGTAGGAGGTGATGAAGTCGATGATTTTCCGGTATCCGGATCCCACGGCGAGGAATTCCTTGTCCGCGAGGGGTTTGCCGTGTTCGTTGATGACGGCCACATGGTGTGTGTCTGCGTGGGTATCGATACCCGCGATAACTCTTGTTGGTTCGCTTGCCAAGATGGAATTTGCCCCTCAGTCGCGTCGAATGCTGATTGATCGGGCGCGGGCCAGGTGGGCAGACAAAACGGTAATGGGACTGGTCGTATCAGGCTCCTATGAGGTCATGTCCGCCTGGCTCGACACCCCTTTTAACGGTCCTTGAGCCGGCGGACAGATCGTCGGGAAGACAGTGCCGCCTGGTACGTCAGTTTTTGGCTGGGTCACGCCGGCTCAAGGACTGTTCCAGTATTACCGTTTTTGGCTGCTGTCCTTCGGATTGTACGTGCCCGTTCCGGCCCCTCTAGCCCCTTCGTTCCTCCGGGGCCTGCGGCCCGGGAAGTCTTCTCCGGCGCTCCTTCGTCGCTTATTTCCTCCGAAGATTTCCCGGGTCTTGCCTTGCGGGTAGACGGGCCTGCACGTGCACAGCTCCGCAAGCTTCGCCAGCAGCCAAAAACAACTGTGAGCCTTGCAGTGGTTGGTCTGGGACTAGCTGGCAGTGTTGATGCCGGTCGTTCTGCCTGGTGCGTGACTCGAAAAACAACTTGCCCCTTAGGGTGCGTTTCCCCCGACTTGTCCGCACTGGGTGGAGCGGCCGGCGTTGGCCTGTCCCACGTCGTTGGCTTGATTAGAAGCTTGCCCAACCTTTGCAGGTTGTGGCTCATCACAGTTTTGCCGCGAAGTGACTCTTCCCAGGTTCAATGCCGGCCGTCATGCGGCCGTTCTTGCCCGTTCGAAAGGAAGGAGGGTGGCAGCGTTGACTATCGTTGCTCAGACCCGCCCGTTCGTCATTGGCGTTGACTGTCACGCCCGCACACACACTTACGCCGTCATCGAAGCCAGTACCAAGCGACAAGTCGCGAGCGAGCAGTTCCCGACGACGCCGACGGGGATTTCCCGCGCACTTGCCTGGGCAGCCCGAAGGACAGACGCCGATCTGGCTTGTCTATGGGCGATTGAGGGTGTCGGCACTTATGGGGCACGTCTGGCTAAGGCAATAACCGACGCTGGCTACGATGTCGCCGAAGCTCCACGGATGAACGCCCGGGGTCGCCGGGGGATCGGCAAATCCGACCCGCTGGACGCCGCCGCCATCGGAACCGCTGTCCTGAACTTAGAGGAGTCCCAGCTCCGCACTCCGCGCCGGGATGAAGGAACCCGTGCCGGACTCAGGATCCTGAGCGCATCCCGGGATCAGCTGACCCGGGACCGAACATTGAATGCCAACGCACTCCTCGCCTTACTCCGGACACATGATCTGGGAATCGACGCCCGTAAACCTCTGGTTCCTGCTCAGATCGCGACGATCACCAGATGGCGGGAACGACAGGAACCGATCGAATTATCGATCGCGCGCGAGGAAGCAGTTCGATTGGCCCGCCGCGTTCTCGAAGTGACCACACAGCTGGCTGCGAACCAGAAGCGCATGACAGAGCTGATCCAGCAAAGCCCCGCGGCGCCACTGCTGGAGATGGTGGGCGCCGGGGCTGTCTCAGTGGCTACAGTCCTGACAGCCTGGTCGCATCCGGAAAGGGTTCGCAGCGAAGCTGCCTTCGCCTCACTGGCAGGGGTGAATCCCTTGCCTGCCTCAAGCGGCAACACTGTCCGGCACAGGCTCAACCGGGGCGGTGATAGACGCCTCAACCGAGCCTTGCACACCATAACCATGACCCGGATGGTCCACGACCCCGGAACACGGGAGTACGTCGCCAAACGCACCCAAGAAGGCCGCAGCTACCGCGAAATCCGCAGATCCCTCAAGCGCTACATCGTCCGAATCCTCTACCGCCAACTCAACACCCTTTACGCGGCTGCGGAACCTACCTCATGACGGTTGTGGGTGGGCATTCCCCAGCCCGACCGAGTTGAGGAGCGCACGGGTTTCTCTCGCTGGCAGTCCGAAGGACGTAGCACACTCGGAGGAGCCGGGCATATGGTCATTGCAGTTGCTTTCTCGCGCAGCAAAGGATCGGCATCCGGTCGTGACTAGAGAAGGGGGTAGGGCTATGGGGGAGGAGGAATTGCGTCGTTCCCCGGAGGTCCTGGTTGATCACTTGCAGGATCTTGTCCTGAAAACCGAGGATGTGAAGGAGATGCTGGACGAACTTGCCCAGTTGACTGCCAGGACTCTGAGCGACCCGGCTATTGCCTTTTGCAGCATCATCTTGATTCAGAAGAAGAAGCAGCTGACCATTGCCCGCAGCGATGATAGCGCCGCACTGCTGGACGAAATCCAATACAGGGCAGGCGATGGGCCCTGCCTTTCCGCGATCCGGGAACAGAGAATTGTGCATGTCCCGGACGTGGTGAAGGAGCGCCGGTGGCCAGCTTTCACTGAGGCCGCATATGAAGCGGGAGTACGGTCTTGCTTGTCGGTGCCGCTCGTTCTTGAGGGGGAGGCTAAAGCTGGGTTGAACCTTTACTCCACACGCTCTCGTGGTTTCACTGACGGGGACATCAGCATGGTTGAGTCGTATTCCTACCATGCATCCAAGGCCCTGCGGCTGGCCGTGAAAATCAGCCAGCTCGCTGAGGCCAATGCCAACCTTATGGCGGCATTGGAATCCCGTACCGTTATTGACCTGGCAGCCGGCGCCATCATGGCGCAGAACCGCTGCAACCAGGAGACAGCCATGAAAATCCTTTCCATTGCCTCCAATACGCGGAACATCAAACTCCGTGACATCGCCGCGTCCGTAGTTGAGTCAGTTTCACATGACCCCAGCGTCCGGACGCACTTCGACTCTTAAGAGAACGTCGGTGCGGTGCAGGACGGGTGGTCTGTACTGGGTTCTATTTTCGCCGTAGATCCGGTAGGTTGCCGGGTGCTGTTTTGTCACTTTCGTGGGTTGATGATCGAGGCAACGGAGGCCGCGACGGAGTTGTCGGGTTTCTTCGTTGGTGCTGTATAGGAGCGGAGGACGAGGAGTGATTTCCCGGCGAGTTCCACTGTTTGGTTGGCCTCTATGAGGCCTTGACCGGCCCGTTCTCCTGCAGTGTCGATCAGTGGTTCCCAGGCTTTGGAATAGTCGGTGCCGGGGAGTTTGAAGACGACGGGACTGTCCCCGGAGTTGCAGTAGAGCAGGAAGTGGTGGTCGCGGATGGGCCGGTTGCGGTCGTCGCGGCCTACGGCGTCGCCGTTGTAGAACACGCCCAGCGCGCGTGCGAGGGGGTTGTCCCAGTCTTCGGGGATCATCTCTGAAGCGTCTGTGTTGAGCCACACGATGTCCGGCAGTGGCTGGCCGAGGTTTCGCCGGGTGGGGCGGCCGTTGAAGAACCGGTTGCGGCGGAACGTGGGGTGTTCCCGGCGGAGGGCGCTGACTGCTGCAAGAAACTCGATCAGGGGTTGGTCTGCTTCGTCCCAGTTGATCCAGGACAACGGTGAGTCGTGGCAGTAGGCGTTGTTGTTGCCCTGCTGGCTTCTTCCCTGCTCGTCGCCGTGTACCAACATGGGCACGCCCTGTGAGAGGAAAAGTGTGGCCAGGAAATTGCGTTGCTGCCGGGCGCGCAGGGCCAGGATATCGGGGTCTGTCGTAGGGCCTTCCACGCCGCAGTTCCAGGACCTGTTGGGGGATTCGCCGTCGTTGTTATTTTCCCCGTTGGCTTCGTTGTGTTTTTCGTTATAGGTGACCAGGTCGCGGAGGGTGAAGCCGTCGTGGGCGGTCACAAAGTTGATCGAGGCCACGGGCAGGCGGCCCGAGCTTTCGTAGAGATCGGCCGAACCGGCCAGCCGGGACGCGAATTCGCCGAGGGTGGCCGGCGCCCCGCGCCAGAAGTCGCGGACTGCGTCCCGGTACTTACCGTTCCACTCCGTCCACAGAGGGGGGAAGTTGCCGACCTGGTAGCCGCCGGGTCCGACATCCCATGGTTCGGCGATGAGCTTGACCTGGGAGACCACGGGGTCCTGCTGGACAAGGTCGAAGAAGCTGGAGAGCCGGTCCACTTCGAAGAATTCCCGGGCGAGGGCCGCGGCAAGGTCGAAACGGAAACCATCAACGTGCATTTCCAGCACCCAGTACCGCAGCGAATCCATGAGTAACTGCAGGGCATGCGGGTGGCGGACGTTCAGGGTGTTTCCGGTACCGGTGTAGTCGAGGTAGTGCTGCGGGTCCTGGTCCAGGAGCCGGTAGTACGCCTTGTTGTCGATGCCCTTGAAGGACAGGGTGGGGCCCAGGTTGTTGCCCTCGGCGGTGTGGTTGTAGACAACGTCGAGGATCACCTCGATCCCGGCAGCGTGCAGGGACCGGACCATGGCCTTGAATTCCTGGACCTGCTGCCCTGGGCGGGTGCTTGAGCTGTAATCTTCGTGCGGGGCGAGAAAACCGATGGTGCTGTATCCCCAGTAGTTGTCCAGCCCTTTTTCCTGGAGGACGCTGTCCTGGACGAACTGGTGCACGGGCATGAGTTCGATGGCTGTGGCGCCCAGCTTCTGCAGGTGTTCGATTACGGCGGGGTGGGCGATCCCTGCGTAGGTTCCCCGTTCTTTCTCAGGGACCTCGGGGTGGGTCATGGTCAGGCCCTTGACGTGGGCCTCATAAATCACGGTGTCGTTGTAGGGGGTCTTTGGTGGCCGGTCATGCTGCCAGTCGAAAAAGGGGCTGATGACCACGGAGCGCATCGCATCCGGCGCCGAATCCTGGGCGTTGAAAGACAGAGGATCACCAAAGTTATAGGAGAACATCGACTGGCCCCAGTTGATGGTTCCGCTCATGGCCTTCGCGTACGGGTCCATCAGGAGCTTGTTTACGTTACAGCGCAGGCCCCGGGCCGGGTCGTAGGGGCCGTCCACCCGGTAACCGTACAGCTGCCCGGGCAGGACATGGGGAAGGTAGCAGTGCCAAACGAACCCGTCGACAGCTTCCAGCGGGATCCTTTGCTCGGCCCCGGCATCATCAAACAGGCACAGGTACACCGTCTGGGCGGCTTCACTGAAGAGGGCGAAATTCGTGCCGCTTCCGTCATAGGTGGCACCCAATGGATACGGGCTTCCCCTCCAAACCCCCACGTCCGCCTCCATCTCCGAGAGTGAGACCATCCAACCACACCTGGTCCGTCCGGAAGCCCGTGGCGACATCCACAAATGGCCGGTCCCCCGTCAAGCATGGGGCTTAACAGGTACCGGTGTTGGCGGTATTTTCGTGTTGTCAGCAACCGGTCCGGGCAATGTTCCAGGGCTCCGGGATCGCTGGCCGCGATAGAGCCGAGAGTGGATGCGTTGGGAGTCGCCGGGAGATCCGATGGAGAACGAACGGGCTGGCAGTTCAAGTCCGGAAGCCCTGCGGGGCGCGGAACGGGCAGGTACTGGCCGCAGAAGTGTTCCGTGGCGTGTGGAGGGGCTGGCGGCGAAAGGCAAAGGCGCACCGCCTGATGGCCGCAAACGAAGGTTCACGCCGTGGGTGTGGCTGGCAGTGCTTTATCTGGGGTTCTTTCTGGTGCTCTCTTTTCAGGACGTGGCGTCGGCCCCGGCAGCGGTGCCATATTCCGAGTTCAAGACACAGGTGCAAAACAACAACATTGTGGAGGTTTTCTCCCACGGCGACACCATTGAAGGAAAGCTCCGTAAAGAGCAGGCACTGCCGGGAGCCGACGGGCAAATCTACACGCAGTTCGTGACGGAGCGGCCCACGTTCGCCAGCGATGATCTGCTGAGCGTTTTGGAGGCCAACAAGGTCACGGTGAGGGCAACGCCCCTGGCGCAGGAACGCGGCGTTCTGCTGAACCTCCTGTATTCCGTAGCGCCGGTCGCGTTGTTGGTGCTGTTCTACCTGTGGCTTCTCAGACGCCAGGGCGGCATGCTGGGAATGGGCGGCTTTGGTGGGCTGGCCGGGAAAAAATTCCAGCCAGTGAACCCACAAAATATCCGGGTTACGTTCAAGGACGTGGCCGGGATAGATGAAGTGGAAGCAGAAATTTCAGAAGTAGTGGACTTCCTCAAGGGCCCGGAGAAGTATCAGGCCATCGGTGCCCGGCCACCCAAGGGTGTCCTGCTGAGCGGACCCCCGGGAACCGGGAAGACACTGCTGGCGCGGGCAACTGCCGGAGAGGCCGGGGTGCCCTTCTTTCACGTCAGCTCGTCCGAGTTCATTGAAATGGTTGTGGGAGTAGGCGCCAGCCGGGTGCGTGAACTTTTCCAGGCCGCACGGGAGGCTACGCCCTCAATCATCTTCATCGATGAGATTGACGCCATCGGCCGGAAACGGGGTGGTTCCCTGGCCGTTGGCGGACACGATGAGCGGGAGCAGACCCTGAACCAGATCCTGACGGAAATGGACGGCTTCTCATCCTCCGAGGGAGTCGTTGTCCTGGCCGCCACCAACCGTCCCGATGTACTGGACCCGGCGCTGCTGCGGCCCGGGCGGTTCGACCGGTCCATCACCGTCCACGCTCCCGACCAGGCGGGCCGCCTGCAGATCCTCATAGTGCAGGCCCGTAACGTCAAGCTTGACGTCGGCGTTGATCTGGACCTGCTCGCCCGTGCTACGCCCGGCATGACCGGGGCGGAACTGGCCAACCTGGTCAACGAGGCCGCGCTCCTTGCCGTCAAACGGAAGAACCCGGCGGTGACCGAGCGGGACCTGTTCGACGCATTGGAAAAGGTCCAGCTGGGCACCGTACGGAACGTCGTGATGCCCGCGGACGAACGCCGGCGAACCGCCTACCACGAGTCCGGCCACGCCCTCCTGGGCATGCTCGAAGAAGGGGCCGACCCCGTCCGGAAAATCTCCATCATTCCCCGCGGACGCGCTCTGGGCGTCACCCTTTCAACCCCCGATACAGACCGCTACGGATATGACGAGAACTACCTTCGAGGAAAGATCGTGGGAGCCTTGGGCGGCATGGCAGCAGAACGGCTCGTTTTCGGCGTGGTGACCAGCGGAGCTGAAAGCGACCTGCAAAACAGCACCCACCTGGCCAGGATGATGGTCGGCCGCTGGGGAATGTCCCCAAGGATCGGACCAGTCCAGATCCTGCCCGAAGAAGGCGACCCCCGCTCCCTGGGCATCTCCGAAGGAATGCTGGACATCCTCGCCGAGGAGGTGCGCGCCCTCATCGACCAGTGCTACGAACGTGCCCTGAGACTGCTGGGGGAAAACCGGTGGCGCCTGGAATCACTCGTCGAGCAGCTGCTGGCCAGGGAAACACTGAACGAAGCCGAAATTTACGCGGCCGCAGGACTTCAGCGCCGCACCGACACCGGAAGCCCAAAGCAAGAAGACAACCATGCAAAACCGGCGCTCTGATCACCTTCACAGCACCCAACATGCCCACCGGATTTCCCGGCAGTTACCAAGGTGCTGCAAAAAACCTGGACACAAGAGCGCTTTGTTGGCTGTCTTTGCACCCGAGCGCCACCAGATCCTGACAGGAGGAAGAGAATGAACATCGGAGCACAGCCGGAACCGTCCGGCGAAACGCCCGAAGCCGACGCTTTTGAACAACAGCTTCCCGTCCTACCCGAAGGGCCCGAAGAACCCGTCCCGGCCCCGCTGCCCCCGGAGGCCTCGGAAGCCGACGCCATCGAGCAGCGCAGAGACGTGCTGCCCGGCAGGCCAGGTCCTGCCCGGGCTGCTGACGATGCAGGGCTCAAGGCAGCGGAAGCAGATCTGATCGAACAAGCCGAGGCGCCCCCCGTGGACGACGAGGACGATTACCCGGACTCACGCCAGGAACCGTACTAAAACCTAACCCGCAAAGGACTGTACAGGCCTGAGCCCTGGAACTGTTGGGGTAAACCCGGCACATGGGCGGAGGTCTGGGCCTGGATGGAGTGAGCACAACGCGTGGTGGAAGGCCGGAGGCGGCTGCGACTGGAACGCAATTCCCGGGTGCGGTCACAACGCAGGGGCGTCCAGCCCGCGCAAGGGGAGGATCACATGGAGGAGAGCAATGAATAGCGGGGAAGGAAGGCCCATCGCCTACACGGCACTGACGAAAGGGACGCCGGTCATCTCCCGCTCGGGACGGCGTTTCGGAACAGTGCACCAGGTAGTGGACGACCCGGCGGGAAATATTCTGCACGGAATCGTCGTGGCCACGAAGGAGGGGCGCCGTTTCGTGGGCAGGGATCTCATCCTGAAGATGACCACCACCCAGGTCCAATGCTCCCTCAGCGATGAGGACGTTGATGCTCTGCCCCCCATCCGGCGGCCCCGACGGCGCTTTGCCCTGAGCCTGCCCCGGCGAAGCGCCGGCACCGGCATGTTCCAACAGAAAGGAAACGCACCGGGCCCGCCCCCATGCAGGTAGAAGCAGCTATCACTTGAGCATGGGGCGGGGATCCACTGCTGAATCGGCGCTCCCCCTTGCCTGTTATCCCTTCAAAAAGCCAGCAATGACTCTTGCAAACCTCTACTACCGGTGCTAAAAAATCTATATCAGTGGATATAGATCCGGTCACATGTTGATCCGAGGAGGTATGTCATGTTGATGATGAGTGATCCGTTCCGTCAGTTCGACCGGCTGACGCAGCAGGTACTGGGCACTGCTGCCCGCCCAGCGGCCATGGCCATGGACGCGTGGCGTGAGGACAACCAGTTCGTGGTCGCCGTTGACTTGCCCGGTGTCGACCCTGAATCCATTGACGTAAACGTCGAGCAGAACGTCCTGACCATCCGGGCCGAACGCAAGGAAACGCTCGGAGAAGGGGTGGAACTCATTGCTGCTGAGCGCCCCCGTGGCGTCTTCAGCCGGCAACTGCTCTTGGGCGAAACGCTGGACACAGAAAATGTGAAGGCGGGCTACGACGGCGGTGTCCTCACGGTCCGGATTCCAGTGGCGGAGAAGGCCCAGCCCCGGAAGATCGAAGTGACGGCCGGAACGGGCGGCCAGCAGCAGCAAATTAACGCCTGAAACACCGGGAAGCATGCCGCGCCCCACGGCGGCTTTCGGGCAGGGCTGGCATTTTTCCACCCGTGACGGTCCCCGGTCCCCGCGACCCGGGGACCGTCCCCACCCGCTCCTGGCCCGCATCGGAGTGATGCGCAGCCTGGTGCCGACGCTTCCCACTATGCGGTGCAGCCTGAAACCAGGCGATCGGAGGTGACAGCATGGCCATTCAGTACATGGACGACGGCTTCGCCCCGCATGTGGATCGGGG
This sequence comes from Arthrobacter sp. MOO21, assembly GCF_057369995.2. Classification (NCBI taxonomy): domain Bacteria; kingdom Bacillati; phylum Actinomycetota; class Actinomycetes; order Micrococcales; family Micrococcaceae; genus Arthrobacter; species Arthrobacter sp. MOO21. The sequence continues at coordinate 4,152,572 of NZ_CM170671.2, read as the reverse complement.
ATTCGCCACAGCAAAGACACGGCTTGAGCCGAGCAGGCTTAGCTTTCACCAGGACGACGAAACCGAAAAGCACGCCCGCGCCATGGTCGAACATATCCTCGCCCTGGAAGCAGAGCGCGTCCCCGCCGTTACAGCCGAACTTTTTGCCGAAGCGGTTGCCGTGGCGAACGCCGTTCGACAAGCCCAGGGAAGAGGACCCGTTACATCGTTCCGTGCCCGCGACTTCTGGGAAGTCCTGAAGGATCTGATCGACAGTGTTCTGGAACAATAGCCACTCACCCTCGACCACCGCACGAAGGGGGAGGTATCGACATGGAAGCAGAACTTGAACAGCTCCGGTCGCTGGCCCGCGTGATCGTGGTCGCCGAAGCCGCCCTCGACGCCGCCTATGCCGCGCTGCGGACTTCTGCCTCAGCACTGCTGGCAAGCGGATCCGGGTCCCTTTCCGAGGTCGGCGAAGCATCAGGACTCCCTGAAGGCGAACTCCTGGACATGCTCACCTCGGACGGCAACAACGTCCTCGAACAAATGTTTCCGGAGGAGGCCTGATCAAAGGACCGGGCAGTTCCCATGAAGGCATCTGATGAAGAACGCGGACACGGCGGAACCTGCAAGGTTGCCAGGTCCCCGGGCAACGCCGGGCACGGCCGGACCAACGCGAAGCTCCAGCGCCCACCGGCGCTGCAGCTCTCAGTTTCAATCCGGCGGTGCCCTGAAGCGCATTCCACACCACAGTGTCTTGCCACCCCAAAACCGGCAGGGCCGGAGGCGGGTGACGTGCCCAGGCAGGGCACATTTGCGGGTCCTGTCCCGCACGAACCCAGGGGCTGGCCCCCAACTGAACCGAACAATCACGATAGAGAGGAGCAGCACAATGAACAACCTCGTCCGGCGTACCGGCGCCGACCTCGCCGAACCCCTTCGCCGCTTTTTCGAAGGAGATCTCGACAACTGGTTGCGCACCGAGGAGTACCGGGAAGACAAAACGCTCGTGATTAAAGCCGAGGTTCCCGGCATTGACCCGAACAAGGACATTGACATCACAGTGATCGGAGACCAACTGCGGATCAATGTCACAAGGGAAGAAAAATCCGAGCAATCGGGCAAGGAAGGCTACCGCTCGGAGTTCCGCTACGGCACGTTCTCCCGTAGCCTCCCGCTGCCGGAAGGCGCGGACCAAAACGATGTTAAAGCAACCTACACCGACGGCATTCTCGAAGTCCGCGTCCCCCTGCCCGAACAGACAACCCAAAAGCGGAAAATCCAGATCACACGTGGATAACCCGTCCGATGCGCATAGCACCGCTTCAGGTGGTCAGCCAGGGGCACCAAGCGCCGGGCTACCACCTGAAGCTTCCCCGGCAGCCACCGCTGGGGCTGTGGCGGAAATCCAACATGAAATCCCCAGCACGAACGCTCTCCGGCCATCTTCCGCGCCCGCCTGGTCGCAGAAGCGATTTCGAGGTGAAGCTGTTGATAGATGTGCTGTGCTGTGACCCTTGCCGCGCAGCGTCAGACGGTGAGAGAGGCCGGAAGCGGCGCGCGAGTCAAGCTCCCGGGAACCCGGCTGCAGGGGTAGAACTTAGGGCTTCACAGATACTGAAAGTGGTAGTCCAGCCAGGTAAATCTGCTTTGGGTTCTTTCCCCAGCACACGCCGGACAGTAGTTGTGGCTGCATCCGGAGAAGCAAAGGATCCGGAAAGTGCCCGGACGAGGGTACCGGCACGCTTCACACTCCGGAATGCCCTCCAGGAACATCCTCACCCGTTTTCGACGGATGATGTCCTCAACCAGCAATCTGCCTTCCTGATGTAAATCCACGGCGAGCTCAGCTCTTTCCACAGAATATAAGCCCCCTCTCATTGACCTGTCCCCGTCCAACCGTCAACGACCGCAGAAGCTGGGTGTCACTGGATCTGCACATCTTTGGATCTTCCTTTAACATCCCCTTCGCTTATTGTCCCCAGCCACAGATCATGAAAACAGGGGCCAGATGGAGCTTCTCATTCCAAGCTGATCAGCCCTCACCTTCTTCTTAGATGCCCTCCATTTTGAAAGCGAGGTTTGCCGGAGTTTTCGAATCCGTCCCCTAGCCGGTACCCGGTCGGCCAGGTCTGAGGGGAGCCGGTGCCTCAAGAGGTACTTGTCACATCGCTTTGTTCTCTTATCTTGTCGTCTTATAAAACAACAGTTTTTCAAGACACTGTCTCCGGCCCTTCGGCAGGGCCAGGGGCGGTGCGCCGGGAGGCGGAATAGCCGTGTCGTCGACGTCTCGTAAAGGCGTCTCGCGGGTAAATCGTCTCGCCGCAGGTGCATCGGGGGATTTTCGAGTCAGAATTGCTTTGTGAGGCTACTGGGTTACACCCGGGTCAGTACTTCCAGCCAGGACGACCAGCTGCAGCTGGATGCACTGGTCGCCGCCGGTGTGCAGAAACGCGATGTCTTCACCGATACGACTTCCGGTAGCAAGACGGCGATCGAACGGCCCGGAATGAAGAGACTCCTCGAGTATGCCGAGGAAGGCGACACCGTGGTTGTGTGGCGGGTCGACCGCCTGGGCCGGTCGCTCATCGACGTCCTGAACACGGTGGCCCTGCTCCGCGGCCGCGGTGTCCAGATCCGGTCCATCTCCGATGGCATCGATCCTGCAACCTCGACCGGCCGACTGATGCTGAACATGCTCGCCACCCTCGCCGAGTATGAGCGCGAGCTCATTGTCGAGCGGGTCAACGCTGGCATTTCCGCAGCACGCCAGAACGGCACACGCTTCGGCCGGCCGCTGTCCGACCCCACCGTCATCGCGGACAAACTCGCGATCGCCCAGGACGCCCGCGCCAAGGGCCGCACCGCCGAAGACGCCGCCCGCCTCGTTGGCTGAAGCCGTGCATCGCTCTACCGCCACCAGCATGCCCGTGCTGCACAAGAGAGCACCACGACCTAGCCCCGAAACTACGCGCTGCCTGAAGGCTTGGGTTTTCCGGCCTCGCCGGCCAGCACCCAGGTCCAGTTGTACGGACCTCGCTTCGCTCGGGCTGTAGAAGCATTTTTCTGCTTTTTGCTGCTGTCCTGCGGATCGTACGTGCCCGCTCCACCGGCTCAACCGTCCTGCGGACGGCTGCGCAGCCGATGCCTTGTGTCGGCGCTTCGCTTATTTCCTCCCACAATCCATCCGCTGCTTGCCCTTCGGGTTGCCCCGGCTCCGTCGGGCACAGCTACGCGTTGCTCCGCCAGCAGGCAAAAAACGCCCGGGGGAGTGGGGGAGCTGGCCGGTCACCAAGGCCGCCCGCTCACCGGATCCTCAGCAAAGGACGAGAGAAACCATGAACGATCGCATTGCACGCGCCGCCCTGACCCGCCTCTTCGAACCCGGCGACCGTGTCGGTCTTGCCCTCGTGGGCAGGCTCGGCGCGTACGCCGCACTGAGGCTTGCCACCGGCGCCCAACCCGCCCACTCGCTTCAGGACGTGACGGCCGAGGAACTGTCAGGTGCGTTGAAGCGCTGGGCGCCCCGCGTGCCGGACCTGGACCCGGAAAAGGACCTGGCCACCATCGAACGTCTGGGCGGAGGGTTCCTTATCCCGGGGGATGAGCACTGGCCCGAAGGCCTGGACGACCTGCCCGACGCCCCGTACGGGCTCTGGTACCGGGGCAATATCGACAACGGCATTCCAGCACCTTTTAAGTGTGTGGCGCTGACCGGTTCCCGCGACTGCACGAGTTACGGCGCGTCCGTGACAGGGGACATGGCGTACGGGTTGGCCCAACGTGGAGTCTGCATTGTCTCGGGTCTTGCCTACGGCATTGATGCGCACGCGCACCGGGCCGCTTTGGCCGGAAGCCAGGGAGAGGGACCTGCGACCCTCGCGGTGTTGGCCGGAGGCCTTGACCGGGACTACCCGTCCGGTAACGCTGATCTCGCGGCTGCGATCCGCGGCAACGGCCTCACCCTCTCAGAGCTCCCGCCGGGTTCCGCCCCCACCCGGTACAGGTTCCTGCAGCGGAACCGCATCATTGCCGCCCTGGCCGGAGTCACGTGTGTCGTGGAAGCCCGCTGGCGCTCAGGGGCGCTGAACACGGCCCATCACGCCGAAACCATCGCCCGGCATGTCGCGGCCGTCCCCGGGAGCGTGCACAGCGCCAACTCGGCAGGATGCCACCGGCTCCTGAGGGAAGGGGCGGCGGTGCTGGTGTCCGATGCGGCCGAGCTGGCCGAACTCCTCGCAGGCTAGTTCCTTTGAAGGTGGCCGTCCCCTTTATGGGGGCGCTCACCGCGGGCGGTCCGCCGTCGTGGCCGGCTTGCGCCGTGGGTTGGCCGCGGCGGACCGCCCTTTCGCACACGCAGTGCCGGCGGCCCGGGGGCGCGCGGCCACCGAAGTCTGAGACACCGTTTAGCGGATCCGAGGTGCTGAGGGAGGGTTCGCGGGGCTCACAGGAATGGGCGTCCGCTGGCGCGGCCGGCTATGGGGCCAGTGCCGGCTCCGCAGGGCTCCGCCGCCCCTGTCCCTGTCTTGTCTTCGACATTTTGGCTGCTGTCCTGACGGATTGTACGTGTCCGCTCCGTCCCGTCTAGCCCCTCCTCCGTCGGGGCCCGCGGAGCACGAAATTCCCTGCGGCGCTCCTTCGTCGCTGATTTCCTCCGGGAATTTCCCGCCCCTTGCCCTGCGGGTAGACAGGCCTCCGTCGGCCACAGCTCCGCAAGCTTCGCCAGCAGCCAAAACAACAAAGGGGGGAGCGGGGACGCTGGCCGGTCACCAAAGCCGCCCCACCCACCATCATCCTCAGCAAAGGACTCTCAAAACCATGACTGATGCAATCCGCATTTCCAGCCCCGCCGACATCCTCGGCTTCATCCCGCACTCCCTCGGGTTCGTACCGCGTGAATCCTTTGTGTTCCTGACGATGCGGGGCAAGACGCTGGGCGCGACACTGCGCGTCGACGCCCCCGCGTCCGACGAACCCGCCGGTTTCGCCCGCTCCATGGTGGACTATCTCGCACTGGACACGCAGGCCACGGCGGTGCTGCTGGCCATCTACACGGCCAGCACCCCCGCGCCCAGGCAGCCCCGCCCCTTTCACGACCACGTCGAAGCCGTCATCGACGCGCTGGACAACGCAGGCACCCCGCTGCGGGACGCATGGCTGGTCACCGCGTCGCACTGGCGGAACCTGCTGTGTGACAGCGACGCCGGGTGCTGCCCGCCCGAACCGCTGGAATCCATCACGGACGGGCAACTGAATGCGGAACTGGTGTTCCGTGGCAGCAGCTACCAGAAGACGCCCGGCACCACTTACGCACCGTTCGCAGGCCCGGCAGACAGGGAGGCGCAGATCCGTCACGCGCTCCCGGGAGTGCTCGGCGCGGAGCTGGCTCCGGGGCGGGAACTGTGGGCCCAGGCACTGACCCGGGGCGGCTGGTTGGACCAGCAGACCGCGGTGGAGTTGCTGGCGTGCTTCCAGCGCCCCGACCTGCGCGACACCTTGTTCTGCAACGTGATCGACCCGGAGCTGCCGGACGCCGAGGGAAGCGGGAACCTGCTCGTGGGGGAGGGGATCACCCCGGACTGGGACCGCGTGGATCGGGCACAGGAAACCGCCCGGGACCTCATCGACGCCGCGCCCGAAGGGTACCGGGCGCCCCTGCTGACCCTGATCGGCTGGCTGGCGTACCTCAAAGGCCAATCATCAGTAGCCGGAGACCACTTCAAGCTCGCCCTGACTGACACGCCGGGGTACCGGCTCGCGGAACTGATGGACCAGCTGGTGAGCAGGGGAACCATCGCCCCCGTCGCGAAGAACCAGGACACCGCCTACAAGCGGCACCGCTAGGCGGGTGGGGCCGGGCCGGGGAACCGGTCCGGACCCCGTTGGGTGCGGTGGCGGCCTCCCCCGCGTGCGCTCCTCCGGCCGCCGATCACGCTGCCGCGGGCGCAGCTCCAGAAGCGGGCAACGGCCGGACGCCGGGCTACAGTGGAAAAGGAACACGATCCACTAAGAGCCTGGGGGCAGCACATGAGTCACGAGTACATCCTCACGGACGATGACGCCGCGCCCGCCGATGCCACCCTCGCGCAGGACATCCTCGAGCTCTCGATGTTGACCATGCCCCAGGCAGGCGCCCCCATCGTCGATATCTCCTGGGAGAAATCCCCGCTGGACCTATAAGTTTCCTGCAGCGAAGACGCTGTGGCGCTGGGTTTCCTTTTGCTGAGGGAAAAAATGAGGCCGGCCCCAAGGGGCCGGCCTCATTTACTTCCAGATTGCATTACTTGTCGTGTCAGCCTTTAAGGCTGGCCTCAGGGATGTCGGAGAACCCCGAGTGATAGCCGCTGTACCCGGCGAAACCGGGGTATCCGGGGTATCCCGCGTAGCCTGGATAGCCTGGATAGCCGGGGTAACCACGGTAGGGCTGAAAATCTCGCGTGAGTAGGCGGTTTCCCACGACCGTTCCCAGGTAGTTTCCTTCCTTGTCGGCAGCATCGTTATCGCCCCAAGGGAACCAACCAATCCAATTCCCGCTCTTGTCGAACAGGAACCTGTCGGTTGGATGGCGCCGGAACGCGATGGGGTTGCCTGTGCTATTGAAGTAGAAGACCGTCAATTACTTTCCCTTGCCCTTCTGGGAGAGGGCACTGGCGGCAGCTGTCTTGGAAGCTGCGCTGGCGCGACCGTCCCTTAGGACCTTGCTTGCGGCTGTCGCTGCTTTACTGCTGGTCTGTTTGGTGTTCTTTGGCATTACATTGTCCTTGCTCGGCTGTATTGGGTCTTCTGGGCCGACAGCGTCGAGTGACCGCTGTCGGCCCAGAGTTGGCGACTTTTATCGCCGGACGGGGATGATTCGGATGGTCCGCTTGATACGGACCCGAATCCTTTGAGTAGCCACTGCTACTCTCCTTCCCAGGACCGCCGGGTGCAGAGGAACGCTAGCTGCCGATTGGATTGACAGGCCACAGACGCACTCGTAGTCTGTTGTGAACGTTCCGGAGCTATGGAAACGACACAAAACAATTCCCTGGACTTTGACGCAGGCAATTTGCCTGCGAGGCATTGGTCCCTATTTGTTTGTAAAAGAAGCGCATGATCGGTTGCACCCGATCGTGCGCTTCTGTCGTAGAGAACACCATTGGGATGAGCTCTGCGTCAACACTACATGTAGTGCAGACGCCTCTTCGGAACCCCAAGATGATGTATTACAAGTATGTCATTTAATGCACCGTTAATCCACAGGTAGGACCCCTCAAAAGGCCCGGAATCACGCTGATTTCGCGGACGGAATCCACACCCTGTGGAGTAGTAAGGCACATTTTAACGCCCAGCGTGTTGAGGAAAAGACGGTGTGTCTAAAAGACTGGAATCACTCGCTACGAGCAATTCAGCTCCTATCCGAATGTATTGTTTTCGCGTTCGACTGGAGTCAGCCAATCCTTTTTACCGCCACCAGCAGGCACACGCTGGCTCGGTGCCCGGGCATCAAAGATCGGGCCTCGCTTCGCTCGGGCTGTAGAAGCGCTTTTCTGTTTTTTGCTGCTGTCCTCCGGATCGTACGTGCCCGCTCCACCGGCTCAACCGTCCTGCGGACGGCTGCGCAGCCGATGCCTTGTGTCGGCGCTTCGCTTATTTCCTCCCACAATCCATCCGCTGCTTGCCCTTCGGGTTGCCCCGGCTCCGTCGGGCACAGCTACGCGTTGCTCCGCCAGCAGGCAAAAAACGCCCGGGGGAGAGGGGCCGCCGGTGGTCAGCACCCGCAGCCACTTTCCATCCGCTTGACAGACATAGAAGCGTCGGGGGGAGAGGGGAGCTGGCCGGTCACCTGAGCCGCCCCACCCACCGAACTTCTCGGCAAGAAGGAGCAACACCATGAACGCAACACCCACGCTTGAAATGCTCGACCCGGCAGCCCTGACCGTGGACATCAACGTCCGCAAGGACGCCGCCCTGACCGCTGACTTCGTCGCCAGCATCAAGGAACACGGCGTGATGGAACCCGTGATCGCCCACCGCAAGGACGATGGAACCGTCCACGTCCTGATGGGCCAGCGCCGCACCCGCGCCGCCGTCGAAGCCGCCCGGACCCTGATTCCGGTCATGATCATCGAGTCCCCCGAGGAAGCAGAACGCATCGTCACGCAGGTAGTGGAGAACATCCAGCGCGCCGAACTCACCGAAGCGGACGAAGCGGACGCCTACCACCAGCTGTCCCTAATCGGTGTCTCAGCCGCCGCGATCGCCAAAAAGACCGGACGGACCAAGACCACCGTCGAAAGTGCCCTCAAAGCCAAGTCCACCGAGACGGGAGCCGCCGCCCTGGGCAAGGGATACACCATCGAAGAAGCCCTGATTCTGGCCGAATTTGAGGCGGACGAGGACGCGACGGCCGAACTGGAATCGGTCATCATGGACGAACCCGACATGCTCCTGCACGTCACCCAGCAGCTGCGCGACAAGCGCGACCGCGCCGCCGCGCTGGCCGCACTCACCGCCGAACTGGAAGCCGCCGGAACCATCGTGGTTCCCGAATGCGGGTACGGGGAGGACAGCGAAACCCTCCGCGTTACCTCGCTGAAAAGGGCAGATGGGGAACCGGCCACCGACGAGGACGGCAACGCCGTCTACATCGAGACCGACTACCGCGGCGAGCACTCCGCCGTCCCCGTCGTGACCGGCTGGAAAGACCTTGGCTTCACGCTCCGCTACTACAGCGGCTACGGCACCTCTTCGGCCCCCAAAGGCCCCATGACCGAGGAACAGAAAGCCGAACGGAAGACCCTGATCGAGAACAACAAGCTGATGCAGTCAGTCCTGTTAACTGAACTTCATCGTAGAGTCTGGATCAGGGTTCTCCGGAGAGGTGGTTCTCGTGGACGAAGTGCGGCTCAAACTACTCGAGGGACAGATTGGCCTTATGGCGATAGGCGTAGTGGTCCCAAGAACGGAGGGCCTCTTGCCCTACGTCGTCATCGACGACAAGGGGCAAGAGATCGAGGACTTCTCAGTGTTCCTCCGTGATCTCGTTCTGAGCGATATGAGCCCTTTGACCGTGCGCTCTTACGGTAATGACTTGCTCAGGTGGTGGCGTGTTCTTGGTCTGCTCGGCGCTGGATGGGAGCAGGCGACTCGTGCGGAGGTCGAGGTCCTTGTGGGGTGGATGCGGTCCGCTGTGAATCCTCAGCGGCGGGGGACCGGTAGCCGGGGGAGGAATTCGCGCACAGGTAAGCGTCCCTTGCCCGGGGGCTATGCTCCGGCAACGATCAATCACGCCCTTACGGTGCTTTCGTCCTTTTACTCCTACCACGCACGATTCGGTCGTGGACCCCTGATAAACCCGGTCCCTGAGGCTGCCGGGCGGAGACGCATGGTTCATCACGGCCGGACGGAAACAGCGCCACGGGCGAATCGGGCTCCTTTGCGGCAGAAGAAGTCCGAATGGCTGCCCCGTTCCATCCCGGATGACCTTTTCGAAGATTTGATGGAGGCTCTGCGGACTAACCGTGATCGTGCCCTGGTGAGTATGTATGTGTCCTCCGGCGCCCGGGCGAGTGAGCTGCTCGGCGTCCACGGTGATCAGATCGACTGGGCCGGGCAACGCGTATGGGTCGTATCTAAAGGATCCCGTGTCCTGGAACCTGTGCCTGTCTCACCGGAATCCCTGCAGTATCTGACCTTGTACTTCCATGAGCACGGAGTTCCGAGGCCAGATGAATTGATCTGGCGGGCGCTCCATGGCAAACCGCGGCCGTTGACATATCACGCTGCCCGCCGGATGCTGCAACGGGTGAATGGCGTGCTGGGTACAGATTGGTCACTGCATGACTTCAGGCACACGACTATCAACCGCATGGTCTCTGACCCGAATCTGACCTTGCCTGAAATCATGGCCGTGAGCCGGCACCGACAAGTCTCCTCGATGGCTCCCTATTTACGCCCTCGGGTCGATGAGGTCTTCCAAAAAGTACAAGAGCACATGGCCTCTCCACGGCCTCAATCAACGCTGACCCCGGGCTACGACCCCGACGATTTCTCAGTGGTGTTCGGTGCCTAAGGCCCTCAAGCGGCCACAACAGCGGCCGGTAAACGCAGCTGTTCCCGGCAGAACCCGGAACCAAACCGTCATCATCGCAGCTCCTGCGCCGAGACCGGAAATTCCGCCATGGCCTCGCGGTGACTTGGACACGGCAAGCCCCGAGAGCATCATCGCCTTGACGGACACGATATGGCCGCGCAAGCAGCCACGTGAATCACTGCGCCACCACGGGCTGAAATGGCTGCTGTCCTATCTCGTGAGGCACTCCGGACGGACCTGGCAGGAGAAATGGATCTCGTCGGGGTTCAATGATGGTCACCGCAAAATACGCGAGCTGACCACGGGAAACTTCCGTCTGGACGGCGAGCTGGGGCATTCTCTGATGCTGCTGTGCTGCCTGCGTGTCATTCGCCCTTCGCTGGAAGCCTTCAAAATCAACTCGTTCGTCCGCTACCACGAGCATTTTGAGCAAGCACAAAACGATTCCGATCTGGACCGCTTCCTTGCCCTGGTTGAACAGCAGGACACATCTGATCACTTCAAACGCTGCGCCCGGATGGATGTGGCATCAGCACTGACGACGCAGGGAATCCGGTTCGCTGACCTGAGCGCGGAAGCATTGCTGCACTACGCTATCGCCACGCGGCGGCGGGTATGAAACTCACGTCGGTTACCTTGCCTGGCGGGTGATGTCCGAATCCGGGCACTTTCCCGCCCAGGTCCCGCCAACTCTCCGCGCGGCGATGCGATCCCCGGCCCAGACGCCGGCTGAGTTGGTCGACAAGCACAGCGTCACTAATCCGGACATCCGCGACGTCTTCGTTGCCTACCTGACCCGGCGCAGCCACGACATCGACTACGCCACCTTACGGGACCTTTCAGAAGACATTTGCGGGAAGTTTTGGACAGGCCTCCAAAAGATCAACCCCGGCCAAGCGACCTTCGTCATCTCACAAGAGAACTACGAAAGCTGGCGGGCGGTTGTCGCTGTCCGCCGCGATGGAAAGCCACGCCTTCAGCTCGAAGCCGTCATGACGAATATCAGGGCCTTCTATCTCGACCTGCAGGGCTGGGCGGCCGAAGAACCAGAACGCTGGGCCCGATGGGTAGCGCCGTGCCCGATCGCTGGCAGAGAGACCCGGACGCTGGGCAAAGCCGCCCGCCGCGCAAAAGAACGCATGGACGCTAGGATCCGCCTCCTCCAGCCAGTACTCCCGGCATTCATCGCCGCCGCCACAGAACGCAAAGATCACTTCCAGGAACTTCTGAAAGCCGCCGGCGAAACCCGCAAAGACGAGATCATTACCGTCGGCGGCAAACAGTATCAACGCCTCTACACCGAGGGCGACGCCAGGCACCGCCGCTTCCATGGAGTATCGAACGTCCGCGTGCTCGACCTGTCCACCAACCGCAAGATCAATGTGACGTTCACCGAGGATGGCGTGTTTTGGCAGTGGGCGGCTGTTGAGACCTTGAGGCATACCGGCCTCCGGTGCGACGAACTGCTGGAACTATCGCAGCTGAGCATCCGTCAATACATCCGGCCGAACGGCGAAATCGTCGCACTCCTGGTCGTCGCTCCCTCAAAAAATGATCGGGAACGAGTCATCCCCATGAGCCCCGACCTTTTCCACGTTATCGCCACCATCATCCGGCGCCTGACCAGGAACAGGGAGAACGTGCCACTGGCGACCCGCTTCAACCCATCGGAAAGAGTCACCAGCGAGCCGCTGCCGTTCCTCTTCCAACGCACGATCGGACAACGCACCGAGGTAATCAACGCGGGAACGCTCCGAGATGAACTGGCCAAACTCAGCGACGCCGTCGCCCTCGACCATCCCGAGCTGGGCGGTTGCCGGTTCACACCGCACGATTTCCGCCGTCTTCTGGCCTCTGACCTGGTCAATAACGGCCTACCCATCCACATCGGCGCCGCACTTCTGGGACACCTCGATATTCAAACAACCCACGGTTACGTCACGGTCTTCCGGGAAGACGTCGTTAGGCACTACCAAAAACACCTCGCCGAGCGGCGCGCCGCCCGTCCAGCACGGGAATACAAGGCTCCAAGCAGGACCGAATGGGCTGAGTTCGAAGAACACTTCGACAAACGCAAAGTGGAGCTCGGGGACTGCGCACGACCCTACGCCACCCCGTGCGAACACGAGCACGCCTGCATCCGATGCCCCATGCTCCACGTGAAGCCTGACATGGTCTCCCGGCTCGACGAGATCCACATCGATCTCATAGCGCGCCGCGAGCTGGCCCACGCGAAAGGCTGGCTGGGGGAGATAGAAGGCATCGAGCTAACCATGCAGTTCCTCAAACAGAAACGCGCCGACGCTCAAAGACTCGGTGGGTTCGGGCAGACGATGCTAGGTATCCCAACAATCCGATCTGAGAAGTAGCTAATTCGCCGCGCCAGGGGGCGGAGCTAGCCCAAAAATCTCCGATACTCGGCACAGACCCATATACGGGTTCAACACTCGGCAAGCTGGTTCGGGCAACCGCCGGCGAGCCCAGTGAACCTCTGGATGCTCTCCAGGCTAGAGGTGTCAGGGATCGAGGCGTTCACTCACGAACTGCAGTCATGTAAAGATTCGACTGAATATTTTTAAAGCTATTGTGCCGCGGCATCCAGTGGAATATTCTCACCCCATATCTCATACAGAGGTATCCGGGGGGAAATTGGGGGAGAACATTTCAGGCAACGATGCCGGATAAACGCGTGTAATTCGCAAGAATCCTCTGCTTCAGGGGGATGGCCAGAGCTACTACGCCGAGATCCAGCCTTCGAGACGAAGCTGGTCCATGCACTCATCGACCTCGAACTTATGGGGTATCCAGAACTTATTGATGTCTGCTGATTGCGGAACTTGTTGGATTCAATTCCACCTAAATTCCATTTGTTGGGCCATATTTGCCTGCCTGCCAGAAGTGAGGCACCCACTGCACCCGTCTTCATTTGAGGAAGGAATTATGCACGTGGCAATCAGAAACAAGCGTATTTTGGGCCTAAGAGGGATGGCAGCCGGATTGGCGATATTTCTGGTATCAGTACTGGGAATGAGTCCGGCTCAGGCCTACTCACTTGAAGGGGTCCGATGGGAGAACACGCCCACCAGCGGGTGCTGCGCCTACATCAGCGTGCAGTATCAGCCGAACATGTACGGCATTAATATCACCGGCTGGGACAACGGGCGCTGGGCGTGGAATGCCAGCCCGGACAACCTCTATCTGAACGCGGGTAGTGGTGCGCTGACTGTCGACGACGCTTACAGCTCTACCGTCGGCTGGGACGGTATTACCTATTACGCCTGACAGGGTGTTCAACCGGGAACTGTTTCAGCTATGCCAATGCCTATTTGAACTATTACTACACGTCGGGGTATTCGGCAGCCACCATTCAGGGAGTCGCCGCGCACGAGTTGGGGCATGCAATCGGACTTGCTCACACTAATGGCTGCGTTTTGATGACTCCCAACACACCCACGCGTAATTCCTGCGGGTTTACATGCCCACCGCGGATGACAACAACGGCTCCGTTGCCCTGTACTAACACGATCGACCCAAGAGGATGATGAAAATTATGAAGACTCACTCCATGAGGATGCTGGTGACCGGGACGGCATCAGCAATGGTCGCTATCGCTGCTGTCTCAGGCCTGGTCGGCTGTTCGAGCACACCGGGAAACACAAGTGCGACTACATCTGCCCAAACGGTCGGAATGGACGCCAGCTGGGCTGAGGCCTACAACAACCTGGGCGATCTCAAGGCGCATAGTGCGGTCGCGGTCCGGGGCAGCTTTACGCGCGTCATCGGACAGTCAAGCATCAAGACCATTCCGGTTACTGATTTCGAATTTACCGTTGAACAGGTGGTCCACGACCCGGGAAATATTGTGGCTGTTGGAGCGAAACTGACCGTACGCCAGACTGGCGGACTCGTGGATGGCGTCCTTCACCAAACCGATGATGACCCGCTGTTCAAGGTTTCAGAACAAGTCTTGTTCCTGAAGCAACCCGAACCCGGCCTCTTTTACGTGATTGGAGGACCGTCGGGAAGATTTGAGGTTGCCAACGACAAGGTCACCCCATTCGCTCCTGGTGGGGTGAAATTCACCGGGACAACCGCAGAATTTGCAGCTGCGGTAAGAAACTCCTAACCGCCGGAACCACAAGGCCTGACCATGCCCCCGACAACAAAGAGTCAGGGGTATGGTCAGGCTCCACAGGACAATTTCGCGTGCGACTGCCCTTGACCGACCCGGCTCGAGGCAAGCAGTCACACGACCAGAAAGCCCCGTTCTCAAGACCCGTTTGATGGCTGCAGAAAGTGATATGTCGCTGCGCCTGAGCCGAATCCATGCCGGTTGCAAAGTGCAGAGAAGCTACGACCGTCCGGCGGGAGTGGGTCAAGAACCTGCTGGCGAAGAAGCAGGCCCCCAAGGGCTGGCAGTACTTCACCCTGCACGCGATCACCCACCACTCCGAAACCGCCAGCGGTTACGAAGGGAAGGTGGCTGCAGAAATGGTCGGGGCGAAGGTCGAAGAATCCAACCAGTGGGCGTGGAACCCGCTCAGGGACCACGTCGCCAAAACGACAACCCGGCCGGAGTTTGGACTGATTGCGCTGATCTGCGCCGGGTATGAAAAGACCATCCAGAAAGACTCGTGGCGCTCACCGAGCCAAACCCACCGGGACTGCCTGAACCAGCTGGTCCTGTGGGGATATGTTGACCGGACTAAGAGCGTTTGCTTTTGGACGGCCAACGAACGATGGAGTCACGGATATGGGTGTGCGCAGTCATGACGGTTTCGATGAGGATCGTTCTGAAGGCCGCGTCCAAGCGATGTAAGCGGCAACTTTAAACTGACCGGAGACGGCAAAACTGGTTGACCGTTCGCGGCAGTGGTTTTGACCAGCGGCGGCAAGCATTTTTGGACAGCAGTAGGCCACGGTGTGTGGCTAGGCGTGCTGGGATTCCTCTTGTCCATCCCTCGTGTCGTTACGGGGAGAGCCCCTTCCTTCCGCGGTGAAATGGCGATGCCAATCGTCTGTGTTTCACCCGTTGTGGGAAGGAAGGGGCTCGTTGTGAAGTCTCCAGGAGAGTTCATGGAAATTTTAGCTGCTTACGATTTAACCCGGTCGTACCGGGATGCCGCGAAGATCTGCGGCGTCTCACACAACACGGTCCGCTCTTATGTGAAAGCCCGCCAGGACGGTGCGCAGGCGCCGGTGGCCCGGCAGCGCGGCCGGATGACTGACCCGTTCCTGCCACAGTTGATCTCCTGGGTCGAGCAGTCCCGCGGGAAGATCCGCGGCGATGTGGTGCATGAGAAACTTGTCGCTTTGGGGTTCACCGGGTGTGAGCGGACGACCAGGACCACGCTGGCTGAACTGAAGGCGAAATACCGGGCCCGGAACGTGCGTGTGCACCGTCCTTGGACTCCTGAGCCGGGTCTGTGGCTTCAGTATGACTACGGCGACGGACCCGTCGTTGACGGGGTGAAGACCGTGCTGTTCGTGGCCTGGCTGGCCTTCTCCCGGTTCCGGATTGTGATTGCTTTGCGGGATAAGACCATGCCGAGCGTGTTCGCCGCCCTGGACAGGGCGTTCCGGCTGATCGGCGGGGTTCCGACCTACATTTTGACGGATAACGAGAAGACCGTCACGGTCGAGCACGTCGCCGGGGTCCCGGTCCGCAACCATCAGATCGTGGCCTTCGCGAGGCACTATTCAACCTCGCTGCAGACGTGTCTGCCGGCGGACCCGGCCTCGAAGGGCGGGGTGGAGAACGCGGTGAAGATCGCCAAAGCCGACCTCGTCCCGAAAGAGACCAATCTGCTGCCCGAGTACCGGTCTTTCGCCGAGCTGGAGGCGGCCTGTGAGGTGTTTATGGAGGAGGTGAATTCGCGGGTGCACCGGGCCACTCTTGAGATCCCGAAGGACATGCTCCGGGTTCTCGAACAGCCCCGGTTGCACCCGGTCCCGGCGACCCCGGTGACGGCGAGTTTCGGCCATACCCGGCAGGTCCCGCCGAACATGCCCATGATCACCTTCCAGCAATCCCGGTACTCCGTCCCGCACACCCTGATGGGTCAGATGGTGTGGGTACGGGGCACCGAAACCGAGGTGATCATCGTCCACGTCGGGGACTCCGGCCCGGTCGAGGTCGCCCGGCATAAGCTCACCCGCCCCGGCATCCCCGCGATCATCGAGACCCACTTCCCGCCCGCCCCTGCAGGGGCCCTGGAACGGGTGATCCGCCCGACGAACAAGGCAGAGGAGGAGTTCCTGGCCCTCGGCGCCGGCGCCGCGCTCTGGCTCAAGGAAGCCGCCGCCGCGGGCACCCAGAAGATCCGGCACAAAATGGAACGCGCCGTCACCCTCGCCAAGGTCCTTGGCGCCGACGAGGTCGACAAGGGCCTGGGAGCGGCAGCGGTGCACCAGCGCTTCACCCACGAGGACCTGATCTCCATCGTCAACACCGGCAACGGGAAAAGCCACACGACCGGGGCCACCCACACCGTCACCGACCAGGGCCGGTGGCTGAGTCAGGGCACCAGCGCCTGGGCCAACTTCGGCACCGCCCCTAACACCACCAGCGATGAAGACTTTGAAGGAGCCATCGATGAGCGCTAACACCATGACCCCGCCCCTGGCTGACGCGGCGGTGGAGAACGTGATCGCGCTGATGCGCACGACCCGGATGCCGCACGCCCGCGCTGTGGTCGCCGAGGTCCTTGCCACCGCGAAAGCCCAACGCTGGGACCCCACCGAAGTCGTCCGCGTCCTGCTCGAAGCCGAAGCCACCGGCCGGAACGCCTCGATGCTGGCCACCCGGCGCAAACGTGCCGGATTCCCCACCGGGAAGACCTTCGATGTCTGGGACGAAGCCCTCTCCACCCTGCCGGCTGCAACAACGTCGTTCCTGCGGACCCTGGAATGGGTGCGGCGGCGGGAGAACCTGATTGCCTGCGGGCCCTCCGGCACCGGCAAGACCCTGCTTCTGGAAGCCCTCGGCCAACTGGCCATCGATCAGGGCATGTCCGTGTCCTGGCTCAGCATGGAAGACCTCGGCGCTCTCGTGCGACGGCACCGCATCGATGACAGCGTCAACAAAGCCATCACCCGCGCCACGAACGTGGATTTGATCTGCATCGACGACATAGGCCTGCTGCCGGTCTCCGCCGACGCAGTCGAGGGCTTCTACCGGGTCGTGGAAGCCTCCTACGAAAAGCGGTCCCTGGCGATCAGCTCGAACATCCACCCCTCCGGGTTCGATGAGCTCATGCCCAAAACCATCGCCACCGCGACCGTGGACCGGCTTCTCCACCACGCCCACCTCTGCCAAACCAGCGGCGAGTCCGTCAGGCTCATGCAAGCCCAAAACGGGAAAGGAACCCGCCCGATGAGCTAACCCAAAACCCCGGTCAGGCGCCCCAAAACCCGGCACGCCCGGGGCGCCTGACCCTGTCCAAAAATACTTGCCGCGACCGGTCAAACACCTGCCGCCAGCGGGCAAACCAACCTGCCGCCACCGGTCATTTCTAAGTTGCCGTTGACAGAGCGATTGTGGAGGCGCCATATTGGCTAGTCAGCGATCACGCTGACCGGCCTATATCGAGCGTCCAGCAGTATCTGGAGGACTTCTGGGCGCGGGGGATGAGCTCGTCCAGCGTGGAGTCTTATGCACGGGACCTTCTGAGATGGTTCCGTTTTCTGCGGGGTTCTGGAAAGGAATGGAACCGCGTGACCCGCGACGATGTCCGGGAATTCGTGACGATGCTTCGGGCATCCACGAAGAAGCCGGCGCGGCCACGGCGGCCGGTGCCAGCCGTCAACGAAGTGTCGGGCAAACCCTACCTGAGCGATCAATACTCCCCACGAACCATCAACCACAACCTGTCAGTGCTCTTCGCGTTCTACGACTTCCACCGGCGAGCCCTCACCGGACCATTGCGCAATCCAGTGCCAGAGCGCGCTGGCTATTACGGCCGTTTCGGAGCTCACCACAACCCGGAAGAGGAATTCCGACAGGGACCTCGAGCTGACTACCGTCAAAAGGTCCCCGTCCAAGCACCCCGCTCCATCCCCGATAAGGCTTTCGAGGACCTGTTTACGAAGCTCGGGACGGACAGGGACAGAGCCTTGGTCGCCTTCTATGTCTCCAGCGCCGCAAGGCCATCGGAGCTCGTCGGACTAACCAACGGAATGGTCGATGTGGGGCAACAATGCATCTCGGTCGTGCGCAAGGGCACCGGAGCCGTCCAGCGGATCCCCGCGTCCAATGAGGCCCTCAGATGGTTCCGGCTCTATCAGGAATCGCTCCCAGCAGAGCTTCTCCGGCCAGGGGCCGCCGCTTGGTGGACTTTACGAAAGCCCTACCGGCCGCTGAATTACGAAGCGGCCAGGGGCATTCTTCGCCGTGTGAATACTGCCTTGGGTGCTAACTGGACCCTCCACGACTTCCGCCACACGGCCGCTATCCGGATGGCACGAGATCCGAACGTCTCTCTCACAGATGTCCAGGCAGTCCTTGGACACGTTCACATCACCACGACCGAAGCTTATCTGAGGCTCCGGGAGGACGAAGTCATCGAACGGGTGAACCAGCACTTCGTCTTGCGAGCTGCAGCAAAACGAAATCCCGAGACTGCTCCCGCGCACCCATCGCCATACTTGGCCGCAGACATGACCGAACTTTTTGGAGGTAACGAATGGCAATAGTTCGGGACTATGTCCCCTCACCGCCCGCTCCCGCACGGACCACGAAGCCGGAAAACGACCCGCGAGACTGCACGCCACGCCTTTCCTTGGCAACCCAGGATGAACTGATTGAACGCACAAAGAGCCTCGCTGGGGCCGATGCAGTCACAGTCCGCGGCGTGAGCGTCATCCTCAAGGCGTTGAATGAATTCGAGGGACACACATGGCAACAGCGGTGGCAAAACGCGGGGTGCCAGGACCCTGGGCATGACTGGAAAGACCGGCTCGGCAGCCCCTGGAAAGGGATTTACTTGAACCGGGCGGCATTCGAATCCGCGAATGGAATCGCAGACCTCATAGCCTTGGACGTGATCCGGCCTAGCTACACCTGGCTTCGAGAAGGATCACCGAGGCTCCACCGGATCCGGTTGAATAGGCATCCCGACTTCTTCGCTCAGATGACCGAACATGGAATCTCGCTGCGGATAAGACCGTCAAACCTCGAAAACGGCCTCACGGTCATGACTAAAGTGCTGGCCCATACCGGAGCGCACCTGCAGGAACTACGTCCGGAACATTTGCTTGGATTCAGGGATTACCAGATCGGGCGGGGCCAAAAACCAGACGGCCTCACCTATGCCTGGTCCATGCTCAGAGATCTCGGAATCTTCGACTCCACCACACCAGGACTACTGCAGGCCGTCGCCGGCCGGCGGCCTTCCGTCCACGAAATGGTCGACTCCTACGGGATCCGAAACCAACCGGTGAGAGACATGCTGGTGCGTTACCTCCAGATCCGAGAACCATCGGTGGACTATTCCACCCTTCGCTGGATGGTCTACGAACTGGTCAAGAACTTCTGGCTAGACATCGAAGCCCACAACCCCGAAGCCAACAGCCTGCGCATCAGCTTCGAGGAAGGCAGGGCTTGGCTCAACCGATTCACACACGGATCCATCTCAACCAAGCACCGCACACTGTTCATCGTCAGGGGCCTATATTTGGATATCGCATCATGGGCCACCGAAGGCGCCTACTGGGCCCAATGGGCTGCCCCTCCGTTCCTGACACGTGAAGATACCTCCGGGGCCACAAAGCACAAACGGCGAACCCAAGCCCGAATCCATCAAAGGATCCGGGATCTGAACCCGCTGCTGCCAAAGCTACTGACCAGTGCCGCCCAGGAACTCAAAAATGCGCAAGCACTCTTGGCCGCAGGAACAGCCGTCGACCAAGGGCAGGAATTCGAACATCAAGGAATCACCTACCGCCGCTGCGAGATGAGGCGCAGAACAATTAACGCACCACGCGGCTCAGGCCGAGTCTGGGTCGTAGGCGGCCCCTACGAACGTCGCTTTGACCTCACTCAGCTCGAGGACAACTGTTTCTGGAGCTGGGCGCTGATCAACACATTGAACGAGACCGGCGTCCGCATCGAGGAACTAGTCGAGATCACCACTCACGCTTTCTCCATCTACCGACTGCCCGAAACTGGGGAGGCGCTTCCCCTTCTCCAGATCGTCCCCTCAAAAACCGACAGGGAACGGATACTTCTCATCTCCCCGGAACTCGCGCACGTCTTCGCACTCGTCAAGAGACGAATCGCCACCACCGACGGACGCGTGCCCCTGGCAGTCCGCTACGACGAAGCCGAGCGCGTCTACAGCCCGCCGCTTCCGCACCTATTCCAGCTACACACCGGAAGTGAACGCCGAACCATGTCACCCACCTGGGTCAGGATCGCCATCAAAGACGCCGTCCGCAGGGCCGGCATCACAAATGCGAACGGCGATGACTACAAGTTCACCCCCCACGATTTCCGAAGACTTTTCGCCACATCAGCCCTATCTGCTGGTCTGCCCATACACATTCTCGCCAAGCTCCTGGGTCATCAGAACATCTCCACAACCCAGGGATACGCAGCCATCCATGATGAGGAAACCCTCCGCCACTTCCGCAGCTTCCTCGACAGGCGCCGGGCACTGCGGCCAACCGACGACTACCTTGAACCCACGGAAGCCGAAATAAGCGAGTTCCACGAACACTTCAAAAAGAGAAAGGTAGAACTTGGCAGCTGCGGACGAGCCTATGGGACACCATGCATACACGAACATGCCTGCATACGATGCCCCATGCTCCGTCCCGACCCAACACAACGACCCCGGCTCGAAGAACTTATACAAGCCCTTCGGGACCGGAAGATAGAAGCCGAAGAGCGCGGATGGCTGGGCGAACTCGAAGGTATCGAGATCAGCCTCGAAGCCGCCCAGGAAAAGATAAGCCAGATGGTCAGGCAGGTATCGCTTGGAATGCCGGTTGTCCCCTCACCGTGATGGTGCGAGCACCGCCCACGGTCACGGCAACTAAAACTGACGGTCGCCACCGATACTGTTTAGCCATCTGACGCAACTACGTCGTTCGGGATCATCAGGTTCAACAGGGGGGAAACAGCATGGAGAACCGCGAAGGGCGCCAGAAATTTGAGCAATTGACCCGCGATATTAGAGAGTGCTCGAGATGGATGTGGCAGCCAAGGGTGGCCATGCAGAAACTTGACGCCATCCACACGGGATTACAGGAACTGATTGCTTCCGAAAGCGCGGATCCCGGGAAGTGCATGAGGATGCTCCTGCACCTATCGTCGCTGCGGATAGATGTCGCAAGTGAGGCATCCGACGTGGACGAAATAGATCGTGGAATGGCATGGGCTCAGGACGTACTTGACGGAGAGAAGGTGGATGAAGGCTCCAAGGCTTCGGCAGCCTACAACCTCGCAAATGCATTGACATCGATCCACTATTTGGCATGGACGGAGCACCGCGCAAAACCCGAAACGAAGGCAGGCAAGCGAACTCCTTTCCGATTGAAAGAGCGCGAGGTTGTCCGTCGCACGCGCGTTCTAAATGCCCGCGCTGCCAACAGTCCGGATCTGAACGGGCCCGCCCGTTCGACAGCCTTATGCAACCTGGGTAACTCGTTGGACGAATCCGGACGATGGGTTGAGGCATATCACTGTTACGCGGACGCCTTGGAAGCGGATCCAAACAACGGCAATGCTGCGGGAAACGCGGCAGGGCTTCTGCGTCGCCGTATCAACCTTGGACACGGCTTGTTAGGGCACTACGCCGCGGTCTATGACTTCTACCTAAAAAAGGCGAAGGATTTGCGGAGGCAAACAGTAGCAATCGCCGGAGAGGAAACGGCTCAGCGCTGGGACTCCCTCGAGCTCACCGAAAGCCCTGGGCATGTCAGCCATGAAGGCGACAAACTAAACGACTACCAAAGGTGGATCAAACAGCACAGGCTGGCCCTGGCTTTGGCTGTCGAAGGCCTAGGCTCGGACGAGCCTAGGTGGGATACAGCCGGCCTTGACGGCGTTACCGTCCGCCTCGGTGAGCCGGATCCTCCACCCATCTTTTCCTCCATGAACGTGCTCAAAGCAGAGTTTCTCACAGTGCGCCGGCTTGCGTTCAATGGGGAAATGATGCTGTTGGAATCTCTGTATCAGCAGCACCCAGAGGACACGGGTTGGTACGCCGATACCCTTGATTACTCTCTGTATGGAGAGCCTCCGGCGATGCTGATACTTGCCCAGCGAGCTAGCCTCGACCTTTTGGACAAGATAGCGGTTGCAGCGAATGAGCACTTTCAAACGGGCCTGAATCCCGGGAACATCACCTTCCGCAGCTACTGGTTCGACAACGGCTCTGGTGCCATTAGGAAGAAGCTCCCGCTTCCCGTTAAGGGGTATGGCGCAGCGATCGCGCTAGCTGAGCTTTCTTTCGACATTTGTCCGGAAGGGCTATATCCGGCTGCACAAATGCTGCGGAACGCCGGCACTCATCGTTTGGTTCATCTAACCCATGGAGAGGCCACGGGCGTCACAGAGGACACGCATAGCACAGTCGACTTCCTGGAGTTGATTCATGCCTGCCACGAATCACTTAGGGTGGCCCGTGCTGCCTATATCTATCTGATTGATCTCGTTAATGAGAAGGAATCCGATGAACAAAGGGAACAGCTGATGAGCCTTCCCCTTCCTGGACAGATGTAGAGCGCCTGCCCCTTTAGAATTTTCAACTGCGGCGTGAAGGGCTGGCGCCTCATTATGTGCTGGCTGGTGCCTGGCGAGTTCTAGGGGCGCTCAGACGTTGACGATGACCCGGTAGCCCGAAGAGCTACACCGCCTCCGAGACTGAACAGATCATCATCGACAAAGGCAAAAAAACGATGACTGACGCCGCCTAAAACATCCCCTTTGCCGGGCGGCGAAAAAACCGCCCGGCAAGGCACCAACCTCTTTCGGAGGGCCAGGAACCTCGCAAGAGTGGGGCGGTCCGCCGCCAGGCCAAGATACAACAGCACTCACCGGCGGCGGACCGCCGCTCAACGCGACACAACCCCCAGAACCAATCCACCGCGGAGCCAGGAACAAGGACGATCCCGAGCTTACGGCAGCACCACCACCGACAATTCAGCTACGCTGAAACCTTTGCAGAGGGAAACCAGGCAGGACCGGCAATGCCGGTCCTGCCTTTATTTTACAAGGGTTTCAGGCTTTCGTCTGGAGGTATCGGTCTCCATGCCAGCGGAGAGTGAATGCCAGAAACGGCTCGACAATATTGACGGTCTCTGGCACCTCGTTTGGAGCGTACTCGAAGACGGGTTGTACGGATCCAGCTGAGGGGTCTTCCTCTGTTTCAGCTGAAATGGTGACTTCCTCTTCCTCATCAACCTCGGGGGGAGCGTCCTGAAGCGATGTGGCCGCTATGCCGGTCATGTGGACAAGCTTCGTGGTGATTTGGACCTTCTTTATGTCGGTTCCAGGTGCAAGTAGGGCTATGACCTCCTGCTTTACATCCTCAACCGTCATTGAGAGTTTAGGTCCGAGGGCCTTCATGGCTGCCAGAAGGACCTGATAGCCGTCCAGCTGTCGCCCGTCATGGAGTGGAAGTACGTTTCGAGGCTTTCCCCGAGATTTGGGCCCTCGGGCAATCTTCTCCAGCCAGGCCAAGGCTTGCTCATCCGTGATGGTGGTGAAGAAGCCGCCCCAGTCGCCGTCGGGTGAGGCCAAGGGCACTGGCCATCGTTCAGTTTCCAGGACTTCATTTACGTCTTCGCAAAGTTCGAGGCAAAATCGCTGCATCAATTCAGGGCTGCCGTAGCTCTCTTCAGCGAGCCGGTCAGCAACGACACCACCAGGGTCTGTAACATTCAGTGCCTTGAACCCCTTGTGCGCAATTTCCAAGAGCTCATCCTTTGACCATGCTTCAACGCTGATGGTACGCGTCCGGCCGCCAATGTCTGCGACACCGGTGAAAGAATCACGTTTGCGGTGGGGAAGCGTAATCAGGATGGCGGGAATGCCGGCAAACACAAGTGGCTTGAGTGCACGGATTATCTCGGTCCGCACGGCAGGGTCCACAAAATGGAAGTCATCGATGACGATGCTGTGAATACGTCCGGCACTCTTTAGGTCTTGGAGAGCTCTTACCACCGCCTGGTCTTGGGGAATGTCTACCGACCATCCATCAAGCAGCGTCCTCCCGTGGTCACCCCCAATATCTGAAGCGAGGCTTCCAGGCCCGACATTGATCTTCGCCTTGATACTCCATTTAGCTACGTCGCTGGTGGATTTCGATCCCGTCTTCGTTGATGGGATGTTCAACTGGACTGCCAGTTTTGTCCAAAATGCCTCAATGTCGGCCAGCCACTGCCCTTCCAGCCACAGTCTGTCCGCGACCACCTGTCCGACCAATACGGTTTTGCCCATTTTGGTTGGCCCGACCACTGAAACTATATTTCCGCCCCGGCGGACCTCTTTGGCGAGTTGTGTCTCTGCAGCCCGGTTTTCACGGTGAACATAGGTCACAGATGATGCCTTGCCCGGGCTGAAGACCTCGGTAGTTTTGTACGTTTGTCCCATGGGCTACGAGAGTACCGGAGCACGTGCTGTTCTTTGTCCTGCTGAGTTCCTCAGGGGCCTATGAGTCAAACCGCAAAAGGCGCAGCGCTTTCAGAGATTGACGGCGCCTGGATTGCTCGTCAGACATCGTCACTACTAGTGGGCCCTTTGCGTCAAACGAGTTGTACTCTATGCTCCATGGCGAAGTTCCGAGTGCATGTGCCCTTCGAACCGGTGTTGCAAGAGGATCTGCAGTCAAGCGTGATATCTGGGTTGCCAGATACGGATTTGCCTCACGGCATCACATTGCGTCGCAACGGCGAGACGTACACAACCGAAATTGAGGTCTTGAGCCAGGATCCGAGGACAGCCAAACTAGACGCCATCCGTCTCGTTGAGGACTTCCTTGCGATCCTTGCCGCTTGGAACTGCGCATTCCAAGTTCGCATCTCCGGTATTCGGGCAGAAGTCGTTGAACGTGATCAAGGAATTGTATTCATAGAATCCCACTTTGCCGCTGTTGCCCAGCGAGGGGACCTTGTGACTGAGGCTGCGCTTTTCGAACGTCGCCATGCGCTGCCTGAATATTTGAAGAGCTGCCTGGAGCTGAATTACCTGCTGGTTCTTTCTTCTCGTCCCGAAAACCGTTGGCTTCTCGCCGCTACTGGAATGGAAGCATTGGCAGTAGGAGCTCTGGGGGATCAACCAAGGGTTTCCAAAATGCTTACCAAGCAGGGAAAGCGTGAACTGTGTTCAAATCTTCGATCGGTTCTGTCAGCTGCAGGACTAGGCGAAGTGAGCGATCGAGTCATTAATAGTGTCTTTTACACAACCCGTAACCGGGTGCCCGACCACGTTCAGGCGTTTCTTTCCACCGTGAGCATCAGAGACGTCCCGTTTGACGAGATCGAAGAGTGGTGGCGGAAGAGGGGAAACATCGCCCATGGCCAGGCAGTAGAGCTGGACTCGAGACGCCTGCAACAGCTAATCGATGTCTTTCAGAAAGCCTTGCGGAGAGCGGCAGGCGCCGAAGTTGAAGGCCGTTAGCTTCGGCAAGACTGCGTCTACCCGCCGAGAAGCGCGAATACAAAGCCCCAACGCCAGGGGAAAAGCGCCGCATAGTTTAGGAGTCTTAGCTGCTCTACGCAGCGAATGTCGCCCAGATGAGACCGGCAGTGCAGATGACTAGGCCGATTGTTGCCCACACGAGGGCCACAGAAGTGGTGCGAATCCGCTCGGACATCTGCTGATCGAGTTTGGCACGCTGCTCTATCACCCAGATGTCAAGCTTTGCACCGGCTCCCCAGGCGGTGTCCGATCCGCCGATGCGGCGCAAGAGCGTGCCGATTCTTTCCAGATCCTGAGGTGTGGGTTCGGGAACCAAGTGGGATACCTGTGATCGCTTCATGCTAAAGGATTGCATGATCCTGCTAATCGTCTCGCCTATGACCCGCAGTTCATTGGGCCGTATGGAGTCAAAACAACCCCTCATGGCACGCCCCACCAGCGTGCCTGTCTACTTGACTGCGAAAACTAAACCAGTCAGAACATTGGCGGCACCCTTTTGACTCGGATCGTGAGCCAGAACCTCCGCCGGGTATGCCGGATGAACGCTATGGAGAAGTGCTCAGCATGCCTTGAACGCCTCCGGATCCCAGGTGCGCCGAGGTGAACTTCAGCAATGGCTATATCAAAGGACCTAATCGTTGACCGCGTAGTCCGGAGAAGATACACCGCAAGCGAGGTTGAGCAGATCATTATCGACAGCGGCGACAAGACCGAGAAGGCCGGATAGACCACGGCTTCTGTGCCGGGTGGCGGATCCCAAACCCCGCCCGGCACAGGCCCAGCCCAATCGCCGCAGGAAGGCCAGGAACCTTCCAGAAGTCGGGCGGTCCGCCGCCCAGGGCGAACCACAGCAGCCACTCACCAGCGACGGACCGCCGATTAACGCACCCCACGTCCGCGCCCACCAGGTGCCGCGCCCCCAGGGAACAACGACGCTCCCAGCGGCTGCAGCACCCGAAGAAGAACATTCAGCTAAGCTGAACCCATAAGTTTCCTTTGCCGAGGAGAACGCAGAATGGCCGGCCTAACCGCCGGCCATTCTTGTATCTCCAGACAAGTCGCAACGCAAAAGCGGCACTCGGTAATCAGCCCGGGACGTTCCGCGGATCGTGGCCGTAGCTATTCTTCTCAGCGATCTGGCCGTCCTGGTTCTTGATGACGTGCTCCACCTTGTCCGCCTGGGCCGCTTCCCGGCCCGCAGCCACCGCTTCTTCCTTGGTGCCGTCGCCGGCGCCAAACGCGCGGTCAGTACCCTCACGCTTGTTCTTCCACTGGCCGTCTTCGTAGTACGTCTCGATATCGCCCTGAGCCACTGCATACTCCCTCTGCCGATTCGGATCCTGACACCCGCTGTACAACACGGGGAGCGAAAAGCCCCGCAGCACTTGGGACCGCGAGGCTTTCCTAACGCCGTCCGCCTGATGGTGGCCAGGCGGCGAAGCTGACACCAACCTAATAGCAAGCATGCTTACTTTTCAAGTCCGGGACGGCTCCCTCTCCCATGGTCCACACCATGCGCTGCCGGGCTCGCTGTTCGCCGTGGTTCATGTTCCTGCAGCAGGGACGACGCCCGTTCAGCATTGCCACCCCGCCGGATACCTATCAGCACTTCCGAGGGCTTGGGGCTTCTCAGGCACAGGGGGGCCGAGGCCCTTGGTGAACCGGCGGGGATCACCACAGTCGCCGGCGGCGCGACCTGTCGTTTTCAGAAGCTGACTGCACAAACTTCCCCTGAATTTCAGGGTTTGTGCAGGCGGCTCGTGACCACCGGCTGACCGGTACTCCTATGCACAAAGTTCCCTTTCGCCCGGTACTCCTATTCACCAATGCACAGACGTGTCACGAGAGCCTAGGGATTTTGAGGCACACAGGTTATGAGACAAGCCAGGCCCAAACGGGACAAGTCAGTGGCGACCCGCAGGGGTGCGCGTACGTCCTGCCGGGCGTCGACTCCCGACATCTTGAGATGTCCCGATGGATGTCAGGGGTCGGTTGGCCGCGGGGGCGCGCTTTAGCGTGCTCCTCGTTCGAGGTCGGCTAGTTCTGATTCAAGTTGCTGGGTCAGGTTCCGCAGGCGGCGAAGGTGCTCTTGGGAGACGCGGCCGGGCTGGCTTGTGACTTGTGCATCGACGTCGAAGACGGTGTTGGGGCTGTGCCAGACGTTGAACCATTCGAGGCCGTGGCCGAGGGCGTCGCGGGTTACGCCTTGGAGCAGGAGCAGTGGTTCGCGGGTGTTGATGTTTAGTTTCCGCGCCAGGTCAGGATCTGAGGACACGGCTTGGACCTGACGGGGTCCGCCGGCGGGGTGGTAGCCGTGGTCGCGCATGAGACTCAGGAGTGACGCGTTTTCGAGCAGTTCCGCGGTGAAGTGCGGGAAGAAGTCACGCGGGACCCAGGTACGCATGAACGCAACGGGAAGATCGTCGAGGTAGCGGACCCGCTCGATTTTCCAGGTGTTGTTGGTGTTAAGGGCCTCGATGCCTGCCCGGGGCGGCTCGGATGGTTCTACGGTGAGGACATGGGTGCGCAGGCGCTGGCCGTGCGCGGCAGCCTGTTCGTCCAGGCCGCCTGCGCGCTGAACGTGTCGGCGGAGGACGGGCGTTGCGGCTACTACGCTGCCGCGGCCGCGCTGGCGTCGGATCAGGCCAAGGTCAGCAAGGCCTGACAGGGCCTGGCGCACGACGCTGCGTGAGACACCGAACTGCCTTTGCAGTTCCTCTTCAGTGGGCAGGGAGGAGCCTGGGGACAGTGCCAGGTCCACGATCTGCCGGTGCAGGATGTCCCGAATTTGTGCATGGAGTGGGCCTCCGGCTTCCCGGTCCAGACCACCGCTGCGTCCCACCGGCCCCGACCCTGGTTCTGCTGGTTCCAAACTCACGCTTACTCCTTTGCCGCTGTGCAAATCTTAGCCCTCCCCTGCTCCTCTGACGCTGAGCAGTGACATCGTCCGGCCTTGACGTGACCTACACCACCCATTATTGTACGTATCAAAGGTACGTACAACTTCGGGGCTTGGGATCACAGGAGATGCCATAGTCCCGAAGTGGGAGTCACCTGCTTGAGCCCGCATCGGCGCGTGAGCGAAGTGAAAGTACCTGCAGGTGACAGTCGGATACGTGAGTTTCAAAACCCCCGAATTGGAGAATCCATGCGCGACCCGCGCTCGGTGCGTTGCACCTACTACCTAGAATCCGAGATCGATCCCGGGAAGGCCGCCGCCATCATGGCCGGCGAGCAGTCCAGCGGCACCTTCCTGCCGGTCCCGGGCGAATCCGCCCGCATCCGGGAACGGCACGCCGCCCGGATATCGGATGTGCAGGAGCTTGGTTTTTGCCGGCCTTCCTTGCCGTCACGGACCAACCCGGAAAAAGTCCGCGCTGCCTTGGTGACCGTTGATTTCCCGATGGAGAACGTCGGAACGGACCTGGCGACCTTGCAGACTGCCATTGCAGGCAATCTCTTCGAGTTGGGCGATCTGTTTGCCTGCCGGCTCCAGAACATTGAACTGCCGGAGGACTTCGTGGCAGCCCACCCGGGCCCGGCCTTCGGCATCGAGGGGACGCGCAAGTTCATCAGTGACGTTGAGGGCGTGATGGTTGGCACCATCGTCAAGCCCAATGTCGGGCTCTCGGAAGAGGAGTTCCGTCTGGTGGTCCGGGATCTGGCGATGGCCTCCATCGACCTGATCAAGGACGACGAGCTCATGACTGATCCGGCATACCTGCCTCTGGAACGCCGGGTCGCCGTTGCCACCGAGGAAATCCGCGCCGCCGAGCAGGTCACCGGCCACTCCACCATGTATGCCTTCAACATCACCGGTGACCTTGCCGGACTGCAGAAACGCCACGACCTGGTTGTTGAAGCCGGCGGCACGTGCGTGATGCTGAACATCCCCGTGATGGGTTTGCCCGCCCTGGCCTTGCTGCGCAGCTTCGCCGAGGTACCGATCCACGGCCACCGGGCAGGCCTCGCGGCTTCGATGCGGTCCAAGGCCCTGGGCATGGATTACCGGGTCTGGCAGCAGATGGCCCGCCTCGCCGGCGCCGATCACCTGCACGCCAGCGGGCTGGGCAGCAAGTTCTACGAACTGGACGAAGAGGTCGCGGCCAACATTCGCTGCCTCCTCGAACCGCTCGGGCAGACCATTGCACCGCTGCCTGTTTTGTCCTCCGGGCAGAATGTCACCACCCCCGGCCCCACCTTCGACGCGGTCGGTTCCACCGACCTGATGATGTTGGCCGGCGGCGGGGTCGCCGCCCACCCGGACGGCCCCGGCGCTGGAGTGCGAAGCCTGCGCCAGGCGTGGGAAGCAGCAGTGGACGGGGTGTCGCTGCAAAACGCAGCGGACAAACTCGCTCAAACGGGGGACGATGCTCTCCTGCACGCTGTCCAGACTTTCGGGAAAGGTGCCTGAGATGCCAGCTTTCGGTTTCGTCGCGGACGACCTCACCGGAGCCGCCGACGTCCTGGCCCAGTCCCACCGCTACGGCCTGGAAGCTGCTTTGGTCATCGGGGACGCGCCGCTGCCGAAGGACACCGACGTCGTCGGGTTTGCAGGACCGGCCCGCTCCCTGTCCGGAACAGCGTTCGACGACCTGGTCATCAGGGACCTCGCCGGGATTGCGGCCCTGAACCTGGACGTGCTGCTGTACAAGGTCTGCTCCACCTTTGACAGCTCCACCACTGTCGGGAGTATCGGCCGCGGGATCCAGCTGCTCCATCAGCAATTCCCCCTGCACGGACCCGTTCCCGTGGCGCCGGCCCAGCCCGCTTTTGGCCGATACACCGCCTTCAGCAACCACTACGCAACCTACGCTGGCCAGATTTACCGGCTGGACCGTCACCCCGTCATGTCCCGCCACCCGTCCACCCCCATGGCCGAGGCGGACCTGCGCCAGGTCCTGGCCGAACAGCTCGGCGGCACCCAAGTGCCCGGGGCGATCCACCTGCCCGCCTACCAGGACGGCACCTTCAAGGACTCCTGGGCGGAACGGCGCCGGGATCTCGCGGCGCAGGCCTTTGTCGTCGACGCCGTGGATGAACACCAGATGGACGCCATCGCAGAAGCCCTCACGCGGGAAGAACACGGCCACGGCCCATCCATCATCGTGGGATCCGGCGGCATCATGGCAGCACTGGCCAGGTCCATCTC
Source organism: Arthrobacter sp. MOO21 (assembly GCF_057369995.2). Lineage (NCBI taxonomy): Bacteria > Bacillati > Actinomycetota > Actinomycetes > Micrococcales > Micrococcaceae > Arthrobacter > Arthrobacter sp. MOO21. The sequence continues at coordinate 4,121,717 of NZ_CM170671.2, read as the reverse complement.
GGACCAGGCCCCACGCACACCCGGCCCCCAGAAGCCGTCTGGACCAGTGCTGGCCGTCAGCGCCTCGGCCTCCAGCACCACGGCCGAGCAAATCAACGACGCCATCTCCAATGGCTGGGAAGACGTCCCGGTGCCTGCCGAACTGCTCCAGCGCGATGACACCGCACTGGTCGCCGCCCTCGATGAACGCGTTTCAGCCGCCCTCCGGGCAGGGCGCAACGTGGTCGTTCACACCACCCGCGGCGCGGCGGACCCACGCTACGGGGCCAGCACACCAGTGGACGCCGGCTACGTCGGCACCCTGATCGGAGGCATCGCCGCCAGGATGGCCAACGCCGGGCTCACCCGGGACATCGCCGTCTGTGGTGGAGATACCTCCAGCCACGCACTCATCGCCATGGGCGTGCGCCAACTCCGGGTGTCCGACCAGTTCGTCACCGCCGGCCCCATCCTGCGCGCCGACGGCGCCTCCGCCGTCGGCGGATCCCGGCTGCTGCTCAAAGGCGGACAGGTCGGACCAACCGACATCCTGCGCCGCTTCGCCGGCCAGCTCCCCAGCTAACACTCCACACAATTCCTCCACGCATCACCAGAACCAATGAAAGGCGGCCCCCATGCGGGCAGTAGTTAAGAACGCAGCAGAGCGAGGCGTCACGTACGTCACCGACGCGGGCGACCCCAAGGCAACAGAAGGCACAGTCGTCATCGAAGTAGGAGCCGCCTCCCTGTGCGGCACCGACCGCGAACTCTACGAATGGACCCCGTCAGCCCAGGCGTTCAACCTCAACCTCCCGGTCATCCTGGGCCATGAAGGCGCAGGAACCATCGTCGAGGTCGGTCCCGGCGTCACCGGGCTGCAAGTTGGCGACCAGGTTGCCCTCGAAAGCCACCTGACCTGCGGACAATGCTTCCCCTGCCGCACCGGAGACGCCCACACCTGTGAACGCACCGGGATCCTGGGCATGCACATCGACGGCGTCTTCGCCGAATACGCAGCCGTCCCCCAGGACATCTGCGTCAAGCTCCCCACCGGCCTGTCCCTCGAATCCGGAGCCCTGCTCGAAGCAGCAGGCGTCGCCGTCCACGCCATCCAGCGCGCCAACTACTCCGTCGCAGGCCGGGCCGTGCTCGTCAGCGGCGCAGGCCCGGTCGGCCTCGTCGTCGTGAACCTGGCACTACTCATGGGCGCCTCCCACGTCATCGCCGTCGACCCCAACCCCTACCGTCGCGCCCAAGCCGAAAAACTCGGCGCGACCGCCATGCACCCCAACGACGGCATTATCGAACGCTGCAGCGAACTAACCGGCCGCCGCGGCGGTTTCGACGTCGCCTTCGAATGCTCCGGAGCCCCCGGCACCCTCACCACACTCTTCGAAGCCGTCCGCCGCGAAGCCACCGTCATCACCGTCGGACACCCCAGCCGCCCCGCAGAAGTGGACATCGCCGCCTACATCAACAAAAAAGGCATCACCCTTCGCGGCATCTTCGGGCGCCGGCTATGGGAAACCTGGGAACAAAGCCTGCTGCTGCTTGACTCCGGCAAACTCGAGCTCGACTGGCTCATCACCCACCGCAAGAAACTCAGCGACATCGACGAAGCCGTAGAACTTCTCACCGGAGACGCCTGCAAAGTCCTGCTCATCCCAGGCCTCGGCTAACCCCAAAAAGCAACGGAACTGACGGTCCGAACCGTGCAGCTCCCAACCACCCAGCTATTCACAGGAGAAATCAATGACGATTCCCATCAAGAAAGCCCTTGAAAAAGTTCCCGGCGGAATGATGCTGGTGCCACTTGGCATCGGCGCCATCATCCACACCCTCGCCCCGGACGCCGGCAAGTTTTTCGGTTCCTTTACAGGGGCCTTCTTCACCGGTCTGGCGCCGCTGCTGGCCGTGTTCTTTGTCTGCCTCGGCGCGACACTCGAGGTCAAATCAACGCCCTACATCCTCAAAAAGGGCGGTGTACTGCTCGGCTCCAAAATTCTCTTCGCCGTCCTCATTGGCGTCATCGCCGGACGATTCCTCGGTGAAGCACCCATCGAATCCGGGATCCTCGCAGGCCTCTCAACCCTGGCGCTTGTCGCCGCACTGAATGACACCAACGGCGGTCTCTACATCTCACTGATGGGACAGTTCGGGCGTAAGCGCGATGCGGGTGCGTACTCCATCCTGTCACTCGAATCCGGCCCCTTCCTGACCATGGTCACACTGGGAATCGCCGGTCTCGCCGCCTTCCCCTGGCAGGCACTCGTCGGCGCCATCCTCCCACTGGCACTGGGCATGCTCCTCGGAAACCTCGATAAGAACATGCGTCATCTCCTGGCCCCGCTGGTACCGGCGATGGTGCCGTTCCTGGGCCTGGCCCTCGGCCTGACCATCAACCTCAACGCCGTCGTCGAAGCCGGACTGCTCGGCATCGCCCTAGGCCTGTTCGTGGTCTTCGTCGGCGGCGCCGTGCTGCTCCTCGCCGACAAACTCACCGGCGGTGACGGCGTAGCAGGCCTTGCCGCAGCAACCACGGCCGGCAACGCCGCGCTGGTTCCCGCCATCATCGCCACAGCCAACCCTGTCTACGCCCCGGCAGCAGAACACGCCACCGTCCTGGTCGCAGCCTCAGTCGTCGTCTCCGCCGTGCTCTGCCCAATCGTGACCTCAGCATGGGCAAAGAGGGTGCAGAAAAAGGAAGGCCTGGCGGACACAGAAGACAACGCGGTCGAGCAGGAGGCGCTAGCCCCCAAGCATGCAGGTAGTACCCCAGAACTGACCTAGCAGTACTAAACGAAAAGGGCGGGGCGTGCACACGGGTGCCCGCCCCGCCCTTCCTTATATACCCGGACCTGGTGGACGGAAACGCCTAAATCCACCGGAAGGAACACCATGAATGCAGGCACGCAGCTATTGAAAGTCCCATCCACCGACGCACTAAGTCGCCTACTCAGCTATCACAACTGGATTCACTTGAACCCGGGCGACAGAGTGATCGTCAAACGAACCGGATGTGCATCCGAAGGTGGCACGGTGGATGATGTCGGCGAAGACGCCTCATACTTTTGGGTCTGGATTGACGGCCAAGGCAGAACGCTGATCTTCCACGGAGACGGATCGGTCATTCACAAACTCCTCCACTAGTCTCAGCCGACATAACTAATAAGAGACATATGCGTCTCGAAACCCTTGGGAAATGAGACGTCTTACTTCCGCGGAGAGACGTCTGAGCTGCATGGTCGCCTATTTCCTACGGAATCTTCTACGCGCGATGGCAAGGGCGATTCTCGTAACTATGTCTCGTAACTTCGTAGCCAAAATCTGGCACTCATCCTTGGTTATGAGACAGGTGAGCGGGTGTCGGCTCGAGGGGATTAGAGCGAGGCCGGAAGTAAATACACTTCTGGCTTCAGCAGCGTACCTCCTTGAAAAACCCAACAGAGCTTTCCAGGACACGGCGACGCTGCACGGGTGAGTCTGGTCCCACCAGCGAGGTAGGCAGCCCAGTCAAGCGTGGGTACCGCTTTGGTACCATTGGGGATGGCTATGAATCTTCGTGTTCCTGAAGACCTCGATCGGCGGCTGGAGAAGTTGGCTGCCGAGGAACATACGTCCAAGTCCGCGCTTCTGTTGCAGGGTGCAGAGTTGGTTCTGCAGCGCCATGCGCGGCGGCGTGAGATCAGCGAGGGGCTTGATTTTGTTATGAGTCATGATGCGGAGTTGCTGAAGCGCCTTGAGGACGCGTGACGGCGTACCTGGACATTGAGGATGCACTCCAGGTAGTTGATCGATACGGCTTCCATATCCGCGACGTCGGATTGCTGGCCTCAGCATTGGCCAGGCCGGCTACCACTGTTATGGGTGTGGACGCCTATCCGGAGCTTGCGGTGAAGGCGGCCGCGTTGTTGGAGTCGGTCGCGCGGTTCCAGCCACTCATTGATGGCAACAAACGGACGGCGTGGACGCTCATGGTGCTGCTGCTGTGGATCAACGGTTACAGGCATGGCTTCACCACGGATGAAGGCTTCGACCTTGTCGTCGGAGTCGCCGCGGGCACTATCGACTTGCTGGACTCTGCCGCCGGGATTTCCAGTCATCTGATGCCCCGGTAGTGCTCCAGCGCCCCCGAAAGGGGGCTGTGGACAATGTCCACACTTTTCGTCCCGTACTGGGCCCAACAGCCTCCGGACTGTCCAGGACTCCGCATGTTTTCGCGGGTTCCCAGTGTTTGCAGGGCTTGGAATGTAGTTCGAGTCCCACCTCGGGCACAGTGTTTTCCCTCGTCAGAGGCTTTTTTGCTTTGACGTGTTGACAAAGCTTGCGCGGGGGCGCCTCTGACGGTGGGGGGTGCGGGCTTTTGCCTGGCTGCCGCGGAGCCTATGCAAGTGTGTGGGGTCGCGGGTTCAAGTCTCTGACTGGAGAGCCTTCCGCCTGCTGGGAGTGGGTTCTTGCGTTTCCTCGTTCCGGTTTTGTTGGGTGGGCGGTTGGTGAACTACACCTATTCATGTGCCGGGGGAGCGGGGGCACCGGCGGCGGCGAGCAGGACGAGCACGATGGGCAGCGCCAAGCCGTCGTTAACGCCGGATTCGCGTTCAGGAGGTGTCTGAGCCTGCCGGGAATTTCGTCCCTCCCAACGATGGCCGCGGCGAATGCCGGGTCTGTCGGGGCCAGGACGGCGCCCAGCAGAAAGGACTCGAGCCAAGGAAGTCCGACGAGGAACGCCAAGGGCACGAGTCGAACCGGGTGGAGCAGCATCGCACCGGTCGCAGTCCGGGCCCGCCGCTTAGTGGGGCGGGCAGGAGCCCGGACGTTTCGGACCCGGTTTCGGGCTGTTGTCCTCTCAGGACTCATTCACATATCTCTTCTGCCGCTGGCACGCGGCGAGATTCGCTAAGGAGGGGAAACATCCCCAACCGCCATCCCCTTCAGCGCGCGTATCCAGGGCAATGGGCCGGTCCGGCATGGGGGAGCGGTCTTCCGCTGCTCATCCAGCATGTTTGGGCACTATGTTTTCGCAGTTATTTCCTCCGCTATCCCGGCGTCACCGCTGAACCTAGCAGACAGGAAGTCAACCCGACCCGGAGAACCGGCTTCTTGATGACTCCTTAACGCCGCGGACGAGTAAGACGCATCCCGCAACATGCTGTGCCCTCGTCCCGATGTCGCCCCGCCATGCCTACAGCACGCCCCGCTTTCCGCGGGCGTCCTGTAGGCATGGGAGTGCAGCACCGGAGGAACACCGGCGCTCAGGGCCGCGTGCTGATCCCGCGCAGCCTCGGGGCATCCAAGCGCAGGCCGCTCAATCCTCGCCTTCGGAGTTCCGCAGCCGGCGCCGAACTAAAACCCCGGCCACTGCCAGCCCGGTGACCAGGATGGCAGAAACAATGCCCGCCACCACCAGCTGGGCCGGCAGCCCGGTATCAGCCGCAGCCGCCGCGGGCGCAGCAGCGGGTGCCGCTTTTGGCCCGCCTGCGGTGAAGGTGAAGGTACCCTCGATGGGGTGGCCGTCGGAGGACACCACGCGCCACACCACTGTGTACTTACCTTTGGGTGCATCCGGTTTCACAGCCTGGCTGACCTGGTTGTCAACGATCGATACGGGCCCATCCGCCTGGTCCGTGCCACTGGGGTCCTCCACGCGCACGATCGAGTTGATGGCGATGGGGGTGTGGTCGAATGTCAGTTCGATCTTCGCGGGCATGGCATCGACCGTGGAACCGCTGGCCGGGTTGCTGGACGCCAGGGAGTCGTGCGCCTGGGCCGGTGTCGAAGAAACCAGTAGGAACGCGGCGGTGGCGACCGGCAGCAGCACCCGTGCCAGCCAGGCCAGTGGAGTGGAGGAGGAGGTGGTCTTCATCGGTCTCCCCTTCTATTTTCCAGCGGCCCGGGTCCGGCGGCCGGCGAGGACCAGCCCTAGTGCTGCTGCGCCGAGTACAAAGCCTGCCGCCCCCAGCACCATGCCCCACATTGACGCCGCGTCCCCGGAATCCTGGGCCGTTCGGGTCACTTTCACTGCCGCGGCACCCGGTGACAGGGACGCCGTGGCGGCGGCAGCGCCGTCGTCGGCCGTTGTCACAAACGACGGTGCCGGGTGCTGGGGTTCCGGCTGTCCCTCGTCGTTCTCCTCGTCCCACTTCACCACGCTGCCGTCGGTGTACGTCTGGGCCGCTTTCAAGGTGACCCTGGTGCCCTCCGCGGGAAGCCGGCCCACGGACAGCGAGAAGGCCTGGTACTGGTTCTGGCCCAGTTGGTGGGCTTCGTCGGCGGTCCACACCACCGAGGCGGGGGCTTTGGTTACCGTTGTGCCGGCCACGGTGACGGGCTTGGGCAGGTCACCGGTGACCACCTTGGCGGTCCAACCCTCCACGGGCTTGACGGAGACGGAGGTGAAGGGAGTATCGGTTGGCAGCGTGACCTCGAGCTTGCTGGTCTTGGCGGTGGGGGACTCGTTGGGGACGTTAAGGGTCAGGTGGGAGTAGCCGTTGGCGCCGGTATCGTCTGGGTTCACGCTGACGTGGGCGGACGCAGCGGCGGCGCCGGCCGTCAGGATTCCAGCGGCAGCAGCGGAGGCGGTCAGGGTTCTGAGGGTACGGCGGTATGGGGTGTTCAAAGCAAAGCCTTCCAAAAGGGTGCGCCAAAATGGGCCGCAAGTGCGGCGGCGCAGGAAAAATGGCAACGCGGCGGGCCCCTGGCGCTTTCGGCCAGGGGGCTTCGCGGGGTTTGGCAGCCGCTTAGAGTGCGGCGTGGAAGTCCGGCGGCCCGCGGAGGGCGGGCAGGCGCAGGTTCCGCCACCGGAAGGTAATGACGACGGCGGCCGGCTCGGCAATGTGCGGCCACTCCGGGATGGCAAGGGAAGTCAGGATCCGGACCAATGGACGCAGCCATGCGGCCAGCGCCCACACTGCGACCTCGCCTTTCGCAAGGACTATGGCAGTGGCCAGGGTTGCTGCCGCATGCAGAACCAGCATCAAGGCACCGGGCACATTGGCATGCTCATGCATCAGGACTTCGGCCGCTGATGGGGACGGCAATGCGCTGTGCCCATGAGGGCCGGCGGCAGGAGTAAATGATGAGGACACAGAGAACGCGTCGAAGGCCCAGTGCAGTGCGACCTGGCTGGAAGCCAAGAGCCCGATCATCACAGGTGTCGTAACCCTGGTCTTGGAGAGGATCATGACCGGCGCCAACACCAGAGCCGCGATTCCGGCCAAGATTCCCTGCGATGGGAGGAGTCCTCCTGCCAGCAGGTGGGCTCCTGAAGCCAGAGCGAACATGGCCGCGGTAAAGACCAGGGTGCGGGGGAGCCGGAACGGGGCACTCATGCGACCCACCGCCCTTCCATCCGCCGTTGCCATGTTCCACTGTAGGGAAAGCCCGGCCGCAGCCAGTAATTGGCACGTCCCTGTCCCCGTTCTGCGCGAAGAACACATCGCCAGCTCTGGCCCTCCTGTGTTGGTGAGCCGCCGGCCGCGCTTAGGTTCCCGGCTTCGTCACTGTGCTGCATGCGGCTATCGGCCCTACTTGGCGATGCTGCGCAGGATTTGGTGCGCCACAATACGGTCGACGCCGGGCAGGCGGGTTACGCGGATGACCCACCTGCGCAAAAGGCGCTGGGCGCTGTTCCTGGGAAAGAAAGACGCGGCGGTCCGCCGTCCCGACTTTTGTGCCACCTCGACGACGGGGCGCCATTGCTGCTCGAACCGCTCCAGCGCCGCCCCGATGCCGCTGGGTGTGGCAACCGGCCCCAGGACGTCTCCGAGCAGCGCGGCCCCGGCGATGGCCAGTGAGCCGCCCTGGCCGGCCAGCAGCGAGACGGCGCCGCACGCGTCACCTACCGGGACGGTGCGGCCGGCGTGCCAGCGGGGCATGACCACCAGCGCCACGGTGTCGTCGTAGGGATGCGCGGGGCACAGGTCAAGGAGCCTTTCCACCCCATCCCCCAGGCCGGCGAACTCGCTGCGGAGCCGCTGGCGGGCCGTTGCTGCCTCTTCCCCCCGTGACACGGCGTCCCGGTAGACCGGGAAGGCCGCCACCTCGTCCTGCCGGATGCCGTACAGCCCGGCCATGCGGTTGAGCGTGTCGGTCAGGATGAATCTGCCCTGGAAGCGCGCATTCAGGGCCGGGTCGGTGATGATGAAAGCTGCGGCCCGCATGCCCAAGGGCCGGAGGTAGTCCCTTTCGGGGCCGTTCGACGCCGGCGCGCACCTCTGAGTGGATGCCGTCTGCACCGATCAGCACGTCGGCGCGCACCGTCCGCCGGAAGCCATTTTCCAGGAGGACGTGTGCGCCATCCCCGTCTGTGCGCGCCTTGACCGTCCGTGCCCCGTAACGCACCCGCACCCTGCCGGGAGATTATCCCGCGCGGCCAGGGCCGCTGCCTCGATATCCGGGCGCTGCAGGCTTAGGACCTTCCCACCGGCCAGCTCAGAGAACCTGGGGTCGTCGATGCTGCATGTAGTGCGGCCTTTGGTATCCACGTAGTCGGCGGACTGGATGTGGTAGGCCGCCACTGCCAGCCGGGGGTACAGGCCGATCCGCTCCGACGCCTCCACCCCGGGGTCGAAGAAGTCCATCATGTAGCCGTCGGGCCGCGGTGCCCGGGACTTTCCAGCACCTCAACGTCCCAGCCGGCCAGGGCGAGCTGGCGGGCCGCGACGAGTCCGGCGATGCCGGCGCCGACCACGAGGGCTTTCATGCCGGTGCCTGCGCGGAGGTGCTGCCATTTGCATCAGAGTGGGGCAGTGAACGTATGCTGGCAAATAACATATGCACTACTACATGTAAGCAGGGGGACGCTGCGCTGGCAAGATGCCGGGGCAGGCTCACCGGAGCAGGCGGAGAAGGCACGAAGCACTTGTGCCTCGCCGTTTGCGCAGCCAACGAGCAAGGAAGAATGTGGATGCACGTGAAAAAGGCGCTGGTACCGAAACTGTTGGCCTTCATCACGGTCTGCGTAGCCTGCGGCATTCTGGCAGCGGGCCTTTTCGTTCCCGCCACGGCGGTGGGGGCAACGGTTGCGGGCCGCTCCATTAGCTTCTTCGACCAGCTCCCGGCCGAGCTGGAACTGAACCCGCCGGCACGGAACTCGAAAGTGCTGGCGGCAGACGGCTCCGTGATCGCCACGTTCTATTCCCAGAATCGAATTCCCGTCAGCCTGGACAAGATGTCCCCCTTCATGCGCGATGCAATCATTTCCATCGAGGACGCCCGTTTCTACGAACACGGGGGCGTTGATCCCACCGGCATCCTTCGGGCCCTGGCCGTTACCATCCAGGGCGGGCGGCAGGGCGCGTCAACCATTACCCAGCAGTACGTCAACAACATCATCATCGAATCCCTGGTGACCGACGGCAACGCTGACAAGGTGAAGACGGGCGCGGCGAAAACCATCGGCGACAAGCTGCGCGAGATGAAGCTGGCAATAGCGCTGGAGAAGAAGTATTCCAAGGATGAGATCCTCGCTGGCTACCTGAACATCGTCTACTTCGGCAACGGCGCCTATGGGGTGCAAACCGCAGCCGAGGAGTACTTCGGCGTCCCAGCCACCAAGTTGAGCTTGCCCGAAGCGGCCGCCCTGGCCGCGGTGGTTAACAGCCCGGTTTACTACGACCCCCTCGCCCATCCCGAGCATGTGGTGGCGCGCAGGAACGTGGTGCTGAACAAGATGCTCGAACAGGGCCGCATTACTGACGCGCAACATGACCAGGCCGTGGCCGCACCCCTGGGCCTGGACGTCCACCAGAGCGTGCAGGGCTGCGCCGCCGCGGCCTTTGCCCCCTACTTCTGCGACTACGTCAAGCGGCTGATCCTCAACAGCCCCGCGTTCGGTCCGGACGAGGATGCCCGGCAGAAGCTCCTGGACCAGGGCGGACTGACAATCCGCACCACACTGGACCCAGCCCTGCAGCAGGTCGCGCAGAAAGAGGTCGACGCCGCGCTGCCGGCAACCGACCCGCTGCAGCGCGGCTCAGCTCTGGTCAGCGTCCAGCCAGGAACCGGAAAGGTCCTGGCCATGGCGCAAAACACCAACTACAACCCGGCGGCAGCACCGGGAAACTATACGGGCAACCTTGCCCTCCCCGAGAAGGACGCCAACGGCAACCCACTGCACGGCGCCGGCGGCTTCCAGATCGGTTCCACCATGAAGCCGTTCGTCTTCGCCGAATGGCTCCGGTCCGGCCGGTCCATGGCCACCATCCTGGACGGGGCGGTCCGCGTCTACAAGGCAGGCTTCCCGTGGAAGAACAGCTGCGGGACCACGTCCGGCTCCTATGACCCAGCCGTTGGGCAGACCCCTCTGCCCAACGATGATCCCCACCACTACTACCGGATGAGCGTCCTGCAGGGCCTCTACCAGTCGATCAATACCATCACCTTCCAGACCGCCGCGCGTTTGGACTTCTGTGACATCCAGAAGATGGCGACGGCGGCGGGCGTCAAGAACGGCCACACGAACCAGCCCTACGACCTGTCCAGCATCGCCAGCCTCATCGGCACCCAGGATGTGGCACCGCTGGACATGGCCAACGCCTATGCAACCTTCGCGGCAGGCGGCGTTCACTGCGAGCCGGTCGCGCTGGAATCCGTCAAGGATGCCCAGGGCCACGACTACCCGGTTCCCTCGGCCAACTGCGCCCAGGCCATTAATCCGAAGGTGGCCGCCGGAGTGGCGTACGCACTTGAGCGCGTCCTGGTCAAAGGCTCCGGCTACAAAATCCCCGTCAACAGGGACCATGACATTTTCGCAAAGACCGGAACCACGGACGGCAACACCCAGACCTGGACCGTGGGGGCTACAACGGGAATTGCCACCGCCTCGTGGTTCGGGAGCTACAAAGGCTTCGGTCCCCAGTGGGCCAACCAGGACATCACGATCAACGGGAAGTACTATGCCGGCGTGAACGGGTCAGACATCGCAGGCACGCAGTGGGGCCACCTCATGGACGCTGCCGCCGTCGAGTACGGGGGGACGTCCATTCCCGCACCACCTGTATCCATGCTGCGGTAGGCGCCGACGGGAACAACCAGGGCGGTAGATACGTTGGGTACGGAACTGCAAAGGAAACGAGGATGATCATGGCTGCTGACTACGACGAACTGCGGACCGACGTTAAGGAAACACAAGAGCGTTCGCTCGAGGACCTCAAATCCGCCAACGCCCCGGACGCCCGCAGCGTGGTCCGGGAGCTGGATGTCCCTGATGATGCCGACGTGGTCGGCGCCCCCGGCGGCGAAATCGTGGCCGAGGAACTCACGGTAGTGGTGGTGCCCGCAGCCGAAGACGAGTTCACGTGCCACTCCTGCTTCCTGGTCCGGCACCGTTCCCAGATTGCCAAGGAAAAGGACGGCCACCTGTACTGCACCGAGTGCGAGGGCTGAGCGCGCCCCGCACAGCCGGCTGCCGGTCTCGGCGGGAGGAGCGGAACCATGACGGACGCTGTTGTTGTTGGCGCCGGGCCTAACGGCTTGGCGGCGGCCGTGACCCTGGCCCGGGCAGGGTTGAAGGTCCGGCTGGTGGAGGCGGCCGGCAAAATCGGGGGAGGGACCCGCACCTCCGAACTGACATTGCCCGGCTTCCTGCACGACGTTTGCTCGGCCGTGCACCCCATGGCACTGGCAAGCCCGTTCTTCCAGGCTTTCGAACTGGAAAAACGTATCAAGCTGCTGGTTCCCGGGATCTCCTTCGCCCATGCCCTCGACGCGAACAGGGCAGGAATCGCCTACCGCAGCCTTGACCGGACGGCGTCAGGACTGGGCAGCGACGGCACCGCGTACCGCCGGCTTTTCGGGCCCCTGGTCCAGAGGGCGGACGGGATCACCGATCTCACCCAGCATCAGCTGATCCGCATCCCGCGGGATCCGCTGGCGGCGGTGGCTTACGGCGCCCGGACCCTGGAGCAGGGAGGCCCATGGTGGAACCTGCGGTTTTCGGGGGAACTGGCGCCGGCCATGGTGACCGGCGTGAGCGGGCACTCCATCGGCATTCTGCCCGGGCTGGCAACAGCCGGGGCGGGGCTGCTTCTGGGCGCCCACGCCCATGCCCGCGGATGGCCCGTTCCCGTGGGCGGATCGCAATCGATCGCCGATGCCATGGCTGCGGACCTGCTGGAGCATGGCGGCGAAATTGTCCTGGATTCCCCGGCGTCCTCGGTGGCGGAAGTTCGGCAGGACTCCGGGGCAAAGGCTGTCCTGCTGAACGTCTCCGCCGCTGGACTCGCGGAACTGGCGGGAAGCGAGCTTCCCTCCAGCTACCTGCGTAGGATCTCCTCATTCCGGTACGGGAACGCCGTCAGTAAAGTCGACTTCGCGCTCTCCGGACCGGTGCCGTGGACCAACTCGGAGCTGGCAGCGACCCCGACAGTGCATCTGGGCGGTACCCGGGCCCACATGGCACGGTCGGCAGCGGAAGTGGCGGCCGGGAGGCATCCGAAGGATCCGTTCGTCCTGGTGAGCCAGCCGTCCACCATGGACCCCAGCCGCGCCCCCTCCGGGCGCCACGTCCTGTGGACCTACACCCATGTGCCTTCCGGTTCCACGGTGGATATGACCGAGGCCATCGTGTCCCGGATCGAACAGTTCGCCCCGGGCTTCCGGGACGTAATCCTCGCCTCCCGAGCCATCACCGCGCACGGGTACAGCCAGTACGACCCCAACTACATCGGCGGTGACTTCGCCGCAGGAGCCATTACCACGCGGCAGCTGTTGAAGCGCCCGGTGGTTTCCCCCGACCCGTGGCGGACGCCCGCCCGGGGCGTGTACCTCTGCTCGTCCTCCACCCCGCCCGGGCCCTCTGTCCACGGGCTTTGCGGCTGGTACGCGGCCCGGTCCGCCCTGAAGAACGAGTTCGGCCTTGCACCGCCCCCACTGGGACTCGTCGAAAACTGAAACGCCCGGTGCCCACGTTTCCGCCCTGTTGCCGGCGGCGCGTCCTAGTCGGAGTAGGTGTGCGCGGAGTTCTCCTGCGGGGGCGCGTCGCTCGTATGCCTGTGCCGGACCGCGATCCATTGGGCCGCGACGATGATCACGGCTACCACCGCCGTGATGACCACGGTGAGCGGATCCGACTGCGCCTTAAGGACCACGAAGGGCACCAAGACGACCGTATCGAGCACAATCGCGGTCCAGGGGATCCAGGTCCCGGCGTCGATATCGTTCTTCAAATGCCGGATGACGCCCCAGTGGATTGCTATGTCCATTGCCAGGTAGAGGACTGCCCCAAGGGAGGCAATCTGGGATAGATCAAAGAATGCGGCCGCAACGATGGCCAGCCCCGCGGTGATGAACAACGATTGGTGCCCCTCTTTTCCCGGCAGGCCCGGGGCTTGGCCCATATCGCGAAGCATGTCGTAGAGCCGGGAAACCGAGAAGAGGCTGGCCACCAGCCCCGACAGCGTGGCGACGACGGCGATCACCGCGGTCAGGCCCACACCCCAGGGCCCGAACGCGGGCTCAGCGGCCTCTGCCAGCGCATAGTTCCGCGCCCTCACGATCTCCGGAACACTGAGGCTTCCGGTGACTGCGACGATGATCAGCAGGTACAGCACCGTACACAAACTGATCGCAATGATGATGGAACGGCCCACGTTGCGTTTGGCATCGCGCAGATCCCCGCCCTGGTTGGTAATGGTGGTGAATCCCTTGTACGCCAGGATGCACAGGGCGGCACCTGCCAGGAACCCCATTGGTCCCGCATCCGGCGGCGTGCGGTTTGCGCTGCTGAAGAGGCCACCCAGGGAGGAGACCCCGGCGGCGAAGATTCCGGCGATTGCCAAGACCGCGATCCCGGCTATCTTGATGGCCGCGGTCACCGTAGCGGAGCCCTCCACCAACTTGTTGCCAACCAGGTTCACCAACGCTGCGCCCGCGATGGCCGCGACCGCCAGGACGGGCACCCACAGCGCCGAGTCCTGCAGCCCGAGGGGCCTCAACAGATAGGTGGCGAAGGTCCGGCCCAGCAAGCTCTCGGCCAGGATCATCGACGCGTACATGAACAGGGAGAACGAGCCCGCAGCCACCCCAGGGCCGTAAGCGGCCTTCAGCAGCATTGCGATTCCGCCCGACGACGGATTCGTCGCGGAATAACGGATATAGGAGTAGGAACTGAACGCGACCACCAGGGCTCCGGCGATGAAGGCCCAGGCCACCCAGCCGCCGGCCAACTCGGCAACCTGGCCCACGAGGGCAAAAATTCCAGCTCCGATCATCACCCCCGTCCCCAGTGCCACAGAACCGGTCAGCGACAGCTTCTGTTCCTTCTTCCGTGCGGAATCGTTTCCCATGCAGCGTCCTTCCTCTAGTCGTTCGTCCGGCCTTACGTCCCTGAGTGCCGGGGTGCTTCGCCGGACACGGTCCGGCGTTACCCGGCAGGCGGCGTGACCGGTTCGCTGCCGCGCTGGATCTTGACGCCCGTGAACTCCACGTCCACCGGTTTCGTGAACCGCCACCCGTTGACCTCGTCATGCCTCATGAAGGTGGGCGGTTCAATGTGGACCTGCAGGGTGTACTCCCCGTCCTCCGGGAGGGTCCAGTTGCGGGCGTAGTGGTAGAGCATGGGGTGCCACACCAGTTCCTGGTCATGCGGGCCCAGTTTTTGGCCCCCGGGCGTAATCAGCGCTGCCATAACCTTCACCGCGGGAACGAAGCGGCCGTCCGCCGCATCGCACACGGTGATCTCCACGTGGGCGTTTTCGCCGTCCGGGTTCTGCCAGTCGAGCTGTCCATTCCGGTACCGGTACATTCCCTCGGCGTCTTCCACCGCGTACCCGACGATGTACTCACCGGCGTGCTGCTTCCCTCCTGTGTTCGCCACCTGCTGCACCATGTACTCCAGCGCCTTGCCGAAAGCCTCACCCTGGCCTTTTGCCAGGTCCAGCTGGGTCTTGGTGGCCTCCGACGTGTCCGGGTCCATGGGGGGATTCTGTTGCTTTTCCATCGTCTTCCTTTCCTCCTGCGTTGTGACTGTGATCGGTTGGGAGTCAAGCGGTTCCGTGGTCAGCGGCTCTTTGAAGACAACCGCTGTTCCCCTGCCGCGAATGCGAGGGCGATGGCGGCGTTCGCCGCAGCGGCAGGCCGCCGTCGTTCATCCACGACGGCGAGGCCGGCGGCAGTCAGTGCGTGGAGCAGGTCCACCCCGCAGCCAAGCAGATGGATCCCCCGGCTGCCCCGGGCTGTGACGGCGGCCTGCAGCAGGTGCCGCGCGCCCAGGATCCGGATCACGGTTCGGGCCCGTTCGTCCGGGGCGTGGCCGCTCAGCAGGTGCTCAACAGCCCCCGGGGCGATGAGTGCTGTTGTTCCGTAGGCGGTGCGGATCAGCTCGAGCATTTTCACCGTGCTGCCTTGCGCAGGAGGACTCCGACGGCGGCGCCGCCGGCGAGGAGGGCGCCGGCGGCTGCGGCGGTGACGCCATGGTGGTGGGATGCGAGGAGTTGGTAGCTGTGTGGCAGGGATTGGTCGTCAAAGATCCCGTGCACTCCGAAATCCCGGCCCGAATCGGCAGGTTTCCAAAGGTTCGCGGGCTGGTGCGGGTTCCGGCGGTCCCGGGTCTGCTGGGCCTTGAAACCGGTCTTCGCCAGGTACCGGTCAAGGAAGCCGGGGACTACTGCGTTGGCGATCAGGGTTGCCGCTGTGCTGCCACCCACCCAGTATTCACGCCGCTGGGGGTGGGCGGCGGCGTACACCACGGCCTGCGCTGCCACTTCCGGCTGGTAGATCGGGGGTACCGGCTGCGCCTGATGCGGCAGGCGGGAAAGGACCCAGGAAAATTGGGGGGTGTTGACCGCCGGCATTTGGACCATCGTGGTCCTGACGCGACTGCCCTCGTGCAGCAGTTCGGTCCTGAGGGACTCATTGAAGCCCTGGATGGCGTGCTTGGCGCCGCAGTACGCCGACTGCAGCGGTATCCCCCTGTAGGCGAGAGCTGACCCCACCTGCACAATGGTCCCGCGGTTCCTGGGCTTCATGCGCTTGAGTGCCGACATGGTCCCGTAGACATAGCCCAGGTAGGCAACCTCGGTGACCCGCTTGAACTCATCGGCCCGGATGTCATCGAAGCGCGCGAAGACCGATGTGAAGGCGACATTGACCCACACGTCGATGGGGCCGAGCTCCCGCTCCACCCGGTCGGCCGCCGCATCCACCGCCCCGGCGTCGGCCACGTCCACCGGGATGGTCAAGGCTGTGCCTCCAAAGGATTCGACCTCGGAAGCGGCTGCTGCCAGCCCTGCCTCCCCGCGGGCAAGGAGGGCGACGGCGTCGCCTTCCTTCGCAAAGGCAATGGCGGAAGCCCGGCCGATCCCGCCGCTGGCTCCCGTGACAACAACGACGCGACGTGCTGTTTCCATCTGGATCCCTCCTTGGTCTAGCCCGGCATTTAACAGTATTTCGGTGATTGCGTATACGCAATCGTTCCTTGGATGAGCGGAAGCCCCACCGCCCCGTGTTCGACCTGTCAGGGCTGGTTGGCGAGGTTTCCGAGGGTTACGTGCAGCTTCTGCGAAGCCTTGCCGCGCTGTACGTCCACCTCCACCTGCTGGCCCGGATCCTGCTTCCTGAGGGCCACGAGCAGGTCCGTTACGTTTCGCACGTCTGCGCCGGCGAACGTGGTGATGATGTCGCCCGGCTTCATGCCCGCCTGTTCGGCCGGACTGCCTTGCGACACGCTGACGATCAGCGCTCCGGCAGTGGCGGGCAATGAGAAGCGTTGGGCAATTTGCGGCGTGATGTCCGTGGGGACCACGCCAAGGGCGGCGTGCTTGACCCAACCGCTCGCCAGCAGCTGGTCGGCCACGTTGGTGACTGTGGCCGATGGCGTCACAAAGCCGATGGCCACGGCTCCGGAGCTTGGCGGCAGGTAGGCCTCGGAGAGTCCGATGACCTGTCCGGTGGAGTCGGCTACGGCGCCGCCGGAGTTGCCAGGGGAGATCGGGGCATCAGTCTGGAGCAGGTCAATGGCGCCATGGGGAGATTCCCGCGAGGGCGGCATATTGCGGTGCAGGCTGGAGACGATGCCAGCGGTGACCGTTTCCGCCAGGCCCAGGGGGCTGCCGATGACCACCGTCATGGAGCCGACCTCCGGGTCCGATGAAGCGAACCGTGCGGCAGGAAGGCCCGTCCGGTCAACCTTCACGACGGCGACGTCGGTGACGTCATCAACGCCCACCAACGTGCCCTGGTCCTGCGATCCGTCCGCGAACTGGACCTGGACGGTTTTGAATGGCTGCTTTTGCTGATCCTCCACCACATGGGCGTCCGTCACGATGGAGCCGTCGCTGCTGTAGATGACGCCGCTGCCCAGGCCGATATCTGTACGGATGGTGACGACGGAAGGTTCAACGTCCTTGACAACCCCGGGGACTGCTGAGAGTCCCGCTCCGCCCGGCTGGGATGCCGCCGGGTTCGACGGGGCTGGCGCCGCTGTGGTTAATCCCGGCGCCGGGCCGCCGGTGCAGCCTGCCAGGGCAAGCGCTGCAGCGGTCGCTCCCGCGGCCGCGCAAAGTCTGATCGATTTCATTGGGCTCTCCTTCGGGCAGGCAGCCGTGGGCATCCATACCCTTATGAAAACGCAGTAGTTGCATTTGCGCAATGGCTGTGCTGTTTCCGGGTTTGCCGATGGCGCCTGAACCCGCCCCGCCGCAGCCTGCGTGGGTCTGGTACTAGTTCGGTACGTAGGGGGCGTACTGCGACAGGGTCCCATCAAGCACCGGAACATCGATGACCTCGCTCTTGCCCTTGGCTTCGACGGTGAGGTCGGCGCGTGCCCCCGGCGCGTTCTCTGTACTTTGAAGAATGTGTTCGGACGTGTCGAATCCGATCTGGCCGTGGGCCGGGACGGTCAGGTCCATGGTGTTGTTCTTGTCCTTGATGACCAGCCCGATGTCTTCACCAGTGCGGTTGAAAACCATCCCCAGGAGGCGGCCCGGTGAGTCTTTGGCGGCGGTGACCAGCGAGATGCTCCGGAGTTCGAGTCCCTGCAGGTCGAGGTTGGCGCCAGGGGCCACAGACTTGTAGTTCTCGGCTCCGGCGTTGTAGCACCCGCCTAGCCCTAAGGCTGTACCAAACGCGAGCAGGAAACAGAGCAGGGCACGAATGAGACGCGTCAATGACATGGGGGATTCCTTCCTGGAAACAGTTGGGAACGGCAGGCGACGCCGCGGCCTGCGAAAGGCGCACGTCCGCCGGCGGACCGGAGCTTTCAGGGCCGCCGTTCCTTTGGCTTGGGAGCAGTTGACCTGCGTTCAGGCAGTGGCCCTTCGGCCACCGCCGTTATTCGTCCTGGTGCCTGCGCCGCAGGGCCCGGGTAAGGGCCGATGGCGCCGGGGCGCTGCGACGGTGCTGTGTCTGGCTGGCCGCCCTGCGCAGCTGGGTAATCCGTACCGCGCCCACGATCGCTACGAGCAGGCCTCCGGCGACGGCCGCGATAAACAGCCCGACGCCAAGCGGCAAGGATCCCGACAGTCCCAGGTACTGGACCTGGACCTGGTCCTGGTTCTGGAGGATGAAAACGATCAGCAGGCTCAACACAACAAGTGCCGCCACTGTCGCCACCCAGATCATCCCCGCCCTGGTGACTTGGGCTGGTTCGTTTCTCCTGGCCGGTTCTTTTCCGGATACTGGGGGCTCTTCTTTGCTGACTGGAGGCCTGACCGGCCGGGGAGGAATGGAATTCCCCGTTGGTAGTGATTCAGAGTGCATCTTGCCACGCATCCTTTCAGAGGGGCCGCCGCCGCTTGGCGGGACGCACCCGGCGCGTGAAGGGGGAGCCAGGGGTGCCGGGTAGCGGTGCTTTTCTTAACCGTAGGCCCGTTTTGAGGCGGCGGCCGTAACAACCGTGTCAAGAATGCGGGGCGCCCATCACGAGCGGGCAACACCCGTTGTCCGGCGCCGGCAGGGTGCATAGCCTGAATAAGAGGACAAGAGACGAACCTAAGCCCAAGAAGGCGATGGACCATGGCGTTGTCAGACGACGAGCGCAGGCGTCTGGAGGAGCTTGAAAACCTTCTCCAAAGCGACGATCCCACGTGGGCGCACAATCTCGGAAAAGGGCACCCCGGGGACGGCGGGGCACGTCGGCTGGTGCTGGCGATCCTGGCGATCCTTGCGGGTTTGGCACTTGTCGTGGCCGGGGCTGCTACCCGGCTTCTGCTTGTTGGGGTGGCAGGCTTCGCGCTTGAGTGCTGGGCAGCTTACTGGCTCCTGAAAGGCGAGGGCGCCGCCGGGATAAGGGCGTTCTTTCTGGCCCACCCTGCGGGTGGAAGGACCCATTGACCTGTCGAAGCCCTGCCGGCGTCAAGCCTGTAAGTTTCCTCGGACACCTTTCAGGGCAGATCCGGTGCCTAGCTTGTTGTTGGGGATGACGCTGATGGTTCCGTTGGTTTCGAGAAGTACGGCGGCAACGTCTGCGACGTCTCCGGAGCCGGTGGAACGCACTGCCTGCAGCACCATGGACTCGCTGGGGCGGGTCGTCCGCAGCGGGTCCTCGAAAGAGGCGATTTCCGGGTTGAGCAGGATGGTGGCCGGCGTGGAGCCGAAAGCGACAGTTACAAGGAGATCGAAAGCATTCAGCCGGCCCAGGAACCGAACCATATCGTCACCGGCTCCATAACTCGTGGTCGTGCAGGGTACGGTAAGCATACTGACGATCCTCGCGAGCCCGGCTGCTGACGAACAAACGGAAAGGACGCCATGCTGGCTTACCTGAACCTGGCATTCGCCTTCGCGCTGGCCGTCGCCGGTGTAGGCGGTTTGTATGCGTTGAACCATCTCACCGCCACAGCCACTAATCCACTCGTCAACAAGCCGTACACCAGCGGCTGGATCCCTGAGCAGCACGCGCTCTCCCGGTATCACGCCCGCTACTATCCCGCTACGCTGATCTTCCTGGCCTTCGACGTCGAAATGCTCTTCATGTATCCCTGGGCCGTTGTGGTGAGGGAGCTCGGCGCTTCCGCGGTCATCGAAATGTTCGTGTTTCTGGGCGTGCTGATGGCAGGCGTTGCGTGGGCCTGGCGGGAAGGGGCCTTCAAGTGGGCCTGAGGAGGGCTCTGGCGCGGGCCGCAGTGAAACGCTGCCACGTGTTCATCGCGGAGGCGGCGGGGGGAGCACGCGCCAGGATGGCCGCGGAAGAGGACATAGCCCGCAGGGGCTGGGTGGAGGCGCTGTCGCCGGGCGACGCGGACATCCTCTGCGTGTGCGGCGACGTCCCGAACGGTGGGGACGACGGCCTCGAACGCCTCTGGAACCAGATGCCGGGTCCCAGGAGCCGGACGCGCGCCGGCCGTCCGGAGGACGTCCACGCTTTGCTGGACCATTGCGCCGCCGAATTGGCGGACGAGGACCATCAACGCCAGGCCGAGCAGGGGCGGACCAGCGAACACGAGCGGAACGACGGCGGTACGGACTCCCACGGGGACATGGACCATGAGGGAATGGAGTCCCACGAGGACATGGACGACGGCGACATGGACCACGACGGGATGGAGTCCCATGGGGACATGGACCACGGGGGCATGGACCATGGCGGGATGGACATGCCGATGCCGGGCGGGATCCCCTTGGCAGGCGAGGGCAAGGACCGGGACGGCCTTGACCTGGACGTGCTGAAGCTGCCGCTGGGCCCCTACCTGCCACTCTGGCCGGCCGGACTTGTCCTGCGCTGTGAGCTGCAGGGCGACGTCGTTTTTGCCGCGGCCGTCGAGTACGCCTTCCACCCGCCCGCCGTCGGAAGCGACCGCCCGCATAGCCGGGAACGCGCCGTCGTCATCCGCCGGATGGACCTCGCCGCGCGGCTAATGAAGCTTGCCGGTGCTGACCAGGCGGCCCGGATCAGGGCTGTCCGGGACGCCGCGCGGTCAGGGGCCGGCATGGAGGAATGCCTGCAGCGGCTTGATGCCGAGGCGTCCAGGCTTCGCCGGAACTGGCTGCTGCGGCGGACGCTCCACGGGGTGGGGCGTATCCCGCAGGGTACGGCAGCAGGGGAATTAGCCGGAACGGATGCGTGGGAACGGCTGCTGCGCATGGTAGATCCGGCGGCGGCTCATTCAACGACAGCCTTAGACCCCCAAAACACCCTGCCCGGGCTTGTCCGTGGGCAGGAATTATTCGTGGCGCGCCTCATCGTTGCCAGCCTGGACCTGCAGCCTGCATCCATGCCGGCAATGGAAGGGGGAATGACATGAGCGGCGGCGCAGTCCAGCAGCTGCCGTCCTGGGGGCCGCTGGCAGCCCTTGCGGTCCTGGTCGTGGTTGCATCGTCCGGGGCGATAGCGGACGGTGTCATCTCGGCACGCGCCGGAGGCGCGGGCAGGGGCGCTTTCACTCCCGTCGCCGAAGGGGCACGGCTGCTGCGCCAGCGCAGGCGCACCACGGTGTCGGCAGACGCCATGCTGCGCCAGGTGGGCGTGGTGGGCCTGCTGGTGGCCGCGGCCCTGAAGGTTGCCGTGCTCCCGGTCGGCGCATGGGTGGTGTCCGACCTTGATGTGGGGCTCGTCTGGTTCAACGCCATGGACGTGATGGTGTGGGCCTTCGTTTGGCTGACCGGATGGGGTGCCAACAGCGTGTATCCCCTGGTGGGCGGGTACCGTTTCCTGGCCCTGGTCCTGGCCTACGAGCTGCCGCTGATGTTCGCGCTGACCGCCCCTGCCGTGGCGGCAGGGAGCCTCCGGATGGCCGATATTGTCGCGGCGCAGGAGGGCCTGTGGTTCGTGGTGTGGATGCCCGTGGCCTTCCTGGTCTTCCTGGCCGCCGTGCTGGCGTTTTCGCTGCAGCGGCCCTTCACCGCCCCCATTTCCGCGGACCTCGGCGGAGGGATCCTGACCGAGCTTTCCGGCGTGGACCGGCTCCTTGTGCTGGCCGGCCGGTATTCGCTGCTCGCTGCCGGGTCGGGTTTCGCCGTCGCACTGTTCCTGGGCGGCGGGTCAGGCCCCTGGTTCCCGGACTGGCTCTGGTTTCTTGCCAAGGCGGTCGCTCTGCTCTGGCTGCTCGTGGCCCTGCGCCGGCGGATTCCGCAGCTGCGGCCGGAACAGCTGATGGCACCGGCGTGGGTGGTGGGCCTTCCCCTGGTCCTCGTGCAGGTCCTGGTTGTCTCCGTCATCACCATCACCGGAAGGGGCAGCTGATGCTCGAAACGGTTGTCTTCGCAGCCCTTGCCGCCGTTGCGGTTGCCGCGGGAGTGGCGGTGTTCCGCACGGACTCGATGGCCCGCGCCAGTTATGCCCTGGCCGTGTCCTTCGTGGCGGTCGGCATCATGCTGTTGCAACTCAAGCTCGAGTACATCGGCGTTATTACCGTGCTGATGATGGTCATGGAAATGGCGATCATGGCCATCTTCATGATCATGTTCATGGGCATGAACCCGGCCCTGATGCCCATGGACATGGTCCACAGCAAGAAGCTGGCTGCCTCCGCGTCGGTGGGGCTGTTCCTGCTCCTGGCCGCTGGCATCCTCCTCGCGGACTGGCCACAGGGCGGGGCACCGGCCGCAGGGAACCTCACGGCATCGCTCGGTGAGGCCATTATGGGCTCCAAGATGCTGGTGATGCTGGTGGTCAGCCCGGTGCTCTTCGCCACGCTGGTCTCGGCCCTGGTCCTGGCAAATCCACGCAGCCGGTACGCCGCCTACCCGGCGGTGCCTCCCGAGCCCAAAGAGGGCGACGGCGGAGCCCACCATGGGCAGGGTGGGCACCACGGGGATGCAGGACATCAAGGCGGGGGAGAGCACCAGGGGCACGGTGGGCACGGATGAGCCTTGAACTGGTGTTGCTGGCGGCAGCCGCGCTGTTCTGCGTGGGCCTCTACGGAGCCATGTCCCAGCAGGTGGTGGTCATGGTGATGATGGGCCTGGAACTGATGCTCAACGGGGTCATCCTCGCCGCGGCCGGCTTCTGGTGGTTCCTGGCCCCGGCACCGGACGGGCAGGTGCTGCTGCTGGTGGTGATCGCCGCGATGACGGTGGAAATGGCCATGGGCTTTGCCGTTGCCATCCTGCTGCACCGCTCACGCAGAACGGACATGACCGACATGGCATCGGACCTGTCCGGATGAGCTGGCTGCTGATCCTGCTGATTGCGCTTCCCGCCGTCGCCGGGACCACGCTGGCCGTGGCCGGACGGAAGGCGGACGCCGCGGCGCCGCTGGTGTCCGTCGCTATATCCGCGCTGGTAGTAGGTGCCGCCTCGGCTGCGGCGGCCCTGCGGCCTGCCCTGTGGGTGCCGTTCCTGGCCGGGGCCGGCTTCGGACTGGAGGTCGACGCCCTCAGCGCGCTGCTGCTCCCGGCAGTTGCCGCAGTGGCCTTCCTGGTGCTGGTCTACGCAGCAGCAGCCGGCATCGCCGGCCCGGCCCGGTTCCACGGCCTGATGCTGGTCTTCATCGCCGCGGTCCTGGTGACATTGACCGCCACCACGCTGCCCGCACTGCTTTTCGCCTGGGAGATCATGGGGGCCGCCTCCTACGCTCTCATCGGGTTCAACTGGCGGCAATCGCGACGGGTATCGTCCGGGCTGACCGCTTTCATTGCCACCCGCACGGCCGACCTGGGGCTGTATCTTGCCGCGGGTGCGGCGATGGCGGCCGCACTGTCTGGTGGGGCAGTATCAGGTGGGGCACTGTCCGGTGGGGCGCTGCCCGGTGGCGGACTGTCCGGCGACGCAATGGCGCTCGCCGCGCTGGACGGCCTCCCCACCCCCTGGCGTGACATCGCCGCCGGGGGAATCCTGGTTGCAGCCCTGGGGAAGGCCGCGCAGCTGCCCTTCAGCTTCTGGCTGTCCCGTGCCATGGACGGTCCCAGCGCCGTCAGTGCGCTGCTGCACTCGGCCGCCATGGTGGCCATGGGCGGCTACCTTCTCCTTCGGGTCCAGCCGCTGCTTGCGGCGGCAGGGTGGGCCGCCGACGCCGCAGCGTGGGCAGGTGCAGCCACCGCGGTGGTGCTGGGACTGATTGCGGTTGGCCAGGAGGACCTGAAGCAGCTGCTGGCCGCCTCCACATCAGCCCAGTTGGGATTCGTCACCATGGCCGCCGGCGTTGGTGAGGCGGCAGGAGGCGCCGCGCACCTGATGGCCCACGCCGCCACCAAGAGTGCACTGTTCCTGGCCGCCGGTGCCTGGCTCGCGGCCCTGGGAACCAAACGGCTGGCGGATCTTCGCGGAGCGGGACGGCGCTGGCCCCTGCTGGGCGCCTCCTTCACCCTTGCCGTCCTGGCGCTGGCCGGAATCCCGCCGCTGTCACTGTGGGCCACCAAGGACAACGTCCTGACCGCGGCACGCGAGCACTCCCTGCCGCTCTACCTCGCCGGCCTGGCAGGGGCAGTGCTGGCGGCCGCCTATGCGGCCAGGGCGGCCGCATTGATCTGGAAACCGGCGCTCCCGGGGACTTCAGCCGGGTACGACTCGGAGGAGAAGGGAAGCCGGGCCGTCAGCCGCTGGCAACAGGTGCCCGTCAGCATACTTGCCGGCGCAGCCGCACTTTCCGGCCTGCTGGTGCTGGGCCCGGTGGGGGACGTGGTGCGCGGGATGCTCGGCCGCGGGGCACCGTCCTCCCTGCCCGAACTCGCACTGTCAGGCGTTCTTGCCCTGGCCGTGCTGATCGCCGTATGGCGGTACGGCGCGTCCTTTCCATCTTTGCCGGCTGCGGCAGCGTGGCTGCAGATGGAGCGTGCCGCCCACATCCTTCTGGTCCGACCTGTGCTTTCCGCCGCCTGCCACCTGGCCCGGTTCGACGACGCCGTCCTGGCTTGCGCCGCCGGCCGCTCCGCCGGCCTGACGCTGCGCGCGGCTGGCGCCCTCAACACGGCAGACACGGCCCTGGACTCCGGCACCGAAGCGGCGGCCGGAGCCACGGCCCGGGCGGCAGGCCGGAGCGCCATCACGGACCAGGCCCTTGACGGGGCCGTCAGCGCCCTTGCCCGCAGCGTCCGCCGTGCCGGCAGGGCCGCGCGCCGGCCCCAGACCGGACAACTGCACCATTACTACGTCCAAGCCGCCGTGGTCATTGTCCTGGCGGCCGTCCTACTGATCGTCGTGAGGTGACCTTGCTCAGTCTTGCCATCCTTTTCCCCTTGGCCGCGGCAGCAGTCATCCTGTCGTTTGGCAGGCGCGGCGGCGCTGCCCGCTACGTGTTCTTGGGTGCGGCCGTCGTCGAGGTTTTGCTCGCCGCCATCTTCTGGGCCGGGTACCGGGATCCCGGGCCCGGACGCCTCGCCTACGAGGAACAACTGCGCTGGATCCCCAATGTCGGAAGCAGCTACCACGTGGGCGTGGAGGGGATGTCGCTGCCGCTGATCGTCCTCACCGCCGTCATCTTCCTCGCCTGCGCCATCTACGACTGGGGAGCAAGGGACCGGCCCGGACCGCGCGCCGCGCTGTTCCTCTTCCTGGAGGCAACCAGTATCGGCCTGTTCGCCGCCCAGGACCTCATCCTGTTCTTCCTGTTCTTCGACCTCTCGATCGTCGGCATGTACTTCGTCATCGCCGGCTGGGGCCACGGGGACCGGGCCAGGTCCGCGCTGAAATTCTTCCTCTACACCTTCCTGGGCTCGCTGGCGCTGCTGCTGGGCTTCATCGGCCTCTACCTGGGGGCCGCCCCGCATACGTTCGATATCCCCGAGCTGCTCCGGGCCCAGCCGCTGCGGGACAATCCGGCAGGACTGTGGGTGCTGGGCGCCGTCGTCGTTGGCCTGGCCATCAAAACACCCACGGTGCCGTTCCACACGTGGCTGCCGCCGGCCCACACAGACGCACCGTCCACCGGTTCGGCGGTCCTGGCGGGCATCCTGCTGAAGATGGGCACCTACGGCTTCGTCCGGATTGCCATGCCCCTGCTCCCGGACGCCTGGCGGGCATGGACCCCGGTGCTGATCGCCGTCGGAGTGGTGTCCGTCCTTTACGGCGCCCTGCTTGCCCTTGCCCAAAGCGACCTGAAACGCATGATCGCCTACACCTCCGTCAACCACATGGGCTACATCATCCTGGCCCTGGCCGCCGCCGGTGCCGGCGGAAGCCAGGCGGCCAGGGAAACCGCGGTGACCGGTGCCGTCACGCAAATGGTCAGCCACGGCCTGATCACCGGCGCTCTCTTCCTGCTGGCCGGTGTCCTCCACAGCCGCGCCGGTACCTATGACATGGGCGCCTTCGGCGGACTGGCAGCGCCGGCGCCACGCTACGCCGCAGTCTTTGCCGTGGGCGCCTTCGCCTCGCTGGGCCTGCCCGGATTCAGCGGATTCATTGCGGAGTTCCAGATCTTTGCCGGCAGCATCGGCGCCGCCCCGCTGACGGCCCTGGCCTTGCCCGGCATCCTCATCACCGCCGCACTCTTCCTGCGGGCGCTCCAGCGGGTGTTCACCGGGGAAACGCGCGGAAAATCGCGGTCCGTGACGGATCTTCGCCCGGCGGAGGCCCTTTCATCAGGTGGCCTGCTGGTGCTCTCGGTGCTGGTTGGACTGGTGCCGGTTCCCCTGCTGGATATCATCGCTCCGGCTGCGGCCTCCCTGGTCAGCCAGCTGGGAGGGTAGCCGCCTGTGGAGTCCATGAATCCGGGGACCGACGCTCTGGTGCTGCTGCCGGAAATCCTGATGCTGGCGGGGGCCATTGCGGCTTTGCTGGCCGGTTCCTTCCTGCCGAGGGAACGGCAATGGGTCAGCCGGGCGCTCGGAGTGGCGGCCCTGGCGGGCACCGTTGCCGCATCGGCCGCCGCCCTCGCCGGCCCCGAAACCTCCGCCTATTCGGGCAGCTACGCCGTTGATGCCATCAGCGGCGGCGGACGGTTGGTGGTTGCAGTCTCCGCGCTGCTGGTGTTCACCTTGGGCACGGACGAACTCCGCGGCAGCGAACGCGAAAGCGAAACCTACAGCCTGATCCTGCTGGCCTCCCTTGGCGCCATGGTGTTGGCGGGCGCGGCGGACCTCCTGGTGCTCATCGCCGGGTTCCTCCTGGCCAGTATCCCGCTTTACGCCCTGATCGGCCTGGGCCGGACCGTCCCCGGGGCCGAAGCCGCGCTTAAGACCTACCTGCAGGGCGCGTTCTTCGGCATCCTGCTGATGCTGGGCGCTACGGTGCTCTACGCCGCGGCGGGGACCACCGCTTACGGAAGCCTCCGGGCCGGACTCGAAACGGCGTCCGGTGCCGTTGCCGGCGTGGGGCTGGTGGGCGTCCTTGCCGGCCTGATGTTCAAGGCAGGAGCCGTGCCCGGTCACTTCTGGGTTCCGGATGCCGCCGAGGGGGCCGGGACCGCGGCCGCCGCGGTCGCCACTACCGTTCCCAAAATCGGCGGCATCCTTGCTGCCTACCGCCTGCTGGAACACATGCCGCCGACGGTGGCTTGGCCGCTCTTGGTCGCCTTGTTGTCCGCGCTCACCATGACCCTGGGCAACCTGGCTGCGTTCGCACAGCAGAATCCCCGGCGCCTGCTGGGGTGGTCCACCGTCAGCCAGGCAGGCTACCTGCTGATGCCGCTCGCCGTGGCCGGGGCCGTGCCGCTGGCGCTCCCGGCCGTCCTCGTCTACCTGGCCGGTTACGCGGCCAGCAACCTGGCAGCCTTCGCAGTTATCGGTGCCTACCCCCGCCGGAACGTCCTCACCGCCTACGAAGGCTTCGCCGCCGCCCAGCCGTGGCAGGCGGTTGCGCTGGTGGTGGCGCTGCTGAGCCTCGTGGGGACGCCACCCACCGCAGTCTTCCTGGGAAAACTCACCGTCTTCACTGCCGCGTGGGACGGCGGCTTTTGGTGGCTGGCGGTGATCGCCGCCGTCAACACGGTGGCAAGCCTTTTCTACTACCTCCGCTGGCTTGCCCCGGCCTTCCGTGCGGCGTCACCGGATTCCCCGGGCGCGGGTGACTTCAGCCCGCAGCCGTGGGCAGCCGGTGCTGCGCTGGCGGGAGCGGTCCTGATCCTGGCCGTAGGCATCGGCGGGGGCCTGGTGTGGGCGGGCCTGCTGTGACCCGGGGCGGGCGCCGGCCCCAGCGACGGGACGCAAGGTGCTGCAGACAGTACGCTGGGTACTTCTGGTCCGGCCGGTGGCAGCTGAACAGGGGTGGCCACCCGTCCGAAACCACCGGGATAGGGGAGGAGAGGTCAATGAGCGAGGCATTCCCAGGCGAGGCCGAGCGTTGCTGAGCGGACGCGCCGCCCATTGGCTGGACACGCTGCGGACACAGCTGTGGCCGTTGCCGGCGTTGGCGGTGGCAGTAGCCGTGGTGCTTGGAGTCGCACTGCCGGCGCTCGACTCGACCGTGGACGGGCAATTGCCGGACAGCGTCAGCGTCCTGCTCTTCAGCGGCGGCCCGGACGCGGCCAGGGCGGTCCTGCAGGCAATTGCGGGATCCCTGATCACGGTGACGTCCCTGACGTTCTCCCTGACGGTGGTCACGCTGCAGTTGGCCAGCAGCCAGTTTTCGCCCCGCCTGTTGCGCACTTTTACCGCCGACCGGTTTGTCCACGGGACGCTGGCGCTGTTCCTGGCAGCATTCGCGTTTGCCCTGACCGTCCTCCGCAGCGTCCGGGACGAGTCCGCTGGAAACACTCTCTTTGTCCCCGAAATATCCGTAACCGTTGCCTTCGCCCTTGCCATTGCCAGCGTGGTGGGCCTGGTGCTGTTCCTCGCCCACCTCACCCGGGAGATCAGGGTGGAAACGATGATGCGCCGGGTGGACGGAGAAACCCGGGACGCCATTGACAGGGTGTTCCCGAAGGACCGGCCCGTTGTGGGCGCCCTGCCCGTGCCGAAGCCCGGCAGTTTTCCCATCACGGCAGCGTCCTCCGGGTTCCTCACCTCCCTGGACAAGGACGCACTCCTGGCGGCTGCGGTGGACTCCAGCTCCGTGATCCGGATTGACAGGGAACCAGGGAGTTCCCTGGTGGAGGGCGTTCCGTTCGCCACCGCCTGGCCGCTGGACGCGGGAGCCGCTCTTGGACCGGATGCCCGGGAAGCGCTCTGCCGGGACGTCAACCATGCGGTGTCCACCGGGTTCGAACGCACCAGCGTCCAGGATGTCGGCTTCGGGTTCCGGCAGCTGGTGGACGTGGCGGCCCGGGCGTTGTCACCCGGCATCAACGACCCCACCACGGCAGTGCACGTCCTCGGCCACCTCTCGGCTTTGCTGTGCATGCTGGTGGACAGGCAGCCCGGCCCCGACCACATGACCGACGACGACGGGCGCGTGCGGGTTGTGCTTTCACTGCCGGGGCTGCGTGGGCTGATGGACCTGGCGGTGAACCAGACCAGGACTTACGGCGCCGCGGACGCGGACGTGGCAGCCCGCCTGTTGGACCTCCTGCATGAAGTCGCATTCTGCGACCGGAAGGGACTGTACCGGGACGTGGTCCTGGACCATCTGGACCGGCTGCGCAGCGCGGTAGCCGCGGCGGACTACTCAGCTCCGGAACGGCGGCGCCTGCTCGACCGGGCAGAGGCGGTTGCCCGTGACGTCCAACCCGGGGCCGAAACGTAATGCAGGTGTGACCTGCCCCACCTCCTGTGAAGCTAGGCTGTTAAGGATGTTCAACGGGAAGCGGCTGTGGGCCACGCTGCACAGTGCGCCGCCAGGGAAGCGCCGCTGCAGGCCCTCCGCGCTGCCCACCGCCCTGGTGTGGATCCTCCTGGCGTTTCTCATCGCCGGTGCGGCCTCCTACATGCAGGGCAGCCGATACACCCTTGCGGGCCACATGCCTGCAGTCTCCGGACCTCCTGATACCGCAGGGTCTCTTGCTGCAGCGCCGCCGTGGTCCCAGGTGGTGCCTTCGGTCCCAGCTGAACGTGCCCAGGCCAGCACACCGCCGTCGTCCTCCCGCCAGCTTCCTGCGTTCACTCCGGGTGCGGCGCTCCAGGACAGGCCACCGCTGAGGGGGGACCGATCTGAACGCCGGCAGGCCCCCCGCGCTGAACCGGCTCCACTCAGGACAGCGCTGACACACCCTTCGGGGCAGTTGGACCACCGCACCGGCGAATGCCCCCTTTTCTTCCCGCACATACCGCCTGAGCCGGAGCTTTCCACGCCCACGGTGGCACAGCTTGGCGTCAGCCGGACGTAAAAAGCAGCGCTGTTTTACGCAAATACCACTGCTGGCGAAACCGGAAAGACAAGCCAATGACAACCAACGTTCAATCGATGATCGACGCCCGCGCGCAGGGCGCGCCAGAGCTGGACAAGGCCACGCTGGCCGAGTGCATCCAGGCGTGCTTTGAATGTGCCCAAACCTGCACCGCGTGCGCGGACGCCTGCCTCAGTGAGGACACGGCGGCGCAGCTTGCTGCCTGCATCCGCACCAGCCTCGACTGCGTGGACGCCTGCGTAGCCACCGGCAAAATCCTCTCGCGCCACCAGGGGCGCGATGGGCAGGTGACACGTGCGGTGGTGGAAGCCTGCCGGGCAGCCTGCATGGCCTGTGCCGACGAGTGCGCCGGACGTGCCTCCATGCATCAACACTGCGAAGCCTGCGCCGGTGCCTGCCGCCGTTCCGAACAGGCCTGCAACAAGCTCCTGGCCGCGCTGGCCCGGGTGACGGCATGACCCGGTACAAGGAAACCGTGTGGACGGCTTCGGACGACCCCCAGTTGCAGCGCATGCTGGCCACGCACATCCATTGCGGGGAGGCTATGCAGCCCATGCCCCCGGCGGAGGCGGCAGCGGCCGGCCCGGAGGAAAACAAAGAGAGCGCCGCCGGCACGCTTACCTACCGTTGCGCCTGCGGGTTCAGCTTCGATGAAAAAGCCGAATAGGCTCGTGCCTTACCTGGTCAGGGGAAGCCTCCGGTTCCGGCCGGTCCGCGGACGCGGGGGATGAACCTGCCTCCCCGGCAACAACCCTGGCCGTGCGCCACGTGTCCAGTGCGATGACTGCGCCCACGATTGCCAGGGCCAGGAACATGGAGGCCAGCGCATCGGTCAGCCAGTGATACCCCAGGTACAGCCGGCTCAAGGTCACCAGCCCGATGCCGAGCACAGCGGCTACGGACCACAGGGCCCGCGCAAGCCGCTTGTCCTGGCGCCGTGATGTGATGAGGTATGCCAGGACCAGCAGAAAATCGCAGGCACCCAATACATGGCCCGACGGAAACGAAAAGCTGGGATCGGGTGCGAGGAGCATGTCATCCATCGGCGGCCGGGATCGGTGGACGATCGGCAGGATGATCTGCGAAATGACGACGCCGGCCACCATGGCCCCGGCGAAAAGCAGGGGCCGCCAGGCATGCCTTTCCACCACAGCCCAGGCGACCATGACGACCAGGACAATAATGGGCATCGCCACCGGCCCGAACACCAGCGCCACCGGCGTCATGGCGGCGGTCAGCACAGCGGAGCGCTGCAACAGCAGCCATTGCCGGGCGGTAAGGTCAAGCTCACTGAGCCCATCGTTGTGGAGGACACCCCACAGGGTGAGGGCGAAGAGCGCCGCGCCGGCCACAACCAGCGCCCCGGCTGCGATGAAGTAGCCGCGCCGCGCACGGGCGGATACGTGCCGCTGTTGAACCGTGAACAAGTGGTGGAGGCCCACGCGTCCGGCCCTGGCCACCAGGGACGCCGACGGTCTTGGCTGCTCCGGCACGTGGGAGTTTCTCCGCGGCCCTTCCGAAATTGATTGGCTGTCTATCCCGGGCACGTCCGCCAGGATCCGCGGGTCCAGGTCCGCGCCCCGCCTGAGGACACTGATTTCCCCGGTGGTTTCGAGGACGACGCAGGCCACCTCGTCCAGGTTCCTTACTCCCGCCAGGCGGAGGGTGGGCCAGAGGTCCGCTTCGGTCAGGTGCACCTTGTGGAGGTTGTCGCGGATGACGGTGCCGCCCGACATGAGCAGCACCGGACGGTTTTGCAGAAAGCGCTCAGCTACGCGCCATCGTTTCAGCTGTCCCGCGACGGCCTGCATCCCGAAGAGGCTCACCAGCGCCAGGAGACCGGCCCCAAGCGTAGGCGTGTAGCCCAGCGCAGCGCGGCCAATAACAGCGCCCAGGGCCACGATGGTGGCGAGGTCCGAACTTGCCACGCGTGCCAGGACCCGCTGCCCCAGCATACGGACCAGGACCAGCAGCGCAATGTACATGCCCGCCGTCGACAGCACCACTTCGAGGGCCTGCTGCGGCGTGAGTGTCAATTCCTCCCACATGGCTTCATCCCTTCGTCTGCAGGCCGGGGCCGGAAACTTCGGCGAACTAGATTCCCAGCAGCAGGCTTTCTGCTGCCGACGGCTCTCCCGCCGCTAGGGCAAACAGTTCAAAGCCGGCCGCAACCTTGTCCTGTTCTTCCGGCGACAGGCCAGCCAGGACCTGGGCGATCTCCCGGCGGCGGGCCTGCGTCACGTCCTCCACGATCCTTAGTCCATTTGCTGTCGCCGAGACCACGACTTCACGCCGGCTGCCCGGGCTCTGTTCCCGCACCAGCAGCCCCGCCGCCTCCAGCCTGTCCGCCGTCCTGCTGAAGCTTGACTGGTGGACGCCGAGGAGTTGTGCGAGGTCGCCCATCCTGGCCGGACCGCGGGAGGCCAGCAGCACCAGGACGCGGAACTGTGGAAGAGTAACGGCGTCCGATACACCTGACAGGGAGCGGGCTACCAATCCGAGCAAGGCCCGCGATGCGGTGAGGGTCCGTTCCAATGCTTCACTGTGTCCAGCCATGCCTTGCGTACCCATATCTGTGCCTTGCTCCTCGAAGATGGCCGATTCCCCCCCGTTTGTTCCATGCCCTATTACATAGGTTAACCCCTGGCATATGTCATTTCGGTGCCCTCTCAGCCTGTTATGGTGTGCTGGCCACCGACGGGAGTGTTGCTGTGGTGGGGGCCGTGCTGCAGTTGGAGGGCGCAGTGGACGAGCGGGAAGTGGCTGAATGCCTGGGGTGTGTTGCCGAGCTGGCGGTTGTTGCGGGGGTCCCATTCCTCGCTGAGCAAGCCCACGTCGTTGCGCAGTGAGAGCAGGCGTTCGAACAAGTTAACGGCTTCGTCCCGCCGGCCGATGCCCAGCAGCGCGTCCGCCAGCCAGAAGGAGCAGGCAAGGAAGACGCCTTCCGTGCCGGGGAGCCCGTCGTTGCTCGCGTCCGGGCGGTACCTCAGGACGAACCCGTCCTCGGTCAGGTCTTTCTGGATTGCATCCACGGTGCCGATGACCCGGGGGTGGTCGTGGGGGAGGAACCCGACGCGGGGGATCAGTAGCAGGCTCGCATCGAGCTCCGGATTGCCGTAGGACTGGACGAAGGTATTGCGCTTTTCGTCGAAGCCACGGGTCATGACGTCGTCATGGATCTGCTTCCGAAGCGCGGTCCAGCGGCCGCCGGGCCCCGGAAGGCCTGACTCCTCGACGGCTTTGACCATCCGGTCTGCTGCTACCCAAGCCATGACCCGGGAGTGCGTGAAATGCCGGCGGGGGCCGCGCATTTCCCAAAGCCCATTGTCAGGCTGGTCCCACGCGCCTTCCAGGAACTCCATCAGGGCCACTTGGATATCCCACGAATCGTCCTTGCTGCCCGGAGCCGCTGCCCGGGTGAGGGCCAGGCCGTCCAGGACCTCGCCCCAAACGTCCAGCTGCAGTTGCGGAGCGGCGGCGTTACCGGTGCGGACCGGCTTGGAACCTTCGAATCCGCCCAGCCACGGGAGTTCGGCTTCGGGCAGCCTGCGGGTTCCGTCCAGGCCGTACATGATCTGCAGGTCGGCCGGGTTGCCGGCCACGGCGCGCAGCAGCCATTCCCGCCAGGCCGCGGCTTCATCCGTGTAGCCGCAGGCCAGCAGTGACTGCAGGGTCAGGGTGGAGTCCCGCAGCCAGCAGTAGCGGTAGTCCCAGTTGCGGCTGCCGCCGGGGTCTTCGGGAAGGGACGTGGTGGCGGCGGCGACGACGCCGCCGGTAGGTGCATAGGTCAGTGCCTTGAGCGTAATCAGGGACCGTTCCACGGCGTCCCGGTAGTCACCGGCCATGGTGTTGCGGCCGGACCACTGCTCCCAGAACGCCTGGGTTGAGGCCAGGGCCCGAACGGGGTCGGTGCGGTCCGGGGCCGGTTTGAAGCTGGGGGCCCAGCGCAGGACAAACGGGATCCGGTCGCCGGCCTTGACCTTGAAGTCACTGACGGTCCGCATGTCCTGGCCCTTCAGCGGGACGGGAGTGCTGAGGTAGGCGGCGTCCGGGCCGGCAATGGCGCTGATGCCGTGGTCCATGCGGCGTACCCAGGGGATGATCCTTCCGTAGTCGAAGCGCAGCCGCAGCTCGCCCTTCATGGCGACGCTGCCTTTCAGGCCCTCCACGATGCGTACCAGGTCGGCCGTGTCATCGCGTGCCGGCATGAAGTCCGTAACCCGGACGCGCCCGTCTGCAGTGTCCCATTCCGTCTCCAGGATCAGCGTGCCGGGCCGGTAGCGACGGCGGGTGCAGTTGCCCGCCCCGACCGGGGCCAGCAGCCATCGTCCCGCCTCCGGTGTGTCCAGCAGGGCCGCGAAGCAGGCCGGCGAATCGAAGCGGGGCAGGCACATCCAGTCAATGGATCCGCTGCGGCCGACCAGGGCTGCGGTGTGCAGGTCGCCGATGATTGCGTAGTCTTCGATGCTTGCCAACTGTTCCTCCGGCTTCGTGTCCTGTGCGGCCCGGGCTCTCCCCCCAATCTTTGGAGCCCGGGCCTATCCGCCTGTCTGGTCGATCGTGAAGGCAGCAAGAAATCCTGCGGCAGCGATCAGTCCCGTGAGCATGTGGTGTTCTTCAAAGGCTTCGGGAATCATGGTGTCGGCGAGCATGGCCAAGATCGCCCCGGCGGCCACGGCGGTGATGAATGCCACCGCTTCCCCGGACGCGTCCTGCAGGACCAGGAACCCGACCAGCGCGGCAAGCCCGGACAGGACGGAAATGCCGCCCCAGACACCAAACACGTAACCAGGCCTGCGGCCGGCTCTCTTCATCCCAGCGGTGCTGGACAGTCCCTCCGGAACATTGGAGATGAAGACGGCGGCCAGCATGGCAGGGCTGACGGCGCCTGCTGTGACCAGGCCGACGCCCAGGACCACCGATTCCGGGATGCCGTCCAGCAGCGCCCCGACGGCGATGGCTGTCCCGCTGCCCGGCTTGTCCTGCTCGGAGGGCTGCTTGCCGCCCGACCGCTTCCGATGCTTCGCGCCCTTTCTGGCCAGCACGGCATTGGCGGCCACGTAAACCAGGGCGCCGGTGGCGAACCCGGCAATGGTGGGCCACAGTCCGCCGCCGTTGACGGCTTCCTCCACGAGTTCGAAGGACAGTGCCGAGATCAGCACCCCGGCGCCGAAGGACATCACGGAGGACACCACCTTTGGCGGGATCCTCCATTTCCAGGCCAATGCGCATCCCACTACCAGCGCTCCGCCGGCGATGGTGCCCCACATCCATGCCTGCAGCCATGCCGGCATTACGTACCACCCGCCGTCGTGCGCTTGGAACCCGGGCGCCTGACCCTCCGGACACTGTTCACGGCCAAGGCCCGGACCGCTGCAAAGCAGACGAGTACCACCGCTGCGGCAGACAGGATCTTCCAGAGCGACGTCCTGCCCGCCGGCACGGTTCGGGAGTCCTGCCGGCCGGTTTCCGGGTCTTCGCGCGTGACGTCGTTGTCATCCAGCTCCCAAGCCGAAGCTGGAGGGAAAATTCCCGGGGGCAGTTGTTCCTCCCGCAACTCCCGGCGTGCGGCCAGCCGCTCCCGTATCTCCTGGTTGGGGGCCGGCGCGGCCGCTTCGGCAGCGAGGGCTGCAGGGAGATCGATGATGTAGGGCTCGCCGTGGAAGGCTGCCGATGCCACCGCATCGAGCCACATTGGGGTGGGCGCCTGCACGCCGCGGCGCGCGAACTCGGTTTGGAGCCTGTCTTTGATGCCGGGCAGACTGCTGCCGTCAGCCTTACGCGTCACTTCAAAAATCGCCGCCTGGAGCAGCGCTTTCTCGTCGGCCGTGGTGTCTTTGGCGCCAGGGTCCTGGCCAGTAGGGTCACGGTTTAGTGCCTGCGCAGGCGGGTTTGCGTTGCCGGGGCTGGTGCTCATGGGCTTCCTTTCGGTCGGTGGTCTGCCGCCGGTGTTCAGGCGACCCTGTAGGGGGCGGCGTCGGCGGTGCGCAGGGTTAGTCCGGTGCCCGGGCCGTCTCCTGGTTGCAGGGATCCGCCGTCGGGGTTGAGTGTTCCTTCAAAGAAGAGGTTTTCGATCCGGACGTGGTCGTGGAACCATTCGAGGTGGCGGAAGTTGGGGGTTGCAGCGGCGACGGCGGTGCTCAGGTGGGGCGCGCAGTGGCCGGACACCTCCAGGCCGTGGGCCGCGGCGACGGCGGCGATCCGCAGCCATTCGGTGATCCCGCCGCACCTGCTGACGTCCGCCTGCAGGCAGTCGATGGCGTCTGCCGAGCACATGCGCTGGAAGTAGGGGAGCCCGGTGCCGTATTCGCCTGCCGCCACGTCCGCGTCCACCGCGTCCCGGACCACCCGCAGTCCAGCCAGATGGTCGCTGGAGACGGGTTCCTCGAACCAAGTCACGTTCTCGGCGGCGGCCGCACGCAGCACGCGGACCGCCTGTTTGGCGGTATAGGCACCGTTGGCGTCCACGAACAGTTCCACGTCCGGGCCGACGGCGGTGCGCGCCTGACGGATGCGTTCCAGGTCCCTCGGCAGGTTGGTTCCGTTGTCCTGGCCGATCTTGATTTTCACGCGGGGGATGTGCTGGTCGTGGGCCCAGCCTTCCAGTTGGCTTCGGAGCTGGTCCTCGGAGTAGGTGGTGAACCCGCCGCTGCCGTAGACGGCCACCCTGTCCCTCACTGTGCCAAGGAGTTTGTGCAGCGGCAGGTCCAGGAGGCGGGCTTTGAGGTCCCAGAGGGCGCAGTCGACGGCGGAGACGGCGTAGGACGCGAGCCCGGTGCTGCCGGGGTTGCGCACTGCCCGGGCCATGGCCGCCGCAGCGGCCGGGACGTCCAGGGCGTCAAGTCCGCGGACAGCGGGGGCCAGGAGACCATTCACGAGGCCCGCGGCCGAGGCCGGCGCGTAGGTCCAGCCCATGCCCGTCTTTCCACCCGCGCTGGCCTGCACGAGCACCATGGTGGTGGAGTCCCACCTGAACGTGCCATCCGCCTCGGGGGCATCGGTAGGAACAGTATAGGCAGCCGCTTGGAGGGTGGTGACGGGAGCCGCAGCGGGTCTCACCAGTCAGCCCTCC
Source organism: Arthrobacter sp. MOO21 (assembly GCF_057369995.2). NCBI lineage: Bacteria > Bacillati > Actinomycetota > Actinomycetes > Micrococcales > Micrococcaceae > Arthrobacter > Arthrobacter sp. MOO21. Next base: position 4,084,631 of record NZ_CM170671.2, on the reverse strand, counting down.
TTGTGTGGCAGGAATTCCTGGATCTTGGTCTTGACGCCCTCCTTCACCACGCCCCAGGCGCTGTCATCGCCCTTGATCATGGCCTCGGCTGTCTTCCGTGCCTGCTCGAAGGTCGCGTGCGGCGGGATGGGCGGGATGTCGGGGTCGGTGCGGACGTCCAGGAGTGTGGGCCTGTCTGCGGCGAGGGCTTTCTCCCAGGCCGGGCCGACGTCGTCGGGATTGTCCACGTGGATGCCCTGCAGTCCCAGGCTTTCGGCGAATCCGGCGTAGTCCACGTCCGGGAGGGCCTGGGATTCGCGGAAGGCGGGCACGCCGCCCATGGCCCGCATTTCCCAGGTGACCTGGTTGAGGTCGTTGTTGTGCAGGACGGCCACCACCAGGCGGGGGTCGTCCCATTCGTGCCAGTAGTGCTTGATGGTGATCAGTTCGGCGAGCCCGTTCATTTGCATGGCACCGTCGCCGGCGAATGCGATGGCAGGGCGGCCGGGGTGGGCGAACTTGGCACCGATAGCGTAGGGAACAGCGGGGCCCATGGTGGCAAGGTTGCCGGACAGGGAGCCACGGACCTCTCCCCGGAACTTCAGTTGCCGGGCGTACCAGTTGGCTGAGGATCCGGAGTCGGCGCTGAGCATCGCATTGGCGGGAAGACGGGTGGAGAGCTCGGCGAACAACCGCATGGGGTTGACGGGGTCGGCGCTTACCATGGCTTCGTCGTGCATGGTTTCCCACCAGCGGCTGATGGATGATTCCAGGCTTTCCTGCCAGGACCGGTCCTTCTTCCGCTCCAGGTGCGGGATCAGGGCCCGTAAAGCAGTGCCCGCGTCGGCCACGATGTTGAACTCGTTCGTGTAGCGCAGCCCGATCATCTTGGGGTCCACGTCGATCTGCACGCCACGGGCCTGGCCCGGTTCGGGCAGGAACTGGGTGTACGGGAAGCTGGAACCCACCGTGAGCAAGGTGTCGCAGTCACGCATCATCTCGTAGCTCGGGCGCGTGCCCAGCAGGCCGATGGAGCCCGTGACGTAGGGCAGGTCATCAGACAGTGCGTCCTTGCCCAGCAGGGCCTTGGCTACTCCGGCCCCGAGCAGCTCCGCCACTTCCTGGACCTCGGCGGAGGCGCCGCGAGCTCCCTGCCCGATCAGGATGGCCACCTTGGAACCTTCATTCAGGAGCTGGGCGGCGCCGCGGATCGATTCGCTGTCCGGCTGGATCTCGGGCCAGCGGACCCCGACGCTGGATGGCACCATCTTGAACTCGTGGGTGGGGGCGGCGTACTCGAGTTCCTGGACGTCTGCCGGGATGATGACCGCGGTCGGGGCCCGCTGGGCCTCCGCAATCCGGATGGCCCGGTCGATGACGTTGGGCAGCTGCTGCGGAACGGTGACCATCTGTACGTACTCCGAGGCGACGTCCTTGAACAGGGTCAGCAGGTCAACCTCCTGCTGGTAGGAGCCTCCCATGGCGCTGCGGGCGGTCTGGCCCACGATGGCCACCACCGGGACGTGGTCCAGCTTTGCGTCGTACAGCCCGTTGAGCACGTGGATGGCACCGGGACCGGACGTGGCCATGCAGATGCCGGCCCGGCCACTGAACTTGGCGTAACCCACGGCCTCGAAGGCGGCCATCTCCTCGTGCCTGGCCTGGATGAATTTCGGCTCGTTGCCCGCTTTGCCGAAGCCGGCCAGGATGCCGTTGATGCCGTCTCCGGGGAAACCGAAGACCTTGTCCACACCCCACTCGCCCAGGCGGGTGAGCAGGTAGTCAGCCACTGTTGTTGCCATGATCAGTCTTCCTTCGTGCTCGTCGGGACGCCACTGCGGGCGCCTTGGACCAGGACGCGGGCAGCACGCGCCGCCAGCGCCATGATGGTCAGCGCAGGATTCGCGCTGCCCTGGGTGGGCAGGACGCTGCCGTCGGTGACCAGCAAATTCGGTATGGCAAAACTACGCAGGTTCCGGTCAACCACCCCTTCCCGCTCCCCGGCGGCCATCCGGGCACCGCCCACCAAGTGCGCGTAGCGGTTGATGGTGATCACTTCCTCCGCTCCCGCTGCGGTGAGGATCCGCTCCATGACCTCCTGCGCTGCGGACATCAGTTGCCGGTCGTTGTCGCACTGGCTGTAGCTGAAGGAGGCCACGGGGATGCCGTTGCGGTCGGTTTCGTCCGCGAGCGTGACCCTGTTTCCCTCGAGGGGGAGAAATTCACAGAGCGCACCGAGGCAGGCCCAATGAGGGTAGTCGCTCATGTAGCGGCGGAGCGCCGCCCCCCAGTGTCCCTGGGCAGCAACGTGCTCTGCCCACGTAATGGGAAGCGGCGAGACGCACTGGATGGAAAAGCCGCGCTTGTAGGGCTTGGCCGGGTCCGTCTCATAGAAGTCCTCGGTGCTGACTTCCGGGGGCGGGCCCTTCCACATCCGTACCTCGGCCTGGAACCGTCCCGCTGTCTGGGGCGCGCCCTGCACCATGAGGTACCGGCCCACCTGATCGAAGTCGTTGCACATCCCGTCCGGGAAGCGCGGCGTGGCGGAGTTCAGCAGCAGCCGCGGGGTTTCTATCGAGTAGCCGGCCACGGCCACCAGGCGCGCCCGCTGGAACTGGATGACGCCGCCCTGGACATATTCGACGCCGGTTGCCAGCCCGCTGCGCTCGTCAAAGCCGATCCGGGTTGCCATCGAGTCGGGGCGGATTTCGGCGCCGTGGGCCAGGGCGTCCGGGACGTGCGTGATCAGCGGGGATGCCTTGGCGTTGACTTTGCAGCCCTGGAGGCAGAATCCGCGGTAGATGCAGTGCGGCCGGTTGCCGAACCTGCCGTTGGCGATGGCCACCGGACCCACCTTCGCGGTGATGCCGCAGGCGTTGGCGCCGCGCAGGAACAGCTCCCCGTTGCCGGAGACCGGGTGCGGCCGGTGAGGGTAGCTGTGGGGGTCGCCCCACGGCCAGTGTTCGCCGGAGACGGGAAGTTCCGCCTCGATGTCCTCATAGAAGGGCCGAAGTTCGCTGTAGCCCAGGGGCCAGTCGGCGCCTACTCCATCCGTGCTTAGGGTGCGGAAGTCGCTGGGATGGAAACGTGGCGTGTAGCCGGCAAAATGGACCATCGAGCCGCCCACGCCCCGGCCGGAATTATTTGAACCAAGCGGCACAGGGTCTGCTCCGCTGATCACCCGCGGTTCGGTCCAGTACAGGTGGTGCGAGCCGGCTTCATCGCTGACCCAGTCCTGCTCGGGTTCCCAGAACGGACCCGCATCCAGGCCCACAGCCTGCCAGCCTGCCCGGGCAAGGCGCTGGAGCAGCGTGGCACCGCCTGCCCCGCAGCCCACGATGACGATGTCCACCTCGTCATCGTTCCGGTACCGCCGCATGTCGGCACGCAGCCGCGGGTTGCTGCCCGGACCGGCGGGCAGCAGCCAGGCTGATTCGTTGCGTTCGCGAAGCCGGCTCACCGGTCAGCCCCGCTCACCGGTCTGCCACATGGGTCGGATCCGCTTCAGGCCGGATATCCCGCACTTCGAAGGGCTCCAGCCGGTCGACCCCCAGGTTCTTGTAGCCGCGGGGGTAGGCCGGTCCGCTAAAGCCGATCTCGTCCCAGGCCAGAGGATGGGAATAGAAGGCGGTGCAGGCGTACCGGGTCCACAGGCTCCACGCCCGGTCCGCCGGCATCCCCTGCCATAGACCCGTGTGCAGGTCGCACACGTCCTTTAGCAGCCGGGCCTGCCCGTCCCGGCTAAGCAACGCGAAAGTGCAGCCCTCACGCGACCGGGCCTCTTCGTCCAGGGCAGCGAGGGAAGCACGCCAAGCCTCCCCGTCCCTGGGCATGTTGTCGTAGCGCCAGCCGTCGGTCTCCTCCTCCGCGAGGCGGGCGTCCACCATGTTCACCACCGGCACCCGGGATTCGTCACTCATATCCAGCAACTGGTCGAAGAGGGCCCGCGCCGCCGCCTCCTCCTCCGGGGTGAAGAAGCGGATGTCCGGGGGGATGCCCATCCGGGATTGCACGACGGCGGCCGTCGCCGGGTCCCAATGCCGCGCCTGGGCGAGCGTGCTGAAGCCCGGGTAGCGTCCACCGCCGTCGTCCCTCTGCAGGGGGAGCCCGGTCACGGTTCCCTCCTCAGAACCGAGGCCAGCAGTCCCATGCCGCCCACCATTGTGACCAACAAGGGAGCGAACAACGGCGGACCCATCTCAAGGTTGTATCGCAGGTTCGACAGGCCGCCTGGCTTCTGACGGATCCCTTGCAGGTGCAGCCAGGTCCCCTGCAGACCGTTGGCGACGATGGCCGCGCTGGCCAGTGGAAGCGCCGTCTTGGCCATGCGCCGACTGAAGACTGCAGCTACCCCCGCTGCAGCCCCCACCGGACCCAGTGCAACCGGCGCCCACATCCACTTGTTCCCGAAACTGGCCTTGTCATGCTCAAGGAAGATTTCCGCCGCGGTCACCAGGGCGCCGGCCGCCGTCAGCGCGGACAGGGAACGTTCAAACCGGCCGGCTTGAACATTCCGGACGAATCGGTCGATGCCGGTGGCCGTGCTTGTGAAGGGATCTTCGTGTTGGCTCCGCATGGTTCTCCTTACCCCTGATGCTCCGCAACCTTTGCAGTTCTGTAACTAGCCGGGGAAGATGTTGATATGGACACGCCATCTGCACCCGAAGATCAGCCGAACCCTCGCAGCAAGGAAGTTGAAGTGGTGCTGGCTGCGGCAGATGTCTTGCTACGGGTTGTGGCCAGCTCCGTGGCGGAGGTGGAAGACATCGTTAACAGCCCCCAGCTGCGCGTCCTGGTTCGCATCCACAACCTCGGGCCCCAGAACCTGGGCGGGGTGGCGGCCGAACTCGGTGTCCACGCCTCCAACGCCACACGCATCAGCGATCGGCTGGTGGCGGCGGGGCTGATTGAGCGGCGGGAGGACCCGGCAGACCGTCGGTACGTCCTGCTGAAACTGACCGGAAAAGGAAGCGATCTGGTCAACACCGTACTGGAGCACCGCAGGCAGGCCATCGCCGAGGTGATTTCGCGGATGCCGCCCGGACGCCGTCCCGCCCTGGCTGCGGCCATGGAGGCCTTTGCCGCCGCCGCCGGTGGCAAAGGTACATCGGACGGCCGTTTTACTTTGGGGCCCGGAAACTGACTGGCTGTTCATGCGGCAACCCATAGTCATCATTCAACCGCAGTATTTGCGATTCAGCAATAGATAACATGTTGCATTCGAGTGGTCACTCTGGAGATCCAACTACGGGACCTCTGCCCGGCGTCGGCCTTCTTGGGGAAGGGTGTCCCCGGTGAAAATTTCCAGGTACGGATGTCCCGGCCACCCAAGGTTCCACCGAGGCGGAGCGGTCGTGGCGCACCAGCCTTGCCCGGGCCCGGCCATCCTCCCCGCGGACCAGGGCGGTGTAGGCGACATCGATGTGCCGTTAACCAAGTTGCTGGAATTCCCGCAGGTCATACTCCGTGCCGTCCACCCGCTCGTGGCCAGTGGGGATGCCGTGTTCATCCACCGGCAGGTAAGTTTGCCCCGAAACTTGGACCAGTCCTGCGTCGATGACTTGGTCTGGTAGCCCGAGGCTCAGATACGGGTGCGCCCCTGTCCCGTAGGGGTACCCTGCGGGCTGCGGTTGGTGACCGTGGTCCGCACGTCCAGCCCGTCGTCGTCGAGCCTGTAGTCCAGCTGGCAGTCAAGCACCCAGGACCACCCCTGGCAGGCAAGGGGGGCGTAGGTGAAGGAGAAGCTGTTCTCCGTGTGGTTCCCAACCTCCCAGTTCCGCCAGCGAGTCAGGCCATGAATCGCGTTGCCCCTTGTCCGGCTCGCTCGGGTCAGGCTGCAGCGCGGCGGCGTCCCCTTCGTAACTGCCACCTTTGATCCGGTTGGGCCGCGGGATGAGGGACTGTTCCCACGCCGGTGCATATCTCTTCCGGTTCGTATCCGTCCAGCAGTGGGCGCCCGTCATGCAGATAGTCCCGCAAGGCGCCGCGACTTCGGTCAGTGACAGCTTTTGCCGGCCATGCCGAATCTCGTGCTGGCGGCCGGACGGGAGCCGATCGCCGGCGTTGGCTTCCGGCCAATTCTGCCCGGAGCTCATGATTGGGGCGTTTCGGTACCGGCAGCCTGGAGGTCGAGGACAACCGTGACGTCGTGCGCGTGTTGGTCGAAGGCATCCTCGAACTTACCGAGGGGCACCCGGCGGCTGATGAGTCGGCGCAGCCAGTCCTTGTCGGCGGTGGCGAGTGCCTTAGCCCCGGCGCCGTAGTGGCGCCGGTTGGCGTTGACGCTGCCGAATACCACGCCGTTCATGAGCACTTCCTCGCGGTTGAGCGCCCCCACGTCCACAATAGATTGCTTGCCGGTGCCAGAGACGCCGGTGAGGCAGGTGATGGCGTCCTGGGCTCGGCAGCGGAGCGCTTCCATTATCACGGACGTTACCCCGGTGCACTCGACCAGCACGTCCGGCTTGAGTCCGGAATCCGGGAGGGACTCGCGGTGGTATGTGGCGCCCACAGCAGGGCGCCGACGTCCTCCAGTCCCGGGTCCAGCTTCACCATCGCCTCCGGGTCCGCGCGCCATTTCTCCCGCGCAAACCCGTCCAGGCCTTTGATGCCGTGCTCGGTGTACTTGCCGTTCAGGCACATGTACCATTCCTCGGCGGCGCAGGCCCTGCAAGGTTCGGGGTCGGGCCTGCGGACAATGCCCACCACCAAGTCACCTTCCACTAATCCGGAGCCCTCGGGAGCCTCCCGAACCCGGCCGAGGTTTTCATGGCCCAAGACCAGGTAGTCCTGGCCCCGGGGGAGCCTCGCCGTACTCCGCCGCAATGATTTCGGCATCGGTGCCGCACAGGCCAACTGCCAGTCCCTCAACCAGCACCGGCCCTTGGCTGGCAGGAGGTTCAGGGATGCCGCGGAGGCTAAGTGAGTCGTTCTTCCCCGGAGTAACTGGCCAATGCTTGCATTGCCTCTCCTCAGGCCCAAGGATATCGGAACCAGTTTTAATCAGTAGTTGCGAATACGCAACCAAAGCTTGTGGCCGAACGCGCGATAGACACGGTCCACCGCTCGCCCAGAAACCTCGTGCCGTCTGTGATGGACTGCGGGACGGCGGACCCTTCCGAACGAGGGGCCGAGGCGTCACTGATACTGGTCGCTCTGGGGGATCCCCCAGGCGATGCAACGCCCGGCAGAGGAAGCCACCTCCTGAAGGTCCTGGAGTTGCCGGGTATCGCCGTGACGGTAGTACCGCTGCCGGGGCGTAGTAATGGATGTATCAAGGCGCTCCGCGAACAGGTCTGACGAGCACGTGGGGGAGACGGGACCTGGATGGCGCCGCCCCCTTCCAACTACTCTGCCGCGGTGTCCTTGGCACCAGCTCGAAAGATCAGAACCGGGCAAGGTGCATGATGGGCCACCTGCGAGGAGACCGACCCGAGCAGGAGCTCTGCTAAACCCCCGTGGCCGCGGGATCCAACAACCAGCAAGTCCGCGTCTTCTGCTGCGTCCAGTAGTGCCCTTGCCGGCAGGTCGTGGACAAGTACCGCTGAAATCTCAGCACCGTGGCTGTCTACGGCCTCCAGCGCTTCAGACTGCATGCGCTGGGAATAGTGAAAAGTATCGTTTGGTCCAGTGTCTTCAACGCTGGAGGGGATAGGCGGATAGTGCCAGGCCGTGACCACTCTGACCGCCCCCTGCCTCAGCCGGGCTTCCTCAACTGCCCATTTCAGGGCACCGCGAGACAGTTCAGAACCATCGAGGCCGACTATGATGAGAAATGAATTGGCGCCCATTCTTGCCCTCACATCCCGCCCGGTTATCACCAACTTGCGCAGTGTCAGTCTGTGGCGGGCAAGGTGGCAGGTCAAGGGCCAGGCGCCCCTTGCGTATGGGCTCCGAACAGCATGGACAAGTTGAGGATGCAGAGCCACAGGAACATGACGATCACGCTACCGACCCCGCCGTATACGTTCTGTTGAGTTTCCGAAGTTCCCTGCATAGCAGCCAAAGCCCAAACAATCAGGCATGAAGACTATCGGAGCGATAAAGGGGTCAGTAGTAATCCAGCGAAACCTAGGCTGGCGGACCCCGGAGGTGGTCTAGTTGAGAATGGCGATGACCCCGATCACCAGCGAGAGGACCATTCCCCATTTTGCGACCTCAGACGGTTAGCGCACTGCGTGAACTGGCCGCCACGGGTCCTCCTTCTGCGGTGCCGGGCTCCCGCCGTTGAATTACCGGTCAGCCGTTGATGAGCTGGGGGACGCCGAGGTGTTTGAGGTCTTCGATAGCGAACACCCCCGTAGCCGGATTGTCCGCCGCCCGCGGGATGCGGGGGTCGACGGCGCCGTGCGTGATTCCCATACCGTTCCGGGCTGGATGCGGGTTGCGGCCTACCGAGCCGAAGCCAAGTAAGGGACCAAACGGCGGCACCGAGGCCGACCTCGAGACCGCTGCTTTTCCACTGCTTCACCGATGGTGCTGTAGGCGGATGATGGGCAGGAGGGTCCGAACTGTTCTTTGGCGACGAGGGGGTATGCCGCAGTCTATGGTGGCCACGCGGGTCGAGGGACTCGTAGGTCTCCATAGCGTGGCCTTCTCCGGCAGCAGAGGCCCTGTGGTCGTTGTCCGTTTGGTTATGGGTTCGTCGGAGAAGTCCTGTGAGGGCTGCGCTAAAAGGGAGATATCGCCGAAGTACGCAGTCAGCATCACAACTGCTCCCGTCGACGCATGGTCCAGGTTGGGAAGCCGTTCGCACCGCTGATGAGAGGATGTCCGGTGCAGGACCGGACATCCTCTGGGCCTAATGCTTGTTGGTGTCCTGGGGGTACTCGGTGGTGTTCAGCACGCTGAGCCGGGAATCGAAGGGCAGGATGACCGGTTCGTTGGCGGGGTCGTCCCAGCCGAACATCCGTCCGATGGAGCGCTGTTCCCGCAGGTCCACGAGCAGAACGGCTTCAACGCACATGACCTTTTCGGTCCAGAAGAAGATGAAGAGGTCCTCTGCTACTTCCCAGGTCATGCACCGATCGGTGTCCGCCAGCCCTGCCTCGCCGCCGCGGACGCAGTTCCAGGTGAAGGTGCCTGGGTTCAGGTAGATGTGTTCGTAGGACTCGACGTCGCTGTAACGGTAGAAGATCCGTTTTCCAACCAGGCCGGATGAGCGTTCGTGCCGGGCCGCCGAGCCGTTGCTATTGGTCTGGCTGAAGCCGGTAGTGCTGCGGGTCCTGTCGCCCACGAGGACGAAGCGTGATACGCCGGAAGTCACCGCGCCGGTGTTCCGGTCCCAGATAATGGTGACGTTATCTGCTGTGAGCCCTTCGCCGCGGACGAAGTCGATGATGAAGATCCCGGGGCGGGCTTCGATGGCTTTGTAGCCTGCTGTTCCGCTGGTCTTCTCGTTGCCGCGCTGAGAGGTCCAGATGATGGAGGATTCCGTGTCGAAGACGTACTCCTCGGTTGCTCCGTCCTCGCCCGGGATGCTAACGGCCGCTCCGGTGAGGGCGGGGGAGGCGGGCAGTGTTTGATCGCCGAAGCCTTCGAGCATGGCGGAAACCGGCGGCCACTCCTCTTCGGGAATGTAGTCCTGGATGTCCGTTGAAGTCATGGTGTGTTCCTTTGTTCTTTTCATTGTGTGGGGACAGGTGGGTGCGGCTGGGTCAGCCGATGACCGCGGCGAAGTTGATCGAGGGCTTTTGCGCTCCCCGGGCAATTCCGGCCACGAAGAAGAGGGGGATGCCGAGGAGGAGCCAGCGTGCAACGCCGCCGGCGCCGCCGAGCAGGGCGTCGTAGTTATCCAGCGTCAGGTATCCGATGACGATGAATGCGAGGAATGACAGGGACGGTGCGATGACGGTGACCCAGAGGTTGTCCAGCATGCCGTTCCTGGCGAAGAAGACCACGATGGCGGCTGAGGTCACCAGCAGGATGGTGATGAAGCCGGCCGTTCCCAGGGCAACGAACCAGGAGAACACGGTGGTGATGGGGTCGGCACCTGCGAGCAGGAAGATGCTGATGACCGCGAGGACGACGATTCCGTTGATGAACCCAGCCACGTGCGGGGCCCCGGTCTTGGAGACGGCGGAAAGCTTCGTGGGCAGGGCGCCGGCGCGGCCGAGGGAGAACAGGTAGCGGGAGAACATGTTGGACAGGCCCAGCAGCATGGCCAGGAAGCTGGTGACCACGAGGATCTGCATGGTCATGCTCAGCCAGTAGCCGGCGCTGGTTTGGGCCAGGTCGAAGATCATGCCGGCAGGGTTTCCGGTGGCCACCGTTTGGATGTTGTCGATGCCGATGGCACCGCTGATGGCCCATGTGGAAATGGTGTAGAAGATTCCTACGAAGGCGATGACGAAGTAGGCGGCGCGGGGGATGGTGCGGCGGGGTTCTTTGGCTTCTTCGGCGAAGACTACGGTGGCTTCAAAGCTGGTGAAGCAGGCGAACGCGAAGAGCAGGGAGATTCCCAGACCGGGTCCAAAGACATTGGCACCGCTAAAGCCCTCGAATGTGAAGATGCCGATGCCCTTTTGGGCGATGAGGGAGACCACCAGCGCGGCTACCGCGAAGGCTTCGCCGACAATGAGAACTCCCAGCACTTTGAGGCTGGCGTCGACTCCGCGCATGGTCAGCCCGGTCACGAGGGCGAGCAGCACGGCGATCCAGAGGTAGACCGGGATGCTGAGCCAGGTGATTCCTTCAACCAGGAGTTGGGCGAATACCCCGAACTGTGACCAGAGCCCGATTTGGAGGCTGAGGTAGGTCAGGATGGCGATCCCCGCGCCGCCGGTGGCCCATTTCATTCCCAGGCCTTTGGCCATATAGGCGACAAAGCCGCCTGCGTTGGTGATGTGCTGGCTCATCCGAAGATAACCGACGGAAAAGAGAGCTACAAGGAGCGCGGCAATCACGTAGATGACAGGTGTTCCGGCGCCGGTGGCCGAGAACAGTACGGGGCTGGCACCTACTACCGCCGCCATGGGGGCGGCCGCGGCAATAGCGAAAAAGGCTATGGCCAGGACGCCGAGTTTATTGGGCCTCAAGCCCGCAGGGTTTGGAGAGTGCCCGTGCTCTTCCGCCCCAATGCTCGTCGGCAATGCGACTGATTCTTGATTCATGCGATGGCTCTTTTCGGGATGCAGGGCGTGAAGCCGATGCGAAAAAGGTGCCCCAATTTCCGTGCGGCAGTGCGCGGAAGGTGCAGGGGAGAAGCTGATTGCAGTCGAGTACACGTAGGGTGACCGCGGCCACAGAAAGAACTCTACAAGTGTTTAGTTCCGAGTGTCAACGTATCCCTTTCGAGGAGTGGCAAAGACTAGACTCGGCGTATGACCCAATCCCAACGTTCGGCCCGATTGCCCTATGGAGACGGCCGGGAGGCGTTGCTGTCAGCAGTGATTGCTCTCGTGGGAGAGAAGGGGCTGCGGGGAGTTACCTACCGTGCCGTTGCCGCTCGGGCAGGCGTGAACCACACGCTGGTCACGCACCACTTCGGTTCCATCGAAGGTCTTCTGGCTGCCACGATGGAATGGGCTGTTCAACGGTCCATCGAGGAGACTGGCCTGGAACGGATTGTCGACTTTGACGACAGTTTCGCTGATTCGCTCATTGCGACGGTGTCGGCTGAACCGGAACTGCAGCTCTTCCAGTTTGAGATGCTGCTGGAATCCCGGCGGAACCCGGAAGTACGGCCACTGGTGGAAAGGTTGTACGCCGCTTACATGCAGACCGTTGAGGATGCCCTGAGGCAACGCGGCCTGGTGGCGGATGATGCTGTTTCGCTGGCTATCTTTGCAGCGTTGGACGGTCTCATGCTCCAGTTCCTGACCATCAGCGATCCGGTGAGAATCAGGGCAGCCGTGATTAAGGTCGGTCACATGGTCAGCCTTCTCGAATCCGCCAAGGACAGCGTTGACGGGATTTGACCAGGACACGCAAACGCAGCTCCGGTGTGCATAGCGTGAATGGTGGCCGCAAACTTGGAAAAAGATAAGGGACGACGGCGGGAATCCCGCCGTCGTCCCTTGCGCTGGTTTTCAAGCCCGATAGGCCCACTGCGCGAGTAGTCGCCCGTCGTCATCGTACTTTTGGACGGCCAGTCCTGGCCCGTTGTAGCTCATGCCGGCCAGAGGGTTGTGGTGGTCGTAGGAGAAGGCGATCATTGGCCCGTGCGATATGACCTCCTGAAGGTGGAAGCGGGTTTGGCCAGCCCCCTTGCGGGCCAAAGCGCTAACTTCCTCCAGACCTCGGTATGTCCTGCCGAGATCGACGATGTTGTATTGAACGTCGTCGCGGAAAGTTGCGATCAGGGGTTCCGCGTCGCCGTTGTTGTAGGCCGCCATCACGGTGCGCACTCGATCGGAGAGGATGCTCACGACGCTGCTCCTGCTTTCCCCGGTGATGCCGGTTTCAGGCCGCTGTCATGCCCTTCTTCGATGTGTTCCTGATCCGCTGGGGTGCGGGGGATGGCCAGGGCAGCCAGTGCGCCGGCCACCGCTACGCCTGCGATGAAGAGGAGGGGAACGATGACATTGCCGGTCCAGTCCTGACCGAGCCCCATGACGTACGGGCCAAGGAAGGACCCGATGGATCCCACGGTGTTGATCAGTGCGATGCCTGCGGCGGCCGCCGCCATCCCCTTGAGTTGGAGGTTGCTGACCGCCCAAATAACGGGGCCGGTGGCGGTGAAGAGTGCACTTGCGAGGGATATGCCGATGAGGGTGGGGGCCAGTTGGTCGCCGGTGGCCACACTGGCGACCAGTCCCAGTGCGGCCAGCACCATGCCGGTGACCAGTACCCGCCGGTGTGCCTGGCTGCGGTCGCAGTAGATGCCAAGGGCGATGGTCGCCACGACAGCGACGGCGAACGGTACCGAGGACAAATAGCCGATCGTCATTACATCCGTTACGCCGGTGTTTTTGATGATGGTGGGTATCCAGAAGACGACGGCGTAGATGCCTATGTAGTTGGCTGCCAGGATGAAACCGAGCAGCCAGACGCGTTTGTTGGTGATGGCCTTCTTGAATTGTTTCGAGGCTTTCTCACGTACGCCGGCGGTGCCGAGGCTTGCCGCAATGGCGGCCTTTTCCTCGGGGGTGAGCCAGGCGGCGTCCTTTGGTGAACTGGCGACGGAAAGGAAGAAGATGATGCCAAGGAGGGCTGCCGGGATGCCTTGGATGACGAAGAGCCATTGCCAGCCCGCGATACCGGCGAGTCCGCCAAGGCTGGACATGATCCAGCCGGACAGGGGGCCGACGAACATGCTGCCGATGGGTCCGGCGATGACCAGCAGTGCCAGGGCCTGGGCGAGCCGTTTGCGTGGGAACCACTGGGACAGGAAGTAGACCATGCCTGGGTAGAAGCCGGCTTCTGCGATGCCCAGGAAGATCCGGGCAATGTAGAACTGTTCAGTGTTTTGGACGAACCCGGTAGCGATGGTGACAACGCCCCAGGTGACCATGATGCGGGCGATCCACATCTTTGCGCCAACACGTTCGAGGATCATGTTGCTCGGCACCTCGAAGAAGATATAGGCGAGGAAGAAGATTCCGGCTCCGAGCCCGTAGGCCGCGGCGGAGAGGCCGATGTCGGCACTCATTTCGAGTTTGGCGAAGCCGATATTGACCCGGTCGATGATGGCCACGGCGTAACAGATGGAGGCCAGGGGCAGAATTCGCCAGGCGAGTTTCTTATAGAGGGTGGTTGGCAGGTCCCCGGTGCCTTCTGAAGCTGTGCTGTGGGTGTACGTCATTGTACGGACTCTTTCACTCGTCAGTGGGTGGTGTTGTGTGTTGCATGCAGGGCGGGGAATGTCCACCAGGTGTCGGGCTGCCACTCTGCCGATTCCCATGCCTGCCGTTGTTGCTGCCGGGGATCCGGGACCACTGTTGAGGTGGTGTCCAGCAACATTGTCCAGCGTTCTGTTGGCCGGTATTCCGGCCAGAAGGGCAGATCCTGGCTTTCGGGTTTTCCGTGGTGGATGAAGGTTGTCCATGCCTGCCGGATTCCTGATGCCAGAGTCTGTAACGCCGGTTCTGCCGTTTCGAGTCCGATGTCCCAGATAAAGGGAACGTCGGCGCCATGGAACCCCCACTTCTCCTTGGGGGCGCCGGGGCTTGGAGCATCGAAGCGGTAACGCCAGCAGGACGCGTGTTCGGACTGGCTGTCGAGCAGCCGAATGGTGGGGATGCCGTACCGTTCGTCCGCCAGCACGGCGCATTGGAGGCGGCGCTCGTCCGCCTCTGGGAAGGTGCTCCGGTAAATGACCAGCACCTGCTCTGCTTGGTCCCCGAAGATTTCACGGAGGACGCGGGGTGACTGTTGCGACGCACTCGGGTCGGCGAGGTCGTAGCTTCCGGCCTCGTTGGCTGTCACGCCGGCCATGATGTTGATCCCCTTGGCGCGGCCCTTGGCAAAGGCGTGGACCGGGGCTTCGGGAAGAATGAGTCCGTCTACGGTTGGGCGCCAGACCCAGGTTGCCCTGACGCCGGCGGCAATCTCCTGCTGTGCGGCGAGGATCGCCTCAACGGGCATTGTCAGCAACGCCGACGCATCCTCCGGGTCGACGCCCAGGGTGCGAAGCAGCGCGGCGGTGACTAGCTCTGCGGTGGCGGGGGTGTTGAGGTGCTCTCCGCCACTTTGAATGATTCCGCGGTGGAACAGGCCCTCGGCCATTGGCGAGGCCATCAGGTTGACCACGCTCTTGGCGCCGGCGGAAACACCGGCGATGGTGATGCGGGCGGGGTCACCTCCGAATGCGGCCACGTTGTCCCGGACCCATTTCAGTGCAGCGATCTGGTCCAGCAGCCCCGCGTTTGCCGACGAGGCGTACTGCTCTCCGAGGAGATGGTCCAGCTTGAGGAAGCCGAGGGCTCCCAGCCGATAGTTAATGGTGACAACGATGGTGCCTTCGAGGGCGAGAGCCCTCCCGTCGCCGATGAAGTTGGCACCTGATCCCCAGGTGTATCCGCCGCCGTGGAACCAGACCAGAACCGGACAGGGCGAGTCTGTCGGCTGCGTCGGCGCGGTGATGTTGAGGAAGAGGCAGTCCTCACCCATGGGCGAGTCATCGTCCGACGGCGTTGCGCCGCCAGGCGGCACAAGCTCGGCGGCGAGCACCTGCGGGGCACGCGCTGGAAAGGTGGCCACGTCCAGAATGCCCTCCCAGGGCTCTGGCGGCTGGGGAGCCTGCCACCGCAGGGGTCCGGTGGGGGGAGCGGCGTACCGGATCCCGCGCCAGCTGATGGTGCCATCGTTCGGGACCCCGCGAACTGCTCCCTGACGCGTCATCGCGACTGTGTCTGTCATTGCTTTTCCTTCACTAGGTTGTCGAGTTCGTCAACAATCGTGCGCTGCGTCACGTGTTTCCGACAATGACTTCTGGAAAAGTGGAAGAATCAGCCAAAAGTCTGGCGAGAAGTCTAAAGTTGGAGGTGACGAAGAAGTCGTAACAGGGAGCGGGACATGGATGTGCTGGATGAGCTGGACCAACGGATTGTCGGCGCCCTCCAGGTAGACGGGCGCGCCTCGTGGGCGAAAGTGGCCGCAGCATTGGGCGAGGCCGAACGGACGGTGGCGCGGAGGGGCTCCGAGCTCCTCCGGGACGGGCGGGTGCGGATACGCGCCTTGCCCAACCCGAGCCGCTTCAGGCATCTGGAACAGTTTGTGCTGAAGGTTGCCTGCAATCCCGGCGCGGCCGGCATCGCCGCTGCTGCCCTCGCGCGGCGGCCGGAGACCTTGTACACCTACATCCTCACCGGTTCCGCAGATTGCGCGGCGGAGCTTTCCAGCCCTGCTTCCAAGTTTGCAGAACTGCTGATCCGGGACATAGGGAGCATCCCGGGCGTTAGATCGGCCGCGACGTATCCCGTCCTCAGCTATCCCAGAACGATGCACCAGTGGAATCCCGGCGTCCTGTCGCCGGAGGAAATTGAGGCGATGGGCGGAACCCGGTACTCGGAGGCTCCCACCGCCCTGGAACACGTGGAGCAACTGGGCAAAGAGGACCGGCAACTTCTCAGGGCCCTGGAACGCGATGGCCGCGCCAGTTACGAGGAACTGGCGCGCATCACGGGACTCTCGGTGCAGACCGCTCAGCGCAGGGTGGAGCGGATGCGGCGCGAGGGCACACTGTTTATCCGCGCAGTCTTCGAGCCTGCGCTGCTCGGATTGCCGGTAGAGGTTCTGCTGTGGGTCAAAGTGCCGTTTCCGGAACTGGACCGTGTGGAAGCGGAAATGCTTCCTTCTTCGTCAGTGCGGTATGCCGCGGTCCTCGCCGGCGACTTCCAGCTTGTTGTCGATGCCGTCTTTCCCAGCCGCGCAGCACTCTCTAGCTACCTGAAAGAGTCTGCATGGGCCACCCGGGCGCAGGCCATCGAGCCGGCCGTGGTGGTGGACGCGCTGAAGCGCAGCGGAACGATGGCGTTGTCGTTCGGCGAAGACCTTGGCGGGTACAGCTCCTGACAAATTGCCCACCGTTGCCGCAGGAGCAGCGACGTCCAGGCACTACGCCGATGTGTTCAAGGTTTCCTGCTCGGCGGCGATAGTGGTGTTGTCGCCGTGGCCGGTGCGGACCACCGTTTCCGCGGGCAGCGTCAGGAGCCGTTCACGGATGGACTTCAGGATGGTGGGGTAGTCGCTGTAGGACCGGCCGGTGGCACCCGGGCCGCCGTTGAACAGCGTGTCCCCGGTGAAGACCGTTCCTTCGCTTTCCAGGTAGAAGCACGTGGATCCCGGGGAGTGCCCGGGCGTGTGGATGGCGCGCAGCGTTGCCCCGCCCACTTCGAACACGTCACCGTCGGAGTGGTAGCGGTCCGGCTTGGCATCCGGATAGACCTGCTCCCACAACACCAAATCTTCGGAGTTCAGGTAGATCGGCGCGCCCAGGGGGTCGGCGACCCCGCGGGCGGCGCCGATGTGGTCATTGTGCGCGTGGGTGAGCAGGATGGCCTTGACCTTGCGGCCTCTGACCTGGTTGATGATCGCGGCGGCGTCGTGGGGCGCGTCGATGACCACGCATTCCTCATCATTACCAATGATCCAGACGTTGTTGTCCACGTCCCTGGTGCCGCCGTCGAGCGAAAACGTTCCCGAGGTGACCAGGTTCTCGATGGTGACCGCCATTAGATTTCCACCACCGAACGCAGGACCTTGCCCTCGTGCATCTTGTCGAAGGCCTCCTCCACCTGGTCGATGGTGATGCGCTCGGAAACGAACGCGTCCAGGTCCAGGTTGCCCTGCTTGTAGTTCGACACGAGCATGGGGAAGTCGCGGGACGGAAGGCAGTCGCCGTACCAGGAAGACTTCAGGGAGCCGCCGCGGCCAAAGACGTCCAGCAGCGGCAGTTCCAGCTTCATCTCCGGCGTCGGGACACCGACCAGGACAACGCGGCCGGCAAGGTCGCGGGCGTAGAAGGCCTGCTGGTACGTTTCGGGACGGCCGACGGCGTCAATCACCACGTCCGCGCCAAAGCCTCCGGTGAGGGCGCGGATGGCTTCCACCGCGTCCTCCTGCTTGGAGTTGATCCCGTGGGTGGCGCCCAGGGACTTGGCCATCCCGATCTTGTTGTCGTCGATGTCCACGGCGATGATCGTCGTCGCGCCAGCCAACCTGGCCCCTGCGATCGCCGCGATGCCCACGCCGCCGCAGCCGATCACTGCCACGGACTCACCGCGCTTGACCTCGCCGGTGTTGATCGCGGCACCGATGCCGGCCATCACGCCGCAGCCCAGCAGGCCCACGGCGGCAGCGTCAACATCCGGGTCCACTTTGGTGCACTGTCCGGCGGCTACCAGGGTCTTTTCCGCGAACGCACCGATGCCCAGCGCCGGGGAAAGTTCCGTGCCGTCCTCGAGGGTCATTTTCTGGGTGGCGTTGTGGGTGTTGAAGCAGTACTGCGGCTGGCCCTTGGCGCAGGCGCGGCACTCACCGCACACCGCGCGCCAGTTCAGGATGACCCGGTCACCGGGCGCCACGGAGGTAACGTCCGGGCCGACGGCGCTGACGACGCCGGTGGCCTCGTGGCCCAGCAGGTAGGGGAAGTCGTCGCCGATGCCGCCCTGCTTGTAGTGCAGGTCCGTGTGGCAGACGCCGCAGGTGATGATGTCCACCAGCGCCTCCCCGGGACCCGGATCCGGAACCAGGATGGTCTCCAGTGAAACCGGGGCGTTCTTTTCCTTAACCACTACTGCTTGGACTTTATGAGCCATGAATGCGTACCTTCGTTTGTGTTCTTGCTGTTGAACCGGGGCGGATCAGATGTCTCTGGTGCCGAGATGCCAGATTCTGTGGGTCCCGACGCTGAGAAGCTGGCGGTCACCACTGGAGATTCTGCGGACCCAGATCACGCCGATGTCTGCTGCTGTTTCTTCTACTTGGAGCCCGTCCTGGTAGAAGAGGTCTTCTGAGACGGCGACCCTGTCGCCGGCCTGGAGCATGGACCAGTCCTCTACTTCAACTGCATGGGTGTGGCGGTTCATGGAATCCTCCGCAATATCGCTTGGCACTACCGGTCGCTGTAACTACGAAACAGGCCCCCAGCTTTGGCCTTTGAGGGTGGGGCAGCCCGCCTGCTGGGCTGCCCCACCCTCAAAGTCGTGTTTTAGCCGTTGATGATTTGGGGGACGCCGAGGTGTTTGAGTCCTTCGACGCCGAATTCGAGGCCGTAGCCGGATTGCTTTGCCCCGCCGAAGGGGATGCGCGGGTCGACGGCGCCGTGCTTGTTGATCCATACGGTGCCGGCCTGGATGCGCGTTGCGACGTCACGTGCTGTTGCCGGGTCTGAGGACCAGACGGAGGCGCCCAGGCCGACGTCGAGGGCGTTGGCCTTCTCGATTGCTTCATCGATGGTGCTGTAGCGGATGATGGGCAGGGCAGGGCCGAATTGTTCTTCGGCGACGAGCGGGTTGTCGTTGTCGACGTCGGCGACCAACGTGGTGGGGTAAAAGTAGCCGGGCTGGTCAGTGTCCGGGTTTCCGCCGAGGAGGACGCGGGCGCCGGAGGCCTTGGCCGCCTCGACCAGGTTCGCAACGATCTCGTACTGTGCTTTGTTCTGCAGCGGTCCCAGGACGTTGTTTTCGTCCAGGCCGTTACCCATTGGCATGGCCCTGGCCACCGCCGTGAGTTCTTCGCAGACCGCGTCGTAGATATCGTCGTGGACGTAGAGGCGTTTCAGGGCGGCGCAGGTTTGGCCGGTGTTGATGAAGGCGCCCCAGAACAGGCCTTCGGCGATGGCCTTGGGGTCGGCGTCGGGCAGGACGATGCCGGCGTCGTTTCCTCCCAGTTCCAGGGTGAGCCGCTTGATGGTGTCCGCGGAGGATTTGATGATCGCCTTGCCCGTGGCGGTGGAGCCGGTGAACATGATCTTGCCGATGGCAGGGTGGGAGGCGAGGGCTTCGCCTACATCGCGTGCGCCGGAGACTACGGTGAGGAGCCCTTCGGGTAGTGCTTCGTTGATGGTTTCGACGAGGGCAAGCACGCTGAGCGGGGTGTATTCGGAGGGTTTGACCACTACGGCGTTGCCCATTCTCAGCGCGGGGGCGACCTGCCAGACGGTGATCATCATGGGCCAGTTCCATGGTCCGATGGCCCCGACGACGCCGATGGGCCGGTAGTGCAGCTCGGCACGGGTTTCACCGTCATCGACCAGGGTTTCTGCTTCGAGCGGTGTCCCGGCGGCAGCGCGGAGCCAGGCGGCGCAGGCGCCGACTTCGAAGCGGGCGTTGGGGCCGTTAAGCGGTTTGCCCTGCTCGCGGGAGAGCAGCTGGGCGAGTTCTTCCGCGCGCGCTTCGACGGCGTCGGCGGCCTTCAGCAGCGCGGCGGACCGTGCCTCGTGGCCGAGTGTGGCCCACGCCGGTTGGGCGGCGACTGCCACGTCGATGGCGTGCTGAAGGTCTGCGACCGTGTGGACGGGCGCGTCGCCGACGGGTTCACCGGTGGCGGGGTTGAAGATGGTCCGGGCAGCAACGGAGTCCTGGGTAAGGACTGGCGTGGTGTTCATGGCTTTCTCCTCATTGAGTGGTTAGTTGTTGTTCCGTGTGAATCCGGGATGGTCACCATTGGCTTTGATCAGTTGGGCTGTCGAGTGTTTTCAGTGCCAGGCGGAGTTGCTCGATCATGTGTTGGGCGTGTTCGAGTTCGAAGATGAGCGGTGGCCTCATTTTGAGGACGTTTTCGTGGCGACCGATCTTTCCGATGAGGACGCCGCGGGAACGCATCTCTTCGGTGAGTGCCTTGGTGGCGGCAGGGTCCGGCATCGCATCGTCGGGATTGACGATTTCCAGGCCAAAGAAGAGGCCCCGGCCGCGTACGCTCTTGATCCTGGGGTTGTCCTCAGTAAGGGCTGCGAGTTCGTCAGCGATGTATTTGCCGAGTTGGTGTGCATTGTCAAGAAGCCCGTTCTCTTCCATGACCTGCAGGACAGCAAGGCCGGCTGCTGACGAGACGGGGTTGCCAGCGAATGTGTTGAAGTAGGTGTTGTTTTCCCCGAATTCCTCCATCAGTGCTTGCGTGGTGATGACGCCACCTACCGGGTGGCCGTTGCCCATCGGTTTGCCAAGTGTCACCAGATCGGGGGTGGTGCCGAAAGCCTGGTGGCCCCACATGTGGTTGCCGGTCCGTCCGAAGCCCGATTGGACCTCGTCCGCGATGATCAGTCCGCCGGCGGCATGGACCCGGTCGGTGACTGCCTCAATGTAGCCGTCGGGGGTCTGCAGGAGTCCTTCGGTTGAGAACAGCGGGTCATACAGGATGGCTGAGACGCCGTGGCCTTCGGCCTGGAGCGAGGAGATGGCTGCGTCGACGTCGCGCAGCGCTTCCTGGAGGAGGCGCTTTCGTTTAGCCGGTGTCAGCCCTGCTGCGTCCGGAATACGCAGGGGGCGTACGTGGGCGCCGAGGGGTTCTTTGACCTGAAGGCCGGTGGTCAGTTCGGCCAGCGTGGTTGTGTTGCCGTGGTAGCTGTGGTCGGAGATAAGGATGCCGGTGTTGCCGGTGTGTTGCCGTGCGATTCGCAGGGCGAGCTCGTTTGCTTCGGATCCGCTGTTGGTGAAAAATACCCGCTCCAGCGGGGAGTCGAAGAGCGCCAGCAGCTTTTCGGCGTACTCAACGACGCGTGAGTTGAGGTACCTCGTGTGGAGGTTGACCGTCTGCAGCTGGGCTGTGATTGCTTCGCGGACCACAGGGTTGGAGTGTCCGACGTGGGGAACGTTGTTGTAGACATCCAGGTAGGTCTTGCCGGTTGCGTCGTGGACCCACACGCCTTCGCCGGCCACGATTTCCAGGGGAGTGGCATAGAACAGCGGGGAGTGGCGCCCGATGGTGCGTTCGCGGCGGTCAATGAGGCTTTCCTGAAGGAGCGCGTCGGGCGCCGGTTCTGTGGCTGTTTCGAGTGTCATTGCTGTCCTTGGCCGTTGGTGCGGATTTGAGTCCGGAACATGAGTCGGTGGGTGTTGCCGGGGTCGGACAGTCGATGGCCGGCCCCGGCAACCGGTTAGAGGGCTTGGGCGCCGGCAGTAGCGACCAGGTGGTCGTTTTCCACGGTGCTGCCGCTGACACCGATGGCGCCGATGGTGACCCCGTCTTTGGTCAGTGGGATGCCCCCGGGAAAGGTGATCAGGCCGCCATTGGATACTTCGATGTTGAACAGCGGTCCGCCGGGCTGCGAGATGGAGCCGATGTCTCCGGTGGGCATGTCGAAGTAACGTGCAGTGCGTGCCTTTTTGATGGCGATGTCGATACTGCCAAGCCACGCACCGTCCATGCGGGTGAAGGCCTTGAGGTTTCCGCCGGCGTCTACAACGGCAATGTTCATCAGGGTTTCCGAGGACAGGGCTGCCTCTCGTGCCGTTTCAACGATCTTGTGTGCTTCTTCCTGCGTGATGTCGTTCATCTGTTGCTCCGAAATCGTTTCCTGTTATGGGCGTACTTGTATCGACTGGCGTAGAACCAGCCTTGGTTAGGCGCTAACGCGCGGCGGGGGGTGTTAGACGAGAGCTGCCGGTGTTTCGGCTGCCTTTATCAAGTCGGGGAAGTCAGGGGCTGTTATTTCGGTGATCAGCCCTTCCCAGCAGGTGCGCAGTTCCCCTGCGTAGTCGGCGTCGTCGTTGGGCGCAGCGTTGCCCATTGCGGTGATCCACAGTCCACTGTTGGACCAATGAGCCACCGCCATGAAGAGCCTGGCGCGGGCCATTTTTACTGGGTCAGTGTTGCCGAAGTAGGCCTCGAAGAGTGCGTGTGCCTTCTCTTTCCCGAATCCGTTTTGCGCTGCAATGAATCCGATCTCGTAGCACGGGTCCGAGTTGCCGGCGAGGTCCCAGTCGATAATGTTGTAGGTCATCGAGGAGGTGTCCTTGATGATGTTTGCATCCCAAATGTCCAGATGGCAGGGAACAAACTGGGATGGATCCAAGGCGAGGACGGTCTCCAGGCGGTCCATCAAGGCCTGGATGGCTGACGTTCCGGGTGGCAGCTCGATACCTTGTCTCCTGGCGGCCTCCATCCTTTGTCTGGCCAGGTTGAAGGGGTTGATGTCGTTGAGGAACCGGCGGCCAGAGTGATGAAGCCGGTGAAGGGCCGGGACGAGTCGGGTGACGGAGTCATCGTCGTCGCTTAGCCTCGGGTGGCCTCCCGGAACAAAGTCGAGGGCCAGCGCCAAGGGTTCGTTTGAGACTGTTATGACGGGCGCGCCTACGCCGATCTCGGCGGCAATTCTCGTGTTTTCCAGAACCACGTGGGCGGCGGGCAGAACTCCTACTGTTTCCCAATAGTTGTTCCAGAGCTTGACGACGCAGCGACGGGAACCGTCCTCGACGAGGTAGTTCTTATGGGCCTGGCCGCCGGAGAGGGAATGTGCGGTGACGTGACAGCCACCCCAGTCGGGATTCGTCGAAAGCACGGCCTCAATGCTGGTGATTTCGGTATCAGGGACGATGGTCATTAGGATTGGATGTCCTTCGATGTTCGAATGCAGGTGCGCTGTGTTGGGGTCGGAGGTTGTCCTGGCTGCACTGTTCGCACTGTTTCACGAGCTCCCACAAGCTCTGTAACGGTGCGGTCAGGACGTCTGCCGGTGTCACTGTTTACGCCTTTGCTGTGGCGAAGCGTGAAGGCAGGAACAGGTTTGTTTCGGTGCGGGAAATGCCGTCGACATGATCGGCCAGCATTTCACCAACAACCGCTGCATAGCGGAACCCTCGGCCCATGTCTCCGGTGCCGATGACGACATTGGATGACTCCGGGTGTGCGCCGATGACCCAGTGGCCGTCCTCCACCTCGGACCACATGCATACGGTGGTCGATATCGGGTTGGTGTCGATGTCCGGGAGCCTGGCGCTGAGGACTTCCTGGATCCGTTCGAGGTCTCCGGGCCTCAGGTCCTGGCTGAGGTCCTCGGGATCGATCCAGTTTCCTTTCCCGGGGACGGAGAACTTCCATTCACCGTTAGGCTCGGAGCAACCGTAAGCCGGTGCCTCGTCCGATCCTGGGGGCTTGGCGAAGTAGATGGCCGGCTTCGGTGGTCCGTCCTGGCGGAAATTGGCCAGCACCTGGCGGTCGACCTTGTAGGGCAGATCCAGTTGCATCAAATGGTTGGCGCGGGCACCCACGGTGACGACGACCTTGTCGGCTGAATACTGACCCTGATCGGTGCTCACGACGATGCCCGAAGCGCTCTCATCCCAGCCTTGAACCGCTTCTCCCGTGCGCAGGGTTGCGCCGAGCCGGCGAGCCTCTGACTGCAGGGCCTTGATGGCGGGGTGAACGAGGGCGACGGTTCCGTTTGGCTCCCATACGGCGACTTCGTCGTCATCAATGGTGGCCCAAGGGAACCGCTTCCGTGCCGTCGACGCGTCAAGGGCATCGTACTCAAAGTCGGACGCGCTTAGGGAGGCCACTGTTTTGTCGAACCACATTGATCCGGGTTCGCCGACGAACACAGTTCCCGAACGTTCCAACAGCCGGGTCCCGGTTTTCGCGGCCAGATCGTCCCACAATTCAAAGGTCCGCTTTGTGAAGGTGGTGTACTGGGCTCCTGCGCTGCTGGACTGCCGGGCCAGCCGTGTGGCGCCTCCGTGCGAACCGTGCATGTGTGGCGGTGCGAACTTGTCCAGGCCGAGCACGGACTTGCCGCGGGCTGCCAAGTGCCACGCCGCCGATGAACCCCACGGGCCCAGTCCAATGACGATGACGTCGTAGTGTTGTGTTGACACAAATTCCTCCGTTAGTGGTTTATTCTGCCCGGTGAGTCAGACCGTGGCTCGTACGAGAAGTCCGTCCATGAGTAGGCGGATAGCCGCGACGGCCGGCTCGGCGTCCTCCGGCTTACGTGCAGCAGCAGCCCCGGCAGCGCGGATTGCCCCGGTTATAGTCGCGGCCAACGCCTCTGTCGGCGCGTCCTCAGGCAAAGTCCCGCTGTCTTTCGCGTCCTTCAGATCCCGCGCAATGAGCTCTTCGAAAGAGCGGGAAGTCGAGCCCATGACGTCCGATAGTGCTGACACCAGGTCCGGTCCCATCACCCCGTAGAACCGGCCCTTGGGCTCCTTGGTCGCCTCCACCAGTGCGGTGGCCAATGCTGTGATTTTTGCGGCGGGGTCCGTGAGGGGATCCCGCAGGCTGATGCCCCGTACGTACACTGCGTCGGCGATCCGCAGATACACCTCGCGGACAATTTCGTCCCTTCCGCCGGGGAAGTGAGCATAAATGGTCCCCCTCGAAATTCCCGCCTGCTGGCTAAGAACCTCAAGGGCGGTCGAGGCGTACCCCTCCGAACTGAGCAGCTCAGCTGCGGTGTCGAGAATGTCGCCGCGGGTTCTCATGCGGTTGCGTTCCCGAAGGGAGAGGGGCTTGTTGGAGGCACTCATTTCTTGATCCTTCGCGTGGGTGTCCGGGTGATCTGATTCACAGCATTGCACACCTGCTCCTAAAAGTGAACAGTCTGTGCAAAATTTGACGAGTGCGGCCTTGTTCGCATGATCCGGCAAGGAACATTGAACACTAGGTCTAGAATTTGAACTAGTCCCACAAGAAACATTCGGTGTGTTCTATTGCAGTACCGAGCATTCAGTGTTTACCTTTTCTGTATGAAACAGGTCACACCAGGCTTGGCTGGCCCTAACCCCCTTGAGGGCGTCCGGAACTTCCGAAGCCTCGGAGGACTGCCAGCGCACGGAGGATCCCGTGTCGCTGAAGGCATGGTGTACAGGAGTGGGCACTTCGGATACTCGACAGCCCCGGATCGTCAGAGGCTGGAGGCGGCGGGCCTGCACTTCATGGATCTGCGAAGTCCTTGGGAATCCGGAGCCGAAGACCGTTGCGTGCCTGCGTTGAAGACTGTACAAACGCCACTTCAGGCTAAAGACAGCAGGGACGCGTGCCTGTGGTCTGCAGTTCGCGAAGGTCGCGTGAGCGAGCTTGGCAGGAGGCTGACGGCTGCGGAGGCTGAAGAGGCAATGCACCGGCTCTATGCCCGCGACATAGCAGGCAACCCATCGGTATTTGCCAGTTTCCTTCAGTCATTGGCTCGAGTTGAGCTGCCTGTCGTCGTCCACTGCTCGGCAGGGAAGGACAGAACCGGATGGGCAATAGCCATCCTTTTGACCATCCTGGGAGTACCTGAAACCGCGATCCTCGAAGACTACGTTCAGAGTTCATTACCGGAGAACCAATACGTCATCAGAGACTCCGCAGGCAGGGTCGCCCGCATCGACAAGCACCTGCGAACAGTCATCACACCCTTGCTGGAAGCGCGGCAAGGGTACCTCGAAGCCGCATGGCACAGCGTGGAGCACGCCTGGGGATCACGTCACTCCTACTTGGAAGACGGACTCGGCATCACTCCGGCGCTCACAAACAAACTCAAGGCACGGCTCCTCGTCTGAGGAAGCCCGACCACGGCTACGGCCATTATCTGCCCGAAAGAGAAAACCCATGATTGATAATGTCAGCGAGTTGCCGGCAACGACGCCGTCCAGCACACCTGTCCAACCACAAGCAGGCCATCTCCGCTCAAATAAACTCGGCGTTTTCGCCATCGCCTTTTTCGTCATCGCAGCGGCGGCTCCCATGGCAGCCGTCGTCGGCACCGGTCCCGTCGTTTTTGCGGCCGTAGGACCGGCAGCCCCCTTGATCTACGCGATCGCTGCCCTGCTCATCGCACTCTTCGCCGTCGGATACCTGCGCATGAGCAGGTATGTCACCAACGCCGGCGGCTTCGTCGCCTACATCGCCAAAGGCCTAGGTACACCCTGGGCCACGGCAGGAGCTGGTCTGGCGCTGCTGATGTACCTCAGCTTGCAGATCGGGCTCTGGTCGCAGTTCGGCGTCTTCGCCGGGCAGTTGCTGGAGAGCATCACGGGACTCTCCGTGCCCCCGCTCGTCTGGATTGTCGCGTTGCTTCTGATCGCCACGGCACTCACCATGCGGGGCGTCGACACGAGCATCCGACTCTTGGCCGTCCTCATTATCGGGGAAACGCTCGTAGTGGCTGCCCTGGTCATTGTGCTCGTTGCCAGCAAGGGGCCAGGAGTCTTCACATTCTCTGGCTTCACGGCAGAAAACCTCCTCAGCCCGGGCCTGGGCATTGCATTGCTGTTCGCCTTCCTGTGCTTCACCAGCTTCGAAGCGACCGTGGTGTTTTCTGAAGAAGCAATCAACCCCCGCAAGACGATCCCGCGGGCCCTCTATGCCGTGATTGCCTTCGTCGGAATTTTTTACACGCTCTCCATCTGGGTAATCGGAGGGGCTATCGGGGTGGACAACATCCAACAGGCGGCAACGGATGACCCTGCAGGATTCATCTTCAACCTCGCCTCCCAAAGTGGAGGGAGCGTCTTGAGCATGGCCATGCAGGTCCTCGTCGTGACCAGTTACCTCGCCATGCTGCTGGGCCTGATGAACATGTTCGCCCGCTACCTTTTCGCCCTCAGCCGTGCCGGAGTCCTGCCGGCCAGGCTGGCCACCGTTTCCAAGGATGGGAGTCCCGCCACCGCAGCCCTGTCCAACGGCGTGGCCGTCGGCATCGTCGTGGTTACCTTCCTGGTCCTCGGCGCTGACCCACTGACCGTCGTGTTCGCCTGGTTTAGCGCGTTGGCAACGGCAGCCTTCATCACCATCCTCATCCTGGCGTCCGTATCCATCGTTGTGTTCTTCGTCCGGACCAAAGACAACACCAGTATCTGGGCGACGAAGATCGCACCTACTCTCTCCACCCTGATCCTCTCCTACATCGGCTACGTGACGATCGAGAACTACGACTCCCTCATTGGGCCTGACAACGCCGCCGCGAAGTGGCTGCTCGTCCTCATTCCTGCCGCGATGCTTGGCGGCCTGGTGTTCGGCAGGAGCAAGCGCGACATCGACTACGCCAAAGAAGTTATTTGAAACGGTTACCGTGCTGCCGCCTCCGCGGGCGGCAGCACGGTAATTCGCCTTCCTCCAGGACCACAACGTCTTCACGAGGTGGCCGGGTGGTATGCCCGCATCGTCTTTGAAGTCTGACGATAGGTTCTCCATGAGTAAGCGAAAGCACACACCTTCGAAACAGAACCGGGAGATCAGAATGACCCCCAAATCAGTTGCAGTTATTACCGGCGGAGGCACCGGAATAGGAGCCGCCACTGCCGCAGCACTCCGGGGCCAAGGGTGGGAAGTTGTCATCTGCGGACGCCGCCCAGAAGCTGTAAGCCGAGTCGCTGACATGACCGGCGCCCGCGCTGTCGTCGCGGATGTTGCCTCCGCTTCCGACATGGAACGGCTCGTCGCCGATACCGTGGAGCACTTCGGCGCCATCAACGGCCTCGTACTGAATGCCGGAATTGTCCGCGCCGGCAGTGCCGGCGAATTGTCTGATGAAGACTGGAACGCCATGGTCAGCACCAACCTCACCGGGCCCTTCCTACTAGTCCGGGCCGCCTTGCCGCAACTGATCAAAGCCAGCGGCTCGATCGTAGGGGTGGCCTCAGCAGCAGCGCTTCGCGCGACGGCTGGAATCGCGGGCTACGACGCCACCAAGGCCGGCCTTGCCATGTTGATGCAATCCATCGCGGTCGACTACGGACCGCTCGGCGTGCGCGCCAACGCGGTATGTCCGGGCTGGACCCGGACGGAAATGGCGGATATGGAGATGGGCGAATTTGCTGAACACAGCGGCATCGATCGCGAAGATGCCTACAGCCTTGCCACTGCGTTTGTCCCTAGTCGGCGCCCGGCCGCGTCCTCCGAGGTCGCCGATGTCATTGCCTGGCTGCTTTCCGATCAGGCCTCGTACGTTAATGCAGCCACCATCCCGGTGGATGGGGGACTGATCGCAGTCGAGCCCGGCGCCATCGCTTTCGACCCGCGGGTCAGTGTCGGCACAACTGCCGGGGAGGGCCGCATTCCGGTGATGCAAGCAACTCCCTGACTGTGCAATACAGCCTGTCTTTCACGAGACACTCCTGGCCCCTGACTAGCTCCAAAGGCAGCTGCAGTGCGTTGTTTGGCCGCGGAAGGCTGCCGGTTGTGGCGGCATCTGGCCTATACTTCAGCAACTGGACCGATGGGGCGGGCGGGTTCGGGCTGGGGAGGACGCAGGGGAGCGATGGTTGAGGAAGAACGGGATGATCTCCTGACGCAGTCGCTGCTGCTCGACGAGATCGGCCAGTCTGTGATTGGGATGGACAGCAAGTGGCGGGTGACGTACTGGAACCGCGCTTCGGAGCGTTTGTATGGTTTCGACGCCACCGAGGTGCTGGGCAGGACGCCCCGCGATTTGGGAATCGTCACGGACCTCCAGGCCGCCGGGCCGGGGCCGACGGGGGAAGAAATCGCGGAACTGATCGCGCACGGACACGACTGGGCGGGTGAGTTGTGGATCCGTGATCGGGACGGTAGGCACTTCCCCGTGCATGCAACCATCAGCCCGATCAGGGGCAGGCACACCGTGCCCGTGGACATTGTGGCCATCTCAAAGGACATCACGGACAGGAAACGCAAGGAAGCGGTCCTGCGCCGCCTCTCCGCGATGGTGGAGTCCTCCGGAGACGCCATCATCGGCGCGGACATGGACGGGAAAATCACCACGTGGAACGCGGGGGCGATCAGTATGTTCGGATGGAGCCGGCCCGAGGCCATGGGGAAAACCCACGAGTTGTTCACGACGGCAGACTCCGAAGACATGGACCATCGTGTCGCCGAGCGGATCCGTAGCGGGGCATTCGTCACCGGAGTGGAAGCCCGGTGGCGGCGCAAGGACGGTTCAATCATCGATGTTGAACTGACGGTGTCACCGGTATACGGGCAGGACGGCAAGCTCGCTGGCGCCTCGGCCATCGCGCGCGACATTACGGAAATCAAGGCACTCCGGGCCGAAGCCGACGCGGAGCGGCGACGGCTGCTGGCCGCCCAGGAGATGGCCCAGGTGGGAAGCATCGAGTATTCGGCCGACGACACGGCGACCTGGCACTCGGAGGAGTTCGGCCGCATTGTGGGGGCGAAGGGCGGTGATTCCTTATCGCGGGCATGGATGCTGAAAAGGACCCATCCGGAGGACCGCGGGCGGGTAAGGCAAGTTTGGCACAGCCTGCACGCGGGTTCGGGATATGCCGACATCGAGTACCGCATCATCCGGCCCGACGGCGGTCAACGCTGGCTGCATTCACGGATCCGGACCGTGCACGGCCCGGATGGCAGGCCGGTGCAGTTTCTGGACACGGTGCTGGACGTGACCGAGCGCAAGGACGCGGAACAGGTCCTGCAGTGGCAGGCGCGCCACGACGCCCTGACGGGCCTGCCGAACCGCTACCTGATCACCGAGGTACTCCAGGGATTCCTTGACCGCGGCTCGCGGCCGGCGGTGATGTTCATTGATATTGACAGGTTCAAACTGGTCAATGACGGCATCGGCCACCGTGGAGGTGACCGGATCCTGATGCTCCTGGGTGAGCGGCTGATGGAGGCTGTCCGGGAAGGCGATACCGTGGGTCGTTTCGGTGGTGATGAATTCATCATCGTCTGCGAAAACCTGGGGGTGCGTGCTGCCAAGGTCCTGGCTTCGCAAATCCGCGAATGCCTCCGGGCCCCTTTTGAAGTTGAGGATCGCCAGGTGTTCCTCAACGTCAGCGTCGGCATATCATTGGCCGGCCCGAAGGAGACGGCCGAATCCATGCTCGGCGGCGCCGACACCGCCATGTACCGGGCTAAATCGGCCGGCGGGGACGCATCGGTGGTCTACCACTCCAGAATGACCCAGCGGGCGAGTGGGCGGCTTGATCTGGAGTCAGACCTGCGGCTGGCCCTGGACCGGGAGGAACTTTGCCTGTACTACCAGCCGATCATGGACCTCGAAGCGGGCGTACCGCTCGGATTCGAGGAATTGCTCCGCTGGCAGCACCCCGTTCATGGGTTGCTGACTCCGGACAGGTTTGTCCCCATCGCCGAAGAAACCGGCCTGATTGTCCCGATCGGGACCTGGCTGTTGAAGGAAACAATGAACCAGGTCCAGCAGTGGCGCACGGACCTGGCGGAAGGGGCTGACCTCACCGCCGCAGTGAACATCTCAGGACGCCAGCTCGTCGCCGAAGATTTCCCTGACATCGTGGAGACAGCGATCCTGGAAACCGGCATCGATCCTTCCGCCGTGAACCTCGAAATCACCGAAACAGTCCTCATGGACGAACCCGACCTGCCAAAGGAAACGCTGCAGCGCCTCTACCATATGGGGGTCGGCCTCTCCATCGATGATTTCGGTACCGGCTACTCGTCGCTGAGTTACCTCAAATGGCTCTCCGCGCGGACCCTGAAAATCGACCGTACCTTCGTTCAGGAACTGGCCGTGGACCCCCGCGCAGGAACAGTGATCGAACTCGTCGTCGGGATGGCGAACAGCCTCAAACTGGACGTCATCGCGGAAGGTGTGGAAACCGAAAACCAGCTACGTGAATTGCGCCGACTGGGCGTCACGCGGGCCCAAGGGTTCATCTGGAGCAAACCAATACCGGCCAAACAAGTCCCTGCCTTCCTCAGCGGCTTCCCTGCCCTCAAGAAACCCCAGGCGCCAGCGTTCTAACACGACACCCCTCCTGCGCAGGAACGGCGGCTGTTACCTCGGGTGGCCGGATACCAAGGGGTCGAGTATGGCTGCAAGCTCCCCGTTGCCGGGTCCGCCGCGAACTCGCCGCAAAGTAGTCCGGGAGCCAGCCCTGCGGCGACTGGCTCCAGCCCGTTGCCTCGTTGATTCAGCACTCGTCAATGATTTTTCCGACCACGCTTCCTATCGCCGCGCCCAGGGCAGCGCCACCGGAGCCGCCGAAGTAGCCGCCAATCACACCGCCCGCACCGGCGAGAGTGCCCTGCCAGTTGCTACCCGATTTCTTGTAGACCACCGCAGTTGATCCATCGCCTCCGTCGCCGGACACGTAGGACCCGACGGCGCCGGAGGCGTAGGCCAGAGCGACAGGGCTGGCGTTGCCTTTGACCAGCAGTTCCTCGTACGCCTTCTTGACTTCCTGGTAAGCCTTGCCGGCGTCGTGCTTACCGCCCGTCGCCGCGTGGCCGAGTTCGCAAATATGGCTCAGGACGGGCAGTTCCGACTCGGTGATGAAGCTAAGCTCGTGGAGTTTGGCGAGCACGATCTTGTCGGCTTTCAGCCGGTCGCCTCCGGCTTCGGCCATGATGCGCTTCACTTCCCTGGCCGCCGCGCTTTGCATCTCGTAGACGCCGATCCCGCTAAAGGATTCGAAGCTGGTCATTGGAACGCCCTCCTGTTCGATGGTTAAGGCGCGGGAACCGCGCAGTCGCAGTTTGCTCCCGTCGCGGAGGTAATGGAATACCCCAAAATTTAGGTATCCAGCATCGGCTTAGGCTTGTCCCTGGGATTGCTCCGGAGCGGCATGTTGGTTTGTTTGTTGTCGAAAGTGGGTGCCGGGGGCTCCGCCGGGTGCGCGCGCGAGGATGGCTTGCGCGGTCACATGCATGCGCGAGTCTCCTTGCTGTGAGGCTCTGGCGAGGATGCGGGATGCTTCCTCGTATGAACACCTGTTCCGGCCCATGATGACTCCGCAGGCGACGTCGATTGAGGTGCGGCGCGCCAGTACCGAACTCAGTTGTTCTGCAACCGACCGGGCCGCCCTTAGCTGGTCGGCCAATTGAAAGCCATTGCCCGCAGCCAGGACAAAGTCGTCGACTGCAAGGACAGCGGCTGGAGTGAAAACGTTGTCGGGGGCGCAGAGGAATGTCAGGGCCGCGGTACGGTCGGCACCGAGGAGCAGCGGGGTGGACAGGACCGAACGGTAGCCGGCTTCCGCAAAGGAGTGCCAGTGTGCGGACCAACGGGGGCTGGCCGCGTGGTGCTGGCCGAGGATTGTCAGTTTGCCTGCGAGGGCTTGGGGCGCGGCGCCGTCTTCGTTGTCCTGGTCGGCTTGGGCGGCGCACAGGGCGCGGTGGCTGGTACCCAGGAGCAGGGGCCGCTGGTAGGGGTTTGGAAATGACACCGTACAGTCCATGGCGTGTCCGGTCGCATTGGCCAGCCTCGATGCCGCCAGTTGAGTCAGGAGGGCAAGCGACGCGTCGGTGCTGTCCGCCCGCATGTCCAGAACAAACTTCGCCGCTCCTGAAGCGCCGGCCCCGGGAGCAAGTCCTCCGGGGGCGGGAGCTGCGGCACGCTGCTCTTCCTCGTCCAGGCGGCGCCTACGCGCCACGGACGGGGTCACTCCCTGCTGCAGGCCCGGTTCGCTGCCCCCGTCGTCCACGTGATGTCGGACCCTTGCACCAGGCCACGTCGCGTCCATGGGATGCCCCGTTCATTCATCATGAATGGCAGAACATGGCCGAGCCAGCCATGAACCCGCTGGATCACGGTTTGGAGGGGGCTGCGCTGTCCCCTCCGAACCTTTCACCCCACCCAACCCCGAGAGATGATCTCTGCGGCTCCTGATGCGTTCTCACCGGACAGCACATGAGACGGGACCGTGCTGGTGCGGTACCAAACACATCGACA
Source organism: Arthrobacter sp. MOO21 (assembly GCF_057369995.2). Lineage (NCBI taxonomy): Bacteria > Bacillati > Actinomycetota > Actinomycetes > Micrococcales > Micrococcaceae > Arthrobacter > Arthrobacter sp. MOO21. Next base: position 4,051,696 of record NZ_CM170671.2, on the reverse strand, counting down.
ACTACAACTCTTGTCAATTCCCTGCCTGAAGTGTGGACTGCGCTGCCTGGCCCGTCAAGGGCACACAGGGGCTTCCCGTAAGGCGCGGTAGCACGGCAGCGGAACTTGGCTGGAGCTTCCCCTCGGGGTAGAACCGGCCGCGCCCGCCGTGCGGAGCAAGGGCCCGAAGCTAATGTTGAGGGACGGGGCGGCTTCGCACCGTTCAACACCTGGTGAGAAGAGCCGAGCATGAGTGTCAACGAGTACGAGGCGTCCGTGGTCATCAAATCCGGCGCGGAGCTGCTGTTATCAGCGTCATCCGACCCCCGGTCCGATGAGGGCTATGCCGCGGTCAAAGCCAATATGGCGGCGGCACTGGAACTGATGGCACAAGCGCTTGAGAACTTCGAAGCCGGAGTGAGTGGGCCAAACCGCTCGACCGGCTGGGTTCAGGACCTCCGAAGGGTGGCAGATGATTTAGGGGAAAAGTAGTCCGTTGCCGCCAGATGGCGTCAATACCTGGAAGGCATCATCTTCTTGCCCTCCCGGTACATCGCCGAGGACACAAGCAGAGGTTTGGTGGCACTGCTGACCCCTGAATCTGCACCGGGCCGTGATTCGTTGGGGCTGCGCGCCCGGCCATCCGCATATGCTCTTCACAGACCCCGAACGATTGGATGGATATGAGCCGCCGTTATGTCATCGATGCGATTCCCGGCGACGGCATTGGCGTGGATGTCACCGACGTCGCGATGCAGTGCGTCAACGCCGTCGCCGGAATCTACGACTTCGACGTCCAGTGGCGGGTCCGCGACTGGAACAGCGATCTGTACCGCAAGGCGGGCCGCATGATGCCCGTCGACGGGATAGAGCAGCTGAGCAGCGGCGATGGCATCTACCTGGGAGCCGTCGGGACACCGGACGTGCCCGACGACGTGACCCTCTGGGGGCTCCTCATTCCCATCCGCCGGGAGTTCGACCAGTACATCAACCTCCGGCCCATGCGGTTGCTGCCCGGCGTCGTCGCTGCCATGCCCGGCATTGAGGACCTGGACATCGTGGTGGTGCGGGAGAACGTTGAAGGCGAGTACTCCCAGATCGGGGGAAGATTCGGCAGCGGAACCGACGGCGAGTTCGCCGTTCAGGAAAGCGTCTTCACCAGGCGCGGTATCGCACGGGCCGCGCGCTATGCCGCCAACATCGCAACGGAGCGCGGAGGCCGGCTCGTCTCCGCAACAAAGTCGAACGGCATCATCCACACCATGCCGTTCTGGGACGAGGTGGTGGCGGAGACGGTCAAGGCGTTCCCCGGCGTCGTCGTCGAAAAGGTGCTCATTGATGCCCTGGCGGCACGGTTGGTGATGAAGCCGACGAGTATCCGGACCATCGTTGCGTCGAACCTGTTTGGGGACATTCTCTCGGACCTGGTGGCTGGTATTGCCGGCTCCATTGGCATTGCCCCCAGCGCCAACCTCAACCCGGAGCGCCGGCACCCGTCGATGTTCGAGCCTGTGCACGGCTCCGCTCCGGACATTGCGGGCAAGGGAATCGCCAATCCGGTCGGCGCTCTGTGGGCCGCGGCGATGATGCTGAACCATCTCGGTGAGGCGGACGCCGCCCGGTCCGTGACCCTGGCCTTTGAGGGCACGCTCGCTGACGGCACTGCGACACCGGACCTGAAGGGCACCGCTACCACAGCGGAGTTCGCCGCCGCGGTGCTGTCGCGACTGTCCTAAACAATTAACTGGTGCGCAGACGTTTTTCCAGACGGAACGCGACCAGCGAGGCCGCCGCCCCGGCTGCTGCGACCACCGCTGCCAGGGTCCATCCAACGGCAGGACTGAACTGGGAGAAAACGATCCCGAACAATAAGGGCCCCAGCGTCCCGCCGATGTAGGTTCCGCTCTGGGTAATCCCTGTGGCCTGGATGGTGAACGGATGCGCCGTCCGCGAGACCACGTAATGGGCCAGGCCGTTCCACCCCCAGCCCAACCCGAAAGCGATAACGGCTCCCGTTCCGTAGGCGATCGGGGAGCCGGAGGCCATGCTGAGCAGCCCCAGGCTTCCGGCCCCCATCATCAGGGACACGGTGGCCATCGAACCGCCGATTCCCCGGTCGGCAGCGATACCCACGAGCGGGCGCGCCAGAATCCCGGCCACGCTTGCGGCGCCCAGCAACAGGCCCGCCCCTGCGGCGGAGAATCCCGCCTGGACAGCCATGGCCACCGTGAATGCACCCACCACATTGGCCTGCCCCGCGCCCAGCGCGCTGGCCACGGCGGTAGCGAAAAGGAATTGTTTCAGCCTCCGGGGGAGCGGCTCCCTGGCGGCTTTAGCGGAGCGCCGATGGAACGGGGCAGTCCGTGGGAGGGCGCCGAGGAGCGCCGGGATCAGGGCGGCCGCCAGCAGTGCTGCGAGCGCAAAGGTCCAGTTCCACCCCACGGTAAGAGCGAATATCGGGACCGACAGGCCGGCGGTGAGCGTCGCTGTCGGAATGGCGGCCTGCTTGAGGCCGAATGAGAAGGCGCGGTTGCGTACCGCCACCTGGTCCACGATCAGGCCGTTGGACAGCGGGTGGATGAGGGCGTTCGCGGCACCGGCGAAACTGAGCCAGACGATCAGCCAGGCCCAGTGCGGCGTGACAAACGCGATGCCGGCCAGTGCAACGAAGCCCAGCCCGACGGCGAGCGGGACCCCGCGGCGGAGCCCGAGTCCGCCCGCGACATAACCGGCGGGGGCAGACAGCAGCGCTGAGACAGCCCAAAAGGTGGCCACGGCCGCTCCAAGGGCTGACGCCGTCATGCCCAGGTCCTGCTCAAGCTGGACAGCCAGCCCGCCCACGAGGAAGACAGGCAGCACCGCCACCACCGTTGTCAGCGCCGCGATGGCCGTGGCACGCTGTCCCGGTCGGCGCGCAGGTGTTGGAACGGCTTCGACGGCTGCCGGCTTCACCGTGCGGATCGGCTCTGTGAAATGCCTGCCGCGTCGTCCTGTACGACGGCGGCGCCGGCCAACGTGGAGCGACCACCGGACCGCACCTGGGCCAGCAGGCCGCCGGCAGTGAGGACGGCACGTTCGGCAGGCGAGAAGTCGAGCCCGAGCGTCAGCTCCGTGCCTCCGTCCACGCAAGCGGTGACGGAGCGGCGGCCATCGGCCAGGGCGTCAGCAAGCCCTTCGATGACCCACCGCTGCCCGGTTGAACTTTGCGTGCCGGAGGGGAGGACCAGCGGCACGATGCCGGCGGCGATGAGGTTGCGGCGGTGGATCCGGGCGAAGCTGCGGGCAGCGACCACCCGGACCCCCAGGTACAGCGGGATCAGGGCGGCATGCTCCCGCGACGAACCCTGCCCGTAGTTTTCCCCGCCCACAATGATCCCGCCGCCCCATGCGAGGGCGCGATCGTGGAAACCGGGGTCCAGGCGGCGGAACATGAAGCGCGCGCAGACGGCGATGTTGGACCATACAGACATGGCGATGGCGCCGTCGGGAGCCATGTCACCGGTGGAAATGTCATCATCGACGGCGATCAGCACCCGGGCGTCCAGGCCAGCCGGCAGCGGTGTGGGCTGCGGCGGCGGGACGAGGTTGCTGCCCCGCTCGATCTCGATGGTTCGGCGCGCCTCAAGGGGCAGGACACCGGCGATGTGCAGGTCGTGGACTTCCGGATGCGGGGGAGCCGCGGGGCGCAGCTCGCCCCGGCTGACGGTGGAGGCGTCGACGATGGCGCCTTCCAGCGCGCTGGCAGCAGCGGTGGACGGCGAACACAGGTACACGCAGTCCTCGGCTGTGCCGCTGCGGCCCGGAAAATTGCGGTTGAACGTGCGCAACGACGGCGCACCCTCCGTGGGTGCCTGCCCGATGCCCACGCAAGGGCCGCACACCGGCTCAAGCATCCGCGCCCCGGCCGCCATCAGGTCTTCGTAAACACCGGAGGCGATGATCGTCTGGAGGATCTGCCGTGATCCCGGCGTGACCGTGAGCTGGACGGACGGATGGACGGTATGTCCCTTGAGGATGGCCGCCACAGTGGCCAGGTCTTCATAGGAACTGTTCACGGAAGAACCGACGCAGACCTGGACCACCTCGGTGCGCGGCAGTTCGGACACGGGACGGACGTTGCCTGGTGAATGCGGCAGCGCCACGAGCGGAACGAGGCTTGAGAGATCAACCTGCTCCTCCTCGTCGTACCTTGCCCCGGCGTCCGCCGCCAGCGGAACGAACTGGTCCTCGCGGTGCTGGGCCCTAAGCCACGTGAAGGTCTGGTCATCGGAGGGAAAGATGGCTGTTGCAGCACCTGTTTCGATGATCATGTTGCAGATGGTCGCGCGCGCTGAGACTGACAGGGAAGCCACGCCCTCGCCGTAGAACTCGAAAACCTTCCCGCGGCCGCCCCGCACGCCGTGGCGGCGCAGCAGCTCCAGCACCACGTCCTTCGCTTCTGCATTGGGTCCGGGCGTGCCCGTCAGTTCCACGCCCACGACGGCGGGGCACACAAAGTCGAACCCGTAGCCCGCCATCGCCACGGCCACCTCCAGCCCGCCGGCGCCGAGCGCGAACATGCCCAGGGCGCCCGCCGTCGAGGTGTGCGAATCCGCGCCCACCAGCACCTGGCCCGGCCGGGAGAAATGCTCCAGGTGGATGTAGTGGGAGATGCCGTGCCCGGCGGGGGAGTAGCGCAGCCCGTAGCGGGCGGAGAAGGTGCGCAGGTAGTGGTGGTCCTGCATGTTCTTGTCGTCGATCTGCAGGACGTTGTGGTCCACGTACATGACCGCCAGCGGCACTGCGATGGAATCCACACCGAGCATTTCGAACTGCATGGCGGTCATGGTTCCGGTGGCGTCCTCGATGAGGACCTGGTCCACAGCGATGGTGATGTCGGCGCCGGGGGTCAACCCGCCGGACGCGAGATGGCCGGCCAGGATCTTGTGAGTCAGTGTCTCGGGCATTGCGGGTGGTCTCCTCAGACAAGGCGCGGTAACGGAACAGGCACGCCATCCGCGGTGGATGGCGTGCCTGTCTGTTTCGGGGCTACTTCACGAAATCGTTCGTGTAGGTGTCCGCCAGCTTGATGTCCTTATTGCCGACTTCGGGGTTGGCGACCTGCTGTGTCTTCAGGACTGCCTTGACGCCGTCCTCCGTGAAGGTGCCGTCCTTACTGAGGGTCTTCTTCAGATCCTCGATCACCTTTGCGTAAAGGTCCATGTCGCCGCCGGCGAACTTCTCAGGCATTTCCGCCGCGATCTCCTTGCCGGAATGGCTGTTGATGAACTCCAGCGTGCGCTTGATCGCCTTGGCGAGCTTGCCCGCGGTTTCCTTGTTCTGGTCCAGCCATTCGGTCTTGGCGTAGAGCGAGGCGGACGGCCACGCGTCGGTGTCAAAGACTTCCTTCAGCCCTTCCTCGGTCCGGACGTCCTCCAGGATGACCGGGTCGTGGCCGATCCGCTTGGTGAGCACGGAGATGTCCGGCTCCAGCATCACCGCGGCGTCCACCTGGTTCTGCTCCATGGCAGCCACGGCAGAAGATCCGGCGCCGATGGCCGATACGGCGGCATCCGTCTGCTGCATGCCGTTCTTGGCCAACAGGTACTTCACGAACATGTCCGTGGACGACCCCGGTGAGGTCACGCCCACGTTCTTGCCCTTGAGATCCGCGATGGACTTGATCTGCCCCTCATTCTTGGGCGCCACCAGGAGGGCGAGCCCCGACGACCGGCCCATGTCAACGAACGCCTTGATGGGCTGGTTCTTTGCCTGCATCTGGATGGTGTGCTCGTAGTAGCCGCTGGTCACTTGGGTGCTGCCCCCGACCATCGCAGTGAGCGCCTTGGAGCCGCCCTGCAGGTCCTGGAGTTCGACGTTCAGGCCCTCATCCTTGTAGTAGCCCAGTTCCTGGGCCAGCGTGGTGGGAAGGTAGGTCAGGAGTGTCTGGCCTCCGACGCCGATAATCACCTTTGCGCCGTCCCCGCCGCCGGCGGCACCCGTGCCGCCCTGGCCGGGTGGTGCAGCCGCGGGGGCGCCGCAGGCGGAGAGTGCGAGGGCAACGGAGGCGAGAACGGTCAGCGGGCGGAAGAGGCCCCGGCGCCGGTGCCGGGTTTCGTTCGAAGTCATGGGGATTCCCTTTCAGGCGGTGATGTGTTGGGTTACGAGGAGCGGACCGGGCGCCACCTGAGGAGGTGCCGTTCGAGGCGGTTGACCAGGAGGTCGATGATGAGGACCACGAACATCAGGATGAACATGCCGGCGAAGACCCCCTTGGTATCGAAGACACCCTGGGCCTGGGCGATGGCATAGCCCACGCCGGCGGAGGCCCCGAGGTATTCACCCACCACCGCGCCGGTGATGGCGAAACCTACGCTGATGTGCAGGCTGGAGAAGATCCAGGTCAGGGCGCTGGGGATGAACACGTGGCGGAGCAGCTGCTTCTCGCTGGCTCCGAGCATTTTGGCGTTGTCCACCAGGACCCGGTCCACGCTCTTGACGCCCTCAAGGGTGTTGAAGAAGACGATGAAGAACACCAGGGTGAAGCCGAAGGCCACCTTGGACCAGATGCCCAGGCCGAACCACAGCAGGAAGATCGGCGCCAGCACCACGCGGGGAAGGGCGTTGAACATCTGCAGGAACGGGTCCAGGAGCCGCTCCAGGAAACGGACCCTGGCCAGCAGGAAGCCCAGCACCAGGCCGGCCGCGGCGCCCGTGAGGAAGGCGAGGACCGATTCCTGCAGGGTGATCCACAGGTGCGGGAAGACAAAGCCGCTGGAGATCCAGACCCAGACGGTCAGCAGGATGTCGGAGGGGAGCGGGAAGAAGAACGGGTCGATGACGCCGACGCGTCCCAGCAGCTCCCACGCGCCCAGGACGACGGCGGCGAGGGCCAGCTGCCCCATCCGGATGGAGAAGTTCGAGGCTTCGGACCGCTTGCGCTTGGGCCGCTGGGCCACCGCCGGATCCCGGTCCTTCCGGAGGGGAGAGCGTTGTGTGTTCTTGGAAGCTGGTGCCACTGTCATGCTGCGTCGCTCTCTTCCTCTTCCCGAGCTGATTCATAGGTTTTGGATACCTCGACCTTGAGGCGTCCCCAGATTTCCCTGTGGAGTTCGACGAATTTGGGATCGTCCCGGATGTCCAGGAGGTCGCGGGGGCGGGGGATGTCGATCTCGTAGCTGCCGACGACGGTGCTGCCCGGGCCGGCGCCGAGGATGACCACCTCGTCGGACAGGGCAATGGCCTCGTCCAGGTCGTGGGTAATGAAGACGACGGCCTTGTCAGATTCCTGCCAGAGCTGGAGGAGTTCGTTCTCCATAATCTGCCGGGTTTGGACGTCCAGCGCGGAGAACGGCTCGTCCATCAGCAGGATGTCCGGATTCACGATCCAGGCCTGGGCGACGGCGGTGCGCTTGCGCATGCCGCCGGAGAGCTGGTGCGGGTAGCGGTCAGCGAAGTTCTTCAAACCCACCTTCTCCAGCCAGCGGCGCGACTCGTCGTAGGCCTCGGCTTTGGAAACCCCGGCCATGGTGAGCCCGAGGCTGACGTTGTCGATCACCGACTTCCAGGGCAGCAGGGCGTCCTGCTGGAACATGTAGGAGGCGCGGCGGTTCACCCCGTGGACGGGTTCGCCGAAGCTGTGGACGGTTCCTTCGGACGGATTCAGGAGTCCGGCTGCCATGTTGAGGATGGTGGACTTGCCCGATCCCGTCGGCCCGACGATGGAGACAAAGCGCCCTGGCTCCACTTTGAGGTCGATGTCCCGCACAGCGAAGTACGAGCCGCCGCCCGGCGTTGCAAACTCCTTGGTGCATCCGTTGAGCTCGACCGCGTAATTCGAAGACTTAGGCTGAAAGGGGTGCGTCATTGCTGTTCTCCCGCTAACCACATTGTGAGTCGTTGGTCATATAGTGGGCATAAGGCTAACAGTAACGTCTGTCACACTACAAGGGGTGGCCAATAGGGGCCCCTCCCGTATTGCGAGAAGAAGGAATCCGGAATCCATCCATGAGCGCAACCGAAAATGCTGCCCCGCTGCTGGTGCTGAAGAAGATCACGGCCATCCTGGACGCCTTCTCGCTGGCGCGGCCTGAGATGAGCCTCGCCGAAATCCGGGCCGAGACGGGGTTGCCGCACTCCACGGTGCAGCGGCTTGTCACCAACCTGGTGCACGAGGGAATGCTGGACCGGCGCGGCGACCACTTCCGGATCGGGTTGCGGATGACCCACTGGGCGGCCCCCGCCCGGCAGGGCCTAGACTTCCTCGAACTGCTCACGCCCGTCATCCGGCGGCTGCGCGATGAACTGGGCGAAACGGTCTGCATCTTCCGGGAATCCCGGGGCAGCAGGGTCTGCATCGCGGTGGCCGAGACCCGGCGGGTCCTTCGCCGGGCGGTGGAGGTGGGCGACATCATGCCGCTCCACGCCGGCTCCGCGGGCCGGGTGCTGCTCGCCTGGAATACCGACCTGGCGGAGAAGGTCTACGGCTCGGGCCTGCAGTCCATGACGGACCGCACCATCACCGACGCGGCAAACCTTGATGCCGCGGTGGCCAAGACCCGCGCGGACGGTTTTGCCATCACTACCGGGGAGCGGGTATCCGGGGCCAGCGGCTTGTCCGCTCCGATCTTCGGACCCCAGGCTGAGCTCTACGGTGCACTGACTGTCATGGGGCCCACCATGCGGATGCCCTATGACGTGTGCGCTTCCTGGATCGAGCCTGTCATCGCCGCAGCTGCTGAGGGCACCCGGCTGATCGGGGGAAGTCTTCCCTCCGAAGAAATGCCCATATCGTGATTTTATGTTCACAATATGACGAGGGGCGTGCATACTGGTTCGTGTAGGACGGTGCTCGACCGACCCTCAGGGCGTGTTCGGCGCCCACGGGTCCGCATCAGGAACCAGGAGTTGAGATTTGATGAAGGTTTTCGAAACCGGCACAGCTGAACAGGACAAGGGCGCCGCCGACGGGGACCGCCCCGGAACCGTTGCCGACACATCGTGGGCCCCTGCACGCGCGACCCAGCCCGCCGGCGACGCTGCCGGACCCCTGTCCGGGGTGCGCGTCCTCGAACTTGGATCCCTGATCGCCGGGCCCTTCGCAGGACGGCAGATGGCGGACTTCGGAGCCGAAGTCATCAAGATCGAATCCCCGAACCGGCCAGACCCCATGCGCGAGTGGGGCCGGGCACGGGTCAACGACCACACCCTGTGGTGGTCGGTGCAGTCCCGCGGCAAGAAGTGCGTCACCCTGGACCTGAAAGCCCCGCGCGGGCGGGAGCTCTTTCTTGAGCTCTGCAAGGAAACCGACGTCATCCTGGAAAACTTCCGCCCGGGCACCATGGAAAAGCTTGGCCTCAGCCCGGAAGAGCTGTGGAAGGTCAACCCCGGACTCATCATCGCCCGGGTCTCCGGCTACGGACAGACCGGCCCGGAAGCGTCAAAGCCAGGCTATGCCTCCGTGGCCGAGGCCCGGAGCGGGCTGCGGCACCTCAACGGCTACCCCGACCAGCCCCCGCCCCGCACCGGCATCTCCCTGGGGGACAGCCTCGGCTCGCTGTATGCCCTGCAGGGGATCCTGCTGGCGCTGTACTGGCGGGATGCGCGCGGGGGCACCGGCCAAGTGGTCGACGTCTCGCTCGTCGAGGCGTGCTTTTCGCTCCTGGAGAGCGCCGTGCCCGACTATGCCGCTACCGGCATTGTCCCGGGGCCCAGCGGTTCGGGACTGAAGGGAATCGCGCCGTCGAACATCTTCCGGTCCAGCGACGGCAAGTGGGTTGTCATCGCGGCCAACCAGGACTCGGTCTTCGTGCGCCTGGCCAACGCGATGGCAATGCCCGGCCTGGCGGCGGATCCGAAATACCGCGACCATGCGCAGCGGGGCCACAACCAGGAGGAACTGGAAGGTCTCATCGCCGACTGGGCGGTGCACTACACCGCCGGCGAGCTGGTCAGCCTGCTTGACCAACACGGTGTTCCGAACAGCACGGTGAGCACCGTTGAAGATATCTTCGAGGACCCGCAGCTCAAAGCCCGGGACATGCTCGTGGAAGTGGCTGACGACGAGCTGGGCGCCGTGGTCCAGCCGGGAATCGTCCCCAAGCTCACGCGCTCGGCCGGCCGGATTGGCTGGAACGGACCTCTGGTCCATGGATCCCACAATGCCGACGTGTACCAGGGTCTCCTGAACCTCACCGACGATGAGCTGCAGAAGGCGCGTAGCGAAGGAGCAATCTGATGGCGTTTGCGTATGGAACCAGGCCGGTCTCGATCGTGGACGTCAGCCCGCGCGACGGCTTGCAGAACGAGAAGACCCCCGTAAGTACAGAAGACAAGGCCCGGCTCATCAACGAGCTGATCCGGATGGGTGCACAGCGGATCGAAGCTGTCAGCTTTGTGAACCCCAAAGCCGTTCCCCAGATGGCCGATGCCGACGCCGTGATGGCGGCGGTCCCGCGCACCGATGCCGTGAGCTACATCGGTCTGGTGCTCAACACCAGGGGTGCCCTCCGGGCTGTCGATGCCGGGGTGGACGAAATGAACTATGTGCTCCCGGTGACCGACGCATTCGCCAGGGCCAACCAGAACACCACGGTCGCTGCAGCGCTCACGGCGCTGGAGGAAGTGTCGCGGATCGCTGAATCTGCATCCATTCCCCTCAGCGTCACAGCGGCTGTCGCTTTTGGCTGCCCCTACCAGGGTGATGTCCCGATCGGGCAGACCCTCGAAGTTGTCCGCAGTGCAATTGGCCGCGCGAACCTGGCGGAAGTGGCGTTGGCCGATACGATTGGCTGCGCCGTGCCGTGGCAGGTGGGCGAGGCTTTCGCCAGGCTGCGCGAGGAGACCGACCTGCAGTTGCGGGCCCACCTTCACGAGACCCGCCATACTGCGCTGGCTAACACTTATGCGGCGATGGCATCGGGTGTGGATGTGTTCGACAGCAGCGTCGGTGGTCTCGGAGGATGCCCCTTCGCTCCCGGCGCAGCCGGAAATATCTCCACGGAGGATCTCGCGTGGATGCTCGGGCGTGCCGGCTTCCAGACAGGCATCGACGTGCAGAAAGCAACGGAATTGGGCCGCTGGATCTGCGGCCTGGTCGGTACGAATCCGCGTTCGGGACTGGCAGGGGCCGGAGTGTTCCCTGCGGCAGCGTAAGCCGGAATACATTGCCTCCGCCCCGCGTCGGCTGACTAAGTTCAGTGATGTTCTGCATCCCGCTGCCACCATCTTCCCGGCCGCGGAGGGGTCAGGTCAGTGGAGTGAGGGGAGTCACGGAGAAGGGGACCGACAGCAGACGCTCCACCCCAATGACGAATTCCTTGACATGCGTTTCCCCGTTGTGTGCCGTGAGGTCCTCGCGGCGGGCCCATCCTTCGATGAGGACGAAGGTGCCGGGCCTTTGGTCATCGGAGAAAACGCTGTACTCCAAACATCCCGGATCTTTCCGGCTTATCGTCTGCAGCGTCCCGAGCGCTTCCTGGAGGTCGGCTTCATGTCCGGCTTTGGCGACAAAAACCGGCATGAGCCAGACTTCATCGGTGCTGGGGCGGGTGGGAAGTGGTTCGGTCATCGACGGTCCTTGGGGGTGCTGGGGGAGGGGCGGTGCGTACCGCCCCTCCCGGGGCTGATTGGTCAGGCGCCGACTTGTGGGACCTCGACCCAGGATTCCTTGGCAGCGGATTCAACGATCGCGTCGTCGATCAGGGCGACCTGGTAGCCGTCCGCGAAGCTGGGGCTTACGCTGCCGCCTTCCGCGATGGCCTTGAAGAAGTCATGGGCTTCGATGATCTTCGTTTCGCCGTACCCGATCCCCAGTGCCGGGATGGGCCAGAGTCCTTCTCCATACGGGTGGGCCGGCCCGGTGTAGACGGTGCGGAACCCGCGCCGGTCGGCTTGGTCGGAAGCGAAACAGACCTGCAGTTCGTCGCGTCGTTCGTAGTTGAAGACGATGCTGCCTTCGGTTCCGTGGATTTCGAAGGTGATGTAGTTGTTCCTGCCGTGCGCGTTTCGTGTCGCTTCTATGGAACCCACGGCTCCGTTGGCGAAGCGGATCATGGTCATGACTTCGTCATCGACGTCGACGTGCCCCTTGGGACCTTCTCCGCCTCGCACGTTACCCAGGGCGTCGGCTCCCCCTGTCTGCAGCGGGCGCTCCGGGATCCAGGTGGAGAGAAGAGCGTTTACGGCGCTGAATTCGCCGACGAGGTAGCGGGCCATGTCGACGACGTGCGTTGCGATGTCGCCGAGGGCGCCGGAACCTGCGATGGACTTTTGGAAGCGCCAGGACAGTGGGGAGTTGGGGTCGGCGCTCCAGTCCTGCAGATAGGTTCCGCGGAAGCTCAGGACGCGGCCGATGGCACCTTCTTCGATGTACTTCTTTGCCAACGCGACCGCGGGCGTCCGGCGGTAGTTGAATGCAACCATATGGACGATGTTCTTGTCTTTGACTGCGTCGTACATGGCCTTGGATTCCTCGCCGGTGCGGGCCAGGGGCTTTTCGCAGATGATGTGCTTGCCTGCTTCTGCGGCTGCGATGGCAATTTCGGCGTGGAGGTGGTTGGGAGTGGCGATGTCTACGACGTGGATGTCCGGGTCGTCGATGATGCTGCGCCAGTCCGAGGTGGAATTTTCGAAGCCGAAGCGGCGTGCCGCCTCGGCAGCGAGATCCGCGTTGGCTTCTGCGATGACTTTGCGGACCGGCAGCGCCGGTGCCGGCCAGAAGAACATAGGCATGGCGGCGTACGCCAGGGAGTGGGCCTTGCCCATGAATCCGCCTCCGATGAGGCCGACGTTGAGGTTTTGCATGTGAATCCTGTTCCTTCCGGAATTTACGGGCGCCGACTGGCTTCCCATGGGTCAAAAAGTGAGGTCAGAGGAGTTTTTCGAGGTACTTCTTGCTGATTTCGGCAGCGGCCTTCGGGTCGCCGTCGTAGCCGTCGAGCTCGACCATGAGCCAGCTGTCATATCCGCTTTCGCGGATCGCGGCGATAATGTCCGGGAAATCGAGTTCGCCTTCGCCGAGGGGGAGGAAATTGAACGGGTCGTGCTGGAAGTCCTTGAGGTGGACGTGCCGGATCCTGTCGGGGTACTTCCGGATGACAGCGGCCGGATCGGCACCCCCGGCTGCAAGGTGCGCGGTGTCCGGGCAGAAGCCGATCCGGGTCAATGGCATGAGCTTGTCCAGCTCGTCCGGGCTTTCGACGATGGTGCTCAGGTGTGGGTGGTAGCTCGCGGACAGGCCGAAGCCCTCTGCGATCTCCGCGACCTGGTCCAGCGCCTGGCCCAGGCGGTGGTAGTCGTCCTCGGTGGTTCCGGCCGCACGGCGTGCTCCGCCGCCCACGACGAGCCGTTCGGCGCCGAAGCCCGCAGCCAGCTCCGCGGCCCGGTGGATCCGGTGCATTTCGTCCGGGAGGATGTCGGCGTAGATGAAGTTCGCCCCGGTGTAGACGCTGGTCAGCTCGATGCCGTTGCCGCTGAGGATCTCTTTGAGTTCTTCGGGCTTGTCGGCGTATTCGGCGAGGTTTCCGTCGAACATCTCTACGCCCTGGTAGCCGACCGAGGCGATGTCCTGAACGGCGTCACGCATCGACCCGTGGGTCATGTAGAAGAGGTCCTTGACGCTTGTCACGCCTTGGGGGTGGCCGACGACGCCGCCCCAGGTGATGGAACAGTATCCGAGTTTCATTGCTTTTGCCTTTCAACTGCCGGGGAAGATGTGAGGGATCGGTTGCCGGTTGTGGGGACGGTGACCCATGACTGTTGCGCTGCGGAGGCGACGACTGCATCGGTCAGAAGTGCCGCCCGGAGCCCGTCGCGGAAGGTGGGCAGACCTTCGGGTTCCTGGCCCCGGACAGCCGCGTAAGTGTCTGCGACGAATGCGTTGAAGCTGTCCTGGTAGCCCTGCGGATGACCTGGCGGGAGCATGGCGTATCGCCTGCCACCGGGGGTGGAGAGGGTTTGCGGGCCCACGGGAACGTCGGTGCTGGCATCGGTGCGTCCGATGTGCAGGGTCCCAGGCCGCTCCTGGTTGAAGCTGAAGGACGCCTCAGTTCCGTCGAACGAAAACCACAGGCGGTTCTTCCTGCCGGGGCTGACCTGGCTGACAACCAGTGAACCTGCGGCTCCGTTGTCGGTTTCGAACAGGATCGTCGCGCCATCCTCGGTGGCCACAGAGGACAAAGTGCCGCCGGTTTCGCGCTGCTCGTAGGCCCGGCTTGTGCTGGCCATGATCCTGGTGATTTTGTGGCCCGTGGTGAACTCCATCAGGTCACACCAGTGCACTCCAATGTCACCGAAAGCCCTGGAAGCCCCTCCGAGTTTCGAATCAACCCGCCAGTTAGACGCTTCTGCACCTGCCAGCCAGTCCTGGAGGTAGGAGCCGTGCAGCAGCCAGAGTCGCCCTGCCTCTCCGGCCCGGATACGGTCGCGTGCCTCTCGGACCGCCGGATAGAACCGGTAGACGAAGGGCACGGCGGCGGTGACGCCTGCCTGCCGGGCGAGATCAGTCAGTTCGGCGGCGTCATCCACGCTGGTGGCCAGGGGCTTTTCGCAGATGACGGCTTTGCCTGCTGCGATGGCCTTGCGTGCCAGGTCGGCGTGCGTTGCATTCGGGGTGCAGACGTGGACAACGTCCACATCGTCTCGTGCGATCAGCGCCTCGGGTGTGGCTGCGGCGGCCTGGGCACCCAATCCTGCCCTGGCCGCCTCGGCCGATTCCTGGTTGCTTCCAGCGACGGCGCTGACGGTGCTGCCGGCTGCGCGCACTGCGTGGGAGTGGACGGCGCCCATGAATCCTGTGCCGATGATCCCGGCCCGTAGTGTGGCAGTCATGGACTCGTTACTTCTTCCGGGCGAGGGCGACTGCCAGGATGATGATGGCACCGCGGACCACCTGCTGCTGGCTGCTGTCGAGTCCGGCAAGGATCAGTCCGTTGTTGATCAAGCCGATCAGCAGGGCGCCGAAAAGGGTTCCGATGATGGATCCGAATCCGCCGAAGAGGCTGGTGCCGCCGAGGATGACAGCGGCAATGGCGGAGAGCTCATCGCCGGCCCCCCACTGGAACCGGCCGGACTGCAGGCGCCCGGCGTAGAGCATGCCGGCGACGCTCGCGACCGCACCAGAGATGAGCAGAACCTGGAACTTGATGCGTTTGGTGTTGATGCCGGTGAACTCTG
Organism: Arthrobacter sp. MOO21; assembly: GCF_057369995.2. Classification (NCBI taxonomy): domain Bacteria; kingdom Bacillati; phylum Actinomycetota; class Actinomycetes; order Micrococcales; family Micrococcaceae; genus Arthrobacter; species Arthrobacter sp. MOO21. Next base: position 4,036,564 of record NZ_CM170671.2, on the reverse strand, counting down.
CTGCGTTGCGGTTGCCGCCGGTCGCCAGAACCTGCCGGCCGAACCGGGTGCGGTTCAGGACGACGGCGCCGATGGCGACGAAGACGGCACTCCAGACGACCAGGCCGGGGATGGGACCGAAGTCGCCGGATCCGAAGAGCATATTGAAGGTGTCGTTAAGGATCGGTTGCGGGGCGGATGCCGTAATCCACTGCGCAACACCAGCGGCGATGCCGAGCATGCCCAGGGTGACCAGGAATGAGGGGATGCCCAGCAGGCTGACCAGTGCACCGTTGATGGATCCCACCACGAGCCCGACGGCAAGGCCGGCGAGGATGCCTGGGATCAGGCCCCATTGTGACAGGGCCATGGCCGTGCAGACGCTGGACAGGCCTGCAACCGATCCGACGCTGAGGTCGATTTCGGCGCAGGAGATGACGTAGGTCATGCCCACGGCGATGACGGTGATGGTGGCCGTCTGGCGGAAGATGTTCAGCAGGTTTTGCGGTGACAGGAAGCCCTGATCGCGCAGCAGAACTGCGAAGAAGAGGAAGACGACGACGAAGCCGATGTAGATCACATAGCGTCGCCAGTCGAGGTCTTTCAGCATGGTGCCGAAGTTTCGGGGTGCAGCGGTGCCGCTGGGGGTTATGGTGTTTGCCTTGCTCACTGTTCAGACTCCCTGGACTGCAAGTTGAAGATGTTCCTCGTCAGCGATGTCGCTGCGGGGGATGTCACGGATGACGGAGCCGTCCTTGAGGACGAGGACGCGGTCGCTGACCGCGAGGAGTTCGGGGTATTCGGAGGAGATGACGATGACGGCCTTGCCGGCGCTGGCGAGTTCCCGGATCATGTCGAGGATTTCGCTTTTGGTGCCGATGTCGACGCCGGCTGTCGGCTCGTCGAGGATCAGGATTTCGGGGTCGGTGCCGAGCCATTTGGCGATGACCACTTTTTGCTGGTTACCGCCCGACAACAGGCGCACGGGCCGGTGGGGGTGGGCAACCTTGACCGCGAACTTCTTGATGAGGGACGAGGACAGTTCCTTGCCTTTGGCGTTGTCGAGAAGAGGGCCTCGCGTGATTTGGCCAAGCAGCGGCAGCAGCAGGTTGTCGCGGACGGAGTGGTCCAGGACGAGGCCCTGGGCACGCCGGTCTTCGGGGATGAGTGCAATACCTGCGTTGATGGCCTGCTGGGGCGAGTTCAGGCTGACTTTCTCTCCCCTGATGAGGATGTCGCCGCTGTCCCTGCGGTCGATGCCAAAGAGAGTACGTGCGAGTTCGGTCCGGCCGCTGCCCATGAGGCCGGCCAGGCCCAGGATCTCTCCAGGACGGAGTGAGAAGGACACATCCCTCACCCGCTTGCCCGCGTTCAGGCTGCGGACTTCGAGCAGGGGCGCACCTTCGTGGTCCACGCGGCCCCGTTCGCGGTATGCCAGTTCCCCCTCGATCTTTTTGCCGACGATCCCTTCCACGATTTGTTCCGGGGTCACGTTGGTCAGGGGTTCTGTGAGGAGCCTGCGGCCGTCGCGGAGGATGGTGATCCGGTCGGCAAGCCGGTAAACCTCGTCCATCCGGTGCGAGATATAGATGATGGAGATGCCGCGCTGCTTGAGGCGATCGATGAGTTCAAAGAGGGCTTCGGACTCATGCCGCGCCAGACTGGCGGTGGGTTCGTCCATGATCAGCACCTGGGCATTTTGCGACAGTGCCTTCGCGATCTCCGTCAGCTGCCAGTAGGCCGTTCCAAGGCGGGAGACTTCGGCGTGCGGGTCGACGCGGACCTCCATCTCAGCAAAGATTTCCTGGGCCCGGCGCGCGGCCGCACGATCATCAATGAGCTTTCCGACGCCGAGCGGTTCAGCGGCGAGGAAGATATTTTGAGCGACCGTCAGGCTGGGAACAAGACTGAATTCCTGGAAAACCATCCCGATGCCCGCTGCCTTCGCATCGTGGATCGAGTTGATGGCAGTGGGTTTACCGCCAATGAGGATTTCGCCTTCATCTGCTTGGTAGACACCCTGGAGGATCTTCATCAGCGTGGACTTGCCAGCGCCGTTGCCTCCTGCGAGGGCGTGGACTTCTCCCTTCCGGACATCAAAGCTGACGTCCTTCAGAACGGAAACGCCGTTGAAGCCCTTGGAGATCGAGCGCATCTCGACGACATTGTCTGCGGTGTTCATTGTTGCCCTTTCGGGATGGTGCGGGGCCGGAAGCCCCGCACCATCGGCTCTGGCTACTTCTTGTAGGAGTCCTGGATGTCCTTCGGGGCGTCCTCGTGGTAGACCTGCTTCCAGGCCTCCAGGACGTTGGAGTGATCAACCGGCAGTGCGCTGAGCGCTACATACGCCGGCGCCTGCTTGCCAATCAGTGCTCCTGCGGCCAGCCGCGCCTCGGTCACGCCCTGGTCGAACGGGACCTGGGCTCCGAGTCCGATGACGAGCTGGTCTTTGGCCAAGGCGATGGCGACGTTCTTGCCGAGGTCCTCAGTGGCGATCTTCAGGTCCGGCCGGCCGGCGGCACGGGCAGCGGCCATGACACCTTCGGCGGGCACATCCCAAACCGCCCAGATACCTGACAGGTCCGCATACTTGCTCAGCATCGCGTTCGCGGCGGCCTGCGCGTCACCGGCGAAGTCAGGACCCGCGATGCCCTTTTCCTCGACGATCTGGATGTCGGGGTATTCCTTGGTGATCGTCTCCTTGAAGCCCTCGTGGCGCTGCTTGGTGACAAAGAAGTCGGCCTGGTGGAAGATCACGCCGATCTTGCCCTTGCCGCCAAGGGCCTTCGCCATCTGGTGGGCCGACACAACCCCATTGCCGTAGTTGTCAGCGGAAACGACCGACACGTAATCCTTGCCGGCGGTCAGTCCTTGCGGGATGTTGTCCATGAAGACGAGCTTGGTTCCTGCCTCTGCTGCCTTCTTGTAAGCTCCGGCCGTGGCTACGGGGTCGGTGGGGATGGAGACGATGATGTTCGGCTTCTGCGTCATAACGGTCTCGATGTCCGATACCTGCTTGTCAGGCTTGAAATTGGCATCGGTCGTGGCGATGACCTTGATGCCGAGCTTTTCGAATTCACTCTTGAGTCCGTTGGTCTGGGCCGTTGCCCAGTCGTTGCCGCCGTAGTGCATTACAATCGCGGCGGTTGCGTTAAGGCCCTTGACCTTGGTGATGTCCTCGGGAGTCAGATCAGCCGCGGACGCAGGCGAGGGCGTCTCGCCGTTGGGACCCTTACTCAAAACCTGGCCTTTGATTTTGTCGAGGGCCTGCTGCGCCTTGTCAGACACCCCGGCGTTCGGTGCGTTAGAGCCAGCTGTCGTGGAACTGCTGCAGGAAGCGACGGAAAGGGACAGGGCTGCGGCCAGGGCCACGAAGGAAAGCCTGCGGATCATCGTTGTTCTCCAGTGCTTATAGTGATGAATGGTTGGGGAGGGGGGTCACGCCAGGGCCAGCGCCAAGGCAGGGGGGACCGGTGACAGGATGAGCCCACCGGCGGCGGAAGCAGCCCGGATAGCAGCAGCCTTGTCGGAGGCGCCGAGGATGGTTTCTGCATGCGTCTTCTGGACAAAGAAACCCAAGGAGCAATGCCCGAAGCGCGTTTGAACCCATGCCACGGCTTCCCGAGCAGCCTCGGTCAGACTGCCTCGCGTCTCAGCAAGTGAATGCTCAAGCATGGATACTGGGGTGAGGCCACCCTCGTGATCGACGGACAGGACCAGGCTGGTCCACAGGAGGCCGCCATTGAAGACGCCGACAACGGCCCAGGTTGCGGGGGGCACGAATTTGCGGGCGGCTGCCGTGAGGTCACCACGGTCTGCATTCGTCAGAAGTACTTCCAGATGGGTCCACTGGTCAGGGTCCTCAACTTGAAGCTCAATGCCCGGCATGAGTGCCTTGGGGTTTTCGACGCCCATTGCCCAGCACCTCTTCCTTGAAGTCGTTCCGTAACCGTTTACGATTGGTACCGTGAACGTTTACGGAAGAGCGTAAACGTTCACGGCGCTTGGTGTCAATGGTCACACTCGGGCCAACAGCGTAATGATCTTCGAATGGGTTCCACGGCGTAAGATCGAGCGGTACGAAAACGCTGTCGGCTCGGCCTAGGACTGGCAGGACAGGAGAGAGCATGACGGGCAAAATCATCACCTCAAAGGCAGCCGGCGGGATTCCGGAAAAATCGCCCCGCCGGAAACCGACGATTAACGACGTGGCGCGGGTGGCAGGAGTTTCCTTTGGCACGGTCTCCCGCGTGCTCAATAACGCCCCTGATGTCAGCGCCTCCACTCGCGAGCGGGTCCTGCAGGTCATCCAGGACATCGGGTACCGCCGGAATCGCGCCGCGACCGCGCTGGTGACCAACCGGTCGACCTCGATCGGGATAGTCACTGATGGGTCGCCACGGTTCGGCCCCGTCGGGACACTGATGGCCCTTGAAAACGTTGCCCGGAAGAAGGGCTATGCGATAACAGTCATCAGTGCCGAAAGGCCCTACGATGACTCCGTGCAGGCTGCCCTCGACACTCTCGACGACATCGGCGTAGGGGGAATTATCGTTATCGCACCTGTGGTCGATATGGCGGCAGCTGTTTGGAATGCCTCCTGCCGCGTGCCTGTGGAGATGATTGCCGCAGGAGCGTCGTCGACTCCGAACGTCTTCACATACTCTGAAAACCAGGAGCTTGGAGCCAGGCTCGCCACCCAACACCTCATCGACCTCGGCCACACAGATATCGCCCATATCGCCGGTTCAATGGACTGGTTCGATGGACGTGTCCGCAAACGCGGCTGGGAGGCCGCGCTCCGTGCTGCAGGGCTTCCACCAGGGCTCTGCCTCGAAGGCGACTGGAGCCCCCGCTGGGCCTACGAAACCGGCCTCCAGCTCGTGCGCGAGGGCAGCGTTCCCCAGGCGATATTCGCCGCCAGCGACCACACCGCCCTCGGCCTCATTCGGGCCTTCACGGAGAATGGTGTCCGCGTCCCGGACGACGTGAGTGTCGTTGGCTTCGACGATATCGAAGGCTCGGACTACTTCCTGCCGCCGCTGACCACCGTCCGCCAGGACTTCACCGCATTGGCACTTATGAGCATGGAAGTGCTGATCGGCGCAATGGAGGGGCGGGAGGTGGACCGTACACCGATCCCACCGACACTTGTTGTACGCAACAGCTCCACCCGTGCCACACCCCGCAAGGGGCAGCCAGCCAAGGGCGTGTGACACCGTTCTACGTCCTGGCAGGTCAGTTGTCAGGCTGTGCAGGGCTTTAGAAGCATCCGCGGCGCTCCGCAAAGTGCCAGTGCGCACTCGTCCTACCCCTGGGGTGCTCCCGGGGGTAGGAAGGACCGCTCGGCCGGGTTGAGGTCAGCGCCCCATCCTGGGATCCCGGCCGGCAAGTCCTCCGCGGACTTGCCGGCGTGGCTGGCCGCCGTCGTGCCGTCGCGCCGGCGCTTGGCCACGGTCACCAGCAAGGTCAGTACCGTGCCGGTCCACGCCAGCACAGTGAGGAACACCAGTCCGATCGCCACCAAGGGGTGCATGGCCAGAGTCTAGGCTGGCCGGGCTTGGAGGGCATTACGCCACTCCGCACCATGGGAACCGAATCCGCACTGGCTGCTCCCGTGCGTGAAATACCTGCGCTCCGTTCGCTGGGCGCACCCTTCGATGCCCTCGCAGCGTCGAGGACGGGAGTATCTGTCAACAGCCCCTGCCGGGAGATGGAAATTCCCGGCTTCTGACAATCGCCAGAAGCCGGGAATTGCGCAAAGGGTGCTAGTTTTTGCGTCCCGGGAGTACGAGGAGGGCGTCGCCGACAGGACGCTCGCCAGCGGCGTCTGAGGGCGAGTTTACGACGTGTCCGTCCTGGACCATGGTGGTGGATCCGCCGCCGTCGAGGTTGATGGCGTTGACCATGCCCAGGGACCGGGCGACGTCGGCTGATTCCTTGATGCTCAAGCCAAGGCTGGATGTCTGGCGGCCATCGGCGGTGACCAGCAGGGTGCGCCCCTGGGCGTCGGTGCCGGCGATGGTGCGGGGGTTCCGCTTGTGAACCCAGCCGTAGAAGAAGCTGTTGCTGTCGTCGGTGCGGACCATGCCGTCGCGCTTGGCCGTGACGTTCAGCTGTCCGTTGTGGACCAGGGTTGGGCCGCCGTTGACCACGTCCGTACTGAGGCCGGTCTTCAGGGTCTTGCCGCTTTCGTCAAGCAGGTCCGTGCCGACTTTCAGCGTGGTACCCGGGGCAGCCAGGGTTGCGAGCTTGTCGGCGTCCGCTCCGATGGCCTGCAGGGTCCGGCCGCCGGCCGGCACCGCGGTGCCGCGGGTGTGGTTGACCGCGGTGACGGTGCCATTGCCATCAAGCACCACTTCGAGTCCCGGTCCGGCAGGGGTGGTGGGACCGTATTCGGGCGTGAAGGCGATAATCTCATCGGCGTCAGTGCAGGTGAAGTCGTGCAGCGGCAGGTTGGTCGGGGTGTCGTCCGTGCCGCCGCAGTTGCGGATGAGCCCGGGCACCCGGTTGATCCCGTCCAAGGAAAGGTCTTCGGCCTGGCCCGGGCCGGTGACTGAGCCGTGCCAGTGCAGGCGCTGAATGGAGGTGCCGTTCTTGTCAATGACCAGGGAGGGCCGGTCACCGACGGGCTCGCTGAGGACCTTTCCATCGTGTACTGCAGCGCCCGCGGGATCACCGGGGGCACCGGCGGCGGGGTCCATGACGAAGTAGCCCCCGTTCGTTGCAGCCAAGGCGCCGGCAGCGGCGGCGAGTGAGCTGGTGGTTTCGCGGTCTTCGAGGTTCGCGCCGAAGGACGACGTGAGGTTGCCGCGGAATTCCTTCGGGTCGATGGTCAGTACCTGCAGGTTCCACGGGCCGCGGTCATCTTCGCTGGTGCCTGCGTCGCCGTCCCAGCCGGTGTAGATGACGGAGGATTTGTAGCCGGCGGCCTTGATCTGGTCGACAGTCGCCGCGCCGTCGGCCTTCGCGGTGAACTGTCCCGCCCGTACGCGGTATCCGAGGTCTCCGCCGGCGTCGGCCAGTTGGGGTGACTGGACGTGCTCGACGCGGGCAGCAACTCCGGCCGCGATGAGCTTGTCGGCAACCTGCTGCGCCTGTGCCTGGGTGGACAGCGCCGTGGCGGGAGCGTCGGGGTCCGGGGAGGTGGACGGGACGGCCACCTCGGCGGTCCAGAAGAAGTCCTGGTTGGGAATGCCGCGGGTGATGGCCGTCCTGGTCAGGCCCGGGGCGAGGGTGGTGACTGTGCGGGTCTCGGGCTGATCTGCCGCACCAAGATCCAGATGGGCCGGCTGTGGCGGTGTGGCAGTCGGCTGGTCCTGTGCCGGAGCCATGGGCGCCGCGGTGGAGGCGCCGGCCGGGGCAAGGAAGGCGACGGGAAGGGACACTGCCAGCGCGGCGATGACCGCACGGTGCCGGCCAGCGGTCACGTGGGCGCATCGGTTGCTTTTGGAGCTCAATATGGGCCTCTAAGGTTGGGGTCTCAACAGGAGTCCCCAAGTTACTAGCCGGTAATTAACCGGAAGTGGCGCGCTGATGAACTCCGCCTGTCGGAGATCCTGGGCTGGTCGAATCCTGCCACGACCTTGTTCCGGGTGATGCCGGCGAAGCATCTCCCGGCCGCTGCCACCGGGCAATCCGCCTTCTTAGCCGACGCGGTCGTTGCACCATCCGTACGCTGCGGGTGGTGCAACGACCGCTTTGGCCCTTGTGGAAGGACCGGCCAATGGCCTAGTTGCTCAGGTAGCCGTTCGGGTCCAGAACGTACTTCGTGGCGGCGCCGGCGTCGAATTCCGCGTACCCACGCGGCGCGTCCTGGAGCGATATGGCGGTGGCGTTGACAGCCTTGGCGATCTGGATCCTGTCATGCAGGATCGCCATCATGAGTTGCCGGTTGTACTTCATCACGGGGCACTGCCCGGTTGTGAAGGACAGGGACTTCGCCCAGCCGGTTCCCAGGGACAGGGACAGGCTGCCCTTCCGGGCGGCCTCGTCCGCGGCACCCGGGTCCCCGGTGACGTAAAGGCCGGGAATGCCCACGGATCCGCCGGCGGCGGTGAGGTCCATCAGCGAATTGAGTACGGTGGCGGGCGCCTCCTGGGCGCCGTGACCGTGTCCGCGGGCCTCGAACCCGACCGCGTCGATACCGGCATCGACTTCCCGGACGCCGAGAATCTGTTCGATCTGGTCGGCCGGGTCGCCGTTGGCCACGTTAACGGTTTCGCAGCCGAAGGACCGGGCCTGCGCCAGGCGGTCCTCATTGAGGTCACCCACGATGACCACCGCGGCCCCCAGCAGTTGGGCGCTGGCCGCCGCGGCAAGCCCCACGGGGCCTGCCCCTGCAACATAGACGGTGGACCCGACGCCGACACCTGCTGTGACTGCGCCGTGGAAACCGGTCGGGAGGATGTCCGAGAGCATGGTCAGATCCATGATCTTCTCCAGGGCCTGGTCCCGGTCGGGGAACCGCAGCAGGTTCCAGTCCGCGTAGGGGACCAGGACGTACTCGGCCTGGCCGCCGACCCATCCACCCATGTCGACGTAACCGTAGGCGGACCCGGGCCGGTCCGGGTTCACGTTCAGGCAGATCCCGGTCTTGCCCTCCTTGCAGTTCCGGCAGCGTCCGCACGAGATGTTAAAGGGGACCGAGACGATGTCACCCACCTTGATGAACTCGACGTCGGGCCCCGTCTCGATGACTTCGCCGGTGATCTCGTGACCCAGGACGAGACCGGCCGGGGCGGTCGTGCGGCCACGGACCATGTGCTGGTCCGACCCGCAGATGTTGGTGCTGACGGTGCGCAGGATGACCCCGTGAGGGACCTTGCGCCCAACGTTGACCGGATTGACGCCGGGGCCGGCCTTCAGTTCAAAGGAGGGGTAAGGGGTATCGATGATTTCAACGATCCCCGGGGCCTTGTACGCAACGGCTTTGTTACCTGACATGGATTGGCTCCTAGGGTTGGCGATCGAATGTCGAATGCCCGCAGAAGGTCTGATGCTGGCCGCATCAGACCTTCTGAAAGGCAGTTGTTATCAGTTGTCGTGAAGCAAATGGATCAGGGGCAGCTGCAGCGACTAGGCATCGATCACCAAGTCAGTCTGCGCTGTAGAGCAGCAGGGCAGGAACTTGCCTGCATCGATCTCACGTTTCCGGATACCGCCCTGGTGGTTCATGTCGACCTCCCCGGAAAGCTTGACGACCTTGCAGGAGCCGCACATGCCTTCCTGGCAGTTCGCGCCAATCCGGACGCCCGCACGCTGGGCCGCCCCGAGGATGTGTTCGGTCGGGTCGATCCGCACATTGATGCCGGTGCGCATGAAGGACATGGTGAGGCTGCCCGTTCCCACGGTGTCGAAGCTCGAGGCGTCGGGGGAAGCGGCCTCCGGAGCCGCATCCGGGGTGCCTCCGGAGGACGGCGCCTCCGGCTCCACCGTTTCCAGTGGAAGCCCCGTGGCCGGCAAGGTTCCCTCGGCGTCGTAACCCGGTTCGTAGAGCCCGAACGCGCTGGGCTGGCTTTCGAAGTAGTCCTCGGCGGAATCGGCGATTTCCTCCGCGATCTCCTCAGCAATGTCCGACGCGAGCGCGATCTCTGCCTGGTATTCAAGGAGCGTCTTGCGGTCCCCCGAGAAGAATTCCATGTAGATGGATGTGTCATCGACGCCGACCTTCTTCAGGAGCTCCGTGGCACTGTTCAGGTAACCTTCGGGTCCGCAGGCATAGACCTGGCGGCCATTGGCATCGGGAGCAACCTGGTCGAGCATGGCTGCCGTCAGCCTTCCGCTGAGCCCTTCCCACCCATCGGGCTTGCTGCGGTCGCCCAGGGAGTAGAAGACCTTGACCCGCGAGTCCACGGAAGCGATGTAGGCCAGCTCCCGGTGGAAGGCAAAGCCTCCAGCCTCGGCTCCGTGGTAGAGCACCACAACGTCTGCGTGCCCGGGCAGGGAGTGGATGGTCCGCACCATGGACATGATGGGCGTGATACCTGCGCCGGCGGCCAGCAGGAGGTAACGCGCCCGCCGGTCGGCATCGGGCAGGTGGAACGCCCCCACCGGTCCCAGCATCTCGAGCACAGTGCCGGGTTTGACGTTCTCATGCACCCAGGGTGAGACCAGGCCCGTAGCATCGCGCTTGACGCTGATGCTGAACGTCCACGGCTGCGTGGGCGAACTGGACAGCGAGTAGCTGCGATCCACCGGATCCTGGTCGTCGCCGTTCACGGGAAAGGCGACGTTGACGTACTGGCCCGCACGGAACGCCAAGGGCGCACCGTCGCAGCGGCGCAACACGAAGGTCATGATGCCGCCGGCCTCGGGAATGGTTTCCACGCATTCGGCCATGAACTCCTGCGGGTGCCAAGGGCCCAGTGCACGGGCAGCGCGCGCGGGTGCCTCGGTGCTGCCCATCACCCTGTTCCATGGCATTTCAAGACCGCGGATGCGCTGTGGTTCCTCGATCACCGTTTCAATGAGGAGTTCAGTCATGCCAAGTGCTCCTGCACCCGCTGCACGTACCAGTTGATGAAGGCCTCCACCTGGTATTCGCTCTTCATGTACGGGCCTGGCTCGTAGGCGGGGCTGGCAGCGCCCTGCTGGCACAGCTCCACGAACGCCTTGTCCTGCAGGTTGGTCTGCTTCCAGGTGTAGGTCAGCTTCTCCAGGTCGTAGTCCACGCCTTCCTCGGCGTCGTCAGCCACCAGCCAGGTGGTGCGGACCAGCGACTGGTGCTCATTGATCGGGAAGACGCCGAACGTGATGACGTGGTCGCCAAGGAAGTGGAACCAGCTGTTGGGCTGCAGGTGCATGGAGCAGCGGCCCAGGCGGAAGTCCGGCAGGTCGCCGAGCAGCTTCTTGGACAGCCGGCGCCCGTCGGCCGAGAACGACTCGCCTTCGCCGTCCAGGGATTCGCGTGAGATGCGGATTCCGGCGATGCGGGTGTCAAGCTCCTCGACCACCTCGTAGGGCAGGCCGTAGCGGCGGCAACGCTCTTCAAGGGAGGACTGGGCTTCCTTGTTGCGGTCCCATACTTCCTCAAGGTGCGGAGGGATCAGGCCCTCGGTCAGGCCCCACGTGGGGAAGAGCGAGCAGGCGAGTTCCGGGTGTCCGTCGCAGTGGTAGCACTCACGGTTGTTCTCCATGACGAGCTTCCAGTTGCCCTCTTCGATGATGTTCTGCTGGTAGGCAATCTTCGTCTTGGAGAGGTCGTGCGGGGCCAGGTAGGGCTCGAAGATCTTCGAGGTCTCGTCGAAGTCTGTGGGCGGTTCGTCAGCGATGCAGACGAAGATGAGTCCGGCAACCTCGCGGCTGTGGGCGCGCTTGAGGGCGAAGCAGTTCTTGTCGAACTTGGCTTCGCCGGGAGCGGAGGCGTGGATCAGGTTGCCCTCGGGGGAGTAGGTCCAGGAGTGGTAGCCGCAGACGAGGTTTCCGGTGGAACCGGCTGCTTCGGTCAGGACGCGCGCGCCGCGGTGGCGGCAGACGTTGTGCAGGACGTTGACATCGCCCTCGTCGGTGCGCAGCACGATCAGGGAGTAGGGGCCATAGTCGACCGTGATGTAGTCGCCCGGCTCCGGCAGCTCGGCAACGCTGCCGGCAAAGATCCAGTGCTGGCCGAAGATGGCCTCCATGTCGATCTTGAAGATCGTGGGGTCGGTGTAGAAGGGGGCGTCAAGGGAGTAGCCCGTGCGCCGGAACTCGAACAGCGCGGCGATCTCTGCCTGCTGGTCTGCAGGCAAAGTCGAAGCGAGTTTTCCGCGTGAGTTGAGGGGCACGTTCACTGGAGCAGTCATTTTTTCTCCCGGAGGGCTGTGTAGTAGGCGAGACGTAAGGGACCACGGAGTCGGTGGCGGCAACCGGCGTCGTCGAAACGTTGTGGTTCTGAGATCAGGGAGGATCGACCTGCGCCAGCGCGTCTGATGAGCACCTCGCCGAACGCGCTGTACGCAACATCGATCACCATATGCAACAGTGTGACTCGTGCCACCCTTGGTGTCAATCTATTAACGGAAGGGGATTAAAACTGCGGAAATGCAGGGAAATGGAGGCTCGCGGGCACCTCGACAGCCAATCCTTCCGAACTGACTGTCGCCTCTCGTCTGACGCTGCGGCGGAGCCCGCGTGATGCGCAGGCCCGGCCCCAGATGTGAGCACGACGACGGCGCCCGCTTTGAGGAGCTTCGACCAGTGATCTCTGGCTCACTTGCGGCCAAGCAGGAATAGGGAGGCCCATCTGTGCCTTGTTCCTGATGAGGCGCCGACCGCTGGTTGCCTCACTCGAAAGGACCCTCTTGCCTGTAGCTTTCATTCCATTCACCATGCGCGCTTCCGTCCGCGACGGCCACCGCCGCACCTTCCGCACCGACATCGAGCGGCTGACCGACGGCCACCTCCGGTGGACGCCCCTGGATATGTTGAAGTCAACCAGCACCCAGGCCGAGTTCCGGGGCGCGGTCCCCAAGGGGCCGCACACCGCCAGCGACGTGAGCCTCGCACGGTACCTCGAAGACCGCTTGGCAACGGACGACATCCACTTGGATCTCAGCGTCAGAATCGAGCAGTAGGGATTTCGGGCAAGCCCCGGACCGTCTGCGGTCCGGGGCTTTTCGGTGCCTAGGGACGAGCGAAGCCCAGGGGGATACCCGGGAAAGACACGCCAACCCTGTCCTGTTGCTCCCGGCGAGGTCTGGGATATGCTCCAGAAATGGCACCGCGAAGTTTTCTTCAATGGCCGGTTGTCCGTCAGCTAAGCACGGGCGACCTGCTGGGCCGTGGCCCGGCGGTCACCTCGGCCCGGACCAAGGCCATAACCCCCCGGACGGCCACTGCCGACAGGGTGGTGCAGAGCGTGTGCCCATACTGCGCAGTTGGATGCGGCCAGCGGGTCTACGTCAAGGACGAGAAGGTCATCCAGATCGAAGGCGATCCGGACTCACCCATTTCCCGCGGCCGGCTCTGCCCCAAGGGTTCCGCCAGTGAGCAGCTGGTCAACTCACCGGGCCGGCAAACCAAAGTCCTCTACCGTGCTCCCCGGTCCACCGAATGGGAGCACCTGGACCTGGACACGGCCATCGACATGGTCGCGGACCGGTTCATCGAGTCCCGCCGCAGGACGTGGCAGCAGGAAGACGACCAAGGCCGGCTGCTCCGCCGCACCATGGGCATCGCCTCGCTGGGCGGAGCAACCCTGGACAACGAGGAAAACTACCTCATCAAGAAGCTCTTCACGGCTGCGGGGGCGGTGCAGACCGAGAACCAGGCCCGTATATGACACTCCGCCACGGTTCCCAGTTTGGGAGCCTCGTTTGGACGCGGTGGTGCAACGCAATCACTGCAGGACATGGCCAACGCCGACTGCATCGTCATCCAGGGTTCCAACATGGCCGAGTGCCATCCCGTGGGGTACCAGTGGGTCGCTGAGGCCAAGGCCCGCGGCGCGAAGGTCATTCACGTCGATCCCCGGTTCACCCGGACCTCTGCGGTGTCGGACAAGCACATCCCCATCCGGGCCGGCTCCGACGTTGTCCTCCTTGGCGCCCTCATCAACTACGTCATCGCCAACGACCTCTGGTTCGAGGAGTACGTCACGGCGTACACGAATGCTGCCACGCTGGTCCATGACGACTACCGCGACGCAGAGGACCTTGGCGGGTTGTTCTCCGGCTTTGATCCGGAGAAGGGTGCCTATGACACGTCGTCGTGGGCCTATGCCGAAAAGGACGACGGCAAGATCGAAGAACCCGGCCCGGGATCCGAACACGGCGCCGAGGCCTCGGAGCGCGCTGCCGGCGATACCCTGGGCAGCGGCGGACCGGCCCTGGAACACCCGCATGTCCAGCGGGACGAGACGCTGCAGGATCCGCGGACCGTCTTCCAGATCGTGAAGCGGCACTACGCCAGGTACACGGCGGAGATGGTGCAGGACATGTGCGGCATCAGTGTTGCTGACTTCGAGTATCTGGCCCGGACCATCACGGAAAACTCCGGCCGCGACCGGACCACGTGCTTTGCGTACGCGGTGGGCTGGACCCAGCACTCCCTCGGAACGCAGTTCATCCGGGCTGCGGCCATCCTTCAGCTGTTGCTCGGCAACGTCGGGCGCCCCGGCGGCGGCATCATGGCCCTGCGCGGCCACGCCAGCATCCAGGGCTCCACCGACATCCCCACCCTGTTCAACCTGCTGCCCGGGTACCTGCCGGTGCCCAGCGCAGGCCGCCACGACACGCTCAAGGATTACCTGGACATTATCGGGTCCAAAAAGCAGAAGGGGTTCTGGGCCAATGCCGACGCCTACACCATCAGCCTGCTAAAAGCCTGGTGGGGCGACGCGGCGACGGCGGACAACGACTGGGCCTACGATTACCTGCCCAGGCTGACGGGAGCCCACGGGACCTACGAGACCGTGATGGCCATGCTTAGGGACGAAGTGGAGGGGTACTTCCTGCTGGGCCAGAACCCCGCGGTGGGTTCGGCCCACGGCCGGATGCAGCGGATGGGCATGTCCCACCTGAAGTGGCTGGTGGTGCGGGACCTGAACCTCATCGAGTCCGCCACCTGGTGGAAGGATGGCCCGGAGATCGACTCGGGGGAGCTGCGCACGGAGGACATCGAGACCGAAGTGTTCTTCATGCCCGCGGCCACCCACGTGGAGAAGGCCGGTTCCTTCACGCAGACCCAGCGGCTGCTGCAGTGGCGGCACCAGGCCGTGGCGCCCCCGGGCGAATGCCAAAGCGAACTGCAGTTCTTCCATGAACTGGGGAAGCGGATCCGGGCGAAGCTGGCCGGCTCGCAGGACGAACGCGACCGCCCGCTGCTGGACCTGACCTGGGACTATCCCGTGGATGAACACGGTGATCCGGATGCCGAGGCAGTGCTTGCCGAGATCAACGGCCGCCATCTTGATGGCCCTGATGCCGGCAAGCCGCTCTCGGCCTACACCGAAATGCGCGCTGACGGCTCCACCGCCGCCGGCTGCTGGATCTACACCGGCGTGTACGCCGGCGGCATCAACCACGCCGCCAACCGCAAACCGGGTCAGGAGCAAGGGCCGGCCGCTTCCGAATGGGGCTGGGCATGGCCGGCCAACCGCCGGATCCTCTACAACCGCGCCTCCGCCGACCCCGCCGGCAAGCCATGGAGCGAGCGGAAGAAATACATTTGGTGGGACCAGGAACAGGGCAAGTGGGTCGGCGACGACGTTCCCGACTTCCCGGAGGACCGTGCGCCGGGCAGCCAAGCCGACCCATCTGTCGGCGGTCCCGCAGCGCTCACCGGGGATGACCCCTTCATCATGCAGGCGGATGGGAAAGGCTGGCTGTTCGCACCGAGGGGCGTCATGGACGGCCCCCTCCCCACCCACTACGAAGCGCAGGAATCTCCGGTGGCCAACGCGCTGTACCCCCAGCAGCAGAACCCTGCCCGCCTGGTGTTTCCCCGCGCTGACAACCTGAGCGCGCCCAGCGCGGGGACCCCGGGCGCAGAGGTCTACCCCTTCGTCTTCACCACGTACCGCCTCACGGAGCACCACACCGCCGGCGGGATGAGCCGCTGGCTCCCGTATCTGTCGGAACTGCAGCCGGAGATGTTCTGCGAGGTCTCGCCCGAACTGGCCGCTGAACGCGGCCTGGAGCCTTACGGGTGGGCCACCATCATTTCGCCGCGCTCCGCCATTGAGGCCAAGGTCCTTGTCACCGACCGGATGGCTCCGCTCAAGGTCGGCGGCCACACCGTGCACCAGATCGGCCTGCCCTACCACTGGGGCGTCGGCACCAGCGCCGTCGTCAGTGGCGATGCGGCCAACGACCTGCTCGGTGTGACGCTCGATCCCAACGTCCAGATCCAGGAATCCAAGGTGGCGTCCTGCGACATCCGCCCAGGGCGCCGGCCACGGGGCAAGGAACTGCAGGCCTTGGTCGCTGAGTACCAGGACCGCGCCGGCCTGACCGTCGAGACCGGTAACCGCGCCGTCACCGACCCTGCGGCGGAAGGGATCGAAACCGGCCCGCGCGGGGACGGCTCCACCGACGGCGGGCCGAACTGATGCACTTGACCGCTACTGCCTTAACCCAGGCACACATTGCCCCGCCCGGACTGCCGCTGACTGCCGGCGGCGCCCCGGGCACCGACCCGACGTTGGAGGACTAGATGGGCCAGCTGTCCGGACCGACCGACCCCACCGCCGATGCCCACTGGGAACACATCCATCCGCGCAAGGGGTTCTTCACCGACACCTCGATCTGTATCGGCTGCAAGGCCTGTGAAGTTGCCTGCAAGGAGTGGAACCACAACCCGCAGGACGGAAACCTGGAGCTGCTCGGGTCCTCGTACGACAACACCGGAGAGTTGGGCGCCAGCACCTGGCGTCATGTCGCGTTCATCGAGCAGGGCCAGGAACGCATTGCCGAGGCGCGGGAATCAGGCCGTGCCCTCGTCAGCCTCGGCATGCCGCGCATTGGTCCTCCGGCCCCGGCGGCGCCTGCGGTGACAGACCTGGCAGGAGCAGATACCACCCCGCCGGATACGGCGGACTTCCGGTGGCTGATGTCCTCCGATGTCTGCAAGCATTGCACGCACGCCGGCTGCCTTGATGTGTGCCCCACCGGGGCGCTGTTCCGCACCGAGTTCGGCACCGTGGTGGTGCAGGATGACGTTTGCAACGGCTGCGGGACCTGCGTGGCCGGGTGCCCCTTCGGCGTGATCGAGCGCCGCAGCAATGGCACGGTCAAGGTGGCCACCAGCAGGGACGAGCACGCCAAGCATCCCGCCGTCCCCAACGTGGGCATCGCCCAGAAGTGCACGCTGTGCTACGACCGGCTGCTCGACGACCAGACCCCCGCCTGCGCCAAGGCATGCCCGACGACGTCCATCAAGTTCGGCGACCACGACGACATGGTGGAGACCGCCAGGGAACGGGTCGCCAACCTGCACGCGCAGGGCATGACGGAAGCGCGGCTTTACGGCGCGAACGAAAACGACGGCGTCGGCGGGACCGGATCGGTCTTCCTGCTGCTTGACGAGCCGGAGGTGTACGGGCTCCCGCCGGACCCACGGGTGCCCACAGCCGACCTGCCGAAGATGTACCGGCGCGCAGGCATGGCGGTAGCGGGCATGGCCGCCGCAGCTGCACTTGCTTTCCTGGGAGGACGGGCGTGACCCTTTCGGAGTTCGACAGCTTCCGGCCATCGGAGCCTGCCCGCCGGCGCCGGCAGGGCGGCCAGCGTGGCACAGGCCGCCGCCGGGACAACGGTGACGGCTCGCGTGAAATGCCCATGGTGCCGGAGCCGGAGTTCGCCTCCTACTACGGCCGTCCCGTGGTCAAGCCGGCTCCATGGGGCGACGACGTCGCCATCTACCTTTTCCTGGGCGGCGTGGCAGCCGGTTCCGCACTCCTTGGCCTGGGCGGCCAGCTGACCGGACGGCCCACGCTGCGCCGCAATGCCCGGTTGGGCGCCTTGACCGCCGTCAGCGCCGGTGCCGTTGCCTTGGTGAAGGACCTGGGCCGGCCGGAGCGTTTCCTGCACATGCTGCGGACCTTCAAGGTGACCTCGCCGATGAGTGTGGGATCGTGGATCCTCAGCGCGTTCAGCGCCGGCACGGGCGTCGCGGCGGTGGCGGAGATCGACCGGATGACTGGGAGCAGGCTTCCGCTGGGTCCGTTGCGGAAGGTGCTGCAGGCTGTCGAGGGACCGGCCGGCGTTGAGGCCGCGTTATTCGCAGGCCCGCTGGCGGCGTACACGGCGGTCCTGCTGGGCGATACAGCCACGCCGACGTGGAACGCTGCCCACGAGGAGCTGCCTTTCGTTTTCGTCAGTTCGGCCTGCCTCGCCTCTGCCGGGCTGGCCATGGTCACCACGCCAGTCCATGAGACGGGTCCCGCCCGGAAACTCGCCGTACTCGGCGTCGTGGGTGACGTGGTCGCCATGAAGGTGATGGAGCACCGGATGGACCCCGTAGTGGCTGAGCCCCTGCACCAGGGCAAGGCAGGCGCCATGCTGAAATGGAGCGAGCGGTTGGCGGTGGCCGGCGGTTTGGGGACACTGCTGGGCGGCCGCAACCGCGTGGTGGCCGCGGCGTCAGGAGTGGCTTTGCTGGCTGCTTCGGCACTGACCCGCTTCGGTGTCTTTGAGGCGGGCCTCGCCTCTGCAAGAGATCCTCGCTACACCATCGAGCCGCAAAAGAACCGGCTCGCGGCCCGGCGTGCCGCCGGTGTCACCGGCGACGCGATCACCACCGGCAGCTGAGCGGGCTACCCCTTCAGCGGGCAGGGATCAGCGGATCTCGATGCCCTCCCCTGCGGTGGTGTGGCCAATCACGGGATATCCAGGCAACTCGCCGACCACCAGCAGGCCGCCGGAGGTCTGGGCATCAGCCAGGAGCAGCAGGTCGTCTTCCGTGACGCCGGCACCGGGGCGCACGTGCGGGCGCACCCAGTCGAGGTTGCGCCGGGTCCCTCCGGAGACGAAGCCGTCGCGGAGCGCCTCCCGGGCTCCACCGATCAGCGGTACCGCCTTCCGATCGATCACGGCGCCCACTTCCGAGGCGCGGACCATTTTGTGAAGGTGTCCCAGCAGACCGAAGCCCGTCACGTCCGTGGCCGCCCGCGCGCCGGCGGCCACCGCGGCGTCGGCCGCGTCCCGGTTGAGGGCCGCCATCGTTTCCACCGCTTCAGTGAACACCTCGCCAGTCTGCTTGTGCCTGTTGTTGAGCAGTCCGACGCCGAGTGGCTTGGTAAGCGTGATCGGCAGCCCCGGCCGGGCGGCGTCGTTCCGCAGCAAGCGGTCAGGGTGGGCCACGCCGGTGACGGCCATGCCGTATTTCGGCTCCGGATCGTCAATCGAGTGCCCGCCGAGCACCGGACACCCCGCCTGCGAGGCCACGCTCAACCCGCCGCGGAGGACCTCGGTCATCAGCTCCATTGGCAGCACACCGCGGGGCCAGCCGACGAGGTTGATGGCCGTGACCGGCCGGCCGCCCATCGCATAGATGTCCGAGAGGGCGTTGGCGGCCGCAATCCGGCCCCAGTCGAAGGCATCATTGACGACCGGAGTGAAGAAGTCGGCGGTGGTAAGGACCGCAAGGTCCTCGCGCATCAGGACCGCTGCGGCGTCGTCGCCACTGTCGAGTCCAACCAGCACCTCCGCGCCCGGCTGCCCGATCAGGTCGCGGACCGCATCTTCGAGCTCGCCCGGCGGAATCTTGCAGGCGCAGCCCCCGCCATGCGCATAGTCGGTGAGCCGGAAAGCGCCGGCGGCACCATCATCGAGTTGCTGGACTGACGTCTGTGCCTCATTCACCCGCCCAG
This sequence comes from Arthrobacter sp. MOO21, assembly GCF_057369995.2. Taxonomy (NCBI): domain Bacteria; kingdom Bacillati; phylum Actinomycetota; class Actinomycetes; order Micrococcales; family Micrococcaceae; genus Arthrobacter; species Arthrobacter sp. MOO21. Next base: position 4,017,291 of record NZ_CM170671.2, on the reverse strand, counting down.
CCTACCCCTCAAGGCAACCCTGCTATATTGAGGCGCGGTGGCGTCCGGGTCCTGGTGGGCCCCCCGGTCTTCAAAACCGGTGAGGCTGAGCATCTCGGCCTGGCGGGTTCGATTCCCGTCCGCCACCGCCAACCACCGGCGTGAATGCCGCGAAAAGAGGAGGGCTGTGGACCAGGTCGATCCCCGGCGCCTGATTCCCCGCACGAATGACCTGCTGGCACTCCCGGCCGTCAGGGATGCCCGGACACGGCTGAACGAGCGCGTGATCCGTGAACTTGTCAGGAACGTCCAGGACCAGGCCCGGCGCGGTGAGCTCCCGCCCGGCCAGGTGGAACCGGCCCTGCTGGCGGCCGTTGCGTCACGTTCGGCAACAAGCCTGCGCCCGGTGCTCAACGCAACCGGCGTGATCGTCCACACCAACCTTGGCCGGGCGCCCCTTTCCCCAGCCGCGGTAGAGGCCCTTGTCGCCGCCAGCGGCTACGTTGACGTGGAGCTGGACCTGGCGGACGGCAGCCGCTCCCGCCGGGGCGCCGGCGCCCGGGCTGCACTGCTCGCAGCCTGTCCCGCCGCAGAGGACGCCCTGGTGGTCAACAACGGAGCAGCGGCGCTGGTACTGGCCACAACAGCCCTCGCCGCCGGCCGGGAGGTGGTGGTGAGCCGCGGTGAACTTGTCGAGATCGGTGCGGGCTTCAGGTTGACCGACCTGATGGAGTCAACGGGGGCGAAGCTGCGCGAGGTGGGCACCACCAACCGCACACACCTGCATGACTATGCGGGGGCCCTCGGCCCGGACACGGGCTGCGTGCTCAAAGTCCACCCCAGCAACTTCCGCGTGGACGGATTCACGTCCGCCGTTCCACTGCACGAACTCAGCCGGCTGACGGCGGACCAGGGAGTCCCGCTCGTGGCCGACCTGGGCAGCGGGCTGCTTGCCCACGACCCCCACCTGCCGGATGAACCAGATGTTGCCTCCGCCCTGGCGAGCGGGGCCGACGTCGTGATCGCCAGCGGTGACAAGCTCCTGGGCGGCCCCCAGGCGGGTCTGCTGCTCGGCCGCAAGGAGATCATCACCCGCCTGGCCCGCCACCCCCTCGCCCGTGCCGTCCGCGCGGACAAACTCGCCCTCGCCGCCCTGGAAGCGACTGTCGCGGGTGGACCGCCGCCGGTGGTCCAATCGCTGCACGCCGACGAGGGGCAGTTACGGCGCCGCACCGAAAGGCTCGCCCAAGCCCTCGGGGCACCTGTTGTGGTCCATGACGGGCGCGTTGGCGGCGGCGGTGCCCCCGGTGTTCCCCTGCCGGGATGGGCGCTCCTGCTGCCCGAGGGACTGGCCCGCCACCTGCGCGCCGGCGACCCCGCCGTGCTGCCGCGGGTCCACGACGGCTCCTGCCTGGTGGACCTCCGCTGCGTGCCCGAGCCTGACGATCACCGCGTACTGGACGCGGTCCGGCAGGCGCTGGCAAGCCTGCAGGCCGCGAATGCAGGCAGGGCAGGCTGAACCGTGCACGTCGTTGCCACGGCCGGACACGTCGATTCCGGTAAAAGCACCCTGGTCCGCGCCCTCACCGGCATGGAGCCGGACCGCTGGGAGGAAGAGCGGCGCCGCGGGCTGACCATTGACCTCGGCTATGCCTGGACCACCTTGCCGTCCGGCGAGGACGTTGCCTTCGTGGATGTGCCGGGCCACGAACGCTTCCTCGGCAATATGCTTGCCGGGATCGGTCCCGCTCCCGTGGTCTGCTTCGTCGTCGCCGCCGACGAGGGCTGGCAGGCACAGTCAGGCGATCACAGGGATGCCGTGGCCGCGCTGGGAATCGAGCACGGCGTGGTGGTGCTTAGCCGGGCGGACCGGGCTTCCGCGCAGCGGGTCGCCGATGTGCTGTCCCGGACCCGAACGGAGCTGGGCGGGACCGGCCTGAAGGACGCGCCCGCAGTAGCTGTGTCGGCCATCGACGGAACGGGCCTGGCTGACTTGCGTGCAACGCTCGACGACGTCCTGGCCCAGGTGCCTGCCCCCACCTCCACCGGGAGGGTCCGGTTGTGGGTGGACCGCTCGTTCACGATCACCGGTTCCGGCACCGTGGTCACCGGAACACTGGCAGCAGGCACGCTTGCGCAGGGTGACCGGCTGGAGCTGCTCGGCCACTCCGGTTCCAGGCCTGTCGTGGTCCGGGGCCTGCAAAGCCGCGACACTTCATACGACTCGGTGGAGCCGGTCAGCCGGGTGGCGTTGAACCTGCGGGACGTTTCAGCCACGGACATCCGGCGCGGGGATGCGCTGGTTACTCCCGATGCATGGCCCACCACCGGCGTCGTCGGCATCCAGCGGACCACCGGAGTGGCCTATACGGAGGTGCCCGGCCAACTCATGGTGCACGTTGGCACGGCTTCCGTGCCGGCCCGGCTGCGTCCTTTCGGTGCCGACCACGCCCGGCTCGTCCTGGACAGGCACCTGCCGCTGGTTCTCGGGGACCGGCTGGTGCTGAGAGATCCCGGAAGCCGCTCGGTGCTCGGTGGCGCGCGCATCCTCGACGCCGACCCGCCGGCACTGCGACGGCGGGGAGACGGTGCCCACTGGGCGGAGCGGCTTGCCGGCATGGACCCGGCGGGAGACGTGCTGGCGGAAGTTGCAGCCCGCGGGGCGGTGCAGGCAGGACATCTTCGCCGGCTCGGGCTGCTGTCCGGGCATGACACGGACGCGCCCCCGGGCGTCCGGGTTTTCGGTGACTGGTGGGTGCATGCCCCTGTCCTTGAGGCATGGCAGCATCGCCTGCGCGCTGCGGCCGAGGCGCTGCAGGAGCGGGATCCCCTGGCCCCAGGCCTGTCAATGGGGGCCGCCCGGGACCTGCTCAGGTTGCCCGATGAAAGGTTGCTTTCCCACGTCATCCTCGGGGCAGCCCTGGAACAGGACGGCGGCCACGTCCGGCTGCCCGGCAGCCAGGGCAACCTTGGCCCCATCGAGCCGGCCATCGCGGAGTTGGAACGCCGGCTCGGCGCCCGCCCGTTCCAGGCACCGGAAGCCGATGACTTGTCGGCACTGGGGCTGGGCGCCCGGGAACTTGCTGCCGGAGAACGGGCGGGTCGCATACTGCGGCTGCGCGACGGGGTGGTCCTGCTGCCTACCGCCCCGGCCCTTGCGATGCGCACCCTCGCCCGCCTGGACCAGCCGTTCACCACCAGCCAGGCGCGCCAGGCGCTCGACACAACACGCCGGATCGCGGTTCCGCTCCTGGAACACCTCGATTCACGCGGGTGGACCCAGCGCCTGGACGCCGGCCACCGCATCGTGGTGCGCTGACGGCCGCTGCTGCCGTGGAGTGCGTGGTGATCCCCTGAAACCTACGGGTTTTTGCCTAAGGTGGAGGATCATGCGGGCAATTGTCATGGATCGGATAGCTGGACCCTTGGTGGTCCAGGAGGTAGCTGCACCGGAGGTGCCGGCAGGCGGTGTGGTGGTCACGGTCGTTGCCACCGGATTGTGCCGCAGCGATTGGCACGCCTGGGCCGGGCACGACGACATCGTGCTGCCGCATGTCCCGGGCCACGAGTTCGCCGGGAGAATCGCGGCCGTAGGTCCGGGAGTCACCAAGTGGTCGGTCGGTGACAGGGTTACGGCGCCCTTCGTCGAAGGCTGCGGGGCGTGCGGCTGGTGCCGGGCGGGCAACGCGCAGGTCTGCCCGGAGCAGCAACAACCCGGATTTACCCACTGGGGCTCCTTCGCGGGGCAGGTCGTGATCCACGCTGCCGACACAAACCTGGTGGCCATTCCCGAAGGCGTCAGCTTCGAAGCTGCGGCAAGCCTGGGGTGCCGTTTTGCCACCGCGTACCGTGCCCTCACGGGCCGCGCACGCCTGGCCAGCGACGAGTGGGTCACTGTCGTTGGGGTGGGCGGCGTGGGCCTCAGCGCCGTCATGATCGCCAAGGCACTCGGCGGAAGGGTGGTCGCCGTCGACCGCAACCGGGAGGCCCTTGCCGCGGCGTCTTCGTTGGGCGCCGACCACGTCCTGGCGGCAGACGGCTCAGACATCCCGGCACGGGTGCACTCCATCACGGGAGGCAGCCACGTGTCCATTGACGCCGTGGGCAGTGAGCAGACGTGCGCCGACGCGCTGCTCAGCCTCCGCCGCCGCGGCCGGCACGTCCAGATTGGACTGCTCCCACCTGTTGATGGGCACCCCCGCCTGCCCATGGCCCGCGTGATCGCCTGGGAACTGGACGTCTTCGGCAGCCACGGCATGGCGGCGGCAGATTACCCCGGAATGCTCGCCCTGATTGAGTCAGGGGCCTTGGAACCGCAGAAGCTCATTGAACGGGTTATCGGACTGGACGAAGCCGCGGACATGCTGGCCCGGTTCGACACCGCAAACGTCGCGGGCATGACGATGATCGACCCCACGCGGTGACGCTTTCCGGGTGGGCTTCGGCTGGTGGGGTTGGCCAGTGCTCCGGGTAAAGCGCTTTTTGGTCTTTAGCCTGTTCGTAGTGTGTGCCAGCGCAGCCTTCGCGTTTTGGGTCATGGGGCAACCCCGTGCCGATGTCCGTGCCGCCGTGGCTCCGCCGCCGCGTGCGGGATTCAAGCCCGAACCGGGGGCTGGCGGCATCGCCACCGCGGTGAACGTCACCAGGACCCCGGACGGGCAGTGGCTGGCGCAGGCAGCTGCCCGGACACGGATACCTGCCCGGGCCCTGCGGGCCTACGTTGCTGCGGCCGCCTCGGCGAATGAAGCCACGCCCACGTGCGGAGTCGGCTGGAATACCGTAGCGGCCGTCGGCTTCGTCGAATCCGCACACGGGTCCTACGGGGGCGGCACCCTCGACACCGCAGGGCAGGCGAGCGGCCCCATTGTGGGTCCCAGCCTCAACGGCCATGGATTTGCTGCCATCGCGGACACCGACGGCGGGACGCTGGACGGCGACGGCACGTGGGACCACGCCGTCGGGCCCATGCAGTTCATTCCCTCCACCTGGCGCCTTGTTGGACGGGACGGGAACGGGGATGGGACAGCAGACCCGTTCAACATCGACGACGCCGCCCTCAGCGCTGCCACCTACCTGTGCGGACATGGCCGCGACCTCACCACCCCACAGGGCTGGACGGACGCCATCTACTCCTATAACCAGTCCGACGCCTATATCCGCCAGGTGCGGGACCAAGCCATTGCCTACGCAGGGCAGGCGTAGGCGCCGACGACGTCAGGGGGCCGGCTCCCAGCTGACGGGGAGTGCCTTCAGCCCGTAGACGATAGTGCTTTCCATGCGCTCAAGGCGGGCGCCGGGAGTCACGGCAAGACCGGGCAACCTGGACAGCAAAGCCTCCAGCACAATCCTTGCTTCGAGGCGGGCCAGCGGTGCGCCGAGGCAGAAATGGATGCCGTGGCCGAATGCGACATGCCGGTTCGGGTTCCGGTCGACGTCGAACCGGGCCGGATGCTCGAACTGCTGTTCGTCCCGGTTGGCTGAGCCGATCCAGGCCACGACGGGTGCGCCGGCAGGCATCAGCTTGCCGCCAAGGGTTGTCTCCGTGGCCGTGACCCGGTACATGGACTGGACCGGCGACCGGAAGCGCAATACCTCTTCGAGGGCCTGGGGGATCAAAGCGGGCTCCTGCAGGAGGCGTTCGATGGTGCCCGGCGACTCCTGCAGGCACAGCACGGCATTGCCGATCAGGTTGGTGGTGGTCTCATTGCCGGCGACAAGCAGCAAACTGCAGAAACCGAGCAGTTCGGGCACCGTCAGTTTTTGGCCGTCTATCTCGGCGGAAAGCAGGCTGCTGATCAGGTCATTACCCGGCCGGCTCCTGCGCTGCCCGATCAGGGCCAGGAAATACTCCACCATCTCTGCTGTGGTGGCGTCCTGCATCCCGCTGACAGGAACAGCCCGCGTTTGGCCGACAATCGCGTCTGACCATCGCTTGAAGCGCTCGCGGTCCTCCACGGGGATGCCCATGAGCTCGGAGATCACTATGACCGGCAACGGGTAGGCCAGCTCCTTGATCAGGTCTGCGCTGCCCCGGGTGGCGATGCCCTCCAGCAGCTCGTCGGTGAGTCCGGCGATCCGGGGAGCCAGCGCGTCAACGGCCTTTGGCGTGAACGCCTGCGTCACGAGGGAACGCAGCTGCCGGTGCCTTGGGGGATCGGCGGTGATGAGGCTCGATGCGAACAGTTGTCCGGAACCGGAGGGATTGTCGCCCCCCATCCTCGATGAGAACGTTGCATGCTCGGACAGGACCCGCTGGACATCGTCGTACCGGAACACGTGCCAGCTCCCCGACTGGTCGTCCTGGAAGACGGGGGCCGCCGCACGCATCCGCTCGTAGTAGGGAAACGGATCAAGCGGATATTCAGGGGAGTGGGTGAGGTCCATCGTCGCCTCTCTATCCGCACGGAACTTTCGCAGTCTGACCGTTGCCGCCGACTCTACTGCAGGCCCCGCGCGGGGGCATCAGGAAACTCTTTCCCAGCGGGGGCGCCACAGCCGCCTATGAAGTGGCAGCCCCTTCAGCGGTATCGGGCGGTGCGGCTTCCGCTGGAACCGACTGTTCCGGTCCTGCTTTGGCTTGCAGCACAACTGGCGGCTGTTCCGGGACGGCAGGTGCCACAGCCTGGGCTACGGCGGGCTTGATGTTCTGGTTGATGTGGAAGAAGTTGTCGGGGTCGTATTTGGCCTTGAGTTCGGCCAGCCGCGCGTAGTTGGACCCGAGCGTGTCCTCGATCCGGGACTGGTCGTCGGCATCCTGGAAGTTGAGGTAGCCGCCCGGTTCGGAGAATTCGTGGAGGGCAGCCCAGTAATCCCGGACCCAGGCGATGTTTCGCGCGTTCTCGGACGGTTCGGGCCACTGCGCCGCGATGACCGGCGCAAAATTCACCGTGCGGTGAGCGAAGGCTGTCGCCTCCGGGGCTACCCGCTGCACCGCCCCGTCGATCGGGTAGAAGTGGTTGGCCGAGTGGACGGTCGGGATGCCGGATGAATATTCGACGGCGGTGCGCAGCGCCTCGTCGCTGAGCGTCTGCAGGAAGTCTGCCTTCCAGTACCCCTGAAGTCCTGGGACACCGCTGAGGCCATCGAACATGATGTTGAGGGCGGGGTACGGCATGGGTGCGAAGAAGCTGCCCAGGACCTGCCCGGCGTCGAGCATTGGCTGCCAATGCGCAGGACCGGCATCGAGGTCGCCGGTCCACATGCCGGCGATGACTGCGACGGGCCGTCCGTGCCACTCTTCGGGCAGGAATGGAACGGGCGGGCCCTGGTGGAATCCCAGGAAGGCGCCCATTTCTTCGGGCTCGGAAGCGATCCACTCTCGGTAGGCGGCTCCGACCTCGGCGCCGGCGGCGGCATCAAAGAACATGATGCCAACGTGGACCATGTCCACCGGGTGCAGGCGGAATTCCATCGACGTGACCACGCCGAAGTTGCCGCTTCCGCCGCGAAGCGCCCAGAACAGGTCCACGTTCTCGGCCTCACTGGCTGTGACGAACGTTCCGTCGGCAAGGACGACGTCGGCGGCAGCCAGATTGTCGCAGGAGAGGCCGTACTTGCGCGCCAGGTACCCGATACCGCCGCCCAGCGTCAGGCCGCTGACGCCCGTGGAACCGATGATGCCGCCGGTGCTCGCCAGCCCGAAGGCGTGGGTCGCATGGTTGAAGTCTGCCCACGTGGCGCCGGACTCCACCCGGGCAGTCCTGGCCACCGGGTCTACCCGAACGCCGCGCCGGGCCGAAAAGTCAAGGACCAGGCCGCCGTCGACCGTTCCAAAGCCCGGTGCGCTGTGGCCGCCGCCGCGCACGGCAACGTCAATGCCAAGGCCCCGCGCGAAGCGGACCGCAGCCATGACGTCCGCCACTTGGGAGACCCGCAGGACAGCCGCCGGATGGCGGTCGACCATGCCGTTGTACACGGCGCGCGCGGCGTCGTATTCGGCGTCATCCTCTTCGATGACCAGTCCACGGACCTGTTCACGAAGCACGTTGAAGCGGTCGGTACCCATCACAACTCCAGATTCATCTCCGAGACCAGAGGGCAGCCGGCTCCATTCAAGGCCCAGCGGGCGCCAGCGTGATGACAGTTCCCGGTATACGCTCGGCACTGAACGTGGTCAAGAGTCAGCGCAAAGCGCGGCCAGGAGGGCGGCGGCTGGAGGAATCGCGGCCGGCACGCCCGTCAAGGGCAGCACGACCGGTTTTGTGCTAGCCGTTTTGGGCCCCCTAAGGTTGATGCTCGATGAAAGCCCCTGAGAAGACTTCCGACCAGCCGCGCCCCGTTCCCACGCGCGGACCCGTGTTTGTAGATGCCTCAGGCAGGCGCCTCAGGCGGGTCCAGCTGATCGGCCTGGGGGTTCTCGGGCTTGTGGCAGGCTACGTCGTCCTGGTGCTGGCCGCATTCATCGGCGGGTCCGGCGTCTCCGCACCTTTCCTGCCAGTACCTGCCGCGGCGCCTGCCCACGATCTTCCGACAGCTCCGCCGGTTTCACCCGAGGCCGACCCTCATCCTGCGGACCGACTCTCCGGGCCCGCCGTGCCGGCAGTCATCGAGTCGCCGGCGGCTGTTGCGGTGGCTGTTCCGGCCGCACCGCCGGTGGACAGCGCCGCCGCCGCGCCTCCTGTTCCTGCCGCCCCTGTTGCCGCTCCCGTTGCCACTGCCGTGCCCGCGGAACCCGGCATGAGCGGGACCGCACCCGGCTCGAGCGGGACCGCCCAGGGTGGCAAGGACACGGCCCCGGGCCAGACAACGCGCCCCTCGGTCCCCGGGCACCAGTAGCATGGGCCGCCGGAACACCAGAGCCGCCAAAAGCAACGTCCCCGCCAACGTCCGGGCGCACTGGCTTGTCCTCCTGGCCACCCTGATGGCGCTGGGCCTCGCCCTGGCGGTCCAGGGGTACCTCCACCACCTGGGCGGAGTCGGCAAGGACTCCGTGCCCGCGGACCCGTCTGCGGGCAGCGTTCCCCATGCCGTGTCCCACGGCGGCCCGGTGGTGGATTCGCGTGGCGGGACGGTACAGGCCGTCAGTCCGCCGGACCGGACGGTCGCCCTGACGTTCGACGACGGCCCCGACCCCGAGTGGACGCCCCGCATCCTCGACGTCCTTCGGGACCACCATGTCCACGCGACCTTCTTCGTCGTGGGGTCGGCGGCGGTGGACCACCCGGACCTGCTGCGCCGCATCGTGGCGGAGGGCCACGAAATCGGAGTCCACACGCTGACCCACACGGACCTCGGCCGGGCTCCCGAATGGCGCCGCGACCTTGAGGTGCAGGGCGGCCAGGACGCGATCGTCGGGGTCACCGGCCAGGGTGCCTCCCTGCTGCGTCCGCCCTATACATCCGGGAACGAGGCGCTCACCAACGGCATGTGGTCCGCGCTGCACGGAATTGCCGATGAGGGGTACCTCACCGTGCTGAGCAGCATGGACAGCAAGGACTGGCAGACGCCAGGTGTGGGGGCGATTGAGCGCAACCTCACGCCGTCCGGGCCGCAGGGACAGGTGGTCCTGATGCACGACGGCGGCGGTGACAGGGCGCAAACGGTCGCCGCGCTGGACACCGCCCTTTCGCGGTTCTCCGACCAGGGCTACCGCGTCACCACGGTCGGTGACGCCGTGGGCGTCGACAGCATGCGCCCCGCCTCCGGCATCGAACAGATCCGCGGCTCCGCATTCGTCTGGGGCATCCGCCTCAGCGATTTCGTCGTCACAGCCATCTCATGGGGCCTCGTTGCCGCCGGCGTTGTGACCTTCGTCCGCGCCATCCTGGTGATGTTCTTCGCCGCGCGCCACAGCCGCGCCGGACGGCGCCTCCCCGGGACCGGGCGGGCCCGGCGGAGGGCCGACGTGATGGTGGGGCCGGCGGTGACTGGGCCGGCGACGGTCATCGTCCCCGCCTACAACGAGTCTGCCGGCATTGAAGCCGCGGTCCGCTCCATCGTGGCCTCCTCGCACCCGGTCGAAGTCATCGTGGTCGACGACGGTTCCACCGACGGGACAGCGGACATCGTGGAGGCCCTCGGCCTGCCCGGCGTCACGGTCATCAGGAAGGAAAACGGCGGCAAGCCGTCCGCTTTGAACGCCGGGATACAGGCTGCCAGCCACGATCTGGTGGTGATGGTCGACGGCGACACCGTTTTCGAGCCCGACACGGTCCGCGCCCTGATCCAGCCCTTCGCCGACCCACGCGTGGGTGCCATTTCGGGGAATACGAAGGTGGCCAACCGGGGCGGCATCCTGGGCGCCTGGCAGCACATCGAATATGTGGTGGGCTTCAACCTGGACCGCCGGCTGTTCGACGTCGCCGAATGCATGCCCACCGTCCCCGGCGCCATCGGTGCCTTCCGCCTCGGCGCCCTCATCAAGGTGGGCGGCGTCAGCGACGACACGCTCGCCGAGGACACCGATCTGACCATGGCACTGTGCCGGGACGGTTGGCGCGTCGTCTACCAGGAGGACGCCCGGGCCTGGACGGAGGCTCCGGCGACCCTCGGCGCGCTGTGGCGCCAGCGGTACCGCTGGTGCTACGGCACCCTGCAGGCGATGTGGAAGCACCGGGGCGCGGTGGTGCAGGGCGGAGCGGCCGGCAAACTTGGCCGGCGCGGACTCGGCTACCTGCTTGTCCTGCAGGTGCTGCTTCCCCTCTTCGCGCCCGTCGTCGACGTCTTTGCCCTGTATGGCCTGATCTTCCTCGACCCGCCGCGGATTGCGGCGCTCTGGCTGGTCTTCCTGGCGGTGCAGTTGCTGATGGCTGCCTACGCGTTCCGGCTCGACAGGGAACGGTTCGGACCGCTCTGGACCCTTCCCCTGCAGCAGTTCGTCTACCGCCAGCTCATGTACCTGGTCGTCATCCAGGCCGTTGTTACGGCGGTGGCCGGCGTGCACCTGCGGTGGCACCGGATGGAAAGGTATGGCAGCCTGCGCGTCCCGCAGGCCCACAACCAGGCCTAGGGTAAGTTCGGACGCAGCGGCACGGCAACAAAGCAAAGGGGCTCCGATGGGTGACACGTTGACGGTCGGCGGCCTCGAGCGCCTCTACACGGGCTCCATCTGGGCGGAGGGCCCCGTATGGGTGCCTTCATCGCAGACCGTGCGGTGGAGCGACATCCCCAACAACCGCATCCTCGAGTTTGACCCGGCCACCGGGACAACGCAGGAATACGCCGGGGGAGTGGAGTACACCAATGGCCGGACGCTCGACGCCGACGGCAGCGTCGTGCAGTGCAGCCACGGCCGCCGCCGGGTAGAGCGTGACCGGGACGGCCGTGTGACGGCACTGGTTGACTCATTCCAGGGCCGCCGGCTGAACTCGCCCAACGACGTCGTCATTGCCAGCGACGGCAGCGTCTGGTTCACGGACCCGCCCTACGGAATTCTACCGGGCACCAGGGAAGGGCACGAGGGAGACCAGGAGTACGGCGGCTGCTATGTCTTCCGGTTCGAACCCGGGCCGGAGACGCTGACCGCCATGATCACGGACCTCGTGCATCCCAACGGGCTGGCCTTTTCGCCGGACGAATCGGTCCTCTACGTCGCGGACACGGCTGGCCCGGGCTACGGTGTGCCGCTGCGGATCCTTGCCTACGACGTGCGCGACGGGCAGTGCAGTCCGGCAGGAACCGGCGTCGAGCTGGAGGACGGGTGTGCTGCCGACGGCTTGCGCGTGGACGTCCAGGGAAGGATCTGGACCTCCGCCGGCCCGGCGGTCCGCATCTATACCCCCGCCTTCGAACTCCTGGACAGCATCGCGGTACCGGAGACGGTCTCCAACGTGTGCTTCGGCGGTCCCGACGGCCGGGACCTTTACATCACCGCCACCACCAGCCTGTACCGCATCCGCACCTCCACCCGGGACACGGCGTCCCGGAACCCTGCCCCCAACCACGACTGATCGCGAGGACCCCATGCAGCACCGAACCCTTGGCCGCAGCGGCACCATCGTTACCAGTTACGCACTGGGCACCATGACGTTTGGTGCGGAAGCCACGGAGGAGGCTTCCCACGCCATGCTGGACGCCTACTTTGCCGCCGGCGGAAACTTCGTCGACACCGCAGATGTCTACAGCTCCGGTGTCTCCGAAGAGATCATCGGCCGCTGGCTGGCCAAACGGCCCGGGCTGAGGGACGAGGCCGTCATCGCCACCAAGGGGCGTTTTCCCATGGGAACGGCACCGAACGACGTCGGGACCTCCCGGCGGCGTTTGACCCGCGCCCTGGATGATTCCCTCCGGCGCCTCGGAGTGGAACAGATCGACCTGTACCAGCTGCACGCCTGGGATCCGATCACGCCCCTGGAAGAGACCCTGCGCTTCCTGGACGACGCCGTGGGCCGCGGCAAGATCGCGTACTACGGCTTCTCCAACTTCCTGGGCTGGCAGCTGACCAAGGCCGTCCACACTGCACGCGCCCACGGCTGGAATCCGCCGGTCAGCCTGCAGCCCCAGTACAGCCTGCTGGTACGGGACATTGAATTCGAGATTGTCCCGGCGGCGCTGGACGCCGGAGTCGGCCTGCTGCCGTGGTCCCCGCTCGGTGGTGGCTGGCTGTCCGGCAAGTACAAGCGCGACAAGCGTCCTGCGGGGGCCACGCGCCTCGGTGAGAATCCCGAACGCGGCATGGAGGCGTGGAAGGCACGCAATGAAAACCCCAACACCTGGCGGGTCATCGAAGCGGTCGAGGACATTGCCGCTGCCCATGGTGTCAGCCAGACACAGATAGCGCTGGCCTGGCTGGCGGACAGGCCCGCCGTAACCTCCGTGATCCTGGGCGCCAGGACTGCCGAGCAGCTGGCGGACAACCTCGCTGCGGCCGAACTGCGGCTCAGCACCGACGAAATCCGCAGGCTGAGCCAGACCAGCCGGCCCCACACCGGGGTCTATCCCTACGGACCGATGGCGCAGGAGCAGCGCAGCCGCAAAATGGAGGGCGGCCGCTAGCAGCGCTTTCAGTCCCTGTGCCGCAGCACGTCCGGGAGGGCGTCGACGAAGACTGTTTGGGGCGGTTCGAAGTAGATCACCAGCACCTCCTCACCCACGGCGAAGCCGCTGGCCTTGTCGAACGGGTGGGCCTGGAAGGCCATGGTGCCGCCAAGGTAGGGCAGCATGACCTCCCCGATGGTGCCCGGACCGATGCGCCCGGTCACCCTCCCGATCCTGCCCGTCAGGCTCCGGTCCACCTCCCTGTGCATGCGGCGTTCCTAAGCCTCCGGAGACGCGGGCTGCCGTTTGGTTCCCCTGCCGTTCCTGAGAGCGGAAGCGATGGCGGGGAGGTAGTGCCCCGCCTGCGCCAGGATGCCGCCCAGCATCTTGTTGACGCCGTCGCCGCCGTTGAGGACGGTCATCTGGCCCACATGCGCGAACGGCTCGGCTGCCGCCGCGACGATGGCCGGCAGGTTTTCGGCCAGCTGCTGGGAAATGACGGCGTCCTGGTTCGTTCCCAACGCTTCCGCCCGTGCCTTGATGCCTTCCGCTTCGGCGAGCGCCTTGGCCTTGATCGCGGACGCCGCGGCATCACCCTTGGCCCTGGTGGCAGCGGCTTCGGCCTCACCGGTGACCTTGGTGGCTCCGGCGGTGGCGGCCGCGGCCGTGGCGTTCGCCTGCGCCTGCAGTTCCGTGCGGCGCGCGTTGGCCTGTGCCTCCAGCTCCGTCCGGCGGGCCAGTGCTTCAGCGGCGCTGATGTCCGCCGCCTTCTGACCTTCGGCTTCGGTGCGCTTGGCGTAGGCTTTCGCGTCCGCCGGTTTCCGGATGGTGGTCTGCAGCTTCTGCTCTTCCCGGTCCGCCTCAAGCTTGGCCACTTCGGTTTCCTGGACCACCACCTGCTGCCGGGCTGTCGCGTCGGCCAGCGGACCGGCCTGGGCCGCGTTGGCCCGGGCGCGCTCGGCGTTGGCCTGCGCCACGGACTGCCTGATTGCTGAGACGCTCTGTGCGTCAGCGATCAGGGCCGCCGCCTCCGCTTCCTTTTCCGCTGCCTCACGGTTACGGGTAGCCTCAGCGATCCGGGCCTCCATCTTCACCTGCGCAATGTGCGGCTTGGCGATGTTCTCGATGTACCCGGTGGGGTCCTGCAGATCCTTGATCTGCAGCGAATCCACCACGAGCCCCAGTTTTTCCATCTCCACGCCGCTGGCACTGCGGACCTGCGAGCCAAGCTTGTCCCGTTCGCGGATGATTTCCTCCACGGTCATGCTGCCGATGATGGAGCGGAGGTGCCCCTCAAAGACGTTGTACACCTGGCTTTGCATTTTGGGCTGCTGGCCCAGGAAGCGCCGGGCCGCATTGGCAATGAACGGCGGGGCGTCGCCGATCTTGTAGATGACCACACCTTCCACGATCACCTGGATGCCCTGCGAGGTGACGCAGGAGACTTTGAGCTCGGTTTCATTCAGGGTCAGCGACAACGCCCGCACCGTCTGGAGGCCGGGAAGGACAAGGGCACCCTTGCCCGTGACGATCTTGAAATCCATGCCTGCACGCGTTTCAAGGGTTCCACGTGTGAGGCCGGAAATGATGAGCGCCTCGTTGGGTTCGGCCACCTTCCACATCAGCCTCGTTGCCATCCAGATGAAGCCGATGGCAACGACGACTCCCACGATGACGGCAAGCAGCGGGAAGAATGCTGAGAAGTCAGGCATGGCCGGGTCCTTTCGGGGGCTCTCTTGCGTTAGGGGTTCGGATCCAGGACCTTGACGTCCAGTGGCATGCGGTTTGCACGGCGAAGGTGTCCGGTGAGGATATTGCGGAGTCCGTGGGTGACCAGCCTCCGTGCGGTCAGGAAGCGGAATTCGGCGGCGTCGGAAGTCACCAGGCGCACCACGGGGCGGGCGACCTCCTCCGGCGACTGTCCCCACAGCCCTACGACGGCCTGCAGGGCACCCAACCGGTGCCCGTAGCCGGCCTGGGCCGTGACGTGTCCGAGCAGGTCGGTTTCCACCAGGCCAGGGTTCATCCCGTGGACACGGACTCCGGATCCCCTGGTTTCCAGCCGCAGCGTCCGGGTGAACTGGCGCACCCAGCACTTGGACGAGGCGTAGGCGTTCTGCAGCGCCACGGGACCCCGGTCACCCTGCCCGTAGATGTTGACCAGGTCGCCGTGGCCCTGGCCGAGGAACACCGGCAAGGCCGTCCTCGACCCATGGAACGTGCCCAGGATGTTCGTGCGGACCACACGCGTGAAGTCCTCGACCGGCGTGGACGCTGTGGGCCCGTACACACCGGGCGTTCCAGCGTTGTTGATCCAGATGTCAAGGGTTCCGTGGCTGAGGGCCTCATCCCGCAGCGCCTCCACGTCGCTGAATTCGCCGGTGTCGCAGCGGCGCCCGGCCGCCGCGATCCCTTCGGCCTGCAGGCGTTCGACGGCGGCTGCCACCGCCGGGGCGGACCTGGCGGCGAGCACCACCACCGCGCCCTGCCGGCCCAGTTCCCGGGCCATGGCGTATCCCAGGCCGCGCGTGGAACCGGTCACCACCGCCACCCGTCCGCGAAGGAGGGCTCCTTGGGGAAGCATGTTTCTGTCATACGCGCCGCCTTCCGGGAGGGCAAGGGCACAGAGTCCTGCCTGTTGCTTCAGGCAAGCGTGCCGGCGGTGGGGGTGGCGGCGGCAAGCCGGAGGTGCCGGGCCGGCGCTAAAATATGGCTGGGGGGGACGACGGTGGTGCCGCCACGATGCCTGGCCGGGCCCGGCGCCGCATACGGCCAGGTTCCTTGCCACCCCATCCATTAACCGGCGGCCCGCATGGGTTCGAAGAAACGTATCTGGCAGCGGGCGGCCCTTGCCGCCGCCCTCGCCGCCTCCGGCTGCACCTACACGGACGACACCATCCCGCAGCCTGCAGAACCGGCAGCCCTGGAACCCCTGGTGCAGCAAGTCCAGCTGTTCATGGATCAAGGCGCCGTGTCCGCCGTCGTCCAGGTCCGCTGGCCCGGCGGGGAATGGTCCCGGGCGTTCGGGGTGCGGGACCTTGACTCGCTGGCCCCTGCCCAGCCCACGGACCGGGTGCAGATTGCCAGCGTCACCACGTCGATGACCGCCGTCGCGGTACTCAAGCTTGTCGACGACCACCTGATTGGCCTCGACGATCCGGTCAACGGCGTTATTCCCGGATTCAGTACCCTCCTGCAGCCGCCCGGTCCGATCACAGTGCGGCAACTGCTCAGCCACACCTCCGGCCTGCCGGAAGTCAACGATGCACTGCCGCGCGAAGCCGGCGTCCGCGGCGAACTCTCCCGGACGCCCACCATGGAGGAAGGGCTCCGGGCCGCGGGGAGCCTGCCCTGGCCCGCCTTCAACGTTGGATTGTTCCACTACTCGAACACGCTTCCTCGCCCTCGGCCTGTTGGTGCAAGCCCTGCGGCACAAGCCGTTTCCGCAGGCCATGCGTGATGAGGTGTTCGCTCCGCTGGGGCTGAAGAACACCAGCCTTGACCGCGTGGATGTTCGGGCGCCCGACCTGCTGCACGGCTACGTCACGCTGCGCGGCGAACGCATAGACACCACCGACAACACCTTCGCGGCAGGGTCCCCGGCCTCCGGGGCGGTGTCCACGGTGGCGGACATGAACCTCTTCATGGTCGGCCTCCTGCAGGGCCGGGCCGTGTCGGCGTCGTCCATGCGCGAGATGAAGACCAGCCCCGGGTTCGGGCCGTACGGCCTGGGGCTGTGGCGTTTCGCGGACTCGTGCTCGGCGGCCAGCCGCCAGGAAGGCCTGGGGTCCCTCCGGGACTTCCAGACGGTGGTGGTCAGCAGTGACGACGGACGCTACCAGGCGGCGATGACAGTCACTGCGCCGCCCATGCCCAGCGAGGTCGAGGACCCGTCGACGGCGGACAGGCGCGACCTCCTCAACGGCCAGATCGAGTCGACGCTCAATGAGGCCCTGGACCGGCTCTGCGAACCCGCGCAGTAAGGAAAAGCCCCGAGGCCATGGCACTGTCGGGATGGCCCGCACGGATCTACACTGAAGCCATTCCGAGGCGACCATGGGCACGGGAAGCTCACCGGGGAACAGAACATCCGCAGCAACCGGGAAGGGCCGGCCATGGGCAACGCGTCGCAGGGAGCCAACCGGGCGGTATCCGAGGCGGCGTCGGCAGGCCGCAGCCCCGCAGTACGGGTCCTGGCCCGTGCCGGATTCGTCTTTATCGGCCTGGTCCACATCCTGGTCGGTGCCATCGCACTGCAGATCGACAGGGGACAGGGCGGCGAAGCGGACCAGTCGGGTGCCATCGGGACCCTGGCGTCCAAGCCGGGTGGCGGCCTGCTGCTGTGGGCCGGGGCAGCCGCGTGCGCGGCGCTCGCCTTGTGGATGGTCAGCGAGGCCGTCTTCGGGGCCCGTTCCGGGACGGAGACCCGGAAAAAATGGAGGAAGGCGGCGTCCGCTTCCGGCAAGGCCGTCATCTTTGCCTTCCTGGCATACACGTTTGCGGTTTTCGCTGCCGGCGGAAGCAAGAATTCGAGCCAGTCGGCCAGTGACTTCACGGCCAGACTGATGGGCGTGCCTGCAGGGACCGTGCTGCTCGTCGTGATCGGGCTCGCCATCATCGGCGCGGGCGCGTACTACGCCTACCGGGGCGTCAGCCGTAAGTTCCTGAAGGACCTGCAGGTCGCAGGCACGGCCCGCACGGTTGTCCAGTGGCTCGGGACCATTGGCTATGCCGCCAAGGGCGTTGTGCTCGCCGTCGTCGGTGTCCTGATCATCGTCGCCGCCGCCACCGCAGACCCGTCCAGATCCTCGGGCCTGGACGGCGGCCTGAAGACCCTCGGAGCCCAGCCATACGGCGTCTTCCTCCTCGCCGCCATCGCCGCAGGGCTGGTCTGCTACGGCGTGTACTCGATGGCGCGGGCGCGCTACGGCAAGTTCTGACCGTCCTGGACGCCTGGCCGTCCTGCCTGCTCCGGCATGAACAGCCCGGAAAGGGCGCAGGCTAGGTCCGGGCCGCCGCGACCGCGGCGGTCAGGGCAGTGCGGAGCGCCGGGCCATGGCCCGGCAGGATGACCTCCGCTTCCGTGCCGGCAAGGCTGTCCAGTGCGGCCAGCGCCCCCGCGGGATCGGAATGGTACATCGGGTGGAGCATCTGCGGTCCCGTGGTCCGGCTGAGCGGGTGGCCGGAGACGAATGAGTCCCCGACCGCGATGGCGCCGGCACTGGGGAGGAGGATTGCCGCGTTGCCCGGAGTGTGTCCCGGCAACAGGACCGCTTCCGGGCTGCCGGGCAGGTCACGAAGCCTTGCGGCATCCCATGCCTCGGCCCGGGGAACGGGTTTGGCTGCCAGGGCGCCGGCCCGGATGGCGTGCACCATCCAGCGGAAGACGCGCGGCCGCCAGGCCCGGGCCAACACCTGCCCGAGGGTGACCTGGTGTTTCTCGCTGCCCCGGACATGCGCCACTTCTTCCGGCGCACACAGGACAGGGGTGCCGAACGACTCCGAGAAGTATGCGGCAGAACCGGTGTGGTCCACGTGCCCGTGCGTAAGCAGCAGCGCCCGAGCGTCCGCCGGCTCCAGGCCCAGGTGACGGAGGCAAGCGAGGACATGCCCGCGGTCGCCGGGGTACCCGCTGTCAATGATGATGAAGCCAGTCCCGTCCCGGACCACTATCCAGTTGGAGGCGGGCCCCACGGCAAAGTAGACGCCGGGAGCCTGCTCACTGAGTCCGGCCGCGGGGTTCCATTCGGTTTTCTGGCGCTGCACGGGCTAAATACTAGCCGCCGCCAACCTGTGGAGTTGCTGTGCATACTGTCGCAAACGGGCCGCAAGGCCTAAAGTGTCTCTCCTGTTGCCTACCATGGAACACTGACACAGTAACGAGTCGGCGGCCCGGCGCTGGGGGCGCCCGCGGATTCCAGGCAGGAGGGCGTCGGCATGCACCCCATTCTGCCGGACCGTGCGCACCGCGGCCGGATGATCAAGGCCGCAACGGCCGCCCTGCTGCTCGTGGCGGCCACATCGGCGCTCGCGGGGAGACCCCAGCCTGTCGATCCCGCCGTGCACCCCACACGGGTGGTCGTGGTCGGTGACTCCCTGAGCACAGGGCATGGAACATCGCCGGAAGACGCATGGCCTGCGCTGATGCGCAAGGACCCGCTGGGCGCGGGATTCGAACTGTTCAATGCCGCCGAAAACGGCAGCGGCTACCTGAGCCCCGGCGACTACGACGGCACCTTCGGCACCCAGGTGGAAGACTTTGTCACTCCGGACACCGGGGTGGTGGTGTTCTTCGGCTCGGAAAACGACCTCGGCTACGCCGCCCCTGACATTGGTGATGCCGCCCTGGCCGCGGTCACCCGCGCGGAGGAACTCGCACCGGCCGCGAAGATCATCGTGGTGGGCCCGCCGTCGTACACCGCCACCCCCGATCCTGCGCTCGTGGACATCAGCACCGCGCTCAAATCAGCTGCCCGTGAGGCGGGCGGGGAGTTCGTTGACCCCATCGAAGAGGGCTGGATCAGCGACGACTTTGACGACCTGATCGGCCCGGACGGGGATCACCCCACGGTGGCCGGGCAGCATTACCTGCTGGAGCACATCGGCGCCCGCATCGACCAGGCCTCGCCCGCGGCGGCGGGGATGCAAGGGCACTCCCAGCCGCAGTAGGCCCGTTGCGGGGACCGGCCGGACACCTCAGACCAGGGGCCACGGATAACGCATCCCCGTGTGGTCGGTGGGCAGCACCCCTTCCAGCATGATGCGCCGGACCCGGCGCTGGAGGGCTGCGACTTCCGCCCCGTCAAGCAGCGCAGCCACCTCGTCCGGCACGGCCGTTGCCAGCGGCCCGATGTCCGCCAACCGCGCATCCGGAATCGGGTCACCGGCAAAGTCCCAGATGACGGTACGCAGCTTGAACACGGCAGAGAAGCACAGGCCGTGGTCGATGCCCCATACGTGCCCATCCGTGCCGCGCAGGACGTGCCCGCTTTTCCGGTCCGTATTGTTGGCTACGTAGTCGAACAGGGCGATCTGTGCGAGCGCGTGGTGGGTTTCCGGGGAATTGGCATGCAGGGTGAAGTAATGCTCCCGCAGGTCGCCCTCAATGAACCATTGCAGCGATCCCACTCCCAGCGGTGCATCGGCGCGGACCACTGTTGGCGGCACGATTCCCCACCCCAGTGCCTCGCTGAGCAGGTAGGCGGCCCGTTCCCTGCGGTACAGGCCGGGGTTGAAATCGGCGAGCGGGCGCTCGCCGGCTTCCGGCTTGTACACGGCCCACGCGGAGTCGTCCCCGCACGTCAGTTCGGCGAGGAACGTCGCGTTGCTGCCGGCCGGGATGCGCCCCAGCAGCCCGACGCGGCCTTCGGTGAGGAGGGTCAGCTCCCGGCCGGACACCGTGCGCCCCGCGCCAGTCCCTTGACAGTCACTGCGCCCTCAGACCGCTGAGGGGCTCCGACGTCGAATTCACCGTAAGCACTGCCGGCGCCTTTCCGTCCGCATAGGAGATGGCGGAGACCGACGCCGGGCTGATCACCAGCCGCTGGAAGAGGTCCAGGTGGGTGCCCAGGGCGTGGGCCACGGCGGCCTTGATCGGGTCGGCGTGCGAGAAACAGACGACGACGCGTCCCGGGTGGGCGGCGCGCAAAGCTTCCAGCGTGCCCACCATCCGGGCCTGCATCCCGGCGAAGCCCTCGCCGTTCGGGAAGCGGAAAGCCGAGGGATGGTGCTGGACCGTCTGCCACTCCGGCAGGCCTGCCAGGGCGGTGAGCGCCGAGCCAGTCCAGTCGCCGAAGTCGCATTCCAGCAGCCCGGCCTCCTCCCGCACTTCCTGTCCGCTGCGCAGCGCGGTCGGCTCCGCCGTCTCACGCGCCCGCTCCAGGGGAGAGGAGTAGACGGCGTCAAGAGCAAGGCCGGTGAGGCGCTCCGCGACGTCCTCCGCCTGGGCGCGCCCGCGCCCGGAAAGATGCAGCCCGGGCGCACGCCCCGGCAGCACGGTGCCTGTGGTGGGTGTTTCCCCGTGGCGAACCAAAAGGATCAATGTGCTCTCGGTCATTGGGTCTAAGCGTAGCCGCGAGGGGGCCCCGTGCCGAGCTTGCGAGGCGTGGGGAGCGGCGAAGCGGTAGCCGCGAGGGGGCCGGGAATCTGGAGGAATCTATCGATTAGCCGCAGGACGGGGATTACCGTTGAGGGGTGACTGATCGCCCCGAGATCTATACCGCCGGTGAACTGCGTGCAGCAGGGTACGTCCACAAGGACCTGCGCCACGAAATCCGGGACAACCTCCTCGCCGCCCTCGCCGCAGGCCGCGACCCATGGCCGGGCCTGTACGGGTTCAGCCGGACCGTCATCCCCCAGCTGGAGCGTGCCCTGATTGCCGGGCACGACGTCGTCCTGCTGGGCGAGCGCGGCCAGGGCAAGACCCGCCTGCTCCGCACCCTCGCCGGGCTGCTGGACGAGTGGTCGCCGGTGATCGAGGATTCGGAGCTGAACGAGCACCCCTTCGACCCCATCACGGAGCAGTCCCGGGCCCGGGCCCTGACGGAGGGGGACCGGCTGCGCGTTGCGTGGCGCCACCGGTCGGAGCGGTACGTCGAGAAACTCGCAACGCCGGACACGTCCGTGGCAGACCTCATCGGCGACGTGGACCCCATGCGCGTGGCCGAGGGCCGCCGGCTGGGGGACCCGGAGACCATCCATTACGGCCTGGTGCCGCGCTCCAACCGCGGCATCATCGCCATCAACGAGCTCCCGGACCTCGCCGAACGCATCCAGGTGGCCATGCTGAACGTCATGGAGGAGAGGGACATCCAGATCCGCGGCTACGTCCTGCGGCTGCCGCTTGACGTGCTCGTCGTCGCGTCCGCCAACCCGGAGGACTACACCAACCGCGGCCGCATCATCACGCCGTTGAAGGACCGGTTCGGCGCCGAAATCCGTACGCACTACCCGATCGAACTCGAGGACGAAGTGGCGGTGATCCGGCAGGAGGGCCGGCTCGTGGCCGACGTTCCGCCCGTCATTCTGGAGATCCTGGCCCGCTATACCCGGGCACTGCGGCAGTCCCCGGCCATCAACCAGACCTCCGGGGTTTCGGCGCGCTTCGCCATCGCGGGCGCCGAAACCGTGGCTGCCGCGGCCCTGCGCCGGGCGCGCATCCGGGGAGAGGCGGAGGCCGTGGCGCGCATCATCGACCTGGAGCCGGCGGTGGAAGTGCTGGGCGGCAAGATCGAGTTCGAATCCGGCGAGGAAGGGCGTGAACAGGGGGTCCTGGACCACCTCCTGCGCACTGCCACCGCCGAGGCCGTCAGGGCCCATTTCCAGGGGCTGGACATGGGCCCGCTGGTGGCGGCGCTGGACGGGCACCGGACGGTCACCACCGGCGAACAGGTCACCGCCCAGGAATTCCTGGACAACCTCCCGTCCCTGAACGGCTCCGGCCTCTACGACGAAATCAGCCGCCGCCTCGGTGCGGCGAACGACGGACAGCGGGCTGCCGCCGTCGAACTCGCCCTGGAAGGGCTCTACCTCGGCCGGCGGATCTCGAAGGAATCCGACGACGAGGAAACGATCTACGGCTAGGCACAGGAGGCACCATGGCCATCCACAAGCGGTCCGCGAAGTACGGCCGGTACACCGGTGGCCCGGACCCGCTCGCGCCACCCGTTGACCTGGCCGAGGCACTGGACGCCGTCGCGGAGGATGTGATGGCCGGATACTCGCCGCGGCACGCCCTCCAGGAATTCCTGCGGCGCGGCGGCCGGAACCGGGACGGGCTGGACGACCTCGCACGCCGCGTCCAGCAGCGGCGGCGCGAACTGCTGGGCCGCCACCGCCTGGACGGCACATTGGACGAGGTCCGGAAGCTGCTGGACACGGCCGTGCTGGAGGAACGCAAGCAGCTGGCCCGCGACGCCATGATGGACAACACCGACCGCGCCTTCCGGGAGATGCAGCTCCAGAACCTGCCTCCGTCAACAGCGGCGGCCGTCAACGAGCTGTCCTCCTACGACTGGCAGTCCAGCACCGCACGGGAGGCGTACGACAAGATCAAGGACCTGCTGGGCCAGGAGGTCCTTGAGCAGCGGTTCGCCGGCATGAAGCAGGCCCTGGAAAGTGCCACCGACGAGGACCGCGAAGCAGTCAACGCCATGCTCAAGGACCTCAACGGGCTGCTGGGCAAACACCGCCGCGGCGAAGACACGGAGGCCGACTTCCGGGAGTTCATGGCCAGGCACGGCCACTTCTTCCCCGAAAACCCGCAGTCGGTCGAGGAACTGGTGGACGCCCTCGCCCGGCGTGCCGCGGCAGCCCAGCGGCTCCTGCAGTCCATGTCTGCCGAGCAGCGTGATGAACTGATGCGGCTGTCCGCCCAGGCCTTCGGCTCGCCCGAACTGATGGCCCAGCTCAGCGAACTCGACGCCACGCTGCAGGCACTGCGCCCGGGCGAGGACTGGACGGGGTCGGAGCGTTTCGAAGGGCAGGAAGGACTCGGCCTGGGGGACGGCACCGGCGTGCTCCAGGACCTGGCCGAGCTTGATGAACTGTCCGAGCAGCTCTCGCAGTCCTACAACGGATCCCGGCTCGATGACCTGGACCTGGACGCACTCGCCCGGCAGCTCGGCGAGAACGCAGCCGTCAGCGCCCGTACCCTGGCGGAGATCGAGCGGGCCATGCAGGACGGCGGCTACCTGCGCCGCGGGGCCGACGGCGACCTCCGGCTCTCACCCCAGGCGATGCGGCGGCTGGGGAAATCGCTGCTCCGGGACACTGCGAAGCAGCTGTCCGGCCGGCAGGGGAACCGGGACACCCGGACGGCAGGGGCAGCCGGCGAACAAACCGGTTCCAGCCGGCAATGGGAGTTCGGTGACGCCGAGCCCTGGGACGTCACCCGCACCATGACCAACGCCATCCGCCGGACCATGGCCGACGGCGGCAACCCCGCCCACGGACTGCGCCTCGCCGTCGGGGACATCGAGGTGGCGGAAACCGAAGCCCGGACGCAAGCCGCCGTCGCCCTGCTGGTTGACGTGTCCTTCTCCATGGCCGCCGAAGGACGGTGGGTGCCCATGAAACGCACCGCCCTCGCCCTGCACCACCTCATCTCCACGCGCTTCCGCGGGGACCGGCTCCAGCTGATTACGTTCGGCCGCTACGCCCAGTCGATGGACATCGGCGAGCTCACGGCCCTGCCCGCACTGCGGGAACAGGGCACCAACCTGCACCACGGCTTGCTGCTGGCGGGCCGGTTCTTCCGCCGGCATCCGTCCATGCAGCCGGTGCTCCTGGTGGTGACCGACGGCGAACCCACCGCGCACCTGCTGCCGGACGGTGACTCCTGGTTCAACTGGCCTCCGGACGCTGAGACCATCCGGGCCACCGTTGCCGAACTGGACCGGCTGGGCCGGGCGGGCGCCCAGACCACGTTCTTCCGGCTCGGCAACGGCCCGGGCCTGGAGCGGTTCATCCAGCGGATGGCGCGGCGGGTGGACGGCCGCGTCGTGGCGCCCGAAGTGGGCGACCTTGGCGCCGCGGTGGTGGGGGAGTACCTGCGCGCCCACGTCCGGAGCACGTACGCCGACGGCGACTGGTTCTGAGCGGCCGGTCCCTGCCGGGCGGGCCGCGCCGGCGGCGTCATGCACCCCTTGATCACCCTGCCGGCCCGGAATAGCATGTCCGGCATGGGCCAGCTGATGGTGGATCTGATCGTCACCCTGGACGGATGCGCTTCCGGGGAGGGATGGCCGGGCTGGTGGGGCCTGGAGGGACCGGAATACCTGGCCTGGCTCCAGCAGGAGGCGGAAAAGAACTACACCTTCCTGCTGGGAGCCAACACCTACCGCCTGATGTCGGGGATGTCGCAGGAGGCCTCCGCCGGCGGCGGGGAGTTCTCGGCGGATGAGGGAGCGGCCCTGACGGGCCTGGCGGCCGTGCCCAAGGTGGTCTTTTCCTCCACGCTCAAAGCTCCGCTCGCCTGGCCGAACTCCGAATTGGTGGCGGGAGACGCCGTCGGGGCCGTACGGGAAATGAAACGTGCAGCCTCCGGCCCCCTCAGCACCATGGGCAGCTTGAGCCTCGGCCGCTCCCTGCTGGCAGCCGGCCTCGTGGACCGGTTCCGCCTGGTTGTCTTTCCCCTGATCACTGGCCGTACCGGGAGTGAACGGATCTACGACGGCTATCCGGACGTCGCCCTGGAGATGGTGGAGAGCAGGACGTTCGACCGGGGCCTGCAGCTCCTCGAATACATCCCCCGCGTCATCGACGGTCCGCCCGGCAGCAACGCGCTGTAACGCCGGCGCCTAGGGATTCGGCGTGACGGTGTCCCCGTCCCGCAGCACCACCACCTCCGTCCCGGGTGCGGGACGGCTGCGGCCATGTCCGGCCGCTGTGGTTGGACCACTTGGAAGTATTCGGCAGCGCTGCCGGGCCGTCAAAGTCGGGTGACATACGGACGAGAAATACTTGAAGCTTGAACCAAGTGGCGGTAGCGTTACTTCAATCTTCAACTATTTACGATATCGAGGCCTGCCCATGACCGCCGTTGCCCATTCCGCACCGCTCCCCGCCGCACTGCCCAGGGCTACGATCCGCAGTCGGGTCAGCGTACCGCTCCGTTTTCCCGACGGCTACCGCACTTCCGCCGACGTCATGACGTTCCATGGCATGGTGGACGGGAATGAACATCTGCTCCTGGCGCTCGGCCCTTGGGAGCAGGCACTGCTGGACGGGGCAGGGGCGCCGCTGGCCAGGCTTCACAGTGAGTGCCTGACCGGCGACGTTTTCGGCAGCGAGCGCTGCGACTGCGGGCCGCAACTCCGCGAGGCCGTGGAACGCATCGCAACCGCCGGAGGCTTCCTCCTCTACCTCCGGCAGGAAGGCCGCGGGATCGGCCTCTACCCGAAGCTCGATGCCTACGCGCTGCAGGACCAGGGGCTGGACACGTACGATGCCAACCTCGCCCTGGGCCATGGTGAGGATGAGCGCGATTACGCGGCAGCGGCACAGATGCTTGAAGCCCTCGGCGCCGCCTCCGTCCGGCTCCTCACCAACAACCCGGACAAGGCCGCCCAGTTGGCGGCGCTGGGCATCGGCATCAGCGAAGCGATCCCCACCGGCGTCCACCTTTCCGAGGCCAATTCCCGGTACCTCGCCGCCAAGCGGGACCGTACCGGGCATACGTTGGAGCTCGGCCCGGGCGCCGGCCTGCCCGCAGAAAAACCCGGTGCCGGAACTGTTCGCAAGGACATCCAGGCGCCGGGCCGCGCCGGCATGCTCGCCCGCGCCGAGGCCCTGGTGCCCCGTCTGCGCGCCAGGGCTGAGGGCGCTGAACGGCTTCGCCGGCTGCCCGAACCGACAGTGCGGGAACTGGAAGACGCCGGAGTCTTCCGCCTGCTGGCGCCACAGGGTGTCGGCGGCTATGGACTCGGCGCGGGGACGTACGGCGAAGTCATCCGGCGCTTGGCGAGGGGGTGCGCTTCGACAGCGTGGACTGCCGGGCACCTGGCCGAGCACGCCTGGATGCTGGCCCGCTGGCCCCGGAAGGTACAAGACGAAGTCTTTGCCGGCGGCCGGGTGCCGCTCGCCGCCGCCACCAGCGCCCCCATGGGCACGGCCAGGAGGGTTGACGGCGGTTACAAGATATCCGGCCACTGGAGCTTCGCCTCCGGCGTTATGCACTCACGATGGGCGCTGCTGGCCGTGCAGGAGGCCGGTGTCCGGCTGCAGGCCCTTGTTCCGCTGGACGACCTGGAACTGCTGGACGCCTGGCACACCGACGGGCTGCGGGGAACGGGCAGCAATGACCTCCGCACGGACGGACTGTTCGTCCCGGGGTACCGGGTCGTGGACTGGGCCCTGCTCACTGGTCCCGGCAATCCGGGAAGCCTCATCCATCCGGATCCGCTGATCCACTCACCCATGACCACCCTGCTGAACCTCGTTGCCCCGGCCGTGGCACTCGGTTCCGCCGAGTACGCCCTGGAACTGTACCGGGACCAGCTGCTGGCAATGAAGACCAGGAAGGGCGCTGAGGTCCGGCATGCTGATTCGCCCCTGGCACAGGCCCGCTACGCCAGGGCTTCTGGGCTCGCTGCCACCGCTCGGCTGCACTGGGAGTCGGCACTGTCCCTGCTGGCGCAGGGCGGTCCGGGGGAGCCCGGGCTGCCGGAAGACCGCCGGGCCGCCTTCCGGCTCTCGCTCGCCTTCAGCGCGGAGGCCTCGCAGGACGTCGTCCGGCTGGCAGTGGCCGGTTCGGGCGGCAGCATCCACCGGTTATCACACCCCCTCCAGCGGATTCAGCGTGACGTGGGCGTGCTGCTGAACCATCCCACCCTCGGCATTGACCCGATCCTGGAACAGGCCGGAAGGGGCATGCTGGGCCTGGGAATTACGGTCCCGTCCTTTTAGGCCTGGCGCATTGGGGCGAGGATGCCCGCTGCTGACCTTCGGCGCGTTTCCGTGTCAGGATCAGGTATGCCCCAGCGCCTGATGCTGCTCGACACCGCCTCGCTGTACTTCCGCGCCTTCTACGGGCTGCCTGACAGCATCCGGCGCCCGGACGGCACGCCGGTCAACGCCGTCCGCGGACTGCTGGACATGATTGCCAGGCTCACCACCGACTATCCGGCCACGGACCTCGTGGCGTGCTGGGACGATGACTGGCGCCCCCAGTGGCGGGTTGACCTTCTTCCCACCTACAAGGCGCACCGGGTGGCGGAAGTGGTACCGGATGCCCCGGATGTCGAGGTGGTCCCCGAGGGCCTCCAGGCGCAACTGCCCTTGATCCGCCACGTGCTGGAGCTCGCCGGCATCGCGGTCGTCGGAGCGCCGGGGTATGAGGCCGACGACGTGGTGGGTACCTATGCCAGCACTGCGGCCTGTCCGGTGGACGTGGTCACCGGGGACCGCGACCTCTTCCAGGTGTGCGACGACGGACGCCGGGTCAGGGTGATCTACATCGCCCGCGGAATGAGGAACCTCGAAGTCATCACCGAGGAGGCCGTGGTGGCCAAGTACCGGGTCCTGCCCCAGCAGTACGCTGACTATGCCACCCTGCGCGGTGACGCCTCCGACGGCTTGCCCGGCGTGGCTGGAATCGGCGAGAAGACCGCAGCGTCACTCTTGCTGAAGCACGGCACCCTCGAAGCTCTGCTGGAAGCTGCGGAAAAGCCCGACGGCGGCGTGTCCGGCCCCGTCCGGGCCAGGCTCTCCGCGGCGGCCAAGTACCTTGAAGCAGCCCCCGCCGTCGTCCGGCTGGTACGGAACCTGGAGCTGCCCACCCTGGACGAGGCGGGTGCCAGGCTGCGCCCCGTGACCGGTGACCGGCGCTCGCAGCTTGAGCAGCTGGCCACCGACTGGAACCTGGGCGGATCGGTGCGGCGCATCCTGGCTGCGCTGGACCTGAGGGAGTAGATGCCCGCTCCCCGCAGGTTTCGCGAATGCGAGCCCCTCGCCCCGGGCCGCCGCTGCTCTTCTGTGGCGATACGCCGGTACTTCGGCAGCGGAATGGCTGCTGCAGCCCCCCAGCCTGACCCAGCCTGCGTGGCGCACACCTTGCGCCAGATCCTTTAGGTAGTAAGCTTGCTGAGCATTACTAGTAAGCTTGCTGATGAGTTCGGACGATGGGAGCAGGAGCCATGGGCGCAATACTCGGTACGGCCCTTTCGCTGACGCTGACGATAACCGGCGCGGCGGTGGCCGCAGGGGGCGGCCCGGCAGCCGCCAGAAACCATCTGGCCGGCCACGTGCTCCTGGGCGTGGGCATCGGATTGTTGATCGCCACCGCACTCCGCCTCGCCGCGCGCGGCGTGATCGCCCGGATTCCCGCACCCGGACCGGAGCCTGAGGCCAGGCCCGCCCCCGCAGGCCCGACCGTCGTGACCCTCCTGCCGGCCCGCCCGGCGCCCGTGGCTCCGCTGCGGGGCAGGCATGCCGCTTAAGGACGTCCCGCAGACCGCCCAAGGGGCCAGCGCCGCCGAAGGTGCCGCAGCTCCTGTGGCACACCGCAACCCTGCAGCCCGCGCGGGCATCCTCCTCTGCGTCGCCACCCTTGCAGCCGCCCTGGTGGCCGGTGCGGCGGCGGTCCGGCCGCCGGACGCCGACGCCACTATGCTGCGCGGCTTCCAGGTCCGCGTGCTGAGCATCAGCCAGGCGGTGGCTGAGAACCGGACGGACGGCGCCCTGGCGGCTTTGCAGGGCCTGGAAAAGGACCTTAATGATGCCGCCGCAACGGGCCGGCTTTCAGCCGCACGGTACCGCGGCATCTCTTCCGCCCTGGAGGCAGTCAGGGCCGACCTCGCCACACAGGTGGCGGCTGCAGCCCCGGTGGCGGAGGCGGGCGCACCAGCTCCCGCCCAGGCAGACACCTCACCGCAGGAGCCCCAACCGCAGGAGGCCGCCGTTCCCGCCGTCGCGCCCGCTCCTGCCCAGGCGCCCGCTGAATCAGCGGACCCCGGTTCTTCCCTCCCGGGCAAGGCCAGGGAGGACAAAGGCAAGGGCAGGGGCCAGGGCAAGCCCTGACGCAAGCGGAAAAGTCGGCGGTTGCGGGCACAATGGACCGATGACTCCTCCTGCCCGCCCCGCCCTCGAAGACGCCTTCGATCTCGAAGCCATCGGCAGCGGGCTGGCCTTTGCCGGTTCCCTGTCCGCCCTGGCGGACGCCCTGCGGCGCGGCACGGTTCCCGGCGCAGCCGTGGTGCAGGCGCCGCCCGGCACGGGCAAGACCACCCTTGTTCCGCCGTTGCTCGCCAACGTCCTTGGCCGCACCGGGCGCGTCGTCGTCACCCAGCCTCGGCGCGTCGCCGCCCGGGCCGCCGCCCGCCGCCTCTCAGCCCTGGACGGCAGCGGGCCCGCCGGCCGGGTGGGCTACACGGTGCGCGGCGAACGCCACGCCGGTACCGGAACCCGCGTCGAGTTCGTCACACCGGGCATCCTGCTGCACCGCCTGCTGGCAGATCCAGGCCTCGACGGGACGGCCGCCGTCGTCCTGGACGAAGTGCACGAACGCGGCCTGGAAACCGACCTCCTCATCGGCATGCTCGCCGAGGTCCGGCAGCTGCGCGGGGACCTCGCCGTCGTGGCCATGTCCGCCACCCTGGACGCCCCGCGGTTCGCCGCCCTGCTGGGTGATCCCGACGGCGCGACACCGGCGCCTGTGGTCGACTGCCCTTCCGTGCTCCACCCGTTGGAGGTGGCGTGGCGCCCGGCGCCAGGGCCGCGCCTCGATGACCGGGGCGTGACGCCGATGTTCCTGGACCATGTGGCCGCCACCGCCGCCGAAGCCCACGCCCGCGCCCTGGCCTCCGACGCTGCCATCGACGCGCTGGTGTTCCTGCCGGGCGCCAGGGAGGTGGGCCAGGCAGCCGCAGCGCTGCGGTCCCGGCTGCCCTCCGGCGTGGACGTGCTCGAACTGCACGGGCAGGTGGGCGCGGCCGAACAGGACCGGGCGGTATCCGGCCGCGGCCCCGGGGACTGTCCGCGGATCATCGTCTCAACTGACCTCGCCGAGTCCTCGCTGACGGTGCCCGGCGTCCGGCTGGTCATCGACTCCGGGTTGACCAGGGAGCCGCGCCGCGATGCCGCCCGCGGAATGAGCGGACTGGTCACGGTGTCCTGCTCCCGGGCGTCCGCGGACCAGCGCGCGGGCCGGGCGGCACGGCAGGGACCCGGCAAGGCCATCAGGTGCTACAGCCAGCAGGCCTATGGCGCGGCTCCCGCCCACGTGACCCCGGAAATCACCGTTTCGGACCTCACGGGTGCCGCCCTGGTCCTTGCCTGCTGGGGTTCACCCGGCGGTGGCGGGCTGGCCCTCCCGGATCCGCCGCCCCGCCAGGCCATGGCGGATGCCGTCGAGGTCCTCCGGGAACTGGGCGCCGTGTCCGGCGACGGCCACGTCACCGCAACGGGACGGACCCTCGCCGCCATCCCGGCCGACCCGCGGTTGGCCCGTGCGCTGCTCGACGGCGCGGCGTCCGTGGGAGCGGAATTGGCGGCCGACGCCGTGGCCGCCCTCTCGGGTGACCACCGCGCACCGGGAGCCGACCTGCCCCGCCTCCTGGCCCAGCTCCGTGCAGACAAGGGTCCCGCAGGCGCCCGCTGGGCCCGGGAAGCGCGGCGCTTCGCCGCACTTGCCGGGCGGCAACGCCGCGGTCCTGTCCCTTCGGCTGCGTCCGGCGGCGCGGAGGCGGTGGGGGCCGTCGTCGCCCTCGCCTTCCCAGACCGGGTGGCACGGCGGGTGCCCGGCAGCCGCGAACAATACCTGCTCTCCTCCGGAACCCGCGCCGGCCTGCCCGCCGGCAGCACCCTCTCCGGGCACGAATGGCTGGCCGTTGCCGAAGTGGCGCGGGCGGGCGGCCGGGACGCGGCAGGAACCGGGGCCGTCATCCGGGCCGCGGCTCCCCTGGCGGAAGGCACGGCGGAGTCCGCCGCGTCCCATCTTCTGGCCGACACCGTGGAAGCACAGTTCAGCGACGGCAGGGTCACGGCGCGCAGGATCAAACGGCTGGGCGGCATCGTGCTTTCCGCAACGCCTGTCCGGCCCACCGCGGAGCAGGGCAGGGCGGCAGTGGGTGCCGCTTTGCAGTCGGCGGGGCTTGAAGTCCTGCCGTGGTCGACGGCGGCGGCAGGCTTCCGCCGCAGGCTGGGGTTCCTGCGCCGCGAGCTGGGCGATCCGTGGCCGGACGTTTCCGACCGCGCCTTGCTCGAGCGGCTGGAGGAGTGGCTCGGGCCCGAGCTGGAGCGGTTGGCGGGGGGAGCGGCGGTCAGTTCGATTGACCTCGCCGAGCCGCTGCGCCGCCTGCTGCCGTGGCCCGAGGCGTCCAGGCTCGACCAGCTGGCCCCGGAGTGGCTGGACGTCCCCAGCGGTTCACGGGTCCGGATCGACTATCCGGAGCTGTCCGGCGACGGCGGCGCACCTGTGGTGGCCGTAAAGCTCCAGGAGTGTTTCGGGCTGGCTGAGTCGCCGCGGCTGGTGGAGGGGCGCGTTCCCGTGCTGTTCCACCTGTTGTCCCCGGCGCGCCGGCCGCTCGCCGTGACCGATGACCTGACGTCCTTCTGGTCGGGTCCGTATGCGCAGGTCCGGGCCGAGATGCGGGGCCGCTACCCCAAACATCCCTGGCCGGAGGATCCTTGGACCGCGCCCGCCACCGCACGGGCGAAGCCGCGCAGGTAACGCCGGTTCCGGGCAGCGTGCCGGCCGCCAAACCGGCACGTGAAAACTCCGATACACGGCCGAAACCTTGCGTCGACCTGTTGAAACAACTCCTGTCTAGGCTCTTTCCTACGTGGACGGCGTTGTCCATACACCCTCTCGGAAGGACCGAACCATGTTTCTCTTGAACACCCTGAACCTGTTGCTCGACGGCCGCCGCGCGGAAGACGGACGCGCCCAGGAAGACGCTGCCCGGGACGCTTTCCCCGCCGGACAGCTGACGTCGGCCGCCTGGGAGGGCTGGTGGCACGAAGAGGCCGCCTAGATGTATTGACCTGAGAGGTTGGTGACGCGGCTGGCCGGTGGCTGACCGTTGAGTGAGGTGTGGCCTCGATGATGATTGTAATGATGGAGCCAGTCGGCGAAAGCGGCAACACGCTCGGCCTCTGAGGCGTAGGGACGGGCGTAGGCCCATTCGTCGAGCATGGTGCGGTTGTAGCGCTCGACTTTGCCGTTTGTCTGAGGCCTGTAGGGTCGGGTGCGTTTGTGCTTGATGTCCGGGCCCAGAGCGTCTTTGAATGCGTAGGAGCGGTAGCAGGATCCGTTATCGGTCAGGACCCGTTTGACAGTGATCCCGTGGGACTCGAAGTAGGCATTGGCGCGTTCCCAGAATCCGGCCGCAGTGTCCTTTTTCTCATCGGTCAGGATCTCCGTGTAGGCGAGCCTGGAGTGATCATCGACGGCGTTGTGCAAGAAGGCGTGACCCGGTCTCCGGTTTGCCGCGGTACCGGTCTTGTTCCGGTTTCCGGCGGCCCTGCCGACACTGCGGTGTCCGCCGCCGTCAGGGATCCGTCCAAGTTTCTTGATGTCGACGTGGACCAGGTCCCCGGGGCTGTGGTGCTCGTACCGGCGAATCACCCGGCCCGTGGCCCGGTCCATCCACGCCAGCCTCGCCAGCCCAAACCGGGACAGCACCCGGTGCACCGTGGAGGGGTGAATGCCCAGCAGATAGCCGATCCGTGCCGGGCCCCAGCGCCGGTTGACTCTGATCGCGACGATCCGCCGCTCCCGCCGCGTGGAGGTCCGACGCGGGGAGTTGATGGGCCGGCTGGAGCGATCACCCATCCCGTGCTCCCCGTGCTCCCGGTAACGGGCCGCCCACCGCGCTGCGGTCGTCACGGACACCTGGAACCGCTCAGCAGCACGGCGCAGCGGCCACCCGTCATCGACGATGCACCGGGCCAGCCGGAGCCGTCCCTTCGGCGTCAGAAGCGCGTTAGCATGGGACATTGAAGACCTCCTTGTGGATCGGACTCTTAGACAAGCCCCACTCCACTTGGAGGTCTTCTTTTTGTCACCTAACCACGCCGCATGTTCCTAACCTCCGTGGTCAATACACCTAGACGATATGGGTGAAGGAGGGGCGCCGGTGGTCGGGCCCCTTCTGAAGGCCATTTTCGCCGCTCCGGACCCGGGGAGCGCCCTGTTCGATAGGGCTGACTTAAGGGGGTTCGGCGCTCCAGCTCCTTTGCCGGCGCTGATGGCCTCTATCAGAAGGGCCCCTCGGGGACTGTGTTCCAGAAGGCTGGAACCTCCTTTTCAAAGCAAGACGTGGGTTGCCTGCCACACTTGGCGGACAGGTAGAGCCACATTTGAAATTCGGAGGTTCCAGCTATGTTCGAGCGTACAAGCGTTGGCCTGGATGTCCATGCCCGAACTGTCGTAGCCTGCGCCTTGGACGGTCAGACCGGCGAGGTTTTCCGGCAACGTCTGACGCCTGACCGGGAGGAGATTCTTGCTTGGATCATCTCGCTGCCTTCGCCGGCGAAGGTTGTTTACGAGGCGGGTCCGACAGGTTTCGGGTTAGCCAGATTCCTGCTTTCCGCCGGGATCGATACGGTTGTCGCGGCTCCATCGAAGCTTCAGCGCCCGTCCGGCGACCGGGTAAAGACCGATGCCAAGGATGCCCTGCATCTGGCCCGGTTGCTCAAACTCGGCCAGATCACCGCGGTCCAGGTTCCCTCGGTGGAACAGGAAGCAGCCCGGGATCTGGTCCGTTCCCGTGAGGATGTCCGCGGGGACCTGATGCGCTGCCGGCACCGGATCTCCAAGCTCTTGTTGCGTCAGGGCATCGTGTATTCCGGCGGGCAGGCCTGGACTGGCACCCACGACCTATGGCTGGCCCGCCAGCACTTCGATTCTCCCGCGCGGCAACTGACCTATGAGTCCTCCCTTGAGGCGATGCATGAGATCTCTGACCGCCGTGACCGTCTCGATCGGGCGATCACATCAATGGCCTATGCAAGCGAATACACCCCCGTTGTCCGGTCGCTGCAGTGCCTGCGCGGGATCTCCACGCTGACTGCGTTTGGTCTTGCCGTGGAGATCGGTGAATGGGACAGGTTCACCGGTTCAACGATTGGCGCCTATCTGGGCCTGGTCCCTACCGAGCATTCCTCTGGGGCGTCCCGGTCCCAGGGCTCAATCACGAAAACTGGAAATGGACATGCCCGCCGGCTTCTCGTCGAAGCGGCCTGGCACCACCGCAGGCCATACAACATTCCGTCCCGGCTCATGCGGTCGCGGTGGGAAGAAGCCAGCTCCGAGGCGAGAACGCGTGGCCACGCCGGGAACCGGCGCCTGCACGAACGTTGGATGACTTACCTGGAACGCCGCAAACGCCCCGTTGTTGCCAACGTCGCCATCGCCCGCGAGCTCGCCGGCTGGTGCTGGTCCCTGGCAACGGGAGGCCCGGCAACCCGGCAAACACCCGCCTGATTTTCCGTCCCTTCGAGGGGCCGGAAACAAGTCGGGGAAAGGCAAGTGGCCAAAGGTTCATGCAGCGCGTGGAGATAACCCGCGGTACAGCTATGGGCAACCCTCCAGGTCACGCCCGACGTCCTAGACCAGCGGTAACCTCCAGCCGAACACATCGTCCTGCGGTAACCAACCCGCGCATATCAGTCTGACCGCGCCGTCGCCAACGACACGCTAACCACCGCGCCACTGCCTCCCTCCGACTAACAAAAGGAAGCCAGTCCCGGGCCCGCACCCGGGACTGGCTTCCCCATGCCTTGACAACGGAATCTACATATCAGCTGTATTGACCTGAGAGGTTGGTGACGCGGCTGGCCGGTGGCTGACCGTTGAGTGAGGTGTGGCCTCGATGATGATTGTAATGATGGAGCCAGTCGGCGAAAGCGGCAACACGCTCGGCCTCTGAGGCGTAGGGACGGGCGTAGGCCCATTCGTCGAGCATGGTGCGGTTGTAGCGCTCGACTTTGCCGTTTGTCTGAGGCCTGTAGGGTCGGGTGCGTTTGTGCTTGATGTCCGGGCCCAGAGCGTCTTTGAATGCGTAGGAGCGGTAGCAGGATCCGTTATCGGTCAGGACCCGTTTGACAGTGATCCCGTGGGACTCGAAGTAGGCATTGGCGCGTTCCCAGAATCCGGCCGCAGTGTCCTTTTTCTCATCGGTCAGGATCTCCGTGTAGGCGAGCCTGGAGTGATCATCGACGGCGTTGTGCAAGAAGGCGTGACCCGGTCTCCGGTTCGCCGCGGTACCGGTCTTGTTCCGGTTTCCGGCGGCCCTGCCGACACTGCGGTGTCCGCCGCCGTCAGGGATCCGTCCAAGTTTCTTGATGTCGACGTGGACCAGGTCCCCGGGGCTGTGGTGCTCGTACCGGCGAATCACCCGGCCCGTGGCCCGGTCCATCCACGCCAGCCTCGCCAGCCCAAACCGGGACAGCACCCGGTGCACCGTGGAGGGGTGAATGCCCAGCAGATAGCCGATCCGTGCCGGGCCCCAGCGCCGGTTGACTCTGATCGCGACGATCCGCCGCTCCCGCCGCGTGGAGGTCCGACGCGGGGAGTTGATGGGCCGGCTGGAGCGATCACCCATCCCGTGCTCCCCGTGCTCCCGGTAACGGGCCGCCCACCGCGCTGCGGTCGTCACGGACACCTGGAACCGCTCAGCAGCACGGCGCAGCGGCCACCCGTCATCGACGATGCACCGGGCCAGCCGGAGCCGTCCCTTCGGCGTCAGAAGCGCGTTAGCATGGGACATTGAAGACCTCCTTGTGGATCGGACTCTTAGACAAGCCCCACTCCACTTGGAGGTCTTCTTTTTGTCACCTAACCACGCCGCATGTTCCTAACCTCCGTGGTCAATACACCTAGCGGCCCCCGGCCTCAGTGCAGCAGCCCGGTTTCCGCCATGAGCTCCGTCAGCCACGGCCGGTGTTCACGGTGGAACGTGATTCCCTCCGGCAGTCCCTGGACGGTGGGTTCAGACCCGACAATGTCAATGGTCATCCGGCTTCCCGCGATCGGCGCGTTGGTCAGGTGTACGTCGCCGTAGGATTCCGGCAGCACGGGATCCATCCAGAAACCACCGCGGGACACGTGCGCGTCATACCGCATGAGGCTGGTGATCAGCATGATCGGGGTGGTGGCAGCCCAGGCCTGCGGCGAACAAGCGGTGGGATAGGGCACGGGCTCCGCAACCTGCTCCCGGCTGAAACCGCAAAAGAGCTCCGGCAGCCGGCCGTTGGAAAAATCGGCGGCCTCCAGCAGGGCAGTGGAGATCCGCTGTGCCTCCTCGACGAAGCCGTAGCGCAGCAGGCCCGCCGCAATGATGGCATTGTCGTGGGGCCAGACTGAACCGTTGTGGTAACTGGCCGGGTTGTAGGCGCCCATGTCGGTGCCGAGGGTCCGGACGCCCCAGCCGCTGAACATCTCCGGCGACAGCAGCCGCTCCGCAACCGCGGGCGCCTTGTCGTCGTCGACGATGCCATGCCACAGGCATTGCCCCATGTTGGAGGCGCAGGCATCGACCGGCCTCTTGTCGCGGTCCAGGGCGACGGCGAAATACCCCCTCTCCGGCAGCCAGAATTCCTCGTTGAACTTCTTCTTCAGCCGCCCTGCCTCATCGGTGAGCTGCGCAGCCAGCGGTGCGTCCCCGGCGTCGTACGCCATCCACGCGCGGGACAGCAGCGCGCTGTAGACCAAAGCCTGTACCTCGCAAAGCGCA
Source organism: Arthrobacter sp. MOO21 (assembly GCF_057369995.2). Taxonomy (NCBI): domain Bacteria; kingdom Bacillati; phylum Actinomycetota; class Actinomycetes; order Micrococcales; family Micrococcaceae; genus Arthrobacter; species Arthrobacter sp. MOO21. Next base: position 3,980,221 of record NZ_CM170671.2, on the reverse strand, counting down.
ATCGGCGGCTCGGCTATGGTTCCGTCGGCGAAATTGATGCCGTCCCAGGAATCCTTCCAGCCCTGGTTGATCAGGCCCTGGTTGTTCAGGCGTGAGTACTCGACGAACCCGTCCCCGTCCTTGTCGCCAAACTCCCGGACCCAGTCCAGGGCCCGGTCGGCGTGGGGGAGCAGGGCAGCGATGGTGTCCTTGGCGAACCCCCAGCGGCTGACGGACCCGAGGGCCATGACGAACTGTGGAGTGGCGTCCACGCTGCCGTAATACACCGATTTCCCGCCCAGGGCCAGGCCGCTGGAGACGCCGAGCCGGACTTCGTGCAGGATCTTACCGGGTTCCTCCTCGCTCATTGGGTCGACCACTTTGCCCTGCCGGTCAGCCAGGGTCTGCAGCGTGCCCAGCGCCAGGGAAGGATCCACGGGGAGGGCCATTTCCGAGGCCCAGAGCGAATCGCGGCCGAACAGGGTCATGAACCATGGCGCGCCTGCGGCCACCACGATCCGCTCCGGATGGGCAGGATCCTGGATGCGGAGCGCACCCAGGTCGTCATAGCTGCGCCGCAGTGTCCTTTCGATCGAGCGGTTGCCCATGTGGAGTTTGGGGATCTTCGCCACCCATTCCTTCCGGCGGCGGTCGCTGGGAGACATGTCGGGTGCAATGGGATGGCGGTGCTCCGGGGCCGTGGCCGGTTGATCACCGCTGACCGGGATCACGCTCAGGTGCGTGCTCCACTGCCCGTGCGCCGGGACCAGCGCCTGGTACGTCAGGACGTCGGGGGTGGAGGCGGCGCCCTCCCCGTGCACGACCACCCGTTTGAGGACATCGTGCCAGACGGCGCTGATGGTCAATGAGTCGCCGTCGTGGCTGCGGGATTCCTCCCAGGTTCTTTGGACCCGGGCCTCTTTCACCTCAAAGAGATCGGCGAAGTCGGACTCAGCCCGGACCGACACAGTGCATTCGGCGGGCTGTGAGGAATAGTTCCGGATGGTGACCCCCTCCAGGACCCCGGCGGCAACCTCCCGCAGGCGTTCCACCACCAGCGGGCTGTCAGCGTATCCGTCCGAACGGGGGACCCGGCCGATGAACAGGGCACGGTATGGCTCCTTCACCTCCGCCGCCAGCGGCTCGAGCGCCATGCCGTTGACCCTCAAGTCCCAGCGGGAGAGGATGCGGGTGTCTTCATGGAAGACGCCGTGGGGATGGTCGGGACGGATATCCCCGTTGGCCAGGGAAATGCAGAAGCACGAACCCTCCACGAGCGTGATGTTTCCGGCTCCGACAGGGCCGGCAGCAGTGTCGGCATTCCAACCAGCCATCCCCGTTCCTCCATCTCCTTGGATGTTTCCGCGGCCAGCGGGTCCGGGGTGGGGGAAGCGCCACGGTATCCCGCTCAATCAACGCTACGCCGTTGGCCGCCGCGGTGTAAGGGTGCCGGACTCCCGGCAGCCCGGCCGTTGCCGGGAATCAGGCGGCCACGGCAGGTCAACCGTTCCGGGCGCTCAGCCCCCGGCCCCGATGAACCGCGCCACCGTACCGGCCAGCGAGACGCCGGTTTCCTCCGCGGACCGTTTTTGCCCCGCCACCGCAAAGGAATGGTCGCCGCCTTCCACCCACTCCAGCACGGCGGACGGGCCAATCCGGGAGACAACGTCCGCGAGGATCTCCGGGGTGGCGAACGGGTCCCTGGTTCCCTGCAGGAACAGCATGGGCACGGTGATCCCGTACAGGTGTTCGTCACGGAGCTTCTCCGGCTTCCCGGGCGGGTGGAGGGGGTAGCCGAGGTACACCAGCCCTGCGGCTTCCATTCCTTCCGCCACGGCCATGGACGCCATCCTGCCGCCAAAGGATTTGCCTGCCGCCCACAGCGGCCCGTTGTCGCCATGGGCGGCGGCCTGCGCAGCGGCGGCGGCCATCGCGGCGCGCCAGGTGGCAACCGCCAGCGGTGGCCGGTCGGGGAATTTGCGTCCCGCTTCCCGGTAGGGGAAGTTGAAACGGAGGGTGGCCACGCCGAGGTCATTAAGGGCGTCCGTGAATCCCCGCATGAACGGGTGCTCCATGCCGGCCCCTGCCCCGTGGGCGAGCACCAGGGTTGCCCCGGGCTGGTCGGGACGCGCGTAGACGGCGGTCACCGCGGAGTCGCCGACGGTGACGGAGAGCTGCTGTTCGAGTGCGGGCATGGGTCCATCATGCCGGAGTGCCCGCCATTCGGCGGCCCGTTCACCGGCCGGTCCCATCGCTGGGTGTACGTTGTCCCCATGGCGAGTGAACAGACCACCATCACGGTGCCGGGCCCGCACGGGGACCGCGAGATGCGCATTTCCAGTCCCAGCCGCGTCCTCTGGCCGGAGCCCGGCATCACCAAGCTGGACCTGGTCAACTACATCTGCGCGGTGGGGGAGGCATTCATCGCCGCGAACGGGGACCGTCCCGTGGCGCTGCAGCGGTTTTCCGGCAACATCGACGGTGAGCAGTTCTTTTCGAAGAACCCGCCCAAGGGCACCCCGGACTTCATCCGGTCCGTCAAGGTGGTGTACCCGAGTGCACGGTCCCACCCGCAGCTGGTCCTCGACGAGCCCGCGGCCGCTGTCTGGGCCGTGCAGATGAATACTGTGGTGTTCCATCCCTGGCCTTCACGGGCGGAAAACACGGACAACCCGGATCAGCTCCGGATCGACCTCGACCCCCAGCCAGGAACCGACTTCGCAGACGCCATCCCGGCGGCCCTGGTCCTGAAGGAAGTGCTCGCCGAAGCGGGCCTGACCACCTTCATCAAGACCTCCGGGAACCGCGGCCTGCACGTCTACGCGCCCATCGAGCCAGTCCGCGAGTTCCTGGATGTCCGGCACGCCGTCATCGCCGCTGCCCGGGAGGTGGAACGCCGCATCCCGGACAAGGTGACCACCGCCTGGTGGAAGGAGGAAAGGGGCAGGCGCGTGTTCCTGGACTTCAACCAGGCCAACCGGGACCGGACCATCGCCGGCGCCTACAGCCCCCGCGCCCTTGCCCACGCACCCGTTTCCTGCCCCCTCACCTGGGATGAACTGGAGCATGCCGACCCCAGGGACTTCACCATCCTCACCGTCCCGGAGCGGCTGAAGACCGTGGGCGATCCGTGGGCGGACTTCAGCGCCAAACCCGGCACCATTGACACCCTCCTCGGGTGGTGGGAACGCGACTGCAAGGCGGGCCTGGGCGAACTGCCCTTCCCGCCCGACTACCCCAAAATGCCCGGTGAACCGCCGCGGGTCCAACCCAGCAGGGCGCGCAAGCAGGACTGAACCTTGACGCCGTAAAGGGGCACTTTGGCACGGACACGCCGTCCGCCGTCGTAAGTTACGACGGCGGACGGCGGCAAAGTGCCCCACGATGGCCGGCGGTCCGCATGGCGGGCGGCCCGGCTGATTACTCGAAGCGGGACGGATCGCCCATGCCGCGGCGGACGACCTCGGCCACTCCACTAGAAAAGTCCACCACGGTGGTGGGCTCGGCCCCGCAGTCCCCGGCATCGATCACGGCGTCCACCTGGTGGTCCAGCCGCTCCTTGATGTCCCAGCCCACCGTCATCGGTTCCTCCTCGTCCGGCAGCAGCAGCGTGCTGGACAGCAGCGGTTCGCCCAGTTCGTCAAGCAACGCCTGCACCACCCGGTTGTTCGGAATGCGCACCCCCACGGTCTTCTTCTTGGGATGGAGCAGCCGCTTGGGCACCTCCTTGGTGGCGGGCAGGATAAAGGTGTAGCTGCCCGGCGTGACGGCTTTAATGCTGCGGAACACGTCGTTGCCGATATTCACGAACTGCCCCAGCTGCGCGAAGTCCCGGCAGACCAGCGTGAAGTGGTGCTTGTCGTCCAGGTGCCGGATGCTCCTGATCCGGTCCAGGGCCTCCCGGTTGCCCATCTGGGCGCCCAGGGCGTAGCAGGAGTCCGTGGGGTAGGCGATCAGGCCGCCGTCACGGATGATCTTCACTGCCTGCGCGATGGCGCGGGGCTGGGGGTCTTGGGGATGCACATCAAAGAATCGGGCCATCCCCTGAGCCTACGTTCCCTCCAGCTTTGCTGCATCAGGACTGGCCAGGGGAGTTTCCCCCTACCGGCCGCCGAAGGCATGGGGCAGGATGTTGTCTGCCCCAGTTCGCAGCCCATGTGAAGGAGATCCCGTCATGCCGACCATCCTTAACCCCTACCTGAGCTTCCGGGACAATGCCCGGGAAGCGATGAACTTCTACCAGTCCGTGTTCGGCGGCGAGCTCACCATGAGCACCTTCGGCGACTTCCAGGCCAGCGACGATCCCGCGGAGTCGGAAAAGATCATGCACGGCATGCTGACCACCACCAAGGGCATGGTGCTGATGGGGGCGGACACCCCCAACAACATGGAGTACCACCCGGGCTCAGCCATCTCCGTTTCCCTCAGCGGCGACGACGAAGTTGAGCTCCGGGGCTACTACGAAAAGCTCAGCGGCGACGGGGGAACGGTGACCGTTCCCATGGAGAAGGCACCGTGGGGCGACATCTTTGGCATGTGCACCGACCGGTTCGGCGTGGCCTGGCTGGTCAATGTCAGCAGCGGGCAGCCGGCGACAGCCGCGCCCTGACGGTCCACCAACCGGGGGCGGCCAATGCGCGCGCCAGCGTACTTTGGCAGCACTGCTGAAACCTGCCGCACAGCCTTGAGGCCACCGCGGCGGGCTGCGAGGATTAAGGGGTGAGGTCCATCCTGGAGTTCCTGGCGGACAAGTGGTGGCTGGTATTTCCGTTGAGTGCGCTTGCCGGCCGCTGGACGCACGGCTGGCGGCGTGCCGGCGAACGCCGGCACCAGCGCCGGGTCGAGCTGTACAAGCTCAAGAACGAAGCCCGGGTGGCGGAAGAGGCGTCCGTGGCGGGGGTGCAGTCCCTGATGGCGACCCACGACGCCACCAACCGCCGCTGGCTCGACTACGAGCTCGACGTCGGCAGGCTCATCGACTTCCCGATGATGACGGATGTGCGCGAACCGCTGACGGTGGCCTTCCTCCGCGCCAAAAGGGAAGCCGACGGCTTACGGCCGGCCTCTGCAGGGGACCTGGTGCAGGGACCTGGACTCGAAGCCTACCGGGAGGCGGTGAACAACTTCTCGCTGGCCCTCGACGTGGCGGAGCGGGAAGCCCGCCGCATCAAGGACAGCCGGTTCAGCGGACCGGAACGCCAACGGCTTGCCACCGCGCGGAAGCTGCTCATGATCGCCGAGAACGAGGCCGCAACCCCCGCCGAACGCCAGTCCGCCTACAAACGGGCCCGCCATGAGCTGGACGGCCTCATCGTCCTGCCGGACGTGACCCTCGCTGCCCTGGAAAAGAACATCGCACCCCAGCTGGACAGTGGACCCCGGCTTGACACAAGACCCCGGCCGCCGCAGCTCCACCAGGGCTGAAACCCCAGGCAGGCGCGGCGTGAAACGCACGCTCTACCTCGACGTCGACGGCGTCATCTGCCCCTTCGGTCCCACGGGACCCACTGCCTGGGGCTCCGCCTGGCGGCGGACTGACGCCGGCCTGTTGCCTGTCGCCTTCGCCGCCGAGCTGGTGGCGGGGCTGAACACGCTCGCCCGCACACCCGGGCTGCGGTGCGTCTGGCTCACCAGCTGGGAGGAACTTGCGCCGCAATACCTGTGCCCCGCCGTCGGCCTGGACGGAACCCGCTGGCCCTTCCTGGCCGCGGACGGCACGGCGGGCGGCAATGGCTGGTGGAAGCTGTCCGCCATCCAGGAGGACATCGAGGAAACGCGCCCCGACGCCGTGGCCTGGATCGATGACCAGCTGGCGTTCGAAGCCGAAGCACAGCACTGGGTGAGGTTCCTTGGCCGGCGGATCCTCACGGTCTCGCCGGATCCCAGGCACGGAATATCGCCCATTGAGCTGGCACGGGTGGCGGACTTCCTGGCTGGGCCGTTGTTTTGACCTCATGCCCCGGACGCGTACGATCGATAAGGTTTTACCGCCGGTCCGCCGCCACCGCAATCCATTCCCCAGCAAACAGTCGGTGAATTATGCTGTGCAAGGCAGCCTGGTAAGAGAAACTGCTGAACGTCGACTCTGCAGATTGGGCAACAGGTGGATATCACCTTCATGGTGGCGCTGGTCATCGCACTGGCACTATTTTTCGACTTCACGAACGGGTTCCACGACACCGCCAACGCCATGGCCACGCCCATCGCGACGGGTGCCATCAAGCCGAAAACGGCAGTGGCACTGGCAGCCGTACTGAACCTCGTGGGCGCCTTCCTGTCCACCGAGGTGGCCAAGACGGTGTCCGGCGGGATCATCCGTGAAGGGTCCGGCGGGGTGCAGATCACTCCGGACATCATCTTCGCCGGCTTGATGGGCGCCGTTCTCTGGAACATGATCACCTGGCTGAAAGGCCTGCCGTCCAGTTCGTCGCACGCCCTCTTCGGCGGCCTCATCGGTGCGGCCGTGGTCGGCGCGGGATTCAACTCCGTCAACCTGGAAACCTTGCTGCAGAAGGTCATCCTTCCCGCCGTGTTCGCCCCGCTGATCGCCGGGCTCGCCGCCTACGTCTGCACCCGCCTCGCGTACGCCCTCACGGCGCGCCACGATCCCGAGACGGGCTCCAAGCTCACCCAGAAGCGCGGCGGCTTCCGCACCGGCCAGATCTTCACCTCCAGCCTCGTGGCCCTCGCGCACGGAACCAATGACGCCCAGAAGACGATGGGCATCATCACGCTGGTCCTGATCGCCGCCGGAAGCCAGGCCCCCGGTTCCGGCCCCCAGCTGTGGGTCATTGCCGCCTGTGCCCTCGCGATCGCCATCGGCACCTACGCCGGCGGCTGGCGCATCATCCGCACCATGGGTTCGGGCCTGACCGAGGTCAAGCCCGCCCAGGGGTTCGCCGCCGAGACCAGTACCGCGTCCGCCATCCTCGCCTCCTCGCACCTTGGCTTCGCGCTGTCCACCACCCAGGTTGCCTCCGGCTCCGTCATCGGATCAGGCATGGGCCGCCGCGGTACCACCGTCCGCTGGGGCATGGTGGGCAAGATCGCGCTGGGCTGGCTGTTCACCCTGCCGGCGGCCGCCATCGTCGGCGCGCTGACGGCGCTGCTGGTGAAGACAGGTGTCGTGGGCGTGCTCATCGCCGCGATCGCCGGCAGCGGGGCCGTGCTCTTCATGTTCTTCTATTCGCGCAAGTCCGAAGTGAGCCACCAGAATGCGGTCGAGGTCGAGGAAGCGGGCCAGGCCGTCCGGTTTGCCAAGAAGAAGGCCATGGCACGCGCCCGGGCCAAAGCAAAAGCCAAGGCGGAGGCCGACGCCGCCGCCAACAACCCCAAGGCCGCCGCTGAAGCTCCCACAGCCGCCGCCAACAACCCCAAGGAGAGTCAGCGATGAAGTGGTTGGAGCTCCTGACCGTTGGCGGTGCCACGCTCGTCTCAGCCGCCGTAGTGGTGACCCTCTACTCGCTCGGCGTCCGGCTGACCGCCATCGCCGGTGATGCCGGCCAGCCATCACCCGGCACCAAGCGGTCCCTGGCCTACGCCTGCTTTGGCCTCTGCGGACTCGCCGTCCTGTTCGGGCTGTACCTGATCATCCCGTACTTCTCCAAGTAGCCCCGGGCAACTCCAGCCAGCGCTGGGCAGCGCGGGTGCGGTTGGCTAGGCTGGGCGCATGCCGCGCATCCAGTATTTCGTTGCAGCGTCCCTTGACGGCTTCATTGCCACACCCACGGACGACCTCGGCTGGCTCCTGCAGTTCGACGGGTTCGAAGGCGGAGCGGACAGCTACAACGCCTTCCTGGCCGGTGTGGGCTGCATCGTCATGGGCGGCGAAACCTATGCCTGGCTCATGCAGCATGAACCGGGCAGGTGGCCGTACATTGGCACGCCCAGCTACGTCTTCACCCGGCACGAACACCAGGCACCCGAGGGCGCCGACATCACCTTTGTCCGCGGGGACGTGGGCGAGTTCATTGGCGATCTGCAACGGGACGCCCAGGGCAGGAACATCTGGCTGGTGGGCGGCGGAAACCTCGCAGCCCAGTTCGCCGACGCCGGCCTCCTGGACGAGATCATCCTCTCGGTCATCCCCGTGGTGCTGGGGGACGGCAAGCGGTTGCTGCCATTGAAGGGCCCGACGCCGCCACTTGAGCTGGCCGCTTCCCGCACCCTGGGCAGGGGAGTGGTTGAGTTGCGGTACCTGCTGCCGGCAGGAACCGCGTCCCCGGACTGACGGGCGCCGGCGCAGGGCTGGCTGCGGTCAGCCGGCGTCGTCCCTGAGCATGTTCGTGATCCGGGCGGTGGAAAGCCGCCGTCCCTGGTCATCGGTCATGACGATCTCGTGGGTGGCCAGCGTCCGGCCGAGATGGACCGCTGTGCAGGTGCCCGTCACCAGGCCGGCGGTGATGGACCGGTGATGGGTGGCGTTGACTTCGATGCCCACGGCATGGCGTCCCGGGCCCGCATGCATGCCTGCCGAAAAGGAGCCGAGGGTCTCGGCCAGCACCACGTGCGCGCCCCCGTGCAGGATCCCGGCCACCTGCGTGTTGCCCTCCACCGGCATGGTGGCCACGCTCCGTTCCGGGCTCATTTCCAGGAAACGGATCCCCATTTTCACAACGAGGGCGCCGATGCCGAACCGGCCCAGCCAGTCGTGCAGGTGGTCCGGAATTCCGGCGGCTGCCAGCTCCCCGGCAAAGGGGCCCGGCGTGAAATTGTCAGTCATGCCAACTAGGCTGGCACCTGTGAGTGAAACAACCAAACCGGCCCCTTTCCCGTCCCAGGCAATCGAGGGGGAGGCCACGGCCCAGGACACGTCCTCCGCCCGCAGGCCCGCTGCCCGCGCCGCAAAGCCCGCTGATGTTCGGTCTGTTTCTGCTACCGAAGCGCCAGTCATTCCCATCACCGACCAGCCCCGCCTGCTGGTGCTGGACGGCCACTCCATGGCGTTCCGTGCCTTCTTCGCCCTCCCGGCGGACAAGTTCTCCACCTCCAACGGCCAGCACACCAACGCCATCCACGGCTTCACGTCCATGCTGATCAACCTCATCAAGGAACAGCAGCCCACGCACATCGCGGTCGCCTTCGATGTCTCGGACGAATCAACCCACCGGAAGACGGAGTACAGCGAATACAAGGGTGGCCGGAACGAAACCCCGCGCGAGATGAGCGGGCAGATCGACCTCATCGCCCAGGTGATGGAGGCCTGGGGCATCAAGACCATCAAGATGCCCGGATACGAGGCCGATGACATCCTCGCCACGCTCGCCACCATGGGCGAGAAGGCAGGGTTCGAGGTCCTCCTTGTCTCCGGCGACCGGGACGCCTTCCAGCTCGTCACGGACAACGTCTTCGTGCTCTACCCGAAGAAGGGCGTCAGCGACATCCCCCGGATGGACGCCGCGGCCATTGAAGCAAAGTACTTCGTCAGCCCCGACCGTTACTCCGACCTCGCTGCGCTTGTCGGGGAAACCGCGGACAACCTGCCCGGTGTCCCTGGCGTCGGACCCAAGACCGCCGCCAAGTGGATCAACCTCTACGGCGGGCTTGAAGGCGTCCTGGAACACCTGGACTCCATCGGCGGAAAGGTGGGCGATGCCCTCCGCGAGAACATCGAGAACGTCAAGCGCAACCGCCGCCTGAACCAGCTCCACACCGACCTCGAGCTCCCCGTGACCCTGGATGACCTCTACCAGCCCCGCCCGGACCAGGCAGCCCTGGAGGACCTGTTCGACCAGCTCGAATTCAAAACCATCCGCAGCCGCCTGTTCGCCCTCTACGGCGACGCCGACACCCCCGCCGCGGAACGGGAGAGCATCGACGCACCCCCGTACAGCACGCCGTCGAACGCCGCGGAACTTACCGCGTTCCTGGCCGCCGGGGCGGGGCAGCGCTCCGCCCTCGCCGTCGACCTCGTGCCTGGGCGCATCGGCGAGGACGCTGCCGCCCTGGCCATCGTCCGCGGCGATGCCGGGGTTTACCTCGACCTTGCCGCCCTTGACGCCGATACCGACAACGTACTGGCGGGCTGGCTGCGCGATCCCGAGGCGCCCAAGGTGCTGCACGGGTTCAAGGCCGCGCTGAAGGCACTGACGGCACGCGGCCTGGAACTGGAAGGCGTGGTGGACGACACCTCCATCTCCGGGTACCTCATCCAGCCGGACCGCCGCACCTACGAACTGGCCGAACTGGCCCAGCACCACCTCAACGTGGGCATCCCGACCGCCACCGCCAAGGCCGGCCAGCTGGAACTTTCGTTCGACGGGGACGACGCCGCGGCCGCAGACGCACTCGTCCAGGCTGCCGCCGTCGTGCAGGCCCTCAGCCGGTACTTCGAGGATGAACTGAAGGAACGCAAGGCGGAGGAACTCCTGTCCACCCTGGAACTGCCCGTCAGCCGTGTTCTGGCGGACATGGAACTCGCCGGCATCGCCATCGACATGGACCGCATGGACGAACAGCTTGCCGACCTCGCCAGGGTCATCGACCAGGCCCAGGAGCAGGCTTTCGCCGCGATCGGCCACGAGGTCAACCTTGGTTCGCCGAAGCAGCTGCAGACCGTCCTGTTCGATGAACTGCAGCTTCCCAAGACCAAGAAGATCAAGTCCGGCTACACCACCGACGCCGCGTCGCTGAAGAACCTCCTGGAGAAGACCGGGCACGAATTCCTGGTGCAGCTCATGGCACACCGCGAAGCCGCGAAACTGCGCCAGATGCTTGAATCGCTGAAGAAGTCCGTGGCGGAGGACGGCCGCATCCACACCACCTACGCCCAGAACGTGGCAGCCACCGGCCGGATCTCGTCCAACAACCCCAACCTGCAGAACATCCCCATCCGCAGCGAGGAAGGCCGCCGGGTCCGCGGAATCTTCGTGGTCAGCGACGGCTACGAATGCCTGCTGTCCGCCGACTACTCGCAGATCGAGATGCGCATCATGGCGCACCTCTCCGGCGACCAGGGCCTGATCCAGGCCTACAAGGACGGCGAGGACCTGCACCGTTTCGTCGGCTCGAACATCTTCCACGTCCCCACCGACCAGGTCACCAGTGCCATGCGCTCCAAGGTCAAGGCGATGTCCTATGGCCTTGCCTACGGACTGACTTCCTTCGGGCTGTCCAAGCAGCTGGAAATTTCCGTGGACGAGGCCCGCACCCTCATGAAGGACTACTTCGACCGTTTCGGCGCCGTGCGGGACTACCTGCGCGGAGTGGTGGACCAGGCCCGGGTGGACGGATACACGGCCACCATCGAAGGCCGCCGCCGCTACCTGCCGGACCTCACCAGCACGGACCGCCAGTTGCGCGAGAATGCCGAGCGGATCGCCCTCAACAGCCCCATCCAGGGCTCTGCCGCGGACATCATCAAGCGCGCCATGCTCGGTGTCCACGCCGAACTGCAGGCGCAGGGGCTGAAGTCGCGGATGCTGCTGCAGGTCCACGACGAACTGGTCCTGGAAGTGGCCACGGGGGAGCGGGCCGCCGTGGAGAAGCTGGTCACCGAGCAAATGGCCGGCGCTGCGGACCTGAGCGTGCCGCTGGAAGTCCAGATCGGCGTCGGACCCAGCTGGTACGACGCCGGCCACTAGGCCGGAGGGCGTCCAAGCCAGCCCCGGACGCGTTTTTGCTGGTCAGGCGCCGGATTCGTTACTAGGCTCGGACAAATGGGTGATCTGAGCGGAAACTACGAAATCCGGCGCTTTCCCGCCGTGTCCAAAGACAAGGACGGTTACGCGGAGGCCGAAACCTGGGCCCGGGCCGTGGGCTTCGGTTTCCATGAAGCAACCCGCACACCCGACCATGTGGAGCGGTCCCTCGCCACCTACGAGGCGGACGGCCGGATCTTCACCGGCGCGTACCAGACCGGACCTGTGGCGGCATCGTCCCTGCCGGCCGACGTACCCGTCGCCACCTTCGGCACCATGCGGAAGAGCCTGAACATCGGCTTCGGCCGGATGATTGAGGCCCAGCTGGTCACTGCGGTGACGGTCCGCACGTCCCACCGCAGGCGCGGCCTGCTCCGCCGCATGATGACCGAAGACCTCCAGCTCGCGAAGGAGGACGGCATCGCCGTGGCGGCGCTCACCGCATCCGAAGGAAGCATCTACGGGCGCTTCGGCTACGGCGTGGCCAGCCTTGAGCGCTCCGTCAAGGTAGACACCACGGCGCGCTTTAACCTGCAGCACCAGGCCATCGGCACTGTCGAGGTGGCGGACCCGAAAGTCCTGCTCGAGGTGGCGCCCGCAGTCTTCGGCCGGGTCCACCGCCACACGCCCGGGTCCGTTGACCGGCAGGAATGGTACCGGCAGCTGGCGTCGGGGTCGCTCGCCCGGGACGGGAAGGAAGATCCCGCCGTCAAGGTGGCACTGCACTATGGCCCGGATGGCGGAATCGACGGCTACGTTTCCTACAAGTTCCTCGGCTGGGACACCGACCCGGCCACCATCGAGGTGGTGGACCTCGTCGCCGGAACGGACCACGCGTACCTGGAGCTCTGGCAGTACCTGGCCGCCATCGACCTCGTGGAGCGCGTCACCTGGAACGAGGCGCCCGTGGACGATCCCCTCGGTTGGGCGCTCACGGACGCCCGCTGCATCGAAGCGTCGGACAGCCGCGACATGCTCTGGCTCCGGATCCTCGACGCCCCCGGGGCTCTCGCTGCCCGGCACTATCCGGCAGATGGCCGGCTGGTCCTTGATGTCCGGGACCCGCTCGGCCTCACGCCAGGGACGTTTGCGCTGGACGTCCAGGGCGGGCAGGCCGCCGTCGAACGCGTTGCCGACGGCACGGCGGCGGACCTGGTACTGGACGTCTCCGCCCTCTCCTCCATCTACCTGGGCGGCGTCTGTCCCGTGACCCTGAAGGCGGCCGGCACGATCAGCGAGGCAAGGCCCGGGGCTGCCCTCAACGCCCGGCAGATGTTCGCGGTGGAGCGGGCGACGCACTGCCTCACCCACTTCTAGGCGACGGGCTCAGCACCGCTTTTGACCCGTGTTGGCGGCTGCGACTAGAATAAACGGGCGTGTACCACGTGCACGTTCTGCAGTATCTGTAACAGCAATCCACAAAATCAGGATGACCCGGCGGATCCGTTCGGATTCACCGTACATCGCGCCTGCGTTCCATGACGCGGGCGCGCCGGTTTGCCTGACCGACTAACTATCCACAACGGAGCCCCTACTACATGACCATCACCTCCACCGAGAAGCCCGGTACCCCGCAGGTCGCCATCAACGACATCGGTACCGCTGAGGACTTCCTCGCAGCAGTCGACGCGACCATCAAGTACTTCAACGACGGAGACCTCGTCGAAGGTACCGTCGTCAAGGTCGACCGCGATGAAGTCCTGCTCGACATCGGTTACAAGACCGAAGGTGTCATCCCCTCCCGCGAGCTTTCCATCAAGCACGACGTTGATCCCGGAGACGTTGTCTCCGTTGGCGATCAGGTCGAAGCCCTGGTGCTCACCAAGGAAGACAAAGAAGGCCGCCTGATCCTCTCCAAGAAGCGCGCTCAGTACGAGCGTGCCTGGGGCGACATCGAGAAGGTCAAGGAAGAAGACGGTGTTGTCACCGGTACCGTCATCGAGGTCGTCAAGGGTGGTCTTATCCTCGACATCGGCCTGCGCGGCTTCCTGCCCGCATCCCTGGTCGAGATGCGCCGCGTGCGCGACCTGGCTCCGTACATCGGCCAGCAGATCGAAGCCAAGATCATCGAACTGGACAAGAACCGCAACAACGTTGTGCTGTCCCGCCGTGCATGGCTCGAGCAGACCCAGTCCGAGGTCCGCTCCACCTTCCTCAACAAGCTGGAAAAGGGCCAGGTCCGTCCCGGCGTTGTTTCCTCCATCGTCAACTTCGGTGCCTTCGTGGACCTGGGCGGCGTAGACGGCCTGGTTCACGTTTCCGAGCTGTCCTGGAAGCACATCGACCACCCGTCCGAGGTTGTCGAGGTTGGCCAGGAAGTCACCGTCGAGGTCCTCGAGGTCGACCTGGACCGCGAGCGCGTCTCCCTGTCGCTCAAGGCTACGCAGGAAGACCCGTGGCAGACCTTCGCCCGCACCCACGCCCTCGGCCAGGTTGTTCCGGGTAAGGTCACCAAGCTCGTTCCGTTCGGTGCGTTCGTCCGCGTCGAAGACGGCATCGAAGGCCTGGTCCACATCTCCGAGCTCGCCGTGCGCCACGTTGAGCTGGCTGAGCAGGTTGTCTCCGTTGGCGACGAACTGTTCGTCAAGGTCATCGACATCGACCTCGAGCGCCGCCGCATCTCGCTGTCCCTCAAGCAGGCCAACGAGGGTGTCGACGCCGACAGCACCGAATTCGATCCCGCCCTGTACGGCATGGCCGCAGAGTACGACGAAGAGGGCAACTACAAGTACCCCGAGGGCTTCGACCCCGAGTCCAACGAATGGCTCGAGGGCTACGAAGCACAGCGCGCCGCATGGGAGCAGCAGTACGCTGACGCCCAGGCACGTTGGGAAGCACACAAGAAGCAGGTTGCCCAGCACGCTGCCGACGACGCCGCTGCGGCGACGTCCGGTGAGGGCGACTCCGGCACCACCAGCTACTCCTCCGAGCCTGCTGCCACCGACACCGGTGCCGGCACCCTGGCTTCGGACGAGGCACTTGCTGCTCTCCGCGAGAAGCTGACCGGCAACTAATTGCCACCGGCCCGGATCTTCCGGGTTCAACACCAGACCCCCTGCCTGACCGGCAGGGGGTCTGGTGCTTTAACAGGGGTCTTCCCAGCGACGAAAATGCGTAACTCATGCGGGTCGCGGGCCAACGGGTGCCGCGGATTCCCGGGCCCGGCGGCTTTCAGGCAGCGCAAAAGTCACGCTTTCCGGTTTCCCGGGTTGGAGCTCGAGTGGGTTAAGGCCCGGCGGTGCTAGAGCTCGACGACGGCGAGGACCGTTCCGTCATCGTCCGGCGTAAGTACAGCCCCGGCTGCCGCCAGAAGCCGCTGGGCACTGGTATTCGCCGCGAGGGTACGGGCGGTGACCCGCTGCATTCCGGCGCGGCGGGCCTCTGCCAGGAGCAGGCCCAGGGCCGCGCCACCGATGCCGCGGGAGCGGAAGCTGCGGCCAAGCCAGATGCCGGTCTCCGCAGTGTGCGTGCCGGAGGCATCGCGCTTGAGCCGGACGAAGCCGGCCACGCCCCCGTCACTGAGCACGGCCCACGACTTTTCGCCGGCCGGGCCGTCGAGTCCCCCGGCAGCGGCCCGGTGGTAGCCGAAGAACCAAGCGGTCCGCTCCGGGTTCCAGCCGGGGCCGCCGAGCGGGGGAGCCACCTCGTCAGGGGAGGCGTCACGCTTGGCCAGCTCGAGCAGCTGCTCCGCGGTGGCGTCGTCAACGTCCACCAGGGACACCCTGGACGAGGGGCTCATCTATCCACTCCGTTCCTTCGGGCGTCAGCGAGGCACTCCCGGCGGTGAGCACCTGGACGCGTTCGGCGGCAGCCGCAATGGCGCCGGCTTCATCCGCCACGGCGACACGCAGGACAGTGCCCTGGGCCCCATAGCTTGTCGGTGCCATGGTGAAACCGGCGGCACGCAGGTCGTTTTCCAGCCGTCCCGCCGCGGCGTGCGGCACGTCCACGGCGCAGACGCGCAGCCTGCTGCGGCGCACCAGGGGCGCCAGTGACAGCGCGGAGGACACGGATTCGGAGTACGCCCGGACCAGCCCGCCGGCGCCGAGCAGGATGCCGCCGAAGTAACGCACGACGACTGCACTGACATCGCTGAGGTCGGCCACCCCGGGCGCCGTTTCCCTTTTGGCCAGGGCCTCCAGCATGGGGATCCCGGCGGTTCCGGAGGGTTCGCCGTCATCGCTGGAGCGCTGGATGCCCCGGTCCGGGCCGATGATGAACGCCGAGCAGTGGTGCCGGGCGTCATGGAACTCGCGGCGGAGGCCTGCCACGAGGTCCCGGGCCTGGTCCTCGGTGGCTGCCCGGCGAAGGACCGTGATGAACCTGGACCGTTTGATCTCGAGTTCGTGGCGGAAATCCGGACCGGCGGCCAGCGTCGTATAGGCCGTGGCCCTGCTCTCCTGTTCGTGCACCCGGCCCAGTCTAGTGCGGGCGTACCGACTCTTTTGGCTTCGGAATCCGGCGCAGCGTCCGCACTGGCACCAGGGCTTAGGTCCCATGACAGGGAAGGGACGCTGTCCGGAGAATTGATTCATGTCGTCGTCACTGGATGGAAATCGGCTTCCCGGGCCCGTGGTGGTCGCTGCCCTGGCGGCGGCGGGTTTCTTCTTCCGGCGGTTCTCCTTGCGGTGGGGTGCCTCCGATGCCGAATTTAACGGTCCCCTGCCAGGGGATGACTTCCTGCCCGCCGCGGACCTGCAGGCAACACGCGCAATCTCCATCAATGCCCCGGCGTCGGCGGTCTGGCCCTGGCTGGCCCAGATGGGTCAGCGCCGCGGCGGGCTGTACAGCTACGACTTCCTGGAAAACCTCGCCGGCCTGGACATCCACAGCGCGGACCGTATCCACCCCGAGTGGCAGGACCTTAAGGCGGGCGACCGTTTCCACCTGGCACCGGCTGCGTCCGCAGACCTGGAAGTGGGTTTGGTGGACCAAGGCAGGGCGCTGGTCCTGCGCGTGCCACCCGATTCGCCTCCCGGGCCGTTCGACTTCTCATGGGCGTTCGTCCTGCAGCCGCAGGCCGACGGCAGCGCCCGGCTGCTGGTACGGGAGCGGTATGCCTACCGTCGGTGGTGGACAGCGTGGATGGTTGAAGCCGTGGAGGTGGCAAGCTTCATCATGTCCCGGCGGATGCTCCAGGGAATCAGAAGCCGTGCCGAGCACACCGCGTTAGCGCATGAGGGGGGCCAAGGGGCCACCGGTGACCCTTGAGGCGTGCCCTAGGGTGGGAGGGTGCTGAAGATTGGGTTGACGGGCGGCATCGCGTCCGGGAAATCGCTGGTGGCTGCGCGCCTGCAGGAGCGCGGCGCGGTCCTGGTGGATGCGGATGCGCTGGCGAGGGAAGTGGTGGAGCCGGGGACCGAAGGCCTGGCCCGAGTGGCGGAGGAGTTTGGCAAGGAGATGCTCGACGGCGGCGGGCGGCTTGACCGCGCGCGGCTCGGCGAGGCGGTGTTCGGCAACCCGGAGCGGCTCGCGGCGCTGAACGCCATCATCCATCCGCTGGTGCGTGCCCGCGCCGCTGCCATCACAGAAGCCGCGCCCGACGATGCGGTGGTGGTCCAGGACATCCCCCTGCTGGTTGAGACAGGGCAGGGGAGCGCCTTCCACCTGGTCCTGGTGGTCGATGCCCCGGACGAGGTGCGGCTGCAGCGCATGCAGGAACTGCGCGGCATGACCGGGGATGCCGCGCGCGCCCGGATGGCTGCGCAGGCCGCCCGCGATGTCCGGCTGGCCGCCGCCGACGTCATCCTGGACAACTCGGGCAGCGTGGAGCACCTGCTGGGCCAGGTGGACAGGCTCTGGGATGACAGGCTGGTGCCCTTCGCCCGCAACCTGGCTGCGGGCCGCCGCGCACCACGGGACGCCGGCCCGGTCCAGCAGCCACACCGGGAGGAGTGGGCGGGGCAGGCGGCCAGGATCGCGGCACGGATCATGGCCGCGGCCCCAGGGCTCGTCCTTGCGGTGGACCATATTGGCTCCACCTCCGTGCCCGGGCTGGCAGCCAAGGACGTGATCGACCTCCAGGTGGCCGTGCCGGACCTCGAAACCGCCACCCGCATCACGCCGCTCCTGGCCGCGGCCGGTTTTCCGGCTGTCCCGGGCGTGGAAGCTGATACTCCGAAACCGGGCGAGCCGGACCCTGGCCAATGGCAGAAACGGTTCCACGCCAACGCCGACCCGGGACGCCCGGTGAACCTCCACGTCCGCGTTGCCGGCTCGCCCGGGTGGCGCTACGCCCTGATGTTCCGGGACTGGCTGCGGAACGAGCCCACTGCCCGCAGTGACTACCAGGCGCACAAAGCGGCCCTCGCGGAACGTTTTGCCGGCCGGGCCGGAACCGGGGCCTACGCTGAAGCCAAGGAACCCTGGTTCACCGAGGCCGCCTGGCCCCGGATGTGTGCCTGGGCCGAGGCAACCGGGTGGGCCCCGCCGTCGTACGCGTCCTGAACCTGCGGCGCACCTGCTGCATGTTCGCCCGTAACGGACTGGACCGTCCAGTGTCGGCGCCCGGTTGTAGATTAGATTCATGAGCCTTGCGCAGGAAATCAACCGTGTTGTAGCGCCCTTCGAAGTCATCAGCGAGTTCAAACCTGCGGGAGACCAGCCTGCCGCCATCGCGGAGCTGACGGAGCGGATCAACAACGGCGAGAAGGACGTGGTCCTGCTTGGCGCCACGGGTACCGGTAAGAGCGCCACCACCGCCTGGCTCATTGAACAGGTGCAGCGACCCACCCTGGTGATGGTGCAGAACAAGACCCTCGCGGCCCAGCTCGCCAATGAGTTCCGCGAACTGCTGCCCAACAACGCGGTGGAGTACTTCGTTTCCTACTACGACTACTACCAGCCCGAAGCCTACGTGGCGCAGACGGACACCTTCATCGAGAAGGATTCCTCCATCAACGAGGAAGTGGAACGGCTCCGCCACTCCGCCACCAACGCGCTGCTGACCCGCCGCGATGTGATCGTGGTGGCCACCGTGTCCTGCATCTACGGCCTGGGCACGCCTGAGGAATACATTTCCGGCATGGTTACCCTCCGCCGTGGCGCCGAGATGAACCGGGACGACCTCCTCCGCAAGTTCGTCTCCATGCAGTACTCCCGCAACGACATGGACTTCCACCGGGGAACGTTCCGGGTCCGCGGCGACACCGTGGAGATCATTCCCATGTACGAGGAACTGGCCATTCGGATCGAGTTCTTCGGCGACGAGATCGAGAGCATCCACACGCTCCACCCGCTCACCGGCGAGGTCATCCGCGACGAGGAAGAGATGTACGTCTTCCCGGCTTCCCACTATGTGGCCGGTCCGGAACGGATGGCGCGGGCCATCAAGCGGATTGAGGATGAACTGGCGGACCGGCTCAAGGTGCTGGAAAGCCAGAACAAGCTCGTCGAAGCCCAGCGGCTGCGGATGCGCACCACGTACGACCTCGAAATGATGCAGCAGATGGGTTTCTGCAACGGCATCGAGAACTACTCAGCGCACATCGACGGCCGCGGGCCCGGTACCGCGCCGCACTGCCTGCTCGACTACTTCCCGGACGACTTCCTGCTGGTGGTGGATGAGTCCCACGTGACCATTCCCCAGATCGGGGCCATGTACGAAGGAGACATGTCCCGCAAACGGAACCTGGTGGACTTCGGGTTCCGGTTGCCGTCCGCCATGGACAACCGGCCGCTGAAGTGGGACGAGTTCCTGGAACGCGTGGGCCAGACCGTCTACCTCTCCGCCACCCCGGGCAAGTATGAGCTGGGCAAAGCGGACGGCTTCGTCCAGCAGATCATCCGCCCCACCGGCCTGGTGGATCCCGAGGTGGTGGTCAAGCCCACGAAGGGGCAGATCGATGACCTCCTGGGCGAAATCAAGACCCGGGTGGAGAAGGATGAGCGCGTCCTGGTGACCACGCTGACCAAGCGCATGGCGGAGGACCTCACCGACTACCTGCTGGGCCACGGTGTGAAAGTCGAATACCTGCACTCCGACGTCGATACCCTGCGGCGCGTGGAGCTCCTGCGTGAACTGCGTTTGGGATCGTTCGACGTCCTGGTGGGCATCAACCTCCTCCGTGAGGGCCTCGACCTTCCAGAGGTGTCCCTGGTCAGCATCCTGGACGCGGACAAGGAAGGCTTCCTGCGCTCCTCCACCTCGCTGATCCAGACCATCGGCCGTGCCGCCCGCAACGTGTCCGGCGAGGTGCACATGTACGCGGACCGCATCACCGACTCCATGGCCAACGCCATTGATGAGACCAACCGCCGCCGCGCCATCCAGGTGGCCTACAACAAGGAACATGGCGTGGACCCGCAGCCGCTGCGGAAGAAGATCGCCGACATCACCGACCAGCTGGCCAAGGAAGACGCCGATACGGATGCGCTGCTGGGCAGCTTCGATTACGGCAAGGGCAAGCGTGGCATCACGGGGGCCAACAAAGCCGGGGCCAAGAAGGGCGCGGCGAAGGTCCGTTCGGATGGCCTGGCGGCCGCGCCGGCCGAAGATCTGGTGGGCCTGATCGAACAACTCACCGAGCAGATGCACGGCGCCGCGGCCGAGCTCCAGTTCGAGGTGGCGGCGCGCATCCGTGACGAGGTCAGCGAACTGAAGAAGGAACTGCGCCAGATGCAGGCGGCGGGCCACGCCTAGGGCGCGGGGCGGCTGCCGCCTGGGGTACAGTTAAAGGCACGTAGGGGAGTATCCCAAGCGCTACGATCGTCAACACGCAGGGCACAGCTGCCCCGCCGGGCGTAGCGGGCCGCCACATCAGCACCAAGTGCACAGGCAGGCCGGAGAGACTTACACCGCTTCTGTGTACCCTGCGAAAGGCTTACCTGTGCTCGATTTGCCCGTATGGTTCGAGGTCGGCTCATTTGTCGTCCTCGGCCTGATCCTTCTGACCGATCTCCTCCTGGTGGTCCGGCGCCCGCACGAACCCTCCATGAAGGAAGCCGGCCTGTGGGTGGCGTTCTACGTCTCCCTGGCCCTGGTGTTCGCCGGCGCAATGTTCGCTTTCACCGGCCCGGAGTTCGGCGGCCAGTTCGTGGCAGGCTGGGTGACCGAATACAGCCTCAGCATCGACAACCTGTTCGTCTTCATCATCATCATGGCCAGGTTCTCCGTACCCCGGAAATACCAGCAGGAAGTACTGATGGTGGGCATCATCATCGCGCTGGTCCTGCGCGGCATCTTCATCCTGCTCGGCGCCATGGTCATTGAACAGTTCAGCTGGGTCTTCTACATCTTCGGCGCCTTCCTGCTGTGGACCGCCTGGAAGCAGGCCCAGGACGAAGGCGAAGAGGAAGAGGACCGGGAGAACCCGCTGATCGCCAGGATCCGCAAGGTCATCCCCATGTCGGAGAAGTTCGACGGCGGAAAGCTCCGCACCACGGTAAACGGCAAGAAGGTGTTCACCCCGATGGTGATCGTCTTCATCACCATCGGCCTCACGGACCTGCTCTTCGCGGTGGACTCGATTCCCGCCATCTTCGGCCTCACCCAAAGCCCGTTCATCGTCTTCACCGCCAACCTGTTCGCCCTGATGGGCCTGCGCCAGCTGTACTTCCTGCTGGGCGGCCTGATGAACCGGCTCATCTACCTGAAGCACGCGTTGTCCTTCATCCTCGCCTTCATCGGCGTCAAGCTGGTCCTGCACGCCATGCACGTTAACGAACTGCCGTTCATCAACGGCGGCAAGCACATCGAATGGGCGCCCGAGATTCCCACGTTCGTGTCCCTCGCGGTCATCGTTGGCACCATCATCATCGCCGTGATCGCGAGCCTGGTCAGCTCCAAGGCCCAGGTTGCGAAGATCGATCCCCGCCTCGAGGAAGACGCCCGGAAGAGCCACAGCGACGTGGACTGACGGCGCAGGCACCCCGTGCAGTCAAGGAAATCCCGGCCGCGCGCGGCCGGGATTTCCTGTTTAAAGACCCTCTTCTGGTGGTGGCCGGAGAGGACTACGCTCATCCCATGGCCCGCACACTTGCAAAGGAACAGGGCGTGCGCCAAGTGCAGCGGCGCACTGTGGTGCTCCTAGGCGCGGCCCAGGTGTTTGGCGGCATCGGAACGGGAGCAACCGTGTCGATCGGGTCCATCCTTGCCGTTGAGCTTTCCGGCTCAACGGCGTGGGCCGGTGCGGTAGCCACGGTGATGACGCTGGGAGCTGCCGCAGCCGCGTTGCCGTTGGCCGCACTTGCCGACCGCCGCGGTCGCCGCACCGGCCAGGTGGCAGGGCTCTCGGCCGCGCTGGCGGGGACCGTGCTCATGGTGCTCGCTGTGGTGTCCGGGCTCTTCATCCTGCTGCTCCTGGGCGCGGCAGGCATCGGCATCGGCACCGCCGCCAGCCTGCAGGCACGCTTTGCCGCCGTCGACCTCGCTGTTGCCGAGCATCGGGGCCGGGCACTGTCCGCCGTCGTCTGGGCGATGACCGTGGGCGCCGTGGCGGGCCCCAACCTGATCCAGCCCGGCGCTGCTGTGGGAACGGCCCTGGGACTGCCCCCTGTGGCGGGTCCGTTCGTCATTGCGGCGGCCGGACTTGTGGTGGCCACCGTGCTCCTGTTTGCCGGCCTTCGCCCGGACCCGCTCCTGCTGGCGCGCGAGCTCGCCGCCAGGGGTGCCGCGCCCCAGGGCGTCCAAGCGCCGGGAAGTCCAGCCGCCCTGAAAGGCGTCCCGGGCACGCCGGGGACCGCTGGGTCGCTGGTCCGCGGCCTGCACGCCATCAGGGATTCGCGGACCGCACTGCTGGCCGTGACTGCCGTGGTCGCAGCCCATGCCGTGATGGTCGGGGTGATGTCCATGACGCCGCTGCACCTGCAGCACCTGGTGGAAGGCCCCGGAGCTTCCCATGCCGCCCACTCCGCCGCCGGGGATGTCCTGGTCATCATCGGCTTCACCATCTCCCTGCATATCGCGGGGATGTTCGCCCTGTCCCCGGCCATGGGGTGGCTGACCGACAGGGCCGGCAAGATCGAGACAATCATGATCGGGTTCGCGGTACTGGTCCTTGCGGCAGCAGTCGCCGGGTTCGGGCAGGGCGCAACCCCCGCAGTGGCCGTCGGCCTGGTGCTGCTCGGCATGGGCTGGTCCGCTGCCACCATCTCGGGCTCCACCCTGCTGGCCGAAAGCGTGGGACAGGAAGCCCGGGTGGCCGTGCAGGGTGTGTCCGACATGCTGATGGGCGCGGCAGGGGCCATTGGCGGCGCCGTTTCCGGACTCGTCCTGGGGTGGATCGGTTACCTGGGCCTGAACCTGCTCGGCGGAACCATCGGCAGCGCCGTGCTGGCAGCGGCGTTCGTGACGCGAACGGCACGCCGCCGGTCAGCGGCTGCCTGACCTCGCCATTCCCAGCAGGCGGGCGAAAATCCGCTCGCCGTCGTCGGCGATGCCATCGTGGTGGAAGTCGGCGGTTTCCCAGACCTGCAGTCCGCGGACAGCCGAGGCCGTCTCCAGGGAAAGGTCCCGGTCAACGTAGATGTCGTCCGTGTAGACCGCTGCGGCCACCGGAACGCCGTTGGCTGCCAGCCGTTGCGGGTCATAGAGCGGCTTCCAGTCGTCCTTCGCAGCGAGGAGCCCGGCCGCTTCACGCAACGGCTGAAGGGCCGGGTCCTGCTCGAAGTACCACGGGTAGACCATCTCGCCGGTGAGCAGCAGGGGATCGGCGTCGGGGCGGAACTCCGGGTATTCCAGCAGTACGCGCCACGCGGACCAGCCGGTGGCCGCTCCCTGCCCGTAGATGGATTCATGCATCAGGGCGTAGAGGGGATTGGAGCGCCGCGAGACGACGCCCTGCAGCTGCTCCAGGAACGGGTCCGAAAGCCGGGGGCCGGTGGCGGTCTCCACGAAGGCATCCTCCAGGAGGTTGTGGAGGCTGTCCACCCGGGTGTTGCCGCCCAGGAAGGCCCCCACCATCTGGAACCGCTCCACGGTCAGGGGTGAGCCGTCGGGCAGGACCTCGGCGGTGGAGCGCACATGCTCGGCAATCCGTTCAACGGCTTTCCGGTCCTCCGGATACCAGCCGAAATACTCGGCATTCCGGGCGGCCACCCGCTGGAACGTGGCCCGGTAAACACGGTCCGGCGTGCCGGTGAGCGGCGCCAGGCCGCCGGTGATCAACGCCTCGCGGACGCCCTCCGGAGCGAAGGAAAGGTATGTCAGCGCGCAGAAGCCACCGTAGCTCTGGCCGTAGATGGTCCATGCCGGCGACCCGAGTGCCGCACGGATCAGCTCGGCGTCCGCCACGATCGAATCCGCCCGGAAGTGTTCCAGGTAGCCGGCCTGGTCGGCTGCGGATCCCCGCCGGGGGAGGGTGTTGCGGTCAACCGGCGTGGAAAGGCCGGTACCGCGCTGGTCCAGCATCAGGATGCGGAAGTCCTGCGCCGCGGCCTTGCTCCAGCCGCCCAGGGAACCCCACCTGTTCCCCCGGCCACCGGGTCCACCCTGCAGGAAGAGGAGCCAGGGCAGCCGCTCCGCGGCCTCCTCGCTGTGGTTCACGGAGACGTACTCGCGGGCGAAGACGGTAATGGTCTCCGCGGAACCGTCCCGGGGCGCCCAATGGTCCAGGGGAACGGTGAAGTAGTGTTCCACCGTCCGCATTCCCCGGAACTCGTGCCTTGCCCTGACCTCATGCCCTGCCGCGGGGAGGAGTGCGGGCAGCCCCGCCCTAGCCACGGGCAGCTGCGGTTACGGTGCCGCCAAACTGCTCCAGCGCGTCCCCTGTGAGGCGGAAGGTGGACCAGCCGTCCATGGGGCGCGCGCCAAGGCGGCGGTAGAAGTTGATGGATGGTTCGTTCCAGTCCAGGACACTCCACTCCACCCGTGCGTAGCCGTTGGCCACGGCGATTCCGGCGAGGTGCTGCAGCAGGGCCTTGCCGTGCCCCTCGCCGCGGGCCTCCGGGCTGACGTAGAGGTCCTCGAGGTAGATGCCGTGCACACCTTCCCACGTGGAGTAGTTCAGGAACCACAGCGCAAAGCCCTGGACTTCGCCTGCGGCGTTTTCCGCCATGGCCGCGAACACGCGCGGGTTGTCGCCGAACAGCACCTGTTCCAGCATCCCGGGGGTGTTCCGGACGGCGTCGGGTTCCTTTTCGTAATGGGCCAGTTCGTGGATCATCCGGAGGATGGCGGGGACGTCCTGCCGGGTTGCGGGGCGGATTACACTCATTGTCCGAGCTTACCGCCGGCGCCGGGTCAGAGCCGGTTCACGTCCGTCACCCGCACCACGGCGGTTCCGGTGGCGTCGGACTCCGCGAGGTCCACCTCCGCCGAGATGCCCCAGTCGTGGTTCGCGGCCGGGTCGTCGAAGATCTGCCGTACCTTCCAGGTGCCGCCTTCTTCGGTGATGATCAGCAGGCCCGGTCCGCGTGCATCCGGACCGGTTCCGATGTCGTCGTGCTCGTCGAAGTAGTCGTCCAGCACATCTTCCCAACGGTCCGCATCCCAGCCCGAGCCGCCGTCGAGCTCTCCCAGCGCCGTGGCGTCCTCGTCGGCGAACAATTCCACGCGGCGGAACATCTCGTTGCGCACCATCACCCGGAATGCCCGGATGTTGGAGGTGAGCGACGGCGGGGGAGGCGGCGGTGCGTCGTGCGGGGTGGGTGCCGCCCCGGAGGCCAGTTCCTCCCACTCGTCCAGGAGGCTGGAATCCACCTGGCGCACCAGCTCGCCGAGCCACGCTGTCAGGTCAGCGAGGTCCTCCCGGAGCATGTCCTGCGGCACGGTCTGCCGCAGGGCCTTGAAGGCGTCGGCGAGGTACCGCAGCACGATGCCCTCCGACCGCGCCAGCCCGTAGAACTGGACGAACTCGCCAAAGTTCATGGCCCGTTCGTACATGTCGCGGACCACCGACTTCGGGGCCAGCTCGAAGTCGCCCACCCACGGGGCAGCCTTCCGGTACACCTCGAACGCTTCACCCAGCATCTCCGCCAGCGGCTGCGGGTAGGTCACCTCGTCCAGCATGGCCATCCGCTGGTCGTAATCGATCCCGTCAGCCTTCATCGCGGCCACCGCTTCACCGCGTGCCTTCTTCTGCTGGGCGGAGAGGATCTGCCGCGGCTTTTCCAGCGTCGACTCGATCACGGACACTACGTCCAGGGCGTACGACGGCGACTCCGGGTCAAGGAGCTCCAGTGCGGCAAGTGCGAAGGGGGAGAGCGGCTGGTTCAGGGCGAAGTTCGGCTGCAGGTGGACGGTGAGCCGGACCGTGCGGCCGTCGGCACCCTGTTCGCCGGCCGGTATCCGCTCGATGACCTCCGCGGCCAGCAGCTCCCGGTAGATGCCCAGCGCCTTCTTCATCAGGCGGAGCTGCGAAGGGCGCGGCTCGTGGTTCTCGGTCAGCAGGCGGCGGGCGGCCGCGAACGGGTCGCCGGGGCGCTCCATCAGGTTCATCAGCATGGCGTGCGTCACGGTGAAGCTGGAGGTCAGCGGGTCCGGCACCGACTCCACCAGCCGCTTGAACGTCGGCTCGCCCCAGGACACGAAACCTTCCGGCGGCTTCTTCTTCACCACCTGGCGCAACTTCTTCTGGTCGTCGCCGAACTTGGCGGTGGCCTTGGCCATCGCCTTGACGTTCTCGATCACGTGCTCGGGCGCCTGTACCACTACGGTCCCGGCGGTGTCGTAGCCTGCACGTCCCGCCCGGCCGGCAATCTGGTGGAACTCCCGGGAGTTCAGCAGCCGGGTGCGTACGCCGTCGTACTTGCTCAACGCCGTGAGCAGCACCGTCCGGATGGGCACGTTGATGCCCACGCCCAGCGTGTCGGTGCCGCAGATGACCTTCAACAGGCCCGCCTGCGCCAGCTGCTCCACAAGCCGGCGGTACTTGGGCAGCATGCCTGCGTGGTGGACGCCGATCCCGTGCCGCACCAGCCTGTTGAGCGTCTTGCCGAAGCCGGCTGCAAACCGGAAGTTGGCAATCAGCTCGGCAATCCGGTCCTTTTCTTCCCGGGTGCACATGTTGATGCTCATCAGGTTCTGCGCGCGGTCGATCGCTTCGATCTGGCTGAAGTGCACCACGTAAACGGGCACCTGCCGGGTGGACAGCAGTTCCTCGAGCGTCTCGTGCACGGGAGTCTGGTGGTAGTAATAGTGCAGCGGAATGGGCCGCTCAGCGGAACTGACGGTGGTGGTGGGACGGCCAGTGAGCGCCGTGAGCCCCTCTTCGAACCGGGCCACGTCGCCCAGGGTGGCGGACATCAGCAGGAACTGTGCCTGGGGAAGCTCCAGCAGGGGGACCTGCCACGCCCAGCCGCGCTGTGGATCCGAGTAGAAATGGAACTCGTCCATGATGACCGCGCCAAGCTCCGCGGCGGACCCCTCGCGGAGGGCGATGTTCGCCAGGATTTCGGCGGTGCAGCAGATGATGGGTGCATCCTGGTTGACCCCGGAATCGCCCGTGATCATCCCGACGTTGTCCGCGCCGAAGATATCGCACAGGGCGAAGAACTTTTCCGATACCAGGGCTTTGATCGGGGCGGTGTAGTAGCTGCGGCGGCCCTGAGCCATGGCCTGGAAGTGCGCGGCGATGGCCACGAGCGATTTTCCCGACCCGGTGGGCGTGGCCAGGATGACGTTGGCGCCCGTTGCCAGCTCCATGATGGCCTCGTCCTGGGCCGGGTACAGTGACAGCCCCCGGCTTTCCGTCCACTCCAGGAACCGGGTGTAGAGGTCGTCGGGGTCGACGGCGGCGGGAACGTTCCGGGCGGGCAGATCAGTCAGCTGGTCAACGAGTTTCATTGCTTTCCAGCTTAGTGCCCCGGTGCCGGGCATTCCGGACCGGCCGGGTTAGGCTACGGCAGTACCTGGAAACCCGCCGGAATGTGGAGAAACTGATGAAATGGGACCCCGCAAAGTATGTGCAGTTCGGCGACTACCGGGACCGGCCCTTCTTCGACCTCACCGGCCGGATCGGTGCGCAGAAGCCGGGCCTGGTGGTTGACCTGGGCTGCGGGCCGGGCAACCTGACGGCAACGCTGGCCCGCCGCTGGCCCGGCGCCGAGGTGGTGGGACTGGATTCATCGGCCGATATGTTGGCAAGGGCGGCGGGGGTGGCGGAGGATATTCCGTCCCTGCGTTTCGAGCTTGCTGATATCGCCGGGTGGATGCCCTCGCCGGAGACGGATGTTGTGGTCAGCAACGCGGCGCTGCAGTGGGTTCCCCGCCATCAGGAGCTGATGCGGGCGTGGCTGGCCGCGCTTCGGCCCGGTGCGTGGTTCGCCCTGCAGGTTCCCGGCAACTTCAACGCCCCCTCGCATGCCCTGATGCGGCAGTTGGCGTCCTCGGACCGGTGGGCCGCGAAGCTGCGCGGTGTACTGCGGGGCGGGGAATCGGTGGGTGAGCCCGGCCGGGTACCTTGGGATCCTGCTCGACGCCGGGTTCGCGGCGGATGCGTGGGAGACCAGCTACCAGCAGGTCCTGCCGGGTCCGGACCCGGTGCTGGAATGGGTCCGGGGCACCGCACTGCGGCCCGTTTTGGCCGCTCTTCCGGCCGATGACGGCGCAGCGTTCGAAAGCGAGTATGCGGCCGCCCTCCGGGAGGCTTATCCATCCGGTCCGCATGGCACGGTCTTTCCCTTCCGCCGCATCTTCGCCGTGGGCCGGAAGAATCGCTGACGGCTCCCTCGGCTGCTTTTCCAACACAGTCACAGGCTGTGACAGCAGCGGAAAGTGATCTGGCTTACAATGACGCCAGAGCTTTAGGGTCGAGCAGCCGCCGGCCCTTCCGTCGGCTACTGCATATACGGGGGATATTTTGCTGGTCGGACTGATGAGGCGGCTGCTGGACGGCCAGGGGCCACGTGTCGGTGCCATCGCTCTTCTGCAGCTGGTCCAGGCGGCGGCGAACCTCCTGCTGCCCACGGTGAACGCAGCAATCATCGACGACGGCATCGTGGCCGGCGATACCGAAGTCATCACGCGGCTCGGCGCGCTCATGGCCGTCATTGCGGCCGTGCAGGCTGCCTCGGCGATCGCCGCTGGCTACCTCGGCGCGCTGCTCGCCATGCGGATCGGGCGCCGCCTTAGGGCCGACATCTTTACCAAGGTCCAGTCGCTGTCCTCGCAGGACGTGGCCCTTTTCGGGACCCAAAGCCTGACCACCCGTGCCACCAACGACGCCCAGCAGGTCCAGGCGTTCGCCGTGCTGGTCTTCACCATGCTGGTAGCCGGCCCCGCCATGGGCGTGGGCGGAGTCATCCTTGCCCTGCAGCAGGACGTGGCACTGTCCGTCGTCGTTATCGTCATCGTGCCCCTGCTCCTGCTCATCATGTACCTGATTGTCCGCCGCCTGATCCCGCTGTACCGGCAGGGCCAGGACCTGCTCGACCGCGCTGGCGGAATCCTCCGCGAGCAGATCATTGGTGTGGATGTCATCCGCGCCTTTGTCCGCCAGGAGCACGAAGTGCGGCGTTTCGCCCGGACCAATGCGGGGCTGACGGCGAACAACCTGCAGTCCGCGCTGCTGGTGGCAGCGATGCTGCCGATGATCATGCTGGTGGTCAACATCAGTTCCGTGGCCATCGTCTGGTTCGGCGGCCACCGCATCCAGGCGGGCCAGATGAACCTGGGGGCGCTGACGGCCTTCATCGCCTACATCATGCAGATCCTGCTGGCCATCATGATGGCCATGTACGTCCTGATGACTGCACCGCGTGCCGCCGTCTGTGCCGAACGCATCCAGGCGGTCCTGGATACGGAGCCGTCGGTCCGGGACACTGCGGCCAGGGACACTGCAGCCACGGGCGCTGCGGCGCAGGCAACGCCACGGGGTGCTCCCGCAGCGCAGTCCGCAGGGGTGGAATTCCAGGCGGTCGGTTTTTCCTACCCGGGGGCTGAGGCGCCTGTCCTCGCGGACATCAGCTTCACGGCTGCACCGGGTACCACCACCGCGATCGTGGGTGCCACCGGCAGCGGGAAGACAACGCTGCTGAACCTGATCCCGAGGTTCCTGGACCCCACCGAAGGGCGCATCACCCTCGCCGGCAGGGACATCCGCGACCTGCCCCTGGACCATCTCCGGGAATCCATGGCCATCGTGCCCCAGCAGTCCCACCTCTTCACCGGCACAATTGCGGAAAATCTGCGGATGGCGGCGCCCGACGCGTCGGACGGGGAGCTGTGGGCTGCTTTGGAGACGGCGCAGACCATGCGGTTCATGCGCGACCTGCCGCTCGGGCTCGCCACCCCGGTAGGACAGGGCGGAGCAAGCCTGTCCGGAGGGCAACGCCAAAGGCTGTGCATCGCCCGGGCACTGCTCCGCGATGCTCCCCTCTACCTCTTTGACGACAGTTTGTCGGCGCTCGATTACGACACCGATACCCGGCTCAGGTCCGCCCTGGGCCAACGGCTCGGCGGCGCCACGGTGATTATCGTGGCGGAACGCATTTCCGCCGTGGAGGGGGCAGACCTCATCCTGGTGCTCGACGACGGCCGCCTTGTGGGGCAGGGAACGCACCAGGACCTGTTGGCGGCGTCCGCCACCTACCGGGAAATCGCCGAATCACAGCTTGCCCTGCAGGGCCCCCTGTGACGGCTCCGGAGGCAGCCGGGGGAGCAGCGCCGGGAAGGTTCTGGCCCACGGCGCGCAGGCTGCTGGGCCTGCTGCGCCCTTTTCGGGCCCAGATGGTGGGAGCCGTCGGAGCCACGTGCGCCTTTGCCGGCCTCAACGTGGCCGCACCGAAGTACCTGGGCGACGCTACCGACGTCGTGGTGGACGGCGTCCTCCAGGGCACGCTGGACCAACGGCTTGGAATCCTGCTCGCAGCCGTGGCGGTGATGTACATCTTCGCTTCCTTCTTTAACTGGGTGCAGGGAGCGCTGACGGCCCGTGCTGTGCAGGGGCTCATGTACGGCCTGCGGGCCTCCGTGGAGGACAAACTCCACCGCCTGCCCTCGACCTACTTCCGGGACCGGTCCCGCGGCGACGTCCTGAGCCGTGCCACGAACGACGTCGACAACATCGCCCAGGCCCTGAACCAGGTCCTGACGCAGTTGATCGTGGCGTTCCTGATGCTGACCGGCTCCCTGGCCATGATGCTGTGGATCTCACCGCTCCTGGCTGCCATCGCCGTCGCCATCGTCCCCGTCTCGACCTGGATCACTGTCCTCGTGGCCGGCCGGTCCGCGGAACATTTCGCCAGGCAGTGGAAGGAGACCGGCGAACTTAACGCACACGTCGAGGAGTTCATCAGCGGCCATGAAGTTATCAAGGCCTTCGGCCGCCAGGCCCACGCCGCGGAGGTCTTCAGCCAAAGCAACCGGCGCCTGGCGCGGGCGGCGGGCACCGCCCAGTACTCGGCCGGGGTGGTCCAGCCGCTGATGGTGCTGATGTCCAACCTGAACTACATCGCGGTGGCAGTCATCGGGGCGCTCCAGGTGATTGCGGGAGCCATGACCATCGGCGGCGTCCAGGCCTTCATCCAGTTCAGCAGGCTGTTTACGCAGCCGGTGGGGCAGATCGGCGGCCTGCTCAATGTCATACAGTCCTGTGCCGCCTCCGCCGCCAGGGTGTTCGCCCTGCTGGACGCGCGGGAGGATCCGCCGGAGCTGGAGGAGGCCGCCTCCGGAGCGCCGGTGGGCGGACCCATCGTCTTCGAGGACGTCTCGTTCAGCTATCCGGGCTCGGTCCCCGCCGTCCGCAACCTCACCTTCACCGTCGAGCCCGGCCAGGCTGTCGCCATCGTCGGCCACACCGGAGCCGGCAAGAGCACCGTGGTGAACCTGCTCATGCGCTTCCTACAGCCGGGATCAGGGCGGATCACCATCGGCGGGACCGACATCGCAGCCATACCCCGGGACCAGCTGCGGGGACAGTTTGGCGTCGTCCTCCAGGACGCGTGGCTGTTTGCGGGCAGTATCCGGGACAACATTGCCTACGGCTTCCCCGGCGCGACCGAGCATGCCATCGTGGCGGCCGCCGAAGCCAGCCATGCCGACCGCTTCATCCGGTCGCTTCCCCACGGGTACGGGACAGTGCTGGAAAATGGGGGCGAACCACTCAGCCAGGGCCAGCGGCAACTCCTCACCATCGCCAGGGCGCAGCTGGCCGGCCGCGCCGTGCTGATCCTCGATGAAGCCACCAGCTCCGTCGACTCCAGGACCGAGCTGCTGATCCGCCAGGCCATGCGCCGGCTGCAGGAAGGCCGCACCAGCTTCATGATCGCCCACCGTTTGTCCACGGTCAGGAACGCTGATCTAATTCTCGTCATGGACCATGGACGCATCGTGGAGCAGGGAACGCATGAAAGCCTCCTGGCCGCCAACAGCTATTACGCCCGGCTCTACAACGCACAGTTCTCGGCCCGTCCTGGCAGGGCCGGCGTCCTGGAGGCGGGCCTGTGAACCCCGCCGCCGACTTCCCCGGCTCCTGGCGGCCCAACCCCGCCAGCAGCGTCGCCCTGTTCGACCAGTTGAGGCTCCAGGTCATCCACCTTGCCGACAACGGGGCGCTGCCGCCCGGCACCCGGCTTCCCGCCGTGCGGGCGCTGGCCGGACAGCTTGACGTCGCCCCGCACACGGTGGCCCGGGCGTACAAAGAACTTGAAGCGGCAGGCGTCGTGGCAACCCGGGGCCGGAACGGGACGGTGGTGTGTGCCCGCGACGAGCGGCTGGGCGGCCTCTCCGAGGCCGCGGCAGCGTACGCCGCGGTCGCCAAATCGCAGGGGGCAACCTTCGCCGAAGCGGTGAAGCTCCTTGCTGCCGCCTACGATGTTCCCTGAGGGCGGAACCGTCAGTGTTCGAAAAAGTTTTCGATTAGCATAATGGGGTGCCTAAAGCCGTAGCTGAAGAAACTCCTGCCCCCTCCGCATCCTTCGCGGTCCCCTCTGCCGCCGCCCCGCACCGGCCGGACCTTTCCCGCCTCGTAGTGAAGGGGGCGCGGGAGCACAACCTGCGCAACGTGGACCTCGACCTCCCGCGCGACGCGATGATCGTATTCACGGGCCTCTCAGGGTCCGGGAAGTCTTCACTGGCATTCGACACCATCTTCGCCGAGGGCCAGCGGCGGTACGTTGAATCGCTGTCCGCCTACGCCCGGCAGTTCCTGGGGCAGGTGGACAAGCCGGATGTCGACTTCATTGAAGGCCTGTCCCCGGCGGTCTCCATCGACCAGAAGTCCACCAGCAAGAACCCGCGTTCAACGGTGGGCACCATCACCGAAATCTACGACTACATGCGCCTGCTGTGGGCCCGCGTGGGGCGGCCGCACTGTCCCGTCTGCGGCGAGCCGGTGTCCAAGCAGACGCCGCAGCAGATCGTTGACCAGCTGCTGGAGCTGGACGAGGGCACACGCTTCCAGGTCCTCGCTCCGGTGGTGCGCGGACGCAAGGGCGAGTTCGTGGACCTCTTCAAGGAACTCAGCGCCAAAGGGTACTCCCGGGCAAGGGTCGACGGCGAGCTGGTCCAGCTGAGCGATCCGCCCAAGCTCGGGAAACAGTTCAAGCACACCATCGAGGTGGTGGTGGACCGCCTGGTGGTCAAGGAAGGCATCAGCCAGCGGCTCACCGACTCCATCGAAACCGCCCTTGGCCTCGCCGAGGGCCGGGTCCTGGCCGAATTCGTGGACGTCGATGCGGATGCGCCGGAACGGATCAGGGCATTCTCGGAAAACCTTGCCTGCCCCAACGAGCACCCCCTCGCCATCGACGAGATCGAGCCGCGCTCCTTCTCCTTCAACAACCCCTTCGGCGCCTGCGCCGCCTGCAGCGGAATCGGCACCCGGCTTGAAGTGGACGAGGAACTCATCGTCCCCAATCCCGAGCTCTCACTCGCCGAAGGCGCCATCGCCCCTTGGTCCATGGGCACGGCCACCACCGAATACTGGAACCGGCTGCTGGAGGGCCTTGCCAAGGAAGTGGGCTTCTCCATGTCCACTCCGTGGGAGAAGCTGGGCAAGGATGTCCGGCAGACCATCCTGCACGGCAAGGACCACAAGGTGGTGGTGCAGTACCGCAACCGGTTCGGCCGGGAACGCAAGTACAGCACAGGCTTCGAGGGCGCCATCCAATACGTCCACCGCAAGCACGGCGAGACCGATTCCGACTGGGCCCGCGACCGCTACGAGGAGTACATGCGGCAGGTTCCCTGCCCCGCCTGCAACGGCGCCCGGCTCAACCCGGCGTCGCTCTCGGTCCTGATCAACGGGAAGTCCATCGCCGAAGTCGCGGCACTGCCTATGCGGGACTGCGCGGAATTCCTGAACAACCTGGTGCTGACCGGCCGCGAAGCCCAGATCGCCCACCAGGTCCTCAAGGAGATCCAGGCGCGGCTGACCTTCCTCCTCGACGTCGGCCTGGAATACCTGAACCTGGAGCGGCCCTCCGCCACCTTGTCCGGCGGCGAGGCGCAGCGCATCCGGCTGGCCACCCAGATCGGGTCCGGCCTGGTAGGTGTGCTCTATGTCCTCGACGAGCCGTCCATCGGGCTGCACCAGCGCGACAACCGCCGCCTGATCGAAACCCTCACCCGGCTGCGCGACATGGGCAACACGCTCATCGTGGTGGAGCACGACGAGGACACCATCCACGTCGCGGACTGGGTGGTCGACATCGGGCCGGGTGCCGGCGAGCACGGCGGCCAGGTGGTCCACTCCGGCCCGTACAAGGAACTGTTGGAGAACAGGGAATCACTGACCGGCGACTACCTGTCCGGACGCAAGGCCATCGACGTCCCCAAGAAGCGCCGCAAGTACGACAAGAAGCGGGAAATCAAGGTCGTGGGCGCGCGGGAGAACAACCTCCTGAACGTCGATGCCGCCTTCCCGCTGGGACTCTTCACCGCCGTCACCGGCGTCAGCGGTTCCGGCAAGTCCACCCTGGTCAACGAGATCCTCTACAAGGTGCTGGCCAACAAGCTTAACGGTGCCAAGCAGGTGGCAGGCCGGCACAAGACGGTGCAGGGACTCGAACACCTGGACAAGGTGGTCCACGTGGACCAGAGTCCCATCGGCCGGACCCCGCGGTCCAACCCGGCCACCTATACGGGTGTGTTCGACAACATCCGCAAGCTCTTCGCCGAGACCACCGAGGCAAAGGTCCGCGGCTACCTCCCCGGCCGGTTCTCCTTCAACGTCAAGGGCGGCCGCTGCGAGGCGTGTTCGGGCGACGGCACCCTGAAGATCGAAATGAACTTCCTGCCGGACGTGTACGTGCCGTGCGAAGTCTGCCACGGAGCCCGCTACAACCGGGAAACGCTGGAGGTGCACTACAAGGGCAAGACCATTGCCGACGTCCTCAACATGCCCATCGAGGAAGGTGCCGAGTTCTTCGCGGCGTTCTCGCCGATCGCACGGCACCTGAAGACGCTGGTGGACGTGGGCCTGGGCTATGTCCGGCTGGGCCAGCCCGCCACCACCCTTTCCGGCGGTGAGGCCCAGCGCGTCAAGCTGGCCGCCGAACTGCAGAAGCGGTCCAACGGCCGCAGCATCTACGTGCTGGACGAGCCCACCACCGGCCTGCACTTCGAGGACATCCGTAAACTGCTCATGGTCCTGCAGGGGTTGGTGGACAAGGGCAACACGGTGATCACCATCGAGCACAACCTGGACGTCATCAAGAGCGCGGACTGGATCGTGGACCTCGGCCCGGACGGCGGCTCCGGTGGCGGCCAGATCGTGGCGGCCGGAACACCGGAACAGGTGGCAAGCTCGGACACGAGCCACACCGGGAAGTTCCTCGCCGAAATCCTGCGCTGACCTGCACCGGGATCCGGACCGAAATATTCCCCGCGCGGAATGCGAGTTTCAGGCACTGCTGGTGTCATGAGAAACTAACCCGGTGACTTCAACAACAGTGCCCGTGATCTTTGACCTGGACGGCACTCTTGTCGATCCGGCCGGCGGAATTACAGACGGTATCGCGGCGGCCCTGCGCGAACTGGGACTCCCGGTTCCCGGCCAGGATCTGCTCGAATCGATGATCGGCCCCAAATTGAGCGACTCGCTGCTCAACGTGGCGAAGGTACCGGCGGACCGTTTGGCAGAGGTGGTCCGCCTGTACCGGGAGTACTACGTGGCCACCGGCATCGCGCAGAGCAGGCTGTACCCGGGCATCCGTGACGTCCTCGAGTCCTTCTCTGCCGCCGGCCGCCCTGTCGCGGTGGCCACCCAGAAGCCCCAGCGGCTTGCCCGTACGGTCCTGGCGCACCACGGAATCGACGAATTCTTCCACGGCATCCACGGCTCCGCGGACGACGAAACGGCCGTGGAAGGCGTCCCGCTGGGCAAGACCCAGATTATCGCTGCGGCGCTCAGGGACCTGGACACCCGGCACGCCATCATGGTGGGGGACCGCGCCCAGGATGTTTCCGGCGCCATTGCCAACGGACTGGACTGCATCGGGGTCATGTGGGGCTTTGCTCCCGACGGGGAACTGGAGGATGCAGGATCCTTCGCCGTGGTCAGCAACGCCGGGGAACTGCTCACGGTCATCGACCGGCTCCAGGCCATCCACTTCGCTGCCATGAGCGGGGTGAGCAACGATGGAAATGTTTGATGTTGTCCGCTGGACCACCCGCAACCTGATCTCCGGCACCTGCCGGCCCACCGTCGTCGGGCTCGAAAACGTGCCCTCCGACGGCCCCTTCATCGTGGCCCCCAACCACCTGTCCTTTTTTGACAGCGTCATCGTGCAGGCCCTCATGCCACGGCCGGTGGCCTTCTTTGCCAAGGCGGAGTATTTCACCACCGGTGGCGTCAAAGGCAAAGTCATGAAGGCCTTCTTCGAATCCGTGGGTTCCATCCCCGTGGAGCGCGGTGAACAGGCCGCCAGCGTCCAGGCGCTCAAGACGCTGCTCGACATCCTTGAGGCAGGCCGTGGCATCGGCATCTACCCGGAAGGCACCCGGTCCCGGGACGGCATCCTGTACCGCGGCAGGACCGGCGTCGGCTGGCTCGCCCTCACCACCGGTGCACCCGTGATTCCGGTGGGCCTGATCGGCACGGAAAAACTCCAGCGCGCCGGCGAAAAGGGGGTCAAGCCGCAGCACTTCACCATGAAGGTGGGGGAGCCGCTGTATTTCGACAAAACCGGCCCGGACCACTCCCTGCCCGCCCGCCGGGAGGTCACCGACCGCATCATGGATGCGATCGCCGCGCTCAGCGGCCAGGAGCGTTCAGGCAGCTACAACCAGAGCAAGTCCGTCGACTGACCCGGCCGGTGCCCAGGTGCCGGCCCGTGCAATGACACCGGCCGGCCTCAGTAGACTGGATAGGTGGCAAATCCAGCAAGTTACCGCCCTAAGACAGGTGAAATTCCCACCAATCCGGGCGTCTACCGGTTCCGTGATCCGCACGGCCGGGTCATCTATGTAGGCAAGGCCAAAAGCCTCCGGTCCCGGCTGAACTCCTACTTCGCCAACCCCGCCGGGCTGCTGCCCAAAACCTACGCCATGGTCCACGCTGCCAGCAGCGTGGAATGGACCGTGGTGGGCAGCGAACTGGAGTCGCTGCAGCTCGAATACACCTGGATCAAGGAATTCAAGCCACGCTTCAACGTCGTCTTCCGCGACGACAAGACGTACCCCTACCTTGCGGTGACCATGGGCGAGAAGTACCCGCGGGTCCAGGTCATGCGGGGGGACAAGCGGAAGGGCACCCGCTATTTCGGTCCTTACACCGCCGGGGCCATCCGGGAAACCATGGACACCCTGCTGCGGGTCTTTCCCGTGCGCAGCTGCAGCCCCGGCGTCTTTAAGCGGGCCGAAGCCAGTGGCCGGCCGTGCCTGCTGGGCTACATCGACAAGTGCTCGGCACCCTGCGTGGGCAGGATCTCCCCGGCGGACCACCGGGCCCTCGCAGAGGATTTCTGCGCTTTCATGGGCGGCGAGGCCAAACGCTTCATCGCCAAGCTGGAAAAGCAGATGGCCGAGGCAGTGGCGGAGCTTGACTACGAACGTGCTGCCCGCCTCCGCGATGACATCACCGCGCTGCGGAAGGTCTTTGAGCGCAACGCCGTGGTGCTGGCAGAGGACACCGACGCCGACGTCTTTGCCCTGCACGAGGACGAGCTTGAGGCGGCGGTCCAGGTTTTCCACGTCCGCGGTGGCCGGATCCGCGGGCAGCGGGGCTGGGTGGTGGAAAAGGTGGAGGACTTCTCCACCCCGGACCTGGTGGAGCACCTCCTGCAACAGGTCTACGGCGAGGACGGCGACACCCATGGCCGGCTGCCCCGCGAGGTCCTGGTGCCGGTGGCGCCAAGCAACGCCGAAGACCTTGCCAAATGGCTGGGCGGCATCCGCGGGGCCAAGGTGGACATCAGGGTTCCCCAGCGCGGCGACAAGGCGGCGCTGATGTCGACGGTGCGCGAAAACGCAGAGCACGCACTGAAGCTGCACAAGACCCGCCGGGCCGGAGACATCACCGTGCGGTCCCAGGCGCTCCAGGAACTGCAGGAAGCGCTGGACCTGCCGGTGCCGCTCCTG
Organism: Arthrobacter sp. MOO21; assembly: GCF_057369995.2. Taxonomy (NCBI): domain Bacteria; kingdom Bacillati; phylum Actinomycetota; class Actinomycetes; order Micrococcales; family Micrococcaceae; genus Arthrobacter; species Arthrobacter sp. MOO21. The sequence goes on along the minus strand of NZ_CM170671.2, from coordinate 3,942,202 downwards.
CGGATCGAATGTTTTGACGTCTCGCACGTGCAGGGAACCAATGTGGTGGCATCCATGGTGGTGGTGGAGGACGGGCTGCCGAAGAAGTCCGACTACCGGAAGTTCTCCATTACTGGCCCTGCCGCCGCCGATGATACGGCGGCCATGCATGACGTCCTCACCCGGCGGTTCCGGTATTACCTCCAGGACAAGTCCGCGCAGGTGGATGAATCCGCCCTCTCAGCCGGCCCGGTCGGAACTGCTGGGGAAGATGCCGCACTGGACACCACCACGCCGGCGCCGAAGGCAAAGTTCGCCTACCCGCCCAACCTGGTGGTGGTGGACGGCGGCCAGCCCCAGGTGAACGCCGCGGCCCGCGCCCTCAAGGACCTGGGCGTCGATGACGTCTACGTGGTGGGGCTGGCCAAGCGGCTGGAGGAAGTCTGGCTGCCCGACAGCGACTTTCCGGTCATCCTGCCGCGGACGTCCCAGGGGCTGTACCTGCTGCAGCGGATCCGCGACGAGGCACACCGTTTCGCCATCACGTTCCACCGCCAAAAGCGCGGCAAGGCCATGACCATCTCGGCCCTGGATGCCGTGCCCGGCCTGGGCTCATCCAAGCGCAAGGCCCTGCTGGCGCACTTCGGCTCCGTCAAGGGCGTGAAGGCAGCCACCGCGGAGGAACTGTCACAGGCGAAGGGAATCGGCCCGGCGCTTGCCAGCGCCATCGTGAACCACTTCGCCCTCGACCGTGCGGAGGCCGCGCTGCCGGCGATCAACATGACCACCGGCGAAATCGTCGAATCTTAGCTAGGGTAAAGGACGGGGTTAAGGCCGGCGCGGCCGCCCCGCGACGACAAGGGAAACGGGGCGGACTTGATGGCAGACACGACGGCGGAATCCGGAGCAGGGGAGGACGGGCTGGAGCCGGTCAAACCGCTCGAAGCGGAGCTGCTGGTGGTCACCGGAATGTCCGGCGCCGGACGGAGCACCGCCGCCGACGCGCTCGAGGACCACGGCTGGTATGTCGTGGAGAACCTGCCGCCACAAATGCTGGGGACCCTCGCCGAGCTCGTTTCGCACGCCCCGCAGTCCATTCCCCGGCTGGCGGTGGTCATCGACGTCCGCAGCAAGGGCCTCTTCGCAGACATCCGCTCCGCCCTGGGAGCCCTGGCCGCCAGTGGGGTGACCTTCCGCGTGCTGTTCCTGGACGCCAGCGACAACGTGCTGGTCCGGCGCTTCGAGCAGGGCCGGCGCCCGCACCCCCTGCAGGGCGGCGGGCGGATCCTCGACGGCATCGCCGCTGAACGTGAATTGCTGCAGGAACTGCGCGACAGCTCCGACGTCGTCCTGGACACCTCCAACTACAACGTCCATGGCCTTGCCACGGCCATCACCGAGCTGTTCAGCGAAACAGGTCCCGTCGCCCTCCGGCTCAATGTCATGAGCTTCGGCTTCAAATACGGCCTGCCCGTGGACGCGAACTACGTCGCGGACGTCCGGTTCATCCCCAACCCGCACTGGGTGCCGCAACTGCGGCCGCAGACCGGGCTGGACAAGGACGTCAGCGACTATGTGCTGGAAGCCGAAGGCGTGAAGAGCTTCGTGGACCGCTATGTGCTGGCGCTCGAGCCCGTCCTGGAGGGTTACCGCCGGGAAAACAAGCACTACGCCACCATTGCCGTGGGCTGCACCGGCGGCAAGCACCGCTCCGTTGCGGTCGCCGTCGAACTTTCCAAGAAGCTGGCCCAGTACCCGCGGGTCACGGTGACCACCGCCCACCGGGACCTGGGCCGCGAATAATGGCGCTGTTCACCGGTGCCCTGCCCCTGGTGCCGCCCGCCGCCGGATCGGCTTCAGCGCAGCAGGACAAGGGCCCCAACGTTGTTGCCCTGGGCGGCGGGCATGGGCTCTCGGCCTCGCTTTCGGCGCTGCGCCTGCTCACCTCCGAGCTCACCGCGGTCGTCACAGTGGCGGACGACGGCGGCTCGTCCGGGCGTCTGCGCGAAGAGTACGGTGTCCTTCCGCCGGGTGACCTCCGGATGGCACTGTCTGCGCTGTGCGATGACACAGACTGGGGGCGCACCTGGCGGGACGTCATGCAGCACCGGTTCCGCCCCGGCAAAGGCCCCGGTGGCTCGCTGGACGACCATGCCATGGGTAACCTGCTGATCGTTACCCTGTGGGAACTGCTCGGCGATACCGTCGCCGGGCTCCGGTGGGCCGGTGCGCTGCTTGGCGCACGCGGCCAGGTTCTGCCCATGTCCACGGTCCCGCTCACCATCGAAGGCGACGTCCGGGTAACAGCACCCGACGGCGCCACCGCGGTGCAGACCATCCGGGGGCAGGCCCGCTGCGCCGTGGCCGGATCGCTGGAAGAGGTGCGGCTCCTGCCCAAGGCCGCGCCCGCCTGCGTTGAGGCCCTGACGGCCATCGAACTGGCGGACTGGGTCATCCTGGGCCCCGGCTCCTGGTACACATCAGTCCTGCCCCACCTGCTCCTGCCGGAAATGCGGCAGGCCCTGTGCAGCACTCCTGCTAAACGCTGCCTGACCATGAACCTGGCCGTGGACACGAAGGAAACCAGCGGGATGACCGCAGCCGACCATCTGCACGTCCTGCGGCGGTACGCACCGGAGTTCAGCGTCGACGTCGTGCTCGCCGACCCCGCGTCCGTCCCGGACCGGCAGGAGTTCGAGGAGGCGGCCGGGATGATCGGCGCCGAGGTGGTCTTGGGTAAAGTAGGGGCGTCAGGGCGCCGCCCCGTCCACGAGCCGCTGCGGCTGGCCACGGCGTACCAGGACATTTTCGGGAACAGTTAGGAAGGTGCCATGGCACTGACATCATCAGTCAAGGAAGAACTGTCCCGTCTGGACATCAAGAAGTCATCCGTGCGGAAGGCTGAAGTCTCCGCAATGCTCCGGTTTGCCGGGGGACTGCACATCATCTCGGGCCGGATCGTCATCGAAGCGGAAGTCGACCTCGCCTCCACCGCCCGCCGGCTGCGGGCGGCGATCGCCGAGGTGTACGGCCACCAGAGCGAGATCATCGTCGTCTCCGCCGGGGGACTGCGGCGTGCCAGCCGGTACGTGGTGCGCGTCGTCCGCGACGGCGAGGCTCTGGCCCGGCAGACCGGGCTCCTGGATGGCCGCGGCCGACCCGTGCGCGGCCTGCCGTCCGCCGTCGTCAATGGTTCCGCCGCCGACGCGGAGGCCGTCTGGCGCGGCGCATTCCTGGCCCATGGATCCCTGACGGAACCGGGCAGGTCCTCTTCCCTGGAGGTGACTTGCCCGGGGCCGGAGTCGGCGCTTGCCCTGGTGGGGGCCGCGCGCCGGCTGGACATCCAGGCCAAGGCGCGTGAAGTCCGGGGCGTGGACCGCGTAGTGATCCGCGACGGCGACACCATCGCGGCCCTCCTCACCCGCATGGGTGCCCACGATGCCCTCATGGTGTGGGAGGAGCGCCGCATGCGCAAAGAGGTCCGCGCCACCGCCAACAGGCTGGCAAACTTCGACGACGCCAACCTCCGCCGGTCCGCGCAGGCCGCCGTCGCCGCCGGTGCCCGCGTGGAGCGGGCCCTGGAAATCCTCGGCGACGACGTCCCGGACCACCTCAAATACGCCGGTGAGCTGCGGGTGGCGCACAAGCAGGCCAGCCTGGACGAACTGGGCCGGCTCGCCGACCCCGTCATGACCAAGGACGCGATCGCCGGCCGGATCCGGCGGCTGCTGGCCATGGCCGACAAACGCGCACTTGACCTGGGGATTCCCGGAACGGACGCCAATGTGACGCCCGAAATGCTGGACGAGTAGCAGGCCCATAGAATCAAAAAGATTCCGGGCGCCAGACGCCCGGATGCACAATCCGAGAGTTACCAACCGGACCGCGTGTCCACGATATTGGAGGATTTTGTGACTGAGTACGTATTGCCCGAACTCAAGTACGACTACGCCGCCCTCGAGCCGCACATCTCGGCGCGGATCATGGAGCTGCACCACAGCAAGCACCACGCTGCCTACGTTGCAGGCGCCAACAATGCGCTTGCCCAGCTTGCCGAAGCACGGGAAAAGGGCGATTTCGCCAACATCAACCGGCTCTCCAAGGACCTTGCGTTCCACACCGGCGGCCACGTCAACCACTCCGTCTTCTGGAACAACCTTTCCCCGGACGGCGGCGACAAGCCCGAAGGTGAACTCGCGGCCGCCATCGACGACGCCTTCGGTTCCTTCGATGCGTTCCGCGCCCAGTTCTCCGCAGCCGCCCTCGGCCTGCAGGGCTCCGGCTGGGGCTTCCTGGCCTACGAGCCCATCGGCGGGAACCTGGTCATCGAGCAGCTCTACGACCAGCAGGGCAACACGGCACTGGGCACCACCCCGCTGCTGATGCTGGACATGTGGGAGCACGCCTTCTACCTCGACTACGTCAACGTCAAGGCCGACTACGTCAAGGCGTTCTGGAACATCGTGAACTGGGCCGACGTCGCCAAGCGCTTCGAAGCCGCCCGCACCAGCGCCACGGGACTCATCACCCTCCCGTAGCCGCCGGCAGCACGGTGTAACAAACTTCACATTCGGACTTAAACGGGCCGGGATGTGGACCGTCCGCCCCCGCACTTGCGGGGGCGGACCCAGTTAAACGTAAGATAGGTCACGGAAGGCGGTTAGCCTTCAGCAATGAGGCTGGTCGCCCTCCGTGTTCATCATCTCTGCCCAATGGCGTGCGGGATCTGTTAGTTGGCTTGAACGCCCGCTCAACTAGTAGTGCTTTTGAAAGCACCAAGGAGACTGTAAAAGTGACGACCCGTATTGGTATCAACGGCTTTGGCCGCATTGGCCGCAACTACTTCCGCGCAGCGCTTGCCCAGGGCGCGGACCTGGAAATCGTTGCCGTCAATGACCTCACCAGCCCCGAGGCCCTGGCGCACCTGTTCAAGTACGACTCCGTAGGCGGCCGCCTGAAGGAAACCATCGAGGTCAAGGACGGCAACATCGTCGTCAACGGCAACGTCGTCAAGGTCCTGGCCGAGCGCGACCCCGCCAACCTGCCTTGGGGTGAGCTCGGCGTGGACATCGTCATTGAATCCACCGGCTTCTTCACCAAGGCGGCCGACGCGCAGAAGCACATCGATGCAGGCGCCAAGAAGGTCCTGATCTCCGCTCCCGCCTCGGACGAGGACATCACCATTGTCATGGGTGTCAACCACCACCTGTACGACAACGCCAAGCACAACATCATTTCCAACGCGTCCTGCACCACCAACTGCCTCGGCCCGCTGGCCAAGGTGGTCAACGATGAATTCGGCATCGAGCGCGGCCTGATGACCACCGTGCACGCCTACACCGCCGACCAGAACCTGCAGGACGGCCCGCACAAGGACCTGCGCCGTGCACGCGCCGCAGCCATCAACATGGTCCCCACCTCCACCGGTGCCGCCAAGGCCATCGGCCTGGTCCTGCCGGAGCTCAAGGGCAAGCTGGACGGCTATGCCATCCGCGTTCCCGTGCCCACCGGCTCCGCCACCGACCTCACCGTCACGGTCTCCCGCGAGACCACCGTGGAGGAAGTCAACGCCGCCCTCAAGCGTGCCGCCGAGTCCGAGGAACTGCAGGGCTTCCTGACCTACACGGAAGAGCCCATCGTCTCCTCCGATATCGTCGGTGACCCCGCCTCGTCCATCTTCGACGCCGGCCTGACCAAGGTCATCGGCAACCAGGTCAAGGTTGTTTCCTGGTATGACAACGAATGGGGCTACTCCAACCGCCTCGTCGACCTTACGGAGCTTGTGGCAGCCAAGCTGGGCTAGGGTTAGACACATGACACTTCACACCCTCAACGAACTCATCGCTGAAGGTGTCCGCGGGCGGTACATTCTGGTTCGTAGTGACCTGAATGTGCCGCTCGACGGCTCTACAGTCACTGACGACGGCCGCATCAAGGCCTCACTTCCAGTGCTGTCAAAGCTCACGGACGCCGGTGCCCGCGTGCTGGTAACAGCCCACCTCGGACGCCCCAAGGGCGCCCCCGAGGAAAAGTACTCCCTCAAGCCCGCCGTGGCCCGCCTTGCGGAACTCGCGGACTTCAAGGTCTCCCTGGCTGGGGACACGGTAGGCGGCTTCGCCAAGGAAGCTGCAGCCTCGCTGCAGGACGGCGAGGTGCTGGTCCTGGAAAACGTGCGCTTCGACGCCCGTGAGACCAGCAAGGACGACGCCGAACGCGGCGCCTTCGCTGACGAGCTGGTGGCCCTGACGGGCGGCAACGGAGCGTACGTGGATGACGCCTTCGGGGCCGTGCACCGCAAGCACGCCAGCGTTTACGACGTCGCCACCCGGCTGCCGTCCTACCTCGGCGACCTCGTGCACACCGAAGTGGAGGTGCTGCGCAAGCTCACCGCAGATACGCAGCGCCCCTACGTGGTGGTGCTCGGCGGTTCCAAGGTTTCGGACAAGCTCGCCGTCATCGACAACCTGCTGGGCAAGGCAGACACCATCCTGGTGGGTGGCGGCATGCTGTTCACCTTCCTCGCCGCGGCCGGCCACAAGGTGGCTTCCAGCCTGCTGGAAGAAGACCAGATCCCCGTGGTCCAGGACTACCTGAAGCGGGCAGCGCACGCCGGCACCGAATTCGTGGTGCCCACGGATGTTGTCGTGGCGGAGAAGTTCGCCGCCGACGCCGCCCATGAAACCGTCCCGGCGGACGCCATCGAAAGCAGCAGCTTCGGGGCCCAGGGCATCGGCCTGGACATCGGACCGGACTCGGCGGCCGCCTTCGCGGAGCGGATCAAGGGCGCACGCACGGTCTTCTGGAACGGTCCCATGGGCGTCTTCGAATTCGAGGCGTTCTCAGCCGGCACCCGTGCCATCGCGCAGGCCCTGACGGAGACCGATGCGTTTACCGTGGTGGGCGGCGGCGACTCCGCGGCGGCAGTCCGCACCCTGGGCTTCGCGGACGACCAGTTCGGCCACATTTCCACCGGCGGCGGCGCCAGCCTGGAATACCTCGAGGGCAAGGAACTGCCCGGGCTCAGCGTCCTGGACCGCTAGCCCCGCGGCCGCTGCACAAACGGACTTTGCAGTCCTCCGGCCGGCAGGTTGCCTGTGGCAGCCTGCCGGCCGAACACATATCAAGTACTTTTTTGGAGATTACGTGACAACGTCAACGAACGGCGCTTTTGACCGCAAGCCCTTCATCGCGGGCAACTGGAAGATGAACATGGACCACGTGCAGGGCATCACCCTCCTGCAGAAGCTGGCCTGGACCCTCTCCGATGCCAAGCACGACTACAGCCGGGTGGAGGTTGCCGTCTTCCCGCCGTTCACCGACCTGCGCGGTGTGCAGACGCTTGTCCAGGGCGACGACCTTCAGGTTGCCTACGGCGGCCAGGACCTGTCGCAGTTCGATTCCGGCGCCTACACGGGGGACATCTCCGGCCAGTTCCTGGCCAAGCTCGGGTGCAAGTACGTGCTGGTGGGCCACAGCGAACGCCGCACCATCCACAACGAGTCCGACGACGTCCTCAACGCCAAGGTCAAGGCCGCCTTCAAGCACGGGATAACCCCCGTCCTCTGCGTCGGTGAAGGACTGGAAATCCGCCAGGCCGGAACCCACGTGGAGCACACCCTCCAGCAGCTCCGCGCCGGCGTAGCGGGGCTGACCAACGAGCAGGCAGCCGAACTCGTGGTGGCCTACGAGCCTGTCTGGGCCATCGGCACCGGAGAGGTGGCCGGCCCCGGGGACGCACAGGAAATGTGCGCCGCCATCCGGGCGGACTTGCAGACCATCTTCGGAGCCGACGTGGCAGCCAAAACCCGCCTGCTCTACGGCGGTTCCGTTAAGGCGAACAACGCCGCCGCCATCCTGCAGGAACCCGACGTGGACGGTGTCCTGGTGGGTGGCGCCAGCCTCGATCCGGCCGAGTTTGCTAATATTGTCAGGTTCGAGAGCCACCTGGTCACGGACTAGTCCGGCACCAGCGCACACTCCAGCAATCCCAACTTCCGAAAGGCCGTCGTGGACGTTCTTCATGTCATCCTGCAGATCCTCCTGGGCATCACCAGCCTCCTGCTGACGCTGCTGATCCTCCTGCACAAGGGGCGCGGAGGTGGCCTGTCCGACATGTTCGGCGGCGGGATGAGCTCCGGGCTGAGCTCATCGGGTGTGGCTGAACGTAACCTGAACCGCTTCACCATCATCCTGGGGGTGACCTGGGGCGTGGTCATCATCGCGCTCGGCCTGATCATGCGCTTCAGTGGCGGCGACTCGTAAAACCCTTCGCGGATAGGGTCTTGCGGCACTGCTGCAGTCCCTCCCGGCCATCTAGACTGTGGCTGTCGGTTCACCCGGCAGCCACAGTTCTGTTTAAGCCGCGGACGTTCCAGCGTTCCGCTTCACGGCAGGAGTTGCAATGGTCCATCCAGCATCTGGCTTCCGGGGTACCCGTGCCGGCGTTACCGCAGGTTCCGGATCCAGCCTGCAGTCGAGCGATCCGAGCCCCCATCCGCTGCCGCGCATCCGGGTATCGTACTGGTGCGCGAAAGGCCATGAGACCCAGCCTGTCTTCCTGAAGATGCCGGAGGACCAGATTCCGCTGACATGGGACTGCCGGAGATGCGGTGGGATTGCCTCCCGGGACGGACAGGCAGCGGCTGCGGACGACCCGTTTGACGACGGTTACAAGAGCCACCTTGAGTACGTTAAAGAGCGGCGCTCCGGCCAGGACGCAGAAGACGTCCTGGCCGGAGCGCTGGAAAAGCTACGCGCCCGCGGCGTCCTTCCGGACGAGCTGCTGCGGGACACGTGAGGCCGCGTTCTCGTCGATCAGCCACAGGGTACGGGATGTGCCCCGGGGCCCCGCGGCAGGCACCTGGACAGGGTTCGCGCCCGCCAGAGCCAGCCCTACCGCACCGGCCTTGTCCTCGCCTGCCACCACCATCCATACCTCCGCTGCAGTGTTGATGGCCGGCAGGGTGAGGGAAACGCGCAGCGGCGGTGGCTTGGGCGAATTCCGCACGCCAACCACCGTCCGCTCCTTCTCGCGGATTCCGGCCTGCTCGGGGAAGAGCGACGCCACATGGGCGTCAGGACCGACACCGAGCAGCACCACATCCAGCCGGGGGAGGGACGAAGGCTCCTCTGGCCGGTCATCCGACATGTCGGCAGCGTGTTCGGCGGCGGCAGCATCACGCAGCTGCCGGGCATAGTCGTCCGCTGCCTCTTCCGGCGTGCCGAAGTCATCGGACGATCCCGGGGAGTGGACCCGGTCAGGGTCCACCGGGATGTGTGACAGCAGGGCATCGAACGCCTGCTTGGTGTTCCGGTCCGGGTCGGCCGACGCGACGAAACGCTCGTCCCCCCACCAGAAATTGACCTTCGACCAGTCGACGGCGGGCGCCGCCGGAGAGTCAGCAACAGCCTTCAGCGTGCCGATACCCACCGTTCCCCCGGTGAGCACCACGGTGGCTTCGCCGTACTTGTCCTGCACATCAACGAGCTTGGTGATCAGGCGCGCCGCGATGGCAGCCATGAGGACGGACGAATCAGGATGAATGCTTACTCTTGGGTCAACGCTCACTGGGTCGGACGCTCCTTAGATTGGTTCGTGGCAGTCCCATAGTAATCACTTCGCCAAACACTTCATCCGGGTCGAGCCGGCGCAGTTCCTCGGCGAGGCAGTCGCGGAGGCTGCGGCGCGGCAGGGAGATGCGCTGCGCCGGTTGGCCGGGTTGGGTGAGTTCGGCGATGGAGAGCCCGGGCCGCAAGAGCTGGATGTCACCGCCCGGGCGGGTGAGCCGGACGCGGCGTATGCCCGTCCCGGCCGGGTCCGCGACGATGGTGACAGGCGCGTCCAGGGTCAGCGTGAGCCAGGCGGCGAGGAGGATGGTGCTCGGCGAGTCCGACGCTCCTTCCACTGCGACCGCAGTGACCGGGGAGGAGTCGGCTTCGTCCAGTGCGGCCGCGAGCTGGATGCGCCAGTTGGTTAGGCGTGTCCAGGCGAGGTCGGTATCACCGGCCTTGTAGGTCCGGTGGATGCGCTCGAGGGCTGCCTGGGGGTCGGGTTCATTCGCGGAGTCGGTGATCCGGCGGTGCGCGATCGCGCCGATGGAAGTCTCGCAGGCGTTCTGCGGGGCGCCGTGCGGCCACCAGGCCACGATGGGTGCGTCCGGGAGCAGCAACGCAGCGACGAGGGATTCGGATTCGTGCGCGAGTTGGCCGTAGCCGCGCAGCACGATCACCTCCGACGCGCCGGCGTCCCCGCCGACCCGGATCTGGGCGTCGAGCCGGTCCGCGTGGTCCTTCCCGGCATCGGCGAGGACGATGATCCGGCAGGGGTGTTCACGGGAGGCGTCGTTCGCGGCCTCGATCGCTTCTTCCTCCAGCCCCGACTTCGTGACCACGACCAGGGTCAGGACCCGGCCCAGGGCGATCACGCCGCCCTGCTCGCGCAGGGCCATCAGTTCCTTGGAGACCTTCGAGGTGGTGGTATCGGGCAGGTTAACGATCATGGCCTTCTCCAGGTTCGTCCGTCACGGGCCAGCAGCTCATCAGCAGAGGAGGGTCCCCAGGAGCCGGGGGCATAGGGTTCAGGCTGCTCACCCAGGGAGGCCCAGTATTCCTCGAACGGGTCAAGGATCTTCCAGGACAGCTCCACTTCCTCATGGCGGGGGAACAGCGGCGGCTCACCGAGCAGCACATCCAGGATCAGCCGTTCGTAGGCTTCCGGGCTGGATTCGGTGAACGAGTGCCCGTACCCGAAGTCCATCGTCACATCGCGGACTTCCATCTGGGTACCGGGAACCTTGGACCCGAACCGGATCGTCACGCCCTCATCGGGCTGGACCCGGATCACCACCGCGTTCTGCCCGAAATCATCCTCCCCGTGGTCACGGAAGAGCAGGTTGGGGGCGCGCTTGAACACCACCGCGATCTCCGTCACGCGGCGGCCCAACCGCTTCCCGGCGCGCAGGTAGAACGGCACCCCGGACCAACGCCGGGTGTGAATGTCCACCCGAATTGCCGCGTAGGTCTCCGTGGTCGAATCGGCAGGGATGCCTTCTTCTTCCAGGTAGCCCTGGACCTGTTCCCCACCCTGCCAGCCGCCGGTGAACTGCCCCCGTGCCGAATGCGTCGACAAATCGTCCGGGAGCTTGACCGCGGCGAGGACCTTTTCCTTCTCCGCGCGCAGGTCATCGGCGTTGAACGAGATCGGTTCCTCCATCGCCGTCAGCGCCAGCAGCTGCAGCAGGTGGTTCTGGATGACATCCCGCGCCGCACCCACGCCGTCGTAATACCCGGCGCGGCCGCCGGTGCCGATGTCCTCGGCCATCGTGATCTGGACGTGGTCCACGTAGTTCGCGTTCCACAACGGCTCGAACAGCTGGTTCGCGAACCGCAGCGCCAGGATGTTCTGCACCGTCTCCTTGCCCAGGTAATGGTCAATCCGGAACACGGCATCCGGCGGGAACACCGACTCGACAATGTCGTTCAGCTTCCGCGCCGACTCCAGGTCATGGCCGAAGGGTTTCTCGATCACCACCCGCCGCCACTTGTCCCCCTCAGCCTGCGCCAGGCCGTGCTTGGACAACTGCCGGCAGACCTGCTCGAAGGCCTTGGGCGGGATCGACAAATAAAACGCGTGGTTCCCCCGGGTGCCCCGGACATCGTCGAGTTCCTTGATGGTCTCGCCCAGGCGCTCAAACGCCGCGTCGTCGTCGAACTCGCCCTGGACAAACCGGATGCCCTCCGAGAGCTGGTTCCACACCGCCTCATCAAACGGCGTCCGCGCATGCGCCTGCACCGAGTCCTTCACCTGGGCGGCGAAATCGGCGTCACTCCACGCACGCCGGCCAAACCCCACCAGCGCGAAACTCGGCGGCAACAACCCACGATTCGCAAGGTCATAAACAGCCGGCATCAACTTCTTCCGGGCCAAGTCACCCGTCACCCCAAAAAGGACCAACGACGACGGACCGGCAATCCGGTTCAAACGGCGGTCACGCGGATCGCGCAGCGGATTACGCCCGCGGCCCGCGCCCTTCCTGCCGTATTCAGTTTCTGGCATGGTTGCTTCTGCGCCTTAGCTTTCGGTTGCGGATGCGCGGGCGGACAGGGCAGCGACGATGTCCTGCAGCTGCGCCACGCCGGCGGCACGGTCGGTGAGGTGGAGGCGCAGCACGGGACGGCCGTGCTCTGCCAGGACCTGGGCGTCCCCTGCCGCCTGGGCGGTGATGAGCTCACCGAAGGTGAAGGGACGGTCAGGGATGGCAAGGTCTTCCGTGGGCGCGGCAGTGACCTGGAGGAACACTCCGATGGCGGGGCCGCCCTTGTGGAACTGGCCGGTGGAGTGCAGGAAGCGCGGTCCCCAGCCGAAGGTCACCGGACGGCCGGTTGCTGCGGCCAGCTCATCGCGGACGCCTTCGAGTTGAGCGAACGCCAGCCGGTCGAAGTAGGCCTGGACGCTGAGGTAGCTGTCCGGCTGAAGGGTGTCCAGCAGGGCACGGACTGCTTCTTCGGCCGTTGCGGCAGCGCCAAGCCACTCGCCGCCGCGGACCTCGATGGCGCCGTCGACGAAGGCGGCCGGAGTAGGCTCGGGCTGCGCGTCAAGGAGTCCGCGGGCCGCCACCTTGGCAGCTTCGACGTCCGGCTGGTCGAACGGGTTGATGCCCAGCAGGCGTCCGGCCACTGCGGTGGCGAACTCCCACACCATCATCTGCGCCGCGAGGCCACCGGCGATGGCAACCTCGTTGGCACCGAGTTCGACGTCGGCGTCGGCGCCGACCAGGCGCACCACCAGGACGTCGTCGGCGCCGGTCTTCGCCTCGGGCGATGAGGGACCGGCCACGACCGGGAGGACACCGGTGCCCAGCTTGCCGGTGGATTCGGCGATAAGCTGTTCCGCCCAGTCGGCGAAGCCCACGATGCCGGAGCCGTCTTCAGCGATGACGATCTTGTTGCGCAACGGCTTGGTTCCGCCCAGCGCGGTACCCAGGGCCAGGCCGATGTTCTCCGGTGCGTCCTCGTTGAGGACTTCGGCTGCTTCCTCGGCCTCGTCCAGGAAGGCCTGGATGTCCACGCCGGCCAGGCCGGACGGCACCAGGCCGAAAGCGGTCAGGGCGGAGAAGCGGCCACCGACGTTGGGGTCGGCGTTGAAGACGGCGCGGTAGCCGGCCTCGCGGGAAGCCTTGTCCAGGGGGGAGCCGGGGTCGGTGACGATGATGATCCGGCTGTTTGCGTCGATGCCGGCGTCGTTGAACGCCTTTTCGAAGGCCCGGCGCTGGGAGTCGGTCTCAACGGTGGACCCGGACTTGGACGAAACCACAATGGCGGTTTCGGCCAGGCGCTCCGCCAGGGCAGCACGGACCTGGTCCGGGTCCGTGCTGTCCAGCACAGTCAGCTCGACGCCGGCGGTGCCTGCGATGACCTCCGGGGCCAGCGAGGACCCGCCCATGCCGCAAAGCACGATGCGGGTAACCCCTTCGGCCCGGAGGGCGTCGCGGAGTTCCAGGATTTCCTTGACCAGAGGCTGGGAGACGGTGGCCGCCTCGACCCAGCCGAGGCGGATGGCCGACTCGGACTCCGCGTCGGGGCCCCACAAGGTGTGGTCCTTCGCGAAGATCCGGGTGGCGATCCGGTCCTCAACCAGGGCGGGGAGGTGCTGTTCCAGTGCCTGCTGTGCGGCACCGGTGGCTTCGTAGCTGAGTGTGCTCATGGGTGGTTAGGAGGCCTTCCGTGCAGCGGCGAGTGCGCCTTCGACGTCGGCCAGCAGTTCCTTCCAGCTGGCCACGAACTTGTCCAGGCCCTCGGATTCGAGGATGGCAACGACGTCGTTGTAGGAGACGCCGAGCTTCTCCAGTGCGTCGAGGGTGGCGTTGGCTTCCGCGTAGGTGCCGGTGACGGTGTCACCGGTAACCACACCGTGGTCGAAGGTGGCGTCGAGGGTCTTCTCCGGCATGGTGTTCACGACGCCGGGGGCCACCAGTTCGGTCACGTAAAGCGTGTCCGGGTAGGCGGGGTCCTTCACGCCGGTCGATGCCCACAGGGGGCGCTGGGGGAGTGCGCCGGCGTCGGCCAGCAGGGCCCAGCGCTCGGTGGCGAAGAGCTCCTCGTAGACCTGGTAGGCGAGGCGGGCGTTGGCCAGCCCGGCCTTGCCCTTGAGGGCCTTGGCTTCGTCGGTGCCAATCGCATCGAGGCGCTTGTCGATTTCGGTGTCCACGCGGGAGACGAAGAACGAGGCCACGGAGTGGATCTTCGAGAGGTCGTGGCCGTTTTCCTTGGCCTGTTCCAGGCCCGACTGGAAGGCGTTGATGACGGCACGGTAACGCTCGAGGGAGAAGATCAGGGTCACGTTGACGCTGATGCCCTCGGCGAGGGTGGCCGTGATCGCTTCGAGGCCTTCGAGCGTTGCCGGGATCTTAATGTGGACGTTGTCCTTGTTGACCTTCTTGTACAGGTGCTTCGCCTCGGCGATGGTACCTGCCGTGTCCCAGGCCAGGCGCGGGTCTACTTCGATCGACACGCGGCCGTCGACGCCCTTGGTGGCTGCGGCGACGGGGGCGAACAGGTCGCAGGCGTCGGCGACGTCGGTGGTGGTGATTTCGAAGATGGTGTCCTCGACGCTGGCGCCGGCTGCGGCCTGGGCTGCGATGGTGGCGTCGTAGTCGGTGCCGGTGGTGATCGCGGCGTGGAAGATGGACGGGTTGGTGGTCACGCCGACCACGTTCTTCTCCTCGATGAGCTTGCGGAGGGTGCCGGTTTCCAGGCGTCCGCGGGAAAGGTCATCGAGCCAGATGGAAACTCCGGCGTCGGAGAGCTGCTGGGTGGGGGTAGTCATGGTGTTGATCTCCTAGAAGTTTAGGTTCAGGCCTGGAGGGCGGAGAGGGAGTCCTTGGCAGCGGCGGCCACTGCTTCTGCGGTGATGCCGAACTCCTGGAACAGGCGCTTGTAGTCGGCGGAAGCGCCGTAGTGCTCGAGACTGATGGAACGGCCGGCGTCACCGACGAATTCCTGCCAGCCCAGGGCCAGTCCTGCTTCCACCGAGACACGGGCCTTGACGGCAGCGGGCAGGACAGATTCGCGGTACGCGGCGTCCTGCTTCTTGAACCACTCAACGCAGGGCATGGACACGACGCGGGCTGCGATGCCTTCGGCCTGGAGGGCTTCGCGGGCCTTCACGGCGAGCTGGACCTCGGAGCCGGTGGCGATCAGGATGACGTCGGCCGGGACGGTGGCGCCGTCCTTGGAAGCCTCCGCCAGGACGTAGCCGCCCCTGGCAACACCCGCGGTGGAACCGAACGTGTCGCCGTCGGCGTCGCCCGTGCCGCGTTCCCAGGTGGGGATGTTCTGGCGGGTCAGGACGATGCCTGCGGGGTTGGCGTGGTTTTCCAGCATGGTCTTCCAGGCCGCTGCCACTTCGTTGGCGTCGCCGGGGCGGACGACGTCCAGGCCGACGATGGCGCGCAGCGAGGCGAGCTGTTCCACCGGCTGGTGGGTGGGACCGTCTTCGCCGAGGCCGATGGAGTCGTGCGTCCAGACATACAGCGACGGGACACCCATCAGGGCGCCGAGGCGGATGGCGGGGCGCTGGTAGTCGGAGAAGATCAGGAACGTGCCCGAGAACGCGCGGGTGTTGCCCGCCAGGCTGATGCCGTTCACGATCGAGGCTGCGGCGTGTTCGCGGATGCCGAAGTGCAGCACCCGGCCGTACGGGTTGCCGGACCAGGCGCCGGTCTGCTTGGAGGCCGGAACGAACGACGGCGAGCCTTCGATGGTGGTGTTGTTGGACTCGGCGAGGTCCGCTGAGCCGCCCCAGAGTTCGGGCAGGACCGGGCCCAGGGCATTCAGGACCTTGCCCGATGCGGCACGGGTGGAGACATCCTTGCCGGCTTCGAAGACCGGTAGGGCAGCGTCGATGCCTTCGGGCAGTTCCTGCGCCTCGATGCGCTGCAGCAGGGCCGCGCCTTCGGGGTTGGCTTCCTGCCAGGCGTTGAAGGACTCTTCCCATTCCTTGCGGGCGGCCGCGCCGCGGTCCACCACCTGGCGGGCGTGGTCCAGGACTTCCTGGTCCACCTCGAAGGACTTGGCGGGGTCGAAGCCCAGCACGTCCTTCAGCGCTGCGACTTCCTCGGCGCCGAGGGCGGAACCGTGGATCTTGCCGGTGTTCTGCTTCTTCGGTGCCGGGTAGCCGATGATGGTCCGCAGCGAGATGATGGACGGCTTGGAGGTCTCTGCCTTTGCCGCGAGCAGAGCGCTGTAGAGCTCCTGCACGTCTTCCTTGTATTCGCCAGTCTTGGTCCAGTCCACCCGCTGGGTGTGCCAGCCGTAGGCTTCGTAACGCTTGAGGACATCCTCGGTGAACGCGATGTCGGTGTCGTCTTCGATGGAGATGTGGTTCTCGTCGTAGATGACCACGAGGTTGCCGAGCTCCTGGTGGCCTGCCAGCGAGGAAGCCTCGGCAGTGACGCCTTCCTGGAGGTCGCCGTCGGACGCAATGACCCAGACAGTGTGGTCGAAGGGCGACTCGCCGGCGGGGGCATCGGCGTCGAACAGGCCGCGCTGGCGGCGCTGGGAGTAGGCGAAGCCCACGGAGGAGGCCAGGCCCTGGCCCAGCGGGCCGGTGGTGATCTCCACGCCTGCGGTGTGCTTGTATTCCGGGTGGCCCGGGGTCAATGAACCCCAGGTGCGAAGCGCCTCCAGGTCCTTGAGTTCCAGCCCGTAGCCGTTGAGGAACAGCTGGATGTAAAGCGTCAGCGACGTGTGGCCCGGGGACAGGATGAAGCGGTCGCGGCCCAGCCACTGCGGATCGCGGGGATCATGGCGCATCAGCTTCTGGAACAGCAGGTACGCAGCCGGAGCAAGGCTCATCGCCGTACCCGGGTGGCCATTGCCCACCTTCTCCACGGCATCCGCAGCCAGCACGCGGATGGTATCCACCGCCTTCTGGTCCAAGCTGGTCCATGACAGTTCTTGCTCTTCCAAATGTGGCACGAAAACCGGGCCCCTCTCTGTGCTGATCGCGCCGGTACACCTGGTTCGGCTGCAGGCGCGCTGTATGGCGCCCGTCGCGGGTGTACCCAGTCGCCATCGAAACGTGGATCCTTGACTCAGCCACCGCGTGCTTCGGAATGCGTTTTCCGCTACTTCCTTCATGCGGGCTGACCTGCTGCCAGCTTAGCCGTTATCCATACTTCGGGCGGCGCAAATCTCACGTTTTGGACGCAATTTCCCCTTTTGTGAATCACCCTGACGGCAGCTTGAGTTAATCTGCTCGAATCGGCATGCGAGCGATCAATTGCGCATATGGACAGGCCGGAAGGCCCGTGGCGGCGCGGTATGATATTTGAGGCCAACACCGGGTGTGCCACTACTGCCGTCCGGAGTTACCAGGCTCTCGCACGGTCCACCGGATCTGATCCTTCCGCGGCGTGCCCGGGCTGCGGGCCGCAAGACCGGAGCTGCACTGCCAGCCGCAACTGCCACACAGAACGGGTGACTGCCACCGTGAGCACAACAGATACGCCGCTGAACGCATCCCGGGCCACCGGCGCCGGGTTTGCCCGCAAGGCCAAGGCGTATCTCGCCCTCACCAAGCCGCGCGTCATTGAACTGCTCCTTGTCAGCACGCTGCCCACCATGATCTACGCGGAGCGCGGCTTTCCCTCGATCGGGCTCATCCTGGCCACGCTGGTGGGCGGCGCCTTCGCCGCCGGCAGTGCCGGTGCCTTCAACTGCTACATCGACCGGGACATCGACAAGCTGATGCACCGTACCGAGAACCGGCCGCTGGTCACCGGCGAAGTCACCCCCCGCGAAGCGCTGGTGTTCTCGTGGCTCCTGGGTGCTGCGGCCATTGTGATCCTGTGGTTCGGGGCCAACCCGCTCTCGGCCTGGCTTGGACTGGGTGCCATCTTCTTCTACGTGGTGATCTACACCATGATCCTGAAGCGGCGCACCGCGCAGAACATCGTGTGGGGCGGTGCGGCAGGCTGCTTCCCGGTCCTGATTGCCTGGGCCGCAGTGACCAACTCGGTGGAGTGGCCCGCCATCATCCTCTTCATGGTGATCTTCCTGTGGACGCCGCCGCATTACTGGCCCTTGTCCATGCGCTATGGCGAGGACTACCGCAACGCGAAGGTTCCCATGCTCGGCGCCATTGCCGGCGCGAAGGTGGTTTCCGTCCAGGTTGTCCTCTATGCCTGGGCCATGGTGGCCTGCTCACTGCTCATGGTCCCGGCAGGCGGAGCGGGCTGGGTCTACACCGTGACCGCCGTGCTGGCCGGCGCCTGGTTCCTCTACGAGTCACACGCCCTGTACGCACGCGCGCAGCGCGAGGACATCCCTGACAAGCGGGCCATGAAGGTCTTCCACGGGTCCATCAGCTACCTGACCCTGCTGTTCATCGCCCTGGCCGTCGATCCGTTCGTCGGACCCGCCTTGGTGGGCTAGGAACAGCAGCCCCCTCACTGCAACGAACCGGAAGCGGCCCCATCTCATGGGGCCGCTTCCGCTTTAACGGCCAGGACCGTCACAGCGCCTATGACATTTTTGTCACATCCGTCACTTTTCGTGTCACTGGGCGTGACTACCTGCTTACGGTGGAGCGGACCCTATCCTCAAACGAAGGAGAATCATGGAAGCCCGACCCTCCACCATTCCTGCTCCCAGCCACAGCCCGCCGGGAGGAAAGGACGGCCGCAGCCGCTTCACGCGTTTCCGTGCGCCGTTCACCCACCTTGGCGCAGATGTGCCGGCGTCCCTGGTGGTCTTCCTCGTCGCCCTGCCACTCTCGCTGGGCATCGCCGCCGCCTCCGGCGCCCCCATCATGGCCGGTCTTATCGCAGCCGCCGTCGGCGGAATCGTCGCCGGCAGCCTCGGCGGGTCACCGCTGCAGGTGAGTGGTCCGGCGGCCGGCCTGACAGTGGTGGTTGCCGGACTGGTCCAGGAATTTGGCTGGCAGGTGACATGCGCGATCACGGCCGCTGCCGGCGTCGTGCAACTCCTGCTGGGGATCAGCCGCGTAGGCCGGGCGGCCCTGGCCGTCTCTCCGGTGGTCGTCAAAGCCATGCTGGCCGGTATTGGAATCACCATCATCCTGCAGCAACTCCAGGTGCTCCTGGGGTCCCGGCCCGCCGGCTCCGCCTTTGAGAACCTCGTTGCCCTGCCCGCCGCCATCACCAACCTCGAACTGCACGCAGCCCTGCTGGGGCTGGCGGTGGTTGCGATCCTGCTCTGCTGGAGATTCCTGCCCGCGGTGGTCCGGCGTGTCCCCGGCCCACTCGCCGCCGTTGCCGCCGGCACCGCCCTGTCGGTGGCCTTCGCGCCCGGCGTCGAACGCATCGCCCTGGACGGCTCGATCTTTGATGCGGTTGCCTTGCCGGAACTCCCCGATGGGAACTGGCGTGCCTTCGCCTTCGCCGTCCTGACGATGGCCCTCATCGCCAGCATCGAGTCCCTGCTGTCCGCCGTGGCGGTGGACAAGATGCAGACCGGACCCCGCACCAACCTCAACCGCGAGCTCATTGGCCAGGGCGCAGCAAACATGGTTTCCGGCTCGCTTGGCGGACTGCCCATCACGGGCGTGATCGTCCGCAGCGCCACCAACGTCGAAGCGGGCGCTGCCACCCGGACCTCCGCCGTACTGCACGGCGTCTGGGTCCTGGCCTTCTCGGCCCTCTTCGCCGGACTGATCCAGCTGATCCCGCTGGCCGTCCTGGCCGGGCTGCTCATCGTGATCGGTGCCCGCCTCATCAAGGTGGCCGACATCCGCACGAGCCTGCGCACCGGCGACCTTCCCATCTATGCGGCAACGCTCGTCTGCGTGGTCTTCCTGAACCTGCTCGAAGGCGTCATGATCGGCCTCGCCCTGGCAGCGGCCAGCGTGCTTTGGCGGATGCTGCGGACTGCCATCCATGCCCACCCGCCTGCCCCGCCGTCGTCGTCGTGGCGGGTCACCATAGCCGGCTCATGCAGCTTCTTTGCGCTTCCGCGGCTGAATGGCGTCCTGCACTCCATACCCGCCGGCGCTGGAGTCGTTGTCGAACTAAACGCGGACTACGTGGACCACGCCTTCCGCGAAGCCCTGCTCGCCTGGCAGCTCCAGCACCAGGCTGCAGGGGGTTCCGTCCACCTCGAAGAGCACGGAAACACCCTGTTCCAGGACGCGGCACACCAGGCGCCCCGGCGCGAGGAAGCGTCCGAGCTGCCACTTCCGCCCCGGCAGGAACCGCTCCTGCACGGCATTGACAAGTACCACCGCCGGTTCTCCGGCCAGGTCCGCCCCCTGGTGCAGGATCTCACCGACGCGCAGAACCCGGACACCCTGTTCGTTGCCTGTGTCGATTCCCGCGTCAACCCGAACCTGATCACCAGCAGCGGCCCCGGCGACCTGCTCACGCTGCGGAACATCGGCAACGTGGTCTGCAATGACCACCGGGACAGCTCAATCGACTCGGCGCTGTCCTTCGCGGTCAACGGCCTGGACGTGGAGACAGTGGTCATCTGCGGGCACTCGAACTGCGGTGCCATGAAGGCAGTGCTTGGCGAAGCGTCCGGGGAGGACATCGGCACCCTCGGTTCGGGTTTCAATGCCTGGCTTAACCATGCGCGGCCCAGCCACCTGGAGTTGCTGGCAGGCCATCCCATTGGCAGGCAGGCAGCTGCCGCCGGTTACAGCACAGTGGACCAGCTGGCGATGGTCAACGTTGCGGTGCAGCTGGGTAAGCTGCGCAGCCATCCCGTGACAGGACCGGCGCTGTCGGCTGGACGGCTGCAGGCCATGGGCCTGTTCTACGACATTGCCACCGCCCGCGTCCTGCAGATCACTGCCGACGGCATAGGCAACCTCGACCCGGCGGTGACCGCGGGACAGAAGGACCATGACGGCGCGCTGAACCGCGGCTAGGCCGGACGGTCCATTCGCGACAGGCAAAGGCGCCCCGGTTCCAAACGGTACCGGGGCGCCTTTTCCAGCTGCCCGGAGGCCTGCGGGGGGCTGGACTAGTGCACGGGGCTGGAACGGGCGATGTCCCAGGCATTTGTTGAGGCGGCCATGAGCAGCGCGGCGCCCAGCATGTGAGCCGCCACCAGGAGTGCGGGAATGCCGTTGTAGTACTGGGTGAAGCCGATGACAGCCTGGAGCACGGTGACCCCGAGGAGTCCCAGGACCGCGGTCCGGAACGGCCCGGCAATGCGGCGCCTGAATACGACCACCAGCGCCACCAGCGTCCCCGCCGTCACCAGGTAGGCCGGCACGGCGTGGATGTGGGAAAACAGGTCCCAGTCCAGGTTGTTGCGCGGAGCGTCGGCGTCGCCGGCGTGCGGGCCAGCCCCCGTCACCACAACCCCCAGCATCACGGCTGCGGCGGAGAAAAGCGCGACGGCGGCCGTCACCGGACGCAGCAGCCCCGGCAATGCCTGGTACCGGAAGGACATGAAGCGGCCGGTCCGGCCGAAGGCCCGGTTGACCAGCAGGGTGGCGAAGACCACCAGGGCCATGGAGACCAGGAAGTGCAGGCCCACCACCCAGGGGTTGAGGTTGGTCAGCACGGTGACGCCGCCGATCACGGCCTGGGCCGGGATGCTGGCCAGCAGTCCCAGTGCCAGCAGGAACAGGTCCTTGCGTTCCTTCCTCAGGTTCCACAGGTACACCAGCATCAGGGCAGCCACCGCGGCCAGCGCGAACGTCAGCAGCCGGTTCCCGAACTCGATGAAGCCGTGGATGCCCATCTCCGGCGTGTTGACCAGCGAGTCGGAGGTGCAGCGTGGCCAGGTGGGGCAGCCCAGTCCGGATGCGGTCAGGCGCACCGCGCCTCCGGTGACCACCAGCAGGGTCTGGCCGATCAGGGAGGCGACGGCGAGGCGGCGGACGCGCGCGTCCACGGTACGCGGCAGCCGTGACGCCAGTCGGCCTGCCAGCTGGGGGAGGCGTGAAGCCGTGCTCACAATGATCTCAATTCCACTTGAACCAACGGATGGCTGCTGCCCCGGCGATAACGGTCCAGAGCAGCAGGATGAGGGCGGCGCCGCCGTTCAGGGCGCCACCAAGGAAGGCCGCACGCATGGACTCGCCCAGTGCGCCGGAGGGCAGGAAGTGCACCACGGCCTGGGCTGCGGCGGGCAGCCTTTCGGCGGGAATGACGATGCCGCCCATGGCCCCAAGCAGGATCCACAGCAGGTTGGTGATGGCCAGGGTGGCTTCCGGGCGTACTGTCCCGGCCACCAGCAGGCCGAGGGCAGTGAAAGCTGCGGCTCCGAGAGCCAGGAGGGCCAGGCCGGGGAGCCAGCCTGCGGCCACCGGCTTCCAGCCCAGTGCCAAGGCGACAGCGCCTACCACCACTACCTGCAGGCAGAGGACGGCCAGGACGGAAAGCACCTTGCCGGCGATGAGGCCGCCGCGGCCCAGGGGAGTGGTGGACAGGAACCTCAGGACCCCGTACCGCCGGTCGAAGCCGGTGGCGATGCCCTGGCCGGTGAAGGCCGTGGACATGGCGCACAGGGCAAGGATGCCCGGAACGGCAACGTTGATCCGGCTGGAGCCCATCCCGTCCAGGAAGGGAGTCACCGTCAGCCCGACAAGCGCCAGCAGGGGCAGCACGACGGCGAGGATCAGCTGCTCGCCGTTGCGGAGCATCGTCAAAGCCTCGTACTTGCCCTGCAACAGGACACGCCGCAGCAGGGACGCGGGCTGCTGGGTTTGCTGCGTTGCCGCCGGGCTCATCGGATGTCCTTTCCCGAAATATCCAAAAAGACGTCTTCAAGGCTACGCGCCTGGAGGCTCATTGATGCCGGCATGATGCCCTGCTGGTCCCACCATTGGGCCAGGGCGGAAAGGTGGCCGGGCGTCAGGGTCCCGGTCACCGTGTAACTGCCGGCGCGGGGTTCGGAGACATCCACGCCGTCCGGCAGCACCCGGGAAAGGTCCAGCCCCGGCGGGGCCTCGAAGACCAGGGTCCGCACGTGTTCCGCGCCTTGGTCTGCGCCGGGATTGCGCTGCAGGAGCTCCTGGACGGTTCCTTCGGCGACGTTCCGGCCGCCGTCGATGATGTAGACGTAGTCCGCGAGGCGCTGCGCGTCGTCCATCAGGTGGGTGGTGAGGATGATTCCCATGCCGCTACCGCGGAGTTCGGCGATCAGGTCGAACACGAGCTGCCGCGACTGCGGGTCGAGGCCCGCGCTTGGCTCGTCCAGGAAGAGCACTTCCGGCCGGCCGATCAGGGCCGCCGCAAGCGCCAGGCGCTGCTTCTGCCCGCCGGAAAGGCGGCGGACGCCTGTCCTGCTGAAGGCATCGATGCCGAGCCTGCCCACCAGGTCCTCCACGGGCCAGGGCCGCGCGTAGAGTCCGGCGAGGTGCCGCAGCAAAGGAAGGGGACGGGCCGACGGCGGGAGCCCGCCGTCCTGCAGCATCACACCTACCCTGGCGCGCAGGTCCGCCCCTGCCGTGGCCGGGTCCTGGCCCAGCAGGGAGATGGTGCCGCCGCTGCGCTTCTGCAGTCCCTGCGCGCATTCCAAGGTGGTGGTCTTCCCCGCACCGTTGGCGCCCAGCAGGGCTGTAACCTGCCCCCGCTCGGCAACGAGTGAAACGCCACTCACCACCCGGAGCATTTTGCCGTCCAGGCTGGAGAGGGGGCCAACGTCCTTGATGAGCCCATGGATGGACAAGACAGGGGATTGGGGGGATCGCACCACAGTATTCTACGGGATGTAGTATTCACCGCCGCCTGCGGGGGAGTGGAGCCGCGGCCTGGTCATAATTGGTGCGCACCCAAGGTCAGCCTGCCCTTACTGGAGTGCGGGAGTAAATTACGACATGATTGTGTTGTGTATTCCATGACCCACGCTACAGCTGCGCCCGTCGCCGGGCCCGGTCCCGCGGGATCCAGCCCAGTGGCTGACGCCGATGAGCGGACCCGTGACCGCGTCCTTTCGGCGGTCCTGGAACACGGCCCCGTCAGCGCGGCCGAACTCGGCGACATGCTGGGATTCACCCCGGCTGCCGTGCGCCGTCACCTGGACCACCTCTCCCGCGCGGGCGTGATCGAGGTGAAGCGGATCGCCAGGCCCGGCGCCGGAGCAGGCCGTCCCGCCCGCCGCTACGTCCTCAGCTCCCAGGGCCAGTCCAGCCTGGGCAACGACTACCTGGACATCGCCGCCCTGGCACTCCAGCAACTGCAGAAGGTCGCCGGTCCTGACGCCGTCCGCGCCTTCGCCGTCGAGCGCTTCGCCGACATGGAAAAGCGCTACGCACCGGAAATCGAAAAAGCCGGGCCCGATGTCCGCGACCGCGCAGCCGCCTTGTCGGCGGCCTTGAGCCGGGACAACTTCGTTGCCTCCACGGCTTCCATCGAAGCCAAGGCGCCGCTGCCGGCGGCGCTTTCCAGCGTCCAGCTGTGCCAGGGCCATTGCCCCATCCAACAGCTCGCGGCCCGCTTCCCCGTCTTCTGCGACGTCGAAACCGAAGTCTTTTCAAGGCTGGTGGGAGTGGACGTCCGGCGTCTTTCCACCCTGGCCCGCGGCGGACACGTGTGCACCACCCACATACCTACAGGCAGGCTGTCTGCAAAACCGGCCACCGCGCCGGCCGCAGCCCCCGCCCGCCTGGACGAAGTAATCAACCATCAGCAAGAAAGGCCGTGATGACGGACCAACTATCAGAGAAAGCAGTAGCCGAAAACACTGTGATCTCGGAGATTCTGGAAAAGAATCCCGAGCTCCACGGCATCGGCAACTACGAGTACGGCTGGGCCGACAAGAACGACGTCGGCGCCAATGCACGGCGTGGTCTCGATGAAGAGGTAGTCCGGGACATTTCGGCCAAGAAGAGCGAACCCGAGTGGATGCTCGACCTCCGCCTGAAGGGCCTGAAGTACTTCGACCGCAAGCCCATGCCCACCTGGGGTGCTGACCTCTCCGGCATCGACTTCGACAACATCAAGTACTTTGTCCGCTCCACCGAGAAGCAGGCCGCCACGTGGGAAGACCTGCCCGAGGACATCCGCAACACGTACGAGAAGCTCGGCATCCCGGAAGCTGAGCGCAGCCGCCTGGTCTCCGGCGTGGCCGCCCAGTACGAGTCCGAGGTGGTCTACCACCAGATCCGCGAGGACCTCGAAGCCCAGGGCGTCATCTTCCTGGACACCGACACCGCGCTGAAGGAACACCCGGAGATCTTCCAGGAATACTTCGGCACCGTGATCCCGGTGGGCGACAACAAGTTCGCTTCGCTGAACACCGCAGTGTGGTCCGGCGGTTCCTTCGTGTACGTGCCCAAGGGCGTCCACGTGGACATCCCGCTGCAGGCCTACTTCCGCATCAACACGGAAAACATGGGCCAGTTCGAGCGCACCCTGATCATCGCCGACGAGGACTCCTACGTCCACTACATCGAAGGCTGCACCGCGCCGATCTACACCTCGGACTCGCTGCACTCCGCCGTCGTCGAGATCATCGTGAAGAAGGGCGCCCGCGTCCGCTACACCACCATCCAGAACTGGTCCAACAACGTCTACAACCTGGTGACCAAGCGCGCCGTCTGCGAAGCCGGCGCCACCATGGAATGGGTTGACGGCAACATCGGCTCCAAGGTCACCATGAAGTACCCGGCCGTCTACCTGGTGGGTGAGCACGCCAAGGGCGAGACCCTGTCCATCGCCTTCGCCGGCGAGGGACAGCACCAGGACACGGGCTCCAAGATGGTGCACATCGCACCGAACACCAAGAGCTCCATCATCTCCAAGTCCGTTGCCCGCGGCGGCGGCCGTGCCGCCTACCGCGGCCTGGTCCAGGTCCGGGAAGGCGCCAAGCACTCGGCCAACACCGTGCGTTGCGACGCCCTCCTGGTGGACACCATTTCCCGCTCGGACACATACCCGTACATCGACATCCGCGAGGACGATGTCCAGCTGGGACACGAGGCCACCGTTTCCCGCGTCAGCGAGGAGCAGCTCTTCTACCTCATGTCCCGCGGCATGCCCGAGGACGAGGCCATGGCCATGATCGTGCGCGGCTTCATCGAGCCGATCGCCCGTGAACTGCCCATGGAATACGCCCTTGAGCTGAACCGCCTCATCGAACTCCAGATGGAAGGATCCGTCGGTTAATGACTGCCGAAGCAACCACCGAAAAGGCGCGCATCGGCGCACCGTCGATCGCCGGCTTCACCGAGGAGGGCGAACACCTGGTCGCCTCCAAGGTTGACCGCCACCACAGCCACGGCACGCAGGTCATGGCCTCCCGCGCCGAACGCCTCACCAGCCACGACGTGGCCGACTTCGCCGTGCCCAACGGCCGGGAAGAGGAATGGCGCTTCACCCCGGTGCGGGAACTGTCCAACCTGCTGTCCGACGCTCCGTCGGAAGACGGTGTCCTGGACGTTTCCGTCGAGGCGCCCGCCGCCGTCGTGCAGCGGATCCTCGGCGCAGGCGAGGCCCCCCGTGGTGCCACCCTGGTCCCCGCCGACCGTGCCGCCGTCGTCGCCTCCGCCAACGCCCGTGGCGCCCAGCTGATCTCCATCCCGGAGAACGCTGAACTGGACGCTCCGGTGCGCGTAGTCCTGACCGGCAACGGCGCGGGCCGCCGCAGCAACTCCCACGTGGTCATCGAAGCCGGGGCCAACAGCCGCGGCGTGGTGATCCTGGAGCACGGCGGTACCGCCGACCACAACGGCAACGTTGAGGTCCTGGTCCGCCAGGGCGCCCAGTTGACCGTGGTTTCGGTGCAGCTGTGGGAAGACGACGCAAAGCACCTGGCCCAGCACGACGCCGAGGTTGCCAAGGACGCCGTGTACAAGCACATCGCCGTAACCCTTGGCGGCAAGATCGTCCGCCTGAACTCCAACGTCCGGTTCGCCGGTGAAGGCGCCGAAGCCGAGCTCCTGGGCCTCTACTTCGCCGACGCCGGCCAGCACCTGGAGCACCGCTCCTTCGTGGACCACAACGTCCCCAACTGCAAGTCCAACGTCCTGTACAAGGGCGCGCTGCAGGGCAAGGGTGCACACACGGTCTGGGTGGGCGACGTGCTGATCCAGAAGCAGGCGGAAGGCACCGACTCGTACGAGAAGAACCAGAACCTGGTCCTCACCGACGGCTGCCGCGCGGACTCCGTGCCCAACCTCGAAATCGAGACCGGCCTGATCGAGGGCGCCGGCCACGCCAGCGCCACCGGCCGCTTCGATGACGAGCACCTGTTCTACCTGATGGCCCGCGGCATCCCCGAGGATGTTGCCCGCCGCCTGGTGGTCCGCGGCTTCCTCAACGAGGTCATCCAGCAGATCAAGGTCCCGGCCCTCGAAGAGCGCCTGACCGAGGCTGTGGAACGCGAACTCGCGGCGACGGACAACTAAGGGACAGGCAGGAACGCATGAGCGGGACACCCAAGGGCGAGCTGGTCTGTAGTGCCAGTGACATTAAGGTCAAGCAGGCGCTGCGCATCCTGGTCGACGGCTACCCGGTGGCTGTGGTCCGGGATTCGATGGGCGAGATCCATGCAATCGGCGACACCTGCTCGCACGCGGACATTTCGCTGTCCGAAGGCGACGTTGAAGGCTGCGCCATCGAGTGCTGGGGCCACGGCTCCCAGTTCGACCTGCGCAGCGGCCAGCCGCTGCAGTTGCCCGCCTACGATCCCGTTCCGGTGTTCGCCGTCGAGCTCGATGGCGACGACGTCTACGTGGACGTCACCAACGTTTTGAACGGCGCGGCAGTAGACAACTACTGATTGCCGACAGCACCAGACTTACGAGCTAAAAGAAAGAAGAGCATGTCAACTCTTGAGATCAAGGACCTGCACGTCAGCATTGAGACGGAACAGGGCACCAAGGAGATCCTGAAGGGCGTCAGCCTGACCATCCGCACCGGTGAAACCCACGCGATCATGGGCCCCAACGGTTCGGGCAAGTCCACCCTGGCCTCCACCATCGCAGGCCACCCCCGGTACACCGTCACCAGCGGCACCATCACCCTGGACGGCGAAGACGTCCTGGCGATGAGCGTTGACGAGCGCGCCCGCGCCGGCGTCTTCCTGGCCATGCAGTACCCGGTTGAGGTTCCCGGCGTCACCATGACCAACTTCCTGCGCACCGCCAAGACTGCCATCGACGGAGAAGCACCCAAGCTGCGGACCTGGACCAAGGACGTCAAGGATGCCATGGAGAAGCTGCGCATCGACGCCGACTTCGCCCAGCGCAACGTCAACGAAGGCTTCTCGGGCGGCGAAAAGAAGCGCGTGGAGATCCTCCAGCTGGAGCTCTTCAAGCCCAAGTTCGCGGTGCTGGACGAGACCGACTCCGGCCTGGACGTCGACGCGCTCAAGATCGTCTCCGAGGGCGTCAACCGTGCCCACGCCGAAGGAAACATGGGCACGCTGCTCATCACGCACTACACGCGCATCCTGCGCTACATCAAGCCTGACTTCGTCCACGTGTTCGTGGACGGCCAGGTTGTTGAAGAGGGCGGTCCCGAACTCGCCGACCGCCTTGAGGAAGAGGGCTACGACCGCTACGCCAAGGGCGCCGGCGCTGCCAGCATCGCGGCTGCGGCCGCAGCACAGGCCTAGTAAGGACTTGCCATGACCGAAATCACGCCGGGCCGCACGGCCCTGGAGGACGTCGAAGAGGCGCTCAAGGACGTCATCGATCCTGAGCTTGGCGTCAACGTTGTGGACCTCGGGCTGCTTTACGGCCTGAAGTACTCCGACGACGACGGTGCGCTGCTGATCGACATGACGCTCACCACCGCCGCCTGCCCGCTCACCGACGTGCTCGAGGAGCAGGTGGGCAAGGCCCTGGACGGCGTCGTGGACGACTGGCGCCTGAACTGGGTATGGATGCCGCCGTGGGGTCCGGAACGGATCACGGACGACGGCAAGGACCAGATGCGGGCCCTCGGGTTCAATATCTGAACACGAAGTACGACGACGGCCGGTGGCCTTTCCCAGGAAAGGTCACCGGCCGTCGTCGTTGGTTTATCGATTGCTGCGTAGCTGCCGTTATGACCTTGGAAAGTCAAGTGGTGGTTGCAACGGTTAGGCTGCTGCGGCGAGGAGGAGTTCGTTGAATTTCTGCTTGGGGGTTGCGAGGCCGAGGGTGGGGCGTGGCCGGTTGTTGAGGCTGTCCTGAACCCGTTTGAGGTCCTTTGCCGTGTGGACGGACAGGTCCGTGCTTTTTGCGAACCAGTGCCGTAGGAGTCTGTTGGTGTTCTCGTTGGTACCTCGTTGCCAGGGCGAGTGGGGGTCGCAGAAGTAGACGTCCGCGTCGATCGCTATCTGGATTTGGGCGTAGCGGGCCATCTCGATGCCGCGGTCGTAGGTCAGGGTTTTGCGCAGGTCCGCCGGCAGTTCCGCAAACGCGGTGATCATGGCTCTGGCGACCTCGTCTGCGCTGTGGCCGTTGGGCAGGTGCAGCAGCATGGTGTACCGGGTCGAGCGTTCAACACAGGTTCCGATCGCTGAGTTGCTGGCGACCGAACCAAGGATCAAGTCGCATTCCCAGTGTCCGGGTACGGCCCGGTCCGCGGCTTCGGCCGGGCGTTCGGAGATTTTCAGCGCGTCCTTGAACGGGCTGTTGTTCCGGCCCCGGCCGCGTCCGTCGCTGACCCGTTTGGCCCGGCCGGTGCTCAACTGCCGGTACAGGTCTTGGCGGACATGTCCACGGCCCTGGACGTAAATGGCCTGATAGATCGTCTCGTGGCTGATCTGCATCCTCTCATCGTCCGGGAAAGCACGGGCCAGAACCAGCGAGCACAGCTGCGGGGACCAGCCCTCGTCCATGGCGGACTCCACGAACCGGGCCAGCGGCTTATGGGCGAGTTTATGCTCCTTGGGCCGGCGGGCATTCTGCCCGGCCTTCAACTGCGCGACGTCGGACTGGTATGTGCCGTCCTCGCAGCAGTTCCGCCTGGCCTCGCGCCAGATCACCGATCGGTCCCGGCCCAGTTCCCTGCCGATCGCCGCGTAGGACCAGCCATCGCGCAGGCGGACCATGATCACCGCCCGTTCCGACAGGCTCAACCTGCCCGAGCCAGGGGCGCCGTCCGGAAACGGCGCCCCTACCGGTCCTCCACGTTTGCCTCTCGACATCTCCACAGGGCCCATCCTCCGGACCCAATGTCGCACCGTAGAGGACCACAGGCCCGACACGCGGCACGCCTCACTGATCGAGGCCCCTTGCCGCAAAAGCGCAAAGAACCCGTCCCTGACCGCATCCCCAAAAACGTACCCCGCCGGCATCGCAACACCCCTTCAACGGTTTCGTTGCAACGACCATATGAATCCGCCCCTCTCAAAACGGCAGCTACTCAGCAATCGATGGGATGAACTGGGGGTTAGAGGGTGGCGGCGGAGAACGTGTCGCACTGTTTGATGTCGCCGGTCTGGTAGCCCTGCAGGAACCAGCGCTGGCGTTCCTCGCTGGAACCGTGCGTCCAGCCTTCGGGGGAGACCCTGCCCGTCGCCGCCTTCTGGATCCGGTCATCGCCCACGGACGCTGCCGCCGAGAGGGCATCGCTCACGTCCTGCTGCGTCAGGGGCTCCAGATACGGCTGCCCGGTGTTCGGGTCCGCCGTCGTGGAAGCGTACTTGGCCCACAGGCCCGCATAGCAGTCGGCCTGCAGCTCGGTACGCACGGAGCCCGACTCCGGCCCTTGCGGGTCCTGCTGCGCCCGGTTCAGGTCGCCCAGCAGGTTCTGGACGTGGTGTCCGAATTCGTGGGCCACCACGTATTCCTGGGCCAGCGGGCCGCCCGAGGAACCGAACCGGTCCACGAGTTCCTGGAAGAAGCCCGGATCGAAGTAGGCGGTAGTGTCCGTAGGGCAGTAGAACGGACCCACGTCGGAGGTCGCGGCCCCGCACCCGGTGTTCGTGCCGCCACTGAAGATCACCGCTTCCGGCCGCGGGTACTGAACGTTGTACTGCTTCAGGTAAGCGGGCCAGAACGCGTTGAGGCTGTTGACCGTGCCGGTGATGCGGCAGTCCAGGCGGGCATCGGCGTCCGCGCCGGTACTGCACGCAGGCGCCGTGCCCTGGGACTGTCCACTGCCGCCGCCCTCGGTGAGTCCGCCGAGCATATTGGGGTTGATGCCCAGCAGGAGCGCAACGAGCAGCACCAGGCCGCCGCCGATCCCGCCGCCAACCTTAACTCCCCGGCCCATGCCGCGCCGGTCCTGGACTTGTGACGGATCCAGCTGCACGTTGTCATTGAAACTCATGAAGTCACAATACCCGCGAGCCCGCCGCTCAATCCGTGCCGGCCGGTAAAGTTGGTGCGTGCCTTTCCTGAACAGAATCCAGCGCTGGGCGGAAGAGCGGCCGCACGACACCGCCGTCGTGATTGCCGGCCGCCGCCTTGACTGGGCAACGCTGCGGGATGAAGCTGCAGCCATGGTGGCGGAGGCGAAGTCAGTCACTACCCTCTGCGAAGCCAACTCCGCACATTTCGCCACCGCCTTTGCAGCCGCGGTGGCCGGCGGCCGCCAGTGCGCCGTGCTGGACCCAGCGTGGCCGGCGGCCCTGCAGGAGGACATTGCGCGCCGGGTGGAGGCGTGCGCGGCCGCGGCCCCTGTATCCCCGGACGACTCCCTGGCCGACGGCCCACCGGAGGCCAGTTTCCTCATCGGCCTCACCTCCGGCACCACCTCCGTGCCCAAGGCGTTCACACGGTCCCGACAGTCCTGGCAGCAGTCCTTCGACGCCTCCATCGAGTTCTTCGGCCTCCGCCAGGACGACGTGACCCTTGCGCCGGGGCCGCTCGCGGCGAGCCTGAACCTTTATGCCCTCGCCGAATGCCTGTACGCCGGCTCCGAGTTCCAGGCACTCGAAACCTTCGACGTCGGCGACGTCCACGCCGCGATCACCCATGACCGGGTGACCCGGCTGGTCCTGGTTCCCACCATGCTGCGCATGCTCAGTGAACGGGGCATGACCGGATGCGTGGACGCGTCCGGCATCCGGACCATCATCTGCGCCGGATCCAAGCTCGACGCCCGCACTTTGGAGGCGGCGCGCAGGTGGGCGCCAAATGCCACGATCTACGAGTACTACGGTGCGTCCGAACTGAGCTTCGTCTCCGGCACGGGACTTGTGGCCGGACAGTTGGCCGCGGGCGGCACTGGAATCGGCAGGCCGTTCCCCGGCGTTGATGTCCGGATCCTCGACGACGGCGGGGCCGAGGTGCCGGAGGGTGCCTCCGGGAACATCTGCGTCCGCAGCGGCATGGTCAGCAACGGTTACCTGTGGGGCGACGACGGAGAGGCGCTGCGGTCCTTCGACGGCTGGTTCACGGTGGGGGACCAGGGCTACCTCGAGGCCGGCGAGCTGCACATCCTCGGCCGCCGCGCGGACATGATCCTCACCGCGGGCAGGAATGTCTACCCGCACGAGGTGGAGCTGGCGCTGGCCGCCGTTCCCGGTGTGGGCGCCGCGGTGGCCGCGGGGATGCCCGACGACCTGCGCGGCCAGCGGGTGGTGGCAGGCGTGGTCCCCTCGCAGGGTGGGATCACCGCCACCCAGCTGCGCGCGGGCCTGGAGAACATCCTGGCCCGGGACAAGCGGCCGCTGCAGTATTTCCTCCTCGCCGAACTGCCCATCACGGACCGCGGCAAGGTCAGCCGTAACCTGCTGCTGGACTGGATCGAGTCCCGTGACCCCAGGGTGCGCGTCCTTGCCGGCTGAGCTCCTGCCCCCTGAGCGCCAGCCGGTCATCATCGCGGCCCGGCGGACCCCGGTCTGCCGTACGAACGGGTGCCTGCGGAGTCTGCGGGCCCACGAACTCCTGGCGCCGGTCCTGCGCGAACTCGTCTCCGGCCTTGGGCTTGCCCCTGAATCCGTTGATGACGTGGTGATCGGCAATGCCGTGGGCGGCGGCGGGAACGTCGCCCGGCTGGCGCTGCTGGAGGCGGGGCTTCCGGTGGGCGTGCCCGGGCTCACCGTGGACCGGCAATGCGGTTCAGGCCTGGACGCCATCGTCCTCGCGGCCCGGCTGGTGGCCGCGGGCGGCAACCCGCTGTACCTGGCGGGCGGCGTGGAGAGCACCAGCACGGCGCCCCTGCGTGCCCACCGGAATGACGACGGCGGCCCGGAGTTCTACAGCCGCGCACAGTTCGTGCCGGAAAGCTACGGCGACCCGGACATGGGCGTGGCTGCGGAGACTGTGGCGCGGGAATACGGCATCGGCCGGGACCGGCAGGATGCGTTTGCCCTGGCGAGCCACCAAAAAGCCCTCGCTGCCGCCAAGGATGGCCTATTCGAGGCCGAACTGGTGCCCCTTGCAGTCGACGTGGGTACCGTGTCAGCGGATGACGGCCCGCGCCGCAGCCTGACGCCGGCCCTCATGGCCCGGTTCCCTGCCGCCTTCGTTCCCGGGGGAACTGTCACCGCCGGGAACTCCTGCTTTGACGCGGACGCCGCTTCCGCCGTCGTCGTCACCTCCCTGGCGCGGGCCCGGCAACTGGGGGCGGAGGACGCGCTGCTGGTGCGCGGCACCGGAACTGTGGGAGTTGCCCCCGGCGTCCTGGGCATCGGCGCTGCCGTGGCCGCGCGTGATGTGCTGGCCGCGGCGGGCGTGACGGCGGACCGGGTGGACCTGGTGGAATTCAACGAGGCCTTCGCATCTCAGACGCTGGCGTGCCTGGACCTGTTGGGAATCCAGTCCGCGCGGGCGAACCTTGACGGCGGGGCACTCGCGCTGGGCCACGCCTACGGCGCTTCCGGCGCCGTATTGGTGACGCGGCTGCTGGCGCAGGCGCGCAGGTCGGCTGCGCCGGGAACCCTCGCGCTGGCCATGATCAGCATGGCCGGCGGCATGGGAACCGCGGCATTGCTGGAGTACCGGCGGCTGCTGTCCCGCTGACGCTGTCCAGGTGACGCTTGCAGCGCCTCAGTCCTCCGCTTCGCCGAGCCCCCTGGCGGCGAGCGCTTCGCCCGTCTGGCGGGCAAACGCCACTGAGGTGATGAACACGGGAAGCACCAGCGCGCGAGGGTTGCGCTCCAGTCCCCGGGCCCGGGCGGAATCCCTGACATCCGAGAACGTGCCGGCGATGTAGGGGATGCTCCGCAGCATGATGCCGATGGTGAGTGCGAAGCGCTCGGGGTCCGCGCCCAGCCTCCTGAACGGTCCGGCCGCCTTGACCACACCGTCCAGCAGCCGCTGCACCGGGGTGGTGGCGGTGAGCAGCGAGGCGGCGACGATGCAGACAAGGATATTCAGGACGATCCGGGCGGCCGTGGGGGCGCCCAGCTGCCACCACTGGAACACGCCGATCACCAGCAGCACCGCGGCGAGGGGACGGACCGCACGCCAGAGCCGCTTCACACCGGCGCCGGTGAGCAGGAAGAGGCCGCAAAGGACAACCAGCATGGCAGCGGAGATCCGCCAGTCGACAATGATGAAGGATGCCAGGCCGCAGGCAAAGACAAGGAGGAACTTCAGTCCCAGCGGTGAGCGGTGGAGGACCGAATCGCCCGGCACGTAGTTGGCCAGGAGGAAGCCGTGCCCCCTCACCGGGGATCCTGCCCTGTAGCGTTCTGTGCCGGGGCGCCCTGTCCTGGAGCGCTGAGTCCCTCCAGGCACCAGGAACGGTAGGCCGCCACGGCATCCGCGGGATTGCCGTCGAATGCCACGCGGCCCTGTTCGATGACCAGCACCCGGTCCATGTCCATGGCGAGGTCCAGGTCGTGGGTGGACATGATGATCTGTTGGTCCAGGCCCGCCAAGGTACGGCGGAGCAGTTCCCGGTTGCGCAGGTCCAGCAGCGTGGACGGCTCATCCAGCACCAGGACTTTCGGGTCTACCGCCAGGACGGCGGCGAGCGCCATCAGCTGCCGCTCCCCGCCGGAGAGCTCGTAGATGCTCTGGTCGGCCAGGGGCAGCAGGCCAAGACGTTCGAGCGCCGCCCCGGCCTGCGCGCGCCGCTCGGCACCGTTGCGCACCGAACGCCGCAGCGAGAGCTCCACGTCTTCCCTGCCGGTGGGCATCACCAGCTGGGACAGGGGATCGGTGAAAACGAAGCCGACGTTCCGGCGGACCTTCCGCACGGCACGAACGGTGTCGTCGCCGTCGATAGTGACCGTGCCCGTGGTGGGCTGGATGAGTCCGTTGACCAGCCGCAGCAGGGTGGATTTTCCTGATCCGTTGGCTCCGATGACGCCCACCCGGGCTTCCTCCAGGCGCAGGTTGACCGCGTCGAGGAGGATTTTGGGCTGCGGCGAGTCGTCGCGTTCGACGGCGGCTGCCACCTGGTCAAAGATCACTGCGGGCATGGTGCCGGACCTAGGCCTTTGCGGCGGCGATGGCGGTGCGCCGCACGCGGCGGACGAGGACGTCGGGGAAGGCGCGGTGGAGCGCGACGGCGATGGCGGCGGCGAGGACGTTCTTGATGATGTCCCCCGGGTAGAAGACCAGGTCACTGATGAAGGCCTGGGCAAGCGTGGCTTTGGAGTTCAGGGCGATGCCGAGGATGCCCAGGGAGTGCACCACCACAATGCTGGTGGCCGTGGCGGACAGGAAGAACCACAGGGCGCGCGCCCTGGTGGTCCGCTTTATCACCACGGTGGCCAGCCAGCCGACGATTCCCGCGGCGATGGGGAAGGCGATGATGTACCCGGCGGAGGGCCCGGCGAGGATGCCAAAGCCGCTGCGGCCCTGGCTGAAGATGGGCAGGCCGGCGAGGCCGAGCAGGGTGTAAAGGCCCACGGCGGCGAACCCGCGGGCGGGCCCCAGCACCAGTCCGGTGAGCATCACGGCCAGGGTCTGGAAGGTGATGGGGACGCCGAACCCGTTCAGGGCCAGCCCCGGTACCAGGGCTGCGCCGGCCACCAGGGCGGCGAAGACGGCGATCAGCCCGAGGTCGGTGCCGTTCCAGCGTAGGCGCTCCAGGCGGGGACTGTTCTTGGTGGGGGTATCGGTGCTGCTCATGGCTGTCCTGTCGGGGTTGTACAAGCGGAATCTAATGTACTGCCGACGTTACCGGCGCGGGGCGGCCGCCATTTTGTAGGGGGCCTACTAAGACCGCCTGCCGGTGCTGAGGGCTGGACACAAATCCGGCCGCGGCGGCCGGGTTGCCCTCCGCGTGCAGGCACAGGAGGCTGCTCAGGCCGGGAGCGGCAGCACCAGCAGGTATCCGGCGGGGAGGTTGCTGCTCCACCGCCGGGGCTCGCGCACTACGAACTGGGTGGCCAGCTGCTCTGGGGTGAGCAGGCTGTTGGGCGGGGGCGAGGGTCCCCACTGCCCGCTGCCGTACGGATAGAGCGGGTCCTGGACGCGGACGCCGGTCACGGAGAATTCCTGGAAGTGCCGGGGATCGCCGATGGATTCGAACCCGCTCATCACCCAGGCGTGGCGCCCGCTCCACATGACCAGGCCCACCGGCCTGCCCGTATCGGTGATGGCGCGCGCCGCGGTGCGCAGGGCGGTGCCGTAGTCGGTGATGCTGACAACACCGTAGGGTCCCATCCCGGATTGGGTCAGGACCTCGGCCCAGCCATAGGGGTTGGCGCCGTTGAACGAGTCCGACGACCTTGCCCGGGCCATCTCCCACAGGTTGCCCTGCTGGGTGGGATCGGACCAGGTGGCGCCTCCCGTGGCGTCGATCAGGTTGTGCGCCATCTGGATGCTCGCCGCGACGCACCAGTCGAACGTGTACTGCGGCACGAAGTCGCCCTCCTGGTAGAGGTTGAGGGCGAAGGGCTGGGGAGCCGGAGGCGGCGTGGGCGCCGGAGGCGCTGGGGGCTCCGGATCGGCGGTGTGCACCGGAGCGGGTGTGGCCCCGGCGGCGGCCGGAGCAGGGGACGAAGGAGCCGGGGCGACGGTGGCTGCCTCATGGAGTCCTACGGCGGGTGTGCAGCCCGAAAGGAGGGCCGCCAGGATGACGGACCAGACCAGGAGGCGGGAACGGGCGCCAGTCATGATCTGGCCAGTTTAAGCCTCAGAACGCATAGCGGATACGGCAGTACGGCGCGATATTGCCGATCAGGTCGATGAGCTGCCTGACGTACCGCCCCTTGATGCCGGAACGGTAGCGGACGTTCGTGAAGCCGTTGGAGGACACCTTGGATTCCTGCAGGTCCGGGCGCCACAGCATGCGTTCGGCCTGGGGGTGCCAGCCCAGGTTGACCTCGTGCAGCTGCTCGTTATGCGTGAGGAAGATGATTTCAGCCGCCAACTGGGCCTTGGCGGCGGCCGAAAGCGTGGCATCGAGTTCCCGCAGCAGTTCCGCCCAGTCGCTGAGCCAGGTGTCCGTGACGATCACGGGGGAGAAGTTCACGTGCACCTCATACCCGGCGTCGACGAAGTCGTTGATGGCGGCCATGCGCTCGGACACCGGCGAGGTCCTGACGTCCACCGACTTCGCCAGCTGCGCGGGCATGAGGGAAAACCGGATCCTTGTGTGTCCGCCGTGGTCCCAGTCCAGCAGGGCGGGATTGACGAACTTGGTGGCGAACGACAGCTTTGCGGTGGGGATGTCGCGGAAAAGCGTCACGAGGTCCTCCACGTTCCGGCTGATCAGCGCGTCCACTGAGCAGTCGCTGTTTTCCCCGATGTCGTACACCCAGAGCTCGGGGTCGCACTGGTTGGGCTCAAGTTTCAAGCCCTGGCGCACGGCATGCCGCTCAACCGCCCCGCCGATCTGGTCGATGTTGGCGAACACCGTGACCGGGTTGCTGTAACCCTTGTGCCGGGGCACGTAGCAGTAGGCGCACGCCATGGCACACCCGTTCGCGCTCGAAGGGGCAATGAAGTCGGCGGAACGGCCGTTCGGCTTGACGGTCAGCGCTTTCTTGACGCCAAGGACCAGCGCTTCGGTCTTGATCCGGGACCAGCGGGGCACGTTCGTCTCGTCGCCGTGTACCTCCGGGATGTTCCAGTGGTTCTCGACCAGCACGACGTCGGCGCCCGGCCAGCGTTCGACGATCTCCCTGCCCCGGGGGAGCTCCAGGGCAGCCTGCTGCGCATAGATGCGCCGGATCTGCAGCAGGCGGTCGAAGTCCATGGGTTCCATTCTCGCTGGGCGCGGGCGGTGCCGGGGCAGTTTACGCCCTCAGCGTCCGGCCCGGCAGGCCCCCGTCGCTGGTCCATGCGGACCAACGGTAGACTTGGGTGGGCCGTTCTGCCGCCCATTGCCGCCCATGCCCCTGACGCCTCGGGGGTGGCGGACCACCCCCTTGCTGAAAGGCCTTACCTGCTGTGATTACTGTCCAGGATCTTGAACTGCGTGCCGGCGCCCGGCTCCTGATGGACCAGGTGAGCTTCCGCATCGACAAGGGAGACAAAATCGGGCTGGTGGGGCGCAACGGTGCCGGCAAGACCACCCTCACCCGGGTCCTTGCCGGCGAAGGCCTGCCTGCCGCCGGCAAGGTGATCCGCAGCGGCGAAATCGGCTACCTGCCCCAGGATCCCCGCACCCCTGACATGGAACAGCTCGCCCGGGACAGGATCCTGTCGGCACGCGGCCTCGATATCGTCGTCGGGAAGCTCCGGAAGGCGCACGACGAAATGGCCAGTGAGGATGCGGACGTCCAACGGAAGGCCATGGGCCGCTATGACCGGCTGGAATCCGAATTCCTCGCAGCCGGGGGCTATGCCGCCGAGGCCGAGGCTGCTTCGATCTGTTCCAACCTTGCCCTCCCGGACCGCTTGCTGAACCAGCCGCTCAAAACGCTCTCCGGTGGCCAGCGGCGCCGTGTTGAGCTGGCCCGCATCCTCTATTCGGATGCCGAGACAATGCTCCTGGATGAGCCCACCAACCACCTTGACGCCGATTCCATCGCCTGGCTGCGTGACTTCCTGAAGAACCACCAGGGCGGCCTGATCGTTATCAGCCACGACACCGACCTGCTGGAAGCCACGGTCAACAAGGTCTTCCTGCTCGACGCCAACCGCGCCCAGATCGATTTCTACAACATGGACTGGAAGCGCTACCTCATCCAGCGGGAGACCGACGAGCGTGCCCGGAAGCGGGAACGTGCCAACGCCGAAAAGAAGGCACAGGTCCTGATGGACCAGGCGAACAAGATGCGGGCCAAGGCCACCAAGGCTGTGGCCGCGCAAAACATGGCCAAGCGTGCCGAGCGCCTGCTCAGCGGCCTGGAGGCGGTCCGCGAACAGGACCGCGTGGCAGCGCTGCGGTTCCCGGACCCGGCGCCCTGCGGCAAGACCCCGCTCACCGCGGACGGGCTCAGCAAGTCCTACGGCTCCCTGGAGATCTTCACCGACGTGGACCTGGCCATCGACCGCGGTTCCAAGGTGGTCATCCTGGGACTCAACGGCGCCGGCAAGACCACGCTGCTGCGGATGCTCGCCGGAGTGGACACCCCGGACACCGGCGAAGTCATCCCCGGTCACGGGCTGAAGGTTGGCTACTACGCCCAGGAACACGAAACCCTGGACCACAACCGCACCGTGCTGGAGAACATGCGCTCCGCCGCCCCGGATATGAAGGACGCCGAAGTCCGAGGGATCCTCGGCTCATTCCTCTTCTCCGGGGACGACGTCGACAAGCCCGCCGGCGTGCTGTCCGGCGGTGAGAAGACCCGCCTGGCCCTCGCCACCATCGTGGCGTCCAGCGCGAACGTCCTCCTCCTCGACGAGCCCACCAACAACCTCGACCCCGCCAGCCGCGCGGAAATCCTGGGCGCGCTGCGCAACTACACCGGCGCCGTGGTCCTGGTCAGCCACGACGAAGGTGCGGTCGAAGCCCTCAACCCCGAACGCGTGGTGATGCTTCCTGACGGCGTCGAAGACCTCTGGAACGAGGACTACCTGGACCTCATCACCCTCGCCTAGCTGTATTGACCTGAGAGGTTGGTGACGCGGCTGGCCGGTGGCTGACCGTTGAGTGAGGTGTGGCCTCGATGATGATTGTAATGATGGAGCCAGTCGGCGAAAGCGGCAACACGCTCGGCCTCTGAGGCGTAGGGACGGGCGTAGGCCCATTCGTCGAGCATGGTGCGGTTGTAGCGCTCGACTTTGCCGTTTGTCTGAGGCCTGTAGGGTCGGGTGCGTTTGTGCTTGATGTCCGGGCCCAGAGCGTCTTTGAATGCGTAGGAGCGGTAGCAGGATCCGTTATCGGTCAGGACCCGTTTGACAGTGATCCCGTGGGACTCGAAGTAGGCATTGGCGCGTTCCCAGAATCCGGCCGCAGTGTCCTTTTTCTCATCGGTCAGGATCTCCGTGTAGGCGAGCCTGGAGTGATCATCGACGGCGTTGTGCAAGAAGGCGTGACCCGGTCTCCGGTTTGCCGCGGTACCGGTCTTGTTCCGGTTTCCG
Source organism: Arthrobacter sp. MOO21 (assembly GCF_057369995.2). Lineage (NCBI taxonomy): Bacteria > Bacillati > Actinomycetota > Actinomycetes > Micrococcales > Micrococcaceae > Arthrobacter > Arthrobacter sp. MOO21. The sequence goes on along the minus strand of NZ_CM170671.2, from coordinate 3,901,986 downwards.
GCGGCCCTGCCGACACTGCGGTGTCCGCCGCCGTCAGGGATCCGTCCAAGTTTCTTGATGTCGACGTGGACCAGGTCCCCGGGGCTGTGGTGCTCGTACCGGCGAATCACCCGGCCCGTGGCCCGGTCCATCCACGCCAGCCTCGCCAGCCCAAACCGGGACAGCACCCGGTGCACCGTGGAGGGGTGAATGCCCAGCAGATAGCCGATCCGTGCCGGGCCCCAGCGCCGGTTGACCCTGATCGCGACGATCCGCCGCTCCCGCCGCGTGGAGGTCCGACGCGGGGAGTTGATGGGCCGGCTGGAACGATCACCCATCCCGTGCTCCCCGTGCTCCCGGTAACGGGCCGCCCACCGCGCTGCGGTCGTCACGGACACCTGGAACCGCTCAGCAGCACGGCGCAGCGGCCACCCGTCATCAACGATGCACCGGGCCAGCCGGAGCCGTCCCTTCGGCGTCAGAAGCGCGTTAGCATGGGACATTGAAGACCTCCTTGTGGACCGGACTCTTAGACAAGCCCCACTCCACTTGGAGGTCTTCTTTTTGTCACCTAACCACGCCGCATGTTCCTAACCTCCGTGGTCAATACACCTAGCGGACCTGCAGTTCCTGCGCTCCGGTGATCCGGAGCAGCTCATGGTAGGTGATGCTGAACATGGACTTGTGGTCACCTGCTCCTGCCCACAGCAGCCCGTGAACCTGGAGGGATTCGTCCAGCAAGGTCCTGATTTTCTTCGGGTGGCCTACCGGGGCCACTCCGCCGACCTCCTGGCCGGTGTGCTCCAGGACGAAGTCGGGGGAGGCCCGGCGGATCTTTCCGGTGCCGAGCTGCGCCGCGACCAGCGCTGTATCCACCCGAGCGGCGCCGCTGGCCAGGATCAGCAGGGGATCGCCGCTGAGCTCGAACACCAGGCTGTTGGTGATCGCCGCAAGTTCACACTCCAACGCCGCAGCAGCCGCGGCCGCCGTGGGGACGCCCGCAGCAAAGGTGCGCACAGTGTCGCCGACCCCCGCCGTCACCAGCGCAGAACGTACCAGGGCCACCGGTCCGCCGTCGTACTCCACGCCTCAGTACCCCTGCGCGTCCAGGAGGGCGTCTTCTTCTTCCTCGGCCGTCGCCTTTTTGCGTTTCCGCGGGGCCGGCGGACGACGGCGGGTGGTCACGGCTGCGTGTACAGTCCCGTCGTCGAGCAACTCCTCGTCCTCGGCGTCGATGGCTGCGTTCCGTGCCTGCTGCCGGGCCGCGTAGCCGAAGCCGACGAACATCAGGACGCCAAAGGCGAACCACTGCAGCGAGTAGGACAAATGCGTCCCCTCGTCCGTGGACGGCTTGGGGAACGGGACCGGCATGTCCGCGGCGGGCGGCGTTTCGGACGCAAGCTGGCCGTAAGCGCCGGTGCGGAGGGGATAGCCCAGCTGCGCGGCGTACGTCGGCAGGTCAATGGAGGCCAGCTGTCCTTCCGGTGCCCCGCGCTGCAGTTCCGGCTCCCCGTGCTTCAGGCGGACGACGGCGGTCACCTCGCCGGACGGAGGTGCCGGCACGGAGTCCGGACTGCCGGGATTCCTGTTGCCGATCGGCAGCCAGCCGCGGTCAATAACCACGGTTTCGCCGGTGGCCAGCCGGAAGGGAACCACCACTTCGTAGCCGGGCTGGCCGTTCAGCGGCCGGTTCCGCACGATGCGCTGGCCGTCAGCGAGATAGGAGCCTTGAAGCTCCACCTGGGTCCACTCCTTGGCGGGGTCCAGCATGTTGAACTGGTCGCTGGCCTGGGCGAAAGGAATCGGAGTGGCGGAGTAGTTGGTGACCACACGGTTGATCTCGGCCAACGTCTCCGCCCTCCGGTCCATCTGCCAGCGGCCCAGGAAGACGCACGCGGTGGCAAAGATGGCGGCCAGCAGGAGGTAGCCCAGCCACTTGCTGGAGAACAGGAAACGGTACATTCAGATGTCCTGCTCCATCGAGCCCGAGCCGTCGGCCTCGAGGGGCACGGTTTCCTTCCACAGCCCGCGGGTCTGCAGGTAGTCCTGGAGCCAGTCCCGGTGGTCCGAACAGGCCAGCCAGATCTTGCGCCGCTCCGGGTCATGGATCTTCGGGTTGTTCCACAGCAGTTGCCAGGATGCCTGTGCCCGGCACGCCTTGCGGGAGCAGATGGCGCCGGACTCGGAAGCGACGTCGGTCCCCGCCGCGAAATCGAAGATACTCATGATGCGTGGCGCTCCTCTCCGTGCCCTGGTTCATCATCCCTGACGAGTTCGCCCTGCAGCACGGCATTGCCGGCCGCCTCATCGTCCACCGGGCGGGTCGGGCTTTCAATTTCGGCCAGGGGAGCGGAGTCAAGCAGCAGGTCGCTGTGGACCTCGGCCTTGTCGCTCCCATTGGCTATCACCACGGCGATCCACGGCAGGAATACCGCTCCGGCCACCGCAATGATCTTCAACCAGCCATCCAGCACGAAGATCAGGATCAGGCACACCATGCGGATGCCCATGGCCAGGGCGTACTTGATCATCCGCTCACGCATGTCTTCCGAGTGCGCGGCCGCGGCATCGGTAATGCTGTGGACCTCCGTGTCACCCGAGAACCTTCCCGGTTCTTCGGGCGCGGAATGTCCCGCATGGTTTTCAAGGGTCACGGTGATTGATCACGCTCCAAAGGCTTCCCTTAATTCTCGCACCATCGGCAGTGCTGCCCAAACCCGCGCCGGGGCTGCCGCTAAGATCAAAGGCAGCCCAAACCACACCTTCCTACCGCGGCGCACTGTGCCGCAGAAACCCGGAGCTTTTACATGAGTGAAGCAGCCACCGCCCCGCGCAGCGTCCTGATCACCGGCGGCAACCGCGGCATTGGCCTGGCCATCGCGGAAGCGTTCCTGGCCAACGGGGACAAGGTGGCCGTCACCTACCGCAGCGAAACCACGCTCCCGGAGGGCATCCTGGGCGTCAAAGCCGACGTCACCGATGAGGCCTCCGTAGATTCAGCGTTCAAAGAGGTGGAAGCCGCCCACGGCCCGGTGGAGGTCCTGGTGGCCAACGCCGGCATCACCAAGGACACCCTGCTGCTGCGCATGAGCGAGGACGACTTCACCTCCGTCATCGACACCAACCTCACCGGGGCTTTCCGGGTCATCAAGCGCGCGTCCAAGGGCATGATCCGCCTGCGCAAGGGCCGCGTGGTCCTGATCTCCTCCGTGTCCGGCCTTTACGGTGCGCCGGGCCAGATCAACTACTCGGCGTCCAAGGCGGGCCTGGTGGGCATCGCCAGGTCCCTGACCCGCGAACTGGGTTCCCGCGGCATCACCGCCAACGTGGTGGCCCCCGGGTTCATCAACACCGATATGACGGCCGAGCTCCCCGAAGCCACCCAGAAGGACTACCTGGCCAGCATCCCCGCCGGGCGCTTCGCCGAGGCCTCCGAGGTTGCCAACGTGGTCCGCTGGATCGCCAGCGACGAAGCAGCCTACATCTCGGGGGCCGTCATCCCGGTGGATGGCGGCCTGGGCATGGGGCACTGACCATTCCTGCACACTAGGGGCGGGGTTCTTCTTTGTGGGGGTCACACAAGCGAATCACCGACATCCGCTGGCATGATGGACAGCAGACCATCAGCGATTTAGACGTTTCAAACAAAGGAAGCATGCATGGGACTGCTGGACAACAAGACCGCCATCGTCACCGGATCCTCCCGGGGCATCGGCGCTGACGTCGCCAAGATCCTCGCCTCGGAGGGTGCCGCCGTCGTCGTCAACTACCGCCAGAAGGCGCCCCGCGCCAACAAGGTGGTACAGGGAATCGAAGCCGCCGGCGGCCGTGCCGTTGCCGTGGGCGCGGACCTGACCACGCAGGAGGGCGTCCAGGCCCTGGCCAGCGCCGCCATGGAGAACTTCGGATCCCTGGACATCCTGGTCCTGAACGCTTCGGGCGGGATGGAGACCGGCATGGGTGAGGACTACGCACTGAAGCTGAACCGTGACGCCCAGGTGAACATGCTCAACGCCGCGGTGCCGCTGATGAAGGAAGGGTCCCGCGTGGTGTTCGTCACCAGCCACCAGGCCCACTTCATCAACACGGTTCCCACCATGCCTGCCTACGAGCCCGTGGCCCGGAGCAAGCGCGCCGGTGAGGACGCCCTGCGCGAACTGATCCCCAACCTGGCGGAAAAGGGAATCTCCCTCGTGGTGGTCTCCGGCGACATGATCGAAGGCACGGTCACTGCCACGCTGCTGGACCGCTCCACCCCGGGCGCCATCGAGGCGCGGCGGGCCGAGGCGGGCAAGCTCTACTCGGTGGAAGAGTTCGCTGAGGTTGTGGCCGGCATGGCCACCGCGGACGTCGAGTCCGGCCACACCGAATACGCCGGCGGTGCCGACTACTTCGGCAAGGGCGCCCAGCCCGCAAGCTAGTCTCCCGAGCACCGGACGGGCCCCCGCCCGCAGGGAAATCCTGCAGGCGGGGCCCGTCCTCTTAAGGGGAGTCAGACCCCGGCGACGTGGCGGACGGCGTCAAGGAAGGGCATGTTGACGGCGGCATCGGCTACCGCGCGCACCGCGGGTTTGGCATTGAATGCGACGCCGATCCCAGCGGCGCCGAGCATGTCCAGGTCGTTGGCGCCGTCGCCCACCGCGACGGTGTGTTCCAGGGCGATGCCTTCCGCGGCTGCCCATTCACGCAGGTATTTTTCTTTTGCGGCACGGTCCACCACGGCGCCCAGCACCTTGCCCGTCAGGGCGCCGTCCACGATTTCCAGCTCGTTCGCCTGCCAGTAGTCCAGGCCCAGCTCCGCGGCGATGGGCTCCAGGATCTGGTTGAAGCCGCCGGACACCACGGCCACCACGTGCCCTGCCGCCTTGAAGGCGGCCACGAGCTCCGCCGCCCCTTCGCTGAGTTTCACCTCGTTCCGGACGGAATGGACGACGTCGGCCGGCAGCCCCGCGAGCACCGCCACCCGGGCGTGCAGGCTCTGGGTGAAGTCCAGCTCGCCGCGCATGGCGGCTTCGGTAACGGCGGCGACCTCCTCGCGCTTGCCGGCGTAGGCTGCGAGGAGTTCGATGACCTCCTGCTGGATCAGGGTGGAGTCGACGTCCATGATGAGGAGCTTGCGGCCCGCCGAGCGGAGGCCGTTGGGGACCAGCGCGGTGTCGAAACCGCTGATCGAGGCTTCGGCCACGGCATGGCGCAGGCCGGCAAGGCCAGCAGCCGTTGCATCAGGAAGCTGGAGCCCGGCTACGTGCACCTGGTACCGGCCGTCTCCGCCGGTGTCTTCGGAGAGCACTGCGGCGCCCTGCAAGGTAAGGACGGAACGCAACTGCTCCAGCCCGGTCGGGGTCACATTCAGGCCGTAGCTGACCGCAGTCACGTTCGAAGTCATGCCTGCAATCTTAGTCAGCGGGGGACTGGTCCCTTGAATCTGTTGCGTCGGGCGAAGCCGGGAACGGCCGCCGGAACGCGCCCCTGTCGAAGTGGCGGGCACCGGCCTACGATGGGGTTTGGCTGGGTACCTATTGGATGCGTCCTGACAACAGGAGGGCAGGATGGACCAGCTGATCGGCATCCGCGGTGACAGCACGGCGTCACGCTTCGCCTATGCGGCGGCGGCCGCCGGGGCAGCGGGGGCGGTGTCCCTCGCCGCCATGTACGCCGTGGAAGTACCCCGTGGCGGCCCGTATGTTTTTGGCACCATCAATGACGCTACCGGCGCCGTGTTCAACGTCCTGGTCATCCCCGTCATCCTGCAGGTCCACCGCCGGGTGCCGCCGGCGGCATGGACTGGGCCTGTGAAGTGGCTTACCGTCACCGCTTGCGCGGCCGGCGCCGCCAGTTCCGCCCTGCTGGTCCTCAGGGTACTGGACTTCAACACCTCAACGGCCGTGTCGGTGGCGTCCATCACGCTCCAGGGTGCCTGGCTTTTCCTGGTCCACCGGCGCCTCCGCGACGTCGAGGGATACCCGCGCCGGCTGTCACGGCTGGGCCGGTTCATCGGCGGTGCACTGCTGGCGGGACTGCCGGTTGCCGGCGCAGGCTACGTTCTCCAGGGGCCCGAGTGGCTGCGGATGGCCCTCATGGGGGCCGGGGTCGCTACGGGCGCAGCAGCCTGGCTGGCCTGGCCGTACTGGTACCTTCTGGCGGGGCAGTACCTCAACCACAAGCCGCGCAGCGGGACGGCGCCGGCATCTCCCCTCCAGGCGACCGGCTGAGGACGCCTGCACCGGACGCTGATTCCATGCACGTCATGCTTTTTCGAGCAGTTGCACCGGTTATCAGTCGGCCTCTTTTTTGTCCTAGTGTCTATTCCTATGAGTGATGTTCTGGAACTGGACTCCGTCAGCGTTGTCCGAGGCAAAAAGACCCTGCTGGACAAGGTCGACTGGCAGGTCAACGAAGGCGAACGCTGGGTGATTCTCGGCCCCAACGGCGCCGGCAAGACCACTCTCCTCCAGATCGCGGCAGCCAGGCTGCACCCCAGCAGCGGTACCGCCGGCATCCTCGACGAGGTCCTGGGACGGGTTGACGTCTTCGAACTCCGTCCCCGCATCGGCCTGTCCTCCGCGGCCCTCGCCACCCAGATCCCGGAACACGAAAAGGTCCTCAACGTGGTGGTCACCGCCGCCTACGGCGTGACCGGCCGCTGGCGGGAAGGGTACGAGCGCGACGACGAGCGCCGCGCCTTCCGCCTGCTCAACGACTGGGGCATGGGCCCCCTGCTCAACAGGACCTTCGCCACGCTGTCCGAAGGTGAACGCAAGCGCGTCCAGATCGCCCGCGCCCTCATGACGGACCCCGAGCTGCTGCTGCTGGACGAGCCCGGCGCCGGACTGGACCTCGGCGGCCGCGAGGAGCTGGTCCACAAGCTCGGTGAGCTCGCCCGCGACGAGGCAGCGCCGGCCATGGTCCTGGTCACGCACCACCTCGAGGAAGTCCCCCCGGGATTCACCCACGCCATGCTGCTGCGCGACGGCGGGGTCGTGGCGGCGGGCCCCATCACCGAGGTACTGACCGAGGAACACCTCAGCACCACGTTCGGCCTGCCGCTGGACGTGTCCGAAAACGCCGGCCGCTACACGGCCACAGCCCGCCGCTAGAGCAGGCCCCCACCAGTATCTTGGAACTCTTCGGCAGCATCATTGTGTCCATCGCCGGCCTCTGGGCCGGCACCATCAACGCGGTGGTGGGCTCCGGCACGCTGGTCACCTTCCCCGTGCTGATCGCCCTTGGGGTCGCTCCCGTCGTCGCCTCCATGAGCAACGCCATGGGTCTGGTGGCCGGCACCGCCGCCGGAGCCTTCGGCTACCGGCGCGAACTTGCCGGCCGCGGTAGGCAAGTCCTGCGGCTGCTGCCGGCGTCGGTCCTGGGCGGCGTATCGGGCGCGTGGCTCCTGCTTCACCTGCCTGAGAAGGTCTTCCACTACGTCGCGCCGGTCCTGCTGGTCCTGGCGCTGCTCATGGTCGTGTTCCAGCCGCGGCTGCAGGAGTGGGTGCGCAACCGGGAGGCCAACCCCGAGCACGCGGTGCGGGACAAACGCCACGGCATCCTGCTGCTGGTCCTGGTGTACCTGGCCGGTGTTTACGGCGGCTACTTCGTTGCGGCACAGGGCATCCTGCTGGTAGGGATTCTGGGGGTGTTCCTTACCGGCACCATCCAGAACGCCAACGCCATGAAGAACATCCTGGTGCTCGGCGTCAACATGGTGGCGGCCATCTCGTACCTGCTCTTCGCGTTCGACCGGATCAACTGGCTGGTGGTGCTGCTGATCGCGGTCAGCTCCACTATCGGCGGCCTGCTGGGCTCGAAAGTCGGCCGCAAGCTATCGCCCCGCGTCCTCCGGGCAGTGATCTTCGCCCTGGGCATCGTGGCGCTCGGCGTGATGATCGCCAACCTGCTGAAATAATCGCCCGGTGACCTTCCACTACCTCGAATCCGCCGACGATCCGCGCGTCAGCGACTACACCACCCTGACCGATGTGCACCTGCGCAAGCTGCGCGAACCGGCAGAGGGAATGTACATCGCAGAATCGTCCCGCGTACTCCGCCGCGCCCTCGCAGCCGGCCACCAGCCGCGCTCCTTCTTCCTCGCGGAGAAGTGGCTGACCGACCTCGACGACGTCTTCCGGGCCTACCCCGACGTTCCGGTGTTCATCGGCTCCGCCGCCCTGCTGGAGGAAATCACCGGCTTCCACCTGCACCGCGGCGCCATGGCGGCCATGCAGCGCCCTGCGCCCGTTCCACTTCCGGACCTGATCGCCGGGGCCCGCCGCGTGGCGGTCCTGGAGGACATTGTGGACCACACCAATGTCGGCGCCATCTTCCGCTCCGCCGCAGCACTGGACATCGATGCCGTCCTGGTCTCGCCCCGTTGCGGCGACCCGCTGTACCGCCGCAGCGTCAGGGTCAGCATGGGCACCGTGTTCCAGGTGCCCTGGGCCCGCCTGGACAGCTGGCCCGGAGACCTCCAGGTACTCAAGGATCACGGCTTCACCGTTGCTGCCCTGGAGCTGACCCCGGACGCCGAGGATGTGGACGCGGTCGCGGCGCGGAACCCGGACAAGCTCGCCCTGGTGCTGGGCACCGAAGGCGCCGGCATGAGCGCCGGGACCCTTGCCGCCGTCGACCTCGCCGTCAAAATCCCCATGCGCAATGGCGTGGATTCGCTCAACGTGGCCGCTGCATCCGCGGTCGCGTTCTGGGAGTTGCGCCCCCGTAACTGACGCCGGGCAGCGGAACGGCTGCGGGGCCGCGGACGCGTTCGTCATGCCCTCCCGCGTCCGCTATGATGGATAGCTGGTTGTCCTGCTTTTTCAGCTTCGGCTGCTGCAGATCCCAGCCATCCCATTCATACCTGGCAGCTGGCAAAATCCAGCTGCGTGAACAAAGGTCCCATTATGAAGTCTGATACCCACCCGAAGTACGAAGCTGTTGTCTTCAACGACCTGGCCTCCGGCACCAAGTTCCTGACCCGCTCCACCGTGTCTTCCTCGAAGACCATCGAGTGGGAAGACGGCAACACCTACCCGGTCATCGACGTCGAAATCTCTTCCGAGTCCCACCCGTTCTACACGGGCAAGCAGCGCATCATGGACTCTGCAGGCCGCGTCGAGCGCTTCAACGCTCGCTTCAAGGGCTTCGGCGGCAAGAAGTAATTCCTTCGCCCAAGCTTCAGGAGAAAGCCCGCACCCACAACGGTGCGGGCTTTTTCGCGTTAACCGCGCACCTGCTTTCTGGGGCAGGATGGGAATCATGAGGCAGCCCTTTCCCGCATCCCACAACCGCAGCGCGAATGGTGACCACCACGGAGAATACAAGGTTCCCGGCGGCAAGCTCGTGGTGGCGGACGTGGCCGTCGTGGACGGCACGCTCGCCAGGGTGTCCATCAGCGGCGACTTCTTCCTGGAGCCGGATGAGGCGCTGCTGGACATCAACCGCGCGCTGACCGGCCTGCCGGACACCACGCCCGCTGCCGACCTCGCCGCAGCAGTCACCGCCGCGCTGCCCGCCGGTACGGTCCTTTTCGGCTTCTCCGCGGACGCCGTCGCAGTCACCGTCCGCCGGGCCCTGGCCAAGGCGACCTCGTGGGCCGACCACGAGTGGAACGTCATTGCACCCACCGTCCTGCCCACCGAAATCAACGTGGCCCTGGACGAGGTCCTCACCGAAGCGGTGGGGGCAGGGCTGCGCACCCCGACGCTGAGGTTCTGGGACTGGCAGGAGCCGTCCGTGGTCATCGGCAGTTTCCAGTCGGTGCGGAACGAGGTGGATCCCGACGGCGTGGCCCGGCATGGCGTCAACGTGGTCCGTCGGATCAGCGGCGGGGGAGCGATGTTCATGGAGGCCGGCAACTGCATCACGTACTCCCTCTACCTGCCGCAGACGCTGGTGGACGGGCTCAGCTTCGCGGACTCCTACCCCTTCCTGGATGCCTGGGTCATGGCCGCGCTGGAGAAACTGGGCATCAACGCCTTCTACGTCCCGCTCAATGACATCGCCACGGACCAGGGCAAGATCGGCGGGGCCGCGCAGAAGCGGCTGGCCAACGGCGGCATGCTGCACCACGTGACCATGAGCTACGACATTGACGCCGACAAGATGGTAGAGGTCCTGCGGATCGGCAAGGAGAAACTCTCCGACAAGGGCACCCGCAGCGCCAAGAAGCGCGTGGACCCGCTCCGCCGCCAGACCGGCCTGGCCCGGACCGCCATCATCGAGGCAATGATCGACGTCTTCAGCGGGCGCTACGGTGCCACCCCGTCCGAGCTGACGGGACAGGAACTGGCCGCGGCAAAGGAACGGGTGGCATCCAAGTTCGGCACCCGGGAATGGCTTCACCGGGTCCCCTGACGCCGCACTGTGAGCGCCAGGGCGCAGTGAGGCCCGGGTTCGCTGCGCACGGACTGTCCCAGCGCATCGAGCCCTGCCGTCAGTGCGCGGGCGGGGCCGGGGTGGGGGACCCCACGACGGCGGCCTGCGCGCACAGTGCCCGCAGCAGGTGGCTGCGCTGTTCCACGACGATGCGGCGCAGTGCATGCGGCGCATCCTGGTTCTCCTCGAGCCAACGGTCCGTGCGCCGGATCACGCGGTGCTCCGCCGGTTCGGTTCCTTCCGCCAGGTCCTGTGCCGCCGGATACAGGCCCCGGACAATCCGGCCGGCGATCTCGATGCTGCGGGTATCCCACGTCTTCCGGAGGCAGTCGAAGTAGGGCTCAACATATGGCTCGAGCAGGTCCGCCGGCGCCGTGGCAAATCCGTTGATGGTGGCGGTCAGCAGCTGGTTGGACAGTTCGTTGCCTTCTACGGCAGCGTTCCAGGCCGCGGCCTTGACCGCCGGATCGGGGCGGGAGGCCATTGCGGTGGCGTGGCCGGCGCGTCCGGAGGCGGTGGTGTCCCGCTTCAGTTCGGCGTGCAGTTCGGCCGCGGATGCCTGCCCGTTTGCGGCGAGCGCATGCCAGAAGTGCCACCTGAGTTCCGCGTCCACCGCGAGGCCTTCCACGGCGTCCGTCCCGTCCAGGAGCCCCCGCAGGCGAGGCAGCAGCGTGGCGTCGTGCCGGCTGACCGCGCCGAGGGTGCGGGCCCAGGCCAGTTGCTGGTCGGAGCCCGGGCGGGCCCGGTCCAGTTCTTCGGCGGCGGTGGCCAGGAAGGAGGCGCGCACAGCCGTTCGGCTGCCAACGGCGGTGTAGCGTTCGACGGCGGTCACGGCGTTGTCGAGGACGTTCAGCAGGACACCGATGCCAGTTTCGGCAGGGGCGAACGCGGCCACTGCGTCGACATAGTGCCGGGCAGGGCTCACACCGTCGCGGGCGGAGTTCCAGAGCGCCGTCCAGCACAGTGCCCGCGCCATCGGATCGGTGATCCGGTCCAGGGAAGCGCGGACGGTGGCTTCGGACTCCGGGTCCAGCCGCACCTTGGCGTACGTGAGGTCGTCGTCGTTGACGAGCAGCAGCGCAGGCCTTGGGTGTTCCGCGAGCCGGGAGAGTTCCGTCCGGGCGCCCACCACGTCGGTTTCAATGCTTCCGGTCCGCACCAGGGCACCGGAGCCGTCAAAATCGTAAGATCCCACCCGCAGGCGGTGCGGACGCAGTTCCTCGCGTCCCGTGACGGGATCCGTTGCTTCCTGGACGATCGCCACCCCGGCGGGCACGCCGTCGTCGTCCGTTGCCCCCGGAACGATGTCGAGGGACAAGGTGGAGATTCCGGATGTTTGCAGCCAGAGCTGCGCCCAGCCTGCCAGGTCCCGACCGGAGGCCTCGCCCAGGGCGTCGAGGAGGTCGCCCAGGGACGTGTTTCCGTAGGCGTGCTTCCGGAAGTACGCCCGCGACCCGGCGATGAACGCATCGAACCCCACATACGCCACCAGCTGCTTCAGAACCGATGCGCCCTTGGCGTAGGTGATGCCATCGAAGTTCTGCTTCGCGGCCTCCAGGTCAGGGATGTCCGCCACGATTGGGTGCGTGGTGGGCAGCTGGTCCTGGACGTAGGCCCATGCCTTGCGCTTGTTGGCGAAGTTCACCCAGGCGGTGTCCCAGTCCGTCGCACGGTCCACGCCCAGGGTGCCCATGTAGTCGGCGAAGGATTCCTTCAGCCACAGGTCGTCCCACCACTGCATGGTCACGAGGTCGCCGAACCACATGTGCGCCATTTCGTGCATCAGGGTGTTGGCGCGCCCCTGGTACTGGGCGTCGGTGGCCCGGGAGGTGAACACATAGCTCTCGGTAAACGTGACCAGCCCCGGGTTTTCCATGGCGCCAAGGTTGTACTCCGGGACGAACGCCTGGTCGTACTTGCCCCACGGGTAGGGGAAATCGAAGAGCCGGTTGAAGAAGTCCAGGCCCTTCTTGGTCAGTGTGAAAAGGTGGTCCGTGTCGAAGGAGTCCGCCATCGACGCCCGGCAGTAAAGGGCCAGGGGCACGTCCAGGTGTGTCCCGTCGTCGAGCGTTGCCTGCCAGCGGTCCTCCGCCTTGAAATAGGGGCCCGCCAGGATCGCCGTGATGTAGGTGGACATGGGCAGCGTGGTGGCGAAGTCCCAGCAGGCCGTGGCCGGATCGCTGGTGAGCAGTGTCCGCTTCACCTCCGCGCCGTTGGACGCCACCTCCCACTGTGCCGGCGCCATGACATGGAAGGTGTAGGTGGCCTTGAGGTCCGGCTGCTCGAAGTTGGCGAACACACGGCGGGCGTCCGCGGGTTCGTACTGGGTGTAGAGGTACGTCTTGCCGTCTGCAGGGTCCACGAACCGGTGCATCCCCTCACCGGAGCGGCTGTACAGGGCGGTCCCGGTGACAGTCACCTGGTTCTCCGCCAGGAGGTTCTCCAGCCTGATCCGTGAACCGTCCACCACGTCCTCCACTGGCAGGCGCCTGCCATTGAGGAAAACGCTGTGGACGCCGGCGCCGATAAAATCGAGGAACGTTGAACTTCCCGGCTCCGAGGCCGTGAAGGTTATGACGCTGCGGCTGGTGTAGCCGGCTATGTCCGGGTCCGCGGCGTGCCGGACATCCAGCGAGACGTCGTAACTGGCGGTGCTGATCAGGGCTGAACGGTCGGCGGCTTCGCTGCGCATCAGATTCTCAAGTGGCACCCGGCTATCTAATCACGGCGCCGATCCGTCACGGTCACCCGGCGATCAGCAGGGCCGCTGCCAGGCCCAGCACGGCGATCAGCAGCCAGGCGGCAAGCGCCGCGAGCACCGCGCGGCCCCCGGTGTGCAGCAGGTGCCGGATCCGCACGGCGGAGCCGAGGCCGAAGAGCGCAGCGCCCAGCGCGATGTCCTGGAGCACGGCACCGGCTTCCAGCCAGCCGCCGCCGAGCCATCCCGTGGAACGCAGTACCACCATCGCCACAAAGCCCAGGACGAACAGCGGCACCACGGGCGGCAGTTTCGCGCCGGCTGTGTCCGGCCGGGAGCTCCGGCGGTGGTGCGCCCCTGCCAAAGCCGCGACGGGCGCCAGCAGCAGCACGCGGGTGAGTTTGACGACGACGGCGATCGCCAGGGCCGCGGTCCCGGCGGTCTGCGCGGTGGCCACCACCTGTCCCACGTCGTGTACCGACGCGCCGGCCCAGGCCCCGAAGACGCCGGCGGTGAGGCCGAGGGGATGGACGAGCAGGGGGAGGACGCCGATGGCGAGGGTGCCGCAGAGGGTCACCAGTGCCACGGGAAGGACGGTGTCCGCGTGCCGGATCCTGCGGACGGCCGCCACGGCGCCGATGGCGGAGGCGCCGCAGATGGAGAACCCGGTGGCCACCAGGAGCGACGTCACCGGCGGCAGGCGGAACAGGCGCGAGATCAGGTAGGTCCCGCCAAAGCTGGCTGCCACCACGGCGGTGATCAGGACCAGCGCCAGCCAGCCCAGTCCCAGGACGTCCATGATGCTGACCTTCAGGCCGAGCAGGACGATCCCCGCCCGCATCAGGTGCTTGCCGGCAAAGTCGAGGCCGGGGCGGGCGCGGCCGGCGGACCATACTCCCGTTCCCGGCAGGTTCGCGGCCAGGACGCCAAGCACCACAGCCAGGGTCATGGCGGGCAGAGGGGGGAACAGGCCGTGGAGCAGGATCGCCGATGCCACCGCAAGGGCCGCCGTCGCCAGCCCCGGGAGGAGGCGCCCGACGCCGGCGTGGCCGCCAGGACCGGGCGTGGGGAGGCTTCTGCTGCGGGGCACTCACCTACTGTGCCCGAAGAGGCCCGCAATCCACGAACCGGAGCACCCCCGCCAACACGCGAGAATGGATGGCAGTAATGAATTCGAAACAAAAAGATGGTTGGCTATTGGACATGTCAGACCTATTCCAGGATTACTCCGAGGCCGCGGGCCGGACCGGAGCCTACGACGAGATGTTCGCCCCCGGGCAGCAGGCACGGGAATCCTACGCGGAGGTGGCGGACGCCCTTCGGAAGCTCTCCCTGGCGGACGTCAGCGCCCGCGCGGACTCCATGGCCCGCACGTTCCTGGACCGCGGTGTGACCTTTGACTACGCCGGCGAGGAGCGGCCCTTTCCGCTCGACATCGTGCCCCGGGTCATTCCGGCGGCGGAGTGGGACGTCCTGGAACGGGGCGTGGCCCAGCGCGTGCGTGCCCTGGAGGCCTTCCTGAATGACGTCTACGACAAGATGACAGTCGTGGCCGACGGCGTGATCCCCCGGCAGCTGGTGACCACAAGCGCCCACTTCCACCGGCAGGTCCACGGTTTCGAACCTGCCGGCGGGGTCCGGGTGCACATCTCCGGCATCGACGTCGTGCGTGACGCTGCCGGCACCTTCCGTGTCCTGGAAGACAACGTCCGCGTGCCCTCCGGCGTGAGCTACGTCCTGGAAAACCGGCGCGCCATGGCCAAGGGCCTGCCCGAGGCCTTCGGCCAGCAGCTCATCCGCCCCGTCGAGGAATACCCCCGCCGGCTGCTCTCGGCCCTGCGCAAAACCGCGCCTGCCGGCGTCGACGACCCCACCGTCGTCGTCCTCACCCCCGGCGTCTTCAACAGCGCCTACTTCGAGCACACCCTGCTGGCAGGCCTGATGGGCGTGGAGCTGGTGGAGGGCCGGGACCTGATCTGCCGCGGAAACCGTGTCTACATGCGCACCACCGCCGGCGAACAGCGCGTGGACGTCATCTACAAGCGGATCGACGACGATTTCCTGGACCCGCTGCAGTTCCGCGCGGACTCAATGCTCGGCTGCCCGGGCCTGGTCAACGCCGCGCGCGCCGGCGGCGTCACCATCGCCAACGCGGTGGGCAACGGGGTGGCCGACGACAAACTGGTCTACAGTTACGTTCCTGACCTGATCCGGTACTACCTCGGCGAGGAGCCCATCATCGCGAACGTGGACACGTACCGGCTCGAGGAGAAGGAGGCACGGGAATACACCCTGGACAACCTCGCCGAACTCGTGGTCAAGCCGGTCGACGGCTCCGGCGGCAAGGGCCTTGTCATCGGCCCCGACGCCTCCAACGACGAATTGGACGCCCTCCGCCAGCGGATCATTGCCGACCCCCGCGGCTGGATCGCCCAGCCCGTGCTGCAGCTTTCCACCGTCCCCACGCTGGGCGGGGACAAATTCGGCCCGCGGCACGTGGACCTCCGGCCGTTCGCGGTGAACGACGGCGAGAACGTCTGGGTGCTGCCCGGAGGCCTCACCCGCGTGGCGCTGAAAGAGGGATCCCTGATCGTCAACTCCAGCCAGGGCGGCGGGTCCAAGGACACCTGGGTCCTGGCGGACTCGCCCCAAATGCCGGTGGAAACCGTTCCCCGCCAGTCGGTCACGGTCCGTGAACGGGTCTCGGTCTGGCCCGTGGAGAGCAACTGGCGCGACCGCCAGTCGGAGCAGCAGCAGTGACCCCGGCCGCCCGGCCATCGATTTCCCCAGCAATTCCGCGCACGCAGGAGGTAGCCGCGAATGCTTAGCCGTATTGCCGAATCCTTGTTCTGGATCGGCCGCTACGTGGAGCGCGCCGATGGCACCGCCCGCATCCTTGACGTGCACCTGGAGCGGCTGAACCACCTCCCCATGGAGGAACGCAGGAGCGTGGCGCAGGAACTCCTCGCCGTCATGGGCGCACGCCCGCAGAACGAGGATTTCGGCCTGCCGGAACTGCTGCACGCCCTGGCCTATGACAAGACCAGCGCCACGTCCATCGCCGGCTCCCTCGGCGCTGCCCGCGAGAACGCCCGCCGCGCCCGGGAGACTGTTTCCTCCGGGCTGTGGGAAAGCCTGAACACCACGTACTACGGGCTGAGCCAGCACCGCAAGGACGTGGTGGGTACCTACCGGTTCTGCAACTGGACACTGGAACGGACGGCCATGGTCAGCGGCCTCGCGGACACCACGGTGAGCCATGACGAGAGCTGGCTCTTCCTGGTGCTGGGCCGGTCGCTGGAACGCGCGGACATGACCGCACGCATGCTGTCCACGCGCGATGTCCTCTCCGCCGGCATGTCCTGGGTGAACATGCTCCGCTGCGCCGGCGCCTACGAATCCTTCCTGCGGACCCGGCGGGCAGCCTTCGGCGACCAGCACGCCGCCGAGTTCCTGCTCCTGGACCGCCTCTTCCCGCGCTCGATCGTCTACGCCCTGCGCGACGCCGACGAGTGCCTGGCCAAGCTGGACCCGTCCGCGCAGCGCGTCGGGTTCATCAACGACGCCCGCAGGATCGTGGGGCAGGCCCGGACATTCCTCGAGTTCCACCGCACCGACGACCTCATGTCCGAGCTTCCCGAGCACATGGAGCGCGTGCAGAAAGCCGTGTCCCAGGCCTCGGACGCCATTTCCCGTAAGTACTTCAATCAGGCGGACGAACTGGCCTGGGTGGGAGAAGTTTCATGACCCGGCTGAGCATCGTCCACCGGACGGCGTACAAGTACAACAAGCGCGTCACCCTGTCCTACAACGAAGCACGGATGACCCCGCTGACGGACTCCCAGCAGGTGGTCCTGGAATCGGTGGTCAAGGTTTCCCCGACGCAGGCGGCCGTTAGCACCTACCGTGATTACTGGGGCACCAGGGTCACGGCCTTCGACATGCAGATGCCGCACGAACGCCTGGAAGTGGTGTCGAACATCACGGTGGAAGTGCACCGGGCCGAGAAGATCCCCTCCGAATCGGACATCGTCGGCTGGGACGTCCTCGCCAGCCCCGAAACCCTCAACACCTTCAGCGACTGGCTGCCGCAGTCCCGGCTCAGCGGCCCGGGCGACGAGGTCCTGGGTATCATCCCGGAGGTCGTGGCCGGCAAGAACCCGCATGACGCGGCCATGGCCGTCTTCGCGTGGATGCGCGGCGAGATGACCTACATGTCCGGTTCCACCGCGGTCACCACCAACGCGGAGGAGGCCTGGGGCCAGCGCAAGGGAGTGTGCCAGGACCTGGCGCACCTTGCCATCGGCGCGCTGCGCAGCTGCGGTATCCCCGCCCGCTACGTGTCCGGCTACCTCCACCCGCGGTCCAGCGCGGGCATCGGCGAGACCGTCGCCGGGCAGTCGCACGCCTGGCTGGAATGGTGGGACGGCGAGTGGCGGAGCTGGGACCCGACCAACCACAAGCCGGCCGGCGACTTCCACGTCACCGTTGCGCGCGGCCGGGACTACCGCGACGTGTCGCCGTTGAAAGGCATCCTGTCCGGCGGTGGCGGGTCCGCCCTCAACGTCAGCGTCGAAATCACCCAGCTGGCCTGAGGGCCGCCCGGGTCAGCCGGGCCGGCCGGGGCACGGGGTTCCGGCCGGCCTGGGCGGCCTGTTACTCGAACGAGGTTTTCGCGGAGCTGCTGATCTGGGTCCACCAGGTCATCGGATCCGTGACCTTGAAGCGGCGGCCCGTGACCGAGTCAGGGGTGATGCGGACGAACGCGTCCTTCCGGCCGGCCTGCCACGGGAACAGGTACAGGCGGGAGGTCTCGAGCACTTCCTCGGTGCTCTTGACGAGGTCGGCGGTTCCCTTAATGACCACGCTCCAGGCCAGGCCGGTATCAGCGTCCACCCCGTCCGCCTCCACAGCCACGGGGGCGTCACCGGTTGCAGCCGACAACTTGGTGCCTTGGCTGGTGCGGAAGACCAGCGTGCCGCCGTCCACCGTGAAGTTCACCGGGAAGATATCCGGGCGGCCGTCAACGAGGACCGCCAGCCTGCCCACGGACACCGTCCGCAGCATGGCCCAGCATTCGTGGTGTTCGAGGTTCTGCACTTGGGAGGATGACTCGTTGCTCATGCCGTGAGCATACAACCATCACCAAGGGCTGGGCTTGTAATCCTTCAGGAAGACCCCGTACTGGTCCTCGCCGCGTTCACCCATGACGATGGGGTCGTAGACCCGCGCCGCGCCGTCAACCAGGTCCAGGGGTGCATGGAAGCCCTCTTCCATGAGCCGGACCTTCGTGAAGTGCGGGCGTTCGTCGGTTATCCAGCCGGTGTCCACGGCAGTCATCAGGATGCCGTCCGTCTCCAGCATTTCCTGGGCGCTGGTGCGGGTCATCATGTTCAGGGCGGCCTTGGCCATGTTGGTATGCGGGTGCCCGGGCCCTTTGTAGGCCCGGGAGAACTGGCCTTCCATGGCGGAGACGTTGACGATGTACTTCCGCCGTGCCGTGGAGCGCTGCATGGCGCCGCGGAGGCGGCTCACCAGCAGGAACGGTGCCGTCACGTTGCAGAGCTGGACCTCCAGCATCTCCAGCGGATCCACTTCGTCCACCACCTGAGTCCAGCTGTTGATGGTGGCCAGGTCGGGGACCAGTCCGCCGGCGTCGATGGCCGTCCCGGAGGCTATGCGTTCGAGCGAGGCGGACCCTGTGGACAGTGCCAGCGACGTGATCGCGTCGCCGGCCAGGACCGGGTGTTCCGTGACGCTGCCCGCGAGTGCCAGCGGATGCTTGTCGTGGGCGTGGCCGAAGGTCAGCAGTTCGGGGCCGCCGTTGGCCTGCTCCAGTGCAGCGGGAAGCGGCTCGTCCTCGGCATCCACCAGGGGCTTGTAGGCGTTGCCGGACCGGCGGACCGTCTGGGCCGCGTTGTTGATGATGATGTCGAGCGGACCGGCCTCGTTGAGGGAGTCGGTCAGGGCCATGACCTGGGCCGGGTCGCGGAGGTCGATGCCGACAATCCGGAGCCGGTGCAGCCACTCGGCGCTGTCCTCCATCGCCGCGAACCGGCGGGCGGCGTCCTTGGGGAACCGGGTGGTGATGGTGGTGTGGGCGCCGTCGCGCAGCAGCCGCAGGGCGATGTACATCCCGATCTTGGCGCGCCCACCGGTGAGCAGGGCGCGCCTGCCGGTGAGATCGGTCCGGGCGTCGCGCTTGCTGTGGCTGAAGGCTGCGCATTCGGGGCACAGCTGGTGGTAGAAGGCGTCCACCTGGGTGTAGTGCTGCTTGCAGATGTAGCAGGGGCGGGACCTGATGAGGTGGCCGGCCACCTTGCCGGTCGCTGAGGTGGCCAGCTTGTTGCCGCGGGTTTCGTCGTCGATCCGGTCCGGGGCGGCAGTGGCTGTCTGCGCGATGACGGCTTTGTCCGCTTCGGCAATCAGGTCGCGCTTGGTGACCCTGCGGTGCCGCTTGACGGCTTTGAACATCTTTCCGGTGGCACGCCGCACCGAGATGTAGTCGGGGTGCTCCTCGTCGTACGCGTGGATCGTGTTCAGGACCTTGAGGCAGGCCTGGATTTCCTCAGGGGTCAGGTCGGGGGAGCTCATTAGCCCAATTTTACAGCGTACGCCGCGGGCCGGAGCACCGATGTGGTGCTCCGGCCCGTTTGGTCGGATGGTCCGGGCGGGGACGCCGGGTCAGGACACCCGTGCGCCGTCCGGTGAAGCCTTCGCCGCTGCTGCCGCATGGGTTTCGGCCACCTTGCCAACGGTCTCGCGCACCTCGGGGAACTGCTCTGCCGCGGCCCTCACGGCGTTGGGCACCGCACCCAGGTGCTGGGCGGCAAGCTGCCTTTCAGCGTCACCCGGTTCCGGAACCTCCTGGCCTTTGGACAGCACCGTGATGCCGGATTCGGTGACCTTGAAACCGCGGGCCCGGTCCAGGTCCGGGTCAAGGCCGATGGCCGCGCCGGCGGGGACCTTGACGTTCTTGTCCAGGATGGCCCGCTTGATCACGGCGCCTTCGCCCACCTGCACCTTGTCCATCAGCACCGAGTCCGTAACCCGGGCACTCGTGGCCACATAGACGTCGTTGGACAGCACCGAACCCTCGACGATGCCGCCGGAAATGACCACGCCGCTGGCAACGATGGAATCCAGCGCCGTTCCCACGGTGTTGTTGTCACCCCGGACGAACTTCGCGGGCGGGGAGATGCTTTGCCGGGTGTAGATGGGCCACTCGGAGTTGTAGAGGTTGAAGACCGGCAGCGGGGAGATGAGGTCCATGTGGGCGTCGTAGAAGGAATCGATGGTGCCGACGTCGCGCCAGTAAGTGCGGTCGCGCTCGGTGGACCCGGGAATGTCGTTCAGGGTGAAGTCGTAGACGCCGGCCTCGCCACGGTTGACGAAGTAGGGGATGATGTCGCCGCCCATGTCGTGCTTGGTGTCCAGCCGTTCCGCGTCCACATGGAGCGCAGCCACCAGGGCGTCGGCGTCGAAGACGTAGTTGCCCATGGAGGCCAGGAACTGTGAGGGATCCGCGGCGAGGCCGGGGGTGCTCGCAGGCTTCTCCACGAATGCGGCAATCTTCTGGGAGTCGTTCTGGTCCACTTCGATGACGCCGAACTGGTTGGCCATGTGCAGCGGCTGCCGCACTGCAGCCACCGTGGCCTTGGCGCCGCTGTGGACGTGCTGGGCCACCATCTGGGCGAAGTCCATGCGGTACACGTGGTCCGCGCCGACCACGACGACGATGTCGGGGTTGGCGTCGTGGATGAGGTTCAGGGACTGGTAGATGGCGTTGGCGCTGCCAAGGAACCAGCTTTTGCCCACGCGCTGCTGGGCGGGAACGGAAGCGATGTAGTTGCCCAGCTGAGTGGACATGCGCCACGTCTCGGAAATGTGGCGGTCAAGGCTGTGCGACTTGTACTGGGTCAGGACGACGATCTGCAGGTAGCGGGAATTGACCAGGTTGGACAACGCGAAGTCGATGAGGCGGTAACTGCCCGCAAAGGGCACGGCTGGCTTGGCCCGGTCTGCCGTCAGTGGCATCAGTCTGTTTCCCTCGCCGCCTGCGAGGACAATGGCCAGGACTTTTTTATTCAACGGCATAGTGGTCGCTCCTGTACGCCTTCGTAACTCCCCAAGACAGTCCGGTACGCCCGGACTCCTTCACACTAGAACAGTTATGCGTGAAGGACTACCTTGGGTCATGTGCGAATAGACATTGTGACTAAAGAGTTCCCGCCGGAGATCTATGGTGGCGCCGGGGTGCACGTCGCCGAATTGAGCAGGGTGCTTAGTAAGCACGTTGACCTGCAGGTTCGTGCGTTCGGCGCTCCCCGCGACGCTGACTACCACGGCGCCACCGTGAGCTCGTACCAGGTACCGGAGGACCTCGGCTCGGCCAACGCGGCGGTGCAGACGCTCGGTGTGGACCTGCGGATCGTCCCGGACATCGAAGGCGCGGACCTGGTCCATTCGCACACCTGGTACGCCAACATGGCAGGGCATCTTGCGTCCCTGCTGCACGGTATTCCGCACGTCCTGAGCGCCCACAGCCTGGAACCGCTGCGCCCCTGGAAGGCCGAACAGCTTGGCGGCGGCTACGCCCTCTCGTCGTGGGTGGAGAAGACGGCCTACGAGGCTGCGGCCGCGATCATCGCCGTGTCCGAAGGCATGCGGCAGGACATCCTGCGCAGCTACCCCAACGTCGACCCGGAGAAGGTCCGCGTGGTGCACAACGGCATCGACGTCGACCTGTGGAAGCGTGACGAAGACGACGACGCCGTCCGTGCCCTGGGCATCGATCCCGCCAAGCCCAGCGTGGTCTTTGTGGGAAGAAACACACGGCAGAAGGGCGTTCCCTACCTGCTGCGGGCGGCGGCAAAGCTTCCCGCCGACGTGCAGCTGGTCCTGTGCCTCGGCGCGGCGGACACGCCTGAACTTGCCGCCGAGACCGCCGCCTTGATCGAGGACCTGCAGAAGCAGCGCACCGGCGTGGTGCTCATCGAACGGATGCTGCCGCGCCACGAGCTGATCCAGGTGCTCAGCCACGCCACGGCGTTCGCCTGCCCCTCCATCTACGAGCCGCTCGGCATCGTCAACCTCGAAGCCATGGCGTGCGGGGCGGCCGTGGTGGCCAGCGCAACCGGCGGCATTCCCGAGGTGGTGGAGCACGGCCGGACCGGGCTGCTCGTGGACCTGGAACAGGTCACCGACGGCACCGGCACGCCGCTGGATCCGGAAAAGTTCGTCACGGAATTCGCCGCCGCGCTCACGGACGTGGTGTCCGACCCCACCCGTGCCCGCGCCATGGGCCAGGCCGGCCGCGAGCGCGCAGAGAAGCACTTCTCCTGGGAATCCATCACGGAAACCACCCTCGAGGTGTACCGCTCGGTGCTGCCGGCAGCCGGCTGACCGTTTCTCCGGCAGTACGACGAAGGCGCCGCTCCCCGCGCAGGGGAGCGGCGCCGTCGTTATTCATGCGCCTCGGAGGACGCGTGGCCCCGCAGGGTCAGCGCTTCTGCCCGCTGCCGTCCGCGCCAGGAGCACCTTCTCATCCACCGGGGACTGCCCGCTGGCACGCTCGCTGCGCAGGTGCGCGCGGGCCTCGTCCTGCCGTTCCTTCTCGGCGCCCGTGGCGATGGCCGCCCGGATATGGTCGTCGCCGTAGCCGAACGCTTCCACCAGATCCAGGGCGTGCGGGCGGATTTTCTCCAGCAGCCTGTTGATGTACCCGCCCACGGTGCGGGCCCGCTGCATCGACAGGCGCCCGTTCATCAGGTACCAGGAGAGGTTCTTTTCGATCAGGGACAGGCCAAAGAGGTCACGCAGCCAGGTCAGGACCAGCTTGGTTCCCGGATCCTCCACCCCGTGCAGTGCATCGGTGAACGCTTCCCACTGAAGCAGTTCAGCATGGGCCTGGGCTGCTTCGATGAGTTCGTTCTGGTGCCGGTTGAACAGTGCCGCGCCCTTGTCCTGCGGCAGCCGGCCGCTGCCTTTGAGCGCGGTGGCCGCCTCTGCCACCATGGTCTGGACCCTGTCGGTGAGCAGGGCGCGCTGGCTTTCCTCGTCGCGCAGCGCTATGGCGGCCTTCTGGACCGAACCGGTGTCGGCCATGAACTGGGCCACCTGCCGCAGGCCGGTGCGGTGGACGGCGGCCCCGGCCGCCTGGCCCACCACGTACCGGGCCAGGACACCGAAGTCGACGTTGCGGAATTCCTTCGCGTAGTCGGCCAGCAGGCGCTTTGCCACAAGCTGGAGCAGCACCGTGTTGTCGCCTTCGAAGGTGGCGTAGACGTCCAGGTCGGCCCGGAGCGAGGCGAAGCGGTTCTCGATCAGGAATCCGGCTCCGCCGCAGGCTTCCCGGCACTCCTGAAGGGTGTCCAGGGCATGCCAGGTGCTCAGCGGTTTCAGGGCGGCGGCCAGGGTCTCCAGGTCCTGGCGGTCCGCGTCGGTGTCATTGGCACCGGAGAAGACGTCGTCGAATTTCCCGAGCAGCTGCTCGTGGGCGAAGCTGGCCGCATAGGTGGCGGCAAGGCGGGTGAACAAGCGCCGCTGGTGGCGCTGGTAGTCCAGCAGCACTTCTTCGTCGGTGTGGGACGAGGCGTTGAACTGGCGGCGTTCGGTGGCGTACTGGATGGCGGCCTTGAGGGCCACCTTGGACGCGGCAACGGCTGCACCGTCCAGCGAAACCCGGCCTTGCACCAGGGTTCCGAGCATGGTGAAGAAGCGCCGGCCGGGGCTGGCAATGGGTGAGCTGTAGGTTCCATCGGCGTCGACGTTGCCGTAGCGGTTCAGGAGGTTGGTCCGCGGGATCCGTACACGGGTGAAGTGCAGCCGGCCGTTGTCGATGCCGTTGAGGCCGCCCTTGACGCCGTCGTCTTCGCCGCCGATGCCCGGCAGGAATTCCTTGGTGGCCGGGTCCCGAAGGTCCACATAGAACGCGTGCACACCATGGTTCACGCCCCGGGTCACCAGCTGGGCGAAGACGACGGCGGCCAGGCCATCATTGGCTGCGTTGCCAATGTAGTCCTTCCACGCAGCCCTGAACGGGGTGTGGAGCTCGAACTCCCCGGTGGCAGGATCGTAGGTGGCCGTGGTGGCGATGCTGGCGACGTCGGACCCGTGGCCGGTTTCCGTCATGGCGAAGCAGCCGGGGATGTCCAGGCTCATGATGCCCGGCAGCCACTTGGCGTGGTGGTCAGCGGTTCCCAGGTGCATCACCGCGGAGCCGAACAGCCCCCACTGGACGCCGGCCTTAATCTGCAGGGACGGGTCCGCCACCACCAGCTCCTCGAAGCCGGCAATGTTGCCGCCGTGGTCGTCGGACCCGCCCAGCTCAGAGGGAAAGGCGCGGTGCACGGCCTCGTTGTCAACGAGGTACTTCAACTGGCCGAACACCCGTGCGCGGTGCTCCGTGTGCGTCAGGCCCTCAATCTTGTGCAGTTCCGGCCGCGCGGCGAGTTCCCTGGCCTGCAACCGGACCGCGGACCACCGGCCCAGCAGCTGTGCACCCAGGGCCGCGACGTCGACGGCGGGCCGGGTGCCGGCGGATTTGTGTGCCGCGGCCGGGCTGGCCGCGGGGCGGAATGCCTTGCGGGTGGATCGGTCCACTACTTC
This sequence comes from Arthrobacter sp. MOO21, assembly GCF_057369995.2. NCBI lineage: Bacteria > Bacillati > Actinomycetota > Actinomycetes > Micrococcales > Micrococcaceae > Arthrobacter > Arthrobacter sp. MOO21. Next base: position 3,877,331 of record NZ_CM170671.2, on the reverse strand, counting down.
AGTCATGTCACAGTCCTTCGTTGGCGGATAACTTTGTTGTCTGTGAGCCCGTGGTGAGCTCGGGGGCAATGCCTACGCACAGCCATGCGGTGATCTGGCGTGCCATGGTTTCCTGGTCGGGCTTGGCGGGGGAGTCGGGCGTGCTGAGCCACTGCTCGCCGGCATTCCGCACCAGGCCGATGGCGGCCTTGGGCCAGTAGCCGATGACGTTTTCCCGGCCGCCGCCCAGGTGGGAGCGCATGGGCGTGGCGATCATCTCCGCAACGGCGTCGAAGAAGTGGCCCAGTGCACTGCCCATCGCGGACGCCGGCGTGCCGCCAGGATCGCCCGGCGCGTGGCTGGTGACAAAGGTGTACACGCTGGGGCTGGTGTCGGCCATTTGAAGGTAGGCCGAGACCATCGCCAGCAACCCTTCCCGCGGTGTCTGGGCGCCCTGCGCAGCTTCCCGCATGCGGTGCTGCATCTGGCTCAGGACCACCTCGCCCACCGCCTGTTGCAGCCCTGCCTTGTCGCCGAAATAGCGGTAGAACACGGATTTGGACGTTCCCGCCGCTGTTGCGATCTCCTCCATGGAGGCGTCGCTGCCAAGGGCGTGCACGGCTTTGCGCGCCTGTTTGATGAGCTCCCGGCGGCGTTCCTCCCGGTGGCTCTGCCAGCGCGAGGACCGGCCGTCGGGGCTGGCGCCGGACTGGTGTTCGGTGCTGGTATCCGGGTTGTTCACGATACTGAGCGTATCAGGTACGCTGGGTATCGGTAACCGCTTGTGACCAGAGGAGCTATCCATGTCCATTGACGGACAGTCCGTGCCCGGCCCAGGGGCAGCAGCCCAGGGAACCACCGTTCCAGCCACCCGCAGGGCGGTGATTGTCGGCGGCAACCGGATCCCGTTCGCCCGGGCCGGGGGGGCTTATGCCAAATCTTCAAACCAGGACATGCTCACCGCAGCGCTGGACGGGCTGATTGCCCGCTTCGGCCTCCAGGATGAGCGCATCGGCCAGGTGGCCGCCGGCGCGGTGTTGAAGCACTCCAGGGACTTCAACCTGACCCGCGAGGCTGTCCTGGGTTCCGCGTTGTCCGCCGAGACACCCGTCTACGACCTCCAGCAGGCCTGCGCCACGGGCCTTGAGACAGTGGTCGGCCTGGCAAACAAGATCAAGCTGGGCCAGATCGATTCAGCCATCGCCGGCGGAGTCGACTCGGCATCGGACGCACCCGTAGTGGTCAGCGAGGGCCTCCGCGAGATCATCCTGGACCTCAACCGGGCCAAGACCCTTCCGCAGCGGCTGCAGATCCTCAGCCGGCTCCGTCCCAAGGACCTGGCACCGCTGGCACCGGGCACCTCGGAGCCCCGTACCGGCCTGTCCATGGGCGAGCACCAGGCGCTCACCACGGCGCAGTGGAAGATCACCCGGGAGGCCCAGGATGAACTTGCGCTGAACAGCCACCGGAACCTTGGGGCAGCGTTCGACTCCGGCTTCTTTGACGACCTGATGACCCCGTACCGGGGATTGACCCGGGACGCCAACCTGCGCGCGGACACGTCCATGGAGAAGCTGGCCTCACTGAAGCCGGTCTTCGGCCGCAATCTTGGTGCCGACGCCACCATGACCGCCGGAAACTCCACGCCGTTGACCGACGGCGCCTCCACCGTCCTCTTGGCGTCCGAGGAATGGGCCGACGCGCGCGACCTGCCCAAGCTCGCCGCCGTGGTTGACGCCGAGGCGGCAGCGGTGGACTTCGTTCACGGCAAGGACGGGCTGCTGATGGCGCCGGTGTTCGCCGTCCCCAGGCTGCTGGCCCGCCACAACCTCACCCTGGCCGACATCGACTACTTTGAAATCCACGAAGCCTTCGCCGCGACCGTGCTGAGCACCCTGGCTGCCTGGGAGGATGACGAATTCGGCCGCACCCGCCTGGGCCTGGACGGTGCCTTCGGCAGCATCGACCGCTCACGCCTGAACGTCAACGGTTCCTCGCTGGCCGCCGGCCACCCCTTCGCGGCGACCGGCGGGCGCATCGTGGCCACCCTCGCCAAGATGCTCCACGCCAAGGGGAACTCCAACGGCCGGCCTGCCCGCGGGCTGGTATCCGTGTGTGCCGCCGGCGGCCAGGGCGTCGTCGCAATCCTCGAATCGCTGTAGGGGGCCCGCATGACGGATACATACACCCAATTGGTCAGCAGCGGCCCGGCCCGGAGCCTCGCTAAGAAGCTTGGCTTGCCGCAGCCGGTGGCCCTTCGCCGCTACGAGCCGGGCCAGCCGTTGGTCACCGGTCCGGTCGTCGTACAGGGAAGCACGGCCGGTGCGGACAAGCTCGCCGCCGAACTGCTGTCCTGGAACCTGGACGTCCGGCGGCATGCCGTCCCGGCGGAGAAGCTGGGGGCCATCATCCTGGTCCTGGACGAACTGGAGCATCCGGCAGACCTCGAAAAGCCTGTGCTGGCTGCCGCCGCCTCCCTGCGCGACCTGCGGCCGGGCGGCCGCGTCATCACGGTATCCCGCCCAGCGTCGGAAGCCTCCTCTCCTGCGTCTGCTGCGGCACGGCAGGGGGTGGACGGCTTCCTGCGGTCACTCGCGAAAGAGCTGCGCGCCGGAGCAACGGGCAATGGCGTGCTGCTGGCGGACGGGCTGCCCCCGACCAGCCCCAGCTCGCTCGGTGCCATCCGGTTCTTCCTCTCCGGCCGGTCGGCGTTCGTGGACGGACAGTTCCTGACGGTCTCCAGCGAACACGGCGAACTACCCGGCGACCCCGAAAAGCCACTGGTCGGGAAAGTGGCTGTTGTGACCGGTGCGGCGCGCGGCATCGGCGCCCAGATTGCCCGCACGCTGCACCGCGACGGCGCCACCCTGGTCCTCGTGGACATCCCGGCGGCAGGTGACCAGCTGGCGGCCGTGGCCAACGGGGTGAGGGCCACGGCCCTGCAGCTGGACATCAGTGCGGCCGACGCCGGGCAGCGGATTCTCGACCACGCAGTGCAGCGGCACGGCCGGCTGGACATCGTGGTCCACAATGCGGGGATCACGCGGGACAAGCTCCTTGCGAACATGGACCAGGCCCGATGGAGTTCGGTCATCAACATCAACATTGCCGCCCAGCTCCGGATCAACGAGGCCCTGCTGGCATCGGAGCACTTCCGCTCTTCCCCGCGCATCGTTTCGGTTGCCTCCACCAGCGGTATCGCGGGAAACCGCGGGCAGACCAACTATGCGGCCTCGAAGGCGGGAGTGATGGGAATGGTCCACGCCACTGCGCCGCTGCTGGCTGCCCGCGGCGGAACCATCAACGCCGTCGCCCCAGGCTTCATAGAAACCGAGATGACCGCACGCATTCCCTTTGCAGTCCGGGAGGTGGCCCGCCGCCTGAACTCGCTGCAGCAGGGCGGCCTGCCATCCGATGTAGCGGAAACGATTGCGTTCCTTGCCAGCGACGCCGCCGGCGGTATCAACGGAGAGGTGCTGCGGGTGTGCGGGCAGAACCTGGTGGGGGCATGACGCTGCCGCAGACGGTGATCCTCCCCGAGATGCCGTCCTTGTCCAAGCTCTATGTCAATGCTGCCGCGCAGGCTGCGCGGCGGAGGCTTCTGGGCGCGCACGACACTGCCACCCTTCCGGCTGAAGGGCATGAGGTCAGGGGAGTCAGGGTCGACGTCGAAAACCTCACGGCATACCAGCACCTGATCGGCGAGACCGCCAGCGACGTCCTGCCTGCCGGCTTCATCCACGCCCTCGCCTTTCCCCTGGCCATGAGCGTGCTGAACCGCGACGACTTTCCGCTGCCCCTGCTCGGCATGATCCACGTGCGGAACAGCATTGAACAGCGCTCGCCGCTGGTGTTCACGGATCTCCTGGATGCCACCGCCCGGGTGGAGAACCTGCGCGGGCACCGGGCCGGCACGCAGGTGGACGTCGTGGCGGAAGTGGGCCCGGCAGGGACCGGGCGTGTGCACTGGCGGGGGGTTTCGACGTACCTGGCCAAGGGCGTTTTCCTGCCGGGAATCGATAAAGCCTCCGCTGCCGAACCGATAGCCGACTTCTCAGCGCCCGATCCCACCGCCCTGTGGCACCTGGGGGTGGATACTGGCCGCGCGTACGCCGCGGTGTCGGGGGACTTCAACCCGATCCACCTCAGCGTGCTGTCCGCCAAGGCACTGGGCATGCGGCGTTCCATCGCCCACGGCATGTACCTTGCTTCCCGGGCGCTCGCAGACGTGGGCCCCGCCCGGGGGGACTCCTTTGCCTGGGACGTGGAATTCGAAGCGCCCGTGTTCCTTCCGTGCCGCGTTGCGCTGGAAATCAGCACGGAGCAAGGCGGAGCGGGTGCGTGGAAGCGTTCCACCTTCGTTGCGTGGAATCCGCGGTCGGGCCGGCGCCACTTCAGGGGGACGGTGGAGGCGCTCCATGAAGCCCACGGCCTGCCGGTGACCTAGGTGGCCGGTTGGACGGCCCGCAGGATCCGGTGCAGGCTGAGGAGTATCGACTCGGAGGCAGGGACCGTTCCCTGGCCGGCGTCCCGGTCGGCGGTGGCGGCCATGCAGGCCTCCACCGCCGCCTTTGCGGCGTCGAAGCTGTCCCTCGGAACGTCCACATCGGTGTCGTTGTAGGAGGACAGCAGTACTCCGGTGGCTGAGATGGCGTCGGCCAGTGGTTCGCTGTCCTCCAGCGGGATGGCGTAGGGGACGTCGTCCTTCCAGATCACGTCGGAGAGCACGTCCGTCATGTCCTGGATGTGGAACGTCACCCGCTCCAGCTCCCGGAGGTGGCGATAGTCCTGGTCCACGTCCCGGGGGTGCAGCTTTCTCCGGGGATTGGCGCGGCGGCTGGCGTCCGCCTCCTTGACAAGGTGCCGCACGGACCTGGCGGCCTCTGCCAGCTCATCGGAGCGGCGGGACCATTCCTCGTGCTCCGGAGGCCAGTTTTCCTTGAGTGCGGCGCCCATGTCGGTCAGTTGTTTTCCCAGGGCCAGGCGCAGTTCGGCCAGGCTCGCTGCCGCGGCGCTCAGATGCAACGGGGGGAAAATCAGGAAGTTGACCGCCACGCCCACAGCCACGCCGGCCCCCATCTGCACCAGGTATCCGAAGGAAAAGTCGTCCGGGTTCTTGCCGCCAACCAGCAGCACCAGCAGGGCCGCCGTCGGGATCCAGTCGCTGCCTGAGCCTATGCGCGGGAGCCCGCCCAGCAGCACACCAATGCCCATGAAGATGGCCACCGTCAGCGGTGAGGGGTCTGCGATGCTGACCAGGATGAAGGCGAGTCCAATACCCAGCGCCAATCCGGCAAGGGTCTGCAGGCCCTGGCGGACAGAGCCGGCAACATTGTGGTACATAGCCACGAGTGCGCCCAGCGGCGCATAGTAGGCGTAATGCGAGGCCGCGCCCGGCATGAGCGGTGCGATCATGAACGCGAGCCCTGCGGCCAAAGCCGCTTTTCCTGCCAGCTGCAGCCGTTGGGCCGCAAAGGCCGCTGAAAGTCCTTCCACTGCCTGTTTGAGAAATTGGGTCCCCCGAGCCCACCGTACGTCCGGTCGTGCTTGAGTATTACCCATCCGGTTTACAGTAGGCGGCAACGGCGCCTTAGGACAAGGCGGCGGCCGCGCGCCGCACCTCGGCGGCCAGCCGGTGTGCCCTGCCTGGCGTGCGGCCCTCTTCAGCCCTGCGTGGTATGTAACCAAAACCAATCCCGTAAGCGGGGTCGGCGAATCCGAGGGCCGCATTGGCTCCCTCGTGGCCGAACGCGCTCCGGCTGCCGAAGTTCCGCGACGGATGGGGTTTCATGAACACCACGGCGAACGCGTTGTCCAGTCCTGAGGACCGGTCCAGGCCCCACACCTGCTCGCGCGACATCGCCTGGATGGTCGAGGCCGACAGGAATGCCGGCCGCCCGTCAACGCCCGTGACCGCAGCAGCATAAAGCCGGGCGAGCCCCTCTGCCGAACCCACGCCGCCGGCGGCAGACATGCCGGCAGCCCGGACTGCCCGGATATTGGGTAGCTCCATGATGGTGCTGACGGGTGCGTTGCTGTTGACACCCTCAAGGCTCAGCGGATCCACCCACGCCTGCTCAGGGTCTTCCTGGTACAGGACCTCCAGGAACCGCGGTTCCTCGTCCCCGGGCAGGCCAAGGAAGAAGTCCACGCCCTCAGGCCGGCGGATCCGCCGGTCATAGAGGTCCTGCAGTTCCTCGCCTGCAGTGCGGCGGCAAAGTTCCTCCATGAGGATGCCGATGGTCAGCGCGTGGTATCCGAACTGCCGGCCGGGTTCCCAGGAAGGTGCGGCAGCGGCAAGCCGGGCCGCCGCCCGGGGCGTGGTGAACTCGTCAAGCGCGAAGCCGCCGTCGGGGCCCATCAGGCCGGCCTGGTGCGACAGAGCCTCACGGACCAGCAGCCTGTCCTTTCCGTGGACGGCGAACTCCGGCCAGTAGTACGCAACCTGCTTGTCCAGGTCGAGGAGTCCGTCCTGGACAAGCAAAGCGATGACCATCGCGCCAACACCCTTGGAGCAGGAATAGGCGCCGGTAATGGTGCCGGGCGCCATGTCCGGACCGCCGGTCAGGCTGACCACCTGGGCGCCCTTGTGGTACGCGGACAGTTGGGCGCTGTACCCGGCGTCGGAAGCAAGGAAGGACTGGAACAATGCGAGCACGTTCTCATAGCCGGGCGCAACAAAGCCGAGGGGAGTCTGCATCCTCCCAGTCTAGACGGAAAGCGTTTTCCTTCTAGTGCGCCGCTCCGTGCCCGGCTGCGACTTCCTCTCCGGCCTTGACCGGACCCGGCGGTGTTCCGTCGCCAAACGGCCGGCCGCCAAGGGAATCCCGGCCATGGTCCTCCAGCCACCCGGCCAGGTCAGGGCCGGCGGGAACGATCCCGGTGGGATTGATGTCCTCGTGCACGATGTAGTAGTGCTGCTTGACCTGCACGAAATCGATGGTGTCCCCGAAACCCGGCGTCTGGAACAGGTCCCGGGCATAGCCCCACAGGTTCGGCATCTCGCTGAGCTTCTGCCGGTTGCACTTGAAGTGTCCGTGATAGACCGGATCGAACCTGGCAAGCGTGGTGAACAACCGGACGTCGGCCTCGGTGATGGTGTCTCCCACGAGGTAGCGCTGGCGGGAGAGGCGGTCCTCAAGCCAGTCCAATGCAGTCCACAGCCTGTCGTACGCCGAGTCGTACGCCTCCTGGGACCCGGCGAAGCCACAGCGGTAGACACCGTTGTTGACCTCGGTGAAGATGCGCTTGTTGACCTGGTCAATTTCCGCGCGGAGGTGGGCCGGGTAGAGCTCCGGTGCGCCCGGCCGGTGAAACTCGGTCCATTCGGTCGAAAAGTCCAGCGTGATCTGGGGAAAGTTGTTGGTCACCACTTGGCCGGTGGAAACCTCGACGATGGCCGGAACCGTGATCCCGCGGGGGTAGCCGGGGAACCTCTTGAAGTACGCCTCCTGCAGGCGTTCGATCCCCAGGACCGGATCCACCCCTCCGGGGTCGAGGTCGAAGGTCCAGGAGCGGGCGTCGTGGGTGGGTCCGGGCTGTCCAAGGGAAATGGCATCCTCCAGCCCCAGCAGCCTGCGGACAATGACCGTCCTGTTGGCCCATGGGCATGCCCTGGCCGCGATCAGCCGGTAGCGGCCGGATTCCACTGGCCAGCCGGGTTCGCCGTTGTTGCCGGGAGCGCCCTCCCTCGTGATGCGGTCCTCGATGTAGTTGGTGTCGCGGGTGAACTCCGCGCCGCCGGTCACGTAGGCTCCGCGGGTGCTGTGCTGGGCAGGGGCTGCGGTATGGGTGCTGTCTGTTTCCTGGCTCATGGCACCAGACTATGCGCCTTTGAGCAGGATGGTTGAGACCGGCTGCCACGCCGCGAACCACGCTCCGGCCACCAGGACGGCGAACAAAGCGATCCACAGTGCGGACGGAACGGCCGTGGCACGGTACAGCAGGTAGGCGTCGGAACTTCCCAGGCGCTCACGGCGACGCACGTGCACGTTCGCCAGCTTCAGGAGGTCCCGGACGGCGGTGACGAGCAGCGCAAGGCCGAGGCAGACCGCCACATGGCCCGTGAAAGCAGCAGGCACCAGGACGATGAGGGCCGCAATACCGGCAATGGCGGCACCTGTGATCAGGAAACCGGCGGCATTGCGCAGGAACAGCAGGGACACAGCCAGCGTCAGGGCGCTGGCCGCCATGGCGGCCGGGCCCCATCCACTGACGCCCGCCCAGACGAAGGCCGCGCCAACGATCGCGGGGACCGGATACCCCCAGAAGCAGGACCAGGCCGTTGCCAGCCGGCTCCGGCTGCGGGTGGTGGTGGTCCCGGAGTGGTCAAGGCGAAGCCGGATGCCCGAGAGCCTCTGGCCGGTGGTTACGGCGGCGAAGGCGTGCCCCAGCTCATGGGTGGCGGTGGCCAGGAGGCCGAAGTAGCGCCATGAACGCCGGGGGATGGACAGTGTGATCGCTGCCGCAAGAGTCAGCAGCATCTCCGTCCAGGTGATGTCCGGGACGGGTGCCTGGAGGAAGGCGTTCGTGAAGGTGTCCCAGAATCTGCCGGGGCTGGTCAATGCTGCCTCCTGGCGGCCGGTCGTCGTCGTATATTCCTTGCCCACGCCAGCGGTGCTGGCCGGGGGGCTTAAAGCCGAAAGGCACGCCAGGGCGTGCCTACGGATGACGTTGCGGAAGTGTGTCGCTTAGCCTTCGCACTCGGTGCAGTAGCTGTGGCCGTCCTTCTGGCGGGCGATCTGTGACCGGTGCCGCACCAGGAAGCAGGAGTAGCAGGTGAACTCGTCCTCGGCCTGTGGAATGACCTGGACCACGAGTTCCTCCGCGACAAACTCACCGCCAGGGACCCCGGCGCTGTCCAGTCCGTCAGCTTCGTCAAGCTCCAGCACAACGCTGCGTGCGTCGGGAGCATTGGCTGACTGGAGCTGCTCGAGGGAGTTGTCCTGCGATTCCTTGACGTCGGAGCGCAGTTCATCGTAATCGGTTGCCACTTTAGGTGCTTCTCTTTTCTTTGGTTCGCTTTCGGGTATGAAACGTACAGCATCAACCCCCTATTCCCCAACAGGGGGCGTAGATCCGCCGCCTGTTGGGTAAAGGATCAGCAAGCAGCCAACAGGTTTGAGACCGCGTTCCGGCTGCATGGGCAACGAAGGGGCGGCGCAGGCCGTTCCCAGCGACTAGGGAAGGGTCCTTACATGGAGCAACTCACGGCGGAGTTCGGTGGGGCCGCACAAATTGGCATGGGCGTTGGTCCGGTCCTGGAGAAATTTCCGGACGTCGCCAGGATCGCCGTCCTGCGCGGCGGTGGGCTCGGTGACCTTATCTTCGCCATTCCGGCCATGGCGGCGCTTAAGGCTGCCTATCCCGGGGCGGAGCTCACCCTTCTGGGCACTCCCATCCACCAGGCACTGCTGGACTCCGTCACGAGCCCGGTGGATGAGGTGCGGGTGCTGCCGTTCGCCGAGGGCGTTCGGCCGGGGGAGGAGGACGCGGAGGCGCTGGAGGAGTTCTTTGCCGACATGCGCGGACGCAACTTCGACCTCGCCGTCCAGCTGCACGGCGGCGGCCGCTACTCAAACCCGTTCCTGTCGCGGTTGGGCGCACGCCATACGGTGGGCACCCGGACTGCTGACGCCGCAAGCCTGGAACGGACAATCCCATACCTCTATTACCAGCACGAGCCCTTGAGGGCGCTGGAGGTGGCCGGCTTCGCGGGCGCCTTCCCCGTGGACCTGGAGGCGCGGCTGGCCCCCGCCGGCGGGGGAGCCTTGCAGGACAGGGGAGACGACGACGGGCGGCCACTGGTGGTGCTTCATCCAGGGGCTACCGACCCACGGCGCCGGTGGCCGGCAGAAAAGTTCGCCGAACTCGCGGCTGCCTGCGCTGCGGACGGTTCCCGGGTGGTGATCGTCGGCGACGGCAGTGAACAGGAGCTGGCCGAACGGATCAGCGGACTTGCATCCTCGTCCGCGGTGTCCTCGGTCGCCGGTGCCCTCGACATGGCGGGCCTTGTGGCGTTACTTGCCAGGGCCGACGCCGTCGTGGCCAATGACAGCGGTCCCCGGCACCTGGCCCAGGCCCTGGGTGTCCCCACGGTCGGAATCTTCTGGGTGGGTAACGTCATCAATGCCGGAGCGCTCGGCAGGAGCCTGCACCGCGTCCACGCTTCCTGGGTGACGGCCTGCCCTACGTGCGGCATCGACGTGACCCAGGTCGGCTGGACAGCTCCGCGCTGCTCCCACGACGAATCGATCGTGGGCACCATCGGAGTGCAGGATGTATATGAGGATGTGCGCAGCCTGACGGCCACCGGGGCCGCAAAGGGGAAGGCATGAACGGCGGGGGAGCTGCACAGGAGGCCGTGGACAGCTTCCTGCCTGATGGCAAGCCCGAGCTCCTGGTGCTTCGCGCCTTGAAGCTGGGAGACCTGTTGGTTGCCGTGCCGGCTCTGAAGGGGATCCGCCGCGCGTTTCCCGGGCACCGGCTGAGGTACGCGGCGCAGGGCTGGCTGTCCGAAGCGCTCGGGCTGGTAGGCGGCTACGAGTTGCTGCCCACCCACGGCCTTGACGAGCCGTTGGCGATGGAGCCGGGCGTGGTGGATGTTGCCGTCAACCTGCATGGCAGCGGTCCGGAGAGCCAGGGCCGGATCGAAGCGCTCAAGGCGCGGCAGGTGATTGGACACCGCAGCCCGCATCGTGAAGGGCCGCCCTGGCGGCCGGAACTGCATGAACGCGAACGGTGGGTCCGCCTCGTGGAATGGCACGGAATAGCGGCCGACCCGCTGGACGTCCATTTGGACAAACCCCATGTTCCAAGTCCCATCCCCGGTGCGACAGTCCTCCATGTGGGCGCGGCCTACGGCAGCAGGCTCTGGCCGGCAGAACGCTTCGCCGCAGTGGCCGCAGCGCTCGCAGAAGCAGGGCACCAGGTGGTCTTCACCGGCGGCCATTCCGAGAAGGACAGGGCTGAAGAGGTCTGCCGCCTCGCGGGGCTGCCTTCGGAAGCTGTGCTGGCCGGAGTGCTGGGGCTGGGCCAATTTGCGGCTACGATTGCCTCCGCCCGCTTGGTGATCTCCGCTGATACCGGCGCCGCTCACCTGGCATCCGCCTACGGCACGCCGTCCGTGGTGCTGTTTGGCCCGGCGCCACCCGAAATTTGGGGTCCGCCGCCGGGACCCCACGTCGTGCTCACCCGGGCTGAACTGCGGCGTGGTGACACGTTCGCCGCCCAGCCGGACCCGGCCCTGCTGGCGGTCCAGGTGCAGGACGTCATGGCAGCCGTCAGGGGGCTGGGGCTACTTTAGGAACGTGGGCCAGCGCATCCTGAATGTGGTTCTGCCAAGGGTTGCAGCGCGCCGCCAAGGCCTAGAATGTGGTATGGGCACTGAGATGGCAATTGCCTTGGTGTTTGTGACGGCGTTCCTGTGGATGGCAGTAACGCTGACGATTTTGTCCGCCATTGACCGGCCGGAGCGGAAAGCGCGGCGGCAGGAACGGCGTGACATACGGGACGCGCGGCGGATCGAGTACCGGCCGGTGGCCGCTGGGACGCAGGGGCGGAACCGGCACCCCCGGCCCCGAAGGCTGCACCCTCACTGACGGCGAGGATAACCGCTTCCGCACCTGCCCGACTGCCGGGTCAAGTCTTGACCGCAGCCGCCCATGGGCCGACACTTTTGCGATGGGCGTGAGTGAAGAGTTGCGGGCGTTGGCGGAAGTGGTGGACCGGCTGGCGGCCAGGTTTCCCGGTCTATCCAGGGAACAGATCGAGGACGTCGTCCAACAGGAGCACAGACTGCTGGACACGGGGAGGGTGCGCGCGTTCGTGCCCGTCCTGGTCGAGCATGCGGCCCGGGACCGGCTGGCGCGGTGAATCCGGCAAGGCGCTACCCGGTGCGCGATCACTCGGCGACGGTGTCGCCGTGGCGGTGTGCCACCTTCCAGAGGCCGTCTTCCCGGCGATAGACCTGCGTGGCACGCAGGACGTAACTGCGGGGCATGCCGTCGACGGACGCCGATGTATGTTCCAAACCGGCAGTGTAGGCCATGTCGCCCTGGACGTCGTAGGCCAATAGTTCAAACTCGTATGCCGTGCACTTCGAAAACTGTTGCGCAAGGCTGGCGAACAATTCGTCCAGCTCCCTTTGCCCGAAGGCACTTCGCCATGCGCCCAGGACACTGACGGGTTCGTTGCGGGACCAGACGGCACGGCGTGGTCCCGCGTCGCCGTTGTGGAGAGCCAGTTCGGCGTCGTGCAACGCAGTCCGTACCCAGGCCAGGAAATCATCGGAGTCAGTCACCGCTCCAGTATGCGCCGGGCCGCCCATTCATGTCGGCAAGGCCGCTTAGGGGGCTGCGATGTCGACGAGCACCTTTCCAACCGTGCCCTGTTCAACGGCGTCGTGGGCTGCAGCCGTCGCCTCGAGCGGGAAGCGGGTCACCGGCAGCCCGTGTTCCTCCCCGACGCGGAGCGCGCCCGCGGCCAGGGCGTCCGCCACGGCGGCCACTGCGTGCTGTTTCTGCTCGTCCGTGACGGTGTAGGTGAGGATGAACTGGTACCGGACGTTCTTTGTCATGCTTTCGCGGATGGGCACGTTGAGTGATTCCCCGGGGTTGGCGGCGTAGATGGAGATGGTTCCCCCGGGTTTGAGCACCTGCAGGTCCGTGCCGATGTTCGCTGGGGCGTTGACGTCCACGATGATGTCAACACCCTCCGTCACTTCCGCGCGGACTGAAGCAACGACGTCGTCCGTCCGGTAGTTGACCACCTTCGCCGCACCGGCGCGCCGCGCGAGGTCAGCCTTCCGGTCCCCGCTGACGGTTGTGATGACTGTTGCACCGGCCCAGCATGCGAGCTGGATGGCGGCGTGCCCCACCGCACCGGCGCCGCCGGTGACCAGCACGGTCCGGCCCGCCAGGGCCCCCGCGGAGAGCCTGGCAGGCCCGTCCTCGTTGGACGTCAGTGCCCGGTGCGCTGTCAACGCTGGTATCCCCAGGGAGGCGCCGGTGTCGAAGGACTCGATGTCGGGAAGCGCCACGGCCTTATGCGCCGGTACGACGACGTACTCCTGGGCCGTGCCTTCATTGCAGCCCCAGGCAACATCCCAGAGCCAGACCCGGTCACCAACACTGAGTCCACCCACTCCGGGGCCTACTTCGTCGATCACGCCGGCTCCGTCCTGGTTAGGGACCTTGGGTGCGTCAAGCTTCTTGCTCCCGCCTCCGGACCGTGATTTCCAGTCAGTGGGATTCACCCCGGACACCACGAGCCGGACCCGGACTTCGCCGTCCCCGGGGTTGGCGATCGGCCTGTCCTGAAACCGCAATACCGTCGAAGGCCCTGTCTCTGCGTATACGATCGCTTTCACTTCTGCTCCCATGTCCCGATCCGGTCTGGCGTACCGCACCAACCTATCGCTGTCCCTGGCCCTGGAAACGCACCGCGATGCCAATGGGGGCGGCCGGGTCCTCAATCCTCGCACCAGCGCTGATGTCCATTGCATGGACAGGCATCTGTGGCCCCGGACTTCGCGCGGGGCCCCACGAGGGCACCCGGATGGGTAGTGTGGGCGGATGGATTTCTCTTCTGTCCTCGCAGGCGGCATCGTGCTCCGGCCAGTCCAGGAATTGGATGCCCGGGCGCTGGCAGAGGCATTCCAGCGGAACCGCGCACACCTCGCCCCGTGGGAGCCAATCCGCCCCGAGACGTTTTACACGGTCCACGGCCAGCGAGAGGTGATCACCAGGCAGCGTGGAGAACTCGCCGCGGGCACGGCTCTTCCGATGGTGCTGGCAAGGGGCAGCAGCGTCGTCGGGCTGCTGACGCTGAGTTCGATCGTGCGCGGTGCCTTCCAGAACGCACACCTTGGCTACTGGATTGACCAGGCGCAGCAGGGGTCCGGAGTCATGACCGCGGCGGTGGGCGCAGCCGCGGACATCGCCAAGGCGGTGCTGAACCTGCACCGCCTTGAAGCCGCGACGCTGGTGCACAACACCGCGTCCCAAAGGGTGCTTGAGAAGAACGGCTTCGAGCCCTATGGCACGGCGCGCGGCTACCTCCGGATAGCCGGCCAGTGGCAGGACCACCGATTGTTCCAGCGGATACTCTGACCTCCGGGTACGTCCCCGCCTTAGGTCGCCAACCCGGGACGGCCGGCGAGCGGGCCGCGTGGCGCAGGAACGAAGAAAGCCCCGGAAAATCAACGATTTTCCGGGGCTTCCCATATGTGCGCGGAGGGGGACTTGAACCCCCACCCCCTTTCGAGGACTAGCACCTCAAGCTAGCGCGTCTGCCATTCCGCCACCCGCGCAGGTGGTATTCGGGGAGCCGTTCACACCTTTCAGTGTTTCGCGCCTCTCCGAAGCAGCGAGAAAAACTCTAACACGACTTTTCGTGAACAACGAATCGGGCCAACTCGGTAGGCTGAGGGCAGCGATTCAGCCCGTTTTCCACCCAGTCCCAAGCGAGGAGCCTTCACATGCCTGACGTCCTGCCCCAGGATGAAGTAGTCCGGATCTGCCAGGAGCTCATCCGGATCGACACCTCCAACTACGGTGACGGATCCGGACCGGGGGAGCGGGCTGCCGCCGAGTACGCCGCCGGGCTGATCGAAGAGGTGGGCCTTGACGCCGAGATCTTCGAGTCCGCCCCCGGCCGCGCCAACGTGGTCACCCGCATGGCCGGCGAGGACCCGTCCGCCAGCGCACTCGTAGTGCACGGCCACCTGGACGTCGTTCCGGCCCTTCGCGACCAGTGGTCCGTCGACCCGTTCGGCGCCGAACTGAAGGACGGCCTCATCTGGGGCCGCGGCGCCGTCGACATGAAGGACATGGACGCCATGATCCTCTCGGTCCTGCGGGGCTTCGCAAGGGAAGGCAGGAAGCCCAAACGCGACATCATCTTCGCCTTCTTCGCCGACGAGGAAGCCGGCGGCGTCTACGGCGCCCGGTACGCGGTGGACAACCGCCCCGAACTGTTCGAGGGCGCCACCGAGGCCATCTCCGAGGTGGGCGGCTTCTCCGCCACCATCGGCGGCCAGCGCACCTACCTCCTGCAGACCGCCGAGAAGGGCATCTCCTGGCTCCGGCTCGTGGCCCACGGCCGCGCGGGCCACGGGTCCCAGATCAACACCGACAACGCCGTCACCCGGCTTGCCGGGGCCGTCACACGCATCGGCGAATACAAATGGCCCATCGAGCTCACACCCACCACCCGCCAGTTCCTGGACGGCGTGACCGAACTCACCGGGGTGGAGTTCGACGCCGACAATCCGGACCTCCTGCTCAGCCAGCTTGGAACAGTGGCGCGCTTCGTTGGAGCGACCCTGCAGAACACCACCAACCCGACGCTCCTCAAGGGCGGCTACAAGCACAACGTCATCCCGGAGTCGGCGGAAGCGCTGGTGGACTGCCGGACCCTGCCGGGCCAGGAACAGCAGGTCCTCGAAATCGTCCGCGAGCTTGCAGGCAACGGCGTCGACGTCAGCTACGTCCACAATGACGTCTCCCTTGAGGTCCCGTTCGCCGGCAACCTCGTGGACTCCATGATCGATGCCCTGCACAAGGAGGACCCCGGCGCCAAGGTCCTGCCCTACACCCTCTCCGGCGGTACGGACAACAAATCGCTGAGCCGCCTCGGAATCACCGGCTACGGCTTCGCGCCGCTGATGCTTCCGGACGAGCTGGACTTCACCGGCATGTTCCACGGCGTCGACGAACGGGTCCCCGCCGACTCCCTCAAGTTCGGCGCCAGGGTGCTCGACACCCTGCTGACCAACTACTGAGGCCCTGGTGACGACCCCGGAGCAGCTCCTGCCCGACACCCTCCTGGAGCGGATCCGCAGCCGCGCCGGGGGTTATGACCGCGACAACGCGTTCTTCCACGAGGACCTGCAGGAGCTTGCCGCCGCCGGGTACCTGAAGCTTTTCGTTCCAGCGTCCGACGGCGGCCCGGGCTTCGGGCTTGAAGCGGCGGCGCAGTGCCAGCGAAGGCTGGCAACGGCGGCGCCGGCCACCGCCCTGGCCGTCAACATGCACCTCGTCTGGACCGGCGTCGCGCACGTCCTGGCCGCCCGGGGCGACGACTCCCTGGACTTCGTCCTCCAGGAGGCCGCGCAGGGCGAGGTGTTCGCGTTCGGCAACTCCGAGGCGGGCAATGACGCGGTCCTCTTCGACTCACGGACGGTTGCCGAACGTGACGCGGACGGCGGATACACGTTCACCGGGACGAAGATCTTCACCAGCCTTTCCCCGGCGTGGACACGGCTGGGGATCTTCGGCAAGGACCAGCACGCGCGGAACGGCGACGGGGAACTGGTCCACGGCTTCATCACCCGCCAGACCCCCGGGTACCGCATCCTCGACGACTGGGACACCCTGGGGATGCGCGCCAGCCACTCCGCCACCACCGTCCTGGAGGGCGTACACGTGCCGGCTGACAGGATTTTCCGCAAGCTCGCCGTCGGGCCAAATCCGGACCCGCTGGTCTTCGCGATCTTCGCCTGCTTCGAAACCCTGCTCGCCGCCGTCTACACAGGCTTGGGCGAACGCGCACTGGCCGTAGGGGTGGAGACGGTAAAACGCCGCACTTCGTTCAAGAACAGCGGACGAAGCTACGCACAGGATCCGGACATCCGCTGGAAGGTGGCAGAGGCCGCCATGGCCATGGACAACCTGTACCCGCAGCTGAAGACCGTGGCCGCCGACGTCGACGCCCTGGCGGACCACGGGGCGCAATGGTTCCCGAAGCTGGTGGGCCTGAAGGTGAACGCGACGGAAACGGCTCGTCGCGTTGTGGACCTGGCCATCCGCGTCAGCGGGGGCTTGAGCTACTTTCGGGGGTCGGAACTTGAGCGGCTGTACC
Organism: Arthrobacter sp. MOO21; assembly: GCF_057369995.2. NCBI lineage: Bacteria > Bacillati > Actinomycetota > Actinomycetes > Micrococcales > Micrococcaceae > Arthrobacter > Arthrobacter sp. MOO21. The sequence goes on along the minus strand of NZ_CM170671.2, from coordinate 3,860,489 downwards.
GGGACGTGCTCGCCGGGATGTTCCACCCGTCCGACGACGAATCAGCCCACAACACGGTGGCCAACGCCTGGCTCGGGCCCTTGGAAGACTAGGCGGCCCGCTGGGCGGCGCGGCTCTAGACGGTCCGTTGGACCTGCATCACCCGGCGGCGCAGCCAGAAGCGCCGGCCGCCGCCAACGTAAAGCTTGCTGCGTTCCAGTTCCCACTTGCCGTATTCGGAGTGTTCCACCAGGCGGCGGCGCGCTTCAGGCAGGGAATCATCGGCGCTGACGGTCAGTACGAGGTACTCGTACTGCCTGGCATAGTCCCGTTCCCGCTGGACCGAGCTGGTGAGAAATTGTTCCTTCATTTGCTCTCCATTTTCGTCCGTTTCCGGCTAACGTGAAGTCATGAGCATCGATCCGCGTGTCGCGCTTTCGTCCCTGACCACCGCTTTGGAAGAACACCTTATAGCAGCATCGAACCGCCGCGGTGACGGTGACCCCTCAGTCGAGTCGGCATTTTTCGCCGTCGCCGACGCCTTCGAAGTCTACGAAGACGCACTTTACGAGGCCTACAACGAAGTAACCCCGCTGCAGGTCTTTGACGACGAAGACGAAGAGGAAGAGGAAGCCGACGTGGACGAGGACGAGGACCTCGAGATCGTCGAAGAATAAGGGTAAGCGGCAGCCTCAGCAGTCAGGCGGCTGAAACGTCCTCCAGCGCCCGGGCAATCTGGGGCGGCAGCGGCGTCAGCTGCGCATCCAGGAGTTCCTTTAGCTGCACGGGTGTGCGCGGACCCACGATCGCGGTGGCGACGTTGTGCTGTGACAGCAGCCAGGCCAGCGCGACGTCCTGCGGGGTACGGCCCAGGCCGTTGGCGGCCATGCAGACGGCGTCCACAATGCGGGAAGGCTTCTCGCCAAGATATTTCTCCACATACGCGGCCCCATTTCCGGACGCGCCACGGGAGCCGGCGGGGATGCCGCCACGGTATTTCCCGGTGAGGACTCCGCGGCCAAGCGGACCCCAGGCCATCAGGCCCAGCCCGGCGTCTTCGAGGGCCGGTATCAGTTCAGCCTCGGCCCGCCGTTCAAGGAACGAGTATTCAGCCTGGGCCGCCACCAGCGGGAAGCTGCTGACGGCGGCGGCCTTGGCCGCCTGCCAGCCCCGGAAATTGGAGATCCCTGCGTAGCGTGCACGCCCGGTCCGCACAGCAAGCTCCAGTGCGGACAACGTTTCCTCCAGCGGCACATTGGCATCCCAGGCCTCCGCGAACCAGACATCAACGTAGTCCGTGCCCAGCCGTGCCAGGCTCGCGTCCAGGCCGGTGAGCATCGCATTACGCGACGCATCCACCGCCCGCCGGCCGTCCGGCGTCGTCATTCCCGCCTTGGTGGAGATGGAAACCTCCGTCCGGGACACCACGTCTCCCAGGAGTGACCCGATGACGGCCTCGGAACCGCCTCCCGCGTAGGACGCGGAAGTGTCCAGGTGGCGCCCACCGGCGTCGAGGAAAGTGCGCAGCAGTTCGGAAGCGTCCTGTTCGTCGGTTTCTCCACCCCAGGACCGGGTGCCCAGGGAGAGGGCCGAGACTCGCAATCCACTGTTGCCGACGTAGCGCTGCTGCATAGCAGCTAGCTTACGGGCAGAACCACCGCTGCCATGCCGTAGGGTCTTAGCGTGAACTGGTTTGAAGCGGCCCTGCTGGGCCTAGTGCAGGGACTGACCGAATTTTTACCGATTTCATCAAGCGCACACCTGCGGATCGTGGGCGAGTTCCTCCCCAACGCTGAGGACCCCGGAGCTGCATTCACGGCCATCACCCAGCTCGGCACCGAGACCGCAGTGCTGATCTATTTTTGGCGGGACATCGTCCGGATCGTCAAGGCATGGGCCGGGTCCCTGACGGGGAAGGTGTCGCGGCAGGACCCCAACGCCCGCATGGGCTGGCTGGTCATCCTCGGCAGCCTCCCCATCATCGTCCTGGGGCTGCTTTTCCAGGACCAGATCGAATCAGTCCTCCGCAGCATGTGGCTTGTGGCCACCATGCTGATCGTCTTCGGCCTCATCCTCGCCGTGGCAGACGCTGTGGGCTCGCAGGAGCGTGAACTCAGCCGGCTGACCTACATGCACGGCATCCTCTACGGCCTGGCGCAGGCCATGGCGCTGATTCCCGGCGTATCCCGCTCCGGCGGGACCATCACCGCGGGCCTCCTGATGGGCTACACGCGCGAGGCCGCCGCCCGGTACTCGTTCCTGCTGGCCATTCCCGCCGTTTTCGGCAGCGGGCTCTACCAGCTCTACAAAGTGGTGACCAAAGAAGGCATCACCGGCCCGTTCGGGTTGCCCGAAACGGCGCTGGCCACCGTGATCGCTCTGGTAGTGGGCTATGTCATCATCGGCTGGTTCCTGAAGTTCGTGTCCACCAGGAGCTACCGGCTCTTCGTCTGGTACCGGATCTTCCTGGGCCTTGCCTTGTACCTCCTGCTCGGTTTCGGCGTCATCAGCGCCTAGGACTAGGCTTGGTCTGTGAAATCCTGGACGACCCGCCCCGTACCTGACCTGCCCGGAAACATGCCCGCCCTCCGGCTGTTCGATACCGCCGCAGGCCGGGAGGTGGCGCTGGAGTCCGAAACAAGGCCGTCCATGTACGTTTGCGGCATCACTCCCTACGACGCCACCCACATGGGGCACGCAGCCAGCTACGTGGCGTTCGACCTACTTAACCGTGCGTGGCGGGACGCCGGCGGCGAGGTGTCCTACGTCCAGAACGTCACCGACGTCGACGATCCCCTCCTGGAGCGCGCCACGGCCACCGGCGTCGACTGGCGCGAGCTCGCGGCGGAGCAGGTGGAGCTTTTCCAGACGGACATGGAAGCGCTGAACGTCCTGGCCCCGGACCACTACGTGGGCGCCGTCGAATCGATCGGGCTGATCGTTCCCGAGGTGGAGCGGCTGGTCAGCATGGGCTTGGCGTACACGGTGCCGGGTGCCAACGGTGAGCCCGACGGCGACGTCTATTACGACGTCGAGGCGGCCGGAAAGCAGTCAACCGCTCCCGGCGCCTGGACCCTGGGCTCCATCTCCCACCTCGCCGAAGCCCAGATGCTGGAACTGTTCGCCGAGCGCGGCGGCGACCCCGGACGCGCCGGCAAGCGACAGGCACTGGACCCGCTGCTGTGGCGGGTTGCCCGCGAGGGCGAACCCAGCTGGCCCGGCGGAAGCCTGGGTGCCGGCCGGCCGGGCTGGCACATCGAATGTACCGTCATCGCCCAGAAGTACCTGCCCTCGCCCTTCACGGTGCAGGGCGGCGGCTCCGACCTCATCTTCCCGCACCATGAGATGGGAGCCGGGCATGCCTTCTCCCTGGCCGGGGTGCCGCTGGCCAGGCACTACGCCCACGCGGGCATGGTGGGTCTGGACGGCGAGAAGATGAGTAAGTCCAAGGGAAACCTGGTGCTGGTCTCCAAGTTGCGGGCGGCGGGGGAGGACCCCGCGGCCATCCGGCTGGCCATCCTCGCCCACCACTACCGCTCCGACTGGTCATGGACCGAAGAGGGTTTCGCGGCAGCAAAGGCGGACCTGGCGGCGTGGCGGCAGGCGCTTGGCCATGCCCCGGCCGGATCCGCCGCAGCGTTGCTGCGCGAGATGCGCGAAGCTCTTGCCGCAGACCTTAACGCCCCTGCTGCGGTGGCCGCCGTCTCGCGCTGGGCGCGGAAGGCAAATTCCGACGGCGGTCCGGCCAGTTCCGCGGACCAGGACCTCGTGCGCAACGCAGTGGACGCCCTGCTGGGGATCCGACTCTAAGCTTCGGGGTCCACGGGCTGACAGAAAGGGGGCCCCGCCGGGATTCTTTCCCGGCGGGGCCCCCTTTTTGGTCTAAATGTCAGGGCTGGTTGCCGTCAGGGCCGGTCCTGGCCCCGCCGCTTCAGGTACCGCTCGAATTCACGGGCAATCGACTCGCCACTTGCTTCCGGCAGGTCGGCAGTGTCCTTGGCTTCTTCCAGCTGCCGGACATACGCGGCGATCTCCGGATCCTCGGTGGCCAGTTCATCCACGCCACGCTCCCACGCGTCCGCTTCCTCCGCCAGTTCATGCGTGTCCAGCGGCACCTGCAGCAACTCCTCAATCCGGTGCAGGAGGGCCAGCTGGGCCTTGGGGGAGGGGGCCTGGGCAACATAGTGCGGAACAGCCGCCCACAGCGACACCGTGGGAATCCCCGCCAGGAGCGCCACTTCGGAAAGTACGCCCACGATGCCCACAGGACCTTCGTACTGTGAGGCTTCCAGGTTCATCCGCTCCCGCAGCTGGGCATCATCCGAGGAGGTGCTTACTGGAATGGGTCGGCTGTGCGGAACATCCGCGAGGAGGGCCCCCACCAGGACCACGTAGTCGACGTTCAGTGCCTCGGCGTGGACCAGGAGCTCCGCGGTGTACGCGCGCCACTTATAGGACGGTTCCGTGCCCTGCACGAAGATGACGTCCACGTTGGAATTCGGCGCACTGGCCTTGTAGATCCGGGTGGACGGCCATTTGATCTTGCGCTCCCCGGCCGCGTTCCGCCGGACCGTGGGACGCGTGAACTGGAAGTCGTAGTACTCATCGGCGTCAATGGACGCCACCTTCTTGCCGCCCCACAGCTTGTTCAGGTAGCGCAGCGAATCGCTGGCCGCTTCTCCGGCGTCGTTCCACCCTTCAAAAGCGGCAAGCATCACAGTTACGCGCTGCCCGTCAGCCACTGGCTGCAGGAACCGTTCCCGCTCGGGTCCGGCACCCTGTTCGGCGGTGTCTCCCTCGAAGCTATTCATTTCTTCACCCTACGTCCAAGGAGCTCACTCGTGCAGGGAATGAAGCGCCGCAAATCCCCGGAAGACGAAGGAAGATCCACATTGCCGGTGCCGGCTTCGCCGAGGGCGTAGCCCACAGCCCCCGCCCAGACAGTCCCCGTAGACTGAAGGCATGCGACTGCCAGCCTCCGAAAGCCCGCTCAAAGCCGTCCTCTGGGACATGGACGGAACCATTGTGGACACCGAGCCCTACTGGATCGCTGCAGAGCATGCGCTGGTGGAGGCCCACGGCGGAACCTGGTCCCACGAGCAGGCCATGCAGCTGGTGGGGCAGTCACTGACGTTTTCCGCCGGCCTGCTGCAGCAGGCCGGGGTCAAGCTTGAAATCCGGGAGATCATTGACTCGCTCACCGCCGAGGTGATCAGCAGCGTCAGGCATCAGGTCCCGTGGCGGCCCGGTGCCCGTGAACTCCTGGAGGAGCTGCACCAGGCGGGGGTCCGGTGCGCCCTCGTCACGATGTCGGAGGAGCCACTGGCACGGCAGGTGGTGGACAGCCTTCCCCGGCCGTACTTCGAGATCCTGGTCACCGGCGACACGGTTGCCCGGGGGAAGCCGCACCCAGAGGCGTACCTGACCGCCGTGGAGCTGCTGCAGGAACGCGACCCGGAGCTTGGGATCCACCACTGCGTGGCATTGGAAGACTCCGTTCCCGGGGTGGCCGCGGCTGTTGCTTCCGGCGTAGCCACGGTGGCGGTTCCGCACATCGTGCCGCTGCCTGACGACGGCAGCTACGCGCTCTGGGAATCCCTCGCGGGCCGGTCCCTTGCCGAGCTTGAGGCCCTGCTGGAACCTGCCCCGGCTGCGGGTTATCCCCGTGGCTGAGCCGGCCGGGCCGGGCCGCCGCGAAGGCATCCCGCTGGGACGCATCGCGGGCGTTCCCGTGGTGCTCGCCTACTCCTGGTTTGTTATTGCCGCCTTCACGGTGATTGCCTACGGTCCGGTCCTCGCGCGGAACAACCCGGTGCTGGGGGCCAGCGCCTACCTGGTCGCGTTCGCCTACGCCGTGCTGCTCCTGATCTCCGTCCTGGTCCACGAGCTGGCCCACGCGCTGACCGCCAAGATCTACGGCTGGCCCACCCAGAAGATCGTCCTCAACCTTTGGGGCGGACACACCCAGTTCGAAAGCTTCACGGCGTCCCCCGGCAGGTCCGTCCTGGTGGCACTGGCAGGGCCCGCCGCCAACTTCGTCCTTGCCGGCGGCGCCTGGCTGGTGCTGGCCACCTTCGGCCTGGGAAGCGTCGCCGAGATCCTGACCAACATCTTCATGTGGGCCAACTTCCTCATCGGCATCTTCAACGTACTTCCGGGCCTGCCGCTTGACGGCGGACGCCTCGTCGAGTCCATTGTCTGGAAAGCCACCGGAAGCCAGGCGAAGGGCACCGTCGCCGCGGGCTGGGGAGGCCGGATCATTGTCCTGGCCATCGCGGCCTGGTTCATTCTCCGGCCGCTGGTGGCCGGGGACGAACCGGACTTCAGCCTCCTCATGATCACCGTACTGGTGGGCAGTTTCCTGTGGATGGGCGCGTCTGCGGCCATCCAGCAGGGGAAACTGCGGGGGCGGCTTCCCCTGGTGAGTGCAGCGGCCTTGTCGACGCCGGCTGCCGGGCTTCCTGCCACCGGCACCGTTCACGATGCGTTGGCTTTGGGAGCTGCGGAAGGCGTATCCGTGGTGGTGTGCGGATCCGACGGCAGGCCCCAGGGCGTGGTGGACCCCCGTGCGCTGGCCTCAGTGCCGGCACCGGCGGCGGCCTCGACCCCCGTGACGGCGGTTTCCTTCCCGCTCGCACCCGGCGCCTACGTGCCGGAATGGTCCAAGGGGCAGGAGCTGATCCAGTTCCTGTCGCAGCTCGAAGGGCGCCACTACGCCGTCGTCGACCACAACGGCAGGGTGACCGGTTTGCTGACCCAGGAAGCCGTCCTTGCCGCCATGACAGGAAAGCGTCCCCCCAACGATAGGTACCCGCAGGGCCAGAACCGGTAGAGTTACCTGCCGGTCATGCATTGCCGCCGGGAACCACGACGTCCAAAGACCCAGTGGCGGCGGCACCATAGGTTTACAAGAGCGAGGAAGACATCATGAGCAGCGAAACCGCCGTCAACGACGCCCAGGGAGCAGCACCAACACATGCTGCCGCCAGCGGCTCGCAGCCGGTGGGTGCTGCCCGTCGCCGCGGCCCTTTCCGCGAAGGGGAACGCGTCCAGTTGACCGACGAGCGGGGGCGCATGAACACCATCACCCTTGAGCGCGGCGGCGCCTTCCACACCCACCGCGGCTTCCTGAACCACGACGAGATCATCGGCAAGGTGGACGGGTCGGTGGTCGTTAACAACGTGGGCCAGCAGTACCAGACCCTGCGCCCGCTGCTCTCCGACTTCGTCCTCTCCATGCCGCGCGGGGCCGCCGTCGTCTATCCAAAGGACGCCGGCCAGATCGTCACCATGGCGGACATCTTCCCCGGGGCACGCGTCGTGGAGGCGGGCGTCGGCTCCGGCGCGCTGTCCATTTCCCTGCTCCGCGCCGTCGGCGACAACGGCTACCTGCACTCGTTCGAACGCCGCGAAGAGTTCGCCGACATCGCCCGTGGAAACGTCGAGACCATCTTCGGCGGCCCGCACCCGGCATGGCAGGTTTCCCTCGGGGACTTCCAGGAAGAAGTGGTCAAGGCCGAGGCACCCGGCTCCGTGGACCGGGTGGTCCTGGACATGCTGGCGCCCTGGGAGTGCCTCGACGCCGTCGCCACTGTCCTTGCGCCGGGCGGCGTCTGGATCAACTACGTGGCCACGGTGACCCAGCTTTCCCGCACCGCTGAAGCCATCCGTGCCGATGGCCGCTTCACCGAACCGGATGCCTGGGAATCCCTGGTCCGCGGCTGGCACCTCGAGGGCCTCGCCGTCCGCCCCGACCACCGGATGGTGGCCCACACAGGATTCCTGCTGGTCACCCGGCGGCTCGCCGACGGCGTCACCGGCATTTCGGTCAAGCGCCGCCCCTCCAAGACGGAGTTCAACGAAGAAGACGTGAACGCCTGGACCCCCGGCGCCGTAGGCGAGCGGGCAGTGTCAGACAAGAAGCTCCGCCGCGCCGCCCGCGACGCCATCGCGGGGACGAACGTCGTGGACACCCCCGAGGTCACGAACTAGTCCAGATTTCGAGAGTCTCCATCCCTACCCGCCCTCTTGGGACTAATGTCTTAAGAGAAGCGCAGGAAGGGGCTGATACATCATGGAGACACCAAACCAGGACTCCGGACGTACACCGGCAGAGCAGTCTGCCGCCAACGACCTCTCGGTTGCTGACCGCCAGGTCAACATACTTCGGGACAAGCTCAGGCACATCGACCGCCAGCTCGCAGCGGCAACGCAGAACAACTCGAAGCTGGTCAGCATGCTTGAGACTGCGAAGGCAGAGATCCTCCGCCTGAAGAACGCCCTCGACCAGGAAGGGCAGCCGCCCTACAGCTTCGGCACCATCCTCCAGATCAACCCGAAGCGGCAGCCCTCGCCGGGCAGCAGCGGCCAGGCCGCCACGGAGGAATCGGTGGACATCTTCAATGCGGGCCGGAAGATGCGCGTGGGCGTCAGCCCGCTGGTCAACATCAACCAGCTCGCCGTGGGGCAGGAAGTCCTCCTCAATGAGGCACTGCTGATCGTCGCCGGGCTCGGGTACGAACGCGCCGGCGAGCTGGCCACGCTGAAGGAGATGCTGGGACGGGACCGTGCCCTGGTGGTCGGCCGGGCAGACGAAGAGCGCGTGGTCCGGCTCTCCGGCGCTCTCCTGGCGGAAAAGCTCCGGGTGGGCGACGCCCTCTCCGTGGACTCGCGGACCGGCTACGCCCTGGAAAAAGTCCCGCGCTCCGAAGTGGAAAACCTGGTCCTCGAAGAAGTCCCGGACATCACCTACGAGGACATCGGCGGCCTCGGCCCGCAGATCGAACAGATCCGCGACGCCGTCGAGCTGCCGTTCCTGCACCCTGACCTGTACCGGGAGCACGGACTGAAGGCCCCCAAGGGCATCCTGCTGTACGGCCCTCCGGGCTGCGGCAAAACGCTCATCGCCAAGGCCGTGGCCAATTCGCTGGCTGCCCGGGCCGCCGAACGCTCGGGAAACGTGGACCTCAAAAGCTACTTCCTGAACATCAAGGGCCCGGAACTCCTGGACAAGTACGTTGGCGAAACGGAGCGGCACATCCGGCTGATCTTCTCCCGCGCACGGGAAAAGGCCTCCGACGGCAGCCCGGTCGTGGTGTTCTTCGATGAAATGGATTCGCTGTTCCGCACCCGCGGGACGGGCATCTCGTCCGACGTCGAAACCACCATCGTGCCGCAGCTCCTGAGCGAGATCGACGGCGTGGAGCGGCTCGACAACGTCATCGTCATCGGCGCCTCCAACCGTGAGGACATGATCGACCCCGCAATCCTGCGGCCCGGCCGCCTGGACGTGAAGGTCAAGATCCAGCGACCCGATGCCGAAGCCGCCGCCGACATCTTCAACAAATACATCACCCCGGACCTGCCCTTCCACGAATCGGACCTGGCCGAGCACAACGGGGACGTCCAGGCCACCGTGGATGCCATGGTGCAGCGCACAGTGGAGGCCATGTACTCCACGGACAAGTCCAACGAGTTCCTTGAGGTCACCTACGCCAACGGCGACACCGAGATGCTCTACTTCAAGGACTTCAACTCCGGTGCCGTGGTCCAGAACGTAGTGGACCGGGCCAAGAAGTACGCCATCAAGGACCTGTTGACCACCCACCAGAAGGGGCTGCGCATCGAGCACCTGCTGCGTGCCGTGGTTGACGAGTTCCGCGAGCACGAGGACATGCCCAACACCACCAACCCGGACGACTGGGCACGCATCTCGGGCAAGAAGGGTGAGCGCATCACCTACATCCGCACCATCGTCCAGGGCAAGGCCGGGCAGGAGCCGGGCAAGTCGATCGAGACCATGCCCACCACGGGACAGTATCTATGACCGGAGCACAGGGACCCGCCGCCGGGGAAGGACTCCCCGTCGGCGGGGCGATGCGGGTCATGGGAGCCGAGACCGAATACGGGATCCACGCCCCCTCCGCACCTTCCGCCAATGCCACCATGATGAGCGCCCGGGTGGTGCAGGCGTATGCCCAGGTCACCCGGCAGCGTGCCGCCGGCGGCGCGGAAACGCGGTGGGACTACACGGACGAAGAGCCCCTGCACGATGCCCGCGGCTGGACGGTGGACCGGGGCGCCGCGCACCCCAGCCAGCTCACGGACCAGCCACCAGTGCTCGACGCCGAGGCGGTCGCCTTGGCGTACGGGCGCGAGGAACTCGAACTCGACGGGCAGGACGAATCAGGCACCCTCCTGATGAACATGGTCCTGGGCAACGGCGCGCGGCTCTACGTCGATCATGCACATCCTGAATACTCCAGCCCGGAGGTGACAAATCCCCGGGACGCTGTGGCGTGGGACGCCGCCGGCGACCTGGTGGCCCTGGCTGCCGTACGCAGGCTGGCAGCGGACCCTGCCCTGCCTCCCGTAAACCTGTACAAGAACAACACGGACAACAAGTCCGTCTCCTACGGGTCGCACGAGAACTACCTCATGCCCCGCTCCGTACCGTTCGGGGACATTGTGCGTGGGCTGACTCCTTTCTTTGTCAGCCGCCAGGTTATCTGCGGTGCCGGCCGGGTGGGGATCGGCCAGGACAGCGGCGTTCCGGGCTTCCAGATCAGCCAGCGGGCTGACTTCTTCGAAGCCGAAGTGGGCCTGGAAACCACCATCCGCAGGCCCATCATCAACACCCGGGACGAACCCCACTCCACCGCGGACAAATACCGGCGGCTGCACGTCATCATCGGCGACGCCAACCTCAGCCAGGTCTCCAATTACCTCAAGTTCGGGACCACAGCCCTGGTGCTCAGCCTCGTCGAGGCGGGACTGGCGCCCAGGATCGAAGTCCATGAACCAGTCATGGCCCTCAAAACCGTGAGCCACGATACCTCGCTGACAGCCAGGTTCCGGCTGGTGGACGGCAGGCGGGTCACCGCCCTGGACCTGCAATGGATGTACCACGAGGCAGCCGCCAAGCTTGCCCAGGACACCGGGGTGGGGGACGCGGTGGACGGCGATGGGCACACCCACGAGGTGCTGGAACGGTGGGCCACCGTCCTGACCCAGCTCGACAGTGACAGGGCGGCCGCGGCCTCCTCGGTCGAGTGGCTGGCCAAGCTTTCCCTGCTGGAGGGTTACCGGCAACGCGACGGACTGGAATGGAGCGACGCCCGGTTGGGGCTGGTGGACCTCCAATGGGCCGACATCAGGCCCGAGAAAGGCCTGTACTACCGCCTCCTGGCCCGGGAGCGGATGCAGCGGGTGGTGGAGGACTCCGCCATCGCCACCGCAGTATCGGAACCGCCCGCAGATACCCGGGCGTTCTTCCGGGGCAAATGCATCAGCACCTTCGGCAAGGATGTGGTGGGCGCAAGCTGGGACTCCGTGATCTTCGATGTGCCGGGGTATGGCCGGCTCCAGCGCGTGCCCACCCGGGAGCCGCTCAGGGGAACGAAAACCCTGACCGGAGCGTTGTTCGAGCGCTACCGCGAAGCGGGCCCGTTCCTCGGTGAACTGCTGGGACACAATAGCGCTCCGCCTGCGGCATAAACCGCGCCGGACGGCCCGTACCGTGGCAGGATGGGCATATCAGCGGATCCGCCGGATCCACTGGGAAGTAACAGGGAGGGATACCAATGGCAGGCCAGGAGCAGCAGCAGCCGCAGTCACGCGACAGCCAGGTCGACGACGACATTCCCGAGGCACCCCCGGCACCGCCCGAGGCGCAGGCCTCGGCCTCGACAGAAGGCGTGGACGACCTGCTCGACGAGATCGACGGCGTTCTGGAGTCCAACGCCGAGGAGTTCGTCCGGGCATTCGTTCAAAAGGGCGGCCAGTAACCGGGACCGCAGGGTGGCGGAAGCCGCGGACGGCCGGAATCTGTACCGACGTTGAAGTACCACGTACAAGGAGTGCATGAGTGCAGGAATCAACCGCCAACCAGGTAGCCGCCAACGCCACCTCGTCCTTTGCCGAACACCTGCAACGGGACCGGCCAGAGCTTTTGCCCTTCACCCGGTCCCTCCAGGGCGGCGCGCCAGGTGCCGCCCCGGTGCAGGTGCCGCATGCCACCACCATCGTCACCCTGAGCTACGACGGCGGTGTCCTGATGGCGGGGGACCGGCGTGCCACTATGGGGAACGTCATAGCCAGCAGGCACATCGAGAAGGTCTTTCCCGCTGACCGCTTCTCGGTGCTGGGCATCGCCGGAACAGCCGGCATAGCCATCGACCTGACCCGGCTGTTCCAGGTGGAACTCGAGCATTACGAAAAAATCGAAGGAACCCAGCTCAGCCTCGAAGGCAAGGCCAACCGGCTGGGCGCCATGATCCGTGGCAACCTTCCCATGGCGCTGCAGGGCCTCGCTGTGGTCCCGCTCTTCGCAGGGTTCGACACCAGCGCCGGTGTCGGCCGGCTGTTTTCCTACGACGTCACCGGCGGCCGGTACGAAGAACACGAACACCACACCGTCGGGTCCGGCTCCGTCTTTGCCCGCGGCGCCCTCAAGAAGCTCTGGCGTCCCAACCTCACCGCCGCCGAAGCACTGTCCGTCGCGGTCGAAGCTCTGTACGACGCCGCGGACGACGACTCCGCCACGGGCGGTCCGGACACCGTCCGGCAATTGTGGCCGGTTGTCTTCACAGTGGACAGCACCGGCGCACGCCGGGTTCCCGACGCTGAACTGGCTGCTGCCTCAAGAAACGTCATCGAAGCCCGCACCATCGCCGGACGGGAGGCCTGAGATGACCCAGCAGTTCTATGTTTCGCCCGAACAGTTAATGAAGGACCGCGCGGATTTCGCGCGGAAGGGCATCGCCCGCGGCAGGTCCGTCGTGGTCATCAGTTGCGCGGACGGCATCGCGCTCGTGGCTGAGAACCCCTCACCATCGCTGCACAAGATCGGGGAGATCTACGACAAGATCGCCTTCGCCGCCGTGGGCAAGTACAACGAATTCGAAAGCCTGCGGCAGGCAGGGGTGCGCTACGCGGATGTCCGCGGATACTCCTACGATCGTGAGGACGTCACGGCCCGCGGACTCGCCAGCGTCTACGCGCAAAGCCTCGGCGCGGTTTTCACCGCGGAGCAGAAACCCTTTGAGGTGGAACTCGCAGTTGCCGAGGTTGGCCCCTCCCAGGCGGAGGACCACCTGTACCGGCTGACGTTTGACGGGTCCATTGCCGACGAACACAGTTTCGTCGTGATGGGGGGGCAGGCGGAGCGGGTCTCATCGGCCATCGAGGCAGGATGGGAGGCGTCACTGGGCTTCGCCGACGCCGTCCGGCTGGCGCTGAAGGGGCTCACTCCGGCCCAGGAGGGGGACCAGCCGGCCATGACGCTGCCGCCCAGCGCACTCGAGGTGGCGGTGCTGGACCGGCTTTCCGAAACCTCTCGCGGCTCCCGGCGGGCCTTCCGCAGGCTCAACGCTGCGGACATCACAGCACTGCTGGCCTAGGAGGACCAATGGACAAGAGAATCTTCGGCATCGAAACCGAATTCGGGATCTCGTACTCGAGCCCCGACTCCAGGCCTCTTGCTCCCGAGGAGGTGGCCAGGTACCTCTTCCGCAAGGTTGTCAGCTGGGGACGATCGTCCAATGTCTTCCTCACCAACGGCTCCCGGCTGTACCTGGACGTCGGGTCCCACCCCGAGTATGCCACCGCTGAATGCGACGACCTCGCCCAGCTGATCGCCCATGACCGTGCCGGCGAACTCATCCTTGATGACCTGGTGGATGAGGCCCAGGCGCGGCTGGCCGCGGAGGGGTTCAACGGGACCGTCTACCTCTTCAAGAACAACACCGACTCGGCCGGCAACTCATACGGCAGCCACGAGAACTACCTCATCCCGCGGCGCGGCGAGTTTTCCCGGCTGGCCGAGATCCTCATCCCGTTCCTGGTGACCCGCCAGCTCATCGCCGGGGCAGGGAAGATCCTGAAGACCCCGCATGGCGCCACCTACGCCTTCTCCCAGCGCGCCGACCACATCTGGGAGGGTGTGTCCTCAGCCACCACTCGGTCCCGCCCCATCATCAACACCAGGGATGAGCCGCACGCCGACGCCGAGTTCTACCGCCGGCTGCATGTCATCGTGGGCGACTCCAACATGTCCGAAGCGACCGCCCTGATGAAGGTCGGAACCGTGGACCTGGTCCTGCGCATGATCGAAGCCGGCGTTATCATGCGCGACATGCGGATGGAGAACCCGATCCGCAGCATCCGGGAAATCTCCCATGACCTCAGCGGCCGGGCGCTGGTCCGTCTGGCGAACGGACGCCAGCTGACCGCGCTGGAAATCCAGCAGGAATACCTCACCAAGGTCACCGCCTTCGTCAAGGAGCACGGCGCCCACAACCCGCACGTCCCGGTGATCCTCGATCTCTGGGAACGCACGCTGCATGCGATCGAAAGCGGAGACACCAGGGCCATTGATACCGAGATCGACTGGGCCATCAAGAAGAAGCTCATGGACAACTACAGGGAGCGCCACAACCTGAACCTTGATGCGCCGCGCATCGCCCAACTGGACCTGACCTACCACGACATCTCCCGCAGCCGGGGCCTTTATTACCTGCTGCAGTCCCGCGGTGCGGTGCGCCGGATCGTGGATGACACCGTCATTAAGAGTGCGGTGGACGCCCCGCCGCAGACAACGCGTGCGAAGCTCCGCGGCGACTTCGTCCGCCGCGCCCAGGAATTGGGGCGTGACTACACCGTTGACTGGGTGCACCTGAAGCTCAACGACCGGGCCCACCAGACCATCCTCTGCAAGGACCCGTTCCGGAGTGTCGATGAGCGCGTCGACGCGCTCCTTGACTCCATGGGCTGAGCAGCTCCGGGCTGGCGTCCAGGTTCAGGGTCTATTCTGGATAAGGTCCTTTTTCCAGGGGACCTGCCACGATGCTGTCCGCTGCCAGGCGGGACGTCGTATCCACCCTGCCCCGACGAAAGTTTCTTACGTGCGCCGACTACTAGCAATCCTTCTTCCCGGCCTGCTGCTGCTGACCGCCTGTGGAGGCCAGAGCTCCCAGCCGGAGCCCACCAGCCAGTCCGCCGGGGAGACTGCGAAGTTCGACTCCCTCAAACTGACCGACAATGGGGACAAAAAGGCCCCGGGCGTGGAATTCGAAAAGCCCCTTACCGTGAGCGAACCGACCATCAAGGTGGTTTCCGAAGGCAGTGGCGACGCGGTCAAGGCGAACCAGGTTGCGAAGATTTCCATCCTGGCCCTGAACGGTTCCGACGGCTCCCAGCTCGAGGACACGTTCGCCAACGAACCCGAATCGCTTGAGCTGAACGACGAGCTCAAGACCAGCAGCGCCGTCATCTACAACGCCTTCGTGGGCGCGAAGGTCGGGTCCAGCCTGGCACTCGCCGTTCCCGGACAGCAGAGTGCGCCCGCCAGCGCCGGCCCGTCCGATGGCGCCACGCCGAGCCCCAGCGCCGCAGCCGAACCGTCCCAGCTGCTGATCATCAAGGTGCTTTCCGCCGCGGATGCCACGCCTGTCCTCGACAAGCCACAGGGCGAGACGGTAACCCCGCCGGCCGGACTGCCCACCGTGACGGAAAAGGACGGCGTCCCGGAAATCAACGTCCAGGGCGCCGCAGCCCCCACCGCACTGGTATCCCAGGACCTGATCAAGGGCACCGGTGCCACCGTCAAGGAGTCCGACACCCTGACGGTCAACTACGTGGGTGTCAACCTCGACGGCGGCACCAAGTTCGACTCGAGCTTTGACCGCGGCCAGCCCGCAACGTTCCCCCTCACGGGAGTCATCAAGGGCTGGACGCAGGGCCTGGCCGGCAAGGCGGTAGGGTCACGCGTCCTGCTGGTCATCCCGAAGGACCTGGCCTACGGCGACGCCGGCCAGGGCCAAGCCAAGGGCGACCTGGTGTTCGTAGTGGACATCCTCGGGGTCAAGTAGCAAGACTTACACCAGATGCCGCGTCACCGCGGCACCCTTCAGCACAGACACAGAGGAGAAAGCATGTCGTTTGGACAGCGGGAATTCGACCGCCAAAAGCCCGAGATCGATTTTCCGGAGGGCGACGTCCCCACGGAACTGGTCATCACCGACCTCATTGAGGGCGAAGGCCCCGAAGCCAAGGCAGGGGACACCGTCTCCACCCACTACGTCGGCGTCGCCTGGTCCACGGGCGAGGAGTTTGACGCTTCCTGGGGCCGCGGTGCACCGCTGGACTTCCGCGTCGGCGTCGGGCAGGTCATCCAGGGCTGGGACCAGGGACTGCTGGGCATGAAGGTGGGCGGCCGCCGCCGTCTCGAAATCCCCTCCGAGCTGGCCTACGGCTCCCGTGGCGCCGGCGGGGCGATTGCACCCAACGAGGCCCTGATCTTCGTGGTGGACCTCGTCGGCATCCGCTGACCAGTTCCACCAGCAGCACCAAGCGCGGCAGCACCGGGAGCCATTCCCGGTGCTGCCGCGCTTTCTGCGTTCACCCGCGGAGTTTAGTAACGTAGCCAACGTGTCCGTACCCCGCACTGAACGACTCCTCAACTTGCTGATTGCGTTGCTGAACACCCGTTACGGGCTCCGCCGCAGTGAACTGCGCGAAAAGGTCTACCACGACACTTCGGGCAACGATGTGGCCTTCGGGCGCATGTTCGAACGGGACAAGAACGACCTGCGGGACATGGGCTTCGAGGTCGAAACGTTGACGGACCTCGGCTGGAGCGAGGACGATCCCGCCACCACCCGCTACCGGATCGGCAAGGAGTCCAACCGGCTCCCTGACGTCCAGCTTGGACCCGAGGAATGGACCGTCCTGCTGCTGGCCGCCCAGCTCTGGGAACGGGCCGCGCTGGGAACAGCTGCCCGCAGCGCGGTGCGGAAACTCCAGGCTTCGAGCCGCCTTGCCGACGTCGAGCTCCCGGCCGGGGTCCAGCCGCGGATCAAGCCTGCCGGACAGGCCTTCGATGACATCGTCGCCGCCATGCACGCCAGGCATCCGGTCACCTTCACGTATCTTGCCGGCAGTACCGGGAAGGAGGAACCGCGCACGGTTGAGCCCTGGGGGCTCGGCAGCCGCTTCGGGCAGTGGTACCTGGTGGGCCACGACCGCGGACGGAATGCGGTCCGTTATTTCCGGCTTTCCCGGATGACCAGTGCCGTCACCACCCTGGCCAGGGAAAGTTACTCACCGCCGGGGGACTTCAATATCCGCGAGGAACTGGACCGGCTTCCGGAATTACCGCTCCGCACCGCCGTCGTAGACATCAAAGCGGGGCGCCTGCTGGCACTTCGCCGCCGTGCGGTGGATGGCCTGCCGGATGAGTCGGCAGACGGTCCCGCCGACGGCTATGACCGGCTCAGCCTGGAGTACCGGGATCCGGAGGTGCTGGCAGAGGAACTGGCGTCCTACGGGCCCGACGCGCTGGCCGTTGCCCCTGCCGAACTCACCGGGGCGGTCCGGCGCCGGCTACGCGCTGCGGCGGACTTCAGTGCGTCGCCCGTGCCCGCCTACGCGTTTACCGGCACCCGGCCGCGGACGGCCGCGAAGGGCACCTCCGAGGACCAGCTCAGGCGCATGCTCCAGCTGGTCCCCTTCCTGGTGCACAACCAGGGCCTCCACATCCAGGATGTGGCCACGCACTTTGGCGTCAGCAGGGACCAGCTGGAAGCGGACCTTCGCATCCTCATCTGCACGGGCTTGCCGGAGGGCTATCCGGATGACCTGCTGGATATCCAGTGGGAGGACGACCATGTCTTCATCACCCAGGACCTGGACCTGAAAAAGCCTGTCCGGTTTACGGTCGAGGAAGCCTGCGCCCTCCTGACCGGACTGGAAACCCTCAACGGCCTCCCGGACCTTCCCGGCGGCGGTGCCCTGGAATCCGTCACGCTGAAGCTGCTGGCAGCGGCCGGCGAAGAGGGCCTCCGCGCTGCCTCCCTGGCTGGGCCCCAGGTTGCACCCGCCGACGCCGCCACCCATGCCACCGTACGCCGGGCCATCGAATCACGCGCACAGCTCCATCTGACGTACCTCTCGCCCCAGCGTGACGCCGTCACCGAGCGGGACGTGGATCCCTTGCGGCTCTATTCACTGGACAACACCTGGTATGTCGAAGCCTGGTGCCACCGGGTGGACGGACTGCGCAACTTCCGCCTGGACCGCGTACAGGACGTGTACCCCAACGGGGCGCCCGCCATGTCGGGGTACCCGCCTGCCGGCGGCGTACCGGCCAAGCTTTTCACCGCGAACGACGACGACACGACCGTCACGCTGCAGCTCACCCGCCAAGGGCGCGGGCTTGCGGAGGACTATTACGCCGAGCGCACCGCGGAACTTCCCGACGGCGGGCTGGTCGCCGACGTCAGGTTCGGCAATACCGCCTGGCTGCCAATGTTCGTGGCCCAGCACGGCGGTGCGGCAAGGATCCTGGCTCCCGCCGAACTGGCACGGGCCGCGCAGGAATGGCTCGCGGCCTCGCTCGCGCGTTACGGCGGATAGACTTTCGAGATGCCTTGGTGGTCCTGGATCCTGATATGGGTGGCGCTTGTTGCGCTGTCGTTGCTGTTTTACGTCCTGTTGGGCATCCGCCTCTTCCGCCAGTTCATGGCCACCGTCAGGGACCTGGGCGAGGCCGGCAGCACGCTCGGCAGGCTGGGTCCCCTGGACCAGCAGCCGGAGCCCGACGACGAAAAACGTGCGGCGCCCGGCTCCGCTGTTTTTGCCTCACCCGCACTCATGCGACATGATTACGAGGCATCCAAATCCAAAAGGCGCGAAGAACGCCGCCGCCGGCGGGTCCAGCGCAAGAAGGACCGGGGCCAGCCCCAGGCACTCGGGGATCTCGACTTCACATAGAAGTAGGATGTATTTAGAGGAAAGGATTTCCCGTGGGAAGACTCTTTGATGGCCCCTGGCCCATCGTCATTATCATCGTTGTCGCTTTGCTTCTCTTTGCTGCGCCCAAGCTCCCGGCCATGGCCCGGAGCCTCGGACAGTCGATGCGGATCATCAAGTCCGAGGTCAAGGAAATGAAGAACGACGGCAAGACCGAATCCACCGATGCCAGCGGCCCGGTGGAAGGCACCATCGTGAACCACCCCAAGGCGAAGCCAGGTGAGCCGACAGACGGCACCGACGTTCCGCCGTCGAACCGCGCCTGACCTCCAGTGGCACTGTCGCGGTCCCGTAAAGCCAATCCCGAGGGACGCATGTCCCTTTGGGAGCACCTCAAGGAGCTGAAGAACCGGCTGATCAAGTCGGCAATCGGCGTCGTCATTGGCGGCATTGGGGGCTGGATTCTTTACGATCCGCTGCTGAAGGCACTGGCCGAACCGGTCAACCGGATCTCGGATGAGACCGGAGGCCTCGCGGCCATCAACTTCGGCACCATCGCCTCGCCCTTCGACTTCAAGCTCCAGATGTCGCTGCTCATCGGGGCAGTCATCTCCAGCCCCATCTGGATCTACCAGCTCTGGGCCTTCATTACCCCGGGGCTGACGTCCAAGGAACGGCGCTACACCCTGGGCTACATGGCGGCCGCCATCCCGCTGTTCCTTGCTGGAATCTGGGTTGGCTGGCAGGTGGTCCCGCAGGTGGTGCACGCGCTGACCCAGTTCACGCCCGAGGGATCATCCAGCGTCATCGACGCACGCACATACATTGAATTCGTGACCCGGATGGTGCTCGTCCTCGGTATCGCGTTCCTGGTCCCGGTGGTGCTGGTGGGCGTCAACATGGCAGGACTCGTCTCCGGCCGCACCATCCTCAAGGCCTGGCGCATCACCGTCTTCCTCGTGTTCGTCCTGGCGGCCATCGCGGCGCCGGGTGCGGACGCCATTTCCATGTTCATGCTGGCCGGTCCGCTCCTGGTGCTGTTTTTTGCCGCCATCGGCATCTGCATCATGAACGACAAGCGCCGCGCACGCCGCCAGTCCCGGCAGGCCGAAGAGACCGAGGCCACGGCCGACATCGCCACCCCGAGGAGTGAGCTAAAGAACCTCTAGGCTGCCGCTAGGCTAGGACTATGTCCTCCACCTCCGGGCCGGTCTCCTCCGGGCCCACCGATCCCGAAGAGCTGTCACCTGCTGAACGGTACCGGGCCAGCGCCGAGCGCCGGGCCGAGGCAGCCACCTACCTTGGGTCGTTCACCCGGACCCTGGACTTCGAGCTCGACGACTTCCAGCGGCAGGCATGCCGCTCCCTGCAGGACGGCAGGGGTGTCCTCGTGGCCGCCCCCACCGGTGCCGGCAAGACCATCGTGGGGGAGTTCGCCATCTACCTGGCCCTGCAGCGGGGCCTGAAGGCTTTCTACACCACCCCCATCAAAGCGCTGAGCAACCAGAAGTTCACCGAACTCACCGCCAAGTACGGCGCCGGCAACGTCGGGTTGCTGACCGGCGATACCAGCATCAACGGCGATGCCCAGGTAGTGGTCATGACCACGGAGGTCCTGCGGAACATGCTCTACGCGGACTCGGAGACCCTGGCTGACCTGGGCTACGTGGTCATGGACGAGGTCCATTACCTTGCGGACCGTTTCCGCGGCGCCGTCTGGGAGGAGGTCATCATCCACCTGCCCAGCGAGGTCCAGGTTGCTTCGCTGAGCGCCACGGTCTCGAACGCCGAGGAATTCGGCGCCTGGCTCGACACCGTCCGCGGCGACACCGACATCATCGTCTCGGAGCACCGGCCGGTGCCGCTGTGGCAGCACGTCATGGTGGGCCGCCAAATCATGGATCTCTTCGCCGGGGAAACCAGTTTCGATGAGATCGCTCCGCCGGTGGAACCGGGTGATGGCGAACCGGAGCGCGCGGGACTGCCGCGCGGAACCTCCAAGGGCCGGGGTTTCGACGTCAACCCGGACCTGCTCGCGGTGGCGCGCAGCGAAAGCCAGCAGGGCTA
Organism: Arthrobacter sp. MOO21; assembly: GCF_057369995.2. NCBI lineage: Bacteria > Bacillati > Actinomycetota > Actinomycetes > Micrococcales > Micrococcaceae > Arthrobacter > Arthrobacter sp. MOO21. The sequence continues at coordinate 3,839,693 of NZ_CM170671.2, read as the reverse complement.
CCGCAGCAGCCCGGCGGGCCGCGGCCAGCGCGGGCGGCGCGGAAACGACCGTCCAGGCCGCGGGGCTGAACCGACGGGTGTTCGCCGGGCCAGCCGTCCCCAGGTGATCGCCAGCCTGGACCGCATGGACCTGCTGCCCGCCATCACTTTCATCTTTTCCCGCGCCGGGTGCGAGGCGGCGGTGGCTCAGTGCGTGTCATCGGGGCTGTGGCTCACCACCGAGAAAGAGCAGCGCATCATTGCGCAGCGGGTTGATGAAGCGGGGCAGGACATTCCGCCGGACGATCTCGACGTCCTGGGTTTCTGGACGTGGCGGGACGGCCTGCTGCGCGGCTTCGCCGCCCACCACGCCGGAATGCTGCCCACCTTCAAGGAGGTGGTGGAAAAGCTGTTCGCCGACGGCCTCGTCAAGGCTGTCTTCGCCACGGAGACGCTGGCACTGGGCGTCAACATGCCCGCCCGTTCCGTGGTGCTGGAGAAACTGGACAAGTTCAACGGTGAGGCCCACGTGGACATCACCGCGGGGGAGTACACCCAGCTCACCGGCCGTGCCGGCCGGCGCGGCATCGATATCGAGGGCCATGCCGTGGTGCTGTGGCAGCCCGGCACGGACCCGACGGCGGTCGCCGGCCTGGCATCCCGGCGCACCTATCCCTTGAACTCCAGTTTCCGGCCCACCTACAACATGAGCATCAACCTGCTGGCCCAGTTCGGCCGGGCCAGGGCGCGCGAGATCCTGGAGTCCTCCTTCGCGCAGTTCCAGGCCGACCGTTCCGTGGTGGGCCTGGCGCGTCAGGTCCGGAGCCGGGAAGAATCGCTGGCGGGCTACGCGAAGTCCATGACCTGCCACCTGGGCGACTTCACCGAATATGCCCGCCTGCGCAGGGAACTTTCCGACGCCGAGAACGCAACATCGCGCTCCAAGTCCCGCATGCGGAAGTCCCTCTCGGACGACTCGCTGGCGCGCCTGCTGCCAGGCGACGTGGTGAATGTCCCCGGCGGACGCGCCCCCGGGCCCGCCGTCGTCCTGAGTTCGGACCACAGCAGCCGTGAACCGCGGCCCGCCGTTCTCACGCTCGACAGCCAGCTCCGCAGGATCGGCATTGACGACCTTGAGGGCCCCATCGCCCCCGTCACGAGGATCCGGATCCCCAAATCCTTCAACGCCAAGGTACCGAAATCGCGGCGGGACCTGGCCTCTTCGGCGCGGAACGCGCTGCGGGAGAACCGGCCGCCGGCACCGGGCCAGAACCGCAACCAGGACTTCGGCCGTGGCGCGGCGCTCCCCAACCAGGAGAAGCGCATCGCGGACCTCCGCCGGGCCCTGCGCTCCCATCCCTGCCACGGCTGCAGCGAACGCGAGGACCACGCCCGCTGGTCCGAGCGGTGGTGGAAGCTGCGGCGGGAAACCGATGGCCTGGTCCGCCAGATCCAGGGGCGGACCAACACCATCGCCAAGACCTTTGACCGGGTGTGCGACGTCCTGTCCGCCTATGGCTACCTCGAGGATGCGGGCGACGACGGGCTGCGCATCAGCCGTGACGGGCAGCGGTTGCGCCGGATCTACGGCGAGAAGGACCTGCTGATCTCCCAGGCCCTGCGGTTGGGCGCCTTCGACGACCTGGACGCCGCGGAGGTGGCCGCCCTGGCCAGCGCGCTGGTGTACCAGGCCAAGCGCGAAGACCGCGGGCTCCGGCCACGCATGCCAAGTGTCTCCCTCGAAACGGCGGTGGACATCGTGGTGAGGGAGTGGTCCGTCCTGGAAGACGTGGAGGAGGAGAACAAGCTCCCGCTCACGGGTGAACCCGAGCTGGGCCTCGTCTGGCCACTCTACAAATGGGCCCGGGGGCGGCACCTGCAGGATGTCCTCAATGGAACAGACCTCGCCGCCGGGGACTTCGTCCGCTGGGTCAAACAGGTGGTGGACCTGCTCGACCAGCTGGCCAAGATCCCGGGCCTGGATCCGCGCCTGGCCCGGCTGTGCGCCGAGGCAATCTCCTTGATCCGCCGCGGCGTCGTGGCCTATTCGTCCGTCCTCTGATTCGCCAACGCCGGCCCCCGGCCGGCCCGTTCCGTCCCAGGAGCCTGCCCAGTATGACCCTTCCCGATGGCCAGTCCATGTCCCGCCCCAAGCCCGTGCTGTACCGCAACGGGTCCGTTTACACTGCAGCGGACCCCTTCGCAACGGCCATGCTCATCGACGGGGACACCGTGGCCTGGGTTGGATCGGAGCAGGCCGCGTCGTCCATCGCTGACAGCTCCATGGAGATCATCGACCTGCGGGGCGCACTGGTCGCCCCGGGCTTTGTTGACTCCCACATGCACCTGACCGAAACCGGGATCGCCCTGGAGTCACTGCAGCTGGGTGAGGTGGCGTCTGCCCGGGGGCTGCTCGACGCCGTGGCATCAGCACCCGGCGAAGGGCCCGTCCTGGGCCACGGCTGGGATGACACGGCGTGGGAGGACCCTACCCTGCCCACCGCGGAGGAGCTGGAGCGGGCGTCCGGCGGCAGGCATGTCTACCTGTCACGGGTGGACGTGCACTCGGCATTGGTTTCGGCGTCACTGGCGCAGGCCGCGGACCTGCGCGGCAAGGACGGGTACGACGGCGGCGGGCGGGTGACCCGGGCAGCCCACGCGGCTGCCCGGTTGGCCACGCGGCGGATGCCGGCCGGGACGCTGCAGCGGCACCAGGCCCGCGCCCTGGCCGAAGCGGCAGCGAACGGATACGTTGCGCTGGCCGAGATGGGTGCACCCCACATCGGGGGCGCAGACGACCTGCGGCTGGCCGCCGGTTGGAATACGGACAGGGCCGGGACGCGGCCGTATCCCGAAGTCCTTCCGTACTGGGGGGAGCTGGTCGCCTCCGAGGAGCAGGCACGCGGCCTCCTTGACCAGTTCGGCTTTGGTCTTCGGGGCCTTGCCGGGGACCTGAACATCGATGGGTCCCTCGGGTCCCGGACGGCTGCCCTCCGCGCCGGGTATGAAGACGCGGCAGGGGAGCGGGGCAGCCTGTACCTGGACGTCGACCAGGCGGCCGCCCACCTTGCAGCCTGCTCGCTGGCCGGGATCCAGGGCGGATTCCACGTCATCGGCGACGCCGGCCTGGACGTTGCGCTGGCGGCTCTGGAGCGTGCCGCGCAGGAAGTGGGCGAGCAGCGGGTGCGTGCAGCAGGCCACCGCCTCGAGCATGTGGAGATGGTCGATGCCGCAGCCATTGGGAAGCTGGCCCGCTACTCGGTCACCGTCAGCGCGCAGCCTGCGTTCGATGCGGCGTGGGCCGGCCCCGGCGGCCTGTACGAACGAAGGCTGGGGGAGCGGAGCAGGGCCATGAACCCGTTCGCGGCTCTTTACGCCGCCGGCGTTCCGGTCTGTTTCGGAAGCGACAGTCCGGTGACCCCGCTCCGCCCCTGGTCCAGCGTCCGGGCCTGCCTGGAACACCACAACACCGATGAACGGATCTCCGCGCGCGCGGCATTCCTGGGCCACACCCGGGCCGGTTGGCGTGCGGCCCGCCACTCCAACCCCATGGCAGGCCAGCTGGTACCGGGTGCACCGGCAAGCTTTGCGGTGTGGGAAGTCGAGGAACTGATGGTCCAGGTCGCCGATGGCCGCGTGCAGTCGTGGAGCACCGATCCGCGGGCCAGGACACCGATGCTGCCCGCACTGGACACCGGCGCCGATCCGGTCTGCCTGCAGACGGTCAGGAACGGCACCGAACTGTTCGCCAGCCCGGCCCTGCGATCCTGACCCAGCAACCCGTCCTATAATGGGGAGTTGCGCCCGCCGCCGACCAGCTTGGCATCCGGTGCTCCGACCACTTCCCCCAGGAAAGGCCCTTTGTGCGCGTCCTTACGATCATTCCCACCTACAACGAACTTGAATCGCTGCCCAAGACGCTCCAGCGGCTGCGGACGGCTGTTCCGGCGTCGGACGTCCTGGTGGTCGATGACAACAGCCCGGACGGCACTGGCAAACTTGCCGACGGCATCGCCGCCGAGGATTCACAGGTCCACGTCCTGCACCGCAAGGGCAAGGAAGGGCTGGGCGCGGCCTACATCGCCGGCTTCAAATGGGGCCTTGAGGCTGGCTACGACGTCCTGGTGGAGATGGACGCCGACGGCTCCCACAAGCCCGAGCAACTGCCGCAGCTGCTGGAAGCCGTGGACCAGGGCGCGGACCTGGCGATGGGTTCGCGCTGGGTTCCCGGCGGCAGCGTGGTCAACTGGCCGCTGTACCGGCAGGCGATTTCCCGGGTGGGAAGCACCTACGCCCGCCTGATGCTGGGACTGAAGATCAAGGACGTCACCGGCGGCTACCGCGCGTTCCGCCGCACCACGCTGGAGAAGCTCAACCTGGACCAGGTGGACTCGGTGGGCTACGGCTTCCAGGTGGACCTGGCATGGCGCGTGGCCAAACTGGGCCTCCGCATCGAGGAACGGCCCATCACTTTCGTGGAGCGCGAGCTGGGTGCCTCCAAGATGAGCGGCAACATCGTGCTCGAAGCCATGATTAACGTGACCAAGTGGGGACTCGCGGCGCGCTGGAACACCCTGGCCGGAAAGCTGAAGAACTCGTCCCGGCCCTAAGCTTTTGGTGGCGCCGGGCAACGGCACAGGAGGCTCGGCACAGGAAGCACGGCACAAGAAAAGGGGGCTTCCCGCACCACGGTGCGGGAAGCCCCCTTTTCTGCAAATCCGGTCTTAGGCCGAGCGGCGTTCACCGCGGCGTTCACGCAGAATGGTCAGGCGGTCCTCGAGAATCTGTTCCAGCTCGGGCAGGGAGCGGCGTTCCAGCAGCATGTCCCAGTGCGTGCGAACAGCCTTGTCATTGCTGGTGTCAGGCTTTTCACCGTCCACCAGAAGCGCTTCCTTGCCGGTCTTGGACACCCAAACCGGAGGAATCTCGGCCTCGGAGGAGAACGTGACGAAGACCTGCTCGCCGTCCTCGCAACGGTATTCGACGCGCTGGCGCGGAGCCGGCTCAACTCCGGATTCGGTCTCCATGCTCTGCGCGCCAAGGCGCATGCCCCGCAGGCTGCGATCGCTCATGATTTCTCCCTCTGTTCGGTTCGCGGATCAAAACCCCGCGTAAGCCGGCGGTGGCCACGCACCGCCGGACTAGTGTGTGCACTGTGCTGCATCATAGGATTCAACGCATTGCGAAGCTTGGTTGTTCCAGCGGGTATTCCCTGCCGGACAAATACCCAATTATACGGGCGCCATATCATCTGGACCAAAACAGCGAGGGATCCGCGGTCATGCGGATCCCTCGCGTGCCCTGTGCACCTGTTTCGTGGGCCCTTGGTTACGGCTCGGCAGGCCTGGCGGCCACCTCGTCGAAAAGCCCGCCGACGGCGGAGTCCGGTGCGGTGCCGCCCAGCGCGTTTCCGATTCCCTTCAGCGCTTCGCCCACTTCGCTGGGGATGATCCAGAGCTTGTTGGACGAACCCTCGGCCAGCTTCGGCAGCGTCTGCAGGTATTGGTAGGCGAGGAGTTTCTGGTCCGGGTTGCCCTTGTGGATGGCGTCGAAGACCTTCTGGATTGCCTGCGATTCACCGTCCGCACGGAGAATCGCGGCCTTGGCTTCACCTTCGGCCTTGAGGATGGCAGCCTGCCGCTGCCCTTCCGCCGTGAGGATCGCAGACTGCTTTGTTCCCTCGGCAGTGAGGATCGCCGCACGGCGGTCACGCTCGGCACGCATCTGCTTCTCCATTGAATCCTGGATGGAGTGCGGCGGATCGATCGCCTTCAGCTCCACCCGGGAAACCCGGATGCCCCAGCGCCCGGTGGCCTCATCCAGCACGCCGCGCAACTGCCCGTTGATCTGGTCGCGGGACGTCAGGGCTTCCTCCAGGTTCAGGCCACCCACGACGTTGCGCAAAGTGGTGGTGGTGAGCTGCTCCACGGCCTGGATGTAATTGGCGATCTCGTAGGTGGCTGCCCTGGGGTCGGTCACCTGGAAGTAGACGACCGTGTCGATCGAGACCACGAGGTTGTCTTCGGTGATGACCGGCTGCGGCGGAAACGAGACCACCTGCTCGCGCAGGTCCAGGAGCGGGAGGAGCCGGTCCACGAACGGAATCAGGATGGTCAGGCCAGGGTTGAGCGTCCGCTGGTACTTGCCAAGGCGTTCAACGACGCCGGCGCGGGCCTGCGGGATGATCCGCACCGACCGGACCAAAACAATAATCACGAACACGATCAGGACCATCAGCACGATGGCCAGTGCGGTTCCGCCCACGTTTTCCATACAACTCCTTGTTCCCCAATTGTCAGGCTGTATCTGGACCGGCAACCGCCTCCGGCGGTGCCGACACAACTGCTGTGGCACCGTCGATTGCGGCCACCACCACTTTTTGCCCGGCGGGCAGGACACCGGCGGCCGAGCGGGCGCTCCAGATGTCGCCGCCTATCTTCACCAGGCCGCCGTCGGAAGTGACGGCCTCCATCACCACAGCCGGTTCACCGATCAGCCGGTCCACGTTGGTGCGCTGTTCGGCGGGGCCCTTCTTGAGATGCCCAAGTGCCACTGGACGGACAAAGGCCACCATGAGCAGGGACACGATGCAGAAGACCACCACCTGCAGCCAGGGTTCCGCGCCGGCGAAGTCAGCAACCAGCGCGGCAAGTGATCCGCCGCCCAGCATGATGAAAAACAGGTCAAGGGTGATCATTTCGACCACGGCAAACGCCAGGAAGGCCGTGAGCCACAGTGCCCACCAGTTTTCCCCTAGCCATTCGAACATCCTGGTTCCCCCTTCGCCACGGGGAACCGCCTCTGCGGACCCGCCGGTAGCTGTTCCTTCATCCTAGTCCGCCGGACGCGCCGTATGGTGGGGCGCACACGGGCGCCGGGGCTTAGTGGCCAAGTCGTTACGCGGCGCTGGCCCTCCGCGGCCGGAAGACCAGGATCCGGAATTTTGCGTCGGCGGTGACCGGCTCCCTGGAGCCTTCAAGCCGGGCCGCGATCGCTTCCCGGTCCAGGTGGTGGCCCGCCGGTCCCATGAACGCCAGGTCGGCGGCTTCCCGCCGCGTCAGCAGCAACGGAATATCGACGTCGGCGCTGGTTTCCGCTTCGAAGTCCCGGGCCATGGATTCGGCCAGCCTGTTGTCCTTGCCCTCCTCGATGCCGAGCATCCCCGTGACCTTGGCGATGCTGGCGAGATGTCCTGGCCTGGGCGTGACCACCACCAAGGCTCCGCCGGGCCGGAGGACCCGGGCGAACTCGGCGGGATTGCGCGGGGCGAAGACCACCGTGACGGCGTCCACGGATGCGCTGGCCAGCGGCAGGGGCTGCCAGATGTCCCAAACGAGGTTGACGGCTTCCGGGTTGAGCCGGGCGGCACGGCGCAGGGCGAACTTGGAGATGTCCAGGCCGACGGCCCCGGCGCGGACTCCCCGCGCTGCTGCGGCGTCGAGGATTTCCCGGAGGTAGTGGCCGGTCCCCGTGCCCGAGTCCAGCACGGCGCCGCCCTCCTGCGGCAGGAAGGGAACGACGGCGGCTGCCAGCGCTTGCGCCAGCGGCCGGTAATGCCCGTCCCCGAGGAAGTTGAACCGGGACTCAACCATCGCCGCGCTGTCGGCTTCGAAGGCTGTCCCTTTGCCGACCAGCAGGTTGAAGTAGCCCTGCCGCGCCGCGTCGAAGCTGTGGCCTGACGGGCACCTGAGGCGCCCCTGGTATCCGGCGCCCCCGGCTGCGGGCTCGAAGTGGCTCCTGCACACCGGGCACAGCAGGGGCAGGTCGGCGGTGGAAGGCATGGGAACCATCTTAGGGCCGCGCGTGCCGGGGACGGGCTGCGCCTGCCCGGGCCCAAAGGTCAGGGAAGGGAAATACCCGCCGGGCCGTCGTCGAACCCCAGCCCCTCGCGTGCCTTGCCAATCCCTGCTTCTGCCCAGTGGGCAGCGTATTCGGCGTTGCTGCTCAAGGAACGGAGCTGGGCGCGGTCGATGTATAGGATCCCGTTGAGGTGGTCGGTCTCATGCTGCACGATCCGCGCCTGCCAGCCGGAGAACTCCCGCCGCTCGGCTGTGCCTCCGGGTGTCTGGAAATCGAGCAGCACGGTGTCCGCCCGCGCCACGACGGCCTGCAGGCCGTTCAGGGAAAGGCAGCCTTCATAAAACGATGCCAGTCCGGAACCCACAGGGGTGTAGCGGGGGTTGACGATGGCCAAAAAGTCCAGTGGCTCCCTGTTGCGCAAGGCCGCGGCCTCCGGGGTGACGTCGTAATGGTCCTCCAGGACTGCCAGCTGCAGCGGAATGCCCAGCTGCGGTGCCGCCAGGCCAACACCGGGCGCCTCATGCATGACCTCGCGCATGACGCCTATCAGACGCTCAAGCTGTCCGGCCGGGAGCTGGCCGTCGAATGCAGCCGCCCGCTGCCGCAGGGCGGGATGGCCTGCCTGGACGATCGGCGGCAGGGTGCCGGCAGCAAGGATCCGCTCGACGGTCTCGACGATCTGTTCAGTGCTGGCGGTGGTCTGCGGAACGGTGGAGGTCATGGTCACAGCCTACTGGCGGACCGGGAGCGGCCACCTGCGCTAGTGTCGGGTGCATGGCTGATGAATCCCCGCTGCCCGCCCCGCCCCTGGAGCGTGTCCTGGCGTTTTTACGGGTGCTGGAGGCAGGCGGGGGAGCGGAGGATATCCGGCCGTTCCTGGCTGAATCGTTCGTATTGACCGAAGCCCCGCACCTTCTGGCACCGGAGGGGTCCACGCGGACGCTGGCGGAGGTGCTGTCGGGTGCGGACCAAAGCCGTGAGGTGGTGGCGGACCAGAAGTTCACCATCCGCAGGACAACCTGCGAGGACGGGCGGGTCGCTGTGGAGGCCGACTGGTCGGCAACCGTCCTGATGGACCTGCGCTACTGGGACCGCGGTGAGACCATCCGGGCCAGGACGTCGTCGGTGTTTGAGGTCAGCAACGGCGTCATCACCAGCCAGGACAGCTACGACTGCTACTTCCGTTAGCCGCGCGGCGCATCCCAGTCCATCGTGAAACGCCTGGCCACCCACCGGTTCACGGCAGGCCTCGACGCCGCGGCGCCAATGGCGGCGCTCCGGATCCGCTGCAGCGGAGGCGGAAGCGGCCTGCCCAGCATCATGTTGATTTCGGCCTGGCGGCGCGCCACGGCTGCGGCCCGCCGCCGGGTCTTCTCGAAGCGCCGGAATTGTCCGTCCAGGGGCCGGCCCTGCAGCGTGGATTGCACCAGTGGCGCCAGCGCCTGGGCGTCAAGCCAGCCCAGGTTCATGCCCTGGCCCCCGATGGGACTGATCTCATGGGCGGCGTCGCCCAGCAGCAGCGACCGGCCGGCGCGGGTGCGGCGCGCCAACGTGGACTGCACGCTGAATGCGCTCAGCATGGAGTTGGTGTCCGGATCAGGGCGGATGCCGGTGCGCTCCATGACCATCGCGGCCAGGTCCAGTGGGCCCGCTGTGGTTGCCGGGCCGCCCAGCCGGACCACCCACCGCCGGATCCCGCCGGGAAGGGGAAACGACTCAACAATCCCGGCGGGCTCAAGGAACAGGACAGCGTCATCCCCATAGCCGGTGCCGTCGGCGAAATCGCCCATGAGGTAATGGTCCGGATAGGCCCTGCGGGTAGTCGCCAGGCCCAGGGCGCCGCGCAGCTGTGAGCGCGCACCGTCTGCGGCCACCAGGAATGATGCCGTCGCGGTCCCGGCGTGCCGTGTGGCACTTCCGCGCGTCTCGAATGCCAGGGTGACGGGGCCGCCGTCGTCCTTAACCCCCACCACCTTGGCGCCCCTGACCAGGGCCGCGGGGTCCAGGGCCCGGACGCGGTCCTCCAGCAGCTGCTCCGTCCTGAACTGGGGGAGTGCCAGCACGAACGGATAGTCCCCGGACACGGCGTCGAAGGACATGGTCCCCACGGTCCTGCCGCCGCTCACCGCGCGGCCCCGGCGGATCTGTACCCCTTCGTGGACCATGGCTGCCGCCACCTGGATCCGGTCGAGCGCCTGCAGGGCGGGCGGATGGATTCCGATGGCGCGCGTGTGCAGGTTCCGCGTGTGCCGCTGCTCCAGGACCCTGACCGACACCCCGTCCTGGAGCAGCACGGCGGCCAGGTAAAGACCCACCGGACCGCCGCCGACGATCAGCACATCCGTGTCCATGTCACCCCCGGCGGTAGGCAAGGACCTGGTGGAAGGCCGACGACCTTTCCACCGTCCACCCGGGACGTGCGGCAGCGGACAATTCGGCCGGCTTGTAGCTCCGGCGGATCGACGTCAGGCCGTCCCCGCGGATGAAGGAATGCCGGAAAGGGAGGGCCGCAACACTGAACAGGGCAAAGGCTGCGGGGCTGCGTACGAGGTCGTTGTGCAGGGCCTTGTCCACCGCGAGGATTTCAGAGTGCTTCAGGAGCTGCTGGAGCTCCTCGGGCACGAGGTGGTGCAGGACATGGTTGGAGATGACGACGTCGAATTTCCGCCCCTCGCCGACGAGGTCGCCGCTGTGTGCCTGGCGGAATTCGATGCCGGGGGCGGGCGGACGCCGGAGGGCGAAGCTGGCCGCGCGGGGGTCGGGGTCGATTCCGGTGATGTGCAGCGGCTTGCCGTCCCGTGCCGCCCACCGGGAAAGCATGACGGCGAGGTCCCCGCCGCCGCAGCCGATGTCCAGGACGGTCACGGGCCGCCGCCCGTCCCGTACCACCGTGCGCACTTCCTTCACATAGAGCCGCCGCCAGCCCGACAGGACCCGGTTGATGATGCCAAATTGCCGGTAGGTGTTTTCCAGGAGCCGCGGGTCGCAGTCCGGAAGGTCCATCTTCTCGGTGGCCCCGGCGGCGCGCTGGTGCATGAGGATCCCCATCTTGTGGCCTCCGCGTCAGCCGACGCCCGCTTCATCAGGGATGCCCGCTTCATCCGGGGCGCCCGCTTCATCCGGAAGGAAACGTTCCGGCTCCACGGCAGATGCCTGCCGGAGCTTGGTGAACAGTCCGGTTTCCACAGTGAGCCCGGGTCCGAAGGCCATGGAGCAGATGCGTTCTCCGCCGTCGTCACCTTCCGCCAGCTCCTGCTCCAGGATGTGCTTGAGGACAAACAGGACGGTGGCACTGCTCATGTTGCCGTAACTGCGGAGGGTTTCACGCGCGGGGACCAGTTGGGTGTCGGTCAGGCCCAGCCGGGACTGGACTTTGTCCAGGATGCTCCGACCTCCCGGGTGGATGGCCCAGTGGGGGACGGCAGCGTAGGGGAGTGCCGCCAGGTGCGGCTCCCGTTCGAGGAGCGGCTGCAGGGCGCCGACAATGTGGTCATCGATGATGTGCGGCACATAGTTGCCCAGCACCATTTCGAATCCGTTGTCGCCGATGTTCCATGCCATGGAATCCTCACCGACGGGGGTCAGCACAGTCTCGAAATGGTCCAGCGTGAGCAGCGCCCTTTCTTCCGTGCCGGGCCGGGCGGTGACGACGGCGGCTGCGGCCCCGTCAGCGAACAGCGCCGAGCCCATGATGGTGTCGGGGTCGTTGGACGTCCGGACATGGAGGGAACACAGTTCGGCGCAGACAACCAGGACGACGGCGTTCGGGTCCGCTTCACAGAAGAGCTTTGCCGCCCGGAGCGCAGGGAACGCCGCATAGCAGCCCATGAATCCCAGGTGATAGCGCTGGACAGCCGGATTGAGGCCCAGTTCCCGGACCACCTTGTAGTCGGGGCCGGGGTTGAAGAAGCCTGTACAGGAGACGGTCACGAGATGAGTTATGTCAAGTAAATCGAGTTCGGGGGCAGCATCCAGGGCAGCGCGGGAGGCCTTCACGAAGAGTTTGGTGGCTTCCCGGGCAAAGATATCGTTGCGGACCTTGGTGCTGGGGTTCAGGAGCAGCCCGGTTTGCTGGTCGTAGAACTGCGGGTTGTCCGAGCGGGACGAGTTGGTCAGTTCATCGACGGCGGTGAACCTCGTGTCGATGGCGGCGCCGTCAAAACAGGTAGTCACCAGCCGGGAACCCAGGCGGGACAGGCCGGGCTGGGCTGCGAACACGTCACGGGCTTCGGACTGGATCAGCATTGTCGTCGGGACTGCAGTTTCAAGTGAACGCACGTAGACCGTCATTGACTCATTCTTGACGCGCACCGGGATAAAGACAATGGTGCGCACGGCGTGGACCTGCGCGTTTATTCGCTTTGACCAGCGTCAGTGAACTCATCGAAGGGCTGCTTCACGGCGTCCTGCCGAACCCCCTGCTGCGGCCCGCTACTAAACGCCGATAATCAACATTATGTAAAGTAACGCGAATCCGGCGCTGCCCCACCGCAGCCTTGGCTACGCCGGCGACGCTGCGCGGCCCCTCCGCGGCAGTGCATCGGACTAGTGGCGGCGGCGGATGGACGCCCCCACAACAGCACCCACTCCGAGCCCCGCAGCGAATCCCCAAAAAGGAGTATGGAAAATTGCAAGGCCGAGGCTGATCCCCAAGGCTGCACCGACCAAACTGCAAATCCAGAGCGGCTTGTTCACCTGAACCTCCCGATGTGCCGAGTCCGGTTTTCTGAACCGGCGCCCGAGCCGAGCCTACTCCCCCGCTGCTGCCGGAACGGCCTGCCCGGTGACCCGCATCAGCAGTAGTCCGGCAGTACTTGCACTGCCGCTCGGGCCGATAAGCTCGAAAGTATGAGTTCCGTGGAAACGAAACCGGCCAACAAGGTACCCGCAAAAATTGTCCTGGCGGCGGCCATTGCCGACGCCATCCTGATCCTCACCTTCGCAGCGATCGGACGCGACGCGCATCACCGGGAGGATCCGGTGGCTGGCGTGTTCCTTACTGCGTGGCCGTTCCTCGCGGGCGCAGCACTTGGCTGGATCGCAGTCAAAGCGTGGCGCGACCCTCTGTCCGTGCGCCGCGCCGGGGTCGTCGTGTGGCTCGGCAGCCTCGCCGGGGGCATGCTGCTCAGGGCGCTTACCGGCCAAGTGGTCGTGCTTCCCTTTGTGGTTGTTGCCACGCTGAGCCTGGGGCTCTTCCTGGTCGGCTACCGCCTCGTGGCCGCGGCAGCAGGCAAGTTCCGCAACAGATGACGCCGGAGGTGGATCCAGGCCGCCGGCAGGTACCGATGTAATAGGCTGGCAGCAGAGAAAAGCTTGCCGGGCACTGGCTGGGCGCAACAGATCCGAAGGGGTTTAGACGTGGTTACCGCATTCGTTCTGATCAAGACTGACGCCTCCCGCATTCCCGAGACCGCCGAGGAGATTTCAGCCATCGACGGCATCAGCGAAGTGTATTCCGTCACCGGGGAATGGGACCTGATCGCGGTGGCCAGGGTCCGCCGGCACGAGGACCTGGCGGATGTCATCGCGGACAAACTCTCCAAGGTACCGGCGGTGGTCCACACCACAACCCACATTGCCTTTCGGGCGTACTCGCAGCACGACCTGGATGCCGCGTTCTCCCTCGGCTTCGAGCAGTAAACCTGCCGTTATGACCGGCTGAGCGAGACCCAGCGGTCCAGGACCGCGGCGGCTGCCCCGGAGTCGATCGACTCGGCTGCCCGTTCAAACGCCTTCTGCATGCGCTCGAGGAAGGTCCCTTCGGCCTTGAGGTCGAAGGCGACCAGGCCGGCGGCGGCGTTCAGCAGCACGGCGTCGCGGGCAGGACCTTCCTTCCCGGCCAGAACCTCCCGGACAACGCCGGCGTTGGCCATTGCATCCCCGCCACGAAGCTGTTCAACAGTTGCCAGGCGGATGCCCAGGTCCTGCGGCGAGAAGACCAGTTCGCCCACCTTTCCTTCGCGGATCTCCCACACGGTGGAAGGGCCGGTGGTGGTCAGCTCATCGAGGCCGTCGTTGCCGCGGAAGACAACTCCCCTGCTCCCCCGGCGTGCCAGGACGCCCGCAACGAGCGGCGCCATCCGTGCATTGGCAACACCCACAGCGGATGCCTGCACCTTGGCGGGATTGGTCAGCGGTCCCAGGAAGTTGAAGGCAGTAGGAACAGCCAGTTCACGGCGCGGCACCGCAGTGTGGCGGAACGAGGGGTGGAAGACCTGCGCGAAGCAGAACGTGATCCCCGCCTCTTCGGCGTTGCGGGCCACGCGCTCTATGGGCAGGTCGAGCCGCACGCCGAGTGCCTCGAGCACATCGGCGGAGCCCGACGACGACGACGCAGCCCGGTTGCCGTGCTTCACCACCTTCGCACCGGCGCCGGCGGCCACGAGGGCGGCCATGGTGGAAATGTTCACGGTGTTGAGCTGGTCACCGCCGGTGCCCACGATGTCCAGCTTTTCCCCGGAGATCGCCACCGGATTGGCATGGGCAAGCATCGCCTCGACCAGGCCGGAGAGTTCATCCACCGTTTCACCCTTGGCGCTGAGGGCCACCAGGAACCCGGCAATCTGGGCGGGCGTTGCTTCCCCGGACATGATGGTGTCCATGGCCCAGGAAGTGTTGTCCGCTGTGAGGTCGACGCCGTTGATCAGTGCCGAAATCAGTCGGGGCCATGTGTTGCCGGGCGCTGCAGATGCCTGTGAAGTCACCTCCTGATGCTATCGAGCGATGGCGTGCACTGACCAATGTGAACGGTCGCGGGAACTTTTCGCCGCGATTTCGCGTCTTTGTAGAAAAAGTCCTCCGAAAAGGCGGTTTGCGTTGGGCAGCACGGACTTTTACAGACATAATGTCTATGTGACATCTGCGACCCATGCCCCCAGTACCCCGGCGCACCCCACGCTGAACCGCCCCAACATGGTTTCTGTCGGAACCGTTGTGTGGCTGTCCAGTGAGTTGATGTTCTTCGCCGGTCTCTTTGCCATGTACTTCACGCTTCGCTCCACGAGCGGGCAGATGTGGGCGGAAGAGACGGCCAAGCTCAACTTCCCGTTTGCGCTCGTTAACACGATCGTCCTCGTGGCCAGTTCCTTTACTTGCCAGATGGGCGTCTTCGCCGCAGAGCGGCTGCAGCCCCGCCGGACCGGAGGTGCACTGCAGTTCGCCCGCTGGGGAATGAACGAGTGGTTCACCCTCACGTTCCTGATGGGCGCATTCTTCGTCGCCGGCCAGACCACCGAATACGCGATGCTGGTGTCGGAGCACGTTTCGCTCTCCTCCAACGCCTACGGCTCAGCCTTCTACATGACCACCGGCTTCCACGGCCTCCACGTCATCGGCGGCCTCATCGCCTTCCTGCTCATCATGGGCCGGTCCTTCGCTGCGAAGAAGTTCGGACACTTCGAGGCAACGTCCGCGATCGTCACGTCTTACTACTGGCACTTCGTTGACGTCGTGTGGATCGGCCTCTTCCTGGTCATCTACGTACTCAAGTAGCCAGCTTTGATTCTTTTTCTACAAGAGGCAGAATTTCAGGTAGCGGCTCCCGGAGCCGGCGCAGGATCGAATAAAGGAACCACCACGTGAAGGCACTCTCACAAAAGCGGCGTCACCCACTTGCAGCAATAGCGCTGCTTCTGATGGGCCTCCTCATCACTGGTGGGCTGTACGCCGTTGCCACCACCGTCAACGAGGCCAAGGCTTCCACCACCACCTACAGTGCGAGCGACGTGGAAGAGGGCGGCAAGCTGTTCGCCGCCAACTGCGCCACCTGCCACGGCATGGGTGCAAGTGGCTCCAAGGATGGTCCCTCGCTGGTGGGTGTCGGTGCCGCTGCTGTTGATTTCCAGGTGGGCACCGGACGTATGCCCATGCAGATGAACGGCCCCCAGGCCATGAAGAAGCCCGTCCAGTTCAATGACGAGCAGACCCACCAGCTTGCAGCCTACGTTGCTTCCCTGGGAGCCGGCCCGGCGATTCCTGAAGAGCACCTGCTGGACGAGGGCGGCGACGCCGCTGCCGGTGGCGAGCTCTTCCGCACGAACTGCGCCATGTGCCACAACGCCGCTGCTGCCGGTGGCGCCCTGACCCGCGGTAAGTTTGCGCCCGCCCTTGCGGACGTTTCCGGCAAGCACATCTACGAGGCCATGGTCACGGGTCCGCAGAACATGCCGGTGTTCAGCGACGCGAACATCTCCCCGGAGGGCAAGCGCGACATCATCACCTTCCTGAAGCAGATCGAAACCACCGGTTCCCCTGGTGGTGCCGATCTCGGATCCCTGGGTCCGGTAGCCGAAGGGCTGTTCGTATGGGTTGCCGGCCTCGGCGTCATCATCGCCTTCACCATCTGGCTGACGTCCCGGACTTCCTGACATTCCGCAGGGAACCAGAAACTTCTGCTGACCCGGTCAGCAGCTTGATATTAGAAACTAACCCGGCGATCGCCGGGACGAGAGAAGGATGAGGCGAATTATGGGCAACCATAGTGACGGCAGTCCGAACCACTCGGGCACCGTAGCTACGGCTGGTCAGAATGAGGTGGAGAAGTTCCAGGATCCTGGAATCCCTCCGCACCGTTTGCGCCTGGCTGACACGGACCCGAAGGCCGCCAAGCGGGCAGAACGGCAGGTCGCCTTACTATTTGGCGTTTCTGTTGTTGGAACCCTGATCTTCCTGGTGGCGTACTTCGCCATCGATCTGGGTGACGATTCCAGCATTGCCACCATCCGGCTCCAGAACGCCCTGCTCGGCGTCGGCACTGCGTTCGCCATGCTGGGCATCGGTACCGGCATCGTGCACTGGGCCAAGGCCCTCATGCCCGACCACGAGGTTTCCGAGGAACGCCACGCGATCCGTTACGAAGAGGACCGCCAGGCTGCTGTCCGCATCGTCGACGACATCGTCGAGGAAACCGGCATCAAGCGCCGCCCGCTGATCCGGAACACTCTTCTCGGTGCCGTGGCCCTTGCCCCGCTTCCGGCGGTTGCCATCTTCGGCGACCTCGGTCCCCGTCCCGACGACAAGCTCGCACACACCATGTGGGCCCCCCAGGACGGCAAGCGCAAGCGCCTCACCAGGGACCCGGACGGGACCCCCATCAAGGCATCGGATGTCACCATCGGTTCGGCGTTCCACGTCATCCCGGAAGGCCTGAACGAACTCGAAGAAGGCAAGCTCAATGAGAAGGCCAAGTCCGTTGTGCTGCTCATGCGCCTTGATCCGGCATCGCTGAACCCCTCCAAGGGTCGTGAAGAGTGGGGCTACAACGGCATCGTTGCCTACTCGAAGATCTGCACCCACGTCGGTTGCCCCGTTGCTCTCTACGAGCAGCAGACGCACCACCTGCTGTGCCCGTGCCACCAGTCCACCTTTGACCTCACGCAGGAGTGCAAGGTGATCTTCGGCCCCGCCAGCCGTCCTCTCCCCCAGCTGCCCATCGCAGTTGATGACGAGGGCTACCTCGTCGCTACCAGCGACTTCCATGAACCCGTAGGACCAAGTTACTGGGAGCGTGATATGCATGAGCGCAGCATCAACAGCTGAGCCCGCTTTCGTCGCCAAGACCAAGACAGGCCGGTTTACCGACTTTGTCGATTCACGTGTTGGCGGTTCCGGGATCCTCCGCGAGTTCGGCCGCAAGGTCTTCCCCGACCACTGGTCCTTCATGTTCGGTGAAGTGGCGCTGTACTCGTTCGTCATCCTGCTTCTCTCCGGCACCTTCCTGACGTTCTTCTTTGATCCGTCCATGGCGGAAACGCACTACGACGGTGGATACGTACCGCTCAAGGGCGTCGAGATGTCGGTGGCCTACAGCTCATCGCTGAACATCTCCTTCGACATCCGCGGCGGACTGTTCATGCGCCAGGTACACCACTGGGCAGCACTGCTCTTCGTGGCGTCCATCGCTGTACACATGCTGAGGGTCTTCTTCACCGGCGCGTTCCGCAAGCCCCGCGAAATGAACTGGGTTGTGGGCGGTGTCCTGCTGATCCTGGCCATGGCTGCCGGCTTCACCGGCTACTCGCTCCCCGATGACCTGCTGTCCGGCAACGGCCTGCGCATCATCGACGGCGTGATCAAGTCGATCCCGGTTATCGGCACGTACATCTCGTTCTTCCTGTTCGGCGGGGAGTTCCCCGGTACGGCCATCATCAGCCGCCTCTACATGCTGCACATCCTGCTGGTGCCGGCACTGATCCTGCTGATGATCGTGCTGCACCTCTTCATGGTTGTCGTCCACAAGCACACCCAGTACCCGGGTCCGGGCCGCAACGACAACAACGTCGTCGGCTACCCGCTGGGTCCGGTGTATGCAGCCAAGGCCGGCGGCTTCTTCTTCATCGTGTTCGGCGTGATCGCGCTCATGGCCGCGTTCTTCACCATCAACCCGATCTGGAACTACGGTCCGTACGACCCCTCCCCCGTTTCCGCCGGTACGCAGCCTGACTGGTACATCGGATTCGTCGACGGCGCCCTGCGCCTCATGCCGGGAACCTTCGGCGACTGGCACGTCGAGCAGATCTTCTTCGGACAGGTCTTCACGTTCAACGTCCTGCTGCCCGCCCTGGTACCGGCCGGCATCCTGTTTACCGTGATGTTCACCTACCCGTGGATTGAGCGCTGGGTGACCAAGGACGACCGTGAGCACCACGTCCTTGACCGTCCGCGTAACGCGCCGACCCGTACGGGCATCGGTGTCGCCGGCTTCATCTGGTACTGCGTCATGTGGGCAGCTGCCGGCTCCGACCTCATCGCCACGCACTTCCACGTGTCCCTGAACGATGTCACCTACTGGCTGCGCGCCTTGTTCTTCGTGGGACCGATCATCGGCTTCATCGTCGCCAAGCGCGTCGCCCTGGCGCTGCAGCGCAAGGACCGCGAGATCGCACTGCACGGCCGGGAGACCGGACGTATCGTGCGGCTCCCGCATGGTGAGTTCATCGAGGTTCACGCTCCGCTCGACGAATACAAGCGCTACAAGCTTGTTGGCTTCGAGTCGCCGGAGGTGCTGCCTGCCGTACCGAACGAGCACGGCGTCGTGACCCGCAAGGAAAAGCGCCGCGCTGCGCTTTCCCGCTGGTTCTTCGAGGACCGGGTCGCCCCGGCCACCCCCGCAGAGCTTGAGGCTGCACACGGCCACGGCCACGCCGCTGTCGAAAGCACAGAGGAAGCGAAGAGCCTGACCCACTAGGGTTCAAGCCCAACGGATAGGGCCCGGTCCATATGGACCGGGCCCTATTTGCGTCCGGGCGTCAACCCAGGTTGGGGGCGCTGCGCGGGATGGCGCGGCGTGACGCGAAGGGACTAGTGGTTCCTTGCCCGCCGCGCACCTGGCCGCTGCAGAGGAACCCAGAGCTTGTAGCGGTCCGCGCGGTAGTACGAAACGGAGTAGTCCACCATGGCCCGTGCCACGAAGGCGTGGCGCTGGATCTTGAGCAGTGGTGCCCCGACATCCACGTTCAGCAGCCGGGCGGTGGATGGCGAAGCGGCGGTCGCTTCGATCATGTCCTCCCCCCACTCCATGACGAGGCCGAACTGTTCGCTGAGGACGTTGTACAGGGAAGTCGGCGGCTCGCCGTCGAGAAGGCCCGGAACACGGTGGGCGGGGATGAAGTTCTCGTCAACGCTCATGGGCTCGCCATCGGCCAGCAGCAGCCGCCGGAAGCGCACCAGCGGCGTGCCCTCATCCAGCTGCAGTTCGCGGGCCAGGAAAGCGCTGGCGCCAATCTGTTCAAAGCTCAGAACTTTCGCGGCAGGAACCATTCCGCGCCGCTGCATCTCTTCGCTGTAGGACGTCAGCTTCACCTGCAGGTCGAGTTTTGGCTTGCGAACGAATGTACCCAGGCCAACGACACGCTCAATGACTTCCTCGCCCACGAGCGCGTCAATGGCCTGCCGCACGGTCATCCTTGCAAGCCCGAAACGCTCCGCCAGGTCCCGTTCGGAAGGGAGGGCCGAGCCCGGCGGGCACGACTGGGCAATGTAAGCCCGCAGTATCTCGCGCAGCTGAACGTAAATGGCGGTACCGCTGGTGCGGTCGATTTCACCGGTGATTGCCGTGGCGCCAGCTGCCATCTGTATGTCTCCTGCCGTGGGGTCCGTACTCCAATTTTAGGACGGTCTAGACCAGCCCGGAGACAGCACGCCTTCTTTCGCGGGACCGGTTTACGGCCAGCTATATTGGGTCAGGAAAATCAGACAACAGGCGGGATTGGGGCCCGTCGCGACGAAGGAGTCCCCCTTTGCCAACACAAAAGGCCGTGGTCACCGCCCCGGTGGGCCTGCACGCCCGTCCTGCTGCGGTGTTTGTCCGCGCGGCGACGGAAACGGGACTTCCCGTGACCATCAGGAAGGCCGGCGCCGAGGATGTTGACGCCACCTCGCTGCTGCACGTGATGACTGCCGACTTCCCGGTGGGCTGCGAGGTGGAGCTTTCCATCAGTGACGCGGCCCTGGACGGCGCACACGGCCGCCGGGAAGCGGAAGAGGCACTGGGCAGCCTCCGCCGGCTGCTCGAGTCGCAGGGGGCCTCGTAGCCCCCTTTTTGACGACAACGACGACGGGCCCCACCTTCCTTGAGTTCTAGCGGTCGTTGCAACACCCATAGATTTTGGGAGTTGCAACGACCGTGCCGCATTTAAGCGAAATTTCAGCGGAGTCCCGGAAGTACGCGAGATCGACTGTTCAGCAGAGGGAAGAGTTCTTCCGGGTTTTTGACCGACTCGGAAGTGCGACATTGGCCGCGGCAGAACTGGGTTTGAACCGGAACAGCTGCTATCAGTGGCTCCGCAAGGCTGGCCTCACTTCCGGGAACACCGCATCAACCCGGGCGGCAGCCAGAGCCAAGTACACGCCCGAACAGAAACGGGAGTTCTTGTCCGTTCTCGAGCGGGAAGGGAGCGTGACTGTTGCCGCAGCTGAAATCAGCCTGAATGTAAACACCGCGTTCCGCTGGGCACGCGAGGCGGGCATTTCCAGCCGACCGGTGAGTCATCGCAGGCGGGTGGAGTACCTGCGCTTACGGGACCAAGGACTGAGCCGGCGCGATGCGGTCAAGGTGCTGGGCGTTCCCCGCAGCAGTGCACGGGAGTGGGAGCTTGGGGTGAGGAAATCGGGCGGTCGACGCATTTATCCAGCTGGACAGAGAGTGCACTACAACCATGTCGTGGATTCTTCGACACTTCCTG
The DNA here is from genome assembly GCF_057369995.2 of Arthrobacter sp. MOO21. Lineage (NCBI taxonomy): Bacteria > Bacillati > Actinomycetota > Actinomycetes > Micrococcales > Micrococcaceae > Arthrobacter > Arthrobacter sp. MOO21. The sequence continues at coordinate 3,818,733 of NZ_CM170671.2, read as the reverse complement.
CCGTCCCCGACAATAGGCAGCAGACCCGGCCTGTATCGATCTCGGTGCTTGAACGGCCCCTTGACCCGAGGTTTCTGTCGCTGCAAGAACGCGAAACCATCCGGGACCTGAACGCCGCTGGGGCTTCGGTACGTTCAATCGCGGCAGTGTTGCAGCGATCGCCGTCGACCGTTAGCCGGGAAATCACCCGTAACGGCCACCCGGGCGTTGGCTACCAGCCGTATGCGGCGCAACGTCAAGCTGCCTCACGCCGCGCCCGGCCCAAGATCGCGAAACTCGCTGGTGAATCGGACCTGAGCAACTACGTGAAAGAGAAACTGCTCATACGCTGGTCTCCGGAGCAGATCAGCCACACCCTGGTCGACGAGTTCCCCGACAAACCGGAGATGCGCGTGAGCCCAGAGACGATCTATCAAGCCCTCTACATCCAGGCCCGGGGCGGCCTCAAACGCGAGGTCGCAACTGCCCTGCGGACGGGCCGGGCCCGCCGCAAACCCCACAAGGATCCACAACAACGCCAGTCACGGTTCGTGGATCCGATGGTCATGATTTCCGAACGCCCGCCCCAGATCGAAGACAGGGCCGTTCCCGGGCACTGGGAAGGCGATCTCATCACCGGGGCGAACAACCAGTCCGCGATCGCCACGCTCGTGGAACGCACCACCCGCTACGTGATGCTCGTCCACCTTCCCGGGGACCACACCGCGGAAACCGTCCGCGACGGACTTATCAACACCATGTCCACCCTTCCGGGGCACCTGCGCGGCTCCCTGACCTGGGACCAAGGCGCGGAAATGGCAGCCCACAAATCCTTCAGCCTCGCCACCGACATGGACGTCTACTTCTGCGACCCGGCCAGCCCCTGGCAGCGCGGCTCGAACGAAAACACCAACGGGCTACTGCGCCAATACTTCCCCAAAGGAACCGACCTGTCCGTCTACGGCCCCGAAGACCTCGAACACGTCGCCCAGGAACTCAACGGCCGCCCACGCAAAACGCTCGACTGGAAAACTCCAGCCGAGCGTCTGCGTGATTTACTACTAACCACCTAACCAGCAGGTGTTGCAACGACCCCTAGAATCCGCCGAGCCGGGCACCCGCCGTCGTTGTTTAGCTGGTTCTGCCTAGTGCGCGTGGTCTCCGCGGCTGTATTCGTAGACCCAGCCCACGAGCGCGACCACTGCGATGCCTCCAGCGACGAAGACGATCCAGAAGCCGACAGCCAGGCCAAGGAAGCCGGTGGCGCAGGCGATGCCGAGGACCAGAGGCCACCAGCTCCAGGGGCTGAAGTGGCCCTGTTCGCCGGCGCCCTCGTGGATCTCGGCGTCGCTGCGGTCCTCAGGACGCATGCCGACGCGCTTGCCGGTGAAGCCGAGGTAGGCGCCGATCATGCCCGCGAGGCCACCGACCAGGAGAATACCCAGAATGCCGACCCATTCACTCCAGTTGGTCAGGAAGCCGTACACCAACGCAACCGGGACGAAGAAGAAGACGCCCGAGCCAAAGATCCAGGATTCGATTTTCACTGTGCGGTGTCCTTCTGGTCGGCGTTGCCGAGGGCCCGCGCTGCGGGAGCCGGCGACTCAACGGTGTGGACCTGGCGGAGTTCAGGGTGGTGCAGGTCCAGGGCGGGGCGCTCCGAACGGATCCGGGGCAGGGAGGTGAAGTTGTGCCGCGGCGGCGGGCAGGACGTGGCCCACTCAAGCGAGGCCCCGAAGCCCCAGGGGTCGTCCACCTGCACCTTTTCGGCGCTGCGCCAGGTGATGTAGACGTTCCAGAAGAACGGAATCAGGGAAGCGCCGAGCACGAACGAGGCCACCGTGGAGAACTGGTTCATCCAGGTGAAGTTGTCTTCCACGAGGTAGTCGGCGTAGCGGCGGGGCATGCCCTCGACGCCCAGCCAGTGCTGGATCAGGAAGGTGCCGTGGAAGCCGAGGAACAGGAGCCAGAAGTGGATCTTGCCCAGGCGCTCGTTGAGCATCTTCCCGGTCCACTTGGGCCACCAGAAGTAGAACCCGGCGAACATGGCGAACACCACCGTGCCGAACACCACGTAGTGGAAGTGCGCCACCACGAAGTAGGAGTCCGAGACGTGGAAGTCCAGCGGCGGCGAGGCCAGGATGATGCCGGTCAGGCCACCGAAGAGGAAGGTGATCATGAAGCCGATGCTCCACAGCATCGGGGTCTCGAACGTCAACGACCCGCGCCACATGGTGCCGATCCAGTTGAAGAACTTCACGCCCGTGGGGACCGCGATGAGCATCGTCATGAAGGAGAAGAACGGGAGCAGGACCGCGCCGGTGACGTACATGTGGTGGGCCCACACCGTCACCGAAAGGGCGGCGATGGCGATGGTGGCGTACACCAGGCCCTTGTAGCCGAAGATCGGCTTGCGGCTGAAGACCGGGAAGATCTCGGAGACGATGCCGAAGAACGGCAGCGCGATGATGTACACCTCGGGGTGGCCGAAGAACCAGAACAGGTGCTGCCAGAGGACGGCGCCGCCGTTTTCGGGATCGAAGATGTGGGCACCGAACTTCCGGTCCGCGCCGAGCGCGAACAGTGCCGCGGCCAGCGGCGGGAACGCCATGAGAACCAGGATCGCAGTGACCAGGGTGTTCCAGGTAAAGATCGGCATGCGCCACATGGTCATGCCCGGGGCGCGCATGCAGATGATGGTGGTGATGAAGTTGACCGCGCCGAGGATGGTGCCGAAGCCGGACAGCGCCAGGCCGAACACCCAGAGGTCACCGCCGACGCCCGGTGTGAACGTCGTGTTGGACAGCGGCGCGTAGGCGAACCAGCCGAAGGACGCAGCACCCTGCGGGGTGATGAAGCCGGAGACGGCGATGGTGGAGCCGAACAGGAAGAACCAGAACGCCAGCGCGTTCAGGCGCGGGAACGCCACGTCCGGGGCGCCGATCTGCAGCGGCATGATCACGTTGGCGAACCCGGCAAACAGCGGGGTGGCGAACATCAGCAGCATGACGGTGCCGTGCATGGTGAACAGCTGGTTGTACTGTTCCTTGGTCTGCAGGATCTGCATGCCGGGCTCGAACAGCTCGGCACGGATCAGCAGCGCCATCACGCCGCCCAGGCAGAAGAACACGAAGGACGCGATCAGGTACATGTACCCGATGGTCTTGTGGTCCGTGGAGGTGATCCAGTTGACGACGATGCGCCCCTTGGATTTTGGCACCACGGGAGCCGCCAGGGTTCCCGCGGGTGCGGTTTGGGTGTACGTAGCCACGTCGCTCCCCTTACTTGGTTTCGTTCAGGTTCGGGTTGCGGTCGTACTCCACGCCAAGCAGGCCGGTGTTGCCTTCAGCCTTGAGCTGGTCCATGTGCGTCTGGAATTCGGATTCCGACACCACCTTGACGCGGAACAGCATTTCGGAGTGGTACTCGCCGCAGAGTTCGGCACACTTGCCGTCGTAGGTTCCCTCCTTGGTGGGGGTGAACCTGATGTAGTTGGTCTTCCCAGGGATCATGTCGCGCTTCTGCAGGAAGGCGGGAACCCAGAAGGAGTGGATAACGTCGCGGGCGTTGAGCTCAAGATCAACGGACTTGTTGACCGGCAAGTACAGCGTGGGGAGCTGTTCCTTGTCGATGGTGTTGCCGGTGAGGTGCGCCTGGACGCCGGCTTCGTGCAGGTCTTCCTTGATCACGTCGCCGGACTTGTAGTTGAAGTCCCATGCCCACTGCTTGCCGCGGACGTCGACGACGACGTCGGCCGGCTGGGAGCGGTCGTCAATGGCCTGCTGGTCGCGGTCGGTGAAGTAGAAGAACACCAGCACCATGAACAGCGGGATCGTCAGGTAGAAGACCTCCAGCGGGAGGTTGAAGCTGGTCTGCCGGGGGAAGCCGACGGTGCCTTTGCGGCGGCGGTAGGCGACCAGGCACCAGACGATCAGACCCCAGGTAATGATGCCCACAACCAGGGCGGCAATCCATGAGTTGACCCAGAGGTCCATGATGCGGTCGGTGTTGCTGGTGGTGCCACGTTCTGTGGGCAGCCACCCCTTCTCTACCTCTGGCGAACATCCGGTCAAAACCAACGCGCCGGCAATTGCCAAGCTTGAGATCGTGGTGATCGTTTTGCGTCGGCTGCCGGTTCGGTTCTGCGAACTCACAGACGGCCCTTCCTACTTGTTGCTGTTGTCCGGGCAGCCATCGGCGGCCCCGGGCACACTAAAAAGTTTTACTACTCGGTGTAGAGCTTACCGCTCCCCCGGGCGTTTCGCCCACATGTCGGCGCCGAGCCTCCATGCCGTTTTTCACGGCAGGAAGCCCGGCGCGGGCATCGGGCGAAATAACCGGCTTAGTGGAACGAATCGCCGCAGGCGCAGGAGCCGCCGGCGTTCGGATTGTCGATGGTGAAGCCCTGCTTCGAGATGGTGTCCTCGAAGTCGATGCTGGCACCGCTGAGGTACGGCACGCTCATCTTGTCCACGACCACTTCGACGCCGTCGAAATCGCGCACGGCGTCACCGTCAAGGAGCCGCTCGTCGAAGTAGAGCTGGTAGATCAGCCCGGAGCAGCCGCCGGGCTGCACGGCGACGCGGAGGCGAAGGTCCGTGCGGCCTTCCTGTTCGAGGAGGCTGCGTACTTTGCCTGCAGCTACATCGGTCAGGTTGACCTCGTGAACGGGCAGTTCCTCGCTGGCCGCGGGGGCGGCGGTGCTGTTTTCGTTGGTTGCGGTGCTCATTGGCCTACCTTCTTAGGACGGTCTGGCGGCGCCGCTCTGACGGCGCCTGCCCCTACGGATACGGTATGGGCTATAGCTACATGCTACGCGCGGCAGTCCTGTAGCTCTAACTGCTGACGTAACCCGCAAAGTCTCCCGGTTGTTCCCTGGAAGCGCATGTTCAGGACGCTGATTCAGAGCCCTTCGTCATTCAGCCCGGCCAGAAGCAGTGCCTCGGCCAGGATCGCGTTGCGGAAATCGCCGATATGCAGGGATTCGTTGGCGCTGTGGGCCCTGGAGTCAGGGTCCTCGACACCGGTCACCAGGATCTGGACATCGGGATACAGCTCCGTCAGATCCGCGATGAACGGTATGGAGCCGCCAATTCCGGTTTCCACGGCCGGGACGCCCCATGCCTCCCCCAGCGCCCGCATGGCCAGCACTGCGGCAGCGGATGAGGTATCCGTTTGGAACGGGTTGCCGGCCTCCCCCGGCGTGAAGACGACTTTGGCACCGAAGGGCGCGTTGGCTTCCACGTGCCGGCGGACCGCTTCCATGGCGTCGGCAGGCACCTGGCCGGGCGCCAGCCGGAGACTGAATTTGGCCCGGGCGCGCGGCAGCAGGGTGTTGGATGCAACCTCTACGGCAGGCGCGTCGAACCCTATGATCGACAACGCAGGCTTGGTCCACAGCCGCGACGCTATGTTCCCCGACCCGGCCAGGCGCACACCGTCCAGCACGGAAGCGTCAGCCCGGTAGTCGGCCTCGGGCATGTCGACGGCGGCCGAATCCGTAGCCACGAGTCCTTCGATGGCAACGTTCCCCTCGTCGTCGTGGAACGTGGCGATCAGGCGGGACAGCAGGGTTGGCGCGTCCAGGACCGGTCCGCCGTACATGCCGGAGTGGACGGCATGCTCCAGGACCTGCACCTCGATGACGCCGTCCACGAGGCCGCGCAGGCTGGTGGTCAGGGCCGGAATCCCCACCTTCCAGTTGCTCGAGTCGGCGACGACGATGACGTCGGCCCGGAGCAGTTCGCGGTTCGCTTCCAGGAAGGGCCGGAAAGTCGGCGACCCCGCCTCCTCCTCCCCCTCGATGAAGAAGGTCACGCCCAACCCCAGGGAACCGGCGAGGACCTCCGAAACGGCCGCGTAGGCAGCCACGTGCGCCATGATGCCGGCTTTGTCATCGGCCGCGCCGCGCCCGTAGAGCCGGCCGTCCTTTTCCACGGCGGCAAACGGCTCCGAATTCCAGAGGGATTCGTCGCCCACGGGCTGGACGTCGTGGTGTGCGTAGAGCAGGATGGTCGGCTTGCCCGGAGCAGCAGGGCGGCGGGCGACGACGGCGGGCCCGCCCGGCGTGCCGTCCGGCTTGTTGCAGGCCAGGATCTGCACGTCGGCAAGTCCGGCTGCCCGCAGCAGGCCGGCGACGGCCTCGGCGCTTTGCTCGAGCGGGGCCCGGTCAAAGCTCGGCCAGGCGATGCCGGGGATGGCAACCAGTTCCTTCAGCTGGGCGAGGGTTTGGTCAAAGGAACGGTCCACGGCCGAGCGAAGGTCGTCCGCCCGGGTTCCGTCGGAACGGGAGCCTGAAGGGCCCGGGGAATTGCGCGGGGTGTCCGCCGATGATGAAGTCATGGCGAAAACATTACCCGCGTCACATTGCGCCGCAGCTGAAGGCGGGCTGGACGCAGGCCGCCGGCCGCCCTCCGCAAGGTATTCTGTTCAGGTGTTCGGACGTAGAAAAGAAGCGCCCTCGGCGCAGGCAACAGTAGACCAGCAAGCTCCAGAGGCGGCGGCCCGGCAGGGCAGCTCCGCAGGCAAAGGCGCACCCACTCCCACCCGCAAGGCCCAGGAGGCTGCCCGCAAGCGCCCGCTGGTGCCCGAGGACCGCAAGGCCTCCAAGGCTGCCGAACGCCAGGCCGTCCAGGACCAGCGCCTGAAGATGCGCCGTGCGCTGGACACCGGCGACGAGAAGTTCCTGCCGCTGCGGGACAAGGGTCCCCAGAAGCGGTTTGCCCGCGATTACGTGGATGCGCGCTTCAACCTTGGTGAGTACCTGATGTTCGGCGCCCTGGTCTTCGTGCTGGTGTCCCTGGTGGTCCCGGCTTCCAGCGACATGATGATCTACGTCCTGGGCGCTTTCTGGGTCATGTTCCTGGCAGTGTTCGTCGACGCCTTCATCCTCTCCCGCAAGCTCCGGAAGCGGCTGGCGGAAAAATTCGGCGAGGTGGAGCGCGGCACCGTGTGGTACGGCTCCATGCGTTCCCTGCAGTTCCGCAAACTGCGCCTGCCCAAGCCCCAGGTGAAGCGCGGACAGTACCCGGCCTGACGTCCTCCCGGGAAAGAATCCCGGCAGCATTGAAAAACGAGCCCCGGCGGTAGTACCGCCGGGGCTCGTTGTGCATTCTCAGGCGCGGCGGTTCTTCGCCAGCTGCCGGTTGATCCGGGCCGCCCAGAACGGCCCCTCATACAGGAAGGCCGTGTAGCCCTGGACCAGGGTGGCGCCGGCATCCAGCCTGTCCTGGACATCCTGTGCCGACTCCACCCCGCCCACTGCCACGAGAACCAGCTGGTCGCCCGTGGCTTTCTTCAACCGCTGCAGGACCTCGAGGGAGCGCTGTTTCAGCGGCGCCCCGGACAGCCCACCCGCCCCGCACTTCTCCACGTCAGCCGCCGGTGAAACCAGCCCGGTCCTGGCGATCGTGGTGTTCGTGGCGATGATGCCATCCAGCTTCAGGTCCAGCGCAAGCCTGGCGACGTCGTCGATGTCCTCGTCACTGAGGTCCGGGGCGATCTTCACCAGCAGGGGCACATGCCGTCCGGCGGCACGGTCCGCCTCCTCGCCCACCGCGGTGAGCAGCGGGCGGAGGGTTTCAACATCCTGGAGCAGCCGTAGCCCGGGGGTGTTGGGCGAGCTGACGTTGACCACCAGGTAGTCGGCGGCGGGGGCCAGGCTGCGTGCGCTGATGAGGTAGTCATCCACTGCGTCGGCGAGCTCCACGACCTTTGTCTTGCCGATGTTGACGCCGATGACCGGCCGCACGCCGGGGTACCTGCGCTGAAGTGCCGCGCGCGCTGCCTTCAGGCGCGGCGCGACTGCGGAGGCGCCGTCGTTATTGAATCCCATCCGGTTGATGACCGCGCGGTCCTGGACCAGGCGGAAGAGACGCGGCTTGTCGTTTCCCGGCTGGGCCTGCCCGGTGATGGTGCCCACCTCTACGTGGCCGAACCCCAGTTCCGTCAGGGCCTCGATGCCGTGCCCTTCCTTGTCGAACCCGGCGGCCAGCCCGAACGGCGACGGAAAAGTCACACCGAACGCCGTGGTCTGCAACGACGGGGCCGGGGCGGTCAGCTTCTGCAGGAGCTTTCCGGCACCCGAGGCATGCACCAGCCTGATGCCCATGAATCCGATTTTGTGGGCGCGTTCTGCGTCCATCCATGAAAAGGCAAGCCTGAAGAAAGTGGGATAAACGCGCATGGCACTAGTTTTCCGTCTCGCGGGCTCCAAACCAAAACGGCGCAGCGAAAACGTTCGTCCTGGCACGGCACCGCCGGTTGCAGCCGGATTAGCATGAGGACATGGAGTGGCAGCCGGACATCCTGGGCGGGGAGTTCCAGTCCCACGCCTTCACCGCGAGAGGGTCCGACGGAGTGGAACGCACGGCCACCCTGGTCCGGCTCCGTCCGGCCGGCGCCCAGCCCCCTCCCGCCCACGGCCACCGCGCCGTGTTGTTCCTCCACGGCTGGAGCGACTACTTCTTCAACGTGGATCTGGCGCGGTTCTGGGCCGCGGCCGGCTACGACTTCTATGCATTGGACATGCATAACCACGGACGGAGCCTGCGCCCCGAATCACCGGGCGGATACGTCGCTGACCTTGCCGCCTACGACGCCGAGATCAAGGAGGCGTGCCGCCTGATCGCCCGGGAAAGCGGCCCGGACCCGGTAACCCTGATGGGCCATTCAACCGGCGGCTTGGTCGCTGCCCTCTGGACGAGCCGCCACCCCGGGACCGTGTCCCAGCTGGTCCTCAACAGCCCGTGGCTGGAGATGCATGGAAGTTCGCTGGTGCGCCGGGCCGCGTCCAGCATGGTGCGGCCCGTGGCCCGGTTCCGGCCCCAGGCAATCCTCCGCCTGCCCGAGCGGGGACACTACTGGCGCACCATCAGCAGTGCCGCGGACGGTGAGTGGCCGCTTGATGAGCGCTACCGGCCGCCGATGGCCTTTCCCGTGCGTGCCGGCTGGCTGAGGGCAATACTTGCCGGGCACGCACGGGTGGCCCGTGGACTGGAGATCGAAGCGCCGATTCTTGTCCTGCTGTCCAAGGGGAGTGCGAATGGGCTCCTCTGGTCGGAGGAGATGCGGCGGACCGACGCCGTCCTGGACGTCAACACCATTGGCGTGCGCGCGTTGACGTTGGGCCGTACCGTCACCGTGGAACGGATCGACGGCGCCCTGCACGACGTCTTCCTCTCCCCCGGCCCGGTCCGCGCTGACGCCTACGCACGCCTGGCCCGCTGGCTTGGCGCCTACGGCAGCCTGGCCGGCGGGCCGCCCGGCGCAGCGCATGAAGCCAGCCCCCATGAGGGCCGGTGAGGCTAAGCCCCGGAGGTATCCGGCCCGGCGTCCGCAGCCGGCGCCGCGGCATCGACGGCACCCCCGTACCGGCGGTCCCGCCGGGCATATTCCTCGACGGCGGCCCAGAGCGTTCTCCGGTCCACGTCCGGCCACAGCGTGTCCATGAAGACGAATTCCGCGTAGGCAGACTGCCAGAGCAGGAAGTTGGACAACCTCTGCTCCCCGGAGCTGCGCAGGAACAGGTCCACGTCCGGCAGGTCGGGTTCATCGAGGTATTTCTGGATGGTGCGCTCGGTGATGGCGCCCGGCTTCAGCTTGCCCGCAGCTACGTCGGCGGCAATCGCAGAGACCGCATCGGTGATCTCGGCGCGCCCGCCGTAATTAACACACATGGTCAAATTACAGGTGGTGTTCGCGGCCGTGAACTCCTCCGCTTCCTCCAGCTCCCGGATGACCGAGCCCCACAATCGGGGGCGCCGCCCGGCCCACCGGACACGGACGCCCCAGTCGTCCAGCTGGTTGCGTTGGCGGCGCAGCACATCCTTGTTAAATCCCATCAGGAAGCGCACCTCTTCCGGGGACCTGCGCCAGTTCTCCGTGGAAAAGGCGTATACGCTGACGTATTCGATCCCCAGCTCGATGGCGCCGGCCATGACGTCCAGGAGGGCCGGTTCCCCTGCCTTGTGGCCCTCGATCCGCGGCAGGCCGCGCTGGTTGGCCCACCGGCCGTTGCCGTCCATCACGATGGCGACGTGCCGCGGAATGAATTCGGCCGGTATGGACGGGGCCACCGCACCTGACGGGTGCGGGTAAGGCGCCAGCACAGGATGGGTGCGTTTGCGGGCAGGACTGTTCTTTTTCCCCAGGACCACTGTCAGTTACGCTCCACATGCTTGAGGGATTTCAGGACTCGTTCGAGATGCCATTGCAGGTATGCAGCCACCAGGCCCGCAGCTTCCTTCCGGTGCTGGTGAAGCGACGCGTCGGCCGTCCCCCAGTCTCCGGTCAGCAATGCCGCCAGAAGGGAGACTGTTTCCGGGGCGGGTGCCGGTGAACCGGGCGGCCGGCAGCCACCACACACCATTCCACCGAAGGGGGCGGAGAAGGCCGAGTGCGGACCCGGCAGGCCGCAGCGGGCACAGTCGGTGAAGCTGGGCGCCCAGCCACCGGTGGCCAAGGCACGGAGCAGGTATGAATCCAGGATGAGGCCGGGCGCGTGTTCGTCGCGGCTCAAGGCCGCAAGGGCGCCCACCAGCAGGTTGTACTGGGCGGTGCCTGCCTCCCCGTCCACGTCCGTGAGCTTTTCGGCCGTTTCCGTCATGGCCGCGGCAACGGTGTACCGGCCGTAGTCCGCCGCGATGCTGCCGCCGTACGCACCTTTGGCCACGGCCTGGGCGACGATGTCCAGCGTCCGGCCTGACACCAGCTGCAGGTCCGCCACCATGAACGGTTCAAGCCGGGCCCCAAAACGGCTGCTGGTGCGCCGCACTCCTTTGGCAACGGCACGGACCTGGCCGTGATGCTTTGTCAGGAGGGTGATGATCCTGTCCGCCTCGCCCAGCTTGTGGGTGCGCAGCACCACAGCATCGTCCCGGTACGCCCGGGAGGCAAAAGAGTGTTGGGCCACGCTCTATCTTCCCATCCTGGCCGGCACCTCGCTGCCGCCGATGCGGCTGTACCGCCGGCAGGACCGGCGGCACAGCTCACGGATGTCAGGACTGGGCGTCCCGGATGGCGCGGTTCACGGCCGAGATAACGGCCTTCAGCGAGGACATGCTGGTGTTGGCGTCGATGCCGACGCCCCACAGGACCCGCTCCCCCACGGCACATTCGACGTAGGCGGCCGCCATGGCGTTGCCGCCCTCGGACAGGGCGTGCTCGCTGTAATCCAGCACGCGGACGTCAACCCCGTCCTCGTGGAGGATGTTCAGCAGGGCGGCAATCGGGCCATTGCCCGTGCCGGTGCGGCTGACCTGGGCACCGTCAATGGTGAGGGAGGCGTGCAGCGTCATGCCGCCGTCGTCATCCGTTTCGGTCTTGACCCCGCCCAGGGAGTAGCGGCCCCACTGCCCGTCAGCCTTGCCGGAGGGCAGGTATTCGTCCTGGAAGATCTGCCAGAGCTGGGCGCCGCTGACCTCGCCGCCCACGGTGTCCGTGCGGCGCTGGATGACACCGGAGAATTCGATCTGGGCGCGGCGCGGCAGGTCCAGGCTGTGCTCGTTCTTCAGCAGGTAGGCGACGCCGCCCTTGCCCGACTGGGAATTCACGCGGATCACGGCCTCATAGCTGCGGCCGAGGTCCTTGGGGTCCACCGGCAGGTACGGGACCTGCCAGGTGAAGTCGTCTACGGCCTTGCCGGCTGCGGCGGCGTCCCGTTCCAAGGCTTCGAAGCCCTTCTTGATGGCGTCCTGGTGCGAACCGGAGAACGCGGTGAACACGAGGTCTCCGCCGTACGGGGAACGTTCGGGGACCGGCAACTGGTTGCAGTATTCCACCGTGCGGCGGATGTCATCGATGTTTGAGAAGTCGATCATGGGGTCGATGCCCTGCACGAACAGGTTCAGGCCCAGGGTTACCAGGTCCACGTTGCCGGTACGTTCCCCGTTGCCGAAAAGGCAGCCTTCGATGCGGTCGGCTCCAGCCATGTAGCCCAGTTCGGCAGCCGCGACGCCGGTGCCGCGGTCGTTGTGCGGGTGCAGGGACAGGATGATGCCCTCGCGGGGGTGCAGGTGCCGGCTCATCCATTCGATGGAATCGGCGTAGACGTTGGGGGTTGCCATTTCAACGGTGGCGGGGAGGTTGATGATGACCTGGCGGTCCGCCGAGGCTTCGAAGACGTCGGCCACGGCGTTGCAGACCCGCACGGCGTACTCCAGTTCGGTGCCGGTGAAGGACTCCGGGGAGTACTCGTAGGTCACGTGCGTGTCCGCCAGGGTTTCCTCGTACTTCTTGCACAGGCGTGCACCCTGCAGGGCGATGTCCAGGATTCCGTCCTCGTCCTGGTTGAAGACCACGCGGCGCTGCAGCACCGAGGTGGAGTTGTAGAGGTGGACGATGGCCTGCTTGGCGCCGACCAGGGATTCGTAGGTCCGCTCGATCAGGTGTTCGCGGGCCTGCGTCAGCACCTGGATGGTGACGTCGTCGGGGATGTGGTTGCCCTCGATGAGCTGGCGGACAAAATCGAAGTCCGTCTGCGACGCGGACGGAAAGCCCACCTCGATTTCCTTGTAGCCCATGCGGACCAGCAGGTCGAACATCTTCATTTTGCGGGCCGGGCTCATGGGGTCGATCAGCGCCTGGTTGCCGTCACGCAGGTCCACCGCGCACCAGCGCGGCGCCTTGGTGATGACCTTGTCCGGCCACGTGCGGTCCGGCAGTTCGACCTTGATCTGGTCCTGGAAGGGCGTGTAGCGGTGGAACGGCATTCCTGAGGGCTTCTGTGCGTTTCGCATTACTTATCGGGGCCTTTTCTGTGGTTCTTCTTTGAAAGGGTGGCCGGGCAACACAAACTCCGCAGCGAGGGTGGGCCTAGCGCTGGATCGCGCCTGTGGCCTCGCCGCGGCAGCTAAGAAGAAGGAGCTCTGCACGCACCTTTTGAGGGTAACACGGGTGCGTAAGATGAAAGGGCACTACCGTCCGTAAAGTCCAGCATGCAGACGCCCCCGGTGTTCGGCCGGCTGCGGCATCCCAGCAAAAGGAGTTTCAGTGCCCATATCGGGGATCGACCTGTCCACCTTTGATCACACAGTCCGGCCGCAGGACGACCTCTACCAGCACGTCAACGGTGCCTGGCTGAAAGCGACCGAAATTCCCGATGACCGGCCCCTTGAAGGAACCTTCACCGCCCTCCGTGACGGGTCGGAAATAGCGGTCCGCGACATCATCGAGGAAGCAGCCGCCAAAGGCGCGGAGGCCAGCGGCATCGAACGGAAGATCGGTGACCTTTACAACAGCTTCATGGACGAAGCAACAGTTGAAGGAAAAGGCATGGAGCCGATCCGGGAGCGGCTCGCGGAGGTTCTCGCCACCGGCTCCCCGTCGGCCCTCCTGGCCCTCGCCGGCCGGCTGTTCCGGGCGGACGTGGGAGGCCTCTTCTACATCTACCCTGCCCCGGACGCCGGAAACCCGGACCGGGTCCTGCTCTACACGGGACAGGGTGGCCTTGGCCTTCCGGACGAGTCCTATTACCGCGAGGAGAAGTTCGCCCCGATCGTGTCGGCCTACACGGCGCACGTGGAAAAGATGTTCGGGCTGGCAGGGCTTCCGGATCCCCGCGGGGCAGCCGGCCGTGTTGTGGACCTGGAATCCAAGCTCGCCTCGCACCATTGGGACAACGTCACCCTGCGCGATCCGCAAAAGACCTACAACCTTCGGACTGCGGACGAGGCAGCCGCGATGTTCCCGCTCCTGCCTACCTGGTTTGAGGCTGCCGGCATCGCTGAGGACAAGCGCGCCGAGATCGTTGTGAGCACCCCCGATTTCTTTGCCGGCGCCGCGGGGCTGCTCGAATCCGTGCCGCTGTCCACCTGGCAGGAATGGCTGGCGATGCGTGTTGTCAGCGCTGCGGCGCCGTATTTGTCCGCCGCGTTCGTGGACGCCAGCTTTGCGTTCTACGGCACCACCATCAGCGGCACCCCCCGGAACAAGGACCGGTGGAAGCGCGGGGTTGCGGTAGTGGAAGCCGCCCTGGGCGAGGCGGTGGGACAGATCTACGTTGCCCGGCATTTTCCGGAGACGCACAAGGAACGGATGCAGACCCTGGTGGCGAATCTCATCGAGGCCTACCGCCGCAGCATCACGGACGTGTCGTGGATGGGTGAGGACACCAAGGCGGAGGCACTTCGGAAGCTTGAGGCCTTCCGTGCCAAGATCGGCTACCCCGACGAGTGGATTGACTACTCGGCGGTGGTGATTGAGCCCGGCGATCTCCTGGGCAACGTGGAACGGGCGCACAACGCCGACGTCGACAGGCACCTTGACGAGGTGGGCAAGCCGGTGGACCGGAACAAGTGGCTGATGACGCCGCAGACGGTCAACGCCTACTACCACCCCATGATGAATGAGATCGTGTTCCCGGCGGCAATCCTGCAGCCGCCGTTCTTCACGGCCGGGGCCGACGATGCGGTCAATTACGGTGGCATCGGCGCCGTGATCGGGCACGAGATCGGTCACGGTTTCGATGACCAGGGCTCACAGTTCGACGGCGGCGGGGCCTTGCGCAACTGGTGGACGGACCAGGACCGCCAGGCTTTCGAAGCCCTGACGGCCCGGCTCGTGGCACAGTACGACGCCCTCTCACCTGGCGCCGCGCCAGGGCACCACGTCAACGGCCGCCTCACCCTGGGCGAAAACATTGGAGACCTGGCGGGGCTCACCATCGCCTACAAGGCCTACCGGATCAGCCTGGACGGCAAGGAGCCGGAGGTCATTGACGGCCTCACCGGGCAGCAGCGGTTCTTCGCCTCCTGGGCCGCCGGGTGGCGCCAGGTCATCCGGCAGGAAGAGGCCATCCGCCGGTTGGCCACCGATCCCCACTCCCCCAACGAGTTCAGGACCAACGCCATCGCGAGGAACCTGGATCCGTTCCACGAGGCGTTTGATGTCACCGAGGAAGATGGCATGTGGATGCCTCCCGGTGAGCGCGTCAGCATCTGGTAACGGGATACAGGACAGGCCCCGCCGCACGGCGGGGCCTGTCCCGTGTGCGGCGGTTTGAGGCCGCCGGTTGGCACTGAGGGGCTTTTGGATGCGCCGGCTGGTTGGACGCCGCTACTGCCGCACGATCAGGTCCGGGTTTGCCTGCTGGCAGACCTTGTCCCCGGCGGTCTGGTTGACAATGTCCTTCGGCAAGGCAGCTGCGCCGGCCCCGGCTCCTGCACCGAACGAGGTCCCGGTGGTGAAGTCGCTGCCAACATAGACCTGCACGCCCGTGACGGCAGGTGCCGGGATCATCAGGGTTGCCGGAATGCCCAGCAGGGCTGCGACGTCGGCGGCAACGTCGGCGAAGCCGTTTCCGTAGTACACCGCCGTCTTGGCCACGGGCTGAGCAACGAACTGGCCCGTCTGGGTGAAGCCGCCGGCTACCAGAGCCTGGACGAGTTCCTGGGCGCGGCCCGCAACGCCGCTTCCGTTGGCGACGGTGACGGGCTGGATGGCCTTGTTGTAGGTGGGCGCGGGAGTCGCGGTTTCGGTGGGCTCCGCCGACGGCGCCGCCGTTTCGCTGGGCGACGGCGTGGTGGGAGCGGTGGGGTCCGTCAGGTCCACATTCTTGCGCATGGCCGAAAAAAGCTGCGCGCCTGCGGGTTCGGCGATCACCAGCCGGTTGGGGTCGACGGGTGCGGGCGTGGTGGGGACTGCCACGAATGCCACCTTGCTGATGTCGATGTCCTTGAGCCGGTTACCGATGGTCAGCAGTGTGGGGATGGAAGCGAGCCCGTCATCAACCGTGAGGTTCTGGGTGACAACGTCAGCGATCTTCAGCATCTTGGCGGGGTCGGACAACGTGCCCTCGTCCTTGATCTTCCGCGTCAGCGAGGACAGGAAGCTCTGCTGGGCCTTGATGCGGCCGAGGTCGCCGCCGTCGGCATACGCATGGCGGGCGCGGAGGAAGGCAAGTGCCATCTCTCCCTGGACCGATGATGTTCCCGCCGGCAGCCGCAGCCGGGAGTCCGGATCGTAGACGGCGTCGCTGATGCAGACCTCCACGCCCCCCACCGCGTTGGAAAGTTCCTTCACGGCGTTGAAGTCGGCCATCATGAAGTGGTCCACCTGCATGCCCGTGAGCTTGTTGACGGTGTCCACGGCGCAGCCGATGCCCGCCTCGCTCATGGCCTCGTTGATCATGACCCCGGTGCGGGCAGGGAAGTCCTTGTTGGTCTTCCTGTCCTTGCAATCGGGGATGTCCACCAGCAGGTCACGGGGGAAGCTGATGACGTTGACGCGCTTGTTGTCCTCGGAGATGTCCATCAGCATCATCACGTCCGACTTGCCGTAGCCAGTGGAATCATCAGCCGTTCCGTATTCGGAGTTCTTGCCATCACGCGTGTCCGAACCGAGGATCAGGATCTGCATCCGGCCCGTGGCATCGCTCACCGGGGACTCCGTGCCCTCGCCGCCGGCGTTCAACGGCGCCTTGGAGATGTTGTTCTGCAGACGGAAGAGCCAGAACCCTGCAAAGGCTAGGCCGGCCACGAGAACCACTGCCACCACGGCGGTGGTGGCCTTTAACCACACCGGCATCCCGCGGAAGGGGCCCAAATGGCGGGCCGCTCCCAGGCCGGTGCCACTCGCGTGGCGGGACACGGGCCCCGGTCCGGCAGGCACATCAGCCTCGTTGTCGCGTGTATCGCGGCCTCGACCCACGTGGTGAACCTTCCTCTAAAGACGAATCCGGTCCATTTTAGTGGTCCAGTCTGTAAATTAAGGGGTTGGCCCCCAGGAGGGCCGCTAAGTGTTAGAAACCCAGTTTGACGAGCTGTTTGGGGTCCCGCTGCCAGTCCTTCGCCACCTTGACGTGGAGGTCAAGATAGATGCGCGTGCCCAGGAGGGCTTCGATGCCCTTGCGGGCGTTGGTGCCCACTTCGCGGAGCCTGCTCCCGCCCTTGCCGATGATGATGGCCTTTTGCGAGGGTCGCTCGACGTAGAGGTTAACGCGCACATCCAGCAGCGGATTGTCCTCAGGCCGGTCCTCCCGGGGAACAATCTCCTCGACCACCACGGCGAGGGAATGGGGAAGTTCATCACGGACGCCTTCCAGCGCAGCTTCGCGGATCAGCTCCGCCACCATCACGGCTTCGGGTTCGTCCGTCAGTTCACCGTCCGGGTACAGCGGCGGCGACGGCGGCATGTGGCTGATCAGCACGTCGGCCACCGTTTCCACCTGGAAGCCGTCAGTTGCCGAGACAGGGACGATGTCCTTCCAGCCGTCCTCCCCCATGACTTCGCGTCCGAGCTCGGCGACGGCGAGGAGCTGTTCCGTGAGCTGCTGGCGGTCCACCAGGTCCGCCTTCGTCACGATGGCCACCACAGGCTTGCGTCCCACCGCGGCGAGCTGCGCTGCGATGAACTTGTCGCCGGGGCCGATCTTTTCGTTGGCCGGGAGGCAGAATCCGATGGCGTCAACCTCGGACAGCGTGTCGGCGACAAGGTCATTGAGCCGCTTGCCGAGGAGGGTGCGCGGGCGGTGCAGGCCCGGGGTGTCCACCAGGATCAGCTGGGCGTCCTCGCGGTGGACGATGCCCCTGATGGTGTGGCGCGTCGTTTGCGGCTTCGCGGATGTGATGGCCACTTTCTTGCCGACCAGCGCGTTCGTCAACGTGGACTTGCCCGCGTTGGGCCGTCCGACGAGTACCGAGAAACCGGCGCGGAAACCGCCGAAGTCCTCGGCGGCTGCATCCTTAATTTTCTTGCTCACGGGGAACTCCCTGCTGGGTTGCTTCGGCCTCTTCCAGGAGGCCTTCAAGGTCAGTCTCTACTCTTGGCACCGGCGCCGCAATGATGTGGCTTACCCGGTTCCGGCGGCCTTCCAGCCTGTCGGCGCGCAGCGACACGCCCTGTACTTCCACGCTGCTTCCCACGATGGGAACACGGCCCAGGGCCTTGGCGAGGAGGCCACCCACGGTGTCCACCTCGTCGTCGTCGAGCTCGAGATCGAACAGCTCACCAAGGTCATCGATGCCCATCCGCGCGCTGACACGGTAGGAGCCGTCGCCCAGCGCTACGGCTTCGGCGCTCTCGGTGTCATATTCGTCGACGATTTCCCCGACAATTTCCTCGATCAGGTCCTCAAGGGTGACCAGGCCGGCAGTGCCACCGTACTCGTCGATCACGATGGCCACGTGCGTGGATTCCTTCTGGAGCTCCCGCAGGAGGTCGCTGACGGGCTTGGATTCGGGCACGTACCGCACTTCGCGGGCCAGGGCCTCCACCACCGGCTGTTCCTCGTCCGCAGCCAACTGGTGGATGGCGGCGGCAACGTCCTTGAGGTAGATGATGCCCAGGATGTGGTCAGTGTTTTCGCTGATGACGGGGATTCGGGAATACCCGGAGCGCAGGAACAGGGACATGGCCTGGCGAAGGCTGGAGCCGGCGTCAATGGTGACGATGTCCGTCCTCGGCACCATGACGGCGCGGACGAGCGTATCGCCGAAATCGAACACGGACTGGATCATTTCCGCCTCGGTGTCCTCGATCATGTCCGATTCGCTGGCCCGGTCCAGGAGCTCACGGAATTCCTGCTCACTGAAGAATGCGTCATCGCCCCCGGGCGCGCCGGGGGCTGCAGAGCTGCCCAGCGCCACGAGCCAGCCGGGGATGGGTCCGAGGATGCTTGTCAGGAAGCGGACCATGGGCGCCGTGAAGCGGACGACGGCGGTGGAATGGAGCCGCCCAATCTGGCGCGGCGAAACACCCACGATGACGAATCCCAGCAGCGCCATGATGCCGGTGGCCACCAGTCCCGCCAGCCAGACGTTGTCCAGCAGGCTTGAAACGAGGACCGCGACGGCCACTGCGGAAGCCATCTCGAACCAGACCCGCCAGAATCTCAGTGCCCGCGTGTGGGCTACCGGCTGGGCAAGGATCCGGCGCATGGCAGTCCCGCGGCTTCTCAGCAGGGCCTGTTCGGCGTCGTGGCGCGGAAGGAAACTGAAAGCGGCTTCCGCTGCCGTCAGCACTGCCGCGACGGCAAGGAACACCAATGCCATCGCGACCAGGAGCAGTTGCGTCACTGGGTTGTCTCGGCGGGTGCTTCTTTGCCGGTGAAGCCGGACAGCAGTTCCCGCTGGAGCCCGAACATCTCCGCTTTTTCTTCCGGTTCGGCATGGTCGTAGCCGAGCAGGTGCAGGATCCCGTGGGTGGTCAGAAGCAGCATTTCGTCCTGCAGGGAGTGGCCCGCGTTTTTGGCCTGCACCTTGGCAACTTGCGGGCAGATCGCAATGTCCCCCAGCATCCCCTGCGGCGTGGGCCGGTCGGGGGTTCCCGGGGTGAGCTCATCCATGGGCACCGACAGGACATCGGTGGCACCCGGTTCGTCCATCAGCTCGATGTGCAGCTTTTCCATCGCCGGTTCGTCCACCAGGAGGATGGACAGCTCGGCCTGGGGATGGATGTAGAGCTGTTCAAAGATGTAACGGGACAACGCAACAAGTTCGGCTTCCTCAACCTGGACACCGGATTCGTTGTTCACCTCAATGCTCACGCGTGTTCCCCCCGCTTTTCCCTGCTTGCTGAGTGCTTGACCCTGTTCCGCTGGACTTCGTCCCAGAGGCTGTAGGCATTGACGATGTCCCCCACGAGCCGGTGCCGGACGACGTCGGCGGCGTCCAGGACAGAGAAGTTGACGCCCTCTATGCCCTGCAGGATTTCCTCCACGATGCGCAGCCCCGACCGGGTGCCGAACGGCAGATCCACCTGGGTGACGTCCCCGGTGACCACCATTTTGGAGCCGAAACCGAGCCTCGTCAGGAACATCTTCATCTGCTCGGGCGTAGTGTTCTGAGCCTCGTCCAGGATGATAAAGGCGTCATTGAGGGTCCGTCCGCGCATGTAGGCCAGCGGTGCCACTTCGATGGTGCCGGCGGCCATCAGCCGCGGGATGGACTCCGGGTCCATCATGTCGTGGAGGGCGTCGTAGAGCGGACGCAGGTAAGGGTCGATCTTGTCGCTCAGCGTCCCCGGCAGGAAACCCAGCCGCTCCCCCGCCTCTACCGCCGGGCGGGTAAGGATGATGCGGCTGACCTCTTTTTGCTGCAGCGCCTGGACAGCTTTGGCCATGGCGAGGTAGGTCTTGCCCGTTCCGGCAGGGCCGATGCCGAAGATGACCGTGTTGGCATCGATGGAGTCGACATAGTTTTTTTGGTTCAGCGTTTTGGGACGGATGGTCCTGCCACGGCTGGAGAGGATGTCGTGGGTCAGCACGTCCACCGGGTTCTGCAGGGACTGGGTGCGCAGGAGCGCTGCGAGCTGCTGCAGGACAGCCGGGGTGATGACCGTGCCGCGGGCCACCAGCCCGCGGACTTCCTGGAGGAGCCGCATGATCCGGGGAACATCACTGCTGGGGCCGCTGATGGAAAGCTCGTTGCCGCGCGCATGGAAGTTGACGTCCGGAAACTGCTCCTCGATGAACCTCAAGGCCTCATCATGGCTGCCGAGGGATTGAACCATCTGGTCTGAGTTCTCGAAAAGGACAACTTCAGTGCGGATGCCGGGAAGGGAATGGGGAAATTCCCCCGGGCTGCCTTCGCCCGTGTTGAGCCGCCGCCTGCCGTTTGCTGATTCAGTCATGGTGCTGGCCCGCAGGCCCGTGGTCCCCTCGAAGTTCGGCATATGTTTTCGTTTGCTTCGCCGGCGGCCGCTGCACGGCGCCAAGTTCAGCGATCCATTTATCTTACGTCAGCAAGCACCGGGGGCGGATGACGCGCCGGTGTTGAAGTGCGGGAGCCCCGCGGCTCCCCGGCGGCGGACACGGACCGTCCGCTTGGCATGAGGGACGGTTTGTATCAACTTCATATCGGGCTCATATCGTTACCGTTGCAGTTGGGCGGGTACAGCCTAATCACCGCGCGGGCGCACCGGCGGCTGTGCCATGCTGGAAATCCAGCGTCTGCTGGGACACCAGGCCGTCAGGGGATCGGCCCGCCACGCCACGAAAGGACAAGGGCAAGGAAGTGCCGGAAACCTCTGCGCCCTCATGGGCTGGACGAATGGCGGGCCGGGTGCGCCCCGCCGTCCTGGCAGGAGTCCTCGTCCTCGTTCCGGTGCTGTCGGGCTGCACGGCCGAAGGGGGCCCGACGCCCTCCCGCTCGCTCGCCTCAGTGCCCGCCACGGGCGGCACCATGCCGGATGGTCCCGCCACCAGCGCGCCGCTGGAGACCACGCAGTCTTCGAACAAGGCCCCGGTGTACTGGATTGGCCGCAGCGGGGGCAACATCTTCCTGTACCGCGAGTTCCGGGACGTTCCGGAGCAGGAGAACCCGGTAACGCGTGCCCTGCGGGCCATGATGTCGGACAAGCCCCTTGACCCGGATTTCTTCACGCCGTGGCAGAACCCCGGCAAGCTCGCCACGTCGATCTCGGGCAAGGATGTCATCACCGTTGACGTCTCCGCGGACGCCTTCAATAGCAACCTCGACGCCGACATGGCCGCCCGCGCCATCCAGCAGCTGATCTATACGGCCACTGCGGCCGCCGCGAGTTCGGGGCTGATCGATACCGGACAGCAGATCCGCGTCCGGATCCTGGTGGACGGACACACGGACTATGTGGCATTCGGGCATGTGCAGCTGGGTGCCCTGATGACCCGCGCCGCCGGACTGGTGGCGCCGGTGTGGATCATCGATCCCCAGGAGGACGCGGAGGTACCCGGAGGCAGCATCAAGATCACCGGACGCAGCACCTCCCCCGGCAGCAAGCTGCACTGGCAGATCCTGCAAGCGGCGGACGGCGGCAGCAAGACACCTTTCCTGACCGGCGAGACCACCGCCGCAGCGGAGCAGGGGCAGGCGGGCGCCTTCACTCTCGCCCTCACCCTGCCTCCCGGCGATTACGAACTGCGGGTGGGGCAGGCCGGTTCCGGCGGCGAGCCGGACCGGAACGAGGACACGCGCACCTTTACGGTTCGCTAGCAGCCCACAGGCCCAGGACGTCGCTGGCAAGCACGACGGCGGCCGGGCCGGCCGTTGACGAGCGCAGGACATGGTGCCCCAGCAGGGCGGTAACGGCGCCCGCGCTGCAGAGCTTCGTTACTTCACGTGGGCTGATGCCGCCCTCGGGACCAACGATCAGCAAAACCTCCCGTGGGCCCTCGCTGCCGCGGCCAGGCCATGCTTCGAGGACGGAGCGCAGCGGCCGCACGGCGTCCTCGTGCAGGATCACCGCAAGGTCCGCCGCTTCTACGGCCGCGCGCAGCCCGGCGGACTCGACGGCGGGCCGGACATCCGGGATCCACGCCCGCCGCGCCTGCTTTGCCGCCGCGGCTACGGAGGACTGCCACTTGGCGTGGGCGCGGGCTGCCCGGTCGCCTTTCCACCGCACGATGGACCGTTCGGACTGCCACGGTATGACGGCATCAATGCCCAGTTCGGTGGCCGTTTCGATGGCCAGTTCATCCCGGTCACCCTTCGCCAGGGCCTGGACCAGCACCAGTCGGATGTCCGGGCGGGGTTCTGCCGCCACGGTTACGCACTCCACCTCAAGGCCGGAGGGCGCGGCCGAAACGACCTTCCCCGTCATGCGGGTGCCGGCGCCGTCGACAATGTCCACGGCCTCACCCGGTGAAAGCCGTTTGACGGTGACCGCGTGCCGCGCCTCCGGCCCTTCGAGGACGAACAGTCCACCGGGGACCAAGCCGTCCAGGGCGCCTGCGGCGGTGAAGAAGACGGGGTTGCTCACCGTTACAGGTTACCGAGCCGGTCCCGAAGCTTGGCGAACATGCCGCCACTGGCAGCGAGCTTGCCCTCGGTGATCTGTTCACCGCGCAGCTTGGCAAGCTGCCGCAGGAGGTCCTCCTGCTGGGAATCCAGTTTGGCCGGGGTGTCCACCTGGAGGTGGACCTTCAGGTCGCCGCGGCCGTACCCGCGCAGGTGGGTGACCCCAAGGCCGCGCAGGGTGATGATCTCCCCCGACTGGGTCCCGGGCTTGACGTCGATCTCCTGGGTGCCGTCGAACGTTTCCAGGCTGACGTCCGTGCCCAGGGCCGCGGCCGTCATGGGGATATGCAAGGTGGCGTGCAGGTCGTCGCCTTCCCTGACGTAGGTGGCGTCGTTATTGACGCGGATTTCCACGTAGAGGTCACCGGCGGGACCGCCGGCAGGGCCCGCTTCACCCTGCCCGGCGAGCTGGATGCGGGTTCCGGTGGCCACGCCGGCGGGAACCTTGATGGTCAGCGAACGGCGGCTGCGGATGCGGCCCTGGCCGCTGCATTCGTTGCACGGGTCCTTGATGACCGTGCCGAATCCTTCGCAGGTACCGCAGGGCGCTGCCGTCATGACCTGGCCCAGGATGGAGCGGACTGCCCGCTGCACCTGGCCACTGCCGCCGCAGATGTCGCAGCGCTCCGGCTGAGTTCCGGGGCGGCAGCAGGATCCGTCGCAGGTGGGACAGACAACCGCGGTATCCACTTCAAGCTTCTTGTTGACGCCGAACACCGCGTCCCGCAGGTCGATGCGGACACTGATCAGGGCGTCCTGGCCGCGGCGTACACGGGATGCCGGGCCGGACGTGCCGCCGGCACCGAAGAAGGTGTCGAAGATATCCTGGAAGGCAAAGCCCTGGCCCGCGTAGCCGGCTCCGCCGAATCCATTGTCCGTCCCGTTCTCGTTGCCCGTGGTGTCGTAGACACGGCGCTTCTGGGGGTCGGAGAGGACCTCATAGGCGTGAGTTACTGCCTTAAAGCGCTCCGCAGCGTCCGCACCGGGGTTTACGTCCGGGTGAAGGGTGCGGGCCAGCTTGCGGTAGGCCTTCTTGATCTCTTCTCCCGTCGCCTCCGGCGAGACTCCTAGGACGTCATAGTGGCTGCTCAAAGTTCGTATCTCTTCCTTGTTGTACTGCATGTACTGGGGCTGCCCGGCCTTAGCCGGCCACCGCAACAACCAGCGGCCGACATGACGGGGTCAGGGCCCCAGAATCCTGGAAAGGTAACGCGCCACGGCCCTCACCGCGGCCATGGTGGTGGGATAGTCCATCCTTGTGGGGCCGAGGATCCCTACTTTTGCGGCACTGTCCGGCCCGTAGCCGGTGGCCACAACGGAGGCCTCGGCGAGCCCGTCATACGGGTTTTCCCTCCCGATGCTGACGGCCACACCACGGTGGTCCTGGGCCATCTCGCTCAGCAGCCGCAGCATCACCACCTGCTCCTCCAGCGCCTCAAGCACCGGGCCGATGCTGAGCGGGAAGTCCACGTTGGACCTGGCGAGGTTGGCGGTCCCGGCCATCACCATCCGGTCCTCCCGGCTGCTTTGCGCCAACGCCTCAAGGCCATGGGCCAGCGCGTGGGCCGCCTGCCGCTGGGACGGGGCGGCAGCGGCGACGACGGCGGGAAGCGCCTGGCTGAGCTGGCTCAGCGGTGTGCCGGCCAGGGCCCCGAGGAAACGCGTGCGCAGGGCCGCCAGCACGTCGTCGCCAAGGTCCTGTCCGACGTCGATGACCCGTTGCTCCACTTTGCCGCTGTTGGCGATCAGGACCACGAGGACCTTGCGCGGGGCAAGCAGGACGAATTCGATGTGGCGGACCAGGGCCCTGCTCAGGTGGGGGTACTGGACTACGGCCACCTGGTTGGTGAGCTGTGCAAGCAGACGGACGGTGCGGTCCAGCACGTCGTCGAGGTCGTCAGACCCCTCAAGCAGTGACTGGATGGCGCGGCGCTCCGCGGCGGAGAGTGGCTTGACCGCCGAAATCTGGTCCACGAACAGCCGGTAGCCCTTGTCGGTGGGGATGCGGCCGGCGCTGGTATGCGGCGCCGTAATCAGGCCCTCATCCTCCAGGGCCGCCATGTCGTTGCGGATGGTGGCGCTGGAGACCCCAAGATGATGCCGCTCCACCAGGGCCTTGGAACCGACCGGCTCGCGGGAGTGGACGTAATCCTCCACGATGGCCCGCAGTACTTCCAGTTTGCGTGGCTCGCTCACTCTCCACCTCCATCCATGGTCCGGGGCCTCCGCCCCGCCTGCATGCTGCCACCAACAAGGGTTTAGCACTCGACATGCCTCAGTGCTAACAGTCTATTATGCCGCCGCGCGTTGTTAGCATTGGTACCGCTCCGGGCGAAATTCCGGTGCTCACTACCTAGCGCTAGGCGGATCACATCCATGGATTACCAGAACTGGGCCCCCCGGGACATGTCCGCGCCGGTCCGCGCGGAGCTGCCCGAAGTTCCTGTTGAACGCGGGATGGTGCTCGAGGACGTCCAGTCGGGCTGGGTGGGTGCCGTGACCCGCGTGGAGAAGTCTGGCGGCATGCACGTGGTGGCGTTGGAGGACCGGCGCGGCAAGTCCCGTTCCTTCCGGCTGGGCTTCGGGTTCCTCCTGGACGGCCAGGCCATCCGGCTGATGCCTCCGGCGCCGCGGGCCGCTGCGGGCGTGCCCGCAGGCAGGACGGCATCGGGATCGGTGCGGGTCGAAGGCCAGCGTGCCCAGGTGGCCAAGGCGAGCCGGATCTGGGTGGAGGGCAAACACGACGCCGAACTTGTGGAGAAAGTCTGGGGCGACGACCTCCGCGTGGAGGGCATCGTCGTCGAGCCCCTGCACGGCATCGACGACCTTGCCGCGGCGGTGGCCGACTTCCGCCCCGGGCCGGCCAGGCGCCTCGGCGTCCTGGTGGACCACCTGGTGCCCAATTCGAAGGAATCCCGCATCGCGGACGCAGTGATGGCCTCGCCCGGCGCCGCCGGGAACGTGCTGATTGTCGGCCACCCCTACGTCGATGTCTGGCAGGCGATCCGGCCGGCCGTCCTGGGGATCGACCGATGGCCCGCCGTCCCCCGCGGCCAGGACTGGAAGACCGGCATCCTGAAAGCCTTTGGCTGGCCCCATGCAACCAAGGAGGACGTCGGGCTCGGATGGCAGAAGCTGTTGGGCGCCGTCCGTACCTACGCAGACCTGGAGCCCTCGCTGCTCGGCAGGGTGGAGGAAGTGATCGACTTCCTCACCGTGCCCTGAAGGCCGGACGCCGCCCCAAGAGACAGTATTCTTGGTAGTAGTCAGCAAAACTTGCACCCCCGAAGGAAACAGACTGTGGCAGAAAACGCACGTGATCACAGGGACGGCCAGGGCCGTTCCGAGTACCATGGCGTGCCGGCCAACGCCCTGCCGCTCACGGCCAGTGAAGACCGCCAGTGGGCAACCCTGGCACACTTTGGCGGCATCCTGGGATGTGTTCCCGCACTGCTGATCTACCTGATCTTCCGGGACCGCGGCCCCTTCACCGCGCAGGAATCCAAAGAGGCCCTGAACTTCAGCCTGCCGCCCACCATCGCCGCGGTACTGGCCAACATCCTGGTGTTCGTTCCCGTGGTCGGCAACATCTTCGCCGTGATCGCCACGCTGATCTGGGTCGCCCTCACCTGCTTCTCGGTAGCGGCCGGCATCCATGTGAACCGCGGCCAGCCGCACCGCTACCCCTACAACCTGCGCTGGATCAAATGACCTCAAAAGACTTTGGGGCCCACACCCGCAGGGTTCCCTGACCGAGCTTGCGAGGTTAGGGGGCGGGTGGGGATTAGTCCGGCAGGATGCGCCGCACTACCGCGTCCGCGAGGAGCCTGCCCTTCAGTGTGAGGACCAGGCGGCCGCGGAACGCGGCAGCGGGTTCCACCAGTCCGTCGGCGATGAGGCCGGCCACCTCGTGCCGCCCCGCTGCGCTGAGCGCGGAGACCTCGAGTCCGGACTGCAGGCGCGCCTCAAGCATCACCCGTTCCAGCCGCCGGGTTTCCGGATCCAGGGTCTCCCTGCCGGCGGCCGGCGACAGCCCTTGGGACAGGCGGTTGGCGTAGGCGGAGGGGTGCTTGACGTTCCACCAGCGGACCCCGCCCACATGGGAATGCGCACCGGGGCCGATCCCCCACCAGTCGTCTCCCCGCCAGTAGGCGAGATTGTGGCGGCACGCCTGCTCCGGTGTGCGTGCCCAGTTGCTGACCTCGTACCAGCCCAGGCCGGCCTCGGCGATCAGCTGGTCGGCGAGCTCATACTTGTCGGCGTGGTCGTCGTCGTCAATGCCCGGGACCTCGCCCCGGCGCATCTGCGCCGCCAGCTTGGTGCCGTCTTCAACGATCAGCGCATAAGCGCTGATGTGGTCCGGCTGGTACGACAAAGCGGTTTCAAGCGAGCACCGCCAGTCAGCCAGGGACTCCCCCGGTGTCCCATAAATGAGGTCCAGGCTGACGGCGAGGCCCGCATCGCGTGCCCACTGGACCACCTGCGGCACCCGGCTTGGGGTGTGGGTCCGGTCCAGTACCTTGAGCACATGCGGGACTGCGGACTGCATGCCGAATGACACACGGGTGAAGCCCGCGTCCTTGAGGACGCCGAGGGATTCCGGCGTGACCGAATCAGGGTTGGCCTCGGTGGTGACCTCCGCCCCATCCTCGATGCCCCATTGGTCAATGGCGGACCGCAGGATCAGAGCGAGGTCGTCAGCAGGCAGCAGGGTGGGAGTGCCGCCGCCGAAGAACACCGTGCTGAGCTTCCGTTCCGGCACGCCTGAGGCCACGAGCACCTTGCCGGCCAGCTGCACCTCGGAAACAGCCGTCCGGGCATAGGCATCCTGGGAGGCGCCGCCGCCAAGCTCTGTAGCGGTGTAGGTATTGAAGTCGCAGTATCCGCAGCGGACAGCGCAGAACGGGATGTGGACATAGAGCCCGAACGCACGGTCCCCCGCACCGTCCGCTGCCTGCGGGGGCAGGATACCGTCCGGCGGGGCGGGGTCGCCGAGGGGCAGGGTGCTAGGCATCGCAGGGGCCTCCGGTGCATCCGGACGCGGTGTTCACTACTTCTTGGCCTTGTCCTTGGACTCGTCAGTGGTCAGGGCGGCGATGAAGGCTTCCTGGGGAACCTCCACCCGGCCCACCATCTTCATACGCTTCTTGCCTTCTTTTTGCTTCTCCAGCAGCTTCCGCTTACGGGAGATGTCACCGCCGTAGCACTTGGCCAGCACGTCCTTGCGGATGGCGCGGATGCTTTCGCGGGCGATGATCCGTGAGCCGATGGCGGCCTGGATGGGCACCTCGAACTGCTGGCGCGGAATGAGTTCGCGCAGCTTGCTGGTCATCATCACGCCGTAGGCGTACGCCTTGTCCTTGTGGGTGATGGCGCTGAAGGCGTCCACCTGTTCGCCTTGGAGCAGGATGTCCACCTTGACCAGGTCGGCCACCTGTTCGCCGTCGGCTTTCCAGTCCAGCGAGGCGTAGCCGCGCGTCTTGGACTTGAGGAGGTCGAAGAAATCGAAGACGATTTCCGCCAGCGGGATCCAGTAGCGCAGCTCCACCCGGTCCTCCGAAAGGTAGTCCATGCCCTTCATTTGGCCGCGGCGGCCCTGGCACAGCTCCATGATGGCGCCCACGAACTCATTGGGCGCCAGGATGGTGGCGGACACCATGGGTTCGCGGACTTCCTTGATCTTCCCGGCGGGGAATTCGCTCGGGTTGGTGACGGTCAGGACGCTCTTGTCCTCGAGGGTCACCTCATAGACCACGTTGGGGGCCGTGGAAATCAGGTCCAGGTTGAACTCGCGCTCCAGGCGTTCCCGGACGATCTCCAGGTGCAGCAGGCCCAGGAAGCCGACGCGGAAGCCAAAGCCCAGCGCGGCGGACGTCTCGGGCTCGTAGACCAGGGCGGCGTCGTTGAGCTTGAGCTTGTCCAGGGCGTCCCGCAGGACCGGGTAGTCCGTACCGTCCAGGGGGTAGAGGCCGGAGAACACCATCGGCTTGGGGTCCGCGTAGCCGCCCAGGGATTCCGACGCCGGCTTGGCCAGGTTCGTGACCGTGTCACCGACCTTGGACTGGCGCACGTCCTTCACACCCGTGATCAGGTAGCCCACCTCGCCGACGCCGAGCCCCTTGGACGGGGTGGGTTCCGGTGAGCTGACGCCGATCTCCAGGAGTTCGTGGGACGCCTTGGTGGACATCATCTGGATGCGTTCGCGGGGGTGCAGCATGCCGTCCACCACCCGCACGTAGGTCACCACGCCGCGGTAGGTGTCATAGACGGAGTCGAAGATCATGGCGCGGGCGGGTGCGTCAGCATCGCCGACCGGCGCGGGCAGGTCCGTGACGATCTTGTCCAGCAGGGCCTCAACCCCGACGCCGGTCTTGCCGGATACCAGGAGGACGTCCTCGGGGTTGCCGCCGATCAGGTTGGCAAGTTCCGCGGCGTACTTTTCCGGCTGCGCGGCAGGAAGGTCGATCTTGTTCAGCACCGGAATGATGGTGAGATCGTTTTCCATGGCGAGGTAGAGGTTGGCGAGAGTCTGGGCTTCGATGCCCTGGGCAGCATCCACCAGCAGGACCGCTCCCTCGCAGGCCGCCAGGGACCTGGACACTTCGTAGGTGAAGTCCACGTGGCCCGGGGTGTCGATCATGTTCAGTGCGTAGCTGACGCCGTCCACTTCCCAGGGCATGCGCACGGCCTGGGATTTGATGGTGATGCCGCGTTCGCGCTCGATGTCCATCCGGTCCAGGTACTGTGCCTTCATATCGCGTGCCTGCACCACTCCGGTGGACTGCAGCATGCGGTCGGCCAGGGTGGACTTGCCGTGGTCGATGTGCGCGATGATGCAGAAGTTCCGAATAATGGCCGGATCTGTCGCGGCGGGCACCGGTGCGGTGCGGGCCATGGGAGACACGCAGGGTCCTTACTGTTGGATTTTCCGCGGCCCTCCGCCACGCACCCCAAAGGGCGCCCGCGCATGAACCGCTTTTCTTCAACCTCCAGTGTCCCACGTCCTGGCCGCTTGCACCGCATCATCGGCCAGCACCGTCGGGTGGATGCCACGGCTATAGGCTGACGGGATGGCGATCAATCTGCGCACCCTGGGAAACGCCGTCCGGGCAGGCCTGCGGCTGCTGGCCAAGCCCGCTCGGCCGGAGACAGCATCCAAGGCCCGGCGGCCCTCATCCAGCACCTCCCCGCCCAGTCCCGCACCGTCCCGTCCTGCAACGTCCCCGGCCGGTTCCTCCTATCCCGGGGATTTCAGCGGCAGCGCCACCATCAGGTACGCGCCCAGGCCCGATGGTGATCCGGACCCGGGTGAAGTGGTGTGGACCTGGGTTCCGTACGAAGAGGACCACACCAGGGGCAAGGACCGCCCGGTGCTCATCGTGGGGCATAACGGCCCGTACCTGCTGGCGCTCATGCTCACCAGCAGGGACCGGGTTCCCGCTGCATCCACAAGCAGCGATTACGTCGACCTCGGCGCGGGCGGCTGGGACCGGCAGGACAGGCCCAGCGAGGTCCGGCTGGACCGCGTCCTGCAGATCCGGGCGGACAGCATCCGCCGCGAGGGGGCGGTGCTGGACCGGGAGCGGTTCGAAGCCGTCGCCGCCGGACTGCGCCGCCGACACGGCTGGACCGGCAGCCAGAATGGCCACGCACGCGGCTGACCTGCTATTCTTTACAGCTGTGTGTCCGTGCAGGTCGACGGTCACTGATGGTTGGCCGCCATAGGTATCCCCACGCCGCTCAGTCAAGGCCAGCCTGAAAGCCCTCTAGACCATTTCCGCATTACAAAGAGAGTTCACACGTGGCGAATATCAAGTCCCAGAAGAAGCGCATCCTGACCAACGAGAAGGCTCGCCTGCGCAACAACGCAGTCAAGTCCGAGCTGAAGACTGCCATCCGCGCCGTCAACACCGCCGTTGAGTCCGCTGACAAGGAAGCTGCTACTACTGCGCTCGTTGCTGCCAGCCGCAAGCTGGACAAGGCTGTCAGCAAGGGTGTTCTGCACAAGAACAACGCAGCGAACCGCAAGTCGGCGATCTCCAAGAAGGTCAACGCACTGTAAGGTTTCCAGTTCCCACGAACTGATGGATGTGGCCGGTACCCGCGGGTACCGGCCACACGCCTTTAAACCGTTCTTGAGGTTCCTGGGCGGGACTGCGCCGGTGGCTTACCTGCCCTGGACGGACATGGCGATCACCGTCACGGCGTGTTCGACGGCGTACACGGGGTCGCGGGAGAGCCCCTTCACCTGCGCGTCGGCTTCGGCCGTGGCCTGGATGGCGCGTACCAGGCCTTCGGGCGTCCAGCGGCGGACGTCCCGCTGCGCCTGCTCCACCAGCCAGGGCTGCATCCCGAGGTCCGCCGCGATCTGGGCGGAGGAACCGGATGCCCCGGCCACCCTTGCCACGGTCCGCAGCTTTGCCGCGAGGGCAGCCACCAGGGGGACCGGGTCTGCTCCTGTGGCGAGGGCGTGCCGAAGGGTGGACAACGCCAGAGGCGCGTTTCCCGCCATCGCCGCATCGGCCACCTTGAAGGCTGTGGCTTCGATCCGTCCCCCGTAGTACCGGTCCACCACTTCGGCAGTGACGGTGCTTCCGGCGTCCGCGATCAGTTGGCTGCAGGCGGCAGCGAGTTCCGAAAGATCGGCCCCTACTGCGTTGACCAGCGCCTGGACGGCGTCCTGGTTGATGCGCCGGCCCTCGGCCTTGAATTCTGCCATCACGAAGGCGGCTTTGTCGGAATCCTTCTTCAGGGGCTGGCAGTCGACCACCGGCCAACCGCCCTTCCTGATGGCGTCGAGGAGCTTCTTGCCCCGTGCTCCCCCCGCATGGCGGAGCACCACCACTGCGTCCGGCTCGGGATGCTGCAGGTAGTCCAGGGCATCGGCCAGGAAGGCATCGTTCATGCCTTCCACGGCCTCGATTTCGATCAGCTTGCTCTCGCCGAAAAGCGATGGGCTGACCCGCATGGCCAACGCTCCGGGTTCATACGCCGCGGCGTTGATCCGGCTGAGTTCCACGTCAGGCGCCGTTGTCCGGACCTGGGCCCGGACTTTGTCCATGGCGCGGATCCCCAGGTAGTCTTCCGGGCCGCTGACGAGCACCACGGCTGCGGGGACTACATCGCGCCAGGAGGCGGTATTCGACGCCGGGGCGCGGGTTGCCCGCTTTTGCGCGGCGGCCATCGCAGGGTCCTTTCGGAAGATTTAGTGGAGTATCCCAGCCTGCCATGTCCCGGGCCGCCGTCCAAGCTGCCGGGGCTGCCGGGGTCACGGGTGCTGGCAAGCCGGTCCTCCAGCAGCCCGATCCCCGCCTCAATCCATGCGTGGACAGCAAGGACCCGGGCAAGCGACCGGCGCGGCCGGGTGGCCGCCCAGAGCGCGGCAAACGTCAAGAGCGACAGGAGTGCCATGGAGAGCAGCCCAGGAACTCCTTCCGGCCATGGCAGCGACGAACCCGGCAGTTGTGCCGCAGCCCTGGCAGTGGCGGCTACCCCCGCGCTGAAAGTCCCCGCCACGGCTATCAGTGCGGCGGCAAGCCAGGGCAGCAGGACCACCAACGGAACTGCCGCAGTTCCGAGCAGGGTTACCGGCGCCACCAGCGGCGAAGCCACCACATTGGCCAGGAGGGCATACGTGGCAAATTGCGGTTGCAGGAGGACGATGACCGGGCCGCAGAGCAGCTGGGCCGAGAGCGGCACCGCAAGCGCGGCCGCCGCCCACCGGGGAACCGCCCCGGGAATCCAGGCGATGATCCGCCGCCCCAGGACGATGATCCCCAGCGTGGCCAGCACGGACAGCAGGAATCCGAAGCTGGCGCCGAGCGCGGGATCGGCCAGCAGGAGCCCAATGACCGCAAGGCACAGGAAGCTCAGGCCCCGCCCGGACCGGCCACCAGCCAGCGAGGCAACCCCTATGGCCCCCATCAGGGCGGCGCGCAGGACACTTGCGTCCGGACCTACCAGCACCACGAACAGCCCAAGCCCGCCGAGGGCAGCGGCGGCCGCCGGGGCGCGGGGCAACCGGCACCTCCGGCACGCGAGCAGCAATGCGCCCAGGACCAGGGAACAGTTGGCGCCGCTGACGGCCGTCAGATGCGTCATGCCTACAACCTTCATGGCACTTTCCAGCCCCTCGTCCAGTGCACTGGTGTCGCCGGTGACCATTCCGGGCAGAAGCCCCCGGGCGTCCGGGCCGAGGAAGGCTGCGGCGGCTACGAATCGGGCCCGCAGGTCGCTGGCGGCACCGTCGAGCCACGAACCGCCGCTGGCCTTGCCGGGTGCCGACGAGGCGGCAAGGGTCCCGGCTTCCGGGCTCCCGGGCCCGGCGTGGTGCAGCTTACCGGTGGCACGCAGGGTTTGCCCTGGCAGCACCGCGCCCCAGCCGCGGCCGCCCATGACCAGCAGCTGCGCCCGCGTGCGCACGAGCACGCCGCCAGTGGCCACTTCGCGGGTCCAGACCGGGACCGCCCACCGCTGGGCTGTACCACCGGGCCCGGGTAGAGCGCGCGGGCTGCCTGCCACTTCGACGACGGCAACGGCTGACTTGCCGGACGCTACTGCTTCGGCGAGGGGCCCATCCGACCTTTGGCTGGAGGCTGTTGCAGAATGGGCGGCGGCGGCAGCGGCCAGCGCGAGGGAAACGCCCACGGCCGCGGAAAAGCTTCGGCGCCGAATCCGCCGGCTTCCGGGCTGTGTTCCGGGGGCGACGGCGGGACGCGCCCTTCGTTTCCATCTGTATTTCGCGGCGACGGCCAGGAAGAGGCCGCCGAGGGCTGCCAGTATGCAGCACAGGGCGGCCAGGTCCTTGGGCGGCAGCCAAAGACCTGCCACGGAGGCACTCCACACCAGCACGGCCGGCAGGGCGAGCCGCAGGTCGGTGCGGCGCCGCGGACCGGGTTCAGTGGCTTCCTGCGCTTTGCCGCCCTCGGCGATCCGCTCCCGGATCTGTTCCTTGACCCGCGCCCGGTATCCCTGCACTACCTGTCGGGGACGTGTAGACAGGCCGAACATTCGTGGGGGCCCCGCCGCAGGTGCAGGAGACGGAGCTCCGGGAGATGCCGGCGTTCCTGAGGAAGCTGCTGTCCCGGACGAAGCTGGTTTTACTGTGGCTTGCGGAGCCTTGGACCCTGCGCCCCCACCCCGGACGGCGGACTCAATGTACCGGCCCCACGGGCTGTTATGGCCCTTGGGGGTGTTGGGTTTGGAACCCAGGATGGACCTCGCCTGCCCGCCATCCCTGCCCCTCCTGCCCGGTTGCGTTGCCACGGTGGCCGCCTTAGACCGTGACCAGCGGCAGTAACGCCTCAAGCATTTTGGGCCCCACGCCATCCACTGCGTCGAGCTCTTCGACGGTTTTGAACGCGCCGTGCTCCTTGCGCCAGTCAACGATCCGCTGGGCCAGCACCGGGCCGACTTTTGGCAGCGTGTCCAACTCGGAGGCGTCCGCGGTATTGAGGTTGATCTTTCCGCCCGCAGCGCCTGCTGGTCCCCCGGAGGAACCTGAGCCACCCGCCGCTGAGGCACCCGAGCCGGAGGGATCCGCCGCCGCGGGGTCCCCTTGCTGCGGGACATGGATCTTCTGGCCGTCCTCCACCACGAGCGCAAGGTTGAGCCGGTTCACGTCCGCGTCCGGCGTGGCACCACCGGCGGCCACGATGGCGTCGTTGATGCGGCTGCCCTGCTGCAACCGGATGACACCGGGCTTGGCCACGGCTCCGGCCACGTGGACCACGACCAGTGCAGCAGCCGGCGTGGGCTGCCCGGGACCAGGATCAGAGGGAGGTCCGCCGGCGTCCTCCCCGGGTGCGACGCCTCCGGGCGGGCCGCTGCTGTTTTCCGGGCTGACGCTGCCCAAGGGCAGGACTTTCGGGTCAGCCGCGCCGGCCTGCCACCAGAACCAGGCGCCAGCCGCCACCGCCAGGGCAGCCAGAAGCATGGCAGCGCGGAACCCCACCCGCCACCTCAGCGCAGGCGACCCACCCGATCCGCCTGCGGAGCCGGCACCGGTACCTGCTCCGTCCGGTTCCACGCCTCCCCCGTATTCGAAACCGCCAAGGGCCAGGCCCTCCTCCGGCGCACCGGCACTGGAATCCCCCAGTGCCGCCTGAAGCCGCTCCCTCGCATGCCGCGCCTGGCGACCTGCTGCTCGAGCATCCCGGCGTGACATGGCTCCACCGTAGGGAGACCTGAGGTCATCAGGGAGGCCCCGGAGGCCCTATGTGGAAAAGCGCGAGCCACCCGGCCCACGTCCCGGCTGCTGCCGCCCATCTCCCTCGCGGGTCAGGCCTGCCGCTGGGCGGCAGGATCGACGTGATGGCAGGTGCTACTGCTTCTTCGTCTCCTCGACAAACTGCTGCGCGATCTGCGACATCAGGTTCAGCGCCTCTTCCTCAGTTATCGCCGCCCCTGTGTTCGATCCCATGTCGTGGGACACCGTTCCGGCCAGGACGCGGAGCCCGACCCCAACACCATTTCCGTCAAAGGATTCCTTGGTCACGTAGGCCTTGTCCCCGATGTCCGGCCCAGGGAGGAGCTGGATCGTGAACGTCCGGGGCCCGTTGGCTGAGGGGATTGCCTGGTCAAACGTGGCGCAGCGAACCATCAGCTCCTGGCTGTAGTCAAAATCGGCTTTGACGAGCGCCTCCCTGGGAGCGCTTCGCGCATCGAAGACGATCATGCCGACTCCGTGTTCGCCCAGGGTGGAAATCTCGGCCAGCGCGAAGCCCATGGAGGGATCCAATAACGCCTCGTGCTGCCACGACCTGTGGAATACATTGCACTCAGCCGGTTCGGTGGGGCCCAGTATGGACGAAGGTGAAGCAGACGCTGGCGGCTGGGTCATTAGGGTATAAGACTTCCGGGCCATGGCGGTGTCCCCGACGCTTCCTCCGTGCGGTTCCAGCACTCTGCTGCTGAGTGCCATGAGCTCTTGGTCGGTGAAGACCTTCTGCGGCGTGGCGGTGGCCTCAGCTGACGGCGAGGTGGTGCCGCTGGCAGGTACGGGCGGGCTGGAATCGGTGCGTGACGCGGTGCCGCCCGGCGTCCCGGATCCGCACGCCGTGAGGATCAGCAGTCCCGCGGCCAACAACACGGCTTTGTCAAAAATGCCGGCACGCGTGGGCTTCCGCACGGCTCTCCCGGCTTGTCGATGCATCTGGATCCTCATCCGTTATGTGGGCCTTCCACGGCTTTTTGGGGCGGGATAGGCTGGCTCAGAAGTTAATCCCCCTAACCAGGGTGATGAACTGGTCTTTCGTCTGCTCTTCCGTGGGCCCGCTAGGCGAGATCAGGATCTGCGCGGTGAAGATGGCCATGTTCTGTCCACGGGCGACCATCAGCGACATGATCGTGACCGGTACATCGCTCGGTGGCCGCAGGGCTTTTGGTCCCCCGGGGTCTGACCGGACAATCAGGATGGCTTTGTCGCCAACACCTTCAATGCTTTCGCCGTCCGGCGGCAGGCCCCTTGAGAGCAGGGAAGCCCCGCCCTCATGGAACTCGATGGAGAACATCAGTGAGTCCGGTCCAGGCGTGCCCGGCGCGCCGAAGTGGTAACGGCAGTTGCCCTCACCCGGGAGGACCTGCGCCTGGGTTGTGGTGCCAAAGGCCTGCCGGAGCGCATCGGCACTGACCAGGGCACAGACGGGGCTGTTCGTAGAAGTCTTCGGACCGACAGGGGGCGCAGGCGGAACACGAAGTTCAGCCCCGTTGCCCCACCCGCCCTCCACAAGCGCCTGCGCAAGTGCCCGCGCCGTAGCGTCACCGTCAGGCACCGGGATTGCCGGGGACATGGGCGGCATGGCCACAACGCGCAGGTCGAGGGACTCGTTGCCCCGGACAGCCTTGAGCACCGTGTTTGCTGACGCCCCTCCGGCTTCTCCTTGGAACCATCCCGTCCACTGCATGCAGGCGAAGTCACCGAGGCCCTCCACAACAGAGCAGTCCGGTGTCTTTTTCGTTTCGTCGATCTCCGCCGCCGATGCGGGCGAGGTCAAGGAGACGCTGAGCGCAAGTACCTTGTCGGCCTTGCTCATGTAGCTGCACAAATACGCCGGGCTTCCCGGCGGCTTTCCACCCGTACCCATTTGAGCCAAGCCAGGATCAATTCTTGCAGCGATTTCCGGCGTGATCAGGTCACAGGCCGGACTGCCGGACCCGGCTGAGGCAGTTTGCTTTGGTCTGTTCGAGGAAGACTGCCCCGCTTCGGCGGAGGGCGGCCGTGTTGGTGACGAGGGCGCACCGCCTTGCCCGCAACCCCCGAGTAGAAGGGCAAGCGCTGCGCAAAGCACGAGACCTCGCCGAGGTGCGGGATTCCGGTCAGCGCACATTGCTTTCGCCTCGATTCGCTCAAAGCCGCCAACTACCCGACGGTACCGATGCGCTGATGCTATGGGCGTGGAGGATGCGTCAGAAGAGGCTAAGGACCCACGGAAAAGAAAACGACGTCAACTGCTGAAAACACCGCGAACGGCAACCTAAACACCGCCACCAAGGGGCGGCACCAAGCGAATGGCGAAAGCCTTAGCTGGAAAGGCCGGCGGCGTCCCAGGCAGGATCAGGGTGTTTACCCACGATGACGGCCAGGACTCCCAGCCCGGCATGGGCGGCC
This sequence comes from Arthrobacter sp. MOO21, assembly GCF_057369995.2. Taxonomy (NCBI): domain Bacteria; kingdom Bacillati; phylum Actinomycetota; class Actinomycetes; order Micrococcales; family Micrococcaceae; genus Arthrobacter; species Arthrobacter sp. MOO21. The sequence goes on along the minus strand of NZ_CM170671.2, from coordinate 3,781,434 downwards.
AGCACCGCGGGAAGGGAGCTGATCTGGGCGGGAGGGCAGTCAGGCAGAGCTGCCGCCAGCCTGGCGGCAAGGCCTTCCGCTTCGGCGCTGTTGCCGAAGTGGTGGACAGCCAGGCGCACGGACTGGCCTGGGAGCGGGGCAGCCTCCGCGGCGACGATCTCCTCAAGGCGCGCAACCGCCTTGGCTGCGGAACGCACCTTTTCCAGCGGAACTATCCGGCCGCCGTCGACCGCCAGCAGTGGCTTGATGGCAAGCATGGTGCCCAGCAGCGAGGCTGCCGCTCCGATCCGTCCGCCGCGGCGCAGCTGCTCCAGGCTGGGAACGTAGAAGTAGACCCTGGTCTGTGCTGCCTGGGCCCGGGCCGCAGCAGCAACCGTGGCAGCGTCGGCGCCGGCAAGGGCAGCCGACACGGCAGCCTGGACGGCCATGCCCTGTGCCATGCCTACGGTCTGGGAATCGACGACTTCCACCGGGATCCCGACTTTTGCGGCCCCAAGGCGTGCGGCGTCCGCCGTTCCGGACAGCCCGGAAGAGATATGCACCGATACGACAGCTTCGAAGCCCCGCCGTTCGGCGGCCCGGTACGCCTGCTCGAACTGTCCGGGCGACGGCCGGGACGTTTTCACCGCGGTCCCGGCGGCGAGGGCTACGGCGATGGTGTCCAGGATGTCGTCCTCACCCTCGCCGTAAATTTCCGATCCCACCATGACGGGCATGGGTACCACGGACAGCACGCCGTCGCCGGCAAGCCCGGCCAGCCATTCCGCCGGCAGGGCAGCCGCGGAGTCGGTCACCACGGCCGTGCGTACCTGGACCGGGGCGCGGGAGGTTTGCCGCAACGCGGCCACCCGTGCCCGGAACCACGCCCAGGCTGCGGCATTACTGTCTGGCAAAAGGGGCCTCCCGGATGTGGAGACCGGCCACCGGAGCAGGTCCGGTGGCCGGTGATTCCTTACTGCGAACCGGCTGCTAGGCCGGGACGATGTTCACCAGCTTAGGGGCCCGCACGATGACAGTCCGGATGCCGCGGCCGTCCAGGGCACGCTGCACGTTTTCTGAGGCCAGGGCCAGTTCGCGCAGCTCGTCCTCGGATACCTGCGGGGATACCTCCAGCCGGTCGCGGACCTTGCCCTGGACCTGGACCACGGCGGTGACCGTGTCCTGGACCAGCAGGGCCGGATCGTGCGCGGGCCAGCCCGCGTTGGCCACCGAGGCGGGGTGGCCCAGGATGCTCCACATGTCCTCGGCGGTGTAGGGCGCGAACAGGCTCAGGATGACGGCGACGGCCTCAACGGCTTCGCGGACGGCAGGGTCCGCCCCGCCGGCACCGGAGTCGATGGCCTTGCGGGTGGCGTTGACCAGCTCCATCAGCTTGGCCACCACCACGTTGAACTTGTTGGCGTCCAGGAGTTCGGCGGCATCGGCAATGGTGCGGTGCGTAACCGAGCGCAGGGCGCGGTCACCGGCGGCGAAGTCCGCCCCGGGGCCGCTGCTGACGTCCTGCGCCAGGCGCCAGGCGCGGGCCAGGAACTTGGCGGAGCCGGACGGGGAAACGTCGGCCCAGTCGACGTCGTCCTCGGGCGGGGAGGCGAAGATCATGGTCAGGCGGACGGCGTCCACACCGTACTTGTCCAGTTGTTCGCCGAGGTCCACGCCGTTGCCCAGCGACTTGCTCATGGCCTTGCCGCCGTTGAGCACCTGGCCCTGGTTCAGGAGGGCGCTGAACGGCTCGTTGGCCTCGATCATGCCGAGGTCGTTGATGACCTTTGTGAAGAACCGCGCGTAGAGCAGGTGCAGGATGGCGTGCTCTACACCGCCGACGTACTGGCCCACCGGCATCCAGTCGTTGATCTTCTGCGGATCGAAGGGGCCCTCGGTGTACTGGGGCGAGACGAAGCGCAGGAAGTACCAGGAGGAGTCCACGAAGGTGTCCATCGTGTCCGTATCCCGCTTTGCGGGGCCATGGCAGGAGGGGCACTCAACGTTGACCCAGGACTCCGCGGCTGCAAGCGGCGAGGTTCCCTTGGGCGCCAGGTCTTCGCCGCGCAGGTCCGACGGCAGCGTCACGGGAAGCTGCTCGTCGGGCACGGGCACTTCGCCGCAGGCGGGGCAGTGGATGATGGGGATCGGGGTGCCCCAGAAACGCTGGCGGCTCAGCAGCCAGTCCCGCAGCCGGAAGTTCACGAACTTCTCGCCGGTTCCCTGCCGCTCGAGCATCGCGATGGCGGCGGGGATCGCCTCAGCCTTGGGCAGGCCGTCCAGCTCGCCCGAGTTGATCAGGGTGCCCTCCCCCGCTGTCGCCGTGCCGGAGACTGCGGGGTCCTCTTCGCCGGTGTCCAGGACGGCGCGTACCGGCAGGTCGAACGTGCGGGCGAAGTCCAGGTCGCGCTGGTCGTGGGCGGGCACGGCCATGATGGCGCCCGTGCCGTAGTCCGCGAGCACGTAGTCGGCAGCCCAGACCGGCAGCTTCTCGCCGTTCAGCGGGTTGATGGCGTAGCGGCCGGTGAAGACACCGGTCTTTTCCCGCTCCGTGGACTGGCGCTCGATTTCCGACAGCGCCTTGACCTGCTCGCGGTACGCGTCCAGGGCTGCGGCGTGCTCATCGGTGACGAGTTCGACGGCGAGCGGCGCGTCGGCAGCCACCACGAAGAACGTTGCCCCGTACAGGGTGTCCGGGCGGGTGGTGAAGACCGTGACGTCCTTGGCCGGCTTGCCGCCGTCGGCCTCGATCACGAAGTTCACGTGCGCACCCTCGGACCGGCCGATCCAGTTCTTCTGCATGGCCAGGACGCGTTCGGGCCAGTGGCCGCGCAGCTGCTCCATGTCGTCCAGCAGCCGGTCGGCGTAGTCGGTGATCTTGAAGTACCACTGGTTCAGCGACTTCTTGGTGACAGTGGTTCCACAGCGCTCGCAGGCACCGTTGACGACCTGCTCGTTGGCGAGCACCGTCTGGTCCTTGGGGCACCAGTTGACCGGGGAGTTCTTCCGGTATGCCAGGCCCCGCTCGTAGAAGCGCTTGAACAGCCACTGCGTCCAGCGGTAGTACTCGGGGTCGGAGGTGTGCAGCCGGCGGGACCAGTCAGCCGAAATGGCGTACCGCTTGAAGGAGGCGGCCTGGGTGTCGATGTTGGCGTAGGTCCACTCGCTGGGGTGGGCGTTGCGCTTGATGGCTGCGTTTTCCGCGGGCAGGCCGAAGGAGTCCCAGCCGATGGGGTGCAGCACGTCGTACCCCTTTTGGCGCAGGTAGCGTGCCACCACGTCGCCCATGGCGAACGCCTCGGCGTGGCCCATGTGCAGGTCGCCGGACGGGTACGGGAACATGTCGAGCACGTAGCGGCGTTCCCGGGAGCCGTCGTCCACCGGCGTGAAGACCTTGAGGTCCTCCCACACCTGCGGCCATTTGGCTTCCATCGCGGCGAAACTGTAGGTGCCCTCTTCAGGCACTTCCGCCGACACTGTTGTTGCTGTTCCGGTCTCTGTCTCCGGCTGAACGCCCACTGCTGCCCTCTTCTGTTCTGTTACGGCATCTGTGCTGCCATAACGGCCTGATCCTCCTGCTGCGGGCCCGGCGGTATACCCCGGACACACAAAAGCCCCTCGCCATGGAGGGGCTGCCGCTCAGCTATCCGTAATCTGGGACGCCGGGCGGCTAGCTAAGCAGAAGGATCGCACGCATAAATCTACTTTAGCGCACCTGCACACCCCCTCAGCGTAAGTCGCAAACGAGCGGCTGAGGTGGGCGGGTGCACAAGAAGAGGGGCCGGTGACTCCCCGCCATGGTGTGGTGGGCACCGCGAAGCGGGCGGGCGGGAGTCACCGGCCCCTCTCAGGGCCAGCTACGGGCTACCGAACGTCCTCGTCGACCCAATCCATGGACTTGGTGACCGCCTTCTTCCAGAGCCGCAGCTGGCGGTCCTGTTCGGCCTGGTCCATCTGGGGTTCCCAGCGCTTGTCCTCGGACCAGTTGGCCGAGCACTCGCCCAGGTCCTTCCAGAAACCGACGGCGAGGCCTGCAGCGTAGGCGGCGCCCAGGGCCGTGGTTTCGATGACCTTCGGGCGGATCACCGGGACCCCGAGGATGTCCGCCTGGAACTGCATCAAGGCGTCGTTGGCGACCATGCCGCCGTCGACCTTCAGTTCGGTGAGCGGGACGCCGGAGTCCGCGTTGACGGCATCAAGCACCTCGCGGGTCTGGAAGGCGGTGGCTTCCAGCGCGGCCCGGGCGATGTGGTTCTTGTTGACGAAGCGGGTCAGGCCCACGATGGCACCGCGCGCGTCGGAGCGCCAGTAGGGGGCGAAGAGGCCGGAGAACGCCGGGACGATGTAGACGCCGCCGTTGTCCTTGACCGAGGCCGCCAGGGTCTCCACCTCCGGGGCGCTGCTGATCATGCCCAGGTTGTCACGCAGCCACTGGACGAGCGAGCCGGTGACGGCGATGGAGCCTTCCAGGGCGTAGTGGGGCTTGGCGTCGCCCAGCTTGTAGCCCACCGTGGTCAGCAGCCCGTTCTTCGAGTGGACGATCTCCTCACCGGTGTTGAAGATCAGGAAGCAGCCGGTGCCGTAGGTGTTCTTGGCCTCGCCCGCGTCGAAGGCGGCCTGGCCGAACGTGGCCGCCTGCTGGTCGCCCAGGATGCCCGCCACAGGCGTTTCCCGGAGCAGCTGCGAGCTGTGGACGGTGCCGTACACCTCGGAGGAGGACTTGATCTCCGGCATCATGCTGCGCGGCACGCCGAAGATGCCCAGGATCTCCTCGTCCCACTGCAGCGTGTCAAGGTCCATGAACAGGGTCCTGGAAGCGTTGGTGACGTCGGTGACGTGGACACCGCCGTCCACGCCGCCGGTCAGGTTCCACAGGACCCAGGCATCGGTGTTGCCGAAGACCAGGTCGCCTGCTTCTGCCTTCTCGCGCGCGCCGTCCACGTTGTCCAGGATCCATTTGATCTTGGTGCCGGAGAAGTAGGTCGCCAGCGGCAGGCCCACTTTTTGCTTGAAGCGGTCAGCGCCGCCGTCCTTTGACAGCTCGTCCACGATGTCCTGCGTCCGGGTGTCCTGCCAGACAATCGCGTTGTACACCGGCTTGCCAGTGGTCTTGTCCCACACCACGGCAGTTTCGCGCTGGTTGGTAATGCCGACGGCGGCAATGTCGTGCCGTGTCAGGTTTGCCTTCGACAGGGCCGAGCCGATGACCTCGCGGGTGTTGTTCCAGATCTCCGACGCGTCGTGTTCCACCCAGCCCGCCTGGGGGAAGATCTGCTCGTGTTCCATTTGGCCGGAGGAGACAATGGCGCCGCTGTGGTCGAAGATGATGGCGCGGGTGCTGGTGGTGCCCTGGTCGATGGCGATTACGTACTGGTTCATGATGACGTCCTTGTCTTGGTTGTTTGTCTGGTTGTGGTTCAGGCGGCTGCGGTGACGATGATCGGTGCGATCCTGGCAACAAGGCCGCCCAAGGCTCCGCCGACAAGCGGGCCGACCACCGGGATCCAGGAGTAGGCCCAGTCACTGGAGCCCTTGCCTTTGATGGGAAGTACTGCGTGGGCGATGCGCGGTCCGAGGTCACGGGCGGGGTTGATGGCGTAACCGGTGGGTCCGCCCAGCGAGACGCCAATGCCCACGACGAGCAGCGCTACCGCCAGCGGGCCGAGGCCCGAGGGGGTGCCGCCGAAAGTAAGGATGACGAAAACGAGGACGAAAGTGCCGATGATCTCGGTTATGAGGTTCCATGGGGTGGAGCGGATGGCGGGGCCGGTGGAGAAGGTTCCGAGTTTGCCGGCAGGTTCCGGTTCGTCATCGAAGTGCTGCTTGTACGCCAGCCAGCAGACGACCGCGCCGAGGAAGGCCCCCAGCAGTTCGCCGCCGAAGTAGGTCACGGTTGATGCGAAATCCACGGCGACGCCCGGGGCGTATTCGGGCTTGCCGTTGATCAGCAGGCCGAGGGTGACGGCGGGGTTCAGGTGTGCGCCCGACTTGGCGGCGACGAAGACACCCGCGAAGACGGCGATTCCCCACCCCCATGTGACCATCAGGAACCCACCGCTGTTGCCTTTTGTCCCCCTCAAGGCCACATTGGCAACGACGCCGCAACCCAGGAGGGTCAGCATGGCCGTGCCAAAGACTTCGGAGAGGAAGACTATTCCTAGAGACATCTTTGACTCCTTCTTTGTTTAGTTGTCGGTCCTCCGCGGGTGAAGGACCGTTGGCCGGGGACGCTGGTGCGCCCCGGCCCGCTGCCCGGCCTTAAGCGACCAGGCTGTGCGTTTCCACGCGGTGGAAACGCTGCAGCACGTCCTGGGCGTGCTTGATCTCAGCAGCGCGTGCTGCGGCGTCCCATTTGAGCGGGACGGACAGCACTTCTGCTACTTCGTTCAGGAGTTCGCCGGTGACGAGCCCCCGGAAGGCCAGGGAGGTGCGCCGGATGAACACATCCACCAGGTGCCCTACCTGTTCGTTCGCCGCCATGAACTCCAGTTCACGGACACTGAGTTCCCGGGTGGACCGCAGTGCCTGGTCGGGTTCGGCGTCGAGGTAGGCGATGACGTCTTCGGCCCTGGTTCCGTAGCGGGTGAGCAGCCCGGCGGTGCGGTCCGCGTCGCGCCCGTCAGCCATGTGCGCCTTGATCCATTTCTGTTCCGCCGCCTCGTCGGCCGGGAAGCCGGCGCCGCCGCCGATGGGGAGCTGGGCAGTGGACACCTTCCGCTGGACGCCGAGTTCTGCCAGGACTTCGTTGGTCAGGTGCTCGGCCAGCGCGCGGAAGGTGGTCCATTTGCCGCCCACGAGGCTCAGGACGACGGCGCCGCTTCCGTCGGGTGCCGGGCCCCGGCGTTCGATGCGGTAGTCGCGGGAGACGAAGCCGGGCTGGGTGGCGTCATGCCGGGGCAGGGGCCGGACACCGGAGAACGTGTAGACGATCTGGTCCCGGTCCACCGCGATGTTCGGGAACACGTGGCCGATCAGGTCAAAGAAGTAGTCGATCTCCTCGTCAGTGCAGACAGCATCGTGCCTCATGTCTGCGTCCACATCGGTGGTCCCCACCAGGACCCGGTCACCCATGGGGTAGATCAGGACGATGCGGCCGTCCGTGTGCTCGAAGAAGATCTCCCGCCCCCGGCAGGCTGCCAGGAGGCCGGGGTGGTCCAGCACGATGTGGGAACCCTTGGTGCCGCCCATGAAGGAGGAGGCAGCCCCCATGGCCTCATTCGTCAGATCCACCCATGCTCCGGTGGTGTTAACTATGATGTCGGCCGTGAAGTCGAACTCCCCGCCCGTCAGTTCGTCCCGGAGCCGAACGGTGCCGCCACGCCCCGTGCCCGCGTTGGGCTGCGGCGTCAAGGACTGCAGCGAGAGGTAGTTGCTCGCCCGGGCTGTGCTGGCCTGGCCCAGGCCTGCTGCCTCTGCCCGGCCTGCTTTTTCCCCGTCCTGCAGGACGTCGAGGGTCAGGCGCTCCGGGTTGTGGACGGATGCATCGAAGTAGGTGGCGGTGTATTTGACGTCGGGGCGCAGGGCGGGCAGTTCCTGGAGCGCGCGCTTGTGGGTCCGGAACTGGTGCCGGGGAACGGTCCCGCCGTCCCTGGAGAACGCGTCGTACAGGCTGAGCCCGACTTTGATGAGGAACGCGCCACGCTCCTTAGGCTTGCCCTGCTGCTTGTGGGTGAGGAACCGCAGCGGCGCGGACAGGATTCCCGAGAACGTGCTGAAGATGGGAATGGTGGTCTGCAGGGGTTTGACGTAGTGCGGGGCGATGCGCAGCAGGCGGTTGCGCTCCACCACGGACTCGCGGACCAGCCGGAACTCGCCGTTTTCCAGGTAGCGGATTCCGCCGTGGATCATGTGGGAGGAAGCGCCGCTTGCTCCCTGGCAGTAGTCACCGCGCTCCACCAGCGCAACGTCGACGCCCTGCAGTGCGAGGTCCCGGAAGGTGCCTACTCCGTTGATGCCGCCGCCGACCACCAGCACCTTCGCGTGCGGGCGGCGGCGCAGGTTGTGGACTGAAGAACGTTCGGTTCCGGATTCCGGCGCAGTGGTGGACGGTTGGACAGTTGGATCCTTGGGTCCCAAAACAACTCCCTTGGGGCTTTGTGTGATGCGGCCGCCTGTAGGGGCGCACCGCCGTTCTGCTCTATTGTTTGGAGTAATGGAAAATGGAGTCAAGCACTATGCACAAACGTGCAGGAAGGAATGATGATGGCACTTTCCCGGGACGCTGATGCGCTCCGAGCTGCACAGATGTATTACCTGCAGGACCTCACCATGGACGCCATCGCGCGCGAGCTGCGTACGTCCCGCTCCACCGTTTCGCGGCTGCTGTCCTCTGCGCGCGAGTCGGGCCTGGTGCAGATCCAGATCCGCAACCCGCTCGATACCGGGCCCGAACTGGAGGGGATGATCCGCCGCCGCTACAACGTGGATGTCCACGTTGTCCCGGTGATCGGCACGCTTAATGAAGCCGAGACTTTGGACCGCGTGGCAATGCAGGCGGCGCGGACCATCGGGCCGATCGTGGACTCAAGCGCCATCATCGGCGTCGCGTGGGGCTCCACCCTCAGCGCTGTCAGCCGGCACCTCACCAGGAAGATCACCCATGACAGCGTGATCGTCCAGCTGAACGGTGCAGGGAACATGCACACCACCGGCATCACCTACGCGAGCGACATCATGCGGCGGTTCGGAAACGCGTACGGTGCGCGGGTGGAACAGTTCCCGGTTCCGGCATTCTTCGACCATGCAGCCACCAAGACCGCCATGTGGAATGAACGCAGTGTGCAGCGGGTCCTCGAACTGCAGGCAAAGATGAGCATCGCCATCTTCGGCGTTGGCTCGGTGCACGCGGACTTTCCGAGCCACGTCTACGCCGGCGGCTACCTCGACGAGGAGGACCTGAACGCGCTGGCAAATTCGGATGTCGTGGGCGACGTCGCCACCGTGTTTTTCCGGGGTGACGGGTCCTCCGACGGCATTGTCCTGAACGAAAGGTCCACGGGCCCGGCGCTTTCCCAGCTCCGCCAGGTGCGGCGCAGGATCTGCGTGGTCTCGGGGGTTTCCAAGATCAACGGCCTGCGTGGTGCACTGGCGGCCCGGCTCGCCACAGACCTGATCGTGGACGAGGCCACCGCGCGGCGCCTGGTGGATTACGAAGGACTCACCAGCTGAAGTAGGTAGAGTCGTTCCCATGAGAACCTCTCCCCGGCTCAGCCTGAACAACGGCGTGCTGATCGACCAGCTCGGGTTCGGGCTGTACAAAGTGCCGCCCGCCGATGCCGAAGGACTCGTGGCCACGGCCCTCGCCGCCGGCTACCGCCATTTCGACACCGCCGCCATGTACGGCAACGAAACCGGCGTGGCACGCGGCATCAGCTCCCAGCTCGGCGACGGTACCGGCAGCGGCGGGTCCGGGGAACTCTTTCCCCCGCTGTCCCGGGAAGACGTGTTCATCACCACCAAGGTGTGGAACGACCACCACGGCTATGACGCCACCCTCCGGGCGTTCGATGACTCCATGGTCAACCTCGGCCTGGACTATGTGGACATGTACCTGATCCATTGGCCCTGCCCGCGGCGGGGCCTGTTTCCGGAAACCTACCGGGCCCTGGAAACGCTTTACCGGGAAGGCAGGGTCCGCGCCATCGGTGTCAGCAACTTCCAGCCGACCCACCTGGACCGGTTGCTGCAAAGCGCTGAAGTGGTCCCGGCCGTCAACCAGATCGAGCTCCACCCGTGGCTGCAGCAGGAGGAACTGCGGCGCAAGCATTCAGAGCTGGGAATCCGCACGGAAGCATGGAGTCCACTGGGCCGCGGCGAGGTCCTGGCCGACCCCGTGATCCAGGCCTGCGCCGGCGAGCACCGCAGGACCCCCGCCCAGGTCATCCTGCGCTGGCACATGCAGCTGGGAAACATCGCCATTCCCAAGGCAAGCTCCGAGGCCCGGATCCGGGAGAACCTCGATGTCTTCGGCTTCCAGCTTTCCGACCGTGACATGGCAGCCATCAATGCCCTGGACCGCGGACACCGCACCGGGTCCCACCCGGACAACGTCAACTAGGCGGGACCGTGAACACCTCGAAGCAGGCCGGCCCTGCCGCGCCCGCCTACTTGAGCGCCGACCTCGATGCCCGCACCTCCGCGTCCGAGGTAACCCTCGGCGGCGGCACCGTTGCCTACTGGACGTACGAACCGCTGGAGACCACGCCCCAGACCCGCACCATCCTGGTGGTCCACGGCTTCCGCGGCGACCACCACGGGCTCCTGCGCGTGGCCGACCACCTGCCCGAGATGCGGATCATCATGCCCGACCTTCCCGGTTTCGGCAGTTCGGATGCGTTTGGCCAGGACCAGCACTCGGTGGAGCGGTACGGCCAGTTCGTTGCGGACTTCATGGCAGCCCTGGACCTCGGGCCGGACACCGTGCTGCTCGGGCATTCGTTCGGCTCCATCGTGGCCGCGCACTTCGTGGCCAGCCATCCGGCAGCCGTGCATCCGCTCATCCTGGTCAACCCCATCGCCGCTCCGGCGCTTGAGGGGCCGAAAGGGGTAATGACGCGCCTGGCAGTGCTCTATTACCGGCTCGCCGCGCGCCTCCCCCGCGGGCTTGGCCTGGCGCTGCTGCGCAACCGGGTGATCGTCCGCGTCATGAGCGAAACCATGGCCAAGACGCGCGACCCGGCCCTCCGCGGCTTCATCCACGGCCAGCACCATGCCTACTTCAGTTCCTTCGCCGACCGCGACAGCCTGCTGGAGTCGTTCACCGCGTCAGTCAGCCACCACGTGGCTGAGGTGGCCGGGGAACTGAAGCTTCCCGTGCTGCTGATTGCCGGGGAAAAGGACGAGATCGCCACCCTCCCCGACCAGCACCGCCTCGCGGCGCTCCTGCCGGACGGCAACCTCAAGGTGATCCCCGGCGTCGGGCACCTCATCCACTACGAAACGCCGGAACCGGCCGCCGGCCACATCCGCAGCTTCCTGAAGGACCACCCCGCGTGAAGATCGTCATCGATGCACGTTTCACCCGCACCGACCACCATGACGGCATCAGCCGCTACGGAGCCAGCCTCATCGCCGCCGCGGCGAAGATTGCCGATGTCTCCATGCTGGTCTCGGACGAGCGGCAGCTCGCCCTGCTGCCGGACGTGCCGTACACGCTGATCAACAGCCCGCTTTCGCCACTCGAGCTGTTCGTGGCCCGCAAGGTCAACGCGCTGAAGCCGGACGTGGTGGTGTGCCCGATGCAAACCATGGGCACCTGGGGCCGGAAGTACGGGCTGGTGCTGACGCTGCACGACCTCATCTACTACGAGCACCCCGCTCCCCCAGGCTTCCTGCCGGCACCGGTCCGAGTGTTGTGGCGGCTTTACCACAAAGCGTTCTGGCCCCAGCGGCTGCTCCTGAACCGTGCCGATACCGTGGCCACCATCAGCCGCACCACCGAAGCCCTGATCGCCAAATACCGCCTGACCCGGCGTCCCGTGCGCATTATCGCCAACGCCCCCCAGCCTGCGCAGGAGCCGCGGCGGCCGGAAGCCGGCGCGGACAAGACAATTGTCTACATGGGCTCGTTCATGCCCTACAAGAACGTGGAAACCATGGTGGCCGGCATGTCCGGGCTGCCTGGCTACACCCTCCACCTCCTCAGCCGGATCACCCCGCAACGGCGGGCTGAGCTCGAAAAGATCGTCCCGGCCGGCGCGTCCGTGGTCTTCCACAACGGCGTCACCGATGAGCAGTATGACGCCCTGCTGCGACGGGCCACAGCACTTGTCAGCCTGTCACGCGCCGAGGGGTACGGCCTTCCCTTGGTGGAGGCTATGGCGCTGGGTACCCCCGTCATCGCCAGCGACATTCCGATCTTCCGCGAAGTGGGTGCGGACGCCGCCAGCTACGTTGATCCGTCATCCCCGGGGCAGTTTGCGGCCGCCGTGACTGCGCTCCAGGACGAGGCCCGGTGGCAGGACATCTCCCGCCGGTCAGTGGAGCGGGCCCGGGAGTTCAGCTGGGATGAGTCCGCCCGCCAGCTGGTCGACGTCGCGCACGAAATCATGGCGAAGCGGCGGCGCTAAGGGGTTTCCCCTAGAGCACGTCCACACCGTCCAGGCGCACCTGCACCGGTTCCGTGGTGCGCTTGGCGGCCACGGCTGCCCGGGTGGCCCGCAGGATACGGACGACGGCGGCCCCTTGGCTGTAGGGGAAGAACAGCAGGGTCCGGACATCCTCAGCCTGGCGCCGCCCGGAAGGGGGCCCGGCCAGGAGCAGGGGCGCGGGGCCGGCGCTGCGCACCACAAGGCCCGCTGTTCCAAGTTCGGCTTCCACGGCACCCGTGTAATGCTCGACGGCGGGGCGCGGCCCGGTGACGGACGCGATGCGGACTGCTGGTGGCAGCCCGAGCTCCGTCCGCAGCGCCAGTTCCCGCTCCGCGTAGCCCGCAGGGTCCCAGCGCAGCAAGGCACCCGTTGCGGCGGCGTCCGTTGCCGTGACCACCACCAGGCCGCCCTCCGGGCCAGGCCGTACCAGGGCGGCGGCGTTGAACCAGCGGCGCACCGTGTCCTCGGCCGCGCGCAGGGTTTCGCGGCGCAGCAGCGAGTCCCCGTCCAGCAGGAGTGCGGCCGCATAGCCGCCCTCGGCAACAGGTTCGGCACCGACCGTTGCCACCACCAGTGCCTTGCCGGATCCGACGCGGGCCTTCACCTGGTCCCCCGACGACGTGACGACAGTTGCGCCGGGGAAGGCGCGGCCGAGCTCTTCGGCCGTGCGCAGCACCCCCGTTGCTCCCTTCCGGAGCCGCTTAGCGCCGCAGTGGGTGCACCGCCAGTCGGGTGCCGGCGTGGAACACCACCGGCACTGGGGCGGAGCCGAGGTGCCGGCCAGCGCCAGGGGGCCCTGGCACGCATTGCACCGGGCGGGCTCACGGCAGGTGTCGCAGACCAGTGAAGGCGCGTAGCCGGCCCTGGCCACCTGGACCAGGACAGGGCCGCGGTCCAGCCCCTCCTTGGCAGCTTTCCAGGCCGCACCCGGCAGCCGGGCTATGGTTGCCAGCGGGTCCCGGCCCTGCTCGAAGCTGTCAGCGGTGTTCACCACCCGGGGAACTGTCGTGCGCAGTCCAGGACGGTCGGAGCCGATCGGGGCTGCCCAGCCTGCGTCGACCAGGCGCTGCACCTCGGTGCTGCGGGCGTGCCCTGCCAGGAGGCAGGCGGTGCCTTCCTGTTCGGCGCGCAGCAGCAGGACTTCCCGCGTGTGGGCGTACGGTGCGCGTTGCTCTATGTGGAGGTCGTCGCCGTCGTCCCAGCAGGCTACGAGCCCCAGGTCCTGCACCGGAGCGAATGCGGCCGACCGGGTGCCGATGGCGACTTTGGCGGTTCCGGACAGCAGCCGCAGGAAGTTCCGGTAGCGGGGCGTCGGCCCGTCGTCAGCGGCGAGCCTTGCCACCGCCTGCTCCGGCAGCAGCATTTTGAGTGCTTCCTCGAGCCGGTCAAGATCCCGGTAGTCCGGAACTACCAGCAGCGCGCCGCGGCCGGAAGCATGGGCAGCGGCGGCAGCTTCCGCCAGCAGCTGCGGCCAGCCGGCGGGGCCATAGCCCTGCAGGGGGTTGAGGACGGCCCGCGGCGATCCGCCGGCGGCCAGGTGCCGGAGGAAGGCAGGCCCGGCACGGTAGCCGGTCCATGCGGAAGCGGCGGCGTCAACGGCACGCGGATGCCCGCCTGCGTCTGTTGCTTCCGTCGCCCCGGGCGCGGCCAAAGGCATGTCCTTTTCCAGTTTCGCAACCCGCGGCGGGACGGCGAGGCGCAGGACGTCGCTGACCGTGCCGGCGTAGCGGGCCGCGACGGCCTCCGCTAGGTTGCGCACGGCGGGTGTGAGGACCGGCACCGGTGACACGACTTTCGCCAGCGGCACCAGCGCGTGGCCGGCGTCGGACTCCGCCAGCCGTTCGAGCAGGAATCCGCTGAGGTCCTGGCCGTTGAACTTGACCTTCACCCTGACGCCAGGCTGCGCGGCCTCGTCGAGGGCCGCCGGCACGGCATAGTCGAAGGGGCGGTCCAGATGGGGCAGCGACGACTCCACGAGCACCCGGGCAACCGGAAGGTGCGCGGCGGCGGCAACCCCACCTGCCACCGGGCGGGCCGGGAAGCCCTGCAGCAGGGACGGCTGGACGGCGCTTTCAGCAGCCACCGTGGTTACCTCCGTTCAGCTGCGGGGCGGACACAGACAGCCAAACACCAGGCACTGACATCGCAGCTGCCGCCTTGGGAAGGAGCAGGTCAGGCGTTGAAGTATGCCTTCAGGTCGTCCACCCGGTCCAGCCGCTCCCAGGTGAAGTCGGGCTCGTCCCTGCCGAAGTGGCCGTGCGCGGCCGTCTTGGCGTAAATCGGGCGCTTGAGGTCAAGGGCATCGATAATAGCCCGGGGCCGGAGGTCGAAGATTTCCGCGATGGCCGCACTGATCCGCGCCGGGTCCACCGTCTCGGTGCCGAAGGTCTCCACGTAGGTGCCGACGGGACGGGCCTGGCCGATGGCGTAGGCAATCTGGATCTCCGCGCGCTTGGCCAGTCCGGCCGCCACGACGTTCTTGGCAACCCAGCGCATGGCATAGGCGGCGGAGCGGTCCACCTTGGACGGATCCTTGCCGGAGAAGGCGCCGCCGCCGTGGCGGGCCATGCCGCCGTAGGTGTCGACGATGATCTTGCGGCCGGTCAGGCCGGCGTCCCCGACGGGGCCGCCGATGACGAACTCACCGGCAGGATTAAGGATGTTGGCGGCGCGCGAGATGTCCAGGTTCGCGGCGGCGAGCACCGGCCCGATGACGACGGCGGCGAGGTCCGCACGGAGCTGCTCCAGGCTGGCGCCTTCCGCATGCTGGCTGGAAATCACCACGGTCTCCACGGAGACGGGTACGTCCTTGTCGTAGCCCACGGTGACCTGGGTTTTGCCGTCCGGACGCAGGTACGGGAGCTGGCCGGTCTTGCGGACATCGGTGAGGCGCTCGGAGAGCCGGTGCGCCAGCCAGATGGGGGTCGGCATGTAGGACGGGGTCTCGTCGCTGGCATAGCCGAACATGAGGCCCTGGTCGCCCGCGCCCTGGAGGTCGTAATCGTCCTCCTGGCGGCCTTCGCGCGCTTCCAGCGAGTTGAAGACGCCGCCGGCGATGTCGTTGGACTGCTGGCCGATGGAGACGGACACACCGCAGCGGGCACCGTCGAAGCCGTTGGCTGAGGAGTCGTACCCGATCCCAAGGATAGTCTCGCGGACGATCTGTGGGATTTCGACGTAGGCGTCGGTAGTGACTTCGCCGGCCACGTGGACCAGGCCGGTGGTGGCCATGGTTTCGACGGCTACCCGGGATTCGGGGTCGGCAGCCAGCAAGGCATCCAGGATGGCGTCACTGATCTGGTCGCAGATCTTGTCCGGGTGGCCTTCGGTGACCGATTCGGACGTGAACAGCCGGAGCGCGGAGGGCGTAGCCCCATGGGTCTGGGGAAGGTGCAGCGGTAAAGTCACTCAACTACCTTACTGGTTGGAGTCCGTTCACCCGTCAGGGAGAAGTCTCTAGATGTCCCTGTGCTAAGTGAACGTGGCGGGAAACACTTGGGCCGGGGGCGGAACAGGATCAGTTCACTGACAGACGGTTCAGTTCAAGGCTGATGCGGCTGATGATGGCATCGGAGACCTCAGCCTTGGTTCCCGACGCTTCCTGTGGTTCGGAGCCGGCACGCGAGAGGATGACCACGGAATTGGAGTCCTGCCCGAAGACCTTGTCCGTTCCGACATGGTTGACCACCAGCAGGTCGCAGCCCTTGCGTTGCAGTTTGGCTTCGCCATAGGCCAGGACGTCGCCCTCGCTGTCGCCGGTCTCGGCCGCGAAGCCCACGATGAGCTGGCCGGCGGCGACGGCGGCCGGCTGGCTGTTGCGCCGTTCCACCAGCTCCTGCAGGATGTCGGGGTTCCGCACAAGGGTGATGACGGGATCGGCGGTGTCGTCCCGCTTCTTGATTTTGGTGTCCGACACATCGGCAGGCCTGAAGTCGGCGACGGCGGCGGACATGATGAAGACGTCCGAGTCCGCGGCGGCCTCAAGCGCGGCGGCGCGAAGCTGCAGGGCGGTTTCCACCCGCACCACTTCCACGCCGGATGGTGCGGGGACGTCCATGTGGGCTGCCAGCAGGCGGACGGTGGCGCCGGCGTTGCGCGCCGCTACAGCCAGGGCAACACCCTGCTTGCCTGAGGACCTGTTGCCAAGGAAACGGACGGGGTCCAGCGGCTCGCGGGTACCCCCGGCGCTGATGGTGACGGTGCGTCCGGCCAGCGGGAGCTGGTAATCGGTCCGGCCCTGGACCAGGGCCATGGCGGCTTCGAAGATTGCCTCGGGCTCGGGCAGCCTGCCCGGGCCGGAGTCGGCACCCGTCAGCCTGCCGGAAGCGGGTTCCAGGACTGCTGCCCCGCGGGTGCGAAGGGTTTCGACGTTGGCGCGGGTGGCAGGGTGCTGCCACATTTCCGTGTGCATCGCCGGCGCGAACAGCACAGGACCATGCGCCATCAGCAGGGTGTTGGTGAGAAGGTCGGCAGCCTGTCCGGTGGCGGCCTTGGCCAGGAGGTCGGCCGTGGCCGGCGCGACCACCACCAAATCTGCCTCGTGGCCCAGGCGGACGTGGTTGACCAGGTGGACGTCGTCGAAAACGCTGTTGCTGACCGGATTGCCGGAGAGGGCTTCCCAGGTGGCGGTGCCCACGAAGCGGGTGGACGCCTCCGTGGGGATGACCGTGACGTCATGGCCGGCTTCAGTAAAAAGCCGGAGGAGCGATGCCACCTTGTAGGCGGCGATCCCTCCCCCGACTCCGAGGACTATGCGCACGTGACCTCCGTCAACAGCGAGTCAGGTAAGCGGCAGGATTACTCTGCGGCTTCGATCGGCGTGGAAACCAGCTTGCCTTCGTTGATCTCGCGCAGGGCGATCGAGAGCGACTTTTCGTTCAGCTTGGTGTCAACCAGCGGGCCGACGTATTCGAAGAGGCCCTCGTGCAGCTGGGCGTAGTAGGCGTTGATCTGACGAGCACGCTTGGCACCGAAGATCACCAGGCCGTACTTGGAGTCGGCTGCCTCGAGCAGCGAGTCGATCGGCGGGTTGATGATGCCTTCAAGGTTCGTGGACACGAATTTCTCCAAATTCCTAGCGGGCTGACGGTTCCGGCAGGTGTGGATGCGGTGTCAGCCCCATGAGTGAAACAAGCTCGTCCGCTGCCCGGCGGACGTCGTCGTTGATGACGGTGTGGTCGAACTCCGGTTCAGCAGCAAGTTCAAGTTTAGCGGTTTCCAGCCGCCGCTGCTGTTCTTCGGGTGTTTCGGTGCCCCGGCCCACCAGCCGGCGGACCATTTCGTCCCAGCTGGGAGGGGCCAGGAAGACGAACTGGGCGTCCGGGACGGCAGCCTTGACCTGGCGTGCGCCCTGCAGGTCGATTTCCAGCAGCACCGACCGGCCTTCAGCAATGGCCCGGTTCACCGTGCTCTTGAGCGTGCCGTAGGTGTTCTGCCCGTGGACGACTGCCCACTCCAGGAGCTCGCCGTCGGCGATGAGCTGCTCGAACTCCTCCCTGGACTTGAAGAAATAGTGGACTCCGTCCACCTCGCCCGGCCGGGGTGCGCGGGTGGTGGCTGAAACGGAGAGCCAGACCTCGGGGTAGTTGTCACGGATGTAGGTGGACACGGTGCCTTTGCCAACAGCCGTCGGACCTGCGAGGACTGTCAGTCCCGGTTTCTTGCTCACGTATTCCTTTGCCGGAGGTTGGGAGGGCAGGCGCCTGGCCTGCCCTAATGCTCGTCTATAAAATCTACCAGCGCCCGGCGCTGGTGGACGCCCAGGCCCCGGACCCGGCGGGAGGCGGCGATCCCGAGCTGCTGCATGATGGCCGCCGCACGGACCTTTCCGATGCCCGGAAGGGCTTCCAGCAATTCGGAGACCCGCATCCGGGCCAGGGCGTCGTCCTGCAAGGCGGAGTTGATGATGTCCGCTGCGGACCTGTCGCCGTTCTTGAGGCTCTCCTTGGCTGCCGCCCGGGTGGCCCTGGCGGCAGCAGCCTTGCCCAGGGCCTCCGCCCGTTCCGACGCTGATAAAGGTCGCAGGACCATCAAGGACACCCCCGGGGATCGCCGGACTTGCTCCAAGGGCGGCCGCCCTTGGACCTGTCCTGAAACTACCCTCTGGTGCTGCCCGAATCAATGGATGGGGTGAAACGGGCAGCTATTGCCCGGCCAGCCCGTCGAGGGTCCGCCGGGCAGCTTCCCGCAGTTCCCGCAGGCCCGGGCCGGTCCGAAGGATGTCCCGGCTTGAGGTACCCAGGACTTGGGGATAGGCCGCACCGAAGGTGGCCCGCAGATCGGCGGGAGTGGCCCCTTGGGCGCCCAGCCCCGGCGCCAGGATGGGCCCATGGACCGCGGGCAGGTCGAGGCCGAGGTTTTTCAGGGCATCTCCCACGGTGGCGCCCACCACGAGGCCCACGGAGCCCAGGGATCCCGTGTAGCGGGAGTTCTCCGCCGCCGCGGCTGCGCAGATCCTGCGGGCCACGGAGTCAGCGCCTCCCACATGCTGCACGGACGCGCCCTCGGGGTTGGACGTCAGTGCCAGCACGAACACGCCGCGCCCGGTTTCCGCGGCGAGATCCAGCGCGGGCCGCAGCGATTCGAAGCCGAGGTAAGGGCTCAGCGTGACGGAGTCCGCCGCGAGCGGAGACTCATCCCGAAGCCACGCGTCTGCGTAGGCGGCCATGGTGGATCCGATGTCGCCGCGCTTGGCGTCGGCGATGGTGAGGACGGACTCGTCCCGGGCGCTGGCCAGCACCTCTTCCAGCACCGCCATTCCGGCAGAACCGTGGCGTTCGTAAAGTGCCACCTGGGGCTTCACGGCGGCAGCCAGCGAAGCCACTGCCTCCAGGACCGTCAGCGAGAATCGCCGAAGCCCCGCCGCGTCGTCGTCCAGCCCCCAGCTCTTCAAGAGCGCCGGGTGCGGGTCGATGCCGACGCAGAGCGGGCCGCGCGCTGCCATGGCCGCGCCGAGCCGGGAGCCGAACGGCTCCCGGCCGGGAGTGGAGACCTGCTCAGGCATGCTGCAGGGCCGCTTTCTGGGACTCGGCCAGCGCCGCGGCGTGCTCCTGCAGGCTGGTGACGGACCACTCGTACGTCCGCATGGCCTCGATGGCCTGGACCGCGGCATTGAACTCGGCCACCGTGGTGATGCACGGGATGCCGATGGACGTTGCCGCGGCACGCAGCTCATAGCCGTCGCTGCGCGCTTCGCCGCCGGAAGGCGTATTGAAGACCATGTCGATCTCGCCGGCCACGATCAGGTCGGCGATGGTGCCTTCGCCTTCGGCACTGCTGCCCTCGGCGACCTTCCGGACCGGTGTGGCCTGGATGCCGTTGCGGCGCAGGACATCGGCGGTGCCGCCGGTGGAGACGATCTCGAAGCCGAGGTCCGAGAGCCGCTTGACGCCCATGATCACGGAGCGCTTGTCCCGGTTGGCCACGGAGACGAAGACCTTGCCCTCGGTGGGCAGGGCGTTGTTGGCACCGGCTTGGCTCTTGGCGAAGGCGGTGTCGAAGTGCTTGTCAATGCCCATGACCTCGCCGGTGGAACGCATCTCGGGGCCGAGCAGCGAGTCCACCACCTTGCCTTCGAGGGTGCGGAACCGGCTGAACGGCAGCACTGCTTCCTTGACGGCCACAGGGGCGTCCAGCGGCAGGGTGGAGCCGTCACCGGTTTCCGGCAGCATCTTGTACGCGCTGCGCAGCTGGTTGATGGTCACGCCGGTGCCGATCAGGGCAGCGGCCTTGGCCATCTGGACACCGGTCGCCTTGGACACGAACGGTACGGTGCGGGAGGCGCGGGGGTTGGCCTCCAGGACGTAGAGGACGTCAGAGGCCAGCGCGAACTGGATGTTGATCAGGCCGCGCACGCCCACGCCCTCGGCAATGGCGCGGGTCGCCACTCGGACGCGTTCGACGACGTTGCTCCCCAGGGTGATGGGCGGCAGGACGCAGGCGGAGTCGCCGGAGTGGATGCCGGCTTCCTCGATGTGCTCCATGATGCCGCCCAGGTACAGGTCGGTGCCGTCGTAGAGGGCGTCGACGTCGATTTCGACGGCGTCCTCGAGGAACCGGTCGATCAGGACCGGATGGTCCGGGGTGATCTCGGTGGCGTTGGCGATGTAGCGGGACAGGTTGGGCTCGTCGTAGACGATCTCCATGCCGCGGCCGCCCAGCACGTAGGACGGGCGGACCAGCACCGGGTAGCCGATCTCGTCGGCGATCTTCTTGGCGTCCTCGAAGGACACGGCGGTGCCGTTCTTGGGCGAGACGAGGCCGGCCTTGTCCAGCACGCGGGAGAACGCGCCGCGGTGCTCGGCGAGGTCGATGGCTTCCGGAGAGGTGCCAAGGATGGGCACGCCGGCGTCGGCGAGCTGCTGGGCGAGCTTCAGCGGGGTCTGGCCGCCAAGCTGGACGAACACGCCCATGACGCCGCCGGTGCGTTCCTCGGCCGCGATGACCTCCAGCACGTCCTCAAGCGTCAGCGGCTCGAAGTACAGGCGGGTGGAGACGTCGTAGTCGGTGGAGACGGTCTCCGGGTTGCAGTTGACCATCACGGTCTCGTAGCCGGCCTTGCGCAAGGCCATGGAGGCGTGCACGCAGGAGTAGTCGAACTCGATGCCCTGGCCGATGCGGTTGGGTCCTGAGCCGAGGATCAGGATGGACGGCTTGGAGTGCAGCGCAACCTCGTCCTCCTCGTCGTATGCCGAATAGTGGTACGGGGTGTACGCGGCGAATTCGGCGGCACAGGTGTCCACGGTCTTGTAGACGGGACGGATGCCGAGGGCCTGGCGCACGCCACGGACCACTGCCTCGGAGTTGTGGGTCAGGGCGCCGATCTGTTCGTCGGAGAAGCCGTGGCGCTTGGCGCGCTTGAGCATGTCCGCAGTCAGGGCACCGGCCTCGCGGATCTCGCGGGAGACCTCGTTGAGGAGTTCGAGCTGGTCGAGGAACCAGGGGTCGATCTTGGTGGCTTCGAAGAGCTGCTCCACGGTGGCGCCGCCCAGCAGGGCACGCTGGACCTGGTGCAGGCGCTCGGTGGTGGGCCGCTTGGCCTTTTCGATCAGTTCGGCGACCTCCCACTCGGGGACGCTGCTAAAGTCCAGCTGCGAGCCCTTCTGCTCCAGGGACCGCAGGGCCTTCTGCAGTGCCTCCGTGAAGTTGCGGCCCATGGCCATCGCTTCGCCCACGGACTTCATGGTGGTGGTGAGGGTGTTGTCCGCAGCCGGGAACTTCTCGAACGCGAACCGCGGGACCTTGACCACCACGTAGTCGAGGGTGGGCTCGAAGGACGCAGGAGTCTTCTGGGTGATGTCGTTGGGGATCTCGTCCAGGGTGTAGCCCAGGGAGAGCTTGGTGGCGATCTTGGCAATGGCGAAGCCGGTGGCCTTCGATGCCAGCGCCGAGGAGCGGGAGACGCGCGGGTTCATCTCGATGACCACCACGCGGCCGGTCTTGGGATCGATGGCGAACTGGATGTTGCAGCCGCCGGTGTCCACGCCAACCTCGCGGATGACGGCGATGGCCACGTCGCGCAGCTTCTGGTACTCGCGGTCGGTGAGGGTCAGCGCCGGCGCCACCGTGATGGAGTCACCGGTGTGCACGCCGACGGGATCGAAGTTCTCGATGGAGCAGACGACAACCACGTTGTCGTTCTTGTCGCGCATCATCTCGAGCTCGTATTCCTTCCAGCCGAGGATGCTCTCTTCGAGCAGCACCTCGCTGGTGGGGCTGTACTGCAGGCCCTGGCCGACGATGCGGCGCAGGTCCTCTTCGTTGTAGGCCAGGCCGGAGCCCAGGCCGCCCATGGTGAAGGAGGGCCGGACCACCATGGGGTAGCCCAGGTCAGTGGCAGCTTTGAGGGCCTCGTCCATGGTGTGGATGATGTGGCTGCGGGCGGATTCGGCGCCGCAGCGCTCCACGACGCCCTTGAACTTCTCGCGGTCCTCGCCGAGTTCGATCGCGGCGATGTTCGCCCCGATCAGCTCCACGTTGTACTTCTCCAGCACGCCGTTCTTGTCCAGGGCGATGGCCGTGTTCAGTGCGGTCTGGCCGCCCAGCGTGGGCAGCACGGCGTCAGGGCGCTCCTTGGCGATGATTTTCTCCACCACCTCAGGGGTGATGGGCTCCACGTAGGTGGCGTCGGCGAACTCGGGGTCGGTCATGATGGTGGCCGGATTGGAGTTCACGAGGATGACGCGCAGGCCCTCCTCCTTGAGGACACGCAGGGCCTGGGTGCCGGAGTAGTCGAACTCGGCGGCCTGGCCGATGACGATCGGGCCGGAACCAATGACGAGGACGCTCTTGAGATCTGTACGTTTCGGCATTACTTCTTGTCCTCAGTCTTGTTGTCGGAATTTTTCGGCGTTGCCGATTCGGCGCCGGCGGAGTGGGCGGAGTCAACCGGATCCTTGGAGAGGTTGGCGGTGCGGCCGTCCCGCGTGCCTTCCATCAGGTCGATGAAGCGGTCGAAGAGGTACGCGGCATCGTGCGGGCCGGCGGCCGCCTCGGGGTGGTACTGCACGGAAAACGCGGGGATGTCCAGGCAGGCGAGGCCTTCCACGACGTCGTCGTTCAGGCTGACGTGGCTGACCTCCACCCGGCCGTAGCGTGACTCCGGAGCCTGGGTGGCGCCGTCGAGCGGTGCGTCCACGGCAAAGCCGTGGTTCTGGGAGGTGATTTCCACCTTGCCGGTACGCCGGTCCATGACCGGCTGGTTGATGCCGCGGTGGCCGTAGCGGAGCTTGTAGGTGCCAAAGCCCAGTGCGCGGCCCAGGATCTGGTTGCCGAAGCAGATGCCGAAGTACGGCAGCTTCTCGTCCAGGACTGAGCGCAGCAGCTTGACCTGCGCATCGGCGGTGGCGGGGTCGCCCGGGCCGTTGGACATGAAGAAGCCGTCCGGGTTCACTGCCTTGACGTCCTCGAGCGTGGCGGTGGCCGGCAGCACGTGGACGCGGACTCCGCGCTCGGCGAACCGGACGGGGGTCATGGCCTTGATGCCGAGGTCGATGGCCGCGATGCTGAAGCGGGGCTCTCCGTCCCAGCCGTGGTCCTTCGGTTCCACGACGTAGGCCTCGTCCACGCTGACTTCCTCCGCCAGGCGGGCGCCCTCCATGGGAGCGCTGGCCAGGACGGCGTCGAGCAGTTCCTTGTCCGTGGCCTCGGCGGCCCCACCGGAGAAGATGCCGGCCCGCATGGTCTTGTGTTCGCGCAGGTGCCGGGTGATGGCGCGGGTGTCCACGCCCTGGATACCCACGATTCCCTGCGCCACCAGCTCTTCGTCCAGGGAGCGCTCCGAGCGCCAGTTGGAGGGCCGGCGGGCGGCGTCCCGGACGATGTCGCCGGCCACCCAGATCCGCCGCGACTCGGCGTCTTCGCTGTTCACGCCGGTGTTGCCGATGTGCGGGGCCGTCTGGACCACCAGCTGGCGGGCGTAGGACGGGTCCGTGATGGTTTCCTGGTAGCCGGTCATACCGGTGGCGAAGACTGCCTCGCCGAGAGCGGTGCCGGTGGCTCCGTAGCTGGTCCCGCGGAAAATGCGCCCGTCTTCGAGGACCAGCGCTGCCGGGGTGGAGGTGGTTGCTGTCACTGTATTCGCTTTCACTGTCTTACTTTCCACTGGTGGCACCAGCCGCGGGGGCTGACGAAATCAATTCCTGAAGGGCCTGGTAGAGAACATCCTTGTCGGCGGCGCGGCGGGTGCGGAACCCGGTGTCCAGCGCGTGTGCGCCGAGCGTCCAGGCCAGCACCAGCAGGCCGTCCTTTTCCACGAACTTGCCCGCCATGCCGCTGTCCTGCCGGACGCCGGTAAGCGACGCAGCCGGAATGTAGAGGGCAGCCGCCCCCGACCGGTCGTACATGACGCCGTGCGGGTAGACCGCAAGGGTTGCGTTGGTGCGGATACCGAGGCCGTGCACGGCGACCCGGTCGAGCCAGTCGCCGCCGGTGGTAGTGGCCACGTACTGCCCCTCGGCGACGGCGAGGGGCTCCCCGGGTGCCGCGGGCACCTGGGGCAGTTGTTCGACGTCGGACTGGCGCTTCAGGCGGTTGCGCCAGCCAGCCCACATCATCACCAGCACGACGGCGATGATCGCCGCGGTGACGACCGCAGAGAGAAGCTTGGTGTCCATCAGGCCGCGCCAGCCGGGGTTGCGGCGGCGTCGGGGTGCGGGGTGTTGAGGGCGCCGTCCAGGACCGTGGGGTGTCCCCGGAAGAACGTGGCAACGACCTTGCCGGGCAGTTCGCGGCCCTTGAACGGTGAGTTGCGGCCCATCGTTGCCATCCGGCTGGGGTCGACGGTCCAGCGTGCCGCCGGATCCACCAGGATGAGGTTGGCCGGTTCCCCGGCCTCGATCGGCCGGCCCTGGTCGGTGAGGCGGCCGATCCTGGCGGCGGTGGTGGACGTAACCCTGGCGAAGTCGGCCCAGGTCATCAGCCCGGTGTCGATCATGGCGTGCTGCACCACGGACAGGGCGGTTTCCAGCCCGGTCATGCCCATGGCGGCCTGCGCCCACTCGCATTCCTTGTGCTCGCTGGGGTGCGGCGCATGGTCGGTCCCCACCACGTCGATCGTCCCGTCCGCCAGGCCGGCGCGCAATGCCTGGACGTCGGCGTCGGTGCGCAGCGGCGGGTTGACCTTGAAGACGGGGTCGTAGCTGCGCACCAGGTCGTCGGTGAGGAGCAGGTGGTGGGGGGTGACCTCGGCGGTGACGTCGATGCCGCGTTCCTTGGCCCAGCGGATGATCTCCACGGAACCCGCCGTGGAGACGTGGCACACGTGCAGCCGCGAGCCGACGTGCTGTGCCAGCAGGACGTCGCGGGCGATGATGCTCTCTTCGGCGACAGCCGGCCAGCCGGTGAGGCCGAGGACCGCCGACACGTCGCCCTCATTCATCTGTGCGCCGGCGGTAAGGCGGGGCTCCTGCGCATGCTGGGCCACGACGCCGTCGAACGCCTTGACGTACTCCAGGGCGCGGCGCATCAGCACGGGATCGTGGACGCAGATGCCGTCGTCGGAGAACATCCGCACCCGGGCGCGGGAATCGGCCATGGCGCCCAGCTCAGCCAACTGCTCCCCTGCCAGGCCGACGGTGACGGCACCCACCGGGCGGACGTCCACCCAGCCTGCCGCCTGCCCAAGCGTGTAGACCTGCTCCACGACGCCGGCGGTGTCCGCTACCGGGGTGCTGTTGGCCATCGCGTGGACGGCAGTGTAGCCGCCCAGTGCAGCGGCCCGGGTGCCGGTCTCGACGGTCTCGGCGTCTTCACGGCCGGGTTCGCGGAGGTGGGTGTGGACGTCCACCATCCCTGGGAGCGCCACCAGGCCGGCGGCGTCGATGACAGTGGCGCCGTGGTCCTGCCCTTCAGGCGACAGTCCGGTACCGATCTCGGCGATGATGCCGTCGCGGATCAGCAGGTCAGCGGGGTCGCCGCCGAGGACAGCGGCGCCCTGGATCAGGTAGGTTCCGGTGTTCGCTGCCATCAGTTGCTCTCCTTGCTGGATTGGGCGGCGGCATAGGCCGGGGCCCGGTTAATGGCTGTTTCCCGGGTGTCCCCGGAGAGCAGCAGGTACAGTGCGGCCATCCGCACGGACACGCCGTTGCGGACCTGCGCCAGGACGGTGGACCGGGGTGAGTCGGCGGCCGCTGCGCTGATTTCCAGGCCACGGTTCATGGGCCCGGGGTGCATGATGATCGTATCCGTCATGCCGAGGTCATCGAGGGCCCGGAGCCTGTTGTCGTCGAAGCCCCACCGGCGTGAGTATTCCCGGGTGCTGGGGAAGAACGAGGCGTTCATGCGTTCGCCCTGGACGCGCAGCATCATCACGGCGTCCACTCCGTTGAAGAGCGTCTCGTCCAGGTTGTAGCTGACGCTGCAGGGCCATTTGTCGACGCCGACCGGCAGCAGGGTGGGCGGCGCCACCAGCGTGACCTCCGCGCCGAGGGTACGCAGCAGCCAGACGTTGGACCGGGCGACGCGCGAATGCAGGACGTCACCGGCGATGGCCACGCGCATGCCTTTCAGGTCCGTCCCCTCGGAGCCGGTCCCGGACAAGCGGGCCCAGTGCCGGCGCATGGTGAAGGCGTCCAGGAGGGCCTGCGTGGGGTGCTCGTGGGTACCGTCCCCGGCGTTGATGACGGCGGCGTCGATCCAGTCGGTCGCGGCGAGCCGGTGGGGTGCACCGGAGGCCCAGTGGCGGATGACGACGGCGTCCGCGCCCATGGCGGACAGCGTCTGGGCGGTGTCCTTGAGGGATTCGCCCTTGGATACCGACGAGCCCTTGGCAGCGAAGTTGATGACGTCGGCCGAGAGCCGCTTGGCCGCGGCTTCAAAGGAGATGCGGGTGCGGGTGGAGTCTTCGAAGAAAAGGTTGACGACCGTGCGTCCGCGCAGCGCCGGAAGCTTCTTCACTTCCCGCTCCCCCACCGCCGACATCTCCTCGGCGGTGTCCAGGATGCGAATGGCGTTCGAAAGGCTGAGGTCCTCGGTGGACAGGAGGTGTTTCATGCGCCGCCCTCAATCACGACTTCGTTGACGGGCGCCCCGCCGTCGGGGGTGTCCGTCTCTTCGAGCCGGACCCGGACCTTTTCGGCTGAGGAGGTGGGGAGGTTCTTCCCCACATGGTCCGCCCGGATGGGCAGTTCGCGGTGGCCGCGGTCTATCAGCACGGCGAGCCGCACAATGCGGGGGCGGCCGAGGTCCACGAGGGCGTCCAGGGCTGCGCGGATGGTGCGGCCGGAGTACAGGACGTCATCAATAAGCACCACCACTTTGTTGTCGATCCCGGTGCGGGGCAGCCGGGTGGGGTACGGCGGCCGGGTGCCCTGGTGGGAGAGGTCGTCGCGGAACATCGTGACGTCGAGCTGTCCGACAATGGCGGAGGCATCAACGGAGTTGTCTGCGGCGGCGATTTTCCGGGCCAGCCGGACCGCCAGCGGGTAGCCGCGGCGCGGGATCCCCAGCAGGACAAGGTCCCGGGAACCCTTGTTGGCCTCGAGGATCTCATGGGCGATACGAGTCAGGGCCCGGTCGATGTCCGCCTGGCTGAGGACAACCCTGGCTGGAACCGGTGCGCTGGTGACAGAAGTCAACGCTCGTCTCCCCTTTCCCCGCCTCACAGGACGGAATTAAAAAAGGATCATGTGCTGTTCAAAATTACCACACGGCCTGCGCCGTCCCGGCGGGTGGGCGATGCGTTGATGGTCACACCGGCACGTGCGCGCCGCTCGTTGGCCGGCGCCATCCTTGGAGCCATGCCGGAGCGCGCTTAGGCTTTCGGGTATGCCAACCTATCCCCAGCAGCCCCCGCCCGGAACACCCGACGATCCCTACCGGGGGCCGGGCGGTTATATTCCGGGCCGGGCCAACCCCAGCTGGATGGGCCATGTGCAGCCCGGCAACTACCGTGCGGCGCCCGGCCACCAGGGCAGCCCGGTGGCGCCCGTGGTTCCACCGCAGGTGCAGGGAAACCTCGTACGGGCCGCCCGGACCCGCGGCGGACTGGTGGGAGTGACGGTGGCCGGCAGCGCCCTGGCGTTCCTGAGCCTGTTCCTTGTAGTGCCGTTCCTCCTCTCCAACACGGGAGCGGCGGGTTTCCTGATTGGTTTCGTGGCCTCCTTGATCCCGTTGTCGGTGGTCCTGTTGGCGGTCCACATCATCGACCGGTGGGAGCCCGAGCCCAAGCGGCTGCTGTTCTTCGCGTTTACCTGGGGCGCGGCCGTGTCCGTGGCCGTGACCCTGCTGATCCAGCCGTTCTTCGTCATCGCCTTCCAGTTTTCGGATGTGCCCGACCTGCAGACCTACATGGCCACCGTCCAGGCTCCCGTCGTCGAGGAATTTGCCAAATCACTGGGCCTGCTGATCCTGCTCCTGGCCGCCCGAAGGCACTTCGACGGACCGGTGGACGGAGTGGTCTTTGCCTTCACCATCGCCGGTGGATTCGCCTTCACCGAAAACATCCTCTATTTCGGCAGGGCCATCGCCGAATCGTCCAGCCCGGCCAGCGACTTTGCCCAGGTATTCTTCCTCCGGGGCGTCATGTCGCCGTTCGCGCACGCAATCTTCACGGGCACCACCGGACTCATCATGGGGTTTGCCGCACGGCGCTGGCACACCGGCGCCTCCGTGGGAGCCTTCTTCGTGGGCCTGCTGCCCGCCATGTTCCTACACAACCGATGGAACAGCATGGGCCAGGGCTTCCTGTTGGATTACATCTTTGTCCAGGTGCCCATCTTCGTGCTGGCAGTGGGCGGCATCATCCTCCTGCGGGTGGCCGAAAAGCGCCTCACCCGCCAGCGGCTGCTGGAGTACTCCGCCGCAGGGTGGTTCACGCCTGCCGAAGTCCAACTCCTGGCCACCCGGGCGGGACGGCGGACCGCCCTGGCGTGGGCAGCCAACTCCGGCAGGAAGCGGCAGATGAAGGAATTCCTGAAGGCGGCGACTCACCTTGCCAACACCAGGCAGCGCATCCTGAGCGGACGCGACGTACCGTTGCACCAGGCCGAAGAGAGGCAACAGCTGCAGAGGATCGTCACGCTCCGCGAATCGGTGACGGCGTAAGCGGCTCCCCGGCCCCGGTCAGCCGCGCTTCCTGGTCTTGTTCGCGGGCCCGTGCCTTCAAGGCCCGGACTAGCGAACAACACTAGGTTCTACGGCGGCTGCACCATTAACGCAGGAAGGCCGCGCCCGGGTGGGGCGCGACCTTCATTGCTTGTGTCCAGGCAGCTATGCGAGCAGCGAGGGCTTCAGCTGCTGCAGGCGGCCCAGGAGGCCGTTGATGAACTGCGGGGACTCGTCCGTGGACAGTGTCTTGGCCAGCGCAACAGCCTCGCTGACCGCCACACCGTCGGGAACGTCGTCGTTGTACAGAAGCTCCCAGGTGCCGATGCGCAGGATGATCCGGTCCACCGACGGCATGCGCTCCAGGCTCCAGCCCTGTGAGTAGGTCTCGAGGAATTCGTCGATGGCAGCCTGCTGGGACAGCACGCCCTCGACGATTTCCACCGTGTAAGGGTTGACTACCTGGTCGGTCTTTTCCCGGCGTGCGCGAAGCACGTCGAACGCCGAAACGGAGCGCTGCTCCGCCTCGAAAAGAACATCCAGAGCCCTGCTGCGGGCTTTACCGCGGGCGCTCACTACTCGGTGACCCGGCCCAGGTAGCTGCCGTCGCGGGTGTCCACCTTGACCTTGGTGTTGTTCTCGATGAACAGCGGGACCTGGATCTCGTAACCCGTTTCCAGGGTGGCCGGCTTGGTGCCCGCGGAGGAGCGGTCGCCCTGCAGGCCCGGCTCGGTGTAGGTGATTTCGAGGACAACGCTCGGCGGCAGTTCGATGTAGAGGGGGGTGCCGTCGTGGATGGCGATGTTGACCATCTGGTTCTCGAGCATGAAGTTGGTGGCGTCGCCCACCGTCGCACCGGAGACGGTGATCTGGTCGTAGTCGGAAGTGTCCATGAACACGAAGTCCGCACCGTCCTGGTACAGGTACTGGTAGTCGCGGCGGTCCACAGTGGCCGTCTCGATCTTGAGGCCGGCGTTGAAGGTCTTGTCCACAACCTTCCCGGACATAACGTTGCGCATCTTCGTCCGGACAAAGGCGCCGCCCTTGCCGGGCTTGACGTGCTGGAATTCGATGATGTTCCAGAGCTGGCCCTCAAGCTTCAGGACCGTTCCGTTCTTGATGTCGTTAGTGGTTGCCACTGGTTTCCTCTGGTTTCCGTGTCTGGCCGTGCGGTCAGATGCTGTATGCCGGGCGGGCACGCCTGACGGCCTGCCTGCTCGTGTTTGTCAAAAATCGCGGGGTCGCAAAAATCCCACATCCATTCTACCGGCAAATGCCGGGTGCCCCTCACGGGTCCGTGCGACCCGCTTCAGCAGGCGAGCTCAAGGACGTCACGTGCCCGTTGAAGGGCCACGGTTGAGGAGTAGATCATCGCTGCGTCGGCTGATTGTGCCACGCGCAGGTCCAGGGAGCGGGTGAAGGATTCCACCGCCGCCGCAATCTGGCCGGCGGTGTACTGCGCCTTGCCGAGGAAGTGCAGTGCCACGGCCTCGCGGGGCGTGCCGTGCACTTCGGCGAGGAGCTGCCGGAACAGCTCAATGGCGCGGTCCGTGCGGTGCGTTACGCGCAGCACTTCGGCTTCGAAGACACGCAACCGGAACGATTCGGGATCCTTGAACCGGGCTTCGGCAAGCAATTCGGCGGCCTCCGAAGGGTGGCCCTCCACAAGCAAGACGAAAATGTGGTCCGCGGGGTCGGTGGAGGCGGCAAGGGCAGCGTGGCAGGCGTCCTCGTTGACCACCTGCGGCAGCAGGGTCTCGGGGTTGATGCGGATGCCCGGGAAACCTGCCTCCGGCCAGTCCGCTGTTCCGTTGATGTCGCCCTGCATCAGGAAGCGATCTCCTGGTAGGCCGCGAACAGCAGCGAGGTGTCCGGGACGTCCAGGATGCCCGGTTTGGCGATTCCGTCGAGCACCACGAACCGCAGCAGGTCCCCGCGGGACTTCTTGTCGCGGCGCATGCCGTCCAGCAGCCCCTGCCAGCGGTCCCGGCGGTAGGTGACCGGGAGCCCAAGTCCGTCCAGGATGCTGCGGTGCCGGTCGGCGTCGGCATCGCTGAGCCGGCCAACGCTGCGGGCGAGCTCGGCGGCGAACATCATGCCCACCGAGACGGCGGCGCCATGCCGCCAGGAGTAGCGCTCCACCAGTTCGATGGCGTGGCCCAGGGTGTGGCCGTAATTGAGGATCTCCCGCAGGCCCGATTCCTTCAGGTCTTCGGAGACCACCTTCGCCTTGACGGCAATGGCCCGCTCGATGAGTTCCCGCAGCACGTCCGAGCGGGGGTCCACCACGGCTGCGGTGTCCTTTTCGACCAGGTCAAGGATGGCGGGGTCGGCAATGAAGCCGCACTTGATGACCTCGGCCATGCCGGAGATGATCTCGTTCTTCGGCAGCGTGTCCAGGGTGTCCAGGTCTGCCAGCACGGCGGCCGGCGGGTGGAAGGAGCCCACCAGGTTCTTGCCTTCGGCAGTATTGATACCGGTCTTGCCGCCCACGGAGGCGTCCACCATGGCCAGGAGGCTGGTGGGCATGTGGATGACCTTGACGCCGCGCAGCCAGGTGGCCGCCACGAAGCCGGCGAGGTCGGTGACCGCTCCCCCGCCGACAGCAACGATGGCATCGGAGCGGGTGAAGTCGTTCTGGCCCAGGACCTGCCAGCAGAACGCCGCGACCTGGATGTGCTTGCCTTCCTCGGCGTCCGGAATTTCCGCAGTCAGCGAGGTGAAGCCTGCGGCCGCGAGTTCGTCGCGGACGGCGTCGCCGGTGAGGCGCAGCGCGCGGGGGTGGATCACCAGCACGCGGCGGACCCGCTCACCGAGCAGCGCGGGAAGTCCGTCCAGCAGGCCGCGCCCGACGACAACGTCGTAATTGTTGCCGGCGCCTTCGCCGTTCACTTTGATGACGGTTGATTGCGTGTTCACTTTTCAACTTCCTGTTTGGCAGCTGCGTGATGCCGCAGTGCTGCTTCCAGCCGTTCACCGAGCTCGGATATCGAGCCGTGGCGGACGTCCAGGGTGATGTCGGCGAGCCGCTCGTAGATGGGCCGCCGGGTGGCAAACATTGCTGTCCAGCGGGCCATCGCGTCACCGGCCAGGAGCGGACGGCCCGAGTTCCGGGCGATCCTGTCGGCCACGGTATCGGCGTCGCACTCCAGGTAGACCACGGTGCAGCGGCTGATCAGCTGCTGCGTCCCGGAATCGAGCACCGCCCCGCCACCCAGCGAGATGACGGTGGTTGTGCCCTGGGCCCCTTCGACGGCGTTGGCCACGGTCCGGGCCTCGATCTCCCTGAACGCGCGCTCACCGCGTCCGGCGAAGATGCCGGCAATGGAGCCGTGGCCCGAGACGATGACGCCGTCGGTGTCGATGAACGGGACCCCGAGCTGCTGCGCAAGCTGCTGGCCGATGGCTGACTTGCCGACGGCCATGGGACCGATCAGGACGATCGGCCGCCCGCAGGCGGGTCCGGTTTTGCTGCCGTGGAGCACTACTGCCCGATCGAGTCCAGGGATGCCGGGATGCTTTCCAGGTAGCCCTTGATGTTACGGGCGGTTTCCGTCACGGAGTCACCGCCGAACTTTTCCATGACAGCCTCGGCCAGGACCAGGGCCACCATGGCTTCGGCCACGACGCCGGCGGCCGGGACCGCGCAGACGTCGGAGCGCTGGTGGTGGGCCTTGGCCGGTTCGCCGGTGCTGACGTCGATGGTCCGCAGCGCCCGGGGAACGGTGGCAATGGGTTTCATGGCGGCGCGCACGCGCAGGACGTCACCGATGCTCATGCCGCCCTCGATGCCGCCGGCACGGTTGCTGGCGCGGACAATCCGGCCTTCGGCGTCGCGGACGATCTCGTCATGGGCGGCCGAACCACGGCGCGCTGCGGTCAGGAAGCCGTCGCCGACCTCCACACCCTTGATGGCCTGGATGCCCATCAGGGCTGCGGCGAGCCGGGCATCCAGCCGGCGGTCCCAGTGCACGTAGCTGCCCAGTCCCGGCGGGAGCCCGTAGGCGAGGACTTCCACCACGCCGCCGAGGGTTTCGCCCTCTTTGTGCGCGGCGTCCACTTCGGCCACCATGGCGTCGGAGGTTTCGCGGTCGAAGCAGCGCAGCGGGTCGGTGTCCAGGGCGATGACGTCAGACGGAACGGGCAGCGGCCGGCCCTCCGGAACGGTGACGCTGGCGATGGACACGGTGTGGCTGACAAGCTCGATGCCGAGGTGGTGGAGGAAGCGCGCGGCCACCGTGCCCAGGGCAACCCGGGTGGCGGTTTCGCGGGCGCTGGCCCGCTCCAGCACCGGACGCGCCTCGTCGAAGCCGTACTTCTGCATGCCGGTGAAGTCTGCGTGGCCGGGCCGGGGCCGGGTCAGCGGTGCGTTGCGGGCCTGGTCGGCGAGGAGTTCGGGGTCCACGGGGTCGGCAGACATGATCTGCTCCCATTTGGGCCATTCGGTGTTGCCCACCTGGATGGCAACGGGGCCGCCCTGGGTGCGGCCGTGCCGTACGCCGCCGGTGATGGTGACGACGTCCTGCTCGAATTTCATCCGGGCGCCGCGTCCGTATCCGAGCCGGCGGCGGGCCAGGGAGTCAGCGATGTGCCCGCTGGTGATTTCGACACCGGCGGGGACGCCCTCAATAATTCCCATCAGAGCCGGGCCATGGGATTCACCGGCAGTCAACCAACGCATAATTTCCATCCTGCCACGTAGGGCGGTCACAACGCCCGCCGGGCAAGGCCGACTGCGTCACACATCACATCTATGACAGCTGCGTTAACGTCTTCCCCACGCCGGGAGAAGAGGCGCACCTGCTCCACTGCCTGGTACAGCAGCATCTCAAGTCCGGGCACCACGCGGCCGCCGCCGGCCTGCCACACCGAGGCCAAGAGGCTGGGCCACGGGTCATACGCCACATCCAGCAGGACGCCCGGAGTCGGCGTCTTGAGCGCGGCGACTTCGGCGGCGAGTCCGTCTGCCGCGCGTGGCGGCAGGGTGGAAATAACGACGTCGGCTTCCGCTGTCGGGCGGGCGGCGGCGGCCAGGGGGCCGATTTCGAGGGCAACGCCCAGGCTCTCCGCTGCCGTGCGGACATCGGCCGTACGGGAAGCGTCGCGAACAAAGATCCTGACGCTGGTGGTCCCGAGTTCCCGCAAGGCCGCGACGGCTGACGCAGCAGTTCCCCCGCCACCCAGGATGACGGCAGATGGAGCCATCCGGGTACCGGCATGCCGAAGGGCGTTGACAATCCCGGCGACGTCCGTGTTGGAACCGACGGCGCGGGGACCGTTCGCAGTGTCCTCGAAAGACACCGTATTGACCACGCCCAGGGTCCGCGCCACTCCCCGCACTTCATCGACATGGTCCAGCATGGCCGTCTTCAGCGGCATGGTCACCGACAGCCCGCGCCAGCCGGGCTGGTTCCGGATCTGGCGCATGAAGGACGGCAGCAGTTCCTCGGTGACGTCGATGGCTGTGTAGCTGATACCGGCGTCCAGCCGCCCATACGCCGCAAGGTGCAGGGCCGGGGATTTCGAGTGGCTGATGGGATGGCCCAGGACGGCAGCCCGCAGGCTCATGTGCAGCGGCCCGCGTTGGCCTTGCACCAGGCGTTGTACTGCTCAACGTAGGCGTTGTGCTCGGCCAGCGTCTTGGCGAACTTGGTTTCCTTGGTGTCCAGGTTGATGGTCACCCAGTACAGGTAATCGTTGGACTTGGGCCTGGCGGCAGCGTCGATGGCAGTCTTGCCCGGCGATCCGATCGGTCCCGGCGGCAGGCCGGGGTTCGCATAGGTGTTGTACGGGTTCGATTTGTCCTGGCGCTGCTCATCCGTGAAGTTGAAGCTCCTGGTACCGAGGCCGTAGGTCACCGCGGAGTCCACCTGCAGGAAGCCGCCGGTCTGGTCGTTGGGCTTGAGCCGGTTGTAGATGGCCCCGGCGACGTCGCCGTAGTCGGCCTGGCCGCCTTCGGCCTGGACGATGCTTGCCACGATGACGGCCTCGTACTGTTTGGCGGGGTCGGTGATGCCCTGGGAGACCAGTTCGTCAACGGTGGCCTTGACCAGCGACTGGAGGATGTCCTTGGCGGGGGTCCCCAGTGGGAAGCGGTACTCGCCCGGGGCCAGGTAGCCCTCGAGGTTCTTGGCCTTGGCGGGCAGGCCAAACTGCGTGGGCTGGTCGCTGAGCGCCTGGAGTTGCTGTATGGACACCCCAGAGCCTTCGGAAATAGCCTGCAGGGACTCGCCGATGCGAAGACCGGCGCTGAGCGCAAAGTAAATGACCTTGGTCTTGTCCTTGCCGAGCAGCACGTTGACTGCGTCAGCGTTCTTCATCTCGGTCTTGAAGGTGTAGTCACCCGGCGACAAGGTTCCGCCGGAGGCGTGGAACGCCTGCAGGAACGTGTCCGCGTTGGCGATCACATGCTGGTTTTCCAGGTCTGTGGCGACCGAGCGGGTACCTTCCCCATTGTCCACCGTCACACGGACTTCACCCGTACCCGGACCCGGGTAGTCGGAGGGCTTGCCGCCGCCCAGGAGGGGCTTAAGGAACTGCGCGCCCACGGCCACGGCCGTGACGAAGACGGCCAGGGTGAGGAAGAGCGCCAGCAGTCGACGGCGGCGGCGGACCTTCTTGGATGGGCGGGGCACTGCCTGGGCTGCCGAAGAACCGGGGAGCAGATGGTGGCCTGCGTCGCTGTGGTCCGGCTCCGGGTGTGCGTCGTCGTGGTAGCCGGCGGGGGCATATGCCTGGTCATCGTGCACGTCTTCCTGGTAGTCGTGCCTGTCCGCGTAGTGGACGTCGTCGGCGTAGTTCGCGTCAGCCGCATACCGGTGTCCGGCCATCATTGGGACGGCCTGGGCAGCGTGCGGTTCGCCAGGGGCCGGGACCTCGTGGCCAGGATGCATGTCTTCGTGCTGCGGGCTGTCGACGCGGGGCCCGGCGGCGGGCTGTTCCTCCTGGATGGAGGGCGGCGCCTCGGGAGCCGCCGGAACGGTACCTGCGCCGGGAAGCGGGGCGAAGGAAGGCTCCGGTGCGGCAGAAGCAGCGGGCGGCGCCGCCGGCGGCGGAGGGACCTCGCCCGTTTCGTACGCCTGCGGGGGGACGGCGTCGTGGCCACCCGTGTTGAGGCTCTTCTCGCGCGCCCGAAGCTCCTTGCGGGTCAGCGGCCGCCCCAGCGCGGGGTCCACCGGACCGGAAGTGTCGTCAATGTTGGCAGGGCTCACTGTTGCCTTCCATTATCTGAAGATCGGGCCGTGTCCCCCGGGGTGCCGCGGACAGGCTCGTCCTTGGCGCTGACCCCCAGGTCCACGGCAGGGGGAGGCGGCGTCACGCGTGAGCCGACATCCGCTCCCCTGGCTTTCTGCATGTCGATGGCGTGCTGCAGGATACCCGCCGCCGCGACCTGATCAACTACTTTACGGTGGTTCCTGCTGCTCATGCCAGCTTCGTGCAGGTCGCGGTGCGCCGAGACGCTGCTGAGCCGCTCATCCACGAGGTTCACAGGGACCGCCAGGCCGCGGCCGGCAAGCTCAGCCGCAAGCAGTTCCGCGTAGTCCCTGGCCATGGTCGCGGAGGTCCGTTCCTCGCCCTTCATGGTCCGGGGCAGGCCCACAATGACCTGGACGGCGCCGAGTTCCTCCGCGAGCTTGGCGATGACGCGCACGTCGGAGTTTTTCCGGGCGTTCCGGTCAAGGGTTTTGTAAGGGGTTGCGAGGATCGCGTCGCGGTCGCAGATGGCCACCCCGACCCGGACGGTGCCGACGTCCACCCCCAGTTTGACGCCCTGGGGGTAGCCGCCGGCAGCAACAGCACTGGTCATGGCGGGTCTAGCGCCTTGAGATGGCGTCGACGACAGCGGCCAGGGCAGCGCCGACCTTCAGGGCGTCGGTTCCGCCGCCCTGGGCGACGTCGTCCTTGCCACCGCCGCCACCACCCAGGACACCGGCCGCAATACGCACCAGGGCGCCGGCCTTCACGCCGGCCTCACGGGCCGCCTCGTTGGTGGCTACGAGAATGAGCGGACGGTCGTTGGCGACGCCGGCGACGGCCACGGCAGCGGCCTGCGAACCGAGACGGTTCCGCAGGTCCAGCGCCAGGCCACGGAGGTTGTCCGCGCCACTGACCGTTCCGGCGTCGTGCGCGATGACGCGAACGCCTGCTGCGTCCGTGGCGGTGTCCACAAGCTGTCCGGCGGCTGCTGCCAGCTGTTCCTTGCGGAGCCGGTCGAGTTCCTTCTCGGTCGCCTTGAGCTTGGCCAGGGTGGCCGAAATCCTGTCGGCGAGCTGCCCGGACGGAACCTTAAGGAGGTCGGTCAGTTCGGTGACCAGCGCCCGCTCGGCTGCCAGGTGGCGGAAGGCTTCCATACCCACGAACGCCTCCACGCGCCGGTTGCCCGAGCCCACGGACTGCTCGCCCAGGAGCGAAAGGCTGCCGATCAGTGACGTGTTGGCCACGTGGGTTCCGCCGCACAGCTCACGGGACCAGGCGCCGTCGATCTCCACCACGCGTACTTCGCTGCCGTAGTTCTCGCCGAAGAGCGCCATGGCGCCCATGGCTTTGGCCTCGGCCAGCCCCATGATCTTGGTTTCCACCGTGTAGTTGTTGCGGATGGCCAGGTTGGAGACTTCCTCGATTTCGGATCGCGTCGCCGTGCTCAGGCCCTCGCCCCAGGCGAAGTCGAACCGCAGGTAGCCGGCCTTGTTGAAGGATCCGCGCTGGGTAGCTTCGGGTCCAAGGATCTGGTGCAGCGCGGCGTGCACGATGTGGGTTCCGGTGTGCGCCTGCTCGGCGGCATGGCGGCGTTCACGGTCGACGGCGGCGCGCACCAGGGAATCGGCCCCGATCTCGCCCTCGCGGACGATCGCCTTGTGCACGCTCAGGCCCTTGAGCGGGCGCTGGACGTCCAGGACCTCGACGACGAACCCGTCGCCGGTGATCAGGCCGGTGTCCGCGGCCTGGCCGCCGGCTTCGGCGTAGAACGGCGTCTCGGCCAGCACGAGCTCGATCTCGTCGCCGGTGGAGGCCTGCTGCACCTGACGCCCGCCGGTGAGCAGGCCGCGGACGCGGGACTCGCCGTCGAGTTCGGTGTAGCCGGTGAAGACTGTCTCACCCTGGGCCAGGATGTCCTGGAAGACGGTGAGGTCTGCGTGGCCGCCCTTCTTGGACTTGGCATCGGCCTGGGCACGCTGGCGCTGTTCCTGCATGAGGCTGCGGAAGGCGGCCTCATCCACTTTCAGCCCGGCCTCTTCGGCCATTTCCAGCGTGAGGTCGATCGGGAAGCCGTAGGTGTCGTGCAGCGTGAAGGCGTCGTCGCCGGACAGCGGCTTGCCCGCAGCCTTGGAAGCCACAACGGCTTCCTCCAGGCGTGCCGTTCCGGAGGCGATGGTACGCAGGAAGGCCTT
This sequence comes from Arthrobacter sp. MOO21, assembly GCF_057369995.2. Lineage (NCBI taxonomy): Bacteria > Bacillati > Actinomycetota > Actinomycetes > Micrococcales > Micrococcaceae > Arthrobacter > Arthrobacter sp. MOO21. Next base: position 3,743,435 of record NZ_CM170671.2, on the reverse strand, counting down.
CTCTTCGGCGTAGGCAATCCGGCTGATCCGGTCGAAGTCGGTTTCAACCACAGGGTAGACGCCCTTCATGGCGTCGCGGGAGGCGGGCAGCAGCTCCGGCAGGCAGGCCTGCTCGACGCCGAGGAGCCGCATGGCGCGGACAGCCCGGCGAATGAGGCGGCGCAGCACGTACCCGCGGCCCTCGTTGGACGGAACCACGCCGTCGGCGATCAGCATCAGCGCGGAGCGGATGTGGTCGGCCACGACGCGCATCCGGACATCATCGGTGTGGTGCGGGTCGTCGTCGGACTCCGCGGAGGTGTATTCCTTGCCGGACAGTTCGGCCGCCTTGTCGATCACGGGGCGGACCTGGTCGGTCTCGTACATGTTCTCGACGCCCTGCAGGATCATCGCAAGGCGTTCCATGCCCAGGCCGGTGTCGATGTTCTTCTTGGGCAGCTCACCCACGATGTCGAAGTCCACCTTGGAGCGGACGTTGTCGATCTGGTACTGCATGAACACGAGGTTCCAGATTTCGACATAGCGGTTGTCGTCGGCTTCCGGGCCGCCCTCGACGCCGTAGGCGGGACCACGGTCGTAGTAGATTTCCGAGCAGGGGCCGGCGGGGCCGGGCTGGCCCGTGGACCAGTAGTTGTCCGACTTGCCCATCTTCTGGATGCGGCTGGCGGGGACGCCGGTGTTCTTCAGCCAAAGGTCCCTGGCTTCGTCGTCCTCTTCGTACACGGTGACCCAGAGCCGCTCCGGCTCGAGGCCGTAGCCGCCGTCGTCAACGCCCTTGGTGAGCAGCTCCCAGGCGAACTTGATGGCGTCTTCCTTGAAGTAGTCGCCGAAGGAGAAGTTGCCGCACATCTGGAAGAACGTGCCGTGCCGGGCGGTCTTGCCCACTTCCTCGATATCGCCGGTGCGGATGCACTTCTGCACGCTGGTGGCGCGGGAGTACGGCGCCTCTTCGCGGGCCGTCAGGTAGGGGATGAACGGGACCATGCCGGCCACCGTGAACAGCAGCGAGGGGTCGCTGGAGACCAGTGAGGCGGAAGGAACCGCGGTGTGGCCTTTGCTGACAAAAAAGTCCACCCAGCGCTTGGTGATCTCCTGCGACTTCATGAGCTGTTTCTTACCCTTCGTGGTCCGCCCCGCCAGGCGGCGCGGAAAGTTCGTTCAGATGGCTGGTTCCTTGGGGTGGTCCCTGCCGTTTGGTTCTGGTGCGGGCCGGGCCCGCGGGTTCAGCGGCGGACTACGTCTGCCGCGTCGACGCCGAGGGCGCTGCGCAGGTCCGTTTCACGTTCGCGCATCCCCGCGCGGACGGCGTCGGCGAAGTCGTAGACCCCGTCGGCAAGCCTGCCCACGGCGCGGTTGAGGCCTTCCGGGCCGAGGCTGGACTGGGCTTGGGTCACTTTGCGGAAGGCGATGACACCGATGGCCACGCCGATTCCCATCCAGACAAGTCGTTTCATTCTCGTTCTTTCCGAATCTAGCGGCTGCGGCGCCCGGCTGCGGGCTTCCGGCGGTTGGCGAGGGCCGTGCGGACCCCGTAACTGAAAGCGGCGACCTTGATGAGCGGGGAACCGACCGTGGCGGCAACCAGGGAGGACAGGGCCGAAATGTTGGCGGACGCATCCGAGACATTGGATGCGATGCCGTCCACCTTCTTCAGCTGCTGGTTGGTGGTGGAGACGGTGGCGGTGACCTCGTCCATCAGGGGCGTGGCGCCGTCACTGATGGATTTGATGGCGGTGCGGACCTCGTCAAAGACCTTCCCCAGCTTCAGGATGGGCACCGCGAGCAGCAGCACCAGGAGTGCGAAGACTCCGGCAGCGATCAGGCCGGCAATATCGCCACCAGACATAGACGTTTCATCTCCTCGAAATTCTGTGGTTGGGTGCCATCGCGCGGGGCCCCGGAGGGGCGCGTTGCGCATATGTCCCCCAAGTACCTTACATACAAAGAAGCCCGCGGCGCTTGCCACGGGCTTCTTTGGATACGCTGCTGGGGTTTAGCGTGCGTAGAATTCGACGACGAGCTGCTCTTCGCAGGTCACCGGGATTTCGGAGCGCTTCGGGCGGCGGACCAGGCGGGCCTGGAGTGCCTCGAGCTTGACGTCCAGGTAGGCCGGAACGGCAGGCAGGACGTCGCGGTGGGCGCCGGCTGCGGCAACCTGGAGCGGGACCATGGTCTCGCTGCGGCTGTGGACGTGGACCAGCTGGCCCTCGCCGACGCGGAACGACGGACGGTCAACGCGGATGCCGTCAACCATGATGTGGCGGTGCACAACCAGCTGGCGGGCCTGGGCGATGGTGCGGGCGAAACCGGCACGCAGGACCAGGGCGTCAAGGCGCATTTCGAGCAGTTCGATGAGGTTTTCACCGGTCAGGCCCTTGGTGCGGCGGGCCTCTTCGAAGGCACGGGTCATCTGTGCTTCGCGGATGCCGTACTGGGCGCGCAGGCGCTGCTTTTCACGCAGGCGGACTGCGTAGTCGGAGTCCTGCTTCTTGCGGGCACGGCCATGCTCACCGGGGCCGTACGGGCGGCGCTCCATGTACTTGGCGGCCTTGGGGGTCAGAGCGATGCCGAGGGACCGCGAGAGGCGGGCCTGACGGCGAGCACGAGTGTTGTTAGCCACTTGTGTCCTTCCAATATCTGCGGTGTGTCAGTGTTACTGGCCTCCACGATGGAGAGCATCGGCCAACCGCTGCCTTTTGCTACTGGGCGCAGGGCATAACCTTCCCCACGTGAAAGTGGGGAGATTGTGCGTCCGAGCCTTGCCAGACGAAGATCCAGCCTACCACGGGCTCACTTGCCGCGGACAATCCTGCGCAGCCGCTCCAGCCGCTGGGCAATGTCGCGTTCGGCGCCGTTGCCGGTGGGCTGGTAGTAGTCGCGGCCCACGAGGTCATCCGGCGGGTATTGCTGGGTGGCGACGGCGTGGGGTGCGTCGTGGGCGTACTTGTAGCCCACGCCATGGCCCAGCTGCTTGGACCCGGGGTAGTGCGCATCGCGCAGGTGTGCGGGGATCCCGACGCCGAGTCCGGCCCTGACGTCCGCGATGGCCTTGTTGATGCCCATGTAGGCCGCGTTCGACTTTGGTGCCGTTGCCAGGTGGACCACCGCCTCGGCGAGGATGATCCGGCCCTCGGGCATCCCGATGAGCTGGACCGCCTGCGCCGCCGCGACGGCCGTTTGCAGGGCGCTGGGATCCGCCATGCCCACGTCCTCCGCCGCGGAAATGACGATCCGCCGGGCCACGAAGCGCGGGTCCTCCCCCGCCTCGAGCATGCGGGCGAGGTAGTGCAGCGCCGCGTCAACGTCCGAGCCCCTGATGGACTTGATGAAGGCACTGGCCACGTCATAGTGCTGGTCCCCGGCGCGGTCGTAGCGGACGGCCGCGACGTCCAGGGCGCGTTCGGTGTGGCGCAGGTCCACGGTGACCGGCTCTGCGGTGACCGGCTCCCCGGCCGCACCGTCCTCCCCTGCGGAACGTTCGACGTCGTCCGCGTCACCGAAAGCGACGCCGGCGGCGGCTTCCAGCGCAGTCAGGGCCCGGCGGGCGTCACCGCCGGACAACCGCACGAGGTGCTCCAGCGCTTCATCGCTAAGCTGCACCTTCCCGCCCAGGCCCCGGGGATCCGCCACGGCCCGCACCAGCAGGCCCTCGATGTCGGCGTCCGTCAGCGGCTTGAGCGTGAGGAGCAGGGAACGGGACAGCAGCGGCGACACCACCGAGAACGACGGGTTTTCGGTGGTGGCTGCCACCAGGACCACCCAGCGGTTTTCTACGCCGGGCAGCAGGGCGTCCTGCTGGGCCTTGTTGAAGCGGTGGATCTCGTCCAGGAACAGGACGGTGGTGGTCTTGTACAGGTCGCGGGCGGTGAGGGCATCATCCATGACGCGGCGCACGTCCTTAACGCCGGCGGTGATGGCGGACAGTTCCACGAACTTGCGCCCCGGTCCCCGGGCGATCACGTGAGCGAGCGTGGTCTTGCCGGTGCCGGGCGGCCCCCACAGGATCAGCGAACTGGGACCTGCCGGCCCCGCGGCATCGGCGCCTGCCGCCAGCTGGCGCAGCGGCGAACCCTGGCCCAGGAGGTGCTGCTGGCCCACCACTTCGTCCAGCGTGCGCGGCCGCATCCGCACGGCGAGCGGGCTGCGCGGCGCCTTGGCTCCGGTGCCCGCCCCGGGGCTGCCCGCGGCGACCGGACCATCGTCGTCGTCGTTGTCGGGGCCGTGCCCGAAGAGATCATCCACCTAGATAGGCTACTTCCATTGCCCACCTGCGCCGCCCGCGTTCCGCCACGGAAGGAATCCCCATGCCAACCCCTGCTGCCGCCGGCGGTACGCCGTCTGTCCGGACAACCTTCGTTTCCGGGCCCCGGCTGGCGGGCTGGGCCGAGCGGTTCGGGGCCGCCCACGGCGGCTACCGGCTGCAGGACGGCGACGACGGCCTCCACCTGGTGGCAGCCGACGGTGCCACGGCGCTGCTGCAGGCACCCTGGCCGGACGACGGCCGGCCCGGACGGGGCGCAGGCCCCCTGGAACGGCTCGCGGCCCTGGCCTCCCAGCCGCGGCGGGTCGGACTGCTGCTGGTGCGGCGCGGCGGCTACGGGATCGGTGTGGCCAGCGAGGGACTGCTGCTGGCGTCCAAGGCGGGCACCCGCTACGTGCAGTCACGAACTGCCGCGGGCGGCCAGTCCCAGCAGCGATTCGCCCGGCGCCGGTCCAACCAGGCGGACGCCCTGGTGGCCGCCGTGGCGGAACAGGCTGCGCAGGTGTTCCGCGCTGCCCCGTTCGAGTACGTGGTGCCCGGCGGCGACAGGACCCTGGCCGGCCTCGTCCTTGCGGACCCGGCCCTGCGGGAGTATGCCCGGCTCCCCCGCCTTGGCTACCTGGATGTGGCAGATCCCCGGGCCGCCGTTGTGAAGAAAGCCGCTGCGGACGCGTGCTCGGTGCGGGTCACGGTGACGGATCCGGCCGGGTAGGCGGCGCTTCTTCCTGCCGCTGCCGGGCGTCGTTCAGCAACCCGTCAGAGCGCGGGCGGGGACGCTCCTGCCTGTACCGGTAGCGCCCCGCTTCCGTGAACCCGGCAGTGGCATACAGGGCTTGCGCCGCGTGGTTGGGCGCCGTCACCAGCAGCCAGTAGCCGGACAGCCCCTGTTCCGCCCTGGCGTGCAGCAGGGCCCGCAACACGGCGGCGCCATGGCCCCGGCGGCGTGCCTCCGCCCGGGTGGCCATGCAGTACACACCCCCGTGGGCGCCATCGGCCGGAATGGCCAGGCGCCCGACGGCGGCCGGCAGCCCGTGCCCGTCGCGCACCAGTGCATAGATGGACGGACAGCCCAGCAGGATGTCCCGCGCCGTGGCCAGGGCGTCCGCACCGCTGCGTCCGTCCACCTCCCACCAGGCTTCCAGCCAGTCGGCAGACGGCTCCCGGGAGATTTCCACCCCAGCCTGCTCCGATGTTCCGGTCAACGGCCCGCGCGTCATGACGAGGGTTTCGGACTGCCAGGTAAAGCCCTCGGCATCAAGCAGGCCGTTGAGTGCGGCAGCGTGCTGCCCGTCGAAGACCTGGAAGATCACCGGCAGCCGCCGGCTGCGGTACCAGGACCGGGCTTCGCGGAGCTGGGCCTGCTGCAGGTCCGGATCCCCGCTTATGGTTCGCGGCCAGATGGAGTTGGCTCGCTGGGTCACGCCGCCGGCAGCCCGCAGCACCCACCCGCCGGCCTCGTGCCGGTCGAGGGCCGGCCACGCGGCGTCCATTGCGGTTTCCAGGTCCATCGGGGCGCGCTCCAGGGGCTGTGTTGCGGTCACGGACTGCTCCTTTTGGATCAGGGCCGTTAAACCCGGAGGCTCCCCGGTTGCACGGGGAGCCTCCAGGTGGCCGGGCCTGCTGCGGCCGTTCCCTGTACTGCTACTTGGTGTCTTCGGGCTTCTTGACTTCGGATTTCTTGACCTCGGGCTTTTTGGCCTCGGGCTTGAAGTCCACGCCGGCTTCCTTGCGCTGCTGCGGGGTGATGGGCGCCGGGGCCTCCGTCAGGGGGTCGTGGCCGCCACCGGACTTCGGGAAGGCGATGACGTCCCGGATGGACTCGACGCCCGCCAGCAGCGAGACCACGCGGTCCCAGCCGAAGGCGATACCGCCGTGCGGCGGGGCGCCGTACTTGAAGCCCTCAAGCAGGAAGCCGAACTTGGTCTGGGCGTCCTCCTTGTCCAGGCCCATCAGTTCGAAGACACGCTCCTGCACGTCCCGCTGGTGGATACGGATGGAGCCGCCGCCGATTTCGTTGCCGTTGCACACGATGTCGTAGGCGTAGGAGAGCGCCGATTCCGGGTCCTTGTCGAACGTGTCAAGGAATTCGGGCTTGGGCGAGGTGAAGGCGTGGTGCACCGCAGTCCACTGGCCTGCTCCCACGGCCACGTCGCCGGAGGCAACGGCGGCAGCTGCGGGCTCGAACATGGGCGCGTCGACCACCCAGCAGAATGCCCAGTCGGTGGGATCGATCAGGCCGGTGCGGTGGCCGATCTCCACGCGGGCCGCGCCGAGGAGGGCACGCGAAGGGGTCTTCTCGCCGGCGGCAAAGAAGATGCAGTCGCCGGGTTTTGCGCCCACGGCGTCGGCCAGGCCGGCGCGTTCGATGTCCGTGAGGTTCTTGGCGACCGGTCCGGCCAGCTCGCCGTCCTCCTTGTAGAGGACGTAGGCCAGGCCCTTGGCGCCGCGCTGCTTGGCCCATTCCTGCCAGGCATCCAGGGCGCGGCGTGCCTGGGAGGCGCCACCGGGCATGACGACGGCACCGACGTAGGGCGCCTTGAAGACGCCGAAGTTGGTGTCCTTGAAGAAGTCGGTCAGCTCGGTCAGCTCCTGGCCGAAGCGCAGGTCCGGCTTGTCCGAGCCGTACCGCGCCATGGCGTCGGCGTACGTGATCCGCTGGATGGGCGTGGGGATGTCGACGCCGATGAGCTGCCACACAGCCTTGACGATGTTTTCGCCGAGCCTGATGATGTCGTCCTGGTCCACGAAGCTGGCCTCGATGTCCAGCTGGGTGAATTCCGGCTGGCGGTCCGCGCGGAAGTCCTCGTCGCGGTAGCAGCGGGCGATCTGGTAGTACTTCTCGAAGCCGCCCACCTGCAGCAGCTGCTTGAACAGCTGCGGGGACTGCGGAAGGGCGTACCAGGAACCGGGCGCCAGGCGTGCCGGAACCAGGAAGTCACGGGCGCCTTCCGGGGTGGAACGGGTCAGCGTGGGCGTCTCAATCTCCACGAAGCCCTCGTGGTGGAGCAGTTCGCGGGCCACCCGGTTGGCCTCGGAACGCAGGCGAAGGTTCCGGCTGGGGCCGGGACGGCGGAGGTCCAGGTAGCGGTGCTTGAGCCGGGCTTCCTCGCCCACTTCGACGTGCTCGTCGATCTGGAACGGCAGCGGGTCCGAGGTGTTAAGGATGGTGACTTCCTCGGCGATGACCTCGATTTCGCCGGTGGCCAGGGCCGGGTTTTCGTTGCCTTCGGGCCGCTTGGACACTGTGCCCTTGACCTGCAGGACGTATTCGTTGCGCAGCCCGTGGAAGACCTCTTCCTCCCGCACCACCACCTGGGAGACGCCCGAGGCATCGCGCAGGTCCACGAAGGCCACACCACCGTGATCACGGCGGCGGCCCACCCAGCCGGCCAGGGTTACGGTTTGTCCAATGTGCTCGGAGCGAAGGGATCCGAGGTCATGTGTGCGCAGCACAGCACGCCTTTCTGCGGGGTAACAGCGGGAAGCTAACAGCGAAGTTCAATATGATCGTTCCAGGAACGATCCCGTCCGAGTTTACCCGTTGGAAGGGGACTGCCGCCGCATGAGCGCCCAGCAGCAGCTGCAACGACGGCTTGGTACGTTCGATGCCACCGCCATCGGCCTCGGTTCCATGCTGGGTGCCGGCGTCTTTGCCGTGTTCGCCCCGGCCGCCGGGCTGGCGGGGAACCTGCTGGTGCTCTCCGTTGCCATCGCCGGGGTGGTGGCGTACTGCAACGCAGTGGCGTCAGCCGCCCTTGCAGCGAAATACCCCACCAGCGGCGGAACCTACGTGTACGGCCGCAGGCAGCTGGGCGAGTGGCCGGGCTTTTTGGCCGGCTGGGGCTTCGTCACCGGCAAAACGGCCTCCTGCGCTGCGATGGCGCTGACGTTTGGCAACTACGTGGCACACGGCTTCGCAGTGCCCGTGGCAATCGCCGCCGTGCTGGCCCTCACCGGCGTCAACCTGATGGGGATCACACGGACCGCCCTGCTCACCCGCATCCTGCTGTGCATGGTCCTGGCCGCCCTGGTCTTCGTGGCCCTTGCCGCGGCACTCGGCCCGCATCCGGCAGCAGCGGAACCGGCCGGACCGGCAAACGGCGCCTGGGGCGTCCTCCCCGCCGCCGGGCTGATGTTCTTCGCCTTCGCCGGCTACGCACGGATTGCCACCCTTGGTGAAGAGGTCAAGGACCCTGCGCGTTCCATCCCCCGGGCCATCCTCGCCGCCCTGGCTGCGGCTTTCGCGATTTACCTGGCGCTCGCGCTGCTCCTGCTGAACCATCTTGGCGGAGCTCTGGCCACGACCGGCACACCTTTGCTGGACGCCGTCCTTCAGTCGCAGCTGGCCGGCGGATCACCGGTGGTGCAGGCAGGAGCCGCTGCCGCCTGCCTGGGCGCCCTCCTCGCGCTCATCACCGGAGTTGGGCGGACCACACTGGCCATGGCGCGGGAACGGGACCTGCCCGGCTTCCTCGCCAGGGTGGGCGGGCGGCACACGGTCCCGGTTGCCGCTGAATTGGCTGTGGCCGCCGTCGTCATCCTGCTCCTGCTGACGACCGACGTGATGACGGTGGTGGGTTTCTCAAGCTTCGGCGTGCTGGTCTACTACGCCGTGGCGAACGCCTCCGCGTTCACCCTCGTGGTCCGTCCCGGCTATGCGCCCCGCTGGCTGAACGCCGCCGGGTTTGTTGGTTGCGTGGTCCTGGCCTTCACACTGCCGCCCGCGCCGGTGCTGACCATGGCCGCGGTCCTGGCCGCCGGCGTTGCCGGGCGCTGGCTGGTGCTGCGTTTCAGGCAGCACCGGGCAGCCGCCTAAACTGCGGCCGCAGCCTGCTCAGTGGTCGCCACCTGCACGGTGAGGTCTTCCACCGGCGGCATCCAGGTCTCCGGGGCAGCCAGCACCTGCTCACCGGTACGGATGTCCTTGACCTGGTGCGTGCCGTCGTCGTCCGTGAACCAGACAAACGGAATGCCCCGCCGGTCCGCGAATTTGATCTGCTTGCCGAATTTGTCCGCCTTCGCCGCCACTTCCGTGGGGATGCCCCTGCTGCGCAGCAGGGCCGCCACGTCCTGGGCCGCGCCCCAGCTGTCATCGTGGGTCAGGGCCACCAGCACCGCAGTGGGAACCGACCGGGACGCCCTCGCCAGGTCCTGGCTGAGGATCCGGGACACCAGGCGGGTGACGCCGATGGAGAGCCCGACCCCGGGGAACTTCCGGTTGCCCTTCGATGCCAGGGCGTCATACCGGCCGCCGGAGCAAATCGAGCCAAGCTGTTCGTGGCCCACCAGCACCGTCTCCACCACGGTGCCCGTGTAGTAGTCCAGGCCGCGGGCAATGCTGAGGTCGGCCAGGACCTTGCCGGGGGCGCGCTGGACTGCGGCGTCGATGACCTGCTCGAGCTCGTCAAGGCCTTCGTCGAGAAGGTCGTCACTGACCCCCAGTGCCCGGACCTGTGCCACGAAAGAGGTGTCCTCGGTGCGGATTGCCGCCAGCTGGAGTGCCTTCTCCGCCTGCCCGTCGGTTGCGCCGAGTTCGGACTTGAGCAGCTCCGCCACCTTCGCGGGGCCGATCTTTTCGAGCTTATCGATGCTGCGCAGCACCCCGGCGGTGTCCTCAAGTCCAATGCCGCGGTAGAAGCCTTCAGCGAGTTTCCGGTTGTTGACCCGGAGCCGGAAGTCCGGGATGGGCAGCGCGCTGAGCGCTTCGGCGATCACCAGGGCGATCTCCACGTCGTAACGGAACGGCAGTTCGCCGTCACCCACCACGTCGATGTCGGCCTGGGTGAATTCACGGGCCCGGCCTTCCTGCGGCCGCTCGCCCCGCCAGACCTTCTGGATCTGGTAGCGGCGGAAGGGGAATGCAAGGTAGCCGGCGTTCTCCACGACGTACCGGGCGAAGGGGACGGTGAGGTCAAAGTGCAGGGCGAGTGCGTGCGGATCGGCCTTGCCGCCCTTGACCGGGTTGTCGCTGTCGTCCTCCTGGAGGCGGCTGAGTCCGTAAACTTCCTTGTCGATTTCGCCTTTGCGCAGCAACTGGCCCACTGTCTCCACGGCGCGGGTTTCGATCGAGGCGAACCCGTGCAGTTCAAAGACCCGGCGCAGGGTATCCAGCACATGCAGCTCCACCAGCCGCTCCTCGGGAAGCCACTCGGGGAATCCGGACAGGGAGGCGGTGCGTGCCATGGGGAAGGTTCTCCTTTGGGTGGAAAGGTGCGCTGGAGCTGCCGCGGCCGCCGTTGTCGGCGCCTTGGGGCTGCAGCCCGGCCAGTCATGCATAAACTATGTGCGGCAGCCAGTTTATGCGTCATCCGTGTGCATCTCTAATACGGCGGACCGGCGGATCCTGGCGGCCGATCACCTGCGCCTGGCTGCCTGCCCGGGCCATGCGCAGCCCGACGAGAAGGAGGACCCTTGGCGGCCAGTTCACGCAGTGCCCGCGAGACGAAACGGCGCATCCAGCAAATGGAGGCCAAGCGCGAGCTGCGGCGTGAGCAGGAGAAACGGCGCAAGCGCGACAACCTTGTGGCCGCCGGCGCCGGAACCGCCGCCGTGCTGCTCGCCGTCGTCCTTCAGCTCACAGCCTTTGCAGGGAACCCTACCGAGGACGAATACGCTGCCGCGCAGGCAGGCCTGACCGAGCCATCCGCCTCGGCAAGCCCTTCCGCCACTCCCTCCGCACAGGCCAGCAATGGACCCAACATCCCGGCCGCCGACACCGCGGCCGGGAAGACCTTCACTGGTGAGCTGCTCCTGAACGGCAGCCCGCTCGGCGTGGAGCTGGACGGGACCAAAGCTCCGCAGGCGGCCGCCGTCTTCAAATCCCTCAGCGACGAAGGCTACTTCAACGGCAAAACCTGCCACCGGCTGACCACTGCCGAAGCATTCGCCGTGCTGCAGTGCGGCTCCCCCGGCGGAGACGGCCAGGGCGACCCCAACTACACCTGGGGGCCGCTGGAGAACACCCCGGCCGACAACACCTATCCCGCCGGGACCATTGCCGTGGCCCGCACCGGAAATAACGCCTACGGAAACGGGACGCAGTTCTTCGTCGTCTACAAGGACACCGTCATCAGTCCCGACACGGCGGGCGGCTACACCGTGGTGGGCAAGGTGACCTCAGGCCTGGACGTGGTGTCCAACATTGCCGCCGCCGGCATCACCCCGGGCAGCAGCGACACGGACGGCGCGCCAAAACAACCAGTCACGATAGACTCGTTTTCTCTGAAGTAGGAAGCCGGGCCGCTTGCGGCCGGTGCAGAACCTGAGCAGTTCCCTCCAAGCGAAAGACTTTTAGCGGTGACAGACAGTCAGCAATCCGACGAAATAGCAACAGACCTGACCGAAACGGCGGCGCCGGCCGCTGACGGTGCAGGAATCGATGCCGCAGGCGCCCAGGAACCTGCAGCTCGGGAAGAGGCCGCCGCGGCGGAAACTCCGGCCCCGGAACCCGCTGCTGCCCCCGCGCCCGCTCCTGCTCCCGCACCGGGGCCGCGGCCGTCAGCGCCCTCCCCCGCAGCCTTCGCCTCCCGTCCCAAGCCTGCGGCTGCAGCGCCCGTTGCCGCCCCCGTACCCGCTGCGCCCAGCACCTCCGTCGCCGAGGCCGCAAAGTGGGCTCGCGTGGAGGGTGACGGCCACGTCTTCCTGAAGATCGACGACGGCGAGCACCTCGTGGGACAGTACCCCGGGGTCAGCGACGACGAGGCGCTGGCCTACTTCGCCAGGAAATATGACGACGTCCTGGCCCAGATCGTGCTCCTGGAACAGCGGGTCAGCTCCAAGGCGCCGAGCACGGACATGCAGAAGACCGTCACTCACCTGCGCGAACAGCTTGCCGAACGGAACATAGTGGGCGACCTCCGCGCCGCCGAGGCCCGGCTGGACAAGCTGGCCGGCCAGATCACCGAACTGGAGAAGGCCGAAAAGGCTGAGCACGACGCCGTGCGTGCCTCTGAACTTGCTGCCCGCGAGGCCATCGTGGCCGAGGCCGAACAGATCTCCGGCCAGGACCCCGCCCAAACGCAGTGGAAGACCTCCAGTGCCCGCATGAACGAGCTCTTCGAGAACTGGAAGGCCGCGCAGAAGAGCGGCGTCAGGCTCGGCCGCTCCAATGAAGACGCGCTCTGGAAGCGCTTCCGGGCTGCCCGCACCGTCTTTGACCGCCACCGCCGCGCATATTTCTCCCAGCTGGACAGCAACAACTCCGCTGCCAAGGCTGCGAAGGAAAAGCTGATCGCAGAGGCCGAAGCACTGTCCACGTCGACGGACTGGGGATTCGCCGCGGGCGAGTACCGCCGGCTCATGGACCAGTGGAAGGCATCACCGCGGGCCAGCCGCAAGGACGACGACGCCCTCTGGGCCCGGTTCCGCGCTGCCCAGGACGTGTTCTTCACGAACCGCCAGGCCGCCAACGACGAGATCGACCAGGAATACGCTGCCAACCTGACCGTCAAGGAGGCACTCCTCGTCGAGGCCAACGAAATCCTGCCGGTCAAGGACCTGGCCGCCGCCAAGAAGGCGCTGCAGTCCATCCGCGACCGCTGGGAAGAGGCCGGCAAGGTGCCGCGCGCCGATATGGGCCGCGTCGAGGCCGGCCTGCGGAAGGTTGAAGATGCCGTGCGCCACGCCGAGGAGGAGCAGTGGCAGCGGTCCAACCCGGAACGCAAAGCCCGCACCAACAGCGCGCTGTCGCAGCTGGAGTCCGCCATTGCGGGACTGCAGGAAGACCTCGCCAAGGCAGAGCAGAGCGGCGACCAGCGCAAGATCAAGGCAGCCCGTGAAGCCCTCGAAGCCCGCCAGGCCTGGCTGGACCAGATCCAGCGCTCAGCGAGCGAATTGGCGTAAGCTTCCTGCCCCTTAGGTGCGGCAACAGGCCCGGTTCCGGTTATCCACATAACCGGAACCGGGCCTGTTTCTGTTTACGGGATCCGCGGCAGGATGGGGTGATGGCAACACCCTCAGCTTCCCCCGCCGCCGGCGCGGGCAGGGGCCCGCATCCTTCCGCTTCCGGCGGTCCGGTAGCAGGACCCGGGGCTGCTCCTGCCCCGCGTTTTCCCGAGCTGTATGCGCCGGGCAGCCCCTTCGCCGGCCCTGAACTCCAGTCCCTCGCCGCTGACGGCCTGCTGGCCCGCTTCCACCAGCACGGCTACATCCTCCCCGGCCTTGGCGCCTCCCCGCAGCTGCGGGCGCGGGCGGCGGCGGGCGTGGTGCCGGCCGCCATCCGGCAGCGGGTTGTTGCCGGCCGGATGACCGCGGCCTGGATCTACGGTTGCGCGGCGGAACCCGACCGGCTGGCGCTGCTGGTGGATGCGAAGCGGAGAGTGTCAAGCCTGCGCAGCACCCGGGGCTGCACCCTGCATGAGGTGAGGCTCGGCCCGTTTGATGTGGTCAGTCTGGGCGGCCTGATGGTCTCCAGTCCCCTGCGGACGGCGTTGGACATCGCACTGCATGTCGAGCCGGAGCGGGCGGTGCCCGCCCTTACGGCATTGCTGTCACGACCGGAGCAGGATGTCCGCCTGCGCCTCCTGGTCAGGGCAATCGAGGCATCGCCGCGGATGCCGCACAAGCGGGCCGCCCTGGAGAAGCTCGGCGGGTTAGCTTCGGCGCTTGTTGCCGGTGGTGCGGTAGACGTCGAAGACGCCGTCGATCCGGCGGACGGCGCTGAGGACGTGGCTCAGGTACTTGGGATCGCCCATCTCGAAGGCAAACCGTGAAATCGCCACCCGGTCGGTGGAGGTGTGCACGCTGGCCGCCAGGATGTTGACGTGATTGTCCGAGAGGACACGCGTTACGTCGGACAGCAGCGATTTCCGGTCCAGTGCCTCCACCTGGATTTCCACCAGGAAGACGCTGGACTGCGTCGGCGCCCAGTCGACGTCCACGATCCGGTCCGGCTGGTCCTTCAGGTCCGAGATGTTGGTGCAGTCCGTTCGGTGCACCGAGACGCCCGACCCCCTGGTCACGAAGCCCAGGATCGGATCCGGCGGCACGGGAGTGCAGCAGCGGGCCAGCTTCACCCAGACGTCGCCCACGCCCCGGACGACAACGCCGGAATCGGAGAAGCGGGCCTTTGTGACCTGCGTGGGAATACTGACTTCGGCGACGTCATCGTCGGCGCTTTCGTTGGCGCCAAGGCTTTCGATCAGCTTTTCCATCACCGACTGGGCGGACGTGTGCCCGTCTCCCACGCCGGCGTAGAGCCCGGAGATGTCGGCGTACTTGAACTCTTCGGCGACGGCGGCCAGGGCTTCGTGGGTCATCAGGCGCTGCAGGGGCAGGTTCTGCTTGCGCATGGCGCGCGTCAGCAGTTCCTTGCCGCGGTCGATCGCCTCCTCGCGGCGCTCCTTGCTGAACCACTGGCGGATCTTGTTGCGCGCCCGGGCGCTCTTGACGAAGTGCTGCCAGTCCTGGCTCGGCCCGGCCCCCTCGGCTTTGGAGGTGAAGATCTCCACCCAATCGCCATGGTTCAGTTCGCTGTTGAGCGGGACCAGCTTGCCGTTGACCCGTGCGCCGATGGTGCGGTGCCCCACCTCGGTGTGCACGGCATAGGCGAAGTCCACGGGGGTGGACCCTGCCGGGAGCGCCATGACTTCACCCTTGGGTGTGAACACAAAGACTTCGCGGGCGTTGATCTCAAACCGGAGCGAATCGAGGAACTCGCCGGGATCCGAGGTTTCCTGCTGCCAGTCCACCAGGGAACGGAGCCATCCCATGTCACCGTCGCGGGGGCTTCCCGGGCCGACTGCGGTGCGGTTGGGCTGGTCCTTGTACTTCCAGTGCGCCGCCACGCCATATTCGGCGCGACGGTGCATTTCGTGGGTCCGGATCTGGATTTCCACAGGCTTGCCGCCGGGGCCAATCACCGTGGTGTGCAGGGACTGGTACATGTTGAACTTGGGCATCGCGATGTAGTCCTTGAACCTGCCGGGCAGCGGGTTCCAGCGCGAATGCATCGTTCCCAGGGCGGCGTAGCAGTCCCGGACGGAGTCCACCAGGACGCGGACGCCCATGAGGTCGTTGATGTCGTCGAAGTCCTTGTCGCGGACGATCATCTTTTGGTAGATGGAGTAGTAGTGCTTGGGCCTGCCCGTAATGGTGGCCTTGATGCGCGCGGCCCGCAGGTCCTCCGTGATCTGGTCGCGGATGACGGCCAGGCTCTTTTCCCGCTCCGGGGTCCGGTCCCCCACCATGCGGACGATCTCTTCATACACCTTGGGGTAGAGCGCGGCGAAGGACAGGTCCTCGAGTTCCCACTTGATGGTGTTCATGCCGAGCCTGTGGGCCAGCGGCGCGAAGATCTCCAGGGTTTCCCGGGCTTTGCGGGCTGAGGATTCGGGTGAGACGAAACGCCAGGTGCGGGCGTTGTGCAGGCGGTCCGCGAGCTTGATCATCAGCACACGGATGTCCTTGGCCATGGCGACGACCATCTTGCGGACGGTTTCGGACTGGGCTGCCTCACCGAAACTGACTTTGTCCAGCTTGGTCACGCCGTCCACCAGCATGGCGACTTCGGGTCCGAAGTCCCGCTTCAGGTCGGCCAGGGTGTAGGGGGTGTCTTCGACGGTGTCGTGCAGCAGTGCTGCTGCAAGCGTGGTGCCGCTGAGTCCAAGTTCGGCAAGGATGGTGGCCACGGCCACCGGGTGGGTGATGTAGGGGTCCCCGCTCTTGCGCTTCTGCCCGCGGTGGCTGCGCTCTGCCACATCGAAGGCGCGCTGGATGAGGTCGAAGTCCTCTTTGGGGTTATTGGCGCGGACCGTGCGGAGCAGTGGTTCAAGGATGGGAGAGTACGTGGCGGTGCCGCGCCCGGTCAGCCTGGCAAGGCGGGACCGGGTGCGTTCCCTGCGGCCGGGGAACGTGGGGCGTGTGCCCGAGTTGTCGACAGGGACCAGCGAACCGGAACGCGCGGACGACGCAACACCGGTTTGTGCACCGGCAGGACTGTTTACACCCTCTGCCGCTGGCGCCGACGCCGAACGTTCTTCCAATGAAGCACCCCTCACCACCGTTTTAATTACTCCAGTCTATTCCCCACGGCTGCGACTTTTGTAACCGGCTCAAATGCGACGAGGGACCGGCCCGCGCAGGATCTGCGTGGGCCGGCCCCTCCCGGAACAATACTGCCGGTGCTGCTGCACCGGCCCGGATCAGGCCTTCGCCGGCGCCGCGGGAGCCCCGCGTTCCGTGCTGCCTGCGCGGCGCTGCTGCACGCGCCTGGCCTGCTTGACCAGCTCCGGTTCGTTCTGCCGCAGCCAGGCGTACATCGGGGCGGCGACGAAGATCGTCGCCGCGGTACCGATGAGGATGCCCACGAACAGGGCCAGGGACAGGTCGCGCAGCGTACCGGCGCCCAGCAGGCCGGCACCGATGAAGAGGATGGCGCCAACCGGAAGGATGGCCACCATCATGGTGTTGATGGAGCGGACCAGCGTCTGGTTTACCGCAAGGTTGACCTCTTCACCGAAGGTGCGGCGGGTGGAGGCGTCAATCCCGGAGGTGTTTTCCCGGATCTTGTCGAACACCACCACGGTGTCATACAGCGAGTAGCTCAGGACGGTCAGGAAGCCGATGATGGCCGAGGGTGTCACCTCAAAGTCACTGAGGGCATAGACCCCCGCGGTGATGAACATCGTGACCGCCATGCCGGCAATCGCCGACAGGGACATCTTCCAGGTGCGGAAGTACAGGGCCATCAGCAAGGCTGCCAGGAGCACGAACACCACCAGGCCGATCAGTGCCTGCTTGGTCACGTCGGCTCCCCAGGTGGGACCGACGAACGTGGAAGTCACCTCGTTGTCCGTCACCCCATAGGCGCTGGTGAGGCCCTGCTTGATCCGGAGCGTCTCGTCGTCCGTGAGCTTGTCGGTCTGGATCCGCATGGTGTTCCCGGCGACGTTCGCCACACGGGGAACGCTGCCTTCCACGACGTCAGTGACGGCGTGCTCCCCCACCGTGGGATCGGTGGTCTTGACGTTTGAGACCGTGAATTCGGACCCGCCGCGGAACTCGATGCCGAGGTTGAAACCACCCTTGGCAATGGGCAGGAGGATGGACAGGGCCACCGCTACCGCGGCGATGATGAACCAGATCTTCTTGGCACCCACGAAATCGTAGGAGCGCTTTCCGGTGTAGAGCTCGTTGCCGAAGCTCGCGAAGCCTGACATTACTTGTTCTCCTTCGCAGAGGTTTTCGAAGAGCCTGCGAGCTGTTCCTGTTTCTCCGCCAGCCGCCGTTCGGCGATGGTCATCCGGCGCTCGGCTTCTGCCGCCGCTCCGGTGTTCTTCGCGCGGACTGCCACCGGCCGGTCCTCAGGCGTCCGGACGCGGCCGGCGCCACGGTACAGCGGGACAGCGCCCAGGCGCTCCGGGTCGAGGCCCGAGAACTTGTGGCCTTCCCCGAAGAACTTGGTGCGTGCCAGGAGCTGCAGCGTGGGGTGCGTGAACATGAACACGACGATGAGGTCGGCGATTGCGGTCAGGCCGAGGGTGAAGGCGAATCCGCGGACGTTGCCGACAGCCACGAAGTACAGGACCAGGGCGGCGAGCAGGTTGACGGCCTTGGATGCCAGGACCGTGCGCTTGGCACGCTTCCAACCGTTCTCGACGGCGGACACGAGCCCGCGCCCCTCACGGAGTTCATCGCGGATGCGCTCGAAGTAGACGATGAACGAGTCCGCGGTCTGGCCGATCGCGACGATGATGCCTGCGACACCGGCCAGGGACAGCCGGTAGTTTTCCGTCCAGCCGAGGATGGCGATGGCCAGGTACGTCAGGGCTCCTGCCACGACAAGCGACGCGATGGTGACGAAGCCCAGGGCGCGGTACTGGAACAGGGAGTAGACCACCACGAGCAGGAGGCCGATCAGGCCTGCCAACAGGCCCATGCGCAGCTGTTCGCCACCGAGGGTGGCTGAGATCTGCTGCTCGCTTTGGATGTCGAAGCTGATGGGAAGGGCGCCGAAGCGCAACTGGTCCGACAGGGCCTTCGCCGTCTGCTCGGTGAATCCGCCGGTGATCTGCGGACGTCCGTCGGTGATGACGGCCAGGGAACGCGGAGCGGAAATGACCTGGTCGTCCAGCACGATGGCGAACTGCGACTTGGGGTCGGTGCCGGACTCGCCGCCGGCAGCCACGTAGAACTGGTGCAGCCGCTCGGTGACCTCTTTGAACTTGGCTGTACCTTCGGCGTCGAACTGGATGTTGACGGCCCAGTCATTGGTGACCGCGCCCTGCGCACCCTGCTGCAGCTGGAAAGAGGACGTGACGATGTTGCTGCCCTTCACCTCCACCGGACCCAGGATGTACTTGATCGCCGGCGTCTTGGCGGTGGCGGGCTCGCAGGTGACCAGTGGCTTGGTGGGGTCTGAACGCTCTGGTTTCTCGGCGTCGGCGCTGTTGCAGTCAAGGGCCTCGAACTGCTTGTAGACGTCCGCGGTGATCCAGTTGGTGTCACTGCTGTTTGCCGGTTCGGCCGTCGGTTTGGGCAGCTGGTCCTCGGGTACCCGGGATTCGGCCGGCACCGCTGCGCCGTCGCCGTTCAGCAGGACGGGTCGGAAGTTCATGTCGGCGGATGCCTGGATCAGGTCACGGGTCTGCGCAGAAGGCGTACCGGGAAGGCTGACCACCACGTTGCGCCCGGACTGGGTGCTGATTTCGGCTTCGGCGACGCCGGAGCCGTCCACGCGCTGGCGGATGATCGCCACTGCCTGGTTGAGCTGTTCCTCGTTGATGTTCGACCCGCCCTCGACCTTCGGGGCCAGGATCATCTGGGTCCCGCCCTCGAGGTCAAGTGCCAGTTTGGGTGCCCAGCTGGCCTGTCCGGCAATTGTGCCCCCGGCCAGGACGGCCGTCAGCGCTGCCAGTAGTACACCAAGCCAGACCAGGACGCGCAGCCCTGGTTTCTTGCGGCCAGTTCGTGCCATTGTCGATCTTTCTCTTAGTCGCGGAGAAACCGCCGGTGCGGGTTGCAGCCCGCGCCGGCGGTTTTCCACAGCGGTAGAGGGTAAAAGGGGGGCAGCGGGCCTAGCTGTCCTTTTTGCCCTCGTCGTTGAGGCGCTTCAGGGTTTCCTCGGGAGTCTCGATTCCGGTGGCGGTGCTTCCGCTTTCCGGCGCGGTGAGAGAAGAGGCGTCATCGGGGACGGCCGGTGCGGCTGCCGCAGGCTCTGCCGCGGACTCGACGATCTTGGTGACGGCCTGGCGGTGGACGGTGGCGGTGTTGCCGGGGGAAAGCTCAAGGGTGACCTTGTTCTCGGCTTCGTCGATGTCCACGATCCGGCCGAACAGGCCGAAGCTGGTCATGACCTCCACGCCGGGACCGAACTTCGACTGGAGCTCCGCCTGCTGCTGCTGCGTCTTCTTGTTGCGGCGGAACATCATGAACATGAACACGCCCAGCATGACGAACAGGAGAATTGACATTAGATCCAAGGGGAATTCCATTCCTTTACGTGCCTGGCTGATTTTTCCGGCGGCGCCGGCTTCGTTTCGGCCGGGGCGGGACAGGCACGCAGGCAGGAGCCTGCCTTCCCCAGCAGCGGAAACGGCAGGGCCACCCGCGAAACAAAGACCCGAACGTGCCGAGCGTCATACCAGTCTAAAGGGAAAAGCTGAAGGGAGCCTGTTATTGGCTTCGCGGGGCCTGGCCCGCTCCTTCAGCGGCCTCTTCCCCGGGGTCGAAAAGGTCCAGCTGCTCCTGCGCGAAGACTCCGGCAGGGATTGCGTACCCCAGGTGCGTCCATGCGGGCGCCAAAGCGATGCGGCCGCGCGGGGTGCGGCCCAGCAGCCCCTCCCGGACCAGGAAGGGTTCCGCCACCGTTTCCACCGTTTCGGTCTCTTCGCCGACGGCAATCGCCAGGGTGGACAGCCCGACCGGACCGCCGCCGAACTTGGTGATGAGGGCGTCCAGGACTGCCCGGTCCAAGCGGTCGAGGCCCTTCTTGTCCACCTCATACATGTCCAATGCTGCCGAGGCCGACCGGGCATCGATCTGCTCCACTCCGTGTACCAGCGCCCAGTCCCGCACGCGGCGCAGGAGGCGGTTCGCGATACGGGGCGTGCCCCGGGAACGCCCGGCGATCTCGGCGAACCCGGCCGAATTCACTTTCAGGTCCAGCAGGCCGGCGGATCGCCGCAGGACCAGTTCGAGCTCCGGGACGGAGTAGAACTCCAGGTGCCCGGTGAAGCCGAACCGGTCGCGCAGCGGGCCGGGCAGCAGGCCTGCCCGCGTCGTGGCGCCCACCAGGGTGAAAGGGGGAAGCTCCAGCGGAATGGCTGTGGCCCCCGCCCCTTTGCCCACCACGATGTCGACCCGGAAGTCCTCCATGGCCATGTACAGCATTTCTTCGGCGGGCCGGGACATGCGGTGGATTTCGTCGAGGAACAGGACTTCGCCCTCGGACAGGGAGGAGAGGATGGCGGCGAGGTCGCCGGCGTGCTGGATGGCCGGTCCGCTGCTGAGCCGCAGCGGCGCGTTCATCTCCGCGGCCACGATCATGGCAAGGGTGGTCTTGCCCAGGCCGGGCGGGCCGGAAAACAGCACGTGGTCCGCGGTGCGCCCGCGCATTTTCGACGCCTGCAGGACCAGCGACAGCTGCTTGCGCACCCGGTGCTGTCCGACAAAGTCGTCCAGGTTCTTGGGGCGGAGGGCGGCCTCGATGGCGCGCTCCTCCGGCTCCTCCCCCGCGGTCACCAGTGACGGTTCAGCCACGGCTGCCTACGCGGTTGCCCGCACGGGCACCATCCTGGCCGAGCCACCGGAGCGTGGTCCGCAGGATCTCGGGAACGTTGCCGCGGAAGGACACCTCGGGTTCGTCCGCCAGGGCCTTGTCGATGCTGGACGAGGCGTCCTTCTCGGACCAGCCCAGGCTCGTCATCGCGGCCACCACCTGGGGCTTCCAGGCCGTCTCCGCGGACGTCGAGGCAGCCGCAGCGGCAGCGGTGCCGTGCGGGACGAGCTTTCCTGCCAGTTCCAGCACAATCCGGCCGGCCACCTTGGGACCGATTCCGGGCACCTTGGTGAAGGTCTTGCTGTCGCCGGTGTGGGCCGCCACGCGGATCGCTTCGGGATCGTGGACGGCCAGCACGGCAAGCGCCAGGCGCGGCCCAACCCCGCTCACACTCAGCAGGACCTCGAAAACCTCACGCTCGTCGTCGTCCGCGAAACCGAACAGCGTCAGTGAGTCCTCCCGGACAATCAGGGAGGTGAAGACCTTGCCCTCTTCGCCGATCCGCAGCCGGCTGAGGGTCTGCGGGGTGGCGTAAACGCTCATGCCCGCGCCGTTCAGGTCGATGACGGCCGTGGACAGGCCAACGTGGGCTACGGTTCCGCGAAGGAAACTGATCAAGGCCGGGCTCCCGATGTACCGCCGGCCCCATGGAGGGCCCGGCTATCCGAACATATCTACGAACACCCTAGCAACCGACAGGGGCATTCAGCGCGCGCGGCGCGCCTTGGCCTCTGCCTCGGCCCACGCGCGCTGGGCAGGCGTCAGGGATGAACTGCCCGGCCCGGTGGTGGCGACGGCTGCTCCGCTGCCCGCACGCCAGGCATGCGTGATGGCCAGGGCAAGCGCGTCCGCCGCGTCGGCGGGACGGGGCGGGGCATCCAGCCGGAGGATCTTGGTGACCAGCTTGGTCACTGCGTCCTTGTTGGACGAACCGCTCCCGGTGACCGCGGCCTTAACCTCCGACGGTGTGTGCAGCGCCACCGGAATTCCGCGGCGGGCCGCCGCGGCGATCACTACGCCGGACGCCTGGGCCACGCCCATCACGGTGCTGACGTTCAGCTGCGAGAAAACGCGCTCGACGGCGAGCACCTCGGGTTCGAAGCGGTCCAGCCATTCGTCGATGGCGGTGGCGATGACCAGCAGCCGCCGGTCCAGGGTTTCGTCCGGCGACGTGCCCACCACGCCGACCGCCACCATGGTGGCCCGCCGGTTCCGTTCAACGTCCACCACGCCAATACCGCACCGGGTCAGGCCGGGGTCAACCCCCAGGACACGGAGCGTCACAGGTTTCCCGCTCCGGTACGAGCCCGGGGCATGGGCCCGAAGGCCGGTTCAGCAGGCAAGGCCGGACATCACTCGGATTCCAGGGCTGCCTGGACCTCGTCGCTGAAGTCGGCGTTGCTGTAGACGTTCTGGACGTCGTCGAGCTCTTCCAGTGCATCGGCGAGCTTCATGAACTTGCGGGCACCCTCGACGTCAAGCTCCACCTGCATGGACGGGACGAATTCCACCTCGTCGGTGTCGTATTCGATGCCGGCTTCCTTGAGCGCTTCCCGGATGGCCGGCAGGTCGCCAGGCTCCGAGTGGATCTCGAAGGTTTCGCCGTTGTCCTTGACTTCCTCGGCGCCCGCGTCCAGGACGGCCATCAGGACGTCGTCCTCGCCCAGGCCGTTCTTGGGCAGGTTCACCACGCCCTTGCGGGTGAAGAGGTAGCTGACGGAACCCGGATCCGCGATGGTGCCGCCGTTGCGGGAGATGGCCAGGCGCACTTCGGATGCTGCCCGGTTCTTGTTGTCCGTGAGGCACTCGATCAGCAGGGCAGAGCCCTGGGGGCCGCGGGCCTCGTACATGATCTCGGTGTAGTCGATCACTTCACCGGTGAGGCCGGCGCCGCGCTTGATGGCTCGGTCGATGTTGTCGTTGGGGACCGAGGTCTTCTTGGCCTTGGTCACCGCCAGTTCCAGGCCGGGGTTGCCTGCGAGGTCCGGTCCGCCCATCCGGGCGGCAACTTCGATGTTCTTGATCAGCTTGGCGAACGACTTTGCACGCCTGGCGTCAATGACGGCTTTCTTGTGCTTGGTCGTCGCCCATTTGGAGTGGCCTGACATGCTTTACGCTTCTCCTCTGATCATTCGGATAAAAAGTTCGTGTACGCGTTTCTCGCCGGTCACTTCCGGATGGAAGGAGGTGGCCAGCAGCTGGCCCGAACGCACTGCGACAATTCTAGCCGCCCCGGGCAGCGGGACAGCGTGGGACGCGTGTTCGGGATCAGCCGGCTCCACCTGCGCGAGGACCTCCACGCCCGGCCCCACCCGCTCAACCCACGGGCCGCGGATGAAGACGGCGTGGACCGGCGCGACACCCGATTCCGTGGCGCTGAACTCAAGTCCCTTGAAATCCAGGTCCGTTTCGAAGGACTCGCGCTGGCGGCCAAAGGCGTTGCGGCGCACGGTGATGTCCAGCCCGCCGAAGGTCTGCTGCGGGGCGCCCGACAGGTCCGTCGCCGGATCTGCAATGTCCTGCGCGAGCAGGATCATGCCCGCGCAGGAGCCGAAAACCGGCAGGCCCTCATGGATGCGCTTGCGCAGCGGATCGGCGAGGTCGAAGGCGCGGGCCAGCTTGTCGATGGCCGTGGATTCGCCGCCGGGAATGATGAGCCCGTCGATTGCGTCCAGCTCCGCGGGCCGCCGCACTCCCACGGCCTGGGCACCCGTGGCCTCCGCCGCCCGGAGGTGTTCGCGGAAATCGCCCTGGAGTGCCAGGACGCCGATCCGCAGGCCTGAGCCCGGGCGTGCAGGAGCAGCTGAAGGGGAGTTCGTCATCTATCCAGCATACGTGCGGCATCGCCGCCCCGGGTCCGCCTGCCACGGCCCGGCAGGGGTTGCATGCCGTTGCTGGGATATATTCAAAACATGGTCTTCTTCAGTGTTCCGCTCGGCAAGCTGGTCCGCCGGGTGTCCCGGCTCCGGGGTGGCGGATCCGCCCTGCCCGGGCTGGTGGTTGAAAAAATCGACCCCGGCTTCATGCGGCGCACCCTCACCACGCTCCCCCACGGCGTGGCCGTAGTGAGCGGCACAAACGGCAAGACCACCACGACGAAAATGGTGGTGGAGCTGCTGGAGAGCCAGGGCCTGAAGGTCTTCACCAACCGCACCGGCAGCAACTTCACCAGGGGTGTGGCCGCGGCCCTCCTCGGCGAGGTGGACTGGCGCGGAAAACTTGATGCGGACGTCGCAGTCCTGGAACTTGATGAAGCCCACGCCGTGCACTTCGTCAACAGTGTCCCGCCACGGTACTGCCTGCTCCTGAACGTCCTCCGCGACCAGCTGGACCGGTTTGGTGAGATCGACAAGACCGCACAGCTGCTGCAGCATATCGCCGCCAAGACCACCGGCACGGTGGTCCTGAACCGCGAGGACCCGCGGGTGGCCAGGATCGCCGACACCCTCACCGGCCAGGAGGTCAAGTACTTCGGCCTCGACGAGTCCTTGCTCGGCACCTTCCCCAACGACGACGACCTGCGTGCCGCTCCCGGCAGCCCCGCCCCGGCGAACCTGCCGGAAAAGCCGCGGGCCGACGTCGTGCTCCGCAAAGTGGGCGCGGACAGCGCCGAGTTTGAGTACGACGGCGGCACGGTCACCACCCCGATGAAGCTGCGCGGCGTGTACAACATCTTCAACGCCGCGGCTGCGCTGACACTGGCGCGGAGCATTTGCGGCGCAGGCGCCGCCACCGCCGACCACGAGACCCTGCTCCAGGCCCTGTCGCAGGTGGCGCCGGCGTTCGGGCGCGGTGAGAGCCTCACGGTGGAGGGCCAGCCGCTGGACCTGGTACTGGTGAAGAACCCCAGCGGCTTCCGCCTGGGCCTGAAGTCCTTCCCCGCCGCCGGCTACGCCACCATGATTGCCATCAACGACAACTACGCCGACGGCCGGGACATGTCCTGGCTCTGGGACGTGGAATTCGATTCCCTGCGCGACGGCGGCGTTGACGTGCTGACCGGCTCACGGGCTTATGACATGGCGCTGCGGCTGCAGTACGACGACGTGCGGGTCGGCGCCGTGGAGCCGGAGATCGCACCAGCCTTGGCGGCTTTCATCCGGGAGGGCCAAGGCAAGCCGAAGCGGATCTTCTGCACCTACACCGCCATGCTGGCCATCCGCCGCGAACTGTCCAAGATCACCACCGTGGAGGTTGTCTCGTGAACCCGGCAGAAGCCGCTGCGGCTGAGCAGTCCAAGGGCACCCTCCGCGTGGTGCAGCTGTATCCGCGCGACATGAACATCTACGGCGACTGGGGCAACGCCCTGGTCCTGCAGCGAAGGATCGCCTGGCACGGCTATACGCCGGAACTGCTCGAGTACAACGTGGGCGACCCGTTCCCGGACAACGTGGACATCATTGTCGGCGGCGGCGGCCAGGACAGCGGTCAATTGGTGATCCAGGACGACCTGCAGGCACGGGCCGGCGTCCTGACGGATCTCGCCGAGAACGGCACCCCAATGCTGCTCATCTGCGGGCTGTACCAGCTCTTCGGCCGTTTCTTCAAGACCCGCACCGGCGCAGTCATCCCGGGGATCGGGGTTTTGGATGTGGAAACCCATGGCGGCGACGAGCGCCTGATCGGCAACGTCAAGGTGGCCACCTCCGAGTTCGGCGAAGTTCTTGGCTACGAGAACCACAGCGGGCAGACCACCCTGGGCAGCGGCGTGCGACCGCTGGGGACCACTGCCAAGGGGACCGGCAACAACAGCAACGACGGCCATGAGGGTGCCCGCTACCGGAACATCGTGGCCAGCTACCTGCACGGCTCGCTGCTGCCCAAGAACCCGGCCATTGCGGACTTCCTGATCCGGACCGCGGCCGAGCGCAGGTTTGGCAGCTTTACCCCCGGCACCCCCGACGACTCCTTCGCCGTCCTGGCGCGCGAACACGCTGCCAGGCGCCCGCGCTAAGAGCTGCTTCATCCGCGCGGGTCCGGCCAAAGAACTGCCAGCCAGCTAAACGCTCAGCGCCATTGGAAGTATTCGCGGTGGATATTGGCACGGCGGACGCCGGCGGCCCGGAAATCCTTCCGGAACTGCCGCAGCATGGCATCGGGGCCGCCCATGAACACCGACAGCCGGCGCGGATCAGTGCCCACCGCGGCCAGTATCCGCTCCGGTGTCAGCCGGCCGTCGACCTCCGTGTCCACCAGATGCACCTTCAGCCGGGGCTGCGTTCCGGCGACGGCGGCAATCTCTTCGGCGAAAGGCGAAGGTCCGGCGGATGTGACGAAGAAGTCGATGTTTTCCTGCACTTCCCCGTCCAGTGACCGCAGCCAGCTGAGGAACGGCGTGATTCCCACGCCGGCCGCGATCCAGACCTGGTCTGCCGTACCGCCGTGCCGGTCAAACCGCCCGTAGGGTCCGCCGACGACGGCCGGCATTCCCGTCTGGACGACGTCGGGAAGCTTCGTGGTGTGGTCACCCAGCGCCTTGACCGTGATCCCGATGGTGTCGCCGTGGGCGGCCCCCGACATGGAGAAGGGGTGCCGCTGCCAGCCATCCGCCGTCTCCAGGTAAACCATGGCGAATTGGCCCGGCTTGAATTTCAGCGGCTTGCCCAGGGGCCGGAGGGTGACCTCGACAAGGTCCGCCGCCAACGGACGCACTCCTGCCACCTGATAGTCATGGTGGGGCAGGAAATGCCGCGCGAGGAGTTCCCGGTAGGCATAGAACGCCAGCCCGGTGCCACCGATCGCGACGTAGCTCCAGCGCAGCCCGGGCACGGCGGCGAAGGAACTGGCATCCAGCAGGCCGTGCACGAACCCGGCCGCAACGAAGAGGCCGGTCAGGCGGTGGAAGCCGCGCCACCGCTCATAGCCGCCCAGCAGCCGTGCCGCCAATTGCAGGGGACGGGCTTGAAGTGCCGCAAGCACCAGGCGGCGGACGGGCGCGGGAAGCATGGTCCGCCAGCGGGGCAGGATGGCCCACACCACCAGGGCGGCCAGGCCGCTCGCCGCGATCACGGCGAGCGTCTTTCCGGCACTCGTTGCCGCCGGGTTGGCCGCAAGTTCGATATGCGGCAGCAGCAGCACCGTGGCCGTGATTGCAGCCCTCCGGTGCCAGATGGCCGCGTGGTCGATGCCGCCGAACAGTGGTTCCACGTGCGGGAGGGTGCTGATCAGGACCAGGGCGATCGAGAATAACAGGACCGATTCACCGCCGAAGAGCTGCCCCACGTGCCCCAGGAGCGGCTCCCCTGCCGGGCGCTCCAGGAACCAGAACACGCCGTACAGCGCAAAGAGGAACGCGATGGCGCCCGGCCCCATCCATCGGACGGGCACGCCCAGCAGGGCTGTCCTCGGCCGGGAACCGGCCCGCGAAATGTCCATGGTTCAAGGCTCCTTCGTGATCAGGAGTTCGTGGGCGCCGGCCGCGGCGGCCCCCATGGACTCCACAACACCCGCGGTGCGCTGGCGGGTTGCAGCGTCTGCTTCGGCGCCTGCACAGGGCCCCTGCGGCGTGTCCGAGGCGACGGAACACCATCTGTAGGGACCACGGACGATGACAGAGGGCGCCCAGGCCAGATCGCTCGCGGCCCATCTGCCGGTGGCGTCCTGGCTGAACTGGACGCGGACCAGGAGGCCTTCGTTGTTGACGACGTACCAGGGCGACAGTTCGGTGACGCCGTTGCCCAGGCCGTACACGATCCAGGCGTCCTTGTACTTCTCGATGGGCTGCACGGAATGGGTGTGGTGGCCATAGACCAGGTTGAACTGGCCGCTGTCCACCAGGGCGTGGGCCACGTCCTGCTGCTGGCCGTTGGGGGCACTGGAATATTCGTCGCCTGCGTGCATGACCCCCAGGACGATGTCCGCCCCCAGGCTCCGTGCCTTTGCGGCTTTGGCGATCATGGCAGCCGGGTCCAGCATGTCCACTTGCCAGGGGTGGTCCGGGGTCAGGCCGTTGAGTCCATAGGTTCCTTCAATGACGGCGACCTTGGCGGCCGGTGTCTGCAGGAGCAGGACGGACTGGGATTCGCTTTCCGTGCGGTAGGAGCCGGTGTGTTTCAGTCCGACGGCGTCCATCCGGTCCAGGGTGCGCAGCAGGCCGTCCGTACCGCGGTCGATGGTGTGGTTGCTGGCGGTTGTGCACGCCTGGTAGCCCACCTCCTTGGCGGCTGTGATGATCTGGGGCGGCACGTTAAAGGAAGGGTAGGCGGAGAAGGGGCCGTCCGGTCCCGCCACCGGCGTTTCCTGGTGGCAGATAGCGAGATCGCTGTTGTTGAGGTAGCGGCGCTGCCCTTCGAGGAGGGGAAGGAAGTCAAGGCCGGGCTTTCCCGCCGCGACTGCATCCTGCTGCGCCTGCTCCCACAGCTGGGCATGGACCAGCATGTCCCCGGTGACCATGACGGTGGTGCACCGGAGGGTTGGACAGGCCGGTCCCTTCCCCGGAGTCGGGGTGGGAGTGGGCGTGGGCGTGGGGGAAGGCAAGGGTGCCGGGGATCCAGTGGCGCCGGCCGCGGTGGCATCGTGTACTGCATACGTGCTGGAGTCCGGCCGTGACGACGCTGCCCCTTGTTCCGCGACGAGGCCGCAGCCTGCCAACGCGGCGCCGGAAGCAAGGCCCGCGGCACACGCCAGGCCCAGGACCGCCGCCCGGCCGCGCCTGAAAAGCCTGCCCGAAATGGTCCCCATAGCGGCAATTGTAGGGATGCTGCCTGGACCGTGGTGATATTTGCGGCAATTGAGAAGCGTGGCCTGCCGTGAAAGATTTACCCCATGACGAACCCCCTCCTTGCGGGCAGTCCGCTGCCCTATGGTCTGCCACCGTTCACTGCCCTCAAACCCGGCGACTACCGGGAAGCCATAGAAGCCGGACTGTCCGCACACCTGGACGAGATCCGGGCCATCACGGACAGTCCGGAGGCAGCCACTTTCGAGAACACGGCCCTGGCCATGGAACGCTCGGGACAGCTTTTGAACCGGGCATCGGCGGCGTTCTTCACCCTGGTCTCCGCCGATGCGTCCCAGGAAATCCGTGACCTCGAAACGGAACTGTCGCCGGTTTTCTCTGCCCACCAGGACGGGATCTACCTGAACTACGCCCTGTACGAGCGGTTCTCCGCCATTGACACCGCCGCCTGCGACCCGGAATCCGTCCGGCTGGTGGAGGACTACCTTAAGGAGTTCCGCCAGTCCGGCATCCAGCTCGACGCGGCCGGCCAGGAGCGGCTGCGTGCCATCAACGCAGAACTGGCCCGGCTTGGCACCGAGTTCGGCCAGCGGGTCAAGGAGGGCATGAAGTCCGCGGCACTGCTGGTCGGGGACGCCGCTGAACTGGCCGGGCTGACAGCCGACGACATCGCCGGCGCCGCGGAGGCCGCCCGCGCCGCCGGACATGACGGCCAGTTCCTGCTCACTCTGGTCCAGCCCGGCAACCAGCCTGCCCTGGCCGCGCTCGAAAACCGGGACGTCCGCCGTCGCCTGTTTGAAGCATCGGTGGCCAGGGGCAGCGATGGAGGCAGCCTCGACGTCCTGGACCTGGCAAGGACCATGGCCGCACTGCGGGCGGAGAAGGCCCAGTTGCTGGGTTTCGCCAACTACGCCGGGCTCGTCGTTGACCGCCAGACGGTGCCGGACTTCGAAGCGGTCCAGGCCATGCTGAACCGGATGGCGCCGGCAGCGATGCGCAACGCGGACGCCGAAGCTGCCGCGCTGGCAGAAGTCGCCGGCCACCGCCTGGAGCCCTGGGACTGGGCCTACTACTCGGCGAAAGTGCGCCGGGAGAAGTACGACGTCGACGAGCAGGCCCTGCGTCCCTACTTCGAGCTGGACCGGGTGATCACCGACGGAGTCTTCTTTGCAGCCACTTCCCTGTACGGCATTACCTTCCACCAGCGGCCAGACCTGCAGGCATACCATCCCGACGTGCGGATCTGGGAGGTCCGCGACGGGGACGGGACCGGGCTGGGACTGTTCCTCGGCGACTACTACGCCCGTGAATCGAAGCGGGGCGGTGCCTGGATGAACTCGCTGGTCGACCAGTCGGAGCTGCTGGGCACCCGGCCCGTCGTGATCAATACCCTCAACATCTCCAAGCCGGCCCCCGGTGAACCGACCCTCCTCACCCTGGACGAGCTGCGGACGTTGTTCCACGAGTTCGGGCATGCCCTGCACGGGCTGTTGTCCAGCGTGACCTATCCGCGGTTCTCGGGAACGGCGGTCCCCCGGGACTTCGTCGAGTACCCGTCGCAGGTGAACGAAATGTGGATCATGTGGCCGGAAATGCTCGCCAACTACGCGCGCCACCACGCCACCGAGGAGCTGCTGCCCCGGGACATCATCGACCGGCTTGAGGAGTCGCGGCTTTGGGGCGAAGGCTTCGCCACGACGGAATACCTGGGCGCAGCCCTGCTGGATCTCGCGTGGCACACGCTGGAACCGGACGGGGTACCGGACGACGCGCTCGCCTTCGAAGCCAAGGCCCTCGCCGCTGCAGGGATAGCCCACCCCCTCATCCCGCCCCGGTACCGGACCGGGTACTTCCAGCACATCTTCGCGGGTGCCGGATACGCTGCCGGCTACTACTCCTACATCTGGAGCGAGGTGCTGGACGCCGAAACCGTGGACTGGTTCAAGGAGAATGGCGGCTTCACCCGCGCCAACGGCAAACGGTTCCGGAAGGAACTGCTGTCCCGCGGCAACAGCAGGGACCCCCTGGAGTCCTTCAGGACCCTGAGGGGCCGCGACGCGGAGCTGGGCCCGCTGCTAAAGCGCCGCGGCCTCGACTAGCCCCCATCGAGGGCTCCGTAGACGCCGTTTTGAGCCTGGAAAGTCAAGTGGTGGTTGCAACGGTTAGGCTGCTGCGGCGAGGAGGAGTTCGTTGAATTTCTGCTTGGGGGTTGCGAGGCCGAGGGTGGGGCGTGGCCGGTTGTTGAGGCTGTCCTGAACCCGTTTGAGGTCCTTTGCCGTGTGGACGGACAGGTCCGTGCTTTTTGCGAACCAGTGCCGTAGGAGTCTGTTGGTGTTCTCGTTGGTACCTCGTTGCCAGGGCGAGTGGGGGTCGCAGAAGTAGACGTCCGCGTCGATCACTATCTGGATTTGGGCGTAGCGGGCCATCTCGATGCCGCGGTCGTAGGTCAGGGTTTTGCGCAGGTCCGCCGGCAGTTCCGCAAACGCGGTGATCATGGCTCTGGCGACCTCGTCTGCGCTGTGGCCGTTGGGCAGGTGCAGCAGCA
Source organism: Arthrobacter sp. MOO21 (assembly GCF_057369995.2). Classification (NCBI taxonomy): domain Bacteria; kingdom Bacillati; phylum Actinomycetota; class Actinomycetes; order Micrococcales; family Micrococcaceae; genus Arthrobacter; species Arthrobacter sp. MOO21. The sequence goes on along the minus strand of NZ_CM170671.2, from coordinate 3,712,234 downwards.
TGGTGTACCGGGTCGAGCGTTCAACACAGGTTCCGATCGCTGAGTTGCTGGCGACCGAACCAAGGATCAAGTCGCATTCCCAGTGTCCGGGTACGGCCCGGTCCGCGGCTTCGGCCGGGCGTTCGGAGATTTTCAGCGCGTCCTTGAACGGGCTGTTGTTCCGGCCCCGGCCGCGTCCGTCGCTGACCCGTTTGGCCCGGCCGGTGCTCAACTGCCGGTACAGGTCCTGGCGGACATGTCCACGGCCCTGGACGTAAATGGCCTGATAGATCGTCTCGTGGCTGATCTGCATCCTCTCATCGTCCGGGAAAGCACGGGCCAGAACCAGCGAGCACAGCTGCGGGGACCAGCCCTCGTCCATGGCGGACTCCACGAACCGGGCCAGCGGCTTATGGGCGAGTTTACGCTCCTTGGGCCGGCGGGCATTCTGCCCGGCCTTCAACTGCGCGACGTCGGACTGGTATGTGCCGTCCTCGCAGCAGTTCCGCCTGGCCTCGCGCCAGATCACCGATCGGTCCCGGCCCAGTTCCCTGCCGATCGCCGCGTAGGACCAGCCATCGCGCAGGCGGACCATGATCACCGCCCGTTCCGACAGGCTCAACCTGCCCGAGCCAGGGGCGCCGTCCGGAAACGGCGCCCCTACCGGTCCTCCACGTTTGCCTCTCGACATCTCCACAGGGCCCATCCTCCGGACCCAATGTCGCACCGTAGAGGACCACAGGCCCGACACGCGGCACGCCTCACTGATCGAGGCCCCTTGCCGCAAAAGCGCAAAGAACCCGTCCCTGACCGCATCCCCAAAAACGTACCCCGCCGGCATCGCAACACCCCTTCAACGGCTTCGTTGCAACGACCATATGAATCCGCCGCCTCCAAAAGGGCAGTTACGGAGCATTCGATGAGAAAAGAAAAAGAAACGGACGACGCCGGTCCCCCACCGAGAGAGGTGAGGAACCGGCGTCGTGACAAGCCAAGCAGGGCGACGAACGGTGCGGTCCGGCAGCGTGCGTAAAAGGGGCCCCGCGCCCCGGCCAGTGACAAAGCCGCCAACGGGGCGCGGGGAATAGCACGCAGAGGATCGCGCCGTTCGGCGCCCTACGGAGGGCGGAAGTTACCAGCCGCGCTCGGCCAGGCGGTGCGGCTGGGGGATCTCGTCGACGTTGATGCCCACCATGGCTTCGCCCAGGCCGCGGGAGGCCTTGGCGATGACGTCGGGGTCGTCGTAGAAGGTGGTGGCCTTCACGACGGCGGCGGCGCGCTGGGCGGGGTTGCCGGACTTGAAGATGCCGGAGCCGACGAACACGCCGTCGGCGCCGAGCTGCATCATCATCGCGGCGTCAGCGGGCGTGGCGATGCCGCCGGCGGTGAACAGGACCACCGGGAGCTTGCCGGCGGCGGCAACTTCCTTGACCAGTTCGTACGGGGCCTGCAGTTCCTTGGCCGCGACGTAGAGCTCGTCCTCGGGCAGCGCGGAGAGCTTGGCGATCTCGGCGCGGATCTGGCGCATGTGTCCCGTGGCGTTGGAGACGTCGCCGGTGCCGGCCTCGCCCTTGGACCGGATCATGGCCGCGCCCTCGTTGATGCGGCGCAGGGCCTCACCGAGGTTGGTGGCGCCACAGACGAAGGGGACCTTGAAGTTCCACTTGTCGATGTGGTTGACGTAGTCGGCCGGGGTCAGGACCTCGGACTCGTCGATGTAGTCGACGCCGAGGGACTGCAGGACCTGGGCCTCGACGAAGTGGCCGATGCGGGCCTTGGCCATGACCGGGATGGACACGGCGTCGATGATCTGGTCGATCATGTCGGGATCGGACATGCGGGACACGCCGCCCTGGGCGCGGATATCGGCAGGAACACGCTCCAGTGCCATGACGGCCACGGCACCGGCGTCTTCGGCGATGCGGGCCTGCTCGACGTTGACGACGTCCATGATGACGCCGCCCTTGAGCATCTCAGCCATGCCACGCTTCACGCGGCTGCTGCCCGTGACGCTGTTCGCGGACGAACCGGCCTCGTTGCTTACATCAGGTGTAGACACAAAAACCCCTATGGGTAGACAGATGATCTTCGCCGGGCATGCGGCGGCAACTGCCGGAGGTGCACGCACGGGTTGCCGGGTCCCTTGACCGGGCACTTATATACTAGTCCCCCGGCGCCCGGCCGGCTTAATCATGCTTAATCGGCGGGCGAAGGGGCCTGCAGCGACTGCCGCCGCACGGAAACCATGCGCTGCACCACGGTAACAAAACTGGCCAGGGCCAGCAGCACCAGCGTCACCAGCAGAACTGCCGGAGGCAGTCCAAGCCCGGTCAGGCCGGTGACCACCAGCACCGATACCAGCCGTTCTGCACGTTCTGCGATACCCACGTTGGCGCTGAAGCCTAGCGACTCGGCCTTGGCACGGGCGTACGAAACCACCATGCCCAGCACGAGGCAGAGCAGCGCCGCGACGGCGATGGTGCTGTTGGCCCCGCCGGTGAAGAACCAGATGGCCAGCCCGGCAAAGAGTGCACCGTCCGCGATCCGGTCCAGGGTGGAGTCCAGGAAGTTGCCCCACGGACTTTTCACGTCCTGCATCCTGGCCATGATGCCGTCCAGGACGTCGGAGAAAATGAAGGCCGTGATGAAGACGGTGCCCCAGAAGAGTTGGCCCAGCGGGTAGAACACAAGCGCGCCCGCTGCCACGCCCGCGGTACCCAGGATGGTTACCGCGTCGGGGGAAACGCCCATTCGGAGAAGCCACCGGGCCAGCGGGGTGAACAACGCGGTGAAGAAGCCGCGGGCATGCCTATTCAGCATCCGACTCCCCGGGCCAGGCGTCGGCCACCTGCTGGCGGACCTCGTCAAGGGTCTGGGTAATGGCCTTGGTCTGGGCGATGATGGGAAAGAAGTTCCCGTCGCCGCCCCACCGCGGAACGATGTGCTGGTGCAGGTGCCCTGCAATCCCGGCACCGCCCACCACGCCCTGGTTCATGCCCAGGTTGAACCCGCCAGGGTTCGAAACCTTCCGCAGGACCCGCATCGCAGTCTGGGTAAGGTCGGCAAATTCGGCGGTTTCCTCCAGTGTGAGGTCCGTATAGTCCGGAACATGCCGGTACGGGCAGACCAGCAGGTGCCCCGGATTGTACGGGAAGAGGTTCAGCACCACGTAGCAGGTTTTCCCGCGGTAGACGATGAGCGCTTCCTCGTCGCTGCGGGCGGGACCTACGCAGAACGGACAGTCGTCTTCGTTCTTGAACTGGTGCTGTCCGCCCTTGATATAGGCCATGCGGTGCGGAGTCCACAGGCGCTGGAAGGCGTCCGGGACACCGGCGAGGGCGAAGTCGTCGGTAACGCCGGCATCCCCTGGATACCCCGCGCCTGTGTTCTCCTGCACTGTCTGCTTCCGTTCCGCTAGCTGGTCCGGTTCCGGACGGCCTCGGTGATCCGCTTGACGGCTTCGGACACCGGCACGCCGTTGTCCTGGCTGCCGTCGCGGAACCGGAACGAAACGGCACCCGCCTCGGCATCGTCACCGCCGGCAATCAGCACGAACGGGATCTTGTCCTTGCTGGCGGTGCGGATCTTCTTGGGGAACCTGTCCGAGGAGGTGTCCACCTCGGCACGGATGCCGGCCGCCTTCAGCTGGTCGACGACGTCGAACATGTACTCATTGAAGGCCTCCGCCACGGGGATGCCCACCACCTGGACCGGTGCCAGCCACGCAGGGAAGGCGCCGGCGTAGTGCTCGGTGAGGACGCCCATGAACCGCTCCACGGACCCGAAGAGGGCGCGGTGGATCATGACGGGACGCTGGCGTGAGCCGTCCGCGGCCTGGAATTCCAGTTCGAAGCGCTCAGGCAGGTTGAAGTCCAGCTGGATGGTGGACATCTGCCAGGTACGTCCAAGCGCATCCTTGGCCTGGACGGAGATTTTGGGTCCGTAGAAGGCGGCTCCGCCCGGGTCCGGCACCAGCTCCAGCCCGGACTCCTGGGCCACCTCGGCCAGTGTCCTGGTGGCTTCCTCCCAGGCCGCGTCCTCGCCGACGTACTTTTCCGGGTCCTTGGTGGACAGTTCCAGGTAGAAGTCGTTCAGGCCGTAGTCCTTGAGCAGGTCCAGGACGAAGGTGAGGGTTTTGGTGAGCTCATCCTTCATCTGCTCGCGGGTGCAGTAGATGTGGGCGTCGTCCTGTGTCATGCCCCGCACGCGGGTCAGGCCGTGCACTACGCCGGACTTCTCGTAGCGGTAGACGGACCCGAACTCGAACAGGCGCAGGGGCAGTTCGCGGTAGGACCGGCCGCGGGAACGGAAGATGAGGTTGTGCATGGGGCAGTTCATCGGCTTCAGGTAGTAGTCCTGGCCGGGCTTGCGGACTGTGCCGTCCTCGTTGAGTTCGGCGTCCACGTGCATCGCGGGGAACATGCCCTCCTTGTACCAGTCCAGGTGTCCCGAGACCTCGTACAGGTGGCCCTTGGTGATGTGCGGTGTGTAGACGAACTCATAGCCGGCTTCAACGTGGCGCTGCCGGGAGTAGTCTTCCATTTCCTTGCGGATGATGCCGCCCTTGGGGTGGAAGACGGGGAGGCCGGAGCCCAGTTCGTCGGGGAAGGAGAACAGGTCCAGCTCGGAGCCAAGCTTGCGGTGGTCGCGGCGCTCGGCCTCGGCAATGCGTTCCTGGTAGGCCTTCAGGGCCTCCTTGGTGGGCCAGGCGATGCCGTAGATGCGCTGCAGCTGCTGGTTCTTCTGGTTGCCCAGCCAATAGGCCGACGACGAGCGCGTCAGGGCGAACGCGTTGGAGATCAGCTTGGTGTTGGGCAGGTGGGGGCCGCGGCAGAGGTCGCACCAGACGGTGGTGCCTTCCTTGCGCTCGACGTTGTCGTAAATGGTGATGTCGCCGGCGCCGACCTCGACGTTGACGCCCTCGCCGGCTTCGGCGGCGTCGTTCTTCCTGCCCAGCAGTTCGAGCTTGTAGGGCTCGTTCTTCATGGCCTCGCGGGCCTCGTCCTCGCTGACCACGCGGCGAACGAACTTCTGGTTCTGGTTGATGATCTTCTGCATCATCTTTTCGAGGGTCTTGAGGTCCTCGGGGGTGAAGGGCTCGGCGACGTCGAAATCGAAGTAGAAGCCGTCGGTGATGTAAGGGCCGATGCCCAGCTTGGCGTCGGGGCGCAGCTGCTGCACGGCCTGGGCCATGACGTGGGCCGTGGAGTGGCGCAGGACGTTCAGTCCGTCCGGGGAATCGATGGTGACGCCTTCCACCTCGGCGCCTTCGGGCAGTTCCTGGTCCAGGTCCTTCAGTTCACCGTTGACGCGGGCTACGACGACGTCGCGGCGCTCAAAGAAGAGTTCCGCACCGGTTGTCCCGGTAGTCACCTTGGTCTCTTCGCCATCGACGACGAGGGTGATCTGCTGGGCATCTGACACGGGTGTCTCCTATTCAAAGTTGAGGCTTCATAGCTTGTGGCATACGGGGACCACAGCCAGCCATCGTCAATGCTATCGGTTCACCCAAAGGCCGACCAACGCGGCACACGGGCGGCTCAGCCGTTGAAACCGGTAATGGCCAGGGTCCTGCTGATCCCGTCCAGGGGATGCGGACCATCAGGGGCAGGCGTGGGGACGGCATCAGGGAACGGCAGGGTTTCGGTCCTGCTGAGGTCCCATGCCATGCTCGCGCTGAGGCTGATGCCGCGCGGACCGGTCCTTCGGGTGGTCCCGCGGATCAGCAGGAGGCGGGTTCCGAACAGGAGCGGACCGGCACTTTCCTGGGCCTCATGGAAGAAGACGGAATCGACGCACCCTGTGCCGTCGTCGATGCTGATGAACACCACCCTCCTGCCTCCGCGCATCGGAGGTGTCTGGGTGGCCACACGCACCCCCGCCACCAGAACTTCGGTGCCATTGCGCAGGCTTAGGAGTTTGTCGGCAGTGGTGACGCCGAGCCTGTCCAGCAGGGGGCGGTGGCTGTCCATCAGGTGGGTGCTGACATCGACTGCCATCAGGTCGAGTTCGGCCCGGACATTGTCCACCAGGGTGGGTGCCGGCAGCCCCGGCTTGATGTTCCGCAGTTCGACATCGCCCAGGGGCAGGGACAGTTGGCCCTCCAGGACTTCCCTGCCTTTCCGGGTGCTGCTTGAAGACTGCAGCTTTTGCAGGTGCTGCACGAGGTCGGCACGGTTTGCGGGGCCACCTGCATTTCGGTGCAGGGAATCAAAGGCACCGAGCTGTGCCAGGCGCCGTATGCTGGGCTTGCTGAGCCTGGAGCGTTCCCGGAGGTCTGCCAGGGAGTCATAGGGCTGTCCGGCCACAATCCTCTTCAACTCCGCGGCGGACAGGCCATAGATGCCGTTGAGGCTGAGCCGGATCCCCAGCTTGCCAGGCGTCCGGACCGGACAGCACGCGTTCCACCCGGTATTCGGCTTTGCTGAGGTTGATGTCCAGCGGAAGGATGGGGATCTTCAACCTGCGGGCTTCCGAGACCAGCAGCCGCTTGGGGTACATCCCGGGGTCGTGCTCCCACAGGCCGGCGAGGAAGGCCTCGGGATGGTGGGCCTTAAGCCAGGCCGACTGGTAGGTGGGGACTGCGAAAGCAGCACCGTGGGCTTTACAGAAGCCGAAACTGGCGAAGGACTTCAAGGTCCCCCACACTTTGTCCACGACGTCGGGCGGGTACCCCTTGGCTTTCGCTTCACGCCTGAAGAATGCCTCTACGTGCGCTTCACCTGTTTCGCTGCTCAACGCCCTGCGGAACTCGTCGGCTTTCGCCAGTCCGCATCCCGTCATGATGTCGAAGGTCTTCAGGATCTGTTCGTGGAAGACCGTCACCCCGTGGGTTTCCTGCAGGACAGGCTTAAGGTCCGGGTGGGGGTACACCTCCGGGGCGAAGCCATGACGGTGTTCCAGGAAGGGACGCACCATGTCGGACTTCATGGGCCCGGGACGGAACAGCGAGATATCGATGATGAGGTCGTTAAATTCCCGGGGAGCCATCTTGCCGATGAGTTCACGTTGCCCGGGGGATTCGATCTGGAAGCAGCCGAGGGTATGCGTGCTCCTGATCAGTTCGTAGGTTGCTTCGTCGTCGAGGGGGACGGCGTTGAGGTCGATCCTCCCGTCGGCTGCAATATAGTCCGGGCCGGAACCGTCGGGACCGGGCTGGTGGCCGCCGGCCTCGACCACCTCCTTCTTGCCGGGATGGATCCGAATAATTTCCCGGACGGCAAAGGCCATGGCGCTTTGCATCCGGACACCCAGGACATCGAGCTTAAGCATGCCCATGGGATCCATGTCGTGCTTATCGAACTGGCTCATGGGCAGGCCCAGGCCGCTGGGCTGGACCGGGGTGCGGTCCAGCAGGGTGGCGTCACCCAGGATCACGCCGCAGGGATGCATGGAGATATGGCGCGGCAGGCGGTCCAGGCGCTCGGTCAGGTCCACCAAAAGATCCAGTTGCTGGTTCCCTTCGGCGTCGCGCTGCTCCACACGGCCGGCGAACTCCCGCAGCTCGGGTTTTTCCTGCAGCGCTTCCCGGAACTTTCGTGCGGAGAAGCGCCACAACTGTTTGGCAATCTCCCCCACCTCGCCGTCGTCCATGCCCAGGGCCATCCCGGCGTCGCGCACCGCTCCCCTGGCCCGGTACCCGTTCTGCATGCTCATGAGGGTGACCCGTTCGGAGCCGAAGCGTTCAAAGATCCGGTGGTAGACATTGTGTCGTTCTGCACTTTCGACATCGATGTCGATGTCGGGAAGCGTTGCGCGGTCATTGGAGAGGAAGCGTTCGAAGATGAGGTCGTGCTGCAGGGGGTTCACATGGCTGACCTCCATGAGGTAATTGACCAGGCTGGAGGCCCCGGATCCCCGTGCCGCTGCCCGGACCCCCATGTCCTGGATCATCCGCGACACCTCCGCCACGGTAAGGAAGTAGGAGGAGAAGCCCAGGTTGCTGATGATGCCCAGCTCGTGGTCCAGCCGGGACAGCATGGCGGTTTCGCCCGCGCCGGTGATTCCCGGGAACCGTTTGCCGATTCCTGCATGGCAGCGCTGGACCAGTTCAACGTGCGGGTCCTGGCTGATGCCTATGACTGAAGCCTCGGGCACCACCGGCTGTTTCCATCCCATGTCCGTGATGGGATCGATCCGGCAGAGATCGGCGAGCGCCTCGGTTTGGGCCATCAGCTGCTTGAGGTCTGCCGCGCCATAGCCGGCTGCGGAAATGATCTCCCTGCCAAGGCCCAGCATCTGGTCCGCGGTCTTCAGCCACCCCTGGCCGGTTGGCTGCAGGAGGGGCTCCACTGCCAGTTCCGGCAGGGACTTCAGGGTCCTTGCCGAGTCCAGGACGTCGGCAGTGGGCGCGCCGTCAGCCGCACAGTACCTCACGGCGTTGGTGAGGATCGCCGGCACATGGTGTTCCTCGGCGAGCCTCAGCATGCGGACTGCATGGGAAGTGCTGAAGGGTGATCCCGGTGCGCTGAGCTGCGAGACGATTTCGGCCACTATGGTCCCGCGTGGCATGGCGTCCAGCCATTGCTTGAACAGGGTCCTGGGCCGCAGGTACCTCCGGCCTCCCATGGCACGGCCGACGTCGGAATCAGGTCCCAGCAGGACAGCCAGCACCGGCTTGAGGGTGTGGGGGTCAAGGGTGCGGGATGCCAGTTCGGCGCGGGTGACTGCTGCCGGCACCGCTCCCCCGGCTTTTCCAGAGGTCCTGGCATGGGCATCGGACACCAGCCTGCAGAGGGCCCGGTACCCCGCGCCGTTGTTGTGCCCGCGGGCCAGCACCACCACCCGGCCTGCCACTTGGGTGCGGTGGTCGCCGTCGTCGTCAAAGACCGCAAGGTCCACCCCCACAATGGGGTCGATGCCCGCGGCCATGCATGCCTTGAGGTGCTTGATGGTGCCGTAGAGTCCGTCGCGGTCGGTGCAGGCTAGCGCCGTGGCACCGTCAGCGGCCGCTGCTGCTGCCAGCTCCTCCGGCCAGGAGACCCCATAGTGGGCGCTGAAGGCAGTGGAAACGTGAAGATGGGTGAAGCTCATGCTGTTCTGGTCAGGCAGTTCTGGGGCGCAGGCCGTCATGGATCCGCAGCAGCCGCCAGCGGCCACTGCGGATATGGCGCGTGAGGTCAAGGGTGAGGGGTTCATCAGCTGTAGCGGCGGAAGCCGGCAGCACCTGGACCCGCCAGATTTCGTGGTCCACCACTCCCGGACCGCCACCCAGGGGCGCCCGGGTGTCTTCCACCCACCATTGGCGCCGTTCATACCAGCGCAGGGGTTCGGCGCAGACCGTATAGTCCACCCCTGCCCAGGTAAGGGATTCCGGCTGCCCGGCGGCAGAACACACCACATCAACGGACTCGCTGAACATGCCCATGTGCACCTCCCCGGACGTACTCTTGCCGAACCTTCTATTCGAAGATGTGTTCGAATTGAATCAGTCTACGCCGGGCTGGAGGTTAAACCTAGGCAGGGGTGGACGGACCGTCCGCCAGGGAGCAGGATGATGGCATGGATACCGATGAAGCACTCCTGAAGCAGGCAAGCATCAAAACCCAGGACTCCACCCTTGTGGCCACGTTTGACATCGACGGGACAATTCCCGGCTCCGGCGCCTACGTGGTGGGGTTGATGGGGGCTGCACCGGACTATTCGTCGCAACGGCGACTATGCATCGAGTTCATGAACGGGAAGGCGATCGCCTGCTACTCGTTCAACCGGGACCAGGGAATCGAGGAAGACTACGATCTTTCAGGCGTGACCCATTCCGGTTCCACCATCACGGGCAGCTTTCCCCGGTCAGCCCTGAACGGACTCGGCAAGGGACATGTTCTGTCTGCCTTCAGCGAGGCCGACGGCCGGGAGTTCCAGCACGGAGTCCCGGTGGAGGAAGCGCTGTAGCCTCAGCTGCTTTCCTTGTGGATCCGCATTTCAAGTTCGATGAAAGCGGAGATCATGGCCCGGTAGGTCGATTCAACGATGTCCGGGTCGATGTCCTTTTTCTCCGCAGCTGACCGGACATTCTCGATGATCCGCTCCACGCGTCCGGGCGCCCGCACTTCGGCGTCGTCGCCCTTGAGCGTCCCGGCAATCCGGATCAGCCGTTCGCGGCGTGCGATGAGGGTGACAATCTGCTCGTCCACCTCGTCCACGGCGATCCGAACGGCAGCGAGCTGTTCCCTGTCGGCCCGGGCATCCCTATCGTTTCCTTGAATTGTCGCCATCATCTGACACTATCGAAGCATGGAGCCCAGAGTCGACTTTATCTCCCTCGGCGTCCGCAGCGTTTCCCGCTCGCGGGCCTTCTATGTTGACGGCCTTGGCTGGCCGGTGCACCGCGAAGTAGCCGATGAAGTCCTGTTCATCCAGGTGAACCATGGCCTGGTGCTGTCGCTGTGGGACGTGCGCCAGATGCGGGCCGAGGCCGGGGTCAGCCCGCCGGACGGGATTCCCCCCATCACCCTCAGCCACAATCTCTCCAGCGCCGCAGACGTGGACCGTGTGATGGAAGAGGCCGCCGAAGCCGGCGCCGCCATCATCGCGGAGCCGGTCACCCAGCCGTGGGGAGGCTATACGGGCTACTTTGCCGATCCGGACGGGTTCCGCTGGGAGGTCGCCTACAACCCCAACTGGACAGTGGACGACGCCGGCACGGTCACCGTGTGATGGCACGGGCCGCCATCGGCAGCGGCTGCTGGAACATGGCCTCCATTGGAACAGGGCTTCAACTAGAACAGGGCTTCAACCGGGCGGATCAGTTCAGGCCCGTTGTTGCGCACGTTGCCCACCTCTTTGCCCACTGAGTCCACCTGCCAGTCCGCGGCCGCGTCCTTGACTCCTGCCCGCACCAGGTCCACCAAAGCGGCGGCGTCGTCCGCCTGCGGATCCAGCCAGGCCTCCATCGTGGCTTTGTCCATGGGCAGCGGCACCCGGTCATGCAACGCCGTCAACTTTCCGAAAACCGTGGATTCCGTCCCTGGCGGCGGTGTGTCCGCCGTCAGGATGGACGTCGAGAGCAGCCAGCGTCCAGGCTCACCCTCGGGCACGGACGGGTCCTTCCACCATTCGTACAGGCCGGCGAAGACCAGGCCGTGGCCCTGCCCGGGATGCACGTAGTAGGGCTGCTTCGCCTTCCCGGGACCCTGTTTCCATTCGTAGTATCCATCAGCCGGCACGGCGCAGCGCCGGGACTGCGCTGCCTTCCGGAACGCCGGCTTCTCCAGTACTGTCTCGCTGCGGGCATTGATCATGCGCGAACCGATTCCGGGATCCTTGGCCCAGGACGGAACCAGACCCCAGCGGGCGACGTGCAACTGGCGGACTTCATGGTCGTCCTTGACCCGCTCCAGGACGATGGGGACGGCATCCGTGGGGGCCACATTCCAGGAGGGCGGAATGCTGACCTCGTCTTCCAGTTCGGCGTCGAATTCGGCCAGCAGATCCCCTACGGCCCGTGCCATTACGTAGCGTCCACACATGGCACCAGCATGCCACCGGCGCCACATACTGTCATGCAGGCGGCACACCGCGCCGCCGGGGACGGGGAATACGCCTGTGCACGCTACCGTTGACGGTAAGGAAACCTTTCAATCGACGCTAGGAGAGCCCTGTGGACTTCACTCCCGAATCCGGCACCATCACCATGTTCTCGACCACCTGGTGCGGCTACTGCAACCGGCTGAAGAAGCAGCTCGACGCCCAGGGCATCGGCTACACCGAGATCAACATCGAAGAGGTGGACGGTACCGCCGAACTCGTGGAGCAGCTCAACGGAGGCAACCGCACCGTCCCCACGGTCCTCTTCCCGGACGGCACGGCGGCCACCAACCCGTCGGCAGCCGAGGTCAGGGACCGGCTGGCCGCCTAAGCGCCTGCCGGGACTTTTCTGATGCGGGTCATGCCCCCAGGCTGCTGAATGGAGCAGATTCCAGGGTGGCATGGCCCGCATAGGTCTTAAGGAGGGCCTGCTCCACGTCATCCACGGCAAGGCCCGGCACGAGGTCGTTGGCGGCGCCGGCGGTGGCGGGGTCCCAGTCCAGCCCGAGTGCGGCGTAACTGTCCGTGAGCACTTTGCGGATTGGTGCAGAGTCTTCCACCACGATCACGGAGCTGAAGAGCCAGCCGCCGGAGACCACCCGCTGTGCGGTGCCCACAAGTTTCACGCGGCGTGAGCTGTCGGCGGGGTCGGTCCCGTGAACGCTGAACTCCCCGGGACAGTACTCCCCCGGGATTTCCCCTACGTCCGCCTGCACCCCCACGAGGCGCAGGGCCTGGGCGAACAGTTCGCCAAAGTAGCCGAACCGCGTCTTGGATCCGGCAATGGCGTCCGCGTCCGGCTCGATGTGGTCCACCACCAACGTTCCCTGATGGTACGCAGCGGCGCGTCCCCCGGCCCGGCGGACCAGTGGTTCGAAGCCGTCGTCGCGGCAGGCCTGGGCCGCGGCTTCAAATCCGGGCAGCCGGGTGTCCCGCTGGCCGAAGGCAACGGTCGGCTCCGGGCGGTACAGCCGCAGGGTGGGGCCGATCCCGCCGTTTTTTGCCCGCGCCAGCAGTTCCAGCCCGAATTCAAGGTCGCGGCCTGCGCCGAGGGACACGTCTTGCCGTACCACGGTCAAAGTGCGCGGCGCGTTCATGTGGCCAGTCCCGTTCCGGCGTCGTGCATCTTGCCTTGCTCCCTGTGTCCCGCGGTCAGTGCCAGTCCTGGCGGACGGCCACCCCTAGGTTACGCCGTGCCACTGCCTGTCCCTGACACGGCAGGGAAGCCTGCGGAGGTCAGTGCCGGCGGCCCACCCACAGCCCGTGGAGCAGCGGAAGCACAGACGCGATCATCAGCACGCTGCCCAGGACGGGGTCCGCGCCCCGGAGCACGGCACCTGAGACGAGGAGGGCGCCGAAGACCATGGCCGACGCCGAACGCCTGGCCACGCGGTCCAGCCGGGCCACCTGCCGCTCCAGCCGCGGGACCGCCAGGGGCAGCGATCCCTCTTCGAGCCGGGCAGCCAGGGCGTCCAGCCGCCCGGGCAGGCCGAGGGCTATTCCGGCGGCGTCCACCGCCTGCCGGGCAACATCCTGGACGAAGTTGCCGCGCTCGTCCCGCAGCAGCTGCGCCGCATAGGGTTCCACCGAATCCCACAGGTTGAACCGCTCGTCCAGCGAACTGCACACCCCGGAGGTCAGGGACATGGCGCGGATGATCAGCAGGAAGTTCTCCGGCAGCTGGAAGGGCAGCGAACGGACCACATCGCCGAACTCCACAGCGAAGTCACGGAATTCGCGCGGATCCACTTCGCGCAGTTCGGCGAAGCCCATCCCGCCGAAGCGGGCAAAGAGGTGTGTCATGGCGCGCTCGAGCTCCACGGTGTCCGCGGTGGGCACCAGCACGCCTACTTCCCGGATGGCGGCCACGAGTCCCTTGCCATCGCGGGCGGCGGCCGCAATCAGCAGTTTCCGCAGGCCTTTGCGTGTCGAGGCGGGAACTTCGCCCATCATGCCGAAGTCGATGAATGTCAGTTTCCACGGGCGCCCGTCGCCGCCGGCCGGGACAGGGGTGACGAAGATGTTGCCGGGGTGCGGGTCGGCGTGGAAGAAGCCGTTCGTGAACAGCTGGTCGAACATGACGGCCGCGAAGACGGGGGCCACCTCGGCGGGGTCGATTCCAATCGCCCGGAGCCCGGCCTTATCGGTGATCTTGACGGCCGTCACGTCCTCGAGGGTGAGGACCCGGCGGGTGCACCGCTCCCAGACGACGCCGGGCACGGCCACCTTGGCGTCCCGGGCAAAGTCCTCCGCGAACCGCTCGCAGTTGGCTGCCTCGTGCAGGTAGTCGATCTCCTCGAAGCTTGTCTGCGCGAATTCCTCCACGAGGGCGGGCACGTCGGCACGTTCGGCGACCACCCGGAACCGCTTGAGCCATCCGCCCACCCTGCGCAGGGCGGCGAGGTCGACGTCGACGATGGCGCCGATGCCTGGCCGCTGCACCTTCACCACCACCCTGTCCAGCCCGGTGTCCGCACCGTCGAGCGGATTGAGGCGGGCCAGGTGTGCCTGTCCGAGCGACGCTGCCGCGATCGGAACCTCCTCCAGGGCGGCAAAGACCTCTGCGAGGGGCGCGCCAAGTTCCTTCTCGGCCAGGCGCCGGATCTGCGAAAAGGGAACGGGCGGCACCTCGTCCTGCAGCCCTTCGAGCTCCTTGGTGATCTCGGGGGGAAGGACGTCGAGCCTGGAGGACAGGAACTGGCCCACCTTGATCATCAGGCCGCCAAGTTCCACGGCAAGGTCATGGAAACGCCGGGCGAACTGCCGCATCCTGCGCGAGCGGGTCCGTTCTGCAAGCCGGCCCAGCCCGGTCCTGGGGAGGAACAGCTCAAACCACCAGATGGCTGCCAGGTTCCAGGCGGCGAAGCGCAGGATGCGGCGGTAACGGGCACGGGTGCTTCCGGCCCGGACTTCTCCGTCCTGGCCGTCCCCGGCGCTGCTGTTTACGGCACCGCCATCTCCAGCGCCGGGCAGGGGCCCGCCGCGGTCCTGGACGCTTGGCGCCACCCGCGTCAGTTCCGCGCGAGGATCGCGTACATCCGGCGGCGCGCCTCATCGAGCACTGCCACCGCCTCCTGCACCTGCTCCGGCGAGCCCGTGCGCCCCACCTGGGCTGTAGCCTGGGCGAGCTCGACGGCGGCCCTGGGCAGGGAGCCCGAGCCGGCGGCCGCGGCGTCCCAGGGCGCGGGACCGTGATGGGCAGCTGCCTCTTCGCGGCCCGATTCCGTCAGGGAGTAGATTTTGCGGCCATTGGATTCCTCGGCCTTGATGGAACCTTCGTCGGCCAGGAGCTGCAGCGTGGGGTACACGGAACCCGCGCTGGGTTTCCAGGCGCCGCCGCTGCGGTCTTCGATCTCGCGGATAATCTGGTAGCCGTGCATGGGACGCTCCGCCAGCAGTGCCAGCACCGCCGCACGCACTTCACCTTTGCCTGCACGGGTGCTCCCGTGTTTTTCAAAGCGTGAGCGGAGCTCCTCGACGGCCTGCCACATGGCGTCGATGTTGTTGCCGCCGAATCCGCCTGCCGGGAATGAACCACGCATGGTGATCTCCTCTGTGAAACGCCAACGATATACAACGATACATCCGGCACGTTGCCTACCGCCTGCCTCCACGGACCTGCCCCGGACGGCCGTCCCCTGCGCGTTCACGGGGGCGCGGGCTGGTCAGGTCCTGCGGAGCGTCAGGATCTGCTCGGCCCGGCCGAAGGGCCCCTGACGGTCGTGCAGCACCGTTGAGGTGAGTCCGATCCCGTCGCGGCCGAACGAGACGGCGTTGTCCAGCCCCAGCCACTCGCCCCCTGGCCTGCGGTACATGTGGATCTGGAGGTCCAGGTTGGGAAAGGCGTAGCTGTCCTTGCCGGGCGGGACGCGGGCGGCGATGCCGTTTGCGGTGTCCACCAGGCCCATGAGCCGGGCTGTGTCGCCGCTGTCGGCCTGGTCCGTCAAGGGGTGCTCCGTGCGCAGCCACACCTTGCCTGCTCCCGGCCGGTGGCCTTCAGCCACCCGCATCTCCAGCGAACGGATAAAGCCGCCGGGCCAGACGGCGGAGCCGTCATACGGCTTGCATTCGTCGGGGCCCGGAATCGTCTGATCCTCGACGGCGGCCACGCCACTGGTGTCGCTGGTGACCATCCGCCACGCGGTGCCACGGATCGCCGTGCGGCCGCCGGCCACGAGTTCGGCCTGGACCAGTTCTATGGTCTTCCCGGGCCGAAGCGTGGTGGTCTCAATCTGGAATTCGCCCCCTGGAATCAGCCCCAGGATCTCGTAGCTGAGCCGGGCCATCCGCAGGTCTGCGCGCGGCTCGTGCCGCTCCAGGGCCTCGGCCATCAGTCCGGAGGCGGGAGCCATGTGCTGTTCGTGGGCATTCCAGGCGCCCTGGGCGTGGATGGTCGACCGGAAACGGCCGCCACCGAGCGCCTGGTAGTAAAAGTTGCCTTCGGCGAGTTCGGGCAGATCTGCAGTCAACGCTGGCCCCTTCAGGGATTTCGGTGAATTGGCCCTAACTCTATCCCGTGCCGGGACGGCACGCCGGGCAGCGGGCGAAATGTTGGGGTGTCCGTGCAGGCATCGGACTAGACTCAGGAACTGGTCCTGTCAGCAACCTCAAAAGAGGTATTTCATGCGCGTCATCAGCTACAACCTCCGCAAGCACAAGGCGAGCGGCGAACTTCTCGCCCTGGCACGGAATCACGACATCGATGCGCTCTGCCTCCAGGAGGTGGATGCCAGCGACCTGCCCGAGACGCTGGGCCCGTTGCACCTGGCAGACGTCACCAAGGGCAACCGGCTGGGCCTGGCCATCTATTACCGCACCAGCCGGTTCACCGCCCTGGACACGCAGTCCTTTGCGTTGAAGAAATCCATGCACGACCGCGTGCTGGCCCCCGCGCACGAGCGCCTCATCGGGACGCGTGTCATGGACAACGAGACCCAGCACGAACTGGTCATAGGCTCGTTCCACGCGGCGCCGCTCACTGCCTCCAACTCCCTGCGGCGCAAGCAGATCCATGCAGCGCACGCCGAACTGCTGAGCATGGGCAGGGGCTTGATGACGCTGATGGTAGGGGATTTCAACTACCCGTTCTTCACCAAGAACCTGGACATGCACATGAAGAACTCCGGGTACGCGCTCTCCCTCAGCAACCGCCGCACCTACACCCGCTACAAGGTGTTCAAGGGCCACTTCGACTTCGCCACCTCGCTGGGCCTGGACATCGCAAGCGTGGAAACACTTCCGCGCGGCAACTCCGACCACCTGCCCATCCTGGTGACGGCCGAATACGGCGAGGGGTACTAGGCCCGTCCGCCAAGTCGGTCCAAGAGGCCGGGCCAGGATGCCGCGAACCCTGGGTGGAGGTCCAGGCCGTCCACCTCGGACAGCGGAATCCACAGCAATGCGATGCTTTCCGGGTCGCTGATTACGGGGTCGAAGGATTCCCGTACCCGCACCACCACGGTGGTATAGGACCAGTAGCCGTGGTCCAGCACCGAGGTGAAGAGCACCTCCACGCTCTCCGATGGGACCGCAGCCTCTTCGTAGGCCTCGCGGAGTGCGCCGTCGACGGCTTCCTCGCCCTCGTGCAGCGCCCCGCCGGGCAGCCCCCAGGTTCCGCCGTTGTGGCTCCACACGGCGCGGTGCTGGAGGAGGACGCCCTTGGCGGGGTCGTACGCCAGGACACCGGCCGCGCCGAACCTGCCCCAGTAGCGGCCGCGGTCACCCTCCACCCAGGCATCACCCGGGTCGCGCGGACCTGTGCGCTGCGGAGGCCGTGAGGACGAAGCGGAGGCCGGAAAATGTTCCATTGCTCCAGTCTGACAGGTGCTTCCGGCTTACAGCGGAACTGCGTTACAGGGGCAATGCGCCGGCGGGACGTCAGGTACCGGCGGGTGTCAGGTTGCGTGGCCGCGTTCGACGGCGAAATCGCCGCCGGGGTACATGACAGTCTCGTGCCCGTCGTCGAAGCGGACAACATAGGGCGGGGCCCCGCCCTGGCCACGGACTTCCAGGATCACCCCGTGCCGGTCTGCGGATCCGACGGTCCGTCCGCGCACCACGATGCGGTCGCCTTGGGCTGCCTCCATGGCAATCACCTCCCAGCCCCCAGATTACGACTCGGCGGCCTGCGGGAACAGGGCAGGCATGGCAGGATTCCGGTATGCCGCTGAAACTGGTTTTTCTCGCCGACACCCACGTGCCCAAGCGCGCCAGGAACCTGCCGGAACGGGTGTGGGCCGCCGTCGAAAGCGCCGACGTGGTGTTCCATGCCGGCGACTGGGTGGAGCCGGCATTGCTGGATGAGTTCGAGGAACGCAGCACGTTGCTGCTGGGTGTCCACGGCAACAATGACGGCCCGGAACTGCGCCGGCGGCTCCCGGAGACGGCACGCATCACCCTGGACGGCGTCCGGTTTGCGATGGTCCACGAGACGGGGCCGGCCAGGGGCCGCGACCTGCGCTGCGAGTCGTTGTACCCGGACGCGGACGTCCTGGTGTTCGGACACAGCCACATCCCGTGGGACACCACCTCGCCCGGGGGGCTCCGGCTGCTGAATCCCGGCTCCCCCACCGACCGGCGCCGGCAGCCGGCCTGCACCTACATGGAAGCGGCCGTTGACGGCGGGCGGCTGGCGGAGGTCAGGCTGGTGGAGGTTCCCCGCGCCTGAGCGGGTTGGCAGGGGCGGCATGATTGCCTAGGTGTATTGACCACGGAGGTTAGGAACATGCGGCGTGGTTAGGTGACAAAAAGAAGACCTCCAAGTGGAGTGGGGCTTGTCTAAGAGTCCGATCCACAAGGAGGTCTTCAATGTCCCATGCTAACGCGCTTCTGACGCCGAAGGGACGGCTCCGGCTGGCCCGGTGCATCGTCGATGACGGGTGGCCGCTGCGCCGTGCTGCTGAGCGATTCCAGGTGTCCGTGACGACCGCAGCGCGGTGGGCGGCCCGTTACCGGGAGCACGGGGAGCACGGGATGGGTGATCGCTCCAGCCGGCCCATCAACTCCCCGCGTCGGACCTCCACGCGGCGGGAGCGGCGGATCGTCGCGATCAGGGTCAACCGGCGCTGGGGCCCGGCACGGATCGGCTATCTGCTGGGCATTCACCCCTCCACGGTGCACCGGGTGCTGTCCCGGTTTGGGCTGGCGAGGCTGGCGTGGATGGACCGGGCCACGGGCCGGGTGGTTCGCCGGTACGAGCACCACAGCCCCGGGGACCTGGTCCACGTCGACATCAAGAAACTTGGACGGATCCCTGACGGCGGCGGACACCGCAGTGTCGGCAGGGCCGCCGGAAACCGGAACAAGACCGGTACCGCGGCGAACCGGAGACCGGGTCACGCCTTCTTGCACAACGCCGTCGATGATCACTCCAGGCTCGCCTACACGGAGATCCTGACCGATGAGAAAAAGGACACTGCGGCCGGATTCTGGGAACGCGCCAATGCCTACTTCGAGTCCCACGGGATCACTGTCAAACGGGTCCTGACCGATAACGGATCCTGCTACCGCTCCTACGCATTCAAAGACGCTCTGGGCCCGGACATCAAGCACAAACGCACCCGACCCTACAGGCCTCAGACAAACGGCAAAGTCGAGCGCTACAACCGCACCATGCTCGACGAATGGGCCTACGCCCGTCCCTACGCCTCAGAGGCCGAGCGTGTTGCCGCTTTCGCCGACTGGCTCCATCATTACAATCATCATCGAGGCCACACCTCACTCAACGGTCAGCCACCGGCCAGCCGCGTCACCAACCTCTCAGGTCAATACACCTAGGCTGGGAAACATAAGCATGCTTAGTTTTTGTGCGCGATGAGGAGGACCGCATGACCGACCAGTACACGTTCCGCAACCCCGTGACCGCCTACGGGAAGATCTCCCCGCCAGAGCAGCACCAGCCCGAACCGGGCCTGGACGCGGAACTGGAGCCCAAGGCCGACCTGGGCGAAGAGACCTACCGCGGCACAGGGCGGCTGGAAGGCCGGCGCGCCATCATTACCGGGGCGGACTCCGGCATCGGGGCGGCAACGGCGATTGCCTTCGCCCGTGAGGGGTCCGACGTCGTCCTGTCCTACCTTCCGCAGGAAGAAGAAGACGCATCGCGGATCGCTGGAATCATCGAGGCCGCGGGACGCAAGGCGGTGAAAGTCCCCGGCGACCTCAAGGACGCTGCGGCCTGCAGGGACCTGGTGGACACCGCCGTGGCCGTCCTGGGCGGCGTGGATATCCTGGTCAACAACGCCGGCAAGCAGGTGGCCCAGAAGGACCTGCAGGACATCACTGACGAGCAGTTCGACCACACGCTGAAGACCAACGTCTACGCCATGTTCTGGCTGACCAAGGCTGCGGTGCCGCACATGCCTCCGGGCTCCACCATCATCAACACCACCTCGATCCAGGCGTACAACCCGTCACCCACGCTGGTGGACTACGCCACCACCAAGGCCAGCATCAACAACTTCACGAAGGGCCTTGCGCAGCAGCTGGCACCGAAGGGGATCCGGGTGAACGCGGTGGCTCCGGGCCCCATCTGGACCCCGCTGCAGGTGAGCAGCGGCCAGCCGAAGGAGGAACTGCCGGAGTTCGGGCAGTCCACTCCCCTGGGCCGGGCCGGGCAGCCCGCCGAACTGGCGCCTGCGTATGTCTTCCTCGCCTCGCCGGAGTCCAGCTACGTGGTGGGCGAAACGCTCAACGTCAACGGCGGCAGCCCCACGCCGTAGCAGTTGCCGCTATCCGGCAGCTTCCTGTTCGGCAAGCAGCGCGTCGGTGGCCTCGTCCGGCTGGCCGTCGAAGAACTGGGCCAGGACGGTCTTGAACACTGTTTCTCCGGGCGCCGCCCGGAGGAACAGTGTCATGGAGGACCGCAGTTTCTGCGCGTCGATGCCGCCCAGGATATCCTCGGCGGACCGGTCGGGGTGGTTGGTCAGTGCCTGCGCGCATTCGAGCAGCCGGGGGCCGAGGACGTCGTGGTCCAGGTACGCCCGGGCTTCGGCCAGCGACGCGATGGCATAGGTGCGGGACGTGGCACTGCGCCCCAGTCCGGCGATCTGCGGAAAGATGAACCACATCCAGTGGCCGGTCTTGTTGCCGACCTGCAGCTCCCCCAGCGCCTGTTCATAGGTTCCACCGCGGTTTTGGGCGGTGACAAAACGGTCGAGGTCAAACGGTTCGTTCATTGGATCTCCCAGGTGCGTTTCTCAGGGTCAGGTCCTTTTCAAGGGCGTCCGCGGCCGTCTGCAACTGCGGGTCCGGGTCTTCCCGCCACCTTGCCAGGACAACGTCGGCGCGCTGCCGTTCGCGTTCCCCCAGTCCGGCCAGCAGCGGCACCAGGACATGGGCGAGCATCGGTTCCGCCAGTTCCTGCGCCAGCGCGGTACGGAGGAACCCCTCAAGGCGGGTCAGGTCCGAATGCCTGAGGATGCGGACCTTTGACTGCAGCAGCACGACGGCGGCCAGGCGCCGCTCAAAAACGGGCCGGGCACCGGGTCTGGGCTGGCCCCAGAGCGCGGAAGCGAGCATGACCGTGCCGTCGTGGTCAAGGGCCTTGAATTTGCGCAAGGCATCGCGCACGGTACCGCGGACCGCCCCCACGGACGAGCCGTAGGAGGCAAGGGCCCCGCCCAGCCTGCTGCCGACGTCGTCCGCCCGGTACCAGGCGCCCTCGTTCTGGAGGGTCCGGTCGATGAACTCCGCCGCAGCAGCCACCGTATCCGTGGCACCGGTCATTGTCCCCGCCCCGCCGCGGCATGCCGGATGCAATAAGGGGTCCACGGCCGGGCTTCCAGCCGGCCCTCGGCGATGGGCTCCCCGCACACGGCACAGATACCGTAGGTGCCGGCGGCGATCCGGTCCAGGGCCGCCACCACCTGGTCCAGGCCCGTGGAACTCTGCTTCAGGAGGGCCGACGCCTGGGAGAGCTCAAAGGCAATCGTGGCGCCCTCGGGGTCGTGCTCGTCGTCGACGTTCGAGTCCTGGCGCGCCGAATTCGCCGCCGCGATATCTGCCCGGAGCGCGGGCAGCAACGCCGACCTCCGTTCCCGCTCCTGCTCGAGCAGCACCCGGAACCGTTCAACGTCTGGCATAGGGAAAGCCTAGCGCCCCCTCAGTAACAGTTCCCGGATACGAGTGGTTCCAGACGCCGCACGGGGAGTCATCGTTGGCACCGCCGTTACCGGTGATGCGCCGGGCACCGACGGGGGCCGGGCTGGCGCGGCTTCCGGGAGCCTTGATCCTGGTCACGGTGAGGGGCATAGTGCCGAAACTCACGTGGGTGCTTACCCGGCCTTGGCGGAGGTTGCTGCTGAAGAGTTACCAAACTATCCCAGGCACGCAGCAGCAGCAGGCCAAAGTGGGGCATCAAGACGATTGCTGAATTCGAGAGGACAGCATCGCATGTTATCCAAATGTGACAATTGGCCCGAGCGCGGGTTATGGTCGGATGGTGTCCCTCCCAGACGGGACATTCCCATCAGCTTGCCGAGCCCTGCCGCTGACCCGGGATTCGATCGTTTCCAGCTGGCAGGGACGGGGGAACCACATTTCCATGGCCTCTTGAGGCCTTGGGGTTAAGTCGAATAGCGCCTCCGTCCGTCGCGGGTGCTTTCGGCCGGGCATCTCCAGCCCGAACCCGACAGCTCACCCCGCAGGCATGGGAGAGGCGATCAACCGTGTCAAAAATTTCCAATGCAGCCCGTCACCGCGCGACTCCGGCCCGCTCAATTGTGCTCGAGGGCCTCGCCGCGACAGCAAAGTCCCAGGCCCGCTCGCTGGGCCGCCCGGCGCTCGCAGTGGCAGCAGCATCCGGTATTGCCTTCGGGGTCGGTGCGCCGGCCCACGCAGGTGTAACCGCCCCGGACACCACAGGGCAGACTAACGTCGAAGCCGCCGCCGCGCCCGCCGCGCAGGTGGCAGCACCGGCCGCCGCTGCCGCCACCGTCCACACGGTGGTCTCCGGCGATACCCTGGGCGCCATCGCGGCAGCCTACGGTGTTGGCCTGAACGACGTCCTGTCCGCCAACGGGCTGGGACTGTCCTCGATCATCTACCCGGGTGACCAGATCCAGATTCCGGGTGCCGGCTACGTTGCGGCAGCCCCGGCACCTGCTCCGGCACCCGCTGCCGCCCCGGCCCCCGTGACGGCGGCTGCGGCGTCCACCCCGGTGAACACCGGGATGAACATGTCCTACGCGTCGGCCACCCCGGCCTCCACCGGTACCGGTACGGGAGCCGCGATCCTCGCTTCGGCCTACGGCCAGCTGGGTGTCCAGCAGGACTGCACCGCCATGGTGGAGAAGGCCCTGCGCTCCGTGGGCAAGTCTGTGGGCGATCTGGCCCCCACCCAGTTCTTCCAGTACGGCAGTGTGGTGGGCAGCCCGGCCCCCGGTGACCTCATCATCACCTCCGGCCACGTTGGCGTGTACGCCGGCAACGGCCAGGTGGTCAGTGGCGGCGTCAACGGCTACACCACCGAGGTACACTCCATCAGCTGGCTCGGCGGCTACTCCGCGGTCCGCGTAGCCTAACCACCGCGCGGTTTAAAGAAGGGCGGCGGCCGGGACTCCCGGCCGCCGCCCTTCTGTGTTCAGGTCCCGCAGAAGGTCATGTAACTCCCGAAGTCTTCGGGCGCTCCCTCGGCGTAGCGTTCCAGCCCGGGCCGCTCGGTGAAGGGTTCAGTGACCGCTTCCAGCAGCCGGCGCAGGGGACCCAGGTCTCCCCCGGTGGCGGCCGCAAGGGCCTCTTCCACCAGGTGGTTGCGCGGAATGTACGCCGGGTTCACGCTGTCCATCAGCTCCTGGTCGGGACCCAGGGCCTGCCACCGCCCAACCCAGGCATCAAAGGCCGCCAGGTCAAGGACCATGCCGCGGGCGGGCCGGAGGTCGCCGCCGGCAGCCTTCCCGAGGTTCCGGAAGAACAGGGTGTAGTCGACGGGGCCATCCTTGAGGATGGCGATAGCCCCGTCCACCACGAATGAGGCTTCCTCATCGCCGGCCGCGGCCTCGGGAATGCCCAGCTTGGCCCTCATGCCGCTGGACCACGCGGCGCTGTATTGCCCGCGGAATGCTCCAAGCGCCTCCACCGCCGGCGTTACCGCCTTCTCCTGGTCCTCGTCGATCAGCGGCAGCATCGCCTCGGCCAGCCTGGCGAGATTCCATTCGGCAAGAACGGGCTGGTTGGCGTAGGCATAGCGTCCGCTGACGTCGATGGAACTGTAGACCGCACCAGGGTTGAACGCGTCCATGAAAGCGCACGGGCCGTAGTCGATCGTCTCCCCGGAGATGGTCATGTTGTCCGTGTTCATCACCCCGTGCACGAACCCGACCAGCATCCACCGGGCCACCAGGGAAGCCTGGGCCGAGACCACGGACCGGAACAGTTCCAGGTAGGGGTTTTCCGCCTCCGCAGCGCCCGGGTAATGGCGGGCAATGGCGTGGTCCGCCAACCTCCGCAGCAGGCCGGTATTCTCCGTTGCCCGCGCGTACTGGAAGCTGCCGACACGCAGGTGGCTTCCTGCCACCCTGGCCAGGACGGCCCCGGGCAGCATCCCGTCGCGCCGCACCTGCCGCCCGGTGGCCACGACGGCAAGGGAGCGGGTGGTGGGGATCCCGAGGGCATGCATGGCCTCGCTGACCAGGTACTCCCGCAGCATGGGCCCGACGACGGCACGGCCGTCCCCGGCGCGCGCGAACGGAGTGCGGCCGGAGCCTTTGAGGTGGATATCGCGAATGCGTCCGCTGCGGTCGGCCACCTCACCCAGCAACAGGGCGCGGCCGTCACCGAGCAGGGGCGAGTACCCGCCGAACTGGTGCCCGGCATACGCCTGTGCCACCGGTGTGGCACCCTCCGGGACATGGTTGCCCACCAGGAGCCGGACGCCTTCGCGGCTGCGGAGGTAGCCCGGGTCCAGGCCCAGATCATTGGCCAGCGCCTCGTTCAGCACCAGCAGTTCCGGAGCCGGGGCTTCCTCGGCCTGCCAGGGAACGGCGAGTTCGGCCAGTTCGCGGGCGAACTTGCCGTCGAGCGTGACCATCGATTCAGCTGCTGCCGTCATGTTACAACCCTATCTCCGTGGTTCGTCCTGGGGGGTGCGGGGCGTGAATCCGGACCGGACCGTAAATCCCGGCGCAGTGCGCCTCGGGGGAACGGCGATGCGCTGCAGGTCGTCCGCCGCCACCACCGCCACAGCGGGGGCGCGCGCCTTCGCCTGGGCCGCCAGCAGTGAGACGTCGTCGCCGTACCGCGCCGAGAAGTGCGTCAGCACCAGGATGCGCGCGTCCGCGGCCGCCGCCAACTGCCCCGCCTGCCCGGCGGTGAGGTGGCGGTATTGCTCAGCCAGCCCGCCGTCGTCGTCGCTGAACGTTGATTCCGTGACCAGCAGGTCCGCCCCGGAGGCGAGTTCGTCGGCGCCGGCGCAAGGCGCCGTGTCCATGATGAAGGCGAAGCGCTGGCCCGGCCGCGGAATGCTCACTTCCTCGAGCGGCACCCCCTCAAGGCTGCCCCCGCGCTGCAGCCGCCCGATGTCCGGGCCGGCGACGCCGGCGGCGCGAAGCCGCTCCGGCAGGAAAGTGCGGCCGTCCGGTTCGGTGAGCCGGTAACCGAACGTCTCGATCCGGTGCTTGAGTGGCCGGACCTCCAGGCCCTCGGCCACGGTTCCGGCTGAACCATGGGGGTGCAGCCGCAGGTCTACGCCTGGCGAACTGACGGAAAGAAGGGCCCGAACGATCTCCTCGCCGGCCGCCGGATAATGCAGGTGCACCGGGTGGGACACGCCGTCCAGGGCCATCCGCGACAGCACTCCCGGCAGGCCGAAACAGTGGTCGCCGTGCACGTGGGTCAGGCAGATCCTGGTGATCCGGGTGGCAGAGACGCCGGCGTGGATCATCTGTCGCTGGGTGCCTTCACCGGGGTCGAAGAGCAGTCCTTCTCCGTCCCAGCCCAGGAAGTAGCCGTTGTGGTTCCTGGCCCGCGTGGGCACCTGCGAGGCGGTGCCCAGGACCACCAGCTCACGCACCGGCCCGGTCCGCCTCCCCTCCGTGCAGCCCCTTGGCGTAGGCGGCCTGGCCGGCATGCTGGAGGCAGTCGGCAAGGATGCTCACCAGCCGCACCCCGTAGGTGACCGGTGGGTCCCAGTTCCTGTCGACAACGCGGTCAAGGTCGGCGTCCCGGAGCCCTGACAGGACGGTGGCTGTTTGCCGGTGCACGGCGTCGTAGTATTCCTGCAGGAGTTCCCGGGGCGCATGCACCGCGTCCACCTGGCCGCTGGTATGGCCATAGCCGGTGTCCTGCCGGGTGAGCGGCAGCCCGAAGCGGGACACGAAATCCTGCGCCGTCCAGACCTGTTCCAGCCCGGCAGCCGGAGCCACCTGCGCATCCTCCCCCCGGGCAAGGTGCCAGATTAGCCACGCGATGGAATTGCCGGTGCCCGCCGGCCGCCGCCGCAGGGCGGCCTCATCGAGGCCGTCGAGGGTTTGCGTTACCACTGCCTGGATCCGCCCGAAGGCGTCAGCCAGCAGTTCGTTGGTCTTCATGGCGTCTCCTCCCCTGCCTGCCGCGGCCGCGCCGGCTGGGCTGTCAGTGCTCCAGGTCCTCGGGTTCGAACTCGCTGAGCGGGGAGCCGCCGAAGTTCTCCTCGTCGTCGCTGCCGTCCGCTTCCAGGCCGGTGGGCACTTCGCCGAAGTCGACGTCTGCCGCTGCCTCTCCGAGCGCGGGCGCATCCGGCGGCACCTGCTCGTCGCCGGCTTCATACCGCGCCCGGGCGGTCTCATCACGGAGGGTTTGCTCACTAAGGAAGTCTTCCTCTTCGCCGGATACCGCTTCGTCCTGCAGCAGCGGGTCCTCCTGCCAGCGGTCCGGGTTGTTCTCCGCGGCCCCCGGGTAGCTGTCGGGCTCCCCCGATACCGGATCAAGTTCAAGGGAAGAGGCGGCACCGGGCGCCTGGTCGAGCAGCACGTCGTCTTCCTGGACTACTTCCAGTTGGTCGTCGGGGAGGTTCTGTTCAGTCATGATGGTGCCTTTCTCTTCGGAGGACATTAGTAAGCATACTGACGAATCGTGCCCCGTGGGAACCGCCCGGCGGCAAATTTGACCACACGGGGGCACCGGGCGGGCCGGACGCCCCTTGCCGGATTATCCAGTCCCGTGACTTTTGGCCCTACAGCGCCGCCGCGCCCGGAGCCAGTCTTGAAGGGCAGGACCACGGCATGGCTGGGCTGCGGTCCGGGCGCCTGGCGGCGCCCTGCTCATTACTGGAACTTTCGAAAAGATCAGGAAGTGCGGCCATGACAACCCGTAAACCAATCGCTGTGGCCACTAATGATTCGGCCCAGAGCCAGGCCGCGGTCCTCTGGGCGGCCGCCCGGGCCAAACGCGCCGGCCTGCCGCTGGTCCTCCTCCATGTCGTGGACGACCGCTGGGTAGCGGAGCCGTACCCCTGGTTCGGCACCCTCCAGGAAGTTGGCCAGGAACTCCTGCAGAAAGCTGCCGCCCGCCTGGACGGAGTTGAGCCGGCGGTCAGCACCGAACTCCTCACGGGCAGCGTGGGCGGATCATTGGCCAAGTACTCCAAAAGGACGTCGATGATGGTGGTCGGCTCCGGCAGCGGCCACCTCGGCGGCACGCTGGCCGACCGGGCGCTGCAGGTCGCCACGGGCGCGAAGGTCCCGGTCGCCGTCGTCGGAACCCAGGACCTTGAGGGCAGGACGGGCGTCGTGGTCGGCGTGGACGGGTCCCCCGAAGCAACCCAGGCCGTTGCGTTCGCCGCAGCGGAAGCGGACCGGGACGGCGACGAACTGACGGTTGTCTACGCCATCAGCGTCCCCAACCCCGTTATCGATGCCGGCCTGTCGACAGCCACCCTGGCAAGCCTGGCCGTCGATGAAGAACGGATTGTGCTCTCCGAAACCGTCGCCGGGCTCAAGGAGGACTACCCGGACCTCACGGTTCACCAGCGGCTCGAGACCGAGCGCGGACCGGTGGATGCGCTGGTGGATGCCGCCTCCGGTGCGCGGCTGCTGGTGGTGGGCAGCCGCGGCCGGGGCGCCTTCAAGCGCCTTCTCCTCGGTTCGACCGCCCACGGTGTCCTGAGGCACCTCCCCTGCCCCACCATCATCACCAGGACCGAGGCCGGCGTGAGCCAGATCTAGTACGCAGCGCTGCGCCCTGTCCCACCAGCTCCTCTTCCACGCCGAGTTTCCCAGGTGCAAGGAACCACACCATGAAAAAGCCCGCCGCCATCATCATGCTCATTCTCGGGATCCTGCTGGCTGTGCCGGGCCTGGCCGCCCTGGCGGGCGGTGCCGTGGCGTCAGCCGTGGGAGCCGCCCAGGGCGACGGGTACCTGACGTCCAGTACCAACCGCTTTTCCGTCAGCTCCTATGCAATCACGTCACCACGGATGGAGACTTTCCGCGAAGACGTGCCGGGCAGGGTTCCCTTCGACATCGGGACGCTGCGGTTGCGGGCGGAATCCGCATCACCGGGCAAGGAGGTGTTCATCGGCATCGGCCCGCAGGCGGACGTCGAGCGTTACCTCTCAGGCGTCCATCGTTCGGAGCTGCTCAATGCCTTCCGGCGAGGCGACCGTGCGGAGTACCGGGACATCCCCGGGGACACGCCCGCCACGCCGCCTGCCGGGCAGGGTTTCTGGACCACCTCGGTGTCAGGTCCGGGGCAGCAGGAGCTGACCTGGGACCTCGCGGCCGGCACCTGGGAAATCGTGGTGATGAACGCTGACGCCTCCTCCGGGGTGGACGTCCGGATGCAGGCCGGTTTCCGGTCCGAGCTGATCGGGCCGGCAGCCACCGGCCTGCTGGTGGGCGGAACCATCGCCCTCCTGATCGGGATCCCCCTGATTGTGTTCGGGGCCATGGGGCTCGGGCGGCACGCGGGTCCGCCGGCCAGGCCGCCAGCAGGCGGTCCCTACACCGGCAGCACCTACCCCGGAGGGCCCTACCAGGGCGGTCCGTATGCCAGCGGCGGCCCCTATCCCGGCAGTGCGTATCCCGGCAGTGCGTATCCAGGCAGCGCCCCTCCCGGCAGCCCCTACCCCGCCGGTCCGGCGGGGCCAGGGGCAACGCCGGCGGGAGCGGCCCCACCCGGTTCGCCCGGCGCTGCAGTGCCGCCCGGACCAATTCCACCCGGAGCAGTCCCGCCCGGAGCAATTCCACCCGGAGTTGTCCCGCCAGAATCCGTCCAGCCAGGAGCCGTCCCGCCCCCGCCCGGCAGCTTATCGGCTGACTACGCGCCCTACCCGGCACGGCTCCACGGGGAACTCGATCCCCGCCTCTCCCGCTGGATGTGGCTCGTGAAGTGGTTCCTGGCCATCCCGCATTTCATCATTCTGTTCTTCCTGTGGTTTGCATTCATCGTCACCACCATCGTGGCTGGCTTCGCCATCCTGTTCACCGGCCGGTATCCGCGGGCGCTGTTCGACTTCAACGTCGGCGTGCTCCGCTGGAACTGGCGGGTGGCCTTCTACGCCTATGCCGCCGTCGGTACTGACGTCTACCCGCCCTTCACCCTGGCCCGCACCAACTATCCGGCCGACTTCGAGGTGGACTACCCACAGCGTCTCTCCCGGGGCCTGGTCCTCATCAAGTGGTGGCTGCTCGCCATTCCGCACCTGCTCCTGGTGGCCGCTTGCGCAGGCACCACCTGGCGATGGGAAGCCGAACAGAACTTTTTTGGGACTACGTACGAGCGGGGCTCAGGCCTGTCGCTGCTGGGACTGCTGGTCCTGGTCGCGGCCGTTGCCCTGCTGTTTACGGGCCGGTACCTGCGCCCCCTGTTCGACCTGATCCTTGGGATCAACCGCTGGATCTACCGGGTCATCGTCTACACCGCGCTGATGCGCGACGAATACCCGCCGTTCCGGCTGGACCTGGGCGCCGCGGAGCCTCCCATGACCTTCGGCCCTAGCCCCGGCGGCCCTGGCCCGGCATGATTGCGGTGACCGGACCGGACAAACGAGGGAGCTGACATGAGTGTTGCCGGAGCACCAATTGCCCGGATCCTGGTGGGCGTGGATGGATCGGAGCCGTCAGTTGAGGCGCTTCGGCAGGCCCAGCGCTTTGCCACCTCCCTGGGTGCCAAGGTGGAAGCCATGGGCTGCTGGGAGTACCCGCAGATGTACGCCGGCTACGTCATGATGGGCATCGAGCACTTCGAAGAGGGGGCCAAGGCAATCCTCGATGAGGCGGTGAAGACGGCCTTCGGCGACGAAACGCCGGCGAACGTCACGGTCAGGCTGGTGCGCGGGCATCCCCGCGAGACACTCATCGAGGCCAGCCGCGACGCCGACATGATGGTGGTGGGACGCCGCGGGCACGGCGGATTCGGCGGCCTGCTGCTCGGCTCGGTCAGCTCGGCCCTCGTGGCCCACGCCCATTGCCCGGTGCTGGTGGTCCATACTCCCGAGAAAGCGCACAGGGCTTCCTGAGGAAGCCGTGGGCACCACCACCGGGACAGCGCGCCGGGGTCCGTAATGGCAGCGTCGGGCAAGGAAGTACGACGTCGGGCCGTCGCCGTCGTGGTGGTGCTCGCGTTGGCGCTCCTGGCCGCAGTCCTTGCCGTCCTGCTGCGGCCGGGCGGCGGCAGCCCGCCGCCGGCTTCGCCCACCGAACCGTCCTCACCGGGCCCCAGCGGCTCCGCCACGGTCACTGCGCCCCAGGAAACCGGGACGCCGGAGGCCGGCCAGACTCCGGTTGAGCCGCCCGTCACGGTACCTCCGGAGCCTCCGGCCACCGCAGAGCCGGCACCCGCCGCGCCCTTCCCCGGATCGCTGCTAGGCCAGGACCTCACCGTGATCCCCGGGGCGGGGCGTGTTGTTGCGCTGACGTTCGACGCGGGAGCGAACGCAGCGGGGCTGCCCAAAATCCTTTCCGCCCTGTCCACCAAAGGCGCCACGGGCACGTTCTTCCTGACCGGCAACTGGGCCGCCAACAATCCACAGGGCGTGGCGCAGATCGCGGCGGCCGGGCACCGGGTGGGAAACCACTCCATGACCCACCCCGGCTTCACCGGCCTCACCGACGGCGCCATTGCCGAACAGGTGCGCGGGGCGGAGCAGGCCATCCTTGCGGCGGGCGCGGATCCACGGCCGTTCCTCCGGTTCCCCTACGGCGAGCGTGACAGCCGGACCATCACGACAGTCAACGGCCTGGGCTACGTGGCGGTCCGGTGGACGGTGGACACGCTGGGCTGGAAGGGCACCAGCGGTGGCGCCAGCGTCCAGTCCGTGGTGGACAGGACCGTGGCGGGGCTGCAGCCAGGCGAAATCGTCCTGATGCACATCGGCTCCAATCCTGACGACGCCACGACGCTGGACGCCGACGCGCTGCCGCAGGCCATCGACCGGATCAGGGCCGCAGGTTACGGCTTCACCACCCTCGATGCCCTGCTGGGAAGCTGATCCCGGCACCATGGCGAAGATCAGGCAAACCAAGGCCGGCCAGGCAACCGCCGGCAGGCACCAGGGCCACAAGGGGCCGCGCCCTGGCGGTGCCGTGGCCGGCGATGCAGCACAAACCAACGCTCCGGAGCCCGCCCACCACGGGTTGCCTTTCCATGAAGTCGTCCTGCTGCTCGGAAGTGATGCCGTCCGCGGCCTGGACCAGGAACAGGTCAGCCAGCGACGGGCCCAGTTCGGCGAAAACGTGCTGCCGAGGTCCCGCAGCGGCAGCGTCCTGCGGAAGCTGGCGCGGCAGTTCAATAACCCGCTGGTCTATGTACTGCTGGCCGCCGCCACCGTCACCGCAATCCTGGGCGAGTTCCTGGACACCAGCGTCATCCTTGCGGTGGTCCTGGTCAACACACTGGTGGGGTTCATCCAGGAGGTGCGGGCGGAAGCGGCCCTGGATGCCCTTCATTCGCTGGTCCGCACCAAAGCCGTGGTGATGCGAAGCGGCAGCAGGCACCAGATCCCCTCGGAGGACCTGGTTCCCGGGGACCTCGTGCTGCTGGAAGCAGGCGACAAAGTACCGGCTGACCTGCGCCTGGTCCGGCTGTCCGCGTTGCGCGTGGACGAGTCCGCCCTGACCGGCGAATCGGAACCGGTGTCCAAGGACGAAGTGGTGCTTCCCCGGGCCACGCCGGTGGCTGACCGGAGGAACATGCTCTACAGCGGCACACTGGTGACCGCAGGCACCGGGGCGGGGATCGTCGTCGCCATCGGCGGCGAAACGGAGCTCGGCGAGATCCACCGGCTCATGGGGGCCGTCCAGCCTGTGGCCACGCCGCTGACGCAGAAGCTGGCACGGTTCAGCGGGACCCTGACGATTGCCATCCTGGCCTTGGCTGCCGTGGCCTTCCTCGCCGGGGTGGCACGCGGCGAGCAGCCTGCGCAGATGTTTACTGCCGCCGTCGCCCTCGCTGTGGGGGCGATCCCCGAAGGCCTTCCCGCCGCCGTCACGGTGACGCTGGCCATCGGCGTCCGCCGGATGGCCCGACGCCGGGCCGTGGTCCGCCGCCTGCCGGTGGTGGAGACCCTGGGGAGCACCACAGTGATCTGCTCGGACAAGACCGGCACCTTCACTGAAAACCAGATGACGGTCCGGGCAATCTGGACCCCGGAGCGCAGCTACCGGGTCACCGGTTCCGGATACGGCCCCGAGGGGCACATCCACCCCGCGGGCCAGCCGGAGAAGGGTGCCCAACCGGTGGCAACGGCCGACAACATGGCACTCTACTGGTCCCTCCTCGCCGGAGGCGCCTGCAACGACGCCAGCGTCTTCCCGGAGGGAACCACCTGGGGAGCCCGCGGCGACCCCACCGAGGCGGCAATGCTTGTGGCAGCGGGGAAAGGCGGTGTGGACGTTGCAGGGTTCCTGGCGGCGCGCCCCCGCCAGGCCGCCATGCCCTTCGCCTCCGAGCACCAGTTCATGGCCACGCTGCATCCGCCAGGTCCCCCGGACGGCCGCAGCATCGTCCTGGTCAAAGGCTCCGCGGAACGCGTCCTGGACCTCTGCGCGTTCCAGATGGACGCAACAGGCGGCACGGCACCGGTGCACCGCCACG
Organism: Arthrobacter sp. MOO21; assembly: GCF_057369995.2. Taxonomy (NCBI): domain Bacteria; kingdom Bacillati; phylum Actinomycetota; class Actinomycetes; order Micrococcales; family Micrococcaceae; genus Arthrobacter; species Arthrobacter sp. MOO21. The sequence goes on along the minus strand of NZ_CM170671.2, from coordinate 3,679,720 downwards.
CTGCACTCACTGCGGCACACGCGCTCGCGGACACCGGGCTGCGGGTGCTCGCCACAGCCATCCTGTACCTGCCCGTGCCAGGCAGCCCCCTGACCGCGACGGCTCTGCGCGGCAGGATGACCCTCACCGGACTCCAAGCGATGCTCGATCCCCCGCGTGAAGCGGCCGCCTCAGCTGTCCACGCCTGCCAGCGCGCCGGCGTCGCGGTGAAGATGATTACGGGTGACCATGTCCGGACTGCCATGACCATCGCCGCGGCCGTCGGCCTGGCTTCCGATCACGGCAACGGGACCGCCTTGACCGGCGCGGAGCTGGACGCCATCCCGGCTGACCGCTTGCCGGACGCCGTCGAACGTGCCACGGTGTTCGCCCGCGTTTCGCCGGAGCAGAAGCTCCGCCTCATCGGGGCGCTGCAGTCGCGCGGACACGTTGCTGCAATGACGGGCGACGGCGTGAACGACGCCCCGGCACTGCGGCAGGCGGACGTGGGAATCTCCATGGGACGTTCGGGAACGGACGTGGCCAAGGAGGCGGCGGACATCGTCCTGACCGATGACGACTTCGCCACGATCGAAGCAGCCGTCGAGGAAGGACGGAACGTCTTCGACAACCTGACCAAGTTCATCGTCTGGACCCTTCCCACCAACATGGCAGAAGGGCTGGTGATCCTGGTGGCCATCCTGGTGGGCGGGGCGCTGCCCATCCTGCCCACCCAGATCCTGTGGATCAACATGACCACTGCGGTGGCTCTCGGGTTGATGCTCGCTTTCGAGCCCAAGGAGCCGGGACTGATGTCCCGTCCGCCCAGGGCACCGGACCGTCCCCTCCTGACCTGGACCCTCACGCTCCGGATCCTGCTGGTTTCCGCCCTCATGGTTGCCGGAGCCTGGTGGCTCTTTGAACATGAACTCAGCGTTGGCGCGTCCGTTGCCGAAGCCCGGAGCGCCGCCTTGAACCTCTTCGTGGCCGTTGAAGTGTTCTACCTCTTCAGCTGCCGCTCCCTGTCCCGGCCGGCGTGGCGGATCGGGCCCTTCAGCAACCGGTGGGTGATCCTCGGCGTCCTGGTCCAGGCGGCCGCGCAGCTGGTCCTCACCTACACACCAGTAATGAACGACCTCTTCCACACTGCCCCGATCGACGGCGGAGCCTGGCTGCGCATCCTGGGCCTCGCAGTGCTCGCGTCCCTGGTCGTCGCGGTGGAGAAGCGCTTCCGGCGCCGCGGCTTCTAGCACCGCAGCCCCTGGCGCCTGAGCTTTCAAAGCCGGTGGCCCGGGGGCCGGTCCTCGGTGAGGAGGCGGACCAGGACCAGTCCGCTCACCAACCCCATGGCGACCGCCGCCCCCGCGCCGATGACGGCGGTCAGCCATGCCGCCTGCCCCGGCTCCCACAAGGGGGTGGCAACCGCCATGAAGACCGCCAGTCCCGCCGCCCAGGCGGCCGCGCTTCCGGCGATCCAGCGCCACGCCCGCGGCACATGGTGCCGCAGTTCGATCCATTGGGCCGACCCGATCGAGCCAAGCAACAGGACTGCTGCCAGCGCCCCGGCCGCAATCCGGGCCGGAACCGGCCAGTCCTGCCATGCCGGCCAGGCCGACGGCAGCAACCCGACAGCCCAGGCTACGGCGGCAGCAACGGACGTGAGCAGCACCCATCGGCGGGAGGCGAGGGCGGGCAGGCGGGTCCGCAGGAGCCGCACCTGGAACCAGCCCAGGACCGCCCCCTCGGCAAAGCCTGCCAGTACGAGGAGCAACGGCACGCCATCAGGCCAGGCGTTGGCCCGATGTACTCGGCGAGGACCGGGGCAAGGAAGCCCAGGCTCTCGCCAAGGGTGACCCACCCGATCCAACGGGCAAGGAAGCCCGTTCGGGGAAGCGCAGTGGCACGGGCCTTCCCCTTGTCCTCCATGGGCGTTCCTCCTGGTTCTCCTCCCCAGACTGGCGGAGCCGGCCGTACCGTGCCAGTGCCAAAAGCCCCCGCGGCGGCCGGCCAGACCCGGGGGTGGGTGCTTTGGAAGGGGGACCAATGGCTCTGCCGCGGTGGCCGCGCTCCTGCCGATACTGGAGTCAGCGGATGGCCGGCATCCGTTCTACAGTGACCGGAGGTCAGGGAAGTGTACGGCTGGAACGACGGCATGGGCCTGTGGGGCTATGTCCTGATGAGCATCAGCATGGTGGTGGTCTGGGGAGCTGTCATCACCGGCATCGTGCTGCTGGCCCGCTCGCTGCGGGCACCCTATCCGCACAACACCCAGTCCCCGTCGATGCGAACAGCGGAGGACCTACTCGGTGAGCGGTTTGCCCGCGGGGAAATCGACGTTGCGGAATACCAAAACAGGCTGGCAGTGCTGCGCGGCCAGCCAGGCAGCTAGCAACCACGGAATGGATATTGGGGGCAGTCGTGCCACTCTCGGAATTTGAGCGACGGGAGCTTGACAGCATCGCCCAGGGCCTGGAACAGGATGACCCCCGGCTCGCCGCGCTGCTCAACAGGAATGGTCCCCCGTCTTCGCTGCGGACCCGTCTGGGCCGCGGCCTGGTCTTTTTCATGGCCGGCCTCTGCGTCCTGGTATTGGGCCTGGTGATCCGGGCGCCCTTCATTGGGGTCACCGGATTCGCCGTGATGAGCGTGGCCGGCTACTGGGCAACAAAGGACCTCCGATGGCCGTTTGGGCGCTCCAAACGGCAGGTTCCACAACTGGAAGGCAACAACGAATGAATGCCGTACCGGCCACAGGAAAAGAGGCATCCAACGAGGCACGGGCGCTGAAGGCGGTGGAAACGCACCACGCCGATATGCTTCGGCAGCTGAACGGCATGGCCGGACTGCTGACAGAGGCCGTCGAGGGCGGAGACGCGAACGCCGAGCAGGGCACCCAGGCTGCGTTGCTGGACTGGTGCGACCGGGAACTGGTCCCCCATGCCCTCGCCGAGGAGGGCCCGCTGTACAGCGGGCCGCGCGGCAAGCCTGGTGCGAAGCTCCTGGTGGAGGGCATGCTCGCCGAGCACAAAGTCATCGTCGACCTGGTCGAGGAGCTCCGGACCTCCAGCGGGGTGGCCGCCGCCGTGGCGGCCGGGGCCATCCAGCGGATCTTCGCCCTGCACCTGGACAAGGAGAACCGCCTGCTGATGCCGTTCGTCGTCGAATCCCCGGATTTGTCGCTTGCCGACGCAGTGGCAGGACTCCACGAACTGGTGGGAGCAGACGAAGGGCAACGTGTCCATCACCACCACGACCACCGCGCGGAAGAGCACCGTCACCACGCACAGGGATAGCGGGCACAGGGTTAGCGGGCCTTCCTACGGCTGGCCTTCCTGCGGCCGTCCTTCTTCCGGGGCGTGGACCACCAGGACGGGACAGTGCGCATGGCTTACGCAGGCTGAACTCACCGAACCGGGGACGAAGCTCCCATGTCCCCGGCGACCCACAATGAGCAGCAGCGCATTGCGGCTGCCGTCGATCAACAGCGGGCTTGGTTTACCGCGCACCAGCCTGGGATGCACGAAGGCCGGCTGCTCGTCGAAGGCGTCTTTCAGGGCCTGCTGCAGCACCTGTTCCGCCGCGTATTTGAATCCTTCGATTCCGACGGCCAGGTAGACGCCGTAGCCTGCCGGGACGTCCCAGCACGCCCACGCTTCGACTCTCGCCGAGAGGGGTTCCGCCAATGCGCGGGCAACCCGGAGGGCGGCCACGGAAGCCTCTGACCCATCCACTCCCACGATAATTCTCGGGTGCGTTTCCGCGGCTGCCATCGCCATTTCCGTTCTCCCTCATGGTGCGGTCCGTCCCAGCGTGGACTGCCCGCGGCAAGCGGGGTAGGGCCAAAGGTCATCAGGGTGGCGGCGTTGCCCGCACCGGGCAGCCGGCTGCCCGCCACCTGCCGGCGGCCCCGGCCTGCGCGGGGCGCTGTGGACTTTGGTCCCTTCCCGCCGATCCGTCCGCAGGGAACAATGGGACTAGTCCCTCGAGGGGACTGCCCTTCCGCAAGAAGGGCCTGGTCCGATGTTGGGAGCATGAGGTGCAAAACCATGAAGCGGGGACCGAGCACGCAGCAGCTTCTTCCGGGGCGATGCGCGTGTTCATCCTCGATGACCACGAGCTGGTCCGGCAGGGGCTGAGGGACCTGCTGGAGGGTGAAGGGTTCCTGGTGGTTGGCGAGAGCGGCTCCGCCGCCGAGGCCACACGGCGCATCCCCGCACTGCAACCTGACATCGCCATCCTGGACGGGCGCCTTCCCGACGGCACGGGCATAGAAGTCTGCCGCGACGTTCGTTCCCTCGACCCCCGGCTGCGCTGCCTCATCCTGACCAGCTACGACGACGAACAGGCCCTTCGCGGTGCTGTCCTGGCCGGCGCATCCGGCTACATCCTGAAGCAGATCCGGAGCGATGACCTTCTGACCGGGATCCGCAGGGCCGCGGCCGGTGAGTCGTTGTTCGAGCCCGGGGTGGAGCAGCGGATCATCGAGGGCCTGTCCAGGGCCCCGGTTGACCCGCGCCTGGAGGCCCTCAGCGCGCAGGAAAAGAAGGTCCTCGCCTTGATCGGGAAGGGACTGACCAACCGGCAAATCGGTGACGACCTGTTCCTGGCGGAAAAGACCGTCAAGAACTATGTCTCGTCGATCCTGGCAAAACTTGGCTTTGAGCGCCGGACCCAGGCTGCGGTGTACGTCACCCGGAATGCCACGGATGAATCCTGACATCCAGGCTGGACCGTCCCGCCCCGATTAAGAGAGCCGCGCCGTCCACTGAACGGCGGTGCCTTTTCCGGGCGCGCTCTCGATGACGCAGGTGCCGCCCAGCAGCCCCGCCCGGTAGCGCATGTTTGCCAGGCCGCTGACCTCGGCAGGCTCCGTAAACCCCCGCCCGTTGTCGCTGATGAACAGCTGGACCAGGGTCCGGCCCACCGTGACGGCAACCTGGATCTCGTCGCCTCCGGAGTGCCTGAGGGCGTTGCTGAGCGCTTCCGAGACGACTGACAGCAAGTGGACGGCCACCTCTTCCGGGACCGAGTCCACGGGCCCGTCCAGCGCAACCTTGGGAGTGACAGCGTAGCTGCGGGAGTTCTCCCGGACTACCCGCAAAATCCGGCCCGTCAGGGCTTCCCGCTCCTCCTCCCCGGTCCGGAGGGAGTAGATCGTGTCCCGCAATTTGCGGATGGTGTCGTCCAGTTCCCTGGTGACCGCGCCGATCCGCTCGTGTGCCACGGGGTCCGGCGTGTAGCGCCGCAAGGTCTGGATGCTCAGGCCGGCGGCGAACAGCCGCTGGATGACAAGGTCGTGCAGGTCGCGGGCTATCCGCTCCCGGTCAGTGAAAAGGAGGTTCTGTTCCCGCAGCGCGTTGACGCGGGCCAGGTCCAGTGCCAGCCCGATCCGGCTCCCGAACGTGGCGCTGGATTCGACATCCGACTGGTTGAACACCGGGGCCCCCTGGGCACGCGCCACCAACAGCACGCCGTTGTCGCTGTTGCCGTGCCCGAGCGAAAACACCAGTACGGAACCAAGCTTCTTGGCCACCTCATCCTCGAACACCTGGCCCGGCTCGCGGACCACCAACGATTCGCCCGAATCAATGACAGAGGAGATCGTGGCGGAGACAGTGATCTCCTGCCCGGCCTGCAGGCCCTGTACCCCCAGGGAGGACTGGCAGCGGAGGACGCCCTCACCGGCCGGAACCGCCACCACCGCCAGCGCGGAATCCGAGACTTTCAACGCGGTTTCAGCAATCAGGTCGAATCCGTCCGCATCGCGGGGATGGGACGCCATGATCAGCCGGCTGCTCAGCTCCATGCCTGCTTCCAGCCATCTTTGCCGGCGGGCGCTGTCCTCGAAGAGGCGGGCATTCTGGATGGCGACTCCCGCCGCGGCAGCCAATGCCACGGCCAGGTCCTCGTCCTCCGGGGTGAAGTCCTTTCCGCCGAACTTCTCGGTGAGGTACAGGTTTCCAAACACCTCGTCGCGCACGCGTACCGGGACGCCCAGGAACGTCTTCATTGGCGGATGGTTCCGGGGGAAGCCGGAGGTGATGGGATGCCGGCCAAGATCGTGCAGGCGCAAAGGCTTCGGCTCCCGGATCAACAGGCCCAGGACGCCGTGTCCCGTCGGCAGGTCGCCGATGGAACGGATGCCCTCCTCATCGATACCCACGGTAATGAAGTGGCTGAGCCTGCGGTCCTCGCCAATGACGCCCAGGGCGCCATATTTTGCGCCCACCAACGCGCAGGCAGAGCGGACAAGGCGGTCAAGGACGGCTTCCAGGCTCAGGTCCTCGGCAAGGGCGACGACGGCGGCCAGCAGCCCGTTGATCCGTTCCTGGGTATCCAGGAGCTCGTCTCCCCGGACGGTCAAATCCCGCAGGAGGTCCTCAACCCTGTTCCTCATGGGAGAGTTCCACTGCCGCTCTGTGCCCACGCTCCACCTCCTGCGGCAAGCACCTGCGTCCTTGCAGGCCCCTGGCGCGATTCAAACGCCCGGAACGGAGTACGTCCCCGTTCCTGAATGCGCCTCCCCCGAGCACGAAGGCATGTCCTGGAACCATTCTAGAAGACCCCGGCGACGACAGACATAGCCGGGCCTGTTACGAATGCAATTCATCGGTCACGGGCGTTGTCACCGGCGGGACCTTCTTCCCTAGCCGCGGCTGCTTCCCAGCCCTAGGCTACGGCCATGAACACAGCAGCAACAGAACCCGGAATCCAGCATCTCGGCGTCCATGATTGTTGGAAATACCTTCGCTCCGCTTCCCTGTGCCGGGTGGCCTTTGCGGACGGTGAGACCGTGGAGAACTTCCCCGTCAATTACGTCCCCACCAACGGCACCTTGCTGATCCGGACGGGCGACAACACCAAGCTCGCCTCCCTTGCCGGCCGGAAATCCGTGGCAGTCGAGGCGGACGGGATGAACCAGTACGGGACCATCGCCTGGAGCGTCATCATCAAGGGCCACGCTGCTGTCGTCTCGGACGCGGAGGAAGTCCAGGACGCCATGGACGCCGGGCTCTCGCCGTGGCAACCCGGACAAAAGAACGTCCTGCTTCGGATCACACCGGAGGACATCAGCGGCCGGCGGTTTGTCATTGCGGCACCAACACACTGGTGGCCGCCCCGGGAGCCCACAGCCGACTAATCCTGCTGCGGGCAACTGCCCACCCCTCAAGCCTTCCAACCCCACCACCCGCCCCACCAGACCCACCAGACCCACAAGGATGGCCACCATGGCACCAAGCCAGCCCATCGCCGTCGGCATCACCGACTCGCCCGCCTCAAACGCCGCCCTGTACTGGGCAGCGGCCCGTGCCAACCGGCTCAAAGTGCCCTTGGCCGTACTGCATGTCCTGGATGACCGGTGGATGGCCGCTGAGGTACTGCCCTACGTCGAGGTGCTCCGCGAAAGGGGCCTGGACCTGCTCAAGGAGGTCGGCGAGAAGGCGCGCGCCGCCGAGCCGGGCCTTCAGGTCACGCTGGAACTGCTTGAAGGAGGGGTGGGAGCGGCACTGGGGGACTATTCCAGGAACGCGTCCATGCTGGTCCTGGGTACCAGCGGCCATTCCCGCGGGGCCTTGACCGACCGCGCCCTGCAGGCCGCTGCCACTGCCGAATGCCCGGTGGCGGTCATCGGCATCGGCCAGGAGGACGGGCGGGGGGTCTTCGTCGGCGTGGATGGATCGCGCGAGTCTACCCAGGCGGTTGCCTTTGCGGCGGCGGAGGCCGATGTCCTGGGTGAAGAACTAACGGTCCTCTACGCCTTCACCGGCCCCAACCGCTGGATCGCCGCAGGGCTCCCCTCCACCAGTTTCGCCGGCCACGTGGTTGAGGAAGAACAATTGGTGCTGTCCGAGACGCTGGCAGGCCTCCGCCAGGAGTACCCCGACCTTGTGGTCCACAGCGTCCTGGAGACAGTCCTGGAGCCCGCGGACGCCCTGGTCCGGGCGGCTGCCGGGGCGCGGCTGCTGGTCCTCGGCAGCCTGGGCAGGGGCGGGTTCGGGCGGCTCCTCCTCGGCTCGACAGCGCACGCGGTCCTGACCCAGCCCCCATGCCCCACCGTCATTACCCGCATGCACAAGAGCCAGCACAAGGAGTAACGGCGGAAGCTGTTGCTGGTCGCGCCATGTCCACAGCCGGGCAGAACAGAAGCGTCTCGGGCCCCGCCGCGGGCCATCGCGGGGCGCCCGAAGGCCTCTCCACGGCTGAAGTACTGGAACGGACCGACAGTGGGCAGGTCAACAGCGTTCCGGCAGCCACGAGCCGCAGCGTCTGGGACATCGTGCGGGCCAACGTCTTCACCCTGTTCAACGCCATCGTCGGCGGGAGTTTCCTCCTGCTGTTGGTGCTGGGCCAGTGGCGGGATGCCCTCTTTGGCCTGTCCGCCATCAGCAACGCGCTGATGGGCATCATCCAGGAGTACCGTGCCAAGCGTTCCCTCGATCAGTTGGCTATCCTGCACGCCGCGACATGCCGGGTCATCCGCAACGGTGCCAGGACAGAGATACCCTCGGGGGAACTGGTAGCGGATGACCTGGTGGTGCTGAGCGCAGGAGACGAGGTCACCGCGGACCTTCAGCTTCTGGACGGTGCTTTCCTCGAAGTGGACGAATCCCTGCTGACCGGGGAGTCGGAGCCCGTGCCCAAGCTGCCGGGCGCCGTGCTTCTCTCGGGCTCATTGGTCCTGGGAGGCACCGGCTACGCCCGGGTCCTGCGCGTCGGACCGGAGACGTTCGCCTCCGGGCTGGCGGCAGAAGCCAGGCGCTTTTCCCTGGTCACGTCGGAGATCCGCCGGGGCCTGGACAGGGTCTTCCGCGTGATCTCATGGCTGCTGCTGCCCACCGCCGCGCTGCTGGTGAATGCCCAGATGCTGGAACAGGGCGGGTGGTCGGCCGCCTTCACCACATGGAGGTGGGTTCCAGCGGCTGTGGGGACAATTGCGGGCATCATGGCCATGATCCCGCTCGGCCTGGTCCTGATGACCAGCGTGGCCTTCGCCGTGGGCGGCCTCCGGCTCGCCGGCCAGAAGGTCCTGGTCCAGGAACTTGCGGCCGTGGAGGTGCTGGCGAGGGTGGACGTCCTGTGCCTGGACAAGACGGGGACGCTCTCCTCCGGCCCCATCGAGTTTGACGCAGTCCATGGCACCGGAAGGCGCCCGGAGGACGGGTGGCGGGCTGCCGTGGAATGGTTCGGGGCGGCATCGGATGCCAGCAGCACAGCCGCCGCCATCGGTGCAGCATTCCCCACCACCGTTCCGCTCCCGGAGGTGGCATCCGTCCCGTTCTCATCGGCGCGCAAGTGGAGTTCCGTCACGTTCGGTCCCGAATCCGGGGCAGCCGGGACCTGGATCCTGGGGGCGCCGGACGCGGTGCTCGGCGGGTCCCCCGGCAGTTCGCGGGCACGCGCCCAGGCAGCGGCGCTCGCCTCAACCGGGCTCCGCACGCTGGCGCTGGCGCACATGCCGGCCCCCTGCCGCCTGGGGCCGCGGAATCCGGCTTGCCGGCGGACCTTTCCCCGGTGTTCCTCCTGACCTTCCGGGAGAGCATCAGGACGGACGCCCCCCGGACCCTCGACTACTTCCGGCGCCAGGGCGTCACCGTGAAAATCATTTCCGGCGATGATCCCCGGACTGTTTCGGCCCTGGCCCGCGGCCTGGGCTTCGGATCCGGTCCGGCCTACGATGCGAGGAACCTCCCCGAAGAGCCGCTCCTGCAGGATGGGATCGTGGAGTCCCAGGACCTCTTCGGCGGGGTCACGCCGTCGCAAAAGAGGGAACTGATCCAGTCATTGAAACGGCAGGGACACACCGTGGCCATGACCGGAGACGGGGTCAACGATGTCCTGGCACTCAAGGAGGCCGACCTGGGCATTGCCATGGATTCCGCGGCACCGGCAACCAAGGCCGTAGCCCGCCTCGTCCTCCTGGACGGGCGCTTCGACAGGTTGCCGGCAGTGGTTGACGAAGGGCGCCGGGCCATCAGCAACATCGAGCGGGTGTCCCTGGTTTTCCTTAGCAAGACGGTGTACGCAACGGTCATCTCGGTCATGGCCGGCATCCTGCTGCTGGCGTTCCCTTTCCTGCCCCGGCAACTGTCCGCCCTCGACGGCCTGACCATCGGCCTGCCGGCCTTCTTCCTGGCCCTGCAGCCGGGAGCGCGGCGTTATGAATCCGGCTTCCTCCGCCGCTCACTGGCTTTCGCCGTACCCGCCGGGATCTCTGCCGCGGCATGCGTACTGGCCGTCGCCGCCTACGCCCAGTCCTCGGGCGGGAGGGACACTGAAGAGGCCCAGTCGGCCTCCGCCGTGACCCTCGCGCTCGTGGCGGCATGGATCCTGGTGATCGCATCACGGCCCCTCACCACACCCAAGCTCCTGATCCTGGCCGGCATGTACGCGGGACTGGCCCTGCTCTTCACTGTCCCTTTGACCCAGGACTTCTTTCGCCTCGGACTTCCGCGTGCGGAACTCCTGGCCGTCGCCGTCGCAGCTGCCCTGGCGGGGTGCCTGGCCGTCGAAGCCGCCGCACATTTTGCCCGGCGGACAGGCGCCCGCACCGGCGGGAGCAGGCTGGGACCTTTGACTCTGGAACCTGCTTCCCGGGAAGCGGATGGTGGAACTGCCGGGCAACCCGATGATCCGGCGTCCAGATGAGCAGGAGGCAAGAATGACAGACCTGATGAAATGGTTCGACACCCGCCGCTCCCCCATGGATCTGATCGAAAGACTCTTCGAGGGCGAGACGGGGTCTTCCGCCATTCGGGTTGAAGAGATGGTGGATGGCAACACGCTGGTGGTGCGGGCCGAACTGCCCGGCATTGATCCCGACAAGGACGTGGACGTGACAGTCGCCGACGGCGTGCTGTCGATCAAGGCCGAGCGGCAGGAGAAGAAAGAGCATAAGGACAAGGACAGCTACAGGTCTGAATTCCGCTACGGCTCGTTCATGCGCCGGATCCCGCTGCCCAGCGGCGTCCAGCAGGACGACGTTTCCGCGTCCTACAAGGACGGCGTCCTGGAAGTCCGCGCCCCGATGCCGGACCAGGGGCAGGTGGCAGCTTCCGCAAAGATCCCCATCAGCAGGGGCTGAGGCCCACCAGCAGCCGACGGCGGTGCCTGGCCTGCGTGCAGGCCAGGCACTTTGCTGCCCCTGAAGTTTGGCTGCCCCTTGGCTTTGCTTGCCCGGGCGGCCGGGGCTCTGCCAGCTACCCTTTGGCGGCAGCCTCGGCGGCGGCGATGATGGGAAGGGTCTTCAGGAACGTGTCCGGGTTCAGCGACACCGAATCGATGCCCTGGGCCACCAGGAACTCGGCGAGGTCGGGGTGGTTGCTGGGCCCTTGCCCGCAGATGCCGATCTTGATACCGGCGGCGTGTGCCTTGCTGATTGCCTGGGCAATCATGGACGTGACGGCGGGGTCGCGTTCGTCGAACAGCCCAGCGAGTTCCTCCGAGTCGCGGTCCACGCCCAGCACCAGCTGCGTTAGGTCGTTGGAGCCGATGGAGAACCCGTCAAAGCGGCGCGCGAAGTCCTCCGCCAGGACCACGTTGGAGGGGATTTCGCACATCATGTACAGCTGCAGTCCCGCCGCGCCACGGACCAGGCCGTGTTCTTCCATCGCCTGGATGACCAGGTCGGCTTCATTGACGGTCCGGCAGAACGGGACCATGACGATGACGTTGGAAAAACCGATCTGCTCACGGACCCGCTTGAGGGCACGGCACTCGAGGGCGAACCCTTCCCGGTAATGGCCGCTGTAATACCGTGAAGCGCCGCGGAACCCCAGCATGGGGTTTTCTTCCGGGCGCTCAAAGTAGCTGCCGCCCACCAGGTGGCTGTATTCGTTGCTCTTGAAGTCGCTGAGCCGGACGATCACCGGCTTCGGGTGGAAGGGGGCTGCAATCTTCGCGATGCCGGTGGCAAGGACGTCGACGAAGTATTCCTGCGGGTCGCCATAACCGCTGGTGAGTTCCCGGATCAGCCCGGCCTCGCCGGGATCCGTGACCCGTTCCGGGTGGACCAGGGCCATGGGGTGGATACGGATGAGGTTGTTGATGATGAACTCCATCCGGGCCAGGCCTACGCCCGCCGCCGGAAGACGCCACCATTTGAAGGCAGCGGCCGGGCTGGCGATGTTGACCATGACGCCGGTGCGGGTGGCCGGAAGGGCCTGCATGTCCACGTCGTCCACCGAGTAGTCCAGCAGCCCCTCGTAGACGCGGCCTTCTTCCCCTTCAGCGCAGGACAAGGTGACCGGGCCGCCGTCGGACAGGACATCCGTTGCATTGCGCGTCCCGACGACGGCCGGCACCCCGAGTTCCCTGCTGACAATCGCCGCGTGGCTGGTGGGGCCGCCGTGGTCGGTGACGATGCCGGCAGCGCGTTTCATCACCGGAACCCAGTCCGGGTCCGTCATCCGGGTAACCAGCACGGAACCGTCGACAAAGGACTCGATGTCCTTCGCATCCGTGATCACGCACGCCTGCCCGCGGGCGATGGAATCGCCGATGGCGGCACCGGTTGCCAGTACCCGCCCCGTCCCTGCAAGCCGGTAGGTGCGGAAGGTGGAAATGTCCCGCCGGGCCTGGACCGTTTCCGGCCGTGCCTGCACCATGAACAGTTCGCCTGTCAGCCCGTCCTTTGCCCATTCCATGTCCATGGGGCGCCCATAGTGGTCCTCGACGGCCGCCGCCCAGCGCGCCAGGAGGACAATCTCCGGGTCCGCGAGCACCAGCGAGCGCCGTTCCCGTTCGCTGGTCTCAACCGTCCGGGTCCGGGCATCCCCGCCCTGGCTGTAGACCATCTTGCGCTCCTTGGCGCCCAGCTCCCGCTCGATGATGGGGCTGAACCGCTGGTCCGCCAGCAGGGGCTTGAACACCTGGTACTTGTCCGGGTTGATGGTTCCCTGGACCACCGTTTCCCCGAGCCCCCACGCCGCGCTGATCACCACCACCTGGGGAAAGCCGGACTCCGTGTCGATCGAGAACATCACGCCCGAAGCGCCCAGGTCCGAGCGCACCATCCGCTGCACGCCGACGGACAATGCAACGTCCAGGTGGTCGAACCCCTTTATCTCCCGGTAGCTGATGGCCCGGTCGGTGAAGAGCGAGGCGTAACAGCGCCGGCAGGCGTCCAAAACGGCGCGGCCGCCGGCAACGTTGAGGTAGGTTTCCTGCTGTCCGGCGAAGCTGGCGTCCGGCAGGTCCTCGGCCGTGGCGCTGCTGCGGACGGCAACGGCTGCCTGGTCCTGCCCGGCGCGTTGGCACAGTGCCCGGTAGTGCTCCTGGATGTCCTTTGCGGTGTCTTCGGGGAAACTGGCCTGCAGGAACAGTTCGCGGATGGCCGCCCCCGCCTGCCGCAGCGTGGAACGTCCCGCCCGGTAGTCCTCAATGCGGCTCCTAATGCCCGGCTCCAGGTTGTTGGCGTCGAGGAAGGCCCGGTAGGCGGTGGCGGTGGTGGCGAATCCCTCCGGAACCCGCACTCCGGCGGACCGCAGGGCACGGCTTAGCTCACCCAGGGAAGCGTTCTTCCCACCAACGGAGGGGATGTCAGCGATTCCGGTCTCTTCGATCCACGTGACGTGGACGCCGGCCAGCGATGTTTCGGCGGCTGAGGTCATGGCTCGATTCTGGCGTTCCCCGGCCTGGACACGGCAGAGTCTTAGGTCCCTGCCGCGCCCTGGCCGCGCCGGGCACGTCCCCGGATGGCTTTATGGGTCCAGTCCGCCAGCAACACCGCCGGCACGGCCAGCAGTGCCAGCAGCAGGCCCAGGGGCGGCGGCGGAGCCTGGCCCAGCAGGGCTGCGAGGTATGGCACGTACAGGCATACGGCAAGGATCCCCAGCTCGGCCAGCACAGCACTGGCGAGGAGCCTGTTCGTGCCCCAGCCAAGCCGCCAGGGCGGGACCGTGGCGCTCCGGCAGGCGTAGGCGTTGGCCAGCTGTCCCAGCACCACGGCAGTGAAGGCGGCACCTGATGCAGCCATCAGCAGGCCTGCCTCCGGGGCGGTGCCGCGGGTCCAGCCGCCCTCGGCAAGGACAGCGGAAAACACCGCCATCTCGATTGCCGCTTCTACCGGCCCAAGCACGCAGAACACCCTCACGATCAGCCGCCGGTCCATGAGGTGCCGCCGCTCGGCGCGACGGGCCAGGACATGTTTGGCGGGCGGCTCAGCGCCCAGGGCCAGGGCGGGAAGCAGGTCGGTGCCGATGTCCAGCGCCAGGATCTGCAGGACACCGAGGGCCAGCGGGAACCTGCCGCCGGACAGCGCCCAAATGACGAAGGGGGTCAGTTCCGCGACGTTGTCGGTGAGGTGGTAGGTCAGGAACCGGTGGATGTTCGAATAGGTGGCGCGGCCCTGTTCGATGGCCGAGACAATGGTGCCGAAATGGTCGTCGAGCAGGACAAGGTCCGCGGCTTCGCGCGCAACGTCGGTTCCACTCCGGCCCATGGCCACGCCGATATCCGCTTCACGCAGGGCCGGCCCGTCGTTGACGCCGTCGCCGGTCATGGCCACCACGTGCCCGCGGGCCTGCAGCGCCTTGGCCACGCGGAGCTTCTGCTCCGGGGACACCCGGCTGACCACCACCCCGTCACGGTCAAGGAGCGCACCCAGCAGTTGGTCGTCGTCGGGCAGGTCCGATCCCTCGTAAATGCGTTCCGGCGACCCTATCAGCCCAATCTGGCGGGCGATGGCTGCCGCAGTGGCGGGGTGGTCGCCGGTGATCATTGCGATCTTCAGGCCGGCCTGGCGGGCCGTCCGGATCACCTCGCCCACGTCCGGCCGGGGCGGATCCTGCAGCCCGATCAACCCCAGCAGCTCGAGGCCGGTTTCCAGGTCTCCCGCGGTGCTTGACTGCCACTCCCCGGATGGCCCCGCCAGCCGCCGTCGTGCCACCGCGATAACCCGCAGGCCGCGCGATGCCATCACCTCCACCTGTTCCTTTACGTGCCCGGGCACGGACCCGCACAGGGGAAGCACTGTCTCGGGAGCCCCCTTGCAGAAGAGCTCCGCCCCCATGACCACCGACTCGCGGCGCCGCACGGGGTCGAAAGGCAGGCGCCTGGCAGGCACCATGGTGGCTTCGGTGCCGGTCAGCCTGCGGGCGAGGACATCCATGGCCGCTTCCATCGGGTCCCCCTGGGCGTGCCATTGCCCGCCGCGCAGCTCGGCCCGGCCCTGGGAAGCCGCCCGGGCCGCCACTGCGGCCTCCGCGGCCTTTTCCGTGCCCTGCCCGTGGACCACGGCCACGGGGGCATATCCCTCCCCCGCGACCTGGACGGATCCTTCCGCCGTATAGACCTCGACGGCGTTCATCCGGTTCTGCGTCAGGGTCCCCGTTTTGTCAGTGCAGATGAAAGTGGTGGATCCCAGGGTCTCCACCGCCTCCAGGTTGCGCACCAGGGCGTCCCGGGAGGCCATCCGCTGGGCGCCCATCGCCAGTGACAGGGTGACGGTGGGCAGGAGCCCCTCAGGGACCAGCGCCACAGCAACGCCAATAGCGAAGAGGAACGAATCCCGCCACTGGAAGCCCACCAGCAGCGACACCAGGAAAAAGAGGCCGGCAATGGCCAGGGCCACCCCCGCGATGACCCTGACGATCCGGCGAAGTTCCAGGGACAGCGGCGTGGGAGGCGGCACCGCGCCGCTGGTCAGGGCCGCGATGCCGGCCAGCCGGGTCCCGGCGCCCGTCGCGGTCACGGCGGCTTCGGCCTCGCCATTGACCAGGAACGTGCCTCCCCACCCGGAGTCGCCGGCAGTTTTTGCCACCGGTTCGCTTTCTCCGGTGAGCATCGATTCGTCCACGGCACAGGCCGAGGCGGAGAGCATGGCAACATCGGCGGGGATGCGGTCACCGGCGGTGAGCAGCACGACGTCGCCCGTCACCAGTTCGCTGGCGTGCACTTTGCGGACCCGGCCGTCCCGGCGCACCACGACGTCGGCCGGCAGCAGTCCGCGCAGCCGGGCGGCTGCATGCTGGGCCCGCTCCTGCTGGATATGGGCAAAAACGCCGTTGACAATGACGACGACGATGATCGCCACAGCGAGCTGGGGCATGTTTGCGAGGAAGGCCAGCCCGGCGGCGCACCACAGCATCAGCGCGAAGAAGTGCGTCATCTCCCCCCAGAGCTTTCGCCACTGCGGGACCGGTTTCTCCGCCGGAAGCAGGTTGGGTCCCGACTCCTTCAGGAGTGCGGCCGCCCGCTCCGAGGTCAGGCCCTCGGCAGCCCTCACACGGCGTCCGCCTCCTGCCCCACCAACAGCACGGGGCACGCCGAATGCGCGGCGCATGCCTTGCTGACGGAGCCCATGGACGTTCCCAGCAGGCCGCCCTCGCCGTGCCTGCCAACCACCAGCATCTGGGCCCGTTTGCTTTCCTCCACCAGCACCTTCGCCGGTGGCCCGAACTTAACCGCAACTTCCATCTCTCCGGGCCGGTCCCCGGAGAATGCCCGGCCCAGGGCTTCCTCGACCAGGCGGCGGGCTGCGTCCTCCAGCCTCGCCGTGAACTGCCGGTCGGCGCCCTCAAGGCGGGACAGCACCAGGTAGTCCGGCATACCGACGCACGTGATCACCTCCAGCCGGGTGCCCAGCCGCGCCGCCAGCGTGCCCGCATACCGCAGGGCGGCGGAGGAGTATTCGGAACCATCGACACCGACGATCACGGGCTTCGGGGCTGTTTCTGCATTCATAGACACCACGTTCCCGGCCCGGGCAGGCCGGGGGAAGGGCCGAAAGTCATGCCCGGCCGGCTGTGTCAGGGTTTCCGGTCGCGCCGTGGAGTGCCCGAAGGCCATTCAGGATTGTTGCCAGGTCCACCAGTTCCTGCAGCAGGGCCCCGGTGACGGCAGGGATGTAGCCCGTCATGGCCACTGCCATCAGCCCGATGCTCAGTCCAATGCCCGTCCAGATGCTCACCAGTGCCACCGCGACGGTCCGCTTCCCGATGGCAACCGCCTGGGCGACCTTGGAAAGATCATCCAGCATCACCACCACGTCCGCGGATTCGCTGGCCGCTGTGGCGCCCTTGGCTCCCATCGCGATGCCCACGTCCGCTGCGGCCAGGACGGGTGCATCGTTCACCCCGTCACCGACCATCAGCACCGGCCGGTCCGCAATGGCCGCCACTGCCTGGACTTTGTCCTCCGGAAGGCACTCCGCCTGGACTGTGCCGATGCCGGCCTCCTCCGCAATGTGGGCAGCGGTCGCTTGGGCATCACCGGTCAGCAGCATCGTGTTCCGCACGCCAAGCCCCTGCAGCCGCGCGAGCGTGGCGACGGCGTCGTGGCGCAGCGGGTCCTTCATCACCAGGGCACCCGCGTACACCCCGTCGATCGCCACGTGCACGGCGAGCTGGCCGCTCTGGAGCGCCGAATCCCGGAAGCCCGTTGACACACTGCGCACAAGGCCCGCTTTGCCCACCACCACCCGGCGTCCACAGCACAGGGCCTCCACGCCCTGCGTTGCCGATTCGGTGGCGTTCTGGACGGGCAGCAGTTCGAGCCTGGCTGCTGCGGCGGCCTCGATGACGGAGGCTGCCAGGACATGCGAGGAATACTGCTCGGCGGACGCCGCGAGCTGCAGGATCCGCTCCGGACTGGCGGCGGCGCCCGCGCCGTCATCGCGTACCCGGATGTGGTCCAGGACGGGCCGCCCTGAGGTGAGGGTCCCGGTCTTGTCGAACACCGCTGTGCGCGCCCTGGCCAGTTGTTCCAGCGTCTTGGTGTTCTTGATGATGATGCCTTTGTGGGCGGCCTGGCTGGTGCCGGCGAGGAACGCCACGGGCGCCGCGATCAGGAGCGGGCAGGGGGTGGCCACCACCAGCACCTGCGCGAAGCGCAGCGGATCGCCGGCCAGGAACCAGGCGGTGCCTGCCATCGCGAAGGCGAGGAAGGTGAAGGGGACGGCATAGCGGTCGGCGAGCCGGACCACCGGGGCCCGGCTGCTGGAGGCCTCCTCCACCAGGGCGATGATGCGGCTGTACTGGGACTCCGCTGCCGTGGCAGTGGCCCGCATCCTGATGGCCGCCTCGCCGTTCACCGAGCCGCTGAGCAGAAGCTCTCCCCGGGACCGCTCCACGGGCAGGCTCTCCCCCGTCAAGGATGATTCGTCCAGGCTGGCGGAGCCGGACAGGAGCTCGCCGTCAACGGGTACCAGCTCGGAGGGGCGCACCACGAGCACATCCCCGGGGGCCACGTCGCCGATCGGGACGTCGTCGAGGACTGCGGCCGCGCTTTCGCGGTGCGCGAAGCGCGGGGCCCTGTCCAGCAGTGACCTCAATTCGCGGGCGGCACGGCCCTGGGCGAAGTTTTCCAGCGCTTCCCCGCCGGTGAGCATCAGGATGACGACCAGCGCGGCAAGGTACTCGCCTACCGCGATGGTGCTGGCAACGGCCATGAGGGCCAGCAGGTCTATCCCCCAGCGCCCCTCACGCAGGGCACGCACCATTTTCGGCACGCGCGCCAGCACCACCACGCCGGCATAGGCAGAACCGAGCACCCTCACCTGCGGTTCCAGGCCGGCCCGCAGCAACAGCAGCACGGCCAGCAACACCAGGCAGGTGAGCGCGACGACGGGATACAGCCGGATGAAGCGAACCAGCCGGTTCCCGGCGGGGAGTCCCGGTTCGCCGGTATCAGCAGCCGGGGCTGTCTTTCCGGGAGACACCCCGGGATGGGGCGCCTGCTTCCTCATCCCGGGCACCCGGGCCGGGAGCGGTCACGACGCATAACCCGAGCCTACGGCCCTGCCGTTTCCTGCGGTAGGGCACTTCGCCCTGCCGCCACCATGGGCGGGCGGTCATGACTTTCGGCCCTCCCGACAAGTCCCGGCAGGGCGCATCGTGGAGGGGAGCTACCTGGACATCGTCGATTTCCGGGAAAGGACCGACATGACAACGATTGTTTTGTACGACTCCGCCTACGGCAACACCCGGACCATTGCGGAGGAGGTGGCATCGCACCTGGGCGGCGCAGCCGCTGTTCCTGTGGACGGATTCGACGCCGGCGCGCTGCACCCGGGTGACCTCCTCGTCGTCGGCAGTCCCATCAACGGCTGGCGACCGACCCCGAAGATCAGCAAGGTGCTGGATGACCTGGCGGGACGGGGCTCGCGGGTGTGAAGGCGGCCGCCTTCGATACCAGGGTCAAGCTCTTCATCCACGGTGACGCCGCAGGGAAGATGACCAAGGCCCTCAAGAGTGCCGGCGCCAGCATCGTGGGCGGCCCCATGGCCTTCTACGTCAAGGGCAGCGAGGGCCCGCTGCTCAGCGGTGAGGTGGAGCGCGCCGCTGCCTGGGCCGCCGACCTCGAAGCAGCGCAGGCGGCGGAGCCCCGCGAGCCCGAACCTTGATGACCCGCCCCGACAGCCCGCCTCCCGCCATGCAGCCGTGGGCAGTGGAGCGGTTCTTCGAGGGCGCAGCACCCGCGTATGCGCTCTACCAGGCGGTGAAGCGGATGGCGGACAGCCTGGGGCCGATGGAAGTCCGTGTTTCCAAGAGCCAGGTGGCGTTCCGGCGCCGCCGGGGCTTCGCGTATCTCTGGCGCCCCGGCATGTACGTCAAGTCCACGGTCCCGCTTGTCCTGTCACTGCCCCTGCCGAGGAATACCGCGTCACCCCGCTTCAAGGAAACAGTCCAGCCGTCCCCGGGAATCTGGATGCACCACCTGGAGCTTCGGGACAGTTCCCAACTGGACGACGAGGTGCTCCAGTGGATGCGCGAAGCGTACGAAGCGGCCGGCTGACCTGCGACCCCTTCCGGCCGGCCCTGCCCTCTGCCCTCTGGAAATTAGAGTCCTAATGCCCTGTCGCAGGACGGGGTCATGGCTGAGCCTTGTGGGATGAATGGGAACAGCCAGGAGCCCCGAAGGATCCACCTGACCGGCCAGCCGGTTGCCGTGGTGCGTGAAATAGTCCGCATGGACTCACTCCCCGGCTTCTTCGAGCGGGCCTTCGGCGCCGTCATGGCCGCCGTCCAGACACAGGGCGCCAGCCCGGCCGGTCCGCCCTTTGCGCTGTACCGCGGCATGCCCACCGAAACTGTCGACGTGGAAGCGGGTTTTCCGGTCGCCGGGCACTTCACGGGGACGGATGACGTGGTGGCCGCGGCGCTTCCGGAAACCGATGCGTTCGAAGCGATCCACACCGGCCCCTATGACACGCTGACCGCTACTTACGACGCCATCAGGCAGCGCATGGAAGCCGACGGCGCCGTCCCTGCGGACGTGATGTGGGAGTACTACCTCAGTGATCCCCGGGAGCAGCCTGACCCGGCAACGTGGCAGACCAGGGTGGTCTGGCCGGTCGCTTGAGGCCCCTGCCCCGCCATTCATTGCACGCCATTCCATGAGTGGCATCTCCCGGTCTGTTATCCCCCCGACCCGGGCTTCCCCCGACGGAACCGTCCCGGCCCTATCGGGCGGGGCGGCGGGTGAATGTCAGCTCCCAGGGCTGTGTGCCGCGGCCCGTCTCAAGCCACCCGTCACGCGCTATCTCCCCGCGCAACTGCGCCAGGCCTGCCTCCAGGCCCGGCGCCCACTTCTCCTCAGGCGGGGTCGCGTTCAGCGGTGGCCCGGGAAATGTGTCGCTGGCATAAAGCCTGCGCCCCTCCGGAGTCCTGCCAACAAAGCGCAGCTGCGTCCTGCCGTACTGCGAGCCCAGGGTGTACAGGATGCGGGCCCACCATTTGCTGGAGGCGGCATCCTCAAGTTCTATGCGGAGTCGTTCCTCTGCCGCCATGTGTCTACCTCCGGAGTGCGGACTTTTGGACGGAGGCCCGTTGTCACGGCCCACTGCACTGCCAAGAGTAGGATCGCCGAACCGGTCCGCACCAGGGCCGAAGGTCGCCACCGGTGCACCGTGCGAAAGGAGCAGAAACAGGAAGGAGCAGAAGCAGGAAGGAGCACGGGACAAAGGGCACTACCGGGTGCGGTGGCGGGATGGAACAGTGCAGGCATGACCGGCCCAGGCACGACGGCTTCCGGCCCCTCAGCCCAGCATGGCGCACAGGGCTGGCAGCCTCTCTACCTCCTCGCAGGCGTGGGAGCGCTTCTCTTTGTCTTCCTCCTGGTGGCGGCGCTGGTGCTGGACCTTCTTGCCCCTCCCCCGGTCCATGGCGGCGAAGCCACCCTCCTCTTCATAGCCGACAACAAGCCGGGCTACGTGGCCGAGCAAATCCTGTGGATCCTGCCCAATATCCTTCCGGTACTGGTCTTCACGGCGCTTTTCGTGGCTCTCTTCACCGTCCAGAAGAGCCTCGCCCTCACAGCGCTGATCTTCGGCGGCCTGCCCTGGGCACTGCTGCTGGCCGTCCCGGTCAGCAGCCGGGGCTCACTGAACCTCGTCTACCTCAGCGACCGGTACGTCGCGGCGGCGACGGATGAAGAGCGGCAGGTCTATGCCACGGCCGCTGAGGCAATCATTGCCGAGAACAACACGCCGGCCATCGTGGGAGCCCTTTCCCCGGTGGGAATCCTGCTCGCGGGAGCAGCGATGCTCAAGGGGCACCAGGCTGATTTTCCGCGATTCCTGGCCTGGTTGGGCATCGCCACAGGAGTCCTGGGCGTCCTGTCCGAAGTCCTGCGGCAAGCGCTGCCGGAATTCTACGGGGGCTACGGGGTCCTCCTCTGGGCGTGGTTCGCCGCAACCGGAATCGCCCTGGTCCGGCTGTCCCGGTCAGCTCCCCTAACACCGGCCGGCCGGAGGATCAGGGACTTTGGTCCCTAATCCGCGGGACTGTCCTCTGGGACGGTGGATGGAGGCCGAAAAACGCACAGTGGCTGGGACTTGCGTGGCCTGCTGGACCGCTTGCGGACCACTGGAGCCTCCACATTCAGGGGAGGCGGGACGTTGAGGAGAACAAAGGCTTATGGCGGGTACGTTCGAACTGTTTGTCGATGAAGACGCGCAGATCCGTTTCCGGCTGGTTGCAGCCAACGGCAAGGTGCTGGCGGTGTCCGGGCAATTCAGCGATAAATGGGCGGCTGCCGCTGCCATCGAAGATGTCAGGGAGTGCGCGGGAATGGGCCTGATCGAGGACGTCGCCGCACCGCGTGCCGCGACACCGCCTAGCCTCGTCCTCGCCGCGGCACCAGGGCGCGACGTCCGGCGAGCACGCCCGGGCACCCTCGGATCCCGGGGTGCTGCCTAACCGCCGTTTCCGGGCGCGGTACCGGAAGGATTGTGCCCGTGCTGCATGCGGGAGGGCAGCGCTAGAAGCCCGAGGAACTGCCTGAGCCCGAGAAGCTTCCTCCGCTGCTCCCGTACCCGGTAGTACTTCCGCCCCCGCCCCGTGCCGAGTTGACGCTGCTGACCCCGGAATTGAGGCCCGAGTTAAAAGTGGCCACCGAGAAGAAATAGTAGGACGGATAGACCGTGCCCAGGATGCTCGGCTCGTAGGTCCGCTGCCGGCGGTGGTCCGCGCCTTCCTGGGCGCCCTCCATCTGTTCGCGCATCAGGCGCGCCTCCCGATCGTTTTTCGCGAACGCGTGAATGACGGTTTCGGCGTGCTCCTGCAACAGTACTGACAGCCGGGAACGGGCGTCATACAAATGGTCGAGGGCATCTTCCGGTGTCATCCGCCCCTCCGCCAGCTCGGCCGTCCAGCGTTCGATGTCACGCAGGCTGTGGTCGCGGAAGGAGCGCAGCGCGGTGGCCGTGGCCGAATCGCCCTGCCCATGCCGCTTCGCCAGCAGCTGCTCCAGGCCGGCGAGGTCGTTCCGGAAGGGCGCGAGCTGCCGGTCCCACGCCGTGGGCCAGGTCCCGGCCCGGTTCAGCAACGCGTTGCTGTCGGCTATGACGTCGTCGAGAGCGTCAAGCTCTGCGGCGGCATCGGCGTATTCCCGGACGAGTTTCAGGTTCTTGCGGCTGCCGAGCGATCGCCCGCCCAGCGCGTGTACGCGGTTGGACAGCTCGCTCGCGGCGTTGTAGCGGTTCAGGAATGAGCGGTGCTTCTCCAGCACCTGGTTGCCGTACTTCGACGATGCGGGGATGGTGCCGGCGTTCAGCTCCGTAACCTCCAGGTCCATGCTGACGTTGGCATAGCTGCGGTCTCCGCGTTCCAGCTGCTTGCGGCAGGAAGCCCTGGTCACGACCCGGACAATCACCCAGGCTGCGGCGCCCAGGGCGGCGAGGCCACCCGCCACCCAGGCGGTGACAACAAAGGCGGCGGAGCGGTACCACGGCTGGTTGATCAGTTCGGCTGCGCGCCGCACGCCGGCTATGGTTCCCTCGGTCCACTGGGCGTCGCGCAGCAGGTCCTTTGCCGCGTCCTGGATGTCGCTGCGCTGTTCGAGGGACACTTTCCGGTCTTCGCCCATGTAGGTGCCCACGTGGCGGCCGACGGGATCGAGCGCGAAGATGAACAGCCCGTCAGCCCATTTCTGCCCGTCCGGACTGATCCATTCCGGGTGTCGGGTCCTGGCGAACCTCAGCACCTCCTCGTTGAGGTTGTCCGCTTCCCGGCCGTTATAGGTGTAGACGACGACCCTGGTCGGTTCATGGAAGTCGAGCCGTTCAAGGGCGGGCACCAGCGAGTTCCGGTCAAGTACCCCTGCCGTGTCCTGGATGTCGACGCTGACCGGCGGAACGGCGAGCGCGACGGCGGCGCCGCCCAGCAGGAACGCCGTCAGCGCCAGGAAGATGGCAGCAACTCCGGCTACCGTTCTGCGGAACCTCACACCGCATTCCACCCGTTGTCGGAGGCCAGCACCACGCCATTGATGTTCGTACCGTCCCTGCTGAGCAGGAACGTGATTCCGGCAGCAAGTTCACCCGCTTCGGCGATGGGAGGCACGTTCACCTGCATGAAGGGTCCCAGCACCTCAGTGGCCAGCTGGGATTTGAATTCCGCGTGGATGTTGGTCCGGGTGCCGCCGGGAGCCACTGCGTTGACCCGGATTCCCCTGCGTGCGTACATCACTGCGGAGCTGCGGGTGAGGCCAATGACAGCATGCTTTGACACGGTGTACGCGGCACCTGCGGCGGATCCCCGCAGCCCGGCCTCGGAGGAGATGTTCACAATGGAGCCGTAGCCTGCCGTAAGCATTGCCGGCACCACGGCACGCATCAGCCGCATCATGGATGTCAGGTTGATGTTCAATACCCGGTCCCAGGTGTCGTCGTCGACCTCGTGCACCGGCTGGAAGCTGTCCATGATGCCGGCGACGTTGGCGAGCCCGTCTATCCTGGCGCCCGCAGCCGCGACCACCTGCTGCACCACGTCTTCCTGGCTGATGTCTCCGGCGACCGGCACGAAGTCCAGCTCCCCGTTCCCTGCCACCAGTCTGTCCAGGCCCTCCCGGCTGAGGTCGCTGGCAACCACCCGGCCGCCTTCCCGGGCGACGCGCATCGCCGTCGCCAATCCAATGCCGGAGGCTGCCCCGGTGACGATGACTGTCTGGCCGTCAAACCGGCCGGGGGTGATGATTTCCTGCCAGGCGGACATGCGCTGCTCCTCGCTACGTAGAATCAGGATGGAGCCAGGAAACGGGCCCGTCACAGGGCCTAAGGTCCCCTGATGAGGAGCGCGGTGACCCATGCAGGATCCCAGAGCCATAGTCGCCGGCTTTGACGGTTCGGCCGAGGCGGCGGCTGCTGTGCGTTGGGCTGTCCGCCAGGCCCGGGCCGCCCGTTGTCCCCTCCACGTGGTGCACTGTTCGCTGTGGCCACTCCTGACCAGGCATCTGGGACCAGTCCCTGGAGTTTCCGGCAGCGGCCTGGAACAGTCTGCCCAGTCCATCCTCGAGGAGGGGGTTGCGTGCGCCAGGGCGGAAGGCCCGGGCCTGGACATCAGGGGCACCCTGCTGCACGGGCTTCCTGCGCAGCTCCTGGCCGAGGCCGCAGCAGGCGGGAGGATGCTGGTGGTCGGCAGCCGCGGCCTGGGCGGCTTCCTGGGCCTGCTCGTCGGTTCCGTCAGCCTGGAACTGGCCGCAACTGCGGCCTGCCCGGTTGCCGTCATCCGGGAGGATCTGCACCCGGCCGGTCCCGTCGTCGTTGCGGTCAACGGGTCAGGCTCCCGGGCCGCGCTGGAGGATGCAAGCCATCTGGCCGCCGGCGCAGGGGCAAAACTCATCGTTGTCCATGTCCGTCAAACCCACGCACGGCCCAAGCACGGAGGACCGGACGCGGAAGCCGCCGGGGACGACGTCCTGCAGGCGGCGGTCCGGGCCGCAGCCGCCCTTGCGCCCGCCGTCGACGTGCAGGGAAAGCTCCTGTCCGGCAAGTCCGTGGCGGCAGCCCTTCTCGAGGCGTCTGAAGGCGCCGCCGTGCTGGTTGTGGGAACCAAAGGCTACGGGGCGGTCAAGGAAACCCTGGGGTCCACCGCCCACGCTGTCCTCCACCATGCCCGCGGGCCGGTCCTCGTCTCCCGCCGCGGGGGCTGATGGGACGAAGGCACTGAAGGTCATCATCTCTGCCTGGGCGGTTGCGGGGTGTCCGCCGGCCTGTGGCCGCAGCCGGGGCCTAAGCTGGCTGGATGAGCCCTGCCCCCTCCCCCGCCCCGCTGGACGTCATGGTCCATTCAGGGCCGGCCGACTGGTGGGTGATCCTCGCCGGGCTGGGCCCTTTGGCGGTGCTCATCGCTGCCCTGCTTGCCTTCTACATCAACTGGCGAACGCTGAAGCAACGCACCACGGCTGACAGGACGGCCCTGGAGCAAAAGACCGAGGCGGACAGCCGGGCGGAATGGTGGCGGCGGACGCAGTGGGCCCTGGACCGCGCGCTGGACGGTGATGAAGGAACCAAGGCTTTGGGCCTGGCCACCCTGGAAGTCCTGGCCCGCAGCGAGCTTGCCCGCACCGAGGAACTCGAATTGTTCGACATTGCCTGGCAGAGCGTCTCCGGCGAAGACAACGGGGACGGTTATGACCAGGAGGGCGGCCCGGCCTTCATGGACGGCGATGCGAACTTGGGCGAGAATGGAACAACGGATGAAAACAACACCAGGGAGGTTGGACCATGAGCGCGGCATCTCCTGAGCACCGGTTTGTGTACACTTCCCGGAATTCCGCCGCCAAGCCGGCGAAGAAGAAGACCACCCCGGCCGAGCACCGGGTCCAGGTGGCTGCGGCCAGGCTGCGCGTCACGCTCGATGAGCGCCTGGGACGTGAGACACCGGCCAGGACCAAAGCGCTGGCCAAGGAACCCATCTGAGTTCCGGGCGTGCGCAGGTGGTTCGTGTGCGCAGTCCGCGGTTTCGTGCGCAATCCCGTTGGTGCGCTGCCGGCCTGTGCGGGCTGAGGTGAGCAGGTGGCTGCACTGATTCTCGGTTGGGACATCAGGGCGTGGAACCGCTGGAACTATGACGCCGTCGTCGATCACGTAGCGGTGACCGGGCAATACCTTGACCGCTGGAACATCGGTCCGCGCTGGAACGCCGGGCCCGGGACGGAAGCGTGGCTCCTGCTGCAGGGCACCAGTGACACGGATACCGGGCTCATAGGGCATGGAGTGGTGATGTCCGAACCGTTCCGGCCCGTCGCCGACAGCCCGTCCGGCGCCGGGGCCTGGTTTGTCACGGTCGTTTTCGACGCGCTGCTCCCGCTTGGCGAACAGATAGGCGCCGAGACGCTCCGCGCAGCTGTCCCCGGTGTGCCGTGGGACAACGCAAGCGGCCGGGCCGCCATGGCCCTGACCCCGTCAGCCGAGCCTGGCCTTCGCCGCTTGTGGCGGGAGCAGGGCCCGACGGCGGCCGGCTGGGAAGAGCTGGTTTCCGGCACCCTTCCGCCGCAAGCAGTCAGCCGGACCGGGGTGAACCGGTACGAACGGGACGCCGACGCACGCCGGGTGTGCCTGGCCTTCCACGGAACCTCCTGCGCGGCCTGCGGCCTGTCGCTCGAAACAGCCTACGGTGAGGCCGGCAGCGATGTGCTGGACGTTCACCACGTGGTGCCGCCGGAGATAGTGGGAAGCGGGTACCAGCTCGATCCCATCACCGATCTCGTACCGCTGTGCCCCAATTGCCACGCCATGGCGCACCACCAGGTGGCAGTACCGCGGACCGTCCCGGAACTGCGGAGCCTGATCGCCGCCGCCGGCCACCTGAAGGGCGAGCCGGTCAGCGACAAAGCCCTCGAAGCCCAGGAGGATGCGCGGCGCATCCTTGAGGCCGGCCGCGACTGACGCTTACGGCCCGGTAATATTGGGGAATGACCGCGGTGGCCCCGCCTTCCGGCAGCGCCTTTTCCTTTGCCCGCAGTGCCCGGGGAGTATTGCGCCGTGTTCCTGTATGGACATGGCGCCTGCTGATGCTGGCTGTAGGCCCGCGGGAACGCGCAAGATTCAACACAGATCCAATCACCGAGGTCGAATACACGCACGACGTCGACTACGCGGGGAAGGGCCTGCGCGCCCAGCAGCTGGATGTGCTCACTCCCTTGGACGCAACGGGTTCCTGCGCCGGGGAGGCGGGAACGGGAGGACCCCTTCCCGTCTACGTCTATTTCCACGGCGGGGGCTGGACGTCCGGGGACAAGGCGGCCGTCACCAAGTACTGTGCCAGCCAGGCGCTTGGCGGGATGGTAGTGGTCAACGTCAACTACCGCCTGTCACCCCGCTTCCATCTGGGCCATGTCCTTCATGACGCGAATGCTGCGCTGGCCTGGGTGGCTGAAAATATCGGCGATTTTGGGGGCGATCCGCAGCGTGTGGTCCTGGGCGGTGATTCCGCCGGCGGCCAGATCGCGGCCCTGCTTACCGCCGCAAGCCTGCGGCCGGAACTGGCCGCGCACTATGCGCTGCGGCCCGCCCTCGACCGGGAGCACCTCAGAGGACTGGTGCAGCATTGCAGCGCGGTCGATTTCTCCGTGTTCTTCGAGCGCGGCTTCGTGCTGAGCCTGGACTTTGTGCGGATGCTGCTGCCGTCCGCTGCTGCGCCGTCGCGCCGTTTCAAAAGGCCGGCGACGTCCGGCTTTGCCGTTGAACGGCTGAAGGCCGCTGCCGCTTTCATGTCCCCGATCGAATGGCTCGACGCCGGGCACCCGCCAGTGTTCGTCAGTACGTCGGAGCGTGACTTCTTCTACCGCGCGAACCTCAATTTCATCGAGCGGCTCCGGCAGCATGCCGTGCCGGTGGACACCCTGGTCTACGACTGGAGCAGCACCAACACCGAACACACCTGGCAGCAGGACTACCGTTACCCGGAATCGCAGGAAGTGTACCGGCGCCTGCATGCCTTCGTGCGGAAGGTGACGCGGCAGGCTGCGGCCCCGGCGGCTGACTAAGCCCCCTCCGCTGGGCTATTTTTGAAGCATGCTGGAGCCGGAGCCGCGGGACTATGGAATCGACCCGGAGGAATTCGGTTCCGCCCGGGTGGATGCGGCCGCCCTGCTGGACGTGGAACTGGGCGATGTCGATTGGTCCGTCCTTCCCCCGGGATCGGTCCGCTGCAGCATCACCGCTCCCAGCGGCACCCTTGCAGGCCTTGCCCTGGGCAATCCCGGGGATCCCGCCGTCGTGCTGGTGCCAGGCGCCACCGGCTCCAAGGAGGACTTCTCGCTCATGATGCCCAGCCTCGCCGCCGCCGGGTATTTTGTGCTCAGCTATGACCTCGCCGGCCAGTATGAATCCGCAGGGGCGGGACCGCAGAACCTCGTTCCGCCCAGGAAACACTACGACTACGCCCTGTTCGTCGACGACTTCCTGGCGGTCCTGCAGACAACAGCTACGCCCGCCCACGTGGTGGGGTATTCCTTCGCCGGCATTGTCGCCCAGCTCGCCTACGCCCAGCGCCCCGAACTGTTCCGGTCCCTGACCCTGCTCAGCTGCCCGCCTGAACCGGGTGCCAGTTTCCGGGGGGTGAGCCGGATCGGCCGCTTCAGCACCTGGGTGAACGGCCGGGTCGGCGCCGCCCTGCTGATCTGGGGCATCCGCAGCAGCAGGGTGGTGCGGGTTCCGCCGGGCAGACGCCGGTTCGTCAGCTACCGGTTCCGCTTTACCCGGCGGGCCTCCGTGCGCGACATCTACACACTGATGCAGAACGCCCCGGATCTTCGGCAGACCCTGGCTGCGGCGTCCCTGCCGAAGTTTGTCGCGGTTGGAGAGCACGACCTGTGGCCGCTCAGGCTCCACCGTCTGTTCGCACAGTCAATCCAGGCGCGCATCGGGGTCTACCGGGGTGGCCACAGCCCGTGTGAGACCTCGCCCCACGAGTTCAGCCGGGACCTCCTGGCGCTCTATGCCAAGGCGGACCGGCCCTCCTAGCCGGAGTCCTGCCTGTGGGAGCGGCGCCAGCGCATGCGCTCCAGCCTCCGCCGCAGCGGCGGCTCATGGTGGAACTCGACGTCGAAGGTCACCACGGACATCACAACGCGCCGCCGGAATGCCGCCCAGCTGGCGAAGGGCCGGGCGGAGACCCCTACCCTGAGGGTGGGGTCGTAGATGACCTCCATGTCCGGCCGCAGACGGTAGGAGATGTCCAGATCGTCGTGGACCAGGGCGTTGTCCCGGACGACGGCGTCGCGGATGCCCGCCCAGACCTCCCGGCGGAGGGCGAAGTTGGAGCCGTAAACCGGACGGTGGCCGAGCAGGAACGCAACGATCCTGAAGTAGCCGTCCAGGAGCAGGTGCCTGCCGGCCCAGCCCGCGAGCCGGTTCCCGCCGTAGAAATCGCCCGGCCCGGTTACGGCGGTCAGCGGGCCGGCAGCGCTGAGCGTACGCTCTATGCGTTCGAGCCAGTCCTGCGGCGGACGTGAATCGGTGTCAAGCCGGGCGATGATCCCACCCGAAGCGGTATCGAATCCGGCGGCCGCGGTGGCCGGGATGCCCGGCAGGTCCACCACAATCCGACGGACACCAGCCGCGGCGCACACGCCAGCGGTGTCATCGGTGCTCGAGTTGTCCACCACGATGATCTCGTCGGCAGGCCTGGTCTGCCGGGCAAGCAAGGCCAGGCATGTCCTCAGCTGCGGGGCGTCATCCCGCGTGGGGATGACGACTGAGACGGCGGTGGCGGCATCCATAGCGAGAGCCTACCCGTTGCTTGCTCCGCAGCCCGCCAGGACGTGGGCGGGGAAAATGACGTGGGCGGGAAAATACGGGTCCGTCCAGTGCATCCATGGACCGGGCCGCCAGGAGAGGCTCTTGACGCGGGCAAAACGTTTTGCATATAGTGATGCAGGCAACATACAAAACGTTTTGCAAAGGACGAAGTCGATGGCGACAAAGGTGAACATCCGGGACGTGGCAAAGGCCGCAGGCGTCTCCGTCACCACCGTGTCACACGCCCTCAGCGAAACGCACAGCTCCAGGGTCAACGCCCAAACTGTGGAACACATCAAAGCCGTGGCCGGCGAACTCGGCTACGCACCCAACCGGCTGGCCAGCGGCCTGCGCAACCAGCGCTCCCGGATCCTCGGCCTGGTCAGTGACGAGATCACCACCACTCCCTTTGCCGGCGCCATGATCCAGGGTGCACAGGATGCGGCCTCCGAACACGGGCACCTGCTGATGGTGGTCAACTCCGGGCTCGACAACGAACTGGAGCGGCAGGAAATCCGCGCACTGCAGCAGCACCAGGTGGACGGCGTGGTGTATGCCCGCATGTTCAACCAGCTGGTATCCGTTCCTGCGGAGCTGCAGGGCCTGCCCACCATCGTGCTGGACGCTACCTCGGACAACACGGCACTGTCCTCGGTGGTTCCGGACGAGTTCGGCGCCGGAGAAGCCGCCGCCGAACTCTTGGTCACGGCAGGCCACCGCCGCATCGCCATGATCAACAATGAAGACGATATTCCCGCCGCCCACGGACGTCTCCAGGGCTTCCGCGCCGGGCTGGCCCGCCACGGCGTGGAGTTGCCGGCGGACCGCCTGGTCACCGGCCATCCCAGCACCGCCGGCGGCCGGCAGGCGGCCCTCGGGCTCCTGGTCGCCCCGGAACGGCCCACCGCGCTGTTCTGCTTCAACGACCAGATGGCCATGGGTGCCTACCAGGCAGCCGGCCACCTGGGCCTGAAGATCCCCGCCGACGTGTCTGTCGTGGGCGTGGACAACCTCGAACTCATCGCCGACGCACTGTGGCCGGGACTGTCCACCATGGCCCTCCCCCACTACGAGATGGGCCGGTGGGCCGTCGTGAAACTCCTCAGCGAACTCGAGAACCCCGGCGCGTCCCCTGCGCACGAAAAGGTACCCTGCCCGCTGGTCGAGCGGGGTTCCGTGGCCCCGCCCCAAAACTGACCTGACGCCACAAACCGACCCGAACGGCAGCCGCCAAGGCTGCCCGGAATCAAACCTGTCATCCCCACAAAAAAGGGGAACGCAGCCGTTGCAGCGGCCGCGCTCCCAGCAGGACCCCGCAATCCCCCCACCCTGTCGAAGCAGAAAGACTGACCATGAACACGAAGCTCACCAAGGTCCTTGCGACCAGCATAGCCGCCGTCGCCCTCACTGCCACCCTCGCCGGCTGCGGCAAGGGCAGCGCCTCCTCCTCCACTGAAGGGTCCGGCGAGATTGCCCTCTGGACCCACAACGCCGGCAACCCCGACGAACTGGCCGCCGTCCAGAAGATCGTGGACTCCTACAACAGCAGCCAGGACAAAGTGAAAATCAAAGTCCAGGCCTTCCCCCAGGACTCCTACAACGACTCGGTAGTCTCCGCCGCTGCCGCAGGCAACCTCCCCTGCATCGTGGACATCGACGGCCCCAACGTGCCCAACTGGGCCTGGGCCGGCTACCTCAAGCCGCTTGAACTGAAGGCGGACCTCTCCAAGCAACTGCCCAGCACGGTGGCTGAATGGGACGGAAAGCCCTACGCGGTGGGCTACTACGACGTCGCCCTGGCCATGATGGCGCGCACCTCCGACCTGAAGGCAGCGGGCGTGCGGGTTGCCACCATGGAAAAGCCCTGGACCAAGGAGGAGTTCCAGGACGCCCTCACCAAGCTCAAGGCCCTGGGCAAGTGGGAGTACCCGCTGGACCTGGGCACCGCCGGAACCGGCGAATGGCTTCCGTACGCCTACTCCCCCTTCCTGCAGTCCTTCGGCGGTGACCTGGTCAACCGGGACGGCTTCCAGAGCGCGGACGGTGCGCTGAACGGAGACAAGGCAGTCCAGTGGGCAGAGTGGTTCCGCGGCCTCGCCGACCAGGGCTTCATGGCCAAGAAGAGCGGCAAGGACTCCACCCAGGACTTCCTGAACAACAAGAGCGCCATCGTCTACACGGGTTCGTGGGCTGCGGACAAGGCCAAGGCCGCGCTCGGCGAAGACCTGGTGGTCATGCCGCCCGTCGACCTCGGCGAAGGCCCCAAGATCGGCGGCGCGTCCTGGCAGTGGGGCGTCACCAACAAGTGCAGCAACTCCGAGGCTGCCATGGACTACCTCTCCTACTCCCTGAAGCCGGAGAACGTCGCAGCGGTGGCCAAGGCCACCGGCGCCATACCTGCCAGCAATGAGGCAGCAGCCCAGATCCCGGCGTTCGCCGAAGGCGGTGCCAACCGGATCTTCATGGACTTCTCCCGCAAATATGCCGTGATGCGCCCGGAGACGCCCGCCTACCCCTTCATCGCCACCGAGTACGGCAAGGCTGTGCAGGACATCCTCAACGGCGCCGATGCCAAGTCCACCCTGGACAACGCCGTGAAGGCGATCGACGCCAACATCAAGTCCAACGGCGGCTACAAGAACTAGCCGGAGCCGCTGGAGGCCTGCCGCGCCGCACGGCACGGCAGGCCCTCCGGCAGCCTGATCCACGAAAGACTCCCATGGCAACTGCTCCCCTTCCCACCCGCCCCCGCATCCCTTCCGGCACCCACGCCGCCGCCCCGCCGTCGCACGCCAAGCCCGCACCGCACCGCCGGCCCGGCTTCCGCCGCGAGCAGCTCAGCGGCTGGGGCATGATCGCCCCGGCAGCGGTGCTCCTGCTGGCCTTCATCTTCATCCCGGCGATCCTCGGCTTCGGCCTGGCCTTCACGAACGCGCGCCTCATCTCGCCGCGACCCATCGAGTTCGTCGGCGTGGACAACTTCGCCCGCTTGTTCACGGACCCCACGTTCTACCGCGCACTGCTCAACGTCGCCTACTTCACCGTGGTGATCGTCCCGGTGCAGTCCGGCCTGGCCCTGGTCATGGCGCTGCTGATCAACAAGAAGTTCCGCGGCGTGAACTTCTTCCGCACCGTGTACTTCCTGCCCGTGGTCACCTCCATGGTGGTGGTCTCGCTGCTCTGGCTGTTCATGTACCGCAAGGACGGCCTGGTCAACGAGATCCTCTCCGCCGTCAGCTTCGGCCTGATCAACGGCCCGGACTGGCTGGGCGATCCCAACACCGCGATGCCGGCCATCATCATCCTGTCCATCTGGCAGGCGGCCGGCTTCCACATGATCATCTGGCTCGCCGGGCTGCAGGGCATCTCCGGCGAACTCTACGAGGCGTCCCAACTGGACGGCACCAGCCGCTGGCAGCAGTTCCGCTACGTCACCTGGCCGGGCCTGTTCCACACCCGCAGCCTGGTGCTCGTCACCATCACCATCCAAGCCCTTGGCCTGTTCGACCAGATCAGTGTGATGACCCAGGGCGGGCCCATGGATTCCACCACCACCATCATTTACGAGGCGGTCCAGTCCGGCTACCGGCAGCAGGAAACCTCCTATGCCTCCGCCATTTCGCTGGTGTTCTTCGTCCTGGTACTGATCGTCTCCGCGGTGCAGCGCTACCTCACCCGGGAGAAAGACTGACATGAAAAACCAACTCCTCCTGCGCAGCGCCGGTACCATGCTGGTGCGCATCCTCTTCGCCGTCGTCGCCGCGTTCCCCATCGTGTTCATGCTCGTGTCCTCGCTGAAGCCTGACCAGCAGATCTTCGGCGACATGTCCTCCCTGGCCGCGTTCCTGCCGGTGGGCAACATCTCCTTCGACAACTACACGGCCGTCTTCGACCGCGTCCCAGCCGCGCGGTTCCTGCTCAACTCGGTGGGCGTCTCCGCCGTGACCGTTATCCTGGGCATCTTCGTGAACAGCCTTTGCGCCTTCGCCCTGTCCCGCATGCAGGTCCGCGGCAAGAAGATCGTGTTCACCGCCATCCTGGCCACGCTGATCGTGCCCTTCCAGACGCTGGCCCTGCCGCTGGTGTGGTGGGTCAACCAGCTTCCCTACTTTGAGCTGAACGGCTTTAGCCTTGAATTCTCCAAGGGCTGGCTGGACACCTACCAGGTGCAGATCATTCCCTTCATCGCCAACGCCTTCTCCATCTACCTGTTCCACCAGTACTTCGAGTCCATCCCCAAGGAACTGGACGAGGCAGCGCGGATCGACGGCGCCGGCTGGTTCAAGATCTACCGCCAGGTGGTGATGCCCCTGGCCGGACCCGCCACGGCAACCGTGGCGATCCTGACCTTCCTGCCCGCCTGGAACTCCTACCTCTGGCCGCTCATGGTGGTCCAGTCCGAGGAGCTGCGGCCGGTGATGATCGGCATCCAGTACTTCTTCCAGCTGAACGTCTCCTGGGGTGAAGTGATGGCGTATGCCTCCCTCATCACCGTTCCGGTGGTGGTGCTGTTCATCGCCTTCCAGCGTTCCTTCGTCAACAGCATCGCCTCCAGCGGCGTGAAGGGCTGACCATGAAGACAATATCGACGGCGCTTCCCACTGTGGCCGGCACGGACCGTTACCGGCCGGAGTTCCACTACACTGCCGACCGCAACTGGCTCAACGATCCCAACGGGCTGGTCTACCTCAACGGCACGTACCACCTCTTCTACCAGCATAATCCCTTTGGCCCGGACTGGGGCAACATGTCCTGGGGCCACGCCACGTCACGCGACCTGCTCCACTGGGAGGAACAGCCGGTGGCCATCCCCTGCGATGAGCATGAGGCCATCTTCTCCGGCTCTGCTGTGGTCGATGAACACAACACCACCGGTTTCGGTACGCCGGCCAATCCCCCGCTGGTGGCCATCTACACCAGCGCCTACAGTGACGCCTCGCCGCTGGCGGGCCGGCAGGCCCAGTCCCTGGCCTACAGCCTGGACGAGGGCCGGACATGGACGAAGTACCAGGGCAATCCCGTGCTGGACCGTGCGTCAGCCGACTTCCGGGACCCCAAGGTCTTTTGGTACGACGGCGATGCCGGCAGTTACTGGGTGATGGTCGCCGTTGAGGCGGTGCAGCGCCAGGTGGTGCTCTACAAGTCCGCCGACCTGAAGGCGTGGGAGCACCTGAGCACCTTCGGGCCCGCCAACGCCACCGGCGGCGTCTGGGAGTGCCCCGACCTGTTCGAGCTGCCCGTGGACGGGGATCCGCGGGACACCCGGTGGGTCCTGATCGTGAACATCAACCCGGGCGGTATCGCCGGCGGCTCGGCGGGGCAGTACTTCCTGGGAGAGTTCGACGGCGTGACGTTCCGGTCCGAAACAACCGTCACCGAGGGCCTCCAACAGGACGACAGCCGGATGCGGGACTACCGCTGGCTGGACTGGGGCCGCGACTACTACGCCGCTGTCTCGTTCAGCAACATGCCGGACGGCCGGCGGATCATGATCGGCTGGATGAACAACTGGGACTATGCCCGCGAGACGCCCACCGGGGCGTGGCGCAGCGCGATGTCCCTGCCGCGGGAGGTGTCGCTGACCCGTTCCGGCGGCCAGCTGACGCTGCGGCAGGAAGCCATTGATCCGTTGGCCGCGCTGGACCCAGTGGCCTTCCGCCTTGACGCGCAGCCCCTGGCACCGGGCGAGGTGGAACTCCCGACGGCGGCGTCCGTGGCCCGCATCGATGTCGAATTCCGGCCGGGTCCGGCGGCCGGCGTTGGGCTGGTGCTGCGCGGCGGCGATGACCAGCGCACGCTCATCCGCTACGACACCGCTGACGGGATGCTGCGGCTGGACCGGCGGGAGTCGGGGCACGTGGACTTCCACGAAACCTTCCCGTCCGTGGAATCCGTGGCGGTGCCGCTGCAGGACGGCCGTCTTCGGCTCCGGATCTACCTGGACCGGTGCTCCGTGGAGGTCTTCGCCCAGGACGGGCTCGCCACCATCACGGACCTGGTGTTCCCCGTAGAGCCGGGCGCGGGGATGGCGGTCTTCGCCGAAGGTGAGGGCGCGCACCTCGTGGCGCTCGACGTCGTCGGCCTCTGAGCCCCCGGGCCCTGTACGCCTGAGGGGCGACGGCGGGCCTTGTTCCGGCTGGCAGCAGGACCGCCTTCAGGATCTTCCGTCAATGCTTTGGCAAAGGCTGGCCCGCACGGGCGTGGCCCGGTGGTACGCTCCGAAAAGATAGCGGCCCGGATGTGAAGCCAACGCACCGGCGCGGCCCGCCAGAGAAGGAGCGTCCTTGACGGCTTCCGAACAGTTCCCGGTCCCCACCATCGTCCCCAACCCCGAGAAGGAGGCGCCGCCGCACAACGCCTTCGTCCGTTGGCTGCTCGAACACCGCGTCCACCAGCCCGTGGGGCCTGAGACGGTGGAGGACCATGGCCCGCAGCAGAGCTGGTGGAAGGTCATGTGCCTGACAGGTGTGGACTACTTCTCCACCCTGTCCTACCTGCCAGGCATCGCCGCCCTGGCCGCGGGGGCCCTGTCACCGCTGGCCACGCTGCTGATCGTCGCCCTGACGCTCCTGGGGATGCTGCCGATGTACCGCCGCGTTGCCCGCGAAAGCCCGCACGGGCAGGGCTCGGTGGCCATGTTGGAACGGTTGCTCCCCTTCTGGCGGGGCAAGGTCTTCGTCCTGGTCCTGCTGGGCTTCGTCGCCACCTCCTGGATCATCACCATCACGCTTTCGGCCGCGGACGCCACAGTGCACCTGCTCGAAAACCCCTTCCTTCCGCCGGCTTTGAACGGACAAGCGGTGCCCATCACCGTGGTGCTGCTGCTGATCCTGGGCGGAGTGTTCCTGCTCGGCTTCTCAGAGGCGGTGGCCGTCGCCATTCCGCTGGTGGCGGTGTTCCTCGTCCTGAACGGCATCATCATCGGGGCGGGGCTGGTGGAAGCCTTTTCCACGCCGGGCCTCATCACCGACTGGACCTCGGCATTGGCCCGGCCTGGAGCGGGCATTACGGGCATCATCGGTCCGGCGCTCATAGCCTTCCCCCTGTTGGTGCTGGGGTTGTCCGGATTCGAGACGGGCGTCAGCATGATGCCGCTGGTCGCCGCGAAAGGCACGACGCCGGAGGAGAAGCTGGACAGCAAAGTCCGGAACACCCGCAAGCTCCTCACGGTGGCCGCCCTGATCATGAGCGTCTACCTGATCGGCAGCAGCTTCGTGACCACTGTGCTGATTCCGGCCGGGGAGTTCCAGGAAGGCGGCGCAGCCAATGGGCGCGCACTGGCGTACCTGGCGCACGAACACCTGGGGAACGGCTTCGGTTCCGTTTACGACATCAGCAGCATCCTGATCCTGTGGTTTGCCGGCGCATCAGCCATGGCGGGGCTCATCAACATCGTGCCCCGGTACCTGCCGTCCTACGGCATGGCCCCGGACTGGGCCCGCGCGGTCCGGCCCGTGGTCCTGGTGTACACGGCCATCAGCGTCCTGATCACCATCGCGTTCAGGGCGGACGTCAACGCGCAGGCCGGCGCCTACGCTACAGGGATCCTGGCGATGATGGTTTCCGGTGCCATCGCGGTCACCATCTCCGCGATTGCCAAGAAGCAGCGTGGGGCGGCCATCGGTTTTACGGTCCTGTCACTGGTCATCCTTTACGCCCTGGTGGCGAACGTCGTCGAGAAACCTGACGGCATCACGATCTCCGGCTTCTTTGTCCTCGGCATCATTGCCATCTCCCTAGTGTCCCGGGTAAGCCGAACCACCGAACTGCGCGTCCACAGCATCGAGTTCGACGACGCCGCCCGCCAGTTCATCAGCGATTCCCTCGCCTACGACGGGCGGCTGAACCTGATCGCCAACCGGCCCCAGGCACGTGACGAGGCAGAGTACCTTGGCAAGGAGGTCGACCAGCGGGAAAACAACCCCGTGCCTGGCACAGCGGACGTCATCTTCCTTGAAATCGACGTCACCGATCCTTCCGGATTCAGCGATGTGCTGCACGTGAGCGGCGTCGAAGTGGGGCGCCACCGCGTCCTGCGCGCCGAAAGCCCCGCTGCGCCGAACGCCATAGCGGCCATCCTGCTGGCGCTGCGCGATGCCACCGGCGTCAAACCGCACGCCTATTTCGAATGGTCCGAAGGCAATCCCGTGGCGCACCTCATGCGCTACCTGCTCCTCGGGCGCGGCGATACCGCCCCGGTGGTCCGCGAAATCGTCCGTGAAAACGAGCCCGACCCGGAGCGCCGGCCCGGCATCCACGTCGGGTAGGCGGAAGACTGGGGCGGCGGGTCTGCGATCGCCCGGCAGATGTTGGGGCAGGAGGCCGGGGCAGCGGCGGAAAGGCGGTTGACGTGGGCGGAGACAGAGGGATGACCGGCCTGCACTGGCGGCGCGTCATTGCGGCGCTGGGGAACAGCGACGCCCGCACGGCCTATGCGCAGATCGTTCTCGGCACCGCTCTGCCCGACGTGCTTCCCGATGTAAAGGAACAACGGCGCAACCGGGCAATCTCCAATCTCCTGGAGTCCGGGCTGGTGGAACAGCGACCCTCCGGTGGGCTGGAGGCATCTGGGCTGGTCTTCCGGAACCTGCTCGAACAGCAGCCGCGGCGGCAGCCCAAGACCGGGCTGGACAGGTTCATGCATCTGGGGCGGATTGAGAGGTACCCGGCGAACCAGGCCGAACGTCGTGAGCTCCTTGCCAGGATTGCCGGTGAGATCGCCGCACCCGGTGAACGGCTCTCCGAACGCCAGGTCAACGAGCGGCTCCTCAGCTACACGGACGACGTTGTGCTCCTGCGCCGTTACATGGTGGACTTCGGGCTTCTTGAGCGGACGCCCTCGGGCTCTTCCTACGCGCTGGGCCGGGGAGAGCCGCAGGACGGCGAACTCAGGCAGTTGTAGCCCGGGCCACCCCCGGGCCGGAAAGTGCAAGTGCCCAGCCCCCGGCGAGGCCGATGGCGAGCAGGACGGTTACGAAGCCGATGGCCGGTGCGCCCGGCCATGCCAGGGCGCCGCCATACCGAAGCAGGGCAAGCACCTGCAGAACGAAGAACGCGACAGAGGTCAGCGCCACGGGGCGCACCGTGTGGGGGTCCCGGCTGAACTGGCCCTGCGCGGCCGACCACCCAAGACCCACCAGCCACGCTCCGACAGCCCTCGCCGTGAGCTCGGAGAGTGGCCACGGCCACCACGTTGCGGCGGCCATGGGTATGGCCAGGAGCGCCGCGCCGTACAACAGCAGTACCGCGGCGATTCCCATCAGGAGCAGCCGGAGTGCAAGGGGCAGCACTGCCCCTCCACGCGGTACGGAGGTTGGGACGTCACGCGGGGACCGGATCTGCATCCAGCTGATGAGGAGCATCGCGATGGGCACTACAGCATAGATTGCCAGCCATGCCCAGGTGGCTGCCTGGGCAACGGGGCCGTTGGCCGGCGAGAGGTGGAAGCGGTCGAGATGGACCAGGGTGACTGCCAGCGTCAGCGTCGTGAAGATGAACACCGGCATGACCGCCAGCCTCGCCGCACCCCAGCTTGCCGAGCGGGCCCCCGTCAGCTCCAGCCCGGCGCTGGCCCAGTAAGCCGCCCCGAGGAAGACCGCGGTCATGGGCGGATTGACTGTCCACGCGAACCACTCAGCCGTCCTGAGCGGAAACACGAACAGCACGAGCCCGGCAAGGAACACGAGGAAGGCAGCCACGTAGAGCAGCCACCGCATCGGCGGTATCAATGGTCTGGCCTCAGTTGAAGCGGACATCCCCTGAATGCTCCTCGGATGGGGCTGCCTCCCCGGTAGCAGGAGTCGGTTGAGGCAGTGGGTTCTCGGCCAGGTAGGTGTGCAGCATCGAGACTACGGTGGCGCCATCCCCCACAGCGGTCGCCACCCTCTTGATCGAACCGGCCCGCACGTCGCCAATCGCGAAAATACCCGGCATGCTGGTTTCCAGCGCCAATGGCGGCCTGCCCGCCCTCATGGATCGAGGCCCGTTGGCATCCCGGCTGGTGCCCGTGCGCAGGAATCCGGCCGGGTCACGCTCTACGGTCCCGGGCAGCCAGGAGGTCCGCGGCACCGAGCCGATCAGCACGAACAGGCCGCCCGCTTCGATCTCCTCGCTTGAGGATGGCCCGGCAGTGCCGGATGCGGCGACCGTGACGGCGGCAAGGAACCCGTCCCGGTCCCGGGCCCCCACTACGGCGGTGCTGCAGCGGATCGCAACGTTCCGGGTGGCCTCGAGTTGGGAGATGAGGTAATCCGACATGCTGGCCGACAGCGTCCGTCCGCGCACCAGCAGCGTCACTTTTTTCGCGTACTTCGCAAGGTGCAGAACAGCTTGACCGGCCGAGTTTCCGCCACCCACCACACAGACCTGCTTTCCGGCCATCGATGGGGCCTCGGACACTGTGGCACCGTAGAAGACGCCCCTGCCGACCAGGGCCTCCAGCTGAGGTATGTCGAGGCGGCGGTAGTCCACGCCGGTGGCCACCACCACTGTGCGGCAGCGGACGACGCTGCCGTCGGAGATCGACACGGCGTACAGGTCTCCGTCCGCTTCGAGGCCGTTCACCTTCCGCAGGAAAAGGAAGTCGGTGCCCAAAGTCCAGGCCTGGTGGAATGAGCGGTAGGCCAGGTGGGCGCCGCTCACGCCGCGGGAGAAGCCAGGATAGTTGCGGATCAACGAACTGGTGCCGGCCTGGCCTCCCACGGCTTCCCCCTCCACCACCATCGTGGAGAGGCCTTCGGAGGAGGCATAGACGGCAGTCGCGAGACCGGAGGGACCGGCTCCCACGACCACCACATCGAAGATTTTGTCCGCCGGTGGAGGCCGCGTCACCCCTATCGCTTCGGCGATCTCCAGGTCGCTGGGGTTCTCGAGGACAATGGGTGGGGCGGTGAATTGCAGCACCATGACCGGCAGCTTGGGGTCGCGCAGGCCCAGGCCCTGGAGCGTCCGGTCCGCCGTTTCGGAACCAACAGCGTAAAAGCCCACGGGGATGTGGTTGCGGCTCAGGGAGTCACGCAGGGAGTGGGTCCTTTCGTCGCCGACGTCCCCGATCAGCCGAACCGCCTCGAAACCGACCCCCTGGGCCAGGTGCCAGTCGTCCAGGGCGTCGGTGATCGCTCCGTGGAATTCCTCGTCGCGCGGGCGTTCGGGACGTATGATCAGCAGCTCGGCATATCCCTGCGCGATCGCCCGGAACACTGTGGGGGCGCTGGCGAAGTCGCCCCAGGTCACCACAACGGCCCGCTTGGCGGCCGGGTGGAAGCCGTAGGCGCGCCGCAGGAAATCGAGTCCCCCACGGTCAGCAGGCCCATAGCACCCAAGGACGAGTGCTACCGGGCGATCCCATCGCCGCAGCCCTTCCAACACCGCCCGGCCATGGGCGTGGCCGGAACACACCACCACCTCGTAGTCGGCGCCGTACCGCCGGCGCAACTCGTCTCCGAGAATGCGCCGGGAGGTCGGGTCTGTGGTAGCAATCAGCATGACCGGAACCGAGTCATCCATGGCCGCCGTCTTTCCGGTTCAAGGGTTCGGTGGCGCTCACGATACCCGCGCTGGAACATCGGGGACAAGGGGTGCCCGGGCGTGAAGATTCTGCCACAATAACTCCCGACGTGGGCAAGCGCGATGGCCTGAGCAGTGTGAATCGAGGACCCATGGACGAGCGACCTACCCCGGGAATCAATCTCTCCGCCACCCCCAGTGGAACCGGGTGCCGGGAGTGCCTCAGCGGAGACGGCCCCGGATGGTGGTTTCATCTGCGCCGCTGCGCGGAATGCGGCCACATTGGATGCTGCGATTCATCGCCTTCCCAACATGCCAGTGCCCACTCGCTAGCGGTGGGACACCCCGTCATGAGGTCCTTTGAACCCGGGGAGGAATGGTTCTACGACATCACGACGAAGAAGTTCTTCCGCGGTCCGCGACTTCCGGATCCGCAGTCCAGGCCACCGGAGCAGCCCTCCCCGGCACCGGAGGACAAAGTGCCGGCGGACTGGCGTGAGCACCTGCACCGCTGAAACCGCGGCCGGAACCAACCGTTGCAAGCCACTTCACCTCGGCAAAGGCCTCGGCGGAACTCTTGAGGAAAACCTGCGGGGAACGTGGGCTGGCGTTCAGGATGAGCCCCTAGCGTAGACGCATGGCCCCACTGCTGGTGGGAGGGGCCTGGAAGAAGGGACAGGGCCGGCGGCCGTGGCATCCCCGTGAGACCGGATGCCGCCCCCCAACCGCCGCCGGCCCGGCCCCTCCACGCGCGGCCAACGCCCCTTCGGCTGGGGGTCAGACGCGCACGGCCCCCGGTCGCCCGTTCTTGACGGCGAAGGAAGCATCCACGACGGCCGGTGAAGTGGTGTCTGCAGCTGAGGGCACGACGAGGTAGTCGCTGCGGAACTCGTCAGCGTTCACGGTGCAGCGGGTCCAGCCGCGCTTATCGGGGTTGATGTAGCGGGTGTGCGGGTTCGCTGGCAGCCCATCCTTGATGGCCTGGGCCCAGCCGCAGCCGGAACTGATGGAGGTCCCAACGAATTCAGTGGTGACGACCCTCGATGCCGGATCCGAGTGGTCGAGCAGGACATCGTTGACGAAGGCTGCGTGCCAATCTCCGCTCAAGATCACGGGATTGGCAGGGTTCTGCTGGTTGATGAAGTTGGTCAGGCGGTTGCGGGACACGACGTAGCCGTCCCACTGGTCGTGGTTCACGGAGAGAGTCTCCGTGGGATCGTAGTCGTACTGGGCCATCATCGTCTGCTGGGCGATGACGTTCCAGCGTGCAGTCGAGGATGAGAGACCGTTGAAGAGCCATTGTTCCTGCGCGTCGCCCATGAGGGTGCGCGAAGGGTCGTAAACATCGGGATGCTGCGGACCGCCGGGAAAGTTCTCGGTCAGCTGGTCGGAACGGTACTGGCGGGTGTCCAGGACATGGAACTTTGCCAGGCTGCCGTAGTCCAGTCCGCGGTACAGGACCATGTCGGGACCGGTGGGGCGCTGCGGCCGGCGCAGCGGAAGGTGCTCGTAGTAGGCCTGGAACGCATTGGCGCGCAGCTGCAGAAACCGCTGGGGTTCGTTGGAAGCTTCGTTGTCGGGCTGGGATATACCGCCCGCCCAGTTGTTTTCAATTTCGTGGTCGTCGAACGTCACGACGAAAGGGAACCGGGCATGCGCTGCCTGCAGGTCGGGTGAGCTCTTGTATTTGGCGTGGTTGTTGCGGAAGTCGGCGAGGGTTTCGTGGTTCCGGCCCTCGTAGGTGTAGTCGCCCACGTGCACAACAAGGTCGAGGTCTTCCTGCGCCATGGTGCGGTAGGCGGCGTATCGGCCACCTGCCCATGACTGACAGGACGCCAGGCCGAAGGTGATCTTCCCGGGATCCGATCCGGGGGCCGGCGCGGTCCGGGTGTGTCCGACGGGGCTTTCCTCGCTCCCGACCCGGAATCGGTACCAGTAGTCCGAGGAGGGGTTGAGCCCTGCGACTTCTGCGTGCACGGAGTGGGCGAGCTCAGGTGCCGCGGTCTCCGTTCCAGCCTTGACGACGGTGCGGAAATCGGGGTCGGTGGCGACCTGCCAGACGACCTGGACCTGGTAGGGCGGCATGCCACCGAGTCCGTCCGCTGCCTGGGGTTCCGGCGCGAGGCGCGTCCACAACACGACGCCATCCCCGGTGGGATCACCGGACGCAACGCCCAAGGTGAACGGGTTCCGGGGGAAACGGGGTTCTGCCCACGCGGGTGCAGCGGAGAAGCCGTAGATGGCAGCGGTGGCGGCTGCACCTCCGGTCAGCGCGAGGAAGCTGCGGCGGGATGTGCCGGGGGAACGTGACATGGTGTCTCCTGAAGGTAGGTGGGATGTCACCGGCCATTCAGCCAAGGGAAACCGTGGGAGGGATGAACCTGATGTGAACGGACCCCGAACCTTGCCGGAGCACTGCCGTATCAACAGGAACACCGGTGCAGGGACCTTCCGGCAGAACCAGGTCCAGTGGAAACATTCACCGCCCAGCGCGTGAATGTTCGGCAAACTCGCGCCTGTCGAGGCTGGACGGTGCGGATACTGGAAAGCATGCGTTTTGTTACCCACCAGTACGTTTCCTCGCCCACGAGGCGCCAAGTCCTTCGATCTGCCGGAATTGCCGCTGTTGCCACTGGGGCCGCAACTCTTGCCGCCTATCCGGCGCACGCAGCAGATCCAGTGTTCGCCCACGGCGTTGCCTCCGGTGATCCGTATCCGGACAGTGTGCTGCTCTGGACCCGCGTGACCCCCAGCGATGACGCCACGCCTGGCTCCGGACTCGGCCCGGCGGTGACAGTGAATTGGGAGGTGGCCACCGACCCTGCCTTCAGCAGGGTTGTCTCAAAGGGCTCTGCGAAGACCGGTCCGGAACGCGACCATACCGTGAAGGTGATCGCCGGCCGGTTGGAGCCGGGCACGCCCTACTGGTACCGCTTCTCGGTCGGCCGCGCCGTGTCCGGCGTCGGCCGGACCAGGACCGCGCCGGCCACCGGTGCTCCGGTGGATCACCTCCGCTTCGGCGTCGTCTCCTGCACCAACTACCAAGCCGGCTACTTCAGCTCTTACCGCCACCTGGCAGAACGCGGGGACCTCGACGCCGTGCTCCACCT
Organism: Arthrobacter sp. MOO21; assembly: GCF_057369995.2. Lineage (NCBI taxonomy): Bacteria > Bacillati > Actinomycetota > Actinomycetes > Micrococcales > Micrococcaceae > Arthrobacter > Arthrobacter sp. MOO21. The sequence goes on along the minus strand of NZ_CM170671.2, from coordinate 3,635,161 downwards.
GGGCGATTACCTCTACGAGTACGCACCCGGGGAATACCAGGCGAGGGACGCCGTCGTACGTCCTCACGATCCCGCCGTCGAAATGACCACCCTGGCCCATTACCGGCGCCGGCACGCACAGTACAAAACCGATCCTGACCTGCAGGCCCTGCACTTGGCAGCCCCGTTCATCGTCACCTGGGACGACCACGAGGCGGCCAATGATGCGTGGAGCGGAGGTGCGGAGAACCATACCGAGGGCGCAGAAGGGCTTTGGAGCGAACGCCGCGCCGCTGCCAACCAGGCCTATGCAGAGTGGATGCCCGTGCGCTACGAGCCCGGCGGTCCGCTGTTCCGCCGCCTGGATTTCGGCGCCTTGGCCAGCCTGTCCATGCTGGATCTGCGCTCCTACCGGAGCCAGCAGGCGGCAAACGGCGTCGACCCTGCGGTGGACAGCCCGGAACGGACCATCACGGGAGCGGCCCAAATGGACTGGCTGCTCGGCAACCTCACCTCCGGCGGCCCCCAATGGAAGCTGGTGGGCAACCCCGTGATGATTGCCCCCGTCCGCCTTCCATCCACACTCAGCCTTGCCGAGGTCGCGGGGGTCCAGAATCTCATGGGCGGCACCACCGTCGACGGAGTCCCCTACAACGTGGACCAGTGGGACGGCTACGAGGCGGACCGGAGCCGGGTGGTCCGGCACCTGCGGGACCAAGGGATCAAGGACACCGTCTTCCTTACCGGCGACATCCACTCCGGGTGGGCCTGCGACCTCCCCGCCGACCCCCTCACCTACCCCACGACGGGCGACTCGGTGGCGGCGGAACTGGTCTGCACGTCGGTGACCAGCGACAACCTCGACGACATACTTAACGCTCCGCCGCGGACCTCCTCGCTGGCGGTGGAGGCAGCCATCAGGACGGCCAACCCGCACGTGAAGTACCTCGACTTCGACTCGCACGGCTACTCCGTCCTGGACGTCACCCCTGCAGGAGTGCGGATGGACTGGTACGTCCTTGCCGACCGGACCGTGCAAGCGTCAGCGGCCACGCTGGCCACCTCGTTCACGGTCGGTGCCGGCACCGGCAAGGCAGTCCCGGCAACCGGCGGCGTGCTGTGAACCCGGACCGCCGCCAGTTCCTGCGCCTGGCCGGCGCCGGAAGTGCCGCCGTCGTCCTGTCAGCAGCGCCCGGTACCTCCTGGGCCAGCCAGGCGACGAATCCCGGTAACGCACGGACCCGCACGTATGTCCTTGTCATTGACGGCTGCCGGCCCGACGAGATCACCCCCGGGCTGACCCCGCGGCTCGCCGCCCTCCGGGCGGAGGGCACCAACTTTCCTGCCGCACGGTCACTGCCGGTGATGGAGACTATTCCGAATCACGTCATGATGATGACGGGCGTGCGGCCGGACCGGTCGGGGGTTCCGGCCAACTCGGTCTTCGACCCTGCCGAGGGGGCGGTCCGGGACATGGACCGCAGCACCGATCTTCGCTGTCCCACGCTGCTGGAGCGCCTGGGTACGTCCGGCCTCACCACGGCCTCTGTGCTCAGCAAGAAGTATCTGTACGGAATCTTCGGGACCCGGGCGAGCTACCGCTGGGAGCCCTCCCCCTTGCTGCCGGTGACCGGTCATGCCCCTGACGCCGCCACCATGGATGCCCTGCTGGCCATCGTCAGCGGCCCCGACCCGGACTTCACGTTCACCAACCTTGGCGACGTTGACCGTCTGGGCCACTCCGACCTGTCCGGCACCACCCTGCAGGCGGCCCGCAATACTGCCCTTGCAGATACTGACCTTCAGGTGGGCCGGTTCGTGGACCATCTTGTGGGCACCGGCAAGTGGGACTCCAGCGTCCTGATGGTGCTGGCGGACCACTCCATGGACTGGTCATTGCCCAGCAATGTGATTTCGATAGACCTGGTCCTCCGGGGCCGGCCGGATCTGCAGAACTCGGTCACGCTCGCACAAAACGGTGGTGCCGACCTCTTGTACTGGACCGGACCTTCTGACCAGAAGGCTGCCGGGCTCGAGTCCGTGCGCTCCCTGGTCCAGTCACACCCGGGTGTGCTGTCGGTGCACGATCCTGCCGAACTGAGGCTGGGGGTGGAGGCCGGGGACATGGTGGTCTTTTGCCGCGCCGGCTGGCGGTTCTCGGACCCGTACGTCGTCTCGAACCCCATTCCGGGCAACCACGGCCATCCGGCCACCGAGCCCATCCCGTTCTTCATCTCCGGCGGCAGCCCCAAGGTAGCCCGCGGCGGCACGTCCTCCGAACCGGCGCGGACAGTGGATGTGGCACCCACCATCGGTGCCCTCTACGGCCTCGAGGCACCCAGGGGCGGATATGACGGCGTTGCCAGGACATCGGGGTTCGTCCCCTGATACAGCAGTCCTCATGCGGGACCAGGTCGAAAGGGCATTAGGCAACAAGGAGGGGTTCCAGCCCCTCCTTGTTTCCTTTTCCTGCAATTCCGCACCACGCGGGCACCGCCGGAGAACGTTTCATCGATAGTGACGCATACCGCCCTGTCCCCCTTCTTGCACGGCGGCCGCCGGGCTACGATCCCCTTAGACCACCGCGCACAGAGTGCGGTGAGAAATTGGGGCAAAGATGGACCACCCGGGGAGCTGCGGCAACACCGGCGGGGGTGCGGAAGCAGGCAGCTGGAAGCCGTTGCGGGCTCCTCGGACGGGAGCGCTCACCGCCGTCTGGGTCGGTGTCCTGATGGCTCTGTCGGGTTGCACGTCGGCGTCCTCGCTCCAGTCAGGCGTGCAGCGAAATGCAGCGCCGGCCAACCCAGTCCCGGTCTTCAGCGTCCTCGGTGCTGTATCGGCGGTGGTCATGATCGTGCTGGCCATCCTGGCGACCTACGCCCTGGTCCTGGCCATCATCTACCTCCGGCTGCGGATCGCCGAGCTGAAGCGGACCGCTCCCCCGCAGAACCGGCCGCCGGCCCCATGACCAGACCAAATGCCAGGCCCCGAGTGGGTGCTGATGTACAAGACCAACACGGCAGAGCAGTCATCAGCGGCAAGAACCGGCATCGAATGACCATGGACGCCGAATTCAACGTCTTCACCGACTTCAACCAGTTCACCGTCTCCGACCAGAGCGCAAACTTCGAAGACCTCGCTCAGAAGTGGACTGACGAAACAGTCGAGGCAATGTTCGTCCAGGGTGACCGGTACATCGCCGTAGGCACGATGCGCAATTTCTATGCACCCGTCCTGGTCCGGCTCAACTCGGAGCGCTCCTTCACTGGCAAGGTCGACAAAACAGCGACAGGCATCCTGCATGTTCCGACCGGAGTCCTGGAGGTGTCAGGGCCCACGGACAACGGACTCAGCGGTGGGACAATAGGGGTTCCGCCCGGCACCTACCGCGTCGAGGTGCAGTACCTCAATCTCGGATCAGTGGACGCGGACGGCATCGAGGGCGAAGACCGCTACATGATCACACTCACCGAGGCCGCCACGTAGACCCTCACGCCCCTTGGCGCAGGCCCATCCTCAGCCGCTCCGCCAGGTCGTCAAGGGATTCGCGCCATTCCGGTTCGTCGGCGTCGTCCCACAGCTCAGCCAGCTCTGACTCCTCCCCCGCGACCCGTTCGACCGCTTCCACGGCCATCTCCACATCCTCGGCGGTGATCTCCGCCCCGTGGGCGGTCACCCAGTCGGTGACGTTCTTCGGCAGGTCGCCCAGCGGGTTGCCCTGGCTGGCCGCGGTGACCTCGGCGGCGGCGAGGGCAATGGCCCCCTCCGGCGCTTCCACATACCTGAGGCCCGCCTTTGCCAGCGCCTTGCGCACGACATCCGCCCCGCCGGCTTCGAGTTCCTCCAGCCAGTCCAGTGCGTCGTCGTTCTCGAACGGCAGGTAGCCCCAAGCGCCCATCAATCGCCCCTCCGGTTGGTGTGTCGGCACCACTATGGCAGATCCTGCCCGAGGCGCACAGCATCTTCCGAGGTCCAATCAGCCGGGATGCTACAAACAGTAGACGGCAACCTCTGGATCTCTAGGCGGCCGGTTGGTAATTTGAGGCTCCGCTCATATCCGGTGGATGCGAGGCAATCATGATCAAAAGGCTGACCAGCTGGCAGGTCAAAGGCGGGCTGGACCATGAAGAGGCAGTTCAACGATGGCTGACGCAGCATGTCCCCCTGGTGCTGGCAGTTCCCGGGGTGCGGGCATACGTTCAGAATCGCTGCGTCCCAGCACTCGATGGAGGAAGTCCACCTTACGCAGGCCTGGGCGAAGTCTGGTTCGATAGTCGTGAGTCTGCATTGGCAGCGACGCAGTCCCCGGAATGGTCGGCTGTGATTGCCGATGCCCGCGAGTTCATGGACATGTCATCGATTGTCGTGGCTTGGGCGGATGAGCATCCGGCTGCAAGCTAAACATCGGAATCCTCCTGAGCGGAAGTCGAGATGCCCGTGAGCTGTTGCCGGCTCGGCCACGTCTTGGGAGTGGACGACGGTGTAGCGGGTGGGTCCGTCCAGCCAGGAGTGGATGCCGGTGTATTCCTCGACGAACAACCCATCACCGAGCAGTCCCCGCTGCTCGAGCAGGTCGTAGACAACTTTCCAGGCGAGATCCATCAGCTCGTGGATCGCCGCCTCCACCGTTGGAGCCGTCATAGCTCCATGGTGCTCCCGGGCACCGACATCCTCAGGGAGGCGCGGGGGCGTGTCAGGCCCGGCAGGACGCGGAGGCCTTGACGACCTCGATGATCCGGTCCACTGCCCCCGTGGGACTGCTGCGGCAGGGTCTCCGTTCTTGACGAAGATCGTAACGAGGCTGACCGACGACAGAGTTCCAGAACAAGCACCATCCAGTTGGTAGCGCGTCCAGCAACTAGATGGTGCTTGTTTATCAGATCCCACCGAATGACGAGTCAATCTGCCCTGACTCTGGCTCCTGGTGGTAAAGCCGAATCGAACTAGAAGTCCCAGTCCTCGTCTTCGGTGTTGACGGCCTTGCCGATCACGTAGGAGGATCCGGACCCCGAGAAGAAGTCGTGGTTCTCGTCCGCGTTCGGGGAGAGTGCCGAGAGGATGGCCGGGTTCACGTCGGTGACGGACGCCGGGAACATCGCCTCGTAGCCCAGGTTCATCAGCGCCTTGTTGGCGTTGTAGTGCAGGAACTTCTTGACGTCCTCGGCCAGGCCCACGCCGTCGTACAGGTCGTGGGTGTACTGGACCTCGTTCTCGTACAGCTCGAAGAGCAGCTCGAACGTGTAGTCCTTGATCTCCTGGCGGCGCTCCTCGGACACGGTCTCCAGTCCGCGCTGGAACTTGTAGCCGATGTAGTAGCCGTGCACGGCCTCGTCGCGGATGATCAGGCGGATCAGGTCGGCCGTGTTCGTCAGCTTGGCGCGCGAGGACCAGTACATGGGCAGGTAGAAGCCCGAGTAGAACAGGAAGCTCTCGAGCAGCGTGGACGCCACCTTGCGCTTCAGGGGGTCGTCGCCCTGGTAGTAGTCCATGACGATCTGCGCCTTCTTTTGAAGGTTCTCGTTCTCGGTGGACCAGCGGAACGCCTCGTCGATCTCCTTGGTGGAGGCCAGCGTGGAGAAGATGGAGGAGTAGCTCTTGGCGTGGACCGACTCCATGAACGCGATGTTCGTGTAGACGGCTTCCTCGTGCGGGGTCAGCGCATCCGGGATCAGCGAAACCGCGCCCACGGTGCCCTGGATGGTGTCCAGCAGGGTCAGGCCGGTGAACACGCGCATGGTGAGCTGCTGCTCAACCGGCGTCAGCGTGTTCCAGGACTGGACGTCGTTGGACAGCGGCACCTTCTCCGGCAGCCAGAAGTTGTTGACCAGGCGGTTCCAGACCTCCACGTCCTTGTCGTCCTGGATGCGGTTCCAGTTGATGGCCTCGACGTGGCTCAGAAGCTTGACCTTCTCGGTCATGTCATCCCCTCAATGTTGGGTGGTTCTCTAAGTTAAAGCGTACGACGGCGGGCGGTCGCCCGCCGTCGTACAGGCAAGATTTAGTTGAAGATTAAAGTGCGCAGGAGACGCAACCCTCAACCTCGGTCCCTTCCAGCGCAAGCTGGCGGAGGCGGATGTAGTAGAGGGTCTTGATGCCCTTGCGCCACGCGTAGATCTGGGCCTTGTTGATGTCGCGGGTGGTGGCGGTGTCCTTGAAGAACAGCGTCAGGGACAGGCCCTGGTCCACGTGCTGGGTGGCAGCGGCGTAGGTGTCGATGATCTTCTCGTAGCCGATCTCGTACGCGTCCTGGTAGTAGTCCAGGTTGTCGTTGGTGAGGTATGGCGCCGGGTAGTAGACGCGGCCGATCTTGCCTTCCTTGCGGATCTCGATCTTGGCCGCCACCGGGTGGATGGAGGACGTCGAGTTGTTGATGTAGGAGATCGAGCCCGTGGGCGGCACGGCCTGCAGGTTCTGGTTGTAGATGCCGTGCTCCATGACGGAGGCCTTCAGCTCGCGCCAGTCATCCTGGGTGGGGATGTGGTGGCCGGCGAACAGTTCGCGGACGCGCTCGGTCTCGGGGAGCCACTCCTGCTCGGTGTACTTGTCGAAGAACTCCCCCGACGCATACTTCGAGTGCTCGAAGCCGCCGAACGTCTGGCCGGTTTCGATCGCGAGCCTGTTCGAAGCACGCAGGGCGTGGAACAGCACGGTGTAGAAGTAGATGTTGGTGAAGTCCAGGCCCTCTTCGGAACCGTAGTGGACCCGCTCCCGGGCCAGGTAGCCGTGCAGGTTCATCTGGCCCAGGCCGATGGCGTGGGACTTCGCATTGCCCTCGGCCACGGACGGCACCGAGTTGATGTAGGACATGTCCGACACCGCGCTCAGCGCGCGGATGGCCGTCTCAATGGAAGCACCGAAGTTCGGCGAATCCATCGTCTTGGCAATGTTCATGGACCCGAGGTTGCAGGAGATGTCCTTGCCAACGGTCTGGTAGGTAAGGTCCTCGTTGTAGATCGAGGGCGTGGAAACCTGCAGGATCTCCGAGCACAGGTTGCTCATGGTGATCTTGCCGGCAATCGGGTTGGCCCGGTTCACGGTGTCCTCGAACATGATGTACGGGTAGCCGGACTCGAACTGGATCTCCGCGAGGGTCTGGAAGAACTCGCGGGCGCTGATCTTGGTCTTCTTGATCCGGGAATCGTCCACCATCTCGTAGTACTTCTCGGTGACCGAGACGTCAGAGAACGGCATGCCATAGACGCGTTCGACGTCGTACGGCGAGAAGAGGTACATGTCCTCGTTCTTCTTGGCCAGCTCGAACGTGATGTCCGGGATGACGACGCCCAGGGAGAGCGTCTTGATGCGGATCTTCTCGTCGGCGTTCTCCCGCTTGGTGTCCAGGAACCGGTAGATGTCCGGGTGGTGGGCGTGCAGGTACACGGCACCGGCGCCCTGGCGGGCACCGAGCTGGTTGGCGTAGGAGAAGCTGTCTTCGAGGAGCTTCATCACGGGGATGACGCCGGAGGACTGGTTCTCGATCTGCTTGATCGGAGCGCCGTGCTCGCGGATGTTGGTCAGCGACAGGGCAACACCACCGCCGCGCTTGGAGAGCTGCAGCGCGGAGTTGATGCCGCGGGCGATCGACTCCATGTTGTCTTCGATGCGGAGCAGGAAGCACGAGACGAGTTCGCCGCGCTGGGCCTTTCCGGCGTTGAGGAACGTGGGCGTTGCCGGCTGGAAGCGGCCGTCGATGATCTCGTCCACCAGGTGGGTGGCAAGCTCCTCGTTGCCGCGGGCCAGGTGCATGGCCACCATGCAGACGCGGTCCTCGTAGCGCTCCAGGTAGCGCTTGCCGTCAAACGTCTTCAGCGTGTAGGAGGTGTAGAACTTGAAGGCGCCCAGGAAGGTCTCGAACCGGAACTTCTTTTTGTAGGCGCGGTTGAACAGGTCACGGATGAAGTTCATCGTGTACTGGTCCAGCGTCTCGCGCTCGTAGTACTGGTTCTTCACCAGGTAGTCGAGCTTCTCCTCCAGGTCGTGGAAGAACACGGTGTTGTTGTTCACGTGCTGCAGGAAGTACTGGTGGGCTGCCTCGCGGTCGGCGCCGAACTGGATCTCGCCGTTGGGACCGTACAGGTTCAGCATGGCGTTCAGCTCATGGTAGCCAAGGCCCTTGAAGGCGGCCGGCATCTCGGGCTTCTGGGCCCTGGTTACTTCTGTGTCTGCGACAGTCGTGTCCAAAACGTGTCCAATCCCTTGTTTACGCGGGCCACGTCTTCTGGCGTGCCCATTAGTTCAAATCGATAAAGGTGGGGCACCTGGCATTTGGCGGCGATGATGTCCGCTGCCAGGCAGTAGTTGTCCCCGAAATTCGTGTTCCCGGCCCCGATGACCCCGCGGAGCAACTCCCTGTTCTGCGGGTTGTTCAGGAACCGGATGACCTGCTTGGGAACGGACCCCTCTCCCCCGGTGCCGCCATACGTCGGCACCACCAGCACGAACGGCCGGGTGGCAAGAAGGGGTGCGTCCTTCGCATAGAGCGGGATCCGGGCCACCTCGCGGCCCAGCTTCGAGACGAAGCGGCTGGTGTTCTCGGATGCCGAGGAAAAGTAGATGAGCCGGCTGCTGGTTCGGACCGGTTCCGGGTCACTTTGCGGACCGGCCGGCTGTGACACACCCACGCGCTGAGCCGCGTGTAGTGAAGCCGCGTGTAGTGAAGCCACGTGGTCCTGCTGCGCTGTGGGTGATGCCATGGGAGTCACCTCAGCTGGTTGACGGTTGCCGGTTGGAAAGATGTGGCTCCTAGGCCACGGAGGTGACAGCGGAGAGGGCAAGTTCCTCGATCTTGTCGGGGCGGAAGCCTGACCAGTGGTCCTGGTCCGTGACCACAACGGGTGCCTGCATGTAGCCAAGTGCCTTCAGGCGCTCGAGGGCCTCGGCGTCCTGGGAGATGTCCACGCTCTGGTAGGTGATGCCCTTTTTGTCGAGAGCACGGTAGGTGGCGTTGCACTGAACACAAGCAGGCTTCGTGTAAACCGTTACGGTCATTGTCGCTGTCCCCTTAGTCGAAATCTTCGCTGGTTCGGTGTCCCCGTCCAAGCTGTATGTAGATACTACATGTAGTGCAGGCGCCTCTTCGGAACCCCAAGATGATGTATTACAAGTATGTCATTTAATGCACCTTTAATCCACAGGGAGGAGCCTTCAAAATGTCCGGAATCCCGGCGTTTTTGCGGACGGAATCCACATCCTGTGGAGTACTTAGCCACATTTAACGGCCAGCGTGTCGCGGAAAAGACGGCGTGTCGCGCCCCCGGCCTGGGCGCCCCGCAGGCACCAAAAAGGGGCCCCGGAGTGACCTCCGGAACCCCCATGGGTGACTAAACGCACGCCCGGGCGAGGATGCCTGGGCGGCGGGGCCCGCTAGAGCGGGGCGGGCCTGCTGCAGAGGATCTGCTCCACCCCCATCCGCCCCTCGGCAAAGCTCCGGAGGGCACCCACCAGGTACAGCCGCCACACCCGGACGACTTCCGGACCCATCATGGCCTCGGCGCGTTCCTGGTTTTCCTCGAACGTGGCGTACCAGGCTTCCAGGGTGTGCACGTAGTGCCTGCGCATTCCCTCGACGCTCTCCACCTCAAGGCCTGCGCCTTCCAGGAAGTCCAGTGTCTCCCCCACGGGACGCATGTGCATGTCCGGGGCAATGAAGGACTCGATGAAGGGGCCGCCGCCGGGGTGCCGGCCGCGGCGCGACATTTGCTGGACCAGGACCCTGCCGCCCGGCACCAGGTTGTCGAACAGCGCCCTGGCATAGATGGGGTAGTTCTTCTGCCCCACGTGTTCCCCCATTTCCAGGGAGGCGACGGCGTCGAAGGGCCCGTCCGGGATCTCGCGGTAATCCTGCACCCGGATCTCCACCCGGTCCTCCAGTCCGTGCTCCCGGATCCGGCCGTCAATGAAGGCCTTCTGTTCCACGGACAGCGTGACACCCACAACTCTGGCGCCGTAGTGCCGTGCGGCATGCAGGCTCAGGGAACCCCAGCCGCAGCCGACATCCAGCATCCGCATGCCGGGTGTGAGGCCGATCTTCCGGCACACCAGGTCCAGCTTGTCGCGCTGGGCATCCTCGACGCCGTATCCAGGCCCCGGAGCCTCGGTCCAGTAGCCGCTGGAGTAGGCCATCTGCGGGTCCAGGATCAATCCGTAGAAATCGTTGCTGAGGTCATAGTGGTGGCTGATCGCCGCACGGTCGCGGATCAGGCTGTGCAGGCGTCCGGAGACTTTGGCCTGCGTGGCCGGCGGCGCGGGCGGGGTGCCCAGCGCGCCGGCCGCCCGGGCGATCCTTCCGATGCCGGCGATCACAGCGGGGGTGGGCCGGATCCCGGACAGGCGGCGCCGGCGCACCACCTCCCACAGCTGCTGCAGGGCCGAATTGAGGTCGCCGTCGATGTCCAGCTCACCGGTAACGTACGCCTGGGCTGCGCCCAGTTCCCCCGGGGCCCACAGGAGGCGCCGGATGGCGTCGGGGCTGTTGAGCCGGACCACGGGAGCGTCGGCGGGTCCTGCCTCGGAGCCGTCCCAGACCTTCAGGCGGACGGGCAGGTCCCCGCCGACCACGGGCCGGAGGGCATCGGCGATGGTCTCCGCCAGGGCAGCCGTCACAGCGCGGCCCCGCGCCCGGGTGCGCTTCTCTTCCGGTCCAGCACGATCTGCTGGACATCCAGGTAGCCGGATGCGAAACCTGCCCTGGAGTAGCAGAGGTAGAACAGCCACATGCGCTGGAAGACTGCATCGAAGCCCAGCTCCGAAACCTCTTCCTGCCTCTCCATGAAGCGCTCCTCCCACAGCCGCAGGGTCTCGGCGTAATGCTCGCCGAAGGCCAGCCGTTCGCGCACCTGCAGCCCGGTCTGCTGCTCGGTGACTTCCTCGATGGCCCGCACCGAGGGGATCACCCCGCCCGGGAAGATGTACTTGTGCACCCAGGTGTATCCGGTGCGGGTGGCCAGGAGGCGGTCGTGGGCGATGGTGATGGCCTGGATGGCCACCTTGCCGCCCGGCGCCAGGAGCCGCTCGATGGTCTGGAAATAGGTGGCCCAGTACTGGTAGCCCACCGCTTCGATCATTTCGACCGAGACCACGGCGTCGTACTCGCCTTCAACCGCGCGGTAGTCCTTAAGCTCGATCGTGACGGCGTCGGTATACCCGGCCTCGGCGACCCGTTTCCGGGCGAGTTCCTGCTGTTCGCTGGACAGCGTCACCGAATAGACGGTGGCGCCGCGGGCGGCGGCGCGCAGGGCCAGCTCGCCCCAGCCGGTGCCGATCTCCAGGAGCCGGGTTCCGGGCCCGACGGCGGCCTTGTCCAGCAGGCGGTCGATCTTCGCCTGCTGGGCGGCGGCGAAGCCGTCCCGGCCGGAGTTGCGGACGGCACCTTCCGCGGACGGGAACAGTGCGCTGGAGTACGACATGGTGGGGTCGAGGAACGTGGCGAACAGTTCGTTGGAGAGGTCGTAGTGCCTGGAGATGTTGGAACGCGTGTTCTCCAGGGAATTGCGTTCGCTGCGTGGCTGGCGCGGCAGGAACAGAGCGCGCAGTTTCTGCAGCGGCTCCGGGACCAGGGTCCCGGCCCGGGCAGCAAAGACTTCAAGGACAGCGGTGAGGTTGTCCGCGTCCCAGTCGCCTGCCATATAGGACTCGCCGAATCCGATCAGGCCGCCGTCGCCCAGGCGGCGGGCGAAGTCACCGGGCCGGTGGATGGTCATAACGGGCGCGCCGGCGGGCGCGGATCCCAGGACCTCGCCGTCGGGGTACCTTACCTCCAGCGGAAGATGGCGGACCGCGGCCTTGAAGATGCCGGCGGCAATGCGCGCCGCAACGTCGGCCCTGAATCCGGCCGGAAGCGCTGCGATGCCCGGCCAGACCGCAGCATCGATGACCGCGGGAGGGCGCGGCACTGTGTACGGGACGCTCCCGGAGGCGGCCGCCGTCGTGGTTCCGTTGTCGTCCGTCATTGTCATTGAACTGCCTCCTGTGAAGGGTGGTGTGGTCTTGCGACGACGGGCAGGCGCCGTGCCCAGAGTTTAACGCCCTGCACCCTGATCAGGGCGGATACCAGCAGTGGCGCGGCCGGCACGGCGCATGCCGCAGCCAGGATGTTGCGGACCGTTGCCGGCCGGCGCGTGCCATCCATGGTGGCGACGAACGGCCGGTGCCCAACACGTTCCAGGACGATCGAGACGGCGAGCCGTTCGCCGGGGGCGGGCAGCTTCATCCGGTAGTGCCCGTCCACGTCGTTGAAGGGCGACACGTAGAACGCTTTCGGAACGGAGGCGCGCCCCGCGGGGTCCGTCTGCAGCAGGTAGCAGTGCCGCTCGCCGTAGGTGTTGTGGACCTCGGCCACCACACACTGGAGCTCGCCGCTGGAGCGGTAGCACCAGAACAGGGTCAGCGGGTTGAAGACGTAGCCGAACACCCGTGCGCTGGCCAGCATGTGGATGGGACCGCCGTCGGGCTCGATGCCCTGGGTTTGCAGGTATCGCTCCACGTTGGACCGGATGCTGGCGTCCGGATCGCCGAGATGGTCGGCGGCGCGGAAGACCGCCAGGGGCCGGAGCGGGAGCGGCAGGCGCGGCAGGCGGTCGACGTCGACAAACCAGCTGTAGCTGCGGTAGGTGAAGGCGTTCTTCAGCGGGGAGTGCCGCACGTGGGAGATCGAGGTGCGGTAGATGGCTGCACTGGTGGACATGGTGCGCCCGCTGCTCATGCAGCCTCCGCCGCGGACAACAGTTCCCGTTCGCCGTCACCGGAGCTGTGCTGCGGGCCTTGCGGCCTGGCGGCCGGCCAGGTGCGTCCAAGCTTTTCGGCCGCCCGGACACCGGAGAGCGCGCCGTCCTCATGGAAACCCCAGCCCAGGTAGGCCCCCGCGTACGCGATCCGGCCGTCGCTGAGGGCGGTGATGGCCTGCTGGGCCTTCAGTGATTCCGGGGTGTACTGCGGGTGCTCGTACACCATCCTTTCGAGGACAGCGTCATCGGAGATCAGTTCCGACTCCCCCAGGCTCACCAAATAGCGCCGGCCGTCACCGGGTACCAGCCGTTGCAGCCGGGTCAGGTCGTAGCTGACCAGGACCTTGTCCGGGCGGGCGTCGCAGGATGGCAGCCGGTAGTTCCACGAGGCCTTGGCGTTATCCGCTGCGGGCAGGACAGCCGGGTCCTGGTGGAACACCGTGTGGTTCACCGAGTACGGCATCCCGCCGAGCGCTTCCTTCTCTCCGGGCGTCGCGTCGGCCAGGAACCCGAGTGCCTGGGCGGGATGGGTGGCAATCACGACGGCGTCAAAGTGTTCCAGCCCGTCCGCGGTTGCCAGCTCCACTCCTTCGGGCAGCCGCCGGATGGCGGTAACGGAAGCGTTGAGCCGGACGTCGTTCAGCGTTGCGGCGAGCTTCTCCACGTACCGGGCCGAGCCGCCGGTGACTGTGCGCCACTGGGGAGAGCCCTTGATGCCCAGCAGGCCGTGGTGGCCGAGGAACGTGAAAAGGTAACGGGCCGGATAGGCCAGGGCGGTGGTGGGATCGCAGGACCAGACCGCACTCACCACGGGGGTCATGAAGTGGGAGATGAAGTACGGGCTGAATTTTTCCCGTTCCAGGAACTCGCCAAGCGTCAGTTCCGGGACCTCCACCTCAGTGCTGATGGCCGACGGCGGCGCCGCCTTGAGCAGTTCGCGCGCCTTGCGGTAGAAACGGGTGACTTCCAGCAGCATCAGCAGGTAGCGGCCACGCAGCAGGCTGGACGGCCGGGCGATGATCCCGCGGGCGCCCCCTCGTGCACCGGCGTACTCCAGCCCGCAGCCGTCGCAGCGGATGGACATGCTCATCTCGGAGTCCTGGGTCTCCACGCCGAGCTCGGCAAACAGCCGCAGCAGGGTGGGGTACGTGCGCTCGTTGTGCACGATAAAACCGGTGTCGACGCCGAGGACAGTCCCGTCAGGCTGCGGCATGTCGTGCGTGTGGGCATGGCCGCCCAGCCGGGAATCGGCTTCGAAAAGGGTGACGTCGTCCTCCCGGTTGAGCACGTAGGCCGCCGTGAGTCCTGCCACGCCGCTGCCGATCACGGCGATGCGCCGGCGTCCTCCTGCACTTGCTGCTGGATTGGATGACAACTGATGCTCCTCTGCTGAACATTTGCCCGTGATGGGTATACAGAGGGCAATTCGGCACGCGGTGGCCACCGGATGGGTGCGCGTTGCAGCTTCTTCGCCGGAAGGCGGCGGAGTACTGTGGGCTGGTGGTGAATCCGGTGCATCTGAAAACCCTGCTGGAAGTGACACGGCTGGGATCGTTCGCGGCGGCGGCTGCGACGCTTGGTTACACGGCCTCCGCTGTTTCCCAACAGATGACGGCGCTGGAACGGGAGACGGGCGTAACCCTCTTCCAGCGTTCGGCGCGCAGCGTGGTCCCCACGGAAGCCGCCGTCGTCATGACCCGCCATGCCGCCAAAGTGCTCACGGACATCGAGGCGCTGATGGCCGCCGCGTCCAGGGCGAAGGACACCGAAAGCCAGGAACTGCGGCTGGGGATCTTTCCCAGCCTGGCCACCTACGTCCTGCCCCGCATTTTGAAGAACCCCGCGTGGAAGAACCTGGGCATCGACCTGCGGGTGTCAGTGGCAGAGCCCGGCCAGACCATCCAGGGCCTCCGCACGGGCGGTGACCTGGACCTGGCCGTCGTGTTCCAGGTGGGGCAGACCGGGTTCGCCTGGCCCAACACCATCAACCGGCAATGGATCGGCGACGACGATTTCCGGGTGGTGCTGCCCGCGGGCTGGGGCTTCCGCGCCGATGCGAAGGTGGCCGCGGACCACCTCTCGGAGATGCCCTGGATCATGCACCACCCCGGCACCAGCGACGCGATGGTCATCGAACGGCTCTTCGCCGGCTGCAACCTGCATCCGCGGGTGGTGGCGCACAGCGACGATTTCCACGCGAGCCTGGAGATGGCCGCCGCGGGCCTGGGTGCCGCCCTTGTCCCGGAACTGGCCCTGCGGAACAAACCGCAGGGAATCGTGGTGCTGGACGTGCCGGAAATCCGGTTGGCACGCAACGTCTTTGCCCTGCTGATCAACGACAGGAAGACGGCCAGGGTACAGCTGTTCGTGGATCTGCTGGCAGAAACACTCGCCGGGATGCGCACGTCGGTGAATTAGGCCGGAACGCTGGAATGGTCTGCACTTCGGGTCTATGTTGAGACTATGAACAAGGTAGCGAGCCAGCACTTTGGAGAGATCGAGCTCAACCACGGCCGGGATCACTTCATCGCCGCCAAGCACGAGCTGCGCGGCCACCCGCTGGAACTCGACCTGAACATCACCGCCCACGACCACTTCGATGAAGCCGCACTCCGCAAGGTGGACTACCGGCTGCGGTTCCTGCCCGAACTGGTGGACGAGGTGCGCGACATGATCGCCGAGGAACTGGAACAGGAAGGCACCAGCCCCCAGGAGTACCTGCACTTCCACTGCAATGCCCTCAAGGACGAGCACCTGCAAAAGGTGTTCGGTGTCCAGGACCGCAGCCAGCTCACCAACGAGGTCTTCCTGAAGGCACTGAAGCTGGGCCACGTGGGGATCTACCCGGGCCAGCCGGAGCGCTACTTCGTCATGGACTTCACCCTGGGCGAGCACTTTACGGATGAGGTGCTGGTGGCGTCGGCGGATGAAGACGGCGTGGTGGACGACGAAATCGTCTGGGAGTCCTGAACCCGCCCTTTAAAACGCAACGCCCGGCTGGTCACCGAGGTGACCAGCCGGCGTTCGTTTCTCTGCCTGCTTACTTCGCTGCTTCCAGCAGGCCCGCGCGGACCGCCTCGGTTGCCTTGACCAGGTTGCGCAGCGATTCTTCCGTCTCGGCGTAGCCGCGGGTCTTCAGGCCGCAGTCCGGGTTGACCCAGAGCTGGCGGGACGGGACATGCTTCACCGCGGTGGCGAGCAGTTCCGTGACCTCGGCTTCGCCGGGCACACGCGGTGAGTGGATGTCGTAGACGCCCGGGCCGACGCCGCGGCCGAAGCCGTGGGACTCGAGGTCGTGGACGACCTCCATGCGGGACCGGGCCGCTTCGATCGAGGTCACGTCGGCGTCCAGGCCGTCGATCGCGTCGATGATCACGCCGAACTCCGAGTAGCAGAGGTGCGTGTGGATCTGGGTGGCGTCGGCGGCTCCGGCGGTGGCCAGGCGGAAGGAGTCCACGGACCACTTCAGGTAGTCGGCGTGGTCTGCCTTGCGCAGCGGGAGCAGTTCACGCAGGGCGGGCTCGTCCACCTGGATGATCCTGATGCCGGCGGCTTCGAGGTCGGCGATCTCGTCACGCAGGGCCAGGCCAACCTGGTTCGCGGTCTCGCGCAGCGGCTGGTCGTCGCGGACGAAGGACCAGGCAAGGATCGTGACCGGACCGGTGAGCATGCCCTTCATCGGCTTGGCGGTCAGCGACTGTGCGTATTCTGCCCACTTGACCGTGATGGGGGCGCTGCGGGTCACGTCACCCCAGAGGATGGACGGACGCGTGCAGCGGGAGCCGTAGGACTGCACCCAGCCGTGGACGGTGACGTCGAAGCCTTCCAGGTTCTCGGCGAAGTACTGGACCATGTCGTTGCGCTCGGGCTCGCCATGCACCAGGACGTCGTAGCCCAGCTCCTCCTGCAGGTCCACGACGCGCTTGATCTCGTCCTTCATGAGCTGCTCGTACTGTTCGTCGCTGAGCTCGCCCTTCGTGTTGCGGGCACGGGCGGAGCGGATCCCAGAGGTCTGCGGGAAGGAGCCGATGGTGGTGGTGGGCAGCGGCGGCAGGTGCAGTGCTTCCTCCTGCGCGGCTTCACGGACCGCGTACTCGGAGCGGGTGAAGTCGGCGGCGGTCAGGGCTTCGGTGCGGGCGCGCACGTCGGCCCGGCGCACGCCGTCGGCCGTGGCACGGGAAGCGATCACGGCGGTCACCTCGTCGATGGCAGCCTTAGCGGAGGCAGGGTCCGCCAGGTAGGACGCCAGGGTCCTGACCTCAACGGCCTTCTGGTCCGAGAACGCCAGCCAGCTGCGGAGCTGCCCAGGCAGCTGGGTCTCCTCGGCGACGTCGTGCGGCACGTGCTGGGTTGAGGTGGAGGTGGAGACGGCGAGGTTGCCGACCGCAGCTTTCAGGTGGTCCAGCTTGGCGGCGGAGGCTGCCAGGTCATTGCGCCAGATGTTGTGGCCGTCCACGACGCCGGCGACGAGGGTCTTGTTGCCCAGCCCCGCCAGTGCTGCAGCGGAGGGAATGGCGCCCTTGAAGACGTCAATGTGCAGGGCGTCGATATTGGTGGCGGCGAGGGTGCCCAGCTGCGCGTCGAGGGAACCGTACGGCGTGGAGACGAGGATCTGCGGGCGGTTGGCCGTGCCGGCCAGGACCTCGTAGGCCCGGGCAACGGCGGCTTCGATGTCCGTTGCCGGGGTGTCCTGGTCAACAACCAGGGCCGGCTCATCGAGCTGGATCCAGCCGGCGCCGGCGGCGGCGAGCCTTTCGAGCAGCTGGACGTAGACGGGCAGGATGTCCTCGAGGCGGGACAGCGGCGCGAAACCGGCGGGGGCGTCGTCGGAAGCCTTGGACAGCAGCAGGTAGGTGACCGGGCCGACGATGTAGGGGCGGGTCTCGATGCCGTTTTCCAGGGCGAACGAGAACTCGTCGACCTTGGCGGTGGAGGCCAGGGAGAACTCCGTCTCCGGGCCGATCTCGGGGACGAGGTAGTGGTAGTTGGTGTCGAACCACTTGGTCATTTCCAGCGGCTGCTGTTCGTCGGTGCCGCGGGCCAGGGTGAAGTAGCCGTCGATGTCCAGCTGTCCGTCAGCGTTGAGGAGCTTTCCGAACCGGGCCGGTACGGCGCCCAGGTGGGCTGTGGTGTCGAGGACCTGGTCGTAGTAGGAAAACGTGCCGGGCACGGCGGCCGCTTCGGTCAGGCCGAGTTCCTGCAGGCGCCTGGCGGTGGCCAGCTGGATGTCCTTGGCGGCGGCATCGAGTTCGGCAGCGTCGATCCTGCCGGCCCAGTAGGCCTCGACGGCCTTCTTGAGTTCGCGGCGGCGGCCGATGCGGGGGTAGCCGAGGAGTGAGGCGGACGGGAACGGGGTGTTTTTGGGTGCAGTCAGTTCAGGCATGGAAGATTCCTAGGTTTTTGGGCAGCCCTGACGTCGGGCTGGCGTGATGAGTACGGGCAGCTGGCGGGACAGTGCTTAGCTGGCCAGCTGGGGGGACGCGATGTCCCGGCGGGCGCTGGACCGGTGGTGCCGCGGGAGGGCGAGCTTGTCCAGCACCTCCAGCGCGCTCTGGTGCTCATTGAAGGTGTAGATGTGGATGCCGGGTGCGCCGGCGTCCAGGGCCGCGTTCGAAAGGTCGACGGTGGCGTTGACGCCGATGCGCAGGCGTTCCAGGTCGGAGTCGGCGGCAGCCAGTTTGGCCATCAGTTCCGGCGCGGGCTCCACACCGGTCAGCTCACCCAGGCGGTTGAGCCGGCGGAGGCTGGTCAGGGGCATCACGCCGGGAATGATGGGGATGGTGACCCCGGCCCGTCGTGCCCTGGTGAGGAGGTCGGCGTACTGGTCCGCGTGGAAGAACACCTGCGTGATGGCGAAGTCGGCGCCGGAACGCTGCTTGGCCAGCAGCACCTCGACGTCGTGCTCCTCGCTCGGCGATTCGGGATGCCGTGCAGGGTAGGCCGCGACGCCGACGGCGATTTTTCCCGCACACAGCAGTGCCGAACGCCGCTGCTCAACCCGGCGGATGAGCTCGATGAGGTCCTGGGCATAGCGGAGCGAGCCGTCGGTGACCTGGCCGTCCTTCGGCAGGTCACCGCGGAGGGCAAGGATGCCGCGCACCCCGGTGTCCAGCAGCTGGCCGATGATCCCCGCCAGTTCCTGCGGCGTGTTGCCGACACAGGTCAGGTGGGCCAATGGCCGGAGCGTGGTTTCGAGCAGGAGCCGGTTGATGAGTTCGACGGCGGTGTCCCGGTTGGACCCGCTGGCGCCGTAAGTGATGGAGACATAGTCCGGCTCGGTGGTCTCGAGTTCACGGATGGTGGTCCACAGTGTCTCGGCGGCAGCCGGGGAACGGGGTGGGAACAACTCGTAGGACAGCGCCACGGGGGCGGCGTCGGAAAGATTTGGATGTGTCTCAATAAGGCTTGGTGGTGACATTTGCGTCCTTGGCTTTGGGCCATTGGGGTGCTGCCTGCCACGAAAGTGGCGCCAGCCCGGCAATGAATTTGAGTTTGGGGAACACGGAAGAACTCCACAGGACGCAGCCGCGACTGTTACGCCTGGAACGAAGTTTTCCGTGAGCAAATGTCAGGCCCACATGGGGGCACCCACACCCTCCGTAACGGAGGATCGCTGACACGTTACCGCGGTAACTTGTATAAGACTCTATGGGCAGTGGCAGGCGGTGTCCAACTCGGTTGCCGAATTAAGACACAGTTTTACGGCCTGTTTTACCTGCACCGCAGAATTTTGTTCGCCCGGCGTGCCCTCACCATGGGCGTTCCGGCGCGGGGGCCGGATCCCTGTCCAGGTATTCCTCCCTTTCACGGCCACTGTTCCGCTGCCGCTCCGCCTGCCGCGCGCTGTCCTGAAGCTGTTCCAGCTGGGCCTGGTTGGCCTCCTTCGAAGGATCGCCGGGCGCCGGTTCCGCCGGCGGCGCCTGCTTCGGGGCAGTTGCCTGCCCGGCGGCGTCGAGCTTGCCCGCCAGCCGTTGGCTGGCATCCGCAAGGCGTCCGCCCGCCCCGGCAGGTGCGCCGGGGGCAAGGCAGCCCTCCGGGGACTGCCCGGCGACATCCAGCGCTTCCCGGAAGAGGGCAGCGGCCGACGCCGGATCCTCCGCCCGGAGCTTGTCGTCGCCGAGGCGTTCAATCACCAGGACCAGGTTGACCCGGACCAGGCATTCGTCCCCGGAACCCCGGGGAGCGCCGGCGAGCGCCTGCTCGAATCCCGCGCGGGCGGTGCCGAAATCCCCCGCGAGGACAGCGGCGTCCCCCGCGGCGAACGGCGCCTTGTACGGTTCGAGGACGTTGACGACGCCGAGCCCCGCCGCTGCGGAACCGACGGCGGCCGCGTCCCCGGCAGCAAAGGCCTGCGCCGCACGGTCGGCCAGGATACCCGTGCTGAGGAGCTTGGCCGCCGCGCACAGGACCAGGAGCACCGGCAGCAGCGACCACAGCAGCAGGCGGCGCCGGCGGACTGGAGGCTTCACCGGAGGACCTCCCTGGCACGTCCGGGATCGATGGCCGCGTTGCCCCGGGCGGCCGGCCCGGGCACGGCGGCTCCGGGC
Organism: Arthrobacter sp. MOO21; assembly: GCF_057369995.2. Taxonomy (NCBI): domain Bacteria; kingdom Bacillati; phylum Actinomycetota; class Actinomycetes; order Micrococcales; family Micrococcaceae; genus Arthrobacter; species Arthrobacter sp. MOO21. Next base: position 3,614,913 of record NZ_CM170671.2, on the reverse strand, counting down.
CGCGGGAGCCTGCGAAGCTGGCGGACGATGACCACGCCTTCCAGCAGGGCCAGCAGGAAGGCGCCGGCCGCAAGAATCCAGTAGAGCTCGGTATCCGTTACGAGCGAACCGTCCTCCTGGGTGTGCACGGCAGCGGCGGGGTGCGCCTGCTGCATCATGGGCGATACGGGGTCTCCGGCGGCACGGTGGACGTAGGGCACGTTGAGCTGCCCGGCGATGGTCCGCAGCCTGCCTTCGTCGATGACGGACACGGCGGCCCCTCCCCCGGTGTCCTGCACGTACTGGCCGTCCCCGCCGTCCGACGCGCCGGCGTCGTCCTCCATTCCAGTGTTCACCTTCATCCGGCCGCCGGAGGCGGTGCCGTAACCAAGCACTGCTCCCCCGTCCACCAGGCCGCCGCCGGGGTTGAGGGCCTCCGGTTCCCTGCCGCTGGTCTGTTCGCCGTCGCCCAGGTAGTAGACCAGCCGGGGCCTGCCGGGGTGGCTGTCGCGGGCTGCGGTCAGCCGTTCGGCCAGCACCTGGCGGGCTGCGGTGATGCTGCTCCCCTTTGCATAGGCGGTCACCTGCGGCTCAAGGACGTCCGTGATCGTTTGCAGCGCCAGGGTGTCGGTGCTGAGCGGCATCCGGACATGCGCGCTGGTGTCGAAGGTGATCACGGAGAAGCGCGCTCCCGGCAGCTCTTTGGCAATGTCCATGATGTCCTTCCGGACGCCGTCCAGCCGCGGGGCGCCGGTGCCGTAGTCCTCGGCCACCATGCTGGTGGTGGTGTCCACCACGAAGAACACGTTAAGGTCCCTGCTGGCGGCCTCGGCGGTACCGCCGGGAAGGCCTGGGCGCAGGGCTGCCGCCAGGACCAGCAGGACAATGGCCGCACGGCGGGGCCAACTGAAATCCTTCGGCACCCGGGGCCTGCGCGGCTGGCGGAGCGAACGCGGGAAGCGCGCCCGTGCAGGATGCAGCCGCCAGGACGCCAGGCACAGCGCCAGGGCGGACAGGAGCGCAGTTACCAGCAGGACACCGGGCACGTCCGAGACGACGGCCCGCGGGGCGCCCTGGATGCCGGCAGTTTCGGTGTCCTCGACGGCGGCCACGATCCCGGCCACAGCGTCGGGACTGTCGAGGGAGTAGTACCGGCCGCCCGTGCCCTCCACGGCGGCCCGCAGCTGCGCGCCGGGCTGGTCCGGGTCGCGGCCGTAATCCAGGTCGCCCGGGTTCAGCGCGTAGACCCGGACAGCACGGTCCCTGGCCAGCCTGGCTGCCTGGTCCAGCGTCATGATCGGCTCACCGGAGAGGAGGTTGTCGGTGGCCAGCACTACGGACCGCGAGCGCTGGTGCTGGTCGCTGCTTTGCCCACTGCCCGGGCCGGTGCGCCGTGCCGCAGCGCCCGGAAAGATGTTGAGGCACGAGGCCAGGCCGTCTCCGATCAGGGAGGAGCCGCGGCCGCTCCTGGTTCCGTCCAGGAAACCCGAGCTGCCGGGTTTGCCGTCGAAGGCGTCCCATGCGAGCTTCAGCTGTTCCTGCGCATAGGCGTAGTCATCGGTCAGGGGGAAGACCTGGATGGCGGTGCTGTCGAAGACCGTCAGGCCGATCCGTTCGCCGTCGAACTTCCGGGCAAGTTCAGCAAAGGTGTCCACCACGGCGGCGTCGGCGCTGCTCATGGAACCGGAGGCGTCCAGGCAGAGCATGATGTCGCGGTTGTGCAGCCCGGGCGTGACGGTGGAGACGTCCACTGGGCGCGCGGCTGCCACAGCCGTGGTCACGAGCAGGACGGCACAGGCTGTGCCAGCCGCGGCCAGCCATGCCCGGTGCCGCCGCAGGGCCGCCTGGTATTCCGGCAGCGCGGTGAGCCGGTCGGCGTGTGCCACGGGCCGGCGTCGTTCGTTCCACGCCCGGCGCCGCAGCGCCGCCCACGCCGCGGCCGCTGCGGCGATGGCTGCCAGTGGCAGCATCCACCAGAACATCAGGTCCATGCCCGCACCGCCTCGCAGGCCAGTGCGGCGGAGGTTCCAACGTGGGGCAGCGGGTCCGGGCCGAACTCGGCCGGGTAGAGGACGGCTACGACGGCGGCCGCCGCCGGGAGGGGATGCCGCGCCAGGTCCTGCTGGGTCATGCTGGTGGCGTCCACCCCTGTGGCGTCCCGGACGAAGCCGCGCAGCAGGAGGCTCAGTTCCTGGTGTGCTTCGCGGGCAGTGAGGTGTCCCCCGGCCGCATCCACTTCCACGTCGTTGATCCGCTGCAGGTAGGCCGCTTTGAGCGCGGGCAGGTCTGTCAACGCGGTGTGGGTGCGCTTCGGTTTCGGATCCGGCCGGGTGGTGGCGAACACGAAGACGAACCAGCCTGCCACCAGGGCCAGCAGGGCAGCGCCGCACCACATCCACAGCGGGCTGTACGGGAGCGGGCCGTAGTAGGCCGGGTCAGCCTGCACGGCGGTGCCTTTCCAGGAGCGCGAACAGCGCACTGATGACATCATGGCTGCCGGCCACTTCGCCCTCGGTAATCCCGGCGCTGCGGAGCATTGTCTTCCGGCCTGCGTCGCGCAGTGCAGTGGCGTGTGCATAGGCGGCCGCAACAGCATCGGACAACGCTGGCTCCCCGACAAGCAGGGAGGAGTCGGCCACGCTGTAGGACTCCGTCCCCGGCGCGAGGTGCGCTGGTGCCAGCTTGGCGTCACGGATGGTCAGCCACAGGACCTCATGCTGCGCCCGGAGCCTGCGGAGGATCTGGGCCGTGGCGGCTGTGGCAGGAATTTCGTCCGCGACCACGAACAGGAGGTGGCGGCCCTTGATGGTGCGCGCCAGGAAGTCGAGCTGGTCGTCGATGCTGCTCGGGGGCGCGTCCAGCCGGGTGTGGGAGTCGATGTGCCGAAGTAGCCGCTCCAGGTGTGCTTCGCCTCCCTTGGCGGGCAGCGTGCGCGTGCCGGAGGCGTCGCCGCAGACCAGCCCCACGGCGTCGCCGTGCCGGTGCGCCAGGTAGCCCAGGACGCCAAGGGCGAGGACGGCGATGTCCTTCTTCGTCTCCCCCGACCGGGAATGGGCGGCCATGTTCCGCCCCGTGTCTGTCACCAGGAGGACCGTCTGCCGGCGGACGGCCACGTAGCGCCTGATCAGGGGTGAGCCGTGGCGGGCCGTGGCCTTCCAGTCGATGTCACGGACTTCGTCGCCGGGCACGTAGGCGCGCAGGTCGTCGAAGTCGAGGCTGCGGCCCCGGAAGACCGAAGCGTACTCGCCGTCGAGCATGCCGCGGGCTTTGCGGTGCGCGAAGATCGCCATGTTCGACTTCACGCGTTGGAGGAGGCTGGCCATTGGCGGCCTAGGGGGTCTGGACGGCGCCGACGACGGCGTCGATCACCGACTCGACCGGCACCTGTTCCGCCACGGCGTCGAAATTAAGGATCATCCGGTGCCGCAGCACCCGGTGCGCCAGGGACCTGACGTCCTCCGGGATGACGTGGTCGCGGCCGTTGAGCAGGGCCACTGCGCGGGCGGCCTGGCTGAAGGCGATGCTGGCACGGGGGCTGGCACCGAATTCGATGAACCCGGCCAGCCTGGCGTCAATGTACTGGTGGGCATTGCGGGTCACGTACACCAGCCCCACGATGTAGTTCACCACCGCGGGGTCGATGTAGATACGGCGGACCAGTTCCTGGATTTCGGTGATGGCGTCCAGTGATGCGGCCGCCGGGGGCTTCAGCCCTGGGTCGTACACCCCGGCATCGATCCGCCGGATGATCTCCGCTTCCTCCGCCGGTGAAGGGTAGTCCAGCACGTCCTTGAGCATGAAGCGGTCCATCTGGGCTTCGGGAAGCTGGTAGGTGCCCTCCTGCTCGATCGGGTTCTGGGTGGCAAGGACCAGGAACGGCGAGGGCAGCCGGTAGTCCTGGCCGCCGATGGAGGTCTGGCGCTCCTGCATCGCCTCAAGCATGGCGCTCTGCGTCTTGGCGCTGGACCGGTTGATTTCGTCCAGCAGCACGATGTTGGCGTGCACCGGTCCCAGCTGGGTCTGGAAGGTCCCTGTGGCGGCGTCGTAGATCTGGGTGCCGACGATGTCGCTGGGCAGCAGGTCCGGGGTGCACTGGATCCGGCGGAACTCGGCACTGACGGCCTCCGCCACGGTTTGCGCCGCCGTGGTCTTGGCCAGTCCCGGGACGCTTTCGAGCAGGATGTGGCCGCCGGTGAGCAGGCCTACCAGGAGTGACTCCCGCAGCCTGGCCTGGCCCACCACCTTGGCGTCAAAGCTGCGCGAAATGTTGCCGACCACCTGCTGTGCCCGGGCCAGCTCCGCTGGTGTGATTCGTGCGGGCACGCTGGTCGAAAGCACTGTATTCCCCCTGGTGATGGTGATGGGCGCACGGGCCGGGTCCCGCCGCCATCCTATCCAAGCCGGGGACCGTCCGGTCCTGCAATGGGGACCCCTCCCCCTGCGGGGCCCGCAGGTCTATCCTTTTGCCATGATTGAGCTTCCAGCCAGCTACAAGGAGTTTCTCGCCGACAAGAGCCAGCTGTTCATCGACACGGTCAGGCCCGTGCTGATGCAGTCCGCGGCGGAAAAACTGCACGGCGTCCGGGTGGTCTACAACCCCGGGGCCACCGGCCACCAGGCCCACCTGGACGACAGCATTCCCTTTGGAGTGGTCGTCGAGGACATCGACTAGCCCCTGACCGCGCCGGACAAGGCCAGGGCAGCGCCGGAACCCCTCCCCACAATGACGTAGAGGGCCAGGACCGGCACTGAATACAGGATCGAAAATGCGGCCAGTTGTCCGTACGCAACTGCTCCATGCTGTCCAAAGAAGCTGAAGATGGACACGGCTGCCGGTTGCCGGGCCTCGGACAGGAGAAGAACGAAGGGAACGAAGAAGTTCCCCCAGGCCTGGATGAACACGAAGATGAACACCACGCCCAGGCCGGGCCGCATGAGCGGCAGCACGATGGTGCGCAGGGCGGCCATTCTCGAGGCACCGTCCATCCAGGCTGCCTCCTCCAGCGCCAGCGGCACTGCGTCCATGAAATTCCGGGTCATCCAGATCGCCATGGGCAGGCTGGTGGCGGCGAGGAAGAGCACCGTGGCGGGCAGGGAGTCCAGGAGCTGCAACTGGACGAAGAGCCCGTACACCGGCACCATGATGGCCGTGACCGGCAGGCACGTGCCGAACAGGACGCCGTACATGAACGGGCTGTTGAACCGGGAACGGTACCGCGAAAGCGGGTAGGCGGCCAGCACGGCGGCGGCCAGGGTCACCGTCCCGGTGCCCGCGGACAGCAGCACGCTGTTCCACAGCGGACGGAACAGCAGGTCCGGGGTGAGGACGGCAGCGAAATTGTCCAGGACGGGTTGCTGTGGAACCCTGGTCCCGTGCCCGGCCGCCGCATCCAGGGAGCCGAAAACCAGCCACAGGAGCGGCAACAGGAAGCACGCACCTATGAGCAGCAGTACCGCGTCCGCCATGGCACTGCCGCGCTGCCGGGCTCCGCGCGCCCTGGCCACCTGCGGGAAGACCTGTACGGGGGCGGTCACGGCCGCTGTTCCCGCAGCAGGCGCAGGTAGGCCAACCCGAACACCGCGCCGAGAAGGAGCAGCACAACGGCCACTGCGGTTCCGTACCCGATGTCGCCGAACCTGAAGGCCTCCTGGTAGGCCAGCACGGGCAGGGTGGTGCTGGCATTGGCCGGTCCGCCCGCCGTCATGACCCAGACCAGGGTGAAGACTGCCAGGGTCTGCAGCGTGACCAGCATCAGGTTCGTGGCAATGCTTCCCCTGATCACCGGCAGCGTGATGAACACCAGCCGCTGCCACGGGCCGGCGCCGTCCATGTGCGCGGCTTCGCTCAGTTCGGCCGGGACACCGCCCAGCGCCGCCCTGTAGACGAGCATCGAAAAGGCCGTGCCGCGCCAGACATTTGCCAGGACCAGGGCCACCATGGGGACCGCATACAGCCAGTCGGTTCCCGGCTGCCCCATGGCGCCCAGCAGCTGGTTCAGCGTCCCGTCCCGGCTGAAGAAGGCGTAGGCGGCAAATGCCGCCACGATTTCCGGCAGGACCCAGGCGGCCACGACGGCGGTGCCCACGGTTGCGGCCACGGCAGGACGCGCGCGGCGCATCAGCACGGCCAGCGCCAGCCCCAGCAGGTTCTGGCCGAGTATCGCCGACCCGGCAACGAACACGACGGTCAGCCCCACCGAGAACGGGAAGACCGGGTCCTGCAGCAGCCGCTGGTAGTTCTCCAGCCCCACCCATTGCGGGTTCCTGGCGTTCCGGCCGGTGAGCCCCGCGTTGGTCAGCGACGCATGGAAGGCCCACAGCACGGGCCCCGCAAGGAACACGGCCAGCAGCAGGATGGCGGGGATGACCGGCAGGTAGCGGGCCACCTGCCGTGCCCGGTGCGTTGCCGGCACCGGCTACTTCCGGACGGTTTTCTCGCCGCCCACGATTCCTGCGACCGCGGCATCGTAGTCAGCGGCTGCCTGTTCGGGGGTCTTGCTGCCCGTGATGACGGCCTCGGTGGCTTCCTGGACGGCGGCCGAGATCCGCGGATAGTCGCTCGTCGCGGGACGGTAGTGGGTGACGGAGACCAGGGCTGAGACGTCCTTCACGAACGGGTTGGCGGACTGGTAGCCGGCATCGGCGGCGACGTCATTGCGAACGGCGATCTGCGAGCTTGCCACGGTGAAGTCCAGCGAGTTCTTTGCATTCAGCGCGGTGGTGAGGAAGCTGAAGGCAAGGTCCGCCTGCTTGGTTTCGGCACCAACCGCCAGCGTCCAGCCGCCGGACATGCTCACAGCTCCCGGAGCCTGCCCCTTCTGCGTGGGGAACGGGGCAACACCCATCTCCTCCGCATAGCCGGGCCACTCGTAGCTGCCGCCCTTTTGCCAGAACGACGGCGAGTAGGACCCTTCCACGGTGGCTCCCAGTTTCCCTTGCGGGAACCATTCACCGAAGACTTTCTTCCAGACGTTCGGGTCCAGGGCGTCCGCCGGGGCAACGGCAAGGTTCTCGCTGTACAGCGTCTTGAGGAACGTCAGCGAGTCCGTGAAGCCGGTGGAACCGACCACCCACTTCTTCGAGTCCTGGTCGTAGAGGCTGGCGCCGGTGCCGTACAGCAGCTCATAGAAACCCTGCATGACCGTTCCCTCGCCGGTGCCCTTGCCGGCGTACATGTTGAACGGGATGACGGAGGGGTTACTGGCCTTGACCTTCCTGGCCGTGTCCAGGATGTCCTGCCAGGTGGCTGGACGCCAGGGCAGGGCGACGCCGGCCGCCTGCAGGACCTTCTTGTTGTACCAGATGGCCCGTGTGTCGGTGCCCAGCGGGACCGCGTACGTGCCGCCGTCGTCCGCCTTGCCCGCTTCCTTGGCCGCGTCGTCGAACTTGCCCCAGTCCGCCCAGGCGTCAAGCCGGCTGTCCAGTTTCAGGAGGTAGCCGGCGTCGACGTCGGAACGCACCTTGAAGGTGTCCTCGTAGAAGACGTCGGGCGCGGTGGACGGCGAACGCAGGGCCAGAGCCAGCTTGGTGCCGTAGTCCTCGTCGTTGGCCTGGATTGGCTGGAGCTCGACCGTGACGCCCTGGTGGGCGGCCTCAAACTCTTTCTTGGCCGACTGGAACATGGTGTCCAGCGCAGTGAAGGCGTCCGTCTTCTGGTAGGCCACCTTGATGGTCTTTGGTCCCTCCGCCGGATTCCCGGGCGTGCAGGAGGCCAGGGCCAGCACGGCGGCGGCCAGCAGGGACAGTGTGGTCAGGGGCCTGCGTGCCATGGCGTCCTCAGCTTTCCAGGAGGAGCCGCTGGGCCCGCGGCGCGAGGGTGTGTTCCAGGACCAGGGAGGCTGCGCCGATGGCTCCGACGTCCTCCCCCACCCCGGTGCCCACTACTTCGATGGGGTGGATCAGCCGGACGTCGCTGTTGGCGTCCAGCAGCGGGGGAACCATCTCCAGGTAGCGTTCCGCCAGCCCGCCCCAGAAGGGGCCGCCGAAGACGACCCGTTCGACGTCCAGGGCGTTGGTGACCACCGATGCCGCCCGGGCCACCAGGACGGCCGACCTGTCCAGGATGGCGGCCGCCTGTTCGTTGCCGGCGTCGGCGAGTTCGCACAGCCGGGAGAAGCTTTGCTGTACCTCGGCGCCGCTGCCTTCAGAGCCGGAGCCGTCAAGGATTCCGGCGGCCTCGGCCTGGGCGACCAGGACCTGCGGGATGGCGGAGGATTTGACGCAGCCGCGCTGGCCGCAGTCGCAGGGCGGGCCGTCCGGGTCCACGATGATGTGGCCGATCTCGCCCGCGTTGCCGGAGGTGCCGCGGACAACCTCGTCATTAAGCACGATGCCGCAGCCGATGCCGGTGCCCATGTACATGAACACGAAGCTGCCGGCGCCACTGGGGCCGCCGGCCCACGTTTCGGCGACGGCGGCGCTGGTCACGTCCTTGTCCACCAGCACGGAGTAGCCGGTGGCCCGGGCCAGGGCGTCGCGCAGTTCCACCCGGTCCCAGCCGGGCAGCAGCGGCGGATCCACCACGGTGCCGTTGTCCAGGTCGATGGGCCCGGGGGCGGCGACGCCGAGGCCGGCGATCCGGTGGTGGTCCACTCCCGATTCCGCCACGAGTTGGGCGATTTCGGTGGCAATCGTGGTGATCACCGCGGACGGGTCGTTTCCGCCAGGGGTCTTGATCCGGGAATGCCGCACCACCGCGCCAACGAGGTCAAGGACCACAAAGGTGGTCACCGCGGGATCGAGGTGGACGCCCAGGGCGTACATGCCTCCGGGATTCAGGCGGAGGATGGTGCGCGGCTTGCCGGGGCCGCTGCCTTCCTTGCCGGCTTCGACGATCAGGTTCTGGTCCAGCAGGCGGCGGGAGATATTGGAGATGGTTTGCGGGGACAGGCCCACGATCTGCGCGAGCTCCACCCGGCTCAGGCCACCGGAGGTCCGGCGGATCGCATCCAGGATGACCGTGAGGTTGAAGTCCCCCATCCTGGGCAAGTTGGTTCCGCGCCTCGGAGAGGATTGGCGGATCTCAGTCACGGTGTCCCCTAAACGTCTTCGGCTACCTTTTACGGTGATGCTTTGAATCGTACGTTAAGGGTGCGCGCAGGCACACACATGTGCCGGAGGCGGCGCGGCGGTGTTTTCCCTGTTGGGTCCGCTTTCCGTGCCGGGGCGGCAGTGCCCGTCCCGGCCCGCGCTTGGCGGGCCGGCGCTCAGGCTCCGGGTCCCCGGCGCGTGCTGCGGGTGACGACGAATTTGGGGTTTTGTCCCTCCACCACGGTCGGGCCCACGTGCCGCTCCAATGCCTCCCGGTACTGCAGGTGCCGGTTGAAGACAGTCCACAGCTCGCCGCCGGGGGCCAGGACGCGGCCCGCGGCCTCGATCATCTTCAGTCCTGCCCCGGCGTGGACGCCGGCACCAACGTGGAAGGGCGGGTTGAGCAGCACGACATCTGCCGCCCCGCCGGGGAAGGTGCTGAGTGCGTCGTCCTGCATTACGCTGATCCGCCCTTCCAGCCCGTTCGCCTGCGCGGTGGCCAGCGCGGACTGCACGGCAGCGGCCGACTGGTCCGTGGCCGTGACCGCCGAGCCCGGAAACTGCCGGGCGTACATCGCGGCGAGGATCCCGGTGCCGCAGCCAAGGTCGACGGCGTGCCTCGCCGGCTTCATCGCGGGCAGGAACGTCAGCAGGAACCTGGTGCCGATGTCCAGCCTGGCCCCGGCGAACACCGCGCCGTGGGCGGCTACGTCAAGGTCCAGTTCCGCGAGGTGTTCCACCACAGGAAATCGGGCCGGGACCGTTCCGGGCCTGATGCCCCGGGCCAGGACCACCCGGGACTTCTGCCGGGCAAGCTGCGGCTGGACCGAGCGGAAGTACCGCTCCAGGACCGCGTTCATGCCCAGGGACATGTGCTTCACCCGGCCGCCGGCCACCAGCAGGACGTCGGGCGAGGCGTACTGGGCGATGGCGGCCGCAATCTCCTCCAGTTCGGCAAGGGTCTTGGGCAGCTGCAGGAGGATGGCATCTGCCCCGGACAGGAGTTCTGTCCCCAGGGGCAGCTGCACGAATCCGGCCGTGCCTTCCGCTGGCCCCGGGCCGGCCAGCCCGGCGGCGTTGAGCCGCAGCGCGCGTTCCCCGGTCACGAGGTCCTGGTGGACGCGCAGCGTTGCCGGGGCGAGCACGGCGAGGGCGCCCAGGGTCAGGGCCCCGTAGCGGTCGCCGATCACTGCGAGGCTGCGTCCCTGCACTCCCAGTCCAGCGGCCGTTTCCAGCAGCAGCCGGTCCGTGGCGTCCCAGGCCTGCAGGTTGGGCGCTTCGACATCGGGGCGCCGGCGCAGGACGCGGAAAACGTCCTCAAGGGTGTTTGCTGCCACCGGTGTCCTGCCGCCTTCTGTTGTCGTTCTTTGCCCGCCCGGATCAAACGGGTCAGCCCCACGTTACCGTTTCCGCCGCCGTCGCCATTCCCGGCAGTTCCAGCAGCGCGGCAACCGCCGCCCGCCCGGCCCGGTTGGCGCCAATGGTGGACGAGGACGGCCCGTAACCCACCAGGTGCACGCGCGGCTCGGCGGCCACCCGGGTACCCTCCATCGCGATTCCGCCGCCGGGACCCCGTAGGTGGAGCGGCGCCAGGTGCTTGAGTTCGGCCCGGAATCCGGTGGCCCAGAGGATGGCGTCGGCCGCCAGGAAGCTCCCGTCCGCCCGCCGGACGCCGTCCGGTTCAATGGCGGTGAACATGGGCTGCCGCTCGAGGACGCCCCGCTCCTTGGCGGCCCGCAGGGCGGGAGTCCAGATGAGCCCGGTCACCGACACCACGCTTTGCGGCGGAAGCCCCTGGCGCACGCGTTCCTCCACCAGGGCCACGGCGTCATGCCCCGCCTTGGCGTCAAAGGGTTCGTCCCGCCACACCGGCTCCCTGCGGGTGAACCAGCTGGTGGACGTGACGCGGGAGATTTCATCCAGCAGGCCGACGGCGGAGATGCCGCCGCCCACCACGATGACATGGCTGCCCCTGAACTCATCAGCGGAGACGTAGTCAGCAACGTGCAGCTGCCGGCCGCGGAACGAGGACTGGCCCGGGTAGATGGGCCAGAACGGGCGCGTCCACGTGCCGGTGGCGTTGATGACCGCCTTGGCGCTCCAGGCACCGGCCGACGTGGTGATCCTCAACCGCCCGGCCGGGTTGTTGTCCTCCCGGCTGACGGCCCGGGCTTTGACCGGCCGGTGGATGGGAAGGCGCAGTTCCGCCTCGTAGGTTCCGAAGTAGCGGGTGAGGAATTCGGAGCTGGCTTCCGCAGGGTCAACGTCAGGCTTGGCGATGCCGGGCAGGTCGCTGATCCCGTTGACGGTGCCCATGCGCAGGCTCTTCCAGCGGTGCCGCCACGCACCTCCGGGACCTTTCTCGGCGTCGAGCACGGCGAAATCCAGGCCGCGGCGCCGCAAATGGTAGGCGGCCGACAAACCTGCCTGGCCCGCACCGATGACCACGACGTCGGCCAGCTCAGGATTCACTCCCCCATGATAGTCGCGGAGGGCCCCGCGGCTTTAGTGTTGGCGCATGGATACAGCGGAAGATTCACGGGCGGAACCGGGAACCACGGGACATGCGGCACGCCTGGCCAGGGCGCTGGCCGTCGTACTCGGGACCCCGCAGATACCCCTGCGGCTGCGGGCGTGGGACGGCTCCGAAGCCGGGCCCCCGGACGCACCGGTCCTGGAGTTCCGGTCCCGGAAGGCGCTGCGGCGGATGCTGTGGTCGCCGGGACAGCTGGGCCTGAGCCGCGCCTATGTAGCCGGCGAGATTGACGCGCCCGGAGACATTTTCGCCGCCTTTACGGCCCTGAGCTCGGCCGGCAAGTTCGCGGAACCGGGTCCCTTCCGGCCGCCTGCGGCCGGGGAACTGTGGCTGCTGCTGCGAACCGCGGTACGGCTCGGGGCCGTGGGCCCCAATCCCGTTCCGCCGCCGGAGGAGTCCCGGGTCACGCGCAAGGGCAAGGTGCATTCCCGCCGCCGGGATGCCGCGGCGATCTCGCATCATTACGACGTCGGCAACGACTTCTATGCGCTGGTGCTGGGCCCGTCCATGGTCTATTCCTGCGCGGTGTGGCCCGGTGCCGCGGACGGCAATCCCGCTGAAGATGATGGACTGCCTGCCGGCCTCGATGCCGCGCAGGAAGCCAAGCTGGACCTCGTGTGCCGCAAGCTGGGCCTGGAACCGGGCATGCGCATCCTGGACGTCGGCTGTGGTTGGGGCAGCTTTGCGCTCCACGCTGCCGCCAGGTACGGCGCCACGGTGGTGGGTGTCACCCTTTCGGCGGAGCAGGCCGCACTGGCCCGGAAACGGGCGGCCGACGCCGGCCTGACGGACAAGGTGGAGATCCGCGTGCAGGACTACCGGGACGTGCAGGACGGGCCGTTCGACGCCATCAGCTCTATCGGCATGTCCGAACATGTGGGCCGCGAGCAGACCCCGGCGTATGCTGCGGCGCTTTTCGGGCTGCTCCGGCCCGGCGGCCGGCTGCTCAACCATGCCATCTCCTGGAACGCCGGCCCCACCAGCCCGGACCCCGATTCGTTCATCCCCCGGTACGTCTTCCCCGACGGCGAAATGATCAGCCTCGGTGAAATGGTGGTGGCGCTGGAAACCGCAGGCTTCGAAGTCCTCGACGTCGAGGCCCTGCGGCGCCACTACGCCCTCACGCTTCGCGCCTGGGTGAGCCGGCTGGAGGAGAACTGGGAGCGCGCCGTCCGCCTTGCCGGCGAGGGCCGCGCCCGGGTCTGGCGGTTGTACATGGCGTCCAGCGCACTGGGCTTCGAGACCGGGCTGACCGGTGTCAACCAGGTCCTGGTGCGGCGCCCCGGCCCCGGGGACCCACCGCTGCGCCGTACGGGATGGTTGTAAGGTGAGCGCCCTCCTGCCGGGACGTAACCCGGCAGGAGGGCGGCATAACCCGGGAGCTGCCCGGGGTGGTCAGGCTATCGGTGCAGGTCCGCCCGGCTGGGTGTAGTGCTGGGTCTTCTCGATCTGCACAACCTTTGGGTCCGTCTCGTCGGCGGCGTAATCGGTGGGCCGGGTAAGGTCCTCGCCCGTCCGGACCTTCAGTGCCCGCAGCACCAGGGTCAGGACGGCTGCGACCACCAGGTTCAGCGCGAATGCCGAGACGGCAATATAGACGCTGAAGTCCGTGCCGGGGATCGGTGCCACGGACCCGCCGAAGTGGGCTTTGGTCACGGGGTTGATCACGTTGTAGGCCGACACTGTCCCGAAGACGATGCCCGCGGCCCAGCCGGCCAGCAGCGCCCAGCGGTCGAACCACCGGGTGTACAGGCCTGCGACGACGGCCGGGAATGTCTGCAGGATCCAGATGCCGCCCAGCAGCTGCATATTGATGGCTGCGGACTGGTCCATGGCAATCACAAAGACCAGCGCGCCGACCTTCACCACCAGGGAGACGATCTTGGATACTTTCGCCTCGGTCTTGGGGTCAGCGTCAGGCCGGATGAAGTCGCGGTAGATGTTGCGGGTGAACATGTTGGCCGCGGCGATGGACATGATGGCTGCCGGCACCAGGGCGCCGATGGCGATGGCCGCCAGCGCGACCCCGGCAAACCATGCCGGGAAGTGGTCCAGGAACAGCTGCGGAACCACCAGCTGGGGGTTGACGGAGCCGTCCAGGTCAATAGGCTTGGTGCCTGCCTTGATGGCTGCGAATCCCAGCAGCGCCAGGAACCCGAGCATCAGCGAATACAGCGGCAGGATGGCCGCGTTCCGGCGAATGGTGTTGCGGGCCTTCGAGGCGAGCACTGCCGTCACCGAATGCGGATACATGAACAGGGCCATGGCCGAGCCCAGGGCCAGCGACCAGTAGGCGGAAAAGTTGGCTGCACCGGGAATGAAGACGCCGGCCGGTTTGCCCGTGGCCTGGTTCACGGTGCCCAGCTTCTGCTGCGCGGCACCGAAGATCGTGTCCCAGCCGCCGAATTTGATGGGCAGGTAGATGATGGCCACAATCACGGCGAGGTAGATCAGCAGGTCCTTGACGACGGCGATCATCGCCGGGGCCCGCAGCCCCGAGGTGTAGGTATAGGCGGCCAGCACCACGAACGCCAGGATCAGCGGCAGGTCGGTCAGCAGCACATTGTCCGGGCTGCCGAGGCCGAGGACGGTCAGTACGGCCTTGATGCCCACCAGCTGCAGGGCGATGTAGGGCATGGTGGCCACGATCCCCGTGACAGCGACGGCCAGGGACAGCCACCGGCTTCCGTAACGGCCGCCCACGAAATCCGCCGACGTCACGTAGCCGTGCCGGTGGGACACCGACCAGAGGCGGCTCATGATGATGAAGATGATGGGGTACAGCACGATGGTGTATGGCACGGCGAAGAAGCCGCTGACTGCGCCCGTGGCCCACATGGCCGCTGGCACCGCGACAAACGTGTACGCGGTGTAAAGATCGCCGCCCAGCAGGAACCAGGTGATCCAGGTCCCGAACCCGCGGCCGCCCAGCCCCCACTCGTCGAGGCTGTGGAGGCCTTCCTCGCCGGTTCGCCGCCACTTGGCCGCCAGGAATCCCATCACGGCCACCACGACGAAGAGCAGCACCACGATAACCAGCGCAATCCAGTTGATCTCGCGTCCGTTCACGGCCGGTCGCCTCCCTGCCCTGCCTCGGCGGAGCCTTCACCTGTCCACGGCGGGCCGCCTGCGCGGGCTGCCGCCCGCCGTCGTCGGTCCTCCTTGGTGACAAGCCAATAGGCGGTGCCTGTCAATGCGGCGGAAACCGGCACCCAGAGCAGCTGGTACCAGTAGAAGAACGGCATCCCGCCTAGCCTCGGCGCATCAAAGGAGTACAGCTGCGGCATCAGGGGGAACAGGATCGCGGCGGCCAGCAGGATGCCGGCGCCGACATAGGGGGCAGGCCTGGCCGGACCGCGGATGGCGGTATCGCGTGTCAGCGGCGATCCGTTGGGGGAAGCTGCACCGTTCGGGCTGTAGCCGGAACCATCTGCGTGGGACATCTGCGACCTCCTCGTCAGCACGTCCCGCGGCAGCCGCTTTGGGTGAAAGCGGTCCGGAGGCGGGACGTAAGTGCCCTCAGTCACAGTTGTACCGCGCTTTGACCTGCGTCGGAAGGGTTTTGGCCCCTAACAGTTGCTGGCGGCAACAACAAAGGGAACCATCACGCGTGATGGTTCCCTTTGTCTACTACGGTGGAGCTGAGGGGACTCGAACCCCTGACCCCCTGCATGCCATGCAGGTGCGCTACCAGCTGCGCCACAGCCCCGTACTCTTGTTTCTTCCGGTCGAATTCCCCGGAGCAACCTGACCAGAGTAATGCACTTTTGTCCGGGACGCCAATCGGCGCAGTGCAGCCTCAAACACGACGCCCCATCACCTCCGGTGACGTCCGATCCGGGGCCTGCCGCGGCAGGGCGCTTGCGCGCCGGCCGTGCAGCAGGACGGGATGGGGCGTCTGGGTAGCTGCGTCGCGGGGTTCCAAAAAGGGAAACAAAAAAGTCCGCCGGAATCTCACGATTCCGGCGGACTATCCGGTGGAGCTGAGGGGACTCGAACCCCTGACCCCCTGCATGCCATGCAGGTGCGCTACCAGCTGCGCCACAGCCCCGGATTGTTGCTGCCCTTTCGAGCCTTCTTCGCGGTCTCCCCCGAAGCAACTCAAATATCTTAGAACAGCAATTCCGAAAATTCCAAATCGGGAATATTCCCTGCCGGCTACTCGGCTTCCGCAGCAGCGCCGGCCTTGGCCGGGGCGTCGTCGGGCAGCTGCAGGTCCACCACAGGGCAGTCCTTCCAGAGCCGCTCCAGGGCGTAGAAGACGCGGTCTTCCTCGTGCTGGACATGGATGACGATGTCCGAGTAGTCCAGCAGGACCCAGCGGCCCCCGGAGCGGCCTTCGCGGCGCACCGGGTGGAGGCCTTGCTTGCCGAGTTCTTCCTCGATGCCGTCAACGATGGCGTTGACCTGGCGTTCACTCGGTGCTGAGGCGATCAGGAAGACGTCGGCGAGGGCGAGTCGTTCGCTGACGTCAAGGGCAACTATGTCCTGGGCAATTTTGTCCGCGGCGGCCTTGGCGGCCGCCCGGGCGAGGCTGATGGACGATTCTGATGCGGTCACGGGACTCCTTAGTGGGATTTAAGTATTGGTGGCTCGTTGAGCCGGTCAGCGGGACATGCCGCTGATGATCAGGATGATGCCCGAGACGAGGGCGACGATCCCGAAGGCGAGGATGCAGAATTGCAGGATCCGGTTCCGCCGGGCGCGCGCCAGTCCTGCCGTGGCTGCATCCAGAGGGTCGAGGCCGTGGGCGTCCCTCGCAGGGATCCGGGGCAGCTCCTCGAAAAGGTCGTCGGACCGGTCATCCGCCAGCACCACGGGCTTCGGCCGGCGCGCGGCCTTGGCGGCGGCCTCTGCCCGCGCAATCACCTGCGACCGGCCGTTGCCGGGATCGGCGGGGGTTGTCCCCGGTCTCGCGGCAGGCTTCCGCTTGCCGGCCCCGGGCGGAACTTTTGTCCCGGGCCGGGTGGTAACCGGCACATGCGAGGTTGCCGGCGGTTTCATCACGGGGCGGTCGACGCCCGGCACCTGGACGAATTCCAGCGGCGTCACCATGGCGAGGTTGTTCGCGGTGGACGGCCCGGGTGTGTCCTTGGCGGCGGATTCCTTGGGCGGGCTGGCAGTGCCGCCCGCCTGTTCTGCAAGTTTCTGCCGGGCCATGGCCCGGCGGTTCATGACGGCGGCACGCTCAGCCAACGCGATCTGCTCGGCCAGGATCTCCGGATCCACCGCTTCCGGATCCAGGGAGGCGATGTGCTCCATCTTGGCGATCTGGTTCTTCGCCTGCTCGGCAATCAGTGCCCGCGCCGCGAGGGCCTGTTCAACCGTCATGCCCTGCGGTGTGGACGAAGCAGGAGGCTGCGCGCCGGCGGTGCCCGGCCCGCCCTGGCCGGATTCCTTGGGCTTTGGGGCGGCCGGGGCTTGTGCAGCCGCTGCGGGGCTCCCGGCGGGGGGAACCACGGGGTTGGCAGCTGTCAGCGTCTGTTCCTTGAGCTGCTGCAGCCGCAGCTGGCGCCTGGTGGGCGGTCCACCGGCATTCAGCTGCCCCTCTTTTTCCTCCAGTTCCTTGATGGCGCGCAGGGCGGCGCGGTCCCTCGCCCGGATCTGGGAGGAGCGCTGGGTGGCGGGCGCGGCATCGACAGCGGGCCGGGGTTCCGCGGCAGGAGCGGCGACGGCAGCGGGCGGCGCCTCAACGGCAGAGGTTGGGCGGGCAGGAGCATTCCCGGGGCGGGCGGGAGCAACCGCGCCTACTGAAGGCCGATCCGCCGCCGGGGGACGCTGCTCCGTGGCGGGCAGGGCTGCCTGCTGGGCGTCCCTGGCCTTCCGGAGTTCCCGGCGGCTGCGGATGGGGGGCTGTTCCTGACTCATTGAGAACTCATTCGGTACTGGCTGGTTCGCGTGCTTCGGAAGTTGGACCGTTGCCGTTGGCTGGCACCTCGGAGTAAAGGCCGTATTTGGCGATGTACTGGACCACCCCGTCCGGGACGAGGTACCAGACGGGGTCGTTGGCAGCCACCCGGGTTCGGCAGTCCGTCGATGAGATGGCCATGGCCGGGACTTCGAGGAGGCTGACGTCGTCGCGGCCCATGCCGTCCAGGACGTGGCCGGGCCGGGTGACCCCCACGAAGTGGGCCAGCGACCACAGTTCGTCGATGTCCTTCCACGACAGGATCTGCGCCAGGGCGTCCGCTCCCGTGATGAAGAACAGGTCGGCTTCGGGCCGTTGCGCCCGAAGGTCGCGCAGGGTGTCGATGGTGTAGGTGGGACCGGGGCGGTCCACATCGACGCGGCTGACGGTGAACCGGGGGTTGGAGGCCGTGGCGATGACGGTCATGAGGTACCGGTGCTCGGGCTCGCTGACCTGTTTATGGGACTTCTGCCATGGCTGCCCGGTAGGAACGAAGACCACCTCGTCGAGGTCGAATTCGGCCGCGACTTCGCTGGCAGCCACCAGGTGGCCGTGGTGGATGGGATCGAAAGTCCCGCCCATCACGCCCAGCCGCAGCCGCCCCCGGGCACCATTGCGGCGCAGATTGTGGGAAATCTTAGTGGCCCTGCCCGCGATCGTGCTTGTTCGGGTGCTGGCGGTGCGGATCCGCGTGCTCCTCGGTGGCAGCGTGGCGGTTGCCCAGGTTGGTGTAGGAGAGCGTGATAAACATCAGCACCACGAAGATGGCGAACATGCTGACTCCGAAGACCCACGGTTCGGCCCAGAGCGGAGCGAGCTCTTCGTGGCCTGCTTCACCTGCGGCGGCGACGGACGTGGCAATCTGCTGGAGCATTTTCTCCCCTATGGTCAATGATTACGGGGCAGCGGAACCTTCCGCTGCCTATGAGGTTCTGGTCTATGTTACCGCGTCGCTACCCGCGGACCTGGCCTTCGCCCTGGACGATCCACTTGGTGGTGGTGAGTTCCGTCAGCCCCATGGGACCGCGGGCGTGCAGCTTCTGGGTGGAGATGCCCACCTCCGCCCCCAGGCCGAGCTCCCCGCCGTCGGTGAACCGGGTGGAAGCGTTGACGATCACGGCCGCCGAATCCACCTCCGCGATGAACCTCTCGGCGTTGGCAAGACTGTTGGTGAGGATCGCCTCCGTGTGCCCCGTGGACCAGGTGCGGATGTGCTGGATCGCTTCATCCATGCTGTCCACCATGCCCACCGCCAGGTCCAGGTCCATGTACTCCGTGCCCCAGTCCTCGTCCGTGGCCGGCTGCGCCTCGATGCCGGCGGGCAGGGCGGCCCGGACGCGGTCGTCAGCGTGGAGCCGGACACCTGCGGCACCCAGGGCAGCAGCGACGGCGGGCAGCACGCTGGAGCCCGAGTGGACCAGCAGCGTCTCCACGGTGTTGCAGACACTGGGGCGCTGAGTTTTGGCGTTGAGCAGGATCTCCACGGCCATGTTTTCGTCGGCGGATTCGTCGATGAAGATGTGCACGTTCCCCTCCCCCGTCTCGATGACCGGCACGGCGGAGTTGGTGACCACGGTCTGGATCAGCTCCCGGCCGCCGCGGGGAATCAGGACGTCCACGCGGCCGCGGGCCTTCATGAGGACGTTGGCGCCCGCACGGCCGTACTGGTCAATAGTCTGCACCGCGTCCGCGGGAAGTCCCACCGATTCCAGGGCTTCGCGGAGCACCCGGACCAGGACCTGGTTGGTTGCCTCCGCGGCGCTGCCCCCGCGCAGGATCACGGCGTTGCCGCTCTTGAGCGCCAACCCGGCGATGTCCACCGTGACGTTGGGCCGTGCCTCGTAGATGGCGGCCACCACGCCCATGGGCACGTTGACCTGCCGCAGGCGGAGCCCGTTGGGGAGGGTCTGGCCGCGCACCACGTTGCCCACGGGGTCGGGGAGGCCGGCCAGGTTTTCCAGCGCGGCTACCAGGCCGGCGATGCGGGCTTCGTTCAGGGTGAGCCGGTCCAGGAGCGCCGCAGAGGTTCCGTTGGCTTTTCCGGCGGCAACATCCTGCGCGTTCGCGGTAAGGACCGCCTGGGTATTCTCCCGGAGCGCGGCTCCCACAGCCCGTAGCGCGCGGTCCTTCCATGCCCGGTTGGCCATGGCCATCCGGCGCGCTGCGTGGCGCGAACGGTCGGCGATGGCGTGGACTGCTGCCTCCACGCCGGCACCGGACGCCTCGGCTGATGCCTGGGCTGCGGAAGCCGCCGGTTGCGGCTGTGCCTCGGCGGCAGCGTCTCCGGAGTTTTCAGCAGTGTGGTGGATCAGGGCTTCAGTCATGGTCCAAGTTTAGGCGAGCCCCAGGCTCAGACCAGCACCAGGTCGTCAACATGAACAACTTCGCGGTCATAGCCGCTGCCAAGTTCCTCGGCCAGCTCGTGCGTGGACCGCCCCAGCATCCTGGGCAGTTCCTCGGATGAGTAGTTCACCAGTCCGCGGGCAATGACGGTTCCGTCGGCAGCAGCGAGCTCGACGGCGTCGCCCGCCTCGAAGTCGCCGTGCACCGCGGAGATTCCGGCCGGCAGCAGGGATGTGCGGTGGTGCCGCACGGCGCGCACGGCACCGTCGTCGAGGACCAGGCGCCCCTGGACCGAGGCGACATGGGCCAGCCACAGCAACCGGACGGGCTTGCGGGACCCGTTGACGGTGAACCAGGTGCCCACGTCCTCACCGTTCAGTGCTGCGGCCGCGTTCGGAGTGGATGTCACCAGGGCGTGAATCCCGGAGCCTGCAGCCATGCTGGCCGCCTCCACCTTGGTGAGCATGCCTCCGGTACCGACGCCGGCCTTCCCGGCCTTGCCGATGGACACGCCCTCAAGGTCGTGCGCCCCGGTGACCAGGGGGATGCGCTTGGCACCCTGGGAGGGCGGCCCGTCGTACAGGGAGTCGACGTCGGACAGCAGCACAAGTGCATCCGCGCGGACCAGGTGGGCCACCAGCGCAGCAAGCCGGTCATTGTCGCCGAAGCGGATCTCGTGGGTTGCCACGGTGTCGTTCTCGTTGACCACCGGAACCACGCCGAGGTTGAGCAGCCGGTCCATGGCGCGCAGCGCGTTGCTGTGCTGGCTGCGGCGCATCAGGTCCTCGGCGGTGAGCAGCACCTGGCTGACGGTGACGCCGTGCGCGCCGAAAGCCTGGGTGTACCGGGCCATCAGCAGGCCCTGGCCCACGCTGGCGGCGGCCTGCTGGGTGGCGAGGTCGCGCGGCCGCTTGGCAAGGCCCAGCGGAGCGAGGCCGGCGGCGATGGCGCCCGAGGAGACCAGGATGATTTCGGTGCCTGCGTTGCGCTTGGCAGCCAACGCATCCGCGAGGGCGGTCAGGGCTTCCTCCGAAATTCCGCCCTTGATGCTGGTCAGCGACGACGAACCGACCTTCACCACGATGCGGCGGGCCCCTGCCAGCACGCTTCTGTCGGTGGGCACCAGCGGTTCGGCCGCCATGGCCCTAGAAGTCATCGTCCGCTTCCGCTCCGCTCTCCCTGAGGGGCTGGGCGGCGCGGCGTCCACTGACGGACTCCGTCCAGATCCCGGCCTTCCGCTCCGCCTCAAGCTCGGCGCGGGCGGCAGCCTTGGCCTCGCGGCGCTCCAGCTGCTCCTCGCGCTTCTGGCTGCGGGTGGGGCGGTCGCCGATATCGGCAAACCGGACGTCGGTGCCGCGCGGCGAGGCCAGGAGCTCAGCCCCTGCCATCATGGTGGGCTCCCAGTCGAAGACGACGCCGTCATCCTCACCGATGACCACAGTGTCGCCCGGCTTGGCGCCCTGCTTGAAGAGTTCTGTTTCCACGCCCAGCTTAGCCAGCCGGTCGGCCAGGTAGCCGATGGCTTCCTCGTTGGTGAAGTCGGTCTGCTTGACCCAGCGCTCAGGCTTCTCGCCCAGGACGCGGAACAGCGGCTCCAGATTCTTTTCCTCGCGCCGGATCTTGAACCCGGTTTCATTGACGGCGCGCGGCCGCAGCACTGCCGGCTGGACCTTGGGCGGTGCAGCTTCGACAGCGTCGCGCGCGGCCTTGACGATCTCGGCCATGGCAAAGCCCAGCTGGCGCAGGCCCTCGTGGCTTGTGGCCGACACCTCGAAGACGCGGTAACCGCGGGACTCAAGCTCCGGACGGACGAATTCGGCCATGTCCTTGCCGTCCGGCAGGTCCACCTTGTTCAAGGCCACCAGGCGGGGGCGGTGGTTCAGGGGAACCACCTTGCCGTCCTGGCCCGCGTAGCTCATGTCCACGGCGTACTTCTCCAGCTCGGCCTCGATGATGGCAAGGTCCGAAAGGGGGTCCCGGTCCGATTCCAGGGTGCCGCAGTCGAGCACGTGGACCAGGGCCGCGCAGCGCTCGACATGGCGGAGGAAGTTGTGCCCCAGGCCCTTGCCTTCGCTGGCGCCTTCGATGAGGCCCGGAACGTCGGCGATGGTGAACCGGACGTCGCCGGCCTGCACGACGCCAAGGTTGGGGATCAGCGTGGTGAACGGGTAGTCCGCGATCTTGGGCCTGGCGGCGGACATGGCGGCGATCAGGCTGGACTTGCCCGCGGACGGGAAACCCACCAGCGCGATATCCGCGATGGACTTCAGTTCCAGCACGATGTCCCGGGAGTCGCCTTCGATTCCCAGGAGCGCGAAACCGGGTGCGCGGCGCTTCTGCGAGGAGAGGGCGGCGTTGCCCAGGCCGCCCAGGCCGCCGGCGGCCGCAACGTACTCGGTACCTTCGCCGACGAGGTCCGCCAGGACAGTGCCGTCCTTGGATTTGACCACTGTGCCGTCCGGGACGGGCAGGACAAGGGTCTCGCCGTTCTTCCCGCCGCGCCAGTCCCCCATGCCCGGGCCGCCGTTGCTGGCGTGCCGGTGAGGTGCGTGGTGGTAGTCAAGGAGGGTGGTGGTCTGGTGGTCGACGCGCAGGATCACGTCGCCGCCGTTGCCGCCGTTGCCGCCGTCGGGCCCGCCCAGCGGCTTGAACTTCTCACGGTGGACGGAGACGCATCCATGGCCGCCGGTACCGCCGGATACGTGCAGGACTACCCGGTCTACAAAGCTGGCCACGTGGATCTCCTCAAAGCTGTTTATGCGGCGCCCGTGGACGCCACATCGATTGTAATGCGGTTAAAAGAACAGTGGAGCGGACCAACAGGCCCGCTCCACCACTTCAGAACTGGTTGTTACTCTGCAGCTGCAGCAGCAACGATGTTGACGACGCGGCGACCGCGGCGGGTGCCGAATTCAACGGCGCCCGGGGTCAGGGCGAACAGGGTGTCGTCGCCGCCACGGCCAACGCCGGCGCCCGGGTGGAAGTGGGTGCCACGCTGGCGGACGATGATCTCGCCTGCGGAAACTACCTGGCCGCCGAAGCGCTTCACACCGAGGTACTGAGCGTTGGAGTCGCGGCCGTTGCGAGTGGAGCTCGCGCCCTTTTTATGTGCCATCTGAAATGCCTGCCTTTAAATTCTGGGGAATCTGTTGAAATACCTGAACAGTAACCGGAGGTTACTTGATGCCAGTGATCTTGACCTTGGTCAGTTCCTGGCGGTGACCCTGGCGCTTCTTGTAGCCGGTCTTGTTCTTGAACTTCTGGATGACAATCTTCGGACCGCGGAGGTCCTGGAGGATTTCAGCCGTAACAGTAACCTTGGCCAGGTCGGCGGCGGCGGAGGTGACCTTGTCACCGTCAACCAGGAGCAGGGCGGGCAGCTCAATGGTGCTGCCGGCTCCACCGGCGACGCGGTTCAGGGTAACGAAGTCTCCAACGGAAACCTTCTCTTGGCGGCCGCCTGCGCGGACAATCGCGTACACCACTTGGGAACTCACTTCTCTCGACGTTTATAACAAAATTGCGTGCGGTACCGGCCACATAAGCCTGGCTTCTCGCTGTGCCTCAACGCCGTGGGGTCAGAAACCCAAGTGTTGGCGTAAGCACCGAAGATCAAGAATACGCTAGGTTCGTCTCCGGCCGCAAATGAGGCTGGTTCCGGCGGGTGGGTTGTGATAGCAACCACAAGCCCACGGCTGCGCCGTTACCGTGCCGTTCCATACTACCGGCGCCGCAGCCGGCGGAGTGTCAGGAATAGAGTCGCGGCGCGTCGAAGAAGTCGACTTCGAGCCGGCAGGACTGCCTGAAGGCCGTTACCATCGCGTCCCTCTCGTGCTCCGGGGCCGCCCGGCCGGCACCATCAACGATCGAAATGGCGTGGCGCGTGGCTTCGGCGAAGCCCTCGTCGGCGTAAGTGCGCAGCCAGTCCGCATAGGGGTGCCCGGCAGGCTCCCCTGCTGCAAGGAACTGCGCGTGCAGCTTTTCGCCCACCTCGGCGTAGAGCCAGAAGCAGGGCAGGACGGCCGCGGCCAGCACCGCGTAGCTGCCCGACGCCGAGGCAGCGGTGAGGTGGTCAACGTAGGACTTGGTCACGGGGCCGAGTCCGTCCTGCGCCGGTCGGGTGCTGAGCCACGACCGGTGCAGTTCCGACTCCACTTCGAGGCACTGCCGGGCCGATCCCGCCCAGAACAATTGCTCCGCCTCGGATGGGGCCAGTGCACTGGCCCGCGCAAGGACCCGCGAGTAGCCGTTCAGGTAGATCGCATCCTGGGCGAGGTAGTAGGCGAACTCCTTTTCGGGAAGGTGGCCGCCGGCAAGGCCGCGGATGAATTCGAGCCCGTAGATCTCCGCCAGGTACTGTTCGGATTCCGCCCACAGCCGGGCAGCGAAGCCACCCTCCGGCAGTGCAGGCCGGATGTGGTGGAAGTGGTGGACCGGACCGTTTCCCTGGCCCACATCCAACTGTCCTGAGTTTTCGAGCGCGCCGGCCAGCCAGGGCTTGACCGTGCGCAGGGATGCTTCCCAGTCGCCCAGGCGCGCCTGTACCGTGGCCATCGCGGATGACAGCGAGCAGCCGGTCCCGTGGCTGTTGCGGGTGGGCACCCGGTGTCCGGGCACCTCCACCACCTCGCTGGAGAGCTGGCCGGAGGTGTTGACCAGCGCGTCAGGGCACGCCGTTCCCCTCAGGTGCCCGCCCTTCACCAGGACGGTTGCGCCGGTTGCATCCGCCAGGTGCCGCCCCTGGTCCAGTGCCGCCTCCCACGTTTGCGCCTGCTCGCCGCCCACCAGCATTGCGAGTTCGGGAAGGTTCGGTGTGATGAGGTGCGCCAGGGGTAGCAGTTCCCGGAGCGCAGCTTCTGCGGACTCCTTCAGCAGGCGGTCACCGCTGGTGGCCACCATCACCGGGTCAAGGACCACGACGGCGGGACGCACCGTGGCGAGCCATTCGCGGACAGTACGGATGACGGCGTCGTCACCGAGCATGCCAATCTTCACTGCGTCGATGCAGATGTCATCACTGACCGCATCAAGCTGCTGCGCCACGAAGGCGGCAGGCGGAACGTGCACAGCCTGGACGCCGCGGGTGTTCTGCGCGGTGAGAGCGGTGATGGCCGCCATGCCATACCCGCCGTGCGCGGCGATGCTCTTGAGGTCGGCCTGGATGCCAGCGCCGCCGGAGGGATCAGACCCCGCGATGGAGAGGACCCGGGGAACAGCACGGCCCACGGTGGAAGCAACGGGCGCAGCAGGCAGGGGCAAGGAAAGGGTGGAAGACAACAGACATCCCTTCGCCGGTACTAGCCGGACAGGTTCAACGGGTGTGGATCTCAGCCGGCCCTGTGCGCGGCACCCCGTGTCGGTTCCCCAGCCTAGCTGCCCGGGTGCACCCGGGGGAAAGGTGACAGGGCCGGGCACGCAGAAAGTCCCCGCCATGTGGACAGTTCCCCCGCACTTCGCGGGGGAAACGTCCACGCAACGGGGACTTCCAGTGGCCGTGTTGGCCATGCCTTACGGGAGCTCCGGGGTTAGAGCTCCGAGGCCGGGACTCCGACGCCGAGGATGATGGGCTCCCCGGCAACCTTGCCCGGCTCCGCTGTGGCCGCCTGTGCCTTCACCGTATCCGGGGCCTTGGCCTCGTGCGAGTGGCCCCCGGCGGACGCCGGCGCGTTCTCGTGGTGCTGGACGGTGGTCTCGTTGGCAGCACCCTGGGCACGGCTGGCACCGCGGTGGCGCCGCGGCCGCCGCTGGCGGGACTGGTCCGGCGCCGCCTGTTCCGTTTCCGGTACGGCGGCGACAGGCTCCGGCTCCCGCAGCACGTCCGCAGGCTTGGCTTCCTGCGCTGCTTCCACCGGCTGGGCCGCTGCGGCTTCCGCCGCAGGAGCTGGCTGCCCGAGGTGCGCGAACGCTTCCGCGAGCCGGTCCAGCGTGAAGGCGGGCTGTGCCTGCTGCTCCCCCGCGTGCTCCACGAACGGCAGTGGCACCGTCTCGCCGCCGAAGGTGAGGACGGCAGCGGGCCGGGTGCCGGCGTCGTGCTTGTCGGCTTCAGCCGGGGCAGGCTGCTCCACCGCCGGCGGCGCGGGCGGCGCCTGGCGGGCGGCAGCGACCTCGTCGTCGTGCAGGTGCGCCGCATGGGCCGCTGCGGCGATGTTCGCCAGGGCCAGCCTTGTGGCTTCCGCCTTGGCGTGCCGCTCAGCGTCGGCGGGGTCCGGATGGACAGTGTGCACATGGACGGCCGGTGCCGGGGCGGGCTCCGGCTGCTGGCCGCCGCGTCCGCGCCGCCGCTTGCGCTCGGAACGTCCGGCGGGCTGGCTGTTGTCGGTCCGCTGGCCTTCGCTCCGGGAGGCTTCCCCCCGGCCCTCGGGCCGGCTCTCTGACCGCTGCACGTGGTGCTCAGCCGCCACGATGTTGGCACGGCGGTGCTCCACAGGATCGTCGTAGGTGACCACGCCGCGGCCGGCACACGCTTCACACTGTTCGCCGAAGACCTCGAGCAGCCCGGTACCCATGCGCTTGCGGGTCATCTGGACCAGGCCCAATGACGTGACCTCGGCAACCTGGTGCTTGGTGCGGTCCCGGCCAAGGCATTCCACCAGGCGGCGCAGGACCAGGTCGCGGTTGGATTCCAGGACCATGTCGATGAAGTCGATGACGATGATGCCGCCGATGTCGCGCAGGCGGAGCTGGCGCACCACTTCCTCGGCAGCTTCGAGGTTGTTCTTGGTCACCGTTTCTTCGAGGTTGCCGCCGCTGCCGGTGAACTTGCCGGTGTTGACGTCCACCACGGTCATGGCTTCGGTCCGGTCGATCACCAGCGAGCCGCCGGAGGGCAGGAAGACCTTGCGCTCCAGGGCTTTGTGGATCTGCTCATCGATCCGCCAGGCTGAGAAGATGTCCTGGTCCTTGGTCCACTTCTCCAGGCGCCCCACAAGGTCCGGAGCAACATAGGTGACGTAGGCCTCGATGGTGTCCCAGGCCTCTTCCCCGGACACGATCAGCTTGGAGAAGTCCTCGTTGAAGACGTCGCGGACCACCTTGATGGTCAGGTCCGGTTCGCCGTACAGCAGTTCGGGAGCGAGGATCTTGGTGGACTTCGACTGGCTTTCGATGCCCTCCCACTGGGCCCGCAGCCGGTTGATGTCGTGCGTCAGCTCTTCCTCGGATGCCCCTTCGGCGGCGGTCCGGACGATGACGCCGGCCTGCTCGGGGAGCCGGTCCTTGAGGATGCGCTTGAGCCGGTTGCGTTCGACGTCGGGCAGCTTGCGCGAAATGCCGGTCATGGAACCGCCGGGGACGTAGACCAGGTACCGGCCCGGCAGCGAGATCTGGCTGGTCAGGCGGGCACCCTTGTGGCCCACGGGGTCCTTGGTCACCTGGACCAGGACCGTGTCGCCGGACTTCAGGGCGTTTTCGATGCGCCGCTGCTTGCCCTCGAGGTTGACGGCCTCCCAGTTCACTTCACCGGCGTACAGCACGGCGTTGCGGCCGCGGCCGATGTCCACGAACGCAGCTTCCATGGACGGCAGCACATTCTGCACCTTGCCCAGGTACACGTTGCCGATGAGGGAGTCCTGCTGGGTCTTCGAGACAAAGTGCTCGGCCAGCACGCCGTCTTCGAGGACGGCGATCTGGATCCTGTCGTCGCGCTGGCGGACGATCATCTGCCGGTCAACGGACTCCCGGCGCGCCAGGAACTCCGCCTCCGTGATGACGGTGCGGCGGCGTCCGGTGTCTCGTGACTCACGGCGGCGCTGCTTCTTGGCTTCCAGGCGCGTGGAACCCTTCACGCTGGCTACCCGGTTGCTGGCCGGCGCCTCGCTCACGGGACGCGGGGCGCGCACCCTCGTCACGGTGTTGGGCGGGTCATCATCCCCGCCGCCGGTCAGTTCAAGGTCCTGGTCGCCACGGCGGCGGCGACGACGGCGACGGGACGTTACGCCGTCCTCCAGCTGTCCCCCGGCGTCCTCGTCGGTATCTTCAGCGCCTTCGGCGTCCGTGCCGGCGCCGCCCTCGGTGTCATCTTCGGTTCCGCCCAGGCGGCTGCGCCCGCGGCGGCCACGGCTGCGCCGCCGGCGGCGGCCTGAGGCGTCGTCCGTTTCGGCCTCTTCCTCGTCCTCTTCCGGCTCGGCCGCGGCGGCCGCGGGGCGCTGCACAGCACTGAGGTCCGGGGCCTGGAAGAGTACCGACGTCGGCGAGCCAGGCTCCATGAAAAGGGAAGCAAAGGGGCTGGCAGCCTCGGCGGCGGGCTTTCCTTCCTCCGCGGCTTCTGCTTCGTCCGCTGCCTGCGGAGCGTCGGCTTCGGCGGCCTGGGCATCGGAGGCCTGGGCATCGGCGGCATGGGCTTCCGTGCCCTGGACACCA
Organism: Arthrobacter sp. MOO21; assembly: GCF_057369995.2. Lineage (NCBI taxonomy): Bacteria > Bacillati > Actinomycetota > Actinomycetes > Micrococcales > Micrococcaceae > Arthrobacter > Arthrobacter sp. MOO21. Next base: position 3,586,759 of record NZ_CM170671.2, on the reverse strand, counting down.
GGGCTTTGGGCCCCGGCCGCCTGGTTGCCGGCGGCCCGGTCTTCGACCGTTTGGGCGTCGTTCCCCTGCTCCTGTGCAGGCTGCGTTTGGGCTGCGTCCTGAACGGCCGCCTCCTGGGCCGGGGCCGGAGCCGCTGCCTTGCGGGTGGCTACCCGGCGGCGGCGGACGGGCTTCGCCTCGCCTTCTGCCTCAGGGGCCGGTGCGGCGACGGGACCGGCACCAGTTGGGGCCTCCGGCGTTGCTGCATCCTGCATGGCGACGCCCTGCGTGGCGCCGTCGAGTGCGGCGACAGGGGAAGCCGCCGTGTCCGGCGCGGCTGCAGCGGAGTCAGCGTCGCCGGCAGCGAAGGCCGGCAAGGGTTCGGTGGCGTCCGCCTTCTTCCGTGCCCGGGTCCGGCGCGCCGGGGCCTTGGGCTCGGCTGCCTGGGGCTCGGCTCCTTCAACACCGTCCACAGCGGCAGTTCCTTCCGGCGCAGCAACAGTGCCTTCCGGCGTGGCAACAGTGTCTTCCGGTGCAGCGGCAGCGGCCGCCGCACCCTTGGGCGCCGCCTTGCGGCGGGTGCGCGTGGCCCTCTTCGGCGCCGCTGCGGCTTCTGTAGCCGCCGCATCTTCGTTAACGGCCAGTTCCAGCTCATTGTCCATATGTGGCAACACTCCTGCCCCTGACGTACCGCCACATCCGGCACCCATTGGGGCACATATTGTCAAAACCCGCAGGCGTTGACAGAAGTCAAGTGGATACTCCCAGGTTCGCACCGGCATGGAGGGTGCGGCAGCCCGTAGGAGCCGGTGATTGTTTCGAAAACCCGTTGTTCTACGTGCCACAACCAGGTGCCGCGCAATGGAGTCGCGGGAGTTGTCGGAAGCTTCCGAAGCCTGCCCTGCTCATCATTGGCGGTCTTGGGAACAAACCACCGGACCGGAGTCCGAATGTGGATCGGCTTCCAGCCACGTTCATTCTCTCATACCCGGGCTAAATCACGGCGGAAGCTGTGAGCCTGCTCCGCCGGCTGGGAAAGGCCTCCAGCCGCCGGCGTTACAATCAGGCACAGGAGCACCGGACGAAAAGGACGCCACACCCATGCCCAGCATCTCCCCCGTCAGCGGCAGCCAGGCGCAGGAACGCGCCGCCGATTCCGTGAGCAGTGCTGCACGGACCGCCCCGGCCATGACCCGGAACCGCCCGTTCGGCTGGCTGTTGGTCGTTACCGGCGTGGTGGGCTGGCTTGCCTCCGGAACCCTGGTCCTGGAAAAGCTCGAAGTGCTCAAGGACCCCAACCACACCACCATGTGCGATGTGAACCCGTGGATTTCCTGCGGGCAGGTGATGCAGACCTGGCAGAGCTCGTTGTTCGGCTTCCCCAACATGTTTATCGGCATCGTGGCCTTCGCCATCACCATCACCGTGGGCATGGCGCTGTTGTCCGGCGCCACCTTCGCCCGCTGGTACTGGCTGGGACTGCAGGCAGGCGTCACGCTTGGCTTCGCCTTCGTGGTGTGGCTGTGGTCCCAGGCCCTCTACGCCATCCACATCCTGTGCCCGTTCTGCATGATCGTGTGGGCGGCCATGATCCCGCTTTTCGTCTGGACCACCATCAGGAACATTTCCGCAGGCGTCATCCCCATGCCGACGGGCGCGGCCCGCGTCCTGTCCGATTCCGGCTGGATCATTACGGCGCTGCTCTACGTGGCCGTCATCGCCACCATCTTCTTTGCCTTCATTCAGGTCTTCGTGGGGACCTCCGGCTTCTAGCGTTTCCGCGCCGGGCCAAATAGTTTCCGCGCCTGCCAAATAATGGATAAGGCCAATGTTCACGACGAACATTGGCCTTATCCATCACCCCGCACCCAAAGACGCGGGGCGGAGACGGGTTACTTGAACCAGATCTTGATCTCGCGCTCGGCGGAATCGGTGGAGTCGGACCCGTGCACCAGGTTCTGCTGCACCTTCAGGCCCCAGTCGCGGCCGAAGTCACCGCGGATGGTTCCGGGAGCCGCCGTCGTGGGATCGGTGGTGCCGGCCAGGGACCGGAAGCCCTCAATGACGCGGTGGCCTTCAAAGATGGCCGCAACCACCGGTCCGCTGAGCATGAACTCCACCAGCGGCTCGTAGAACGGCTTGCCTACGTGCTCTTCGTAGTGCTGCTCCAACAGCTCGCGGGTGGCATCAACCTTTTTCAGTTCGGCAAGGCTGTAGCCCTTGGCTTCGATCCGGGCCAGGATGGCGCCGGTGAGGTTGCGGGCGACGCCGTCGGGCTTGATCAGGACGAGGGTGCGCTCAGTAGTCACAACTGCTCCAATGCGTTGGTGGGGGTTTGGGATAAGTCTACGGGGGCTGGCCTAGGGAGACTGCGGCTGGGGCCCGGCCGCCTGGTCCGGGTGGGCTGCTTCCCATGCGGCCTGTTCGCGTTCGCGCTGGGCTGCTTCGCGGTCCAGCCGGATGCCGGTGCGGATTCCGTACCACCAGGCCAGCGCGAACAACGCGCCCACCAGGAACATGGCCGGCTCGAAGATGCCCGTGAGGACCAGGACAACCTGCAGGATCCAGCCCAACGCCAGGCCCCAGGGTTTGTTCAGGACCGCGCAGGCCAGGACCATCACCACGCTGAGGGCTATGCCGACGCCGAGGATCAGGGCGGGCGGGAACTCCCCGCGGCGCAGGCCGAAGACCACCAGGGTTGCGAAGAACATCACGAACGCTTCCAGCAGCAGCACCGTGGAGGCGAACATGACCTTGGTGGAGCGGCGCTTCTTTGGCATGCCCGGGCGCCATTCGCGCTGGGCTTTGGTCAGTCGTGCCACGGGCTACGCCTCCGTCTTTCCGAGGAGGATGCGCGCTTCGGCAACAAGTGTGATGGAGCCCGTGACCAGCACTCCGCCGGACAGGTCCTCGTTCGCCTCGGCGCGCTCCACAGCCCATTCCAGTGCATCGTCAAGCTTTTCGGCGATGTGGACGTTGTCTTCGCCGAAGCCCAGGTCGATCGCGAGCTCGGCCAGCTCCGCGGCCGGGACGGCACGGGGCGAGTTGGACTGCGTGAAGCAGTACTCCTCGGCAACGCCGCCCAGGGATTCCTTGAGCTGGCGGAGGATCTCCTCGGCATCCTTCTCCTTGAGGACGCCCACGACGGGAACGAGCTTGGTGAAGGTGAACGCCTCCTGCAGGGCGGCGGCGGAAGCCTGGATGCCGCCGGGGTTGTGAGCAGCATCCACGATGATGGTGGGCGCGGTCCGGACCACTTCGAGCCGCCCCGGGGACGTCACGGCGGCGAAGCCTTCCTGCAGGACGTCGAACGACAGTTCCTTGTCACCGCCGAAGAAGGCTTCCAGCGCAGCCACCGCCACAGCGGCGTTCTGCGCCTGGTGGGCACCGTGCAGCGGCACCAGCAGGTCCGGGTAGCGCCCGGCGATCCCCTGGATGGTGACCATCTGGCCGCCCACGGCGACGGCCCGGGATTCGACGCCGAACTCCACTCCTTCGAAGCGGAAGGGAACCCCCACCTCCCTGGCTTTCTCCAGCAGCACCTGCGCCGCGTCCACCGGCTGGGCGGCACTGATGAGGTAGCCGCCGGGCTTGATGATGCCTGCCTTCTCGTGGGCGATGTCCGCGGTGGTGTCCCCAAGCAGGTCCGTGTGGTCCAGCGAGATCGGGGTGATCACCGATACCTGCCCGTCCCCGACGTTGGTGGCATCGGTGATACCGCCCAGGCCCACCTCGATGATGGCCACGTTGACGGGCTGGTCCGCGAAGATGGCGAAGCCCAGGATGGTGAGGCATTCGAAGTACGTCAGGCGGGGCTGCCCCTCCGCCTCCAGTTCGGCGTCCACGATCTGCAGGTACGGCCGGATCTCGTCCCAGATCCGGACGAAGGTCTCGTCGGAGACCGGGTGGCCGTCAATGCTGATCCGCTCGGTGACCTTGGACAGGTGGGGGCTGGTGTAGCGTCCGGTGCTCAGGCCCTGGGCGCGCAGGACCGATTCGATCATGCGCGCCGTGGACGTCTTGCCGTTGGTTCCGGTGACGTGGATGATCGGGTACGCCTTGTTCGGCTCGCCGAGCACGTCCATTGCACGGAACAGCGGGGCCAGCCGGGGCTCCATTTTGTTCTCAGGCGCCCGGCCCAGGAGCTCGGCGTAGACGCTTTCCACGGAAAATTCGTCGGTCATGTCCTAGGCCTCCACTTTTTCGACCACGACGGCGGGCTCGGACACATCGGCAGGGTCAGCGGCCAGGTCGACAGTCAGCGTCTCGCCCTTGACCAGTTCAGCGTTGGCCAGCAGCGCGTCCACCACGTTCCGGGGTGCGGTCACGGTGGTACGGATCCGGTCGCTCACGTTGAGCCCGGCATCCTTGCGGGCCTGCTGGATGGCACGGACCATGTCGCGCGCCAGGCCTTCGGCCTCAAGCTCCGGCGTGACCTCGGTGTTGAGCACAACGAAGCCGCCGCCTGGCAGAACTGCCACGGCCTTCGATGCCCCTTCCCCGCCGTCGGAATCCGCCACGACGGTCTCCAGGGTGTACTCCTGGGGCTCCAGCTGCAGCCCCCCGGCGGTGACCACGCCGGCGTCGTCCACGCTCCAGTCACCGGACTTGGACCCCTTGATGGCAACCTGCACGTTCTTGCCCAGCCGGGGTCCGGCGGCGCGCGCGTTGACCACCAGCTTCTGCTGGATTCCGAACTCCCCGGGTGAGGCGCTTTCGGCGTCCAGCAGGCGCACGCTGCGGAGGTTGAGTTCATCGGCGACGACGGCGGCGAAGCCTTCCAGCGCACCGGCACCGGGTGCCACCACGGTGAGTTCCTGCAGGGGCAGGCGGACACGCAGGTTGGCTGCCTTCCGCAGCGACGAGCCGGTGGAGCAAATCTGCTGCACCCGGTCCATGGCTTCGACCAGGGACGGGTTCGCCGGGAAGAGGTCCACGTCCGGCCAATCGGCAAGGTGGACGGAGCGGCCGCCGGTCAGCCCGCGCCAGATCTCCTCGGTCACCAAAGGCAGCAGCGAGGCCGAGGCACGGGTGACCGCCTCAAGCGCGGTGAACAGCGCGTCGAACGCGTCCTGGTCTTCGTCGAAGAAACGCTGGCGGCTGCGGCGGACGTACCAGTTGGTGAGCATGTCCAGGTAGCTGCGAAGGGAGTCGCAGGCGCCGGAGATGTCATAGGTGTCCAGCTGCGCGGTCATGTCGCGGACCAGCTCGCCGGTGTTGGCGAGCAGGTACTGGTCCAGGGTGTCCCTGTAGCCGTCGTAGCGCAGTTTCGCGTCATAACCCGAACCGCTGTTTGCGGCGTTCGTGTACAGCGTGAAGAAGCTGTACACATTCCAGAGCGGCAGGATCACTTGGCGGACGCCGTCGCGGATGCCCTGTTCGGTGACGATCAGGTTGCCGCCGCGCAGGATAGGGCTGGACATCAGGAACCAGCGCATCGCGTCGGACCCGTCGCGGTCCAGGACCTCGGAGACGTCCGGGTAGTTGCGCAGGCTCTTGGACATCTTCTGCCCGTCGGAGCCCAGCACGATGCCGTGGCTGATCACGTTCCGGAACGCGGGCCGGTCGAACAGCGCGGTGGACAGGATGTGCAGCATGTAGAACCAGCCGCGGGTCTGGCCGATGTACTCCACGATGAAGTCGGCCGGGTTGTGGGTGTTGAACCACGCCTCGTTCTCGAACGGGTAGTGCACCTGGCCGTAGGGCATGGAGCCGGAGTCGAACCAGACGTCCAGGACGTCCTCCACCCGGCGCATCACGGACTGGCCCTCTTCGGGGGTCCGCGGATCGTCGGGGTTGGGCCGGGTGAGTTCATCGATGAACGGGCGGTGCAGGTCCACCTGGCCGTCCTTGTTCAGGGGCAGCCGGCCGAAGTCGGCCTCGATCTCCGCGAGGGAGCCGTACACGTCGGTGCGGGGGTACTCGGGATCGCTGGACTGCCACACCGGGATGGGGCTGCCCCAGAAGCGGTTGCGGCTGATGGACCAGTCGCGGGCGTTCTCGAGCCACTTGCCGAACTGGCCGTCCTTGACGTTGCCGGGGATCCAGTTGATCTCCTGGTTCAGCTCGGACATGCGGTCCTTGAACTTGGTGACCTCCACATACCAGGAGGAGACAGCGCGGTAGATCAGCGGATTGCGGCAGCGCCAGCAGTGCGGGTAGCTGTGCTCGTAGCTGGCCTGGCGGACCAGGCGGCCCTGGGCGCGGAGCACCTGGGTGATGGGCTTGTTGGCTTCAAACACCTGCAGGCCGGCGATGTCGTGCAGGTCGCCGTGCTTGAACAGGGGCAGGAACTTGGCGCCCTCGTCCACGGACAGCACCACGGGGATGCCGGCCTCCTCGCAGACCTTCTGGTCATCCTCACCGTAGGCGGGTGCCTGGTGCACAATGCCAGTGCCGTCGGTGGTGGTGACGTAGTCGGCAACCACGAACCGCCAGGCGTTCTCCATGCCGTACTTCTCGTTGTCGGCGAAGTCGTCCCAGAGCCGCTGGTACTCCAGGCCCTCCAGTTCGGCGCCGGTGTGGGTGGATACGACGGCGGCTTCGGCTTCCTCGAAGCTGTCGTACCCGAGGTCCTTGGCGTAGCCCGCTACCAGGTCGGCGGCGAGCAGGAAGCTGCCCGTCACGGGGGCGTCGGCCGAAGCCGCCTTGATGCCGTTGGGCCCGGCGGGCAGCACGGCATACGTGATGGAAGGCCCGACGGCGAGCGCGGCGTTGGTGGGCAGCGTCCAGGGGGTGGTGGTCCAGGCAAGCGCCTGCACCCCTGCCAGCTGCGTCGACAGTTCCGACTCCCCCGCCAGGATGGGGAACGTCACCGTGACGGTTTGGTCCTGGCGGTTCTTGTAGACGTCGTCGTCCATGCGCAGCTCATGGTTGGACAGCGGCGTCTCGTCCTTCCAGCAATAGGGCAGGACGCGGTAGCCGTTGTAGGTCAGGCCCTTGTCGTGGAGCTGCTTGAACGCCCAGAGGACCGATTCCATGTACTCGACGTTGAGCGTCTTGTAGTCGTTGTCGAAGTCCACCCAGCGGGCCTGGCGGGTAACGTAGCTGCGCCATTCGTCGGCGTACTTCATAACGGATGCGCGGCAGGCGTCGTTGAACTTGTCGATGCCCATGGCTTCGATCTGGGTCTTGTCCGTCATGCCCAGCTGCTTCATGGCTTCGAGCTCGGCGGGCAGGCCGTGGGTGTCCCAGCCGAAGCGGCGCTCGACACGCCTGCCGCGCTGGGTCTGGTAGCGCCCCACCAGGTCCTTGGCGTAGCCGGTGAGCAGGTGGCCGTAGTGCGGCAGGCCGTTGGCGAAGGGAGGGCCGTCGTAGAACACGAACTCGTTGCTGCCCGGCTCCCCGCCGGGGACGTCGGCGCTGCGCTGGTCGATACTGGCCTGGAAAGTGCCGTCCTGGTCCCAGTACTTCAGGATGCGCTCTTCGATCTCCGGAAACTTCACGGAGGCGGAAACGCCTGCACTGCCGCTGGTGGAGGCTGAGGCCTTGGGGTAAAACGTCATTTTCGACATCCTGGGTTGAGCGTGGTGAGCCTCCGGCAGGGGCCGAAGATTCCGTTCAGGATGCGAGGACGGCGTCCGTGCCGTCCCTGGACTGCACGCTCACCGCGGTACCACCTCACTTACCGGCGCTGCGTGTTCCGTTAGGAACGGGCGCTGCCCCGGCCTCTCATTACTGCTGTGACGGGCTTACCCGTCCGGTTCTACTGACGCCCCCTGCCCTGCAGGCGGGGTGGCGCGTTCTTCCGGAAGCTCACCGGTGATAGCCGGGTCATAGCCACTCCCGAGTCTACTATTGCGGCAGCGCCAGTGCCATTCAGGCGGCCCCTTGCCTAGACTCGCTTCATGGCAGCTTCCGCGGCACCCGGGACGGGGCGGCGCGCTGCCCGGATCTGCAGGTGGCTGTTCGTTCCCGTCGCCGCTCCGGTTGCCCTGGTGTCCACGTTCCGTGCCCTGCCGGTGGAGTGGCCCGTGCTTGCGGTGCAGCTGGTGGCCTTTACGCCGTGGCTGGTGGCACCTGCCGCCGGTGCACTGCTGCTGGCCTTCCTGGGGCGGAGCCGTTGGCAGCAGGTCGTGGCAGCAGGACTGTTGGGATGCCAGGTGTTCTGGCTTTACCCGCTGGGCGTGAGGGAACCGACCGCTGAAGCAGCCGGCACACCCGTCAGCCTGGTTGCCATGACGATCAATGCCGAGGTGGGCCGCGCGGATGCCGAAGAGATTGTGGCGCTGGTCCGGGGGCGGCGGGTGGACCTGCTGGCAGTGGAGGAGCTCACGCCGGAACTGGAGGGCAGGCTTACGGCGGTGGGACTGGATGCGCTGCTGCCCCACCGGATTTCCCATGCCCGGGACGGGGCCGGCGGCAGCGCCATCTACTCCGCGCGCAACCTCACGGCGTCAGGCGTCATCCCGGACACCCGCTTCAGCATGCCTGTTGCCCGCCTCGACCTCGGCGACGGCAATGGCGCGGCACTGCGTGTCGTTGCCGTGCACGCCCTGGCGCCTGCGGGCGAGGCCGTGGACCAATGGCGCAGAGACCTTGATTCGGTGGCCGGGGCAGACAATGGCTCCGGGCCGCTGTTGCTGGCCGGGGACTTCAACGCGACGTACGACCACCGGGAGTTCCGGGCACTCCTGGCGGGGACGGGCGGCCGCCGCGCCCTCGTGGACGTGGCGGCGTCGCAGGGCAGCAGGCTGGTGCCCACCTGGCCGATGCGGGACTACCGGCTGCCGGGCATAGCCCTCGACCATCTGGTCACCAGCCCCGACATCAGCAGCTCCGGATACTCAGTGCACCGGATCGAAGGCAGCGACCACGCAGCCGTGGTGGCCGCCTTGCAGATCCACGTCCCCTAGCCCTTCCTGATGAGCTTGTGGGTGGCGGCCTGCGCCACGGGCCGGATCACGATCTGGTCCAGGTTGACGTGGTGGGGCGCGGTGACGGCGTAGCGGACCACGTCTGCCACGTCCTCCGCTGTCAGCGGCTCCGCCACGCCCTGGTAGACCTTCTCCGCGGCCTGCGCATTACCCAGCCGGTTGAGGGCGAACTCCTCGGTCTGGACCAGGCCCGGCGCCACCTCAATGACACGGATGTTGTTCTCCGCCTCCTCCAGGCGGAGCGCGTTGGTCATGGCGTGCTGGGCGAACTTGGCTGCGTTGTAGCCGCCGCCGCCTTCGTAGGCGTCCAGGCCGGCAGTGGAGGTCAGGTTGAGCACCGTCCCCTTGCCGTTGGCCCGCAGCATGGGCAGGAAGGCGCGGGTCAGCTTCATGGTGCCCAGGACGTTGACGCGGTACATCCACTCCCAGTCCTCGGTGCTGGCGTCCCCCACCTTGTCGGCGCCGCGGGCACCGCCGGCGATGTTGATGAGCGTGTCAATCCCACCCGCCGCGGTGACCTGGGCAAGGAGCCGGGACACGTCGTCGTCCTCTGCAATGTCGGCAGGAATGGCGACGGCGCCCGTCCCGCTTTCGAGCGCAGCGAGGCGCTCAGCGCGGCGCGCCACGGCGAACACCGTCCATCCGCCGGCGCGCAGCGCGCGGACCGTTGCCTCCCCGATTCCGCTGCTCGCCCCGGTCACCAGTGCTGCCTTGTTCTGCAAGTCCTCAGTCATGGCACCACCCTAACGGTGTCACCCGGTGCGGCGTCCCCGGACGTAGTCGAGCAGGACACGCGCGTGGTTGGCCTCCGTGTCCCGGGCTGCGTACAGCAGGGTGACACGCCGATGGCCGGCGGCGAGTTCCAACAGGGTTTCCACGGCGGGATTGGAGTCCAGTTCCTGCGTGTAGCGTTCGCTGAAATCGGCAAAACGTTCGGGCCGGTGGTTGAACTCCTCGCGGAGCCCGGTGGAAGGCGCCACGTCCTTCAGCCACAGGTCGACGGCGGCGCCGGCCTTGGCGAGGCCCCGCGGCCAGAGCCGGTCCACCAGCACCCGGCAGCCGTCGTCGTCCTCCGGCGGCACGTAGATGCGCTTGACGGCAAAGGTTCCCCGCAACTCTCCCATGGGCGCATGCTACCCGTCCCCAGCCCCTGCCGGGCGCTGGTTCGGCGGGATGGAAGCGGTCATGAAAGAATTGCCCAATGGCTGAAGACACGCAGGGTACAGACACGCCCACCACCGCCCCCATCAACGTTCCGGACAAGCCGGCCCTCGAAGGCCTCGAGACAGCGCTCACCCAGCGCTGGCTGGCCGAGGGAACCTACAAGTTCAACCCCGACACCACCCGGGAGCAGGTCTACTCGATCGACACTCCCCCGCCCACCGCATCGGGGTCCCTGCATGTGGGGCACATGTTCTCCTTCACCCAGACGGACGTCCAGGCGCGCTACATGCGCATGACCGGCAAGAACGTCTTCTACCCCATGGGCTGGGACGACAACGGCCTGCCGACGGAGCGCCGTGTCCAGAACTACTACGGTGTCCGCTGCGATCCCGCCATCCCCTACAACGCCGACTACCGGCCGCCGGCCCAGCCGGCCAAGAACCAGCGGGACTTCGACGTCGTTTCCCGCCAGAACTTCATTGAGCTGTGCGAGGAACTCGCTGTCGAGGACGAAAAGGTCTTCGAGAACCTGTTCCAGACCCTGGGCCTGTCCGTGGACTGGGACCTGACCTACCGCACCATTGATGACACTTCCCGCGCGGTGTCCCAGCGCGCCTTCCTCGCCAACCTGGCCGCCGGCGACGCGTACATGGCCGAGGCACCCACGCTGTGGGACGTCACCTTCCGCACGGCGGTTGCGCAGGCCGAGCTGGAGGACCGCGAAGTGCCCGGCGCGTACTACCGGTACCCCTTCTTCACCGAAGAGGGCGACAAGGTCTTTATCGAAACCACGCGTCCGGAACTGCTGGCCGCGTGTGCCGCGCTGGTGGCAAACCCCGACGACGAACGGTACCAGCCGCTGTTCGGCAAGACCGTGCGGTCCCCGCTGTTCGACGTCGAGCTGGAGGTCAAGGCCCACCCGCTGGCCAAGGCCGACAAGGGCTCGGGCATCGCGATGGTCTGTACTTTCGGTGACCTGACCGATGTCACCTGGTGGCGGGAACTCCAGCTGCCCACCCGGGCCATCATGGGCCGCGACGGCCGCATCATCGCCGAGACCCCGGAGTGGATCACCACCGCGGCAGGCAAGGAAGCGTACGCCGCAATTGCCGGCAAGACGGCTTTCTCGGCGAAAGAGGCCGTGGTGGAGCTGCTCCAGGAAGCGGACCTGCTGGACGGCGAACCGAAGAAGATCACCCACCCGGTCAACTTCTTCGAAAAGGGCGACAAGCCCCTGGAAGTGGTCACGTCCCGCCAGTGGTACATCCGCAACGGCGGCCGCGACGAGGACCGCCGCGAACGCCTCATCGGCCGCGGCAAGGAGATCGACTTCCACCCGTCGTTCATGCGCTCCCGCTACGAGAACTGGATCGCCGGCCTGAACGGTGACTGGCTGGTCTCCCGCCAGCGGTTCTTCGGCGTGCCCATCCCCGTCTGGTACCCGCTCGATGCGCAGGGAAACCCGGACTACGACAACCCCATCCTGCCTTCCGACGAGCTGCTGCCCGTGGACCCCGCCGCGGACGCCGCCCCGGGCTTCGACGAAACCCAGCGGGACCAGCCCAACGGCTTCACGGGTGACGCCGACGTGCTGGATACCTGGGCAACGTCCTCACTGACCCCCCAGATCGTCGGCGGCTGGAGCCGGGACGAGGACCTGTTCGGCAAGGTCTTCCCGTTCGACCTCCGACCCCAGGGCCATGACATCATCCGCACCTGGCTGTTCTCGTCCGCGGTACGTGCCGATGCTCTGCAGGACTGCGCTCCCTGGAAGCACGCTGCCATCTCGGGCTGGATCCTGGACCCGGACCGGAAGAAGATGTCCAAGTCCAAGGGCAACGTGGTGGTCCCCACGGATGTGCTGAACGAGTTCGGTTCGGACGCGGTCCGCTACTGGGCCGCCTCGGCACGGCTTGGTGCCGACACCGCCTACGAGATCGCCCAGATGAAGATCGGCCGCCGCCTGGCCATCAAGCTGCTGAACGCGTCCAAGTTCGTGCTGAACCTCGGTGCCACCGAGAACTCAGTGCTTTCCGGTGACCTTTCCGTCCTGACCAACCCCTTGGACCGTGCGCTGCTGGCGCAGTTGGCCGACGTCGTGGCACAGTCCACCAAGGCGTTCGACAACTACGACTACGCCCGCGCCCTGCAGCTCACGGAAACCTTCTTCTGGCAGTTCACTGACGACTACGTTGAGCTGATCAAGGACCGTGCCTACGGCGCCGCCGGCGAAGCGGAGCAGGCATCCGTGCTGGCTGCCCTGGCCACCACCTTGGACACCTTGCTGCGGCTCTTCGCCCCGTTCCTGCCCTTCGCCACCGAAGAGGTCTGGAGCTGGTGGCGGACTGGCTCCGTGCACCGTGCCGCATGGCCGGCTGCGCTGGCGATTCCGGGCGGGGACACCACCATGCTCGCGACGGTGGGCGTTGCGCTGAGCGGTGTCCGCAAGGCCAAGTCCGAGGCCAAGGTCAAGCAGCGCACCGAAGTGTTGTCCGCCACCATCACCGCACCGGAGGGGCTTACCGCCCAGCTGCAGGCCGGGTTGGCCGACCTGAAGGCAGCCTCCAACGCCAGGGACATCACCCTGGTGGTTGGCGACGGCGACCTGGCCGTGACCGACGTGGCCCTGGCCCCGAGCGACGAGCCGGCGAAGGCCTGATACCGGCGAAGCCCTGATGCCGGACCGGCCCCCGGGCATGGTGGTATCAGGGCAAAGGGGAAGCCCCATCAGCGTTTTGCCGTTGGTGGGGCTTCGACTTTTCGGCCATCCGGTGACGTGCTCTGATGGTCTGGCAGGATCCGCTGATTTTCAGGTCTTACTACCCCGTCACTGGTAGCTTGCATTCAACTTTGCCGATGGCTGCGTCAAACTACATATCACTGAATCTTTGGTTCCTGCGTCCCGCTTCTTTCGAAGTGGGTAAGAACCATTCTGGTCCTGCCCCGCGGCACGCGCAAGGGCCCCGGGGAAACTACAAACGCGTAGTTCCCCCGGGGCCCTTGGATGTGCTTCCGGCAGCCGCAGCGCGGCTGCTCAGCCGAATTCCGGGCGCTCTGTGCGGCTCCTCTTCAGCTCGAAAAAGTGCGGGTAGGCCGCAATTGCGGTGGTCGCGTCCCACAGCCTTCCGGCCTCCTCGCCGCGGGGAATGCGGGTGAGGACGGGCCCGAAGAACGCTGTTCCGTTGAAGGCCACCACAGGCGTTCCAACATCCTGGCCGACCAGGGAGATGCCTTCCCCGTGGCTGGCGCGAAGCTTGTCGTCATACGCGTCCGTGGCGGCTGCCTCGGCGAGTGATGCCGGCAGACCGCACTCCGCAAGGGCCTTGGTGATCACCAGGGAGCGGTCCTTTTCGCCCCCGTCATGGATCAGGGTTCCCATGGCGTCGTAGAGAGCCTTGACGGTCTGGTTGCCGTGCTCCTGCTGGGCAGCGATGATCACGCGGACCATGCCCCAGGCGTCATCCATGGACTTCCGGTAGTCAGGGTCCAGGTCGCGGCCCTCATTGAGGACGGCCAGGCTCATGACGTGCCACTCCGTCTCGATGTCGCGCACGGACTCCACCTCGCCGATCCAGCGGGAGGTGATCCAGGCAAAAGGGCACAGGGGGTCGAACCAAAAATCGGCCTTGTTTCCGGCACGTGCAGTCATGGAGGTCCTCCTCTGATGGTGGCCGCCCTCACGGGGGCGGTCCTGGTGGGGCGGGCAGCGCAATGTCAGGCCGCCGGGATCGGGCAGCCGCTGTGGGGGGACGCCGGTCAGGCCGACTTACGGCGCTTGGTCTCGTGCGGGATCATGGTGGGTTCGGCACCTCGGAGGACAACGTCCTCGGTGATGACCACGCTGGCTACATCCTCGCGGCTCGGCAAATCGAACATGACGGGAAGCAGGACTTCCTCAAGGATGGCACGGAGACCACGGGCACCGGTGCCCCGTTCGAGGGCTTGGTCGGCAATGGCATCAAGGGCGGCGGGATCGAACACCAGCTCGACGCCGTCGATCTGGAACATCTTCTGGTACTGCTTGACCAGCGCGTTCTTGGGCGTGGAGAGGATCTGGATCAGGGCGTCACGGTCCAGGTTCGACACGGTGGTGATCACGGGGAGCCGGCCGATAAATTCGGGGATCAGGCCGAACTTGAGCAGGTCCTCCGGCATGACCTCGCCGTAGGAGTCCACCTTCTTGCTGGCCTCGTTGAGCGGGGCACCGAAGCCGATGCCCTTGCGGCCCGAGCGGGAGCCGATGATTTCCTCGAGCCCGGCAAAGGCGCCTGCCACGATGAACAGGACGTTCGTGGTGTCGATCTGGATGAATTCCTGGTGCGGGTGTTTCCTGCCGCCCTGCGGCGGAACCGACGCAACCGTGCCTTCCAGGATTTTCAGGAGGGCCTGCTGGACGCCCTCGCCTGAGACGTCCCTGGTGATGGAAGGATTCTCGCTCTTCCGGGAGATCTTGTCGATCTCGTCAATGTAGATGATGCCCTGCTCGGCCTTCTTGACGTCGTAGTCCGCGGCCTGGATGAGCTTGAGCAGGATGTTCTCCACATCCTCGCCCACATAGCCGGCCTCGGTCAGGGCAGTGGCATCAGCCACGGCGAACGGAACGTTGAGGCGCCGGGCGAGGGTCTGGGCGAGGTAGGTCTTGCCGCACCCGGTGGGGCCGATCAGGAGGATGTTCGACTTGGCGATCTCGACGTCGTCGTGGTGCCCGCCGTCGCCCAGGCTGCCGGACTTCGGTGCATGGCCGGCCTGGATGCGCTTGTAATGGTTGTAGACGGCGACGGCGAGGGACCGCTTGGCGGGTTCCTGGCCGATGACGTATTCCTGCAGGAAGTCGAAGATTTCGCGGGGCTTGGGAAGTTCGAAGCTTCCGAGGTCAGCTACTTCCGCGAGTTCCTCTTCGATGATTTCGTTGCACAGCTCGATGCATTCATCGCAGATGTAGACTCCCGGCCCGGCAATGAGCTTGCGCACCTGCTTCTGGCTCTTTCCGCAGAAAGAGCACTTCAGCAGATCCGTGCTCTCGCCAATCCGAGCCATATGTGAACCCCTTAGTATCCTGCTGCCATGCAGCCTTGCACCGTTGCTGAAATCGTTGCCGGCCAGCGGGACCGGTTTGTGACATCTTCCACTCTAGGTCACATTCGCTCCCAAGGGTGGAAAGAAAAGGCCGGTGCGGCCAAATGAACTGGGCCGCACCGGCTTTCCGTACTGCTACCTCGTGATTGCCTGGGGCTTGATCTTCCGTGAATCCAGGACCTGGTCGATGAGGCCATAGGCCTGGGCCTCGTCCGCGGTGAGGATCTTGTCACGTTCGATGTCGTTGTTGACCTGCTCCGACGTGCGCCCGGAGTGCTGGGCCAGCGTGTCCTCGAGCCAGGAACGCATCCGCATGACCTCGGCGGCCTGGATCTCCAGGTCGGAGGCCTGGCCGCCCTGGCCGCCGGAGAGAGCCGGCTGGTGGATCAGGACACGGGCGTTGGGGAGAGCGAGGCGTTTGCCCGGAGTACCCGCAGCCAGCAGCACCGCAGCGGCGCTGGCGGCCTGGCCCAGGCAGACTGTCTGGATTTCGGGCCGGATGTACTGCATGGTGTCGTAGATCGCGGTCATCGCGGTGAACGAACCGCCCGGGGAGTTGATGTACAGCGTGATGTCCCGGTCCGGGTCGGTGGACTCGAGGACCAGCAGCTGGGCCATGATGTCGTCGGCTGAGGCGTCGTCCACCTGCACGCCGAGGAAGATGATGCGGTCCTCGAAGAGCTTGGTGTACGGGTCCTGGCGCTTGAAGCCGTAGGGCGTGCGCTCCTCGAACTGCGGCAGGACGTAGCGGCTGGATGGAAGATTGCCGGCGGACCACCCGAAGTTGTAGTTCATTGTGTTTGCTCCTGATCGAAAGGGTTCTGGTTGCCGGTTAGTTCTGGGACGCTGATTCGCCGGAGGACCCGTTGGAGGTTCCGCCGCCGCCCGACACGGAGCCGGCGTGCGCGGCGATCTTGTCGAAGAAGCCGTATTCAAGGGCCTCGGTGGCCGTGAACCACTTGTCACGGTCGTTGTCCTTGAGGATGGTCTCCACGGTCTGTCCGGTCTGCTCTGCCGTCAGCTCCGCCATGACCTTCTTCATGTGCAGGATGAGCTCCGCCTGGATCTTGATGTCGGAGGCGGTACCGCCGATGCCGCCCGAGGGCTGGTGCATCAGGACGCGGGCGTTGGGGGTGGCGTAGCGCTTGCCCTTGGTGCCGGAAGACAGCAGGAACTGGCCCATGGATGCGGCCAGGCCGGTCGCAACGGTCACGACGTCATTGGGAATGAACTGCATGGTGTCGTAGATCGCCATGCCGGCCGTGACTGAGCCGCCGGGAGAGTTGATGTAGAGGTAGATGTCCTTTTCCGGGTTCTCGGCAGAGAGGAGCAGCAGCTGTGAGCAGATCGCGTTGGCGTTGTCGTCCCGCACCTCCGAGCCGAGCCAGATGATCCGCTCCTTGAGGAGGCGGTTGTAAATGTAGTTGTCCTGGGCTGCAGGATCGACAGTCGCCATCCGGGGGGCCTCCTGGTGCTGTGACATGTTTACTTACCTCTCGCTGGTGACGGTGACATCACTGAAAATCACTACTTGGACACTAACCGGTTTCACCGACATTTTGTTCGCGTCCCAGCGGCTGTTCGCTGACGGCGCACGATGATCGGACCCCGCGCCGCCAGGCCCCGCCAAACGGCAACGGCCCCCGGATCACGGGGATCCGGGGGCCGTTGCTCTGGCGTGGTAAGGACTAGGCCTTGGCTGCTGCAGTGTCCTCGGCCTCGGCAGCTTCGGCCTCAGCCTCGACAGCTTCGGGAGCCTCTGCAGCCGGAGCTTCTTCACCGGCGGGGCGGACGAAGTCGCTGAGGTCAACGGCGTTGCCCTCGGAGTCGGTCACCGTGGCCTGGCCCAGCACGACTGCCAGGGCCTTGCGGCGGCGGACCTCGGACACCATCATGGGGACCTGGCCGCTCTGGTCGATGATCTGGGCGAACTGGTTCGGGTCCATGCCGTACTGGCTGGCCGTGCTGACGATGTAGTCGATCAGCTCGTTCTGGCTGACGTTGACTTCTTCCTTCTCCGCGATGGCGTCGAGGATGATTTCGTTCTGGAAGGCGCGGGCCGTGTTGGCACGGACCTCTTCGCGGTGCTCTTCGGTGTCGTGCTCGCCCTCGCCGTGGCCGTTGCCCTCCTGGAAGTGGGCTTCGAGCTGCTCTTCGACGACGGAGTCCGGAACGGGCACCTCAACCAGCTCGACGAGCTTGTCCAGGACCTTGTCGCGGGCTTCAACGCCCTGCTCAACGATCTTGGAGCTGGCTGCCTGCTTGGCCAGGTCTTCGCGCAGTTCGGCGATCGTGTCGAACTCGGAGGCCAGCTGGGCGAAGTCATCGTTCGCTTCGGGCAGTTCGCGTTCCTTGACGGCCTTCACGACGACCTTGACCTGCGCGGCTTCGCCGGCGTGCTCGCCCCCTACGAGGGTGGTGTCGAAGATGGCGTCCTCGTCGGCGCTGAGGCCGGTGACGGCTTCGTCCATGCCTTCGAGCATGGTGCCCGCGCCCACCTGGTAGGAGAGGCCGGAGGCCGAGTCAACTTCTTCGCCGTCGATGCTGGCGGTGATGTCGATGGTGAGGAAGTCACCTTCGGCAGCCGGGCGGTCAACGGACTTCAGGGTGCCGAAGCGGCCACGCAGTTCGTCCAGGGCCTTGTCGACGTCGGCCTCGGAGGACTCGGCGGCGGCCACCTGGACCTCGATGCCGGCGTAGTCCGGAAGTTCGATCTCGGGGCGGACGTCCACCTCGGCGGCGAACTTCAGGCCGCCGTCGGTGGCGGAGGGGTCCGGAACCTCGGTGATCTCCACCTCGGGACGGCTCAGCGGGCGGATGCCGGATTCCTGCACGGCAGCCTGGTACCAGCCGTTGAGGCCGTCGTTGATGGCGGTCTCCAGGACGTAGCCGCGGCCGACGCGCTGGTCGATGAGCTTGGCGGGAACCTTGCCCTTGCGGAACCCGGGAACCTGGATCTGCGACGCAACAGTCTTGTAGGCCGAGTCGATGCTGGGCTTCAGTTCCTCAAAGGGGACCTCAACATTGAGCTTGACCCGCGTGGGGGTGAGGTTCTCGACAGCGCTCTTCACGGTCTAAGTACTCCTGGGTTGTGGGATGGGGTTCTGCAAACGCAATATGTCCGGAACCGAAGGGTCCGGGCCGCAGAGTCGGGGTGACAGGATTTGAACCTGCGACTTCCTGCTCCCAAAGCAGGCGCTCTAGCCAAGCTGAGCTACACCCCGTTAGTGCACAGGCAAGTCTACGGTGATACGCGTCGCGATTGCACATTTGACACGTAGGCCATGGATTAGGTTTAGTTGTATCCGGCTTGGACAGCCAGCCCGAAGTTTCCGCCAAAACGGATCTTCCTTCGGGGACGTAGCTTAATGGTAAAGCCTCAGTCTTCCAAACTGATTACGCGGGTTCGATTCCCGTCGTCCCCTCCAGTTACCCAGAAGGCCCCCTCGATCGAGGGGGCCTTCTGTGCATCCAGCTCAAGTGCAAGCCATCGCGGGGCACATTGAGGGGCGCCACGCGTTGATTCCCGACGGCGGGCGGCGTGTCCGTGTCGAAGTGCCCCGTTTCGGCCTGGGGCCTGGAAGTGGCCGGGCCGCCGCTAATCCGGCGACTGGCAGGCTGGGCACCAGTAGAGGTTGCGTCCGGCAAGGTCCGCCATCAGCAGGATGGTCCGGCAGACGCGGCAAGGCAGCCCGTGCCGCTTGTAGACGAAGTGGGCGTCGTCGCGTCCCGGGAAGCCTGCGTTCCTGGGCGGGACGGGCAGCCCCGCAGCGGCCGCTTTGGCGGCCGTGGTGCCATCGAAGGCCCAGTACTTGGGCGGCGTGGTGATGATGCGCCCGTCCGCTACGCCGTCGTTCATGACGGCAGCAATGTCGCGCCAGAGCCTGCGCGCCACGCCCTCCGGTACCGCGGCGCCGGGCAGCCAGGGATCCAGCCGACGGCGGAACAGGACTTCCGCGCGGTAGACGTTCCCGACGCCGGCAATCACCTTCTGGTCCATCAGCAGTGCGGCCAGCGGGGTCTTCTTGCCTTGGAGATTGGCTGCGAACCGGCCGGCGTCACCGCGCAGGTTGCGCAGCGGGTCCGGCCCCAGACGGGCCAGAACGGCCTCGGCCTCGGCAGTGGTGATGGTTTCGCACGTGGTGGCGCCACGCAGGTCCGCCCAGCCGTGGGTTCCGGCGAGCCTGACCCGCACCGCCCCCACGGGTGCCGGCGGGCTGGCGTAAGGTGCGTTCCCGCCGTCGTCCCCGCCAGCAAAGGACTCCTGCTCCCCCAGCCGGCGCGGGGCGCCGATACTCGAGGCGCCGGTGAAGGTGCTGTCCCCGCCAAAACTCCAGGCGCCGTACAGGCCGAGGTGGACGTGCAGCACCAGCGCGTTGTCGAAGTGCAGGAACAGGTGCTTGCCGTGGGCTTCGGCGGCGAGGAGGGTATGTCCGTCCAGCAGCGCCGCTCCCCCGCTGAACCTGCCCTGCGGGCTGGAAACGGCCAGTGCCTCGCCGGCGAAGACGTCGCCGAACTGCCGGGCGAGCCTGCGGACGGAATGGCCCTCGGGCACTACTCGATGACCTCGCCGGTTGCCTCGAACACCGCGATCTTTTCGATCCTGCGGATGTGGCGCTCGTCATTACTGAACGGCTCGGCAAGGAACGCCTCGACCAGTGCGGTGGCTTCCTCAACGGTGTGCTGGCGGCCGCCCAGGGCGACCACGTTGGCGTCGTTGTGCTCGCGGGCCAGGGTGGCCGTGGAAAGGTTCCACGCGAGGGCCGCGCGGATGCCCTTGACCTTGTTGGCGGCGATCTGCTCACCGTTGCCGGAGCCGCCCAGTACGATGCCGAGGGCGTGGATGCCCGCTTCCCGGTCGGCAACCACGGCAAGCGCGGCGTTGATGCAGAACGACGGGTAGTCGTCCTGGGCGTCGTAAACCTTGGGTCCGTGATCCACCACCTCGTACCCTTTGCCGGTCAGGTGGGACACAAGGTGGGCGCTGAGCTCCATGCCTGCGTGGTCGGTGGCGATGTGGACCCGCGGGGAATCAGGGGCAGTGGTCACG
Organism: Arthrobacter sp. MOO21; assembly: GCF_057369995.2. Classification (NCBI taxonomy): domain Bacteria; kingdom Bacillati; phylum Actinomycetota; class Actinomycetes; order Micrococcales; family Micrococcaceae; genus Arthrobacter; species Arthrobacter sp. MOO21. Next base: position 3,566,614 of record NZ_CM170671.2, on the reverse strand, counting down.
TGCTAAGTCCGTTCATTGGTGGGGCTGGCGGGGGCTGTCGAGGCTGGAACGACACCGATAAGGATACTAGGACTGCCCGGCCTGCGGGTTCGGGCCACCCGGCGCAGGCGGACCTGCAGCGCGGCGGGCCCGTGCGGCCACCCGGGTGAGGACTTCCGCGAGCCGCGCGGCGGAGGCCGGACTGCCGCCGCTGACGGCGAGGCGCTGGCCGTCCGTCTTGCTCACGACGACGGCGGGGCCGCTGCTGACGAGCATGGCGGCGGTACCGCGGTGGTGCCGGTAGCCCCACCCGCCATAGTCGGCCGCCCGCACATCCGCGGCGCTGGCGTCCGAAATTGCGGCGGCGGGGACGTCCATGACAGGCACGACGCCGGCGAGGAGCACCTTCAGCCCGCGCCGGTCCGCCCTGATCCGGGCGCAGAGGAACGCGGCGCCCACGACGACGAGGACCACGAGCAGGATGCCAAGCCACGGCACGGCAACGGTGATGAGTGCCGCCGGGAACAGGACGATGGTGATCATGACAAAGACGGAGCTGCGGGCGTGCACCCAGAGCCGGATGCTGTCCCGGGCAAGATCCGGGTCCAGTTCCCTGGTGATGGCGTCCTGGAGGGCCCGGTCGTCGTCGGGCGACCACTGCCGGTCTGCCTTGTAGACCATGGCCATGGTGACCCCGAGGGAGACGGCAGCGCCGCTGCCGAGCGCCAGTACGGTCATGTCCACCCGCGATTCGTGGGCGTCCGCCAGGCCGGCCTGGCCCACCAGCCCGGCGGCGAGGGCGGAGGTGATGAAAAGGCTCAGGAAGAGCCCGGCGCCCATCATGATCCTGCGCATGAGCACCGGCCTGCTGAGCGGCACAGCCTGCAGCAGGACCAGCCAACCCGCGACGATAACCGCGGCGGCGCCCACCCCCACGTAGGCGCCGAAAGGCGCAAAGGAGGCACCGCCGTCGTCCGTCCACCGGATGGCGAGCGGCTCCGGCAGGTCCTTGCGCAGCAGTGACGCGCAGAAGACGAAGGCCGCGGCGAGCACCACCGGGAAACCGATGGCGAAACGCAGGGCCTTGCCGTCCACCGAATCCAGGAACTTACCCATGCTTTAACGCTACCCCTGTGCGGTACGGCGGGCGGCAGTGGACCAGCCGCCCGCTGTGACCGGCATAACTTGCCAAGCGGTCAGGGAATGGAAGAATGCATCACAGTGCCGGGCACGGGATTCCCGCCGGCAGCCGAACTTCTCTGGAGGCCCCCTTTTGCCAGGCATGAACCTGACGCGCGCCGAAGCCCGTGAGCGCGCCGAACTGATCACCGTCGAGTCCTACGATGTCAGCCTGGACCTGACCCGCGGCACAGAAGTCTTTGGCAGCACCACCACCGTAAGGTTTACCGCGTCGCCGGGGACCGCCAGCTTCATCGACGCCGTGACCCGGACGGTGCACAGCGTCACCCTGAACGGCGCCGCCCTTGATCCGGAGTCCGTGTCCGACGGCGTGCGGATCCAGCTGCCCGGCCTGGCGGAGCACAACGAGCTGACCGTCGTCGCCGACATGCCCTATATGAACACCGGCGAGGGCCTGCACCGCTTCGTCGACCCGGTGGACAACGAGGTGTACCTCTACACGCAGTTCGAGGTTCCCGATTCACGCCGGATGTTCGCCGTCTTCGAGCAGCCCGACCTGAAGGCCACCTTCGCGTTCACGGTCACGGCCCCGTCGCACTGGGATGTCATCTCCAACTCCCCCACGCCTGTCCCGGCAGACGCGGCGCCGGCGGAGGACGGGACCGCCCGGTCCGTATGGACCTTTTCCCCGACTCCGCGGCTGTCCTCCTACGTCACTGCGCTGATTGCCGGGCCGTACCAGGCCGTGCGCAGCGAGGTCACCAGCTCGGATGGCCGCACCATCCCGCTTGGCATCTTCGCGCGGAAGTCCCTGATGCGGTACCTGGATGCGGAGAACATCTTCGAACTCACCCGCCAGGGCTTCGGGTTCTTTGAGGATCAGTTCGGCTGCCCCTACCCGTTCGAGAAGTACGACCAGCTGTTCGTGCCCGAGTTCAACGCCGGCGCGATGGAAAACGCTGGTGCGGTGACCATCCTGGAAGGGTATGTCTTCCGGAGCAAGGTGACCGGCGCGCAGGTCGAGCGGCGTGCCATCACGGTGCTGCACGAGCTGGCGCACATGTGGTTTGGGGACCTGGTGACCATGCGCTGGTGGAACGACCTCTGGCTGAACGAGTCCTTCGCCGAGTACATGTCCCATCTTGCCGCCGTGGAAGCGACGCCCTTCACCAGCGCCTGGACCACCTTCGCCTCCGTGGAGAAGTCCTGGGCCTACCGGCAGGATCAGCTGCCCACCACGCACCCCATCTTCGCGGAGATCAACGACCTGCAGGATGTGGAGGTCAACTTCGACGGCATCACCTACGCGAAGGGGGCCTCGGTCCTCCGGCAGCTGGTGGCCTGGGTGGGCCCCGGGCAGTTTATGGCGGGTGTCCGGGAGTACTTCGCCAAGCACTCCTGGCAGAACACCGAGCTGGGCGACCTGCTGGTGGAGCTGGAGAAGGCCAGCGGCCGCGACCTGGACGCCTGGGGCCGGCAGTGGCTGGAAACCGCGGGCGTGAACACCCTGGCACCGGAGCTGGAGGTGGATGCCGACGGGACTCTGCGGTCCTTCGCCATCGTGCAGTCCGCGGTGCCGGAATGGCCCACCATCCGTCCGCACCGCCTGGCCGTCGGGTTCTACAACCTTGACGGCGCGGGCAAGCTTGAGCGGGTGCACCGCGAAGAGCTGGACGTCGACGGCGAACGCACCGAGGTGCCGTCGCTTGCCGGGCATGCCCAGCCGGACCTCATCCTGCTGAACGATGACGACCTGGCCTACGCCAAGGTACGGCTCGATCCGAAGTCGCTCGCGACGGCGACGGCGCACCTGAAGGACTTCGGGAACAGCCTGCCCCGGACGCTGGTCTGGAATTCCGCCTGGGACGCAGCGCGGGACGGGCAGACCCCGGCGCGCAAGTACGTGGAGCTGGTCCTGGCCAACGTCGCCGCGGAAACCGACTCCTCGGTCATCCTGGTCCAGCTCCGCCAGCTGGCCACCACCCTGAACTTCTATGTGGCGGAGGAACACCGGGAAGCCACCACGGCGGCTGCAGTGGACCGGCTGTGGCAGCTGGCTTCCGAGGTTCCGGGCGGCTCCGACGCCCAGCTGCAGTTCATCAAATCCGTCGCCCTGCTGGCCTGCACTGATCCCCAGCTGGACAACGTGGGCGGCCTGCTGGACGGCTCGGTGGTTTTGGATGGACTGGCCGTGGACCAGGACCTGCGCTGGGAGCTCGTGGCGTCGCTGGTGGCCGGCGGCCGGATGGGGCAAGACGGGATCGACGCCGAACTGGAGCGCGACAACACGTCCACCGGGCAGAATGCGGCCGCCCTGGCGAAGGCCGCGATTCCCACCGCGGAGGCCAAAGCCGCGGCCTGGGAGTCGATCGTGGTCAAGGGCGAGCTGTCCAACGCCCTGCAGGGTTCCGCGGTGACCGGATTCATGCGGATCCTGGACCGGACACTGCTGGAGCCGTACTCGGAAAAGTACTTTGCGGCTGTGCCCGGCATCGTGGCGACGCGCACCCACGCACTTGCCCAGCAAATCGTCGTCGGACTCTACCCTGCGCTGCTGACGACACAGGCCACCATCGACCGCACCGACGGCTTCCTCGCCGCGCTGCCGGCCGAGAGCGCGGCCCTGCGGCGCATGATGCTGGAAAACCGCGACGGCGTTGCCCGGGCGCTGCGGGCCCGCGCCGCCGACATCCTGCCGGGCGGCGATGCCTAGTGGGCCTGGGCGAACACCGGTATTCCCTGTCAGTCCAGTGGACCGGCAACAAGGGTGAGGGGACGTCGTCGTACCGCAGCTACTCGCGGGACCACGACGTCCTTATCCCGGGCCTTCCGGTCCTCAAGGGTTCCGCGGACCCCACCTTCCACGGGGACCGTGGGCGGTACAACCCCGAGCAGCTCCTTTTGGCGGCCCTGGCCCAGTGCCACATGCTGTCCTATCTGCACGTGGCCGTGAAGCACGGCGTGGTGGTCACCGACTACCGGGACGAGGCGTCGGGGCTGATGCGGCTCAACCGGGACGGCAGCGGCCAGTTCGAGCGCGTCACCCTGCACCCCACGGTGACGGTGGCGGACGCCGCACAGCTGGAGCTGGCCGGATCCCTGCACCACGAAGCGAACCGGGTGTGCTTCATCGCCCGCAGCGTGAACTTCCCGGTGGAGCACGCGCCCGTCACGGTGGCCGCCCCCCGGTAGCGCCGCGGAGCCCCTCCGGCGGCGCTAGGGTTAAAGGAGAAGCAAAGCCCAACCCCCCAAGGAGCTATACCCCTTCATGGTCAGCATGTTGTCGATCCTTCCCCCCGCGAGCCAGCCGGACGGCGTCAGCATTCCGGGCATCGTGATCAGCCTGGGCATTGGCGTGGCTGTCTGGCTGGTGGCCACGTTCGTCATTTCCCGCATTACCAAGCGGGTCGCGGCAGGAAGCAACTTCTTCAAGAAGCCCAGGTTCAAATGGGTGGCACCGGCGCTCCGGGCCCTGGACCATGAACGCCGCGTGCAGCGCGCCGAGACCATCGGCTCGCTGCTGAGCAGCGTGGTGGGCGTCCTGGTGGTGATCATCACCGGCATGTACGTGCTGCAGAACCTTGACATCAACATCGCCCCGCTGCTCACCAGCGTCGGTATTCTGGGTGTCGCGATCGGCTTCGGCGCCCAGCAGCTGATCCGCGACTTCCTGGCCGGGATCTTCATCACCATTGAGGACCAGTACGGGATCGGCGATGTCATCGAGACCAGCGAAGTGGTGGGCGTGGTGGAATCCATGGGCCTGCGCATCACCCGCGTCCGCTCCGACGACGGCGCCATCTGGTACCTGCGCAACGGCGAGATCCTGCGTGTGGGCAACCGCTCGCAGGGCAACTATGTGCCGCTGCATGAGGGACCCGACGGCACCACGGACCAGGGATCCGCCCACGGCCCGGAAACGACGAAGACCAACCAGCAGGCCGGAGAGTAGCCATGACCATCCCCATCGAACCGCAGCGGCCCAAGCAGCTGATGCAGAACGACCCTTTCAGCCAGCCCGGCTACACGGACAGCTTTTATGACGCCGTGGGCGGCCATGAGACGTTCGTGAAGCTCATTGACGTCTTTTACGACGGCGTCGCCACAGACCCGCTGCTGCGGCCGATGTACCCGGAAGAGGACCTGGGGCCGGCCAAACGGCGGTTCCTGATGTTCCTGGAACAGTACTGGGGCGGACCCACCACGTACGGTGAAGAGCGCGGCCACCCCCGCCTGCGCATGCGCCACATGCCGTTCAAGGTGACGCCGGAGGCGAAGGACCGCTGGCTGTTCCACATGCGCGCCGCCGTGGACGCCCTGGAGCTGCCCGCGCTGTACGAGGGAACGCTGTGGGACTACATGGAACGGGCAGCCCTGTCCATGATCAACAGCCCGTCCGGAGACTGAAGCGCCGGGCCTTCCGCGTGGCCCGGAAGTCCGGCTTTCGTGCCGTATTTGTCCTGCGCGTTTTTCATTTGTCCTGCGCGTTTTTCCGCGCCGCCGTCCCGTGGTGTGCTGCTATAGCAGGCCGCTGCCGGTCCGGGCGAGGACGTGCCCGCGGGGACCAGTGAGCCGGAACCAGCGTCCGGCGCGGTAGAGCTTTTGGTCGCCGTCGCCCAGGAATCCCAGCGCAAGGGCAGCGAAGGCCGCGCCCAGTGGCAAACCGGTGCTGTCCAGTTCCCGGCCCCAGACGGCAGCACGTGCATTGTTCACGATCAGGGCGCCCGGCTTTTCCGGAACGATCCCCGCCACCTCTGCGATGCCCGCTTCAGCCGCCGTCCGCACGGCGGCGTCGTCCAGGGAACCCACCAGCTCCCATCCGCCCCGGGGGGCGCCCACGCCCGTCCAGGATTCGGTGACGGTGGTGGGCGGAACCGGCAGTTCAACGTCGTCCGCGCCCGCGCGTGCCAGCCGGTCCAGGACCGCTGAGAGCTGGACGGTGACGTCCGTGCCCGACGGTTCGGCGAGGGCCATGGTGCGCAGGCCGAGGATGGTGGGGGTCGATTCGCCCAGCAGCCGGGGCCGCAGCACGCACACGTACGCGGCCAGGACGGAACCGGCGGCCTGAAGCCGGATCGCGCCGTCCTCAATGGCTTTGGCACGGGTGGCGAAGGTCTTCAGGTCGGCCAAATCCCGGGGATCGGCGAAACGGAAGGACGAAGTGAGAAGATCAGACACACCAAGAACACTACCGGCTGTGTCCCGGTTGAGTGGTGCAGGGGCGCCGTCTAGAGTCGGACCATGACTGAAGCCGACGCCGGAATCCTGGCGCCCCCCGCCGGAGACCCCACCTCCTCGTTGATCGAACTGCTTGACCTTGGCCAACTTGAGGGCGCCCGGACCGACGAGGATATCTTCCTCGGTCCTTCCCAGCAGCAGCCCCACCACCGCGTCTTCGGCGGGCAGGTGCTGGCACAGTCACTGGTCGCCGCCACGAGGACAGTGGACCCTGGACGCTTTGTCCACTCCATGCACGGCTACTTCCTGCGGCCGGGCGATGCGAACCAGCCCATCACGTTCGGCGTCCAGCGCCTCCGCGACGGCCGGTCCTTTTCCGCCCGGCGCGTCCATGCCTACCAGGACGGGGTGCCCATCCTGTCCATGATCGCCTCGTTCCAAGGAGTGGACGAAGGGATCGACCACTCCTCCACCATGCCCGCAGGAATGCCGGACCCCGAGTCGCTGCCCAGCACGGCCGACCTTCTGGGAAAATTCGACCATCCCGTGGCGCGGCACTGGGCCTACGAGCGACCCTTCGACATCCGGCACGTTGACCCGGCGCTGTACGTCTCGGCCAGCGGGCCAAGGGAGGCGCGCAACGCGGTGTGGATGAAGACCTTCGGCCCCATGCCTGACGACGCCAACCTGCACCGCGCTGCCCTGGCATACGCGAGCGATTACACGCTGCTGGAATCCATCCTCCGCCGGCACGGCCTGAGCTGGATCACCCCGGGGATGAGTGTGGCGAGCCTGGACCACGCCATGTGGTGGCACCGGCCGCCCCGCGTGGACGAGTGGCTGCTGTACGTCCAGGAGTCCCCCAGCGCGCAGGGTGCCCGCGGACTGGCCACGGGCAGGATCTTCAACCGGGACGGGCAGCATGTTGCCTCCGTGGCGCAGGAGGGCATGATCCGCGTTCCCGGCGCCGCGCCGTCCAGCTAACCCTTCTTTCCGGGCATGCGGCAGGCCGGCACCCGAGGGGTGCCGGCCTGTCGTTGTTTCCTTGCTGCCGCCGCCGGGTAACCGGCGCGGCCCGACCCCTAGTCCCGGGTCAGGCGGCGGTGGGTGACCCGGTGCGGCTTGGCGGCGTCGGGGCCCAGGCGGTCCACCTTGTTCTCCTCGTAGGATTCGAAGTTGCCTTCGAACCAATACCACTTGGAGGGGTTTTCCTCATCACCTTCGTAGGCCAGGATGTGCGTGGCCACCCGGTCCAGGAACCAGCGGTCGTGCGAGACCACCACGGCGCAGCCGGGGAACTCGAGCAGCGCATTCTCCAGGCTGCTGAGCGTTTCGACGTCGAGGTCGTTGGTGGGCTCGTCAAGGAGCAGGAGGTTTCCGCCCTGCTTGAGAGTCAAGGCGAGGTTCAGGCGGTTGCGCTCACCACCGGAGAGCACGCCGGCCTTCTTCTGCTGGTCCGGGCCCTTGAAACCGAACGCTGCCACGTACGCACGGGACGGCATTTCGACATTGCCCACCTGGATGAAGTCGAGCCCGTCGGAAACGACCTCCCACAGGGTCTTGTTGGGGTCGATGCCGCCGCGGCTCTGGTCCGCGTAGGAGATCTTGACGGAGTCACCGATCTTCAGCTCGCCGCCGTCGAGCGGCTCCAGGCCCACGATGGTCTTGAAGAGTGTGGACTTGCCCACGCCGTTGGGACCGATAACGCCGACGATGCCGTTGCGCGGCAGGCTGAAGGAGAGCCCGTCGATGAGGACGCGGTCGTCGAAGCCCTTCTGGAGGTTCTTTGCCTCCAGGACCAGGCCACCCAGGCGGGGTCCCGGCGGGATCTGGATCTCCTCGAAGTCCAGCTTGCGGGTGCGGTCCGCTTCGGCGGCCATCTCCTCGTAGCGGGCCAGGCGGGCCTTGGACTTGGTCTGGCGGCCCTTGGCGTTGGAGCGGACCCATTCGAGTTCCTCAGCGAGGCGCTTGGCCTGCTTGGCGTCCTTCTTGCCCTGGATCTCAAGGCGGGCGCGCTTCTTCTCCAGGTAGGTGGAGTAGTTGCCTTCGTACGGGTACAGGTGACCGCGGTCCACTTCAGCAATCCACTCGGCCACGTGGTCCAGGAAGTAGCGGTCGTGGGTGACGGCGAGGACGGCACCGGGGTAGCTGGAGAGGTGCTGTTCGAGCCACAGAACGCTCTCGGCGTCCAGGTGGTTGGTGGGCTCATCGAGGAGCAGCAGGTCCGGCTTCTGCAGGAGAAGCTTGCACAGCGCCACGCGGCGGCGTTCACCACCGGAAAGGTTGGTCACGTCGGCATCGGCCGGCGGGCAGCGGAGGGCGTCCATAGCCTGCTCCAGCTGGGAATCAAGGTCCCAGGCGTCTGCGGCGTCGATGGCCTCCTGCAGCTTGCCCATTTCCTCGAGGAGCGTGTCATAGTCAGCATCGGGGCTGGCCATTTCCTCGGAGATCTCGTTGAAGCGCTGGATCTTGCCGTAGATCTCACCGACACCCTCCTGGACGTTGCCCAGGACGGTCTTTTCCTCGTTGAGGGGCGGCTCCTGGAGCAGGATGCCCACGCTGTAGCCGGGGCTGAGCCTGGCTTCACCATTGGAGGGCGTATCCAGCCCGGCCATGATCTTCAGGATGGTGGACTTACCGGCACCGTTCGGGCCCACAACACCAATCTTGGCGCCCGGGAAGAAGGACATGCTTACGTCATCAAGAATGAGTTTTTCGCCAACGGCCTTACGGGCCTTGGTCATTGTGTAGATAAATTCCGCCATGGTCTCAAATCTAGTGGGTTGGCGGGCAGATCTCACATTTGCAGCGGGAAAGTCCGTGCGGTCAGGAGCCCACGAAGCACTTGCCGCTCGCCAGGACGGGAAGGACCGTGACGGTCACTGCACCTTCGCGCACCTGGCCGATGACGCAGTCCTTGCCTTGGCGGACGGCTGCTTCGATGGCGTCCGCCTCCAAGCCTGTGGGTGTACGGCTCTGCGAAACCTGGAGCGCGCCGGGGTCGATGCCTGCTCCGGCGAGCGCCTCGCCCACTTGGGCAGTGGCAGGCTTTGGGCTTCCGGCCGCCAGCCTGGTGAGCGCGTCGGTGACTGTCCGCTTCATCGCTTCCGTGGCCGCGGCATCTGCCGCTGAAGGACCGGCAGAGGTGTCCGCGGGTGACCCGCCGCTGCGCCCTTCGCCTGGCGCCGCTGAACGCGAAGCCTGGGCCCGGTCCTGGGCCGTCGCCGCCTCCGTGGCCGCCGCCGGCGTCGAAGCCTTTCCGCCGTTGCCCTCCATGGCGGGTTGGTCCGCGGAAGGACCGGGAACACACCCTGACAAGAGGGCTGCCAGGACGGCGCATGCGAGCGCTGCACCGGCCCGGTTGTTGTGCCAGTGGTGAGGGGTGTGACGCATGAGGTCATTCTGCCATGGCCACACGGGACCCCTGGCCGGTTGGGTGGACGGCCCGGCCTCACGGAGGGCTGCGACACGGGGCGGCCGGAATTGGCGGGCGGACGGGAATTGGCGGGCGGACGGAAGACGGCCGGGGGGTGCCGCCGTTCCGCCCGCCGCGTTTGAGGGGGAACGCCGATGCTGCTGTTTCGTGGACTTTGTTTCCTGGATGTCCGCGCTTGCTGGGCCCGGCGTTTCCTGAACGTCCGCGTTTCCTGAACTTCGGCGTTTCCTGGACGTCCGCGCTTGCTGGACTCCTGCGTCTCAGGGCTTCGGTGTTTCCTAAACTTCGGCGAGCTCGCCCGTTTCGAGGTCAAGGGAGGCGAGGCCGCCGTCGTTGTCCTCGATAACCACCGCAGGATGGCCCTCGTCGTCGGGATGTTCGTCATCCCTGTCCTCCGGCTCGTCCGGGAACTGCTCAGCGCCGGGCTGGATGTCCGCAGACGCAGATGATTGTTCAACGAGCGAAAGAACGGGCTTCGATGCCGTCCGGATGAAGTTGGCCGACCCAAAAGTGAGGTCATGCCCCACGGCGTCGGCGTCAATAATGGTGGAGTGGTACACACGTCCGTCCTTCTCCCAGGTGCGGATCTTCAGCTTGCCAACCACGATGACCGGCTGGCCTTTCCTGATGCTGCAGCCCATGGTTCCCGCGAGCTGGCGGTATCCCTGGACCGTGAACCAGTTGGTGTGCCCGTCCGACCAGGTCTTGGATTCACGGTCGAAGCGGCGGGAGGTGGAGCCGAGGCGGAAAGAGGCCGTGGCCACTCCCCCCGGCGTGGTGGAACTCGTTATCTCGGTGGCCACAAAACCCCGGATGGTGATCGTTTCGCTCATCTCTTCGTCCTGTCTCAATGGTGGCGCCCTTAGCAGGCACGACCAGCATGGCGCTGGCTGGCTGCGGACAGGAGGCACGGATTGGCCTATGTGGATAAAGGGCGTTTCCTGCACCTGTGTGGAGGGGAAGTGGCTCCTTGATGACACCGCCGGCAGCCCGGGCAATGTAGACTTTTTGAGGCGCCGGCCTGCAGGCCGGAAACCGATGCCTCAGTAGCTCAGGGGATAGAGCAGCGGCCTTCTAATCCGCCGGTCGGGGGTTCGATTCCCTCCTGGGGCACCTCACTACGGACGCCCCGGTCTCTGGACCGGGGCGTCGTCCGTCCAGGGCTAGGCATGGAGCCGGTGCGGCGCCTCAACAAGTGAGCGGATGACGCTGCCCGCAGCACCCAGCAGAGCGCCCGACTCACCCACGGCCGACACGGTGACCTGCTCCGGGGTGTACTTGCCGGGCGCGTATTTCTGCAGGCTTTCCAGCAACGGTTGGCGCAGCCAGGGTTCGAGGACCGCAAAGTGTCCGCCCAGGACCACCGAGTGGATATTGACCACCCTCGCCGTGGACGCCAGTGCTATGCCAAGGGCCCGGCCCGCACGCCTGACGGCGGACAGCGCCTTGGTTTCCCCGGCCTCCAGCGCCTGCCGGAGGGCGGACATGCCGGCAGAACGTGATGCGCCTTCCAGGGCCAGACCGGCGGCGGCGAAGATGGCATCCTGCCCGGCGATGGTTTCCAGGCAGCCCGTGCCTCCGCACGAACAGCGGCCGCCGTCGGGGTCCACCACGATATGTCCCACTTCTCCGGCATGTCCTTCCGGGCCAGTGAACAGCTCGGACCCAATGACGATCCCGCCACCGACACCAACTTCACCCGACACAAAGAGGAAGTCGGAGGCGCCGTCCGGCCGGTGGCGAAGTTCAGCCAGTGCTGCAGCATTGGCCTCGTTGAAGAGCGCGACGCCCAAGGGAGTTTCGGGCAGCAGGGCATCGAGGTCGAGGTCTGCGTCCACCCAGCCCAGGTTGGGAGCTGTGAGAACCCGCCCCGCGGCAGGCTCTACGAGTCCCGGCACCGCCAGTCCACCACCGAGCACCTCCACCCCCTGCTCCCCCGCCGTACTGCGCACCCGGCCGGCCAGGGCTGCCAGGGCTGCCAGCACGGGGGCATCTGCGCTGTTGCGGTTATCGCGCTCCCTCACCTCGCGGATGACGACATTTCCGGCCAGGTCCACCGCGGCTGCCGAGATGTAGTCCACGTTGACTTCCATCCCCATGACTGCGCGGCCGGGGTTCAGCTCCAGCCCGACACCGGGCCGCCCGCGCCCCTGCGGGTTCAGGCCTACCTCGCGGATGATTCCGGCGGCCAGGAGATCGAGCACAAGGCTGGAGACGGAGGCTTTGGTCAATCCGGTGGCGGCCGCTATCTGGGCCCGGCTGGGACAGGTGCCGGGGGGAAACTCGGCAATGGCGCCGAGGACCAGGGCAAGATTGCTGCGCCGGACATCCCCCACGCTTCCAGGGGCTGCTCCTCCGGGTCCCGCCACTGCGGGTGCCGGCATCACCATCACAAGCTCCTCGGTTCAACGCTGCGTCAATTTTTCCGGCTGTCGCAAGCTGGACTATTGACCCCACCCTACGTCCCCTCATAAAGTTCAGGCAATGAACTAAAGCTTCGCAACCCTGCGGAGCGACCGATCGCAAGGACGCATCATGACTCTCTCCCCTAGCCCTGCAGACAAGTTCACCTTCGGCCTGTGGACCGTCGGCTGGACCGGTGCCGACCCATTCGGCGTTGCCACCCGCTCCCCCCTTGACCCGGTTGAAGCAGTGCACAAGCTCAGCGAGCTCGGCGCCTACGGCATCACCTTCCATGACAATGACCTGGTTCCCTTCGACGCGAGCGCCTCTGAGCGGGACCTGATCCTGAAGAACTTCCGTGCGGCCCTGGCCGAAACCGGGTTGAAGGTTCCGATGGTCACCACCAACCTGTTCAGCCACCCGGTGTTCAAGGACGGCGGCTTCACCTCCAACGACCGTTCCATCCGCCGCTTCGCCCTGTCCAAGGTCCTGCGCAACATCGATCTGGCTGCCGAGCTCGGCGCCGAAACATTCGTCATGTGGGGCGGCCGCGAAGGCAGTGAATACGACGGCTCCAAGGACCTCGCCGCCGCCCTCGACAGGATGAAGGAAGGCGTGGACACGGCTGCGGGCTACATCAAGGAGAAGGGCTACAACCTCCGCATCGCCCTCGAACCCAAGCCGAACGAACCCCGTGGCGACATCTTCCTCCCCACCGTCGGCCACGGCCTGGCGTTCATCGCCCAGCTGGAGCACGGCGACATCGTGGGCCTGAACCCCGAGACCGGGCACGAGCAGATGGCGGGCCTGAACTTCACCCACGGGATCGCGCAGGCCCTGTGGGCCGGCAAGCTCTTCCACATCGACCTCAACGGCCAGCGCGGCATCAAGTACGACCAGGACCTCGTCTTCGGCCACGGCGACCTCACCAGCGCCTTCTTCACCGTGGACCTGCTCGAGAACGGCTTTCCCGGCGGCGGCCCCAAGTACGACGGCCCCCGCCACTTCGACTACAAGCCCTCCCGCACCGACGGCTACGACGGCGTCTGGGAATCCGCCAAGTCCAACATGGCCATGTACCTTCTCCTCAAGGAACGCGCCCTCGCCTTCCGCGCCGACCCGCAGGTCCAGGAAGCCCTGGCCGCCTCCGGCGTCTTCGAACTCGGCGAGCCCACCCTCGCCGCCGGTGAGAGCACCGCGGACCTGCTCGCAGACGCCGCGGCCTTTGAGGATTTCGACGCCGACAAGGCCGCCGAGCGGTCCTTCGCGTTCGTCCGCCTCAACCAGCTCGCCATCGAGCACCTCCTGGGCGCCCGCTAAGCCATGGCCCTGGTCGCAGGAATCGACAGCTCCACCCAGTCCTGCAAGGTGGTGGTCCGTGACGCGGACACCGGAGCACTGGTCCGCCACGGCAGGTCGTCCCACCCCGAAGGCAGCGAGGTCCACCCGGACCACTGGTGGACTGCGCTGCAGAAGGCCATTGCCGAAGCCGGTGGCCTGGACGACGTCAGCGCCGTTTCCGTTGGCGGGCAGCAGCACGGCATGGTGTGCCTGGACAGCGACGGAGACGTCATCCGGCCGGCGCTGCTGTGGAACGACACCCGCAGCGCCGGCGCGGCCGCCGAGCTTGTCACGACAGCCGGCGGCGGCGATCCCGCCGCCGGCGCGCAGTACTGGGCCGACGCAACCGGAACCGTCCCGGTGGCTTCCCTGACACTGACCAAGCTCCGCTGGCTCGCGGAGAACGAACCGGACAACGCCGCAAAAGTGGCCGCCGTCTGCCTTCCCCATGACTGGCTGACCTGGCGGCTCGCCGGCTACGGCCCTGGCAGCGGAGCTGAGGGACTGGCCGCCCTCGCCACCGACCGCTCCGACGCATCAGGCACGGGGTACTACTCCACCGCGCAGGGACATTACTTGCCGGATGTCCTGGCCGCGTCCCTGGGCCATGTTCCGGCCCTCCCGCGGGTCCTCGGTCCGCTGGAGGCAGCCGGCAGGACCCCGGGCGGCGCACTGCTGGCCGCAGGTGCCGGGGACAATGCCGCGGCTGCCCTGGGTGCAGGGGCGGCGCTCGGGGACGTCGTCATGTCGCTGGGTACGTCCGGCACCGTTTTCGCCGTCTCCAGCAGGCCGGCGGCGGACCCGTCCGGCCTCGTTGCCGGATTCGCAGATGCAGCCGGACACTATCTGCCGCTGGTGTGCACCCTCAATGCCACCCGGATTTTTGACGCAACGGCAGCCCTGCTGGACGTGGACCTGCCCACGTTCAATGAGCTTGCGCTGTCGGCCGGGCACGGCGCCGGAGGACTGACCCTGGTCCCCTATTTCGACGGTGAGCGCACCCCCAACCTGCCGGACGCCACCGGCTCGCTGCACGGCATCACGCGCGCCAACTACACGCCGTCGAACCTGGCCCGGGCCGCCGTCGAGGGTGTGGTCTGTTCGCTGGCCGACGGCCTCGCGGCACTGCAGGAGCAAGGGGTGGAAGCGCGGCGCATCCTCCTCGTTGGCGGTGGAGCGCAATCCACGGCGGTGCAGGCCGCCGCGGCGCGGCTTCTTGGAACCACGGTCTGCGTTCCCCGGCCCGGTGAATACGTCGCGGACGGTGCGGCGCGCCAAGCCGCCGCGGCCCTCACGGGACGATTCCCGGACTGGACGCTGGACGCCGTCGAACTTTCCCCCGGTACGGACGACGGCGGCGTGCTGGCAAGGTACCGCCGGTTCGCCTCGCTGTACACCTAGGAAAGCACCATGCAGAAGGTCCGGACCGCTGGTGAACTGCTCCCCGAAAGTTGGACTGAAAAATCAGTTCTGACTTTCGGGGAGCAGTTTTATGCATGGAAGAAGTTCGTTGTCCGAGGAACAGCGCGAGGCCGCGGTGGCGCTGTTTGAGATCGGGTGGGGCTCCAGAGCTGTAGCAACCAGGCTCGGGGTGCGTCGGAAGCCGATCCTCCGGTTACACGACAGATGGCGCGTTCGTGGGGATACTGCTCTTGTGACCAAACCAGGCAACCGCGTGTATTCATTCGAGCTCAAGCTCAACGCCGTGCAGCGATATATCTCCGGCGAGACCAGGGTCGCACTGGCCAAAGAGCTCGAACTATCCTCGCCACACCTGATAGCCGTGTGGGCAATGCAGTACCGGGCTCAGGGCGAGGAAGGCCTCCGTCCGAAACCTAAAGGCCGCCCAAGGAAGAACCCAGATACCCCGCCGCAGCAGGAACCGGAGCTGCAGCGGCTGCGACGTGAGAACGAACGCCTGCGTGCAGAGGTTGCTTTCCTGGGAAAAGTAAACGCCTTGAGGGGCAGGGAGCAGCGCTAAAGGTTCGCGCTGTCATCGCTCTCAAGGCTGAGCACCGATTAGAGGTTCTGCTGGACGTGGCCGGGTTAGCCCGGTCCACGTTCTTCTACCACCAAGCCAAACTCAATGGCCCCGATCCACGGGCGTCCCTGAAGGCCGCTGTCACTGACATTTTTACGAAGAACCACGGCCGGTACGGGCATCGCCGGATCCATATTGAACTGTTGAAGCAAGGATGGACGGTCGCTAAGAAGACGGTTCTGAAGCTGATGCGTTCCCTCCGGCTGGTCTGCAAGGTCCGAAGCAGGAAGCGATACAACTCCTACCAGGGCGAGCAAGGCATCGTGGCCCCGAACCTGCTGAAACGCCAGTTCGACGCGGACGCCCCAAACCAGAAGTGGGTGACCGATGTGACCGAGTTCAGCGTCGGCGACAGGAAGCTCTACCTCTCACCGATCATGGACCTGTTCGACCGGCAGATCATCTCCTACGCCATTGGGACCTCGCCCAACCTGGAACTGACCAACTCCTCATTGCGCGGCGCCTTGGCCACGCTGGAGAACGGGCAGAAACCCCTCGTCCACTCAGACCAAGGGTTCCAGTATCAGCACAACTCTTGGCGCACACTCTTGGCGAACGCCGGCGCCGTCCAATCGATGTCACGCAAAGCCAACTGCTACGACAACGCCGTCATGGAGAACTTCTTCGGACACCTGAAGGAAGAGCTCTTCCACCGCGTCCGGTTCCTCAACACCGACGCACTCGCATCAGCGCTGCACGCATACATCAGCTGGTACAACACCGAAAGAATTTCCACCAAGCTCAAGGGCTTGAGCCCGGTACAGTACCGTGCTCAGATGCTTGCGGCTTAGGTCCCAATTAGAAGCACAGCTGGACTAGGGTCCCCCCATTAGACCGCAGCCAAACGCGCCCTTGCCTGTCTGCACGACGATAAAAACTCTGGCTTCGGCAGAAGGCTCCTGAGCAAATATCTCGCCCCCTCCGGCTGTCCTACCTTGAGAGGTTAGGGCGGATACATCGTGTTCGGCGGGCTGTGGGTTGGGACCACAGTTATATTCGCGGTCGGCAAACTGCACTCTGGACGGAACTTCCTTGGGCGACAGGACCCAGTCCGATGTCTGTTGATGGACGTTCCATAGCCGGACGCCAGCAAAAATGCCCGCCAGCACCAACACGGAAACCATCAAAGACAAAGCGATTCGCGTCCCCCGGCTCATGGACCAAACGATCCACGAATACGGCATGAAGGTCAATGAACGGGCTAAACCCAGGTGCAGCTCTCGCCCCCCTGGCTTGGCAGGTGGTTCAAACACGCAGAAGTCCCCGTCCCACTTGGGACGGGGACTTCTGCGAACAGCCGATAGCTGGCCGCTAAAGTGGATACATCGCATTTGCGAGTCCAACTTTCGGGGACCAGTTCATGGCGGTCCGGACCTTCTGCATGTGGGGCGCAGGCTTCTGCCGGTCACTTTGGAAACGCGGCAGGAGCCCGCGGTCTTGAATCAGGAGTACGGCAGCACAAGCTCGGCGTAGCGCTCCTTGACCGTCGCCAGGACCGTAGTGCCATCCGTGTCCCAAATCTCTTGATTGAAAATTTCCACCTCGATGTCGCCGGTGTATCCGGCGTCGCGCACCCAGCTGCCGATCGTGGCGAAGTCCACCACGCCGTCGCCCATGTACCCGCGGGACAGCAGCGGGTCGGCGGCGATGGGCATGTTGAAGTCGCACACCTGGTAGGAAGCGATCCTGTTCTCCCGGCCGGCGCGCTCGATCTGCGCCTTCAGTTCCGGGTCCCACCAGACGTGGAAGGTGTCGACGGCGACCCCCACCGTTGCGGCGTCGAAGGGCGCTGCGAGGTCCAGGGCCTGCCCAAGGGTGGAGATCAGGGCACGGTCGGCTGCGTACATGGGGTGCAGCGGTTCCAGCACCAGGCGGATACCGTTCCCTTCCGCGAACGGAACCAGGTCGGCCAGGCGGTCCGCGACGCGCTGCCGGGCCGCCACCACATCCTTCTCCCCCGGCGCGAGGCCGCCGACCACCAGGAACAGCTCCCGGGTGTCCAGGGCTGCCGCTTCGAGGATCGCGGCCCGGTTGTCGGCGAGCGCCGCGGCCTGGCCATCTGCGTCAGCCGCGGTGAGGAACCCGCCGCGGCAGAGCGAGGAGACCCGCAGCCCGGCATCCTTGATCAGGCGTGCCGCCTTGTCCAGGCCTGCTTCCTCGACGCGGTCGCGCCAGGGTCCGATGGCGGGGATTCCGGCGTTGACGCAGCCCTCAACCACCTGGGCAAGGGTCCATTTCTTGGTGGTGGCGCTGTTGATGGACAGGCGGGAAAAGTCGCTCATACTCCCACCCCGTTGATCCGCAGGTAGTCGGACATCCGGAAGGCTGCCAGGGCCGGGTCGCGCAACAGGCCGGCCTGGTCGGCCAGTTCGAAAGTCCTGGCCAGGTGGCAGACCGAACGGCCGGAGTGCAGGCCGCCCACCATCTGGAAGCCGGGCTGTTTGCCGTTGAGCCAGGACATAAACGCGATGCCGGTCTTGTAGTAGAAGGTGGGGGCGCTGAAGATGTGCTTGCCCAGTTCCCTGGTGGAGTCCAGGATTTCGCGTGCTTTGGCGGCGTTGCCGGCGTCGTAGTTCTGCAGGGCCACCGAAGCGGCCGGGTAGATCGCGGCGAAGATGCCCAGCAGGGCGTCCGAGTGGTGGTTGCCGTCGCCGTCGATGAGTTCGGGATAGTTGAAGTCATCACCCGTGTAGAGGCGGACGCCTTCGGGCAGCGCGGACCGCAGGGCTACCTCATGGCTTGCGTCCAGGAGCGAGACCTTGACGCCGTCCACTTTGTCCGCGTTGTCCTTGATGAGGTCCAGGAAGGTTTCCGTGGCGGTGGCGACGTCCTCGGAGCCCCAGTAGCCGGCCAGGGCGGGATCGAACATGGTGCCCAGCCAGTGGAGGATGACCGGCTGGTCCACTTCCTGCAGCAGGGTGGAGTAGACCTTCAGGTAGTCCCCGGGACCAGTGGCAACCTTGGCCAGGGCGCGGGAGGCCATGATGATGACCTTCGGCCCGGCCTCGCTGATGACGGCGATCTGCTCGCGGTAGGCCTCGAGGACGGCCTTGATGCCGGCGTCGCCTGTTGGCAGGGCGTCGATGTCCAGCTGGTCGGTGCCGGCGCCGCAGGAGACGAGGTCCCGGACCGATTTGCCGGCGGTAGCCGGGTTGTTGGCGGAGACGACGGACGCTGCTTCTGCACCGGTGCGCTTGATGAGCTGCTGGGTGGCGACCCAGTCCAGGCCCATCCCGCGCTGGGCGGTGTCCATGGCGTCGGCCACGCCGAGGCCGTAGGACCAGAGCTCGTGCCGGTAGGCCAGGGTGGCGTCCCAGTCCAGCTGGGCGGGAGCGCCTGGGGTGTTGTCGGCCAGGACTTCGGGAATGACGTGGGCCGCGGCGTAGGCGCGGCGTGCGGTCAGCGGCGCGGTGGGACGGGCCCACGTGGTGCCGCCCTGGAGCCGGTATTCCCGGGTACCCCCGTCGGAGGAGGGAAGGATGAGTGATGTCATTAGAGGGTGATCTCCGGGATGTCGATGGTGAGGCGTTCGTCGTTGGAGCGCAGGCCGAGCTCGGCGAGCTGGACACCGCGGGCTGCGGAGAGCAGGCCGAAGCGGTGCTCGCGGCCGGCGACGACGTCGCGGAGGAATTCCTCCCACTGCAGCTTGAAGCCGTTGTCCAGTTCGGCGTTGGCGGGGACTTCCTGCCACTGGTCGCGGAAGGATTCGGTGACGGGCAGGTCCGGGTTCCAGACTGGCTTGGGGGTGTGGGCGCGCTGCTGGGCGACGCACTTGTTCAGGCCGGCGACGGCGGAGCCGTGGGTGCCGTCCACCTGGAATTCGACCAGTTCATCGCGGTAGACGCGCACGGCCCAGGAGGAGTTGATCTGGCCGACGACCTCGTCGCCGGCCGGGGTCTCCAGTTCGAAGATGCCGTAGGAGGCGTCGTCGGCGGTGGCCTTGTATTCCTTGCCGGCTTCGTCCCAGCGGGCGGGGATGTGGGTGGCGGTCTTGGCGTTGACGCTCTTGACCTTGCCGATGATGCCCTCGAGGACGTAGTTCCAGTGGCAGAACATGTCCGTGGTCATTCCGCCGCCGTCCTCCTTGCGGTAGTTCCAGGAGGGGCGCTGGGCGGCCTGGATGTCGCCTTCGAAGACCCAGTAGCCGAACTCGCCCCGGATGGAGAGGATGCGGCCGAAGAAGCCTTCGTCGACCAGCCGGCGGAGCTTGACCAGGCCCGGGAGGTACAGCTTGTCGTGGACAACGCCCGCGGTCACGCCCGCTTCCTTGCCGATCCGCGCCAGCTCGATCGCTTCCTCAAGGGTTTCGGCCGTGGGCTTCTCGGTGAAGATGTGCTTGCCGGCCTGCATGGCCTTCTTCAGCGTTGCGGCGCGGAGGCTGGTCATGGAGGCGTCGAAGACGACGTCGACGGTGGGGTCGTTGATGACGGCGTCGAGGTCGGTGCTCCATTCGGCGACCTTGTGCTTTTCGGCGAGTTCCCGGATCTTGGCTTCGTTGCGGCCCACCAGGATGGGCTCAACCTGGACACGGGTGCCGTCCTCCAGGGTGAAGCCGCCGGCGTCCCGGATGGGGAGGATGGAACGCAGCAGGTGCTGCCGGTATCCCATTCGGCCGGTGATGCCGTTCATGGCGATGCGGATTGTTTTTGTTTCGAAGCCCATGTGTCCTCCACGGTGAGTGAGCGGGTTTGGTAAAGCCGGTCGGGAAAGCGCATTCCCACTGCTTCAATGATGCACGCGCGGCCGCCGCTTGGCAAGCGCTTTCCGAAAAGTGGTGCCGGCTGCCATAATGTGCTTACGTTCGATCCCCTACTGACAACCAGGAGATGGCATGGCCGCAAGTACCCTTACCGAGGTGGCCCGCCTGGCGGGGGTGTCCCCCGCCACGGCGTCGCGCGTGCTGAACGGCTCCGCGCGCAAGCCCGGCCCGGACATCGCGGAGCGGGTCCGGCAGGCGGCGGAGTCCCTGGGCTATGTCCCCAACGCGCAGGCGCAAGGGCTGGCGAAATCCAGTTCGGGGTTGATCGGCTTGATCGTGCACGACATCGCCGACCCCTATTTCTCCGCCATTGCCAGGGGGGTGCAGGAGGCTGCGCGGGAACAGCGCAAAATGGTGCTGCTTGCCACCACCGGAGGAGGCCCGGCCGAGGAGAAGGAGGCGGTGGCGGCATTTGCCGCCCGCCGCGCCGACTCGATCGTGATCGCCGGGTCCCGCTCGCGCCGCCCCGGGGACACGGAGGGCAATGCCGAACTCGCCGCGGAACTGGACCGGTACTGCCGCAACGGGGGCCGCGTGGCCGTGGTGGGCCACCCCGTGGTGGGTGCCACCGCACCGGAGGGGTACCACGTGGTGCAGGTTCCCAACCAGGAACTCGCCGGACAACTGGCGACCGAGTTGGCGAAGGACTGGGACGGAAAGTTTGTCATCATCGGCGGCCCTGAGGGACTTTTCACGTCGGATGACCGGATCCGCGGCTTCCAGGAAGGCCTCGAGCGGGCAGGGCGGCAGCCGGCCGAGGTGCTGCGCAACTCGTTCAACCGGACCGGCGGCTTTGAGGCGGGTCTCCAGTTGGCGGCCCGGATCAAAGCCGAGCAGTCCGAAGGCGGGGAGCATACGAAACTGTGCATCTTTGCCGTCAACGACGTCATGGCGATCGGCGCTGCGGCAGCGCTGCGGGCCGAAGGACTGCGCATCCCCCGCGATGCGGCCATCGCCGGCTTCGACGACATCGAAACACTCCGCGACTTCCGGCCTGCCCTCTCCACCGTCCGCCTGCCGCTGGAAGAGATTGGCCGGATTGCCACCCGTGCCACCGGGCGGCCCGGGGGCCACAGTGCAGACCAGGACAAGGACCATGACCAGGAGTTGGAGCCCGCCGGTACGATCCGTGGCGAGGTGACTCTGCGCCGCAGCACCGAGGTGGCGGCGTGATGGAACCGCGCGGACTGTCTGCCGTTCCGGCACGTACAGCAGCCCCAGGTCCCCGTCCGGCCATCCTTGTCCTGCCTGGCGGCGGATACGCGCGCCAGGCCGGCCACGAGGCTGAGCCGGTAGCGGAATGGCTGGCCTCGCTGGGCCTGCATGCGTTCGTGCTGCGCTACCGCGTTGCCCCGGACCGGCACCCGGCGCCCCTCGAGGACGCCAAAAAGGCCATGCTGCACATCCGCAGCGGCCGGCACGGGCTCGCCGTTGACCAAGGCCGGGTGGGCGTCCTGGGGTTCTCCGCCGGCGGACACCTGGCAGCCACACTGTCTACCGGAGTTGCCACCGGAAGTCCTGGCCTGGATGTCGCCGCCGCCGTCCCGGACCTTTCCGTGCTCTGCTACCCCGTGGTGTCCTTCACCGGAAACGTCCACCCGGGCTCGGTGGACAACCTGCTTGGCGACGCGCCGCCGTCGAACCTTCTCACGGCTCTGTCAGCCGAGCTGCACGTCACGGCCCGCACCCCGCCGGCATTCATCTGGCACACCGCCGATGACGAGGCGGTGCCCGTAAGCCACAGCCTCGCCTACGCCGGAGCCCTGTGCGGGGCCGGGGTGGCAGCTGAGCTGCACGTCTTCCCGGAGGGGCGCCATGGCCTGGGCCTGGCAGGTGGCGAGCCAGGGCCCGGGCAATGGCCGGCGCTGTGCGCGGCCTGGCTGGAGCGGGCGGGGTGGGTGCAAGCCCTTAGTTCATAGCGCCCGAATGGTCCACGCCGCTGAGTGGGACTGGCCGGGCTGCAGGTGGATCAGATCGGTCCCTGAATGCAGTGCGTCCGGCGGGCAGGTCATGGGTTCCACAGCCAACCCCAGCCGGTCGGGTCCCACGGGCTTGTCCCCCGTGTGCACCTGGACCCAGGGCCACTCCGTTCCCCATTCCAGCTCCACGCCTGTACCTGTTGGATCGAGCACCCGCACCCGCGCCAGTCCGTCAGCGTCGCGGGAGATGTCGGTGAAGGCGTGATCGATTTCGACCGGTCCCAGGCGGCGCGGCGAACGGAAGTCGAAAGCGTCCCCCTCCACCTTCCGCAATCCCACCGGGAGCAGCCGGTCCGGCGTGACCTCCAGATACGTATTCGCGGGAAGTTCCAGCGACCAGTCATCGAGGGGGGACGGACCAGCCACCACATAGGGATGCGGGCATACTCCGTACGGCGCGGAAACGGAGCCTGTGTTGACCGCCCGCACCGTCCCATGGAGTCCGTCGTCCGAGAGGGCGTACGTGACCGTGAGGTCAAGGGTGCCAGGGTAATCGGGGCCGGCCGGTATGCGGCAGCGCAGGACCGCCCGGTCAGCGGCCGCCTCCTGGACCTCCCATGGGAGGTGAATCGCCAGGCCGTGGAGGGCGGATCCCCGTTCGGGCTCATTGACGGCGGCGGCATAGGACTTGCCCGCGTAGGTGTAGGTGCCGTCAGCGAGGCGGTTGGGCCACGGCGCGCAGATGACGCCCCGGTAGTCGGGCACTGCACCTTCCGCCCCAAACCCCACAACAAGGTTCCGGTCCCCGAAGCGCAGTTCACGGAGCGCTCCGCCCCGGACGGTGACGACGGCGGAGTAGCGTCCGTGGGTAAGGTGGACTTCAGTTCCGGTCATGGGTTCCCTCTGGCTCAGAATGTGTTAGCGCTCACCAGCGTACCGCACGCCTTGCGCCGATACTGGCTAAAGTGGCCGCATGGAAACGGCCGCCGACCAGGACCTCGTTGACGCGGTCCGGAGTGCGCTGCGGGACCTCGCCGATCCGGAACGGGCCGCCGGCGCGCAGGCCTACATGAAGTCCTCACTTCCCTTTCTCGGTGTCCGGGTTCCCGCCGTGCGCCAGACCGTGGCCCGGGCCTCCCGGCAGTTTCCGCCGGCCTCCGCCGCACAGCTCCGCGCCACTGTGCTGGAACTGTGGCGCACGGCGGCTTTCCGCGAGGAGCGGTACGCGGCCATCGACCTGACGGACCACAGGCTGGCAGCCCGGGACCTGGAGATGCTGCCGGTATACGAGGAGATTATCCGGACCGGCGCGTGGTGGGACCTCGTGGACGGCGTGTCTGGCCGGATCTGCGGCCTGTTGCAGGCACACCCGGCGGAAATGTCCCGGATCCTCCGGCGGTGGAGCCTGGATCCGGATCAGTGGGTCCGAAGGGCGTCCATCACGTCGCAGCTTCGGGCGAAGAAGGCGACGGACCCGTTGCTGCTGGCGGCCGTCATCGAACCGAACCTCCCGGACCGGGGGTTCTTCATCCGGAAGGCGATCGGGTGGGCCCTGCGGGAGTATGCCAAGACGGCAGCGGAGTGGGTTGAGGCATTCGTTGCCCGGCATGCGGCCACCATGAGTCCGCTGTCGCGAAGGGAAGCCCTCCGGCGGCCGGCGGCCACACCTGCAACGGAATAAGGGGGACGCCTAGATGTATTGACCACGGAGGTTAGGAACATGCGGCGTGGTTAGGTGACAAAAAGAAGACCTCCAAGTGGAGTGGGGCTTGTCTAAGAGTCCGGTCCACAAGGAGGTCTTCAATGTCCCATGCTAACGCGCTTCTGACGCCGAAGGGACGGCTCCGGCTGGCCCGGTGCATCGTCGATGACGGGTGGCCGCTGCGCCGTGCTGCTGAGCGGTTCCAGGTGTCGGTGACGACCGCAGCGCGGTGGGCGGCCCGTTACCGGGAGCACGGGGAGCACGGGATGGGTGATCGTTCCAGCCGGCCCATCAACTCCCCGCGTCGGACCTCCACGCGGCGGGAGCGGCGGATCGTCGCGATCAGAGTCAACCGGCGCTGGGGCCCGGCACGGATCGGCTATCTGCTGGGCATTCACCCCTCCACGGTGCACCGGGTGCTGTCCCGGTTTGGGCTGGCGAGGCTGGCGTGGATGGACCGGGCCACGGGCCGGGTGGTTCGCCGGTACGAGCACCACAGCCCCGGGGACCTGGTCCACGTCGACATCAAGAAACTTGGACGGATCCCTGACGGCGGCGGACACCGCAGTGTCGGCAGGGCCGCCGGAAACCGGAACAAGACCGGTACCGCGGCAAACCGGAGACCGGGTCACGCCTTCTTGCACAACGCCGTCGATGATCACTCCAGGCTCGCCTACACGGAGATCCTGACCGATGAGAAAAAGGACACTGCGGCCGGATTCTGGGAACGCGCCAATGCCTACTTCGAGTCCCACGGGATCACTGTCAAACGGGTCCTGACCGATAACGGATCCTGCTACCGCTCCTACGCATTCAAAGACGCTCTGGGCCCGGACATCAAGCACAAACGCACCCGACCCTACAGGCCTCAGACAAACGGCAAAGTCGAGCGCTACAACCGCACCATGCTCGACGAATGGGCCTACGCCCGTCCCTACGCCTCAGAGGCCGAGCGTGTTGCCGCTCTCGCCGACTGGCTCCATCACTACAATCATCATCGAGGCCACACCTCACTCAACGGTCAGCCACCGGCCAGCCGCGTCACCAACCTCTCAGGTCAATACACCTAGATAACGGGACGTTCGACGACGGGCTCGTGCGTCTTGCGGAAAAGCCGGCGGGTGCGGGGGTCCCAGAAGATCAGGTACAGGGCGAACAACAGGGCGGTCACCGCGGCGGCAATCCGCGCCAGGGCAAGCGCGAAGCCCAGGTCCTGGGTCTGCAGGTACGGGAAGACGTCCAGCTGGTCCGAGATGGCGTAGATCATGAAGAAGGACACAATGAAATACAGCGCCTTGACCTGCCAGTCGTTGCGGATGCCCGTGACGGCGAAGAGCGGGATCAGCCACACCACATACCAGGCCTGGATGATAGGGGCCAGCAGGACCACGGCGGCCAGGCCGAGGGCCAGGCGGCGCATCAACCGGTCGTATTCCCCCCTGAACATCTGCCAGGCGACGACGCCCACGGCCAGCAGCTTGCCGGCGTCAAACACCCACCCGGCAGGCACCGACCCGTCCAGTCCGAAGGCGTTGGCCAGCGAGCCCACTACCATGCCGATCAGGCCTACGGGGGCGTACCAGATGGAGATGCTGCCCGGAGCCGACAGCCCGTTGATCCAGCCGAATCCGAATCCGTTGACCAGGCTCAAGGCCGCCAGCACACCGAGGCTCAGGGCGGCAGTCAGGGCCCAAAACACGCCCTTTCGCACCCAGCCGGCGTCCTTTCCGGCCCACAGGAGCCCGATGAACGGCAGGAAGAGGATCGTGATGGGCTTGACCGCAATGGAGAGCGTCACCAGCAGGATGCCACGGATGGGGCGGTGCGTCGCGGAGTAGTACAGCCCGGCCAGCGCGAGTCCGATCATGAGGGAGTCGTTGTGCACGCTGGCAATGAAATTGGTCAGGAAAAGCGGGTTGGCCACCGTCAGCCAGAGGGCCCGGTGCGGGTTGACACCGTGCAGCTCCGCGAGGCGGGGGACGTAGATCACGCAGAGCACCACGCCCGCCAGTGCCACAAGCCGGAACAGCATGATGCTCGCCTCGGGTTGGACATTGGTCAGCCACACCACGAACTGCTCGATCCACAGGAACAGCTGCCCGTACGGCACCGGGGCTTCGGTCCACATCTTGTCCGCACCCAACTGGAAGTAGTTGGAGAGGGCGGAGATGCCGTTTTCGTAGGGATTGAAGCCCTCGACCATCAAACGGCCCTGGCCGATATAGGCGTATACGTCGCGGCTGAACAAGGGCACGCAGAACATCATGGGCAATCCCCAGGCCACCACCGCGGCAAGGGTAGCCCGCCGGGCCTGCAGGCCCCACACCCGGACCTTCTGGCCCAGCCGCAGCCAGGCGCGCACCAGCAGCATGCCCCCCACTGCCAGCAACACGATCGACAAGGCGACGCCGGGCGCTTCAGTGCGCATCCAGATGAAGAGGGGCATGCGGCGCAGTTCCGAAACGGGGGCCAGCCAGCCAACGCCGATGGAACCGAAAAGCATGAAAAGGGAACCGAGGAAGCCGGCAAGCAAGGACGAGCGGGGATTGTCCACTTCGGCACCCCTTGCGCCGGGGATACCGTCCGCCGCCATCTCCCCCGCTGCGGGCACAGGCGCCGTCATCTCAGGATTGTCCAATCTTCTTGCGTTACCGCGTCACGTCCCGTTGTCCGGGGCACGCTCCAGGGCGGAGGGCGACCCGCCGCGTACCCGAAATCCTAGCATCGGCCGGTGGCCGGAGGCTGTAAAGGTAGGCTGGTCCGGTGCCTATAACTAACGAACGAATTGTCTGGATCGACTGCGAAATGACCGGTCTGGACATCAAGAACGACGCCCTCATCGAGGTCGCAGCCTTGGTCACGGACTCGGAACTGAACATCCTGGGTGACGGCGTCGACGTAGTGATCAAACCGGACGACGCGGCAGTGGCCCAGATGTCTGACTTTGTCCGTGACATGCACACCAAGTCCGGCCTGCTTGCCGAACTTCCGCACGGCAAGACCATGGCCGAGGCCGAGGCCGCCGTGATGGAGTACATCTCCGCCTGGGTTCCGGACCCCCGGAAGGCCCCGTTGGGTGGCAACTCCGTTGGCACGGACCGTGTGTTCCTCTCCCGCGACATGCCCGCCGTCGTGGAGCACCTCCACTACCGGGTGATCGATGTCAGCACCATCAAGGAACTCTCCCGCCGCTGGTTCGCGCGCGCCTACTTCCAGTCCCCGGCGAAAAAGGGCGGCCACCGCGCCCTCGGCGATATCAAGGACTCCATCGACGAACTCCGCTACTACCGTGAAGCGGTGTTCGTGCCGGCGCCCGGACCCGACAGTGCTGCCGCCCAGAAGATCGCCAGGCGCATCACCGGCGGGGATGCCGGAGCGTAATCTGCGCCACGTTTGCAGGAAATTTGGTGGAAATCGCCAAAAGTGGACAAAGCACCCCTTTCGAGCAGGTAAGCTATTTGAGTTGCGTTTCCAGGGAGCCGGTTGAACGGCCTTCCTTGAAGCTCATGGTGGGCGTAGCTCAGTTGGCAGAGCGCCTGGTTGTGGTCCAGGAGGTCGCGGGTTCAACCCCCGTCGCTCACCCTCACAGGGCGGCACATGCAGCCGTCAAGAAGGAGGCCGCACCGGATATCCGGTGCGGCCTCCTTTGTCATGCATCACTTTTTGCACTGGATACCGCCGGAGGGCTGCGAGATGACCGTTCTGCCGATCACCATCTGGGGTGAGCCCGTCCTGCACCGGCGGGCCGCCGAGGTGGAGGTTTTCGACGACGAACTCCGCACCCTGATTGCCGACATGTTCGAGACCAACGACGCCGCCAACGGCGTGGGTCTCGCGGCTCCCCAGATTGGGGTGGGCAAACGCATCTTTGTCTACAAATATGCCAATGACGACGGAGCTCCCCCCACGGGCGTGCTGGTCAATCCCGTGCTGACCCTGTCCAAGGTCTCCGGCGCTGCCCCCGACCCGGATGAAGAGGAAGAGGGCTGCCTGTCCTTCCCCGGGGAACAGTTCCCGCTCAAACGCGCCGAGTGGGCACGCGTGGAGGGGTTTGACGGCTTTGGCCGGCCAGTGAAGTTCGAGGCCACCGGCTGGTTTGCCAGGGTCATCCAGCACGAGTACGACCATCTCGACGGCAAGCTGTACGTCAACAGGCTGATTGACCGCTACGCCCGCAAAGCAAAGAAGCAGGCAAAGAAGAACGGCTGGGGCGTGCCGGGGCTGACCTGGCTGCCGGGCGTCGACCCTGACCCGTTCGGCCACTGACCATCCGCGGCGGGGGTCGGCATGTACTGATGGTTGGCGTCAGCGCGTACTGATGGTTGGCTGCTCCGGGCAGGAGGAGAGGACCCGCTTCATGGCGTCCTTTTCCGCTTCCGTGACCCACAGTCCGTAGGCGGCCTTCACCGAAATCTGGCGGGCCACGTAATGGCAGCGGATCGCGGTGTTCTTCGGCAGCCACGTAGCAGCATCGCCCGAGCTTTTTTGCTGGTTCGCCGGACCATCAACGGCAATGAGGTTCAGCGGATCGTTGGCCAGGCTCTGCCGGTCCTTGGCAGCGAGCCCCTGCGCGCCCTTCTGCCAGGCATCGCCCAGGGCCACCACATGGTCGATCTGCACCGCGCGGCTGCTCTCTGAGCCGCGCCGGAAGTCCACCGCCTGGCCTGTATAGGGCTCCCTGAAATGCCCCGCTGTCACCCTGCAGCGCGATCCTTCCGCGAACACCACATCCGCGAGGTCCCGCCGCAGGATGTCATTGCGGGTGTCGCAGCCGTTGCGGTCAACATCCAGCCAGGCCTGGCCGAATGCCTCACGGTCGTAGCCGGTGTTCGCAGCCCGGCCCTTCACGGCCAGCCTGTCCAGCGCGGAGAGTGCCGGACCGGCGGGAACCGCATGCGGTTGCGCCACCGGTTTCATCCAGGCGGGGTCGATGACCGGCGCCTCCGTGGGCGCGTCCGGCGCAGGTCCGGCGGCGGCGAACTGGCCGGCGGTGAAAAACCAGAAGACGGCGGCGAGTACTGCTGCCGCGCACGTTGCGAGGACAGCCCAGGCCTGGCGGGAACGCCGGCGTGCACGGCGGTAGGCGGACCAGCTGATGCTCATGCGGCCAGGGGGCGGGAGTCAGGCATCCCATGAGCCTAGGACACAGGATGTGCCAGGCCGCCGATATCCACACTGTTGAGGACGAGTGATGGATCACACCCTGCCCTGCTATTGCTCGCGCATGACCCTTCGCAGGTCTTCCTCGGCGATGGCCAGGAGCCCCTCAAGCTGGCGGACCCGGTCCTCGGTGACATCGCCGGTCTTCTGCGCGGCCCGGGCACGCTCAAGCAGCCGGACGGCTTCCTTGTGGTTGGCCTTGGCCACGTCGAGTGCGTGTTCCAGGGTGGTCTCGTGCTGAAGCGTCGATTCGTTGTCCATGGGAACAGTGTGGTCCCCTTTCCCGGCTGATTCCAGAGAACCAGCCGGGAATTCGCTGGAACGTGCTAGACGGCGATAGCTGCGAGCGCCGAAGCCGTTTCCTTCGCGGGGAACGACGGCGGGTTCACGCCGGCCATTTCCTCCATGACGCGGACCACCTGGCAGCTGTAGCCGAACTCGTTGTCGTACCAGACGTAGAGGACCAGGTTCTTGTCCGTGGATACGGTGGCGAGGCCATCGACGATGCCGGCGCGGCGGGAGCCCACGAAGTCGGTGGAGACCACCTCGGGAGAGTCGATGTAGTCGA
This sequence comes from Arthrobacter sp. MOO21, assembly GCF_057369995.2. Taxonomy (NCBI): domain Bacteria; kingdom Bacillati; phylum Actinomycetota; class Actinomycetes; order Micrococcales; family Micrococcaceae; genus Arthrobacter; species Arthrobacter sp. MOO21. Next base: position 3,536,988 of record NZ_CM170671.2, on the reverse strand, counting down.
TCTGCTTGCGCAGGTCGGAGTGCAGCGACATTTCCCGCAGGTAGTTGTTGACCTCGTCCTTGGTGGTGCCGTTTTCCAGGCTGAGGTTCAGGATGGCCAGGGAGACGTCCGGGGTGGGGACGCGGATGGAGCTGCCGGTCAGCTTGCCCAGGAGTTCGGGGAGGGCCTTGGCCACCGCCTTGGCGGCGCCGGTCTCGGTGATCACCATGTTCAGGGCGGCGGAGCGGCCGCGGCGGTCGCCCTTGTGGAAGTTGTCGATCAGGTTCTGATCGTTGGTGAAGGAGTGGACGGTTTCCACGTGGCCGTGGACCACGCCGAACTTGTCGTTGATGGCCTTCAGGACCGGAGTGATGGCGTTGGTGGTGCAGGACGCAGCGGAGACGATCGTGTCACTGTCCTCGATGTCCCGGTGGTTGATGCCGTGGACGATGTTTTTCAGCTCGCCCTTGCCCGGTGCAGTCAGCAGCACCCGTGCAACACCCTTGCTCTGCAGGTGCTGGGAGAGGCCTTCGGCATCGCGCCAGCGGCCGGTGTTGTCCACCACCAGCGCGTTGTTGATGCCGTAGGCGGTGTAGTCGATCGTGGCGGGATCATTGGAGTAGATGACCTGGATCCGGACGCCGTTGGCCGTGATGGTGTTGGCCGCCTCGTCGATCCGGATGGTGCCCTCGAAGGAACCGTGGACGGAGTCCCGGCGGAGCAGGCTGGCGCGCTTGGAAAGGTCGTTGTCGGATCCGCGGCGTACCACGATGGCGCGCAGGCGCAGGCCGTGCCCACCACCGGCCTTTTCGATGAGGAGGCGCGCCAGCAGGCGGCCGATCCGGCCAAAGCCGTAGAGCACGACGTCGGTGCTGGTGCGCTCGTCTCCGCCGCGCTTGCCGACGATCTCGGCGAGCTCGCCGCGGAGGAACTCTTCGAGGGAGGCGCCGTTGCCTTCCTCCTTGAATTTCTGGTTCAGCCGGGCGATGTCGATGGCGGCCGCACCCAGTTCAAGGCCGGCCAAGGTGTTCAGCAGGGGTGCTGTTTCCTCCAGGAGCAGCTCGTCCTTGCTCATCCGGCGCGCAAAACGGTGCGCCTTGAGGATGTTCATGGTGGACTTGTTGATCAGGCTCCGGCCGTGGATGCTGGTCACCACGTTGTTTTCGCGGTACAGCCTGCCGATCACCGGGATCATGGCCTCGGCGAGGGCCTCCCGGCCCATCCACGTGTCAAGGCAAGAATCAGACGTCTGGCTCACAGAAATACCTTCCTCGGTTCAGCCGTGTACGTCCTCGTACACAGATGTAGGCCACCTGATGATGTCCAGGGGCACCGGCGCCTGCAGGGGTCGGCCCCCAGGCACCTGGATCGCTGCAAAGAAAAACCGCCGGTTGCGAACGCAATTCCCGGCGGAAGAACTCCTGCGTCCTTCCACTATTCTAATTTGGCCCGCACCCCGGAACAGGACCGTATCGCGTGAAATCACTCACACAGCCCCCACCGGATGCGGGCTCTCAGTTGTGGAGTGCCGAATAGAGGTTCAGGCTGGCGGAGAAGACCACCCAGGAGAGATATGGCAGCACCAGGAGCCCGGCGCCGGCACTGGCGGGGCCGAAACGCAGGACCAGGAATGCCAGGGAAACGGCCAGGGCGCAGATCACGGCGAACGCCGCCCATAAAGCGGCCGTTCCCAGGATCGGGAAGAGGCCAAAGAAAGTCGCCGGCCAGGCGGCGTTGAGCAGGAGCTGGGCTGTGTAACCGGCCAGGGTGCCGCCAACCATCGCTCCCCTGCGCCAGACCAGCCACGCGGCGACGGCAACACCGGCATACAGTGCCATCCACATCGAGCGGAACATCCAGCCCGGCGGCATCCAGGGTGCGTTGGCGGCAGCAGCGAACCAGCCGCCAAGATTCAGGATGATGGGGATGGAGGCAAGCGCCCATGCCGCCGCGGAAAGGGCCAGGAAGCCGATGAAGGCGACGGCCTGGAGGCCGTGCGACGGGAGCTGCGGATGGACTTCTGCGGTCACGGTCGGGGGGTCGGTGTTTACGGCCACGGTCCAGCATCCCCAACCCGCAGTGTCAGGTCAAACCGGGATGCCGGCTTGACCCGGGTGTGCGGATGGGACAGCCGGTACGCCGGGTTCTGTTCCCCCGTCCCGTTACCGGAACGGGGGCGACGGCCATCCATCTACGAGTACCGTTGCCGGCACCCTCCAGCGGCCTACCCGGACACTTGGGCGGGCAGCCCTCAAACGTGTCCTGTCTGGCCTTGCTCCGGGTGGGGTTTACCTAGCCTTCCCGGTCACCCGGGAAGCTGGTGGTCTCTTACACCACCGTTTCACCCTTACCCGCGCTCCCCTGTCCGGGGACGGGGAAGGCGGGCGGTCTGTTTTCTGTGGCACTGGCCTGCGGGTTACCCCGAGTGGGCGTTACCCACCACCCTGCCCTGTGGAGCCCGGACGTTCCTCGAGCCACCTGCGTGGCGCGCGGCCGTCTGGCTGTCCCATCCGCCATCCAGTCTACCGGCGCCGGAGGCGATCCCTGTCGCCGGTAGGATCGGACGGTGCTGATTCTGCTTCCCCCTTCCGAAGGCAAGACACCCGCAGTCCGGGGATCCGCCGTCGACTGGCCGTCACTGAGCTTCCCCCAGCTGAACGCGTACCGCGCAAAAGTCCTGGACGCCCTGGGCACGGTGAGTGCGCACGAGGATGCCCTCGCGCTGCTGGGCGTGGGGGCTTCGCTGAAGGACGACGTCGAACGCAACACCCGCCTGCACGCAGAACCGGCCGCCCCGGCACACCGCATCTACTCCGGCGTCCTCTATGACGCCCTGGGCTACCAGTCCCTGACGCAGACCCAGCGGCGCAAGGCGGACGAGTGCGTGCTGGTGGTTTCAGCGCTCTGGGGCGCCATCCGCCTCGGGGACAGCGTGCCCGCGTACAGGCTGTCCATGGGGACCCCGCTGCCCGACGTCGGGCGGCTTGCCACGTTCTGGAAGCCGCAGCTCACCGATGCGCTCAGGGAGGCTGTGTCCGGCCACCTGCTGGTGGACTGCCGGTCCACCACCTATGCGGCGGCGTGGGCTCCGCCGGCGGAGCAGACCGTGACGGTCAACGTCTTCACGGAGGCAGGCGGGGTGCGCAAGGTGGTCAGCCATTTCGCCAAGCACACCCGCGGCGAACTCGCGCGGCACCTGCTGGCGCGCCGCGGAAAGGTGCCCGCAACGCCGTCGGACGTGCTGAAGGCTGCGCGGGAGAAATGGGACGCGGAGCTGGTGCCGGGGTCCGCGCGAAAGCCGCACGCCCTGAACATCATCCTGCCGGGCTGACCTTGCGGCTCAGGACCATTCGTCCGAGCGGACCAGGATAGCGCCGGAGTCAGGGCAAAAGACGACGTCGTCCGCCGCGGCCGTCTTGATCTCCGCCAGGTCGCCGGGGCTCAGTTTCATGCCCGACGCCTCGGAGGTGCCATGGAAGAGCCGGGCCGCACCCACGCCGCGCCTGGCCAGGGTCTTTTCGTAGACGGCCAGCAGGCCGGCGTCCAGGCCCCGGGCGAATTCGTTGCGCCTGTCCTGGACGCCCCGGGCCTCGGCGTCAACCTCTGCCAGCGCGGCGTCAAGCTCCCCGCGGATGCCGGCGAAGGAACCCTGGATGTCATCGACGATCCGCTGCTGGGTGGCCTGCCGCTCCCGCAGCGTGTCCAGCCGCTCCAGGACCTCCAGTTCCACATCCTCCAGGTCCGAGCGCCGCTTGGTCAGCGAGGCGATGTCCTTCTGCAGCGCCACGAGGTCCTTCGACAGGCCGGTGCCGCTGTTCAGCCGCGCCTCGTCGCGTTCGATGCGGGAAGCAACCTGCTCGACGTCGGCCTCCGCCCGCTTCAGTTCGGCCTCGGCATCGTGCACAGCCACCTTCGCCGCGCCCAGTTCGCCGTTGGCGACTGACAGGGCGGCCTCAAGGTCCTTGATCCGGGGGTCGTTTTCCAGCGTGCGGCGGCGGGTGGCGAGGGCTTTCAGGCTGGCGTCCAGGCCCTGCAGTTCGAGCAACTTCAACTGTTCCGCCGGTGCTGCCTTGGCCACTGTTACCTCCGCTTGAGACCTGCCGGCCGGGGCCGGGCGCCTGACCGGCGCTTCCTAGACTCTAGCGCGTGTCCTGTTCCCCTGCCTCGCCGTGCCCCGGGGTTAGCCCGGGGTCAGGATGAAGTCCCAGGGGTCGCTGTTGGTGGTGCTGACCTGGATCTCAACGTCATGGCCCTGGTCCGCCAGCACATTGCCGAGTGCTGCCGCGGCGGCCGGCAGCCAGAGCCATTCGCTGGCGAAGTGCGAGACATCCACCAGGTAGGGCCGGCCGTTGAGGGCAGCTTCGCGTGCCTCGGAAGCGGGATGGTGCCGGAGGTCGGCGGTGACATAGACATCCGCGTTGCTGGCCCGGACCTCGCTGAACAATGAATCGCCGGCCCCGCCGCAGACGGCGATGCGCCGCACGAGGCCGTCCTTGTCGCCCGAGACGCGCACTCCCCCGGCCACGGATGGGAGGATCCCGAACACCCTGGCGGCGAAGTCGCCCAGGCTCATGGCGTCCGCCAGGTCCCCGACGCGCCCGATGCCCTCTTCCGGCAGCCCGTTGGCGGACACGGCCAGCGGTGCAACGTCCTGGAGGCCCAGGGCGTCGGCAAGGACGTCGGAGACGCCCCCGACGGCGGAGTCCCCGTTGGTGTGCACGGTGAGCAGTGCTGTTCCCGACTCGATCAGCCGGTGCACCGCGCGGCCCTTCGCGGTTGTGGCGGCAACGGATGTGACCCCCTTCAACAGCAGCGGGTGGTGGGTGATGAGCAGTTCGGCGCCCCATTCCACCGCTTCCTCGATCACCTCCAGCGTGGGATCGACCGCGAACATGACCTTGGTGACCGGAGCAGCGGGATGGCCTGCCACCAGGCCCACCTCGTCCCAGTTCTCGGCCAGGGACTCGGGCCAGAGTTCCTCCACGGCCAGGAGCAGTTCGCCCAGCGTGGGCGCGCCCATGCCGGCGGCCGGGCCGCCGGAGGAGCCGCCGGCGTCGTGATCTTCGGCGTCGCGATCTGCCGGGCCGGTAACGTCGGTGTCCACAGGTTCCATAGTCTTAGTTTTACCCCATAGCCCTTGCGCCGCCTTATGTTGCCCGGTCCGGCGCCGGCGCCCGGGAATCATCCGGCGCCGCCAACCATTGAAGAGGTCATGAAAACTTTTGTTCTTGGCGGAGGCTGCTTCTGGTGCCTTGACGCCGTCTACCAGAAGACCAGGGGCGTCAGCTCAGTAGTGTCCGGCTACACCGGCGGCCACGATCCCCAGCCTGACTACTACTCCGTCTGCAGCGGAACCACCGGGCACGCGGAAGTGGTGGCGGTGACCTTCGATGAGGAGGTCATTCCGTCCGAGGTCATCCTTGACATGTTCTTCGCCCTGCACGACCCCACGACCCTGAACCGCCAGGGATACGACGTCGGCACGCAGTACCGCTCGTCCATGTTCTACGAGACCACGGAGGAGAAGATCCTGTTCGAGGAGGCCATCGAACGGAACCAGGCGCTGTGGGCGCATCCGATCGTCACGGAAGTCAGCCGGCTGCCCCGGTTCCACGTGGCCGAGGAGTTCCACCAGAACTACTACGCAAAACACCCGGAGCAGGGGTACTGCCAGGTGATCATCAACCCCAAGCTCGCCAAGGCGCGGAAATATTACTCTGCATGGCTTAACGCTTAGCCACCGTTACGCGGCCTCGTTAGGCTGACCTCAGTATTCACCCTTCAGAGATAGGCGTATGTACATGGCACGGATCTATGACGATGTAACGCAGCTGGTAGGCGGAACCCCGCTGGTCAGGCTCAACCGGCTCAGCGAGGGCCTGGGCGCCACCGTCGCCGTCAAGCTGGAGTTCTACAACCCGGCCAACAGCGTCAAGGACCGCATCGGCGTTGCCATCATCGACGCCGCGGAAAAGTCCGGGGCCCTCAAGCCCGGCGGAACCATCGTCGAAGGCACCTCGGGCAACACCGGCATCGCGCTGGCCATGGTGGGTGCTGCCCGCGGCTACAAGGTCATCCTCACCATGCCGGAGACCATGTCCACCGAACGCCGGGTCATGCTGCGCGCCTTTGGTGCCGAAATTGTGCTGACCCCGGGTTCGGAAGGCATGCGCGGCGCGGTCGAAAAGGCCCAGGAGATCGTTGCCAACACGGAGAACTCCATCTGGGCGCAGCAGTTCGCCAACGAGGCCAACCCCGAGATCCACCGCAAGACCACCGCTGAGGAGGTCTGGGCTGACACCGACGGCGAGGTTGACATCTTTGTCTCCGGCATCGGCACCGGCGGGACCATCACCGGCGTCGGGCAGGTGCTGAAGGAGCGCAAGCCGGGCGTCCAGATCGTGGCCGTGGAGCCCAAGGATTCCCCGATCCTCAACGGCGGCGCCCCCGGCCCGCACAAGATCCAGGGCCTGGGTGCCAACTTCATTCCGGAACTGCTCGACACCAACGTCTATGACGAGGTCCTGGATGCCACCCTCGAGGACTCCGTCCGCGTGGCCCGGGAGCTTGGCGTCAAGGAAGGCATCCTGGGCGGCATCTCCTCCGGCGCCATCGTCTGGGGTGCCCTGGAGCTGGCAAAGCGTCCGGAAAACGCCGGCAAGCTGATCGTCGCGGTGGTCTGCGACTTCGGCGAGCGTTACATCTCCACCGTGCTCTATGACGACATCCGCGGCTGATTCCAAGCCGTCCTCCGCCCGTTTCCTGTAGAAAGAACTTTGTGGGCTTTTTCGCAAGACTGAAGGAAGACCTCGACGCCGCCCGGTCCCACGACCCGGCGGCTCGAGGTTCTTTTGAGAACTTTTTCGCCTATTCCGGCCTGCACGCCATCTGGATCCACCGGCTGACGCACCGCATGTGGCAGAACCCGGCGCTCCGGTTCCCGGCACGGCTCCTGTCGCAGCTGGGGCGTTCCTGGACCGGCATCGAGATCCATCCCGGCGCCACCATCGGCAGGCGGTTCTTCATCGACCACGGCATGGGCGTGGTCATCGGCGAGACAGCCGAGATCGGTGAAGACGTCATGATGTATCACGGCGTGACGCTCGGCGGCCGGTCGCTGGCGCGGATCAAGCGCCACCCCACCATCGAAGACCGCGTGACCATCGGCGCGGGTGCCAAAATCCTGGGCCCCATCACCATCGGCCGTGACAGCGCCGTCGGAGCCAATGCCGTAGTGGTCAAGGACGCCCCGCCGGAATCGATCGTCACGGGCGTTCCCGCCAAGTGGCGCCACAGGGATGCGCAGCGGGAGACCAAACCCGCCGTCGACCCGGCCGAGTACGACATCGAATACCGCATCTGACACCTGGCCGCGGGCCGCTTCGCCGCAGCCACCGCCAGCCATGCAAAAGGCGGGCAGTTCCCGGATTTTCCGGGAACTGCCCGCCTTTCGTGCTGCTGCTGCAGGTCCTAGTGGGTGTCCACCGCAGCGATTTCGGACTTGTCCTCGCCCCAGAGGGTGTGGAACGTACCCTCGGCGTCAACGCGGCCGTAGGTGTGGGCGCCGAACAGGTCGCGCTGGCCCTGGATCAGGGCGGCGGCCACGCGCTTGCGGCGCAGGCCGTCGTAGTAGGCCAGGGAGGAAGAGAAAACCGGCACCGGGATGCCGAGCTGCACCGCCGTGGCAACCACGCGGCGCCATGCCGGCAGGGCCTCGGCAATCGCCTTGGTGAAGGCGGGGGCGAACAGCAGGTTGGCCGGCTTTTCGTCCGCGGCGTAAGCCTTGGTGATGTCCTTGAGCAGTTCGGCGCGGATGATGCAGCCCGCACGCCACAGGGAAGCAATCTCGTCCAGCTTCAGGTCCCAGCCGTACTCCTTGGCTGCGGAGGTCAGCATGTCCAGGCCCTGGGCGTAGGAGACGAGCTTTGACGCGTACAGCGCCTGGCGGACGTCCTCCACGAAGGTTTCAGGGATTTCGACGGCGGATTCCCCGCCTTCGAGCAGTTCCTGGCCCAGCTTGCGCTGCGCAGCCTGCGAGGACAGCGCACGGGCGAAGACCGATTCGGCGATGCCGGAGACCGGGGAGCCCAGCTCAAGCGCGGAGATGACGGTCCAGCGGCCGGTGCCCTTCTGGCCCGCGGCGTCCACCACGACGTCGACGAACGGCTTGCCGGTCTTCGCGTCGACGTGGCCGAGGACTTCGGCGGAGATCTCGATCAGGAAGGACGACAGGTCGCCCTTGTTCCACTCGGTGAAGATCTTGGCCTGCTCGGCGGGCTCAATGCCGGCACCGGAGCGGAGCAGGTCGAAGGCCTCGCCGATGACCTGCATGTCGGCGTATTCGATGCCGTTGTGGACCATCTTGACGAAGTGGCCCGCGCCGTCGGTTCCGATCCATGCACAGCAGGGTTCGCCGTCGACCTTGGCGGAGATCTTTTCCAGCAGCGGGCCGAGGGCCTTGTAGGACTCCTTCGATCCGCCGGGCATGATGGACGGACCGTTCAGCGCGCCCTCCTCGCCGCCGGAGACGCCAACGCCGACGAAGTGCAGGTCCTTCTTGGCCAGCGCGGCCTCGCGGCGGCGGGTGTCCTCGTAGTGGGAGTTGCCGGCGTCGATGATGATGTCACCCGGCTCCAGGAGCGGCTCAAGCTGCTCGATGACGGAATCAACCGGCTTGCCGGCCTTGACCATGATGAGCACGCGGCGCGGCTTCTCCAGGGAGTCGACCAGTTCCTGCAGGCTTTCGGTCCGGATGAAGTCGCCCTCGGAGCCGTACTTCTCCAGCAGGGTGTCGGTCTTTTCCACCGACCGGTTGTGCAGGGCAACCGTGAAGCCGTTGCGGGCCAGGTTGCGGGCCAGGTTGGCGCCCATCACTGCGAGGCCGGTGACACCGATGTGTGCAGACATCAATAACTCCAATTCATTGTGTGCGACGGATGCTGCCTTCCACGGGCGGAAGACGCCGAGGCATATCAGGGGGTCGGAATAAAGCATATATATTCCGGCGGCGACTGGAAAGTAACGGCCGCGTAATGGAACTGTTTGTGTCGCGGCCAGTCTACGACCGCTGCCGCCCGGCATCGCCGCCCGCACTAGGCTTAGCAGCATGACCAGCAGCCTGCACCACCGTGCCATCGAGAACCTTGGCACCCGCATCATCTCGGGCGACCTTCCCGCTGGCCACATCATGCTCGCCGAACAGCTGGAGGACGAGCTGAAGGTATCCCGGTCCGTGGTCCGCGAAGCGGTGCGGGTCCTGCAGTCACTGGGGCTGGTGGAGACCACCAAACGGGTGGGCATCCGGGTATTGCCGCCGAGCCGGTGGAACCCCTTCGATCCGCAGGTCATCAGGTGGCGCCTGGCCAGCGACGCCCGAGGTGCCCAGCTGCGCTCCCTCGCGGAGCTGCGCGCCGCCGTCGAACCCGCCGCCGCTGAGCTCGCCGCGCAAAATGCCCCGGCGCCACTGCGGCTCGAGCTCGTCGACGTTGCCCGCGCCATGCGCGAAGCCGGCAACAACGGCGAGACCGCACGCTTCCTGGAACTGGACATCCGGTTCCATTCGCTGCTGCTCTCCGGGTCCGGCAACGAAATGTTCGCCAACCTCATGGGGCAGGTGGCTGAGACCCTGACGGGCCGGACCGTCCATGGCCTGATGCCGGACCACCCGCACCAGGCGGCGCTGCAGTGGCATGTGGACGTGGCAGAGGCGATCGCACGGGGCGACGCCGCGGCTGCACGGGAAGCTTCGGACCGCATCATGCGCCGGACCATGTCCCAGATGTCGGACACCTGGACCGAGCAGCCGCGGGTCTTCATTCCCGTGCACCACTGACCACAAGCCGCACGCCGCTGCCTGTTCAGTACTTTTGCCGCTATTCAGTATGATGAACAGCATGACTCCAATTACTACCGTGGCCATCGCCGTCCCGCTCGAGGCCGAGTTCGTGGACCAAATCCGCGCCGTGGACCCCTCCGTGACTGTCCTGTACGAGCCCGACCTGCTGCCGCCTGAGCGGTACCCCGCCGACCACGCGGGGGACCCCGCCTTCCAGCGGACCGCCGAACAGGAAGAGCGCTACTGGGACATGCTGAACAGCGCCCAGGTGCTGTTCGGCTTCCCGAACGAGAGCCCGTCGGGGCTGGCGCGCGTCGCCGTCGAAAATGGACACCTGCAGTGGGTCCACGCGATGGCCGCCGGAGCAGGCGGAGCCGTGAAGGCCTCCGGACTGGACCAGGAGGTCCTGCAGAAATTCAAGGTCACCACCTCGGCCGGCGTCCACGCCCTGCCGCTGGCGGAGTTCGCGGCCATGGGGATCCTCAACGGCTTCAAGCGCACTGCCGAGCTGGTGCGGGACCAGGAAGCCAAGGCCTGGCCCGCGCTCCGCACCCCGACCCGGCTGGCCAGCGGCTCACGGCTGGTGATTGCCGGCCTCGGAGAAATCGGCCTTGAGACAGCGCGCCTGGCCCGCGCCCTCGGCATGCGGGTCAGTGGAACCAAGCGCACGCTGGAGCCCCTGGAAGGCATCGCGGAAGTGGCCGGCAACGAAGCCCTGCCGCGCCTCCTGGCCACCGCCGACGCCGTGGTTAACACCCTTCCCGGAACGCCCTACACGGAGAACCTCTTCAACCGCGACGTCTTCGCCGCCATGAAGCCCGGCACCGTCTTCGTCAACGTGGGGCGGGGAACCGTGGTGGATGAGGAGGCGCTGCTGGAAGCACTGGACAACGGCCAGGTCTCCTACGCCTGCCTGGACGTCTTTGCCGTGGAGCCGCTCCCCCACGACAGCCCGCTGTGGAGCCACCCCAAGGTCCTGGTTTCTCCGCACACCTCCGCCTTGAGTGCAGCGGAAAACCGGCTGATTGCCGAAAGGTTCTGCAGCAACCTGCGCACCTTCCTGGACGGCGGCGAACTGCCGCACCTGGTGGACACAGTCCACTTCTACTGAGCCCCGCAGCTGACAGGCCCAGCGCCTGCCCAGCAGCAAAACGCCCGGCCGGAGTAAACCGGCCGGGCGTTTTAGTGAAAGCTGTCAGCTGGCGTCCTCGACCAGGACCAGGTCCCGGCCACCTGCTTCCGGAGTGAAGAAGGTGGTGAGGAACGAGATCAGCGCAAGCACCAATGAATACAGCGCGGGCACCAGCCAGGAGTGGTTCGTGGCGGCAAGGAGTGCGACGCCGATCATGGGGGCGAACCCGCCGGCGAGGACGGCGGAGATTTCCCGGCTCAGGGCAACACCGGTAAAGCGGTGCTGGGAACCGAAGAGTTCGGGCAACAGGGCGCACTGCGGACCAAGCATGGACTGTACGCCTAAAGCGATGCCCACCACCATGACCACCCAGACGAGCGCCACGTTGCCAAGCGTTACGAGGTAGAACGCCGGAAGCGCGATGACGGCCTGGAACAGTGCGCCATAACGGTACACGGGGACACGGCCGTAACGGTCGGACAGCGCACCAAAGGTAACCACCATGAGTGCAGCGAAGGCTGCGGCGATGAGGAGGCCGGTGGGGCCGATGAACTTGTCCCCGGCGAAGACGCCGGCAGGCATGCTGATGAACGACACCAGGAGGGCGGAGTAGATCGAGGAGTTACCGTTCTCCCCCATGCGCAGGCCGATGCCCACCAGGACGCTTTTCTTTGAATGCTTCCAGATCTGGCCGACAGGGTTCTTCACCACAGCCTGGTGCTTTTCCAGTTCCTGGAAGACGGGCGTCTCCTTCAGGCGCAGGCGGATGAATACCGCAATCACGATCAGGATAAAGCTGGCCAGGAACGGCACGCGCCACAGCCAGCCCTGCAGGACGGCCTTGTCGGCCAGGGCCATCAGCGCGAACGTTCCGGCCCCGAGCAGGGTACCCAGTTGGATGCCGACGAACGGCAGTGAAGCGAAGAAACCACGACGGCGGCGCGGCGCCACCTCGGAGATCAGGGTGGTTGCGCCTGCCTGCTCAGCACCGGCCCCCAGCCCCTGGATAATCCGCAGGGTCACCAGGAGGACCGCCCCGAGCATGCCGGCCTGTTCAAAAGTTGGCAGCAGGCCGATGGCAAAGCTGGCCATGCCCATCAGGCCGATCGTGAGGATCAGGACCATCTTGCGGCCGAACCGGTCCCCGACATGGCCGAAGACGATGCCGCCGAACGGCCGCGCCGCAAATCCCACACCATAGGTGGCAAAGGAGGCGATGACCGCTCCACTTTCGCCGAGCGGAGCGAAGAAGAGCGGCCCGAAGATCAGCGCCGACGCCAGGCCGTAGATATAAAAGTCGTAGTACTCCAGAGCGGAACCGACAGAGCTGGCAAGAGTTGCCCTTCGCAGCTGGTCCGGATCGACAGCGGTATCGTCGGCGGCCCGCGGTGCATTAGTACGAGTTGTCACAAGAACTCCCTCATCACGCGCCAGGCCCCCGTTGGCCTGGCAGGTCAGCGACAGCATCGACCATGCTGATCACTATGATGAACAGAGTACAGCAAGTTGAACACGTGGCAAGTGGCGGACCCGATATGTTGCCCGCGGCTTCTTCTCCGTTACGAACCCATGGGGTTGCCCAGCGAGTGGGCCAGTTCCCGCAGTTCCTTGACCATCTGCGCTCCCTGCGCCGGGGTGTACGTTGCCTTGAGTGCGGTGACGGACAGGCCCAGGCTGGGCCCGTGGGCGCCCCTGGTGGGAACGGCTACGCCCAGGCAGACCACGCCAGTGGTCGATTCCTCATCCTCGAAGGCGTAGCCCTGCTCCCGGATGACCTGAAGCTGGGCCTTGAGTTCACGACCGGTGCGGAGGGACTTGGGTGTCATTACCGGAAGCTGCGCATCATCGGGGAACATGTCGTCAAGGTCGTGATCCCGCAGCCTGGCGATCAGGGCCTTGCCCACGGCGCACAGGGACACAGGCATCTTGTCCCCGATGTTTGACGTCAGCCGGACGGCAGGATGGCCTTCGTACCGGGCGAGGTAGATGACGTTGGTACCGTCCAGCATGGCGATCCGGACGGTTTCACCTGACAGGGTGGGTGCCTGCTCGCAGTACCGGTAGAACTCCTGGACCTCGTCCAGCCGGCTCAGGTAGGCGGCGCCCAGCTCCACGAGCTTGCGTCCCAGGGTGAATTCGGAACCCTGCCGGCTGATCAGGCGGGCCTCCTCCAGCGCGAGCAGCAGATTGGACGTGGAGGATTTGGGAATGCCAAGTTCGCGGGAGAGGTCGCTGAGGGTGAGCCTTCCGCCCGCCGAGGCGGCAAGGGCATCCAGCACGGCAGCGGCGCGGGTAACGGCCGGCGCCGGCGACGAGCTTCCCAGTCCGTCGGAAGAGCGGGTGGTGCGGGAATCGGCCATGATTCTCCTTCGGTAGGCGCCTGCGCTTGTGGTGCTGTCCATCCAGCTGAACACTAACCATGATAGTGGCGGGGCGAAGGCCTCCTGCGGCCGCGAAAGGCCAAGGGAGGCATGGGCGCGACATGAAACGGCGCGTGACTTTTTGTTTCCGGCGGTTCACGGTATATTCATCCCAGGCCCTCCACCGCGGCATCCCCCAATAGCCGCGGTGGAGGGTTTTCCAATGCCCGAAAGCCCTGGGTCACGCCGCGTTAACAGTCGATTCGCGGAGCCGCCAGCCGCCGCCGAGGCCGTCCCGCTGCAGGTACATCGTGGTGAGGGCGGACCTGCTGTTGCTTCCCAGCCTCACCTGCAACTGAAGGACTTCGACGTCCACCCTGCTGTTGCCCTTGGGCATCCTGCGGCTGGTCTCCCACCAGTTGACCCGCTCGAACCACCTGACCGGCTCGGCGCCCACAGACCATTGCCTGCCTTGGGCCAGTACCGCGGTCGGCATCCCATTGTTGTCAGTGCGCACTATGACGTGTTCCATGCCTGCAATCTAGGACAGGGGTCCGACAATCACGCCGGGCCCCCGGGGGCGACGGCGGACAAGCAAAAAACCCCGCTGTACCCGCGGGCAGCGGGACAACGGGGTGTTTCCTGTGGGTCCTACCGGGATCGAACCGATGACATCCACGGTGTAAACGTGGCGCTCTACCAGCTGAGCTAAAGACCCAAAATCTGTGGTTTCCGGCGATTCCCGCCGCAACCAACGAACATAGACTCTACCCGACGTCCGGCCCCAAACGCGAATCCGCACGAATGCCGGCAGCGGCTAGCGGGGCGGAAGTTCGCCTGCCAGGTAGGCGAGGGCCTGGCTGACCCCGGCTTCAAGCTTGATGGTGGCTTTGTCATCGCCGCGCGTGGCTCCCCTGTTGATGATGACGACGGGCTTGGCTTCCTTGGCGGCATGCCGGACGAACCTCAGCCCGCTCATCACCGTCAGCGACGAGCCTGCCACCACCAGTGCCGCCGCTTCATCCACCATGGCGTAGGACCGTTCCACCCTGTCCTTGGGAACGTTCTCGCCGAAGTAGACGAAATCAGGTTTGAGCGTCCCGCCGCAGGCGGGGCACACTGCAACCACGAAACTGCCGATGAGTTCCTGGTCCTCCACCGTTGAATCGGCATCCGGTGCCATTTCCACCAGGCCGCTGGCTGCTGCCCGCTCCAGGAACCCGGGGTTCAGTTCCTCCAGCATGCCGGCCACCAGGCGGCGCGAATACGTCCGCCCGCAGTCCAGGCACACCACCTGGTCGTACCTGCCATGCAAATCCACCACGTTGGAGCTGCCCGCGTCCTGGTGCAGCCGGTCCACGTTCTGCGTGATGAGGCCGGTCAGATAGCCGCGGCGCTCCAGCTCGGCGGCGGAGTAGTGGCCCTGGTTGGGGTCCGCGTGGCGGAGGTGGGACCAGCCGATGTGGTTCCTTGCCCAGTAGCGCTGCCGGTTGCCGGCCTCCCGCACGAACTCCTGGTAGGTCATGGGTGAGCGGGGCGGCGAGTCCGGGCCGCGGTAATCCGGGATGCCGGAATCCGTGCTGAGGCCGGCCCCGGTCAGCAGGGCAAAACGGGAGCCGGCAAGCAGGTCACGGATCCGGACCAGCACCTCAAGGTCGCTGGCGGACGGCGGGTCCGGCACGACGGGCGGCAGGCTGGCAAACCCCGTAAGGCCTGTCCCCTGCCGCCGCCCAGCCACGGTTCCCTTAGGCCCGTTTCACGCCGGCGAGGGCGGAGCGGTACTCGGCGAAGTCGCGGGCCTGGCCCCGGGGATTCACGACGCTGTAGCGGACCTTGCCCTCGGCATCAATGATGAAGGTGGCACGTTTTGCCATGCCGCTGTCTGCATCGAAGACGCCATAGGCCTCGGCGACACCACCGTGGGGCCAGAAGTCGGCGAGCAGATCAAAGCCGTAGCCCTCCTGTGCCGCGTAGGCCCGCAGGCTGAACTTGCTGTCCACCGACACTGCCAAAACCACGGCGTCGGCATCCTCGAAAGTGGCGAGGTTGTCCCGTATCTCGCAAAGTTCGCCGGTGCAGATGCCGGAAAAGGCAAATGGATAGAAGACCAGTGCCACATTCTGCCCGCGGAAGGACGACAGCCTGACCGGCTCACCGTACTGGTTGGCGAGCTCGAAGTCCGGTGCTGCCGACCCGAGGGCGGGAAGAGCTGCGGTAGCTGCCTCGACCGCTGCCGTCACTTGTTCTTCCTGCTGACCAGGCGGGTTGCGCTCCAGTCCTTGGAGACGCCGGCCGAAGTGGTGACGTGCAGGCCGGCGGTGGGAGCGGCCTCCTGGATGTCCGCGGGCGAGACGTACCCGTCCCTTCCGGACTTGGGGGTAAGAATCCAGACAACGCCCTTTTCACTGAGGGTGGTGAGGGAATCCACCAGGCTGTCCACCAGGTCCCCGTCGCCCTCGCGCCACCATAGGATGACGGCGTCAGCTACTTCGTGATCGTCCTCGTCCAGCATTTCCGAGCCGGTGAAGTCCTCAATATCGTCACGCAAGTCGAAGTCGACATCGTCGTCGTAACCGAACTCCTGAATCAGATCCCCATTCTTGAAACCCAATTTTTCCGCCACATTTACCGAAGTGGCGGCGTCGGCCTCGCTCACGTGTACCTCCAATACCTCATTTATGCGGTGTGCATAGTGATTTCCGTTACTCCCAAGCCAACACCCTTTGTGCCTGCGCTTCAAGCTGCCGCCCCCGGAACTGCGCATATTCTGCGTCACATCCGGTTCCGGAAGCCTTGCCGCAGCGGCTTTTCGTCACACACCAAGTATGACGAACGAAATACAACCGCAGGGTCCGGGCCGCGGCTACGCATCGTGTTGTGGTCAGGGCTAGAGTGGCTGGTGACAACTATGCCTGCGGACGACGACCTTGTGACTCCGCGCGGACATAGGAGCGCTAGGAAGCTGCCCGGCACACATGACCGGGCTGTTGTAACCGATACGTCGCACATGGCGTATGTACGCCGGGCAGTCACCCTGCCTGGCCTGAGTGCGCCGATTCATGCGCGCAAAGAGAGGTTGGACGTGGCTGCAGGAGAAGATACCTCCCATATCCTCAGCGGGTTGACTAACCAGCTGCCTGATCGTGATCCGGAAGAGACTGCCGAGTGGGTTGAGTCCCTGGATGCGTTGATCAGGGAACAGGGCACCGAGCGTGCCCAATACATCATGCGGAGCCTGCTGCAGCGCGCGGGCGCGCAGAGCGTCGGGGTGCCGATGGTGACCACCACGGATTACGTGAACACGATCCCGGTGGACCAGGAAGCCGAATTCCCCGGCAACGAGGAATACGAGCGCCGCTACCGGGCCTACATGCGGTGGAACGCCGCGGTCATGGTGCACCGGGCGCAGCGGCCCGACATCGGCGTTGGCGGGCACATCTCCACCTACGCCGGGGCGGCGACCCTGTACGAGGTCGGCTTCAACCACTTCTTCCGCGGCAAGGACGCCCCCGGCGGCGGGGACCAGGTGTTCTTCCAGGGCCACGCCTCCCCCGGCATGTACGCCCGGGCATTCATGGAAGGCCGGCTTCTCCGAGGAAGACCTGGACGGCTTCCGGCAGGAAAAGTCCAAGGAAGGCCACGCCCTCTCCTCCTACCCGCACCCGCGCCTGATGCCCAAGTTCTGGGAATTCCCCACCGTGTCGATGGGCATCGGGCCGATGAACGCGATTTACCAGGCCCAGTCCAACCGGTACCTGCACAACCGCGGCCTGAAGGACACCTCCGACCAGCAGGTTTGGGCGTTCCTGGGCGACGGCGAAATGGACGAGCCCGAGTCCCGCGGCCTGCTCCAGCTCGCCGCGAACGAGAACCTGGACAACCTGAACTTCGTGATCAACTGCAACCTCCAGCGCCTGGACGGGCCTGTGCGCGGCAACGGCAAGATCATGCAGGAACTCGAAGCGTTCTTCCGCGGCGCGGGCTGGAACGTGATCAAGGTCGTCTGGGGCCGGGAATGGGATGACCTGCTCACCCGCGACACCGACGGCTCGCTCGTGAAAATCATGAACGAAACCCCCGACGGGGACTACCAGACCTACAAGGCCGAATCCGGCGGGTTCGTCCGCGAACACTTCTTCGGCAAGACCCCGCAGACCAAGGACCTCGTCGCGGACCTGACCGATGACCAGATCTGGAACCTCAAGCGCGGCGGCCACGACTACCGCAAGGTCTACGCCGCCTACAAGGCAGCCACCGAATTCAAAGGCAAGCCCACCGTCATCCTCGCCAAAACCGTCAAAGGCTACGGCCTCGGACCGCACTTCGAGGGCCGCAACGCGACCCACCAGATGAAGAAGCTGACCCTGGATGACCTGAAGAAGTTCCGCGACCACCTGCGCATCCCGGTCACCGACGAGCAGCTTGAGAACGACAACTACCGTCCGCCGTACTACCACCCGGGTACTGACGCACCGGAAATCAAGTACATGATGGAGCGCCGCGCCGCCCTGGGCGGGTCGGTGCCGGAGCGCCGGTCCACGCACGCCGAGATCGTGCTGCCGGACGCGAAGTCCTACGAGGTGGCCAAGCGTGGCTCCGGAAAGCAGCAGGCCGCCACCACCATGGCGTTCGTCAGGCTCCTGAAGGACCTGATGCGGGATAAGAACTTCGGCAAGCACATCGCCCCGATCATCCCCGACGAGGCACGCACGTTCGGTATGGATGCGTTCTTCCCGACGGCGAAGATCTACAACCCCAAGGGCCAGAACTACCTGTCCGTGGACCGCGACCTCGTCCTGGCCTACAAGGAATCCCCCGCGGGCCAGCTGATCCACCCCGGCATCAACGAAGCCGGCGCCGTCGCAGCGTTCACCGCCGCAGGCACCGCCTACGCCACCCACGGCGTGCCCCTGGTCCCGGTCTACGTCTTCTACTCCATGTTCGGCTTCCAGCGCACCGGCGACGCCTTCTGGGCCGCCGCCGACCAGATGACCCGCGGATTCATCATCGGCGCCACCGCAGGACGCACCACCCTCACCGGCGAAGGCCTCCAACACGCCGACGGACACTCACCCCTGCTGGCCTCCACCAACCCGGCCGTCATCACCTACGACCCCGCCTACGGCTACGAAATCGGACACATCGTCCGCTCCGGCCTGGAACGGATGTACGGGGAAGGCTCGACGGATAAGAACGTCATGTACTACCTCACCGTGTACAACGAACCCATCGTCCAGCCCGCAGAACCCGAGAGCCTCGACATCGAAGGCGTCATCAAGGGCATCTACCTGCTCGCCCCGGCAAAGATCGACGGTCCCCGCACCCAGATCCTCGCCTCCGGCGTCTCCGTGCCCTGGGCCCTCGACGCCCAACGGATCCTCGCCGACGACTGGAACGTCTCCGCAGACGTCTGGTCCGTCACCTCCTGGAACGAACTGCGCCGCGACGGCCTCGCCGCCGAAGAGGAAGCCTTCCTCAACCCCGGCCAGCCCGCCCGCGTCCCCTTCGTCACCCAGCAACTCGAAGGCGCCACCGGCCCCGTCGTCGCCGTCTCCGACTACATGAAAGCCGTCCCCGACCAAATCCGGCAATTCGTCCCCAACGAATTCGCCACCCTCGGCGCCGACGGCTTCGGCTTCTCCGACACCCGCGCAGCAGCCCGCCGCTTCTTCAAAAACGACACCCACTCCATCGTGGTCCGTGCCTTGGAGATGCTGGCGCGCCGCGGCGAAGTGGACGTCGACGCCCCGGTGAAGGCGATCGAGAAATACAAGCTGCTCAACGTCAACGCCGGCACCACCGGCAACGCGGGCGGCGAGGCCTAGCCTCCCGCCCGGCAGCAGAACCAGCCATGGACGACGGCGGCCCTCACCCACAAGGTGAGGGCCGCCGTCGTTCGTTCCAAAAGGTGCTGCAACCCTGTGACGCAGCCCCTGGCGGATTGTAGCCTTCGCACAAATGGAGGTTGCGGGGCGCTGGCCGTATGCTCAAAGAATGCCAGCACCAGCAAGCCCGTCCGCCAAGCGGAAGCCGTCCCCGCCGAAGGTCACCCCGGAGAAGTCCGAAACCCTCAAGCAGCTGCGGGCCAACGTGGGCCAGCTCTCCACCACCACCATGCGGAAGCTGGAACAGTCGCTGCCCTGGTACAGCAGGCTCAGCGCGGATGAGCGCTCGGCGCTGGGGATGGTGGCGCAAAACGGCATAGCCGCCTTTGTTACCTGGTACGAGCGCCCGAGCTCGCCGTCATGGATCCTGACCGACGTCTTTGGGACGGCTCCCACCGAACTGACCCGCTCGATCAGCCTACAGAAGGCGCTGCAGCTGATCCGGATCGTGGTGGAGGTGGTGGAGGACCAGGTTCCCGTCATTGCGCCCGAGGCCGACCAGCCCTCCCTGCGCGAGGCCGTCCTCCGCTATTCACGGGAGGTGGCCTTCGCCGCCGCCGACGTCTACGCCCGTGCCGCCGAGTCCCGCGGTTCCTGGGACACCCGGCTTGAAGCCCTGATCGTGGACGCCATCCTCCGCGGGGAAAACACCGACGCCCTGCGGTCCCGGATCGCAGCGCTGGGATGGAAGGCGCAGGAGCGCTTCACCGTCATGGTGGGCAATTCGCCGTCGGAACCCAGCGCCAGCTACGTCAGCGAACTGCGCAGGATGGCGGGGCGGTACGCGGAGGACGCGCTCGTGGGCATCCAGGGCGACCGCCTGATCCTCATCCTGGGCGGCGTGCAGGACCGCGAGACCGCCTATGTAAAGCTCAGCGACATGTTCGCCCCGGGGCCCGTGGTCTACGGCCCGGAGGCAGGGTCGCTCCTGGAAGCCAGCGGTTCTGCGCAGTCCGCGTTCGCCGGGCTGACGGCTGCCCGCGCGTGGCCCTCCGCACCCCGTCCCGTCGCGGCGGACGACCTGCTCCCCGAACGGGTGATCTCGGGTGACGACGCGGCCCGCCGCTCCCTGGTCAAAAACATCTACCGGCCCCTCCTGGCGGCATCAAACGGGCTGGTGGAGACCCTCGGCACCTACCTGGAACTGGGGCATTCGCTGGAGGCGACCGCACGGGAACTCTTTGTCCACGCCAACACTGTCCGGTACCGGCTCAAGCGCGTCTGCGACGTCACCGGCTGGGATCCGCTGCTGCCGCGGGAGGCGTTCGTGCTCCAGGCAGCGCTCGTGGTGGGCCGGCTTTCCGCCCCGCCGAAGGCCGCCACGGAACGCCAGGCGTCCCGGAACCAAGGCTGACACGTTGTAGACTTCCTACAACCTGACCCCGTGAGCTTGGTGCGGAGAAACACCGCTGGATCACACAGTAATTTGGAAAGCTGGTTACGTGCTTGCAATAGTCTGCCCTGGACAGGGCTCGCAGACCCCGGGTTTTCTGGCCCCCTGGCTGGAACTGCCCTCGGTGGCAGGCCAACTGGCCTCCCTCAGTGACATCGCAGGCATCGACCTGATCGCTCACGGGACCACCTCCGACGAGGAAACCATCAAGGACACTGCCGTCGCGCAGCCCCTGATCGTTGCCGCCGGCCTCGTCACGGCGGCTTCGCTCTTCGACGTCGAACTCAATTCCCTTCCGGTGATCCTTGCCGGGCACTCCGTGGGTGAAATCACCGCGGCCGCACTCGCCGGCGTGCTGACCGAGCAGGAAGCCATGACGTTCGTCCGCGAACGCGCCAACAGCATGGCTGCAGCCGCTGCGGTTACACCCACAGGCATGAGCGCCGTGGTCGGCGGTAACCCGGCGGAAGTACTTGCGGCCATCGAGGCGGCCGGCGCCGCCCCCGCAAACGTCAACGGGGCCGGCCAGACTGTTGCCGCCGGAACCTTCGAGCAACTGAAGGCACTGGCCGACAACCCGCCGGCGAAGGCCCGCGTCATCCCCCTCAAGGTTGCCGGCGCATTCCACACCAGCCACATGGCGCCCGCAGTCAGCGCGCTGAAGGCACTGGAACCCCAGCTCAACCCGGTAGCCCCGAAGGTGCCCCTGCTGTCGAATTACGACGGCGGCGAAGTCACCGACGGCGGTGCCGCCGTCGAAAGCCTGATCGCCCAGGTTTCCCGTCCCGTGCGCTGGGACCTCTGCATGGAAACCATGGTCAAGCGCGGCGTCACCGGCGTCATCGAACTGGCTCCCGCGGGCACCCTGGCCGGACTGGCAAAACGCGGCATGCCCGGCGTCAAGACGGTAGCGGTCAAGACCCCCGAGGACCTGTCCGCCGCCCTCGCGCTCTTCGCGGAACTGGAAGGCAACGCATGAGCGTCCCCACGCTGAAGCAGGCTCCCCTGCAGGAGCACACCCGGATTCTCGGGCTGGGGGCTTACCGGCCCGATGTCATCGTCACGAATGAGGATGTCTGCCAGTGGATCGACTCCTCCGATGAGTGGATCCGCCAGCGCACCGGCATCGTGACCCGGCACCGCGCCCCCGCCGGCGTCAGCGTGATCGACATGGCAGAAGGCGCTGCGCGTGAAGCCATGCAGAAGGCGGGCATCGAGGCCTCCGAACTCGGCGCCGTCATCGTGTCCACGGTGACCCACCCCTACGCCACTCCTTCTGCAGCTGCCAGCCTGGCTGACCGCCTGGGCGCCACCCCGGCGCCGGCTTTCGATATTTCCGCGGCCTGCGCCGGCTATTGCTACGGCATCGCGCAGGCTGATGCCCTGGTCCGCTCCGGCGCCGCAAAGTACGTCCTGGTAGTAGGCGCCGAGAAGCTCTCGGACGTCATCGACAACCGGGAACGGACCATCTCCTTCCTGCTCGGCGACGGCGCCGGCGCCGTCATCGTCGGACCCTCCGACACGCCGGGCATCGCACCATCGGTGTGGGGCTCGGACGGCAGCAAGTGGAACGCCATCGGCATGACGCGTTCCCTGCTCGATGTCCGCGACCTGGGCCTCGCCGCGCGGCAGTCCGACTCCACCGGCGACCTTGCCCTCCTCGAGGAGGCGCAGGAGCTGTACCCCACGCTCCGCCAGGACGGCCAGACGGTCTTCCGCTGGGCCGTGTGGGAAATGGCCAAGGTTGCCCAGCAGGCACTCGATGCCGCAGGCGTCAAGGCCGAGGACCTGGTGGCGTTCATCCCCCACCAGGCCAACATGCGCATCATCGACGAGATGGTGAAGAAGCTGAAGCTGCCCGAGACGGTTACAGTGGCACGGGACATTGCCGACGCCGGCAACACGTCCGCGGCCTCCATCCCGCTTGCAACGCACCGGCTCCTGCAGGAAAACCCGGCGTTGAGCGGCGGGCTGGCCCTGCAGATCGGCTTCGGCGCCGGACTGGTCTTCGGTGCGCAGGTAATTGTCCTTCCCTAAGTACGCCCAAGGGTCCGCAACCGCGGCCCCGACCGTTTCCGGCAGCCCCTGCCGGCAATACAAGAAAAGGAGCCATCAATGGCTAGCAACGAAGAGATCCTGGCCGGCCTGGCTGAAATCGTCAACGAAGAAACCGGCCTGGCCCCCGAGGCTGTCGAGCTGGACAAGTCCTTCACCGAGGACCTGGACATCGACTCCATCTCCATGATGACCATCGTGGTCAACGCCGAGGAAAAGTTCGGCGTGCGCATCCCGGACGAAGAGGTCAAGAACCTCAAGACCGTTGGCGACGCCGTCAGCTTCATCGCCGGAGCGCAGGCCTAGTCAAGGCTCCCGCCGTTTATTCGGCTTGGCGGGCTGCCGGTCCGGACTGACCGGACCGGCAGCCCGCCGCATTTATCCGGCACAATCCCCCACCGGGAATGGGCCGATCATCAACACGTGCGGGACCCTGCGGACGCAGGCGGATTCCCCACCGACGAAAGAGTGATCCCATGACACGCAAAGTAGTCATTACCGGTCTGGGTGCCACCACGCCCATCGGCGGCGATGTACCCACCATGTGGAACAACGCGCTCAAGGGGGTCTCCGGTGCCCGCACCCTGGAGGACGACTGGGTAGCCAAGTACGAGCTCCCCGTCCACTTCGCTGCCCGGTGCAGCACCCCGGCCCTGGACGTGCTCAGCCGCGTCGAGGCCAAGCGCATGGACCCCTCCACCCAGTTCGGCGTCATCGCAGCCCGCGAAGCGTGGGCAGACTCCGGCATCACTGAAATCGACCAGGACCGGCTGGCTGTCGCATTCGCCACCGGCATCGGCGGCGTCTGGACACTGCTGGATGCCTGGGACACCCTGAAGGAAAAGGGCCCCCGCCGGGTCCTGCCAATGACTGTCCCCATGCTGATGCCCAACGGTGTCGCCGCGGCCGTGAGCCTGGACCTGGGCGCCCGCGCCGGTGCGCACACGCCCGTCTCGGCCTGCGCATCCGGCACGGAAGCCATGCACCTCGGCCTGGAACTCATCCGCTCCGGCAAGGCCGACGTGGTCATGTGCGGCGGCGCCGAAGCAGCCATCCACCCCATGCCGCTGGCAGCATTTGCCTCGATGCAGGCCCTCTCCCGCCGCAATGATGAGCCCGAGCGCGCTTCCCGTCCCTACGACACCGCACGTGACGGGTTCGTCATGGGCGAAGGTGCCGGTGCCCTGGTCCTCGAGGCCGAGGAACACGCCCTGGCCCGCGGTGCACGCATCTACGCCGAGCTCGCCGGCACGTCGGTCACCGCTGACGCCTACCACATCACCGCTCCGGACCCCGAGGGACTCGGTGCAACCCGTGCCCTCAAGGCAGCCATGTTCGATGGCCGGATCCAGGCCGAGGACGTGGTGCACGTCAACGCGCACGCAACCTCCACGCCTGTTGGGGACAAGCCGGAGTACACGGCCCTGCGCGCCGCCCTCGGCACCCACGTGGACAACGTGGCCGTCTCCGCCACCAAGTCCCAGATGGGCCACCTGCTGGGCGCCTCGGGTGCGGTGGAAGCCGTCCTGACCGTGCTGGCCGTCCATGACCGGAAGGCACCGGTCACCATCAACCTCGAGAACCAGGATCCGGAGATCCCGCTGGACGTAGTGACCTCGGCCCGCGACCTGCCTGCGGGAAACATCGTGGCACTGAGCAACTCGTTCGGCTTTGGTGGCCACAACGCCGTGGTGGCCATCCGCAGCGTCTGAGTTTGTTGTCCCGGGGTATGCCCCGGATGCAGGAGGAGGCCCCGCCGGTATGGCGGGGCCTCCTCTTTTTGCTATGGAAGTTTGCGTGTGGTGTTCCTGCTGGAAGCACGGCCGACGGCGGTCAGCCCACCTGGTGGAGCCAGCGGACGGGTGCGCCTTCAGCGGCATGGCGGAACGGTTCCAGCTCCTCGTCCCAGGCTTCGCCCAGCGCGAGGGAGAGCTCGTGGTAGACGGCTGCGGGGTCGCCTGCACCTGACTCATAGGCGTAGCGGATCCGGTCTTCGGAGACCATGATGTTGCCGTGGACGTCCGTAACGGCGTGGAAGATTCCCAGCTCCGGCGTGTGCGACCACCGGCCGCCGTCCACGCCCTGGCTCGGCTCCTCGGTGACCTCGTAGCGGAGGTGCGCCCAGCCGCGGAGGCAGGACGCCAGCTTCGAACCCGTGCCGGGGGCGCCGGTCCAGGACAGCTCGGCCCGGAACATTCCGGGCGCGGCTGGCTGCGGGGTCCACTCAAGGTCCGTCCGTTTGTCCACCACGGCGCCGACTGCCCACTCAACGTGGGGGCACAGCGCCGTAGGGGCCGAGTGAACGAACAACAGACCGCGGGTCATTGCAACAGACATTCCATCCTCCATAGCTCTAGGTACGTCTTCCCCAACGACCTCTGCCTGGATGGAACTGCCGTGCATTGCTTTGCGGCGGTGGTTCCCTGCGCGGTATTCAGATGTGTCCAGCTGTATCGGATTAAACAGTGTCCGGACTTGCCGCGCCGCATTAAGCTCAGGAGCTTCAAGCGGCACTTGAAAGTTGCCGGACGTGACTCTTATTGTGCCGTACCCCGTGGAATTACGCCAGTGCGATTAGCCACACTGATATGAGGGTGAGAGGGCTGCTCAGGCCCGGGGGTGGGCCTGCTGGTAGCTTCGCCGCAGCCGGTCCACGGAGACATGGGTGTAGATCTGGGTGGTGGCCAGGCTGCTGTGGCCCAGGATTTCCTGCACGGCGCGCAGGTCGGCCCCGCCGTCGAGCAGGTGGGTGGCCGCCGAGTGCCGCAGGGCGTGGGGGCCGGACGCCGAGGTGTCCCCCAGCTCACCGAAGAGCCCGTTGACCAGGGCGCGGACCTGTCGCTGGTCAACCCGGCCGCCGCGGGCGCCGAGAAAAAGCGCGGGGCCGCTGGTCTCCTTGGCCAGCAGGGGGCGGCCCCGCCGGAGCCAGTCGTCAACGGCCACGGCTGCAGGAACCCCGAACGGAACCGTGCGTTCCTTGTTGCCTTTGCCGATGACGCGCAGTGTCCTGCGGTCGGGATCGAGGTCATCGATGTCCATTCCGGCCAGTTCGCCAACGCGCACACCGGTGGCATAGAGCAGTTCGACCATTGCCCTGTTGCGCACGGCCAGGGGTTCACCCTCGGCGGCGGCCGCTTCGAGCTTGTCGAGCAACCGGGTGAGCTGGGTTGGCTGCAGGACTCCCGGGAGGGAGCCTTCCCGTTTAGGTGCCTTCAACCGCAGTGCTGGGTCCGCCTCGATCAGTTCCTCCCTCAGGGCCCATGCGGTAAAGGTGCGGGCAGTCGCGGAACGGCGTGCCAGGGTTGCCCTTGAGGCGCCGGCCTGGCTCTGGCTGCCCAGCCAGCGGCGCAGGGTGCCCAGCTCGATGTCCTTGGGCCCGGCGGCGCCTTCGGCGGCTGCATGGGCAAGGAGGCTGTGCAGGTCGCCCAGGTAGGCCCGCTTGGTGTGCTCCGACACCGCCCGCTCACCGGCGAGGTAACCGGAGAAAGCATCATATGCCGCGCCGAGTTCCCGGGGCAGTCCGTCATGTTCCATCCCTCCACTGTCCCAGCCTGCGGCCACGAACGGGCGCTGGACACGGTCATCCTTTGCCCCGTTTCCAGCCGCCGCGCTCCGATACCGCCAGGCCCAGCAGCCCGAGCCGGCCCAGGCCCGCCCGAACGGATTCCTGGCCCAGGCCCGCCACCGAGGTCAGCTTCTCCACCGAGGTGGTGGAGCGCAGCGGCAGCGCATCCAGGAGGATCAGGTCCTCCAGCGTGAGCCCGTCCTGGACGGCCGGCTGCGTGTGCCGCGGTTCAGGCATTGCCGTGCCGCTGGGCCCGGCCAGCTCGGCGACCTCCGCCGCGTCGGTCACGCAGACCGCTCCCCCGTCCCGGAGGAGCCGGTGGCAGCCGGCCGAATTGGCGCTGTGGACGGACCCTGGCACTGCGCCGACGGCGCGGCCCAGCGTTTCGGCGTGATGGGCTGTGTTCAGTGCACCTGAACGCCAGCGCGCCTCCACCACCACTGTCACGGCCGACAGGGCAGCGATGAGGCGGTTTCTTTGCAGGAAGCGGTACCGGGTGGGAGCCGATCCCGGTGGTACCTCGGCGAGGACGGCGCCCTGGTTGGCGACGGCCCGCAGCAGGTCGTCATTGCCGGACGGATAGAACCGGTCAACGCCGCCGGCCATCACGGCGATGGTAGGGACAGTGGAAGAACAACCGGCAAGCGCGGCACGGTGGGCATGGGCGTCGATCCCGTACGCGCCGCCGGAGACCACCGTGAACCCCCGCTGCGCCAGGGAGTACGCGAGGTCGCCCGTTACCGAGGCCCCGTAACTGGTGCTGTCGCGGGATCCGACCAGAGCGATGGCCTTGTCCGCTGCCGGCAGCGGCTGTTCCTGGCCGCGCCACCAGAGGCAGATCGGCTCCTGGATTCCGAGGTCCGCCAATTGCGCCGGCCACAGCTCGTCGGAGGGAACGATCAACCGGCCACCCAAGCGCGCCATGGTGGCGAGGTCCCGCTCGGGCGCCACGTCCGGCAGCCGGGGCTGCCAGCGCTTCAACGCCGACGCCAGGCCTGCCCAGCCGGTGGCTGTGCCGCCGTCCGCCAGCAGTGTGCTGATCTCCTGCTCCAGTCCGGGACCAGCCTTTACCTGGCCGGTGGCGATCCGCAGGGCATCCGTTGCTCCGGTCAGCTGCACGAGCGCCAGTCCCGCTGCGTCCTGGGGCTCCATCAGCCTGGACAGGGCTGCCCGTGCAAGCCGTTCGCCGTCCTGGGGTGCTTTCCGGAATTCCGCAATGTTGCTCTGATCCACCATGTTGTCCTGATCCGCCATGTTGCTCTGATCCACCATGTTGTCCTGATCCACCATGTTGTCCTGTTCGGTCGTAGCTCCTTGTCCCGTCATGCGGCCACCGCCGCTGCCTGGCGGAGGCCCAAAGCCTGCCCGATGTCATCCGAGTCGGGTGTTTGCCGATGTCCCAGGTCGGCCAGCGTCCACGCCAGGCGAAGGACGCGGTCGTAGCCGCGTGCCGTCAGCACGCCCCGTTCAAGCGAAAGGTCGAGGATCCGGGTGGCGGCTGGAGCCAGCCGCAGCTTTCCCCGAAGGATCCGGCCCGGCACCTGTGAGTTGGTCTCCAGCCCAAAGGCGTGCAACCGTTCGGACTGCCGTGAGCGCGCCTCCAGGACGCGGCAGGCTACCGAGGCGGTGTCCTCTTCTTCTGCCCCGGCCTGTCCAAAATCTGCCAGCGATACACGTTCCACCTGCAATTGGATGTCCACCCGGTCCAGGAGGGGCCCGGACATGCGCGCGAGGTACCGGCGGCGCATCATGGGGGTGCAGGTGCAGTCCAGGCCTTTCCCTGCAGCCTTGCCGCACGGACAGGGGTTGGCGGCAAGAACCAGCTGGAACCGCGCCGGATAAGCGGCAGTCCCGGCAGAGCGGTGGATTACCAGTTCCCCGCTTTCGAGCGGCTGCCGCAGGGCATCGAGGACCCGGCGCTCGTATTCCGGTGCCTCGTCGAGGAAGAGTACGCCGCGGTGGGCGCGGGACGCAGCGCCGGGCCGGGGCAGCCCGGAACCGCCACCGATAATGGCCGCGGCAGTTGCGGAATGGTGCGGGTTCTCGAAGGGCGGCCGGCGCAGCAGCTGTACCTGAGACGCCGGCAGCCCACAGAGCGAATGGATTGCCGTCACTTCCATTGATTCGTGGTCCCCGAGGTCCGGCAGGAGTCCGGGCAGCCGTTCTGCCAGCATGGTTTTGCCTGCGCCAGGCGGTCCGGTGAGCAGCAGGTGGTGCGCACCGGCAGCTGCGACTTCCAGCGCCCGCCGGGCGTCGCCCTGGCCGGAGACGTCGGCCATGTCGGGGCAGGGAGCCGGGTCCGACGGGCCGTCGGGCGCGTCCTGGGCGTCATCCGGTTCGAAATCCAGGGCGAGCTCCTGGGGGTCGGCGCCGAAGTCAAGAG
Organism: Arthrobacter sp. MOO21; assembly: GCF_057369995.2. Lineage (NCBI taxonomy): Bacteria > Bacillati > Actinomycetota > Actinomycetes > Micrococcales > Micrococcaceae > Arthrobacter > Arthrobacter sp. MOO21. Next base: position 3,508,401 of record NZ_CM170671.2, on the reverse strand, counting down.
CCAGGCGGGCCAGGGTGCGGTATCCGCGCACTTTCGCGCCGGGGACCAGGGAAGCTTCGGCCAGGTTTGCCTGGGCAACCACGATCTCCGGATAGCCTGCCTGCACGGATGCCATCACGGCCGGCAGGATCCCCCGGACCGGGCGCAGGCGGCCGTCGAGCCCTAACTCGGCGATGAAGACCGCGCGTCCGGTGGGCTTGATGTCTCCGGCGGCCCTGAGCACGGCCATGGTCACCGCAAGGTCGAATCCCGAGCCCCGCTTCGGCAGGGAAGCCGGAATGAGGTTGGCCGTGATTTTCCTTCGGCTCAAGGGGATGCCCGAGTTTTTGGCCGCCGACCGGATGCGTTCCTTCGCTTCGTTCAACGAAGCGTCAGGCAGCCCAAGGATCACGAAGGCGGGGAGCGTCTGGCCAATGTCGGATAATTGACACATGAAAGAAGCAACACCCAAACGCGCAATATTGTATCTCCGCCTCAGCGTCACCAAAGACGAAAGCGTCTCCATCGCCAACCAAAACAAGCAGCTTCAAGCCCTCGCCGAGAGGGAAGGCTGGCAAATAGTCGAGACGTTCACCGACGACGGCCTCAGCGGCGGCAAGCCCCGCGCCAACGCCGAGAAGGCCCTCCGGATGCTCCGCGAGAACGCCGCCGACGTAATCGCCGTATACAAGTTCGACCGCTGGAGCCGCATGGGCGCCCGCGCTGTCGCCGACTTGCAGGACGTACTCGACGAACGCGCCGCGTCCGGCTCCCCCGCGTTGTTCCTGGCTCTCGCCGATGGCCTCCGCTCGAACAGCCCCGCATGGGACATTCAGGTGGCACTCATGGCCGCGTTGGGCCGGACGGAGCGCGAACTGATCCGCTCCCGCGTGAAGGCCGCCCGCGACTATCAACGGCAGACACGCCGCCACTCCGGCGTCCCGCCCTACGGCTACCGCCCGATCCCCCACCCTTCCGGCAAGGGCCGCGCCCTCGACGTGGACCCCGACGAAGCGAAGGTGGTCCGCCGCATGGTCGACGAAGTCCTCTCCGGCGCCACCGGCTACGCCGTCGCCAAGGGCCTCAACGCCGACGGCGTCCCGCCGCGCAAGGCCGCAAAGTGGACCGCCGCGACGGTCGCCGACCTGCTCCGCGGCGACGCGATCCTCGGCTACATGACCCACCGCCGCCCCGGCGATTCGTCCCGTGTCAGCCGCCCGCTCCTCGGCGAGGACGGCCTCCCCGAGCAGGTATGGCCCGCAATCATCACGACAGAAGAATCCGCCGAACTGCGGGCGCTCCTGTCCCGGCGTCCCGACTGGAACACTATGCCCGGTGCTGGCCGGAAACGGGCGAGCCGCCTCCTCTCCGGACACGTCGAGTGCGCGACCTGCGGAAGCGTCATGCGCGTGAACTACACCGACAAGCAGAAGGACGGCTCCCGCACGGCTCGTTACGTCTGCTCCGCGTCCGCTGGAGCCTGCCCCCGCAAGGTCAGCGTCCACGCCGGAATGCTGGAGGCCCGCGTCGTGGAGGAGTTCCTCCGCGTCTTCGGCAGCTTCGACGTTTACGAGGTGCGCGAGTCCTCGACCCGCGACGCCGGAGAGCTTGCTCAGGTCCAGCAACTTATCTCCGCAACCGCGGCTGATATGGCCTCCCCCGGCGCTGACATTCCCACCCTGGCCGCACGCCTGACAGAGTTGCACGCCCGCCGTGAGGCGCTGGAGGCGGCTCCCGAAGTGACCACGGCGAACACTGTGGCAACCGGCGAGACCTTCGCCGAAGCATGGGAGGCCCGCGACACGGCAGGACGCCGGAAGCTCCTTGCCTCGGCGCTTGCCGGCCGCATCGTTGTCAGCCCCGCCGTTAGAGGCTCACGGAAACTGGACGAGTCCCGGCTGAGCATCCCGTGGCGCTGGAACGAACCCGACTACCAAGAGGAGAACTACTACGACGACTAACGAACCCAACCACGCCCGCGACCGTATATACGGCAGCGGCCAGCCCTTCGAGCTCAGCTACCAACCCGGCGAGGAAGACTGGAAGCGCTGGCTCCGCGCCGACGCCGAGCGCACCGTCCGCGCCGAGGAGGAGCGTTTACACGACCCGACCAATGACGAGTGACCCCGAGAGAGGCCCCCGGCTACCGCTGGCGGGCCTCTTTTCCATATTCGTGGCCCTCATTCTGAGCAGAAACACTCCTTCTGGCGGACTCCTATGTTGAGGAGAAAACTCATTCGGCGCCGAATGAGCACTCGGGACTGATTGGCGCACTTCTCTTGTGAGAGAAGTTTTTCAGCGCCGACTGAGCAATCGGTCCCGACTGGCCGACCTCTCCCTTGGAACCCCTGCTCTGCGGGTGCCGTGCCAGGCACGCCCGCTCGAAAGCGTGTAAACGCAAGCGCCGGAGGCGGGCGCCGCCCCGTTGCCCTCGCTTCCGGCGTAATCACCGAGGAGAAGCCGGAGAGTGGCTCAAACGTGAAAGGTGACGCTTTTCGTCACTCCTCCTATTACTTCATCGAGAGAGTGAGTGCTCGAAAAAGTAATCAGTAAAAGACGCAGAAACGTCACCTTTCAGGTTTGAGCCACTCCCCATGCTCCCCAAACTTTTCCCTCCATCTGGGCCGTCACCGGCCTGCCCACCAACCGAAAGGAACTCGCAGTCATGAACCCGCAAGAAGCCGCCCTCGCCGCCCTCCGCGACGGACGCCTTTACTCCCACCCCGCCGAAAAGCCCGTAAAACTGAAGACCGAGTCCGGCGTATCGCTGGAGATCCCCGGTCCACGGCTCCTCGCCCAGACCTATGCCCTCCCCTGGCTCCTCGCCCGCGTCGAGGCTTACCGCTCCGGCTCGGCGATCCTTACACGGCCCCTAGGAAGTGCCGAAAAACCCACGCCCATTCACCAGGGCGAACTCTCCGAGAGCCTCCTAGCGGCACTGGAGGCCCTCCCAGCGGAAAGTACTGCGGGCCGCCCCTACAAAGACTTCCGGTTCTTCCTCGCTGAAGCCACACCCGACCGCCGAGCCGCCTACTTCGCCGACGCTGTCACCCACCTTCGGCGCCTCCTCCCGGCATGGCGACCCGCCAAGGAACGCGCCCCGCGAGGCCCCGCCAAGACCGCAGCCGAGCACGTCGCCGCCCACCGCGAGCGCGTCGAGGCCGACGAAATGGCAAGCGCCCGCGAGTGGCTGGAAAACTACCTCGGCTATCCGGACGACCGCCCCGCCCCCGGCTCCCGCATCGTGGCCCACGAGCTCTACGAAGAGTGCGCCGACACCATCGAGTCATTCGTCGACGGCGAGGAAGAGCGCGAAGACGGCGGCAGCTACCGCATCCCGCGCCAGCGGATCTTCTACGCCGCCGCCGACGAGCTCCTCGGGCCTCGGCGCCGAGGCACTAACGGCTCCGCCCGCGTCTATCTCGTCCCCTCAACATGAAAGGCACCCCAGTGTTCCCGACCTACTACCGCTACTCGATCGGCAGCCCCCAGCTACCGAAGGCCCTCAGCGCCGAGAAAGCCGTCGCTCACCTACGAGAGAGCCTCTTCTACCACGCCCACAATCACGCCTTCTGGCGAGCCCGCGCCAAGGCCCTGGAAGCCCGTCTAGAAGCCTTTGAAGAAGTCGCTCCCGGCGCCCGCAAGTAACCACCCCACCCCTCCCCGGCGCACCTGGCGCCACCCCTCACAGATAGGACCAAGCACCTTGACCACCATCGACCGCTCCACCCTCCGCTCCATGATCAGCCGCGACGTTCACGCCGGAGGCGGCGGGGGCGCTTACTTCACCGGAGGCTCCATGCCTGATCCGGCGTTGGCCGAGATTTACCCCGACGTCGCCGAGGCCCTCGAAGCCTTCGAGGCGTTCAAGCCTGAAGCCGCCAAGCTGTCCGCCGAGCTCACCAAAGCCCGCGCACGCCGCACCGAGCACAAGAATCACGAGGACGCCGTTCACACGAACGACCCCAACCTCGGCCTCGTCTTCAGCGACCCGGAAGGCGTTCGCCTTCAGAACCGCGTCAGGGAGATCGAGAAGGCGCTCGAAGTCCTCAGCGCCAAGGCCAAGCGTGCCCTCCTTGACTACCTCGTCGAGGCGTTCACCCGCCTCCCCGAAGCCCGCAGCACCTTCCGCCAACGCGCCAAGGACAAGGACGCGGAAGTGCAAGAGCTCGCCGCCGCGCTGACCGAGGCCCTCGCCAAGCGTGAGCGGTACTGGGCACTCGCCGGTCAGCCCTTCCCCGGCGTCTCCGACGCGGCACTCCCCGCCGTCACGACCCGCCGCGTCGCCGAGCAGGACCAGCTTTCCCGCGACCTGAAGCTCGTCCTCGATCGCATCCTGCCCTTCCCGAAGCTCTAACCAACCACCGCCCCGAAAGGAACCCATGAACTACAACATCGTCGCCGACCTCGTCCGGAAAACCCTCCGGGCTAGCCCCTTGCCGGAGAACTTCCGCGATCTCTCCGACCGCGACCAGCGCCCCTTCATCGACCGGGCCAACGCCGAAGGAAAGCGCCCCGAGGATCTTTACGAGGTCGTCCGCGCTCAACAGGCCGAAGACCTGAAGGACGCTGGCGAAGGCGGCTTCGACCCCGCGGCTATCGCCCGCACCGTTCGCTCCGGCCCCTTCGGCGGCCCCAGCACCTAACCAACGTTCACGCCGGAGAGCCTGCCCCGTACCACAACGAGGCGGGCTCTCGGCGTCCCCGCAACCGAAAGGAAACCCCACCCCCATGAGAGAACGTGACTACAGGCGCGACCATGGACGGATCGTCAAGTCGAAGATGTACGCGGCAGAGCGCTTCATCGAACTGTCACCCGAGGAATGCCCGCGTGGCGTTCGCGGCGACCTCACCGCTGCTCAATGGATCAGGTTGGCGCCGGACGAGCGACGGACCCATGCTCTGAGCAACGCCCGCAAACAGGCAACCGAGGAACTTCGTATGAAGTACGGATATGACCCGCGCCCGTCAATCACTATGGCCGAGCTCGCAGCCCTGACGATCGAGCACGCAGAGCAGAGCGCCGACGACCTGAAGCAGATCCTCAACGGCACGCCCGACCAAGTCGAGAAGATCGTCGCCGCGTCAATGCCGCGTCTTAGGTGCGACGCCTTCGAGCGGCTAACCCATAAGTACAAGATCCTCGCCGAAGCCTGACGCCGAGCTGACCCGGCCTGGGGCGCCCGAACCTTCACGGCGACGGCGCCCACCTACCCCCTGGGCCACCCCTCCCCCTACCCCTTTCTCTCTCACCGAAGGGGCATAGCGTTCGCCACCGCGCGCGGGTCTGGGCCTTTTAGTAAAAACGCACTTCCTCGCGCTTTTAACAAGCTCTAATTCCGGCTGTTTCCCACCGGACTCCGCAATTAAAGCGTCGGCAATCATTTCAGTCGTCTTCAGTGCCAAAGCTGCAAATCCCCCTAGGGAGACGAGTCCCTGGGCCGCCTCCTTAGGGGTACGCAAAGGGGGGGGTACCTCCATTGACGAAGGTAGGCCGACTATAGCAATCTCATCCCACGGGAGACTCAGTCCTTGGTCTTAGCCCTCTGTTTGCAGGAGGAGGCGGCGCTAAGCAAACGCGCCTGAAATTAGCCGCGCCGCTTTGCAGGTGATTCGCAAGCCACCGAGAGGCTCTGCCGTGTCTGGCGGCCAGTGGCTACCCGCGGGGGACGCTCATAGAAAGTTCTCTCAATGCACGAACGAAAGCGCCCGTTTCGCGGGCCTACCCACCTAGAACTTCTCCCGAGGAGCGGTGGGACAATACATAGGCGAGGCCGAATGACAGGGTGGGCCGCCTGCGTTGCAGCTCTTGCCTTCGTCGGCGCGGTCCTGTCCGCCGTTCCGGCGCAAGCGGTCACCGGCTACCACGTTGTAGTTGGCTCCCTTGGCGTCAATGCACGCTCAGGCCCCGGCACGGGATACTCGATCGTGGGCAAGCTCTACAACGGGCAAGCCATTGACATTGCTTGTCAGACCAAGGGGTCACTGGTCGGCGTAGGTCTGCCCGGAACGCCTACAGACGTCTGGGACCAGCTAACCAATGGCTGGTACATCACTGACTACTACACGTCGACAACCGGGCTGAATGGAAGCTACACACCCGGCATCCCGCAGTGCGGCACGGTGGCACCGCCCCCACCAGCACCGGCGCCACCGCCACCAGCACCGGCGCCGCCTGTCGTCAACCAGCCGTCAGACGGGTGCGCCCAGGTACGGGTTATCGCCGCCCGAGGCATGGGCGAGAACCCATTCTCAAACGACAACGGCCTGGGTGGGGAACTCAATAGGTTTGTCACAGATTTGCAAAGATCGCTGCCCGGCGTCGACGTTCGGTATTGGGCAGACCCGTACCCTGCAGACAAGAGCGGGGAAGTTGCAGATCCGCAGAACTACCACGGGTCCGTCTACGCCCAGAGCGTCGAATGGGGAACGCTCTTCGCTGAACATTACCTCTATGATCATTTGCACGGATGCCAATCGGAGCACGTGATCATTGCCGGATACTCTGAAGGCGCCAACGTGATGCACATGGTGTGGAACAACTATGCGGGCAACGGCGGGCTCGACACTTGGCGAGGACGCCTTGATGGTCTTGTGTTGTTCGCAGATCCACTTTTCGATGCTTCGCAGCAAACCCAAGTCCCCGCCTACAGCTTGGACATCGGCACTTTCACTAGGTCAGGTCACGGCGGAATTTTCGGAAGTGTCGCCGTTGTTTGGACTCCTCAACAGGAAACAAAACATTTCATGCATTCCTATTGCCGTGGAGGAGACCCAGTGTGCGATTTTCCTAATACAAATGTGAGCATACACACGTCCTATGTTGCGGCAGGAATTCCCCAATCGGCTGCACAAAGTCTGTCGAGGTGGCTCATCGGGCACTATTTCCACTGACAGAGGCGGGAGCCACGACCCCCGGGGGCACAATCCATAGGGAAAGTGGCAGCCTACACCGTTAAGTTCATCTTTTGTCATAGCAATCAGGAATGAAGAAGGCCCTTCTCCGAGCCCCGATAGTCACACTCGGGCCGCGAGGGAGGCCTTTTTCCATTTCCCAGATAGGGTGCAGAAACAACCTGTCTTTGCAACTGGGGGAACCATGAAAAAGCTTGTCATGAGCGCTGCCGCTCTTTCACTCGTCGCAGTTTTGTCCGGCTGCGGCGGCGCCGCCGAAAGCGCAAACCCAGCAACAACCAGCACGGCCCCGGCGCCGACTCCAACTGTCACGAAGACGGTCACGGTCACGCCGACGCCGACACCCCCTCCCGTCAAGACGACAGGCTCCTATGCCGCAGACCTCGCCGCTCTCGGCGTCGTTCCTGACAGTGTCCAGCGGTTCGCTGATTACATGAAAAAGGAAATTTGCGACCAAACCGGGGACAACCTGGGGGTATCCGTGCGCTCCATCGGCGGCAACAAGACCGGAGGCGGCCCCGACGGCGTCCGGCTCACCGTTGCCTACTTCTGCCCCAACAAATCTCAGGAAGTCGAGTCCTATCTGGCCTACTTCAAGAAATAGTCAAATCGCCCATGAACGAAGATGCCCCTCCCCTAGCACAGAGTAAGGGAGGGGCTTTTCACGATCTGCAGCTATTTAGCAGGGCAGTTCCGCTTGTCGTGCCCGTGGTAGTTACACACGCTGCACGCCCCAGCGAACTGCGATACAGAGCATGACCTCCTGTCGTGCCCCGAAACTCCGCACCACGAACAGGTCCGACTCCCCGCCATTTCTTCCCCTTTGGCTATTTCAAATGCTTGACGGCCCATGTTATCGCGTCCGCCTCGACCACTCACGCGTAACCGAAGCCCTCCGCACTAGCTAAACCTCGTCCTCGCAGCGGCACCGACAGCTTCGGCGTCAGCATACATCCCGTCCCCGAGCATGATGTTGCACCATCGGTGGGCGGTCCTGAGGTTCTCCGGATCGTCGTCTCGTCCGAACACAGCAATGGACGCAATGTGGTCCAGCGTCGGGTACCTGTCGTCGGATAACCTGGCGTTGGGATCGGTAGGGAGCCCGCAAATTTGGCAAACATAGTTGTCCCGTTCCAGTACCAACTTTCTATGCTTGCTGTGACCACTAGATGATCCTCGCTTACGGGCAGAAGGCGGGACTGACAGAACATCTGTGATACCTTTCCGGCGCTTGCACTCGGCGCATCGGCAATTATCTGACCGTCCCCTCTTGTCCAGAAGTGTTCGACGGCAAACCTGGTGTTCCTTTACAAAATCTGCCCGCGACTGGCCCGCCTCAGTGGCCTCTGCCCGGCGATAAACTCCGCATCCGTAGCAGAAACCCAACGAGCTGGCCGCCCCCCGCCTCATGATCCCGCAAAGGTTCGAGCAGTAGTCGCGGCTCCTCTGGTGGGACTCAAACTCGATCCCGCACCCGTTGCAAACCACCTGCTCACGAAAGGGCGGTCTTGGGGGCCGGGGCACTACTCCGCCTTTCCTACCGTCTTGGCAAACGACCTAAGCTTCGGAATGGCAGGAAGGTCCACCCACATGCGGATCGAGTTCGGCGCTGGCGCCGTGCCGCCGACTCGGTAGGCGCCGAATCCGAGCTCGTCAAAGATGGGAGCCAGGGCAGCGGCCTTCGCTTCCGTCAGGTGACCGATTTTGCGCCCCTTGCCGTACACGGCGACGGCATTGGCGTCCCACTTGTTCTTCGGCTCACGGATGAGCAAATACTCAGTCCCCCCATGCTTGTAGCGGCCGGAGTCGGTGACCCAGTACGCCGAGCCGACGATTCGGAAGCGGCTGGACGGTAGCTCGCGGAGGTCAAGTACCGAAAGGTCCGCCTCGTCGAGCATGACTTTCCTTACCCCCGCAGGTCTGGTCTCGACTCCATTTTCTGCCTCGGCCCGTGGCTCGACCACCTGCGGCGGCGCTTGCGGCCCCGGCGACGGGAGCGCCTCGCTGATGGCTTCCTTCGCCGGTGCTGAAACCTCCGGGACCGGCGACGCCGTTTGGCGCACTTCCGTCGCCGTGGTTACCCCACCTTCGCCGCGAAAAGCTGTCATGAACTTCTGAATCATCCCCATGCCGGAAGCCTACATCGCTGATTCTGCCTCCCGGCGCGGCGACGTTCTCATTGGCTCACAGCCGACCGGAACCTAGGTAATCTAAAGTAATGGCCTCACTTCCGGAAAGCGTCACCAAGAGCAAACAATGGCCCATGTGGGCAGGCTCAGCCACAGATTTGGAGAGGATTCTCCGACTCGTGCAAAGGCAGTACGAGCCGCTCCTCGAAGATCACATCGTCACCTCAACAAAATACCCTCGTCAGGCGCTGGCCTCAAAGAAGTCTTTACTAACGGTTCTGGAAACAAAGGCATCCAATTCCATCGACGCCGCGTCTCGATTGGCGGAAGTCGTGGCTGAAGTTGAAGACCGGCAGAAGTCCCTCGAAGACGCCGAAGTGGAGGCGGGCAACGCGGGCCGCATAGACCTAACAGTTACCGGCCGCGAAGATGAGCGCCGGTCTGTAACGGGTACCGCTACGGAACTGGTGGAATATCTAGACGGTCGCCACATAAACGCGCTGGAGTTTTCGGCTCCGAGCGGCAGCATTCCTAACCACACGATTACGATTCGGGCCGACCGCAAGGACGGTATTTACGCACGAGCATCGTCCACTGACTCGCAATGGTCCATCGCCGCTTTTTCGGAACTATCCGACGAGATCAAAAAACAGGTTCCTAGATGGCCCTTCCTTCGGAATGCAATTTTTCTTTACATCACTTACATCATCATGTTTGGCGTGGCCTTGTGGTTCCTGGCGGACACGATAGCCATATGGTCAATGCCATCGCATAAGTTCTCCCCAACGGTCCAAAGCACCATAACTTCTGCTATCGGATGGGTAGCGCCCGCTCTCTCATTTGGCGCTGTCTTTTTAACGCGGAGGCTCATTCCAGCTTTCGAAGTAGTGGAGAGCGGGAAAAGTTCGCGTGGAAAACGAATGTTAGCCGCAATCGGCTCAGTCGTCGTAGCCCTCGTCCTCGCCGTGATTGGCAACGCCGTGTCGAAAGCCGTTCTCGGCTAATAATTTGATGTGTCTTTTACTTGACATCGTCTGGCCAATGTCTGCCTCCACTTCCACCATGTAGCCGTTCAGGCCGACCAGGGCGATGGAATAGGTCCTTCCCAGTGCCATCACCCCACCCCCTTGAGGTGTTCCAGCGTGGGCTCCCCGCCGCCGTCGTCCACCACGGCGATGACGTCCACGCGGCGCAAGGGCATCCGCAGTTCCCGGTCGCGGCACCATGCGGCACCGAGCCTGTGCAGACGGGCGAGTTTCTCCGGGCCCACCGCCTCGAACGGATGGCCGTAGTCCAGCGACCGGCGGGTTTTCACCTCGGCAATGACGAGGGCGTCGCCGTCGAGGGCCACAATGTCGATCTCGCCCTCGCTGCAGCGCCAGTTACGCTCGACGACGAGCATGCCAAGGGCTTCAAGATGGCCGGCTGCGAGGTCTTCCCCGCGGCGGCCCAAAAGGTCCTTCGATTTCATTTCCACCTCCGCAACCAGCCTGCGGGAGCGTGGCAGCGGAGGGCACCCGGATCCTGCCGTATGTGGACAGGACCGGGTGTGGAGGGAGGGTCAGGGCGGGCCTAGTTGCCCAGGTCCACGTCCTTGGGCAGGGCCAGTTCCTCGTTGCGGGGCAACTCCTCGACGTTGACGTCTTTGTACGTCAGGACCCGGACGCTTTTGACGAACCGGGCCGAGCGGTAAACATCCCAGACCCAGGCATCCTGGAGGGTCAGGTCGAAATAGACTTCGCCGTCGGCGCTGCGTGCCTGGAGGTCCACGTGGTTCGCGAGGTAGAAGCGCCGCTCGGTCTCGACAACGTAGCTGAACAGGCCGACGACGTCGCGGTACTCACGATAGAGCTGAAGCTCCATGTCGGTTTCATAGTTCTCAAGATCCTCAGCACTCATGCTTCCATCTTGCACCATGTCCGGCATGGCTGGCGCCGGGCACAGGGACTCAGTCTTCGCCCGGGCTGTCCGCGTCGGGATCGTCTGCGTCCTGCAGTTCCCCGCCGAGCAGCCGCCAGCTGACCCGGTGGTAGGGGGTGGCGCCGGCCGCCCGCAGGACATCCCGGTGCGCCGCGGTGGCGTACCCCTTGTTGATGTCCCAGCCATACTCGGGGTATTCCTGGTGAAGCTCCCGCATGTGGTGGTCGCGCTCCACCTTGGCAATGACACTCGCGGCGGCGACGCTCAGGCACTGCATGTCCGCCTTGATCCTCGTGTGGACCGGAGCATTGCAGTCTGCCTCAGGCGCGGGCTGGTCGAACAAGGACGGCTGCTCCGCCGGGGAGAGCCAGTTGTGGCTCCCGTCCAGGAGCACCAGTTCCGGCAGGACACCAGCGGCCAGGATGCTCCGCCAGGCACGTGTACCGGCAAGCCGGAGGGCTGCGATGATTCCCAGGGCGTCGATCTCCTGGGCGCTGGCATGGCCCACGGCCGAGGCGACGCTCCAGCGGCGTACCAGCGGCTCCAACCGTTCCCGTTCGGCAGGGCTGAGGAGCTTGCTGTCCCGGACGCCGGGCAGCGGTTTTTGGCGTTCGAGGTCCACGACGGCGATGCCCACGCTGACCGGGCCTGCGAGGGCACCCCGGCCCACCTCGTCCACCCCGGCCAGGAAGCGCACGCCCTGGGCCTTGAAGGAGCGCTCGTGCCTCAGCGTGGGCGCCTTCCCGGTGCTTGCGGACGCCCTGGACGAACCGGACCGAGTCTTTGCCGAAGCCCTTGTTGCCGGGGCTTTTTTCGGTGGAACCTGCAGGGCATCGGCCCCTGCAGGTTCCGTCTCTACGGCGGAGGACATGGTCAGCGCGCAGCCGGGACGTTCCTGAACACGTCCGGGTAGTTGTCCAGGGTCTTGATCCTGTTCAAAGGCCAGGCGATGACGGCGGCTTTGCCTTCGAGGTCCTTGAGGTCAACGAATCCGCCGTCGGTCTCCATGTGCGCCCGGGAGTCAGCGGAGTGGTTGCGGTTGTCGCCCATCACCCATACCTTGCCTTCCGGGACGGTGACGTCAAAGTTGCGGACCTGCGGTACTTCGGCGGGATTGATGTAGGCCTCGTCGACTGCCGCGCCATTGATAGTCAGTTTACCGCCGGCATCACAGCACACGACGTGGTCGCCGGGCAGGCCGATAACCCGCTTCACCAGGTGCTGCTCCGAATTGTCGGGCAGGAGCCCGACGAAAGTGAGTCCGTCCTGGACCCACGTAAAGGGTCCCTCCGTCTTCGCCGGGGCGGGCGGCAGCCAGCCCTTGGTGTCCCGGAATACCACCACGTCGCCGCGGCTGAGCGCGAACGGTTCGGGAACCAGCAGGTTGACGAAGATGCGGTCGTCCACGTCCAGGGTGTTCACCATGGACTCGGACGGTATGAAGAAGGCCCGGAACAGGAAGGTCTTGATGAGGAAGGACAGCACCACCGCGATGACCACCACCGTGGCAATCTCCTTCAGCCACCCCAGCAGGGGGTTGCCTGCGGATTTGCCTTCAACCTTGGCGGCGGACCGGCTTTTCGCGTGCACCGGTGCGGCTGGAGCTGCAGCGGGCGCGTCGGGGGCCGGAACGGCCGGGACCTCCGAAGCGCCGTCGTGGCGGGGCTCGGGATTCGGCGCGTGGTTCTCGGGCATTTACCGTCCGTTCTCTGTCGTCGACCCCGCTGCGGGCGGCCGGGATACTGGAGCAAATCTATCAAGGGGCCAGAGGATCTGGACCGGCCGGCCAATCACCCGGTCCAGTGGCACCAGGCCCCCGCCAGGGGCGCCGAGAAGGCTGCGGGAGTCGGCGGAGACAGACCGGTGGTCCCCCATCAGCCACAGCCGGCCCTCCGGCACCACGGCGGTGAACTTTTGCGTGCTGGGGCTGTCTCCGGGGAAGATGTATGGCTCGTCGAGCGGTGCCCCGTTGACGGTCACTTTCCCTCCGGCGTCGCAGCAGGCCACGGTGTCACCTGGAACTCCGATGACGCGTTTGACGTAGGTTGTGTCGCTTCCGGTCAGTCCCAGCCACTGGGTAACGGCGGCGGCAGCGTCCACCAGGGGGCCCTTGCCGCTGTTCAGCGGGGCAAACGTTCCCCGCCCGTCGAAGACAACGATGTCCCCGCGGCGGACCGGTTCACCCTGGAAGCCGGTCCGGGAGACCAGGATCCGGTCGCCCCCTTCCAGGAGCGGCTCCATGGATTCCGACGGAATGAAGTACACGTCCAGCCACAGCGAGCGGACCAGCCCGCTGGCCGCGATGGCCAGGACAAGCGCCAGGAACGCAAAACGCCAGCCCACGCTGCGGGGCTGGCGTTTTGTCTGGTCCATGGTCCGTAATCCTGGCGCTGGTGCATTGCTCCGGCGCTTGCCGGCACGGCCGCGTTCCAGATGTGTGCGGGTCCGAAAGGACTTACTTGGCGGCGGTGAAGTCGCGCTTTTCCTTGATCTTCGCGGCCTTGCCACGCAGTGCGCGCATGTAGTACAGCTTCGCGCGGCGGACGTCGCCCTTGGTGACAACCTCGATCTTTTCGATGATCGGGGAGTGGACCGGGAAGGTACGCTCCACACCCACACCGAAGGAGACCTTGCGGACCGTGAAGGTCTCGCGCACGCCGTCGCCCTGGCGGCCCAGGACGAAGCCCTGGAAGACCTGGACACGGGTGTTCTTGCCTTCGATGATGTTCACGTGCACCTTGAGGGTGTCGCCCGCGCGGAACTCGGGAACATCGTTGCGCAGCGAGGCTGCATCGACAGAGTCGAGAATATGCATGATTGCACTCCTGGTGAACGCCACAGGTCATTCACTTTGGGTCACGGCGGCCAGGCCCGGCTGCTCGAAAGCACACCGGCAACTGCCGCCGAAAGTTGAATGGTCCGGCCGCTTCAATGCTTGACGGGGCCGGTTGCCTTGCTGTTGGCCGCGCTACCCCCTGTGGCGGGTGCGGACCCAGCAGACACAAGGTCTAATTTTGCCACAGTGGTCCGGCAACAGCCAATCCGGCAGCAGTGCGGACCGGGGACGGAGCGGGAGCCGTCAGCCCTGTTCCCGGTTGGCCGTCCCAGGCCGGCGCACCAGCCGGCCGTCCACGATGTCGTAACCCAGGTCCTGCAGTGCGGTGCGGTCGGCACGCGGGAGGCTGCCGGCGTCGAACTCCTGCAGCAGGTCGGGGCGGCGCTCCGCCGTCCGCCGGTACTGTTCGTGGCGTCGCCACTGGGCGATCTTCCCGTGGTTGCCGCTGAGCAGCACGGCCGGCACTTCCCGGTCGCGCCAGACGGAAGGTTTTGTGTATACGGGGTACTCAAGGAGCCCGTCGGAATGCGACTCCTCGACCAGGGACTCGGGGTTGCCCACCACTCCCGGGAGGAGGCGCCCGATGGCCTCCACCATCGCCAGGACAGCCACTTCCCCGCCGTTGAGCACATAGTCACCCAGGCTGACGGGGCGCACGGTGAAGTGCTCCTGCGCCCATTCGATTACCCGCTCGTCGATGCCTTCGTAACGGCCGCAGGCGAATACCAGGTGCTGTTCCTCGGCCAGTTCGTAGGCGAGGGCCTGGGTGAACCGCTCCCCTGCCGGCGACGGCACGATCAGGACGGGTTTGCCCTCCGCGTCCTGCTGCCCCTCCGCCACGGCGGAGAGTGCCTGCGCCCACGGCTCCGGCTTCATGACCATCCCGGCACCACCGCCATAGGGTGTGTCGTCAACGGTGCGGTGCCTGTCCGTGGTGAAGCTGCGGAGGTCGTGCACCTGCAGGTCCAGGATTCCGTCCTGGCGGGCCTTGCCGATCAGCGAGAGTTCAAGGGGCGCCAGGTACTCGGGAAAGATGCTGACGACGTCGATCCGCACCTTAGTCCCTGCCTTCCGTATCGCCGGCGGCGGCTTGCTCGGAATTCAGTTCGAAGAGTCCGTCCGGCGGGGTGAGCAGGACAAAGCCTTCCCCGATGTTCACTTCGGGCACGATCTGTTCCACGAACGGGATGAGGACCTCTTCGCCGCCGGGGGTGGTGACCGTGAGCAGGTCCTGGACCGGCATCGTGTTCAGCGCCGTTACCTTGCCCACCACCTGCGACCCGACCCGGGCCTCCAGTCCGACCAGTTCATGCTCGTACCAGCCCTCGTCGTCGTCCTCGTCAAGCTCCTCGGTTTCGATGAAGAGCTTGGCCCCGCGGAGCGTCTCCGCCCGGTTGCGGTCCGCCACTTCCGCAAAGCCGAGCAGCAGGATGTCCTTGTTCCACCGCGCACTGCTTACCGTCAAGGGACCGGACGCCGCAGGCTCCAGCACCAACTGCGTTCCCGGCACGAAACGGTCCTCAGGGGCGTCGGTCAGGACCTGGACCGTGACTTCCCCGCGAATTCCGTGCGGCTTGCCGATCCGCGCCACCTGAAGCTGCATGTGTTCCCCTGTTCCCGATTGTGGTGTTTGTATAAAAGAACTCCGGCCCCTCCACCTGCAGGTGGAGGGGCCGGAGCAAAAGCTGGTGTTGCCGTGCGCTCAGCGGCGGCGGTCGGTGTCGACGACGTCGACCCGGACCGGTTCGCCGCCGGCCAGCGCTGCCACCACCGTGCGCAGTGCGCGGGCGGTGCGGCCCTGGCGGCCAATCACCCGTCCCAGGTCGTCCTGATGAACACGCACCTCGAGGGTATCCCCGCGGCGGTTGCTCTTCGAACTGACCTTGACGTCATCCGGGGAATCGACGATTCCCCGGACCAGGTGCTCCAGCGCTTCTGCCAGCAATCTACTCAGCCTCGGTGGTCTCAGCTTCGGCGTCGGCCGGGGCCTCGGCAGCGTCAGACTTGGAAGCCTTCTTGGTGATGGCTTCCGGGATGATGACGGAGCCCTTCTCGGGGGCAACGAAGGCTTCCTTCTCGACCTTGGTCTTGAGGGTGCCTTCCTGGCCCGGCAGGCCCTTGAACTTCTGCCAGTCACCGGTGATCTTCAGGATCGCGGCGACCTGCTCGGACGGCTGGGCGCCGACGGACAGCCAGTACTGTGCACGCTCGGAGTTGACCTCGATGTATGAGGGCTCTTCGGTGGGGTGGTACTTGCCGATCTCTTCGATGGCACGGCCGTCACGCTTGGTGCGTGAGTCCGCGACGACGATGCGGTAGTACGGGGCGCGCATCTTGCCGAAGCGCTTAAGGCGAATCTTTACGGCCACTTTTGTGGTCACTCCTGTTTCAGAAAAGGGGTGAACCCGGCTTTCTGCACCCGTGGGGCGGGCCGTACTTGCGGGCTCGAAGGACAGGATCCGGACACGGAGAGAGGGGCCGCGCGGATCGAGTACCTGTCCATTGTGCCAGATCAGTGGCGTTATTTCGACTTGGCCCGGTCACACGGGTCAGGCCGACCAGACGTACAGCCCGGTGCGCTCGGAATCATCGATGCCGGCGGCAAGTTCCGCCAGCTGCTGGACGTAGGTCCGGGCCTGGGCGGCGCCGAAGGGCATGTCCTCCTGGCCCGCCCACTGTTCCGCGACGTCGTCAAGGACGTTGCCCTCACCCTCCGTCTCGTAGGTGAGCAGGTCCGCCAGGGCGCGGACCATGGCGGGCGGCACCGCCAGGAGCGAGTCGCTGGCCACATCCACCATGGTCAGCTCATAGTCGGCCCCGCCGGCATGGACGGCAGTCCCGGCGAGGTCCCCCAGCTGTTCCACTTCGAAATCGCTGATCCCCTGGATCCGCACCGCCCCGCCTGCGGGAGCCGCGGCAGCCCCGGCGCGGCCCTCGTCGAGGACGCCGGCGCGCTTCAGCGCTGCGTCATGGGTGGCGACAAAGATCTCGGTGAAGCCCATGGGTGTGCCCTTCTTCCGTCGGCAAAGCTGCGTTCCGGGCACCTTTGGGGCCCCGGGCGTACGGCATCAGCCTAGTAGCTGCCGGCGGCCGTGCGCACGCGCTGCCCTAGCGGACCGCCACCCGGAGCCTGTTGCGCCACGGATCCTCGAAGCGCAGTTCGGCGCCGGTGTGGTGCGCCGGCACCCCGGCGACCTTGAGGCGGTCGGCCAGCGCCGCGACGTCGTCCCCGGTGGGAACTTCGATGAGAACCTCGCCCAGGCCGAGCGTGTCCTTGCGGGGGCCGGCGCCGCGGCTGTTCCAGACGTTCATGGCCATATGGTGGTGGTACCGGCCCGCGGAGACGAACAAAGCCTGGCCGTGCCAGCCTGCGGTTTTTTCGAACCCGAGGGTTCCGACGTAGAAGTCCCGCGCGGTCTGGACGTCGCCCACCTGCAGGTGCACGTGCCCGACGCCGGCGGCGGCGGTGCGCTGGCCTTCGAGCGACTCCTCGGTGAGGTGCTGTTCTAGGTACCGCTGGGGAGGCAGCGCCAGGCTGTCCATGACGACGTCGGTGCCGTTCCAGGACCAGTTGCTGCGGGGCCTGTCCCAGTAGAGTTCGATGCCGTTGCCCTCGGGGTCGGTGAAGTAGAAGGCCTCGCTGACGAGGTGGTCGGCACTGCCGGTGAAGGCCCGCGGCTCGTACTGGGCGGCTGTGGCGATGGTGGCCGCGAGCGAGGCCTGATCCTCGAACAGCAGAGCGGTGTGGAAGAGGCCGGCTTCACCCCTGCCTGGAAGGTTCAGCCCCGGGGCGGGCGCCAGGTGCACCAGCGGCTTCTGCAGGCGGCCGAGGTAGATGCCCCCGTCCTGCTCGGCGACGACGTCGAGGCCGAGGGCCCGCTGGTAGTAGTCGGTCATGACCTTCATGTCGCCCACTTTGAGCATGACGGTGCCCATGGCAAGGTCGGCGGGAAGAAGGTCCTGGGTGGCGGCTTCTGTGGTCATTGAATGCTCCCTGTGATGGAGGCCCTCCGGATGTGACGGCCACTTATTAAAATTACTTGAAGCTTCAATTTATTCCAAGTGCCGGCCGAAGATTTCCGCTCAGCGGATGACGCGCCCGCCCAGCACCACGTGGGCCAGCACCCTGATCGTCTCCGGAACCATCCGCGGGTCTTCCCGGCACACCACGACGTCGGCCCGGGCACCTTCGGCAATGCTGTCGGCTCCCAGCCAGGCGCGGGCCGACCAGCAGGAGGCGTCCAGGGCGGCGGCCATGGGCAGGCCCGCGGCGTGCAGGGCAAGGATCTCATCCGCGATCCGCCCGTGTCCGATCACGCTGCCGGCGTCAGTCCCGGCGAAGATCCGGACGCCCGCTTCGTAGGCCTCCCCCACCCGTTCGGACCGGCGTTCCCACAGCGCCCGCATATGCGCGGCGTAGCGCGGAAACTTCGGCTCAGCCTGTGCGGCAATGTCGGGGAATGTCGCGATGTTGATGAGGGTGGGCACGATCGGTACGCCCTGCTCGGCGAAGCGCGGCAGGTGGCGGGGCAGGAGCCCTGTGGCGTGCTCGATGCAGTCGATTCCGGCGTCCAGCATCTGGTCCAGGGTGTCCTCGGCAAAACAGTGCGCCGTCACCCTCGCGCCTTCGTCATGGGCCGCCTGCACGGCATCGCGGACGACGGCGGCGGGAAAGCACGGGGCCAGGTCACCGATGCCCCGGTCGATCCAGTCCCCCACCAGTTTGACCCAGCCGTCGCCGTCGCGCGCCTGCTTGCGGACAGCCTCAACGAGTCCGCCCGGCTCAACCTCCTCCGCGAAACCGCGCAGGTAGCGGCGCGTCCGCGCGACGTGCCGGCCGGCACGGATAAGGACCGGAAAGTCCCGGCCGCCCTGCATCCAGCGCGTGTCCGCGGGTGAACCCGCATCCCGGACCAGGAGCGTGCCGGCGTTGAGGTCTGCCCGGGCCTGTTCTTCAGCGGTGGCGGAATCGACCGGCCCGCCTGGACCCAGACCGATATGGCAGTGCGCATCCGCGAATCCCGGCAGGACCCACCCGGCGAGGATCCTGCCCGGCGGTGCTGCAGGGCGGCTGAACGTGAGACGCCCGTCCACCGACCAGAGCCCGTGCTCCATGGTCTCCGGCCTGGTCAGGACGGGACCGCTGAACTCGATTACTTCTGGCATCCGGACTTCCTTTCGCTGCCCGCACAGGCTAGCACCGGCGAATGTTACAGGGCTCGCCGCGTTTGTCCCTGCGGGGCGTGTGGTAGCTTCGTTCCTGACCACACGGGTGCCCCTGCAGGGGCTGAGATCGGGCTGATGCAGCCTGCGACCGTTGAACCTGTCCGGGTAATGCCGGCGAAGGAAGTGAGTATTCCTTGAGTACACAAAACACCCAGTTGAACCCTGCCCCGATTCCGTCCGAAGCAGCGCTGGCGGGAGAAGAATCCGGTCCCCAGGTGACCCAGTCCCTGAAGTCGCATTCGCTGGCGTTCATCGAAGACCCGGGGAACGGGATCCGCGTTCCGGTGACGGAAATTGCGCTGGAGGACTCGCCGAACGGCCAGCCGAACGCGCCCTTCCGGACCTACCGGACAGCAGGACCCGGCAGTGATCCGGTACGCGGCCTGCAGCCCTTCCGGGAGCAGTGGATCGCGGAGCGCGGGGACACCGAGGCCTACAGCGGCAGGGAGCGGAACCTGCTCGACGACGGCCGCTCGGCGATGCGCCGCGGCGCCGCCTCTGCGGAGTGGAAGGGCGCGCAGCCGGTGCCCCGCCGCGCCGTCGAAGGCCGCACGGTGACGCAGATGCACTATGCCCGGAAGGGCATCATCACCCCCGAAATGCGGTTCGTCGCGCTGCGCGAAAACTGCGACGTCGAACTGGTCCGCAGCGAGGTGGCGGCCGGCCGCGCCATCATCCCAAGCAACATCAACCACCCGGAATCCGAACCGATGATCATCGGCAAGGCCTTCCTGGTGAAGATCAACGCCAACATCGGCAACTCGGCAGTCACCAGTTCCATCGCCGAAGAGGTGGACAAGCTGCAGTGGGCCACCCAGTGGGGCGCCGACACCGTCATGGACCTCTCCACCGGTGACGACATCCACACCACGAGGGAGTGGATCATCCGCAACTCCCCCGTACCGATCGGCACCGTGCCCATCTACCAGGCCCTGGAAAAGGTCAATGGCGAAGCCAACGCCCTCACCTGGGAGATCTTCCGCGACACCGTCATCGAACAGTGCGAGCAAGGCGTGGACTACATGACCATCCACGCCGGGGTGCTGCTGCGGTACGTGCCGCTGACCGCCAACCGCGTCACCGGGATCGTCTCGCGCGGCGGCTCCATCATGGCCGGCTGGTGCCTGGCACACCACCAGGAGAACTTCCTGTACACGCACTTTGATGAGCTGTGCGAAATCTTCGCCAAGTACGACGTCGCCTTCTCCCTGGGCGACGGCCTGCGCCCCGGCGCCACCGCCGATGCCAACGACGCCGCCCAGTTCGCGGAACTGGACACCCTGGCGGAGCTGACCCAGCGGGCCTGGGAATACGACGTCCAGGTGATGGTGGAAGGCCCTGGCCACGTTCCGTTCCACCTCGTCCGGGAGAACGTGGAGCGCCAGCAGGAACTCTGCAAGGGGGCCCCGTTCTACACGCTGGGGCCGCTGGTGACCGATGTTGCCCCCGGCTACGACCACATCACCTCGGCCATCGGCGCGACGGAGATCGCGCGGTACGGCACGGCGATGCTCTGCTACGTCACCCCGAAGGAACACCTGGGCCTGCCCAACAAGGACGACGTGAAGACGGGCGTCATCACCTACAAGATCGCGGCCCACGCCGCGGACCTGGCCAAGGGGCACCCCGGCGCGCACGAACGCGATGACGCCTTGTCCAAGGCCCGCTTCGAGTTCCGGTGGCGCGACCAGTTCGCGCTGTCCCTGGACCCGGAGACCGCCGAGGCGTTCCACGATGAGACCCTTCCGGCGGAACCCGCCAAAACGGCCCACTTCTGCTCCATGTGCGGGCCGAAGTTCTGCTCGATGCGGATCAGCCAGGACATCCGGGACGAGTACGGTTCAGCCGACTCGCAGGCCGCGCTGGCGGAAATGGCGTCCGGAATGCGCGAAAAGAGCCAGGAATTCCTGGCGTCCGGCGGAAAGGTCTACCTGCCCGAGCTGCAGGTCCCCGCGGGCAGCTAGGACGCCCGGGCAGTCTGGCTTCGACTGACCTGGCTGATGAACTGCCGGATGGCCCGGTCCCCGTCCGGCGAATCATGGGGCCGGTGCCCGCCCGCTGCAACGCGGTGCAGGGCACCGGTCTCCCGCAGGTAGCCGGCAATCTCTTCGTACAGCGGCTCCCAGCCGCCGGTCAGGACCAGGGTGGGAACGCCCGGGACAATGTGCAGCGGCGCCTCCCAGGACGGCGCCTGGAGCCGGAGCCGGCGGGCAGACCGCTTCTCCTCGGCGGTGGCGGGCTGCTGCAGGTCCGTGGCGTAGACCCGGCGCACGAACTCACGCTGGAAGTCCTCGTCACTGAGCTGGTGCCGGACCTCAAAGAGGGGCTGCATCAGGCTGATGTGCGCGCCCGTGGCCGGCAGTTCGGCGGTCAGGGAGAGGCACGCCGGCTCCACCAGGGTTAAGGAATAGACGAGGTCGGGGCGTTCAACGGCGGCCATCATCGCAGCGATGGCTCCCTGGGCGTGTGCCACGACGTGTCCCCCGGCGGCTCCCCGCCCGTCGTCGGCCAGGGACCGCAGCACGATGGCGGTGTCCTCGGCGAAGGAGGAGGCCAGGGGCTCGGTGGCCGCATCGTAGCCGTGCCGGCGCAGGAACAAGGCGTCGTAGGACAGTGCCATGCCGTGCTGGCGCGGCCAGGCAGCGGCACCGAAGCTTCCGGCGCCGTGCACGAACACTACCCTTTGCTTGAACATGTCCCAACCCTATTCCACGGCGCCGTCATCTTAAGTGAGTAGCGCCAGGTGTCGTTTTGAACCGTCAAAACGACACCTGGCGCTACCTAGCTGGGTCTCGGGGCTACTTGCCGAGGAACTTGTCGAACCCCTTGGGCAGGTTCAGCTGCGAAGGGTCGAAGTCGCCGCCCTGCTGGCCGAAGGCTGCCCCGGTGGGCAGTGCCTTGGCAGCGTTGGCACGCCGGGCTTCCGCTTCCTTGCGCTCCTGCGCGGCCTTCGCCGGGTTGCCGGACTTGGCCTTCTTCTTCGGGGCGTTCTTGGCGTTCTTCCGGGCACCGCCGCCGGCGCCGGGCATGCCTGGCATTCCCGGCATTCCCGGCATGCCGCCCTGCGCCATCTTCTTCATCATCTTCTGGGCCTGGGCGAAGCGTTCCAGCAGGCCGTTGACCTCGGAGACGTGGACGCCGGAGCCGCGGGCGATGCGGGCGCGGCGGGAGCCGTTGATGATCTTCGGTGCCAGCCGCTCATGCGGGGTCATGGAGCGGACGATTGCCTCGACGCGGTCGATTTCGCGTTCATCGAACTGCTCCAGCTGCTGGCGGATGTTCTGCGCACCCGGCATCATCATGAGCATCTTCTTCATCGAGCCCATGTTGCGGATCTGCTGCATCTGGGCCAGGAAGTCCTCGAGGGTGAAGTCCTCCTGGTCGGCGAACTTCTTCGCCATCCGGGCAGCTTCATCCTTGTCCCAGGCCTTCTCCGCCTGCTCGATGAGCGTGAGGATGTCGCCCATGTCCAGGATGCGCGAGGCCATCCGGTCCGGGTGGAAGAGTTCGAAATCATCCAGCCCCTCGCCCGTGGAGGCGAACATGACGGGCTTGCCGGTGACCGATGCGACGGACAGCGCGGCACCGCCGCGGGCGTCGCCGTCGAGCTTGGACAGCACGATGCCGGTGAAGTTGACGCCTTCGTCGAAGGCGAGGGCCGTGTTGACGGCGTCCTGGCCGATCATGGAGTCGATGACGAAGAGGACTTCGTTGGGGACGATGGCGCGGCGGATCTGGCGGGCCTGTTCCATCATGTCCGCATCCACGCCCAGGCGTCCGGCGGTGTCAACGATGACGACGTCGTGCAGCTTCTGGCGGGCTTCCTCGACGCCGGCGCGTGCAACGGCGACCGGGTCGCCGGCGGGCTGGTCCAGCTCCTGGGAGGTGGCTCCGGGGTGCGGGGCGAAGACCGGAACGCCGGCGCGCTGGCCCACCACCTGCAGCTGGGTGACGGCGTTGGGGCGCTGGAGGTCGCAGGCCACCAGCATGGGGCTGTGGCCCTGGGCCTTCAGCCACTTCGACAGCTTGCCCGCAAGGGTGGTCTTGCCCGCGCCCTGGAGGCCGGCGAGCATGATGATGGTGGGGCCGCTCTTGGCCAGGCGGATGCGCCGGGTCTCGCCGCCGAGGATCTCCACGAGTTCCTCATTAACGATCTTGACGATCTGCTGGCTGGGGTTCAGCGCTGCCGAGACCTCGGCGCCGAGCGCGCGTTCGCGCACCCGCGCGGTGAATTCGCGGACGACCGGAACTGCGACGTCGGCGTCCAGGAGGGCACGGCGGATCTCCCGGACGGTGGCATCGACATCGGCCTCCGTGAGGCGGCCCTTGCCGCGGAGATTCTTGAAGGTTGCTGTCAACCGGTCAGAGAGTGAATTGAACACGCGCCGTGAACTTCTTTCAGGAGATGATCGGGACTCGACTATCTAGGGTATCAAGTCGGGCACGGTAGGTGGCATGCTGGCCCAATGACGAGCCAAACAACTGTGAAGACCCTGCTCATCCTGGGCGCCTCAGGCGACCTCACCGGACGGTTGCTGCTGCCCGGCCTGGCACGCCTGGTCGCGGCGGGCCGTGCGGAGGGCCTCAGCCTGGTGGGGGCCGGCTCGGACCCGTGGACGCCGGAACAATGGCGGGAGCGGGTCCAGTCGTCGTCGGCAGCGGCGGCCGGTGGCGCGGACAAGTCCGGTAAAGAAGCCTTGGAAAGGCTGCAGAAGGACACCGTCTACCACCAGGTGGACGTTACGGCCCAGGGGGCGCTGGCGCGGCTGCTCGCGGACCTGCCGGGGCCGGTAGCGGTCTACTTTGCCCTTCCGCCGCGAATTAGCCAGCAGGCCTGCGAGGTGCTCCGGCCGGAGGACGTGCCGGAAGGCACCCGCCTGGTGATGGAGAAGCCGTTCGGCTCGAGCGAGGAATCAGCCCGTTCCCTGAACCAGACCCTGGCGCGACTGGTCCCGGAGGAGCACATCCACCGCGTGGACCATTTCCTGGGCAAGGCCACCGTCCTGAACATCCTGGGGCTGCGGTTCGCAAACAACTTCCTGGAACCGGTGTGGAACCGGCAGCACGTGCAAAAGGTGGAGATCTTCTTCGATGAGGACCTGGCCCTGGAAGGCAGGGCCCGGTACTACGACGACGCCGGTGCCCTCCGCGACATGATCCAAAGCCACCTCCTGCAGGTCATGGCGCTGATGGCCATCGAGCCGCCGGCCACCATCGGCGAGCGCGACCTGCGGGATGCGGTCTCGGCTGTCCTGCGGGCCAGCAGCGTGGGCGCCCCCTTCACGAAGACGACGCGGCGGGCGCGGTACACGGCCGGGACCGTGGGAGGCAAGGACGTGCCCGACTATGCGAAAGAGGAGGGCGTGGATGCCGGCCGGGAGACCGAGACCCTGGCAGAGATCCAGGTGGGCATCGACAACTGGCGGTGGAAGGGCGTGCCGTTCATCCTGCGGTCCGGCAAGGCCCTCGGTGACAAACGCAAGGAAGCGGTGGTCACCTTCCTTCCGGTGCCCCACCTTCCACAAGGCTTCACGGGCGTGGACTCCCCCAACCAGCTGCGGATCGGTTTCGGCCCGGACACCCTGGCGTTCGACGTCGACGTCAACGGCCCGGGGAACATCTTCAGCCTGGGCCGGGTCACCCTGGAAGCGGAATTGAGCGCCTCCGACCTGCTCCCCTACGGCGAGGTTCTGGAAGGTGTGCTGGCCGGCGACCCGCTGCTGTCCGTGCGCGGCGACACCGCCGAGGACTGCTGGCGCATCGTGGAACCGGTGCTAAAGGCGTGGGACCAGGGCGAGGTGCCGTTGGAAGAGTACGACGCCGGCTCTGCCGGGCCCGCATCGTGGCCCACCAACCGGGGCAAGGGCTGAGCCTTCCGGCCAGGGCGGCAAAGGCACCATTTAACGGCAGACAGGACGGGCGGGAACCTTTCGGTTCCCGCCCGTCCTGTCTGTGCCTCGCGGCGCAGGGGCCTGCCTAGATCGCAGCCACTCCGCGTTCGCCGGTGCGGACCCGCACTGCCTCGTGGACATCGATGGTCCAGACCTTGCCGTCGCCCGCCCGGCCGGTGTTGGAACTGGCGATGATGACGTCCAGGATGTCATCCGCCTGTTCGTCGGTGGCCAGGACTTCCACCCGGATCTTGGGCAGCAGGTCCACGTTGTATTCCGCTCCCCGGTAAACCTCGGTGTAGCCTCGCTGCCGTCCGTAGCCGCTGGCTGCGCTGACCGTCAGGCCCTGTACGCCGTAGGCTTCCAGTCCTTCCCGGATGGCTTCGAGCTTTTCCGGCCTGACGATTGCGGTGATCAGTTTCATGCCCCCACGCTTTCCTTACCTGTTGCTGACTGGCTCTTCTGTGCACCGGCTGCCGGGGCGGATTCCGCCTGGGTCTTGCCGGTGATCATGTCGTGCAGCGGCTGGAAGCTTCCGCCGTGGCCGCTGAGGCCGAATTCGTAGGCGGTCTCGGCGTGCAGGCTGAGGTCCACACCCACCGTTTCCTGTTCCTGCGAGACCCGGAAGCCCATGGTCTTGTGGATGGCCAGCGCGATGATGGCCGTCAGGATCGCCGAGTAGGCGATGGCGATGCCTGCTGCTGCGAGCTGGGCCCACAGCTGGGCCAGGCCGCCGCCGTAGAAGAGCCCGCCGCCCACGCCGTCGGTGGGCAGGGCGATGAAGCCCAGGGCAACGGTGCCGATGATGCCGGAGACCAGGTGCACGCCGACGACGTCCAGGGAGTCGTCGAAGCCCCAGCGGAACTTCAGGCCGACAGCCAGTGCGGAGGCCACGCCGGCCACGATGCCGAGGCCAAGGGCACCGACCGGGCTGACGTTGGCGCAGGCCGGGGTGATGGCAACGAGGCCTGCGACGACGCCGGATGCGGCGCCCAGGGAGGTGGGGTGGCCGTCGCGGATGCGTTCGGTAACGAGCCAGCCGAGCATGGCGGCGGCGGGGGCTGCCAGGGTGTTGATCCAGATCAGGCCGCCCTGTTCAGCAGTGGTGGCAGCGCCGCCGTTGAAACCGAACCAGCCAAACCACAGGATGGCCGCGCCGAGCATGACGAACGGGATGTTGTGCGGCCGGTGGTTGGGGTCCTTGCCGAAGCCCTTGCGGTTGCCAATGATGAGGACGAGGATCAGCGCGGCCACACCGGCGTTGATGTGGACAACGGTGCCGCCGGCGAAGTCGATGGCGGGGCCGAGCGCCTTGCCGATGGCACCTTCGGGGCCGAACAAGCCGCCACCCCAGACCATGTAGGCCAGCGGGCAGTACACCAGGGTGACCCATACGGGGACGAACACGGACCAGGCACCGAACTTGGCGCGGTCGGCGATGGCGCCGCTGATCAGTGCCACCGTGATGATGGCGAAGGTGGCGGCGTAGCCGACCTTGATGAGCCCGTCGGGGGTGGTGATTCCTTCAAGGCCGAACGTGGCGAACGGGTTGCCCACGATTTCCAGGAACCCTTCACCGGAGCTCATGGAGGCTCCCCAGAGGACCCACACAACGCCGACCATGCCGATGGAGATGAAGCTCATCATCATCATGTTCAGGGCTGCCTTGGCGCGGGTCATGCCGCCGTAGAAAAATGCCAGACCGGGTGTCATGAACAGCACGAGCGCTGCCGCCACCATGACCCAAACGTGACCTGCGGTAAGTTCCATGGTGCACGTCCTCTCTCATCGAATCTTGCGGATCGCTCCGCCTGCCAACGCCTTTTTGCGTCCTGTAAGAAGTGTGTCGGCGGCGTGTTTCGGCCGCGGAGGATTTAGATTGCCGGCCTGTTACAACAACCTCTAGGAAGTAAATGGTGCATATCCGCCTTGTTACGGTTATGTTTCTGCGTTCGCGCAACCGCCCCGCTTCCTGTTCAGCAAGGACTTTCGCACCATGACGGCAACACCCCGCGGAAGCGGCGCCACTTCAAGGATCCTGGCCCGGCTGCGGCCCCAGCGGGAAAAGCTTCCCCGGGACATCCTGGTGATGCTGGCAGCGGCGTTCCTGATTGCGCTTGGATTCGGGCTTGTTGCGCCCGTATTGCCGCAATTCGCCACAACCTTTGGCGTCGGGAACACCGAGGCCGCGGTGATCGTGGCGATCTTCGCCTTCATGCGCCTCGCTTTCGCCCCCGCCGGCGGCTACCTCATCGGCAGGTTCGGCGAGCGGCCCGTCTACGTGGCGGGGCTGCTGATTGTGGCGCTGTCCACGGCGGCCTGCGCCTTTGCCCAGAGCTACTGGCAGTTGCTGCTGTTCCGCGGCTTCGGCGGCGCCGGTTCAGTGATGTTCACGGTGGCGTCCATGGCGCTGGTGGTCCGGCTGGCGCCGCCCAGGAGCAGGGGCAGGGTCTCGGGCGCCTACGCGTCGGCGTTCCTGATCGGCAACGTGTGCGGACCGATCGTAGGCGGACTGCTGGCCGGGCTGGGCCTTCGGGTTCCGTTCCTGGCCTATGCCGCGGCCCTGGTCGTCGCAGCCCTCGTCGTGCAGACCCAGCTCAGCCACGAGCGCCGCGGGGCGGACGGGGCCCAGAAGCGGGGTCCGGTGATGCGGTTTGGCGAAGCCCTGGCAACCGGGACCTACCGGTCGGCGCTTCTGTCCAGCTTAGCCAACGGCTGGGCCACGTTCGGTGTACGGATGGCAACCGTGCCCTTGTTCGCCGCGGCTGCGTTCGGTGCCGGGCCGCAGGCGGCCGGGCTTGCGCTGGCGGTCTTCGCCGCCGGCAACGCCGCCGCCCTGAGTTTCTCGGGCCGGCTGGCGGATTCGCTGGGCCGGAAGCCCATGATGATTTCCGGGCTGCTGGTGGCCGGCCTGGCAACCGCCGCGATTGGCGCCACCCATGACCTGCCGTGGTTCCTCGCGGCGTCGACGCTGGCGGGCGTCGGTTCGGGCCTGTTCGGTCCCGCCCAGCAGGCCGCCGTGGCGGACGTCATCGGCAGCGAGCGGTCCGGCGGCAAGGTCCTGGCCGTGTACCAGATGACGTCCGACGTCGGGGCGATCGTGGGGCCCGTGGTGGCCGGGCTGCTCGCCGACCGGCTGGGGTTTGGCTGGGCGTTCGGGGTGACCGGCGGCATCATGGTCGTTGCTGCCGCCGGCTGGCTGGCCACCCGGGAACCACTGCGCAATGCCAGCTCCTGACCGGCCTGGTCCGGACGGCCAGGAGCCTGCCCGCTAGTTCAGCAGGGCGTCGACGAACCCTTCGGTGTCGAAGGGGGCGAGGTCGTCGGCGCCTTCGCCCAGGCCGATGAGCTTCACGGGCACACCGAGCGACTTTTGGATGGCGACGACGATGCCGCCCTTGGCGGTGCCGTCCAGCTTGGTCAGGACGATGCCGGTGATGTTGACCACCTCGGAGAAGACCCGCGCCTGGTTCAGGCCGTTCTGGCCGGTGGTGGCGTCCAGCACCAGCAGGACCTCGTCCACCTCGGCCAGTTTCTCCACCACCCGCTTGACCTTGCCGAGCTCGTCCATCAGGCCCACCTTGTTCTGGAGGCGGCCCGCGGTGTCGATCATGACGACGTCGACTTCCTGGTCGATGCCTGCCTTGACGGCTTCGTAGGCAACGGAGGCGGGATCGGCGCCGTCGATGTCGGATTTCACGGTGGGAACGCCGACCCGCTGGCCCCACGTCGCCAGCTGCTCGGCGGCGGCAGCCCGGAAGGTGTCCGCGGCGCCGAGGATGACGTCCTTGTCCTCCGCGACCAGTACGCGGGCCAGCTTGCCCACGGTGGTGGTCTTGCCGACGCCGTTCACGCCCACCACCATCATCACCGCAGGCTTGTCGCCGTGGCGCTGGACGTTGAGGCTCCGGTCCATGGTGGGGTCCACGATCTTGACCAGCTCTTCGCGGAGCATGGCTTTGACGTGCTCGGGGGTCCTGGTTCCCAGCACCTTGACCCGTTCCCGGAGGGCGTCCACGAGCTGCATGGTGGGCTCGGTGCCCAGGTCGGCGAGGAGGAGGGTTTCCTCCACCTCGTCCCAGACGCTCTCGTCGATCTTGTCGCTGGACAACAGGGCCAGCAGCCCCTTGCCCATGATGTTGTTGGAGCGGACCAGCCGCTCCCGAAGGCGCGTAAGCCGCCCGGCGACGGGCAGCGGGGTTTCAACGGGGATGACTTCCAGCCCGGCGGCGTTGTCCGGAACGGTTGTGGTGTCCAGCCCTTCAAGGTCGACGCCGGACGGGGCCGGGCGCTCGATGGTTCCTTCGCGGTCCAGAACTGCCGTGCTTCCGCCGGAGCGGATTTCGGGGTCGTTGGCGTCGCGGGTGCCGGGGTACCGGTTGATGTTCCTCCGCGTCTTGAGCAGGACCGGAATCAGCCCGCCAATAACCACCAGGGCAGCAAGGATGGACAGGATTATGGGAAGGATGTCATTCACTCCCCTAGCTTCTCACAAAGAATCCGCCCGGCTCCGGCGGGGTGCAGGCGCCGGCACCCGTTGTGCTGCCCCGCGCTAGACCCCGGCGCCGAGGCGCTGGCTGATGACGGTGGAAACGCCGTCGCCGCGCATGGTGACGCCGTAGAGTGCGTCGGCCACTTCCATGGTCCGTTTCTGGTGGGTGATGACGATGAGCTGGCTGGATTCCCGGAGCTCTTCGAAGATGGTGATCAGGCGGCCCAGGTTGGTGTCGTCCAGGGCGGCCTCCACTTCGTCCATCACATAGAAGGGTGAGGGCCGCGCCTTGAAGATGGCCACCAGCAGGGCCACGGCGGTCAGGGACCGTTCACCGCCGGACAGCAGGGATAACCGCTTGATCTTCTTGCCGGCGGGCCGGGCCTCCACTTCGATGCCGGTGGTGAGCATGTCGCCGGGGTCGGTGAGGACCAGGCGTCCTTCGCCGCCGGGGAAAAGGCGTTCGAAGACCCGCACAAACTGGGCCTGGGTGTCTTCGAACGCTTCGGTGAACACCCGCTGCACCCTGTCATCAACCTCTTTGATGATGTCCAGCAGGTCCCGACGGCTGGCCTTCAGGTCCTCCAGCTGCGTGCTGAGGAACTGGTGGCGTTCTTCGAGCGCGGCGAACTCCTCAAGCGCCAGGGGGTTCACCTTGCCCAGGCTCGCCAGGTCGCGTTCGGCCTTGCGCAGCCGTTTCTCCTGTTCCTCCCGGACGAAGGGCTTGCCTTCCCGGATCTCGTGGCCGGCATCATCAACCGGGGCACGGAGCGCCGCCCACTTGTCGCCGGACTCCTCCGCCGGCACCGGCACCGGAACGTGCGGCCCGAACTCGCTGACCAGCGCTTCGGGGGCAATGCCCAATTCATCCACGGAACGGGTTTCCACCGCTTCGATCCGCGCCCGCTGCTGGGCGCGGGCCAGTTCGTCGCGGTGCACGTTGCCGGTGAGGTCGGCCAGCTCGCGGGCCAGGGCATCGTTGGCCTGCCGGACATCGCGCAGGCCGCGGTCCCGGAGTTCGCGGTTCTCCTCGGCCTGGTCCCGTTCGTGCCGGGCAAGGTCCACCGATATGTCGACGTAACGGAGGGCAAGGTCGACGGCGGCGGAAACGGCCCCCGCCCGCCGCGCCTGGATGCGCCGGCGCCGGGCGCGTTCGGCCGCCTCCTCCCGGGCACGGCGTTCGGCGGCAGCGGCGCGCTCAAGGGACACCACCCTGTTCCGGGTGGCCGCGAGCTGTTCTTCGGCGCTGCGCAGGGAAAGTCGCGCTTCCACCTCTGCAGCCCGTGCGGTGGACGCGGCGCGGGCCAGGGCGTCGCGCTGGTCGGTGGAGGGTTCCTGCTCCACGGGGACCTCCTGGGCGGCAGCCAACCGTGCGGTGATGGCTGCCAGCGCTTCCTCCTCGGCCGCGACGTTTTCCTCGGCCCGGGCCAGGGACGCGGCGAGCCGGTCGCTCTCCCCGACGGCGCTGCGCAGGACGGAGTTCAGATGGCCCAGCCGTTCCGCCACGGCGGCCAGTCGTGCATCCGATTCATGCAGCTTGTCCAGCGCGGTGTCCGCTGCCTCCTGCGCCGCGGCGCGCCGTGCCTCGGCAGCTGCCAGGGCGAACCGGTTGCGTTCCAGGCCGGCGGTGACGGCGGACAGTGAACGCCCGGCGTCGTCCACGGCTGCCTGGACCTCCAGGAGGGACGGTGCCGTGGCCGATCCACCCGTCACGGTGACGGCAGTGAAGACGTCACCGTCGCGCGTGACTGCCGTCAGGCCGGGCCTGGCTGCCACGAGTGCGGCCGCTGTCTCCACGTCGTCGACGACGGCGGTCGCGGCCAGCAATTGCCTGACCGGCGGGAGGTGGCTGGCCGGGCCCTCCAGCAGGTCCGCTGCCCACCTCGCCCCTTTCGGGAGGGGCCCGCCGCCGGCGTCCCCTTCGTGATCCGCGGCGGCGGACGCGAGGAGCAGCGACGCCCGCCCGGCGTCGTCGTCCTTCAACAGCTGCAGCACCTCCGCCGCGCTGGCCTGGTCCCGCACCAGGACGGCCTCGGACACTTCCCCGAGGGCTGCGGCAATAGCAGTCTCGAAACCTCCTTCGACGGTCAGTGCGGCTGCGAGGCTCCCGTCCACCCCGGCGAGCCCTGCCTCGAGTGCGTGCCGGGCGCCGTCCTTGCGGTCGAGGCCGAGCTTCAGCGCCTCCAGGCGTGCTGCCAGCGCATCGCGCTTGCGGATTCCCTCGTTCACCGCGGCCTTGAGGTCGGCGATTTCCTGCAGTACGGCGTCCAGGACTTCGCTGGCGGCCTCGTACTCGGCGTCGAGGGACTCCTCCCCTTCTTCGACGCCTGCCACCTGGTTTTCCAGCGCGGTAAACTCTGCCTGGGCACGGGCCCGGCGCTCCGTTCCGGCAGCGAGCGATTCCCTCAGCCTCCCCAGTTCGGCCTGCGCGGACTCCACCCGCGACCTGGCTGCGGCGACCTGCCCGGCCAGACGCGCAAGCCCTTCCCTGCGGTCCGCCAGCGCCCGCAGTTCAGCCGTGAGCCGCCGGTCCTCCGCCAGGGACGCCTGCTCAGCGTCAGCCTTCGCAGCAGTAGCTGCTTCCAGGGCGCTCCGCCTGCCGGCGATGTCCTGTTCCAGTTCTGCGAGCTCCTGCCGGACCCTGGCTGCCTGCCGTTCCAGTTGTTCCGGGTCGCGGCCGGAAGCCGGGGCCGCGTCGTCGGATCCCAGCAGGCGGCTGCGTTCGGTGGCCAGGGAACCGAGCGAACGCAGCCGCTCGCGGGCGGTGGACAGCCGGTACCAGGTATCCCTGGCGGCATTCAGCCGGGGGGTTGCCTCGGCGGCGAGTTGTTCCAGGGCGGCCTGTTGCCTGCGGCCGGCCTCGAGTTCCTGCTCGACGGCGGTCCGGCGCGACTTCAGCGCTGCCTCGTCCGCCACGTCTTTCTCCAGCGCCAGCTGCAGCTGGACGAGGTCGTCGGCGAGCAGGCGGGCGCGGGCGTCGCGGACGTCGAACTGGACGCGCTGGGCGCGCCGGGCCACCTCTGCCTGCTTGCCCAGGGGCGTGAGCTGACGGCGGATCTCGCCGGTGAGGTCGGTGAGGCGCTGGAGGTTGGCCTGCATGGCCTCCAGCTTGCGGACAGTGCGTTCCTTGCGCCGGCGGTGCTTGAGGATCCCCGCCGCCTCCTCGATGAAGCCGCGCCGGTCCTCGGGGGTGGCGTGCAGGACCCGGTCCAGCTGGCCCTGGCCGACGATGACGTGCATCTCCCGGCCGAGCCCCGAATCGCTGAGCAGTTCCTGGATGTCCAGCAGCCGGCAGGCGGCGCCGTTGATCGCATACTCCGAGCCGCCGGTGCGGAACAGTGTCCGGGAGATGGTGACTTCGCTGTACTCGATGGGCAGTGCACCGTCGGTGTTGTCGATGGTCAGCGAAACGTGGGCGCGCCCCAGGGGCGGGCGGCCGGACGTGCCCGCGAAGATGACGTCCTCCATCTTGCCGCCGCGAAGGGTTTTGGCGCCCTGCTCCCCCATGACCCAGGCCAGGGCGTCCACGACATTCGACTTGCCGGACCCGTTCGGGCCCACGACGGCGGTGACCCCGGGTTCGAACTCGAACGTGGTGGCGGACGCAAAGGACTTGAACCCCCGGACGGTGAGGCTTTTGAGGTGCAAGGCTTTTCGGATCTCCTGAGTGGCTGAAGCGGCTGCTCGGCTCCCCTCAATCTACTGCCTGGCCGCGGAAATTCGGGGGATATCGCGGGCAAGGGCGCAGCGGCGGGGCTACCAGCGCCCGTTGCGGGGACGCGGCTGGCAGACGGGGCAGGTGTGCGAGGAGCGGTTCATGAACTGCTCGCGGCGGATGGTCGCGTGGATTCCCGCTGCGGCACACCGCTTGCACGGTTCGCCTTCACGGCCGTAGGCATTGAGGGACCGGTCGAAGTATCCGGACGCACCGTTGACGTTCACGTACAGGGAGTCGAAGCTGGTGCCGCCGGCTGCCAGGGCGTCGAGCATTACCTCGCGTGCACTGTCGATGACACGCTGGGCCTCGGCACGGCGGAGCGTGTCCGTGGGGCGGGCGAAATGGAGCCGGGCCCGCCACAGCGCTTCGTCGGCGTAGATGTTTCCGATGCCGGAGACGAGGCCCTGGTCCAGCAAGGCCCGCTTCAGCCCGGTCTTCCGCGTCCTCAGGCGCCGGTAGAAGAGTTCGAACGAGAAAGCGGGATCCAGGGGATCGCGCGCAATGTGCGCCGCTTCCCCGGCAATCAGCGGAAGGGGGGATTCGGCGAGCCCGCCCGGCCCGGCGTCGTCCGTGGGAACCAGCGAGGTGACGAACAGCCCGCCGAAAATGCGCTGGTCGACGAACCTCAACTGCCCGGGCATGCCCTCCTGGGGACTGAGGCGGAACCTGACCTTGAGGTGCTTCTCGTCCGGCACACCGGAGTCCTGCATCAGCAGCTGGCCGCTCATGCCCAGGTGGGCCATGAGTGCCACGTGCGGCAGCGCCACGCGGGTGGCGCCTTCGCCGGCGGCGCCAACACCGTCCAGCAGCGGCAGCCAGAGGAACTTGCCGCGCCGCACGACGTCGGCCACCACGGCGCCTTCGAGGTTGCCGGCGAAATCGTCGGCGCCAAGGGCGTGGCGCCGGATGGAGCGCGGGTCGAGGACCTCGACGGCTTCGATGGTCCTGCCCCGCACCCAGCTCACCAGGCCGCGGCGCACCACTTCCACCTCGGGCAGTTCCGGCATGGCGGTGCTACTTCGCGGCTACGGAGCCTGCGGCTTTGCCGGTGCCGTCCAGGCTTTCCGCCCCAGTGAGCACGCGCCAGCCGTCAGCTGCCGCTTCCTGCTCGGCTTCCTTTTTCGAGTGCCCGGAGCCCTTGCCGTAGGCGGTTCCACCAATGCTCAGCACGGCAGTGAACGTCCTGGCGTGGTCCGGACCGGCACCGTCCACGGCGTAATGGATGGTGCCCAGCTGGCGGCTGGCCGCGAGCTCCTGGATGCTGGTCTTCCAGTCGGTGCCGGCACCCAGGACAGCCGCATCCTTGAGCAACGGGCCGACCAGGCGCATGACCAGCTGGCGTGCCGTCTCGATGTCATTGGAGACATAGGTGGCCCCGATCAGGGCCTCCATGGTGTCCGCGAGGATGGACGCCTTGTTCTTGCCCTGGGTGAGCTTTTCGCCCTGCCCCAGGTAGATGTACTCGCCGATGCCCAGGCTGCGTCCGATGTTGGCCAGCGCCCGGGTGCTGACGACCGCCGAGCGGCGTTTGGCGAGGTCACCTTCGGGCAACTCGGGGTTGTCCCGGTAGAGGGCATCGGTCACGGAGAAGCCCAGGATGGAGTCGCCCAGGAATTCCAGGCGCTCGTTGGTGGGTATGCCGCCGTTTTCATATGCGTACGAGCGGTGGGTGAGCGCAAGACGAAGCGTCCCGGCGTCAATATTGACACCGAGACGCTTCAGAAGCTCTTCAGTTGAAGACATCCTTCCAGCCTGTCGGCCGATTAGACGTCAGCGACCTTGCGGCCCTTGTACTCAAGGAACAGCGCGGTGCCAGCAGAGTCGGTGACGACCTTTGCCTGGTGCGGCAGGCTGTAGGTGACCTGGCCGTTTTCAACGGTCTTCACCAGGTGGGGGGCGGTCGCCTTCCACTGCGAGCGGCGGGCGCGGGTATTCGAGCGAGACATTTTCCGCTTGGGAACAGCCACGGCTAACTCATTTCTCTCTAGACAAACACGTACAAATCAATTTTGCCGGTCAGGCTTAGCCATATCAGCTAGGGCAGCCCAGCGAGGATCCAGGACCTCGTGGTGGTGCCCCGGCTCGTCTTCCAGGCGAACTCCGCATTCGGAGCAAAGGCCCTGGCAGTCTTCCCGGCACACCGGCTGGAACGGCAGATTGGTGACAACCGCGTCCCGCAACACCGGTTCAAGATCGATTACATCGTGCTCGACTCGACGTTGCTCTTCATCATCTTCTCCGTCCGAAAGCTCAGCGCCCTCGTAGAAGAAAAGTTCTTGCACATTGACCTCAAGGTCATACGCAAGGGGATCCAGGCATCGGCCGCATTCGCCGGTTACACCGACGACAACGGTTCCAGATACCAGAATTCCTTCGTGTACGGCCTCAAGCCTCAGGTCGAACTCGACATCCGAGCCTTCCTGAACACCAATGAGCGCCACACCAAGATCACCCGGTGCGGGTACATGTTCCTTCAGCGTCCGCATGCTTCCCGGACTGCGCCCGAGGTCCTTGACGTCGAACGCCAGGGGCGAACCAGCATCTCTTTTAATGAGAACTCCTGTTGAACATATGACCGACGTACCATCTTAGCCCGAAGAGCCATAACGACTCAAACTGGCTGGCGGCGGCGCCGAAGTACCGGACAAGCTTACCGTCTTGGCTGCTGGTCGGCCGAAGACTCGCCGGTCAGCATCCGGCGGTGCACGGACCTCGGCACGTAATCGGTGATGTTCCCGCCCAGGGATGCCACCTCCTTGATCAACGTGGAGGACAGGTGCACGTAGCTTGCCTCGGCCGGAAGGAATACCGTCTCCACTCCGCTCAGCTGACGGTTCATGGTGGCCATGGGGTGCTCGTAGTCGAAGTCCGACGACGACCGGAGCCCCTTGACGATGGCGGACACTCCCCGCTGGCGGCAATACTCGGCCAAAAGCCCCTCGCCCACCGGTTCAACGACGATGCCTTTGAGGGAGGCGAGGGTCTCACGTGCCATCTCGAGCCGCTCGTCGAGGGTGAACATGTACTTCTTCGCGAAGTTCGTGGAAATGGCCACGATGACCTCGTCAAAGAGCCCGGCGGCACGTGCGATGACTTCGAGATGGCCGTTGTGGATGGGGTCGAAGGATCCGGGGCAAACAGCGCGTCTCATGCTCCGAACCTACCCCATGGCAAGGCCGGGATACCATGACTGGATGCATCCTGCACGGGAACTTTCCACGCCCCTGGCACCTGCCCCATGGCAGCGCACCGCACTTGGTGCCAACCTCCTTTCACCCGATGGCAGCCTTGGCGTGACCATCTTCGAGGAGATGACAACCCTGGCCCTGCAGACCGGCGCCATCAACCTCGGCCAGGGCTTTCCGGACGAGGACGGCCCGGCCGATATCCGGGAAGCCGCCCGAGCGGCCATCGCCGCCGGAGCCAACCAGTATGCGCCGGGGAAGGGGATCCCCGAACTCCGGGAAGCCGTTTCCGCACACCAGGAACGCTTCTACGGGCTGTCAGTGGATCCTGCCTCGGAGGTCATCATCACCACGGGCGCCACGGAAGGCATCGCGGCCGCCCTCCTGGCGTACGCCCGGCCGGGCGACGAGGTGCTGACGTTCGAGCCGTTCTACGACTCGTACGGGGCAATCATTGGACTGTCCGGCGCCGCCCACGTGACGGTGCCGCTGGCGGCCCCGGACTTCATGCCCGACCTGGACGCCCTGGAGGCCGCCTTCAACGAGCGGACGCGGGTGGTGCTGCTGAACAACCCGCACAACCCTACGGGGGCGGTGTTCCCCCGGAACGTCCTGCAGCGCGTCGTGGACCTTGCGGCCCGGCACGGCAGCATCATCATCACCGATGAGGTGTACGAGCACCTCACGTTCGGCGTCGCCCACACGCCGGTGGCTTCACTGCCGGGAGCCGGGGAACGCACCATCACCATTTCCTCGGCAGGAAAGACCTTTTCCCTGACAGGTTGGAAGGTGGGTTGGCTCAGCGGGCCCGCGGAACTCGTTTCCGCGGTGCGCACCGTGAAGCAGTTCCTCACCTACAGCTCGGGCACCCCCTTCCAGTTGGCAATCGCCCAGGGCCTGGCCCTGCCGGACACTTTCTATGACGGCGTTGCCACAGCCTTGGAGCAGAAGCGCGACATCCTCAGCCAAGGGCTGCGCGCCGCCGGTTTCGACGTCTTCACCCCGCAGGGCACCTACTTCGTCAACGTAGACACCGCCCCGCTCGGCATCACCGACGCGCTGGACCTCGCCAGGCGGCTGCCGGCGCTGGTGGGCGTGGCCGCCATCCCGGTCCCCGTGTTCTGCCATGAGGAAGGTGCCCAGCGCACCCGAAGCCTGCTCCGGTTCGCCTTCTGCAAAAAGAATGCCGTCCTGGAGGAAGCCGCGGAGCGGCTTGCCACGCTGCGTGGCAAGCTCTGATGTCTTCGCGGTTCCTGCGGACCACCGGCCAGCATGCCACCATCGAACCGGACGCTTTCACCGACGGCGGCTTCGTCCTGAGCATCGGCGGCGCTGAACAGTCGCACGTCAACCTCGAGCGGCCCGCCGAGATCTTCTACGAGTACCTGCGCAGGATCGGGCACCTGGTGGATCTTGCCGCTCCGGAAGGCGCGCCGGTCCGGGCGCTGCACCTGGGAGCGGGCGCCCTGACGCTGGCCCGGTACATCCAGGCCACCCGCCCAGGCTCGGTCCAGTACGCGGTGGAACTCGAGCGTGAGCTGCTGGACTTTGTCCTGAAATACCTGCCCCTTCCCGAGGGCACGGACCTGACCACCATCATCGGCGACGCCAGGGATGCACTCGGCGCGCTGGACCCCGACCTCAGGTTCGACGTCGTAATCCTGGATATTTTCTCCGGACCCGAGGCACCCGCCCACATCGCCTCCAGCGGGTTCTACCGGGAGGCGAAAGCACACTTGGGTCCGGACGGACTGCTGATCGTCAACGTCGGTGACGAACCGGGGCTCACCCTGGTACGGAGCCAGGTAGTGGCGCTGCGTGACGTCATGGGGGACGTGGCCGCCTTCGCGGAGGCCGGGATGTTCGAAGGCCGGTACCCCGGCAACATCATCCTTGCCGGAACCCTGGGAAAGTGGCCGGAGCAGTGGACCGCCGAGCTGCTTGCCCGGGGCCCGCATCCGGCCAGGGTCCTGGCGGGAGTCGACCTGGACGCGCTGGCAGGCTGACCCGCCTTATCCCTCCGTGCCGGGCTCCCGTTCGGGCTCCCCCCGCGCTGTCCCGCGCGCCGTCCTGTGTCACGCGCCGTCCTGGGACAGGGGAACATCCTCGGCGTCGATGGCGTCCGGGACGAACGGCTCTGCGAACCACAGCCTGGTTTCCCCGTATTTCTTCTCCGCGAACCGCGTCATCGCTTCGGGCCAGCCAGGCTCCGGCGAACGGGAGGACCGCTCCACCACGACGACTGCCCCCGGAGACAGGTGGGCGCTCAGCTTTTGCAGCACCGATGTCACTGCCGCCTCCTCCAATGGATACGGCGGATCCAGGAAGACGAGGTCCCACGCCGCGGCTTCGGCGGCACGTTCCAGGAAGGGCTCGACCTTGGAGCGGTGCACGGTGACCGCCTTGCGCCCCAGGACACCATTAATAAGGTCGGCATTGCGCTGGCACACGGCGCTGGCCTTGGCATCCGACTCCACCAGGTCCACGGACGCCGCACCCCTGCTGCCGCTCTCCACGCCCAGGGACCCGGAGCCGGCGTACAGGTCCAGCACCCGGGCGCCGGCGATGGCCTCGAAAGCATCAAGCCGGGAAAACAGTGCTTCCTTGACCCTGTCCGTGGTAGGCCGCGTCAACGATCCCGGGACGGCCGTCAGCGGTGTGCCGCCCGCGGCTCCCGCGATGATCCGGGTCATGCCGCCCACCGCGTCTTCCGGCCGCGAACGGCGCTTTC
This sequence comes from Arthrobacter sp. MOO21, assembly GCF_057369995.2. Lineage (NCBI taxonomy): Bacteria > Bacillati > Actinomycetota > Actinomycetes > Micrococcales > Micrococcaceae > Arthrobacter > Arthrobacter sp. MOO21. The sequence goes on along the minus strand of NZ_CM170671.2, from coordinate 3,469,379 downwards.
CTTGCTAGCCGCGTTCAAGGAACGCCTCCTTTTCGGGGTTGAGGTATTTGTCGATGGCATCAGCGAGTTCCGGATGACTGGACAGGAAGGGGTCGTCCCGGACAACGCCCTGCGCGTCTTCCCTCGCCCTGGCAATAATGTCTTCATGGTCCAGGACCCGCAGCAGCTTCAGGGTTGAGCGGCCGCCGGACTGGGAGGCGCCCAGGATGTCCCCCTCACGCCGCAGCTTCAGGTCTTCCTGCGACAGGACGAAGCCATCCGTGGTGGCGGCCACCGCCTCCAGCCGCCGCCGGCTGGGATGTCCGGGCTCGAGGGCAGTGACCAGCAGGCAGGTCCCGGGCAGGCCGCCGCGGCCCACACGGCCGCGGAGCTGGTGAAGCTGGGAGATCCCGAACCTGTCGGCGTCCAGGATGACCATGAGGGTGGCGTTGTGGACGTCCACGCCCACCTCGATCACGGTGGTGGACACGAGCAGTTTGATGCGGTTGGCGGTGAACCCGGCCATGGTGTCGGTCTTCAGGTCCGGGTCCTGGCGCCCGTGCAGCGGAGCCAGCGGCACCCCGGACAAGGATGGCTCCCCCAGCAGATGCTCGACGACGGCTGTTACGGAGGCGGACTCCCGCGCGGTGTCGTCGGCGTCGAGCCCTGGCGGTTCGGCTTCACCCGGGGTGAAGTCGCCGTCGTCGTCGGTACCGATCTTGGGGCAGACCACGTACACCTGGTGGCCCGCGTCGATTTCCTCCCGGGCGCGTGCCCAGATCCGTGCCGCCCAGGCGGGGTTCTCCGCCAGGCCCACCAAATGGGTGGTGATCGGCGCCCTGCCCTGGGGCAGTTCGTCGAGGGTGGAGGTTTCCAGGTCACCGAAGACGGTCATCGCAACGGTGCGGGGAATGGGGGTGGCGGTCATGACCAGCAGGTGCGGGGGCTTGCGGGCCTTGGCCCGGAGCGCGTCGCGCTGCTCCACGCCGAAGCGGTGCTGCTCGTCCACCACAATCAGGCCAAGGTCGTAGAAGGACACGTTGTCGCTGAGCAATGCATGGGTTCCGATGATGATGCCCGCCGTGCCGGAAGCGGCGTCCAGCATGGCCTGTTTCCGTGCGGCCGTGGGCATGGAACCGGTCAGGAGCGTGACCTGGACGGACGGTCCTGCACTTCCGGCCAGCCCGCCCAGCAGCCCGTCCGCCGAAAGCCGGCCAAGGGTGCGGCGGATGGAGTCGTAGTGCTGGGCGGCGAGCACTTCGGTGGGGGCCAGGAGGGCAGCCTGTCCCCCGGCGTCGACCACCTGCAGCATGGCCCGCAGCGCCACGATGGTCTTGCCGGATCCCACTTCGCCCTGCAGCAGCCGGTTCATAGGGGTGTCGCGCGCAAGTTCGGCGGCGAGGGTCTTTCCGATGGCGGCCTGGCCGGCAGTGAGCGTGAAGGGCAGGTTGCTGTCGAAGGCGGACAGGATGCCGTCCTCTGCAGGGCGCCGGGCGGTGGCTTCCTCGGCGGCGAGTTGCGCCCTGCGCCGCGCCAGCGCGGACTGCAGCACGAGGGCTTCCTGGTACCGGAAGCGGTCCCGGGCCCGCTTCCAGTCCGTGGCAGACTGGGGCGCGTGGATGAGCCGGTAGGCATCCGCCAGGGGCAGGAAAGCTTCCCGCGCCGCGACGCCCGCGGGTACCGGATCCGGCAGGGAGCCGAGGTCCACGGTTTCCAGGAGGGCGGCGATGACCTGCTGGATCTTCCAGCTGGGCAGCTTGGCCGTCGCCGGGTACACGGGGATGGGCATGGCGGCGAGATTCTCCGGATCTCCGCTGCCCTGGCCGAAGGGGTCGTCGTCCAGGATGAGGAAGTCAGGGTTTGTCAGGCCCAGTTGGCCCTTGAAACTGCTGACTTTTCCTGAGAAGAGGGCGCGCCCGGCCCTGCAGCAGCTCCGCCTTGGCCTTGTAGCCGTTGAAGAAGCTGATCTTGAGGGTTCCCGGCACTTTGCCGCGGAAGTCGCGGCCGCCCACCAGCCGAAGCCCCTGCTGCCCGTCGTCGTCGGAAACTATGACGTCGGTGATGGTCCCGCGGCGTGCCTGCATGCTCCGGGTGCTGCTGGAGAGCACCCTGGCAATCAGGGTGACTTCCTCATCGAGTGGGAGTTCACTGATGGGCGTCAGCTCACCCCTGGTGAGGTAGCGGCGGGGGAAATAGCTGAGGAGCTCTTCGACGGTGGTGATGCCGAGGTGCTTTTCAATGACCGCCGCGGAGCGTTTCCCGATCCGCCGCTCCAGGGCGAGGTCCAGTTCAGCGTTCATGCCCGCTGGTGTTCACTGCGTCCGCCTCAGGATCCCGCGGCAGCGCCAGTTCGCTGAAACTGATCTGCGACGGTTCGCCCAGGGACTTGATGATCTCCACCGCCGGGTCCGGGTCCGGGACATGGACGTGAACGCGCCAGCGGTAGTTTCCTTCGGCATCCGGGCCGCCGCCAACCTGGCTCATGATCACTGACTCGCCAATTTCGTCGAGCCGCTGCCTGAGCGTGGCCGCGTTCAACGGCGACAGGCTGATGGTGCACATGACTTCCACGCCGTCGTCGTCCGGCATGGAAGCGTGGATGTGGGGATCCGACACGTCGTAGCCATGCAGGCCGTCCAGGAGCTCGCTTTGCAGTTCCTGGCCCATGACCGCGGAGCGGAGGCAGTCCAGGATCAGCAGCATTCCCACGCCGCCGGCGTCCACCACATGGGCGGACTGCAGCGCGTCGAGCTGTTCCTCCGTGTGGATTACCGCCGCCAGGGCGCCCTCAACCGCGGCGTCGAGCGCCAGTCCCAGCGCATGGTTGCTGTCGTCTCCGTTCTGCCCTGCGTCCACCGCGGCCGCGGCGCGGGCCGCCGCTTCCATGACCGACAGCATGGTCCCGGGTACGGGGTCGCTGAGGGCGGACCAGGCGCGGATCTGTGCCCGGTTCAGGGCTGCCGCCAGCAGGGTAGAGGTCAAGCGGGTGTGTCCGGCCAGCGGCTCGGCGGCGGCGCACAGGAAGACTGAAAAGAGTGTTCCGGAGTTCCCCCTGGCTTCCTCCATGGCCGCCTGCCCTGCGGTGGCAAGGATGGCCCCCACATCAACCGGGGCCGGCTGGTCTTCGCTGAGCACGAGGGAGCGGGCGGCGGCGCGCACCGTGAGGTAGAGGTTGGTGCCGGTATCACCGTCAGCCACCGGGAAGATGTTAATGGCATTGAGGCGGTCGCTGTGGTTGCCGAGGGCAGTTTCAGCCTTGCCCAGCCACCTCTTCATCGCCAGCCCGTTGGCGGCAACCTTAGTGTGCAAAGTGATCCCATCCCCCGGTGTCCGCGGCCCGGCCCGCTATCAGGACTCCCGGGCCTTCATCGGTTCCGAGTGCTTGTATCGAGCCTATCGCAGTGAATCCGGGAGGCAGCCGAACGCCGGCCGGGAATGTGGCCAGCAGGCCATGGTCCTCTCCGCCGCCCAGCACCCACTTCGCGGCGTCCGTGGCCAGCAGCGCCGCGGCCGGCTGGAGGAGTCCGGCAAGGTGCTGCAGCACGGCGGGGTCGAGGTGGACGGCGACATTGCTGGCAGCGGCCAAACGCTTGCCGTCGCGCAGCAGGCCGTCGGAGACGTCCAGCATCGCCGTGGCGCCGGCTGCACGGGCGGCCGGCCCTGCCGCCAGCGGCGGCCGGGGGCGGGACTGCAGGTCAAGGAACACGCGTTCGGCAGGGCTGAGGCTGTCCACTGCAACGCTCGACTCCAGCAGGGCCAGGCCAGCCGCGGCGTGGCCGACCGTTCCGGCCAAAGCCAGGACGTCGCCTGGTTGCGCGCCGGAGCGCAGGACTGGCCGGCCGCCGTCGAGCGTGCCCGTGACGGCGACCGTCACGGAGATTTCGCGGCCACGGCCCAGGTCGCCGCCGGCCACTGAGCAGGCGTTGGCGCCCAGGGCGGTAATTCCCGCGGCAAGCCCGTCGGCGAGCTCCTCCACCCAGCTGACCGGGGTATCCACCGGAAGGGTGAGGCTTACCACCATGGCCGTGGCCCGCGCCCCCATGGCATTGATGTCGCTGAGGTTCTGCGCGGCCGCCTTCCAGCCGACGTCGAATCCGGTGGTCCGGTAGCCGTTCGGCCACAAAAGGCGGAAGTCCTGGTCCTGGACCTGCGTGTCGATGCTGATCACGGTCCTGCCGTCCGGGGCGGCCACGATGGCGGCGTCGTCCCCCGGCCCCAGCAGCGTGGCTGCTGCATGGGACTCCCCCATCCGCAGGCGCGGGAAGATCAGGGAAAGCAGGTCGGCTTCGGACAGGCCGGCGACAGTGGGCTGGCAGGCAATGCGGTCAGGGAGGTCTACAGGCACGCCACTACGCTACCGCGCCCCGCCGACATCGTGTCCCGGCGGGGCCAGTGGCGGCGATAGGCTGGAAGGATGCACCGTCTCCAGCCTTCCCTGTACGCCCGCGCCGCCGGGATGGCACTGATCGGGGGAATTGTTGCCCTTCCGCTGGCCGCCTGTGCCCCGGCCGTGGACGTCACGGCGGCCAGGGACGCGGCCAACCCGGCGTGTGCACCCATGATGGTGGCCCTGCCGGACGCGATCGGCGATTCGAAGCTGCGCAAGACCAACAGCCAGGCCACCGCCGCCTGGGGTGATCCCTCGCTGGTGATCCTGCGGTGCGGCGTCAACGTGCCGGGGCCGACGACGGACCGCTGCGTCACGGTCAACGGCGTCGACTGGGTGATCAAGGAGGGCGACCCGGTGTGGACCCTCACCACCTACGGCCGTGAGCCTGCCACGGAGATCCTGATGGACCCGGACAAGATCAGCTCCGCAACAGTACTGGCGGACCTGTCGGCCGCGGCAGCCAAGGTTCCGGCGGTGCGGAACTGCGTAGGCCAGGAGGAACTGCAGAACCTGCCGAAGAGCCAATAGGTTTCGACAGGCTCAATCCCCGTGGGCCCACGCCGGCAGGGTTCCCTGACCGACGCGAAGCGAGGTTAGGGCGCCGGTGGGGATCAGCGAAGGCCGGTCTTGCGGTTCAGGGCCAGGTAGATGAGCTCATCGATCAGGTCCGCGTAGTCCAGGCCGGAGGCGGCCCACATCTGCGGGTACATGCTCTTGGGCGTGAAGCCGGGCATGGTGTTGATCTCGTTGATGATCAGTTCGCCCTCGGGAGTGTAGAAGAAGTCCACGCGGCTCAGGCCTTCGGCACCCACGGCGTCGAACGCGGCAGCGGCCAGTTCGCGGACCCGTGAAATGGCTTCCGCGGGGATGTCCGCCGGGCAGCTCAGCGCTGCGGCATCGTCCTCGACGTACTTGGCGTTGAAGTCATAGAACTCGTGCGTTCCGCCGGCCACGGAGATCTCACCAGGCATGGAAGTCCGAGGCGAGTCGGTACCCCGGCCTTCGAGGACGGCGCATTCGATCTCCCGCCCGACGATTCCGGCCTCGATGACGAGCCGAAGGTCGTGCCGCCGGGCTTCTTCGATGGCCGCGTCCAGTTCCTCCAGTGAATCCACCTTGGAAATACCCATCGACGAACCCGCGCGCGCCGGTTTGACGAAGACGGGGAAGCCAAGCCGGTCCACCTGCTTGCGGACTGACTCCGGGTCCTTGAGCCACTGCCGGTCCGAGACCGACACGTAGGGGCCAACCCTCAGGCCGGCGGCCTCGAAGACCACCTTCATGAAGTGCTTGTCCATGCCGACGGCCGAGGCCAGGACACCGGCGCCGACATAGCGGGTGTCGGACAGTTCCAGGAGGCCCTGGATGGTGCCGTCCTCACCGAACGGTCCGTGGAGCAGCGGAAAGACGACGTCGACGGCGCCGAGCTCCTGCGGTACCTCATTGGGTGCCGCGACGATCAGCTGGTGCTCCCCGCCGATTTCGGCCAGGGTAACCGTCCGGGCGGAGGGCACCACTTCCGGGAGCGACGACGCCGCGAGGGACCACTGGGCGGTATCGGCGGGGGCCAGGACCCACTGTCCCGTCTTGGCGATCCCGATGGGGATCACCTCGTACTTGTCCTTGTTGATGGCGCCCAGCACTCCGGCCGCCGTCACGCAGCTGACGGCGTGCTCGCTGGAGCGGCCGCCGAAAAGCACCGCTACCCGCGGCTTTCGCGTGCTCGCCGTTTCCCCCGTGGTGGATATGTCTTGTGACATGGTCAGTAATCGCCTTCAGGTTTCAATTCCCGGGACAGCAGGACCGGCCCCAGTTGGTCAACGGACAGCTTGCCTGCCAGCACCGCAACGACAGCGGCAGTGATGGGCATTTCGACGCCGAGCTTGCCGGCAAGTTCGTGGACGGCCTGGCCGGATTTGATGCCTTCGGCGGTCTGGGTCATTTTCCGGCCCACCTCGTCCAGCGTCAGCCCCTGGCCCAGGAGCCGGCCGGCGGTGTGGTTCCGGGAGAGCGGGGAGGAACAGGTGGCCACGAGGTCCCCGAGCCCGGCCAACCCCGCCATGGTCTTCGCGTCTCCGCCCAGGGCCAGCGCCAGGCGGGACGTTTCCGCCAGCCCGCGGGTAATGACGGAAGCCTTGGTGTTGTCGCCCATCTCCTTGCCTTCGCAGATCCCGACCGCCAGCGCAATCACGTTCTTTACGATGCCGCCGATTTCGACGCCCACGACGTCGGCCGTGGTGTACGGCCGGAAATAGGGGGCCGTGCAGGTCCTCGCGATCCAGCCCGCGATGGCCGAATCAGTGCAGGCCACCACGGAGGCGGTCGGCTCCTCGCGGGCGATCTCCATGGCGAGGTTGGGTCCGGAAACCACCGCGATGCGCTCCAGCGGCAGGTCCAGCTCCTGGGCAATGACCTCGCTCATCCGGGCGTCGGTTCCCAGTTCCAGGCCCTTCATCAGCGACACGACCACCGCGCCCGGCGCGATCATGTCCTTCCATTCGCGAAGCTGCGGACGCAGGGACTGGGCCGGGACGGCCACCACCACGAGGTCGGCCCCCGCCAGCACCTCCCGTACATCCGTCGAGGCGGTGATGCTGCCGGGCAGGACGATGTCCTTGAGGTACTCGGAGTTGCGGTGGCCGCTATTGATCTCGTCCACGATTTCCGCGCGCCGGCCCCAGATCCTGATGGAACGGGGAGTCCCGGCGGCGGTGGCGGCATCGCCGAGGATTTTCGCGAACGTCGTACCCCAGGAACCCGCGCCCAGGACGGCGACGCTGCGGGCCGAAACCGCGAGCTTTCCTTCAGCGGTCACCGAGCATCCGTTCCGGCCTCGGGCTGCTGTCCGCGCTCCACGAAGCGGCCATGCTTGGACTGCTGCTGCTTGGCCGGATCCCAGCGCTCAGCGGGAGGCTGCTCGCCGCGGAGCCCGGCAAGGAGTTGCGTAATGGCGTCCATGATGGCGTCGGTGGCTTCCGTCAGGGTCGCCTTGTCGAGGGGACGGCCGGCGAAGGCGCTGAGGTCCACCGGGTCTCCCACCACCACCCGCGAAAGCTTGCGGGGGAAGATGTGGAACGTCTTGCCGTACCGGGGGAAGACCTCGTGCGCACCCCAGTGCGCGATGGGAACCACGGGGATGCCGCCCTCCAGGGCCAGCCTCGCCGCGCCGGTGTGTCCCTTCATGGGCCAGAGCCCGGGATCGCGGGTGAGGGTGCCCTCCGGGTAGATGATGATCGCCCCTCCCTCGGCCACGATCTCCTGGGCGACCTGCAGTGAGCGGTTCGCTCCCGCCGTCGAACGTTCCACGGGCACCTGCTTGGTGGCCCGCAGGAGCCAGCCAAGGCCGGGAACCTTGAACAGGGCCGCCTTGGCCAGGAAGTGCGGTGCGCGCTTGTTGTTGTAGAGCATGTGGCCCACCACCAGGGGGTCAATTTCCGTGCAGTGGTTGGGGGCGGCGATGAACCCGCCGGCGGGAAGTTTTTCGGTTCCCTCCCATTTCTTGCTCATCATCGCTGTCATCAGGGGCCGGACAATCCCGGCAATGAAAACGAACGTGGCCTTGCTCTTGGCCGATTCCTTCACGGTCCCGCTCTACTTCGTAGTGGTGATGTCGAAGTCGGCGCCGAGTCCCGCGAGCTTCTCGGTGAAGCGTTCATAGCCGCGGTTAATGATGTCGATGCCGGTGACGCGCGAGGTGCCGGTGGCAGCCAGGGCGGCGATCAGGTGGCTGAACCCGCCGCGGAGGTCTGGGACATCGATATCGGTGCCCTTGAGCTGGGTGGGTCCGGAGATCACAGCGGAGTGCAGGAAGTTGCGCTGGCCGAACCGGCAAGGCACACTGCCCAGGCACTCGCGGTGGACCTGGATGCTGGCACCCATGCGGATCAGGGCGTCGGTGAAGCCGAAGCGGTTCTCGTACACCGTCTCGTGGACGATGGACACGCCTTCAGCCTGCGTCAGCGCGACGACGAGCGGCTGCTGCCAGTCCGTCATGAAGCCGGGGTGGACGTCGGTTTCGAGGACCAGCGGGTTCAGCTTTCCGCCGCGGTGGTAGAAGCGGATGCCGTCCTCGCCGATGTCCATGCCGCCACCCACCTTTCGGTAGGTGTTCAGGAAGGTCATCATGTCGCGCTGGGAGGCACCTTCAACGAAGATGTCGCCGCGGGTCACCAGGGCTGCCGATGCCCAGGAGGCCGATTCGTTGCGGTCCGACAGGGCGCGGTGGTTGTAGCCGCCCAAATCGCGGACGCCCTCGATGCGGATAGTCCGGTCGGTCTGGACGCTGATGATGGCGCCCATCTTCTGCAGCACGGCGATGAGGTCGATGATCTCCGGCTCGGTGGCGGCACCGGAGAGCTCGGTAATGCCTTCGGCCCGGGTGGCGCTGAGAAGGACCTGTTCGGTGGCGCCAACGGACGGGTAGGGCAGGGAGATCTTGGCCCCGTGGAGCCCCTTGGGCGCGGAGATGTGGATGCCGCCCGGGCGCTTTTCCACCACTGCCCCGAACTGGCGCAGCACGTCGAGGTGGTAGTCGATGGGCCGGTCGCCAATCTTGCAGCCGCCGAGGTCGGGAATGAAAGCCTCGCCGATGGCGTGGATCAGGGGTCCGCAGAGCAGGATGGGGATGCGGGAGTCACCTGCGTGGGCGTCGATGGCGGTGCTGGGCGCGGTCTTGGCGGCCTTGGGATCCAGGGTGAGATCACCGTTGACGGGGTCTTTCTCAACCGTCACGCCGTGCAGCTGCAGCAGGGAGGTGACGACCTCCACGTCCTTGATTTCCGGAACGTTCCGCAACACCGAGGGTTCGTTGCCGAGCAGTGCCGCCACCATTGCCTTGGGGACGAGGTTCTTTGCCCCCCGGACGCTGACGCGGCCTGTAAGCGGGACTCCGCCGCGGATTGTCAGAACACTACTCATATACCGGTTTCCTCACGATCACTAGCCCACAAATCCTTGCGAAGGCTCCAACCAAGCATAGGAGGTCGCGTTACCGAACCGAAATAAGGGGCTGCCGAAGGCGGGGCGTGGCGGCCTCCAAACAGCTCCGGCCCCGGCCCCGCGCCTGCGGGAAGGGGGCCGGAGGGAAAGCCCGGCCTAGGAAACCCGGGCCGGCAGCGTTTTCGGCTTGAAGCTGGGGCGGGTGGCTTCATACGCAGTGATGTCCGCCTCGTGCTGAAGCGTCAACCCGATGTCATCCAGGCCTTCCAGCAGCCGCCAGCGGGTGTAGTCGTCGATCTCGAACGGCGCCACGATGTTGCCGCACACCACGGTCTTGGATTCGAGGTCTACGGTGACCTCGGTTCCCGGCGCGTTTTCGAGCTCTTTCCAGATGAGTTCGATGTCGTCCTGCGCCACCTGCGCGGCCAGCAGCCCCTGCTTGCCGGAGTTGCCGCGGAAGATGTCGGCAAAGCGGGAAGACAGCACGGCCTTGAACCCGTAGTCCTTCAGGGCCCAGACGGCGTGTTCGCGGGAGGATCCGGTGCCGAAGTCCGGGCCGGCCACCAGCACCGAACCGGCGCTGTAGGGCTCCTGGTTCAGGATGAAGGAGGGGTCCTTGCGCCAGGCGGAGAACAGGGCGTCCTCGAAGCCGGTGCGGGTGATGCGCTTGAGGTAGACGGCGGGGATGATCTGGTCGGTATCGACGTTGCTCTGGCGCAGCGGGACGCCGATGCCGGTGTGCTTGGTGAACTTTTCCATGGTCTTGTCCTAGGCTGCGTCGATGCGGATGGCGGCGGGTTCGGGGGCCGGTTCAAGGTCCGACGGCGAGCTCAGGGTGCCGCGCACGGCAGTGGCTGCCGCGACCACCGGTGACACCAGGTGGGTGCGCCCACCCTTGCCCTGGCGTCCTTCGAAGTTGCGGTTGGAGGTGGAGGCGCAGCGCTCCCCCGGTTCCAGCTGGTCCGGGTTCATGCCCAGGCACATCGAGCAACCGGCGAAGCGCCATTCGGCGCCGAAGTCCTTGAACACGCGGTCCAGTCCTTCGGCCTCGGCTTCGAGCCGGACGCGGGCGGATCCGGGAACCACCAGCATGCGGACGTTCGGATCCTTCTCGCGGCCGCGGATGATATCGGCAGCCGCCCGAAGGTCCTCGATCCGAGAGTTGGTGCAGGAGCCCAGGAAGACGGTGTCCACGCGGATGTCCTTCATGGGGGTGCCGGCTTCCAGTCCCATGTACTGCAGGGCGCGCTCGGCGGCAGCCTTGGCGTTTTCGTCGCCGAAGTCCGCCGGGGACGGCACGGACTCGGACAGGGACACGCCCTGGCCCGGGTTGGTGCCCCAGGTGACGAACGGCTCCAGCGTGTCGGCGTCCAGGTCCACCTGGGCGTCGAAGGTGGCGTCGTCGTCGGTCTTGAGCGTATTCCAGTACTCGACGGCGGCGTCCCAGTCAGCGCCTTCCGGCGCGTGCGGGCGGCCCTTCATGTACTCATAGGTGGTTTCGTCAGGCGCCACCATTCCGGCACGGGCACCGGCTTCGATGGACATGTTGCAGATGGTCATGCGGGCGTCCATGGACAATGCCCGGATGGCCGAGCCGCGGTATTCCAGGACGTAGCCCTGGCCGCCGCCGGTGCCGATCTTGGCGATGACTGCCAGGATGATGTCCTTGGCGGTGACGCCCGGACGGAGGGTGCCCTCAACGTTGATGGCCATGGTCTTGAATGGCTTCAGGGACAGTGTCTGGGTGGCCATGACGTGCTCCACCTCGGACGTGCCGATGCCCATCGCCAGGGCGCCGAACGCGCCGTGCGTGGAGGTGTGCGAATCGCCGCAGACCACTGTCATACCGGGCTGTGTGAGGCCCAGCTGCGGCCCCACCACGTGCACGATGCCCTGCTCGGCGTCGCCGAGGCTGTGCAGGCGGACGCCGAACTCCGCGCAGTTGTTGCGCAGCGTCTGGATCTGGGTGCGGCTGGTGAGATCGGCAATAGGCTTGTCGATGTCCAGCGTGGGGGTGTTGTGGTCCTCGGTGGCGATGGTCAGGTCCGGGCGGCGCAGTTTCCGGCCGGCCAGGCGGAGGCCTTCGAAGGCCTGCGGGGACGTGACTTCGTGGACCAGGTGGAGGTCGATGAACAGAAGGTCGGGCTGGGCGTTGGCACCGTCGCCGTCACCTTTGCGCACCACATGGGCGTCCCAGACTTTCTCGGCCAATGTCTTTGCCATGGCCATCTCCCTTCACTGCTGTTTGGCTGATTAGTCCAACTGAATCAGGACGGCTCCGCGCTGCGCCAGCCGAAAGATTTGCATCTCAGATATTGAGACGGCAATATCATTACATGGACAATTCTAGTGGAGTCGGTGTCATTGATAAAGCGGCCCAGGTGCTCGACGCACTCGAGGCCGGCCCCACCACCCTGGCCCAGCTCGTGGCTGCTACCGGCCTGGCCCGGCCCACCGTCCACCGCCTCGCTTTGGCGCTCGTCCACCACCGCCTTGTCAGCCGCGACATCCAGGGCCGGTTCGTCCTTGGCAGCCGCCTCGTGGAGCTCGCCTCGGCCGCCGGCGAGGACCGCCTGATCGCCTCCGCGGGGCCCGTGCTGATGCAGCTCCGCGACGCCACGGGCGAAAGCGCCCAGATCTTCCGCCGCCAGGGAGACTGGCGCGTGTGTGTCGCCTCCGCCGAACGTCCCATCGGGCTGCGCGACACCATCCCCGTCGGCACGCAGCTGTCCATGAAGGCAGGCTCCGCCGCCCAGGTGCTGCTTGCCTGGGAGGACCACGACCGGCTCCTTGAGGGCCTGCAGTCAGCCCGTTTCACGCCCACCGTCCTGGCAGGCGTACGACGGCGGGGCTGGGGACAGAGCCTCGGCGAACGCGAGCCGGGGGTCGCCTCCGTCTCGGCCCCGGTACGAGGCCCCTCCGGCAGGGTGATCGCCGCCGTCTCCATTTCCGGCCCGATTGAGCGGCTGACCCGCCAGCCGGGGCGGCTGCATGCGGAAGTAGTCTGCAATGCCGGCCGGATCCTGACCGAGGCCCTCCGCAAGAACAACGACTGAGGCAAGAACAACGCCTGACGCCCGGGACCTGCCGCTAGGCTGTGGCCATGGGCAGCTATGCAGTGTTCCTCCGCGGCATCAACGTGGGCGGCATCAATATCAAAATGGCGGACCTTCGGGAGGCACTGAAGAACTGCGGTTTCGCGGACGCCAAGACCTTGCTGGCGAGTGGAAACGTGGTGCTCTCCAGCAGCCTGGATGCAGCTGGCGTCAAGAGGCAATGCGAAAAGTGCCTCCGTGGGGCGTTCGGCTACGAAGCGTGGGTGGTGGTTCTGGACGCCCGGAGGGTGGCCGGGCTGGTGGCGGCCTGCCCCTACCCCGACGACGACAAGTCCACCCACAGCTACATCACCCTGTCATCGGACACGGCTGTCCTTGATGAGCTGGAAGCGGCCGGGTCAGCGCTGGAGAGCCATGACCAGCACCGCCTGGGTCCAGAGGCCCTGGCCTGGCTCGCTCCAGTCGGCGGAACCCTGGACAGTCCCTTCAGCAAAATCAGCGCCAAGGCCAAATTCAAGGCCGCCACCACCACCCGCAACCTGCGCACCATGATCAAAGTCAGGGACGCAGCCGCCGGTCTCGCGGGCGGCGGCTGACCGGCGCTGCCAACTTCGGGGCCGCCAACTGAGGGACGCCTACGCCGCCGTCTTCAGCGCCGCATTGAACGCGGACAGCCGGGCGATCTCCGCCTCCACCGGATCAACCACCATCTCCTGCGCCACGGCAGCAACAGCAGCGTTGAGCCGCCTCCGTGCCCGCGCGGCCCGGGCCCTGGCCGCAGCGGCAGCGATGAAGCGGCCCGTAATGGCGAGGAAAATCCCTAACACAACACCAAAAGCGATCATGAGGGTGGGCACGGGCCAGCCCTCCACCCGCGGCACCTCCGGGACCGGCATCTGGAAATAGCCCAGGGCGGCCAGGACGCCAAGCCAGCCCAGGCCGCCCAGCACCGTCAGCAGCGCCAGCCACTGCACCACGTTGAAGACGCCCCACCACCACGCCCTGCGGTTGGCGCCGAGGTCCGCGCCGGCAATCGCCTGGTCGAGGGCATCCGGCAGCCGGTCCCTGCCTTCCCTGGCGGCACCCCTGATTGCTGCGCGCCAGGGGCCGGGAGCCCCGGCGCTGGCGGCGTCGGCGAACTCCCTGACGGCTGCGTCCGTCCGGGCCCGTTCCGGCGCTCCGGCCGGCGGCAGCGAGGTCCGGTTGAGGCCGGCCGGCGCGTTGCTGCGGAGGTTGAGCCGCCTCAAGGGGTCCGGCCGGAACCTGGAGAGCCAGCGGGTGACCGGCCAGCCCGTGCAGCGCACCGACTCGAGCCGGTATGACTGGGACACGGCCTGCACCACGGCGGGAACGTTTGCGGCCACGGCGAGTTCCTCGGCGAGCCGGGCTTTTGCCGCTGACCGCACGCCTGCGGCTTCGCCGTCCCCCGAAGCGTTGTGGAGTCCGCCGGCTGCACGGGATACGTCGGCTTCCAGCCGCCGTGACCGGGCCTGGCGCTCGAAGGCCACCTTCCGAATGGCGTCACGCACCCCGCCTACGCCCGCTCCGGTGACGGCGGACGACGCGAGCACGCGCACCTTGCCCAAGCCTTCCCCTGCGAGGATCCCGCGCAGGGAGTCGAGCACGGGCTCCACGTCGCGCTCCGGCAGCCTGTCCACCTGGTTCAGGACCACAAGGGTGACGGCGCCGTGGGAGGCGTGCGGCGCCAGGAAGCCGTTGTGGACCGCCGCGTCTGCATACTTCTGGGGATCGAGCACCCACACGAGGACATCCACCATGCCCACCATCCGCTGCACGATTTCACGGTTGGCGGCACGGGTGGAGTCGAAATCGGGAAGGTCCAGCAAGATCAGGCCGCTTTCCTCGTCGGCAAAGCCCTTCACCGGGGCCGCGTGGTGCCGGCGCCCCACCTCCAGCCAGTCAAGCAGGGCATCGCTGCCCGCTGCTCCCCAGACCCCTGCCAAAGGCTCGGACGTCGTCGGCCGGCGAGCCGCCGCCGTCGCGATTTCCGCCCCGCTGACGGCGTTGAAAAGGGAGGACTTGCCGCTGCCCGTCGCCCCGAAGAACCCCACCACAGTGTGGTCAGCGGACAATGAGCGGCGGGAGCTGGCCCGTTCCAGGACGCGGAGGGCCTCCTGGAGCGGTTCGTCGGGGAGGACTCCCTCGCCGAGGGTGCACGCGTCCTGGAGCGCCTGCAGCTGGCGGTCCAGGGAGGACTGCTTCCTGGCTCCGCTGTGCCGGCTCATGCGTTGTCCGCCAGCCGGGCCAGGGCACGGGACTGCGCCGCGAGCGTCTCCGCTGCGGCCGGGTTCTCCTCCGGCAGGCGTTCGAGGAACTTTTGCTGTTCCTCCTGCAGCAGCCTGCGGCAGCGTCCGGCCAGGTCCGTGCGCGCTTTCTCCGCCATGCGCCGGACGGCGTCCTCGCCGAACACCGCCTCCAGCAGCCGCTGGCCCACGACGGCGGTACCGCCGGCTACCCCGATCTCCAGGCCCGTCAGGCCCGCGGTCATCGAGAAAACCACGATCATCAGCGCGGCCCCCAGGCCGTTTATGCCGAAGGACAGCCAGCGCGCCTGGGTCCGGCGCCCCTGGCCTTCCGTGCGGATCAGCTCCATCAGCCCTTCCTGCCAGGCCCGGATTTCCGCTGCCGCCCGCCCCGCGAAGCCGGCAGACGTTCCTGAGAGGTCATCCGTACCCAGCAGCTGCCGGCCCGCGGGGTCGGAGCGCCACCGCTGGTCGGTATCCTCGGCGGCATTGGCGGCCTCATCGAGGATCACCGCCTGCAACCCGGTTTCGATGGCGGCCTCAACCTTCACTGCCGGCGCCGGCTCGCCCCGGAAGAAGGCACCCAGCCGGTCACGGAAGCGGCCCACGTTCTGCTCAAGCGCGCGGAAGAACTCACCGGTGCCCACAAAGTCCTGCCAGCGCGCCAGCACCTCGCCGCGCAGCAGGGCGCCGTCGCGGGTGGCGTCCAGAATGCGTCCGGCCGCGTCCTCGTAAGCGGCGACGGCGTCCGCTTCGAGGCGGGCCGCTGCGCGCTCCTGCTCCCGCGCAGCCTGCCCGAGCGTTTCGATGCGGGTGGCCAGCATGCGCACAGTTCCGTTCAGGGTACGGCGGGCCACGGCGGAGCGGCCGGCCGCATCGGCAGCCAGCCGGCCAAGCCACTCCCCCAGCTCGGTGACGGCACCCGCCGGCAGCATGCCCTGCGGATCCAGGGCCGTCTCCGGAATGATGAACAGCGGGCTCCCGCCGAGCCCTTCCCGGTCCAGGAGGGCCCGAAGGTCCTGGCTCACCTCGGCCTCCGCGCCGGGAGGCACCCTGTCCAGCACCACGGCCACGGTTATGTCCCGCCCGGCGGCATCCAGGAGCAGCGTCCACGGGACGGCGTCCGCGTAACGGTTTGCGGTGGTGACAAACACCCACAGGTCGGCGGCGGCCAGCAGCTGGCCCGCGAGCAGCCGGTTGTGGTCGGAAATGGAGTCAACGTCAGGTGCGTCCAGGAGTGCGACGCCGGCAGGCACCGCGGCGTCGGCAAGCAGGACAAGGGACGTTGCAGAGTCAGGGTCCGTCCGCGATGTTCCCCCGCCCGGGACGACAGCTCCACCGGCAAGGGCACCGCGGATGCGGCTGAACCCGGGCAGGACGCGCTGCCCTTCGAACCAGGCGGCTTCGTCTGGATGGTGCAGCAGGATGGGCTGGCGGGTAGTGGGACGGATTGCGCCCGCGCGGGTCACCGGATGCCCCACGAGGCCGTTCACCAGCGTAGATTTGCCGGCGCCCGTGGAACCTCCGACGACGGCGAGCAGCGGAGCATCCAGGCTCCGGTACCGCGGAAGGATGTAATCGTCGAGCTGCGCTGCTGCTGCGGCAACTTCGCGGCGGGCCTGCTCAGCGCCCGGCAACGCCAGCGGCAACGTGACCCCGGCCAGGCCCGCACGGATCTCCTCCAGCAGCGCCACCGCCTCTGCGGTGCGTGCTTCCAGCCGTGCGGCGCCTGCATGCTCGTTCCGGGAGGTCACACCAACATCATGCCAGTTCAGGCCCGGCCGGCGGCTGCCGCGGCGCGTCGCCCCCTCCAACCCGCCATCACCTTTCGCCGCTCCCCCGGCAACGCCACGTCATGTTGCAAGGATTCGTGCAGGACGTGATGGGGCGTTCCCTAGGAAAGGATAAACGGGGAAATGAAAAATGGCCCCGGGCGTCTGCCCGGGACCATTTCGGTGGTGACCCCAGCGGGATTCGAACCCGCGTTACCGCCGTGAGAGGGCGGCGTACTAGGCCGCTATACGATGGGGCCGCGTACTTTTTCCAGCGTTTCCGCTGTTCAAGCTCAGTGAGTATTTCACACACTTTGCTTTGGTTTCAAATCGGCGGACCGGCTGGAAACCTTCCGATTTGCGGGCTGGAACAGCCTGCAATCCAGAGCTGGGATACCAGGACTCGAACCTAGAATGACGGTACCAGAAACCGTAGTGTTGCCAATTACACCATATCCCAATGGCACTTTCGGGCCGGTTTTCAGGGCTTTTTCCCTGCTCCGTGCGCCTCAGCACGAGAAATTACTTTACCCGAGACTTTCGGCTCGCACAAATCGACGTCCGCCACACTTTCCGGATGCCGCCCGAACCAATCGGGCAAAACCCTTGCCCACCCTCCCACCCTGTGGTTACTCTCGAGTAAGTTACTCATCAGTAACAATCTCCCTCCCCAGTTTTCAGGGAACCCACGAGGAAACGGGAACCCCTTACCAACAACGGTCCACACCGCAGGGCAGCGTCGTCAGGCGGAGAGTTAGGAAGTGTCAGCGTTGACAACCCGCACAGCAACCATCGCCTCAGCCAGACCCAAGGTCCGTTCGCAGTCCGTCGCCATCATCGCCCTGTCCCTGTTACTGGTTCTGTTCCTTGCCTTCTACACCTACCTCACAGGCCAGATCTCCAACGGCGCTGCGCAGCTGATGGACGGAGCCGTACAGGCCGCGGCCGGAGCCGCCCAGCTCAAGGACGGTTCGGGCCAGCTGGCCACGGGCGCAGGAGCCGCCAACAAGGGCGCGGTCCAGGTGAAGGACGGTGCGGGCAAGGTTAAGGACGGCAGTACGGAACTCAATGCCGGTGCCGCGGCCCTGGAGTCGGGCGCCGGCAGGATCTTCACTGGTGTCCGCGACCAGTTGGCGCCGGGGGTGGACAGGCTTCATGCCGGTACCACCAAGCTCCAGAACGATGTCCTGAACAAACTCGTCCCGGGTGTGTACCAGGTGGATGACGGCGCGCGAAAGCTTAGGGCCGGCGCCGTCGCGCTTTCCGCGGCACTGACCCCCACGGCATCCGGAAACGCGCCAAACAACCTGGCTGACGGCGCGGGGCAGCTGGCAGCGGGGACCAACCAACTAGCGGCGGGAGCCGGACAATTGGATGCCGGGGCTGGCAGCCTCAACGCCGGAACTGCGGCGCTGAAGAACGGAACAGCCCAGCTCAAGGGATACCCGGGGGCGGGAAATGATCCCACCAAGGGCGACGGGCTCGCCGCCCTCAGCCAGGGACTGGACCAACTTGAAGCGGCTGCCAACGGGCCCCAGGGCCTGGTGCCCCTTGCGGTGATAAAGGACCAGATCGCCAAACTGGCCGACGGCGGCCGGCGGGCCTATGCAGGGGCGGGCCAGCTCGACGCGGGCGCCGCAAAGCTGAACGACGGCGCCGGGCAGCTGAAGGCGGGAACGGTCAGGTTGAGCACGGGGGCCAGCCAGTTGGACGACGGCGCGGGGCGGCTGAAGGCAGGCTTCGCCACCTTGGCGGAAAAGCTCAACGCCACGGACCCCCAGAATCCCGGCGTAGTCCTGGGCACTTCGATGCTGGCCGACGGCACGGCCAAAATCAGGGTGGGAATGGACGGCGTTCCCGGTAACCCGGACAGCCCGGGCCTGATTTACGCCGCCAACAACCTGCAGGACGGCACCACCAAACTCAGCGCCGGAATCAACGGGGATGGCGACCCGGCAAACCCCGGGCTGCTGGCTGGAACCCAAGCCCTCTCCGACGGCACAACCACGCTGAGCCGGGGAACAGGCCAGCTGCAGTCGGGCTCAACCCGGCTGGCTGACGGAACCGGACAGCTCGCCGAGGGAAATGGCAAGTTGGACGACGGTTCGGGCAAACTCGCCGAGGGTGCCGGCAAGCTGGCCGACGGCAATTCACGGATCGCGGCCGGAACCCAGGAGCTGCACACGAAGGTTGCCGCTGTCTCGCCATCGTCGTGGCTCAACGACCCTGTAACCGCACTGTTGCTGGCGGCACTCCTGGTGGCTGCCGCCGTCGCCGCCTACCTGGTCCTCCGCAGGCGTGCCCTGCGTTTCAAGGCCGCCTGACGGCCGAGGGCAATTCGCTGGCGCGACGGCCGCGGTCCTTTCGGCCGCGGCCGTCGCATTCTGCGCCTATTGCAGCAGCTGGGGCCTATGGCAGCAGCTGGTTCAGGGAAGCCACCATGCCGCCCTCGAAACCCTCCACGACCTCGCCCGAGCGGTTAAGCCACACACCCAGCAGCCCTGCCGCCGTGGAACCCTCCGCGTCCAGCAGCCGGTTGTCGCCGACATAGAGGGTTTCCCCCGGCGCGGTGCCCAAAAGCCTCACGCCCTCGAGGTACATGGCCGGATCAGGCTTTGCCACGCCCAGGGTGTCTGTGCCCACCAGGTGGGTGACCCGTTCCAGACCGGCGCCGTCCAGTTTGGCCCGCTGGTAGTCATGGACATTGTTGCTGACCGCCCCGTAGGGGATGCCAACACGGTCCAGGACGTCCAGCAGGGGAAGCACATCCGGAAACGGCTTCACGTAGGACGGCTGCTTCTCCATGTACGCCGAGAGCCAGCGGTGCGATTCCTCCCCCTCGGCCAGTTCGACACCGAAGTGCCCCAGCGCGGCGCGGCCCCGGAGCAGGCGCTGTTCGTTGAAGGTCAGCTCACCCGCCAGATACCGGTCGTAGTAATGCGTGGTCTCGTGCGTGAAGATGCGGCCGAACCGCTCCCACCCGGCCTGGTCGAGTCCGGGCAGGAGATGTTCGCTGACTTCCCGCAGCGCCGTGGTCATCGAGTACTCGAGGTCCACCAGGGTGTCATCGATGTCGAAGAGGACGCCCCGGACCGTCCCGAAACGGGTTTCGAGGACGCCCGCGCGAGCCTTGCTGGGAGCCGACATCAGCCGCGGAAAGCCTGGAGCCTGCGCAGGGATGACTCCTTGCCCAGGATCACCATCGACTCGAACAGCGGCGGGGAAATGCGGCGGCCGGAAACAGCCGTGCGCACGGGCCCGAACGCCAGCCGGGGCTTAATGCCCAGGTCCTCCACGAGCGCCTGCTTCAATGCGGTCTGGATGTCCTCCGCCGTCCAGTCATCCACGGCGTCCAGCGCGGCGATGGCGGCGTCCAGCACCTCGGTGAGGTTGGCGGGCAGTCCCTTGCGGGCGTCGTCGGCAATGTCGATGGCGTCGTCCGCCTTGAACAGGAACGCCAGCATGTCCGGCGCCTCGCCCAGCAGGGTGATGCGCTCCTGGATCAGGGGTGCGGCTTCAGTGACGATTTCCTCTTCGCGGTCGGTCAGGATCTCCCCCACCAGGCCCGCTTCGCGCAGGTAGTGCACCACCCGGTCCCGGAACACCCCGGGGGCGAGCATCCGTACATGGGTGCCGTTGATGGCCTCGGCCTTCTTCAGGTCGAAGCGTGCCGGGTTGGCGAGGACGTCGTGGATATCGAAGTGCTCAACGAGCTGTTCGACGGTGAAGATGTCCTCGTCGGCGCTGAGCGACCAGCCCAGCAGGGACAGGTAGTTCAGCAGGCCCTCCGGAATAAAGCCCCGCTCGCGGTGCAGGAAGAGGCTGGACTCGGGGTCCCGCTTGGAGAGCTTCTTGTTGCCCTGCCCCATCACGTAGGGCAGGTGGCCGAATTCCGGCATGTATTCGGCAACGCCGATCGCGTACAGCGCCCGGTACAGGGCGATCTGGCGGGGCGTGGAGCTGAGCAGGTCCTCGCCGCGGAGCACATGGGTGATGCCCATGAGGGCGTCGTCCACGGGGTTTACCAGCGTATACAGGGGCGCTCCATTGGCCCGCACCACCGCGAAGTCGGGGACGGATCCGGCCTTGAAGGTGATGTCGCCGCGGACCAGGTCGGTGAAGGTGATGTCCTCGTCCGGCATGCGCAGGCGGAGGACCGCCTGGCGGCCTTCAGCCTTGTACTGGGCGAGCTGCTCCTCGGTCAGGTGCCGGTCGAAGCCGTCGTAGCCCAGCTTCGGGTCCCGGCCTGCCGCGCGGTGGCGCGCCTCGATTTCTTCCGGGGTGGAAAAGGACTCGTAGATGAATCCGCCGTCGTGCAGCCGCTTGATGACATCCTGGTAGATGTCGCTGCGCTGGGACTGCCTGTAGGGCTCGTGCGGGCCGCCCACCTCAACGCCCTCGTCCCAGTCGATACCCAGCCACTTCAGCGCATCCAGCAGCTGGTGGTAGCTTTCCTCGCTGTCCCGCGCCGAATCCGTGTCCTCGATCCTGAACACCAGGGTGCCCTTGGTGTGCCGGGCGTAGGCCCAGTTGAAGAGGGCGGTCCGGATCAGGCCGACGTGCGGGGTGCCCGTAGGCGAGGGGCAGAACCGGACCCGGACCGGGGTCTCGGCGGTGACAGGCGGGATGGAGGCGGCAGGCGACGAGGAAGCGATAGTCATAGTGGCTTCAACTTTACCGCCTCGGCCAGGGCCCCGTTCTTTGCCCTGCGGGTGGGATCAGCGGCGCACGATCGGGTTGGAAAGCCGGCCGATGCCCTCGATCTCCACTTCGAAGCGGTCGCCCTCCTTGACCAGGCCGACGCCTGCCGGGGTGCCTGTCATGATCACATCGCCGGGCAGCAGGGTGAACGCCTGCGAGACCACGGACACCAGTTCCCGGACGCCGCGGATCATCTGGCTGGTGCTCCCGTCCTGGCGCACCTCACCGTTCAGCCGGCCTACGATCTGGAGGTCTTCGGTGTCGAGGTCGGTCTCGATCCAGGGGCCCAGCGGGGCGGAGGTGTCGAAGCCCTTGGCGCGGGTCCACTGCAGGTCGGTCTTCTGGACGTCGCGGGCGGTGAGGTCGTTGCCGCAGGTGTACCCGAAGATGACGT
Organism: Arthrobacter sp. MOO21; assembly: GCF_057369995.2. Taxonomy (NCBI): domain Bacteria; kingdom Bacillati; phylum Actinomycetota; class Actinomycetes; order Micrococcales; family Micrococcaceae; genus Arthrobacter; species Arthrobacter sp. MOO21. The sequence continues at coordinate 3,447,885 of NZ_CM170671.2, read as the reverse complement.
CGTCCACGCGGTCTTCCGGCACGTCCTTGCAGATCCGCCCGATCACCACGCAGAGTTCGGCCTCGAAGGAGACTTCTTCGGAGAATTCCGGCAGCACCACGGGATCGTTGGGACCCACGACGGCGGTGTTGGGCTTGAGGAAGAGCAGCGGCGAGGCGGGTACCTCGTTGCCCAGTTCATGGGCGTGCTCCACGAAGTTCCGGCCGACGCCGATGACCTTGCTGCGAGGGATGATCGGTGCCAGCAGCCGGACGTCTTCGAGCTTGTGGCGGACGGACGTGCGCTCCACGCCGTTGAAGAAGGGGTCGCCGTGGATGACAGTGATCTCCTCACTGCCGGGCTCACCGTCCACCACGCCGTAGAGGGGATCGGAATCGACAACAAATCGGGCAATACGCATGGCTCCTACCCTACCGTTACGCCGGTGGCCTCCCGCCGCCTGCAGCGCCCGCGCCGCGCAGGTAGGAAAGCTGAGCGGCGACGGACATTTCGGCAGCGCGCCGGACTGAACGGTCGACGTCGGAATAGACCTCGTCGGCCACCTCGCCTACGGATGCGTCCTGCCCCAGCCGTCCCAGCACGGCGCGGATCTGCGCCAGGCGTTCCTCCCGGTGCCGGCGGTAGTCCCGGACGACACCTTCCAGTGAGGGCAGCACCGGGCCATGCGCGGGGAGGACGGTGGCCGGTCCCAGCGCCTCCAGCCGGTCGAGGGACGAAAGATAGTCGCCCAGGGTTCCGTCCGGGTAGTCCAGCATGGTGGTACCCCGGCCCAGGACGGTATCGCCCGTCAGGACCGAACCGTGCGCCCCGTCCCCTGGCAGGTGGAAGCAAACGGAGTCGGAGGTGTGGCCCGGCGTGGCCAGCACCGCGATGTCCAGGCCGGCTGCGTGGATGGTTTCGCCCGGGAGCAGCGGCGCTCCCCCGCCGTGGCAGTGGGCAGGGTCCGCCGCCCGGACCGGCGCCCCGGTGAGTTCGTGCAGGCGGGCGGACCCTGCCGTGTGGTCCGCGTGGCGGTGGGTCACCAGGACGAGTTCGACGGCGCCCGCCCGGGCAAGTGCGTTGAGGTGGCTTTCGTCGTGCGGGCCGGGGTCGACGACCACCACGGTGGGGTGGCCGGGGGCACGCAACAGATAGGAGTTGGTGCCGTCCAGGCTCATGGGCCCCGGATTGGGAGCGAGGACGAACTGCGTAAGGGTGGAGCTGCGCTGCAGGACGGGACCGGAAGGTGGAGTCACCCATCCATCCTTGCATCAACGGCGGGAATGCATTCCAAAAGCAGGGAATCTGGACAACGATTGGCCTCAATGGAATCCCCCCGGGAAAAGGTGCCGGCGCTTTATCAATGCGGTTCATCCTGTCCTTGGGCAGGGCAAAGACCCGTCCTAAGAAAAATGGATGCGAATGAGGGGCGGGGCTGTACGGCATGAGACCATTTAGCGTTCAGTAAACACAGGGGGTTTCCCCTGATTTTGGGGGGCTTCGTGAATAGAACAATTGGTACATTATCCTGGCCCGTAAGCAGGGCATCCTTCCCGCTCAGGGGGCGGCTTCTCTCGGCTTTCGCGTGCGCACTGCTTCTCTTTGTGGCCGGTGCCGGCAGCGCTGTGGCAGCCACTGCACCTCCTGCTCCCACGCCACTCCAATACTCGCAAACGGCCATCGAAAAGGCCTATGCGGAGAATCATGCGGTCCTCGGTGAACCGGCTGGAAACGTCGAATGCCGGACAGGTAGTTACCCGTGCTGGCAAACGTTCACCAATGGCGGGCTCTACGTCGTTGCGGAATTCCAGCAGCCCATCATGGTTTCCGGTGCCATCTACCTGAAATGGAATACCGTCGGGGGCCTGTTGGGTGAAAAGGTTGGTTCGCCTGTCCGGTCGACGGTATGCGATGCAGCCCTCAACTGCCGCCAGACATTCCACAGTGGCACCATCTATGTCCAAGGCGCGGGCCCTGCCATCCTGGTGCCGGGTGATAACCAGGTCTACAACTCTTACGTGAACCAGCTTGGCTGGCCTTTGGCAGATCCCGAGTGTTCCTCCGGCGCCGTGTGCAGCCAGACGTTCGAGCGCGGCCTCACCTACACACGTGGAAATGGACTCACTGCTGTGACCTTCGGTGGTGTCTACACCTACTTCATGGAACATGCAGCAGCACTGGGCGGCCCGTACGGCGCCCCCGAGTGCTCCGAAAAAGGGTGCCGCCAGGCTTTTGACCGCGGCATAGTGTTCGCCTCACCCACGCTCGGGACATTCACCATGACGGGGGCAATCGATGCCTTCTATCGCTTCAGCGCGGGATCCGGGCTTGGGTGGCCCACGTCTGAGGAGCAGTGCGGCCTCGCCGGCGGTGGCTGCGTGCAGCACCTGGAAGCCGGCCGGGCATACTGGGCCCCTGTAGTAGGCCCGTCAACCGTCAGTGGTGGCATCCTGAGTGCCTGGTCTTCGTCAGGGGCAGAGCGGGGCGCCCTTGGCTATCCGATCCGCCAGGAATTCTGTCACTTGGGTCTTTGCTACCAGCGATTCCACAGCGGCGCGTTCCTGGTATGGAGTCCTGCCGCAGGTACTCAGCTAACTGCCGGTGCGATCGGGGCTAAGTTCGAGCGCTACGTCACCTATTTGGGGGCGCCCACGACATCGCAGGAGACCTGTGGGCTGCAATCCGGCGGATGCTTTCAGCAGTTCGCCCTCGGCAGGATGTATTGGGCTCCGGGACTCGGGGCTTGGCCAATCCGCGGAGGAATGGAAACCCGTTGGAGGATGGCCGGAGCAGAAAATGGTTACTTGGGATACCCCGTCAGCCCCGAGTATTGCCGGCTGGACGGCACCGGGTGCGCCCAGTACTTTCAAGGCGGCCAGCTGGTCTGGGGCACCGGCCTGGGCACCGAAGGAGGGTATGCCCCGTAGCCGGTAGCGACCGCGCCGCTGCACGGACAAATGACTACGGCGGGTGCCCGGCTCTCAGCCGGGCACCCGCCGTCGTACTTTTACAGGTGGACTACGCCAGGCGGGTCAGCCAGCCGTGGGTGTCGGGTTCGGCGCCGGTCTGGATGCCAAGGAGCTTTTGGCGGATGGCCATGGTGGTCTCCCCCGCCTTGGCGTCCTCGGAGCCGATGAACTCGGTGGCGTCCTTCAGCACGCCGATCGGGGTGATGACGGCGGCGGTACCGCAGGCGAACACCTCGGTGATCTCGCCGGAGGCAACGCCGTCGCGCCATTCGTCGAGGGTGATCTTGCGCTCGGCCACCTCCCGGCCCATGTCCTTGGCGACCTGGATCACGGACATCCGGGTGACGCCTTCCAGGATGGTGCCGGTGAGCGCGGGCGTAACCAGCGAGCCGTCCTTCATGACGAAGAACACGTTCATGCCGCCCAGTTCTTCCACGGCGTCGTCGTTGAAGTGGTCCAGGAAGAGGACCTGCTTGCAGCCGTTGGCCTCCGCCTCCTGCTGGGCGATAAGCGAGGCAGCGTAGTTGCCGCCGCACTTGGCATCGCCGGTGCCGCCGCGGCCGGCGCGGGCGTACTGGCGGGAGATCCAGATGGAAACGGGCTTGAGCTCGCCGCCGAAGTAGTTCCCGGCCGGCGAGGCGATCACCCGGAAGGACACCTCACGCGCGGCGCGGACGCCGAGGAACGCTTCGGTGGCAATCATGAACGGCCGCAGGTACAGGGCCTCGCCGTCGCCGGTGGGGACCCATTCCTTGTCAGCTGCCACCAGTTCGCGGATGGCGCCAAGGAAGTATTCGGCAGGCAGCTCCGGAAGCGCCAGCCGGCGTGCGGACTTGTTCAGGCGCGCGGCGTTGGCCTCGGGCCGGAAGGTCCAGACGGAGCCGTCGGCGTGGCGGTAGGCCTTGAGCCCTTCGAAGATCTCCTGGCCGTAGTGGAAGACCGCGGCTGAGGGGTCGAGGACGATCGGCCCGTAGGCTTCGATCCGGGCATCGTGCCAGCCGCCGTTGCCGTCCGCGTCGACACTGTAGTCGACAATGGCGGTGTGGTCGGTGAAGTAGTTGCCGAATCCCGGGTTTGCCAGGATGGCTGCACGCTCTTCAGCAGACTTCGGGTTGGCCGAGGGCTGCCGGGTGAATTCGACGCCATGGGCGGTCTGAGTCATGGTTCCTCCACGATCGGCCGCCCGGTGGTTCAGCGCTGAACAACAAGGCGGCATTTGGTGATTCGAGACAAGCTTACGCCCGAAGCCGGCGGCAACCCGCCGGGGCAGTACAGCTACAGGCCGGCAGCGATGGCGTCGCCGATGGCACTAGTGCTGCGTGCGGTGCCGTCGCGCTTTTCGACGTCGGCGGCCACGGCGGCCTCGATCCTGCGGGCTGCTTCCGCGTAGCCCAGGTGGTCCAGCAGGAGGGCGGCGGAGAGGATGGCTGCCGAGGGGTCTGCCTTGCCCTGGCCGGCAATATCCGGAGCGGAGCCGTGGACCGGTTCGAACATGGACGGGGCGGTGCGGTCCATGTTGATGTTGCCTGATGCGGCCAGGCCGATGCCGCCGGTGACGGCAGCGGCGAGGTCGGTGAGGATGTCGCCGAAGAGGTTGTCCGTGACGATCACATCAAAGCGGGAGGGGTCGGTGACCATGAAGATGGTGGCGGCGTCCACGTGCAGGTAGTCGTGGGTGACCTCCGGGAATTCCTGGGCGACGGCCTCGACGGTGCGCTTCCAGAGGTGCCCTGCGTAGACCAGGACGTTGTGCTTGTGGACGAGGGTGACGTGCTTGCGTTCACGGGCGCCGGCACGGCGGAAGGCATCACGGACCACGCGCTCCACGCCGTGGGCGGTGTTCAGCGACACCTCGGTTGCCACCTCGTGCGGGGTTCCTGCCCGCAGCGTACCGCCGTTGCCAACGTAGGGGCCCTCGGTACCTTCGCGGACCACGATGAAGTCGATGGTGCCGGGGTTGGCCAGCGGGCTGCCCACTGTTCCGTACAGCCGGGACGGCCGCAGGTTGACGTAGTGGTCCAGGCTGAACCGCAGCTTCAGCAGCATCTCGCGCTCGATGAGCCCGGACGGGATCCGGGTGTCGCCGGGTGCGGCGCCGACAGCGCCGAACAGGATGGCGTCGCGCGTTTTGAGGTCCTCCAGGACATGGTCCGGCAGGGTCTCCCCCGTGGCCAGCCAGTGCCCGGCGCCGAGGTCGTAGTGTGTCTGCTTGAGTTCGACACCCTCAGCGGCCACTGCCTTTTCCAGGACTTTGACTGCCTCGGCAATGACTTCGGGGCCGATGCCGTCGCCGGGAATTACTGCAAGATCAATGGAGGATGCGCTCATGCTTTCAGGGTAGCCAAGACATCCATATGCTGGTCAAGCCGTCTCAGCTTTTGGACATGGGCGCATCCGCCAGGGTGTGGGGGCTCCTTACGCCGCGGGTTCCTCGAATTTGGGGAACACGGGACTGGGAGCGGGCAGGGCAGTGCCGGCCGCGATGGGCGTTCCAATCGCGGAGAACTGGCGGGCGTCTCCTTCCGGCTGTCCCAGCGCGTCCAGCAGCTTCGCCGTGGCGTTCGGCATCACGGGCTGGGCCAGGATCGCCACGATCCGCAGCACCTCCAGTGTCACGTACAGCACGGTGTTCATGCGTTCGACGTCGGTCTTCCGCAGCACCCACGGGGCCTGCTCGGCGAAGTACGCGTTGGTATCGCCGAGGACGTGCCAGATGGCTTCCAGCGCCCGGCTGAACTCCTGCTTGTCGAAGGCGGCACGTGCGGCGTCGAGCAGTCCGTTGGCCTTGGCCAGGATGGCGTTGTCCGCCTCGGTGAACTCCCCAGGAGTGGGCACTGCCGCCCCGCAGTTCTTGGCCACCATGGACAGGGAGCGCTGGGCGAGGTTGCCGAAGTTGTTCGCCAGGTCGGAGTTCATCCGCCCTACGATCGCCTCGTGGTTGTAGCTGCCGTCCGCACCGAACGGCACCTCGCGCAGGAAGAAGTAGCGCACCTGGTCCAGGCCGTACTGCGCCACGAAGTCCGCGGGGGCCACCACGTTGCCCAGCGACTTGGACATCTTGACCCCGTTGTTGTGCAGGAACCCGTGGATCATGACCCGCTTGGGCAGCTCCAGCCCGGCGCTCATCAGGAAGGCCGGCCAGTAGATCGCGTGGAAGCGGGAGATATCCTTGCCGATGATGTGGACGTCGGCGGGCCAGAACTTCCGGAATTTCTCTGAATCGACGTCCGGGTAGCCAACACCCGTGAGGTAGTTGGTCAGCGCGTCCACCCAGACGTACATCACGTGCTTGTCGTTTCCGGGGACGGGGACACCCCAGTCGAAGGTGGTGCGGCTGATGGACAGGTCCTCGAGGCCGCGCTTGACGAAGCTGATGACCTCGTTGAACCGGTACTGGGGGGCGCCGAATTCCGGCTGCGCCTCGTACAGTGCCAGCAGCTTGTCCTGGTAGGCGGAGAGCCGGAAGAAGTAGCTCTCCTCGGCCGTCCACGTCACCTCCGTGTCCGTCTCCTTCGAGTACCGCACGCCGTCGTCCTTGACCACGGTGTCATCTTCGCTGTAAAAAGCCTCGTCCCGGACGGAATACCAGCCCTCGTACTTGGAGAGGTAGATATCGCCGTTGGCCTCCATCTTCTTCCAGAGCGCCTGCGAGGCCGTGTAGTGGTCCTCGTCGGTGGTCCGGATGAAGCGGTCGTAGCTGATCCCCAGGGCGGAGTGCGCAGCCTTGTAGATGTCCGCGTTCCGGTTGACCAGTTCCTTGGGAGTGATGCCTTCCTTCTCCGCGGTCTGGGCGATCTTCATGCCGTGCTCATCCGTGCCGGTCAGGAACATCACGTCATAGCCGTCCAGGCGCTTGAAGCGGGCCATGGCGTCGGTGGCTATGTACTCATAGGCGTGGCCGATGTGCGGCACGCCGTTGGGGTAGGTGATGGCCGTGGTGATGTAGAACGGCGTTTTCTCTGGAGCAGTCACGGTTGGACGTTTACCTTCGGTGCGGAGGGGCAGGCTAGATCAGTTCTGTCAGCGTATCGCTCAGACGGACCAGTTCGTGGTCGTGCGAGGCGACCAGGACGGCGATACCGTCCGACGTGGTGTCCTTCAGGATGCTGATGATGCGGTTTGCCGAAGCACGGTCCAGGCTGGCGGTGGGTTCATCCACCACGAGGACCCGGGTCCCCAGGATCAGGGCGCGCGCGATGGCCACGCGCTGCCGTTCACCGCCGGAGAGCTGCGCGGGACGGTGCCGCATGCGGCGGCCCAGGCCCACCAGGTCCAGCAGGTCCTTGGCCATGTCCCGCCGCTGCTCCACCTCACCGTCGGGGACGGCGGGCAGCAGGACGTTTTCAAGCGCGCTCATGCCGCCGATCAGGGCACCGCCCTGGTCCACGTAACCGATCAGGGCACGACGGCGGTCGGCGATTTCGTCGTCGCCCATGCTTTCGAGGGAATCGCCTTCCCAGAAGACGCGGCCCGAGGTCGGCAGGGTGAGTCCCGCGCCGACGGTCAGGATGCTCGTCTTGCCGGAGCCGCTCCGGCCGGCGACGCAGTGCATCTCGCCGGCATGCAGGGTCAGATCGAAGCCTTCGACCACGCTCACGGCCTCGGCACCGCCCTTACCGCCGCCGTAGCGGATGGTGATGTCGCGCATTTCCAACGGGGTGGCATGGTCCGCGGACTTGACGATGGTGTTGGCCCGGGTCTGCAGGGGGACCTCGTTGGAGCCGCCCCTGCGGCTCCGCTGGAGGTTCGTCGGGTTTGTCATTGGACCACTTTCGTTGCAATCGGTATCCAGCAAAGTACAGCCACCAGCCCGGCCACGGCAGCCCAGAGGGCCGCGTAGGGGGCCAGCAGCAGGCCGATGCCGAGGGCGCCCAGCACGCCCAGCGGCAGGGCCACGGTTCCCACCAGCGCATTCTCGAACAACCGGACCTGCCGCAGCATGTCAGGGTTCCAGCCCATTGCCTGGAGGATGCCCAAGTACTGGCGCTTGGCGTTGAGCTCAAAGCGCCCGGTGACCAGGGTGAGGACAAGGCCCACGGCTACGCCTGCCAGTGCCAGCAGGATGCTCGGCAGGGTGACGCTGGCCGCGGCCAGCCCGCTCAGCGCGCTGGCACCCGCGGCGCGCGGGATGTCGATCAGCAGTGCGATCAGCCCGCCCACCGCGGCTCCGAAGACACCAACGGCGATGGCAAGGGACAAGGTGTTGAACTTGTTGGTGCTCAGCTGCCGGTTGGCAAAGGTCAGCGGGGAATCGACCGGGATGAGCCGCTCGTCGTGCTGCGGCTCCTGGTCGATCTCATCGCGGTGGCGGAGCTGCTGCGCGGCGAACAGCGCCGCACCCACGTACAGGGCCAGGACGGCGGCGCACACCAGCGCTGTGGCCAGGCTCCAGCTCACCAGGCCCAGCACGATGCCGACGGCGGCGAGCAGCACGGCTCCGACGCCGAATTCCTCCAGCACCCAGCTCCGGATCCGCCGCTGGGTCCAGCCCATGGCGCGCAGGGTTCCCGCCTCACTGCGGCGCTTGCGGATGTAGCTGACCGTTGACGCCCCGGTCAGCAGGGCAGCCCCGCAGAGAGTCAGGAAGAGGAGGGTGACGTTGGTGCCGGACAGCGCTCCGGTCACGGCGTCGGCGGCGTTCTGCCGGACCCAGGACTGCTGGACGGTGCCCAGCGCCGATTCCTTGCCCGCTCCATCCTTGGAGTAACCGGGTACGAAGATGCTGGTGTCCTCACGGGCAGAACCGGCCACCACCGTGGCGTCCAGGCCCATGTCGCGGATCTCGGAAGCAAGCTTTTCCACCTCCGGCTGGGCGTCCTTCCAGCTGCCCGGCGCCTTGGCGCGGACGCGCACGGCGTCGATGACTGCGGCGTTCTGCTTGTAGCCGCGGGCGGCCGCCAGTCCGTAGTAGTCGGTGATGGCGCCGGCAGACTGGCCTGCCAGCCCGGTGGCGCTCAAGGACGGCTTCAGTTCCGCCCCGGGAACGTCCTTGCCTGCGGCGTCCTTGACCAGGGTGAACGGGGTGGGGTCGTAGCCGCCCAGGGGAAGCTTGTTGACGTCGCCGGACGCGGCAGCCACCGTGGCCGGATCGAACGTGCCGTAGACCATGGGCATCGGCGTTGCCGCCTGCTGCTGGCCCGTGGACAGGTTGTCCCGGTAGGAACGCTCATCCACCGGCTCGCGCTGGGTCTGGTCGACGGGTGCGCCGTTGGCAGCCTTCTCCGGGAGCCGGTTGACCGTGACCCACTCACCGGGGACTGCGGTCTTGTCAACGGCGCCGTTGGACGCGGTGTCGCCCTCCGTGTACTTGGGTGCGCCGGCGAAGTTGGTGCTCCACTTGGCGGGCGTGTACAGCCCCTGGTTGAAGTTCCCGTTGCTGCCCAGCAGCGAGGTGTGGTCGGTGGAACCGGGCCAGGACAGCGCGAAGGGGTCCTTGGACACGAAAGGCAGGTAATCCTTGCCCAGCGATTTCGAAACGGTACCGACGTCCTTGACTACCTTGCCGGCGTCGTCAATCTCTTCGATCTTGACGTTGTACTTGAGGTCCAGGGACGTGCCGGAGCGCACGATCAGCGGAACGGCCTGGGAACCCGTGGTCAGCTGTCCTGTGCGCTTGGCCTGCTGGTACTGGGTCATCAGGGGGGCCCAGTACTTGAGCTTGACGCCCAGGAAGTCAGGGCCCTCCTTCAGCTGGTCCATGCTGATGCCGCTGGTGAACAGCCCTTCCAGGTACCGGCCCACCGCACCGGCGTCCCGGGCATCGGCGGGCGGCGCCTTTTCCAGCGGGGCCAGGAAGTCGCCGGCCGAACCCAGCAGCGCGCGCTCGGCGGCGGGGTCCACGGCCACTACCGACTCGGTGACTTCGGGTGCGAGCGGCAGGGCGACGGAGAGATTGAAGAGATTGTGTTCAGAACCGCCGGCGGGGGCGGGGAACTTAATGCCGGTCTCCCCCGCGGGCGGGGCGATGCGGATGCTGCTGCCGCCCTGCGTCTTCTCCTCGACGAGGCGGGCCTTGCCCAGGGTTCCCTCGGCGCTGGTCTTGAACAGGGTCTGCTCCGAGTTGCCGTCCGAGCTCACGGCACTGGCGGTCAGCCGGTACTTCTTGGCCTTATCGCTGAGGACGGATTCGGCGGCCGGCCACTTGTCCGGAGCCGTGGCGCCCGCGGCCTGGTCCGCAGTGGCGGTGCCGGCGAGCCCGGCGTTGTAGCCGAGGTAGTCCATGGCGTCGAGGCGCGGTGTCTCCAGGTTCTGCGTGACCCTTGAGACGAGGCTGATGGGCGCCGCCACGGATGTGCCGGACAGCTTCCTGATGGAGTCCAGCTGGTCGAAGCCGATGCCACCGGCGCCGTTGGCGATCTCCGGCTGCAGGAGGGCCCCGGACGGCGCCTTGGCCTGGACCAGGATGTCGTAGAGCCCCCTCGAGTTTTCATCAACCGTCCGGTTGAGTGCGGCCTGTGACTGGCTTTGGACGAGGACCGACAAGCACATGGCTGCGATCAAGATGGCCGCGGTCAACAGCAGCACCCTGCTTCTGATGAACCTCTGGACGGCGTTCATGGAACTCCCTGAAACCTGGATTGCGTGCGCACACTTCCATCCGCCCGGGCAGACGTGGTCAATGACGGACGGATGTGCAAAAGGTATTGGCCGGTCTGCCGGCTACGGTCCTGAATCAGGACCATGCCATTGTAAGCAGACCGGCCAATCTTATGTATTTCCGCCCGGACACGCCGGGCGAAGGAGCCGCCGCGGTGTTTCCGCCGCGGGTGTCGGGACTAGTCCTCGAGGTCCACTTCCCGGACCATCTCGGCGCCGATTCCGGCCTTGATAGCGTCCAGCACCTGCTGGGGAACGGAGCTGTCGATAGTCAGCAGGGCGAGGACCTGGCCGCCCTCGTTGGAGCGGGCAACCTGCATGCCGGCGATGTTGATGTTGTTCATGCCCAGGATGTGGCCGATGGTTCCGATGACGCCGGGACGGTCGGTGTAGGCAACCACCACCAGGTGTTCGCTGATCGGGATCTCGACTTCGAAGCCGTTGATCCCCACGAGTTTTTCGATCTGCTTGGGACCGGTCAGGGTACCGGCCACGGAGATCTGGCTGCCGTCGCTCAGGGCGCCCCGCAGGGTCAGCACGTTGCGGTAGGACTCCGTCTCGGGCGTGGTGATGAGCCGGACGTTGATCCCGCGCTGTTCGGCGATGACGGGGGCGTTGACGTAGGAGACCTGCTCGGTCACGACGTCGGCGAAGATACCCTTCAGCGCCGCCAGTTCCAGGACCTTGACGTCCAGGGAGGAGATTTCACCGGCCACCTCGACGTCGAACTGGGTCAGCGACGCGTGGGTCAGCGCGGTGAAGATGCGGCCCAGCTTTTCGATCAGCGGGATGCCCGGGCGGACGTCGGGGGCGATGACGCCGCCGGCCACGTTGACGGCGTCGGGCACCAGCTCGCCCGCGAGGGCCAGGCGTACCGACTTGGCGACGGAAACGCCGGCCTTTTCCTGCGCTTCGTCAGTGGAGGCGCCCAGGTGCGGGGTGACCACGACGTTGTCGAGCTTGAAGAACGGGAGGTCCGTGCTGGGCTCCTTGGCGAAGACGTCCACGCCGGCGCCGGCGATTTCGCCGTCCTGCAGGGCGGTAAAGAGGGCTTCCTCGTCCACCAGGCCGCCGCGGGCGACGTTGACGACGTAGGCGGTGCTCTTCATCTTCTTGAAGGCGTCCGCGCCCAGCATGCCCACGGTTTCCGGTGTCTTGGGCATGTGGATCGTGATGAAGTCGGACTGGGCCAGGAGATCGTCCAGGGTGACCAGCTGCACGCCGAGCTGCGCGGCGCGGGCGGAGGTGATGTAGGGGTCGTAGGCGAGGATCTTCGTGTCGAAGCCCTTGAGGCGGGCTGCCACGAGGGCGCCGATCCTGCCCAGGCCAATGATGCCGATCTTCTTCTCGAACAGTTCGATGCCCGTGTACTTGGAGCGCTTCCATTCGCCGTCCTTGAGGGCGGCGCTGGCCTGCGGGATGTGGCGGGCAAGGCTGAGGATGTGCCCCACGGTGAGCTCAGCCGCCGAGACGATGTTGGACGTGGGCGCGTTGACTACCATCACGCCGGCCTGGGTGGCGGCCTTGATGTCCACATTGTCCAGCCCGACGCCGGCACGCGCGATCACCTTCAGGTTCTTGGCGGCGGCGATGGCTTCGGCGTCAACCTGGGTGGCGGAGCGGACCAGGATGGCGTCTACGTCACTGATCGCCGAGAGCAGCTGGGAACGGTCGGCGCCGTCGGTCTGGCGGATTTCAAAGTCCGGGCCGAGGGCCTCGACGGTGGCGGGGGAAAGTTCTTCGGCGAGCAGTACTACGGGTTTTGACACGGCTGATCCTCTGCGTTGCAGTCCTGGGGATGGAACAAGTCTAGGCCGACGGAAAGGCCGGGCTCACATTGTTAAGTGTGAACCCGGCCTCACCGTGGCACGCTATGCGGTTGGGCCTGCGGCCTTAGCGGGCTGCGGAGCCTTCCACGTAGTCAACGTCCTGCTGCTGCCAGGAGAACAGGGAGCGCAGCTCGCGGCCGACAGCCTCGATGGGGTGCTGCTCGGCCTTGGCGCGCAGCTCCTTGAACTCCACGGCGCCGTTGTCCTGGTCCTCGATGAAGCGCTTGGCGAATGCGCCGGACTGGATGTCGGCCAGGACGGCCTTCATGTTTTCCTTCACCTCGGGGGTGATGACGCGCGGACCGGAGACGTAGTCACCGTATTCGGCGGTGTCGGAGACGCTCCAGCGCTGCTTGGCGATGCCGCCCTCCCACATGAGGTCGACGATGAGCTTGAGCTCGTGCAGCACCTCGAAGTAGGCGATCTGCGGCTGGTAGCCGGCCTCGGTCAGGGTTTCGAAGCCGTACTGGATCAGCTGGGACACGCCGCCGCAGAGGACAGCCTGCTCGCCGAACAGGTCGGTTTCGGTCTCTTCCGTGAAGGTGGTCTTGATGACGCCGGCGCGGGTGCCGCCGATGGCCTTGGCGTAGGACTTGGCCAGTTCCCAGGCGGATCCGGAGGCGTCCTGCTCGACGGCGATGATGTCCGGGATGCCGCGGCCGGCTTCGAATTCGCGGCGGACGGTGTGGCCCGGAGCCTTCGGGGCAACCAGGATGACGTCAACGCCCTCCGGTGCCTGGATGTAGCCGAAGCGGATGTTGAAGCCGTGCGCGAAGGCGAGGGCCTTCCCCGGGGTCAGCTTGTCCTTGATGGAGTCGTTGAAGATCGAACGCTGGTGCTGGTCCGGCGCCAGGATCATGATGACGTCGGCCCATTCGGCGGCGTCGGCGACGTTCTTGACGGTGAAGCCCGCGTCCTCGGCCTTGGCCCTGGACTTGGAGCCTTCCTGCAGGGCGATGACGACCTCGACGCCGGAATCGCGCAGGTTCAGCGCGTGGGCGTGGCCCTGGGAGCCGTAGCCAACGATGGCTACCTTGCGGCCCTGGATGATCGCCAGGTCTGCGTCGTCGTCGTAGAACATTTCAGTCACTTGCGTAACTCCTCTTGAGTGGTTTCCAGATAGTGGTCTTGCGGTGCTGCGGTTACGGGCGCCAAGTCCCGCCAGGGCACGTGCGTGTCCTAGGCGGAGCGGAGCGCCCGGTCACTCATGGAGCGGGATCCCCGTCCAACGGCCAGGGTGCCGGACTGCACGATTTCGCGGATGCCGAACGGCTCCAGCACTGAGAGCAGGGCTGTGAGCTTTTCGGGGTGGCCGGTGGCTTCAATGACGACCGAATCGGTGGAGACGTCGACTACTGAGGCACGGAACAGGTCTGCGGCCTGGGTCACCTGCAGACGTGTCGCGGCATCCGCACGTACTTTGACCAGGATGTGGTCGCGCTGTACGGAAGATTCGGGGGTGAGCTCAACGATCTTGATCACGTTGACCAGCTTGTTGAGCTGCTTGGTGACCTGCTCGATGAGGTCGCCATCGGCGTCGACAACCACCGTCATGCGGGAAACACCCGGCACTTCGGTGGGGCCAACGGCCAGGGAATTGATGTTGAAGGCGCGGCGGGCAAAGAGGCTCGCAACACGGGTCAGGACGCCGGGCTTGTCTTCAACCAGAACGGAAAGTGTGTGGCGGCTCATGGTCAGTCTTCCTCTTCCCATTCCGGGGTCATGTTGCGGGCAACCTGGATCTGGTCGTTGCTCACGCCGGCGGGCACCATCGGCCACACCATGGAGTTGGGGCTCACCACGAAGTCGATGACCACGGGGCGGTCGTTGATTTCGAGGGCCTTCTGGATGGTGGCGTCGATGTCTTCTTCGCGTTCAACGCGGAACGAGGCGCAGCCGTAGGCCTCCCCCAGCTTGACGAAGTCCGGGATGCGGACGGTGTCGTGGCCGGTGTTGAGGTCGGTGTTGGAGTAGCGGCCCTCGTAGAAGAGGGTCTGCCACTGCCGCACCATGCCCAGCGACGAGTTGTTGATGACGGCAACCTTGATGGGGATGTTGTTGATGGCGCAGGTAGCCAGTTCCTGGTTGGTCATCTGGAAGCAGCCGTCGCCGTCGATGGCCCAGACCACGCGGTCCGGCTCGCCCACCTTGGCGCCCATGGCCGCCGGAACGGCGTAGCCCATGGTGCCGGCGCCGCCGGAATTCAGCCAGGCGTGCGGGCGCTCGTACTTGATGAACTGCGCAGCCCACATCTGGTGCTGGCCCACGCCCGCCACGTAGACGCCTTCGGGCCCCGTCAGCTCACCGATCCGCTTGATGACCTTCTGGGGTGCGATGAGGCCGTCGTCCGGTTCCGTCCAGCCCAGCGGGTAGGTTTCCTTGAGGTTGTTAAGGAATGCCCACCACGTGGTGAGATCCGGAGTGCCGGAAGCCTCGAACTGGCTGCGCACGGCCTCGGTCAGCTCCGGGATGATCTCCTTGACGGACCCGACGATGGGCACATCAGCGGTACGGTTCTTGGAAATTTCGGCAGGATCGATGTCCGCGTGGATGACCTTGGCGTTGGGTGCGAAGGTCTTCAGTACGCCGGTGACGCGGTCGTCGAAGCGGGCACCGAGGGTGATCAGCAGGTCGGACTGCTGCAGGGCGGTGACAGCGGAGACGCTGCCGTGCATGCCGGGCATGCCCACGTGCTGCGGGTGCGAATCCGGGAAAGCGCCCTTGGCCATCAGGGTGGTCACCACGGGAGCGCCGGTAGCCTCGGCGAGGGCGAACAGCTCTGCCGAGGCGTGCGCCTTCACCACACCGCCGCCCACGTACAGGACGGGTTTGGTGGAAGCGGCAATGAGCTTGGCGGCCTCCCGCACCTGCTTGTTGTGGCCGCGGGTGACCGGCCGGTAGCCGGGCAGGTCGATTTTCGGCGGCCAGGAGAAGGTCATCTGGCCCACCTGGGCGTCCTTGGCGACGTCCACCAGGACGGGGCCAGGGCGGCCGGTGGAGGCCAGGTGGAAGGCCTCGGCCATCACGTGCGGGATATCGTTGGGGTCGGTCACCAGGAAGGAGTGCTTGGTGATGGGCATCGTAATGCCCACGATGTCGGCTTCCTGGAACGCGTCGGTGCCGATGACGCCGCTGGACACCTGGCCGGTGATGGCCACCATCGGCACGGAGTCCATATGTGCATCCATGATCGCGGTAACGAGGTTGGTGGCACCGGGGCCGGAGGTGGCGATGCAGACGCCCACCTTCCCCGTTACCATGGCGTAGCCTTGCGCGGCGTGGCCGGCTCCCTGTTCGTGACGGACCAGCACGTGATTCATGGTGGAGGCCATCAAGGGGTCGTAGGTGGGCAGGATCGCGCCACCGGGCAAACCGAAAATGTCGTCGACGCCGAGTTCTTCGAGCGAGCGGACGATCGCTTGCGAGCCGGTCATCACCGTCGGGGGTACGACGTTGTTCGGCCCAAGGACAGGAGAGACGGCAGCAAGATCGGCGACGACGGCGGCATGGTCAGCCGTCCGGTCGGCACGTTCCGGAGCCTTGGGGGCTCCAGGGGACTTGGTGGCCATCAGCGAGGGGCTGATGGGCGATCCTTTGCTCATCGGACTCTTCCTTGTGGATCTTCTCTGGTTATGGGACTGCGGGAAATAAAAAAACCCCTCAGCCTGGTAGCTCTGTGAGGGGTTCGCGCGTGACGGTTCGTTACCAGGGGGCTGTTATGCCACGCGCTTGGTAAGGACGACGACGGTGCCGACGGTAACGAAAGTCATGCGTTCAGTCTTCCCTCTTGGCAAGATGAGTGTCAACGAGCAACAACCCTATCTCACCATGTGGACCACACTGTCCACGGAATGACCCTACCCCAAACTTCCGGCGCGAGCGCCCTCAGCCCGGGGCCCCTCGGGTCACCCCTTATTAAGCCCTGCCGCCTAAAGTGGGCAAGGTCCCGGGACGGCCCTCCCAGGCGACTCAATATCAGCCGGTCCAGGCTCCCTGGCTCGCGCTGTGCACCAGCTTGGCGTATTTGGCGAGCACTCCCTTGGTGTACCTGGCAGGCAGCGGCTGCCAGCCCACCTTGCGTGCCTCAAGCTCGGCGTCGTCCACCAGCAGGTCGAAGGTGCGGGCGGCGATGTCCACCCGGATCCTGTCCCCGTCCTTCACGAAGGCGATGGGGCCGCCGTCGACCGCTTCCGGGGCAACGTGGCCGATGCACAGGCCGGTAGTGCCGCCGGAGAACCGGCCGTCGGTGAGGAGCAGGACGTCCTTGCCCAGGCCCGCACCCTTGATGGCGCCAGTAATGGCGAGCATTTCGCGCATGCCGGGCCCGCCCTTGGGGCCTTCGTAGCGGATGACGACGACGTCGCCGGCCTTGATCTCACCGTTGTCGAGTGCATCCAGGGCACCCTGCTCACGTTCGAAGACGCGGGCCGAGCCCTCGAAGACGTCGGCATCGAACCCGGCACTCTTGACCACGGCTCCCTCCGGAGCCATGGAACCGTGCAGGATGGTGATGCCGCCGGTCTTGTGGATCGGGTTGTCCAGTGCACGCAGGATCTTGCCGTCGACGTCGGGCGGATTGATGGCCGCAAGGTTTTCCGCAACCGTCTTGCCAGTGACGGTGAGGCAGTCGCCGTGCAGCAGGCCGGCGTCGAGCAGTGCCTTCATGATGACCGGCACGCCGCCGATCCTGTCGACGTCGGTCATGACGTAGCGGCCGAAGGGCTTGAGGTCGCCCAGGTGCGGGATCTTGTCGCCAATGCGGTTGAAGTCGTCGAGGGTAAGCTCAACTCCGGCCTCACGCGCGATGGCCAGCAAGTGCAGCACGGCGTTGGTGGAGCCACCGAACGCCATGGTGACGGCGATGGCGTTCTCGAACGCTTTCTTGGTCATGATGTCGCGGGCGGTGATGCCCAGGCGGAGCAGGTTGACCACCGCCTCGCCGGACTTGCGGGCAAATTCGTCACGACGGCGGTCCGCCGAGGGCGGGGCGGCGGACCCGGGCAGTGACATGCCCAGCGCCTCGCCGATGCAGGCCATGGTGTTGGCGGTATACATGCCGCCGCAGGCTCCTTCGCCCGGGCAGATCGCCTTTTCAATGCGGGTGAGGTCCTCCATGCTCATCTTGCCGGCGGCGCAGGCACCCACGGCCTCGAAGGCGTCGATGAGGGTGACTTCCTTTTCCGAGCCATCCTCGAGCTTGACCCAGCCGGGCATGATGGAGCCGGCGTAGAGGAAGACGCTGGCGAGGTCCAGGCGGGCTGCGGCCATGAGCATGCCCGGCAGGGATTTGTCGCAACCGGCCAGCAGGACCGAGCCGTCGATCCGCTCGGCCTGCATGACGGTCTCGACGGAGTCGGCGATGACTTCGCGGGAAACCAGGGAGAAATGCATGCCTTCGTGGCCCATGGAAATACCGTCCGAGACGGAGATGGTGCCGAACTGCATTGGGAACCCGCCGCCGGCGTGGACGCCTTCCTTGGCGCCCTGGGCCAGACGGTTAAGGGAAAGGTTGCAGGGGGTGATTTCGTTCCACGAGCTCGCGACGCCGATCTGCGGCTTGGCGAAGTCGTCGTCGCCCATGCCGACGGCCCGGAACATGCCGCGCGCAGGGGCTGCGTGGATGCCATCGGTCACCACCCGGCTGCGGGGCTTGATGTCGGGCTTGCTCACAGTCTCGGTCCGGGCGTCGCTCATAGGGGAAAGTCTAGGGCGCGGCACCGCGGCGAAACGACCATCAGCTCCCCTTTTCTGACAAATGCCGGGATTTCTCCGCCAGATAGTGGACTTCCGTCTCATATTCTGAGATCGGGCGCCTCGCTTCAGGGCTGTGCAAGCCTCTCACCTGCGCCTTCTCCTCGCCCTTCCCCGCGCCCGCGTCTCTGGACAGAGGTGGTGACCCGACGTAGCGTCGGGGCAGGACATCAACCCATCCGTAACCGAAGGGCTTGCCATGGACATTGTCTTCTGGATCATTCTTCTCGTCGTCATCGCCGTCGTCGTCTGGTGGCTGCTGAACCGCAACAAGGCCGGCAACCCGCCTGGCCCCGGGCAGTCGCGTGCCGACGGCGCCCTGGGGGGCGGAAGCGCTGCGGCGTCCGCAGAGGCAGCCGGGACCTCCGGAATTCCCTCCGCTGCCGGGTTCGGCAAACCAGCTGAACCCGCCGCACCTGCAGCGGCGGAAGAACCGGTGGACGCAGCCGGCCCGGCTTCCCCGTCTGCCGGCGCCGGTGTGCCGCAGGCTGCGCCAGGTAACGCCGGCACGGGCGAGACCGGCACTGGCGAGGCAAGCACTGGCGAGGCAACGCATGAGGAACGCCGGCGCCAGGACGAGGCCGAATGGGAAACCCAGTGGTCCGAAGCTGCTTCTCCAGCACCCCGTGCTGGATCCTCCGCAACTGGCACCGGCGCCGCATTGCACCCGGTAGCTGCGGACACACCGGAGCCGGCATCGGCGCCAGCGCCAGCGCCGTCGGCGCCTGCGCACCCTGCCGGCGAAGCAGAATCCCCGGCCGCGCCGCCGGTCCACCATGACGAGTACACGGGGCCGCATGCCCCCACCCTGCCGGGTGCGGAAACTGCCGCCGTGGAAGAAACGGACGACGCCGGGACACCACTGGGTGCCGTACAGGAAGCGGGCACTCCGGTACAGCAGGAGCCGGCAGGCACGGCGGCGACCAGTGCCGGCGCCACCGCCGCCCCGTCCACCGCCGCCCCGTCCACCGCTACTCCCCCCACCACTGCACCGTCGGGACCTGCTCCTTCCAGTGCCGAAGGTGCCTCCGGTGATGCCGCCACGGCGGAGACGCTCGACCGTGCGCAGTCTTCGGCCGTCGTTGAAAACGGGGCCGACCATCATGCCAGTGTCCCGGCCGGGCAGGGCGCAGCACTTGCCGAACCCGCGGGGCATCTGGCCGCCGACGAACCCTACGGCGCAGGCTCGGCCGCGCCGGGCCCCGATGGAAGCGGGCCTGCCGAATTCACCGTGAAGGGCGACGCCGGCGCCATGGTGTACTACGAAGAAGGACACCCCGACTATGAGCAGACCCGGGCAGAGGTGTGGTTTGAGTCTGCCGCGCACGCCGAGGCCGCCGGCTTCCGGGCGCCGCGCCGGAAGCGCCTCTAGCGGCCCAGGCGCCCGCCCGGCGACCCGCTCCTGGACGATTGCCTGCCTGGTTTTGTTCCTGGCGGCATGCACCGGAAGCCCCGCGCCCGCGCCAACGGGAAGCGGGGGGACGGCTCCAGGCACCGCTCCGGAGCTGCAGGTGGCGGAACGGCTGGACCTGCAACTGGATATCCCCTGGGCCGCGGTCTTCCTGCCCGACGGCACGGGCATTATTTCTGAGCGGGACAGTGCCCAGCTTAAGGCGGTCCGCGACGGAAAAGCCACGGACCTCGGCAAGGTTCCAGGCGTCGTGCCCGGCGGGGAGGGAGGCCTGCTTGGCCTGGCGCCCTCCCCGCAGTTCGCCGCCGACCGCTACCTTTACGCCTACCTGACAGCCAAGGACGACAACAGGGTGGTGCGGCTGGTTGTCGAGGACAACGGCAGCGGTTCCTTCAGGCTGGGTGAGCCCGAGGCTGTCTTCACCGGAATTCCAAAAGCCGGAACCCACAACGGCGGCAGGATCCGTTTTGGCCCCGACGGATTCCTCTACGTTGGAACCGGCGATGCCCAGCGCCGGGAACAAGCCCAGGACCCGAGCGCCTTGGGCGGCAAGATTCTCCGGCTCACCGCCGACGGCCGCCCGGCGCCGGGCAACCCGTTTGGCAATGCCGTGTACAGCCTCGGCCACCGCAACGTGCAGGGGCTGGCCTGGGACCGTTCCGGAAGGCTGTGGGCGAGCGAGTTCGGGCCGGATGTCAATGATGAGCTGAACCTGATCCAACCAGGGGCCAATTACGGGTGGCCGGCAGTCACGGGCGCTCCGCACCGCGCGGAGTTCCAGGATGCCAAGGTGGTCTGGCCCGCTACGGGCGAGTCATCGCCGAGCGGCCTGGAAATAGTCGGGGACACGGCCTACCTGGGAGCGCTCCGGGGCCAGCGCCTGTGGGCCGTCCCGTTGGCCGGGACGGAGGCGGGCAATCCTGTGGCCTATTTCACAGGCGAGTATGGGCGGATCAGGGACGTAATCCGGGCCCCCACCGGACGCCTTTGGCTCCTGACCAACAACGAAAACCCTGATTTCGTGCTGGTTTTGCGGCTGTTCGAGTGATGGGGAGCCCGCTGTACGAGCCGATTTCACTTGCACCAAAAGTTCGTGTAGAGTTTCATGTCGTTGCGGAGATCAACGGGAAAGAAAAAGCCCGGAGATGAACGCAAAGAAGATGCACCTCTAGCTCAATTGGCAGAGCAATTGACTCTTAATCAATGGGTTCCGGGTTCAAGTCCCGGGGGGTGCACCACTCGGAAAACAGCCTCTGGCCCGCGGAAACGCGGACCGGGGGCTGTTTTGTTTTAGGTTGTTCAAACTGCTGCGGCCCGTCCCGCATATGATTCTCGAATGGGGGAAGAACTCGCAGGGACGGCGCGGGGACGGCGGAAGCCGATCTACGTGGAAATCGGCATTCGGGCCTCCATGGACCGGGTGTGGATGCTCAGCCAGGACCCGGCACTGCATCCGCGCTGGGACCTCCGTTTCTCCCGCATTGTCCCGGATGCCGGCGACGGGCACGATCCTGTTCATTTCCGCTATGAGTTCCGGTTGCCGTTCCACACGATCCGGGGAACCGGGACATCGCTGGGGCATCGGTGCCGCGACGACGGCCAGGCGACCTCGGTCCTCAAGTTCGATACCGCCGACGTTTTGTCTCCCATCGGCGCAGGATCCGGCTACTGGCGCTATATCCCGGCAGAAGAAGGCCTCCGGTTCGTCACGGGTTATAACTACCGCCCCGGCATGGGGCGGGTCGGAGAGGCCCTTGACGCTGCGGTGTTAAGACCCGCGCTGGGTTGGGCCACGGCCCTAAGCTTCGACCGCCTGCGTCTCTGGGCGGAATCGCACGTCGACCCCCGGGACTCGCGCAACAGGTGGATCCTGGATGCCGCCGGAAGAGCAGGCGCTGTGCTGGGCGCGGGGCACGTCCTCGTCCATGCCCTGGCAGGCAAAGGGTCCGGCCGCACCTTCGTCCTGGGCGCGGGCCTGCTGGCGTCCGTATTCCTCCCTTCGCACTGGACGGTCCCCAGGGCGTCGCGCTGCAGCCGGCAGCCATCGGATGCCCGAGCCGGACGTGCCCCATCCGCTTTGGACGGGCTGCCCTCCCCTGCCGCCCGTGTCGAGCAGCAAGCCTGAACGCGGAGACCGGAACATGCCTTCAATCTTTGAATTGGCTCTGGGCGAGGATTTCCAGAAATTGCATCCGATGTTGCAGCAGCGCTTCGGCATAGACGTTGACCGCAGCCATGCCTGCGTCGGCCGTGGAGTCTTTTCAGAGGTACGCCGCGGCGCCTGGTGGACTGTTCCTTTCCTTCACCTGGGGGCCTATCGCAACATCCTCTTCCCGGACCAGGGCCGGGACATCCCGTTCACCATCGAAAACTACCCTTACACAGACGCTTACGACAGGCCCACCGTTACCTTCGTCAGGACGCTTGAACTGGCCCGCTTGGGGAAGTCCAGGCGCTTCGACGCCACCATGGTCTACAGCCGGCAACGGAACTGCATCGTGGACTACCTCGGAACACACCAGCACTTGGCGACTGACCTCAAGGTGGAGGTCCTCGGCGACGGATCCCTGCACCTCCAATCGACGGCCCAGCGCTTCTATGAGGGCTTAGTGGCGTTCACGGTACCCTCAGTGCTCACGGGCACCGCAGAGCTTCACGAGAGCTTCGACGACGAACGCGGGGTCTTCACCATCCAGATGCAGGTAAGGAATCCGCTGCTGGGGTTCCTGTTCGGATACCGGGGCGAATTCACCTGCACCTTCCCTGATCTTGCAGCAGGCGCGCCCTTTCCCGTGCATCTCAAGCCGGTAAGGGAGGAAAGCCGGGAGTAGGAGCCGGGGTGAGGAAAAGCGTCACAGTGCCTTTGATGTGGGGGACAAGACGGCCCGGCGCAGAAAAGTGGCCCCGGTCCTCCCGGGACCAGGGCCACTTCTGCAGTCTGCTGCGGTGTGCTTATTTTGCCGCGTTGTCCATCAGGGCCCCGGCATTGTTGGGTGTGGTGGCGAACTGGCTTGCCAGCTCGCGGACCACGGCCTGGAGTTCCTGGCGCAGGACCTCGGGATCAATGGATGCGGATGCCAGGACCGAGCGTTCCATCTCCACGGCGGCCGCAACGGCTTCCTTGCCCCGCTCGGTGAGAGACACCACGTGGCTCCTGCGGTCCGAGGTGCTCCGGACGCGGGCGATGTGGCCATGGGACTCCAGACGGCTCAGGGTCTTGCCCATGGTCTGCGCCTGAACGCGGACGTACTGGGCAAGCTGGGCCTGGGTCATGGGACCCTGCGCATCCAGCACTTCAATGGCTATGACGCCGGCGTGGGTAAGGCCTATGGCGCCAAGTTTTTCATTCCAGGAATGTTCGACGAGGCGGGCGGCAGTGGACAAGAGCCGCCCCGTGGGCCAGTGATCCATATCAGGCATAGCAGCAAGTATAGCCAAATGCCGATTAGCACTGGGCCCTGGTGCTTACTAGGCTGTTGTGTCCCGCCTGCAACAAGGAGAAAAACAATGGCTGAAAGACTCGTTATCGGCGACAAGGCACCGGCTTTCACGCTGCAGGATTCGACCGGCAAGGACGTCAGCCTCGCCCCCCGGCCCGGCCGCTCCACCATCGTCTACTTCTACCCGGCCGCCTCCACTCCCGGCTGCACCAAGGAAGCGTGCGATTTCCGCGACAGCCTTGCTTCCCTGCAGGCGTCCGGCTACGACGTCCTGGGCATCTCCCCCGACCCGGTGGCGAAACTCGCGAAGTTCGCTGCCAACGAATCGCTGACCTTCCCCCTGCTCTCCGACGCAGACCACGCGGTGGCCGAGGCCTACGGCGCCTGGGGCGAGAAGAAGAATTACGGCAAGACCTACGAGGGCCTGATCCGCTCCACCATTGTGGTGGACCCGGCAGGCAACGTGTCCCTGGCCCAGTACAACGTCAGGGCCACCGGACACGTCGCCAAACTCCGCCGGGACCTGCAGCTGGACGCCTGACCCGCTTCCCTCCTGCCCGCGCCCTGCGGACGCGACGCTACAATGGAACCTGGCATCCGCCGTCGTACGCTTTTGCGTTCACGAACGGAAGCCTTGGCGCGAGTGGTGAAATTGGCAGACACGCAGGATTTAGGTTCCTGTGCCTTCGGGCGTGGGGGTTCAAGTCCCCCCTTGCGCACCAACATCAAGGATCCCCCGGCTCAGGCCGGGGGATCCTTGCGTTAAAGAGGTCGACGGCGGGGGCGCACTTTTCGTGCCGCGCCGAAAAACTTCCCGGGTCCACCCATCCGCCCCGGTCCTCCAACCGAATTGCCAGTGAGACACCGGCCAAGGGTTGGTGCTTACCGAAAAGGCAGACTGCACAGCCCGCACATAAAGTCCGGGCGGCAGGCAAACCATCCAAGGAGAACCGAAAATGCAGACCATCAAGCGCACCACTTTCACCGTCGCAGGCGTTGCAGCGGCCGCTCTGCTCAGCCTCACCGCCTGCGGTGGTTCAGGCAGCACCTCCGGGTCGGCAGCTTCATCGGCGCCGATGTCCCAGGCCCCCAGCTCCAGCATGGCGTCGCCGTCCGCCAGCGCCTCCGCCAGCGCGTCGGCAGGCATGATGGATCCCGCAGCCAACCTGGTGGGCCCGGGCTGCGCAGCCTACGCCCAGCAGGTTCCCACCGGCGCCGGATCGGTGGAAGGCATGGCACTGGATCCCGTAGCCGTCGCAGCCTCCAACAACCCCATCCTGACCACCCTGACCGCGGCCGTCTCCGGCAAGCTGAACCCCAAGGTGGACCTGGTGGACACGCTCAACGGCGGCGAGTTCACGGTCTTCGCGCCCGTGGATGACGCCTTCAAGAAGATCGATCCCGCCACCATCGAAACCCTCAAGACGGACGACGCCCTGCTGAGCAAGATCCTGACCTACCACGTGGTGCCCGGCCAGATCACCCCGGACAAGATCGCCGGTACGCACGCCACCGTCCAGGGCGGCTCCGTCACCGTGACCGGCAGCGGAGACTCCCTCAAGGTGGACAACGCCAACGTGGTCTGCGGCGGCGTCAAGACCAAGAACGCAACTGTCTACCTGATCGACTCGGTCCTGATGCCGAAGTAATCCTTTAATCCTTACCCCCGCCTCCACACCAGGCCGGGTCCGCTGGCAGCCAGCGGACCCGGCCTTGGCGCGTCACGCGCCAGCCTGGGGACCGCCCCAATCCGCGTCCTTTAGACTGGACCCCGGCCCGCAAGAGGCGGAGCCGCCGGGATCCAGGGGTGGTAGACGAGTGTCCAGCAGTACATCGCGGCGGACGGTCATCAAGGCCGGAGCCGTCCTCATGGCGCTGGGCGTAACCTCCTGCACCGGCACGCCAGCGCCATCGCCGACCTCCGGATCCCCCAGCTCCACCCCCGCAGCAGAGCCGGACGCCACCTTCAATTTCGGCACCGCCGCCCAGCCCCTGGGCCTGGACCCGGCCCTGTCCAACGACGTCGAGTCCCAGCGCATCACCCGGCAGATCCTCGAAGGGCTGGTGGGCGTTGACCAGACCACCGGCAAGCCCACACCCCTGCTGGCCACGGAATGGAACGAGTCCAACGAGGGCAGGACCTACACCTTCAAGCTCCGCACCGGCATCTCGTTCCAGGACGGCACCCCGTTCAATGCCGACGCCGTCTGTGCAAACTTCAACCGCTGGTTCGCCTTCCCCGCTGAGCTGCGGCGGCAGGCCCCCGGCAGCTCCTTCAAGAGCGTGTTCAAGGCACACTCGGACGAGCCCGGGCTGTCGATCTTCAAAAGCTGCACCGCTGTCTCTGCCGACACCGTGCAGATCGACCTGACGCAGCGGTTCACCGCCTTCCTCCAGGCACTGACCCTGCCGGCGTTCGCCATTGCGTCCCCCGCGGCCCTTGCCGCCGGCAAGGCCGACGTTCTGGACCAGAACCGCGGCGGCCAGCCCTTGTCGGCCTTCGCCACGAACCCCGTGGGGACGGGCCCCTTCACCCTGTCCGCCTGGGGCACGGACAGCGTCACCCTGACCACCAACAAGGCGTATTGGGGGAACCGCGGCCAAATCGCCACCATCAACTTCCTCGCCTACAACCATCCCCAAACCCGCCTCCAGGCCCTGCTGGACGGCAAGATCGACGGCTATGACTCGGTGACCGTGGGGAATTTCGACCAGCTCGTCAAGCGCGGAAAGCAGATCGTCCAGCGCGATCCCTTCTCGGTGATGTACGTGGGCATGAACCAGGACGTGCCGGTGCTGCAGAACCAAAAAATCCGGCAGGCGGTGGAACTGGCCATCGACAAGGAAACCCTGATCCGGAAATTCTTCATCGACAACACCGCCAAGGCCACGCAGTTCGTCCCGCCAAAGATCAGCGGCTTCAACAACGATGCCCCGGAGCTCGGCCACGACCCGGCCAAGGCCAAGGCCTACCTCAAGGAGGCCGGCTATGCCGGCGAAGAGCTCAAGTTCTACTATCCGCTCAACGTCACCCGGCCCTACCTGCCGACGCCCGAGAAGGTGTACGCCGAGCTCAGCCGGCAGCTGACTGCGGTGGGCTTCAACATCCGGCCGGTCCCGGTGGACTGGTCGGACGGCTACCTCCAAAAGGTCCAGTCCCCCGGCGACCATGCGCTTCACATCCTGGGCTGGAACGGCTCCTACTCCGACGCCGACAACTTCGTTGGCCCGCTCTTCGGGGAGAAGAACGGGGAGTTCGGGTACCAGGACCCCCAGGTATTCTCCAAGATCAACCGCGCCCGGGGTTTGCCCGAGGGCAAGGAACGTGATGAGCAGTATCACACCATCAACGCCCAGATCGCAGCGACGGTACCGGCCGTGCCGATTGCCTTCCCCATCTCCGCGCTGGCCCTATCCGACCGGGTCCTGGGCTACCCGGCGTCACCGGTCTTAAATGAAGTTTTCACGAAGGTCCAACTAAAGCCTTGACGGGCCGGTCCAATTTCAGTATGCGGGCAGGGCGGGGATATTCTGTGACAGCCAGAGCCGCTGCAATCGGAGACTGATCGTGACCTTCATTTCCAAGACCCCACATGCCGACGTCGTCCTGATTGGCGGCGGCATCATGAGCGCAACGCTGGGGGCATTCCTCAAGCAGCTGGAGCCGGACTGGACCATCTCGCTGTTCGAACGGCTGGACCAGCCCGGCCTTGAAAGCTCCGGCCCCTGGAACAACGCCGGCACGGGCCATGCCGCGCTCTGCGAGCTCAACTACTCCCCTGCAGCCAAAGACGGCTCAGTCAACCCGGCAAAGGCGCTGCTCATCAATGAACAGTTCCAGCTGTCCCGCCAGTTCTGGTCCCACCTGGTGGACCGAAACCTGATCGGCTCCCCCAAGGGCTTCATCAACACCGTCCCGCACATGAGCTTTGTCATCGGCGAAGACCACACCCGGTTCCTGAAGACCCGCTACGAGGCGCTGAAGCCCCACACCCTCTTCCGGAGCATGGAATACTCCGAGGACCACGCACAGATCGCCAAGTGGGCGCCGCTGATCGTCAAGGGCCGCGACCCCAAGCAGCGCATCGCCGCCACCCGCGCCGCCGAGGGCACCGACGTCGACTTCGGGGCCCTGACCCGCGAGCTGACCACGTACCTCGGGAACAACGGCGTCGAGATCAACTACGGCCACGACGTCACCGGAATCTCCCGGGCGTCCGACGGCGGCTGGGACCTGTCGCTGAAGTACCCCAAGTCGGGCGAGCACGGCAAGATCCACGCCAAGTTCGTCTTCGTCGGCGCCGGCGGCGGCGCACTGCACCTGCTCCAGGCCTCCGGTATCCCGGAAAGCAAGGGCTACGGCGGGTTCCCCGTCTCCGGGCAGTTCTTCCGCTGCACCGACGAGACCATCGCCGCCCAGCACAGCGCCAAGGTCTACGGCCAGGCGTCCGTGGGCGCTCCCCCCATGTCGGTACCGCACCTGGACACCCGCTACGTCGACGGGAAGCGCTCGCTGCTGTTCGGACCGTACGCCGGCTTCTCCACCAACTTCCTGAAGAACGGTTCCTACCTGGACCTTCCGCTGTCCATCCGCCCGGGCAACATCATCCCGATGCTGGCCGTGGCCAAGGACAACATGGACCTCACCGCCTACTTGGTCAAGGAAGTGGTCAAGAAGCACGACCAGAAGGTCGAGGCGCTGCGCGAGTACTACCCGGAAGCCAAGAGCGGGGACTGGGAACTGATCACCGCCGGCCAGCGTGTACAGATCATCAAGAAAGATCCGCAAAAGGGCGGCATCCTTCAGTTTGGAACCGAAGTGATTGCCGGCCGCGACGGCTCCATCGGCGCGCTCCTGGGCGCGTCCCCCGGGGCCTCCACCGCTGTCCCCATCATGATCGAACTGCTGCAGAAGACGTTCCCCAAGAACTTCAAGGGCTGGCAGTCAAAGCTCAAGGACATGATGCCCGGCTACGGGGTCAAGCTCGACGAAAACCCGGAGCTTGCCGCCGAGCTGGAACGGGCCACGGCCAAATCCCTCCAGCTGGAGAGCGTTTCCGCCAGCCGCTGACCCTGCAGGGGCCACCGGCTGGCACCCCAGGGCCTGTACCAGTCACTTAACCCCTCAGGAGACCAACAATGTTCCGGCTGGCACACCTGTCACTGGGAAACCGGGCCCTCATCGCGCTGATCACCGTTTTCGCTTCGGTCTTTGGCGTGATCACCATGTCCTCGTTGAAGCAGGAGCTCATCCCCTCGATCGAGTTCCCGCAGATCACGGTGCTGACCGCCATGCCGGGCGCCTCGCCCGAGGTGGTGGACAAGCAGGTCAGCGGGCCGCTGGAAAAGGCACTGAACGGCGTGGAGGGGCTGGAATCCACCTCCTCCACGTCGCGCAACGGCGTCTCGCAGATCACGATGGTCTTCACCTACGGCTCCAACCTGGACCGGGCGAGGAACCAGATCGACAGGGCAATTTCCAACGCCAAGAGGACACTTCCCAGTGACGTCCAGCCACAGGCGATCGCCGGGAGCATCAGCGACTTCCCCATCGTGTTCCTCGCGGTATCGTCCGACAAGCCGCTCAGCGACCTCAACGCCGACCTGCAGCGCCTGAGCGTTCCCCGGCTGCAGAAGATCGACGGCGTCCGGAGCGCCGACGTGACGGGCGGCGCCTCCCAGCACATCGAAATCCTCCCCCGCCCAGATGCCATGGCAGCATCGGGCGCCGGCGTGACCGCCATCAGGGACGCCCTCTCCAACAACGGCGCCCTGGTTCCCGCCGGCACACTGGAGGACCAGGGCAGGACGCTGTCCCTGCAGATCGGCAGCCCGGTCGATTCCCTCGACGCCATCAAGGCACTTCCGCTGGCCGGCGCGAAAAACGGCGCCACCATCGGCTCGGTTGCCGACGTTTCGCTTAAGGACGACGAACGCACCTCGATCACCCGCACCAACGGCGCGGAGACCCTGGCCGTCTCTGTCACCAAGAAGCCCGAAGGTGACACAGTGGGAATCTCCCACGCCGTGCGCGACAGCCTTAACGAGCTGGAGGCCGAACTGGGCTCCAACGCCAAGTTCACCCCGGTGTTCGACCAGGCGCCGTTCATCGAGAAGTCCATCAAGGACCTCACCACCGAAGGCCTGCTGGGGCTGGGCTTCGCCGTTGCCGTCATCCTGCTCTTCCTGATGTCCACCCGCTCCACCCTGGTCACGGCGGTGTCCATCCCGCTGTCACTGCTGATCACGTTCATCGGCCTGTCCGCCACCCGCTACTCGCTGAACATCCTGACGCTGGGGGCGCTCACCATCGCCATCGGCCGCGTGGTGGACGACTCGATCGTGGTCATCGAGAACATCAAGCGGCACCTCAGCTACGGCGAGGAGAAGTCCGCCGCCATCCTGGCTGCCATCCGTGAGGTGGCCGGAGCCATCACAGCCTCGACCCTGACTACCGTGGCCGTCTTCCTGCCGATCGCGTTCGTGGGCGAACTCGCCGGCGAACTGTTCCGGCCCTTCGCCCTGACCGTCACCATGGCGCTGCTGGCATCACTGCTGGTCTCCCTGACCATCGTCCCCGTGCTGGCCTACTGGTTCCTCAAGAACCCCGGCGCCGTCCCCGGCGGCCTGCCCGCAGGCTCGCTTGAGGGCCGCCGCATCGCCGCGGAGGCGAAGGCAAAGGCCCACGACGCCGAGCAGCGCAGCCGGCTGCAGCGCGGCTACCTGCCCATCCTCCGGGGCACGCAGAAACACCCCGTCATCACCTTGCTGGCCGCCGTCCTGGTGCTGGGGGCCACCGGCGCCATGACGCCCCTGCTGGCCACGAACCTGCTGGGGAACTCTGGCCAGAACAGCATGACCGTGCGCCAGGTGCTGCCCGCGGGCACCAGCCTGGCGGACACCAGTGCTGCTGCCATCCGCCTCGAGGAAGTCCTTCGCGGCATCGACGGCATCAAGGACGTGCAGGTGACCTCCGGAAATGCCCAGGCCGGCTTCGCCGCGCTCACCTCCACCGGGTCTTCCAACTCCACCTTCACGGTGGTGACCGATGAGAAGGCGAACCAGGAACGCCTGCAGGAGACCGTACGCTCGGAGCTTGCCAAGGTGCCTGACTCCGGCAAAATTTCCGTGGGCACCCAGCAGGGCGGCTTTGGCACCTCGTCCACCGTCGACATCACCCTGAAAGCCGCCACCAGCGCCGACCTGCAGGCAGCCAGCGACGCCATGGTCTCAGCCATGACCGGTGCACCGGGAACCAGCGAGGTAGCCAGCAACCTCGCTGCCAGCAACCCCGTGGTCCAGGTCAAGGTCGACAGGGCCAAGGCGGTGGCCGCGGGGCTGAACGAGCAACAGGTGGCGGGCGTCCTGGCCTCCACCATCAGCCCCATCCCCGCCGGCACGGTGCGGATCGACACCAACGACTTCCCGGTCCGGATCGGCCAGGGCACGAAGTTCACCAGCATCGACGCCGTGCGGAACATCCCGCTGCCGGCGGCTGGGCCGCCTGTCACGCTCGGCAGCATCGCCTCCGTCGAGCAGGTGGACGTCCCCGTCTCCATCACCGCCAGCAACGGCCAGCGCACCGCCAAGGTGTCCGTTACGCCGTCGGGCGCCAACCTGGGTGCGGTCAACAGCGAAGTCCAGCAGCGCCTGGCCGGCGTCCAGCTGCCGCCGGGCGTCACCGCCGAACTGGGCGGCGCCACCACCCAGCAGGCAGAATCCTTCCGGCAGCTCGGCCTGGCCCTGCTGGCGGCCATTGCGATCGTGTACGTCATCATGGTGGCCGCCTTCAAGTCCCTGGTCCAGCCCTTGATCCTGCTGGTCTCGGTTCCTTTCGCAGCCACCGGTGCCGTGGGACTGCTGCTGCTCACCGGCGTCCCGCTGGGCCTTCCGTCGCTCATCGGCATGCTGATGCTGGTGGGGATCGTTGTCACCAACGCCATCGTGCTGATCGACCTCATCAACCAGTACCGGCAACCGCACGACGGCCGTCCCGGCATGAATGTTGCGGATGCCATCACCCACGGTGCGCGGCAGCGCCTGCGGCCCATCCTGATGACCGCCCTTGCCACGGTGTTCGCCCTGACCCCGATGGCGCTGGGCCTCACGGGCGGGGGCGGCTTCATTTCCCAGCCTCTCGCAGTGGTGGTGATCGGCGGCCTGGTGTCCTCCACCGCCCTGACCCTCATCCTGGTTCCGGTGCTGTACCGGCTGGTGGAGGGCCGGCGCGAAAGGAAGGCGCTGCTCCGGGACATGCACGCCCGCCCGGAGTTCGGCCCGGCCGCCGACGTCGACGCCGAGTTCCAGGACTGGACCACCGGCCAGGTTCCCAAGGTCAGCGGCCGCCGTGCCGCCCCCGGCGGAGCCGAATAACCTGCATCTTCCCGTCATGCCCGTGCCGCTCCAGCGGTGCGGGCATGGCTGCTTTAACGCCCGTCCCGCCGCCGGCCAGGGCGGGGAATAATCCCGGCGCCACCACGTTACAGTAGGCGATAGATGCAAATGCATCTAAATTGGTTTAGACTGGAACCAAGCCCAGCAAGTCCAGGAACGGAAAGAGGCACATCATGCAGATCGGTGTTTTCAGCGTCAGCGACATCACCGCGGACCCCACCACGGGCCGCACCCCCACCGAGCACGAACGCATCAAGGCCTCGGTGGCCATCGCCAAAAAGGTCGAGGAAATCGGCATGGATGTCTACGCCCTGGGCGAGCACCACAACCGCCCCTTCTTCTCGTCCTCCCCCACCACCACCCTCGCCTACATCGCCGCCCAGACCGAGCGCATCATCCTGTCCACGGCCACCACGCTGATCACCACGAACGACCCCGTCAAGATCGCGGAGGACTTCGCCATGCTCCAGCACCTGGCGGACGGGCGCGTGGACCTGGTCCTCGGGCGCGGCAACACGGCGCCCGTGTACCCGTGGTTCGGCAAGAACATCCAGGACGGCGTGGAACTGGCCATCGAGAACTACAGCCTGCTGCGCAAGCTCTGGGACGAGGACACCGTGAACTGGTCCGGCAAGTTCCGCACGCCCCTGCAGAACTTCACCTCCACACCGCGCCCGCTCGACGGCGTGGCTCCCTTCGTGTGGCACGGCTCCATCCGCACCCCGCAGATCGCGGAGGTGGCCGCATACTTCGGCGACGGCTTCTTCGCCAACAACATCTTCTGGCCCAAAGAGCACTACCAGCAGCTGATCGGCCTATACCGTGAGCGCTACGAGCACTACGGCCACGGCAAGGCGGACCAGGCGATCGTTGGACTCGGCGGCCAGTTCTTCATGCGGAAGAACTCACAGGACGCCGTGAAGGAGTTCCGCCCCTACTTCGACAATGCCCCCGTCTACGGCCACGGCCCGTCACTGGAGGACTTCACCTCCCAGACCCCACTGACCGTGGGCAGCCCGCAGGAAGTCATCGAGAAGACCCTGACCTTCCGTGAGCACTTCGGCGATTACCAGCGCCAGCTGTTCCTGATCGACCACGCCGGCCTGCCCCTGAAGACCGTGCTGGAGCAGCTGGACCTGTTCGGCGAGGAAGTCCTGCCGGTCCTCCGCAAGGAGTACGCGGCCCTCAAGCCCGCGCACGTTCCGGAGCCGCCCACGCACGCCGGCCGGGTTGCCGCGCTGCTGGCAACGCAGGAAGCCGATACCGCGGCTTCGGAGGCGTGATGGCTGCCGCGGGCTCCGAATCGCCCGTCCGGCTTGCTGCCGAGATGTGGGAGTCGCTCTTCCGGGCGCAGGTGGCGGTGATGCGCAAGCTGCAGTCCGGGCCGGCCTTCCGGAAGCTGGCCGTCAACGAATACGACGTCCTGTTCACGCTTTCGCGCTGCCCGTCCGGCTGGCTGCGGCTCAACGAGCTCAACGACAACGTCCTGCTGAGCCAATCCAGCCTGAGCAGGCTGGTGGAACGGCTGGAGAAGCGCGGACTCATCGCCCGCATGCCCGCGCCGGAGGACGGCCGCGGCGTACTGCTCAAACTGACGGAGGAAGGACGGGAACTCCAGAAGGAGATCGGCCGGGAGCACGTCAGGGACATCTCAGCCTTGGTGGCTCCAGCGCTGACGCCGGCCGAGCAGAAGGAACTGGTCCGGCTGACGGAAAAGCTGCGGAACTCGCTGGGTTCCCTGCCCCGGAAGGCCTAGCTAGCCCAGCGCCACCAGCTGCGTGGGGTCCTCCACGGGAAGGGAACCGTCCACCACTGCTGTCACCCGCAGCTGGTTGAGGGTGAGGCTGCCTCCCACGGTGGAGAGGAAGGCGGTGTCGGACGAGTCCCGGCCGGCGGTGATGCGCAGCATCGACCCCCGCGGGGCAAGCCCCGTGGGGTCGATGACGTGCCAGGCCCCCTCCACGTAGGCTTCTGCCACGGCATGGAAATCCATCGGACTCAGGCCCGGTGCATACACGGCAGCGAGGCGGGCAGGAATGTCCTTCGAACGCAGCAACGCGATGGCCAGGTGGGCGAAGTCCCTGCAGACGCCGCGCCTGCTCAACAGGGTTTCCACCGCGCCGTCGGTACCCCGGGAGGAACCGCTGAGGTACCGCAGTTCCCCATTGACCCAGTTGCGCACGGCGTGCAGCAGGCCGGCGCCCTGCACCCCCTCGAATTCCGCGTAGGCGGTGGGCAGCAGCCGGTCCGATTCGGCGTAGCGGCTCGGGCGGACGTAGCGGATCCGGTCCGCCAGGCTGGCCTCTTCGGGCTCGCCGCGTCCGGCCACGGTGGCGGAATACTCCACGGTGACCTCGGCCGGCTCGGTGAACTCCATGTAGTGGAAGCGGCCACCGTGGTGGTCCGCGATTTCGGTCAGCGGCACTTCGTTGCCGCCGGCTGTGACGGACAGGGTCTCGTCGAAGGATGAATACCCGCTGTTCCTCGCTGCGGCGATGGCCATGGCCACTTTGGTGTGGGGGGCGGTCCTGAAGACCAGGCGTGCGGAAACAGAGCGTTCCATGTCTCTCCGGGGATGTCGGGGGCGGACGGAAAGTCGCGTGCCCCGGCACCTCGTGGGGGCGGGCAGCGGGACTAGTTTTTGACCTTCAGCGACATTAGCATCCGCTGCACGTTGGCGAAGTCGGAGCTTTCGTTCACGTACTGGGCGGCCTGGCCCAGGGTGTCGAATGCCTGCGCGGGAGCTACTTTCTCGTCCGGAGCGAAGGCCTTCAGCGAAACCACGTCGCCGAAGGAGTAGTCCCCCTTGCCGGCCGGACCGCGCACCACGTTGCGCAGCTCGCACGCCTGCCCGTCCGCGCCGCCCACAACGTTGGTGATGCCGTACGAACCGAAGAACCGGTAGCCCTGGATCACCCGGTAGACCATCCGCGGCGGGATGGTCCCCTCCCCGCCGGCGGCCGGGAGTTCCATGGGCACGCTGCTGATCACGGTGTAGGGGCGCCGTGCGGCTTCGGGGCAGTCAGCAGACGACGGTGGCAGTCCCGTCCGCAGGGCTGCCACGAACGTTCCGTCGGGCTTCTTCACTTCCACCTTCAGCGCACCGGCAAGCGCACCGTCCTCCGGGGCCACCGACTGTGCGATCCAGTCCTGCGGCAGGTCGAAGCTGACGGTCTTGCCGGGGTCCGAGAAGGTCTTCCAGGACGGTGCAGTGGGAACAGCCTGCGGCCCTGTGGGTGACGCCTGGCCGGACGGGGACGCAGCGGTGGATGCGGCCGGCCCGGATGTTCCGGGGGCCGGCGCGGCCGTGGACGGGGATTCGGAGCCGGTACCGGCCCCCGTTTGCGCCGTCCAGCCGGGGTCCTTTGGCTGCGGGCCCGCACACCCCGCCAGGAGCAGGCCTGCGAGCAGCAGGGACGCGCCGGAAACAACCCTCGATGCTGCCTTGCCTCTCATGCAAGCCAGCCTAGTGGCGCGGGCGGCCATCACGTGGCCACCACGCTGGCATGTCCCGCCCGGCCGGCACGTGGCCCTGCCGCCCCCGCGGCCCGGCGTGTCGCCGTCGTACGCTTCCTGCCGCGGCCGGGCACTAGGCTGGAGGCTATGGCGGAAGAGCAGCACGGCGCAGCCGAAGAAAACCCCGCGGACATCTCCGCCCTGGATATCGCCGACTGGCGGCTGCGCACCTTCGCGATGTACGACAATGTCCGCAAGATCGCCGCCGACGACCCGGCGGAGGCGCACTCGTACTGGCGGCACCAGCGGGACCTGATGTTCGCCACGCACCCGGCGTCCCCGCTGA
Organism: Arthrobacter sp. MOO21; assembly: GCF_057369995.2. NCBI lineage: Bacteria > Bacillati > Actinomycetota > Actinomycetes > Micrococcales > Micrococcaceae > Arthrobacter > Arthrobacter sp. MOO21. The sequence goes on along the minus strand of NZ_CM170671.2, from coordinate 3,412,714 downwards.
CGCGGGCAGGACGGGCAAACTTCGCCGGACTGAAGACCGCCTACTACGATCCGATCTACCGCTTCCACGTGCCCCTCACCAAGGAGGGCGCCGGCCGGGAAATGAGCGTGGACACGGGAACCGACGGCGTGGTCAACTTTGTCCGGCTGGGCACCTTCGACCTGCCCGAGATGGGCCAGCTGGCGGTATGGAAGATCCATGGGTATGGCGGCGGAATCTTCGTTCCGTTCCGCGACGCCACCGCCGGCCAGCCCGGCGGCAGCTACGGTGCGGGGCGCTACCTGCTGGACACCATCAAGGGCGCCTTCCACGGCGTCAACGGGACTGGGCCCGACGCCCGGTTCGTCCTTGACTTCAACTTTGCCTACAACCCTTCCTGCGCCTACAACGAGGCCTGGGCATGCCCACTCGCCGGCCCCGCCAACCGGCTGGCCGTCGACATCCCTGTGGGCGAGCTGTACTGACCCATGGCTTCTCCTCCCCGGCGCCTTGCCCGCGTCCGCCCGCTGTCCGCTGCGTGGCCCGGCGAGCAGTTCTTCGTCACCAGCGGCGGCGGGACCACCTGGACCGTCGCCGAGTCCCCCTTCCCGGATTCCCGGGCCAACGCTTCCAGCCCCTGGCGCGACGGCTGGCGGCCCGGAGCTGCGGTGCAGCAGGATGCCTTCGTCTTCCTCGCCCCAAGCGCTCCGGCCAACGTCCTGGGCATGGCCCACAATACCGGCCAGGCAGGCCGGAACCTTCCGCCGCAGGCTTTCCACAAGGCAACCACCAGCGTGATTGGCCCCGGCGAGGAGATTCGGCTGGCACCCGGAATGACGCAGGTGGAGCCCGAGGCCGAACTTGCCGTGGTGATCGGCAGGACGGCCAGGGCACTGACGCCGGCCACGGCCCGGGATGCAGTGTTCGGCTTCACCATCGCGAACGACGTCACCTGCCGGGACCTGCAAAAGACCGACGAACTGTGGTTCGCGGCCAAGAGCCAGGACACGTTCACGCCGGTGGGGCCGTGGATCGCCGTGGGGCTGGATGACTCGGACCTGGAGATCGGCGTGGCGGTGAACGGCACGGCGCTGGCGACGGCCAGCACTGCAGACCTGGGCTGGACGGTGGATGAGATCCTGGTCTACCTGACCTCCGTGCTGACCCTGCATCCCGGCGACCTGGTGCTGACCGGATTCCCCGCCGCCACCGCGCCCCTGTCCCCCGGCGACTCAGTGGCGTGCCGCGTCCAGGGGATCGGTGAGCTGGCCAATCCGGTCGCCGCGTCGGCATGGCCCGGGGTGCCCGGCAGGATCGGGCCCGGCGGGATGCAGGCGTGAGGGAGGGCGCACCTGCCCCGGTTGCGCTGGAGGCGTCCACGCGGCGCCAACCCGCCACCAGGCACTACCGGGGCATCCTGCGCTTCCCGGTGGTCCGGCAACTGATCCGGTTTTCCGGCGTCGGCGTTGTCTGCACCGCGGCATCCCTGGCCCTGTACGCGCTGCTGCGGCCGTGGCTGGGCGCCCAACTGGCCAACGCCGTGGCGCTGGTGGTGACGTCGCTGCTGAACACCGCGTTGAACCGCAGGCTGACGTTCAAGATCACCGGGCAGCAGCGGCGCACCCGCGACCACCTCCACGGGCTGGTGGTGATTGCCGTGGCGCTGGTGATCACCGGCGGCAGCCTGGGCGTACTGCACTGGTTCAACCCCAACGCCACGGTGGGGGACGAACTGACGGCAACGACGCTGTCCGGGTTCCTGGCCACGGCCGTGCGCTTCAGCCTGCTGCGGCACTGGATTTTCCGGCGGGCACGCCACCGCTAGCCCGCGTGGGAGTGCACAGGCTGCAAAGGCTCAGCGCGTTCCCAGCGCTTTCACGCCGGCGACGGCGGTCCGGACGGCCGCGGCAGCCGCCTCCAGGTCGTCCCGGGTCACCGAGGCGTCAAAGCTGAAGCGTACTGCCGTTTGGGCGACCACGGCGGGGATCCCCAAGGCGGTGAGCACGGGCGAGGGCGCATCCGAGCCTGCTGCGCACGCCGAGCCGCTGGAGCACACGATGCCCTGCCGCTCCAGTTCCAGGAGGACCGCTTCGCCGCTGGTTCCCGGGAAGCAGAACGAGGCGATGGACGGCAGCCGTTCCGTGGGGTGCCCGGTAAGGACTGCGTCGGGGACTTCGGAGAGCACGGCGTCGATGAACCCGTCCCGCAGGGCGGCCACCCTCCCCTGCTGCTCCGCCTGGCGGCCCTGCGCCAGCGTCAGTGCGGTGGCCATGCCCACTGCTCCGGCCACGTTTTCGGTGCCCGACCGGCGGCCGCGCTCCTGCCCGCCGCCATGGACCAGCGGTTCCAGCCGCGTGCGGCTGCGGACGAACAGCAGTCCGCAGCCCTTGGGAGCACCGAGCTTGTGGCCCGAAATGCTCATGGCGTCCACCCCCAGCGCCCGCACATCCAGTGGCAGCCAGCCGGCCGCCTGCACGGCATCGGTGTGGAACGGGATACCGTGCGCGTGTGCGAGTTCCGCCAGTGCGGCGATGGGCTGCACGGTGCCCACCTCATTGTTGGCGTACATCACGCTCACCAGTGCCGTTTCCGGCCGCAGCACCGCGGCCAGCGCCTGCGGCGTGACCCGCCCGGTGCTGTCCACCGGCACCACGTCCACCGCGAACCCGTGGAAGCGTTCGAGGTAGCGTGCGGATTCCTCCACCGCGGGGTGTTCGACGGCGCTGATCACCACCCGGTCCAGCTCCGGCCTGGCTGCCTGCCGCGCCAGGGCGATGCCCTTGACGGCGAGGTTGTCCGCTTCCGTCCCGCCGGAGGTGAACACCACTTCCCCCGGCCGGCAGCCGAGGACTGCGGCCACCGATGCGCGGGCGCCTGCGAGCGCGGCTGCCGCCGACCCGCCCAGCGCGTGGTGGCTGGACGGGTTTCCGAATTCGCCCGTGAGGTAGGGCCACATGGCGTCCAGGACCTCGCGGCGGACGGGGGTGGTGGCGGAGGCATCCAGGAAGATCACGGGTCAGCCGGCCGTCAGCTCGACGTCCAGGCCGAGATCCAGGGCGGCCACCGTGTGCGTGAGGGCGCCGACGGAGATCACGTCCACGCCGGTGGCCGCTATGGCCCGGACGGTGCCCAGGTTCACATTCCCGCTGGCTTCCACCCGTGCGCATCCTGCCACGAGGGCGACGCCGGCCTGCAGTTCCTCCAGCGTGAAGTTGTCCAGCATGATGGTGTCCACGCCGGCGGCGAGGACGGGTTCGATCTGGTCCATGCTGTCCACTTCCACTTCGAAGTGCGTGGTGTGGCCCAGCTGCGCCTTGGCGGCCCGCAGGAGTTCCGTCAGCCTGGCGGGGTCGCCGCCGGTCATCACGGCGAGGTGGTTGTCCTTGGCCAGTACGGCGTCGGAGAGGCTGTACCGGTGGTTCATGCCCCCGCCGCAGCGGACGGCGAAGCGTTCAAGGACCCGCAGGCCGGGGGTGGTCTTGCGGGTGTCGGTAATGCGGGCGGCGGTGCCTTCGGTGAGCCGGACGAACTCGGCGGTTTTCGTGGCAATGGCGGACATCCGCTGGACCAGGTTGAGCGCCACCCGTTCTGCCAGGAGCACCGAGCGCGCGGTCCCGCTGACCCGTGCAAGGTGGGTGCCGGCGTCGAACGTTTCTCCATCCGCCACCAGCAGCTCGACCTTCGTGGCGGGGTCCACCAGCTGCATGGCATCACGGAACACGGTGGCCCCGCTGAGGACGCCCGGCACCCGGGCGTTCAGGACTGCGGTGGCCCGCGCCGCGGCCGGGATCAGCAGCTGGGAGGTGATGTCGCCGGAGGGCGCGTCCTCGGCGAAGGCGCGTTCCAGGATCTCCCGTACGGGAGCCACCGGCAGGGTGAGGTCCAGTGCCGGCCGGACGGGCGCAGCCTGGTCGAGTACGGCGGGTTCAGTCATGGAGGAGGCTCGCTTTCGGGCGCAGGGAGTACGTGTTGTCGGGTTCGGCAGCGGCAGGTTCGTCGTTCCGGTAGTGGGCGCCAAGGGATTCGGTCCTGCCCAGGGCTGCCTGGACGAGCAGCTGCGCAGCCAGCAGCAGATTCCGGTCCTCGTGCACCAAGGGGTCGCCGGAGTCCGCAACAGCCAGAGGATGCACGACGCCGGCCCACCGCTCAAGCGTCCGGCCAGCCTCGCGCAACAACTCCCCGGAGCGAAGCACCCCGGCATGCGACGTCATGAGGCGACGAAGGGCATCCCGCGAAAAGGGCTCCCCGGCCCCCTCACCCGCACCGAAGCTGGCCGGCCCACCCTCGCGCTTCGCTTCCAGTCCGCCCGCGGCCGAGACAGCGAGCGGAGGAGCGCCGTCAGGCGCCACCCAAGTACCGCCGTCGAGGTCACCGGAGAGGCAGGATGCAACAGCGCGGCGGCCGAAGACGAGCCCCTCGAGGAGGGAGTTGCTGGCCAGCCGGTTAGCCCCTTGGACCCCTGTGCACGCAGCCTCGCCGGCAGCGTAGAGGCCGGGGACGCTGGTGCGGCCGGAGTGGTCGGTGGCGATCCCGCCCATCCAGTAGTGGGCGGCGGGTGCGACCGGGACCAGTTCGCGGGTCCAGTCGATGCCGGCGTCGAGGGTCTTGCCTGTGAGCGTGGGGAACCGCTGGCGGAGGAAGCCGCTGCCCTTGGCCTGTTCGAGGGCGCGGGCGTCCAGGTAGACATGGCCGGTGGGGTCGCCGAGCTTGGCCAGGTGCAGGGCGATGCTTCGCGAGACGACGTCGCGGGGCGCGAGTTCGGCGTCGGGGTGGTAGGCCTTCATGAAGCGGCGTCCGCCGGCATCCACCAGGACGGCTCCTTCGCCGCGGACGGCTTCGGAGATGAGCAGCGGTCCGCCCGTGCGGGCCTGCCCGGCGGTGTCAACCAGGCAGGTGGGGTGGAACTGGAAGAACTCCAGGTCTGCCACGGCGGCTCCCGCACGGACGGCGAGCGCCAGGCCGTCGGCAGTGGCCACCGCAGGGTTGGTGGTCTGGGCGAACAGTTGGCCGGCTCCCCCTGTGGCCAGCAGGACGGCGTCCGCGTCGAGGCCGGCGGCAGGCCGGCGTGGAGATAGTCCACCCCGGTGACGGTTCCCGCGCTGGTGCGCAGGGCGGTGGCGTGCGCCTCGGAGATGATCGTGAGTTCCCCGGCATCCCGGCGGGCCAGTACCGCCTGGATCAGGGCGGCGGCGACCCGGGCGCCGGTGGCGTCCCCTCCCGCGTGCAGGATCCTTGGGGCACTGTGTGCCGCTTCGAGGCCCAGGGCCGGGCCGCCGTCGTACTTCGTGCCTCCCTGCACGGCGGCACCATGCCCGGCGTCAAAGCTGACCCCGTAATGCTGCAGCCCCGCGATGTCGCCGGCGGCGTCGGTGCACATGAGCTGGACGGCAGCTGCGTCGCAGTGCCCGGCCCCTGCCCGGAGGGTGTCGGCGATGTGCGCGGCAACGGTATCGCCGGGCGCGGGCGCGCCAAGCACTGCGGAGATGCCGCCCTGGGCGTACCAGGTGTTGCTCTGCTCCAGCGCACCTTTGGTCAGCAGCACTACCTCGGCGCCTGCGTCCGCTGCCTGCAGTGCCGCGTACAGGCCCGCGATACCGCTTCCGACGACGGCAAGCCGGCGCGGCGGCAAGGCGGCACGGGGCTGCGGGGTCACTATGGCCTCGCTGCCAGCATGCGCTCGAGCGCAGTCCTGGCGTTCGCCTGCACGTCGTCCTCGACGGTGATGCGGTTGACCACGCGGCCCGCCACCAGTTCCTCGAGCACCCAGGCCAGGTAGCCGGGGTGGATGCGGTACATCGTGGAGCAGGGGCAGATCACCGGGTCCAGGCAGAAGATGGTGTGCTGCGGGTACTCGGCGGCGAGCCGGTTCACCATGTTGATTTCGGTGCCGATGGCGAACGTGGTGGGCTCGGTGGCCGCCGCGATGGCCTTCTTGATGAAGTCCGTGGAGCCTGCGGAATCGGCGGCGTCCACCACCTCCATGGGGCATTCCGGGTGCACGATCACCTGCACGCCCGGGAAGTCGGCGCGGGCCTTCTCGATCTGCGCCACGCTGAAGCGCTTATGCACGGAGCAGAAGCCGTGCCAGAGGATCACGCGGGAGTCCAGCAGGGCCTGTTCCCCATTGCCGCCGAGGTCCTTGCGCGGGTTCCACATGGGCATCTGCTCCAGCGGCACCCCCAGTGCTTTCGCGGTGTTCCGGCCCAGGTGCTGGTCGGGGAAGAACAGGACGCGCTGTGCCCGCTGGAAGGCCCACTCCAGGACAGTCCTGGCATTCGAGGACGTGCAGACGATGCCGCCGTGTTCACCGCAGAACGCCTTCAGCGCGGCGGAGGAGTTCATGTAGGTAACGGGGATCACCGGGACGCGGCCCCCGGCGTCCGGTTCCGTTCCGAAGATCTCCTCCAGCTGTTCCCAGCACTCCGCCACGGAGTCGGCATCAGCCATGTCAGCCATGGAGCAGCCGGCGGCGAGGTTGGGCAGGATGACGGCCTGCTCCGGAGTGGAGAGGATATCGGCCGTTTCCGCCATGAAATGGACGCCGCAGAACACAATGGCTTCCGCATCCGGCCTGGTGAGCGCCGCGTTGGCCAGCTGGAAGGAGTCGCCCACGAAGTCGGCGTGCTGGATCACTTCGTCCCGCTGGTAGAAGTGGCCCAGGATCACTGCGCGGTCGCCCAGCGTGGCCTTGGCCGCGCGGATCCGCTCCGCGAGTTCGGCGTCGCCGGCAAGCTTGTACTCCTCCGGCAGCTGCCCCTGGCGGGGGGTGGCCGCGGGTGCGACGTCGGAGCTGGACGCTCCCGGGCCGTAGGCCGGGATGCCGGCGAGCGCTTCGGCCAGGTCGTAGTCCCACGGCCCCTTGGCGAGGGCAGGGCTGCAGGTGCTGCGGGTGGCGGCAGCGCCCTGTTCGGCCTGTTCGCGCGTGATCAGCTGGATCGCTGTGTTGACGCTGCTCATGGTGTGCTCCTGTTGTCGGGGTCGAGGCCGGGGCGGCCGGTGTAGCGGTAGAGGCGTGGCGGGCGGTGTTTGCCGCCCTGGAGGAATTCGCCGGTTTCTTCGATTTCGGGCGTCGCTTTGAGTTGCCGGCGGAAGTTGGCAGGGTCCAGTTCGCGGTCCAGGACGGCTTCGTAGACTTCCCGGACCTGGGCCAGGGTGAAGTACTCCCCCAGCAGGTGGTAGGCCACCGAACCGTAGGCCAGCTTGTTGCGCAGCCGCCACAGCGCGTAGTCGACGATGGCGTTGTGGTCGAAGGCCAGGCCCCCCAGGCGGTCGGCGCGGAACCAGCGGACATTTTCCGATTCGTCGGCCAGGGCGGCCTCCGTGGGCTGGACCAGTGCCCAGTACACGATCGACACCACCCGCTGGGTCGGGGACCTGTGCAGGCCGCCGAACGCGTACAACTGCTCGAGGTAGCTGGGGGCGAGGCCAGTGGTCTCCCGCAGGTTGCGGGCGGCGGCGTCCTGCAGGGACTCGCTATGGCTCAGCGGGCCGCCCGGCAGTGCCCAGAGGCCTTTGAAGGGTTCCCGGATCCGCCGCACCAAGGGAAGCCAGAGGGTGGGCCGGCCTGAGCTTTCACTGGGCCGGAGGGCAAAGATCACCGTGGAAATCGCGAGCGACGGCGGCGCAGCCTGCCGCTCGGAGACATTCGCCGAGCTGGAGTACACCCCTTCACCGCCCTCCATCGTCCTTGACCGCCGGTCCGGCCGGATCCTTACTTATAGTCACTTTGACCAAAACTAATAATACGTCCGGTAAGGCAGGAAGAGGAAATATTTCCCGCGCTTTAAGCTGCGCGCCTGCCGCAGTCGCGGACCAACGGTCAGCGGGGCGCCACCCGAGGCGGTAAATTCAAGAGGTCCCACAAGGAACGCCCCGCCGAACCACGCCCCAAGAAGGTTTACCGCCCATGACGATGAAGTCCGCCACCGCCACCGCTCCAGGACCGCACCACAGCGGCCCCGCCGCCCACAGCATGAAGCCGCGCCAGCTCACGATGATGGGGCTCGGCAGCGCCATCGGAGCCGGCTTGTTCCTGGGATCCGGCGCCGGCGTGCAGGCGGCGGGACCGGCAGTCCTGGTCTCCTACCTGGTGGCCGGGACGCTGATCATCCTGGTGATGTGGGCGCTGGGCGAGATGGCGGCCGCGAACCCGAACAGCGGTGCTTTTTCGGTCTACGCCGGTCGCGCGCTGGGCCGTACGGCCGGCGCCACCATCGGCTGGCTCTGGTGGCTGCAGCTGGTGGTGGTGATCGCTGCCGAGGCGCTGGGCGCCGCGGGCCTGCTGTCCTCCGTCTGGCCGGTGGTTCCGGTCTGGGCGCTGGCGCTGCTGTTCATGGTGGTGTTCACGGCCATCAACCTCACCGGCGTCCGCAACTTCGGCGAGTTCGAATTCTGGTTCGCCATCCTCAAGGTCGCTGTCATCGTCCTGTTCCTTGCCATAGGTGCCGCCCTGCTCCTCGGCCTGCTGCCCGCCGTCGCGTCGCCCGGCCTGGCAAACCTCAGCGCCGACTTCGCGCCCCAGGGCCTCGGCGGGGTTGCCGCGGCCCTGTTCGTGGTGATCTTCGCGTTCGGGGGGACGGAGATCGTCTCGGTTGCGGCCGCCGAAACCGAGGATCCCGAACGCAGCGTGGGCAAAGCTATCCGGACCGTCGTGTGGCGCATCCTGGTGTTCTACATCGGCTCCGTCTTCGTCATCGCCGCCGTCCTTCCTGCAACGTCCAAGAGCCTTGCCTCGCCCTTCGCGGGGGTCCTCGACGCCGCCCGGATCCCCGGCGCCTCCGCTGCCATCACCCTGGTGGCCGTCGTCGCCCTCCTCTCGGCACTGAACGCCAACCTCTACGGGGCCTCCCGCATGGCGTACTCCCTGGCGCGGCGGGATGAGGCGCCGCGCGCCCTGACCCGGCTCAACGGTGCGGGCGTCCCCCTCCTTGCGGTGGGCGTATCGGTGGCCTTCGGCTTTATCGCCACCGTGCTGGAGCTGTTGTTCCCCGAGCGCATCCTTCCCGCACTGTTCCAGCTGGTGGGCTCGACGTGCCTGGTGGTTTGGGGCAGCGCGCTGGTGTCGCAGGTGATCCTGCGGCGGCGCGCCGACCGGGACGGCATACAGCTTCCCCTGCGGATGAAGGGCTTTCCCGGGCTGACGTACCTGGGCCTTGCACTGCTGGGCCTGATCTTCGCCGTTGGCTTCAGTGCCGAGGGCAGCCGCGTGCAGCTCGTGAGCACCTTTGGACTGGTGGCCGGGATCGGACTGGCCTGCGCTGCCGGTGCCCGGGTGGCCGCCGGACGCCGCGCCTCCGGCGGGTAGAGTGGTGCCCACCTGCGGGGCAGCTGTTGGCGGGCCCCGGCATGAGAGACGCACCGAAGCGCCGGGTCAGCCCAGGCGCAGAACCTGATGAGGACTGAGAGCATGAGCGGCAGGCACACCGGACAGCAGCACCCGCACACCGTGGAAGGCACGGACCCGCAAATGTATGTCGCGGTCCACGAGCCCGCCAACGACGCCGGGCTGCGGCCCGTACTGTTGCTGCACGGGTTCTCCTCATCGTCCAAGCTCAACTGGGAGGACACCGGCTGGGTAACGGCGCTGCTCGACGCCGGCCGGCGTGTCGTCACCGTGGACCTTCCGGGCCACGGCCGCAGCGGCGCACCCGAGGACATGGACTCGTACTCCCCCAGCAGGATCCGGGCGGACCTGCTCCAGGTTGCGTTCGACGCCGGCGCGCGCCCCCTGCACGAGGGCGATCCTTCCAGCGGACTGGACATGGTGGGCTATTCCCTGGGTTCCAGGCTCGCATGGGAGTTCGCCGCAACCCAGCCCGAGCTGGTCCACCGGCTGGTGCTGGGCGGGCCCAACACCTCGGATCCGCTGGCCGAGTTCGACCTCATCGCCGCACAGGACTACCTTGCGGACGGCACGCCCATCAAGGACGAATCCACGGCCCAGCTGCTCAAGATGGCCCTGCTGCTGCCGAGCAACAACATCTTTGCGCTGCTCTCCCTGGTGGAGGCCATCAAGGCCGAACCCTACGACCCCGCCGAAGCAATCCCGCACGTTCCGGTGCTCCTCGTGGCCGGGGACAAGGACGAACGGCTGGCCAGCCTGCCCAAGCTTGCGGAACTGGCCCGGAGCGCCGGCTCCATGGCCGAACAGCTCGTCTTGCCGGGCCGCAACCACACCAATGCCATCACCAGCCGGGCATTCAAACAGGCCGCCATCTCCTTCCTGGCCGTTTGACTGGCACCGGGTGTTTGACCGGCACAGGGTGTTCGACCGGCACCGGGTCCGCCACGCTCCGGCGCGAACATGAAGGGGGGCGGGGAACACATGGGCACGCGTTTTGAAGACCGGACGGAGGCCGGGGAGCGCCTGGCAACGGTCCTGGCGCAGTTCCGGGAGCAGCCCGACGCCCTGGTCCTTGGCCTGGCGCGGGGCGGGATCCCCGTTGCCGCTGCTGTCGCCAAGGCACTTAGGCTGCCCCTTGGCGCCATGCTGGTCCGGAAACTGGGCATCCCCGGCCACGAAGAAACCGCCTACGGCGCCCTTGCCTGGATGCAGGGCCGCACGGTCGAGGTGGTGAACAAACCCCTCCTGGACCGCGTCCTCAAGCACGGCGTGCGGCAGGAGTGGCTTGATGAGGTGGAAAGCCGCGAGCGCGCCGAATTGCTGCGGAGGGCAGGACTCTACCCGGAGGCCGGTGATGATGTTGCTGGCAGGACCGTCCTGTTGGTGGATGACGGTCTTGCCACGGGCGCCACGATGCGGGCCGCCGTCGAAGCCGCCCGGGCGGGAGGCGCTGCCGCCGTCGTCGCCGCCGCTCCCGTGGCGTCCGTTGACGCCGAAGCCTCGCTTGAGCGCGTGTGTGATGCCGTGTTCTGCCTTTACCTTCCGGGCAAGTTCCGTGCGGTGGGCAGCTCCTACCGGCACTTTGGGCAGCTGACGGACGACGACGCCGTCGCCTTCCTCACCCGGTGACGCCGTCCGCACCCGACCGCCGCTGAAAACGCTGCAGGCCCGGACATCGGTCCGGGCCTGCAGTGGTTGGGCAGTCGTTAGTGATGGGCGCTGACCCCGAGCGGGCGGCCCTTGGTTTCCTTGGCGAGCACCACTCCGACGGCGGAAATGACGCACAGCACCATGATGTAGATACCGATCGAACCGGTCCACTTGGTGGACTGCAGCAGCGACTCCGCAATGGTTGCGGCAAAGGCGCCGCCCAGGATGGCACCGAACGCGTAGCCAATGGAGATGCCGGAGTACCTGACGTTGGCCGGGAACATCTCGGCGTACATGGCGGACATGGGGCCGTAGGACAGGCCCAGGCCGATGGTCAGGACGAACAAGGCGACGCCGTACAGCATGATGTCCTTCGTGTCGATCAGGGCGAACATCGGGATCATCCAGGCGAAAACGATGGCGTAGCCCAGGAGGAAGGTCTTGACCCGGCCAATGCGGTCGGACAGCCAGCCGCCCACCAGGGTGAAGATCAGCCAGCCGAAGGACGCCAGCGTGGTGGCCAGCAGGACCTGGGGCGTGGGCATCTTCAGGGTCTTCGTAGCGTACGAGATGAAGAACGCGATCAGCAGGTAGCCTGCTGCGTTGTTGCCGATGAAGATCAGGGTGGAGTAGAGGACCGGCAGTTTGTGGTTCCGGATCAGCTCGCCCAAGGGCGCCTTGCTCTCCTTTTTCCGCAGGGCCATCTCCTGGAAGACCGGGCTCTCGGCCACGGCACGGCGGATCAGGTACCCGACCACGATCAGGACGATGGAGAGCAGGAACGGCACGCGCCAGCCCCAGGCCGCAAAGTCTTCCTTGGACATGCTGGTGTTGAGGAAGAACAACAGGCCGGTGGCCAGGATCATACCCACGGGCACGCCGATCTGCGGATAGGCGCCAAACAGGCCACGGCGGTTCATCGGCGCGTGCTCTACGGCCATGAGGGCAGCACCGCCCCATTCACCGCCGGCCGAGAAGCCCTGGATGACGCGCAGCAGGATCAGCAGCACCGGAGCCCAGGCCCCGATCTGCGCATAGGTGGGGAGCATGCCGATCAGGGCCGTGGCGGCCCCCATCATCACGAGGGTGAAGACCAGCATCGCCTTGCGCCCCAGGCGGTCCCCCAGGTGTCCGGCAATCACGGCTCCGAGGGGGCGGAACAGGAAGCTGATGCCGATAAGGGCGAAGGACAGGATCTGCGCCAGCCCCGGGTTGGACTCGTTCAGCGGTGCCAGGAACAGCGGTGACAGCAGCGTTGCGGTCAGCTGGGCAAAGATGAAGAAGTCGTACCACTCGATCGTGGTGCCGACCAGGGTACCGGCGAGGACCTTGCGCTCCTCGCGCCGGCTGCTGGGGCCGGCGAGCGTATCCACCTTGGAGGGTGTGGTCATTGAAACTCCATTGTTTATTGGGCGGCAGTGCGCCCGGTCGCCTTCAGGATTACCGACAGAACGGTCAGTTAGTTAGTAGGGTACTACGAAAATGTGATGCTGAACACGCGGGCGGCAAATTCAGTTGCTGATGGACGGGAGAGGAGTCGAGTTCTATATTTGAATAGCCAGTTCGCAATGAGGACACTACCGCTATGCGTTTGCCAAAACAAGAGTCGCAGGGCCCCGGCTCCAGCCACCTAGGATGGAGTCCATGACCCCTCCAGCCGCAGCCCGGGCGGGAGCCGCGCCGCAGCAGGCTTCTGCGCCGCCATCCCAGACGCTCTCGCGCGGTATCCGTGCCCTCGAAATCCTTGCAGCGGCCCCGGGGCCGCTCACCATCGCCGAACTCGCCGACGCCATGGGCGTCCACCGCTCCGTGGCCTACCGGATCCTGCGCACCCTGGAGGACCATTCGCTCCTGGTGCGCGACGATGCAGGCAAGGTCCAGCCCGGACCCGGGCTGGCGGTCCTGGCCCGGGGCGTATCCCGGAACCTGCAAAGTGCCGCGCTGCCCGAGCTCACCCACCTCGCCAACCTGCTGGACATGACCGCGTTCGTAGCCGTTTGGGACCATCACGACTGCATCACGCTGGTCACCGTCGAGCCCCGGCACTCCGGGGCGACCGTGGCCCAGCACCCCGGAACGAGGCATCCGATCAACGCCGGCGCTCCCGGGATCGCCATCCAGTCCGCCATGTCCGAGGCCGAGTGGGACCGGCTGGACACGGGCATCGCCTACCGCCCGGAGGCAGCCGAGGCGCGCAGGAAGGGATATTCCGCCAGCCACGACGAAGTCATTGCCGGTGTTTCCTCCCTTGCGGCGCCGGTCCGTGTACCGGGCGGCCGGCCGGCGGCCCTTGCCGTCGTCTACATCCGTTCCGCCCACGACCCCGCGGCCGTGGGCACCGCCCTGGCCGAAAGTGCGGCGCGGATCGAAGGCCAACTGGCCTAGCGCCTGCCCCCCCTGCGCCGGGCTGTCCGGAACGTGGGGGTGCAGCCGTCAGTGACGCCGGCGAAGGACGACGGCGGTTCCCGCACCCAGCAGCGCCAGCGCCCCCGCGGCGCAGACCGGAACAAGGAGCGCGGTGCCGTGGCCGTGGAACTGCGCCAACTGGCCGCCGATGGAGGACCCGAGCGCCGTCCCGGCGACAATGCCGCTGGCCAGTCCGGTCATGACCGTGCCGAGCCGCCGGGCAGGGGCGAGCGCACCGCCCACGGCGAACACGGTGACCATGACCGGCCCCACCGGCAGGCCCAGGACCAGCAGGACCACAGCCATCCCGGCGAGGGAAGCGGGCAGCAGCAACAGGACAGCCAGCGCCGCCATCAGCCCTGCGCACAGCATCCACCGCAGGGCCAGGCCGGCGCGCCGGGGCCAGTAGGCCACCGACAGCGCTGCCACCGCCGAACTCAGGCCCATCACCGCGTACAGCAGCCCTGCGATCTCCGCGCCGGCAAGGCCGGCCGAGAATGCGCTCAGGGCAGCCTGGGTGGAGCCAAAGAACGTTCCCATGCAAACCATCGCGGCAATGGGCAGTGCAACGGCCCAGGGCATCCTTCCGCCGGTTGCCGGGCCGCGGTCCCGCCCGGCCGCGGGCCGCCGTGCCACGGGCACTGCCAGGTGTGTGGGATGCGCGGCAAACGCGGGAACCAGCGTGATGGTCATTGCTGCCGCCAGTGCCAGGGGCAGCCACGGAACGACGGCGCTGGCGAGGACGCCCACCAGCGCCGGGCCCAGGACGAAGGTCACCTCGTCGGCGGTGCTTTCGTAGGACAGTGCGGTGTCCAGGTCGCGGTCCGGGCTCTCAGGCCGGTCCGGGGCAGTGGCCGTCAGGGCCATCCAGCGGACCCGGGCCAGGGGACCCACCTGGGGGCTGCTGGCACCGGCGGCGAAAGCTGCGGCCAGCAGGGCCAGCGGGAAGTCTTCGTCCCGTTCCAGGGCGCAGGCAGCGAGGATCAGGAGCACCACCGCCGCCGCGTTCAGGAGCGCGGACAGCAGCAGCACCGGGCGCTGGCCCCGCCGGTCTGCCAGGGATCCCAGGACGGGGGCACCCAGGGCCGATCCGATGCCTACGGCCCCTGCCGCAGCACCGCCGGTGGCAAAGGAGCTGCTGGTGGAAGTGACCAGCGTCAGTGTTCCCATGGTCAGCATGGCCAGGGGCAGCCGGGCGAAGAGTCCCAATGGCAGGAAGCTCTTCCCGGCCAGCAGGGGAAGCCGGGCGAAGCGTCCTTCGCGTGCAGCTCCCGCCAGGCTCCTGGTGGCAGCTTCCTGCGTGGCTGAAGGTGATGTTTGAGAAGTCAATTCCGGGCTCGTTCAGTCAGCGCGCATCGTCCCTCCTCCCGATGCGCCCAACCCGGTAACGGGTCCAAGTATATCGGCCGCCGGGGCGGACAGCCGGTACTGCCGCCGGCCGGCGCCACGTTCGGCACCATCCCTGCGCCGTCAGACGACGGCGTCCAGGCTTTCCGAGATCCGGAGCGTGGAGCCGTTGCGGCCCTTGAGCACCTGGAGCTGGGTGCCGATCCGCTGCTTCATCTCGGCGACGTGGCTGACAAGTCCCACCACCCTGCCGCCGTCGCGGAGCCCTTCAAGGGCGTCCATGACCTGCTCGAGGGATTGCTCGTCCAGGCTGCCGAACCCTTCGTCCACGAACAGCGTCTCGATCTCTACGCCCCCGGACTCCTGCTGCACCACGTCCGCGAGGCCCAGCGCCAGCGACAGCGATGCCATGAAGGATTCCCCGCCGGAGAGGGTGGAGGTATCCCTCCGGTAACCCGTCCACTGGTCCACCACTTCCAGGCCGAGTCCCGATTTGGCTCCCCGGGCGGCCTTGGCGTCGGTGTGCTGCAGGAGGTACCGGCCGTCGCTCATGGCCACGAGGCGCTCGGATGCCGCGAGGGCCACCTGCTCCAGCCGGGCCGCCAGGACATAGCTGTTGAGGCTCATCCGGTAGGTGTTGTCGCCCCTGCCGGCCGCGGCGTCGGCCAGGGACGCCAGCATGTGTGCCCGCTCTGCCGGTTTCCGGGCTGAACCGGCAAGAACCTCGTACTCTGCGGCGATGGAAGCCAGGGAGGCCAGGCAGCGGCGGGCAAGGCCGGCGGCCAGGTCGGCGGCACGGGCATCCTGCTGAGCGGCGTCCGCTTCCCGGCGCAGTGCCGTCAACCGTTCCCCGTCCACCTCGAAGCCGCCCGCTGCTTCCTCCCGGGCCAGCAGGATGTCCTCGGACGCGAACAGCTCGGCGACCCGGGCGGCCTCATCCTGCGCCGCCCGTATTCCGGCCTCCAGCGAAGCCACCTCGGGTGCGGCAACGAGCTGGCTGCGGACTTCCCCGGCCGTGGCGAAGCCTGCTCCCGGGAGTGCCAGCTCAAGCTGTTCCTGCGCGTCCGCCGCCTGGCTCCGGGCTGCTGCGAGTCGCGCCTGGGCTTCAACGGCCTGGTTCAGTGCTGCGACGGCGCCTTCAAGGGCCCGCAGCCGCCGGGACAGGTTGGGGTGTTCCCCCCGCAGCGCCGCCAGCGCCTGGTCCAGCGATTCCTCCTGTTCCGCCAGGTCGGCGAGGGTCGCAGACGCCTGGGAAAGCCCTGCCTCTGCGTCGGCCACCTTTCCCCGGTTTCCGGCGATGTCGGCGTCGAGGGCTTCCAGCCGCCGGTGGGTCCCAAGGAGTTCCTCGGCGGCTTCCTCGGCATCGGCCGCTGCCGCGAGCGCGCGCTCGGCGCCGGCACGCGCCTCCTCCGCCGAGGTGTTCCCGCCTTGTCCGGCGAGGACGGCAACCAGTTGCCCGGCTTCGGCCAGCTCTGCGGCCACGGCAGCATGGGCCGCCTCTGCGTGCTCATACGCGACGTGGGCGGCTTCCTCGTCCTGGGCCAGGCCGGGCCCTTCACCGCCGGCAGCCGCAGGATGGGGGTGCTCTTTGCTGCCACACACGGGGCACAGGCCGCCGGGGGTCAGTTGCGCGGCCAGCTCGGATGCCGCGTTGGCGAGCCGCTCTTCCCGGAGGTCCAGCCAGCGGCGCTTGGCCTCCAGCAGGTTTTCCCGGGAATCGTCATGGCGCAGCTTGATCCGGTCCCTGGCCTGGCACGCTGTGCCGTACCGGCGGACCACGTCCAGCAGCTCCTCCGCGGCCGCTGCCTCCTTGCGGCGCAACGCGGCGTCGCCGGCACGCAGTTCCAGGTGCTGCATCCCCGCGGCAAGGCGTTCCCGTTCCGCCAGGAGCTGCCCCGCGCGGGCCTCCAGCATCCCGGCGGCGGCATGGAGTTCCGCCTGCCGGTCAAGCAGGCTGCGGCGCCGTTCGCGCAGGGACTGAAGCCTTTCCTCGTCCGGCAGCCGGGCCTCGACAACTGCCAGCAGTGAACGGAGGCGGCCCAGTTCTTCCGCGGCATTCGTCACGGCCGGCCGGGCGCGGGCGGAACCACCGCCGGCAGCACCGGCACCGTGAAGACCCCTTGCAGGATCATCCACGGCCCCGTCATCCGCGGGCGACAGGTCCAACTGGGCCAGCTCACCGTCCTCGGCGGCGGCGAGCCGGAGCAGGGTCATGGCGGACTCGGCTGCGCGCTCGGAACTGCGCACTTTGGCCGCTGCGGCGTCCACGGCCTGCAACTGGCCCGCTAGGACCTCGGCCTGCCGGTGCCGGGCCAGCCGGGCGGAGAGGCCCTCCAGGCGCGGCGCGGCTTCGGCCACCGCAGCTTGCCGCGCCACCGCTGCTTCGAGCTTGCCGTGGCGCTCATGCCGTGCAGCCTCGGCGTCGGCGGCGTCCCGGCGCTCCCGGCTCACGGTTTCCGCGGCCTCCGCCAACCTGCTGAGTTCCTGAAGGCGCAGGTCAACGGCGCCCTGCAGCCACGCGAGCCTGCCCGGAATGTCCTCCACGGGGGGCGCAGCGGCGTCATCGAGCTGCAGCTGGACGGCTTCTGCCTCGGCGCGCGAGGCAAGAAGTCCGAGTTGCGCGGTGAGGGCGGCGACGTCCTCCCGTGCGGCGGCTGCCTGCCGGGACAGCTCCTGCTCCAGGGCTTCAAAGCGCTGGGTGCCGAAAAGCTTCTGCAGCAGGTCCAGCCGGTCAGTGGCCTTGGAACGCAGGAAAGCTGCGAAGTCACCCTGCGGCAGCATCACAACCCGGGTGAACTGGTCGCGGTCCATGCCCAGCAGGGCCATGATCTCAGCACCCGCCTCGTCATTGCGGGCGGACTTCTCCACCCAGGCCCCGCCCACCCGCTCGCGCAGGAGCGTCTTGGCCTGCTGCAGGGTGAAGCCGTTCCTGCCCCTGGCGCTTGGCTTTTCCCATGCCGGTGAGCGCGTCACTTCGAAGCGGCGGCCCTGGGCGGAAAACTCGCAGGTCACCGCGGGTTCCTGCGAAGGCTCGGCGTGGTCGCTGCGCAGCCGCTTGCCGTCCTGCCGCGCTCCGGGCACAGATCCGTACAAGGCAAAGCAGATGGCATCCAGCACGCTTGTCTTGCCGGCACCGGTTGGACCGTTCAGGAGGAACAGGCCGTGGGCGCTGAGCCGGTCGAAGTCGATGTCCTCCGTTCCCGCGAAGGGGCCGAACCCGGATATTTTCAGGTGGTGGATCCTCACCGGGAGACCTCCAGGAGCCGGACGTTTTCCAGCGCCGCGGCGAGCGCAGCCTTTTCGGCGTCATCGGGAACCCGTCCGCGCACGTGCTCCAGGAACCCGCAGCAAACGGAGAGGTCGTCCGGCGCCTCAGCGAGCCTGCTGCTGTAGGACGCCTGGCTGGTGGCCTCGGCCCCCTGGGGGTCAAAGGAAAGGACGAGGGTGTCCGGGAACCGGGAGCGCAACCGCTCCATGGCCCGCGCAGGCCTCTGCGCATCGGTCAGGGTGACCTGGCAGTAGGCGGTCTCCGCCCAGGCGTGGTCCGGCGATTCCAGGAGCGCGGACAGTTGTCCGCGCAGCACGGCCAGGGCGCGCGGCGCTTCCCAGCAGACCTCCTCCACGGCGGTCACTCCGTCGGCGCCAATCTCCACGAGCCAGGCGCCTTTCCGGTGTCCTGCTTCGGAGAAGGAGTAGGCCAGGGGCGATCCGGAATACCTGACCCGGCCCGATAAGGTCTGCCGGCCGTGCAGGTGGCCCAGCGCGGTGTAGCTGAACCCCTCGAAGAGATCCAGCGGCACGGCGCCCACGCCGCCGATGCTGAGGTCCCGTTCGCTGTCCGAGCTGATTCCCCCGCTGGCGAAGGTGTGGGCCAGGACCACCGGATGGACGGCAGCGGCATCCGAGCGTCGCCCGACGTCCTCCCGGATCCGTGCTGTTGCCGCCCGCGTGACTTCGAAGTGGCTTGCCGCCTCCACGCCCAGCTGCTCGGCAGTGAGCCGGGGCTCAAGCCAGGGGATGCCATAGACGGCCACGACGGCTTCCCGTCCCGCGGCGTCCGTCCCCAGGGGCAGCAGCAGCGGTTTGTCGAGGTCCTCCACCCGGGTGCGCAGGTGCACTCCCCCGCGTTCGAGCAGCCGCGAGGCGAAACCCAGGCGGATGGCGGAGTCATGGTTGCCGCTGGTGAGGACCACCTGTGCGCCGGCGGACGTCAGGCGGACCAGGGCGTCGTCGAGCAGGTGGACTACGTCCACCCCCGGCAGCGCGCGGTCGTAGACGTCTCCTGCGATGAGGACCACATCCACGTTGTGCCGGGCAACGGCCGCAACCAGCTGGTCAACGAAGCCGCGTTGGGCTTGCAGCATGCCCACGCCGTGGAAGGAACGGCCCAGGTGCCAGTCCGAAGTATGAAGTAACCGCATATTCCTAAGCTATCGGCAGCCACTGACAGTATTGACACCGGCTCACCGGCCTCATGCCGGCGCCGCAGCCGTCATCGCCGCTTGCCCTCGAAAAACTCCTGCGCCTCACTCACGCCCGCCGCCTTGTCCCGGTCGGTGCGCGCGTCCTGGGCCAGCTCTTCCACGTCCGCATCCAGGCCGTCGTCGTCAATGCTGCCCGCGTGGCCATCCCCGGTGCCGTTCCCGGCGGTTTCCACCCGAACGGCCTGCCCGGAACCTGCCTCCGCGGCCGTTGCGGCACCGCGGAATACCAGCCCTGCCAGCGCTGCCCCCAGCAGGGGCGCCGCAAGGAATACCCACAGCTGCTCCAGGGCCCAGCCGGAGCTGAACACTGCCGACGCCAGGGCGCGCGCGGGGTTGAACGGCAGGTTGCCCACCGACTGGCCCAGCTGCAGGAGCGCCGCAAAGGAGAGTCCGACGGCGACCGGTGCCACGGTGCGCAGGCCGCCGTCCCGTCCGGCCGCGCCAAGGAAGACGGCCACGATGATGGCCGCCCCCAGCACCTCCAGGAGCAGCACTGCGGCCATCGGCGCCTGGATGATGGAGTGTTCGCCAAAACCCGCGGCGACGGTGTCGAAGGCTGTCCTGCTGTCCTGGATGCCGGGAAGCGTGCTGAGGATCCCGAGCAGGGCCAGGGCGCCGAGCAGCGCACCCACGGCCTGGGCAAGGACGTAGGCTGCTGCCGCGCCGGCGCGGATCCTGCCGGCCAGGAGGTGTCCGAGGGTGATGGCCGGGTTGAAGTGGCCGCCCGAGAGATGGCCGAACGCCAGCATCGCGGCGGTCACTGCAAGGCCGGCGGCCAGGGCGGCCGGGACGGGACTGGACTGCGGAATGCTGAACAGCGGCACGCCCAGTCCGGCCACTGCTAGGAAGAGGCTGCCGAACGCCTCGGCCGACAGCCGGGGCAGCAGCGCGGGCCGCGCGGCAGCCGGGGCGCCTGGCTGCTGTGTGTCACGGCCGGGAACAAGGGTGCTCATGGTGGAACCTTCAGTCGGGGGTGGTTTCAGGGCTGCGCCGGGCAGCCCCAGCAGTATTCCATCCCAGGCTGTGCGTTTGCTGGACACCTGCTGGAAAGGGCGGCAAGCCCGGTGCCGCGAAGGGCGGGTGCCGCCGCCACGGTAAATTTACTGCATGAGTACTGATCACCCCGTCCCCGCGCCAACCCTGAAGTCCCGCATCCACGGCTGCCTTCTGGGCGGAGCGCTCGGGGATGCGGCGGGCTACGCGGTGGACGTTCCGGGCGGCCTGTTCTCCGACGACACCCAGCTGACCCTCTACACCGTGGACGGGCTCGTGGAAGCCTTGGAATGGGCCAATGCGGGAGTGGGCGCCGACGTCAACGCGTGCCTGTGGCTGGCGTACCTGCGCTGGCTTGCCACGCAGGGCGAGGATGCGGGGCCTTCCGCGCCGGTCCCCCAGCCCCGTTGGATCGATGGTAACGAGGTCCTGCGCCGGCGCCGGGATCCCGAGCAGGACTGCATCTCCGGCCTCGCCACCGGCGAAATGGGCACTGCAGCCAGGCCCGTCAATCCTTCGTCGAAGGGCCGCGGAACGGTGATGCGTTCGGCGCCGTTCGGCCTGGTGCCGCACATTGCGCCCGACGCCGTCTACAAGTTGAGCGTGGACGCCGCCGCGCTGACGCACGGGCATCCCGCCGCCCGCCAGAGTGCCGGAATCTTCAGCCTCCTGATCCACCGCCTGGTGTCCGGCGAAGAGTTGCGGGCCGCCGCCGAGGCCGTCACGGCGCACGCGGCCGGCCTCCCTGATGTGGCACCGGAACTGCCGGAACGGCTGGAGGCGGCCCTCCGCCTCGCAGGCTCAGCCCCTGCGCCCGGGGAACTGGCTGAGGCGCTGGGCGGGGGTGAGGCAGCCGAAGAAGCCCTCGCCGTCGCGCTTTACTCGGCACTGGCAACCATCCCGCGGGGTGACGGCACCCTGCCGTCACAGCACTTCAGCGAGGCTGTGGCGCTGGCGGTGAGCCACGGCAGCGCACGGGATACGGCCGGCGCCCTGACTGGCGGCATCCTGGGGGCCAGCTACGGGGAGGACTGCCTGCCGGTCCAATGGCTGGAGGTGCTGGAGGCCGCCGACGTGGTCCGGGGCATGGCGGACCAGCTGGTGGGGGTTACGACCGGCGAAGGCTGATGTTGTTGCACGCCTCGCAGACATCCTCCGGGATGACGCCCCGGCGCTGCAGGAATCCGAAGATGGTGCACCCGAGGCAGAAGCCGGCAAACGCTTCCAGGGAGGCCGCAACCACCAGGATCCCCAGCAGGGTCCAGGCTGCCGGGGCCGCACCTGAGGAAAGCAGGAGCAGGGCGGCGGTGGACACCGCGGCGCCGATCCCCTGGGCGAAGCGCTTTGGCGGCCCGGGCACCAGCTTCACCTTTCCCAGGCGCGGTGTGATGACTTTCACCGACAGCAGGGCCAGGGGCGAGATCCGCGGGCCGAAAAGCACGCGCAGCCAGAATCCGGCGGCGATGGCGAGCAGACCCCAAAGGGAGCCGGTGGCGGCGGTAACGACGGCCAGCAGCACGACAAGCCCGGCCGTCACGCGGGCTGCGTACTCGTTGACGGGATTGGGAAAAGCGAACAGGGTGCCCATGAGGCAAGGCTAGGAGGCGGCGGCCGGGACGCAAAGATTTGTTGCGCCGGATGACCCGTCCTGCGGTCCGCCAACCATCTGCAGGAACTCCCCCTCGGACAGCACCTCGATCGCCTGTCCCCGCTCGTGGAGCTCAAGGACGCGCCGCGCTTTGCCGGTCAGGCGGCCGGAGCGCAGGTCGGCGGCGACGAACCCGTCGCCCACCACCAGGACGGTGGTGCGGCCGGTCACGCGGCTTTCCGTCCGGGCGCCGCAGCGCGCCGAACGCTGTTTCGCATCGGGACGGGCAATGGACAACTGACCGGTGAAGACGACGGTCTGGCCGTACAGCGGATGGCCGGGCTCGGCGTCGGGGTCGGGGTCCGGGTTCAGCCCCTCTTCCGGCCAGCCGGACTGGAACCGGCGCACCAGCGCCGCCCCGGTGCCGGCGGCACCGGACATGGCGGCAAGGCTGGGCTTTGAGAGGCTGCCGGTGGCCGGATCGAACGCCTGCTGCCGCGGCATGGCCAAGCCCAGGGACAGGTAGAGTTCGGCGATGCTGTTGGCGCCGTTGCGGGCGGCGATGTCGATCAGGATGCCGGCGCAGGCCCGGGCATCCTCGGCGGCGTCGTGGTGGTTGACCAGCGGCACGCCGGCCTCCTCCGCGGCGAACGGCAGCGAGTTGGACACCAGCGAGTAGCAGCGCCGGGACAGCATGACCGTGCAGACATAGTCGTAGGCGGGACCGGGCAGGTCGGAGACTTCCAGTGCGGAGCGGATCACGCCGAGGTCGAACGCTGCGTTGTGGGCGGCGAGGACGTCATCGCCGATGAAGGCCCCAATCTCCGGGAACAGCTCCCCGAAGCGGGGCTGCCCTGCCACGTCGGCGGGAGTGATCCCGTGGATGCGCACGTTGTGGTGGTCGAAGTGGTCGTAGTTGGCCGGCGGGCGCATCAGCCAGGATGCTTCGGCCACGATCTTCCCGCCCCTGACCTTCGTCAGTCCCACTGAACACGGGGAGCCGCGGAAGCCGTTCGCTGTTTCGAAGTCAATCGCCGTAAAGTCCAAACCCACGGCCCCCACCTTACCGCCGGAAGCGGCGCAGCCCGGGACGCACAGGCCCGTCAAGTACCCTTGAGGGGTGAACTTTCCTGTGATGAACGACCTCGCTGTGTCCATGCTGGGCGGTGCGGGACCGGTCCAGCCGCAGCTGGCCTCCTTCCTGCCCGACTGGCTGAACCCCCAGGTGTTCCTGGCCGATCCCGCCCTTGCACCGTGGGTGGTCCTGCTGGTGTGCGGGATCGTTTTTGCGGAGACCGGCCTGCTGGTGGGGTTCTTCCTGCCGGGCGATTCCATGCTGTTCACCGCGGGCCTGCTGGTGGCTACGGACACCATCAAGTTCAACGTGTGGCTGCTGGCCCTGCTGATCGTGGTCTCGGCCATCATCGGCAACCAGACGGGGTACCTGATCGGTTCCAAGGCCGGACCGGCCATCTTCAACAAACCCAACTCGAGGCTGTTCAAGCGCGAAAACGTTGAGAACGCCCACGCCTTCTTCGAAAAGCACGGCGGCAAGGCCCTGATCCTGGCCCGCTTCGTGCCCATCATCCGCACCTTCGTTCCGGTGATCGTGGGCGTCGCGCAGATGAGCAGGAAAAAGTTCTTCCTCTACAACGTCATCGGGGCAGTGCTCTGGGGCGGCGGCGTCACGCTGCTCGGCTACCTGCTCGGCGACAAGGTCCCGTGGGTCCGCGACAACCTGGACATCATCTTCATCGCCATCGTGCTGGTCTCGGTGATCCCCATCGGCATCGAGGTCCTGCGCGGTCTGTCCGCCAAGCGCCAGGCCCGGGCCTACGGCACCGACGCCGTGGACGAGTACATCGAAGAGCACGAGCCGCAGGAGGAGCGCAAGACTCCGCGCAATATCCACGGCACCCGCCAGGAGTAGCAGCTCCCCAGGAGCAGGCGAAAAGGTGCGCGCCCCGTGACGGGGCGCGCACCTTTTCGTGTTTCTACTCCGCGGCCTGCAGCGCCGCCACAATGGACGGAAGCAACGCACGGAAGGCCTTCCCGCGGTGGCTGATGGCGTTCTTTTCCTCGGCAGACAGTTCCGCGCAGCTGCGGTCCTCGCCGGCCGGCTGGAGCACGGGGTCGTAGCCGAAGCCGCCCTCCCCCCGGGGCTCCCGCAGGAGGAACCCTTCCAGCTGGCCGTACTCCACCACTTCACGCCCCGGGTCGCCGGCGTTCCCGGGCACCGCCAGGGCCGCCGCGCAGACGAACGCTGCCCCGCGGTGCTGGTCCGGCACGTCGGAGAGTTGGTTCAGCAGGAGCTCCAGGTTGGCAGCGTCGTCACCGTGGCGCCCGGCCCAGCGTGCGGAGAAGATTCCGGGGGCGCCACCCATCACGTCCACTGCCAGGCCGGAGTCGTCGGCGATGGCCACCAGGCCCGTGGCACCGGCCACCGCACGCGCCTTCAGCAGCGAGTTCTCGGCGAAGGTGACGCCGGTTTCGGCGACGTCGGGCGCACCCGCCGCCGCTGCATCCACCACCTGGGTGTCGACGTCGAGCCCGGGCACCTGCCCGCGCAGCAGTTCCCTCAGTTCGCGGAGCTTGCCCTTGTTGTGGGTGGCGAGCACCAGCCGCGCAGCAGGGACGCTCACAGGGTGTCCGCCAGGGTTTCGCGCTGGATCGCTGCCAGCTGCGTGGTGCCCAGCAGTGCTAGGTCCAGCAGCTGGTTCAGCTCCTCGCGGTCGAACGGGGCGCCCTCGGCGGTCCCCTGCACCTCGACGAACTTGCCCGAGCCGGTGACCACGACGTTCATGTCCGTCTCGGCCCGGACGTCCTCGACGTACGGCAGGTCCAGCATGGGGACGCCGTCGATGATGCCCACCGAAACGGCGGCAATGGTGTCCAGGAGGGGCTGTGCGTTCTTGGCGATCAGCTTGGTCTCGCGCGCGAAGCGGATGGCGTCGGCCAGCGCCACGTAGGCGCCGGTGATCGCGGCCGTGCGCGTGCCGCCGTCGGCCTGCAGGACATCGCAGTCCAGGACAATCGTGTTTTCGCCCAGGGCCTTGGTGTCGATGATGGAGCGCAGCGACCGGCCGATCAGGCGCGAGATCTCGTGGGTGCGGCCGCCGATCTTTCCCTTGACGGATTCCCGGTCGGAGCGGGTGTTGGTGGCGCGCGGCAGCATGGCATATTCGGCGGTGACCCAGCCGCGGCCTTCGCCCTTGAGCCAGCGCGGAACTCCGGCGGTCAGGGAGGCCGTGCACAGCACCCGGGTGTTGCCGAATTCGATCAGTGCCGATCCCTCAGCCTGGTTGGACCATCCGCGGGTGATGCTGATGGGCCGGAGCTGGTCGGGGGCACGGCCGTCGGCGCGCACGATGGGCACTGCTGTTGCTTCAGGTGTCATGCCTTTAGCTTATCGAGTGGCCGCCCGGACGGCGCGCGGGGCACCCTTCAGGAGGCTGCCCCTAGATCGTGTAGTGCACGCCCGCCACGGCAACGGCCACGTCGCCGGGGAAGACCGGGCGGGCTTCCGCCATGACGGTGGTTTGGGACGTCCAGACGGGGATGTGGGTCAGCAGCAGGCGGCGCGCACCGGCGGCAGCGGCGGCCTCGCCCGCCCGCTTGCCCGTAAGGTGGACGTCCTTGATGTCGCTGTCCCTGCCTTCCTCGAAGGCCGCCTCGCACAGGAACAGGTCGGCGTCCCTGGCCGCTTCCTCAAGCCCGGGACAGGAGTCGGTATCGCCCGAGTACGTCAGCGTCCGGTGGACCGGGGTCCCGTCCCTGCCGGGCTCCGCCACGTCCACGCGCAGCGCGTAGGCCTCCTCGATGGGATGGTTCACCGCGTACGGGGTGACGGTGAAGGGTCCCACGGTGACGGGCTTCCGCTCCGCCCAGTTGGTGAAGTCGAACTCCTCGTGCATCCCGGGGTCCAGGTCCAGGCCGTACGCCGTGGCCATCCTGTCCGCCGTGGCCGCGGGGCCCCAGACGGGAATCCGGCCGCGTCCCCAGCCGCCGGGCTTCCAGCGGATGGCCACATGCAGGCCGCACAGGTCCATGCAGTGGTCCGGGTGCAGGTGGGTGAGGAAGATCGCGTCGATGTCCTCCAGGTCGGTGTAGCGCTGGATGGCGCCCAATGCCCCGCTGCCAAGGTCCATCACCACCTTCCAGGTCCGCTCGCCGTCGGTGGCGGTCAGCAGGTAGCACGACGCCGGGGAGCCGGGCCCGGGGAACGAGCCCGTACACCCCACAATGGTCAGCTTCACAGGGCAGGTCCCCCGGCGCGGCCGGAATTTGCGAGGCCGCCGCCCACGAAGTTCGAGATGCGGGGGCGCTGCCGGGCGCTTTGGGCTGCCGCGATCATCTCGGGGGTGATGCGGGCCAGGCTGCCGGTGGGGTACTGGGCCGCCACGTGGTCGACGTGGCGGACGGACAGCACCTCGGGGCCAAGGAACCGGCGGGCCAGTGCCTCGAACTGCCCGGCGTCGCCGGTGGCCACGAAGTGGTGCTCGGGCGGCGCTTCAGAGGTGCGCTGGAGGTTGTGGGTGGCCAGGGCGCGGTAGACGTCCTTGGCGGTTTCCTCGGCGCTGGAGACGAGCGTGACGTCGGCGCCCATCACGTACGAGATCACGCCGGTCAGCAGGGGGTAGTGGGTGCAGCCCAGGACCACCGTGTCCACGGCGGCGGCCTTCAGCGGTGCCAGGTACTCCTCCGCGACGGCGAGCAAGGCCGGACCGGTGGTGATCCCGGCTTCCACGTAGCTGACGAACTCGGGGCACGCCACGGAGGTGATGTCGAGGTCCGGGGCTGCGGCGAACGTGTCCTCGTAGGCGCGCGAACCCACGGTGGCGGACGTGCCGATGACGCCCACCTTGCCGGTGCGGGTGGCGGCGACCGCACGCCGCACCGCGGGCTGGATCACTTCGATCACCGGGATGCCGTACTTGGCCGTGTACCGCTCACGGGCGTCGCGCAAAACAGCGGCCGACGCCGAGTTGCAGGCGATGGTCAGCAGCTTGACTCCGGAGTCCACCAGTTCGTCCATCACGCCCAGGGCGTTGGCGCGCACCTCCGCGATGGGAAGGGGGCCGTACGGCCCGTGGGCGGTGTCCCCCACGTAGAGGATCGACTCGTTGGGGAGCTGGTCGATGATGGAGCGGGCCACGGTCAGGCCACCAACTCCGGAGTCGAAGACGCCGATCGGCCGGGTTGCCAGGGCGGCGGCCGGAAGGTCGCCGGCCGCGGGCGCCGGTTCAGTTCGCGCTGACGGGTCCATGCTCGAGGCTGTTGTCATGATTATTCGAGGATAGGTGCTCCCCGATGTGTCAGGCATCATCTTGTGGCCTGCAACTCGTGTCTGATCTGTCACAAGGACCCCGGGAACGGCAACTGCCGTTGCTCAACGCCGGGATTCCAGCGACTGCAGCATGGCCTGGACCAGGGACTCCTGCAGCCACGTGGTGAAGTTGTACACCAGCGCCAGGTAGCTTTCCACATCCTCGGCCTGGGACCAATCCTGCATCCGGTGGACGTGCTCCGCGTCGGCCTCATCCCGGATGTCCAGCCGTTCGGCCAGGACCAGCCGCACATCGTTCAGCGCCATGGACCAGTGCCCTGCCCCCTCGGGCGTCAGCACGATCTCGTCCTTGTCCAGGTCCAGGGCGGCTGCGCGCAGGGCCCCGATCTTCGTTTCCCGCAGCGAACGCTCGGTGAGCTGGCGGAACTCAAGGCTGGCCGCGCCGTCGTCCTTCACCGCGTTGGGCAGCAAACGCCGGACGGCACGGTCCGTGGGCTCGGCCACGTCCATGTCCAGGCCGATCAGTGCCGCCAGCGGGTCCTGCCCGGTGCGTTCCTCGGGCTGGAGCATGGAGATGACATCGTCGATCAGGCTGCGCAGCAGGTCCCGTTCGGCCGGTTCCAGGTAGCCGGTGATGCCCTTGAGCCCGTATTTGAATGCCTTAGCCACGTTTCCCCTTGCCCTGGCCCGGACCGCCGGACTTGCCTGAATTGCCGCTGTGGCCGCCGCTTGCCTTCTCCACCGTGGCCCACAGGCCGAAGCCGTGCATCGCCACCGCGTGCCGCTCCACCTGTTCCTTGCTGCCCGAGGCCACGATGGAGCGGCCCTTCTTGTGGACTTCCATCATCAGCTTGTTGGCTTTGCTTTCGGAGTAGCCAAAGTAGCTTTGGAACACGTAGCTGACGTAGCTCATGAGATTGACGGGATCATTCCAGATCACCAGGTTCCAGGGGATGTCCGGCGCGGTCAGCGAGTCGGTGGACTCTGCTGTGCCGGTCCGGATGCCCTCCTGTGTATCAGGGCCGGGCGCAACGCTTATGGTCATCTGTCCATTCTATGGGGACGCCCGATAGAGTGACTTTCGTGAGCACCTCAGCCGGCTGGGACCATCCCCGCACGTCCTTTTACACCGACCACTACGAGCTGACCATGCTCCAGGCGTCCCTCCATTCAGGCGCGGCACACCGCAGGTCCGTGTTCGAGGCGTTCGCCCGGCGGCTGCCCGACGGCCGGCGCTACGGCATCGTGGCAGGCACGGGGCGCCTCCTGGAAGGCATCGCCAACTTCCGCTTCGGTGAGGCTGAACTGGAGTTCCTGGAGCGCACGAAGGTAGTGAACGCGGAAACCCTGGAATACCTGGCCAATTACAGGTTTTCGGGCGATATCTGGGGCTACGCCGAAGGCGAGGCGTACTTCCCCAACTCCCCGATCCTCATTGTCGAGGGCACGTTCGCAGAGGCCTGCATGCTGGAGACGTACATCCTCTCGGTCCTCAACCACGACACCGCCATCGCCTCCGCCGCATCCCGGATGGTCAGTGCCGCGCACGGCCGGCCCTGCATCGAAATGGGGTCACGGCGCACGCACGAGGAAGCCGCCCCCGCATCAGCACGGGCCGCCATCATCGCCGGCTTTGACAGCACCTCCAACCTTGAGGCCGGGATCCGCTACGGTGTGAAAACCGTGGGCACCGCGGCCCACTCGTTCACGCTGCTGCATGACACCGAGCGGGACGCCTTCGAGGCGCAGATAGCCTCGCTTGGCGAGGGCACGTCGCTGCTGGTGGACACATACGACGTCGAAAAAGCTGTCCGCACGGCCGTTGACCTGGCCGGGCACCGGCTGGGCGCGGTCCGGCTGGACTCCGGCGACCTGGTGGACCAGGCGCAGTGGGTGCGCCGGCTGCTGGACGACCTCGGCAACGAAAACACCAAGATCGTTGTCACGTCCGACCTTGACGAGTACGCCATCGCGGCCCTGCAGTCCGCCCCCGTGGACTCCTACGGCGTGGGCACCTCGCTCGTGACAGGTTCGGGGGCCCCCACGGCCAGCATGGTCTACAAGCTCGTCAGCCGCACGGACGACGACGGGAACTTCGTGTCCGTGGCCAAGGCAGCCAAGAACAAGGCGAGCGTTGGCGGGCGCAAGTACGCGCTGCGGAAGCTGGACGAGCGCGGTACCGCCACCGCCGAGGTGGTGGGGGTGGGACATCGGCCCGAGGATGACGGCAACGACCGGCCGCTGCTGCAGCAGTTCATGAAGAACGGCGAGCTGCTGCCGGGATGGACCGGCCACGAGGGAGTAGTCCGGGCCCGCCAGCGGCACGCGGAGTCAATGGCGGAACTGCCGCCGGTGGTCAACCGGCTCCAGCGCGGCGAAGCTGCGATCCCCACTCTCTACGAAGACAACTGAGGAGAACTGATGTCCCGGGCCTTGATCATCGTTGACGTCCAGAACGATTTCTGCGAGGGCGGATCGCTCGCTGTCCCCGGCGGGGCGGCCGTGGCCGGCGCCATCAGCGAATACCTGGACGCCCACCACGGCCAGTTCGACCATGTGGTCGCCACCCAGGACTGGCACATTGATCCCGGCAGCCATTTTTCCGACACCCCCGACTACAAGGACAGCTGGCCGCCGCACTGCGTGGCCGGCACCCGGGGCGCGGAGCTTCATCCCGACCTCGACACCGAATACATCCAGGCCTACTTCCGGAAGGGGCAGTTCGCCGCCGCGTACTCCGGTTTCGAAGGGCTGCTGGCACCCGAGGACGCTGTCCCCACCGGCGAACGGCAGGCCGGCGGCCTGGCCGCCGCCGCTGACGCGGAACGGCTGGCCGAGGGGGACGCCATCGGACTGGATGACTGGCTGCAGAGCCACGACGTCGAGGACGTGGTGGTGGTGGGCATCGCCACCGACTACTGCGTGAAGGCCACGTCGCTTGACGCAGTCCAGGCCGGCTACGGCGTGACCGTCATCAGATCACTGACCGCAGGCATCGCCGAAGACCTCGAAGAGGCCGTTGCAGAAATGGAGCTCGGCGGCGTGGACGTCGCCTAGTTTCGACGTCCACCTACCGCTACTTGCGGCCGACGAACCAGTCCTGGAGCTTGCGCAGCCGGGACTTCAGCTGCTCTTCGTTGGCCTGTGCCACCGGCGGTCCGCCACAGACGGTCCTGAGCTTGGTATGCACCACGCCGTGCGGCGTCCCGGTCCGGGCAGCCCACGCCGCCACGTTCTTGGCCAGTTCGTTCCGCAGGTCCATCAGCATGCGGTGGTCCGGGACGGCGGGGGCAGCGGGCTCCGCCGCCGGCGCCTTCCGGTTCTTCCGGTTCAGTTGCTCGTGCTGGCGCTGGCGCAGGAGCGTGCCCACCTGCTCGGCATCCAAAAGCCCGGGGATCCCCAGGAAGTCCATCTCGTCGTCGGACCCCACCTCGCCGCCGGTGCCGAACTCACCGCCGTCAAACAACACGCGGTCGAAGGAGGCCTGGGAATCCAGGGCCTCGAACTTGCCCTTGGTGAGGCTGTCCGAGGCCTTGTCCTCCCGGTTCGCCTCCGCCATAAGGGAGTCTTCGGGGTTGAAGAGCCCGTCCGGGTCCTCCTTTTCCGGCCGGTCCAGGGCGTGGTCCCGCTCCATCTCCATGGAGTTGGCCAGTGCCATCAGCTGCGGCACGGACGGCAGGAACACCGACGCCGTCTCGCCCCGTTTACGGGCACGCACGAACCGGCCAACGGCCTGGGCGAAGAACAGCGGAGTGGAGGTAGACGTGGCGTAGACACCCACGGACAGCCTCGGCACGTCCACGCCTTCGGATACCATGCGGACCGCAACCATCCAGCGTTTGTCGCCGGCGGAGAACTCCTCGATCTTGCTGGAGGCCTTCGCGTCATCGGAAAGGATGACCGTGGGCGACTCCCCCGTGATCCGCTTCAGCTGGCCGGCGTAGGCGCGGGCGTCCTCGTGGTCGGTGGCAATGACCAGGCCGCCGGCGTCGGGCACGGTGCGCCGTACCTCGCTGAGGCGCTTGTCCGCGCCGGCCAGGACGGCGGGGATCCACTCGCCGGCGGGGTTCAGGGCGGTCCGCCAGGCATGGCTGGTGATGTCCTTGGTGACCGCGGCCTCGCCCAGCGACGCCGCCATCTCCTCGCCGGCGCTGGTGCGCCAGCGCATCTGGCCGGAGTAGGCCATGAACATCACCGGCCGGACCACATGGTCCCGCAGCGCGTTGCCGTAGCCGTACGTGTAGTCCGCCTTGGAGCGCCGGATGCCGTCCCGGTCCTCGGCGTACTCCACGAACGGGATGGGCGAGGTGTCCGAACGGAACGGCGTACCGGTCAGGGACAGCCGGCGCACGGCGGGGTCGAACGCCTCGCGCAGGCCGTCACCCCAGGACAGAGCCTCGCCGCCGTGGTGGATCTCATCCAGGATCACCAGCGTGCGGGCGGCCTCGGTCTTGGCCCGGTGCAGCAGGGGCTTGCTCGCAACCTGCGCATAGGTGACAGCGACGCCGATGAACCCGCGGCCGTGCTGGCCGTCGGAGTTCTTGAAGTTGGGGTCGATGGCGATGCCCACCCTGGCGGCGGCGTCCGCCCACTGCCGCTTCAGGTGGTCGGTGGGTGCCACGATCGTCACCCGGTTCACGGCACCGGAGTCGATGAGCGTTGAGGCAATCCGCAGCGCGAAGGTGGTCTTGCCGGCGCCGGGGGTTGCCACCGCGAGGAAGTCGCGCGGGCTGTTCTTCAGATAGAGGTCAAGGGCTTCCTGCTGCCAGGCACGGAGTTTCGGGGCGGTTCCCCAGGCTGCACGTTCCGGGTAGGCCGGAGGCAGGGTGGGACCGCCAAAGAGCGTCTCCGTCACTACTGGTTGCTGCCCGAGTCCCCTCCGGGACCCTTGCCGCCGTCGTTGCCCGGGCGAAGGCCCTCATAGACCTCTTTGCACGTGGGGCAGACCGGGAACTTCTTCGGGTCCCGGCCCGGCGTCCAGACCTTGCCGCACAGTGCGATGACGGGCTCCCCGGTCATCGCGGACTCCATGATCTTTTCCTTGCGCACGTAGTGCGAAAAGCGCTCCCGGTCCCCCGGTTCCACTTCCTGGCGCAGTTCTTCGCGCTCAATGGTGGCCGTGGACGTTCCAGCCCCGGAAAGCTCGCGCATCGGGTCGTTTTCGAGAGGGTCCGTCATGCTAGTCATGCCAACCATCTTAGCCGTTCCGCCGGCCCGGCGTCCGACGGCGGCGCGTGCCGTGCCGGACGAAACCCACCCTCCTGCGCTGGCCGCCGTCGTCCTCTTCCGGAGGGATGGCGCCGGCCGCGCCCGGGCTACAGCCCCTGCCAGGCCGGCTTGTGGTCGTAGGTGTGCCGGTAGAAATCGGCAAGCCGGAGCGCGGAGGCGGCGGCCTCGTCCAGCAGGATGGTGGCGTGCGGATGGAACTGCAGTATCGAGGCCGGGCAGATGGCTGCCACCGGCCCCTCCACGAAGTCGCGGACCGCCTGCGCCTTCTGCGCGCCGGTGGCGAGCAGGATCACATGCCGGGCATCCATGATGGTGCCCAGGCCCTGTGTCAGGACATGGTGCGGCACCTCTGCCAGGCTGTTGAAGAACCGGGCGTTGTCGCGGCGCGTCTGTTCAATGAGGCTTTTGATCCGCGTGCGCGAGGCGAAGGAGGAGCCCGGTTCGTTGAACGCGATGTGGCCGTCCGTACCCACCCCGAGCAGTTGCAGGTCCACTCCGCCCGCCGCCCGGATCGCCTCCTCGTAGGCAGCGCACGCAGCAGGGATGTCGGCGGCCGCGCCGTCAGGACCGTGGACATTCCCGGGGGCGATGTTCACCCGGTTGGTGAATTCCCTGCGGATCACCTCCCGATAGGATTCCGGATGCCCGGCCGGCAGCCCCACGTATTCATCGAGGGTGAACGCGGACGCCCGGCTGAAGTCCAGGCCCTGGGCGTGCCGGGCTGCAAGTTCGTCGTAAACAGGCAGCGGCGATGAACCCGTCGCCAGGCCCAGGACCGCATCAGGCTTGCGCCGGACCAGGTCCTCGATGGCGTCCGCCGCCAGCCTGCCAAGCTGTTTACTGCCGCCCAGGATCACTACTTCCATGCCATTTCCTTCCGGTGGGTTCTCAGCGATTAATGGAAACCTGCGCCAGGAGGTCCGGCCCCCGGGCATCGAGCCACCTGCCGCCCAGCCGGACTCCGGCCAGGAACAGCGCCAGCCCCAGCACAATGCCGGCCGCAAGGTTCAGCCAGCCGAAGAGGGCGTTGCCCGTGAGCGCCTCGGCGAGCAGCAGCGCAGCTTCCGGCAGCACCAGGACCCCAAGGACCGCCATGCCGAGGAACTGCACAGCAAGGGTCTGGCCAACGTTGCCCGGCGGCTTCTTGAACGGGCTGTCCCCCGGCAGCGGAACCGTCACCGTGTACCGGGCCGAGACCACCGAGGACAGTCCGAGGCCGGTGAACAGTATTCCCAGGCTCAATCCCAGCCGGCCCGGCAAGGCAGCCCATTCGTGGGAGAACGCGGCGTAGCCCACCGCGAAGACCAGCACCACCGGCAGCGCGAACGCCATGCATGCCAGCGCCCTGCCCAACCGGTCTGCCACCCCGGACACGCCGGTGGCCAGGTGCAGGGCGAATGCGGTGTTGTCGTAGGAGACGTCGGCGGAGATCGACCAGGCCAGGATGAAGGCGGACAGCGGTGCCAGGAACGCCAGGCTCCCGTAGTTCCCGGTCTGCGCTCCCTGGAAAGCAAGGACCACCGGGAGCAGCGGGATCACCACCAGGGAGCCCGAATACCGCGGATCGCGGAGCCAGTAAATGAGCGAGCGAGCCATCACGGCACCGGCGGGGGTGGCAGGCAGCACGCCCAGGAGTCCCAGCCGGCTGCCCTTGCGCTTCGCGCCGCCGGCATACGGGGGCGTCACCAGCGCGCGCTCCAGGAGCAGCTTCCAGCACCAGGCGAGCGCGGCGAGGGTGGCCAGGGACACCAGCAGTTTCAGGGCAGCGGCCCCTGCACGGCCCGCCGCCACATCGCCGGCCAGTGCCCACGGAGCCCCGAGCGGGGTCCACGAAAGCGTGCGGGCAAAATCCGGCAGGAAAGCCGCGGAGGCGGAGATGCCGCGGCCCACCGCTGCCACGATGGGGCCCAGCAGGACCAGGGGCACCATGAACGCGATGGAACTGGTGTCCTTGAACCGCCGGGACGCTGCAAGGCTCGCGGTCGCGGTGGTGGTCACCTTGGCCAGCACCACGCAGGTGAGGACGCCCAGGCAGGCACCCAGCAGGGCCGACAGCGCAGGCAGCACCCCGCGGGACCACGTCACCACGGTGGACAGTGCCACCAACAACGTGGCCAGCCCGGGGATCCCGATCAGCCCGCCGAGTGCCAGGCCGGCCAGCAGCTGCGGCATCGGGATCGCGAAGGTGGTGAAGCGCGCCGGGTCAAGGGTCATGTCCGTGGCAGATGCCACCAGCGGAACAACGCCCCAGCCCGCCACGGCGGCCGCGCCGCCCAGGACCACGGCTGTGTAGGCGATTTCCTGGCTGGCGTTGCGCAGCAGGACCAAGGCAAGGATCAGCGTCGCCACCACACCGAGCGCGTACAGCCCGGCAATGGCTATTCCCACCAGCTGCCAGCGGCTGCGGCGTAAACCGTTGCGCAGCAGCGTGAGCTTGAGCCTTAGAAGGTGCGCAACCATTCCAGCCCTTCCGTGTGGGTATGGCCGCCGACCAGCTGCACGAACCGGTCCTCCAGGGAAGCTCCCGCACGGACCTGGTCCACCGTTCCGGCCGCCAGCAGCCGGCCGCGGGCAACAACCGCCACGTGGTCGCACATCCGCTGGACCAGGTCCATCACATGGCTGGACACGATGACGGTGCCGCCGGACGCGACGTAGCGGTCCAGGATGGAGCGGATGTTCGCTGCCGACACGGGATCGACAGCCTCAAAGGGCTCGTCGAGGACCAGCAGCCGGGGCGCATGGATCATGGCCGACGCCAGGGCGATCTTCTTGGTCATGCCCGCGGAGTAGTCCACCACCAGCGTCCCGGCGTCCCCGGTGAGGTCCATGGCCGCCAGCAGCTCCCGCGCCCGGGCGGACACCACGTCCCGTTCCATCCCCCGCAGCAGCCCCGCGTAAGTGATGAGCTGTTCACCGGTGAGCCGGTCAAAGAGCCGTACCCCGTCGGGCAGGATTCCCATGAGGCGCTTGGCCTGCAGCGGATGCTGCCAGACGTCCACGCCGTGCACCAGGGCCGTGCCAAAGTCGGGACGCAGGAGCCCGGTTGCCATGGACAGGGTGGTGGTCTTGCCGGCACCGTTGGGTCCCACAATTCCGAAGAATGATCCGGCAGGGACCTCCAGGCTGAGCCCGTCCACGGCGATCTTCCCGCCGAACCTCTTGGCCAGCCCACGGATGGAAAGGGCGGCGACGGGTGCCGCCTCCGGGGCCTGGGCTGGTATCGGCGTTGTCATACCGCCAGCCTAGCCGCCAGGCCCGCAGTCGGTGCCAGACTAAACAGATGGATATCGCGCTGGGCCTGCTGGCCATCGTTGCGGTGGTCTGCGCCGGAAGTGCCCTCGGCCGCCTGGTCAACGTACCGGTCCCGCTGCTGCTCGTCCTGGCGGGCATTGCCGGCTCATTCCTGCCGTTCATCCCGCCGGTGGACCTGAACCCCGAACTGGTGCTCGTTGGCTTGCTCCCGCCGCTGCTGTATGCGGCCGCGTTCAGGACGTCATTGTTCGACTTCAGTTCAAACCGGCGCTCCATCGGGTTGCTGTCAGTGGGCTACGTCGTCTTCGGCACGCTGGCTGCGGGCCTGGTGGTGTGGTGGATCTTTCCCGAAATTCCCTTGGCCGCGGCGTTCGCGCTTGGGGCTGTGGTTGCGCCGCCTGACGCCGTGGCGGCGACGGCGATCGCGCGCAGGGTGGGCATGCCGCGGCGGATCGTGAACATCCTGGAGGGCGAATCGCTGGTCAACGACGCCACGGCGCTGGTTTGCCTGCGCGCCGCAGTGGCGGCCATCGCCGGCTCCGTCTCTGTCCTCGACGTGGCCGGCGGCTTTGCGCTGGCCACAGGTGGCGGCCTGGTGGTCGGCCTCGCCGCCGCATACCTCCTGACCGAAATCCGGAAGCGGGTCAGCAACGTGGCGATCAATACGTCGACGTCGCTGATGGCGCCCTTTGTGGCCTTCCTCCCGGCCGAGGCCATCCACGCGTCCGGGGTGCTCGCCGTCGTCGTCACCGGCCTTGTGATGGGCACCAAGGCACCGGCCATGCCCAATGGCGCCGCACGGCAAAGCGCCCGGAGCAACTGGGACACCGTGCAGTTCCTGCTGGAGAACTCCGTGTTCCTGCTGATCGGCCTGCAGGTGCGGGCCATCGTGGAAAGCGTCCAGGACGATTCCCTGGGCGTGGGCCGGGTGTGGCTGGGCTGCGCCGCGATCCTGCTGGCGGTGTTGGTGCTGCGCCCCGCCTGGGTTTTTCCCACTACCTACCTGCCCCGCCTGATCCCGGCCGTGCGCCGGAAGGATCCGGCACCGCCGTGGCAGTTCCCCGCCATCGTGTCGTGGGCGGGCATGCGGGGCGTGGTCACGCTGGCCGCCGTCCTGACGCTGCCCGATGACCTTGAGCACCGCAACGTGCTGGTCCTGGCCGCCATGGTGGTGGTGGCGGGCACGCTGGTCCTGCAGGGACTGACGCTGCCGGGCCTGGTCCGGGTGCTGGGGCTGCCGCGGCCGGACAAACGGGAGGACGCGTTGAACCAGGCCTCGTTGATGCAGCTGGCCACCGCCGCGGGCCTGGAGCGGCTCGAGCAGTTGCGGCGGGAGGGCGACCCGCCGGAGGTCATGGACATGCTCCGGCGGCGGACGCAGGAGCGCGGGCTGGCGGCCTGGGAGCGGCTGGGCAGGCCCGGCACCGAGGCGGCCACCCCGAGCCAGCGCTACGCCCAGCTGAGGATGGCGATGCTCGAGGCCGAGCGGGACAAGGTGCTGGAACTGAGGAGCGGCGGGGACTTCGCACATGAAGTCCTGAGCGAGGTGCTGGAACGCCTCGATGTCGAAGAGTCCATGCTGGACGCTACCCTCCACGAACTCGGCTCGGGCGTGGAGGGCGGCGGCGAGGGACTGTCCCAGCCGGGCGGGGCCTGCGACCACCTGGCCACCGCACTGCCGTCGCCGGTTCCCGCCAGTCCTGCCTGCGCGGAGTGTGCCAGGGAAGGAACCACCCCGGTCCACCTGCGGATGTGCCTGGGATGCGGAAATGTGGCCTGCTGCGACTCATCCCCCGGCCGGCACGCGAGCCGGCACTTCAGGGAATCCGGCCACCCCGTCATGCGCAGCATCGAACCCGGCGAGCAGTGGCGCTGGTGCTACGTGGATGACCTGCTGGGCTGAGCCGCAGGCACGAGCCGGCCGGCTTCAGTGGCCGTCAGCGGACCTTGCGGATACGGATCGGCCCCTTGGCAGTGGCGGGATCCACCGCAGAACCGCCCTGCGTGATTTGGACTGCACCGGATTCCACCAGCCGCCGTGCCGCTTGGCGCACCGGCTCCATCAGGGTCCGCCACTCGTCCCCGCCCACCGCGCGGGCAGCATCGGACGGGCAAATGGTGGCCGCCGGGGCGCGCGAGGCCAGAAGGCCCAGGATGGTGGCTTCAAGCTCCTGGTCCGTTGGGCGTGGCGCCCCGTGCGGGGGCTCGCGGGTCATCTGCAGCTCGCAGGCTCAGAAGGTCCGCCGGGGAACGGCGCGCTCGTATTGTGGCGGCCAGGCGAGATCGTGGCCCAGTTCGAAGGCCGCGCGGAGCCACCAGTGCGGGTCCCTCAGTGCCGCCCTTGCGATGAAGACGCCATCAGCCTGTCCGGTGGCGATGGCATGCTCGGCCTGGCCGGGAGTGGTTACCAGTCCCACGGTGCCGGTGGCGACCCCCGCCTCTTCCCGGATGGCGGCGGAGAACCCGGTCTGGTAGCCCAATCCCGGCTTGATCTGCTGGTGGGCCACTGCCCCGCCGCTGGAGACATCCACGAGGTCCACGCCATGTGCGGCCGCCTCGCGGGCAAGCCGGACCGAGGCGCCCTGGTCCACGCCACCCGGCGCCCAGTCCGTGGCCGAGATCCGCAGCAGCAGTGGCATGGAATCGGGAATAACAGCGCGCACGGCGTCAACCACGGCCAGCATCAGCCGGTTCCGGCCCGCTTCGTCCCCGCCCCACTCGTCGTCACGCTGGTTGATCAGCGGACTCTGGAACTGGTGCAGCAGGTAGCCGTGGGCCCCGTGGATCTCCATGGTGTCGAAGCCTGCATCCACCGCACGGACCGCTGCGGCGGCAAAATCGGCGATCACCCCCTGGATTTGGTCCACGGTCATCGCAGCAGGGGCGGCGTAGCCTTCGAAGGAGGTCGTGGACGGGCCCAGCGTGTCCCAGCCGCCCTCGGAGGCCGGAACGCTCCCGTGCTTGCCGGAGAACGGCCAGTACGTGGACGCCTTGCGCCCCGCGTGGGCCAGCTGCACGCCGATCCGGGCGCCGGCAGCACCGTTCTGGTGCACAAAGGTAATGATCCGCTCCCAGGCGGCAGCCTGTTCGTCGTTGT
This sequence comes from Arthrobacter sp. MOO21, assembly GCF_057369995.2. NCBI lineage: Bacteria > Bacillati > Actinomycetota > Actinomycetes > Micrococcales > Micrococcaceae > Arthrobacter > Arthrobacter sp. MOO21. The sequence continues at coordinate 3,374,056 of NZ_CM170671.2, read as the reverse complement.
ACAGCCCCGCATCACGGGGGCTGATCCGGCCCTCCGCGTTGACGGCCGCCGCCTCGGTCAGGATCATGGCCGCACCGCCCACCGCGAAGCCGCCCAGGTGCACCAGGTGCCAGTCGTTGGGGACGCCGGGGGCGGCGTCGGGATCGCAGCTGTACTGGCACATGGGCGAGACCCAGCCCCTGTGCTGCAACTCCAGCGACCGCAGCGCCAGGGGATCAAACAGGCCGGGCACTAGAAGAGCACCCGGGCCAGCGCCTGCCGGGCTTTGGCGACGCGTTCGTCAGCAGCACCGACGACGTCGAACAGTTCCAGCAGCCTGACCCGTGCGGTCTCGCGCTCCGGGCCGAAGTTCCTGCCGATAAAAGCCACCAGCCGGTTCAGCGCGTCTTCCACGTGCCCGCCGGCGATGTCCAGGTCCGCCACGGCAAGCTGCGCCTCAAGGTTGTCGGGTTCGTTGGCCGCCAGTGAGCGAAGCGCTTCGCTGTCCTGGGCTGACATCGGCTGCAGCCGCCCCATCAGCTCCACCTGCGCCAGCCCGGCCTTGGCCTCGTGGTCTGACGGCATTTCCTTCAGGGCCCGGCGGTACGCCTCGGCAGCGGCCGGGTAGTCGCCGGCCTCGATGGCGTCGAAGGCGGCCTGGTGCAGCGGAGGAAGCGGCGCCGGCTCCTGTTCTGCGGCTGCTCCCGCGCCCAGGCTTCCGGTGACGCCGTTGGCAGCGGCCACCTTGAGCAGTTCATCGAACAGGCCACGCACCTGCTGTTCGTCCGCACCGCCCTGGAACAGCGGCACGGGCTGGCCCTTCAGGACGGCGACGGCCGTGGGCACGGCCTGCACTTGGAAGGCCTGGGCGAGCTGCGGGAACGCTTCGATGTCGGCCGCGCCGAGGACCAGGCGGCCCCCGTAAGCGGCCACCACGCGGTCCAGGGTTTCGAGCATCCTGGCGGACTCCGGCGAATAGGAGGCCCACAGGGCGAAGACCACCGGCACCTGCGCGGAGAGTTCCACCAACTGCTGGAAGTTGGCCTCGGTCACGTTCACCTTCAGCTCCGGCCCGCCGCCCTGTCCACCGGGCTGCGTTGCGGGAGGCGCCTCCCCGCCGGAACCTGGCTGGGCTCCGGAAGGAGCTGCCGGGCGCTTCAGCGAGGAAAGGTCGACGGCGCCACGCAGGTTAAGCGGGTTGGCGGCGGCAGGAGGAACTGGACGGGAAGCTGGCGAACTCATGTTTCCCACTCTAGCCACTCCGGCCGCCGCCGGTGGTAATGCCGCCAGGGGCTACTTGAAGCTGGCCCCCACCAGGCCGCGGGTGGCGGCAACAAGCTTCATCGGGTCGCTGGAACCGGCCGGCGGAACGTACACCGCCATTGACTCTGCGAAGTTCAGGACCATCCCCGTGGTGGTCTCCTTGCCGCCGGCCAGTGCTGCGGCGTCGTCACCGATGGTGAGCTTGTCGCCGGCAGCCTTGGGGGTTCCCTCGAAGCCGAAGTTGATCCTGCCCAGGACCAGCGCGCCGCCGTCCGAGGTCCGGAACACCACGGTGCTCTCCGGGACCACCTTGTGGGTGAAGGTGAAGTTGCCGTTCTGGCCGGCCTTGACCACCTCGGCCTGGTAGGACAGGGTGTCGGCGATGTAGGGCGAGGACTCTCCCTCCACCAGCTTGTCCTTGAAAGGCGAGTCGGCGGATGTGAGCCTGTCGGCGAGCCCGGACATGGCCTCCTCGCCGCTGTACAACAGGCCGGCCTTATCGGCGGGGGCCAGGGTCTGGGTGCCTCCCCGGCTGATGTTCGGGAAGGTGGTTCCGGGCTGGAGCGGGGTGGTCTCCACCAGCTTGTAGTTCTCGCGCGGCGACTGCTGGACCAGCGTGAGGATCTGCGGGACCACGTTGCCCTCGCCTTGGGTGACGGCCAGCACCGAACGCGGCCAGTCCCGGTCGCTGGTGACCACCGTGGTGAGCAGCTTGGTGGAGCGCACCGGCATGCGGGGCTCGTAGGAGCCTACCTGCGAGCGGATCTTGTAGTTCTGCGTGCGGACTTCGAGTTCGGGACCGGCTACGCGGTCTGCAAGCTTGGCCGCGTCTTTGGCGGCGTCGCCCGCGTCGGTTGCGCTGGAGACCTGCTCCAGGATGCGGCGGAACTGCGAATCCAGCAGCACCGGCAGGCCGCCGGAGGTTGCCGGCGCGGAAGCATTCCCGGTGGCCGCCGGGGACGGAGTGGCGGCCTGGGCGGCGGGCGCGGTTCCCGCCAGCACGGCGGCCGTCATGCCGGCGGCCAGCATGGTCAGCCGCGACGGGGAGGACTTCGCCTGGCTGCGGGCACGGGCACGCTGCGCAAAGCTGCTGCTCCCGCCCTCGCCTTCGCCGTCGGCCCCGCCGTCCTTCCGGCGGCCGGAAAGCACGGCCAGGGCGATGCCGCCCAGGATCAGCAGACCGCCGATGACCATCAGGGGGACGGCCCAGGGGGTGGAGGTATCGTTCGGGAACGTCATGGACACCGATGCCGGGGCAGGCTTGGTGCCGTCGGCGGCCAGCAGCAGGGACCAGTCCCCGTCAGCGGGCGGGGTCCAGGTGTACTCCAGTCCGCCGCTGGCGTTTTCGCTGGCGGCCCAGAGGTCCGACCCGGCCGGGTTCGGCGCCGTGGCGTCGCCGTCGGCGTGTTCAACCTGCAGGGACTTCCCGTCCTCGGAAACCCCGGAGATGGTGTTGTGGGCAGTCGGGCCGACCCAGGCCTGGACGTCGTCCGGCCTGCCGGCGGCCAGGATGAAGTTTCCGTCGCCCTGGACGGTCACCTTGACCGGTCCCTCGTGGAGGGTCCGCAGTTTTTGGTCGATGACGGTCAGCGGAGCGGCAGCGGCATCCGCCGGGACGGCAGCAGTGAACGTCTCCGATGGAGCCCAGATGGTCCTCTGGCCGATGCCGGCCAAAAGTGTCAGGAGGCCGAGCAGCACGAGTGCGACTGCAGTCTTTAAACGCAAGGGAAACACCTATCATCAGCGGGGGTTTGCCTTCAATAGTAACCTTTTTGTTACCACGGGCCCGGTTTCCACCGTCCGGGGCGGGACCGCGGCGCCTCCCGGACGGCGCCTTCCGCTCCCGTTGACAAGCCTGCTGATAGTGTTTGCGATGATCATCACACCGGCCCGCCGAGGCGGCGCCTCGCACGGAACAGGCCCCAGAACCAGTGACTGACAAGACGGACCCGTCCTCCGCGGAAGCCGGAAATTCCAGGGACTCCAGGGGCGCGGCCCCGGCCCCGGTGGTCCCGGCAGGCATGGCAGCAGCCCGGCGCAGGGGCACCGCCGCAGCGACCCTGGGCCAGGTGGTGCGCAGGCTCCGGCAGCCCCTGCCCGGCGCCCAGCCCCGGCTCAGGTTCGAAATGCCGCCAGAGTATGCAGGACAGGCGCCCGAAGCGGACCACGACAACGACGAGGAACCGCAGTTCGGGCACCCCGGGCCCCGCATGTCCCCCCAGCATCCGCTGTACATGGGATTCATGGGCACCGTGGGCGTGGGACTGGCGTTGCTCGTCTACTGGATTGGCTCCCACACCACGCAGTTGCTGCTGTGGATCGTGGCGGCGCTGTTTATCGCCCTCGGCCTGGAGCCGGTGGTTGGCTGGCTGGAAAACCGGAAGATTCCCCGCCCGGCCGGAATCCTGGTCTCGGTGGCGGTCCTGATGGGCGCCGTCGTCGGCTTCTTCGCCACCCTGATTCCCACGATCGTGGAACAGGTGTCTGAAATCGTCCAGCAGGCGCCCGACTGGGTGCGCAACTTCATGGACTCGGACTTCTTCCGCGGCCTGGACAACCAGTTCGGCATCAGAGACCGTATCACCGAGGAACTGGACAAGTTCGTCAAGGATCCCGCCGCAATGGGCGGTATTTTCGGCGGCGTGGTGGGCTTCGGGTCCACGGTGGCCAACGCCCTCTTCGGCACACTGATCGTCCTGGTCCTGAGCCTCTACTTCCTGGCGGCACTTCCGGCCATGAAGAAATGGGGCTACCGGCTGGCACCGCGTTCGCGCCGGGAGCGCGTGGCCGCGCTGTCGGAGGAGATCACGCGCTCAGTGGGCAACTACGTCATCGGCCAGGCCTGCGTGGCCCTGCTCAACGCCACATTCGCCTTCATCGTCATGTCCATCGTGGGCGTCCCCTTTGCCCTGCTCCTGGCGTTCGTGGTGGCGCTGCTCGCGTTCATCCCCCTGGTGGGCGGCATGATCGCCGGCATAGTGGTGGTGCTGGTGTCCCTCACGGAGGGCTGGCAGGCGGCCGCGGTCTACGCGGTCTGCTACTTCGCCTACCTGCAGTTCGAGGCCTACTTCATCTCGCCGCGCATCATGCAGAAGGCGGTGGCGGTGCCCGGCGCCGTGGCGGTGATCTCCGTGATCGCCGGCGGCAGCCTGCTGGGCGTGCTGGGCGCCCTGATCGCCATCCCCACCGCCGCCGCCGTCATGCTCCTGGTCCGGGAGATCTACATCGTCCGGCAGGACCAGCACTAGCCTGCCTACGTAGCCGCTGTCGCCGTCGGGCCGTCCCATTCCTGCGGGAGCGAAGCGCCGGCGGCGTCCGGGCTGACCAGTGACACGATGTCATTGAGCACGCGCGCGGCGTACTTCTCCCCCACCCACAGATGCTTGGCGCCGTCCACGCCCACCACCCGGGCCTGGGGCACCAGGGCAAAGCGGGCGGCTGCCTCGGCCGGCTGCAGGAAATCGTCGTGCTCGGGCACCAGCACCGTCAGCGGCTTGCCCGACTCCGCCCACTGCTGCAGGTGCTTGTCCGTGGCACGGTGCAGCGGCGGCGACAGAAGCACGGCGCCCTCGATCTGCGCGGCCACCGGCTCCACAGCCCCGTACATCAGCGCCAGTTCCGTCCCGAAGGACCAGCCCACCAGCCAGCGGTTGGGCAGGCCACGGTCGACGGCGAAGCGGACGGCCGCCTCGACGTCGTACCGCTCGCCGATGCCCTCTTCAAAGCCGCCGGTGCTGGTGCCGCGCGGCGACTCCGTGCCGCGGGTGTTGAACCGCAGCACGGCGATGCCGGCGAGCGCGGGCAGGCGGTAGGAGGCCTTGCGGAAGACGTGCGAGTCCATGAACCCGCCGTGCGTGGGCAGCGGATGGAGTGTGATCAGCGTGGCCTTGACCGGCCCCGATTCCGGAAGTGCCAGCTCGCCCACGAGGGTGTGGCCGTCCTCCGTCTGCAGTTCGATGTTCTCCCGGAGTGCTGGCAGCACAGTGGAGGCACGGATGGGAGCGGGGCCCGCGGACGGAGTGAAGTGGTACGACGCCGGATCAAAAGTCATGCCTGCCAGCTTAGCGAGACCCGGGCGGCGCTGCGGCAGGAGACATCAGCGGTAACGGTAGCTGCGCGACACCCAGCAGTTGGTGTGCCAGTGCCGGCGTTCGGCCAGGCCGGCGGCGGCACCGAAGAGGTGGTCGTCCTTCCAGACCACCAGGTGCGCGACTCCGGGCAGGACGGCCGTGGAGCATTCGGGGCAGATGTAGGTCTTTTCGGCGTTCTTCGCGGTCATGGTGCGGACCCTCCACTCGCCGTCGGGAGCGCTCTCCCGGCGGGCGATGCCGGCCCGTGCCCGCTCAAGGTCCAGTTCGGGTACGTCGGTGCTGTTCCTGCGTCCCGCTCCCCTGCCAGAGGCGGCACCCTTGCCGGAGGCTGGACGGCGGGGACGGTTGGAGCGCGGCATGTATCCATTCTGCCCCAGGCGGCCGGCAGGACAGGGCGCCGGCACGGCCCTCGGGCCCCACGCGGTAGTCTGTACGGCGTGCGACTTGTCATAGCCCATTGCTCCGTTGATTACGTTGGCCGGCTCAAAGCCCACCTCCCGCTCGCTACCAGGCTGCTGCTGGTGAAGGCGGATGGTTCGGTGCTGGTGCACTCGGACGGCGGCTCCTACAAGCCCCTGAACTGGATGAGCCCGCCGGCCACGCTCCGTGTCTTCTCCCCCGACGACATCGACCTGGAGCATGGCGTCGTGGAGCAGTGGACGGTCCAGTCGGCCAAGACCGACGACCGGCTGATCATCAACATCCACGAAAAACTCAGCGAATCCTCGCACGACCTCGGGGTGGATCCGGGCCTGATCAAGGACGGGGTGGAGGCGGACCTGCAGCGGCTCCTGGCCGAACAGATCGAAACGCTGGGCCCGGGGTACTCCCTGATCCGGCGCGAGTACTTCACCGCGATCGGGCCGGTGGACATCCTGGCCCGGGACGCCGACGGCGCCACGGTGGCGATCGAGCTCAAGCGCCGGGGGGACATCGATGGCGTGGAGCAGCTGACGCGGTACCTGGAACTGTTGAACCGGGACCCGCTGCTGGCTCCGGTCCGGGGCATCTTTGCCGCCCAGCAGATCAAGCCGCAGGCCAAGGTCCTCGCCAACGACCGCGGCATTGACTGCGTCACCCTCGACTACGATGCCATGCGCGGCGTGGACGACATCGAATCGCGGCTTTTCTAGTCCCCTTTCCAAGGTTCCTGTTCGCTCTTCCGCGGAACTCAGGGGCTCCCGGAACGCCTTGTTTCGCGTTACCGGCTTTTTACCCAAAATTTATCCCTTTTCCTGTTCGAGCCGTTGACCTGCGGGAACGGGCATGAAATTCTTGTCTCAGTCTTTGTGTAGGTGTTTTTCATGCTCGCAAGACATGTTGCGAGCGCGAAGCTCCTGCAGCGCCGGACCCTTTCAGGCAAGGCAATCCAGGATTCTTCTCGCGGAGTGACCAAGACCGGTACGAAGTGTGCCGATCTTAAATAAGTTCCACAATGAGGAGAAATAAATGGCACAGGGAACCGTCAAGTGGTTCAACGCTGAAAAGGGCTTCGGCTTCATTACCCCGGATGACTCCGACGGCGATGTCTTCGTTCACTACTCGGAGATCCAGACCGGCGGCTTCAAGACCCTCGACGAGAACCAGCGTGTTCAGTTCGAGATCGGCCAGGGCGCCAAGGGTCCCCAGGCTACCGGCGTAACCGTCGTCTAGTCTGACCCCGTCAGCCTTACCCGTCCGGCCGCCGCGTGCGGCCGTCAGCGGAGAAGATGGTCCCCCGGCGAACGCGCCGGGGGACCATTTCCGTTACGAGACCAGCTTCCGCACCAGGCGGGCCCCCTGGGCCAGGGAAAGTCCGGGGAGGTAGGCGCGGGTGAGGGCCCTGCCGATCGCCGGCAGGTGCAGCGGGTCCTGGTAGTACAGGTAGAGCGCACGGTACTCCGGCTTGAACCGGGACTTGAAGGCCGCGAGCGAGCGGAACCCGTAGACAGGTTCCAGGGCATGGCCCACCAGATCCAGGATCCGGACCAGGTTCTCCGCCTCCTCGTCGCGCGCGCCTTCGCCTGCCCCGCCGTCCGCTCCCGCCTCCGCCGGGACCTCCGGCCTGCTGGCCAGCGGTGAACCCGACAGCGAAATCACCTCCACGGAATCACGCAGCTCCAGCACTGCGGAGGCGATCAGGAATTCCATCACGCCGGGGAATCCCTCGGTTCCCCGGCGCATGACGTCAAGTGTCCTGCTGACCAGCCGCCCGCCGTCGTACACGGGAAGCCAGCTGGTCACCCCGTGCACCGTCCCGTTGCCGTCCACGGCCAGGCAGCACAGGACCTCCTCGTCATCGAGCTCGTCCACGCCGCCCAACGTGAAGCCCATCTCGGGAACCGACTTCCCGGCTGCCCATTCCTCGGATACTTCATTCAACCGGGACCGCAGCGCTGCGGGCAGCGAGTGGTACGAGCCCCACACGGCCTCGACCCCCAGCTTGGCCGCGCGGTTCAGCGCGGTGCGGACGTTTTGCCATTCCTTGCCCTTGAACTCGAGCTCGTGCAGGGCAAGCCGCGTCTCCTGTGCCACCGCCACCCGCGAATAGCCCCGCTCACGCAGGACCGGCCACAGGGTGTCGTCGCAGGAGTACAGCGCAGGTATCAGCGCCTGGCTGCGGCAATAGTCCAGGAATCCCTCCGTGACCGCCTGCTCTGCCCGGCGGTCCCCGAACGCCCCGCCCAGGGTCAGCGCCACCGTGCCATGCTGCTGGAACGCCACCGCGCCTTTGCCGTCGGGGCTGAACCAGTAGGTGTTGGGCTCCCACAGCGCCATCCAGGACAGCGGACCACCGCCCTGGTGGAGGAGTTCCCGGGCACGGTCCCTGTCCTGCCCGCCCAAGACGTGCCCGTGGTGGCGGCCGACCAGCACCCACCACACCGCCGCCAGGGTGACGAGCCAGAAGATGGGGCCGGAGTAGGCAAAGAGGAACGCCTCGGCACTGTCCCGGGCCCCGAAGACCCGGCGGAAGTTCTGCGGAATGGGCACCGGGACATACTGCCGGGCCAGTTCGGCCAGCAGTCCCAGCACTCCCCCGTCGCGGGCCAGGCCGCCGGAACCAAGCCAGGCAACGGTGTAGAAACTGGCAAGGGTAAGCCAGGTCCCGCCCACCACCACGCCAAGCGTTCGCCGGGCTCCCGGCTGGGTCTGCACGCGGAACTGCCGGCGGTTGAGCCACAGCACCACCGACAGCAGCAATGGCACCACAACGAGGGGCAGCACATGGGCGAAGGCGGAGGCCAGGGGCGTGGCGTGCGGACCCTGCAGCCGTGACGGGACCAGCGCGAACAGGGTGAGGTACACAGTCGCCAGGGCTGTCACCGCCAGCTGGATGGCAAGCGCGATGTTCAGCGCCAGCCTGCGGCCGCGGCGCATGCCGTCCGCGCAGATCAGCAGCAGGATGACAGGGACAATGGCCAGCGCCAGTCCGAACGGCCCCGCAAACCCGGCACGGCCCGTCTCGAGGCAGGAGGGATCCACGGTGGCGCCGCAGTTGAACACCAGCTGGCTAAGGGTGGGCATCGGGCTAAGCACCACATCGCGCAGCAGGGCCAGAGGACCGGTGGGGGCCCGCGTGATCCCGGTCAGGATCGGCCCTACGGCAAACACGGCCACGGTGAGCGCCAGCAGGTTCCTCGTCTCGCGGCCGGTGGACCGGTGCCGGTGCAGCCGTCCCTGGTCGCCCTGGATCCACCAGCCGGCGAGGAGGCCCAGGAGCGCACCGATCAGGCCGATGACTGTCTCCGCGTGCCCCACGTAGAGGACCAGCAGGATCGAGATCGAGAGTACCGCGGTACGGAGCCGACGCTGCCACAGCAGGGGGATCCGGGCGCTGGCAGCCAAACCCGCCGTAAGAACGGGAGCGTAGGGCCCGATCAGGCGGTCGTTGACCATCCTGTCCAGCCACCCATCACCGCCATAGACTGCCAGCTGGGTGACCAGCAGGAAGAGGGTCACGGCGGCGAACTGGCCACCGAAGAACAGTCCGACGGCGGCGCGCCGGCCCAGCCTGCGCTCGGCCAGTCCCAGCAACAGGACGATCATGAGGGACGCGGTCAGGTACGCGAGCGGATTCGTGGCGAAGAAGATGCTGGTGAACAGCTGCCACCAGTTGCCGGCCCGCAGGTCCGGGCCGCTGACGGAGGCCAGCCACAGGAGCCTCTCGGGCGGCCCGTCCAGGTAACTGCCCGTCACGGCACCGGCTGCGAGGAAGGCGGCAAGGACACCCAGGGTGAGCGGCATCGATCTCAGCGTGACCAGGGCTTGCCGGAGCGCCGGGCGGCCCACGCTGGACCACATCAGGGTGACCGTACGGTCCCTGGTTGGGACATTCACGGCTGCATCCTCCACCGGTCGGCCAGGAACTGCAAGGCATCCGCTATCCGTTTCGACGAGGTATCCCAGGAATGGCCGGTGTGTTCAACCTCGTATGCGCGCACGGTGAAGCCGGCACCCTCCGCGGCGGTGGCCAGGGTGTGGAGGTACCCCACGAATTCGGGGTCGTTCTGGCCCGCGGTCAGGTACATGCCGCTGGCCTCGAACCGTTGGTGTTTCATGATCTCCAGTGGCAGCTGTTGGGTGAATTCCTCCGGATTTCCCGGGAAGGAGGCGTCTATGGTCTTCTGCCGCTCCTTGGCTATGGCGGGCTCCGCTTCACTGGAGAAGGCCAGGACGTCCGCAAAGACGTCAGGATGCCTGGTGCCCATCTGCACGGCACACGTTCCCCCGAAGGAGAATCCGCCCACCGCCCAGTGGCTGTGGTTGGTATCGATGGCCAGGGTGGAGCTGATCCAGCGCGGCACGTCCTGCGACAGGTAGGTGTCCGCCTTGGCGATCTTGCTGTCCATGCACATGGTGTTGGCCGACTGGGAGCCGTTGGGGTCGGGGATCACCACTACCGGTGCCAGCCCGCCGTGGGCCGCCGCAAAGGAATCCAGGTGCCCCCGGATGGCGCCTCCGGTCAGCCAGTCCGCGGGGCCCCCGGGCTGGCCGGCCACCAGGACCAGGACCGGGAGGGCGGGACGGTTGCGCGCGAAGTAGGCGGGGGGCAGGTAAATATAGGCGTCACGGTTGTTCATCCCGGACGAGGTGCCGGGGATCGGGGATTTGCGGAGGACTCCGCCGGCCGGCAGCTCGCCGTCGGGCTTCCATCCCTGCAGCGGCACGCCGTCGGACTCGCCGGAGCGGCGCATGAGGTCCTGCTCCAGGGCCGGGATGCGGGCCAGGGCGGTCCCCATCAGGTCACTGACGGTCCGGTTCAGCCCGAAGTAGGCATTGATCTGGAGGGCCGAAAGCAGCACCACCAGCAGTGCGGCCAGGATTGCTCCCCCGCGTCCAGGCCAATTGGTCCGCGGCAGCCGGAGCAGGGCCAGGAGGAGGGCCGTAACGGCGGGCACCAGCCACATCAGCACGGGATCCGGCAGGTCTTCCGGAAAGACCGTAAAGACATTGATGAGGGCCCAGTGCACGGTTGCCACCAGCGCGAACGCTGCACCGGCCGCAACAACGATCCGGGCGAGCCACAGCCTCGCCGGGGCACACCGGGGCGGCACCAGGAGCAAGGCTGCGGCGCCTGTTCCCAATACCAGGACGGACCAGTACAGTGGCCCGTCCGTGAGCCGGATGTCTGAAAACCAGTCCACGTTGGCTAGCGCCAGGTGCCCACGCCGATGACGGGTCCCGCTTCCAGCCAGGATGACAGGCCGGTGTAGGCATCGAACTTCATGGCCAGGCGCAGGTCCTGTCCCTCGTACCGCAGTTCGACAATCACCACGTTCGGCTGCACCTTCACAGCTTCCGCCTCCGTAGGTTGCCGTCGGCCCAGCAGCTCCAGGGAACTGCGCCTGAACGTGTGTTTGGGCCGCACGCTCAGGGAGATCAGCCGGAACCATTCAAGGCAGTCGTCCTGATAACGACAAACCCCCATCTGCCAGCTGTTTCCAGCCATGCAAATGGAGGCGTCCACGGTGCCGAGGGCACGCCGCAGGTTGAAGCGGCGCACCCCCGAAAGGCACAGTGCAAAAATCAGCAATCCGAAAGTGACTGCCAAGGCGATGAACGGAAAATCTGCTGCGTCCATCAAGGTCGTGCTAGCGGATCCCAGCGGTAGCCGAGCCGCCCAGCTGGGCGTTGTCAGCAACGATAACCACGCGGTTGTTGTCGACGGAGAAGAATCCGCCGTCGACATCTACCGCAATACGGTCCCCGGATACCGGCTGGATTGCCAGCTCACCTTCGGCCAGGATCGCCAGCAGGGGCGAGTGGCCGGGCAGGATTCCGATTTCACCATCGCTGGTGCGGGCCTTGACCATCTTGGCCGCTCCGGACCACACGAAGTGGTCCGCTGCGACAATCTCAACCTCAAGCTCAGCCATATTACTTGGTCTGTTCCTGGATCTTGGCCCACTGGCGCTCAACGTCATCGAGGCCACCGACGTTGAAGAACGCCTGCTCCGCGATGTGGTCGAGATCGCCGTCGCAGATCGCGGCGAAGCCTTCGACGGTGTCCTTGATGGAGACCGTGGAGCCTTCGACACCGGTGAACTGCTTCGCGGTGTAGGTGTTCTGCGACAGGAACTGCTGGATGCGGCGTGCACGCGACACGACGATCTTGTCCTCTTCGGAGAGTTCATCGACACCGAGGATGGCGATGATGTCCTGGAGTTCCTTGTTCTTCTGCAGGATCTGCTTCACACGGACGGCCGTGTTGTAGTGGTCCTTGCCGATGTACTGGGGGTCCAGGATGCGCGAAGTGGACGTCAGCGGGTCAACGGCCGGGTACAGACCACGGGAGGCGATTTCACGGGACAGTTCCGTGGTCGCGTCCAGGTGTGCGAAGGTCGTGGCCGGAGCCGGGTCGGTGTAGTCGTCAGCGGGGACGTAGATGGCCTGCATCGACGTGATGGAGTGGCCCTTGGTCGACGTGATGCGCTCCTGCAGGAGGCCCATCTCGTCAGCCAGGTTGGGCTGGTAGCCCACGGCGGACGGCATGCGGCCCAGCAGGGTGGAAACCTCGGAACCTGCCTGGGTGAAGCGGAAGATGTTGTCGATGAAGAGCAGCACGTCCTGGTTCTGGACATCACGGAAGTATTCCGCCATGGTCAGCGCGGACAGGGCCACCCGCAGACGCGTTCCCGGCGGCTCATCCATCTGGCCGAAGACAAGGGCGGTGTCCTTGAGGACGCCTGCCTCTTCCATTTCAACCCAGAGGTCGTTGCCCTCACGGGTACGCTCGCCGACACCGGCGAAGACGGAAGTACCACCGAAGTTGCGGGCAACACGGGTGATCATTTCCTGGATCAGAACAGTCTTGCCCACGCCGGCGCCGCCGAACAGGCCGATCTTTCCACCCTTGATGTAGGGGGTGAGTAGGTCGATGACCTTGATGCCCGTCTCGAGCATCTCGGTGGAGCCTTCGAGCGAAGCGAAGCTCGGTGCCTTGCGGTGGATGGGCCAGCGTTCGCTGATCTCCAGTTCCGACTCGGCAACGTCGAGGGGCTGGCCCAGGACGTTGAAGATGTGGCCCTTGACGCCGTCGCCGACAGGCACGGAGATCGGGGCACCGCTATCCACTACCGACGTGCCGCGGACGAGTCCGTCGGTGGCCTGCAGGGAGATGGCGCGGACGAGGTTGTCACCCAGGTGCTGGGAGGTCTCGAACGTGATGGTCTTGGTCTCACCGTTGAGAGTGATCTCGGTGGTGAGTGCGTTGTAGATGGACGGGATTGCGTCAGCCGGGAATTCGACGTCGACAACCGGGCCGATTACGCGCGCAATGCGGCCGGTAGCACCGGACGTTGCGGCTACGTGTTCGGTAGCAGTGGCAGTCATCTCTCTCACTTCACTCAGTAGATGGCGTGGGGTTAAGTTTATCTGTGGTGGTGCAGGTCCAGCGGAACCGAGGGCGGCAGACGCTACGACGCGAGGGCGTCAGCGCCGGCAACAATCTCGGAGAGTTCCTGCGTGATTTCGGCCTGGCGGGCCGTGTTGCGCAGACGCGTGTACTTCTTGATCAGGTCCGTTGCGTTGTCGCCTGCCGACTTCATCGCCCGCTGGCGGGCAGCCAGCTCGGATGCGGCGGCCTGCAGCATTGCTGCGAACAGGCGTGCCTCGATGTAGCGCGGCAGCAGCGCGTCAAGGACCTGCTCGGTTTCCGGCTCGAACTCGTAGAGCGGCAGCAGATCCGATTCGGAAGCCTGCTCTTCCACTACTTCCAGCGGCAGGAGGCGGATGACCGTGGGCTCCTGGGTAACCATCGACTTGAAGCGGGTGTAGACAACGTGGATTTCGTCCACGCCGCCGTCTTCGAAGTCAGCCGCGAAGTCGTTCAGCAGCGCTTCGCCGATTTCGCGGGCGGTGCCGAACTCGGGGGCATCGGTTCCTCCGGTCCAGACCCGCGCATACTCACGGCTCCGGAAATCGAAGTAGGCCTGGGCCTTGCGGCCCACGAGGTAGGTCTTGACTTCCTTGCCTTCGGCGTGGAGCAGCTCGTTGAGACCTTCCGCCTGCTTGAGGACGCTGGCCGAGTAGGAACCGGCCAGGCCGCGGTCCGAGGTGATTACCAGGACGGCGGCGCGGCGGATCTGCGCGGGCTCAGTGGTCAGCGGGTGGTCGATTTCGCTTTGGCTGGCGACAGCAGAAACGGCGCGCGTGATCGCGTTCGCGTAAGGCAGTGAAGCTGCTACGCGCGCACGGGCCTTCCCGATGCGCGAGGTAGCGATCAGTTCCATCGCCTTGAAGATCTTGCGCATCGACGTGGTCGAGCTGATCTTCTGGCGGTAGACCCGGATCTGGGCTCCCATACTTATCCTTTCCTAACATTCCGTCGCCGGGTGTGCCGGACCTTGCGGCCCGGCACACCCGGACGATGCGGAACTAGCGCTTCTGCTTGACGATCTTTTCCTGGTCAACGTCGCCCTCGGAGATAGCTTCATGCTCCTCGTGGCCGGCGCCTACCAGCTGGTTGTCGCCCTCGCCGAAGAAGCCCTTCTTGAAGTCGACAATCGAGGACTTCAGAGCGGCAACGGTGTCGTCGTCCAGCACGTTGGTCTGGGCCAGCGTGGTGAGGATCGAGGACTTGTGGCGCAGGTGCTCCAGGAACTCAGCCTCGAAGCGGCTGATGTCCTCGACAGGAACGTCGTCCAGGTAGCCGTTGGTGCCGGCCCAGATGGACACAACCTGGTCCTCGACCGGGAACGGCGAGTACTGGCCCTGCTTGAGCAGTTCCATCAGGCGGGCGCCACGGGTCAGCTGCTGGCGGGATGCGGCGTCCAGGTCGGAGGCGAACATCGCGAACGCCTGCATGTCGCGGTACTGGGCCAGGTCCAGCTTCAAGGTACCGGAGACCTTCTTCATGGACTTCACCTGGGCGGCACCACCCACGCGGGACACGGACACACCCACGTCAACAGCAGGACGCTGGTTGGCGTTGAAGAGGTCCGACTGCAGGAAGATCTGGCCGTCGGTGATGGAGATGACGTTGGTCGGGATGTAGGCGGACACGTCGTTCGCCTTGGTCTCGATCAGCGGCAGGCCCGTCATGGAACCGGCACCAAGGTCATCGGAAAGCTTGGCGCAACGCTCCAGCAGGCGGGAGTGCAGGTAGAAGACGTCGCCCGGGTAGGCTTCGCGTCCCGGCGGGCGGCGGAGCAGCAGCGACACTGCGCGGTAGGCCTCTGCCTGCTTGGACAGGTCATCGAACACGATCAGGACGTGCTTGCCGCCGTACATCCAGTGCTGGCCGATGGCCGAACCGGCGTACGGTGCCAGGTACTTGAAGCCCGCGGGGTCGGAAGCGGGAGACGCCACGATGGTGGTGTATTCCAGCGCGCCGTTGTCCTCGAGGGTCTGCCGGATGGCGGCAATCGTGGACGCCTTCTGGCCGATGGCGACGTAGATGCAGCGGACCTGCTTGGTCACGTCACCGGAGGCCCAGTTGGCCTTCTGGTTGATGATGGTGTCGATCGCGATGGCGGACTTGCCGGTCTGGCGGTCGCCAATGATCAGCTGGCGCTGGCCGCGGCCGATCGGGATCATCGCATCGATGGCCTTCAGGCCGGTCTGCATCGGCTCGTGAACCGACTTGCGCTGGGTCACGCCGGGAGCCTGGAGCTCCAGCGCGCGGGTGGTTTCAGCCTTGATCTCGCCGAGGTCGTCGATGGGCACGCCCAGCGGGTCGACCACGCGGCCGAGAAAGGCGTCGCCGACGGGGACGGACAGAACCTGTCCCGTGCGGTGGACTTCCTGGCCTTCTTCAATGCCGGTGAAGTCACCGAGGACGATGACGCCGATTTCGCGGACGTCAAGGTTCTGGGCCAGGCCCAGGGTGCCGTCCTCGAAGCGCAGCAGCTCGTTCGCCATGACCGAGGGAAGGCCCTCAACACGGGCGATGCCGTCACTAGCGGTGGTTACGCGGCCGACCTCTACGCGCTCTGCGTTTCCGGGTTCGTAGGACGCCGCGAACTCGTTCAGCGCATTACGGACGTCGTCGGCGTTGATGGTCAATTCGGCCATCTGCAGTCCCTGCTCTCCTGTTTTTGTGATCACCGTTAGATGACCGGGGTTTCTATCAGTTTGGTTGTGCTTGTCCGGCTAGCCGGCCAGCTGGCGTTGCAGCTCGTTCAGCCGGGCAATCACCGAAGCGTCGAGCACTTCGTCACCGACCTGGACGCGGATGCCGCCAATGAGTGCCGGGTCAACGTTGACGTTGACCTTCAGTTCCCGCCCGTACAGCGCGTTCAGGCCCGCCTGGAGGCGGGTCAGCTGCGTTGACGTCAGGGGGCGGGTCACGCTGACCGTTGCAATCCAGCGCTGCTGCCGCTTGGCCGCCAGCTCGGCGAACCGTTCCACAAGGCGCGTGGCCTTGATGCCGCGGGGCTGGGTGACCGCCTGGGTGATGAGGACTTTGGCTTCCTCACTGGCCCCGGGCACCAGCTTTTCGGCAAGCGCAGCCTTGGCGGCGGCACTGGCCTGCGGTTCGGACAGAGCACGTTGTACCTCGTGGCTGGAAGCCACAGCCTGGTTGAAGGAGAACAGTTCGTTCTCCAGCTCTTCCAGGCCAGTGATGCCGGAGGCAGAAACGGCCGACTTGTTTTCAGCAACGGAAATGACCACCGTTGCGGCAAGAGTCTCGAGTGCATCGCCGATGTCCCGCGCCGATGCCCAGCGTGAACTGGCCAATCCGCCTGCGATCTCTGCGGCATCAGCGGAGACTTTTCCGCCAACCAGCTTCCTGACCAGCGCTGACTTCTCGTCACCGTTCCGGGACGGATCAGTCAGGGCACGGCGCAAGCCAGCCGAGCTGTCCACCATTTCCAGGATTCCGAAGAGTTCCTTTGCCAGCTGCAGCGACGCGGTAGGAAGCTTGGCCTCCAGCGCGGTCAGCGCTGTTGCCAGCGATTCGCTCGATACGCCTGCCATTACTTAGCTGCACCTGCGTTCTGGGTCTCCAGATCTGCCAGGAAACGGTCAACAACCCGTGCTGCACGCTCGTCGTCGTTGAGCGCTTCGCCCACGATGCGGCCGGCAAGGGTGGTGGCCAGGGTGCCTACCTCGGCGCGCAGGGACACAACGGCCGCCTGGCGCTCGGACTCGATCTGTGCGTGGGCCTGCGCAGTGATGCGGGCAGACTCGGCGGCAGCCTTCTCCTTGAGGTCCGCAAGGATCTGTGCACCTTCGGCGCGGGCTTCCTCACGGATGCGGTTTGCTTCGGCGCGGGCGTCGGTCAGCTGCTGCTTGTACTCTTCGAGTGCAGCAGACGCCTCAGCCTGGGCCTTTTCAGCCTTTGCGATGCCGCCTTCAATGGCCTCGGCACGCTCGGCGAAGGTCTTTTCGAACATCGGGACAACGAACTTGACCACGATGAACAAGAGGATGAGGAAGCCCACGAGGACAACGCCCATTTCCCAGAGATTGGGCATCAGGGGGTTGACTTCGCCCTCAGTGGCGGCTGAGATGATCAGCTGATTCATGTTTCACCCGTCCTTTTCTACTCGGTTCTGAAAGTTCGCTTCGCTCTAGGACTAGAGAACGAAGGCGAAGACCAGGCCGAGGATGGCGAGGGCTTCGGTCAGCGCAAGGCCAAGGAACGCGATCGGCTGCAGCACACGCTGCGCCTCAGGCTGGCGTGCAACGCCGTTGATGTAGGCAGCGAAGACGAGGCCAACACCGATACCACCGCCGATTGCGGACAGACCGTAACCTACGAGGTTGAGATTGCCTTCCATTTTTCTTCCTTTCAAGATGCCACCCATGTGGCAGGTTGTTTGGGTTGCTTCATCCCCGCGAGGGGAATTCTGTAAGTGCCGCCGGAGCCGGGCTCCCGGTGGCGTTGGCCTAGTGGCTGTCGGCGTGCAGGGCACCTTCGATGTAGATCGCGGTGAGCAGCGTGAACACGTAGGCCTGCAGGACCATGATCAGGGCTTCAAGCATGTACATGGCGATGGCCCCGGCCAGCACCAGCACGGAGGTGCCCTTGAGCAGGACGTTCTCCTGCATGACCAGGAACTCGATGCCGGATCCGGCGATCATCACGATGAGGTGGCCTGCGAGCATCGTGGCGAACAGACGGAGGCTGTGCGTCACGGGCCGGACCAGGAAGTTGGAGATGATCTCGATGGGGATCACGATCGGCAGGATGAACCACGGAACACCGGAGGGAACCGTGGCCAGCTTGAAGTAGCGCAGGCCATTCTTCTTGACGCCGATGGCGATCCAGGTGAAGTAGACGAGCCCGGCCAGCACGTAGGCACCGCCAACGTGGGAGAACGTGGGGAGCTGGATGAGCGGGATCGCTCCGTAGATGTTGTTCACCAGGATGAAGAAGAACAGGCTGAACAGCAGGGGGACGTACTTGATGAAGTCCCTGCCGCCGATGATGTCCTTGGCGATGCCGTTGCGGACGAAGCCGTAGGCGGCCTCGCCGGCGAACTGGAGCTTGCCGGGCACCAGCTGCTGCTTGCGTGCGGCAAGCACGAAGAAGGTGGCGATAATTGCGACAGAAAGGAGGACCAGCAGCATCTGCTTGGAGAATCCCTCTGCGGCACCCCACGGCAGGATTGCCGGCAAATGCATTTCGTTAATACCAGGAGGAGTGAACTCTCCTGAATCTTGGGCCGGGAGCGCAAGCGCGATCAACGCGTTTCCTCTCTGCAGTGTCCATCATTGGGCGTTGGGCGGGGACCAACGGCTTGGCGGCCTGCTGTTCCCCCTGTGAAATTATTTGGCATTCGTGTCGCCGTCCTTGGACGGCCCGCTGGCAGCAGGACGCTCACCAGTTTTTTTGCGGGAACTGGTGAGGCCATGCATGTGGGAAAGGTAAAAACCTCCGACGGCTCCAAGCAGAGCGCCTGCGAGCACAATCCAGCGCGTTCCCCACAGATAATCCAGTCCCCACCCTATCAAACTCCAGACGATGATTCCGCCAATGATGTAGCTGAAGACGGCCATGCCGGCGTTGTATCCGCCGTCGGAGTTATCCCCGGAAACGCCGGGAGCGGATGGACCGGAACCCGTGTTGGCGTTTCCGGCGGCACCACCTTTCCGTGCGTTACGCATTGGGGGCCTCCTTCTCCTCTGGATCGTTGTAGATCTGCAGGCGGGCTTTGCTGAAACCATGGATCTCAGCAGCCTGCCACAGGACGACGGCGACGACTGCCCCGATGACGAACCAGCGGCCATCAAGCCAGTCAGGGGTGCCGACGACGAACAGGACGGCGGCGAAGCCGACGACCTTGATGAAGTAGGTGGCCACGAACATCCCGATCGCACCGGACGGGTTGTGCCGTCCCACGAAATGGCCCACCAGCAGGCTGATGCCGAAGAACAGCATCACCAGCAGGCCTCCGAGGAGACTGGATAGGGCGCCGCTGCCTCCGTTGAGGAGGCCAGCAGGGACCGCGCACAGCACGAGTCCGGCCAGGGCGGCGATGGAGCTGCGCCTCAGCAGGTTCAGCCAGAGCGAACGGGTGGGACCGGAAGCGCCAACGGGGTGATGGCCGGACGCAGGTCCGGACTCGGCGTTGGAGGTCATTCGATCCCAATCGTCGGCACCACATGGCACATCGCCAGGAGGCTGGGGGTGGAGTGGCAGCTTGGGCTGCCCTCAAATTCTACACGAGATAGAACACGGCTAGGTCACCGGCAGGCGGGTCACCTTGGACCGGCGCCGGTACCGGCGGATCAGGTCGGGGCTGGCCAGGTAGAGGACGAGCACCAGCAGGCTTGCGCCCACGCACAGGGCCACGACAGGAAGCGGCGCAGTGGCGGATATGAACCCGAGCATGATGACGGCAGCGGTGCAGGCCGTCACGGTGGCAGCGGACTGGAGGTGCGTGAAGCCGACGTCAGTGAGGCGCTGGTAGACGTGTTCGCGGTGCGACGCGTACCACCGCTCCCCCGCCTTAATCCGGCGCAGCAGGGTGTAGCCGGTGTCCGCGGCATAGACCAGGATCGGTGAGAGGACGTATTCGACGTAGACGCCGCCCAGGAAGCCGGCCACTGCAAGGGCCGCCACGGACGCGCCCAGCAGGTAGCTGCCGACGTCGCCCAGGAAGACCGAACCCCGGCCCAGGTTCCACGGCAGGAACCCGAGGAAGGACATGGCCAGTACCGCTCCGCCTGCGGTCAGCCAGGGCTGCTCTGACAGCATCCCTGCCGCCGCGTAAGCGCCGCCGGCCGTGACGCCATGCAACCCCGAGATGCCATTGACGCCGTCCATGAAATTGGCGATATTGACGTACGCAGCGATGGCGACCGCAGCCAGCGGCAGCCACCAGAAAGACTGCCCGGTGAGCAGGATCAGCAGCGCCGAACCCACAGCGCCGATGCCCAGCTGCGCCGCTGCCCGGCCCCGGATGGACATGCCGCGCAGGTCCTCGATCCAGCCCACCACGGCACACGCGGCAATGATCCCCAGCATGACGGCGGACAGTGAGCGGTCCACCGTGACAACACCCAGCAGCACCGCGGCCCCATAGCCGATGGCCGTGGCGAGCGCCGCGGCGACACCCATGCCGCGAATGGTCACTGTGACGTGCGACGAGCGGGCCGACGGGACGTCCACCACCCCCATCCGCACCAGCCATGGTTTCACCGCAAAGGGAAGCAGCAGGCTGGCCAGCAGGGTGATCAGGGCGACGAGGACCAGCGGCGTCATGACGCCACCCGGATCTCGCCCGCTTCGTCGGACTCGTCGTCGGGAATGACCGCGTTGCTGCCTTGCTCAGCCTCGCAGCGGGCCAGCCAGACCTGGAGGTCCAGCTTGTCCGGATCCTGCTCGGTGGCGCGCGTGTGGGAAATCTTCGGATGCAGCGGCCGTTCGTCCAGTTCGCCCGTGCCCACCAGTTCCTCGTGGAGTTTCTCGCCGGGGCGCAGGCCGGTGTAGATGATCTCCACGTCCCGGCCCGACATCGCAATCATGCGTTGCGCAACGTCCAGGATCCGCACCGGCTCGCCCATGTCCAGGATCATCACATCCCCGCCGGCGCCGATCGCACCGGCCTGGATCACCAGCTGGCACGCCTCGGGGATCGTCATGAAGAAGCGGGTGACGTCGGGATCGGTGACAGTGACGGGACCGCCAACCCTTATCTGCTCGGTGAACAGCGGCAGCATCGAGCCCCGGCTGCCCATGACATTGCCGAAGCGCACGGAGACGAACGTCCTGCCGGTCTGGCCCGCCATCCACGCTGTCAGCTTTTCGGCCACCCGCTTGGAGTGGCCCAGGGCTGTGGTGGGGTTCGCGGCCTTGTCGGTGGAGATGTTCACGAAGTGCGAGACACCGGCCTGCTGGGCGGCGCGCAGCACGTTCAGGGTGCCGCAGACATTGGTCTTCCAGGCTTCGACCGGATACTGCTGGAGCAACGGGGCATGCTTTAGGGCTGCGGCATGGAACACCACTTCGGGCCGGCGGTCCTCGAAGATGTCCCGGAGGGCCTCACCGTCACGGATGTTGGCCAGCACGGTGTCGCGGCCGGCCAGCAGGCCGCGGCCGGTGATGGAGATCTGGGTCTGCTGCAGGCCGGTTTCGTCGTGGTCCAGCATGATCAGTTCCGCAGGACTGAACTGCACGATCTGGCGGCAGAGCTCGGAGCCGATCGAGCCACCGGCGCCGGTGACCAGCACGCGCTTGTCCTTGATGTAGCCGGCGATCTCATCCACTTTGATGTCGACGGGGCGGCGGCCGATCAGGTCCTCGACGGCCACGTCGCGGAAGTCGGAGAAACCCGCAGGGGCTCCGCTGCCGAGCATGTCCCGCAGGGGCGGCAGCACGAGCACACGGACGTTCAGCCCGGCCACGGCGTCGGAGATGCGGCGGACCACCGAGGCTTCGACGTTGGCGAAGGCCACAACCAGGACGGTGGCGCGGGTGCGGCGGATGATGGCGGGGAGGTCGTCGCCGCGGCCCTGCACCTGGACACCGGAGAGGCGGAGGTGCTTCTTGGCAGGATCGTCGTCGACCAGGCCCACAGGAAAGTACGGCGAGTCGGGGTCCTGCAGCATCCGGGTCACCAGCGAGTTCCCCAGGAAGCCGGCGCCGTAGATCAGGGTGTTCTGCGCCCCGTCGCCGGGACGGGCCTTGCCCTCCACATAGAGCCGTTTGGCATAGCGTGCCGCGCACATGAACAGGCAGGCAAAGGGGAAAGCGATCAGGCCCACGCTGCGGCCGATGTTGATGGCTTCGTACAGGACCAGCAGGCTGGCGGTAATCGAGGCGGCGGCGATCACGGTGACGAAGACCAGGGCCCTGGCCTCCTGGAAGCTGCCGAACGGGTACCTGCCCCGGTACAGGGCCAGGGAGTAGCCTGCTCCCACCTGCGCGACAATGGCGATGGCGGAGATGACCAGCGCGCCGGCGAACTGTTCGACGCGGATGCCCATTTCGTAACGCAGCAGCAGCGCCAGGACGATGGCCACGACCCAGGACATGGAGTCCAGGAAAAGCTGGATCCAGATCCAGAGGGCGGGCTTTTCGTCCCGTACTGCGGCAGGTGCGCGCGTTTCAGATTTCGTACTCAACGGAAATTGCAACCGACTTCCACTACCACGGCGGCCAGGCGCCTGTTTCAAAATACCCCGCCGCAACACTGTCGGACGGCGCCGGGGCCTAGAACGATACTAATCTCTTCCGGTGCCGCGCCCCGGATATGCGGGCAAGGCAGGCATCGGCGCCCAGCCGGCGTCGGCGAGGATGCTGCGGGATTGGCGCCACCCCTGCCACAGCGCCCCGGCCCCCTTGAGGGTCCGTTCGACGAGGACCAGCCGGACGAGTTCCTTCAGGAAGGTCAGGGCGGTTCCGGCCGCAAAACCGGCACGGTTGTACTTTCCGTGGGCGCGCAGGTACTGCGCCACGAGCCCCCGGTTGCGCATGACGTAGCGGCGGCTCAGGTCCGAGGAATCGTTGAGGTGCCGCAGGCCCAGGTCCACCTGCCGCTGTGCGCGGACTTTCCTGATGACGAAAGCGTTGACGTACACCACCGGGGTCTTTTGCGCTGCGAGCCAGCCGTAGATCAGGTCGTCCCAGGTGATGAAGAACCGGGGGTCGGGCAGGCCGATGGACCGGGCCACGGAGGCACGGATCAGCATTCCCTCGAAATTGCCCACGTTGGTGCGGAACACGTCGGAATGCTTGAACACATCGCGCGATACGGGCAGGAAGATGCCCAGGGCCTCGACGAAGTGGTGCTGCCAGAAGAACGGTTTGCCGTTGGCGTCGTACCGTCGCCCGATCATGCACGAATAGTCCGGGGTGAATCTGTCCAGGGCCTCCACGGCGCCGGGGAGTACCTCGACGTCGTCGTCCATGAGCCACAGCCATTCGGCGCCGGCCTCCAGCGCCAGTTCCACGCCGCGGGAAAACCCTCCCGCGCCGCCGGCGTTCCGCTCCAGCCGTTCGTACTGGATCGGGGGTCCGCCGGCATCCGCCGCACGCGCGACGACTTCGGCCGTATGGTCGGTGCTGGCGTTGTCCACCACGAGGATCCGCGCCGGGGCGGTGCTGAGCCGGGCAAAGGAATCGAGCAGGTTCTGCAGGAAGTCGGCCCGGTTGTAGGTCACGACGACGGCGAACAGGTTCTCCACGGCGGCCTAGCTGTTGGCCGACATCAGTTCCGCGGGCGAGCCGAAGCCCTTGCCGCGGAAACCGGTGGAGTAGGCCCGGAACCATTTCGCCAGGCCTTTGAGGTCCCCGGTCTTCAGGAAGTAGTAGGGGAAACCGACGATGTCGGCGCTGAACCAGCGCAGGTTCCGGTACTTCCGGGTGAGGTATCCCCGGTTCCGGAAGTAGCAGTAACGCTTGAAGTCGCCCTCCGGAATGACGGGGGTGATGAACCCGCCGAACACAGGCTTCATCTCGGTCCAGGTGGCGGGATGCTGCACAGCCACGGTGGCCAGGGTGCCGTACTTCAGCCCTGCTTTTTTCACGCGTGACAGGAAGTCCACTTCATCACCGCGGATGAAGAACTTCACGTCCGGGATCCCGATCTTGTAGAAGACGTCGGTCCGGATCAGCGCGCCGTTGAAAAAGTGCACCATGTCGGGCAGGTAGCCCATGGGCGCCAGGCGGGACCGGTCGTTGGTGAGCAGACCGTTGATGCGGAAGTTGAAGGAGAGCCGGTTGGGATCGGCCGTGGCGGCGACCAGCGGGCTGACGATGTCCAGCTGGTGCTCGGCGGCCGTCCGGAGCAGCTCGGCCAGGCAACTGGCGTCTTCCGGGTGGCCGTCATCGTCCATCAGCCAGACCCATTCCGCGCCGCTGGCCATGGCGGCCAGGATGGCGTAGGCGAAGCCGCCAGCACCACCGAGGTTCGCCTCGGACCGGAGGTAATTGATGTTCTTCGCTCCCCCGGCCTTGATGACGTCCGTGGCCGGAACAGTGCCGGAGTCCACGAGGGCGATCGAGTGGATCGGCGCGGTCTGGGCGGCCAGGCCCTTCAGGAGCAGGCCGAGTTCTTCGTGGCGGTCGAACGTTACGGCCGCGACGGCCACTTTGGGCTGCATATCAGTTCCCCGGAAGGTTGTCGGTATTGACGGCGCTGCTGCCGGCGGCGGTGGTTGCCTCCGCCTCCGGCGCATCGGGTTCTTCCGCCATGGGGATCTCCCCCAGGCCAAGGACACCGGGCACATGTTCGCGGAGCTGGTCCAGGCTGACCGCCCCGTTGCGGACCACGCGCAGGCGCGGGCCGGTGGCGTCCACGATGGTTGACGGCACGCCGGCCTCGCCCTCGACGGGGCGGGGGCCCCCTTCCAGGTACACCTCGACGGAATCCGCAAGCTGCTCACGTGCGGCGGCGGCGGTCTGGGCCGGCGCCTGGCCGGTGCGGTTGGCGGAGGAGACGGCGAGCGGCCCCGTGAGCGTCAGCAGTTCCAGGGCGACGTCGTCCGCCGGCATCCGCAGCGCCACCGTGCCCTTGGTTTCACCGAGGTCCCAGTCCAGCGACGGCTGGGCGTGCAGGATCAGGGTGAGGCCGCCGGGCCAAAAGGCTTCGGCTAGCTTGCGGGCATCAGCGGAGACCTCTGTGGCAAGGCCGTCCAGGGCGTTGATCCGGGGGATCAGCACGGGCGGGGGCATGGTGCGGCTGCGTCCCTTCGATACCAGCAGCATCGTGACGGCCTGCGGCGAGAAGGCATCCGCCCCGATCCCGTACACCGTGTCCGTGGGGAGAACCACGCACTTCTTTTCGCTGATGGCACGCTGTGCATGCTCAAGTCCCTGGGCACGCTGGTCGTCGGTGCTGCAGTCGTAGGTTGTTGTCACAGGCCTATTCTTTCATTCCGTGTGGTCCGGACCGGCAAGGACAGCGCTGGTGGCGCGCTCCTTGCCGTTGAGGTCCAGATGCGTGCTGATACTGGTCCAGGGTCCCCTGCCGAGCATTGTGGCGATCCAGGCGGCCTGGACTTCGGCGTGCTCCATCACGAAGTAGCCCCCGGGACGCAGGAGCCTGGCAGCGGAGGCCGCTGCCGCCGTCGGAAGTTCCATGCCGTCCGCTCCCCCGCCGTACAGCGCTTCCGGCGGGTCATGCAGGGCTACTTCGGGTTCGTTGGGGACGGCTTCAGCCGGTATGTACGGCGGGTTTGACACCACGACGTCGACTGTTCCGTTGAGCTCCGGCAGCGCGTTGCGCAGGTCCCCCAGGACGAGGTTGACGCCCAGGGGCGCGAGGTTCTTCGACGCCCAGGCGTGCGCGAGTGCACTGTATTCCACGGCGTGCACCTCCGCACCCGGCACTTCCGAGGCGATGGAACCGGCGATGGCTCCAGAGCCCGTTCCGAGGTCGACGATCCGCGGCCGGGCCATGCCGCGCACGTGGTCGATGACCAGTTGCACGACGGACTCCGTTTCGGGGCGCGGAATGAAGACACCGGGACCCACCGCAAGTTCGAGGTAGCGGAAGTGGGCCACGCCGGTGATGTGCTGCAGCGGCACCCGCCCGGCCCGTTCGGCGACGAGTTCAGCGTAGCCGTCGGGCACGGGCGTGTCGCCCAGCATCAGCGCGCGGAGCCGGCCGAGCCCCACCTTCAGCAGGTGGTCGGCGAGCAGTTCGGCGTCCACGCGGGGACTGGGAACCCCCGCATCCCGCAGGACTTCGGTTGCCTCGGTGATGGCGTCCGCGAGGGACTGGCCTTGCCCTGTCGTCATGCCGCGGGTGCTAGTCGCCGATGGCGTCCAGCCGCGCCTGTTCGTCCATCTCGATGGCGGACTGGATGACCGGCTCCAGGTCGCCGTTCATGACCTGGTCAAGGTTGTAGGCCTTGTAGCCGGTGCGGTGGTCCGCAATCCGGTTTTCGGGGTAGTTGTAGGTGCGGATGCGCTCGGACCGGTCCATGGTGCGGATCTGGGACTTCCGCTGTTCGGAGTTGGCGGCGTCAATCTGCTCCTGCTGGTGCGCCAGGATGCGTGCGCGGAGGACGCGCATGCCGGCTTCGCGGTTCTGCAGCTGCGATTTCTCGTTCTGCATGGCCACCACGATGCCGGTGGGCAGGTGGGTGATCCGGACGGCGGAGTCGGTGGTGTTCACGGACTGGCCACCCGGACCGGAGGACCGGTAGACGTCGATCTTGAGGTCGTTGGGGCTGATCTCGAGCTCTTCGGGCTCATCCACTTCGGGGAGCACCAGCACGCCTGCGGCGGAGGTGTGGATGCGGCCCTGGGATTCCGTAACCGGGACGCGCTGGACCCGGTGCACGCCGCCTTCGAACTTGAGCCGGGCGTAGACGCCTTCGGCGGGGTCGTTGGAGTTGCCCTTGACGGCCACCTGGACGTCCTTGTAGCCACCCAGGTCCGACTCCGTGGCGGAGATGATCTCGGTCTTCCAGCCGCGGGATTCCGCGTACCGGGTGTACATCCGCAGCAGGTCGCCGGCGAAGAGGGCAGCCTCGTCGCCGCCTTCGCCGCCCTTGACCTCCAGGATCACGTTGCGGGCGTCGTCAGGATCGCGCGGAATGAGCAGCCGGCGCAGCTTGGCCGCAGCCACCTCCAGCGACGCTTCCAGTTCAGGCACTTCGGCGGCGAATTCGGGATCCTCGGCAGCCATCTCCTTGGCGGCAGCGAGATCGTCCCGGAGGCCCTCCCACTTGTGGTAGGCATCAACAATGCCATTGAGCTGAGCCGACCGCCGCCCCAGCTTCCGGGCAAGCCGCTGGTCGGCATAAACAGCAGGATCCCCCAGCTGCGCCTGGATGGCATCATGCTCATCAAGCAGGCCCTGTACGGACTCAAACATTTTTCAAAACCTCTTTCGACTTGTACAAGTCTAGTGACGCACACAGCGGCAGGTGACGTGCGGCCGTCGGCGCATTTTTTGCCGGCCAGGGAGTGGCATCGGGCCTGTCGGAGCGTTGCGGCCGACGTACGCAGTACGTCAGCCGCAACGCGAAGGGGCGGGGCCGGCAAAAAATGCGCCGACCCCACCCCGGGCAAAGCTATTTGTCGTTGTCCGACTTCGCACCAAGCGTCGTCTTCTGGACCTGCATGAGGAACTCGACGTTGCTCTGGGTTTCCCGGATCTTGTTGGTGAGCAGTTCAAGGCTCTGCTGGGTCTCGAGTCCGGAGAGGACGCGGCGCAGCTTCCACATGATCTTGACTTCCTCAGGCGAGAGCAGGTTCTCTTCGCGGCGGGTGCCGGAGGCGTTGACGTCCACGGCCGGGAAGATGCGCTTGTCAGCCAGCTGGCGGGACAGGCGGAGCTCCATGTTGCCGGTGCCCTTGAACTCTTCGAAGATGACCTCGTCCATCTTGGAGCCGGTCTCCACGAGGGCGGTGGCCAGGATGGTGAGCGAGCCGCCATTTTCGATGTTGCGGGCGGCGCCGAAGAAGCGCTTGGGCGGGTAGAGGGCTGCGGAGTCCACACCACCGGACAGGATGCGGCCGGAGGCCGGTGCTGCCAGGTTGTAGGCGCGGCCCAGGCGGGTCATGGAGTCCAGCAGGACCACCACGTCCATGCCCATTTCCACGAGGCGCTTGGCGCGTTCGATGGAGAGTTCGGCCACGGTGGTGTGATCGTCGGCGGGGCGGTCGAAGGTGGAGGCAATGACCTCGCCCTTGACCGTGCGCTGCATGTCCGTGACTTCTTCGGGGCGTTCGTCGACCAGCACCATCATGAGGTGGACCTCAGGGTTGTTCGTGGTGATGGCGTTGGCGATGGACTGCAGGATCAGCGTCTTGCCGGCCTTCGGCGGGGACACGATCAGGCCACGCTGGCCCTTGCCGATCGGGGCCACGAGGTCGATGACGCGGGGACCGATCTTCTTGGGGTCGGTCTCGAGGCGCAGGCGCTCGGACGGGTAGAGCGGAACCAGCTTGGCGAATTCGACGCGGTCCTTGAGTTCTTCGGCGGTCTTGCCGTTCACCGAGGTGACGCGGACCAGGGCGTTGAACTTCTGGCGGTTGGACTGCTGGCTGCGGTCCTCGCCTTCGCGGGGTGCGCGGATGGCGCCGACGACGGCGTCGCCCTTGCGCAGGTTGTACTTCTTGACCTGGGCCAGGGAGACGTAGACGTCGTTGGGGCCGGGCAGGTAGCCGGAGGTGCGGATGAACGCGTAGTTTTCCAGGACGTCCAGGATGCCGGCCACCGGCAGCAGGACGTCGTCCTCGGTGATTTCGACGTCGTCGACGTCCGGTCCCTGCGAACGTCCACGGCGGCGGTCGTTGCGGTCGCGGAAGCGGTCGTTGCGGGAGTTGTCCCGGTCCTGGCCGCCGGAACGGTCATTCCGGTCGCGGCGGTTGCGGCGGTTGCGGCGGCTGCCGCCATCGGAATCCTCGTTGTCGCGGTTGTCTCGGCCCTCGCGGCCGCCTTCACGCTGGCCGGCTTCGCGGCTGCCGGCGTTGTCGCGGCCTCCATCGGAGTCGCGGGAGGCGTTGTCGCGGCCACGGGTGCGGCCGCCTTCGCGGCGCTCGGTGCGCTGTCCGGCGTCGCCGGCTTCAGCGGGTGCGGCTTCAGTGCGCTGCTCGGCGCCGCGCTGGTCCGCCGCGGGCTGCTCGGCGGGCGCTTCTGCCGGTGCTTCCTGCACGGAAGCTGCGGCTGCTTCGCTGCGGCGGCGGTTGCGGGTGCGCGGCTGGCGGCGCTCGGCGGCACCTTCGGCTGCCTCGGGGGCTTCCACGGGAGCAGCCGACGGCGCTTCGGCACCGGCGGCGGCAGGTGCAGCGGCGGTTTCGACGGCGGGAGCTTCGGTTGCGGGAGCAACGACGCCATCGCTGACGGCCCGGCGGCTGCGGCCGCGACCGCGTGCACGGGTGCCTTCCGCGGCGGGGGCCTCAGCTGCTGCAGCCTCCGGAGCGGACGCCGGCGCGGCCGCGGGAGCCACGGGGCTTTCGGCGGCCTTCTCCGCTGCCTTGGCAGGGGCCTTGGTGGTCACGGTGCCTGCACGGTGCGCGGAGATGGCCGAGACCAGGTCCCCCTTGCGCATGCGGGATCCGCCGGAGATGCCGAGCTGGCTGGCAAGGGCCTGCAGCTGGGCGAGCTTGAGGCCGGCGAGGCCGCTGCTCTTGGCGGTCGCAGCCGGCGCACCGGCTGCAGAAGATGATAGTTCCACAGCTGGCGACAGCTCAGTGGTTTCGGTCACGAAGGATCCTTCCCCCTCGACGGCGTCCAGACTGGGAGCTGGACGCGATGATTTGATCTGGGCTGCAGTTCAGATCTGCAGCCGGGATTTCGGCCTTGCCGGTTGGATTTCGGCCAGCAGGGCCGGATACTGATTCACCTTGCGCTGCGCCCGTGGCGCAACACCGGGCTGACGGTTCAGGGGCAGTTGGATGCTGCAGGTTCCTGCGACAGACCAAGCAGGCGGCACCGGAATACATTCACAGTCGTAGATCAAAAAGCAACTGAATGCAGGAGCAGATCAGATAGGCGGAATTACCGCCGGTGCAAGTCCACCTTAGCACCTTCAACGTCCACTGCGAGCTTCAGAACACGCCAGCCGATGTCGGGCGTGTTCGCTGCGGTGAAGGTTTCGATGAAGCCCAGGGCATCGGCGGCCTGGCCGGCGCCGTTTGCGAGCACCAGCACGGTGGGCCCGGCCCCGGAAACCACCGCCGCGTAGCCTGCCTTGCGGAGGGCCCCGATCAGCGCTGCGCTGGGGCGCATTGCCTCGGCGCGGTAGCTCTGGTGCAGATAGTCCTCGGTGCCCGCCAGCAGGAACTCAGGCTTGGCGGTGAGCGCATGGATCAGCAGCGCGGCGCGCCCGGAGTTCATGGCGGCGGCGTGGTGGCCTACCGACGCGGGCAGCAGCGCACGGGCCGCCTCGGTGGACAGTTCGTAGTTCGGAACGGCAACGATGGGAATGACCGATTCAACGACGTTCGCACTGGTGCTGCTGTACTGCTCACTGTCCTGCCATGACAGCGCCAGTCCGCCGAAAATGGCGGGTGCGACGTTGTCCGGATGGCCTTCCAGTTCGCTGGTGAGCTGGAGGATCCAGTCCTTCCCACGCCTGCTTTCGGCCGGAACCATCGCGTTGGCAGCCGAAACAGCGGCAACCACCGCGGAGGCGGAGGAGCCCAGCCCCCGGCCGTGCGGGTTGACGTTCTCGGCAGTCACCTTCAGGCCGCCGTGGCGGTACCCCAGCCGTTCGAGCGCTGTATCCATGGCCCGGACCACCAGGTGGCTGGCGTCGCGCGGCAGGGTTTCGGCGCCTTCCCCACGCAGGTCGAACACCAGTTCGTCGGTGTCCAGGCTCTCGACGGTCAGGGTGTCATGCAGTGCCAGGGCCAGCCCGAGGCTGTCGTAGCCGGGGCCAAGGTTGGCCGTGGTGGCGGGGACGCGCACGGTGACGCGCTGGCCCGGCTCAATGAGTTGCAGTCCGACGGCGGCCTGCGAGGTGGTGTCCAAGGCTATTTTTCTTCCAGTCCCAGTTCGGCTGCCACGGTGACGACGTCGTTGGGGACCTTGACCGGCTGGACGTCGCTGCCGTCTTCGGTGCGCAGGGCCCACTGGGGGTCCTTGAGTCCGTGCCCGGTGACGGTGATGACAATCGTCTTTCCGCTGGGGACCTCGCCTGCGGCATGCTTCTTGAGCAGGCCAGCCACACCTGCCGCGGATCCGGGTTCCACGAAGACGCCTTCCTTGGCGGACAGCCAGCGGTGGGCGTTCAGGATTTCCTCGTCCGTGACGGCGTCGATGAGTCCGCCCGATTCGTCACGCGCGCCCACGGCGCCGTCCCACGAAGCAGGGTTGCCGATGCGGATGGCGGTGGCGATGGTGTCCGGTTCCGTGATCGGGTGGCCGGCGACGAAAGGCGCAGCCCCGGCGGCCTGGAAACCCCACATGGCGGGGGTCTTGGTGGACACGGCGGCGAGGGTGCCTGCGGTTTCCGATTCGAAGGGTGCGGAGTACTCCTTGTAACCCTTCCAGTACGCCGTGATGTTGCCGGCATTACCCACGGGCAGGACATGGATGTCCGGGGCGTCGCCCAGGGCGTCAACCACTTCGAAGGCACCGGTCTTCTGGCCCTGGATGCGCGCGGGGTTGACCGAGTTGACCAGGAACACCGGGTAGGACTCACCCAGCTTGCGGGCGATGTCCAGGCAGTTGTCGAAGTTGCCGTCAACCTGCAGCAGGGTGGCACCGTGGGCAATGGCCTGGCTGAGCTTGCCCATGGAGATTTTGCCTTCGGGCACCAGGACGGCGCACTTGAGGCCGGCAGCGGTTGCGTAAGCGGCGGCGGAGGCGGAAGTGTTTCCGGTGGAGGCGCAAACCACGGCCTTCGCCCCGGAGGCCACCGCGGCCGTCATGGCCATGGTCATGCCCCGGTCCTTGAAGGACCCGGTGGGGTTCATGCCCTCGACCTTGAGGTAGACCTCCGAGCCGGTGAGCTCGGAAAGCTTCTGTGCGTGCACCAGCGGGGTGCCGCCCTCCCCCAGGGTGATGACCCTGGTGGATTCCGTCACGGGCAAACGGTCAGCGTATTCGCGGATGACGCCGCGCCATTGGTGAGCCACTTAGACTCCTTCTACCCGCAGAACGGATGTAACAGAATTGATGACGTCCAGGCCCTTCACGGCCTCGACGGTGGCTGCGAGGGCAGCCTCTGACGCACGGTGGGTGACGATCCGCAGCTCGGCGCTCTCCACGTTGGATTCCGCGTCGCGGTGGATGGTCTGCCGCATAATCTCGATGGAGACGCCGTGTTCGGCGAAGAGCTGGGCGATCTTCGCGAGCACGCCGGGCTGGTCTGCGACGTCAAGGCCGATGTAGTAGCTGGTGGTGGCCGCGTCAATGGGCAGGGCGGGGACGTGGCCGGTGGTGGTCTCGGTGCGTCCGGGGTCGCCCAGGACCAGGCGGCGGGCAGCGGAGACGAGGTCGCCCAGGACGGCGGAAGCCGTGGGGGTTCCGCCGGCGCCCTGGCCGTAGAACATGAGTTCGCCGGCGTTTGCGGCCTCGATGAAGACGGCGTTGAAGGCGCCGTGGACGGCGGCCAGCGGGTGCTCCCTCGGCAGGAGGGTGGGGTGGACGCGGACGGACACGCCTTCCTTGCCCTCCTCATCAACCAGTTTTTCGGCGATGGCCAGCAGCTTGATGACGAAGCCTGCGTCCTTTGCTGCCGCGATGTCCGAGGCGGTGACGGACGTGATGCCTTCGCAGTGGACATTCTCCAGCGCGAACCGGGTGTGGAAGGACAGCGAGGCGAGGATGGCGGCCTTCGCGGCGGCGTCGTGGCCTTCGACGTCTGCCGTGGGGTCCGCTTCCGCGTAGCCAAGGCGCTGGGCTTCGGCGAGGGCATCGGCGAACTGGGCGCCGGTGGTGTCCATCTGGTCAAGGATGAAGTTGGTGGTGCCGTTGACAATGCCCAGCACCCGGGTGATCCGGTCGCCGGAGAGGCTGTCGCGGATGGGGCGCAGGATCGGGATGGCACCGGCCACGGCGGCCTCATAGGAGAGCTGGACGCCGGCTTTGTCTGCCTCTTCGTACAGGGTGGGGCCGTCCTGGGCCAGCAGGGCCTTGTTCCCGGTGACCACGCAGGCGCCGTTGCGCAGCGCGGAAAGGATCAGCGTGCGGGCGGGCTCGATGCCGCCCATCAGCTCGATCACCAGGTCGGCGTCCTTGACCAGGGTTTCGGCGTCGGTGGTGAAGAGTTCCTGGGGAAGTTCCACCTCCCGGTCTGCGTTGACGTTGCGCACCGCAATCCCGCTCAGCTGCAGGCGGGCACCGGTGCGGGCGGCAAGGGCGTCGGCATCCTCAATGAGAATCCGCGCAACCTGGGCCCCAACGTTGCCACAGCCCAGCAGGGCTACTTTCAGGGTTCGCATTTCCGTCATTCAGGCTCCCATGTCGCGGTTCAGCAGATCTTCTTCGGTTTCCCCGCGGACAATCAGCCGGGCAGATCCGTCGCGCACCGCGACAACGCCCGGCCGGGCCAGATAGTTGTAGTTGCTCGAGAGGGCCCAGCAGTAGGCGCCGGTTCCCGGTACAGCAAGCAGATCACCGGCTGCCACGTCCTCGGGCAGATATACATCTCTAACAACTATGTCGCCGCTCTCGCAATGTTTGCCCACCACGCGGGACAGCTGCGGGGCCGCCGCCGACGTGCGGGACGCAAGAATCGCGGAGTAATCCGCGTCGTACAGCACCGGCCGGGCGTTGTCGCTCATGCCGCCGTCCACCGAAACATAGCGGCGCGGATACGTAACGTTGTTGCCCCCGTCACGGTCGCCGGAAGCTGCCGGGGCGTCGACGCGGACGGTCTTGAGCGTGCCCACCTCATACAGGGTGAAGGTGGTGCTGCCCACGATCGCGCGTCCGGGCTCGATGGAGATGCGGGGCGCGGCAATGCCCAGCTCGGCGCAGGTGGAACGCACGACGGCGGCCATCGCCGTCGCGATTTCAGCCGCGGGGCGGGGGGTGTCCACCGGGGTGTAGGCAATGCCGTACCCGCCGCCGAGGTCCAGCTCGGGCATGGTGATGGAGTACTTGTCCTGCATGGCTGCCAGGAACCGCAGCAGCTTTTCGGCGGCCAGCGCGAAGCCGTCCGGCTCGAAGATCTGCGACCCGATGTGGCAATGCAGGCCGAGCAGCTCGATGCCGGAGTGGACCGAGGCGGCGGCCACTGCTTCCTCGGCAGCAGAGACGCCGGCGACGTCGGTGGTGTCGGCTGCCATGGAGAGGCCGAACTTCTGGTCCTCGTGGGCAGTGGCGATGAACTCATGGGTGTGTGCGTGCACACCGGGGGTGAGCCGCAGCATGACCTTTGCCCGTTCACCGCGGCCCTCAGCGATCGCACCGACGCGTTCCAGCTCGGCCAGGCTGTCCACCACGATGCGGCCAAGCTTCATGTCCAGCGCACGGTTGATTTCGGCGTCGGATTTGTTGTTGCCGTGCAGCGCCACCCGCTCCCCCGGGATCCCGGCGCGGGCCGCGACAGCCAGTTCGCCGCCGGAGGCGGTGTCCAGGCGCAGCCCTTCTTCCTCCACCCACTTCACCACGGCAGTGCACAGGAAGGATTTGCCGGCGTAGTAGACGTCCACGCCGCCGCAGATGTCGGCGAAGGCGGCATCGAAGGAGTCCTTGAAGGCGCGGGCCCGGGCGCGGAAGTCGGACTCGTCCATGACGAACAGGGGCGTGCCGAACTGCGCCTTGAGTTCCTGGACGTCCACTCCCCCCACCGTGAGGACGCCGGCGTCGTTACGGACCACGCTGCCGGCCCACAGGGGTTCATGCAGTGCATTGAGGTCGGCCGGGACCTGCAGCCATTCCGGGGCAAGCGGGGACGCAGCGGTGTTCGAAGCTACTGACATGTGCTTACATCCGTTCCGGCGCGGAAACGCCCAGCAGATCCAGGCCGTTGGCCAGCACCTGGCTGGTGGCATCGTTGAGCCATAGCCGGGTGCGGTTGAGGTCGGTCACGGCTTCGTCGCCCATGGGAGCAATCCGGCAGGCGTCGTACCAGCGGTGGTACGCACCGGCGATGGTTTCGAGGTGGCGGGCCACGCGGTGCGGTTCGCGCAGTTCCGCCGCCTTGGCAATGACCGAGGGGTAGCTGCCGAGGTAGGACAGAAGCTCGTTCTCCGTGGCGTGGTCCAGCAGCGAGGCGTCGAAGCTCTCCTGGCCGTCCACATGGCGCTCGACACCTGCAGCTACAGCGTTGCGCGCTGCTCCCCGGGAGCGGGCATGGGCGTACTGCACGTAGAACACGGGGTTCTCGTTGCTGTGCTTCTTGAGCAGCTCCGGGTCCAGCGTCAACGGCGAGTCCGCGGGGAAGCGCGCCAGCGAGTAGCGCACGGCGTCCTTGCCGAGCCAGTCGATCAGGTCCTTGAGCTCGATGATATTGCCGGCCCGCTTGGACAGCTTGGCACCGTTGACGGACACCAGCTGGCCGATAAGGACTTCGATGTTGACCTCGGGGTCGTCGCCGGCGGCGGCCGCGATGGCCTTGAGCCGGTTGATGTACCCGTGGTGGTCGGCGCCCAGGAGGTAAATCTTTTCGGTGAAGCCGCGGTCCTTCTTGGACAGGTAGTAGGCGGCATCGGCGGCGAAGTAGGTCGGCTCGCCGTTGGCGCGGATCAGCACGCGGTCCTTGTCGTCGCCGAAGTCCGTGGTCCGCAGCCAGACTGCGCCGCCGTCATCGAACACGTGGCCCTGCTCGCGAAGGCGCGCTACGGCACTTTCGATCGCGCCGGCGTCGTGCAGTTCCTGCTCGGAGAAGAAAACGTCGAATTCGACGCCGAAGTCCGCCAGGGTGGCCTTGATGTCCTTCATCTGCGCCTCGTAGGCGGCGGTGCGAATGACCGGCAGCGCGGCAACTTCGGTGAGTTCGCGGATGTCCGGGTGGGCGGTGAGGACCTCGTGGCCAAGGTCGGAAATGTACTGCCCCGGGTAGCCGCCGTCGGGCACGGGAAGGCCGTGGAGGCGGGAGTAGACGGACGTGGCGAAGGTGTTCATCTGCGAGCCGGCGTCATTGATGTAGTACTCGGCTGTCACGTCCGCGCCGGAGGCGCGCAGCACCCGGGCAATGGAGTCGCCCAGGGCGGCCCACCGGGTATGCCCGATGTGGAGCGGCCCCGTGGGGTTGGCGGACACGAACTCCATGTTGACGGTTCGTCCGGCGAGCGCGGCGTTGGTCCCGTACTCCTTGCCGGCCTCCACAATGGTCTTGGCCAGGGCACCGGCCACGGCGGCGTCCACGGTGATGTTCAGGAAGCCGGGGCCGGCAATGTCCACTGCGGAGACGCCGTTGATCGACTTCAGCCGGGCGCTGAGCACGTTCGCGAATTCGCGCGGGTTGGTGCCGGCCTGCTTCGCCAGCTGCAGGGCAATGTTGGTGGCCCAGTCGCCGTGGTCCCGGTTCTTGGGTCGCTCCACGCGCACGTCCTCGGGAACTGCTGATGCCGCAAGGGCAATCTCGCCGGCGGCGACGGCGTCCTTGAGGCAGGCGGATATGGCGAGGGAAAGTTCTTCGGGAGTCACCCCTCTAGACTACCGGGGGCCGGTGACAGCAAAGAATTTGGAGCCCGGCCGCTGCCTGCCGGTGCTTTGGCCTGTGAAGCGTGGCACCGGGTGAACCAATCGCGCCCCTCCGGCGTTGACAAGACCGTAGCCACAGGCGCGGGACGTAACCGATGAACGAAACGGGAGCCTTGATGAGACCCTCCATGCCGAAAAGCACAGCCAACAAGGGCGCAACAGCTGCAAGCGCAGTGGGCAAAAGCGTCTTTGTTGGGATTGCCGGCCTGTCCCTGGCAGGAACCGTGGCCGGCTGCGCACCCACCGCCGCCGAAACCACTCCTGCCGCCCCCTCGGGCGGAACGTCCACGCTGGCGGGCAGCGGGGCCCAGTACAAGGACGGGACCTACAGCGCGGACGGAAACTACGTATCGCCCAACGGCACGGAGACCGTGGGCGTGCAGCTGACGCTCGCGGCAGGCAAGGTCACGGACGTCCGGATCACCCAGCATCCGTCCAACCCGAACACCCGCAAGTTCCAGGGCGAATTTGCGGGCGGCATCGCAGCGCAGGTGGTGGGCAGGAACATCGACGAACTCAAGGTGTCCAAGGTCAGCCGGCTCGTCGCTGACCAGCGGCGGGTTCAACCAGGCGCTTGAGAAGATCAAGGCGGAGGCGCAGTAAGGCGTGTCCGCCGGCCGGGAGGACTTTGCGTTTACGGGGATCGGAACCCACTGGGTCATCTCCACTTCCCTGCCGCTGCCGCCGTCCCTGCGGGCGCGGCTGCTGGACAGGATTGAAAGGTTCGACGCCGCGTGGTCCCGCTTCCGGCCCGACTCCCTGGTGGCGGCAATGGCGCGGGAACCCGGCAGCTACAGTTTCCCGGCGGAGGCCGCCGCCCTCGGCGACCTGTACGCAACGCTGTACCGCGTTAGCGCCGGCGCCATGACGCCCCTCATCGGCGGTAGCCTGGAACGCCTGGGCTACGGCGCCGGTTATGCCCTGGAACCCGCCGGGCCTCCGCTGCCGGCCCCTGCCTGGGAATCGGTCCTGGCGTGGGAGGGAACCACCGTTACCGCGGGCGCCCCGGTGGTGCTGGACATCGGCGCCGCGGGCAAGGGCCTGCTGGTTGACCTGCTGGCCGCCGAACTCGCCGCCGCCGGGGTGGAGAACTTCGTGGTTGACGGCAGCGGAGACCTTTTGGTGCGGGGAACGGAGGGCGTCCGGATCGGTCTCGAGCATCCGTACAACCCTGCCCAGGCCATCGGAATCGTTGACCTGGCGGACCGGTCCCTCTGCGCTTCTGCCGCCAACCGGCGCGCCTGGGGGGACGGACTGCACCACGTCCTCGACGGGACCACCGGGCAGCCGGTCCGGACCGCCGTCGCCACCTGGACGCTTGCGGACTCCGCCATGGTGGCCGATGCCCTCGCCACCGCACTGTTCTTCGTCGCCGGCGCAGTGCTTGACGAAGTGTTCGATT
The DNA here is from genome assembly GCF_057369995.2 of Arthrobacter sp. MOO21. Lineage (NCBI taxonomy): Bacteria > Bacillati > Actinomycetota > Actinomycetes > Micrococcales > Micrococcaceae > Arthrobacter > Arthrobacter sp. MOO21. The sequence continues at coordinate 3,336,386 of NZ_CM170671.2, read as the reverse complement.
TCTCCTGGCTGACCGTATTCTCAGACGGCAGCGCCACCTATTCGCCCGGATTTGAAGGGACGCTGTTCTCATGACCCCCGTGGAAACCCCGGCTGCCGCTGCATCCCTGGCCGGGCGCATGGCCGGCGCCGTTAACCGGTACACGGTGTACCGGCTCATCCTGCTGGTCCTCGCTGCCCTCGCTGCGTACAGCCTGCTGCTCAACGTGCTGGGCTGGCTGACCTTTGGCGTTCCGGAAATGCTGGCGCACCTGGTGCTGTGCCTGGGCCTGACCTACGCCTCCAACCGTGCGCTGGCGGCGCTCTTCCGGGTGAACCCGCATTCGGAGTCCTCCCTGATCACCGGGCTGCTGCTGTATTTCCTGTTCTGGCCGTCCCTGCAGCCAATGGACCTGGCCGGCGTGGCGCTGGCCTGCGTGCTGGCATCGGCGTCGAAATACGCCCTGGCCTGGCGCGGGCGGCACATCTTCAACCCGGCTGCCGCCGGAGCCTTCGTCACCGGACTCACCGGGCTCAACATCGCAACGTGGTGGGCCGCAACGCCTGCCATGCTGTGGGTGCTGGTTCCGGGCATTGCGCTGGTGTTCTACCGGACGCGCAAGTTCCCCATGGGCCTGGTGTTCATCCTGGTTGCCACGTCCATCATCACCGCGGAGCTGATGCGCTCCGGCATGTCAGCCGGCGCGGGTCTGTGGCAGGCACTGGCCCAGCGCCCCGTGCTGTTCTTCGTGGGGTTCATGCTCACCGAGCCCCTGACCCTGCCTCCCCGCCGCTGGCAGCAGCTGGCACTGGCCGCCGTGGTCGGGGTGGTCTTCGCCATCCCCTACAACCTGGGCTTCCTTGCCAATTCGCCGGAGGCTGCCCTGCTGCTCGGCAACCTCCTCGCCTTCATTGCGGGCCAGCGGGGCAGCGTAAAGCTGCAGTTCACGGGCGTCCGTCCGCTGACGCCAAGCACCGCAGAGTTTTCCTTCAGGCCCTCGCGTCCGGTGCGCTTCCTGCCGGGCCAGTACATGGAGCTGGACCTTCCGCACACCGGATCCGACGGAAAAGGCCGACGCCGGGTGTTCAGCCTTGCAGGTTCCCCGCAGGAACGTGCGGTGAAGTTTGGCGTGCGGACAGCCGGGCCGTTGTCCCACGCCAAGAGGGCCCTCCTGGCATTGCAGCCCGGCGATGAGGTGATGGCCACCTCGGTGGGCGGGGACTTTGTCCTCCCCCGCGATCCGCAGCAGCCCGTGCTGCTCATCGCCGCCGGAATCGGCATTACTCCCTTTGTCTCACACTTGTCATCGGGGGGCCTGCAGCAGCGGGACGCCGTACTGCTGTACCTCGCCAGGAGTGCGGACGAAATTGCCTACGCCGAGGAGCTCCGCGGGTCCGGCATCCGGGTGCTGGTGCAGCTGGCCGACGGTTCGGAGCCTCCTGCCGGCTTGACTGCTGCGGGCGGCCGCAGCGGGACTGCGGGCATCAGGCTGGACGGGGATGCACTGCTGGCCCTCGTCCCCGATATCGCCGGTCGCGAGGTCTACGTTTCGGGGTCGCCGGCCAGCGCCGCCTCGCTCCGCCGGGCCGCCAAAAGCGCCGGTGCACGGCGGGTGCATGTCGATTCGTTCTCTGGTTACTGAGGTGCTAAGCTCTAGGACGTCCCGCCGGCAACGGCAGGATATCCGGATTGCCCTCGTAGCTCAGGGGATAGAGCGTCTGCCTCCGGAGCAGAAGGCCGTAGGTTCGAATCCTACCGAGGGCACCACCTGAAACCCCCGCCGTTCAAACGGCGGGGGTTTTTGTTTGCTGCCGCGGCAGCACCGCCGTCGAACGCCGCCGGAAACGGCGCAACTAGAAGCGCAGCGTGGCCTCATCCATCGTCGCCAGGGTCAACACGGCTTCCTCCACGGTGGCGTGGTCCTCCAGGTCCCGTTCGATCCGGCGCAGGGTCCGGGCCACTTCGTGCTCCGGGTGGTCCCCCTCCAGGTCGACTGCGGCAACGAGGTACAGCCGGCGCGGACCCACGAACTCCAGGTGCAGGTAGGTGAGCCGGGCGATCTCCCGGTGCTCCAGCAGCCGCTGCGCCATGGAGCGCTCGATGTCGGGGGTGACGCCCTGACCCACCAGGAAGCGCCGGTTGCGGTCGATGAGGACGACGGCGACGACGGCCAGGAGCACGCCCACGACGATCGAGCCCACGGCATCCGGCAGCGGCGAACCGGTGACCTGGTGCAGGAAGACCCCAAGGAAGGCCACCACCAGTCCAATCAGCGCGGCCGAGTCCTCTGCGAACACGGCACGCAACGTGGGGTCCGAACTGATCAGTACCTGTTCCAAAGTGTGCCGTTCCAGCTCGCGGGCCGCCTTCCGGGTCTGCCGGAAGGCCTGGACGAAAGAAATGCCCTCCAAGACGAACGCCACGCCGAGCACCACGTACGCCACCGTGAAGTCGGCGGCCGGCTCCGGCGAAATGATCTCCTGGATGCCGTGCATGATGGACACCACCGCGCCCGCCGTGAAGAGCCCGAAGGCGGCGAACATCGACCATACATAGGCCTCCCTGCCGTACCCCATGGGGTGTGCCTCGTCCCGCGGACGGGCCGACCGCCGCTCGGCGAGGAACAGGAACACCTGGTTTCCGGTGTCCGCCCAGGAGTGCGCTGCCTCCGCGGCCATGGAGGCCGACCCGGAAAGGACCGCGGCCACCGACTTCGCTGCTGCAACGAGGAAATTCGCCAGGAAGGCGATGATGACGGTCAGCAGGGTGGAACCGGCTTTGTTCCGCTTCTGGGTCTGTGCCATGGGCCTACCGTACCCACGTGGGCTCCCGGCAGGCGGGCGGAAGGCTGCTGAATTTATGCAGGCGGCCTGCCGTTGATTGTCGGTGCCCCCTCATAGGCTGGCACCACCTAGCTGCTGAGGGGGTTACGCCATGCACGCTCCATTTTGTTCCATCGTTCCGCCGTACCTGCTGCGGCGCCTGGCACGGCAGGACTCACCGGGGTTCTCGTCCGCCGCTGCCGCCGCCCGAAAGGCCCTGGGCCACGTCGAATCCTTCCACGTGGCCCGCGCCCGGCCGGTTCCCGCCATCCCGCCCGGCATGCTTCCGAGGAAGCCGGGGCCGGTGAACCGCACCATCTACGACGCCCGCGGCACTGAAACGCTCCCGGGTGACCTGGCCCGGGAGGAGGGAGGCCCGGCAACGCAGGATGCCGCCACCGATGAAGCGTACGACGGGCTCGGCCACACGCACCGGCTCTATGCCGATGCCTTCGGCCGTGACTCCATCGACGGGCTCGGGCTGCACCTCAACGCCACGGTGCATTTCGGCAGGTCTTACGACAATGCTTTTTGGAACGGCAGCCAGATGGTGTTCGGCGATGGAGACGGCGAAGTGTTCGAACGCTTCACCAAGTCCGTGAGCGTGATCGGGCACGAACTTGCCCACGGCGTCACGCAGTTTTCCGCGGGTCTGGCCTACCGGAACCAGGCCGGCGCCCTGAACGAATCCATGTCCGATGTCTTCGGCGCACTCGTGGAGCAGTACGTGAAGAACCAGGCCACGTCCGAGGCCAGCTGGCTGATCGGCGAAGGCCTCTTCACCCCGCAGGTGCAGGGGCGCGCCCTGCGCTCCATGAAGGAACCGGGAACCGCGTACGACGACGACGTGCTGGGCAAGGACCCGCAGCCGGACTCCATGGACTCCTATCTGCGAACCGGCGCGGACAACGGCGGGGTCCACATCAACTCCGGCATCCCCAACCGGGCCTTCTACCTGGTGGCCGAAGCCCTGGGCGGCTACGCCTGGGACTGTCCCGGCCGCATCTGGTACGAGGCCCTGACCGGCGGTTCGCTGCCACCGGCGGCAACGTTCACCGTCTTTGCACGGGCCACGGCGCGGGCAGCCACGGAGCTTTATGGTGCAGGATCGGCAGAGCATGACGCCGTGCGGCAGGCGTGGGAGACTGTGAAGGTCAAGGTTTAGCCACAGCCAGGCTGCCGGAAACCGGCAGCCTGGCTCCACGGAAGCCCGGGGACCAGGCCATGAAAATCAAGGTGGAGCGTACCGGGGGGATCGCGGCGGCCACACGGATATGGACCGTGGAGGCCCGGACGGACACGGACCTCAACCAGTGGCAGCCCATCGTCGAGGCTTGCCCCTGGGATGCGGTTCCGAGGACCCACCGGGCGGCCGCCGCGGCCTTTGAGTCCCCACAGCCGGACCGCTTCTTCTACTCCATCAGTGCCGGGCAGCGCCGGGCAGCCTTGCCGGAGCAGGCTCTCACCGGCCCCTGGCGGACCCTGGTGGACACCGCACGGGCAGCGGCTGAGCAGGACGGGGCGGTGTCACAGGGCGACGGATGAGCGGACCAGTAGCCTAGCCAACGCCGGCCAACTGCCCACGAAAGGCCCGCCGGTAGGACTGCGGGCTGGTGCCCAGAACCTTGGCGAAGTGATGCCGCAGCAGGACGGGGTTCCCGAAGCCCGATTCCCTGGCTACTTCGTCGATACCCAGGTCGGTTGATTCCAACAGTTCCTGTGCGCGCAGCACGCGCTGGGAGTTGAGCCAGGCAGCCGGCGTCGCCCCGGTTTCCGACCTGAACTTCCGCGCGAACGTCCTGGCGGACATGTGCACGCGCCCGGCGAGGTCGTCGACGGTGTGCTCACGGTCCAGGTTCCCGACCATCCACCGCAACAGCGCTTCGATGGGCGCGGAGCCGCACGCGGGTATGGGCCGCTCAACGAACTGGGCCTGGCCACCGTCCCGGTGTGGAGGAACCACCATGTCCCGTGCAATGGCCGTTGCCGCCCGGGCGCCAAGTTCGACCCGGACGAGGTGCAGGCAGGCGTCAATTCCCGCAGCGGTCCCGGCCGAGGAGATGATATTGCCATCCTGGACGTACAGCACGTTCTCATCGACGCGGGCTGCCGGGTACCTTGCCGCAAGTTCCGCGCAGGAGCGCCAGTGGGTGGTGCACCGGCGGCCATCAAGCAGGCCGGCGCGGGCCAGGCCGAAAGCTCCAGAGCAAATCGACATGACCCACGCGCCCCTGGCGTCCGCGGCCCGCAGGGCCTCAAGGACGGAGTCGGGCAACTCCTGGTCCGAACCATACGGACCCATGATGACCAGGTCGGCGTCTTTGGTGGCCTCAAGGCCCAGGCCAACTTTCATCGACAACCCTGACTCCAGCCGGACGTCGCCCGGCGAGGGGGTGCACACGCGGAAATCGAATGCCGGCACTCCCGTGCCCCGCCCGGACCGGTCGATCCCGAAGACCTCGAACGCCGTGCCGAACTCGAACATCGAAAAGTTTGGAACCACGATCACAGCCACGGTTTTAAGCATGCTTAAAGTATGGCAGGAATTAATGCTTTTTGGTCATTCCTGCCACTGTCGGGGCGCCGCTTCCAGGACAAGCATTAATGGCATGGAGATCCTCGCAACCATCATTGTCATCGTCCTCTTCCTCACCGCATCCACCGCAGCGGCCCTCCTCCGTGACAGCCGGGGACACAGGCCCCCTGCCGCCCCTTACGAGGGCTGGTCCGCGCTGGATCCGCCGAGCTCCAGCTACACCCTCCGCATTTTCTAGGCAACCCCCAGCGCCGCAGGCAGTCGAAACGGAAAGGCCTTCCCTTGCCGCAGTAGACTGTCTGCAGCCATGACTTTTCATATTTCCTATCCCGCCGAGCTGCCGGTGTCCGAGCGCCGCGACGATCTGATGGCAGCGATCGCCGCCAACCAGGTGACCATCATCGCCGGCGAGACCGGCTCCGGAAAGACCACGCAGATCCCCAAGATGTGCCTGGAACTGGGCCTTGGGGACAACGGACTGATCGGCCACACCCAGCCGCGGCGCCTGGCGGCACGAACCGTGGCCGAGCGCATCGCCGAGGAACTCGGGGTGGAAATCGGCCAGGAAGTGGGCTTCCAGGTCCGCTTTACCGGTGAGGTCAGCAAGGCGACCAAGGTCAAGCTCATGACCGACGGTATCCTGCTGGCCGAGATCCAGCGCGACAAGCTGCTGCGCAAGTACAACGCGATCATCATCGACGAAGCCCATGAACGCAGCCTCAACATCGACTTCATCCTGGGCTACCTCAAGCGCATCCTCCCCCAGCGGCCGGACCTGAAGGTCGTCATCACCTCGGCCACCATCGATCCCGAGCGTTTTGCCAACCACTTCGGCACTCCGGGGAATCCCGCCCCCATCATCGAAGTCTCGGGCCGGACCTACCCCGTGGAAATCCGCTACCGGCCCCTCTCCCAGCCGAAATCGGACGAGGACGAATCCTCGGACGACGACCTCGAAGAGGACCGGGACCCGCTGGATGCCGTCTGCGACGCCGTCGACGAACTGGCCACGGAGGCGCCCGGCGACATCCTGGTGTTCTTCTCCGGCGAGCGCGAAATCCGTGACGCCGCGGAGGCGCTGCAGGCACGCATCCAGGCCAACCGCCGCCTGGCCAATACCGAGGTGCTCCCCCTCTTCGCACGCCTGAGCCTGCAGGAACAGCACAAGGTGTTCCACCCGGGCAAGAAACGCCGGATCGTGCTGGCCACGAACGTGGCGGAAACGTCACTGACAGTGCCGGGCATCAAATACGTCATCGACACCGGCACCGCCCGCATTTCCCGGTACTCGCACCGCACCAAGGTCCAGCGCCTTCCCATCGAACGGGTATCGCAGGCCTCGGCGAACCAACGGTCGGGACGCTGCGGCCGTGTGTCGGACGGCATCGCCATCCGGCTGTACTCCCAGGAAGATTTCGACTCCCGCCCCCAGTTCACGGATCCCGAGATCCTGCGGACCAACCTGGCCGCCGTCATCCTCCAGATGACCGCCATGGGCGTTGCCCGCGGGCCGAAGGGCGTGGAGGACTTCCCGTTCGTCGAGCCGCCGGAGACACGGGCAATTAACGACGGCGTCACGCTGCTGCGCGAACTCGGCGCCTTGGCCGCGCCGAAGCAGGGCAAGGGCGAAGGTGACGGACGAAAAGGCGGCGGGCTCACCGCCGTCGGGCAGAAACTCGCCCAACTGCCGGTGGACCCCCGGCTTGGCCGGATGATCGTCGAGGCCGGAAAACGCGGCTGCGTGCGGGAGGTCATGATCCTCGCCGCGGCGCTCACCATCCAGGATCCCCGCGAGCGCCCCACGGACAAGCAGCAGCTGGCCGCGGAAAAGCACAACCGCTTCCGCGACGAAAACTCGGACTTCACGGGCTACCTGAACCTGTGGAACTACCTGCAGGAAAAGCAGCAGGAGCTCTCGTCGTCGGCCTTCCGCCGCTTGTGCCGCGCCGAGTTCATCAACTACCTGCGGGTCCGGGAATGGCAGGACCTCTTTGCCCAGCTCCGCCAGCTGGCCCGGCCGCTGGGCATCAGCCTGGACAACAAGCGGCTGGCGGACCCCGTGGGCAACCACGACGGTATCCACATCAGCCTGCTCTCCGGGCTCCTAAGCCATATCGGCATCCTCGATGAGCGCAAGCGCGAATATGCCGGCGCCCGCGGCAGCCGCTTCGCGATCTTCCCCGGATCGGCGCTGTTCAAGAAGTCCCCCACGTTCGTGATGGCAGCCGAACTGGTGGAAACCAGCAGGCTCTGGGCCAGGGTGGCAGCCAGGTTCGATCCGCTGTGGGCCGAGCAGGTGGCACCGGACCTGGTCAAGCGCAGCTACAGCGAGCCACACTGGTCCACCCGGCAGGGCGCCGTCATGGCGTACGAGAAAGTGACCCTTTACGGCGTCCCGATCATCGCGCAGCGCCGGATCAACTACGGCCGGGTCGACCCGGTGGTTGCACGCGAGCTGTTCATCAGGCACGCCCTGGTGGAAGGCGACTGGCGCACCCACCACAAGTTCTTCCACCGCAACAGGGCGCTCCTGAACGAAGTCGAGGAACTCGAAGCGCGCATGCGCCGCCGCGACCTTCTGGTGGACGACGAGACATTGTTCGAGTTCTACGATGCCCGTATCGGTCCGGACGTGGTCTCTGAACGCCACTTCGACAAATGGTGGAAGGACGCCCGCCGGGAGCAGCCGGACCTGCTGGACTTCGACAAATCGCTGCTCCTGAGCGATGACGCCGACGACCTGGACGAGTCCGCCTATCCCAAAACGTGGCTGCACAAGGGTTTCGAACTGCCCCTGACCTACGAATTCCACCCGGTGGCGCCGGGCGCGGCGCCGGATCCGTCCGACGGCGTCACTGCCGAAGTGCCGGTGCTGTTCCTTAACCAGCTGGAGGATGCGCCGTTCCGCTGGCTGATTCCCGGTCAGCGGGTTGAGCTGGTGACCGCCCTGATCAAGTCGCTGCCGAAGCAGGTGCGGAAGAACTTCGTCCCGGCCCCCGATGTCGCCCGGCAAGCGGTCGCCGTCCTGGAATCGGACTTCGATCCGGCCACGGACGCGCTGGAGCCTTCGCTGGAGCTCGCGCTGCGGCGGCTTCGCGGCGCAATCATTCCCCCCGGTTCCTGGAACTGGGACGCGGTGCCCCCGCACCTGCGCGTGAGTTTCAAGGTGGTGGACAGCAAGGGCAAGGTCCTTGGCGAGGGCAAGGACCTTGCGGAACTGCAGGAACAGCTCGCACCCGCCACCCGCCGCGCCATTGCCGAGTCGCTCGGCGCCACCCCGGCATCCACCGCGGCGCGCAACGGCAAGGTACAGAGGGAAGCCGGCGGGACGAACCTTGCCGCGTCCCCGGCAGCCGCGCGGGCCGGCAGCAACCAGGCGGCCGCCGCCACCGGGTTCGTGGAGCAGGACGGCCTGACGGAATGGACGTTCGGCACCATCGAGCGGCAGGTCAGCAGCCTGGTCAAGGGGCACACCGTCACCGGCTATCCGGCGCTGGTGGACCAGGGGACGTCCGTGTCCCTCCGTGTCTTCCAGTCGCAGGAGGAACAGCTCGACGCCATGCGCGGCGGCGTCATCCGGCTGCTGGCGCTGCGCGTCCCGGCACCGGACCGTTACGTCCTGGAACACCTGAGCAACACGGAGAAGCTCACCTTCAGCCAGAATCCGCACGGCTCGGTGGCGGCGCTGATTGCCGACTGCGCGCTTGCCGCCATCGACAAACTCACCCCCGTGGAACTGCCCTGGGACCGCAAGGCTTTCGACGCGCTCTATGAGCTGGTGCGGGCCGAGCTGATCGACACCGTCTTCACCGTGACCGCCGTGGTGGAGCGCATCCTGGCGAGCACCCGGCGAATCGAAAAGCAGTTGAAGGGCACCACCAGCCTCGCCCTGATCAGTGCGCTGAACGACATCAAGAGCCAGCTCGAACAGCTGGTCTATCCGGGTTTTGTGGCACGCACGGGTTACGTCCAGCTCAGCCAGTTGCCCCGCTACCTGGCGGCGATCGAAAAGCGGCTCGAACGCCTGCCGGGCAACGTCCAGCGCGACGCCCTGAGCATGGGGGTGGTGCAGCGGCTCGAGGACGACTACGACGATGCCGTCTCCGCCCTGTCGCCGGGGCGCCGCGCCGGACGCGAATTAACCCAGGTGCGCTGGATGATCGAGGAACTCCGGGTGAGCCTGTTCGCCGTCGAGCTCGGCACCGCCTACTCCGTATCAGAGAAACGTATCCGCACCGTGCTCAACAAGGCACTGGCCCCCGCCTGACCGCGGTCCGCCCCGACGAGAGGAATTCCATGAAGCTCACGCTTGCCCAAGGCCCGGCAGGGACAGAGATCGCCGGGCTCGGCCATGCCCAGCCCGCCCGGGTCATGGACAACCATGAACTCGAAGGCATGATGGACACCAGCGATGAGTGGATCCGCCAGCGGACGGGCATCATCACCCGGAATATCGTCGCCGGGGGCGAGACGGTGGTGGACCTGGCGATCCCTGCGGCCCGGATGGCGCTGGCCGATTCGCGCGTGCCGGCCTCTGACATCGATCTCGTGGTGGTGGCGACGACGACAGCCGCCGAGCGTTCCCCCAACACCGCCGGACGCGTGGCCGAGGCGCTTGGGCTTGGAAGGGAGGGCCGTGGCCCGGGCATCATGGATATCAATACAGCATGTTCGGGTTTCGAGTACGCGCTCGGCGTCGCCGACCAGGCCATCCGCACCGGCAGCGCCACCCACGCCATCGTCGTCGGGGCGGAGACGCTGTCGACCGTCACCGACTGGACGGACCGTGCGACGGCGGTACTCACCGCGGACGGTGCCGGCGCCGCCGTCGTGCGCCCGTCCGAGGCACCGCGGATTGGACCGGTGGTGTGGGGATCCGAAGGCGGCATGGCCGACGCCGTCAGGATCTCACCGCCGTCCGGAAGGTTTTCCCAGAACGGCCGTGAAGTGCTCAGGTGGGCCCTCACCAAGGCACCGGACCGCGCCCGCGAGGTGGTGGCCCGCGCGGGCCTGGCGCTGGACGACATCCAGGTCCTGGCCGCCCACCAGGCCAACCTCCGCATCATCGAACCCTTGGCGGACGCCCTGGGCATGTCGGACCGTGTGGTCATTACCGACGTCACGGAGTCGGGGAACACGTCCGCGGCGAGCGTTCCGCTCGGGCTCTCCAAGTGGTGGCACGCCGGCAGGATCCCGGCGGACGTCCCTGCGCTGTTGTTCGGCTTCGGGGGCGGGTTCACCTATGCCGGCATGGTGGCGATGACCCCGCGGAGGGACTGATCCTGCCTGCGCCCGCCACAGGGCAGCGACACAGGGCAGCGACACAGGGCAGCGGCGGGCGCAGCCCTGTCACGAAGCCGGAACGAATTCTCCGTACCCTGCTGCGCGAAGACCAACCCGCAGCTTCTCCGCGTTGGCGTCCAGGACGTCCGGGTCCGGGTTCTGGTCAGCGGAGCCGAAATCGAAGTCGGCCATGCTTTGCGACGGCCACACGTGCACGTGCAGGTGGTTGATCTCGTAGCCGGCCACGATGAGGCCGGCGCGCCGGGCACCGAAAACGTCCACCTGGACCGCACCGATGCGGCGCGCCACTTCCATGACCCGGGCGAGGGTCTCCGGCGAGGCGTCCGTCCAGCGGTCCACTTCTTCGGTGGGAACCACCAGAGTGTGGCCATCCGCGAGCGGGCCGGTGGTGAGGAACGCGGAGACATCGTGCTCGCGCCACACGAACCGGCCGGGGATCTCGCCGTTCAGGATCCTGGTGAAAAGCGTGCTCATGCGTCTGCCTCCTCGGCGGGTGCCTGCAGGGTGCTGGTGTCCAGCACGAACCGGTATTTTACGTCGCCTGCAACCATCCGGTCGTAGGCCTCATTCAGCTGGCCGGCGCCCACCACCTCGATGTCTGCCACCACGCCATGCTCGGCGCAGAAGTCCAGCATCTCCTGGGTTTCGGCGATCCCGCCGATCAGCGACCCGGCGTACGCGATCCTGCGCCGGATCAGTGCACCGGGGTTGACGGGAGGCATGGCCTCGGACGGGAGCCCGAGCTGGAACAGCGCCCCATCGACGCGCAGGGTGCGGAAGAAGGGGTTCAGGTCGTGCGGGGCGGCCACGGTGTCGATGATCAGGTCGATGGTGCGGTCAGCGGCGGCCATGGCAGCTTCGTCGCGGGAGAGCACCACTTCGTCGGCTCCCAGTTCCAGCGCAGCAGCGACTTTCGAGCCGGACGTGGTGAAGACCACCACCTTCGCTCCCATGGCCTTGGCGAGCTTGACTGCCATGTGGCCCAGGCCGCCAAGGCCCACCACGCCCACCACGTCGCCTTCCGCCACATCAAAGTGCCGCAAGGGCGAAAAAGTGGTGACGCCGGCGCACAGGAGGGGGGCGACGGCGGCCGGGTCCAGCGATTCGGGGACCCGGAGGACGTACCGGCGGTCCACCACTATGGAGGACGAATAGCCGCCCTGGGTGGTGCCGCCGTGGCGCCGGTCCTTCGCACCGTAAGTGCCGGTCATCCCGATTTCGCAGTACTGTTCCAGGCCGTCGAGGCAGCTGTCGCACTCGCGGCAGGAGTCCACCATGCAGCCCACGCCCACCCGCTCGCCCACGGCGAAGTCAGTGACGGCCGAACCCACCCGGCTGACGGTTCCGACAATCTCGTGTCCGGGAACCAGTGGGTACACTTTGCCGCCCCACTCCCCACGGGTCGCGTGCACGTCCGAGTGGCACAGCCCGCAGAATTCGATGGCGATCTCGACGTCGTCCGCTGCGGGTGCCCGGCGCGCAACGGTCAGGGGCACCAGGCCGCTGTCACTGGACACCGCACCGCGGGCTGCGGCCAACACGCCGGCAGCGTCCGTCCCTGCTCCTGCGGACGGGCCGTCGGGGGCGGGGTATACGGGTTTGGCGAGGGGTGGCGGTACGGGTCGTCCTGGAGTCATAGTGCGACGCTACCCTTGCCTCCTGCGAAGTTGCCAGCCGGGGCGGCGCCGTCCCCGGGTTCCGGCCCATCCCCTGGTTCCGGGCCGGTGGCCACCGGCAGCCCCGGGCGGTTGGACCATTCGGAGAACGAGCCCGGAAAGAGCGCTGCGGCGAACCCGGCAATCTCCAGTGCTGCCACCTCATGGGCTGCCGTGACCCCGGAGCCGCAGTAGACGGCGACCTTGCCGCCGTCCTGCACGCCGAGGGCCTCGAACCTCCGGCGCAATTCCGCGGGCGGAAGGAACCTGCCGGCGTCGTCCACGTTTCCTGCTGTCGGCGCGCTGATGGCCCCCGGAATGTGTCCCGCGCGCGGGTCGACGGGCTCAACCTCGCCCCGGTACCTCTCCCCCGCCCTCGCGTCGAGCAAGGTGCCGTGCTGCGGCCAGGCGGCGGCAGCACCGGCGTCGGCCACGGGCATGTGCCCGCTGCCCAGCTGCACGTCACCCGCGCCAGGGTGGACTGGACCCGACTCGAGCGCGAGTCCGGCTGCCCGCCAGGCGGCCACGCCGCCGTCGAGCAGGTAGACCTCGGCGAGGCCGGCGTCACGCAGCATCCACCACAGCCGGGCCGCCGCCATGTTGCCGCTGTCATCGTAGGCGACCACCACGTCGCCGTTCCGGATGCCCCAGCGGCGGGCCGACTCCTGGAACTTCTCCCGCGACGGCAACGGGTGCCGCCCCCGGTCCGGAACTGCCGGATCCGAAAGCTCGGTGGCCAGGTCAACGAAGACCGCGCCCGGAAGGTGTCCTGCAAGGTAATGTTCGTGCCCGTGCGGGTCACCGAGCGCCCACCGCACGTCCAGGAGCACGGTGCGGCGGCCTGCGGCCAGCCGGGCCTGGAGGGTGGAAACGTCCATCAGCGTATTCATCGGACTCCTTATGCAGCGGGCCAGGCCACCGCGCAGCCTCTGCTGGATGCGCGGCCAACGCTTTCCACTCTAGAGGGCCGGCGCCCGCTACCGCCGGTAGGCTGGTCCGGTGATGATCGAGGGCAGCGGAAATGGCGGCGCAAGCCGGAGCGGCGCAAGCCGGAGCGGCGCGGACCGGACGTGGGCGGACAATGCCATCCGCACCATCAGGGCGGAGAACAACCGCTCGGCTGACACCCACCTCTACGCTGTGCCGCTGCCTGAGCACTGGGGAATCCAGCTCTACCTCAAGGACGAGTCAACCCACCGTTCCGGCAGCCTCAAGCACCGGCTGGCCCGCTCTCTGTTCCTGTTCGGCCTCGTCAACGGCTGGATCCGGGCGGACACGACCATCGTGGAGGCCTCCAGCGGCAGCACCGCCGTCTCCGAGGCATACTTCGCCCAGCTGCTGGGGCTGCCCTTCGTGGCCGTGATGGCCCGCACCACCAGCCAGGAAAAGATCGCACTGATCGAACAGTTCGGCGGGTCCTGCCTGCTGGTGGACAATGCATCGGACGTGTATGCAACAGCCGAAGAAGTTGCCGCCACCTGCAACGGCCACTACATGGACCAGTTCACCTACGCCGAACGGGCCACCGACTGGCGCGGCAACAACAACATTGCCGAGTCGATCTTCGGCCAGCTGGCCATGGAACAGCACCCGGTACCGGACTGGATCGTGGTGGGCGCAGGCACCGGTGGGACCAGCGCCACGATCGGCCGGTACCTGCGCTATCACAGCCACCCCACGCGGCTGCTGGTGGTGGACCCGGAGGACTCCGCGTTCTACCCGGGCTGGCTCGCTGCCACGGACAGGGGCGGCGGAACCGTCCAGCCACGGCCAGGCCGGCCCTCCAGGATTGAAGGGATTGGCCGTGCCCGGATGGAGCCGAGCTTCATCCCGTCCGTGATCGACCACATGGTCCAGGTTCCGGACGCGGCGTCTGTTGCCGCCATGCGCCACCTCCGCGCCTACGCCGGCCCGGCCTGCATGCCGGCCCGTCAACCGGCACCAACCTCTGGGGCGTGTGGCAGACAGTGGCACAGATGCTGTCCGAAGGCCGGCAGGGCAGCATCGTTTCACTGATGTGCGACGGCGGCGAACGCTATGCGGGCAACTACTGGAACCCGGAGTGGCTGGCGTCCCAGGGACTGCACCCGGAGCCTTACGAAACAGTGATCAGCCGCTTCCTCGACACAGGCCAGTGGTCCGTTCCCCCGGCGTAGCTGTACTGCCAGCGCCGGTGGACTAAACCTCCACGGACTCCCGCGGGGCCAGGTGCTTGTACTCCGTGCCGTACTTTGCGCCGATCCGCCGGACATGGCCCTCGACGATCCCCAGGCCGTTGTCGTTGAGCAGACCGTCATGGATCTGGAAAGCCCGTGGTGCCCGCACCCCAATGACGAAGTCCACCACTTCGGCCGACTTGCTCCACGGCGCGTGCAGCGGAACCAGCAAGGTCTGGACCTTGATGCCGTCCGGGATGACGAAGGAGTCTCCCGGGTGGTACACATTTGAGTCCACGAGATAGCCGATGTTGGCCACCATGGGGATCTGGGGGTGGATCAGGGCGTGCTGGCCGCCAAAGCTGCGGATGTCGAAGCCTGACACCTGGAAGGTTGAACCCGGCTCCACCGCATGGATGCGGGCTGCCGTGCCCGGCGCTTCCGCGCGCAGCTTGCCGGCCACGCTTTCCGGCGCATAAAGGACCAGGCCCGGATCGCCTTCGAGCGCTTCCACCACCGCCGCCGTGTCGAGGTGGTCCGGGTGTTCATGGGTCACCAGCACGGCCTGGGCCCCCTCCATGGCCTCAGCAGCCTCGGAGAACGTGCCGGGGTCGAGGACAATGACGCCGCCGCCATCCTTTTCGAGCCGGACGCAGGCGTGGGTGTATTTGGTCAGCTTCATGGCGCCAGCCTAGGGTGCGCCGCCGAAGACTGTCCACGAGGCCCCGGCTGGTAATCTTGATGTTTGCCACCCACCCCCACGGAAGCGAGTTCGTCCATGCCGATCGGCGCCAAGGCTGGTCCCCCTCTGCCGTCCCCGGCGAGCGGCGGCAAGGAACAGCGCATCACCAAGCAGCGCCGGGCGGTCAGTGCAGCACTGGATGACCTGGACGACTTCGTCAGCACCCAGGAGCTCTACCGGATCCTGCAGAACCAGGGCGTGTCCGTGTCGCTCGCCACCGCCTACCGGATCCTGCAGTCACTGGCCGACGAGGGCCTGGTGGATGTGCTGCGCAATGGTGACGGCGAGGCGGTCTACCGGCGCTGCGCGGTGACCGGCCACCACCACCACCTGCTGTGCCGGAACTGCGGGAAAGCAGTGGAGGTGGAAGCCCCCGCGGTGGAGACCTGGGCGGCCCGGACAGCCGCCGACCACGGGTTCACCGAAGTGGCGCACACCGTGGAAATCTTTGGCCTGTGCCCGGACTGCAGTTCGCTTAGGGCTGCGGGGAAGCTTTAAGGACCCGGCCGTTGGCTCCCTGCCGGAGCCGCAGGGATCCAATAGCGCGGCACACCACGTAGATCAGGAACGACAACGTGGTGACATAGGGGCTGATGGGGATCCGTCCGCCCAGCGCCAGCAGGATTCCACCGACCGTGGCCGTGACGGCAAAGACCACGCTCAGCACCACGGTGGCCCCCGGCGAGGACGTAACGCGCATGGCCGCGGCCGCGGGCGTGATCAGCAGTGCGAGCACCAGCAGGGCGCCCACCACCTGGATGGACAAGGCCACGCTGACGCCCAGCAGGACCATGAAAACGAGCGCAAGGGTACGCACGGGAACCCCGCGCGCCTCGGCGACCTCGGGATCGAGGCTGGCGAAGTTGAGCGGGCGCCAGATGGCCAGCAGGACGGCGATAACGGCGACGGCGGTGCCGGCAAGGGCCTGGAGCTGAACGGTGTCGACGGACACGATCTGCCCGGTCAGCAGGCCGAACTTGTTTGCGGCGCGGCCTTGGTAGAGCGACAGGAACAAAATCCCGAGTCCCAGCCCGAACGGCATGATGACGCCAATGATCGAATTCTTGTCCCGGGCCCGGACACCCATCAGGCCCAGCAGCAGCGCGGCCGCCACCGAGCCGACGAGAGAGCCGAACACCACGTCCGTGCCCACCAGCAGGGCAAAGGCCGCACCCGCGAAGGACAGCTCGGAAATTCCGTGGACGGCAAAGGCGAGGTCACGCTTCATCACGAAGGTACCCACCAGCCCGCCGAGGAGGCCCAGTATGGCGCCGGCCCAGATCGAGTTCTGGACCAGGACCAGCAACTCGCCGTAATTGTCAAAGCTGAAGATCGCCCCCAGGATGCTGTCGATGTCCATCATGCCACCTCCCGCGCCAACTCGTGGTCGTGGGTGTGGTGGTGCGTAGTGGCGTCCGGCAGGCCAACCACCACGATCCGGCCGTTCGCGCGGATGACCTCGACGTTGCTTTCGTACAAGTCGGAGAGGACCTCGGTGGTCATCACATCCTCCGGCGTACCTACTTTGAACCGGCCGCCGGCCAGGTAGAGGACCCTGTCCACGTAGTCGATAATTGGGTTGATTTCGTGTGTCACGAAGACCACTGCGCTGTCGTGTTCGCGGCACTGCCTGTTGATCAGGGCGCTCACGGCCTGCTGGTGGTGCAGGTCAAGGGAGAGCAATGGTTCATCGCACAGCAGGACCTGTGGGTCCGTGGCCAGCGCCTGGGCCACGCGGAGCCGCTGCTGTTCACCGCCGGAGAGCTGGCCCACCGGCACCTTCGCGTATTCCGTGGCGCCCACCACCTCCAGGAGTTCATCGATCCTGCGGTTCGCCTTCGCCGGGGACAGCCGCAACCCCCAGCGGTGGCCGTCCACGCCGAGGCCCACGATGTCGCGGGCGCGCATGGGCGTGTCAGCGGGAAAAGACTTCTGCTGCGGAATGTAGCCGATCAGGCGGCTGCCGCGCTCCACTGCCCGGCCCCCCAGGGTGGCCTGCCCCGACTGGAGTTTCTGCAGCCCGAGCAGGACTTTCAGGAAACTGGTCTTGCCGCTTCCGTTCGGGCCCAGCACGGCGAAGAACTCGCCCGGCCTGATGTCCAGGTCCAGGTCCTCCCAGAGCGTCCGCTGGCCGAACTTAAGGGACGCCCCGCTGAGGCTGACCACGGAATTCACCTGTTTGTCTCCAGAACCTTGCCGATGTTGTTCACATTGTCCGTCATCCACTGCACGTAGGTCTTGCCCTCGGGGAGGGTTTCGTTGAAGTCCACCACCGGAACGCCGGCAGCTTCGGCCGCCTTCTTCAGCGATTCGGTCTGCGGGCCCTCCGTCTGTTCGTTGTACGCCAGCAGGCGCACCGACCGCGAGGCCACCAGGTCCGTCGCCTGCTTCAGCACGGCGGGCGGGACATCGGCGCCCTCCTCAATCGCAGCAGTGTATTCCTCAGGGGTGGCGTTCACCAGCCCGGCATCCTGGAGGAGGTAGAGCGGAACCGGCTCGGTGACCGCCACCGGGGCATTGGCAGCGCGGGCCTTCAGTCCGTCGAGCTGGCCGTGGAGGCCTTCCAGGGTGGACTTGAAAGCGTCGGCGTTGGAGGTGAACGTCGCGGCCGACGCGGGATCGAGCGCTCCAAGCCTGCCTGCGATGCTGTCCGCCAGCCGTTCCATGGCGGGCAGGCTGTACCAGACGTGCTCGTTGAACTCACCGTGGTCGTGTTCTTCGGCCGGGGCCGTAGCTTCAGCCGTGGCCTCCCCGGGGTGGGCAAGGCCGGAAATTTCGACGGCGCTCAGCACCGCCCCTGCGTCAAGCTTGCTGCTTTCCACCAGGGTATTAAGGAAGTCGTCGTAGCCGCCGCCGTTGCCAATGACGAGTTTGGCCTTGGAGACGGCAAGGCGGTCCTGCGCGGTTGCCTCGTAGGAGTGCGGGTCCTGGCTCGTCTTGTTGATGATGGCGGTGACCTCCACCTTGTCCCCGCCGATGGTCCTGGCGATGTCCCCGTAGACATTCGTGGACGCCACCACGGTGATCCGCCCGGCGCCTTCCGGGGCCTGCGCCGGCTGCGGGCTGCATCCGGCGAGCAGGAGGCCGAGCCCGGCGAGGGCGGCGAGCAAGGACGGGGCAGCGGTTCGACGGCGCACGGAAGGACCTCAGATCTGGGGAGCGGAAGCAATATCTCCAGCCTATACCTAAATAGGAATGATTCCTATTTAGAAAACGGGCAGCTGCCTGCCCTCCAGGGGAGGGCAGGCAGTCAGCTTCCGTTGGGCTGGCCGAGCCTCCTGATCCCGGTGGCCTGGGTGGCGTCGCGGATCTCGCCGACCAATTGTTCGATGACATCCTCCAGGAAGAGCACGCCACGGGTTTTGCCGTCGGGACCGATCACGCGGGCCAGGTGCGAGCCCGTGCGCTGCATCACCGACATTGCCTTTTCGATCTCGTCGCCCAGCGCGAGGTTGGCCAGCGACCTGATCCGGCTTTCCGCGATCGGAAGTTCGTAGGCCGCCTCCGGGATCTGCAGGACGTCCTTGACGTGGAGGTAGCCGTAGAGCATGTCCTCGTCGTCCAGCATGGGGAACCGGGAGAACCCGGTACGGCTTACCGCCTTTTCGAACTCCACGGGAGTGGTGGAGGCCCGCAGCATCACCAAGTCTTCCAGCGGGACCATGATGTCGCCCGCTGTGTGCTCGGAAAACTCCAGCGCACCGGTGATCAGGCCTGCGTCGTCGTCCACGAGTCCATGGCGCGTGGACTCCTGCACGATCGACTGGACCTCCTCCAGCGTGAAGGAGGACGTCACCTCGTCCTTGGGCTCGATCCGCATGAGCTTGAGGATGTGGTTGGCCGACCAGTTCAGGACGGAAATCACCGGGTGGACCAGCCTGGCAATGAACAGCAGCGGCGGGGCCAGGAGCAGGGCGGCCTTGTCCGCCACGGACACCGAGATGTTCTTGGGCACCATCTCGCCGAAGGTGACATGCAGGAAGGTCACCAGCATCAGTGCCACAGCAAAAGCTGCCACACCGGCCGCCTCCGCAGGCAGGCCCACCGACTCGATCGGAACGGCCAGCAGATGGTGGATGGCAGGCTCGGCGACGAGCAGGATCAGCAGCGAGCACACCGTGATGCCCAGCTGCGCGCAGGCGAGCATGAGCGACACGTTTTCCATGGCACGCAGGGTAGTCTGGGCGCGTTTCGATCCGGCATCAGCCAGCGGCTCCACCTGACTGCGCCGGGCCGACATGATGGCAAACTCCGCTGCCACGAAAAAGGCGTTGCCGAGCAGCAGGAGGCCCAGCCACAAAATTCCGGCCCAGTCGCTCATTTCTTGCTCCCGTCGCCGGGTTCGTGCAGCCCCGGTTCAGGCGCGGGCCGGAAACAGATCCGGTCAATCCGGCGTCCGTCCATCCTGGTGACGCTAAGGCTGCCGCCGCCAACGGGCACAGTGTCTCCGACCACCGCGATCCGGCCGAGCTGGCTCATGACATAGCCGCCCACGGTCTCGTACGCCGCTTCGTCCGGCACGCTGAGCCCCGAGATCTGTTCCGACAATTCATCCGGGCGGAGCAGTCCTGGAAAGTACCAGTCGCCGGAGGCGCTTTGCAGGAGTCCGGGCCGAACCTTGTCATGCTCATCGGCTACCTCGCCGACAATCTCTTCCACCAGGTCCTCAAGGGTGGCGATCCCCGCGGTGCCGCCATATTCGTCAAGCACCACAGCCAGCTGCAGGTTTCCTTCCCGGAGTTCGGCCAGGAGCGCATCGAGGTGGATGGTCTCCGGCACCCGGAGCACGTCAGTCATGATGGCTCCGGCTTCAAGGTTTTGCCGGCGTTCCCAGGGAACGGCGACGGCCTTCTTGACGTGCACCAGCCCCCGGATGTCGTCGGCGGAGTCACCGATGACCGGGAACCGGGAGTACCCGGTCCTGCGTGCGGCGTCAACGACGTCGGAGACGGGCTGGTCGGCATCGATAGTCTCAAGCCGGATCCGCGGCGTCATGACGTCGGCCGCCGTGCGGCTGGAGAAGTTCAGCGTCCGCGCGATGAAGTTCGCGGTACCGGCGTCGAGCGTTCCCATCGCCGCCGACCGGCGGACCAGCGACGCGAGTTCGGCCGGGGTGCGCGCACCGGAAATCTCTTCTTTGGCCTCGAGCCCAAAGACGTGCAGCACCTTGTTCGAGAAGCCATTGAGCAGCACGATGGCGGGCTTGAAGATCGTGGTGAACACCAGCTGGGGCCCGGCCAGGGCCCGGCCCACCGGGAATGCAAGGGCAATCGCCATGTTTTTCGGCACCAGCTCCCCCAGGAGCATCGACAGCAGCGTCGCAACCACCATCGCGAGGACCAGGGAGATGGAATCGACGGCCACACCGGGAAGCCCGACGGCGGAGAGCGGGGCCTGGAGGAGATGGCCCAGCGACGGCTCCATCACGTAGCCCGTGAGAAGCGTCGTCAAAGTGATGCCGAGCTGGCAGCTGGACAGCTGGGTGGACAGGGATTTGAGGCAGGTGAGCAAAGGCACTGCGCCCGTATCGCCGTCGTCAATGGCCCGCTGGACGGTGGGCTGGTCCAGGGCAATGAGGGAGAATTCGACGGCAACGAAGAAGCCTGTCCCGGCGATGAGCAGCAGTCCCGCTGCAAGAAGAAGCCATTCCATTCAGCATCCCGCCTTGGCGGCGGCGGTCGCGGGAGAAGGACCCAATGCAGGGGACGGGAAGCTGCTTCGTTCCGGCGGAGGATGGTCGGCTGATACCGATGCCTGGCCCCTGCGGGTGGCGGCAGGCTGGGCCGGGGTCTGGTGATGGGCGCGTTGTCGGGGTTTGCCGGCTCTGGGGGCGGACTGCGCGGCGGCTCTCTTCAAGCTCCGCTGACAGCGCCCAGGCCGGCACCTAGATTTACTGTCCATAAGAATTCCAGTCTACAGGAGCAGCCCCTGCCGGGCGGAGCGCGAACGGCCCCGCCCGGCCGGAATGAAGGGCCACGTACACGCCCCCACGGACTGCCCGCTCAATCGGCGGTGCCGCCACAAACAGGCCTGCCTTCGTCACTTCATGATTTGAGTCACCCTTATTGGCAGTTAACGCAAAATGCTCACTAGACTTGCAAAGGTCTGGGTTCAGGGGACGCAGAGACTGGTTCGAACGTAGTGCTGAAGCACCGGGGGGCCAAAGAGAAATCAAACTCATGGAAGAGGCGTATTTCATTGCCAGAGCAGCCAAGCCACCGTCTACCAGAGGAATTTGGCGGAAACGAGTGGCTCGTTGACGAACTGTACGAGCAGTACCAGCAGGACAAGAACGCCGTGGATGCCAAGTGGTGGCCTTTGTTTGAATCCTTCGACTCGGGTAACGGTTCTTCTTCCAACGGAAATACCGCGCACCCGCCCACCCGCGAACTTCCTGTTGTGAAAGCTGCACCCGCTGCTCCGGCACCGTCGCCGGCCGCAGCCCCTGCCACTCCCCCGGTGCCTCCTGCCGCCCAGGCGCCCGCTCCTGCAGCGGCACCGGCGCCTGCACCCGTCAAGAAGGCCCCCGCAACCGTGGCCCGCGACGGCGGCAAGAAGACCGAAGCCGGCACCGGCTCGCAGCCCATCCCGGCGCAGCTGCCCAAGAACGTCAAGGCCCCCACGGCGCCCGAAGAGGACGTTGTCTCAGTCCTGCGCGGGCCGGCCAAAGCCATTGCCACCAACATGGTCACCAGCCTCGAGGTGCCCACCGCCACCAGCGTGCGGGCCATCCCGGCGAAGCTGCTCATCGACAACCGCGTGGTCATCAATTCCAACCTGGCCCGCGCCCGCGGCGGCAAGGTTTCCTTCACGCACCTCATCGGCTACGCCGTCATCCGCGCCCTCTCCCAGTTCCCCTCCATGAACGTCTACTACGACGAAGTGGATGGCAAGCCGGTCGCTGTCCAGCCGGCGCACGTCAACTTCGGCATTGCCATCGACATGCCGAAGCCCGACGGCACCCGCCTGCTGATGGTCCCGAACATCAAGAAGGCCGAGACCCTCAACTTCGCCGAGTTCTGGCACACCTACGAGGACCTCATCAAGCGCGCCCGCAACGGCAAGCTCACGGCCGAGGACCACCAGGGCACCACCGTGTCGCTGACCAACCCCGGCGGCATCGGCACCGTCCACTCCGTGCCGCGCCTCTCCAAGGGCCAGGCCGCCATCATCGGCGTCGGCGCCCTCGACTACCCTGCCGAGTTCCAGGGCGCCAGCGAGAAGATCATCGCCCAGAACGCCATCAGCAAGGTCCTCACCCTGACCTCGACGTATGACCACCGCGTCATCCAGGGAGCCGGCAGCGGCGAGTTCCTGAAGCTCGTCCACTCACTCCTGCTGGGTGCGCAGAACTTCTACGACGAGATCTTCGAAGCCCTGCGCATCCCCTACGAGCCCGTGCGCTGGAGCGCCGACAAGCAGGTGGATCCGGCCGACGAGATCAACAAGGTGGCCCGGATCCAGCAGCTGATCCACTCCTACCGGGTCCGCGGACACCTGATGGCGGACACCGATCCGCTCGAATACGTCCAGCGCAAGCACCCGGACCTCGACGTCCTGACCTACGGGCTGACCCTGTGGGACCTGGACCGCGAATGGCCCACCGGCGGCTTCGGCGGCAAGCCGATGCTGAAGTTCCGTGACATCCTCGGCGTCCTGCGCGATGCGTACTGCCGTACCACCGGCATCGAATACATGCACATCCAGGAGCCGGCCGAGCGCAAGTGGTTCCAGGACCAGCTCGAGCACCCCTACTCGAAGCCCAGCCGTGAAGAGCAGCTCCGGATCGTCTCCAAGCTGAACGCCGCGGAGGCTTTCGAGACCTTCCTGCAGACCAAGTTCGTGGGCCAGAAGCGCTTCTCGCTTGAGGGCGGCGAATCGCTGATTCCGCTGCTGGACGCCATCATGTCCGACGCAGCCGACGACGGGCTGGACGAAGTTGCCATCGGCATGGCCCACCGCGGCCGCCTCAACGTCCTGACGAACATCGCCGGCAAGACCTACGCCCAGGTGTTCCGCGAGTTCGAGGGCACCCAGGACCCGCGGTCCGTGCAGGGCTCCGGTGACGTCAAGTACCACCTGGGCACCGAAGGCACCTTCACCTCGGACAACGGCAAGGAAACCAAGGTCTACCTTGCCGCCAACCCGTCCCACCTCGAAGCCGTGGACTCCGTCCTCGAGGGCATCGTGCGGGCCAAGCAGGACCGCCTGGACCAGGGCGAAACCTTCCCCGTGCTGCCCATCATGGTGCACGGTGACGCCGCGTTCGCCGGTCAGGGCGTGGTGGCCGAAACCCTCAATCTGTCCCAGCTGCGCGGCTACCGCACCGGTGGCACCATCCACGTTGTGGTCAACAACCAGGTGGGCTTCACCACCGCTCCGTCGTCCTCGCGTTCCTCCACGTACTCCACCGACGTCGCCAAGATGATCCAGGCACCGGTGTTCCACGTGAACGGCGACGACCCCGAAGCCGTCGTCCGCATCGGCCAGCTCGCCTACGAGTTCCGCCAGCGGTTCCACAAGGACGTCGTGATCGACATGGTGTGCTACCGCCGCCGCGGCCACAACGAAGGCGACGACCCGTCGATGACGCAGCCGCTGATGTACAACCTGATCGAAGCCAAGCGCTCCGTCCGCAAGCTGTACACCGAATCCCTCATCGGCCGTGGCGACATCACCGAGGAAGAAGCCGAGCAGCTGCTGCGCGACTACCAGGAGCGGCTGGAGCGCGTCTTCGCCGAGACCCACGCAGCACAGACCTCGCCCATTCCGATCGTCACCGCGGATTCCGCTGCAGTGTCCGACATCGAGCGGCCCATGGCCCAGCAGTCCGACTCCAGCGTCAACGCCCCCGTCTCCACGGCCATCAGCGCCGAGACGCTGGCCCGGATCGGCAAGGCCCACGTTGAAGTCCCCGAGGGCTTCACGGTCCACGCAAAGCTCAGGCAACTGTTGGAAAAGCGCGAGCAGATGTCCCGCGAGGGCGGCATCGACTGGGGCTTCGGCGAGATCGCGGCCTTCGGCTCCCTCATCATGGAGGGCGTCCCCGTGCGCCTGGCCGGCCAGGACTCCCGGCGCGGCACGTTCGTCCAGCGCCACGCCGTCTTCCACGACCGCGCCAACGGCAAGGAATGGCTGCCGCTGGGCAACCTCTCCGACGACCAGGCCAAACTCTGGATCTACGACTCCCTGCTGTCCGAATACGCTGCCATGGGCTTCGAATACGGCTACTCGGTGGAGCGCCCGGACGCCCTGGTCCTGTGGGAGGCCCAGTTCGGCGACTTCGTCAACGGCGCGCAGACCATCATCGATGAGTTCATCTCCTCCGCCGAGCAGAAGTGGGGACAGCGCTCCTCGCTGGTCCTGATGCTTCCGCACGGCTACGAGGGCCAGGGGCCGGACCACTCGTCCGCGAGGATCGAGCGCTTCCTGCAACTGTGCGCGGAAGACAACATGATCGTGGCCAACCCCACCACGGCGGCCTCGCACTTCCACCTGCTGCGCCGCCAGGCGTACAGCCGCCCGCGCAAGCCGCTGATCATCTTCACCCCCAAGCAGCTGCTGCGCCTGAAGGCTGCTGCCTCGGCGGTGGAGGACTTCACCAACGGCGCCTTCCGCCCGGTCATCGGTGAGCATGAGCAGCTGGCCGCCAACGCCGTCGAGCGCGTGCTGCTGGTGTCCGGCCGCCTGTACTACGACCTCCTGTCCACCCG
The DNA here is from genome assembly GCF_057369995.2 of Arthrobacter sp. MOO21. Classification (NCBI taxonomy): domain Bacteria; kingdom Bacillati; phylum Actinomycetota; class Actinomycetes; order Micrococcales; family Micrococcaceae; genus Arthrobacter; species Arthrobacter sp. MOO21. The sequence goes on along the minus strand of NZ_CM170671.2, from coordinate 3,311,479 downwards.
GCAGAAGACCGGCGACAAGACCACTGCCATCATCCGCGTGGAGCAGCTCTACCCGCTGCCGCATGCCGAGATTGCCGCGGAACTCGCCAAGTACCCGAACGCAGAGGTCGTGTGGGCCCAGGACGAGCCCGCCAACCAGGGCCCCTGGCCGTTCATCGGCCTGCACCTGCCGGAAATCCTTGACCGCCGGGTACGGCTGGTCTCGCGTCCGGCGTCGGCCTCGACCGCTGCCGGTTCCATGAAGCGGCACGCCGCGGAGCAGGACGTCCTGCTGAAGCAGGCATTTGCACGGAAGTAACCAGTAAGGCTGCCCGGCCGGACGTCGAAATACCAGACTCCGGCCGGGCAGTTCTGTTTAATGGATGGACAGCGCCGCCCCGGACCGCACCAGCGGCGGCGGTGGCAGCCGCCAGTACCGAAGCAACCCGGACCGAAGTAAAGAGGAACGCGTGGAAGACAGGAAGCTGCGGATCGCAGCTGTGGGAGACGAACTGCTGGCCGGACTGGGTGATCCCCGTGCACTGGGCTGGCTGGGCCGCGTCCTGGCCCGCACTCCCCAGGACGGCATGGTGCTGGAGAGCTACTCCCTTCCCTGCCCGCAGGAAGGCACAGAGGGGCTGGCCGCGCGCTGGCTGGACGAAGCCGGACGGCGTTTCAGCGACCAGGCCGAAAACCGGCTGGTGATCGGCCTCTCGGGCCGCGACATCGAATTCGGCCTGTCAACCGCAAGGAGCAGGCTGAACCTGGCCAACATCCTCGACTCAGCCTCGCAGAACAGGGTCGAGGTCTTCGTCGTTGGCCCGCCGCCCGCCCTGGATCCTGCCCAGAACCGCCGGCTGGACGAGCTGAACACGGCGTTTGCGGATGTCACCACGCGGCGCAAGCATCTGTACGTGGATACCTTCTCGCCCCTGCTGAACCACGAGCAGTGGCGGCAGGACCTTGCAGCGAACGGCGGTACGCCCGGCCAGGCTGGTTACGGGTTGATGGCATGGCTGGTGCTCCACCGCGGCTGGTTCCAGTGGCTGGGGATGGACGCCCCCCAGTAAAGCCCACACGCGATATATCTTGACCATCCGCCAGGGCGGCGGTACCTTGGACTTCACGATATATCGTCTTTCGGAGGTGCCATGCCTGACGCAACCTGGAGTGTCAACAGCCCCCAGACCCTCGACCTGGACGGCGTCACGTCATTGAAGCTGGGCATGGTCCGGGGCAGGTTCGATGTGGTGAGGCATGCCGAGCCGGTGGCCCGGGTGGAAATATCGGATGTACACGGGGATCCGGTAGCGGTGTCCCTCAACGGCGGCAGGCTCGAAATCAGGCACCAGCTGCACGGCGCCCACGGCTGGTTCAAGAACCTGATGGAATCCGTGAACCACAACAGCGACAACTCCGCCACCATCAGCATCGCCCTCCCCGAGGGTGTCGACGTGGAGGCCGGAACGGTCAGCGGTGACGGCCTCGTCTCCGGCATCTCGAGCCACGTCCGCCTGAATACCGTCTCCGGCTCCGTCATGGCTGACGGCACTTCGGGGGAACTGCAGGTCAATACGGTCAGCGGGGAGGTCAGTGTCCGGAACCACACCGGCGTCCTCACCGCGAAAAGTGTTTCCGGCGAGGTGACCGCCTCAGGCTACTTCACCAACGTCCGCACGAACACGGTCAGCGGCAACCTCAGCTTCGACCTGCTCGGCTTCACCCATGACTTCGGGTCGAACTCGGTGTCGGGAGACCTCACCATCAGGCTGCCGCACGACGTGGGCGTGGACATTGTTGCCAAGTCGGCCAGCGGGGCCGTGGTCATCGACGACCAGCAATGCTTCCTGACGAACGGGAAGGTGGAGACCATCGCCGGTCCCGACGGCCAACTGATGCTCGTACGGACCAACTCGGTGTCCGGCCGGACCGCCATCTTCCATTCCCCTTCCTCCGATGGCGGGAACGCGGGGCACTGATGCCGCCGGTCTTTGCGCACGGGGCGTTGCGCCTTTATCTCCTTGCGCTGCTCGAAAGCGGCCCCAAGCACGGCTACGAACTCATCAGGGCACTCAAGGACCGGTTTGGCGGGACCTATTCGCCCAGCGCCGGCACCATCTACCCGCGCCTGGGCAAGCTTGAAGAAGAGGGCCTGGTGGCTACCGAATCGGCAGGACGCCGAACGAACTACCGCATTACTCCCGCCGGCCTGGCGGAGCTGAACCGGCGGCGGGACGAACTCGCCGGCGTGGAGAAGGACATTTCCGCCTCCGTCCAGCGCCTGGCGGACACCCTCCGGGAAGACATCCGCAGCAGCATGCGCGGCCTGCGCGCCGACCTCGCAGCGACTGCTGAAGCGGCCCGCACCGCGGCGGCTTCCGGCGACCTGCGCATCACGGGCGGCCGCCCTTTGGCAGGCCACAGGCAGCTCAAGGAGGCGGAGATGATGCTGCAGACTTTCCGCGACGACGTCCGCTCTGATCTGCGCCAGGGGTCCCGGCTTCAGCCCATCAGCGATGTCACCCTGGAGACCCTGCGGACAGTGCTGGAACAGGCGCGGGCGGCGGTCCGCGGCACGCTCCAACCCTGAGTGGCCGGGCCGGAAAGACCAGGCGCAGGTCACAGGCGTTTCCCGGTTCGCGGGGCGTGGCGATCATGTGGGAGACTGGAGGGCAGCTCTTTTGAGTACCAACAGTAAGGAGGCCAGCTATGAGCAAGCGTGCACGCAAGCGTCGTGACCGTAAGCGTGGCGGCGCGAACCACGGGAAGCGCCCCAACACCTAGGCACATGCCAGGAACTACGGTTCAGGCAAAGGACCCCGGAAGCTATTCGGCTTCCGGGGTCCTTTGCTGTGTGCCGCCCTCGATCACTGTGTCGGCAGGGCACCACGCGTTCGCTACGCCTCCACCGGACGGATGGTGTGGATCCGGTCAAGGATGGCGTTCTTAAGGTTGTCCGGGGCCGATTCGGTGCAGGAGCGCTTGACCATGTTGCGGATGACGCATTCAAGGTCGTACTGCTGCGTGCACTCGGGGCAGTCGTCGAGGTGGCTCTTGATTTCCGAGAGGTCCTCCCGGGTCAGCGCGCCGTCGAGGTACTCGTAGATGCGTTGCATCCGTGTGTCGTCGCAATCGCCCAATCCCTGGCAGTCGCTCATTTCCTGTTCTCCTGTGGTTTGCTTGCTGCCGCGTCCGGTGCATCTGCGGCCGTTTTGAATCCCCGCTCGGCGGCATACTCCGCCAGCATGTCCCGCAACATCCTCCGGCCGCGGTGAAGCCGTGACATGACCGTGCCGATCGGCGTGTTCATGATGTCCGAGATTTCCTTGTAGGCAAAGCCCTCGACGTCGGCGAAGTAAACGGCCAGGCGGAACTCTTCCGGAATGTCCTGCAGGGCGCGCTTGACGTCGGAATCCGGCAGGTGGTCCAGAGCCTCGGCTTCGGCTGAACGAAGGCCGCTCGACGTGTGGGACTCGGCCCGCGCCAACTGCCAGTCCTCGATGGTGTCCGAGTTCGACTGAAGTGGTTCGCGCTGCCGCTTGCGGTACAAGTTGATGTACGTGTTGGTCAGGATCCGGTAGAGCCATGCCTTCAGGTTGGTTCCCGGCTTGTACTGGTGGAAGGCCGAGAAAGCCTTGGTGTAGGCCTCCTGCACCAGGTCCTCGGCGTCCGAAGGGTTCCGCGCCATGCGCATGGCGGCCGAATACAGCTGGTCGACGTACTGCATGGCGTCCCGTTCAAAGCGCAGCCGGCGCTGCTCAACGGTTTCGGCCGATACATCCAGTGTGGCGTCTTCATTCTCCAGTCCGGCCTGTGAAGAGCCGGAACCAGCCTCCCCGGCATGCTCCGGCACGGCCTGCGTGCCCTTCACTTCGCTGGAGGAAGCCTCGTACATGGCCGCGACGGCCGGATCCAGGGTGCTCATTGCCTTCAAGTCTACTGTCAGGCTCCATGCCGGGGGCATGCCATACTGCGGCGCACCGCCGGCGAGGGCCTCCACCGCCACCGGGCCTGGCCGCCTGGTTCCGTCAAACACGGTTCCGTCCAACACGTGCCTCAAGGCCCAACTCCGCTCTGTTTACGTGAATGATGTCGTCAATGATGTGTGGACCCGTCCCGTGGACCCAGTCTCCATAACCCCGTCCCGCAGGCAAATATTCCCCAAAAGTGCAAGACTAGGACGGACTCCGCCGCGTGACGCGGTCCGTCCATCCAGGAGGAAAAGCCATGTCCTTTGTCCGCACTCTCGCACGGCCCATGCTGGCCTCCAGTTTTGTCCTCGCCGGACTGGATAAACTCAAGAACTCCGACGACACCGCCCAGCAGCTTTCGCCCCTGCTGCGCAAAGCTGCAGCCACCCTGCCCTTCCAGGCGGACGAAAAGACCCTGGCCCGCGTCATCGGCGGAACCCAGGTGGGAGCCGGCGTCCTGTTTGGCCTGGGTAAGTTCTCCCGGCTGTCAGCCACGCTGCTGACCGTGGTGTCCCTCCTGAACACCTTCGTTGAATGGCGCAGCGCGGACATCAGCAGCAAGGAAGCGCGGGAGACCCGCCGGAACCAGCTGCTCAAGAATCTTTCGCTGAGCGGTGGCGCCCTGCTCGCCTCCGTTGACACCGCAGGCAGGCCCGGCCTGGCGTGGCGCGCCGAGCACCTCGCCGCCGACGCCCGCCGGAATGCCGCGCACCTGGCCGCAGACGCCCGCAAGACCACCAACAAGAAGCTGCACAAGGCGGACAAGGCTGTGCGCCGCGCCGTCGAGCACGCCACGGGAGCATAAGGACGCATGACCGCAGCAGCTGCCGCCACGGACGGACCCGCCGTGCCTGTTGAGCATTGGGCCGCCCCCTTCGCATCCCGGCCTGTTGACGCCACCGTGACGGTGCCGGGGTCAAAGTCACTGACCAACAGGTACCTCGTGCTGGCTGCGTTGGCCGACGGTCCTTCGCGCCTGCGCGCGCCCCTGCACTCCAGGGACTCCGCGCTGATGATCGACGCACTCCGGCAGCTGGGCGCCACCATCACGGAGGTACCCGGCGACGGCGCCTTCGGCCCGGACCTGGAGGTAGTTCCGCTGCCCGCGGCGGCAGGGGCAGCCCGGACCAGGATCGACTGCGGGCTCGCGGGCACGGTCATGCGGTTCGTGCCGCCGCTCGCGGCGCTCCGCAACGGAGCCAGCGTGTTCGACGGCGACCCGCACGCCCGCAAGCGCCCCATGGGAACCATCATCGAAGCGCTCAAAGCCCTCGGCGTAGCCGTCTCAACCGAAGACGGGAGCGCTCCGGCATCCTTGCCGTTCGTCGTGGAAGGTACTGGCAGGGTGCGCGGCGGCCACCTGGTGATCGATGCCAGCGCCTCCTCACAGTTCGTCTCCGCCCTCCTCCTGGTGGGTGCCCGGTTCGAGGAAGGCCTGCACCTCGAGCACGCCGGCCGGCCCGTGCCGAGCCTGGACCACATCAACATGACCGTCGCCGTCCTCCGCGGCGCCGGCGTGTCCGTGGACGATTCCGTCCCCAACCACTGGGTGGTCTCCCCCGGCCCCATCCGCGCTTTCGACCAAAGGATCGAACAGGACCTGTCCAACGCGGGCCCCTTCCTCGCCGCGGCCCTGGCATCCCGTGGTACCGTCCGGATCCCGAACTGGCCGCTGGAAACCCAGCAGGTGGGAGACCTGTGGCGCAGCATCCTCGCCAAAATGGGCGCCAGCGTCACCCTCGAGGACGGCATCCTCACCGTCACCGGCGGCCCAGAGATCACGGGCGGCGACTTCGCGGACACCAGCGAGCTTGCCCCCACGGTGGCGGCGCTGTGCGCCCTGGCCACAGGACCCTCCCGGCTCACCGGGATCGCGCACCTGCGGGGCCACGAAACGGACCGGCTCGCGGCACTCGTGGCCGAAATCAACAGGCTCGGAGGCGACGCCGAGGAAACCAGCGACGGCCTGGTGATCCGGCCCGCCCGGCTGCACGCCGGCGTCGTCCACAGCTACGCCGACCACCGCATGGCCACCGCCGGGGCAATCCTGGGCCTGGCAGTGGAAGGCGTCCAGGTGGAGGACATAGCCACTACGGCAAAGACCATGCCTGACTTCCCCCGGCTCTGGGCAGAGATGCTGGACCAGGACGCCGCCGGACCCGGGGAGCCCAGCGGTGGCGCGGCGCACTGACTCCTGGGACGAATCCGACGTCCGGATCCGGCCCAACAAGAAGGGCTCCAGGCCGCGCACCAAGGACCGGCCGAGCCACGACGACGCGGTCACCGGACGCATCATTACCGTGGACCGCGGCAGGTACACGGCCGTAGTGGGTGAGGATTCGGACAACGAGCGCGTGGTCATCGCAGCACGTGCCCGGGAGCTGCGCCGCTCGCCGGTCGTTGCCGGCGACTTCGTCTCGCTCGTGGGGGATGTTTCCGGCGCCCCCGACACCCTCGCCCGGCTGGTGAAGATCCAGGATCGGCACACGCTCCTGCGCCGCAGCGCCGACGACACCGACCCCGTGGAGCGGGCCGTGGTGGCCAACGCGGACCAGCTGGTCATTGTGGTGGCCGCCGCCAACCCTGAGCCACGCACCGGCTTTATCGACCGGGCGCTGGTGGCGGCCTACGACGCCGGAATCGAGCCCATCCTGCTCGTCACCAAGGCGGACGTCCGGGATCCCGCTGAGCTGCTGTCCAACTACACGCACCTGGACTTCCCGGTGATCATCAGCCGGACCGCCGATGAGCAGGCCTCCGGCATCGACGCCCGCTCCGACGACGGCCTGTCGGCTCGGCTCGACAGCACCGCAGTGGCGGCGCTGCGGGCCCACCTCGACGGCAAGGTCACGGTAATGCTTGGCCACTCCGGCGTCGGCAAGTCCACCATGGTGAACGCCCTGACAGGTGCCGAGCGGGCCACCGGCGGCGTCAACGCCGTGACCGGACGCGGACGGCACACGTCGTCGTCGGCCCTGGCCCTGCGGCTCGCCGAGGCCCCGCCCGGCAGCTGGATCATCGACACCCCCGGCATCCGGTCCTTCGGCCTGGCGCACGTGGATCCGGACAGGATCCTCCGGTCCTTCCCGGACCTCTCCCCCGGCATCGAAAATTGCGAACGCGGGTGCAAGCACACCGCCTCCGCAGTGGACTGCGGCCTGGATGACTGGGTGAACAACGGGCATGCGGGCCCCACTGGTCCCGCCCGGCTCGCGTCCCTGCGCCGGCTGCTCGGAACGGATCCGAGAATGGAAGCACAGGAAACCAAGGAACTCGGCAGCGTCAACTGACGCAGCCGAAGGTCCCGGAAGATGCCGGGACAGACGGTAGTTTGGAACCATGATCCAACCCGCTTCGAGCTACAACGACGACCTGCGCCTGGCCCATGTCCTGGCCGACTCCGTGGACGACCAGACCATGAGCCGCTTCAAGGCCCTGGACCTCCACGTCGAGACCAAGCCGGACCTGACGCCGGTCACCGATGCGGACAAGGCCGCAGAGGAGGCCATCCGCGGCCAGCTGTCCCGTTCTCGCCCGCGCGACGCCGTCCTGGGCGAGGAATTCGGCAGCACCGGCCATGGCTCGCGGCGCTGGATCATCGATCCCATTGACGGGACCAAGAACTTTGTCCGCGGCGTCCCGGTCTGGGCCACCCTGATTGCCCTGGTGGACGAGGGCGAACCCGTGGTGGGCGTGGTCAGCGCCCCGGCCCTTGGCAAACGCTGGTGGGCGGCAAAAGGCATGGGCGCGTACATGGGCCGGTCCCTCGCTGCCGCCACGCGGCTCCGCGTCTCCAACGTATCGAAACTTTCGGATGCCTCCCTCTCATACTCCAGCCTGACGGGCTGGAAGGAACGCGGGAACCTGGACGAGTTCCTGGGCCTGACGGAAGACGTGTGGCGGACCCGCGCATATGGCGATTTCTGGTCCTACTGCATGGTGGCGGAAGGTTCGGTGGACATCGCCTGCGAGCCGGAGCTGAACCTCTACGACATGGCCGCCCTGGTCCCCATCGTCGTGGAGGCGGGCGGCCGGTTCACGTCCCTGGAAGGCGAGGACGGCCCGTTCGGCGGGAACGCGCTGGCCACCAACTCGATCCTGCACTCGGAGGTTCTGCACCGCCTGAACCCCTACCTGGACGATCTGCTGTAACGGTCGTCGTATCGCCCTGGATCCGAATATTGCGACGCCGGACACCTCCTGAAGGAGGCGTCCGGCGTTCTTTATTCGGCAGGCGTAACAAATGCCTTAACAATTGGCCCGGCTTCAGTCCGGGCCGTTCCATGTTCTACGCTTTTATGCAGGTCACGAGTGCCAGCGCAAAACCCCGGTTTGCTGGCCAGGCAACCCTCCATTCGCGGTGGGGTGCCCCGGGTGACGACCAGGCCGGTCCGGAGCGGATGCGGCAAGCGCGGATTCCTGTGATGTCGGGGTCCTGATTCAAGTGAGGTCTCTGTGACAACTGCCACCGTCTCCCCCAGCACTGCCATCGCCGAAACTGCGGCCGCCTTCGACGCACGCCAGGCCGCCGCCGGCCACCCCCTCGCCGCCGTCACCGGCGCCGAGATCCAGGCGCCCCTGATCACCGGCGGGCATGTCCGCTACGCCAACCTCGACTACGGCGCGTCCGCACCGGCACTGTCCCTGGTCTCCGCGTACCTTAACGAAATCCTGCCGTACTACGCGAGCGTCCACCGCGGCGCCGGCTACGCCTCCCAGATCAGCACCTCCGTGTACGAGAACGCGCGGAGCATCGTCCGCGACTTCGTGGGCGGCCGCGCCGACGACTCGGTGATCTTCACCCGGAACACCACCGATTCGCTCAACCTGCTGGCCGGCTGCCTGCCCGTCACCGACGGCCACCCTGCCGGGGAGGTCCTCTACCTGGACATCGAGCACCACGCTAACCTCCTGCCGTGGCAGGGGGTGCCGCACCGCAGCATCGTGGCCGCGGACACCATCGCGGGAACCATCGAGGCCGTCAGGGCGGAGCTGGAGCAGGGCGGCGTCAGCCTCCTTGCAGTCACCGGCGCCTCCAACGTCACCGGCGAAATCCTCCCCATCCGCGCACTGGCCGCGCTGGCCCACCAGCACGGCGCACGGATCGTGGTGGACGCGGCCCAGCTCGCCCCGCACCGCCGGGTGGACATCAGCGCCGACGACGTCGACTACCTCGCCTTCTCCGGGCACAAGCTCTACGCGCCCTTCGGCGCCGGCGTCCTGGTGGGGCGCCCCGACTGGCTCGACGCCGGCACTCCGCACCTCGCCGGGGGCGGTGCAGTCAAAGAAGCAAGGCTCGACGGCGTCAGCTGGGCCACCGGGCCGGCCCGCCACGAGGGGGGCTCGCCGAACGTGCTCGGCGCCGCCACCCTTGCCCGCGCCACGCAGGTCATTGCCGGGCTGGACCAGGACCGCTGGCACGCGCACGAGTCCGCCATCCGGTCCTTCCTGGTGGAAGGCCTCCAGGACATCGAGGGTGTCACTGTCCACCAGATCTTCAGGGACACCAACCCGGAAACGGACACCATCGGCGTAGTCAACTTCTCCGTGGAGGGTTATGACGCCGGTCTGGTGGCCGCCTACCTCTCGGCCGAACACGGCGTGGGACTGCGTGATGGCCGCTTCTGCGCGCACCCGCTGCTGAAGCGGCTCGGGCTGCCGTCCGGCTCCCTCCGCGCCAGCTTCGGCGTCGGATCCAGGCTGGAGGACGCGGAGCGGCTCCTCGACGGCATCCGCACCCTGCGCAGCAGCGGGCTGGGCTGGGACTATGTCGTGGATGCAGGCCGCTGGGTGCCGGCCAATGACTTCCGCACCTACCCGCACTGGGCGCCCAATACGCCAGGCACCGCTGGCGCCGCGCCCTGCACGGAGGACTGACCGGGCGACGTACCCGGGCCAAGCCCGGCGATTGGCCCCGCACTCGCTCCCCCTTTGCCTGCGCCGCCATGCGGTAAATTCAAAAGGTATCCATCGGCAGCAGGTGAAGGAGGCCACGCGTGGTCCGGGGCGGTCCCAAACTCGATCACGGGCGGCGGCAGGAGCTTGGGCAGAGCTTCCAGGACGGCGGCAGGCACTACCAGCGGGTCCGGCCCGGCTATCCCCCGGAATCGGCCCGGTGGCTGGTTCCCGAGCACGCCCGCGACGTCCTGGACGTCGGCGCCGGTACCGGAAAGTTCACTGCCTTGCTGCTGGAGATGGGCCTGGACGTCACGGCCCTCGACCCCTCTGCGGACATGCTCGCACAGCTGAAGGCCCACTGCCCTGCCGCCACGGCTGTGACGGGGACTGCCGAGGCGACCGGCCTGCCCGGGGCGGGCTTCGACGTCGTTACCGTGGCCCAGGCCTGGCACTGGTGCGACCCCCTGGCCGCGAGCACTGAGCTCGCCCGGGTCCTGCGGCCGCACGGAACCCTCGGCCTGGTCTGGAACCAGCTGGACACGTCCGTGCCCTGGGTGCACCGCCTGTCCAGGATCATGCACGCCGGGGACGTGTACCGGCCGGGCCACAAGCCCGTGGTGGGGCCTGAATTCCACCGGCTCGAAGGGCACGTGACGCATTGGCAGGATACCGTGACCACCACCGACCTGATGGAACTCACCAAGTCCCGCAGCTACTACTTGCGCGCCGGTGAGGCGACGCGGGCCAAGGTCCTGGCCAACCTTGACTGGTACCTGCACGAACACCTCGGCCACACCGCTGACCAGGAGCTGGAGCTTCCGTACCTCACCCTCGCCTGGCGGGCCGTAAAGGCATGACCGGACCCGCTTGGAGGTCGGCCGGGCCGCACCTGCCTGCCGGAAGCCGGTAGGCTTGGACCTGTGAAGACCAGTGCGCCCTCCTCCTCAATCGAGGACTACGTCAAGGTCATCTACTCATTCACCGAATGGCAGGACAAGCCCATCACGTCCTCGCAGCTGGCCCAGCGCCTGGGCGTGGCCAACTCCTCGGTGTCCGAAATGGTCCGCAAACTCAAGGACCAGGGCCTGGTGGACCACAAGCCCTACAGCGCCGTCACCCTGACCGCCCCTGGCCTCCGCCTGGCGCTGGCCATGGTGCGCCCGGCACCGGCTGATCGAGACCTACCTCGTCCAGCAGCTGGGTTACAGCTGGGACGAGGTCCACGATGAGGCCGAACTGCTGGAACACGCCGTCTCGGATACGTTCATCGAACGTGTGGCGGCCAAGCTCGGGAATCCCAGCCGGGATCCGCACGGCGACCCGATCCCCACCGCGGACGGGCAGGTGCTGATGCCCCGCGCCCACCTGCTGGCGGAGCTGGACGAGGGCCACACCGGCAGGATCACCCGGATCAGTGACGACAACCCGGAGCTGCTGCGCTACCTTGCCGCCGAGGACATCGACCTGGATGCCGACGTGGAGGTCATGGGACGCAGGCCGTTTGGCGGTGCCCTGGTGGTGCGGATCAGCGGCTCGCGCGGCGCCCGGGACTTCGACCTCGCGGACGAGATCGCGTCGGCGCTCTGGGTTTCCAGCACCACTCCCCACCCGGGCTGCGTCCTGGACGCAGTCTGACTGCGGCTTCCTGGACACAGCCGCGGGACAGCGATTTGGCCCGTTCCCGTACCGTGGACATTGATGATCAGCAGACGTGACGCGGCAATAGCCCTGGATGTTCCCCTCGAAATGGCGCAGCGCCACGGCCTGCCCAAGTGGATGACGGAAGCGGAACTCCGCACCATCCTTGACAACCCTCCGCCCTGGCTCGTGCAGTCCCGGGCCAACCGGACAGGGAAGCGGCCGGTGTGGGTGCACCTCGAATGCGCCGTCTGCGGGTACGAGGAAGCTGCGCGCCCCAAGAAGTGGTGGCCGGACTTCACCTACGTCGTATGCGGGCATCATGCCCCCTCCGATGTTCCGTCCCTCCGCCCGGGCTTCGTCCGCAGCGAGTACGACGGCGTGGGCACACGTTTCGTGGGCATCGCGGACGTGGCGGCGCCCGCCCCCTAAGCCGGGTTCCGCCGCCGTCCGGTATGCCGGCGCCCCCCTGCACCTACCCGCCGTTGCCGGTCATTTCCTCCGGGACCGCCGTGAGGTGGATTTCGGCGCCGTCGCGGAGGACGGCGATGTCGAGCGGCTCGCCGATGGCGTCGGCGAACAGCAGCCGCTGCAGGCTCTCCGCGTTGCTGACCGACTGGCCTCCCGCTGCCAGCAGGATGTCCCCCGGCGACAGTCCGGCCTTGCCGGCCGGCGAACCGGGCAGCACCTCCACCACCCGCAGGCCTTCCCGGTGCCCCGTGCGCACCACGGCGCTGGCGCTGAGCTGGATCGGCGTACTCACCAGGCCCAGGTAGGCCCGCCGGACCCTGCCATTGGACAGCAGCGCCGAGATGATCCTGCGGGTCGTGGCATTGATCGGGATGGCCAGTCCCAGCCCGGCACCCGCCACGGCAGTGTTGATGCCCACGATCCTGGCGTGGGTGTCCGCAAGTGCGCCACCGGAATTTCCAGGGTTCAATGCCGCGTCCGTCTGGATGACGTCCTCAATGACGCGCCGGTTGCCGCCGGACCAGACGGGAATGGCACGGCCCAGCCCGCTCACCACGCCGGCAGTCACGGACCCGGCCAGGCCCAGGGGGTTTCCGACGGCGACCACCAGCTGTCCCACGCGCAGGGACTCCGCCGCTCCGAACTCCGCGGGCGGAACCTTGGGACGCGACCCGTGGACCACGGCGAGATCGGACAACGGGTCGGCGCCTACAAGTTCCAGCTCCATCCTGCTGCCGTCAGCGAAAACCGCATGCCCGTGGCTGGTGCCCGCCACAACATGGGAGTTCGTGAGCAGGTAGCCATCCTCGGTGAAGAGCACAGCGGATCCGGCGCCCACCCGCACCCTGCCGTTGCGGCGGGCCGCGGACATTTCGATGGCTGCCACATGCGGGGTGACGGCCGCCGCGACCCGCATCACCGTCTGGGAATATGCGTCCAGGACGTCGTCGTTGTCAGGGATGGGTTCCCGCGCCTGTTCCATGGCGCACCTCCAGCTTCATGCCGATCCCGGCGGAGGTGTTTGCCCGCACCGGGTCCTTACGGGGATTAACGCGGGAACGGGGCCTGCAAGTCCCGCTGCCCCTACGCCATCGGTGAACGCCACCACGGGTGAACTCCGGGTCTCCGGTGCGCGGCGGCTGCCCAGCCCCTAGGATCGGTAGCATGAGTGATTCCCCCGCCGGGTCGAGAACAGAAGTCCTGGACCCGGAAGAATGCTGGCGGTACCTTCGGTCCTCCTACGTGGGCCGCCTGGCTGTCATCAACGGCAGCGTTCCGGAGATCTTCCCCGTGAACTTCACCGTTGCCGGGGCAATGCTGCTGTTCCGCACGGCGCCGGGCACGAAGTTGCGGGCCCTGCTCACAGGTGCCGTGGCCGCTTTCGAGGTTGACGGCCTCAACCCCTATGCCACCGAGGCCTGGAGCGTAGTGGCGAAGGGCAGGCCCGAGCCCTTCGATGAAACCCGGATGCAGCTTCCCGCTCCCGACGCCGACCGCGAACCCTGGGCGCCCGGCAGCAAGGAACACCTGATCAGCATCACGCCCACCGAGATCAGCGGGCGAAGGTTCGCGGTCACGCCGCGCACGCGCTGGTGGCCGCCGGTGGATTTTTCGGCAGACTGGCTCTAGTCACTGCCGATCGGACCTGCGTGCCGGAACGCCGGAGGCCGGGCCTTTATGCCCTTCCTGCCGCGACGGCGTCCGCCTACGCTGTGGCCTATGAGCGACACGAAGAACATACCCGAACCAGAGATCCTCGATCCTGAAGAGTGCTGGGCGCTCCTCTCCCAAACCGGGGTGGGGCGCCTGGCCGTGATAGTGGATGGCCATCCCGATGTCTTTCCCGTCAACTACAAGGTTGACGGGCAGAGCCTTGTCTTCCGCACGGGCGGCGGCACCAAGGAGCAGGCAATCCGGTCCGATGCCACTGTCGCCCTGGAGGCAGACACCGTCAGTTCGGAATTCGGCCTCGCATGGAGCGTGGTGGTCAAGGGCAAGGCTGCCGAAACGACTCCCACCGGGCCTGACCCGGACAACATCCGCCGCGCAACGTTCCCCTGGCAGGGCGTTGGGCAGGAGCACTTCATCCGGATCGTCCCGGAGTCCATCACCGGGAGGCGCTTCACCATGAACGCGCCCCTGTTGTGGCGGTCGTCCCTGGACGATGCAACCCGCGCCGGCTTTGAATAGGCGAGGCCGTTAGGAAGCGGCGTGCTTGCCTGGTGGGTGGGTGAACCCGGCCCCATAGCTGCCCGTCCCCTGGTCCTGGGGCAGCGGGGCACCCCGAGGCCGGGTCCCCGTGAAGTGCTGGTGGACGTGGTTGTCTGCGGGGTTTGCCGCACGGACCTCCATTTGGCGGAGGGGGACTTGGCGCCGCATCATCCGCATGTGGTGCCCGGCCATGAAGCGGTGGGCATCGTCGTCGGCATGGGCGCGGACTGCACCCGGTTCCGTCCGGGTGACCGGGTGGGCGTGGCCTGGCTCGGCGGAGTCTGCGGCAGCTGCGCGTATTGCCGCCGAGGTGACGAAAACCTCTGCTCCGCGCCGGTTTTCACCGGCTGGGACAGGGACGGCGGTTATGCAGAGCAGCTAACGGTCGCCGAGGATTTCGCCTACCCGCTGCCTCCCGTGTTCACCGACGAGCAGGCCGCACCTTTGCTGTGCTCGGGGATCATCGGATACCGGGCCCTGAAGCGGGCCGCGCTGCCGGCGGGGGGACGGCTGGGCATCTACGGCTTTGGCAGTTCGGCGCACATCACCGCGCAGCTGGCACTGCACCAGGGTGCCTCCCTCTACGTGATGACGCGTTCCGCGCAGGCCCGTGCCTTGGCGCGGGAATTGGGCGCGGCGTATGTTGGCGATGCCTACGACGTTCCGCCGGCACCGCTTGACTCCGCCATCCTCTTCGCTCCGGCCGGGGACCTCGTCCCGGTCGCACTGCGTTCCCTTGACCGCGGCGGCACCTTGGCTATCGCCGGGATCCACCTCAGTGCCATTCCCCCGCTCAATTACGGCTCCGAGCTCTTCTTCGAGCGCCAGGTGCGGAGCGTGACCGCCAACACCCGGGCGGACGGACACGAATTCCTGGACCTCGCCGCACGGATTCCCGTTTCCCTGACCACCACGGTGTACCCGTTCGACGCCGGGGACAAAGCGCTGGAGGACCTGGCCACGGACAGGATCACCGGATCAGCGGTACTCCGGATCCGTTCCTGACAGGCAGCCGCGAGCGCCAGGGCAGTACCCCACCCCAAGCCGCACCTTACCCAAACAGGACCGCGGCTTCCTGGTAACGGGCCTCCGGCACTGTCTTCAAGGCGCCAAGGGCCTGTTCAAGTCCGACGTTGACGATGTCGGTGCCGCGGAGTGCAACCATGGTGCCCCACCTGCCTGCGGCCGCGGCTTCAACGGCGGCCATGCCCAGCCTGGTGGCGAGGACCCGGTCGAAGGCGGTGGGCTCGCCGCCGCGCTGGATATGGCCGAGGATGGTGGCCCTGGTCTCGATCCCCGTCCGTTTCTGCAGCTCTTCTTCCAGGAACAGGCCAATTCCGCCGAGGCGTGGCCGGCCGAAGGTGTCGAGGCCGCGCGGCGCATAAGGTGCAGCATGGCCAACAGGAGCGAACGCTTCGGCCACCACGACCAGCGGTGCCCGGCCACGGTCGCGGGCCGACAACACCCAGGCGCAGACCTGCTCCAGGGAGACGGGATGTTCCGGTATCAGGATGGCGTGCGCACCCGAAGCCATGCCCGCATGCAGGGCTATCCAGCCGGCGTTCCGGCCCATGACCTCGGCGATCATGCACCGGTGATGTGATTCACCGGTAGTCCGCAGCCGGTCGATGGCCTCCGTGGCCGTTTGCACCGCCGAATCGAAGCCGAAGGTGTAGTCTGTCGCGCCCAGGTCGTTATCGATGGTCTTAGGCACGCCCACGACGTTGATGCCCCGGCTGTTCAGCTCCCGTGCGGCGGCCAGTGTACCTTCGCCACCGATGGCGATCAGGCCCTCCAGCTCGTTGCGGCGGACACTGGCGCGTACCGCTTCCATGCCGTCCCCCGCCAGCGGGTTGGTCCTGGACGTCCCCAGGATAGTGCCGCCAAGGCGGGCAATGCCGCGGACGCTGGTCCTGGGCAGGGGGACAACGTCCTGCTCCAGGACTCCCCGCCACCCGTCGCGGAAACCAAGGAACCCGTACCCGTGCGCCACGGCTCCGCCCAGGACCGCTCCCCGGATCACCGCGTTCACGCCCGGGCAGTCTCCTCCGCTGCTGAGGATCCCAAGCTGCCTCATGATGCTGCCACCCCCGGTGTGCCGGCAGCCAGCGGGACATGCCGGGCCTGTCCCGGCGGCAGGACCAGCAGGCTGCCGTGCACGCGCACGTTAATCGGCCCTGCGTTGCCGGGTGCCGATGCAATATCCAGGTGCCCCTCGGTCAGGTGGATCTTCAGCTTGTGCCCCCTGTACAGCACTTCAAAGCCCACGGCGCGCAGGCCGGTGGGCAGGTTGGGGGCGAACAGGATGGTGTCACCGCTGAACCGCAGGCCCGCGAAACTGCGCTGCACCACGTCGATGGTGCCGGCCATTGCGCCCAGGTGGATCCCGGTACGCGTGGTGCCGTGCTGGGTGTCGTCGAGGTCGGCGTCGAGCGCTTCCCTGAAACTGTCCCACGCACGGTCGGCGTCCACGGCCGCAAGGACGGATGCGTGGGCGACCCGGCTGAGGGTGGAGCCGTGCGCCGTCCGGGCCAGGTAATAATCGATGGTCCTGTTGAGCTGTTCCTGCGAGAACCCGTAACCCAGGCGCTTGAGGATATTGACGAGGCCTTCATGCCCCAGCAGGTAGGGCAGCATCAGCACATCTGCCTGCTTGGCGAGCTTGTAGCTGTTGGTGCCGTCGCCCTCCGCTTCCAGGATCAGGTCCAGCCGTTCAATGCTGCCGTAGGTGTTGCGGTAGCGTTCCCAGTCGAGTTCCCGCAGCTGCTCGTAGCCGTCAAACTGGCTGATGACCCCGTCGGCATGGATGGGGACGTACATCCTGGCGCCCATGTGCTCCCACCCGGCCACTTCCAGCTCCGTAGCTCCCAGGCGCTCCATGAGCCCGGCGCGCTCGCTTCCGTCAAGGAAGGCCATGATGCCTGATGCCTGGTGGCACACCCATGCCGCCATCACGTTGGTGTAGGCGTTGTCGTCGAGGCCCGGAGTGGCCCTGCCCGGATAGCCGGTGTGGTATTCGTCCGGTCCCACAACGCCGCGCAGGTGGTACCGGTCGGCCTTCGGATCGTACTCTGCGAGGGAGAAGAAGAACCGGGCGACGTCGATCACCAGTTCCGCCCCTTTTTGCAGGAGCCACAACTTGTCACCTGTGGCCTGGAAGTACTGCCAGGCGTTGAAGGCCACCGCCAGGCCCGAGTGCACCTGCAGGTGTGAGTGGTCCCGCATCCACCGCCCGGACCTGTCGTTGTACAGCCATTTCGGCGTTTCCTCGGTCCCGTCACTGCCGCTCTGCCAG
This sequence comes from Arthrobacter sp. MOO21, assembly GCF_057369995.2. Taxonomy (NCBI): domain Bacteria; kingdom Bacillati; phylum Actinomycetota; class Actinomycetes; order Micrococcales; family Micrococcaceae; genus Arthrobacter; species Arthrobacter sp. MOO21. The sequence continues at coordinate 3,294,016 of NZ_CM170671.2, read as the reverse complement.
GGAAACATAGCGCCGGACAGTCCCCTCAGGGCTGCCGCGTAGCGGGCCGCCGGGAGCCTGCGCCAGCGGTACTCGATCAGTGAACGGGCCACGCCTGGAGTCCTGGAGGTGAGCAAGGGCAGGACGAACAGTTCGTCCCAGAAGACGTGGCCGCGGTAACCCTCGCCGTGAAGGCCGCGCGCCGTGACGCCGGCGTCCAGTTCGGCGGTGTGGTGGCTCAGGGTCTGCAGGAGGTGGAAGATGTGCAGGTTCAGGACCAGCCGGACCTGGACGGGCGCGTCGATGTCCACCATGAACGGTTCCAGTTCCCGGCGCCACGCCTCGTGGTGGGCGGACATCAGTTCCTCGAAGTCGTCACCTGTGCGTGCCAGGACGGCCCGCGACGCTGTTTCCGGTGATGAGATGGCACGGTCGCGGGAGGTCACGACGGCGACAGTCTTGGTGATCCGCACGGGCAGCCCGTCGGTCAGCTGGATTTTGAACGTCCGGAAATGGAGCGCCCCCTTTCGCCCGCCCTCCCCCGGGCCTGCGTCTGTGGAGATAAGGGTGCGTGACGCCGCGGCAATGCGGATCAGGCTTTGGGTCGTCTCCGCCTCGACGACGAAAGTCCCATCCGGGCTGGTTCCGGGACTGTCAATCGTCCTGTCGGCGAGGTGCACGTCCGAACCCTGGGCCCGCTCGGGCAGGTTTGCGTTCCGGACCCCGGCGTTAATGCCGCTGCGCACCTCGAGTGTCCCACTCCAGCCGCGGGCTGTGACGGTGGTTTCAAACGCCAGCAGGTGCGGTTCGGCCATCGACACAAACCTGGTCTGCACCACTTCCATGCGTTGCCCATCGGTGCCTTCCAGCAGCAGGCGCCGCTCCAGCACAGCCCTTTTCAGGTCCAGCACGCGCCGCTCCCGGACGGCGGCGAGGCCTCCCTCGGACCACCACCGCTTGCCGGCCAGGCGCATGTCCAGGGACAGGCAGTCAGGGGCGTTGACCATGTGTTCTTCCATCAGCTCCTCGCCGGCCGCTTTCGCCGTGACCCGGTTGTAGACGCCCGCCAGGTACATTCCCGCGTAGCTGGACGCCCCGCCTTCCGGGGCGGCTCCCCGGACGCCCATATAGCCGTTGCCCAGGGTAGTCAGCGCCTCCCGGTGGCCTTCATGGCCGGCGTCGAATCCTTCGTAGACGAGGTGCCAGGCATTGCCGATGACTTGCCCGAGGTCGAGCTCGCCCACATCATTGAGTACCGTCCCCGCACCGGCGGCTTCCAGTTGGCGGCGGCTGCCGCTGCGATCGATTCCGACGACGAGGCCAAAGCCGCCGCGCCGTCCAGCCTCAACGCCCGCGGCGGAATCCTCGATCACCACGGCGTGTGCAGGTGGCACGCCCAGCCTGGACGCGGCTGCCAGGAACACATCCGGAGCGGGCTTCCCTTCCAGGCCCAGCCCGGCTGCCGTCGTGCCGTCCAAAACCTCAGTGAACAACTGCCGGATCCCCGCGGCGTCCAGCACGCGTGCAGCGTTGCGGCTCGAGGTGACCACCGCTGTTGGAACGCCGGCGGCCGAAAGCCTCTGCAGCAGTTGCAGTGTCCCCGGATACGTTTGGACGCCGTCGTGCTTCAAGTGCTGGAGGAACAGGTCGTTCTTCAGGGCACCGAGGCCGAACCCGGTCCATGCCCCGGGCCCGTCCGACTCCGAGCCCCGCTCGACGTGGACTCCCCTGGCGGCCAGGAAGTTCACCACCCCCTGCTCACGCGGCCTGCCGTCGATGAAAGTGAGGTAGTCCGAGCGGGTAAGGGGCGCGCGGTTGGCACCGGCCGGTACCCGTGGGTCCTGGAGGATTTGGTCGAAGGCGTCCTTCCATGCGGCCTGGTGGACCAACGCCGTGTTGGTGACCACCCCGTCCAGATCAAAGATCACGGCATCGAACGGCGGCTTGGCGGCGACTGCGGTGGGCGACCCGATCATAGGTCAGTGCTACCAGCACAAGAGTTGATTTGGACAGGGCCGTAGGGCCTGCACACCCTGGCCGCCATTTCTGCTGTCATGTAGGAGCCGCTGTCACTTGAGCCCGGTGCCAGCAGGATGCTCCACGTGGTTCCACCAGGTCAGCGGCGAGGTCACCGTGAACCGGCGGCCGGTCACCGAGGTGGGAACGACGCGCACAAAGTAGTCTTTGTCCCCGGCCTGCCAGGGAAACAGGGTGAGGCCGACCCCGGCCAGGAGTTCGTCTGAAGCTTCCAGGATGTCGGCCTTGCCCTTGATGAGGACACTCCAGGCCTTGCGGCTGGCATCGTCCAGGCCGTCTGCTTCAAGCGCGACAGCGAGTGGACCTGCTGCGGCCCGGAGCTTCGTTCCTTCGCCCGTGCGGAATACAACAGATTGGTGGTCCACCTTGTAGTTGACCGGGAAAACCTCTGGGTAGCCGTCCACCAATACAGCGAGGTGGCCGACGGAAACCCCCCGAAGGAGGTCCCAGCAGGCCGAGGCGTCCAGTACTTCTGTGGGAGTTTGCGGTGGATCATTGTGCATGGCGTTGAAGCTACCGCCTGCCAGCCGGGCTCCGCTAGGGGATTTAGGCCCGGCCGGGCACGGACCCGGGCCAACACCGGGCAAAGAAAAACACCCCGGTCCGAAGACCGGGGTGTTCCTGGTGACCCGACTCATCCCTGAAGGATGTGCCGACCCACCACAAATGTGGAGATGGGGGGAATTGAACCCCCGTCCGATGTCGTGTTGTCAGGGCTTCTCCGGGCGCAGTTTGCGTCGGATTTTCTCGGCCCCAGCCATGCTGCAAACAGCTGGCTGATCCGGGCCCAGTCACCTAAAAGTCCCGTTCACCCCGATGACGAGGGTAAACAGCAGTGGCTATCTAAATGACGCCAGGAACCGGGGCGATAGCATCCCCGGGCTGACGGACTGTCTTACTGCTTAGGCAGCAAGAGCGAAGTCAGTGCGCGTTTGTTTGGCACTTATTGTTTTGCAGACAGCGTTAACGAGATAATTCTGCATCCTCGGCCCGCTTCACCTGTCGCGACAAACACCGTCGAAACCGATCATCCCCATATTTTGTTACCAAACCGGCTGGCAAGCCTGCCGGACTATCAATACTAACGCACGCCGCACGAAAATAATTCCTAGCGCCGCCGGTTGCGATCGCGCATCTCCCGCTGGGCCTCGCGGTTGTCCTGCTGCTCGCGCAGCGTCTGCCGCTTGTCGTATTCACGCTTGCCCCGGGCCACACCGATCTCCACCTTGGCACGGCCGTCAACGAAGTACAGCTGGAGCGGGACGATGGTGTAGCCGGACTCCCGGACCTTATGGGAGATCTTGATGAGCTCCTCGCGGTGCAGCAGCAGCTTGCGACGCCGGCGGGCGGCGTGATTGGTCCAGCTGCCCTGGTTGTACTCGGGGATGTGGATGGCTTCCATCCACAGTTCGTCGTTGTAGAAAGTGCAGAATCCATCCACCATTGACGCGTGGCCTTCACGCAGGGACTTCACTTCGGTGCCCATGAGCGCGATGCCGGCCTCGTAGGTGTCCAGTATGTGATAGTCATGCCGGGCCTTGCGGTTGGTGGCCACCACTTTACGGCCACTTTCTTTGGGCACGGGGAAACTCCTCGGGTTGAGCCTGGATGTCCTCCGCGCCAGCGGCGCGGAGTCTTACCAGTCTACAGCGGGGCGGTACGGCCTACAGCAGCCTCATGGGGTCGACGGCGGCGCCGTTCAGCCAGGTTTCGAAGTGCGCGTGGCATCCTGTGGAGTTGCCGGTGTTGCCCGAGTAAGCGATCAGCTGGCCCTGGGACACCCTTTGCCCGTTGGAGACCACGATGCTGGAGTTGTGGTAGTAGATCGTGGTCAGGGAGTTGCCCTCCACCACCCCGTGCGAGATCTTGACGCGCCATCCTCCGCCGTCCGCGGAGTTCCAGCCCGAGCTGAAGACTTCCCCTGCCGCTGCCGCGTACACGGGGGTTCCGCAGGCAGCGCCGAAGTCGATACCGGTGTGCAGGTAGCCTCCGGTTCCGTAGAAGTCGATGGTGCCCGGCGGGGTTGCGCGCCAACCGAAGCCGGAGGTAATGGGGATGTTCCCGTCGAACGGGTGGCGCAGACCGAAGGCCGACGGCGATCCGGTGCTGGGTACGAAAGGCTGGACGGGCGGGGCCGGGCGGTTGGCTGCGGCCGCTGCAGCGGCAGCAGCCGCGGCGGCCGCTTCAGCCTGCCGGCGCTGTTCCGCTTCCCAGGCTTCCCGCAGTTTGCGGTCCCGTTCGGCGATTTCGTTGGCAACCTGGTTCTGGCTGGCCTGGACACCGGCGAGTTGTGCCTGGATGCCGGGCTTGGCGGCCTGGAGTTCTGCGTCCAGCCGCGTGGTGTCGGCGATCAGCTGGTCGACCTGCGCCTTCTTGGCGGCCGCTTCGTCGCGGGCAGCCTTTTCCCGCTCGAGCGCTGCGTCCGCTTTGGACTTAAGGTCCTTGATCTCCGCTTCCACGGCCTGCAGCCGGGCTTCAGAGTTGACGTTGGTGGCATTTTGCTGGGACAGCTTGTCCATGGCGGCGTTTTGGCTGCGCATCGCCTGGTCGGCGAGGTCCATGGTCTCGGTCAGGCTGCTGCCGGCATTGGAGCCGAAGAAGAGTGACAGGTTGGAGGGCACGCCGCCCGACTTGTAGGCCTGGGTGGCGATCTGGCCGATCAGCTTCTTGGTGTCCGCGATCTTCTGCTTGTCCGTCTCAAGCTGCTGGGTGATCTTGGCTTTGTTCTGCTGCGCCATGTCCACACGGGCGGCAAGGGCTTCGACTTCCTTGACCGCACTGGCAACGCGCCCCTGCGCTTCGAGGAGTGCCTGCTGGGCCCCGGGCAGCTGGCCTTGGTAGATCACCAGGTCGCCGGCGGCCTTGGCGATCCGGGAATCGACGAACTCCAGGGACTGCTGGACACGGGCGGCCTCGGCTTCGAGGGCAGCCTTGCGGTCCTCGAGGTCGTCGGCGAAGGCCAGCGGCGTAGGCGCGGCAAGCCCCGCGGAAAGCATGACAGTAAGCACGCCGCTGATGATTCCCAGCCGGCGGGCGGCCGCGGGCCCACGGCGGAGTCGGGGCCGCGGGGAAGTGTGATCGGTTAGGTTCATGGGCATTCCTTGGTCGGTTTGCATAGCCTAAACGCGCAAATATCTGCGTAAGGTCAAGAGAGACGAAATTCCTGCCAAGGATGCGCCAAGGATCAGCAGCGCCGGGGCGAGGATGAGGGTCTGGCCAGAGGAGATGAAGGCGGTGTCCGGGTACTGGCGGGACATGTAGTCGCCCAGAAAGAAGTGCGCCACCGCCCACAGGGTCCCGGAGGCCAGGGCCGCGCCGATGACCGCGGCGATGACGCCCTCCAGGATGAAGGGCAGCTGGATGACGGTCTTGGAGGCCCCGACGAGGCGCATGATGCCGGTTTCCCGGCGCCTGCTGAAGGCGGAAAGCCTGATGGTGGTGGCAATCAGCAGGATGGCGCAGACAATCATGACGCCTGCGATGCCGACTGCGACCAGGGAGGCGCCGTTCATCACTGAGAAGAGGCGTTCGAGCAGCTGCCGCTGGTCGATCACTGTTTCGACGCCCGGCTGCGAGGAGAACGTCTCGCTGATGATCTGGTACTTCTCGGGGTCCTTCATGTTGATCCGGAAGGACGCCGGCAACTGGTCGGGGGTTACGGAGTCGACGATCGGCGAGTTCGAGAACTGGTCCTTGAAGTGCTTGTAGGCCTCTTCCTTGGACTCGAACTGGAAGTCATTGATGTACTGCGCCACGGCCGGCGATTCCAACAGTGCGTTGAGGCTCTGTTGCTGCTCCGGCGTGACGGACCCTGTGGCGCAACCCGGCGCCGTCGAACCTTCACTGCAGAGGAAGATGGCTACCTGGACCTTGTCGTACCAGTAGCCCTTCATCTGGTTGATCTGCATCTGGAGCATCCCGGCTGCGCCCACGAAGGTGAGGGACACGAAGGTCACGAGGATGACGGAGACCACCATGGAGACGTTGCGGCGCAGGCCGCTGCCAATCTCGGAAAGGATGAATGCAAGCCTCATCGCTGTGCCTCGCCTTCACGGCCTTCGCCCGGCAGGCCGTCGTCGTGCGCCTCCCTGCCGCTGGCGTCCTTCAGGCGCCGCGACTGGCCGACGACGGGAATCATCGAGGTGTAAAGGGCCCTGGCCTCGTCGCGGATGACCACGCCGTTCTTCAGCTCCACCACGCGTTTGCGCATCTCGTTGACGATGTCGTCATCGTGGGTTGCCATGACGACGGTGGTTCCGTTCTGGTTGATCTTGTCCAGGACACCCATGATTCCCATGGACGTAGTGGGGTCCAGGTTTCCGGTGGGCTCGTCGGCGAGGAGGATTCCGGGGCGGTTCACCACGGCGCGGGCGATAGCCACGCGCTGCTGTTCGCCGCCGGAGAGCTCGTGCGGCATGCGGTGTTCCTTGCCCTCCAGGCCTACAGTCTTCAGGACCTCGGGCACGGTGTCGCGGATGACGCTGCGGCTCTTGCCGATGACCTGCATGGCGAAGGCTACGTTGGCGAACACGTTCTTCTGGGGCAGGAGGCGGAAGTCCTGGAAGACGACGCCGATGCCACGGCGCAGGCGGGGGACGCGCCAGCTGGAGATCTTTGCGACGTTCTGGCCGGCGACGTAGACGGCGCCGGAGGTGGCGCGGTCTTCCTTCAGCACCAGGCGCAGGAAGGTGGACTTTCCGGAGCCGGAGGCGCCCACCAGGAAGGCGAATTCGCCGCGGTCAATCTCAAGGTTGACGGAGTCCAGCGCAGGCCGGGCTGTCTGGTCGTAGACCTTGGTGACATTTTCGAATCGAATCATGGCCCTAAGTACCCTGCAGGGCATGGCTGATTCTTTTTAGATGCAGCCCAGTTCTGCAGCCGGTGCACGGGTGTTCTCTTGGGGGAAGTGGGCCCCGGCCCCTTGACTATACTCAGGACCGCCCTTCGTTTGGCAGGCTATCGGGGGCGTGTCGCGGGATAGGAAGTTGCCGGGCCCGGCACCGGTGCCTGCCCCGGCTTATTTTTCGGCGTTGCGGTTGTCGGTGCGCCAGCGGATGCCGGCGTCGATGAAGTCGTCGATCTCGCCGTCGAACACTGCCGCCGTGTTGCCCACTTCGTGTTCGGTGCGCAGGTCCTTGACCATCTGGTACGGGTTCAGCACGTAGGAGCGCATCTGGTCGCCCCAGGAAGCCTTGACGTCCCCGGCCAGCGCCTTCTTCTCCGCGTCTTCCTGTTCCTTCTTGAGGAGCAGGAGCCGGGACTGAAGCACGCGCATGGCCGCGGCACGGTTCTGCAACTGGGATTTTTCGTTCTGCATCGACACCACGGTGCCGGTGGGAATGTGGGTCAGCCGGACTGCGGAGTCAGTGGTGTTGACCGACTGGCCGCCCGGACCGGACGAGCGGAACACGTCCACCCTGATCTCGTTGTCCGGGATGTCGATGCTGTCCGTCTGTTCGATCAGCGGGATCACTTCCACCGCCGCAAACGAGGTTTGGCGGCGGCCCTGGTTGTCGAAGGGGCTGATCCTGACAAGGCGGTGGGTTCCGGCTTCCACACTCAGGGTGCCATAGGCGTAGGGCGCCTTGACTTCGAAGGTGGCCGACTTGAGTCCGGCTTCCTCCGCGTAGGAGGTGTCCATGACGGTGGTGGGGTATCCATGGCGTTCCGCCCAGCGCAGGTACATGCGCAGGAGCATTTCGGCGAAGTCTGCCGCGTCCACGCCGCCGGCGCCCGCGCGGATGGAGACCACGGCTTCGCGCTCGTCGTACTCGCCGGACAGCAGGGTGACGACTTCCAGGTCCTTGAGGGACTTCCTGATCGACTCGAGTTCGGCGGCGGCCTCCCCCATCGAGTCGGCGTCGTCCTCGTCCTGCCCCAATTCCACCAGGACTTCGAGGTCATCGATCCGTGACGCCAGGTTCGTGAGGCGTTCCAGCTCCGACTGGCGGTGGGAGAGCCGTGAGGTGATCTTCTGGGCGGCTGAGGGATCGTCCCAGAGGTCCGGCTCCCCTGCCCGTTCGCTGAGTTCGGCGATGTCTTCCTTGAGAGCCTCCACGTCGGTAACGCGTTCGATGGACTCGTAGGTGGCGCGGAGCGCGCGGATTTCAGCGGAAAAATCAATATTGGCCATGGTCGTTTAAGCCTACGCTATTGGGGCAGATGGCCTCGCGCGGCCGGTTTCCAAGGTCCTGGGTCCTGATGCAGCGGGTCAGGGGTTCAGCGGGCAGGGGTTCAGCGGGTCAGGCGTGAGCGGGCCGTCGAGGTCGCCTCGATGCGGATGCCATCGGGAACCAGGAAGTTCACCACTGGCGGGTGCACGGACGCCGTCAGGACCACGACGGCGGTTGAGCCGTCCGGTGTGCCCGTCGCCCCTGTCACCGCGAGGTCAGAGAAGCGTTGCGCGGCGGGGCTCTGGGCTACGAAATCGGCAGCCACGTTCCTGACCCGTGCGGGGTTGAGAACGGCCGAGGGCGTTCCACCCCTCGAATCAACTTCGCCGAGCGTGTAGCTGTCCGCTGCAGCAAGGGATGCCCCGTCCGCCAAGGACAGGAGACGCTTGTGCTCGAGGTATACGGCCGAGATTCCCATGACCACCGTGGCCACCAGGAGAGCCAGGGCCACGTAGCCGAGGATCATGACCGTTATCTGTCCGCTTTCGTCGGCCGACCCGGGTCTCACTTGTAGCGTCCCACCAGTTGCGTGGACGCGGCCTCCACCTGCGTGGCAGTGAGTCCATCAGCGAACGGCACGAAGGGAAGGGCTACGCCCAGCCGGACGGTGACGGTCACAGCTGCGCCGGCCGCCTGGCAGTCGGTCTTGCTGCACGTCAAGGCCATGCTGGCTTGCTCTGCGGGGTGACCGAAATCCGCGAGGGCGAGGGCGACCGCCTGTTCGGCAGCTGCCTGGGCCGCGGAGGCATCGGGTTGGGCAACGTAGACCTTGGCTGCCTGGTCGGCTGCTCCGACAACGGCGAACGACGCGCCCTGGATCTGTCCCACGGTGATGATGAAGTACACCACGGGCACCATCAGCAGGAGGGCCAGGAACGTAAACTCCACCACCGCACTCCCCTGTTCATGTGTCTGCGCAGTCAACGGGCCTAAGCGCCTCTGCTGAGGGGTGCCGGCGCACCGTGGGCGCCCAGCGACCCCCGTATGGACCGGACGCCGCCGGAGGCAAAGTGCCTCGTTCAGGCGGGAGTGGAAGCGCCGTACCGGATCACCCTTGAATAGCCGCATGTCCAGTCACCTCCAGCACGCCGCGGGGTCCGATGAGTCCGATCACCGGCAGTGGCGCCCGGACGGTGACTTCCAGGACGCGCATGCCTTGCATATCCGTTTCACTGGTACTCACATCCTCGGCAAAGCTGCTGGTCAGGGCAGTCCCGATGAGGCTGCGGGTCCGCTCTGCCGCGTCGGAAGCATTCCGGTCTGCAAGGGTGCCGTAGCGTGCACCGGAGGCGGCAGCATCGATCAGGGTATTGCGGACGTGCAGGGCCAGGGTCAACTGGATGACCGCGAGGAAGAACATGGTCAGCAGCCCACCTACCAAGACAAAGTCCACCACCGCCGAGCCCCGTTCGCCCGCCCGGCACTGCCCACGGGGTACCGGCGGCGACGCGGCGGGTTTGCCCATGCGTCAGCCTCCCACCTTGTCCATCGCCTGGTTGAACATGGTTTCAAGGGCTGGGCCGGCGAGCGCCAGCAGGGCCGCCACCAGGACCGCTGACATGAGGGTAATCATCACCCAGCCGGGGACGTCACCGCGCTCCGGGTGGTCGTGGGGAGGGCGGCCGCCGCGACGCCGGCAGCCATGCGGGACTCTTTCCTGGCTGGGCCGGCGTTCCGCGGCGAGAGGCCACGCGCCGCTGTTTGAGCGTGCCATCCCCACGTGGAGGAGCGCTGCGAGGCCAACAAGGAGCATCGTGCAGCGGGCTACCATCATTTTCAATTTCCTGACCTCTTCCTTGGTTCCTGCGGTGGGATGGGCACGGATGCGCCTGATTCAAAAGCCCAGGTTGATCGCGGCGATACCGGGGAAGACGGCAAAGACCACGGTCAGCGGGAGTACGCCAAAAACAAGCGGCACCATCATCGCTATTTCTTTCTTGCCCGCAGCCTCCATGAGGTCGCGTTTGGCAGTGTCGCGGACGTCCTGGGCTTGCGCCCGGAGCACGTCGGCAAGCGGCGTGCCCCGTTCCACCGCAACAATGATGCCGTCCACGAACCTGACCAGGGGAGCAAGATCAGTTCGTGCGGAGAATTCCTGGAGCGCGAGAACCAGCGGCTTGCCTGCCCTTGTTTCCGCAAGGATTTTCGAGAACTCCTTGGAGAGCTCTCCCCTGGCGCTCCGGCAAATCCTGTCGAGGGCGCCGGTTGCACTTTCCCCTGCGCTGACGGCCAGCGCCAGCAATTCAGCCAGGCTGGGGAATTCTGCCATCATGCGTGCTTCACGGCGGCGAACCTGGACCCCGAGCCAATAATCCCGCAGGACAAAACCAATGCCCGCGCATCCGACGATCGCCACGGCAGCGAGGAGCGGGTTGAAGCGGCCCCCAGCCGCGCCCATCAGAATCACGCCAAGGGCGGCGACAAAGCCGCCCGATGCCCACAGCAGCTGTTCTGCACGGAAGTCAAGGGCAGACTTGTCGATCCCTGCCTGAACCAGCCGGCGTTCGGTTGCCCCCGGCGACGGGTTCAGCCGGCCCAGGGCGCCTATCCAGTCATGGAGTACCGGCCGAAGAATTTTCCCGAGCGGCCCGAAGGGTGTGACGTTCTGTTCACCTGCGCGCAGTAGCCGCGATTCAAGGTTCTGGGACTTGAGCTGGGGTTCGATGCGTTCAGCCAGCGTTGTTGCCCGCATCGGCGGCGACCTGAAGATAACAAGCCACAAACCAATGCCCAAGGCAACTCCACACACGACCCCTGCCGGGGAGACAGGGGTCATCGGAGCACCCTTTCGTCCTGGGGAAGGGCACCAATCCGCAGCATGATCGTGTAGCAGATCAGCGACACCACCAGGCCGCCCAGCAGGACTGCCGCGCCGAGGGGCGTGTTGTAGGCCTGGATTGCTTCCGGCCGGGTCGCGAGAAGAATCAACACGATCCAGGGAGCCGCGACAGCAAGCCGCGCGGCGTTGATCGTCCATGACTGGCGTGCTTCAAGCTCACTGCGTGTACGGGCGCTTTCACGAAGGAATTCGGCCAAAGTGCCCAGCAGCCGGCCAAGGTCGGAGCCGCCTACCTCCCGTGTCAACCGCAGTGCTTCGATGATGCGGTCCGCAACGGGATCGGCGAGCCTGTGTTTCAGTTTGTTCAGGGAGCCGTCGAACTGGCCACCGGCTCGGTAGTCTCCACCGAACTCCCGGAAGACGGGCCGCAGCTCTTCGGGTCCCTTCTCGCCCAGCTGTATAAGGGCCTCGGGCAGGGGCAGGCCTGCGCGGATGGCCGATCGGAGATGATCGACGACGTCAGGCCACAGCTGTCGAAGCATGGCGCGCCGCTTCTTCGCCCGCCAGCGGAGCAGCGCGATGGGCAGCCAGCCTGCAAAGAGGCCAAAGCAGGCCCCGATGGGCCAAGACCGGCTCAGTGCGAAGAAGACCAGCGCCACGAACAACGCCAGCCCAAGGCAGGTTCCGACCAGGCCCGTGGTTGAGACTCTGTCAACTCCTGCAACCGCCAGTAGGTCGGATAGGCGGCTGGGTCTGCGTTCCCGGTTCCCCCTATGGGGCATTTCCCAGCACGACCACCAGATGAGGAAAAGCCCGGCCCCTGTGGTCGCACCGAGCAGCGCGGATATCAACGCGGATCCAAGAGCGCAGCGACGTCGTACCCGGCTCTGGAGAATTTCCCGGCTGAGGGCATGGAGTTGGCGCGTGGCTGCAGGACGCCGTTGTCCGTGGCGAAGACAAGGGATGACTCGATGATGCCGTTTTCCACCCGGCGGCCCAATGACAGGATTTCCGTGACCTGCCGCCGTCCATCAGACTGCCGGCTGCAATGCACTACAAGATCGATGCAGGAAGCCACGGTGGGGACCACGAAGGCACTGGAAATGTTGTCCCCGGCAAGCAGCGGGAGCGTGCAGATCTTCGTGACAGCATCGTGGGCTGAATTCGCGTGGACCGTGCACATTCCCGGCAGCCCAAACTTTGTTCAGGCACAGCCCTCTCAGGGCTCGGGTGTACCCCTTTGGATCGCCTGTCGAAATGCTTCACGATGATCCTGAAGGGCTGTCTTGTAGGGGCTACAAGGGGCCTTCTGAATGTTCAGCGGCGGCAAGAGGTGGCCGATGATCATCGTCTCAATGGCGTCAACGTCCTCCGGAGCAACCACCGCATGTGTGAACAAGATATGTTCCTTCATCCACCGCGTTAGTTCCTTCTCGGCATCGGCGTGGAGTTTCGTTTTCTCGCCCTGCATCCGAGCGCCAATAGCCAGGTCAAGCTCTCGGTAAAGGAGGGCGGCTAGAGACAGCCGTGGAGAGGACTGACCAATGCGCCTAGAGTGCCGACGGTGGAACCGCTGCGCCAAGTTTGTCCCGGCCATACCCACGTAGAGGGGCTGCTGATAATCCACAGTCGGAAAACCCGGCGGATAGAAGCGCTCCAACTCTCCGCCTAGGTCCCACCAGGCATACACGACTGGTTCCGCAACCTTCAGCAGCGACTCCATTGGCCGGGGCATTTCCTTCAAAATGAAACTCTGAGCCTCAATCCAAGTAATTGGCACAATTGGCACTCTCTACTTCCCGTTCGCATAACCGATTTCGTAGCCTATCTGTAACTAAATCCATCGCGCTGGTGTGCTCTGCAGATCAGATATGTGAGCGGTAATTGTTTTTTCTAGTAGTCGATCAATGGATGTCGAAAGCGCCTCCAGGAAAGCAATTGTTTCGGCGATTTCTCTATAACCAATCGACGGCGATTGACTGGTATGCGCACAGATATTTCTCCACGAAAGAATGGAGTCCAGTTCGCTGGAAGGCGACGGAATGGCCTTGTGCGTAGGTTCGGAGTTCAGATGCGCACTCCATAAGGGACTGAACTCCTGTTCGAGCTTCTGCCAACATTGCTTTACACCTAACAGCCCGAGGATGTCCGCGACCGTTCTCGATCCTGGATTTGATTGTGTGTCAATGGCATGGTCACCCCAAATTGCGTCATTGACAATTCGACGAGCCACGTCTTGAACATCTCGCTTGATTTCCGAGGGACGCCGTTCGGCGCCATGGAGTGACTTCTGCACAGCAGCAGAGATGTTGCGACGCATAATCGTTACCTGAAGTTCTACGTCGAGTTGCGATCTTTGGACTGGGGGCGTAGCCCTGGAGTACATCTGCAGGGCTCTTTCTGCGGCACCTTTGAGATATTCTTCAAACCTAGCCACGCAAAGTACGGTAGCCCCCGATGTGGCCGCCGAAATAATGTCCAGCCCCAACCCAAAGCCAGTAAGTTTTCTGACGTCCATCGAGGCTATTTCGACCACGGCACCGAGCTCCTTGGCCGCTTGTAACGAACGGTGAAAGGCCGCCAGATCCACTACGAGGACGCCACTGCACGTCGGACCATCTCGCTCACCATAGCGATTCGCGTCTTTACAAAACGCGGTGTGTTGGTCTGGGAGGCAATGGCTCTTGCGAACTCCTCCACGGAGAAGAGCGTGAGCATACCCGACTTAATCGCATCCGACGCACGCTCAAGTTCCAATAGCGAGAAGGGCTCTACCGCGATCATCTGAGCGTCAAACAATGTCGCCAAGACCTGGCGTCCCACGCGGCCAGTTTTGGGATCGAACCTCTTAAAAGCGAGCTCCCCAAATCCGGCGGCGACTTTGTCCGTTGCCGCCTCAAACTTCTCAATCCTGTATTCACGCTCCAACTTATCCATGTGCTGATGGACCGCCATAAACTGATTCATGGCACCTCCCAAGGAACCAGCAAAGTGCTCCCAAGTGTCCTTCAGCGTCAGGTATCTCAAGACGAGTTCAACATCCCGCATCTGCTGCCAAATTGCTGCCTTAGCCTTGCCCGCGTCAGTCAGACCAAGGAGTCTCGTGAACTGCTTGTACCCCGAGGCTTCAACAATCGCATCATTCAATGGTCCCGCGAAAGTAACGTTCCGCACTTCCTGAGAATTTAGCCTTACGCCGCCGGTATTCAAGCGCTGGAATACGTGATATTTGATCAGCGGATCTGAAAGCCTTAGAAGTATGATCGCGCGAAGGCTGGCACGCGTCTGCAATACCGATTGAAGCGATGCGTCTAACTCGGAAAACCTAAGGCCATTTGCTTCGCTGAAGATACCGAGTCCGTCAAGTTGAAACTGATCGGTTAGAAACTCAGAAACTGTTGTCAGACGTTGCTTGCCGTCGATAATCGAATATTGGCCATATTCGTCTTCATTAAGAAAGACCGGAGGCAGCGGCACATTCATGAGGAACGACTCGATAAGAAGAGATTTCCGCTTCACATCCCATCTATCCCTGCGCTGGAACGATGGGCTTAGGTCTATGCGACCGTCAGCCACGAGGCCAGCGATTGTCTGAAGGTTGTAATCCAGGGTAGTTGTGATTAGGTCCCGCTGGGCTTGCAGCCAGCGGTCTTTTGTCACGTCTACAGGTTCCTCGGATTCAAATCCGAGCTTGAACAAGGAGTCTTCAGTCATTTGACCAGCATAGGGCTATCGCAAACCAGAGTTTTGCTTCTAGTCAGCGGAGGGCGTGAGTCCCCAATACCATCAGGGCGACCAGACAAGCGCCCTGTCCTAATGCGGCGCTGAACGCAAGTCCTTCGCATCTTGGGCCCGCAGTTCCTCAGTTCCGCCTTGCTGCTCTTGGGCCTGCCCTCAAACCCTCGACTTCCCGTCTTCGGGGAGTGACTGGAACTTTTGCCCCTTGTTGCCTGTGGATTAACGGTGGGGCCATCCAGACAATGGAAAGGTGAAAAGCCCGGACGCTTGACCCGAAGCGGCCCGGCCTTTGGGGCCGGGACCACCCCAACCTCAAGCCTCAGATGAAGGCCGCCTAAAGGGCCGTCTATAAGGAAAGAACGGGAACCAGAACACCGCACTTCCCGTAAGTCGACTTTCCAGCGCCAGTACGCCGAATGGGGCCACTGGATCTAAATGTCGGACAACTCAAAACGCGCATACGAACAAGGAGTTCTTCTGCCCAAAACACCTCTGCGGACATGCACCGTGGTCGGCTGTACCTCACGGCACCACTCGCACGGACTCTGCGCCGCACATGCACGGAAGCGTCTGCACGCGCAGGACAAATGCATCGAACCGGGATGCAACACCAAGGCCATAAAGCTCGACTACTGCCGGCGGCATGAGGGCCGCCTGCTGACAAACCTAGCCCCTGGCGAGCTGGAGCAGTTGCTTGATGACGTGGCGGCTCAGATTGTGGCCGACCCCGCTTCCGGTTGTTGGCTTTGGACCGGAAGCGTCAACTCAGATAACTACGGCAGGTGCAAGGTTGCCGGGAAGGATTGGTCGGTGCACCGACTCATGTATCTGATCTTCATAGGTACGCATCCGCAAACCCGGGAGCTTGACCACTTGTGCGGAGGCCCTTCAGCTGACGGGTCGACCGAATATGAGCGTCGGAGGTGCGTTAACCCCCGTCACCTTGAACCTGTAACTGCCAAGGTGAATGGACGACGACGGGCTAGGCGAGCCCGTCACCCTGGCGCGGACTTCTGGGTTGATGCCGACGATCACGGGAAGACGTCCATTGCGCTCATATTGTGGGCCGCCCGCCACGGCCTCCCGGGCGCAGTTCCGGGTCACTGGCGCGTCAGGGATTACAGCACTACTAGCAAGGCATAGGAGCCTCCATGAATGAATGCAACGATCGCTACGACCACTTCCGCAAGTTGAAGACGGGCGTTGAGCATCTGGCCGAAGCCGAGGCGGCATGGGACCCCACCCCGCCGCCTGACCCGAATACGCTCAACTGGAAGCCTGCCGAAGTTGCCCCCGGTTACTGGAAGGTCCCTGGCATTAGCAAGGTATTTCGCTCCGAGGACGACGCCCGCCGCGCTGGGCTTAGCGCTGACTCGCGGGCTCAGCGGGAATACTTCAACTACATGAACGCCCTGATCCTTCCTCCGAAGACGCCGGGCCAGGAGAAGGCGGAAGAGTACGAAGCGGCGAAGGCTAAGGCGCTTGCCGATGGCGTTACTCCTGACGCCTGGAACAACTCTCCGGATGTCCGCGCCCAGTACCTGCCCGACGGCAGGACCGGCGCGGAACTGTGGGAGGAGCACAAGCGCCAGAAGCGCATGAGGTAGCTCTCCCCTACCACGACAGGCCGGGCCGCTGGGGGCCCGACCCGTCGCCTCCCCGTGCCGGGCTTTCCAACCCGTACAGCAACACAGGCGCTAACACCCCCGGGCAGGACTCCGCCCTCGGCGCGGGTCCTCCCCCACCCCTCCCAAGCACCCTGGCTTGGGGCCCTCCCAGTAAGGAACAGGAACACCCCGAATGCTCTTAGTCTCAAACCGCTTAATCACGCTTGAAGTACACACAAGGCGGGAACGTAAGGCCGCCGCTGCAGCTGCTGCGGCAATGGATGCCAACTGCCGGGCACTCGCCGCTCTGCTGGATCGAGCGGGCATCTCGCATCAGGCGACCGGCCACAGCGGTAAGGTCCGGCGCGTTGTCATCTACTACGCCTCGTCTGACCGCTCCAAAACTGAACGTTTCGCGACCTTAGTTGGAGCTGTCTTGGGATGCACGCCGCCCGCAGTTGGGTTCAGCAGCCCAAAGGTGTTTCAAGTAAAGGTGGCAGGAAGTAAGGCTGAAGCCCTGTTCGCGTTGCTCCGTGATTACGTGCGTCCGGAAACTGCGGAGCAGATGGATAGGGTTGCAGCCTTAGTTAGGGCAACCCGTAGCGCTGGCCCGGCCTAAAAGGGCCGCCCGATTCGAGGGCGCAGGAGGCTCTCAGACCGATTGCGGCTCTGTCTTGAGGTGATTGGTTCGTCCAGGCCAATTTGAGCCCCCAGGGGGCCAGCAAAGCGCGAAGAGACGGGGCTGTTTACGCCGGGAGGTAAAGCGACCAGATATTGGCTGCCAGTCCTGCAAACAACCCAAGGCCGACGAGAGCGACCTGCGGCCCGAGTCCGCTTGCTGCATGTCGATAAATTAGCTCTTTGACCATCTCAGGTGCGTGCTGCAGGTCCCCGTATGTGAACATCGTCTTCCCAGCTTCGCGGTACTCGGCAAACTTCTGCGGAGTGTCCTCTCGACCACCGGGGACAGACCGTGCACCTTCGGCATGTTTTACGTCAATCTCACGAAGCCGCGCAAGCAGCTCCGAGTTTTCTCGTATGTCTTTGCGAACCACGAACCAGGCCCACAAGATCGCACCGAAAGAAGCCGCAAACGACAGGATGTTGAGAAGCACCACGAGAGTCTTCATGCAGCCGAGTATCACACAGCTTCGGAGGATCGTGGTCTGCCCGATTCGGCGACACCCCCGTAGGGCCGCCTCATGGCGCGGCGTAAGTAACCAGTGAGGCCCTTACATTAGGCCAATGGATATTCCCACATTGCTGGCAAGTGCTGGAAGCAGCGCCATCGTAGGCACCATCGTCTCCCTCTTGGCCGTATCACAGGTGACCGTCGGCAAGATGCGTGCCGAACGGGAAGAGGAATCCCGGCGGACTATCCGGGCCTTCGTGAGGAAGCTCAGTAGGGACGTGGTTGCCTACCAGGCCGGGGAGGCGGCGCATCTCCAGCGGGATACGTCGCCAGCCCACTTGCAGGATGCGGAAGATGCGGCCACGATCCTCGCCGCTGCACAGGACTTGCGCTTGTGGCCGCGAATAGTCTTGAGGTTGCGAACTCGCCGAATTTTCGGACGACAACTTACTGCCCTCGCTGAACGCTACCCCTCAGCAGAAGAAAGAACCTTCGGCGCGATGCTCGCGCCCATGCTGAGAAAACAACTCCAGAAGACTCCCGGGAGTAAGCCTGTAACCATGCTCGACGGACTGCTCCATCGCGCCCTTTCATCTGCCCCGAATCATTGGCGCGTGCGGCAGTTGCGCCTTGAGCTTTACCTGCTCGGGTTATGCGGCTGGATCTGACGCTCGCACCCTCGCAGAGGAAGAGATAAGGCGTCTCGCAACGGATCGGTTAGGAGACAGTCGGACGAGACACTTTGCCGCCCGCAGGAATTAAGCCTAGCAACTGTCTTACTACTATGTCTCGCAAGTAAGTGTTAATCTTCTTGTATCCATCCACTCTTACGAGACACATTGGAGGTAGCAATGGGCAAGCTGATCGGATACGCCCGCGTATCCACGAAAGGGCAGGACACGGACCGGCAGGAAGCTGACATTCTTGCGGCGGGCGTCCGTCGGGACGACCTCTACACAGACCGGGGCGTCAGCGGTGCAAGGGCGCACCGCGCGGGGCTGGACCAAGCGATCTCTGCCCTTCAGGACGGCGACACGCTTGTTATTGCCACGCTTGACCGCTTGGGGCGGTCGACGCAAAACATGCTTACTCTCGCTACGGAGCTTAAGGACCGGGGCGTAAATCTCCGCGTGCTCAACCTCGGGGGCGGCGACGTGGATACTGCCACGCCCATGGGCCAGATGATGTTCACAGTCATGGCGGGGCTGGCCGAGATGGAGCTTGCGATCAAACGCGAGCGCATCAACGACAGCGTGAGCAAGCGTCGGGCAAAGGGGCTCGATCTCGGAGGCCGCAAGGCACAGTTCACTGACAGCCAGATTCAGAACGCCAAACACTTGATCGAAGGCGGAAAGCCTGCCGCACAGGTTGCGCGCGACCTCGGCATGTCCAGGGCAACGCTCTACCGCAGGATAGCCGCGCTTCCTTCCTCTTAGTCGTGAGCGTCTACGGAGCCGCTGTCGGCCTCACTATCAGGCGGCCACTGCACGTCTCCGAACTCACTCAAGATCGCGATAGCGTCCTCCCGACTGCGGAAGCCGGGAACAACGTCGAAGCGCATGACACCTTCGGAACGGACCAGCGTCAGCCCCGGAATGTCGATCAGTACCTCAAAGTCTTGGTCACTGCCCTGCATTGCCGTTCCACTCCTCCCCCACCTTGTTGGGCTCAATCATTTCCGCACCTTGCTCTCGGGCGGCAGGATGCCAGCCTCACGCCACGCAGCCATAAGACCCGGCAATTCTTCCTTTGATAGCGGGCCGCGAGCGTCCCACTTCGTTTTCAAAACAACTTGTACCGTGTGGGGATCGAATACCCTCGGTGAGCCCTTCCCGTGGGGCAGTAGGACCACGTTGCAGACCCTCCTCACGTAGTCTCTCCGGTCGTCAATGGCGCTCTTAAGCCACTCCCGCGCCTCGGGGGTCTGCATGTCGGGCACGGCTAGCTGAAGGCTCTCAGCGGGCAAATGTGCGGTTGCCGCCAGGAGTTCGAGTTGCAACTCCATATCTTCCAGAGTGGTCCGTATCGCGGCCGTGGAAGTGACAAGCTGACCAGTAGTAATGCTGCCGTTGGCAGCCAGCAACGCAAGCTCGTTCAGGCGCTCCCGCAGGGCAGCCGCCTCGTTTTCCAACCACTGAGCTTCCCCGGATCTTTCAGCGTCAGCGTTACTGCGCTCACGAGCCGCAATCAGGCGGTAGGCGACCATATGTCGGTTCACCACAGCATCCACCAAGTCGACGCGCTTGCCAACGTGCCCTCGGCCCTTCTCCGGGCAGCGATACACCGTGTACTTATTACCGGCCCGACCAGATACCGTGGCGGAGCGCACCAGTGCTCCGCAGTGGCATTGGGCAATACCTGCGAGCAAGTGCTTTGCCTTGTTGCTCTGGGACCTTCTTCGATTAGGGTCCTTCAAGATCGACACAACAGCCCGCCATACGTCTTCGGAAACCAGCGCGGGGAAAGTGGACGGGCCGACCACTTCGCCTTGCCAGACGGCGAGACCGGCATTACGGGGTCGCAAAAGCATCTGCCGCAACTGCGCGTAACCCCACGGTTTCCCAACGCTCGTAGTGATCCCGGCGGCGTTTAACTCAGCAACGATTGAACCAAGGCTGCGGCCTTGGAGCACCGCTTCAAACACGTCTCGAACAACTGAGGCCTCTAACGGGTCGGGCTCTGGCGTACCGTCAACAAAGCGCCAGCCAAACGGGCGTGCACCGCCCAGCCACTCGCCCTTCATGGCCTTCTGCTGCATGGCCCGCTTGACGCGGTCCGCCTTATGGGCCGACTCGTAGCGCGCAACCTGCCCCAGCAACCCAGCCCTCAGCATCCCCTCCGGGGTACTGAGGTCTACTTCGCCGCCTTTTACGGTGTAGTTCTGGACGCCAAATTCGCGGCAGATTGAGATGTACTCTTCAAGTTCCAGCGGGCTCCGGTGCAACCTGTCTGGATGCCAGTAGATGACAACGGACGCTTCGCCGCGTTTGAGCGCGGCGAGCATCTCGGTATAACCGGGACGCTTCTTGCCTGAGTACGCGCTGACGTCGTTGTCCACGAACACCCTGACGACGGACAGCCCCCGTTCCTCCGCCAGCCTGCGGCAGTCTTCCTCCTGCCGGGCGACACCCAGCCCCGCACCGTCGCGGTCCTGGCTGATACGGCAGTAGATGAAAGCATCGTTGCCCATGCCCGCATCTTAATCTGCACTGTGCCTGAGAAGCCATAGGGAAGCCCCGAGTTGAGGGCAATGAGCATGTCCAGGCTCTCGGCTTCGCGGACCTCCCCCACCACCAACCGGTCGGGGCGCATACGCAAGGCCTCCTTCACCAGGCGGCGAAGCGGGATTTCACCCTCGCCTTCAAGGTTCGGCTGGCGGCATTGCAGGCCCACGACGTCGCGCAAAGGAAACTGCAGTTCAAAGATCTCCTCAACGGTGATGACGCGTTCCCGGCTTCCGATACTGGCAGCAAGGCAGTTCAACATTGTTGTCTTGCCGGCCTGCGTTGCGCCGGAAACGAGGATGTTCAGGCCGCTGGACACTGCCGCACCCAGGAACCGGGCAGCTTGTGGCGTCAGTGTGCCCAGTTCCACAAGGTGCTCGAGCCTGCTCGCCTTGACCACAAACTTTCTGATGTTTACTGCCCAGTGGCGGCGGGTCACGTCAGGGATGACCACGTGGAGTCTGGAGCCGTCGGGCAGTGCAGCGTCGACGAAGGGAGAGGACATGTCCAGGCGTCGGCCGGAGCTCTTGAGCATGCGCTCCACGAGGTCGCGCACCTGTTGTTCGGACAGGCTCAGCGAGGTCAGCTCTGACTCGCCGTTGCGTGCGACATAAATTTCGTTCGGAGCATTGAGCCAGACCTCTTCAATGGAAGGATCATCGAGCAGCGGCTGGAGGACCCCGAAGCCTGCCACTGCATCAAACAGGAAACGGCGCGCGGCGTCCAAGGGGCCGAGGGGCGGCAGCGGACCCAGGAGGGCGCGCTCGTCGTAGTCGGTGACCGCTGCTTCCACCAGGCGACGGACCTCGCCTGCCTGCTTTAACGGATCAAGGCCGCGGCGGCGGATAAGTTCGCGGACCTCATCCTCAACGATTCCCAGCGCATCCATGTTTCCCCCAGACAACTGCCGCCCCAGCGGAGGCAGTACGACTGGCTACAGCCTAGGGAGACTGACCGGCCTTAACAAGTCAATCCAGCGAAGCTGTGGACAAAGCAGGCAAAAACTGGTGCCAGCCGGTTCTGAGTACAAAGACACCGGACCCTAGTAGCCAGCACCAGGCAAGTGAGGTACCCACTACCCGTGCCCGGGCAGTTGCACACGGTGTTAATGGTCAGCGGGGGCACCAGCTTCCTTAGGGGCCTGGATGCGGCAGCGTTTGGGGCTGAGAGTTAAGGAGAATCGTGAAGATACGGACAAGACGCGCTCTGAGCCAAGGACTCACAGCAGTCCTCTTGCTTGCCGGTGTGGGCGTGGGAACCGCGGGGCCGGCCGGCGCAGCCACGGCACCCGATTATGGCACGTTGAGCATCAGCTATACCGGAGCGGCCAATCCTCCCACCGCCGACAAACCGGAAAGCAAGCTGTGGTGGAATGACGGTTCCTGGTGGGCAGATATGTGGACCAGCGGCAGCGGCTGGCACATCTACAAACTGGACCGGGCCAGCAAGAAGTGGGTGGACACCGGCGTCCCCATTGACACCCGGGCAAATACCCTCGCCGACACTCTTTGGGACGGTACACACCTGTACATCGCATCCCACGTTGTCACCGCCTCTTCGGAGACCGTGACGGAACCCTCCCTCCCCAACCAGCCGGCCAAGCTCTACCGGTACAGCTACGCCAACGGAACGTACAAGCTGGACAGCGGATTCCCCGCTACGATCGCTACCAAGAGCAGCGAGTCAATGACCATTGACAAGGACAGCACAGGCGTTGTCTGGGCCACTTGGACGGAGGTCAACGCAACTGCGACAGGCAGCTACACCAGCAGCGTGATGGTGAACAATTCGGGGCCTGATGGAGCAAGCTGGGGAACTCCGTTCGTTCTTCCAGTCAACAACGTCCACCCGGCAGTGGACGACATTTCTGCAGTAGTGGCGTTCAACAAGAAACAGATCGGGGTCATGTGGTCGGACCAGACCACGGGCTCGGTCTGGTGGGCCACCCGCACCGACGGCACGGCAGCCACTTCATGGAAATCCCAGCCGGCAGTGCAGCGCAAGGGCATCGCCGATGACCATCTGAACCTCAAATCGCTGCAGGCAGACACTGCCGGCCGTGTCTACGCGGCCGTGAAGACAAGCCTCGACGAGATCACTACCGACAAGACCCAGCCGCAGCTGCAGTTACTGGTGTTTAAGCCGGGCACGGGAGCGTTTACCAAGTCCACCATCTCAACGCTGGCGGATTGCCAGACACGCCCACAAATCGTGCTGGATCCGGATAACAACAAGATCCACGCATTCCAGACAGGACCGTCCACCAACGTCAGCGGGTGCCCCTTCGCCGGAGTTTCAGGCAGCATCTATGAGAAGACCGCTGACATGGACAACCCCGTGTTCGGGTCTGGCCGCGGAACGCCTATCATCCAGAACGGCTCCTCGGCCACCGTCAACAATCCGACGACCACCAAGCAACCCGTCACCAGCACCAGCGGCATCGTGGTGCTTGCCAGCGACGACGCGGCGAAACGTTACTGGTTCGCTGACCTTGCGGTAAAGAGCTCCCTCCCGTATCCGGTTCAGGGTCCCATTGGCGATAAGTATGCCGAGGTCTCTGATCTCGTTGGGCTTCCCATCGCCAATGAGGTCACGAACCAACGGTTCGGCGGCTCATACCAGAAGTTCGAGCACGGAATCATCGCCTACCTGCCTGGCTCGGGCGCCTTCGCGGTGGTCAACGGGATCAACACGACGTGGACGGGCAGTGGAGCGCAGGACGGCGATCTCGGCTACCCGACGTCTGATGAGTACGCGCCGATGGCCGGCGGTGTGATGCAGGACTTCCAGTTCGGCAAGATCTCCTGGAACGCAGCCACCGGGTCCAGGATCACGAAGGGCGGCATCGGTGCCACCTGGGACAACGCGGGCGGCCCGCTCAGCGGCCTCGGCTACCCCACCACCGACGAGTACGCTCCGATGCCCGGCGGCGTCATGCAGGGCTTCCAGTACGGAAAGATCTCCTGGAACGCCGCGACCGGCTCCCACATCACCAAGGGCGGCATCGGCGCCACCTGGGACAACGCCGGCGGCCCGGCCAGCGGGCTCGGCTATCCCACAACCGACGAGTACGCCACCGCCAACGGAGGAGTGACGCAGGCGTTCCAGTACGGGCAGATTGTTTGGTCACCGGCTACGGGCTCGCACATCATCAAGGGCGGCATCGGCCAGACATGGATCAACGCCGGCGGCCCGAACAGTGGGCTCGGCTACCCGACGTCGGACGAAATTGGGGGGCTTGTCTCCGGAGGTGCCAAGCAGTACTTCCAAGGTGGAGAGGTCGTTTGGTCTCCCACTACGGGCGCACGCATTGTCACTGGTGGTATCAGGTCCACGTGGGTCAGCCTCGGCTCCGAGCGGGGCCGCCTCGGCTACCCGACCACCGGAGAGTACTCGGCCGGCGGAGGTGCCTATGCCCAGGACTTCCAAGGCGGGCGCATCACCTGGCGCTCGGGCAGCGTAAGCGTGGCGTACGCCTAGCGGCACAGATGCAGCAGCCTGAACAGGTTGGCCCCGGACGTTGGCAACGTCCGGGGCCAATTACTGGAAAAGCTCAGTCATAAATCGAGACACTAACCGCAGAATCGGGCAATCCTTAGCGAATAGAAATTCCTTCAGCATAATGAGCTAGGCGTCGAGTCACGACGACTTTAAGCACTATTCTTTTGGGGGAACCAATGGCACGCTTTCGTGCGAAATTATCTGCCTTGGCAGTCACATGTGCACTGTCCTTGTCCGGCGGCTTGGCCGCTGTAGCTTACACGCCCACCAGCTACCCAGTGGCCGGGGCAATTGGTGCGAAATATGAGTCCATGGGCGGCAGGAGTTCAGCGCTGGGAGACTCTACCTGGTACGAGCAAACTGTATCCGGCGGGGCTGAACAAGAATTTCAGTTTGGGCGAATCTTTTGGTCACCGGTGGGTGGCGCGCATCCTCTTTGGGGGGCCATAGACAGCAAGTGGTACAACGGGCACGCTTCAGGCTACCCAATCCGCGACGAAGAGCCTTTGGGCGGGGGCGCAATCGCCCAGCATTTCACGAACGGAACCATGTACTACACGCCGCAGATCGGCCTCCACTACATCGGTGCCGGTATTCGTGAAGCGTGGTGGAACAAAGGCGGTCAGACAGGAGTGGCAGGCTACCCGATATCAGACGAAAGCTACTGGTACGCCGGGGGTGCCGTTCAGGTCTTCCAAGGTGGCACCTTCTACTTCACTCCGCAGTACGGCACGCGTCTGCTGCAGGGGGCTATCCGCTGGGAATATGAAAACAGCGGTGGCTACTTCTATATGGGCCGTCCCGTGACTGATGAATACTCCGTGAACGCGACGACGCGGGCACAGCGCTTTGAGGACGGGATCATTTACTGGTCCAACGGCAGAATCTGGACGCAGCGGTACTGACACGTCCGCCCAGGAGTATGAAGGCCCGGCCACCCTCTAAGGGGGCCGGGCCTTCCCACTCCTGGGAAGGAATCCCCACCGGGGTCCGCGGGAGCTAGCCGCCTGGCACCGGGAATCACGCCAGCAACAACTGAATCACTAGTCCCACATGTAACTGGGGTGCTATGGTAGGCGCACAATTTACCGATCCACCGACTGCCGGATCCTGTTCCTGGGGGAACCGCCCGTGCAGCAACCTAATGAGCGCCTGTGAAGCGCCACATTGTCTCCGGAGCAAAAATGAAGCGGAACCCGTCTCAGTCCCGTCGCCCCGCAATGAAGTCCTTGGGGATAGCGCTGCTGGCAGTCAGCTTGTTTGCAGGACCCGGCGCAGCCCTGGCTGTGGAACCCTCCCCCGCAACCGCAACGGCCCAGCCCACGCAACTGCCCTCCGCCACAGCTGAACCTGCCCCCACGCCGTCGGCCTCTCAGGGCGCTACCGGGGCACCGCAGCCAACCGGAGCCGCAACTCAAACGGCGTTGCCCTCGCCGAGCCCCACGGCGCAAGCGCAACAGTCCATGGCTGAAGCTATCGGGCCCGGAGGGGCAGAGATGGGTCAGCGCTCAGCGCGCGTGGCCGCCCAGGGCCCGACGCCCAAGACCAGTGCCGAGACGCTCACGAGCCAGGGCACCTGGACGCCAACGTTCGGGGTGCAGGGACTTGACGTCAGCGGCCACCAGACGAGCGTCGACTGGCAGCAGCAGTGGAACATGGGTGCCAGGTTTGCTTACGTGAAGGCATCTGAAGGCAACTACTTCACCAACGACCTCTTCAGCTCGCAGTACCAGGGCGCACGCAACGTGGGGATGATCCGGGGCGCCTACCACTTTGCAATCCCGAACTGGTCCTCCGGGGCGGACCAGGCACGGTACTTCGTTCAGAATGGGGGCGGCTGGTCTGCTGACGGCTACACGATGCCGCCCGTTCTCGACTTCGAATTCAACCCCTACGAGGGCAGGACCATCAACGGTTTCTACTTCGGGAACACCTGCTACAACATGTCGCCGGGTCAGCTGTCTTCGTGGGTACAGGACTTCGGCAATACCGTTCGGGCAATGACCGGCCGTCTGCCCGTGATCTACACAAATACAAGCTGGTGGAACCAGTGCCTGGGAAACCCCGCAGGCTTCGGTGATTACCCGTTGTGGATTGCTGCATACCCGAGCTCATCCACGAACAATGCGGGCCCAGTTCCTTCAGGCAGCTGGGGAACCTACAGCATCTGGCAGTACAGCAGCACAGGCCCCTTCGCCGGTGACTCGAACGTGTGGAACGGGGACTACCCATCCCTCCAGCGCTTTGCACTGGCCGGTGACAACATAGAAGCTGCCTTCAACCAGGAATACCAAGCCTCCAAGTCGTGGCTTGGGAACCCCTGGGGCCCAATAGCCTGCGGACTGGTCAATAACGGCTGCTACCAGATCTACCAAGGCGGAACGATCCAGTGGTCTCCAGCTACGGGTGCGCACGCCATCCGCGAAGGCGCAATCCGGGGCACCTACCAGCGGTCCGGATCAGAAAACGGGCTGTTGGGCTACCCGGTCGTGGGGCCTGAAATATGCGGACTGAAGGCCGGCGGTTGCTACCAGATGTTCCAAGGAGGTGCCATCATCTGGAACTCCGGCACCGGCGCCCAGATCAGCCCCGCAGGCCCGATCCGGGACCGCTACGCGGCCATGGGCTTTGAAAACGGCATCCTGGGTTATCCCGCCTCAGGCCAGGTCTGCGGATACGCAGCGTCCGGTTGCGTGCAGATGTTCCAAGGAGGGGACATCTACTCGTCACCGGCGTCTGGTGCCTATGCAGTCACAGCCGGTGCAATCCGTGCAAACTTCCAGCGGCTCGGTTCGGAGAATGGCCAAACAGGATATCCGGTCAGCAATGAAGTATGCGGCTTGAAGGACGGAGGCTGCTACCAGTTCTTCCAGGGGGGATCCATGATCTGGTCATCCGCCACCGGAGCGCACTTCAGCCCGTTCGGGTCCATCCGGTACGTGTGGGCGACCCAAAACTTCGAAAACGGCTGGCTCGGATACCCCTACACTGACGAATACTGCAATGCTTACAGCGAGTGCCGGCAGGACTTCCAAGGCGGCTCGCTGATCTGGACTCCGACTACCGGAGTCAGCGTATACCGCCGCTAACGGCGGGATCACTGACGCCGTTGCGGCGGTGCAGGTGAACTGCTCCCCGGAAATTACGCTGAAACCTCAGAGTAATTTCCGGGGAAGCAGTTTTTTCCGTTTAGGCACCAGCTTCCTACCTCACACCGTCTGGTTTCTTGATCCTTTGGGGTCGGCGTCAAGCGGTCGTTGCAGCACGTGAGCTTTAGCAGTTGCAGTTGGGGCAATGCGAGCACCAACAGAGTCTTCGGGCGCCCTTCCCTGGAACGCTGCCAGAGCTGATCTGAGGTCCGTGGCATACGTGTGTTAGCGGCCATGAAAAACTGCCCATAGGCGGCCTGTAAGCGGCAACTTTAAACTGACCGGAGACGGCAAAACTGGTTGACCGTTCGCGGCAGTGGTTTTGACCAGCGGCGGCAAGCATTTTTGGACAGCAGTAGGCCACGGTGTGTGGCTAGGCGTGCTGGGATTCCTCTTGTCCATCCCTCGTGTCGTTACGGGGAGAGCCCCTTCCTTCCGCGGTGAAATGGCGATGCCAATCGTCTGTGTTTCACCCGTTGTGGGAAGGAAGGGGCTCGTTGTGAAGTCTCCAGGAGAGTTCATGGAAATTTTAGCTGCTTACGATTTAACCCGGTCGTACCGGGATGCCGCGAAGATCTGCGGCGTCTCACACAACACGGTCCGCTCTTATGTGAAAGCCCGCCAGGACGGTGCGCAGGCGCCGGTGGCCCGGCAGCGCGGCCGGATGACTGACCCGTTCCTGCCACAGTTGATCTCCTGGGTCGAGCAGTCCCGCGGGAAGATCCGCGGCGATGTGGTGCATGAGAAACTTGTCGCTTTGGGGTTCACCGGGTGTGAGCGGACGACCAGGACCACGCTGGCTGAACTGAAGGCGAAATACCGGGCCCGGAACGTGCGTGTGCACCGTCCTTGGACTCCTGAGCCGGGTCTGTGGCTTCAGTATGACTACGGCGACGGACCCGTCGTTGACGGGGTGAAGACCGTGCTGTTCGTGGCCTGGCTGGCCTTCTCCCGGTTCCGGATTGTGATTGCTTTGCGGGATAAGACCATGCCGAGCGTGTTCGCCGCCCTGGACAGGGCGTTCCGGCTGATCGGCGGGGTTCCGAGAGGGTGTTTCATTGAGTGTGTAAGGGTCCGGTCTCTAACTAGGGTTTGACCTGCGGTTTTACCCTTGAAAGGACGGGCCCTCTTGGCCGAAATTAGTACGACAACCAACCCCTTGGAAGGCGTTTTGAGCGCCGACCAGATCGACGCTCTTGTCACCGCGGCGGAGGACCTTGGAGAGGGCCGCAATGGTGTTGAGGAGCTCCTCTCCCGGATGACCCGCGCGGTCCTGGAACGGGCCCTGGAAACCGAGATGAGCGACCACCTCGGCTACGAGTCCGGGGACCCTGCCGGGCAGGGCACGGGTAACTCCCGCAACGGCAAAACCACCAAGAGCGTGCAGACCCTTCAGGGGCCGGTGCAGGTCACCGTGCCCCGGGACCGGAACAGTTCCTTCGAGCCGGTGATCGTGCCCAAGCGGGCCCGCCGGCTGGGCAAGGTCGAGGATATGATCCTCTCCCTCTACGCCCGCGGCATGAGCACCAGAGATATCGGCTCCCACCTTGATGAGATCTACGGGACCAAGGTCTCCGCGGCGACGATTTCCAGGGTCACGGACGTGATCGCCGACGAAGTCGCCCAATGGCAGAACAGGCCGCTGGAGTCGGTGTATCCGATTGTCTATATTGACGCTATTTGGCTGAAAATCAGGGACGGCGGGGTTGTGGTGAATAAGGCCTGCCACGTGGCCGTCGGGGTGGATGTGGAGGGCCGCAAGCAGGTCCTGGGTCTGTGGCTGGGCACCAGCGAAGGGGCGAAGTTCTGGGCCAACGTGCTCACCGAAATCCGTAACCGCGGAGCGTCCGACATTCTGATCTTGTGCTGCGACGGGCTCACCGGGCTGCCGGCAGCCGTGAACAGCATCTACCCCCAGACCGTCGTGCAGACCTGCGTCGTGCACCTGCTGCGCTCGGCCATGAAATACGCCTCCTACAACGCACGCAAGGCCATGGCCCGGGACATGCGCCCGATCTACACGGCACCGACCGTACAGGCGGCCGAGCTGGCGATGGAAGCCTTCGCAGAGACCTGGCAGAGCACGGCTCCCGGGGCGGTGCTGGCGTGGCGGAACGCGTGGGAGGACTTCACCCCGTTCCTGGCCTTCACCCCGGAGATCCGCAAGGTCATCTACACCACGAACCAGATCGAATCGATCAACTACCAGCTGCGGAAGATCACCAAAACCAGAGGATCATTTCCCTCCGACGAGGCCGCGATCAAGCTCGTCTATCTGGGAATCCGGAACATCGAAACCACCCGCGGCGGTGAGCTCGGAACCGGCACACTGGGCTGGCACCAGGCACTGAACGCCTTCGCCGTGCAATTCCCCAACCGACTCCCCATCTGACCACCCGGCAGAACGGATAACCGACCGGTCCCTTACACAGAAAACTTGACACCCCCGGTTCCGACCTACATTTTGACGGATAACGAGAAGACCGTCACGGTCGAGCACGTCGCCGGGGTCCCGGTCCGCAACCATCAGATCGTGGCCTTCGCGAGGCACTATTCAACCTCGCTGCAGACGTGTCTGCCGGCGGACCCGGCCTCGAAGGGCGGGGTGGAGAACGCGGTGAAGATCGCCAAAGCCGACCTCGTCCCGAAAGAGACCAATCTGCTGCCCGAGTACCGGTCTTTCGCCGAGCTGGAGGCGGCCTGTGAGGTGTTTATGGAGGAGGTGAATTCGCGGGTGCACCGGGCCACTCTTGAGATCCCGAAGGACATGCTCCGGGTTCTCGAACAGCCCCGGTTGCACCCGGTCCCGGCGACCCCGGTGACGGCGAGTTTCGGCCATACCCGGCAGGTCCCGCCGAACATGCCCATGATCACCTTCCAGCAATCCCGGTACTCCGTCCCGCACACCCTGATGGGTCAGATGGTGTGGGTACGGGGCACCGAAACCGAGGTGATCATCGTCCACGTCGGGGACTCCGGCCCGGTCGAGGTCGCCCGGCATAAGCTCACCCGCCCCGGCATCCCCGCGATCATCGAGACCCACTTCCCGCCCGCCCCTGCAGGGGCCCTGGAACGGGTGATCCGCCCGACGAACAAGGCAGAGGAGGAGTTCCTGGCCCTCGGCGCCGGCGCCGCGCTCTGGCTCAAGGAAGCCGCCGCCGCGGGCACCCAGAAGATCCGGCACAAAATGGAACGCGCCGTCACCCTCGCCAAGGTCCTTGGCGCCGACGAGGTCGACAAGGGCCTGGGAGCGGCAGCGGTGCACCAGCGCTTCACCCACGAGGACCTGATCTCCATCGTCAACACCGGCAACGGGAAAAGCCACACGACCGGGGCCACCCACACCGTCACCGACCAGGGCCGGTGGCTGAGTCAGGGCACCAGCGCCTGGGCCAACTTCGGCACCGCCCCTAACACCACCAGCGATGAAGACTTTGAAGGAGCCATCGATGAGCGCTAACACCATGACCCCGCCCCTGGCTGACGCGGCGGTGGAGAACGTGATCGCGCTGATGCGCACGACCCGGATGCCGCACGCCCGCGCTGTGGTCGCCGAGGTCCTTGCCACCGCGAAAGCCCAACGCTGGGACCCCACCGAAGTCGTCCGCGTCCTGCTCGAAGCCGAAGCCACCGGCCGGAACGCCTCGATGCTGGCCACCCGGCGCAAACGTGCCGGATTCCCCACCGGGAAGACCTTCGATGTCTGGGACGAAGCCCTCTCCACCCTGCCGGCTGCAACAACGTCGTTCCTGCGGACCCTGGAATGGGTGCGGCGGCGGGAGAACCTGATTGCCTGCGGGCCCTCCGGCACCGGCAAGACCCTGCTTCTGGAAGCCCTCGGCCAACTGGCCATCGATCAGGGCATGTCCGTGTCCTGGCTCAGCATGGAAGACCTCGGCGCTCTCGTGCGACGGCACCGCATCGATGACAGCGTCAACAAAGCCATCACCCGCGCCACGAACGTGGATTTGATCTGCATCGACGACATAGGCCTGCTGCCGGTCTCCGCCGACGCAGTCGAGGGCTTCTACCGGGTCGTGGAAGCCTCCTACGAAAAGCGGTCCCTGGCGATCAGCTCGAACATCCACCCCTCCGGGTTCGATGAGCTCATGCCCAAAACCATCGCCACCGCGACCGTGGACCGGCTTCTCCACCACGCCCACCTCTGCCAAACCAGCGGCGAGTCCGTCAGGCTCATGCAAGCCCAAAACGGGAAAGGAACCCGCCCGATGAGCTAACCCAAAACCCCGGTCAGGCGCCCCAAAACCCGGCACGCCCGGGGCGCCTGACCCTGTCCAAAAATACTTGCCGCGACCGGTCAAACACCTGCCGCCAGCGGGCAAACCAACCTGCCGCCACCGGTCATTTCTAAGTTGCCGTTGACAGCGGCCACGAAAGTGCCCACTGACGGCCAGTAAAACTGCCCGATGGTGGCCATGAGATCTGCCCACTTCCTTACTGAACCGACCGCGCCTTAAGCGGCGGGAGCCTCTCCCTGGGGTTTGATGACGGTGTCTAAGCGCACCAAGCGAACCAGGAAGAGGCCCTGTATGAAGTCTGACGGAGAAATCATGGAAATTCTTGCTGCCTACGATCTGACCGGATCGTTGCGCGCCACCGCGGAGCTCACGGGCTGCTCGCACCACACCGTTGCCAAACACGTCGCCGCCCGGGACGCCGGCCGGCCGATCGGGGAACCAACGGCCCGGGGCCGGGTCACCGACCCGTACCTGCCCAAGATCGAAGAATGGGTGGAGGCCTCCAAGGGCCGGATCCGGGCCGATAAGGCCCACGCAAAGCTCCTCGCGCTGGGCTATACGGGTTCGGAACGCTCCACCCGACGGGCGATCGCGCAGGTCAAGGCGGCATGGCGGTTGGGCCATACCCGGGTCCACCGGCCCTGGATCACCGAACCGGGCATGTGGCTGCAGTACGACTTCGGCGACGGGCCCCGGATCGGCGGGGTGAAGACCATCCTGTTCGTGGCGTGGCTGGCGTTCTCCCGCTTCCGCGTCGTGATCCCGCTCAAAGACCGGACGGCGCCGAGCGTCTTCGCGGCGCTGGACCGGTGCTTCCGGATCTTCGGCGGAGCACCAACGTATGTACTCACGGACAACGAGAAGACCGTGACCACCGCTCATGTTGCCGGGGTCCCGGTGCGGAACCATCAGACCCTGGACTTCGCCCGGCACTACGGGGTGACCGTGCTGACCTGCCAGCCCGCGGACCCGGCAACCAAAGGCGGAGTGGAAGCATCGGTGAAGCTCGCCAAGGCTGATCTCGTGCCCAAAGACACCAACCTCCGCGACGAATACGGCACGTTCGCCGAACTCGAGGCCGCCTGCCAGGCGTTCATGGACGAGGTCAATCACCGTGAGCACCGGACGACGCGGCGGAAACCCGCGGCCATGCTCGCCGAGGAAGCCCCGCGGTTGCACCGGATCCCGGATACTGCGCACACGGTCGCGTTCGGCCTTGCCCGCACCGTTCCCGAGAACACCCCGATGGTCACCTTCGAAAACGCCCAGTACTCCGTCCCGGCCCACCTGCTCGGGGCCCGGGTGTTCGTCCGAACCCACGGGACCGGGCCCGGCGAGCAGGTCATCATCGTCCACCATGGCACGACCGGTCCGGTTGAAGTCGCCCGCCACGACCGGGCACGGCCCGGCAGCCCCGCCATCAACGACGAACACTTCCCCGGACCCCGGACCAGGGTCCCCGGCGATTACGAGGTCAGGGCCCGCAACGCGGACGAGGCCGCGTTCCTGGCCATCGGCGAAGGCGCCAGAACCTGGCTGGTCGAGGCCGCCGCGGCCGGAACGGCACGGATAAACATCAAAATGGCCGAAGCCGTCACGCTGGCCAAAATCGCCGGCACTGACCAGGTCGACCGCGCCTTGGGCGACGCCGCCCTGCATGGCCGGTTCGCGCACCAGGACCTCGCCTCGATCCTGAACGCCAACATCCGCCGCACCACCACTCACGCGGCCAACGAAGCGAGCTCGCTGACCCAGGGAACCGGCGCGTGGGCCGCGATCGGCAACGCCGCCCTGAACACCACAACCAACACCACCAAGATCACCCCGGAGGAGGCCCGATGAGCCCCGTCACCACGCCCAACACCGCCTCCCCGCCGCTGCCGGCAGACCTGGAAGCGTTGATGCGGTCCCTGAAAATGCCCCATGCCCGGGCGCTGGCACCGGACCTGATCGCGACCGCCCGCGCCCAGCGCTGGGAACCGGCCGAGGTCATCAGAGCCCTCTTCACCGAGGAAGCCGCTGGCCGGGCCCGGTCCATGCTCGCTTCCCGCCGCAAAGCAGCAGGGTTCCCGACCGGGAAAACCTTCGAGGCGTGGGACCCGGCAGCGTCCTCCATCCCCGCACCGACCCAGCAAGCCCTCCGGACCCTGGAATGGATCACCCGCAGGGAAAACCTGGTCGTCTGCGGGCCCTCGGGAACCGGGAAAACGTTCTTCCTCGAAGCCCTCGGCCAGCAAGCCGTCGAAGCCGGAATGCGGGTCGCCTGGTTCCGGCTTGAGGACCTCGGCGTCCTCATCCGCGCCCACCGCACCGATGACAGCGTCACCCGCGCCGTCGCCCGCATCCTCCGCGCCGAGCTCGTGGTCATCGATGATATTGGTCTGTTACCCGTGGCCACGGACGCCGCCGAAGGCCTCTACCGGGTCGTGGACGCAGCCTACGAAAAACGATCCGTCGCGATCAGCTCCAACCTCCACCCCGCCGGGTTCGATGAGCTCATGCCCAAAACCCTCGCGACCGCCACCGTGGACCGGCTGCTGCACCACGCCCACGTCTGCCAAACCAGCGGCGATTCCGTCCGCCTCACCCAAGCCCTCGCCGGAAAAGGAGTCACCCGACTGAACTGACCAACCCCACGATGGCCAACCCCGCCGAAACCAATCAGTGGGCAGATCCGTTGGCCATAACCGGGTAGTTTTACTGGCCACCAGCGGGCACAATTGATGGCCGCCCGTGGGCAGAAACAACTGGCCATTGACATACGTGCAGAAC
This sequence comes from Arthrobacter sp. MOO21, assembly GCF_057369995.2. Classification (NCBI taxonomy): domain Bacteria; kingdom Bacillati; phylum Actinomycetota; class Actinomycetes; order Micrococcales; family Micrococcaceae; genus Arthrobacter; species Arthrobacter sp. MOO21. Next base: position 3,259,666 of record NZ_CM170671.2, on the reverse strand, counting down.
GTAGTCCAGCGACGTTGCTCCGGCCTCAGAACGGAGCCACACGGCGTAAAAGGCCGTGTACGGCTATCGTGCGGCTAACCGTGCCCGCGGGTCAGAATATTCTGCACCCTTTGTACGATCGCGGGTCCAAGCGTCTTACTGAAAGTCGCCGTAATGTGTGACTCATCGCGATATACAACGATATGGTTCACGACCATGGGGCAACGATCACCCTGGCAGTATGCTTCATCAAAGCGCAAAAGCGGTACCCCTGCTGTTGCGGCGGCATCGACCAGATGGTCCGGCAGCGCAAATGCGCTGGATTTGTCCGTTCCGCACTCCTCGGCCTTTTTAAGGTCATCACGAGCACTTATGAGACACTCCCGGGTACTGGCATCCGGCCTCGGATTATCAGCAATTACCACGACCTGTACGCCAGCATCAATGATGGGCTTCCATGCGGTGACGTAATCCTGCACAGCTTGCCCATACGGCTGTGCTGCGTAGGCATGCCTAGCCGCCGTAGTGATCACGAGGTCGTAGTGTCCATTAAGGAGATGCTCTTGTATGTCCGCTCTGGCCGCCCTGCACTGGTTGTCGACTGAAACCGTCCACTGGCATCCCCACCCAACATACGTGTCAAGCCGCCAATCCACATCATCTAGCTCCGGGACTAGACCTGGAATTAGCATCGCGGCGTGAGAGTCACCCACCAATGCGACATTCAAGTGAGCGTCTTTCGACCCATAGCTGCAGCTTTTCATCCCTTTGTTCTGGTCAATCCAGCAGTCGAAAGCATTACCGGTGTCGGCATCCAATTCTCCACTTTTCGGAAGAATTGCATCACCGGGGACCGAATTTTCACAGCTCCTCCCTGCCGACAGGGCCGGCCCGGCACCGAGGCAGCCCTTGCTGAATGCCTCTTCGATCTGTGTTTTCTGGCCTGAATCCTTAGTAAAAGCACTGGCAGCAACTGCCCCAGTCACAGCAACAACCACAGCCATCGCTGCGGCACCTGAAATATAGGTCCAAGAGGGGTGTCGCTGTACGAGAAGATTATTATTCCGAACGGGATCTTCGATTAATTTCCGGGTTACAACAGCAAGGGCGAAACTGAGGAGCAGTATGACTATTTGCCACTGCCAACCTATTCGCGCGTTAAGCATATGGGGCAGTATGACTATAAGGGGCCAGTGCCAAAGGTAGGCCGAATACGAGTTGTTGCCAATGAACTGCAATGGTTCAGCACTGAAGAGCCGGCCAGCCAGAGTGTTCTTATCAACTGCAACCGCCCAAATCACTGCCGCCGTTCCAGCGACAGGAACCACTGCTGCATAGCCTGGAAACGCCATTGTGTCAGTGAAGAGGACGGCAGAGAACAAAATGAGGAACAACCCGAGCCACGCTATCGGGTTTTTCAGTCGCGCTGGCGCAGCGGACCACTTTGGTGGCAAGCACGCCAGTAGACTGCCCACCCCAAACTCCCAGGCGCGTGTTGTGGTGGCGAAGTAGGCACCTGAAGGATCCTCAGCTGTTTCGAGGATGCAGTATGCCAACGAGCATCCCGTTACGAGGATGAAAATAGAGTTCGTCAGCAGCTGTTTCCGGCTGTGAGAGGCACTAGAAAACCCACGCCATGCCACTATGACAAGCAACGGCCAGACCAGGTAGAACTGCTCTTCCACCGAAAGGGACCAAAAATGTTCGACTGGCGAGGCTATATTGTCCCGCGCAAGGTAGTCGACGGCATCCCAGCGCAGTCGCCAGTTCTGGAAATAGAGCGTAGACGCGACGAACTCGCTGAGGAATTGCTTCCAGAAGTATTCGGGCACAAAGAGGACAGTGGCTGCCAGGGAAGTGGCGATGACAACCAGACTTGCTGGAAGCAACCGCCGCGCGCGCCTGGCCCAAAAGCTACCCAGTCTGACAGAACCCGTCTTGCGCGCTTCACGCAAGAGCTGGGAAGTGATCAGGAACCCCGAGATTACAAAGAAGATGTCTACGCCGACATAACCACCCCTGATACTTGAAGGCCAAAGGTGGTACAAGATAACTGCCATGACCGCGAGTGCACGAAGAGCTTGGATATCCGGTCGAATGCCCAAAGTGAGGCGGGTCTTGCTGGCTACTAGGGTTGACATAGGAGAAGTACGAATCCTGAGCTAATTGTTGTTCTTATTCGGGTGATGCTCCGCAGAGCTGTTGGGCGACAGTTCCAGAAACCAGACCCAAGGCGATTCCGCGGCTGTGTCACTACCTGATGGAGGGGTCGCCAATCAACTGGCCAAGTAAGTCTTGATTTGCGGGGTCAACGATGATGCGAATCTCAGGATCCTCAAGTTTGAGCGCGGCTACAACCGACGGCAATCCTTCCACACCCGACCAAAGTGGTAGCAAGTGCGGCATCAGCTTCGCCGAAGACTTCTCCGTGTAGGTCCCCGTTAATGCGTCGTACCACTGAAAGGCCAGTATCGCGTCAAAGTCTTTCCCGTAGGTTGTGAGATAGGCGGCAGGTGCACCGCCGTTTGATTCGACGGCATTGAGCAGAGCAACGACGTGCGCCGGCACCGGACCTTCCAGTGTCTTACGTTCCCTCTCAAGCTCGAGGGCCGAAGTGGAGCTAGGGGTTAATCCAACATCTCTTGCGTCGAATGTCAGTCCGAAGCATTGAGTCGCCCCAGCTGCCAGGAGTACCGCAGCGACAGGTCTCGACCACGACTGCTTCGGCTGCTCACGAGGCTTCGAATGGAAGTAGGCGACGACGCAAAGCGCCAGCACGACCAACGCTATGAGTTCCAGGGCAAGAATCAACTTGATGGAGTAGTAGGACAACGCGCCTGATTTCGAAATCTGGGCAGCCGCCATAACTACAAGCACAGCGAGTCCGGCCACGAGTGTCCAAATGGAAGCCGCGGACCTGGCAATTTGTCGGACTGAAAGCGTTGAAACCGGACTCGTCACCGTCGAGCGGATCATGAGACTGGTCGCGAGCGCTGCCATAAGGAGCGCACTGACGACACCGAAGTCGGGGAGAGGGACTCCCCCGACAGCATAAAGCACGTCATTTGCAGAGATAGACGACAACTGCTTAATTGCTGGAATAAGGGCAAGTATCCCGAGGAATACGATCAGTGCAGCAGTGACATATTGGAGCCCCGAGGCAATCCACCGCCGACGAGTCAATGGAAAAAGAATGACCAGGCAAGCACCGACGAGAAGAGTCCCCAGAAGAACCCAGTTGTGCACCACACCCACGGCGGCCGCGATCGAGGCCAACATAAGGACAGGCTGGGAAAAAATCCGAACCTGAAGCAGCATCAGCACCAGGAACGCGGCAACAAGGGCCGCTGCAACATAAAAGTTTTGAAAGCCATGCAGAGTAGCGGCAGCTCCGGGTCCGTAGATCCATCCTGCAGCAACGAAAATAACTACAGGGGCAGCCATACTAAACCTGCGTCGGAACATGGGAATGGAGCAGAGTGCTGCAGCCACCAGGCTGGCCACGAGGGTGGAGACAACAGCGCTAATGATGGTGTACGAGACGAGTTCCCCTTCAAGGTCAGCAGCCAGCGGGCCTTTCACCAGTTCGCTCAGTAACGTCACGGCTGCGTGATAGCCCTGCGGATAGTTGTGAAACTGCCAGGCGCTGCCGTCAGGCGAAGCGCCCAAAGCGCCGATAATCCTGCCATGGGTCCTCAGCATGTAATACATGTCAAAGTGAGAGGCATTGTCCCAGTTCATGGTCAGAAGCGTCAGTGCATCGAGGGATGTCCGGGCCCTGAAGAAGTTGATAAGGGATCCGGCGGACAAGACAGCAGCGATCACCGGCAGGGAGTCAATGGCCCGAACCTCGGGAACCATCTGTCGAATTCGTGATCGCTTGTTGGCACCGTATGCAACCCAGGCCCCTAGAGCGCCCGCAACGGACGCCAACAAGGCCGTGCCCCTACCCATGGTGGTGATGGGAAACGGAAGCCACCACAGGACGGGAGCGAGGCCAAAAAGGAAAACTAAAGCCAAAAGGATCCGCCGGGAAAGATAACGAGAGGTTGGTACTGCCAGCACCAACAGCCCCGTACCGATGAGGACAGCAAACCCGCCGGGCCCCACCGCCACACGGCCTGCTACTACAAGCACGAAAATGGCGAGGCCAACGCTGATGGCCGCAATGCCCCTTTGCATCTTCGACGGTCCGGATGGCAAAGGGCCGGATGAACTGGATCGGCGGGCGACTCGCGCGCTGCGTCTCATAGGTCCAACTGCAGTGAGAGTGCCGGCTGTTTCACCCCAACGGCTCACCTCGAGCTCACCGAAGTAGTGGCACCCAACTGGTCCTGCTTCAGGTTCCCATTCGCCTCATTGGGAATTGATTCAGGTTCCGAGGCAGGAAAGCTGATCCTTGCTTTGCGTACCCTGTTCATCACCGGCTGCTCTACGAAAAACCAACTGGCGAATGCTAATAGAGCAGTTATTGCCGTCGAAGCCACCATGTACGGACCCAGACCGAATTTATGCAGGCCAAACACAGCCAGCAATTGCTGAACCGGAAAAGCGTAGATATAAAGACCGTACGAGATATCATTTCGATGGATAAACTCAGGGCTTGGTAGCCATGACGAAATCCAGAGAAAGGCATATGCCACGAAAGCTCCACATGCCTGGCCGCCCCAGCTTGGGAAAGCGGAAACGATGATCAGAGAGGCAGCAATAGCGAGAACGCCCCCGATCCAATGCAGGCCAATTCTGTTGCGCCACAAGAATACCGCCGAGCCCCCAAGAAAAAAGGGCAACAGACGCATGAGGAGGACAAAATCAAAGTTCTGACCCACGTACACTCCGATTTGCTCAATGTTCGCTTGAACAATGACGCTAGCCACGAATGCAACAGTTATGGGCCAGGGAGACTTTCTGAACATTGCAATAAGCCCCAATGCAGCAATAATCAGATAACAAATGAACTCATAATATAGAGACCACAGCGATCCATTCCACGCGCCAGGATAAGGAACGTTATAGGGCCCGCCAGAAATATCCGCCAGCTGCATCTTCAAAAACATGTTCGAGAATAGATAGTTCAAAGGCGTCGTGGCAGTTGAGAAATAGCCCCTCAACGTGCCCTTGGCAGCTAGAAACCCTATTGGAGCAATGACCGCTACCATGAATACTAGGCAGACCAGGAATGCCGGCATAATCCTGGCAATGCGGTGCACCAAATAGTCTCCAAGCCGATTGCTGAACCGACTTCCTGTGATGAGATAACCGCTGATGCTAAAGAAACCAGCAACCGCCCAACCTCCCAGCCATTCTCCTGCGAACGCAGGCCCCCCGCCAAGGCCCATCAGTGGCCAGCAGTGGTGGACGAGGACGGCGAGAGCCAGAACGAGTCTGATGAGATTGAGGCTATTCTTCCGCGGATTGAGCTTGTATCCGAACCACAATCCTTGTCTGTAAATACTGCTCGGCATATAGGCTCCGTGGAATTTGGGGTTTAAGACCTGTCCATCTTACCGGCGGACGTTGGGAGTTCCGTCCAAGCAGCGGACCAGTACAGCGCAGACACTGGGGCTTCCCGCAGCGTAGGCGACAACACGGAGGTAGCAACTTCAGGGCTGCAAGCAACCGAGGTTCCGGCAATGGTCGTTCAGCCAACATCCCGGACGACGCTGTGTCTTTTGCATCGGTGCGCATCCGGACTTGCTCGACAAACCACCTCCCGAAGAAACACGTTCCAGTGTGAAATCAGGAGGCAACGCACAAAGGCGAGGGTGCGAACGTATGTGCGGGATTCAGATTCAGCGCCGGAGACCGCGCACGTACTCTTTCAAAGCGTCCTGCGAATTTCTTGCAGCATACCCCTGGGAGGCGATCTTGCTGAGGTCGAGAGTACTGTTCAGCGGCCTCGGAGCGGCATCCTTACCCTTGAAGTACTCGGCTGAACTGACGCCCGTTACAGCCTCACGGCTTTCACCCACCAGTTCGTAGACGTCTGCTGCAATGTCCGCCCAGGTCTGCGGCTCACCGTCGTTCGTCAAGTTGTAGGTTCCATATGACGCACCGGTTTCCAGAAGGTGCCTGATTCCTGAAGCGATGTCCTCGGTGAAACTCAGGCGGCCGGTCTGATCGTTGACAACAGAAGGTTTGACGCCGCGCAGGGCCAATCCGGCCATGGTGCGCACAAAGTTGTTGCCATCGCCGATGACCCAACTGGTCCGGACGATGTAGTGCCGCGGCACCACACCGACTATTGCGTCGCCTGCGGCCTTTGTCTGGCCATACACCCCTAACGGGGTAAAAGGCTCCATCTCGTCGTGGACGTCGCGTCCGCCGTCGAACACGTAATCAGAGGAAACGTGCACAAGGGTAAGGTCATGCTCGACGGCGGTCCTCGCCAAACGCGACACCGCTGCCACGTTGATGGCCCAGGCAGCGGCGCGGCCTTCCGCGGTCTCCGCAGCGTCCACTGCTGTGTATGCCGCGGCGTTGATGATCGTGGAGTAGTTCTTCCAGTTCCTGGCCCGATATGCGTCCTCGTTGCCGAGGTCGAATTCAGCACGACCAGCAAATTCCACTGATTCGTCACCCTCGTAGAGCGCCCGGAGTGCCTTACCAAGCTGTCCGTCCGCGCCTACCACCAGGATCTTTTTCCCTGGCATGGGGGTCACGTCCGCAAGCCGCGGATGGGCTTTATCCTTATCGGACAGTTCGGCCTTCTCCAAGGAAATGGGCCACTGAATCGCCGCTGTTTCATCAGCCAGATTCAGGAACGTGTACTGGCCCTGGGCCTCGGCAGACCAATGATCATTGACCAGATAGGTGTAGGCGGTGTTGTCCTCAAGGGTCTGGAACGCGTTGCCAACTCCGCGCGGAATGAAGATTGCCTGGCTGGCGTCCATTTCCGCAGTGAAAACCGTGCCAAAGGACGGGCCCTCGCGCAGGTCAACCCACGCACCAAAAATACGTCCCGTGGCTACGGAGATGAACTTGTCCCACGGCTCCGCATGGATCCCCCGGGTGGTGCCGGCTTTCTCGTTGAAGGAGATGTTGTTCTGGACTGGCCGGAAATCGGGCAGGCCAAGGGACACCATCTTCTCCCGCTGCCAGTTCTCCTTGAACCAGCCGCGGTTGTCACCGTGGACCGGGAGATCATAGAGGACAACTCCCGGAATTGGAGTTTCGTGGGCGGTCAGCTTCTTCCCGAATTCGATCGCCATGCCCTACTGGCCCTGTTCCTTGTACTTTGCTTCCGTGACCGCTTTTTGTGGCCTCCACCAGTCCTCGTTGTCCCGGTACCAGGCAATGGTGTCTTCGATGCCGGCGTCGAAATTGGAGAACTGCGGTTCCCACCCGATCTCGGTGCGCAGGCGTGAGGAATCGATGGCGTAGCGCAGGTCATGGCCCGGCCGGTCCACCACGTGGTCATAGGCGTCCGGTGAGTGGCCCATGTGCGTCAGAATGAGCTCCACGACTTCCTTATTGTTCTTCTCGCCGTCAGCGCCGATGAGGTAGGTCTCGCCGATGATGCCCTTATCGATGATTGCCAGCACGGCTGAAGAGTGGTCGTTGGCGTGGATCCAATCCCGCACGTTCTCTCCCTTCCCGTACAGCTTGGGGCGTATTCCGTCGATCACGTTGGTGATCTGGCGCGGAATGAACTTTTCCACGTGCTGGTAAGGCCCGTAGTTGTTGGAGCAGTTGCTAATCGTGGCCTGCAAACCAAAAGACCGCACCCACGCCCGTACCAGCAAGTCGGAGCCTGCCTTGGTGGAGGAGTAGGGGCTGGACGGGTTGTACGGCGTCTGTTCCGTGAACCGCTCCGGATCGTCAAGCTCAAGGTCGCCGTACACCTCGTCGGTGGAGATGTGGTGGAAACGCTTGTCGTGCTTCCGTGCCGCCTCGATGAGCACGTAAGTGCCGATGATGTTGGTGTCGAGGAATGGGCGCGGATCGTGCAGGGAGTTGTCGTTGTGCGATTCCGCGGCATAGTGGACTACTACGTCGGCGTCCGCAACCAGTCCGTCCACGAGGGCAGCGTCGGCAATATCGCCCCGAACAAAACTGAAGCGGTCCTCCGGGAGGTTTTTGAGGGACTCGAGGTTTCCTGCGTAAGTGAGCTTGTCCAGTACCGTTACCGTGTGGTCGGTCTCCCGCAGCACGTAATGGACGAAGTTTGAGCCTATGAATCCGGCACCGCCGGTTACGAGGAGTCGCGACATAGTCCTAGGTTACCGGCTGCACGTTGGTGCAATGTCATCCGTGGCCGGCGCGGGCACGTCCACGGATGTCCCTTAGTAACCCGGTGCTGGCGGGTATCCGTAATACTGCTCCAGAGTGTCAATACCCCGGTTGCGCATATCCATCGCCACGTCCCTTCCGACGTACCGCAAATGCCAGGGTTCGTAGGCGTAGCCGGTCCAGTAGCTCATTCCCGCCGGATAGCGGATCACAAAGCCAAATTCGTGCGCATGAGCCGCCGCGAACCCGCCTGCGGCCGTGGACGCAAAACATTCCTGCAATCCGCAGGCTCCACTGGGATTTCCGATGTCAACGGCCAATCCACTCTGGTGTTCTGAATACCCAGGCCGTGCCGAGATGGAGTCCGCCAGTTCCTGCCCGTACATTGCAACGTAGCTTTCGTACAGGGAGGCCTGGCTGGAGTAACTCCGGAAACCGCTCACCACCGTCGTCGCCACACCCGAGGCATTGGCCGCATCGACAAATTGCCAAAACGCAAGCGCTGCCTGATAACGCAAGGGGTGCCCGCCGACGTTCACCATGTCCGTGGGCGTATAGTCGATGGGCGAGAGCGGATTCCTCTTGTTGATAACACGCTGGTACTCCCCTGGAGGGTAGTAACTGACCGTTACCCCCGTGGTCGGATACCAGGTCAGCGTACCGCCCTGAAATCTTTGGCTGCAGCCGCCGTCTCCGGGGCATACTTCCTCAGTCACCGGGTAGCCCAGGCGCCCGTTCTCCCATCCCAGCGTTCCCCAGACGTAATCAATGGATCCTCCGGTTGCGTAGGCCCCGACGCCCGGCGCCCAGTGGATTTGGCCGCCTTGGAAGGCCTGATAGCAACCACCAGCCAGGAGGCGGCACCTTTCAGCAGCCACCGGATAGCCCAACGGGCCGGACTCAAAGCCGCCGCTTGCCCAACGGTTTCTGATGGCGCCCCACCGCGTTTGTTGGGCGCCGCTCGCCGGCGACCAATGGATTTGCCCGCCCTGGAAAGTCTGATAACAGCCTGAGCGGACGAGGCCGCAAACTTCATCCGACGCAGGGTACCCAAGGCCGCCTTGCTCCCACCCCTGCTGCTGCCAGGCCGTACCGATCGCGCCCCACGTGGCACGGGCACCGGTTCCAGGCGTCCAGTGGATCTGGCCCCGCTGGAAGTCCTGATAGCAGCCACCACCCGCGAGCCCGCACCGTTCAGGTCCAACAGCGGCGCCCAGCGCGCCAGCCGAGCCGCCGAGCATCTGATACTTGTCCTGAATTGGTGTGCCTGCGTCGGCGGGTACGGCAGACAGTAAGCCGGCAAGCAAACAGAAGACGGCGAAAAGGCCCGACAGCGTGGCAACCCGATCACGTTTCATGTGCACCTGACTGGTCGAAGGAAATGAAATCCCTGGTAGTGCTTACACACCGGGCAAGGTGGCCCAGAGCCCGTGCGCTGATTCTAGTGGTCCGGAGGCCGGGAAGCTCCCAAAAGGCTTACCGTAAGATCGAAGGGCACCTGGGAACGACAGGTCTTCGCGCCACCACGGAAAGCCACATGAATTTGCCTTGGAAGAAACCCGCCCTCCAGCCGGCTGAGGCGGACGGCGACGCTGCCGGCAATCGGACTATCAGCACCAAGAGTGCATCGGGAGTGGGAGCAGCGTCCATCATCGCCGCTGCCGCCGGATTCATCATCCTTGTGCTTGCCGGGAACCACCTCCGACCCGAGGAGTACGCCCAGTTCAGCGTATTCTGGGGCGCCCTGTTTGGCATCTTCGGCGTGCTCTCCGGCATTCAGAGTGAAACAACGCGTGCCGTTCGCTCCGGGGACCCAGGGGGTGGGACCGGCGACGCGCCCGGACTCCATCCCCCGGTCCTGGCTAACGGCCTCCTGGTCGGTGGCATCCTTTCTGTACTGATCCTGGCTTCCTCATGGCTCTGGGCACCTTCCGTCCTCGGCAGCAATGCCCCGTGGCTGCTTCCCACCCTGGCTGTCGCCGCCGTCGCCTATTCAGGGCACTCGGCCCTCGCCGGCGCCTCCGCCGGCGCCCAGGAATGGACCCTGTACTCCAGGCTGATGAGCGCTGAGGCGCTGTTCCGCCTGGCGACCGTTGGCGGCGTTGTCCTGCTAGGCGCCGGCCTCCTTGGCCTTGAATTCGCCTGCGCCCTCGCCGCCGCTTTGTGGTTGCTGTTCCTGCTGCTGTCCCCCACCGCGCGCGGCGCCGCTGCGGCCCGTGCCGACGTGCCCCGATCCGTTTACATGAAACAAACCGGGCATGCCATGCTCTCATCCAGCGCCACGGCTGCCCTGATCGTGGGCTTTCCCGTGATCCTCAGCTTCACCAGCACGGCCCAGGAACTTGCCTCCGCCGGCGGCCTGCTACTGGCCATCCAACTCACGCGGGCGCCCATCATGGTGCCGCTCCAGGCTTTCCAGGGTGTTGCCATTGCCGCATTCGTCAACCAGCGGGACCGGGGTATCCGGGCACTGTATAAGCCCACGGCACTGTTCATTGGGGTGGGCGTGGCCGGAGGTATCGCGGCCGGACTGCTGGGGCCCTGGCTGATGGAACTGTTGTTCCCGGGTAAGTACGAGGTTCCCGCCTGGCTGCTGGCCACTCTGACGTTCGACGCAGCCCTGATGGCCATCCTTACGCTGACGGGGACGGCGACCCTTGCTGTGGGACTTCACCGCGCCTACTCCCTGGGCTGGGTAACGGGGACGGGCGTGAGCGTCATCTGCCTCCTGCTTCCCTTGCCGCTGCCCGTCCGGACGGCCCTGGCCCTGGCGGCGGGACCTGCGTTGGGCGCCGCCATCCACGTCGCTTCGATACTCAGGCGCGGAAATGCGGCCACGTCCCCCTGAATACCGTGACGCTCACCGCCGGAACCCCACATACACGAAGGATGGCCTGTGCCCAACAACTCCCAACGTCCCAGGACCAGCGTGATCATGCCCGCCTACAACGCCGCTGACCTGCTTGAGCGAGCGGTCAGAAGCGTCATGGCTCAGACTGATCCGGATTTCGAGCTTCTCGTCGTGGACGACCACTCGACGGACGGGACCCTGGCCTTGGCCCGGCGCCTGGAGGGAGAGTTCGACAACCTGACGGTCATCGCCCTGCCGGCCAACTCTGGGGTGTCGGCCGCGCGCAATGCCGGCCTCGATGCAGCCCGGGGCTCCTGGATCAGCTTCATTGACAGCGACGACCAGTACCTGCCGACCTTCCTTGAAACTATGCACGCCGCTACAGCGCCGGACGTGGATGTGGTGGTCGGTGGGCGGATTGTGGTGCAGCCTGACGGCACGGAAGCACCCAGCGCGTCGCATGCGCTGGGTGAATTCGACGGCGCAGAGGCCTGCAGGCTTGCCATGTGCGACGAACTCACCCCGTTCCCATGGGACAAGCTGATCCGGCGCGATCTCTTCGAAAAGGTCCGCTTCGCCGAAGGCGCCGCCCGGTTCGAGGACATGGCCACCAACATCGTTCTCCACTCGTTGTCCCGCCGTGTCCGGTCTATCAGCACACCGGTGTACCGCTACCACATCATGGCTGGTTCGCTTACTTGGGGCAGGGTCCCCACCGTGGCCGACACGACCGTGGCACTGAACCATCTGGACCAGCATCTGGATCCACAGTTCAAGGAGGGCAAGTATCGCGCCGCATACGATTGCATGCGCACGCTGGTGTTCCTGCTGGTGGCCCAGAGCGCGATCGCCCGCGGCAGCGGTACAGCGGCCGCCGCTGTCACTGTGGCGGAGTGCCGCCACGACATCAGCTGGGACATGCTCGTCCGCACCCTTGCCGTGCACAAGGTTATCGGGGCAGGGGCGGCCCTGCTGAAGCTGGCGCCCGCGGTCTACTCCTATCTGTACCTCCGCCACATCCGCGCCATGTACGGCGTGGGGAAGCCCCAAACGCCTTCGGCAAAGGCGCCCGCAGCCGCGCCGCCAGCCAACCCGGGTACCGGTTCTGGTATAGATTAGTAGCTATGTCAATCCCCCCCTACAGCCGCGCCCTCGTCATTATGCCGGCGTGGAACGAAGAGGAATCCGTTGGCAATACTGTCCGTGAAGTGCTTGCCCTCCGCGAAGGCTATGACGTCCTCGTAGTGAACGACGGCTCCCAGGACAGTACTGCTGCAGTAGCGGCAGAGGCCGGTGCCGTTGTTCTGGACCTTCCTTTCAATCTCGGCGTCGGCGGGGCCATGCGGGCCGGCTTCAAGTACGCAAAACGGAACGGGTACGACGCCGTCATTCAGGTCGATGCAGACGGGCAGCACCATCCCAAAGAGATTTCCCGCGTACTTGCTGCCCTGACTGACGCTGACATCGCCATTGGCGCTCGCTTCGCAGACCGCGGCACCTACAAAGTGTCAGGCCCCAGGCGCTGGGCGATGGTCCTGCTGGCCAAGGTCATTTCAGGTCTGGCCCACACCCGCCTGACTGATGTCACCTCCGGATTCAAGGCAGCCAACCGCCGGGGCATAGACCAGTTCATCGACCACTACCCGGCAGAATACCTTGGCGACACCATCGATTCCCTGGTTGTCGCCATCCGGTCCGGTTGTGTGATCACGCAGGTTCCCGTGGAAATGCGTGTGCGCCAAGGCGGGACGCCCAGCCACAACCCCGTCAAGTCCGCCATCTACCTTGGCCGGTCGGTGTTCGCCCTGCTGTTCGCTCTGACGCGGCGCCGCTCGGAAATCCGAACACCTTCTCCTCAACTCGAAAGAGCATGACTTTGTCCGTTCTGGCCGCTTTCATCCTTGCCCTCGTCATCGTCGTCCTCGTGGTCGAGATGCTCCGCCGGAAGAAGCTCCGGGAAAAGTATGCAGTGCTCTGGCTGGTCGTTGGGCTGGCAACGCTGATCCTTGCGGCCTTCCCGCAACTCCTGGCGCTGACAGCGCGGCTCCTTGGTGTCCAGGTCCCGTCGAACCTCCTGTTCGCGATGACCATCCTGTTGGCCCTTGGCGTCTGCCTGCACTTGTCGTGGGAGATATCCGTTGTGGAAGACGAGACTCGCACACTGGCGGAGGAGGCGGCAATCCTCCGGACCCAGATAGAGCGGTTGGAGGCCCGCTTGGATGCCGAACTGGCCGAGCCCTCCCGGACCCCGACTGCGACCGACCCGGCGCCTTTTGACCGCGGCTGACACCAGCCTTACCCCGACGTATTGGATTTCGCATGCCACTTGATATCTTCATCCCCTACTGGGGCGACCCCGGCTACATGAAAGAGACCGTCCGCAGCGTCCTCAACCAGGACTCGGACGACTGGCTCCTCACGGTCGTGGACGACGCATACCCCGACGATGAGATCCAGCGCTACATGGCCGCCATCGATGATCCCCGCGTCAAGTACATCCGCAAGGAACAGAACGCTGGAATCACCGAAAACTATAAGACCTGCGTCTCCCTCGCTACAGAGGAGGTCATGGTTATCCTCGGGTGTGACGACGTCTTGTTGCCCAACTATGTAACAGTGATCAACCGTGCCCACCAGCGTTTCCCCCAGGCAGCGATCATCCAGCCCGGGGTCCAGGTCATTGACGGTGACGGCACGGTAGTGCGGACCCTGGTGGACAGCACCAAGCAGCACATCGTCCGCCCCCGTTCGCGTGGGCCGCGCCTCCTCTCCGGCGAGCACCTTGCCGCCAACCTGATGCACGGTGACTGGCTTTACTGGCCATCGCTTGCGTTCCGCACTGACAGGATCCGCGCCGTCCAGTTCCGCTCCGGCTTCCCGATCATCCAGGACCTGGCCCTGGTCATGGACATGGTCTACAGCGGCGATCAACTCCTTCTTGAACCGACCGTCTGCTTCTCCTACCGCCGCCACTCGGAAAGTGCGTCTTCCACCAAGCTGGTGGACGGCTCCAGGTTCGCTGGGGAACGTGACTACTTCGCCGTCTCGGCGGAGCAGGCAACTCTTAATGGTTGGACGAAAGCTTCACGGGCAGCGAAGCTTCGGCTCACGTCCCGCGCCCACGCCCTCGCACTTCTGCCCAAAGCCTTGGCCAGCAAGAATTTCCCGGCGGTCAAGGTCCTCCTAAGCCACACCTTTGGTAATTAAATGTCAGCTTCAGAAAGGCCCTTCATGACTACACCCGCCGCGGAAACCCAGGCTCAGGAAACGGTCCTGGTGACTGGTGGTGCCGGTTTCATTGGCTGCGCCATCTCCAGTGACCTGGTTGCGAACTTCCGCCGCGTGGTGGTTGTGGACAACCTGCACCCGCAGATCCATGCCTCCGGTGAGCGTCCCGCTGAGCTGCACGAAGGCGCGGAGCTTGTCGTTGCAGACATCACCGCGGCGCAGACTTGGGACGACGTCCTGGCGGACGTTACTCCTGACGTCGTCATCCACCTCGCCGCCGAGACGGGCACCGGCCAGTCGTTGGAGGAGTCAACCCGCCACGCGCACGTCAATGTGGTGGGCACAACGCAGTTGCTTGACGGCCTGAACCGGCACGGAAAGTTGCCGCGGCGGATTGTGCTGTCCTCCAGCCGCGCAATCTACGGTGAGGGACCGTGGGTCGACGCTGATGGACACCGCTTCTACCCCGGCCAGCGGACCAGCACCACCCTGGACCAGGGCCAGTGGGATTTCCCCAATGCGAGGCCTGCGGCGATGAAGGCTTCGGAGACCTTCCCTGCCCCGGTGAGTGTCTATGGAGCCACCAAGCTCGCCCAGGAAAACATCCTCCAGGCCTGGGCGAAGTCCTACGGCGTGGAGACTGTAATTCTGCGCCTCCAGAACGTCTACGGCCCGGGGCAGTCCCTGATTAACCCTTACACGGGCATTATGAGCCTGTTCTGCCGGATGGCCATGGGTGGAAAGTCCATCCCCCTGTACGAGGACGGGGAAGTACGCCGCGACTTCGTGCTTATCGACGACGTGGCCTCCGCCATCGTGGCCGGCGCCCTGTCCCCCAACGTCCAGGGCGAGCCGATGGACATCGGTTCGGGGGAATTCCAGACCATTGGCACCGCAGCCAGGCTCATCGCTGCCCGTTACGGGGCGCCGGAGCCTCACGTTACCGGGCAGTACCGCCAAGGCGATGTACGGCACGCCTGGGCTGATGTCGAAGCGGCGAAGTCGACTCTCGGATGGAAGCCGCAGTACAACCTCGAACAGGGCATTGAGCGGCTCAGCACATGGATCAACGCACAGCCGGACGTGCAGCCTTACTAGCACGCCAGCAGCGGACGACGGCGGTACCTTACGGTGCCGCCGTCGTCGGGTTTAACCGGGCAATCGTTTTGGGACGTCCGGGATCAGTCTCAGTTGTCCAGCGTCGCGAGAATGTGGTTGAGCGCCGCCTGGTTGTCCGGATCAACAATGATTACGGCTGACGGGTCAGCTTTCATGATTTTGTTGACCACAAGGCGCAGGTTATCCACAGGGCGAATGTCGGTTGGCATGCGGGTTTCCGCCCTAATTCTTGAAGCTGCTTGAGGTCCGGTCTACGCCTATTGCCTCGTCCCAGTTTGCCCCGCGCCGAACCGCCAGCAATGATGGACTAATGCGCGGAATTATCCTTGCCGGAGGCACCGGGTCCAGGCTTCACCCGATCACTCTAGGCATCAGCAAGCAGTTGGTCCCTGTGTACGACAAGCCGATGATTTACTACCCCTTGTCCACTTTGATCCTGGCCGGAATCCGCGACATTCTCATCATCACCACGCCACAGGACGCGGACCAGTTCCAGCGCCTCCTGGGAGACGGTTCGCAGTTTGGAGTGAACCTCTCCTATGTCCAGCAGCCCAGCCCGGACGGCTTGGCGCAGGCATTTATCCTCGGTGCTGACCACATCGGCGACGACACCGTTGCATTGGTCCTCGGCGACAATATTTTTTACGGCCAGGGCATGGGCACCCAGCTGCGGCGCCACGCGAACATCAAAGGCGGCGCGGTGTTCGGCTACTGGGTCAAGGATCCGTCCGCTTATGGCGTCGTGGAGTTCGACGGAGACGGCAAGGCCCTGTCTCTCGAAGAGAAGCCAGAAAAGCCGCGCAGCCACTACGCCGTCCCTGGCCTCTATTTTTACGACAACGACGTTATTGATATCGCAAAGAACCTGAAGCCCTCTCCTCGCGGGGAGTTGGAAATTACGGACGTCAACAAGGTGTACCTCGAGCGCGGGCTCCTCCAGGTAGAGATTCTCCCCCGGGGGACCGCCTGGTTGGATACGGGAACTTTCAACGATCTCAGCGACGCGTCAAACTTCATTCGAACGGTCGAGAACCGGCAGGGCCAGAAGATCGGAGCGCCTGAAGAAATCGCATGGCGCCTGGGCTTCCTGACCGATGACGACCTCCGGCGTCGCGCAGAGCCCCTGATGAAGAGCGGCTACGGCGCCTACCTGCTGGAACTTCTGGAAAACTAACCCGACGAACGGCGGCTCGTCTGTCCAAGCTGGTCTTGTGACATGGCCTTGGCCGGGTACTTCTTCCACCATTTTGTTGGCTGCACTTCACCAAGGAACTTTATGCGCACCCCCCTCAAAGTTGTTCTCTCGGTAGTTGTCGCCACCATGGCCCTCAGCTCCTGCAGCATTACCGACGCGCCCCCCAAGGAATCGCCGACGCCTACGACGCAGCCCACCCAAACGGTGGCGCCGACGTATCCACCGTCGGCCGAGGAACCCAACGTGCGGCTGACTGTAACTACGCTCTCGGGCAATGCTGCCGCTCAGGCAACCCACCACCTCGTCTGTGTGAGGGCTACGGCCGTAGAAGGAACCGACCTGCAGGACGCAGACAAGGCGTGCAGTCTGTTGAACCGCCAACCCAGTCTGCTGGATTACGAGCCTGCGGAAACCACCGACGAATGCGAAGCAGTTAACCAGCCAAACATCGCCGACGTATTCGGGGAGATTGATGGGAAACAGGTCAGGACCAGCTTCAGGCGCAACAACACCTGCAACGTGAAGAACTGGGACAACCTCAGGACGCTGCTGGGGACAGTCACAGAAAAGTAGCCGCATCATCCTCGCCTACGCGGGCCTGCGGGCCGCCGGGCCATCCCCAGGTGCCACCGGGCGTACCCTCCGGTAAGCATGGACTTTCCTCGCCGCCCCTACCCCGCAGACTGCCGGGCACTGGACTTATTGGAATTCCCGCTCTAGCCTTCGAACTAGCTACGTGGTCGAGTGGCCTGATTTTGGTGGGGGCCAGAAGATGCTGAATGCTATTGCCGCTTTGGGAATCGTGGTGCTGGGGCAGCAGGCGGAACCACTACCGTGGCTGCCGCTACGGACACATCCCCTCCCGGCGCACTCATCTGCCACCTCACAGATGCTGGCACCTACGAGCCATTTTTTGTCACCGTTCATGGGCTAATCCATGACCTGAATGGGCATGCCGCCCACGCAGGCGACATCATCCCGTTTCTTGGATTCGGGGGCAATCCGGCCGGGCAAAACATGACCCCGGAAAACGTGGCCATCCTCAACAATGGCTGCATCGGACAACTTGCCCCGCCGGCCGCACCCGCACTCCCCATTGCTCCGCCGGCCCCAGCGAACGTCCCAACAACAGCTGCCAGCAACCCCGGATACAACGTGGATGGTGCTGTGGCAGCCGGGTCTTCACCCGCCACCTCCGGGGACGCAAGCGATATCTGGCCCTCCCTGACCTGGGCGTTGCTGGCGGCCGCTGCAGCCGGGGCAGTGTGGAACGCACGGGTACTTCGGGGGAAGGATGCCTGTTAGCACCGTGCTGCGCGCACACCGCAAGTGCAGACCCGCGTCTTCCCTGCTGGTCATTTACCTTGCAGTTCTGCCCCTCATTGTGAGCGCCGAATCTTCTTCCGGTGGACGTCCCCCACTGGGCTCTTCGGAAACTTTCCGGGAGGTGGCCGAACCGGGATCAGTGCCGCAAGCAGTTGACATCGTCGAAGCAGCACCGCCCAAGCACCTCAAGTATCCCCGCGCCGCGATAAACATCCAGGTCCACCCCCTGGACCCGGACGAGCAAGCAGTTGCCACCCGCAGCCTTATACCGCCGAGGACGCCGGACGGGTACTGGCTGGTTCCCTTTGGTTCCCCTGGAGCCGGTTCCACGAACACCACGTACATTGTGGGCCACACCTGGGTGGGCCAGGACGCGCCCTTCAACCGCCTCAGCAATGCCGCTGCTCCGGGAGACCGGCTCACCGTGCTGACAGCAACAGGCAGCGTCGACTATCAGGTGGACACTGTCACCGCCCATTCAAAGTTGACCCTGCGGAACAGCGATATATGGAAGGTTGTTCCCAACAGGCTCGTCCTGATCAGTTGCCACACCGACGATCCTTGGGGCACAAACATCGTGGTAGTCGCGTCGCCGGTGGGCGCCCGGCCGGCCTCTAAGCCCTAAACCCAGCCTGAACAGGTCCCTGCCGGCTACCAGCAGGCAACAACTTTAAAGAGCCGCGCTCCGGATCCTTCCGAATCGACAAGCTTCAAGCTTTCATTTTCCTTCAGATTCATCACCCCGCCGTAGCCGGGAAGCGTACCTGTGACAGTTCTGGTGCCGAAATCCAGGACATAGTGGACGTTGAGCTTCCGAACAGCTTCACAGACGGCGGGAAACTCAGCTGCGTCTTTGAGGCCGGCATTGACCACATCGACGTCCGACCCATGGGTTGTGAGGATGTGCGGCTGGATCACCGTCCGTCCAGCCAGTGCGTAGGCAAGTGACGTCCCACTGCTTGGCAGGCCGGCAATATTTGTCCCCGGTTCAGTTGTTTCCGGGAGACGTTCCAGCAGGCGCCGTTCCTGCGTCGACAGCAGCGCGGAGTCTTCTCCACTCCGGTAACTCCAGTGCGCGTTAAAGGCGGCAGCGTTAGTCGGCAGCAGCTGGGGCACCAAGGAAACGAAGGCCACTAAATAGACCGCCCCTGCCAGGAGCCTCCGCCGCTCCGGGCCAGGGCGCCCTGGGAAGCGGTTAGTCATGAAGGTGGACCGATCGAGCACCTGCAGTTTTCCATGCAGCCAGTCCATGAGATAGAGCGCCCCGATCACCGCCGGTCCAATCACGACGACCGGGAGCAGCGCGGCCAGCCTGTAGCTGTCGTAGTACCAGACGCCCGTGATGAACTGCCTAATGGAAGCGTCATATCCCGCAGCAAAGAAGAAAAGCCCCGCACCAATAAAGTACGTGCCGATAAGCCAACGGCGCGATTTGGAGACCCAAAGATGGGCCAGCCCCGCGATAAGGCAGATGCTGACGACCTCCTGGGTTGGACGGCCCAGGAACGAATTCAGCATCAGCTCCCCCAGCGCCTGCGCAGGAGTCTCCACCACCCGCCAGTTGGCCGAATCAGCCGGAGGACGAAGGAAGTACCAAAGGGCGGTCAACGCAAGGAGCCCCATGGCCAGTGCGGCGGAAATCACCCATGCCGTCCGTCTTGCATGCGCTGAACCAACGCCCCGCAGGTCCCGCATTTTGCAGTAGTACAGGCCGAGGACCCCGGGCAACGCGAAGGCCAGCAGAGCCATCAGAGTGCTCGGATGTGCCAGGGCCACGCCGGCGGCAGCGAGGGCGGCGCTCAACCACGCAATCGGAGCCGCTGGACGTTCATGGAAACCCAGCCCCAATGCTGTGAACGCCAGTCCCAATGCGGCGGGAAGCACAGAGATCGAGAGCAGGTTCGGGTACAGCACGCCCCAGTCGATCATCAGGATCGGGAAGGTCGCGAAGCCGGCTGAGAAGACAAGGGCAATGACGGCTGCAGCCTTGCGATAACCAGCAACCGTGAAGACCAGGAAGAGTGTGCCGAGAGGCCATGCCACCGCGCCGATGGCGATGCTCGTTGCGTTCACGAGGACAGGGATGGAGGCTCCGGTGAGTTCCCCGACAAGTGCCACTATTCCATGCCACGCTGCCGGGTAGGCGCTGATTCCGGTGAAGGCCCCCAGGTTCAAAGGCGAAGCATTCTGCGACTCCATGGCCCACCGGACGGCATTGAGATGGAAGACGTTGTCATACGTTTGCGAGATGGAGTCCGGCTGAATCATTGCGGTAGCCAGTTGGGCACCAATGACGACGGCTGCGACAAGAGAGCCGATGGCAACCACAGCGGTAAGGTGGCCGCCGAGTCGACGTTCGGGTATATGGAACCTCCTGGAACCCCAAAACTTCGATATGAAGAACGCGATGACAGAAACCACCGCACAGCCCACCAGCACGGGCGCGGGCGTCCAGGACAGTCCCACGAACGGAAAAACCAATGCCAGGAAACCGATGGTTCCTACGCTAAAGGCAGGAGCAATGAGGAGGGCAAGAATTCCGGGCACCCTGATAGCTATCGACGTCGCCAAGCCGGGAAGCAGAATCAAAAGCACGGCGGTAAGGATTACTGGCATGGATTGCCACCAGGACACGGAAACACCACTTTCAGGAACGTCTGAAGAAAAACTGGACGGCAACGACAGGAAACTTGTGGGCGCGTCACGCCCATGCGATCCGGAACTAGGCGGGATCCATTGACCGTCGCCTGAGTTCGGCAACGACGTCGTGCACGGCACCATCCATGATTATTTCGCCGTGTTCCAGCAGCACACCGCGCTCGCACACCGTAGCTACAAGATCAAGGTCATGACTGACCACGAACAGGGTCTTGCCAGGCATCGGAAAGTTCTTTGATCTTCGCAATGCATTTGCGCTGGAACGGTTCGTCGCCGACCGCAAGGATTTCGTCAATGAGGAACACCTCGGGATCCGTGTGCACCGCAATCGAGAAAGCGAGTCGAAGGTACATGCCCGATGAGTAAAACTTGACCTCGGTGTCGATGAACTCGCCGATCTCCGAGAATTCGACAATCGAGTCGAACATGTCATCGATCTGCTTCTCGGTCATCCCCAGGATGGCGCCATTCAGATAGACATTGTCACGCCCGCTGAGATCATGATGGAATCCCGCGCCTACTTCGATCAGTCCAGCCACGCGTCCGCGGGTACGGACGGAGCCTCCGTCCGGTTGCAGTACTCCGGATATGAGCTTCAGCAGCGTCGATTTTCCGGAACCGTTCAGGCCCATGAGTGCCACGGTCTCGCCCTGTTTGACCTCCAGGGAGACGTCCTTGAGTGCCAGGAACTTCTTGGACAGGTCACCCTTGCGTCCCTTGACCAGCCACACAAGGGCTTCCTTCAGGGACCTGGTGTGACGCAGGACGAACTGTTTGCGGACGTCAATGCAGCTGATAGCAACGTGGCCGTGCTTCGTCATGTCAGAGCTCCTGGGCGAAGTGTACGGAAAGCCTGCGGAACATCAACTGGCCAAGGAAGAGAATGGCGAGAGTAGTCAGCAGGGAGACGGGGAGCCAGAAGCCCAGCAAGTCAGGGGGCATGATGTCGCCGACCACTTGGTCAGTTTTCAGAGTCGGCTCCCAGAAAGCCCAGTGGAATACTTCGACGGCGGTTGTGATCGGGTTCAGCTGGTAGAGCCAGTACCAGGGGCCCATGACGCGTTCGACCATCGTCCACACGTAAAGCACCGGTGACGCCCAGGTCACGACCATGACGATCATGTCCACGATGTTCTCGGAGTCGCGGAAGTAGACGTTGGCCGCGCCGAACATGAGGCCAAGGCCGGTGGCAAGCACGGCCATCATGACGAAGATCAGGACGGCGGCGGCCAGTTGCAGGACAGATGGCGCCCAGCCAACAACCAGGCATGCTGCGATCAGCACCACCAACTGCGGCAGGAAGTGCGCGGCCGAAACCCACACTGTCGCGGCGGGGAACAGCTCCCTTGGCAGGTAGATCTTCCGGATCAGATCCCGGTTGTCAACGATGGAACGCGTGGCGTTGGACAGGGATTCGGTGAAGAAGTTAACCAGCACAATGCCCGAAAAGAGGTAAATCGCGTAGTTGGGCGTCCCATGCTCAAGGTTCAGGAAGATCCCCAGCGCAATGAAGTAGATCAGGAACTGCATGAGGGGTTTTACGTAGGACCACATCAGGCCAAGCACTGATCCGCGGTAGCGGATTTTGATTTCCTTGCGTACCAACAGCTTCAGCAGGAAACGGTCGCCGTAGATGTCAAGGAGGCCGCGACCCACCCCCGGTTTGATGAGCTGGTCCGACTGTCGGGCCATCTAGCTGTCGTCCTTCGTCTCGGCGTCGAATGTCTTTTTCCAGGCCGCCATCGATGTTATTTCCGGAACAGCCGCGCGATATTGCTCGGCCAGCTTGTCCCATTCCTTGTAGAGCCGCAGATGCAGGGCCGTGGCTTCAGCAAGCATCGACTTCAGCTTCTTGGGATCGCGCCGGTACCAGGAGGCACCCGTACCCTCTGCGTTGGAGACGATGACGCTGTCGTAGTGGGCAAGCCGGAACCAGCGATTGTCGCGGTGGGCCAGGAAGCCCTGCGGGCGTTCAGAACTTTCCGGCGCAGGAGCCTGGATAAGCTGGCGCGTCACGGTCTTAATGCCCCACGGCACCAGGTCCTTCTTGCGTGGCATGCCAATAGCAGCACCGCCCATCGGGCCGCGGCTCAGCTTCGGCGCCGGGAAGTCGTCGACATCATCCTTCAGTTGGGCGTCCGGGTACTCGGACTTCAGCGCGTTGATCTCCGGAAGTTTGGTGGCAAGGATCTTGTGCAGTCCATCCGGTCCCTTCAGAAGGTCCTTGAGGGCCTCGATCCTGCCGTGCTCCGTGAAGTACTGCATGGAAACAAGGTGCTTGACGTCCGCCTGCACGGATTCCCGCAACACACGGCCGCCTTTGGGGTACGGACTGTGAATCAAGGTAGTGATAAGACGGTTTCGTCCATGGAAGTATGACTGCCACCCGACCATGTCGTCCTTGTCGGCCCATGAGACGTGCCACACCGCCGCACCCGGCATCGACACCGTGGCGTAGCCCGCTTCCCGCGCCCGAAGGCCATACTCCGCGTCATCCCATTTGATGAACACGGGGAGGGAAAGCCCGATTTCCTGGATGACTTTAGTGGGGATCAGGCACATCCACCAACCGTTGTAATCGACATCAACCCGGCGGTGGAGCCAGGCCGTCTGGCGAAGATTAGCAACACTGAAATCGTGGCGCAGTTCCATGTCGGCGTGGGGTTGTGCCGGCACGATGCGGTAGGGGTCGACGACTTCGCCGAACGTGTGGAGGACACTGCGGCTGTAAAGGTCGAACATGTGTCCGCCGACAATAGTGGGTTTGCGGCAGTGGTCTGCAAAGGTCAGCAGCCGGACGATGCTCTCGGGCTCAACAACGATGTCGTCGTCAAGCAGCAGCACGTAGTCGCTGCCGTTTTCGACTGCCTCATACATTCCACGGGCAAAGCCACCTGAACCACCGAGGTTGGCTTGGTTGATCACCCGGAGTTTGCCGCCCAGGGACGCGGCAACCTCGTCGAATCCCGGCTGGTCCTGCACCTTCTGCGTGCCTTGGTCGACGATCAGAATCTCCTTGACGTGGGTCAGGACATCCTGGTTTTCCGCGAGGATACGCGCATTGTTCAGGCAGAAGTCGGGCTTGTTCATCGTCGTGATTTCCAGGGTGACCTGGCCTGCTTCGCGGGCCGCTTCCGCTGTCTCCCACTGCGCGGCTTCGAGAAGCAGCCCCTCAGCGGTGGCCGCAAGGTCGAACCAGTACCAGCCGCCGTCGCCAAAGGGTTTAAGCGTCAGCTCGAAGACGGACGTTGCTTCCCCTTCGACGTGGCAGCCGTCGACGCGTTGAATGGAGCCACGGGCGTTTGACTTGTAGACCGTAACCGTTCCGGCGCCCTTCGTTTTGACTACGAGCCGGATATCCCGCACGGACGTCCAGCGCCGCCAGTAACTTGCGGGGAAGGCGTTGAAGTAGGTGCCGAAGGAGATCTGCTCGCCGGACCGGACCCGCATGGATTCGCGTGAGAGAAGGTCCTCGAAATGCGCCTGGCTCACGCCGGAGCTAAACATCTGCAGTTTGTCTTCGGGCAGCTTCGGGGCGCGTGCCAGTTCGTCATTCTCGCGCAGACGGATGCCGCTGGCGGGGCCCGCGTCCACGTAAAGCGGGATGGTGTCCGTTTGGTCCGCGGATGGCAGGATCACCCGTTGAATCGTGCGCCAGTCAATTACTGCGTCCCCGTCGCTCATGCGGTGACTCCTCCACTTTCAAGTTTTGCGCCGCTCTCGAAATGCGGCCGGATCTTGTTGTCGAACATGCTGAGCGCCGATCCGATGGCCATATGCATGTCCAGGTACTTGTAGGTGCCCAGCCGTCCGCCGAACAGGACATCCTTCTCTGCCTCCGCAAGGTCGCGGTATTTGAGGAGGCGTTCCCTGTCGGCGGAGGTGTTGACCGGGTAGTAGGGCTCGTCGCCCTTCTCCGCGAAACGCGAGAATTCGCGCATGATGACGGTCTTCTCGGTCTGGTAGTCACGCTCAGGATGGAAATGGCGCGGTTCGATGATCCTGGTGAAGGGCACGTCGTCGTCGTTGTAGTTGACGACAGACGTTCCCTGGAAATCACCCACGTCCAGGACTTCTTCCTCGAAGTCGATGGTGCGCCAGGACAGGTCGCCCTCTGCATAGTCAAAGTAGCGGTCCACGGGGCCTGTATAGACGACTGGAATGCTGCCGACTACCTTGTCCTTGCTGTACTCGTGTGACTCGTCGAAGAAATCCGTATTCAGCCGCACCTCAATGTTGGGGTGCTCCGCCATCTTCTCGATCCAGGCGGTGTACCCGTTGGTGGGCAGGCCCTCGTACTTGTCGTTGAAGTAGCGGTTGTCGTAGTTGTAGCGCACCGGCAGCCGCGAAATGATACCCGCCGGCAGGTCCTTGGGGTCCGTTTGCCATTGTTTGCCGGTGTAGTGCTTGATGAAGGCCTCGTACAGCGGGCGGCCAATCAGCTGGATGCCCTTGTCATTGAGATTTTGTGGATCCGTTCCTGCCAGTTCCCCGGCCTGTTCCTGGATGAGCTCCCTGGCCTGGCCGGGTGTGAGGTTGGCCCGGAAGAACTGGTTGATGGTGGCCAGGTTGATGGGCAGGGAGTAGACCTCGCCCTTGTGGACGCCGTAGACCTTGTGCACGTAGTTCGTGAACGTCGTGAACCGGTTGACGTACTCCCACACCCGCTCATTGGACGTGTGGAACAGGTGGGCACCATACCGGTGGACCTCAATACCGGTCAGTTCTTCCTTTTCACTGTAGGCGTTTCCGCCGATGTGGTGGCGGCGGTCGAGGACGACGACCTTCAAGCCCAGCTCGGTGGCGGCCTGTTCTGCGATTGTCAGGCCAAAAAAGCCGGACCCTACGATGACAAGGTCAGCGGTCACAAAATCTCCTGGATAGCATGCGGGCAGCGCAAGGTGGCGCATTGTCTGCTGCTCTAGCCTACCCGAGCGACCGCATGACCCGTCGAATCAGGTGCCCGTCTCTGCTTCGGCGCGCACCGCGCCCGTTTCCCCGGTTATCCACATAGGGACGACGGCGGCCCACAAGTATGGCGCGGATGGCTAGCGTGGGTGGTGCAAACGCACGAAGGATTCGAACCCATGACACTCCACTGCACACTGGTGGCCGGCCCGGGGTCACCCCGGTGCCAGGTGCCGCTGGAATTGTCCATTGATATCCCTGACGGCACCCGGGGCGCCGTCCTTCACGACCAGCTGGTGCGGAAGTTCGGTTCAGGCACGGTCACCGTGGACGGCGAGGACCTGCGTTCACTGGTCGTCGGGACAGCGCCGCTCGTCAACGCGGCTGTTCTGGTCGACGGCGGGGCCGGGCGTGCGGCCCGGCGGTTGCGCGAGCGGACGCCGCGTGATGCCGGGGCTCCGCTCGCCCTCGTGATCCACAGCGGAGCGGCGGCGGGAACTGTGGTGCCCTTGCGGCGGGGCAGCTACAAGGTGGGCCGAAACGGAACGCGGATTGTCATTCCGGACCCCGAACTGTCCCGCGAGCATGCCGAGATCGTCGTCACTGACTCGGAGATCATCCTTCTCGATCTCGACAGCGCGAACGGTACCTACGTTGACGGGGAAAGAGTCCGGAGTACCGCCATCTCGACCGGCTCCACCATCCGCTGCGGGAACTCGCACATGGCGCTGCTTTTCATGGACGTGCCTGAACGGGCGCTGTCGGAGGCCGGGAAATCTGTTGCGGAACCCATCACTGTCCCTGCCCGGGCCGACGCCGGCAACCGGACGCTCCTTGTTTTAGGGGCGCTCCTTCCCTTGGTGATCGGCGTGGGCCTGGCGGTCCTTACGGGTATGTGGATGTTCCTTGCCTTCTCCGCGGCGTCCGCGGTCTCCGTCCTTATCCCCCTCAGCACCGCCAGGCGGCAGCGTCGGGAATTGTCGTCCGTTCTCCAGGCCGCCGTTGAGGAGGACCGGAAGCGACGACGGCGGAGCGCACCTTCCCTGCCGATCGTTGCGCTCGCTGCCAGACCAGGGCCTGAGCCCTCCCTTGCCAGTACCGGTTCGGAAGCCGTCTGGTTGCGGCTGGGCCAGGCCGAACAGTCAGCCAATGTGCGAATCGAGCCGTCCGGCGGGCCCCTGGCAGTCCCCGCGGCCGGCACCCTCCCCGTCATGCTGGATCCGGGCAGGCCGCTGACCAGGATGGCCGGCCCACCCCCTGCCGTCGACGGGTTAATGAGGTCCATGGTCATGCAACTGGCCGGCTACCCTTTGGGCAGGACCACGCGTGTCATCATCCATGGGTCGCCGGAAGATCTCCCCCTGGCCGCCAGATACCTTCGCGGCGTGACACTTACGGCTACGACGCGTGCCGGTCTTGAAGCAGTAAAGGAAGGAACCGCCTCCGGTGATGGGCGGCAGGTCGTGATCATTCGAGGGACGGCCGCCCCGCTGGGGTCCCATGACGCCATTCGTGACGCAGCCATACAGCGCGGATGCCAGGTTATTCAGATGGTGTCGGGGGATGCGGCCCCGATGCAGTCCGATGTGCTGATGTCCGAACGCCGGTGCGTCCTGCGCGAGGCCAACGGGGAAAGATCGTTTGTCCCCGATCTGGCGCCGGGGGACGTGTTCACGGAGTTCTGCCGGCGCATGGCCGTGGCATCAAGGCCGCGGGACCGTCGGGATCACCGCGTGCCCGCATCGTGCGGCCTGGAGGAAATCCTGCCGCTCTCCGCGGCGGACGTCAGAAGCCGCTGGGACTCCAGCCCGCAGGACGCGGGACTGACGGTCCCGATCGGAATCGGTGCGTTCGGCCTGCGGACCTTCGACCTCCAGGCCGACGGCCCGCACCTGCTGGTGGCCGGCACCACCGGTTCCGGCAAATCAGAACTGCTCCGCAGCTTCGCACTGGGCCTCGCCCTGAGCTACCCGCCGGAGCGGGTCAATCTGTTCTTCATCGACTTCAAGGGCGGATCGGGCCTGGCCCCGCTCAGCGAACTGGTCCATTGCGTCGGCCTGCAGACCGACCTTTCCGCACATGATCTGGAGCGAACCCTGACGTCGCTCCGGGCCGAAGTGCGGCTGCGTGAAGAATGCCTTGCGGCGGCGCATGTGCCGGATATCGCCACGTACAGATCGGTGCCCGCCGCCAGGGACTTCACCCTCCCCCACCTCGTGATCATCATTGATGAGTTCCGCATGCTTGTCGATGACGCACCGGAGGTGCTGCGGGAGTTGCTGCGGATTGCTTCGACAGGACGTTCGCTGGGCATCCACCTGGTCATGGCGACCCAGCGGCCGCAGGGGGCCTTGACTGCAGACATCAGGGCAAACGTCACGTCCAGCATCGCCCTTCGTGTGCAATCCGAGATGGAGTCGGTAGACATCGTCAGTTCCAAGGCCGCCGCTTCCATCAGTGTCGATGCCCCCGGCCGGGCATTCATTGCGCGGGGCATGGAACCAGCACAGGAATTCCAGGCCGCATCCCTGGCCCCGGCGCCCGGATCCCGCCGCAGAACCGCAGTCACAGTGCAGCCTACGACGGCTCACCTCACCTCCAGCGGATCCTTCGCGGACAAGGAGAATGCTGTTCAGCAGACACCCGCCCAGGCAGTGGCTCCCCTGGCGGCCATCGTGAAGGAGCTGTGCGCCGAACGCAGGGAGCGGCCGCCACGGCGGCCGGTCGCCACTCCATTGCCGGATGAGTTGGACGAGTTGGACGAGCACGCCGTCGGACAGGCAGATGCCGGTGCTGCGCCTGCGGAGGACGGCTGGTCCGTCCGGCTGGGCTGGAAGGACCTGCCACAGAAGCAGGTAGTCGAGCCACTGGTCTGGATCCCCGCCAGGGACGGCCACACCGCATTCATCGGCACTTCCGCTTCCGGCGCCGGTGAAAGCCTGGAGCAACTTGTCAGAAGGCTGATGGCGACAGACACGGAAGCACATTTCTACTTCCTGGACTCGGCCGGTGCCTTCCTGCCGCTCGCCGCTGCGAAACGGACGGGCGCCCATGCCGGGCCGCATGATCTGCGCCGGGCGGTCCGTGTCCTGGAGCGACTTACCGAGGAAATGGGACAGCGCCTCAGCCATCCCTTCGGAAGCGACATCCCCCTCGTCGTGGTCGTCTCCGGATGGGGATCGTGGGTTTCGGCATTCCGGTCCGGGCAACTGGCCTGGGCAGAAGACCTCGTCCATGATCTTGTGCGTGATGGAACCCGTGCGGGAATCACGGTCCTGATGTCCGGAGAGCGGGAACTTGTTACCTCGAGGTTCTTCGGAGCCCTCCCCACGCGGTTCTACTTTCCTGCCGGTTCCAACGAGGACTCCAGGGCGGCGTGGCCCCGGATGCCCGCAACCCGTGCGGTGCGGGGAAGAGCGGTTGCATATGGCCCTGTCGCAGGGGGCGGACCGGCCGTGTGCCAGTTCTATCGCCCGTCAGCCGCCGGCGCCATCGCCCGGACGGCAGGCAGTGGCGCTGCAGAGGATATGCCGGCAGCGTCGCGTCCGTTCAGGGTGGAACCACTGCCGGACAGGATAGCAACCGGTCTGGTGGCATCGCTCGCGCTGTCTTCGCAGGATCCACTGCTTGCTGGAGCAGGACCACAGACCGGGCAGCGGCGGAACCTGCTCGTGGGAGTGGCGGGCAATGAAGTGGGCGCTGCCTCCTTCCGGATGCCGGACAGCGGCGTCGTGGCCGTGCTCGGCGGACCCGGGAGCGGCAAGAGCAATGTCCTGCGGGCGCTGCAGGCGTTGAACCCCGACACCGCCTGGGCATGCCCTGGGTCCGAAGAAACAGGTGAGGAAGGGTGGAACCGCCTGCTGTCAAAGGCAGAGGCCGGACTCCTGCCGAGGAGGACCGTGATGCTCGCTGACGATGTCGACCTGCTCATGCCCGGCGCCCTGGGACATTTGGGACAACTGCATGCCCTCGGCCATGCGCTCGTAGTCACTGCCGGGTACAGCCCCATGCTCGCCCACCGGATCCCACTGCTCATGAGCGCCCGGGAAGCGGGCACGGCAATCCTGCTGGCCCCGCGTTCCCTGGGCGACGGTGACCTTTTCGGGGTCCGCTTCGAGGTCGAGCCGAACCCGCCCCCGGGAAGGGGCGTCCTCATCTCGGCCGGCCGGTCCTCCCCCGTCCAGGTGGCCTGGGCCGGTGAGGACTAAGGGCGGGCGCCTCGCCGTCCCCGGCCGGCCGGTCGAGGGCTTAGAGCGTGGGCGTACTCCCGGTGCGGGAGGCATAGCTGATCACCTTGCTGGAAAACAGGAGAACGATGGCAATGACCGCGGGCACCACCATCGCCAGTCCTGTGAAAACCAGCCCGCTGGTCAGTGCCGGAACCCCGATGGTCAACACGAACAACTGTGCAACGAGCGCCGCGGCCCTTGTCCAGCGGTAACCCCTGTAAAGGAAGACGGCGACCGCGTACAACCATGCAGAGAATGCCAGCAGGAGTCCCAAGGTGAAAACCGCGCCCCAGAAGGAGAGCACCGGGCTTCCGCTGAACAGTTGAAAGGCGTACCAGGCCGCGGCGGCCAGGAGTGCGGTCGCCTCGGCCCCTGCAACGAGCGCCACCACAACGGCCGCGGGAGGCACGGCGCCCCGGGCATCAGCGGCCTCAGGGGCCTGCCGCGGGTCGTCCGGGGAAGATGGGCCTGCAGGGTTTACCGGGGGTCTTGACACACTGGCACCCTACCGGAGATAGTCGGACACTGGTGAGGGCCCGCGCCGCCAGTGTGATGCATCGCTCAGGATTCACGGGATATCAAGCGCTATTACCCCTTGTTTACACAGCGTTAACATGACAGGCTTTATTCAGATGACCAAGGGGGCCCCGAAGGGCCCTTTTCCTTTGTAGCCACTAGTGAATAATTTCACAAAGGCTCTTCCCAGAAATGGAGCAACTGATCAGCATGGATTGGCGTAACCGCGCAGCGTGCCTCGACAAGGACCCGGAACTGTTCTTCCCCGTGGGAAACACAGGCCCCGCCCTCCTCCAGATCGAGGAAGCAAAAAGCGTCTGCCGCCGGTGCCCCGTGGTGGACACGTGCCTGCAGTGGGCTCTCGAATCCGGCCAGGATGCCGG
This sequence comes from Arthrobacter sp. MOO21, assembly GCF_057369995.2. Taxonomy (NCBI): domain Bacteria; kingdom Bacillati; phylum Actinomycetota; class Actinomycetes; order Micrococcales; family Micrococcaceae; genus Arthrobacter; species Arthrobacter sp. MOO21. The sequence continues at coordinate 3,229,042 of NZ_CM170671.2, read as the reverse complement.
CGTCTGGGGCGGCATGAGCGAAGACGAGCGGCGCGCACTGAAACGCCGTGCCGCCCGCGCCCGCCGCGCTTCCTAGAGTCCGCGCTTCCCCAGCAGGCACTCGCACCAAGTGGTGTGCACAGAGGCCCCGGCGACTGTCCGCAAGGATCGTCGCCGGGGCCTCTGTCAGTTTGGCCGGGAAGGCCCAGTGGGTTCCGCCGCCCGCACCAGGCTTACTTGCCTGCCAGGCTGAGCCGGATCTGAACCGCTGTTCCGCCGCCCTCCCGCGGCTTCCACTGGATAGTTCCGCCCAGTTCGCTCGTGACCAGGGTGCGGACAATCTGCAGGCCCAGCCCCTCAACGTGCGGGGTCTCGGGAAGTCCCACACCGTCGTCGGCAATCGTCACCATCAACTCTTCGCCGTCTTCGCCTTCGGAGCGGTCAGCCATAAGCCACACCGTGCCGGCCCTTCCCTCAAGGCCGTGCTCGACGGCATTGGTCACGAGTTCGTTGATCACAAGCGCCAGCGGGGTGGCAAGATCGCTGGGCAACTCACCAAACGTGCCGGAACGCTCCGTCCTGACCTGCTGCGACGGCGAGGCAACCTCAGCGGACAGGCGGAACTGGCGCCCGATCAGTTCGTCGAAGTCAACGCTCTGGGTCAGGCCCTGCGAGAGTGTTTCGTGGACCAGGGCAATGGTGGCCACGCGCCGCATCGCCTGCTCCAGTCCCTGCTTTGCCTCGTCGCTCACCATCCGCCGGGACTGCATCCGCAGCAGCGCAGCAACAGTCTGGAGGTTGTTCTTGACGCGGTGGTGGATCTCACGGATGGTGGCGTCCTTGGTCACCAGCTCCATCTCGCGCCGCCGAAGCTCAGAAACGTCCCGGCACAGGACCAGGGCACCAAAGCGCTGCTGCTCGTCCCGCAGGGGAATGGCACGGAGGGAGAGGCTGACGCCGCGGGATTCGATCTCGCTGCGCCACGGCATCCGGCCGGTCACCACGAGCGGCAGGGTCTCGTCGACCATCCGTCGGTCCTTGAGCAGGCCGGCGGTGACTTCGGCGAGCGAACGCCCCTCCAGGGATTCGCCGTCCCCAAGGCGGCGGAATGCCGAAACACCGTTGGGGCTGGCATACTGCACCACGCCATCGGCATCCAGCCTGATCAGCCCGTCCCCCACACGGGGAGCACCGCGGCGCGACCCTGTCGGGGAAGCGAAGTCCGGCCACAGCCCCAGCGTGCCCATCCGCAGAAGGTCATAGGCGCACTGGCGGTAGGTCAGCTCCAGCCGGGACGGCATCCGGGAACTGGACAAGTCCATGTGCGTGGTGACCACCGCAAGGGTCCGCCCGTTCCGTACCATGGGCACGGCCTCGACCCTCAGAGCCATCTCGCTGTTCCAGTTTGTTTCACTGGAGCGCTCGATGGACCTGCTGTTCCAGGCCTTGTCCACGAGCGGCTGCAGGTCCGAGCGGATCCCCTCCCCCACAAAGTCGCTGTGGAAGGCGGTGTGCGTGGTGGAAGGGCGGACGTGGGCCAGCGCAATGTACCCAAGCTCCGGGTGGGGGAACCACAGCGCCAGGTCGGCGAACGCGAGGTCCGCAACCATCTGCCAGTCCCCCACCAGGAGGTGCAGCCATTCGGCATCGCCAGGCCCGAAATCAGCATGCTCCCTGATGGGGTCCGTAAAGATTGCCACTGCACCTCCAGTTGCGACGCCGCGTTGCTAGCGTCGGACGATTGACCTCAAGAGCCTCAATGCTACCGACAGTGAGGCCATGTCGTCGGCCTCGAGCGCGTTCACCTCGTCGAACATGCTCTTTGCCCTGCCCAGCTGCTCCGCATTCTGTGCCTCCCACTCCTTGAGCCGGGACTCCGGTGAGTCGGAAGCGGACGTTGCGTCCAGCACCGCCGTCGTCATATCCGACACGGTCGAGTAAAGGTCGTCGCGCAAAGCTGCGCGGGCGAGCGCCTGCCACCGGTCCTGCCGCGGCAGGCTGCTGATCCGCTCCAGCAGCGAGTCCGCATGGAAACGGTTGAAGACCGTGTAGTACACCGCCGCGATCTGCTCCACGGGTTCCTTCCGCGTCCGGGCGATCTTCGCGATGTCCAGCAGCACGAAGCTTTCGAACAGCTCCGCCCAGCGGAGTGCCAGGCCTTCGGGAAGCTCCCACTCGCGGCCCTTGTCCAGCCACTCGGCCACCCGCTTACGGTCATCGCCGCGCAGGTAGTCCAGCAGCCGCGCCCGCATCGGGTCCATGAGTGGTTTGAACTCAGCCACCACGTCCGCGATGGGGCGTGAAACACTTTCCTGGCTCAGTAGCCAGCGCACGGCCCGGTCCAGCAACCGCCGGATATCCAGGTGCACAGTGCTCCAGTATTCCGTGGGGAAGGACGCCGGGAGGCTGTTCAGCTCGGCCACCATCGCATCCAGCTCGTACACCTCGCGCAGCGCCACAAATGCCTTCGCCACAGCCACCTCGCTGGCCGAGGTCTCCTCCATGACCCGGAAGGCGAAAGTGATGCCCCCGAGATTGATCATGTCGTTCGCCACCACGGTGGCGATGATCTCGCGCCGCAGGGGGTGGGTGTCCAGCTCTGCGTCGAAGCGTTCGCGCAGCTGGCGCGGGAAGTAGGACCGCAGGGTGCTGCGGAACCACGGATCGTCGGCAAGGTCGCTTTCCCGCAGGGCCGTGGCCAGTTCGATCTTGGCATAGGCGGCCAGCACCGAGAGCTCCGGCGACGTGAGGCCCTGTCCCTGCTGGAGCCGTTCCCGCAGGGTCTCGGTGCTGGGCAGCGCCTCGAGATCCCGCTTCAGGTCGGCGGACTTTTCCAGCCAGTCCATGAGCCGCTCGTAGCTCGGGCTCCATTCGGCCACCCGTGTCCGGTCGTTCAGGAGCAGGATGTTCTGGTCGATGTTGTCTTCGAGAACCAGCCGGCCCACTTCATCGGTCATGGCGGCAAGGAAAGCAGCCCGTTCCTCTGCCGGGAGCTTGCCGGCCGCAACCATCCGGTCCACGAAAATCTTGATATTGACCTCGTGGTCGGAGCAGTCCACGCCCGCGGAGTTGTCGATCGCATCGGTATTGAGGATGACCCCCTGCAGGGCCGCCTCGATACGGCCGCGCTGGGTCATGCCCAGGTTTCCGCCTTCACCCACGACCTTGACACGCAGGTCCCGGCCATCCACCCGGATGGCGTCGTTGGCCTTGTCCCCCACGGAGGCATTGGTTTCCGAACTGGCCTTGACGTAGGTGCCGATCCCGCCGTTGTAGAGCAGGTCCGCCGGAGCGAGCAGGATGGCGCGCAGCAGTTCCGGCGGGCTGAGTTCGGCGGTGTCGGCCGGCAGCCCCAGTGCGGCCCGCACCTGGCTGGACACCGAAATGGACTTTGCCTGCCGGGGGTAGACCCCGCCGCCCTCGCTGATCAGCGATTTGTCGTAGTCGTCCCAGGATGACCGGGGCAGTTCGAAGAGCCGCTGCCGCTCGACAAATGAAGTTTCCTCGTCGGGATTCGGGTCGAGGAAGATGTGCCGGTGGTCAAACGCAGCCAGCAGGCGGATGTGCCGGGACAGGAGCATCCCGTTGCCGAAGACATCGCCGGACATGTCCCCGACGCCGACGACGGTGAACGGCTCGGTCTGGGTGTCGAGGTCGAGCTCGCTGAAGTGGCGCTTCACGGATTCCCAGGCGCCGCGGGCGGTGATGCCCATGGCCTTGTGGTCGTAGCCCACGGATCCGCCGGACGCAAAGGCGTCCCCCAGCCAGAACCCGTACTCCGCCGAAAGTCCATTGGCGATGTCGGAGAAAGTAGCCGTCCCCTTGTCCGCCGCGACCACCAGGTAGGAATCGTCGTCGTCGTGCCGTACAACGTCCGACGGCGGCACGAGCCGCTCGCTGTCGCCTTCAGTCAGGAGGTTGTCAGTGAGGTCCAGGAGGCCGCGGATAAAGGTCTTGTAGCTTTCGACACCCTCCGCCATCCATGCAGCCCGGTCGGCGCTGGGATCCGGAAGTTGCTTCGCGAAGAAGCCGCCCTTGGCGCCCGTGGGCACGATGACGGCATTCTTGACCGTCTGGGCCTTGACCAGCCCCAGGATCTCGGTCCGGAAATCCTCCCGCCGGTCGGACCAGCGAAGCCCACCGCGCGCAACCTTGCCGAACCGCAGATGCACGCCCTCCACCCGGGGCGAGTAGACCCAGATCTCGAACATCGGCCGCGGGAACGGCAGGCCTTCGATCTGCGCCGGATCCAGCTTGAAGCTCAGGTGCGGTTTGTCCTGGTAGAAGTTGGTGCGCAGCGTCGCCTCGATGAGGTTGGCGAAGGTGCGCAGCACCCGGTCGGCGTCCAGCGTGGCGACCTTCTCGATCGATGCTGCCAGGTCGCTGCGGACGGATACCTGCGCTTCAGCACGCTCAGCATCGCTCAGTGATGGATCGAACCGGGCTGCAAAAAGAGCGGTCAGCCCCCTGGTCACATCCGGGTTCGCCAGCAAGGTGTCGGCCATGAACCCAAACGAGCTGGAGCTTCCCATCTGCCGCATGTAGCGCGCGTAGGCGCGGAGCACGGTGACCTGCCGCCAGTGCAGCCCTTCCCGCAGCACCAGACGGTCAAAGCTGTCCGACTCGGCTGCCCCGGTGACGGCCGCGCCGAAGGAGTCAGCCAGCAGTCCGCCGGTGGATACCGGATCCACCCGGGCCGGGTACTTTAGCCCGAGGTCGTAGAGGAAGAAATCGCGGCGGTCCGCCGTCTCGATTTCGAACGGCCGTTCATCCAGGACCTCAAGTCCAAGGTTGTGGAAGTACGGCAGGATCTGGCTCAGGCTCTTCGGCTCAAGCATGTAAAGCTTGACCCGCGCATCCTCCTCCAGCGTGGCTCCCGCACCCTCAGGCAGGTAGACGTGGACTCCGGGCCGGTCCTGCGGGGCACCCTCGGTACGCTCGGCGGCTGCACCGTACTTCTCAAAGCGTGCAATGTCCTCGAGGGCGTCTTCAACCTCGTAGTCCACCCGGTAGCTGGCGGGGAACGCCTCGGCCCAAATGGCGGCCAGTTCCTTGGCTTCAGCGGGGTCACGCCCCTCCCGCAGGACTTCGGCAATGCCCTCGCTCCAGGAACGCGCGGCACGGACCAGCCGCTTCTCCAGCTCCTCGCTGTTGACATGGCTGACGTCGGCGTCCTTGGGCAACCGGATGCGGAAGAACAGCCGGGCGAGCGCCGACTCGGTCATGCGGGCTTCGTAGTCGATGGACACTGCCTGGAACGTTTCCCGCAGTTCCTGCTCGATGCGGAGCCGGACGTTGGTGGTGTAACGGTCACGGGGCAGGTAGACGACGGCGGACATGAAGCGGCCGTAGATGTCCGGCCGCAGGAACAGCCGGGTGCGGCGCCGCTCCTGGAGTTTCTGGATCCCGAGTGCGGTGGCGGCGAGGTCGGGGATTTCGATCTGGAAGAGTTCGTCGCGGGGGTAGGTTTCCAGGATTCCCAGCAGGTCCTTCCCGGAGTGTGAGTCCGGCGGGAAGCCCGCGTTCTGCAGCACGGCCTCAACTTTGTCCCGGACAATGGGGATGTCGCGTACCGATCCGGCGTAGGCACTGGTGGCAAAGAGGCCGATGAAACGGCGCTCGCCATTGACGTTGCCTGCCGCGTCGAAGCTCTTGATTCCGATGTAGTCCAGGTAGGCCGAGCGGTGGACCGTGGAACGCGAGTTGGCCTTGGTGATGACGAGGGCCCGCTTTTCCCGGGCCTTCTTCCGGCCAGTATCGGTCAGGTGCTGGATGTGCGGGGAGTCGGCGGCCGCCCGCAGCAGGCCCAGTCCGCTGTCTTCCCGCAGTTCAAGGACGTCTTCGCCGTCAACATTGACGAGGTCGTACTCCCGGTAGCCGAGGAAGGTGAAGTTCCCGTCGTCGAGCCACCGCAGCAGGTCCTTGGCCTGGCGCAGTTCCGCGATCTGGCCCGGGTGGGCCACCTGGTCCAGGCTTTCGGCGATCTGCAGCGCCTTCTGGCGCATTTTGGGCCAGTCCTCGACGGCGGCCCGGACGTCGTTCAGGACACGCGCCAGCCCCGCCTGCAGGGAGGCCTTGGCCTCGTCAGGAACACGCTGGATCTCGACGGCGATCCACGACTCCATGTGGGATGCGTTCTCACCCTCGGCGATGAGGTGCGAAAGGTTGGGCATGGCGGCGGTGTCCCCGCTGGAGATGCCCAGATGCGCCGGGACCTTGTTGACCTTGACCAGTTCGCCCGTTTCACGGTTCCTGGTGGCTACGAAAAGCGGGTGGACCACCAGCTTGATGGCGGCATGCTGCCGGACCAGCTCCGCGTTAACGGAATCAACGAGGAACGGCATGTCATCGGTGACGACGAAGACGACGCTGCTGTCTTCTTCGTCCACGATCGACACCTTCGCCTGCCCGCGCTGACGCACCGACGCTGCCTTCCGGTGCTCCTCCGCACGGGCCACCAGCACGTCCCGGGGGTAACTCCGGGCGTCCTCTTCGGCCAAGTGCTGGTAGTAGTCCCCCATGAAACCCTCAAGGCCTTCAATGGAGAGGGGCTGATCCTCCACACTGGATCCAGACGACATCGACAACGCCTCCATCAAAAGATATTCGCCGCACCATTGCAGCTCTTATGGCGAGCCTAGTCCTTTGCCCTTCGGCGTGGAGTGGAAGAAAATACAGAGGATCTTGGTTTTTGCTGGACGGGTGCACAAACCAGATCGCGGATGGCGTGGCGGAGCGACGTCTCGGGCACGATCTCGAGCAACAGGGCCCCGCCCAGGAGGGCGGCGTCCGCGGCTGCATGATCGTAGGGAAGAAAGGCCGTGAGCTCCGCGGCAGGCCCGAACCTTTCCCAGGCATCACGCAGCTGGCGCTCCGGTCCCCTGCCAACGGCGGACGCACGGACCTTGTTCATCACGATTACCGGCGCGGCCTGGGGCACCGCGACCTCCAGTTCGGCGAGTGCACGCACGAGCCTCGGTACGCCCACGGGATCGGCCGACCCTACGGCATAAACCGTGTCAGCGAGCTCAAGAGGGCGCAGCGTGGCCGCGTTGCGCCGCGGGGCCGAGGTGTCGAAGCTGAGTTCTTCATCGGCTTCGAGGCAGAAGCCCGTGTCCACCACTACTGCGTCGACGACCTGCCGCGCGCGTTCGAGCACCAGCGCCAGGGCAGGGGCCCGCAGCTCAGTCCAGCGGTCAGCCCTGGTAATTCCGGTGAGCACCCTGAACGTCCCGGCAGCGGTGGCGACAGTGCTGGCTATCCTGCGAAGAGCGTCGGAATCGAGCTGGCCCTGGTCGGCCAACCGGCAGGCCTGCGCCAGCCCGGCCGATTCATCCAGCAGCCCCAGGACGGCAGCCACGCTGGGGCCGTAGGTATCGGCATCGACCAGCAGTACTTCCTTCCCATCGGCGGCGAGCTCACCGGCGATGTTTGCCGCCACGGTGGTCCTGCCCGGTGATCCGGCGGGGCCCCAGACGGCGATGATCCTTCCGGCGCCCGGCCCCTCCGCCTCCGCAGGCGGTTCGGCAGGCTCGACGCCCAGGGCTGCAGCTGTATCCGCGGTTGCGCTGAGGTCCGCGGGACGTGCGGCGCCGGCCAGCTGGGCGACGGCATCGGCAATCCGGTCGGACAGCTCCGCCGATTCCACTCCCGTAAGCGCCGATGCCACCCCGATTTTTCGGAGCCTGGCGGCCTCCTCGCCGCTGTCCGTCAGGGCGATGATGGCCACTCCGACCGCCCCCAGCCGGTCCACCAGGGAGGCAGTCAGGCCCTCAGAGCCCTCGGCGACCACAGCAGCCCTTGCCAGCCCGCTTTGGCAGGCGGCCAGCAACTCAGGCAATTCCCCGCACCTTCGCACCACTGTCACCGGGCCATGCAGGCGCTCCAGCCCGCCCACCAGGTCGTCCCTGCTCTGGCCCACCGTGACGACAGGAATACTCATCGGGTCCCGCCAGGATTCCACACGACGGAGATCTTCGCTTCGTTGGCCTGCGCTCCCAGCAGCGCGGGCATCTGACCGTCTTCGACCAGCACCATCAGCACCGTGGTTTTGGATGACCCAAGCGCGGTCGACCCCGTGGTCACCTCGGCGATCTCCGCGCCCGGAAGGACGAGCTTCGGCTCGCTGAATCCGTTCTTTGCATCCGGCTGCGCTACCCATACATCCACCCGGGCACCGGGCACGGCCTGCGAGGGCAGGCTCTGCTCAACCTGGATGGCAACGGGCTTTCGGTTCAGCTGGTCCACTTCGCCGAGGCTCGCACGCGGAACAAGCTGGTCCTTGGCAATTCGCTGGACGGCCACCGTTCCTTGGGGAAGCCCATCCGAGGCAGTGATGTAGTGCTGCTCGGCATCGCCGAGCCGCACCTTGACGCGAACCACGTTTTCGGGAGTCAAAGCCTCCCCCACTGCAATGCCGTCCCGGGCCGCGTAGACCTCGGTGGTGCGGTCGGCGCTGCCCACCAGGAAGACGACGCCGGCCACAGAGGCCAGGACCAGCAAAATTCCCACCATGAGCCGTGGATCTTTCCACGATGGGCGCTTCAGGCGCGCCGCGGTGGCAGCTGATTCAGGAACCATACCGTCTCTCCCCCCAGGTCGCCGGGCCTGTCACCTTGGACCGGACACCTCATTGTTGCGGCAAGGCGGCGGGAACAAAAGTCATTTACCTAAATGCCGCCAAACTGTGGATAACAGCGGCAAACTGCACCTTCCAGTGGCAAAATAGGTTCATGCCCAGGTTCCTTACGCTCGCGGACGTCGCGGAGCAGCTCCAGATCAACTCCCCTGCCGCATACGCGCTGGTCCGCAGCGGCGAGCTGAAGGCCATACAGGTCGGCGGCCGGGGCCAGTGGCGGGTTGAAGAGAAGATGCTGGAGCAGTACATCGAGGAACGCTACGCCGAAGCCTCGCGCATGATCCAGGAGTCGCGCTCCAAGTCGGTATGACGGTCCCGGACAAGCAGACGGCACCGGTGGCCCCTTAGGAGCCGCCCGGTTTGGAGGACCGGAGCATGGCCAGGGCCATGAACGGTATGGTCGAGACCTGGCCGACGTTCCGGCTGCGGCGTACTTCGCCCGGGTTTAGTGTTGCCAGGTCGATGTAGTCCTTGCCCACACGGTCGATCACCCCGTAGAGGGTCACGATTCCGGCTCCGCCGCCCATGGACACCGACAGCTCTGCGCGGTCCCGTGCGAGGCAACGCAAGGAATGCGCAAGTCCTATCGAGCGGCGAACAGGGGACATTTCCGCGTGGATGCGCCTGCCCAGGCCCACATAACGCGCTGCAGCGTTGAAAGGGATCAGCACCTGTTGGTGCTCCTCGTTCAATAGCAGAGCGTCGGCCCCGACGTGCATCACTTCGCCGTGCACCGACTCACCGCAACTGAGGTGTATTCCGATCCTGTAGCCCAAGGCAGCGCGCAGCCGGTCCTCCAGCTGTTGGTTGACCAGCTCGGCACGCGTCCGCTCGTTGACCTCGGCATCCAAGGCCAGCCGGTCCGCTTCCGCGAACTGGCTTTCCATGTCGTCAAACAGGGCTTCCCAGCGCATCCGGCCAGCGTAAAGCGCACCGGGCCGCCGGTCAACGTGCCCACCGAATTGCCTCCAACGTATGGACAAACAGCGGGCAATCCGTTCAAACTGATGCAAGCAGTATCAAACTGCATCAAAATGCATCAAACGAACGGAGAGCATCGTGGACATTCGCAGGCCCAGCCGGGCAGATACCGGTACCGCGCTCGGCCTGCTGGTCCTGGGGATTGTGCTCTGCCTTCTGGGGCGCGGCCTCTTCGAACGGTGGGAGGTATCCGTCTCGCGTCAGCAGGACCCTACCGTCGAGGCCCTCCTGGGGATCGCCGCAGCAGCGTCAGGCGCTGCTCTGCTGCTGTGGTGGACCATCTCGCTGTTATCCGCGGGCGCCAGTGTCCTGCTGGAGCGCCACGGACAACGAAGGGCGGCGGCAACGGCACGGCGGCTCTCTCCAGCTTTCATGCAGCGGCTGGCCATTGCCGCGCTGTCGCTGCAGCTGGCCTCAGGGGTGGCGGCACAAGCAGCTGTCACAACCCCGGAGCCGGCGTGGTCTCCGACAGCGGCGCAGTCCTCGTCCGCGTCTTCGAATCCTGGACCCCACCCAAGCCAGCCAGTCAGTGGGCGCCCCACCGGCCCCGCCTCCGGACCGGAGCGGGGTCCCGCCTTGGGGAGCGCGTTCCTGGAGCGTACCGGGGAGGCTGAGGGGCAGCCGCCCGCGGACGCGCTGTCCCCCGGCTGGCGCCCGGCTTCCCTGCCTGTGGAGCCGGGCCCGCTGGCGGCACAGGAAACCCGGCAAGCCACAACTGTGGAACCAGGCGCCCGGAGGACTGCCGTGACGGTGCTGGCCGGAGACACCTTATGGGACATTGCCGCCGCCCACTTGGGGACGGAAGCGTCCGACGTCCAGATAGCCCTCGAATGGCCCCGCTGGTATGCAGCGAACCGCGGGCTGATCGGTTCCGACCCGGACGTGTTGCTTCCCGGCCAAATACTTCTGGCGCCCGCGCCGGCCTAACCGCAGCCGCACCACCTGCGCCGGCCCATCCAACAAAAAGGGGAAAACGAATGACTGCAGTGAGGCCCGTCAGCGCCGTCCAAAACGGGGTCGGCCAGAACCGCGCCGTCCAGGACAGCTCTGGCCAGAACGGGGCCGGCCAGAACCGCCCCGGCCAGGACAGAAATGCCGGAGTGGGGGAAGACGGCCAGGTGACGGCATCGGTCCCCCCGCCAATCAAGGCCGGCGCTGCCCCTGGTGTCGCCCGGCCGGTGCCTGTAGCGCTTCGACCGGTCAGCGAAGCCGCGGAAGTGCGCGCCATTACCCGGGGCACGGTGCAGGCGTCCATGGAGGTCCTGGCGGGCATCCGTCCGGTCCATCAACTCGCACGGCGGCTTGACCCGCGTTGCCTGGCAGCGTTGCAGCACCGTGCGGCCCTGATCCGGCGCGAAATCAACCGGACCGGAAATCCTGCGCTGGCCCGTCTGCACCGGAACTCCGCTGTCCGGTCCGTCAGGGTGTGCGAGGTGGCTGACGGCATTTATGAAGCCAGCGCGGTGGTGGTGGACGACGCACGCGCCCGCGCCGTTGCCGTCCGCCTTGAGCGGAGCAAGCAGATCTGGCGGGTGGTTGAACTTGTCATCGGGTAGCCACCACGCAAAACGCGTACAGGGCAGGGACGCTCCGCCCCTGCCCTGTACCCGATACCGGTGCCGCGTGCCGGCTAGCGCTTCTTCTTCTTTGCGGGGCGTCTTGCCGCATCCTGGGCTGCCGCCTTGGCGGGATTCCCCGACCGCCCACTTGCGCGGGTCTCAACCCGGGTCTGGGTTTCACCGCTTTCGCTTGGCGCCGTGTACTGCAGCTGGGCCGGCTTGTCCGGTGCTTCGAGGCCTGCGGCCCGTACCTGCGGTTCCACGTGCTCAGTGTGCCCGCCCGCGGCGTCCGGCACCATCACGTCCTGGGCGGGGGTCACTTCCACTTCAAGGTTGAAGAGGAACCCGACGCTTTCCTCGCGGATGGCTTCCATCATGCTTTGGAACATGGCGAAGCCCTCGCGCTGGTACTCCACCAGCGGATCGCGCTGCGCCATGGCGCGCAGGCCGATTCCCTCCTTGAGGTAATCCATTTCATACAGGTGCTCCTGCCATTTCCGTCCGATGACGGAGAGGACCACCCGGCGTTCGAGCTCCCGCATGCTTTCCGAACCAATGGCTTCCTCGCGGGCCTGGTAGACGAGGCGGGCGTCGGAGAGCAGTTCCTCCTTGAGCAGTTCCACGGTCACCCGGGACTTGCCGCCGGCTTCGTCGATGATCTCTTCGGCCGTAACGCTCACGGGGTAGAGCGTCTTGAGGTTTGTCCACAGCTGGTGGAAGTCCCAGTCGTCCCCGTTGCCTTCGGCGGTTGCCGCATCAATCAGGGCAGTGATGGTGTCCTCGACGAAGAACTGCACCTTCTCATGCAGGTCATCGCCTTCCAGGATCCGCCGGCGGTCGCTGTAAATCGCCTCGCGCTGGCGGTTCAGGACGTCGTCGTATTTCAGCACGTTCTTGCGCTGCTCGGCGTTGCGGCCTTCAACCTGTCCTTGCGCCGAGGCAATGGCCCGGGAGACGAGCTTGGATTCCAGCGGGACATCGTCCGGAATGGAACTGTTCATCAGGCGCTCTGCCGCCCCCGAATTGAACAGCCGCATGAGGTCATCGCGCAGGGACAGGTAGAAGCGCGATTCGCCGGGGTCGCCCTGGCGCCCGGACCGGCCCCGGAGCTGGTTGTCGATACGGCGCGACTCGTGGCGTTCCGTCCCGAGCACATACAGGCCTCCGAGGTCCAGGACTTCTTCGTGCTCGTCCTTCACCGCCTGCTTGGCCGCTTCCAGCGCCGCCGGCCATGCTGCTTCGTACTCTTCCGAGTCTTCCTCGGGATCCAGCCCGCGCTTGGCAAGCTCGGCGACGGCCGTGAACTCTGCATTGCCGCCGAGCATGATGTCGGTACCGCGGCCAGCCATGTTCGTAGCCACCGTGACGGCGCCCTTGCGTCCGGCCTGGGCGACGATTGCCGCTTCCCTGGCATGGTTCTTGGCGTTCAGCACCTCATGCCGGATGCCTTCCTTCGCCAGGAGCTTGGAGAGGTACTCGCTCTTTTCCACGCTGGTGGTGCCCACGAGGACGGGCTGTCCCTTTTCGTGCCGTTCGGCGATATCGCGCACCACGGCGTCGAACTTGACCACCTCGTTCTTGAAGACCAGGTCCGGTTGGTCGACGCGCTGCATGTCGCGGTTGGTGGGGATGGCCACCACACCCAGCTTGTAGGTGCTCATGAACTCGGCTGCCTCGGTTTCGGCGGTACCGGTCATGCCAGAAAGCTTGCCGTACATGCGGAAGTAGTTCTGCAGGGTCACGGTGGCGAGCGTCTGGTTCTCGGCCTTGATCTCGACGCCTTCCTTGGCCTCGATCGCCTGGTGCATTCCCTCGTTGTACCGCAGGCCGGCCAGGATGCGCCCCGTGTGCTCGTCAACGATCAGGACTTCACCGTCGAGGATGACGTAGTCCTTGTCCCGCTTGAACAGTTCCTTGGCCTTAAGGGCGTTGTTGAGGAAGCCGATCAGCGGCGTATTGGCGGACTCGTACAGGTTCGAAATGCCGAGGTAATCCTCGACCTTCTCGATCCCGCTCTCCAGCACGCCCACGGTACGCTTCTTTTCGTCGACCTCGTAGTCCTTCTCCGGCTGCAACCGGAGCACCACTTTGGCGAACTCGCTGTACCAGCGGTTGGTGTCCCCCTGCGCCGGACCGGAGATGATCAGTGGTGTACGGGCCTCGTCGATCAGGATGGAGTCCACCTCGTCAACGATGGCGAAGTGGTGGCCGCGCTGGACCAGTTCGCTGCGGTCCCAGGCCATGTTGTCGCGGAGGTAGTCGAAACCGAACTCGTTGTTGGTCCCATAGGTGATGTCCGCCGCGTACTGCTCGCGCCGCACGGCGGGGTCCTGGTTTGCCAGGATGACGCCGCTGGTCAAACCGAGGAAACGGTACACGCGGCCCATAAGTTCGGACTGGTATTCGGCCAGGTAGTCATTCACGGTGACCACGTGCACGCCCTTGCCGGCGAGCGCGTTCAGGTAGGCGGGAGCGGTCGCCACCAGGGTCTTGCCTTCACCGGTCTTCATCTCAGCGATATTGCCCAGGTGCAGGGCGGCGCCGCCCATCAGCTGGACGTCGAAGTGGCGCATGCCCAACGTCCGTGATGAGGCTTCCCGCACTGCAGCAAAGGCTTCGGGGAGCAGGTCGTCGAGCTTTTCGCCATCGTGGTGCCGTTCCCGCAGGCGGTCTGTCTCCTCCCGAAGCTCGGCGTCGGTGAAGGTCTTGAACGAGTCTTCGAGGGCATTGATGGAATCGGCATAATTCCGCAGTTGCCGGAGTGTTTTCTTGTCACCCGTGCGGAGGATTTTTTCGATAAGTGATGCCACGTGAAGATGCTCCCAGTCTCATGCCGCCGAATTCTGGCGTGTTCAGTCTACGGGAGAGACACCGGGGCGGCGCCCGTTTTCCCTAACAGCGATACGGCTCAAAGACGCCGGAGCTCGTGCATCAACGCGGCGGCCAGGTCCCCGGCGGGTGCCACGTCGATCTCCGGCAGGCCGAGCCACCCGGCCATCAACGCCAGCTCGGCGGCAAGTTCGACGGCGGTGTCCGCCGGGGCGTCCGGCTCGGCGTAGGCGGATTTCACCAGCAGCCGGCCCACAGGCCGATCGGCCTTCAGGTCGACGCGTGCCACCAGCTCGTCCCGCAGGAGGAAGGGCAGGACGTAGTAGCCAAAGCGCCGCTTGTGTTCCGGGGTGTAGATCTCAATCCTGTAATGGAAGCCGAACAGTTCCCACAGCCGGCGGCGTTCGAAAACCAGGGAGTCAAAGGGGCTGAGCAGGGCCCGGCCTGCAGCGCGCCGGGGCGTGGCCGCCTCCACGTGTCGGAACACGTCCCTGCCCCAGCCGGACACCGTGACCGGCTCCAGCCTCCCCTGCTTCACCAAATGTTCCACGGACAGCGCCGTCGCTTTGACCGGCGTGCGGAAGTAGTCGGCGAAGCACCGGATGCTTCCAATACCGTGCGCCCTGGCCGCCGCCTCCGTCAACCGGTGCAGCGCCGCCGATGGGTCCGCCTCGCCGGCCGGCAGCATCTGCATCTGCGGGAGGACCTTCGCAGTCAGCGCGTAGCGCCGCTCGAACTGCCCGGTCCTGGAGGCCGCCGAGACCACTCCTTCTTCGAAAAGGTGCTCCAAAACCCTCTTGACCGTGTTCCAGTTCCACCCCCAGTTGTCGGTTTGTCTTTCCTCGACATGGCCAATCCGGGCCGTCAGCTCGGCCGCGGTCATGGGCCGGGAACGGGCAAGCGTGGCCAGGATTTTGGCCGCAACAGCGCTGCGCACCTCTGGGTCCATACGGGAGGCCCCCACCCAGGCCCGCCTCTGCCAGAGGAGCAGGTCCTGGTAGTGCTCCGGTCGGATGTAGCTGGCTTCATGGGCCCAGTACTCCAGCATGCGGCGCGGATGGCTGCCGGACATGCGTTCCAGGATGGTGCGGTCATAGTCGCCAAGCCGGGAGTAGAAGGGCAGGAAGTGGCTTCGGACCAGGACGTTGACGGAGTCGATCTGGACCAACTGGAGCCGGGCAAAGGTACGGCCCACCGTCCGTGCTGTCACGGGGCCGGTGGGCCGTCCCTTATGGAGTCCCTGTGCTGCCAGTGCGATCCGCCGTGCCTGGTTGAGGCTCAGCGATGCCGGCACTTCAGTCCTCTCTGTCGGTCAAACCACCCTAAACCTTGGCGGGCGTGTCGTCGGAGCGGTAGGCAAGGACCTTTTCCTCCACGACGGTGTCGCCGGGCTCGCATTCATGGTCCAGCGTGATCACCCCGTACGT
This sequence comes from Arthrobacter sp. MOO21, assembly GCF_057369995.2. NCBI lineage: Bacteria > Bacillati > Actinomycetota > Actinomycetes > Micrococcales > Micrococcaceae > Arthrobacter > Arthrobacter sp. MOO21. The sequence continues at coordinate 3,213,629 of NZ_CM170671.2, read as the reverse complement.
CCACCCGCGGCGCCGGTACACGACCGAGGGCGTGTTGGTCTCCTTGTCTACGAAAAGGTAGAAATCGTGGCCGACGAGCTCCATGTTGTCGACGGCATCATCAAGTGTCATGGACGCCGCGGGAAAGACCTTGCGCCGGATGAGGACAGGAGACTTGCCGGCCGGGATATCGTTTTCGATGTCGTAAGGGGTCTTTTCTTCCGTGGGCGCTGCGGCATCGCTGTGGTGGTTGGCCTCAAGGTAGAGCGGCTCGTGGGCACTGGCTGGTTCCAGCGAGGCGGTAGCTTCGCGGACGGCTTTCGGCGTGTGGCGTCCGTGGTGGACCTTCTTCCGGTCCTTTGCCCGGCGGAGCCGTTCAAGCAGTTTGTTGTATGCGAGGTCAAAGGCGGCAAATTTGTCTGCGGCGCTCGCTTCGGCGCGGATTACAGGCCCACGGCCCAGGACTGTCACCTCAACGGTGAGCTGGTCGCCGGTCTGCCGGGCATTTGTCTCCTTGGAGACCTTCGCGTCGACCCGCTGGACCTTGTCGCCCAGCGATTCGATCTTGGCGATCTTTTCCCCGGCATATTCGCGGAACCGGTCTGAAACTGTCAGATTTCGTCCGCTGATCATAAACTCCATGGTGCCCTCCAAATGACTTCGGTGACACGACGGCGGCACTTCCCTGGGCCGGGCTGTCTGACAGTCGAGCCCCTCTCCGAGCCGCCATCGAAAGGTACATTCTGTCTTGGTACCCACCACCGACGTTAGTTCATAGCCACCCGTTATTCATCCTTTCCCGGTTTATTTTTTTCTAAGTCCTGGGTGCCGGCACGGACGGCACGGCTGCCCCTCCGGACATGCGTGAATCGGGCGCCCGCGTCGCCGCAAGCACGACGGCGCCCCTCACCACTGCCCCTGCCGCGTGCAGTGCGCGGGCCGCTTCCCCGACGGTGGCACCTGTGGTCAGGACGTCGTCGATGATGATGCAGTGGCGGCCCGCCACCCTTGCGCGCGCCCTCGGCCTGACCTTCATGGAGCCCCGGACCCGCTGTGTGCGGGCACCGCGGCCAAGGCCCTTCTGGCCTCCCGGCAGCTGCAGGACCGATGGCCGTGCCTTGCCAAGGCAGTCTGCCACCCGGAGCCCGGGAAGCCGCCGTGCGGTCTCCCTGAGGAGCAGGTGGACAGGACTGAACCCGCGGCTGAGGTAGGCTCCCGTGCTGGTGGGGACAGGGACAAGGAGGAATCCCCCGCTACCCCCGGCCGCAGCCCTTACCGCCTCGGCAAGGGCACGGCCAAGGCTGCATCCCAGCTGGTATTGGCCGTTCCGCTTGAACGACAGCAGGCCCTGGGCCAACTCGTCGCGGTAGACGCCTGCGGCCACGACCGGCAGCAGGACCGTTCCGCTGACGTCCATCAGGGCCGGAGCCCCGCCCTCCGCCCGGAAGGGGTGCCTGGTGGTCTGCCGGATGCGGCCGGCGCAGGTTGCGCACAGGTGCCGGTCCTCGGCTCCGCAGCACACGCAGTCGACGGGAGCAGCGAGGGCGAGGAGGTCCCCGGCAGCCCCGGTGATCCAGTCAACGGCCCGCAGCACCGCAGCCTGCTGGTCCTGGCGATGCTTTGCCGGCGAGGACGGCGGCGGGAGAAGATCGGGATCCAGCCTGGACGGGCCCCTCCGCCGGGCGTCCGCGGTACCGCCGGCCGTTATCCTGTCCACCCCTCCACCTTGGGGCATCACGGGTTTCCGGGAGTAGGCCTGCCCGGCACTATGTGGACAACCCTGGCCTCAGCCGGGGAAGGCGGGATCGATCGGTCCCTTGATTTGCGGCGACCACCCGTTGCCGAGCCGCTGGAAGATGCCTTCGCCGGACTGCGCATAGATGTCATCGGCACCGTTGCCTGCGCTGATGGCCACGAGCCCGGGCCAGGCGGCCAGCTGCTGCGGCTGGCCCGATGCCAGGGACAGCAGTTCCGGCGTGACGTTGGAACCGGCAGAGCCCTTCATCACCACGACTGTGGTGCTGCTGACCCACACCCCTTGGTCGGGGTCAGTGGTGGATGGCAGGGAGACGGGGTTGGTCAGTTCGCGCGGCGTACCGTCTCCGGCCCGGATGATCCCCGCAACCTGGACCTTGGATTTGCCGTTCTGTTCCGAGATGACCAGCGCCCGGACACCGTCGCGGGATACCCGGAATTCCCTGACCGTCCGGCCGGCAAGCCAGGACGGCGCCAAGGTGACGGACGGAACGGCGGACCCTTCGGCTACTCCGGTGGGATGGAAGGCCACCACTTCGGTGGCGCCTGTAGCACCTGGACCGGCCGTCCATACCCAGTCGTTGATGCTGAAGGACGGCCTGCTCAGGGTGCTCCTGGTGGTCAGTGCGCGCGCGGGCTGGCCGGGGGCGATGCTGTAGAGGGTGGTCCTGCCGTCATTGAGGAAGGCCGCGGTCTGGGAGACCGGGGATTCGGCCGGATATCGGGGGCTGAGGGTGGATACCGGCTGCATGTCCGGCAATGGGGAGACACGGTTGTTTTCGTAGCGCACCAGCTCGTTGCCGCTGATGGCGATCTGGCGTGACGGTACGGTCTTGTCAAGCACCGGGGGAAGGACTGCTCCGTTGTCCTCGACGCGGACCAGGTCCTGGTTGGCACGAAGCTCGACGTTCACGACGTCGGGCTGGCTGCGGAAGGTCAGGGTCAACTGCATCTGCATGCGGAGCCGGTCTTCTGCTGATGTCTCCATCAGTTCCTTGGCCGTCAGGTCGACCTGCGCCGCCCCGGAGACCACCGGCACCGATTCACGGGCGAGCTTGATGCCTGACGGAAACGCGCTGGCCACCGCACCACGCAAGTAGGGCGCAGGCCCGGCGAGCAGGGCACTGGTCATTGCCTTGACGGTCTTGTTCTTCAGGAACCACCGGACATCGGGGATGGCGTAGGTGAAGGTGGGGTCGTAGAAGTAGATCGGGTAGGCGCCGTAGATGACCTTGAAGGTTTCTTCCGCGATGGCCGTTCCGTCCGGGATCGCGGAGATCCGCCACTCCCCGTCCACCTGGCTCACGGTCACCGGGATCCGTTCCACGGTTCCCGGGGGCGACTGGGTGGCGATGCCGTCGGCGTCCACCATGTAGGAGACATCGAGTTCGTAGTTGTAGACGTTCTCCTTGTCCGTCGGCACAACCCTCGCTTCCCGATACACCAAAGCCCGCTTGTCCGGTTTCCACGACACCGCCGATGCCTGCGTCAGGTACTGGCGCGCGACGGCGTAGTCATCCTCGTAGCCGCTGCCGGCCCGGTAAAAGTAGTCGATGATGGTCTCCGGCGAGGCACCCGGCTGCGGCGCTGCCGGCAGGAATACCGGGGCGCTGACGTTGCCCGCGCTGCTCTCGCTGCTTTTTCCCACCGGGCCCGACGTCGGGATCCGGGCACAGCCGGCCAGAAGGACCATCAGCAGCGCCAGCAGGGCAGCCGCGGACTTCGCCCGGGGGCTGCCTGTCATGGTGTCTCCTTCGGTGCGGGCGCGGGGCCGGGCCGGGGGCCGCCAGGATCCAGCACCAGCATGTTGCTGTAGTTCTGTTCGGCAGGGATGTTGCCCGGCGTTCCCGGTATCACGGCGTCCCGCGGTTCGAGCTGGACCGGCGACTCCACGATCTCCTCCTCCTGCCGCAGGGGAAGGGTCAGGCGGAAGTTCGCGCCATTGCCTTTCCTGCCCCAGGCCTGCAGCCAGCCGTGGTGCAGCTTGGTGTCTTCCATGGCGATCGAGAGCCCCAGGCCGCTGCCACCGGTAGTGCGGGCGCGGGCAGGGTCCGCGCGCCAGAACCTGTCGAAGACCCGCGCGGCCTCCGCCGGTTCCATCCCTATGCCGTGGTCCCTGACAGCCACTCCCACGGCAGTTTCGTTTGCCGCCACCGTGACGGCAACCGGTTTCCCTTCGCCGTGCTCCACCGCGTTCAGGATCAGGTTCCGCAGGATCCGGTCGATCCGGCGCGCATCCATTTCCACGATGATGGCACCTTCGGGCGCGCTGAGGACGATTTCGGAGCCGTACTCCGCCGCCACCGGCGCAGCACCCTCAATCACATGGGCAACCAGCTGGATGAGGTCCTCGGGCTCGGCGTCGAGCACGGCCACGCCGGCATCGAAGCGGCTGATTTCCAGCAGGTCCGAGAGGAGGGACTGGAACCGTTCAACCTGGTTGTAGAGCAGTTCAGCGGAGCGCCTGTTGATGGGGTCGAAATCGTCCCGGGCGTCGTACAGCACCTCGGCCGCCATCCGGACGGTGGTCAGCGGCGTCCGCAGTTCGTGCGAGACGTCGGACACGAAGCGCTGCTGCATCTGCGAAAGGGTCGCCAGCTGCGTGATCTGCTCCTGGAGGCTGGCCGCCATGTGGTTGAAGGAGGCGCCCAGGCGTGCCACTTCATCCTCACCGCGGACCACCATGCGCTCCTGCAGTTGGCCGGCTGCGAGTTTCTCCGACACCATGGCCGCGTGGCTGACAGGACTGACCACGTTGCGGGTCACGTACCAGGCGACGGCGCCGATCAGCAGGACCAGCACCGCCCCGCCCGCCCAGAGCACGCTCTGGATTTCGTTGAGCGTCTGCTGCGCGGTGTTGAGGTCATAAATGAGGTACAGCTCGTAGACCGTGCCGTTGAAGGTCACCTTGTTCCCCACGGCGATGCCCGGCCGGTCCTCGGTGCCCACGGGAATGACGGTGGAGGCCCAGTACTGGTCCTTTCCGGACTGCTGCACGGCTTTGCGCAGTTCCGGGGGGATGACGCTGACGGTCAGTTGGTCCGAAGCGCGTGACTCCACCCACCTGTTCCGGGGCTTGGTCTGCTCCGGCATCGCCTCGAAGACGTACCGGCGCTGGATCACCGATCCCCGCCCCTCGACGGCGTTCAGCGTGTCATACACCAGGGTGATGACGCTGGACTGGTCGGTGACCTGGGCGCCGTCGAACGTTTCCTGCACCTGCTTGACGTTGTAGCGGGTCTCGGACTCGGCCTGGGTCAGCCGCTCCTGGAACAGGTTGTTGGCAATCTGGTTCGACAGGTAGGCACCCACCACGGCGAATGACGTCACGGCCAGCATCAGCGTGGTCAGGACGGTGCGGAACTGCAGCGAGCGGCGCCAGCGTTTCTGCAGCGCCCGCCCGAGGTACCTCAGGCCGGGAAGGAACCGCCGGACGCCCATCCGGACCAGCCTTGCCACGCGCAAGGACACGATCACGGCCCTGCGCTGCCAGATGCGGGCCCGGAATGCCACCGTGCGCGCTTCCGGTGTCAATGCTTCGTTGCCCTCGCCGGCATCGCGCGTGTCCTGCCGTTCAGCGTCCACGGAAGGCTGCGGCGCGGCATCCGGAGTGCTTGCAGGCGTGGGGGCGGAACGGTCCGCTCCCCCGTCGTGCCCGACGGGCTCAGACCCCTGCTTTGTAGCCGACACCACGCACCGTCAATACGACTTCCGGAGCTTCCGGGTCCTGCTCGATTTTGGAGCGCAGCCGCTGCACATGGACGTTGACCAGCCGGGTGTCGGCAGCATGGCGGTAGCCCCAGACCTGTTCAAGCAACAGTTCCCGGGTGAAGACCTGCCACGGTTTGCGGGCAAGCGCCACAAGGAGGTCGAATTCCAGCGGAGTCAGCGAGATCCGCTCATTGCCCCTGCTGACGGTGTGCCCGGCGACGTCGATGGTGATGTCCGCGATCTTGAGCGTCTCGGGTGCCTTCTGGTCCCCGGGGCGGAGGCGCGCGCGCACCCGCGCCACCAGTTCTGCAGGTTTGAAGGGTTTGGGCACGTAGTCGTCAGCGCCGGATTCCAGGCCGCGGACGACGTCGGAGGTGTCCGACTTGGCAGTCAGCATCACGATGGGAACATCCGACTCGGCGCGGACCTGCCGGCAGACCTCGATGCCGTCCATGCCGGGAAGCATTAGATCGAGCAGCACAAGGTCCGGCCTGGATGACCTGAAGACGTCGAGCGCCTTTGCGCCGTCCGCACAAAACACCGGCTCAAAGCCGTCGTTGCGGAGGACAATTCCAATCATCTCGGCCAGCGCTTCGTCATCATCAACCACCAGAATGCGTGCCTTCATAGTTATATATTCCCTTATCAGGATGGCTTTGTCCTGTTCAGCGGCTTCCGGCATGGCGGGGCACTAGGACGTCCGACGGCGGAACTATAGTCTTGGGGCATGCCTCGCGCGGCCCGCGCCCACCTTTGCAGCGGGAATCGCGGTGCAGCACGCGGACTGGTATGGGGGAGGAATCAGTGTCACCACAGGAGTCCGGCGCCGCGGAGCCCACGCGGGACCAGCCGGCCCGGGAAGAGGACGACGGCGGGGCCGCACCTTCGGGCGGCATCGGCCCGGTACCGCCGGCCTGGCAGCAGCCATGGGCGCCGCCGGCAGGCGGACGGCCGGCAGGCGGACAACCAGCAGGCTGGCAGCAGCCCTCTCCCTGGCAGCAGCCGTCCCCCTGGCAGCAGCCGTCCCCCTGGCAGCAGCCGCCCGGTCGGTACGGGGACCGGGACACTCCCTACCCCGCCCCTTCCGCCAACGGCGGCCCTGCATACAACGGCTACCCGGCCGCCGGCCCCCACTACCCCGGATACCCCCAGCCAGGCTCCCCTTACGAGCGGCCCACGTACGGCGGCTCCCCCTACGGCCAGCCGCGCTACGCCGCCCCGCCCAAACCAGGAATTGTCCCGCTGCGCCCCCTCCTGTTCGGCGAAATCCTGGACGGAGCGTTCCAGGCCATCCGGCGCAACGCCAAGGCAATCCTCGGCGCGGCCCTCCTGGCACAGTCCCTGGCCGCCATCCTCGCGGCAGTCGTTACCACGGCCACGGCGGCCTCGGCCGGTTCCATCGAGGCCCGGGCCGAAACCGCCACTCCCGCGGACGTGGCCTCGGTCGGCATCGGGTTTGTTGCCGCCGTCGTCCTGTTTTCCGTCCTGTCGGTCTTCGTCTCGGTCGTCCTCCAGGGCGCCATGGTGGTGCCCGTGGCCAGGGCGGTCCTGGACCGGCGCACGGGTTTCCGCCTGATGTGGCAGTTGGCGCGCTCAAGGACCGGAGCGCTGGTCCGGCTGGCTGCGCTGCTGATGGCGGCCGGAGTGCTGGCGGTCCTGCTCCTGGCGGTGGCCACCGCCCTCCTGCTCTCCAACGTGCGCGGGATGGGCCTGCTGCTGGCCATCCCGGTGTTTTTCGGCTTCGTGCTGCTGTTCGCCTGGGTGGCGGTCAAATTCATGGTGGCGCCTGCCGCCGTCGTCGTCGAAGAACTCGGCGCCTTCGCCGGACTCCGGCGTTCCTGGGAACTCACCCGGGCCAACTGGTGGCGCATCTTCGGAATCACGGCGGTGGTGAGCGTCCTCGTGGGAGTCATCAGCCAGGTGGTCCTGATCCCGGTGACCTTCCTGGCCAGTTTCCTGACGAGTGTCGTCTCGCCGCATGGCGGCAGTGGACAGGAAGCAACCGTGGCCGTCGCGGCAGGCGTGCTCACAGCCGTGTTTGGGGCACTGGCCGGTGCGGTGGGCTACGCCTTCCAGACGTCCGTCATGGCCTTGCTGTACCTGGACCTGCGGATGCGCAAGGACGGGCTGGACATCGCGCTGCTGCGCCAGCACGAGTCAGGCGCTGATCCGGGCGTTCCGGGCAGGGGTGTCGTGCCGGGCGCGGCCGGGGCCTACCCGGGCTATGGAACTGCGGCACGCGGATGGCCGGATGGGCGCTGAGCCGCCGGTGCTGCCCTCCGCGGATGAAGCCAGGCGGTGGGCCGCGGAGGAACTGGCCAAACCGGAGTACCGGGACGCTGCCCCTTCCTGGCTTGGGACGCTCTGGCGGAACTTCCTGGAGTGGCTGCGGTCCCTGGACGGGGGCTCCACGGGCGACGCCGCGCAGGTGCCCGGCGCCGCCATAGCCATCGTCATTGCCGCCATTATCATCGCCGCCGTGATCCTGGCACGTCCGCGCCTGAACGCCCGGGCCCGCCGCCCCACGGAGGTATTCGAAGGGGACGTTGCCGTCCATGCCGCCGACTACCGGGCGCGCGCGGAAGCCGCAGCGGCCTCCGGAAAGTGGGGGGACGCCGTCGTCGACCGTTTCCGGGCCCTGGTCCGCAACGCTGAAGACCGTGCCATCCTGGACCCGCAACCAGGCCTGACTGCTGACGAAGCGGCACGGGCACTGTCCCTGCCCTTCCCCGCCGAGGCCCGGCGCCTGGAACTGGCGGCGGCGATGTTCGACGTGATCCGGTACGGGAACCGGGCTGCCGGCGCTGCCGACTACCAGGCCATGGCCGACCTGGATGCGGCGCTCGAGGCCAGCAGGCCCGCCCGCTCCCCCGGCGCCAACGCGGTGCGAATGCCATGACCGGCATTCTTTCCACCAGCAACGGCTCCGCCGGCACGGACCCTCGGGACGCGGGCACGGGCCCCCAGGGTGCGCCTGCACCGGGAGGCAGGCGGCGACACTGGGTCCGTCGCCATCGCACCCTCGCTGCGGGCGCGGCCGTGGTGGCTGCCGCCCTGGCGCTGGCCGTCGGGACGCAACTGGCCCCCAAGGGAGACAGCGTTCCCCTCTCCGTCAGCAACGCGGGCCCTGATGGAGCCAAGGCCCTGGGCGTGATCCTGCGGCAGCACGGCGTTGACGTCCACACTCCGGAGAGGCTGGAAGGCGCCCTTGCCGTGCTGCGGCAGGGTTCCACCCTGCTGCTGTATGACCGGAACGGAGTCCTGGACGGCCCGCAGCTGGAGGCGCTGATGGAGCGCGCGGACCGGGTGGTAGTCGTCACGCCCCGGCTGAACACGCTGACCGCGCTGGACTCCGGGATCCGCCAGGCAGGCGTGGTCCCTGAGGCCTTTCCGGTCCTGGAGCCTGGTTGCATCCTGCCGGAGGCGGAGGCTGCCGGGCAGGTCACGGGCGCAGGGGGTTTTGTGTACGACGGCGGCACCACCTGCTACCGGCCGGGTGGCAGTGCCGCCGGGCTTCTTGCTACCAGCGCTGACGGACGCATCACGGTTGTGGGCAGCACGGCCGTCCTGGGCAACGACAAGCTGGATGAGGCGGGAAACGCGGCTCTCGCCCTCAGGCTGCTCGGCAGCTCACCGGACCTCGTCTGGTACCTGCCAACCCTGCAGGACGTGGCGGCGGACGGCGGCGGCACATCGCTGGATGACCTCGCCCCGGACTGGGCCCGGTTCCTTGGCCCCTGGCTCCTCGTGGTCGCGGCTGCGGCCATCGCCTGGCGCGGCCGCCGCAACGGGCCGCTGGTTTTCGAGCCGCTGCCCGTGGTGGTCAAGGCGGTGGAGACGGCCGAGGGACGCGCCCGGCTCTACCACGATTCGCACGCCATCGGCCAGGCCCGCGACAACCTGCGGGCAGGGCTGCTGACGCGGCTTGCCGGCAGCCTCGGGCTTGGCCCTGGTGCCACTGCAGCGGAAACCATCGCGGCGGCAGCGGCGGTGCTGGGCCGCGACGCGGCCGGCATCGCAGCGCTGGTCAATGAACACCCTCAAACCGAGGCCCGGCTGGTCGCTTGGTCCCAGGCCCTGGACAATCTGGAGAAAGAGGTCACCACCCAATGAGCGAACACAGCAGCGGCCCCACGGTCCTCAACCCCTCCGACGACGAGCGCACATTGACTGACGATGCCGCCCGGCAGGCCCTGCTGGACGTCCGCCGCGAGGTGGCAAAAGCGGTTGTGGGGCAGGACGGGACGATCACCGGCCTGCTGATTGCCCTCCTCTCGCAGGGACACGTGCTGCTGGAAGGCGTCCCGGGCGTGGCCAAGACACTCCTGGTCCGGGCGCTGTCCGCGGCGCTGAGCCTCGACACCAAGCGGGTGCAGTTCACCCCGGACCTCATGCCTGGCGACGTCACCGGCTCATTGGTGTACGACTCCCGTACTTCCGATTTCAGCTTCCGGGAAGGACCGGTGTTCACCAACCTCCTGCTGGCAGACGAAATCAACCGCACACCGCCCAAGACACAGGCCTCGCTGCTGGAGGCCATGGAGGAGCGCCAGGTCTCCGTCGACGGACAATCCCTCCGGCTCCCGTCACCGTTCCTCGTGGCGGCGACCCAGAACCCCGTGGAGTACGAGGGAACCTATCCCCTGCCCGAGGCCCAGCTGGACCGGTTCCTGCTCAAGCTCACCATGCCCCTGCCCGGACGCCACGACGAGATCGAGGTCATCCGTCGCCACGCGGCTGGATTCGATCCCCGGGACCTGCAGGCGGCTGGAGTCCGGGCCGTCGCCGGCGCGGAGGACCTGGCGCGTGCACGGGAGGCCGTGGCGGGCGTGGCGGTCGATCCGGAAATCGTGGGCTACATCGTTGACCTTGTCCGCGCCACGCGGGCCGCACCGTCCTTCCTGCTGGGCGTGTCGCCGCGCGGTGCCACCGCCCTCCTGAACACTTCACGGTCCTGGGCATGGCTTTCCGGACGCACTTTCGTCACTCCGGACGACGTCAAGGCCATGGCTTTGCCTTGCCTGCGGCACCGCGTTGCACTCCAGCCCGAGGCTCAGATGGACGGCGTCCGCGTGGATGATGTCCTGGGCAGCATCCTGGCAACCGTCCCCGTCCCGCGCTGATGGCCGTCTCAGGACGCTTCGTGGCGCTGGTGGCGCTCGGACTGCTTCCGGTCCTCCTGTTCCCGGGGTGGCCAACGGTCCTGGCGGTGGGCGCGGTGCTCCTGGTCCTGCTGTGCACGGACGTACTCCTCGCCGGGACTCCCCGGCAAGTCGAGGTGATGCGCGCCGAACCTGCAAACGTGACACTCAACAACATGGCCGAGGCCGTGCTGACCATTCGCAACAACGGCAACCGGAGGCTGCAGGGAACCCTCCGGGACGGCTGGCAGCCCTCCGCCGGAGCGCAGAATCCGGTCCAGGCCATTGACGTCCCGGCGGGCGAAAGCCGGCGGCTGGCGATCCTTCTCCGTCCCGTCCGCCGCGGTGACCTCAAAACACCCCATGTGACGTTCCGCTCCTTCGGACCCCTGGGTGTGGCGGCCCGCCAGCGCACTATCGGGTGCCCCGGCTCGCTGCGGGTACTGCCGCCCTTCCACTCCCGCCGGCACCTGCCCTCGAAGCTCCGTCAACTGCGCGAACTCGACGGAAAGGCCGCCGTCCAGATCCGCGGCGCCGGCACCGAGTTCGATTCGCTGCGGGATTACGTCCGGGGTGACGATGTCCGCTCCATTGACTGGCGGGCCACCGCCCGGCGCTCCGCCGTGGTGGTGCGGACGTGGCGGCCCGAGCGGGACCGCCGGGTGGTGATGGTCCTGGACACGTCCCGTACGTCGGCAGCAAGGATCGGCGACGAAACCCGTCTGGACACCGGGATGGAGGCGGCGCTCCTGCTGGGGGTCCTGGCCGAAAGGGGCGGCGACCGGGTGGACCTCGTGGCCTTTGACCGGCGGGTCCGGGCGCGGGCGGGTTCCGCGGGGCAGGGAAATCTCCTGGGCCGGCTGGTCCAGGCCATGGCGCCGTTGGAACCCGAGCTCATCGAGATGGACTGGCCTGCGCTCCCGGCCCAGGTCCGGGCCGTTTCCCCGCACCGGTCCCTGGTGGTCCTGCTGACAACGCTCGACGGCGGGGCACCCGAGGAAGGTCTGCTGCCAGCGGCGGAGCGCCTCGCCAGCCAGCACAGCGTAGTGGTCGCGGCCGTGCGCGACCCGCAGCTTGGAACCATGCTGCGGGAACGCGACGATGCCACGGGGGTCTACCGCGCGGCCGCCGCCGAGCGCGCCCTTCTCCAACGGGCTGCCGTGACCGCGGAACTGCGGCGGCGCGGCGTGGAGGTGGTGGATGCCGAACCCCACCAGTTGCCGCCCCGTCTGGCAGACATGTACATCAAGCTCAAGGCTGCCGGTAGATTGTGAAACCGGACGCAGCAGCCACGCATCGACACCAGCAGGAGGTCCTCCGTGAACACCCCGATCTACCAGCAGGCACTCGGCACGGAGTTCGCCCGCCTGCAGCCCGAGCTGCAGGAGTACTTCTCCCTCGCGCCGGGCTCGGGGCAGTACGGGGTAGGGGAAGGGACATTCGACGTCGTGGGGTGCCGCCAGCGCTGGCTCCGCCCCCTGCTGCGGCTCACCGGGGGCGAAGAAGCCTTTTTCCCCGAGTACGGTGAAAACGTTCCGTTCCGGATCGAAAACCACGCACACCAGGATCCGTTCGGCCGTTCCAGCCTGACCGCCCGGCGGGAGATCCGTTTCCCCGGACGCACCCGGCTGTTCCAGGACACCACCAGCGCCACGAGCCGCGGCGCCGCCACCCAGCTGGTGGACTACGTTGGCCGGTACCGTCGCCTGGTTACGGACCTGAACCTCAGCGTCACCCCGGAAGGAAGGCTCCGAGGCGTTTCGGAGGCTTCCAGGCTCTTCCTCGGCCCGCTCCGGATTCCCCTTCCGCCGGCACTGGACGCGAAGGCCTACGCCGAACAATGGTGGGATCCGGCCGAGGGCAGCAGTGGAAGGCACCGCATCCAGGTCAAGGTGATCCAGCCCCAGATCGGCCTGGTCCTGGTATACGCCGGGGCCTTCGACTACAGGCTCCGCCCCTACACCGGCGGCAGTTCCGCCCACAGCTTCCTGCCGCGCTACGCCCAGCCGGACCGCTGGGAAAACAGGGTCTGAGCCCCTACCCCAGCGCGCGTTGGTTCAGGGCGTCGGCCACCTGGGTGAGCCTGCCCAGGACTGCGGTGGCCTGCGCCGGGGTGTAGTCGGCCAGCCCCGCCGAAGGTGTCACCCGGACCGCAGCCAGCAAAGAGGCGGGAAGGCCCAGCTGGCGCCAGGGGCGCCACACGGAGTCCACGCACTCGGCCACCTTGGGCAGCGCGCTGCCGGAAATATCCAGGGCGCCGGCCCAAACACGTTTCCCGGCCTCAGCCGCCCCGGCCAGCTGCTCCCACTGGCGGTTGGTCAGGCCCTTGAGCGGCACCGCGATCCCGTCAGCCCCCGCCGCCAGGATCTGCTCGAACGGCGCCTCTATTTCGGGAACCGAAACCACTATTTCCGACGCGCCGGCCGCGCGCAGCGCATCCAGGACCACGCGCCAGGATTCACGCGCCTCCGACGCCGGAACAGCCCTAAGCGTGCGGTAGCCGCTGGCGGTGGGTATGGCCCCGGCCAGCACCGCGGCGATATCCGGTTCGTCCATCTGGACCGCCAGCCGCGCCCCCGGCACCGCCGCCGAAACCCGGGCGAGATAGCTGCCCACCCCTTCTGCGAGGGACGCTGCGAGGTCCCTGCGGGCACCATAATCCACCACCGCGCGCTCACCGTTGTGCAGGTGCAGGGCCGCCGCGAGGCTGAGCGGCCCCACCAACTGGACTTTGAGTTCTGTAGCCGAAGACTCCTCCGCGCCGGCTACGTCGGCCAGGACGTTGATGTCCGTGGCGAGGGCGGAAGCTGCCCTCCGGATGTCCTTGCCGGGGCGGTCGACAAGCCGCCAGCCGTAGGGTTGGACGTCGGCCGCCAGTTCCTCGAGCAGCGAGGCGGTGCGGCCCACGGCGTCGGACCCGACGCCGCGGTCCGGCAACTCGGCGAGGAACGGCAGGTGTGGACTGCCCAGCTCACCCCTGATGATCCGGGCGGCTTCCGACGGGTCCTCGCCGGGCCACGGGCCCAGTCCGGTGGCTGTCACTTCCTTTGGCGGGCGGGCCACCGCCGAAGGCGTCCCGCTGCCGCGCTGTTGCTCTGCCCCGCTCACCTCAGTGCGGAAGCCTGCGGTCCGGACGCAGCCTGGTGGTCCTCGGCGATGGCCTCGTGGTGGCGGATGACCTCGCCGATGATGAAATTCAGGAACTTTTCCGCGAACGCCGGGTCCAGGTGCGCGTCCTCAGCCAGACGCCGCAGGCGGGCGATCTGGGCCGCTTCCCGTCCGGGATCGCCCGCCGGCAACCGGTGGGCAGCCTTGAGGAAGCCCACCTTTTGGGTGGCCTTGAAACGCTCCGCCAGCAGGTAGACCAGCGTGGCGTCGATATTGTCGATGCTCGAACGGATGGACAGCAGTTCAGCCATCACCGAATTGTCCACCTGGCCGGCCAGGGAACTGGCGGAGGGATCGAAATCGTCAGGACCGGGTGAGCTGAGGTTGTGCTGCGTCATGGTCCCAGTCTATGGGAGCGGCCGGAACCGACGCGGGTGTTAAGGGCCAGTGCCGGCGGCCTGCCGGCACCGGCCCCCGCTCAGATGCCCAGCAGGGCGCGGTGCTCTTCGCGCCGCTTTGCCTGCTCAGCCGGATCCGGAACAGGAAGCGAAGCGATCAGGCGGCGCGTGTAGTCATGCTGCGGGTTGCCCATGACCTGGCTGCCGATCCCCTGTTCCACCAGTTTCCCCTTGTACAGCACCCCGACCCAGGACGAAAGAATGTCCACTACGGCAAGGTCGTGGCTGATGAACAGGCAGCCGAACCCGAACTCCTCCTGGATGTCCTTGAACAGCTCCAGGACTTTCGCCTGCACGGAAACGTCGAGGGCCGACGTCGGCTCATCCGCTATCAGCAGGCGCGGATTCAGGCTGAGCGCCCGGGCCAGGGATGCCCGCTGCCGCTGGCCGCCGGACAGTTCGTGCGGGTATCTCCCCGCATACGACGCCGGCAGCTGCACTGATTCGAGCAGCTCACCCACGCGCTTGCGCGCCTGCGCGTCGCTTGGCCGGGTGTGGATCAGCATGGGCTCGGCGATGCACTCCCCGATGGTCAGCTGCGGGTTGAACGACGCTGCCGGGTCCTGGAACACGAACCCGATGTCCTTCCGCAGCGGCTTGAACGTGCGTTCGCGCAGGTTCAGCATCTCGTAGCCAAGCACCTTGAGGCTGCCGCCGGTGGTGCGGTTCAGCCCCGCGATGGCCCGCCCGATGGTGGTCTTGCCGGATCCCGATTCCCCGACCAGGCCAAAGACCTCGCCCCTGGACAACGTGAAGCTGACCCCGTCGACGGCCTTGAACGCGGGCGTTCCCAGCCGGCCGGGGTACTCGATCACCAGGTTGTCCGCCGCCACCAGCACTTCCTCATCCTGGTGGGGCCGTTGGGCCAGGCCCTCCGACGCCGAGTTGCGGCCGAGGTGCGGCACGGCGGCCAGAAGCCGGCGGGTGTAGTCCTGCCTGGGTTCGGCGAAAAGCTTCCGTGCCGGAGCCTCCTCGACGATATCGCCCTGGTACATCACCACCACCCGGTCCGCGAGGTCCGCCACGACGCCCATGTTGTGGGTGATCAGGACGATCGAGGTGCCGTATTTGTCCCGGAGGTCCCGGAGTAGTTCCAGGATCTCTGCCTGGACTGTCACGTCCAGGGCGGTGGTCGGTTCGTCGGCGACGATGAGCCCGGGATTCAGCGCCAGGGCTGCGGCGATCACCACGCGCTGCTTCTGACCGCCGGAGAACTGGTGCGGGTAGTAGTTGACGCGGTGCTCCGGGTCCGGGATGCCCACCTTGCGCAGGGCTTCGACAGCCCGCGCCTTGGCTTCCTTGGCACTCACCCGCCCACCGCCGTCGCGCGCCGCATGGGCACGGATACCCTCGGCGATCTGCCAGCCCACCGTGAACACCGGGTTCAGGGCGGTGGAAGGTTCCTGGAACACCATGGCGACGTCGCGGCCGCGGATCTGGCGCAGGCGCGCGGCGCTGAGGCTGATCACATTGGTGCCGTTGATCAGCACCGCCCCTGAACTGCTGGCGGTTTCCGGCAAGAGGCCCAGGATGGTTTTGGCAGTAACCGTCTTGCCGGAACCCGACTCCCCCACGATGGCCAGCACCTCGCCGGCCTTTACCTCAAGGCTGACGTCCCTGACGGCCCGGACATCGCCGGCATCGGTGGCGAAGGTGACCTGGAGGTGGTTGATATCGAGGACCGTCTTGCGGTCCTGCTCCCGGCGGTCGGACACGGACCCAAGGTTTTCGCTCACGGGTTGCTCGATTCTGTTTCGGTGCCAGGTCCGGCAGCGGCCGGTGCAGCGGACGCTGCCGTCTTGCGGGTGGCCCGCTTGCGGCCGCGGAGGCGGGGATCGTTCAGGTCGTTGATGCTCTCGCCCACCAGTGTCAGCCCGAGGACCGTCCACACGATGGCGAGGCCGGGGAAGAGCCCAGTCCACCAAATGCCGGAGGTGGTGTCTGCGAGCGCCTTGTTGAGGTCGAAGCCCCATTCCGCCGCTGAGCTCGGCTCGATGCCGAAGCCCAGGAAGCCCAGCCCTGCCAGGGTCAGGATGGCTTCGGAGGCGTTGAGGGTGAAGATCAGCGGCAGCGTGCGGGTGGCATTGCGGTAGATATGCCGGGTCATGATGCGCACGTTCGAGGCGCCCACCACTTTGGCGGACTCGACGAATGGTTCCGCCTTCAGCCTGATGGTCTCCGCGCGGATCACCCTGAAGTACTGCGGGATGAACACCACCGTGATGGAAATGGCTGCCGCCAGGATGCCGCCCAGCAGGCTGGACTGGCCGCCGCTGATGACGATGGCCATGACGATTGCCACCAGCAGCGAGGGGAAAGCGTAGATCGCGTCCGCCACCACCACGAGGATGCGGTCCAGCCAGCCGCCGATGTAGCCGCTGACCAGGCCGAGGATGACGCCCGCGAAGATGGACAGGATCACGGCCACGATGATGACCAACAGCGCCGTCTGGGTACCCCAAATGACACGGGAAAGGACGTCATACCCGCCCACCGTGGTGCCGAGGAGGTGCTTGCCGCCCGGCTCCTGCTGGGTGGGGAAATTGCCCTCGGCGTCCGAAAGCTGGGCAAAGCCATAGGGGGCGAGCAGTGGTGCGGCCAACGCCGTCAGCAGGAAGATGCCGGTGAGGACAAGTCCCACGACCAGCATGAAACGCTGCAGGCCGACGCTCTTGTTGAAGTGTGACACAACCGGCAGCCGCCGGAAGAAGGCCGCCCGCGGGTTGGCGACGGGTTCCAGGGTGGTCTCGGCAGTCATGTCAGTACCTCACGCGGGGGTCGATCAGCGCGGCAACGATGTCCACGATGAAGTTGGTGACGGCGACGATGACGGCCAGCAGCACCACGATGCCCTGGACGGCCACGAAGTCGCGCGCCGTGAGGTAATTGGCCAGCTGGAACCCCAGGCCCTTCCACTCAAAAGTGGTTTCGGTGAGTACGGCCCCGCCAAGCATCACAGCGATCTGCAGGCCCATGACCGTGATGATCGGGATCAGCGCCGGCTTGTATGCATGCTTGGTGACCAGCCTGAACTCGCTGACGCCGCGGGAGCGGCCAGCCTCGACGTAGTCCTTGCCAAGGGTGCCGATGACGTTGGTCCGGACCAGCCGAAGGAAGATCCCAGCCGTCAGCAGGCCCAACGCAAGCGCGGGAAGGACCGCGTGCGACATCACGTCGCTGAACGCCGCCATGTTGCCGCTCCGCAGGGCATCCAGCCAGTAGATGCCTGTGGGCGCCTCCAGCGCGGTCAGGGACAGCTCGGTCCTGGTTCCTGCCCGGCCGGCCACCGGGAGCCAGTGCAGCCACACTGAGAACACCAGTTTGAGGAGCATGCCGGCGAAGAAGACCGGGGTGGCGTAGAACAGGATCGCCAGGATCCGCAGCACGGCGTCAGGCAGGTGGTCGCGCCGGTGGGCGGCAACCATGCCCAGCGGAATGCCCACCAGCAAGGCGACGATGAGCGCGTTGATGGACAGTTCCAGCGTGGCCGCTCCGTACGTGGTCAGCATTTCGGTGACCTGGCGGTTGTCGGAGAGTGTTGTGCCGAAGTTGCCCGTTGCCAGTTGGCCCAGGTATTCGAAGTACTGCACCAGGAGCGGCCGGTCGTAACCGGCGGCATGGATGCGCTCCTGCAGTTGGTCAGGTGGCAGGCGTCCGCCCATGGCTGCGGTGATGGGGTCACCGGTGATCCGCATGAGGAAGAACACCATGGTGACGAGGATGAGGATGGTTGGGAAGATCAGCAGGAAGCGGACCAGGATGTACTGGCCCAGCCCTCCCCCCGCCGCTTTCTTCTTGGACGGTAGGAGCGCGTCAGCGTCGCTGGGAGGCGCGTCAATCAAGGTTGTCATCGGTACCTGAATTCGTGGTGACCGGGAGCCAGCAGTCCCCTCGTTGCTGGCCAATGACCGGCAAAAGGCGGGACGCCTCCACGGCGTCCCGCCTCCGGCCGGTCAGAGCCCGATGGGGGGTGGCTGCTTACTTGGACAGGACGCCGAGCCGGGTCTTGAACGACGGATCAAGGGTCTTCTCGACGCCCTTGACGCCCGATCCGGCAACCAGCAGCTGCGCGCCTTGGAGCAGCGGCAGCGTGGAAAGGTCCTTGGCGACGGCGGACTGTACCTCGCCAAGCAGTTTCTCGCGCTCAGTCTTGTCCGGGGTGGTCAGCTGCTTCTGGACCAGTTCCGTCACGGCGGGGTTCTCATAGTGGTTCTTGAGGAAGTTGCCCGGGATGAAGAAGGGTGTGAGGTAGTTGTCCGCGTCAGAGTAGTCCGGGAACCAGCCCAGCTGGTAGACGGGGTAGGCGTCTGCGGTGCGTGCCTTGGAGTACGTCACCCATTCGGTGGACTGCAGGTCCACGGTGAACAGCCCGGACTTCTCCAGCTGTTCCTTGATCATGGCGTATTCGTCACCGGAGGACTTGCCGTAGTGGTCCGGGTTGTACTGCAGTTTCACGTTGACGGGCCCGCTGACCCCGGCGTCGCTGAGGACTTTCTTCGCCTTGTCAAGGCTGGGCTTGCCGGTGCCGTCGCCGTACATTTCCTTCATCGGCTGCGTGGCCCCCGGGAGTCCGTCGGCGACCACGGAGTAGGCCGGGACGTAGGTTCCCTTGTAGACCTGGTCGGAGATGGCCTGCCGGTCCACGATGTCGGCCATGGCCTGGCGGACGGCAAGGGCCTTGGCCGGGTCCGCCTCCGGGGTCTTGGCCCCGAACGGCATGGTGTCGAAGTTGAAGACGATGTACCGCAGCTCACCGCCCGGGCCCTTGTAGACCTTGACCTTCGAGTCTTTGGCAAGGTCCGCGGCGTCCGTGGCCGTGAGGCTCCGGCCGGCAACGTCGATGTTGCCGCCCTGGACGTCAAGCTTCAGGTTGTTGGAGTCGGCGTAGTACTTGATGACGGCGCTGTCGTTGGCGGGCTTGCCCAGCAGGCCGTTGTAGTCCGGGTTGGACTTGAGGCTGACGAGTTCGTTCTTCTTGTAGGAATCGATGGTGTAGGGGCCGGCGAACGGCTTTCCGGCGACGATGTCCTCATCGCTCATCACCTTGTCGGCCGGGAAGACTTCCTCGTCAACGATCGGGCCTGTGTTGGTGCCGAGCACGCTCGGGAACACCTGGTCATTGGCTGCCTTGAGGGTGAACACCACAGTGGTGTCGTCCTTGGCTTCAACCGACGTCAGGTTGGAGAGCAGGGATGCGGGGCCGTTGGGGTCGTTGATCTTCATGACGCGGTCGTAGGAGAACTTCACGTCCGAGGCGGTCAGCGCGTGGCCGTTGGCAAACTTCAGGTTGGGCTTGAGCTTCACCGTGAACTCAGTGGGAGCAGTGAAGGAGGCGGACTCGGCGATGTCCGGGCTTGCCTCGGCCGAGCCCGGCTTGGAGTTCATCAGGAAGGGGTAGACCTGGTTCATTACCAGGAAGGAGCCTGCGTCGTAGGATCCGGCGGGGTCGAGGGTCACGACCTTGTCCGTCGTTCCAAAGGTGATGGCACCGCCGCCGGCACTGCCGGTGGACGTTCCGCCGCCGCCCGAGGGCCCGGTGCAGGCTGTCAGGGCGAGGGCGGATATTCCTGCGAGCGCGATGGCGCGGTGCAGGGGTGTTGTGCTCTTGATCATCTGTGAGCCTTCTGTTCGATGAATACGCGCGCGCCGGCGTGCGGGCGCGTTCGCCCGGCTGTCTGCGCGCAGTGCTGATGCGTAGATTCAATCAGAGAGTCAGCCCTCAGGACGGCCTATTCTGTGAGTTGAAACACAAAATTTATTCCAGGTCCGTCTCCGCCCCGCCTTCGTACGCGGAAGCATGCACGGCAAAGCGCCGCCCCGGTTGCATCCGGGGCGGCGCTGGTGGTTTCATGCCCTACAGTTCGGCGCGCTGCAGCGAGCGTGCGGCGTCGATGGTTGCCTGGCCGAGGACCCGGGTGCCCTGGTACAGGACCACGGTCTGGCCCGGTGCCACTCCCCGCAGCGGGGCTTCCAGCCGGACCACGAGCTGGCCGGAGGCCGGACCGTGCGCGGGCGCCTCCATCCGGGCCGTGGCAGGAACAGGGTCGCCGTGGGCGCGGACCTGGGCGTAGCAGTCGAACTCCGCACCCGTTTCCACCTCAGCGATGGGCAGGCCGGCCCAGGAGACCTTGATGCCCCGGATCTCATCGATGGCCAGGAGCGCCTCGGGGCCCACCACCACCTTGTTTTCCTTGGGGCGGATTTCCAGGACGAACCGCGGCTTGCCGTCGGCTGCCGGGGTGCCCAGCTTGAGGCCGCGCCGCTGGCCCACCGTGAAGGCGTTGGCGCCGGGGTGTTCGCCCACCTTGGCGCCCGTCTCGTCGACAATGTCGCCGGTTGTCATGTCGATCTTTTCGGCGAGCCAGCCTGCCGTGTCGCCGTCGGGAATGAAGCAGATGTCGTGGCTGTCCGGCTTGTTCGCCACGGACAGTCCCCGCCTCTCCGCCTCCGCCCGCACTTCGGCTTTGGAGGGGGTGTCGGCCAGCGGGAACATCGAGTGCTTCAACTGCTCGTGGGTCAGCACACCGAGGACGTAGCTCTGGTCCTTGGCCCAGTCCGCCGCACGGTGCAGTTCCCGGTTGCCGTCGGCGTCTTCAACCACCTTGGCGTAGTGGCCGGTGCAGACGGCGTCGAACCCGAGTGCAATGGCTTTCTCCAGCAGGGCGGCGAACTTGATCCGCTCGTTGCAGCGCATGCACGGGTTCGGCGTTCGGCCGGCCGCGTATTCATCGATGAAGTCCTGGACTACGTCCTCTTTGAAGCGCTCGGAGAAATCCCAGACGTAGTACGGGATACCCAGGACATCGCAGGCCCGCCAGGCGTCGCGGGAGTCCTCGATGGTGCAGCAACCGCGGCTTCCGGTGCGCAGTGTGCCGGGCATCCTGGAGAGCGCCAGGTGGACGCCGACGACGTCATGGCCGGCCTCCACTGCCCGGGCGGCGGCGACGGCGGAGTCCACTCCGCCGCTCATGGCTGCAAGTACTCGCATGCTGGCTTTCTGTTGGGGGATGCTTGCTTTCCGGGGCCGTGTGCTGGAACGCCGGCGGCGGAAACGATCTTCGCCTATCCATTCTACGGCTGCAGGCAAATCGGGCAGTGAAGCAGCGTGCAGTGAGGGTCAGGAGCCGCGCAACCCCTGGCGCGCAACGGTACCCGCGGTCTGGATCGAGGACTCGTGCCCTGCCATGCCTGCCTGGCGTGCCCGGGCATAAGCCCCGGGCAGCGCTGCAAGCAAGGCGTCGACGTCGGCCTCGGTGGACGAGTGCCCCAGGCTGAACCGCTGGGCTCCGCGTGCTGTTTCCTCATCCAAGCCCATGGCCAGCAGTACATGGGAGGGCCGGGGGACGCCGGCGGTGCAAGCAGACCCGGTTGACGATTCGATGCCTGCCAAGTCCAGCAGGAACAGTAGCGAGTCCCCCTCGCAGCCGGGGAACGTGAAGTGCGCGTTGCCGGGGAGCCGCCCGTCGCCGACCGCGCCCCGCAGGACCGCCTCGGGGATGTCCCCGCTGATGCCGTCGATCAGCCTGTCACGCAAGGCGGCGATCCGCGCCGCTTCAGCGGGAAGTGCGGCCGTCACGGTCTCCGCCGCGGCAGCAAAGGCCGCGATGGACGCGGTGTCCAGCGTGCCGGAGCGCACGTCGCGCTCCTGGCCGCCGCCGTGCTGCACCGGCGTGAGCTTGACCGAGCGGCCCAGCAGGAGGGCGCCCACACCCACCGGCCCGCCGATCTTGTGCCCCGAGACGGACATGGCGTCGAGGCCGGAGCCCTTGAAGTCCACGGGGACCGAGCCGAACGCCTGGACGGCGTCGGAGTGGACAGGCACGCCGGCGGCATGTGCCAGTTCAACGATCCGCCGCACGGGCTGGATGGACCCCACCTCGTTGTTGGCCCACATGACGGTGACCAGCGCCACGGTCCCGGGTTCGCGGGAGAGTTCAGCGTCGAGGGCATCGAGGTCCAGCACGCCGTCGCCGTCCACGGGCAGCCAGGTCACTTCAGCTCCCTCATGCCGTTCCAGCCATTCCACGGTGTCCAGCACGGCATGGTGTTCGACGGCGGAGCAGAGGATGCGGCGCCGCGCAGGGTCCTCTGCCACCCGGGACCAGTAGAGGCCCTTCACCGCAAGGTTGTCCGATTCGGTTCCGCCGGACGTGAAGATCACCTCGGAGGGGTGGGCGCCGGCAGCGGCGGCAAGAGCCTCCCGCGCGTCTTCCACCGCCCGGCGGGCGCGGCGGCCGGAGGCGTGCAGCGAGGAAGGATTGCCGGTGCGGGCCAGTTCACGCGTCAGGGCGGCCAGCGCTTCCGGGGAGAGCGGGGTGGTGGCAGCGTGGTCGAGATAGACAGGCACCTTGTAATTCTAGGCCGTTCGGCCCGGGCCGGTGATCCTGGCGCAGCAGTGGCCCGCCTCGTCATCACCTGCCACGCGGTCTTCGGGAGTGCCGCAACCTGCCGCAGCGCCGCGGAGGAACGCGCCGTTCATGCCGCACACCACCGCCGGGTGCTGCTGCGAGAGCCGGTGGAAGGGGCAGTTGGGAAGCAGGAAGCCGCCATCCCCGTCGGGCAGGGGCCGGTAGCCTGCCTGCACCAGGAAATCCTCCAGGGACTCCGCCGCCTCGGCCATCTCCCGGCCTCTTCGGTACGACGCCGACTGGAGGGCGCCGGCCACGGGCTCTCCGCCGGAAAGCGAGGTTTCGATCGCGTCCGCCATAAGCTCGCCGGCCAGATCGTAATTCCGGTCCGGAACGGATGCCCCGACTTCTCCCCCCACCGGCCGGTACATTTTGGCGGGCCGCCCGGATCCGGGACCTACCCTGCCCGGCGGCTTGCGGAACTCGACCGTCAGGAGCCCGTCCTGGACCAGTCGGTCCAGGTGGAATGACACGGTACTCCTGGGAAGGTCCACCGCCTCCGCCACCTCGTCACGGCCCACGGGTTGGGGCGAGGCTGCCACCACCTCGAACAGCTGCAGCCGCTTGTCATCTGTCAGGGAGGCAACTGCTGCAATCCTGTCCGCCCATGGTCGTCGGTTCATGGCCCTCCAATCCAAAGTCAAGATCTCTTGATTATAGACCTTGGGCGTCTCTAAAATTGGCATACCTACTTTTAGAAGGAGCCAGCAATGAAAACAGCATCCGCAGTCCGCGCCCACCACGTGCCCACGGCCGAACCGGCACGGCAGGCGTTCCTGCTGCTGCGCACTGTCTTTACCGTTGCGCCAATCCTGTTCGGGTTGGACAAGTTCACGAACATCCTTACGGACTGGACGGTGTACCTGGCGCCGCAGGCCACGGCCATCGTCCCGCTGGCACCCCAGGTGTTCATGTACGTCGTCGGCGTGGTGGAGATCATCGCCGGCATCGCCGTGGCAGTCCGGCCGAAGTTCGGCTCGCTGCTGGTGGCGGCGTGGCTCGCAGGCATCATCGTCAACCTCCTGCTGCTGGGAAGCTTCTACGATGTGGCACTGCGCGACTTCGGACTGCTGGTGGGCGCCCTTGCCCTCAACCGGCTCTCGATCCGTCCCGGGACGGCCAGGGCCTGAGGGCCAGGAGCGCCCGTCCAACAATCCAAAACCCAAGTCCAGCAACCGCCGGCCGGCTGAGCCCTCCGGCACCGGCGGTTCCTGCCTTGGAGGCCGGAGGCCAGTCAGCCCGACGGCGGCAGTACCGGCAGGAAGCGGTTGACGTCGTCCCGGGCCGCACGCAACGAGGCGGCATCCGGACAGGACACCGAAATATAGACCGACGACCCGGCGGTGCCGAAGACCCGCGCAAGGACGGCGGTTGACCTTCCGCCAGGTGCCGTTTGCTCCAGGGCGAGGACTTCCACGTTCCGGCCGGGTTCTTCCGCGGTCCCGCCCCAGTGCAGCGTGGCAGTCTTCAGGTACGTGGGCTGGATAGTGGCGTCGAGGTATTGGTACAGGGCGACGGTGGATTCCCTGTCATCCCCGCGCACCAACGGAGCCTGGCCTGTGCTGGCGCGGGCAGCCACAAGGCAGCCGTCCGACTTCAGGTACTGGCTAAGGCCGGCCACGTTCTCCTTGACCGGTTTCCACCCCGGCGCACGCTTCAACTCGTCCGAGATTCCTACGGGCACCCCCGGAGCCAGCACGCCGCCGGCTGAAAACGGCAGGTCCTGCGCGGCGACGGCCGCTGCGTCATGCCCCGGCGTGATGGTGGGGGTAGACAATGCGGGCGTGCTTGCCGGAGCGGGGGACACGGAGGGGTCCCGGACGTCCACGCTGCAACCGCCCATCAGCACCGCCGCAAGGCCCGCTGTCATGAGCGGCACTCCCCTGCGCCATCCGCTGCCGGCCTGCCCCGCCGTCGTCGGCATGTCCTTCTCCATTCCGCTGCTTTCCCCCGGCCGTTCTCCAGCCGCGCCATCACGAGTCTAGACTCCGGCCCCGCCGGGAACCCGCAGGCCCTGGACAGACGTTGTCCCAGCAGGCCGGCGGACTGTGCTGGCTAGACTGGGCGGGCACTCCGATTCCCCTTTCGGGTGCGCACAAGGATAAGGAAGATTGCTTGACCGAGAGCAGCAGCTCCCACTACCAGGTCCTGCGCGTGGCAGTCACGGCCACGGAAAAGGAGATCAAGGTGGCGTACCGGCGTGCTGCCAGGAAGGCACATCCTGACCACGGGGGCGACGCCGCCGCCTTCCGCCGTGTGACCGCCGCCTACGAGACGCTGATCGACCCCCAACGCCGGAAAGCTTACGACCGTTCCTATGCTGCCGGTACCGCAGGCGGCGCTTCATCCGGCACCGGACCCCATTTCGATGCCCCTGCCGCCGGAAGCCGTGCCTCCGCCACGGTCCACCGGCCCGGCAACGCAAGGAACACTGCGGGGGACCCGGCCGTCTACATCCCGCCATACGACGAAGCCCATCCCACCGGCGTTCCCCTGATCCCCTTCGCCCAGGCCCGCCAGCAGGTTCACGGGATGCCCCGCAAACGGGGAATCTTCGGCGCAGAAGCCCGCATCCAGCGTGAGATGCGCACTGTCCAGCTGCTGGCGCGGCAGGTCCTGCCGGCCATCCCTGCCGCCCGTCTCATCAACGGCCTCCAGTCCCCCGCTGACAACAGCCACATCGACCATGCAGTGCTGTCCGGGTACCGGCTGGCCCTGATTAACTCGATGCTCCTGCCCAAGGGCGCCTATGCCTGGGACGGCCGGACCCTCAACCATGGTGGCCGGGCGGTGGCGCCCCCACAGCTGGGTGCGGTGGTGCGCGCCATGCAGGACATCTTCCCGGAACTCAATGTCACCGGATGGACCGTGGTGCTCAGCCCGGACGGCAACCTCCATGAACCCGTGATCGACCACCACCGGCGGCCGGCCGGCGCGCTTGAGAGCGTCCGGATCGTAAACGCTGCAGGTCTGGTGCGCGGACTGAAGGAATTCCTGGCCTCCGGGCCGGCACCCAACACAGTCAACGTCCCGGTCCTTGCAAGGCTGCTGCGCGGCATGCACTGAGGCGGTGGCTAGGATAGGGAGGTGTTCCGCATCCTGTTCCATGCTCCCGAAATCCCCGGCAACACCGGCAACGCGATCCGCCTTGCCGCCATCACCGGCGCCGAACTGCACCTCGTGGAACCCCTCGGGTTCGACTTCTCCGATGCCAAGCTGCGCCGGGCCGGTCTTGACTACCACGACCTCGCCGTGGTCACCGTGCACAAGTCCATCGAGGACGCCTGGGCCCACCTGAAGCCCGAGCGCGTCTATGCCTTCACATCGGATGGAACGACAAGCTATACGGACGTTGCCTACCAGCCCGGTGACGTACTGATGTTTGGCCGGGAATCTGTCGGCCTGCCAGAGGAGCTGAAGGTCGATTCCCATGTCACGGCAACCGTGCGGCTGCCGATGCTGCCGGCACTACGCTCGCTGAACCTTGCCAATGCGGCCTCGATTGCCGTTTATGAGGCATGGCGTCAGCAGGGCTTCGCCGGCGCCCGGCTGTAGCACCAGGAATTTTTCAAACACGACCCATCCCCGCGCCCCCCTGCGCCGAATGACTGCTGGAAGCATTCGACGGGACCGAGGAGCGGGCAGGTGACATTACTTGAAGGCGGTCCCGGCACCGGGTACCGCCACCTGTCCGGAACTGCCAATAAACCACCCCGGGGGGACTTATGCTTGGGAGTAATGGAAACTCCCAATGCGCCGAATGCCGAGTCCGCCGCAGCGGTGACCGAACCGCCGGTTGACCCGGGCCAACGGCTGTCGGCCCTGCTGGAACGGATTGCCAGGGGGGACCAGGCAGCGTTTGCCGAGTTCTACCAGCTCACTTCGCGCCGCGTTTTCGGCATGGCGCGGCGCGTCCTGATTGACCCCGAACTCAGCGAAGACACCACCCAGGAGGTCTTCCTCCAGGTGTGGCAAAACGCGGCGAAGTTCGATTCCCAGTCCGGGAGCGCCCTTTCGTGGCTGATGACCATCTCCCACCGGCGCGCCGTGGACAAGGTCAGGTCGTCGCAGTCTTCCACTGACAGGGAGGCGAAGTACGGGGCCAGCACGCAGGACGTTGACCATGACACTGTTTCCGAGGAAGTTGGCAGCCGGCTCGAGGCCGAAGCTGTGGTCCGCTGCCTGGAAACACTGACCGAAACACAACAGGAGTCCGTACGCCTCGCCTACTATGGCGGCCTCACCTACCGGGAGGTCGCAGAGCGGCTGAACGCCGCCGTTCCCACCATCAAGTCCCGCATCCGCGATGGACTGATCCGATTGAAGACCTGTCTGGGGGTGAGTTGAGATGAACGGAATGGAGCACGAACGCAAGGGCCGGCCGGGTTCCTTTGGCGACACCGTTGCCATGGACCTCGCCTCCGGCCGCTTCGTCGACCTCGCCGAACTCTATGCCCTCGACGCCGTCACCGGGGAAGAGCGCGGCGCCATCGACGCCTACTTGGCGGGCGCCCCCGACGCTGAGCGCCAAGCCTTCCTCGAGCGGGTCCGCCAGGCCCGTGAAACACTTGCCCGCACCTTCCGCGCCGAGGAGGAGCCGCCGTCGGACCTGTTTGACCGGATCCTGGCGCAATTGCCGGCGCAACTGCCGGCCAGCCTTCCTGCGCAGGACCACGGGCCGGGCGGGAGCACTCCGGCACCCGCCGCGTCCGTCCCGCCGGTGGCCGGGCTGCATGGAGCCACGGACGACCTCGCCAAAGCGCGCCAGCGCCGGGCAGAACGACGCCGGCCTGCCGGGACGCGCCGCTGGCTCGCCGGGGTGGCCGCCGCGGCAGCCATAGCGATCGGCGGCGTAGGCGTCGGCGCCTACCTGGCGGATCAGAACGACCCCGTGAACCAGGTGGTCCGGGCCACCGACGTGCGGGAAGCTTCGGTCAACGTCGCGGGCGGGGGCAAGGCCACCCTCCTGATTTCGTCGTCGCATGACGCTGCGGTGGTGAAGATGAGCGGAGTCCCCGCGCCGCCGTCGGGGAAGGTCTACCAGATGTGGCTCATCCCCAAGGACGGGTCCGCTCCCGTCTCCCAGGGGCTGATGGACGAAAAGGCACTCTCGAAGCCGGCCGTGGTGCAGGGGATCCACTCCGCCGCAGCCTTGGGAATCACCGTGGAGCCGGTCGGCGGGTCCTCGGCCCCAACACTGCCCACGGTCGCCGCGGCCCCTCTCGGCGCCTAACCAGTCAGCTAAACCACAAGCCCCCCCGTTCCTTCCAAGGAACGGGGGGCTTGTTCACTGCCTTAGAAACCCGCGATGGTGCCCGGTCCGTTGATTGCCACCACATTGAAGGCTTCGGCGCTGCGGCCTTCGGGCAGTCCTGCCCGGGCGGCGTTGGCCTGCATGCCGCGCCGCACGGTGGCCTCCATCGCCTCCACATCCGGGTGCTGGCTGACGTGCACGTGGATGGCTTCCAGCTTCGCCTCGACATGGTCAGTGACATCCACGAAGTGGTTTTCGCGTTCCTCCGGCCCCGCATACAGCCACAGCCAGGGGAGCTTGTAAGCGGCCAGCCCGGCGTCGGCCAGTTCAGGGTAGGCGAAAGGGTTCTCCACGGCCGGGTACACGGCGCGGGTCACGGCTTCCCCCACCGCGAGGTGGTCGGGATGGCTTTTCTGGATCCGGTCCCAGTTCCGTTCCGGGTGCATGGAAAGGACGACGTCGGGGCGGATCTGGCGGATCAGCCGCACCACCCCTTTCATCACCTCGTGCGAGGGTTCGAGGTAACCGTCGCGCTGGTGGAGGTAGTGGATGTCGGAGACACCCACGAGCTCGGCGGCGCGGCGCTGCTCAGCGTCGCGCATCGCGATGATGTCCGGCCGGTGGGCGGGGTCGAAGCCCCCGGCGTCGCCATCGGTCATGATGCAGTAGCTCACCTCGACGCCGGCCGCCGTCCAGGCGGCGATGGTGCCCGCGGCTCCGAAGTCGATGTCGTCCGGGTGGGCCGCAAAACAGAGCACCCGCCCAACCCGGTGCGTGTCCGGGTTGAACGGGCCCTGTGCCTTTGTGGTGGAGGCAGTCAAAGATTCAGCCTTTTCGCTTCTTGATCTCCGCGGCGGCCTGCGGCAGGACATCGAAGACGTCGCCCACGATGCCGAAGTCCGCGATTTCGAAGACGGGCGACTCGGCATCCTTGTTGATGGCCACGATAACCTTGGACGTCTGCATGCCGGCCTTCTGCTGGATGGCACCGGAGATACCGGCCGAGATGTAGAGCTGCGGGGACACGGTCTTGCCGGTCTGGCCAACCTGCGCGTCATGGCTGATCCAGCCGGCATCGGTGGCTGCACGGGAGGCGCCCACGGCAGCACCCAGGGCATCGGCGAGCTCTTCCACGGGACCGAAGTCACCGTCCATGCCGCGTCCGCCGGCCACCACGATGCGGGCGTCCGTCAGGTCCGGCCGCCCGGTGGCAACCTTCTGCTCCCGCGCGGTGATGCGGGCAGCCGCGGTGCTGCTTCCGGCGGGAACCTCCACGGTCAGGGCTTCCGGGGTGGCGGGAGCAGCGGCTGGCTCCGGAGTTACGTTGTTGGCCTTCAGGGTCAGCACCGAGACCGGTGTGGTTGCCTTGCAGGCGGTGTTGTAGGAGCCGGCCAGGACCGACTTGTGCGCAGTGCCGTCCGCGTCCACCGCAACGACGTCCGTGATGACGCCGGCGTTCAGGCGGATGCCCAGGCGCGCCGCGATCTCCTTGCCCTCGGGCGAATTGTCCAGCAGGACGATGCCCGCGCCGGCGGCTTCAGCGGCGGCGGCCAGGTAGGCGGCCTTGGGAGCCACCAGGAAGTCGTCCAGGTCATCGGTGGAGGGACGGATGACAGTGCCCACGCCGTACTCGCCGAAAGCGGCC
The DNA here is from genome assembly GCF_057369995.2 of Arthrobacter sp. MOO21. NCBI lineage: Bacteria > Bacillati > Actinomycetota > Actinomycetes > Micrococcales > Micrococcaceae > Arthrobacter > Arthrobacter sp. MOO21. The sequence goes on along the minus strand of NZ_CM170671.2, from coordinate 3,184,170 downwards.
GCGACGCCGTCGGAAAGTTCTCCGTTGAGCGCCACCGCGCTCTCCCCCAGGGAACGCGCCAGGGTCAGCAGCTCCAGGCTGCTCTTCTTCAGCGATGCGCCGGGGTTGTCAATGAATACAAGTACTTTTGCCATGTCGGGGTTCCCTCTTAGAGCAGCTTCTGGGCGGCCAGGAAGTCAACCAGCTTGATGCCGGCGTCGCCTTCGTCGGTGATGATGGTGCCGGCAGTCCGCGGCGGCCGCTGCTCGGCGTTGGTCACGGTGGTCCAGGAGCCGGAAAAGCCCACCTGTGCGGGGTCCACGCCGATGTCGGCCAGGGACAGCGTGGTGATGCTCTTGCGCTTGGCGGCAATGATGCCCTTGAAGTTGGGGTACCGCGGTTCATTGATCTGGTCGGTAACGGACACGACGGCGGGCAGGGTTGCCTCCACCGTTTCGGAGGATGTGTCGGCGTCGCGCCTTGCGGTCAGCCGGCCGCCGTCGACCTCCAGCGAGGAGGCAAACGTGACCTGGGGCAGGCCGAGCCGCTCTGCCAGCTGCGCCGGCACCAGGGAAGTCTCGCCGTCGGTCGACGCCATGCCGGTGATGACCAGGTCCACGTCGCCCAGGTGCCGCACGGCGGCCGCGAGGGCAAGGGAGGTGGCGGCGGCGTCCGAGCCCGCGAGGGCGTCGTCCGTCAGGTGCACACCCTCGGTGGCACCGATCTGGAGCGACTTCTTGATGGCGTTGACAGCCCCGGCCGGCCCCATGCTCAAGGCGATGACCTGGTTGCCGGCCTTGCTGCCGCCGCGCGCTTCCGCCAACTGCAGTGCGGCTTCCAGCGCGTACTCGTCAAGCTCGGACAGAATGCTCTCGTCACGGTCGGTGGTGAAACCCTCGCCGTTGAGGTGGCGGTCGAATTGGGCGTCCGGTACATGTTTGACCAGGACTACGATCTTCAATGTCTCTTCCACTGTATTTACAGCAGCCTTCCATGCTTGTGGACAGCCAGCCGGGTGGGTCATGGCCTCTTGAATGCCCGGCAAACGGGTAAACCCTAGCTAACCATATCGGCGCACGCCTGCGCCCTCTTCCGTTAACGCCTGTGTCAGGCGCCCAACCATGCGGGCATGACGACGGCGGCGTCCCCGCCAGGGTGGGACGCCGCCGTCGTCATATGGGCCGGGACGTGGGCCGCCTTTCGGCGGCAGACGCCTGCCCGGTCAGCTGGCAGCTGCGCCGAGGGTGACGTCGAACGTCTGCTCCTTGCCGTTGCGCAGCACGGTGATCTTCACCGTGGCTCCTGCAGCCTGTTCCCGGACGGCTGCCGTCAGCTCGTTCGGCTCGCCGATGGTGAGGTCGTTGAACTTGGTGATGACATCGCCGACCTTGATGCCTGCCTTGCCGGCCGCCGAGCTGGCGTCCACCGAGGCAACATCGGCTCCGACCGAGAATTCGGATGCAGCGCCGGAGGACGTCTTGGGCTTCACGCTGACACCGAGCTGGCCATGCGAGACCTTGCCGTTGTCAATGAGCTCCTGCGCCACGCGCTTGGCATGGTTGATGGGGATGCTGAAGCCAACGCCGATGTTGCCGCTCTGCGACGACGTGGTGTTGGATCCGGCCGAAGCAATGGCCACGTTGACGCCGATGATCTCGCCCTTGCTGTTGACCAGCGCGCCACCGGAGTTGCCAGGGTTGATGGCGGCGTCGGTCTGGATGACATTGATCGAGATGGACCCCTCGCTGCTGCTCTGCTGGCTCTGGCCGCCGCCCGGAGGCGCGAACTGGAAGCCCTGGTCGCCGCCCTGGGTATCGTCGCCGCCCTTGGGCGCGGCCGAGGAAGCCACGCTGATGGTGCGGTTCAGGGTGGAGACGATGCCGTCCGTCACGGTGCCAGTGAGTCCAAGCGGGGAACCGATGGCGATCGCGGTGTCGCCGACGTTGAGCTTGGAGGAGTCGCCCAAGCTGGCAGGAGTAAGCCCGGAAGCGTTGTCCACCTTGATGACGGCGAGGTCCGAAAGCGGATCCGTGCCCACCAGCTTGGCAGCCAGGACCTTGCCGTCGCTGGTCCGGATTTCGAGGCTCGCGTTGGCAGTCTGGCCATCAAGGGTTACCACGTGTGTATTGGTCAGGATGTGGCCCTGGTCGTCCAGGACGATGCCCGATCCCGTACCCCCCGAGCCGCCGCTCGTCGCGCTGATGGTGACGACACTCGGTGATGCCTTCACGGCCGCCGCAGTGATGGCGTTGACGTCATCCTTGTTGTTGACGATGACGGTGCCCGGCTGGCTGCTGCCACCGATGGTGGACGTGCTGGAACCGGCGTTTCCGAACAGTTCCCCGGAACCGACCGTGGCCACTCCCCCGCCGACAAGGCCAGCGGCGAGGATGCTGGCCACCAGGGTACCGACGCCGAACGTCGCCTTCCGGCGCGGCGCATCCTTCGGGTTGTGGGCCAGGCCAACGCTGCCATGCTGCGCTCCGTGACCGGGCTGGGTGCCGTAATTTTGCGGGCCATACATGTGCGGACCATTCGCTGGGGCACCGTCCGCGGGCTGCCCGTCCTGCTGCCGGCCCTGGCCGTAGGAAGCCTGCTGGCCGTAGAACGGCTGGCGCTGCGGGTACACGGGGCGGGGGCCGGCGGGGATCTCCTGGGTGTTGCCGGCCCCGGTTCCCGGCTGGTCCAGCCGTTCGGTGGGGTTATGGCCCGCAGGGCTGGCAGTGCCGAGGCCGGTGGGGGCGTCTGCGTCCGCATGCTGAGTCGACCCCCGGTAGTCCCCGGACTGCTCCTGGTCGTGCTGCGGCCAGGGATTCCGGTTGCCCGGGCGGTCGCCCTCGGGGACCGGGCCCGGGGTGTGATTCTCAGTCATGGGACTTCCTTTCATCCTTGTCTGCCATTAACTATGGACTGCCCCGCTGGAACAAGTTCGGATGTTTGCTGAGAGCTTCCTGAACGTACCTGCCGCGCCTGGCGCGGTGCCGGTCCGCGTTTCGCTGGCGGCATATTTGCCCGCATGGACTGGGTGTGGGGTGCACCATAGAATCAAGATGAATTGCCACAGCGACCTGCGGCTTCACACCAAGCGTGGGGGCGCTGCTGGATTCGACGACTGATTCGTCCCGAATCGGTGTCAGGCGTGCTGAAGGGTTGCACATGCGGTCAAAGTTCAAACGTATCCTCGCCGTGATCGGCCTTGCCGGATTGCTGGCGGTACCCGCCGGCGCGGCATGGGCCGAAGACCCCGTCACGCTGGACCCCGTCACGAAGATCGTTGATTCCGCCGGCGTCCTGGGAAACAAGAAGGCTGACGTCGAAGCCGCGATCAAAAAGCTGGGCAGCGACCACGCCACGGTTTTGCACGTCGTCACCGTCAAGAAGTTCGAGAATCCGACAGACCGGGAAGCCTGGAGCGACGAAGTGGCGCAGAAGGCAAACCTCGGACCCAATGCGCTGATCTTTGCCATCGCCACTGAGACACGGCAATACATTCTCAACAAGGGTGGAAGCAAGATCACCACCGCCCAGTTGGACAACATCAAGAGCACTGCCATCGCACCGCAGCTGGCAAATGGTGATTATGCACAGGCGGCCATAGATGCCGCGTCGGCCATTGGTGACGCCGCAAGTGGTGGCAGTGGCAAGCTGCCTTCCGGGGACGGGGCAGGAGCAGCGGTGCTCGTCGGTGCCGGGGTTGTCGTCGCTGGCGGCGGCGCCTACCTCTATTACCGCAACCGGCGGAAGAAGGCTGCCGCCGGACAGGCATCCAGCGGCAGCTACGGCCCCCAGGGTGCCGAGCTGGACCCGTTGGCCTCCCTCAGCGTCGAGGAGCTGCGGCGCAAGAGCGGCTCGCTGCTGATTGAGGCCGATGACGCCATCAAGTCAAGCGAGCAGGAACTTGGCTTCGCCCAGGCACAGTACGGCGACTCCGCCGTCGGCAATTTCACGAAGGCGCTCGAGGACGCCAAGGCGCACATGAGTGAATCCTTCAAGCTGCAGCAGCAGCTTGACGACCACATCCCGGACACCGAGGAGCAGCAGCGCACCTGGCTGGGCGAGATCATCCGGCGTTCCGAAGCCGCCCTTGCCTCGCTTCAGGAGCAGAAGGCGGACTTCGACTCCCTGCGCGAGCTGGAGAAGAACGCCCCGCAGGCCCTCGACGCCGTCAACGACGGCGCCCAGCAGGCGGATGGGAAAATTGCCAGCGCGGAACAGTCCCTGACGGCGATGCGGTCAAAGTACGCCGACAGTGCCCTCGCTCAGGTGGCGGACAACATCGTGCAGGCCAAGGAACGCCTGGCCTTTGTACAGAACGCCTCCGCCACGGCGCAGCAGAAGCTCGGCGAGGGCGAAGGAAGCATGGCTGCGGTAGCTGTCCGTGCTGCCGAAGAGAGCCTGCACCAGACCAACGTCCTGCTCGATGCCATCTCGAAGGTTGCCGGCAACCTCGACGAGGCCCGCAACAGCCTCGAGGGGGCCGTGGTGGACACCTCGCAGGACCTGGCCCAGGCAAAGGCCATGATCCAGTCCGGCGCCCACGCCGAATTGGCCGGGCCGGTGGCAGCCGTGGAGGCGGCACTCGCGCAGGTCAAAACCGAAATCCAGGGCGGAAAGATCGACCCCATAGCCACCCTCCAGCGGGTGGAAGGCGCCCACCAGACGCTGGACCAGGCGCTCACCGGCATCCGCGACCAGCAGGAGCAGGCCCGGCGTGCACAGGCTTCCCTGCAGCAGACCATCATGTCCGCCCAGGCCCAGATCAGTGCCACCTCCGACTACATCACCGCCCGGCGCGGCGGGGTGGGCACCGAGGCCAGGACCCGGCTGGCTGAATCGCAGCGGAACCTCGACTACGCCCTGTCGATTGCACGCACCGATCCCGTCACGGCCCTCACCTACGCACGGCAGGCCCACGCGCTGGCTGCACAGGCTGCCCAGCTGGCCCAGGCCGACGTGGACCACTTCGGTGGCTATGCCAACCAGGGTTACGGCCGTGGCGGCATGTTTGGCGGCGGCGGAGGCGGGGGCCTGGGCGGCGCCATACTCGGCGGCATCCTGATCAACTCCATCCTCAATGGCGGCCACGGCGGCTGGGGCGGCGGAGGTGGCTGGGGCGACGGCGGAGGTGGCGGCGGCTGGGGCGGCGACGGCGGCGGCTTCGGCGGCGATGGAGGCGGCTGGGGCGGCGACTCTGGCGGCGGAGGAGACTTCTGACCAGCGAAAGGCAGGTCGGCCAGGAATAGTCTGGACGATTATAGGCAGTACACCACTGTGCACCGGTTCCCAGTGGTCAACACAGAGCAGGACGAAAGGCAAACACCATGGTTAAGCAGTCCATTTTCGGCCGGATCGCGCAGCTGGCGAAGGCGAACATCAACACCTTGCTGGACAACGCCGAGGATCCGCAGAAGATGCTGGACCAGATGGTCCGCGACTACACCAACAACATCGCTGAGGCAGAGTCCGCCGTCGCGCAGACCATCGGCAATCTTCGGATGCTCGAAGACGACTACAACGAAGACGTCAAGAACGCCCGGGACTGGGGAAACAAGGCCCTGGCAGCGTCCCGCAAGGCCGATGAGTTCCGGTCCGCCGGCGATGTTGCCGACGCCGAGAAGTTCGACAACCTTGCCAAGGTGGCCCTGCAGCGGCAGATCGCTGCCGAGAACGAAGCCAAGGGCGCGGAACCGAGCATCGCTTCCCAGCGCGAAGTGGTGGACAAGCTGAAGACCGGCCTTGAGCAGATGAAGAACAAGCTCAACCAGCTGACCAGCAAGCGCAACGAACTGGTGGCCCGGTCCAAGACGGCCGCTGCGCAGTCCCAGGTCCACGACGCCATCAAGAGCATCGACATCATGGACCCCACCAGCGAGGTGGGCCGCTTCGAGGAGAAGATCCGCCGCGAAGAGGCAAAGGTCCGCGGACAGCAGGAACTTGCCGCGTCCAGCCTCGACGCACAGTTCAACCAGCTGGAGGACCTGGGTGAGCAGACGGAGATCGAAGCCCGCCTGGCCGCCCTGAAGTCCGGCGGCGCCAAGCCGGCTCTCGGTGCGGGCAGCCCGGCAGCAGCCGGCTCCACCGTGGACGAGGCCGACTTCGACAAGCTCTGATCCGCGGGAGACGCTTCCTTGACACATGGCCAAGGGCCGGGACCAACGTCCCGGCCCTTAGCCATGTCCCTGCTCGGTACCGTCCCGCTGTGTACCGTCCCACTGTGTACCGTGGTGGCATGGCTGCTTCTCCCGATGGAACATCCCTGGTCTGGCTGCGCGATGATCTGCGGCTGGACGACAACCCGGCCTTGGCAGAGGCGGCCCGGCTGGGCAATCCCACCACCGTGGTCTACATCCTGGACGAGGAGTCCGAAGGGGTGCGGCCGCTGGGCGCGGCTGCCCGCTGGTGGCTGCACCATTCCCTGGATGCTCTTGCCGCCGGGTTGGCGGCCAGGGGCTCGCGCCTGGTGCTTCGCCGGGGACCCGCGGGCGATGTCATCCGGAAACTTGCCGCCCAGACCAACGCCGGAAACCTTTTTTGGAACCGCAGGTACGGCCTTCCGGAGCGGACCATCGATGCCGGCCTCAAGGACTGGGCCGGAGAGAACGGGATCGAAGCCTCCAGCTTCCAGGCCAACCTCCTGTTCGAACCCTGGACGGTCCGCACCGGCGCCGGCGGGTACTACAAGGTCTACTCCCCCTTTTGGCGGGCCTGCCTCGCGTCGCATGACGTCCGCGATCCCCTGGACGCCCCGGAGGTGCTGCCGGAACCTGCCGCCTCCGGACGGGGCCTCCCGGCCAGCGACGCACTGGGCGGCTGGAAGCTGCTGCCGACCTCGCCCGACTGGAGCGGCGGCTTGGCGGACACGTGGGAACCAGGTGAACAAGGTGCGGCGCACCGGCTCACGGACTTCCTGGACGGCCCCATCGAGGAATACGGCACCGGCCGGAACATCCCGGGTGTCGAAGGAACCAGCCGGCTCTCACCCCATTTGCGCTTCGGCGAGGTCAGCCCCTTCCGCGTATGGCGCGAGATCCGGCGACGCCACCCCCGCAAGGTCCCCTCCGACGTCGGAATCTTCCGTTCGGAGCTGGGCTGGCGGGAGTTCAACTGGCACCTGCTGTACCACAACCCGGACCTTGCCACCCGGAACTTCCGGCCGGCGTTCGACAAGTTCCAGTGGGCCTCCCCGAACCAACAGGAGCTGGAGTCCTGGCAACAAGGGAAGACCGGCTACCCCCTGGTGGACGCCGGCATGCGGCAACTCTGGGAGACCGGGTGGATGCACAACCGGGTGCGCATGGCGGCTGCGTCCTTCCTGGTCAAGAACCTGCTGACGGACTGGCGCGTCGGCGAGGAATGGTTCTGGGACACCCTGGTGGACGCCGACGCCGCCAACAACCCGGCCAACTGGCAGTGGGTGGCGGGGTCGGGTGCAGATGCCTCGCCGTACTACCGCATCTTCAACCCGGTGACGCAGAGCAGGAAGTTCGACCCCGATGGCCGCTACCTGCGCCAGTTCATCCCCGAACTCGCTGGTGTCGAAGGCAGGACCATACACGAACCCTGGACGGCGGAGACGGATGGCTACCCGAAACCGTTGGTGGAGCTGCCGGAATCACGGGAACGGGCCCTGGCGGCCTACCAGAAGCTCAAGGACGACTGACGGGGCAGGTCAGCGGCTGACCTTGCCCATGAGCGAGGCAATGGGCCGCAGGAAGATCGGCCGGGCGAGGAACCAGGCGGCTGCCATCACCACGACGGACGCCAGGAACACCCAGAAGCCGAACCAGGTGTCGTCGTCGCGGACCCCGTACATGTGGTTCAGGTTGCGCAGCGCACCCGTGGCCAGGACGAGGAAGACGTGGACCACGATGAAGGCCACAAAGTAGACCATCACCGGGAAGTGTACGGCGCGGGCCCATTCGATGGGGTACGCCTTGTTCAGGCCCTGGGCCTTCTTCGGCCATGCGGAGGACATCCTGAGGCCCGTGATGAACGCCAGCGGCGCGGCAATGAAGACGGTGGCGCAGTACGTCAGGAGCTGCAGCGCGTTGTAGTTGATCCAGCCGTCTTCAGTGGGCCAGTCCAGCGACGCGTACTGGAGCGCGGCCGACAGCGCATTGGGAAAGATGTCCCAGCTGGTCGGGACGATGCGGGTCCATTGCCCGGTGGCGAACAGCAGGACCGCGAAAACCAGCCCGTTCAATACCCAGAGGGCGTCCAGGGTGAGGTGGAACCACAGCTCCAAGGTGATCTTGGTGGGCGCGTTCTTCGTGCGGATGAGGCCCTTGTTGTTCCGGGTCCAGTGGCCGCTCGGTTTGGTGGTGGTGCGCACCTGCCAGCCGGTGCGGATGATCAGGAGCAGGAAGAACGCATTGAGGAAATGCTGCCAGGCCAGCCACGCAGGGAACCCGACCGGAGCATTGTCCGGCAGTTCGGACTGGCCCGGGTAGGTGGCGAGGAAGGAGGCGACGGCGGGAAGCCCCACGAGCAGCCTGGCGATCAGCACCACCAGGACGAGCCCCACGAGGACGGCGGGAACCGCCCAGTAAAGCCGGTTCCGCTTCCCCGTCGCGGTGCCGGGCTTCTTCGTGGATGTGGCCATGGAACAACATACCTCTCAGGAATGACTGCGGGCCGCCCACAGATTGTGAGGCCCTGCGAAAGAGAATACTAGGAACTGCAGGCATCCAAGGAAAAAGAAGGCCCCGCCCGGCGTAATCGCCGGGCGGGGCCTTCATAAGTTGCGGGGACAGGATTTGAACCTGTGACCTCTGGGTTATGAGCCCAGCGAGCTACCGAACTGCTCCACCCCGCGTCGCTCGAACAACACTACCCTACTTTTGCGGCCGGCGCGTCCACCGCCGCCCCGGTCCCCGGGTGGGATCAGCAGCGTCCCCGGGGATCCCCCCGGGGAGCAAAATGGCAAAGCAAAAGGCCCGGACACTGTTTCCAGTGTCCGGGCCTTTCTCCAGTTGCGGGGACAGGATTTGAACCTGTGACCTCTGGGTTATGAGCCCAGCGAGCTACCGAACTGCTCCACCCCGCGTCGCAAGAACTACTTTACCGGCAGGTGAACCTGGGGCCAAATCCTGGCGGCGTGACGTCCGTTACGCCAGCCCGGCATCCGCTCCCCCTGGGCGCGGACACCGGGCTGCCGCCGTCGAACTGCCTGACGGTGCTACTTGCCTGCGGACGGCGACGGCGATGGAGATGCCGACGGTACAGGGGTGGCCTCCGGAGCGGTCACCGGGATCTTGGCCTCAGCGTCCATGGCTTTCTGCAGGGCTGCGGCGATCCTCTTCTGTGCTTCGCCGTACGCTGCGAAGTCACCGGCCGCCAGCGCCGACTGGCCGGCCTGGATGGCGGAGTTGGCCTCATCGAGGGCCGCCTTCAGCTGCGCCTTGGCGTCCGCTGCAGCGGGCGTTGCGGGCGCGGCGGGGCCTGCCGGAGTCTGGCCGTTGTTGGCCGAGTCGCCGGCCGCGGCACCCGAGTCACCGCCGAAGAGCTGCTTCAGCGCGGCATCGAGCGTCGGCGCGAAGCCCACCTTGTCACCGAAAGCCACCAGCACACGCTGGAGGGTGGGGTACGAGGTCTCACCGGTGGACTTCAGGTACACGGGCTGGACGTAGAGGATGCCACCGCCCACGGGCAGGGTGAGCAGGTTGCCGTTCAGCACGTCCGAGGCACCCTGTCGCAACAGGTTAAGGGCCTGGGAAACAGTGGGATCGGAGTTGAACTTGTTTTGCGCCTGCCCGGGGCCGGGCACCTGGGTTTCCGGCGGGATCTGCAGCAGCCGCAGCTTGCCGTAGCCCTCGGCCTTCACCCCGGCCTGGTTCCCCGCGTCGGAGTCGGCGGCGAGGAAGCCGTAGAGGACGTTGCGGGCGTTTCCGTTCACAATCTGCGGGATGAAGGAGGACGTCAGCTGGAACGCAGGCTTCTCCTGGTCCGGCATCTGCAGCGACATGTAGAACGGCGGCTGCTTGACGTCCGTGTTGGAATTCACCGTGGGGTCGGCAGGCACGCTCCACGCGTCATTGTTCTTGTAGAAGCTGCGCGGATCGGTCACGTGGTACTGGCCCAGCAGTTCGCGCTGGACCTTGAACAGGTCCTCCGGGTACCGGACGTGGCTCATCACGGCGCCGGACATTTCCGTGTACGGCTTCACAGAGGCCGGGAAGACCTTTTGCCACGCCTTCAGCACGGGATCCGTGTCATCCCAGGCGTAGAGGGTGACGGACCCGTCGTAGGCATCCACCGTGGCCTTGACCGAGTTGCGGATGTAGTTCACGGTGCTGTTGGGCAGCGCCACGGCCCTGCCCGTCGTGGTCTGGGTGTCGGCGGTGGCCTCCGACAACTGCTTCTGCTGCGAGTACGGGTAGTACTGGCTGGTGGTGTAGCCGTCCACGATCCATTTCACCCGTCCGTCCACCACGGCCGGGTAGGCATTCCCGTCGACCGTGAGGTAGGGCGCAACCTTCTGGACGCGTTCGCGGGGGCTGCGGTCGTACAGGATCTGCGACTCGGGGTTCACGCCGTCCGAAAGCAGCAGGTCCGAAGACTGGAACTTGATGGCGTAGAGGACTTTATTGAAGAAGGAACCGACGTTCGGCCCGCCGTTGCCCTGGAACGTGTACTGGGTTTCGCCGCCTTCACGGCCCGTCGGCCGGTCCTGTTCGCGCGGCGTTGCGCCTTCCGGGGCGCCGACGATGGAGTATTCCGGGGAGGATTCGCCGAAATAGATTCTGGGCTCGTACGTGGAGTCGTTGCCCAGCACACCCGTGGAGGGGATGCCGGACTGGAGGAAGTCAGGCTTGCCGTCCACTGTGAACTTGTTGCCCTTGGCGGCCACGACACCGTAACCGTGCGTGTACACCACGTGCTGGTTGAGCCAGCCCTGCTGGTTGCTGGCAACGTTGGCCGGGTTCAGTTCACGCACCGCAATCACGGTGTCCTGGATCTTCCCGTCCACTTCGTAGCGGTCAACGTTCAGGGCCTCAGGGAACTGGTAGTACGGGCGGTACTGTTCCAGCTGCGCGAACGCGTCGGAGATCAGGTTCGGGTCGAGGAGCCGGATGTTGGCCGTCGTCTGCGCATCGGGAGCGAGGGCGCCCGTGTTGGCGGTATTCGTGGCTTCGTAACGGGTTTCCTGGATGCCGTCCAGGCCGTAGGCCCTGCGGGTGTTGTCGATGTTGCGTTGGATGAACTCCTTCTCCAGCGTTTCTTCCGACGGACGGACCTGGAACTGCTGGATCACCCAGGGGTAGACGCCGCCGGCCAGGATGGACGTGATGATCAGCATGGCCGTGCCGATGACCGGCAGGCGCCAGCGGCCGATCACCGCAGCAACGATGAACAGGACCGCGACGAGCACGGCGGCCACGGCGAGGATGGCCTTGGTGGGAATGACGGCATTGACGTCCGTGTAGAGGGCACCTGCCCATCGGCCACCGTTGCTTTGCACCGACGAGTAGCGGTCCAGCCAGAAGTTCACGCCCAGGAGCACCAGGAACGCAGCGCCGGTAACGGCGATATGGATCTGGGCGGCACGGCTGGTGAACACGCCGCGCTCCATCAGGCGGATGCTGCCGTACAGGTAGTGGGTCAGGATGCCGGCGATGCCCGCGATGACCACCACGCTGATCAGGAAACCGGTCACAAAGCCCAGGAACGGCAGCGTCATCAGGTAGAAGCTGATGTCCAGGTTGAACTGCGGGTCCGTCTGGTTGAAGCCCACCTGGTTGAAGAAGAGCAGCACCTTCTGCCACTGGCTCGCGGCGGCGCTGCCGGCGAACAGGCCAAAGAGGATCGGAAGGCCGACCATGACCACACGGCGGACCGGCTCAAGCTGCGCCTGGTAGCGGTTGAGGTTGTCCCGGATCTCCGAGTCCGGCGCGTAGACGGGCCGGGAGTTGTAGGCGATGCGGATCGCGAAGAACACGGCCGCGAACATGATCGCGAAGCCCGCCGCGAAGGTGGCGATCTTCGCCAGGTTTTCGGTGAGGAACACCTCGATGAAGCCCAACTGCCGGTACCAGAGGACGTCGGTCCAGACATTGGCGAAGAAGATGAAGCCCACAACCACCAGGGCAACAACGATAAGGGTGGGGGTCAGCGCGCCGCGCCGGGAAGGGGGTCTGCCTGTGGACGTGGTGCTGGCGGGACGGGACAAACTGGGTACCTCATAGCTGGTCGTCAGAATATTCGAAGCGTGCGTGCGGGCGACGTCCGGTACCGGTGAAACCGCTGGTCACGTCCGTCATCTTTGCCACGAGTGGCGGTAAAGCTTAGTTCCTGTCGAGTCTAATTGGGCCCAGTCTAGTTGTGCCCGGACTCGTTGCCCGCGCAGGCGGGCAGCCCGGCGGTGTCCTGCCCGCTGCCGGCGACCTCCACGGCATGCCGTGCCTCGGCCAGGTTTTCCACCCGTACTACCTGGAGGCCGTCGGGGATGCGGCCCGCCACCTCGTCGCAGTTCGACGCCGGCGCGAGGAAAAGGGTGGCGCCTGCAGACCGCGCTCCCCGCATCTTTTGCCCGATGCCCCCGATGGGTCCCACGGCACCGTCCGGCGAGATGGTACCGGTGCCCGCAATGTGCTTGCCGCCGGTCAGGTCTCCCGGCGTGACAGTGTCGATAATGCCCAGCGAAAACATCAGCCCCGCACTGGGTCCGCCCACCTTGTCCAGGGAGATCTGTACGTCGAAGGGGAAACTGAACAGGTACTTGAGCATGACGCCGAGGATGAACCGGCCCTGGCCATTGTCCTTCGGGTTGACCTCCACCGTGACCGGCTGTCCGCCGCGGTCCACCGTGACCGAGGCCGGAGCGCCCTTGCCCGCGGCCAGCTCATCCTGGATGACGGCAAGCGAGGTGATGTCCTTGCCGTTGATGGACTTGAGGATGTCCCCCTTTTCAATCCTGCCGGCGGAGGGCGAATCCTGGGAGAGGCCGGCGGCCTGGAGCTGCTGGCCGAAGGGAACCTTCAGTTCATGCAGCGCGGAGGCCACGGCGTTCTCCTGCGAGGTGGTCATGGCCACCGCGCTCTGCTCCTGGGCTTCCTCCTTGGTGGTGCCTGTCGGGTAAATCAATTCCACCGGGTACACCGATTTGGAGCTGTCCAGCCAGGCTGAGAAAGCGCCGAGGATGCTGACCGTGCCCGTGGGACCGCCGTCGACATACACCGTGGTCAGGTCCAGGCTGCCGGACGCCGGGTAGGTTTCGTGGCCGGTGACGTGGATGACCGGACGCCCCTGGCTCTCGCCAAGGGTGTTGTAGGTGGGGCCTGGCGACTCAATGACGTAGGGCACCGGCAGCGTGCCCACCGCAATACCCAGCCCCAGGGACGCCAGCCCGGCAACCATCATGGTGGAAACGCGCCTGCCCCGGGCACCGCCGTCGGCCGCTCCCGCGGCTCCCCAGCCCTGTCCGCCCAGGAGGCCCTCCGCGCGGACGGGCGGCGTGCCTGCGGGGAAAGAAACGTCGGGAACCTGGTCCTCGGAGGGGTGGCCGCCACGGGTTGTAGTCACCCCATCAACAGTACGCGGTGGCAGCCTGCCGGCGTGCTTTGCCTAGAGCGAACGACGGCGGCGGGCGGCAGACAGCCGACCCCCACCGGGGTACCGTGAAGGTTGATTAACAGTCACACCGACGATCGGCGGGATCATGACCTCCAATCCACTTAATCCGTCCAACGGCGACGACAACCCCAAGGATCCGTTGACCGAGATGCTGCAGAACCTCATGGGGGGCAAGGGGATGGAGAACTTCGACCCCGCCGAGCTCGCCAAGGCCGCCGGCCTGCCGAACGATCCCAACCTGCTGGCGCAGATGTTTTCCCAAGTGCAGGCCATGATGAGCGCACCGACGGAGGGACCCGTCAACTGGACCCTTGCGCATGACAATGCCCGGCGCGTGGCCGCCAGCAGCTCCGACCCCTCGGTGACAGCGCAGCAGTCGCGGGACGTCGACGAGGCGCTGCGCCTCGCGGAGCTCTGGCTCGACCCCGTCACGGACCTGCCCGCCACCGGGCTGATCGGCCGCGCCTGGTCGCGTGCAGAATGGGTGGAAGCCACCCTGGGTACGTGGAAGCGGCTGACCGAGCCCGTGGCAAACAGCATCGCCAATGCGCTGTCCTCCGCCATGACTGAGCAGATGCCCGAGGAAATGAAGTCCATGATGGGCGGCGCCTCCTCGATGCTGCAGAACATGGGCGGCGCCATCTTCGGCATGCAGCTTGGCCAGGCCATTGGGGCCCTGTCCGCCGACGTCGTCAGCTCCACCGACATCGGCGTCCCGCTCGCCGACCTCGAAATGGCCCTGCTGCCTACGAACGTTGCCGCGTTTGGCGAGGGGCTGTCGCTGCCCGAAAACGACATCCGCCTGTTCCTTGCGGTCCGGGAGGCCGCCCACGCCCGCCTCTTCGTGCAGGTTCCGTGGCTGCGCGGCCACCTCCTCGGCGCCATCGAGGCATACGCCCGCGGCATCCACATTGACACCTCCCGTATCGAGGAGCTCGCCCGCGATCTGGATCCCAGCAATCCCGAAGGCATCCAGGAGGCCCTGTCCCAGGGCGTCTTCATGCCGCAGCGGACCCCGGCGCAGGAGCAGGCCCTTGAGAAGCTCGAGACTGCGCTCGCCCTCGTGGAGGGCTGGGTGGATGAGCTCACCGCTGCCGCCACCGAAAAGGTGCTGCCCTCCGCGGGCGCGCTGCGGGAAACGGTGCGCCGCCGCCGGGCGACGGGGGGACCTGCCGAGCACGCCTTCGCTTCCCTGGTGGGCCTGGAACTGCGCCCGCGCAGGCTCCGCGACGCCGCGACCCTGTGGGCCGCGCTGAAGGAAGAGCGGGGCATCGAAGGACGGGACGCCATCTGGCACCACCCCGACCTCCTGCCCACCGCCGAGGACCTGGACGATCCCAAGGGCTTCAGTGCCCGCCGGAAGCTCGCCGAGGCCAGCGACAGCGAGGTGGACGACGCCCTGCAGAAGCTGCTCAGCGGCGGCTTCGACGATGCGCCCGGCACCGATGACGCCGGCGGCACCGACAGGAACAAGGACGACGACGGCGGGCCGGACCAGCCCAAGGGCTGAGGCTGCCTGGGGGCCAGCTTCCCGGCCGGGTTTGGCGTCCTAGTCGGCGTCGGCCGGCCAGGGGCCTTCGTCCGGTCCGTTGCCCTGCCCCTGCCCGGCTGTGCCGGAAGGGGCAGTCCGGTCTGTGCCGAGGCCGCGGGACGTGGCGAAGGCGACGCCCTCCAGGAAGGCTTTGGCCCGCTGGGTTTCGGGGTACGCCTCGAGCAGCTTCCAGAACGCCGCGTTGTGGCCAGCCACCAGGAGGTGGGCGAGTTCGTGCAGCAGGACGTAGTCGACCACCCACTGTGGCATGCTGCGTAGTTTGTCCGACAGGCGGATGGTGCCCTCGGCGGGGGTGGCCGAACCCCACCGGGAGTTCTGGTTGCTGACCCAGCGGACCGACGTCGGCACCGCGCGTCCGCCGAAATACTTGGCGGAAAGCTCCGCTGCGTGGGCCGCCAAGGCTTCATCGCTGGCCGGGCGCCGCCGGCCGGCTGCCGCCCGCCGCTCCCCCTGCCGCTGGAGCTTCGCCAGCATCCGGTGGACCCATTCCTTCTCCTGCGCCGCGGTAAAGCGGGCCGGAATGGCAACCACCGCCGTCCCGTCCTCCCAGAAGGCGGCTACCGTCCGGGTCCGCCGTGCCGACCGGCGCACTTCCACCGGCGCCCCGCCGGACGTCGTCAGCCCGGCAAGTTGCTGCCGGCCCCGCTGGGCCGCGCCGCTCACAGGGCCATGCTCTCGGCGAGGACCCGGAGAACGTCTTCGCCGTACCTTTCCAGCTTTGACGGGCCGACTCCGGCCAGGCCCGCGAGTTCCTCCAGCGATGCCGGCCGTGCTTCGGCGATGGCCGTCAGGGTGGCATCCGTAAAGACTACGAACGCGGGCACTTCCGCGGACAGCGCCACCTCTCGGCGCCAGTTCCGCAGGGCGTCGAACGTTTGTTCCTCATAGCTGGGCGGACAAGCGTTGCAGCGGCCCACCTTGCGTTCCGCCCCAGTGGCCAGCATGCTGCCGCAGACCCTGCACATGGCGGGCGCGGCTGCCTTGCGGCGGGGTGCAGGCCCCTTGCCGCGGGCGCTGGAACTTGCAACCGAATCGGGCCGCAGCCCGTCCAGGAACCGGGAGGGCTTTCGGTTCGCCCGGCCGCCAGGTGTCCGCGCGGTGCTCCAGGACAGGAAGAGGTGCTCGCGGGCACGCGTAATGCCGACGTACAGGAGGCGGCGTTCCTCGTCCACGGACTCAGGCGCATCGGCGAAGGAGATGGGCATCAGTCCTTCGCTGAGCCCCACGAGGAAGACGGCATCCCATTCCAGGCCCTTGGCCGCGTGGAGGGAAGCGAGCGTGACCCCTTGGACGGTGGGTGCGTGCTGCGCGAGCGAGCGTTCCTGGAGTTCGTTGACGAAGTCGGCAAGGCCGAACTGCGGTCCCCGGTTCTGCACGAGTTCATCGGCAAGGGCCACGAGTGCCGCCAGGGACTCCCAGCGCTCCCGCAGGGCTCCGCCGCTGTGGGGTGCTGAGTCCGTGTAGCCCAGGGATGAAACAATGTCCCGGACCAGCTGGCCCAGTGGCTCGGGAGCCTCGGTTTCGGCCACGGCCCGGGTGGCGGCCCGCAGCTGGAGGATGGCGTCGCGGACCTCCTTGCGGGCGAAGAAGCGTTCCCCGCCGCGCAGCTGGTAGCCGATGCCGGCCGCCGCCAGCGCCTGCTCGTACGCCTCGGACTGGCCGTTGGTGCGGAAAAGGACGGCTACCTCGCTGGCCGGTGTGCCGGCGTCGAGCAGTGCCTTGATCTTCTGCGCCACCATGGCGGCCTCCGCCTCATCATCGGAGCATTCCGTGAACTGGGGTGCCGGGCCGGCGGGACGCTGTGCCACGAGCCGCAGGGGCGTGGCCCAGGCGGCGTCGGCGGCCGGACCGCCGCTGCGCCGCCCGGCGAGGAGCTCGTTGGCGAGCTTCACCACCTGCGGCGTGGAACGGTAGTCCCTGATGAGCTTGACCACGCTGGCCTGCGGGTAGCGTGCCTTGAAATCGAGCAGGTGCCGGGGCGAGGCTCCCGTGAAGGAGTAGATGGTCTGGCTGGCGTCCCCCACCACGCACAGTTCGTCGCGGCCGCCCAGCCAGAGCTCCAGGAGCCGCTGCTGCAGCGGGGAGACGTCCTGGTACTCATCAACCACAAAGTGCCTGTACTGTTCCCGGACGGTGGCCGCGACTTTCTCGTCCTCCTGCAGGATGCCCACGGTGATCAACAGGACGTCCTCGAAGTCGATCACGTTGCGGTCGGTCTTGACGTCCTCGTAGGACTGGAAGACGCGGGCGACGGCGGTCAGGTCGAATCCGCCCGGCGCTCCCCTGCCCTGGGCGTTCTCCAGGTAATTGGCGGGGGTCAGCATGGACACCTTGGCCCATTCGATTTCGGATGCGAGGTCACGGATGGAGGCGCGGTCGGTGCTGAGCCGCAGGCGGCGGGCAGCCTCGGCAAGCATCTGGGCCTTGTGGTCCAGGAGGTTGGGCAGTGCGCCGCCCACCGCCTGCGGCCAGAAGAACTGCAGCTGGCGCAAAGCGGCGGCGTGGAAGGTCCGGGCCTGCACGTTTCCCACGCCGAGGTCCCGCAGCCGGCTGCGCATCTCCGCTGCGGCGCGGGCCGTGAACGTCACGGCGAGCAGCCGCTGCGGGCTGTAGACGCCGGAGTGGACCCCGTACGCGATGCGGTGGGTGATGGCCCGGGTCTTGCCGGTCCCCGCGCCCGCCAGTACGCAAAGCGGCCCGTTGAGGGTGCTGGCCACCTCACGCTGTTCCGCGTCCAGCCCGCCGAGGATCCGGTCCTCAAGGGAGGCTGCTCCGTCAAAATTCTCTGTAGTCACTTCTGCTGCTTTGTGTCTCGACTACCGCGTGCTGGAGTCTGGTGGATGAAATTGCTAGGCGCCGGCCAGGTCCCGGATCCGCCCGCCGTACCAGTGCTCAATCAGGGAGCGGGCAATGGAGAGCCTGCTTGAAATGGTGATTTCCCCGCTGAGGACTGCTTCCTGCAGTTCCTCGCGGCTGAACCAGCGGGCCCTGGTGACCTCCACGCCGTCGGGCGTTGCCTGGGCGTCTTCGGTGACGGCGGTAAATCCAAGCATAAGGGAGGCCGGGAACGGCCATGACTGGGAGCCCAGGTACTGGCAGGCTGTGACCCGGACCCCGACCTCCTCCTGGATCTCCCGGACGACGGCCTCTTCAAGGGATTCACCGGGCTCGACAAACCCCGCCAGCGTGGAAAAGTTGCGGGCGTCCACAGGCCCGCCTCCGCCCAGCAGCAGCCGGCCATCCGGCCCCACGACCGTGACGATGATGGCCGGGTCCGTGCGCGGAAAGTGCTCGGAGTTGTCTGCCGGGCAGCGCCGCACCCAGCCACCGGCTTCCACGCGTGTTGGCGTCCCGCAGCGCGGACAGTGGGTATGGCCGGCGTGCCAGTTGGCGATGGCGCTCGCTTCCACGAACAACGCGGTGGACGTGGCGGTCAGGCCCGCGGCAACTTCCCGGAATCCGGCCCAGGAGGCCCCGTGCGGGATACCCGCTGTTCCGGGCTCGAGCGGCTCCGGCAGGACGAAGAGCAGCAGTTCCGTGTTCGTCGGAAGGTCCGAGGCCGGCAGCGCCGATCCCAGGTAGACCACCAGCTCCGGGGCGGTCCCGGCCTTTTCAAGCTCCGCCAGCAGTTCCTTGGCTCCGGTCAGGACCATCCTGCCGTCCTGTACCAGGCCCTGCCTGCCGGACAGGACAGCGGCCAGGGCATCCTGCGTGGCCAGCAGCTCATCCACCATGCCTGGCCTGCTGCGTGCCACGGATCCCCGGTCCACCAACGCAGGCCGCACCGGGAGCAGGGTCTCCACCAGGTGGTTCGCCGGCGGCCCGGCCGGAATGGTTTGGTGGACGGGAACGACAGACTCCGCATGGCTCATGAGACCACCGTACTTACTGGTGCCGACATTCCGCATTTCCTTAGGCGGGTCCCCGGAGCCCGGCGCGGAGGAAATCCAGCTATCTGAGGACTCGCCGCCTGCGGACCGCCTTCCGGGGCGGCACGCAATCTACCGTGGAACGGTGAGAAGAAAACCGATTGAACTGGCGGCCATTGCAACCGCGGCAGTCCCCGGACTGACGCCGACGGCCGTTAGCTCTGCTCCGGATGATCCCGCGGACTTCGATGCGGCACTGCTGCTGGACTCCGAGGGCAAACGGTGGCGGGTCAGGTCGCCGCGCCACGCTGAGGCAAGCGCCCGGCTCGAAACCGAATTCCTGGTCCTGCGTGCCTTCGCCCCGGCGGTGCGGGCCGAGCTGCCGTTCCTGATGCCCACCGTGGCCGGCAGCGTGCGGCTGGGCACCCTGAGCACTTTTGTCTACTCGCATCTGTCCGGGACCACACGCAGCGTCGAGGAACTGACGTCCGGGCCGGAAAGCCTGGCACGGGAAATCGGCTCCGCCCTCGCTGCCATCCACGACCTCCCCCGGTCCCTGGTCAGCAACGCGGACCTGCCCAGTTACACGCCCAACGAGTTCCGCCAGCGGAGGCTGAACGAACTGGACCAGGCTGCCACCACGGGGAAGATTCCCGCGGCACTGCTGCGCCGCTGGGAGCACGCCTTGGAGGATGTGTCGTTGTGGCGGTTCAACCCGAGCGTGGTCCACGGGGACCTGCACGAGGACAACCTGCTGGTGGAGGCCGGGCGGGTGACGGCGGTGACCGGATGGACGGACCTGCGCATCGGCGACCCCGCCGATGACTTTGCCTGGCTGGTGGCTTCCAATGAGCAGGACTTCGTGAACGCCGTCCTCAAGGCCTACACCGCCAGCCGGCGCGACGCCCCGGACCAGCACCTGCTGCGCCGGGCAGCCCTGTCCGCCGAGTTCGCCCTGGCACAGTACCTGGTCAAGGGCCTGGCCGCCGGCGACCAGGCGATGGTCTCCGAAGCCGAGGGCATGCTGGAGAGCCTGGCCAGCGACATCGCCGAATTCGGCGGCCAACCCATCAGCGTTGAGCCCCTCCCGTCGGCCGGGAACCAGGGCGGGTCAGTGCCCACCGCTGCGGCCGGCACTCCCGCAGGCGGCACCGGCCCTGCCCACGGCGGACCGACTGCAAGCGGCAGCAGCGCTGTGACGCCCGCTGTCACCGTGGCTCCCGTGCCCGTCCAGCCTGCGGTCACTGTCGTTCCCGTTCCCGTCCAGCCCGCCGTGCACGTTGCGCCCATCCCCGCTGAGCCTCAGCAGGCCGCCCCCGCGAACGGCGCCGCGGGGGCAGCCGGAGTCCCTGAACTGGACGCCAACGAACCGGAGGCCAAGGGGCCCGACGACACTTCAACTGCGGCGATCTCCATCATCAACGTCAAGCAGGGCTGACCCGGCCCCTGGCTGCCGGCTTTCCTCGGCGAAGGCGACGGCCTTTTCGCGGAAAGCCGGCCCGCAGCTCAGGCCCTTGCCAGCGCTCCCGCTACGATGGCCTCCAACTCGGCGGCCGTTCCCAGATCGTGGGGCCGCACCACAGCGTTGTCGGCCACATAGAAGAACGCAGCCCGCACCTCTTCAAGCGGAACCCCCTTGAGGCGCGCCCAGGCCAGCCGGTACGCGGCAAGCTGGATTGACCGGGTCTTCAGCTGGGCCGCGGAGGGCCTGCGGCCTGTCTTCCAGTCCACCAGGTCCCAGCGTCCGTCAGCGTCGCGGAAGACGGCATCGATTCGCCCGCGAACCACTACTTCCCCTACCCGGGTTTCCACCGGCACCTCCACGAAAGCGGGCGACCTGTCCGCCCACGGAGAGGCGCGGAAGGTGGCCACCATGGCGTCAAGGTCGTAAGCGGCATCAATGTGGTCGTCCGATCCGGGAGCTTCGCCGAGGTCAAGCATCCCCGCCGTCCCGTAGTATTCCTCCACCCAGGCGTGGAATGCCGTTCCCTTGCGCGCCGACATCCCGGGTTCGCGCGGAACGGGACGGCGCAGGCGTCCGAGCACCGCTGCCGGGTCCTCCCCCAGATCCACCAGGGTGGACGCCGAGATATGGCTGGGGAGGTGGACGTCCTGGCCGCCGGACCGTCGGGCCCGGCGGTCCAGCAGCAGGGCTGCCTCCCGCGCCCATCCAGCCGCTGCACCAGTCAGCGGGGGCCGCGGGCCATCAGCCGGCTGCAGCTCCGTCCCTCCGGATTCCATCGCCCGGAGCACGCGCTCCGCGGCCCTTTCCATGGCCTGCCTGCGGCCGGGGGCAAGGCGAAGGCGCTCCCCCGTGCGCGGATCGACGGGCCCCTCCAGCGGATCATAGGGCCATCCGGCCACTTCGGTTTCAAGCGTCAGCGGACTTGACCCGGGCAGCGCAGCTTCCTCCTGGGACAGCGGGTGGACCACGGCGTTGGCAGCGGGCGCACCGCCGTCACCGTGGACAAGGCCTTCCAGCTCGGCAAGGAAAGGGGACATGTCCGCCTTCCCCGCCCGCGAGCCCACCCAGGCTGCGCTGGACACCCAGAGGACATGCTTTGCCCTGGTGTAGGCCACATAGGCCAGGCGCCGCTCCTCCGATTCACTGTGGGCCTGCACGGCCGCCTTGTAGTCCTTCTCGGCATCCAGCCAGCCCTTTTGGTCCGGCTGGTCAAGGTCCCACTGGGGCAGGTCGGCGCGGTCTCCTCGCAAGGGCCAGGGCAACGCCGCGGCGCCGCTGCTCCAGCGGGAGTCCCTGTCGCTGGGAAAGGCACCTGCGTTCAGCCCGGGAACGAAGACGGCGTCCCATTCCAGTCCTTTCGAAGCATGGACCGTCAGAAGCTGTACTGCTTCCCGGTTTACGTCGGTGGCCGGAGCTTCCAGCCCGTTTTCCTCGGCAGAGGCAGCTTCCAGCCAGGACAGGAAGGCAAGGACATCCACCCGCTGGGACGTGCGCAGAAATCCGGCGGCGGCGTCCTGGAAGGCATCGAGGTTCCGCCGGGCCTGGTGGATGCTGATTCCGGGGCGGGCGGCAACCTCGATGTCCAGCAGCATCGCCCTCTCTACTTCCCCCAGAAGGGTGGTGAGGTCATCGCCCAGGTAGCCACGCAGTTGCCTCAGTTCCACCGACAGGCGCGCCAGCCGGCTCCTGGCCTCGGAGCTGAGGGTTCTGCCGTTGGAAGACACCCATCCGTCCCGCGGCAGGAAGTCCACAGCTTCGACAAGGCTCGCGGCGTCGGTCAGGTCACCTTCAAGGATGGTCTCCCCTGCTTCGTCGCCCTCGTCGCCGGCACCGGAGTCATCCGCCTGGTCATTCCCCGGGACCGCCATCCCCCGGCGCCGGGCCAGCTGGCCGGACCAGTCACGCAGCGCCATGAGGTCGGCGGTCCCAATACGCCACCGCGCCCCTGCCAGCAGCCGCATCAACGCGTCGGAGCGGCCGGGATCGGCAAGGACCCGGAGCGTGGCTACGAGGTCCACGACCTCCGGGGTGTCCAGGAGCCCGCCCAGGCCAACGATCTCGTAGGGGATGCCACGGGCTTCGAACTGCCGCCGGACTGCCTCCATCTGCGCACGCCGGCGGCACAGCACGGCGAGGGCCGGGGGGACCACAGAACCGTCCGGCGTGCGTTCGAAATCGGTCATGCGGTACTTCACGGCGTCGTCCGCGAGCGCGGCGGCCTCGTCAACATCACTGGCAAAGCGTCCCAGCACCACCGTCCCGTCCACGGCATTCGGGCTTGGCTGCAGTGGCGGCACGTCCGCGGCAGCGCCCCTCCCTCCCGCGGGTGCCTGCTGCGCCGCCGCCTTGCCGAGCGACTGGGACATGACATTGGCCGCGGCAAGGATGGACCGGCCATTCCGCCAGGCGGTCGTGAGGTAGGACGTGGGCGCAGGTGCCCAGCCCTCAGCTTCGCCCGGCTGGCCGGTGCGAACGGGGAATTCGCGCACGAAGTGGAACAGCTGCCCGGCCGAAGCGCCACGGAAGCCGTAAATGGACTGGTTCGGGTCACCCACGGCCGTCACGGCATGGCCCCCGCCGAAGAGCCGGGAGAACAAAACCAGCTGCGCGTAGGACGTGTCCTGGAATTCGTCGAGCAGAACCACTTTGTACCGCTGCCGTTCGAGGGTGGCAGCCAGCGGGACGTCCTGGGCCACCCGTGCCGCGAGGGCCACCAGGTCGCCGAAATCGAGCGCACCACGGGCGCGTTTGGCCGCTGCGTAGCGGCCAACCATGTCGGCGACGCTGGCCCTGGTCCGGAGCATGCCGGCGAGGTCTGCGGCCGCCTGCGGTGGATTTTTCTTCTTTTCGGCCAGATACGGCAGCGCCTCATACTCGGCGAGCCGTGCCATCAGCCACGCCTCGACGTCCTCCGGTTCCTGGAGGTGCTCCGCGCACTCGCCCGCGAGCTGGATAACGGCCTTGACCAGCGTGGACTTTGCTGCCCTGAAGTGCGAGTATTCGCCGTCATAGGCCTCAACCACCTCGCTGGCGAGTTGCCACGCCTGGGCGCCTCCGAGCAGGACGACGTCCCGTTCGACCCCCAGCCGCAGCCCGTAGTCGGAGACGACGCCGCTGGCGAACGAATGGTAGGTGGACACCTTGGGTTCCAGCGCGTCGCTGCTGAGCAGGCCCTCAGGGAAGACCTGATGGCCGGTGTCCTTCGCGGCCAGCCGCTGCAGTGCCAGCAGCTTTGCCCGGATCCGGCTGGCCAGTTCACCGGCCGCCTTCCGGGTGAAGGTGACACCGAGGACTTCTTCGGGACGTATCCAGCCGTTGGCGACGAGCCACACCACCCGGTCAGCCATGGTGGCTGTCTTGCCGGAACCGGCCCCGGCGATGACCAGGCGCGGGGCCAGCGGAGAGGCGATGATGGCCGACTGCTCGGCGGTGGGCTGGTTTTTCTCGCCGAGCAGCGCAGAGAGTTCTTCGGGGCTGAAGCGCGGCGGCGTGGGCGCCGCCGCGCTTCCCAATGCTTCCACGGCCTCGCTCATTCGGTTACCTGCCTTCCGCGCACGCACAGGGGGCACACCTCGGGGAGGCGGCAGCCATGGCCGGCGTGGCTGCCCTTGGCGGGATCATGCCGCGCCGTGAATTCATTGCCGCCCATGACGGCCGCAGCGTCCATCACCATGTCCAAGGCCCAGTTCTCCTGCGGGTCGATTGGTTCCTGCTGTTGGATGGCCGGACTTTTCGCCCCGGTCCCCAGTTGCGCCAGCACCGCCCCGCCGGACAGGCCGGGCCAGCCCCCGGGCACGGCAGCGAAGCCGTCCGCAAGGACGGCTGCCTGGTACGCGCCAAGCTGCGGGTGCCGGGAGAGCTCAGCCTTGCCTGGCTGCCGCTTCCCCGTCTTGAGGTCCACGATGACCAGCCTGCCCTCGCCGTCGATCTCCAGCCGGTCCACCTGGCCTCGGAGAGTGGCCGGGCGCGGCGACGCATCACCAACGTCCACCCCGCCAAGGGATACCTCGAAGTCCTGTTCCACTCCCAGGAGGCTGCGGCCTTCGCTCCTCATCACCAGCACATACTGCGCCAGCTTCCGCACCATCGCTTCTGCACGCTGGAAGTCCAGCTTTCCCTCCCAGTTGTCCTTCATTCCGAGGGCCGGCCAGCGGCGGACCAGTTCGGCGATGTACTCCGAACCGGAGGCCTCGGGCATGTTCTGGGCGATGGCATGCACCAGCGTGCCCAGACTTCGGGCGAAATCTGTGGCCGCCTCGCCGCCGGCTGCCTGAACGAACCAGTCCAGCGGCGACTTCTGCACCGTCTCGACCTTGGAGGGAGAGACGAAGACAGTGCCTCCGGGAGGAACCACCGGTTCGAGCGACGTCAGCGGCGCCAGCCCCCACCAGCTGTCCGGGTGGGCGCCTGCGGCTGCCGGTTCGGCCGCAGCAAGATGCGCCAGTACCCTGGCAGCTTCTTCGGCCTCCCGCTCCCCGGCCCCGTCCAGCTGCGCGTACTGCCGCAGCTCCGCGACAAGGGCACGCAGGGTCATGGGCCGATCCACCCGCGTGAAACCCCGGGCCTCCTCCCCCGCCTCCAGGGGCGCAACGAAGTCGAGGAAGGATGACGGCTGGTCGTCCTCGGACGAGACGGCGGTGCAGATGAGCAGTTCACCGGCCCTGGACACTGCCGTGGAGAAACTGCGGAGTTCGTCGTAGCGGATGTCACGCAGGCGGCTGAGCGGGTCGCGCTGCAGGGCATACTCCGGCCCGTGCTCAACGGCGTCCGCATACAGCGTGCTGCCGAGCAGTTCACCCCGGAGCCGCGTATTGGGCCACACGCCTTCCTGCAGGCCCGCGATGATAACCATGGGCCATCGCCGGCCTGCCGCACTGGCCGGGGTCATCAGTTCCACGGCGTCGTCCAACTGTGCACGGGCGGCGAGGGTGTCCATGGGGAGCTCCTGGCTCAGGAGGTACTCCAGGAACTGTTCGGGCCCGGCACCGGGCATCTGGTCCACATAGCGTTCCGCGGTGTGGAACAGCGCCATCATCGCGTCCAGGTCCCGGTCCGCGCGCGAGCCGTGTGGCCCTCCGGCGAGCGCTGTTTCTGTCCAGGCCGAGGAGAGGCCGGTTGAATTCCACATCGCCCAGAGCACGGACTCCGCGTTGGCGCCGGGCAGGGCGGCCGCCTCCCGTCCGGCGTGGATCATCCGTGCCGTCCGGCGGGCGGCGCGGCCTTCGATCCCCAGGGCTCCCAGCGCGCCAGGTTCCAGCAGGGCGTCGACAAGCAGTGCGTCGCTGCTGCGGCCGCCGCCGCCGAGCAGTTCCTCACGCCGAAGTGACTGCCGGAGCCTGCGCAGCTCGATGGAGGTTGCTCCGCCAATCCTGGACGTAAGAAGGGATACCGCAGCCTCCGGGGTAAGCAGTGCCGGGTCCAGTGCAATGGCGAAGGCATCCAGTAGCGGACGCACTGCCACCTCGTCCCGGACCGCGGATTCTGCCACCGGCACCCGCACAGGGATTCCCTGGCCGGACAGATACCGCTGCAGCTCGCTGACCTGCCCCCCGTTGCGAACGATCACCGCGATATCCGCAAGGTCCCGCCCCTGGTTGATGTGCTGGTCCAGGATGCGCTGTGCGACATAGCGCAGTTCGTGGACCGGTGTGGGAACCAGGTGGGCTTCGACGGCGCCGGCGGCCCGGGCGGTTCCGGGCTGTTCCAGTTGCCGGGCCAATTGTCCGCCCGCGCGCTGCGAGATGCGTCCGGCAACGTTGAGCCAGGACTCCGCCACAGCGGGCGCCAGCCCGTGGGCGTACCGAAGGGGACGTTCGACGGCGGGCGCCTCGGTTGACAACAGCCGGGGCAGCTCAGCCACCAGGTCAGGCCGCGCCCCCCGGAATCCCTGCACGACGGTGTCCGGGGAGGAGGTCACGAAACAGTCCTTGCCGGCAGCGATATCCGCAAGCAGTTCGACGATGGCGGGGTTCGCCTCCTGGACGTCATCCACCAGGACGAGCTGCAGCCGCGCACGTTCGGCAGCAAGGAAGTCCGGAGCGTCCTGGAAGATCTGCCGGGCGGCCGTGATGATGCCGGCGGGGTCGAAGGCCTCCGGCATCCGCAGGTCAAGGACGTCCCGGTACTCCGCGTAGAGCGCGGCTGCAGCCTTCCAGTCCGGTCTGCCGCACTCGTTCCCCAGCTGCTCAAGGTCCGCGGCCGTCCGGCCCGACTCGATGATGCGGTCGAACAGCTGCCGTACTTCCTGGCGGAAGCCGCGGGTCTCCAACGCCCCGTCAAGGTCCGCGGGCCAGGGCAGCTCAAGTCCCGGCAACCGGTGGCCCTCGAGGAGTTCCTTGATGATCAGGTCCTGCTCCGGCCCGGACAGGAGACGGGGCGGTTTGGACAACGGAATAACGCCTTCGGCTTTGGCCCGCCTGATGACGTCAAAGGCATAGGAGGCCCACGTCCGGGCCGGGGTGGTACTCAGGCTCCTGTCCAGGCGGGCGGTGAAACGGTCCCGCAGGAAATCCGCCGCCAGCCTCGTGGGAGCGAGGATCAGCATGCGCTCAGGGTCGACGCCGTCGCGAAAGACACGCTGGACGGCCGCCTCGATCAGCACCGTGGTCTTCCCGGTCCCCGGCGCTCCGGGAACCAGGACAGGCCCGGCGCCCTGGGGGACGTCAACGGCGGCCTGCTGGTCCGGCGACAGGCTGGCGCCCGCGGCATAAACCCGCCGCGGAGGAAGCAGCCTGAGGGCCGCTGCCGTTGTCCTGGCACCATCCGGCGCAGCCGGGCCGAAGGCCTGGTCCAGGTCCCGGGGACCCGTCAAAGGGAGTGTTACCGTCACAACGCCATTCCATCATCCGGCACCGACAATTGATGAAGCCCGCGCTCCAGCCGGTCGGCTACCGCGTCGATACGGTCAAAATCGCCGTCGGTGGGCGCCCAGCGTGCGGCTGCCAGGTCTACCCGCCAACGGCCTTCCCCCGTCCGGAGAAAGGGTTCATACGCGCCGGCGAGCGGCGTGCCCTCATCAAGGTAGAGGAGGAGAGCCTCGGCCTCGTGCCCTTCGGGCGCATGGCCGCTCGCCTTCAGGACGCGCCACCACGGGACACCGCCGCCATAGTGGCTCATGACGGACCCCACCTGCCGCGGTCCCCCTGATCCCAGCAACTCGGCAACGTCCCCGTACGAGACTGCGGATCCCGGCGGCACCAGCCTCACGATGGCCAGGACCGCCTGCACGTACTCAATCCGCATTGATCTAATGTAGCCGCAGTGGCGTTCCCCGGAATTGTCGGAGCCTCCCCGTAGCGTGGAACCATGAGCACCTGGAACACCCTCCCCCGAGCCGCCTTCGACCTCGAAACCACTGGCCGGAACTCCCGCGCGGCACGGATCGTCACCGCATCGATCACCGTGGTGGACAACAGGGGCGAAGTCATCAAGGAGCATGAGTGGCTGGCGGATCCGGGCGTTGAGATCCCCACCGAGGCAAGCGACGTCCACGGCATCACCACCGAACAGGCAAGGCGGGACGGCCAGGCCTGCCCGCGAGGTTACAGGTGAAGTTGCCGCCGTCCTCCAGGAACTCTTCGACTCGGGCATCCCCGTGATCGCCTTCAACGCCAGCTACGACTTCACCGTCCTTGCCGCGGAGTCCGCCCGCCATGGCGTTCCCCAGCTCACCCGGTTCCCGGTGCTGGATCCCTACATCATGAACAAGCAGGTGGACCGGTACCGGAAGGGCAAGCGCACCCTTACTGCGCTGTGCGAGGAATATGGCGTTGTCCTTGATAATGCCCATACGTCGGCGGCGGATGCCCTGGCCACGCTTCGGGTCCTGGATGCGATGGCGGGGAAGTTTCCCAAGCTGATGATGCCCGCCAGCCAGCTGCACCAGTTGCAGGTGGAATGGGCCATTAGCCAGGCGGCGGATTTCCAGGACTACCTCCGGAAGACGAAGCCGACTGCCGTGATTGAAGGGGACTGGCCCGTCCTCCCGCCGCAGGACGCCACGACCGGAGGGTTTTAGGTCCCTCCGGGGGATCCCGCCAGCCATTGCGATGCATGTCACAGTCACGCCGCTTCACAAATAGTGCTCGAATCAGGCTGCCCAGTTCGCCTCACAGCCGTAGCGCCTGTCTATGCTGCGCCAGCAAGCGCCTTCGGCGGAAGAATGTTCGCTGAACGGGAGCTAATAGCCTCCTATCATTCACAGGCCTGCCGGAATTCACACTAGTGAGAGAATAAAGTTTTGCGGTCGCCCCCTGCCCGGCCAGCTGGACCAGCACCGGACAGGTGCCAGATGCCAGAGCGCAGCACTGCGGCCCGGTCGACTTATGACTCAATGAAAGTGACAACCTGATGAAAATCAAAGCGTTGAAGTGGCTCACGACCGCTCCCGTTGCCCTGGCCCTTGCGGCGTCCCTGGCTGCCTGCGGCGGAGGCTCCTCCCAGCCCAGCGGCACCCCCTCGGACGCCCTCCAGGGCAGCGACCAGCAGACGCTGGACAAGTACACCACCGCCGAGGTCACCCCGATCGACAAGATCGACAAGACCAAGCTCGGCCTCATCACCGACGGCACCCTGCGCGTGGGCACCCTGTCCGACGCCCCGCCGAACATCTTCATCGACCCCTCCGGCAAGTTCACCGGCTACGACAACGAGCTGCTGCGCGCCATCGGTGACAAGCTGGGCCTGAAGGTCGAGTTCGCCTCCACCGATTTCTCCGCACTGCTGTCCCAGGTCGCCAACAAGCAGTTCGACGTCGGTTCCTCCTCCATCTCCACCACGGACGCACGCCGCAAGACCGTTGGCTTCACCAACGGTTACGACTTCGGCTACATGGCGGTTGTCACCAAGAACGACGCCAAGGTCGCCGGCTTCGCCGACCTCAAGGAAGGCGTCCGCATCGGCGTCGTCCAGGGCACCGTCCAGGACGACTACGTCACGAACACCCTCGGCCTGGAGCCCGTGCGTTTCCCGGACTACAACACCGTCTACGGCAACGTGAAGAACGGCCAGATCGATGCCTGGGTTGCCCCGTCGCAGCAGGCCACCGGCCAGGTCAAGGAAGGCGACAACACCAAGATCGCCGAAAAGGTCGTCAACACCCAGAACTTCACCGCCTACGCAGTGAACAAGGACAACCAGGCCCTGATCGATGCCCTGAACTCGGGCCTCGACGCAGTGATCGCGGACGGCACGTGGACCAAGCTGACCGCCGAGTGGTACAAGGACCGGCCCACCGCCGCCGAACAGACCCCGCAGGGCTGGAAGCCGGGCAGCAAGGCCGTCCAGATCCCCGCCAAGTAACCCGGGCGTTCCATGGATATCCTCAAGCAACTTGCTGACACCTTCCTCGACTGGAAGGCGATGGGCGAAGTCATACCCAAGATGTTCGCCGTCGGCTTGCCGAACACCCTGGTGCTCGCCATCATTTCAGGCATCATCGGGACAGCCCTGGGAATGCTGCTCGCCCTGATGGGGATTTCCCGGAACGCAGCAGCCCGGTGGATCGCACGTATCTACACGGACGTCCTGCGCGGCCTTCCGCCGGTACTGACCATCCTGGTCATCGGGTTCGGCTTTGGACCCATCATCCGTGAACTGACCGGCTCCACGAGCCCCTACCCGATGGCTATCGCCGCCCTGTCCCTGATGTCCGGCGCTTACATCGGCGAGATCTTCCGCTCCGGTATCCAGAGCGTGGACAAGGGACAACTCGAGGCGTCGCGTGCACTGGGGTTCGGCTACGGGGCGTCGATGCGCCTGGTCGTCGTCCCCCAGGGCATCCGCCGGGTACTCCCGGCCCTGGTCAACCAGTTCATTGCGCTGATCAAGGAATCCTCCCTGGTGTTCCTTTTGGGCCTGCTGGCCAGCGAACGTGAGATCTTCCAGATCGGCAAGGACGCCGCCGCCACCACGGGCAACCTGTCGCCCTACGTGGCAGCGGCGGTCTTCTACCTGGTCCTCACCATCCCGTTGACGCACTTCGTGAACTGGATCGACGCCCGGCTGCGCACCGGCCGGCCTGAAAAGAAGGAACCGGACGAGGCCGCGGCCGTCGTCGGGAAGGGAGCCCAGGCATGAGCGAGTTCACATCGGGAACGCTGAGTGCAAAGAACATCCACCTTTCCTTCGGCAGCAACCATGTCCTGCGGGGCATCGACCTGCACGTGCCCCAGGGCACCACGGCCTCGGTGATCGGCCCGTCCGGTTCCGGCAAGTCCACCCTGCTGCGGGTCATGAACAGGCTGATCGAACCGGACCAAGGCGACATCCTGCTGGATGGCCGTTCAGTCCTGAAGGACAATCCGGATGAACTCCGGCGCCGGATCGGCATGGTGTTCCAGCAGTTCAACCTGTTCCCGCACAAGACGGTGGAAGAGAACGTTTCCCTGGCCCTGCGGAAGCTGCGCAAGCTCTCCAAGGAGCAGGCGCGCAGTGAAGCGTTGGAGCAGCTGGATCTGGTGGGCCTGAAGCACAAGGCTGATTCCCGCCCGGCGAACCTCTCAGGCGGCCAGCAGCAGCGCGTGGCGATTGCCCGTGCGCTGGCCATGAAACCCGAGGTCATGTTCTTCGACGAGGCCACCTCCGCCTTGGACCCCGAACTGGTCAAGGGCGTGCTGGCACTCATGACGGACCTCGCCAAGGGCGGCATGACCATGGTGGTGGTGACGCACGAGATGGGCTTCTCACGGAACGTGTCCGACGCCGTGACGTTCATGGACGCCGGCGTGGTGGTGGAGTCCGGCCCGCCCGAGCAGATCTTCACCGAGCCCCGGACGGACCGGCTTAAGGGCTTCCTCGCGGACGTCCTGTAGCCGCACGGACCCAAAAGAAATCCCCGCCTGCAGGCTGCAGGCGGGGATTTCTTTTGGGTCCCTGCGGCGATCCCGGCCTTGTTCGCAGGACCGAACCATCAAGGCTCGCGCCTGCGAACAAGCTTAGGAACAGGACGACGGCGGCCCTAGCCCTGGGCGGCAGCGGCAGCCCT
Organism: Arthrobacter sp. MOO21; assembly: GCF_057369995.2. Classification (NCBI taxonomy): domain Bacteria; kingdom Bacillati; phylum Actinomycetota; class Actinomycetes; order Micrococcales; family Micrococcaceae; genus Arthrobacter; species Arthrobacter sp. MOO21. The sequence goes on along the minus strand of NZ_CM170671.2, from coordinate 3,152,749 downwards.
GGCGGCGGCCGGCAGGGCGTCGTAGATCCGGTTCATGGCGTCGTCGTCGTGCGCGGCCGAGAGGAACCAGGCCTCGAAGACCGATGGCGGCAGGTACACCCCGGACTCCAGCATGGAGTGGAAGAACGGTGCGTAGCGGAACGCCTCCTGCGCCTGGGCGTCGGCGTAGTTGTGGACACCGTGGGCCGAGGTTCCGAACGCCACCGAGAAGAGGTTTCCGGCGAACTGGATGGAGTGGTCCACCCCTGCAGCGTCCAGCGCGTTGGACAGCGCCGAGGAGAGTTCCAGCGACCGGACATCGATGAAGGAGTAGACGTCGCGGGTGGCATGGGTCAGCGTGGCGACGCCCGCGGCCATGGCCACCGGGTTGCCGGACAGCGTTCCCGCCTGGTACACCGGGCCGGTGGGCGCCAGGTGGTCCATGACGTCGGCACGTCCGCCAAGGGCCGCCGTCGGCATGCCGCCGCCGATGACCTTGCCGAAGGTAAGCAGGTCCGGGGTCCAGGGATCGTCGGAGTCCGGTGCGCCGCCGGTGAGGCCCCAGTAGCCGGAGTAGCCGGTACGGAAGCCGGTGAGCACTTCGTCGACGATGAGCAGGGCGCCGTGCTCGCGGGTGATGCGGGCAAGGCCGGCGTTGAAGCCTTCGGCCGGGGTGACGACACCCATGTTGGCGGGCGCGGCCTCGGTGATGACGGCCGCGATGTTGGGTCCGTGCGAGGCGAAGGCTTCCTTGACGGCCTGCAGGTCGTTGTAGGGCAGCACCAGCGTTTCGGCGGCGGTGGCCTCGGTGACGCCGGCGGAGCCGGGCAGCGCGAGGGTGGCCACGCCCGAGCCGGCGGCGGCGAGCAGCCCGTCCAGGTGTCCGTGGTAGCAGCCGGCGAACTTGATGATGAGGTTTCGCCCGGTGAAGCCGCGGGCCAGCCGGACGGCGGTCATGGTGGCCTCGGTGCCGGTGGAGACCATGCGGAGGCGTTCGACGGCGGGCACGCGCTCCTTGACGATCTCAGCGAGGTTGGCCTCGTCGGGGGTGGAGGCGCCGAAGGACAGGCCGCGGTCGACGGCGGCGTGCACGGCGTCCAGGACAGCGGGGTGGGCGTGACCCAGGAGCGCCGGGCCCCACGAGCAGACGAGGTCGACGTATTCCTTGCCGTCGGCATCCGTCAGGTACGGCCCTTTCGCCGAGACCATGAAGCGCGGTGTTCCGCCCACGGACCCGAAGGCGCGCACCGGCGAGTTGACCCCGCCCGGCATCAGCTGGCGGGCGCGGTCGAAGAGTGCCTCGTTGCGAGGATTGCTGGAAGTCATGGTTCCTATTCTCTCAGGTAGCGGCCGGCACACTTCGCCGGCGAGCAGTTCAGCTACGCGCGGGGCGACGGCGGTGCCGATCAGTTCGATTGAGCGCATCATGGCGGAGTGGGGCAGCGGCCCGTTGCTGTATTTGAGGTCGAAGCGGTCCACCCCGAGGTCGCGCTTGAGCCGGACGATCTTTTGCGCCACCGTTTCGGGCGACCCGACGTACAGGGCGCCTTCCGGGGAGCACAGGGCGTCGAATTCGCCCCGTCCGGCAGGACCCCAGCCGCGCTCGGCCCCGAGCTTGTTCCGCAGCTTCAGCCAGTGCGGGAACAGTTCCTCCCGGGCCTGCTCATCGGTTTCGGCCACGTGGCCCGGCGAGTGGGTGGCCACCTGCGGCATCGGGTGGCCGTACTTGTCCATGGCTTCGCGGTACAGGTCCGCCAGTGGCCGGAACCCGCGCGGCTGGCCGCCAATGATGGCAAAGATGATGGGATAGCCGTACTGGGCGCACCGCAGGACCGACTCGGGTGTTCCGCCCACCCCGATCCACGTGGGCAGCAGGTGGTGCTCGAGCGGCGGAAAGACGTCCAGTCCGTGCAGCGCGGGGCGGGTACGGCCCTCCCAGTGCACGGGCTTCTGCGCCCGCACCTTGTCGAACAGCTCCAGCTTCTCTTCGAACAGGAGCTCGTAGTCCGCCAGGTCGAGGCCGAACAGGGGGAAGGATTCGATGAACGATCCGCGGCCGAGCATGACTTCCGCCCGGCCGTTGGAAAGGGCGTCCACGGTGGAGAAGCGCTGGAACACCCGGATGGGATCGTCCGAGCTCAGCACCGTCACCGCCGAGCCCAGCCGGATGCGGGTGGTGCGCGCCGCGGCCGCGGCCAGGAAAACCTCCGGCGCAGACACGGCGTAGTCCTTGCGGTGGTGCTCGCCCACGCCAAAGGCGTGGAGTCCGACAGCGTCGGCCAGCTGGGCCTGTTCCAGCAGCTGGCGCAGGACTTCAGCGGGCGCCTGGGGGCTCCCGTCCGGTTTTTCGCCGATGTCACCGAAGGTGTTGAGGCCGATCAGGATGCGCCCCTCCCCCACCGGGGCGGTGGGGGACGCCGGCACGGTGGTCACCGAGTTTCCTTCAGCCAGCCGGCAAGCTCGGCGGCCCAGTAGGTCAGCACCGTGTGGGCGCCGGCCCTCCGGATGCCCAGGACCGACTCGGTGATGGCGGCGCGGCGGTCGATCCAGCCGTTCGCTGCGGCCGCCTCGATCATCGCGTATTCACCGGAAATCTGGTACGCGGACACGGGCACCGGGCTCATGGCGGCGACGTCCGCCACGATGTCCAGGTAGCTCATTGCGGGCTTGACCATGACGATGTCGGCGCCCTCCGCCAGGTCCAGTTCCACCTCGCGCAAGGCCTCGGTGCGGTTGCCGGCGTCCATCTGGTATGTTCGGCGGTCGCCCTTGAGCTGTGAGTCCACCGCTTCACGGAAGGGGCCGTAGAAAGCGGACGCGTACTTCGCGGCGTACGCGATGACGGAGGTGTTGACGTGGCCCGCCGCGTCCAGCGCCGCCCGGATGGCGGCGATCTGCCCGTCCATCATGCCGGAGGGGCCCAGCATGTGGGCGCCGGCGTCGGCCTGGGCGACGGCCATCCGGGCGTAGATCTCCACCGTGCGGTCGTTGTCCACGTAGCCGTCGGCGTCGAGCACTCCGCAGTGCCCGTGGTCGGTGAATTCATCGAGGCAGACATCACTCATCACCACCAGGTCGTCCCCCACCTCCGCGCGCACGTCCCGGATGGCCTTGTTCAGCACGCCGTCCGGGTCGAGGGAAGCAGTGCCTTCGGCGTCGCGGGTTTCCGGGATGCCGAACAGCATGATGCCGCCCAGTCCCAGTTCCACGGCCTCGGCCGCGGCCCGTTTGAGGGTGTCGGTGGTGTGCTGGACCACGCCGGGCATCGACGTGATGGGGTTCGGTTCCGTGAGTCCCTCGCGGATGAAGGCCGGGAGGATGAGCTCGGCCGGCGACAGCCGGGTCTCGGAGGTCATCCGGCGCATGGCCGGGGTGGTGCGCAGGCGGCGGGGGCGTTGGCTGGGGAAAGTCATGGTCCTGTCCTTCGTGGTTCAGGGAATCGGGGTGTGTTGCCGTTGGAAACTGCCTGCGCGCCGTCAGGGCGGGTTCAGGGCCCTGGCGACGGCGGCCACCAGCCCTTCCGGCGTGGGCTCAGCCGCCACGGCGGCCACCGGAAGGCCAAGCGCGGTGGCCTGGTCCGCCGTCGAACGTCCTATGGCCACCAGCCTGCAGGCGGACAGCGGGGCGAGGCCGGAGATCCGGCGCACGGCACTCGGCGAAGCGGCAATGACGGCGTTGATGCGGCCGGCCCGGATGTCCGCTGCTGCCGTTTCCGGCGTCAGGAGGGAGTACGACGGCGGCTGGCCGCCGTCGTGGGCGTCCTCCATGGGCACGGCGAGCCGCCGCTCCGCTGCCGCCGGGTAGTCCACCGTCCGGTAGGCGGTCACCGCGGTCACCGCGCTGCCGGCGGCTGACATGCCCTCGGCCAGGGCGGGTGCGGCGATGTCCGCCTGGGGCAGGAGGACTTTGCCCCCGCCCGGCCAGACCGCGAGGAGCCCGGCGGCGGACTGTTCACCGGCCGGGGCCAGCGCCACGGTCAGGCCTTCGGCTTCCAGCAGCCGTCGCGTGGCCGGTCCGATGGCCGCGATCCGGGTGGCGGCGGGAACCAGCTGGCCCAGGCCGAGGCCCCGTTCCTTCGCCTTGCCGGCCAGCACGTGGATGGTGGTGGCGCTGCTGGCCACCAGCCAGTCAAAGGCTCCCGCTGCCAAGGCGTCGCAGGCGACGTCCAGTGCGTGCTGGTCCGGGGCCCGCTCGAAGTCGATGAGCGGCAGCAGGACCGGCTTGGCGCCGGCCGCGGACAGCGCCTCCACCAGCGCTGCCGAACGCTCCGGACTGCGCGTGACCAGGACCCGCGCCCCGCTGAGCGGGGCGCCGGATCCGGGCCTGCGGGAAGGCTCTGCCATCGCCGGGTCAGGACGCCTGGAGGTCCGCGATGCCGGCGGCACCGGCGGCCAGGAGGACTTCTGCAAGTTCAATGCCCAGGAGGGTGGCGCCTACTTCCGTCAGGCCGTCCGTGGCGCGCTTGTCCCGGACCGTGGCAGTGCCGTCGACGGCGCACACCACGGCTTCAAGGTGCAGCATGCTGCCCTTGCGGTAGGCGTAGGCCCCCACCGGAGCGGCGCAGCCCGCTTCGAGCCGCGCCAGCAGGGCGCGCTCCGCCGTGACGGCCAGGCGGGTGTCGGGGTCGTCCAGCGCTGCCAGCGCCTGGGCCAGGACCCCGCGGGATCCTTCGGCGGAACCCGGCCTGGGGGGCGCATCGGCGGTGCGGCATTCAATGGCCAGCGATCCCTGGCCGGCAGCGGGAAGCATCACGTCGGTTTCCAGGTACTCACTCACGGCGTCCAGCCGGCCGATCCGCTCCAGGCCGGCGGCGGCCAGCACCACGGCGTCCAGGTCGCACGACTTGCCGGGGACCACGTCCTCCGTGGTGTTGCCCGGAAGCCCGGGAACACGGCCGAGGCGGGTGTCCACGTTGCCGCGGATGTCCACGATGTCCAGGTCCGCGCGGGCAGCACGCAGCTGGGCAGCCCGGCGCGGGGAACCCGTTCCCACTTTGGCGCCAGCGGGCAGGTCGGCAAGCTTGAGCCCGTCCCGCGCGCACAGGACGTCGCGGACATCCACCCGGCGCGGCGTCGCTGCAAGGCTAAGGCCGACGGCGGCGCCCGTGGGCAGGTCCTTCAGGGAGTGAACGGCGACGTCGCACTCGTCACGCAGCAGTGCGTCGCGCAGGGCGGCGACGAAGACGCCGGTGCCGCCCATCTGGGACAGCGATCCGGTGAGGACGTCGCCGTCGGTCCTGATATGGACCAGCTCAACCGGGAAGCCACCGACGGCACCCAGCTGGTCGGCCGTCTGCTGGGTCTGGGTCAGCGCAAGCTTGCTGGCACGGGTACCAATCCGGACGGTCACGGCTGGACCGTCTCCCCGGCCGCGCAGGAGGAAGCACCCATGCCGGGCGGGTAGGGGTCGTGGCCGGTGCCCACGGTGGTGTCTGCCCCTGCGATGGTGGGCTTCTCGCCCCGGAAGTTGGCGCAGCATCCCGGACGGCAGACGTCATACCAGGGGCCGAGGTCCGTGACGGCAGGCCGGTCGCTGATGTTGTTGGCCACCGTCCGCTCGCAGATCAGGTCCACCAGGCCTTCGACGAACTTCCGGTGGGTGCCGGGCGTGGGGACCCGCGTGGCGGCGAGGCCGAGGTTGGCGCAGGTCTCCATGGCTTCGGTATCCAGGTCCCAGACAACTTCCATGTGGTCGCTGACAAAGCCGAGGGGAACAATGACGATGCCCTTCACGCCCTGGCCGGCCAGTTCCTCGATGGCGTCGTTGATGTCCGGTTCCAGCCACGGCACGTGCGGAGCGCCCGAGCGGGACTGGTACACCAGGGACCAGGGCGCCGTCAGCCCGGATTCCTCCGCGACCCGGTCGATCACGGCGGCGGCGTTGGCGAGGTGCTGCGCCACGTAGGCCGAGCCTTCCTCGAACTCGCGCGGCTCGCCCCCGGACCGGCCTGCAGCTTCTGCGTCCCGGGTGGGGATGGAGTGGGTGGCAAACAGGATGTGCACGGGAGCGTCCGGCGTTCCGGCTTCGGCGAGCTTGGCACGGACATCGGCGAGCCCGGCAGCGGTTCCCTCGACGAACGGCTCCACGAAACCGGGGTGGTCGAAATACTGGCGGACCTTGTCCACCTCCAGCTTGCCGTCCAGGCCGGTTTCCGTCAGCGCCATGCCGATGTCCTCGCGGTACTGGCGGCAGCTGGAGTAACAGGAGTAGGCACTCGTGGTGAGCATGAGCACCCGGCGGTGTCCGGCGTCGTACGCCTCCTGCAGTGTCTGCGGGATGTACGGGGCCCAGTTGCGGTTGCCCCACAGCACCGGAAGGCCGATGCCGCGGGCCGCCAGTTCGGCCTCCAGGGCAGCCTTGAGCTCCCTGTTCTGCTGGTTGATGGGGCTGATGCCGCCATTGGCGCGGTAGTGGTGGGAAACTTCCTCAAGCCGCTCGTCCGGGATGCCCCGGCCGCGGGTGACATTGCGGAGGAACGGGATCACGTCCTCCTGGCCCTCCGGGCCGCCGAAGGAGGCGAGCAGGACGGCGTCGTATTCCTTGGGGGCCATGCGGCCGGCCTCAGTGACGGGGTTGACGGCCGGGGCCTGGGGGTCCAGCGGGCTCATGCGAGGACCTCGGCAACTTCGTCGGCGCTGATCCGGCGGCCGGTGTAGAAGGGGATCTCCTCGCGGACGTGGTTGCGTGCCTCGGTTGAGCGCAGGTGCCGCATCAGGTCCACCAGGTCCACCAGCTCCGGCGCTTCGAGGCCCAGGATCCATTCCCAGTCCCCCAGCGCGAAGGAGGACACGGTGTTGGAGATGACCTGCGGGAAGTCGCGGCCCAGCAGCCCGTGGTCGCGGAGCATCTTGCCGCGCTCCGCCTCCGGCAGGAGGTACCACTCGTAGGAGCGCACGAAGGGGTAGACGCACAGCCACTCGGCGGGAGCCACGCCCCGGGAGTAAGCGGGAGTGTGGTTCTTGGCGAACTCAGCCTCGCGGTGGACGCCCATGGCCGACCAGACGATCTCGGTGCCCGCGAAGAGGCTGCTGCGGCGGATGTCCCGGATGGCCTGCTGCAGCGCCTCCGGCTTGGGTCCGTGGAGCCACACCATGACGTCGGCATCGGCGCGCATGGCGGAAACATCGTAGCTGCCCCGGTGCGTTACCCCGGCCTCGGCGAGGCGCGCGAGCAGCGCTTCGAAATCGGCGGCGGCGTCGGCACTGCGCACCACCGGCTGCGACCGCTTGAATACCGTCCAGAGAGTAAAGAACTGCTCGGCTGATTCTTCGGTTTTAGTGACAGATTCGGCAGAAGTGTGGCTCATGGTTACAAGTTTGCCCCTTCGCTACCCCCAAGTCGAAACCGAAAACTTCTACAACTCGTAGAAGTGATTAAAGTCACCGCACTCCCCGATTCGCCCTGGCGCCGGGACGCCCGTCACCAGGGCCTGCGGAGGCGGAAGAACACCAGGCCGGCGGCGGTCCCAACCCCCACGAGTCCAACGCCCAGCCAGACCATCGCGTCCGGCAGCCCGGCGATCGTGGCCGTGGATGAGACGGCGCTGCGGCCACCAGCCGGCACTCCGGCGGCCTGCGGCGTTTGGGCGGGATGCGGCTGTCGCGCGAACGCCGTCGGCAGGGCCGTGCCTGCAGTGCCCGAAACCACCGGGGAGGCTGGCCCGGCTCCCGCTGCCGTGCCCGCTTCGTCGCCTTCAGACGGCGCGCCGGGGACTGCCGTTGCCGGTCCCGCCTGCGTTCCAGCGCCGGGTGCCGGGGCTGCGGGGGCGGGTACCGCGTCGCCCGGGGACTGGGCCGCGGCGGCAGCCGTCGGGATGGCCTGGGCCGCGGCGGGAGGCGTGGGAGCGGTTGCCGGAGCCGGGGCTGCCGGTGCGGCGGAACCCGGCGACGAGGTGGGCGCCACGGTCGGAGTGCCGGGCGCGGGGGACGTGCTGGAGAGTGAGGGAAGCGGAAGGTCCGGGAGGGGCAGTGTGATCGCCAGGGAGGGCTCGGAGGCCGCTGCGGTGGCCTGGCCCGTCGTCGTACCGGCAGCGAGGGAGGCTTTGACCGCCGGAAGCAGCGGCCCTGGCACGGAGAGACTGGCACGCGGAGCCGGCTGCGGCCTGCCGGAAGCCTGCGCCGCCGGATCGCGGGGCGGAGACGTTGCATCGTCGGCGAAGGACGACGGAACGCCGGTGGAAAGAACCAGTACCGCTCCAACGGCCGCAGCTGCGGTGCCGCGTCGGAGCCCCCCATGGATACCGGTCCGGGACATGGAAAGCTCGGACCTGTGTTGAACCATAGTCATCGACACTATCCAGACCGCAGGCCCGATTGAAAACCGGCGGACCCGCCCCAAGGGTCCTCCGGCACAGCCTGCAGCCGTGCATTTGTCGGGCTGACCTGCAGCGATGCTCAGCCGGCGAGTAAATCCCGGAGTTGTTCCAGCGTGTCGGCCACCACAGCGGCCAGGCCATTGCCGGCAACCCAGCCTCCAACGACGGCCAGGCTGCCGGCCGCAGCGCAGGCCCGCCGGATGTCCGCCACCCGGGCACGGTGTCCGACGGCGGCGAAAGGCAGCGACCCGCGCCACCGCACAACGTCCCAGCCGAGCACGTCGTCGGCCCCGAGGCGGACGTCCAGCAGCGCAGAAGCGTCCCGCAGTGCTGCCGCCTGCAGCTCATCGTCCGTTTCCGGCCCGCCGGCCTGCGCCGCGGCGCCATCCACCCTGCCGTAGGAAAGCCGCACCACGTGGCGACCGGGTCCTGCGGCAGCCGCCAGCCAGTCCCACTTCCCGGTGGCATGCGTCAGCGCCTTCGCTTCGATGCCGGGCGTCTGCGGCGCCACCAGGATTCCGGTTCCACGCGGGCGCCGGTCCAGCTCCGGCTTGTCCAGCACCAGGGTCACAAGCTTGACGTCGGGACCCGGCGAGGGCTTCTTCCCCGCGATGGCGGGAACGGCGCCCTCAAGCAGTCCGACGGCGGCCGGACCGTCGACGGCGACCACCAGCAGGGCGGCGTCGAAGGTCCTTCCCGCGGCGGTGACCTGCCAGCCTGATGGCGTGCGCGTGGCCGACGTGGCCTCGGTTCGCGTCAGCAGCGTGACGTCCCTGCCACGGAGGTCCGCCACCAGGGCGCTGACCAGCGTGTGCATGCCGCCTTCGAGGCCTGCGACGGCGGAGCCGGCTTTGGCCGGCTGGCCCGCCGGGGCTGCGGGAGCGTTGCTTGCGGCACTGGCAGACCGGCGGCGTTGCGCGGAAACGGCGGCAGCGAGGGAGCGGTGTTGCTGCAGCCCTGCGCGCAGGCCCGGGGCCACCATGTCGATGTCGAGCAGGGCCGGGTCGGCGGAATGGACGCCACCCACCACCGGGGAGACCAGCCGTTCCAGCACGCGGGTTCCCATCCTCGCCCTGACCAGGGCGGAGACACTGGTGACCTCGCCGCCCGCTCCCACGGAGGCGGGCAGGATCCTGTCCAGGGAGGCCCGCAATGCTCCCAGCACGCCGAGGGAACGGCGGACCTCGGGGTCCCAGGGGTTGGCGGGGATACCGAGCACTCCGGTCTTGGGGAGTTCGCGCGGGCCTTCGGGAAGCTGCACCCAGGCCCCGCCCGGCCGGGGCGCGACGATCTTGTCCGCAAGGCCCAGTTCGGCGGCAAGGCCGGAGACGGCGTCGGACCGCGTGGCGAAGGATTCGGCACCACTGTCCAGGGTGAGGCCGGCCACCTCGTGGCTTCCCACGCAGCCGCCCCACTCCGTGCCGGCTTCCAGCACCGTCACCGGATGGCCTGCCGCGGCAAGCCCGCGGGCAGACAGCAAGCCGGAGATCCCGCCCCCCACAACGATTGCCGGGCCAGGCCTGGCCGCGGAGGTGCCCACCGGACTACTCCGGCGAGATCGAGTGGATCAGTTCGACCACGCGCGTCAATACGGCGGGGTCCGTTTCCGGCGGCACTCCGTGCCCCAGGTTCAGGACGTGGCCCGGGGCCCCGGATCCGGCGGCGATCACGTCGCGCACATGCGCTTCCAGGATGTCCCAGGGAGCAGCCAGCAAAGCGGGGTCGATGTTGCCCTGCAGCGGCACCGTCCCACCCAGGCGGCGGTTGGCTTCGTCCAGCGGCAGCCGGTAATCCACGCCCACCACGTCCACGCCGACGTCGCGCATGGCAACGAGCAGTTCGGAGGTGCCGGTGCCGAAGTGGACCAGCGGGGCACCGAGGTGCCGGACGTGGTCCAGGGCCCGGGTGGAGGCCGGTGCGACGTATTTCGTGTAGTCCGCCAGGCCGAGCGAGCCGGCCCAGGAGTCAAAGAGCTGGCCGGCTGACGCGCCGGCTTCAAGCTGCGCCTGGAGGAACATGCCGGAAGCGTCCGCGGCCCAGTTGGCCAGGGCGGCCCAGGTCTCCGGGTCTGCATGCATCATGGTGCGGGGGCCAAGGTGGTCGCGGGACGGCTTGCCTTCGACCATGTAGGCCGCAAGGGTGAACGGTGCACCGGCGAAACCGATCAGCGGGGTCTTGCCCAGTTCGGCCACGGTGAGGCGGACCGCTTCGCGGATCGGTTCCAGCGCCTCCCATGTCAGCTGTGGCAGGGCGGCGACGTCAGCCGCGGTGCGCACGGGCTTGTCCAGCACCGGTCCCACGCCCGGCACGATGTCCACCCCGACGCCGGCCAGCTTCAGGGGGATGACGATGTCGGAGAAGAAGATCCCGGCGTCCACATCATGGCGGCGCACGGGCTGGAGCGTGATCTCCGAAGCCAGTTCCGGCCGGAGGCAGGAGTCCAGCATGGCAATGCCTTCGCGCACCTTCAGGTATTCCGGCAGCGACCGGCCGGCCTGGCGCATGAACCAGACGGGACGGCGGGAGGGCTTGCCCCCGCGGTAGGCCGTGATCAGCGGGGAATCCGCGGTGCGGCCATCCAGCAGCGGGTGGTCGGCGGCAAGGGTGCCGGCAGCGGAGACGGCGGGGCTAGGAGTCATGCTTTTGATTGTGCCGAAAAAGAGCCGCAAAAGATAACGACAACGTGTCTGCCCGCGCCCGGCCATGGAACCCGTGGCAGGAATCACAGCCATAACCGGCCGCCGGCGCGGCCGGGGGGTTGTTCTACCAAGGTGCGAAAAAGCTATGATTGGTCTGCTGTGGTTCTTTTCTCATTGGTGGCTACACACGCCGACATCGACCTTGAAACCGTCGCTCAGTTGAGCAACGGTTCCTCCGGCATTGCCGCATCCGCGCTGACGGAATCCCCGGCAGTGGCGGGCGCCGTGGTCCTGGCCACCTGCAACCGCTACGAAATTTACGGGGAAGCCCGCAATGCCGACGACGTCGAGGCCGCACGGGCGGCGCTCGTGGCCCGCATCAGCGAGGCCAGCGGACTGGCCGAGCCCCTCGTATCGCGTTCCTTCAGTACCCGCACCGGGCCGGAAGTGACCCAGCACCTGTTCGCCGTGAGCGCGGGCCTGGATTCCGCCGTCGTGGGTGAACGCGAGATTGCCGGCCAGGTGCGGCGGGCCCTAATCGCCGCCCAGCACGAAGGCACCGCCAGCTCCGGGCTGGTCCGGCTGTTCCAGGCCGCTTCCAAGACGGCCAAGGATGTCGGCGCCCAGACCGCCCTCGGTTCCCGCGGCCTTTCGATTGTTTCCGTGGCGCTGGACCTCGCAACCGACCTGTCCGAGAACGCCGACTGGTCCGCCAAGAAGGTGGTGGTCTTCGGGACCGGCGCCTACGCCGGCGCCACCATGGCGCTGCTGCGCGAACGCGGCTGCACGGACATCTCCGTCTTCTCCTCCTCCGGACGGGCCGAAGGCTTCGTGGCAACCCGGGGCGGCACAGCCCTGGACACCGAGTCGCTGCGGCCCGCCGTCGCAGCGGCGGACGTCATGATCGGCTGCAGCGGTTCCGATACCCGTGTGGAGGCCGACGAACTGGCCCAGGTGCGCGCGAACTCCCAGCAGCCCCTGATAGCCATCGACCTCGCCCTCACCCACGACTTCGACCCCGCGGTGGGCGAACTGGACGGCGTCGAGCTGCTGACCCTCGAGTCCGTGCGACTCGCGGCGCCCCAGGAGCAGGCGGAATCCCTGGCCCAGGCGAGCGGCATCGTCAAGGGCGCTGCAAAGGCGTTCGAGCAGGAGCGCGAAGCCCGGTCCGTGGACTCTGCCATCGTTGCCCTGCGGCGCCACACGATGAACGTGCTGGACGCGGAAATGGAAAAGGTCCGTGCCCGCCACGGCTGCACCGCCGCCGCCGAGGAAGTCGAGTTCGCGCTGCGCCGGATGGTCAAGCAGTTGCTGCACGTGCCCACGGTGCGCGCCCGCGAGCTCGCCGCCAACGGACAGCAGGACGACTACGTGGCCGCCCTCGAGGCCCTGTATGGCATCACGGTGGAGCAGCCCGCTCCCTCCGCCGCCGCAGCGGCCGAATGCCCGGTGGACCACCAAGGCCGCGAAACCGCCTGACCCGCCAAAACCCCCGTTGCTCTATCAGATATGGCTCCTAAACCACCGGTTTGGGAGCCATATCTGATAGAGCAAGCAGGTCAGTAGACGGGCTTTTGCGGTTCTACGTCGCGCACCCAGGCCAGGATGCCGCCGTCGAGATGGCTGACCCTTTCGTAGCCGGCCTGACGCGCGGCTGCCAGCACGTTCGCTGAACGCGTCCCCGCCTTGCAGTGGAAGACGATGTCCCGGTCCTGCGGGAGTTCGTTCCACGCCTCCCCCGCCAGGATCCGTCCCTGCGGGATGAGCTTCGCGCCATCGATCCGGACGATGTCGTATTCGCCGGCTTCCCGAACATCCACCAGCTCGAAGTCCTTCAGCCCGGCCTTCCGGGACGCCAGCATGGTGGCCAGCTGCGTGGCCGTCACGGTGTGTTCCTTGTCTGTGGCGGCTTCCGGTGCGATCCCGCAGAACGCTTCGTAATCGGTCAGCTCGGTGATGGGTTCCGCGGCGGGGTCCTTGGACACGCGGATCTCGCGCCAGCTGCCACCCAGGGCGTCAAAAAGTGCCACCCGGCCCAACAGGGAACGCCCGACGCCGGTGATCAGCTTCACTGCCTCGGTCACCATGAGCGATCCCACGGCGGCGCACAGCATGCCGAACACGCCGCCCTCGCCGCAGGAGGGCACGGAACCGGCAGGCGGGGCCTCCGGGTACAGGTCCCGGTACGTGGGGCCGTGCTTCTCCCAGAAGACGCTGACCTGGCCGTCGAAACGGAAGATGGAACCCCACACGTAGGGCTTGCCCAGGATGGCAGCGGCGTCATTCACCAGATACCTCGTGGCAAAGTTGTCGGCCCCGTCGAGGATCAGGTCGTAGCCGGCGAACAGGTCCAGGGCGTTGGATGCGTCCAGCCGGACGTTGTGCAGCCGGACGTCCACCAGCGGGTTCAGCGCGGCGATCGCGTCGCGGGCGGATTCGATCTTGGGCCGGCCAACGTCGCTGACGCCGTGGATCACCTGGCGCTGCAGGTTGCTGAGGTCAACGGTGTCATCATCGACGATGCCCAGTGTCCCCACGCCGGCTGCAGCCAGGTACAGGAGGGCGGGCGAACCCAGGCCACCGGCACCGATGACGAGCACTTTGGCGTTCTTGAGCCGCCGTTGGCCGAGCGCGCCGATTTCAGGAATGATCAAGTGGCGCGAATACCGTTCGACCTCTTCGGGGCTGAGTTCCCCGGCAGGTTCCACCAGCGGATCCAGGGACAGGGTTGAAACATTTGCGGTGAAAGACGAAGCCATACTTCAATGTATGCCCCAGGATACTGCCGGGTCATATTACCCCGCAGTAAAGTGAAGGTAACTGCAATGGAAAGAAGGATAACTGTGGTCCCTGAAGCACGGGCTGACCGCCCGCCCGCAGCCGAACCGCAAACTCCCTCCCGCCCCGCAGGCCAACGGTCCGCCCGGCTACCCCGGGACGAACGGCGCGCGCAGCTTCTCTCCGCAGCGCAGGAGGTCTTCGTGGCCAACGGTTACCACGGCGCGGCCATGGACGAGATTGCCGAGACGGCCCATGTCAGCAAACCGGTGCTTTACCAGCACTTCCCGTCCAAACGCGAGCTGTACCTTGCCCTGCTGGAAAGCCACCTCGCCTCGCTGACCGAGCTGATGCTTGGCGCCCTGAACTCCACCACCGACAACGACGAGCGCGTGCAGGCCGTGATGCGTGCCTACTTCCGTTTCATCGCCAGTGACGACCAGGCGCACCGTCTGGTGTTCGAATCGGACCTGATCAACGACCCCGATGTCAGCTCGCGGCTGGAAACCTTCAACCGGACATTTGCCGATGCCATTGCACGCGTGATCGCAGAAGACACCAAACTCCCCCACATTGAAGCGGCACTCCTGGGCCGGGGTTTGGCCGGCATGGCGCAGGTCAGTGCACGGTACTGGCTCGAAACGGACGGGAACCTCGACCTCGATGTGGCCAGCGACCTCATCTACCGTTTAGCTTGGCGCGGAATCTCTCGCTTCCCCAAAGAGTCCTAGACTACAAATAAGACATCATCAACCGCATTGACTGGCTGGGAGGCCCCCTTTGGAAATTAAGATCGGCGTTCAGAATGTGGGCCGGGAAATCGTGCTGGAATCAACGCAGGACGCGGAGACCGTGGCCAAGGTTGTCGGCCACGCAATCAGCGAAGGAAACGAACTGCGGCTGAAGGATGACAAGGGACGCCTGATCATTGTTCCGGGAAATGCCTTGGCATACGTGGAGATCGGCGCCGAAGAGGTCCGGCGCGTAGGCTTCGGCCAATTCTAGTCCGGCCGCCGGCACGTTCCTGCAAGGAGATCCATGCTTTCGCTGACCATAGTGGTGCTGGCCACCGTTGCCGCGGGTTTCATTGTCTGGGCCAATGACAGGCGGCATGCCAAGTACGGCGCGGGTGTTGCCGCCGGTGTCGCCGCGGGTGTCGCTGCGTTGACGTGGATCATCCTGGTGGCGGCCGGGTTTGGCTACCTGCCCGGACTGACCTGGCTGCCGTGGGTCCTGCCCGTGGTGCTCGGCACCGCGGCTTCCATCGGCGCCGTCGCCTACCTTGGCCGCACCCGTGCGCGCCACGACATGGAGCGGCTTACTGCCATCCTCCGCCGGTGAACGGGCTTTAACGCGACTGTGGCCACCACCCTTCCCGGGGTGGTGGCCACAGTCGCGTTAAGGCGCGGTTCAGAGGAACTCGGCGCGGCCCTCCATGGCCGACGACGCCAGGGCGTGTTCGCGGCGCGGGATGCGCCCGGCTGCCTTCGCCATACGCCCGGCAATCACCGCATGCTTGAATGCCTCGCCCATCAGTGCGGGGTTCTGGGCCCGCGTCACGGCAGTGGCCAGCAGCACGGCGTCGCAGCCCAGCTCCATGGCAAGGGCGGCATCGGAGGCCGTGCCGATGCCGGCGTCCAGGACCACGGGCACCGAAGCGCGGGAAACGATGAGCTCGATGTTGTGCGGGTTCAGGATCCCCAGCCCGGTACCGATCGGTGCGCCCAGCGGCATCACCGCGGTGGCGCCAAGGTTTTCCAGCCGCAGTGCCAGCACCGGATCATCGTTGGTGTAGGCAAAGACCTTGAAGCCGCGGTTGACCAGCTGCTCCGTGGCGTCCACGAGTTCGACGGCGTCGGGCAGGAGGGTCTGTTCGTCGGCGATGACCTCCAGCTTCACCCAGTCGGTCTCCAGCGCCTCCCGCGCCAGCTCCGCGGTGAGGACCGCGTCCCGGGCCGTGAAGCAGCCGGCGGTGTTGGGCAGCACCCGGATGTTGTGGTCCACCAGCAGCTGGAACAGCGAGCCGGTCTCGGCCGTGGAATAACGGCGCATTGCCACTGTTGTCAGCGCCGTCCCGGAGGCAAGGAGAGCGGCCCCGAGGCCGTCCAGGCTCGGCGCCCCGCCGGTGCCCATGATCAGCCGCGATGCCAGTTCGACGCCGTCGATCACCAGGGCGTCGCCCGGCGCGGCAGCCTGGCCTGCGGGGTTGATGGTGCTGGTTTCGGTCATGGTGTCAGCCTCCCTGTACTGCAGTGACGAGTTCGATGTCGTCGCCGTCGGCGAGCGCCGTGGCGAACCATTGGCTGCGGGGCACCACCTGGGCATTGTGCGCGACGGCGACACCCAGCTTCCTGCCATCAGTCGCCTGGCCGTCGGCCGCGAGCGGACGGCCGGTGACTTGGCTGACGAGCATGGTGATGGACGCGCCGTCCACCACAGTGTGCGGGTTTCCGTTGAGGGTGATGTTCATGCTGTCTCCTTGATGTGGGTGCCGGTGGCCGCCAGTGGCCGCGAGAACCTGTCCGGACTGAACGGGGACCAGCGGGGGTCGGCGGTGCCGTCCAGAAGGTCCCGGCAGATGGCCGCCGCCGCGGGGGTGAGCAGGACGCCGTGGCGGAAGAATCCGGTGGCGATGATGAGGCCGGGAATGTGCGCGCCCGACCCGGCCGGCAAGGGCACCCGGCCCAGCAGCGGGGCGTTGTCCGGCGTTGCGGGACGGGCGCGGGCGGTGCATTCGAGCAGTTCCAGTTCGGCGACGGCCGGCACCAGCGCCTGGGCGTCCCGGAGCAGTTGGTAGACGCCGCCGGCGCTCACCGCATCCGGGAGCGCATCCTCACGCTGGGTGGCTCCGATCACCACGGTTCCGTCCTGGCGGGGAACGATGTACACGGGAAGCCCGTGGACCAGGCCCCGCACCGTTGAGGTCACCAGCGGACGGAGGTGCTGGGGGACGGCGAGGCGGAGGATGTCCCCGTGCACGGGGCGCAGGGGCAGGCGCAGTCCGTCGGGCAGTCCCCCGAGTCCAGGAGCCTGCAGCCCGTTGGCCACCACCGTTTCCGTGGCGTGGATGGTGCCGCCGCCGGCGAGGCGCACACCGGCAACCTTTCCGCCGTCCCACAGCAGCCCGGCGGCCCGGTCCTGCACCGCAAAGCCGTCAGCGGCACCTTCGACCGCAAGTTCGGGGGTCCGCGCGGCGGCACCGGCGAGGGCCAGCCGGATTGCGCCCACCAGCCGGCGCGGATCCACTTGGTGGTCGGCCGGCGTGTCCAGGGCGCAGGCAATGCCGGGGCTGAGCAGGGGCTCGCGCCGGCGGGCCTCCCGCACGGTGAGGGGTTCCACTTCCAGGCCGTTGGCCTGCTGCACCCGGCGCAGGTCCATCAGCGCCGCGCGGTCGGCGGCGTCGGCACCCACGGCGAGGGTCGGCGTCGTCAGGTATCCGGAATCCGAACCCGTTGCGGCGGCGACTCCGGCGGCGAAGCCGGGCCAGAGCGAGGATGACTCGAGCATGAGTTCCAGGAGGTCCTCCTCCTGGTAGTGCAGTTCGCTCACCGGCGCCAGCATGCCCGCGGCGGCCCAGCTGGCGCCGCTTCCCGGTGCGTCATCCACCAGTACCACCGACCGCCCGGAGCGCTGCGCCTCCCAGGCGATGCCGTGCCCCACCACTCCCCCGCCGATGACGGCAACGCCGGCATGGATCCGGGGATCTTCGGGCCCGGATGAAATGTCGAGGGGAATGCCCATCTGTTTCCTTCCCTACGCCGGTATTAACCGGATCAGGTCAAGCGGTCGGCTCTGACGCCCTCTCAGCCCGGCGCTTTATGACAGCTGCCGCAGGCTCCCGCAGTACCTGCCCAGTTTAGAGGAACTAGGCTTGCACGCATGAATCAGTCCCCCTCATTAATTCCTGCCCTCGATACCGCACGCCTGTACCTCTGCACGGATGCGCGCCGGGACCGCGGTGACTTCGCGGAGTTCGTGGATGCCGCCTTCGCCGGCGGTGTCGACATCATCCAGCTGCGCGACAAGGGCATCGAGGCGGCGGAGGAACTGGACCTCCTGGCGGTCCTGAAGGAGGCCGCACTGCGGCACGGCCGGCTGTGGGCAGTGAACGACCGGGCGGACATCGCGGTGCTGTCCGGGGCGCCGGTGTTCCACATCGGCCAAAAGGATCTTCCGCTGGCTGCCGCCCGCACCCTGGTCAACGGCAATGCCGCCATCGGGCTCTCCAGCCACACCCCCGGCCAGGTGGACGCCGCCCTCGCAGCCACTGCCGGCCCTTCCGGCCTGGACTACTTCTGCGTTGGCCCCGTCTGGGCCACACCCACCAAACCCGGCCGGACCGCCGTCGGCCCCGACCTGGTGAAGTACGCTGCCGAAGCCTCCGCCCAGGCCGGGGACCCGGTGCCCTGGTTCGCCATTGGCGGCATCGATCATGGCAACGTGCACCAGGTGGTGGAAGCCGGCGCGCGCAGGATCGTCGTGGTCCGCGCGATCACGGAAGCTGCCGATCCTGCCGCCGCGGCGGCCTCCCTGCTCGACGCGCTGGACAGCGCCAAGTCCTGAGCCTGCGCTATCGGCGTACTTGGAGATACGCTGAGTTTTGTGTCACACCATCGGCTCGCCCCCAACGTCCACGACCACAAGAATGCCCTTGAGGAAGCGCTGGGTGCGCTCCGGACGGAACTGGAGCTGCCCGGCCCGTACCCGGCAGAAGCCGTGGAAGACGCCGAAGCAGCAGTGGCGTCGCTGCAGCTGCCCTCCTACGACTTGACCGGCGTCGAATTCGTGACCATCGACCCGGCCTCGTCCACGGACCTGGACCAGGCGGTGTTCATCGAACAGGAGGGCACCGGCTACCGGGTGCTGTACGCGATCGCGGACGTGCCGGCGTTCGTTGCCCCCGGAGGTCCGCTCGACGCCGAGACGCGCCGCCGGGGCCAGACCTTCTACGCGCCGGACGGGCGCATCCCGCTGCATCCGGAGGTCATCAGCGAGGGGGCCGGCAGCCTGCTGCCCGGGCAGGAATGTTCCGCTTTCGTCTGGCATTTCGTGCTCGACGGCGACGCGGAGGTTTCCTCGGTGGGCGTCAGGCGTGCGAGGGTCCGCAGCCGCGACAAGCTCAGTTACAAAGGTGCGCAGGCGGCCCTCGACGACGGCAGCGCCCACCCCGTGCTGCATCTGCTGCGCGAGGTGGGCCTCAAGCGGGTGCAACTCGAGCGGGCACGCAACGGCGCCAGCCTGAACATGCCGGAGCAGGAGATCGTCCAGTTGCCCGACGGCGGTTTCCGGATCGACGCTGTCCCCCAGCTTCCCGTCGAGGACTGGAATGCGCAGATTTCGCTGATGACCGGCATGGCGGCCGCGCAAATGATGCTGGCCGGCAAGGTGGGCATCCTGCGCACCATGCCCGCGCCGGACGAGCGGTCCCTGCGGCACTTCCGGCTGCAGACCGAGGTGCTGGGCAGGCCGTGGGACGGGGAAGTGAGCTACGGCGAGTACCTGCGGTCCCTGGACCCCAGGGACCCGCGCCAACTGGCCATCATGCATTCGGCCGGCATGCTGTTCCGGGGCGCCTCCTACACCGCCTTTGACGGGACGGTCCCGGAAGACGCCGTGCAGTCCGCGATTGGCGCCGCCTATGCCCACACCACCGCCCCGTTGCGCCGCCTGGTGGACCGGTTTGTGCTGGTGATCTGTGAGGCGTTGAGCAACGGCGGGGATGTGCCGGCCTGGGCCCGTGAGGCCCTTCCATTGTTGCCCGGCATCATGGCAGGTTCAGACCAGCTGGCGTCACGGATGGAGCGGCTGGCACTGGACACAGTGGAGGCTGCGCTCCTGGTGAACCATATCGGGCAGGAGTTCGATGCCATCGTGATCTCCGGCTCAAAGCCGCAAAACGGGAACGGCAACGGGAAGAGCGGGAACGGCAAGAACGGGAACGGCAACGGCAGTTCGGGGATCATCCAGGTTGCCGAGCCGGCAGTAACCGCCCGCTGTGCCGGCGAACTGGAGTCAGGGACCAAGGTCCGGGTCCGGCTGCTGGCGTCGGACATCACGGCCCGCCAGGTCCACTTCGAACTCGTTCCCTAGCAGGTCAACTGCCTCCCTGGTGGTCGGTACTGCGCATGCGCACCGCGACCACGACGCCGGAGGTTGCGGTCAGGAGGGCGACGGCGGCAGTGGCGGCGGGTATCCCGAAGGCGTCCGCGAGCACTCCCGACAGCAAGGCACCCACGGCGAATCCGCCGTCGCGCCATAACCTGTAGATGCCCACCGAGCGTGCCCGCCACGCGGGGTGTGCCACGTCCCCGATGGCGGCGAGCAGGGTGGGGTACACCATGGCCGTACCTGCACCGAGGAGGATGACGGCGCCCAGCCAGGTGGCAAAGTCCGTGCCGATTGCCACCAGCCCCAGTGCCGCGGCCTGGACCAGCATGCCGGCGGTGATCAGGGATTTCCGCCCGTACCTGTCTGACAGTGCGCCGGTGGCGAGCTGGCCGGCGCCCCATACCGCCGGATAGACGGCGGCGAGGATACCGATCTCGCCCAGGCCCAGCCCGGCTGCGGCGAACAGGACCGGAAACAGGCCCCAGGCCAGTCCGTCGTTGAGGTTGTTGACCAGCCCGGCCTGGCTGGCCGCGGAGAGGGAGCGGTCCTTGAAGCTGGTGAGGGTGAACACCTGGCCCGTGGTGAGCCCGGCGCCCGCATGGCGGTGCGGACCGGAATGGCGGGAAGCTTCGGTTCTCGCATGGTCGTGGGTCTCCCGCACAGCCAGCACAGTCAGTCCGAGCCCCATGGCAATGTAGGCGGCACCGAGGAGGAAGGGGGCGGGCCGAAGGCCGTAGGTGGATGCAAGGTAGCCGGTGGCCAGCGCGGTGACGGCGACGCCCAGGTAGCCGGCGGCCTCGTTGAAACCCATGGCGAGGCCGCGTTGCCTGGGACCGGCGAGGTCCATTTTCATGATCACGGCAGTGGACCAGGTAAGGCCCTGGCTGATGCCCAGCAGCACGTTGGCCGCGACGATCCAGCCCCAGGACGGGGCGAGGATGAGCATCAGCGGGACGGGGACCGCTGCGAGCCACCCGGCAACGAGGACGGGTTTGCGGCCGTGCCTATCGGACAGGGTGCCCGCGAAGTAGTTGGTCACGGCCTTGGCCAGGCCGAAGGCGAGGATGTAGGTCAGCGCCCCGGTGTAGAGGTCAAGGTGGAAGGCTTCGGAGGCAAGCAGGGGCAGGACCGTGCGTTCCTGCCCGAGGGTTCCGCCCACCAGGGCGTTGACCGCCACCAGAAGCATGAACTGGGCCAGGTTTTGCCGCAGGCCCAATATGGCTCCGGCGGGTCCCGCAGTATGGCGCTGTGGGTTCCCGTTTGGCATCGGGGTGCTCCGTCCTGGTCAGTGGGCATGAAGGTGGCCCGGGCGCGCGGGGGACGCGCCCGGGCCGGGAGCCCGGGCAGGAGGGGGGCCCTGCCCGGGCGGTCTTTGGCCGGCTGGTTAGGCGGCGGGGACGCTGTTCAGGAAGGCGTTCCAGGCGGCGTAGCTGCCGTCGAGTTCGACGACGTCGTACCCGGCACGGCGCAGGGCGCTGGCGGCTACGGAATTCCGTACGCCTGACTGGCAGTAGGTGACGATGGTGCCGCCGTCGGGGAGTTCGTCGAGGTGCCACATGACGCGGCCGCCGCTGAGCTGGTACGAGCCCGGGACGTGCCCGGCCTTGTGCTCGGTCTTGTTGCGGACGTCCAGGACCATGGCCGCGTCGAAGCCTTCGAGTTCCTCTGGCTGGATCAGCTTGGGGGTGAAGGTGGGCAGCCCGTCGATGCTGGTGAGGTAGCCTGCCACGTTGTCGATGCCCACGCGGACCAGGTGGTCCCACATGTCCTGCGCCTGCTCCTGGTCCTTGGCCAGCAGCACCAGCGGGTTCTTGTCCGTTTCCGGATTCACCACCCAGGCGCCGTAGCTGGCCACGGACTTGCCGGCCGGGACGTTCAGGGACCGGGCCACGGTGCCTTCGTGGACTTCGCTGTTGGAGCGGGTGTCGATGAAGGTCAGGGTGTCTTCCGCCAGGCCTGCGGCGACGATCCCGGCGGAGAGCTCGGGCAGCGGGGTGCGTTCGCCCATGACGGCGGGGCCTTCGCGGTTTTCGCGCTTCATGCGGCCGAAGTAGGCGTGGGCGTCGGGCTGGCCGTCGAGGAGTTCGTCGATGAAGCCCTGCTCGTCGTTGGCCGCGAGGTAGGGGCCCCACCAGGCGTAGAGGCGTTCGTAGCCGACGGTGGAAGACGGTATGGCGCCGAGGGCCTTGCCGCAGGCGCTGCCGGCGCCGTGGGCGGGGTGGACCTGGACGTAGTCGGGCAGGGTGAGGAACTTGTCGCGCAGGCTGGCGAAGAGCTGCTTGGCGCCCTCGAAGCGGGTGTCGATGCCGCCGGCTGCTTCGTCCAGCAGGTCGGGCCGGCCCAGGTCGCCGGAGAAGACGAAGTCCCCGGAGAGCAGGTAGCCGGGCTGGTCGCTGAACGCGCCGTCGGTGACCAGGAAGGACAAGTGCTCGGGGGTGTGGCCAGGGGTGTGTAGGGCCTTGATGCTGATGTTGCCCAGGGTGATGGTGTCGCCGTCGTAGAGCCGCTCGCCCTCGAACGCGTACTGCCAGTCCGGACCGCCCTCGCCGGAGACATAGATCCTGGCGCCGGTGGCGGCTGCCAGCTCGCGGGTGCCGGAAAGGTAGTCGGCGTGGATGTGGGTCTCGGTGACAGCCACGATCTTCATGCCGTTCTTCGCGGCAAGGTCCTGGTAGACGGCGATGTCACGGCGGCCGTCCACCACGATCGCTTCACCCTTGGCCTGGCAGCCAATGACGTAGCTGGCCTGGGCGAGGTCTTCGTCGTAAATGCGCTCAATAAGCATGGGGTGCTCTCCTTCAGTTGAAAGGGGATGGGGGTGTGCTGAATCCAGTATATAGATACCCCGGGGGGTATCTCGCAACGACGGGCGTGCGACCGCCGGAAAGGAGAAAGGGGATCAGGCGTGCTGGTCCGCTGCTTCTGCGCGGGCCTTCTCCACGTCCAGATCCTTCACTGCCTGGATGACCTCTTCCAGGCCGGTGGCATTGAGCGCTCCGGGCTGTGAGAAGACCAGGGTCTTGTCCTTGAATGCCATCAGGGTGGGGATGGCAGTGATGTTGGCTGCGGCGGCCAGTGCCTGCTCGGCTTCGGTATCCACCTTGGCGAACACGATGTCGGGGTGGCGTTCTGCGGCTGCGCTGAAGATCGGTGCGAACATGCGGCAGGGGCCGCACCAGGCTGCCCAGAAGTCGACGAAGACGATGCCGCTCCCCTCCAGGGTCTGGGCGAAGGATTGCTCGGTGATTTCGATGGTTGGCATGGTCTGCGGTGTCCTTTCGGGCGGGGTTTAGGTGGTGGGGAGCCCGGCGCGGGTCCAGGCGGTCATGCCGCCGGCCATGGTGTCGGCTTTGTATCCGGCGCCGTTCAGGGCATCGGCGACGGCGGCGCTGCGGTTTCCGCTGCGGCAGACGGCGATCACGGGCACGGCCGGGTCGAGCTCGCCGAGGCGGGCCTGCAGTTGGCCCATGGGGATGTGCAGAGCGCCGGGGATCATGCCCTCGGCGACCTCGAAGTCCTCGCGGACGTCCAGGATCCGGGCAGTGGAGCGGCGCTGGTCGGTTTCGGTGATGGTGATTTCAGCCATGGGAGGTTCTCCTTCGAAGTGGTATCGGCTGGTAACGGTGGAGCTGGTTCAGCGGACGGGCTCGCCGGCCTGGCGCCAGGCGGCCATGCCGCCGCGCACCGAGTAGGCGTCGTATCCCTTGGCGGCAAGGAGCCTGGCTGCCGAGGCGGAGCGCACGCCGGACGCGCAGACGGTGATCACGGGGCGGCTTTTCTGGATCCCCGCGGTACTGCCCTGCAGCCGGTCCAGGGGGACGTGCCTGGCCTGCGGCGCCCGGCCGGTCCGCCATTCCTGGGCGGACCTGACATCGATGAGCGTGGCGCCCGACCCCAGGAGTTCCTTGGCCTGCGGCACCGATATCGTTTTGTAGGGCTTGCTGAAGGCCTTCTTGAGGGAGTCGAGAAGTCCCATGACGTGTTCTCCTGCTGGGTAGGGGTCAGGCGGTGACGGTGCCGGCGGTGACCCACGCCGCGACGGCGAAGATGAGTACCGCGAATGAGATGCGGATGTGCTTGTCGTGCAGGCGGCGGGCCAGGCGTGCGGCGACGAGGGAGCCGAGGATGGCCGGGACCGCGAATGCGAGGGTGGTGGCCCAGTCGATCGTGTAGCCGGTGGCGTGGGCGCTGAAGCCTGCCGCGGAGTTGACCACGATGATCGCCAGGGAGGTTCCCACGGCCTGCTTCATGCGCAGGCCCAGGAAGATGGTCAGCGCCGGGGTGATGAGGAACCCGCCGCCTACGCCGAGCAGGCCGGTGAGGAACCCCACGAGCAGCCCCACGCCTACCGCCTTGGGGGCGCAGGATCGGAAGGCCCGGTGCGGGCCCGTACTGCAGGAGCCTTCGGATTCGCGTGGCTTCATGAGCATCCGGATGCCGGCTGCGACCATGATCGCGGCGAAGGCGAGCATCAGGATGTTCGGGTCCAGCAGCTTGCCGACGGCGGCGCCGGCCCAGGCCGCCGGTATGCCGGCGCCGCCGACCAGCGCGATGACGGGCCAGTTCAGGCCCTCCCTGGCCCTGGGCAGCAGGGCTGCCAGCGAGGACACGCCCACCACCAGCAGCGACGTCGGGATCGCCTGGGCGGGGCTCATGCCCACCCCGTAGACGAGGGCGGGGACGGCGATGATTGACCCGCCGCCGCCCACTACGCCCAGGACGATGCCGACGACGAGCCCCAGGGCCAGGGCAGGGATCATGCCGCGGCGCCCTCTTCAGCCGTCTGCACGGGAAGCTGCAGGATGGCGCTTTCGCGGGTGGGTTCCGTGGCGGCCTTGTTCCAGGGCATGGCCGAGAGGGCCTTGCCCATGGCGCAGGTGTTGGTCGCGGCCGAGAACGTCAGCCCGGTGCCGATGGCACCGGCGAGCATGCGCACCTTGGGCGAGACGAACTTGCCTCCGGCCAGGCCCAGCATCACCAGGGAGCCGGCAGCCAGGCGGACCTGGCGCTCGAGGTCCCAGCGGTCCTTGCCCTTGACCACGTCGCCGCCGGCGGCAGCGAAGCCGGGAACCCCGCCGGTGAGGACGTAGGCGGTGTCGAGGCCAACGGTTGCCATGCGCTGGCGTGCCTGCTCGGCGCGGACGCCGGACTGGCAGACCAGGACCACGCGTGAGCCCAGCCGGGCGGCGAGCTCGTCGGTGTGCTCGGACAGCAGGGGCAGCGGAACGTTGTAGGAGCCGCGGATGTGCATGGACTCGAACTCGGCGGCGGAACGCACGTCAATCACCATGAGGTCCTGGTGCTCCGTGATCCAGGCCTGCAGGGTCTCGGGAGCCAGTGCGGTGACGGCGGTTGCCTTGGAAGGGGAAGTCATAAGTGGCCTCTCGGAAGGGGTCTGGTGGATACCCCACCGAGTATTGCAGATACCCCCCGGGGTAGTCAAAACACCCACGGGGGTATAGACTGAGGGGCAGGAACTTACCGATGGAGACCCCTCATGGAACTGAACCCCACCGAACTCACCCCCGTGATCAACCGCCTCAAGCGCGCCCAGGGCCAGCTCGCGGCCGTCACCCGGATGCTTGAAGAAGGCCGGGACTGCAAGGACGTCGTCACCCAGTTGGCCGCCGTGTCCAAGGCCCTTGACCGGGCGGGCTTCGCCATCATCGCCACCGGACTGGAGCAGTGCATCGTCCAGAAGGACGAAACCATGGACCGCAAAGACCTGGAAAAGCTCTTCCTCTCCCTCGCCTGACAGGCCGAACCGCCAGGCAACACAGACCGCCAGCGGCCCGAACCGCAGCTCAACCAAGGAGTCTCCATGGGTTACACCAACAGCGTCACCGTCCCCATCGCCTGGGACGAAGCAGTCCAGCGCACCCGCGACGCCCTTGCAGCGGAAGGTTTCGGAATCCTGACGGAAATAAACGTCCGGAACACTTTCGAAGCCAAGCTTGGCGCTGAAGCCGCGGACGCCGTCGGGGATTACATCATCCTCGGCGCCTGCAACCCCGCCCTCGCCAGCCGTGCCCTGGCCGCCGAGCCCGAAATGGGCGCCTTGCTGCCCTGCAATGTGGTGGTCCGGAAGGCCAAAGGCGCGGGCGAAACAACCATCGAGGCCATCGACCCCCAGGCCATGGTCCAGCTCAGCAGCGCCCCTTCCGTCAAGGAAGTGGCGGACGACGCCGACGCCCGCCTCCGCCGGGCCCTGGACGCCCTTGCCGGCTAGCCACGCCGCCCCTCCGTCCCGCTGCCGCGGGCGGGACAGTCGGGCCGCCCGCGTGTGCACTGGCGCCGAAACCGTGTTTTTGGCCCCTTGCGGCTAGACTGAACACGTAGAAAACGGATGCCCGGTCGTTGATTTCCATGTTTTGAAACCAACAAGCCCGCCCCTACGCGATCTTGAGATTCACCCGCTGGTCACCAGTGCCAGCATTTAGATAGCCCGCGATCGGCTTCCACTGGAATTGCGTGTGCGCCCGAGCGTGCTCCGGAACGGCCAGCCCCGGCCGGCCCGTCGAGCAGGCAGCGCCATTGCCCAAATGAATAAGGAAACTCCCCTGTGAGTGAATTGCATACCCACCAGCTTTTGACCGATGAGTCCGGCACGGAGACGATCGAGCCGGAAGAGACCATCATCTCGGACGAGACGCCGCACGAAATCGCGGAAAAGTCCTTCGCCGACTACAACGTCCGCGCGGACATCGTCGAGTCCCTGGCCGACGCCGGCATCACCCACCCCTTCCCCATCCAGGCCATGACCCTCCCCGTGGCGCTGTCCGGCCACGACATCATCGGCCAGGCAAAGACCGGCACCGGCAAGACCCTGGGCTTCGGCATCCCGGCGTTGCAGCGGGTCATCGGGCAGGACGACCCCGGCTACGCGAAGCTGGCCGTTCCCGGCGCCCCGCAGGCCCTGGTGGTGGTACCCACCCGTGAACTCGCGGTCCAGGTGGCCAACGACCTCCAGACCGCATCGACCAAGCGGAACGCGAGGATCGCCACGATCTACGGCGGCCGCGCCTACGAGCCCCAGGTGGAGTCCCTGAAACAGGGCGTTGAGGTGGTCGTGGGCACCCCCGGGCGCCTGATCGACCTCTACAAGCAGAAGCACCTGAGCCTGAAGAACGTCAAGATCGTCGTGCTGGACGAAGCCGACGAAATGCTGGACCTCGGCTTCCTGCCGGACGTGGAGACCCTCATCGCGGCGACTCCCGCCGTCCGCCAGACCCTCCTGTTCTCCGCCACCATGCCCGGCCCCGTCATCGCCATGGCGCGCCGCTACATGACCCAGCCGACGCACATCCGGGCGGCTGACCCCGAGGATGAGGGCCTGACCAAGCGGGACATCCGCCAGCTGATCTACCGTGCGCACAGCATGGACAAGACCGAAGTGGTGGCCCGGATCCTGCAGGCCCGCGGCCGTGGCCGCACCATCATCTTCACCAAGACCAAGCGCACCGCCGCCAAGGTGGCCGAGGAACTGGTGGACCGCGGATTCGCCGCCGCCGCCATCCACGGCGACCTGGGCCAGGGTGCCCGCGAACAGGCGCTGCGGGCGTTCCGCAACAACAAGGTGGACGTCCTGGTGGCCACCGACGTCGCGGCGCGCGGCATCGACGTCGAGGATGTCACCCACGTGATCAACTACCAGTGCGTGGAAGACGAAAAGATCTACCTGCACCGCGTGGGCCGCACCGGGCGCGCCGGCAACAAGGGCACGGCCGTCACCTTCGTCGACTGGGACGATGTTCCCCGCTGGGCGCTGATCAACAAGGCACTGGGGCTCAACGTGCCCGAACCCGTGGAGACCTACTCCTCCTCGCCGCACCTCTACACGGACCTGGACATTCCCGAGGGAACCAAGGGCCGCCTCCCGCGCGATAAGCGGACGCTGGCCGGCGTCGACGCCGAGGTGCTTGAGGACCTGGGCGAGACCGGCAAGAAGAACAGCCGCGGTGGCAGGGACCAGGAGGGCCGGGGCCGCACCCGCAGCAGCGGCAGCCGCGAGAGCGGCCGCAGCAGCGAAGGCGGGCGCAGCAGCGACTCGGCGCCCCGCTCAGGCCAGCGCCGCCGTCGTACGTCCGACTCTGCCGCCACCGCTGCTTCAGGCGAGTCCTCCACCCCCGCCACCGAGGGAGAACAGCCCACGCGTGCCCGGCGAAGCCGCACCCGCACACGCCGCCGCAACGGTGAAGTGGTAGCCGGTGCCGACAAGGGCACCCAGCCTGGCACCTCCGAGGGCTAACTGCCCCGATGACTGACACTGTTTGGGCGCCGGACGGCGGCAGCCTGGTGGTGCACGCAGACAACGCCGCGTACCTCCCGACGCTGCCGGACGGCGCCTTCACACTGATTTACGTGGATCCGCCCTTCAACACCGGCAGGCCGCAGCAGCGCCAGGAAACCAGGATGGTAGCCAACGCCGGGGGCACCGGTGACCGCGTGGGCTTCAAGGGCCGCTCCTATGACACCGTCAAGGGTGCCCTGCACCGGTACGATGACGCGTTCAGCGACTACTGGTCGTTCCTGGAGCCCCGGCTGGTGGAAGCGTGGCGCCTGCTGGCCGAGGACGGCACCCTGTACCTGCACCTGGACTACCGCGAAGTGCACTACGCCAAGGTGATGCTGGATGCCATCTTCGGCCGGGAGTGCTTCCTGAATGAAATCATCTGGGCCTACGACTACGGTGCCCGCGCCAAGAACCGCTGGCCAACCAAGCATGACAACATCCTGGTGTACGTGAAGAACCCCGCGAAGTACCACTTCGACAGCGCCGAGGTGGACCGGGAGCCCTACATGGCGCCGGGGCTGGTCACACCCGCCAAACGGGAGCTGGGCAAGCTGCCCACCGATGTCTGGTGGCACACCATCGTCTCCCCCACCGGCAAGGAAAAAACGGGCTATCCCACGCAAAAGCCGGAAGGCCTGGTCCGCCGGGTAGTTGCGGCGTCAAGCAGGCCGGGCGACTGGTGCCTGGACTTCTTCGCCGGGTCCGGCACCCTCGGTGCGGTCGCCGCCAAGCTCGGCCGGAGATTTGTGTGCGTGGACCAGAACCAGCCGGCCGTCGACATCATGGCCAAGCGGTTGGGTGCGCACGCGACAGTCATCGAGCATCAGCCCAACTAGGTCGCACTAACTGTCGTTTTGGCCATCCTCAACGACAGTTCGCGCTACTTGCTTGGGACGTCAGGGACGGATGACGGCTGAACCGGTGCCCAGCGCCTCAATCCGCGCCAGCACCTCCGGGGACGTGACGTTCTCGCCGAGCAGGTTGGGCTTGCCGGTTCCGTGATAGTCCGAGGAACCCGTCACCAGCAGGTGATGCCGGGCGGCGAGCCGGCGCAGGAAGCTGCGCCCCTCTTCCGGGTTGTCGCGGTGGTCGATCTCCAGGCCCGCGAGGCCGGCGTCGATCATCTCCCGGTAGGTGCGCTCCCCCACGATCCTTCCCCGCGCCGACGCCACCGGATGGGCGAAGACCGGCACGCCGCCGGCAGCACAGACAAGTTCGACGGCGGTGGCCGGGTCGGGTGCGTAGTGGGGGATGAAGTACCGCGAGCGCGAGGTGAGGATGGAGGCGAAGGCCTCCGAACGGTCCTCCACCACGCCCGCCGCCACGAGGGCATCGGCGATGTGCGGACGGCCCAGGGTGGCCCCCGGCGCGACGTGGTGGATCACGTCGTCCCATGTCAGCGGGTAATCCTCGGCCAGCAACATGACCATGTGCTCGGCCCGGGTCAGGCGGGAATCCTTGGCCTTGGTGATCTCTTCGAGGAGTCCGGGGTGGGTGGGGTCATGCAGGTAGCTGAGCAGGTGCACGCTGATGCCCTCGTCCGTCCGGCACGAGACCTCCATCCCCGGCACCAGTGCCACGCCGCATTCCACAGCGGCCGCGGCAGCCTCAGCCCACCCCGCCGTTGAGTCATGGTCGGTCAGCGCCACAGCGTCCAGGCCCGCACGGGCAGCTGACGCCATGACGCCGGCAGGGGTCTCGGTACCGTCGGAGACGTTGGAGTGGGCATGCAGGTCAATCCTCACTTGTCCAGCCTAGTGGACAGCGGATCGGGGACACCGACGGGCTGTTCGCATGACCGCGACGCTGGTGAGACGATGGTCCCGTGAACGATGCCGAAAACACCCCGAACTCTGCTTCCCAGCCGCTGGAGGAGCGCGTCAACAACCGCTCGCAGCGGCCCAGTTCCGACGCCTTCAAGGCTTTCATGGCCAGCAACTGGGCACCCTCGAGCCAGGAGACCCCCGGACGCGATGCCGTGGCCGCCTATGCCGCACGCCGGCGCAAAGCCATCTCCGCCCAATTCACGGGCGAACGCCTGGTCATCCCTGCCGGCCCGCTCAAGGTCCGCTCCAACGACTGCGACTACCGCTTCCGCCCCCATTCCGGGTTCGCCCACCTCACCGGCCTGGGCCTGGACCATGAGCCTGATGCCGTCCTGATCCTGGAACCGGTTGAGGAAGGAAAGGGCGACGACGGCGCGAACCACCGTGCCACGCTCTACTTCCGGCCGCTGGCCGGCAGGGACACGGAACAGTTCTACGCAGATGCCCGGTCAGGCGAATTCTGGATCGGCGCCCGTCCCACCCTGGCGGAGTTCGAGGCCCGGCTTGGCCTGGCCACGGCCCACATCGACCAGCTGGAAACCGCCATCACGAAGGATGTGGGGGCCCCCGAAATCGGCGGCATCTCCATCCGCCTGGTCCGCAAGGTGGACGAAAACATTGACGCCCTGGTGGACACCGCACGCTACAACACTGCCAGGGACCCGGAAAACCTGGACCTCGAGGCCCTCGACGCCCTCGACGAGAAGCTCAGCGAGGCGCTCTCCGAACTGCGCCTGCTCAAGGATGAGTGGGAAATCGAGCAGATGAAACTTGCCGTGGCAGCCACGGTCGAGGGCTTCGAAGAGGTGGTCAAGGCCCTCCCCCGGGCGCTCACCCATGCCCGCGGCGAGCGGGTAGTGGAGGGCGCTTTCTTCGCCCGCGCACGCGAGGTGGGAAACGAACTGGGCTACGACACCATCGCCGCTTCAGGCAACAACGCCACCGTGCTGCACTGGACCCGCAACACCGGCCGGATCCACTCCGGCGACCTGCTGCTGCTCGACGCCGGCGTTGAGGTGGATTCCCTGTACACGGCCGACGTCACCCGGACCCTGCCGGCGGGGGGCGCGTTCAGCGACGTCCAGCGCAAAGTCTATGAAGCGGTCCTCGACGCCGCTGATGCGGGGTTCGCCGCCGCGCAGCCCGGCACCAAATTCCGTGACATCCACACCGCGGCAACCACGGTGCTGGCAGAGCGCCTTGCCGAGTGGGGCCTGCTGCCTGTCAGCGTGGAGGAGGCCATCAGCACCGAGGGCCAGCAGCACCGCCGCTGGATGCCGCACGGCACCAGCCACCACCTGGGCCTCGACGCCCACGACTGCGCCCAGGCAAAGCGGGAGCTTTACCTCGACGGCATCCTCACCGAGGGCATGGTGTTCACCATCGAGCCGGGGCTGTACTTCAAGAAGGAAGACCTGGCGGTCCCGGAGGAGTACCGGGGCATCGGCGTCCGCATCGAGGACGACGTCCTGATGACTGCCGAGGGACCTGTCAACCTCAGTGCGGCCCTGCCGCGGAAGGCAACGGAGGTTGAGGACTGGATGGCCGGAATCTACCGCACCGAAGACGCCTGACACCCACCGTCAACACAGCGGGGCCGCCGGATTCCATCCGGCGGCCCCGCTGTGCGTCTGCCTCCCGGCAGCTTTCGTTTCCTGGCAGTCCTACTGCCGCGGTTCACCCCGGTGCTGGTCATCCTCCACACCGTAGTGTTCCCCGCCGGCCTGCGAAGCGGCATCGTGGCCGGCCTCGTGGCCCGGCACGTGTTCCGGTGCCGCTGGTTCCCGGCCCGGCTCCTGCGGAGCGCCCGCGGCGGGCCCCTGCGGAAGGCGCACGCCGTACTGCGGCCGGCCATCGGGCAGGTCCGGGTAGCGGACGGAACGGACCGGCTGCTGCTGCTGGCCGCCGTCGTACTGCTGGCCATAGGGCTGGGGAGCGTGCTGCGGGGCGCCCTGCTCCGACCCCTGCTGCTGGCCGCTGTCGGGGTAGCCGTGGCCGTCCTGCGCGGAAGATCCTGAGGAGCGCTGGCCGTAGGGATCGTTCCAGCCGGCGGGGCGCGCAGGGCCCTGGCCCTGCTGCTGGTCCTGCTGCTGGTGCTGGTACGGCTGGTTGTAATAGTCGTGCTGGGTGTACGGGCCGTGGCCTGACGCGGCGTCCGACCGCGACATGGGCAACTGCTGCAGGAGGCGCCGTGCCTCGTGGGCCGCTTCCGGTGCCACGATGACGTCATAGTTGGTGGCCACCACCTGGCTGGTGGAGGTGAAGTCCCGCTTGCCGCGCTGCATTGCGTACGTGACGATGCCGAAAAGCATGAAGAAGGCCGCGCCCATGAGCACGGAAGTAAGAATGGAGAAGTACCCCGGCGACGACGCGAAGAAGGAGAGCATGACGCCTACGAAGAGGCCAAACCACATGCCGCTCAGTGCCCCGGAAAGTGCCACCCGGGGGTAGCTCAGGCGCCCGGTGACCCTCTCCACCATCTTCAGTTCGTTGCCCACGATCGACACCATCTGGACCGGGAACTGCTGGTCCGCCAGGTAGTCGACAGCCTTCTGGGCGTCGAGGTAGGAGCTGTAGGAGCCAACGGTGTCGCCGGTGGGAACAGCCCGGGCGTCATCCGGTCCGTTCGCGGCGCCGGCCTTGGGTGCACCAAAAATGTTCGACATAAGTCCATTCTTGCCCATCCAGGTGGGTACTGCCTGTAAATTCAGCTAAAAGTGAGCAGACTCGGTAGCCTGTAGGAGTGAGCACAACACCTACCCGCGTCTTCGTGGCGCGCCTTTTGGGACTCGACGTCTTCGACCCCCTGGGCGACAGGCTGGGCCGCCTGCGCGACGTCGTTGTGCTCTCCCGCGGAACCCAAGGAGCCCCGCACGTGGTGGGCATCGTGGTGGAAGTTCCAGGGAAGAAGCGCGTTTTCGTGCCCATGACGCGCATCACCTCGATCGACCAGACCCAGATCATCTGCACGGGCCTGGTGAACCTCCGCCGCTTTGAACAGCGCGGCGCGGAAACGCTGGTGGTGGCCGAGATGTTCGACCGCCGCGTCACCCTCCGCGACGGCAGCGGCGACGCCACGATCGAGGACATCGCCATGGACCAGCACCGCTCGCGTGACTGGTTCGTCAGCAAACTGTTCGTCCGCCGCGGCCACTCCCTGTCCCCCCTCAGCCTGGCTGCGCCGCAACGAAACCCTGATCATCGACTGGGCCGACGCCCAGCAGGGCCCGCGGACCGAACCCCAGGCCGCCACCCAGTTCGTGGCCAACCACGAGGACCTCAAGCCCGCGGACTTCGCCGAAGCCCTGCAGGAGATGAGCGACAAACGCCGTTTCGAAGTGGCGAGCGAACTGCAGGATGAGCGGCTGGCCGACGTCCTGCAGGAACTGCCCGAGGATGACCAGGTGGAGATCCTCTCTGCCCTGGACGTCCAGCGCGCAGCCGACGTCCTCGAGGAGATGGATCCGGACGACGCCGCCGACCTCCTGGGTGAACTCCCCACCGCGCAGGCCGAGGAACTGCTCCAGCTGATGGAGCCCGAGGGCGCCGAAGACGTCCGCCGCCTGCTGGAATACGACGAGGACACCGCCGGCGGCCTGATGACCCCGGTGCCCGTCATCCTGCCGCCGGAAGCCACCGTCGCCGAAGCCCTGGCCCACGTCCGGCGCGAGGAGCTCTCCCCCGCCCTGGCGTCGTCGATCTTCATTGCCCGGCCCCCGCTGGAGACGCCTACTGGCCGCTTCCTCGGCGTGGTGCACATCCAGCAGCTGCTCCGCTTCCCGCCGTTCGAGGCACTGGGAAACCTGCTGGACAAGAACCTTGAACCGCTGTCGGACCAGGCCCACATCAGCGAAGTCGCACGGACCCTGGCCACCTACAACCTCAACTCCCTCCCGGTAGTCAACGACGCCGGACGCCTGGTGGGGGCGGTGACTGTTGATGACGTATTGGATCATTTGTTGCCGGACGACTGGCGCGCCCACGATGGCGAAGCCCCGATAAGAAGGCTCGGTGGCCGCATTGGCTGATATCAGCGCTCCGAAGAACCCCAACCAGCGGAACCTGGCCAAAGCGGAATCAAAAGGCAGTCTCGACACACCGTTGAGCGGGCGGCAGCGGATCCTGCCCACGTTCCGTCCGGATCCGGACGCCTTCGGACACGCCACCGAGGCCTTCGCCCGGTTCATGGGGACACCCCAGTTCCTGGTCTACATGACGGTCTTCTGCATTTTCTGGCTGGGCTGGAACACCTGGGCCCCGGTGGAATGGCAGTTTGACTCCAGGGACCTCGGGTTCACCCTGCTGACCCTGATGCTGTCCCTGCAGGCCTCCTACGCGGCACCACTGCTGCTGCTGGCGCAGAACCGGCAGGACGACCGCGACCGCGTCTCGCTCCAGCAGGACCGCCAGCGTGCAGAACGCAACCTCTCCGACACCGAGTACCTCACCCGGGAACTGGCCTCCCTGCGGATCGCCCTGCGCGAAGTGGCAACCCGCGACTACGTCCGGGCCGAACTGCGCTCCCTCCTCGAAGACCTGCTCGAAGCCCAGGAAGAACTCCGGACCCACGACGACGCCGGGCCTGGCTCGCACGAATCACCGCGCGAGACGGTCAAGGACAAGCTGCGTGAACAGCGGGACCGGCAACGGAGCCCGCGCACCCAGCAGATCCCACGGGTCAAACCCGGCCACTCCACCCACGACCGCTAGCCCCCAGCACCTGCACGAAAGCCGGTTCCCAGCCCATGAGCTCCCCCCTGGATACTCCGATGCCCTCCGGATCCCCGCTGGCGCAGGCAGTCAATGCTGCCCTGGCCACGGTCATCGACCCCGAGCTCCGCCGCCCGATCACCGAGCTTGGCATGGTGGACTCCGTGCAGGTGTCCGACGACGGCCGGGTCGCCCTGGCTGTGCTGCTCACCATCGCCGGATGCCCGCTGCGGGACACCATCACCGCCGATTCCGAAAAGGCACTGTCCGCCGTCCCTGGCGTGACCGCCGTCGACGTCGAGCTCAAGGTAATGGACCAGGCCCAGCGGGACGCCCTCAAGGAGAAGCTCCGCGGAGCCGGAGCCCAGCGCACCATCCCCTTCAACCAGCCGGGCTCACTGACCAAGGTGTACGCCGTGGCCAGCGGCAAGGGCGGGGTGGGAAAGTCCTCGGTCACCGTCAACCTGGCTTCTGCACTGGCGGCGCAGGGTCTCCGCGTTGGCATAGTGGACGCCGATGTCTACGGATTCTCCGTCCCGGCGCTGATGGGAATCACCCAGGCGCCCACGCAGGTGGACGACATGATCCTTCCGCCCGTTGCTTACGGCGTGAAGGTCATCTCCATCGGCATGTTCGTCACCGGCAACCAGCCCGTGGCGTGGCGCGGTCCCATGCTGCACCGTGCCCTGGAACAGTTCCTGACCGACGTCTACTTCGGCGACCTCGACGCCCTGTTCCTGGACCTGCCGCCGGGTACCGGCGACATTGCCATTTCCGTCGCCCAGCTGCTCCCGGGCGCTGAAATCCTGGTGGTCACCACGCCCCAGGCCGCGGCCGCGGACGTGGCCGAGCGTGCCGGTGCCATCGCCACCCAGACGGGCCAGAAGCTGGCAGGCGTCATTGAGAACATGTCCTACCTGGAGCTGCCCGACGGCGGGCGGATGGAGTTGTTCGGCAGCGGCGGCGGTGAAGTCCTGGCCGAGAGGCTGACCGCCACCGTGGGCACCGACGTGCCGCTGCTGGGCCAGATTCCGCTGGACATCCAGCTCCGGGAAGGCGGGGACGCCGGAGTCCCGATCGTGCTGGGCCAGCCGGGTACGCCCGCAGCAGCGGCACTCGCGGAGATTGCCGGCCGCCTGGCCACGACACCACGCGGGCTCGCCGGCATGAAACTGGGCCTGCAGCCCCGCTGAGCCGTACCCCCGCTGAGCCGTACCCGG
Source organism: Arthrobacter sp. MOO21 (assembly GCF_057369995.2). Lineage (NCBI taxonomy): Bacteria > Bacillati > Actinomycetota > Actinomycetes > Micrococcales > Micrococcaceae > Arthrobacter > Arthrobacter sp. MOO21. The sequence continues at coordinate 3,116,882 of NZ_CM170671.2, read as the reverse complement.
GCTGGCCCGCGCCGCGCCGTGGCGCCTGCGGGCATTCCGGTGCGGAGCCCTAGGTGGCTTCGGTGTCGAACGGCGCGGCCTCGCCTGCGGGGAGCCGCTCCACTACTCGTTCGGGCCGGGCGGGGGTGCCGGCGACGGCGGCCGCACCGGAGACTGCTGCCACCGCGGCGGGGGCATTGGCGCTGACGGGCTTGGTGTCGTCGTCGAGCAGCGCTTCCTTGATGATGCGCCGGGGATCGTACTGGCGGGGATCGTACTTCTTCCAGTCGACATCATCGATGTCGATGCCCACTTCTTCTTTGATCTGCTCGCGGGCGCCGGAGGCCATGCGGCGGAGTTCCTTGACCAGGTTCGCCAGCTTTTGGGTATATTCGGGCAGGCGCTGGGGGCCGATCACCAGCACACCGATGATCAGCAGAAGGATAAACTCCGGGCCGTTGATACCAAACACTTTAGGAAGATTACCCTCTCCGGGCTGCCAGCGACGATTCCCGCCCGGACGGCGGGGAAACAGTCTGCGTCACGGGGCGAACAGCCCCGCGATCTTGTTGACGCCGCGTTCCAGCCGCATTTCCAGGGGTTCCTCCGGCGTCCCGGATGGTGCCTGCTGAATGGACGCGTCGACGCCTTCCGAGGCCGTCTCGGCCAGGCGCCGAAGGATGGGAACGGCGTCGTCGGCCTGGTCCGCCGGAAGGTCCGAGCGGTACGTGAAGGTCCGGCCGGCCGCCCGGTAGGTTGCAGACCAGGGCGAGGTGCCCCAGACCTGCAGGAGCCCGCCATCGGCACTGCTTTCAGGAGCCGCCGCCCCGGGGCTGACGGAGTGCTGTTCGGTGATGGTTGCATGGTGGAAGCCGTCACCGAGGCGCAGCTCTACAGCGGGCTGGCCCTCAACCACCAGCGCCCTGGCTGCCTCCAGGTGGAACCCCATGGCTTCCAGTTCGGGGCACGCCCACCCCTCGGAGCGCAGCCGGCCCACCTGCTCGGCATTCAAGGTCCTGCCGTCCGCGGGCGTTTGCGACGAGACATGGGAGAAAGCGGCTGTGCTTCCCGCGGCGTTGGCGGCCAGGGGATCGCCCGCTGCGGCGAAAGCCCCGACCGCGAGCACTCCGGCCGCCGCAACCGTTCCGCCGGTGGCCATGGCCAGTGCCCGGGCAGCAGTACGGGAGGGTCCGCCGGCATGGGCCGGAAGAGGTGCCTGGGCGGCGAGTTCGGAGGTGCGGGAGAGCAGCCGCTCGGTCAGGTCCTGGCTGGCCGGCGGAATGGGAGCCTCGCGGAGGCGTTCCAGGTATTGCCGTTCCCGGCGCACCGTGGCGGCACATTCGTGGCACGCCTGGAGGTGGCTGCTGGTGCGCTGGTGCCTGCCGCCGAAGGGGAACTGGGGCTTCATGCGCCGATCAGAGGATCCCGGCCATGCGCGGCATCGAGAGCTTGCGGCGGGTCTGCTGCGGGCGGGGGTCCCGGTGGGCGAGCTTTTCCCGGAGCATGGTCCGCCCGCGGTGGATGCGGGAGCGGACCGTCCCGAGCTTGACGCCCAGGGCCTCGGCCACCTCGTCGTAGGACAGCCCCTCCAGGTCGCACAGCACCACGGCGGCCCGGAAGTCCGGCGGCAGCTCCTCCAGTGCCGCCTGCACGTCCAGGTCAAGGTTGTTCAGCTCAAAGCTCTGCTCAGGTCCGGGCTCACGGCCGGGCAGCCGGGACTCGGCGTCCTCGGCAAGGGCGTCGAAGCGGATGCGGGTCCTTCGGCGCGCCTGGTCAAGGAAGAGGTTGGTGGTGATCCGGTGCAGCCAGCCGTCGAGCGTTCCGGGCTTGAAGTTCTCCAGTGACCGGAAGACGCGGACGAAAACCTCCTGGGTGAGGTCCTCGGCGTCGAACTTGTTTCCGGTCAGGCGGTAAGCCAGCCGGTAGACCTTCGCCGAATGGTTGGTGACCACTTCTTCCCAGGTGGGGCGGACCCACTCATCGTCGGGATTGTTTACTGCAGGGACAGGTGCCACAACTGAAGATGACATCGTCCACTCCCCTCGTGGAATGCTAACGCCCGGATACTGTTGACATCTCTGGTTCGGCGCCGGTCACCTTTTGGATGAGCGGATATTTATCATGTCAAACTTGGCTGGGAATTTCCTGACTGCGCGCAAACTTCAGCCTTGGGCGCAACGGCTGCTTCCACGGTGGGCCCGCCCGGACACAGTAGGCTTGGGGAGACACTCCCCCCTTCCGCCCAGAAAGCGATGATTCATGAGCGCCGACAAGTCCAGCAGCTGGTCCTATGCAGAAGATCTGCCCGCTGAGGATGAGGTCATGCTCCGGGCCAGGGAGCGCTCCTTTGAACTGGGTGTCAGTGCCATCAGTCCCGGCGTGGGCGCCGTCCTCACGGTCCTCGCGGCGGCGTCCAAGGCCCAGACCGCCGTCGAAATCGGCACCGGCGCCGGGGTGTCCGGCGTGTGCCTCCTGCGGGGACTTGGCCCCCAGGCTGTCCTGACCACCATCGACGTGGACGTGGAGCACCTGCGCGCGGCGCGTGAGGCGTTCGCCGAGGCCGGCAGCCCGGCCAACCGGACCCGCACCATTTCCGGGCGTGCGGGGGACGTCCTGCCGCGGCTCACCGACAGCGCCTACGATCTCGTCTTCATCGACGCGGACAAGCCCGGACTGCCCGGCTACGTGGAGCAGGCCATCCGCCTACTCAAGCGTTCGGGGCTGCTGGTCATCAATGACGCGCTGGACAAGGACAAGGTGGCCAACCCGGCGGGACGCGAGCCCAATACGGTAACCCTGCGGCAGGTGGGCAAGGCAATCCGCGACGACGAGCGGCTGGCGTCGGCAATGCTGCCCACCGGTGACGGCCTGCTGGTGGCCGTCAAGAAGTAGGCGCGCCGGAAACAGGACAGGGCCCGCAGCGCCAGCTGCGGACCCTGTCCGGCACAATTACTCGGTGACGCCTACCAGGCAGTCCTTCAGGTTGGCTGCCTCGGCAGCGTTCAGTTCGACCACAAGGCGCCCGCCGCCTTCGAGCGGGACGCGCATGATCAGGCTGCGGCCCTCCTTGGTGACTTCCATAGGGCCGTCGCCGGTGCGTGGTTTCATCGCCGCCATGAGGAATTTCCCTCCATTGTGTCCCAGGACTAATCAGCCCGGGCGGGCTGCGTCCGCATGTCGATCAGGCTGCGATGGCGGGGTGGATTCCCACCGCCAAGGCTGCGCGTTTTCTGAATGCTTATGTCCTTGCTTACCTATCATTATCCCGGAATTACCCGCACGTAGCTAATCGATGGACATTTCCGGCAAGCCGTAATTCCCCGCCTGACCTGCACCGAAGCTTCCTTTTCTAGGGCGGATAGTCCCCTCCGCCGGGCAGCTGCGCCCACGCCCACAACCACACGATCCAGACGATCTGCAGCAGCAGGAACATGGTGACCACGGCCCCCCGGTACGCCCTGGACCGGGAGAGCAGCGCCGCGCCCAGTGCCAGCGGAAACAGTGGCAGGAGCATCCTGAACGTGCTGGTCTGCGGATGCAGGAACACCAGCAGGTAGCCCATGTAGCAGGCGCACCAGATCCGCAGTTCGACGCCGAGCCGCACCACCGGCGGCACGAACAGCAGCGCGGTGAAGAGACCAGCGAATACCAGGGGCGCCAGGATGCCCAGCACGGGGCCGAAGAGGTCGACGCCGGCGTCGAACCAGGGCTTGAATGGCACCAGGTCGTGGCCACGCCACACGGTTTCAGTCTTGGTGTAGGCGAGCGGGTCACCGGTGGCAGCCCACGCCGCCGCCGGCCACGCCAGGGCTGACAGACCCGCGACGGCGGTAAGCCCGGCCAGCGCCGCCAGGTCCGCGAGGGAATGGGCTTCTTCGCCGGTAGCGCTCCGCCGCCCGCCCCTGAACCGCACCACGGCACGGATCACCAGCAGCAGGCCCAGGCAGGCAGCAAAGGGAACGCCCACCGGCCGGGAAAGGCACAGGAGGACCACAACGGGGATGGCCAACAGGTATTGCCGCCGCACCACCAGCAGCAGCGCCGCTGCCAGGAGCAGGAGCGACAACGGCTCGGCGTACGGAACCTGCAGGACGGCCGAGACCGGGAAGGTCGCGAAGAACGCCACCCCCCACATCGCCGGCCCGTGCGCGGCTTTGCACCGGAAGAGCGCGTACACCGCCAGCGCGGCGCCCCAGCCGGCCAGCATCGCGATGAGTGTCAGCGAGGCGGCCGGCTTCAACCCGGTGAGGCTGCTCAGTCCGCCGGCCAGCGCCGGGAAGAGGGGGTAGAACGCCCACGTGTTCTCCTGGACATTGCCGGCAGCATCCGTGGGCAGGACCGACGGATACCCGCCGGCGATGACCTGCCCGTACCAGCGGGCATCCCAGATGTTGATGAAGTTCCAGTAGTCCGGCTTCGGCGCGAACCACGGGTTGGCGCCCTGGTGCAGGGCCGCGGCCATGAAGATGAAGGCGCTGGCCAGGCGGGCGCTGCCATAGACGGCGGTGACCTGCAGCCACCACGGCCAGCCGCGGACAGCCGATGCCATCCGCTGGGCCAGCGCTGAGGCGGATACCAGGGGTGCCCGGCGCCGCGTCACCGTGCTCACTGTCCGCCCTTCCGCGCAGGTGCGCCTTCGCGCCCGTCCGCGGCAGGACCTTCGGAAATTCGCTCCTGGGCAGGCCCTTCACCCGTGGCCGCCCCGCCGTCGGACGCCGTCCGCAGCGCCGCCACCTGCCCGCGCAACTGCGCAACTTCGGCGTCCCTGGCGGCCAGTTGGTCACGCAGCTCATCCAGTACCTGGTCCACCTGGTCCATCCGGTATCCGCGCAGGCCGAGCGAAAAGCGCACCCGGTTGACGTCCTCCGGGCCGGCATGCGCCGGCAGCAGCACGGGAGGCAGGTTGGCAGGGGGCTCTTCGAAGGCGCCGTCCAGCAGTACGGGCAGCGGCGCACCGCCCTCCTTGCGGGACCGCCGGCCGAGCCGGCCCAAAGGACCGCCGCGACCAGGACCACGGCGAGGAAAACCAGAAAGAAACTCACGGTTCCATCGTGCCAGACCAGACCCCTGCGCCTACTCCGGCCGCTGCTCGCCGTTCAGCGCCGGACTGATGGCCCCGTGCAGGACGCGGTCCACGGCTTCGGCGGGGTCGTCGACAAGCTGGATGAGGTCGAGGTCCTTTTCCGAAACCATGCCTTCGGCCACCAGGGTCCCCTTGATCCATTCGATCATCGGTCCCCAGAAGTCGACGCCGAGGAGCACGATCGGGAACGAGGTGACCTTCCGCGTCTGCACCAGCACCATGGCCTCGAACAGTTCGTCGAGCGTGCCCAGGCCGCCGGGCAGCACGATGAAGCCCTGGGCGTACTTGACGAACATCGTCTTGCGGGCGAAGAAGTAGCGGAAGTTGATGCCCAGGTCCACCCACTGGTTTAGGCCCTGTTCGAACGGCAGCTCGATGCCCAGGCCTACCGACACTCCGTTGCCTTCAACGGTGCCGCGGTTGGCGGCTTCCATCGAGCCGGGACCGCCGCCGGTGATGACAGCTACTCCCGCCTCGGCAAGCTTGCGCCCAACTTCCACACCCATTTCGTAGTAGGTGCTGCCGGGTTTCGTGCGGGCGGAGCCGAACACGCTGACCGCTTTTCCGATGTCCGCGAGCGCGCCGAAGCCTTCGACAAATTCGCTTTGAATCCGCAGGACGCGCCACGGGTCGGTGTGCACGAACTGGCCGGGGCCCTTGGTATCAAGCAGGTGCTGGTCCGACATTTCCACCGCTGCCTGTTTGCGGCGCAGCTCAAGGGGACCTTTTCGGCGCGGCTGGGAATTCTTGGCCGGGTCTGCATTGATACTCATTCCCCTAGGCTAACCTCCAACTCCAGGTATCTCTTGAATCACGATCAGCAGGAACTTGGCGTGATTGGGGTCATAAGGCTGCGTTGTTCAACTAGATTCTTTCCTATGACTACTCATGTGCCCGGCGATGCTCTCGTCTCCCTGAACGCCGTTAACAAGCATTACGGCCAGTTGCACGTTTTGAAGGACATCAACCTCCAGGTCCGCAAGGGCGAGGTTGTTGTGGTCATCGGGCCCTCCGGCTCCGGTAAGTCCACCCTCTGCCGGGCCATCAACCGCCTGGAAACCATCGAGGGCGGAACCATCAGCATCGACGGCAAGGTCCTGCCCGAGGAAGGCAAGGAGCTCGCCCAGCTGCGTGCCGACGTCGGAATGGTCTTCCAGTCCTTCAACCTGTTTGCCCACAAAACCATCCTCGAGAACGTGACACTGGGCCCCATCAAGGTCAAGGGTGTTTCCAAGGCCGCCGCGGAGAAGGATGCCATGGCGCTCCTGGAACGCGTTGGCGTGGGACACCAGGCACCCAAGCTGCCGGCCCAGCTCTCCGGCGGCCAGCAGCAGCGTGTCGCGATCGCCCGTGCCCTGGCAATGAAGCCCAAGGTCATGCTGTTCGACGAGCCCACGTCCGCCCTGGACCCCGAAATGATCAACGAGGTCCTTGATGTCATGGTCCAGCTCGCCAAGGAGGGCATGACCATGATCGTGGTCACGCACGAGATGGGCTTCGCCCGCAAGGCCGCGGACCGCGTGGTCTTCATGGCGGACGGCCAGATCGTCGAGGACGCCACTCCCGAGGAGTTCTTCACCAACCCGAAGAGCGACCGCGCCAAGGACTTCCTGTCCAAGCTCCTCACCCACTGACCACCCGAACACCACACTTCAGTTCGCATCCAGGCCGGAAACCCACGGCCATCAATGAAAGGAATGTCATGAAGGCATTTATGTCCAGGCGGAAGTCCCTCGTCGTGGCGGCTACCGCTGCCCTCGCCCTGTCCCTGAGCGCCTGCGGCGGCGGCGGCGACTCAGGAGGCTCCAGCAACCCGAGCCCGGTCGAGAAGCCGACGTTCGCTGCAGGCACCACCATGGCGAAGCTCTCCTCTGCCGGAACCATCAAAATCGGCACCAAGTTTGACCAGCCCCTGTTCGGCCAGGTGGGCCTCGACGGCAAGCCCGTCGGTTTCGACGTTGAAATCGGTAAGCTGATCGCCGCCAAGCTGGGCATCGCCGCAGACAAGATCGAATGGTCCGAGACCGTGTCCGCCAACCGCGAGCCCTTCATCGAGCAGGGCAAGGTGGACATCGTCATCGCTACCTACACCATCAGCGACAAGCGCAAGCAGGTTGTCGACTTCGCCGGCCCGTACTACGAAGCAGGCCAGGCCCTGATGGTGAACAAGGACAACGACACCATCAAGAAGCCCGAAGACGTCAAGGGCAAGAAGGTCTGCTCCGTCACCGGCTCCACCCCGGCCGCCACGATCGTGGACAAGTACGGCGCCGAACTGGTCCCCGCCGCCACCTACTCCGCCTGCCTGGAGCCGCTGCGCAACAAGCAGGTTGAAGCCGTGACCACGGACAACGTGATCCTCGCCGGTTTCGTCGACAAGGAACCGGATGCCTTCAAGCTGGCCTCCGACGAAACCTTCACCAAGGAGCCCTACGGCATCGGCCTGAAGAAGGGCGACACCGAGTTCCGCAACTGGATCAATGACCAGCTGGAATCCTTCGAAAAGGACGGCTCCTACAAGAAGGCTTGGGAAGCCACCGCCGGTACGGTCATCAAGACCGCACCGAAACTCCCGGCCATCGACCGTTACTAAGTAGCGTCCACGCTGCCGGGGCCGCACAACAGCCCCGGCAGCACAGCTTTTAATCCGTCCACGCTTACAGCCGAAGGATCTTATGGACGTCATTCTTGAAAACCTGCCCCTGTACTGGGAAGGTTTTCTCCGCACACTTTTCCTCTCCGTCGTCTCCGGCATCTTCGCGTTGATCCTTGGTACCCTGCTGGCCGCGGCACGCGTTTCCCCGGTCGCGGCGCTGCGCGGTTTCAGCACCGTCTACGTGGAGGTACTCCGCAACACCCCCCTCACCATCGCGTTCTTCTTCGCAGCAGTCGTGCTCCCCCGCATCGGGGTCAAGTTCGAGCAGTTCGAGGTTGCAGCAATTATCGCCCTCAGCACCTACACGGCCGCGTTCATCGCCGAAGCTGTCCGCTCGGGTGTGAACAGCGTCCCGGTCGGCCAGGCCGAGGCCGCGCGCAGCATCGGCATGAAATTCGGCCAGGTGCTCTCGCTCATCATCCTCCCCCAGGCATTGCGGACTGTGATCCCGCCGCTGATCAACATCCTGATCGCCCTGGTCAAGAACTCCTCGGTGGCCGGCGCATTCTTCGTCCTGGAATTGTTCGGCTACGGCCGCCAGCTGGCCAACGCCAACGGCGACGCCGTCATCACCGTCCTGCTGGGCACCGCGTTCTTCTATCTGCTCCTCACCGTTCCGCTGGGAATCCTTGCCAACACGGTGGAACGAAAGGTGGCGATTGCCCGATGAGCTCCGTCCTTTACGACGTGCCCGGCCCCAAAGCCCGCCGGTTCTCCCTGATCGCCTCCATTGTCGGCGGCCTCCTGATCCTCGGCCTCCTGGCATGGATCATCATGACCCTCGCGCAGCAGGGCATCTTCGAAGCACGCCGCTGGCAGATTTTCACGCGCGCCGATGTGTGGCGGCTGCTCGGCAACGGCCTCGGCTCCACCCTCTCGGCGGCAGCCCTCGCCGCGGTCATCGCGTTCCCGCTGGGCCTGCTGCTGTGCCTGCTGCGCATATCGGACGCCGCCGCGATCCGTGTCCCCATGAGGGTCATCCTCGAGTTCCTCCGCGGCATGCCGGTGGTCCTGATGATGCTCTTCATCCTGCTGGGCTTCGGCACCTCCGCATTCATCGCCGTCGTGGCAGGCCTGGTGCTCTACAACGCGGCAGTGTTCGCCGAGATCATCCGCGCCGGCATCCAGTCCCTCCCCCGGGGACAGCGCGAGGCAGGCCTGGCCATCGGGCTGACCAGCTACAAGTCACGCATGCTGATCGAGTTGCCCCAGGCGATCCGGCGCATGATGCCCTCGCTGGTGGCGCAGATGGTGGTCCTCCTGAAGGACACCTCGCTGGGTTACATCGTGGCCTACGGCGAACTCCTGCGCGCAGTCCAGGTCATGGCGGACTTCCTGGGCACCCAGTACCTCTTCCCGATCTTCTTCGTGGCCGCGGCGATCTACATTGCCATCAACATCTCGGTCTCGCGGCTCGCTGTGTGGATCGAGCGGCGCGGCTCCAAGAAGGCAGCCGGCGGTACGGCCAAGGCCGAACCGGACGTCCTGGAGGCTGCGGCTCCGTAGTATTGGCGGCCGTCGACAAAAAGGTCCGGAATTCCCGCGGGAATTCCGGACCTTTTCGCTTGCGTCAGCCTGCCAGCCACTCCTGCAAGGCGCGCAGGCAGTTGCGGATGGCGTCGGCGTGGACGTGCTCGTTGTCCTTGTGCGCCAGCAGCGCATCGCCGGGGCCGAAGTTCACCGCCGGGATGCCCAGCTCGCTGAAACGGGCGACGTCGGTCCAGCCGTATTTGGGCTTGGGCTCGGCTCCCACGGCGGCAACGAAGGAGGCAGCAGCCGGGTGCTGCAGCCCGGGCCGGGCGCCGGCCGCTGCATCGGTGCGCACCACGTCAAAGCCCTCCAGCAGTTCGCGCACGTGGGCTTCAGCCTGGTCCGGGGTCTTGTCCGGGGCGAACCGGTAGTTGATCTCCACCACGCACCGGTCCGGGATGACATTGCCGGCCGTGCCGCCATTGATCTTCACCGCGTTGAGGCTTTCCCGGTAATCCAGGCCATCGACGTTGACCGTGCGCGGTTCGTAGGCGGCCAGGCGGGCCAGGATGGGTGCCGCGGCATGGATGGCGTTGCTGCCCATCCAGGCCCGCGCGGAGTGGGCAGCCTCCCCGGCAGTGCTCGCCTCGAACCGGCTGGTGCCGTTGCAGCCGCCCTCCACCGTGCCGTCCGTCGGTTCGAGCAGGATGGCGAAGTCCCCCTGCAGCAGGTCGCCGTGGTTGCGGACCAGGCGCCCGAGGCCGCTCTTCACCGCTTCCACTTCCTCATGGTCGTAGAAGACGAAGGTGACGTCGCGCCTTGGCTGCGCGCCGCCGCCGAACAGGCCCGCGGCCAGCGCAAGCTGGACCGCGACGCCGCCCTTCATATCGGTGGCACCGCGGCCGTAGAGGACTCCCTCCCCCGGCACGCCGGACTCCCAGCTGGAGGGGACGGTGCCTTTGGAGCCTTCGGCCAGGGGGAGCGGCACCGTGTCCAGGTGGCCGGCGAGGATGACCCGTTCGCTGCGGCCAAGTTCGGTGCGGGCAATGATGGCATCGCCGTCCCGCACCACGCTCAGCTCCGGGATGGCCAGCAGGGCCTGCTCCACGGCGTCGGCCAGGGCGCGCTCATTGCCGGAGACGCTTTCGATATCCATGATGGCTGCGGTCAGCAACGCCACGTCCTGGCGAAGGTCAAGGGTGTGCACGGACGGTTGGGGCGCGGTTTCTGCAGTCACGAAGCAAGTCTAGTTCGAACCGGCCACCCGGCCCTCGATAGACTGGGGCACATGACTGAAACCGCTTCTTCTGCCGTGCCCGAAACCTTGAACACCGCCGCCGGCGAACGCTCCGCGTATGGCTTTGGCGTGGCCACCATCTCCACAGCCGGCAGCGATGCCACCGTCCTGGATGTCTGGTTCCCCGCCCCCGCACTCGGTGTAGCGGCCGGGAACCTCCGCTCGGTGGAAAACGCCGATGAAGCCCTGGTGCAGATTGCCGAGAACGGCGCCGATGAGGACCGCGGTACCGAGCAGAAGGTGGTGTTCGTCCAGATCAACCTGGACGAGGCCCCTGCCGACACGGCAGACGCCTACCTGCGCCTCCACCTGCTCTCCCACCGGCTGGTCCGGCCCAACACGATCAACCTTGACGGCATCTTCGGCAAGCTGCCCAACGTCGTCTGGACCAACTTCGGCCCGGCCGCCGTCGAAGGCTTCGAACTGACCCGCGCCAGGCTGCGCCGCCGGGGTGCCGTCACCGTGTACGGCGTGGACAAGTTCCCGCGCATGGTGGACTACGTCGTACCCAGCGGAGTACGCATCGCCGACGCTGACCGGGTCCGCCTGGGCGCGCACCTGGCGGAAGGCACCACGGTGATGCACGAGGGCTTCGTGAACTTCAACGCTGGCACCCTTGGCACCTCCATGGTTGAAGGCCGCATATCGGCCGGTGTCGTCACCGGCAACGGCAGCGACGTCGGCGGCGGCGCCTCAATCATGGGCACCCTTTCCGGCGGCGGCAAGGAGAAGATCACCATCGGCGAGCGCGTCCTGCTGGGCGCAAACTCCGGCGTCGGCATCAGCATCGGTGATGACTCCGTGGTGGAAGCAGGCCTCTATGTCACCGCCGGCACCCGCGTGCGGGTACCGGGTCCCAAGGACGAGGTGGGCGAAGACACGACGAAGATCGTCAAGGCCGCGGAGCTTTCCGGCGTGCCCAACCTCCTCTTCCGCCGCAACTCCACCACCGGCGCCGTGGAGGTCCTCCCCCGCAAGGGCCAGACGGTCGAACTGAACGACGCCCTGCACGCCAACTGAATCCACCAGTGGCACGCAGACGCAGCCTGCGCCGCTTCGTGGTGCTGGTGCTGGCCCTCGCACTCGTGGCCGGCGGCATCTACACTGCGGTGTACTTTGTGCAGCGTTCCGAGACCCTGGTTTCGGAACGCTGCACCGCGACCGCGGGCAACCGGACGGCAGAACTGGCGCCGGACCAGGCGGTGTATGCCGCCCTTATTACTGCCGTGGCGGTGCGGCGCGGACTGCCGCCCCGGGCGGCGAGCATCGCGCTGGCTACGGCCATGCAGGAATCCAAGCTCCGCAACATCGGACACGGCGACCAGGCAGGACCCGATTCCCGTGGCCTGTTCCAGCAACGGCCCTCCCAGGGCTGGGGAACAGAGGCCCAGATCATGGACCCGTACTACGCCGTGAACGCCTTCTACGACGCCCTGGTCAAGATCCCGGGCTACGAGACGCTCGACATTACGGACGCGGCGCAGCAGGTCCAGCGCTCCGCGCACCCCCAGGCCTACGCCCAGCACGAAGACCTGGGCCGCGCGTTCGCCTCCGGCCTGACAGGGCAGACGCCGGAGGCGGTGCAGTGCACCCTCCGCTCTGCCACGGCATCCGGTGACACCGCCACAGTGGCCTCCGAACTGGACCTCGCGTACGGAGGCGTGGACGCCGAAGCAGCGGGAGGCGGCCTGGTGGTGGACGCCGGCGGAACCGAGGCTTGGTCCATCGCGCAATGGGCAGTAGCCAACGCCAAGGAACTCGCCGTCACCCAGGTGGACGTGGCAGGCCGGACCTGGCAGCGCAGCGGCGGGGACGGATGGCGGGAGTCGGGGGCACCGGACGGCCAGGTGCGCATCACCGTCAGGCAGGACGACGGCGGCAGCTGAGGGCCGCCGTCGTCCTGCCTGGCGCGGGGCTAGACGAGGATTTCCAGCACCGGCTGGACGTAGCTGCGGAACAGGTCGGGCTGGCCCATGAGTTGCTGGCTCATGATGATCTTGTCCGGTTCCAGGTACCAGGCGCGTTGTTCGTCCAGGGGAAGTTCGATGATGGTCAGCGTGAAGTCCCGGGCATCCCGGCCCACTTCCAGCAGCCGGTCGTCCACCATGTCCTTCAGCTGCTGGTCCGTTCCGGTGGCCACACGTTCGGCTTCCAGTTCGGCGTACTCGCTCCGGCGTTCACGGGCCCAGGTGAGGGCCGAACCGAAATGTGCCTGCAGGACCCGCTGAAGGGCCGGGGAGTTGCCGAAGGCTTCGAAACCGGGCGGGGACAGCTCCGGGGACGTCTGCGGGTGGGCCTTGAGAAGCTGCTCCCACCAGGCCTCCCATTCGGTTTTCAGGGCGCTCAGCCCGCCAACGTCTGCCGTCAGGTGGGAGTGGTCTGCGGAGCGGACTTTGGGTGCGGCATGGGACAGCATGGGCCGTCCCACTCCATTCAGGCCGGCCGCGTCCCGGACGTACAGGGCAATCATCATCGGCCCGGACGTGTCCGTGGTGATGTGCCACCCTGAACCGCTTGCATGCTGCATCCGAAGTCCTTCCCTGGCCTTACTCGTACCGGGCATTGTGGTCCGGTCCGGCCTACCCGGTTATCAGTCTATTCCCGCAGGCAATTCGCGGTAGTGCAGGACAGCCTGGCCAACGGGAGCAACCTACCGTGCCACGCCGTCCAGGTGCCGCTCCAGGACGTCGCGGCACATCTGTGCGGTCATCCAGCCCGGCTGCAGCAAAGCGTGCAGGCACAGCCCGTCAAGGGTGGCCAGGAGCCGCTCGGCTTCAAGCACCAGGCTCTCCTGCGGTTCGTCCTCCGGCAGCAGGGAAGCGATGACGGTGCCGACGATGGCCGCCACTTCCCGGTGGCTGCGGTCGGCCTCGGCGGAGAGAAAAGCCTTGATCCGTGCGGCATTCTTGAACGCCAGCCAGGCGCAGACCTCCACCGCGCTGTCCTCGTCCAGGGGCAGCATGCCACCCAGGAGGGTTAAGCAGCCTCCCGCTGGCCGGCACTCCCCCGTGCCGCGCCGTGCACCGCCGGCCACAGCCTTCCCAGCCGGGCCAGGATGCGGTCCACCACGGTTGCGAAGGAGAAGGCAAGCAGCTCCTCGCTGCCGGCGAAATAGTGCCGGACCGATCCCACGGCCAGGCCCGCCTCGTCGGCCACTTCCCGCAGCGAGGCCCGTTCCAGTCCGTCAACTGCGATGATGCGCAGCACGGCATCGACCACGTCCTGCCGCCGGACGTCTGCATCAACTAATTTGGGCACCATCCTTAATAGCACACTTGTGCTTTTATTGCCGTGTCACATGGCGCCCGGCATCCGGGACGCGGGGGCGGCGAAGAGGCGCCGTGGGATAGCGTTGGGGGCATGAAAATCTTGGTTACCGGGGGTACCGGCTACATCGGTTCCCACACTGTCTTGTCCCTTCAGGAAGCCGGCCACGACGTGGTGGTCATCGACAACCTGGTCAACTCAAGCGAGGAATCACTGCGCCGGGTGTCCGAACTGAGCGGCATGGCCGCCGCATTCCACAACGTGGACCTGGTGGACGAGGCCGCGGTGGAAAACGTCTTCGCCGGCAGCGGCATCGACGCCGTCATCCACTTCGCAGGCCTCAAGGCCGTCGGCGAATCCGTCCGGGAGCCGCTGAAGTACTACTACAACAACCTCGTCGGCACCCTGAACCTGATCCGCGCCATGGACCGGCACGACGTCCGCTCCATCGTCTTCAGCTCCTCAGCCACCGTCTACGGCGAACACAACCCCATCCCCTACGTCGAAAAAATGGAGATCGGCGCCAACAACCCCTACGGGCGCACCAAGGAACAGATCGAGGACATCCTCACCGACCTCGGCGCCGCGGACCCGCGCTGGCACATAGCCCTGCTGCGCTACTTCAACCCCGTCGGCGCCCACCCCTCCGGCCGCATCGGCGAAGACCCCCAGGGCATCCCCAACAACCTCGTCCCCTTCATCGCCCAGGTGGCCGTGGGCCGCCGCGACAAACTCATGGTCTTCGGCGGCGACTACGACACCCCCGATGGCACCTGCCTGCGCGACTACATCCACGTCGTGGACCTCGCCGAAGGCCACGTGGCCGCACTGAACCACATCACCGGCCGCACCGGCGTGTTCCGCTGGAACCTCGGCTCCGGCAAGGGCTCCTCCGTCCTGGAAGTCCTGCACTCCTTTGAAAAAGCCGTCGGCAAGCCCATCCCCTACGAGATCACCGACCGCCGGGCCGGGGACCTTCCCGCCTTCTGGGCGGACGCCGCCTCAGCCCTCGCCGACCTCGGCTGGTCCACCACCAAAACCGTGGACCAGATGTGCGAGGACCACTGGCGCTGGCAAAAGAACAACCCGAACGGCTACGCCTCCTGAGCCCAACCTCGTCGGTGCTTAACGCGGAACGGCCGCCCACCTGCGAAAGGTGCGCGGCCGTCGTCGTTAAGCCTGTTGTGGCTGCAGGGGTCAGCGGGCCGGGTAGTCGCGCTCCGGCTCGCCGATGTACAGCTGGCGCGGGCGGCCGATCTTGGTGTTGGGGTCGCTGATCATTTCGCGCCACTGGGCGATCCAGCCGGGCAGGCGGCCGATGGCGAACAGCACGGTAAACATCTTCTCGGGGAAACCCATGGCCTTGTAGATCAGGCCGGTGTAGAAGTCCACGTTCGGGTAGAGCTTGCGCTGGATGAAGTAGTCGTCGCTCAGCGCCTTCTCTTCCAGGCGCATGGCGATGTCCAGCAGTTCGTCGTTGCCGCCGAGCTTGCTGAGGATCTCGTGGGCGGTGGCCTTGACGATCTTGGCGCGCGGGTCGTAGTTCTTGTAGACCCGGTGCCCGAAGCCCATGAGGCGGACGCCGTCCTCCTTGTTCTTGACCTTCTCCATGTAGTCCTCGGGCTTGAGGCCCTCGGCCTGGATCTGGCGCAGCATCTTCAGCACGGCCTCGTTGGCGCCGCCGTGGGCGGGGCCGAAGAGGGCGTTGATGCCGGCGGAGACGGAAGCGAAGAGGTTGGCGTTGGACGAACCCACCAGGCGCACCGTGGAGGTGGAGCAGTTCTGCTCGTGGTCCGCATGCAGGATCAGCAGCAGGTCCAGCGCCTTGACGATGACGGGGTCCAGCTCGTACTGCTCGGCGGGGAGGCCGAAGCTGAGGCGCAGGAAGTTCTCCACCAGGTTCATGGAGTTGTCCGGGTACAGCATGGGCTGGCCGATGGACTTCTTGTGCGCGTAGGCGGCGATGACCGGCAGCTTGGCCATCAGGCGGATGGTGGAGACCTCCACCTGCTCGGCGTTGAACGGGTCCAGCGAGTCCTGGTAGAACGTGGACAGTGCGGACACGGCCGAGGACAGCACCGGCATGGGGTGCGCGTCGCGGGGGAAGCCGCCGAAGAAGCCCTTGAGCTCCTCGTGCAGCAGGGTGTGGCGCCGGATCTTCTGGTCGAACTCGTCCAGTTCTGTGGGCGTGGGCAGGTTGCCGTAGATCAGCAGGTAGGAAACCTCAAGGAAGCTGGAGTGCTGCGCCAGCTGCTCGATGGGGTACCCGCGGTAGCGCAGGATGCCCGCATCGCCGTCGATGTAGGTGATTGCCGAGGTGGTTGCTGCGGTGTTCATGAAGCCGGGGTCAAACGTCACGGCACCGGTCTGCTTCAGCAGCTTGGAGACGTCGTAACCTTCGTTCCCTTCAACAACCTGGATGCGCGGGAGCTTAAGCTCGCCACCTGCGTGGAGCAGGGTCGCAGCATTGTTGGTCTCAGTCATGGAGTCCCCTTCATGAGGCGCCTTTGGCCTCTGTCGAAAGCTTGATCCAACATCAGGTGAGCCGCGCACTGCACCTGAGAACACAGGTTCCAACACCCGGGCTGCCTTCTTGTAGAAAGCCACCATTGATCAGTTAAAAAGTACAGCTCCTTGGCGGGTGTCACTAATCCGCGACAGCCCCACACGGCCTAAAATGCACCCGATGTGGCGCGAGTCACAGTAATGTTACTTGCCGTCCTGCCCTGCGAGCCGGGCGACTGCTGCGTCGATCCGCTCGTCGGTGCCGGTGAGGGCCACCCGGACGTACCCGTTGCCTGCTTCTCCGTAAAAGACGCCGGGGCCCACCACGATGCCGCGCTCGGCGAGGCGCGACACGGTCTCCCACGTGCCCTCTCCCGCCGTCGACCAAAGGTACAGCCCGGCGTCGGACTCCTTGATTTCCAGGCCGAAGTCCAGCAGGGCGGGCACAAGCCGCTCACGCCGGCCGCGGTACAGGTCCTTCTGGGCTTCGACGTGCGCGTCGTCCCCGAGGGCAACACGCATGGCTTCCTGGATCGGGTAGGGCACGATCATGCCCGCGTGCTTGCGGCTGTTGACCAGGTTGGGCATCAGGTCCGGGTCGCCTGCCACGAACGCTGCCCGGTAGCCGGCAACATTGGACTGCTTGCTCAGTGAGTACACCGCCAGCAGGCCCTGGTGCGATCCGCCGGCCACGCGCGGGTCCAGGATGCTGGGGACGGGCTGGCCGCCGCGCTGGACATCCCAGGCACCCCAGCCCAGCTCCGCGTAGCACTCGTCCGAGGCCACCACGGCGCCCAGTTCGCGCGCCTGCTCCACCAGCGTCCTCAATGAGTCCGCGTCCCGCACGCTGCCGGTGGGGTTGCCGGGTGAGTTCACCCAGATCAGCCGAACCCGAGAACGGGTCGCCTCATCGAGTTCGTCCAGGTTGTCCGTGGCCACGGAGGTAACACCGGCCAGGGTAGCGCCAATATCGTAGGTGGGGTAGGCCACCTTGGGGCGGACGACGACGTCTCCGGGCTTCAGGCCGAGCAGCAGCGGCAGCCACGCCACGAGTTCCTTCGAACCAACCGTAGGCATGATGTTGCGTGGATCGAGGCCGGCCACTCCACGGCGGCGTTCGAACCAGCCCGCGATGGCTTCGCGCAGGGCGGGCGTGCCGTGGACCGTGGGATATCCCGGGGCGTCCGCAGCGGCTTTCAGGGCGTCCTGTATCAACGCCGGTGTGGGGTCCACGGGCGTCCCGATGGAAAGGTTGACGGCCCCGCCGGGGTGCTCCGTTGCCTTCGCCAGGTACGGCGCCATGGCCTCCCACGGGTAGTCGGGCAGATCCAGGCCAAACGGGTTCGCTGCTGCGGTCACTGTTTCCGTCCGGTCAGTGGTCTTGGTTCTGCGGGGGCAACGCGGCGATCATCGGGTGGTCCTTGCCCGTGTTGCCGATCTTCGCTGCCCCGCCAGGGGAACCGAGGTCATCGAAGAACTCCACGTTGGCCTTGTAGTAGTCGGCCCACTCATCGGGAGTGTCGTCCTCATAGTAGATGGCCTCCACCGGGCACACCGGTTCGCAGGCTCCACAGTCGACGCATTCGTCCGGATGGATGTACAGCGAACGCTCGCCTTCATAGATGCAGTCGACGGGGCATTCTTCAATGCACGCCTTGTCCTTGACATCCACACACGGCTGCGCGATTACGTACGTCACGTCCCTGGCCTCTCCACGTTGGGGTTCCGGCGTCCCGCCGGCTCTTGCATCCGGCGGCACGGCCGGAGTCTGACATCTGAGCCTATTATCTCCCAGCCCGTTACCGCGAACCTAGCCGGGACTCTAGTATGAACTGGTGAGTCAGCCAGTACCCCCGCCCGCCCGGTTCCTTTCCTCTGCAGCACCGGGAATCCGGGTCGTGGTGCGGTACAGGATCGAAGAAGGTTTCACCGACGCACTGGGCCACCTGGTGGCGTGCGACGCCGGTTCCTGCACCGTCCGTACCCGGCAGGCCGACGTCGTCATTCCCCTTGACCGCGTGGTTGCAGCCAAGGAGGTTCCGCCGGCGCCCCCACGGCGCACGGCCACGCGCTGAGCAAGCCTGTCACTGCGCAGGGACAGTCCCTGCTCAGCGAGCCACGCCTTCACTACGCACGTCGGTACGTCGCAAGGGCCTGCTGCACCATTAGCACGAACTCCCGGGGCTCACCCAGCAGCATTTCGAACGTCACGCGGAGCGTGGGCACGCCCCTGATAACGGTGATGTTCCACCGCCGCCTGTCCTCACGGTAGGCTTCACGGCTGCTGTGGTGTGCATAGCCATCCGTCTCAATCCCCACAATGCCGTCCACCAGGAGGTCCAGGTGGCCCATTCCCGGAATCTTGACCTGCAGCTCCACCGTCAGCCCGGCCTCCTCCAGCAGATAGCGGGCCATGGTCTCGATGATGGACCCGGATTGGGGCCGGATCCTTGCCACCAGCCCGCGGATGCTCTTTTCCCGGGCTGCCGGAAACTGTTCCCTTAACACTGCGAGCTGGATGAATCCCTTCTTGACCGCAGACTCAGCAATAGTCAGGCCCTCGAGCGGCGGCAGGCAACGCAGGGCTTGGCACGCAACGTCCAGGTGCGTCAGGGGCAGGCTGCTGCGGTGCACCACGCAACCCGGGACCGGTCTACCGTGCGGCGCCGCGAGATGTGGCAGGTGTGGAGTCTTGACCACCCAGAGCCCCGCGGCCAGGGCTGCCGTTACACAGCCGGGCACCGCATGATGGCGGGCGGCGTGGATCAGCACCGGATCCGCATGCGGCAGCGCATAGACTCCCCGTGCCAGCCTGAGGACGGAGCCGGAGAGGACTCCGGCTTCCAGGTTGCGCCGCGACACGCCCGCGCGAAGAAGGGAACTGGTGCCGGAGACTCCGCCCAAAGCCGCCAGGGCAACTGTGACATTTTGCATGGAAGCATGCTGCCCCACACAGGGGGCGGGAGCAGGGGCGGATTGAGCCTATGTGGAGAACCGTTACGCACACTGACGCAGAAGCTCATTGCGCAGGGGCTGTCCCTGCGCATTGAAACTGACTTTCAGTGAGCAGAGCCGGAACGCAGAATGCCACCGGCAATGGCGCCGGTGGCATTCTGTTCAATCAGGACTCTGCTAGGCCTTGGCGCGGGCGCGGTTGGCCTTGGCACGCTCGTTGGAGTCGAGGATGACCTTGCGGATGCGGATGGCTTCCGGGGTCACCTCCACGCACTCGTCCTCGCGGGCGAATTCGAGCGACTCTTCGAGGGTGAGCTCGCGCGGCGGCGTCAGGTTCTCGAAGGTGTCCGAGGAAGCGGCACGCATGTTGGTGAGCTTCTTTTCCTTCGTGATGTTCACGTCCATGTCGTCGGCGCGGGAGTTCTCGCCCACGATCATGCCTTCGTACACCTCGGAGGTGGGCTTGACGAAGAAGGAGCCGCGCTCCTGCAGGTTGATCATGGCGAAGGGGGTGACAACACCGGCGCGGTCGGCGACCATCGAGCCGTTGGTGCGGTATTCGATGGGGCCGGCCCACGGCTCGTAGCCCTCGGAGATCGAGGCTGCGATGCCCGCACCGCGGGTGTCGGTGAGGAACCGCGTGCGGAAGCCGATCAGGCCACGGGCCGGAACGATGAATTCCATGCGGCACCAGCCAGTGCCGTGGTTGGCCATGTTGGTCATGCGGCCCTTGCGGGCGGCCATCAGCTGCGTGACGGCGCCAAGGTATTCCTCGGGCACGTCGATGGTCATGTGCTCCATCGGCTCGTGGATCTTGCCGTCGATGGTCCTGGTGACAACCTGCGGCTTGCCCACGGTGAGTTCGAAGCCTTCGCGGCGCATCTGCTCCACGAGGATGGCCAGGGCGAGCTCGCCACGGCCCTGGACTTCCCAGGCGTCGGGACGCTCGGTGGGGAGCACCTTGATGGAGACGTTACCGATGAGCTCCTTGTCCAGGCGGTCCTTCACCTGGCGGGCGGTCACCTTGGCGCCCTTGACCTTACCGGCCAGCGGCGAGGTGTTGATACCGATCGTCATGGAGATCGCGGGATCGTCAACGGTGATCAGCGGCAGCGGCTGCGGGTTTTCGACGTCGGTCAGCGTTTCACCAATGGTGATGTCTTCGATACCGGCGACGGCGACAATTTCGCCGGGGCCGGCGGACTCGGCCGGAACACGCTCCAGTGCCTTGGTGGCGAGCAGCTCGGTGATCTTGACGGTCTTCAGCTCGCCGTTCTGCCGGGCCCAGGCAACCTGCTGGCCCTTGCGGAGGGTGCCGTTGTAGATGCGGAGCAGCGCCAGGCGGCCCAGGAACGGGGAGGCGTCCAGGTTGGTGACGTGCGCCTGCAGGACACCTTCCGGGTTGTAGGTGGGAGCCGGGATGTGCTCGATGATGGTTTTGAACAGCGGCTCAAGGTCCTCGTTGTCCGGGGCGGAGCCGTTGGCCGGCTGCTCCAGGGATGCGCGGCCAACCTTGGCGGCGGCGTAGACGACCGGAACTTCCAGGACCTTGTCCAGGTCCAGGTCCGGGACCTCGTCGGCGAGGTCGGATGCCAGGCCGAGGAGCAGGTCCATGGACTCGTGCACCACTTCATCGATGCGGGCGTCGGGGCGGTCGGTCTTGTTGACCAGCAGGATCACCGGGAGGTGCGCGGCAAGGGCCTTGCGGAGCACGAAGCGGGTCTGGGGCAGCGGGCCCTCGGAAGAGTCAACGAGCAGCACAACACCGTCAACCATGGACAGGCCGCGCTCCACCTCGCCACCGAAGTCGGCGTGGCCGGGGGTGTCGATAACGTTAATGGTGATGGTCTCGCCCTTGGAGGACGGACCGTTGTAGGCCACGGTGGTGTTCTTGGCCAGGATGGTGATGCCCTTTTCGCGCTCCAGGTCACCGGAGTCCATCACGCGGTCTTCGAGGTGGTTGTGCTCGGCAAAGGAGTTGGTCTGCTTGAGCATGGCATCGACCAGGGTGGTCTTGCCGTGGTCAACGTGGGCCACGATCGCGACGTTGCGCAGGTCACTGCGCGATGCAGTGGCTACCGCGGTGTTGGTGGTGGTTTCAGACATGCGTAATGGCTCGATTCAGTGGGTCAGCTGTAGCATCGCGACATTTCCAACTGGAACGCACGACGGATCCGGCCCTTAACACAGGGCACCTTGCTCCATTCTAGCCGGTGTGCCATTTATTGGCCTAAATTCCCTGCAGGCTCCGGGAGGCCCGAACCCGCATGCCGGGACGCCGGCCTGCGGGGCTGTGATGAAATTCACTCGCGGCCACTGCCCATGGCATGATTGCTGTGACTTAGACCACCACTGCCGGAGACAAAGATGCCGCCAGCAACGGACCGCACAGGCCCCTCACCTGCCAGGGCGTCAGCCCTTGTGCTGGCTGCCGTCCTCAGCCTTTCGGGGATTGCCGGACTCACCGGTTGCTCCGCTTCCCCTTCGCCGTCAGCCCTGCCGGCCAACGCGGCCGGCGCCCTGCCCGGCGCGGCCGGTGCCACGACGTCAGGCGCACCCGGCGTGACAGCGACCGCGAAAGTCCGCAACCCCTCCAACGGCAGGCTGGAAGCGGTGGTGCCCGACGTCGGCAGGACCGTCCTGCTGATCGGCGATTCCCAGTCGGAGCCGGCGGACGGCTGGCCGCGCCTGGGTCTCGCGGCCGCCGGGTACAACGTGTACTTCTGTGGCCGGGGCGGCACGGGGTTCGTTGCAGCCAACGGGTCCACCGGCAATTACATCGACGCGCTGCTGCGGGGCGACTGGCAACTCCCCTCGGGCACTCCGGCACTGATCGTGGTCGAAGGTGGCGGCAATGATGCCGCCAGCGGAGCGGCCAATGCCCGGATCGTGGAGAACGCGGAGCGCCTCATCGCCGAACTGCAGGGTCGTTATCCCGGAACACGGGTGGCCATGATCGGCACCCTGGCACGTGGAAAGGACGACGGCGGGGGGCGCCGCAGCGAGGTGGACGCCCTGTTGGGTTCCGTGGCGGCAGCCCACGGCCTGCCCTTCGTGTCCGTGGGCGACTGGCTGACGAAGTACGGGCTTGCGAAGGACCTGGCCGACTCGGTGCATATGAACTCCGACGGCCGCAGGGCGCTGGGAAGCCTCCTGGAGCGCAGGCTCCGCGAGCTGGGGCTGGACCGGAAGACGACGCCGGCCCCGGACCAGGCCCCCCTCGCTGCGGTCCCCCTCACCGGCAGCCCGCTTCAGGACTGACCATGGCTCCCGGGCGGCGGTAAGCGTTCCAACAAGCAAAAGGAAACGGCTGGAGCCGGAGCCCGAAGGCCCCGGCCCCAGCCGTGATCCGGACTGGTGCGCTACGCGACCTCAGGCGGAAGCATCAGCTTGGCACCCGGGATGGCGTTGAGCAGGGCCTTGGTGTAGTCCTGCTTCGGCGACTCGAAGACCTCGTCCGTGGATCCGGTCTCCACCAGGCGTCCCTTTTCCATCACGCAGACGTGGTCGGCGATCTGCCGGACCACCGCGAGGTCGTGGGTGATGAACAGGTACGTCAGCCCGAGGTTGGCCTGCAGGTCGGCAAGCAGGTTCAGCACCTGGGCCTGCACCAGTACGTCCAGCGCGGACACCGCTTCGTCACAGATGATGACCTCGGGGTCCAGCGCCAGCGCACGGGCAATGGCAACACGCTGCCGCTGGCCGCCGGAGAGCTCGTTCGGGTACCGCTGCATGGCGGACTGCGGCAGGGCCACCTGGTCCAGCAGGGTCCTGACCTTCTTCTCCCGGCTCGCCTGGTCACCAATCTTGTGGACCCGCAATGGCTCCTCGATGGTGCGGTAGATGTTGTACATCGGATCCAGCGAGCCGTAGGGGTCCTGGAAGATCGGCTGGACCCGCCTGCGGAACTTGAAAAGGTCGGCAGGCTTCAGCGCCGAGGTGTCCACGCCGTCGAACAGGATCCGGCCGTCCGTGGGCTTCTCAAGCTGGAGCACCATCTTGGCCACTGTGGACTTGCCGGAGCCCGACTCCCCCACGATCGCCGTCGTGGTGCCGCGCCGGACATCGAAGCTCACGCCGTCAACGGCAGCGAAATCCGTGGCCTTGCCCAGCCCAGAGCGGAGTTTGTACACCTTCCGCAGGTCCTGGATCTGCAGGAAGGTGTCCGGCTTCGCCGTCCCGGCTGCGGGAGCCAACAGGTCCGCCGTCTCCACGCCCTGTTCCTTGGCCACCTGGATGCGGCGGCTGGCAAGCGAGGGGGCCGACTCCACGAGCCGCTTGGTGTACGGGTGCTGCGGGTTGCGCAGGAGTTCCAGCGACGGCCCCGCTTCTACGACGCGGCCCTGGTACATGACCACCACTTTGTCTGCCCGCTCGGCTGCCAGCCCCAGGTCGTGGGTGATCAGCAGCACGGACGTGCCGAGCTCGGTGGTCATGGTGTCCAGGTGGTCCAGGATCTGCCGCTGCACGGTCACGTCCAGGGCCGACGTCGGCTCGTCAGCGATCAACAGGCGCGGCTGGCAGGACAGGCCGATGGCGATCAGGGCCCGCTGGCGCATGCCGCCGGAGAACTCGTGCGGGTACTGGTTGGCCCGCCGCTTGGAGTCCGGCAGTCCGGCCTGGGACAGCACCTTGGCGATGTCGTCCGGCCCGCTGGGCCGGCCGTTCGCGCGCAGCGTTTCCCGGACCTGGTAGCCGATCTTCCACACCGGGTTCAGGTTGGACATGGGGTCCTGCGGAACCATGCCGATGGTGTTTCCGCGCAGTTCGATCATGCGCTGCTCACTGGCGTGCGCAATATCCTCGCCGTCCAGCAGGATCTGGCCGCCGGACACCCTGCCGTTGTTGGGCAGGAGGCCGATGGCTGCCAGCGCCGTGGTCGACTTGCCTGAGCCCGACTCCCCCACGATGGCCACGGTCTCGCCCGGCATGATGGTCAGGTGGGCGTTGCGCACCGCCTGGACTTCGCCGCCACCGGTCTTGAAGGTGATGGCGAGGTCACGGATCTCAAGGAGCGGCCGTACGCCGGTGGTCCCGGCCTCATCGATGCGGATTTCTGGAGTTGTCATCTCTTTATCTCTCATCGCTGGCGGCTCTTCGGGTCAAGGGCGTCGCGCACGGCGTCGCCCAGCATGATGAAGCTCAGCACGGTGATGGACAGCGCCGCGGCCGGGTAGAGCATAATTTCCGGCCGGGTCCTGATGGACGCCTGCGCGCCGGCGATGTCGTTGCCCCAGGACATGA
Organism: Arthrobacter sp. MOO21; assembly: GCF_057369995.2. Taxonomy (NCBI): domain Bacteria; kingdom Bacillati; phylum Actinomycetota; class Actinomycetes; order Micrococcales; family Micrococcaceae; genus Arthrobacter; species Arthrobacter sp. MOO21. The sequence goes on along the minus strand of NZ_CM170671.2, from coordinate 3,092,426 downwards.
TGCTCTGGGGCAGGCCGATGCCCAGGAAGGACAGGGTGGCTTCGGCCACGATGAACACTCCCAGTTCCAGCGTCGCCAGGACGATGATCGGAGCCAGGGCGTTGGGCAGGACGTGCCGGATCAGTGCACCAAACTTGGAGACACCCAGCGCACGTGCCGCTGTCACGAAGTCGGCGTTGCGCACTTCGATCACTGCGCCGCGGGTGATGCGTGCCATCTGCGGCCATGCCAGGAGCGAGATGACGAAAACCACGGTCCACACGCTCTTGTTCTCACGGAACAGGGGCAGCTGGGTGATCACCAGCGCACCCAGGACGAGCGGCAGGGCGAAGAAGATGTCACCGAGCCGGGCGAGCACGGCGTCGATCCAGCCGCCGTAGTACCCGGCGAGGGCACCGATGGTCACTCCGATGACCAGGACGCACAGCACCGAAAGCACACCCACCGACAGCGAGGCCTGGGTCCCGTGGATGACGCGGGAATAGACGTCGCAGCCCTGGAAGGTGAATCCGAACGGGTGCCCGGCGGTCGGGCCGCCTTCGGAGTTGGCCAGCTCGCAGTTCTCGTTCGGCGGCACCGAGGAGAAGAGCCCGGGGAACAGCGCGATCACAATGAGCATCAGGATGAGGATGGTCGAGATGATGAACAGCGGACGACGGCGGAGCTTGCGCCAGGCGTCGGCCCACAGGCTGAGGGGGGCTTGGTCGGTTTTGACCGCGTCCGTGGCCTGCAGCGGCGTCTCATCGATGGGGGCCACGAAGTGGCTGTTGTTACTGGTCATAGCGGATCCTCGGGTCAAGCCAGGCGTACAGGAGGTCGACGAGCAGGTTGGCCACGACGAACACCAGCACCAGCACGCTGACGATGGAGACGATCGTGGGGCCTTCGCTGCGGAGGACAGCCTGGTAGAGCTTGTTGCCGACTCCCGGTACGTTGAAGATGCCTTCGGTGACGATGGCACCGCCCATGAGGCTGCCAAGGTTGGCGCCCAGGTAGGTAACCACCGGAATCAGCGAGTTGCGCAGAATGTGCGCCAGCACGACGCGGGGCCGGGACAGGCCCTTGGCAGTGGCCGTCCGCACGTAGTCGGCGTTCATGTTTTCGCTGACCGATGCCCGGGTCAGCCGGAGCACATAGGCGAACGATACGAGGCCCAGGACCACTGCAGGAAGCAGCAGCGTGCCCCAGTTCGCGTTCGCGCCCACGGTTGGTTTGGCCCAGCCGAGCTGCACGCCAAAGACAAGCTGGAAAACAAAGCCCAGGACGAAGGTGGGCACTGCGATGACCACCAGCGACGCCACCAGGACGGTGGAATCGAACCAGCCGCCGCGGCGCAGTCCGGCGAACACGCCGAACAGCACGCCGAAGATGGCCTGGATTGCCAGTGCCTCGATGGCGAGCATGGCCGTGACGGGGAAGACGCGGGCCAGGCTTGCCGCGATCGGCTGCCCGGTGAAGTCGTTGCCCAGGTTGAAGGTGAAGAGGTTCTTCAGGAACAGTCCGTACTGGACCCAGAACGGCTGGTCCAGGTTGTACTGGCTGCGCAGGGTGTCGATCACGGCCTGCGGGGGCTGGCGGTCGCCGAACAGCGCCGCGATGGGATCGCCCGGGAGGGCGAACACCATGTAATAGACCAAAAGGGTGGTGCCGAGGAAGACAGGGATCACCTGGAGCAGTCGGCGCAGAATAAACCGGAGCATAGGATCACCTGCTTTCCGGAAGGATGCAAAACGGGTTCATGGGTGCCTTCCTGCCGATGCAAGCCAATGGGGGTCCGGCCGTAACCGAACCCCCATCAGCCTGTCGGCAAGTTAGATCTGGTGACTACTTGGCGGTGATGCCGTAGTAGAGAATTTCACCGTTCCAGCCGGTCTCGGCCTTCACGACGTTGTTGCTCCACACGATCGGGCGTGCCTGGTCCCAGAGCGGCAGTCCGGGAAGGTCCTGGAACAGGATTTCCTGCGCCTGGTTGAACTTGGTGTTGGCCTCGTCCGTGCTCTTGGCGGCCAGGCCCTCCTTGAGGAGCTTGTCGAACTCGGGGTTCGAGTACTTCTCGTAGTTGGAGGATGCGCCCGTGGCCCAGACCGGCCCCAGGAAGTTGTACAGCGACGGGTAGTCGCCCTGCCAGCCGGCGCGGGTCAGGCCCGGCAGCTGCTGGGACTTGCGCAGGTTCAGGACCTCTGCGAACTTGGCGAACGGCTGGATTTCAGCCTGGATGCCGAGGTTGTTCTTGAAGCCGTTGGCCACGGCGTCGATCCATTCCTTGTTGCCGCCGTCAGTGTTGGAGGCAATCTGGAGCGGCTTGGAGTTGTCGTACGGCTGGATCTTGTCAGCCTGCGCCCACAGGTCCTTCGCCTTGGCAGCGTCGAACTTCAGGACCTCGCTGCCCTTGATGCCTTCCTTGAAGCCATCGATGACCGGCGGAGCGTAGGCCTTGGCCGGGGTGCGGGTGCCGTTGAAGACCACCTTCGCGATTTCCTCGCGGTTGATGGCATAGGACAGTGCCTGGCGGCGCAGCTTGCCGGCTTCACCCTGGAAGTTCGGGTTGTAGCCCGGGATGTTCAGGGTGGAGTTAGTGGCTACCGGCTTGGTGGCGTTGCGGTCCGGGAAATCGTTGACGTAGGTCTTCAGCGCGTTGGACGGCAGGACGTCCGTGATGTCCAGGTTGTCCGACTGCAGGTCGGTGTATGCGGGGCCCGGGTCAGTGTAGAACTTGAACGTCACGCCGCCGTTCTTTGCGGGGCGGGTGCCCTTGTAGTCAGCGTTCTTGACCAGCGAGATGGACTGGTCGTGGACCCAGGAACCCTGCTTCTCGAACTTGTAGGGTCCGTTGCCGACGGGGTTTTCGCCGTAGGTCTTGGGGTCTGCCAGTGCTGCGGAAGGCAGCGGATAGAAGGCGGAGTAGCCCAGGCGCAGAGACCAGTCCGCTTCAGGCTGGGCCAGCTTGACGGTGATGGTGGAATCATCCGTGGCCTGCAGGCCGGTCATGGTTTCTGCCTTGGGCGCCGGGGTGCTGGTGGACTTGCCGCTGGCGTCGGTGGACTTGGTGACAGCCGAAACGTCCTCGTAGCCGGCGATGGATTCGAAGAAGAATCCGTTGTTCTGCAGGTTCTTGGAGTTGGCGGCGAAGTTCCATGAATCCACGAAGGTCTTGGCGGTGATCGCCTCACCATTGGTGAACTTCTGGCCCTGCTTGACCTTGATGGTCCAGTTCTGTGCGTCGGATGACTCGATGGATTCAGCAAGCGCGTTGACTGCCTTGCCGTTCGCATCGTAGCTGCGGAGGCCTTCGAAAAGCAGGTTTACGACGCGGCCGCCGTAGACCTCGTTGGTGTTTGCCGGCAGCAACGGATTTTGTGGTTCGTTGCTGTAGGCGGTGATGACCTTGTTCGGGTCGCCGGCAGCATTGCTGGCCCCGTCGGTGCTGCCGCCGCCGCCGGCGCCGCACCCGGTCAGGGCAAGCGCGGCGGCCGCCACGATGCCCAGTGCTTTGGAAGTGCGCGTAAAACGCATTCCGCCTCCTATGAGTTGTGGGAGATGTAACGGGAATTGTGCTTCCCCGCAGGTCAGACGCAGTTGTGCCCTGTGACGTGGCCTACATGTACGAGTAGCCTAACCGCACGAAGTCCAGATACTGGTACTCCGTTGCCAAACCGTGACCGGCGCGGTGAAGTGCCGTGGCCAGCTGACGGAAGTTATGCACGTCACATGCTACTCGCCGGTAGCCGGAACGGCGAATCGGATGCGTGAACGTTCCCGCGACGGGCCGGAACCTCCCCTTCCCGGGGGTTTAGCTGGCTGCTAAGCGAGCCGCCAATCCCAAACGTTCCACCACAGCCCGAGTGGACCCGCGCTCGTCTTCACGCCCGCTACCCGCGGACTGAAGGCGGTGGTTCCCGGCGTCTGGTACAGCGGCAGCCCGTAGGCGTCTTCCCATACCTGTTTGTCGATGTCAGCCAGCAGTTCGTCCTGTTTGCCGAGGTCCGTGGTGGTGGCCAGCTGTTCCATGATTCTGTCGGCGTCGGGATCCGAAAAGCCGGTGAAGTTGCTGCCCGCCCCGGTCCGGAAAATCTGCGGAATCCGGCTGACACCCGCGGCTGTCCCGATCCATCCCGAGATAACGGCGTCGTACCCGCCCCGGGTCTGCGATGCCGCCCAGTCCGCACTGGCCTGTCCGGCGTCGACCACCTGGAAGCCTGCCTTGGCCGCCGCGTCGCGGAGCAGGGCAAATGCCTTGGCCCGGTTGGGATTGTCCCGGTTGTAGAGGACCCGGATGGTGGGCGTGGCGCCATTCAGGAGCTTCCTGGCGGCCTCGAGGTCCACCTTCGCGTAATTCGAGGAGCCGTTGTTCCTGACCGTTTCGTCGTATTTGGGTTGTCCCGGCAGAAACACGTGCGAGTCCAGCGGTTTGGCGTCGGGCACTTGGCCGCCCACCACGGCGTCCACGATCTCCTGCCGCGGAATGGTCTTAAGGAATGCTTCGCGGACATCCTTATCCGTGAAGGGGCCGGAAAAGTTGAGATCCAGGTGGTCGTAGCCGGACTGCCTGTACCGCTCCACGGTGATGCCCTGCGCGGCCAGGGCGGTGAGCAGGTCGTCGTTTGCAGCGGAAGGCTGCGGCGAGATGATGTCCGCCTGCCCGTTGCGGATGGCGTCAACCGCGGCCGGCACTCCCCCGGTGAACCGGACGTTGATTTCATCCAGCCACGGCTCCTGTCCCCACACGTAGTCGCGGTTCCGGACCAGTTTCATGGAGACTTCCGGGACGATGTCACGGACGATGTACGGGCCGCTGGAGAGGTAGAGGGCCGGATCGTCGGGGATGGTCTTTGCATCGAACCCGGTGTTCCAGAAGTCGCTGACCTTCTTCAGGTCCGGGCGGGTCACCGGCTTTTCCGGGTTGCCGCGCGGCGTGTCCTTCAGCAGTTTGACCAGGTCTTCCTCGTCGTTCAGCCCGCTCTTGGCGGCGACGACGTGGGCAGGCATGCCGACGTCGAAGGCCACCTCCCAGTCCGCGTAGGGTGCGGAGTATTCAAGGGTGATGGAGCGGCCGTCTCCCCCAAGTTCCGGAAACACGGTGCCGCCCAGGCCGCTGGTGTCCGACGCAACCGAAAAGTACTTGGTGCCCGTGCCGGCGGCAGGGTCGACGTCGTCAAAATAGCCCGACCCGGCCGCCCAGGCCAGCAGGAGGTCCGCAGCCCCGATGGGTGCCCCGTCGGACCACTTGACGCCCTCGTTGACGGTGTACTTCACCTTAAGCGGCTGGTCGGAGACCTTCTCGTAGTGCCCGAACTTGTCGTTCCGCACCACTTTGGAGCTGTCATCGAGGAAGAAGAAGCCCGAATGGGTGGCGGCGCTGATCTTGGAGTTGATATCGGTGTTGCCACCAGCGCTGTACGGGTTGAACGAGGAGAAGGCGTTGACCTCTGCCACCGTCACGCTGCCGCCGCGTTTGGCCTCCCCCACCACCACGGACGGGGCGCTGCCGCCCGAACAGCCGGAAAGAACCAGGGCAGCCGCCAACGCGGCAACGAGCAACTTCATCAGACGCCGGACCGGCATGCCGCCTCCTAGTGTTTTCCCTCTCCGGAGGGGACGGGGTCGCCACCATGCACGCCCTACAGAGTCAGGATAAGCCGTTCGGGCCCTTAGACGTTGAAGCGGAACTCCACCACGTCGCCGTCGGCCATGACGTATTCCTTGCCTTCGATCCGGACCTTGCCGCGGGACTTGGCTTCGGCCATGGAACCGGCGTCGACAAGGTCCTCGAAGGAGACAACTTCTGCTTTGATGAAGCCGCGCTGGAAGTCGGAGTGGATGACGCCCGCTGCCTGGGGGGCCGTGTCGCCCTGCCGGATGGTCCAGGCCCGTGCTTCCTTGGGTCCGGCCGTGAGATAGGTCTGCAGGCCCAGGGTGTGGAAGCCGACGCGGGCGAGCTGGTCCAGGCCGGATTCGTCCTGGCCGTTCATTTCCAGCATCTCGCGGGCTTCTTCCTCGTCCAGTTCCACGAGGTCCGCTTCGAGTTTCGCGTCAAGGAAGATGCAGTCTGCCGGCGCCACGAGGGCGCGCAGTTCCTCCTGCTTTTCCGGGCTGCCCAGGATGGCTTCGTCGGCGTTGAACACGTAGATGAACGGCTTGGCCGTCAGCAGGCCCAGTTCCTTGAGGTGTTCCATCTCCAGCTTGTCGCTCTTGATGGCGGAGTAGATCGTATCGCCGCGCTCCAGCACTGCCTGGGCGGCCTTGATGGCGGCGAGTTCGGCAGCCTCCCGCTTCTTGATCTTGACCTCTTTTTCGATCCGCGGGATCGCCTTTTCGATGGTCTGCAGGTCGGCGAGGATCAGCTCGGTGTTGATGGTCTCCATGTCGGAGCGGGGGTCAACCTTGCCGTCCACGTGGATGACGTCGGGGTCATCGAAGACCCGGACCACTTCGGCGATGGCTTCTGCCTCACGGATGTTGGCCAGGAACTGGTTGCCCAGCCCTTCCCCCTCGGAGGCGCCCTTGACGATGCCGGCGATGTCAACGAAGGAGACGGCGGCGGGCAGGACCCGCTGCGAGCCGAAGATCCCGGCGAGCTTCTGGAGCCGCGGGTCCGGGAGGTTCACGACGCCCACGTTCGGTTCGATGGTGGCGAACGGGTAGTTCGCGGCCAGCACCTGGTTGCGGGTGAGCGCGTTGAAGAGGGTTGATTTGCCGACGTTGGGCAGTCCGACGATGCCAATAGTAAGAGCCACGAGGATTCATTCTACCCGCCGCGCCCCTGGAGGCAGTACCGGAGAATGTCACTGCCGGTGATTGTCAGGGCCCCGTGCAACAGTGAAGGCATGGATGCATTTGCGTTGATTCTGGCCCTTTTCATGCTGCTGCTCGGTGCCCTCGCCGGTGCCGCTGCCACCTACTTTTCGCTGCGCAGGAACTCTCGTGCCCTGGAGGCTGACTTCGATGAGGTTTCGTCCCGGCTCTCCGAGGTGAACGCCCAGTTGGCAGCGGCCGACGCCGAGCGGCGGCTTTTGGCGGCACAGAACCGCGAGCTGGGCGAAGCACGGTCGCAGGACGGCAGTGTGCTGCGCGCGCTGGCCCCCGTGGCGGAGAAGCTTTCAGCGGTACAGCAGCAGGTGGCACTGCTGGAGCGCGACCGGGTGGAACAGTACGGCCAGCTCGCGCAGCAGCTGCAGGAGGCCAGGCTGTCTGACGAACAGCTCATCAGGTCCACGCACGCCCTCGAGTCGGCGCTGCGGTCCAACAGTGCCCGCGGCCAGTGGGGCGAGGTCCAGCTGCGCCGCGTGGTGGAGGCCTCCGGAATGCTGCGGCACGTCGATTTCGTGGAGCAAGTGCACAGTGCAGGAGGCGACACCTCCGTGCGTCCCGACCTGGTGGTCCAGCTTCCCGGCGAGAAGCAGATTGTGGTTGATGCCAAGGTGCCCCTGGCCTCGTACCTGGAAGCCCAGGACATGGGGGCTGCCGCTGCCCATGCCGGACCGCCATCCGGTGGGGACCGGCCCGGGCCGCTGTCCGCGCAGGACCGCAGGACGCAGCAGGCGCTGCTGGCCCAACATGCCAAGGCCCTCCGGTCCCACGTGGATTCGCTCGGCAACAAGAAGTACTGGGACATCCCGGGCAACTCCCCCGAACTGGTGGTCTGCTTCATTCCGGCCGAGTCCATCCTTGCCGCGGCATTGGAGGCCGATGCCGGCCTCCTGGACCACGCCCTGTCCAGGAACGTGGTCCTGGCGTCCCCGGGCACCCTCCTGGCAGTGCTGAAGTCCGTCGCCTTCACTTGGCGCCAGGACGTGCTGACGGACAGCGCGCGGGAGTTGTTCGAGCTTGCCCGGCAGCTGTACGACCGCATGGGAACACTCGGTGAGAACGTCAGCAAGCTGGGATCCTCGCTGAAGACCTCCGTGGACCGCTACAACGCCATGGTGGGGACCCTGGAAGCACGCGTCCTGCCCACGGCCCGCAAGCTCAACACACTGGAGGAGTCCGGCCTGGTGACGCCCCCGGTAGTGGAAGTGACGCCCCGTGCGCTGGCGGCTCCGGAGCTCCAGGGCGGTGAGGAAGCCGCCTAGGAGAACATGGGTTGCAGCAGGGGCCGGGCAGTTGTTGGCTGCCCGGCCCCTGACGTTGCGGATGTGGTGGCTTGCCTTAGCTGCGGGGCCTGCGCCCTCCCAGTGCACGGCTGACGTCGCCGGCCTGCTTCAGGGTGGCCCGGAGCTCCTTCGGAAGGGAGAACAGCAGGTCTTCCTCGGCTGTGACCACTTCCTCCACAGTGCCGTAGCCGTAGTCGGCGAGCAGCCGCAGCACGTCCTGCACCAGGACCTCGGGAACGGAAGCTCCGGAGGTGACCCCCACCGTGGCCACGCCTTCAAACCAGGACTCGTCCACCTCGTTCGCAAAGTCAACGCGGTAGGACGCTTTGGCGCCGTACTCGAGGGCGACTTCCACCAGGCGGACCGAGTTCGAGGAGTTGGCCGAGCCCACCACGATCACGAGGTCTGCCTGCGGCGAGATCTTCTTGATGGCCACCTGGCGGTTGGTGGTGGCGTAGCAGATGTCGTCGCTGGGCGGGTCCTGCAACGTGGGGAACCGTTCCTTGAGCAGCCGCACCGTCTCCATCGTCTCGTCGACGCTGAGGGTGGTCTGTGAAAGCCAGATGACCTTTTCCGGGTCGCGCACGGTGACCTTGTCCACTTCGTGCGGGCCGTTGATGATCTGGATGTGCTCGGGAGCCTCGCCAGAGGTCCCTTCCACTTCCTCGTGGCCGTCGTGGCCGATCAGCAGGATATCGAAATCGTCCTTGGCAAAACGGACGGCTTCCTTGTGCACCTTGGTGACCAGCGGGCACGTGGCATCGATGGTGCGCAGCCCGCGGCTTTCGGCGGATTCCACTACTGCCGGGGAAACGCCGTGGGCGGAGAAGATCACCAAGGCGCCCTCGGGGACCTCATCTGTTTCGTCGACGAAGATGGCGCCTTTTTCCTCGAGCGAACTGACCACGTGGACGTTGTGCACGATCTGCTTGCGGACGTAGACCGGCGGCCCGTAGTGTTCCAGCGCCTTTTCAACCGCGATCACAGCCCGATCCACCCCGGCGCAGTACCCGCGGGGGGCGGCCAGCAGCACCTTCTTGGGTCCGTTGACCGGGGCTGCGGCGGCCACGTCCTCCGGCGAACGGCGCCTGCGGGGGATGGTGGGCATCGAAAGGGATACAGCCGAGGAGGTCATTGCTCCATGCTACCGGCTCGCCCGCGGCCGCATCCGGCGTGCGAACAACGTCACAATGCCCACCACCACCAGCACTCCCCCGCTGACCGCGGCGGCGGCGGTCCACGCCTGGAAGTCCGCGGCGGCAGCAGCAACGAATTCGTCACGGAACATGTTGGCCACGGCATTGCCCGTGTCGGCCGCCAGTGCCCGCGCCGCGCCCAGCTGTGCGCCGAAGGCCCACAGGGCTGCCAAAGCCAACGCCCCGGCCCCCGCGGCGAGAAGCACGGTTCCGCGGCGGCGTGCCGCGACGAGAGCCAGCAGGAAGGCGATGCCGGAACCCAGGGCCAGGATGTAACCCATGGGCGCGTATGTGGCCAGCTGTTCCGCCCACTGCCGCTGCGCTGGCTGGCCAACATTGATCAGCGTCTGCGCCGGCGGATCCAGGGGCAGGCCGGTGGCACGGGAGATCTCCCCGGAGCCAAGGACGACCAGCGGTGCGACGTCGAGGGTCAGCGTCGACGCGCCGGCGCCGCCGGTGGACTCCGCGCCCTGTTCCGGGAAGCTGAGGCGGTGGCTTCTGCGCAGCGTTTCCTCCCAGGCTGCCGGATAGCCGGGCAACCCGGTCAGCGACTCTGCCGCCTTCTCCAGCATTGGCTGGACCAACCCGGACAGGAAGCCCGGGACCGCTCCGGTGTCGATGGTTCCCACCGCGGCAGATGCGAGCTTTTTCTGGAACTCGGAGTCCTTGCCAAGCGGTGCCGCGAGCCGGACGAACCCGTCCTCCTGGACGATGGTCCGGTCCACCCACACGGCGGGAACCGCCACGGCGGCCAGGAGGAGGCCAAGCACGGTGGCAACGGCAGAAACGAAAGTGCGCACAGCAGGTCCTTTGGGGTTGGTGGCGGTAAAACCATCCTAGGCACGGTTGGTGGGCGGCCGCTGTCAGTCCCCCGTGCTACACGTTATGGATAAGGTTGATTGACCGCCCACAACAGTCGAAGGACGCCATGCCCGCAGTTCCAGCCCAGCAGGGGCAGCCGCATGTCTGAGCAGGCGTCACTTCCCGGCACCCCTCCCACTACCCTGCCCGCCACTGCCGCGGAGACCAGCCCGGACAACCCGTGGCCGCTGCAGTTGCTGTCCCAGAAGCTGAAGGCCCACATCGACCGGACCCCGTCCGCGTGGGTGGAGGGCCAGGTCATCGAGCTGAACCGCCGCGGCAGCAATGCCTACCTCACCCTTCGGGACGTGGACGCGGAGGTGTCCTTGCCGGCGTCGGTCTGGACCAAGGTGCTGGAACGGCAAAACCTTCCGCTGGAGCGCGGTTCGCGCGTGGTGGCGCTGCTGAAGCCGGAATTCTGGCTGAAGACTGGCCGGCTCAACATGCTGGTGCGTGACATCCGGCCGGTGGGCCTGGGAGACCTCCTGGCCCGGATCGAGCGGCTGCGCCAGGCCCTGGCTGCGGAAGGCCTGTTTGCCGACTCCCGCAAGAAGCCCCTGCCGCTGCTGCCGCACCGCATCGGCCTGATCACCGGCCGGGACTCGGATGCGAAAAAGGACATCCTGCGGAACGCTGCCCTGCGGTGGCCCGCTGTCGAGTTCGAAATCCGCGAAGTGGCCGTCCAGGGCAATACGGCGGTGGCGCAGGTTGTCCGCGCCCTGCGCGAGCTGGACGCGCGGCCGGAGGTGGATGTCATCGTCATCGCCCGTGGCGGAGGTGCGCTCGAAGACCTCCTGCCGTTCAACAGCGAAGACCTCATCCGGGCCGTTGCCGCAGCCACCACCCCGGTGGTAAGTGCCATCGGGCATGAGGCGGACCGGCCGCTGCTGGACGAGGTCGCGGACCTGCGTGCCTCCACCCCCACGGACGCCGCGAAGCGCATCGTCCCGGAAGTGTCCGAGGAACTCGCCGGGGTGCGGCAGGCACGGGAGCAGCTGCGCCGCTGCATGGAACGGCTGGTGGACCGCGAAGCGGACCGGCTGGCGTCCCTTCATTCCAGGCCGGTCATGGCGGCGCCGGAGGGATTGGTGACCGTCCGGGCGGAGGAAATCGAGCGGTTACTGCGGCGCTCCTCCGCGGCGGCGAACTCAACCGTGGTGCGTGCCGCCGACCAGCTGGAGCACCTGAAAGCCCAGGTCCGCGCACTCTCGCCGCAAAAGACGCTGGACCGGGGGTATGCCGTCGTCGAACTGGCCGGAGACCAGGCCGCCCGGATTGCCGAAGCCGGCCACGCCGTGGTGCGCCGCCCGGCCGAGGCACCGGCGGGGGCCGCCCTGTCGATCCGTGTGGCGGAAGGCCGCTTCGGCGCCACCTCCACCGGTGAGCTGCACCCAGGAAACCCAGACCATCACCAGGAAGTGGAAGAGAACGCATGACAGAACAGAAGCCCGGGTCCGACGTCGCAGCCCTCAGCTACGAGGAAGCCCGCGAGCAGCTCATCGCCGTGGTGGGACGGCTGGAGGCAGGCGGGGCGAGCCTTGAGGAATCCCTGGCCCTGTGGGAACGGGGGGAGGCCTTGGCTGCGCGCTGCGAGGAATGGCTGGAGGGCGCACGCAAGCGCCTGGCGGCCGCCCGTGACCAGCCGCTCTAAATCGTCAGCAGCACCGTCCCCAACAGTGCGTCGGTCAGGAGCGGGACACGAGTTTCCGTTCAGCGGCAACGTCGAATTCCGCCTTTGGCCACTTGAGGTTCATGCCTGACAGGGCGCCGAGCAGCAGCTGCTGGACAGCGATCCGGGCGAACCATTTCTTGTTGGCCGGAATGACGTGCCAGGGCGCGGCCGGCGTGCTCGTTTCCTCAATCGCGGCTTGGTAGGCGTCCATGTAGTCGTTCCAAAAGGCGCGCTCTTCCAGGTCGCCGTGGCTGTATTTCCAGTGCTTGGCGGGGTCGTCCAGCCGGGCCAGCAGCCGTTGCTTCTGCTCGTCCCCGCTGATGTGGAGCATCACCTTGACCACCGTGGTCCCGGAATCCCCAAGCCTGGCCTCAAATTCGTTGATGGCCGTATACCGCCGCTTGATCTCGTCCGGAGTGGCCCAGCCGTGGACCTTGTGGATCAGGACGTCCTCATAGTGGGAGCGGTCAAAGATGCCCATCATCCCTGCTGCCGGTACTTCCTTCTCGATCCGCCATAGGAAGTCGTAGGACTTCTCCTCGTCCGTGGGGGCCTTGAACGCCTTGAACTGGACGCCCTGCGGGTTCATTGCGGCCATCACGTGGTTGACGATGCCGCCCTTGCCTGCCGTGTCCATCGCCTGCAGGATCAGCAGGACCCGCTTCTTGCCGCCGAACCGGGATTCGGCGAACAGTTTTTCCTGCAGCCCGGACAGTTCGTCATCCATCTCCGCCAGCAGCAACTGGCCGTCGGCCTTGTTTCCGCTGTAACCGGGCGTCGAATCGGGATCCACCGCGGCCAGCGAGAACCCCTCGCCGGCACGAAGGGTTTCAGCCGGATCCTGGTCGAAGCCAACGATGCGGGCCATGGCAGTCCTTTCCCCAGAGGCACACGGACCCGGCGCGGCCCGTGAGCATAGGCTAGTTCCCCTGGTACCGGCTGAGGAAGTCCCCCATCCGGCCGATGGCCTCTTCGATGTCCTTGACATTGGGCAGCGTCACCATGCGGAAGTGGTCGGGGCGCACCCAGTTGAAGGCGCGGCCGTGGGAGACCAGGATCTTCTGCTCGCGAAGCAGGTCAAGGACAAACTTTTCGTCGTCACGGATGTGGAAGACCTCCGGGTCAAGGCGGGGGAAGAGGTAGAGGGCACCCCTCGCCTGCTGCGTGCTGACGCCGGGGATGGCGTTGAGCATGTCATACGCCTTGTTGCGCTGCTCCAGGAGGCGGCCGCCCGGGAGGATCAGGTCATTGATGCTCTGGTATCCGCCCAGTGCAGTCTGGATGGCATGCTGCGCGGGCACGTTGGCGCACAGGCGCATGTTGGCCAGGAGGTTGATGCCCTCAAGGTAGTCGGCAGCTTCCTTCTTCGGGCCCGAGATCGCCATCCAGCCGGCGCGGTAGCCGCACACCCGGTAGGCCTTGGACAATCCGCTGAAGGTCAGGCACAGGACATCGTCGCCGGTGAGCCCGGCCAGGTTCACGTGGACGGCGTCTTCGTACAGGATCTTCTCGTAGATCTCGTCCGCGAAAATCACCAGGCCATGCTTCTCGGCAAGGGCCACGATCCGCCTCAGCGTGGCTTCCGGGTAAACGGCGCCGGTGGGATTGTTCGGGTTGATGACCACGATCCCCTTGGTGCGCGGGGTGATCTTCGCTTCCATGTCCTCGAGGTCCGGCTGCCAGCCCGAATCCTCGTCGCACAGGTAGTGGACCGGCCTGCCGCCGGCCAGCGCCACGGACGCGGTCCACAGCGGGTAGTCCGGGGTGGGGATCAGGACCTCGTCGCCGTCGTCCAGCAGCGCCATCAGGGACATGGTGATCAGCTCGCTGACGCCGTTGCCCAGGTAGATGTCGTCAACATGGATGTTCTGGATGCCGCGGGTCTGGTAATACTGCGAGACTGCGGTGCGGGCGGAGAAGATCCCGCGCGAATCGCTGTAGCCCTGCGCGTGCGGCAGGTGGCGGATCATGTCCACGAGGATGGCGTCCGGCGCTTCAAACCCGAACGGCGCGGGGTTGCCGATGTTCAGTTTCAGGATCCGGTGACCCTCCGCCTCCATTTGCTGGGCGGCCTGGAGGATCGGTCCACGAATGTCATACAGGACGTTGTTGAGCTTGGTGGACTGCCGGAATTCTGCCATCCCTCAAATATGCCACAGGAAGGATGGACGGCCGTTGAGACCTCCGCCACACGGACGACGGCGGCTGCCGGACCTTTGCAAGTCCGGCAGCCGCCGTCGTCATCACCTGCCTGCCGCTTACCCGGGCAGGCGGGGACCCTGCCCCTACTTGACGATCCCCTTGTCCTTCAGCCATGCGGTGGCCGCCGCCTTGGCGTCCTGCTTCTGGCTGCCGCTGACGGCCCGGTTCAGGTTGATCAGGTCGTCGGTGGTGAGGGCGCTCGAGACCGAATTGAGCGCCTGCTTTGCCTTGTCCGTGACCTTTGCCTTGTTGTACAGCGGAAGGACCTGCTGGGCGATGAAGTTGTTCTTCGGATCCTCCAGCACCACGAGGTCGTTGTCAGCGATTGAGGGCGTAGTGGTGTAGATGTCGGCCACCTGCACCTTGTCCTCCAGCAGGGCCTTGAGGGTCACTGGGCCGCCGCCGTCGCTGAAAGGCTCCAGCTTCTTGGGCTCGCAGTTGTAGTTCTTCTTCAGGCCGGGCAGGCCGTACGCGCGCTCGGCGAAGGTGGCCGGGGCCCCCACAACGATCTCGCTGCAGACCTTGGCCAGGTCCTCGATGGACTTGAGCTGGTACTTCTCGGCCGTGGCCTTGGTAACCACCATGGCGTCCTTGTCCTCGGCCTTGGCCGCGTCCAGCACGGCGAGCCCGTCCGGCAGCTTGCCGGGCAGCGCCTTGATGATGTCTCCCGCGGAGACCTCGGTGGCTTCCTTGTCCACATACAGCAGCAGGTTGCCGCTGTAGTCCGGAACCACGTCCACGGACCCGTCCTGCACGGCCTTGAAGTAGACCTCGCGGGAGCCGATGTTCGGCTTGGTGGTGGCGGTGATGCCGTTGGCGTTCAGGGCGCCGGCGTAGAGCTCAGCGATGATCTGGCTTTCCGGGAAGTCGGCAGAGCCCACCACCAGGGAGGTTGCCTCCCCGGAAGCACCGCCGCTGGGAGCGGGTGTATTGCTCAGCGGGTTCGACGAACCACCGCAGGCGGACAGCGCCATCGCCAGGCCCAGCCCTGCGGCGAGGCCGCCGAATGTGCGCCTGCCAAGGCGCGGGGGACGGCTATCTTTCATGACTTACCTCCTTGTACGACAGTCTCCGCAACTACGGGGTCTGTGAGATCGACCGCAGCCTCCTGGCTGCGGTGGGACTGCTTTGAGGCCGCTGGTGTCAGGAACAGCCTCTGGAACAGGGACAGGACGAGGTCGACGGCGATCGCCAGCACCGCGATGAGGAGTGACCCTCCCAGCATCTGCGGAAAGTCGCTGAGGACGAGACCGTCGAAGAGGTAACGCCCCAGGCCGCCGAGGTTTATGTAGGCGACCACGGATACGGTGGCGATTACCTGCAGCACGGCGGTCCGGAAGCCACCGAACATCACCGTCAGCGCGTTGGGCAGCTCGGCCTTGAAGAGGACCTGCAGTTCGGTCATGCCCATGGCCCGGGCGGCGTCCACTACGTTCCGGTCCACGCTGGAGATTCCGGCATACGTGCCGGCGAGGAGGGGCGGCACAGTGAGGATGACGAGCGCCCAGACCGGTGGCATGAGCCCGATGCCGGCCAGGAGCACGAACAGCGTCAGCAGGCCAAGGGTGGGCAGGGCCCGCAAGGCCCCGGCCAGGGCGACGACGGCGACCCTGCCCTTTCCGGTGTGCCCGACGAACAAGCCGACGGGAACGGCGATGGCGGCGGCGATGAGCATCACCAGGCCGGTGTACTGGAGGTGCTCGGCGAGGCGGACGGGAATGCCCATGGAACCGGCCCAATGCTCCGGCTCACCCAGCCAGGCGAAGGTATCGGTGAAGACATTGCTCACGGGTTTTCGCCTCCGGTCCGGGACCGGGCCACGGGCCGCACTGTCTGCCCGCCGTCGCTGGGGGCCGCAACAGCCGGGCGTTGCCGCTGGCCGGCCCGTTCCCAGGGAGTGAGAAGCCTCTCCAGCAGGACGAGGACGGCGTCCATCAGCAGGGCGAGGACCAGGATTGCCACGATCCCCACCACCACCTCGGTGACGAAATCCCGCTGGAGGCCGTCAGTGAATAGCATGCCGAGGTTCCCGACGCCCAGCAGCGCGGCAACGCTCACCAAAGAGATGTTGCTGACCGACACCACCCGCAGGCCGGCGAACATGACCGGCAGGGACAACGGCAGGTCAACCTGCACGAACCGGGCCAGCGGTTTGAACCCCATGGCCTGGGCGGCCTGGCTGACGTCCGCGTCGACGGAGTCGAAGGCGTCCAGCGCGGCACGGACCAGCAGTGCAACAGCGTAGATAGTGAGGGCCACCACCACGTTCAGGGGGTCCAGGATGCGGGTCCCCAGGACGGTGGGCAGGATGATGAAGAGCGCCAGTGACGGGATGGTGTACAGCAGGGACGAAGCCGTCAGCACAACCGACCGGAGCGCAGCGTTCTGCCGGGCCAGCTGGGCCAGCGGAATGGAGATCACCAGCCCCAGGACCATGGGAATGAGCGCCAGTACGAGGTGCTGGCCGGTCCGCTCCAGGACCATGCCGCTGTTGGCCAGGAACCACTCCATCAGAGGGCAGCCTGCCGCAGCTGGCGCGCTTCTTCGATCAGCGCCAGGACCTCTCCGCCGCGGATGGTGCCCAGCACCCGGCCCTCGGCATCCACTGCCACTCCGAGCCCGGACGGCGAGGACAGCGCCGCGTCCAGGGCGCGGCGCAGGCTCTCCCCCGGACGGAACAGGGACCCGCCGGGCACGAGCTCCGTTTCGGTGCCGGGCGCTGACCAGCCCATCGGGCGCCGCTCGCCGTCCACCACCAGCTGCCAGCCGCCGGCAGCGGTGGAATCGGACTCCCAGCCGTTGGCGCCGCGGATGATCGTTGGCACAGGGTGGAGCGTCACGCCGTCGGACGCCGTGAAGCCAAGGTGCCGGAAGCCGCGGTCCCTGCCCACGAAGGAGGCCACGAAGTCGTTGGCCGGAGCCCGCAGGATTTCTTCCGGAGTTGCGTACTGCGCCAGTTTCCCGCCAGTGGCGAAGACCGCCACCTTGTCGCCAAGGGTCGTGGCCTCGTCGATGTCATGGGTCACGAAGACAATGGTCTTGGCCAGGTCCTTTTGGAGGCGCAGCAGTTCCTGCTGGAGCTCATCGCGGACCACGGGATCCACGGCGCTGAAAGGCTCATCCATGAGGAGGATGGGCGGGTCTGCGGCGAGCGCGCGGGCCACGCCCACGCGCTGCTGCTGGCCGCCGGAAAGCTGCGACGGGTATCGCTTGCCCAGCGTCTGCGCCAGGCCCACCACGTCCAGCAGCTCTTCTGCCCGTTTGCGGGCCTGCACCTTCGGGACGCCGTTCAGCCGGGGCACCGTGGCGATATTGTCCAGCACGGAACGGTGCGGCAGGAGCCCGGCGGACTGCATCACGTAGCCCATGGAGCGGCGAAGCTGCGCGGCGGGGACCGTGGTGACGTCCTTGCCGTCCACGGTGATGGTTCCGGACGTAGGCTCCACCATCCGGTTGATCATGCGCAGCGAGGTGGTCTTGCCGCAGCCGGAGGGGCCCACGAACACGGTGATGGCACCCTTGGCGATGGACATCGTCAGCCCGTCCACGGCGGGCTGGCCGCCCGGGTACTGCTTGGAAACGCTCTGGAACTCGATCATCGCCTGGTCCATGGTGCGCCACTTACCTGTTCTGTTGGACGGGCCTAAAGCACCGCGACATTGTCATCAGCACGCTGATAGTTACGGTAACCCAAACAGCGGCAGGCTTCACCGGATACGGGGCCAATCCGTGCAAAGGAATCCCTACTGTAACCATTCGGAGCGCCCGCCCGCGTGGATGGGCCGGCGCCGCGGCCGGGCAGGATGGACAGGCCTAGAGTGGGTGTGTGACCAACTTGGAAATTGCTCCCCAGCAGGAAGTCTGCCCCCCTGCCCCCGCAAACGGGAATCCGGGACCTTGCCTTCAACTGTGGCCCGAACGCGAGGTGCCGCTGGGCGGAGTGCGGGCCATGAACGTGAAACGGACCCTGCCGCAGCGCGGCCTGCCCACCATCGGGGCCTGGTGCTTCCTGGACAGTTTCGGACCGGACCGGACGGCCATGTCCGTACTCCCCCATCCGCACATCGGGCTGCAGACGGTGACCTGGCCGCTGGCCGGGAACATCCGGCACCGGGACAGCGTGGGCAGCGACGTCGTGGTGCGGCCCGGTGAGCTGAACATCATGACCGCCGGACACGGGGTTTCGCACTCGGAATTCGCGGTTCTTCCGCCAGCCGGCGCCGAGCTTCCGGTGCAGCGCGGCCTCCAGCTTTGGGTGGCCCTTCCTGACCAGCACCGGCACCGGCAGCCCGCCTTCGAACAACACCGGGCGCTGCCGGTGGCGAGCGGCGATGGTTTCACGGCCACTGTCATGGTGGGCGAATTTGCCGGCGCCGTGTCCCCGGCCACCATGTACTCACCGATCGTAGGCGCTGACGTCTCCTGCGAGGGCGCCGGCGTGCTGCCGCTGGACCCGCGCTTTGAGCATGGCATCCTGGTGCTCGACGGCGGCCTGGCGGTGGACGGGCAGGATCTGCCCGCCGGACCGCTGGGGTACCTGGGCACCGGCCGCAGCGAGCTCCCGATCCAGGCGGTCCCCGGTACCCGTTTCCTGCTGATCGGCGGCGAGCCGTTCGGTGAGGAGCTGCTGATGTGGTGGAACTTCGTGGGCCGCACGCACGACGAGGTGGAACAGGCCCGGGACGAGTGGGAAGCCCAGGCAGGCCTGTCCGACGCCGACACTGCTGCCGCCCGCTACGGTTTAGTGCCCGGCCATGGCCCCGAGGCCGGCGCGGAGGCAGGCCGCATCCCGGCGCCTCCGCTTCCCGGGGTCCGGCTGACGCCCCGCAAGCGCGCAGTGGATTAAGCGGGCCCGCGCCGTGGATTAAGCGGCCTCGCGCCGTAGATTAGGCCGGCTCGGCCACCAGCTCCAGCACGCCGAACACGGGTTCCTGGTCCAGGACCCTGACTTCCGTGATGCCGGCGGCGGCCAGGTTCCGGCGGAAGGACTCCTGCAGCGGCGCGACGTTCATGCCCAGGCCCCCGCCCAGGATCACCGGCCCGTTGAGGCCCAGCTGGCCCAGCACCTGTTCTGCCAGCGCGGCCAGGTCTTTTCCGGCCTGCTCCAGCAGCGCGGTGCTGTCCTGGTGTCCGGCGGCCGCGGCCTCCACCACGTGCCGCGCCTGCTGCGCCCAGAACCGCCTGCCCGTTTCCGGCGAGTGGAACAGGGCGATGAGTTTGTTCGGGTGGTCCAGCCCGCAGGCTTTCAGCAGGGCCGCGGTGAGCTGGTCGATAGGCAGGCCCTGGTTCATCCGGCGCAGGCTGTGCCGCACCGCTTCCCGGCCCAGCCAGTACCCGCTGCCTTCGTCCCCGAGCAGGTACCCCCACCCTCCGGCCCTTGCCTCGGCACCGCCGGCATTCCGGCCCCAGGCCGCCGAGCCCGTTCCGGCGATCACCGCGACTCCCGTGTCGGCACGGCCGGCGGCCAGCAGCAGGCGCGAATCGTGGACAACGGTGACCCTGGCGCCCGGGACGAGGGGCTGGATCAGTGCGGCCAGGGCTGCGGCGTCCTCGTCCGTATCGATTCCTCCGGACCCGGCGTACACCCGTGCCACGGGGCCGGCGCCGATCCGGGCGAAAAGGTCCGCCAGGTTTCGGGCCGCCTCCTCCCGGGTGACGTTCTGCACATTGGAGCTGCCGGCGGATTCATCGGCTACCGGGAGTCCGTCCTCGAAGCGGACCCCGTGCGTCTTGGTGCCGCCGATGTCCAGTCCGATGGTGATGCCCTGCAGCGGGCCGGAGCCGGGTGCGCTTTTGGTTCCGCCGGAGGCTGCGGAGGGGTCCTGGGTGTTTGTCACGTCACTGTTTGCCACGTCACAAGGGTACTTGGCCCGCGCGCTCCGGCGGCCGCGCACCCGTGGCAGGTCCCGCCGTCGAACCTTCACTGCGGCACGCGGTTTCCCTGCCTGACCAGGCCGGCCAGCAGGCCCGGCCCCTCGTTGGCCACCAGCTCACGGAAGAGCCGTACGGCCACAGGTTCGTTTTCCGGCTTCCGTCGCCGCCAGCTGACGCCAACCACCCGGAAGGCCAGCGCCGAGTCCAGCGGAACTTCCACCCACCCCAGGTTCCCCGTTTCTGGCCGCACCAGGCGCCCGGGAGCGTCGCCGCCCGGCGGAAGGATGCTGACGCCCAGGCCGGCGGAGACCAGGCCGCGGACCGTGTGTGAGTCTTGGCTTTCGAAGGCGATCCTGGGGCGGTACCCCGCCTCCCGGAAGAGCGCATCGGTGAGCGAGCGCAGCCCATAGCCAGGCTCGAGCGCGACGAAGGGCTCGCCGCGGAGGTCAGCCACCCGCGCCGCCCGCTGCCGCGCCAATGGATGTCCGTGATGCACCACCAGACGGAGCGGTTCCCGGTACAGCGGGGCAGTCCGAAGATTCTTCCCGGGTTCCGCCACGGGCGCCGTCAGGGCCAGGTCCGCCTCCCCCGACGCAAGCTCCGCGAGGCAAGTGCTGCGCGCACCCTGGCTGAGCCGGAACTCGGCTCCGGCGTGCCGTGCCCGGAAGGCACTGATCAGCAGGGGCAGGGTGGCCTCGCCGAACGTGTGCTGGAAGGACACGGAAATCCTGCCCCGAACCACCTCTGACTCGTTGCGCACCAGGTCCAGGCCGGCCTGGAATTCCGCGAGCGCCTGGCCGATGTAGGGCAGCAAGGTGCGGGCGGCAGGGGTGAGTCGGACGCCGCGGCCGTCCCGCACCACGAGTTCGGTCCCGACGGCGGCGCTCGCCCGGGCTACCGCCCTGCTCACCGTCGACTGGGGTACTCCCAGGAGTTCCGCGGTCTCGGTGACGTGTTCGGTGCGGCCAAGCTCGGCCAGTACCGGCAGGAGCGGAAGGAGCTGGGCCAACTGTTTCCTGTCCGGCTCCATGACCGCATCCACCCCTCCGCCACTCATCCTCTGTTGCTATCAGTTTTGCATGAATTATGCATTGGAAGCATCCATGGCCGCGGGTCTACGCTGGCGGGATGCCGCAGAACGCAGTCCCCGCCGCCAGTGGCGCCCTGCCCCGCTGGGACGGGCACGCCAAAGGATCCCGCGCCTACGGGCGGGTCCTTGCCGGCTTGTCATGTGCAGGCGTAGCCACCTTCGCCCAGCTCTACTCCACCCAGGCCGTCCTTCCGCTGCTGGCCGCCGACCTGGACATCTCGGCCGCGGAGGCCGCTTTGACCATCTCCCTGGCCACCGTCGGGCTGGCCGCAACCGTCATTCCCTGGTCGTTCCTGGCTGACAGGATCGGACGGGTCCGGGCCATGATGTGGGGCATCTGCGCGGCCACGGTCCTGGGGCTGATGGTCCCCCTGGCCCAGAATTTCGGCATGCTCCTCACGCTGCGGCTGCTCGAGGGGATGGCACTGGGCGGCATCCCCGCGATTGCCATCGCCTACCTCAACGAGGAGGTGACCAAGGCGCATGCCGCGCTGGCAGCGGGAAGCTACGTTGCCGGAACCACCGTCGGCGGGCTGGCCGGACGGCTGGTGGCCGGCCCGGTGGGCGAGCTCTGGGGATGGCGGGCAGCCGCGCTGGCCGTGTCCGTCCTCGCCACCCTTGCGGCCGCGGCGTTCCTTGTCCTGGTGCCCAAGGCCCGCGGCTTCACACCTGCCCGCGCCGCCGGCCTGCGCGCCGCGCTCGGAACCCTCGCAGGGCATGTGCGCAACATCCGGCTGCTGGCGCTCTATGTCCAGGCCTTCCTGATGATGGGTGGCTTCGTCGCCATCTACAACTACCTGGGCTTCCGGCTCTCCGGGGCACCGTTCGGCCTCCCGGCAACACTGATCAGCCTGATCTTCCTGGCCTACCTCTCCGGCACATTCTCCTCCCGCTGGGCTGCCGGGCTGACGGTGCGGTTCGGGCGGCGGAACGTGCTGCTGGCGGGGCTGGCCCTTGCCGTGGCCGGCCTCGCGCTTACCCTGACCCCGTTCCTGGTCCTGATCCTGTCAGGACTGGTGGTCTTCACCGGCGGCTTCTTCGCCGCGCACAGCATCGGATCCGGATGGACCGGCGCCATTGCCCGCACCGGCCGCGCCCAGGCTGCGTCCCTCTACAACCTTGCCTACTACCTTGGCTCCAGCCTCCTCGGCTGGGCGGGCGGCCTGCTCTTCCAGGCCTGGGGCTGGAACGCCCTGGCGGGGGCCGTCATGGTCCTGGCCTGCCTCACTGCGGCGACGGTCGCCGTCGTCCATCCAGCGACGGAACCGGCGACGCACTGACACCTCTCACACCCGTGAACTATTCCCTGTCCGTGACCAGCAGGAAGGGGCGGAAATTCGGCGGGACGGGCCCTTGGACACCGGTTGAAACCGATTCTGCGGTCTAGGATGAACAGAGGACCGTTGGAAGGAACCGCAGTGAGCACGAACGCCAGGAACGGCAGGCCAGGGCAGCACCTGGAACCACTGGACGCTATCGATGAACGGCTCCTGGCGGCCCTGGTGGCGGACGCGAGGATTTCCAACAAGCAGCTCGCTGAACTGGTGGGCATCGCGCCCTCCACGGCCCTGATGCGCACCCGGGCACTGTCGGAGCGCGGCATCGTCCAGGGCTACGAGGCGAAACTCAGCCTGTCCGCGATCGGCAGGTCTGTCCAGGCGCTGGTGGCGGTGCGCCTTCGGGCCCACGACAGGGACCAGATCGACCGCTTCACCGCCCGCGTGCCGCACCTGCCCGCGGTGCTGTCGACGTTCCACACCTCCGGCTCCGTGGATTACCTGCTGCACATCGCGGTCGGAAGCACGGAGGACCTGCGGGACTGGGTGCTGGACAACCTGGCCACGGACCCCGTGGTCGGCCACACCGAAACCACGCTGGTCTTCGAACACATCCAGGGCAACCACGGGCCGCTGCCGGACTAAGCCGTCCGAAGCGCCTGCGTGCCTAGGCCGGCCGCCGCCTGGCTGCCCCGGCCATGGTCACGGCGGAGAGCGCCAGCGCCGCCGAGCCGCAGACCAGCACAAAGCCCTGCACTGCGGCCGGTACCCCGAACATCCCGCCCGCCCAGCCGAGGCCCAGCACCGGGACGGCGCTGCCAAGGTACGTGATGACGTAGACGGTGCTGATGATCTGCGCGTGCCGTGCGGGCTCCACTTTCGCGGCCACGTCGTTGAAGACCGTGCGGAAGGCCACTCCCTGTCCCAACCCCGCCGCCGCAGCGGCCGCAATGAGCAGCAACGGGCTGTGCCAGGTGCCGGCCGCACCGAGCAGCATCACGGACACCCCCAGGACGGCCAGCCCGGCAGGCACGGCATGCCGTCCACGCACGCTCACCAGCTGGCTCAGCGCCGAGGCCCCCAGCGGCAGCCCGGCGAGCATGCCCACCAGCGGCCGGGACTGCGTGTCCAGGACCTGCGCGAAATAGCCGGGCGCCAGCGAGAGGCAGAAACCAAACACGGCGAAGCTGAGGAAGCCGACGCCGGACGCCAGCCAGAATGCGCCCCTCGCCTGGCGCGAAACGGACGGGCGGCGCGGAGCAAGCGCGTACAGGGGCCGTGACGGCGCCGGCAGCATGATCGCCGGACGGGCACGGATCAGGTACAGCGGAACCAGCAGCGCTGCCAGGAGGACCGAGTGGACGTAATAGGGTGCTGTGGTGGCGCCCGGAAGCTGCGACAGCAGTCCCCCAATGACAGGTCCCGCCGCCACTCCCCCGGAGGATGCCAGCAGCGTGAAGCGGGAAGCCCACTCAGGGCGGGAAGGCAGCAGTTCGCGCAGGGCCGCGGCGCTCGCGCCGGTTGCGAGGGCCACGGCAGTGCCCTGGAGCGCCCGGCCGGCGCACAACGCAGCCAGGGTCTGCGCTTCGGAGAAGATCCATCCCCCGGCCAGGCCGGTGAGCACTGCCACCAGGAGGGCGGCGCGCCGCCCGATGTGGTCAGACCAGTGGCCGGCCAGCAGCAGCGTGGCCACCAGCGCCAGCACGTAGCTCGCAAAAGCGCCGGTGACTTCGAGGCTGGACAGTCCCAGGCTGGCCTGCAGCAGCGGGTACAGCGGCGTAGCCATGTTGGCGCCCACCAGGAGCATGAAGATGACCGCGCCGGCCATGACCAGCCGTGCCGTAGTGGAAGCATCCCAGCCTGTGGCCGCGGCCGTTGCCGGACGCATTCGCAGTTCGCTGAAGACCGTCATGGTGCCGCCTTAGGGGTGGCCGCGGCGGGTAGTCCTTGTGGGAGCCCTTCGCGGATGGATCTATGATGATTCAAGAGTGCGGGAGGGCTGCCTGATCCGTCTGTTCTTGGGTTCGTAATTGCGCAGAATCATCAATTCTTGGCTGCATACATGATGGAGAGTGACGATTTTGAACAAGCTTGACCTCACCGACCTGAAGATCCTCCTGGCCCTGATCAGGGACCCGCGCATCCAGATCGGCGAGCTCAGCGAGGCGCTGGGCATCGCACGCAACACTGCCCAGTCCCGCGTGCGCCGCCTGCTGCGGGCCGGGGTGCTGCGCCCGGGTGGCCGCGAAGTGGACCTTGAGGCCGTGGGGTATGACGTGGTGGCGTTCGTGACCATCGAGGTTTCGCACCGCGAACTGGACGGCGTGGTGGCGGCTCTGCGGCTGATCCCCCAAGTCCTGGAAGTCCATGAGATTTCGGGGCGCGGCGATGTCTGGTGCCGGGTGGTGGCCACGGACACCCACAACCTGCAGGCGTCGCTGCGCCAGGTCCTGAGGATCAAGGGCGTCATCCGCACCGAGACGGTCCTGGCACTGCACACCCACATCCCGTACCGGACCGAGCCCCTGATCAGCGGCCTGAGCAGCGCCGGCCAGTAGGATTTCCTGAATGACCATCATCGACAACGCCGTGTACGTCAACGGTATGCGCCACGCCGAACCTGAAAGCCTGGAGCAAACCTTTGAGACTTTGGCCCAGCACGGCGGCATGGCGTGGATCGGGCTTTACCGGCCCACGGCGGACGAGATGGCGGCCGTGGCAGCGGAGTTCGGCCTGCACGGCCTCGCGGTGGAGGACGCAGTTTCCGCCCACCAGCGGCCCAAGCTGGAGCGCTACGACGACAATCTGTTCACTGTGCTGCGTCCTGCCCGCTACCTTGACGCGAGCGAAACGGTGGAATTTGGTGAGCTCCACGTCTTCACCGGCAAGAACTTTGTGGTGACCGTACGCCATGCTGAAACGGCCGGGGTGGCCCGGGTACGGCAGCGGCTCGAAGCACGGCCGGACCTGCTCCGCCACGGACCCGAAGCCGTGCTGTACGCGCTGCTGGACCGGGTGGTTGATGACTATGCGCCGGTGGTGGCCGGACTTGAGAACGACATCGACGAAATCGAGGACCAGCTTTTCAGCGGCGATTCGGCCGTGTCCCGCCGCATCTATGAACTCGCCCGCGAAGTAATCCAGTTCCAGCGGGCCATCCACCCCCTGCCGGAGATGCTGGACCAGCTGAAGCGGGGATTTGAGAAGTACGGCGTGGAGACCGAGCTGCGGCACAACCTGCGGGACGTGGAAGACCACGTTGAACGGGTGATTTCCCGGGCGGATTCGTTCCGTGACCTCCTGCAGAACGCCCTCACCCTGGACGGGACACTGACCGCCAACAGGCAAAACGAGGCCAGCGCCGAACAGAACGAACAGGTCAAGAAGATTTCATCCTGGGCGGCGATCCTCTTCGCGCCTTCGTTCGTGGCTGGTATCTATGGCATGAACTTTGACCATATGCCGGAGCTGCACTGGGCTTTCGGCTATCCGATGGCGCTTGGCCTGATGGTGGCAACGGGTGCACTCATGTACGCGATCTTCAAGAAGAAGGGCTGGATTTAGGCGGCCGTCCAACGGCGAGCCCCACCCGGGCGTTACCTGCCGCATGAACGAGCAGCGAGACCGCCAGGAAGGCGGCGAGGACTTCGGCCGTGACGCCCAAGACCCTCGCCCAGCCGCCCTCGAGCGTAGGGTCAAGGAAGTCGTAGACGTACCATCCGTCGAGGCCGCCACGGACCCACGAGAACACCAGGAATGCCACCGGGTAGCCCAGCCAGGCCAACGGCCGCCACCATGGACCACGGATGGTGCGGGTAACGAGGAGCCAGTCCAACGCCACCATCAACGGCGCCAGGCGGTGATGCGCCATTTGCGGCCAGTATAGGTCCCAGCTCCACCACGGCTCACCGGGCGGCGCCACCAGCACGATGTAGATGATGCCCGTCATCACCAGGTACAGGACCAAAGCACCGAACACATGGTCCCACCAGCGCGGCAGCCTGCTCCGCGGCCGGATCCCCGAGGCAAGCAGGACAAGCCCCAGGACAAGGTTCCCCTGGACAGTGAACTCCGAATACAACTGGGGAATGTCCACGTCGTTCCCGGGCAGGGTCGCATCAAAAGTCTTCTGGATGAGCGCGGCGAGCGCAAAGAGCCCGACCAGGATCCGGATGGCACGAACCCAGGGGCGGTCGGGGTGCAGGGCGCTGTTCGCGGCGAAGTTGCGACGGACCAGCGGTACCGACGGGGTGTGGCCCCCCGCCCGTTCTGTGAGGCTCATGGAGCAAGCGTGACGGGGTTTGCCGGGCGCGGACAGAGTCCTTTGGCAGTCGCTATGCCGGCCGGTGCTCCGTCTTCAGCGTCAGACGCTGGCCCTTCGCTTGAGCCAGCCCCAGACGCCAGTGGCGACGAAGAGGACAAGGCCGATGATCGCGAGCCAGAACAGGCCCTTCACGACAAAGCCCACAACGGACAGGATGAGCCAGATGACAAGAAGTCCAATAATGATTCCCATGGGCCCACTCTAGGCCGGTGAGGACGGGATGGCCCGCACATCAGGCTGCGTTTCGCCTGGGCGGAAGAACTGCATGGCTGGTGGAGCTAAGGAGATTCGAACTCCTGACCTCTTCGATGCGAACGAAGCGCTCTACCAACTGAGCTATAGCCCCGGAACTGGCCGCAGTCTGCGAGGTTTCCTGGCGGCTGCGGAGCCGGTGTCCCTAGGCTACAAATTTTCCCGGCGCAACGCCAATCGGCGCGCTTATCGACGGCCGGCTCCCCTCCGGGAGCCTACGCCCGGCGGCGCTGCAGGACGTCGTCGAGGTTGCTCAGGGCCCGCTGCGCCTTGGTGAGTTGCTGGGCTTCCGCGGACGCCACGGCGTCGGCCGGCGGGGCTCCCGCTGCGCCCTGCTTCAGGGACGGCTTCCCTACAGCCTTGGGAGCCTCCGGAAGCTGCAACGGTTCGGGGGCGGGGCGCTCAGCCTTTGCGGCCTCCACGTAGACGGGCTTCGGTACCTCCACCGGCTCCCAGGGAGTGCCGGCAACAGCACTGGGGGCGGCGGCAGCGCCCGGGGTGACCGCGGCGGCGCTGGGATCGCCGGCAGCGACGGCGACGGCGAGGGCCGCTTCCCGCAGCTCCATAACCGTCAGCGGCTTGACTTTGGGCTCGGCCGCCTCGGCGTCGAAAAGCGGGGATTCCGGGCGGGCAGGGGCCTGACCGGGTTTCGGCGGGACAGCCGGGGCTACATCCGGACGGCGGGCGGGGGCCGCACTCATGGCGGAGCGGAACGCGGCGTTCACCTTCGCCTTGCGGTCCCGGACGGCGAGCCAGCGCAGCACCGCTACCGACGCCGGAGTCACCACGGCACACGCCAGCGGCAGGGCGGGTGATCCCAGCCCGAAGGCGAGCAGCACGCCGGAGATGAACAGCGTCACCAGGGACAACAGCCCCACGAGGGCCAGGGCAGTGCGGCCGTAGCGGATACGGAACCGGGCCGGGGGTGCAGTGCTGGCAGCACCGGCAGCGGGTGCGGCACTCTTCCTGGGTTCCATGGCTTTCTCCTGCTGGGCGGCGACGTTCATTACCAGGCCGGCTGGCTGGTCCGGCCGTTCCTCGGCCTGCGTGTCCGCCAGATACTCACCGGCGGGCTGGAACTGGTGCCGGCGGTTCCGGAGGACGTAGGGGGCAACCCAAACAATCCAGAGCACGACGGCAACCACGAGGATCACTGAGCTGCTAAGGGGGAAGTCCACACTCAAAACCGTATGAGCATCGTGACTGCTCCTGCCGCATTAGCTGCGGTGTGTCGTGCCGCTGCTGGCAAATCATTGGATTTATGAAGGACGCGAGGCAAGCCAGCGCGCCAGGAGGCCCTCCGGGACTTCTTCCGACGTGAGGGCGAACGAGCGGTGGTCCGCCCATTCACCGTTGATGTGCAGGAAACGGGGACGGTACCCCTCGTCCCGGAACCCCAGTTTCTCCACCACCCGGAGGCTGGGTCCGTTCTCGGGGCGGATATTGATCTCCATCCGGTGGAGGCCAAGGGTGCGGAAGCAGTGGTCGGTGACCAGTGCAACGGAGGTGGGGGCTATGCCCCGGCCCGCCCTTGCCTTGTCCACCCAGTAGCCCAGGGTGGCCATCATCGCCGAGCCCCAGACAATCGACGACACGGTCAACTGGCCGACGATGACCGGCTTCCTGTGGCCTGGCGTCCACTCCGTGATCAGGAACGGCAGCGCGGTACCCTGGGCAGCCTGCGCATTGAGCGAGCGGACCATGTGCCGGTAGTCCGGCAGCCCGCCGCCCGGCTCGGGATTGGAGGCCTCCCAGGGCGCGAGCCACTCGCTGTTGCGGGACCGCACCTCGGTCCACTCCTTCTTGTCCCGGTACCTGATGGGCCGCAGGACGAGGTCGCCGCATTCCAGCGTAACGGGCCAAATGGGGCCAGCGCGCACGGCGTTATCCGGACAGGCCGGCAGCGAAGCCGGGCAGCCATTCACGAAGGCCCGGGCCCAGGTCATCGCTGTCGACGGCAAGCTGGATGCAGGCCTGGAGGTAGCTGAGCTTGTCGCCGGTGTCGTAGCGGCGGCCGCGGAACACGACGCCGTAGACCCCGTAACCCTCCCCCTCGCCGGACGCCAGTTCCTGCAAGGCATCAGTGAGCTGGATTTCGCCGCCGCGTCCCGGTTCCGTTTTTTCGAGGACATTGAACACAGCGGGGTGCAGCACGTAACGCCCGATCAGGGCCAGGTTGGACGGCGCTTCCTCCGGGGAGGGCTTCTCCACCAGCCGGTTCACGCGGACGTAGCCTTCGCCGTCGAACTCCTCAATGTCCGCGCAGCCGTAGGCACTGATCTGTGAAGGTTCCACTTCGATCAGTGCGACGACGGAACCTCCGGTCCTGGCCTGGACATCGATCATCGTGCTGAGGAGTTCGTCCCGGGGGTCGATGAGGTCGTCACCGAGCAGGACGGCGAAGGCCTCCTCCCCCACATGCTGCTTGGCCCTGAGGACGGCGTGGCCCAGGCCCAGGGGGTCACCCTGCCGGACATAGTGGATATCGCCCAGCTTGCTGGCCGCCTGGATGGCTTCCAGCTTCGCGGTGTCACCCTTCTCCGCCAGCATCGATTCAAGCGACGGCACACGGTCAAAATGGTCTTCGAGCGCGCGTTTGTTGCGGCCGGTAATCATCAGGACGTCGTTGAGGCCAACGTTGACGGCTTCCTCCACCACATACTGGATGGCAGGCTTGTCAACGACAGGAAGCATTTCCTTCGGCATGGCCTTGGTGGCGGGCAGGAACCGGGTACCCAGGCCGGCTGCAGGGATGACGGCTTTGCGGACCCTCGGGTTACTGGTAGTCACCGGACTAATCTAACGTCAGCGTCAAGTATTTCCGTAACCATCAAAAGCCCTGGCAGGCCCGCGGCAGCGCGCCGGAAGCCGTAAGCGCGGCGGGCACAGCAGGAAGGACACCATGCTTCAGGAGTCGAACACCATCAAGGACGGCATCCGTGCCGCACACAGGCGGCGCCGGGCCACCTTAACCCCGGGGCAACTCGAGTCCGCGGGCGCGGGGCTGGCACTGCACGGCGAAGGATGGGCAGGGTCTGTGACCGGCGGGCGTCCCGCCACCGTGTGCGTCTACCTCGGCGTGGGCAAGGAGCCTCCCACCCTGCCGTTGATCGCCGCCCTGCACCGCAGCGGCCACAAGGTCCTCCTTCCAGTGTGCGAACCGGGCCGGGAATTGAGCTGGGTGTTCTGGACGCCGGAGGTGGGCTACTCACGCAGCAAGTACGCGCCCATCCTGGAACCGGACGGCCCCCGGTATGGGCCTGACGTGGCCGGGGAGGCCAAGGCGCTCTTCATTCCGGCGACGGCGGTGGACCTCGCAGGCAACAGGATCGGCCAGGGCGGCGGATACTACGACAAATTCCTGGGGCACCTCGCCACGGCAGGGAAGGACATTCCGCTGGCCGCCGTGATCTACGACGAGGAACTGCTGCCTGCGGGCATGATTCCCGCGGAAGAATTTGACCGGCCGGTCCCGGCAGTCCTCCTCCCATCCGGGCTCCGCCGCTTGAACGGGGGCTCCTGAGCCGCGTCCGGCCCAGGACCCTCCCGGACACGGAGGATGCTAGAATTGGCACTCAGGCCCTGCGACTGCTAATGGTTCACCAAGTGGCAGCACGGGACCTCTCGTTTGCCCAAGAGGAGGAGCACCAGTGCCAACATATGCTTACGCCTGCAAGGATTGCGGCCACGCCTTCGACATCGTCCAGTCGTTCTCGGACAGCAGCCTGACTTCATGCCCTGAATGCAGCGGGACGCTGCGCAAGAAGTTCAACAGCGTTGGCGTCGTCTTCAAGGGCTCGGGCTTCTACCGCACCGACTCCCGCGACTCGAAGGGGAGTTCCGTCTCCCCCGCCCCTGCGGCGGCTCCGGCAGCTCCGGCGGCAACGCCCGCCCCTGCCCCGGCGGCTGCAGCAAGCTAGCCCACTCCGCCATACCGACGGCGGCCAGGGCGCGGTCGAGCGCCGGGCCGCCGTCGTTCGTGAGCAGTTCTTTTCGGCACCGTTTGTTTCCCCACCGGTTGTTTGCCGGCTCACTTGCTTTCCCGGCTCACTGCCTCGCCCCCAGTTGCCTCGCGGACCAATGGGAGCACCCCGCTCCTGGCTGGCCGCCCGCGCCATTGCGCGGGCGGCGTTTTGCATGGCGGCGTTTTGCATGGCGGCCTTTTGCATTGGCGGCATCGTGCTGTGAGCCGTGCCCGGCCCTGACACGGAGTATTGTCCACATAGCCGGTGTTCGACCTGTCGCGCATATTTCGCCCGGCGCTAGCGTGGGCGCATGTCTGCTCATCCGTTCCGCGCCCGTCGCGTCAATTCCCGCCTTACGGGCAACCCGCGTCCTTCCGGCCGCTCGCGCTCCCGGAACGGGCGCCTGCCAGTCCGCTTCGCCGCCTGGCTGAACCGGAACAGGCGCCTCGCCGCGGCATTGCTCTTCTGCGCCGCAGCAGCCTTGGCCGTCCAGCAGCTGACCCCGGCCCCTCTGACCACCGTTGCGGCACTCGCCGCTGCCCGTGACCTGCCGGCCGGAACCGCCCTCGCCGCATCGGACCTGGCGCCCGTGCGGGTGCCGCCAGGGGTGGTTGCCGAAGGCTTTCTCCAGGACCCGGCCAGCGTGGCGGGCAAACAGTTGGCGGCGCCGCTGCGCAGGGGTCAGCTCCTCACCGACGCGCAACTCCTTGGTCCCGGGCTCCTGACCGGGACCCCGCCGGGTTCGGCGGCTGTCCCCTTAAGGATGGCCGACGCCTCGTCCATCCAGCTGGTCGCGCCGGGCCAGTTGGTGAATGTGGTCCTCACCTCGGCCAATGGATTCGACCAGCAGGGCCCGTCAGAAGTGCTGGCCTCAGCCGTCCCCGTGCTGTGGACCTCGAACAAGGGCGGGCAAAGCGGACAGTGGCTGGGCACCACCGAGACGGATGGCCTGATTGTTGTGGCAGCAAGCCCTGAGCAGGCAGCCCGTCTTGCGGGAGCGTCAACCCGGGGCAGGTTGTTCTTTGTCCTGGTCGGACCAGCGTGAGCTGCCGCCGCGGCCGCCGGGCGCACCGGTCAGGCACCCCGCTGACGCGTCCACCCAGCCCAGGTTGTTCGTTGTCCCGGCCGGACCACCGTAAGCTGCCGGCGCCGCCGCCGGAGGTACCGGCCAGCCGGTCAGCCCCAGTGCGGCGGCTTCTGCTCCTTCAGCCAGGCATCGTGGTCATCGTCCCGGTCACCCCAGCTGCGGGCGTCGTCTTCTGCGGCCTTGGTGGGCAGGATGCCGCCAGGCACCCGGACAGGGCCTTGGGCCGCGGCGCCGGCCGCGTCGGCAGCCTCCGCGGTTGCGCCGTCCTGGGACTTATCTTCCTGCTTCATGTCTTCCTGCGACGTCTCTTCCTCTGCCATGGCACCGGCCTCCCTGCTGTCCTGTCGGGTCCGGACGTGCTCTCCCGCGCCTCCCGCGTCAGTGCCACGGTCTTCGCGGGACAGGCCCCGGTCCGCGCCCTCTCGGCCTGCATTGTCCCGGGCCGCACTGTCATGGGCTGGCTTGCCGCGACTTGCACCGTCCTGGCCGGCACCGTCCTGGCCCGCACCGTGCCTGGGCAGGTACACGGAACCCGCGGAGGGCGTATCCATACCATTGAGCGCCTGGTCGACGTCGTCGTCAAGGAAGCCGCCCGATGTCGTTGTCCGGCCCGGGAGCACCACTTTCTCCAGGCCGAGGTACCCGGCGATCCGGTCGGCGCAGGCCGATGGATCGGTGAACACCTCGATGGTCCACAGCGGCATGTACCGCCAGCCAAGCCGTTCCAGCAACTGCGGACGGAGCCTGCTCCGTTCCCGCACGCTCATGGTGCGGTACTGCTCGGTGCCGTCAGACTCGATCGCCACCGGCCAGGGAAGGTCGGCGTCGTCCTGGCCCATGGTGCTCAGGGGGTCTGCCGCGGCAACAACGTCAATGGCGCCGTCGTACTGGTGCCACACCCTGGCGCCGCGGGCCCGCAGCCGGTCCCCCAGGTCTGCCACCAGCGGATCGGCCCCAAGCGCCTGCTCACTCGCAGCCGCACGGGAGGCCGGCGTGCCGAGGTCCGTGTTGCCGGAAATTTCCCGGTTCAGCAGTGCATAGAGGTCCACGGCCCCATGTGCCAGGCGGGTGTGGTCCAGGTCCTCCGGCCGGAAGCACGTCAGCACATGCATGGACCGCCTGGCCCGCGTCATGGCCAGTGCAAACTTCTCCCTGCCACCTTCCGCGGAAAGCGGTCCGAAGCTGTGCAACGCCCGGCCGTGGGGAGTCCGGCCGAAGCCGGGCGAGAAGATCACGTGGTCGCGGACCAGGCCCTGCGCCCGCTCCAGGTCCACCACGCGGAAGGATTCCGGGCCTGCTCCGAAGAAGCCTGCCAGGCCGGGATGGTTGGAAAGCTGGAGCCGGATGGATTCACCAATCCTGGCAGCGTGCCGGAGGCTGGCGGTGACGACGGCCAAGGAGGTCCGGGGGCGCATGCGGGCGTGTTCGAAGACCAGCTCCACCACCCGGTTCACTTCGGCGACCACCGATTCCACACCCTCATGGTCTGCACTGGGAAGTCCGGTGCCGTCGGGGAGGTATTCCACCAGGAGGGACCGGTCCAGCCCCGTGGCGGACTGGCCTTCGGGCAGCCGGCGGAGGCCGCCGTCGTAGAAGTCCCTGCTCAGTTGCAGGACCAGGTCCTCGTCAACAGCGCGGTACACCACGTTCAGCCGCCATACGGGCAGGACTGCCGAGAGAGCGTTGAAGGCGCTCTCCACCCGCTGGTGGGCAGACTCGCCCGGCGCCAGGCGTTCGACGCCGACGGTGAAGGTCCGGGGACTGGCGATCCGGGCGTCCCCGAACGCGATGACCTGCCGTCCACGGGCAATGGACGGCAGGACCGCCTGCAGCGATGTGGCCTCGGCATCGAGGATCACGACGGCGTCGAAGTGCTGTTCGGCCGGGAGCAGCCCGGTCATGAGGTAGGGGCTGACAGACCATACCGGGACCAGGGTACCGATGAGGTCCGGCGCCTGGGCGGTCAATGCGGGCAGCGATACCCGGCCGTCCTTCAGCAGGCTGCGCAGGAGGTCGGCCTGGCGGGGCTGCGCCGCGATCGCGGTCCGCCACCGCTCCGCCAGGTCCCAGCGCAGGCGTGCCGCTCCGCTGGCAATGTGGGCGTTGTCCGCGAGCCGGTACTCAGCCTCAAGCTGGCGGAGGGCGTCGCCGTCGGACATGGCCAGGTAGTCGTCGCCACTGATCATGGCCTCAAGCGCGGACTGCCACCAGGCCAGCTCGAGTTCGGCGGCCACCGATCCTTCCGGCACTTCCCGCTCGGCGAGGTCGGCCAGGAGCTCGCCCAGGCCGTGCTCGCGCATGTTCTCCACCAGGAGGGTGCGTTCGGGCAGTGTCTTGAGTGTGTCGGTATCGGCCACCAGGCGTTCCAGGCGTTCCATCAGCTGCCCGTACGGGGCAGTGGCCAGGGAGCCGCCGGCTTCCGTGTGCCGCAGGGCCTCCCCCAGCTGGCTGAGCTCGCGGTCCAGGTCGCGGTACATCGCGTTCATCTCGGCAAGGCCGGACGGAACGGCGGGGTGCCGCTGCGTGGTGGCGTAGCCGGCCCAAAGCGCCCGCTGCTCCTGGACCAGGAGCAGCGAGGTGTGCAGGTCTGCGATGTGGACGCCGGGGCGGACGTATTCCTTGGCCACCCGGCGCAGCCGCGAGCGTTGCATGGAGGTCATCTCGATGCCCCGTTCGCGCCGCCAGGCAGAGGACGCCGTGGCGGAGATCAGGTCAGTCACCGGCCGGTCGAAGATGTCCGGTGTGAATTTGTCCAGGCTGCCGCGCACGGCGACGAGCAGTTCCAACTGCTCGCCCCACTCGGCGAACGATTCGCCGAGCCGGATTTCCGCATGCTCCGCCACAGCATTCATGCGCTCACGCAGGATTGGAAGACTCTTGGCAACGGAACGGACGAGGTCCTGGGCTTCCTCGGTTTCCTTGCGGGTCAGCAGCCTGGCCCCGTGCCACGGGCTGGTGGTGGCAGCCTTGCTGAAGCTGCCCAGCTCTGCGGCCCGCCGCAGCCTGGCCGCCAGTTCCTCGCGGTCCCGGATGCTGTCCAGGACGCTCCGCTTGAGCCTGACCATGGTGGCCGGGGCAGGGTGGATGGACGTGAGCTCCGCCAGCGACTGCATGGCCTGGTACGGTGAGCACCCCCACCGCTCCCTGACGTTGTGCAGCGACGCCACGTGGTCCATGAGCGCGTGCCGGTGCTCCGTCAGTGTGCTGTGCAGGTTTCCCAGCTGCGGTTCCAGGGACTTTTCGTTGCGGACAATGGCCCGGACCAGCTGGCCCTTCAGCTGCTGCGCGGTGACGTTCCCGGACAACTGGAACAGGATGGACTCGAGCCCCAATGATTCAAGCTGGCCGGAGACCTCGTTCAGGCTGGCCCGGCGGTCGCCCACCACCAGAACGGTCTTGCCGGCATCCACCAGGGCGCCGATCGTGTTGATGGCGGTCTGGGTCTGTCCGGTGCCGGGCGGCGTGCTGACCACGAGTGAGTCACCTGCGCGGGCGGCGTCGATGACGTACTGCTGGTCCCTGTCCGCGTCCAGCAGCAGCAGTTCGTCCTTGGGGTGCCGGCTGTCCAGCGGAGGAAAGCGGGAGGGGTCGGGTTCCTCGACATCCACCACCTCACCTCCGGCGGCGGTTGCCAGCGCGGAGATCAGGGGGTTGGAATCGTTGATCCAGGGGTCGTCGAGGTTTCCGGAGAGGTCCGCGAAAGTGGACACCAGCAGGTTGTGCTGGGTCTCGGCGCCGTGGATGGGCCGGATCAGTGTTGCCAGCCGGTCCAGGACAGGCTGGGGGTCGAACCGGGCGGTGCTGTAGGCCAGGCGGGTGACCGCGTTGACGTCGAAAACGATCCCGTGGACGTTCTTCAGATGCCGCACCAGCGCAGGGTTGATGTGCGCCTGCTCGGTCAGCTGGAGTTCGAAGTCGTCCTCCCCGGGGCGGACAGTCAGGGAGATGGCGGTGAGCATGACCGGCGCGGACACCCGCTGCGGCTTGCCCCCGACGGCGGAGGTCCACACCACGGTGCCGGCCGAAAGGTACCCTGCGTCGATTCCACGGTCGTTGGCGAGTTCGAAGATCTTGGACCGGATGTTCCGCGAAGCACGCGCGGCCACCACGTACTGCCGGCCGTCCCTGATCAGGGTGGACAAGCGGGTGCGGCGCCCGGCCATGAGCTGGGCCAGGCCTGACGGATGCGCCGACGTGAGGTCGATCGAACCTTCCGGCGTCTTGGTGAAGCGCAGCATCGTGTCCGCGCCGGTGACGGGTTTGAGTCCCGACAGCCATTTGCGAAGCTCTTCCGAGCCTTCCGGGTGGCCTTGACCAACTGACACTTCTGCCTTCTTTTCTGCGCTTGCACGTGACGCCCTGGACCATACCGGCATAGTTTCGAGAGTAGCCGCTTCGGTGCCGGTCTTGAGAGACCGCAACACTGGGGCAAGGGAAATTGGTGAGGATTTCACCGGGGAAAAGCAGTGGCCGGCCCCCGCTGGCGGAGGCCGGCCACTCAGAATGCTATTCCCACTCGATGGTTCCCGGCGGCTTGCTGGTCACGTCCAGCACCACCCGGTTAACGCCGTCCACCTCGTTCGTGATCCGGTTGGAGATCCGGGCCAGGAGGTCATACGGCAGGCGCGACCAGTCCGCGGTCATGGCGTCTTCGGAGGAGACGGGGCGGAGGACGATGGGGTGGCCGTACGTGCGCCCGTCGCCCATGACACCTACGCTGCGGACATCGGCCAGCAGCACGACTGGCATCTGCCAGACCTCGTTGTCCAGGCCCGCGGCAGTGAGCTCGGCGCGCGCGATGGCGTCTGCCTTGCGCAGGAGGTCCAGCCGCTCCTTGGTGACTTCACCGACGATCCGGATGCCCAGGCCCGGACCCGGGAACGGCTGGCGGCCGACGATTTCCTGCGGCAGGCCCAGCTGGGCACCCACCGCACGGACTTCGTCCTTGAACAGGGCACGCAGCGGTTCCACAAGCTCGAACTGGAGGTCTTCGGGGAGTCCGCCCACGTTGTGGTGGCTCTTGATGTTCGCCGCGCCCTCGCCGCCGCCGGATTCGACGACGTCGGGGTACAGCGTGCCCTGGACCAGGAACTTGATCTTCTCACCGTGGGCAGCGGCCTCGGCGATGATGGCAAGCTCGGCTTCCTCGAAGGCACGGATGAACTCACGGCCAATGATCTTGCGCTTGGTCTCGGGGTCGCTGACTCCGGCCAGGGCCGAGAGGAAGCGTTCCTGCTCGTTGGCGACGTACAGCTTGACGCCGGTGGCGGCCACGAAGTCGCGCTCCACCTGCTCGGCCTCGCCTTCGCGCAGCAGGCCATGGTCAACGAACACACACGTGAGCTGGTCGCCGACCGCGCGCTGGACAAGGGCGGCGGCGACGGCGGAATCCACGCCGCCGGAGAGGCCGCAGATCACCCGGGCATCCCCAATCTGCTGGCGGATGCGCTCCACCTGCTCTTCGAGGATGTTGCCAGTGGTCCAGTTGGGCTCGATCTTGGCGCAGTTGAACAGGAAGTTCTCCAGCACCTGCTGGCCGTAGGCCGAGTGCTTGACTTCCGGGTGCCACTGCACGCCGAAGAGGCCCTTTTCCTCGTTGGCGAAGGCAGCCACTTCCGCGCCCGCGGTCGTTGCCAGGACTTCGAAGCCTTCCGGCGCGCGGTGGACGGAGTCGCCGTGGCTCATCCAGGTCTTCTGGTGCTGGGGCATGCCCTCAAGGACGGAGCGGCCCTCGCCCAGGATGGTGGTTTCGGTGGATCCGTACTCCCGCAGCCCGGTCTTGTCCACCTTCCCGCCCAGGGCGTTGGCCATGGCCTGGAAGCCGTAGCAGATACCAAAGACGGGGACGCCTGCTTCGAAAAGGTCGGCACCTACGCTAGGGGCGCCGTCGGCATAGACGCTGGAAGGTCCGCCGGACAGGATGATGGCGGCGGGATTCTTGGCCAGGAGTTGCTCGGTGCTGTAGGTATGCGGAACCACTTCCGAATACACATTCGCTTCCCTGACGCGGCGGGCAATCAGCTGCGCGTACTGGGCACCGTAGTCAACTACCAGCACCGGCTTCTGGGAAGTCTGGGATGCAGTGGGAGTAGTCACCGTAATAGCCTACTTGGCGCCATTGCACCGGCGCACCTTGGGAGGCCGGGCTGTGACGGAGCAAACGTCCGGAAGAACCGGCGCAGCTGGGCGTCAGTACCGCTGCGGTGCCTGCGGATGGGCGGCCAGTTCCACTTCGACCTCGGCGTGGAACTTCTTCTCCACGATGAAGGACAGGAACGGCACCACGCCGCCCAGGGCCAGGAGGACCAGCTTCAGGAACGGCCAGCGCATCAGCGACCACAGCCGGAAGTTGGAGATCAGGTACACCACGTACATCCACCCGTGGACGATCAGGACCGTGACGGAAACGTTGACGCCGTTGATTACCCCCGGAGGTTCGGCGTCCGCGAAGCCGAAACCGAACGGCTGCCCGGTGATGGCATTGGTGCCGCCGGCGAACAGGTACTGCCCGAAGCCGTAGCGGGCAATGAGTTCGGCGCACAGCAAAAGCAGCATGGTGCCGGTGAGGTAGGCCATGACCTTGTAGAACTTCAGGGCCGAGCGGATCTGGGCCTCCGTGCCGCCGAAACGGCGCTTCTTGCCGGCGGTGGCCTGCGTGGACGGGTTGGCCGGTTTCGGATCAATCATGGCTGTACCTTCTGCTGGGGCGTTTCATGCTGTTCGGGTGTGGCGGAAGCTTCGGCTTCATCGAGGGCTTCTTCGAGGTCCCTGTGGTAGTCGTCCTTGACCAGCCGCCACCAGATGAAGAGGGCGAAGCCGGCGAAAACCACCCATTCGATGGAGTAGAAGAGGTTCAGCCAGTTGACGTGCTGTGCCGGCGGCTGTGGGCCGATGTCCAGCGGAAGCAGCTTTCCGGGCACGGCTGATGCACTGACGTCGGCGCCGTCCACTACTTCGGCTGTGGCTGAGACAAAGCCGGGGTAGCTGCTGACCTCCCAGTAGTTGATCAGTTCAGCGACGGATACCGCGGAGGCCTCGCCCGGCTGTGGCGCCTTGCCTGCCACGGGCGCTTCGGAAGGCAGCAGCCGGCCCGTCAGTTCCACGGTGCCCGACGGCGGGGCTGCCGCGTCACCGGGTGCGGCTACCCACCCGCGTGCCACCGGTATCCAGGTCTGGGGTGACGCTGCGGCTCCGGTCAGGGCGGGTGCACCATTGACGGCAAAGGCGGAGACCACCCAGTAGCCGCTCTTACCATCGTGGAGGCGGCCCGGGACAAGGACCTGCTTGTCGGGGCTGTAGGTTCCCTGGGCCGTAACCATCTGGTCGGCGACGCTGCCGTGGAAGAACTCCCCCGGCTGCAAGGTGGCGGTGAGCGGCTGGACCTGCTCCGTGGTCGGATTCACCGGCACCTCGGGCCGCGTGGAGCGCCCAAACTGCCACTGGCTCAGCAGCACAAAGACCCCGGAGAGGGCGATCGCAAAGATGAAGCCTGCGATCCATCGGGGCTTAAGGGCTGTTTTCCACACGTCTTAACCGTACTTCGTACTTCTGTAGAACAACTAAACGCTGGGAGGTCCTGCCCGGCAGGCGGAACCTTGGGGAAGCGTGCCTAGTGGTCGAAGAAAACCAGGCTTGAGTTGATGAGCTCGGCGATCACTTCGGCATCGTAGGCGCGGCGCAGCGACTCGCGGAAGGATTCCTTGGACAGTGACCGTGCCAGGGTGGCCAGCACCTCGAGGTGGTCCGAGAACGAGCTCGCGGGGGTGGCGATCAGCAGGATCACCGTGGCGGGACCGTCGGCCGCTCCGAAGTCCAGGGCGTGGCCGTACTTGGCGATTCCAACAGCGATTGAGGTTTGGGAGACGAACTCGCTGCGCGCATGCGGCAGTCCGATCCCACCCGGGAGCCCCGTGGCCAGCTGGTGCTCCCGGGCATTGACGTTCTTCAGGAACCCGTCAAGGTCCGATATGCGCCCCGCCGCGTACAGCCGCTCCGCCAATTGAGTGGTGGCGTCGGTCTTGTCCTTCGCCTCCATTTCGAGGATCACCATCTCAGCGGTGGTCAGGTGGGCGTCATACGGGTCCAGTGGTTCCACCAAGGCGTATCCCTTCAGTCGGCAGTGGGGCGGGCGCCCCTTAGCGCAAGGGCACGATGTCTTCCGCGCCCAGGCGGGCGGCGTCTGCGGATTCGTCGTCCGGCTGTTGCTGGCTGAGGCGTTCGGCCTCCACGCGGGCAAGGTAGTGCCGGACTTCGTTTTCGCGCTGCGCGTCACTCCAGCCAAGGACGTCACCCATCAGTTTAGCGACTACGGGAGCAGCAGACACGCCACGGTCCCAAGCCTCAATGGAGATCCGGGTCCGGCGGGTCAGGACGTCCTGTACGTGGCGGGCACCTTCGTGCGTGGCGGCGTACACGGCCTCCGCCTGGAGGTAATCGTCCGCTCCCGGGATCGGCTCGGCCAGCTCCGGGTTCTCCTCGATGATGGCGAGGACCTCAGGAGTCATGGAGCCGTACCGGTTGAGCAGGTGCTCGATCCGCGCCACATGGACCCCGGATTCCTCCGCTGTGCGGTTCCGGCGGTTCCAGGCTGCCCGGAAACCGCTGGCCCCAAGCAGCGGGATGGTTTCGGTGCAGCTCGGCGGGACACGCTCATCCATGGTGCGGGTGGCCTCGTCAACGGCGTCCTTGGCCATCACGCGGTACGTGGTCCACTTCCCGCCGGCAACTACCACCAGGCCGGGCACGGGGTGCGCCACCACGTGTTCGCGGGACAGTTTGGCGGTGGAGTCGTTTTCACCGGCGAGCAGGGGCCGCAGCCCGGCATAGACCCCTTCCACGTCCTCCCTGGTGAGCGGACGCTTCAGGACGCGGTTGACATGTTCGAGGATGTAGTCGATGTCCTTGCTGGACGCAGCCGGATGCGCCTTGTCCAGGTGCCAGTCCGTGTCCGTGGTGCCGATGATCCAGTGCCTGCCCCACGGGATGACGAACAGGACCGACTTTTCGGTGCGCAGGATCAGTCCCACCGTGGACTGGAAACGGTCCCGAGGCACCACCAAGTGGATGCCTTTGGACGCCCGGACCTTCAACTGGCCGCGGTCCGTGACCATGGCCTGCGTTTCGTCGGTCCACACGCCGGTGGCGTTGATGACCTGCTTGGCGCGGATCCTGAACTCCGTCCCGTCCTCGCGGTTGACCACCTTGGCGCCCACCACGCGCTCCCCCTCGCGAAGGAAATCCACCACGGCCATCTGGTTCACGGCATGGGCCCCGTAGTAGGCCGCGGTACGGACCAGGTTGGCCACGTACTTGGCGTCGTCCACCTGCCCGTCGTAGTACCGGATGGATCCTACGAAGGCGTCATTCTTCAGGCTGGGCGCGGCCCGGAGGGTCCCCCGTTTGCTGAGGTGCTTGTGGAACGGCACGCCGCGGCTGTGGCCGCTGGAGACGGACATCGCGTCATACAGCGCGATGCCGGCACCCACGTAGGGACGCTCGATGAAGGGCTTGGTCAGGGGGTAGAGGAAGGGCACGGGACGGGCCAGGTGCGGGGCGATCTCGGAGAGCAGCAGACCGCGTTCCTGCAGGGCCTCCTTGACCAGGGCGAAGTCCAGCATTTCCAGGTAGCGCAGGCCGCCGTGGATGAGTTTGGAGGACCGGGAGGATGTACCGGCGGCCCAGTCGCTGGCTTCGACGATGCCGACGCTGAGCCCGCGGGTCACGGCGTCGAGTGCTGCCCCGGCGCCAACGATGCCGCCGCCCACAATCAGGATGTCCAGCTCCTGGCCGGGTTCGGTGGTTGCGCGCAGCCGCTCAATGGCTGCTTCCCTGGCTTCAGGGCCCAGGACCCCGCCGTTTGCAGGAACACTCTTCATTGAACGCCTCCAGTGCCTCTAGTGCCGGTCGTAAACACACACTACTTGCTTGCGGCGCGCTTTGGGCAGGCCGGGAGGTACGCCTCCCGGCCTGCCCGCGTCAGTTGCCTTCGTACGGGGATACGACGACGTCGACCCGCTGGAATTCCTTCAGGTCCGAATAGCCGGTGGTTGCCATGGAGCGGCGCAGCGCGCCAATGAGGTTGGACGTGCCGTTGGTGTGGTGGCCGGGTCCGAAGAGGACCTCCTCCAGCGGGCCCACGGTGCCGACGTTGGCCCGGTCCCCGCGCGGCAGCTCCAGGTGGTGCGCCTCCTGGCCCCAGTGCCAGCCCTTGCCCGGCGCTTCCTCTGCCCGGGCCAGGGCACTGCCCAGCATGACGGCGTCGGCGCCCATCGCAATCGCCTTGACGATGTCACCCGAGGTGCCCATGCCGCCGTCGGCAATGACGTGGACGTAGCGGCCACCGGATTCGTCCATGTAGTCCCGGCGGGCGGCTGCGACGTCGGAAATCGCTGACGCCATGGGCGAGTGGATGCCCAGGGCGCGGCGCGTGGTGGTGGTGGCACCGCCGCCGAAGCCCACCAGGACGCCGGCCGCGCCGGTGCGCATCAGGTGCAGCGCGGGGGTGTAGCCCGCCGCTCCGCCCACGATGACGGGGACGTCGAGTTCGTAGATGAACTGCTTGAGGTTCAGCGGTTCATGGTTCTTGGACACATGCTCGGCGGACACGGTGGTGCCGCGGATGACGAAGATGTCGACTCCGGCGGCCAGGACGGTCTTGTAGTGCTCCTGGGTGCGCTGCGGGGTGAGGGATCCGGCCACGGTGACGCCGGCCTCGCGGATTTCAGCCAGGCGGGAGGTAATGAGGTCGGGCTGGATGGGCGCCTGGTACAGCTCCTGCATCCGGCCGGTGACTGCGGGGCTGTTGATTTCGTCCTGCAGGGCGGCGATCTCGTCCAGGACAGACTGCGGGTCCTCGTACCGGGTCCACAGGCCTTCCAGGTCCAGCACCCCCAGGCCGCCCAGGCGGCCGAGCGCGATGGCGGTCTGCGGGGACATGGCCGAATCCATCGGGGCGGCAATGACAGGCATGCTGAACTGGTAGGCGTCGATCTGCCAGGAGACGGAGACGTCCTTGGGGTCGCGGGTGCGACGGTTGGGGACGATTGCTATGTCATCCAGGGAGTAGGCACGACGCCCACGCTTGCCACGGCCGATCTCGATCTCGTAAGTCACTGCTCTAGGTTATCCCAGCAGCTGCAGTGCCTTTCGCTACAGTGGCTTGATGGGCAACCGCTGGATCTTCGACGGCCACATCGTAGGCATCGGCACGTCGTCGGGCCTGCGGGCGGTGGTGGGGATATGGCGGAACTCCGCCTTTGGGCCCTTCGCCGACGTCATGGTGCAGCAGCCCTCGGGACACCGGCAGCTGCTGGCACCCACGGAAGAAGTGGCCGCCTTTATCTCCGGCACCTACAGCTTTGACGAGGTGACGGTGGTTGAGCTTTCCGCCGCGCTTGCGGACCACGCGCTGGTGGTCGACGCCGGCCCACTGGTGATCCGGGCCGTGACCGGAGCCAGGACCTTGCTTGGGTCCGCACTGCGGGTCGTGCCGCGCGGGCTCGCAGTCCATCCGCGTTGGCTTTCTGCCGTCAGTCC
The DNA here is from genome assembly GCF_057369995.2 of Arthrobacter sp. MOO21. NCBI lineage: Bacteria > Bacillati > Actinomycetota > Actinomycetes > Micrococcales > Micrococcaceae > Arthrobacter > Arthrobacter sp. MOO21. Next base: position 3,049,001 of record NZ_CM170671.2, on the reverse strand, counting down.
GCTGGCTGCGGTGGCGGCCCCGGGGGCCCGCACCTACGGAACGGCCGGAAGCGGCAGGGTGGAGTACTACGGGGTGAGCGACCTGCACCGCGTCACCTCCGCCGTCGTCACCTGGGAAGGTGAGGACGCGGGAGCGCTGGCGCCCATCCGGCCGGCCGTGACATTCGGCTTCAGCAGCGTGCCGCCCCGGCCCAGCGTGGCGCGGGTGCGCACGACGGTGGTGGAAGCCTAGGTTCCTGACGGTTCCTCGACCGTCAGCTGGGACTCGAACATTCGGAAGTATCTGCCGCGCAGGGCCACCAGTTCCTTGTGCGTGCCCTGCTCGACAATCCTGCCGTCCTCCAGCATGTAGACGATGTCCGCTTTTTCGATCGTCGCGAGCCGGTGGCTGATGGCGATGATGGTGCTGCTGCGGTCGGCGAAGAGCCTGGTGAAGATCCGGTGTTCGGCCAGGGCGTCGATGGCGGACGTGGGCTCGTCCATCACCATGAACGAGGCATCGCGGTAGAAGTTCCTGGCCATGGCGAGCCGCTGCCATTGTCCGCCGGACAGGCCGCTCCCCTTCCGCCCGCGCGGATCCTCCATCCAGTTGCTGACGTGGTTGTCCAGGCCGTTGGGGAGCTTGTTGATGAAGTCCAGCGCCTCCGCGTCGGCGGCTGCCCGCCGGATCCGCGCATCGTCCCGGGGTGCCGCCACATCACCGAAGTAGATGTTTTCCGCCGCCGTGGCGAACTCGTATTTGAGGAACTCCTGGCTGAGGACCGCCAGGTGCCGGTGCCAGGAGGTGACGTCGACGGCAGCGAGGTCCACGCCGTCGAGCAGCACCTGCCCGGAGTCGGGTCGGTAGAGTCCGGCAAGGATACGGATGAGGGTGGATTTTCCTGCGCCGTTCTCGCCCACGATGGCGATGTGCTGGCCCTTCCGGATGGTCATGCTGATGCCCCGGATCACTTCGATGTCACTGCCGGTGTAAGTGAACCGGATGTCCTTCAGCTCAATTTCCCGGGGCGCTTCCAGCAGCGGCGGGGCATGTTCCGAGTGCACGGGCATGGCCATGAACAGCTCATAGTCCTTCAGGTTCGCCAGGTCCTCGTCGATCGAACTGAGGGATGACACCAGATTGTTGGCGGTGGACAGGGCGCGGCTGACAATCTGCTGGACATAGAGGAACTGTCCCACGGGCTGGGCACGGGCGATGATTTGCCCCACCACCCAGATCAGCGAGACCACCTCGGCACCGTACTGGAGCGCGTCTGCGGCCAGCTGCTTGGGAATGTACCGCCGCTGGTAGTCGAGGCGGCGCCGCTCGTCGGCGTCCCGCAGGCGAGCCCTCAGGTCCATGAGGAAGCTGACGATGCCGTACAGCCTCATCTCGGCAATGTGCTGCGGCCGGAGCAGGTTGGTTTCGATCATCCGGCGCTGCCGGCGGGAATCCACCTGGGTGTTCCAGTGCGCGATCTGCTCCCGGGACAGCTTGAACTGCAGGTACACGCTGGGCACGATGGCAACCAGGACGATCACTGCGATCCACCAGCTCACCAGCAGCAGGGCGCCAATGGCCAGGATGACCGACACAAGCTGGGTAAAGATGGCAGCGATCCGGTCCAGGACGCGGGCATACGAGTCCGAGAATCTCTTGGCGCGGTCGTAGAGGTCCACGGTCTCTTTGTCGTCGTAGCGCCAGAATTCAAGGGCGAGGAAGCGTTCGTACATCTGGTCACCCACGATGGCCCCCACCTTGAAGCTCATCAGCTGCTGGATGTAGCGGTCCACGCTGTTGAAGGCGCCCCAGAACAGGCCGAGCGCGGCGGTGACGATGACGTACACGATGGCCAGGCGCCCCGCACCGGTGTCGCCGGAATAGGCCGCAGCCAATGCCGTTGTGGTGAGGGACGCGAAAAACGTGGTGACCAACGGCAGAACGGCCGATATCAACGAGCCGAGCACCTTCATCACCACGGCGCCCGGAGATGCGCGGAAACTGACACGGAGGACCTGCGCCACGGCCCGGGCGTAGGGCTTCAGGGCCAGCCGCCGCTGCGGATCGCGCTTGGGGGTCATTTCCGCCGGATGGCGTGCTGGGGGCATGGAATCAGCCTAGCGCCGTCAGCACACGGCGAGGTGCTGGAGGAGTGCTTCTTCCAGGAGGCTTCGTTTCCCTGGCAGTATCCCCGGGGGCCAGTGGGTTGGTTCGGGGTCGGGTTGTTCGGGGTTGTAGTGGCGGCCGGTGGGTGAGGTCCAGCCGGGTGGTTCGTTCCTGGTGGCGGGGGTGGGGGTCCAGCCAGTGTTGTGTTTCAGGCGGTGGTGTTTCGGGCAGAGTTGTCCCAGGTTGGAGGCGCCGGTTTCTCCGCCGTGTTGCCAGGCGGTGAGGTGGTCGGTGTCGTTGTCCAGTGATGGGTTGGTGCAGCCGGGGAAGGTGCATTTGCGGTCGCGCATCCTGATCCAGCGTTTGATTGTCTCGGGGAGCCGGTAGCTCTTCCGCCCGATTTCCAGCGGTGCGCCGTCGCGGGGGTCGACGAGGACACGGTAGAAGGAGTCCGCCCCGTCCGCGACCAGCCGCCGTGCCATGGAGGCGGGAATCGGTCCGTGGCCGTCGAGTTCGGCGGGTTCATCGGTGAGGCCGAGGAGGGATAACACCGGAACCATAACCAGCACATCCGCCCTCGGGACGGGGACCTGGCCGGGGTCTGTGTTGTCCGAGTGGAGCGAGCTTCCGGCGCCGAGGAGCAGGCTGGCGGCGATGTCGGGGCGGAGTTGGGTGATGGTGCGTGGTTCGTCGGGTCCTTGGAGGCCGCGGGCGGTGGCGGTGGTGCGGTTCCAGATCGCGGAGGCGGTGTCGCCGGGGAGGTAGAGCGTCACCCGGGCCATGCCGTCCCGGTCGGGCCGGTATTCCATCCGCCGGTCGGCGGCTCCTTTGGTGTGGCGGGTCTCGATCGATTCGGGGTGGTGCCGTTCGCGCCAGGCGCGGGCCTTGGCCCGGAACCGTGACGGCACAAGTTCGCCGGGGGCGGCTCCGCGGGCAGGGTTCGGGGCGTCGGGGTCGAAGAAGTGCGCCACCAACGAGGCCGCACCGGCAGGGCTGAGGCCTTCGGTTTCATCCACGACGACCTTCGCGTGCTGCCACGACACCGCCCCGGCGGCCAGCGCGTCCATGACCGGCGGCAGCGAGCAGACCTGCTGCGCCTGGTGGACGAACGCACCCGCGGCCGCGGAGCTGATGGCCAGGACCCCGGCGATCTCCTCCACCGCGGACATCTCAGCGTAGGTGCGCTCCGGCACGGACGCCTCCGGCGGCGTCATCGCCTGCTGGATCGCGATGGAATCGGTCGCGTCCTGCGCTTTAGCGGCGGCAATCATTGCCTCCAGCTTCGAGTACCCGGCCAGCCGCTCCAGCCGAATCCCGTACTGCCGCTGCAACACATCCACCCGAGCACCGTGATCACCAGCGTCCGTACCAGCAGCGTCCCCGGAAGCGAGGAAAGCGTCCTCCGTGAACAGCGCATCAAGGGCAGCAACAGAGGCACGAACACCCGCCATCCCCGCCCCTGAACCGCCGCTGATTCCCATACGAACATCATCCAACGAGGCACCGACATTCAAAGCTGAAGCCCGTCTGCGGAGCCAGGGTGCCCCGCGGCGGGACGCCCCGACCGGCCGCACGCCGGCGTCGTATGTCCCTGCCGTCCCCCGGATGGACAGTTACCCGATGTGCATGACCGCTCAAGAGTGAACACTATATTGACGATCTTGACAACGGTGTCGAATTTGCAAAACAAGAAACTTGTGTCGCTCAGCAGGCTGCTGGAGCGGCGCCTTCATTGACTTGTCTTCCGGACTTAACCTACGCTCGGCGACGTATGACATCGTTGTCAATTTTCGAAACGCGCAACGAAGGGCGGTTTCAGCAATATGCACAGGAAAGAAAGTATAAGCATCCGGGTCTTTTCGGCGCTCACCCTGGCAGGGTCGATGCTGGCGGGAACATTGGCCGGCGGCGGGCCGGCGATAGCAGATAAGTCCGACGGGAATCCTCCGACCGTCACCACCACAGGAAGCGCCCTGGGCCAGGAGCCCTACCGGCCCGCGTACCATTTTTCGCCGGCAAAGAACTGGATGAACGATCCCAACGGGATGGTCTACTACAAGGGGGTCTACCATCTCTTCTTCCAGCACAACCCCTCAGGGAATACCTGGGGCAACATGTCCTGGGGACATGCCACCTCCACTGACCTGGTGCATTGGCAGGAGCAGCCCCTGGCCATCCCCACTGATGACCAGGAAGACGTTTTCTCGGGCAGCGTCGTGGTGGACACGAACAATTCATCCGGTTTCGGGACTGCGGGGAAACCACCGCTGGTCGCCATCTACACCAGCGCATACAAGGACGCTTCGCCGCACCGGGGGCTGCAGGCCCAGTCGCTGGCCTACAGCCTGGATGACGGGCAAACATGGACCAAGTACGGTGCCAATCCTGTCCTCAACAGAAACTCAGCCAACTTCCGCGATCCAAAGGTATTTTGGTACAGCACGTCCGACGGCGGCGGTTATTGGGTGATGACGGCCGTGGAGGCTCTGGACCACAAGGTACTGCTCTACAAGTCCACCAACCTCAAAGACTGGACGGCACTGAGCGAATTCGGGCCGGCCAACGCCACGGGCGGACTCTGGGAATGCCCCGACCTCTTCCCGCTGGCCGTTGACGGTGACCCGAGCAATGTCCAATGGGTCATGGTGGTCAACATCAACCCCGGCGGCGTCGCGGGCGGCTCCGCAGGCCAGTACTTCGTGGGCGACTTCGACGGCACCACCTTCACCTCGGACACCACGAAACCCAGCGATGCCCTGCCCGCCGGCACACCCATCGCGGGCTTCAACGACGGCACGTACAACGGCTGGACCGTGAGCAATGAACCCGGCAACTGGAAGAACGGGCCCTTCGGAGATGCTCCGGCCTCGGGAACCCTGCCAGGCCAGAACATCGTGGGCGGATTCGTCGGCACCGGCCTGGTCAACTCTTTCAACGACGGCGACTGGCCTCTCGGATCCATGTCCTCGCCCGATTTCACCGTGGACAGCGACTACATCAACTTCCTGGTCGGCGGAGGCCAGCATCCGCGGGTCTCCAACAAGCTCGACAACTCGCCGCCGCCAGGAGACCTGTTGTTCAACGGCTTCGAGGTCCCGGACGGCAGTAGCCTGGCAGAGGCCGGCTGGACCGGGACAGGCGACCTCGCGCCGTCATATCAGCCCGCCACGGCCGGAGGCGACTACTTCATCGGCGCCAAACGAATCAACACCTTTGAAACCGGCGCCGCCCCGGGGGACGACCGGCAAGGTACGCTGACCTCGCCCGAATTCACACTGACGAGGAACTTCATCAACCTGCTGGTGGGCGGCGGACACCGCAGTCCGGAGACAGGGCAGGTACTGGAGGCCCAACTGCTGGTGGACGGGAACGTCGTGCGCACCCTCTCAGGAGACGACGCCGGACAGCTCAACTGGAAAGGTTGGGACGTATCTGAGTTCACGGGCAGGCAGGCCAGGCTCCGAATAGTAGATCAAGCGACGGGTGGCTGGGGGCACCTCACGCTCGACCACGTCATGCTGACTGACCAGGCCGCCGTGCCCCGCTCCGACGAAACTACGGTGAACCTCGTGGTGGACGGCCAAGTGGTGCGGACCGCTACTGGCGCTAACAGCGAGGTTCTGGACTGGGCATCGTGGAACGTGGCTGAGTTCAGGGGCCGCTCCGCGCGCATCAATGTTGTTGACAACAACCGCTTCGGCTGGGGGCATATCCTCGCCGACGAATTCATGGCTTCCGCACAGCCTGCCTCGCCTCGCATAAATTCCTATGACTGGCTGGATTATGGCCGCGACTACTACGCCTCCGTTTCATTCGGCAATATGCCGGACGACAAGCGTGTAATGCTCGGCTGGATGAACAACTGGGACTACGCCAACAGCATCCCCACTTCCCCGTGGCGCAGCGCCATGTCTTTGCCCCGCGAGGTTGGCCTGACGCAGACGCCGGCCGGCCCGCGGCTCACGCAGCAGGCTGTGAAGCAGGTGGACGGACTTGCCCTCGCACCCAGCTACCAGAGCAGCAAAGACGAGGCCATCGCGCCGGGCACGCACATCCTGCCGTCCTCCGCGTCAGGAGACGTGCAGCGGATCGATGTCACCTTCGCTCCAGGGACAGCAGCCAAGTCCGGGATCACAGTGCTCGGGAACAGTTCATCGTCTACTGCCATCGGCTATGACGCCGCCACGAAAGAGCTCTACATCGACCGCGGAAACTCAGGCAATGTGGGCTTCCACCCGTTGTTCACGTCCCTCGATTCGGCACCGGCCAGTGTTGACGCCCAGGGAAACGTGACCCTCCGTGTCTATGTGGACAGGTCCTCCGTGGAAGTCTTCGCCCAGGGCGGATTGAGGACAATCACCGATCAGGTCTTCCCGGCAGAGGGAGCCAACCAGGTGGCCCTGTTCGCCGACGGCGGGACGGCGTACCTGAAATCGATCACCGTCACGCCGCTGAGGCAAGCCATGTTCCTCGACTCCCTGCACGCACTGAAGGCTGGAGGGAAGGCCCGGGGCTAAGCGCTGAGGTTTCGACAGGCTCAGCCACAGGTGTTCTATGGCTGAGCCTGTCGAACAAGGCTCGGGTGAAACTACTTCACCGGCTGCAACCAGGTCAGGACCGAGCCGTCCTCTTCGATGTGCCCAGCCAGTTCGGCGTTGAATGTGGCACCGTATTCTGCGGTGATGTGTTCCTGGAAGGCGTCGTCGTCACGGTACACCTCGAACACAAAGTATTTGCGCGGATCGGACTCGCGCGTGTAGGGGATGAAGAGCTCGTTACCGGGCTCACGGCGCACGTACTCGGTCAGTTCCCGCATCATCTCGGCGACGCGTTCTTCGCGGCCGGGCTTAACGGTGAATTCCGCATACAGGGTCTTAGTCATGGGTTCCTTCTTTCTTCGGGTGGTTGGGGTTTGGGCACGGTGCGCCACTGGCGGTGGTTCAGGTCGACGGCGGCAGTTCTCCCGAACCGCGCACGATGAGTTCCGAGGGGACGACGTAAGTCTGCGGAGCAGACTCGTCGCCGTCCATGCGGGCGAGCAGCCGCTCCGCGGCCAGTTTCCCGATCCGCTCGGGATGCTGGGCAATGACGGTAATCCCCGGCTCCATCATGTCGGCGAGCGTAAAATCGTCGAAGCCTACCAGCGCCACTCGATGATTCTCACCCCGTTCCCTGAGCGCCCTCATCACGCCAAATGTCACGAGGTTCTGGCTGGAGAAGATGGCTGTTGGCGGATTGGCTGAGCTGAGGAGTTCGTGTGCGGCCAGCCGGGCCGATTCCTCGTCGTGGAGGCCCTCGCGGACCGGGATGGTGGACGTTGCGACGCCGGCCCTGCCCAGCTCCTCGATAAAGCCCCTTCGCCGTTCCCTGGCCGTTTGGATATCCGGCCGGTCGCCAAGGTAGGCCACCCTGGTGTGCCCGTGCTCGAGGAGGTGGGCTGCAGCACGGGCGGAACCGGCCGCGTTGTCTGTCACCACGGCATCTGCTTCTATGCCCACCGGCTCGCGGTCGATAAAGACCAGGGGCAAGTCGCGGGAGTGCTCCGGGATGACGTAAGCCTGGCTCCTGGCGATCGGTGTGACCACCAGGCCATCAACCCGGCGGCCCAGGAATGCGGCTACCAAGGCCTTTTCCTTCTCGGCATCGTCATCGATGCTCGCCGCGAATACGGCTATGCCCCTCGCAGTGAGCGCGTCCTCCAGCGCGCGGTGGATCTCGCTGCTGAACGGGTTGGCAACACTTGGGAGCAACAGGCCGATGGACAGGGTCTTCCGCCCGGCGCGCCTTAGGCTTCCCGCCGCCATATCCAACTGGTAGTTCAACTGCCGCGAAGCTCCCAGGACCCGCTGGCGGGTCGCCTCAGAAACACCGGGCTCGTCATTCACCACCCGGGAAACGGTCTTTATGCCAACTCCTGCAAGCGCCGCCACATCACGCATGGTGGGACGATTCCTATTGACCCCAGATTGGTAACGATTAGACATCGTTGTCAAAACCTCGCTCTTCATCATTGATTCACGCTTGACTCTACCTTGTGACGTTGATTACATGGGCCATGACATCGTTGTCAGGCACGGTACGTGCCCTAACACAGGAGATTCAATGTTGAGTTCCAAGACCCCGCGGACCATTGCCGCCCGCTTCCTCGCTGCCGGCGCAGTCCTGACTCTCAGCACCCTCAGCCTCTCCGCCTGCGGCGGCACCTCGTCCGCCGGATCCAGCGCCGGCGCCTCCTCCGACAAGGTCGGTGTCTCACTGATCGTCAAGACCACGTCCAACCCCTTCTTCGTTTCCATGCAGGATGGCGCCAAGAAAGCGGCAGAAGCAGACGGCGTGGATCTCAAGCTCGCCGCCGGCAAGGCTGACGGCGACGAAGACACCCAGATCCAGGCGATCGAAAACGCCATCTCCAAGGGCGACAAGGGCATTCTCATCACGCCCAACGGCCCGTCCGTTGTGGACGCCCTGAAGAAGGCAAAAGACGCCGGACTGTTTGTCATCGCGCTGGACACTCCGCCAGACCCGGCCGACGCCGCCGACATCACGTTCGCCACCGACAACTTCGCGGCGGGCGAGCTGATCGGAAAGTGGACCGCCGCCCAGCTGGCGGGCAAGAAAGCCACCATCGCCCTGATCGACCTCTTCGACGACAAGGTTGTCTCCGTCGACTACAACCGGGACCAGGGTTTCCTGACCGGCCTTGGCATTGACACTGCCGACAAGAAAAAGAACGGCGACGAAGCCAAGGCCGGCAAGTACACCGGCGGCAAGGGCGGCGACTACGAGATCGTCGGAAACCAGGCTTCCCAAGGCGCGGAGGACGGCGGGCGGACCGCCATGGAAACACTGCTTTCTAAGAACCCGAACATCAACGTCGTCTACACCATCAATGAACCCGCAGCGGCAGGCGCCTTTGAGGCCCTCAAATCCGCCGGCAAGGAAAAGGACGTACTCGTGGTTTCCGTTGACGGCGGCTGCGCGGGCGTCAATAACGTCAAGTCCGGAGTCATTGGCGCCACCGCCCAGCAGTACCCGGTCAAGATGGCCGAGCTCGGCGTGAAGGCCATTGTGGACCTCGCCAAGACCGGCAACAAGCCGGAAAACTCGCCCGGCCTGGATTTCTACAACACCGGCGTCGAGCTGGTCACGGACCAGGCCGCTGACGGTGTCAAGAGCATCACCACCGGTGACGCCACCCAGATCTGCTGGGGCAAGTAAGGACGGACTGTGACAGGAGCAATTGTGACCAAGCAACAGACTGCCGGCCCGCCAGTTACCGGACCTGACCTGGCCGAAGAATTCCTCGACCGCCAGACCCCGCTGAGCCGGATCCGTAATGTCCTGCACCGCTACCCGGCACTCAGCCCGGCAATCGTGCTGCTCGTGGCGGTGGTGGTCTTCGGCCTCCTCAATGACCGTTTCCTCAGGTTCGAGAACCTTTCCCTGATCACCCAGCAGGTTTCCGTCGTCGGGACGCTGGCCATCGCGCAGACCCTCATCATCCTCACGGCCGGGATCGACCTCTCTGTGGGCGCCGTGATGATCCTGTCCTCCATGGTGGTGGCACAACTGGCAGTCAACAACGGCGTTCCCGCGCCGGTGGCGCTTCTGGGCGGACTCGTCGTGGGGCTGGCAGCAGGTGCGGCCAATGGGTTCCTGGTGACCAGGTTCCGGCTTCCGCCGTTCATCGTGACCCTGGGAACCCTGAACATCTTCATCGCGCTGACGCTGCTGTACTCGGGCGGTTCCACTGTCCGCGGCTCCAGCATGCCCGGGCTGCTCACGTGGATGGGCAGCACCTTTCCGGTAGGGCCCGTGCGCATCTCGACCGGCGTGGTGATGATGCTCCTGCTTTACGTGGCCATAGCCTTCATCCTGGGCAAGACCGCGTGGGGACGGCACGTCTACGCAGTCGGCGACGACAAGGAAGCGGCCCGGCTGGCCGGTATCCCCGTGAACCGCGTCCTGATGAGTGTCTACCTTGCAGCGGGCGCAGTCCTCGCGGTGGGCGCCTGGATCCAGATCGGCCGCACCAATGCGGCAAGCCCCAACGCGGGTGTGGACCTGAACCTCGACTCGATTACCGCCGTCGTGATCGGTGGAACCAGCCTCTTCGGCGGCCGCGGTTCAGTCTGGGGTTCCCTCCTGGGGGCCCTGATCGTGGGCGTCTTCCGCAACGGGCTGTCCCTGGCCGGGCTGGACGTACTGTTCCAGACCCTCGCCGTGGGCGTCCTCATCATCATCGCTGTGTCGATCGACCAGTGGATCCGAAAGGTGAAGTCATGACCTCCACCGAGCTTGAATCCGGCACCACAGAAACCCGCCAGCCGATCCTTCAGGCGCGCAACCTCGTCAAGACCTTCGGCAAGGTCGTCGGCCTGGACGGCGTCAGCCTGGACCTCTACCCGGGTGAAGTGCTGGCCATTATCGGCGACAACGGAGCCGGCAAGTCCACGCTCATCAAGTGCCTGACGGGCGCGGAAGTTCCGGATTCCGGCGAGCTTCACGTCTCTGGAAAGCAGGTGCACTTCAAGCGCCCGCAGGACGCCCGTGCCCATGGCATCGAGACTGTCTACCAGAACCTCGCGGTGTCGCCGGCGCTGGATGTGGCGTCCAACCTCTTCCTCGGCCGGGAGGAGCGCCTCCAGGGACCGCTTGGGAAGGTGTTCCGCGTCCTGGATACCAAGGGCATGCGCCGTAAGGCGAAGGAGGAACTCACCCGCCTCGGAATTTCGACCCTCCAGGATGTCACGGTCCCGGTCGAAAACCTTTCGGGCGGGCAGCGGCAGGCCGTGGCGGTGGCCAGGGCGGCCGCGTTCGGTTCCAAGGTGGTGGTGCTGGACGAGCCGACGGCGGCGCTGGGAGTGCGGGAGTCGAACCAGGTCCTGCAACTGGTCCGGGACCTCCGGGACCGCGGCCTTCCCGTCATCCTGATCAGCCACAACATGCCGCACGTGTTCGACGTCGCCGACAGGATCCACATCCAGCGCCTCGGCAAATGCGCCGCCACCATCACCCCGACGTCGCACAGCATGACGGACGCGGTAGCCATCATGACCGGCGCGGCCACGGCCTGACTGGCATTCAACATCCACCACCCGCCTTCCTCCGTGGACCTGTTCGCCTGCCCCGGGCGGCAGGTCCACGGCCTTCTTCACGAAAGTTTGCCCACATGACCCAAATCAATGGCCCTGGCGCCACTGCCGACGCCCCCGATGTCATCGTCGTTGGTGAAGCACTCGTCGACGTCATCAGCACTTCCGAAGGCACGGTGGAGCACCCCGGCGGTTCCCCGGCCAACGTCGCCTACGGCCTATCACGGTTGGGCGTGCGAACCAGCCTCCTGACCTCAATCGGCAACGACGAACGCGGCGCCCTGATCGAGCGCCACCTCAGCAGCGCCGGAGTCGCGCTGCTGCCCGGTTCAAAATCAGGAGGTCGGACGGCGTCCGCCACGGCAACGCTGGGTGCCGATGGCTCGGCCAGCTACGATTTCGATGTTTCCTGGGAACTGCAGCCCGTACACCCGGCCGGCCTTCCCAAGGTGCTGCACACGGGCTCGATTGCCAGTTTCCTTGCACCGGGAGCCAGTTCCGTCAGGAGCCTCCTGGAACAGGCCCACCGCGAATGCCTGGTTTCCTACGACCCCAATATCCGCCCGGGACTGTTGGGCAGCCACGCCGAGGCCCTGGCGATTTTCGAAGGCCTGGTTCCCTTGACGGACGTGGTCAAACTCAGCGATGAGGATGCCCAATGGCTTTACCCGGGCCTGCGTTTTGAGGACGCCGCTGCGCACATCCTGGGACTCGGGGCCGGCCTGGCCGTGATCACCATGGGCGGCCGGGGTTCGCTGATGGCAACACCCGTTACCCGGTTGCATGTTCCGGCCGTTCCAACCGATGTGTCAGACACCATCGGGGCGGGCGATTCGTACATGGCTGCCCTGATCTTTGGGCTGCTATGTCGGAGCACGGATGGTTTCGCGCCCTCCGTGCTGGAGACCCTGGGCAGGACGGCGTCGAAGGCCGCCGCGATAACGGTCGGCCGGCCGGGCGCCAATCCTCCGACCCTCGGGGAGCTGATGCCGGAACTGCAGCTAACCGTATAGAGGGCTTAAATGCGGGAGGAGGTGGGGACAAACTCCCCACCTCCTCCAGCAGTTAACCCTCCAGGATCAGCGCGAGCCGTAGTTCGGCGCCTCGACGGTCATCTGGATGTCGTGCGGGTGCGATTCCTTCAGCCCGGCCGAGGTGATCCGGACGAACTTGCCGCGGGCCTTCAGCTCGGGGATGGTGGGCGCACCGGTGTAGAACATGGTCTGGCGCAGGCCGCCCACCAGCTGGTAGGCCACCGAGGACAGCGGTCCACGGTAGGCAACGCGGCCTTCGATGCCTTCGGGGATCAGCTTGTCGTCGCCGGACACGTCGGCCTGGAAGTAGCGGTCCTTGGAGTAGGACGTGTTCTTGCCGCGGGACTGCATGGCGCCGAGGGAGCCCATGCCGCGGTAGGACTTGAACTGCTTGCCGTTGACGAAGATCAGCTCGCCCGGGGACTCGTCACAGCCAGCCAGGAGGGAGCCCAGCATGACGGTGTCGGCACCGGCCACCAGGGCCTTGCCGATGTCGCCCGAGTACTGCAGGCCGCCGTCGGCGATCAGCGGCACGCCCGCCGGAATGGCAGCCTTGGCGGATTCGTAGATGGCGGTGATCTGGGGAACGCCCACGCCTGCCACCACGCGGGTGGTGCAGATGGAGCCCGGGCCAACGCCCACCTTGATGCCGTCGGCGCCGGCGTCGATCAGTGCCTGCGCACCTTCGCGCGTGGCAGCCTGGCCGCCGATGATGTCCACGTGGGCAGCTACGGGGTCGGACTTCAGGCGGCGGATCATGTCCAGCACACCCTGGGAGTGGCCGTTGGCGGTGTCCACGAACAGGGCGTCGACGCCGGCATCGACCAGTGCCATGGCGCGCTCCCAGCCGTCCCCGAAGAAGCCGATGGCGGCGCCCACGCGGAGGCGCCCTTCCTCGTCCTTGGTGGCCAGGGGGTACTGTTCGGCCTTGGTGAAGTCCTTGGTGGTGATGAGGCCCTTCAGGCGGCCCTGCTCGTCAACGAGCGGCAGCTTTTCGATCTTGTTGGTGGCCAGCTTGTGCGAGGCTTCCTCGCGGCTGATTCCGACGTGCCCGGTGACCAGGGGCATCTTGGTCATGACGTCGCTGACCAGCCGCAGCGGGAAGTCTGATTCCGGGACGAAGCGGGTGTCGCGGTTGGTGACGATGCCCAGCAGGCGGTTGTCCTCGTCCACTACGGGCAGGCCCGAGACACGGTACTGGGCGCAGAGGTCGTCCAGTTCGCGCAGCGTGGCTTCGGGGCGGATGGTGACCGGGTTGGTGATCATGCCCGATTCGCTGCGCTTGACCCGGTCCACCTGGTCGGCCTGGTCGGCGATGGACAGGTTCCGGTGCACCACGCCGAGTCCGCCCTGGCGGGCCATGGCGATGGCCATCCGGGCTTCGGTGACGGTGTCCATGGCGGCGGACAGCAGCGGCGTCTGCACGGTGATGCGCTTGGAGATCCGGGAGGAGGTGTCAGCCTCGGAGGGGATGACATCGGTGTGGCCCGGCAGGAGCAGCACGTCGTCATAGGTCAGGCCGATGAAGCCAAAGGGGTTGTGTTCGGGCTCGGTCATGAGTGCGCCTCTTACCTTGGTTGCTGGGTCACGGGTAGGGGTTGCAGCCGATGACCAGCCCGTTATTACGGAACTGGCCTGTGCAGACGATCCTGCGGGACAACCGCGCGGGGCGGCGTTCCGGGGGCAGAAAGTGTTGAGTAAATATTAGAACCTCGGCGCCGATCCCCCTATTCCGCAGGGGTAATGTGAGCAACCGCACGCTCCCTGGCCCCATCGGCCAGCTCGAGGAACCCGAAGGGGGTGGGGCCGGACGGGCGGGAGGGATCAGCTCCAGCCCGTGGCGGCCAGCAGCCGCTGCTCGAACATGGGGATCATGGTTTCCACGTAGGTCCTGGTGAGGTGGTTGTCATCCTTGTAGACGTACACATTTCCGACCACTGCAGGGCAGACACCGCGGGCACAGATGAAGTCGCTCATGTCCATCAAGTGCAGTCCGGGCAGCTTGCCCCGGTAATTCTCCAGGGGCGATGGGTCCACCAGCGACTCGTTCAGGGACGGGTTGCATGCGGCAGCGTTGGCACCGTTCCGCTGCGCACATTCGGGCATGTTGAACGTGAACCGCGGGTTGTCCCGGATGCCCACGATCTCGATCCCGGCCTCCGCGAACGGCTTGACTCCTTCGAGGTAGCCGGGCACTTCCGTTTCGAACGGCGCCTCCTCATGGGTCAGGGAGGCGACGGTGAACACCGCGTCCGGGCGGTGCTCCATCACGTAGGCGGAACTGGCGCGGTTGTAGGCATTGCACTCGGCGGTCCGGGTGTCAGACTCCGCGCCGAACCTGCAGGCAGGCATCAGAAGGGTCACCAGTTCCCAGCCCCGGGCGGCGGCCACCGGCGCCAGCGCGGCGAGGTACTGCTGGGCGTGGGAGTCGCCCAGCACCACGATGCGTTTGGTCGACGGCTCTTCCGGCAACTCCTGCCGGCAGCCCTCGAGGATCGGATCACTGGTGGCGTTGGCGCCCGCGCAGGGGGTATCGATGCCGGCCCAGTCGTTGTCCAGCGCCGTGGGTCCCGGAATCGTCCGGGCCTTGGGCGCGGGCGAGTTTTCGTTTTCCGGGGTGAGCGCCAGGGCACCGGGCGTGAGCTCGCGGGGCTGGGCCGCCGTCGCGCTTTCCTCCTCGGTGAGCGTGGTCTGCCAGACGGCAACTGGCCCGGCCAGCACGGCACCGCAGGCAGCGATAACGACGGCGGTGCGCCAGGCCCGCAGTTTGGGCCAGTGCCATTCACGCAGCGGCTTTTCCACAAAGCGGGTGGTGAGGACGGCCAGGACAATCGACGCTGCGACAATGCCGAGGCCCTGGGTGAGGTTCGGCGCCTCGACGCCGGTGGCTGCGAGCGCCAGCACCAGGACGGGCCAGTGCCAGAGGTACAGGGCGTAGGAGTTGTCGCCGAGGGCGACGGCGGGACGGCTGCTGAGGATCCGGTCCACGCCGAACCGGCTCCCGGTCTGCCCGGCGACAATGATGGCGGCGGCGGCCAGCGTGGGCCACAGGGCAACGTAGCCCGGGAACGAGCGGTCCACCGTCAGGAGCAGCCCACAGGAGACCATGGCCACCAGCCCGGCCCAGCCCAGCACCACCCGCACTGCCCTGCCGGGCTTGAGGTGGGGCAGCGCCAGCGCCAGCAGCGATCCGAGGGCGAATTCCCAGAGCCGTGCCCTGGTGTCGAAGTAGGCGTGAGCCTGGTTGGTGGCGGTCTGCTCCACGGAGTATGCCAGTGAAACAACAAACAGTGCGCCGAAGACGAGCGCCAGCAGACCCCGGTAGGTCACCCCGTTAAGCCGGTGAAACCGGCGCAGGGCCACCAGCACCCCGGCGGTGCCCGCGAAGATCAGCGGCCAGAGGATGAAGACCTGCCCCTGGATGGAAAGGGACCAGAAGTGCTGCAGCGGGCTCGCCCCGGCGTGGTCCTGTGCGTAGTAGTCAACGGCGGCGTCGGCCAGGAGCCAGTTCTGGCGGTAGAGGAGGGACGCCCACGCCTGGTCGAGGACTTCGGGCCAGCGGCCCTGGGGCAGGATCAGCCAGGTGCCGGCCAGGACACCGAGGATGACCACGACGGCGGCGGGCAGCAGGCGCTTGAACAGGTGCAGCCAGTGCGCCAGGAGCCCGAAGGGGGCCCCGGCCTCGGCTTTCCGCACGAAGGACAGCGTGAGCAGGAAGGCCGATACCAGCAGGAAGATGTCGACGCCGCCGGACACGCGGCCCAGCCACACATGGTAGGCAACCACCATCAGCACGGCCAGGGCACGCAGGCCCTGGACCTCCGGGCGGAACGTGGCCTTCCGTGGGCGGGCGGAGGCATTGCAGGCCTGGCCGTGTGTCTCCTGGGTTTCCACAATCGACACTAAAAAACCCCTCGAATCCCCGGCCGGCCAAAGCCTTAAGCCTACGCACCGGCTGCAGCCAAGGCGAATCACACTATGCTGGGCCCAACCACGGAAGGGAGCCGGAGTGATTGTCCAGGTGCGCATCTGCGTCCCCGCGGAACTGTCGGAGGTGACGCTGCGGACCTGCAGGGAGCAGGCGGGAACCGCCGAAGTGGCGCTGGTCCGCGGCGGCTCGGTGGTGCCGGAGGGCGACCTGCTCGAGGTCCAGATACCCCGGGAATCCGTGGAGGAGCTGCTCGAGAAACTCGAGGTCCTCAAAGTACAGGAGGCGGGCTCGATCGTTGTGTCGATGCCTGAACTCGTCCTGTCCCGCCGGGCCGACGACGCGGAGCGGGCGGCCCCGGGCGACGGCGCGGATGCTTTGATCTGGGATGAGGTGTCCCGCCAAACGGGCGAGGACTCGCGGCTGACCTGGTCCTACCTGGCGTTCCTGGTGCTGGCCACGCAGCTGGCAGCGATCGGCATCGTGAACGATTCCCCGATCGCTATCGTCGGAGCCATGGCTGTGGGCCCGGAATTCGGCCCGCTGGCCGCCCTCGCCGTGGCGCTGGCCCGCCGGCAGTGGGCGCTGGGCAGGCGCGCCGCCCTGGCGCTGGCCGCGGGATTCCCGGTCGCCATGCTGCTGGCGGCGCTGACAGCATGGCTCTCGGTTCCCCTCGGGCTTTTCCCCCGCAACACCCTCGACACTGGATCCGCCGTCGAATTCATCTACCATCCCGGGCCCTATTCGCTGATCGTTGCGGTGCTCGCCGGAACCGCCGGAATGCTGTCGGTCATCGGCCGCCGCTCCGCAGCACTCATCGGCGTCTTTATCTCGGTCACCACTGTCCCGGCGGCAGGGTATGTGGCGGTGGCACTGGTGCTGGGTGAGTACCAGAAGGCGGCCGGTTCCGCGCTGCAGCTGCTGCTGAATTTGGTGGGCATCGTGGCAGCCGCCGTGGCGGTCCTCCTTTTCTACAGGGTGGTCACCAGGCGGCTGCCTGAATCGACGGCCCGGACGCTCAGGCGGCAGCTGCGGCGGACCCGCGGCTGACCGGGGGTTCCGCGGCCGGTACAGACCGGGGCATCTTCCGTGCCAGGTACCGGGCGTCGCGGCCCACCCCGGGCAGGGTGGCGGATGCGGCGGCGTACAGGAATTCCTGGCCCAGGAAGAACAGTCCGGGGGTATCAAGGGCGACGCCGCGGTGCTGGCGTGGCAGCGCACCGCCGTCGAGCAGCCCGGGATCGATCCAGCTGAAGTCATCCCGGAAGCCTGTGCACCAGATGACATTGGCCGCCTCCAGCCGGGCGCCGTCCGCCAGGACGGGCTGCCCGTCCTCCACGCCGGCCATCCGGGGCACGAGCCGCACGCCCGCCGCGGCCAGGTCCTTGGTCTTGGTCCTGATTAGCGGCGCTGCGTGTGCGGTGAAGGTGGGTGCGGCTTTCCGGCCCACGGGTGTCCCGAGGGTGAGCACGTGCAGGCCGAGGAAGCGCACCACAGGCAGGGCATAACGGGCGGCGGTCCGGCCGTGCTTCACCGGAAGTTCACCGGACGGCTTCCCTGCAACCGTCGTGGGGTGCGTCCGGGCCACTTCGAGGGCGATCTCGGCCCCGGAATTTCCCAGCCCCACCACCAGGACTGGACCGTCCTGCAACTGCCCGGGATTCCGGTACTGGCTGGAGTGGAGCTGGACCGTTGCGGATGCCAGCTCCACTGCGAAGCCGGGAACGTTGGGCGCCTGGCTCACCCCGGTGGCCACGACGGCGTTGCGTGCCTCCCAGCGGTGGCCGTTCGCGGCGGCAACGTAATGGCTTCCTTCGCGCCACAGGCGTTCCACCCGGGCGCCGTGGTGGACGGGCAGGCCGTTCTGTTCGGCGTAGCCCTCAAGGTAGTCCGCCACCTCGTCCTTGGTGGGGAAGGACAATGGGTCCGCCGGGAACGGTTGGCCCGGCAGGCCGTCGTACTTGGCGGGAGTGAACACCCGGAGCGAGTCCCACCGCTGGCGCCATGCGTCGCCGGAGCGCTGGTTGGCGTCGAGGATCAGGAAGTTCCGTTGTTGCTGCTTCAGGTGGTGGCCGAGGGTCAGTCCGGCCTGGCCGCCTCCGATGATGATCGTGTCCAGCATGCCGGTCACGTCGTTGCTGTTCATGGCTGTTCTCCTGTCGTTCTGGCGGGGATGCCTGCGGCTGAACCTTCCTGCCGCCCTGCCGCCGTAGTCCTGGCGCCGGCGCCAGTTTCCCTGTAGCGCAGCCACCAGGCCAGCATCAGCGCGGAGGCGAGGACGTAGGCGAGGTGGAGGACCCAGATGGGTCCGGCCGGGAGGTTGTAAACGTAGACGCAGTGCACCGCGTTGGCCAGGTTGCTCAGGACCAGGTTCCCCAGGCTGTAGGAAGCGAGGTCCCGTGTGCGTGCTGCTTTCACCAGCATCGGCAGCATCCCCACGGCAAACAGCACCGTGGAAAGGGTGCCCGCAAGGAGTGGAATGTTCATGCTTTGAGGCTATGGACCGTGCCGCATGGTCCGCGTCGGGCAAACCATGCAATTGCCGGGCGGAGCGAATGGGTAATTTTGCGCAGTCCGGTTCAGGGCGCCAGGCCGTGCTCGAAGGCATACCGGGTGGCGGCAGCCCTCGAGGAAAGATCCAGCTTCAGGAAGATGTTGCTGATGTGCCGGGCCACTGTCTTCTCGCTGAGGAACAGCGCGGCGGCGATGGCACGGTTCCCCTGGCCCGAGGCGACGAGCCGGAGCACCTCCGCTTCCCGGGCGGTCAGCGGCCCGGGAGTCCCGGCGTCGTCCTTCCGCATCAGCGAGGCCGTCCAGGCGGCGGCGGGCACAGCCCCCAACCCCAGGAATTCAGTATGGGCCGCTTCGAACTCCATTCCGGCCGACGTTTCGTCGCCGAGATCCCGGCAGGCCTGTCCGATCAGCACCCGGCACCGGGCAGCTTCATACGGAACCGCGAGCCCCAGCCACAGCTGCCAGGCCTGCCGAAGCGCTTGCGCGGCACCTCGCGGATCACCCTCCGCCAGCTTCACCGCGCCATCCGCCTGGCTGGCGACGGCACGCACCATCGGCCTGGGGCAGTCGCCGGCAAAGGCGGCCAGCTCTTCTGCGGCCTCCCTGGCCGCCTGGACGTCCGGCACGGCCAGTTCGATGTCCACCAGTGCCGGCAACAGATGCCGGCGGGTGGCAGTGTCCGCCAGCCCGGCGGCCCGGCGGATCATGGTCTGGGCCTGCTTCGCGTCCCCGCGGGCAAGTAGCAGCAGGGCAAGGCCCGGCTGGGGTTCGTACCCGCTGCTCGCCGCCCGGGTGAAGGAGGCCTGTGCCGCGTCCAGGTTGCCCGTGAGCCGCTGCACTTCCCCCTGCTGGTAGTAGCCACCGTACAGCGCCTGCGGATCACCCCTGCCGGAGCGTTCCTGGGCCATTCCCGCCGCGGCGAGTGCTTCTGCCCAGGCTCCATGCAGCCGGAAGATTTCTGCCCTGTGGGCCTGGCACTGACCGCTGAAGGGAACCATGTCAGGCCTGGCCGAGCACCACCGGTCCAGGGCAGCCGTCCACTCCATGGCCCGTTCCAGGTCGAATGCCACCTGGCAGTTCCCGATCACGGCGCAGTAGGCAATCCCGGACGGCACGGCAGACAATTCCCCCGTAGTGACAGCCACCATCACCTCATCGAACATCCGCAGCCCCTCCTCGGGACGGCCCAGTTCAAGGGTGGCCTGCCCCCTGCCCAGCAAGGCGAGCGCGGACAGATCCCTGTCCTGGAACCGCTGGCCGATTTCTGCGGCCCGGGAAAACAGCATCAGGGCGCCTTCCGGGTCTCCGCCGTAAAGCTTGCCCAGGCACGCCGGGATCAGGAGGAAGCCCTGGACGGCATCCGGCACGGGAAGTTCATCGGCCAGCCGCTGCCCCCGTGCCAGCCATCCCCCGGCCCGTGCACTTTCGCCGGTGTTCATCAGGTGCAGGGCCATCCAGGCGGCACATCGGGCAGCCCCCACGATGTCGCCTACCACCAGGTACTCCTCGTGGGCCCGGGTGAGCGATTCAATCCCGGTGGCGGCGTTGCCGGTCAGGATCTCCGCCGTGGCCAGGCGCTCGAGGTCCGCTGCCGGAAGCCCGCCCTGCCGGTCGGCATCCCGAAGGCTTTCGAAGGCTTCGGTCCAACGCTGCTCGCGGAACGCCGACCGGCCCTGGTCCAGGCCCGTCTCAGCTGTCACCTGGCCTCCTCTGTGGATACCACACCCCCAGCCGGCCCGCCGCCGTCGTTGCTTGCGGACTTGCCTAAGCGCCACGGTACGCCCGCGGAACAGCGGTGACAACGCCCCGGCCCATGGAGGAGCTAGGGGCGCAACAGCGCCCGCAGGGTCTGGATCGTGTCCGCCTCCGCCGCAGGCTTGTCCCCGCGGTAGCGCTTCACCCGGGCGAACCGGAGGGCAATGCCGCCCGGATAGCGCGGGGACTGCTGCACGCCGTCGATTGCCACCTCGACCACCGTGACGGGCTCCACCCAGACCGTGCCAGCCGTCCGCCGCACCTCAAGCTCCTGGAACCTTTCCGTCTGCCAGCGCAGCAATTCGTCAGTGAGGCCTTTGAAGGTTTTGCCCACCATCACGTAGGCGCCGGCCTCGCCGAACTCCCCCTCCGGGTCCAGGGCGCCAAGGTGCAGGTTGGACAGCAGCCCGGTGCGCCGGCCCGAGCCCCATTCACATGCGAGCACCACAAGGTCGTAGGTGAGCACGGGCTTGACCTTCACCCAGTGGGAACCCCGCCGTCCGGCCGCGTAAACCGATTCGACCGCCTTGACCACCACTCCTTCGTGGCCTGCGGCGAGGGCATCGCGCGACACCCGTTCCGCGACGTCGGGATCAGCCGTGATTTCTCCCGGGATCCGGTGCTCGGGAGCAATCCGCTCAAGCACGCTAATGCGGGTGGACAGCGGCTCGTCGAGCAGGTCGCGCCCGTCGATGTGGAGGACGTCGAAGAACCAGGGGTGAAGTATGGTGGCCCGCGCGGCGTCGGCGCCGAACCGCGACATGGTTTCCTGGAACGGGCGTGGCCCGCCGTCCTCGTCGAGGGCAAGCGTCTCGCCGTCGAGGATCACGTCGCGCACGGGCAGTCCCCTCACCACCTCCACTACCTCCGGCAACCGGTGGGTCACCTCGGCGAGGTTGCGGGTGTAAATGCTGACATTGTCGCCTGTCCGGTGCACCTGGATGCGTGCACCGTCGAGCTTGTATTCCACGGAGGCCTCCCCCGTGGCCACGAGGGCTTCCTCCGCGCTGCCGGCCGTCGCAGCGAGCATGGGCTGCACGGGCCGTCCAACCACAAGGCCGACGGCGGCAAGCTCGTCTGCGGTGCCCGTCAGCGCCAGCAGCGCGGTTCCGCCGAGGTCGCCGGAAAGCATGGCCGCGCGGCGAACAGCGTCCACGGGGCGGTCTGCGGCGCGGGCAACAGCATCCGTCAACACCCCTTCAAGGGCGCCGGTCCGCATCTCACCCAGCAGCACGCCGGCGATGAATCCCTGTTCGCGTCCGGTTGCTGCAGCCATCAATGCACGGAGGATCGCTGCCCGCTCCGTTGCGGACCCGGCGCCGGCGATGGCCAGCAGCCGGTCCAGCGCGTCATCCAGGTCTCCCACGGTGAGGCTTGCTTCGGTGGCCGGCTCTCCCTTGACCGCTGCCAGGCCCCGCCAGCCCACGCCTACCCGGCCCTGCCGCGGCTTGGCAGTGAGCAGCCCCACCGCCGTCGGGATCTCCGCCGGCTCGACCCGGCGCAGCAGTTCGGCAAGGGCCTCGACCTTCGCCAGCCGGGATCGGGTCGCGGCGACAGCTTCCGCGGTTTTTACGAGCTCGTCGAGCAGCATGGCACCAGTCTGCCACGCCCACCGGCAGCACTGGACAGGACGGGAGGCCAGTTCCAAAATGGGCGGATGGGCATCATCGTGGCGAACCTGTTCATCACCCTCGACGGCGTCTACCAGGCCCCGGGCGGGCGCGAGGAAGACACGGAAGACGGGTTTTCCTTCGGCGGCTGGCAGGCGCCCGTGTCCGACGACGAGGCGTCCGCCTCGATTGGCGCCGAGATCAGCCGGATTGATGCCCTGCTCCTTGGCCGGAAGACCTACGACATCTTTGCCTCCTACTGGCCGCACCAGTCCGGCGAGATTGGCGACGCCCTCAACCGGGTGCCCAAGTTCGTTGTCTCCAGCACCCTGGCGGACCCGGAGTGGGCGGGCACCACTGTCCTTCCCGATGCCCAGGCGGCAGCCGGGCTCCGCGAACAGTTCCAGCAGGTGCACATGTTCGGCAGCGGCGTCCTGATCCGGTCCCTGCTGGCGGCCGGCGTGCTGGACCGGCTGCACCTTTGGCTCTACCCGGTGGTCCTGGGGCAGGGCAAGCGCCTCTTCGACGCCGGAACGGTGCCCGCCAGCTTCCGCCTCACCGAGCCTTCGCGCACCTTCCCCAAGGGATCCGTGTCGCTGGTGTACGAACGTGCGGGGGATGTGCAGACAGCAGAGATGTCGCCCTAGCCATGCTTCGTCCCGAATAAACAAAAAACCGGCCCAGCAATGCTGGACCGGTTTTTCGACTGCAGGGCCCACGCCGTCAGGGTTCCCTGACCGAGCGAAGCGAGGTGAGGGAGACGGCGGGGATGTTAGTGGCTGTGGCCTGCGTGCTCGTCCTCATCGGCGGGCTTCTCCACGACCAGGGTCTCGGTGGTGAGAACCAGGGCCGCGATGGAGGCCGCGTTGCGGAGGGCTGCACGGGTGACCTTGACGGGGTCGATGACGCCCGCTGCGATCAGGTCCTCGTACTCGCCGGACTTGGCGTTGAAGCCGTTGTTGGTTTCGAGGTCCGCCACCTTGGAGGTGACCACGTAGCCGTCGAAGCCGGCGTTCTGGGCGATCCAGCGCAGCGGCTGCACCAGGGCGCGGCGGACAATGCCGACGGCAGCCGCGGCATCACCTTCGAGCGCGCTGACGGCAGCGTCCTCGTCCAGTGCCTTGAGGGCGTGGATGAGGGCAGAACCGCCGCCGGCCACGATGCCTTCTTCGAGGGCAGCGCGGGTGGAGGACACGGCGTCCTCGATGCGGTGCTTCTTTTCCTTCAGCTCAACCTCGGTGGCGGCGCCGACCTTGATGACGCCGATGCCGCCGGCCAGCTTGGCCAGGCGCTCCTGGAGCTTTTCACGGTCCCAGTCGGAGTCGGTGCGGGTCAGCTCGGCGCGCAGCTGGGCCACGCGGGCGGACACGTCCTCGGCCGAACCGGCACCGTCCACGATGGTGGTGTTGTCCTTGGTGACCGTGATGCGGCGGGCGGTACCCAGCACCTCCAGGCCAACAGTGTCCAGGCTCAGGCCCAGTTCCGGGGAGACAACCTGCGCACCGGTGAGGGTGGCGATGTCCTGCAGCATGGCCTTGCGGCGGTCACCGAAGCCGGGGGCCTTGACGGCAACAACGTTCAGGGTGCCGCGGATGCGGTTGACGATGAGCGTGGACAGCGCCTCGCCCTCGACATCCTCGGCGATGATGAACAGCGGCTTGGAGGCCTGCAGCGCCTTTTCGAGCAGCGGCAGGAATTCCTGGATGGAGGAGATCTTGCCCTGGTTGATCAGGATGAGGGCGTCCTCGAGGACTGCTTCCTGGCGCTCCGCGTCGGTGACGAAGTACGGGGAAAGGTAGCCCTTGTCGAACTGCATGCCCTCGGTGAGGACCAGCTCGGTCTGGGTGGTGGAGGACTCCTCGATGGTGATGACACCATCCTTGCCCACCTTGCCGAAAGCCTCGGCGAGGAGCTCGCCGATTTCGTCGCTCTGGGCGGAGATGGCGGCAACGTTTGCCACCTGGGTGCCCTCGACGGGGCGCGCGTTCTCCAGCAGGCGGGCGGCGACGGCCTCAACCGCAACCTCGATGCCGCGCTTGATCTGGCCGGGGGCAGCGCCGGCTGCCACGTTGCGCAGGCCTTCCTTGACCAGGGCCTGGGCCAGGACGGTGGCGGTGGTGGTGCCGTCACCGGCAACATCGTTGGTCTTGGTGGCTACTTCCTTGGCCAGCTGCGCGCCAAGGTTCTCGTAGGGGTCGTCAAGTTCCACTTCGCGGGCGATGGTGACGCCGTCGTTCGTGATGGTGGGAGCGCCCCACTTCTTGTCCAGGACGACGTTGCGGCCGCGGGGGCCGAGCGTCACCTTGACGGTGTTGGCGAGCTTATCGATGCCGGCCTCGAGGGACCGGCGGGCAGCGTCGTTAAACGCAAGCTGCTTTGCCATGGTTTTGTCCTTTCAAAGACAGAAACCCCGCACCGCCGGCCAGCATAAGCGTGGCCGGCAGCACGGGGATCCGAAAGAGTTACTTGACGACGATCGCCAGGACGTCGCGGGCGGACAGCACGAGGTATTCGGTGCCGCCCGTCTTGACTTCGGTTCCGCCGTACTTGGAGTAGATAACGACGTCGCCAACGGCTACGTCGACCGGAACGCGGTTGCCATCTTCGAAGCGGCCGGGGCCTACTGCAACAACTTCGCCTTCCTGCGGCTTCTCCTGGGCGGAGTCCGGGATAACCAGGCCGGAAGCCGTGGTCTGCTCGGCTTCGAGCGGGCGGACAACAATACGATCCTCAAGAGGCTTAATAGAGACCGACACTCGGACCTCTCCTTTTCGTCAGCAAATTCGTGGACTGGAAAGCTTTCCGCCGTAGCTGGCAAACCGTCGTCGCGGTGCCGGCAGCAGCCTGGCTGGCAGCTCTTCATGTGTTAGCACCCTCCTAGGGAGAGTGCTAATGAAGACTCTATGTAAGGGTTAGCACTCGGTCAAGGCGAGTGCCAACGTTTCGTCGTAGGCGTACGGCTCCGGGAACGTACGACGGCGGCCAGGCCGGCCTTAGGGGCCGGCACCCCTAGCGGCCCAGGTCGTCGAAGCCGACGTCCTCGCCGCCGTCGGCCCCGCCGTCGCCCTGGCTGCGCCCCCGGACGAGCAACCAGCCGGCCGCTGCTGCGGCGAGCACCGCGGTGACGAGGAAGAAGATGCTCCCTGTGCGCGCGCCGTCGTACAGCCCGCGGATGTCCCGGGCCTCCTGGGTGTCGTCGGAGATGTTGTTGCCGCCCACCGAATAGACGGTGGCGTTGAAGGTATCCAGGAGCAAGATGATCACCAGCAAGGCGATGCAGACCACGGCCACCACGGACGCGGCGATCAGCACGGGGCGGGCGAACCTCGCGACCCCCTGGGTCCTGGGCCGCTGTTCGCCGGACGGCCCGGAGGCTGCGCTCTCTTCCATGCTGTCAACACTATCGGCATCCCGGTACGTGCTCCTCCACTAGGCTGGAACCCATGGCTCACGCTCCCCAGGACCAGGTTGGACAGGACCAGATTGCACCGCTGTTGACCCCCGAAGGATGGGACCTGCTGGCGTCCCTGGGGCCCTACCGGGACGAGGATTCCTTTGCGCTCAATGCGGCCCTGCGGAAGGCCGGGCACCCGGCCGGGCTGGTGTCCGCGGTCCTGACGCAATCGCGGCTTCGGACCAAGGCGGAGGCGAAGTTCGGCGAGTTCGCCCGCCGGATGCTCTTCACCCAGGCCGGCCTGGAGCAGGCTACGCGGCTGAACGTGGCCGCGCACCACGCAAAGCGGTTCGCCGGCGCCGGGATCAGCCACGTAGCGGACCTGGGCTGCGGCCTCGGCGCCGACTCGCTGGCCCTGGCCGCCCTGGACGTGGCCGTCACCGCCGTCGAGATGGACGAAACAACCGCGGCGTGCGCCACCGTGAACCTCATTCCGTTCCCCAACGCGACGGTGGTCCACGCCGATGCCGCGGCGGTGCCGCTGGACGGCATCGACGGCGTCTGGCTGGACCCCGCACGGCGTGTCACCTCCACCTCCGGCACCAAACGGATCTGGGACCCCGAAGCTTTCTCCCCGCCACTGTCATTCGTGGAATCGCTGGCCGCGCAGGGGAAGGCCGTGGGCGTCAAGATGGGCCCCGGCATGCCGCACGACTCCGTCCCCGGGGGCTGCGAGGCGCAGTGGGTGTCCGTGGCGGGTGACGTTACCGAGGTGACACTGTGGTTCAACGCGGTGCGCAGGCCCGGCGTGCGGCGGGCCGCCCTGGTCCTGGGCCCCCAGGGGCCGGCGGAACTCACCAGCGGTGAGGACTTCGGCGCAGGCCCCCAGGCCCCGGTGGGGCCGGTGGCGGGCTACCTGTATGAGCCTGACGGCGCCGTGATCCGGGCAGGCCTGGTGGCCGACGTCGCGCTGGAACTGGGCGGGCACCTGGTGGATGAGCACATCGCCTACATCTGCGCGCCGGAGCTGCGGGACACGCCGTTCGCCAGGGCCTACAAGGTGCTGGACGTGATGCCGTACAACGTCAAGGCGCTCAAAGCCTGGGTCAAACGGGAGGGCATCACCGTGCTGGACATCAAGAAGCGCGGCACGGCGGTGACGCCGGAGGAACTGCGGAAGCAACTGCTTCCGGGCGGGAAGAACGCCAAAAAGGGCGGCAAAACGGCCACCCTGGTCCTGACCCGCATCGGCGAGGACCGGGTGGCCATCGTGGTGGAACCCGTCTAGCCCCTACTGGGCGCGCATGAACTCCTCGGCCGCCCGCACCTGCTCTGCCGTCGGCCGTACCCCCGTGTACAGGACGAACTGCTCCAGTGCCTGGATGGTGGCCACCTCGGCCCCCGTAATGACCGGCTTGCCCGCGGCACGGGCGGCCTGGATCAGGGGCGTCTCGGCCGGCAGCGCCACCACGTCGAAGACCAGCTTGGCGGCGTCGATCGTTGCGGCCGGGAAGGACGGGGCGTCAGCTTCCGCTCCCCCTGCCATACTCCCTGCCATACCGATGGGGGTGACGTTGATGATCAGGTCCGCCGTCCCGCCGTCGAGCGCTGCACGCCACGTGAAGCCGTACTGGTCCGCGAGCGCACGCCCCGCTGCCTCGTTCCGGGCGATGACGGTGACGTCGGTGAAGCCGCTGTCGCGCAGGGCTGCCACCGTGGCCTTGGCCATCCCACCGGAGCCCTGGACCAGCACGGAGTAGCCGGTGGGGACTGCATTCGTGGCCAGGAGCTGCTCGATGGCGGTGTAGTCGGTGTTGTAGGCCTTGAGATGCCCGTCCGTGTTGACGATGGTGTTGACGGAATCGATGGCCTTGGCCGAAGGATCCATCTCGTCCACCAGGGCGATCACGTCCTCCTTGTACGGCATGGAGATGGCGCAGCCGCGGATGCCCAGGCCCCGCACGCCGGCGATGGCCTGTTCCAGATTGGTGGGTGCGAACGCCTTGTAGATCCAGTTCAGGCCCAGCTGTTCGTACAGGTGGTTGTGGAACCGGGTCCCGTTGTTGCTCGGACGGGCGGAGAGCGAGATGCAGAGGGTCATGTCTTTATTCAGAATGGGCACCCCACCATTAAAGCGGTCCCGCCGGCACCGGTGGTCCCAGGGGGTCAGGCGCAGCCGGTTCCCGCCGGGTAGGGGCCGACGGCGGCGGGCAGCTTCCCGGGCGCGGGCGCCTTTCCTGCCAGCACGGCGGCCAGCGCGTCAAAGGCGGCGTCGCTGCGGCCGTAGAGCGCCAGTTTGACGGGCGCGGTGGAATCCTGCAGCGGCCACGGCGCGTCGAGGGCCACGGCGATGTCCCCGCCCGCAGGTTTCCCGCCATAGCCGATAAGGCTCACCAGCGGGCCGGAACCGACGGTGAGCCCGGCACGGGCGGCGGCGGCCTCGAAGCGTTCCCGGTCCCCCGGTCCCCCGCCGGCCACGCGCACCGAGCCGGGGACCAGCGCCCCCTTGCACGGACCGGCCAGGACGGTGACGGCCGACGCCGACACCCGGGCGGACAGGGCCGCTCCCCCGCCGGCCGGGGTGCCTGCGCCCGGCGTCCCTGCCGCCGGGGCGGTCCGGGCATGCCAGGTCATCAGCGTTGCCACCCGCCGGGCCGCCTCGTCCAGGCGCCCGGCGGGGAGGCTGCCGGATGCCAGGGCCTGGAGAATGGCCGCGTGGGCCTGCTCCACGTCGGCCGGCATTAAGAGCAGGTCGGCGCCCGCGGTAAGGGCCTTCACCGCGGCCGTGCCTGCGGGGTACTGCTTGTCCACCGCGCCCATGTTCAGGGCGTCCGTCACCGCCACGCCCTTGAAGCCCAGGCTGCGCAGGGCCGCGTAGTTTGGTGCGGAGAGCGACGCCGGCACGCCGGGTTCCAGCGCGGGCACGGCGATGTGCCCGGTCATGGCGATGGGCAGTCCGGCGGCGGCCGCCGCCTGGAAGGGTTTCCAGTCCCTTGCCTGGAGCGCGTCGACGCCGGCCGGCTGGACGGGCAGGCTGAGATGGGAATCCGTGGTGACGGAACCGTGCCCGGGAAAATGCTTTACGGTTGGCATCACTCCGGCGGCCAGCATTCCCTGGGAGAACGCCACCCCCTGGGTTGCCGCGGCGGCCGGATCGGCGGACATGGAGCGGGCACCAATGGTGGGATCCTGGGCGCCGATGGTGACGTCCGTGTCCGGCGCGAAGTCCAGGTTGAAACCCAGGGGCACCAGCTCCCCGGCCAGGCCCTTGCCGGCTTCCCGGGTCAGGGCTTCGTTGCCGGCCGCACCGTAGCTCATCGGCGCAGGCCACTCGGTCAGCGGCGCACCGATGCGCGCCACCATGCCGCCTTCCTGGTCCACGGCGATGATCCCGGGCCAGCGGCGGCCGTCGGCGGCCACTGCCTGCAGCAGCCGTTGGTTCAGGGCAGCCATGGCGGCCACGTCCACTTTCCCGTGCGGATCGCGCGGCACGTTGTCGCCCATGATGATGGAGCCGGCCAGGTGCAGGCGCTGGATGAGCGCCGCCTGGGCCTCCACCTGGTTGCCCTTGAAGAACGGGAGCAGGACCTGCCCGGCTTTTTGCTCGGGCGTCATGGCTGCCACGGCAGCGGCGGCTGCGTCCTCGTCCCGCTGCTCGGGGCCCCAGCCCAGGGGCCGGGAACCGGGATCAGGCGACGGGGAGGCGGAAGGTGGTGCCGGCGTCGTGCTTGCCGAAGGGGTGGGCGACGCGCCGCTGGAGGGCGCGGACGACGGCGGGGCGGGACTTGGAGCGGCGGTGCAGGAGGCCAGTGCCAGGGCTGACAGGGCCAGGATAACGGGGAGGGGTGAGGCCGGGCTGTGACGCAGGTACTGGAACGAAGCCATCAATACGATGCTACCCCTGCACTAGACTTGAACCATCCGTTCGCCTGCCGGCTGCAGCCTGTGAGCGGCACCAGCCAGCGGCAAACCGGACAGTTAGGAAGCGTGTGAAGATCGACTTCGCGTCATCGAGGCAGTCAACCCTCGGTGTTGAATGGGAGCTCGCACTGGTGGACGGGAAGACGGGCGAGCTCGCCTCCGTCGCCAACCAGGTGCTCCGCGGCGTCGCCTCCCGCCACCCCGAACTCAACGAAGACGACGAGCATCCGCACATCAAGCAGGAACTGCTGCTCAACACGGTGGAACTGGTCACCGGCATCTGCGACACCGCGGCGGAGGCCAAGGAGGACCTGAGCCGCTCGGTGGCCGCGGTCCGGGAGATCACCGATCCCATGGGTGTGGAGCTGTTCTGCGCCGGCAGCCACCCGTTCAGCCCGCCCCAGCTGCAGCCGGTGACGGACAAGGCGCGGTACGCCAAGCTCATCGACCGGACCCAGTGGTGGGGCCGGCAGATGGTGATCTACGGCGTGCACGTGCACGTGGGCCTCGACAGCCGGGACAAGGCCCTCCCGGTGCTGGACGGCCTGGTCAACTACTTCCCGCACTTCCAGGCGCTCTCCGCGTCCAGCCCGTTCTGGGGCGGAGAGGACACCGGCTACGCGTCCCAGCGGGCCCTGATGTTCCAGCAGCTGCCCACCGCCGGCCTGCCCTTCCAGTTCAAGT
The DNA here is from genome assembly GCF_057369995.2 of Arthrobacter sp. MOO21. Classification (NCBI taxonomy): domain Bacteria; kingdom Bacillati; phylum Actinomycetota; class Actinomycetes; order Micrococcales; family Micrococcaceae; genus Arthrobacter; species Arthrobacter sp. MOO21. The sequence continues at coordinate 3,018,980 of NZ_CM170671.2, read as the reverse complement.
CCTGGGAGGAATACGAGTCCTACGTCCAGGACATGTTCACCACCGGCGTGATCGACACGATCTCCGAGATCCGGTGGGACATCCGGCCCGTGCCCGCGCTGGGCACCATCGAGATGCGCATCTGCGACGGGCTGGCCACCCTGGAGGAAGTGGGCGCCATCGCCGCGCTCACCCAGTGCCTGGTGGACGAGTTCTCCACCATCCTGGACAACGGCGGCACCATCCCCACCATGCCGCCGTGGCATGTGCAGGAGAACAAGTGGCGCGCGGCCCGGTATGGCATGGATGCCATCATCATCCTGGATGCGGCGGGCAAGGAGCAGCTGGTCACCGACCACCTCCTGGAAACGCTGAACCGGCTGGAGCCGGTGGCGGCCAAGCTCCGCTGCCCGGACGAGCTTGCCGACGTCGAGAAGATCATCCGCCGCGGCGCCGGGTACCAGCGGCAGCGCCGCGTGGCCGCCGAGAACGGCGGGAACCTGCAGGCCGTGGTCCTGGACCTGGTCAAGCAGATGCGCAACGGCCCCACCGCCTGACTTGCTCTATCAGATATGGCTCCTAAACCGGTGGTTTAGGAGCCATATCTGATAGAGCCACTGTGTGTTTCGCGGGGATCAGGCTGGCAGCGACACCGACGTGACGGGCATCGACGAGTCCGGGGCGAAGCCGATGCCGCTGGATTCCACGCTGGCCATCACCAGCTGGGCACCGAGGGCCGCCACCATGGCGCCGTTGTCCGTGCACAGGTCCAGCGGAGGAACGTGCAGCCGGATTCCGGCGGAGGCGCAACGCTGCCCCGTCAGTTCCCGCAGGCGTGAGTTGGCTGCCACTCCGCCGCCGAGCAGGACGTCCTTGATTCCGCGCTCCCGGCAGGCCAGGACGGCCTTGGACGAGATCACGTCCACCACGGCTTCCTGGAAAGCAGCGGCGATGTCGGCCACCGGGATCTCCTCACCGCGGGCCTCGAACTGCTCCACGCAGCGCGCCACCGCGGTCTTGAGGCCGCTGAAGGACCAGTCGTAGCGGTGCGGTCCGGGTTCTTCGGCGGTCCCCATGTACTTGGGCTGGGTCAGACCGCGCGGAAAGCGGATGGTCTTCGGGTTGCCGGTGCGGGCCATCCTGTCGATGGCGGGGCCGCCGGGATAGCCGAGCCCCAGGATGCGGGCCACCTTGTCGTAGGCCTCGCCCGCGGCGTCGTCGATGGTGGAGCCCAGGAGCACCACGTCGCTGGTGATGCTGTTGATCTGCAGGATTTCCGTGTGACCGCCGGACACCAGCAGGGCGCCAAGGTTCTCCGGCAGTTCCTGCTTGCGGCCGTCCCCGCGGCCGTCCAGGAGTCCGACGCCGACATGGGCCACCAGGTGGTTAATGGCGTAGAGCGGCTTTCCGGTGGCCACGGCCAAGGCCTTCGCGGCGCAGACGCCCACCATCAGCGCACCCGCCAGGCCGGGGCCGGACGTGACCGCAATGGCATCCACGTCCGCCAGCTTCACGCCCGCCTCGGCAAGCGCCTGTTCGAGGGTGGGGACGAACGCGTCAAGGTGCGCCCGGGAGGCGATCTCGGGAATGACCCCGCCGAAACGCACGTGCTCATCCATCGAGGAGGAGACGGTGTTCGTCAGGAGGGTGGTGCCGCGGACGATGCCCACGCCGGTTTCGTCACAGGATGATTCGATGCCGAGCACCAGGGGCTGGGTGCGGTTCATTGTTTGCCTGCTTCCGTTGTTTCCCCGGTATCAATGGCCCCCGTGTCCGGGGCGTCCGCGAGCTGGAGCCGCATGATCAGGGCGTCCACTCCGTCCCGGTAGTAGCGGCGGCGGACATGGATCTGCTCGAACCCGAACCGCACGTACAGCTTCTGCGCCCGCGGGTTGTCGGCGCGGACCTCGAGGAGGACGTCGGCGGCTCCCCTGCGGCGGGCTTCCGCTATCAGCCGGGTGAGCAGGGTGGTGCCGATGCCGCGGCCCTCGTAGTCAGGCACGACGGCGATGGTCTGGACGTCGGCGATGGGCTCGATGCACATCAGGCCGGCGTAGCCCACGATGCCGCCGCCGGCTTCCGCCACGAGGTAGCGGCGGGTTTCCGGCTGGGAGAGTTCGTCCAGGAACATCTGCAGGGGCCAGGCGTCGATCGGGAAGAGCCGCTGCTCGAGGGCTTCGACGGCGGGGACATCGTCCAGTGTCATGTCCCGGACGGTGACGTCCGCGGGGTGGGTATCGGGTGCCGTGCTCACAGGGCGCGCTTCCGTGGTCCGGGCACCTGGGCGTCGGATTCACGCAGGTACAAGGGCGTGGAGTCCAGCAGGGTGCCCCCGGATGCCAGCCGGGCCAGTGCGAACTGGCCAAGGTACAGGGCGTCGGGCTGCTCCTGTGCGAAGTCCGGATCGGCTTTAAGGGCGTCGGCGTAAAGGCCTGCACCCGCGCCGAACGCGGGCAATTGCGGCAGGTCCGCGGCGAAACCCACGTGCGGCCCGTCTTCCAGCAGGGGCAGCTGGCCGTCGCTGAGGCTGTAGCGGGCCCAGTAGACCTCTTTGCGCCGGGCATCGGTGACCACGAGGAATTCGGGGACTGCTGAGGTGGATTCGGCCACCTCCAAGGCCACCGCGTCCAGGCTCATCAGCCCATGCAGCGGCTTGCCCCACACGAAGGCCAGGGTGCGCGCCGTGGCAATGCCGGAGCGCAGGCCGGTAAACGGTCCGGGGCCAACGCCCACCACCAACGCATCGATATCCTGGCCCGTGACGCCTGCCGAAGCGAGCATTTTGTGGATCCCGGGGGCGAGTACCTCCGCATGGCTGCGGGTGTCCTCGGTGGAGAAACTGGCCACCACGGCCTCGGGGGCGTCATCGGAGACCAGGGCTGCGCTGGCCACCGCCGACGTGTCGATGGCGAGAATCAGCATGGGGCGCTCCTTTCGCGGCCGTCGAGGTCCGGAGCGGCCGTCCACCGGGGGCCGTACCCGCGCATCACGATGGTGCGCGGCTCGTCGGTGTCCTCTGCGTCAAAGTCGAGGTTTCCGGTACCCGCGGCGCCCAGGCCGATGGCGCGGAGGAAGTCGATCTCCAGCCTGCTCTCGCTGAGGTGCTCCACGCGGTCGTGGCCCCATTCCACCACCGTCACGGACGAGTCCATGGTGTTTTCGAGGTCGATGTCATCGATCTCTGCCGCAGAGCCCAGCCGGTAGGCATCCACGTGCACCAGGTCCGGGCCGCCGGGGCGCGGGCCGTCCGGCAGGTTGGGATGGATCCGGACCAGGACGAAGGTGGGCGAAATGACGCCCGGACGGACGCCCAGGCCCTGCCCCAGGCCTTGGGTGAACGTCGTCTTACCCGCGCCGAGCTCGCCGGACAGCACCAGCAGGTCCCCGGCCCGGAGTACCTCCGCCAGGCGTTCGCCGAACGCCTGGGTCTGGTCCGCCGTCGTTGCCGTAAACCTCTTTTCCCAGTTGGCTGCAGCGGGCTGGGCTCCTGCCTGCGGTGCGCTCATGCCGCCCCCGCCCCGCCCTGGAACCCGGCAAGGCCGGCACCGCGCCGGCATGCTCGTCCTCGTTGATGAAGCGCCGCGGAACCCGGGGACTGATCCGCGTCACGATTTCGTAGTTGATGGTCCCGGCCGCGCGGGCCCAGTCATCGGCGGTGGGCCCGCCGTCCGCGCCGTCGCCGAACAGCACCGCCTCGGCACCGGGCAGCCCCTCCCCGGCGTGCTCCGCACCGAGGTCTATCACCATCTGGTCCATGGCGATCCGCCCCACCACCGGGTACGTCTTTCCTGCCACCCGCACGGGACCGCCGGTGGCGACGCGTGGAACACCGTCGGCATAGCCCAGCGGAATCAGGGCAAGGGTGGTCGGCCCACTGGTGCGGTAGCGCAGGCCATAGGAGACTCCCTGCCCCTCGGGCACGTTTTTGCACTGCGAGACAAGGGTGCGCAGCGTCATGGCGGGGCGCAGGCCCAGTTCGGCGGACGTCTGTCCGTCGAACGGCGAGAGCCCGTAGATCCCCAGGCCCGCACGGACGAGGTCGAAGTGCGTGTCCGGCCGGGACAGCGTGGCCGGGGTGTTGGCAAGGTGCCGGACTTCCGGGTCCACGCCGGCATCTTCGGCGATGGCCACCGCTTCCCGGAAAGCAGCCACTTGCTGGTCCGTCTCGGGCCGCTCCGGTTCGTCCGCGACGGCCAGGTGCGAGAAGATCCCCACCACGCGCAGCAGGCCCTGGTCCTGGTATTCCACGGCTTCGCCCACCAGGCGGTCCCAGTCCTCCGGCGTGCACCCGTTGCGGCCCAGCCCGGTGTCCACCTTCAGGTGCACCCGCGCCGGACGTTCCTGTTCACGGGCCGCAGCGACGATCCGTTCCAGCTCCCACCCTGAGCATCCAATGTCGACGCCGGCGGCCACGGCGGCGCCGAAGTTGCTGTCGGTGGTGTGCAGCCAGGCAAGCAGCGGAGCGTCGATGCCGGCGGCGCGCAGCGCGAGCGCTTCGGAAATGTGGGCGACCCCCAGCCAGGAGGCGCCTGCCTGCAGGGCCGCGCGCGCCACGGGAACGGCGCCGTGGCCGTAGGCATCTGCCTTGACGACGGCCATGACTTTCGCCGGGGACGCGGCGGCGGCCAGCCGGCGGACGTTGTGGCGGATGGCGTCCAGGTCGATGACGGCGGACCGTTCGTGGTGGGGGTCGGGCCCCTGGGCAGCGCTGAATTCACCGGTTGTTGCGGGGTAGGTCACCTAACTGATTCTAGTCCGGGCACTTCCGGCCGAATAATCGCCGTGCCTGCCGGCCCTCACGCATCCGAAAGGTGCGCGATGGTGGCGGCCGCCCGGCGCTGGGCTCCGAGCGGAACATCCTGGAGGATGTCCGCCAGGAACGCGAAGCGCCGCAGCCACTGGCTCATCTGCCGTTCGGGGCGGGCGTTGGCGCGCTTCCACCAGTCCGCGATGTCCCCCCAGCCCGGGGCAGCCAATGATCCGCCCACCTCCTGCACGGCCAGCGACGCGCACAGGTTGGCGAACCGCAGCCGGTTCCCCAACGGCCAGCCTGCCAGGGTCCCCACGATGAAGGCGGCATCGAAGCAGTCGCCGGCGCCGGTGGGGTCATGGGCCTTGACCGGAAGCGACGGAACCCATTCCTCCTCCCCGGTCTCCGAGTCCACAGCCATGGCGCCCTGCGCCCCCAGGGTCACCACGGCCACGGGGAGCCGGTCCGCCAGCGCGTAGAGCGCGCTCCAGGGGTTGTCCTTGCCGGTCAGCGCCATGGCCTCGCGCTGGTTGGGCAGGAAGGCGTAGAAATACTGCAGGTTCTCGAGCCGCACAGGGGCCCACTCCCCGCTGGGATCCCAGCCCACATCGCCGAACAGCTTGACCCCCGCCGCCTGGGCGGACCGGGCCCAGGGTTCCACTTCCAGGCCCACCTCGGCAATGCCGGCGAGCGCCCGGGGAGGCTTTCCGATCAGCTCCGAGTTGCTCACCGGGGCAGAGTGGCCATGGGTCACCAGCGAGCGGTCCTGGTCCACGCAGAGCGACACGGTGACCGGCGAGTGCCAGCCCGGGACGCGGCGGGACAGGCTGAGGTCCACGTGCTCCTGGCCGGAGAGGATCTTCCAGTTGAAGTCGCCGTAGCCGTCATCCCCGAACGCGGCGGCCAGCCCGGTGCGCAGGCCCAGCCGGGCTGCGGCGATGGCCTGGTTTGCCACCCCGCCCGGGCAACTGCCCATTCCCTCGCTCCAGATTTCCGTCCCTGGTTCGGGCCCGTGGGGCAGGCCGGTGAAGATGATGTCCTGGAAGACCGTACCGGCCAGCAGCACGTCGAATCCCGGCTCGGCCGGTGACCGGACGGCGGCGAGGGGGTCGAACGGGCGGGCGGGAATCGCGTCCATGTTCGGCACAATACGCCGTGCCGGGAGGCTTCGGTAGGGGCCCCGGACGCGTAGGGGCGGCTCGGCTGCGGGCGGGCCTAGACTGCTGGGTATGCGGCTTCTGATTGCCGGCGGCGGAGGTTTCCGGGTGCCGCTGATATACCGGGCACTGGTGTCCGGCCGCTATGCCGGTTTGGTCACCGAACTGGTATTGCACGACGTCGAACCCGGCCGGCTGGATGCCGTCACCGCGGTGCTGCGCAGCATGCCCGGCGGGCAGAACGCGCCCTTGCGCCTCCACGCCACCACCGATCTTCGCGAAGCCCTGGCCGGGACAGAAGTGGTGTTCGCCGCCATCCGGCCCGGCGGCACGGCGGGACGCGTCGCCGACGAGAAGGTGGCGCAGCGCCTGGGCCTGCTGGGCCAGGAAACCACGGGGGCCGGTGGAATCTCCTACGCCCTGCGGACCATCCCGCACATGCTGGACCTGGCCCGGTTGATGCGGGAACAGTGCCCGGACGCGTGGCTGGTCAACTTCACCAACCCCGCCGGGATGGTCACGGAAGCGCTGCTCCCCCTGCTGGGCCGGCGGGTGGTCGGGATCTGCGACTCAGCGGGCGGCCTGGTGCACCGCGCGGCGCGGGCCGCCGGGATCACATTGCCGGAGGGATCGCTCGACGGCGTGGGCTACTACGGGCTGAACCACCTGGGCTGGCTGTACCGGCTGGAGTCCGGGGGCCGGGACGTGCTGCCGGACCTGCTTTCGGATGCCGCCGCCCTTCAGTCCTTCGAGGAAGGCAGGCTGTTCCCCCAGGAGTTCCTGGCGAACCTCGGCCTGCTGCCCAACGAGTACCTTTTCTACTACTACCAGGCCGGTGCAGCCCACCTGGCGATGCAGGCCATGGCCCGGACCCGCGGCGAGACCATCCACAGCCAGCAGCAGGAGCTCTACCCCCGGCTCGCCGCTGCCGGCGCGGAAGCGTACCGGCTGTGGGAGGAGGCGCGGCGGTCCCGGGAGGAGGGGTACCTGGCCGAGGCCCGGGGCGACGGCGAACGGCGGAATGAGGAGGACCTGGCCGGCGGCGGCTACGAGCGGGTTGCGCTGGCGGCCATGCGCGCGCTCTCCGGAAGCCCCGATGGAAGCCCTGCCGGTGGCGGCACCCAATTGGTCCTCAACACCCGCAACACCTTGCCGCCTGCCGTTGGAGAGGCATCCCCGCCCGCCACGACCAACCCGTCTGCTCCCCAACCCGCCATTCCCGGCCTGCCCGCGGACGCCGTCGTCGAAGTTCCCTGCGCTGTTAACGCCAGCGGTGCCATCCCGCTGCCCCAGGAGGCACCGGCCGAACCGCAGCTTGCGTTGCTCCGGCGCGTGAAGGAGGTGGAGCGGCTCACCGTCCAGGCCGCGTGCGAGGGCAACCGCGAGGCTGCCCTCGCGGCCTTCGCACGGCATCCGCTGGTGGACTCCGCGGACCTTGCCGTGCAGCTCCTTTCAGGTTACGAAGAGGTGTTCCCGGCGCTGGGGAAGATGTGGCAGGGCGGCGGGCGTTAGGGGAAGGAGTAGTGTTTTATCGAATGTCCACTTGCCCGGTTCCGCTGATGCGCGCCGGTGGCCGGAAGGAGGTCCCGTGGCACTGATCCGCAGGGTCGCTTTACTCTCCCTCCACACCTCCCCCATGGAGCAGCCGGGCTCCGGTGACGCCGGCGGGATGAACGTCTATATCCGTGAGCTCGCCTCGGCCCTGGCGGAGGCCGGCGTGGAGGTGGAGATCTTCACGCGCGCCACTTCAGCCGGCCAGCCCGCCGTCGAACATCCCGATCCCGGGGTTTGCGTGCACAACGTCCTGGCCGGGCCGCCCAAGAAGATCCCCAAGGAGGAGCTTCCCGGGCTGCTGCACGCCATGGTGGCGGAGATCGAACAGATCCGGAGCCGCCAGCCGCACGGGCGCTACGACGTCATCCATTCGCACTACTGGGTGTCCGGGATCGCAGGCCTGGAGCTGTCCGAACTGTGGGGTGTGCCGCTGGTGCACACGATGCACACCATGGCCAAGGTCAAGAACCTGCTGCTGGAATCCGGCGAACAGCCTGAACCGCGCCGGCGGGAGCTGGGTGAGCAGCGCATCGTGGATGGCGCCGCGCGGCTTATCGCCAACACCAGCGCCGAAGCGGCCGAACTGGTGTCGCACTACGGTGCCACCTACGACCGCATCGACATCGCGCCGCCCGGTGTGGACCTGGGCACGTTCACCCCGGCGTTCCGGGCCAGGTCCCGGGCGCAGCACGGCATCAGCCCGGACACCTTCCACCTGGTGTTCGCCGGGCGCATCCAGCGCCTGAAAGGGCCGCAGGTCCTGGTCAAGGCCGCCGCGCTGCTGCGCAAGCGCCGTCCCGACATCGACCTCCGGGTCACCGTCCTGGGGTCGCTGAGCGGCAACAAGGAGTTCAACCTTCGGTGCCTGGTCGCCGAGGCAGGAATGGACGACGTCGTCACGCAGCTGCCGCCAGTGAAGGCACCTGAGCTGGCGTCCTGGTTCCGCGCGGCCGACGTGGTGGTGATGCCATCCTTCAGCGAATCCTTCGGCTTGGTGGCCCTTGAGGCCCAGGCCTGCGGCACGCCCGTGGTGGCCACCCGGGTGGGCGGGCTTTCCCGGGCCATCTTCCACGGCCGCACCGGGCTCCTGGTGGACGGCCACCATGCCGCCGACTGGGCCGATGCGCTGGAAGCGCTGTACGACGACCCCGCCACGCGCGAGGACCTGGGGCGGGCCGCCGCCATCCGCGCCCAGAACTCCGGCTGGCAGCGCACGGCCGCCATCACGCTGGAAAGCTACCATGCCGCCGTCGACAACTACGTGGCACCCCGCCTGGCCCGGGCCGTTCCGGCTTCCTGATTTTCCTTCGTCCACCGACTGCCTGCTGTTAGCTTAGGGGCAGGTCTCCGGCGCCGGCCGGTGCAGGAAAGGACAAGGATGCCTGCTCTTCCCACGGATCTCGAGATAGCCCGCGCCGCCCGCATCCGGCCCATCGCAGAGATCGCGGCCGCCGCGAGGGTTAACGCTGATGCGCTGGAACAGTACGGGCGGTACAAGGCGAAGATCGATCCCGGCCGCCTCGCCGCGCCGGCTCCGCACGGGAAGGTGGTGCTGGTCTCTGCCATGTCCCCCACCCCGGCCGGCGAGGGCAAGTCCACCACCACCGTGGGACTGGCCGATTCCCTGGCCCGGGCCGGGCACAAGGTGATGATTGCGCTGCGCGAGCCCTCGCTCGGTCCGGTCCTGGGAATGAAGGGCGGGGCCACCGGAGGGGGTTATTCGCAGGTCCTTCCCATGGATGAAATCAACCTGCACTTCACCGGCGACTTCCATGCCATTACCTCAGCCAACAACGCCCTCATGGCCCTGGTGGACAACCACATCTACCAGGGCAACGCCTTGAACATCGATCCGCGCCGGATGACCTTCAAGCGCGTCCTGGACATGAACGACCGGGCGCTCAGGGAGGTGGTCATCGGCCTGGGCGGCCCGACCCAGGGTGTGCCCCGGCAGGACGGGTTCGACATCACCGTGGCGTCCGAGGTCATGGCCGTCTTCTGCCTGGCCACTGACCTGGCGGACCTCCGTGCGCGCCTCGGCCGGATCACGTTCGGCTACACCTACGACCGCGCCCCCGTCACCGTGGCGGATCTTGGGGTGGAGGGGGCTTTGACGCTCCTGCTCAAGGAGGCCATCAAGCCCAACCTGGTGCAGACCATCGCCGGAACCCCCGCGCTGGTGCACGGCGGCCCTTTCGCGAACATCGCCCACGGCTGCAACTCGTTGATCGCCACGCAGACGGCCCGGCGGCTGGCGGACGTTGTGGTGACCGAGGCCGGGTTCGGGGCCGACCTGGGCGCCGAGAAGTTCATGGACATCAAGGCACGGGTTGGCGGCCTGTCCCCCTCGGCGATCGTGGTGGTGGCAACGGTGCGGGCGCTGAAGATGCAGGGCGGGGTGGCCAAGGACCGGCTGGGCCAGCCCGACATGGCCGCGCTCGAGGCCGGCGCGGCCAACCTGCGCCGGCACGTGCGGAATGTGGAGAAGTTCGGCGTCACACCTGTGGTGGCCATTAACCGCTTCTCCTCGGACACTCCGGAGGAACTCGACTGGCTGCTGGCCTGGTGCGCCGCCGAAGGCGTGCCTGCCGCCGTCGCCGATGTGTGGGGGCGCGGCGGCGGGGGCGATGGAGGTGACGAGCTTGCCGCGCTGGTGGCGCAGGCCGTGGAGCGGCCCACCAGTTTCCGGCACCTCTATCCCCTGGAACTGTCCGTGGAGGACAAGATCCGGACCATCGCGCAGGAGATCTACGGTGCCGACGGTGTGGACTTCTCGGTGCCGGCGCTCAAGCGGCTGGCCGAGATCGAGCGGAACGGCTGGAGTTCACTGCCGGTCTGCATGGCCAAAACCCAGTACTCGTTCACGGACGACGCCTCCCGCCTCGGCGCCCCCAAGGGATTCACCATCCATGTGCGCGACCTGCTGCCCAAGACCGGCGCGGGCTTCATCGTGGCCCTGACCGGTGCGGTGATGACCATGCCCGGCCTTCCCGCCGTCCCGGCAGCCCTCCGGATGGACGTGGATGCGGAAGGAAACCCGGTAGGCCTCACCTGACGCCGCATCACCACCCGCCCCCTTCCCACCAACGCCCCATCACCAACCGCCCCCTTTCCACCAACCCCCTATCACCACCCGCCCCACATCCAACGACGCCCCATCACCACCCGCCCCCTTCCCACCAACCCCCTATCACCACCTGCCCCCTTTCCACCAACCCCCTATCACCACCCGCCCCCTTCCAAGGACGCCCCATCGCTAAGGACGGGGACCGGACAGCCCCTGTGGATAACTCCTGCAGCTGCTGCGCCTTCTGGGCCAGAATGCCAGCATGGATAGTCGAACTGATCTGCCACTGAGGTTTGCAAGCTCCCCGTTCACATTCGACTCCGCGCTTGCTGCTGGCGTGTCGGCAAAGAGGCTTCGCGGGCAGGACTTGGTCCATGTGAGCAGGAGCCTATACCGACCGTTGGCTTGGGACTTTGAGCTGCAAGCCGCGGCACGGGTCCTTTCCGAAGTTTCGCCGGGAGCTTGGATTTCACATGTCACAGCGGCACGTCTGCATTGTCTGGTGCTGCCCCCATGGCTATCGGATTCGACCGAGCTGCACCTGAGCAAACCCCAACAGCTGCCGCCGGTGCGCCGGAAAGGTGTGACTGCGCATACTGTCATCGCCGGACCCGACGAGATTGAATACGTCAACGGCATCCGGATCAGCACTCGTTCCCGCACATGGCTCGACATGGCAAGGCGACTGTCGCTGGCTGAGTTGGTCTGCCTCGGAGACCAACTCATTCGCATTCCTCGGCCGGAGTTTGAGGGGAGATCAGAGCCCTTCGATTCGTTGGACGGACTCCGCGCTCTCGTCGGACGGCACCCCAATCTTCAGGGCATCGTTCGCGCAAGGGAGGCCCTGGAATTGATGCGGGTTGGGGCCGACTCAGCACCGGAGTCCATGCTGCGGCTAGCCATGCTCGACGCGAATCTGCCGGAGCCTGACCTGCAAATCCCACTCCGATCGAATGACGCCGCCTCCCCTACTGCTGACTTGGGCTACCGTCACCGGCGCCTCGCGATTCAGTACGACGGCGACCATCACCTTTTAGAGGCCCAAAGGCTAAGCGACCGACGGCGTGACAAGGCATTCGAATCAGCTGGCTGGACTGTTCTGGTGTTCACCAAGGGCGATGCCGCTGACGGCTTCCACCGAGCCACCACGGCAATCAAGCGGCACCTTCGGTCGGCGTGGCTGGACCACGCCCATGCAGCCGGTTTTGCCGGTATCGGCTGACTCCGGGCGTGCCGATGGGACTCAGCCAGCAGGACCTGATAGAGCGTCCCGGGAAAGGGAGCAGAAGGTGATAGCGCGTCCCGGAAAAGACGGCAGGACGTGACAGCGCGTTATGGGAAAGGGGGTAGAAGGTGATAGCGCGTCGCGGGAAAGGGAGCAGGAGGTGATAGGACGTCTAAACGCAAGCGCTCCCCCACCAGGAGGTGAGGGAGCGCTTCGGGTAAAAGCTGTGAGCGGTTAGCGCTCCAGGTCGCCTCGGATGAAGGCTTCGACCTTTTCACGGGCGAGGTCGTCGTTGAACTGCTCCGGCGGGGACTTCATGAAGTAGCTCGATGCGGAGAGCAGCGGGCCGCCAATGCCGCGGTCCAGGCCGATCTTGGCGGCGCGGATGGCGTCGATGATGACGCCGGCGGAGTTCGGCGAGTCCCAGACCTCCAGCTTGTACTCCAGCGAAACGGGTGCGTCACCGAAGTTGCGGCCTTCGAGGCGCACGAACGCCCACTTCCGGTCATCAAGCCACTGCACATAGTCGGACGGGCCAATGTGGACATCCTTGGCAGCCAGTTCCGCCTCGACGTTTGAGGTCACGGCCTGGGTCTTGGAGATCTTCTTCGATTCCAGCCGGTCCCGCTCGAGCATGTTCTTGAAGTCCATGTTCCCGCCGACGTTCAGCTGGTACGTCCGGTCCAGGGTAACGCCCCGGTCCTCGAACAGCTTCGCCATCACACGGTGCGTGATCGTGGCACCGATCTGGCTCTTGATGTCATCGCCCACGATCGGTACGCCGGCGGCGGTGAACTTGTCCGCCCATTCCTTCGTCCCGGCAATGAAAACCGGCAGGGCGTTCACGAACGCCACCCCGGCGTCGATGGCGCACTGGGCGTAGAACTCGGCCGCTTCCTGGGACCCGACGGGCAGGTAGCAGACCATCACGTCGACCCGGGCATCCTTCAAAGCCTGGACCACATCGACCGGCTCCTCGGTGGACTGCTCGATGGTCTCCAGGTAGTACCGGCCCAGGCCGTCCAGGGTGTGGCCGCGCTGGACCGTGACACCGGTCGGCGGGACATCGGCGATCTTGATGGTGTTGTTCTCGCTCGCCAGGATCGCCGCGGACAGGTCGTGGCCAACCTTCTTGCCGTCGACGTCGAACGCGGCAACGAACTCCACGTCACCCACGTGGTACGGGCCGAACTCAACATGCATCAGGCCCGGAATGGTGGCCTTCGGGTCGGCGTCCTTGTAGTACTCAACGCCCTGGACCAGCGAGGCGGCGCAGTTACCCACGCCAACGATTGCAACACGAATCGGATGTGAAGACACGGAACTCCTTTGGGACGAACGTCAGCCGGCCGGGTATGGCTTCGCAGGAAGTACGACGGCGGCCGGCTGGCACGGCGCCGCGCGGCGCCTTTTCATACTACCCAACGCAGCGGGACCGGGCGCCGTGCGCCCGGTCCCGCATGTAAGAAAGCGTCCCTAAGGCGACAGCCGTCAGGCGTTCTGCTTCCAGAGGTTGATGTCCGATTCCACGGCGAACTCATCGATGGCGTTGAGCTCCTCGTCGGTAAAGCCGAGGTTGTTGATGGCGGAGAGGCTGTCCTCCAACTGCCGCACGCTGGAGGCTCCTATCAGGGCGGACGTGACAGGCGATCCCTTGGGCTGGTCCCGCAGGATCCAGGCGATGGCCATCTGGGCCAGGGACTGGCCGCGGCCTTCGGCGATCGCATGCAGGCCGCGGATCCGTTCCAGCTTCTCCTCGGTGATCAGGCCCTGGTCCAGGGATTTCTGCTGCGCGGCCCGGGAATCGGCGGGAATGCCGTTGAGGTACCGGTCGGTGAGCATGCCTTGCGCCAGCGGCGAGAAGGCGATGGAACCGGCCCCCACCTGGTCCAGGGCCTCGTACAGGTTGGGGGTGCCGTCCTCGGTCCAGCGGTTGAGCATGGAGTAGCTGGGCTGGTGGATCAGCAGCGGGGTGCCAAGTTCCTTGAGAATCCTTGCAGCTTCGAGGGTCTGCTCCGGCGTGTAGGAAGAGATGCCGGCGTAGAGTGCCTTGCCCGAACGGACGGCGTAGTCCAGGGCTCCCATGGTTTCTTCCAGCGGGGTTTCGGGGTCCGGCCGGTGGCTGTAGAAGATGTCCACGTAGTCCAGGCCCATGCGCTGCAGGGACTGGTCCAGGCTGGAAATGAGGTATTTGCGGGAGCCCCATTCCCCGAACGGGCCAGGCCACATGTAGTAGCCGGCCTTAGTGGAGATGACGAGTTCGTCACGGTAGGGCTTGAAATCGTCACGCAGGTGCCGGCCAAAGTTGGTTTCGGCCGATCCGGCCGGCGGCCCGTAGTTGTTGGCGAGGTCGAAGTGGTTGACGCCAAGGTCAAAGGCGCGGCGCAGGATGGCGCGCTGTTCGTCAAACCGCTTGTCGTCCCCGAAGTTGTGCCACAGGCCCAGGGAGATGGCTGGGAGTTTGAGGCCGCTGCGGCCGACGCGGCGGTAGGGCATGGATTCGTAGCGGTTCTCCGCTGCTGAATAAGTCATACGTTCCATCCTGCCAGTTGTGACCCGCGCTACAGGCGCCGGCGAAATAGTTTCGCCGCGGGCAGTACCCGCGGCGAAACTTTTAGCCAGAAGACGTGGATGGTCAGGACTTGAGGATTGCGGCGCTCCAGGGCGCGAGGGCGAGCGACCCACCGTCCAGTCCGACGGCCTCGTCCGTTGCCAGGAGGACATCTCCGGCGGCGTCGAGGCGGACTTTGGCGTCGGTGAAGTTCACCAGTACCTCGACTGGTCCACGCCGGAACCGCATCCAGCCCGCATCGTCGTCGTACGACACCTCTGTCCCACCGAACCCCAGCCCGGCCAGCTCCGGGTGCGAGCGGCGGAGGGCGGTCAGTGACCGGTAGAGCTCCAGGAGCCGGGCATGCTCACCGCTGCCGGCCTCTGCCCAGTCCAGCTTGGACCGGCGGAAGGTTTCCGGATCCTGGGGATCAGGCACGACGGCGGGATCCCACCCCATGCGTTCGAACTCCTTGATGCGCCCTTCCGCGGTGGCCTTTCCAAGCTCCGGTTCGGGGTGGGACGTGAAGAACTGCCAGGGTGTGGATGCCCCGAACTCCTCGCCCATGAACAACATCGGCGTGAAAGGTGAGGTCAGCGTGAGGACCGCGGCCACGGCCAGCTGCCCGTAGGACAGCGACTGCGAGAGCCGGTCCCCCGTGGCCCGGTTGCCGATCTGGTCGTGGTTCTGGTTGCAGACCACCAGAGCCGCCGGGTGCACCAGCGAGGCATCGATGGGCCGGCCATGGTGCCGGCCGCGGAAGCTGGAGTAGCTGCCGTCATGCAGGAACCCGTCCTTCAACACCTTGGCCAGCACGCCAAGGGATTCGAAATCCGAGTAGTAGCCTGTGGTTTCGCCGCTGACGTTGACGTGGACGGCGTGGTGGAAGTCGTCGCTCCACTGCCCCGCAAGGCCGTACCCGTTGGCGTCCCGGGGATAAAGCAGGCGCGGGTTGTTGAGGTCCGATTCGGCAATGAGCGTCTTGGGCAGCCCAGTCTCCGCCGAGATGGCTTCTCCCAGGGCTCCCAGGTCTTCCAGGATGTGCACCGCCCGCTCGTCGCGCAGGGCATGCACGGCGTCGAGCCGGAGCCCGTCCACGTGGTAGTCCCGCAGCCAGAGCGCTGCATTGTCCAGGATGTATTCGCGCACTACGTCCGAGCCGGGCCCGTCGAGGTTGACCGAGTCGCCCCACGTGTTGGCGTCGCCCTGCTTGAGGTAGGGCCCGAACTTGGGCAGGTAGTTGCCGCTGGGCCCCAGGTGGTTGTACACCACGTCCTGGATGACGCCCAGTCCTGCCGCATGGGCAGCGTCGACGAACCGCTGGTACGCGGCCGGGCCGCCGTAGCCTTCGTGCACGGTGTACCACTGGACGCCGTCGTAGCCCCAGTTGTGGGTTCCGTTGAAGCCGTTGACCGGCAGGAGTTCCACGAAGTCGATGCCGAGGTCCGCAAGGTAGCCCAGCTTGCCTGCCGCGGCGTCCAGGGTTCCCGCCGGCGTGAAGGTGCCCACATGCAGCTCGTAGATCACCGCTCCCTGCAGGTCCTTCCCGCGCCAGCCGGAATCCTGCCACGCGTAGGCGGCGGGATCGTAGGTCCGCGACTGTTCATGGACGCCGTCCGGCAGCCGGCGGGACCGGGGATCCGGGATGGGGGTGGTGTCGCCGTCCAGCAGGTAGGCGTAGTCCACGGCGCCGTCAGCAGGGGCGTCCGGTGCCGTCCACCACCCTTCAGAACCGGGTGCCGTCTCCTTCTTCCGCATGGGGTACCGCCGGTCATCGGCCAGCAGGATGACGGACTCGGCGGCCGGCGCCCACACATCAAAGCGCTCAGGTCCAACGTTGACCAGGGTCATGCCTTTTCTCCATCCACGGGTACCAGCAGGGCCACGGGGTAGGTACCCAGGACCTCCGCCACGGAAACAGGGCCTGGCCCGTACACGGCCCCGGTGAGTTCGTCACGCATGGCCGTGGGAAGTTCGACGGCGGTGTCCCGCCAGCCGCCCCCGGCTTCCAGTCCGGCGGGGAGCCGCGTGGCCAGGGTGAGGGCACCCGGGGACGCGCCGGCACCGCGCGAGAAGGCCAGCAGGTGTCCGGCAGCCGCTCCGGTGGCTGCCACCGCAGCGTAGCCCTGGAACAGTTCGGGCCGGTCCCGGCGTAGGCGGAGGGCGCGGGAGGTGACCAGGAGCTTGCTGGACTCTGTGCCC
This sequence comes from Arthrobacter sp. MOO21, assembly GCF_057369995.2. Lineage (NCBI taxonomy): Bacteria > Bacillati > Actinomycetota > Actinomycetes > Micrococcales > Micrococcaceae > Arthrobacter > Arthrobacter sp. MOO21. The sequence goes on along the minus strand of NZ_CM170671.2, from coordinate 3,002,495 downwards.
GCGGCCGGCAACGTGCCGGCGTCGAGCTTTGCCAGCTCTGCCTGGCGGGCCGCAAAGTCCACCGGACGCCGGTTGTCCGGGTCCGTCAGCGACCGTTCCCAGAACTCGCTGCCCTGGTAGACGTCCGGCACGCCGGGCATGGTCAGCTGGACCAGCTTGGCGGCGACGGAGTTGACGGCGGAGAAGGCGTCGATCCGGGCCACGAAGTCCTCGACCACCTTGGCGACCTGGGCGTTGTCGAAGACTGCGTCGACGGCGGCCTGCACCTTGGATTCGAAGTCCTCGTTGGGGTCGGTCCACTTGGTGGAGTTGCCGGCCTCGCGGGCCGCCTTTTCCGCGTACCCCTGCAGCCGTTCCCGGCTCGCGGGCCACGCCCCGACGATCGCCTGCCACAGCAGGTTCTCATACGGACCGTCCGGTATCGGCGCAAGGCCGCGCAGCGTTTCCAGGGTTTCCGCCCATTCCTGCGGAAGCTCGGCGATGACCGAGATCCTGGCCCGGGCGTCCTCGCTGCGCTTGGTGTCATGGGTGGACAACGTGGTCATGGACAGCGGCAGGTCCTGCTGCCGCCGCTGCATCCGCTGGTGGAACTCCTCGGGGGACACGGCGAATTCGGTGGGTTCGGCGCCCACTTCGGTCAGGGTGCCCAGCCGGGTGTAACGGTAGAACGCGGTGTCCTCCACGCCTTTGGCCATGACCATGCCGGAGGTCTGCTGGAAGCGGATGGCGATGGGGTTGGCGGGGTCCAGGAGCAGGGGAAGGAGCGTTCCTACCGCAACCTCCAGGTCCGGACGGTGCGCAGCCGCTGACTCGCACGCTTCCTTGAGGATTTCGGCGCCCACGGGCAGGTAGGACCGGTATACCGGGAAGGAGGCGATGATCTCCGCGATGGCGTCTGCTGCCTGGTCCAGCTCAAGCCCGTAGGACCCGGGGACCAGCCGGGCCAGCCGCAGCACCTCTGAGCGCAGGATGCCGTCGGCGATCATGCGCTTGGTGCCGCGGATCATTTCTGCATAGTCCGCGGGCCCGGACGTCCCCCGCAGTGAAGCGTCCAGCGCATCCAGCGCCTGCTCTCCCGCGGGGTCGATGAAGACCCGGTCCACGTCCGCCAGAGCGTCGTACCCGGTGGTGCCTTCGCAGGCGAACTCCTGCGGCAGGACCTCACCCGGTTCGAGGATCTTTTCCACCAGGATGTAGGCGCCCCCGCTGAGGTCCTTGAGCCAGCGGAGGTACCCGGCAGGATCGGCCAGGCCGTCCGGGTGGTCCACCCGGAGCCCGTCCACGAGCCCCTCGGTGAACCAGCGGCCCACCTCGGCATGGGCCTTATCAAAGACCGAGGGTTCCTCCACCCGGATCCCCGCGAGGGTTGTGACGGCGAAAAAGCGCCGGTAGTTCAGCTCGGCGTCGGCGCGGCGCCAGTCCATCAGCTGGTAGTGCTGGCGGCTGTGCACGTCCTGCGGGGAATCACCTTCCGCGTTGGTGCCTTCGGCCAGCGGGAACCGGTGGTCGTAGTACCGGAGTTCGCCGTCCTTGATTTCCAGCTTGTCCAGGTCGGCGTCCGAGCCCAGCATGGGAAGCCGGACCTTGCCGCCGCCCAGGTCCCAGTCGACGTCGAACGCCTCGGCGTAGGGCGAGCCCTGCCCTTCCTTCAGCAGGGACCACCACCAGGGGTTCTGGACAGGCGTGGCGACGCCAACGTGGTTGGGGACGATGTCCACCAGGACGCCCATGCCGTGTTCGCGGGCGGCCCTGGACAGGGCCAGCAGGCCCTCGGGGCCGCCGCGTTCCGGGTCCACCGCCGAGGGGTCGGTCACGTCGTAGCCGTGGTCCGAGCCCTGCTCCGCGGTCAGGATGGGTGACAGGTACACCCAGTCCACGCCGAGGTCCTTCAGGTAGGGCACTTTTTCGGCGGCGTCGAACAGGGTGAAACCGCGCCGGATCTGCAGGCGGTAGGTCGAGGCGGGCGTCCTCATGCCTTGGTCGCCTTTGCCTCGCTTGCTTCCGCCGCCTTGGTTGCCCTGGCCTCGCTGGCTTCGGCTGCCTTGGTCTGGGCCTCCACCATTTCCTCCTGGGCTTCTTCCTGCTCCGCCATGGAGGCCAGGGATGCGGCCGCGGAAAGCTCCACCTCAGCCTCGGGGCCGGAGTAGGCGCGAAGCACCACCATGGACTTGGCGTCCAGCCTCAGCGTGGCCCCGGCCTTGAGCGGTTCGTAGGCGTCGGCCTGGGCCGCGGTGTCAACCAGGACTTCCCAGTACTGCGAGTACTCGTCAGAGGGAAGGCAGAAGTCCACCACGTCGTCGTGCGCGTTGAAGGCCATGATGAAGCTGTCATCGGTGATCCTGCGGCCGCGGGAATCCTGCTCCTGGATGCCGTCGCCGTTGTAGAACACGCCGATGGTCCGGCCGAAGCCGCTCCCCCAGTCCTCGGGCAGCATTTCGGTGCCGTCGGTCTTCAGCCACACGATGTCCGGCAGCTTTTCGCCTTCGCCGCGGCGCACCGGCCGGCCGTCGAAAAAACGGCTGCGGCGGAACGTGGGGTGGTCGTGCCGGAGCTTGCTGACAAATGCGGTGAATTCGACAAGGGGCTGGTCCATGGCTTCCCAGTGCACCCAGCTGAGCTCGGAATCCTGGCAGTACGTGTTGTTGTTGCCCTGCTGCGTGCGGCCAAGTTCGTCGCCATGCAGCACCATCGGAACGCCCTGCGACAGGAGCAGCGTGGCAATGAAGTTCCGCTGCTGGCGGGCGCGCAGGGTCAGCACCTTCTCGTCGTCGGTGTCCCCTTCGGCGCCGCAGTTCCACGACCGGTTGTGGGATTCGCCGTCGTTGTTGCCTTCGCCGTTGGCCTCGTTGTGCTTCTCGTTGTAGGAGACCAGGTCCCGCATGGTGAAGCCGTCGTGGGCGGTGACGAAGTTGATCGAGGCCACCGGACGGCGGGCGGAGCTTTCGTAGAGGTCGGCGGAGCCGGTCAGGCGGGACGCGAATTCGCCCAGGGTGGAAGGCTCGCCGCGCCAGAAGTCGCGGACGGTGTCGCGGTACTTGCCGTTCCACTCCGTCCACTGCGGGGGGAAGTTGCCCACCTGGTAGCCGCCGGGTCCGACGTCCCACGGTTCGGCGATGAGCTTGACCTGGGAAACTACGGGATCCTGCTGGATGAGTTCGAAGAAGGTGGACAGCTTGTCGACGTCGTAGAACTCGCGGGCCAGGGTGGAGGCGAGGTCGAAGCGGAAACCGTCAACATGCATCTCCGTCACCCAGTAGCGCAGGGAGTCCATCAGCAGCTGCAGGGAGTGCGGGTGCCGGACGTTGAGCGAGTTGCCCGTGCCGGTGTAGTCCATGTAGTGCTTGAGGTCGTTGTCCACCAGGCGGTAGTAGGCCTGGTTGTCGATGCCCTTGAAGGACAGGGTGGGGCCCAGGTGGTTGCCTTCGGCGGTGTGGTTGTAGACGACGTCGAGGATTACCTCGATGCCAGCGCGGTGCAGGTCGCGGACCATGGCTTTGAACTCCTGGACCTGGTGTCCCACGTCGCCGGTGGAGCTGTAGGTGTTCTGGGGGGCGAAGAAGCCGATGGTGTTGTAGCCCCAGTAGTTGCTCAGCCCCTTCTCCTGGAGGGTGCCGTCGTTGACGAACTGGTGCACGGGCATGAGCTCGATCGCCGTGACGCCGAGTTTCTTCAGGTGCTCGATCACGGCCGGGTGCGCCACGCCTGCGTACGTGCCGCGCTGCTCCTCGGGGATCTCGGGGTGCAGCTCGGTCAGGCCCTTGACATGGGCCTCGTAGATGACGGACTCGTGGTAGGGAACCTTGAGCTGGCGGTCGCCGTCCCACTCGAAGAACGGGTTGATGACCACGCCGTGCATGGTGTGGGGTGCCGAGTCCGCGTCGTTGCGGGAGTCGGGATCGCCGAACTCGTAGGAGAAGAGTGCCTGGTCCCAGTCGATCTGGCCCTGGATGGCTTTGGCGTAGGGGTCCATCAGCAGCTTGTTCGCGTTGAACCGGCTTCCGCTTGCGGGGTCGTACGGTCCGTGCACCCGGTAGCCGTACTTCTGGCCGGGCTGGATGTGCGGCAGGTAGCAGTGCCAGACGTAGCCATCCACCTCGGTGAGCTCAATGCGGGTCTCGGTCAGGTCGTCGGCCAGGAGGCACAGTTCAACCCGCTCCGCCTGTTCGCTGAACAGGGCGAAATTGGTGCCGGTGCCGTCAAAGGTAGCTCCCAGCGGGTAGGCGTTTCCAGGCCAGACTTCCATCGTGCTCCTCATTGTTGGTCAGCAGCAGAGGGCATCGGAACGCCCCTGCTGCTGGTGCGAACTAATGCCTACCGTAGTGGTTGGCTGTGACTTTTACGTTTCCGGGCTCCAGAGTTACTAAGCATGCTGACCTTACCCCACGTTTCGGGTATAGTATTCGCGATTCCGCTGGCGGCGATCGGACCGCCGGCGGCTCTTTCGGACGCCGCCGTTCCGGCACGTCCGTGCAGCGCCGCCCCCAGCGCGGCAAGCGCAGCCCAGCGGTCGTCGTCGTCGATGCCCAGGGCCCGGAAAGGTTCGACGTCGTGCCCCGCCTGGGCGAGCAGCGCACCGATGACGCCCGCCAGCACGTCCCCACTGCCTGCCGTAGCGAGCCACGGAGTGCCGTCCGCCTGGCTGAAGGTGGTACCCCAGGGCGCGGCCACGAGCGTGGTGGCGCCCTTGAGCAGGACGGTGGCGCCGGTACGTTCGGCGGCATGGCGGACAGCGGCGAGCGTGCCGGCTTCCACCGCTTCCCGGTCCTCCCCGTGGCCCAGCCGCTGGAACAGCGACGCGAGCTCGCCGGCGTGCGGGGTCAGCACGACGTGCGGGGCGAGCATGGCCGGCAGTGCGGGCAGGGCTCCGGCGTCGGCAACGACCGGAAGCTCCGACACGATTGCCTCCCGTGCGCGGGTGAGTTGTTCGTGGTCGCGCGGTCCGATGCCCGAACCCACCAGCCAGGCCTGCACGCGGTTTTCGGCCACGGTTCCGGTGCTGCAGACCACCTCGGGGCAGGCCTGGCGCACCAGGTCCGCCACCGATGGCGGCCCGAGGTAACGGACCATGCCCACACCTGCGGCCAGCGCGCCCCGGCAGGCCAGGACTGCGGCGCCCGGGTAGTCCTCGGAGCCGGCCACCACTCCCAGCACGCCGCGGGAGTACTTGTGGGCACGCCGGGCGGGGTGCGGCAGGAGCTGGGCCAGTTCGTCGTCCCCCAGCCGGCGCAGCGCAGGCCGGGGCAGGTGCTCCTCGATCCCGATCGGCACCACGAGCACCCGGCCCGCATGGTCTGCCCCGGGGTCAGCCAGGAGGCCGGCCTTGGCTCCCCCGAACGTGACAGTCAGGTCCGCGGGCAGGACCGGGGCGGCAGCCTCGCCGGTGTCGGCGTCCACGCCACTGGGAAGGTCGCACGCCACCACGAGGCCCCGGCCGTTGCCGTCGGTAATGGCACGGACCAGGTCCGCGGCAAGTCCGCGGAGCCCGCCCTTGGCTCCGGTGCCAAGGATGGCATCGATGACGACGTCGGCCCGGCCGGCTTCGGCTGCAAGGTCCGGAAGTGCAGCTTCGGTGAGCCGGTGCACCCGGCCGCCGGCACGCTCAAATGCCGCCAGGCCGTCCGGATGGGCGGCATCTCCGGTGAGGACCGCCGTCGTACGCATTCCGCGGGCGGCGAGGAAAGCAGCGGCGTACAGGCCATCGCCGCCGTTATTGCCCTTGCCCGCCAGCACCGCGATGCCGGCACCGTTCAGGCGGGCGCCGCGTGCCTTGAGTTCATGGACGACGGCGTTGGCCAGGCCGTGCGCGGCCCGGTGCATGAGGACGTCGCCGAGTCCGGAAGCCAGGAGGGGCTCCTCGGCTGCGCGGACCTGCGTTCCGGTGTAGGCGCTGATCATGGTGTCCCCTCCTGCAGCCCCGGCCGGGTCAGCCCTCGGCCAGTACCGTGGCCGTGGCGATGCCGCCGTCGTGGCTGATGGACAGGTGCCAGCGCTTGACGCCCTTGGCCTCTGCGACCGCCAGCACCGTTCCCTTGACCTGGACGGTGGGGCCGTTCTGGTCCAGGCCGATCCAGCAGTCCTGCCAGTTCATGCCTGCGGGGGCGCCCAGGACCTTGGCCACCGCTTCCTTTGCGGCGAACCGGGCGGCCAGGGACCGGGTGTTGAGTTCCCGTTCGGCGGGAACAAACAAACGGTCCCGGAGGCCCGGTGTCCGCTCAAGCTGGCGGCCGAACCGCTCGATGTCTACAACGTCTACGCCAATGCCAACGATCATGCGGCTTATTCTACGGTGGCGCCCGCGGGCGAAAGCCGCCGCGCGCCGGTGGCGGCCGGTGTCCGCCATCAGCGCAAAAGCTGGACTTTAACGTGCAAAACCCCGGGCCGCTGGGCCCGGGGTTTTGCGTCTACAGCGGTTACTCGACAGTGACGCTCTTGGCGAGGTTGCGCGGCTGGTCCACGTCGTAGCCCTTGGCGGCGGCGAGTTCGGCGGCGAAGATCTGCAGCGGCACGGTGGTGAGCAGCGGCATCAGCAGGGTGGGCGTTTCGGGGACGTAGAAGACGTGCTCGGCGTAGGCCTTGACGGCTTCGTCGCCTTCCTCGGCGATGACCAGGGTCCGGGCGCCGCGGGCGCGGACTTCCTGGATGTTGGAGACCACCTTGGAGTGCAGCGAGTCGCGGCCGCGCGGGGACGGGACCACCACGAACACCGGCTGGCCTTCGTCGATCAGGGCGATCGGGCCGTGCTTGAGCTCACCGGCGGCGAAGCCTTCGGCGTGGATGTAGGCGATTTCCTTGAGCTTCAGCGCGCCCTCGAGCGCCACCGGGTAGCCCACGTGCCAGGCCCAGGAACAGCACCGACTTCTCGTCCGCCATGCTCCGCGCAAGCTCACGCAGCGGGCCGGCGTTGTCCAGGATGGTCTGGATCTTCGCCGGGATCTTGTTCAGGTCCGCCAGGACGTCCTTGATCTGCCCGGAGAAGATGTTCCCGCGCAGCTGCGCCAGGTACAGGCCCAGCAGGTAGGCGGCGGTGATCTGGGCCAGGAACGCCTTGGTGGAGGCGACGGCGATTTCCGGGCCCGCGTGCGTGTAGAGCACGGCGTCGGATTCACGCGGGATGGTGGAGCCGTTGGTGTTGCAGATCGAGATGGTCTTGGCGCCCTGCTCGCGGGCGTAGCGGACGGCCATCAGGGTGTCCATGGTTTCGCCGGACTGGCTGATGGACACCACCAGGGTGTTCTCGTTCAGGATCGGGTCCCGGTAGCGGAACTCGTGCGCCAGCTCCACCTCCGTGGGGATCCGGCACCAGTTCTCGATCGCGTACTTGGCCACGGTGCCGGCGTACGCGGCGGTGCCGCAGGCCAGCACGATGATCTTGTCGACCTTCTTCAACAGCTCGGGATCGATCCGCAGCTCGTCCAGGGTCAGCTTGCCCTTGATGTCCGAGCGGCCCAGCAGGGTCTGCGCCACGGCGTCGGGCTGGTCGTGGATTTCCTTCTCCATGAACGAGGAGAAGCCGCCCTTTTCAGCAGAGGCAGGGTCCCAGTCCACGTGGTATTCCTTGCCGGAGGCCGGGTTGCCGTAGAAATCGGTGATGTCCACCGTGTCCGCGGTGATGGTGACGATCTGGTCCTGGCCCAGTTCCACCGCGCGGCGGGTGTAGTCAATGAAGCCGGACACGTCCGAACCGAGGAAGTTCTCCCCGTCGCCCAGGCCAACCACCAGCGGCGAGTTGCGGCGCGCGGCCACCACGACGTCCGGCTGGTCGGCGTGCACGGCCAGGAGCGTGAAGGCGCCCTCGAGGCGCTGGCAGGCCAGCTCCATGGCGCGGGTCAGGCCGCCGTCGGCGGTGACGCCGCCCAGCTTGTTCCGGAAAATGTCACCCAGCAGCGCCGCGGCGACCTCCGTGTCCGTTTCAGAAATGAACGTGACGCCCTTTTCCAGCAGCTCAAGCTTCAGCTCGGCGAAGTTCTCGATGATGCCGTTGTGGATCACGGCGAGCTTGCCGCCGTCGGACAGGTGCGGGTGCGCGTTGCGGTCCGTCGGGCCGCCGTGGGTGGCCCAGCGCGTGTGCCCGATCCCGGTGGTGGCTGCCGGCAGCGGCCGGGCTTCCAGCTCGGCCAGGAGGTTGGTCAGCTTCCCGGACTTCTTCCGCGACTCGATGGTCCCTTCGGACACCACCGCCACACCGGCGGAATCGTACCCGCGGTACTCCAGGCGGCGCAGCCCCTCAAGGACAACATCCAAAGCACTGTGACCCTTAATTGCACCGTCAGACGAACGGCCTACGTATCCCACGATTCCACACATAGGCACAAGACTATCGGGAGCGTGCCTGTTGCTGCTAAACGGGCACGTCAGCGCCGTGTGCGTTCCTGGTCCGGGCGCGGCAGGCTCGTGACCGGGACCGCCGCGCTGAACAGGACCGTCATTTCGTGATGGCGCGGGAGCGGGGCAGAATCTTTAGCGTGACTTCGCAACGCAACGAAGCGAACGGGGAGGGTGCCTCGCCGTTCGTGGAGCTGGACCGGCAAACCTGGTCCCGGCTCGCAGCCCAGATGGAACAGCCCCTTAATGAAGAGGACGTGCTGCGCCTTCGTGGTCTTGGCGACCCCTTGGACATCAACGAGGTCCGGGATGTCTACCTCCCGCTGTCCCGGCTGCTGCACCTGTATGTCGAAGCCGCGGGGCAGTTGCATGCGGCCACCACAACCTTCCTGGGGGAGCAGACCCAGCGCACCCCGTTCGTCATCGGCGTTGCCGGATCCGTTGCCGTGGGAAAGTCGACCATTGCGCGCGTGCTGCGGGAGATGCTCCGCCGCTGGCCCGGCACCCCGAACGTGGAGCTGATCACCACGGACGGGTTCCTCTATCCCCTGGCCGAGCTCAAGCGCCGGCAGTTGCTGGACCGGAAGGGTTTCCCCGAGTCCTACGACCGGCGGGCGCTGCTGCGGTTCGTCAGCGAGATCAAGAGCGGCGCGGAGGAGGTCCGGGCGCCCTGGTACTCGCATGTCACGTACGACATCGTCCCCGGCAAGGAAGTGGTGGTCCGCCGTCCGGACGTCCTGATTGTGGAGGGACTGAACGTCCTGGCCCCGGCCCGGCCGCGGCATGACGGGCGGCAGGGCCTGGCGCTGAGCGACTTCTTCGATTTCTCCATCTACGTGGATGCCAAGACCTCGTATATCGAGGAGTGGTACGTGGACCGGTTCCGGAAGCTGCGGAGCACGGCGTTCGCCCAGCCGGAGTCCTACTTCCACCGCTACGCCACGCTCTCGGACGAAGAGGCGGAGAGCACCGCCCGGGACATCTGGAAGCGGATCAATGAGCCCAACCTGGAGGAGAACGTCCTGCCGACGCGGGGACGCGCGCAGCTGGTGCTCACCAAAGACGCGGACCACTCGATCCGCCGCATGCTCCTGCGGAAGGTGTAGCACAGGTGTGCCATGACTGCGGTTCCCCGAGCCGCCGCAGCTTCGCCCGCTTCCTCGCTGCCGGCGCCGGGCTGACTGTCCTGTCAGCCTGCGCGCCGGAGGCACCCGTGGCGGTGCCGTCGTCGGCTGGTCTTTCCCCTGCCGCCCCCTCCCCTGCTGGCGGATCGGCTTTGCCGGGCGCGACGCCGGATGCCGCCACGGTGGGCCAGTCACCGGACGTGCCGTCCCCGGCGCCGCCGCCCTCGGCAGCGTTGGCGCGGCAGTTTTCGCTGAGCGACCCGGCGAGCCAGTGGGTCATCGTGAACAAGCACCGTCCGCTGGCGCCCGCGGACTATGCGCCGGCTGACCTGGTGCGTCCCGCCGTCGCAATCTCCGCTTCGGGTGAGGCGGCGCTGCTGAACAGCACGACGGCGGCTGCGGCGGAGGCGATGTTCGCCGCTGCCGCGCGGGACGGCGTGGCGGTGGTCCTGGCCAGCGGCTACCGGTCGTACGGCACGCAGGTGACCACGTACAACGGGTATGTGGCGGCACGGGGACAGGCCGACGCCGACACGGCCAGCGCCAGGCCGGGCCATTCCGAACACCAGACGGGATGGGCGTTCGACATTGGCGACGGCGGCGGCGCGTGCAGCTTCCAGCCGTGCTTCGCGGACCAGCCCGCGGCGGTGTGGGCGAAGGCGAACGCCTACCGGTTCGGGTTCGTGGTGAGGTACCCGTGGATGCTGCACCCCGTCACGGGGTACTACTACGAGCCGTGGCACCTGCGGTATGTGGGCGTGGAGGCGGCCACGGACATGGCGAACCGCGGCATCGGCACACTGGAGGAGTACTTCGGCCTGGAGGCGGCGCCCGCGTACCTGTAATGCCGGTGCGCTAGGTTGGTTTCCATGCTTAATGGATTCAAGAACTTCATCATGAAGGGCAACGTGGTGGACCTGGCGGTCGCCGTTGTCATGGGTACCGCGTTCGGCGCGGTGGTGACGGCGCTGGTGAACAAGGTGCTGATGCCCTTCGTCTCCGGCCTGGTGGGCGCGCCGAATTTCGACAGCTTCGCCAGAGTGGAGCTGAACGGCAACGCCATCGAGTTCGGCGTCCTGTTGACTGCCGTGGTGAATTTCCTGCTGATCGCCGCGGCCATCTACTTTGTGGTGGTGATGCCCATGAACCTGATGATCGAGCGCCGCAACCGCCGGCTGGGGATCAACAAGGACGTGAAGAAGGACGCCGCCGAGGACCCGCAGGTTGCGCTCCTTACCGAGATCCGGGACGCGCTGAAGAGCCGCACGCCCTAAGCCCTCTGACCAACGCAGAGCGGCCCGTCTCCCCTGCGGGGAGGCGGGCCGTTCTTTTTGCTGCGCCTAGTTCGAGGCCAGTTCCAGCGCAAGTTCGCTGCGGACCACCTGGGCCAGGTGTTCGGCGATGGACTGCGCTGTCTCTTCGTCCGCGGCTTCCACCATGACGCGTACAACAGGTTCGGTGCCGGAGGGACGGAGCAGGACGCGGCCTGTTTCGCCGAGCGCTGCCTCCGCGGCGGCGACGGCCTGGGCCAGGACGTCGTTGCTGCCCACCCTGGTGCGGTCCACGCCCTTGACGTTGATGAGGACCTGCGGGAGCTTGGTCATCACGGTGGCCAATTCCTTGAGCGGCTTCCCGGTGAGGGCCACCTGGGCTGCGATTTGCAGGCCGGTGAGCACGCCGTCGCCGGTGGTGGCATAGTCGGAGAAGATCACGTGGCCGGACTGTTCGCCGCCCAGGTTGTAGCCGCCGTCGCGCATTTCCTCGAGGACGTACCGGTCCCCCACCGCAGTTTCGCGGATGCTGATGCCGGCCTGGCGGAGGGCGATTTTAAGGCCGAGGTTGCTCATGACGGTGGCCACGAGGACGTCGTCCCTGAGCTTGCCGGACTTCTGGAGTGCGATGGCGAGGATGGCCATGATCTGGTCGCCGTCCACCTCGTTGCCTTCGTGGTCCACGGCGAGGCAGCGGTCGGCGTCGCCGTCGTGGGCGATGCCCAGGTTCGCCTGGTACTTGACCACGGCTTCCTTGAGGGGGCCCAGGTGGGTGGAGCCGACGCCGTCGTTGATGTTGTGGCCGTCGGGCTCGGCGCCAATGACGACGACGTCCGCGCCGGCATCCTTGAAGACCTGCGGGGAGCAGCCGCTGGCGGCGCCGTTCGCGCAGTCCAGGACCACTTTGAGGCCTTCGAGGTTGTGCGGGAGCGTGCGCAGGAGGTGCACGATGTAGCGGTCCTCGGCGTCGGAGAAGCGCTGGATGCGCCCGACGTCGGCGCCCACCGGGCGGGCCGCCTCCTTGGACATCTGCGCCTCGATGGCGTCTTCCACGTCGTCCGGGAGCTTTTGGCCGCCGCGGGCGAAGAACTTGATGCCGTTGTCCGGTGCGGGGTTGTGGGAGGCGGAGATCATGACGCCGAAATCGGCGTCGAGGTCCGCCACCAGGTAGGCCGCCGCAGGGGTGGGGAGGACGCCGGCGTCGTAGACGTCGATGCCCGAGCTCGAGAGCCCGGCCTCCACTGCGGCGGCGATGAATTCACCGCTGGCGCGCGGGTCACGGGCCACCACGGCGCGGGGCCGCGAGCCGTTGGAGTTGCGGTCGTGGCCGAGCACGACGGCGGCCGCCTGGGCCAGCTGCATAGCCAGCTCCGCAGTCAGCAGACCGTTCGCAAGCCCCCGGACACCATCAGTTCCAAATAATCTAGACACCGGTCAAGTCTAGTGGATGGGCTGGGTGAGACCTGCGTAGGCCGCCTCCCGCGGTCCGTGCTACTTGGTGTGTACCTGCCTTCGGCCAGGGGCAATTACTGGGACTACTTGGTTTTTTTCGTTGCTACCTGTCTTTATCCAAAACCCTCGCCACGCCTGTTTGGGGGCTCCTACGATCCATGCATGACACCTAGCTATGGGGGCTTGGCGCTCGAAATTGTTGTACCGGTCTTCAACGAAGAAGCGGTACTCGAAAGCAGCATCACAAGGCTCGCCGACTACTTGACCCAAGAAATGCCATCGACGTGGAAAATCACCATCGCCGATAATGCAAGCACCGACCGGACTCCGGTGATTGCCGCTCGACTCAGCGAGCACATGCCGAACGTTGAATACCGCCGCCTTGAGGTCAAGGGGCGCGGCTTTGCATTGAGAGATGCATGGAGCGCCTCCGAAGCGAAGGTTCTGGCCTATCTTGATGTGGATCTTTCCACTGATCTTGCCGCCCTTCCGCCGTTGGTGGCCCCCCTTTTGTCCGGTCACTCCGACATTTCCATAGGCACACGCCTGGGCCAGAGTGCGCGCGTGAGCCGGGGCCCCAAGCGGGAATTCATTTCCAGGTCCTATAATTTCCTGCTTCGACGCACAATGCAGGTGCGGTTCTCGGATGCTCAGTGTGGGTTCAAAGCGATACGCGCAGATGTTGCCGCGCGCTTACTCCCGCATATCGAGGACAACGGCTGGTTTTTTGACACCGAACTGCTGATCATCGCTGAGCGCTCGGGACTGCGGATTCACGAAATTCCCGTTGACTGGGTGGACGACCCCGATAGCCGCGTGGACATCAAGCAGACCGCTCTTGATGACCTCCGGGGAATGATCCGGGTAGGTACATCTCTTGTTAGGGGGCTCATCCCGGTCCAGGCAATATACGCTGAGCTGGGGCGGGGGCCAATCGCGCCGGTGAGCCGGCCGAGCTTCTTCGGCCAGGTACTCCGTTTTGGGCTCGTTGGTGTCGCCTCAACGCTGGCTTTCGCACTGTTATACCTGATCCTCCAGGGCCCATTCAGCGCGCAGGAGGCTAACTTCCTGGCACTCCTGCTCACCGCAATTGGAAACACAACTGCCAACCGCAAATTTACCTTTGGTATCAGTGGCCCGGCGAAACTCTTCACCCAGCAATTCCAGGGGTTGCTGGTGTTTTTGCTCGCTTGGGGAATCACATCTTCGTCGTTGCTGGTTCTGCACTCGGTGCACGCCGATGCCGCACCCAACGTGGAACTCCTCACTCTTACCGCAGCCAACGTCTTGGCGACTCTGATCCGGTTTGTTCTCTTACGTCTTTGGGTGTTCCGCGTCCGGCGTTATGACGTACCCCGAACGATCACTGCTCTCCGCCCGGCGGGGGAATCTGTCCGATGACGATAACAACCCGGGCCCGGACAGCGGCCCTTCTGCCAAGCCGTGCCACGGGTAGTTCCTGGCCTTGGGAGGGAATCGGCCTGGCCGTCCTTCTCCTCGGGACCGCAGCGGCATTCCTCTGGGGACTGGACCGCAACGGCTGGGCCAACCCCTATTACTCCGCCGCGGCACAGGCAGGATCCCAAGACTGGAAAGCCTTCTTCTACGGCTCCCTCGACGCGGGCAATCTCATCACCGTCGACAAACCGCCCCTGAGCATCTGGATCATGGGCCTGTCCGTCCGGCTGTTCGGACTGAACTCCTGGGCCCTGCTCGTCCCCCAAGCGTTGATGGGTGTCGCCACAACCTGGCTCATCTACAAAATCATCCGTCGAAGCCATCCCGCAGCACCGGCATTGCTGGGCGGGCTGATTTACGCAACGACTCCCGTAGTCGTCCTCATGTCCCGGTACAACAATCCCGAACCGCTCATGGGCATCCTGACCGTAGCCGCTGTCTACTTCGTCATCCGGGCGATCGAATCCAACCACTGGCACTGGTACCTGCTGGCCGGCACATCACTGGGACTGGGCTTCATGGCCAAACAGATCCAAGCATTCCTTCCCATCCCTGCCCTCGTATTCGTGGTCCTGCTGTTCGGCGCAGGGACCATGGCATCACGACTCCTCCGACTCCTCGGATCGCTTGTCGCCCTGGTCATCAGCGGTGGCTGGTGGATGGCATTGGTCGAACTTACGCCGGCATCTAATCGGCCCTACGTCGGTGGATCAGCGACCAACAGCATCCTCGAACTCACCCTCGACTACAACGGCCTCGCTAGATTCATCCGTATCCCGACCCAAATAAGTGGGAATCGGGCTACTGCGAAAGATGAACTCGCACCATACAACGGTGGCTTTACGCGAATCTTCGATGGCAACTTCGCCCCTGAGATCGCGTGGCTTACTTTCACCGCAATAGCTTTGACGATCGTTCTGGTGGTTCTGTACCGGACCTTGGGACTTCCACGAGCACAGAGATGCCTCGTTGCCCTCTCCGCCAGCTGGTTTGCGGTCACATTCCTTTTGCTCTGTTACATGGGATCGATGATCCACACCTACTACACCTACTCATTGGCCGCGCCGGTCGCCCTAGTAGTTCCGGTTGGACTCGCCATTCTTTGGCAGCGGCGGGACAGGTTAGTCCTTCGGCTAATTGGCGCTCTGATTGTTGGTTCGTCCACATACATGTGCATCAGAGTGCTCAATTACAGCGATCAATGGCCAACATGGTTCCGGGTCCTTGTTGTCATAACGGGCGTCGCTGCCGTATGTGGATGGGTAGCCAGTAAAGACGACAGGCAGACACGAATCGCCTCCACTGCCATCGCGGCAGCTCTAGTGATAGCTCCGTTGGGAGCCAATGTCTACACCATTTCCACAGCACAAAACGGCACTAACCCCCAGTCCGGTCCCGTCGCCAACGATCCAATGGCTATGTCCCGCCTCCTGTTGATGGCAAAGGCCGGATCGCCAGCATGGGCTCTGCAAACCGCTTATGGTTCGACACCAGTTGAACGCGTAACAGAGATGCTCAGCCAGACCAAAGGCAAAAGCACTTGGGCCGCAGCCACATTCTCAGCGCAGAACGCAGCCCTGTATCAACTTGAATCAGGACAGCCTGTGATCGCTGTGGGCGGTTGGCTCGGAACGGATCCGGCCCCCACTCTGGCCCAGTTCAAGGCACTTGTGGCTGAAGGCAAAATTGGCTTCTTCATCTGGCAGCAGGAGCTTCTGGATCGGGGCGAACTGAGCCAGGACACGATGGACATCTCACAATGGGTGCAGGACAACTTTAAGGAGCAGAGCGTTGACGGCGTCACGATCTATCACCTCAGCTCCTAATGGCGAGCGGCCATCACGACCGAAAAATGAAACTGCCACAAGGCGTTGGGCTTCCCTAGCACGGCAACTCTTTCGGGGCACCAAGGCAAGCCCGGTTTGGGAGCGGCCAGCTCTCCTGCTAATACTTCTCGCCAACTCCGCGCTCTACTTTACAAACATCGGGATAAACGGGTGGGCAAATTCGTTCTACTCGGCGGCGGTTCAATCCGGGACAATGAACTGGGAGGCGTTCTTCTTCGGGTCGTCTGATTGGGGAAACGCAATCACTGTGGACAAGCCTCCACTTAGCCTGTGGATTATGGGTGCATCGGTTAGGCTATTCGGATTTTCACCCACGAGCATACTAATTCCTCAAGCGATAATGGGAGTTACAACAACTTTCCTAATTTATGTAATTGTCCGCCGCAGTTTCTCTGCTGTCGCAGCCCTGGTCGCAGCAGTGATTTTTTTCACAACACCAATCATCACTCTGCTTTCCCGATACAACAATCCAGACCCTCTAATGTTGCTGCTCATGGTCGCGGCAGCCTACTTTGTGATACGGGCAGTAGAATCCGGAAGTTCTGTAGCTTTTGCATTGGCAGGCGCCCTCCTGGGTCTGGCCTTTATGACCAAGCAGCTCCAGGCGCTACTAAATGTTCCTGCACTCGGGATAGCTTTCATGGTGTCGGCCACCTGTGCGTGGACGAAGAAACTTCGAGCTTGCATGTATGGGGTGGTCTCCCTAGTGCTACTAGGCGGGTTGTGGACTGCCACAGTTGAACTTATACCGCCGGCCAGCAGGCCATTTATCGGTGGTTCTACCAGTAACAGTGCAGTTGAACTCACACTTGCTTATAACGGACTTGCTCGACTTTTTCCGACGCAGAAGGACCCAACCGTTGGTTTGATTCCGGAGGCTTTCAAAGCGGCGGAAAGTGACGCTGGGTTTCTCCGGTTGCTAAACAGCAACTTCTCGCAGGAGATTGGCTGGCTGCTGATGGTCGGATTGTTCTCTTGCATATGGGTGCTTCTGACATGGCGGAGTGTTGCCTACACTCCGGCACGCCGGGCTACCGCTGTTATCTCACTGGTCTGGTTTCTTACCGCCTACCTCATGCTGTCGTTCATGGGAGACGGCATTCACACGTATTACACGGCAACCTTGGCCTCTCCCCTGGCACTCATGATCGCAATGGGTCTCGAATCAATCATGGCAATGAAATCCAGGACAGTCGCCAGGATCTTAGCCTCATGCAGCATACTGGTCGGATCCCTTGTGCAGTGGGCCCTCCTCAGCGGAGTCGAAGGCTGGCAACCAGCCTTCATTACTGCCGCACTTATCTTGGGCCTTTCAGGAGCCGCGCTACTTGCAATCCGCCCGCCTGCCGGGTGGATCAACGTCGCAGGGTGTGGCCTTGCGGCTGCAGGGTTATTGGCCGGTCCCGTAGCAACATCCCTTTACACAACGACTGTGGCACACCAGGGTTCAAATCCAGTTTCCGGCCCCCTCACCAAAAGCAGTAACTCAATAAGTCACTTTCTCGCGGGTGTAAAAGCCAGGGAATCGGGATGGTCCTACGATCTGGGCTTCGGGTTCGATCCATCACCGGCCTTGATTTCGCTGACTCGCGATGCCTCTACGTGTGATTGGGGAGCGGCAACGTACCCGTCACAATCGGCGGCGAAGCTTCAGCTGGCTAGCTCGAGAGCGGTGCTGCCGCTTGGCGGCTTCAACGGCACCGACCCTGCACCGACGCTGGAGCGCTTTCGAGCGCTCGTCCGAGAAGGAAAAATATGTCTGCTCGTCTGGCATCAGGACCATTTGGACCTTCCCGGCCGGAGCGGTGAGCTGCTCGAAATATCGAGCTGGGTCAAATCCAATTTTCCATCCACCCTGATAGACGGTGTAACTGTCTACAACCTGAAGGCGCAGCAGTAGGCATCCAGTGAGGGCTAAGGGCGGTAAGGCATCAAGTTGTTGTTCGTGCAGTCAGGAACGCAGAAAGCCCGTCCCACCAAACGGCGGGACGGGCTTCTGTGCAAGCGGATTTAGCGCTTGGAGTACTGCTGGGCCTTGCGGGCCTTCTTGAGACCGGCCTTCTTACGCTCGATGACACGGGCGTCGCGGGACAGGTAACCGGCCTTCTTCAGGGTCGGGCGGTTGTTCTCGACGTCGATCTCGTTCAGCGAACGGGCGATGCCGAGGCGCAGGGCGCCGGCCTGGCCGGAGATGCCACCGCCGTGGATGCGGGCGATGACGTCGTAGGCGCCTTCAAGATCGAGGATCTTGAAGGGCTCGTTGACGTCCTGCTGGTGCAGCTTGTTCGGGAAGTAGTTCGCCAGCTCGCGGCCGTTGATGGTCCACTTGCCGGTGCCGGGCACAACGCGGACGCGTGCAACGGCTTCCTTGCGGCGGCCAACAGCTGCGCCGGCAACCGTCAGGGCCGGGCGTTCCTTCTTGGGAGCAGCTTCAGCAGCGGAGCTCTCAGAGGTGTAGCTGGTCAGGTTTTCCTCGGCCTCGGGGGCCTCGGTGGTCAGTTCTTCGTTCTGAGCCACGATTCTCCTTGTATTAAGTAAGTTGTTTGGTGGCCAGGACTACTGGGCGACCTGGGTGATTTCGAAAGTCTTGGGCTGCTGTGCGGCGTGCGGGTGCTCGGCACCGCGGTACACCTTCAGCTTGCCCAGCTGCTGGGCAGCCAGGGAGTTCTTGGGGAGCATGCCCTTGATGGCCTTCTCAACGGCGCGGACCGGGTTCGATTCCAGCAGTTCCGCGTAGTTGACGGAGGTCAGGCCGCCCGGGTAGCCGGAGTGGCGGTAAGCACGCTTCTGCTCCAGCTTGGCGCCGGTCAGGGCAACCTTCTCAGCGTTGATGATGATGACGAAGTCGCCCATGTCCATGTGGGATGCATAGGTGGCCTTGTGCTTGCCGCGCAGCAGGATTGCGGTCTGGCTTGCAAGACGGCCAAGGACAACGTCGGTGGCGTCAATGACGTGCCACTGGCGGTTGATATCGCCGGGCTTCGGGGTGTACGTACGCACGGTGTTTGCCTCGTTCTTGTTCTGGCGTTCTTGTTTAGGTGTCACTAGCTCGTGCACCTACTGTCTGCGCGCTACCGGAACAGAGGTGAGGGCTCTATGTAACCAGTCATCCTGAAGTTCCGAATATGCACGTTGAGTAGTTATCCTGCAACCGGATTCTCAAGCGGGCACGCACCATCGGAATAGGACACGCACAACGACTACCAAGATTAGCGCGTCCGGGGGTTCAGGGTCAAAATGGGGTAGCCGGATGCCGCCTCAGCGCCTGCCGGCCTGACGGACGCAGGGGGTCGCGGTGTTTACAACGGGTCATGAGGGCCTGCCGGGATGGCTTTGGGTTGTTGGCATCGGCCTAGTGGGCGCCGCACTCTCCCCCCTGGCCGAGGTCCTCATCGCCAAACGGCTCCCGCGGCTGGGTGGCCTGCCTGGCCTCCCCGCACGGATTACGACGGCGGCACTCACCGGGCTCGCGTGCGCGGCTTTTGCTTTCCATTTTGGAATTTCTTTTAGTCTTCCAGCTTTCCTCTTCCTTGCAGTATTAGGCGTACAGCTGGCACGGATCGACGTTGCGCTCCATCTACTGCCTAATCCGCTCGTATTATCACTCCTTACTGGTGGCGCACTATTGTTTTTACTTCCCTGGCTCTTTGAGAAACAGGCGGATAGTTTCCTGCGGGCATTGCTTGGAGGGGCAGTTTTGTTCGCCAGTTACTTGATATTGGCCTTGATCTCTCCCGGCGGCATCGGCATGGGAGACGTCAAGCTTGCCGCGCCAGTGGGCTTGTACCTCGGGTACCTAGGCTGGGTCCAACTCCTCTACGGCGGCCTTCTCGGATTCATCCTTAATGGGGTGGTGACGGTCATTGTCGTCGGCCGAAAGGGCCGAAAACAGGCCACAGAGGTGGCACACGGCCCCGCGATGCTCGGTGCCCTCGCGACAATTGCGCTCCTCTTCACGTAGCCACTGCTGCGGAGCACATGCCTGTGCCCCGACGTCCCTGCAAGGGGACTCCAAGTAGTGAGCCGCGTACCTGCCGCGGCTTATGAGTACTGCCCTCACTTTTCAAGTACGTACTTTTGACAACCCCCAAAAAAATCGAGTACCACTACGCATTGTTGCCCCTGCCCCCAAATGACAATCTCTTCTTAGCGAAGTCCAGCCGCTAAAGGATTTATGGGGGCAGCTGGAAATTCGTTGAAATAAATAATCAATTCAATTTCACCGAATTAAGGAAAATACAATGACTTCTCTCATGGTCTCGATGATGGCTTTCGTCGCCGGCATCAAGGATCGCTTCTCTTCCGAAAAGGGCGCCACGGCAACTGAGTACTCGCTTCTGGTGGGCCTCATCGCCCTCGTTATTGTCGCGGGCGTCACCCTCTTCGGAAGCAACCTCCAGACCTTCTTCAGCAGCCTCGCCGTCAAGGTCGGGGCCTGGTAACCGTCAGCCCATCAGCAGAAAGGCTCGGAATCATGTCGGATTTCCCATCAGCTCTTCAAAAAATGGCTGCAACGATTCGGGCGATATTCACCAACGAAAAGGGCGCTACGGCAACTGAGTATTCCCTTTTGGTGGGACTCATCGCCCTGGTGATCGTCGCCGGCGTCACCCTCTTTGGAAGCAACCTCCAGACCTTCTTCAGCAGCCTCGCCACTACGGTCGGCACCTGGTAGGTCAAATCCACCGGTGTGCCGCGCCTTATCGGCGCGGCACACCGCACTTAAAGCCCACGCTGCAACCGCCCAGGGGGACCCGTTGAAACGCAGCCCAAAAAATCGGAAACACGATGAGCGAGGCGCAGTTGCCGTCGAATTCGCACTCGTCGCCCCGATCCTGATCGCCCTGATCATCGCCATCGTCGAGTTCTCCAACGCATACAACATCCAAGTTTCCGTTACCCAGGCTTCCCGAGAGGCCGCACGGACTATGGCCATTACCAAGGACGCCACGAAGGCAACTGCCGCCGGCAAAGCCGGCGCACCCTCAATCAACTCTTCTCTGCTCACCTTCGACTACTCGGCCGCAACCTGCCCCGCGGCGACGCCAGCGTCGACCGCCGTCGTGACCGTCACATACAGCGGCTCGTCGTTGACAGGATTCTTCGGGTCCACACTCACAGTTACAGGCAAAGGAGCCATGCAATGTGGCGGCTAAAGAAGAAAGCACAAGTCGCTGATGGTGAACGCGGCGCCGCAGGCGTAACGGTGGCAGTGATGATGCTCGTACTCATCGGGGCTGGCGCCATGGCCGTTGACGTCGGCCAAATCTACGCTGAACGCTCGCAGCTGCAAAACGGAGCGGACGCCGGTGCCTTGGCAGTGGCCAAGAGTTGCGAGCAAGGCGCGTGTGCGCCAGCCTTGGCCGACGGATTGGCAAACTCGAACTCCAATGATGCCGCCAGCAATGCCTCCGTGGATCTGTCCGTCCCAGGTCAGGTGACCGTTACCACGTCGACCAAAAACGGTTCGTCCAGTTTCCTGACCAACCTTTTTGCGAATGCCATAAACGCTGGCCCGGTCACCGTGGGAGCACAGGCAACGGCAGGGCACGGTTTCCCTGGCAGTGGTTCTGGCTTTCCTCTAGCTCTGTCGGACAACTGCTTCAACCTGACGTCAGCAAGCCCCACCGCTGAGCTGCAGAAAATCTCGTACAAGCCAGGTGCCACGTGCACAGGCCCCTCCGGAACCGAGATCCCTGGTGGCTGGGGTTGGCTCGATGAATCATCACCGTGTGTGGCGACCACTCAAGTTGGCACGAACGGCATGGCCTCGGATCCGGGCAATAACCCTCCCAATGGGTGTTCGACGATCTTGGCCGGGTGGCAAAACACGATTCTTGGGGGCGGCGAGGTCAAAGCACAATTCCCGGTCTTCGACACCGCCACTGGCACAGGCAACACCGGCAGTTTCAACATCATCGGCTACGCGACTTTCAAGATCTGGGGCTGGAAGTTCGGGAACAACCACGAATACGAGTTTCGCAACACCGCAACTGACCCGGGCATGACCAGTGCTCTCGCATGCAGTGGAGGGCAGGACCGTTGCATCATCGGTCAGTTTGTTGAATACGTCGCTATCGGGTCCGGAAGCCCGGTCCCCGGCGGTGTGGACCTGGGCACCTCGGAAGTTCGACTTATCAAGTAGTTCCAACAAAGGGGAAGTAGAAAATGAAAGCACGCCTACTGGGAGGCATTGCCGCGCTGGTTGTCGCAATCATAGGCACCGTCCTTCTGTTCAATTACGTCCAGGGCGCAGACCGCCGCGCTCTCGCCAACACGGAAACGCAGGACGTCCTGGTGGTCAAACAGGGGGTGCCGGCGGGAACGCCGGCAAGCCAACTGTCGCAGTACGTCACCACAAAGCCTGTACCGAAAACCGCTGTTGCGGCCGACGGCGTGCAGGACCTCAGCGCCGTAGGTTCGATGGTCACCTCAGTGGCCCTCGTTCCCGGCGAACAACTCCTCAGCAGCCGCCTGGTGGATGCAAATGCGTATCTTGGGCCCGCGCGGGTAGCGGTGCCGTCCGGGCTCCAGGAAGTCACCCTCCGGTTGGGAATCGAGCGAGTGGTGGGCGGCAAGATACAGGCCGGCGACACCGTGGGCATCTTCATCTCGATGGCAGATGCTGCTGGTGGTGGCAATGGGACCCAGCTGACATTCCACAAGGTACTGGTCACGGCGGTCCAGTTCAGCTCTGGGGCTCCAGCCCAGACTCAGGCCCAAACCACCCAGGCGAGCTCAACGGGTTCTTTGAACGCCGACAAGAGTGCACAGACATCCGGTGATTCTTACCTAATAACCTTCGCACGTGACGCCGTCGACACCGAGAAGCTCGTCTACGCGGCCGAATTCGGAAAGATCTATCTCTCAAAAGAGCCGGCTGATGCCACTGAGGGCACCAGCGGTGTGGTCAATCAGACAAAGGTATTCAAATGAGCCGCTTCATTTTGATTTCCCCGTCTCTGGACTACGAGCGGAAGGTTCGGGCATCGGTGGCCCCGCTTAGCGGATCGCTGCAGTTCTTCCAAGCCGCATACTTGCCCGAGTCCCCGGATGACATCCTCCGCCAGCAGGCCGGAGAACCGCCCGAAGTACTGATTCTCGGCCCGGGTTTGCCGCAGGAAGAAGCACTCAAGTTCGCGGCCGTCATGGATCTCCAATACCCCGAAATCAGCATCGTGTTGGCAGCTGACGACGACGGCGAACTCGCCTTGAACGCCATGCGTTCCGGCATCCGTGATCTCATTCCACCGTCCGCCGACATGGATCAGGTCCGGGCATTGGTGGAGCGGGCGAGTTTGGCCTCTGCAGGCCGTCGACGTGGGTTGGGTCCCAACACCGCTGAGCGTCCCACTGCGGAAGGTGGACGCGTCGTTGCAGTCATGTCGCCGAAAGGCGGGGTAGGCAAGACAACAATCGCGAGTAACTTGGCCATCGGTCTTGGGCAGATTGCGCCGATGAGTGTAGTGGTGGTGGACTTGGATCTGCAGTTCGGTGACATCGCCAGTGGCCTCATGCTCGACCCCGATTTCACCATCACCGACGCCGTGGTGGGAGCGGCGAGCCAGGATGCCATGGTTCTCAAGACCTATCTGACCCTCCATCCGGGAAATATCTACGTCTTGTGCGCCCCTCGCAACCCTATCGATATGGACAGGATCACCGGGGAGCATGTCAGCCATCTCCTGCGTCAACTACGGGCTGAATTCCAATATGTAGTTGTGGATACAGCGCCAGGCCTGGGAGAACACGTGTTGGCCACCCTCGAGCAGGCCACCGATGCCGTGTGGGTCTGTGGAATGGACATACCAAGCATCCGCGGCCTCAGGACCGGCTTCCAGATTCTGTCGGAACTCGATCTCCTCCCCGATAACAGACATGTTGTCCTCAACATGGCGGACCGCAAGACCGGCCTCACCGTCCAGGACGTGGAAGCCACCATTGGTGCTCCCGTCGACATCGTGCTTTCCCGCTCCCGAACCGTTCCGTTTTCGACAAACAAGGGCGTTCCCCTCCTTCAGGACGGAAGCCGCGATTCAGTTGCCAAGGGCCTCCGGCACCTGGTCGAGCGATTCAAACCAAATTGGGAAGCTCCCCGTAAGAAGCTCCACCGAAGGGCGGTAGTGCAATGACACTCTCAAACCGATTTGCCAGGCTGCGCTCCGATGGAAGCAGCACTCCCGATGTAAGCGTCGAGACTCCATCCGCGCCGCAGGCCCCAGCAGCTACCCTGAGTGCATTGCAGCAGGCACAAGCAGCTGAACAGTCCCAGGCTGCCACGCATATCCAACTCACCGAGGGCGGCGCAAGTGAAGCACTGGCAGGGCTTAAGGAACGGGCCAGCCAAGCCTTGTACGAGCGGCTTGGATCCAGGATTACCGATTCGTCCCTTGACGAGGCTGAGCTTCATCAGTTCGTCAAGGATGAACTGCGCGCAGTCGTCGATGAAGAGCAGGTTCCCCTCTCCCAGGGGGAACGCCAGCGACTAACCCGCGAAATCATCGATGACGTGCTGGGGCATGGCCCCATGCAGCGCTACCTCGATGATCCCAGCGTCACAGAAATCATGGTGAACCGAGCGGACCAAATTTACGTGGAGCGCAACGGCCAACTGTTCCTCACTGACACCAAGTTCACCAGCGAAGATGCACTGCGGCGAGTCATTGAGCGCATCGTCACCAGGATTGGGCGGCGCATCGACGAATCATCTCCTTTGGTCGATGCCCGGCTTCCCGACGGATCCCGCGTCAACGCGATCATCCCGCCCTTGGCTGTCAACGGGGCCTCCCTCACAATTAGGAAATTCTCCCGGGAGGCTCTCACCGTTGAGAAACTCATTAGTTTTGGGAGCCTGTCCCCCGAGATGGCTGAGTTGCTCAGGGCATGTGTGTTGGCCAGGATGAACATCATCGTTTCCGGCGGTA
Source organism: Arthrobacter sp. MOO21 (assembly GCF_057369995.2). Taxonomy (NCBI): domain Bacteria; kingdom Bacillati; phylum Actinomycetota; class Actinomycetes; order Micrococcales; family Micrococcaceae; genus Arthrobacter; species Arthrobacter sp. MOO21. Next base: position 2,978,097 of record NZ_CM170671.2, on the reverse strand, counting down.
CTGGCACCGGAAAGACAACGATGCTGAACGTTTTGTCCTCCTTCATCCCGGCCTCCGACCGGATCGTCACCATTGAAGACGCCGTGGAACTGCAGCTTCAGCAGGATCACGTCGTCAGGTTGGAAAGCCGGCCAGCGAACATCGAAGGAAAAGGCGAAGTCTCAATTCGCGACCTGGTCCGCAACTCCTTGCGTATGAGGCCGGACCGAATCGTTGTAGGCGAAGTTCGTGGAGGCGAGTCGCTGGACATGCTTCAAGCGATGAACACCGGTCATGACGGTTCGATCTCAACTGTCCATGCGAATTCCCCTCGAGATGCTGTCGCCCGTTTGGAAACCCTCGTGCTGATGGCCGGGATGGACCTCCCTCTGCGGGCCATTCGCGAACAGATTGCTTCCGCAGTGAACTTGATCGTGCACATTTCCCGGCTTCGGGACGGATCTCGACGGGTCACGCATGTTACGGAGGTGCAGGGAATGGAAGGGGACATCGTCACGCTTCAGGATGCCTTCGTGTTCGACTATTCTGCCGGCATCGATGCCAACGGGCGCTTCTTGGGGAAGCCAATTCCCACAGGCGTCCGGCCCCGATTCACGGACAGGTTCGAGGAACTCGGCATCAGGATCTCCCCCGCCGTGTTCGGTGCCCAAGCAGTCAGGAGCCGGTAATGGAGGTACCCGAGACCTCTCTCGTACCGCTGGCCCTGGGAGTGCTGTTGATTCTGGCGGCGATTACCCTGCTCTTCACAGTGGTTCTCAAGTCCACGCACGTGATTCCAGTCGAGCGGCGTCGACCGGACGTCCCCTCGGCTACTTCCAAGCTGACCCTTCTCACCGATTCCGCTGTGGGCGCGATCAACAAGAGACTCAAGGGGAAGAACGACTTCCTCATCAACCGGGAACGGCTCGAGCGTGCTGGGCTGAAGTCGCAGCCAGCAGACTTTCTCCTAATGATGGGAGCAGGCGCTCTGGCAGGCGGAGTTCTGGGGTTCTTGCTGGGCGGCCTTTTCTTCGCAGTCCTGGCAATTATGGCGGTTCCTGCTGGAATGCTGGCGTACCTCACCGTGTTGACTTCACGGCGAAAGAGCAAGTTCGACGAACAGTTGCCGGACACGCTCCAGATGCTGACCGGGAGCATGCGGGCGGGTCACAGCCTTCTCCGTGCCATTGATGCCTCGGCAAAGGAGTCGGAGGCTCCGATGTCCGAAGAGCTGAGCCGCATTGTCAATGAGACCAGGATCGGCCGGGATCTCGGCGAGTCCATGATGGATGTTTCCGCACGCACAGGCAGTGAGGATTTCTCCTGGATCTCACAGGCGATAGAGATCCACCGCGAGGTTGGTGGAGACCTTGCCGAGGTACTGGACCATGTTGGCGAGACCATCCGGGACCGGAACCAGATCCGGCGCCAAGTGAAAGCCTTGAGTGCCGAAGGCAAGATGTCTGCCGCCGTCCTCATGGGTCTTCCCGTAGTACTGTTCTTCGCCTTGATCTTTATCAACCCTCAATACTCGAAGACGTTCACGAGCACGGTGCCCGGTTATCTGATGCTGGGAGTTGCCGCTGTCATGCTGACCGCCGGCGGTGTCTGGCTCAGCCGCCTGATCAAACCCAAGTACTAGGAGCAATGAGATGTCACCAATAGCACTAGGCGCGACGCTGGCAATCGTTCTTCCGATTTCATATTTGGTTTGGTCCGTGTTCGCAACGGACAGGGTTGCCATCCGCAACATTCAGGCCAACCTGGGGCAAAGGGCCAGGAATGCCTCCCAGCAAAGCCTCTCTGTCGATACTGCTGCAATCGCCCGCAAAATCACTCCCGTGGGCTATGTAGCTTGGCTGGACAAGCAACTTGCTGGTGTGGGGAGGCCGAAGGAGTGGCCTTTGGAACGCCTCCTGGTGGTCAAGCCAATGTTGGCTCTCGGAGGTGCGGCTTTCGGTCTGTTCTTCTTCCTTGCTTCCCCGGAGCCGTCCCGTTTTGCCGTGTTCATGGCCGCGACGGCGTTTGGCTACTTCGCGCCGGATCTGCTGGTGCGAACCAATGCCGAGAAGCGTAGGGCCAAGATCAGGCAGGAACTGCCCAACACCCTGGATCAAATGCTGATCTCCGTGCAGGCAGGTTTGGGTTTCGAGGCCGCGATGGCCCGCACGGCCCAGAATGGCAGCGGCCCCTTGGCAGAAGAGATGACCCGGACGCTGCAGGACATGCAGGTAGGGCGCTCGCGGAAGGAAGCGTACCTGGCGATGTCTGACCGTGTTGATGTCCCTGATTTGCGGTCCTTTATTCGGGCGATTGTCCAGGCAGACGCTTACGGCATCGCCATCGCCAAGGTACTGAAGGTTCAAGCCCACGAAATGCGCCTCAAACGGCGTCAACGTGCTGAGGAACACGCGATGAAGATCCCCGTGAAAATCCTTTTTCCGCTGATCTTCTTCATCTTCCCGACCCTGTTTATCATCCTGCTGGGGCCGGCAGTCATGAATATCATCGCTGCTTTCTCCTAGGCGGAGTCATGAGGAACTTAAAACAGGCACTGTCCCTGGTCCGAGAGATCGCGCAGCGGCTGAGAAGCGAGGAAGGCGGTGCCACCGCCACGGAATATGGGATCACAGTCGGGTTCATAGCAATCGTGATTGTGGCTGGCGTGGGCGTATTCGGCATCTCGCTCAACGGCTTCTTTGACCATCTCGCCACCGGCGTTAAAACGGCGCTCGGTATCCCCTAGGCGCAGTCTGGCTGCAGCGCCCCATAGACCGGACCCCCTCGGCACCCAGAACCGAGGGGGTCCGTTTGTGTGCGCGCCACCACCCCAAACCCGGCTTTAGCGCAGCGAAATCCAAGCAAAAGCGCAGGAAAAGTGCGGAAGTGAAAGCGTTTGCGCAGGATGTTCCAAGATACGGCTTTTAGGCCAAATTCGGTTGCTAACTTATTTTCAGTGCTGGTGCAGGGCCAGCCAATCCGTCTCGCTCAGGAGTCAAAAATGCTTTCTCTCTACACCAACCTCATGATCCGCCTCCGCAGTGAAAAGGGCGCCACCGCCGTTGAATACGGCATCATGGTCGCACTCATCGCCGTGGTCATCATCGTCGCCGTCACCCTCCTGGGTGGCAACCTCAGCAGCATGTTCAACAACGTTGCCGGCAAGGTTCCGGTGCCGACGACTGCTGCCACCACCACCCCGTAGTAGAACCCGCTAGTCCGGTTCCGGACCCCATATCGGAACCGCACCGCCTCCAGCGACAGGGGCAACAACAAGACAGACCAAGAGGAGGTGCAGCAGGTGTCACGAGATTCGGAGCGCGGAGCAGCCGCCGTCGAATTCGCGATCCTGCTGCCCCTCCTATTGATGCTTGTCCTGGGGACCATTGAGTTCGGCAGGGCGTACAACGCCCAGATCACCCTGACCAACGCAGCCCGTGACGGCGTGCGGGTCATGGCGATCAACAACGACCCCGCTGCGGCGAAGACCGCGGCCCAGAATGCAGCTGCATCGGTCAGCAGCACCATCCCGGCTTCGGACATCACGCTCAGCACCAATACGTGCAGCACGGGGAGCCAGGTGACCCTCACCATCAAGTACACGCTTTCCACCATCACCGGCATCGCGGGCCCGTTCCCGATGACGGGTAAAGGAGTCATGCTGTGCGGCGGCTGAACAGGAACACAAGGGAGCAGCACGGCGAGCGCGGTGCCGTGAGCGTCATCGTCGCCATCCTTCTGGTTGTCCTCTTGGGCTTCGTGGCCATCGCCGTCGACGTCGGCGTGATCTACTCGGAGAAGGCCCAGCTGCAGAACGGCGCAGACGCTTCAGCCATCGCCCTCGCACAGAAGTGCGCACGCAACAGCTCGGACACCCTGTGTTCGACGACGTCGACGCTCGCCGGAAGCCTCGCCGACCAGAATGCCTTGGACGGCAAGAGCAACGTCAACAACATCCAGCTCGACAAGACAGCCAGAACTGTATCCGTCATCACTACGGCGAAAGAAGCCGGCGCTCCGGACAACTCCGTCTCGCTCTTCTTCGCCTGGGCGCTTGGGATCCCGTCAAAAGAAGTCGGTACCAAGTCGTCTGCGATGTGGGGCAGCCCCAAGGCCGGCCGCACCGCTTTCCCGCTCGCGTTCTCCATCTGCCAGGTCAAGGACTACGTCGACGGCCCGCTGCAGCTCCTCCAGGACCACGGCAAGAATGCAAACGCCGACTGCAACTACGGACCGTCAGGAGCTGCCGTTGAGGGCGGCTTCGGCTGGCTGGTCCAGGACGCCGGAAAATGCGGCGGCACCATCGACCTCGCCCTCAGTGAAGGCGGCAGCGACCCTGGGAACAATGCCCCAGGCAATTGCTCGGACACGCTCACCAAGTGGTCCAACGACATCAGCGCGGGCAAGCACGTCATCGTGCTGTTGCCCGTCTACAACAAAGTCACCGGAACAGGATCGGGTGCAGTTTACGGCCTGATCTCGTTCGCGGCCTTCGATGTCACCGGCTGGAAGTTCAGTGGTGACAGCGGCCTTCCCTACACCTTCCAGAACCGGGCCTCCACCGTCACCGGGGTAACCGCCACGACTGAATGCCGCGGCGAATGCCGAGGCATCATCGGCAAGTTCGTCAAATACGTTTCCCTCGCCGACGGTTACACCCTCGGCCCCGTGGACCCCTACGGTGCCACCATCGTCCGCCTCGCTTCCTGATCCACCCCTCAACACACCACGGAGTCCAACGTGAAGTCTCGCATGCTCGCAGGCACGGCCGCAGTGGCCTTGGCGCTTGTGGGAGCCCTCTTGATTATTTTCTATGCACAGGGAGCAGACCAGCGGGCGATTGCGACCACAAGTCCCAAGAAAGTGTTGGTGGTGCAGAAAGCCATTCCCGCCGGAACCCCGGTGAACGATATGGCCCGGTCGCTTGCCGTCGAGGACGTTCCAGCCGCCGGCGTTGCCACCACAGCCCTCAGCAGCCTCGACAGCAAAGCCGGAACCGTCGCCGCCGTGGACCTCGTCCCCGGCGAGCAGCTCCTGGCCGAGCGGCTTGTGAACCCGGCGGATGCCAAGACGAGCGGCGCGGTCAAGGTGCCCACCGGCCTGCAGGAAGTGACATTCGAACTGGAAGCTAAGCGTGTGGTGGGTGGCCGGATCGAGGCCGGCGACCATATCGGTATCGGCTTCAGCTTCGCCGCCGGCGCGGACAAGGACAAGGCCAAGGCAGGCGAGCCCACCACCCAGCTCACGCTCCGCAAGGTCCTGGTCACCGCCGTCCAGCGTGCACCCCAGGCAACGGCCAAGCCCACCGACGGCACCAACCCCCAGGACACCACACTCCCCCAGGGATCACTCATGGTCACGGTGGCAGTGAACGACGTCGACGCCACCAAGATCATCTACTCCTCCAACAACGGCGACCTCTGGCTCACCAAGGAACCCCTCGACGCGCAGGACAACGGCGGCTTCATCGCCAGGAAGGACACGGTGTACAAATGAGCCGCTTCGTCCTCCTCTCCCCCAACGCCGAGTTCGAACAGAAGCTGCGCGCCGCCGTCGCCCACGGCCTGCGCGGCTCCGTGCAGACCATCGCCAGTGACATCCTGCCGGCAGGCCCGGCGGAGCTGTTCGCCCTCCTCAACCAGGAACAGCCCGAAGTCCTCATCATTGGCCCGGACGTTCCATATGAAGAGGCATTGCGGTTCGCCAAGGTCTTCGACGTCCAGCTCCCCGGCCTCAGCCTGGTCCTGGTCAGCGACGTGGATCCGTCCCTACTGCTGCACGCCATGCGCGCGGGCATCCGGGACATCCTCAGCCCGCAGGCTGACGCCGCCGAAATCAGGGTGCTGCTCGAACGCGCCTGCCAGTCCTTCGCCACCCGCCACCGCGGCATGGAGCCGCAGCAGACGGAGAACAGCAAGGGCCTGGTCATCGGTGTCTTTTCCCCCAAGGGCGGCGTGGGCAAGACCACCCTGGCCACCAACATCGCAGTCGGCCTGGGCCAGATCGCGCCCATGAGCGTGGTGATCGTGGACCTGGACCTGCAGTTCGGGGATGTCGCCTCCGGCCTCTACCTCAACCCGGAACACACCGTCACCGATGCCGTCACCCCGGCCGCAGCCCAAGACTCCCTGGTCCTCAAGGCCTTCCTCACCGTGCACCCCGCCGGCATCTACGCCCTCTGCGCCCCGTCGAACCCGGTGGACGCGGACCACATCACTCCGGACCAGGTCAGCCACCTGATCGAACAGCTGGCCCAGGAGTTCCAGTACGTGGTGATCGATAGCGCCCCGGGCATGCCGGAAATCGGGCTCGCAGCCATGGAACAGTGCACCGACGTGGTCTGGGTCAGCGCCATGGACGTGCCCAGCCTGCGCGGCCTGCGCTCCGGCCTGGAAGTCCTCCGCCAGCTCGACATCATGCCCGAATCCCGGCATGTGGTCCTCAACATGGCCGACGCCAAGGCTGGCCTCAACGTCGCTGACGTTGAATCCACCATCGGCGCCCCCGTGGACGTCAGCGTCCCCCGGTCCCGGGCCGTGGCGTTGTCCACCAACCGCGGCGTCCCCGTCCTCCAGGAATCCAGGAAAGACCCCGCCGTCAAGAGCCTCCGCCAGCTCGTGGAGCGCTTCAACCCGGCCTGGCGTGCACAGGCACAACGGAAGCTTCACCGAAGGGTGGTCATCTAATGAAACTCTCAGAACGCATCAACGCAGCCCAGGGCCGCGGCCCGGTATCCGCCTCAGGGCCGGGCACCGCCACCGCGCTGCTTGAGGCGCCGCGTCCGGTGCCCGCGCCCATGACGCCCCCGGTGGAAAGCACCGACCGGCACCTTCCGGCCCGTCCCGTCGTCGTGCATTCAGCGCACGACGACGCCAGCCAGCAGGTTCCCACCGCACCTAAGGTGGACGTCTTCGCGGCCATGAAGGACAGGGCGGCCACCGCTCTTTTCGAACGCATGGGAACGCGTTTCAACGACGCCACCGTCACCGAGCAGGAACTGCGGAGCACCGCCAAGAAGGAACTCACCCGCATCATCGACGCCGAGCAGGTGCCGCTGACCCCTGAGGAACGGACACGCCTGGTCCGCGATGTTGCCGACGACGTCCTGGGCTACGGGCCCCTCCAGCGCCTGCTCGATGATCCCGCCGTCACCGAAATCATGGTCAACCGCATGGACCAGATCTATGTGGAACGCAAAGGCAAGCTCACCCTTACCGAGTCGCGCTTCAGCTCCGAGGAACACCTGCGCAAGGTGATCGAACGCATCGTGTCCAAGGTGGGCCGCCGCATCGATGAGTCCTCGCCCCTGGTGGACGCCCGCCTGGAAGACGGCTCGCGCGTCAACGCCGTCATTCCTCCCCTGGCCGTGGGCGGTTCCTCGCTGACCATCCGTAAATTCAGCAAGACCCCACTGACCGTCCGCAACCTCATCGACTTCGGCACCCTGACCCCTGAGATGGCGGAACTGCTCAACGCGTGCGTCAAGGCCAAGCTCAACATCATCGTCTCCGGCGGTACCGGCACGGGCAAGACCACGCTGCTGAACGTCCTGTCCTCTTTCCTGCCGCACGACGAACGGATCGTCACCATCGAGGACGCCGTGGAGCTGCAGATCCAGCAGGAACACGTGGTCCGGCTCGAAAGCCGGCCGCCCAACACCGAAGGCAAGGGCGAGGTGACCATCCGCGAGCTTCTCCGCAACTCGCTCCGTATGCGCCCCGACCGAATCGTGGTGGGCGAGGTCCGTGGCGGTGAATCGCTGGACATGCTGCAGGCCATGAACACCGGCCACGACGGCTCGCTCTCCACCGTTCACTCCAACTCCCCACGGGACGCGGTGGCCCGACTCGAGACCCTGGTGCTGATGGCCGGCATGGAGCTTCCACTGCGCGCCATCCGCGAGCAGATCGCCTCCGCCGTGAACCTCATCGTCCAGATTTCCAGGCTCCGCGATGGCTCCCGCCGCATCACCCACGTCACCGAGGTCCAGGGCATGGAAGGCGATATCGTCACCCTCCAGGACGCCTTTGTCTTCGATTACTCCGCAGGCGTGGACGCGCAGGGCCGCTTCCTTGGCAAACCGGTTGCCACCGGCATCCGGCCGCGGTTTATCGACCGGTTCGAGGACTTGGGGATCCACGTGTCCCCGGAAGTTTTTGCCAGTCCGCTGTCCCCCGGCGCCAAGTAGGAAAAGCAGCCATGATCATCGCCATTGGAAGTGCCATCCTCCTGGCAGCCGTCTGCCTCGTCGGTGTGGCCGTGCTCTTGCCGAGCGCACCCTCCGTGCCGCTGGACCGCCGTCGCCCGTTCGAAGCCGAGCCGCCCTCCTCCCTGTCCCGGCTGGCGCTCACCGGCGTCAGGTCCTTTGAACGCATCCTCGCCGGCCGTAATGTCAAACTGTTCGCCCGCGCCGAGCTGGAAAACGCAGGCCTTCGCCTCAGCCAGGCCGAGTTCTTCCTGCTGGTGGGCATTGGTGCGTGTGTCGGAATGCTGGTCGGCGTGGTAACGGTGGGCCCCTTGGTGGGACTGTTGCTTGCCCTGCTGGCACCCTTTGTGGGCAAGCTCGTCCTCGGGTTCCTGGCCGGCAAGCGCCGTACCGCCTTCGACGGCCAGCTGGGCGACACCCTGCAACTGCTTTCCGGCAGCTTGCGCGCCGGCCACAGCATCCTGCGCGCCATCGACGCCGCGGCAGCTGAGTCCCAGAAGCCGACGTCGGAAGAGATGCGCCGGGTGATCACCGAGACCAGCCTGGGCCGCGACCTGCTGGCCGCCCTCAACGACACTGCGGACCGGATGAAGAACGAGGACTTCATCTGGATCTCGCAGGCCATCCAGATCAACCGCGAGGTGGGCGGCAACCTGGCCGAGGTGCTGGATCAGGTCGGCGAGACCATCCGCGAGCGCGCGGAGATCAAGGGCCACATCAAGGCCCTCGCCGCGGAAGGCAAGTTCTCCGCGTACATCCTGATCGCCATGCCGTTCGGCATCGTGGCCATGCTCCTGGCGGTGAGCCCCACCTACATGAACTCGATGTTCAACCATCCCCTGGGTTGGGTGATGATCGGCGCCTCGTTCGTGCTCATGACCATTGGTGCGCTGTGGATGCGCAAGATCATCGACCTGAAGTTCTGAGGACGCCGTGAATCTGATAATTCTCCTCTCCGTACTGCTGGTTTGTGTCCCACTGGCGGCCCTTGCGTGGTCCGTACTGACCGTGGACAAGCAGGGCCGGCTGGCTGTCAACGACCTGCTCTCCCGTGGCGCCCCTCCCGTGGCCGCTGCACCCGCCGGAGCCGCGGGACGCCTCGAGGCCCTCGGACGGCGGCTCACTCCCCCCGCGTACGTCGCCTTCCTGGACCGTCTGTTGTCCCTCGCGGGCCGGCCCGTGTCCATGCCACTGGGCAAAGTCCTGGGAACCAAGCTCGCCCTCGGCCTGGCCGGCGTCGCCATGGGCGGTTACTTGGCCGCTGCGGGCAGCAGCCCCCTGATGAAACTCGCCGGGCTTTTCGTCATGTTCCTTGGCTACTTCATCCCGGACCTGCTCCTGTACAGCAAAGGCCAGGAGCGGCAGAAGGCGATGCAGCTGGAACTGGCCAACACCCTGGACCAGATGCTGATCTCGGTGGAGGCAGGACTGGGCTTCGAAGGGGCCATGGCCCGGGCCGGCGAAAACGGCAAGGGCCCGCTGGCGGAAGAACTGGTCCGCACCCTGCAGGACATGCAGGTGGGCCGCAGCCGGCGCGAGTCCTACATCGCCCTGGCCGAGAGGACCAACATCCCGGAGCTTCGCAGCTTCGTGCAGGCAGTGGTCCAGGCTGACACGTACGGGATCGCCATCAGCCGGGTGCTGCGCGTCCAAGCCAAGGTGATGCGCGTCAAGAGGCGCCAGCGGGCTGAGGAAAAGGCCATGAAGCTGCCCGTCACGATCCTGTTCCCGCTGTTGTTCTTCATCTTCCCGGTCCTCTTCATTGCCATTCTTGGGCCGGCCGTCATCAACACCGTGGTGACCTTCAGCGGGCACTAAAGGCCGCCTCAAGGGCGGCAAGGTTGCCTCAAGGTTTACACAGAACATCCGAAATAGGACGCCGAAGGAAATTCCAGGAAGTAGCCTTGAACAATGCACAGTCCCGATCCCGAACCCAGCGGAGAGAGCACCACAACGGACTCCCTGGTGCCCGGGGTCATCTTGCCTCCTTCATCCGTTCCGGCCGGCACCGCCGCCCCCTCATTGGAAGCGGTGGCTCTCTTGCCGTTGATTGATGCAGCAGTCCTGGACGAACTCGAGGACGAGCTGGCCGGGTCCGGGCTGGCCCAGCGGTTCGCCCGGGACTACGCCGCCATGTGGGACCAGCGCCTCTCCCGGCTGGGAGCTGCAGTGGACAGCCAGGACGAGGACTCGGCCCTGGACGCGGTCATCAGCCTCAAGATCAGCTCAGCCATGGTGGGCGGAGTACGCCTCGCCAGGCTGGCTGAACTCCTCGAAGCGATGATCCGCAAGGGCGACTTCGTCGAAGGCCAGGCGCTGATGGTTGGCGTCGCCCTGGACGGCGCCCGTACGGTATCCGAGCTGCAGTCGACCTACATCCTCGAAAACGGCTAGGCGTCGGTGGGGCGGCGGGGCGCCAGCCGGTACCCCACCCCGCGCACTGTCTGCAGCCAGCGCGGTGAGAGCTGGTCCTCCTTGAGCTTGCGCCGCAGGTTGCCCACGTGGACCTCGACGGCGCGCTCATCCGCCTCGCTGATGTAGGTGTCCCGGTCGTAGAACTCGCCCCGCACTGCCCGCACCAGGTCGGCCCTGGTGCACACCGCACCGCCGCCTTTCAGCAGGACATGCAGCAGGTCGAATTCGCTGCGCGTGAGAACCAGCGGCTCGCCCAGGATCTCAACGGTGCGCGTCCGGTGGTTCAGGGACAGCCCGTTGTGCTGCAGGACCGCAGGGTCCGCTTGAGGCGGTGCAGGAGCCGGGGCCTGCCCCCAGGCGGAAGACGCCCGTTGGCCGCCGGCTTCATGCCGGGGCCTGCGCATCATCGCGGCAACCCGGGCCCGCAGTTCCCGGGGCCGGAAAGGTTTTGCGATGTAGTCGTCCGCCCCTGCATTGAGCGCTGACAGCAAATCCGGTTCCTCCGTCCTGCCGGTCAGCATCACCACGTACGCATTGCTGAAATTGCGAATCCGCCGGAGAACCTCAAAGCCGTCGATATCCGGAAGGCCGATATCAAGGGTCACGACATTCGCCTGCTTGCTGCGGACCACTTCAACCCCGGCCCGCCCATCAACTGCCGTATGGACCTCGAAGCCGGCCTGCGTCAGTACACCCTCAAGGAGGTTCCGCACGTCAGCATCGTCTTCGATGACCACAGCTACACCAAGATCGTCCATTACTATCCCTGCGCCAGGCGAAGATGGCCCCCCATTGGCCCAGCGCCAATGCCATACCCGCTCCAACAATTTATACGCTACTAGTAAGCCCCACTGATCACATCTAAAACGTCCCATAAATTGAAAAGTCAATTATTATGACAAGATATGTGCATTATGGGCACGGGCGGGTACGTGCACAGTAACGGGAGCAATTCGCAGGTATTTGGGGGACGCTGCATTCCATTCACAGGGGGTACACGTCAAAATCATGGCTGAGCCGACGTTCCATCGGGGACCTGGTCGCATCTTCCGCCGGCTGGGGCCGCGCGCGCAGGTGGCGCTGTGCCAGCTCCCACTCACCCTCTTCGTGGCAGTAATCGCGGTGGCGACACCCCTAGCGTGGCCCTCATTGACCCACAGCCCGCTGTACCTCTCCGGCGTCATCCTCAGCGGAATCCTCTTCCTGGGGTGCTTCCTGGTCCCTTGGGAACGCCTGCCCCACCGCCCGTACCTGCTGATTCCAGTCCTGGACTTCGTCGCCATCGGGCTGCTGCGGAACGGCGCAGCCCCACTGCTGCCGGGCCTGGCGGTACTGGTGGTGTTCCCGGTGATCTGGCTCTCGGCTTCGGGCATGCTGGCCCGCAGCAGCCTGGTCCTCAGCTTCCTGGGACCGTTCTTCATCATGCTCCCTTCGGCATTGGACCATGTGCCTTCCGTGGCCGCGTCGGACCTCACCACTGTGGTCCTCTTTCCCCTCATGATGCTGGCCGTCTCCCTGGCCATCCGCTTCGCCAGCGTGAACCTTCGGCTGCAGCAGCGCGAGCTGGCGGAGAAGGACAGGGAACTGCGGGAACTGCTCGCCGCGAGCCGGGAACGGGAAAAGCTGCTGGAAACCGTCCTGGACGCCACGGACGTGGGGATTGCCGCCGTCGACCGCTCCGGGCACTTCCTGGTTTCCAACAGCAGGCAGCGCAGCTTCAGGCGGGCCACCGGCGCTGACGAGGCTGTCCCCGGGCAGGGCCACCAGCTCATCTTCGGCCAGGACCGGCACACCCTGCTTCCCCCGGACCGGCGCCCCATCAGCCGCGCCATGGCCGGCGAATCGTTCGCCGACTACCTCGTCTGGGCTGGAGTTGGTACCGAGCAGCGCGCCCTGTCCACCGCTGCCCGTCCGCTCGTCAGCGAGGACGGGCGCCTCACCGGCGCAGTGGTGGTGTACACCGATGTCACCGGATGGGTGGAGTCGCTGGCCGCGAACCAGGACCTGATCTCCAATGTGTCCCACGAATTCAAGAGCCCGCTGAATTCGATTATCGGCAACGTGGATCTGGTCCTTGAGGAACCCGAGCCGCTGCCGCCGCAGGTCACCCGCCGCCTGCTCGTGGTCCAACGCAATGCGGAGCGGCTGCTGTCGCTGGTCGCTGACCTGGCCGCTTCCGCCTCCACAGCGCTGAACGTCCACCCGAAACGCACGGACCTGGCCAGCCTGGTGGAGACCACCGTTGGCTCGGCGCAGGCGTGGGCGGAACGGTCACAGGTGGAGATTTCCGCCGACGTGCCCTCACCCCTGTGGGCGTACGCCGATCCCCTCCGGATAGGCCAGGTACTGGACAACCTGGTGTCCAACGCCATCAAGTACTCTCCCGACGGCGGGAGGGTCAGCATCAGCGCAGAGGCGGACAGGCAGTGGGTCCGGCTGAGCGTCCAGGACACCGGGATGGGCATGTCCCGGGAGGACAAGGCGCGGGTCTTCAACCGGTTTTTCCGCGCCGACGCGGCGCAGCAGGCAGCCATCCCCGGTGCCGGGCTGGGGCTTTCCATCACGCAAATGATCGTGGAGCGGCACGGCGGCACCATCAGCTGCGAAAGCGGCGAGGGAACGGGAAGCACCTTCACGGTCACGCTGCCGGCAGAGGGCCCGCCCCCGGCGTTCTAGTACTCGCGGACCGCCCGGGTCTGTTCGGCGCGGGCCAGGAGTTCGTGGTCGGACGGGTAGGCCACTTCCTCCAGCACCAGCGGATGCGGGGCCGCCAGGACGGACTTGGCATCCCGCTTCTGCGCCAGCAGCCGCTCGTACAGCCACCCGGGTTCCACGGTGCCCTCCCCCACGTACAGCGCGGAACCGATGAGTGCGCGCACCATGTTGTGGCAGAAAGCGTCCGCCTGCACGGTGGCCACAATGGCGCCGTCCTCCGCGCGGGCGAACTCGAAGCGCTGCAGGTCCCGGATGGTCGTGGCGCCTTCGCGCGGCTTGCAGAAGGACAGGAAGTTCTGCAGCCCCAGAAGCTTGGCTGCCCCTTCGTTCAGGAGGGAAACGTCCAGCGGGTTCTTGTGCCAGAGCGTGAAGTACCGCTCCAGCGGGTCCCACAGCGCGGGCCCGTCGGCAATGCGGTAACTGTAGCGCCGCCACAGGGCCGAGAAACGGGCATCGAAGCCGGCGGGCGCCAGCGAGATCCGGTGCACCTCCACGGCGCCGGTCAGGTCGCCCAGGGCACGGCTGAGTGCGCCGCGGATCCGGCGCAACATCGCGACGGCGGGATCGAGTTCATGCCCGCGCGGCAGTCCCAGCCACTCGGCTTCGGTGAGGTCCAGGTGGACCACCTGGCCGCGGGCGTGCACGCCGGCGTCAGTCCGGCCGGCAACGGTGACGCGGACCGGCCGCCGGACCAGCAGTTCCAGGGCTTCCTCAAGCACGCCCTGCACCGTGCGCCGCCCCGGCTGCAGGGCCCACCCGCTGAAGGGACCGCCGTCGTAGGACAAATCCAGCCGGATACGCAAAAACCCGCCGCCCCCCAAAACGGGGGCCGCGGGTTTTTGGTCGTTCATAGACCCAAGTCTATGCGAAGAAAATCAGCGAATTACTTCGCGTCCTTCTCTTCAGCAGGAGCTTCCTCAGCGGCCGGGGCCTCTTCGGTTGCAGCCTCTTCAGCAGCAGGAGCCTCGGTGGTTTCCTCGGCAGCCGGAGCTTCCGTGGTTTCCTCAGCGGCAGGAGCTTCCTCGGCAACCGGAGCAGCCTTGTCTGCATCGCGCTTGGCAGCCGCGGTAGCCTCGGCTACGACGGCCTGCTTGGCGGAAACCGGCTCGAGGACCAGTTCGATGACAGCCATGGGAGCGTTGTCGCCCTTGCGGTTGCCGATCTTGGTGATGCGGGTGTAGCCGCCGTCGCGGTTCTCCACTGCCTGCGCGATGTCGGTGAACAGCTCGTGGACGATGCCCTTGTTGCTGATCAGGCCGAGCACACGGCGGCGGGAAGCGAGGTCGCCACGCTTGGCGAAGGTGACCAGGCGCTCTGCGTACGGCTTCAGGCGCTTGGCCTTGGTGACCGTGGTGGTGATCCGCTTGTGCTCGAACAGGGAAGCTGCCAGGTTCGCGAGCATGAGGCGCTCGTGAGCCGGGCCGCCGCCGAGACGCGGACCCTTAGTGGGGGTAGGCATAATTGTTTCTCCTCATGTGGAAGCCGTGGGCCGCACACCATGGTGCTGCCCGCCGGCCAAGGTCTGGTTTAGAGTTCGTCGTCGCCGAACGCGGCGTCGTCCTCTTCGATTGCTGCGGCGCGTGCTGCGAGGTCAAAACCGGGAGGCGAGTCCTTGAGGGACAGGCCCAGTTCAACCAGCTTTGCCTTGACCTCGTCAATGGACTTGGCACCGAAGTTGCGGATGTCCATCAGGTCAGCCTCGGAGCGGGCAACGAGTTCACCCACGGTGTGGATGCCCTCACGCTTGAGGCAGTTGTAGGAACGGACGGTGAGGTCCAGATCCTCGATCGGCAGTGCCATGTCGGCTGCCAGGGCAGCGTCGGTGGGCGACGGGCCGATCTCGATACCTTCAGCTGCGGTGTTCAGCTCACGGGCCAGACCGAACAGTTCCACCAGGGTGGTGCCTGCGGAAGCAACGGCATCGCGCGGGGCGATGGCCTGCTTGGTCTCGACGTCGACAATCAGCTTGTCGAAGTCGGTGCGCTGCTCAACACGGGTTGCTTCCACGCGGAAAGTAACCTTCAGCACCGGCGAGTAGATGGAGTCGACCGGGATGCGGCCGATCTCTGCGTCGCCGGACTTGTTCTGAGCTGCCGAAACGTAGCCGCGGCCGCGCTCGATGGTCAGTTCGAGTTCGAACTTGCCCTTCGAGTTCAGCGTGGCGATGTGCAGATCCGGGTTGTGGAATTCGACGCCGGCCGGCGGGGCAATGTCCGCGGCGGTGACGACTCCGGGGCCCTGCTTGCGCAGGTAAGCCACGACAGGCTCGTCGTGCTCGGAGGAAACCGACAGGTTCTTGATGTTCAGGATGATCTCGGTGACATCTTCCTTGACACCCGGAACCGTGGTGAACTCGTGCAGCACACCATCGATCCGGATGCTGGTTACGGCAGCACCGGGGATGGAGGAGAGCAGGGTACGGCGGAGGGAGTTTCCGAGGGTGTAGCCGAAGCCCGGTTCCAGCGGTTCAATGACGAAACGCGAACGG
The DNA here is from genome assembly GCF_057369995.2 of Arthrobacter sp. MOO21. Lineage (NCBI taxonomy): Bacteria > Bacillati > Actinomycetota > Actinomycetes > Micrococcales > Micrococcaceae > Arthrobacter > Arthrobacter sp. MOO21. The sequence continues at coordinate 2,962,294 of NZ_CM170671.2, read as the reverse complement.
TTTTCGGAGACTACCTCTTCGGAGAGGGTGGGGCGCTGTGCAATGAGCACTTAGGTTTCCTTTCGGCGAGCATCCGCTATATGACGCAACACAGGTGGTGGAAATTCGGTCTGAAGACTTAACGCGCTGGGCTTGCCCGGACCATCGCTGGTCCGGGCAAGCTCCTGCTGCGGAAAAGAATTAGACGCGGCGGCGCTTCGGCGGGCGGCAGCCGTTGTGGGCTGCGGGGGTGACGTCCTGGATGGAGCCAACCTCGAGGCCTGCGGCCTGCAGCGAACGGATTGCGGTTTCGCGTCCGGAACCCGGTCCCTTGACGAAAACGTCTACCTTGCGCATGCCGTGCTCCTGCGCACGCTTGGCAGCGGCTTCGGCAGCCATCTGGGCAGCGAACGGGGTGGACTTACGCGAGCCCTTGAAGCCAACCTCACCGGAGGAAGCCCAGGAAATAACAGCGCCGGTCGGATCCGTGATGGAAACGATGGTGTTGTTAAAGGTGCTCTTGATGTGCGCCTGGCCAAGCGCGATATTCTTCTTGTCCTTCTTACGCGGCTTGCGAACCGCGCCACGAGTCTTCGGGGGCATTTTTTCTCCTACAGAAAGTTATTGGGGAAAGCTCCGTTAATCCCGGCGGGGATTTTAACGGGCCTTCTTCTTGCCGGCGACGGTACGCTTCGGGCCCTTGCGGGTACGTGCGTTGGTCTTCGTACGCTGACCGCGTACGGGCAGGCCCTTGCGGTGGCGCAGGCCTTCGTAGCTGCCGATCTCAACCTTGCGGCGGATATCTGCTGCTACTTCGCGGCGAAGGTCACCCTCAACCTTGTAGTTGCCTTCAATGTAGTCACGCAGCTCAACCAGCTGGGCGTCAGTCAGGTCCTTGACGCGAACGTCAGCGCTGATGCCCGTGGCAGCCAGGGTTTCGTGTGCACGGGTCTTGCCCACGCCGTAGATGTAAGTAAGCGCAATTTCCAGCCGCTTTTCGCGGGGAATGTCTACGCCAGCGAGACGAGCCATAGTGGCAGTACTCCTTGATAAACCGGAGGTCGTAGGCAGTACACCCGCACGTTCCGTACGGCCCCAGCCTCCGACCGGGGGTTAGCTGTCCGGACTCTTTGATGCTCAATGTTCCAGATCAGCTTGTGCTGCCTTTATTTACTTGCGTGGGTTAGCAACCCAGGGTTTTCCTTCAGGGAAGGAAATTAGCCCTGGCGCTGCTTGTGGCGCGGGTTCTCGCAGATCACCATGACCCGGCCGTTACGGCGGATCACTTTGCACTTTTCGCAGATCTGCTTGACGCTCGGCTTGACCTTCATGGCATTCCTTTGCGTGTAACAGTTGGTCAGCTGGAGCAGCGGCCAGCTTGCGCTGCAGCCGCCCAGCAATTTACTTGTAGCGGTAGACGATACGACCACGGGTGAGGTCGTACGGGCTCAGCTCCACCACTACGCGGTCCTCGGGGAGGATCCTGATGTAGTGCTGACGCATCTTTCCAGAGATGTGTGCCAGAACGATGTGCTTGTTGGTGAGCTCAACGCGAAACATCGCATTAGGCAGCGCCTCGGTCACAACGCCTTCGATCTCAATGACCCCGTCCTTCTTGGCCATACCCTCCGCTAACTGTTGTTGCCGCAGCCCCGCCGGATTGCACCGGGCATGGCCACGAACGTTTTTGTTGGATCGATTGTCGTCTCCAAGCCCAAAGAGGGCGCGGCAGTCCAGACAACCAACAAACAACACTACGCCATTTGGCGGCGAAAGTTAAATCCAGCCATGCTAGCGCATCTGCCCGCCATACGCACCATAGGTGCCGACCGGAGTGGCAACGGCGTCGGCGCTGGCCACCCCGTCAAGGACGGCCAGGCGTACGACGTCGGCTGCCGCACTTTGCAGTGTCACCAGGCTGATTTGCCGGGCAACGTCGTCCGAGCGGTCCAGTGCCACGGCCCCGGTTGCAAGGCAAAAGACAGTGTCCCCATCGGCGAGCGTATGGCTCGGATTCAGCGCGCGGGCAATCCCCGCATGGGACGCCGAAGCGGTCCGCTTGCACTCAGCCACGTCCAGCACAGCGTCCGTGGCGACGACGACCAGGGTTGTGTTCAATCCCCGTCCGGGCTCGACTACCGACTCCTCCACCACCGAGTGTTCCGTCACCGGAAGCCCCAGCGCGTTGACCACTGCGAGCGCTCCAACCACCGCGCCGTTCTCCAAAGTGATCGACGCCGTGCCGACGCCTCCTTTGTACGTCCTGCCAATGAGCGCCCCGGTTCCGGCGCCCACGTTGCCGCGGCCGACGTCGTGCCCTTCCTTTTCTGCTGCTGCTGCGGCCGCCGCAGCGTAGCCCATGTCCGGCGTCGGACGTGCTGAAAAGTCCCCGCCCCGGCCCAGGTCGAAGATTGCGGCGGCCGGGACGATCGGAACCACTCCCCCGGGCACGGCAAAGCCGCGGCCGTTCTGCTCGCACCAGCGCTGGGCACCGCCGGCCGATGCAAGCCCGTAGGCACTGCCGCCGGTGAGGACGACTGCGTCCACGGTACTGACCAGCGTGGTGGGATCGAGGGCGTCTGTCTCGTGCGTGGCGGGACCGCCCCCTTGGACGTCAACCGAGCCCACCGTGCCCGGCGGCGGCAGGACCACGGTCACTCCCGTCAGCCAGCCGTCGTCGCCCTTTTGCACATGGCCCACCCGGATACCCGGGACATCGGTGATCGCTCCCATTCCCCTATTCTCCCCTTTCCCCGCGAGCCCCTGCCGCAGGCGCGAACTTTATGCAAGACTGCATGCAACACAGCGTTAACGGGCGACGAAGCCTTGGATAACAGTCCTTTGACAAGGGCATATGCGGGTTTCAGCCCACTGACGGTCTGGTGTAGTAGTGCCTAGATCCGACCCTCCGGCCAGCCACGAGCAGGCTCCCTACCCGGGAGAGACACGCATGACCCGTCAACTCGCCCAGCCCCCGTCCACCAGAACCAACAGGTCCGCCAGATCCAAGAGGCCCCCGGGAGGGACGGCCGCCGTCCCCAAGCGGCGGTGGACGGCGCGCAGCCGCCGGGACTTCTTCGTTTTCCTGGCCATGGCACTGCCCAACCTGGTGCTGATTGCCGTCTTCACCTACCGGCCCCTCTTCAGCAACATGTACTACTCAACGCTGGACTGGACCCTCGGGTCCCCTACAGCCACAGTGGTGGGCCTGGCCAACTATGTGACCTTCTTCAGCAGCAATGACGCCCCGAAGGTCCTGGGCACCACGGCGGTATTCACCCTGGTGACCGTGGGCGGGTCGATGCTGCTGGGTTTGCTGATCGCGCTGGCACTGAATGCGAAGGTCCGGGGAACCACCTTTGCCCGCTCCGCCGTCTTCGCCCCCTACGTGCTTTCCGGGGTGGGCGTGGGCCTGGTCTGGCTGTTCATCTTCGACCCCGGGTACGGTGTCCTGGCCTGGCTGCTGCGGGGCCTCGGGCAGCAGAGCCCGCAGTGGATCAACGACCCCCAGCTTTCGCTGGTCATGGTGATCATCGTCTACGTCTGGAAAAACCTCGGCTACTGCGCCGTGGTGTACCTGGCCGGGCTGCAGTCCCTGCCGCAGGACGTCATGGAAGCGGCGGCCCTGGACGGGGCCAACGGGTTCCGGCGGTTCCTCAGCATCTCCCTGCCACTGCTGTCCCCCACCACCTTCTTCCTCCTGATCACCACGATGCTCAGCTCGCTGCAGGCATTCGACCTCATCCGCATCATGACGCCGCTGGGCACCGGCACCAGCACCCTGATCTACGAGGCCTACCTCCAGGCGTTCGGCGCCTACAACAGGGCAGGCTACTCGGCCGCGATCTCGGTGGTGCTGTTTGCCATCCTCCTGGTGATCACCGTGCTGCAACTGCGGTTCGTGGAACGAAAGGTGCACTACTCATGACCTCCCTGTCCCCGGTCAGCCCGGACCCAACGGCGCCCGCAGTCACGCCACCGGAACCGGGCCCGCACCGCGACCGCCCGTTCTCGCGCCGCAACCTCGTCCAGACGGTCGTGGGCGGTTACGTGCCCCTGGCCATTGCCACCCTGGTGGTGTTCCTGCCCCTGCTGTGGATGGTGCTCAGTTCCTTCAAGCAGGCCGGCGAAATCGTCACCACGGACCTGAAGATCCTGCCGGAGAGCCTCAACCTGGAGAACTACAGGACCGCCATGACAACCGTGCCGTTCGGGCAGTTCTTCCTGAACAGCACCATCGTCACCCTGGTGGGGGCCACCATCAAGGTCCTGCTCGCGATCCTCACCGCCTACGCCCTGGTCTTCGTCCGCTTCCCGTTCCGGAACTTCATCTTCCTGCTGATCCTGGTGGCCCTCATGGTGCCGCCGCAGGTATCCATCCTGCCGAACTTCATCCTGATTGCCGGGATCGGTGGAAAGAACACCTTGTGGGGCATCATCCTTCCCGGCCTGGGCACCGCCTTCGGCACCTTCCTGCTGCGCCAGCACTTCCGGACACTGCCCGCTTCAATCCTGGAGTCGGCCGAGATGGACGGTGCAGGCCACTGGCGCCGGCTGTGGCAGATCGTGGTCCCCGTATCGGTCCCCTCCATCGCCACCGTGGCCCTGGTGACCATCGTGACCGAATGGAATGACTACATCTGGCCGCTCATCATCACCGACCGGCCCGAGACCATGACCCTGCCTGTGGGCCTGACCCTCCTCCAGAACAGCGAGAGCAACGCCGCCGGGTGGGGCGTCCTCATGGCCGGCGCAGTGCTGGTCATCGTCCCGATCCTGATCATTTTCGCCGCCCTGCAGCGCTACATCGTGGCAGGCCTCACCCAGGGCAGCGTGACCGGCTAAGCCGCCGGCCGCCGTCGTACTTCACCATTCCAAGGCAACAACCGAAAGGAAACCCTCATGGCATTTCATCTGGACCGGCGGCACTTCCTGGGCCTCGCGGGGGCCACCGCCTCCGCAGCAGCCCTCGCCGCCTGCGGCGGCCCCTCAACCACCGGCGGCGGCCAATCCACGTCACAGGCAACGGACATCGACTTCAGCGGCGTAAAGCCGGCCGCTAAGATCGACTTCTGGTCCAGCCACCCCGGCCAGTCACAGGAGGTGGAGAAGAGCCTGATCGAGAAGTTCCAGGCCAAGAACCCGGGCATCACCGTCAACCTGGTCACCGCCGGGGCCAACTACGAGGAGATCGCCCAGAAGTTCCAGACGGCGCAGGCGGCCAAGTCCGGCCTCCCCGGCGTTGTTGTCCTCTCCGATGTGTGGTGGTTCCGCTACTACACCAACGGCAGCATCATTCCCGTCGACGGCCTGACAAAGCAGCTGGACACGAAGATGGACGACTTCCAGCAGTCACTGGTCAACGACTACAAGTACGACGGCAAGCAGTGGGCGCTGCCCTATGGCCGGTCCACGCCGCTGTTCTACTACAACAAGGACCACTTCGCCGCGGCAGGGCTGCCGGACCGCGCTCCCAAGACCTGGGACGAATTCGCTGAGTGGGCGCCCAAGCTCAAGGCGGCCTCCGGCGCACAGTACGCCTACATCTACCCCGCGCTTGCCGGATACGCGGGCTGGACGCTGCAGAACATGCTGTGGGGGTGGGGCGGCGGCTGGTCCAAGGAATGGGACATCACCTGCGACTCCGCTGAATCCGTCGCGGCACTGCAGTGGGCGCAGGACTCGATCTACAAGGACAAGTGGGCCGGCGTATCGTCCAAGGAAGCGGCGGACGATTTCTCCGCCGGGCTGACCTCCACCACCATCTCGTCCACCGGCTCGCTGCTGGGGATCCTGAAGTCCGCCAAGTTCAATGTCGGAGTCGGGTTCCTGCCGGGCGGCCCGAAGGCCGACACCAACGTCTGCCCCACCGGCGGCGCAGGGCTCGGCATTCCCAGCGGCATCACCAAGGAGGAGCAGATGGCCGCCGGGATGTTCCTGGACTTCGTCACGCAGCCCGAGAGTACCGCAGAGTTCTCTGCCGCCACCGGCTACATGCCCACCCGCAAGTCGGCGGACATGACGGCGGTGCTGGCCAAAACGCCGCAGATCAAGACGGCCATGGACCAGCTGGCGGTGACCAAAGTCCAGGACAACGCCCGTGTGTTCCTGCCCGGGGCCGACCAGGAGATGGCGAAGGCTGCCGCGAAGATCCTCACCCAGCAGGGCGACGTGAAGTCCACCATGACGGACCTGAAGAACACGCTGCAGGGGATCTACGACCGCGATGTGAAGCCCAAGCTGAAGGCCTAGGCCCCTTCCCCAACTGAGTAGCGCCAAGTGTCGTTTTGAACCGTCAAAACGACACCTGGCGCTACCTGCTTCACGGGGAGCGGGACCCTACGGAATCGGCACGGGGGTGACGCCGAGCGGCTCCAGGTGCTCCGCGCCGCCGTCGGGCGCTGACAGCACCCAGATGCCCTTCTCGTGGACCGCCACGGAGTGCTCCCACTGGCAGGAGCGCTTGCCGTCGGTGGTCACCACGGTCCAGTCGTCCTCGAGGACGGCAGTGTCGATGCCGCCGCGGACCAGCATCGGCTCGATGGCAAGGCAGAGGCCGGGCTTAATCCTGGGGCCGCGGTGGTTGGTGCGGTAGTTGAGCACGTCCGGTGCCATGTGCATTTCGGAGCCGATGCCATGGCCCACGTAGTCCTCCAGGATGCCCAGGGGCTTGCCCGGCACAGAAGAGACATAGTCGTCGATGGCGGCGCCGATATCACCCACATGCGTGCCCTTGGCCAGGGCGGCGATGCCCCGCCACATGGCTGCGTGCGTGACGTCCGAGAGTCTCTGGTCCTCGGGGTCGGCAGTGCCCACGATGACGGTGCGCGCTGAGTCGGAGTGCCAGCCGTTGACGATTGCGCCGCCGTCGATGGAAATGATGTCGCCGTCCTGCAGCACGCGGCTGCCGGGGATGCCGTGGACCACTTCATCATTGACCGAAGTGCAGATGGTGGCCGGGAAGCCGTGGTAGCCGAGGAAGTTGGACTTGGCCCCCGCCTCGTTCAGGACGGCGGCGAAGACGTCATCCAGGTGCTTGGTGGTGACCCCCGGCACCGCGGCTGCCACGGCGGCGTCCAGCGCGCGGCTGAGGACCAGCCCGGCCTCGTGCATGGTGCGCATCTGGGCATTGTTCTTGTATTCGATCCGGGGCTGGCCGAAGGCCATGGTGTTTGTCCTTTCACATGGCTGAGGCTCCTCCCGGTTGCCGGGAGGAGCCTCGCTCGATGGGGGCGCCTGGGTCAGGCTGCCTGTGCCGCCTTGATGGCCTGCATCACGCGGTTGGTCACCTCGTCGATGGGACCAATCCCGTCGACCTGGGTGAGGATGCCGCGCTCGGCGTACTTTGCCACGACGGCTTCGGTCTGCTCGTGGTAGAGGTCCAGGCGGTGGCGGATGACGGCTTCGTTGTCGTCGCTCCGGCCCGTCTCCTTCGCACGGCCCAAAAGCCGGTGCACCAGTTCCTCGTCGTCAGCGGTCAGCTGCAGGACGACGTCGAGCTTCTCGTCGCCGTTGGCGAGGATCTCGTCGAGGTAGTCCACCTGCGCGGTGGTGCGCGGGTAGCCGTCCAGCAGGAAGCCGTTGTCGACGTCGGGCTCGTTCAGGCGGTCGCGGACCATCTTGTTGGTCACGCTGTCCGGAACGAAGTCACCGTTGTCCATGTACTTCTTGGCCTCAATGCCGAGCGGGGTTTCGCCCTTCACGTTGGCCCGGAAGATGTCGCCGGTGGAGATGGCCACAACGCCGAGGCGTTCTGAGATCCGCTCCGCCTGCGTTCCTTTTCCGGAACCGGGAGGTCCAATAATCAGCATTCTCGTCATCGCAAAAGCCCTTCGTAGTGACGTTGTTGTAGCTGCGCATCAATTTGTTTGACGGTTTCCAGGCCAACGCCCACCATGATCAGGATCGAGGTGCCACCGAACGGGAAGTTCTGGTTCGCGTTGATCAGCACGAGCGCCACCAGCGGAATCAGCGCCACGAAGCCCAGGTACAGGGCACCGGGAAGAGTGATCCGGGAAAGCACGTACTGCAGGTAGTCCGCGGTCGGCCGGCCGGCGCGGATACCCGGTATGAAGCCGCCATACTTCTTCATGTTGTCGGAGACCTCTTCAGGGTTGAAGGTAATCGCGACGTAGAAGTAGGTGAAAAACACGATCAGGACGAAGTAAACGGCCATGTAGATCGGGTGGTCGCCGCGGGTCAGGTTGTTGTTGATCCATTCAACCCAGGGCTGGAGCTGCTCGCCGTTCTTCGGCTGGTTGAACTGCGCAATCAGGCCGGGAATATAGAGCATTGAGGAAGCGAAGATCACCGGAATGACGCCGGCCATGTTCACCTTGATGGGAATGTAGGTGCTGGTGCCGCCCACGGTCCGCCTGCCGATCATGCGCTTGGCGTACTGGACGGGGATGCGGCGCTGCGACTGTTCAACGAAGACCACCAGCGCCACGGTCAGCAGGCCCACCACCAGGACGAGGAAGAACGTGCCGGGACCCTGCGAGGTCCAGATCGCGCCAAGCGACGTGGGGAACTGCGCCGCGATGGACGTGAAGATGAGCAGCGACATGCCGTTGCCCACGCCCCTCTCGGTGACGAGCTCGCCCATCCACATGATCAGGCCGGTGCCGGCCGTGAGCGTGATGATGATCAGGATCGTGGTGATGACGCTGGAGTCGGGGATCACCGGCAGCTGGCAGCCGGGAAGCAGCTGGCCGGAGCGGGCCAGGGACACCAGGGTGGTTGCATTTAGCAGGCCCAGCGCGATGGTGAGGTAGCGCGTGTACTGGGTCAGCTTGGACTGCCCCGACGCGCCCTCCTCGTACAGCTGCTGGAACCGGGGAATGACCACCCGCAGGAGCTGGACGATGATGCTGGCCGTGATGTAGGGCATGATGCCCAGGGCGAAGATGGACACCTGGAGCAAGGCCCCGCCGCTGAACAGGTTGACGAGCTGGTAGAGCCCGCCGGCAGTCTGACCGTTCTGCAAGCATTGCTGGACATTCTGGTAGTCCACACCAGGCGAGGGAATGAAAGCGCCCAAGCGGAAGATGGTGATGATTCCCAGCGTGAACAACAACTTGCGTCGCAGATCAGGCGTGCGAAAGGCCCGGCCAAATGCGCTAAGCAAGCGTCCTCCTGTGGTGTCAATAAAGAGTGGGGTGAGGGAATTCGATAGATCCCGACAACCGAGTCTAACGGTTGTATGCGCCATGCGAACAATCCGCAGGCTCGATCGTGCGCCCGGTGGCGGGAAATATACGACCGGCGGAAGTGAAAAACTCCCGGTATCCGGGGCCGAAGCCTGCGGATACCGGGAGTTTTTACAGCTGGCGCCGTCCTTAGAGGGCGGTGGTGCTTCCGCCTGCTGCAGCAATCTTTTCCGCGGCGCTGGCCGAGAATGCGTGGGCGGTGACGTCAACCTTGACGGTGATGTCGCCGGTGCCCAGCACCTTGACGGGCTGGTTCTTGCGAACGGCACCCTTTTCGACCAGGTTCTCCACGGTGACAGCGCCACCTTCCGGGAACAGCTCGTTGAGCTTGTCCAGGTTTACCACCTGGAATTCGACCCGGAACGGGTTCTTGAAGCCGCGAAGCTTCGGCAGGCGCATGTGCAGCGGCAGCTGGCCGCCGGCAAAGCCAGCCTTCACCTGGTAGCGGGCTGCCGTACCCTTGGTACCGCGACCGGCGGTCTTACCCTTGGATGCCTCACCACGACCAACACGGGTCTTGGCGGTCTTGGCACCCGGGGCGGGACGCAGGTGGTGAACCTTCAGGGCGTTCTGCTTCTCAGCAGCCTGTGCCTTATCAGCAGTGTTCTCTGCCATTTACTTCGCCTCCTCTACCTTTACCAGGTGCGGAACCGTGTTGAGCATTCCGACGGTCACGGCGTCGGCGGTGCGGACAACGGTGTGTCCGATCCGCTTCAGGCCGAGGGACCGCAGGGTGTCGCGCTGGTTCTGCTTGCCGCCAATGGCGGACTTGATCTGAGTGATCTCCAACTGAGCGTCGGAGGGGACCAGGTTCTTAGCCATGACTAGACACCTGCCTTCGGGGCGAGGAGGGCCTTCACCAGTGCCTGGGGAGCAACCTCGTCCAGCGGCAGGCCGCGGCGTGCTGCCACGGATGCCCGGCTCTTCGAGGCGCTTGAGGGCGTCAACAGTCGCGTGAACGATGTTGATGGCGTTGGAGGAACCGAGCGACTTGGAGAGGATGTCGTGGATGCCCACGCACTCCAGTACTGCACGGACCGGACCACCGGCGATAACACCGGTACCGGCGGAAGCCGGACGCAGCATGACGACGCCGGCGGCGGCTTCACCCTGTACGCGGTGCGGGATGGTGTTGCCAACGCGAGGAACGCGGAAGAAGGACTTCTTGGCCTCTTCAACGCCCTTGGCGATAGCAGCGGGAACTTCCTTGGCCTTGCCGTAGCCGACGCCGACCATGCCGTTACCGTCACCAACGACGACCAGTGCGGTGAAGCTGAAGCGACGACCACCCTTGACGACCTTGGAAACGCGGTTGATGGTGACAACGCGCTCTACGAACTGGTTCTTTTCGGCTTCACGGCCACCGTCGCGGCCGCCACGGCCACCGCGGTCGCCGCGGCCCTGGCCGCGGTCGCCACGCTCGCCGCGACGGGCGCCACCACGGCGGTCCTCGGCAGCGGGGGCAGTGGTCTCAGCAGCTGCGGCCTCGGGAGCCTTCTGATCTGCAGACACAGTGTCCTTTTCCTTGTTTGCTTCGGTCACAGTGACAGCCCACCTTCGCGTGCACCGTCGGCGACGGCTGCGATGCGGCCGTGGTACTTGTTACCACCACGGTCGAAAACGACAGCCTCTACGCCGGCAGCCTTGGCACGTTCGGCGACGAGCTCGCCAACGCGCTTGGCCTTGGCAGTCTTGTCACCGTCGAATGCACGGAGGTCAGCTTCCAGAGTGGACGCGCTTGCTACGGTCTGCCCAATGCTGTCGTCGACAACCTGGACAAATACGTGGCGTGCGGAGCGGTTGACCACCAGGCGGGGGCGGGCAGCCGTACCGGCAATGCGCTTGCGGATACGAAGCTGGCGGCGGCTGCGGGCAGCAGCCTTGCTCTTGTTCGTACGCTTCTTGTTAATGGCGATGGCCATGGTTACTTACCAGCCTTTCCGACCTTGCGGCGGATAACCTCGCCGGCGTAACGGATGCCCTTGCCCTTGTACGGGTCAGGCTTCCGCAGCTTGCGAATGTTGGCAGCAACTTCGCCGACCTGCTGCTTGTTGATGCCTGAGACAGAGAGCTTGGTCGGTCCCTCTACTGCAAAGGTGATGCCGGCCGGAGCCGCAACGCTGACCGGGTGGCTGTAGCCGAGAGCGAACTCAAGGTCAGAACCCTTGGCCTGAACGCGGTAACCGGTACCAACGATTTCAAGCTTCTTCTCGTAGCCTGCGGTGACGCCCTGGATCATGTTGGCGATCAGGGTGCGGGTCAGGCCGTGGAGCGAACGGGAGGCGCGCTCGTCGTTCGGGCGGCTGACGGTCAGGGTGTTTTCCTCAAGGGCAACCTCGATCGGGCTGGCCACAGTGTGGCTCAGCTCGCCCTTGGAACCCTTGACGCTGACGACAGAGCCGTCAACCTTGACCTCAACGCCGGCAGGAACGGTGATGGGGAGACGTCCAATACGTGACATTATTCTCTTCCTTTCCCGTTACCAGACGTACGCGAGGACTTCGCCGCCCACGCCCTTCTTGCCGGCCTGCTTGTCAGTCAGGAGGCCGGAAGAGGTGGACAGGATTGCGATACCCAGACCACCGAGCACGTGCGGCAGGTTGGTGGACTTCGCGTAAACGCGGAGACCCGGCTTGGAGATACGGCGAACACCGGCGATGGAACGCTCGCGGTTCGGACCGAACTTCAGCTCGAGGGTCAGCTTCTTGCCAACCTCAGCGTCCTCTTCCTTCCAGCCGGCGATGAAACCTTCGGCCTTGAGGATGTCGGCAACGCGTGCCTTGAGCTTGCTGTAAGGCATAGTCACGGAGTCGTGGTATGCCGAGTTTGCGTTACGCAGGCGCGTAAGCATGTCTGCGACAGGATCTGTCATTGTCATGGTGGGCTCTTGCCCTTCCTCGTAACGGTTTCCGCCGTTCGCCCACGCGGAGCGGAGCGGCCGGACCTTTTACGTAGTAATTAAGCTTCGGTCTTGAACGGGAAACCCAGCGCCTTGAGCAGCGCGCGGCCTTCGTCGTCAGTCTTGGCGGTGGTCACAACCGTGATGTCCATACCGCGGACGCGGTCGATCTTGTCCTGGTCGATTTCGTGGAACATAACCTGCTCGGTCAGACCGAAGGTGTAGTTGCCATTGCCATCGAACTGCTTGCCGCTCAGGCCGCGGAAGTCGCGGATACGGGGCAGTGCCAGGGTGACCAAGCGGTCGACGAATTCCCACATGCGGTCGCCACGCAGGGTTGCGTGTGCACCGATGGGCATGCCTTCGCGCAGCTTGAACTGTGCGATCGACTTGCGGGCCTTGGTAACCTGCGGCTTCTGGCCGGTGATCTGGGTGAGATCGCGGACAGCGCCGTCGATCAGCTTGGAGTCCTTGGCGGCATCTCCAACACCCATGTTCACAACAACCTTCACCAGGCGGGGTACCTGGTTCACGTTCTCGTACTTGAATTCATCCTGCAGCGCAGCCTTGATGGACTCGGCGTACTTGGTCTTCAGACGAGGAACGATCTTCGTTACCGGAGTCTCGAGAGTCTCAGTCATTAGATGTCCTTCCCGGTGCTCTTGGACACGCGGATACGGACGGTCTTCTTGACGCCGTCCTTCTCTACGGTGTCGAGGCGGAAGCCCACACGGGTCGGCTTCTTGGTCGACGGGTCAACCAGGGCCACGTTGGAAACGTGGATCGGGGCCTCTACGACCTCGATGCCGCCGGTCTTGGTGCCGCGCTGCGACTGCCCAACCCGGGTGTGCTTGGTGACGCGGTTGATGCCTTCAACCAGCACGCGGTTGGTGTCGGTGAATACGCGCAGAACCTTGCCCTGCTTGCCGCGGTCGCCGCCGCGCTCAGCCTTGGCGCCAGTGATGACCTGAACCAGGTCACCCTTCTTGATCTTTGCAGCCATGGACTAGAGCACCTCCGGAGCCAGAGAAACGATCTTCATGAACTTCTTGTCACGCAGTTCACGACCAACCGGTCCGAAGATACGGGTACCACGGGGGTCACCGTCGTTCTTCAGGATCACAGCTGCGTTCTCGTCAAACTTGATGTAGGAACCATCCGCACGGCGGCGTTCCTTCTTGGTACGGACGATGACAGCCTTGACCACATCGCCCTTCTTTACGTTGCCGCCCGGGATTGCATCCTTGACGGTGGCGACAATGACGTCACCGATGCCTGCGTAGCGACGGCCGGATCCACCGAGAACGCGAATGGTAAGGATTTCCTTAGCACCCGTGTTGTCGGCGACCTTCAGTCGCGACTCCTGCTGAATCACTATTTACTCCTTGCGTCGCGCCGGTTCTCAGGCCGTGGTCATGCTACGGAATGAGCCTTGCGGAACGGTTGATCGGGGTGTCTCTTGACCTGCCTGGATTTTGCCAGACCAGGCCTAAACGCCCGTGCCAGAAGCAGTTGCCTCCATCCGGTCCGGGAAGGATCCCGGGCGCAAGGAAGCACTATGCTGTGGCACGCTTGTTTACGAGGTTAATGACGGCGCACAGAAGGCGCCATACAAACTCAATATCCTAGCACGTTTCCCATCGATCCCCATATCACCCCTCCTGCCCGGGCTGCAAGACGGACGACGGCGTCTCGCAGGGCAGCCTTTCGGCCCACCCATGGTGCCACTCCCCCGCGAGGCCACGTCCCGCCGTCGTCCGCCCACGTGAAAAGGTGCCGGCGTGACGCTTGCTTAAACGAGGAAGCCCCCGCTCCCGTAAGGGAGCAGGGGCTCAGCTAAGCAGCAGGTGCTACTTGGCCTTCTCGAGGATTTCCACGAGCCGCCAGTTCTTGGTGGCGGACAGCGGACGGGTCTCGGCAATGACAACGAGGTCGCCGATGCCGGCGGTGTTCTCTTCGTCGTGCGCCTTGACCTTGGAGGTGCGGCGGATGACCTTGCCGTACAGTGCGTGCTTCACGCGGTCTTCAACCTCGACGACGATGGTCTTTTCCATCTTGTCGGAGACCACGTAGCCGCGACGGGTCTTGCGGTAACCGCGCTGCCCAGCCTTGGCTTCGGTAGCAGATTCGGTCACGTTCTGGTCCTTTTCACTCACTTGGCGTCCTCCTCGGTCTCAGCCTTTTCAGCCTTGTCGGCCTTCTTGGTTGAAGCCTTCTTGGACTTCTTCTCTTCCTTGGCTTCCACAACCGGTGCGGCAACCTCGGCACGAATGCCCAGCTCGCGTTCGCGGAGAACGGTGTAGATGCGTGCGATGTCCTTCTTTACCGCGCGCAGGCGACCGTGGTTCTCCAGCTGTCCGGTGGCGGACTGGAAACGCAGGTTGAACAGCTCTTCCTTGGCCTTGCGGAGTTCTTCAACGAGACGCTCGTTGTCGAAACCGTCCAGCTGTGCGGGAGCCAGATCCTTGGATCCTACTGCCATTTCTATTCACCACCCTCGCGACGCACAATGCGTGCCTTCAACGGCAGCTTGTGGATTGCCAGGCGCAGGGCCTCGCGAGCTACCTCTTCATTGACACCGGAGAGTTCGAAGAGAACCCGTCCCGGCTTGACGTTGGCGACCCACCATTCCGGTGAACCCTTACCGGAACCCATGCGGGTTTCGGCAGGCTTCTTGGTCAGGGGACGGTCCGGGTAGATGTTGATCCAGACCTTGCCGCCACGCTTGATGTGGCGGGTCATCGCGATACGAGCGGACTCGATCTGACGGTTGGTGACGTATGCCGGGCTCAGGGCCTGGATGCCGTACTCACCGAAGGAGACCTGGGTGCCGCCCGTAGCAGCGCCGGAACGACCCGGGTGGTGCTGCTTACGGTGCTTGACTCGACGTGGGATAAGCATTTAAGCCTGTCCTCCTTCTGCAGCAGCAGGTGCTGCTTCAACTGCCGGTGCTTCGGCAGCAGGAGCTGCCTCGGCGGCCGGGCGGTCGTTGCGACGGCGGCGGTCACCACGGTCAGCGCCACCCGGGCGGCCCGGACGGTCACCACGGTTACCGCGGGACGGTGCGGAAGCAGCCTGTGCGGCCAGTTCCTTGGCGGTGACGTCACCCTTGTAGATCCAGACCTTCACGCCGATGCGGCCGAAGGTAGTCTTGGCTTCGTAGAAGCCGTAGTCGATGTTCGCGCGGAGGGTGTGCAGGGGCACACGGCCTTCACGGTAGAACTCCGAGCGGGACATTTCAGCGCCACCCAGGCGGCCCGAGCAGGCGATACGGATGCCCTTGGCACCTGCACGCTGTGCGGACTGCATGGCCTTCTTCATCGCACGGCGGAATGCCACGCGGGAAGTCAGCTGCTCTGCAACGCCCTGGGCCACAAGCTGGGCTTCCATCTCGGGGTTCTTGACCTCGAGGATGTTCAGCTGGACCTGCTTGCCGGTGAGCTTTTCGAGCTCGCCGCGGATGCGGTCTGCTTCTGCTCCACGGCGGCCGATGACGATGCCGGGACGGGCCGTGTGGATGTCCACGCGGACGCGGTCACGGGTGCGCTCGATCTCAACCTTGGCGATACCGGCGCGCTCCATGCCCGTGGACATGAGCTGGCGGATGCGGATGTCTTCGCGGACGAAGTCCTTGTACCGCTGGCCGGCCTTGGTGCTGTCAGCGAACCAGTGCGATACGTGATCGGTGGTGATGCCGAGTCGGAACCCGTGCGGGTTTACTTTCTGTCCCACTTAGCGAGCCTCCTCTTTCTCCGGGGTAGCGACTACCACGGTGATGTGGCTGGTGCGCTTCTTGATCTGAAATGCACGACCCTGGGCACGCGGCTGGAACCGCTTCATGGTCGGGCCTTCATCAACAAACGCTTCGCTGATGATGAGGTCACCTTCGTCAAACGCCACGCCGTCGCGGTCCGCGAGGACCCGGGCGTTGGAGATTGCCGACTGAACTACCTTGAATACCGGCTCCGAAGCTGCCTGGGGGGCAAACTTCAGAATTGCCAGAGCCTCATTCGCTTGCAAGCCACGAACAAGGTTGACGACGCGCCGGGCCTTCATAGGCGTTACGCGGATGTGGCGCGCAATTGCCTTGGCTTCCATTGCTTTCCTTCTCTCGTCTTTGACGTAAACGCAGGCGCCTAGCGGCGCTTGCCCTTACGGTCGTCCTTGACATGGCCGCGGAATGTCCGCGTGGGAGCGAATTCGCCGAGCTTGTGCCCGACCATCGACTCAGTGACAAACACCGGGATGTGCTTGCGTCCGTCGTGTACGGCGATCGTGTGTCCGAGCATGTCGGGGATGATCATCGAACGGCGGGACCAGGTCTTGATGACGTTCTTGGTGCCCTTTTCGTTTTCCCTGGCTACCTTCACAAAGAGGTGCTGGTCAACGAAAGGACCTTTTTTCAGGCTGCGTGGCATGTGTCCAGGCTCCTATCGCTTGTTCTTGCCAGTACGACGGCGACGAACAATAAGCTTGTCGCTCTCTTTGTTGGGGCGGCGGGTGCGGCCTTCACGCTTACCGTTCGGGTTGACGGGGTTACGACCACCGGAGGTCTTACCCTCACCACCACCGTGCGGGTGGTCAACCGGGTTCATGGCGACACCACGGACGGTCGGGCGGACGCCCTTCCACCGCATACGGCCGGCCTTGCCCCAGTTGATGTTCGACTGCTCGGCGTTGCCGACCTCGCCGATGGTTGCGCGGCAGCGCACGTCAACGTTGCGGATTTCGCCGGAGGGCAGACGCAGCTGGGCGAAGCGGCCTTCCTTGGCAACAAGCTGGATGGATGCGCCGGCGGAGCGGCCCATCTTGGCGCCGCCGCCCGGACGCAGTTCAACTGCGTGGACAACGGTACCCACCGGGATGTTGAGCAGGGGCAGGTTGTTACCGGGCTTGATGTCAGCACCGGCACCTGCCTCCACAACGTCACCCTGGGAGAGCTTGTTGGGGGCGATGATGTAACGCTTGGTGCCATCAACGTAGTGCAGGAGGGCGATGCGAGCCGTGCGGTTCGGATCGTACTCGATTTCGGCAACGCGGGCGTTGACGCCGTCCTTGTCGTGGCGACGGAAGTCGATCAGACGGTACTGGCGCTTGTGGCCACCACCCTTGTGACGGGTGGTGATCTTACCGGTGTTGTTACGGCCGCCCTTCTTGGGCAGGGGACGTACCAACGACTTTTCCGGCGTCGACCGCGTGATTTCGATAAAGTCCGCTACGCTCGAGCCACGACGGCCCGGGGTAGTCGGCTTGTATTTACGGATTCCCATAATTTATTTCCTCGTTAAAGTGGTCTCCGCTACGAGAGCGGACCGCCGAAGATGTCGATGGTGCCTTCTTTGAGGGTGACAATCGCACGCTTGGTGTTCTTGCGGGTACCCCATCCGAATTTGGTGCGCTTGCGCTTACCGGCACGGTTGATGGTGTTGATCGATTCGACCTTGACGGAGAAAATCTTCTCCACGGCCAGCTTGATCTCGGTCTTGTTCGAACGGGGGTCCACCAGGAAGGTGTACTTGCCCTCGTCGATCAGGCCGTAGCTCTTTTCCGACACGACGGGTGCAAGCACGACGTCGCGGGGATCCTTGATGGTGGCTGCACTCACTTGGCATCCTCCTCGTTCTTAGCTGCCTTAGCGGCAACGAATGCGTCGTAAGCAGCCTTGGTGAAGACAACGTCATCAGAGACGAGAACGTCGTAGGTGTTCAGCTGGTCTGCGTACAGAACGTGAACGCCGGCGAGGTTGCGCACGGACAGTGCAGCCACGTCGTTGTCGCGCTCGATGACGACCAGCAGGTTCTTGCGCTCGGAAACACCCTTGAGCGTTGCCAGAGCGGTCTTGGCGGACGGCTTGTCGCCTGCCACCAGCTCGGAGACAACGTGGATGCGGCCGTTGCGGGCCCGGTCAGACAGTGCGCCGCGCAGAGCAGCAGCAATCATCTTCTTGGGGGTGCGCTGGCTGTAGTCACGCGGGGTGGGACCGTGGACAATGCCACCGCCGGTCATGTGCGGAGCACGGATGGAACCCTGACGGGCGCGACCGGTGCCCTTCTGCTTGAACGGCTTGCGTCCTGCACCGGAAACTTCAGCGCGGGTCTTGGTCTTGTGGGTACCCTGGCGAGCAGCAGCGAGCTGGGCAACGACAACCTGGTGCAGCAGCGGCACGTTGGTCTGGACGTCGAAGATCTCTGCAGGCAGGTCAACCTGGACAGTGTTAGCCATTGGACTAGGCTCCCTTCACGGCGGTGCGTACGAGGACGACCTGGCCGCGGGCGCCGGGGACGGCACCCTTGATAAGGAGCAGCGACTTCTCGACGTCAACCGCGTGGACCGTGAGGTTCAGCGTGGTGTGACGAACGGCGCCCATGCGGCCGGCCATTTTCATGCCCTTGAAGACGCGGCTCGGGGTGGATGCGCCACCGATTGAACCGGGCTTACGGTGGTTCTTGTGGGCACCGTGGGAAGCGCCAACGCCGTGGAAGCCGTGACGCTTCATAACACCGGCGAAGCCCTTACCCTTGGTGGTGCCGATGACGTCGATCTTCTGGCCGGCTTCGAAGACCTCTACGGAGAGCTCCTGGCCCAGCTCGTACTCAGCAGCGTCTGCGGTACGGAGTTCGACGACGTGACGGCGAGGCGTGACGCCTGCCTTTTCAAAGTGACCAGCCAGCGGCTTGGTGACCTTGCGGGGATCGATCTGGCCGTAGCCGATCTGAACGGCGACGTAGCCATCGGCCTCAGCGTTGCGCAGCTGGGTGATGACGTTCGAGTCTGCCTGGACCACAGTGACGGGGATGAGCTTGTTGTTCTCGTCCCAGACCTGGGTCATGCCGAGCTTCGTGCCCAGCAGGCCCTTTACGTTACGGGTTGCGGTCATAGTTTCTCAGCACCTCCCTACAGCTTGATTTCGATGTTCACGTCGGCCGGCAGGTCGAGACGCATGAGCGAGTCAACAGCCTTCGGCGTGGGATCGATGATGTCGATAAGACGCTTGTGCGTGCGCATTTCAAAGTGCTCGCGGCTGTCCTTGTACTTGTGCGGAGAGCGGATGACGCAGTACACGTTCTTCTCCGTGGGCAGCGGCACGGGGCCCACTACCGTTGCGCCTGCGCGCGTGACCGTCTCAACGATCTTCCGTGCTGAAACGTCAATGACCTCGTGGTCGTATGACTTCAGCCGGATGCGGATTTTTTGTCCCGCCATGTCGCCTGACTCTCTTTCAGTCTGTGCTTCCCCTGGTTAGGGCTGCC
The DNA here is from genome assembly GCF_057369995.2 of Arthrobacter sp. MOO21. Taxonomy (NCBI): domain Bacteria; kingdom Bacillati; phylum Actinomycetota; class Actinomycetes; order Micrococcales; family Micrococcaceae; genus Arthrobacter; species Arthrobacter sp. MOO21. The sequence goes on along the minus strand of NZ_CM170671.2, from coordinate 2,942,957 downwards.
CTGTTCACTTACTCGTTGTATGGCTGCCGAAGCATTTGAGGTCGTAACCACCATCCGCCGCACAAACTGAATCCGGATAAATCCGGGTTCCTCACCTTGCCGGCGCAACCGACCCCCGCGGTCGGGCGTGTCGCGCTCAACACGCATACAAATCCGCAATTCCATTGGGGTGGGTTATGTTTGGTCTTCAACTTGGACCCTGCATCCGGCATTATCCGGATCGGGACGCGAAGAAGCGCTTGAACAACTCATCTAGTATGCCGGAAATCCGCGGCAGATGCGAATCGGTGCTGGCAGGGGCCGCGGGGCGGCCATTGCCGTGGCCGCGAACGCGCTGGATGATAGGGGCATGACCCTGGAAGGCACCGAATCCGTGACGGAACTGGCCGGGCGCGTGCCGGCGTCGTTCACCCTGGGCGTCGCGGCAGCGGCGTTCCAGATAGAAGGCGCAGTCACAGACGGCGGCCGGGGGCCGTCCGGCTGGGATGCTTTTGCCGAGAAGCCAGGTGCGATTATTGGCGGGCACTCCCCCGCCGTAGCGTGCGACCACTACAACCGGCTGCCGGAGGACGTGGCCCTGCTCAAGGAGCTGGGCGTGGACTCGTACCGGTTCTCGCTGTCCTGGCCGCGCATCCAGCCTGACGGCCAGGGCAGCCTCAACAGCGAGGGCCTTGATTTCTACGACCGCCTGATCGACCAGCTGCTCGAGGCCGGCATCTCCCCCATGGCCACCCTTTACCACTGGGACACGCCGCTGCCGCTGGAGCACCGGGGCGGCTGGCTGCACCGGGACACCGCCGAACGGTTCGGCGAGTATGCCCGGGCGGCAGGTGAGCGGTTTGGTGACCGGGTGGCGCAGTGGGTGACCCTGAATGAGCCGGTCTCCGTCACCCTGAACGGCTACGCCCTGGGCGTGCATGCCCCCGGCCGGAAACTGATGTTCGACGCCCTTCCCTCGATCCACCACCAACTCCTTGCCCACGGACTCGGGGTGCAGGCACTGCGCGCCGCCGGAGTGGCAGGCGGCATCGGTGTGACCAACCTGCATGCGCCCGTCCGCCCCGCCAGCCGCAAACCCGGCGACAGGCTGGTGGCACACCTCTACGACCTGCTGATGAACAGGATCTATGCCGACCCGGTCCTGCTGGGACGCTACCCGTCGCTGCCGCTGTATGCACGGCCGTGGCTCCGCTCCATGGGCCGGATTTCAGATGCGGACCTTCGAACTATCCACCAGCCGTTGGACTTCTACGGGCTGAACTACTACTTCCCGGTCAAGGTGGCACTGGGCCCGGGCATAACCCCGATTCCGGCAAACACCCACCAGGAATTGGCCCGGCTGCCCTTCCATGAGGTGGGGTACCCGGACCACGGCAGCACGGGGTTCGGCTGGCCGGTAGCGCCGGAGTACCTCGGGACGCTCCTTGCCGAGATGCGCGACCGCTACGGCGACGCCCTTCCGCCGGTGTACATCACCGAAGGCGGGGCCAGCTTCCCCGAGCCGGACCGCGTCTCCGGAACGCTGGAGGACGACGACCGCGTGGGTTACCTGGCATCGCACCTTCGTGCCGCGCTGGATTCCACCGCGCCTGGCGGCGCTGCAGAAGGCGTGGACCTGCGGGGCTACTACGTGTGGACCCTGATGGACAACTTCGAATGGGCCGCCGGCTATTCGCAGCGCTTTGGCCTGGTGCACGTCGACTTCGAGACCCTGGAACGGACACCGAAGCGGTCCTTCTACTGGTACCAGGCGCTCTCCCGGGCCAGGGGCGCCGGGGCCGCCTCCGGGAGCGCCGCGGCCGGATAGGGCGCTGCGGCCGGATAGCGCGGGGGCCGCCTGGTCAGGATTGCCCGAGCACGGTGAGGAAGATCAGGACGCAGTTCAGGCCGACGATCAGCGTGGCGCTGGTCCATCCCGCGATGCGCAGGGGCCGGGAGTCCGTGTGGATTCCCATGATTTTGCGGTCGCCCGTCAGCCGGATCAGTGGCACCAGGGCGAACGGGATACCGAAGCTGAGGAGGACCTGGCTCAGGACCAGGGCGAGGGTTGGTTCAATGCCCGCTCCCAGCACCAGCAGCGCCGGAATCAGGGTGACGAGCCGGCGGGTCAGCAAGGGGACGCGCAGTTTCAGCAGTCCGCCCATGATGGTGGCACCGGCGTAGCATCCCACGGACGTGGAGGCCAGCCCGGATGCCAGCAGGCCTATGGCAAACACGACGCCGATGACGGGGCCCAGTGCCGACGTGACGGCTGCGTGCGCCCCGGCGATGGTGTCGGTGCCTTCGACGCCGCGGAGGCTGGAGGCGGCGAGCAGCAGCATGGCGATATTCACGACGCCGGCGAGCAGCAGGGCGCCGGCGACGTCAAAGCGGGTGGCACGGATCAGCCGCGTCCTGACTGCCGGGTCCTCCGAGAAGCCGTGGCGGTCCCGGGCCAGGGCTGAGTGCAGGTAGATCGCGTGGGGCATGACCGTGGCACCCAGCATGCTGGCAGCCAGCAGGACGGTGTCCGTTCCCTCGAACCGGGGCACGAGGCCGGCCAGGGCACTGCTTCCATCGGGCGGACTGACAAACAGGCCACTGACGAACCCGACGGCGATCACGCCGAGCAGGGTCAAAATGGCCAGTTCGAACGACTTCTGGCTGCGATGGGACTGCAGGGTAAGCAGCAGCATCGATGCCACGCCAATGATGACGCCACCCGTCAGCAGGGGGAGGCCAAAGAGCAGGTTGAGGGCAACGGCTCCGCCGATGACCTCAGCCATGTCCGTTGCGCCGGCAACGATCTCTGCCTGCGCCCAATAGGCACGGCGGCCGCGGGTGCCCAGCCGTTTGCCCAGGATCTCCGGCAGGCTCATCCCGGTGGCGAGCCCCAGCTTCGCGGACTGGTATTGCACCAGTACGGCCATGGCATTTGCCGCGACCAGGACCCAGACGAGCAGGTAACCGAAGCTGGCCCCTGCCGTGAGGTTGGCGGCAACGTTGCCTGGATCGACGTAGGCGATGGCCGCGACAAAGGCGGGTCCGAGCAGCAGGAGCCGGGACCAGACCCTGGATGAGGCGGGGCGCGCCTGCATTGTTGAAACAGCCATCAGTGGTCCTCGTCGTCGGGGGCGGTGATATGACGAGGATACCGTTAATTTAGGCGCACCGAAAACTCTGTTGCAGGCTTACCGGCAGATGTGTGTCCAGGGAGTGGGCTACATGTTTTTGTTGGCCCTGTTAATCCGCTTGGCACGGTCAATTTCGTGGCGGAAATACCTCTTGGTCCAGAACACGCCTGCCACTACGGCAACCGCGATAATCAGGAAAATCAGCCATCCCATGATGAGCTCCTCTCAGTGCTGCAACAGTATCAGGGGCGGGTTCCGGCGCGGCCTTGGCCGCCCTCCCCACCCGGGTTGTCCGTGCTGCGGTTCAGCCGCCAGACGGCGAAGGCAATGAGCCCGACGGCGATAAGTGCCAGCAGCGCGAAGGTGTACTGGCGCATGGCCCACAGAATGCAGGCGGCCACGCCGGCGGCACCCCACCGGACGAAGATCCGGTCCCCGAGCGCCAGTCCAGCGGCGAGCAGTATGGCAAGGCATGCCAGGACCCACAGCTGCTGGCCGCCGCTGCCCCCGAAGAGGACCCCCAGTCCGGACACTGTGAGCAGGCCTGCGGACGCAGCAGCGAGCGACCTGCCGATTGCCGCATGGCCGCCCAGGTAGCGGAGGCCGGAAAGGACAGCGCCCAGCACGACGTACCACTGCGCCACCCAGAAACCGTCCGGGAGCCGTGCCCCGAACCGGGCAACCCCGCCGCCTGCCCCATCGAGCTGGAAAATCGCCGCGCGCTGGATGAACGCGACAAGAAAAGCAACCCCCACTTCCGCCACCGCACGGCGGGCCCTTGGCGGTGCTTCCCTGGAGGCAACCGCAACGACGAGGACAAAAGCGGCAGCTGCCGTCCAGGCCGTCGCATCCCATGGCAGTCCGGCCAGCGCGGCGGCAGCGAAGCCGAGGAGGGCCGCCCCTGCCAGCGCCCGGGCCCGGACGTTTGCGGCTCCTTGGCCGCCCGCAACACGTCCCGCGAAAGAAATGAGCCGGACGCAGTACATCACCGCTGCCGCCGCACCGGGTCCTGCCAGCCACGGGAGGTATGTCCCCCAGGCACCCTGGTGGTCCCCGAAAGCAACCGATGCGGCCATGAAGGCACCCGCAAGGAATGCTCCTGCCGCAGGTGCGTACAGGACGGCCCACCCTTCCACATGGGAAGCGGTAAAGCACACCGCCGCCAGCGCCAGGACCGCAACACCGGGAACCCAGTCCGCGGCAAGTTGTCCAAGCAGCAGTGCGGCAGCCACGAACGATCCTGCGGAAACGAGCCACAGCCAGTGTTCCGCGCCGGCTCCGGTTCCGATCCGCTGGTGCAGCATGCCGGCTCCTGTTGCCGCAAGACCAAGCAGAATCAGCATCAGGGACGTCCCCGTATACGAGAGGACAGGTTCGTCGCCAAAGGGCGGCAGAGGGCTGAGGGAGAGCACGGCGCCCAGGACTGCGTAGTGCCCCAGGTAGAGCGCACCGAGTGCTGCAAACAGACGGCGGGCGGCGACGGCCGAAGCCAGCAGCAGTGCGAATTCCAGGTAGAGCACCCAGCGCCCGCCGCCGCTGTGCGGGTCCGCCGCGTGCTGAACGGCATAGGCAACTGGCAGCAGCGCCTGGCCCGCAAGCGTGATCCAGACAGCAGCCTGCTGGAACGGAACCTCTGCCAGCCGCAACCGCATCACCCAACGGATGACGTGCTGCGCGGCCAGAACCAGGGACAAGGTGACCGAGACCGCGGTGGGCGAGGCGGTGAGGTCGTAGCTGAACACCCCCGCCAGGCATGCGGTCAGGGCCCGCGCAGCCACGAAGTACCAGCCCTTGGCAGCCCGCCCGGCTGAAGCCACGACCATGACTCCGGCGAACACGGCGTAGACGCCCAGCACGATTTCCAGCAGCGGCGCGTCGTTGGCGGAAAGGCCGGCCAGGACCAGGAAGGTCACAGGTGCATACCACACGGTGCCCGCCCCGCGCCTTAGCACGTAGCCGGCCCACGCCGCGGAGACGGCGGCCACTCCCACGATGAGCGGGTGCTGCCAGTTCCCGGCGGACAAGAGGCTTCCTATCAGGGGACCTGCGGCTGCACAGGATGCCAACTGCAGGAGAAGGACCACCCCGGCGTCGATCCGGACACCCCGGGGAGCCTGTCCGTGGATGAAAGCGCGCAGCGGAAAGACCAACTGTGCTCCCAGCGCGGTGGCCAGCACCACGGCCGGGTCAAGCATTTCACCGGCAATGATGGGCCTCCCGGAACCCTCCGCAAGCTGTTCAAAGGCCGTGAGGACCAGTAGGGTGCCGGCACCGCGGGACATCCACCAGTAGCTCCAGCGGTGCTGGACGGCCGGCAGCCTGAGGGCACAGGCAGCAAGGTATGCCAGCAACATCAGCAACGCGAAGTTGCCGCTCTCCAAGCCGAGAACCTCGAAGGCGAAGGCAATGAGCAGGACAGCAACAACGGGCGGCAGGAGTTCGCCCACGGTGGGGTGCCAGGCATCGTCCCGGCCCACGCGCGGCAGCAGCGCAAGCCCTGCCGTCAGCGTTGCTGCCAGCTGAATGAAGGTTGCCGCCAAGGTCAGCGAAGCGCCTGGCCCGGTGTCTGCAGCAGAAAGGCTGTAAAGGCTGGCTACTCCGAGGACCATGTACCCCGCCAGGGTCGCCTGCGGCGCGAGGGTGCGCCGCCCGTACCGCTCCAGCGCAGCCGAAAGCAGCTGCTGGGCTACGGCAGCCAGCACCAGGCTGAACCATACGGCACGGTCCTGGCCAGGGCCGTCGGTCACCGCGGCAACCGCCGCCGGTGCCGCCAGGGTGGCAGCCGCCCGGGCGCCGAACACCATCAAATGCCGGAGGGCTCCTTCAGCCAGGCGGCCACGTACCAGCCAGAACAGGCCGGCGGCCGCCAGCAGCCCGGCCAGAGTGCCTTCTCCGAGCTGGTGGCTGAAGATTCCGGCCAGCACCAATGCCGCGGCGGGAGCTGCCTCGGCGCTTCCACCCAGCTTGGCAGCGATGACAGCGCCCGTTACCAGGGCAAGGAGGAACACCATCCGGAAAGGCAGCTCCTCCGCCTGCACGTCGAAGGAAAACATGGCCCCAACCAACTCGTTCATTGCGTAGGCAGCGGTAAACAGAAGCTGCGCAACGAATGTTGACGACGCATCAAGCCGCCACCATCGCCGCGCAGGCCGGGCATCGCCGTCGGACGGGTGCGTGGGTGGCGGGCCGGCCGGAGGTGCCGGCGCGCCGGGCTCAGGACCCACTTGGGCGGAGGGCACGGCACTCCGGAACCAAACATCGAGGCGGCGCGCGCCGAACGCAAGCGCGAACGATTGAAGGGCCAGCAAGCCAGCCACCGTCAGCAAAGCGTCACTCCCCTGCCCGGTCATGGCCCAGATGGTGGTGGCCGCCGCAACAGTAAGCGCGGCCCGCGCACCGTAAAAGTAGCGGAGCCGGGACCGGCCGGAGGAAACGGCCGCCAATAGGGCGAAGTAGACCCCGCATAAATCAAGGATGAGCGCGTACTCGGCCTTGGCCAGGAGCACCGGGAAGAACGTTGCCACCATGGCAACCGCCGGAACCAGGTAGGGGTGAAGCGTGGCAAGTGGCCGCACATAAACCGGCGGCAGCCAACCGGGACGCACCATGGAAAGAACCGTGACGGACACGGACCCGGCAATCATGACGACGAAATACCAGACGAGCGCCGCGCCCAGCACAGACACTCCCGACCATGCCGACGACACCACGAACGTCAATGAGAGGTAGACCAGGATCCGGCTTTCCAGGCGCAGCGCGGCAGCTGCATACGCGGCCGTTCCAACCAGCGACGTGGCCAGCCAGGCCCCGGGCCCGTTGTGCCACGCGAAGTTGTACAGCGCCAGCCCTGCGACGGGAACAAGCGCAAGCCCTGTGCCCGTGAAAGCCACGGCGGCGGGCCGAAGCCGCTCCACCCGGGCGTGGAGGCCAAGGCCCAGCCCGTAGAACAACCCGGCTACGACCGTGACCCCGGCGAACCGCAGCAAGGGCGGGAGCCCCGTTCCGATGAACAGCGCAGCCGCCGCGACCAGGAGAAGGCTGGCCACGTAGAGGGTCACGTTGATGTTTTGGCGGTCCCTGCGTTCGCGGCGCGCCTGCTGCTCCGCCGGTGACAGTGCGGGCCGGACCGGAGGCTTGGGCGGGCGGGCGGCAGCGGGTCGGGCCGCCGGCCGCGTGGTGGCGGCGGGCGCCGCGTGAATGGCGGCCGGATCCCGGGGCTGCGGCTGCGAACGCTGCGGAACCGCACGTGGTGGTGCCGCAGCCGGTGGCCAGGATGGAGCCGGCAGGGTTGCGGCATGGGGTGGAGGCGCCACCGGATGCTGTTCCGTCGGACCCGGTGCGGCCTGGAGATCGGCCATCCTCGCCATGGCGTCCATCCAGCCCTGCAGGTGCCCGGCACGGTACCCCGCCTCGTACGCTTCGTCAGTCACGCCTGACCCCCTCCAAGATAAGCAGCACCATTCCGCAATATGTCCAACGACTTTAGTAAAGATAGCAAAAGAAAACCCCGCTGCATGCAGCAGCGGGGTTTTCTGTGGATTACCTGCGGCCGAAGCCCGGCAGATCCGTGATCAGCAAGTACTACTTGATGATCTTGGTAACGCGTCCCGAACCAACGGTGCGGCCGCCTTCGCGGATTGCGAAGCCGAGGCCCTCTTCCATAGCGATGGGCTGGATGAGCGCAACGGTCATCTCAGTGTTGTCGCCAGGCATAACCATTTCCGTGCCCTCAGGCAGGGTGATGACGCCGGTTACGTCCGTGGTACGGAAGTAGAACTGCGGGCGGTAGTTGGAGTAGAACGGGTTGTGACGTCCGCCTTCGTCCTTGGAGAGGATGTAGACGTTGGCCTCGAAGTCGGTGTGCGGGGTGATGGAACCCGGCTTGACGACAACCTGGCCACGCTCGACATCGTCGCGCTTCAGACCACGGAGCAGGAGGCCACAGTTCTCGCCGGCCCATGCTTCGTCGAGCTGCTTGTGGAACATCTCGATACCGGTAACCGTGGTCTTCTGGACCGGGCGGATACCGACGATCTCGACCTCGGAGTTGATGGCGAGGGTTCCACGCTCGGCGCGGCCCGTCACAACGGTGCCACGGCCGGTGATGGTGAAGACGTCCTCGATCGGCATCAGGAACGGCTTGTCGCGGTCACGTACGGGGTCCGGAACGGACTCGTCGACAGCAGCCATCAGGTCCTCAACGGACTTGACCCACTCGGGGTCGCCTTCCAGGGCCTTCAGGCCGGAAACGCGAACGACCGGAGCGTTGTCGCCATCGAAGCCCTGCGAGCTCAGGAGCTCACGAACTTCCATTTCGACGAGGTCGAGGAGTTCTTCGTCCTCAACCATGTCAGCCTTGTTCAGCGCGACCAGCAGGTAGGGAACACCAACCTGGCGGGCGAGCAGAACGTGCTCGCGGGTCTGAGCCATCGGGCCGTCGGTAGCGGCAACCACGAGGATTGCGCCGTCCATCTGGGCAGCACCGGTGATCATGTTCTTGATGTAGTCAGCGTGGCCGGGGGCGTCAACGTGTGCGTAGTGACGCTTCTCGGTCTGGTACTCCACGTGGGAGATGTTGATGGTAATACCGCGCTGACGCTCTTCGGGTGCAGAGTCGATCGACGCGAAGTCACGCTTCTCGTTGAGATCCGGGTACTTGTCGTACAGCACCTTGGAAATGGCGGCCGTCAGCGTCGTCTTACCGTGGTCAACGTGACCAATGGTGCCGATGTTGACGTGCGGCTTAGTCCGCTCGAACTTTGCCTTTGCCACAGGTTCCTCCTAGAACGTTTTCAAATAACTTGCCCTCCAGCCGCGCTTGTCGCGGTAGAACTCAGGCAAGTCTACTTGGGGGCTTTGGATTGGTGAAATTGCAGATTCAGGAACTAATACTAATCCGCTGAGCCTGTTCGTGCAGCGGCCGAAACCGGCTTTCCGGATGACTCCGACCGGCCCGGCCGCATGCACCGGGTGCGTTGGCCCGTGGAGGCCTGCACACCCGAGGTGTTCGCTTTGAAAGTCCGGAAAGGACTACTCGCCGCGGGACTTCTGGATGATCTCGTCGGCAACTGCCTTCGGGACCTCGGCGTAGCTGTTGAAGGTCATGGAGTACACAGCGCGGCCCTGGGTCTTGGAACGCAGGTCGCCGATGTAGCCGAACATGCCGGACAGCGGCACGTGGGCACGGACAACCTTGACGCCGGCTGCATCTTCCATGGACTGCATCTGGCCACGGCGGGAGTTGAGGTCGCCGATAACGTCACCCATGTATTCCTCAGGGGTGCGCACCTCGACATCCATCAGCGGTTCAAGCAGGACAGGGTTCGCCTTGCGCGCAGCTTCCTTGAAAGCCATGCGGCCGGCGATCTTGAACGCCATTTCCGAGGAGTCAACATCGTGGTAGGCGCCGTCAAGCAGCGTTGCCTTGATGCCGACAACAGGGTAGCCAGCCAGGACGCCGTCGTTCAGTGCGTCCTGGATACCAGCGTCAACAGACGGGATGTATTCGCGCGGAACGCGGCCACCGGTGACCTTGTTCTCGAACTCGTACAGCTCGCCCTCGGCGGTGTCCAGCGGCTCGATGGCAATCTGGACCTTTGCGAACTGGCCCGAACCACCGGTCTGCTTCTTGTGCGTGTAGTCGTGCTTCTCGACTGCGCGCTTGATGGTTTCGCGGTAAGCAACCTGCGGCTTGCCAACGTTGGCCTCAACCTTGAATTCGCGGCGCATGCGGTCCACCAGGATGTCCAGGTGGAGCTCGCCCATGCCGGCGATGATGGTCTGGCCGGTGTCTTCGTTGAGGGACACCTGGAAGGTGGGGTCCTCAGCGGAGAGCTTCTGGATGGCGGTGGAGAGCTTCTCCTGGTCACCCTTGGTGTTCGGCTCGATGGCCACGGAGATCACGGGCTCGGGGAAGCTCATGGACTCCAGGACGATCTGGTTGTTGGCATCGCACAGGGTGTCACCGGTGGTGGTGTCCTTCAGGCCGATGGCTGCGTAGATGTGGCCAGCGGTGGCTGCCTCGACCGGCATTTCCTTGTTGGCGTGCATCTGGAACAGCTTGCCGATGCGCTCCTTCTTGCCCTTGGTGGAGTTGACCACCTGGGCGCCGGATTCCACGTGACCGGAGTACACGCGGATGAAGGTGAGCTGGCCGAAGAAGGGGTGCGCCGCAATCTTGAATGCCAGAGCGGAGAACGGCTCGTCGGCTGACGGCTTGCGGGTCAGTTCCTTCTCTTCGTCCTTCGGATCGTGACCGATCATCGGAGGAACGTCGAGCGGGTTCGGCAGGTAATCAACAACTGCGTCAAGCATCGGCTGGACGCCGCGGTTCTTGAAGGCGGAGCCACAGAACACGGGGTACAGCTCGGAGTTGATGGTCATCTTGCGGATGCCGGCCTTGAGCTCGTCGATGGTGAGCTCTTCACCTTCGAGGTACTTCTCCATGAGTTCCTCGGAGGCCTCGGCAACCGTCTCAACGAGGTTGGCGCGGTATTCTTCGGCCTTCTCCTTGAGGTCCGCGGGGATCTCCTGGATTTCGTACTTGGCACCCATGGTCACATCGCCCTTGGCGTCGCCCGGCCAAACCAGGGCGCGCATGTAGAGCAGGTCGACGACGCCGACGAAGTCGTTCTCGGCACCGATCGGCAGCTGCATGACCAGCGGCTTGGCGCCGAGGCGGCTGATGATGGTGTCTACGGTGAAGTAGAAGTCAGCACCGAGCTTGTCCATCTTGTTGACGAAGCAGATACGCGGAACGTTGTACTTGTCAGCCTGGCGCCAAACAGTCTCGGACTGCGGCTCAACACCTTCCTTGCCGTCGAACACGGCAACTGCACCGTCGAGGACGCGCAGGGAGCGCTCAACCTCAACCGTGAAGTCCACGTGGCCGGGGGTGTCGATGATGTTGATCTGGTTGTTTTCCCAGAAGCAGGTCACGGCGGCAGACGTGATGGTGATGCCGCGTTCCTTTTCCTGTTCCATCCAGTCGGTGGTCGAAGCGCCGTCGTGCGTTTCGCCGATCTTGTGGTTCACACCCGTGTAGAACAGGATGCGCTCGGTTGTGGTGGTCTTGCCGGCATCAATATGGGCCATGATGCCGATGTTGCGGACCTTATTAAGGTCGGTAAGCACGTCCTGTGCCACGGGGTCTCCTTTTGGGATGGACTACGCGTTCGCCGCCGGCTCGGTTCAGCCGGCGGCGTCCGGGGAGTATTACCAGCGGTAGTGTGCGAAGGCCTTGTTGGACTCGGCCATCTTGTGGGTGTCTTCGCGACGCTTCACAGCGGCACCGAGACCGTTGGACGCATCCAGGATTTCGTTCTGGAGACGCTCGGTCATCGTCTTTTCGCGGCGGGCCTTGGAGTAGCCAACCAGCCACCGCAGGGCGAGGGCGGTGGAGCGGCCCGGCTTGACCTCAACCGGAACCTGGTAGGTGGCGCCACCAACGCGGCGGCTGCGGACCTCAAGCGAAGGCTTGACGTTGTCCATGGCCTTCTTCAGGGCTGCAACGGGGTCGCCGCCGGACTTGGCGCGTGCGCCTTCGAGTGCACCGTAGACGATGCGCTCGGCCGTGGACTTCTTGCCGTCAACGAGCACCTTGTTGATGAGCTGGGTTACCAGCGGGGAACCGTAAACCGGATCCGAAACGAGCGGCCGCTTGGGGGCCGGACCCTTGCGAGGCATATTACTTCTTCTCCATCTTTGCGCCGTAGCGGCTGCGGGCCTGCTTACGGTTCTTCACACCCTGGGTATCAAGGGCGCCACGGACGATCTTGTAGCGGACACCCGGGAGGTCCTTCACACGACCACCGCGAACGAGCACAATGGAGTGCTCCTGCAGGTTGTGGCCAACACCGGGGATGTAGGCGGTAACTTCCACGCCGCCGTTGAGGCGCACACGTGCCACCTTACGCAGAGCCGAGTTCGGCTTCTTCGGGGTGGTGGTGTAGACGCGGGTGCAGACACCGCGGCGCATGGGGCTGCCCTTAAGCGCGGGAGCCTTGGTCTTTGAGACCTTAGGCGTGCGGCCCTTGCGGACCAGCTGGTTAATCGTAGGCACTCTCGTGTTCTCCGTTTTATCCGGAGTGGCTGTTTCCGGCCACTCTCCTGTTGCGTTGCCCCGCCGCCCGGGCCTTGAAGAAGCTCTCCAGGGCGGCGAAGGCGAAGCCTTAATAGTCGGATCGCACACCGGGGCGGGACGTAATTTCCCGCAGTTCCCTAGGCATGCAAAAATGTGGCATACGTTGCACAAGAACCCTGCAAACCGGAAACGTCGCTCTGGTCCAGCCTTTCAGCTGATACCGGCGCACTCATCCACTGCCACAATAACAATTGGTAACCAGTCTAGCATGGACAGGCTCCATGCCTTAATCGGCGGGTTAAACGAAGGGATGGTCCCCCACCTTGCGGTGCGGGACCATCCTCGTCAGGCGTCAACCGTCAGTGGTTACCGGAAGTCGTTGCCCAGGTCGTAGTCATCCAGCGGGATGGCGTGGAACTCAGGTGCTCCGTCGCCGCCCAGGGTGTCGTACGAGAAGTCACTGAACGCGCTGGGGCCGGTGAACAGGTTGGCCTTTGCTTCTTCAGTGGGCTCCACGGTGACCTCGGTGTAGCGCGGCAGGCCCGTGCCGGCCGGGATCAGCTTACCGATGATGACGTTTTCCTTCAGGCCCAGCAGCGGATCGCTCTTGCCTTCCATGGCCGCCTGCGTCAGGACGCGGGTGGTCTCCTGGAAGGATGCTGCGGACAGCCAGGACTCGGTGGCCAGCGACGCCTTGGTGATGCCCATGAGCTCAGGACGTCCGGAAGCCGGAGTCTTGCCCTCGGACACAACGCGGCGGTTGGCATCCTCGAAGCGGCTGCGCTCGGCGAGCTCGCCGGGCAGCAGGTCCGATTCGCCGGACTCGATGACCGTGACGCGGCGCAGCATCTGGCGGACGATAACCTCGACGTGCTTGTCGTGGATACCGATGCCCTGGCTGCGGTACACGCCCTGGACCTCGTCCACCAGGAACTTCTGTGCCGCACGCGGACCCATGATGCGCAGGACCTGCTTGGGATCGACCGGGCCGTTGATGAGCTTCTGGCCGACGGTGACGTGGTCGCCGTCTTCGATCAGCAGGCGTGAACGGCGCAGGACCGGGTAAGCGATCTCTTCCGATCCGTCATCCGGGGTGATGACCAGGCGCATCTGGCGCTCGGACTCTTCGATGGTGATGCGGCCGGCTGCTTCAGCAATCGGGGCAACACCCTTCGGAGTACGGGCTTCGAAGAGCTCCTGGATACGGGGCAGACCCTGGGTGATGTCGTCGCCGCCGCCGGCGGAGACAGCACCACCGGTGTGGAACGTACGCATGGTCAGCTGGGTACCGGGCTCACCGATGGACTGTGCGGCGATGATGCCCACGGCCTCGCCGATGTCCACGGTCTTGCCGGTGGCCAGCGAACGGCCGTAGCACAGGGCGCAGGTGCCGACGCTGGACTCACAGGTGAGTACGGAGCGGACCTTGACCTCGGTGATGCCTGCCTTGAAGAGCTCGTCGATAACGACGTCGCCGCAGTCGGTGCCGGCTGCCGCGAGGACGTTGCCTTCGGAGTCCACGACGTCGACAGCCAGCGTACGTGCGTACGCGCTGTTCTCGACGTTCTCGTCCAGGACGAGCTCACCGTTGGAGTCGGCGACGGCGATCGGCGTGACCAGGCCGCGTTCGGTGCCGCAGTCCTCTTCACGGACGATGACGTCCTGCGAGACGTCCACCAGGCGACGGGTCAGGTAACCCGAGTTGGCGGTACGCAGGGCGGTGTCGGCCAGACCCTTACGGGCACCGTGCGTGGCGATGAAGTATTCCAGCACCGACAGGCCCTCGCGGTAGGAGGACTTGATGGGGCGCGGGATGATCTCACCCTTCGGGTTGGCCACCAGGCCACGGATACCCGCGATCTGGCGGACCTGCATCCAGTTACCACGTGCACCGGAGGACACCATGCGGTTGATCGTGTTCATCGGGGACAGGCTCTCGCGCATCACCGAGGCGATGTCGTTGGTGGCCTTGTTCCAGATCTCGATCAGTTCCTGGCGGCGCTCGTCGTCGTCGATCAGGCCCTTGTCGTACTGGCCCTGGATCTTGGCGGCGCGCTCTTCGTACCCGGCAAGGATTTCCGGCTTGGCGGCCGGAACTTCGATGTCGGAGATGGCGACGGTGACGCCCGAACGGGTGGCCCAGTAAAAACCGGCATCCTTCAGGTTGTCCAGCGTGGCAGCGGTGACAACCTTCGGGTAGCGCTCGGCGAGGTCGTTGACGATGCGGGACAGTTCGCCCTTGTCGGCTACGGCCTCAACCCACGGGTAGTCCTCGGGCAGGGTCTCGTTGAAGAGGACCTGGCCCAGGGAGGTCTGGACGAGCGCGGGCTGGCCCGGCTCCCAGCCTTCGGGTGCTTCCCAGCCGGCGTACGGAACGAAGCCTTCGAGGCGGATCTTGACCTGCGAGTTCAGGTGCAGCTCGCGGGCATCGAACGCCATGATGGCTTCCGAAACCGACCCGAAGATACGGCCTTCACCGGCTGAACCCTTGCGCTTGGTGGTCAGGTGGTAGAGGCCGATGATCATATCCTGCGACGGCAGGGTGACCGGGCGTCCGTCAGAGGGCTTCAGGATGTTGTTCGAGGACAGCATCAGGATGCGGGCCTCAGCCTGGGCCTCGGGGCTCAGCGGCAGGTGGACTGCCATCTGGTCGCCGTCGAAGTCGGCGTTGAACGCGCCACAAACCAGCGGGTGCAGCTGGATTGCCTTGCCTTCAACAAGCTGCGGCTCGAACGCCTGGATGCCCAGGCGGTGCAGGGTGGGTGCACGGTTGAGCAGCACCGGGTGTTCGGTGATGATCTCTTCGAGCACGTCCCACACCTGCGGGCGGTAGCGCTCCACCATCCGCTTGGCCGACTTGATGTTCTGGGCGTGGTTGAGGTCAACCAGGCGCTTCATCACGAACGGCTTGAAGAGCTCCAGGGCCATCTGCTTGGGCAGGCCGCACTGGTGCAGCTTCAGCTGCGGGCCGACGACGATGACCGAACGGCCGGAGTAGTCGACGCGCTTGCCGAGGAGGTTCTGGCGGAAACGGCCCTGCTTGCCCTTGAGCATGTCGCTCAGGGACTTTAGCGGACGGTTGCCCGGTCCGGTGACCGGACGGCCGCGGCGGCCGTTGTCGAAGAGGCTGTCAACAGCTTCCTGAAGCATGCGCTTCTCGTTGTTGACGATGATCTCCGGAGCACCCAGGTCAAGCAGGCGCTTGAGGCGGTTGTTGCGGTTGATCACGCGGCGGTACAGGTCGTTGAGGTCGGAGGTCGCGAAGCGGCCACCGTCCAGCTGGACCATGGGGCGCAGTTCCGGCGGGATCACCGGGACGGCGTCGAGGACCATGCCAAGCGGGCTGTTGTTGGTGGTCAGGAACGCGTTGACCACCTTCAGGCGCTTGAGGGCACGGGTCTTGCGCTGGCCCTTGCCGTTGGCGATGACGTCGCGCAGGGCTTCGGACTCGGCCTGCATGTCGAAGTTCTCAAGGCGCTTCTTGATGGCCTCGGCACCCATGGAGCCTTCGAAGTACATGCCGTAGCGGTCGCGCAGTTCGCGGTACAGGCCTTCGTCGCCTTCGAGGTCGGCGACCTTCAGGTTCTTGAAGCGGTCCCAGACCTGCTCGAGGCGCTCGATGTCGGCGTCGGCACGCTTGCGCACGTTGGCCATCTGGCGGTCGGCGGAGTCGCGGGCCTTCTTCTTGTCGGCAGCCTTGGCGCCTTCGCCCTCGAGGCGGGCGATTTCGCCTTCGAGGTCGCGGGCGATCGCGGCGATGTCGGCGTCGCGGTTGTCGATCAGCTGCTTCTTCTCGATGTCGTGCTCAACCTGCAGGTTGGGCAGTTCCTCGTGGCGGGCAGCCTCGTCGACGCTGGTGATCATGTAGGCGGCGAAGTAGATAACCTTTTCGAGGTCCTTCGGTGCCAGGTCAAGGAGGTAGCCCAGGCGGGACGGAACACCCTTGAAGTACCAGATGTGCGTGACGGGAGCGGCGAGCTCGATGTGGCCCATGCGCTCACGGCGGACCTTGGCGCGGGTGACTTCGACGCCACAGCGCTCACAGATGATGCCCTTGAAGCGCACGCGCTTGTACTTGCCGCAGTAGCATTCCCAGTCCCGGGACGGGCCGAAGATCTTCTCGCAGAAGAGGCCGTCCTTCTCGGGCTTGAGCGTGCGGTAGTTGATGGTTTCCGGCTTCTTAACCTCGCCGTACGACCAGCCGCGGATGTCTTCCGCGGTGGCGAGGCCGATCTGCATGAGGCCGAAGGAGGATTCGCTGGACATATGGTCCCTGTTCTCTCTTGTTCTCTAAATTCTGAAGTCTTGGGTGCGGGATGAGGAAGGAGGACGACGGCGGGCGCGGCCCGCCGTCGTCGGACTCCTTAGACCTCTTCTACGGAGCTGGGCTCTGCACGAGACAGATCGATGCCCAGTTCCTCCGCAGCCGTGAAGACTGCGTCATCAGAGTCACGCATTTCAATTGTGGTTCCGTCCGTGGAAAGCACTTCCACGTTCAGGCACAGCGACTGCATTTCCTTGATCAAGACCTTGAAGGATTCGGGAACGCCCGGCTCGGGGATGTTCTCGCCCTTGACGATGGCTTCGTAGACCTTCACGCGACCGTGGATGTCGTCAGACTTGATCGTGAGGAGTTCCTGGAGCGTGTAGGCGGCGCCGTAGGCTTCGAGCGCCCACACTTCCATTTCACCGAAGCGCTGGCCACCGAACTGCGCCTTACCACCCAGCGGCTGCTGCGTGATCATGGAGTAGGGACCGGTGGAGCGTGCGTGGATCTTGTCGTCCACCAGGTGGTGGAGCTTCAGGATGTACATGTAGCCGACCGAGATCGGATCCGGGAACGGCTCGCCGGAGCGGCCGTCAAACAGGCGGGTCTTGCCGGAGGAGTTGATCAGGCGGTCACCGTCGCGGGTCACGTTGGTGGAGTCCAGCAGGCCTGTGATTTCCTCTTCGCGGGCACCGTCGAACACCGGCGTGGCAACAGTGGTGGGACCACTCTCGCGCGGCAGGTTCGGCAGCTGCTTGACCCACTCGGGCTCGCCCTCGATCTTCCAACCGGTCTTGGCAACCCAGCCGAGGTGCGTTTCGAGCACCTGGCCCACGTTCATACGGCCCGGAACACCCAGCGGGTTCAGGACGATGTCGACGGGGGTGCCGTCGGCAAGGAAGGGCATGTCCTCGACGGGGAGGATCTTGGAGATAACACCCTTGTTGCCGTGGCGGCCGGCGAGCTTGTCGCCGTCGGTGATCTTGCGCTTGGCGGCCACGTAGACGCGGACCAGCTGGTTGACGCCCGGGGGCAGCTCGTCGTCGTTGTCGCGGTCGAAGACGCGCACGCCGATGACCGTGCCGGACTCGCCGTGCGGAACCTTCAGGGACGTGTCACGCACTTCGCGGGACTTCTCGCCGAAGATGGCGCGCAGCAGGCGCTCTTCCGGGGTCAGTTCGGTTTCACCCTTCGGGGTGACCTTTCCGACCAGGATGTCCCCTGCTTCAACCTCGGCACCGATGTGGATGATGCCGCGCTCGTCCAGTCCTGCGAGGACTTCCTCGGACACGTTGGGGATGTCACGGGTGATTTCCTCGGCACCAAGCTTGGTGTCGCGGGCATCGATCTCGTGCTCCTCGATGTGGATGGAGGAAAGGACGTCCTCGGCAACGATGCGCTGCGAGAGGATGATGGCGTCCTCGAAGTTGTGGCCTTCCCATGACATGAATGCCACGAGCAGGTTCTTGCCCAGTGCGAGTTCACCCTGGTCCGTTGCCGGGCCGTCGGCGATGATGCCGCCGACTTCCAGGCGCTGGCCCTCGTTGACGAGCACACGGTGGTTGTAGCAGTTGCCCTGGTTGGAGCGGGCGAACTTGTTGATGCGGTAGTTGGTCTCGGTGCCGTCGTCGTTGAGCATGATGACGAGTTCGGCGGAAACCTCGGTGACCACACCGGCCTTCTTGGCGATGACAACGTCACCGGCGTCGACGGCGGCGGCGCGCTCCATGCCGGTGCCCACGAACGGAGCCTCGGAACGGACCAGCGGCACAGCCTGGCGCTGCATGTTGGCACCCATGAGTGCGCGGTTGGCGTCGTCGTGCTCGAGGAACGGGATCAGGGCGGTTGCCACGGACACCATCTGGCGCGGGGAAACGTCCATGAACTCGACGTCCTCGGCCGGAACCAGGACAGGCTCGCCTCCACCACCACGGGCACGGACCAGGACGGTGTCCTCGGCGAACTTGTTGTTCTCGTCCAGCGGCGCGTTGGCCTGGGCGATCAGCACCTCGGCCTCGTCGTCGGCCGTCAGGTACTGGACGTCGTCGGAAACAACGCCGTCCTTGACCAGGCGGTACGGGGTCTCGATGAAGCCGAACGGGTTGATGCGTCCGTAGGATGCCAGCGAACCGATCAGGCCAATGTTCGGGCCTTCAGGGGTTTCGATGGGGCACATACGTCCGTAGTGGGACGGGTGCACGTCACGGACTTCCATGCCGGCGCGGTCACGGGACAGACCGCCGGGGCCCAGGGCCGAGAGGCGGCGCTTGTGGGTCAGGCCCGAGAGCGGGTTGTTCTGGTCCATGAACTGCGACAGCTGGGACGTTCCGAAGAACTCCTTGATGGCTGCAACCACGGGGCGGATGTTGATCAGGGTCTGCGGCGTGATGGCCTCGACGTCCTGGGTGGTCATCCGCTCGCGGACAACGCGCTCCATGCGGGACAGGCCGGTGCGGACCTGGTTCTCGATGAGCTCGCCGACGGCGCGGATACGACGGTTGCCGAAGTGGTCGATGTCGTCGATTTCGACGCGCAGGTCCACTTCCTGGCCATCGCGGGTGCCCTTGATGGTCTTCTCGCCGGCGTGCAGCGCGACGAGGAACTTGATCATGGCAACAATGTCTTCAACGTGCAGGACAGAGGCTTCCTTGTCGCCAAGGGAGCGGTCGATGCCCAGCTTGCGGTTGATCTTGTAGCGGCCAACCTTGGCCAGATCGTAGCGCTTGGAGTTGAAGTACAGGTTGTCCAGCAGGGACTGGGCAGCCTCGACGGTGGGCGGCTCGCCCGGACGCAGCTTCCGGTAGATGTCCAGCAACGCGTCTTCGCGGGTCTCGGTGGCGTCCTTCTCCAGGGTTGCCCGCATGGAGTCGTACTGGCCGAACTCTTCGAGGATCTGGCCTTCGGTCCAGCCCAGGGCCTTCAGCAGGACGGTGACCGACTGCTTGCGCTTGCGGTCAAGGCGCACGCCGACCTGGTCGCGCTTGTCGATCTCGAGCTCGAACCAGGCGCCGCGGGACGGGATGATCTTGGCGGTGAAGATGTCCTTGTCGCTGGTCTTGTCAGCGGCGCGCTCGAAGTAGGCGCCCGGGGAACGGACCAGCTGGGAGACGACGACACGCTCGGTGCCGTTGACCACGAAGGTGCCCTTCTCGGTCATCAGCGGGAAGTCGCCCATGAACACGGTCTGCTGCTTGATTTCGCCCGTGTTGTTGTTCATGAACTCGGCCTTGACGTACAGCGGAGCCGAGTACGTTGCGTCCCGGTCCTTGCACTCGGCCATGGTGTACTTGGGGTCGGCGAACTCCGGATCGGAGAAGCTCAGGGACATGGTGCCCTGGAAATCCTCGATCGGGGAGATCTCTTCGAAGATGTCCGACAGGCCGGACGTGGTGGCGACGCTGAGATCGTTTTCTTCGACAGCCTTTGCCACGCGTGCCTGCCAGCGCTCATTGCCGACCAGCCAGTCAAAGCTGTCTGTCTGCAGGGCAAGCAGATTCGGAACGTCAAGAGGTTCGTGAATCTTTGCGAATGAGAGCCGGCGAGTGGCACCATCAGTGCTGTCGGCGGTGTTAGCGGTTTCGTTATTAGAGGTGCTCGAGGCGACCAAGAGGGATCCTTCCACAGACCTTCAGGCGTTTTCAGATCTCCCCCGCTGTGCACCCTGCGAAGTGACTCCGCAGCGCTACCATCCGGTTCCGCTATATGACCCGGGGCCCGAGCTCGCTATGCTGTGACGTTGTTACGGCACGTTAATAGCCAGCTGCCAGGCAAAGCCCACCGCTATATGAAGGCTGAAGGTAAACAGGGAAGACGCAAATATCTACGATACGGCAAAACAACCTATGTGTCTACCCCACATCGGCCCGGATTGCAAGCACTGGTTTTCCCGGACTGCTTCCGGAGTGGCCGCTACAGCCGCAGGGTAACGCCCTCCGACGTGCATGCTGCGGAGTTCGCGAAGACAGCATCCCTGACGGCATCCTGGGATTCCTGTGCCGGCCTGCCGCCGGACCCGGCGGCGGAGGAGTGGTCGATGGCAAGAAGGCTGAGGGAGGCAAACAGGCCCTGGAGGTCGCCGGTTACGGTGTCCTTGGCATCCTGGGCCTTGAGGTAAACGTCCTCATAGCCTTTGGCATCCGTAGGCGAAACGGCGGCATAGTCCGCCACCAGCTTGTTGAACAGCTCGCAGGCTTCCCTGGTTCCGGTTGCCTTCGCGGTGGCACCCGACGTGACAGGGCTGCTGCTTTCGGCAACCGCGGACGGGGCCGCCGCCCGGGAGGAATCCGCCGGGGCCGGGGCAGACACAGAACAACCCGCCAATGCGGCGCTGGCGGCAACAGCCGCCGCGGCAATGCCCCTCTTCATATCTTTGCTCCGTCCGTCAAGACTGCGGACTTGGCGTCCCCCTGCAAATACTTCCGCCGTCCACCCTACGCAAACGGCCGCCGCCGTGCACACCGCCGACGATGGGGACCTCTCCCCCGGGTCGCTGCAGGCCGGAATGCCGCCGCCCGCCCGGGCGTTTGAATAGATGGGTGACCAGGGTCACGATAGCCTTGGTGGCTTACACCGGAACCGGAGCGAAAGAGATAACCATGGGCAACTCTCCTGACAGCACCGACGTTGTCATCCTCGGGGCAGCGCGTACCCCGCAGGGCCGCATCAACGGGCAACTGGCGAGCCTGACGGCGGTGGACCTCGGGGCCCACGCGATCAAGGCTGCGCTGGCAGCAAGCGGCGTCGACGCCGCCGACGTCGAAACCGTGATCATGGGCCAGGTCCTCCAGGCCAGCGCCGGCCAGAACCCGGCGCGGCAGAGCTCCATCGGGGCCGGCATTGGCTGGAACGTGCCCGCGGTGACGGTGAACAAGGTGTGCCTCTCGGGGCTGACCGCAGTAATCGACGCGGCACGGATGATCCGCGCCGGCGAAGTATCGGTGGCGGTCGCCGGCGGCCAGGAATCGATGAGCCGGGCGCCACACCTGCTGCCCGGATCACGCCAGGGCTGGACCTACGGCTCCATCCAGGCGCTCGACGCTGCCGCCCATGACGGGTTGACCGATGCCTTTGATGGGCAGTCGATGGGGCTCTCCACCGAGACACGGAACCTGACGCTGGGCATCGACCGGACTTCGCAGGACAACGTCGCGGCGCAGTCGCACCAGCGGGCTGCCCTGGCGGCGAAGAACGGAACGTTCGACGGCGAGATCGCACCGATCAGCGTCAAGCAGCGGAAGGGCGACCCCGTGGTGGTGGACACCGACGAAGGCGTCCGCCCCAACACCTCGGTGGAGTCCCTGGCCGGCCTGCGGGCGGCATTCGTCACCGACGGCACCATCACGGCCGGCAATTCCTCTCCCCTGTCCGACGGCGCCGCCGCCCTGGTACTCGCCTCCCGTGGATACGCGGAGGAGCACGGGCTGGACTACCTGGCCGTGGTCGGCAAGCCGGGCCAGGTGGCGGGTCCGGACAACTCCCTGCATTCCCAGCCCTCGAACGCCATCATGGACGCGCTGGCAAAGGCCGGCTGGGCCACGGGCGACCTCGACTTCATTGAGGTCAATGAGGCGTTCGGCTCAGTGGCGGTCCAGTCCCTCAAGGACCTGGACTACCCGCTGGAGAAGTGCAACATCCATGGCGGCGCCATCGCCCTGGGCCACCCCATCGGTGCCTCCGGTGCCCGGCTCGCAGCCCATGCCGCCCATGAACTGAAGCGCCGCGGAACGGGCAAGGCTGCGGTGTCCCTTTGCGGCGGCGGCGGGCAGGGCGAAGCGCTCCTGCTGTACCGCGACTGATGGCGGGCGTATCCGGAAACGGGACGGACTGCGTCGGGCGGGAACGCTTCCTGGCCGACGCCGCGGCGCGCGGCCTGCGGGTGGACGTGGTGGAACGTCCGGCTGCGAAGAGCCTCGAGGAGGCCGCCGGCATCCTGGGCATCAGCCCCGCGGACATCGTCAAATCCCTCGTGGTCAAGCACAAGGACGGGACGTTCCTGTTCGCCCTGGTGCCCGGGGACCGGCAGATCTCCTGGCCCAAGCTGCGGGCCCTCCTGGGGGTCAACAAGCTCTCCCTGCCGCCGGCCGATGTCGCACTTGAGGCGACCGGTTACGAGCGGGGCACCATTACCCCGCTGGGGAGCACCACCGCGTGGCCGGTTTACGCTGACGCCACCATCACCGGACGCCGGATCTCCATGGGCGCCGGCGCCCACGGCTACAGTGCGTTCGTCGACGCCGACGCCCTGACCGAGGCGCTGGACGCCGTCGTCGCGGATATTTCGGACCCGCCTGAAACGCAGGAAACCCCGCCCACCGGAGTGGACGGGGTTTCCTGGGGAAAAGGCGTTGTTACTTGAGGGTAACGGTGGCGCCTGCAGCCTCGAGCTGCTCCTTGGCCTTCTCGGCAGCTTCCTTGTTGGCGCCTTCGAGGACAGCCTTGGGGGCACCGTCAACCAGGTCCTTGGCTTCCTTGAGGCCGAGGGAGGTGATGGCGCGAACTTCCTTGATGACTGCGATCTTCTTGTCGCCGGCAGCTTCGAGGATGACGTCGAAGTCGGTCTTCTCTTCAACCTCTTCAGCAGCTCCGCCACCGGCGGGGCCGGCAACTGCAACAGCAGCGGCGGTAACTTCGAAGGTCTCTTCGAAGAGCTTGACGAACTCGGAGAGCTCGATGATGGTCAGTTCCTTGAAAGCTTCAATGAGCTCTTCGTTGCTGAGCTTCGCCATGGTAGGCGTCCTTCCTGTTGTTGGTGTCCGAACGGCGTGGAGCCGGACCGGCACCGGAGTCTGGTGGGGTAAAGAGAATTAGTTCTCTTCGGCAGCGGGAGCTTCGGCGGCAGCGTCAGCTTCAGCGGCAGGGGCTTCTTCAGCGGCGGGCGCTTCGGCAGCTGCCGGTGCACCGTTCTCTTCTTCAAGCTTGAGGCGCAGTGCGTCGATGATGCGTGCAGCTGCGGCGGCAGGTGCCTTGAGGACGCCTGCAACCTTGGCGAGCTGCAGCTCGCGGGACTCGAGGGCAGCCAGTGCGGCAACCTCGCTGGCGTCCAGTGCCTTGCCCTCGAAGTAACCGGTCTTGATGACCAGCTGCTTGTTGGCCTTGGCAAAATCCGTCAGGCTCTTGGCAGCGGCAACTGCGTCACCCTTGATGAACGCGATTGCAGTGGGGCCGGCAAGCTGGCCGTCGAATGCTTCGACGCCGGCTTCCTTGGCTGCAATGGCGGTCAGGGTGTTCTTGACGACCGCGAACTTGGTGTCCTGGCCGAGAGAAACACGCAGCTGCTTGAGCTGTGCAACGGTGAGCCCGCGGTATTCGGTCAGGACAGCGGCGTTCGATTCCTTGAAATCGTTAGTGATCTCAGCTACTGCTGAAACCTTGGTAGGCGTTGCCATAACCCTCCTTCCGGGGATAGTGCCGGTATTCGACGGTCCCCGCTCCGGAGAGCTAAAACTAAAAACGCCCCGCGCAGATGCACGGGGCTTGGCTCAACACGGCTTGACCGTGGAGCTTTGCTTCGTTCACCTGCGCCGGCCGCCCTGCGTTGAGGGTCCTTCGTCCGGAAATCCACTGGAGTCCCCCGCGCACAACTGCAGAGTTGAGCCATGTTCAGGAGAGTGGATTTCCAACAACCGACGGTCTTTGGTACGTCCAGCTTACGCGAGGGCGCACCATCCGCCAAATCGGGGCTCAACTGGTGCTGGTGTGCAGCTTGGGAAGCTCCTTCTGCCAGATGCCCGTCACCCCGGCCGTCTGGAAGCCGAGCTGCTTGTTCACCGTCAGGAGGTACCGGTTTTCGGGCGCGTTCCAGGTGTAGATGATCCTGGCGTCCGGGAACTGCTCGGAGAGCCGCTCCATGTTGGCCACCTTGATCAGCAGGCCCAGCTTGTTGCCACGGTGTTCCTGCAGGACCAGGGTGTCGTCCTGGAACACCACATCGGTGCGGTGCGCCAACACGGTGATGGTGGTCAGCCCCACCAGGGATCCGCTGGCGAGGTGCTCGACGGCGGTGACCACCGTCCGCCTGCCCTGCGCAATGGCGACGTCCTCCGCTTCACGCAGGATGCCGCCGTCGAACACCATGTCCTGCTCCACCGGCACATCCATGGACGGGTCCACGCCCGCGCCGGCCTGGTTCTCCAGCGTGGCCACCGCTTCCAGCCAGCGGTCCGGGCAGCGGTCCGTCCAGTGGTGCAGGCGGTACCTGCCGTGGTTGGCTTCCTCGGCCTCGGCCTGGAGGTCGGCCACGAGCTTGCTGTCCAGCGGCAGGGCGCAGGCGCTGAACTGCTCGATGTGCTGCAGCGTGTAGCCCATCTTCCGGGCGAACTCCACCTCGCGGCTTTCCAGCGGCACGAAGCCCTGCCCGGATCCGGGGACGAGCAGGGCCTGTTCGAATTCGTGCAGTGACGCCCCGGGATGGTTGGTGTCCACCAGGATCATGGTGCGCCCCTCGCCCCGCGCCAGGTGTTCGGCGGCCTCGAGCAGCCTCCGCCCGACGCCCTGGCGCTGGAACTCGGGCAGGATGTCCAGGGTGAACTCGGCGAGGTCCAGGTGGTCGGTCAAGGGAAGCGCGATGTCCACGGTGCCCACGATGGCGCCGTCGACCTTTGCCACGAGGATGAGCTGGCGCTCATAGGGATCCTCGAACTCAAGGAGCTTCTCCAGGGGGCCGTAGGCGAGGTCGTCGCTCCCCCACGTCTGCATCCGTACCTTGCGGCCCACTTCGACGGCGGCCAGGAAGTCCGCTGCGGCAGGCGAGTCCAGTGAGTCGGGGATCCAGAGTTGCTCGATCTTCACGTCTATTGCCATTCGGGCATCATCCCAGCCGTTTCTGCCACTCACCTTCATAGCCTGCGGGCTTGAATCCAAGGGCGGTATTTATCGCCAGCATATGCTGGTTTTCGCTGGCATTCCATGTCAATATCGAGCGCGCCAGCGGCCATCTTGCCTGTGCCGTTCGGAGGTTCCAGAGCTTGACCAGCAACCCGAGCCGGTGTCCCCGATGCGACCCGGTCACCAGGGTGTCCTGCTGCAGCACTGCCCCGGGAACCTCCGGCCGCCAATGAAGGACGGTGTAGGCCACCAGTTCGCCGGTGGCCCGGTGCCTCGCCGCCGCCACGAGGGCCTGCACCCCGCTGCGGGCGAGCATGTCCTCACCGCGGCGGACCCTGTCCGCGTCCCAGGCTTCGCCTTCCCAGTCCATCCCGGCGGTGGGCGCGTCGAGGCTCATCCGCGCGTTCAACCGGGCATAGTTGTCCACCAGGTCCGCCGGGCAGGCATCGGCCCACCCCACCAGTGCGTAGTCCCGGGCATGGTGGGCCGCTGCACTGGCCAGCTCGGCCAGCCGGTCCGGGGACACAGGCAGGGCCAGGCTGCTGGACGTCTCCACCTGTTCGAGCTCATAGCCGGCGGCAACGGCGAAGGCGGTGGAAGGTTCATCCGAGGGCAGGCTTCCCGCCCCGGACTTGGCCGGCAGCAACGCCCGGCCCCCGTCCATGGACGCGGCCGGGAGTTCGAAGTAGCCGTCCAGGGACGTGCGGTTGTTCCTGCGCGCCACGGACTCCGCGTGGCGCAGCAACTCCCGGCCCACGCCGCCCCTTCGGAAGGGCGGCGCCACCAGGACGCCGATCCCGGCGGTGGCCAGGTTCTCCCGGAGCGGCAGCGTCACCGAACACATCCCCGCCGCTTCCCCGCCAATCCGGCCTACGAAGAGGTGCCGTGCCTCGTAGTCCGTGCCGCGCCAGTGCTCCACTTCCTCGGCAAGGGTGTATCCACGCTCCAGGTTGCCCCACGTGTCCA
Organism: Arthrobacter sp. MOO21; assembly: GCF_057369995.2. Classification (NCBI taxonomy): domain Bacteria; kingdom Bacillati; phylum Actinomycetota; class Actinomycetes; order Micrococcales; family Micrococcaceae; genus Arthrobacter; species Arthrobacter sp. MOO21. The sequence continues at coordinate 2,916,706 of NZ_CM170671.2, read as the reverse complement.
GCTCATGGGCCTGCCGCATCGCCAGGCAGTCACGGAAGTCCCGGAACGACCCGCTTTCAGTCGCGGATGAAGGGACGACGACGGCGGAGATCACCAGGGCGTTCTGCTTCGTCATGGCCCCAGCCTAGCCAGCCGTGGGCTGCCGTCGGGGAGCGCGGGCAGGGAAATTGTCCGGGTTAACGCGGGAAGGGACCGCCGGCAGCAAGCCGGCGGTCCCTTCCTGTGCGCCCCGAAGGCGCGGAATGCTGTGAGGACTAGGCCTCGATGAGCACCTTGGTGACGTTGGGGTCGACAGAGATGCCGGGACCGAACGTGGTGGCAACGGTGGCCTTCTGGATGTAGCGGCCCTTGGCGGCGGAGGGCTTCAGGCGAAGAACCTCTTCCAGTGCTGCTGCGTAGTTCTCAGCAAGCTTGACGGCGTCGAAGGACACCTTGCCGATGATGAAGTGCAGGTTGGAGTGCTTGTCGACGCGGAAGTCGATCTTTCCACCCTTGATGTCGTTGACGGCCTTGGTGACATCGGGGGTCACGGTGCCCGTCTTCGGGTTCGGCATCAGGTTACGCGGACCGAGGACCTTACCGAGGCGGCCAACCTTGCCCATGAGGTCAGGGGTGGCAACGGCGGCGTCGAAGTCGGTCCAGCCGGCGGCGATCTTTTCGATCAGGTCGTCGGAACCAACGAAGTCGGCGCCGGCTGCGATTGCGGCCTCAGCCTTGTCACCCGTGGCGAAAACCAGGACGCGGGCGGTCTTACCGGTGCCGTGCGGCAGGTTGACGGTGCCGCGGACCATCTGGTCGGCCTTGCGGGGGTCGACGCCGAGGCGGAACGCGACCTCAACGGTGGCGTCGAACTTGGACGGGTTGGTGTCCTTGGCCAGCGTCACTGCCTCGAACGGTGCGTAGTGCTTCTCCGCGTCGATCTTGGCGGCTGCTGCCTCATATGCTTTGCTGCGCTTTGCCATGCTGCTTATTTCTCCTTGTGCAGTTGTGGTCTGCGGACCGCGCTGGGCCCTGCCACAGTCGGTGATCCGGTTTCGTTATCCGGCCCGGATGCCCGACATTTCAATTTTTGTGTTGCCGGTGTATCCGGCGGTGCCACCCGTCGTCGTCAAATGCCCGACGCTGGACAGCGGTAGGGGTATTAGCCCTCGACGGTGATGCCCATGGAGCGGGCGGTGCCGGCGATGATCTTCGCTGCGCCTTCGAGGCTGGTGGCGTTGAGGTCTTCCATCTTGGTGGAGGCGATCTCGTTGACCTGGGCCTGGGTCAGCTTGGCAACCTTGACGGTGTGCGGGGTGGCTGAACCCTTGGCAACGCCTGCAGCCTTCTTGATGAGCTCTGCAGCCGGCGGGGTCTTGGTGATGAACGTGAAGGAACGGTCCTCATAGACCGTGATTTCCACGGGGATGACGTTTCCGCGCTGGGCTTCCGTCGCAGCGTTGTACGCCTTGCAGAATTCCATGATGTTGACACCGTGCTGGCCAAGCGCAGGACCGATCGGCGGGGCCGGGTTGGCGGCACCTGCCTGGATCTGCAGCTTGATGAGGCCGGTGACCTTCTTCTTGGGAGCCAATGTAGGGTCCTTCTCTCAATAACGTCCTGGGGCACAGGAGCGTGCCTCAGGTTTTTGGCCACCATGGCAAGGCGGCCGGCCGTTCCGGTGCCGCTAAGCGGGCAGCACCGGGACGAATTCTAGGATTCTCAGATCTTGCTGACCTGGTTGAACGCGAGGGTGACGGGCGTCTCGCGCTCGAAGATGGAGACCAGCACCACGAGGGTCTGGGACTCGGGCTTGATCTCGGAGATCGTGGCCGGAAGGGTCTCGAAGGGGCCTTCCTTGACGATGACGGACTCGCCGACCTCGAAGTCCACGGACACGGGGGCCTGGTTCTGCTTGTTGACCGGCTTGCCCTTCTCGGCCTGCTCTTCCTCGAAGACAGGGGCGAGCATGGAGAAGACCTCGTCCAGGCGCAGCGGCACGGGGTTGTGGGCGTTGCCCACGAAGCCGGTGACACCGGGGGTGTGGCGGACGGCGCCCCAGGAGGCGTCGGTCAGGTCCATGCGGACCAGGACATAGCCGGGGATGCGGACGCGGTTGATCACCTTGCGCTGGGCGTTCTTGATCTCCACGACTTCTTCCATGGGCACCTGGATCTCGAAGATGTAATCTTCCATGTCCAGGGTCTGGATGCGGGTTTCAAGGTTGGCCTTCACGCGGTTTTCGTAACCGGCGTAGGAGTGGATGACGTACCAGTCACCTTCCTGCCGGCGCAGCTTGGCCTTGAATTCCTCAGCCGGATCTGCAGCCGCAGTGGCCGCGGCTGCTGCGAGGGCATCGGCGGGCTCTTCGTCGCCGTCGGCTTCTGCGGCGTCGGAGGCGGCGTCGTCGGATTCGGGCGCGGAGGACTCAACCTCGGACTCTTCACCGGCTTCTGCCGTGACGTCCTGGGACTCTTCCAGCCCAGTCTCGGTTACCTCGAGCTCCTGCTCAGACACTTGGTCTCCTGCTTCCTCATTGCCTAACATGCCTATTTAAATGGCTCAATTCCGCACACCGCGCCCCGTTCCGGATTCCCGGGCGGAACACGCGGCCTGCGGACCGCGCAGCCTTAGCTGTCCGTGGAGCCGGTACCGCCGAAGATCCAGCTGACAGCGGTTCCGAAACCTATGTCCAGCAGGCTGACGATGACCATCATGATGGCCACGAACACCAGCACCACGAGCGTGTAATTGACCAGTTCCTTGCGGGTGGGGGCAACGACCTTCTTCAGTTCGCCGATGATCTGGCGGACAAAGAGTGCAATGCGGGCGAAGAAGCTTGCCTTGGCTTCCTTCTTAGCTGGGCGGCCCTTGGAGCTGCTGGCAGCTGTTTCGGTCACCTGATCCTCGCTCATCCTTGCAATGGTGGATTACCCGGCCCTGATCAGAACCATGGTTGCTGCGCGTGCCTCCGGGCTTTCGCCCGGGGCACCTTGCGCAGGGCAGACAGGACTCGAACCTGCAACCTGCGGTTTTGGAGACCGCTGCGCTACCAATTGCGCCACTACCCTATGGAGTGAAACCCACGTTGGACGGCCTGCCACCAGTTTGCACTGGGGCGCACGCCATCATCCGTGTTTCAACACCGGTGAACCAGTCTACGCAAGAACTTCGCGTTCGTCGAACCAGCCCGTCCCGGACCTCCTGCGGCGCGGCCTGAGCTGTACTGCCCGGGCAGTCACAAATCAAAACCGTCACCCCGGAGGGTCCGGTGAACAGCATAGAGTAGAACTCGTCGAATCCCACATTCCAGCCTTCGGGCTGCAAAGCGAAGAACGGACCTGCCATGTCTGCCGCCCGCGTTTCCCAGCGCATTTCCGCAATTGCCGAATCCGCAACCCTTGCCGTTGATGCCAAGGCGAAGGCGCTGAAGGCTGCTGGCCGGCCGGTGATTGGATTCGGGGCGGGCGAACCGGACTTCCCCACCCCGGACTACATCGTCCAGGCGGCCATCGAGGCGGCATCGCAGCCCAAGTACCACCGCTACTCCCCTGCCGGCGGCCTGCCGGAACTGAAGAAGGCCATCGCCGAGAAGACGCTCCGGGACTCCGGTTACGCCGTCGACCCTTCCCAGGTGCTGGTGACAAACGGCGGCAAGCAGGCCGTCTACAACACCTTCGCCACCTTGGTGGACCCGGGCGACGAGGTCATCGTCCCCACCCCGTTCTGGACCACCTACCCGGAGGCGATCCGGCTGGCCGGCGGCGTTCCGGTGGAGGTTTTCGCTGGCCCCGAACAGGACTACCTGGTGACCGTTGAGCAGCTGGAGGCCGCCGTCACGGACAAGACCAAGATCCTGCTGTTCGTCTCACCCTCCAACCCCACCGGCGCGGTGTACTCGCCGGAGCAGGTGGCAGAGATCGGCAAGTGGGCTGCCGCCAAGGGCCTGTGGGTCGTCACCGACGAAATCTACGAGCACCTGACCTACGACGGCGTGCCCTTCACCTCCATCGCCACCGCCGCCCCGGAGCTCGGGGACAAGGTGGTCATCCTCAACGGCGTTGCCAAGACCTACGCCATGACCGGCTGGCGCGTGGGCTGGATGATCGGCCCCGCCGACGTCATCAAGGCGGCCACCAACCTGCAGTCGCACGCCACCTCCAACGTCTCCAACATCATGCAGATCGCCGCACTGGCCGCGGTCTCCGGCCCGCTGACTGCGGTCGACGAGATGAAGGTGGCCTTCGACCGCCGCCGCAAGGCCATCGTCGCCGGCCTGAACGCCATTGAAGGCGTGGAATGCCCGACGCCGAAGGGCGCCTTCTACGTGTACGCGGACGTCCGGGGGCTGCTGGGCAAGGAGTTCCCGACGGCGACCGGCACCGCCACGCCGCAGACCTCGGCTGAGCTGGCGGCCCTGATCCTGGATGAGGTTGAGGTGGCAGTGGTTCCCGGCGAGGCATTCGGTCCGTCCGGCTTCGTGCGCCTCTCCTACGCGCTGGGCGACGACGACCTGGCCACCGGCGTCCAGCGCCTGCAGGAGTTCCTGGGCAAGGCCCAGTAACACCCCCCCGCACCCGATGCTCTATCACTTTTGGGTCCTAAAGAGGCATTTTAGGAACCAAAAGTGATAGAGCATCTTTGGTTTTAGAGGAGGCGGCGCTCGGCGGCCCACTTGGTGAGTTCGTGCCGGCTGGAGAGCTGGAGCTTGCGCAGCACCGCGGATACGTGGGTTTCCACGGTCTTGATGCTGATGAAGAGTTCCTTGGCCACTTCCTTGTAGCTGTAGCCCCGTGCGATCAGCCGCATGACCTCAAGTTCGCGGGCGGAGAGCCTGTCCAGTTCGTCGTCGGCGATGTCCGCCGGGGCGGTGCCGAAGGCGTCCAGGACGAACCCTGCGAGCCGGGGCGAGAACACAGCGTCCCCGCCCGCCACCCGGAACACGGCATCGGTGATCTCGGCCCCGGAGATCGTCTTGGTGACGTACCCGCGGGCACCGGCACGGATTACGGCCACCACGTCCTCGGCCGCGTCCGAGACGCTCAGGGCCAGGAAGCGGGTGGTGGGCAGGAGTGCGGCGGAACCGGCGATGACTTCCCGTCCGCCGCCGCCGAGGCCGCCGGGCAGGTGCACGTCCAGGAGCACGACGTCGGGCCGCTGCTGGGCGATCACGGCGATGGCCTGCTCCACGGTCGCGGCTTCCCCCACCACCTGGATGCGGGCGTCGAGGTCGGCTTTGAGCCCGGACCGGAAGATTGCGTGGTCATCCACGATCACCACCCTTACCGGGTTGGCCGGCCGGCTGGTTCCTGTCCCCTGCGTCGTGCTCATGATTTCCCTTCCGCGCCCTGGGCCGCTGCCGCGGGCAGCCGCAGGCGCACCTCCGTGCCGTCGCCCGTGCTGAGGATCTCAGCGGAGCCGCCGTGCCTGTTCATCCTGCCAATAATCGATTCGCGGACGCCAAGCCTGTCCGCCGGGACGTCCGCAAGCTCAAAGCCCGGGCCGCGGTCCTTGATGAAGACCTCGGCCTGCCCGTCCGACGCCTCAAGGTAGACCGAAACGGTTCCGCCACCGTGCCGGGACGCGTTGAGCATGGCCTCCCGGCAGGCCTGGACGAGGGCCTCGCGGGCCTCCGTCATGGCGGCGTCCCCCACGCTGACCACCTCGACGGCGTTGCCGAGGAGGTCCTCCACCTCGGCGGCCACCGCCTTGATCCGGTCCGAAAGCTGGCCGGTTTCGCGTCCATGGTCCTGGAAGAGCCAGCCGCGGAGCTCGCGTTCCTGTGCGCGGGCCAGCCGGACGACGTCGTGCTCGTTGCCGGCCCGGCGCTGGATCAAGGCGAGGGTCTGCAGCACGGAATCGTGGAGGTGGGCGGCGATCTCGGCCCGTTCGGTCTCCCGGATCCGGCCCGCCCGTTCAGCTTCCAGGTCCCGCCAGAATTTCAGTGCCCACGGCAGCAGCACCAGGACCACCCCGCCGAGGACGGCCACCGAAGCCAGCAACGCCAGCCAGGTCTGCTCCCAGGAGCCCGAACCGGACACCATCACCAGGACCCCGGCCACCACCAGCGCCAGGCCTGCCGCCAGGCGGCCCCACCCGCCGGCCTGGTCAGCCTTGGTCTTGTCCACCAGCCCGGCCCGCCGCGTCTCGTCCAGCTGCATCCAGGCGATCGAAGCTCCGCCCAGGACGGCGGCGGCTGGTATCAGCGTGCCCAGGGAGACGTCCACGCCAAGCATCTGCGCAATCATGATGCCGGCGACGAGGAGCAGCCCGCACCCGAGCAGGATTTCCTTGCCGTACCGCACGCCCCCGGCGCGGAACCACGGGACCGTCCCCGCCTCCCCCGGCCCGGGCGCCACGGGCCCCGCGGCACCCGGCCCCATGCCGGCGTCGTGCGCTGTCCCGGGTCCGGCCACCTGGCTCACCGCCGGGGCAATCGGCGACGCCGGGCGGCGGGCACTGCGCCGCGCGGCCTCATCCGCGGTGGGCACCATGATCCACAGCCAGGCGTAGAACAGCAGGCCTGCACCGCCGGCGAGCGCGGCCAGGACCATGCCCAGGCGGACATTCCTGACCGGCCAGCCCAGGTGCAGTGCCAGGCCGGAGCATACGCCGGCGATGACGCGGTCGCTGCTCCGCGCCAGGGGCGGGCGCGCCGGGAGGGTTGTCATGGATCAATCCAAGCACGGATCAGGGTGCCCCGGACCGCATACGGGCGCCAATCCGGGGCAGCTCAGGGACCGTTCAGGGTTTCCCCCAGTAGAGCGAAGACGAGGGGGCGGGAAGGATCGAAGTATGAACTCGCAGACCCCCTCCCCCAACGACGACGGAACGTCCACCGGGCCGCTGCCCGGCCCGGACAACCAGCAGCCCACGGAGCCGCTGCCGTCTTCTGCCGCACCTTCGCCGGACCCTTCGACGGGTCCTTCCGAAGGCCGTCCCGCCGGCCCTGAGTCCCCAAGCCCCGGCCAGGAAAGCGCCGAACAGCCAGGCGCCGGGCAGCCTCCCGGCCAGGGCTACCCGTACCGGCCCATTCCTCCTGCCACGGCCGCCCCGACCGACTTCTACGGCTGGATCCGCGGGCACGGCATCTACCGCGGCAATGACCGCTGGATTGGCGGCGTGTCCAGCGGCGTCGCCCACCGGCTGGGCGTGGACCCGATCATCATCCGGGGCGTTTTCGTAGTGCTCACCGTCCTGGCCGGCATCGGCGTGCTGCTCTACGGCCTGGCGTGGGCCTTCCTCCCCGAACCGGACGGCAGGATCCATGTCCAGGAAGCCGGGGCCGGCCGCTGGTCCAGCGGCATGACTGGCTCCCTGATCGCCACGGTACTGGGACTCACCGGCCTCGGCGGCGGATTCTGGGGCTGGAACCGGAATGGCTTGGGCGGACTCCTGTGGACCGTCTTCTGGGTGGCCGGCGCCATCTTCCTGGTGTACTACCTCTCGCAGCGCAACAAGGGCCCGGCCCACGCGGCCGCCGGCCACGGCACGGCGACGACCGCCGGCGGAGTGTTCCCGGCCGAAAGCACACGTACCGAACGTCAGGGAACCGAACGCCCGGGAACGGAGCCCACCACAGCCTCCTTCGCGGGCACGGACACAAAGCCGGCAGGGACCTTCCCGGGTGCCCCTTCCTACGGAAGCAGCTATCCGGGCGGCGCGGGCGCGGCGCCACTTGGCGGCAGCGGGTACGGCGCGGGTTCCTCCGCGGTGGGCCCGGGCGTCGGCGCCCCGTTCGGCAGCCCCGGCGGCCCGGGCGGGGCAACCCCCGGCGGGCCCGGCGGCCCGGGCGGCGGCGCCCCGTTCGGCAGCAGCCCGGCACCCTGGGTCCCGCCCCAGCCCCACAAGCCGCGCCCGGCCGGCCCCGGCGCGCCCGCCGTCGCCATCGCTGCCGGCACAGCGCTGCTGGTGGGCGGCGGACTCAAGGCCCTGGACGCGGCCAACATCATCGACCTCGGCAGGTCCGGCAACGCCATCGTGTGGGCCAGCGCGGCAGCCGTCCTGGGTTTGGGCATCCTGATCTCCGGACTGCGCGGCAGGACCTCCGGTGTCCTGAGCCTCTTCGCCGTGATCGCCCTGGTCTCCGGCGGTGTGTCCAACGTGGTGGATGACGGCCGGATGCGGTTCACCGAGGTGGACTGGAGCCCCGCAAGCGTCGAGGAGGCCCGAAACGGCATCGACATCACCGCCGGGCGCGGAACTGTCGACCTCACGGGCGTCTCCCCCGGCACCCCGCTGACCTCCGACGTCGTGGTTCCCTTGGACATCACTGCCAGCAACGTGACGGTAGTGATCCCGGAGAACGTCCCCGTGGACATCAAAGCGGACATGACCATGGGGAACCTGAATGAAGCAAGCGGCCAGCGCGGCGGCACCACCACCCGCGAAAGCAGCTACAACACCGGCCAGCCAGGCAGCCACCTGGTGGTGCAGATCGACGGAACCTTCAGCAACGTCACCATCCAGGAAGGTAACTGACATGGACAACAGCAACATTCCGACGGCGGGCCAGGACCCTGCAGCACCGGCACCGGCCCGCGTGGGAACCATCGTGTGGGGGCTCATCGTGCTGGCGCTGGCGGCACTGATCATTGTGGCGCAGCTGGGCGTTATCTCGCTCAACGGCACCTACGTGCTGATCGGCCTCATGATCGGTGCGGGTGTGGCGCTGGTGGCCGGTGGACTGCTCTCAGCCCGCAAACGTGACAATGAACCAACTACAGGGAAGTCTTGAACCATGGATAAGTTCTTCAGTATCGTCAGGGGCTTTGGCCTGAAGCGCGGCCCGGAGCGATGGCTTGGCGGAGTCTGCGGCGGCATCGCCGCCAAGCTCAACGTCGACGTCGCGTTTGTCCGCATCGCCTTCCTGCTCTTCGCCCTGCTTCCCGGACCGGCCTTCGTTTTCTACGTCCTGGCCTGGGTGGTCCTTCCGGACCAGCGCAACGAAATCCCGCTGCAGACGTTCCTGGACCGCCGATCCCTCAACAGCTGAAAAGCCTGCCCTCCAGGACACCAGGCCCCGCTCCGTTGACTAGTTCACACGGGGCGGGGCCTTTTCCTGTCCCGCGCCTTTTGTCCCCCGCCGACACCTGCCGGGTCGTGATGCGCGGCACCGCAATGTAACCGGTTTGTGTCGTACCCCACACCCCGCACTACACTTCTAGGTGAGCTCAGCGTGGCGCTCTGCCTGTAAACCTTCTCTCCAGGATTTGAGCAAACATGAAAATTGGAATCCTCACCAGCGGTGGCGACTGCCCCGGACTGAACGCCGTCATCCGCGGTGCAGTACTCAAGGGCATTGCCATCCATGGCCACGAATTCGTCGGATTCCTCGACGGCTGGCGCGGCGTGGTGGAGGGCGACATCATCGACATCCCCCGCACCATGGTCCGCGGCATCGCCAAGCAGGGCGGCACCATCCTGGGCACCTCCCGCACCAACCCGTTCGAGAACGGCGGCGGACCCGAGGCCATCAAAGCCCACATGGACCGGCTGGGCATCGATGCCATCATCGCCATCGGCGGTGAGGGAACCCTCGCCGCCGCCAAGCGCCTGACCGACGCCGGGCTGAAGATCGTCGGCGTTCCCAAGACCGTGGACAACGACCTCGACGCCACCGACTACACCTTTGGCTTCGACACCGCCGTGCAGATCGCCACCGAAGCAATCGACCGGCTTCGGACCACCGGCGAATCGCACCACCGCTGCATGATCGCCGAAGTCATGGGCCTGGCACGTGGGGTGGATCGCGCTGCACGCCGGCATGGCCGCCGGCGCCCACGCCATCCTGATCCCCGAGCAGAAGGTCAGCATCGAGCAGATCACCGAATGGGTGAAGGAAGCCCACCACCGCGGCCGTGCGCCCCTGGTGGTCGTCGCCGAAGGCTTCGTCCCCGAGCACATGGAAAGCCCGCACTCCGAGCGCGGCCTGGACACCTTCGGCCGTCCGCGCTTGGGCGGCATCGCCGACCAGCTGGCGCCGGAACTGGAGGCCCGCACGGGCATCGAAACCCGGGCCACGATCCTCGGCCACATCCAGCGCGGCGGCGTCCCGTCAGCGTTCGACCGCGTCCTGGCCACCCGCCTGGGCATGGCCGCCATCGATTCCGTGGTGGAAGGCTACTGGGGCACCATGGTGGCGCTGAAGGGGACGGACATCGAACACGTGGCCTTCCAGGAGGCCCTGGGCCAGCTGAAGACCGTCCCGCAAAAGCGGTATGACGAAGCCGCGGTGCTGTTCGGCTAAGGAGGCCGCCCGCCCTAGGCTGGGACCATGACACTCGATCCCGGTTCCGCTGCCATCATCCAGCTGGCATGGGCGCGCCGGCTGGGCTTCGACGACGACGTGTTCGGTCCGGCACTGGTCTCCGGCGAGCGGATTGTGCGCGCTGACGAAACGGCCCGGACGGTGGAGTTCGTCCGGCTCTTCGGGACGTCGGCACTCGTGGCCCCGCAGGAGGTCATCGACGCCGCCGCGGACATTCCCGATGAACAGATGGCCCAGCACGTCACGCTGCTGACCCTGACCAGGTCCCGCGGCGGCCACGGGCTCGGAGCCGCCGCACTGTTCTTCGCCGACGACCTCCCGCTGCAGCAGCCCTCCGAAGAACTGACCGTTTCGCACGGCAACCCGGAGGCGATCGAACTGGAGGGCCGCTGCCCGCCCGATGACGTCAACGAAGTGGGCTTGTCGGACCTGGAAAACCGGTACACGATCGTCCATGAGGTGGATGGCCGGCGGGTTCCCCTGGCCTGCGGGGCGTACGGGGAGTGGGAGGGCCTGCTGGCCAACATGGGCGTCCTGGTGGATCCGGAGTGGCGGCGGCGCGGCCTGGGCTCCCTGGCAGCCTCGATCGCCGCCCACGAAGCCCTGGCGGCGGGCCTCACGCTGCAGTGGCGCGCCGACGTCAGCAACACCGGCTGCCTCGCACTGGCCCGGAAGCTGGGCCTGTCAGCCGGCGGAATCCAGACCAGCGTCCACCTTCGCTGACGCCGCGCCCTGGCCGGGAGCAGGCCAGCCCTGGATGGGCTGCGGTTTGGCGAAGAACAGGGCCACCGCCGCTCCCACCAGGATCACCCCGGCGGGCAGCAGGATGGACTGTCCCATCGCCGTCGAGAACCCGCCCTGCAGGACCTCCGGCAGGGTGCCGCCCATCGCCATCCCCTCGCCCGCGGATCCCCCCGGCCCGCCGGCGGGCAGCTCGGCCGCAAGACGGGACTGGATCAGCACGGCAATCGCTGCGCTGCCCAGTACCGCGCCGATCTGGCGGGTGGTGTTGTAGACGCCCGAGCCTGCACCCGCCTGGCGCGGCGGCAGGTTCCTGGTGGCCGTGGTGCTCAGCGGGGCCCAGATGCCGGCGTTGGCGAAGCCGAGGACGGCGCTGGGCAGCAGGAACAGCAGGATGGGGGTGTCCGGGCGCATGAGCGCCGAGTTCCAGAGCAGGGCCACGGCCATGAGCACCAGTCCGGTGGCGGTGATGTACTTCGGGTTGACCCGGTCCACGAGCTTGCCCACCACCGGTGCCAGCCCGCCGGAGATCAGTGCCATGGGCACCATCATCAGAGCGGACTGGGTGGGGGTGAGGCCGCGGACCAGCTGGTAGTAGAAGATCAGCGGCAGGCTGAAGGCGGTTACCGTGAAGCCCACCGTGGTGATGCCGATGTTGGCCAGCGAGAAGTTCCGGTCCCGGAACAGCCCCAGGGGCAGGAGCGGCTCACCCTTGTTGTACCGCTGCCACACCACGAAGACCGCCAGGACTGCGATGCCGGCGATGATCAGGCCCCACACGGTAATGGGCCCTGTGATGGTGCCCCAGTTGTAGGTCTCGCCCTCCTGGATGCCGAACACCAGCAGGAACAGGCCGGCGGCGCTCAGCAGGACGCCAGGGATGTCGAAGCGGTGCGGATGGGTGGCCAGGGCCGGCACGTTGCGCAGCGCCAGGATGAAGCCCACGACGCCGATGGGCACGTTGATGAAGAAGATCCACTCCCAGCCCAGGCCGTCAACCAGGACGCCGCCCAGGATGGGCCCCACAAGGGTGGCCATGCCGGCGGTGGCGCCCCAGACCGCCATGGCGGGCCCGCGGCGGTCGGGCGGGAAGATCCGGGTGATCACGGCCATGGTCTGGGGGGTCATGATGGCGGCGCCCAGCCCCTGCAGCACGCGTGCCGCGATCAGGACCGCCACGTTGCCGGACAGACCGCACCAGAGGGAAGCCAGCGTGAAGACCACCAGCCCGGCGAGGTACAGGCGTTTGGGTCCGAACCTGTCGCCCAGCCGCCCGGTGATGAGCAGCGGGACGGCATAGGCCAGCAAATAGGCGCTGGTCACCCAGATCACGGAGTTGATGTCGGCGTCCAGGCCCTCCATGATGCGGGGGTTTGCCACGGAAACGATGGTGGTGTCGATCAGGATCATGAAGAACCCGATCACCAGGGACCACAGGGCAGGCCAGGGCTTTGCTACGTTTTCCACTTGGTCATCCTTCAGTGGTTTGGGAGGTGCGCGGCTGGGCCCGGGAAGGGCTGGCAGCTAGCCCAGCAGGTCCAGGATCTCCGCGCGGGCGAACATCTGCGCGGCGGCACGGGCCGAGGGCGCACCGGCATCAGGATCGGCACCGGCGGCCAGCAGGACCCGGGCCACGTCCGCGTATCCCTTGAATGCCGCCCCGGCGAGCGGGGTCTGGCCCCGGTCGTTGGCGGTGTTTGCGTCGGCGCCGTGCCGCAGGAGCAGTTCAACGGTGCCGGCGTGGCCGTGGTAGGCGGCCAGCATCAGCAGTGAGTCGCCGGCGGCATTGGTCAGGGTGGCGGGAGCCCCGGCGCCGAGGTAGGCACCCAGCATCCCGTCGTTTCCTTCGCGGGCAGCCTCGAAGAGCGTGTGGGCCAGGGCGACGGCGTCGTCGTCGTGCTGTCCCCCAGCGCCCGCGCCGGCGGTACCGGTTTCTTCTGTCATCAGCGTGGCCCTTTCAGGAATCCGGTTTGCCGCCCCACAACCTGGCCGGCGTCCGGGGCAACGATGAGTTCCTGGGCGGCGGTGTACGGTTCGTCCCCGTCCAGGACCGTCAGTATTTCATCCGGGGCCACTGAGCGCTTTATGACCGCCAACGCAACGGGTCCCATCTCGTAATGCTGGGCCACCGACGTCACGGATCCCACCTTCCGCTCCCCGGCCATCACAGGGCTGCCCGGCTGCGGCAGCGTGTGCTGGGAACCGTCCAGCTGGAGGAAGACCAGGCGTCGCGGCGGGTGGCCCAGGTTGTGCACCCGGGCGATGGTTTCCTGGCCCTTGTAGCAGCCCTTGGCCAGGTGCACGGCGGTCCGGAGCAGGTCCAGTTCATGGGGAATGGTCTTGTCATCGGTTTCGGCCCCGATCCGGGGACGCCAGGCGGCAATGCGCAGTGCCTCGGCTGCGAGCACGCCCGCCAGCGCGCGTCCGGCGACGGCGTCCTCCAGCTTGTCCGCCGGGAGCAGGTATTCGAACCACGGCCGTTCCAGTCCCGGGTGGGACTCCTCGGGGACGGTGGCATAGGAGTATCCGCCGGCGCCCACGTGCGGCCACGGGTCCTGCCAGGCAAGGTAGCCAGACCAGTCAGGAACGGCCCGGGTGCTGCCCACCACGGCCCAGTCGGCGGAGACGTCGGCGATGTCCACCCGCAGCATGAACTTCATCCGGTTCAGGTATTCCGCCAGGGGTGCAGCCTCGGCGGCCTCGACGATCAGCCAGGTGGTCCCGCCGTCGTCAACGACACGGGCGTCAAAGTCGATGCGCCCCTGCACGCTCAGCAGCAGCAGTTCGCTGGACTCGCCCGGCTTCAGCGCGGCGACCTGCTGCGAAGACAGGGTGTTCAGCCAGCTGAGCCGGTCGGGCCCGGTGACGGTGACCACGCCCCGGTGGGAGAGGTCGACGACGGCGGTTCCGGCGGCGAGTGCGCGCTGCTCGCGCAGCGGCTCACCGTAGTGGGCGGCGACGCCGGCGTCCGGGCCTGCGGCCTCGACGGCGCCCGGACGCGACAAGAGAGGGCTGGGGGTAGTCATATGAAGTAGAAGTCTACGGGGGTCAGCGGTATTCCGGGTTTTCGAAATCGAAGCGGGTTCCGGCCGACCACTCCCGGGGCAGGTTTCCGTAGGCGGGGTAGCCGCCGGCGTCCTTGAGGATCCTGGCCAGGTGCAGCAGGTTCCAGGTCATGAAGGTGGTGTTCCGGTTGGTGAAGTCGCTTTCCGGGCCCCCGGACCCTTCATCCAGGTAGCTGGGGCCGGGGCCCACGGGCCCGATCCACCCGGCGTCGGCCTGCGGCGGGATGCTGAAGCCGATGTGTTGCAGGCTGTAGAGGATGTTCATGGAGCAGTGCTTGATGCCGTCCTCGTTGCCGGTGATCAGGCAGCCGCCGACCTTCGGGTAGAACGCCCATTGTCCTTTGCCGTTCAGTTCACCGGAATGGGCGTAGAGGCGTTCGATGAGCTTCTTCGTCTGGGAGGAGTTGTCCCCGAGCCAGATGGGACCCGCCACCACCACGATGTCGGCTTCCTGCACCGCAGGATAAAGGTCCGGCCACTCGTCCGTGGCCCAGCCGTACTGCGTCATGTCCGGGTACACGCCGCTGGCGATGTCGTGGTCGACAGTGCGGATCACCCGGGTGGTGACGCCCTGTTTTTCCATGATGCGGCGGCTGATCCTGATCAGGCCGTCCGTGTTGGATGTCTGGGGCGACTTCTTCAAGGTGCCGTTGAAGAACACGGCCTTGAGATCGCTGTAGTTCCTGGCTGTCCCTGCATCTTCCACGGCGGCGCTCCTTTGGGGTCAGGAAACCTTCTTCAGGAAGGCGGAGGCGTGGGCCTCGAGTCCCTTCCCGGTTTCTCCTCCTGTTGCGACGTCCCAGCGCCACAAAAGGTTCCCGTCCACCAGCCCGAAAATCCGGGTGGCGGCGCTGTAGTCCTTGGAATGGCTGCCCCGCATGACCATGTCGGTGGTCAGCTGGATCTGCGGGCCTTTGATCTGGCCGTAGTACAGCTCGCTGATCCCACCCGGGTGCGCTATGGATACGGAGATGTCGAAGCCGCCATCCTTGTTGCGGAGGGCTTCCACCTCGTCAGCACTTTTCAAGACCGGGACGATGTCTGCGGGCACCAGGCCGGGGCCGCCGTCGGCATCCAGCTGTTTGCGCTCCAAAGCCCAGAAGCCCGTCTCCACGGTGAGAGGCCGCAGGCGCGTGCCTTCGTCGTCGGTCAGCCAGCTCTCGGCGCGGTACTGCAGGTAAGGCAGCCCGTTGTGGGTGAAGGAGACATGCTGCTCGAAGTGCTCCGAGTCCTCGTCGCCGCTGCCGAGCCGGCCGCGGCCCTCCCACTCACCAATGAGCCAGGAAAGGGGCACGAGTTCGGGCGTCAGGTCTGTGGGAATCTCAATGGGCATTGGTATTACCTCGAGATACTGCCGGGTGCTCCGGAAGCGGGTTGTCTACTTCTGGCCCTTGAACAGGCGGTAGACCACGAAACCGGCGAACCAGGCCATGGACAGGCTCGCAATACCGAGCAGGACGAGGAAGAAGATTTCAAAAGCAAGTACGGACATGATGCCATCCTAACCGTTAGTAGATGAGTAGTTTGTCTATGAAGTAGGCAAGGGACCCCACCGCCGAGACGGGCGCGAGGCCCATGCTCAACGCAGCAAGGATATTCAGGGGCGCGCCGCGAAGGGTGGCGAGCCTGCGGAAGCTGGCCAGGACCGCGCCGACGACGACGCCGAAGATGGCGGCCGGCAGCACGGCAATGTCCGACAGCACCAGCCCCGCGAGCGGCCCCGCCAGTCCGGCAAGGACAATGCCCAGCGGCGCAACAATGCTGTCCGGCCACCGGATGAGCCCGGCGAGCAGGGCCACGGCCGCACTGATGGCCGCCACCAGCAGCATCTCGCGGACACCGTTGAACCGGGCGCTGGCAATCCAGCCGGCTCCGAGGCAGGACAGCAGTACGCCCACGCAGCATCCGAGCGTGGATTCCAGGCGCTGGGCCTGGCCAGTTCCGCGGATCAACTGCACCACGAACACGGCCATCATTCCCAGGGCCACGAAAGCCGGAGTCCAGTCGAGGTAGCCCGGGGCCGGGGCTGCGGCCGCGGCGACGGCGGCGCCGGCACCGGGCAGGGCGATGACCGCGGCCAGGGTCTTCTTCGCCGGAATCCTCAGGAAGTGCGGCCAGCCGAGGCCCACTGCGGCGGCGATCAAGACGCCCACCGCGGTGAGGACCTGCGGTGAGGCGTAGACGGCGGCGATGATGGCGATGAGTCCGGCGATCCCGACGACGCCGATCACCCAGGAGCCGAGCGAACGCACTGGGGCCTGCAGATCCGCCGTCATGCGGGGCCCGGCCTGTGCTTCGTCTGTGCACTCACTGCGCTGATTTCCCATCCTGGCGTCGGCCCGAAGGGCGGTCGGCCCCCTCATGGCAGGGCTGGTCCGCCCTGGTCCAATCCTGCCCTATATGAACCGCATATGTCGCAAAACGGGCTCCTCCCGGGCGTGGATCTGTGGTCCGGAACGCACTGCCGGGTATACTCAAGGTTCAGCTAAGCTCCCTGCTGAGGTGGCTGGCCGGCGGCGTGCTGACGGTCCAGGAACCTCCCGCAGGAAGCCAGTACCGGCCGGTGAGAATCCGGTTCAGTCGCCCAATGATGCGCGGACGGCCCTTGGAGGAACAATGTCGCACATCCTGTTACTGACCAACAGCACCGGTTCTTCGGTGGACATCCTGCCTGCCTTGGAACTGCTGAACCACCGGGTCCATATCCTCCCCGCCGAACCCACCGCCCTCCTGGAGACCGACCCCTGCGACATCGTCCTGCTGGACGCCCGCAAGGACCTGGTAGGGGCACGCTCCCTCACGCAGCTCCTGAAAGCCACCGGCCTCAGCGCTCCCCTGGTGCTGATCCTGACCGAAGGCGGCATGGCGGCCGTGTCCTCGGCCTGGGCGGTGGATGACATCGTCCTCGATTCCGCCGGTCCCGCCGAGGTGGAGGCCCGGATCCGGCTCTCGGTCGCCCGGGCGGTGCCCGAACAGGAGGACGCTCCCAGCGAGATCCGCGCCGCCGGCGTCATTATCGACGAGGCAAGCTACACCGCCCGCGTCAACGGGGCACCCCTGAACCTGACCTTCAAGGAGTTTGAACTCCTTAAATACCTGGCCCAGCACCCGGGCAGGGTGTTCACCCGCCAGCAGCTGCTCACCGAGGTGTGGGGCTACGACTATTACGGCGGCACCCGCACCGTGGACGTCCACGTTAGGCGCCTGCGCGCCAAGCTTGGCGCTGACCACGAAAACCTGATCAGCACGGTCAGGAACGTGGGTTACCGCCTCACCCTGGTCCGGCAGCAGGAAGATGAGCTTACCGAGGCCTGAGCGCGGATCCGCCGCCGGCGTATAGCCTTGCCTCATGACTCCAGCGCACCCGCAAAAGTGGCCCGTCCAGGTTGTCCGAGGCGGAGTTGACCCGCAGCTCCTGAAGGACTGCCGCGACCTGCTCGCCGCAGCCGAGGAATCAGACGGCAACCCCTCCATCTCCGAGCAGACGCTCGTGACCATGCGTGCCGGAAACTCCGCCGGGCACACGCTGCTGACCCTGGCCCTGTACGCCCCGGACGAGGATTCGGATCCGGCCACCGGCGAAGACCTGGCCGGGTTCGCCGTCGTGGTGGAAGAGCCGGACGGCAGTGGCATCCTGGAGATCGCCGTCCACCCGGCCTACCGCAACCAGGGAGTCGCGGACCGCCTGGTGGGTGCTCTCAAGGAAGCCCGCGGCTTTGACGGGCTGAAGGCCTGGTCCCACGGCAACCATGAAGCGGCTGCCGAGCTTGCCGCGCGGTACGGCTACGCTCCCGTGCGCGAGCTGTGGAAGATGCGGATGACGACGGCGGACACGGACCTGCCCGACGCCGGCCTTCCCGGACGGGGTCTCCATCCGCACCTTCGTGCCGGGCCAGGACGAGGAGGCCTGGCTGGCAGCCAACAAGGCCGCGTTCGCCCACCACCCGGAGCAGGGAAACCTGACCCGGGCTGACCTTGAGGCACGGATGGCGGAGGACTGGTTCGACCCCGCCGGCTTCTTCCTGGCCGAGGACCGGGACGGCCGGTTGCTGGGCTACCACTGGACCAAGGTCCACCCCCGGCACGGTGCGCACCCTGCAATCGGTGAGGTCTATGTTGTGGGCGTGGCGCCGGAGGCCCAGGGCATGGGGCTGGGCAGGGCGCTGACCATCACCGGCATCAGGCACCTCCGCGATTCCGGCCTGTCGGCAGTCATGCTCTATGTCGATGCGGACAACTCTGCCGCCGTTTCGCTCTACCGCCGGCTTGGTTTCAGCCGCTGGGACATGGATGTCATGTACGGCCCGGCCGCTGCAGGCTGATGGCCCGCCCGCAGGAACACTTTGCGGGCCAAAGACGGGGGCCGGGGGCCTGTGAATGCTTGTAAGGTTGAAATCGAACCGTGCGGGGCGGATGCGCCGGCAGCACACCGGCAGGTAAAGGAGAAGTCATGAACCCGGAACCGTCCGGAACAGCCACGCCAGAGGATGTTGCAGTGCCGGTGCGCGCCCGATTCGGTTCTTCCGAGGTACCGGCGTCACGGGCCACCCAGGACCGCATCGACATCCCGGAGTTCGCCCCGAACCTGCAGCCCGAAGGCGACATCCGCCCGGACCGGTTCCTGGACCGGGAACTGAGCTGGCTGGCCTTCAACGCACGGGTGCTGGAACTGGCTGAGGACCCCACCCTGCACCTGCTGGAGCGGGTCAACTTCCTGTCGATCTTCGCGTCCAACCTGGATGAGTTCTTCATGGTCCGGGTGGCAGGCCTGAAGCGCCGCATCGCCACGGGACTTGCGGTGCCGTCCCCCGCAGGCCTGAGCCCGGTGGAGGTGCTGGAAAGGATCAGCGAGGCTGCCCACCGGCTGCAGGAGCGGCACGCGCAGGTCTATGCCGACCAGATCCGGCCCGCCCTGGCCTACGAGCACATCCACCTCATGCAGTGGGAAGAACTCGACGACGCCGCCCAGCAGCAGCTCAGCGTGATGTTCGCCGAAAAAGTGTTCCCCATCCTCACCCCGCTGGCCGTCGACCCGGCCCACCCTTTCCCGTACATCTCCGGGTTGTCGCTGAACCTCGCCGTCGTGGTCCGGAACCCGGTCAGCGACAAGGAGCTCTTCGCCCGCGTCAAGGTGCCGGACCAGCTTCCCCGGCTGATTTCCATCGACGGTCCCCGCGCCGGCGCCGTGCCGGGCCGGGTGGCCCGGTTCATCTCCCTCGAGGATGTCATCGCCGTCCACCTGGACAAGCTGTTCCCGGGCATGGAGGTGCTGGAGCACCACAGCTTCCGCGTCACCCGCAACGAGGATGTCGAGGTGGAAGAGGACGACGCCGAGAACCTCCTGCAGGCCTTGGAAAAGGAACTGCTGCGCCGCCGCTTCGGGCCTCCGGTCAGGCTTGAGGTCACCACGGACATCAACCCGAACATCCGGTCGCTGCTGATCCGCGAACTGGGCGTTGAGGAATCCGAGGTGTACTCGGTGCCTGCTCCCCTGGACCTGCGCGGCCTGTCCGTGATCGCCGGGATCGACCGCGCGGACCTGCACTACCCCAAGCACATGCCGCACACCTCGCGGTACCTGAACGAGTCCGAAACCTCCAAGGCAGCGAATGTCTTCGCCGCCATGCGCCGCCGGGATATCCTGCTGCACCACCCGTACGACTCGTTCTCAACCTCGGTGCAGGCTTTCCTGGAGCAGGCCGCCGCGGACCCGAAAGTGCAGGCCATTAAGCAGACCCTGTACCGGACTTCCGGCGACTCCCCCATCGTCGACGCCCTGATCGACGCCGCCGAGGCCGGCAAGCAGGTTTTGGCCCTCGTGGAGATCAAGGCCAGGTTCGACGAACAGGCCAACATTTCCTGGGCGCGGAAGCTGGAACAGGCCGGGGTGCACGTGGTGTACGGCATCGTGGGCCTGAAGACGCACTGCAAGCTCTCGCTGGTGGTGCGCCAGGAGGTGGACGGGCTGCGCCGGTACTGCCACATCGGCACCGGCAACTACCACCCCCGCACCGCGCGCTACTACGAGGATCTGGGCCTGCTCACCGCCAACGACCAGGTGGGCGAGGACCTGTCCAAGCTGTTCAACCAGCTCTCCGGCTATGCCCCCAAATCCACGTTCAAGCGGCTGCTGGTGGCGCCACGGTCCGTGCGGTCCGGGCTGATCGACCGGATCGAAACGGAGATCCGCAATGCCCGCGCCGGCGTGCCCGGACGCGTGCAGATCAAGGTGAACTCCATGGTGGACGAAGCCATCATCGACTCCCTGTACCGAGCCTCCCAGGCAGGGGTGAAGGTCGACGTTGTGGTGCGCGGAATCTGCTCGCTGCGCCCCGGCGTTCCGGGCCTGAGCGACAACATCACCGTGCGCTCCATCCTGGGCAGGTTCCTGGAGCACTCGCGCGTGTTCGCCTTCGCCAACGGCGGGGACCCCGTGGTGTATATCGGATCCGCAGACATGATGCACCGCAACCTGGACCGCAGGGTGGAAGCCCTGGTCCAGCTGGCCAGCCCCGACGACATCGCGTACGTCCTTGACCTCATGCAACGCTACATGGCGCCGGAGACGTCGAGCTGGCACTTGGACAACGAAGGGAACTGGATACGGCACCACCTGTCTGAGGACGGGAAGCCGCTTGAAGACGTCCAGTCCTGGCTTCTGGCCTCCCGGCCCCGCCAGCGCAGCCTGAGCCGGCGATAAGGACCCCCGCATTGTCGAGCGACGCACTCGTAGCTGACCAGACAGACCATCCCGGGGAACCCATAGCGGTCGTCGCTGCCGGCGCCCTGCCGTGGCGGGTCACCAAGGAGCGGCTCGAAGTCCTCCTGATCCACCGGCCCCGGTATGACGACTGGTCCTGGCCGAAGGGGAAGATCGACGACGGCGAGACCGTCCCTGAGTGCGCCGTACGTGAGGTGCGCGAAGAGATAGGCCTCGACGCCCCGCTGGGTATCCCCCTGCCGCCGATCCATTACCACGTGGCGTCGGGCCTGAAGGTGGTGCACTACTGGGCGGTGAAGGCGAATGGCGCCCGCTTGGTTCCGGACGGCAAGGAGGTGGACAGCGTCATGTGGTGCAGCCCCGAAAGGGCCGCTTCGCTGCTGTCCAACCCGTCCGACGTCGTACCCCTTGAATACCTGCGCGAAGCCCACGTCCGCCGCGAGCTGGACACCTGGCCGCTGATCGTCCTCCGGCACGCCAAAGCCAAGCCCCGGTCGTCCTGGAGCAAGGCCGAAGGGGAGCGTCCGCTCGCCGCCACCGGAACACGGCAGGCGCAGGCAGTGGGCCGGATGCTGCAGGTGTGGAAGCCTTCCCGGGTGGTCACCAGCCCGTGGCTGCGCTGCGTGGCGACGGTGGCGCCCTATGCCAAGGCGTCAGGGGCGAAGGTGAAGCTGGTGGAGGCGCTGACGGAGCACCGGCACCACCGCAGTCCGAAGAAAACGGCGGGCGTGGTGGAGGCGCTGTTCGACAAGCAGCGGACGGTGGTGGTCTGCACGCACCGGCCCGCGCTTCCCACCGTGCTCCGGCAGGTGGCCGAGCACATGCCGGCCAGGCTGGCCAGCCTGCTTCCCGCGAAGGAACCCTACCTGGCGCCAGGGGAAGCCGTGGTGTGCCACGTGGCCAACGGAGGCAAGCACAAGATCGTGGCCGTGGAGCAATTCAAGCCGTTTGACGACTAGGTGCTTCGCAGTTCGCCAGTGCAGGCCAAGTAGACTTGGGGCGTGAGCATCCCAACGCCCTATGAAGACCTCCTGCGCGATGTCCTGGCCAACGGCACCCATAAATCGGACCGCACGGGCACCGGAACCACCAGTGTTTTCGGCCGCCAGATCCGCTTCGACCTCTCCGGGAGCTTCCCGCTGATCACCACAAAGCGGGTCCACTTCAAATCCGTGGCAGTGGAACTCCTGTGGTTCCTGCGCGGCGAAACCAACATCAAGTGGATGACGGACCAGGGCGTCACCATCTGGAACGAATGGGCAGACGAGGACGGCGACCTGGGCCCGGTCTACGGCGTGCAGTGGCGCAGCTGGCCCACCCCGGACGGCGGCCACATCGACCAGATCGCCGAGCTGGTGGAGAACCTGAAGTCCAACCCGGACTCGCGCCGCCACATCGTCTCTGCCTGGAATGTGTCCGAACTCAACGACATGGCGTTGCCGCCGTGCCACGCGTTCTTCCAGTTCTACGTGGCCAACGGCAAGCTCTCCTGCCAGCTCTACCAGCGCTCGGCGGACATGTTCCTGGGCGTGCCGTTCAACATCGCCTCCTATGCGCTGCTCACCTGCATGCTTGCCCAGCAGGTGGGGCTCGAACCGGGTGAATTCGTCTGGACCGGCGGTGACGTGCACATCTACGAAAACCACATGGACCAGGTCCTCAAGCAGCTGGAGCGCGAGCCCTACGAATATCCGCAGCTGAGGATCAACCGCAAGCCGGCGTCGATCTTCGACTACACCGTTGAGGACTTCGAAGTGGTGGGCTACCAGCACCACCCCACGATCAAGGCTCCGATCGCCGTATGAGCACCGAAAATTCCACGGATCCACAGTCCTTCACTGAGGAGCTGGCCGCTTCGGTGACCGGCGTCGGCCTGGTATGGGCCCAGACCTCCGACGGCGTCATCGGCAAGGACGGGGACATGCCTTGGCACCTGCCGGAGGACCTGAAGCACTTCACCCGGCTCACCACCGGGCACCCGGTCATCATGGGACGCAAGACCTGGCTGTCCTTCCCGGACAAGTACCGCCCCCTTCCCGGGCGCACGAACATCGTGATCACCCGGCAGAAGGACTGGGCCAACACGCCTGAGGCGGAGGGCGCCGTCGTGGTTCCTTCCCTGGACGATGCCCTCCTTGAGTCGCAGTTTGTCGACGGCGGCGAGACGGTATGGATCCTGGGCGGCGGCGAGGTCTTCCGCCAGTCAACCGAGCTCGCCAACGTCGCGGTGGTCACCACCATCGACGTGAAGGCCGACGGCGACACGTACGCCCCGGAGCTCGGCACCAGTTGGGAGGCGTCCGCCTCCGTCCCGCCGGACGGCTGGCTGACCGCCGCCAACGGCACGCGCTACCGATTCACCAAATGGTCACGGACCGAGGGCTAGGAACATGCTGAAGAAACCGGAAACCCTGTTCGTCCTGGGCTACATGCTGCTGCCGCTGCTGGCGCTGCTGTCCGCGATCGTGGGGCTGACCATGATCCTGGGCGGCAACAAGATCGCCGGGGCGATCGTGCTGGTGGTGGTGACGCAGGTCTTCGCGTTCGGTGCTTTCTTCGCCCTGCGCGCACGCAAGGCAGCGGTGCTGGAGCAGTCGGACCGGCGCTGATCCTCCCGGCTGCATGGGGAGGCCACCCCATCGCGGCCGGCCGGGTCCTGCCTTAGGCTGGGCCTGCAGCCGTCAGGAGCTGTTCGAATATTGGGGGAAGCCTGGTGACAGGAAACGTTTGGGGCGCCGACGTGGCACAGCTGCGGACGCTCGCGCAGCAGTTCAGCAAGACAGCGGACCTGCTGCAGCAACAGTCGACGCAGCTGAGCAGCCAGATCAACAACAGCCCGGCCTGGAAAGGGCGCGATGCCGAACACTTCCGGTCCAACTGGAACGGCAACCACCGGGCCCTTCTCCAGCAGACCGCGTCCCGGCTGAAGCAGGAATCGAAGCTGCTGCTCAAGAACGCCGACGAGCAGGAGAAGGCCAGCACGGACGGCCCTGCAGCCGATGGAGCACCGGGCACCGGGACGCCCGCCAGCAACAATGGCCCGCGCACGCCGGTTCCGGGACAGGGCAGCAACGACCCGTGGGGTCCGGACTGGCTCACGGATCCCGACTCCCCCTTCCGCGACGGCTGGGACATATACGGCCTCACGAAGGCTTTCCCTAACATACGTGCGGGCCTGTTCGACATTGGTGCCATGCTCCACAAGTCCCGGATCGGTGATTTCCTGGACCCCGCCGCGTGGAAAGCCTTCGAAAACTCCAACGAGTTCAGCAGGTTTTTCAACCTGTCCAACAATTTATTTGAAGGCAAATTCCATGAAGTTCTAAATCTGGCAAGCACCACCCAGGCGTTCAAGTACCTGGATGGCTTCAGCAAGGGCCTGGGCGCTGTGGGCGTGGGCCTGGACGCCTTGGATGCCTTCAACAATTTCAAAGAGGGCGATGTCGACGCCGGCAAGTATTCGTTGTTCAAGGTAGCGGTGGGGGCCGGATCGTTCGCTCCACCACCGGTAGGTACGGCCTGCATGGTTGCCAGTGGCGCACTCGCCTTGTACGACAACGTCCCCGTTATCCACGAGGCGGTGGACAAAGCCAAAGATAAGATCGTGGAAGGGGCAGAGGCCGTTGGCGGTGCCATCAGCGACGGCGTCGACGCAGTCGGCGACTTTTTCGGCTTCTAAGAACTGAGGAGAACAGTCAGTGACTGAAACAAGCACAGCCAGGGGCGCAGCCGCCGGACAAGGTTTCCCGGACGCCATCGGTTTTGGCTTCGCCGAGCTGGCACTTCTTCTGAGCCTGCGTCGAGGCCCTGAAGCAGAGGCATCTGCGAAGGCATTGCGGCTGGTGGAAGAACTGGACAACGCCTCCATGCTCGCTGCCGGCGCCTCCTCCCTGATAGCCCGTGGCGCAGCGACAGCGGAACCCGGTGGTGAACTTTCTGTCGTTGGACCGGTAGCAGCAGTAACGAGCGCTCTGACCGAGGCAGTCAAGCATGTCCAGATTAATCTCCTGACCGTTGACTCCGTGGACAATGTGCTGTCCGTAGAGTCGCCCAAATACCAGATACTCCTGCAGCCCCGTGCGTACCTCAGCTGGTTTGCGATGGCCCAGCGTCCCGACGCCACGCCCGCAGAAGCGAACTTTTACATAATCCGCAAGCACCTTGAAGACCATCCGTCGGGAGGTGCCACCGTCCGGCTCCTGCAAGACGATACGAAGACGCAGCTTCTCGTCAAACGCAGCGGGCCGGGGTGGGCGGTTGGGTACGGCGCCATCGACTCTCCCTCCGCACCCATCCAGGAAATTACAGGCCTCACAGACGACCAGGTCTTGGATCACATCCGTTCAATCCGACAGGACTAAGGTGCAGAACCGCATTCCGGGCAGCAACACGGGCAATGGCTCCAACTCAGACGACCAAGTCCGCGCCGAACACGAAAAGGCGCTGGAGCGCGGCGAAAAGAGAGTCCTGTTTCGCACTGTGAACGGTGACCTGTACAGCTATGCGAAGGACGAACTCGGGGTGGTGAACGCCAGCTCACATCCTCAGGTTAGGTCTGCCTTCGGTTTCCTGGTGCTGGGGGCTGTCTTTGCTGCCGTTGCCGTCGTCTCCATCGTGCTGGTAGCAGGACCCATGACCAGGGGTCAAGACCCGATGTGGGACTCCCTTTTCCTGACCGTGCTGGGAGTCGCGGGCGTCCTTTACGCCGTTCGAATGGCGAAGGTGGCTTCAAGGGCAAAACGCCTGCGGGCGGAACGGGGCGTTCCCGAGCCCACAGGCCGCCAGTTGGACTGGTAGCAGCGAGCGGTTGTTCCGAGGTGCGTGCCGCCGTCGTACCTTGCCAAGCCGCCCACGGCGTGACGTAACCGACTGCGCCCTGCCGGTTCCGAAGTCTAAACTGTACGAATGACTACAGCAGCTACCCCTTCCGTCGGCCTGGTCGGATGGCGCGGCATGGTCGGTTCCGTCCTCATGCAGCGCATGCAGGACGAGGGCGACTTCGCCAACATCAACCCGGTGTTCTTCTCCACTTCCAACGCGGGAGGTGCCGCGCCTTCCTTCGCCGAAGGCGCAGGCAAGCTCGAAAACGCGTTCGACGTCGACACGCTGGCCAAGCTGCCCATTATTGTCACCGCCCAGGGCGGCGACTACACCAAGCAGGTCCACGGCGAGCTGCGCAGCCGCGGCTGGGACGGCCTCTGGATCGACGCCGCCTCCACCCTGCGCATGAACGACGACTCGATCATCGTGCTGGACCCCATCAACCGCGACGTCATTGATAAGGGCCTGGTCAACGGCACCAAGGACTTCATCGGCGGCAACTGCACCGTCTCCTGCATGCTGATGGGCCTTGGCGGCCTGTTCAAGAACGGACTGGTGGAGTGGGGAACCTCCATGACCTACCAGGCTGCCTCCGGCGGCGGGGCCCGGCACATGCGAGAGCTGCTCAGCCAGTTCGGCACGCTCAACGCCGAGGTCAGCACGGAACTGGACGACCCGGCGTCGGCCATCCTGGACATCGACCGCAAGGTCCTGGCCCACCAGCGCACAGACATCGACGCCACCCAGTTCGGCGTGCCCCTGGCCGGCTCGCTGATCCCCTGGATCGACGCGGACCTGGGCAACGGGCAGTCCAAGGAAGAGTGGAAGGCCGGAGTCGAAACCAACAAGATCCTGGGCACCGCGGACGAAAACCGCGTGGTCATGGACGGTCTCTGCGTCCGCATCGGTGCCATGCGCTCCCACTCCCAGGCCCTGACCCTGAAGCTCCGCGAGGACCTGTCCGTCGCCGAGATCGAGAAGCTGCTGGACGAGGACAACCAGTGGGCCAAGGTGGTTCCCAACACCAAGGAAGCCTCCATGGCCGAGCTGACCCCCGTCGCGGCTTCCGGCACCCTGGACATCCCCGTGGGCCGCATCCGCAAGATGGAGATGGGCCCGCAGTACATCAGCGCGTTCACCGTCGGCGACCAGCTCCTCTGGGGCGCCGCCGAGCCGCTGCGCCGCATGCTCAACATCGCCACCGGCAACCTGTAACGCCTACAGCTGCTTCACGAGCGGCCCTGCCCCGCACGAACGGTGCTGCCCAGCACCGGTTATGCGGGGCAGGGCCGCTTATGCGAGCGGGCAAGCTGGTCAGGCGGCCAGGAACGCCAGGTAGCGCCGGGCGGCCTTGGTGAGGGCTGCCTGCGCTGCGGGGCCCAGCGTCGCGGTCCCGTCAAAGAGTTCAGGTACGACGGCGGCGCCCGGCCCAGAGCCCTGCAGCGCCCAGGTGCCCACCACCTTCCCCGCCGCGACGACCGTCTTCTTGAACACACCGTTACCGCCGGGAACGATCAGGTCGGAGTGCTCCGGCACCAGGACGGCCGACCGGTCCGTGTAGCCGAGGACGAACTCATCGAACCCGGGCAGCAGATGTATGGACCGGGCGCCGGGAAGTCCGGAGTCCAGGAGGGCCGCCACATCCGGTGAGAGCCAGTAGCCGGCACCCTCGAACTCCAGTTCCACCAGCCCGTCCCGGACGCTTTCAAAAGCAGCCCGCACCTCGGTCAGCGGCAGCTGGGTCCACCAGGCGAAGTCGCGGAGCGTTGCCGGGCCGTGGCTGCGGAAATAGCGGAGCGCGAACTCCGCGATCCCCTCCTCGCGGCCGAGGCTGCGGGACTCTGGGATCCATTGCTCGAAGGCGGCGATCAGCTGCTGGTTTCCCGACAGCGGACCCAGTACCAGCCAACCATGCCGGCACAGCGAGCCGAGCAGATGGATCCCCCTTTGGCCTTGGGTCGGCTGGCCGGCGGCGTCGAAGACCCGGAACAGGTCGGCGCGGCTGACCGGACCTTCAGCCGAGATGTGCTCCAGCGCGATGTCCCGGGCCTTTTCGATATCCGCCCACGTGATCTCCAGCTGCCGGTGCCGGCCTGCAATGCTTTTGGTGAGCCGCTCGGCCGTGAGTTCCAGCATCCAGCCCAGGTCCTCCGGTGCCACCAAATGCAGCGTTCCGCGCATGGGCCAGGACCTGGCCACAGTCCCGGCATCTATGGCGGCCCGCACATCGGAGAGTCCTGCTGCGGGCACGCGGACACCCACGGCCCACAGCGCCGCCTGCAGGTCCTGCGCCTGCATCGCGGTCATCCAGCGGACCAGGTCAGATGCCGTCGCCGCGGCCTCGCCCACGAGCCGCTGGGATGCCAGCCGGAGCCGTCCCACAATCCTGCGGTCGCGCAGGGAAGCGTGTGCAGCCATGGCCCCATCCTAGGCCTGGTCACGGCCGGGAATGCCTACAGTTCCAGGCCAATCAACAGCGGCTCCGGGTGCAGCGAAATGCCGAAGCAGCGTTCGACGCCGGCACGCACCTCCCGGGCGACGGCCACCATGTCCGCGGCGCTGGCTGCGCCGCGGTTGGTGATGGCGAGCGTGTGCTTGGTGGACAAGGAGGCCCGGCCACCCGACACGCCGTCGGGCTCCAGGCCGAAGCCCTTGCCGAATCCTGCCTGGTCAATCAGCCAGGCGGCGGAGAGCTTCACCAGGCCATCGCTTCCGGCCGGGTAGCGGGGAGCCGTTTCCGGCAGCCTGTCCGCCACCTCGGCGGGCACGATGGGGTTGGTGAAGAACGAGCCCGTGGAGTACGTGTCCCGGTCCGCAGCGTCCCACACCATGCCCTTGGAAGCACGGAGCCGCAGGACCTCCCGGCGGACGTCGTTGGAGTATGCCCGCTTGCCCGGCTCCACGCCAAGCGACCGGGCGAGCTCGGCGTAGCGGATAGGCGCGCTCATCCGGCCCAGCGGCAGCTGGAATTCCACCGTCAACACGATGTACCGCGGAGAGCCGTTCACCGTGGTCTGTTTAAGGATGGAGTCGCGGTAGCCGAACTTCAGCTCGGAGTTGGTGAAGGTCCTCACGGCGTTCTGTTCGCGGTCCCAGGTGCGGACGGCTGCGATGGTCTGGGAGACCTCGGCGCCGTAGGCACCAACGTTCTGCACCGGCGTCGCCCCGGTGGAGCCCGGGATGCCGGACAGGGCCTCGATCCCGGACCAGGCGTGGCGGACGGCGTGCTCCACCAGTTTGTCCCAGTTGTGGCCGGCCTGCACCACCACGGCCACTCCGCCGCAGGAGTCCTCCGCGTTGACGGTGAACCCCTCGGAGGCGATCTTCACGACGGTTCCGGCGAACCCGTCGTCGGACACCAGGAGATTGGAGCCTCCGCTGATGATGAGGACCTGCTCCCCCGCCGCATCCGCCGACCGCACGGCGTCGATGATCTCAGCCTCGGTCCGGGCCTCGACGAACTTGCCGGCGGGGCCACCGACGGCGGACGTGGTCAGGGAGGAAAGCAGGGTTGGAGTCACCCGTCCACAATACTAGGGAAACCTAGGCAGCCTTCCGGGCCACCGGCGACAGGACGAAGCTCACCGCAAGCATCACCATGACCGCCAGCAGCGAATGCAGGATGCCCACGTGTTCGGCCAGCAGGCCCAGCAGCGGTGGTCCGCAGAGGAACGCGGCGTAGCCGATGGTGGACACCACGGAGACCCGGGCGGCGGCCATGGCCGGGTCATCGGCCGCGGCGGACATGCCCACCGGGAAGCCGAGGGAGGCGCCCAGCCCCCAGGCGGCAAGTCCCACGTAGGCCAGCCAGGGCGCGGTGGCGAAGACGAACACGCCCAGGCCCACGACAGCCAGGGCGGCGCACCATCGCATGACCGGCACGCGGCCAAAGCGGTCCAGCACGACTGTTCCGGCGAAGCGTCCGATGGTCATGAATGTCACGAACAGTCCGTAGCCGGCGGCGCCGGCAGCATCGGTCTGGCCGTGGCCGTCCGCCAGGGCAAGGGCCACCCAGTCCCCCGCAGCGCCCTCGGCCAGTGCGAGGCCCAGCACCAGGACGCCCAGCAGCAGGGTCCGCCGGTCCCGCCACGCCTGCGCTATCTTGCGTTTGTTGTCCAGCGGTGCGCCACCGGATGCGGTTCCGGCGGCAATGACGGGGATGGGACCGGTGACCGGGTCCTCGAAGTTGTCCGGGACGTAGGCGCGCTCCCCCGCCGCGGGGGTGATGTCGGCACGGAACCGGGCCGCCGCCGTCGCCACCGACACCGCGACCACCGCACCTGCCGCAGCGAGGTGCCAGAACACCGGCAGGGACACTGCCGCGGCACCTGCGCCCAGTCCGGCGCCCGCAACGGTCCCCAGGCTGAACGCGCCGTGCAGCCGCGGCATGATGTGCCGGCCCACGGCCCGTTCCACCGCGGCGCCTTCAACGTTGGACGCCGTGTTCCAGCTGCCGGTACCCAGTCCGATGACTGCCAGCCCCGCGGCTGTGGCCACCGGGCTGGATAGCACGGTTGTGCCAAAACCGGTAGCCAGCAGGCCGGCACCCACCATGATGCTTCCGGTCCGGATGGTCCGCTTGGATCCCAGCCGCAGCACCACCAGCCCTGATGCTGAGACGGAGGCGAAGGATCCCAGCGTCATGCAGAGCAGGAGGATCCCGATGTTGCCGGGAGTGAGGTCCAGCGCGTCCCGGATGGCCGGAAGCCGGGAAACCCAGGAGGCGAAGGCGAGGCCGCTGGCTGCATAGGCCACCACCACCGCGTTGCGCCACTGCCTTACCTCAAGGGAGGTGGCCGCGGTTCCCGCGCCTGCGCTCAAGGGCGGGCGCTCAAGACAGCTTGACGAGCGCCTGGGCCTTCATCAGGACCTTCTGCCCGGCCGAGACGACGGTGAGGTCCACGCGCGCGGTGCCGGCATCGGCGTCGAGCTTGCCGATGGTGCCGCTGACCTCAATGGTGGCACCGGGCTCCTGCGTGCCCGTGGTGTCGGCGACCAGGACGGGCTTGGTGAAGCGGGTCTGGAAATCGACGACGGCGCCCGGGTCACCCGCCCAGTCGCTGACCAGCTGGACAGCGGAGCCCATGGTGAACATGCCGTGGGCGATGACGCCGGGCAGTTCCACGCTGGTGGCGAAGGCCTCGTTCCAGTGGATGGGGTTGAAGTCGCCGGACGCGCCGGCGTACTTGACCAGGTCGGTGCGGGTGACCTCGATGGTGCGGCTGCCGATCTCCTGGCCGGCGCTGAGTTCGTTGAAGGTGGGGCTCATGGTTACTGTCCCTCTCCGCGGACCAGGATGGATGACGTGGTGGTGGTGACGTGTTCGCGGGCGTCGCCGTCGCCGAGGGCGAAGATCTCGGAACGGGTGGTGATCATGGCGCCGCCGCCCATGGCCCGGACGCCGTCGACGTGCAGTTCCGCGATGAGGCGGTCCCCGGCGACGATGGGCCGGTGGTGCGTGAAGCGCTGGTCGGCGTGGACCACGCGGGAGAAATCGATGCCGGCTGCCGGATCCTCGATCAGCTGGGCGTCGGCGCGCTGGGCGATGATGATGGCGAACGTGGGCGGGGCCACGAGGTCGCGGTGGCCCAGGGCCTTGGCTGCGTCGAGGTCGAAATGTGCAGGGTGGGTGGCTTTGACGGCGCGGGCAAACTCGCGGATCTTCTCGCGTCCGACGTCGTACACCTCTGCGGCAGGGTAGCTTCGCCCCTGCAGGTCCGGATTGATAGTCATGGCCTCCAGCCTATCGCCCGGTCAGTGGCGGCCGGAAAAGCCCACCGGTACCGTTCCGGCGGCGGCTAGCGGCGGAGGTTCTTGCGGATCGCCTGGCCGCGGACCACGATGCCGGCCACATGCAGGACGAGGCCCAGACCGATCAGCGACAGGGAGGCCATCGCCAGCCCCTGGTTGCCGCTGGTGTTGCCTACCAGGTTGAGGATGATGCCGACGGCGATCAGTCCCATCGCGCTGAAGACCAGGACTTTGTAGCGGGTTGGCGCGGTGGCCCAGAATTCGTTCAGCACCCAGCCAGTTTACCGGGCCGTCAGAACAGGGACTCCTGGATCGCCGGCACCGCCGAGGCATAGTCACCCAGGACGATGGTCCGGGCGGCCAGTTGGGACAGGTTGACCACGAACTCGGCACCGGTGCCGTCCAGCCGGGCCAGTGCGTTCGGCCCGCTCAGCGCGGCGATGTCGAAGCCGTGCCGGCCTGTGTCCAGCGGGTGCGGGTAGGCGTGGCGTAAAGCGTCACTCCCGTAGAGGGCGTCGGCCCGGGCCGGCCGGACCCATTGCTCCTCCACCGCCTCGAAGCCGTCGACGGCGGTGCGCGCCAGCAGCGCCCGCACCTGGGCGGCGGCGCGGGCATTGATGGCGTCCAGCTGCCTGGGCGGGAGCGGCTGCAGCAGGGCGTCCGCCTTGGCTGCGGACCGGATCTGCTGCGTCAACCCGGCTTCCGAGCTCACCAGGTCCTCGAGGATACGCACCACCCGGCCGTCCTCCGCCCGCGCCACGTACCTCGCGGCGGCGGCGCCCTGCTCCGCGAGCCGGTTCCACTTCCGAGGGCCGGACGCCGTCCCCACCTTGGTGGCACCGCCGGCGAAGGTGGCCACATAGAGCCAGTGTTCCTGCATCAGGTAGTCCCGCAGCCCCGGAGTGACCCGGCCGCCGCGGTGGAAGTCGTGCATCAGCCGGGATTCGTCCAGCATGAAGCAGCGCCCGCACTGCCTTCCCTTCGATGCCGGGGCCCCAGCCGTACACAGGATGTGTTCCCGCCGCGACGGGGAATGAACCACCACGTGCCCCAGGCAGGACCTGCCCGGCTGGACCACCTCAAAGCCCAGGCGCGCGCCGGCGTGGAGGCCGAGCTGCCGGAACTCCCCGTCCGGTGACTGGAGGCGCAAAACCGGGGCACCGCCGTCGTCAGCTGCCATGGCGGCGCCCGCTGCCTTGGAAGCCGGCCCATCCCAAAAGACCCCGTGGACCAGATAGCGGGTATCGGTCAACGGGGCCTCCTGAAGATATGTGGGCGGCACTACAGTGCGGGCTGCACCCCGAAGGCGACCGCGAGCTTCATGATCTTCTCGGCGCGGCCCAGGCGGGGCAGGTCGGAGCCGTCACGGATGACGCGGCCGTTGGCTTCGAAGTCCGCCATGAAGTCGGTGGCCCAGGCGACGTCGGACGGCGTGGGGCTGATGACCTCGTTGATGACGGGGGTCTGGTCGATGGCCAGGCACAGCTTGCCGGTCATGCCCATCATCACGGTAATGCCGGTCTGCTCGCGCAGGATGGGGTGGTTGGTGCCCACGGTGGGTCCGTCGATGGGGCCCGGCAGGTTGCCCACGCGGCTGGCCACGACGAGCTTGGCGCGCGGGTAGGCCATGGCCTCGGGGGTGGCGGCCATGCCGGTGTCGCGGCGGAAGTCGCCGGAGCCGAAGGCCAGGCGGAAGGCGCCCTGGGCCTTGGCGATGTTGTTCGCTTCCTCGATGCCGACGGCGGATTCCACCAACGGAATGACGGGGGTCTTGCCGTCCATGCGGTGGTAGCTCTCGGTGACCTGGTCCGCGGATTCGGTCTTGGCGAGCATGACGCCGAGCAGGCCGGGGGTGCCCCGCAGGCCGGCAAGGTCATCGGCCCAGAACGGGCTGGTGGCGTCGTTGATTCGGACCCAGGCCTTGCCGCCGGCCGTGAGCCAGTCGATCACGTTGTTCCGGGCCTGGTCCTTCTGGGAAGGGTCCACGGCATCTTCAATATCCAGGATGATCGAGTCGGCGCGGGACACGGCCGACTGGTCGAACAGTTCCGGCTTCATGGCGTTCACGAGGAGCCAGGAGCGGGCGATCTCTGCAGGGATATTGCGTTCCGGCCTTACGGTCTCGGTGGCGATGGTAGACGTCATGTATCTACCGTATCCGGCCCGCAAGCGGCGCGGTGAAGAAAACGGCCAGCTTGTGAGGATCAATACGAACTAAACGGGATATGACCGGTCCCGTGGCGAATGCAGGTAGCAGCAAGTGCCGTTCCGGGCTCCAAAACGGCACTTGCTGCTACGTGGTTGGGTGAGGTCAGGGGATGTTGCTGCCCCGCGCCGTCACCCAGAGTTTGTACCAGTCGGGCCGCGACATGGCCTCCGCCACGCGGGCGGCGTCGGCGCAGGCCCGGATCCGGTCCGGGTTGACCGTTCCGATCACCGGGGCGATGCCTGCCGGGTGCTTCATCAGCCAGCCCAGCAGCACAGCTTCGCCGGTGGTGCCGTACCCCGCCGCCAGCTGCGCCACGAGTTCCGTGGTGGCTGCCTCCGGGGAAGCCGGGGTCTCCGGTTCCACGCCGGTATAAGCCCCGCGGGCCAGCGAACCATAGGCCTGCAGCGTGATGTTGTTGCGCGTGCAGAACTCCACGGTGCCGTGCGGGAAGCTGTAGTCCAGGTGGCCGGGATGGTTGACCAGGACCTGGCTCTCCAGCCAGGCGCGCTTGAGCAGGCTCATTTCAAGCTGGTTTGCCACCACCGGCGTCTCCAGCCGGTCCTGCAGCGCCTCAATCTGCGGCCCGGACATGTTGGAGACACCCAGCTGCCGGACCTTGCCTTCCGCCATCAGCTGCCCGACGGCGGATGCCACCTCGGCAGGATCGGACAGGGGGTCGGGGCGGTGCAGCAGGAGAATGTCGACGTAGTCCGTCCGGAGCCTTTTGAGGCTGCCGTTGACACGCTCAAGGATGGCTTCGCGGCTGAGGTCGTAGTGCGTTTGGAGGCCGCGCTCATTGAGCCTGATGCCGCACTTGGTTTGCAGCCTGATGCGTTCCCGGAGCCCCGGCGTGGCCGCGAGGACCTCACCAAAGACCGCCTCCGACTTGCCGTTCCGGTAGATGTCCGCATGGTCGAACAAGGTGATGCCGGCGTCCAGGGCGGCCTGGACGGCAGCCGCGGCCTCGTCCACATGGTGGCTGCCATGTGGCTCGTCGGACCAGCTGCCGCCCAGGCCCATGCACCCGTAGATCAGCTCCCGCATCAGCGGGCCGCGCCTTCGCCGCGGCCGCGCATCAGCGCAGCCATGCGGTGGTGTTGGCGGGCAGCTTGCCGTCCTCGAGCGGGGCGCTGCTGACCAGCACCTTGCCGGCCGGAAGGTCCACGGCGGTGTTCCCGAAGTTGGTCACGGACTGCCAGCCGTTGGGGCGCCTGAAGTGCAGCACGTCAGGATTGCCGCTTTCCACCCATTCGAGGTCCTCGCTTGTCTGCAGTTCCCGGCGCAGCTTGAGGGCCGTCCGGTAGAGCTCCAGGGTGGAGCCTTCCGTTCCGTCCTGGGCCTCGACGGCGTACTTGCTGAACCAGTCCGGCTGCGGCAGGTGGGAACCGCCGTCGCCGAAGCCGAAGGAGGTTCCCTCCACCTTCCACGGCAGCGGCACGCGGCAGCCGTCGCGGCCGATCTCCACTCCCTTGTTGCGGAAGAAGGACGGGTCCTGCCGCTCGGAGTCCGGAATCTCGGCAACCTCCTGCAGGCCCAGCTCCTCACCCTGGTAGAGGTAGGCGGAGCCCGGCACAGCGAGCATCAGCAAGGTGGCAGCGCGGGCACGGCGCTCGCCGAGTTCAACATCCAGCTGGTCCTTCGGGCCGCCTGCGAGCAGCCAGTCCTTGCCGTCCTGGCCCTTGGTGCCGGCCTTTTCCTTGGCCACCTGCGGCAGGCCGTAGCGGGTGGCATGGCGGACGACGTCGTGGTTGGAGAAGACCCAGGTGGAGGAAGCGCCGGTGGCGGCGGCCTCCGCGAGGTTGCGGGTGATGATTTCCCGGTACTCCGCCGCGTCGAAATCGGCCTGCAGCAGGTCGAAGTTGAAGGCCTGGCCAAGGCCCTGGGGGCTCGCGTAGCGGGCGCGGCGGGTGGCGTGCACCCAGGCTTCGGCGACGGCGGTGCGCGGAGGGTTGTATTCGTTGAACACTTCGCGCCATTCGGCGTAGATCTCATGGACTTCGTCCCGGTCCCAGAACGGGTGCGTGCCGTCGTCGAACCCGTCCACGCCGGTGTTGGCCGCGCTCAGTTCCAGCTTGGAGAGCAGCGGCTCGGTGAGGTCCTTGGTGAGGGCGTGGGCCACGTCCACGCGGAAGCCGTCAACGCCGCGGTCGGACCAGAAGCGCAGGGTCTTGAGGAAGTCCTCGCGGATTTCCCGGTTGGACCAGTTCAGGTCCGGCTGCTCCTTGGCGAAGATGTGCATGTACCACTGGCCCGGGGTGCCGTCCGGCTCAGTGATGCGCTCCCAGGCGGGCCCGCCGAACACGGAGTCCCAGTCCGACGGCGGGAACTCGCCGTTGGGGCCCTTGCCGTCGCGGAAGATGTAGCGGTCGCGGGCAGGTGAGCCCTTCGGCGAGGCCAGGGCCTCCTGGAACCACTTGTGCCGGTTCGAGGAGTGGTTGGGGACGATGTCGGCAATCAGCTTGATGCCGGCCCCGTGCAGGGCCTTGGCCATCTCGTCGAAGTCCTCCAAAGTGCCCAGCTTGGGGTCCACGTCGCGGTAGTCGTCAACGTCGTAGCCGCCGTCAGCCAGGGCCGAAGGGTAGAAGGGGCTCAGCCAGACGGCGTCGATACCCAGCGTTTTCAGGTACGGGACCTTCGCCGTGATGCCCTTGAGGTCGCCGATGCCGTCGCCGTTGGAGTCGGCGAAGCTGCGCGGGTAGATCTGGTACACGGACGCCTGGCGCCACCAGTTCGGGTCAGCCAGACGGTCAGAGTCGGACAGGGTTGCCAAGGTGGCAGTGGTGGACAAGGCTCGATCCTTTTCTTCAGCAAGGGGGATATTTATTTTGAATCTAAATTTACTTCCGGATCCATTATTCGCGCCCTGCAGGGGAAGGTCAACAGCATCCCGGCACCGGTCCCCGGACCAACTGTCCGGGACCGGCTACGGCCGCGGTTCCAAGGCTGCTGCCACGGGCAGCGTGCCGTCCCGGAATTCAATGGTCCGGCCAGCGGTTTGCGGCAGGTCCAGAACTGCCGCCGCCACGATCGCCGTGTTGGCCCGTGAGGTTTCCCGGGAGCCCCCGGGCGCCGGATCGACGTCGATCAGCCCGGTCCCGGGCTTGTCCGTCAGCGCTCCGGGGCCCAGGATGGTCCACGCCAGTCCGCTGCCGCGCAGGTATTCGTCCGCGGCCGCCTTGGCCTCCGCATAGGCGTAGAAGCTGTTGTCTTCCGGCACGCCGTGGTTTTTGCCGGCACCCAGGTAGGAGACCATGACATACCGGTCCACCCCGGCCTGGGCTGCGGCATCCATCGACCGGATGGCGGCGTCCCGGTCCACGGCGTAGGTGCGGCCCGGGTTGCCGCCGCCGGCGCCGGCGGACCAGACCACGGCGTCGTGGCCTTCCAGCGCCTCGGCGATGTCCGCCGTCGTTGCATTCTCCACGTCCAGGACCACCGGCGTGGCACCGGCACCCGCAACGTCGGCGGAATGGTCCGGATTCCGGATGAACGAGGTGACGCTGTGGCCCTCGTCGGCAAGCATGGCGGACAGGAGGAGGGCCACTTTGCCGTGGCCGCCGATGATGGCGATGCGTGTCATGCACCCATTCTGCCTGCCCCGGGGATAATTCCAAGGGCCCAGGCGGCCCTGAACAGGGCCTTTGTGCCCTAGCCCGGCTTTCCGGCCCCACCCTAGCTTGAAGGAATGGCTGCCGGACCCAGAGCGGGGTTGGATGGACCCGCCTCAGAGACGATGTTGAAGCTGGGCCGTTTCTTCACGAAATGGGACCAGACAGAGGACGGCAGGGCGGTGTTTCGGGAAGGCGGCCGCAAGGGCGACATCTTCTACCGGGACCGCTGGAGCCACGACAAAGTGGTCCGCTCCACCCACGGCGTGAACTGCACGGGGTCCTGTTCCTGGAAGGTGTATGTCAAGGACGGCATCATCACCTGGGAGTCGCAGCAGACCGATTACCCGTCCGTGGGCCCGGACAGCCCGGAATACGAACCCAGGGGCTGCCCGCGCGGGGCGGCCTTTTCCTGGTACACCTACTCCCCCACCCGCGTCCGCTTCCCGTACGCCCGCGGGGTCCTGGTGGAGATGTACCGCGAAGCGAGGGCCCGGCTCGGTGATCCGGTGCTTGCCTTCGCCGAAATAGCGGCGGACCCGGAAAAGCGGCGCCGCTACCAGCAGGCCCGCGGCAAGGGCGGACTGGTGCGCGTCTCGTGGCAGGAAGCGATCGAGATTGCGGCCGCAGCGCACGTGAACACCATCAAGACCTACGGCCCGGACCGCTGTGCGGGCTTCTCCCCCATCCCGGCGATGTCCATGGTGTCCCACGCGGTGGGAACCCGGTTCATCCAGCTCATCGGCGGGGTGATGACCTCCTTCTACGACTGGTACGCGGACCTGCCGGTGGCCAGCCCGCAGGTGTTCGGGGACCAGACCGACGTTCCGGAATCCGGGGACTGGTGGGACGCACGGTACCTGATGATGTGGGGCTCCAACGTCCCCGTTACCCGCACCCCGGATGCCCACTGGATGGCGGAGGTCCGCTACCGGGGCACCAAGGTGGTCACGGTCAGCCCGGACTATGCGGACAACACGAAGTTCGCTGACGAGTGGCTGCCTGCCCAGGCCGGGACAGACGCCGCGCTGGCCATGGCTATGGGGCACGTGATGCTCAAGGAGTTCTTCGTGGACCGGCAGGTGCCCTTCTTCACCGACTATGTGAAGCAGTACACGGACCTTCCGTTCCTGGTCCGGCTGGCAAGGAACGACGACGGCGCGCTGACGCCGTCGAAATTCCTTACCGCCCTTGACGTCCCCGGGGAGTCCACGGCCGAGGACGCGGCGTTCCGCACCGTCCTGTACGACACAAAGGCCGGCCGCCCGGCGGTGCCCAACGGGTCCATGGGGTTCCGGTACTCAGGCAGCGGCGAGGGCAAATGGAACCTCGACCTCGAAGGACTCGAACCTGCCCTGTCCCTTCGGGAAGTCTCCGCGGAGAGCGCCGAGATCCTCCTCCCCTGCTTCGAGGACCCCGGCGGCGACGGCAGCATCCTGCGGCGGGGCGTGCCGGTCATCGAGGTCAACGGCGGGCTGGTGACCACCGTGTTCGACCTCATGCTGGCCCAGTACGGGGTGGGCCGCGAGGGGCTGCCCGGCGACTGGGCCGCAGGGTACGGGGACGCCGCCACCCCTTACACGCCCGCCTGGCAGGAGGAAATCACCAGCGTCCCCGCGCAGGCGTGCATCCGGGTGGCCCGCGAATTCGCCCGCAACGCAGAGCAGTCCAAGGGCCGGTCCATGATCATCATGGGCGCCGGCATCTGCCAGTGGTTCCACGGCGACACCACCTACCGGGCGGTCCTGGCCCTGGTCATGCTCACCGGCTGCATGGGCCGCAACGGCGGGGGCTGGGCGCATTACGTGGGACAGGAGAAGACCCGGCCCGTGACCGGCTGGGTATCCCTGGCCAACGCCCTGGACTGGTCCCGGCCGCCCCGCACCATGATCGGCACCGGCTACTGGTACATGCACACGGACCAGTGGCGGCAGGACGGCTACTCCGCGGATGCGCTGAAGTCGCCGCTGTCCACCGGCAACCTGGACGGCATGCACACGGCGGACGCGCTTGCCCAGTCCGCCCGGCTGGGCTGGATGCCCTTCTACCCGCAGTTCGACCGGAACCCGCTGGACGTCGCGGACGAGGCGGAGGCCGCCGTCGCCGCCGGCGCAGCTGCCAACGCCCCCGCCTACATCGCCGAAGCACTGAAGAACCGCACCCTCAACCCGGCCATCGAGGACGTGGACGCCCCGGCCAACTGGCCGCGGACCCTCGTGCTGTGGCGCTCCAACTTGTTCGGCTCCTCCGCCAAGGGCAACGAGTACTTCCTCCGCAACCTGCTGGGGACGCACAACAACGTCATGGGCCCGGACAGTGCCGCCGAACTCAAACCACGGGACGTTGCCTGGCACGACCAGGCACCGGAAGGAAAGCTGGACCTTTTGGTGTCCGCCGACTTCCGCATGACCTCCACCACACTGCTGTCGGACGTCGTGTTCCCGGCGGCCACCTGGTACGAAAAGAACGATCTGTCCTCCACGGACATGCACCCGTTCGTCCACGCCTTCAGCCCGGCCATCGACCCGCCCTGGGAAACCAAGACCGACTTCGACACCTTCCACCTGCTGGCCCGCGAGTTCTCCCGCCAGGCAAGGACCCACCTCGGCGTGCGGCGGGACCTTGTCAGCGTGCCGCTGCAGCATGACACCCCCGGTCAGCTCGCCCAGCCCGGCGGCGTGGTACGGGACTGGCGGAACCCGGACATCCCGGCCGTGCCCGGGCAGAACATGCCCGTCTTCTCTGTGGTGGAGCGGGACTATACGGCCATCGCGGACAAGCTTGCCGCCGTCGGGCCCCTGGCTGACAGGCTGGGCTTCACCGTCAAGAACGTCACCTACAAACTGGCCGGACCGTTGGAACGGCTCAGCCGGTCCAACGGCGTGATGCTCGGCGGCGCCGCGGACGGCCGCCCCGCAATGGACACCGACGCGAAGATGGCCGAGGCGATCCTGGCCTTCTCCGGGACCACCAACGGCGCCTTGTCGGTGCAGGGGTTCAAGGACCTCGAGGTGCGCACCGGGAGGACGCTGGCGGACCTCTCGGAAGGCTCCGAGGAGAAATCCATCACCTTCGCCCAGACGCAGGCCGGCCCGGTGCCGGTGATCACGTCGCCGGAATGGTCCGGTTCCGAGACGGGCGGGCGCCGGTACGCACCGTTCACCATCAACATCGAACGGCTCAAGCCCTTCCACACCCTGACCGGGCGGATGCACTTCTTCCTGGACCACGACTGGATGACGGACATCGGCGAGGCCCTGCCCATCTACCGGCCGCCGCTGGACATGCACCGGCTCTTCGGCGAACCGCGGCTGGGCTCTGACGGGTCCATGGAAGTGACGGTCAGGTATCTGACCCCGCATTCCAAATGGTCCATCCACTCCGAGTACCAGGACAACCTGCTGATGCTGTCGCTCTCCCGGGGCGGCCCCACCGTGTGGATGAGCCCGGCGGACGCGGACGCGATCAAGGTCCGGGACAACGACTGGGTGGAGTGCGTGAACGTCAACGGGGTCCTGGTGGCGCGCGCCATCGTCAGCCACCGGATGCCGGCCGGCGTTGTGTACGTCCACCACGCCCAGGAGCGCACCATCGACGTCCCCAAGTCCGAGGCCACCGGCAGGCGCGGCGGCATCCACAACTCCGTGACCCGGCTGCTGGTCAAACCCTCGCACCTGATCGGCGGCTACGCCCAGCTGGCCTACGCCTTCAACTACCTTGGCCCCACCGGAAACCAGCGCGACATGGTGGCCACCGTCCGCCGCCGTTCCCAGGAGGTGCAGTACTGATGAGGGTGATGGCCCAGATGGGCATGGTGATGAACCTGGACAAGTGCATCGGCTGCCACACGTGCTCCGTGACCTGCAAGCAGGCCTGGACCAACCGTGCCGGCACCGAATACGTCTGGTTCAACAACGTGGAAACCCGGCCCGGGCAGGGCTACCCGCGCCGCTACGAGGACCAGGACCGCTGGTACGGCGGCTGGTCGCTAAACAAGCGCGGCAGGCTGGTCCTGAGGGCCGGCGGCAGGGTGAAGAAGCTGTTCGGCATCTTCGCCAGCCCGGTCCAGCCCGAGCTCAAGGACTACTACGAGCCCTGGACCTACGACTACAAAACCCTCGTGGACGCCCCGCTCGGCGACGATTTCCCGGTGGCCCGTCCCAAGTCGCTCATCACCGGCGAGGACACCAAAATCACCTGGTCCGCCAACTGGGACGACAACCTGGGCGGCTCCCGGGACAACGGCCACCTCGACCCGCTGGTGGAAAGGGTCCGGCGCGAGTCCGAGGACAAGATCAGGTTCGCCTACGAGCAGACCTTCATGTTCTACCTGCCCCGGATCTGCGAGCACTGCCTGAACCCGTCCTGCATGGCCTCCTGCCCCTCCGGGGCGATCTACAAGCGGGTGGAGGACGGGATTGTCCTGGTGGACCAGGACCGGTGCCGCGGCTGGCGCCAGTGCGTCACCGGCTGCCCCTACAAGAAGATCTACTTCAACCACAAGACCGGCAAGGCAGAGAAGTGCACGTTCTGCTACCCCCGCGTGGAGGTGGGCCTGCCCACCGTCTGTTCCGAGACCTGCGTGGGCCGGCTGCGCTACCTCGGGTTGTTTTTGTACGACGCCGATGCCGTCACCGCGGCTGCGTCCGTCACCGACCCGCAGGACCTCTACGACGCCCAGATGGACGTCCTCCTGGATCCCCACGACCCCGCCGTCCAGGCCGAGGCGCGGGCGCAGGGCATCCCCGAGGACTGGATCGACGCAGCCCGCCGCTCCCCCGTCTATGCGCTGGCCAAGGTCTACAAAGTGGCCTTGCCGCTGCACCCGGAGTACCGGACGATGCCGATGGTCTGGTACGTGCCGCCGCTGTCGCCCGTGGTCGACCTGCTGCGCGACCAGGGCCACGACGGCGAGGACGCCGGCAACCTGTTCGGCGCCATTGACGCGCTCCGGATTCCGGTGGAGTACCTCGCCGAGCTCTTCACGGCCGGGGACACGGAACGGGTCACCGCCGTGCTCCGGAGGCTGGCGGCGATGCGTTCCTTCATGCGCGGCATCAGCCTGGGCGAAGACCCGGACGAGTCGATCGCCGGGTCGGTCGGCATGGACGGGCAGTCCATGTATGAGATGTACCGGCTGATGGCCATCGCCAAGTACAGCGAGCGCTACGTCATCCCCAAGGCCCATGTGGAGCAGGCCCACGACCTGGAGGAGCTGGGCTGTTCCCTGGATTTCGACGGCGGACCGGGCATGCAGGATTCCTCACCGCTCGGCGAGGCAAGCGGCAGGCCCGTCCCGGTAGCCGTGGACACGTTCCATGCGCTGCGGGAGCGGCAAACCACCGACGAGATCGCGTCGGGACCGGGCCTGCGCGGCAGGGTGAACCTGCTGAACTGGGACGGCCGGGGAGCGCCGCCAGGCCTGTTCCCGGACACTCCCACGGCGCCCGGCGCCGGGCCCGGTCCAGGAGAGCGCCCGTGAGCCGCCGGGACCGGGTGGTTTACCTGGCCGCCGCCTGGTGCCTGTCCTACCCCGACCCGGAGCTGGTGGCCCGGGTACCGCTGATGCGGGCAGCCCTGAACGAGTTCGACGGCGCCCTGCCGGACTTCGCACCGGTGCTGGACCTGCTGGAGCGCACGCCCGCGATGGACCTGCAGGCGCAGTACGTCAGCGAGTTCGACCTCGGCCGGCGCCACGCGCTGCACCTGAGCTATTGGACGGACGGGGACACCCGCCGTCGCGGCGAGGTGCTGGCCGCGTTCAAGGAGGCGTACCGGCGCAGCGACGTCCTCGTGGACCTGGACGGCGAACTGCCGGACTACCTGCCCATGGTGCTCGAATATGCGGCCAGGGTGGATTTCGCCGCGGGCCACGAACTGCTGGCCAGTTACCGCCCCAGCCTGGAGATGCTCCGCCTCGGGCTGCTCCGGGACGGGCTGCCGCAGGCCCGGATCCTCGCCGCGGTCTGCGCCACGCTCCCCGGGAAATCGCCCCAGGACGAGCAGGCCGTGATGCGCATGGCCGGACTCGGGCCCCCAACCGAAGCCGTGGGGCTGGACCCCTATGATCCCCGGCTGCTGCCCGTAAGGAGGACCTGACCATGCCCGCACTCGAAGCGGCGTCGGAGGCGGGGCCCGGAACCGCCGTCGTCACCACCACGTGGGACACCGTGCTGTGGGGCGTCCTGCCGTACGTCATGGTGGTGGTGCTGGTGGGCGGGCTGGTGTGGCGCTACCGGTGCGACCAGTTCGGGTGGACCACCAGGTCCTCCCAGCTGTACGAATCGCGGCTGCTCCGGATCGCCTCGCCCCTCTTCCACTTCGGCCTGCTGGCGGTGATCGCCGGGCACTTCTTCGGCCTGGTGATCCCCATGGCGTGGACCCAGGCGGTTGGGATGAGCCAGGAGTTCTACCATTTCAACGCGCTGCTGGTGGGCGGCATCGCCGGCGTGGCCACCCTCGGCGGGATTGCCCTGCTGATCTACCGCCGCCGGACCAGCGGACCTGTGTTCATGGCCACCACCAGGAACGACAAGACCATGTACGTGGTGCTCACGGCGGCCATTGTGTTCGGTCTCTGGACCACCCTGGCGAGCGTTTTCGAAGGCGAGCACGGGCACAACTATCGCGAGACGGTGGCGCCGTGGTTCCGTTCGCTGTTCATCTTCCAGCCGTATGTGGCAGCGATGGCAGCCGCTCCGTTCTCGTTCCACCTGCACACCCTGGTGGGGATGGCGCTGTTCGTCATCTGGCCCTTCACCCGGCTGGTGCACGCCTTCACGGCTCCCCTGCATTACCTGTTCCGCCCGTACATCGTCTACCGCTCCCGGGACACGGCAAATGGCCGGCGTACCACGGGGCCCGGCGGACGCAGCCGGGACCGCACAGCAGCAGGCACCCGGTCGCAGGTCGCGCCCCGGCGCGGCTGGTCGCCGGTGGGAACACCGGACCGGGACACCCACAACCGCTAGCCCCGACCGGCCGGGCCGGCCCCGGCCCAGCCAAAGGCCCCCAAAGGAGTCAACAGTGTCCGGAACAACAACCCCCGCGGCCACGGGGCGCGGCCTGAACCTGGCACTTGCCACGGCAGCGTCGGTGGCATGCTTTTGGGCCTGGAACTCGGTGGCAACCTTGGGCGCCTTCTACACCCAGAACCTGGAACTGACGCCCGCCACGACCGGGATCCTGGTGGCCATGCCGGTGTTCGTGGGCGCGCTGGGGCGGATCGTGGTGGGGACCCTGACTGACAAGTATGGGGGCAGGGCGATGTTCACCTTCGTCCTGCTCGCCGCCGTCCTCCCGATCCTCCTGGTGGCCGTCGGTGGCCTCATCAGTTCCTTCGCGCTGGTGCTCGGGGCAGGGCTGTTGCTCGGCGTGGCCGGGACGGTCTTCGCGGTCGGGATCCCCTTCGTCAGCGCCTGGTACGAACCTGCCCGCCGGGGCTTCGCCACCGGTGTGTTCGGGGCAGGGATGGGCGGGACGGCGCTGGCGGCGTTCCTGAACCCGCGGCTCGTGGCCGGGATCGGCTATTTCCCGACCCACCTGCTGATCG
The DNA here is from genome assembly GCF_057369995.2 of Arthrobacter sp. MOO21. Lineage (NCBI taxonomy): Bacteria > Bacillati > Actinomycetota > Actinomycetes > Micrococcales > Micrococcaceae > Arthrobacter > Arthrobacter sp. MOO21. Next base: position 2,871,989 of record NZ_CM170671.2, on the reverse strand, counting down.
CCGGCGTCCTGGCCGTGATGGCGGCGCTGGTGTGGTTCTTCATGAAGGAATCCCCCGGCTGGACGCCCAACCACGTCCCCGTGATGCCAAAGCTCCTCGATGCGGCCCGGACCGCGGTCACGTGGAAGATGTGTTTCCTCTACGCCGTAGTCTTCGGCGGCTTCGTGTCCTTCGCCACGTACCTGCCCACCTACCTGCGGGATGTCTACAGCTTCGATCCCGCCGGCGCCGGAGCCCGAACCGCCGGGTTTGCCCTGGCGGCGGTCCTGGCCCGACCTGTGGGCGGCGTCCTGGCGGACAAGCTGGGCCCCAAGCCGGTAGTGCTCGTCTCGCTGGCCGCCGTCGCCGTCCTGGGCTGGGTGGTGAACCTGCGGCCCGACGGCGAGGTCCCGGCTGGTGCCACGTTCGTCGCCATGGCCGCGGCGCTGGGCCTGGGAACGGGCGGCGTCTTCGCTTGGGTGGGTGTCCTGTCGCCGGCCGGCAAGATGGGCAGCATCAGCGGCATCGTCAGCGCGGCCGGTGGCCTGGGCGGCTACTTCCCGCCGCTGGTCATGGGCGCAACGTACGACGCCGTGACGCGCAGCTATTCGATCGGCCTGCTCCTCCTGGTGGGAACAGCCCTCGCGGCCCTGCTGTTCACCCTCTTCGCGGTGCAGGCCCGGTCCGGCGCGCCCGCGGTTCAGCGGGCGCCGTAGCGCAGGTACACCACGCCGCTTTCCGGGAACCGCCGCTCATCCAGGAGTTCGAACCGGGCGTCGAAGCCGTCCGGAAACAACCGCAGGCCCCCGCCCACCACGGCAGGATTCACGAAAACCTGGCACTCATCCACCAGCCCCGCCCTCAGGGCATGGGCGGCCAGGGTGGGGCCGCCGATGCCGATGCTTCCTTCCGTGGCCGCCACCAGGTCCCGCACGGCGTCCGGCAGGAACTGCCTCTCCAGGCGCGTCCGGTCAGTGGAGACGCTGCCCAGGGAGTTTGAGTAGACCACCTTGTCCGCGCTGCGCCAGATCCGTGCATAGTCCTGGATCACGGGCGGGTCCTCGGCCGTGCCCATGGTCTCCCAGACCTTCATCACCTCATACATGCGCCTGCCATACAGGGAGGTGCCCACATCGCGCTCCAGGTCGTTGATGAAGGCGTGGACTTCCTCGTCCGGGGCAGCCCAGTCAAAGTTCCCGGCCTTGTCCGCGGTGTAGCCGTCAATGGAGGCGATTCCGGAGTAGATCAGTTTGCCCATGGGGACCATTCTGCCGCCGGGACCCCCGGGCCGAACAGGGCTGATAGGGGCTGGGCCGGCCGGGGCGCCGGTTCGTCCTGGGCTTGTCCGCGGATCCGGCCCCTTCAGGCCGTGGTTTTGCGAACAAGCCCAGGACCGGCCCTCAGGGCTTCCGGGACACCACGAACTGTTGCCCCAGGGTCCAGAGGTTGGAGACCGTCCAGTAGACCAGGACCCCGATCGGGAAGAAGACCCCGCCGGCGGCGAAGACAACCGGCAGGACGTACAGGAGGACCTTCTGCTGGCGCACCAGGGGGCTGTCAGCGTCCTGCCCGTCCAGGGTCCGGGCGGTCACGAGTTTCTGCGTGAAGAACTGGCAGGCGGTCATCACCAGGATCATGGCGACGGCGAGCACGGCAAGGGCTGTGGGATTGCCGCTGCCGTGAAGCAGCGAAGCGGACAGCGGCACGCCGGCGATACTCGCCGAGTCGAACTGAGCCACCTGGTCCGGGCCCATCGCTCCGATGCCTTCACCCCGCGCCGCGGCATTAGAAATCCCGGACAGCACCTGGAAGAGCCCCAGGAAGAACGGCGCCTGGATCAGCAGGGGCAGGCAGGCCGAGAACGGGTTGGTGCCGTGCTTCCTGTACAAGGCCATCTGCTCCTGGGCCATGGCCTGCCGGGACAGCTGGTCCGTCTTACCGCGATACTTTTCCTGCAGCGCCAGCAAATCAGGCTGCAGCAGCCGCATCCGGCGCTGGGCCTTGACCTGCGCCAGGAACACGGGAACCAGGGCGGCGCGGATCACCAGCACCAGTCCGATGATGGACAGCGTCCACGTCCAGCCGTCGGACGGCGGCATCCCCAGGCCCGTCAAGCCGTCGTGGAAAGCGACCAGGATGACCGAAACCAGCCACCGGAACGGTTCCATGACCGCTGCGAAAAAATCCACCGAATCCCCTGTCCGCCAGTTGCTGCCAAGCTACTGCGGATCGGGGAAACAGGAAAGCCCCCGGAATCTCGGAGACTCCGGGGGCTTGGCCTGTAGCGGTGGGGAGGCTCGATCTCCCGACCTCACGATTATGAGTCGTGCGCTCTAACCAACTGAGCTACACCGCCACGAATGAGAAAAACCTGCGCCAAGCCGGTCAAAACCGCCTTGACACAGGCCCTCATTCAGAGCCCCCCACCGGAATCGATCCGGTGACCTCGTTCTTACCAAGAACGCGCTCTACCACTGAGCTAGGGGGGCAACGAGTAAATACTCTACCGGAAGATCTCCGCACCAACAAATCGGCGTCCGGGGTGGCTCCGGGGCACCGCAACAGTTGCATTCCGGCCGGGCCGAAGCTCCATTTTCCCCGGAATTCCGGGGCTTTGGGGGTGCAGGCAAGCAGGGCGGACGACGGCGGAAAGCACCTTTCGGAGGCCCTCCGCCTCCATTCCGCTACGGGAATGTGTCCAGCCACACATGTTGCCGGGTGTTAAACGCCGATGGGCCGGCTCGAAAGCCGGCCCATCGCCGTCGTCAATTACTCAAACCCGCGGAAGGCCTACCACTTGCCCTTGCGGTTGAAGCTGTCGCCGCCGTGGCGGGGCTTGCGGGACCCCTCACCGTGGCCGAAGGAACGCTCGGAACGCTCACTGTACGAACGTCCACCGCGGTCGGCCGAGGACCGCTCGCCGTCGTTCTTCCGGAATTCCTTCTTGAAGCCGCCGCTGCCCTTGAAGTTGCCGCCGCGGTCGCCGCCACGGTTGCCCTGGTAGGCGCCGCGGTCGCCGGAAGGCCTGCGGCCGTTGTCCAGCTCCAGGTGGATCAGCTCTCCGCCGATCCGGGTGCGGGACAGTGCGCGCAGCTGGTCCTGGCTCAGGTCCGCGGGAAGCTCCACCAGGGAGTGGTCCGAGCGGATGTCGATGCCGCCGATCTGGGCGGAGGAGATGCCGCCCTCGTTGGCGATGGCGCCCACGATCGAGCCGGGCATGACGCGCTGGCGGCGGCCCACCGCGATGCGGTAGGTGGCGTTGCCTTCGGTCAGCTGGCGGGTGGGCCCGCGGGAGCCGAAGCCGTCCTTGGAGCGTTCGCGCTTCTGGAACTCGGGAGCAGCGGGCAGTTCCTTGACCAGCAGCGGCTGCCCGCCCTGTGCCATGACGGCCAGTGCCGCGGCGATTTCTGCCGCCGGCACCTTGTGCTCTTCCTCGTAGGAAGCGATGAGGTCGCGGAACATCGAGACGTCCTCGGAGGCCAGGGTTTCCGTGATGCGCTCGGCGAACTTGCCCAGGCGCAGGGTGTTCACGGTCTCCGCGGTGGGCAGGTGCATCTGCTCCACCGGCTGGCGGGTGGCCTTTTCGATGGCGCGCAGCAGGTACTTCTCCCGCGGCGTCATGAACAGGATCGCGTCACCGTTGCGGCCCGCGCGGCCGGTGCGGCCGATGCGGTGCACGTAGGACTCGGTGTCGTGCGGGATGTCGTAGTTGATGACGTGGCTGATGCGCTCCACGTCCAGGCCGCGGGCTGCGACGTCGGTGGCCACGAGGATGTCGATCCGGCCTTCCTTCAGCGCGTCAACGGTGCGTTCACGCTGCTGCTGGGGGATGTCGCCGTTGATGGCGGCAGCCTGGAAGCCGCGGGACTTCAGCTTGTCAGCCAGGTCCTCGGTGGCCATCTTGGTGCGCACGAAGGCGATCACGCCGTCGAACTCTTCCACCTCGAGGATGCGGGTCATCGCGTCCAGCTTCTGCGGACCCATGATCTGCAGGTAGCGCTGGCGGATGTTGGTGCCCGTGGACGTCTTGGTCTTGACCGAGATCTCCGCGGGGTCGTTCAGGTACTGCTTGGACATGCGGCGGATCTGGCTCGGCATGGTGGCCGAGAACAGCGCCACCTGGCGGTCCTCGGGGGTCTGCTGGAAGATCTGCTCCACGTCTTCGGCGAAGCCCATGCGCAGCATCTCGTCGGCCTCGTCGAGCACCAGGTACTGGAGTTCGGACAGGTCCAGGGAGCCCTTGGAGATGTGGTCGATCACGCGGCCGGGGGTACCCACAACCACCTGGGCGCCGCGGCGCAGGCCGGAAGCTGGGGACCGTAGGCGGAGCCGCCGTAGACGGGCAGCACGGTGAAGTCGTCGATGTGCTTGGCGTAGGAGGTGAACGCCTCCGCCACCTGCAGCGCGAGCTCGCGGGTGGGGGCCAGGACCAGGGCCTGGGTTTTGCGGGACGGGCCGTTCAGGTCGTGGAGTTCGGCCAGGCGGGACAGTGCCGGCACTGCGAATGCTGCAGTCTTGCCGGTACCGGTCTGCGCCAGGCCGACAACGTCGCGGCCTTCGAGCAGAAGCGGGATGGTGGCTGCCTGGATGGGGGACGGCTTTTCGTACCCGACATCCTGCAGGGCGGCCAGGACGCGGCCGTCGATGCCGAGGTCGGCGAACTTCACGGTGTTTTCGTCTTCGTCCGCGGCGGGCGCAGTCGTGGCAGGAGCCTCAGTTGCGGGAGCGGTTACGGGAGCCTCGGCAGCAGCCACAGGGGCGTCCTCGATAACAGCGGTGGTTTCGTTCTGGTTTTCGGGCATAGGGAGTTATTCCTCATCCATAGGGGGCCAGGCGGCACTACCCGAGGTGAGCGGAGCCGCAGTACACGTGCCGATGGTGCCGGGCAAACGTTGACCGGCCGGTCACAGAAGTCCGGCGCTTTCGCAATCCCGTGGCAGGACTTCGCGCTGCATCTCTTGGCTGCTATCCCAGCAGTCTGTACAGCGTTTTCTTTAGCCGGCTCTCCCTATGAAAATGCCCGCATCGCTTGCGCGGGCCCCAACACTTGCCAGTCCTGCCTCAAAAATTGGGCAGGAATAAGGGATTTCCGGAGTGGGGGATGTATCCAGTGTAGGGCACGCAGGCGCCGCGGCGGTAATCGAAGGGACGACGGCGGCGGTGAGCTTGCGCACAGCCGCACCTCCCGCCGTCGTACTTCACTTCCGTCAGAGACCCAGCTGCCGTTGCAGGGCCGCGAACTTCTTGCTGAATTCCGGCTGTTGCAGGCGGATCTGGCCCTCGGCGTCCGCGTCCTTGAGCGCCTCCATGGACTCGACGTCAGGCTCGCTGAACCATTTACCCACCGTGATCCCGTGCTGCGGGACGAAGATCCGGTGGATGTGGTCGCCGGCCTGGATGCTGCCTGTCTTCAGGACGCGCAGGTACGCTCCCACCCGGCCTTCCTCGGTGAAGCGCCTGACCCACTGCCGCTCCCCCAGCCGCCGCTGGAACGTGGCACACGGGGTCCGTGGCGACGTGACCTCAAGCTCGACGTCGAGCCCGATCCGCCAGCGCTCGCCGATCACCGCCGATGTTGCATCGATGCCGGCCACCCGGAGGTTCTCTCCGAATGCTCCCGGCGGGACGTCCCGCTGCAGCAGGCCGGCCCAATATTCGGCGTCCGTCTGGGAGTAGGCGTAGATGGCCTGGTCCGGGCCGCCGTGGTGGACCCGGTTGGCTTGGATATCGCCCTGCAGTCCCAGCCTGTGCACCTTGACCGGCCCTTCGGCAGGGCGCTTGTCGATGGCAGTCACCCCCACGTTGGAAGCGTCCGGCACGAGCTGGTGGACGCGGCAGACGGCGAGGACTGAAGCTGTTTCCATGGCATCAGTCTAGGGTTCGGCGGTGCTGCGGCCCGCGCGGCCGGGAGATGGGCAGTTCTCCCCTGCCGTGGGGGTGCCGTCCTGCTCGCAGGCCGCACCGCCAGGTACTACGCTGAAGCGAGGATTGCATTTGGGGGGTGCAGCGCTGTGCCCGATTCACCTGAACGACGAAGGGGACGCCGTGGACTCGAACCGACAAGACCCGGACGGGACTGCGCCGTCCGGCGGATCCGGCGGGGAGAACACGCCCAAGCCTCCTCCCTGGCAGGTCCCCAAACCCGAGCTGCGCCCGGAGCTCCTGAATGAGCCCGTCACGCCGGTTGACCCGTTCGCGCGGGAACGGGAAAAGCAGCTCAACGACGCCGCTGCCCGGAAGAAGCGATCCCAGCGGCGGACTGTGGTGGTGGGCCTGGGCGTCACGGCGCTGCTGGCCGGAACCATCACGGCCGTTGTTGCCAGCAACGAGGACGACCCCGAGTACGCGCAGGTGTGCTTCAACGACGAAACCGGCGAGCGCGTGGCGGACACCAACTGCGACAGTTCCGCCGGCCGCAGCGGCGGAATCTACGCCTGGTACTTCTACTCCCGCGGCGCGAGCGTGCCCTCAATCGGCCAGAACCGGTCCACCGCGCCCAACTACACCCGAACCATCCCCAGCGGGGCCAAGGCCTCCTCGGGATACAGCAGCAAGGGCGGCACCGTGAGCCGCGGCGGCTTCGGCACCAGCGCCAAGAGCGGGTCAAGCGGCGGCAGCAAGGTCTCGGGTGGCTGACCGGTGAAAAGATCGCTGTCGGAACCCCGGCCGGGCTGGAAGCAGAAGATCGAAGAGCAGGGCCTGGTCTTCTCCACCACCACCATGGATGACGGGCGGAAGATCGAGTACTGGAACGAGTCCGCCTACTACGAATTCACCATGGACGAGGTGGAGACCCTGGAGGTGGCCGCCGAGGACATGCACCGGATGTGCCTGGAAGCGGCGAAGTTCCTCGCCACCGGGGCCATGGGCAGCATCGGCATCGGACCCCAGGCCCTCGAACTGGCGGCGGAATCGCTGCAGGCCGGCGACGTGGACGTCTACGGGCGGTTCGATTTCATCTACGACGGGCGGGGCGGGCCGGCCAAGATGCTCGAATACAACGCCGACACCCCCACCGGGCTGATTGAGGCCGCCGTCGCGCAGTGGTTCTGGCTGCAGGACGTGTTCCCGGAGAAAGACCAGTGGAACGGCATCCATGAGGCGCTGATCCGGCAGTGGAAGAAGTTCCAGTACCGGACGGGCATGAGCACCCTGCACGTGGCGCACTCGGAGGTCGAGGAATCCGGCGAGGACTGGATGACGGCCGCGTACATGCGCGACGTTGCCAGCCAGGCGGGGTGGACCACCATCGGGATCAACATGTCCGATATCGGCTGGGACCCCAACCTGAACCGCTTCGTGGACCTGGACAACTTCCTGATCAGCACCATCTTCAAGCTCTATCCCTGGGAGCTGATGATGAAGGAGCCCTTCGGCCACCGGCTGCTGGAACGCGCCCACAACCCGCGCTGGGTGGAACCCGCCTGGAAGATGCTGCTCTCCAACAAGGCCCTCCTCGCCGCGCTGTGGCACCTCTACCCCAACCACCCCAACCTGTTGCCCGCCTACCTCACGGATCCCGGGCCGCTCAAGGAATGGGTGGGCAAGCCGCTGCACGGCCGCGAGGGGGACAACATCCGGATCCACGCGGACGGCATCAACCTGGAACAGCCCGGCGGCTACGGCCGCGAGGGATGGTGCTACCAGCAGTACCATCCCTTGCCCGACTTCGACGGCAACCATCCGGTCCTGGGCCTCTGGGTGGTGGACGGCGAGTCCGTGGGCTGCGGCATCCGCGAATCGGACGGGCCGGTCACGGACTACTTCTGCCGCTTCGTACCCAACACCATCGACGCGCCGGCGCCGCTTTCGGCCGTGGCCAACCCCACCAAGGCAGGTGTCTCCCTATGAGTACAGAGATGACGACGACGGGAAGCCCCGGCGGCGGGGGCAGCGCCCCGGTCCCGGCCAAGGGATTGCGGGCCGGCATCCTGGACCTTGGCGACTCGGTCATGCTGGGGCTGGCGTCCACCGCCCCGGTGTATTCGCTGGCCGCCACCCTGGGACTCATCGTTGCGGTGAACGGTAACTACACTCCGCTGATCCTCCTCCTGGGCTTCGTCCCGGTCCTGTTCATCGCCTACGCCTTCCGCGAGCTCAACAGTGCCATTCCGGACTGCGGCACCACGTTCACCTGGTCCCGCCAGGCCTTCGGCCCCTGGGCAGGCTGGCTGGGCGGCTGGGGCGTGGCGCTCGCCGGAATCGTGGTCCTGGCCAATCTCGCACAGGTGGCCGGCCAGTACCTGTGGCTCCTGGTGGGTGACGGATCGCTGGCGCAGAACAAGGTGCTGGTCACGGGGACGGGACTGCTGTTCATCGTGCTGATGACGCTGGTGAACTACCGGGGCATCCGGCTGGGCGAGCATGTCCAGCGGGTGCTGACCTACATCCAGTACATAGCGCTGGGCATCTTCGCGCTGGCCCTCGTGGTGCGCATCGTCGGGGGTGCACCCGAGGGCCAGGCGTTCGACTTCGAATGGTTCAACCCCTTGGGCGCCTTCGGCGATCCCGGTGCAGTGGTGCACGGTGCCCTGCTGGCCCTGTTCATCTACTGGGGCTGGGACACCTGCCTGGCGGTGAACGAGGAAACCGAGAATCCGTCCACCACGCCGGGCCGCGGCGCGGTGATCTCGGCCTTCGTGCTGGTGGCAATCTACGTTTCCGTGGCGCTGCTGGTGATGATGTACGCCACCGTCGGTTCGGAAGGAATCGGTCTGGGCAACGAGGCCAACCAGGACGACGTTTTCCTCGCCATGAAGGACGTGGTGCTGGGCCCATGGGGCTGGCTGATCGTCGTCGCGGTTTTGGCCTCGGTCCTGTCCTCCACCCAGACCACCATCCTGCCCACCGCCCGGGGCACCCTGTCCATGGGCGTCCACGGCGCCCTGCCGGCGAAGTTCGGTGAAGTGCATCCGAAGAACCAGACCCCGGGCTTCTCCACGCAGGTGATGGGTGGCGCGGCCGCAGCCTACTACGTGGCCATGAGTTTCCTGAGCGAGAACCTCCTGTCGGACTCCATCAGCGCCATCAGCCTGTTCATCGCGTTCTACTACGCCCTGACCGGGTTCGCCTGCTTCTGGTACTTCCGGGGGACCTTGCGCGGGTCCGCCCGCAACCTGTGGTTCCGCGGCATCCTGCCGTTGCTGGGCGCGGTGCTGCTGACCGCCGCCTTCTTCATCTCCGCCATCCAGATGTGGGACCCGGCGTACGGCGACACCCAGATCTTCGGCGTCGGCGGGGCCTTTGTGAGCGGTGTCCTGCTGCTGGCCCTGGGCGTGGTGCTCGCTGCCGTTTGCCGGTTCCTGCCCTCCACCCGCGGCTACTTCCTGGTGAGGAAATGACCGGTGAAGACGGGCGAAGAAATGACTCGTGAAGAAATGCCGGGCGAAGAAGTGACGGGTGAAGCCATGGCCGGCCCGTCCGACGTCCTGGACCTCGACTCCCTGCTGTCCGCGGATGAGCTGGAGCTCCGCCAGAAGGTCCACGACTTCACGGAGCAACGGATCAAACCGGACATTGCCGGGTGGTACGAGGACGCTGTCTTTCCCCTGGAGCTCGCCCCCGAGTTGGGCGAGCTTGGGGTGCTGGGCATGCACCTGGAGGGTTACGGCTGCCCGGGCCGGTCCGCCGTCGAATACGGCCTCGCGGCGATGGAGCTGGAAGCCGGGGACTCCGGGATCCGCACCTTCGTCTCGGTCCAGGGCTCCCTGGCCATGACGGCCATCCATACGTGGGGCTCGGAGGAGCAGAAGGAGGAGTGGCTGCCGCGGATGGCGGCCGGCGAGGTCGTCGGCTGCTTCGCCCTGACCGAGCCGACCGCAGGGTCGGATCCAGCCGCCATGGCCACCGTTGCCCAGCGGGACGGCAGCGGGGACGACGCCGGCTGGGTACTCAACGGCACCAAGCGCTGGATCGGGCTCGCCTCGGCGGCCGGCGTGATGGTGGTCTGGGCCATGACGGACGACGGCGTGCGCGGATTCCTGGTGCCAGCCGGCACGCCCGGCGTGACGGCCACGCCCATCAAACAGAAGCTGTCCATGCGCGCTTCGATCCAGTGCGACGTGGCGTTCGACGGAGTCCGGCTTGGTCCCGAGGCGCTGCTCCCCGGCGGCTTCGGCCTCCGCGGTCCCTTCACCTGCCTGAACGAGGCGCGGTACGGCATCGCCTGGGGCGCGATGGGCGCTGCCCGGGATTCCTACGAGGCCGCGCTGGCGTACTCGCAGGACCGGCTGCAGTTCGGCAGGCCGCTGGCCGGCTACCAGCTCACGCAGGAGAAGCTGGTGAACATGCTGGTGGAGATCCAGAAGGGCACGCTGCTGGCACTTCACCTCGGGCGGCTCAAGGATGCAGGGACCATCCGGCCGGAGCAGATTTCACTGGCCAAGCTCAACAACGTCCGCGAGGCCATCGCGGTGGCCCGTGAGGCCCGGACCATCCTGGGCGGCAACGGCATCACCGGTGACTACTCACCGCTGCGGCACGCCGCGAACCTGGAGTCGGTGCGGACCTATGAGGGCACCGACGAGGTGCACACCCTGATCCTGGGCCGGCATATCACCGGCCTGGGCGCCTTCCACTGACCCCTCCCCCGGCTGGGTGGCAGTTAATGTCGGTTTGGGGGCTCAGGACGACATTTCGCGCTACCTGGTTGTGAGGGACTTATGCCGAGAAGCCGCCGTCCGCCTTGATCAGCTGCCCGGAAACCCACCGCCCCGCCGGTGAGAGCAGGAAGGCCACCGTCCCCGCGACGTCGGCCGGCGTGCCCAGCCTGCCGGTGGGTTGCCGTTCGAGGACCGCGGCACGGACCTCATCGTCCATCCAGCCCGTGTCAACCGGGCCGGGGTTCAGGACATTGGCGCTGATCCCCTGCGGGCCCAGCTCCCGCGCGGCGGCAATCACGATCCGGTCCAGCGCCCCCTTCGACGCACCGTAGGGAAGGTTGAACGCTGTGTGGTCACTGGTCAGCGCAACGATCGCACCGCCGTCGTCCGCTGCTTGCCGTGCGAAGGCGGCAATCAGCTGCCAGCTGGCGCGGGTGTTCACCGCGAAGTGGCGCTCAAAGGATTCCACCGTGGTGTCCAGCACGCCCGAATCGACCGATTCGGCGTGGCTGAGCACCAGCCCCTGAAGACGACCCGCAAGCTGCACCGCTTCGGCAACCAGCCGGTCCGGCACGCCGGGATCCTGCAGGTCTGCCGGGAGGGAGTGGACCCTTGCGCCGATGGCCTCCAGCTCCGCGGTGAGGCGGACCACGTCCTCGGGCTCGCTCCCCCATGGCATGCGGGCATCGTAATCAGCCCAGTAGGACAGCACGAGGTCCCAGCCGTCGGCGGCCAGCTGCCGGGCGATGCCGGACCCGATGCCGGCCAGCCGTCCGGCCCCCGTGACCAGGGCAACGGGGCGGACGGGGACAGGCGGCACGGATTCCATGGAACCCAGCCTAACCGTACCCGGCTGCTCCCCCGGTTCAGGCAGCTGCCGCCTCCGTGTCAGCGGCGCTGGTGTCCTGCGGGGCGCGGTGCCGCCGGATAGTGGCACTGATGACGGCGGCGATGGTGCACATGGCTGCCGCGCCGAACCACGCGTACGTGTAGTGGCCGGTGGCGTCGCGGAGGGCGCCGGCGGCAAGCGCGGCACCCGCGGCCCCCAGCTGGTGGGCGGCGAAGACCCAGCCGAACACCACGCTGCCGTCCGCGCCGAACGTCTCCCGGCAGATGGCCGCCGTGGGCGGAACGGTGGCCACCCAGTCCAGGCCGTAGATCACCACGAAGACGATCATGCTGGGCTGCACCTCGGCGTTCAGCAGCAGCGGGAGCACCAGCAGGCCGACGCCGCGGAATTGGTAGTAGACGGCCAGCAGCACACGGGGGTTGAAACGGTCGGTGAGCCAGCCGGAGGCGATGGTGCCCACGATGTCGAAGATTCCGACGACGGCGAGCAGGCCTGCCGCGGTGGTTTCGGGCATGCCGTGGTCATGGGCGGAGGGGATGAAGTGGGTGCCGATCAGGCCGTTGGTGGTGGCGCCGCAGATCGCGAAACCTGCCGCCAGTGCCCAGAAGGTGCGGACCTTGCTGGCACGCCGGAGCACCTGGAGGGCACGGACTGCGGCGTTCGTGCGGGGCGCGTCCGCGGTTGCAGGCGCCCGGGCAGGTGCCGGACTTGCTGCCGGTTCCGCGCCGTAGGGCAACACGCCGACGTCGGCCGGCGAGTTCTTGAGGAACTTCAGCACCAGCGGGACCACGGCGAGTGCGCCCGCCGCGATCAGCAGGGAGGCCTGCCGCCAGCCGGGATCTTGGGCCAGCATGGCGATAAAGGGCAGGAAGACCAACTGGCCGGCCGCGCTGCCCGCGGTGAGGATGCCGATCACCAGCCCCCGGCTCTTCGTGAACCAGGTGTTGGCGATGGTCGCCGCGAACACCAGCGCCATGGAACCTGTCCCCAGCCCGATCAGCAGGCCCCACGTCAGCAGGATCTGCCAGGACTGGTTGACCAGCACCGTCAGCGCGCTGCCCGTCCCGATCAGGACCAGGGCGGTTGCCGTGACTGCCCGGATGCCGAAGCGTTCCATCAAGGCGGCGGCGAACGGGGCGGTGAGGCCGAAGAGGACCAGGTTGATGCTGACTGCCGCGGACAGGACTGCGGTGGACCACCCGAACTCCTGCTGGAGCGGGACCATCAGCACGCCGGGCGCTGCCCGGAATCCGGCGGCGCCCACCAGCGCCAGGAACGCCACGGCCGCGACGGTCCATGCCGGGTGGAGGCGGCGCGGACCGGGTGAGGGCTGCAGTGCCGCCGCGCCTTCCGGTGCTGTTGCCTTGTGGGGAAGAGTGCTCATGCGGCGGACCCCTTCGGGGATGCGGTGGACAGCGGAACGGGATGCTCGGTCCTGGCCTGGCTGTGCCAGCTGGTATTGGCGGCGGTGAGCCGTTCCCCGCATTCGGTGCAGGTGTCGGCGGAGGTGGTGCGCTGCCCGCAGCCGGCATGGATGACGTACATGTGCGCCCTGTCCGAGGGGGCCGGCAGGTGCTTTTCCGCCCAGATGGTGACCGCATTCAGGACCGGCAGGGCGTCTTCGCCCATCACAGTGAGGACGTACTCCTGGCGGGTGCGGCCGCCGTCGCCGTACGCCTTCTTTGCCAGCAGCCCGGACTCAACCAGGCCTGCAAGGCGCTTGGTAAGCACCGAGTCGGCAACGTCCAGGCGGGCCTTCATGGCGTCGAAGCGCCCGTTGCCGAAGAAGACCTCCCGCAGGACCAGGATGGACCAGGGGTCGCCCAGGATGTCCAGGCCGCGGGCCATGCTGCAGGTGCGTTGGGACCAGTCGGATCGAAGGGGCATACGGGAACCCTAGCTGACTTCTTTCAAGAAAGCCAGGGTTTGCCGTCGTGCTATGGAATCGAGGTGAACGCCTGGTCCAGGTCCGCGATCAGGTCCTCGACGTCCTCGATGCCGCAGGAGAGCCGCAGCAGGTTCACCGGCACGGCCAGTTCGGTGCCCTTCACCGACGCGTGCGTCATCTCCGAGGGGTAGTTCATGAGCGATTCGATGCCGCCCAGGGACTCGGCCAGGGTGAACACGGACGTGGATTCGGCCACCTTCCGGGCTGCGGCTTCACCACCCTTGAACTGGACGGACACCATGCCGCCGAACTTCCGCATCTGCTTTTTGGCCAGCTCGTGGCCCGGGTGGGAGGGCAGCCCCGGGTACAGGACTGCCTCCACTTCGGGCCGTTCCAGCAGCCACTCGGCCACGGCCTGGCCGTTCTCGCTGTGCCGGTCCATCCGCACGCCCAGGGTCTTCAGGCCGCGGGTGGTCAGGAAGGCATCCATGGGCCCGGACACGGCGCCGACGGCGAACTGGACGAAGCCGATCTTCTCCGCCAGGTCCGCGTCCTTGACCACGACGGCGCCGCCCACCACGTCGGAGTGGCCGCCGATGTACTTGGTGGTGGAGTGGACCACGACGTCGGCACCCAGGGCGAGCGGGTTCTGCAGGTAGGGCGACGCGAAGGTGTTGTCGACGACGAGGAGGGCACCGGCGTCGTGCGCTATGTCGGCGAGCGCCGCGATGTCGGTGATCTTCATCAGGGGGTTGGACGGCGTCTCCACCCAGACGAAGCGGGTCTTGTTGGCGGCGACGGCCTGCCGGACGGTGTCCAGGTTGGCCATGTCCACGGGGGTGTTGCCGATCCCCCAGTCACCGAGGACGCGGCTGATCAGCCGGTAGGTGCCGCCGTAGGCGTCGTTGCCGAGCACGATGTGGTCCCCGGGCCGGGTCAGCGCGCGGATGAGGGCGTCCTCCGCCGCAAGCCCTGAACTGAAGCTGTAGGCGTGGGTGCCGAGTTCCAGCGCGGCCAGCTGTTCCTGCAGGGCGTCCCGGGTAGGGTTGCCGCCGCGGCCGTACTCGTATCCGCTGCGCAGCCCGCCGATGCCGTCCTGGGCATAGGTGGAGCTGAAGTGCAGCGGGGGGACCACCGCGCCGGTGCGGGGTTCGAAGGCCTGGCCGGCGTGGACGGCGCGGGTGTTGAAGCCTTGGTGCTCAGAGGCGGTCATGGTGCTCCTTTACGGGGTAACGCAAATCAGTTGCTGAGGTACGCCAGCAGGTCGTGCCGGGTAAGGATGCCGATGGGGGCACCCACGAACGTGACCATCACCGTGTCCGCGTCCGAGAGCAGCTCCCTGGCGGCGGAGATGGTTTCCAGCGACCCGATCACGGGCAGCTTGGGACCCATGTGCTCGGAGATCTTGTCCGTCAGCTTTGCCTCGCCGCGGAACAGCTTGGCGGTCAGGGTGCGCTCGTCCACGGCGCCGAGGACCTCGCCCATCACCACGGGCGGTTCCTGCGACAGGACGGGGATGTGGCTGACGCCGTACTCGTTCATGATGTTGATGACGTCGCGCACGGATTCGTTGGGGTGGATGTGCACCAGGTCCGGCAGTTCGCCGTTCTTGGACTTGATGACCTCACCCACGGACGTTTCCTCGCCGCCGGAAAGGAAGCCGTAGGAGCGCATCCACTGGTCATTGAAGATCTTGGCCAGGTACCCGCGCCCGGAGTCGGGCAGGATGACCACGACGACGGCGCTTTCCGGCAGGTCCTTCGCCGCCTTCAGCGCGGCCACCACGGCCATGCCGGACGAACCGCCCACCAGCAGGCCCTCTTCCCGTGCCAGCCGGCGGGTCATCGCGAAGGAGTCCGCGTCGCTGACGGCGATCACTTCGTCCGGGACAGTCTTGTCGTAGTTCGCCGGCCACATGTCCTCGCCGACGCCCTCCACGAAGTAGGGGCGCCCGGTGCCGCCTGAGTAGACCGAACCTTCCGGGTCCGCGCCGATGATCCGGACCACTCCGCCGTCGGACTCTTGCCGGTCCGCCGATACCTCCTTGAGGTACCGCCCGGTGCCGGTGATGGTGCCGCCGGTGCCGGCACCGATGACGCAGTGCGTGACTTTGCCGTCAGTGTCCCGCCAGATCTCGGGCCCGGTTGTCTTGTAGTGGCTGCCGGGTGCAGCCGGGTTGGAGAACTGGTCCGGCTTGTAGGCGCCGGGCGTCTCCCGGGTGATCCGGTCCGAGACCCCGTAGTAGCTTTGCGGGCTGTCCGGCGGGACGGACGTGGGCGTGACCACAACTTCCGCGCCGTAGGCCTGCAGCACGGCGCGCTTGTCCTCGCCCACCTTGTCCGGGACCACGAAGATGCACTTGTAGCCCTTCTGCTGCGCCACCAGGGCCAGGCCGACGCCAGTGTTGCCGGACGTGGGCTCCACGATGGTGCCGCCGGGCTTCAGCTTGCCTTCGCGTTCGGCGTCCTCGATCATCTGCGCCGCGATGCGGTCCTTGATGGATCCGCCCGGATTCAGGTACTCCAGCTTGACCAGGACAGTGGCTTTGATGCCTTCGGTCACGTGGTTGAGTTTGATGAGGGGGGTATTGCCGATGAGGTCCAGGATGGACTGGGCGTACTTCATAGGTACAAAGCTACCGCTTCCTGCGGGCCGTTCCGGGGCAGGGGTGCGAGGATAGCCCGGTGAAGCAGTTCGCATGGTCAAAAACGGCCCGGAGCTACCTGCTGCCCGGCGCAACGCTGGCAGCAGGAGTTGCAACCCTGGCATCCGGTGCACTCCCCCTTCCCGCCTTTGGTGAGCTGGCATCCCGGACCATTCCCATCCTGGCCTTTGTGCTGGCGATGTCGCTCGTCACCGAGCTGGTGGATGAGGCCGGCCTGTTCCGGGTGGTGACGGACCGGTTGGCCGCCCTGGGCAGGGGCCGGGTATTCCTGCTGTGGCTCCTGGTGGTTGCGGTGGCTACGGTGTCCACGGTGTTCCTGTCCCTGGATACGACGGCGGTGCTGGTGACGCCCGTGGTTGTCCTCCTGGCCGTGCACGCCAGGATCCCGCCGCTGCCGTTTGCCCTCACCAGCATCTGGCTGGCCAACACGGCATCACTGCTGCTGCCCGTCTCCAACCTGACCAACCTGCTGGCGCAGGACCGGCTGGGCCTGAGCCCCCTGCAGTTTGCGGGGCTGGTGTGGGCGCCTTCCCTGGCAGGTCTGCTGGTCCCGCTGGGCCTGCTGTGGCTGGCGTTCCGGCGGGACCTGCGCGGAACATACGGCCCCAGGGCAGCCCACCCGGCCAAGGACCCCGCCCTGCTGAAGTTCGCCGCCGGGACGCTGCTGGTGCTGCTGCCCGCGCTGGTGTCCGGCGTGCCGGTCCAGTACCCCGCCCTGGCGGCTGCCGCCGTCCTCCTGGCGGTCTTCCTGCGCCGCCGGCGGTCAGCACTGCGCTGGTCCATGGTCCCCTGGCGGCCACTCATGCTGACCGTGGGCCTTTTCATGCTCATGGAGGCGCTGCATGCCCAGGGCCTGACCTCCCTGCTGGCCGCCGTGGCCGGTTCCGGGGAGGGCCTGCCGGCCTTAATGCAGTTGGCCGCGCTGGGTGCAGGTGCGGCCAACACCGTCAACAACCTCCCCGCCTACCTGGCCCTGGAGCCGGTTGCCGGTTCGCCTGCCCGGCTTGCCGCCCTGCTGGTCGGGGTCAACCTCGGGCCGCTGGTGAGCCCGTGGGCTTCCCTGGCCACGCTGCTCTGGCATGAGCGGCTCCGCGTGCTGAATGTTCCCATCCGGTGGGGCGGGTTCGCGGTGGCAGGGCTGGTGGCGGTCGCGCTGACGGTGCCGGTTGCCGTCCTGGCCCTTTGGGCGGTCACCGGGATGCGGTAAGCCAGGCCTGCGCTTACCCGGCGAACATCAGCCAGAGGATGACGGCGGGGAGGAAAGCCTGGCCAATGCCGCTGATCCACAGCCTGGGTTCACTGATGATCAGCACCATGCCGAGGATGGCGTGTGCGATGGCCATCATTGCCACGATGGTGCGGCCCACCGTGGCTTGGCCGGCGTTGGCGAGGACCACCCCTGAGATCCCGAACAAACCCCAGACGATGTTGTAGAAGCCCACATTGATCGTCCATAGCCGCACCGCCGCGGTATCTTCCGGCTTGATCAGGAAGATCGGGTGGAGGCGCTGGTCCTTGTAGCGGAAGGCTTCCAGGAGGCCGACGCTGATGAGGATTGCCGCAGTGATGACGGCGAGCACCTGGACTAACGTACTCATGGCGATGCGCCGGCGCTGCCGCGACGTTCGCCGCTACGCGCCGGCGTCCACGGCCGGGAGGTTCTCCCACAGGCCCATCACGTTGCCTTCGGAGTCCTTGAAGTAGGCCGTGTACCCCATGCCGGGGACTTCGTTCTTGGGGATGACGACGGAACCGCCACATTCCGCCACGCTCTTCAGGGTAGCGTCGATGTCCGGCACGTCGACGGTGATGACGGGGCTGGTGATCTGCCCTTCGCGGGCCATCATGCCCCCGTTGATGGCGCCGGGGGTTGTTGACTGGCCAGCGTCATCCATGCCCGTGGTGATGACCATGTTGTAGTCCATCCCCGGCACCGGCTCGATCCTCCAGCCAAGGGCGTCCCGGTAGAACTTCCGGGCCCGGTCCTGGTCGTCGGCGGGGATTTCGAAATGCACTACTCCAGCCATGGCGGTCCTCCTGTTTGTCAGGTTGCGGCGCGGCGGTCCGGCGCCGCACGCGGTGATCCTAGCCGGGGCCTGCACGGTGGAGAAGGGCCGATGGTCCCGCCGTTGTCAGCGGGCCGTGGGACGATGGAAGACATGACCATCGCAGAGGCACCTCCCCGGCTGGCGGCCGCCGCGGACGCGTCACTGCGGTGGTATCCGGAGGGCCCCTACAGCCTGGTCCGCACCCTGGGACCGCTGCTGCGCGGCAACAGCGATCCGTCATTCAGCGTCCAGGGCGATGTCATCTGGAACGCGTTTACGACGCCGGGCGGTCCCGCTACCTTGCGCCTCACCCCAGCGGGCGGCGGCGAGTCAGGTCCGGCGCTGGTGGACGCGCAGGCTTGGGGGCCGGGTGCCGCAGACGCGATCAGGGCAGTGCCGCGGCTCCTGGGGGGCGACGACGACTGGCAGCATTTCGATGAACCTGCCTTCCATGCCACGCTCCCACGCATGGTCCGGGAGGCACGCAGGCGGAGCCTGGCGCTCCGGCTCCCCTCCAGCGGCCGGATGGTGGACCAGCTGGTGCCCATCATCCTGGAGCAGAAGGTGACCGTCATCGAGGCGCGGCGCGCGTACCGGTACCTGGTGCACCGCTATGGAACACCGGCGCCAGCGGCAGGGACCTCCACGCCGCCCGGCCTCTTGGTCGGCCCGACGGCCACGCAATGGCTGCAGGTCCCCAGCTGGGAGTGGCATAAGGCCGGGGTGGGTCCCCAGCGCTCGGCGACCGTCATGCGGGCGCTGCGCTCCGCCGTCGCCCTTGAACGGCTTGCGGCGTTGCCGGCCGCCGAGGCTGCGGAGAAGATGCAGGTCATCCCGGGCATCGGCATCTGGACGGCGGCGGAGGTGGTGCAGCGCACGCACGGTTGCCCGGACTCGATTTCGGTGGGCGACTACCACCTGGCCGCCTATGTGGGGGCCGCACTGACCGGACGCAGGACGGACGACGCCGGCATGCTCCGGCTGCTGGAACCCTGGCGCGGGCACCGGCAGCGTGTGGTCCGGATGATCCAGAGCACCGGTTTCCGGAAGCCCACGTTCGGCCCACGGATGACCATCCAGGACCACCGCGCGCACTGACCTGCGCCCGTTGACCAGCGATCTTTCCGGCGCAGCCGCTTGATCCTGCCGGTGATGGGTACGGCCACGTGGAAGCCTCCTGCGAGGCGGACGGCGGTACCATGACGGAAAGGACACCCATGAGCTCCACTGCAGGCAGCACCGATCCGGCCTCCGCGGTCCCGGCGCACGTCTCTCCCGACGGGCTGGACCCCAGCGCCAAGGACCATGCCTTCGATGAGAAGCTGCGGCTCCAGCTGGCCATCTTCGAGGTCACGCGGGACGCCGGCGGCAAGGGCCTCAGCGAGATCCGTGAGATGCTGCTCGCTGCCTTTGCCAGGCACGGCGTGGAACCGCCGCCGGGCACCTGGGTGGAGTCGGTGGCTTCCTCCGCGTTCTATGGCGAGCCGTACATCGTGGACCTTCCCGCGGCCGTGGCGGCGGACGGGATGGTGCCCGCCCCGAACGATGAGGTCAGGGACCGGCTCGCATCCCAGCGGCAGCTCCAGCAGGAGAAGCTGCCGGCCGGGATCTTCCCCTCCAAGGCCGACTGGAACATTCCGGGCCACGAGGTCAGCCGCGGCAGCACCCGCACGTTATCCCTGACACCGCGGGAAGGTGGCACCGTCCTGGTCGTGGCAGCGCTGGTGGCAGCCGCCGTCGTGGCCGTTGTTGCCGTCCGGGCAGGAACAGGCCGCCGCCCCAACGGATCAGGCCCCCGGAGCTAGCGGGCAGTTCTCCCCATGCCGCACGCGCCTGCCGTCGCTTAGGCTGTTGGAGGCTCGGACTGATTTGGGGGAACAATGGCAGGCATCTATGGGGCGGACGTCGCCCAACTCCGCGCCCTGGGAAAGGCCCTGACGGCCTCATCCGCGCGACTGGCGTCCACCAGGACGGCGCTGTCGAGGGACGTGCGCGACCCAAGCCGGTGGAAAGGGGCCGACGCCGAGGCGTTCCGGAACGACTGGGCCGGTACCCACAGCCTCCTGCTGGGCAAAGTCGTTGAGGCGCTTGCGGAGGCCGGGAAAGCGGCTGGACGGCAGGCGGATGAGCAGGAACTCGCCAGCGGCGCCGGTGGCACGGCAGGCCGGACTGGTGCGTCCGGCGGCCCCGCCGGCAAGGGCGGCGGGGATTCGGCGGCCGAGTACCTGACCGGCGGGGAGCATTCCGTGGCGCGCCACCCCGACCGCGGCGAAGCGAACCTGTCCGCGCCGGAACTGGACAGGCTCCGGGGCCTGGTCAGGGACGCTGCGTCGGGCAGCAACTTCTTTGTCGGCAACGATACGGACGTCAACGAACTCCGTGACGCCCTGGCCGGGCTCAAACCGGCCCAGCTGAACCAGTTGCTGGAGTCGTTGACAGATGATGAGATACGCAGCCTCGGCAGCGGCGCCGCAACCGACGGCAAGGGCCTGTTCAATGGCGAGGGAACCACCCCCTTCGAGCGGCAGCAACTGCTTGACCAGCTCTTGTCCAAGGCGTCGGAGGAGCAGGTGGGCCGGCTGAAAGACCTCATCCCGTGGGCCCAGCCGGATGGAACTGCAATGGGTGACGCTGCCAGGCCCGGCGGTCCAGACCCCGGCACCGCCAACCGGTGGATGAAGCCGGACTGGCCCGTGATCGGGCAGCACCCGGGCACGGACGACATCAGGCAGGGCCAGTACGGGGACTGCGTGGTTTTGGCCGCGGCCGGGGCCATGATCAATGCAGATTCCGGCTGGGCCCGGGAGCACGTGACTGACAACGGCAACGGGACCGTTTCCGTCCTGCTGTATGACAAGAACGGACAGGAGCAGTGGGTCACCGTCACCTCCGACCTGCCGGCGAACAACAAGGGCACACAGATGGGCGCCAAGGCGGGTTTCGGCGGCAACTGGCCGGCCTACGTTGAGAAAGCATTGGCGCAGGTGTACACCGAAGACGACAACAACGACGGGACCAAGGAAGGGACGCCCCCGGACCAGGCGTACCCCCCGGGTCACTACCGCGCCATCGAAGGCAACTGGGGTCCGGACGCGTTCCAGTATTTGGCGGGACCGGACATAGCACGCACCACTGCTCCCGACGATGTCTGGGAGGCTGCCAGGCAGGGACGCGCCGCTTTGGTGACCACCCTCGCCGATCTGCCCCAAGGTGCCCCGGACGGCTATCACACCAGCCACGCCTACTTCGTTACCGGTTTGGATGCGGAAGGAAATATTCTCCTGCAGAACCCCTGGGGTTCGCAGTACCCGGTCCTGACCGTCACACCACAGGACTTCAAAGACAAGTACCAGGACGCATCGGTGGCGCGCTGATGGGACGCCTGCATCGGTTCCACCGTCTCGGAGCTGCCGCCCTCCTGACCCTGGGCACAGGAGCGTGCTCGCCCAGTCCATCCACAGATCCCACGCCCGTTTCCACTGAGGAGCCCACAATGACTGACAGCTGCACCGGATCAGGCGCCTACCGTATCGTCCCTTCAATTCCCGGATCATGGCCGCTGCTTCCCGATTCCAGCAAGGGCGAGAAGTTCACGCCGACTGTGGGACTGGCCGGTACGAGGGCCTCAGCCACTCCCGTAACGGCGGACGTCTCGCTGGCTGCCGATGCCCCGGATCCCACCCCGGTCTACTTCCACGATCTCAAGGTGGGCTCTGAAGCGGCGATGAACGGCTACACCATCAGGATCACCTCGATCTGCGACGGCGAAGTCCTCTTCGACCTGGTGCAGCAGCCGGGGTAGTGGGTAGTCAGAGCCCCAGCCGGGCCACTGCCTGCTCGCGCATCTCCACTTTCCTGATCTTTCCGGAGACGGTCATGGGGAAGCTCTCGCGCACCTCCACGTAGCGGGGGATCTTGTAGTGCGCCAATTTTCCGCGGCAGAACTCCGCCAGCGCGGCCGCGTCCAGCGGTTCGGCCCCCGGCTTGAGGATGATGCAGGCCATCAGTTCCTCGCCGTACCTGCTGTCCGGGACGCCGATCACCTGGACATCCTGGATGGCGGGGTGGGTGTAGAGGAACTCCTCAATCTCGCGCGGGTAGATGTTTTCGCCGCCGCGGACCACCATGTCCTTGATCCGGCCCTCCACCACCACATACCCGTCGTCGTCCATGCGTGCCAGGTCGCCGGTGTGCATCCACCCGTCGGCGTCGATCGCTTCGGCCGTCTTGTCCGGCTGGTTCCAGTACCCGGCCATGACTGCATAGCCGCGGGTGCAGAGCTCGCCGATCTGGCCGCGTTCCAGTTCCTCCCCCGTGGCCGGATCCACGATCCGGCTTTCCAGCTGCGGCATGGTCCGGCCCACGGTCTCGGTGCGCTGCCGCAGGGTGTCCCCCTTGCGCGTCATGGTGGACACCGGCGAGGTCTCCGTCATGCCGTAGCAGATGGCCACGTCCACCATGTGCATGTCAGAGATCACCCGGTTCATCACCTCAACGGGGCACAGCGAGCCGGCCATCACGCCCGTGCGCAGCGTCGACAAGTCGTACGAGGAAAAGTCGGGCAGGGCCAGTTCCGCAATGAACATGGTGGGCACGCCGTACAGGGACGTCCCGCCGAAGTCCTGCACCGCCTCCAGCGCCGCCGCAGGCGAGAATCCACGGCCGGGGATGATGGTGGCGGCGCCGTGGCTGAGCGCGTTCAGGTTGCCGATCACCATCCCGAAGCAGTGGTAGAACGGCACCGGAATGACCACCCGGTCATGCTCGGTGTAGCCCAGCAGCTCACCGATCGCGAAGCCGTTGTTGAGGATATTGTGGTGGGTCAGCGTCGCACCCTTGGGGAACCCCGTGGTGCCGGAGGTGTACTGCAGGTTGATCGGGTCGTGCGGGCTGAGCTCGGCCATGCGGGCCCTCAGGACAGAGTGTGCGACGCCGTCCGCCCGGTTGAGGAGTTCGGCGTACGTGAGTTCCGCGTCCCGTTGCGGCGCGCCGGCTTCCAGCCCGTCCAGGCCGTGGTCCGGGAGGAAGACGAGTTCGCGCAGGTCCGGGCACACGGCCAGCGCCTGGCGTGCCATCCCCACGTAGTCGCTGTTCTTGTCCGAGGGCGCCGTGACCAGCATCCGCATACCGTTCTGCTTGACCACGAATTCAAGTTCGTGGCTGCGGTAGGCCGGATTGACGTTGACCAGGATGGCGCCCGCCTTGGCGGTCGCATACTGCAGGAGCGTCCACTCCGCGCAGTTGGGGCTCCAGATGCCCACCCTCTCCCCCTTGGCCACGCCTAGGGCGAGCAGCGCACGCGCGAGCCGGTCGACGTCGTCGTTCAGCTTGGTATAGCTCCAGCGGCGGGCGTCAGCGCCCGGCACGGGCGCGGCTTCAATCAGCGCGTCATGCAGGGGGAACTGCGCGGCAACGCGCTCAAAGTTCGCGCCAATGGTCTCTTCCAGGAGCGGGACGTCAGTGTCCCCGGCTGTGTAAGCACGCATGCTGGCACGCTACCAACAGGAAGCACCGAGGAGAAGCATGCCGCGGCGCAACACTGCCGGCCCGGCCGCGGGCGCCCGGTATTGTGAAATCCATGAGTGCACCGATTGACCTGATAGCAACGTTCATCCCCAACGAAGGCGAGTTCTTCCGCGTGAAGCTGGCCCTGGAAATCGCCATCGACGAGGTGGTGAACGAGCCCGGCTGCATCCGGTACGAGCTCACCGAAGCCACCGAGGAGAAGCTGGTGCTGACGGAACAGTGGGCGTCGGAGGAAGACCTCGACAAGCACTCCAAGGGCGTTGCCGTCCAGGACCTCAACGAATCCCTCAGTGCACTGCTGGCCGAGCCGGTCAAGGTGGAGCGGGTCTAAGTCGGCCCTTAAACGCATTGCGGGACCTCCAGTTGGAGGTCCCGCAATCGTTTAATTGAAGTCTTAGAAGTCGGGGATCTGCGTGCCGTCCTGGGGGCTGTTCTGCCGGCTGGAAGGATTGCTCGCCGCGGCCGCTGCTTCCTCCCGCTGGCGGGCCACATGGGCGTGGACCTCTTCCATGTCCAGGGCCTTCACCGCGTCCACCACCTGTTCAAGCTGCTGGGCATTCAGGGCGCCCGGCTGCGAGAACACCAGCACCTTTTCGCGGAAAGCCATCAGCGTGGGGATGGAGGTGATGCCTGCCTCTGCCGCGAGCTGCTGCTCGGCTTCGGTGTCCACTTTGGTGAAGAGGACGTCAGGGTGCTTCTCGGAGACTGCCGAGTAGGTAGGGCCGAACTGCTTGCAGGGGCCGCACCATTCTGCCCAGAAATCGACCAGGACAATGTCGTTGCCTTCAATGGTGGATGCGAACTGTTCACCTGTGATGTCAAGGGTAGCCATGTGTCAACGGTACGCGTCCCGGTGCGGCCTGTCGCGGCTGTTCGCTCCCCGCGTCATTGGGAATAACGACGGCGGCACCCGGCTCAGGCGTTGACGTCCCAGAGGTGCGGGGCCGCTGTGCGGCTGCCGGGCAGGGCGCTGGAGGCCCGCCACTCGTGGATCCACTCCGGAAGCTCCAGGTCCGCCGGCGGCGCGCCGAACTCTTCCAGGATGTCGTCCTGGCTGACCGGACGGCCCTTGGCAACCAGCCGGGTGGCGATGTAGGCTCGCGCGTAAATTTCGCCGTCGGCCACCATGCGCTGCTCGAAGAAGATCGCCTTGGTATCCAGCCCGATGATGCGGGTTTCGATCGCGTACTCCTGCCACAGCTGCAGGGATTTGCGGAAGGAGATGGTCTCCGCGGACACCACGGGGCTCCAGCCGCGGCGGCGCATCCGCTTCCAGACGCCGCTGCGCACCATCAGGTCGAACCGGCCCAGGTCCATCAGGGACAGGTACATGCCGTTGTTGACGTGCATGGCGATGTCGATGTCTGTCGGCAGGACGCGCAGCGGCAGGGACGAGGGATCCCAAACCGCCAGGGACGGCCGCCTGGAGGAACGGAACAGCAGAAGCAGGGTTCTCAGGAGCAGGTGCATGACCCAATGCTACCCGCCGGTAACATCCGTGGGGCTTCCGGCCACTCCCATCGGCCGTAGGATTTCCTGCATGACGCAGCAACGCTACCGGGACCTGGCCGAATGGCCGCTGATGGCCACGGCGCTGGTGTTCCTGGCCGCCTATGCCTGGCAGGTCCTGGGCCGGCTCGAGGGCAGCGGAGCGGCCTGGCTTGAGGCCGTCATGTGGGTGACGTGGTGCGTTTTCGTCCTGGACTATGCGGCCAATCTGTGGCTGGCCGAAAACCGGCGGCAGTGGTTTGCCCGTAACCTGCACGAACTGGCCATTGTGGCCCTGCCGTTCTTCCGGCCCCTGCGCCTGCTGCGGCTGGTGACGCTGCTGTCCGTGCTGCACCGGACCGTGGGCGAAACGCTGCGGGGACGCGTGGCCACCTACGTGGCGGGATCAGCGGCCTTGCTGGTCTTCGTCGGGGCCCTGGCGGTCCTGGATGTGGAGCAATGGGCGCCCGACGCCAAGATCACCACGTTCGGCGATGCCCTGTGGTGGGCCACCGCCACCATCACCACCGTGGGCTACGGGGACATGTATCCCGTGACGCCCATCGGCCGGCTCGTGGCGACAGCGCTGATGATGAGCGGAATCGCGGTGCTGGGCGTGGTGACCGCGTCGATCGCGTCCTGGCTGGTCCAGCGGGTGGAGGACACAGCCGAGACAGTGGCGGAAGCCGTAGAGGAGCCCGTGCGGGTGGAAGTGGCCGAGCTCGTAGCCGAAATCGCACTGCTCCGCCGGGAAATCGCCGAGCTGCGGGCAGACCGGGCCCTGTAAGGCCTGTGCCTGTGGTTCTGCGAGCGGCCCGGGAACAAGTAGTGGACCCCGCCGGGCTTGAGTAGCCAGGCCGGAGCGGCCGGGTACTGAGAGCAAAAACTCGGGTAATTCCTACTGGTGCCCGGCCTGGTTCCGCTTTTTAGACTCGGGATTCCTAGGACCAAACATGCACTGGGCAGGTCCCCCGGGTGGCTTCCGGGATTCCGGCCTTCACGCGGAGCTCCGTATTTTCTGGGTATGCGGATGCCTCCATCCTGCGCCGCGCGCGGGCCCCCGGCAGCTGCCGGGGCCTGCGGCGCCACAACATCTCGATCCGTCCGGCGACCTGGCGTGCCCCCCGCACTGCCTGGCCGGACCGTCCCCGGATGGGCTACCCATGAACCAGAAAATCTCCACCTCCCCCGACGGCGTGAGCCGAAGCTTCGCCACCGACGAACCCCGCACCGACCTCACCACTGGACGCGCCGCCATCAGCAACAAGCTTTGGGCGGGCATGGCCACCGCGGCAGTGGTGGCAGCAGTAGGCGTGGGGGCCCTGGCAGCACCGCCCGCCTCGCATAATGGAAGCGCGACGACGGCGGTCCAGGTTGCCGAGGCCGCACTGCCAACGGCGCCGAACACTGCAGCGGCATCCGCTGCCCCTGCTGAATCCGCCGCCGCGGCTCCCGCGGCCGACGCAGCACCTGCGCCGCCGGCCGGGCCCGCTCCTGCGGCTCCGCCGGCACCGGAACCGGCACCCGCACCGGCGCCGGAACCGGCTCCTGCTCCTGCTCCGGCGGGCGATCCCAACCTTTACACCGTGGCGCCGGGTGACACTGTTGGGGCCATTGCTGCCGCCCATGGCGTGGACAGGAATGCCATGCTCGCGGCCAACGGCCTCGGGCCATACAGCACCATCTATCCCGGCCAGACCCTCCTGCTCACCGGACCCGCCGTCGAGGTGGCCGCACCGGCACCCGCTCCGGCCGCGGCGCCCGCCCCGGTTCCCGCTGCAGCCCCGGCCCCCGCCCCGGCACCTGCTGCCGCTCCTGCGGTCCGCACCATCTACGTCGCCGGCTCCGGTGGCCAGGCCATGGTGGACGCCTGCATCGGGCCCATCCACTACACCCCGAACGACGGCTACTCGCTGTTCATCACCGAGCATGATTTCTGCGGCGGCTGGGCACGTTTCTCCGGAATCGGCGTGGGCGAGACGGTGAGCATCCCCGGCTACGGGACGTTCACCGTGACGGCGCGCGGCCAGGTCCCGAATCCAGGAACCACGAACGACGTCATTGCGGTCTTCGGCGGCTTCCCCCGGGCGATCCTGCAGACGTGCATCCCCGGCACCAGCCAGATGCTGCTGATCGCGCTGAACTGAGCCGGCTGAAAACTCCTAAGCTTGTCCGCGGGTCCGAACCTTCCAGGCGGGGATCCGCGGACAAGGCCATGTTGTGCTGGGGCGCTACATCCCGTGGCGTTCCGAAATGTGCTCCACCAGTTCGCCTACGCGCTGCTCGGAGTAGTTCCGCGCGATGTCGCCCTGGCTGATGATGCCCACCAGCTTGTGGTCGGCGATCACCGGGAGCCTGCGCACCTGGTGCTTCTCCATCATGTCGATCGCTGCATCGACATTGGCGTCGGCATCAATCCAGTACGGCTTGCCGGAGGCGAGGTCGCGGGCCATCACCTGGCCCGGATCGCGGCCCGTGGCGACGCACTTGATCACGATGTCGCGGTCGGTGATCATGCCCATCAACTTGCCGTCGTCACCGCAGATCGGCAGCGAGCCGCAGTCAAGGTCCAGCATCATCCGGGCCGCGTCCGTGAGGGACTCGGATTCCCTGATACACCGCGCATCAGTGGTCATGAATTCGCGTACAGCACTCATTGAGTCCTCCTTCATCGATAGGAATATCGACGCAGGGCATCGGGGCACATGCGCCGATGCTGCCAGACTACGCCCGCACCAACACGGTGTCGACGGCGGCCGGAAACGTCCACCAGACAACGCACCATCACCTCCCGCCTCCCCCACAGCGCGCCATCACCTCCCGGGGAAATACGACGGCGGTGCTGCCGCGGCAAGGTCCGGAGGTCCCGGCAACACCCTGGTGGCGGCGCGTCCGTCGACACAGGGCAGGACGTGATGAGGGGATCGGGGCACGAAAAAGCCTCCGGAACCTGGTGGTTCCGGAGGCTTTTCCTTTGGGTGGCAGATGAGGGATTCGAACCCCCGTAGGCGTTGCCAGCTGATTTACAGTCAGCCCCCTTTGGCCGCTCGGGTAATCTGCCGAACTTCAAAAGAAGTACCCGCTGATGCAGTCTTCGGAGCGTCCGTTTCCGGGCCGTTCCGCTTCAGTAACCGCGGGCAAGACAACTTTACAGAACTTCCGCCGAAGAATCGAATCGGGACCCGACCGACCCGAAAATCCTTGAAACGGCAGGGAAAAGCAGCTCAGGCGTCGCCCAGGATGCGGCCGGCCAGCTTCGCCTCAAAACTGAGTGCCTGTTCTTCGGTGATCTGGTTCAGCTGTACTGCCCGCTGGAGGTCTGCCCGCACGCCCTCCAGCCGGGAAGAGGCGTCCGCCACGGGGCTGAAAACCACTGAGGCCGCCACAGCGGCCGCCGCCACCGAGGTGGCTGCTGCTGCGGTGGTCCGGGTGACGTAGCGGGCGGCTTTGCGGTGCATGGAGTTCCCTTCGTACTGGTCCAACTTGCTCCAACTTTTCCCGGGCCTCCTTCGTTCCCCCGGTACGTCCGCTGGGAGGGAACTGTGAATACGGCAACCCCCACCAGCCGGACCATCCGTATTAGGCTGGAACGCAGAGATCCATGCCCTGTCTCCGCACAGGGCTCCCACCAGCAAAAGGAGAGTCATGGCAGGCGAGTCAACGTTCGACGTCGTAAGCAAAGTGGACAAGCAGGAAGTGGCGAACGCGCTGAACCAGGCCCAGAAGGAGCTTGCCCAGCGCTACGACTTCAAGGGCGTCGGCGCCGAAGTGGATTTCAGCGGCGAGAAGATCCTCATGAAGGCCAACTCCGAGGAACGCGTCCTGGCGGTCCTGGACGTACTGCAGTCCAAACTGATCCGCCGCGGCATCTCGCTGAAGTCCCTGGACACCGGCGAGCCGTACGCCTCCGGCAAGGAATTCCGGCTGGAGGCTTCCATCAAGGAAGGCATCGCCCAGGACCTGGCCAAGAAGATCAACAAGCTGATCCGCGACGAGGCTCCCAAGTCGGTCAAGTCCCAGATCCAGGGCGACGAGCTCCGGGTCTCCTCCAAGTCCCGCGACGACCTGCAGGCCACCATGGCGCTGCTGAAGGACTTCGAGGAAGCGGACCTGCAGTTCGTGAACTTCCGCAGCTAACCCCTGCCCAGCGTCGCTTTCGACGCGCAAAGCGTATGCAGCTACCCGAAAAGGCTGGCGCACCCCGGATATGGGGCGTGCCGGCCTTTTTGCGTAGCGGGGATGACCACGCGCTGAGCGGGAGACTTCACCTGATGCGGACGGGGCGGCCGACGCCGGAGGTAACCAACCCGAATTAACGCACATTTAGTTTGCGTAATAGCAGCCGCCGGGTAATCTCTCTCTTAGGCCTTCCTAAGTAAGGCTTACCTGAGTGAAAGAATTTCCATGACAGCCAACTTCCTGATCGGCCTGCGCGAAGGACTCGAAGCCACCCTGGTGGTGGTCCTGCTGATGGCCTACCTGGCCAAGACCGGCCGGCGCCACCTCATTGCCCGCCTCTGGGTGGGCGTGGCCGCGGCAGTTGCCGTCTCCGTGGGCTTCGGCGCCCTGCTGACCTTCGGACCCCAGGGCCTGACGTTCGAGGCGCAGGAAGCCATCGG
The DNA here is from genome assembly GCF_057369995.2 of Arthrobacter sp. MOO21. NCBI lineage: Bacteria > Bacillati > Actinomycetota > Actinomycetes > Micrococcales > Micrococcaceae > Arthrobacter > Arthrobacter sp. MOO21. The sequence goes on along the minus strand of NZ_CM170671.2, from coordinate 2,842,325 downwards.
GGGCACCCTGTCCATCGTGGCCGTTGGCCTGGTGACATGGATGGTCTTCTGGATGGCGCGTACAGCCCGGACCCTGGGCAGCGACCTCAAGTCGCGCGTCGACAGGTCCGCAGGCGGAGCAGGCTGGGGCCTGGCCGTCGTCGCCGCCATCGCCGTTGGCCGCGAAGGACTGGAAACGGCCCTGTTCCTCTGGGCAGCCGCCAAGGCCACCGGCGAGTCCACCCAGCCGCTGATCGGCGCCCTGCTGGGACTCGTGGCCGCGGCGGGATGCGGCTACCTGCTGCACCGCGGCGTCCTCAAGGTCAACCTCTCCCGGTTCTTTACCTGGACCGGAGCGGCGCTGATCGTGATCGCGGGCGGAGTCCTCGCGTACGGTGTCCACGACCTCCAGGAGGCCCGCTTCCTGCCTGGCCTGCACGTCCTGGCCTTCGATGTCAGCGGCGCCGTCCCGCCGTCGTCCTGGTACGGCACGCTGCTCAAGGGCACCCTGAACTTCTCCCCCGCCACCACCTGGCTTGAGGCCGCCGCTTGGCTGGCCTACGTGCTGCCGGTGCTGTTCCTCTACCTGCGCACCAACCGCACGTCACCACCCAGTCCAGCCGCTACCGGCAACAACGCTGCCGCCAACGCCGTAGTGGCCGCCTGACCCCCTCCACCCGCACCAAAGGAAACCCCATGCCTTGCTTCACCCTGCCCAAAAACACCCGTGCCACTCCCGGTACCAAGAACACTTCACTGGTTGCCGCCGTCATGGCAGTTCCCCTGCTGGTCACCGGCTGCACTGACAACACCAGGGCCGCCGACACCTCCCCCGGCGCCATCCAGGTGGTCAGCTCGGCCACCGAATGCAAGGTGTCAGCCGGCAGCGTGCCCAGCGGCAACCTCACCTTCAGCGTCAAGAACGAAGGCACGGAGGTGACAGAGTTCTACCTGCTGGCAGCGGACGGACTGCGCATCGTGGGCGAGGTGGAGAACATCGGCCCTGGCCTCACCCGCAACCTTGTGGTCACCGCCCCGGCCGGCACCTATACCACCGCCTGCAAGCCGGGCATGGAAGGCGACGGCATCCGGGGCGCCCTGGAAGTGACCGAGTCCGGCAACCAGCCCTCGGCGGACGCGGACTTCCAGCACCTGCTCGATACCGCCACCGGCCAGTACGCGTCCTACGTCAAGGACCAGAGCGAACAGCTGCTCACCGGCACCCAGCAGTTCGCCGCCGCCTTCGCCGCCGGGGACGCAGAGAAGGCACGGTCCCTGTACGCCGCCACGCGCCAGCACTGGGAGCGGATCGAGCCGGTGGCGGAGTCCTTCGGGGACCTCGATGCGCAGCTCGACGCCCGCGAAGCCGACCTCGAGCCCGGCCAGGAGTGGACCGGGTGGCACCGCGCGGAGAAGGACCTCTTCCCGCCGGCGGACTACACCGCCCTCACCGCTGCCGAACGCGCGTCCATCGCCGACCGGCTGGTGGCCGACACCAAGGACCTCGTGGAGCGTACCCGCACCCTCGAATTCACCGCTGACAACCTGGGCAACGGCGCCAAGGAACTCCTCGACGAAGTGGCCACCGGAAAGGTGACCGGCGAGGAAGAGATCTGGTCGCACACGGACCTCTGGGACTTCCAGGCGAACGTCGACGGAGCCCGGATCGCCTTTGAGAACCTGCTGCCCGCGCTGCAGCAGAAGGATCCTGCCCTGGCCGCCTCGCTGAACGAGAAGTTCGCGGCCCTGCAGGCCGAGCTTGCCACCCACGCCCAGGGCGGCGGCTTCACCTCCTACGACAAACTGGCACCGGAACAGGTCCAGCGGCTGGCCTCCCTGGTTGACGCGCTGGGGGAACCGCTGTCCAAGCTGACCGCGGCGGTGGTCCTGTGACCGGCTGCCCGTTCGGCGGCCAGCCGCCTGCAGGAGCGGCAGCTTCGGAGGCCCGCGGTTCGGCCGGCGCTGCGGCACCGGAACAGCCGACGGCGGGACCGCGCGTCAGCAGGCGCGGCCTGCTCAGTCTCGCCGGGCTGGGCGGTGCAGCCGCCGGGCTTGCCGCAGGCTTCCTGGGGCACGACGCTGTGGCGGCCACTGCGGCTCCGGCGCCTTCCGCCGACAGCCCGGTGGTCCCCTTCCACGGCGACCACCAGGCGGGCATCACCACTGCCGCGCAGGACCGCCTCCATATGGCGGCGTTCGACGTCACCACCACCAAGCGGGAAGAGCTGGTCCAGTTACTCAAGGACTGGACCGAGGCTGCGGCAGCGCTGACTGAGGGCCGGCCTGCCGGGGCAACGGGCGCTGTGGACGGGCCCTACGGCGCGCCGCCGGAGGACACCGGGGAGGCGCTTGACCTGAACGCGGGAAAGCTGACCCTGACCTTCGGTTTCGGAGCCAGCCTGTTCGAAAAGGACGGCGCGGCCCGCTTTGGCCTGGAAGGGCGGAAGCCCGAGGCCCTGATCGACCTGCCGCATTTCCCCGGCGACGACCTCGACCCTGCCCGCAGCGGCGGGGACCTGGTGGTGCAGGCCTGCGCCGACGATCCCCAGGTGGCCGTCCACGCCATCCGGAACCTGGCCAGGATCGGATTCGGGAAGGTGCGGGTCCGGTGGTCCCAGCTGGGCTTCGGCCGCACGTCCTCCACCTCCCGCGCCCAGCAGACCCCGCGGAACCTGTTCGGCTTCAAGGACGGCACCAACAACCTCAAGGTCGAGGACCGGCAGCTGCTGGACCAGCACGTCTGGGCCAAGGCTTCACGGCCGGAGGACGCGTGGCTGGCCGGAGGCAGCTACCTGGTGGCCCGCCGCATCCGGATGCACATCGAGACGTGGGACCGGACCTCCCTGGGCGAACAGGAAGGCCTGATCGGCCGGACCAAGGGAACAGGCGCGCCCCTCTCCGGCGGAGAGGAGTTCACCGAACCCGACTTCGCCCGGCAGGGCAAGGGCGGCAAACCCCTGATTCCACTCGATTCACACATGCGGATGGCCCACCCCGGCCAGAACAACGGGGTCCGGATGCTGCGCCGCGGCTACAACTACACCGACGGTTCCGACGGCGTGGGCCACCTCGACGCCGGACTGTTCTTCATCGCCTTCGTCACCGACCCGCGGACCCACTACGTGCCCATGCAGATGGCCATGGCCAAGGGCGACACGCTGGCCGTGGAATACCTCAAACACACCGGATCGGGCCTGTTCGCCGTCCCCGGCGGAGTGAAGCCGGGCGGCTTCATCGGCGAGGGGCTCTTCACCTAGGAGTTCCTGGCCGCCCAAGGACACGTCCGACGGCGGGTCCCGGCTACTGCGGCCGGCCCGCCATCCGCTCCAGCCTGGAGATCCGGTCGCGCATCGGGGGGTGGGTGGCGAAGAGCTTGTTGATGGCGCCACCCCGGAACGGGTTGGCAATCATGAGGTGCGAGGCGTTGACCAGCCGCTGGTCCTGCGGCAACGGGGCAAGGCTGACGCCGCGCTCAATCTTGGCCAGGGCTGATGCGAGCGCCAGCGGATCTCCGGTCAGCTGGGAGCCGTCCTCGTCGGCGTCGTACTCCCTGGTGCGTGAGATGGCCATCTGGATCAGCGACGCCGCGAAGGGCGCCAGCAGCGCCATGGCGATCATCGCCAGCGGATTGGCATTGCGCCGGTCGCCGCCGCCGAAGAACAGCAGCATCTGGCCCACCGAGGTGATGACGCCGGCGACGGCGGCAGCCACCGATGAGGTGAGGATGTCGCGGTTGTAGACGTGCATGAGTTCGTGGCCGAGGACCCCGCGCAGCTCGCGGGCGTCGAGGAGCCGCAGGATGCCTTCAGTGCAGCAGACCGCGGCGTTTTGGGGGTTGCGGCCGGTGGCGAAGGCGTTGGGGTTCATGGTGGGCGAGACGTAGATGCGCGGCATGGGCTGGTTGGCGCGCATGGAAAGCTCGCGCACTATCTGGTAGAGCTGCGGGGCCTGGGCTTCGGACACCGGGATGGCCTGCATGGCGCGGATGGCGATCTTGTCGCTGTTCCAGTAGCCGTAGAACGTGGTGCCGACGCCGATCAGGGCCATGATCCAGATGGGCGTGGAGCTGCGGGTACCGACGCCGATAAGTCCACCAAGACCCAGCAGCACCGCCCACAGCACCCCGAACAGCGCGGCCGTCTTCAGGCCGTTGTGATGGTTGTGCACGTTTCCTCCTTGCTCAAGGAACGGTCCACTACGGCACCGGGTTCCGGGCGTCATACCTGCCGAAGCCCGGCTGCAGTTTCGCCGCCAGCCACGCCCCCGCGATGCACAGCGCACCGCCGAGCAGCAGGACCCAGCCCTCACTCAAAATCTTAGTCCCGCCGCCGGCCAGCAGGTCCCCGATGCGCGGACCGCCGGCCACCACCACGATGAAGACGCCCTGGAGCCTGCCACGCAGGTGGTCCGGGGCCGCGGCCTGAAGGATCGTGTTGCGGAAGACGCTGCTGATCGAATCGGCGATGCCGGCCAGCGCGCAGCAGATGGCGGCGGGAACCAGCCACGGTGTCACGCCGCCGTCCGGCGCGTGCCCGGCCAGCAGCACCACCAGCCCGAACGCTCCGATGGAGGCGCCCCACCCCATGACGGAGATGACGACGGCGGTCCCCTGGCGGCGGACCATCCCCAGTGGGCCGGAGAACAGGCCCGCGAGGAAAGCCCCGACGGCGGTGCACGCGAGCAGGATGCCGACCGTCGCCTCCCCGCCGCCGATGGACAGGGCGGCGACGGCCGGCAACAACGCACGCGGCTGGGCCAGGACCATGGCGATGAGGTCGATGATGAAGGTCATGCGGAGATTGGGCCGGGTGCCCAGGAACCGGAACCCCTCGATGACGGATCGGAGCCCTACCTTGCTGCGGGTTCCGGCCGGTGGCATCGGCGGAAGGCGGTAGACCGCCCAGAGCACGAAGGCGAAGCTCACAAAGTCGATCGTGTAGGTCCAGCCGAACCCGAACAAGGCAACAAGCACGCCGGCCAGCAGCGGCCCGGCGGTCATGGCGAGGCCCATGGACAGCATGCTGAGAGCGTTGGCAGCCGGCAGTAGTTCCTTGCGGATGAGCATGGGGATGATGGCGCTGCGGGCCGGCTGGTTGATGGCCTGCGCCCCGCTTTGCAGTGCTACAAGGAGATAGAGGACCCAGACGCTGCCCAGCTGCAGCCAGGATTGGAGCGCGATCAGGCCGGTGGTCAGCCACAGCACCGCGGAGGCCAGCAGGGCGATGCGCCGGCGGTCGTGCGCGTCCGCGATGGACCCGCCCATCAGGCCGCCCACCACCAGGGGCACCAGCGCGAAAACGCCCAGCAGGCCCACGTAAAAGCTGTCGTGCGTCAGCCGGTAGACCTCAAGGCTCACAGCCACCAGGGTGAGCTGGCTCCCCACGGCGGACACCGCGGATCCCAGCCAGAGCCGGCGGAATGCCGGGCTTTCCTTGAGCGGCCGGACGTCGGCCAGAATCTTCCCCACCCGGCAACCCTAGCGGGCGACACGGACAGGTTAGCCACGCCTTATTGTGACTTACTAATAATAAGTGCTTCAATGGAGCCATGACGGAGCACTTCGACGGCCAGGAAGCATGGGCAGCGGCCCTGCGTGCCCACGGCCGCAGGGTGACCAAGCAGCGGCTTGCCGTACTGGCCGCCGTCGATCGCCACCCCCACTCCCCGGCGGAAAGCATCCTGGCTGCGGCCCGCACCGAACTGCCCGAGCTGACTGCCCAGTCGGTGTACGTCGTCCTCGGCGACCTGACGGACCTGCACATGCTGCGCCGGTTCGAACCTCCCCACTCCCCCGCCCTGTATGAAACGCGCGTGGGCGACAACCACCACCACGCGATCTGCATCAGCTGCGGCCGAGTGGAGGACGTGGACTGCGCCGTCGGCCATGCTCCCTGCCTCACGCCCCACTGGAACCCCGACGCCAAGCCGATGACCATCCAGATCGCGGATGTCATGTACCAGGGCATCTGCCAGGACTGCCAGCGGGCCCAACAACTTCCTCCCCAGTCGTCCCTTACAAGAAACAAAGAAATAGGAGAACAATGACTGCCGTTTCAACAACCCAGTCAGGTGCGCCGGTTACGTCCGACGCGCACTCGAAGTCAGTTGGTGCCGATGGTGCCATCATCCTGACTGACCACTACCTGGTGGAAAAGCTCGCCCAGTTCAACCGTGAGCGGGTTCCGGAGCGCGTAGTGCACGCCAAGGGCGGCGGTGCATTCGGTACGTTCAAGACCACCGAGGACGTCTCCAAGTACACCAAGGCCGCGTTCCTGCAGCCCGGCGTCGAGACCGAGATGCTGATCCGCTTCTCCTCCGTGGCCGGCGAGAACGGTTCCCCGGACACCTGGCGCGACCCGCGCGGTTTCGCCGTGAAGTTCTACACCAGCGAGGGCAACTACGACCTCGTGGGCAACAACACCCCCGTGTTCTTCATCCGCGACGGCATCAAGTTCCCGGACTTCATCCACTCCCAGAAGCGCCTGCCGGGCACCCACCTGCGCGACGCCGACATGCAGTGGGACTTCTGGACCCTGTCCCCCGAGTCCGCCCACCAGGTCACCTGGCTGATGGGTGACCGCGGCCTCCCCGCCTCCTGGCGTGAAATGCAGGGCTACGGCTCGCACACCTACCAGTGGATCAACGCCGCCGGTGAGCGCTTCTGGGTCAAGTACCACTTCAAGTCCAACCAGGGCGTGAAGAACATGACCTCCGAGCAGGCCGAGGCCCTGGCCGGTTCCGACGCCGACTTCTACATCCGCGACCTGCACGAGAACATCGAAGCCGGGAACCTGCCCTCCTGGGACCTGCACGTCCAGGTCATGCCGTACGAGGACGCCAAGACCTACCGCTTCAACCCGTTCGACCTGACCAAGGTCTGGCCGCACGCGGACTACCCGCTGATCAAGGTCGGCACCATGGAGCTGAACCGCAACCCGGAGAACTACTTCGCGCAGATCGAGCAGGCCACCTTCGCGCCGTCGAACTTCGTGCCGGGCATCGCCGCGTCCCCGGACAAGATGCTGCAGGCCCGCATCTTCTCCTACGCCGACGCGCACCGCTACCGCGTGGGCACCAACCACGCCCAGATCCCGGTGAACCAGCCGAAGAACCAGGTGAACAACTACAGCCAGGACGGCCAGGGACGCTTCCTGTTCAACGCGCCTTCCGTTCCGGTCTACGCACCCAACACCTTTGGCGGCCCGGCTGCGGTTGAGCCGCAGAACGTCGCCGGCGGCTGGGAGAACGACGGCGAGCTGACCCTCGCCGCGCACTCCCTCCACGCCGAGGACGGCGACTTCGTCCAGGCCGGTGCGCTGTACCGCGAGGTCTACGACGAGGCCACCAAGGCCCGCTTCCTCGAAACCATCACCGGCGCCGTAGGCGGCGTCAAGCGTTCCGACATCAAGGAACGCGCCATCCAGTACTGGACCAACGTCGACGCCGAACTCGGTGCCAAGCTGCGCGCAAACCTTGGTGCAGCTCCGCTCTCCGAGGCAGAAGCAGCCAACAAGATCGGCTAGTACTGCCCCCCCACGGCGGGAACCATCCGGTCCTGCCAATTTCGGGCTTCGTCAGGACACCCCTCCCGGTCTTCCGGGCGGGGTGTCCTGCCGTTTAAAGAGCGGTTTTGCACATAGGGTTTTGCACATACGGTGCGCGGAGCCTGGCCGGTTGCGGCGGCCCGGCCCTAGGCTCCATCCATGAACACATTCGCAGGCATCCCGCCGGAGGCCTTCCGGTTCTACGCGGAGCTGGAAGAGAACAACAACCGTGAATGGTGGCTCGGGCACAAGGACACCTATGACTCCGCCGTCAAGGAACCCCTCACCGAACTCCTCGCCGGCCTGGAACCCGAGTTCGGGCCGGCCAGGCTGTTCCGGCCCTACCGGGACGTCCGCTTTTCGCAGGACAAGTCACCGTACAAGACCGCGCAGGGCGCCTTCTCCACCCGGCAGGAGGGGGTGGGGTTCTACCTGCAGGTGAGCGCGGACGGGCTGCTGATCGGCGGCGGCTACCACTCCCACACGCCCGCACAGCTGGCCAGGTTCCGGGCCGCCACCGACGCCTCGGCGAGCGGCGCCGCGTTGCAGGAGATCGTCGATGCCGTGGCGGGCGCCGGCTTCACCATCGAGGGCGAGAAGCTCAAAACCGTCCCCCGCGGTTTCGCCAGGGACCACCCGCGCGCCGAATTGCTCAAGCACAAGTCCTTGTCGGCAGGGGTGGAAGTGGGCCAGCCGGAGTGGGTCTCCACGCCCGCAGTCCAGGACGAGGTCGCGGCAAGGTGGCGGCAGCTGCGGCCCCTCGTGGAATGGGTGGGGAGGTACGCGGCGCCGTAGGTGCATGCCCCGCGGCAGGCGTCAGGCGCCCTGCGCGGCGGCGGCCAGGCGGGTGTCGAGGTTGTTGAAGAAGACCGCCAGCATCAGCTCGAAGGCCTTGGTGGCGGCTTCCGGCTCATTCATCACCACGAAGTCGAACTGCAGGCCGTAGAAGGTGGAAGTAAAGAGCCGGGCGTCGGTGTCGGCATACTCCTCCGCGATCCCCTGCACCATGAGCCAGTCCCGGGTCTTGTGGTGCAGCAGGCGGAAGTTTTCCTGCGAACTCCCGCGCGGCTCGCCGGCAACGATGTCCTGTGCGGTCGCCTCGAATTCGAGCCTGGTCAGGTGGCGGTTACGCTGCGCCATGGTCCACTGCCAGGAGTCCAGCAGGAACGCCCGCCATGCGTCGCGGTCGATGTCGCGGACGTCGGTGCTGCGCATCCAGTCCAGCCGGGATTCGATGGACGCGACGATGTCGTTGATGAGCTGGTCCCGGTTGCCGAAGTGGTAGACCAGTACGTAGGCACTCACGCCCAGGCCTTCGGCGAGGCTGCGGAAGGTCAGCTCCGCGAGCGTCTTGTCCATCAGGTAGTCGAGGATGGCGGTGAGCAGTTCGGCCTTGCGTTCGGACCGGGAGGGACGTGCCATGCTTCCATCCTAGGAGCCCGGAACCGGCGGGCCGGAAACGCCCGGAGCCCGATACGCGTCTGCCCGCCCGGGCAAAGTCCGGGCGGACAGAAACGGCAGGTGTTGCGGAGGAGCTCAGGCGCGGCTGAACTCGTCCTCGTCGTCACGGCCGGCAGCGGCGGCGGGGTCTGCCTGGGGTGCGCGGTTGACCGAGGCGCTTGCCTCGGCGAAGCGCTCGTTGAGCCGCGAGTGGCGCTGGCCGTAAGCGAAGTAGATGGCCAGCCCGAGGAGCAGCCAGAAGGCGAAGAAGATCCACGTCTCCACGGCGAGGTTGGTCATCAGGTACAGGCACAGCACGGCCGACACGATCGGCAGCACCTTGCCGAACGGTACACGGAACGCAGGCTTCAGGTCCGGGCGCTTCTTGCGGAGGACCAGGATGCCCAGGCTGACCACCACGAAGGCTGACAGCGTGCCGATGTTGATCATTTCCTCCAGCAGGTCCACGTTGGTCAGCCCTGCCACCAGGGCCACCGCGGCGCCGCAGATGATCTGGAGGCGGGCCGGCGTCGAACGCTTCTCGCTGGTCTTTGACAGCGACCGCGGCAGCAGGCCGTCGCGGCTCATGGCCAGGACCACGCGGGACAGGCCCATGAGGAGCACCATGATCACGGTGGTCAGGCCCACCAGGGACCCGAAGGCGATCACCTTGGCGGCCGAGGTGTCCCCTACCGCTTCGAACGCAGTGGTGAGGGTGGGGCTCTTGGCCTCGGCGAGCTGGGTGTAGGACACCATGCCGGTCAGGGCCAGGGAAACGAGGATGTACAGCAGGGTCACCAGCGCCAGGCCGCCGAAGATGCCGCGGGGCAGGGTCTTCTGCGGGTTCTTCACTTCCTCCGCTGAGGTGGCCACCACGTCGAAACCGATGAAGGCGAAGAACACCAGGGCGGCGCCGGCGAAGATGCCAAGCGTGCCGTACTGGGCGGGGGCGGCGCCGGTGAGGAAGCCGAAGAAGGACTGCTTCAGGACATCGGCGGCACCGGTTCCGGCCGTGGGCTCAGCAGCGGGAACGAACGGCGTGTAGTTCTCGAACTTCACATAGCTGAAGCCCACCACAATCACGAACAGCACGACGCCGATCTTGATGAGGGTGAAGATGTTGCCCACCCGGGCTGAGAGCTTGGTGCCGAGCACCAGCAGCACGGTGAAGATGGCAACGATCAGGAAGGCGCCCCAGTACAGGTCCACACCGCCCAGGGAGATGGCCGGCGGGATATCAGCGCCCATCAGGGCAAACACCTTGCTGAGGTAGATGCCCCAGTACTTGGCGATCACGGCGGCCGCGGTGAACAGCTCAAGGATCAGGTTCCAGCCGATGATCCAGGCGAGGAGCTCGCCCATGGTGGCGTAGGTGAAAACATAGGCGGAGCCGGCAACGGGGATGGCGGTGGCGAACTCTGCGTAGCACATGATGGCCAGCGCACAGGTGACGGCGGCGACCGCGAAGGACACGGTCACGGCGGGACCGGCAAAGTTGGCAGCTGCCTTGGCGCCAACGGAGAAGATACCGGCACCCACTGCCACGGCGACGCCCATAATCATGAGGTCCCAGGTACTGAGGGAACGCTTGAGCTTGCGTCCGGGCTCATCGGCGTCGGCCATGGACTGCTCAATGGACTTGGTCCGGAGAAGATTCATTGGGGAATCACAATCCTGGTTTGTGATGGAAACAGACCTATCAACGATAGTGTCCATCCAGTGGACGGCCCCAATCGTCCCACATGGTGAGACGGCCGGTTTTCCGAACTTTGTTCTGGAAAACGCGTTCGGGGCCCTCCGAATGGAGAGCCCCGAACGTATTTTGACCGAATTCCTCAGGCCGGCCAGTCCATCAGCGTGGACCGGATGAGGAAGCGCTTGCCTTCCGGCGCCTCCACCGAAAACCCGCTACCCCGGCCCGGAACCACGTCCACTGTGAGGTGTGTGTGGCTCCAGTATTCGAACTGCTCCCGCGACATCCAGAACTCCAGGGGCCGCGGGGCCACGCCGTCGGACAGGTCGAACAGCCCGAGCAGGACGTCGGAGCCGCCGGTGATGAAATCCCCCGCCGGATAGCACATGGGTGAGGACCCGTCGCAGCAGCCGCCGGACTGGTGGAACATCAGCGGGCCGTGCCGGTCCCACAGCATCTGCAGCAGCGCCACGGCGTCAGGCGTCAGCGCCACCCGGGAGAACTCCTCCCCCGGCAGCGTCGCGGCGGCCTCGATCCCCTGGGCCGGCATCAGAACCTCAGCACCACGCGGCCGTCGATCTTGGCGTGCTTCATTTCGTCGAACACCGCGTTGACCTCGGAAAGCTCCCGCACGGAAACCGTGGGATGGATCTTGCCACGGGCGTAGAAATCCAGTGCTTCCTCCAGGTCCTGCCGGGTGCCGACGATCGAGCCGCGGACCGTCAGTCCCTTGAGCACAATCTCGAAGATCGGCGCCGGGAAGTCCCCCGGCGGCAGCCCGTTGAACACGATGGTGCCGCCGCGGCGGGCCATCCCGATGGCCTGCCCGAATGCGGACGGGTGCACCGCAGTAACCAGGACTCCATGGCAACCCCCTGTTTCACGCTGGATCACTTCCGCCGGGTCTTCGTGCAGGGCGTTGACGGCCAGTTCGGCGCCGTGGGCCTTGGCGAGCGCGAGCTTGTCGTCGGCGATGTCCACGGCGGCAACCCGTAGGCCCATCGCCACCGCATACTGCACGGCGATGTGTCCCAGTCCGCCGATCCCGGAAATCGTGACCCACTGGCCCGGCCGGGCCTCGGTCATCTTCAGTCCCTTGTACACGGTGACGCCGGCGCAGAGCACCGGTGCCACCTCGACGGGGTCGGATCCCGCCGGTATCCGCGCCGCGTAGCGCGAGTCCACCAGCATGTACTCCCCGAAGGAGCCGTCCACGCTGTAGCCGCCGTTCTGCTGGGCCTCGCAGAGGGTCTCCCAGCCGGTGCGGCAGTACTGGCAGTCGCCGCACGCGGACCACAGCCAGGCGTTGCCCACCAGGTCGCCGATGGCGAGGTCGGTGACGCCCTCGCCCAGGGCCACCACTTCGCCCACCCCTTCGTGGCCGGGAACGAACGGCGGGGTCGGTTTGACCGGCCAGTCGCCTTCGGCGGCGTGGAGGTCGGTGTGGCAGACACCGGTGGTGAGCACCTTGACCAGCGCCTGCCCGGGCCCCGGTTGGGGGATGGCGATGTCCTGGACGGAGAGGTCGGAGCCGAATGTGGTTACTACTGCTGCTTGCATTGTCGTCGTCATTGGCGAAATCCTTGCGTCGTTGTAGCGGAGGTAGGGCAGCAGGGCCTAGAAGAAGCCCAGCTTGTTTTCGTTGTAGCTGACCAGGAGGTTCTTGGTCTGCTGGTAGTGGTCCAGCATCATGGCGTGGTTCTCGCGCCCGATGCCCGAGGACTTGTAGCCACCGAAGGCGGCCCCTGCCGGGTAGGCGTGGTAGTTGTTGACCCAGACGCGGCCGGCCTGGATTTCGCGGCCGGCGCGGTAGGCCACATTGCCGTTGCGCGACCAGACACCGGCGCCGAGGCCATAGAGGGTGTCGTTGGCGATGCCCATGGCGTCGTTGTAGTCGCTGAATTTCGTCACCGCCACGACGGGTCCGAAGATCTCCTCCTGGAAGATCCGCATCCTGTTGTGGCCTTCGAAGACGGTGGGCTGGACGTAGTAGCCGCCGGCCAGGTCGCCCGGCAGCTCGGCGCGGGCGCCGCCGGTGAGGACCTTGGCGCCTTCCTGCTTTCCGATGTCGATGTAGGAAAGGATCTTCTCCAGCTGGTCGTTGGAGGCCTGCGCCCCCACCTGGGTGTCGGTGTCCAGCGGGTTGCCCTGGATCATCTTCTCCACCCGGGCCACGGCGTCGGCCATGAAGGAGTCGTAGATGTCCTCCTGGACCAGGGCGCGGGAAGGGCACGTGCAGACTTCGCCCTGGTTGAAGGCGAACAGCGCGAAGCCTTCCTGGGCCTTGTCATAGAACGCGTCGTTTTCCTGGGCCACATCGTTGAAGAAGATGTTGGGGCTCTTGCCGCCCAGTTCCAGGGTGACGGGGATGAGGTTCTGGCTGGCGTACTGGCTGATGAGCCGGCCGGTGGTGGTTTCGCCGGTGAACGCGATCTTGCGGATCCTGGAGCTGGAGGCAAGCGGCTTGCCGGCCTCCACGCCGAAGCCGTTGACCACGTTGACCACGCCGGCGGGCAGGAGGTCCCCGATCAGTTCCATCAGCACCAGGATGGACGACGGCGTCTGCTCGGCCGGCTTGAGGACCACGGTGTTGCCTGCGGCGAGCGCGGGGGCCAGCTTCCACACGGCCATCAGGATGGGGAAGTTCCAGGGGATGATCTGGCCCACGACGCCGAGCGGTTCGTGGAAGTGGTAGGCGGTGGTGTCGTCGTCCAGCTGCGAGAGGCTGCCTTCCTGCGCCCGGACAGCCGAGGCGAAGTAGCGGAAGTGGTCGGCGGCGAGCGGGAGGTCTGCGTTGAGGGTTTCACGGACGGGCTTGCCGTTGTCCCAGGTTTCAGCCACGGCGAGCATTTCGAGGTTTTCGTCGATGCGGTCCGCGATCCTGTTCAGGATGGCGGCGCGTTCAGCGACGGAGGTCTTGCCCCAGGACGGGGCCGCCTTGTGTGCCGCGTCCAGCGCCAGCTCGATGTCCTCCGCGGTGCCGCGCGCCACCTCGCAGAAGGCCTTCCCGGTGACGGGGGTGATGTTGTCGAAGTACTGCCCCTTCACGGGGGCCACCCATTCGCCGCCGATCCAGTTCTCGTACCGGTCCTTGAAAGTGACCTTCGAACCCTCGGTGCCGGGCTGTGCGTAAACGGTCATTGCTAGCTCCTTTGCTAATCCCAGGCTTTCGCCATTGGAGCCAGCGTAGGAGGGGGCAGGTTGCAGCAAGGTTGCAACCGGGTGACGCACGTCACCTGGCATGGAAAGCACGCATGGAAGGTACGACGGCGCCCGCAGCCTCAGGCGCGGAGTTCGGCTTCCAGCCGTTCCAGGTCCGCGACCAGGGCGGCCCGCCGGGGTGAGCGCGGCGGGAGGAGGCGGAGCGCGGCCCGGCGGACGCCGACGTCGTCCCTTGCCTCCGGCAGCTCGGCGTACTTGAGCAGCGACTCGGCGCTGCCGTCGGTGAGGACTGCCTCGCGGAGCAGGGAGGAGACCCTGCTCCGCAGTTCGACGATGCCCGGCGCCTCCGAGCGCGGAAGCACCGCCCCGCGGTAGATTTCCAGGGCGATCCGGTGGGCCCCGCGCTGCAGGCAGCTCAGTACCTGGCCGGTGTCCGGCACCACGTCCAGCGGGAGCCGGTAGGGCCGCGAGCCGGGCACGGCTTCCGGGTTGAGCTGCTGGAGGACCTTGCGGAGGCGGACCATCTCGGCCCGGAGCGTGATGGTGGACCCTTCGCCGGGATACAGCAGCGAGCCCAGTTCCTCGGCCGAGAGCCCGTCCTTGTGGGTGCTGAGCAGCGCCATGATTTCGCTGTGCCGGGCGGACAGCGCAACCGTCTTGCCGGCCAGGCTGAGCAGCGCCTGGTCACGGCCCAGCAGCTGCAGGCTGTTGCGGTAGAGGCTGCCTTCCGTGGCACCTTTACCTTGCCTGGCAGCGGCGGACGGGGACCGGCGTCGTACTGGCTTCCGCGCCAGGTCCGCGGCGAGCTGCAGCCGCTCCACGCGCAGCTGCGCCTGCGCGGCGGCGACGGTGGCCTCCACGAGGGACAAGGTGTGCGGCGCGACGGCGGTGGCCGTTCCGGTGATGTCCACGACGCCGAGCACCGCGCCGGAGTCGGGGTCGTGGAACGGGACGGCGGTGCAGCTCCAGGGATGGACCGTGCGCTGGTAGTGCTCCGCACCGGAGATCTGGATGCCCCGGCCCAGGGCGAGGGCGGTCCCGGGGGCGCTGGTGCCGACGCTGGCCTCGGACCAGTCGGCGCCGGGCACGAACATCATGCCCTCGGCCCTGCGCTGCAGCGTGGGGTCTCCGTCCACCCAGAGGAGGCGGCCCACTTCGTCGCCTACGGCCACCAGGAGCCCGCTGTCGTGGCTGGGCTGGACCAGGAGCTTGTTGATGACCGGCATGATCGCGGCCAGGGGGTGCTGCCGGCGATAGTCCTCCAGCTCGTCCCAGTCGAGGGCCAGCGGCGCGGCGGGGTTGTCCGGGTTGGCCCGGAGGCTGGCGGAGCGCTGCCAGGACTCCTTGATGAGGTTGCGCAGCCCGGGCAGCTCCGGCGTGCCCCCGGAGGCGGCGTCCAGGTGCTCGTGCCCGGCCAGCGCAGCGCGCTGGAGCGGTTCAGGCTGGAGCAGGTTCGTCATCGAACTCCCGTTGTGTGCAAGCATGTGGCGGCCGTTCCAGGCCGTGCGCATTCGGTCCCGCGCCCTGGACTTTTGGTCCGGCTATGCAGGGCTCGGGGGTGCCCAAGCCAGCATAGCTGGCCAAGAACCCCGTGTCATGGGTGTACCCGGACCAGCTCTTCCAGGGCGTCCGCTCCTGCTGCTGCTCCCCCGGCGGCCGTGAAGCCTGCAGCAACCCGGCGGGCCCCTTCCTTTTTCGCCAATGCCTTCCGGACCGCCGCGCGGAGCGTACCCGGGGAGAGGTTTTTGCGGCTGAGCCTGATGCCGGCGTCGGCCGCCACCACCCGCGCCGCAACCTCGTGCTGGTCGCGCCCGAAGGGCACCACCACCACCGGAACTCCCTTGGACAGGGCCTTCTGTGTGGCCCCCATGCCGCCGTGGGTGACGGCCACGGCCGCATGCTCCAGGACTTGGCCGTGCGGGACGAAGTGTTCCAGCCGGGCATTCGCCGGAACGCTGCCGAAGCCGGCGGTGCCCGATGCCCGTGCCGCACCGGCGGAGCCTGTTTCCGCCGCGGGCACGGTGGCGACGACGGTGAATGGCTCCGCAGCCAGGCCTTCCAGGGCGGCCCGCACGATGGCCTCGTCCGCCTGGTACTCGGACGAGGTGGTAACCAGCACGACGGGCTCCGCGGCGTCCCCAAGCCAGGCCGGCGGAGGCGACGGCGGTTCCCACCCCAGCGCCCCGATCATGCGGACATCGCGCCCCCAGTCAGGATGCGGATACTCGAAGGGCTCCGAGGTGGTGACGAGCAGGAGCGGGGCGGTCCTGAACATCTCATCGGCGCCCTTGACCGGGGCAAGGCTGCCCCCGGACAGGCCGGCACGCAGCGAGTTGACGCGCGGCAGCATCAGTTTCTCGACGGCGCCAATCACCAGGCGGCGCGCCAGTGCGTCCCGGCCCCGCCCCAGGGGTCCGGGCATGGGATCGAGCCCGGGACCGAACGGCGGGGTGCCGCGGGACGTCAGCGGGGGCGTGTACGGGCTGAATGTGGCCCAGGGAAGCCCCGACGCCTCCGCCACGATCCGGGCACCCCAGGAGTTGATGTCCACCACCAGCAGGTCCGGCTTGACGGCATCCATGGCGGCACGGAGATCGGGTGCGTCGAAGCGGGCGCGGGCCGTGAAGGTCTCAACACTGGACGCCAAGGCAGCCCGCGCATTCCCTGCCCGGTAGTCCACGGCCTCCACGGCGAGAAGCCTGTCATCGACCGCCTGGGCCTGGAACCCGGCCCCGCGGAGCATCGGGATCTGTTGGCGGAGTGCGCGCACGTGGACCTCGTGGCCGCGGGCCTTCAGTTCCAGGAGCAGCGGCACCATGGGAAAGAGGTGGCCGATGGCCGGCGACGTGTAGGCAAGGATGGTGGACATCAGGACCTCCGGGTGAAGGGCTCCAGCATTTCGATCAGGGAAAGCGCCACCTGGTCCTTGCCCAGCCCCGCGTCGAGGCGGAGCAGCTTCCAGGTGTAGACGTCGCACAGCGCGACGAACTGGGCGACGCGGCGTTTCCGCTCCACCCCGGCCGGCAGATAGTCGTCCGCCAGGAACGGCGCGAAGACGCGTTCACACCATTCCCTGTGGAGGCGCCGGCCGCCTGCGGTGATCTCGGCGAGGACCGTCGACGTTTGCTCCTCCGCCAACAGCTTCAGCGCCAGGGCACCGGTGGTTTCGTAATGCTCCACGAGGTTGCCGACGGCGGCAGGGACATCCCCGGAGGGGGCGGCACCGCGCTGGGCGGCAACCCCGGTGGACGCGAACTCAGCAGTGGCGTGGATCAGGCCCATCCGGTCACCGAAGCGGCGGATGACGGTCTGGACGGTGACCCCTGCGCGGTCCGCGACGGCGTTCAGGGTTACGTCGGCGAGCGGCCCCTCCATGAAAAGCTCCAGCGTTGCCTGCAGGATCCGGCGCCCCGTCTCGGCGGCGGAAGAAGCCCGCTTCGGCGAACTGTAAGCCCTGGTTTTGGCCGCGGCCGTATTCATGTTAATCAGACTAACCCGAATACGTTTCCGCGCCTAGGGTTTTGGGCTGCGTGCTCCGGGGGTTAGCCGCGGGAGATGCGGATCATCTCTTCGCGCGGCACCACCTTGATGCGTTCGCGCACCACGTGGTCCAGGCCTTCGGGCCCGGTCCAGGCCTGGCCCAGGCCGGCCTCGTGGGCGTCGAGCTTGTTCCAGCCCTCCCACGTCGTGTATTCGATGCCGCGTTCCTCAAGCAGGTCGATGATGGCCTGGGGATCCGGGTTTTGTGCCGCCGGGAGGTGCAGCCGGTCCTCGAGCAGGAAGCCGATGGTCTCAAGGGCGTCGCCCTTGGTGTGCCCGATCAGTCCCACGGGACCGCGCTTGATCCAGCCGGTGGCGTAGATGCCGGGAACGGGGGTGCCGGAGGCGTCCAGGACGCGGCCGCCCTCGTTCGGGATGACGCCGCGCCTGGCATCGTATTCCAGTTCGTCAAGCGGGGAGCCGTGGTAGCCGATGGCCCGGTAGACGGCCTGGACCGGGTACTCGACGTATTCGCCGGTGCCCTTGGCGTTGCCGGTGCCGTCCAGCTGCATGCGTTCGAACTTGATGCCGCCCACCTTGCCCGTGCCGTCGTCGAGCACCTCGACGGGGCTGTGCAGGAAGTGCAGGTGCAGCCTTCGGGAGGAAGGGTTCTCGGACTCCGCGTGTTCCTCCACCAGCCAGTTGGTGAGGGTGTTCACCATGGTCTTGGTCTGGTTGTTGGTGCGGATGGCTTCGTCGGAGGCCTCGTCGAATTCGAAGTCCTCCGGGTACAGCACGATGTCGACGTCGTTCATGTGGCTCAGCTCCCGCAGTTCCAGCGGGGTGAACTTGACCTGGGCCGGGCCGCGGCGGCCAAAGACGTGCACGTCGGTCACCGGCGAGGACTTCAGGCCCTGGTAGACGTTGTCCGGAATCTCGGTGCTGAGCAGTTCCTCGGGATGTTTGACCAGCATGCGGGCCACGTCCAGGGCCACGTTGCCGTTGCCGATGACGGCGATCTCCCTGGCATCCAGCGGCCACTCGCGCGGTACATCGGGGTGGCCGTCGTACCAGGAAACGAAGTCGGCGCCGCCGAAGGAACCCTGGAGGTCAATGCCCGGAATCCCCAGGTCCGCGTCCTTGACGGCGCCGGTGGAGAAGATCACGGCATCGTAGAAGGCGCGGAAGTCGTGGAGGGTGAGGTCACGGCCATAGGTCACATTGCCCAGGAAGCGGATGTCGCCGCGGTCCAGGACCTTGTGCAGGGCGTTGACGATGCCCTTGATGCGGGGATGGTCGGGGGCCACGCCGTACCGGATGAGGCCGTACGGCGCCGGGTAGGCCTCGAAGAGGTCGATGCTGACCTGGAAGTCGCCGTCCTTCACGCCGCCGGACTTGGTGAGGATGTCAGCAGCATAGACTCCTGCCGGTCCGGCGCCGATGATGGCGACGCGGAGGGGACGGTTGGCGGCAGTTTCGCTGTGGTTGGACACCGGGAGCCCTTCTGAACTGGTCCTGCACGAGGTTTCGTGCTGCTGCGCAGCAGCATGCCGCGCACTGTGTCATTTTAGTTCTGTGCCATTCTAGTTCGGCGCCATTCCAGTTGGCGGCCATGCTAATTCGCGGCCAGCGCGACCACCTTGCCTTCCCGGTAGAGGAGGGCCCGGAGTTCGGCTTCCGCCGAATCAAGCCGTTTCGGGTCGATGGTCTCCCCGGCGTGGTAATGGTCCAGCACCCTGGGGTCGACGTAGCTTTTGCGGGCGATGGAAGGCGTGTTGCCCAGCGTCTCCGCGGCCTCATACATGGCCCGGCTGATGGCGCGTTTCCGCTTGGCGGCCGTCCGCTGCGCACCGGTCCGTGCCAGGCTGGCCGCCGCGGCCACGGTCCCCCGCAGCGTGCGGAAGTCCTTGGCGGTGAAGTCGGAGCCGGTCCGCTCCTTCACGTAGGCATTGATGTCGGCGCTGGTGACCGGACGCCAGGTCCTCCCGTCCTTGTAGGCCAGCAGCCGGGCGTTGGACCCCCGCCGCTTGAGCAGGCGCAGGAGGGCGGCGAGGTCGGCATCGCGGATTTCCGATTCCCAGTCCTTGCCGCTCTTGGCCGGAAACCGCAGCGTGATCCTGTCCTTGCGCACCTGGACGTGGGCGCACAGCAGGGTGGCCAGGCCGCGGCTCCCGTTCTCGTTCGTGTACCGCTCCGATCCCACGCGCAGGGACCCGCTGTCCAGCATCCGGAAGGCCGCCGCCAGGACGCGTTCGCGGCTGAAGCCATCGCTGCGCAGGTCCATGGTGACCCGGCGGCGGGCGGCGGGCAGGGATTCGGCCAGTTGCAGGGACCGGTCGAACTTCACCCTGTCCTTACGCTCGCGCCACTCGGGGTGGTAGATGTACTGGCGGCGGCCCACCGCGTCGAGGCCCGTGGCCTGGATATGGCCATTGTCGAAGGGGGCAATCCACACGTCGGTCCACGCCGGGGGAATGCCGATGCTCTCCAGGCGGTCGCGGACCGGCCCCGGTGGCAGGGTGGAGCCGTCCAGGTCCCGGTAACTGAAGCCTTTGCCGGCGGCCACCCTGCGGTAGCCGCGGCCCGAGGCGTTGCTGCGCCGGAGCCTCATGGGGCGCATTCCGGCCGGAGGGCACGTGTCATGAAAGCAAGCCTACTGACTATTTTGCGGAATGCCCGCGTGCCTGCCCGGAATACCTGTCCCCCGGCTGGTGTTATGGGTTCCGTGCCAACACCCGAAGGAACCCCCGCCAGCCCCGCAGCCACCTCCGCCCCCGTTGCCAAGGTTGGCGCAGCACCCGGCGGGGCCAAGGCAGCTGCCGCGGGCCCCATCCAGGCGGGCCCCAAGCAGGTGGGCGGGGATACGACGGCGGGCATGCTGTTCGGCATCGGCGCGTACGTCATGTGGGGGCTGCTGCCGCTGTATTTCTTCATCCTGATGCCGGCGGGCGCGGTCGAGATCGTAGCCAACCGCGTGGTGTGGTCGCTGCTGTTCTGTGCACTCCTGATCACCGTGACCAGGTCCTGGCGTCTGTTTGCGGCCGCGCTCAGGGACCGGCGCATCCTTGGCTCGCTGGCCCTGGCGGCGTTCCTGATCGCGGTCAACTGGCTGACCTACACCTACGGCGTCACTACAGGCCAGGCGGTGGAAACGTCACTGGGCTACTTCATCAACCCGCTTGTCTCGGTGCTGCTGGGGGTGTTCGTGCTGAAGGAGCGGCTGCGCCCGCTGCAGTGGGCCGCCGTCGGCATCGGCTTTGTGGCGGTGGGCGTCCTGACCTATTCCTACGGACAGCTCCCGTGGATCGCGCTGACGCTGGCCTTTAGCTTCGGCCTGTACGGCTTCGTGAAAAAGCGCGTGGGACCGAAAGTGGATGCCGTCACCAGCCTCAGCGTGGAGACCATGGTGCTGGCACCGCTGGCGGCGGTGGCGATGGTGGTCCTCGCGGCCTCCGGCACCTCGACGCTGATGTCCCATGGGGCAGGGCATTTCTGGCTGCTGCTGGCGTCCGGCGTGATCACCGCGGTCCCGCTGGTGTTCTTTGGAGCCTCCGCCCGGCGGCTGCCGATGACCACCATCGGCCTGCTGCAGTACTTCGCGCCCGTGCTGCAGTTCCTGGTGGCACTGCTGGTATTTGGCGAAACCATGACGGTTGAACGCTGGATCGGTTTCGGCGTGGTGTGGCTCGCCCTGGTGATGCTGACCCTGGACATGCTGGGCACGGCACGCAGGAACTCGCTGGCCCGCAAAGCCCTGCTGCACCCGGCCGCCTGACGCGGCCCTTCGTGCAGGCCGGCGTCGTACGGCAACCCATCACCTCAACCCACGAAGGTGGGCACCGCAGCCGCGGTGCCCACCTTCGTGGCGTTGCCGGAGGGAGTCGTTCCGGTTTAGGCGTGTGCCTTGATGGCGGCGGCCAGGACCTCCAGGCCGTCTGCCAGCAGCTCGTCGGTGATGACCAGCGGGGGCAGGAGGCGGATGACGTTGCCGTAGGTGCCGCAGGTGAGGATGATGACGCCCTCCTTGAGGCAGGCGGCAGCAACGGCCTTGGTCAGTTCCGGGTTCGGTTCCTTGGAACCGGCCTGGACGAGTTCGACGGCGAGCATGGCGCCGCGGCCGCGTACGTCGCCGATCACGCCGGCACCGGCAGCGGCCAGTTCCGACTGCAGCCCACGCAGGCGGGCCGTGGCGACTGCCTCGATATGGCGGGCGCGCCCGGCGAGGTCGTACTCCTCCATGGAGCTGATGGAGGCAAGCGCGGCGGCGCAGGCCACCGGGTTGCCGCCGTAGGTGCCGCCCAGGCCGCCGGGGTGGACGGCGTCGAGCAGGTCGGCGCGGCCGGTGATGGCGGAGAGCGGCATGCCGCCGGCGATGCCCTTGGCCAGGGTCATGATGTCCGGGACGACGCCTTCGTGGTTGACGGCGAACCATTCGCCGGTGCGGCAGAAGCCGGACTGGACCTCGTCGGCGATGAAGACGATGCCCTTTTCCTTGGCCCAGGCGGCCAGGGCGGGCAGGAAGCCCTCGGCCGGGACGATGAACCCGCCCTCACCCTGGATGGGTTCGATGATGATCGCGGCAACCTGGTCTCCGCCGATCTGCTTTTCGATCGCGAGGATGGCCCGCTTGGCGGCCTCGGCACCCGTGATGTCAGGGTTTTCCTCGCGGTACGGGTAGCTCATGGGCATCCGGTAGACCTCTGGCGCGAACGGGCCGAAGTTGGTCTTGTACGGCATGGCCTTCGCGGTCAGCGCCATGGTCAGGTTGGTGCGGCCGTGGTAGGCGTGGTCGAACGCGACGACGGCATCCCGGCCGGTTGCGAGGCGGGCCACCTTGATGGCGTTCTCCACTGCCTCGGCACCGGAGTTGAAGAGGACGGTGCGCTTTTCGTGGTCGCCGGGGGTGAGGCGGTTCAGCTGCTCGGCGACGGCCACGTAGCCTTCGTAGGGGGTGACCATGAAGCAGGTGTGGGTGAAGTGCTCCACGGCTTCCTTGACGGCACCCACGACGGCGGGGTCGGACGCACCGACGCTGGTCACGGCGATGCCCGAGCCGAGGTCGATGAAGGAGTTGCCGTCGACGTCGTGGATGATGCCGCCGTCGGCGTCGGCAACGTAGACGGGGACGCTGGAGGCGACGCCGGCAGCGACCACGGCCTTGCGGCGTTCGGTCAGCGCTACGGACTTGGGGCCGGGGAAGTCGGCCTGGACGCGGCGCTTCTGCTCCAGGCGGTAGGTGATGTCAGATGCGGTGGTGGTCATGGGGTTACTTTCAGTGCTGGTGGTGGGAAATCAGGCGTCGAGGGCGGACATGACGTGCTTGATGCGCGTGTAGTCCTCCACGCCGTACATGGAGAGGTCCTTGCCGTAGCCGGACTGCTTGAACCCGCCGTGGGGCATTTCGGCGGTGAGGAGGATGTGGGTGTTGATCCAGACGGCGCCGAAGTCCAGGTCGCGGCTCAGCCGCATGGCGGTGCCATGGTTGGTCGTCCAGACGCTGGAGGCCAGGGCGTAGTCCACGTCGTTGGCCAGTGCCACCGCTTCTTCCTCGGTGCTGAACTTCTGCACGGTGATGACCGGGCCGAACGTTTCCTTCTGGACCACGTCGTCGGTCTGCTTGGCGCCGGTGATGATGGTGGGTTCGAAGAAGTAGCCCTTCTCTCCCGCCCGGTGTCCGCCGGTCTCGATCCGGCAGTTGGCCGGCAGGTTCTCCACCACGGAGGTCACCGCGTTGAAGTGGTTGATGTTGTTCAGCGGGCCGAAGTAGTTGTCTTCGTCGTTCTGCGAGCCGGTGTGCAGGGTCCGGGTGTGCTCCACCATGGCGGCCACGACGTCGTCGTGCACCGACTCCTCCACCAGCACCCGGGTGATGGCGGTGCAGTCCTGGCCCGCGTTGAAGAACGCGAACTCGGCGATGGCTGCGGCGCTCTTCTTGATGTCGGCGTCCTTGAACACGATGGCAGGGGCCTTGCCGCCGAGCTCCAGGTGGGCACGCTTGAGGCCCTTGGCGGCGCCGGAGGCAACGGCAATGCCTGCGCGGACGGAGCCGGTGATGGACACCAGGCCGGGGACCTTGTGCTCCACCATCATCGCCCCGGTTTCGCCGGTGCCCAGCACCACATTCAGGACGCCGGCGGGCAGGATCTCCCCGGCGAGGCGGGCCAGCACCAGGGTGGACTCGGGGGTGGTGTCGGAGGGCTTGAGGACCACGGTGTTGCCGGCAGCAAGGGCGGGGCCGATCTTCCAGATGGCCATCAGGAACGGGTAGTTCCACGGAGCCACCTGGGCCACCACGCCGATGGGCTCGCGGCGGACGTAGGAGGTGTGGCCCTCGAAGTACTCGCCGGCGGACTTGCCCTCCAGGATGCGGGCGGCGCCGGCGAAGAAGCGCAGCTGGTCGGCGCCGGCGGCCACTTCCTCGGAGGCGATGAGCGAGCGGACCTGGCCGGTGTTGCGGTGCTGGGCCTCGACGATTTCGTCGCTGTTGGCCTCAATGGCGTCGGCGAGCTTGAGCAGCATCAGCTGGCGCTGGCCGGGCGTCACGTGCTTCCAGGTTTTGAAGGCGTCCTTCGCCGCCGCCATGGCCGCGTCCACATCGGCCTGGACGGAGACAGGTGCCTGCGCCACCACGTCGCCGGTGGCGGGGTTGACCACGTCCAGCAGGGTGGTGCCGGCGGGGGTGACGAACTTCCCGTTGATGAAGTTCTGCAAGGTTTGGACCACAGTGTGCAACCTCTTTTCTAGGAGCCATCGGCACCGGAGCGAATGGACCAGGACGGATGGATGGAACTGCCTCGAGCCTATGCCAGCACCAGGCCCCGGTGAATAGCCACCTGCACACCCTTGTCGACGTGCTTTAGTGCGCTTGCCCAGCAGCCGTTTATCCTTTCCTTATGGCCATTTCCCTTGCCGCCCTGGTGGGCGTGACCTCGCTGCACCTGTCCAAGGCAGGCATCGCGGAGACCACCTGGCACCAGGACATCAACTGGGTTGCGGTGACCGAACTGGAGGATCCGCAGCGGTTCCTCAATGGCGGCGAACTGGTCCTCACCACCGGCCTGCGGCTCCGTTCGGCCCCCGAGCAGCGGCGGTTCGTCCGGCAGGTGCAGCGGGCCGGCGCGGTGGGCATCGGCTTCGGGGTGGGGCTCTCGCATGAGGCCGTGCCGCCGGCGCTGCTGGCAGAGGCGAACCGCTGGGGCCTGCCGGTGGTGGAGGTCCCCTACGAAACCCCGTTCATCGCCATCACCAAGCTGGTGGCGGACGCCCAGTCGGCGGACCACTACGCCAAGCTGGAGCGGCTGATCGCCGGCCACCAGGTGCTGGCCCGGGCCCTCCTGACCGGCGGCGGCCTGGCCGAGCTGCTGAAGAACCTGGGCGGCATGCTGCGCACTGATGTCGCGCTGACCCAGTTCACGGCGCAGCTGTACAACAGCAGCAAAGCCAGCCCGTCCGCGGACTCCTGGTCCAGCTACCCGGTCCCCACGGGCCGGCGTGACGCCTGCACGCTGTGGATCCGGCAGCCCTTCGAGGACACGGGCATCATCGGCTACGCGCAGAACCTGATCAGCGTGGAGCTGAACAACATGGTCAAGCAGCGCCAGGCCCAGCGCGCCCTGTGCGGGCAGGTGCTTGAGGACGTGATCCACGGGGCGCTGGAGACGAGCGAGGCACAGCGCCGCCTGGCGGGCGTGGGCGTGAACAGCACCCGCAAGAACGTGGTGCTGCTGGCGGTGTCGGCGGCGCACGGCAAGGCACTGGGCAGCACCTCGGTCCCGCAGGAACTTGAGAAGGCAGTGGCCGCCGTCGTGGGCAAGGACCTGGTGCTGGTGGTCAATGACGACGGCGGGGCGGCACCTGCGCTGGCACGCAAGCTCAGCGACCACCTGGCTGAGGCGGGCATCCACGCCACGATCGGCATCGGCGGTGCGTACACCAAGCCGAACGGGCTGCGCTGGAGCTACTTCGAGGCGCGGGACGCCGCCAGCCACGGCCTGCCGGTCAATGAGCCGGAGCGGCTGAGCCTGACGTCGCTGCTGCTCGCCAGCGAGGATGTGCCGCTGGCGGACATGGCGCACGAGTCCCTGAATCCCCTGCGGAACTTCGATGCGGCGCACGGCGCAGAACTGATGACCACCCTGGAGAGCTACCTGAACAACAACGGCTCAGTGGCGGCCGTGGCGGAGGAACTCACGCTGCACCGGAACACCGTGCGGTACCGGCTGGCGCAGATCACCGAACTGACCGGGTACGACCCCTCGGTCACCGCGGACCGGGTGCAGCTCTGGCTGGCGCTGGCGGTGGCCCGGCTGTCCGCGCGGCAGGGCAAGTAGGCGCCGGCGACAGCAGGGCTCAGAGGACCCCGCTGCGGAGCAGGCCGCGGGACTTCTTCCGGGCCTTCCGGTACTTGGCCTGCGCCGACAGCATCCGTTCCTCCTGCCTGTCGAGCAGGCCCGCGTACACCGCTGCGGTGGCCGGTTCGGTATGCTCCGCGGCGATGTCGGCCAGCAGGCTGCGGGCCACCACGGCGTCCTGGAAGCCGCCCAGGATCTTCTGCTGCCGGCGCGCCGCCTTGGCCACCTTGCCGGCGCGCTTGCCCCGGACCAGGGCTGCGGTCTCCGCCACGTGGCGCAGCCGCTTGGCGTCTTTGCGGACCTGGTGCAGGGCACGTTCCTGGTCCGCGCCGCGCCGGGCATCCCGGGCGGCTTTCTGCGAGCGCCGGAGCCGCTTGGCGGACTTGTCCACCGCTTTCGCCGCCGCGCGCTGGCCGGACTTCACGGCATCGGCGCGCACGGGAGGGTTGTCGCGGAAGTCCTCCAGCTTGTCCAGGAGCCGAAAGTAGCGCCCCGACCCCAGCGCATCCTGAAGGAGGCGGTAGGCGGCATCGAAATCCTCACCGGTGCGCCGCTCCACCCGCTCCGCGGCAGCGGCGGCGCCCTCCCCCGGCGGCAGCCCGCCCAGCTGGCCGCGGAGGTCCTCACGCAGGACATGGGCGTCGCGGGGTTCACCGAGGACCCTGCCCAGCCACTGCAGTTCGTCGCGCAGCCGCCGTACCGGGGAGGCGCGGTACAGCTTGGCATACGCTGCCAGGACCGAGCGGATGCGCCGGGCGGCGGAGCGCATGTTGTGGACGGCTTCGGCGTCCTCCAGCCGGGCGCCGGCGTCATTGGCCAGGATTTCGTCCAGCTGCGCCGCCACATAAACGGTGACGACGGCGGCGGCCGGGGCGCGCTTTCCGGCAAGGAGCGGACGGCTGCTTTCGGCACCGGCGTCCGCGGGACCTTCGGCGGCGCGCTTCCTCGACGCCTTGCCGCCGCCGAGGGCGCGGGCCAGCTTGGAGGCGTGGCCGGCAGGCCGGGCCCCGGCGGCCATGAGCAGTTCCTCCACGGGCGCGAAGAGGCCGGGCTCCCCGTGCACCAGCTCCAGCTCCCATTCGCGCCACTGCTGCCGGCGGTCCTCGCCGGGGCCTGCATTGCCTTGCTCGTCCGGGCGGTTTCCGCCGTCCAGGCGCTCGGCGGTGACCTGGTCGTCGGCAAGGTCGGCGAGGTGCACGCCGTCGTCGCCGTAGAGCGGATGGGTGGTCCGGCGGGTCTCCAACCGGACCACCGGAGCCGGGACCGCGCCGCGCAGGTAGGCCTGCAGGTAGGTGAGCAGGCTGTCCGGCACGACGTCGGGCCGGCCCAGGGGTGCGTGCAGTTCCCTCCGCTGGGGCACTTCATCGGGGGCGGCAGCATGCGGCGGCAGCAACAGGTGCCACCCGGCGTCCTTGCCGCCGGTCCTCCGCCGCAGCGTAATGCGCCGGGCCGCCAAGGTGTGCCGGTCGGTGTCAAAGTACACCGCTTCCAGGACGTCGGTGTGCGGCTTGCCCACCCGCGCCACGCCGGGCGCGTGCTCCAGCGCCGGCACCGTGGCGCCTGCATCGACGTCGTACTTCTTCTCGATCTCCAGTCCCTCGGAAGCCTCCACAGCCACCCTTCCACACGTCGGCATGGTCCGGACCACGCCTTCCGCCGGCCCCTTGGCAGTCTATTCCCCGGGCCCGGCAGGCCGGGAGAGCTTGGCCACAAAACCTCAAACATCAAACGTCTAACCTTTAGGCTGGAGGGTATGTCCGCCACTCCACCCTCCCCCGCTTCCGCCCCGAGCAGCCCTGCAGCGGCGCCGCTGGCGTCCCCTGCTCCCGCATCAGCGCGGACCAAGCCGCGCTCCGCCGTCGTCTTCGGCGTCATCGCACTGGTGCTGATCGGACTGAACCTGCGCGCGGGCATCACGGGCGCCTCGGCATTGCTGCACGATCTCCAGGCTGTGCTGGGCTACGGCGCGCTGGTGGCGGCCATCATCCCTTCCATCCCCACGCTGTGCTTCGCCATGGCGGGGGCCACCACGTCGTGGCTGACCGGCAGGGTCGGCGTCGAAAAGGCCATCCTCCTGGCACTGGCCATGCTGGCAGGCGGGCTCCTGCTCCGTGCCATCCCGTCCACCGGGATGCTGGTCGCGGGCAGCGTGGTGGGCATGTCCGGCCTGGCGGTCTGCAACGTGGCCATGCCGTCCTTCATCCGGGAACACTTCGCCGCCCGCACATCCCTCATGACGGCGGTCTACACGGTGACCATGACCACCGGCGGCACGCTCACGTCTGTGGCCGTAGTGCCCCTGGCCCAGGCGCTCGGCTCCGCGTCGGCAGCTGTCGGCGCCGTGGGCATCGCCGCCGTGGCCGCCTTCCTCGGGTTCCTTCCGGTGGCACTGCACGCCCACCGCAGCACCGTGCGCACCACTGCCCGGCACGTCCCCCCCTGGCCGCTGCTTCGCAGCCGCAAAGGCCTGCTCCTGACCGCCATCTTCACCCTGCAGGCACTGCTCGCCTACGCGCTGTTGAGCTGGTTCCCGTACATGCTCACCACCATGGGCCTGAGCGCCTCGGAGAGCGGGCTGATGTTTGGCGTGATGCAGCTGGTGTCCGTGCCGGCCGGCATGGTGCTGATTGCCATCGGGTCCCGTCCACGGATGCTGCGCCCCGCGTTCTACCTGGTCAGCATCACCATGCTGGCAGGCATTGCCGCCTTGCTCCTCCTGCCCACGGGCCTGGCTGTCATCCCTGCCATCCTGATGGGGTTCGGCCTGGGCATTTTCCCGCTGGTGATGGTAATGATCAGCCGCAGCGGAACGAGCACCGCCGAAACCACCGCCCTCTCCACGCTGGCACAGTCCACCGGCTATCTCCTGGCAACGGCAGGCCCCTTCGGGATGGGCCTGCTGCACAGTGCCACCGGCGGGTGGGCCCTCCCCCTGGCCCTGCTGCTGGGCCTGGCCGCTGTGCAGATCGTGGTGGCGCACCTGCTCACCGGCCGCGCGTTTACAGGAGGCAGGTAGATGTCCCTGAGTCCCTCCGTGCGCCCGCCGCTTGCCGACGAAGTCACCGCCAAGTTGCGGGAGATGGTCCATTCGGGCGAGTGGGCGCTGAACCAGCGCATTCCGTCCGAGCCCGAGCTTATGGCCCGGCTGGGAGTGTCCCGCGGCACGCTGCGCGAAGCGGTCAAGGCCCTGGCCCACGGCGGCATGCTGGAGGTCCGCCGCGGCGACGGGACGTACGTGCGCGCCACCAGCGAGATGTCCGGCGCTGCCCGCAGGATGTACCAGGACCACACCGAGCAACACATCCTCGAGGTCCGGCTGGGGCTGGACACCCAGGCGGCCCGGCTGGCCGCCCGGCACGCAACCGACGACGACGTCACGGCCCTGCGCGCACTCCTCGCCACCCGGGACCATGCCTGGAGGAACGGGGACTTCGAAGCCTGGGCGGAAGCCGACTGGGGTTTCCACGTGCGCGTGGCCCAGGCCTCCGCCAACCCGCTGCTGCACGAGCTCTACGCCAGCTTCGGCACCGTGTTCCAGCAGGACCTCCTGGCGCAGCATCGCCGCCCGGGCTTCAACGGGCTCCCCCGGGAAGGGCATGAAGCGCTGCTCGAGGCCATCGGCCAACGGGACGAGGACGCCGCGGTTGCCACTGTGAACCGGAACCTCAACTCCTGCGCGGAGTGGCTCGCCGAATAGCCCCTGCGCGGACGGCGGTTACATCCTCCGAAACCAGTCAGTAGGCTTACTATCTGACCGGGGTATCCGTGGCCGCCCGCAGCGCGGGCAGGCACCGCCGATGATTGAGGAGTTTCCATGTCGAGACCAGCACGCACCTCCCCACCAGAGCGGGCCGGCTGGCCCGAACCGGCGCAGCCCGCCGGTAAAGAGCCTGCGGCGAACCCGGCCGGCGCGGAGCCGGCGGCGAACCCGCCCGCCGCGGAGGCCGCCACACCTGGCGCGAAGGCAGCCATGCCACCGGCGGCGCTCTGGTCTGACGGCCTGGGCAGGGTGGGCACGCGCGCAGCCCAGGTCCTGCTGATCCTGACGGTCGCCGCCGTGTCCGTCTTCGCCCTGATGCAGGTCAAACTCCTGGTCATCCCGCTCCTGATCGCACTGATCCTGGCGGCAGCCATCGGCCCGTTCGTCAACATGCTCCGCCGCCGCGGGCTGCCCGGCGGGGTGGCCACCGGGATCGCCTTCGTAGCCTTGCTGGCGATCCTGGCAGGCGTCTCCACCGTGATCTACTTCTCGGTGCGGAACCAGTGGGGCGAGCTGGCGGCACAAGCATCGTCCGGCCTCGACGAGCTGGAGAAGTTCCTGCTGACCGGGCCCATCCCCCTTGAGCAGGGCCAGCTCGACCAGGCACGCGAAGCCGTGGTGCAGTTCGCCACCAGCAGCCAAGTGCGCTCCGGCGCCGTCACCGGATTATCCGTCGTGACCGAGTTCATCGCCGGGGCCAGCCTCATGGTGGTGATCCTGTTCTTCTTCCTCAAGGACGGCGCCAAGATCTGGAACTTCTTCCTCCGCCCCTTCTCCGGGCAGCGCGAGGCAAAGCTGCGCCGGGCAGGCCGCCGCACCCTTGAGGTCCTGGGCGGCTACGTGCGCGGCACCGCGATCGTGGCACTGGTGGACACCGTCGCCATCGGCGCTGCACTGCTGATCATGCAGGTCCCGTTGGCCATTCCACTCGCCATCGTTGTTTTCATTACCGCGTTCATCCCGCTCGTGGGCGCGACCATCGCCGGCATCCTCGCAGCCCTGGTGGCGCTGGTGGCGAACGGGCCGGTGGTTGCGCTGATCGTGGTGGCCGTCGTCGTCGCCGTCAACCAACTGGAGGGCGACCTGCTGCAGCCGATCGTCATGGGCAAGTCACTGCAACTGCACGCCCTGGTGATCCTGATGGCACTGACCGCCGGCACGATCCTGGCGGGGATCGTCGGGGCAGTGCTGTCCGTGCCGCTGGCAGCCGTGGCGTGGGCCATCATCCAGGTGTGGACGGCAGAAGATCCCGACCTGAAGGACATGAACCCGGACCTGCCGCCGGCCAACACCCAGCCCGTCTGACCCCAGGGAGCCACGCACGACGACGGTCCGGCACCTGGGCGGATTCTAGGGGTCGTTGCAACACCTGCTGGTTAGGTGGTTAGTAGTAAATCACGCAGACGCTCGGCTGGAGTTTTCCAGTCGAGCGTTTTGCGTGGGCGGCCGTTGAGTTCCTGGGCGACGTGTTCGAGGTCTTCGGGGCCGTAGACGGACAGGTCGGTTCCTTTGGGGAAGTATTGGCGCAGTAGCCCGTTGGTGTTTTCGTTCGAGCCGCGCTGCCAGGGGCTGGCCGGGTCGCAGAAGTAGACGTCCATGTCGGTGGCGAGGCTGAAGGATTTGTGGGCTGCCATTTCCGCGCCTTGGTCCCAGGTCAGGGAGCCGCGCAGGTGCGCCGGAAGGGTGGACATGGTGTTGATTAGTCCGTCGCGGACGGTTTCCGCGGTGTGGTCGCCGGGAAGGTGGACGAGCATCACGTAGCGGGTGGTGCGTTCCACGAGCGTGGCGATCGCGGATTGGTTGTTCGCCCCGGTGATGAGATCGCCTTCCCAGTGCCCGGGAACGGCCCTGTCTTCGATCTGGGGCGGGCGTTCGGAAATCATGACCATCGGATCCACGAACCGTGACTGGCGTTGTTGTGGATCCTTGTGGGGTTTGCGGCGGGCCCGGCCCGTCCGCAGGGCAGTTGCGACCTCGCGTTTGAGGCCGCCCCGGGCCTGGATGTAGAGGGCTTGATAGATCGTCTCTGGGCTCACGCGCATCTCCGGTTTGTCGGGGAACTCGTCGACCAGGGTGTGGCTGATCTGCTCCGGAGACCAGCGTATGAGCAGTTTCTCTTTCACGTAGTTGCTCAGGTCCGATTCACCAGCGAGTTTCGCGATCTTGGGCCGGGCGCGGCGTGAGGCAGCTTGACGTTGCGCCGCATACGGCTGGTAGCCAACGCCCGGGTGGCCGTTACGGGTGATTTCCCGGCTAACGGTCGACGGCGATCGCTGCAACACTGCCGCGATTGAACGTACCGAAGCCCCAGCGGCGTTCAGGTCCCGGATGGTTTCGCGTTCTTGCAGCGACAGAAACCTCGGGTCAAGGGGCCGTTCAAGCACCGAGATCGATACAGGGCGGGTCTGCTGCCTATTGTCGGGGACGGCAGGAAGTGTCGAAGAATCCACAACATGGTTGTAGTGCACTCTCTGTCCAGCTGGATAAATGCGTCGACCGCCCGATTTCCTCACCCCAAGCTCCCACTCCCGTGCACTGCTGCGGGGAACGCCCAGCACCTTGACCGCATCGCGCCGGCTCAGTCCTTGGTCCCGTAGGCGCAGGTACTCCACCCGCCTGCGATGACTCACCGGTCGGCTGGAAATGCCCGCCTCGCGTGCCCAGCGGAACGCGGTGTTTACATTCAGGCTGATTTCAGCTGCGGCAACAGTCACGCTCCCTTCCCGCTCGAGAACGGACAAGAACTCCCGTTTCTGTTCGGGCGTGTACTTGGCTCTGGCTGCCGCCCGGGTTGATGCGGTGTTCCCGGAAGTGAGGCCAGCCTTGCGGAGCCACTGATAGCAGCTGTTCCGGTTCAAACCCAGTTCTGCCGCGGCCAATGTCGCACTTCCGAGTCGGTCAAAAACCCGGAAGAACTCTTCCCTCTGCTGAACAGTCGATCTCGCGTACTTCCGGGACTCCGCTGAAATTTCGCTTAAATGCGGCACGGTCGTTGCAACTCCCAAAATCTATGGGTGTTGCAACGACCGCTAGAACTCAAGCTGGGTGCCGGACCGTCGTCGTACGCCTTACATTGCCGTTGGACGGCTATTGACTGCTAGTCGCCGCGCAGGCCCGCGAACACGTTCTTGGGACGCTGCATCTCCCCGTGCTTGGCTCCAAGGATGATCACCAGTGCGGCGAATCCCGGGATAGCCCACTGCAGCATCTTGAGCTGCTGCTGGGCGGCCTTCAGTTCGTCCGAGGCTGCAGCGTGCGGCTCGGTGGCACCCTCTGCGCCCTCGCCCGAAAGCTTCTCCACCTTCTTGCCCAGGATGCCGGAGTAAAGGGTCACTGCGGCGCCCACTACCGTCACCGCCGTCTTGATGACGGTGTCCCGCGCCACGCCTTCCTGCTTGGCGATGCGGCCCTTGTTCTCCCAGGCGATGGCGAGGTCCGCCACCAGGTGGGAGGCGAATGCCGCCGTCTGGAACGGAGCCCACTTCATCCAGCCGGCGCTGGAAAGCCGCGTGCGCTCGGCGGGGTCCTTGGCCTGGGCCGCTGCCCCGTTCAATCCGACGGCGCCCATCAGGGATCCGCCGAACCATGCCGCTGCCGTCAGGTCGTGAACCGAACGGGCGATGAGATTTCCTGCCATGTTGTGCATTCCTAACGTTGTGAACTGTTCCGGTTGCCGCAGGTGCGGGCTTCTGTTGCCTGTCCCATCAAGGTATGGTGCGCCCATGGTAAGCACACTTACTAATGTTAAGAAAGCCCGTCTTGAACGGGGCCGACCGCGTAATATCGTCGCCATGGGAAACACAGGGACATTGTTCGGCTGGGCTTTCGGGGACCCGGCCCGTGAAGACGACGGAAACTACGTGGAGGGCCTGCAGCGCGAGGCGTTCGGGAACGCCAGCGAAACAGCGAAGGCGAAGGGTGTGGGCGTAGTGGCGGGCTCCGAAGTGTTCACCGTCCTCAGCGGGGACGACTCCCTGGTGGAACTGGACAACGCACCGGGCCGGCTGGTGGTCCGCTGTACGGTGCATGTCGAGGGACCCGGAGCCGAAAAGCTGCGGGCCGAAGGGCCCATGAACGGCTGACCCTTGTCCGACGGCGAATCCATGCTCAGCCAGGCGGCCGATGCCGTCGAGGAGGCATCCAACCACAAGGTCCTGGACGTCCTGGCCCGTTTGGGCTTCGCCGTCATGGCACTGCTGCACATCATTGTTGGCGCCATCGCGATCGCCATTGCCCTGGGGCACCCCGGGGACGCCGAGGCCACGGGTGCCATCGCACAGCTGGCGGACAACCCGTGGGGCCCGGCGGTCATGTGGGCCTGCGTGGCGGGCTGCTTCGGGCTGGCACTGTGGCAGGCCAGCGAGGCCACCCTCCGAATGCGCGGCGAACCGCGCAAGGAACGCCTGGCCAAACTGATTTCCTCGGGGTTCCTCGCCATCGCCTATGGCAGCGTGGGGCTCAGCTTTGCCGGGTTCGCTGTGGGGCTTCGCGGGGACTCCGGGGACAGGACGCGCGACTTCAGCGCCGCCCTGATGGGTCATCCGCTGGGACTGTGGCTACTCGTGGCGGTGGGGCTCACCATCATCGGGATCGGCGTCTATTTCGTGGTCAAGGGAGTCACCCGCGGTTTCAAGAAGGAGGAGCTTTTCCACTTCAACGGAACGAGGCGGGGCAGAATCATCGACAGCCTGGGCGTGGTGGGGCACGCCGCCAAAGGCATCGCGCTGGGCCTCACCGGACTGCTGTTCATCATCGCCGCCGCGAAGCGCAGCCCTGAGGAATCCACCGGCCTGGACGGCAGCCTGAAGGCCCTCCGCGACCATCCTTTGGGTCCGTACCTGCTGGTGGCCATCGGCGCGGGGTTCATCGCGTACGGGATCTTCGCCCTGATCCGGGCCAGGTTCGGACGCATGTAGCCGTGGCGATTATGGGTAGGGAGAAAGTATGACCCAGCACCTGGGCGACGCCCCCGCCGCCACCGGCGCCGCCGGCCAGGCCTTCGCCTCCCTGTTCCGGCTCCTGAAGCTTGCCCGGCCGGACCGGCCCATCCATCCCCATGGGCTGGGCCTCACCGGCGAACTCACCCGGACCGGCAGCCCGGCGGCACCCAGCGGGATCGACTGGCTGGACTCCGCCGGGACGGACAAGGTTGAGGCGCGGTACTCCCGCTCGGTGGGGCTGCCGGAGATGCTGCCGGACA
Organism: Arthrobacter sp. MOO21; assembly: GCF_057369995.2. Taxonomy (NCBI): domain Bacteria; kingdom Bacillati; phylum Actinomycetota; class Actinomycetes; order Micrococcales; family Micrococcaceae; genus Arthrobacter; species Arthrobacter sp. MOO21. The sequence goes on along the minus strand of NZ_CM170671.2, from coordinate 2,807,716 downwards.
TCCTGGGGCTGGCGCTCCGGGTCACCCCTTCAGGCCCGGCCAGCGCAGGACCGGCGGATGTCCTCTTCGCCTCCACCGGCTGGCAGCTGCCGGGGCGGTTCCTGCTGAGGCCGCGGTTGGGCGTTGCAGGTGCCGGCATGACCACCCTCATGCCGTACCGCGGCCGGATGGGCCCGGTGCTGCTGGGCCTGCGCACGCGGAGTCTTCCGCAGGATTCGCTGGCCTCCGGGGACTGGGTGCTGGGACTGTACTGGGCTACCCCTGCAGGGCCGTGGCGCGAGTGCGGGGAGTTGCGGCTGCATGCCGGCGCCGATCCGTCGGACACCGCACTGCGTTTCGATCCGCTGGGGAACCAACCGCCCGGGGCACAGGTCTACGGGTGGACCCGGCGCCTGCGGAAGCCGTCGTACCGCGCGGCCCAGCGGCCCGCACCTCCCGCCGTCGTATACGGCCCAGGTGGGCAAACGCACCCGGACCGTGAAAGCACTACCGCAACCGGAAGGAACACCATGTCCACCGTTTCGCAGCAGTTCAACTCCCCGCCGGCCGACGTCTGGCGCGTCATCGCCGACGGCTGGCTGTATTCCGGCTGGGTGGTGGGCGCCTCCCGGATCCGCGATGTGGACGCCGAATGGCCGCAGGTGGGCGCGCGGCTGCACCACTCCGTGGGTGCCTGGCCGCTGGTGATCGACGACAGCACGAAGGTGACCGCCGTCCAGCCGGGCCGCTCGCTGGAACTTGTCGCCCGCGGTTGGCCGATGGGCGAGGCCAAGGTGGACATCACCGTTGAGGAACTCGGCGATGGCTGCAAAGTGACCATCGCCGAGGACGCCATCCGCGGGCCGGGGAAGCTGGTGCCCAAGTTCCTCCGCGACCCCCTGATCTCGGCGCGAAACCGGGAGACCCTCCGCAGGCTGGAACTGATGGCTGTCGGCGGCGCGGGAAAATAGCCCGGCAGGGTTAAAAGCAGGAACCGCGGAACCAAAGGCTCCGCGGTTCCCCGCTCGTGATAGGGCTGCTAGACCTGCGCGGCCACGCCGTCGCGGGAGATGTCCACCATGTCCTCGCGCGGCACCACCTTGATGCGCTCACGCTTGACGTCGACACCGTGCGAACCGCCGGCCTCGGTGGCTGCCGCGCCGAGCGCGAGCTCGTGGGCGTCCAGCGCCAGCCAGCCTTCCCAGCTGGTGAACTTCACGCCACGGGCATCGAGGAGTTCGACGACGGCGTCCTCCGCGGGTGCCGCGGCAACCGGCAGGTTTTCGCGGTCCTCCAGCAGGTAGGTCACGGTCTCGAGGGCGTCGCCCTTGGTGTGGCCGATGAGGCCGATGGGTCCGCGCTTGATCCAGCCGGTGGCGTAGATACCCGGCACGTGGGTGCCTGAGGCATCCAGAACGCGGCCGCCGTCGTTCGGGATGACGCCCTTTTTGTGGTCGAACTCGACGTCGGGCAGGGCGGAGCCGAAGTACCCGATGGCGCGGTAGACGGCCTGGACCGGGTAGTCCACGAACTCCCCGGTGCCGCGGGCGTTGCCGGTGCCGTCCAGTTCCGTGCGCTCGAACTTGATGCCTGCCACCTTGCCGGGGGTCTCGGCGTCGTCGTAAATCTCCACCGGGCTGTGCAGGAAGTGCAGGTGCAGGCGGCGGGAGGCCTTCAGCTCGGAGAGGTCCTCGGGCTGCTCGGCAATCCAGTTGGTGAGCGTGCCCACCATGGTCTTGGTCTGGTTGTTGGTCTGGATCTGGCGGTCAGATTCCTCGTCGAACTCGAAGTCCTCGGGGTACAGGACGATGTCCACGTCGTGGGAGTGGGACAGCTCGCGCAGTTCCAGCGGGGTGAACTTGACCTGGGCCGGGCCGCGGCGGCCGAAGACGTGCACGTCGGTGACGGGGGAAGCCTTCAGTCCGGCGTAGACGTTCTCCGGGATTTCGGTGGTGAGAAGGTCGTCGGCGTGCTTGGACAGGACACGGGCCACGTCCAGGGCCACGTTTCCGTTGCCGATGACGGCGATCTCCTTGGCCTCGAGCGGCCATTCGCGCGGGACGTCCGGGTGGCCGTCGTACCAGGAGACGAAGTCGGCGCCGCCGAAGGAGCCTTCCAGCTCGATGCCGGGGATGTTCAGGTCCGCGTCCTTGATGGCGCCCGTGGCAAAGATGACGGCGTCGTAGTGGGTGCGGAGGTCCTCGATGGTGAGGTCCGTGCCGTAGTCCACGTTGCCGAAGAAGCGGATGTCGCCGCGGTCCAGGACCTTGTGCAGGGCGTTGACGATGCCCTTGATGCGCGGGTGGTCCGGGGCCACGCCGTAGCGGATCAGGCCGTAGGGTGCCGGGTAGCGGTCAAAGAGGTCGATGCTGACGGTCAGCTCGCCGCTCTTGACGGCTTCGCTCTTGGTGAGGATGTCAGCGGCGTAAACGCCGGCCGGGCCGGAGCCCACGACGGCGACGCGGAGCGGACGTTCGGCAGAACCTACGGTGGTGCTTGATGACACGGCTGTGTTCCTTTTGTTCGTTCCTTCCCAACCAGGTAGCGCTAAGTGTCGTGATGAGGGATCAAAACGACACTTCGCTCTGCCTGGTTGGGTGGGGGCTAGGTTGTGAGGACTCGGGGCTTGCGGGGGCTGTTCGGGGTGGTGGTGCTGTAGTCAGCGGTTTTGAAGTGCGACGGCGCGAACGGGCTCACGCGCACCACGTCACCGATGACAATCACGGCCGGGTTCGCCACACCGGCGGCGTCGGCCTGGTCTGCGATGGATCCGAGCGTGCCGATGGTGACGCGCTGGTTCGGCAGATAGCCGTTCTCCACGATACCAACTGGAGTGTTTTCCGGCAGGCCGGCTTCGCCCAGCGCGGACGCGGATTCGCGCAGCTGGCCCACGCCCATCAGCAGGACGATGGTGTGGTCCGGGCGGGCCGGAACCTCGGACAGTTCCTCGTGGCCGGTTACCACGCTGAAGCCCTTGGCCAGGCCGCGGTGCGTCACGGGAATGCCGGCTGCTGCCGGTACCGAGATGGCGGACGTGACGCCCGAAACCACTTCGACCTCGACGCCGTGCTGGCGGCAGTATTCGGCTTCCTCGCCGCCGCGGCCCAGGACGTAGGGGTCGCCGCCTTTGAGCCGGACCACGCGGTGGCCGCTCTGGGCTTCCTCCACCAGGATGCGGTTGATCTCCGCCTGCGGCACGGGGTGGTGGCCGGGGGTTTTGCCCACTTCGATGACGCGGACGTCGGGGGCGAGTTCGTTCAGGAGTTCGCGGGGGCCGAGCCGGTCGGCAACGACCACGTCGGCCTGGCCCAGGAGCCTGCGGCCTTTGACCGTGATGAGGCCCGTGTCGCCGGGGCCGCCGCCCACGAGCGCCACGCTCCCCTGGTGTGCGCGGCGGCGGCGCAGCGGGAGGTCGCCGGTTTCCAGGGCGGTGGCCACCGCGTCACGGAGGGCCATGGCGCGGCGCGGGTCTCCCCCGGCGTTGATGGCGATCTTGACGTCGTCCACCACAGCGACGGCGGGGGTCCAGGCGGCAGAGGCTTCATGGTCGGAGGCGTTGACGCACCAAACGCGCTGCGCCTCGGCGTCGGCCGACACCCTGGCGTCCACCTCCGAATCGCCGGTGGCGGTCTGGACGAACCAGACGCCGTCGACATCCTTCGAATCATACGGCCGCGCTGCCCAGGTGAGCAGGCCGGCGTCGGCCATTTCACGGAGCGCGGGCGAGGCAACCGGGGCCACGACGGTGACCACGGCACCAGCGTCGAGCAGCCCCTTGGCACGGCGGGCGGCAACGGGGCCGCCGCCCACCACCAGCACGGGGCGGCCGAGCAGCCGCAGCGCCGTGGGGTAAATATCCTGAATTGCCATGGATCAACGGTAGGGCCGCGTCACAATCGCCTACAAAGGCCGAGCAACACCAGTTCACGCAAGGTAACGCTGCGTCACAAAGTATTCCCAGGCGCACTGCTGGCAAGGAACCGTCCACGGGCAGCAATCAGCCGCTCAAGGTACCGGGCCAGGAATAACCGCTCGACGGCGACCCCCAGGGCTCCCAGCGGTGCGGCGAACTCCACGCGGTCCGTCATGACGCTGCCCGCCGCTGTTGATTCGAACCCGTGGACGTGGCGGAACGCCTTGAACGGGCCCTTGACTTGTTCATCCGTGAAGCTGCGGGGAAAGTCGAAGTGGGTGATGCGGCTGGTCATGCTCAGCGGGATCCCGAAGTGCCGGGCCCGCCAGGTCACCTCCTGTCCCTCCCCGATCAACCCGCTGGTGACACCGGCGACGGCGCGCTCCCCCGAACCCTTTTGCGAGTCCAGGTGCAGGTCGATGCTGCGTGCCAGGTCGAACAACTGCTCCACCGGCAGCGGGGACTCGGTGCGGCACACGAAGCGGGCGGTCATGGCGCCAGTCTGCCATTGATTCTTGGGCAGGTCCGTCCCTGCCGTCGTGGGGCACATTGGCGGGGAATCTATGGGCAGGAAGCTTTTTCCCCGGCGTGTCCGTGTCAAAGTGCCCCTCTTTGGTTGCCACGCGCCCAGGAAACAGCAGAAAGCCCGACGGCGGGAGGTCGCCGTCGGGCTTTCTGCTTTAAGTGTGGAGCGGGCCGGGTCAGCGGGTGCTGCCGGCCAGGAGCCCGCGGCGGCGCAGGAGCCGCTTCTCGATGGGGCCGAAGACCAGCAGCTCGATCAGGATGCCGACGGCGAGGATCAGCAGGATCGCCGCCATCACCACGGCCATGTCCGAGAGCTGGCGGCCCTGGTCCAGCAGGGAGCCCAGGCCGAAGCCGATGGTGCCGCCAACGGCAATGATTTCCGCGGCCATCAGGGAGCGCCAGGAGAACGCCCAGCCCTGTTTGAGGCCGCCCAGGTAGCCGGGCAGTGCGGCGGGAAGGATGACCTGCAGCGCCATCTGGAGCCGTGAGGCGCCCAGGACGGTGCCCACGCGGCGGTACTGCGGCGGGATCTGGTCCACACCCGAAATCAGGCCGTTGATGATGGAGGGGATGGCGCCCATGAACACCACAAAGTAGACGGTGGCGTCGGTGAGGCCGAACCAGATGATGGCCGCCGGCACCCACGCCACCGACGGCAGCACCTGCAGGCCGGAGATCAGCGGACCGAAAGCGCGGCGCAGCGGAGCGACCTGGGCCAGCAGCAGGCCCACGGGGGTGGCGATGGCCACACTGATCACGAACCCGACGATGCCGCGCTGCAGCGACGTCCACACGGATTCCTGCACCTTGCCCTCGCCCCAGAGAACCCCCATCTGGTTCAGCACGTCCAGGGGCCCGGGCACCTGGTCGCGGCGCTTGAGGCCCAGGGAGACGTAGAACTGCCAGATCAGCACCAGGACCACCAGGGCCGCGATTGGCAAGAGGATGCGGGTCCAGTCGATGCGGTGCTTGCGGACGGTGTCGGACTGCAGCGAGTCGAGCCCGGATTCGAGCTCCCGCAGGTCCTCGTTGCCGGTGGAGGTCCGGGTCAGGGCGGCATGGACATGCTCGCGGGGTTCGGCGGACCCGGTTTCGACAGATTCGGCCACCGGCTTCTCCTCGACAACGGGGCTGGGGTTACTTGGCATGGCGGCGAATCTCCTCCCGCAGCCGGGCGGTGATGACCCCGGTCAGCTGGCCGGCGAGCCCGGCGTCGGTTCGGTGTTCCTCGGTGACGGCCCATTCCTGGACCACACGGCCGGGCCGGGAGGACAGCAGCAGCACGCGCTGGCCCAGCCGGACGGCTTCGCGGACGTTGTGGGTGACGAAGACGATGGTGCGTCCGGTTTCCTTCCAGATGCGCTCCAGCTCGTCATGCAGCAGGTCACGGGTGATGGCGTCCAGGGCGGCGAACGGCTCGTCCATGAGCAGCAGCTGCCGGTCCTGCGCCAGGGAACGGGCCAGGGACACGCGCTGGCGCATGCCGCCGGAGAGCTCGTGCGGGCGCTTGTCCCCCGCCGCGCCCAGGTGCACCAATTCCAGGAGCTCCTGGGCTTTGGCGCGGCGTTCGGCCTTGCCCACACCGCGCAGCTTCAGGGCCAGTTCGATGTTCTCGCGGGCCGTAAGCCAGGGGAAGAGTGCGGCGTCCTGGAACATGAAGGCGGCACCGTCGCTGGGCACTTCCAGGGCGCCCGACGTCGGCGCCTCCAGTCCCGCGATGATGTTCAGGAGGGTGGACTTGCCGCAGCCGGAGGCACCGAGGAGGGCGACGAACTCGCCCCGTCCGATGTTGGCGTTGACGTCGTCCAGTACCGGGGCGCCGTCGCCGAAGCGCTTGCCCAGGTGTTCCAGTACGACTGGCATGGTGCCGTCCTTAGGTAGAGGGTGGGGTCAGTCCAGGCCGAGGCCGGCTGCGGAGATCTTGCTGCTGCCGGTGACTTCGTTGAGTGCCCGGAGGTCGAAGAGGCCGCTGAGATCGGCCTTCTTGGTGGTTCCTGCCTCCACGCCGTCCTGCAGCAGCTTGGGGTAGCTGCCCGCCAGGGGGTCCAGGGTGAAGGTGATGTTGGCCAGCGCCCGGTTAAGGACATCGGCGGGCAGTGCCGCGCCGGCGGACTCCTGCAGTCCGGCGTTGATGACGGCCGCCTTCTCCTCCACTGGGGCCGAGTTGAGCCAGGCCACGGACTCGGCGTTGCCCTTCAGCAGGGCCTTGACGGTGTCCGGGTGGTCGGCGGCGAACTTCTGGTTCACGATCAGGATGGTGGTGGGGAACTCGCCGGGCTTGCCGGTTCCGGCACCGTCCCAGAGGTCCTTTTCGTCCACCAGCACCTTGGCTCCGGCCTGGAGCACCAGCCGTGATGCCCACGGTTCAGGCAGCCACGCGCCGTCGAGCTTTCCGTCCTGGAACAGCTTGAGGGTCTGGGCGTTGTCGGTGGGGTTGATCGCCACATCGCCCCTGCCGTCGACGCTGGTCTTATAGCCCTGGGAGGACAGCCACGCGCGGAGGGCGACGTCCTGGGTGCCGCCAAGCTGGGGGGAGGCGAGGGTCTTGCCCTTGAGGTCTGATGCCGAGATGATGCCGGGCTTGACCACCAGCTGCGCACCGCCGGCAGCCGCTCCCGCGATGACGCGGACGGACTGTCCCTGGCTCTTGGCGAAGGAGTTGATGGCCGGGTTGGGGCCGATGTACGCGGCGTCGATGGCGCCGGCATTGAGCGCCTCGATGGCGGCCGGACCGGCGTTGAACGTCTCGGTGCTGAGCTTGGTGCTGCCCAGCGCTTCGGCGAGGAAGCCCTTTTTCACGCCCACCAGCGCGGCGGCGTGCGTGACGTTGCCGAAATAGCCCAGCTTCAGTTCCGCTGCGGGGGTGGGTTCCGCGGCCTGCGCCTCAGTGTTGCGCGAGATATTCGAGGCAACAATGGCGCCGACGGCGATCAGCAGGACAAGCCCGATGGCCAGGGCGGCTTCGATGGCACGCTTGCGCTTGGGAACCGCGCTTTCGCCTGCCACGATGCGGGTCATCCCGGGCTTGGAACTAGTCATTGTTTCACCATAGGGAGTGGCCCAAACCCGTTCAACGAAGCGGAAACGGGGGGTCACGCACGTTCATCTGGCGTCACATTTGGCCGTATGCCTGGCGGGATATGACGGCTCAGTCGCCTTTCACGTTGACCAGCTGCCGCAGCTTGTGCCGCACCGCCACGAGGTCCGCCGCGTCCTGCATGACCTGGTCGATCGGCTTGTAGGCGGCCGGAATTTCGTCAATGAAGGCCTCGGACGCCCGGAACTCGATGCCGCGCATGGCCCGCTTCAGTTCCTCCAGCGTGAACGTTTTCCGCGCGGCGTTCCGGGAGTATTCGCGCCCGGCGCCATGCGGGGAAGAGTGCAGCGAAGCTTCGTTGCCGAGCCCAACAACAACGTACGACGCCGTCCCCATGGACCCGGGGATCAGTCCGGGATCGCCGTCGCCGGCTTTGATGGCCCCCTTGCGGGACACCCCGACTTTCTTGCCGTAGTGCGTCTCCCGCTCCGTGAAGTTGTGGTGGCAGTTGATCCGTTCCAGCTCCCGGACGCCGCCGCCCACCCACCTCGCGAACGACGTGCTGACGCGGTCCATCATCTCCTCGCGGTTCAGCAGGGCGAAGTGCTGGGCCCACCGCAGCTCGGCGATGTAGCGGTCGAACTGCGGCGTTCCCTCGTCCAGGTAGGCCAGGTCCGGATGCGGCAGGTGTACCTGGTGCTTGCGGCCAACGTGCTGGGCGACCCCGATGTGGTGCTGGGCGATCTTGTTCCCCACGCCCCGCGAGCCCGAATGCAGGAAGAGCCAGACGCCGTCATGCTCGTCTGCGGAGACTTCGATGAAGTGGTTTCCCGACCCCAGGGACCCCAACTGCAGCTCCCATTTGGCCACGTACTGTGACGGGTCGAAGCCGGCCTTCGCGGCCAGCCGTTTCAGCTCCGCGACCCGCGGCTCCGCGGTGGCCATGATCTGCTTGTTGTTGTGCCCCGCAGACAGCGGGATGACGCGTTCGATATCCTCGCGGAGGCGTTTACGGTCCTTCGGCAGGTCCTTCACCGAATACTGGGTCCGCACGGCGATCATGCCGCAGCCGATATCGACGCCCACGGCTGCCGGGATAATGGCCCGGAGCGTGGGGATCACCGAACCCACGGTGGCACCCTTGCCCAAGTGCGCGTCCGGCATCAGGGCCAGGTGCGGGTAGATGAACGGCAGGGCCGCCGTCATCACCGCCTGGTCGCGGGTTTTGCTGTCAAGGATGGATGCCCAGTTGAGGAGCTTTGGGCTGATGGTTTCCATGGCTTCACCTCCCCCGGTTCCGACGAGGACTAACGTGATGTCCAGGCTAGTCCCGCACTCTACAGAGGAGATGCCAGATGGTGAACGTACAAACCGAAGTTGTCATCAACTGCCCGCGCGCCCAGGTTTCGGAGTATGCGGCCAATCCGGACAACGCGCCAAGCTGGTACGCGAACATCCACTCGTCGCAGCGGCTGGACAGCCGCCCGCTCGGCCCCGGCTCAAAGGTGGACTTCACGGCCAAGTTCCTGGGCCGGGAGCTTAACTACACCTACGAATTCATCGAGTATGTCCCGGGCGAAAAGCTGGTGATGCGGACCGCCCAGGGTCCCTTCCCCATGCAGACCACCTACACATGGGCGGACGACGGCGGCGGGACCCGCATGACGCTCCGCAACACGGGGATCCCCTCAGGTTTCTCGAAGCTGGCCGGGCTGGTCATGGAACCGATGATCCGCCGCGAGACCCGCAAGGACCTCCGGCGGCTCAAGGCGATTCTCGAAAACCGGTAGCGCCGGCGGCAGGGCCTACGGGGTGCGGGGCACGCGGTGGCGCACCGCACGGACGGTGGGCTGTGCCTCCAGCAGGCGGCGCACGTTGAACCAGCTGAACATCGCGAGCCCGAAGTAGAGGGTCAGCTCCAGCACTTCCCCAAACTCGGAGATCACAAACGTAGGCTCCGGCCAGATCAGCAGGCGGAAGAGCCGGTACAGTGCGGCCAGCAGGAAGGCCGGCACAAGGCAGAGCGGCGGGACGAGCAGGCGCCGGGACGCAACGCTCTTCCACCGGTCCCCCAGCCACGCCGCTACCAGCGCGGCACAGGCGCCGTACAGGCTTGCCACGAGCATGGCCGCCGGGACGAACTCCTGCACGCCCCGGATGTTGTGCAGGTTGGTCTCGTCCTGGCGGTTAATGGCTTCCATGGATGCCGGGGTCTGCCAGCCAAAGATGCGCTGGCCCCAGGAGATCTCCTCGCCCGCCAGGAACACGACCCCGATCGTGACCACCGCGTACAGCACCGCCATCCCCTTCTGCCCCCTCCGGTACAGCCGGAAGGCGAGGAAGCCCAGGAAGACGGCGGCGGCCACCAGGCACGCAAACTGGAGCCATTCGATCGGATGGTCCTCGTCAACAAGCCAGAGATAGAACTCCTTGAACGGGACCGTGGCAGCGACAGCAACGGTGAGGACTAACGGGAGCAGCGCGAGGAGCTTCGCCTGGCGCTGGGGGATTCCCCACGCCTGGGAATCACGCCTGAAGACTTCAGCCGCTCGCGTGGACCATCGCTGGACCGTTTCCATCCTGCCTCCTGAAGGGAACCTGCCAGGGCGTGCAGGCCCGGGCATCGTCAAAGCAATGCCTGAGCTTCCCACGCCCCCAACAGCCAGGGAACATCCGGGGCGAACCTTTGTGGTTAACGTGCGGGATGCCGCAGAAACGCGGAATCGCCGGAATACTGCCGGGTTGCCGTAGCGGCCCCGCAGTGTTCCGGCGATCCGGAGAAAACTAGATGCTGTAGCGCTCGTCCTCATGGTCGCCCGGGTGGTCCTTGACCAGCCCGGCGGCCAGCGTGTTGCCGTCCAGCGGGTCGATCACCAGGAACGCGCCGGTGCGGCGGTGGTGCAGGTAGTTCTCCAGCGGCAGCGGCGCGGCGAGCCGGAGCTGCGCGTGGCCGATGTCGTTCAGCTCCAGGTTGGAGGCGCCCTCCAGCTTGAAGGTGGACAGGTCCAGCTTGCCGGACACGCTGCGGACCATCGCCTGGACGGTGCGGGTGCCGTGCTTGACCAGGACCTTCTGGCCCTCGCGCAACGGCTTCGGGGACAGCCAGCACAGGGCCGCGTACAGGTCGGCGGAGGCTTCGCGGACGGTGCCGGCGGCGGCAATGGTGTCACCGCGGGCGACGTCGAACTCGTCAGCCAGGCGGATGGCCACCGACTGTGGGGCGGCAGCTTCCTCCAGCGAGGCGCCGGCGAAGTCGATGCCCACCACGGTGGTGGTGCGCGGGTCCTGGCCAGGCGTCAGCACGGAGACCTGGTCCCCCACCTTCACGGAGCCTTCAGTGATCTGGCCGGCGTACGCGCGGTAGTCGCGGTAGGCCTCAACATCCAGCCCGGCTGCGACGGCGTCCGGCGCCAGCGCGCCCTGCGGCCGGATGACCAGCTGCACCGGGAAGCGGAAGCTCTCCAGGTGGCTTTCGAGTTCGTCCGCGGCCGGGAGGGTCTCGAGGACCTCCAGCAGCGCGGGACCGGTGTACCAGGGGGTGCGCTCGGAGCGCTCCACCACGTTGTCGCCGTCCAGCGCCGACACGGGGACCACCAGCAGGTCGGAAATGCCGTCCGAGCCCAGGCCCAGCTCGCGGCCCACCTGCTGCACGTCGGCTTCGATCCCGCGGAACACGGACTCGCTGAAGTCCACCAGGTCGATCTTGTTCACGGCCACGATCACGTGCGCCACGCGCAGCAGCTGCAGCACGGACAGGTGCCGTCGGGTCTGCTCCAGGACACCCTTGCGGGCGTCAATGAGGACGACGACGGCATCCGCAGTGGACGCGCCGGTCACCGTGTTCTTGGTGTACTGCACGTGCCCGGGGCAGTCGGCAAGGATGAAGCTGCGGCGGTCTGTGGCGAAGTAGCGGTAGGCCACGTCGATGGTGATGCCCTGTTCGCGCTCGGCGCGCAGGCCGTCGGTGAGCAGGGCGAGGTCGATGCCGCCCTTTTCCCCGCCGAAGCCGCGGTCGGCCGAGGTGCGCGCCACGGCGTCGAGCTGGTCGGCCAGGATCGCCTTGGAATCGTGGAGGAGGCGGCCCACCAGGGTGGACTTGCCGTCGTCGACCGATCCCGCAGTGGCGAACCGGAAGAGGGTGGTGGGCAGGGCTGCTTCCAGGCCACCGGCAGCGCCGGACACAACAGTTTCGGTGGTCATTAGAAATACCCGTCCTTCTTGCGGTCTTCCATGGCGGCCTCGGAGATGCGGTCATCTGCCCGGGTGGCGCCACGTTCGGTCAGGGTGGAGGCGGCGACTTCAACCACCACGTCGGACACCGTAAAGGCGTTCGACTCGACGGCACCGGTGCAGGACATGTCCCCCACGGTGCGGTAGCGGACGGTCTTGGTGATGACTTCCTCATCGGGGCGCGGCTGGGAGACCTCGCCAACCGCCCGCCACATGCCGTCGCGGGCGAAGACCTGGCGCTCGTGGGCGTAGTACAGGCCGGGCAGCTCGATGTTCTCGCGCTCGATGTAGCGCCAGATGTCCAGCTCGGTCCAGTTGCTGATGGGGAACGCGCGGACGTGCTGGCCCACGGTGTGGCGGCCGTTGTACAGGTTCCACAGCTCGGGGCGCTGGTTGCGCGGGTCCCACTGGCCGAATTCGTCGCGCAGGCTCAGGATGCGCTCCTTGGCGCGGGCCTTGTCCTCGTCGCGGCGGCCGCCGCCGAAGACGGCGTCGAACTTGTTCTGCTGGATGGCGTCCAGCAGCGGGACGGTCTGCAGCGGGTTCCGGGTGCCGTCGGCGCGCTCGGCCAGCTCGCCGCGGTCGATGAACTCCTGGACAGAGCCGACCACGAGCTTCAGGCCCAGCCGCTCCACGGTCCGGTCGCGGAAGTCGATGACCTCGGGGAAGTTGTGGCCTGTGTCCACGTGCAGCACGGGGAACGGCACCTTGCCCGGCCAGAACGCCTTGGTGGCCAGGTGCAGCATCACCACGGAGTCCTTGCCGCCGGAGAACAGCAGCGCAGGCTTCTCGAACTCGGCGACAACCTCGCGGATGATATGGATCGCTTCGGATTCGAGGGTGTCCAGGCTGGACAGGCGCGTGGATATGGCGGCGTCAGTCACCTGGGTCTCCTCGGATAGGTAAGTGCTCATACGTGTAGTCCGCATTCTGTCTTGTCGGAACCTGCCCAGCGGCCGGCGCGGGGATCCTCGCCGGGTGCCACCTTGCGGGTGCAGGGCTGGCAGCCAATGGAGGGGTAGCCCTGGGAAAGGAGCGGGTTGACGGGCAGGAGGTTGTCGTCGGAGTACTGGACCAGCTGGTCGAACGTCCAGGCGGCCATCGGGTTGACCTTGACCAGGCCGTTCTTCTCGTCCCACGTGACCAGCGGCGTGTTGGTGCGGGTGGGGGCTTCGTCGCGGCGGACGCCGGTGAACCACAGCTCGTAACCGGCCAGGGTGCGCTGCAGCGGGGCCACCTTGCGGAGGGCGCAGCACTGGGCAGCGTCGCGGGCGAAGAGGTCCTTGCCGAGGAGCCGGTCCTGCTGCTCCACGGTGTTCTCCGGGAGGACGTCCACCACGTTGACGCGGAGGTTCGCGGCCACCTCGTCACGCGTGGCGTAGGTTTCCGGGAAGTGGTAGCCGGTCTCCAGGAACAGGACGTCGACGCCGGGCATCTGGTCTGCGACCAGGGCCGGCAGGACGGCATCGGCCATGGAGCACGCGACGGCGACGGCGGGCAGGTCGAAGTTGCGCTCCACCCAGGCGATCACGTCGCGGGCGGGGGCGTCCCAGCCGAGTTCGGCGGCGCCGGCTTCGGCCAGGGCCTTCAGCTCCTCCTTGGGGCGCTTGGCAGGTGCGGGTGCGAGATGCTTTGCCATTACTGCAGTGCCTCCTCGTCTGCTGCGTGGGCCCATTCAGCGAAGGTCTGGCCTTCGGCGCGGTCGGCGACGAACCGGCGCACCACGCGTTCCACGTAGTCGGGCAGGTCGTCGACGTAGACCTTGAGGCCGCGGACTGTGCGTCCCAGGCCGGCTTCCTCGCGGTCCTTCGAAGCCAGCCCGCCGCCCAGGTGGACCTGGAAACCCGGGGAGGGGTCGCCGTCGGGCGTTGGCAGCATCATGCCTTTGAGGCCGATGTCCGCCGTCTGGATGCGGGCGCAGGAGTTTGGGCAGCCGTTGATGTGCAGGGACAGCGCGTGCGGCAGTTCACCGGACCCGGCAAGGTCCGCCAGGCGGCGTTCCAGCTCTGCAACCGCGCTGGCGGCGGTCATCTTGGTCTCGACGATGGCCAGCTTGCAGTACTCGATGCCGGTGCAGGCGATGGTCCCGCGGCGGAACACGGACGGGCGGGCGGACAGGCCCAGGGCGTCAAGCTCGGCGATGAGCGGCTCCACGTGCTCCTTTTCGACATCCAGGACCACAATCTTCTGGTGCGGGGTGGTGCGCAGCCGGTAGGAGCCGCGGGCCTCGAGGGTGTCCGCGAGCTTGACCAGGGACGAGCCAGCCAGGCGGCCGGCCAGCGGGGTGGCGCCGATGAAGAACTTGCCGTCCTTCTGCTCGTGCACGCCCACGTGGTCGCCCGGGGTGGCGGCCTTCGGGGCGGCCGGGCCGTCGGCCAGCTTGTAGCCGAGGTATTCGTCCTCCAGGACCTGGCGGAACTTCTCGGTGCCCCAGTCGGCCAGGAGGAACTTCAGGCGGGCCTTGGTGCGCATGCGGCGGTAGCCGTAGTCGCGGAAGATGCTGGTGACGCCGAGCCACACGTCGGCGGCTTCTTCGGGCTTGACGAAGGCGCCCAGTCGCTTGCCGAGCATCGGGTTGGTGGACAGCGCGCCGCCCACCCAGAGGTCGTAGCCCGCGCCCAGTTCGGGGTGGCGGACACCCACGAAGGCGCAGTCGTTGATCTCATGGACCACGTCCTGGCTGGGGTGGCCGGTGATGGCGGTCTTGTACTTGCGGGGCAGGTTGGACACGATCGGGTTGCCGATGAAGCGTTCCGCCAGCTCCGCAATAAGCGGTGTGGGGTCGATGATCTCGTCCTTGGCGATGCCGGCCACGGGCGAGCCCAGGATGACGCGGGGAACGTCGCCGCACGCCTCGGTGGTGGACAGGCCAACGGCCTCCAGCCGGCGCCAGATCTCGGGGACGTTCTCCACCTCGATCCAGTGCAGCTGGATGTTCTGGCGGTCGGTGATGTCCGCGGAGTCCCGGGCAAAGTCCACCGAGATCTGGCCGATGACGCGCAGCTGCTCGGTGGTGAGGGCGCCGCCGTCGATCCTGACGCGGAGCATGAAGTACTTGTCCTCGAGCTCGTGCGGCTCAAGCGTTGCGGTCTTGCCGCCGTCGATCCCCTGCTTGCGCTGGGTGTAGAGGCCCCACCAGCGGAAACGGCCGTGCAGGTCCTGGCCGGGGATGGCGTCGAAGCCCTCCTTGGCGTAGATCGTCTCGATACGCTCGCGCACGTTGAGGCCGTCGTCTTCCTGCTTCCAGGTTTCGTTGGCGTTCAGCGGCGTTTTTCCGTCAACCTTCCACTGCCCGTGCGGCTTTGCGGCAGGGCGGGACGGGCGGGCGGGGCGCTTGGGGGCAGCGGAGTCCGCGGACGCTCCGGCTAGAGCTGTATCAGTCATGCATCGACTGTAGGGCGCCCCCGAATTGCGTCACAAAGGCCCGGAAATGCGAAGTCACCTAGGGAAATATTTCGTCACGAAACGCCGGAGGGCCTTGAAGAAGCCACCCTGCTGTGCATCCGGGGACGGCTTTCCAGACGGCTCCGGACCGGCCGCTGCGGGGGCCGCCGCTTCGGCCGCCGGGGGCGTTTCGTTCATCCTTGCGACGGCGGCGTCGTACCTGTCCAGCGCGATCTCCGCGAGCACCGGAGACGGCAGCAGGGGTTCGGTGACGACGTCGGCCCCGGCCTTGGCGAGCTGGTCGTGGAAGAAGCCCGGCGCAAGGAGGTATGAGGCAACCACCACGCGCCCGCCGACGTCGACCGCTCCCGCGGACTCCCCCGCGCCGGCACCCCCGGCGAGCTCCTCGCGAAGCATCGCGACGGCGTCGGGCACGGATGGCTGGGCGGAGGCTCCGTAGGCGGCCACCATCCGGTTGGACCGCAGTTGCTGAAGCTGGCCCAGCAGCTCCTCGACGCTGACGGCGGCGTTGGGATTGGACGAGCCTGCGGCCGCGAGCACGATCACGTCGTTATCGGTGGTCCCGGCCTCGCGCAGCCGCTGGTCCAGCAGTTTTGCCAGGCGCGGGTCCGGGCCCAGCGGCGCGGCCGCGGCACTGCCGGGACGGCTCTTCACCGCCCGGGCGATGTCCACCTTAACGTGGTAGCCCACGCTCAGCAGCAGCGGCACCACGACGGCGGCCTCCCCCTCGGGCAGGCCCGCCACCACGTCCACCAGGTCGGGCTGCTGGACGTCCACGTAGGCTTCCCGGACGTCGAGGCCGGGGCGCAGTTCCGCGATGGCGGCGCGGAGGGCGTTGACCTCCGCGGCCCCTTGTGTGTTGGACGTCCCATGGGCGCAGGCGATCATGATGGGGCTGTTCATAGGGGCTAGCGTAACGTTGGAGCCGCCCTGTCCGCCCTCTTTGAAAATGCCGGGACGCTCCATGACATTCGCCTTTGACAACTCCCCGGTGTGGCTGGATCTGCTGGGCGTGTTCTTCTTTGCGGTCTCGGGATCGCTGCTGGCGGCGCGGAAGCAGATCGACATTGTCGGCTCCCTGCTGCTGGCTTCCCTGGTGGGGCTTGGCGGCGGCGTGATCCGCGACATCATCCTCGCCGTGGTCCCGGCGGCGTTCACCAATCCGGCATACCTTGCGCCGCCGGTGCTGGCCACGGTGCTGGTGTACTTCCTGTTCTCCAGCGTCCAGCGCTACACCTCCCTGTTGACCCTGTTCGACGCCGCGGGCCTGGCTTTGTTCTGCATGACCGGCACGCTCAAGGCACTGGCCACCGGCCTGAATCCGGTGGCGTCCGTGCTTTTGGGCGTGACGACGGCGGTGGGCGGCGGCCTGCTGCGCGACATCACCGCCAATGAGGTTCCGGAGTTGTTCAACCCGAAGGACATCTATGCCCTGCCGGCTTTTGTGGGCGCCTCGCTCACTGCAGTGCTGTGGGTGCTGGGGGTCTTCAACGTCCTGACCGCAGCCGCCATCGCAGCCCTGGTTTTCACGTTCCGCGTCCTGGCGTGGCGCCGCTCCTGGCAGGCCCCGCTGGCTGTCCGCGGATGGCACCGGCGGCCCAGCGACCCGGGGATGTGAGTGCATCCCGGGTGTCATTTTGGGTGGGCCCCGATTAGCTAGGATATGAACATGACTGACATGTTCCTCGAGAAGTTCAAAGCGCTTGTTCCGAAGTATCTCGAGGATGAATGGCAGGAAGAGGACGGGCTGACGCCCGAGGAACTCGACTCCGCGCTTGCCGAGCACCAGTTCCAGATTCCCCTGGTCCTCCGCGAGTTCTACCTGGCCCTGGGCGGCTGCGAGGACCTGATGGAGGCCTACCACTACTTCTGGGACCCCGAGGAACTCGAAGTCGATGACGAGGGCTTCCTGATGTTCCTCGAGGACGAAGAGGAAGCGTTTACGTGGGGCTTCCGCGTGGGCGACCTCAGCGTCCCGGACCCCATCGTGTACCGCCGCAACAATGCCCGCGGCCAGTGGAAGTCCGAAGAGGGCACCTTCTCCGAGTTCGTCTTCGACATGTTCGAGTGGGCCTTCGAGGAAGAAGCCGAGGAGTAGGACTTCCCTGGCTTCTGAGCTGCCGCATTTGCGCCATTTATGGAGCCAGCCAGGCATGACTTCTCCGGATTGGCAGGGCCGACTTCCTCTGGACCCGCTATAAGTGACGCATATCCGGCCGGCCCCGCCCGGACCGCTTCCACAGGAGCAGGACTGCTTGGATCTCCGTAACCATGACTTCCGGACGGTGGATAACGTCCTCGTAGTAATAGCGCAACACCAGGTAGCCCCCGATAATGCTCTGGTTATTGCGCCGCTGGTCCCGCTTGATCGATTTGGGCTCAAAGTGTGTTGAGCCATCGGTCTCCACTACCAGGCACTCCTCAACCAGAAAGTCGACCTCTCCCACGCCGGAAATGTGAACGTGGCGGCGGACCCGCAGTCCCGCCCGCGCGAAATGCACATTGGCAATGACCTCCAGCACTGAGTCCGCACGTGGAATCACCAGGTCCAGGACCGATCGGGCGAGCCCGTTCCGGCGCCCTTGGCATTTGTCGTAGAGGAAGTCGAAGGAAATACTTCCGTTCCCTACGGCTGACTGAACCATCACAAGGGCCTCCAGGTCAGGCAAGCAGTGCAGCGCATGCAGGAGCACGTCAGCCAGCCCCACGACAGGCAGCCAGGCATGCCGTGGATGCTTGGGGCGCCCGTGGTCAGTGACACCGGAAGTAGCGCTTGGATGGCTCCGGCACAGGTGCAGGGATGTCGGGCCATTGAGCGTCCAGAGTCGGTAGAAAGGTGCCGCGGACAGACAGGTAAGACGACCGCCGGCAGCCAAAGCCATCCTGACTGGGCTGCCGGCGGGCAGCGAATAGACTCCACGCCGAACCCTTACAACCACCCCAAGCTCTACTGCCTGCCGCACCCTGGTCCGCGTTAACCCAACCTTTTCCAGCTCAAGGGAGCGGGCTGCTCCTCCACGCCTTTCCAAGTAGTCACAGATGTCCATTCGCTTATCGTGGCTGCGCTTTGGCCCCTGCGGTGCCGCCACCCGCCCTTATGTGGATAACGCGGGAGGAGGAGGTCGTTGACGCAATTGCGTGATTCATGCAGTGCGTCCGGGGACGAGGCCGCGTGGAATCAGGCTAAGTGTTGATCGTGGTGCGCATAAGTCACGCAATTACGGCGTGGACTTGTACGCCCCCCGCGACGGCAGAAGCGGCCCCGAAAACCCTGTGACACTTCTGGTAAATCAGGGCTTGCATATTATGACAAAGCTGTCATAAGCTATTCACGGATCCGCTAAACGCCTCCGGCGGGTCTGATGCGAACGGAGAGATAGCCCCGGTTCACAGCAGCTTCGGTTGTTGGGGACCGGGGCTATCCCGTTTAAGCGGAGGAAGTTAAGCGGAGGAAGCCGGGTTAACCGAAGAAGCCCGGCCCCACCTGGCATCAACCAGGCCGAACCGGACTCCAAACAGATGCTTACTCAGCTGGCGCGGTCCACCACGGCCAGCGCGAAGTTGGACAGCGATTCCTTGACCACGCCTTCGGGCAGCGGGGCAAGTGCGGCGATGGCCTCGTTGGCCCACTGTCGGGCTACCACCCAGGACTCGGCAGTGGCAGGGTGCTCACGCAGCCCGGCCACGGCGGCGGCCAGCGCCTCGTCGGAGGACAGGTCGCCGTCAATCAGTTTCAGGAGGTCGACGGCGGACTGGTCACCGTCAGCGGCAGCGCGCCGCAGCAGCAGGACCGGCAGGGTGGGCACGCCTTCGCGCAGGTCGGTTCCGGGCGACTTGCCGGACTTCACCTTCACGCCGGTGACATCGATGACGTCGTCGGCGAGCTGGAACGCTACGCCCACCTTCTCGCCGTATTCCACCAGTACCTGTTCGTAGGCCTCGTCGGCGCCGGAGAAGATTGCCCCCAGCTGGCCCGATGCCGCCACCAGGGAGCCGGTCTTGTCCGCGATCACGGACAGGTAGTGCTCCACCGGATCCTCGTCCGGGCGGGGTCCCACGGTTTCGTGAAGCTGGCCAAGGCACAGCCGTTCGAAGGTGCGCGCCTGGATGCCCAGTGCCCGGCCGCCGAGCTCGGACACCAGGATGGAGGCGCGGGCGAAGATCAGGTCGCCGGTCAGGACCGCGACGGAGTTGCCCCAGACTTCGTGGGCCGTAGGGGCGCCGCGGCGGAACGGCGCGGAGTCCATGACGTCGTCGTGGTACAGGGTTGCCAGATGCGTCAGTTCAACCACGACGGCGGCCTGCACCACATCGGGCAGCGACGCGTCGCCGAGGTGTGCGCAGAGCAGGGTCAGGAGGGGCCGGATGCGCTTGCCGCCGGCTTCCACCAGGTGGCGCGACGTTGCGTCAGCCAGGGGATCGGAGTTGGCGATGGCTTCGCGGAGCTTCTTCTCCACCTTGGCGAGGTTGGTGGTGATGGCCGGGCCCAGTTCGGCGTCCCCCGCGATGGCAGCAAAGCCGGCCGGGAGCTGCAGGCCGGTGGCGATGGCGGTGGTGTTGAGGCTGGGTTCGGAGTCCGGCAGGCCGTGCCCGGCGTGCGTCCAGCTGTGGTCTGCGGAGTTGGTCACGGGTTAACCCTAACTTTTTGTTGCGGATACCGCTGATTCGTAGCTGGTGGGGCGTTGGTTGTGGCGGGGACCAGTGATTCGAGGACGCGGATCACCCGGTCCTCGAAGCCCTTCGCGGAGGGGTCCGTGAGGTTGGCCAGGAGCCGGACCACGAAGCGCATGAGCACCGGGATCGGCATGCCGGTCCGCAGCGCGAGTTTCATGACGGCGGGTTTCCCGATCAGGGCGGCGAACGCCCGGCCCAGGGTGAAGTGCGAGCCCCACTGGTCCCGCACGTAGTCCGCGTACCGCGCAAGGTGCGCATCGGCGTCGTACGTTCCTCCTGCGGCATATGTACGCGAGGAGGCATCGATGATGAACCCTGCGGCGAAGCGCGCGGATTCCATCGCATAGGAGATGCCTTCGCCGTTGAACGGCGAGACCATTCCGCCGGCATCACCGAGCAGGAGCAGGCCGGGTGAGTAATGCGGGGTGCGGTTGAAGCCCATGGGCAGCGCCGCGCCGCGGATCTCCCCCACCTGGTTCTCCGGCGTGAAGCCCCACTCGGCGGGCATGCCTGCCGTCCACTCGCGCAGGACCTGTTTGTAGTCGAGCTTGCCGAATTCCTTGGAGGAGTTCAGGATCCCCAGGCCCACGTTGGACGTGCCGTCGCCCACGCCGAACACCCAGCCGTAGCCGGGGAGCAGCTTGCCGTCGCGGCCGGGAAGCTCCAGCCAGCCTTCCATCCAGTCGTCATCCGTGCGCGGGGAGGTGAAGTAGGTACGGACAGCCACGCCGAGCGGGCGGTCGTCGCGCTTCTGGATACCCAGGGACACGGCCGTGCGGGTGGAGTTGCCGTCGGCAGCGAGCACGACGTCGGCACGGAACTCGCGCGTCTCCCCCGTCTTGCGTCCGGACTCGTCCAGGAGCGCTGCGCGTACACCGGTGACGCGGCCGTCGTCGTTCCGCAGGGCATCGGTGACGCTGTGCCGCTCGAGAATCGCGGCGCCGGCCGCTTGGGCGTGGCGGGCGAGTTCCTCATCGAAGCCCAGGCGGGTGCGGATCAGCCCGTACTGCGGGAAGTCGGAGACCTCGGGCCACGGCAGCTCGATGGTGCGGCCGCCGGCAATGAGGCGCAGGCCCTTGTTGCGCCGCCAGCCGTCGTTCTCCGGGTGCGCAAGGCCGAGCTTCTGGATCTCGCGGACGGCGCGGGGGGTGAGGCCGTCGCCGCAGACCTTCTCGCGGGGGAAGCTGGTTTTCTCCAGGACCGTGACGTCGAGGCCGGCCTTGGCAAGGTAGTACGCGGCGGTGGACCCGGCCGGGCCCGCGCCGACAATCAGTACCTGCACGCCGGTCAGCGGACGATGTTGCGGCGCAGCTTGGTCACCGGGCCCTTGTGCGCGGCGATGGCGGCAGCGGCGCTGTCCGCGGCGTCGGCCGGCTTGAAGGCGCGGTGGACCGCCACGATGCCGCCGGTGAGGTTCCGGTAGGTGACCTTCTCCCAGCCGCTTTCCTGCAGCCACGCGGCCAGGTGGTCCTGGTCCGGCCAGGCACGGATGGACTCGGCCAGGTAGACGTAGGCGTCCGGGTTGGAGGCGACCTTGACCGCGATCGCGGGCAGGGCGCGCATCAGGTATTCGGTGTACATGGTGCGCCACAGCGGAACCACGGGCTGGGAGAACTCGGCAATGACCAGCCGGCCGCCGGGCTTGGTGACGCGCAGCATTTCCTGCAGGGCCTTCTTGGGCTCGTTCACGTTGCGCAGGCCGAAGGAGATGGTGGTGGCGTCGAAGGTGTTGTCAGCGAACGGCAGGTTGGTGGCGTCCCCAGCGATGAAGTCGATGTCCGGGCGGCGGCGCTTGCCCACCTTGAGCATGCCGAGCGAGAAGTCGCAGGCCACAACGTCTATGCCGGCGTCCGCATATGGCTCGCTGGAAGTGCCCGTGCCGGCCGCGAGATCCAGGACCCGCTGGCCCTTGGAGACTTCCATCGCATCCACCACGATCTTCCGCCAGCGGCGGGTCTGCCCCATCGAGAGGACATCGTTGACGACGTCGTATTTTGGTGCGACGTCGTCAAACATCGTGGCTACTTCGTCCGGACGCTTATCCAAGGATGCTCGGTTCACCATGACATTGTCTCAAATGTTCACCGGCGTCCGGACCACCGCCGGCAGGTTCCTCAAGCTGCCCGCCCGGGTACCCGGCGGGATAAGTACCTTTCAGTACTAGTGTTGTCTCATCATGACGAGCACGTTCCGCACCTTGACAGTCCCCCTGGATGGCAAAGCGTTCCCCGGGGGGCTGCCTTCGTTTCTGGTCCGGGACGACGTCCTCTGCTGGACCCGGCGCGAGGCAGGGCTCGCCGGATTTGGCGAAATCGCGCGCTTCAGTGCCACCGGCCCGGAGCGGTTCCTCGAGGCGGACATCTGGTGGCGGCACCTGGTCCTGGAGGCGGACGCCACCGACTCCGTGGAGCTCCCCGGCACGGGACCGGTGGCTTTCGGCTCCTTCGCGTTTTCCAAGACTTCCACCTATGAGTCGCGGCTGATCGTGCCCGAAATCGTGGTGGGCGTGCGGGACAACCAGGCCTGGCTCACCCAGTTGACGTTCGACGACGGCCCGCTCACCGAAGAGACGGCCCTCGCCGCCCTTGACCGCTGGCTGGGCAGCGGCTCCGCCGGCACCCTTGGCATTGAAAGCACGACGGCGGCGGCGGACTCCGCCGGGGACGGAACCTTGGGCGGGGGGCCAGCCAAGGCGGGGGGCGCCGTCGTACGCCCGCTCCGCCTGGCAGCCGGAGCAACGCTGCACACCGGGTCCCTCAGTGAGGAAGCGTGGAAGGATGCCGTCGCGGCGGGGGTGGCAGAAATCCGCACCGGGGCACTGGAGAAGCTGGTGCTGGCGCGTGATGTGGTGGCAACCATTCCCTCCGGCGTACATGCCTCCGATGTGCTGCGCGAACTGGCCGCCAGGTACCGCGAATGCTGGACCTACGGCGTGGACGGGCTGGTGGGCGCCACCCCTGAGATGCTGATCCAGGTGGAAGGCCGCACCGCCCAGGCCAGGGTGCTGGCCGGCACGTTGGACCGCCGCGACGCCCACGGCCAGGACGGTCCTCCGATGGAATACGCCACGCGGGTGCTCGCCGGCTCTGAAAAGCAGCGGCATGAACACGAAATCGCCATCCAGTCCCTGACCTCACAGCTGGCACCGTTCTCGGAGGCGATGAACGCCCACGACGAACCGTTCATCCTGGAGCTGCCCAACGTGTGGCACCTGGCGTCTGACGTCAAGGCGGAGCTTACGGAGGTGGAAGGCCACGTACCCACGTGCCTGGCGCTGATCAATGCCCTGCACCCGACGGCTGCCGTCTGCGGCACGCCCACGCTGGTGGCCGGGGAGCTGATCCGCAGATTGGAGCACCTGGACCGCGGGCCCTACGCCGGTCCCGTGGGCTGGCTGGATGCCGCGGGCAACGGCGAGTGGGGCATCGCGCTGCGCGGAGCCGTCATCGAATCGCCGGAGACGGTGCGGCTGTATGCCGGATGCGGCATCGTGGACGGCTCGCAGCCTGAGGCCGAACTGGCGGAGACGTGGGCCAAGTTCCGGCCCATGCTGGAATCCCTGGGCATCAGCAGCTAGAGGCGCCCCTAGCGTCTTTCGCGAGCATCAAAACGCCATGTCCCGGCCCCGCACCGGCAGGAAGTCCGGCATCCCAGACAATCTTCTGCTTGGAAGGCTTGAATCTGGGTGTGGTTTAGTTATCAAATAATCAAAATAAGTTTTCTGTGATGCACATCTCTCCATCGGCGCTACACTATGAACCGGTTTAGTCCCGCATACCCCCTGCAACAAAAGGTAAGAAATATGCAGCTCAAGTCCCTGGCCACGGCCAAAATGTCCGCCAAGGCAGCAGCAATCCTCGCCGCCGGCGCCCTCACCCTTACGGCATGCGGCGGCGGCAGCAGCTCCACCCCGTCAGCCTCCCAGGGAGGCGTGCAGCTGATCAACACCGGCAAGCTCACCGTCTGCTCCGACATCCCGTACGAGCCGTTCGAATTCCAGAAGGACGGCAAGACCGTCGGGTTCGACATCGACATTGCCACCGAACTGGCCAAGGACCTCGGAGTTGAACTCAACACCGTGGACAGCTCATTCGAGGCCATCGAGACCGGCACCGCCCTGACCCAGTGCGACGTCTCTATCTCGTCGATCTCGATCACTGACACCCGCAAGTCGGTCATGGACTTCTCAACCCCTTACCTGGACGATGACCTGACCCTGGTAGCCAGCGCGGACTCGGGCATCAAGGGCCTCGACGATGCCAAGGGCAAGAAGGTTGGCGTCCAGCAGGCCACCACTGGTGCCGACTACGCCAAGGAAAAGGGCATTGAGGCACAGCAGTTCGAGGACACCGGCCTCCTGGTCCAGGCCCTCAAGGCCGGCACCATTGATGCCGCGCTGGGCAACCAGTCGGTCCTGGGGTATGCCATCAAGGACGAGTCGAAGTTCAAGAGCGTCGCGGACTTTGCCACGGGCGAGAAGCTCGGCATCGCCGTCAAGAAGGGCAACACCGCCATGCTGGACAAGGTCAACGGAACGCTGAAGCGCCTGACCGACGACGGCTCGCTGGACAAGTTCAAGACCACCTGGTTCGGGCAGTCCGCCAAGTAGTCCTCCCGGCAAACAACGCTGCTGGGGCCCCGGAGCCGGCTGTATCCAGTCCGTCCGGGGCCCCAGCCACGCAACAACGAAATGTGAGCTTTTTATGGCAATGACCGCACGCCAACGGGCAAGGGTAAGCCTCTATGTCCAGGCCGGGATCTTTATTGTGGCCGCGGCCGCCATCGCCCTGGCGGTTGACTGGAAGACCATCGGCAACAGTGTCTTCAACTTCGGCAAGATCGGTCCGATGTTCCCGGAGATCTTCCTGTCCGGCCTCAAGAACACCCTGGTCTACACCTTCCTTGGCTTTATCGTCGGCCTCTCCGGCGGCCTGCTGCTGGCACTCATGAAGCTGTCCAGCTTTCCTCTCTACCGCTGGATCGCCACCGGCTACATCGAGTTCTTCCGCGGCGTTCCGGCGCTGCTGGTCTTCATTGCCTTTGGATATGGCGTCCCGCTGGCGTTCGGCGTGCAGTGGAACGTGACCATCGTGGTCATGATCTCGCTGGGCATGGTTGCATCGGCCTACATCGCTGAAACGCTCCGTGCCGGCCTCCAGGCGGTGCCCCGGGGCCAGTTCGAGGCAGCCCGTTCCCTTGGGATGCCGCACTGGCGCTCAATGGTCACCATCGTGATCCCGCAGGCCTTCAAGATCGTCCTCCCGCCGCTGACCAACGAGGTCATCCTGCTCACAAAGGACTCCTCGCTGATTTACGTCCTGGGCCTGACCGCGTCCCAGTACGAGCTCACCAAGTTCGGCCGTGACGGCATCTCCAGCCTCGGCGCAGGCCTCACCCCGCTGCTGGTCGCGGGTGCGTTCTACCTGGTGATCACCATCCCCCTGAGCCTCCTGGCCCGGAAGTTCGAAAGCCGCTCTGCGCGGACCAAGCGATAGGCAGCCAAGACAATGAACGACGTCGTAAAATCCGCCGCAGGCAGCACCGCCACCGTGCACGCCGCGGGTGTGGCCATCAAGGACCTGCGAAAGTCCTATGGATCCAACGAGGTCCTGAAGGGCATCAACCTCAACGTTGTACCCGGTGAAGTGGTGTGCCTGATCGGGCCTTCCGGCTCCGGAAAGTCCACCCTGCTGCGCTGCGTCAACCTTCTGGAGCAGCCCAACGAGGGCAGCATCCACGTGGGCGGTTTCGAAGCCACCGACCCCGACGTGGACATCGACAAGATGCGCCGCAAGGTGGGCATGGTGTTCCAGCAGTTCAACCTGTTCCCCCACCTGAACGCCATGCGCAACTGCACGGTTGCCCAGACCAAAGTGCTCAAGCGCTCCCAGGCTGAAGCGGACAAGGTGGCCATGCACAACCTTGAGCGTGTGGGGCTGGGCCACCTTGCCGACCGGTTCCCGGACCAGCTCTCGGGCGGCCAGCAGCAGCGCGTGGCAATCGCCCGGGCGTTGAGCATGGACCCCGAGCTGATGCTCTTTGACGAGCCCACGTCCGCGCTGGACCCGGAGACGGTGGGCGATGTCCTGTCGGTCATGCGCAACCTGGCCCAGGAAGGCATGACCATGCTGGTGGTCACCCACGAAATGGGCTTTGCCCGCGAGGTTGCCGACCGCGTGGTCTTCATGGACGGCGGGGTGGTGGTGGAAGAAGGCGTGGCCGAGCAGGTCATCGGCGCCCCCACCCAGCCCCGCACCAAGGAGTTCCTGCGACGCGTCCTGGACCCGACGCACATCGAGATCGAGGAATAGGCCTCCGCTTTTCGCTGCACAAATTCCCTGGCGCTCCCGTTATTTGGGCAGCGCCAGGGAATTTTCGCATCGCGGGGGAATTCCCGCGTCGTCACTGCCCGGCCAGCACGCCGTCGACGGCAGCGGCCACCGCTTCCTTAATCCTGGCGTGGAGCTGCCGCAGCGAATGGCGGTCCGTGCGGACCTCCACAATGCTGCGCCCCTGCACAGGCTGGTGGAGCGCTTCGGCGAGTCCCGCCGTCGTACTGACCAGGGAATGCCCGACGCCGTACGCCTTGGCGAGTGCCGCGATGTCCACCGAGTGCGGGGTGCCGAAGAGGCGTTCGACGGCGTCGCCGTAGCGGCCGGACTCCTCGACGCCACCGTGTTCGAGCAGCCCGAAGATGGCGCCGCCGGAATCGTTCAGGACGACAATCCGCAGGTCCGGCTGCTCCTCCCCCGCGCCCAGGAGGAGGCCGCCGGCGTCGTGCAGGAAGGTGACGTCGCCCAGCAGCACTGTGGTTTCCTGCCTGCCGCCCAGCGCGATTCCGGTGGCGGTGGAGATGGTGCCGTCGATCCCGGCCAGGCCGCGGTTGGCGTAGACGGTGGCGGCGGGTTCCGGCGCGGGCAGCCCGGCGAGGTCCACATCGCGGATGCCGTTGGAAGATCCGAGCAGCAGCTGGCCGCGCGCGGTCTTCCACACCAGCGACGCCACGGACGGGCCGGTGGCGGCAGCCGTCGCGGACAGCACCTGGTCCAGTGCATGCTGGGCCGCGGAGCCTGCCAGGAGCCAGGTGTCCAGCCAGGAGGCAGCCCCGCGGCCGGCGAAATCAGCGAGGTCTGCGAGGTTTTCCAGCGGCAATTCCGTGCGCCGCCCGGGCTCGTACCAGGCCACGGGCACTGGCTGGTACAGGGCTGATTCAACGTCGGCGCGGGCCAGGAGTGCGGCCACCGGGCGGGACAGCGTGGGCCGGCCGAACAGCACCACGCGTTCGATTGGTTGCGCAGAACCGGCGCCGAAATGTTCCAGGAGCAGCCGGTACGGGCCCACAGCGTTGGGGCCAAACCGCGAGTTGGAGGACGGTTCGGCGAGCAGCGGCAGGTTGTGGGCTCGCGCGAACGCCTCGGCGACCGGGCCGGCGTCGTGCCCTGCCAGCACCACCGTGCGCCGCTCCGGCAGGGTGTCCGGCGCCGGCGGCAGGTTCATGACCAGCGGCTCGGTGCCCACCCGGTAGCGCTGCCGCTCCACCGCCTCGGGCAGGCTTTCCCCGGGCGATGGAACCAGCGGATCGCGGAACGCAAGGTTCAGCTGCACAGGCCCCGGCGCCAGCTGCGGGAACGCGCCGGTGGCGGCAGAGAGGCCGGTTTGGATTGCGCGCTCCGGGTTGCTTCCGGCCGGAACGTCGGCCGCGAAACGGACCTGTTCGCCGAACAGGTCAGGCTGCATGGTGGTTTGGTTGGCCCCTGTCCCCCGCAATTCGTCCGGCCGGTCGGCGGAGAGCACGATCAGCGGGACGGCGGCATGGTTGGCCTCCATGACAGCGGGCATCAGGTTCCCGACGGCGGTCCCGGACGTGGTGAGGACGGCGGCGGGCGAGCCGGTGGCAAGGGCCAGGCCCAGGGCCGTGAACCCGGCGGAGCGTTCGTCGATCCGGACCAGCAGGTCCACCCGGCCCGCCGCCGAAGCCTCGGCCAACGCGTACGCCATGGGGGCCGACCGCGAACCCGGCGACACCACCACGTGCCGCACGCCGCCGTCGAGCAGGACGTCGACGGCGATCCGCGCCGCGGCGAGCGCGCTCAGCTCAGGGGTGTCCAGCCTGGATGCGTCACCGGGATGCCGGGCTTCTGCGGAGGCGGATGGGGTGGCGTCGGGGGCGGGCTCGTTCAACGAAGTCACTCATCCAGTCTGCCACCCTCCAACGCCCGCCGTAGTTCCCGCTTGCTCTATCACTTTTGGTCCCTAAACCGGGGTTTTGGGGACCAAAAGTGATAGAGCAACGGGGGGACTAGCCGCGGAACACCTGGACCACTGAGGGACGGGGCGCGCGCACCTGGCCGGGGGCCGGCGCCGTACCTGCCGGGACGTAGTCCGGGAAGTAGGAGTTGGGTGCCTCGAAGGTGCCGTCCTCGCCCGGGTGCTGCACGGAAACGAACACCGTGCGCTCGTCGTCGTGGATGACCGGGCCGCAGGTCTCGGCATCGCGGGGAACGGAGAGGAACTGCTCCACCTTGCCGCGTTCGGCGCCGTCCAGCGTGACCTTGAAGAGGCCGTCGTTGTAGCCGATGCCGGAGGGGGCGCCGTCGGTGGAGATCCACAGGTTGCCCACGGAGTCGAAGGCGACGTTGTCCGGGCAGGAGATGGGCGAAACCTTGTCCACCGGGTAGCCGGAGAAGTAAGTGACGTCTCCCTGGGCCGGATCGCCGCAGACCATCAGGAGGGTCCAGTTGAACTTCGTGGAGGTCTGGTCGCCGGTTTCGGTGATCTCCACGATGTGGCCGTCGCGGTTCTGGGTGCGCGGGTTGACCTCGGTGGCGCTTTCCTTGCCAACCTTGCCGCGGTCAGAGTTGTTGGTGCAGACCACGTAGACCTTGCCGGTGTGCAGGCTGGGCTGGACGTCCTCGCAGCGGTCCATCTTGGTGGGGCCCACCTTGTCGGCGGCCAGGCGGGTGTACACCAGGACCTCTTCGACGGACATGCCCGGGACAGCCGACTTTCCGCCAACTACCAGGGGCAGCCATTCACCCGTGCCGTCGAACGCGCCATCGGAGGGAAGGGCCCCCGTGCCGGTGATCTCTGCGGCGGGCGAGTTGCCGGTGAACTTGGCAACGTACAGGTCGCCCTCGGACAGCAGGTTCATGTTGTGCCTGCGGTCGCCCTCACGGTACTTCTCCGCCGAGACGAACTTGTAGAGGTAGTCGAACTTCTCGTCGTCGCCCATGTACGCCACCACGTGCCCGGACTCGGCTACGATCACGTTGGCGCCCTCGTGCTTGAACCGGCCCATGGCGGAGCGCTTCTTGGGGGTGGAGGTGGGGTCGAAGGGGTCGACTTCCACGATCCAGCCGAAGCGGTTGCTCTCGTTCTCGTAGCCGGGGTTGCGGGTGTCGAAGCGGGGGTCGTCCAGTTCCCACTGGCGGGCGGTGGGCTTGGCGGTGAGGCCGTAGCGCTTGTCGCCGGCGGAGGTGCCGGCTGCCACGAAGTAGCCATTGAAGTTTTCCTCGCCGGAGAGGATGGTGCCCCAGGGGGTGGTGCCGCCGGAGCAGTTGCCGAACGTGCCCTTGATGGCGCGGCCGGAGGGGTCGGCCGCGGTCTTGACCAGCGCGGAGCCGGCAACGGGGCCCGTCAATTCGTAGGTGGTGTCGGAGAGGTAGCGGCGGTTCAGCGGCGCACCCTTCACGTAGCTCCAGGGCTTGGTGGTGTTCTTGCGCTCCAGCTCCACGACGGCCAGGCCATGGGCGGCGCGGCCGATGGCACGGGTCTCCGCGGCGTCGTAGCCGGCAGGGACCATGATGCTTTCGTTGGTGTACTCGTGGTTGGTGAACAGGACGGCGCGGCGGCCCTTGCTGCCGGGGATCTCCAGGATGTCTGTGTAGTCGTTGTTGTAGCCGAACTGCCGGGCCTGCGCGGCGGCGGTCTGGTTGTTCAGGTCGAAATCCGGGGAGTCGTTGAACAGCGGGTCGCCCCAGCGGATGATGGGCTGCCAGGAGAAGCCTTCGGGCACCGTGAAGGCGTCAACGGCCTTGTCCACCGGCTTGATGGCGGTGAACTCCAGCTTGGACTTCCCGAAACCCTCCGTGGCGGCCTTGGACAGCCCGGCGGCGGAGGCGGGTTCGTTGGAGGTCACGGCGGAGCCGAGGACGACGGCGAGCGCACCGGCGGCGCCCAGGCCCAGGGCGGCGCGGCGCGACATGGCGGCGGAGGCAATGTCGCGGAAGTATCCGTTGGAGCTGGTGTTGCAGACCTCCCCGGCGCAGGCGTTGTCGCACTTGAGCGCGCAGGTGACGGGGCTGCGCTTGCCCTTGGTGTGGCCGAGCATGGGCAGCAGGGTGAACTTGCGGGCTGTTTCAGACATGGGAACCTTCCAAGGAATCTCTCTGGGGATGCCGCCCACCCTTCCAGCCGCTTCCTACGCAAACGCATCGATTGGATGAACTCAGGGTGAACCGCCCGTGACCTGCAGGAACGCCCCCGCCCGGCTCATCGGCTGCTGAGCAACTGCCCTTTTGGAGCCGGAAAACGGCAGTTACCCAGCAACCGATGGGGTGAGGAGGGCGTGGACGCGGCGGAGCCGGTCCAGCCACCATTCCCGGCGTTCAGCGGGAGCCGCAAACCGCTCCAGCAGCCCGGCGTCGGGGACGGCGTCCCGCAGGCGGATGGCGCCGTCGTCGGCCACCAGCGGATCCAGCGTGACGTCCGATGCGAACAGGGACACCGTGCCCAGCCCGCATGCGTAGGGCAGGTCCGGCAGGGCCGCCGCGAGCGCCAGGCCGGCGCGGATGCCCACGGAGGTGTCCAGGGCGGAGCTGACGACGGCGGGAAGCCCGGCCTGTGCCACGATGTCCAGGGCGCGCCGCACTCCCCCGAGCGGCGCCACCTTGACCACCAAGAGGTCGGCCGCGCCGGCACGGGCCACGCGGAGGGGGTCGGATTCCTTGCGGACGCTCTCGTCGGCGGCGATCAGCACCGGCGTTCCGGCGTCGCGGAGCCGGGCACGGACTTCGGCGAGGCCTTCGATGGAGGGCACGGGCTGCTCGGCGTATTCCAGCCCAACAGGAGCCAGCCTGGTGAGTGCCTCCACGGCGGCGGGCACGTCCCAGCCGCCATTGGCGTCCACCCGGACGGCGGCCTCTGGCAACGCGGCGCGGACGGCGTGAAGCCGGGCGATGTCGTCGTCCAATGACTGCCCGCGTTCAGCCACCTTCACCTTTACCGCGTCCACCCGGCCGAACCGGGACAGCACGTCCGGCACCCGGTCGGCGGGGACGGCCGGTACCGTGGCATTGACGGGCACGGAGGAACGGACAGGAGCCGGAAACCCGTGCCAGCCCGCCTCGATGGCCGCGGCCAGCCAGCGGGACGCCTCGGCGTCGCCGTATTCGGGGAAGGGGCAGAACTCACCCCACCCGTGGGGGCCGCGCAGCAGCAGGGTTTCGCGCTCCATGATGCCGCGGAACTTCACCCGCATGGGCAGGCTGAGAACGCAGGCCCCTGCCAGGAGTTCGCCCAGGGCCGGTATTCCCTCCGGCAGGACAGCGGGCACGGAACGGTCAGTCGGGAGGTGCGGCATGCCGTTTACTGTACGCCGGAGTTCCGCGGGGCCGCCGACTGCCAACCAGCCTTAGTCTCTGCAGCCCATCGCAGGCCACAAAGCCCGGCGCGGCGCAAACGGAAGCCGGGTCAGATCCACTTGTTGTGCTTGAACGCGAGGTACAGGACCAGGCCCATCGCCAGCATCAGCCCCAGGGCGAAGGGGTAGCCCTCCGCCCAGCCCAGTTCGGGCATGTTGGCGAAATTCATGCCGTAGATGGATGCCACGAGCGTGGGCGCGAACAGGATGGCGGCCCAGGAGGAGATGCGCTTGACCTGCTCGTTCTGCTCAAAGCTGGACTGGGTCATCCGCTGCATCTCTTCGTTCTGGCGCTGCGCCACCAGGGCCGCATTCACGGCCAGGGCATTCTGCAGCAGGGCGCGGAAGGATGCCACGCGCTCGTTCAGCCGGATCACGTGGTCCAGGACATCGCGGTAGTGGTCACGCAGCTCGGTGGCCTGCTCGCGGTCCGGAGTTCCGGACATCAGCGCCTGCAGGATCCCCACCAGCGGGCTGGTGGCGCGCTGGAACGTGATGACCTGGCGGGAAAGCTCGTAGATCCTTCGGGAGACGTCCGGGTCGGCACCGAACAGGTCGTCCTCGATCTCGTCGATGTCGTTCTCCAGGCCGGCGGCCACGGGCTCGTACTCGTCCACCACTTGGTCCAGGATGCCGTACAGCACGGCATCGGGGCCCAGCGCCAGGAACTCCGGCATGGATTCCATCCGGCGGCGGACCTTGGCCAGGTCCGGGGATTCAGCGTGCCGGACCGTGACCACGTACTCCTCACCCACGAAGACGTGGATCTCGCCGAAGTCCACCTTCTCCACGTCATCCAGGTACCTGGCCGGCCGGAGCACCAGGAACAGGCACTCGCCGTAGTGTTCCAGCTTGGCGCGCTGATGCCCTGCGAGTGCGTCCTCGATGGCCAGCGGGTTGAGGTCGAATTCCTCCCCCACCGACTGGAGTTCCTCCGCGTCGGGGCGGTAGAGCCCGATCCAGGCCATCCCCTCGCGCTGCCGCAGCAGGAAGTAGGTCTCGTCAAGGTCCTCCGGGTCCTCGGTGCGCAGGCCGTTCACGTACACCGCATTGTCAATGATGGTCACGGCTCCGCCTCCCGCTCATTTTCCCAATCATCCAGCAGCCCAGGCATCCGGGAGTTGAGGAAGCGGTAGAACCGGGCCATTTCCGCAACCCGTGCCCGGGCGGCGGACCCCGCGGGAAGGGTTTCCGCGGTGGCGTCGGTCAGCTCGGCCAGTTTTTCGTAGATGGGACTGTTGCGCATCGACACCACGTACCACTCGTCGTCGTGCAGGGCGTAGAGGTCGCGGCGGCTGCCGGGCCGGGCAACCCGGTGGACGAACCCCACCGTCTGCAGGTACCGCACGGCTCCGGACACCGCCGCGGCGCTGGCACCCAGCCGCTCCCCCAGTTCGGCCGCCGTCAGGCTCCCGTCCTCGGAGGCCACGAGGGCCAGCAGCGCCCGGGCCGGCATCTTCGGAAACCCGGCCGCGGCGAATCCGGCGGCGGCCCTTTCAGCAGCAGCAGTCACGGCCTCGGCCGATACAACATCACTCATGCCGTCCCCACCTCCCGCCGCCGCATCACGATCACGGCGAGGCAGGCAACAGCACCGGCGATGGCCAGCATCCACCAGGCACCGCTCCAGTCCGTGGCGTCCCCGTGCGGGACCGGTGTGTGCGTGAACGGGGACAGGTCCCGCAGGCCCTGGTCAATCCCCAGCATGCCGCCGAAGATCCCCAGGAACACGCCCAGCCCCAGCAGCACCCAGCCGGCGGCGATGGTCGCGGCGGGCCACAGGACAAACACCAGCGCGGGCACGGCGAGGTAGAGCAGCGCCGCCGGCAACTGCGCCAGGACGGTCTGCCAGAGCGCGTCGGCCGGCATGGACTCATCACCTGATCCGGTGAGGGTGGCCCAGGCGCCCACCCCCGCCAGGCCAAGCACCAGGACCACGGCCAGGGCACCCAGGGCCAGGTAGCCGGCCAGCCACCGCACCCGGCCCACAGGGGCGGCCAGCAGGAGTTCGGCGGTGCCGGAGGCTTCCTCCTGCCGCAGCCTGATGACGGCCTGGAGTGCGCAGGCCGCGGCCAGGACGCCGGCGATCGAGAAGAGCACCGAGACCATGAGCTGGGTCAGGGAGATCCCCTGCGACCGGAGCATGGCCCGCAGCGCCGCAGTAATTCCGCTGCCGGGAGTGTCGACGGCGGCAATCGCCTTTCCCAGCGACCCCGCCAGCAGGCCCAGGGCCAGCCCGCCCAGCCCCCAGCCGAGGATCGAGCCGGACTGCAGCCGCAACGCCAGGGCGACCGGGCTGTTCAATCCTGCCCGCGCGGATGTCCGTGCCGGCCTGTCACCCCAGACGCTGTCGCCGGTGTCGCGGACGCGCAGGATGAGCCAGGCGGCCGTAAGGCAGGCAGCGCCCCATCCGAGCGGGAGCAGCAGCGGCCAGGCGCGGTTGCCGGAAAAGGCGAACGTCTGCTGTCCCCAGCCGATGGGTGAGAACCAGCTGGCCGCGCCTTCGGTCATGGTGGTGCCGTCGGAGTGCGGCGTCCCCGTGGCATCCCCGATTCCGCGCAGCACATAAGCAAGGACAACCAGGGCCGCGGAGACACCGTTGGCGCCGCGCGAAGTGCCCATGAACTGGGCCACCAGCAGCCCCACGCCCAGGAAGCAGAGGCCGACGGCGCCCGTGGCGGCGCCGGCGAGAAGGGAACCCTGCGGGTCCAGGCCTTGGGCGGCAAACCCCCCGAAGACGGCGAGTCCCGCCAGGACGTTGGCGGCGGTGCCGTGCAGGACGGTGGCGGTGTTGGGCAGCAGGCGTCCGGCAGGAGTGGCCGCCACGAGTTCTGCGCCGCCGGTTTCCTCGTCGGCCCGCGAATGGCGCACCGCCAGGAAGGTGCTCATCAAGCCGGCCAGCAGGGCAAGGAAAGCATAGATCAGGAAGAACGTGAAGGCGCCCTGGTCCGCTCCGCGGGGAAGGCCGCGCAGCATCAGGATGGCGGGCGTGGCGATGGCTACCTGCAGGATTTCCGTGCGGCTTGCGGCAGTGCCGTAGGTTGAGCTGACTGCCGAGGCTGCGAACAGGGCGAACGCCCCGATGACCAGGATCCAGCAGGGCAGTTGCCAGCGGTCCCGCCGCAGGCGTTGCCGCCAGAGGATCAGCAGCACGCCCACGTCAGGCACGTCCCCTCATGCCGGGCAGGTGCCGCCGCCCACCATGCCGGTCGCCACCGTGCCCGTGGTCGCCGTTGCCGTTGCCGCTGCCGTTGTTGATATCAGCCGGGGACTCTGGATGTGCCGAAGTATCGCCGTAGTGCCGCAGGAACAGTTCCTCAAGGGAGGGCGGATTGATGGTCAGCCCCTGCACGGCCAGGGCACCCAGGGCGGGAAGCACCTCCGCCACCCTGTCCGAGTCCGCGCTGAACCTGACCCGGCCGCCGTCGAACGCCAGGTCATGGACGGCGCCCAGCCGGGCCAGTGCCTGCGTGTCCAACCCGTCCGCGGCGAAGGAGATCTCGGTCCGGGTGAGGTGGCGCAGGGAGTCCAGCGTGCCGCCGTCCACGATCCTGCCGGCGCGGATGATGCTCACGCGGTGGCAGAGCACCTCCACCTCGGACAGGATATGGCTGGAGAGCAGCACGGTGGCGCCGCGTTCGACGGCGGCAAGCAGCTCCCGCCGGAAGACCGCCTCCATGAGCGGGTCTAGGCCGCTGGTGGGCTCGTCCAGCAGGTAGAGCTCGGCGTCCGTGGCCAGGGCAGCGATCAGGGCGACCTTCTGGCGGTTGCCCTTGGAGTAGGCACGCCCCTTCTTCCCCGGATCGAAATCGAAGGCTGCGCAGAGGCGGGCCTTGCGCCGGCGGTAGGCATTACCGTCGGCCGTGCCGCCGCGCAGCCGGGAGAGCAGGTCGATGGTCTCGCCGCCGGACAGGTTGGGCCAAAGCCGCACGTCGCCGGGAACGTAGGCGAGCCGCCGGTGCAGGTCCACGGCCCGGGTCCAGGGTTCCAGGCCCAGCACGGTGGCGGATCCGGAGGTTGCCTTCGCCAGGCCCAGCAGGATGCGCAGGGTGGTCGATTTGCCGGCACCGTTGGGGCCAAGGAAGCCGTGGATTTCGCCGGCCTGGATCTCCAGGTCCAGGCCGTCCAGCGCGTGGACGCGGCCGAAATGCTTGTGTAGATTCACGGTCTGGACAACGGTGGTCATACATCCAAGTCTTTGAAGTTTTCACAACTTTGTGAAGGTACTAAAGTCCCAACCATGCCCTCCAGCACCCAAGCCACCCGCCCGTCGACGGCGCCGCTGTACGCAGCGGGCTTTGTCACCGCCTTCGGCGCCCACAGCATCGCGGCGGGGCTGGGTTCGCAGAGCGGCAACATCGGCTTGACCCTGCTGAACCTGGGCATCCTGCTGGCCCTGTACGACGTCGCCGAGGTGTTCCTGAAACCCGTCTTCGGGGCCCTGAGCGACCGCATTGGCGCCAAGCCGGTCGTCGTCGGCGGCCTCCTGGCCTTCGCCGCCCTGTCGCTGATCGGCCTCGGCGCGGCCGATCCGTTCATCCTTGCCCTGGCCAGGCTGGGACAGGGCGCTGCGGCGTCGGCGTTCTCCCCGGCGTCGTCCGCGATGGTGGCAAGGATGGCCCGCGGCGGGAAGGCGGGCACCTACTTTGGCCGGTACGGGTCCTGGAAGAGCCTTGGCTACATCATCGGTCCCCCGCTGGGCGCCGGGCT
The DNA here is from genome assembly GCF_057369995.2 of Arthrobacter sp. MOO21. Lineage (NCBI taxonomy): Bacteria > Bacillati > Actinomycetota > Actinomycetes > Micrococcales > Micrococcaceae > Arthrobacter > Arthrobacter sp. MOO21. The sequence goes on along the minus strand of NZ_CM170671.2, from coordinate 2,771,602 downwards.
GATCCTGGCCGGCGGGTTCCCGCTGTTGTTCGGCACGCTCTCGGGCCTTGCGGCGCTGACGGCGGTGTGGGTGCTGGCCTCCGTGCCGCACCTGGAGCCCCTGCCGCGGAAGCGCTACACCGTGATGGACCTGGCCCGGCAGGTGGGCGAGCGCCGTTTCCTGGTGCCCACGCTGGTGCTGGCCGCATCGACGGCCGCGCTGGGTGCCGCCGTCGGCTTCCTCCCGGCACTGGCCGCCCGCCACGGCCTGGACGCCCTCGCCGGCACGGCCGCGGTGAGCGTAGTGGCGCTGGGCTCGGTGCTGACCCAGCCATGGATCGGCAGGCTCCGGGACAGGGGCGGGGTCAGTGACAAGAAGGGCACGACGACGGGCCTGCTGCTGGTTGCCGCGGGCGTGGGTATTGTTGCCGCCGCCCCCGGCGTGGCCACGATTTTCGTTGCGGCGGCCCTGATTGGGACGGGCCTTGGCGTCGCCACGCCGCTGGGCTTCGCGCACCTGGCCGACACCACGCCGCCGGAGCGGATGGGCCGGACCATGGGCTCGGCCGAACTGGGCCGGGAACTGGGCGACGCCGGCGGTCCCCTCCTGGTGGGCGCCATCGCCACGGCCACGGCCCTGCCGTTCGGGCTGGGCGCGCTGGCGGTGCTGGTGGCCGCGGCGAGCATCCCCAGGCTGCCGCCGGCCGAGGCCGCCCCGGCCACCTGACCCGCCGTTCCACCCTTTGCTGGAGCGGCCTTCCAGCTTTTTGTGCCAACCTTAAACAATGGCTTCCACCTCCCGCGCACAGATCCGGACACCAGCCCGCCCCGCCCCGGGCTCCGGGTTCCTGTTCGTACTGTCCACGCTGGCGTGCATCGCCGGACTGGTGGCCACCTACTACTTCTTCGTGCAGACCACTACCGGCCAGTTCATCGACGAGTCCGCGCTGGCCGAGGCCGTGGAGATCCACGGGCCCGCCGGGAAGGCAGCCACCCAATTCCTGGACCTGCTGCCCACCATCTCACTGGTCATGGCCGCCGTCGTGGTCCTGTTTGTCACGGTGATCAGGCGGCACTGGGCCGAGGCGGGGATCGCCGTCGCTGCCTGCGTCGGCGCGAACGTGGCCACGCAGGTGCTGAAGGACGTGCTGCCTGCCAGGCCGGACAAGGGCGTACTGACCCTGGAGCTGAATTCCCTGCCGTCCGGGCACACCACCTTGGCGGCGTCGGCGGCAGCCGCGGTGTTCCTGATGGCGTCCCCGCGCTGGCGTCCGATGGCCGGGTTCATCGGCGGGACGTTCGCCATCGCATCCGGCGTGTCCACGCTGATCAACCAGTGGCACCGGCCTGCCGACGTGGTGGCCGCGTTCCTGCTGGTGGGGGCCTTCATGATTCCCGCGGGCTGGCTGATCCTGCGCCGCGGGTCCTGGAACGCCTGGGAAGGGTTCGGCCGGCACATCGGCTCGGCGAAAATCTGGCTGACACTACCCGTGCTCATCGGGCTGGCGTCCGCTGCCGTGGCCGCCTATTCGCTGATCCTGATCGCGCCCAGCCCATGGCAGGAAGGCAGCACCACCAACTACTTCTGGGCGGGCATCGCCCTGATCGTCATCGCAGGGTACCTGGCCACGGTGGCCACCACGTCACTCTTCGCGTTCGCCGCCCGCCGGTGGGACCCGCCGCGTTAACGGTGCCGGCTCCCGATTTTGATCAATTCTTGAGGAAATTGCCACCTCCAGCTTGAGGCTGGCCGTGGATAGTGGCAGGTGCCAGGCCGGAAGGCCGGGCCCGGTTGGCCCGCTGAGATCCGAGGCCAACAAGCTCCTGGCGGCGTCTTGAAGCAGGCGCCGCCAGGTACAACCCCGAACGCCCCATCACGTATCGGAGCCAAAAGCCGAACGCGCTATCACCTACTCCAGCCAAAGACCGCACGCCCCATCACCCTTGGTGACAGGGCGTTCTTTCGTAAGGCCGAGGGTGCGGCGGACCGGCGTCAGTGCAGCGGTCCCAGCCGCTTCCGCAGCAGGCAGAACTCGTTGCCCTCGGGATCTTCCAAAACGTGCCATGACTCGTTGCCGGTCTGTCCGACGTCGGCAGGCCGGGCGCCGAGGGCAAGCAACCGTTCCAGCTCGGCGTCCTGGTCCCGGTCGGTGGGGTTGACATCGATGTGCAGCGGGAGGCGTCCCGTCCGCGGGTTGTTGCTCGGGCTGAAGATGATGGTGGGCTGCGGGCCGCCGAAGCCGGCCTCGGGGCCGATCTCGATGGCCCCGTCCTCCCTGTCGAGCTCGACGTACCCGAGGACGTCGCACCAGAACCGCGCGAGCGTTTCGGGATCGGAGCAGTTGAGGACCAGTTCACTGATTCGGCATGCCATGTGCCCCAGTGTACGGACGCGCCACCGGTTTGCACGCGCATATCCGTTTTCGAGGGTCATCAGGCATCTGACCTGCGGTTTCTTCGCAGAAAAGGCTCAAGGCCGGCAGATCCAACTTTGAGAAAACCTTGAGTGATTACGGCAGTGTAATTTGATCCGCCTCGGACAGAGTGTTCCCATCGGAGCCGCCAAGGCTCATCAGGTCTCGCGGATAACCGCAATAGAGTTTCTAGGGGAACGACATGAGCAAGATTGCAGGACGCAAGAAGCGCATCATCGGCACCACCGCAGCCCTGGTGGTCGTCGGCGGCGGCGCGGCTTTCGCTTACTGGACGGCATCCGGCCACGGCAGCGACAGCGCCAAGTCGGGTACCGCCGCTAACTTCAGCGTTACCAGCGAGGTGGTCACGGACGCCACCCTCACCCCCGGCGGCCCCGCCAAGACGTTCAAGTTCACGGTCAAGAACGAGGGCACGGGCGTACAGCAGGTCACCAGCGTCAACGCGGCAGTCGCCAACGCCGACGGCAGCGCCTGGACTGCCGTCCCGGGCTGCACCGCCGCGGACTTCAGCGTCACTCCTGCAGCATCCACCGCCCAGAGCCTGGCCGCCGGGGAGACCCTGAGCGAGACCGTCACGCTGCAGATGATCAACCGCACCGCCAACCAGGACGCCTGCCAGGGAATCACCACCATCCCGCTCTACTTCACAGCCAACTGAACAGGGCAGGGACTGACGTTCCTGACCCAGAGCGCCAACTTGCCGGCGCGATGGTAAAGAAGTTCGCCTCCCCCCCAAGGCCGACACACGGAAGGTCCCATGCCCGCCACCAGCTCCCCCGAAGCCCAGCAGGGCCTTCGGCGGGAGCTGGTGGTCCTTAAAGGCGCCGCGCGCTCCGGCGTCGCGGCCGCCGTCGTCCTCCTCCTCGCTGTCCTCCTGGGAGCGGGACCCGCGGCAGCGTATTGGGCGGCTTACGGGAAGGGAAGCGCGACGGCGGCAGTCGCCACGCTGCTCCCGCCCACCAACCTCGTGGTGCCGGCGGGCAGCGGCTCAACAGTGGCGGTGAGCTGGACGGGATCGGCCGGCGCAGTGGTTCCCGCCGGCTACTACGTCACCCGGACCAGCGGCGGCACAACCACGGCCGCCTGCGGTTCCAGCGCCTCGTCCCTGGTCACGGGAACGTCCTGCTCGGACGCCTCCGTCCCGGACGGCACTTTCCAGTACCGGGTCACGGCCGTGTACCGGTCATGGACGGCAGCCAGCGGCGCGAGCGGGGCGGTCACGGTTTCCACCCTGACAAAACTCGCCTTCACTGCCCAGCCGTCCGCCAGCGTGACAGCAGGCTCGGCGATCAGCACGCTGACGGTGCAGCTGCAGACAGCGGCCGGCGTTCCACTCCTGACCGGCGGCGTGCAGGTGGCCATCGGCATCGGCACCAACCCCGCCGGCGGAACCCTTTCCGGTACCCTCACGGCCACCACGAACCTCAACGGGGTAGCCACCTTCAGCGGACTGTCCATCGACAAGGCGGGAGCCGGCTACACCCTCGCCGCTTCAAGCGCCGGCTATTCGGGTGCGGTCAGCACCAGCTTTTCGGTTTCCCCTGCGGCAGCCAGCAAACTGGTTGTCACGGCCGGCTCTTCCCTTGCGGGCACGGCGTCGTCGGCCGCCCTCCTGGGCCCGGTGACCCTGCAGCGCCAGGACGCGTACGGCAACCCGGTCACGGCAGGCACCACCGCCATCAGCCTGGCGTCCTCGAGCGCCACCGGATTCTTCTCGGCTTCCGCGAACGGCGCGAAAGTCACCAGCGTGAGCATCGCAGCGGGGGCCGCATCGGCGTCGTTCTTCTATGGGGACACCAAGGCAGGGACGGCGACCATCACCGCGGCTGCGACGGGCCTCAGCAGTCCGGCTCCGGTGACGGCTTCCATCACCGCCGCCGCGCCCGGGAAACTGAAGTTCGACGCAGTTCCGGCGAGCGTCCTCAAAAACGTGAGCATCACGCCTCCGGTGACGGTGCACATCCTCGATGCCTTTGGCAACGCCACTGACAGCACCGCGGCCGTGACGATCCAATCCACGTGCACCCTTAAAACCACCAGCACCCTCACCGTCCCGGCCGTTTCAGGGGCGGCCAGCTTCCCCGACCTGCAGATCGCGGGCAAAGCAACCGGCTGCACCCTCACGGCGACGAGCGGGACGCTGGCATCGGACACCAGCAACGCATTCAACGTCGAGTAGGGGACCTACGGCTGCGAAGCGAGCGCCGCGTCCAAAATATCCAGGGCGTTGGCACGCATTACACCGAATGCCTGCGCGGCGGAAAGCCCGGCGACATCCCGCAGCCAGATGTACGGCTCTATGCCCGCCGCGGCGCGAAGCCGGACGGCCAGGACGGCGGTGTCGATCCCCGCGTTGGCGTCGAGCGGGGACAGTGCATCCCGGTACCAGCCGATCGCCCGGCCCCCCCGGAGCGTGGGCCGGCCAGAGCCAGGAGTGAGGGAGAGCCTGAGTGCAGCCCGCAGCTGCGGCTCCCACGTGCGGATGAAGTCGAAGTGGGCGTCAAGGGTGCGTGCCATGCGGTCGCGGACGTCCGACGGCGGGTCCTCCCCCAGGAGCGACCCCGACCCGGTCTCGGGCAAGGCGGCGTGCAGAAGGGCTTCCTTGTCAGGAAAGTACCGGTAGGCGGTGGTCCGGGAAATGCCGGCAAGGGCCGCGACATCGGCTACGGACGGGTCCTGCCCTTCCTTCAGCAGCTCCCGCAGGACGGTCACCAGCGCGTCGCGCGTCCGCGACTTCTGCCGGGTCCTCCCGGTCTCTACATATTTTCCATTGCGGCGTGCAGACACGCGTCTTATGATACCTATGTGCCGTTATGGTACGCACGTCCCATAAACAAAAGGGGTTTCCGGTGGCCGATCCCATTGCAGTGAATCCGCAGCACTACCGGCTTGTTTTCGAAAATGACCGGGTCCGCGTCCTCGAGTATAGCGACGGCCCCGGCGACAGCACCGGCACCCACTCCCACCCGGACAGCGTGATGGTCACGCTCAGCTCCTTCACCCGCCGCCTCCGGTCCGGCGACAAGGAAGTCGATGTGGAGCTGCCGGCGGCGCAGGCCCGCTGGCTGGATGCCCAGGAACATTCCGGCACCAATACCGGCGAGACTCCCACCCACTGCATCTTCGTCGAGCTGAAGGAGCCGCGGCCGGACGCGCCGGCCGCAGGGCACGGCACCCGGCTGGGCCCTGCCGCTTCCTGACACGCCCCGCGGCTAACCGGTCTTCAGCAGCAGCCGGCACCATGCGTCGGACAGCCATGCCGCGAACTGCTCCGGGCTCCAGCCGCGATGGTCCACCAGCAGCACCCAGTACTCGGGCCCGTTCATGCTCCAGACGGCATCGGCGAGTTCGGCGGCGGGCCGGTCGGTGCGCAGCTCCCCGGTCGACGCCAAGTCCTCGATGAACCTCAGCATGTTCGCGGCCCGCCGGTCGGAGATCTGCTGCCACAGCGCGCCACAGTCGGGGTCGGTGCCGGCAGCATCGCGCAGCGCCACGTATACGGGGGCCAGCCGGGGCTGGATGCCGGCCAGCGCCTGCGCGTAGATGCGGATCTTCTCGGCGGCACCGGCCGCCTGGCGCAACCGGATGACGTAATCGCGCTGCTCAGCGGGTACGGCGTGGCCCGTGCCCGAGATTGCTGTTTCCACCACTTCGCGCAGAAGGTCGGGCTTCCGCCCGATGGTGGCGTAGATGGTATCGACGGCGACCCCGGCCCGCCGCGCAATGCCCGCCACGGTGGTGGACCGGTAGCCCTCCCCCACGAACAGTTCCCTTGCGGCTGACACAACAGCCTCACGGGTGGCTGCCGCCTGCTCCTTCCGCCGCGGCGAGTGATAGCGGCGAGGAGGGGCGTTGACTCCACTCATGGCCGGGCCTAACCTTGATTCATCCGAAGTGTATTCGGATGAATTGTAGCAGGAAGCCGGGTCCGCGGCGTGGCGGTGCCCCGCGGAAAGGCAGGCCATCATGTCCGAGCATTTCGACACCGTGGTGATCGGAGGCGGACAGGCCGGCCTCGCCATGGGCTACCACCTCTCCCGCCTGCACCGCCCGTTCGTGATCCTGGATGAGAACGCCAGGACCGGGGACAGCTGGCGCTACCGCTGGGACTCCCTCCGCCTCTTCACCCCGGCCCGGTACGACGCCCTGCCCGGCAGCCGCTACCCGGCACCGCCCTGGTCCTACCCCTCCCGCGACGGGTTTGCCGACTATCTCAGCTCCTACGCCGCAGAGTTCTCCCTGCCGGTACGCCACAACACCAGGGTCACCCGGCTGGGCCACAACGGAGCCGGCTTCGTCATGGACACAGGCACCGGACAAGTGGAAGCCGGCAACGTAGTGGTGGCCGCGGGCTGGGACCGCCAGCCCAAGGTGCCGGAGTTTGCAACCCAGCTGGACAGCACCATCCGCCAGCTCCCCGCGGCGGACTACAAGAATCCGCAGGACCTGCAACCGGGCCCCGTCCTGGTGGTCGGCGCCGGCAACTCGGGGGCCGACATCGCCCTCGAGCTGGCCGCCACCCGCAGGACGTTCCTCTCCGGCCGGCACCCTGGCGAGATCCCGTGGCCCATCGACGCCGTCGCGGCCCGGCCCCTTACCCTCGCCGTCTTCTTCGCCTTCTCCCACGTCCTGAACGTCAAGACCCCCGTGGGACGGAAGGCCCGGCACCAGGTCCTTGCGCACAGCGGACCACTGATCCGGGTGAAGGACCGCGACCTGGTGGCTGCCGGCGTCGAACGCGTCCCCAGGACGGAAGGGACCAGGGACGGCATGCCGCTGCTCGCAGACGGCCGCACCCTGGACGTTGCCAACGTCATCTGGTGCACCGGCTTCCGGCCGGCCCTGGAGTGGATCGACCTTCCCGTGACAGGGCCCGACGGCGAACCCCAGCAGGAGCGTGGCGTCGCCAAGGCGCAGGAAGGGCTGTACTTCCTGGGTGCCGTCTTCCAGCAGTCGCTGGCCTCGTCCATGGTCCACGGCGTGGGCAGGGATGCGGCGTACATCGCCCGGCACATCGCGGCACGGACGCGGGCAGAACAGGCAGCGCCGGCCCGGGCAACAGACGTCAGGCAGGCAGGCTCAGCTGCTCCACAATGATCCGTGCCGTTTCGGAGTCGCCCAGGATCCGGAAATGCCCCGCCACCGGCAGCTCGATGTTGGTGGCGCCGGGCAGGACGCTTCCCTCCGGGATGTGCGGATCGAACGGCCCGTAGATCGACGTGATGCGGCTGTTGATGGCAAGTTCGCGGGACATCTGGAGCGTCAGCGGGTTGCGCGGGGAGAAGATCCGCAGGCTGGGCAGCAGCATGTACCGGGCGTAGCGCGAGCCGGAAAACGGTGCACACACGGCGATCATCCGGTCGATCCGGTGCTCGGGGTCCAGGGACAGCATGGCGTATTTGCCGATCAGGCCGCCTTTGCTGTGCGCCACCAGGATGGCGTTGCGCAGGCCCGCCTCCTCCAGGTGCTGCGCCACCAGCTTGGCAGCCTCGGGGACTGTCAGCTTGTTGCGCTGCAGCACCGTGACTACGTGCACGGGATGGCCGGCGTCGTGGATGGCCTGGATGAGCGGCATCATGAACTGCCAGTTTTCGTACACGCCGGGGATGATCAGCACGGGCGGCCGGCTGCCGTCGCGGAAGGACCCCGACTGCACGCGCGAGAGGAAGCCGCGGACCTGCCAGATTCCGGCGTACACGTAGTCCTGCGCCCACCACACGGCCTTCTGCAGCGGACTGATGCGAGCGGTGGTGCCCGTTTCACTCATGTGTCGAGGATAACCTCGCACCGCGGCCTACCCACCAACCCGTGCGCCAAACACGGCCCGATGCTCTATCAGATCTGGTCCCTAAACCTCCCTTTTAGGGACCAGAAGTGATAGAGCAAGCCGGGCCATCAGTAGTTCCGGCGGTGTCTCAGGCGGGGAATTACGACGGCGAACACGGCCGCCGCCGCGAACCCCAGGACGCCGGTGGCTGCGATCCCCGGGCCCAGCGATGCGAGCGCAGTCACCCCGGAGAGGAGCACGGGCCCGCCCGTGGACCCGGCGTCGGCCATGAACCGCCAGAGGCCCAGGAACTGGCCGCGGCCACGGTCGGGCGAGAAGTCGGCGCCGAGCGTCATCACCAACCCGGAACTGATCCCGTTGCCGAACCCGATCAGCAGCGCCGCGAGCAGCAGCCCCACGAAGGACCCGGTCAGGGGGATCAGCAGCAGCGCGGTCCCCATCAGCAGCGTGGACGGGACCGCCACCCACTGCCGGCCCTTGCGGTCCATCAGCCTGCCGGCCGGGTAGAACACCAGCATGTCGATGGCCCCGGACAGCCCGTAGATCAGCGACGCGGAGGTGGCATCCATGCCCAGGTGGTCGGCCCAGAGCGGGATCACCACCTGCCGGGAGGAACGCAGCGCGCTGAGCAGCAGGATGCCCACGCCCAACGAAAGGAACACGCCCGCGTGCGAGGCCGCGACGCTGCGGAGCGTGGGCTGGGGGCCGGCGTGCCCGCCCGGGGCGGGGTCCGGCGCCGTAAGGTCCGGGATGGTGAGCGAGAGCAACGCGGCCGCGGCCATGGCCACCACCCCCACCCAGTAGGCTCCGGCGAGGCCGGAGAACTGCATCACGGCTGCGCCCGCGAACGGGCCGATGAACACGCCGATGCGGTTGACGCCGCCCAGCGTGGACAGCGCCCGGGCACGGAACTCCACCGGCACGGCTTCGGTGAGGTACTTCTGCCGCGCCAGTCCAAAGACCGCCCCGGACATCCCGACGACGGCCATCGCCGCTGCGAGCAGCCACAGTCCGTGCGTGGCTCCGGAGGACACGGCGGCCGCCGCCAGCGCCAACCCGGCGGCGACGGCGGCACCCACGATGGACCAACGCTCACCGAAACGCAGGGTTACCAGGGACGCGGGCAGGTTGAAGAACCAGGACCCGAGGCCAATGAGCGTGACGACCAGGGCCGCCACGGCCACGGACGCCCCCAGTTCGCGCGCGGACAATGCCACCACCGGAAGGATCGCCCCCTGGCCGACGCCGAAAAGCAGGCTGGGTCCAAACGCGGCGACGGCAATTTTGCGCAGGCTGAAGGGCTGGGTATCATCCGGGGAAGTCATCAGATTTATCCTATGGCCGCGTCCCGCCATGCAAGGGGAAGACCGCTGCCCCGAAGGGATAAGAAAAGGTAGGGCCGGAGGGTCCCGCGACGGCAGCCGGCCCTAGACTGGAAGTGTCATCGCAAACGGGCTGTTCCGCCTTGAGCACATCCACGCGTTCCGGTCAGCACAGGTGCCATGGTATTTCGGAAAGATGTGGCATGGTCGAAAATCGGAGCCCCCAGCCCCAGCCCGGGATCCTGGAGCACCTCCAAGACCTGGTCCTGGAAAGTTCGGACGTAGCGGAACTGCTGCAGGAGCTTGTCACGTATTCCGCCGAAAGCCTTTCGGGGGACAACAAACTGCTCTGCGGCGTGACCCTGCTGCGGCACCGCAGGCCGGCCACGGTGGCCACCAGCGACCCCCAGGTCCATGCAATGGACGAGCTGCAGTACGCGTTCGGCGAGGGGCCTTGCCTGACGGCACTTCGGGATGTGGTCACCATCCATGTGCCCAACCTCGAGGATGAAACCCGGTGGGCGCACTACTGTTCCACCGCCTGGTCCGAGGGGATCGGTTCCGTTCTCTCTGTCCCGCTGCCGCTCGAGAATGACGCCGGCGCCGCACTGAACCTGTACGCGGCAAATATCCATGCGTTCAGCGCGGAGGACATCGAGTGCGCGGAGGCCCACGCTGCGCAGGCGTCCAAGTCGTTGCGCATTGCGGTCCGGGTGGCGCAGTTGACGGAGGACCGGGAGAACCTGACAGCGGCCATGGAGTCCCGCACCACCATCAACCTCGCCGCCGGCATCATCATGGCCCAGAACCGGTGCGACCAGGACACCGCCATGCGGATCCTGCGCAGCGCCTCCAACACCCGCAACCTCAAGCTCCGCGATGTGGCATCAAGGGTAGTGGCGTCCGTGGCCCACGACCCCACTGTTGTCACGCACTTTGAGTGACGGTCCTGCACGTCCCTAACGGGTCCGCGGGCGGGAACCTGCCAGGCCGCGGAACAGGTTCACCACCTCCACCACGGCACCGATGATCGAGCCCACGATGCCGAGCACCAGGAACACCCGCACCAGCACCGGCCAGCCGGACCAGCTGTTCCCGAAATCGAAGGGGAAGACTTCCCACATCCGGATCACGGCCGCCAGCCCAATGCCCAGGACCACCAGGTTCCCGAGCGCCATGACGGCCCTGTTGCGCACCAGTACGAACACCAGGTTGACGATGATGCCCGCGATCAGGGACGCATTGATGAGGTCGAGGACGCGGGTCATGTCGGCCGTCAGGAATGGCACCACCCGCCAGCCCGGCCAGATGTTGATGCCCCACAGCAGCAGAGCGTTGACAACGACTGAGCCTACGCTGCCGCTCCTCGTGGAAGTCCGGCCCGCCATGCCAACTGCCTGCCCCGGTTCCACAGGCAACCAGAAGTGCCGAAGGTCCCGCCGGCCGCCCTCTTCAAGCGGTGCATGTATTCCGGCGGCCTGACGGGCCGTTCGGCACTGTTCCGCTTCCGTCCACAACAAGGAAGCTGGCTGCAGGAGGTGGTGGGAAATGTTCACCCTGCGTACCTTGGGCGGCATCGCCCTCCTGATGGCTGGAAGCAGCTGGCTGTGGCTGACGCCCACCTTTGCTACCCGCGGGGTAAACACCTCAGGCGCCTGGTGGAACATCACCATGGTCCTCTCACTGCTCACCGTGCTCGGATTCGCGGTAGCAACGTGGGGGTTGTTTGCACGGTGGAACTGGTGGGAATACGCGGCGCGGGCATCGGCTGCACTCGGCCTTGTGGCCCTGGTTCCGTTCTGGTTCGCAGCCACCGGCGGCGGCGAAACCCTCGGAACCACAGCCTGGAACGTGTTCATCCATGTCCTGATGGTGGCCGGCGTCGCGGTGTTGCTGCTGGTGCCCCCGCTGGAATGCTGGGTGAACCAGCAGGTCATGGGCTGACAGTCAGCGGGAAAGCCGGAAACCGGCCACCGCTTCCCGGGCTTTCCCCTCCGCCGCGGACTTGACCAGCCCATCCGCCACAACGTGGAGTTTGACGTTGATGTGCTGGCTTTGGTCGGCCAGGATATCGAAGGCTGCCTCGGCCTCCACGCCGAGCAGGCCCATGACAATGCCCTTGGCCTGCTCGATCACGGCTTTGTGCGCGTACACGCCTTCGATCGCTTCGCTGGCTGCGTTCTGCGACTCGATGCGCAGGCTCTGGGTGATGTCCACCATGAATCCGTGCGCACGGGCCACGCGTCCGGAGGCATCAGCCTCGACCTGGATCGCCGAAAAGACGCGCCGTTCCCTGCCTTTGGCGTCGATGACGCGGTGGAGCAGCGCACCCTGGCCCCCGCCGGCCAGGAGGTCCATCCACAGCTCCCTCACCCGGTCCCGGTCCAAGGGTTGCTTGTGGGCCATCAGCAGTTCGAACGTGGGCACCACCTCGCCCTTGCCCAGCCCATGGATGCCGAACAACCCCTCGGACCATTGCATGTTTCCCGAAGCGACGTCCAGTTCAAAGGTCCCGGAGGGGCACACGGTGGGCGGCCGGAGAGGGTAAAGGTAGGTATCCAGCTTTGACCACATTCCAACCTCCAACAATTCTCGGAACATCCTCCCCGGGCTGCCGACATTCGGCATAGCTGAGCGCCGCCGCGGTGTAGACACAGTCCATGCGCCGGCCCACGTGCCAGCCCGGCGGATTCGGCAACTGTCCGCAGAAATTCAGGGGTCACAAATGGCCTGCGGAGGAGTAGCGTTCGCCTTATGGGGCGCTGATTCGCGCCTCCAGCCAAAGGGGAGGTCATTTCATGGGTGAAGTGTGGATCCGCACGCTGGGCAACGGGCTGGTCCGGGCAGATCGAGTCACAGAAATTTCATCCACCCGGGGGTCGCTGTACGAGGACCGCGGGTATTCATTGAAGGTCATTGTGGACGGCAAGGGCCACGTGCTGATTGACGACGGCGGCGTGCAGGGCAGCCTGCCCGAGCGGCTGGAATACGCCAGGCACATGGAGGACGCCCTGCTGCTCGCCATTGACGAGGCGCGCGAGAACGATGCCTCCATGGTCATTTCGTATGAACCGGAGCGTGAGCGCTGGTCCGCGGCGCCCGTTTCGGTGTTAACGGGAAGGCTTCCCGAGGTCGTCTGACCCGGGGAGCGGCCGCCCCATCAGGCCGGGGGCACGGAGCCTAGCCGTGGGTGGGTTCCTCAACCAGCGCCGTCGCAATGCTGGCGGCGTCCTCCAGGGCTGCCAGGAAACGCTCGGCATCCAGGGCCGCGGCGCAGCCGGTGCCGGCTGCCGTGATGGCCTGGCGGTAGCGGTGGTCCACGGCGTCGCCGCAGGCGAAGACGCCGGAAAGGTTGGTGCAGGTGGTGGGCGAGTCCACCTTGATGTAGCCCTCCCCGTCCAGGTCCACCTGCCCGGCCACGAGCTCGGTGCGCGGCAGGTGCCCGATGGCCACGAAGATGCCGGTGGCGTCCTGGTGGCGGGTATCGCCCGTGCGGGTGTCCGTGAGGGTGACGCCGGTGACCTTTCCGTCGCCGTGGATGGCGGTGACGGCAGAGTTCCAGGCAAAGCGGATCTTGGGGTTGTCCTTGGCGCGCTGCGCCATGATGCGGGAGGCTCGGAGTTCGCCCTTGCGGACGACGACGGTCACGGACTTTCCGAAGCGGGTCAGGAAGGTTGCTTCCTCCATGGCGGAGTCGCCGCCGCCCACCACGATGATGTCCTGCTCCCGGAAGAAGAACCCGTCGCAGGTGGCGCACCAGGACACCCCGTGGCCGCTGAACTTCTTTTCCTCGGGCAGGCCGAGTTCCTTGTAGGCCGAGCCGGTGGCCAGGATGACTGCCTTGGCCTCGTACGTCTCCCCTGCGCCGGTGACCACGCGCTTGACGGGACCCTTGAGGTCGACGGACGTGACGTCGTCGAACTCTATGCGCGCGCCGAACCTCTCCGCCTGCTGCTGAAGGCCGTCCATCAGCTCCGGGCCCTGGATTCCTTCGGGGAAACCGGGGAAGTTTTCCACCTCGGTGGTGTTCATCAACGCGCCTCCCGCCGTCACTGCACCGGCCAGGACCAGCGGGTTGAGGCCGGCGCGGGCGGCGTAGATGGCGGCGGTGTAGCCGGCAGGGCCTGAGCCGATGATGATCAGCTGATGGTTGCTCATGTTTGTCCTTCGGTGGCAGGGCTGCGTGGTCAGGAGGGAAAGAACATTCGGCGTAATAATTAGGCTGGTGTTGCGTGCATCACATTCGTTCCCTAATCTAATGGAGGCTCGAGCAAACGGGCCAAGCAAGAAGCTGCAGCGTCGCAGCCAATGCAGGGGAAGGCTTTACACCTTGAATTCGAAGCTGAACATTGTGGTCCGGGTGGACCTGGACCACGCCAAAGCTCAGGTGATTGCAAAGGGGCACATCACCATCCATAGCATCAACGCCATCTACGTCGTGGCAAAGCGGGCCAATTCCATCAAGGGCGGCCTGGACCTGGAACTCGATATCTCACACGCACTGGTGGATGACGAGGCGCTGGAGATGCTCCGCGCCGCCTCCGAAACCAGGCACCTGCCCGCAAAAATCGATCCGGAGCAGGCTCCATGCACCATTAGCGTGCTGGCTGAACGGCGGCATCGGCCCGCACCGGCAACCCGCCTGGCCGCATAACGCACCCGGCAGCTCGCAGCGCCCAGATTCCGGGCCAGAGCGAGCCGGACACCCCTCTTCTTCCATTACTTCCGCCGGGCCTTGAATACAGCTGGATCTGAATACACGGATGGCTGTATTCTCGGTTCGATGGAAACCCTCACGCACGCGCCGGTCCTCGCGCGCTTTGGCTATGCAGTCTCGGACCCCACCCGTGCCCGGATCATGCTGGCCCTCGCTGACGGCGGCGCCTACCCATCGGACCTTGCCGATTCGATCGGCGTTTCACGCCAAAGCATGTCCAACCACCTGACCTGCCTGCGTGGCTGCGGTTTGGTGGTGGCCGTCCCGGACGGCAGGCGCACCCGGTATGAACTGGCCGATGCCAAACTTGGCCACGCCATACGGGACCTCCTGGGCGTGGTCCTGGCAGTGGACCCCGCATGCTGTGCCCCGGACGGGACGTGCACCGCATGACAGGCCTGCACCTGGGCCCTGCCCCAGCCCGCCGCGCGGTACTTACCCGCCGCATCCGGCTGCTCGCCGCGGCCACCATCACCTACAACATCATCGAGGCCGTGGTGGCACTGTGGGCCGGCGGAGTGGCTGATTCCGCCGCGCTGCTGGGCTTCGGCCTGGATTCGGTGATCGAGGTTGCCTCCGCAGTGGCCCTGTCCTGGCAGTTCGCCTCGAAGGACCCGGAGCGCCGCGAGCACCTGACGTTGCGGATGATCGCCCTCTCGTTCTTTGCCCTCGCGGTTTTCGTCTCGGTGGACGCGGTCCGGTCCCTTGCCGGCGGCGGCGAAGCGCAGCATTCGGTGCCGGGAATCGTGATCGCGGCCCTGAGCCTGGCCATCATGCCCGTCCTGTCCTGGTTGCAGCGGCGTGCCGGCCGTGAGCTGGGTTCAGCGACCGCCGTCGCTGATTCCAAGCAGACGCTGCTCTGCACGTACCTCTCGGCCGTGCTGCTGGTGGGCCTGATGCTCAACGGCGTGCTGGGCTGGTGGTGGGCGGATGCCGTCGCGGCCCTGGCGATCGCCGGTATTGCGGTGCGCGAGGGCTTCAACGCGTGGCGCGGCGAGGTTTGCTGCGAGCACTGCTGACCGCTGCGCCCTCCGGTCATAGCCTTGTTCGCAGTTCCTGGCCCTTGATGGTTCAGAACCGCGAACAAGGCCATGACGGAAGGTGCCTGTCCCCCGGGGAGTCAGCCCGTGACGCCGGCGAGCTCGTTCGGGGTGCGCTCCAGCGTGCCCGTGCCGGTGGTTTTTCCGCTCTCGACGTCCACGGCGTGGATCGTGCTGGTGCCGGGGTCCGTGATGTACGCGGTGTGTCCGTTCACGAAGATAGTGGGCCGCGGTTCCTGCCAGTCGAGCGGCTCTTCCCAGGCGGGGATGACAGGGAAGCTGTTCGTCACGGCAGCGGTGTCCGGGTCGATGACGTGCAGCGCGCCGTCGGTGCCGAGTACCAGCGCCTCACCGTGCGGTCCGCGGGCCAGCGACCGGAAGCTGTAGCTGGTTCCCAGGTCCACGAACGCCAGCGACTTCGTTTCGGTGTTGATGAGCGAGATCTGCTGTGGCCGTTCAAGTTCCGCATCCTTGTCCTGCTTGTAGTCGCCCAGGGTCACCACGGATTCCTCCGAGCCGGCCTGGTTTCCGATCCGCCCGTACGCCGTGGGGCTGTCCAGCTTGGTGATGGCGCCGCCGGCGTACACCAGGACCCCGGTCTGGCAGCCGATCACCACGGCCTCGCCCGCGGCAGTGGCCTCGCCGTGCACGCCAGGGCAGTCCTCGTTCCGGGCTATCTCCTTGCCGTCCTTGTCCAGCACCACGATGCCGGGGCGTTCCTCCTCGTTCCCCAGCGTGAGGACCAGGTCGCCGTTGGAGAGTTCGACGGCGACGCCGTGGTGGGCCTCTTCGGCGCGGTGGGTTTCCACCCGGGGTTGGCCGGACGCCAGGTCAGCGGAGTTGAAGACACTCACTTCGCCGGTCCCGTCGCTGAAGAGGATCGTCTTGCCGCCGTGCCGCACCACGTGGCCGGGCTTGGTGGTGGGAAAGACGATGTCCGTCATGGCGGGTGCCTGCGCATAGTGGGTGCCGGCGTCGGTCCACGCTCCGGTATCCAGCACCTCGAAACCCTTCGCTGTGGAGATGATGACGTGCCGGCCGTCGCCTGCGGGACTGATCCGGTTGAACCCGGCCAGCGGGAAGTCGCCCAGCACCTTGAAGGTGGCAGGGTCCAGGACCTGGATGCCGCCGTCGTACGTGGTGACGAGCCGCTGCTGCGCAGCCTCCACGGCGGGAGCGGAGGAAGCCGGCGCGTTGCCGGCGGGCGTGGCATCGGCCCCGCAGCCGGTGAGCAGCAGGCCCGTGAGGGTGAGCGCTGCGAGCAGGCGGACGGGGGTGGTGCGGTGATGCATGGTGTTCCTTTTCTTATCGGGATGGGGATTCGGGAGTGCCAGGACAACTCCCGTTCAGGACAAGGCGGTGGCGATGCGTTCGGTGTTGGTGCGCATCATGTCCAGGTAGGTGGCGGCGCCGGAGCCGTCGGTGCCCAGGGATTCGGTGAAGAGCGGGACCACGGCGATGTCCTGCCCGGCCTCGGCGGCGAGCACTTGGGCCAGCCTCTCGGGCTGCGAGGAGTCGGCGAAGATGGCCGCCACGCCTGCGGCGCGGATTGCCGTGGTGAGGTCGTTGAGGTCAGCGGAACTGGGCGAGGCGAGCGTAGTCCCGCTCGGAACCACCGCGCCGATGACCTCGAAGCCGAACCGCTGCGCCAGGTAACCGAACACGTGGTGGTTGGTGAGGAGCTTGCGCTGGCTGTCGGGGATGGAGCTGAAGCGGGTATTCATCCAGGACTCCAGCTCCCCCAACTGCTGCACCTAGGCCGCCTCCTGCGAGCGCAGGGCGCCGGCGTCCACCCCGTCCACGTGCTTGGCCACACTGCGGGCTATCGCCCCGGCGGCCTTCGCCACCCGGGACGGATCGGTCCAGAAGTGCGGGTCTTGCGCCCCGCCGGACGGCCCGCCGGCACCGAATACCAGGGGTTCGACGGCGTCCAGCACCTTGAGCGCCGGCACGCCTTCAGCGGCGGCTGCTTCCACCTGGTTGAGGACGTTCTCTTCCAGTCCCCCGCCGTTGTGGATCACCAGGTCCGCGCTCCCGATGACGGCCGCCTGCTTGGCGGAGATGCCAAAGGAGTGGGGGTCGGCGTTGGCGCCCATCAGCACCACCACGTCCGCCTGGTCGCCCACCACGTTGCGGGTGATGTCGCCCAGGATGTTGGTGGTGACCACCACGGTGGGCCGCGCCACTGCAGCGGGAGAGCAGCCGGCGAGCGCCCATCCCAGCCCAAGGCACAGGACCAGCCACAGCACGGTGCGGCGCACCGGCACATCCGGCCTCACAGCCCGGTCTCCAGCAGGAAGTCAGCGGCCGGAACGTCGAACGTCCGGGCGATGCGGAGCCCGTCCGCGTAGTCGAGTTCGTGGACCTTGGAGCGGGCAGGCTCGCTGACGTAGGCGCGGGAGGTGTCGATGCGTAGCTGCGGGTGGCGGGCAGAAGCGGGTGCCAGCAGGGCGGCCCGGGCAGTGACCCCACCCGTGGCCGTATTGAGGGCCAGCACGGAGCCGTCGACGCCGGCAGCCAGCACCCGCTTCCCGTCACCCACCGCGGCGGCGGCCACGGCGGGGACGGGCGTGGGCAGGTACGTCCAGGTGCGTTTGGCGACGTCCAAGTGCCAGATGCCGGAGCTGCCGGCCGGTCCGGCAAGCTCGTTGGAGCCGGGACGGTGCCCCAGGCTGGTGGCCGGCGGGAGGCCCGCGCCGCCGTCGGGATACGGAATCTTCTCTGCAGCGAAGGCACCGTCATCCCCCGTGACCAGCAGCGCCCCGTCGGCGCAGGCGAACACCAAGCCCGCGCGGACGTAGGCGTGCCCGGCCAGGCCGGCACAGTCCTGCCGGCCCAGGACCACGGCGTCCGAGGCGTCGCGGACCTCCACCCCGCCGGCCGCGGCCGGGTCCCCGGCGGAGGATCCGGCAGAGGACCCGGTGGAGGACCCTTCGACCGACGCGATGAAGTGCCCCGCATACGGGACCACCATCCCCGAATGCGGAGACGTGGTGATCCGGAATGCCTCGGCCATCGAACCGGCGTCGAGGTCCTTGTGCCGGTACACCGACGCGTAGCCGCCGGACGGGGAGAACACGGCGATGGATTTGCCGTCCCCGGCCACCGCCCCCGCGTCCGGCACGGCGAGGGTCCCCACCGGGCCCGGCGGGGAACTGTAGTAGTGCCTGTGTTCGCCATGGTCCACGGTCCATGCACCGGTGTCGAACACCTGCACGCCCGCCGCCGTGGTGAGCAGGGCGTAGCGGCCGTCCACCTGCGCGGCGGTGACGGGTCCGTACGTGCCGGCGTCGGACGCTTCTTCGGTGAGGAGGGACAGCAGCTGCCCCTCCCCCGTGCCGGCGTTGAGGGTGAGCAGGCCGGCCTGCGGCTCGGGCTTCTCCTGCGCCCCGGCGACATAGCCATGCGGGGTGGACGCGGACAGCTGCGCCCCGGGCGGGGCGTCCGGCGCAGCGCAGGCGGAGAGCAGCAAGGGAAGGCTGAGCAGGACGAGCAGGGGTTTAGGCGTGGTGCGGGGCACGGGGCAGGGGTTCCATTTCCAGTGGTTCGGATGGGCGGGGTTCGGACGGGAGGGGTTCGACGGCGGGTGTGGCGGGCGGCCGGACCACGTGGCGGACGGCGGCCCGGGCCAGGGCGGAGGCGAAGTAGGACAGCGCTGCCGCGAGGGCGATGGTGGCGCCGGCGGCCGTGGAGGCATGCCAGGAAATCCAGAGGCCAACCACTACGCTGGCGGCGCCGATGAGGGAGCCGAGCATCATGGCTCCCCGGACGGACCGGGCCCAGACCAGCGCGGCAGCCGGCGGGGCGACGAGGAGCCCGAACACCAGGAGCGTGCCCACCACCTGGAAGGACGCCGCCACCGCCAGGGTCACCAGGGCCAGCAGCATGACGTGGGCCCGCCGCGGACGCAGCCCCAGGCTGGCGGCCTTCTGCGGGTTGAAGGCCGCGGCAAGGAAGGCGCGGTGGCACAGCGCGGCGGCGGCCAGGACAACTGCGCACACGGCGGCGAGCAGGACGACGTCGGCCGTGCTGACCGCGAGCACGTCGCCAAAAAGCGTGCCGGTGAGGTCCACGGCGAAGGAGCCGGACGCCGACACGATGATCACGCCGAGCGAGAGCATCACCACGAACAGCAGCCCGATGGCCGTGTCCTGCGATACGCGCCGGTTCCGCGTGATGGCCGAGACGCCAGCCGCCGTCGCCGCCGCGCTGACGGCTGCGCCCAGCAGCAGGTTGCCGCCCAGCAGGGAGGCGACCGCGATGCCGGGCAGGAGGCCGTGGGACATGGCGTCGCCCAGGAAGGCCATGCCGCGCACCACCACCCAGGTACCGACGACGGCGCAGAACACAGCAACCAGGCAGCCGCCCAGCAGGGCGCGCTGCACGAATGACACGCTCAGGGGATCAAGTAACCATTCCATCGCGGCCCAGCGTATCTTAATAAGAATGATTCTCAACAATGATGCAGAAGTGATGTTCAGCGGGGCGGGTTTTGCCTATCCGGACCGGCAGGCGCTGCAGGGCGTCTCGATCGGCTTGTCCAAGGGCACGCACACGGTGCTGGCCGGGAAGAACGGCTCGGGAAAATCCACCCTGCTGGCACTCGCGGCGGGAGTCCTGCGGCCGACCCAGGGGTCGGTGGCCACCGGTTCGCGGCCGGCTTTTGTCATCCAGCTGCCGCGCACGCCGCAGGACCTGCCCTGTACGGTCCGGCAGGTGGTGGAGATGGGGCGCTGGCCGCACCGCCGGGGCCTGCTGCCGCTGCTGGCCGGCGACCGTCGGGCAGTCAACGCGGCCATGGAGCGGATGGGCATCGCGGATTTGGCTGGCCGGCAACTCCAGGAACTCTCCGGCGGGCAGCGGCAGCGGACCCTGATCGCGCAGGGGCTGGCCCAGGAGGCGGCGATCCTGGTCCTGGACGAGCCCACGGCAGGCCTGGACAGCGCCGCGCACCTGCTGGTCCGGGCCGCCGTCGAACAGGAACTGCGGCGCGGGGTGACGGTCCTGGAGTCCTCCCACGCCCCGCAGGACATCGGCCGGGCGGACCGCGTTGTGGTGCTCGACGGCGGCCGGGTCGCCGCGGACACCGCCACCGCGTGCGCTCCAGCCCAGTTGCTTGCCCCGTGCAGGGTGCCACGCCCGGGAATTCCGGGAACGTCCGCGGGCCGGAATCCCAGGCTGAAGGAGTAACTGGGCTGGATTGCACGGCCCCGCGGGGCATGGGCAAGTACTCCCCCGCGTGCCGCGGGAAAGTAGAGTACCGGCTACTCGTGCTGCAGCCGCGGCGGCCCCATAGATTCAGGGAAAACCGCGGCACCGGCGTCGCGGATCAGCGGACGGGGGCGGATGGTGGCAGGTGGTCCAGCGGGTGGCGGGCATGACCGGCAGGGGTTGCTGCTGGATCTGGTGACGGACACCGACGACGACGCGCAGTCCCTGCTCAAGCTTGCCCGTGCTGCCGCGAAGGCGCTCAGCGGGCCGGCAGAACGTGCCGCCGATTGCGCCGTGATGCTCCATCGAAAGGGGTCTGTTCCTGCCAGCGCCGGAAGCACCCCGGCGGCCACTGCCCTGGCCGAAGACGAGGAGGCCCGT
Organism: Arthrobacter sp. MOO21; assembly: GCF_057369995.2. Lineage (NCBI taxonomy): Bacteria > Bacillati > Actinomycetota > Actinomycetes > Micrococcales > Micrococcaceae > Arthrobacter > Arthrobacter sp. MOO21. The sequence goes on along the minus strand of NZ_CM170671.2, from coordinate 2,750,729 downwards.
GTGGACGGCCCGATGGCCCAGGGCGCACTGTCCCGGACTGCGGTCATTGGCTCCACCGCTTCCTCGCCCCGGTGGCAGGGGTACCGGCGGCGGCTCCAGGAGCACGGATACGGCGTGGCGCTTGCGGTCCCGCTCCGGCTGGAGCCTGAAGCAACGGGTGTGGTGGTCCTGCTGGTCCCCGCCGGCGCCGAATTCGACAGCCACCTTGTACAGGAGGCGCAATCATTCGCCGAGGTAGCGTCGAAGAGCCTGAAACTGGCGCTGGACGTGCACGCCGTGAACCGGGCCGGCGACAACCTCAAGGAGGTCCTGGAGGGCAGGACGTCCATCGACGTGGCCTGCGGGGTGATCATGGCGCAGAACCGCTGCTCCTATGCGGAGGCGTTCAGCAAGCTCGCCAGCGCCTCACGCCAGCGGAGCGTGAAGGTGCGCAGCGTGGCTGAGGGCATCCTTAAGGCAGTGCCCACGGCCGCACTGGCGGCGCAGCTGGAACCGCACACCTTTGCCTGAATGCGGCAAGGAGTCAGTGCCGCGCCCGCGCCCGGATGAGTCCGGCAGCAGCAAGGCCCGCCGCACCCAGTGTTGCCAGCATGCCACCCAGGGCCACAAGGTAATCGGTGATGGTCATTGTCCTGCGCTCCTTCGTACTGCGTCGTACTAAGTGATGGCCTCAAAGTAAGCCCGCAATCTGCTCGATTCCTGAAGGATCGCCAAGGGTTTGGGTCAAGATCAGGTAAAGGTATGGTTGCGGAGTTCCACATGCTTGGCCCCCCACCCTTCTGTTTGTGGGCCGAGTCCGTATTATTCAGGGATGTGGACAAAACAAAGCCAAAGCTTCTGCCCCTCGTGCGGCAGGACCACTAACCACGTCACACACTTCCAGAAGGACGACGCCGGCGCTTTGGTTGCGAGCGTCCGCTGCACCGAGTGCCCCGAGCCTTCCGGGGCGGCCGCCTGAGTTTCACAGGCAGCCAGGCGGATTGCCAGCCAGGCGGAGTGAAGAGGGTTCAGCCGGTACGGGGCCGCACGGCGGGGAAGATGGCCAGGGCCGCGGCTTGGACGACGGTCACGGTGACGGCCAGCGCGAAGAGTGACTGCTCGTACAGCAGGCCGATCAGGAAACTTCCGGCCAGCCACGCAAGGCCGTAGCAGGCGGTGAACATGCCGTACGCACTCCCGCGGCGCCCTGCCGGGGCGAGGCCGGCCACTGCTGCGCGCATGGTGCTTTCCTGCACGCCCATCGCCGCTCCCCACACCAGCACACCCACGACGGCGAGCGCCGTGTTGTTGCTGAACCCCAGCCACGGGACCGCAGCTGCCAGGACAGGAAGCGCCAGGAGGACCTTCAGCCCGATCCTGTCGAAGAGCCAGCCGGACGCGAGCGCCGCCACGGCATCCACCCCCATGGCCACGGCGTAGAGGACCGGGACCAAGGCGGCGGGCAGGAGCCCGGTGGACACCAGGTGGAACGAGAGCAGGCCGAACGTGGCGTAGCCGAACATGGTCAGGCTGCTGAACGCGGCGTAGACCCAGTACTGCCGCGGCATCGGGACCCGCGTGCGGTCGGTGGCCGGCACCTCGCCTGCCGCAGCAGGAGCGGCCCCCGGCACAGGGGCTGGCCCGCCAGGCACCGCAGCCTCGTACACGGCGGGGTCGGGAACCCGCCGCTTGAGCCGGAACAGGATCAGCATGGCAGCGAGCCCGGGAACCGCCAGCAGCAGGAACCCAGGGCCGTACGTTCCGCTCAAGGCCAGGGCCACACCCCCCAGGAGCGGACCCAGAAGTGCGCCCACCTGGTCGAGGGCCTCGTGCAATGCGAATGCCTTGCCCTGCCCCAGGCCGGCGCCGGCCTCGGCGAGCATCGTGTCCTTCGCCGGGCTCCGCACAGCTTTGCCCAGCCGCTCAAGCAGCACCAGCAGGCACGCAACCCACAACGCGTCGGTGATCCCCAGCAGCGGCACGGACAACGCGGTGAGGCCGTAACCGCTGAGGGCCAGCGTCCAGCGCAGCCCGGGCCGGTCCGCCAGCCGCCCGAACAGCAGCCGCAGCACCAGTGCCACCGCCTCCCCCGCACCGGTGACCACGCTGACCAGGAGGGCGGATGCGCCCAGCACGCCCAGGAAGGGGCCGGTGACGCTGCGGGCGCCCTCGTACACCATGTCCATCAGCGCGCTGACGATCCCGAACACCAGGATGAAGCGGATGGCGGTCATGGGCGCGGCCGGAGCGCCGCCGGCGTTACCCCGGACGTTACCGCTGGTACTCATGCCGGCGGCCGTTTCCCCGGCCAGCTGTCGAGCCAGGCGAAGCACCCGCCGCGGCCGCACCTGCCCCGGCACGCCGCGGATCAGGCTTGCCACCCACAGGTTCCGGCCGTGTCACCGCCAGGACGATCCCGATCCCGGCCAGCGAGGACACCATGGCGGAGCCGCCGTAGGAGATAAACGGCAGCGGGACGCCGATCACGGGCAGCAGCCCGCTGACCATGGCGATGTTGATCACGGCCTGCCCCAGGATCCAGGTGATCACGCTGCAGGCAACGATCCGGGAGAAGGTGTCCTGGGTGCGCGCGATCGTCTTGAACACCGCGATGGCCAGGATCGCGAACAGGCACAGCACCAGCAGCGTCCCGGCCAGGCCCAGTTCCTCGCCCAGGATAGTGAAGATGAAGTCGTTGTGGGCTTCCGGGATCCAGTTCCATTTCTGCCGGCTCTGCCCCAAGCCCAGCCCGAACCAGCCGCCGGAGGCCAGCGCGTAGGTGCCGTTGGTGGCCTGGTAGCCCACGCCCTGCGCGTCCTCGGCCGAGCCCATGCCCAGCCAGGAGGAGATCCGGCCCATCCGGTTGCCGCTGGTGGCGGCGAGGATCAGGGCCGCCACCGCGCAGATGAGTCCGGCCACGGAGAAGACCTTCATCCGCACTCCGCCGTAGAACATGGTGGCGGCGAGGATCATCATGATGATCATGGTGGTGCCAAGGTCGTGTCCCAGCGCCACGATCAGCATGATGAGCCCCCCGGCGGGCAGAACCGGGACCACCGCATGCTTCCACTGCCCCAGCAGGGCCTGTTTCCGGTCCAGGATCGCGGCGCCCCAGACGATGAGCGAGAGCTTGGCAAACTCCGACGGCTGCGCGGTGAAGCCGCCCACGCTCAGCCAGTTCCGGTTGCCGTTCACGGACATGCCCAGCGGCGTGAACACCAACACCAGGGCCACCAGGGAACCGATCAGCAGCGGCCAGCCGAGCTTCCGGATCCGTTGCACCGGCAGCCGCGCCAGCACCAGCATGATCACCACGCCGGCCACGGTCCACATGGCCTGCTTCAGGGGGAGGTCGTACGGATTGTTTCCTGCCGCCACGGATTCCACGGACGACGCCGATGCCACCTCCACGAGGCCGATTGCCGACAGTGACAGGACGGCTGCCAAGATGACCGGCCGCAGGCGGCCTGGGGAGTCGTCGGCGAGCAGGAAGGCAAGGGTCCGCTTCCGCTGCCGGGGTGTGCGGACATTCGCCGTCTGTTGTTGTCCTGTATTCATCTGTCCGTTTCCTTGCCCGCGCCGCAGGCATCCCCCATCGCCGCTTCCACAACCGGAGCGGGCACCACCGAGAACATAGAGTACGCCTCCAATGGCCGGGACGCGTGGCGGCAGGGCCGCTCCCACGCCCGTTCTAAGGGAATTGCCAGCTTCGGCCTGTAGGCTTTTCCGACACCTGCCCCCCTTCCAAAGGTTATTTTGCTGTGCTCGGTTCCAAGAATTCCCCCGGCCCGGAGCAGGACGGCACGGAGAATCCCCACTCCGGCCCCGTGTCCTATCCCGGCCAAGGCGAGCTGTACGCCGCCAGTACCTCCCGCCGTCGTGCGTCCCGCCGCAAGCCCCGCTGGGTCAAAGTCCTCACCGCCGCAGTGGCCGTGATGCTCCTCGGCGTGCTGGCGTTCGGCGGCTACTGGGTGTGGCGCCTGCAGTCTAACCTCAGCACGTCCGAACTGACGGCCGGAGGCCAGCGGACCGAGGGGACCGCCAATGACAGCACGGACCGGCTGCAGATCCTGGTGCTCGGGTCCGATACCAGGAGCGGCAACAACAGCAAGTACGGCACGGCCGAGGACTCGTCCGGGTACGGGCAGTCAGACGTGATAATGCTGCTGGACATCTCGGCGGACAACAAGCACGTCAACGTGGTGAGTTTCCCCCGCGACCTGCTGGTGGACGTCCCGTCGTGCACCGATTCGAAGACCGGCGAGAAGTACCCGGCGCGGCAGGACGCCATGATTAACAGCGCCATGGCCCAGGCCGGGATCGGCTGCGCGGTGGATACCGTAAACAAGCTCACCGGCCTGGAGGTGGACCACTTCATGATGGCCGACTTCAATGCCGTCAAGGAGCTGTCCAACGCAGTGGGCGGCGTGGAGGTCTGCGTGAGCGACGCTGTCAACGATCCCGATTCAGGGCTGAAGCTGCCCGCCGGCACCTCCCAGGTGCAGGGCGAACAGGCGCTGGCGTTCCTGCGCACCCGGCACGCCTTCGCCAACGGCGGGGACCTGGGCCGGATCAAGGCGCAGCAGGGCTTCCTGGCCTCGCTGACCCGCAAGCTCAAGTCCGAGGGCACGCTGGCCAACCCGCAGAAGACGCTCACCATCGCCGATACGGTCACCAAGAACCTGACGGTCGATTCCGGGCTGTCCTCGGTCCCGTCGCTGCTGACCATCGCCAACCGGCTCAAGAACATCGACCCCGCCAGCGTCAACTTCATCACCGCGCCCACCGTCCCCGCGCCCGAGGACCCCAACCGGCTCGCGCTCGATGAACCGGCGGCGTCCAACTTCTTCGCCGCGCTGCGCAACAACCCGGACCTGAGCCAGCCCCCGGCCACCCCCACGCAGACGCCGACCACGCCCGCGCCGCCGGCCTACGACAAGTCGCTCCAGCCGGTTTCCATCGCCAACGGCACAGGCGTGGCGGGGCGGACCACGGCGATCGCCGGGATCCTTGCCGATGCCGGTTTCACCAACGTGACCAAGCTGCAGGGCCAGGTGCAGCAGCAGACCATGGTCTACTACGGCGCGGGGTTCGAGGACGTGGCCGCGGACGTGGCGGCACTGTTCGGGCTGCCGGCCAGCAGCATCATGCAGGTAGCGAATGTCCAGGGCGTGCAACTGTACGCGGGTACGGACTTTGCCACCGGCACCAAACCCGCCGCCCCGCCGTCGTCCGCTGACTCCGGCGGAGGCGTGGTGGCGCAGACCGGCAGCGACCAGACCTGTGAGTCCACCAACCCCGGGGGCTACTAAACGCCCCCCGTTCAGCTGACGACCCGCCGGCACAGGGCCTGCGGGGCTGAGCTGAGGTTCGCGAACATGGTTCCGGGGCGGATGGCCACCACCTCCCAGCCCGCCTTGGCCAGTTTCTTCAGCTCCTTGGCCTGCTGCCGGGGCCGGCTGTCCACCTGGATGGTGACGTACTCGTAGTCCGGGGTGCTGTCCATGACGAACCTTCTTTCAGTGCCCCCGTTGTGCCGGGGACGGTTTCGTGGGGTGGGCCGGTGGCGTGGCAGCCGATTCCCCCGGGGTGGTTCCGGTCCGGCCCGGCGCGTTCTGCGCGGGGGCCGGAAGCTCCGGAACACGGGCTGGCGGCTGGGTGGAACCCGGATTCCGGGCGGGAGCCGGCGCCGGGCGGCCGGAATGGCCGTGGGTGACGGCTTCGACGACGGTGGTGATGGTCTGCTGCGCTGTCTCGCGGAATCCCGGGTCAGTTGCGGCGACGGCCGCCGTGCCGGCTCCCATGGACGCAGCTACCACCAGCACGGTGAGCGTTGCGCGGCGGTGCTTGCGTCGCCGCACGGCATCCAGGCTGATGGGTTCCGGGCTGGCGGGGTCCGGGCTGGCCGCTTCGGGGTTGTCGGGGTCGGGGTTGTCGGGGTCGGGGTTGACCGCTTTCAGGCTGACGGGTTCGAGTTGGGCCGGGGCCGCCGCCATCAGGGCGGCGAGCCTGGCGGACGGAACCACCTGCGGGCCATCCGCGAAGCAGCGGAGGTCCAGCAGCGCTCCCTTCAATTCGGGTGCCTCGTCCCAGCCGGCTTCGAAGAGCAGTTGATCGACCACCTGCTCGTCGTGAAGTGTGTGCCCGGCGGTCATCCCGGCACCCCGCTCCCTATGGTCAGCTGCTTCCGGAGGCTAACCAGCGCCCGGCGCTGGAGTTGCATGACGGCCGCCGGCGATTTCTGCATGATGGTGGCCACCTCGTTGACGGAAAGCTCCGCGATGATGCGCAGCCGCAGGACCTCGCGGTGGTCCGCACTGAGGCCGGCGAGCATCGCCAGGGCGTCAGCTTCGGCGTCGCCGTCCACCACCAGGTCTTCGGCCGACGCGCTCAGGCGGTGGTCCCGGCAGGGGTCGTATTCCACCGGGGCGGCTGCCCTGCCGCGGCGCCGGTGATGGTCCACCAGGCGTGCGTGCGCGATGGAAAAGACCAGTACCCGGATGCCCTCTGCTCCCCCGTGGACCGCCCCGAGCTTCGGGTAGAGGGCCAGGAAAACGTCGTGGGTGACGGCTTCGGGATCATCCACTCCCCCGGCCCGCAGGTAGCCTGCAACTGCCGGGGACAGGGAGCGGTAGATGGCGGTGAACATCGATGCACGGTCGCCATCACCCCGCGACGCCGATACGTCATCGGGGTTCAGCCGCGCTACCCGCCCCCAGGACATCCCGCGCGCCCTGGCTCAGGGTTTCCCTGCGGTGGCAGGCTTGTGCGAGGGTCCCCTGTCGGCCTGGACCGTATTGGCCTGGCTTGATGACACCTGGTTTGATGACCGGTCCGCGTCGGGCTTGTCCTGGTCGTCCTGTTGGTCATTCTTGTCTGGCTTGTCCTGCTTGCCCTGATTTCCCGGGTCGTCGGGACGGTGCCCCGCGGAGTTGCCCGGAGCCGGTACGGACTTGCAGTACTCGGCGATTCCGCCCTTGCCATCCGCGGCCGCTGCCAGGGACTTGTAGGCGGTGGAGGCCGGATCCAGGCCCCCGTGAGTAAACGCGGTGCACAGTCCGAAGGCGGCCGGACCGGTGGCGGCCGGACCGGTGGCGTCCGGACCTCCGCCGTCGTCGGAGTCCGTTCCCTGTGCGTCGGCAGCCTTCTCCCGACCCCGCCCCTGCCCCTGTCCCTGTCCCTGCTCGGCGGCGTCCGGCCTTTGGTCCGGAACTGTCGGGAAGGCCGTGGGCAGGTCCGCGGGCGCCGGGGCGCCGATCAGCTCATGGCTGCCCTGCTGCAGCGGCGCCGGGAGTGTCCCGGTGTAGGCAGCCGCGGCCGCTCCTCCGGCGGCGATGGTTCCCCCGGCCAGCAGCCCAGCCGCGACCTTGCTGGTCACCAATGCGGTAAAGAACGACATAAAGTCCCTCCCCTGTGAAAAGCCCAGACAACGCTTGCGGACATCAGGTCCATGCTCAGGTAATCGCCGGAGGGACAGGAACCTGACGGAGAATTCCGAAAGATTCGATCAATTCCATACACCTCTCTGCCCCTTCTTCCTGCCCTTCCTGACCGCAGGGTGCGGAACATCCCGCCCTGTGGCCGAAGTCTACGAACCATACGGAACCGAGAAACGAGTAGCCGGTACCCGATTTCCCCTGCCCGGGCCGCAGGCGGCGGGTACGGGCTGAGTGGGTTCGGACTGAGTGGGTTCGGACTGGGTGCGCCCGGGCTCTGTGCGCCCCCACGCATGCTTGAACACGGCAGCAGCCAGGACCCCTGGACCCTGGACCCTGGACCCTGGACCAGCGGCACTCAGAAACCTGGACCGTGGAGCGGCGTCATTCAGGACCCGGTACCGGGCGCCGACGAATGCCTCGTTCCCCCCGTCTACGCGCACAGGAAGCATCTACCCGTGTAGGAATCGTTCCAGGGCCCTTTCTCCTAGGGACTGCCCGGTGAAGACAAAGTCCGGCGGGTCTCCCGCCTGCGGCTGGACGCCGGGTGGCCACCAGGGCGGTTCCCAGTCCTGGAGTTCACTGATGTAGTGCCGGCCGGTGGGTGAAAGCCAGCCGGGTGGCTCGTGTTTGCTGGCCGGAGTGGGTGTCCAGCCGGTGGTGTGGCGGAGCCTGTGGTGTTTGCGGCAGGGCTGTCCCAGGTTGCTGATGCCTGTGGTGCCGCCGTTGGCCCAGGCGAGGATATGGTCGGCGTCGTTGTCCAGGGAGTTGTTGCTGCAACCGGGAAAGGGGCATTTGCCGTCGCGCATCCGCAGCCAGGCCCGCATGGCTTTGGTCACCCGGTAGCTTGTCCGGCCGATCTCGAGCGGCGCTCCGTCCCGGGGATCCACGAGTACCCGGTAGAACGAGTGGGCGCCGTTGGCGACCAGCTGCCGGGCCATGGACGCCGGGATCGGTCCGTAGCCGTCCAGCATGGCCGGCTCGTCCGTCTGGCCCGTCAGCGAGGACACCGGGACGGTGACCAGGACCTGGGCGCGGATCCGCGAGGACAGGCCAGCTCCACGGCCGTCCGCGTCGGTAACACCGGCGGGGCTCCTGTTGCCCAGAACCGCCTCAGCGAACGTGTCAGCGCAGAGCTGGGGCATGCTGCGGTGTTCGTCCGGGCCCTGCATGCTCCGGGCGGCCGCGGTCAGCCGGTTCCAGCCCGCCAACGCCTGATCGGCACGCAGGTAGGCGGAGAGCCAGGCCATGCCGTTACCGTCCGGCCGGAATTCCACCCGCCGATCCGCTACCCCCTTGGCATGGCGGATTTCGATGCTCTCGGCATGATGACGTTCCCGCCACGTCCGGGCCTTGCCCCTGAACCGGTGTGCTGGCATCTGCCCCACCGGGCATCCCCTGGCAGGGTCCGGAGCGTCAGGGTCCAGGAAATGGGCCTCCAGCGCGCCGGCACTGGCAGCATCAAGACTCGCCGTTTCGTCGACCATGGCCAGAGCGTGCTGCCAGGACAGGGCCCCGGCTTCCAGTGCCGACAGAGTCCTGGGCAGCGTGGTGGCAAGGGCGTGGGAGGCGGCCAGGAACGACGACGCGGCCCGCGGCCCCAGAGCCAACACACACCCGATCTCCGCCGCTACAGCCATCTCCTGCGCCTGGACCGGCGCATCGGGCCCGGGAACAGCGTGGGCGCTCTCCGCGTACGTCACAGCGGCCTTCGCCTTCAAACCAGCGAACCCCGCCTCCACCTCACGGGCCCCGGCAAGAATATCCAAGCAACCATCCGCCAAACCAGCCAACGGATCAGACGCCGAAAACGCCTCCGGACCGGCCCCATCCGCCTCCGCGTGAAGCACAGCAAGGGCAGCCCTGATATCCGCATAAGCCTTGGCCACCGCTGCTTTCCCCATGAACCAATCATCAGGGGAGGGTCTGACATTGTGGCAGGTGGCCCCAGCCGTCATGAGCTGGAAGCCCCCGCGATGCGGGAAGGCCTGCCCGCGCGCCGTCCTTCGGCCGGCTTAGCCGGAAACCGGCCTACCCGGAAACTGCCACCGGCGCCTTTGCACGCTCGGTGGCGCGGGGTACGACCGGGGCGTCCAGCTTTTTGTTGGCCCAGCGGCGCAGCGGCAGCTCCACCAGGCGGAAGGAGGCATAGGCCACCAGCACGGTCGCGGCGGCGGAGAGCGCGATGCGCAGGGGCACGTCCGGGACGAGGCGCATCAGCAGGAGGTACACCGGAATGTGCCAGAGGTACATGCCGTAGGAGAGGTCGCGGCCGGGCCGGGCGAGCCACGGATGGCTGAGGATGCGTCCCATAAAACCCGCCGGCTGCAGGACCAGCGAGCCGATCAGCAGCGCTGCCAGCAGGGCAAGGCCTGTGGGCCCTACGGTCCAGAAGGTGTTGAACCAGGCATTCGAAGCCTCCGGTTCCTTGAACAGGAACACCGCGGCCACCAAGGTAGCGGCCGCGAGCGGGGCACCCCAGCGGGCGATCCACTGCAGGACGCGGTGCAGGCGTGAGCCATCCCGGAGGGCGGTGAACAGGAGTGCGAGGGCGCAGCCGATCAGGAGCTCGTCCGCCCGGGTGTCCGGCCCGTTGTACAGGCGGTTCAGCGGCGCGCCGGACATGACCAGCACGAACCGTTCCAGCAGGAAGGCCGCGGCCAAGGCCAGCGTGGCGAACGCAACGGTGCGGATCTTCCAGAACCGGAGCATAGCCAGCAGGAGCAGGGGCCACACCAGGTAGAACTGCTCTTCGACGGCGAGGGTCCAGGTGGGACCGAGGGTTTCCCCCTGGATGGACTGGCCGAACGTGCCAACGTGCGCCAGGTTCATGACGTAGGCGGCCGCGGGCAGGATGAAGCCCGCCTGCCCGCCCAAGCCGGAGGCCGGGAACACGAAGCCGACGGCGAGGATCACCGCGCAGAGGAACAGAAGGGCCGGCCAGAGCCGGGCCAGGCGCTTGGCATAGAAGACGCGAAGGTTCAGGCGGCCCGTCGCGAGCCGCTCCTTCATGATCAGCAGGGTGATCACGAAGCCACTGAGGGTGAAGAACACGTCCACGCCGATCGATCCGCCCGGGACCAGTTCGGTGGCCGTATGGAAGAGGAAGACGCCGGCGACGGCGACGGTGCGGAGCCCGTCCAGGGCGTGCTTCCGCCCGGAGATGAGCGGGTTTTGGGGTGCTGCCGGACGTTCCGAAACTGACAAATTTCCACTGCTTGACCTAAGAACCACTCAACAAGCATATATAACGTTTCCATAACTGCGCTGGGCGAAGGCTGGGTGAATGCTGGCAGCGGCGGTTCCCACCATGCCTTGCTGCGGCATCCCGCCGCTTCTAGATTGAACTCATGGTGGACCCAGACATGGCTGACGACTTCGAGAGCCTCGTTGACCTGATCGCCGGCACTGAGGACATAAAATCCGTCCTCGACGGGCTGACCAGCTTCGCCGCGGCCACCATGTCCGCCACCACGGGAGCGCAGATTGAATGCGCCGTCACCCTTCACAGGCGCAGGCGCACCGCCACCATCGGAGGCAGCAGCGCCAAGGCGGTGCTGCTGGACCGGATTGAACAGAACCTGGGAGACGGGCCCTGCGTAGAGGCCTTGGAAAGCGGCCTTCCCGTTCTTCTCGGTGACGTCTCATCGGACTCTCGATGGCCGGAGTACCGCAGTGCACTCTCCGCCGCAGGCATCGCCAGTGCGCTGGGGATTCCCATGGACCTTGGGGACGGGTCCGGGGCGGTCCTGGATTTCTTCGCTCCCAGGAGCGGGCTCTTCAGCGAACAGGCAGTCGCCGACGGGATGAGGTTCGCGGAGATGGCAGGAAAGGCGCTACGCCTCGCTGTCCGGATCGCGTCGGCGGACCAGCGCGCCCAGAATCTTAAGGCGGCAATGGACACCAGGACGGTGATTGACCTGGCATGCGGGATCATCATGGCCCAGAACCATTGCAGCAAGGATGCGGCTTTCGATCTTCTCCGCAGTGCTTCCAGCACTCGGAACCAAAAACTCCATGACCTCGCCCAGGCCGTCGTAGACCGCTTCCCCGGTTCAGCGGACCCTGAAGCCCATTTCGAGGACTGAAGGCCCGGTCGGGTCCGGAGGCCAGCCACACTGCTGGCCCCCGGAGAGGAAGACGGGATGCGGCCCACCCCCGAAAAAGGGCAAGTCCCTTGGGCCACATCCGCGTCGGCTTGGAGGGCGGATGCGCGCCGGGGAAGGGGTGCTTGCTGCGGCAGTGGCGGCGGGAAGAGGCTCCGATGACGGCATCCAACGGCCGTCTGCATGACCCGGGCCAGTTTAACAGGATTACTTCCAGGACTGACAGCCCCGAAGGCCCTATTTTCTTATGTGGGAATCTGCTAGGAGGCCATGTGGGGTATTACCGCCGCAGAGCCACGTCGGCTTCGTACGTGAGGATTTCGGTGCCGTTGCCTTCCTCGCCGTTGTCCGGTGCCACCGTCATGGTGAGGTGCCCGCCGTCGGCCGTCATTTTGAAAGGATTGCGCGTGGCCACGTGCCCGGCGGTGGACCATTTCTGGAACGGGACCTCGCGGGCCACCTCGTGGGACTTCAGGTCGATCATCGCCATGCCGCCCAGTTCGTAGGTGGCTGCCGTGCCGCCGGCTGCCGGGGTCTGCGGAAGATTGGTGACGCCGGCGCAGAGCATTTTGGCGTTGGGGACGTACTGGCAGTCCTGGTAGTCGATGAAGTAGTTCGGGTTCTCCCAGGTGGCCAGCTCCTTGCCCTGGAGGTCCCATTCGGCGAACCGCCCCGAGCCCCAGGTGTTGCCCACCAGGTGGCCGGTCTGCTTGTCCAGGACGACGCCGCCGAAGTGGTCCTTGACTTCGAACTGCTTATGGACGTCCAGCGTGGCTGCATCAACCTTGTAGATGATGGCGCTGCTGTTCGGCCGGTACTGGGCTACGGGGACCCAGACGTTGGTGCCGTCGAAGTCGATGCCGCCCGGGTGGTACATGTCGCCTTCGCCCAGGATGATGTCCTTCTGCAGGTTTCCGGCCCTGTCCATGACGAACAGGTGTCCGACGCCCTTGCCGGCCGTGCGGTCGTACCCACCCTGCGGTGCGGGGTACTTGACGGTGGGTTCGGTGATCTGAACGGCCGAGAGGAAGATATGGTCCTGGCTGTAGGCGATTCCCTCGGTGTGGTACGTGGGGAAGTTGAGTTTCAGCTTGGAGGTCTGCTGCCAGGCTGTGTTGCGGTCGACGGCGTTGAACGCGTCAGCGAGCGCGGTATCAGTTTCGTGGTGGACTCCCGGGTCCGGGCTGGCGACGGGGCGGCTGTTGCCGCCTGCTGCCTGGGCGGCGGCGGTGCCGCCGACTGCTGACGCAGCCAGGATGACGGCGGCGGCGGCCGTGAGGACGTGGCGGGTAGTGGACGAGCCCATGGGGAGCCTCTCAGGTTGGGGTCTGCACAAGACAGCGCCAAGTTACTTGCCGGTAATTAACCGCTTCCGGCGGGCAGGTGAACGCCAGGTGGCGTTATGGCGCACCCGCCCGTAATCCCGGTCCATGGGATCCGTCTTCGAAGGACCGCATCCGCCGTTCACTTCCCGGTCATGAAGAGTCTCCCCGGCCTTCGCCGGGCCGTTTCCGCATATGGGAACAGTGGCGAGGGCCCAACCGGGCCCCTCCCTCCCCAACCTGGAGACAATCTCATGAAGTATGCAAAGCTGCTGACCGCAGCCGCCGTGTGTACCGGCATGGCTTTGGGAACATCCCTCCCCGCGCACGCCGCCGACACCAACCCCAACGGCACCGCAAACCACTTTGACCTTGAGGCGCACCGCGGCGGCATCGGCCTGACCGTGGAGTCCACCCTGGCATCCTTCGCCAAGGGAATGGAGACGGGCGTTTCCACCCTCGAGCTGGACCTGCAGATCACCAAGGACGGCCGCGAGGTCATTACGCACGACCGCAAGATCAGCGGGCAGAAATGCCAGGACACGGCGCCCGTCACCCCGGATGACCCCGCATTCCCGTACGTGGGGAAGTACATCAAGGACCTTACGTTCGAGCAGGTCCGCAGCCTGGACTGCGGCTCCCTCACGCTGCCGCAGTTCCCCGGCCAGCAGGCTTCCCCTGGCGCCAAGATGCCCACCCTGGCTGAGGTGTTCGACCTGGCCAGGCAGTACCGGGCCAGCCAGGTCAAGTTCAACATCGAGACCAAGGTGGAGGCAGGTGCCCCGGAGCAGACCGCGCCAAGGGAACAGTTCGTTGACGTTGCGCTGCGCGAGATCAACGCCGCCCGGATGGCGGAGCGGGTCTCCATCCAGAGCTTTGACTGGGGCTCCCTGCGCATGGTGAAGGAACGCCAGCCGGGGATCCGCACGGTAGCCTTGACCAACAAGGACTTCCTGCAGGCTGGACAGCCCGGCGCCTCACCCTGGCTGGGCGGCATTGACGCCGACGACTTCGGCGGAGACCTGGTCGACGCCGCAGCGTCCTTCGGCTTCGACGCCATCTCCCCCGTCCACGGCACGCCGCAGAACGGCAAGGTCACCGATCCCGGGTACGTCCCCTACGTGACGGCCGATATGGTGACGCGCGCCCACGCCAAGGGCATGCAGGTCATCCCCTGGACCGTGGATGACAAGCCCACTATGCGCGCCTTGATGGACGCGGGCGTGGACGGCCTCATCACCGATTACCCCAACCGGTTGCGCGAGGTCATGGCTGAGCGGTCGCTGAAGCTGCCCAAGCAGTACACGCTGGAGCCCGGCGCTTCGGCATCGGCAGCGGCAGCGGCATCGGCAGCGGCAGCGGCAGCAAACTAAGGGACGTGCCGGACCCGCGCCAGTGAATCCGGAACCTTCGGCGTCCCCGGCCGGTCCCGTTTAAGCTGGCCGCTGGCTTCACCCGGCGCCGGCCCCAAACCAGGTGGCGAGGGCTTCGCCAAGACCCCCGGCGGAGCCCTCGCCCACCCAGGCCACGTAGCCGTCGGGCCGGACCACGACGGCGGTCGGCGCGGCCACGGTGCCCAGCACCGGAAGCTGCCACGCGCCGTCGTACGTTGCCGCTACGTGCCGGACCCGGCCGGCCCAGGCGCCCAGGTCCAGTGCCGGGCCGCCGAACTTAAGCAGCACGGGCCGGGCCTGGTGCAGCAGTTCGAAGACGCGGAGGGGTCCGTCGGCGGTGGCGAGGTCAAGGTCGGGCATCCGCCGACCCAGCAGGGGATGTGCGGGCACGGGGTGCCCGGGCATCCCGTGCCCGTAGGCCACGTCCAGCCCGGTGACCAGCGCGGCGATGGGCGTTCCCGCACCGTCGACGTGGAGCACCTCGTCCAGCAGGTCGCGCAGTGCTTCCTGGCGGGGGTCGGCCTTCTGGAAAAGCGACTGCGCCATGGTGTACTGGAGCGCCCGCGCCCCGGCGGGATGACGCTCCGCATGGTAGGTGTCCAGCAACTCCTCCCGGGCGATGCCGCGGACCACCTGCCCCAGCTTCCAACCGAGGTTGACGGCGTCCTGCAGTCCCAGGCCGATGCCCAGCCCGCCGGTGGGCGAGTGGACGTGGGCTGCGTCCCCGGCCAGCAGGATCCGGCCTTTCCGGTAGGCTCCGGCCTGGCGGGTGGCGTCGGTGAACCGCGAGAGCCAGGTGGGGCTGTGCACGCCGAAATCGGTGCCGAACACTTCCACCAACTCCCGGCGCAGGTCCTCGAGCGTGGGTTCAGTGGTGGGACCGAGCACGGCCTCGGTCACCACGACCCGGACCGTGCCGTCCCCCATCGGGTACAGCCCGTGGACGCCGCGGGCGTCCACTTTCCCCTGCTGCGCCGGCTCCCCTGCCGCCTTGACCTCGGCGATGAGGCTGCTGCGGGTCGCGTCCGGGCCCGCGAAGGCGATACCGGCGGAACGCCGGACTTCACTGCGCCCGCCGTCGGCGCCCACAACGTAGCGGCCGCGCACGGGGCCGCCGGACGCACGCTGGACATCCACGCCGTCGTCGTTCACTGCAACCCCCGTGACCTCCGCGCCGCGGCTGATGCGCACGCCCAACTCCTCCACCCATTCCAGGAGCAGCCGCTCGATGTGGTTCTGGAACAGCGCCAGCGTGTACGCGTGGCGCGTGGGCAGCCCTGACAGGTCGAGCTGCGTGCTGCCGAACGTGGCGGTCTGCACGGTTTTGCCCGCGGCCAGGAAACGGCCGGCGATGCCGCGCTGGTCCAGCAGTTCGATGGTGCGGGAGTGGATTCCGCCACCGCGCGAGCCCGCCAGGTCCTGGGTGTCCCGCCGTTCGAGCACCGCGGCGTCCACCCCCGCCAGCTTCAGCTCCCCGGCGAGCATCAAGCCGGTGGGCCCGCTCCCCACGATCACCACGTCATGCATGTGCGCCCCCGCTTCGTTCCGCTTTCCGCCTGCAAGTATGCGGGGAACCGGGGGCCTTGCGGCAAGGCCCCCGCGGCGAGGTACCTTGGAAATAGAGGGGGCTACGCGCGCCCTATCGGCATGAAGGCAAAGGGAAAGCCCCTCCTAGGAGGGGCTTTCAACGTAGTGGTCATTTGTCTTCTGGCAATGGTCAGTGGTGATGCACTCCCCCTTCCCGGACGCCCCCGGCGCCCATCCGGACTATGACGCACACCACTTTAATAGCCCGGCCCGGCCCAGTGAAGAGGGCTGGGCAAAAAAGTTGGCAGGACGGCGGCATAGTCCCCAAAACGGGCAGCAGACAGTTATAGACGGCCCCGCTTCTCGGGAGCATGATGGGGTCAAGCTGGTAGCAATGCAACGGGTCCTCGTGGAGCGCTCGGTGTTTGGCGGTCGAGAGGGCTGGTCACCGTCTGGTGAGGAGGTTCCTCGCGATGAGTGCACTGTGGATACGTGCCCTGGGGCCGCTGGACGTGGTGCTCGACGGAAAGCACATACCGGTTGGCGGCACTAAACAGAGGATTGTGCTGGCGTGCCTCGCGTTGCGGGCCAACATCGTGGTGACAACTGACACCCTTATCGATGCCCTGTGGGCGGACAGCCCGCCCAGCAAACCCGGTCCGCAGCTCCAGGTGTACGTTGCAAACCTTCGGCATGCTCTGGAGCCGGCCCGTTCCAAGGGAGTCGCTTCCCATCGCTTGGTGGGCAGGGCGGGAGGTTACGTGCTCACTGCCACCGGGCAAGAGTTGGACCTCGTTCAGTTCCGCGAGCGCGTGAAGTCCGCAGAAGCGGCAGTAGAGGCCGGGGATATTGCCGAGGGCGCCGAATGCCTTCGCGAGGCGGTGGAACTCTTCACCGGCCCGGTCTTTCCCGACCTGGCAGACATACCGCCGCTCCGGCCCGAGCTCGACAAGCTGGAGGAAACCCGCCTGAACACGCACCAGGACCTGATCGATGTTGAACTGGCTTTGGGCAGGCACGCGGAACTCGTCGGCGAGATCCAGGCCCTCCTCGCCGAGCACCCCTACCGGGAGCGGCTGTGGGCACAATTTGTGCTCGCCCTCTACCGCTGCGGCCGCCAGGCCGAAGCCTTGGCGGCGTGCCGCAAGGCGTACCGGGTGTTCACCCACGAACTTGGCATCGACCCCGGGCCGCAGCTGAAACACCTGGAGAATTTGGTACTGCGGCAAGACCCTTCCCTCGCAGCTCCCGCCCGCGCAAGCCACCGCAGGCACCACCAGCGCATAGACAACCTTCCGGCCGAACACACAGCCCTGCTGGGCCGCGACGCCGAAGTGGAGGAAGTCTGTGCCCTCTTCGCCTCGGAAGGCTGCCGGTTGCTCACCATCACCGGCCCGGGGGGAACCGGCAAGACCCGCCTGGCACTGGCAGCGGCGGGCCGGCTTGGTGCGGGGATGCCCGACGGCGTGTGCTGGGTCGATCTTGCACCGCTCAGTGACGTCCCCCAGGTTCCGCCCGCCATAGCGTCTGCGTTGGGCCTGGAGGATTGGACCGGCTCTGATCCGCTCGGCACAACAACGAACTTCCTACGGTCACGCCGTTTGCTGCTGGTGCTCGACAACTTCGAGCATCTGGTGGAGGCGTGGACCGTCGTCGCCGATTTGCTCAGCATGGCACCAGAGTTAAGGATCCTGGTCACCAGCCGGCAGCCGCTGAGGATCAGGGCGGAGTACGAGTACGACCTCGCACCGTTGGCGCTCCCCCAACTCGACCCGCCGCTGGCGTTGCCCGTCCTGGCGCAAGTACCTGCCGTTCAGTTGTTCCTCACACGCAGCCGGGCTGTCCGGCCTCTTTTCGAACTCGGACCCGGCAACGCCTTTACCGTGGCACGCATCTGCCACCGCCTTGATGGGTTGCCGCTGGCCATAGAGTTGGCTGCCGCACAGCTGCGCGAGCGCGATGAGCAAGCACTGCTGCAAGACCTGGAGGTCAGTTTGTCCACGCTGCGCGGCGACCTCCGCGATCTCCCGGACCGCCAGCGGACGCTGTCGGCCACCATAGCGTGGAGCTACCGGTTGCTTTCCGGGGCCGAACGGACCCTGTTGGAACGGCTTGGCGTCTTCGCAGCCGATCCGAGCGTCGAGGCAGTGCGTTCGGTTCTCGACGGGGCTTGCGATCCGGATGAGGTTGATGCGCTCCTGACCGCCTTGTCACGGCACAGCCTGCTCCACCGGTACAAGGACGATTCGGGGATAGGGAGGGCATCGCTGCTGCAGGTCATCCGGGAGTTCGCCCGCGGCCGTTTGGAGCTCAGTGACCAGGCGGACAGCGCGCGCCGGCGGCACGCGGAGTATTACCTGCGCGTCGCCGAGGAGCTTGGCCCCCGCCTCTGGGGATTCAACCAGGTGGACGCGTTCCACCGCCTGCGGGCTGACGGAGCAGACCTTCGCAAGTCCCTGCTGTGGGCGTGCGGTCCTGACGGCTCCAAGGACATGGCGCTGCGGCTCGTAGGCCAGTTGTGGCACTACTGGCAGATGGTGGAGGACCTGTCCGAGCCATGCGGCATCGCTTTGAAGTTGCTCTCGGAGACGCCCTCTGCCCCGCCGGAA
The DNA here is from genome assembly GCF_057369995.2 of Arthrobacter sp. MOO21. Classification (NCBI taxonomy): domain Bacteria; kingdom Bacillati; phylum Actinomycetota; class Actinomycetes; order Micrococcales; family Micrococcaceae; genus Arthrobacter; species Arthrobacter sp. MOO21. The sequence continues at coordinate 2,732,356 of NZ_CM170671.2, read as the reverse complement.
CTTCGGGCACCGGCGCTGAGCGGAACTGCGACCCTTAGCTGGATCCTAGGGCGCAATGCCGAGGCGACCAGGCTGCATGAGGAGGCGCTGCAGGCGTTCACGGCGGCCGGCAACGGCCAGGGAGTGGCGTGGTCCACCATCTGCCTGGCAGTGCAGGCCATGGAGCGCAGCGACAGCGCATCGGCACAGCGGCTCGCCGGGCAGGCGCTGGCCATGCCACAGTCCAGTGCCGCCACACGGGTAGCTGCCCTGATCTGTCTGAGCCGGACTGAATTCTACGCGGGCCGCCATGCCCGCGCCCTTGACCTGTGCAAGGAGACCCTCCATCTTGCCCGTGCCTTGGGGGACCGTCTGTTCCTGGGAATCGCGCTGACGAACCTGGCGGAGAGCATGGAGCAGACGGAAGACTTCGATACCGCTGAGGAGCTGTTGCTCGAAGCCCTCACAGCCACGCTTGACCTGGGCGCCCAAGCCAACATCGTTGGCTACCTTGAGTCGCTAGCAGGCATCTACATTCATCAGGACCGCATTGAACTGGCTGTCCGCGTACTAGGTGCAGCCAACGCCTACAGGAACGACCGAAGCTATCCGCTGAGTGCGCCGGAATCGCGGATCGTGGAATCGATGCTGGCCGACGCCCGGACGAAAGCCGGCCCCATCCGCTTTGGACTGGCGTGGGCGGCAGGCCAGGGCCTGACCCTTGCACAGGCCGTCCAAGAGGTTCTGCCGCCGGACAGTGGAAGAGGGGACGAGCCTGGGGTAATGCAACCCGGCAGCGACGCCATTGCGTCCGGTGGCGTTCCCGTCAGCGCGGCCCCCTGGACTTAATCCCTCCGCAGGTCCGGCAGTGCGCAGCCCCGCCTGCCGCCACACATAGATTCTGTACGCATCAGCACGTCCAGAGTGCGTGCTTCGCTCAACCGCGCCCCCCTAACAACTAGGCCCAGCAGCCTGGAAGAGCTTAAGGATCAATTAAGCCCCCGGCGGGATTCTTGAGTCATCAAAGCACCGAGACCCAGCAGCCTCCTTGTGTAGGCCGGGCATCCAAAGGAGAGCCTGATCATGAAGCGGATAGAAGCCCCACATCGCGTCCATCACCAACCATTACCGGGCCGGGTTGAAGGTGGGCCGGAAACCTTCCGCCAACGGCCCTGCTGGCAGTCCGCATCAGCTCCGGAGCGCAGGAACTGGGCGGAAGACCTCTGGCCCGACTGCCGGAAGTGACCGCCGCTTTTCCGCAGGACCGCAACCACCTGCCAATCGGCACATTCTTCGCCAAACCGGCGAACGCCTGAACGAAAAACGCTCAGGAAAACCAGCCGTCCCCGTGGGCGGCATCGCATGAAAGGAGCAGTACGTTGTTCACGCTTAAAGGACACCATCGCACCACCGGGCACAATACCCAGCCAGTGTCCGCAGAAACCAAACGGTCTGATGGAGCACGACAGGGGAAGCTGCCCCTCGCCGTCGCAGCCGCTGCCGCAGCCTATATTTCGGCGGGCATGCTCGCTGCCCCCGCCCAGGCCGCCACAACAGCTGAGGGGTGGAGCGAACCCCTGGCTGCCCCCATTGCGGTGCCGTACAGCGAGGACGAAATCCGCGGCCTGCAGCAGGCTGGTGACCTTCTCGGTGCCAACTCCCGCATGATGGCCAACGCGTTCGCCGCGGGCAAGGTGTACCGGAGCTAACAATTCCGGGCCTCCGGCAAAGGAATGCAGAAGTTCCCTACGCGAACCTCCCGGCTCGCGCAGGGAACTGCCTTGTGGGTACTGGTCTTCAAAGAGGGGGTACTGGCCCTCAAGGAGGGGGCACCCGCGGGCCTTTTGGCCCTAGGTCAGCATCCCGCCCGGCCATACCGTGAAACCCCCTTAGGCGCCGTTACCGACGCCGCTACCGAACAGCGGACTGACCCCCATCGACTGGTAGGAGGCGGAATGCGTTTTTCGCGCGCTGCCAAAGTCCGAGGCACCATTGCCATTACTGCCGCCTTGGTCGTGACCGGATGCGATGGCACAACGGGCGTCAAAGGCGGTGGCGAGCCAACGGGAAGCAACCCCGCCAAGGTCATCACCGCATATGGCAGCGAACCGCAAAACCCGCTGCTGCCCGGGGCCACCAACGAATCAGGCGGCCTGCGCGTGGTGGAGCTATTGTTCGAGGGCCTGCGCGCCTACGACTCAAACGGCAAACCCGTCAATGCGCTGGCAGAGTCCATCGAAACCGCGGACTCGCAGAACTGGACCATCAGGATCAAGCCCGGCGCCAAGTTCACCAACGGTGAGGCCATCACAGCCAGGACCTTCGTCGATTCCTGGAACTTCGCGGCGCTCAGCACGAACCTCCAAAACAACGGCTCATTCTTCGCATCCATCGAAGGCTATGCCGACGTCGGCGCCGTCAACGAAACCACGGCCCCGGACGGCACCACCACCTCCTCCCCCGCCCCGACGGCGCAGACCATGTCAGGGTTGAAGGTCAAAGACGACCAGACCCTCACGGTCAAGCTGGTCCGTCCCGAGGCTGACTGGTCGCTGCGGTTGGGCTACTCCGCCTTCTACCCGCTTCCATCCCAGGCGCTCACGGACCCGAAGAAGTTCGGGGAAAACCCGGTGGGCAACGGCCCGTACGCCATGGAGAAGGAGGGAGCCTGGGTGCATGACCAATCCATCTCCCTGGTCAAAAACCCCGATTACAGCGGCCCCCGCGCCGCGCAGAACGGCGGGGTAACCTTCAAGTTCTACACCGACCCCGGCCCCGCCTACACGGACCTGCAGGCAGACAACCTGGACATCAGTGACATCCTGCCCGCCAACGCACTCAAGACCTACAAGAGCGACTTCCAAAACCGGAATGCCGCCAAAGCGGTGGCCGTGAACGCAGCCTTGGTCATTCCGCCCTACAACGCGAACTTCCAGGGCGAAGCAGGGAGGCTGCGCCGCCAGTCGCTATCCCACGCCGTCAACCGGGAAGAGATCACGAGGGTGGTCTTCAACAGCACTCGCACGCCGGCCACGGAGTTCACGTCGCCGGTGCTCGATGGCTACTCGGACTCCATTCCGGGTAACGACGTCCTGAAGTTCGACGCCGAGAAGGCCCAAAAGCTCTGGGCGCAGGCAGAAGCGCTGAAGCCGTACGACGCCACGAAACCACTCAGTTTCACCACGAACACCGACGGCGGCAACAAGGAGTGGGTCGATGCCGTCGCCAAGGGCGTGGAGAACAACCTGGGCATCAGGACCGAGGTCCATGCACTCCCCAGATTCGCGGATCTTCTGGACCTGCGCCTGTCACAGTCCCTCCCCGGCCTGACGAGCACCGCATGGCAGGGCGACTACCCCTCGCTGTACAACTTCCTGGGCCTCGAATGGAGCACGGGGGCATCTGCCAACCTCGAGAAGTTTTCGTACCCCGAGTTTGACCAGCTCCTGGAGGAAGGCCTCCGGTCAACCGACCCGGCACAGGCCAACGCCAAGTTCAACCAGGCGCAGGAAGTCCTCTTCAGGGAGCTGCCCGCGTTGCCGCTTTGGTACAACAACCAGCCGGTGGTGTGGAGCAACAACGTCCTGGCCGCCGAGACAGGCTGGAACGGGGTCATCCGCTACTTCAGCGTCAAGGCCAGGTGACGCCGGCTGCCGGACGCGTACGACGGCGGCACGCGGCCACCGCGGTGACGTTACTGGATGAGGTAGTGGCGTTCCTCGGCCAGCGCCGGCTTGAAGGCCTTGGGGAAGACGGCCTTCGACAGGGCCTTCAGGCCGATCGCCGGAAGCAGCACGGCGGCGATGCCAATGGACAGGCTGGTCCAGCCGATGTTTTCGAGCGTGCCGAGCGTGGGCGCCTGCGAAGCAGTGTTTGCCAAGGTTCTGACCCTTTTTGTGAGACCGGTAATCGCTACAAGGTTACGGCACTCGCCCGGGCTGCAGAAAAAAGACGGAGCGCACAAATTTTCGTGAGTCTTGATCAATTCTTGACGGTAAGTGGCGCTGTTGTTGAGCGAGGGCCTCCACAGTGATGCATGAAGGCACGGAGCGCACGAGATGCACCTGGGAATCTGGGTCCCAGTTACCCCGGGCCTACGTCGGATAAAACCGATGGTCTCAACCGCTTGGCGGCGTCACGCAACGGCGCCGCCAAGCGCTTCCACATTCCATACAGACCAGGGGCCGATGGCGGAGGCCAGCGGATCAGCGTCGATTCGCAAAAAAGCCATCGGCCCCCACATATCACCCACGACGACGACACCCGGCTTCAGCGCCCGGAAGCGCGGTTTAGGAAAAGCCGCGCTGGGTACAGATTCACCAGAAGAGCCCCGCGGAAGAAGATATCCCCCGCGGGGCTTTTCGCGGTTCTGGAAATCGGCCAAAGGGATTGGTGGTGACGCGCCCGCCGCACTGCGTTTTCGACGCGCAAAAAGGCTATCGCGGCCCATATATGGGTAGCGTCAGCCTGTTTGCGTGTCGAGAAATGCTATCCGCGTCGAAAACGGTGCACCTACCGGGTCAGGGCGGCCCAGGATTCCAGGAACTTGCTGGCGATGTAGGCGTGGCCGGCGCTGTTGGGATGGGCGCCGTCGAAGTCGAAGCCTGGACTGTTGGCACTGGTGAACCAGCCGGCCTCGATCGCATCGATGTACGGAGCATTGGCGGCCGCGGCACCTGCCCGGACGGCGCTGTTCACGCCGCGCAGTTCTTCGGCCAGGGGCTGGGGCGCCGACGGCCCCATGACCACCACCTGCATGCCGGGCCAGAACCGGCGGGCCGCCTCGATGGTCTGCGTGGTGGCAACCCGGACCTCATCCGGGTTACCAAGCTGGGAATCGTTCTGCCCGCCCTGCAGGATCAGGACGTTGGGCACGAACGCCGGGTTGGCCGCGATCTTCCGCAACCGGGTCTCGTATTCGCCGCCCAGCTCGTCCTGCGCGCCGCCGCCCCAGGCGAACCCGGTGCCGCCCACTCCGTCGATGGTGGCGGGATAACCCAGCTCCCTTGCAACGAGGTACGCCCACCCCTGGTCCGGCCGGGCTGCACCGTCCCCGAAAGTGTAGGAATCCCCCAGGATCAGGAGCACAGGCTCGGCCGGCAACTCGATCCGCACGGGTGGTGCCGTGGCGGTGGCGGTAGCAGTAGCGGTGGCCGCGGCAGTAGGGGAAGCAGAAGCAGTAGGCGTGGCCGCCAAGGGGCCGGCCGGTGCAGGACGGGCGTCGTCCACTGCGGGCGGGCCCATCAGGGCGAGCGCTGCCACCGCGAACGCCGCGGCTGCCAACACAATGAGGGCAGCGTACTTGATCCACTCCCGCGCCACGATGCGGGGGCGCCCGCCGTTCCTCGTCACCGGCACATCCTACCGGCCGCACACTGCACGCCAACGGCAGCAGTAACGGCGCAGTAACGCGCGTCTGATCGACTCTACCTGTGGTTCCCCCGCGTGTGAGGCCGGTGCAATCGTGAGGCCGGTGTGATGAGTCAGCCCTGGAGTTCGGTCCGGGTGGCGGGCCTGGCCCTGGACGTCCCGGCCCAGCTTGTCCCCACGGACGAGGCAGCCTTCGAGGGCAGCGCGGCCGTCCTCGAAGGTGCCGGCATGCGGCTGACTGTTGATGCCAGCCCCTTCGCCGACCCCCTCACACGCTATGGAGCCAAGCCCGGCTTCGAACACTGGCAGGAACCGGTGGGCAGCGCCACCGCGGACTTCGTCGTGTTCGAAGAGGAGGGCACCCGCACCGTTGCCGTCACCATCCACGGGCGGGCCACCGCCGTCGTCCATCAACCGGCCGGGCGCCCCAAAGGACGTCGCCCTGCAGATCCTGCGAAGCATCCGGACAGATCAAATCCGGACAGAACAAGGAGAAACCAATGACTGAAGAGCTGTACTCCGCGGCGCCGTTCCTCGCCGCCGTCCAGAACACCGGCCCGGGCGAAAGCAATCCGGGCTTCAGCAAAGTACAAAGCTACCTCGAGCGCTTTGGTTACCTGGGGCCATCCGCCGCCAGGGACGTCGGCGTCCTGGACGATCCCACGGCCGGGGCCCTGAGAAGCTTCCAGGAGTTCTTCAACCTCCCCGTCACCGGCGTGTTCGACGACGCCACCCGGGAAGCGATGATGCGGCCCCGCTGCGGGCTCCCGGACAAGCGCAGCGGCGACCTCGACTTCGCCACCGCGTGCGCATGGGTGGACCGGACCCTGACATTCGCCTTCGACACCGGCACCGACGACGTCGCCGGGACCGCCGAGTTCGACGCCATCCGGCGTGCCATCCAGACCTGGCAGGGCGTGGGCGGACTGACCTTCACCGAAGTCGCCGTCGGCTCCAGTCCGGACGTCCGCATCGGCTGGCGGCCCGCGGCGGACCCCGACCATTCGATGGTGGGCGGCGTCCTGGCCCACGCCGACTTCCCGCCCGGCTGCAGTGTCATCACCAACACCCTCCCCAAGCCGGTCCACTTCGACGACAGCGAACACGTCTGGAGCGTCGGCGCCGTGGCGAACGCCTTCGACATCGAAACGGTCGCCCTGCACGAATTCGGCCACATTGTGGGGCTGGCGCACTCCAGCGTTGCCGGCTCGGTGATGGCACCCACCGTGGCCTCCAACTTCACCAAGCGCGTCCTCACCCAGGACGACCTCGACGGGTTCCGCGCCCTGTACCCGGCCGCGCCGCAGCCATGGTCCGGGTGGAGTTCCCTGGGCGGTGTCATCACCTCGGACATCGCCGTGGGCAACAACAAGGACGGGCGGCTGGAAGCTTTTGCCCGGGGCACCGATGGCGCCGTGTGGCACCGGTGGCAGGTTGCCCCGAACGGCAACTGGGCCGGCTGGGCCTCGTTGGGCGGGGTGATCACCACCGAGATCGCGGTGGCCAGCAACCAGGACGGCCGGCTGGAGATCTTCGCGCGCGGCACCGACAACGCCCTGTGGCACCGGTGGCAGAGCACGCCCAACGGCAACTGGGCCGGCTGGGCGTCCCTGGGCGGCAGCATCACCGGGCCCGCCGCCACCGGGCGCAACGCCGACGGCCGGCTCGAAGTCTTCGCCAGGGGGACGGACGGCGCCGTATGGCACAAATGGCAGACGGCACCGAACGGCAACTGGTCCGGCTGGGCGTCCCTGGGCGGGGTGATCACGTCCGAGATTGCCGTGGGCAGGAACAAGGACGGCCGCCTCGAAATCTTCGCCCGCGGGACCGACAACGCCCTCTGGCACAAATGGCAGACGGCACCCAACAGCGGCTGGTCGGCCTGGGCCTCCCTGGGCGGCATCCTCACGTCCAACATCGCCACCGGCACCAACGCCGACGGCCGCCTCGAAGTCTTCGTCCGGGGCACCGACAACGCCCTCTGGCACAAGTGGCAGACGGCGCCCAACAGCGGCTGGTCGGCCTGGGCCTCCCTGGGCGGCATCCTCACCTCCGATATCGCCGTTGGCAGGAACGCGAGCGGCCGGCTGGAGGCTTTCGTCCGCGGCACGGACAACGCGCTGTGGCACCTCTGGCAGACAGCACCGAACAGTGGCTGGACCGGCTGGGCCTCCCTGGGCGGCATCCTCACCTCCAACATCACGGTGGGGAGCAACGCCGACGGCCGGCTTGAGGCCTTCGTCCGCGGCACGGACAACGCCCTCTGGCACAGGTGGCAGAACAGTCCCTTCCTGACCGGAGAGTCCACCGAGGCTGCCGCCGCCGAAGAGACAGCCGAAGAGGCGGGCGGGGAGGCAGCCGCAGCCGTGGTCCCGCAGACAGTGGAGATGCCCGCCGGCACCATGGCCGAGAGCCTGACAACGAACGGCCACCAGCAGCCGGCAGCAGCGGAAATGCCTGCGGGGTCAATGGAGGAACCTCCGGCCAGGGAGGCCGCGGGAGATTCCGGCGCCGCTGGCAAGGAACGCGCATCGGACGCGATGCCGGACCGGGGCATGCCTGCCAGCGCCTAAGGCGCGCGGCAGGGAACTGAAGCGTACGACGGCGGAGCTGGGCCGCCGTCGTACGTCGCCCCGGACGCACCCAAGGCCGCCCGCCGCGGCCGAGCAGTAAAAAGCACCACACCCAGGAAATGGACTTGGCATGGACACCACCGACCGCCCCTCCCCCGAAGCAAGCAGTCCCGAAGCAGCCAGCGACAACGAGCAGATGCTGGCCTCGCTGCGGCAGTTCATCAGGACCAAGGGCGCCGCCTACCTCGAGGACCCCAACATCACCTCAATCGGCGTGGGCCACAAGGTGGTGGACGGGAAAGCGACGGGCGAGATTTCGCTCCAGTTCACCGTGGGCGAGAAAGTGGCTCCGGAAGCCCTGGACTCGCTCAACACCAAGCCCATACCGGACACCATCATGGTGGACGGGATCCCGGTACAAACCGATGTGATCGAGCGGGACTACCGCCCCTCGTTCCGGGCGGTGGCAGAAGTTGAGCCCCCGCCCACCAAGGTCCGGCTCGACCCCATCAGGCCGGGAGTCAGCGTGGGCAACATCCACTCCAGCGCCGGCACCATCGCCTGCATCGTGTACGACAGGCACGACGGGACGCCGCTGGTCCTCAGCAACTGGCACGTGCTGCACGGCGACACAGGCGCCCTCGGCGACGTGGTGGTCCAGCCGGGCCCGCACGACGACAACCGGGTCAACGCCAACGGGCTGGGCCGGCTGGTGCGCTCCCACCTGGGCGTCGCGGGAGACTGCGCCGTGGCCACCATCACGGACCGCGGCTTCACCACGGACATCCAGTCCCTGGACGTGACGCCGGACCAGCTGGGGGAACCCGAAATCGGCGACAAGGTGGTCAAGAGCGGCCGCACCACGGGCGTCACCCACGGGGTGGTGCGGCGCGTGGACGTGATCGCCAAGCTCTTTTACGGCTCCGCGGGGATGCACACCATTGGCGGCTTCGAAATCGGCCCGGACCCGGCCAACCCCTCGGCGGACGGGGAAATCAGCCGCGGCGGGGACTCGGGCTCGGCCTGGATCTTCAAGACCCCCTCGGGTGAGCTCACCACCGTCCTGGCGGGGCTGCACTTCGGCGGGGAATCGGGGGACAGCCCGGACGAGCACGCCCTGGCCTGCCTGCCCCAGTCCGTGTTCGAGAAGCTGGAAATCACCCTGCGGCCGCCGGCGGCTCCTGAGGCTGCCGAGGTTGTTCCCGAGGGGTTCCTCGCCGATTTCCTCGGGCCCCACATCGCCGTGCCCACGCTCGGCGCCGCCCTGAACACCGACGCGGTGCGCTTCGCCGGCTCGGACATCATCCCGTACACCCACTTCTCGCTCTGCCTCAGCACGTCACGGCGGTTTGCCCGCTGGGTGGCGTGGAATATCGACGGCGGCAGCCTGCAGAAACTGAGCCGGTCCGGAATCAGCTTCATCAAGGACCCCCGGCTCCCCGTCGGCGTCCAGGTGGGGGACGAGCTCTACCGCGGCAACCGGGTGGACCGCGGCCATCTGGCGCGCCGGGCCGACCTGCTGTGGGGAGCGGCGGACGAGGCTGGCCGGGCGAACAAGGACTCGTTCTACTTCACGAACATCACCCCGCAGCTGGAGGACTTCAACCAAAGCAGCAAGAACGGGGTCTGGGGCCGGCTTGAGGATGCCGTGTTCGAGGACGTGGACGTCGACAACCTGAAGGTCAGCGTGTTCGGCGGGCCGGTGCTGCAGGACGGTGACCACGTCTACCGGGGAATTCCCCTGCCCCGCGAGTACTGGAAGATCATCGCGTTCGTGGAGCACGGGCAGCTCAAGGCCAGGGGCTTCCTGCTGACCCAGAACCTGGACCAGCTCGAAGCGCTCGAGCTCGACGAATTCCGGGTGTTCCAGGTTGCCGTGAGCGAAATCGAGGCGCGGACCGTCCTGCAGTTCGCCGATTCGCTGCGGCAGGCGGACACCTTCGCCGTCCCCGAGGCGGTTGGCGACAGGCGGCCGCTGGACGATACCTCGGACATCCAGTGGTGAGTGCCTACGGTCACGGTGCAGTCTCAGACCAGGCCCGGGTAGCTGGCCAGGATGTAGTCCGCGGCCGCGGGTCCTTTCATGCGAAGGCACTGCCCGGGATCCATGCGCTGGCGCATAGCAGCCCAAAACACGTCCTCTGCCTGCGGCGCCGTGCTGGAGACGTAGCACCAGCTGGTGTACAGGCCGTAGAAGGAGTCATCGTCGAGTGCCCGGTCGTACTCCGGATCATGGAAGGTTGCTTCCTGGAGGAACTGGTCGAACTGCGAGTGTGCCATGGTGGTTTCTTTCAACAAGGTGCATTGTTCGCCGTGCGGCTACAGCGGTTTTGAACTTGGCGGGAGCAGCGGTTCCCGGCGCGGAGGCCGCCGGTGAAGCACATGTCAGCAGGTGCTATTTATCCGGTTGAAGGCCAATGGCGGCGCTGCCATCGGCGAGGGTTGCGGCACCTCCGTGGTGGGAGATGAGGGCGGCGGCCATACGTTTGGCCAGCACAGCCGCCTCCTTGTCTCCTTCGACCGCTGAGATGATGGAGCCTTTTGTCAGGATGTGGCAGGAACGGGCAAAGACCTCGGGCTGTTCAAGGCCCGCTTGCTCGGCGAGCGTTCGCATGAAAGCCCTTACCTGGGCCAAGTAGCTGACGGACGCCTGTCCCAGGGTATGTGTGGGCCCCATCTCCAGCATGGTTTTGACGAAGGCGCAGGCCTGGAAGTCATCTTGCCGGAACCACCCGTCAAGGACGTCGAAGATTATCAGCACCTGCGCCGTCGGGTCGTCGGATCTCCGCCGGCATTCGGCGATGATCGCCTCCACAGTGAGGTCTTGGTGGCAATGTTCCAGGAAGGCCAGAACCAGTTCATCCTTCGAGGAGAAGTGGCCGTAGAACGTGGCCTTGGCCACCCCGGCGCGCAGAATCAGTTCTGATATACCCACATCGCGGATGCCACGCTGCCCGAATAACTCGTAAGCGGCCGCCAGTATGCGCTCCCGGGCACCGGCGGATGCCGGCCGTGGAGGCCCGGAACTGGCTATCGGATCAGCTAAAGAGCCTGTGGAGTGTCCCATTCCCCGGACTCTACACGAAAAACCAGACAGACCGGTCGGTACGGGCCGTTGTGAAAAACCGTTTTCCGGCTACTGGATGTCTTCGTCCGGGGGCGGGAGCTGGTAGCCCAGCTCCTCGTCCACGGACTGCACTCCGCTCACGGACTTCAGGTCCTGCAGGCTGTCATCCGGGGCGGAACCGGTGATGAAGCCCATCGCCAGGACCTGTTCCACCTGCATGCCGCGGGCGCGCAGCGCGTCCGCGACATCGGCGATGGCGGACAGGTAATCCTGGTGCACCGTTACATTGATGTTGACCATTCCTCAGGATATTCCTCTTCGCGTCGCAGGCGGTTCCTATCAGCCGTCCCTAAGGCGGCCGTACACGCGGCTCCTACACAGGGGCGATGACCAGGCCGGAGCCAACGTCCAGCGACGGTGCAATGAGCCGGTCGCATTCCTGGACCAGCGAGGACCAGAGTTCCCGTCCGCGGAAGCCAGTGGCCTGCGCCCAGAGGGCGGCAACGCCGGCGGCGTGCGGGGTGGCCATGCTGGTGCCGCTGATGCTCCGGTACCGGGTGGGCATGGGCCAGGACGAGTAGACCTGCCAGCCGGGGCCGGCAACGTCCACCTGCCCGCCGCGGACCGGCAGGCTTCGAGCGGAGAAAAAGGCAACGTCCAGCTGGTGGTCCAAAGCGCCCACCGCCATGATGAACGGGCTGTTGGCCGGGGTGCCGACGAATCCGAAGTTGCCCTGGAGGCGCCGGGCGTTGTTTCCGGCGGCTGCGATGATCAGCGTCCCGGCGTCCAAGGCCCGCTTGCCTGCTGCCACGTACGGCGGGTGGATCTGCGGCACGTCGGCCCCGAGGGACATGGAGACGATGTGGCAGCCGCTGGTCAGCGCCCAGTCGATGCCGGCCAGGATGCCGGCGTCGCTGCCGGAACCGGAGTTGCCCAGCACCTTGCCGGCGAAGATGTCGGCTTCGTAGGCCACGCCGTAGCGCGGCCCGGTGGACGGGGACTTGGAGCCGCAGGAGGTGCCGATGCAGTGCGTGCCGTGCCCGTGCCCGTCCTCGGGCCCCTCCCCCTGGACGAAGGAGCGGGTGGTGATGTTCCGTCCGGCGAAGTCAGGGTGGGTTGCGTCGAAGCCGGTGTCCAGGACTGCCACCTTGACCCCAAGCCCGGAGTACTGGGACGAGGTGGCCTGGACGGCCTGCAGCCCCCACGTGAACTGGGCGGTGTCCTGGAAGATCGGCACGGTTGGCGGTGCCGCTGCCCCCGCGCCCTGGCCGTTGCCGTTCAGGCGGGTGTCCAGGTCCAGGACGGCGTCGCGGTAACCCCTGACGTATTCGGTGGTGCCTGCCGGGAGGACATGGTGGATCAGTTCCGGCGATACGGACAGTACTGCGTTCTCCGCCGCTTCCGTGGTCTGCAGCGCGCCGATCTGCTCCGGGGCGGCCGAAACCACGGCGATGCCCAGGGAGCTGAAGTACGTGGCGTCCGCGCCGCTGCTTTCCGAGACGTCCACTTCGCGGTCCCCGAAGTCCCGCGAGTCCGCCACGTTGGACAGGCCTGCCGATTCCAGCACCGAGGACGGGCTGGCGGCGTCCCTGGCAAAGACCACGATGAACCGGCCGGTGGTCTCGGCCCCGGAATAGTCCGCCGCCGGGACGGTCCCAGCCGAATTCTCGGACGTGGGGAAGGAATTTGGGTCGATCATTTCAAGTCTCCTTTGCTGGGTTGGAGGGTGGTGCGTGGTTTCAGAGGGCCAGCGTCCTGGGGGTGACCGTGAGGCGCAGGCCTGCGTTGGTGCCGAGAAGGTGCCTGGACACCTCGGGAACGGGAATGAATCCCTGCCACCGGTTTGGGGTGGGGTCCGTGTCCTTCAGCAGGTCCCCATCGCCGGCACTCCAGTCGCGCAGGGCACTGGGGATCGTGCTGTTCCACGCGGCCCAGGCCTTGGGCAGGGGCCGGTCTGCTGATGGTGGCTCAATTTCCACCAGCAGGGTGTCCTGCCAGTCCTCGGTTTGTTCCAGGTGGTCCGCGAAGAAGAAGTGTCCGTCCTTTTCCGTGATGGACATCAGCCTGAGCTTGAGGGCCTGGCGGAGCCGGGGCACCACCTTCCCGTTCAGGAGCGGCCGAGGTGCCTTGGAGGAAAGGAACGTGGTCAGCAGCGGGACCGGCGAGTCGATGGGGTCCCCATCCTTCCAGTGCTCGATCTGGACCGGGCAGTAGTGGGCGGCGGTTTGTTCGTGCACCAGGACCGGCAGCCCCCGGATGGCCAGGCCCACGTCCAGCTGGAACTCGACCTCCGGCGGATAGGACTTGCCCACCGTGAAGCCCACCAGTTCCACCTCGACTTTGAGGTCGCCGAACAGGAACCGCTGGAGGTTCTGGTAGCCCTCTTCGGAGTTGACGATTCCGTAGCGTCCGCTGTGGCTGCGGTGCACCACTGCCACCACCGCGCCTTTGACGGCGGCGTTGTCGATCTGGACCAGCCCGTCGCTGCGGGCGCCCACCGCTTTACTGGACAGGCCCAGGGCGACGTCGTAGTCCTCCGGGTTGGAGCCCACCAGGCAGAACAGGTTGCCCAGGGGGAACCCGTCGCCGGGCATCTCGGTGGCGTGGAAGTTTTCGCGCGTCAGGGTCCGCCGGAGCGCCGGCGGCGTGAGGTATTCGTACATCCGGTCGGGTCCGAAGATATCGGCCCCCTGGATCCGGGTGGCGTCCCGGAGCCTCTCGAGCAGGCCGAGTCCGACGGCGAATTTGATGCCGCCGTGGGGGGTGGCATACGTGAAGACGCGGGCAACGTATTTGGCCCCCGCGGCGGGATCGATCCCGCCGTCGTCGCCGGCCAGGCTTTCCGGAATGATCCGCTGCAGCAATGAGCGGCAGATGAGCCCGCCCATGGAGTGCGCCACCAGGAAGACCTTCGGCGCTCCGGTCTTTTCCAGCACGAGTTTGATCATGCTGAACAGGTCCCGTGCCGCTTCCTCGAACGAAAAGTTTTCGGGGTCCGCGTCGAAGGTGTCTGCCGCGTCGTCGTAGAAGCGGTGGATCCAGATCGATGCCGGATTCACGGAGTCGGCGTCCGCGCTGTTGAGGAACGCCAGCTGGTCCCCGTGGACCGGCACCTCGTACTGGTGGTCTGCCACCAGGCGCAGCATCGGGGACTCGAACTGGTGGAACCTTGCCCGTCCGCTGCCGTCGGCACGGACATGGACGGAACCCTGGCTGAAGCCGTAGAAGGGATCGTCAACAGCGCTGTTGACGGCGGCACCGGTGCCCGCGAACCCGCGGACGTAGATCACCGGCAGGCGGCCGTCGTGAAGGGCATTTCCCATGGGGAGAGTGCAGCACGGGTGCCGTTACGGCCGCGTTACTGCTTACCGTGGAAGGCTTAGAGGGGGCGGAACGCCGGCCGGACGCCCAGCAGGGAACCGGCGGCGGACACGATGCGGTCCGCCACCGGATGCTCTGCCGCCGTTTGCCGGTCCAGTAGTTCGGCCACGAGGCCCGTGAGGGACGCGGAGGGCTGCAGGCCCATGTCCGTCGCGAGCTGCTCCCGGTACCGCTCGTAGGCGCGGAGCGCTGCGCCCGGGTTTCCGCGCTGGAGTTCGCCTGCGACGAGGAACGACACACCGCCCTCGTACAGCGGCTCGATTTCCAGGGTGGCGCGTGCAGCCTCCGTCGCTGTTTCGGGGTCACCGGCGGCAAGGGACTTCCGTGCCACCACGGCGAGGGCCTGGAGGCGGTCCTCCGTCAGGCGGTTCTGGGCGAAAACCACCCAATCCTCATACCAGCCCGGAAGCAGTTCAGCGTCGCGCAGCTCACGCAGCAGGGAGGCGGCGCTTCCGCTGTACCGGTCGTCCTGCAGCGCCTGGATCTGGGACCGGATCCGCTGCACGTCCACCTCAACCCGCTCGTCAAGCGACAGCGTTGCCCCGCCGTTGACGATTAGCCCGGGCACCTCGCGGGAAATGAGGTGGACACTGACCCGCAGGCTTTCCAGGGCCCTGGCGTCCGGGTACTCCGGCCATAAAAGACCGCTGAGATGGGCCCGCAGGCTCGGTCCCCGGATAGCCAGGGATGCAATGAGCCGCTGCTGCCGTGTCGCAACATGGAGAGTCACATCGTCCCGGCGGAGCCGCCAGGACCGAAGTAAGTCCAGTTTCAGTTCCCCATAATCGACCGTGCCCATCGAAACCTGATTTCCGATTTGTCAAAAAGATGGAGGAGGTATGAATGAGGATCCACAGTACGAACGGTACTGTCAATAAGCTATTTCTTCTTTTCCAAAGGAGAGAGCGCGCTCTCCTATAGCGGTAAAAAAGTGTCATAGGGGGCCCGGGGGTTTACTTCAACGTTGGGACCAGGGGTTTAAGGGGTGTGCCAACCGCAGGTCCGGGCAGGGATTTGAAGGTTGACGGCGTCGGAAGTGGCGGTGTTGCCGTCCCGGAAGTTCCCGACGGAGTGGGTGGGGGCGGCGTCGTCGAGGTCGACGGCGAGGGCTCCGCCGTCGAGCGTGTGGTGGGTGGCAGGGTTGCTTCGGGGGCCACGCCGGCAGCCATCCCCAGCGGGATTGAAATGCCCTTTTTGGGCGATGCCGTAGCAGCGCCCGGCGCGGCGACGGACACTTCCAGGTTTGCCTCCCGCACCTTGGTGGCTGTCCATTCCCCGCGGACAACACAGGCTTCGCCCGGCTTCAGGATGCCGGTGCAGCCGTTGAAGATGACACGGAAGGCGGTGTTGTTGATGCCGGCGTCGGGCACGGTCACGTCGGCATCGGTGCCATTGGTGATTTCTATCGACTCGACCGTGCCGGCCTCAGCGAGGGGGCCTGCCTGTCCGGGCTGGACGATCCAGTTCTCCTCGCCGATCCGCACGCGGTTCTCAACGACTGGTTGGGTGTCCCCGGTCCTGGCGCTCCCCGTGCCGCCCGGAGTCCCTGTGCAGGATGACAGCACTCCCAGGCCAAGCAGGCAGGCAATGCATTTTCCTATTGCTGGATTTCCCATTTTCAGCCTCCCGGAAGGAATTCCACCCTGTATTCCGGATTGTCGTCCAGAATAATGGCCACCCCAGTATCGCGCCGCCAGCCTTCGGGAAGGAGAAAGAACTTGTCTGCGCTCCTGGTGACGAATTTCAGCCCTGTGTATTTGAAGTGGTACTTCGCATCCGGGTCGGAAATCCTGTCCTCGCGGACCGGGCTCGCGAGAGCCAGCGACTGGACGCTGTAAACCACCACGGAGGGGCGTTTTGCAAGCTCACGGGCATATTCACGGGATCTGCCGGTGCCTAAAGCCCCTGCGTACAGGGAGCAGGCCCAGAACAGTGCCAGGACCACCAGCAGCACAGCGCACACGTAGCCGAGCTTTTCCCACAGGGGCAGGCGCCTGGGCCTGTCGCCGTCGGACGTGGCCAGCCTGCGGAGCACCCAGAAAGCGTAGGCGCTGGCCGCAACGCCGCTGCCCAAAGCCGCCGGCTCGAAGAGGAACGGGGTTGCGAAAGGCGGTTCCTCGAACATCACCCACACGGCGAGCGCGGTGATGAGGACGCCGGCGCAGAGGATGGTCCACGCACCGAAAAGAAGGTACCGGTAAAGGCTGGAACGGCCGATGATGCTGGCCGTAAACGCGTGGATGCCGATGCACGCCAGGGTGATGAGAAGGATGGATATCGCAGGGACGATGATCGCGTCGGCGCTGCGCAGCAGGTAGTCGACGGTGGAGTATTCGAGAATGCTTTGGTCTATCCCGAAATAGGCGGTGCGGGTGGCCGTCATGGTCCAGCCGAACCAGAACGCCAGCGCCGTGGCCACAGTGCTCAGGGGCGCGATGATCGCGAACCACTGCACAATGGAGTGGCTCAGGTCCGCCCCCGTGGTGGCTGCCGCAGGCCCCTTCCGCCGCGCGGTCCATGCGCGGCTGCGGTGAGCGTCCGGCCGGCGTGCCGGACGCCTGCCCGGGTTCACTGCTGCTCCTCGTGCCTGGTGGGCATCTCGCATTTGCGCACATCGGCCGTTACTGCGGCGTTACTGCCCTGTGCCCCCTCAGAAAGGAGGCGTACGCGGCGGCGCGCGGCCGCCGTCGTACGCCCTAGTTTGGGAGGTGAGAGAAGGGTTGCAGAAACGTAACCAAAGGGTCGTTCCTTGCCCGCACTCCAGCCACTACTGTCAGGTGCACCATCCGGGGCACAACGGAAGAGGCACGATGAGCATCGACATCGAAATTGGCAGCGGCCTCAGTGACGGGGACGCGGCGCATTTTGCGGCCAAGACTGAAGTAATCACCACTGCGATGCAACGAGTACAGGAAAGCCACCCCGCCTACAGCTGGGTGTGGACGGACGAGATCCGCTGCCGGGGCTGCAATGCCAGCCTGGACATACCGTTTATCGCCAGCACGAACGCCAACGCGGACAGGGCCTTCAAGGCACATCAGTCAGCGCAGTTGGACTACCTGCTGGGAGTGGACGGGAGAAGCCTGCCCTAGGCGGGATGCGGCGCAGAAGTACCGCCGGCTGCCGGCGGCCGCTCCCTTCGCGTACCCAGCACCAGGCCCAGCCCGGGCACGGTGCGCGAAAAGTGGCCGATGCCGAACGAGAGGGCCACGCCTGCCACTGCCACCGCGAGGAATTTCACCCCTGCGGGCCATGGGTACTGGAGGACGGCAACCTGCAATCCCACCACTATGTAGACGTGGAGAATGTAGGCCGCATAGCTGGCTGTCGCCATGGCTGCCAGCAGCCGCGAGGCCCGGTGCGACACCTCGCGGAACAGCACGATCAGTCCCACGGACAGGCCGATGCACACGAGCGTCTCCAGCGAGACACGCACCAGCGAAGGCCAGCCGAACCCGCCGGTTGCCGTCAGGGTGAACCAGAGGTTGAAGGCTTGGAGCGAGAAAATGGCCACGGTGGCAAGGAACCCCACAGCCAGCCAGAGCAGGCCCACGGCTCTGGGGATGCGCGTGAACCACTGGTTCCGGTAGGCCAGGATGCCCAGCGCGAACAGGCTCACGTACTGCGCGAAATTCGCGGGCTCTGCGGGCACCACGAAGAAGAGCGGCAGCCAGGAGTCAACGGGAAACCACCACCTGATGATCCAGGTGACCAGGATCAGGACCGTGGCGAAACCCAGGAGTGCGGCATGGCCCGGTGGCGGCAACAGCGTACCGGTTTCCCCTCCCCCGGCCGCACGTTCCGCTGGGGCGCGTGACCGCCTCCGCCCGGCCCACAATGCATAAACGGCCGTGTAGATCAGGAGGTGTCCCAGGAACCACAGGTGGAAGTAGGCGCCCTGCCATGCATCCCCGTAAAGCCCTTTGATGAATGTCCATGGTTCGGGACGCCCGGAGGCCAGGTAGGCGAGCGGAATGTTCACAAACACCACAAAGACCACCAGCGGGATCCCGATCCGGGTCCACCGCTCCCGCAGGAACCGGCGCGGACCCTTCCGCTCGTAGGAGGCCGGCGTGAAGTAACCGGCGATCAGGAACAGCATCCCCAGGCCGACGGCGGCGTTCACCGTATAGAACGGACGGAACCATTCGCTCGTGGCGGCATCCTGCACCGGCCAAAAGCCGCCAGTCGGACCATAGGCCTGCGCGGCGTGGTGAATGATCACCATGGAGATGATCAGGACCCTCAGGACGTCCAGGAAAACCAGGCGCCCCTCACCGGCCGCTGCCGGCAGTCCCGGCCTTGCTGCATGGGGCATCTCAGGGCCTCCTTGCCTGCTGGTGGTCACCCCTTTGTTTGATCGTCTTGTTTGATCGTCGTCCGGACCCGGCCCGCCCTCCAGAGCCGAAAGACCCGCCTGAAACGGGTCAGGCGACCGCCGTTCTGGATTTTCGACGCGCAAAGTGGATGACGCTACCGATATATGGGTGGCGCCATCCACTATCCGCGTCGGGAATGGATTTGCGCGTCGAAATGACGGCAGCCCGACGGCCCAGGCTAGATGTCGGCCAGGAGGCTGGTGGGGTTTTCGATGGCGTCCGCCACGAAGCGGAGGAAGCCGCCGGCCGTGCCGCCGTCGCAGACGCGGTGGTCGAACGTCAGGGTGAGCTCGGTGACCTTGCGGACGGCCAGCTCGCCGTTCACCACCCACGGCTTGTCGATGATCCGGCCCACCCCCAGGATCCCCACCTCCGGATGGTTGATGATCGCCGCCGACCCGTCGACGCCGAACACGCCGTAGTTGTTCAGCGTGAACGTTCCGCTGCCCAGCTCAGCCGGGGTCGCCTTGCCGTCCCGGGCCACATTCGTGAGGCGGCGGATCTCCCTGTCGAGTTCACGGGCACTGAGCTTCTCGGCGCCGCGCACGGAGGGCACCACCAGGCCGCGGTCGGTCTGGGCGGCGAAGCCCAGGTTGATGCCGTCAAATGCCACGATCTCCTGCGACCCGTCATCCGCCGTTTCAATCCGCGTGTTCAGTTCCGGGTACTTCTTCAGCCCCGCGGTGACGAACCGGGCAATGAACGCGAGCAGGCCGGGCACCTCCCTGCCGTTGGCCTTCATCCCCTCGCGCAGCTCCACGAGCGCCGTGGCGTCGACGTCCACCCACACCGTTGCCTCCGGGATCTCCGAGCGGCTGCGCGCCATGTTCGCGGCCACCGCCTTGCGGACTCCGCGGACCGGCGTGCGGGCGGAGATGGGAAGGCCGGTGCGGGAGTCGCGTCCCTGGGCTTCGACGGGCTCAACCACCGGACTTGGCTTGGCTTCGACAGGTTCTACCACCGGGGCAGAGATGGCAGCCTCCACGTCGCGGCGCATGATCAGGCCGCTGTCGCCGGAGCCGGAGATGTCGCCCAGGTCCACGCCGTGCTCCCGGGCCATTCGGCGGACCAGCGGCGAGATGACGGCCCCCAGTTTGCCGGGCACCCGGGTGCGAAGGAGCGTGAGCTCGTCCTCCTTGGTTTCACCAGGCTTGGTTTCCTGCGGCTCCAGCACCGACACCGAAGCTTTGGGAGCACGGGTCCGCCGCGCCTGGCCATGCCCGCCCGGAGTTCCATAACCGATCAGAACATTGCCGGATCCGGCCTTCTCTTCTTCCCGGTAGGCCTCGGCCTCAGGGTGCGAAGCAGGCTCGGCCCCGGACTCGCCAAGCTCGGTCTCTGCCGGCTCAACCTCGGGCTGGTCCGGCGAAGGGGCGGGGGCGGCATCATCCGCGGCGGGAACCAGGGAACCAAGGGGCATGACAGAGATCAGCGGCTTCCCCACGTCCAGGGTCTCCCCCGGCTGCCCGTGCAGCTCGGCCACAATCCCGGCGTAGGGAGACGGCACCTCCACCGCGGACTTGGCGGTCTCAACCTCGGCGATCGGCTGGTCGACGGCAATCTCGTCGCCAACGGCAACATGCCAGGCCACCAGTTCGGCTTCGGTCAGGCCCTCGCCCAGGTCGGGCAGCAAAAACACGCGTGGTTCGCTCATGGTCAGTTCTCCCACTGAAGGTCGTCAACGGCGTCGAGGATGCGGTCCACGCCGGGCAGGTAGTACTTCTCGAGTTTGGGCGCCGGGTACGGGACGTCGAACCCGGTCACGCGGCGGATCGGCGCGGCCAGGTAGTGGAAGCAGCGTTCCTGCACCCGGGCCACGATCTCGGAGGACACGGACGCGAACCCGTGCGCCTCGGCGATCACCACGGCCCGGCCGGTCTTCCGCACGGACGCGGACACAGTGTCATCGTCAAAGGGAACAATGGTCCGCACGTCGATGACCTCCAGCGACCGTCCCTCCAGGGCGGCCGCCTCCGCTGCAGCCAAGGCCGTGGGGACGGACGGGCCGTAGGCAATCAGGGTGGCGTCGGTGCCGGGACGCGCGACGGCGGCACGCCCCTCGGAGCCAAGTCCCGCCGTCGTGCCTTCCGCACGAAGCCCTTCCTCATGGACGCGCCGCAGCTCCGAAAGGTCCACGGAGTCCTTGGTCCAGTACATCTTCTTGGGTTCCATGAAGATGATGGGATCGTCCGAGTCGATGGCTTCGCGGAGCATCCGGTAGCCGTCCGCCACGGTGGCCGGGGTGTAGACCTTCAGGCCGGCGGTGTGCGCGTAGTAGGACTCGGAGGAGTCGCAGTGGTGCTCCACTCCCCCGATGCCGCCGCCGTACGGGATGCGGATCACCAGGGGCAGCTTCACGGCGCCGCGGGTGCGGTTGTGCATCTTGGCCACGTGGCTGACGATCTGCTCGAATGCAGGGTAGGCGAACGCGTCGAACTGCATTTCGATCACCGGGCGCATGCCGTTGATGGCCATGCCCACGGCCATGCCCACGATGCCGGATTCGGCCAGCGGGGTATCGAAGCAGCGCTGCTCGCCGAAGGTGGCGGTGAGGCCGTCGGTGATGCGGAAGACGCCGCCCAGGGTGCCCACGTCCTCGCCGAAGACCAGGACGGAGGAGTCGGCGGACATGGCGTCGGCGAGGGCGGTGTTGAGGGCCTTGGCCATGGTGACCGGCTGGGGCCCGGCGGCCTCGGCGGACGCTGCGGCCGAAGCGGCAGCCCGGGCGGTGGCGGCGGACACGTTGCCGTTGGCCTCGGACGAGGTGGTGATGGTGGGGCTCACTTGCCGGCCTCCTTCGAAGCTGGGTTCTGCGCCGACGAGGCGTCACGGGCGATCTCGTCGGCGAGCATGGCGGACTGTTCCTTCAGCTGCGGTGTCTGGCGGTCGAAGACGTGGCGGAAAAGGTCCTGGGGGTCCACGGGCACGTCCTCGCCGAGGCCTTCGCGCAGCTGTGCGGCAACCGCTTCCGCGTGCTCACGGATCCGGGCCTCGCCGTCGTCGTCCAGCAACCCGCGGTCGGTGAGGTAGGTGCGCATCCTGTTGACGGGGTCCTTGGCCCGCCACTCGGCAACTTCGGCGCTTTCCCGGTAGCGGGTGTCGTCGTCGGCGTTGGTGTGGGCTTGCATGCGGTAGGTGTTGGCTTCCACCAACAGCGGGCCGGAGCCTTCGCGGGCGAGTTTCACGGCGCGGTCCAGGACGGCGAGGAGCGCCACCACGTCGTTGCCGTCCACGCGTTCGCCCGCCATGCCGTAGCCCACGGCTTTGTGGGCGAGCGACGGCGCCACGGACTGGTGTGCCAGCGGCACCGAGATGGCGTACTTGTTGTTCTGGACGAAGAAAATGACGGGCAGGTGGAAGACGGCGGCGAAGTTGAGGGCTTCGTGGAAGTCGCCTTCGCTGGTGGCGCCGTCGCCGCACATGGCCAGAACCACGGTGTCCTCGCCGCGCAGCTTCGCGGCGTGGGCCACCCCGACGGCGTGCAGCAGCTGGGTGGTGAGCGGGGTGCACTGGATGCCCACCTTGTATTTCAGGGGATCGTAGCCGCCGTGCCAGTCGCCGCGGAAGATGGTCATCACCTGCACGGGGTCCACGCCCCGGGTCATCACGGCGACGGCGTCGCGGTAGGTGGGGAACATCCAGTCGCCCTCGGACAGGCACAGGGCGGCGGCCACCTGGCAGGCCTCCTGCCCGTGGCTGGAGGGGTAGACGGCCATGCGGCCCTGCCGGACCAGGGCGGAGTTCTGGTCATTGACGCGGCGGCCGACGACGAGCTGTTCGTACGCTGCCAGCAGTTCAGCATCGCCGGGCACGGGGTATTCGTGGCCGGGCTGGGTGCCCTGCTCAGCCTCGGGCTTGAGCCGGCCGTCCGGGTCCACCATCTGGATCTGGTGCCGGGCGGGGAGCATGTAGTCCTCCACCGTGATGCCGAACTTCTTCACAGCTTCCGTGAGCGCATCCTCTGCGGGCGCGGGGCTGGTGTGCGGCGCGGTGTGGTCTGCGGAGATCGTCATTGGTCCGTCCTTCGGTAGCCACTATTCCCTCCCAGTATTGTCCCGGGGCCGGTTTCGTATCCAGCTTCTGCGCAAATCGTGGAGAAGCTGTTCCGATCTGCCCAGGATGGGAGACGAATTGTCACTGTGATGTGGATTACCGACGGGAGCCGTGGACGAAATGGCGGGCATGTTGTGCTTCCCCGAATCCCAGTAACCGCAGGGAAAGCCTTGGATTGTGAAAGGATCCGCCCAAGCCTGGGTCCAGCGGGGAGGAGGTGGCATAGCGTTGAAGCATGCCTCCTGTACCTCCTCCGATCGCTGACGTAGCTGCCGCGGCCGCCCATGGCCATGCGGATCCGCTTCCCTTGCTGGACTTGGCTGTTCTTCGTGATCTCGAGGACCATCTTGACGTGCCGTTGGTCCGCAATTTCGCGCGCGATTACGTGGGCATGTGGGAATACCGCTGCCGGCGACTGGCGGAGGCAGTGGCCCGCCCTGATGGTGCGGACGAGGCGTTGGATGCTGTCATCAGCCTCAAGGTCACCTCCCACATGATCGGCGGCCTGCGCCTTGCCGGTCTTGCCGGGACACTGGAAGACCAAATCCGGAAAGGGGCCCTGCGGGAATCCGGGGTGCTGCTAAGTGAAATACGGGAATGCGGGCAAGGGACCGTTCAGGCGATCAGGCGGCGCTACTGCGGCCAGGCCTGAAAGCCATTGTCAGTTGGCCATCGGCCGGGCGCTCCTCGGCACTTGCATCATCGCTTCGATCCGCGCGCGCATCTCTTTGGGACGGAAGGGCTTCGTGATGTATTCATCCGCTCCAGCCGTCAAAGCCTTCAACACATCAGACTCGGCAGTCCGCCCCGTCAGCATGACGATGTAGGCATCACTTAGCCCGCGGATGCGGCGCAGGAGCTCAAACCCGTCGAGGTCCGGCAGTCCCACGTCCAGGGTGACGAGGGCGGGCTGCATGGCCCGTACCGCCTGAAGTCCGGAGCGGCCGTCGACGGCGGTGCATACGTCGAACCCGGCTTGGCACAGCACGCCCACAAGTAGGTTCCGCACGTCCTGATCGTCTTCGACAACCAAAGCGACGCCCAAAGTGCTCATGGCTCCCCCAGAGAATCCATAGTTCCGTGGACCCAGCGCCCACGGCCATTCACACCCCCGCCCCAACCGTATAGCGTGCCGGGAATTTTTGCATTCCACGTGCTGGATTCAACGCCATCCAGGCCACTTGCCTGCCATTCCGTACGCAGATTTGGCCAAACCAGCGGGAAGCTGCCTCGGGCCGCCCTAGGATGGGAGACAAATTGTCATTCTGATGGGCATTACCGGGCAGGAGGCGTACACGAATGGCTGGCAAAGATGCCGGCACTGGAGAAGTGCCACTGGACGAGATCGACCGCGCCATCATCGCCGAGCTCACCCGGGACGGCCGGATGTCCGTGACGCAGGTGGCCGAAAACGTGCACATCTCCCGCGCCCACGCCTACACCCGGATCGCCCGGCTGACCGGCGACGGGGTGCTGACCCGGTTCACGGCGCTGGTGGACCCGATCAAGGCGGGACTGAAATCCTCCGCTTACGTGACGCTGAAACTGAAGCAGGACTCCTGGCGGGAACTGCGCGACCAGCTGGGCGCCATCCCCGAGGTGCACCACATCGCCCTGGTGGGCGGGGACTTCGACGTGATCCTGCTGGTCCGCGCCGTGGACAACATCGACCTGCGCCGGGTCATCTTCGACCAGCTGCAGACCATGCCGGGGGTTCTGGACACCCAGACGTTCCTGGTGTTTGAGGATGTGGATACGCGTTAGGGGGCTCCCCAGTAAAGGAACGCGTTAGCCGTCGAGCGACGCGGCGGTGCTGTGCCGCGGCACCACGACGTGCACCGCGTTGCGGTCCACGGTGAAGTCCGCGGGCGTGACCGTGGCGATCTCGCCGTCGAGGTTCACCGGCATCGGCGGCTCGGTCACCAGCCGGACACGTTGAGTGGTCAGGTGGTACACGCCCTCGCGCTCAACAAAGCTGCCGCCCTTGAGAAGCCGGGCGATCCTCACGTGCTCCCGCAGCGGCGCCCCGGGGATGGCATAGATATCGAGGGTGTGGTCATCGATTCCGGCCGTGGGTGAAACCGCGTTGCCGCCCCCGTAATGCCGGCCGTTGCCCACCGCGACCTGCAGCATGTCCTCCAGCTCCAGCACTTCATGGTCCCCCTCCGGGAACTCGAGCCGGGCACGGAAGGGCTTGTGTTTGGCATACGCGCGGACGGCGGCGACTCCATACGCCAGCGGCCCCAGACGCCGCTTCAGCCGCGGGCTCAGGCTCTCGGTAACACCGACCGACAGGCCAACGGAGGCGACATTGAGGAACGGCTGGCCATTCGCCCGCCCCAGATCGATGTCCCCCACTTTCCCGTCGGCGAGCGCAGCACACGCCGCGTCAAGGTTTGTGGGGATTTCCAGCGTGCGGGCAAGGTCATTGGCTGTCCCCAGCGGAAGGACCCCCAGCACGATCCGGGTTCCGGCGAGCCTGCCGGCGGCAAAGGACACAGTGCCGTCGCCCCCGCCCACTACCACCAGGTCATGCCCGTCGGCAGCCACTCTGTCCAGGGTCCCGGCCAGTTCCGCGCCCGACCGGATGTGGTGCACGGCGGAGACAGGAAGGCCGGCCCTTTCCAGCCTGTCCAGAACGAGGTCGGCCGCTGCCGCTGCCCGGCGCGCTCCCGCATTGATCACCAGGGCAGCAGAGTCCGCTTCTCGGGCAGCCTTCATGGGGACCATCCTAGGTGCACGAACCTGGGAGATTTCCGACGCGCATGGTCATCCCCGTCTTATTGCCGCTCCGCTTCATTGATCACGTGGCGTGGCAGTATGGATGTAGTCAGTAGTTAGGTCGCTGATTTTCGGGGGGAATTCATGGCTTCGATCTTCAGTAGATGCATACCGTTCTTTCTCAACGTTGTGAGACCTTTCCGATTCCAAGGAAACAGCGGCCCGGAACGCAGGTCCTGGCCCGTCCTGTCGCGTTGGTGGGCGCTGCTGCGCAGGCAGCGCCGTCAATCCCCCCAGGCAACTGAGGTGTCCGGCCTTCTGGACGTGGTGCTGGCCACCAGCCGGGAATGGTTGTGGACGATCGGACCGGAGGGCACGTTCACTTTCTCCGGTCCGATGTCCCGGGAACTTGTCGGTTATGACCCGTCCGAACTGGTAGGGCGGCACTACAGCCAGGTCATCGGACCCGAGGACCTGGCGGAAGCACTCCGCAATCGGGCAAAAACGGAAGGTCCTGACGCTTCCTGGTCCGGCCTGGTGACCACATGCCGGCACCGGGACGGCAGCCGGGTACTCGTTGAGGTGTCCGGCCGGCCAATCGTTAACGGACAGGGCCGTCTCCGCGGCTTCGAGGGAACCACCCGCGCCCTGGACGTACCCACAGCCAGCGACCTTGCAGCGAAGGAAACCCGTGCCGGGGTTGAGGCAATGCTCACCTCCCGCACGCTGTTGACAGCATTCCAGCCCATCCGGGCCCTGGATTCTGGCACCGTGATCGGGGCGGAAGCGCTAACCAGGTTTCTGAGCACCGATGATGGCCGCATGTCCCCCGACGCATGGTTTGCCGGGGCCGCGGCCGTGGGTCTTGGGGAGGACCTGGAACTGCTGGCGCTGGAGGCCGCCCTGTCCGCTGCCGCGCACCTGCCGGAAGACCTATACGTGGCCTTCAACCTTTCCCCCAGGACATGCCTGAGCGGCCGGGTGTCCCCTCTCCTTCGGAATGCATCGATTCCCCCCGAACGCATTGTGCTGGAGCTGACGGAGCACCATGAAGTGGGCGACTACGGCCCCCTGGAAGAGGCACTCGCACCGCTACGGCGAGAGGGTTTGAGGATCGCAATAGACGACGCCGGCGCCGGCTTCGCTTCCATGCGCCACATCGTCGAGCTTAAGCCGGATGTGATCAAGCTCGACCGGAAAGTCATCACCGGCATCAACGCCAACACCAGCCTGCGGGCCTTGGGCGCAGCAATGGTCCGGTTCGCCCGGGACATCGGGGCTTCACTGGTCGCCGAAGGGATTGAAACCGAGGCTGAACTTGATGCGTTGCGAACGCTGGGGATGGACGCCGGCCAAGGCTACTTGCTCGGCCGCCCCACCGTGGCAACGGAGGAATGGAAACTCTGGTCCAGTGGGAGCCACGTGGGCCACCACCCGTCCGCCGGCTCACCGGGTCATCACGAACTCCCGTAGGAGTGTCGCCGGAGCCGGTGAAATAACGGCGGCGGTGGTTGCGTTTTTCCATCAAGGGTTTAGCGGTTCACCTGCAGGAGGACTCCATGACCAGGATCCAGGTCATCATGGGAACAACCAGGACCGGACGCTTCAATGAACGGGTGGTCCCCTGGGTGCTCAAGCGGCTGGGGGACTACGGGTTCGAGGTGGAGCTGGTGGACCTGCGCGACTACCCGTTGCCCTTCTTCGACCAGAAGCCGCCGTCCGTGACGAAACGCAACTACCCCAATGAGGACGTGGCACGGCTGGGCCGCAAACTCGACGAAGCCGAGGGGTTCGTCATCCTGACCGGCGAGTACAACCACGGCTACCCGGCTGTACTGAAGAACGCCATCGACCACACGTTCGTGGAATGGCAGCGCAAACCGGTGGCTTTCGTCGGCTGGGGCGGTGTGGGCGGGGCCCGCGCCATAGAGCAGCTGCGGATGGTGGCTGTGGAACTCGAGATGGCCCCGGTGCGCCATGCCGTGCATATTCTTCCGGAGATCATCCGCCCTGCCATGCAGTCGAAGGATCCCTCCGACTTCAGCGTGTTCGAGCCGATCGAGCCGAAGCTCCAGGCCCTCGCGGAAGGGCTGGCATGGTGGGCGGAAACCCTTGCCAAGGGGCGGGCGGCTTCTGGTTAGGCAGTTCTGCGTAGCCCTTGGGGAACTTGGCAGTGTCCTAAGGAGGCATTCTGGAGCCGCTGCTGCAGGCTCCCCGCTGCGGGGCGCTGGTTCCGACGTTCAGTCGTCTTTGTCCTTTCCTTTGCCCTTGGCAGGCGGTTTGGGTGCTGCGGGGGCGGGCGTCTGAAGGGTCGGCGTGGGGCTGGGGGGCGGTGTCATGGCGGCCAGGTCGGCGTTGACGAGGTCGATCGCCGCCTGGATGTCCTGGCGGCGTGCCGGTGAGATGTCCCCGTTTGCGGCGGCAGCGGAGACGTCACTGGCGAGCAGGTCCAGTTCGGCCTTGGCGGCAGCCAGGTTGTTGTCGGCGGCGGCCTGGGCCACTGACTGGAGCCGGGCATTGAGCTTCTCCGCGGCACCGGGCTGCAGGTCAGGAGGAGTGTTCGCGCACCCGGTCAGGATGCCCGCCGTCAGCAGGGCCGCGGCCGCGACGCTGGAGAACGTGGTTGGTGTCTTGATCATGGTGTGATGCTTCGCTTCAGCTGCTCGATGTGCAGGCCCAGGTCCCCTGAAATGCTTGGCAAGGGTTGCGGCGCCTGCGGCGACGGGGCCTGGATATTGAGAACGGCAACAACCACGAGCGCAAGCACGGCCAGTGCGACGCCTCCGGCGGCGAACACTTGTACCTTGCGCGATACGCGGCTCAACAGCTTCCGCAGCCCCTGGCCCCCGGCCGGCGTACCTGGCGCTGCCGCCACGCTCGCGTATTCATCGGTGTCGCCGGGGAGGCTGGGGATCAGGACCCGCGTCCGGCCCGGGGATGCTCCGATACGGGGCGGACGGTCCGGCATGCCGGGCATTCCCTGTGTCCCCTGCCCGGGGGTGACGGGCAGCACCCCGGGCGTGCCGGATCCGGCTGCAGCCCGAAGCGCTGTTTCGACTTGGCCCGCCGTGGGGCGGGCGGAGGGTACGGTTGCGGTCATGGCGGTGAGGAGGGCACCCCACCGCGGGCCGAGACTGGCCGGAACCCGGGGCGGGCGGTTCATGCGTGCCACAGCTGATTCGATGCCGGTCCCGGGGTACTCAACCGCCCCGGTGAGGCACTCGAGCAGGACGAGTCCGAGGGAGTAGATGTCGCTTTCCACCCCGAGGTGGGTCCCGGAGACTTGTTCCGGGCTCAGGTAGGCCGCGGTGCCGATAGTAGTTCCCGTGGCGGTAAGCCGGGAGCCTTCGAGCAGGCGGGCGATCCCGAAATCCGTGAGTTTGGCGTGGGCAGGGCCGCCTGGCATGGACGCTGGCAAGAGAATGTTGGCGGGTTTGATATCCCGGTGGACTACCCCGCGCCCGTGGATGTAGTCCAGGGCCGAGGCCAGCTCGGCCCCAATCCTGGCAACATCGGCGGCGGGCAGGGGGCCACGGCCCAGCCTGGTGTGCAGGTCGGGTCCGTCGATCAACTCCATGGACAGGAAGGTCCGGGGCAGGCCCGGCGCCGTGGTGTCCGTCCCGGCGTCGTACAGCGTTACCAGGGCCGGGTGGTTGAACGTGGCCAGGAGGCGCATCTCCGACTCGACCCGTTCCCGGCCGCCGACGGCGCCGGGCTGGGCCTGGAACAGTTTGAGCGCCACCTCACGGCCCAGCTGCTCATCCCGCGCCCGGTACACCGCTGCTGTTGCGCCCTGCCCGATCAGGTCAAGGAGCCGGTACCTTCCGGCGATTGGAAGATCCGCTTGTCCAGGAAACGAATGCTCCGACGTTGCCACTCTCACCTCCTGTTCCTGGACCCGGGCTAAAACCGAGGCACGGCTTCGCCCAGGTTTCACAGCTTCTGCTTTGCGTGGCCTATTGGTACCCGTCCACAATAGCGGCGGCGATCTCTTTGTAGGCCCGCCGCGTCTCCGGCTTCAGCACGTCAAGGGTCACCAGATCCCCGTCGGCCACGCCCCGGTCGTGCGGCACGGCGATGAGTTCGCGGCAGATGCCCGACAGGTGCTCCTGGATTGCATCCTTGTCCACCCGGGAGGACACCTCGTCCTTGTCCGTGATCACCACGATGGCGTTCCGGGCCAGGTCCTCGTAGCCGTGGCTGGCCAGCCAGTGCAGGGTGCTGCGGGCACGCTTGGCGCCGGACACCGCGTAGCCGGCCGCGATCACCAGGTTGTCGGCCGACTGCAAAATCCCGCTCATCGCGTTGTGGGTCACGCCGGTGCCGCAATCGGTCAGCGCCACGGAGTAATAGCTGGAAATGAGCTTCCGGATGCGCAGGTACTCCTCCGCGGTCAGCGAGTCCGAGACCTCCGGGTCCTGCTCCCCCGCGATCAGGTGCAGCCGGCCAGCGTGGTGCATGTACCGCGCCAGGGCCGTCAGCGAATCGATGGATTCGATGTTCCTGAGCAGGTCCGTGATGGTCCGCGGGCTGGACTGCTGGTAGATCCCCTCGCCCAGCGCGCGCTCCACCAGGTCCCCCGAGTCCGGGTTGGCGTCGATGGCGCAGGGCGCATCGCCACGGTATTCGGCCAGGGTCAGGCCCACGCCCACCGTGGTGGAGGTCTTGCCGATACCGCCCTTGAGGCTCAGGATGGCGGTGTTGTAGCTGCCCTGCAGCTGCCGCGAAATCCGGCGGCCCAGCTCGTCCTCCTGGCGCTGCTTGGGACCGGGCCCCAGGTTCCACGCGCCGCCGGTCAGGTTGTACAGCGCACCGCGGAAGCCGCCCACGGGACGGGGCTTCTGCTCCTTGACGAACAGTCCGGGCGAGCTGATGAAGTCCGGCATGGGGCTTTCGGAGATCGCCTCGGCCACGGTGGGCCGGCTGCGGCGGAAGGAAGGCTCCTGGGCGGGGGCTTCCGACGGCGGCACAGCGGCTTCGGGGGCCGCCTGCACAGGGGCGGCGGACGGCGCCCGGGTCGGCTTGGTCACGTCGGCTGCGGCGGCCGCCTCCGCCCAGGACGTCCGGCGCGTCGCCGGCCCTCCGGCGTCGTTCTGGCTGGGCATGTTGGGGCTTACGGCTGGCATGGTTCCTGTCCAGGCATCCTGAACTGAGCCGTCGGCACGACGGAGGTCGCGGCGTCGGCGCAGTTGCGGCTGCCCTGCATCCTCTGTGTGGGCGCCTGCATTCTGATCCGCCGGATCTGGCATGGTCTGTCCCCCCGGACGTTTCGGCAAACGGTTGTGCGGCACTGGTTCAATCAGTAAGTCTAGGCTGGTCAGCGCAGGAGTACCTGCCCGGAGGCCACCGAGGCCGCCTGGGCTGGGGCTATTTAGTGTCCGCGCCCTGTTCCTGTGCCTTGTCTTTTGCGGGATTCTGGGCGTGCTCCTTCGCTGCACTGCTGTTCAGCTGGGAGGCGCTCGGCACGGTCCAGGGGGCCGAATTCGCTGCCGGGTTTGCCTTCTGGTAGTCCGTCATCGGTGTGGTGGCCGGGACCTCGCCATGGCGGAGCGGCTGCAGCGGCCATTTGGCTGGATCGGTGTAGGTGCCGTTCAGGATGGTTTCGAAGTGGAGGTGGCAGCCTGTTGAGGCACCCGTGGTCCCCACCTGGGCCACAAGTTCCCCGGCCTGCACGTGCTGGCCGGTACGGACACCGATTCCCGCAAGGTGGTTGTACGTGGTGATCAGTCCGTTGCCGTGGTCGATTTCCACCCTGTTGCCGCCGCCCCAGGGATGCCAGCCCACTGCCCGCACCACGCCGGCGTCCGCGGCATAGACTCCCGTCCCGCAGGCTGCGGAGAAATCGAGTCCCCAGTGGAACTCCCCCGCCGATCCGGTGATGGGGCTCGTCCGGAGACCGAAGGGCGAACTCGGCGCAAGCGAGTCCAGCGGCGCCTCCAGGGTCCCGGCAGCCGGCCGCACCGGGGCGGAGGACACGTTGACTTTGGCGGTCTCTTTCCTGGCTTCGGTACGCACCATTGAACGGGTGTAGGCCAGCCGGGCATCCGCCGAAGCCGACAGGGCCGCCGACTCCACTTCGGGATTCTGTGCAACCGCCGGGCCGGCGGTTGGTGCGGTCCCCGCGCCGCCGGGCGTTTGGCCGGAGGCGGAAAAGGAGCCATCTGCCTGAAGCCCGACAGCAAGGACGGCGAGAACAGCGGTGCCTGCGCCGATGGCCAGGCGAGCGGCACGGCGCCGGTGCTGCCCCTTACGGCGGACAGCAGCGCGCGCCAGATGTTTAGCCAAGATGAATCCCCCAATAGTGGCCGCCCGGGTGCCAGGAAGTCGGCGGCAGTTTAACCATGGGAACATGGCGGGCAGGCCCGGAAACCGGAAAAACCTGGATATGTGAATAACCTATGCAAACCCTCGCGCGGGTCTTGCCGAATGGTGCGAGTCCTTGCAGAATGCTGGGGTCAGTTGAGGAGTCCGGTGGGCGGGTGCTTTCCTGGCGCCGCGGGTCCTAACTGCGACGGGGTCGCGGTAGCAATATCTATCCGGCTGCAAGGGCCTGCGCGAGGACCGGTCCGAGTTTCTGCGCGTATTCCACCGATACATGTCCGGAATCGACGCGTATCGGTGTCTGCCCCGAGAATCCAGGGCAGTAGCCTTCTTTGTTACAGAACCAATAAGCGGTATCTATGTATGTCGCATTCCGGTCTGTCGCAGCTTTCCAGGAGGAGAACTCAGCACTGCGACCCGCCCGCTGCTCCCGGCCACCCGGCTCAAAGTCGTAGCCAAGCCATTGGCTATCTCATCAACCGCGTCTTGGCCCTTCTTCCCTGAAGATAAGCGCCTCATGGTGCTGTCCTGAGCAGAGGCCAGGATAGTTAGATCGGGATAGATCAATTTGACTCGGTCCATCGCCCATTGCAGGTGAGCGTCGCAAACGGAAAACGCAGCACCGCCTTCTTGATTCACTGAAACCGCTGCCGCGGGGCACTGCCCCATCGTGAGAGCAAGCGTCGCCGCGGTACTCGGCGAGGGTAAACCCACACCCCCTGTGGCTGATGTCTTGCCGATGCTCTCTTTTGGCTAGGTACTGCGGTGTTGTAGCTCCCCCCGAACTGGCGCGAGATCCGGCGGGCAGCGTCCCGGGTGACGCCGCCGAGGCCTACCCTTCGTTGGGCCGATGGATCCGCAGAGGCTACGGGCGGTGCATGTGAGGTTCTTGCGGCATCCACTGCAGCTGCGCGGCCTCGGCCCAGGAGCTACTGCGCGTTACAGCATCTCCGGTTCCAATGTGGTCAAAGGGTTGGTGTTCACGGCTGGTAGGGTTCATGTCCAGGTATCCCGCGGTACATCGTGGGTACACAACTGTCGTGGCGTCGACGCAACTGGGGTCGCCCTGCATCCTCTGCTTGGGCGACTGGACTCTGATCCGCCGTATCTGCATGTCTGTCCCCCGGACGTTCGGCAAACGGTTCTGCAGCACGAATTCAAACAGTAACGCTAGGTTCCAGAGCAGAAGACCTGATCAATGGTGCATCAGGGCAGCAGAAACAACACCCGCTGTAAGGATGAGCAAAATGGTCAAAATGGTGTAACCCTGCCACTTAGGCCGGTTCTTGTGCGGGTTGATATCGACGTAGGGCACGATTATTGCTGCTTTTCCAGGGGGGCAGGACGAGCCGACACCCTGACTAAGCGCCGCTTGATTCTCAGCACCTGGTACAATACGCCAAAAGGAAGCAGCAACGTGCCCAATAACGCAAAAAGTGCGAGGGCGAAGTCAGAAACAGCCACCAGAATCTCCATCGGTCATAAGCATCCTTATTGCCTAAGACATAAACACGTGAAGCAGCCCATTGACAAGTCAGCTCAAGCGATGCTCGGTGACACGGCGTTGATTAACGATCGATGGCGTACCACACCGTCACGGCTGTTGCCATCCCCAAAGCGGCTAGCGCGACAAAAGAAAAAAGCTGCAATCTCCTCTTGCGCAGCTTACGCCGCCCGTAGCGCGCATCACTGACTCCCCCATATCGGCCCATATGCACATGCTAGGAATGGCAGCTCAAGATTTCCTCAAGTCAACGAATTGTTACGAGACTTGCTGCTGCATCGGTTTGCGAGTCTCCTGCAGGCGCTTGATGAACCAGCGAGACTGTTCCGGACCATAGGGCAGCACGGGGATAGCCTTGGTGGCGTCGTTAGGAGTATCCCGGATGGATTGGAGCGCTTGACGTACTGCCGTAGACATTGTGCTGGCCATAGTTTTGACAAACTGGTCACTGCAGCATTTTCCGTGTCCCGGAACGAGGAACTCGTAGCGGTGGCGCAGTGCTGAGATGTGCCTCAGCACGTCAGCCCACTCCTCTGGATAGGAGTCCTCGAAGGAGGGGTGGGCGCCCTGCTCAACGAGGTCGCCCACGAAAAGAGTGGTTGGGGTACCGACCAGGAGATCGCCGTCCGTGTGGCCTCGCCCTAGGTAGAAGAGGGTTGCTGTGAGACGACCAAGGTCGACCAATACCGGTTGGTCTTTGACGATGGCATTTGGAACCACGAGCTCCACGTTCTCGCCTGCACCAGCCGACATCTCAGGTTCGATAGTTGCGACTTGGCGTCGCTGGAGGTCACCACGTTGATCGATCTCGGCGGCACAGTTCTGATGGGCCCAGAATTCGCTGACGCCCGATTCGGCGAACACGGCGTTGCCGAAAAAGTGGTCATAGTGGGCGTGGGTGTTCACAACGACGAGGGGCCTGTCGGTCTTCCCTCGCACAGCGTTCAGAATCTCACGTCCTTGACGAGGTCCACTGCCAGTATCAATGACCATGGCCCGCTCGGAACCTATTATCAGCCCGGTGTTTAGCAGGGCACCTTCAGTGACTAGTACGTAGTTATCCATGCCGACCTCGAGCCATTCCGACATTGTTTCTCCTACCTCCAGCAGAACATTGCGTTCGTCTTGGTCCCCGATTCTATCCAGAGGCAACCTTTGTTCCGGGGAGGCAACTCGCAGCGCAGGGTGGCCACGAGCGATTCGCAAGCTTCGCCGCCAGGTTACTTATCGGTTCCCAGCTTTTTCAATCACCGGCAAAGGAAGCTGCAAGGGACCTCCGCGTAGGCGGTGGGTACACCGGTAGAGACTTCAGTGCCGCACACTCAGGCATAGGACCGGAGGGATCGAAGAGGGGGACGCCAGGGAGGCATTGAGCTGCCCGGGCGTGGCCCTAAGTTCAGGCACAGGCCACGTCAGAGCGTTGAGTCCAGGGGCACTTGCCGTAAACTTGACCGAATGCCTCTCGCGTAACCGACCGATTACAAATCCCACAGTTCGAGGACTCCAGTGCAGTCGGTCCTTAGACCTACTTTGCGCTCCTCTTCGGCACTTTCGCTACTAACCGAAACAACTCCCAGTAGCCAGGAACCCTGAGACCCTCGGGAAAATGGACCTCCCTGTACTGCCAACTCTCGGAGCATGCACGCGAGCAGAACGGCGACGGCGCCGTGTGCCGGACGTGCAGCCCGCAAAAGGTACATTTAGGCCCAATCCCGAAGGCGCGGTTGATCGTCTTAAACATGCACGGAGACTAGCTTCCTGCACTCTACCGATCACCAGTATTGACTACCTGTCTTCCCTGGTCTTCATACTTGGAGTAATAGGATTTGCGAGATTCTTGCGTGAGCTCCGCAGTCGATTAAAGTCAACGCTATTTCCAGCCTCTTCGACCATGACTTCACAGGTACCGGACGTCCTCTAACAACAGCAGACACGGATCAACGTCTAAGTCCTCGGCGAGGTCTGCCCGAGCTGTCTTGGAAAGCGTCCGTTCATTTCAGGTGGGGCCAACTTTTTCGACGGGAACCTTTCAGTAGTCAAACCCAGCAACCGGAGGTCAGGAGCGTCCTCCGTTCCGCCTGGTCCAACCAGTTGCCTCTATCTTCCTGAGCACTCGTCTTTGAGCGAAGACGAGTACTCACGATTTTCGCCGGCCGGTCGAGAGACATTTCCCATTATCCAGCGGCCAGTCCCCCGTGAGCCCATGTCGTTTCGGCGCCAGCACGCCATATCGGTAAAGCGGCCCTCGCACTACAAGGAGTAAGTCCTCAAAGGTTTGCATGCTCGGGATTCTTTGCTCAGCTCCACCGAAGCTATGCCCACCTGCGCGCTTCGCTCACAGCATCCGATACGGCCTACAGATCACTCCCCATGTGTGAGACCGAAAGACGGAGACGCCGGCGACGAGAAGGAATCCCGAATTAGAGCCCCTCGTTTGCATAAGCTGCGCGACAACCTCCGCATCAGACTGAGCCAAACCTTGCCGACAAAAACCCATGAGCGGGCCTCATGGTCGCGGTCTCCGCTCGGCAGCGTCGAACTACGCCTCTATCCGGGGAGGGGACAACTGGTCGCCCGCTAGTTAGCTGCCGCCGACTGCGTAGGACGTGTTAGTAATTGCGACGTAAACCGTATCAACGGTCGCTCCACCAAGAAATGGAAAAGTATCCCACCCCCAACCGCCAGTAATCCCAAAAACGCCACCGCAAACTCAAACCCAAAACTGCCCAGCACCTTGACCCAGGCAGCCGCTCCTACAAGCAGGAATATATTGTGCGTAAGGTAAATAGAATAAGACGCGTTACCGAGCATTTCCCAGAAACGTGCCAAGCGAGAACTGTCGTTGGGGGTCATAAGGCCGACAATCACTGTCAACGACGCAACGACAGCCACTACCGCCGTACTAAGGAAATCGCGAACCAGGAATGCCGCCACGGTGACGCAACCAAGGGCCGCCCATGCCAGCACCGGGCGACCCTGGGGGGGCGCTAATAGGAGTCCATAGCGCCTGCTAACAATACCCACTAGAACGCCACATCCGAAAAGAATATTGGCGCGATTGAAAAAGAAGCTCAGCAATTCATCTGAAGCCATGGACCAACCGAAGACGCTGCTCATTAACCAAACCACTATAGGGGCCACACACCAAGCATAAAGAACGTACGGCATCCTCCTTTTGAGCAGGTAAGCAATCGCAAAGAGGATATAGAAAAGAGCTTCGTGTCGCAGAGACCAGACTACATTTGGACGAACCTCTCCCAGAGGTATAAGGAACATTGCGTTGACATAGGGCAGCAGCTCAAATTCGTGAGCACCAATGTACCGCACTGTCGCATACAAGATAACTGCTACCCACAAGAGCGGAACAATTCGTATGAACCGCTTTTTGAGGAAGCTTGCTATCCCCGTCTTCGCTTCCAGCGTTGCAGCTCGGAGCGATACATGCACAATAATAAAGCCACTGAGAGCGAAGAATAAGTCAACTCCCACCGCGCCCTTGTTGAAAAGACCACCAAGCAGGGCCCTATCAAAATACGGCGGCAACCCAAGCACCGCGGCGGAGTGACATAGAACGACAAGGAGAACAGCGTTAGCTCGCACAAATTGCAGGCCTTGGAATTGCGCCGGGCGCGAGCTCACAAACAGTTGCGTCATAATTACCCCCAAAAAAAGAGCAACGAGCTCCTCGTTTACGATTAGGCCAAGGTGTTATGCCGCTCCTCCTCGGCCCTTGTATCACTAATTGACAGATAGGGCATTCAGAACTGGAATGCCCCGAGGAGGATGCCATCGAGAACGGCCTAGGAACTAACCCGCCGGAGGTATGCCCTAGCCAGAGTCAACGTCAACCGGAGCGCACTCTTCTCAGGGCTCCAGCCCCCGAACGGGAAAGGGCCTGGGAGGCCGTTGTAGATTCTGCATCGCGGCAGGTTCCAACAACGGGATATCATCCAGCTGCCGCCACTCATCGCTCCGAACTTTTTTGCCAGTCCGAGGGGAGATGCCTGTCCCGCCGTTAGAAGGGTCACTATCGCTCGAGTAGTAGCTATATGCATAGGCGTCAGGACCTCGGGTTGGCAGCATATTGAGCACCACTCCAAGGACATTGGAGCCCACCATGCGCAGAGCATCTATAGATTTCTCTAGATCCTGTACACGGAGTTTCTGGGTACCAACTACAACAACAACTCCCCCAACGTGCTGCGAAAGCACCGCGGCATCAGTAACTGGCAAGAGGGGAGGCGCATCAACGATGATCACATCAAATGCCTGTTCCAGATTCTCAATGAGGAACTTCATTTCATCTGACCCGAGCAATTCGCTCGGATTCGGAGGAACTCGGCCGGAGGTCAGAACGAACATACTGTCCTCCCCCCATGGCTGCAGTAAGTCGTTGACCTCGGCTGAACCGATCAGGGCGGTTGTCAGCCCAGCATTTCGGTCGAGCCCGAGATACTCATTAACCATGGGGCGTCGAAGATCGGCATCGATCAGACATACAGACTGACCAGCCTGAGCCAAAGCAATCGCAAGGTTAGTTGCAGTTGTACTCTTACCCTCTCCCGGGAGTGACGACGTAACGAGGACGGTCTTGGCTCGCTCCGCAATGTTTGCAAACTGCAGATTGGTCCTCATCTGTCTAAAGGACTCTGCTCGAGGGCTCTGAGGGGGCGCTTGAGTGAGCAGAGGTTTTCGTTTGGCATCTTGGTCGAAGGCTATGCCTCCTAGGAGGGGCGCGTCGGTAACCCGCCGCAAATCGGCCTCTCCCCGGATTTTGTTATCAAGTTTGGTCCTGAGAATTGCGACGCCTAAGCCGACGATGACACCGCCGAGCAAACCAGCGGCAAGATTGAGCCTGGTGTCAGGCGCCGATGGCACTGTCGGGGCGGCGGCCGGCTTGATGACAGAGAGACTGATAGGAGACGTGCCACCCGACTTGGGCTTCTCCAGGGAATCCACCACGCTTATGAGGCTGTTGGCCACCCCCTGAGCTATGGCGGCAGCCTGTACCGGCGAGTGGTCGACTACCGAGATATCCACCAGCACTGTATTGAGATCTGTGGTGGCCTTGACGCGGCTTGCCAGTTCTTGTGCCGTGGTTTCCAGCCCAAGGGAGTCAATCACCGGCTGCAGTACGATCGGCGAGCCGACCGTCTTGGCGTAAGACTGAACGCGCGCTTGGCTAAAGGTGTTTCCTTGCTGCAATTCTTGGACGGAACCGGAACTCTGAATTGCAACGAAAAGCTGCGTTTCAGAGGTGTAAATTGGCTTAGTGAATATAGAGACGGCGGCACCGAGCAAAAGGCCCATAAGTGTGAAAGCCATGATTACGGTCCAATTCCGACGCAGAACGCGCAGGTAGTCGCCAAGTTCCAAACCGGGTCCCCCAGTGTCAATTATGCAAACGCAGTCGGTTGGTTGTTCTCCAGCCGCAGCGCTCCGTGTTTACGTCGATTGTACCCGGACTCCGTACCAAGCAAGGACTTCATCGGCTCTGGGCCGGTCCTCAGCAGTCAGCGGCGGTACGACCGTTGGCCATAGCTTTAACACTCACCCGCTCGCGCAGCGGACGAGCTGGCTCCAGGACCTTTCAAGAGCGCAGATTACGCAGTACGGCATAAGGCCACCCATGAAAAGATAGCGATAGTAGGCTTGCCTCTAGCCGAGGAGATCGAGATCCTGCTAACGGCTAATACGATCAGTGCTAGACACCCGGGTAATCGGCCTCATGCCGCCCCCGCAGCGATCGAGCCTAAGCCTACCCAGTATTCGCCGCTACTATTTCAAGCATGAGCCTACTTTCAACCCTCCTCAGTGACGCAGAGCGCTTAGCAGGGTCTCAACCGAACCTACTCACTATCGTCAAGATGGCGATTACGTCGGCGCCGTTTCGTTGCGTACTTCTTTATAGGGCATCGGCAAGCGCCTACAAGGTGGCGCCGCCACTCGGACGGATGTTGTATCAGGCTAATCTCCTTCTTCATGGCGCCGACATAGATCCCAGAAGCACCATAGGCCGAGGATTACTACTACAGCATCCCGTAGGAGTCGTAATTGGCGGAGGAGCTTCACTAGGAAAGCACTGCACGTTAATGGGTGGGGTCGTCTTAGGACGAAGAGAGGTCCAGGGCGGACCCTCTCCTCTGGAGTATCCGCAGGTCGGTTCCAGAGTCCTTCTGGGTTCCGGCGCGTGCGCTCTCGGTCGTGTCCAGATCGGCGACGATTCTGTTGTCGGAGCACTGGCCCTGGTCTTGCATGATGTTCCGTCAGGTTCTGTCGCTGTCGGTAACCCTGCGACGCCTCGAACGAGACAGTGCCAAAGCCAATAGCAGATATGTGGCCGTAACCGTGGTGGCTGACCCGATTGCCATGGCCCAGACAAAAACCTCGATGTTCCTGTAGGTAGCCAAAATACTAAGCACAAGGGTCACCACTATGCCGACAGACTGTCCTAAGAAACTAATTCCTCCGAAACGAAAGACCTTTATTACGGCACCCCCAGGTTGCCCAACAACAACCAGGGACAGCAAGACCGCAGTGGGAAGCAAAATTGCGTTAACGGCATCAACCTGCTCTTCAGGTATTACAAACTTTCCTAGGAAAGTCACTGCTAACAGTGCCACGACAGTCATTGCCAAACCAACAGCTAGGGATAATCCCACAGTGATAGCTACGGCCTTTGCCAGGCCGCCGGACTTTCTACGATTGGCGTAGAGACGGATCAGGGAGGGCTGAAATGCAGACGTAAAGAGCGTCATTGGCGATAGAACGCTTTGCGCAAGGCGGATCGCGCCGTAGTTTGCAGCGCCGAAGGCGCTGAGAGCCAAGAAGGGAATTGCCTGCGATAAGCCTGTCCCTGTTAGAAACTGGAGCGTCATCAGGCGTTCAAATTTCTCCCTTCGGCGTAGGAAAAGAGCCGCGCGGCCGATTTTTGGCATACCTCCAACGACAAGTCCAAATACGACCCACGTCGCCGATGATAGGAAGGCAAATACTGTGGGCCAGGGAGCCAACGCGCTGGTCAAGGCGAGGCACAGGGCAATCAACCCAAACGCCAGACGAATGAACTCCATCGGCAGAAGCACGAACCTCTGGGGCCCTGAGACACGCCCTCCAGCCATTTCGCTGTACCTCACCATGTCGGAGGTAACAAATAAGCCAACACACATGAGAGCGGGAATGAGTTCGACACTATTCAAGAAGCAGGCGACAATAGCCGCCAAAATTAGGCCGAAGGCGGACCACATAAAACCAAAATCAAGATAGCCATGCCGTATTTCGGGATCATGGGACTGAGCAATCAACTGCTCCCCAAACACAGCTCTGTTCATCGACATTAAAAGCATCCAAATCGCCCAGAATGCAGCAAGAACGCCAAATTCTGCTGCATCAAGGACGTGGGAAAAGGTTAGAGTCAGCATCAGGCTAGACGCGGCTTGTCCCAGCTGAGAAACGATAGAGTCCACCGAACGCCAGAAGAAGACCATTCGCTCATTCATGCGAGCAATTTTTCAACAGCCAACGATAGCTTGTCTTCAGTGCAGGCATTAGAAAATTGCAGGCCTTCCGAAGGATCAAAACCTGCTTCCAGGATTCTGCCCATAGCGGAGCAAAGGCCGAATGCATCTGGATACGAAAAAGTTTCACCCAACGAATGGCGCCGGGTACGCCATCCCACGAGACCGTGATCCGAAGCGACAACCGGCGTTGATGAGGCGGCAGCACGGACCAAGACCCCGGAAGTTGAGGTAAAGGCTGCGTGATATGGCAACAGTACTAGGGAACTAGCGGCGAAGTACGTTGCAAGATCTTCATCACTAACGTATTCAGAAACATGGATGAAAGAGTCTCCGTAGGTGGTGGCCAAGTCCTCCAGTTCGGTCAACAGTGGAGACGCGACTCTACCGACGAGAGCCACGTGAAGATTGTCCCTCTCGGACCGCAGCTTTTTCAGCGCACTTACAGCGACGTCGAACCCTTTTCGCTCATCCTGCCCACCCACCAGGAGCACGATATCGATGTCATCGGGCCATCCCAAGCGCTCACGCGCAGTGGAACGTGTCATAGATCCGAAGGGCCCGGTCCAAGGATCCGGAAAAACGTGCAGTCCCGCCTCTCGGCGGACCCGCTCATCGAATATCCCAGTCTCTGGCCGGATGATCCTGCCTAGTAGCGCCAATACCAAACGTTTCTGGATCTGCCTAAAAGACCATTTGCCTGCCGGCAAAAGATCCGCAACCCGATAACGTACTACTATCAAGCGCGTCCTGGGAAACAGGCAGCGAATAAGAACGGCGAGCCAGGGCAGGGCACCAAAGTAATCGTCTATAGCGGTGAGTACTAAAGTTCGTGTCTTATAGCGTCTCAGCGCTTTCCTGGCCGCGAACAGCAGGCGGACAAGCAGGGAGGAAGTCACACGCGAACCTGCCGCCACCGGAGTCTTTGTTCGGATGTTCCTAAATAAGACCTGGCTGGGGACTCCCTCTTGGAAGTCCCGGAGGTCGGCCCCATCAACCCGGTGAGGGGCACAAAGGAAGACGTCCTGGCCCGACGCAACGGCGCCCCTCAGCATTGGGCCCAGGACATGAAGCCGTGACGCGAAGGGGTTTGCTTCTATAAATACAACAGCCCGACTTCCGCTGTCCCCTTCAGATCTAACCTTCACCGCCGAGCAGCTCGCTTTCTTCATCGTCGGACACCCCTACTGATCTTTCTGGAACCTGCTCCTGACGCAAGGTACGGAGCGGAGCAGAGGACAAGTGCGTACAGAGGCAGGGCCGTTCCCAGCCTCTCAAGGACCGGGTTAACTGACATAGTTATCACCCCGGCAAACAAGGCCGGCATCCAGATCAATGCACCTCTAAGCTCTCCCGGCGAGGACGCCAGACAAGCCAAGAGGGCAGCACTTAGCAAAAGTCCAAAAAGGACGACGGCAACAATCCCAGCGCAGAAAGCAAGGGTTAAAAATGAATTATGGAATGGCACCGGCTGGATGATGCCGCGAATATTCGCTAGGCCAGTTATACGCTCTGAAGCTGCCGCGCCCGTTATAGGGCTTTTCGCGATCGTCGCAAGGGCTTGGTCCCATAGTCCCAGTCGCGTGCTGGTATTATCCACCCTTCCAGTCGCAGAATAGAACTGAGACACCCACCTACTTGCGTTGTAAGAAATAATGGCAAAACACAGTACTAGGCCTCCCGTACGCAAAACGAGAGAGCCGCGAGTCTTTGCTGAAAGCAACCAGACGCAAATACCGGCGACAAGTCCTACGAAGGCTACAGTTGCCGACGGGTATTTTAGAAAGGCGACAATGAGCGCGATAACGACAGTGGTCTTCATCACAATAACGCCGCTGAACCGGGGGGCAGCTAGGGCAACGACGGCGAGATACGCCTTCTCATGCCCCAGAAGAATAGGTTGAGAGCCTGCTGGCGTTAAGATGCCGTCCACAAGGGCCGCACCTGCGAAACAATAAGTCGCCCATTGGAAAAATCGTCTTGCAGGAAGATGCCAACCTGGCCGCGCTGGTAGTGCATAGTAGGCTACGGGGGCAATCACAATAGCGATCACGCCTGCCAGCACTACAAAACTGTCCGCCGCCCAGTGCTTTGTAAGAATCGCGTAAGTGAACACCCCGGCAACCCAAAGACCGAACAGATAGATGGAAAAAACGACTCCGATGTGAAGCCGACGTCGGTCTCCAGCCAAAGATCCGTCAATTGCAAAAGCAAGAGCTAACCAAAGGA
This sequence comes from Arthrobacter sp. MOO21, assembly GCF_057369995.2. Taxonomy (NCBI): domain Bacteria; kingdom Bacillati; phylum Actinomycetota; class Actinomycetes; order Micrococcales; family Micrococcaceae; genus Arthrobacter; species Arthrobacter sp. MOO21. The sequence continues at coordinate 2,689,262 of NZ_CM170671.2, read as the reverse complement.
TCGCGATCAGGTATCGATAAGAAGGACCATCTGACGTCCAGGAAAAGACATCGAGAGTGGCAAGCAACAAGGCGGTCCCAATGGTGGCGGGACAGCGCGGCCCTTGTCTCGGAATGGATAGTTCGCCAAGCGGACGTACGCACTCTTCACGCTTTCCAAGAAAGTTATGGCGCGTCATTGAGCGCGCAGAAGGACGAGTGCCTTCGTCTAGTTGGCGGACCAATTTACTAGGTTCTCTTTCCACTTTTCAATAGCGGCATGGGGAATGGTCAGCTGCACAGATTTCCGGTCGTCGACTTGTTGCCAGTCGGACTCCGTCAGGGCATTGGACATCACGGGGAGACCTATGTCCCGCGAAATTTCAGTAGCACGATTGTCTATCGCGAGAATGGTCGAACGAACACCGAACTGGAGGGCCCTAATCCCCGCATGCAACCGCGTACCAACGTAATCCACATGTCCTGAAGAAAGCGCATCATCAAAATCCTTCAGGGCGGGCCCTAAAAACGTCAGGTCTCTGCCGAGGCTAGAAAGATACTCGCGGTCACGGGCGCCTTGCGGCCAGATCAGCACCTCATCGTAACGATCTTGAAGTCCCTTGATAAGGCGAGCATCCCGGGCTGGATTTTTATGATAGTCAGTTATAGTCATCAGTACGCTCGATGGCGCGGCCGTCGAAAAGGTTATCGTCGGTGGAAGCTGCCAAACAGTGGGGCAGCTGGTATTGATTGCCTGAACACCCATCTCACCTAGACGCTCGGCAGTGTACGTATCACGCACGCTGTTCGTTCCGGAAGCAAGCAGGCCCTTCCACACGCGTCGCGAGATCTTATTTACAGCGGGCTGATATTGCCACCACCCAACGCCCATGGTCGATACACGGTCTTTGTAGGCAGTATAAGTGCCGGGGTCGAGCTTCCACTGAATATATCTTGGGATATTTCCATTCAGAATATTCGTTCCCCCGACGATGAACTTATCGCAAGTGCGGACCAGGGAGCGCTCCGAACGGTTGAGAAATGTCTGCGTTGGTAGCCGGACAAGTTCTGCTCCCACGAGCGTCTGCGATAGCTCACGGGACACGGCATCAGCGATAATCTGGTCGCCAGTATTGCGACTGTTTACACTCGGGTCCAGCCAACCGACACGAATTGAATTTGCCATTGCAAGTAATCCTTCTGATTAATCTCGGACATCAAACGCTTCGCTTCCGATGGGTTCGAGAAAATCGGTACGCATGATTGAAAACTAATATGTAATCATAGAAATCCGCGCCGTACTATTACGAGCGGCGGCCTGCAGTAAATGGGCCCTCGGATGCTGCGTGTTGGATACCCAGTACTTGAGCCCATCGTGATTCATAAACGCATCGGGAGAATTCGGCCTCAAAACGATCGCGGGCTTCCGCGCCAAATTTCGCAAGAACATCTGGATTGATAAGTAGCCTATGCATGGTCCTGCGAAGAGCCTCTTGGTCGCCGGCGCGAACCAATTGGCCACTGACCCCCGGCTTTATCAGGTCTCGAATGCCACCAACATCATAAGCGATGGTCGGAAGACTCATGGCCATAGCTTCCACAATCGTTAGCGGTTGCGCTTCAAACGAGTACGTACTCGGAAACACCAGGGCATGGCAGGTTTGCAGTAATTTCCATTTGCTCTCCTCGTTTGCTTTTCCGAGTAGCTTAATTCTTTGTGCGTGTGAGGAGTGGTCGATGAGATGCTTGATCTCATCATAGGTGCCAGCGTCAGGGGCGGCTCCGGCTATGGCGAAAGACACGTTCGTATCCAACTCGCACAGTTCCAGCGCAGCGCGCACAAAATCCTTAACGCCCTTTTCGGGTAGGAGATTGGACAGAAACAGAAAAAGCGGCTGACTACTACGGCGGTGGGTAACTGCGGGAATGTTATGCGGAGTGTTTGCAATGGTCGTTAGACTACTGGAGACAAACTCGGTTACGTCCCAAGCCAACGACGGACCAAGGCACACCGTGGTGGCCGCGGATTCCAGGGCCCGTCGGACCAAAATACAGAAAACTCGGTTTCTATTGGCTAGACGCGTAAAGCCGCTGGTATGAATATAATTTACGATAGGGCACCGGAAGAGACGTAGGATCTCCGTTAGCAGCCAATCGATAGAAAAAGACCCAGGACGATTCGTGATAAACAAAACGCAAACGGTTGGTCTTAGGCGGATCAAGCTGAATACAAGCCTGAAGATTAAACCGAACGACTTGAGTATTTTGCTCGCAGAGAAACGCCCCACATCACCTACGGTCTTACTAAACCTACGGTCAACCAAGTGCGCTTCAACGCCAAGCGAGTCGAGTGACTCTAAGAAGACTTGCGTCATAATAGTTGAGCCATGATGCGGCGGGGGTACCTGGCTGATAACAAGAACTCTGGGTGACGACATCAGCCTAACGGTATCCACCGCTGCCCGCTCCTTTGTGGGCAATTGAGTGCAACGCTATCCTCAGAAACTTGATGTTCCCGAACAAGTAGCGACGCCAAAGTCTACGCGGCTCGGAAAGCAAACGGAACAACCACTCTAGGCAAAGGTTAGTCATCCACCTTGGAGCCTCCCGAACGGTGCCGGCGGCAAAGTCGAAAGCAGCACCGACCGCGATACAAGTGAGACCGGTTGACTCGGCCAACCGTCTCGCTTCCTTATCCTGCTTGGGGGTACCTAGCCCGACCCAAACGATATGTGGCTCGGCGGCGCGAATGCGTGCATCTTGTTCTGCTAACTCCACCTGCGTCAGTGCGCGGTAAGGCGGACTCTCTACACCCACGATCTCGCAACCAGGAAATCTCTCTGAAAGTTTCGTTTGAAGTTTGCACAACACGGCATCAGATGAGCCCAGCAGATAATGGCGAACTCTAAATTGCCGACCCACATCAAAACAATCCAGGAACAGCTGAGGTCCTCTGATCTGGTTGAGGCGTGGGGCGTGTCTGACGAGCTTGGAGACTATGGAGAGGGGCTTACCGTCAGGAAGATTGATGGATTCTCCAGACAGAAGATTGGCGTAGGAGTCGTCGGCATCAGCCAAGGCGAGAGTGTAAGCGTTCACTAGGTGAACATGTCGGGCACTCTTCTCGCTATCTGTCGCCATTCGACATAATTCGAGCACAGCCTCGCCTGGCGTCGTTGCGACGACAGGAACACTTCCAAAGAGTTGGGCAGTAGCTGGCCAAACAGTATCGTTCTTTACTTCTTGAGAAGTCATAGGTCCCCCAATTCTTGTCACACCCCGATCCCAGCCAAGAGTATCGTGGCAGGCTCGCCCCCCTTTACGACCGCGCACTATAGCCGAAGAGGCACGGCGCTGACCGGCGCGTGACGATAGAGATGGGGTGGAATTCCGCAATTACTAGGATACCGGACGGGGCCCGCCGCCTTCGGCCTGGGCCAGCGATCTGTAACCTAGCAGATCATTCGGTGTTCAGAGAACTTTTGACTATGCTTACTGCGAACCAAGCTCGCAACGCTGCCCGCCCCAGTGGGGTCGGGCTATTTTACATTTCGCACCTTTGGGGGGACATCATGTCTAAGCGCGCACTTATCACAGGGATTACGGGGCAGGACGGGTCCTACCTGGCCGAGCTTCTGTTGAAGAAGGGCTACGAGGTTCACGGACTTATCCGAAGGGCCTCCACGTTTAACACCGCCCGGGTCGATCATCTTTATGTCGATCCTCACGACCCTAAAGCAAAGCTGTTTCTTCACTACGGTGATTTGAGCGATGGTGCGCGCCTAGTGACGCTCTTGGCCGAAATAAATCCTGACGAAGTCTATAATCTGGCTGCACAGTCACACGTTAGAGTCTCCTTCGATGAGCCCGAACACACAGCAGACACGACCGGCGTAGGAACGATCCGTCTTCTTGAGGCCGTGCGGATGTCCGGAATCGACACGCGTTTTTACCAAGCATCATCTTCAGAAATGTTCGGGGCTACGCCTCCACCGCAGAACGAAGAGACTCCTTTCTACCCGCGCTCGCCCTACGGCGCTGCGAAGGTTTACAGCTACTGGATCACGAAAAACTACCGTGAGGCTTACGGCATGTTTGCAGTGAACGGGATCCTCTTCAATCATGAATCGCCTCGCCGTGGCGAGACCTTTGTCACGCGTAAGATCACCCGCGCTGTCGCTGCTATCAAAGCTGGCAAGCAGGATCTTCTCTACATGGGCAACCTGGATGCAGTCCGTGACTGGGGATACGCCGCTGAGTACGTCGAAGGCATGTGGCGGATGCTCCAGGCTGACGAGCCTGACGATTTTGTTCTGGCAACGGGGGGTAATTACACAGTTCGTGACTTCCTTCAGATCGCCTTCGAGCATGCAGGTCTGAACTGGGAAGACCACGTGCGTTTCGACGAGCGCTATCTTCGTCCGACTGAAGTAGACGCACTTGTTGGAGATGCCTCCAAGGCGCAGGAAAAGCTCGGATGGAAGGCCTCAGTTCACACACCGGAGCTCGCCCGGATCATGGTGGATGCTGATGTCGAAGCCCTGAAGTTCTCCGGCAAGGAATGGATCGACACCGTCAACCTCGAGAGCTGGAAAAACTAGTGGCTGGGGTCAACTTCAAACCGTCAAAGCTGGACAGAGAGTCGACGTTTTATGTTGCCGGACACCGGGGGCTTGTAGGCTCGGCGATTTGGCGGAATCTCAAGAAGGCCGGATTCGTCAATCTCATCGGACGATCATCTGCCGACCTTGACTTGACCGACCGTCAGGCGGTTTTCGCTTTCTTCGCGGAGTCGAAACCGCGCTATGTAGTTCTTGCTGCGGCCAAAGTGGGTGGCATACTTGCAAATAAGACCTACCCACTCGATTTCCTCAGTGAAAATTTGCGTATCCAGGTAAATGTGCTGGATGCAGCACGTGAGCACGGAGTTGAACGTTTACTGTTCTTGGGTTCCTCCTGTATCTACCCTAAATATGCTGATCAGCCCATCCAAGAAGACTCGCTCCTGACCGGTCACCTGGAGCCAACAAATGATGCCTACGCGATTGCTAAGATCGCTGGCATCATGCAGGTTCAGGCGGTCCGCCGGCAATACGGATTGCCTTGGATCTCGGCTATGCCTACTAACTTGTATGGCCCTGGCGACAACTTTTCGCCTGACGGCTCACACGTCTTGCCAGCGCTTATTCGCCGATACGATGAGGCAGCGAGTGCCAAAGAAGCTAGTGTCACCAACTGGGGAACAGGTGCCCCCATGCGGGAATTCCTGCACGTGGACGATATGGCGGATGCGTGTCTCTATCTTCTAGAAAACTACGATGGGGACTCTCAGGTCAACGTCGGAACCGGTTCAGACGTTTCCATTAAAGAACTTGCATCGCTGGTCGCGGCGGCTGTTGGCTACGACGGTAGAATTGAATGGGATCACAGTAAGCCGGATGGCACGCCCCGGAAACTTCTGGATGTTTCGAAATTAAATGCTGCTGGCTGGAGTGCATCAATCACGTTAGAGGAAGGAATTCGCTCCACGGTGGACTGGTACCGTGCGAACCGCGCGAGCGTACGCGGCTAGGAGCCTTCAGGCCTATATTTTTTAGCTCTAAAATGGGGGACATATTGTGAAGGAAGCGCGTGATTGGCGAGCCCGCTGCAGTCGTCAATTACGACTTGTTGACGGTTTCGTAATTGCGTGGGCCGTCGTGGGTGCGTACGTCATCCGCTTCGGCTGGGCATCAGACTTCGTTGTTGAAGGTCAGGATGCAATCTACGCCTGGCTGTCAATTGTTTTGGCACTGGCTTGGTGGATTATGCTCGGTGCTTGGAACAGCCGGCAGAGCCGCATCCTAGGCGCTGGCCCTGACGAGTATAAGCGCGTTGCTGCCGCCTCGCTTTGGCTTTTCGGTCTTGTCGCAATAGTCTCCTATGTGCTCCGGTTGGACACTGCTCGCGGTTATGTCGGCGTCGCCTTACCCGCCGGCCTTTTCGGACTTCTGCTTGCGCGGTGGCTCATTCGACAGCATCTCAATGTCAACCGCCAATTAGGTCAAAGCATGTCTCGTCTGCTTCTAGTCGGAGGTCCGAGTGCCGTAGCGCACCTTTCCAGGTCCCTCCGATCAGCCAAACATGCAGGATATCTACCCGTCGCCGCCTATACTCCCAACACCTCGGAAGATCCACCATTCGACCCAGCCTTTAAGCTTCCCGTAATCGGGCATTCTCCAGATGCCTATGCGATAGTCGAGGCAATATCGGCCTGCAATGCTGATGCAGTGGCTGTCTCGGCCGGCGTCCAACTGCACCCCCAAACATTGCGGCACTTGGGGTGGGAGTTGGCCTCTCGTAATATTGGGCTAATCATGGCTCCCGCGCTCACCGATATCGCAGGTCCACGGATCCACACGCAACAGGTTGCTGGCCTTCCCCTAATACATGTAACCACTCCCACACTTGAGGGCGGCCAGCGTGTGGCCAAACGACTCTTTGATATTACTGTTTCTGGGATTCTTATACTTCTCCTTATGCCTTTTATGGTTCTCATCGCTGCATTGATTCGGATCAATGATAAGGGACCCGCACTCTTCCGACAGGACCGTGTCGGCATAGAAGGAGCACGTTTCCGGATGTTGAAGTTCCGGTCAATGGTGGTCGATGCCGAGGCTCAACTTGGTAATCTCAAAGCAAAGAATGATGGCAGCGGTCCACTTTTCAAAATGAAGAATGATCCGCGAATTACTCCTATTGGGCGCGTCCTGCGAAAATTGAGTTTGGATGAACTCCCTCAACTTTTCAATGTCTTTTCAGGATCGATGAGCCTGGTTGGCCCGCGTCCTCCACTTCCCTCCGAAGTTGCGGCATACGAGCATGACGTACGCCGAAGACTGCTCGTGAAACCTGGACTGACCGGGCTGTGGCAGGTGAGCGGCCGTTCAAACTTATCGTGGCAAGATTCGGTTCGACTCGACCTCTACTACGTCGAGAATTGGTCCCTCGCCGGGGATCTACTCATCCTGCTAAAGACGTTTCGTGCCGTCTTCCGCGGTGCCGGCGCCTACTGAATTTCTGGCTAACAAGGAACCACGTTTAGAAAGGTTTACGTCTAGTGGGAGCACTCGAGATGGGCTATGAGGAGGATTCTGATCGAAACGCTCCAGACCCGGCTCCGAAGCCACGGACTGTTTCTGTCAGAGGTAAAGCGCATGCAACTGAGCCGCGCGCGGCGCACGAGCAAAACAGCGGAGTTGGGTGCTCCCCGCTATGAGTGACGATATCTTTGACGGGTCCACCCAAGCAGGTCAGCATCGAAAGAGAATCCGACGGGCGGGACGTAAGCCAGGCCGTTTCCTTGGAGCGACGCTAACAATTGGCTTCTTTACAGTTCTGCTGGCAATGGGAGCCTTGCTTGGGGTCCAGGCATACTCTCTGAAAGACCACCTCGAGGCGGCGTCTGGGCTCGTCCCGCAGCTGAAGCGCGAGATTGAGGCTTCAGATTCGGAAAAAACACAGGCAACAGTAACTGCCATACGAAATCACACGTCAGCTGCCCGATCAGTGGCCAACGACCCTCTGTGGACTTTGGCCTCAGGACTACCGTGGGTCGGGTCTAACTTCAGTGCAGTGTCAGAAGTGGCGCGTTCCGCGGATGACATTTCGACGCTCGGATTGGCCCCTCTTGCCGCTGTTTACCAGACATTGGATTGGGACAAGCTGCTGCCAACAGCCGAAGGCACCGACCTTGAAGCCTTAAAGACCGCGGCCCCCAAGATTAAGGCCGCCGCCTATGCCGTTCAGGTATCTTCGCTGCGTCTCGATGGAATAGAACCCTCCGAGCTTCTTCCCCAAGTCGCAACGCCTCTAAAGCAAGCCACTGAAGAACTTCGGAAGGCAACGGTAGCGCTCAATTCAGCGGCAGATGCTGCCAGCATCGCTCCGACCATGCTGGGGGGCGAAGGCCCCCAAAACTACCTACTCATGATTCAGAACAACGCAGAGTTGCGCGCCTCCGGTGGGATACCAGGTGCCCTAGCAGTTGTATCGGTTGACCGAGGAAAAATCACGTTTGGCGCGCAGAGTAGCGCCAACGCTCTCGGCGTAATGTCTCCCCCGTTGGCAGTAGACCAGCAGCAGCAGCACATTTTTTCCACGCGCCTAGGGAAGTACATGCAGGACGTGAATCTGACTCCTGATTTCCCCACAGCGGCTGCTACTGCCACTGCCATGTGGGAGAACAAGCATAGTCAGCGGGTGGACGGTGTAATCGCCATTGACCCGGTCGTCTTGAGCTACATACTGCAAGCAACGGGCCCAGTCGTCATGAATGGAACGGAGTTGGCTGACGCTAGGGCGGTGGGCCTTCCGTCAGAGCTCAATGGCAACAACGTCGTACAGACATTACTCTCCGACGTCTATGCAAAGATTCATGAACCCAGGTTGCAAGACCGCTACTTCGCCGCCCTAGCAAAAGAGGTCTTTTCTGCCCTTTCCAGCGGCAGGGGGGAGGCAAAGGGAGTCATCACGGGCATTGCGAAGGGAACTGATGAGAGGCGCGTGCTGGTTTGGTCGGCCAACCCTTCTGTGCAGTCTGTGATTAGTCAATACGCACTCGGAGGGTCCGTTGAAGGACCGAGCGTATCCCCTGCCCAGTTTGGCGTCTACTTTAACGACGGCACCGGAGCGAAAATGGACTACTACGTCCAGCGCAAAGTCCAGCTCGTCAAGGCGTGCCCCGCCGACGGCTATGAAGAGACGACAGTACGCGTAACCAGCACGAATACCGCCCCTGCGGATGCAGCAACATCGCTGCCAGAATACGTCACCGGGGGCGGTATTTTCGGTGTCCCCGCAGGGACGGTTCAAACCAACATCGTGGTCTATGGACCGGCGCAGGCAAACATCGAGTCTGCCAAGGCGGACGGCCAGCGGACAGCGTTTGCGCCCTACCAGCATGGGGACCGACCGGTCGGCGTCCTGGCCCAGCGGCTTGCTCCGGGAGAAAGCAAGACAGTTGAATTCACCTTCGGGAAGATAGTCCAGCACGCGGAACCTAACGTAGTTGTCACGCCAACAGTTCAACCTGTAAAAGAAGTTACAGTGCCCACGGAAAATGCATCCTGCGGCTAGGGTAGCGGCCACACGTTAACACTCTGTAAACCGAGTTGATTGAGATTGCTCACAAGGAAGAGCAGATGGTAACGTCTTTTTGGGATATCTATCCGTAGTTCTGCACACGGTCTCGTGCAGAGGGGGCACTCCCCAAAATCGGGTATCAAAACTTAAACGTCTCCGGGGGGACATCGCATGAAGAAAACAATGGCTGCACTCGCTCTTGCAGGTTCCATCGCACTGATCGGCTCCGCGCCGGCAATGGCCGCTACCTACCCGGCCCTGCCGCCGACTGCTGCCGTTTCGGACGGCACTGTGGGCCCGGGTGAAACCTTCGTCTTCCGTGGCCAGGGCTTCCGCGCTGGCGAACCGCTAATCATCCGCGTTACGCCGGGCCAGGCTCCTGCTTCTAGTGGCGCTGGCGTTGGTAACCGTGCGGTCGCAACTCGCATCGCCGTTGTCACCGAAGCTCAGGACCTGTCCGCTACTGCTGACGCCCAAGGCGCCGTGGCACTCCCGATCGCCATCAGCGAGGCCGGGACTTACTCCATCACCGCTACCGGCACCCAGTCCGGCGTAACGGTCGGCCCCGTTACGGTCACCGTTGCAGCTTCCCTGGCAAACACCGGCGGCAACGCAGGCGGCGCTCCGCTGGCCAACACCGGCGGTCTGGCAAACACCGGCGCCGACTCCGGCCTGGTTCTCTGGACCCTGGTTGGCGCTGGTGCACTTGCTGCCGGCGCTACCTCGGTCGTCGTGGTTCGCCGCCGCGCCAAGGCCGAGGCAGCTGCCTAAGCGCACCGCTTTCTAGCACCAAAGAAGGTGGGTGGTTCTCCGGAAAACGGAGAACCACCCACCTTCTGCTTTTAAGAAGTTGTGGTATCTATTTGATCTATGGGGAGACATTGGCGCAGAGCACCACGGGAGTACGACCTATCAATCCCACTCCCCCGCCCGCAGGTGTTGCACTATGCCTTTCTCATCCTCCTGGCCGCCGCAGCCCTTGGGACTGCAGCGTTCGCCCTCCTGCGGGCGTCGTGAGGGCCCTTTGAGGATTCTTTACGAGCAGCGGCTGTGGCGCCTCGTCCTCGCTGCCATGATGGTTCCCCTCGCGTTGATCGCATTCTGGCCCAGCCCCGTGGACCAGCCTGTCGCAGGGCAACTCGCAAGCATCCTGGAGGTTCTCCACCGTCATGGCATTCCCAATTGGGTCAATTACCAATTCGTGGAAGCATCCGCCAACGTCGCACTTTTTATCCCGTTCGGAATTGTTAGTGCGCTCGCATTTCCCGAAAAGACTTGGTGGCAAATCGGAGCATTGGGACTCCTGGTCTCGGGTTGCATCGAACTGGGGCAGTTCCTGTTTCTCCACGACCGCTTTGCAAGCCCGTCAGACATCGTGACAAATACGTCAGGAGCCGTCATCGGGGCGCTGCTGGTCGCCTATTCTGTCAAAAAAGAGAGGCCCGCTGCCTTCCGGCAACGGACCTCCCCCAAGCAATAGAACCCCAGACTAGCCCACGAAGCTCTTCATCCAGGTCTTCAGGTCCTCACCGAACTCCACGCGCTCGGACGCGAGGGTGATCACGGCTTTGAGGTAGCTCAGCTTGTCGCCGGTGTCGTAGCGGCGCCCCTTGAAGACCACGCCATACACACCGGAGCCTTCGCCTTCGCCGGCGGCAAGGGTCTGCAGGGCATCGGTCAGCTGGATCTCGTTGCCGCGGCCGGGTTCGGTGTTCTCGAGGACCCCGAACACGGAGTGGTGCAGCACGTAGCGGCCGATCACAGCCAGGTTGGACGGCGCTTCACCGACGGCGGGCTTTTCCACCAGGCTGTTGACGCGGACGTAGTCCTCGCCTTCCACAGCCGTGATGTCAGCGCAGCCGTAGGCGCTGATCTGCGACGGATCAACTTCGATCAGCGCGATCACTGAACCACCGGTCTTCTGCTGCACCTCCATCATGGTGCTCAACAGGTCCTCAGCCTCGTCAATGAGGTCGTCACCCAGAAGCACCGCAAAGGGCTCATCTCCAACGTGCTGCTGTGCACACAGGACAGCGTGGCCCAGGCCCTTGGCCTCACCCTGCCGGACGTAGTGGATGGGACCCAGGTGGGAGGCGTGCTCCACCATGCCCAGCTTGTCCTTGTCCCCCTTGGCCTCCAGGGCGCTTTCCAGGCCCGGCTCGCGGTCAAAGTGGTCCTCAAGGGCGCGCTTGTTGCGGCCCGTGATCATCAGCAGGTCCGTGAGGCCGGCGTCCACCGCTTCCTCGACGACGTACTGGATGGCCGGACGGTCGACCACCGGCAACATTTCCTTCGGCATTGCCTTGGTGGCGGGCAGGAAACGTGTCCCCAATCCGGCAGCAGGAATGACGGCTTTGGTGATAGTTTTCCCCGTAGTCATAGCTGAACCTTAACAAATTTGGTGGGCTAACCGGCAATCCGATCTGGAGCCGGACAAGGCTGAACGACTCCCGCCACCCCTCCCCTACCGCGTAACTTCCTCCAGCAGTTCCAGGACGTGCCGGTAGTCCTGGCCCGTCGCGCGGGTCATGCCGAGCTCGCAGGTGCGGTTGCAGGAGGCGTGCGCGGACGCGTCCAGCTGCCCCACTTCCGCGGCCTGCTTCCGGGTGGCGGACTCCGTGAGCTCGGGGTGGAGCATTCCGCGGTCCCCCGCGAAGGCGCAGCAGCCCCAGTTCACCGGCACCTCCACCGTCTCCGCCACGGCCTGGGCCACCGATTCCAGCGCCCCATTGATCCCCATGCGTGTGGAGGAGCAGGTGGGGTGCAGGGCCAGCGACTCGAGCTTTGCGTGCTCCGGCAGCCTGGGCAGGATGTGCTCGGCGGCGAAGTCCACGGCATCCACGATCCGCAGCGGCCGCTGGCCCACCCCCGGGTCGTCGGCCTCCACCACCTGCCGGAGGCCCTCGGTGCAGGACGACGCATCGCAGATGATGGCCAGCTCGCCGTCCCGGGTTGCCTCCCGCAGTGCCGCCAGGGTCTTCTCCTTCATGGTTGCCTGCCCGGCCGCCATGCCCTTGGAGGACCACGGGGTCCCGCAGCACAGGGAATCGATGCCCGCCGGCACCAGCAGGGTGATCCCGGCCCGTTCACACAACTGCTCGAAGCTGTACTGGACGCCCCGGCCCGAAGCGGGCCCGGAACCGGATCCATCAGGTGACGTACCCGCCCCAGCCGGCCCGAACATCGTCCCCACGCAGGCGGGGAAGTAGACGGCGTCCGGTGCCCGGTCCGGCGTCGGACGCTTCCTTACGGAACCGCCGCCGGGCAGCTCCGGCGAGTACAGCGGCACCGTGTCCGTGCCCAGCACCGCCCGCGCCGCCTTGTTGGGCGCCGCGACGGCCGGGGCGGGCATCTTGTCCACCACGGTCAGGGCCAGCGAGGCCCCGCGCGTGACGCCTTCCCAGTGCTTGGCCGCGGCGTTCCAGGCACCGTTGGCCACCGGCCCGGCGTCGGAACGCCGGATCCGCTTGACCAGCAGCCCGGTGTTGATGTCCACGGGGCAGGCCGTCTGGCACATCCCGTCCACCGCGCAGGTCTGCACGGACTCGTAGTCGTAGTCCTTCTCCAGTTCCTTCACCAGCGCCGTGTCGCCGGCGAGCCGTGCGGCTTCGATGGCGCGCAGGGTGACGATGCGCTGGCGCGGCGTCAGGGTGAGGTCCTTGCTGGGGCACACCGGCTCGCAGTACCCGCAGGAGACGCAGCGGTCCACTTCCTCGGCCACCGGCGGCGCGGTCTTGATATGGCGCAGGTGCGCCTGGGGATCGTCGTCCATGAGAACGCCCGGATTGAGCATGCCGGCAGGATCGAACAGCTCCTTGATCCGGCGCATCACGCCGTACAGCTCGTCCCCGTACTGCCGCCGCACATACGGCGCCATCACCCGGCCGGTGCCGTGCTCCGCCTTCAGCGAGCCGCCCTCCCCCAGGACCAGGTCCACCATGTCCTCGGTGAACGCGCTGTACCTGTCCAGCTCCTCCGCCGTGGCAAAGCCGTCCGTGAGCATGAAGTGGACGTTGCCGTCCTTCGCGTGCCCGAAGATCACGCTGTTTTCGTACCGGTACTTCTCGAACAGCCGCACCAGTTCACGGCACGTGCCTCCCAGGACCGGGACCGGCACCACAATGTCCTCCAGCAGCGCCGTGGTCCCCTGCGGCCGGGCACCGGCCACCGAGGCGTACAGGCCCTTGCGCAGGTGCCACAGCTGCGCCCGCGCGGACGCATCAGCGGTGAACTGCGCCGGGGCTGCCAGCGTCAGGCCCGCGAGGGCGCGTTCGCCCACCTCCCGCAGCGCCGCAACCTCGTCCTGCTGCCCGGCGGAGTACTCCACCAGCAGCGCCGCGTGCTCGCGGACCGCCAGGTCGCGTACGACGGCGGGAGTCCCCTTCAGCGTCTGGCCCACCTTGAGCGAGAGCGCGTCCAGGAGTTCCACCGTGGCGGCGCCGGTGTCCACCAGCGCCGGCAGGGCCGCGTTGGCGGCCTGCAGGTCCGGGAAGACGAGGAGTCCGGTGGCGGCATGCGGAAGCCGCGGGATGGTCCGGAACACCGCCTCCGCCACGAAGCCCAGCGTGCCCTCGCTGCCGACGATCAGGTGCGCCAGCATGTCCACCGGGCGCGTGTAGTCCAGCAGGGAGTTCAGTCCGTAGCCCATGGTGTTCTTCATGCTGAACTGCTGCCTGATGCGGTCCACGGAATCGCTGTTCCCCCGCACCCGTGCCGCGAGCTGCGCCAGGCCCGCATACAGTTCCGGCTCCAGGGTCCGCAGCCGGGTGTCCGCGTCCGCTGCCCCGGTATCGACCACGGTCCCCGACGGCAGCACCACGGTGAGGGACTCGAGGGTGCGGTACGCGTTGTCCACCGTGCCGCAGTTCATGCCGGAAGAGTTGTTCGCCACCACGCCGCCGATGGTGCACGCGGCCTCGCTGGCCGGGTCCGGCCCGAACTTGCGTCCGTAGGGTGCCAGCCGGGCGTTCAGGGCCCGCACCGTGACCCCCGGCTGCACGCGGACCCGCGCGCCGCCGTCGAGCACTTCCACGTCCCGGAAGTTGCGCCGCACGTCCACCAGCACGCCGTCCGTGACCGCCTGCCCGCTGAGGCTGGTGCCGCCGGAGCGGAGGGTGAGCGGGACGCCCTGCGCCGCACTGGCCCGGAGCAGGGCGCCGACCTCCGCGGCGTCCTTGGCCATGACAACGGCCTGCGGGATGAGCAGGAAGTGCGAGGCGTCATGGGCGTTGGCGTGCAGGTCGATGGCGCGGGTCTTCACCTGCGCGGGATCGGCCACGGCCTGGCGGAAACCTTCGAGTTTAAGCATCAGGGGACCATCCAGCCGAGTACGGGGGTGGACTGCAGGACGATCAGCACCGTGATGAGGGCCAGCAGGCCCAGGCTCCAGCCGACCAGCTTGCGGAACAGGGTTCCTTCCGAGCCTTCCATCCCCACCGCGGCGGAGGCAACGGCCAGGTTCTGCAGCGAGAGCATCTTGCCCATCACGCCGGCGGAGGAGTTGGAGGCGGCCATCAGCACCGGCGAGAGGCCTGTCTGCGCGGCGGCGGTGGCCTGCATCTGCCCGAAAAGGGAGTTGGACGAGGTGTCAGAGCCGGTCAGCGCCACGCCGATCCAGCCGATCAGCGGCGAGAGGAAGGCGAAGAAGCCGCCGGCCGAGGCAAGCGCGAATCCCAGCGTGGTGGTCTGCCCGGACAGGTTCATGACGAAGGACAGCGCCAGGACGGTGGTGACCGTGACGATGGTCCAGCGCAGCTGCTTCAGGGTCTCCACGTAGATGCCCAGGCCCTTGCCGGCAGAGATCCTGTACAGCGCCATGGTGAGCAGGCCGGAGAGCAGCAGCAGCGTCCCGGTGGACTTGAGGTGGTCCAGCTTGAACTTGGTGGCCGCCACCGCCTTGCCGGCCGAGTCCTCGATGTGCAGTCCGGGCCAGGCGAACGTCACAGTGCCCACCTGCCCCAGCCAGGTTTTGATGAACGGGATCTGGGCGATGGAGAACACGGCGATGATGATCAGGTAGGGCGCGACGGCGAGCCACACCTCGCGGGGCGCCGGGCGGGTAGTGTCCGTGGGGACTCCGGAACGGTCCGGAACGCTCCCCTGCCGGCCGCCCGCCGTCGTGCCTTCCTGCGTGCCGTTGCCGCCCGCACTCTTCCCGCCCGCACTCTTCCCGCCGGCCATGGCCGGAACGGACATCTCCTGGACCGATGCCTCCACGCGTACCGACTCCTTGGGCTGCCAAACCGTCAGCATCGTCAGCACGGCGGCCACGGTGACCACGGCAGCCACGACGTCGGTCAGTTCGACGGCGATGAAGTTGGAGGTGACGAACTGTGCGGCGGCGAACGCTGCGCCGGCCACCAGCGCGACGGGCCAGGTCTGCTTCAGGCCGCGCCTGCCGTCCACGATGAAGACCAGCAGCAGCGGCACGATCAGGGCGATGAAGGGGGTCTGGCGGCCGGCCATCGAGGACAGGTCGTGCAGCGGCAGGCCGGTCACGCCGTTCAGGGCGATGATGGGCGCTGCCATGGCGCCGAAGGCCACCGGGGCGGTGTTGGCGAGCAGCGAGACGACGGCGGACTTGAGCGGTTTCATGCCCGCGGCCATCAGCATGGCCGCCGAGATGGCCACCGGGGCGCCGAAACCTGCGAGCGATTCGAGGAGCGCGCCGAAGCAGAACGCGATCAGGATCGACAGGACCCGGAGGTCGTTGGAGATGGAGCGGATGGTCCGGCCCAGGGCATCGAACCACGGCGTGGCCACGGTGAGCTTGTAGATCCAGAGCGCGTTGACAAGGATCCACAGGATGGGGAACAGCCCGTAGAAGATGCCCGCCGCGGTGGCGCTGAGGGCCTGATCCAGGGGCATCCGCCAGCCTGCGACGGCCAGGACGAAGGACAGGACCAGGCTGGCGATGGCAGCTTTGGCGGCCTTGACCCGGAAGACGCCCAGCAGGACGAACAACAGGGCCAGGGGAAGGGCCGCGCACAGGGCGGAAAGCAGGAGGGACCCGGCGATGGGGTCAAGGATCTGCTGAAACATGGGACTCCAGATGGTGAGCAGCGCCACACCGGCGTGACGACCCATCGATTGTCTAACAAGTACACATGTAGGTCAAGAGGTGTGAATACTTGTCTGGCAAAATGGGAGGACACGCCCCTTGTTGGTATTTTTTTGGTGGAACTGTTTGGTGGAACGGAGATCTGTGGCCGGCCGTATTGCAGCTGTCTCGATTGTGGAAGCGGTGGCTTCGGACCTGCGGCAGCGCATTTTCTCCGGCGAGCTGCCCTCCGCCCACGCGCTGACGGAGACCGAGGTGGCCACCTCCTACGAGGTGGCACGCCCCACCGCCAAGGCCTCCATCGAGAAGCTGGTGGCCGAGGGGCTGCTGGTCCGCGGCGTGCACAAGACCGCGCGGGTGGCGGACCTGGGCCCGGAATCGGTGCGCGACATCTACCTGGCCCGGGCGTATCTGGAGAGCGAAGTGCTCCGCCGGCTCGCGGCCGCGCGCACCGTGCCCGGCGGGGCGGTACAGGCCAACCGGGATATCGCTGCATTGGCCACCGGAGCGCCGCTGGATGTGGTGGAACCGGACATGCGGTTCCACACCAGCCTGATCGACGCGGTGGGGAATGAGCGGATCAGCAGGATGTACTCCTCCCTGGTGGCCGAAGTGCGCCTGTGCATGTCCCGGGTGCAGTCGCTGCACCTCCTCGACACAGCCCTGATCCAGGCCGAACACCAGAAGCTCCTGGAGCTGATCGAGGCCGGGCAGGGCGAAGAGGCCGCCCAACTGCTCGACCAGCACCTGGGCCGTGCCCGCGAACGGCTGGTGGCGGCGATGGGCGGCGAGGCGGGCCCGGAGGCGGACCTGCCGTCCGGGCTGGCAACCCAGTAACCGGCTCAGCGGGCCTTGTTTGCCGCCTGCTCGTACAGCCACACAATATGGCTCCGCAGCAGTTCCGCGGCCCGCTCGGCGTCCTTCGCCTCCACGGCGTCGAAGATCGCATGGTGGTGGGCCCTCAGCTGTTCGAGCACAATGGGCCACTCTCCCAGGGCATCGAGGGCGTCCTTGATGTAGCCACGGATGGAGCCGCGGAGCGAATCCATGATTGTTTCAATCACCGTGTTGCCGGCCAGGGCGCTGAGGGCCAGGTGGAACTGTGCGTCGAGGGCGTGGAAGGCTTCGGGCTCTATGTCCGGGGCATCCATGGCCTCCAGCAGTTCCCTGGCGCGCTGGATCCCGGCCGGATCGTCATGCTGGGCCGCGGTCCTGGCTGCCCACGTTTCCAGGAGGATCCGGGCTTCGACAATCTCCGCCACCGGAAGCCTGCTGCTGGCAATGTGCAGGCGGAGGGTGGCGGCAAGGCCGGCTGACGGCTCGGAAACGATGACCGCGCCCGACTTGGGGCCGGACCTGTTATTACTCCGGAGGACCCCCATCGCATCCAGCAGGCGCATGGCCTCACGGACTGAAGCGCGGGAGATACCGTAGCTTTCCGCCAGTATCCGTTCACCGGGGAGCTGGTCCCCGATTTTGAACCGGCCTGAACGCAGGCCCGCCTCAATGTCCTCCACCAGGACGTCATACGTCCGCTTGGATGCCGGTTCCTCCGAAGGTGTGGTCATGGATCCATCCTGCCCTACCAACCGGCACCTGCGTCCTGTCCTGCTGCGCCGCGGAAAACCGGCGCAGCAGGACAGAAGCGGATGCAGGGTTGTCCGGCTCAGATTGCCTTGCCGGGGTTCAGGATTCCCTGCGGATCGAACACCTTGCGGATGGAGCGCTGGAGTTCCACCGAGATGCCGCCGAGTTCATCCTCGAGCCAGTCGCGCTTGAGCAGGCCGACGCCGTGTTCCCCGGTCAGGGTGCCGCCAAGGCGCTGCGCCAGGTAGAACATGTCACCAAGGGCCTTTTTGGCCGGTCCTTCCGTGATGGACTGGTCGGGTTCGACGACGATCATCGGGTGCAGGTTGCCGTCCGCCGCGTGTGCCACGTTGAAGATCCGTACCCCCGTCTTCCGGGAGATGTCCTCCAGTCCCGCGAAGACGTCTGCCAGCCGGTTCCGCGGCACGCCGATGTCGCAGATGGACACGCGGCCCATTTTCTCAAGGGACGGAATCGCTTCCCGCCGGGTGGCCACGAGCGCATCCGCTGCCGCCGGGTCCACGGCTTTCTCGACGTGGCTGGCGAAGGGTGCAATGGCCTTGAGCAGGACGTCCTGCTCAAGGAACGCGCCGTAGCCGTCGGTCTGCGCCAGCAGGAAGGCCCCGCCCTTGGACCGGTGGTTGGTGCCGTGCACGGTATCGACGGCTTCCAGCGTGGGGCCGTCCATGAGTTCGAGCACCGAGGGCTGCAGCCGGGCGGCGATGATGGCGGAGGCGGCCAGCGCGGCGGCGTCCACATCCGGGAAATAGGCGGCGACGGTGGCGGTCTGGACGGGCCTGGGCCGCAGGCGGAGCGTTGCTTCCACCACCACGCCCAGCGTTCCCTCGGACCCGATCATCAGTGCATTCAGGTCGTATCCCGTGACGCCCTTGATGGTGTTCCGCCCGGTCCGCAGCACCCGGCCGTCGGGCAGGACCACGCGGAGGGCGAGCACGGATTCGCGGGTCACCCCATATTTTGCGCACCACATTCCGCCGGCGTTGGTGGCGATGTTGCCGCCGATGGAGCAGATCGCCGTGCTGGCCGGGTCAGGCGCATAGAAGAGTCCATGCTCCCTGGCGGCAGCATTCACCTCCGCGTTGAGGACGCCGGGTTCAACCACTGCCAGCTGCTCCACGGGGTCGATGTGCAGGATCCGGTTCATCCGGGCCAGGTCAAGGACCACTTCGCCGGCCTGGGCCGACGCTCCGGCGGCAAGGCCCGTTCCGGCTCCCCGGGGAACCACCGGGACGTTGTGGGCCGCGGCAAGCTTCATGGTTTCCACCACCTCTTCGGCACTGGTGGCATACACGACGCCGTCGGGAAGGCTCGGTGGTACGTACCCGGAACGGTCCGTGCTGACCCTGGCCCGCTCATCCAGGTCTGTCGAGGCGTGGGCGCTTGCAGCGAGGAGCGCTGCCGATGCTGAGACAGCGGTAGTTGTGCTCATGGGAAGGAAACCTCTTTGTTTTCTGGGGTGGGTTCTTGGGGCTCCCGGTCCGGCGGAACCGCTCCGCCCGGCCGGGTGCCCGGTGTGCAAAGGTGTCGCCGGCTGAGGGGACCATCCAGCCGAGGACCGGGGTGGACTGCAGGACGATGAGCACCGTGATGAGGGCCAGCAGGGCCAGGCTCCAGCCGATCAGCTTGCGGAACAGGGTGCCCTCGGCGCCTTCCAGACCCACTGCGGCGGAGGCGACGGCAAGGTTCTGCAGTGAAAGCATCTTGCCCATGACGCCGGCGGAGGAATTGGAGGCGGCCATCAGGACCGGCGAGAGGCCTGTCTGCGCGGCGGCGGTGGCCTGCATCTGCCCGAAGAGGGAGTTGGACGAGGTGTCCGAGCCGGTAAGGGCAACACCGATCCAGCCGATCAGTGGTGAGAGGAAGGCGAAGAAGCCGCCGGCGGACGCGAGGGCGAGGCCCAGGGAGGTGGTTTGTCCGGACAGGTTCATGACGAAGGACAGGGCCAGGACGGTGGTGACCGTGAGGATGGTCCAGCGCAGCTGCTTCAGGGTTTCCCAGTAGATGCGCAGTCCCTGGGCTGCCGACAGGCGGTACAGGACCATGGTGATGAGGCCGGAGACCAGAAGCAGGGTGCCGGTGGCTTTGAGGTGGTCGAACTTGAACTTCTGCGCGGCAACATGCTTCCCGCCGGCGTCCACGACGTCCAGGCCGGGCCAGGCGAAGCTCACGCTTCCGTTGGCGCCCAGCCACTCCTTGATTCCAGGCATCTGGGCGACGGAGAAGACGGCCATGATGATCAGGTAGGGCGCGATGGCCATCCAGATTTCCCGGCGGTCCGGCCGCTCCGCGGTGCTGGGCGGCACCGCAACGCGGGTGGTCGCAGCCGCGGAGACGGCCTCGGTCACCGACGCGGACGCCGGTATCCTTGCCGCACCGCGGCCGGATGATGACGGGCCGGATGGGCGGTCTTCCTCAAGACGGTCTTCCTCGAGACGTTCTTCCTCAAGACCGCCTGATCCGCCGGCCTGCCCGGACATATCGATGATCTCCCGCGGCTGCCAGACACGGAGCATCAGCAGCACGGCGGCCACGGTAGCCACAGCAGCAACGACGTCGGTCAGTTCCACGGCGATGAAGTTGGACGTGATGAACTGGAAGATGCCAAAGACTGCGCCGGCCACCAGTGCAACGGGCCAGGTCTGCTTGAGGCCGCGTTTGCCGTCCACGATGAAGACGAGCAGCAGCGGCACGATGAGGGCGATGAAGGGGGTCTGGCGGCCGGCCATCGAGGACAGGTCGTGCAGCGGCAGGCCGGTGACGCCGTTCAGGGCGATGATGGGTGCGGCCATGGCGCCGAAGGCCACCGGCGCGGTGTTGGCCAAGAGCGAGACGATGGCGGATTTGAGCGGTTTCATGCCCGCGGCCATCAGCATCGCGGACGTGATGGCCACCGGGGCGCCGAAACCGGCGAGCGATTCGAGGAGCGCGCCGAAGCAGAAGGCGATCAGGATCGACAGGATCCGCAGGTCGTTGGAGATGGAGCGGATGGTCCGGCCCAGGGCGTCAAACCAGGGCGTCGCCACCGTGAGTTTGTAGAGCCAGAGAGCGTTGATGAGGATCCACAGGATGGGGAACAGGCCGTAGAAGGCTCCTTCGGCCGTGGCGCTGATGACCTGGTCCGCAGGCATGCGCCAGACCACCAGGGCCAGGATGATGGAGAGTGCCAGGCTGGCGATGGCGGCCTTGGCCGCTTTCACCCGGAAGACGCCCAGCAGGACAAACAGGAGAATCAACGGCAATGCCGCGCAGAGTGCGGACAGGCCGAGTGAACCCCACAGGGGGTCCACGACTTGCTGGTAAGTGCTCACAAAAAACTCCTTTGTATTTGGAGCGGGGGGTGGGGCGCGATGGGCAGGGGGTCGCAAGCCGAACGGGGAATTCCACAATGTGAGATAGAGGTATTGTCTCGTGGACCACACTGTATGTATTGGTCTGACCGATAGTCAATGGTCTGACCGATTTATCTGAAGCCCTTGTTTTTTCATCCTGCAGAACCTAATGTCCGTATCGTGAAACTTCCCGAAAGGACTATGCAATGCCCCTGACCCGACCCGCTGACCTGCCCTTTGACCGCGCCGCCGAGATCCTGACCCCGGAAGCCCTTGAGTTCCTGGCCGCGCTCCATGGACGTTTCGCCGCCGAACGCGATGCTCGCCTTGCTGCGCGGCAGGAGCGCCGTGCACGAGCAGCAAAAACCGGAACCCTGGACTTCCTGCCGGAGACAGCAGCCGTCCGAGAAGGCGACTGGACCGTTGCCTCGGCGCCGCCGGCCCTCCAGGACCGTCGGGTGGAAATCACCGGCCCCTGTTCCCCGGCCAAGATGGCCATCAACGCCCTGAACTCGGGCGCGAAAGTGTGGCTGGCAGACCTGGAGGACGCCAGCTGCCCCACATGGTTCAACGTCATCGACGGCCAGCTCTCGTTGTACGACGCCGCACGCGGAACTTTGGCCTACACGTCCCCCGAGGGCAAGACGTACGCCCTTCGCACCGACGAGCCCACCGCCGTCGTCATCATGCGCCCCCGCGGCTGGCACATGGAGGAACGGAACCTGGAATTCGACGGCAGGCCCGCCATTGGCGCCCTGGTGGACTTTGGACTGCATTTTTTCCACAACGCCAAGCAGCTCCTCGAGAACGGCCACGGCCCCTACTACTACCTGCCGAAGATGGAAAGCCACCTCGAAGCCCGGCTGTGGAACGACATCTTCGTTTTCGCCCAGGACACCCTCGGCATCCCGCAGGGAACCATCCGTGCCACCGTCCTGGTGGAAACCATTCCCGCGGCCTTCGAGATGGACGAGATCCTCTATGAGCTGCGGGACCATGCCTCCGGCCTCAACGCCGGGCGCTGGGATTACCTGTTCAGCATCATCAAGTACTTCCGCGATTCCGGTTCAAGATTCACGCTGCCCGACCGTGCAGCGGTATCGATGACCGTTCCCTTCATGCGTGCCTACACCGAACTGCTGGTCAAGACCTGCCACCAGCGCGGCGCGTTTGCCATGGGCGGGATGGCAGCAGTCATTCCGAACCGCCGCCAGCCGGAAGTCACCGAGCAGGCGTTCGCAAAGGTGAAGGCTGACAAGACCCGCGAGGCCAACGACGGCTTCGACGGCTCCTGGGTTGCGCACCCGGACCTCGTTCCGATCTGCATGGAGGTCTTCGACGAGGTCCTGGGAGACGCCCCCAACCAGGTGCAGCGGACCCGGCCCGAGGTCCACGTCACCGCCGAACAACTGCTGGACATCGAATCGGCACCCGGCGACGCCACCGAGGCCGGTCTCCGCGGGAACCTGTACGTTTCCGTCGCCTACACCGCAGTGTGGCTGTCCGGAAACGGGGCCGTGGCCATCCACAACCTGATGGAAGACGCCGCGACGGCGGAAATCTCCCGGTCGCAGGTCTGGCAGCAGATCCACAACGGGGTGGTCTTCGCAGACACCGGCAACACGGCAACCCGCGAACTGGTGGAGCGGCTGCTGGCCGAAGAAACGGAAAAGCTCCGGGGCGAGGTGGGCGAGGAACTGTTCAGCCGGTACTACGCGCCGGCGGCCCGCATCATTTCGGAGATCTGCCTTTCCGAGGACTTCACCGACTTCCTCACCACACCGGCCTACGAGGTACTGGAATCAGAAGTGGCGGCGCGGTAGGGGTACCTGCCCCCAGCCCCATCCATTGCTCCGTGAACGCCGTTTTCAGCCTGAAAAGGGCAGTTTCGGAGCAATCGATGAAGCTTAAGCAAGAAAGCCCCACCCTCGAGATCGAGGGTGGGGCTTTCCACTGGTGCCTATTCGCAGGCGATACCGTCGGAATCCCGGTCCAGTGCGGAGCGGTAGCCGGGCTGCCACCAGTAGAGGGGCGCTGCCCCTGCAGCACGCACAGCATCGCAGTTCGCATAGTAAACCGGAGCCGGGGCGGGCGCCGGCGCAGGTGCGGGAGCGGGCGCAGGTGCAGGTGCAGGTGCGGGCTGGTAGGCGTCAGACGCGTACTCGATGCTGACGCTGCCGGAGCGCCACGTGATGCGGCCACCCTGGTAGTCCTGCGAGTACCCGCCACCGCTGGCACCATACTCATTGGTGGTCGGGTAGCCCAAGCGTCCTCCCTCGGAGCCCTGGCCGACCCACGCTGCCCTGATCCCACCGGTCATGACGCGTGCCCCCGATGCAGGAGACCAAACCACCTCTCCGCCTTGGAAGTACTGCTTTGCACCGCCGCCGGCAAGGCCACCGACCTCATCCGATGTGGGGTAGCCCAGTCCGCTGTTAGGGCCGCCGGCGTTGATCCATGTCTGGCCGATACCGCCCTTGATGAACCGGGAGCCCGTGGCAGGCGACCAGACGATCTGCCCGTACTGGAACGCCTGCGTCACGCCTCCGTTGGCGGTGGCGTACTCGTCCGTGGTGGGATAGCCAAGGCCGCTGAGCGGACCTCCTACCTTGTCCCACGTGGCACCGATACCACCCTTGGTGATGCGGGACCCGGTTGCAGCGTTCCAGGAGATCTTTCCGTACTGGAACCCTTGCATGACGCCGCCGGGCATCGGAGCGTATTCATCCGTTGTGGGATAACCGAGACCGCTGAGCGGGCCGCCTGCGTTGTCCCACGTGACGCCGATGCCACCCTTCGTGATCCTGGACCCGGTGGCCGGGTTCCACGAGATTTTGCCGAACTGGAAGTTCTGCATCACGCCGCCGGCCATCGGCGCGTACTCGTCAGACGTCGGATAGCCGAGATCGCTGTCTTGGGCGCCGATTGAATGCCATACGGCGTTGATGCCGCCGATGACCGTGTAGGCGCCGTACTGCTGGAGGTAACCGATAGTGCCACCCGCAAACAGCTGGTAGGCCCCGCCGAACCGCTGACCGCTGAATTCCTGGGACGTTGCAGCGCCCAGCACTGCTGCCGCCGTCGCGTACTTGGCACCGATCGCGCCCGACGTCGTGTAGCTACCTTCGGGTGCCGGGACAGGTGTTTCGGCCTTCGCCGGCAAGGCAATCGTCGCGCTGCCGCAGATACCTCCCGACAGGTGACGGCTCAGTTCTCCCTGCTCAAGGGTGTCAATGGTGAGGTTCCAGCGGTACTTCACGGCAACCCACTGCTGAGCGTAACGGCACTGGTCCAGGGCGGGGAGCCACGCAGCAAAGTCACTGCCGCCCTTGGCCTGGTTCACGTTGTCCGTTACGGCCTCCAGGCTGCCGCCGTACTGCAAATCGTTTGCGAATGCCTGGCGCTGTTCCGCCGTCCACGCCCACGCGCCCGACTTCCACGCCTCCGCCAGCGGCACAAAGTGGTCGATGTCAACGTCGCTGGGGTTGGTCCACGTCGCCCCGTCATACCAGGAGTTCCACTGGCCGGACGTTACAGTACAACCGGCTCCGACAGTACCTGGCACGAGGGACTCGGCGATGAGCACCTCAGCGCGCGTATCGCAACCGTTCCCGTCTGCGTCAATCCAGTGGTTGAAATTTGCCCGATCGTAAGCCAAGGCCGAAGGCGTTGCCACCGTCAGCTGGCCCAACAGCGATCCGGCGGTAGTGGTTGCTCCACCCGCTACGGCCTCAGGCCGGGCGATCTGGGTTGGCTGGGCTGCTTCCGTTACGGGAGCTGCCGAAGCTGTGGGCTCCGCTGATGCAGCGTTGCGGCCAGGCGCTTCGGTTGGTGCTTCCGTGGCTGCCGCTGTTGGTGTGTCCGTGACGCCCGCTGTGGGCGTGGCCGGTGCCGGGCTTTCTGCTTGCGGTGACGGCGCTGCTGTGGGTTGGGACGTTGGTTCCGTGACCTGGTCATTGGTTACGGTGGTTGTTGGTGCTGCGATGGCCGGTGCAACATAACCGAAGCTGCATGTTGCGATGGCAAGTGAAGCAGCGGCGGCGAGAAGCCGCCTCTGAGAGGCCCCCATGTTTGATTCTTTTCTCATTCGAGCTGCCGCAGCACATCGACAAGTGATCCAAGCATTCGTTGCGGAAGCAAACAGACGGATAACTTCCGGCGTCAATGCTGAAACGGTGACGAAGCGAGTCCTGCGCCACCCATCGAGTCGCCGCTTACCCCGGCCTGATTTTGCTTACCGACTCAGTGCAGCGTGCTTTGACCTGGTTTATCCAGGCTCGCTAACTCTCTCGACATTGAATCAAGGTAACCGCAGCTGGAACTCAAGATTGGCTCAAGATCAGGAGCCCTGCCATCCGGTGGCAAGCAGCTCACTCAACGCGGCCTGAGAATTTCGGCTCCCGCTTCTCCTGGAACGCCCGGAAACCCTCGGCGTAGTCCTCGGTCTTGCAGAGGCGCGCCTGCTCCTCGTTCTCCTCCTGCATGGCCTGCCACAGGCCCAGGCGCTGGTCGCGGATGTGCGCCACCAGCTCCTTCGACGCCACAAACGCGCCGGTGGCACCGGCCGCAACCCGCGAGACGATCTCCCGCGTGGACTCCAGCAAAGAATCGGCAGGCATCGCCCGGCTGAACATCCCCTGCGCCACGGCCTCGGCGCCCGAGATCAGGTCCGCCGTGTAGATCAGGTCCAGCGTCCGGTGCATGCCCAGCCGCTCCGTGAAGTACCAGTGCCCGCCCGAATCCAGCGTGGCGCCCAGCTTGGCGAACGGCGACCCGAACTTCGCGTTCTCCGCCACATACACCACGTCCGTGGCCAGCAGCAGCCCCAGCCCCACGCCCAGGCACGCCCCCTGCGCCGCCGCGAAGGTCGGCGCCGGGAAGGCAGCCATCTTCTTCAGCAGCGGCTCCACCAGCCCGCCCAGGTACGCCGCGGCGTCGTCGTTCTCCGGGGTGACCCCCGCGATGTCCCGGCCCGCGCAAAAGGCCCTGCCCTCTCCCCTCAGCAGCAGCGCCCGCACCTCGCCGCGGAAGGCGGCGGCAGCAGCGTCGTCGTACGCCTTGCCCAACTCCTTGAGCGCCTGCTCATCCAGCGAGTTCAGCTTCTGCGGCGCGTCCAGCACAACCTCGGCGATGCCGTTGCTGATGGAAAGGGAAATCATGAAGCTCCTTCTTGAAGAAAAGACTTAGACGTCGAAGTCGACCGTGACTTCCTTGCTGGTGGGGTGGCTCTGGCAGGTCAGCACGTAGCCCTTGTCCAGCTCATCCTGCTCCAGCGCATAGTTTTCGTCCATGGTGACGCTGCCGGTGACTACCTTGGCCCGGCAGGTGCCGCACACTCCCCCGGCGCACGCGAACGGCACGTCCGGGCGAACCCGAAGGGCCGCGTTCAGGATTGACTCGCGGGCATGCGTGGGGCTGGCCACCTCGCCCTGCAGGCCGTCCAGCTTGAACGTGATCTTGTACGTCTCCTGGCTCTCGTCCACGATGACGGGCCTGCCGGCGTGCCCTTCCGGGCGGTCCGGCTTCCCGGACGTGAACAGCTCGAACCGGATGTTCTCCGGCTTCACCCCGCGCTCGGCCAGGGTGTCCCGGCACAGCTGAACCAGCTCGAACGGCCCGCACAGGAACCACTCGTCCACGTCGTCCGCGTGCAGGGCGGTGCCCAGCAGCTGCTGCAGCTTCTCGGCATCGATCCGGCCGGACAGCAGCGGCGCGATCCGCTGCTCGCGGCTCAGCACGTGGTGGATGGCCAGGCGCTGCGGGTACTTGTCCTTCAGGTCCGCCAGCTCCTCCAGGAACATCACGTCCATGGCGGCCTTGTTGGCGTAGATCAGGTCGAACCGGGTCTCCGGGTTGGCTGCCAGCAGCGTCCGGGCGATCGCGATCACCGGGGTGATCCCGGAACCCGCCGCGATGGCCACGAAGTTCCCCGGTTCACCCGCGAGATCTTCCGGGTGGTTCATGGAGTTCATGACGTTCTGCTCCACAGCCACCCCGTCGCGGCCGTGCTTGGACACGAACGCGCCCATGGGGCTCATCACGTCCAGGGTGTCCCCCGCCTTCAGCTCGGCGTTGGCCCACGTGGAGAACAGCCCGCCCAGGTCCTTCTTGATGGCCACGCGGATCTCGCTGGTGCCGTCCGCGAAGCTGCGCGGCTCGGCGCAGATGGAGTAGCTGCGGCGGATTTCCTTCGGCTCGCCGGTCTCATCCGGCAGCGTGGTGCGCAGGGCCACGTACTGGCCGGGCAGGTAGTCGAACTTGCCGGCGAGTTCGGCCGGCACATGGAAGCTGACCTCAATGGCATCGTCGGTGAGCCGGCGCACCTCCTTCACGGCGAGGGTGTGGAAGGACGGACGACGGCGGCCGGTCACCTCAGCCTCTTCGGCGGCGGTCTGGCGGACAACAGGCATGGGGCTTCCTTACAGGACTTTGAAGTAGTCGAACGGTTCCTTGCAGTCCTGGCACACATAGAGGGCCTTGCAGGACGTGGAACCGAAGCGGGTGAGTTCCTTGGTGTTGAGGCTGTTGCACTGCGGGCACTTCACGGCCATCGTCAGCCGGATGGCACCGGTGTGGCCGCCGGCCCGGGAGTGCCCGGTGGGGGGCGCGATGCCGTACTCCTGCAGCTTCTGCTTTCCGGCCTCGGTCATCCAGTCGGTGGTCCAGGCCGGCGAGAGGACCAGGTCCACCTGGACGTCCTCATAGCCTTCTTTGGCGAAGGCCGTGTAGAGGTCGTCGCGGATGGCGTCCATGGCGGGGCAGCCCGAGTACGTGGGGGTGATGGTGACCCGCACGCCTCCGTCCGTGCCGACGTCGACCTTCCGCAGGATCCCCAGGTCCGCAATGGTGAGCACCGGGATCTCCGGATCCACGACCGTGGCCGCGATGTCCCAGGCCTGCTGCTGCGTTTCCTGTTCCGTGATCATGACGGTCACCAGCTCGCTCCGGGGTGCTCGCGGGCCAGCACCTGCATCTCCGCGAGGATGTAGCCCAGGTACTCGGAGTGCTTGCCGTGGCGGCCGCCGCCGGGGGCTGCCGGAACGTCCGGGACGTCGAGCTCGGCCTCGGTCAGGACCTCCGCGATGAGGCGGTCAAAGTCCCCCTTCAGTGTGGAAGGCGCGACGGCGGCACCCGCCTGGACGAGCCTGCCGGTCAGGTCGTCGTCGCGGAAGAGTTCCCCAACGTACGGCCACATGATGCGCAGGCCATGGATCATCCTGGTGCGCGATTCCTCGGTGCCGCCAGCGAGGCGCAGGACCCACTGGGCGCTGTGGTCGCGGTGGTAGTCCACTTCCTTCACGGCCTTGGCGGCGATGGCGGCAAGCGTCTCGTCGGTGGATTCGGTGAGGCGGCGATAGAGCTCGTACTGGTAGTAGCTCACCACGAACTGGCGGGCGATGGTGGCCGCGAAGTCGCCGTTGGGCTGCTCGAACAGCTGGACGCTGCGGAACTCGTGCTCGCGGCGGAAGTAGGCCAGGTCATCCTCGGACTTGTCCCACGCCGCTCCCGCGTAGGTGAGGAAGCTGCGGGCGTGGCCCAGCTGGTCCAGGGCGATGTTGCCCAGGGCGATGTCCTCCTCCAGCTCCGGCGCGCGGGAGATCCAGTGGCCAAGGCGCTGGGCGAGGATCAGGGCGTCATCGCCCATTCGGAGGGCATATTCGGCGACGTCTTCGCTGGGCTTGACCAGGCCCGTTTTGACCTCCAGGGCGATGTCCTCGGGGCGGAGCGCGTTGCCGGGGGTGATGCGGGTTGCGGAGGCGTTCGCTTCGCTCACAGGTGGTTCACTCCCTCGCTCTTGGTGTAGTAGGTGGCGTGGCGGTAGTCCTTGCCCTGCGGGGACTCGAAGAACGACCCCTTGGAGTCGGGGTCGCTGGCGGCGATGGCGTCGGCCGGGACAACCCAGATGGAGACGCCCTCGTTGCGGCGGGTGTAGAGGTCGCGTGCGTTGCGCAGGGCCATGGCGGCGTCCGGGGCGTGCAGGGATCCGGCGTGCACGTGGCTCAGGCCGCGGCTCGACCGGACGAAGACCTCCCAGAGGCCCCAGGCGGAGCGGTCGTGGTGGCCTGCGGGGGCTGCTTCTACGTTGGGGCTGGCCTTGGGGGCTTCGCGGTTGATTTCGGTGGCGGAGCTGGCCGGGGTTTCCGGGTTGCCGTGCGGGCTCATGCTGCGTATTCCTTCTGCTGCTTTGCTGACTGTTTTGCTCGCTGCTTGTCCGCATACGCGGCGGCTGCCTCCCTAACCCAGGCGCCGTCGTCGTGCGCTGCCCTCCGCCGCTCAAGGCGCTGGGCGTTGCAGGGACCGCGGCCGGCGAGGACTTCGTGGAACTCGTCCCAGTCCAGCGGGCCGTGCTCCCACTTCTTCGTGTCCTCGTTGAAGCGGATCTGGTCGTCGGGGAGGGTGAGGCCCAGGACCCGGACCTGCTCCACCATCATGCCGACGAACCGGCTGCGGAGCTCGTCATTGCTGAACCGCTTGATGTTCCAGGCCATGGACTGCTTGGAGTTGGGGGAATCGTCGTCCGGCGGCCCGAACATCATCAGGGCCGGGGCGTACCAGCGGTTCACGGCGTCCTGGGCCATCTGCTTCTGCTCGGGGGTGCCGTTGGAGAGTTCCAGCAGGATCTCGAAGCCCTGGCGCTGGTGGAACGACTCTTCCTTGCAGATGCGGACCATGGCGCGGCCGTAGGGACCGTACGACGCGCGGCACAGCGGGACCTGGTTGCAGATGGCGGCGCCGTCCACCAGCCAGCCGATGGCGCCCATGTCCGCCCAGGTCAGCGCCGGGTAGTTGAAGATGGACGAGTAGCGGGCCTTGCCGGCGATGAGGTCTTCCATCATCTTGTCCCGGGTCTGGCCCAGGGTCTCGGCGGCCGAGTAGAGGTAGAGCCCGTGGCCGGCCTCGTCCTGGACCTTGGCCATGAGGATGGCCTTGCGCTTCAGGCTGGGGGCGCGGGAGATCCAGTTCGCCTCCGGCTGCATGCCGATGATCTCCGAGTGCGCGTGCTGGGAGACCTGGCGCAGCAGGGTCTTGCGGTAGGCGGCGGGCATCCAGTCGCGGGGCTCGATACGGGAGTCCTCGGCGATGATCCGGTCGAAGTGCGCCTGGCCTGCGGCGTCCTCCTCGGGGGTTAGCTCAGCCGGCACTGACTGCAAGTTCTGCGCTGCCATGGTTGCTCCTATGCAAAGACCTGTCGGGCGGCTCGGAATTATTTACCGACCGTTCGTTCAGGATATGCGGAGCCGCGGGCGGGCGTCAAGCTTCCGGGCTGCTTTCGAGGGTTTGCCTTCAAGACCGGCCCTCAGCCGCATAACCGGCGCTGGCCCCCACCGGTCATGCGGCCCAGGGCCGGTTATGCGATCCAACCCTCCCCCCGTGACGCCCCATCACGTCCGGCCCGCTATTCCGCAACCCGCCATCACGTCCTGCCGCCTTTCCCGCGACGCCCCATCACATCCTGCGGGGTTTCCACAAACGCGCCATCACGTCCCGCAGCTTTCCCACAGAGCTCCCCGGACTCCCCCGTTTGCTGCCGGCTGGCGGCCTAGCATGGGCCCGTGGTTCCCGGCTTCCAGGTTGGAGGAATGGTGGACGGACGAGTTGCGCTTGCGGGCATGGCCGCCAGTGCCGCCCTGCTCCTTTGCGCGGCCACCGGGTGCACCCCGGCTGGAGCCAAGGAGCAGGTTGCAGGCGGCTCCGTCAGGGTTGTGGTGATCGGGGACTCGCTGAGCACCGGGTTCGGAACCTCCGCGGATGAGGCGTGGCCGGCCCTGCTGAAGTCGGTGCCGCTGCTCAACAACCGGACCATGCAGGTGACCAATGCGGCCGAGAACGGCAGCGGATACCTGGTGACCGGCGAGCACGGCGACACGTTCAGGGAGGAGGTCCAGGACGCGGTTGGGCCGGACACGGACGTGGTGGTCTTCTTCGGGTCCGACAACGATGAGGGGGCAGATCCGGAGGCGCTCCGGGCGGCCGCAGCCTCCACCTTCGCCGCCGCTTCCGCCATTGCTCCGAAGGCGGTGCTCGTGGCTGTGGGTCCACTGTCCGGCAGCGACGAGCCGGATCCGGAACTGACCGGCGTCCGCGACTCAGCCGCTGCCGCCGCACAGGACATGGACGTGCCGTTCATCGACCCCATCGCCGACGCGTGGCTGGCTGGCCGCGCCGACGTTCTGTTGGGACCTGACCGGGAACATCCCAGCGTCGCCGGCCAGGAGCTCCTGCGGGACAAGATGCGGGCAATCCTGAGCTCGGCGGTCCAGGGCTGAGCCGTCCAGGGCTGAGCCGTGCCGGGGGGAACTGCGGATGACCTGCGGGAACCCCTCTTGCCCGCGCTGGAAGCCCGACGCTAGCTTGGTGCTACCTAAAGCAGACTTGGGCACGGGGGGAAATTTGGCAGGCTGGTGGCGCAGTTCGCGGGTACAGGGGCGCGTGCCCGGGCGGAGGAAAGCCGCCGCCATGGTCCTTGCCCTCGTCACGGCCACCACGCTCGCCGGCTGCATCCCCGGGCCTAAGCCCCCGCCTGAGCGGAGTGTGCACTTCACCGCCGTCGGGGACATGGGCATGCAGGACGGCGCCAAGGCCGTGCTGGACAAGATCAAGGAACTCCAGCCCGAGTTCAACTTCCACCTGGGCGACCTCTCCTACGGACAGGGCACCGAGGAGGAGTTCTGCAAGATGGTCACCGACAAGCTCGGGGACCTCCCCTTCCAACTCGTGGCCGGCAACCACGAAAGCAACGGCGAGGGCGGCCACATCCGCAACTACGTCAAGTGCCTGCCCAACAAAATGCCGGGGCTGGAGGGCGAATACGGCACGCAGTGGTACATCGACATTCCGCAGGAGAAGCCCCTGGTCCGGCTGATCGCGGTGTCCCCGGGAATTGCCTTCGACCAAGGCGACCTGGACTACTCCGAGGACAGCAAGCGCTGGCAGTGGACCGAGGACGCGATCGACGGCGCCCGCACGGATGGCATCCCCTGGACCGTGGTGGGAATGCACACCGTGTGCTTCAGCATGGGCGAATACAGCTGCGAGGCCGGCCGGGCGCTGACCGACCTGTTGATCGAAAAGAAGGTTGACCTGGTCCTCACGGGCCACGAGCACCTTTACCAGCGCACGTTCCAGCTGGGCATGCCGAACGACTGCTCCAAAGTCCTGGCCCGGGGGAAGTGCGCGGTTGACGACGACGACTCGTTCGCCAAGGGCGCGGGAACGGTCTTCGCCACCTCAGGCCTGGGCGGCAAGAGCATCCGGGACATCAACACCCAGGATTCGGACAGGCCCGTTTTCGCGGCGTGGTCCGGCAGTAACAAGGATCCCGCCTACGGCACCCTCGACATCAAGCTCACCGGCTCCCGGATGGACGTGAAGTTCGTTCCCGCGGAGGGGTACAGCTTCACGGATTCGTTCAGCATCGCGAAGTAGGCTGCCGGTTTCCACCCGTCAGCTTCTGCTTCGTGCATTCCTGCCCAGTTACTGCTCCAACCCCGCCACGAACGACGGCGTGCCACCGTTTTTTGATGCGAGCGGCGGTAGGTAACTGGGCTGGAACGCACACCGGGCGCACCCCAAATCCGAGGGAGGGACTCGCAAACCCTCCCTTAAACGCCCAGACCCACATAGCGTGAGGGCATGGTTATGGAACTCACCCTCAACAACGGCGTCACGATGCCCGCGCTCGGCCTCGGCGTCTTCCAAAGTCCGCCGGAAGAGACGACGACGGCCGTCCAGACCGCGCTGGCCACCGGCTACCGGCACATCGACACCGCCGCCGCGTACGGCAATGAGCGCGAGGTGGGCGAGGGCATCCGCCGCGCCGGGCTGCCGCGCCAGGACGTGTTCATCGAGACCAAGGTCTGGGTCAGCGACTACGGCTACGACGAGGCGCTGCATGCATGGGACAAGGCCGTGGGCAAGCTCGGTGTGGAGCAGCTGGACCTCTTCATCCTGCACCAGCCGGCGCCGGACCGGTTCGAGAAGACCCTCGAAGCGTACAAGGCCCTGGAAACCCTGCTGGAGGACGGGCGCGTCCGGGCCATCGGCGTCAGCAACTTCATGCCGCACCACCTGGAACAGCTGCTCCAGGCCACGGATGTGCTCCCCGCCGTCAACCAGGTGGAGCTGCACCCCTATTTCGCCCAGCCCGCAGTCCAGGCGGCCAACGCGGAGTACGAGATCCTCACCCAGGCGTGGTCGCCGATCGGCGGCATCACGTTCTACCCCGGCTGGGGCGAGAACCGCAAGAACGTCATGCGGGACCCGGTGATTGCCGGCGTCGCGCATGGCCACGGCAAGACCCCCGCCCAGGTGATGCTGCGCTGGCACCTGCAGCAGGGCCGCTCGGCCATCCCCAAGTCCACCAACCCGGCGCGCATCGCGGAGAACTTCGACGTGTTCGACTTCGAGCTCACCGCCGCGGAGCTCGCCGCCATCGACGCCCTGGACACCGGCGTCCGCAGCGGGCCGGACCCGGACGTTCCCCGCCCGGAGCGGTTCGCCATGGTCATCCCCGAAGCCGAAGGAGAGTAGCAATGGAATACCGCCCGCTTGGCCGCACCGGCGTGCAGGTCAGCCCCCTCTGCCTCGGGGCCATGATGTTCGGCCCGTGGGGCAACGACGACCGGGCCGACGCCACCCGCATCATCCACCGCGCCCTCGACGCCGGCATCAACTTCATCGACACCGCGGACGTCTACTCCGGCGGGGCCTCGGAAGAGATCGTGGGGGAAGCACTCAAGGGAAAGCGCGACGACGTCTTCCTGGCCACCAAGTTCTTCATGCCCATGGACGACAAGGACCCCAACCAGCGCGGCGGATCGCGCCGCTGGATCATGCGCGAGGTGGAGAACTCGCTCCGCCGGCTGGGCACGGACTACATCGACCTCTACCAGGTGCACCGGCCGAGCCCGGACACCGACGTGGAGGAAACCCTCGGCGCCCTCACCGACCTGGTCCGGCAAGGCAAGGTCCGCTACATCGGCTCCTCGTCCTACTCGGGTTCGCAGATCGTGGAGGCGCAGTGGGCGTCCCGCGAGCGCAACCTGGAGAGGTTCGTCACCGAGCAGCCGCCCTACTCCATCCTGGTCCGCGGCATCGAGGAGGACGTGCTTCCCACCGTCCAGCGCCACGGCATGGGCACCCTCACCTACAGCCCGCTGGCAGGCGGCTGGCTTTCGGGGCGGTGGCGGAAGGACTCGGCGTCCCGGCCTACCTCGTCGGCACGCCCCAGCGCCCGGTTCGACATGAGCCAGCCCGCCAACCAGCGCAAGCTGGACATCGTGGAGGAGCTGGCGCAGGTGGCCGAATGGGCCGGGGTCACGCTCATCGAGATGGCCATCGCGTTCGTGATCAACCATCCGGGCGTCACCTCGGCCATCGTGGGCCCGCGCACCATGGAGCAGCTGGAGTCCTACCTCCCCGCCGCGGACACCAGGTTGCCCCACGAGGTGCTCGACCGCATCGACCAACTGGTGGCCCCCGGCGTCACCGTCAACCCGGACGACAACAGCTACGGCGCCCACGAACTCACACCAAACGCACGACGGCGGCACGCGGCTTAGGCGCCAGGCGTCACCCTACGAAAGGAAAACCAATGGCAACATGGCTCATCACAGGCTGCTCCACCGGACTCGGCCGGGCACTCGCGGAGGCCGTGCTCGCATCCGGGCACAACGCCGTCGTCACCGCCCGGAAGGTGGAAACCCTGCAGGACATCACCGCCGGCTTCCCTGACACCTCGCTGTCCCTCCCCCTCGACGTCACGGACAAGGCGCAGATCAGCGCGGCGGTGAAGCAGGCGGAGGAGAAGTTCGGCGGCATCGACGTGCTGGTGAACAACGCCAGGTATGGCTACCGGGCCGCCGTGGAGGAAGCCGACGACGCCGACATCCGCCGCCTGTTCGACACCAACTTTTTCGGCGCGGTGGACATGATCAAGGCGGTGGTGCCCGGGATGCGGGCCAGGAAGTCCGGTTCCATCCTCAACATCTCCTCGATCGGCGCCCGGATCACGCCGCCCGGCTCGGGGTACTACGCGGCCACCAAGGCGGCGCTGGAGGGCATGACCGGATCGCTCCGCAACGAGCTGAAGCCGCTGGGCATCAACGTCACTGCCATCGAACCCGGCGGCTTCCGCACGGACTTCGCCGGCCGCTCGCTTACGCAGTCCGCGACGGCGATCGGAGACTACGCGGACACTGCCGGCAAGCGCCGCAAGGAGCACGACACCGCGCACGGCAACCAGCCCGGCGACCCGGACAAGGCAGCCAGGGCGATTCTCGCCGTCGTCGAATCCGCCAACCCGCCGGGGCTGCTGGTCCTGGGGACGGACGCGTTCGGTGCTTTCGGCAAGGTGGCGGACGCGCAGCGCGCGGAACTGGAGCAGTGGGAGGAGCTGAGCACCAGCACCGACATCACGGACTGACCCCTCCGTGCGTTCCCGCCCACTTACTTTTCCCGCATCACCGTGGCACGCCGCGCACCCCGGCGCGCCGCGGACTTACGAGCCGGGCCGCCGGAAGTAACTGGGCTGGAACGCACGCCGCGGGACCTCGGACCCTACCTCCCGCCCCGGGACGGGCCAAGAATCGGAGGTACCAACGAGGAAAGGCTCCGGCCATGATGTGGGGTTACGGACAAGGCGGCGGGTGGTGGCTCTGGGGCGTTCTGCTGCTGCTCGGGATAGCGCTGCTGGTTGTGCTGGCGGTGTGGGCGTTTGTCGGGGGCATTCGCGGCGGCGGTACCCGCGGCTGGCAGGGACACGGCAGGCCGCCGGCATCGACGGCACGGCGGATCCTCGATGAGCGCTTTGCACGGGGAGAACTCACAGCCGATCAGTACCGCGAACAGCTCAGGGTGCTCGGCGAGGGCCCGTAGTGCGCCCCATCAGCCGCCGGCAGGCACTGCTGCTGGGTGGCGTAGGGGCTGCCGCAACGGCGGCCGGCGGGGCGGGCCTCATCTGGTCGCTGTCCTCCCGGGCCGGACCCACCGGCGGCGGCGAACTGGTCCAGCCGGACGAACTGCGGAGCGACGCGGGCCAGCTGCAGGTGCGGCTCGAAGCCGCGCCCGCGCAGGTCCAGCTGGGCGGACGGCAGGTCTCAGCGCTTGGCTACAACGGCAGCGTCCCAGGTCCCACGCTTCGCCTGAAACCGGGCGACACCCTGAAGATCGGCCTGGCCAACAACCTGTCCCAGCCCACCAACCTGCACGTGCATGGCCTCCACGTGTCCCCGGAGGGCAACGGCGACAACGTGTTCGTTGCCGTCGGCCCCGGCAGTACGTTTGACTACGAATACAGGCTCCCGGCAGGCCATCCGCCGGGGGTGTACTGGTACCACCCCCATCACCACGGCATGGTGGCCGACCAGATCTTCGCCGGGCTCTTCGGCGCGATCATCGTGGAGGACCCGGAGCCCATCGAGGCCAGCACGGAGCGGGTACTGGTGGTGTCGGACACCGCGGTGGACGGGTTGGGGAATATCCGCCCGGCCTCGGCCATGGACCGGATGGCGGGCCGCGAGGGCGACCTTCTCCTGGTCAACGGCCAGAGCAGTCCCCTGTTCAGTGCCCGTCCCGGGCAGCGGGAGCGGTGGCGCATCGTCAATGCCTGCGTGGCCCGGTACCTCCGGCTGCGGCTGGACGGCCAGCAACTGCAGCTGCTGGGCATGGACTCCGGCCGTTTCCAGGAACCGCGACAGGTGGAAGAGCTCGTGCTCACCCCCGGCAACCGGGCGGACCTGCTGGTCACCACGGCGGCCGGCGAGTCCGTCCTGCGCGCCTTCCGGTACAACCGGGGAAACATGGGCGGGATGATGGGCCAGGGGCCGTTCGGAGCCCCGTTTGGACCCACGGAGCAGGCCGACGGCGCTGCGCTGGCTTTGTTCCGCGTGTCCGGAGAAGCTGCGACTCCCCCGGGCGCACTGCCGGCCCAGGCCGCACCCGGGGACCTGAGGCTGGCAACGGTGGCGGCGCACCGGCAGATCAACCTGGCTGCGGGGATGGGAATGGGCGCCGCGGGCATGATGCGTTTCACCATCAACGGCAGGGAATTCGACCCGGCCCGCACCGACACCACCGCCGCGGCCGGGACGGTTGAGGAGTGGACGCTCACCAACTCCGGCCCCATGGACCACCCCTTCCACCTGCACGTCTGGCCCATGCAGATGATCCAGGACAGCGGCGTCGATCTTTCCCTCCCTGACTGGCGGGACGTGGTGAACATCCCGGCCAACGGACAGGTGAAGGTCCGGGTGGCCTTCACGGATTTCCGGGGGCGGACCGTGTACCACTGCCACATCCTGGACCACGAGGACCTCGGCATGATGGGCGTGATCGACGTCCGGTGAATGCAATTGCCATGGCTTTTTCAACGGCGGTGCGAGCCGGGGGAAGATCTTATCGAGTCCTTTTGGGAGGCTCGTGGCGCATCACTCTACCGCCGTCTGCGCAGATGCCGGTGGAGTTTCCCCCGGAGGAACCCCGCCTCCTTCGGTGAGTCCGGTAATGGTTTCATCGGCAGGGTTCGGATTCACCCCGTCGTATTCCCTTGACTTCTCGTCGTTCACCCGAGGTGCACCGGAATTGGACGGTTCTTCTTCCGAGTCGTGATTGCTCATACTCCTACACTCCTTCTCGCCCTGGGGGCCGCTGGTCAAGTAAACCTATGAAATTTTGCTTCAGAGCACGCCGAAGAGAGAAGCGATTATGAGAACCGCTGAAAGAAACCGGCTCAGTGCTCGTCGTAGTGGTCCTCGTGGGCTGCGTGTCGGTGCCCATCGTGAAGGTAGTCCAGATGCCCATCGTGCTCCGAGGTTTCGTGGCCGCATCCGGGGCCGTGCTGGTGGGAGTGGTCATGATTTGCTGGCGTGTGATCGGAACGTGAATCGTCGGGATCGACTGGTGTAGCGTGTTCGGGACTAATGGACATTTCTCTTCCCTCTTCCTCGTACCGTTCCTGGCTGACCGTCCCATAGTCATGTACGGCCACGCACCCCTGCCGGGGCAGGAGAGTCTACTCCGGTGGACAGGGCCTCGGAAGAGCGCCCTGCTACTCCTGCATGGTGGTGATAAGTGCGAGGAGCGCCGCGTAGAGCACCAGGCCAATGCTGAACCAAGCAAAGCTGGAGGACCGGTTGGACGGTACTTCCTCCTTGAAAACGTTCAGCAGTACCGACCCTCCAAGGAGTGCGGTGAGGAGAGCCACCACCAGGGTGCTGGTTGGCGCGAAGAGAGCGGCCAGCGCCCATCCGATGACAAGGGATGCCGCGAGCGCCAACCGGCCGTTCCTGCGGAACCTGCGTGGGTAGTGCTCTGTCAGGGTGCGGTCTGTGAGGACGAAGTGCAGCCCCATGGCCACGGTGAACAGCACGGCGAACAGCACCCCGGTGCGTACCCGCAGGATCATCGTGTAGGTAATCAAGACGTTGTAGACCATGAATGATCCCAGGTGCAGCCAGTACACCCCGGCGGACTCGGGGGCAGCATCCCTGTCCCTGCTTCCATGGGTAGTAGCCAGCCGCTCCAGCCCGTAAAAGGCGGTAAAACCGATCAGGGCAACCAGGAAAATAGCCAACTCCAGCAGCGGAGTGGGTTTCAGGGCATCCGAGAGAGCCTCACCAACCGCTTCATTCCCCTCAGCGATTTCCGGCAGGAGGTGCAGGAAGACATAGGCCACTGCAAGGCCGCCGGCGAAAGAACCTGTGTAGCGTTCAGGCACCAGGGGAAGCTTGCGGATGTGCGGAGCCAGGATGTGAAGGCCTGCCAGCACGACGGTCAGGACAGCGGCGATCCCGACGCTTGTGCCCATACTCAGTTCGGTATTCATTGCGTCCTCTTCGCCTGGCTGGATGGGAAGGGCGGGGCCGTCTCCTCCCCTTCCCGGTAGGAGCCATGAGGTCCGCCCAGGAAGTACGCCCCGAGGGATCCGGCCAGCGTGGCGAAGACAGCGACCGAATAGATTGCCAGTGCCACTTGAAGAAGGCGGGAGAAGGGATCGTCGGAGGTAATGCCGCTGCCGGTGATGGTGGCGAGGGCAGCCTCATAAAGGGCGGTCCCGTAATCACTGTGGGCCTCGGAGGCATAGAGCAGCTGGCTGGCGGCCAGGATGACCACCGCTGTCACGGCCGCAAGCCAGCCAATCCGGCTCGCCAGCAGTCGCCGAGCAGACCGGGAGCCGCGTACTCCTGCCGAGACGATGCCTCCTGCACGCGCCAGCCGGGCAATGCGCACACTCCGCAGTGCCTGCAGCGCACGGACAAATCGCAGAAAAGGCAACAATAAGAAAAGCACCTGCCACCAGTTGCGCCGCCAGAAAGCGGCTTGAAAGCCCGCTACGTAAGCGCGCAGCAGGAACTCCGCAACGAATATTGCCCAGAACACCCAACCGACGACGGCCAGAGCCTGAGTCCACCCGGGCTCGGTGACGAGCAGCTGCCCCAGCACCACAAAGAGAAAGACAATCCCCAGGAAACCCATGGGCCGGTCAAGACGCGCCGCGAGCAACTCAGCACCCGCCAGCTTCTCACCTTGCCGGCGCTCCGCGTCCCCACTGATCGGCGCCTCAGGCATAGCCCGTCCGCCTGCTCATCGGGACGTCTCCACCGTTTGCCGGCTTTGCATCCGGTGCAGCCAGGAGCTCAGGGGCGCGGCAGTCAAACCGTGGAGCAAGACAGAAGCCGTGATCGCCAAAGTAACGTAGACGAATACCTCATGCTGGCCCGTATGACGTTCAGCCAATGTGGCGTAGAACAGTGCTGAAACTCCGACCGGCCCGAACCAGCTTAAGAAGGCCACCTCCGACGGGCCGTGCAGGCGCTTGATAAGGGGTGCCACCGCCCACACCGCAATCATCCTTCGGGCGATTACAGCCCCTATGACAGCCATGACCGGCCACACTCCCATGCCTGTCCACTCCGTGATCGGCAGGGCAACGCCAAGCAGGGTGAAGACGGGCAGGATGAAGAACCGGTTCACGACGTCGTCGACTTTTCCCTCCTGTTCCTCATCCTGTTCCGGGATCAACTGCCCGAACACCGCTGCCGCCACGAAAACCGCAAGCACGGCGTCGGTGCCAAGTAGCTTGCACAACCCAAGAATGAGCAAGGCCGCCGGGATAATGAATCCGAGATAGGAGGTCTCCTCCATCCACTTCCGGCGCTGCGCAAGCAGGAACAGCTTTGCCAGCAGCCAGCCGATGAAGGCTCCGAGTGCTGCGGCACCAAGGACTTCCCACAGCAGGACCTTGGTAAACAGGTCGGTCCACGCGTGGTCCGGCTTGGTCAGCAGGAGCACGGGCAGCATCACGAAAAGGTACGCCAACCCGTCGTTAAGGCCCGACTCGGAGGAGATATTGAACCGGGTCCGGTTCGGCACCTTCGCCTTTGCCAGGGATCCGGTGACGATGGGAGTGCTGACAATTGGATCCGTCGGCGTAATGATTGCGCCCACCAGCAAGGCAAGAAGGAAGGGCAAACCCAGCAGGCCCCACAGGACCCCGGCCGCGACCATGAACATGAGCAACATGCCCAAGGTGATCATCACTACCACCCAACGCACGTTTGCACGCCAGTAGCCGTGGGGCAGGCGCAGGGCCACTCCGCTCAGGCCGACAGCGAGGGTAAGCCGGCAGGCCTGCTCAAGCAAGGTGCCTTGCTCGAGACCAAAATCCTGGAGGGACCCCAGGCCGAGGACGTGGGGCCCGGCCAGCGCTCCGAGCGCCAGCGCCACCAGCGGCCCGGGGAAGCTGCCCCGTTGCAGGACGGATGAGAAGGCAGAAAACACGACGACGCCGCCGGCGAACAGGGTCAGCACAAGGTTGATCCCCATGACCATCCTTCCAACTGTCGTCCTTACTCCAGCGGGGCATTCGTCCCGAATGGCCCCTGGGAACACGCCCGGCGGTGCGTCCGGATCCAATCAACAGTAGCCTTACCAATGCGGGGAGGGCCAACCCCAGGCAGCGATAACCGTGACAGCAGGTGTCAGATCAAAAGGAGAAATATGCGCTTAGTCCTGACGGCCCTTGGCCTGGCGGTAGTCATTCTCGGGTTGCGCGACATGTACCACAGCCTGTTGCACCCCAGCGGTAAGGGGTCTATCAGCCACGGCGTGATGACAGGAGTGTGGAAGGTTTCGAGGCGCATGGGGCATCGCTTTGGCTCCGCCGTCGGACCTGCCGCCATGACGGGCGTGGTACTGCTCTGGGTTGCCATGCAGGCTGTCGGCTGGGCGTTGGTCTACACCCCGCATATCCCTGACGGCCTTGCCTACTCCTCCGGAGTCGACCCGGCCCGGTACCCCGATTTTTTCGAGGCCCTTTACGTTTCCCTTGTGGCCCTGGCGACCGTGGGCTTCGGCGACGTGGTCGCCGTCGATCCCTGGGTGCGGATGGCGTCACCGGTCGAAGCCCTGGCTGGCTTTGCGCTGCTGACCACCGCCCTGACCTGGTTCACGCAGGTTTATCCCCCGCTGTCCCGCCGCCGGGCATTGGCGTTGGATTTGAAAGGACTGGCCGACGCGGGCTACGCGGACCAGCTTCCCCGGCTGGACCCGGCCGCTGCAAGCATCGTGCTCCACACGCTGGCTTCGGAAATCGGCAAGACCCGGATTGACCTGACCCAACATGCCGAGAGCTACTACTTCCAGGAGGAGGATCCCCGCCTGTCCTTGGCGCGGCAACTCCCGTATGCCATGTCCATTCGCGATGCAGCGGCAAACTCTCCTGCCCCGGAACTGCAAGTCGGTGCGGCCGTCCTGGAACAGGCGCTGGAACAGTTAGCCGCGAAGCTGCGGGACAACTTCGTAGACAACAGGGGAAACATCCAGGAGATATTCCACGCATTCGCAACTGATCACGCACGTTCAACCCGCACCTGACAGGATTCCGACGGGGGCGCTGCTGCAATCCGAAGGGTGGCCTGCCCAGCATGGCCCGAGAAGGAGGAATGTCCATGGCGAGCGATGAAGAGCCGAAGTCGAGCGCGGCCAAGGCACGGAGTGCGCCGGAGCCTGACGACGAACGCAAACCCGACAGCCCCACAGACCTCACCCAGCCCTCCTGGAAGTACATCGCACGGAAAACACTGAGAGAGTTCACCCAGGACCAGTGCCCCGACCTGGCTGCCGGCCTCACCTACCACGCGATCTTCTCGCTGTTCCCCGCCATTCTTGTCCTGGTTTCAATACTCGGGATCTTTGGACAGGCGGAAAAGACCACGGCGGCCCTCCTCCAGATCGTGCAGCGCGTGGCCCCGGGGCAAACGGCGGAGTTGATACGCGGCCCTGTCCAGGAGCTCACCAGCTCAACGGCAGCGGGCTTCACGCTGGTTGTGGGTCTTGCAACGGCCCTTTGGGCTGCATCAGGGTACGTGACGGCGTTCGGGCGGGCAATGAACCGGATTTATGAGGTCGACGAGGGCCGGGGCTTCCTCAAGCTCCGCGGCACCATGCTCGGCATCACGGTGATTTCGGTGGTCATCGTCGCCCTGCTGGCCGCCATGCTGGTCCTCACCGGCCCCCTGGCTGAAGCAGTCGGTGCCACCCTCGGACTCGGAGGGCTGGCGCTGACCGTCTGGAACATCGCCAAATGGCCAGTGATCCTGACGCTGGTCATCGCAGTCATCGCGATTCTCTACTACGCCACCCCCAACGTCCGCCAGCCCAGGTTCCGCTGGATCAGCATCGGCTCCTCCATCGCCCTGATGGTATTCATGCTTGCCTCTTTGGGCTTTGGCTTCTATGTGGGGAACTTCGGCAACTACAACAAAACGTATGGTGCGATCGGCGGCGTGATCGTCATGCTCTTATGGCTTTGGATCCTCAACCTGTCCCTGCTGTTCGGAGCGGAGGTTGACGCGGAGATCGAGCGGGGCCGCGAGTTGCAGGCGGGCATCAAGGCCGAGGAGAGCATTCAGCTCCCGCCGCGTGATACGAAAAGGAGCAAGAAGCTCCACGAGCAGGAAGAGGAAGATATCGAACGCGGCCGGAAGTTGCGTGAACAGGCCAGCTCGACGACGCACAGCACCACCGGCTGACCCGCACCTAGGCGTACAGCATCAGTCTTCGGACCGCCCCGGGCAACCCTGGCAAGGCGCGAAAATCGAGTACCAAATACTCATGACATGGCTCCCGCCCGGTGCGAGAGTGGATTCCTAACGTTCCACCACATCGCAAGAGGAACCGCCATGGCATCAAAACGGCGTCGCTCGGGCAGCAAGGGCGGCGGCACTATCGGGTGCGCCCCCTTCCTCATCCTGATCGTCATCGCCCTCATCATCCAGTACTGGTGGGTCCTGCTCATCGCTGCGGGCCTGGTGGCAATGACGGTGGCCCTGGTCCGCACCGCGAATGCCCCGGCCCGTCCGGCCAGGGTGCCCCCACCCAAGCCGCAACCCGCCGTGGCCCCGCCTCCACCGGTCCTCAGCGGCGATGACCTGACAGCCCACGTGCGCGCCAAAAAACGAGCCGGACGTGTACGGGATATGCAGGAGTGGGACTACGAGTGGATCCGGCTGAGCCACCCGGGGAAGAGCCTCCACGAAGTGAACGACATAGCGAACGCC
Organism: Arthrobacter sp. MOO21; assembly: GCF_057369995.2. Lineage (NCBI taxonomy): Bacteria > Bacillati > Actinomycetota > Actinomycetes > Micrococcales > Micrococcaceae > Arthrobacter > Arthrobacter sp. MOO21. The sequence goes on along the minus strand of NZ_CM170671.2, from coordinate 2,645,605 downwards.
CATTTCGCCAAAGGACGTTCCATCGGCATCAACTGGGAGGACCCGTCCGCCCCATAGGTCCGCAATGTGCGTTCCTGCCCAGTTACTCTTCCCGCCCGGCTGCGGCGCGCCGTCAGAACCGGCGCGCCGTGGCTCCCACCCCGGGGAAGGCCGGAAGTAACCGGGCTGGACCGCACGCCGCCTTGGGCAACACTCTGTTGGGCAACACTCTCAGGACGGCAGTGCGGTCAGGCTCAGCTGGGCCCGGTGGTGGCGGTAGTGCTTGGGCGCCCACTCCATGATGTCCCGGCGGTCCATCCACGGGGTGAAGTAGGGATCCCACCGCGTCGGCATCGTCATGCCGCGCCCCATCGCCCGGCTGTCCGCGCGGTCATACCAGGCCACGATCATCCGCGTGGTCCGGTCCATCATGCCCAGCATGGCCCGTGGCGTCAGGACCTTGCCGCCGGCGGCGCTTCCGGCCCAGTTCACCCAGTTGTAGGGCCCGGCGCAGGCATCGAGGAGCCGGCTCCAGTTGCGCGACGCCGACGGCGGAAGGTGCGAGAACAGGCCGAGGAGGGGTATCCCGGCGAGCGCGATGTTCTGCCCCAGCGCCATGTGGAAGAGGAGCTGCCGGTTGGTCCACCGCGTCCCGGTGGACGGCCGGTCCAGTTCGTCATGCGGAACAGCCAGGATGATCTTCCGGAAGTCGTCCGCGATCCACAGCAGGTCCTCCCGCACGGGGTCCTTCCCGGAAGCGTCCACCAGAACCTCCTCTCATTGCCGGCCCCTTGAAACCGTTATACCCCAGCCGTTTCGCCCGTTCGCCCGTGCTGGAAGCCTGTGGCGAACCCGATCGCTACCGGCACCGGGCCCGGGCTTCCGCAGCACGTGTCCCCGGCGTCTTCGGCATCGGCGGGATACTCGTCGAGCAGACGCCGGTCTCCGGGAGTTCGAGTTCGACGGCGCCAGCGGCCTCGGCGTCTCCGGCCAGGGCGGCGGCGATGGACCGGACCTGTTCGTAGCCGGTGGCCATCAGGAACGTCGGTGCCCGGCCGTAGGACTTCATGCCGGCGAGGTAGAAGTCCTTCTCCGGCTGCTCGAGGATCCTGGCGCCATGGGCCGGGACCGTTCCGCAGCTGTGGAAGTCCGGATCGATCAGCGGGCCAAGGGCCTTGGGCGCATCCACTGCCGGGTCCAGGTCCAGGCGCAGCTCCGAGAGCATGGCCAGGTCCGGGCGGAACCCTGTTGCGGGGATCACCCGGTCCACGGACACGGACCGGCCGTCCGCCGCGTGCACGGTGACGGCGCCGCCGTGCACATCAAGGAAAGCAGTGTGGAAGTTGGCCAGGAGCTGGACGGCCCCGCTGTCGACTGCGATGCGGAGCCGGGCCCCGAGCTGGCCGCGGGCGGGCAGCTGGTCCGCGTCCCCGCCGCCATAGGCACGGGCCGGAGTCTCGGCGCGGATGGCCCAGATGACCTCGGTTCCGGGATTGGAGCGGGACAGGCGGGCCAGGTCTAGGACCATGTTGGCGGCCGAGTGGCCGGAGCCGATCACCAGGGTGCGGCGGCCGGCAAAACCACCAGCTGCCACCTCGGGCAGCGGGCCGGTGACCAGACCGGCTGCACGCGCTTCCGCCTCGCCCGGAACAGCCAGCCCGCAGGATCCCAGCGGCGCCGGTGTGCTCCACGTTCCCGACGTATCGATCACGGCGCGGGCAAGCACCTCGGTGACCTTCCCGCCGTCGTGCTCTATGCGCAGGAGGAACGGGGCGCTGTCCCGGCCCTGGCTGCGGCCCTTGTCCATGCCCTGCCGGGTGACGGCCGCAACCCGCGAGCCGGTCCTGATCCGGTCCTTGAGCTCAGGTGTGGCGGCGAGCGGCTCCAGGTATTCGGAAACGATCTGGGCGCCGTACGGGAGGGCCGTGGGCCGGGGAGCTTCCCAGCCGTTCCGCTCCAGGAGCCGGACCGAGGCGGGGTCGAGGTTGTACTTCCACGTGGAAAATACCCGGACGTGTCCCCACTGCCGGATGGCAGACCCCACGGCGGGGCCGGCCTCGAGGACGAGCGGTTCCAGTCCGCGTTCCAGCAGGTGGGCGGCCGCGGCCAGGCCGACAGGGCCTGCGCCGATCACGGCAACGGGGAGGAATTCCTGGGATGTCATGCTGTCCTCATTTCAGTACTTGGTGGTCCTGGGGTCGCCGGGTCCGGGTGGCGCCTGCCCGCCGATGGTGGGGGCGGGCAGGCCAGCGGTTGAGTGGGCAGGGGTTTCAGCAGCAGCCTTCGTGGCAGCAGCCCTGCTCCTCATCACAGCAGCTGTCATCACAGCAACCAGTGCTCATGTGTCCCACCCCCTTCCCGTGATGGGGCGGTTATGCCGAAGCCGGGATCAGGGAGGCGATCAGGGCTTCGACGCGGCCCTTGATCTGGTCGCGGATGGGCCGGACCGAGTCGACGCCCTTGCCGGCGGGGTCCTCCAGGACCCAGTCCTCGTAGCGCTTGCCCGGGAAGTAGGGGCACTCGTCGCCGCAGCCCATGGTGATCACGACGTCCGAGTCCTGCACGGCCTCGGTGGTGAGGATCTTGGGAATTTCGGCGGACATGTCGATCCCCACCTCGGCCATGGCTTCGACGGCGGCGGGGTTGACCTTGTCCGCGGGCTGGGATCCGGCGGAGCGGACCTCGATGGCGCCCCTGGAGAGGGTGGTGAGGAACGCTGCAGCCATCTGGGAACGGCCGGCATTGTGCACGCAGACGAACAGGACGGAGGGCTTGCGGCTCATGAGAGCACCTTTCGGTCGGCCGTGGCGACGGCGGGAGTTGCGATGGTTGGGTAAAGGAAACGGACCAGCACGTACCCGGCGGCGCCGCCGAGCAGCTGGGCCAGGATGAAGGCAGGGGCCGACGGCGGTGCGATGCCGGCGAAGGTGTCCGTGACGGTCCTGGCGATGGTCACCGCCGGGTTGGCGAAGCTGGTGGAGCTGGTGAACCAGTACGCCGCCGTAATGTAGCCGCCGACGGCAAACGCGACGCGGTCCGCCCTGCCGGACCGGACGGTGCCAAAGACAATGAGCAGCAGCCCGATCGTGGCGATGACTTCGCCCAGCCAGAGTCCCGCCCCGGTGCGCTGGTGGGTGGAAAACGTGACGGCGTCCAGGCCGAACATCAGGTTCGCGGCCACGGTACCGGCCAGGCCGCCGGCCAACTGCGCAGCCACCAGGCCTGCCGCCGTCCTGGTATCGATCATCCCCAGCGCACGCTCCACCAGGGTCACCACCGGATTGAACGACGCCGACACCGGCTGCAGTGCCAGGATCAGCGCCACCAGGGCGGCACCCGTGGCGAGGCTGTTCTGCAAAAGCTGCAGCCCGGCGTCGTCCGGGGACAGCCGGGACGCCATGACGCCCGAGCCGACCACCGCCATGACCAGGAAGGCGGTGCCGAAAAATTCCGCCGCCGAGCGGCGGCCCAGCAGACTCACGCGGCCTGTCCCCCGATCAGGGCCGCCAGGTTCTGCAGCGCCTCGGTCCGGGCGCGGTAGTAGACCCAGACGCCCCGCTTCTCCCGGTCCAGCAAACCCACCTCGTGCAGGATCTTCAGGTGGTGGCTGATGGTGGGCTGGGACAGCTCGAAGGCGTCGTTGAGGTCGCAGACGCAGGCCTCGCCGCCCTCATGCGAGGCCACCATGGACATCAGCCGCAGCCGCACCGGGTCCGCCAGCGCCTTCAGCAGCGGGGCGATCCCTTCGGCATCCGCCAGGGACAGGGGCTCCCGCGCCAGCGGCGAACAGCAGGCGACCGCCTGGACCGGGGTGAGTTCCAAAGACATAGACACACGTAAATATTTACACTTATCTATGTCTCCCGCAAGAGCCCTCCTTGCTGCCGCGTCATGGACTCCGCATAGGATGGCCCCTACAGCAACTGGCCGCGAAGGAAGGGTGCCCCATGATCGAAATCCTGAACGCCGCCGAAGTGGAGCGCGCACGGGAGACCGGCGCCCTGGTGGCGGACATCCTGCAGGCCATGAAGAGCCGCGCGGCGGTGGGCACCAACCTGCTCGAGATCGACCAGTGGACCAAGGAGATGATCGCCGAAGCCGGGGCCGAGTCCTGCTATGTGGACTACGCGCCGTCCTTTGGCCGCGGCCCGTTCGGCCACTACATCTGCACGGGCGTCAACGATGCCGTGCTGCACGGGCTCCCCCACGACTACGCGCTGGCCGACGGCGACCTGCTGACGCTGGACCTCGCCGTCGTCAAGAACGGGGTTGCCGCGGACGCCGCCATCAGCTTTCTCGTGGGCGAATCACGGCCCGCGGAGAGCGTGGCGATGATCGAGGCGACCCAGCGGGCGCTCGCCGCGGGGATCGCCGCCGCCGGTCCGAATGCCAAGATCGGTGACATCTCGTACGCCATCGGCCGCGTCCTCACCGACGCCGGCTACCGCATCAACACGCAGTTCGGCGGCCACGGCATCGGCTCCACCATGCACCAGGACCCGCACGTGCCCAACATGGGCCGCCCCGGCCGCGGCTTCAAGCTCCGGCCCGGGCTGCTGCTGGCGCTGGAGCCGTGGATCATGGCTGACACCGCCGAGCTTGTCACGGACGACGACGGGTGGACGCTCCGGAGCGCCACCGGCTGCAGGACGGCGCACACTGAGCACACCATCGCCATCACGGCCGACGGCGCCGAGATCCTGACCCTGCCCAGCCGCTAGCTATTCCGTCCCGGCCACGGTGCTGCGGCGTTCCAGGAGCAGGGTGTCCTGCCAGTGCCCGGCTTTGGGGCCCTGGCTGATGCGCGCGATCCGTTCCCGGGTTCCCACCACCCGGAAACCGAGCTTCCGGTGCAGCGCCAGGCTCGCCGTGTTTTCGGGGAAGATGCTGGACTGGATGGTCCAGATCCCCGCGGCTTCAGTGGAGTCAACCAGGGCGGTCAGCAGCAGCCGGCCCACGCCCCTGCCCTGGATTGCCGGGTCCACGTAGATGGAGTGTTCGACGACGCCGCGGTACACCTCCCGCGACGAAACACGGGACACCGCGGCCCATCCCACAACCCGGCCCGCGTCCTCGGCGATGAGCCGGTGCTCACGCAACCGCACGGCGTCGAACGCTTCCCAGGTGGGCGGCTCACTCTCGAAGGTGGCCTCCCCCGTGGCGATGCCGGCGGCATAGATGGCGTGGACGGCCTCCCAGTCTTCCGGGCACATCGGACGGATTCTCACGGGACTGGTCATGGGCCCATTATGGCCGACGCCCCTGGTCCGCCCGGCCAGCCAGCTGCGTAAAGAATCCGTCAATTAACAGCACCTGCTGCCCCGCCCGCGCCGTTCCGGTCCTTTGATGAATGCATCAGAAGCAGGGAGTGCAGATGCGTTGGGATGAGGCACCTGAGAACCGCGGCAGGGTGCGGTTCGCCGCCGCGGCCGAATCCGTGGAGGGCTACGGCGGCCGCGGGCTGAACGGCCGCGCCCTGCATCCAGCCGCCGGCTACCTTTTCCCCGACCGGTACGGCGAGGGGTGGTGGGTCATCTTCCAGCCCTCGCCCGACCAAGGCGGCCAGGGGCACAAGGTCCCCGGCGACATCCTCGCCTGCAACGACTCCTACGGCGACATGGTGCGTGTCCTGGTGCTGGCGAGATGCGTGTGGGAGGACGACGCCGAGGCGGCCTTCCGCGCGAGGGTCCCGGTCAGCCTGGCGGACGCCGCGCGGGTGGCCGCCACGGTTGCGCACGTGGCCGCCCCGGCGGCACCCAGCCCCGCGGAGGCGCCGGCCCCGCGGCCCCCGGTCAGCCCACGTGGACCCAGGGCCGCTGGGTGACGTCCGGTACGGCTTCGCGGAGCACCTCGCGGGTCACCGGCGCAATCTCCCCCTCGCCCAGGAACAGGAACCGCACCAGGTTGGTGATGGGGTTGCCTTCGGTCCAGCGGAAGTAGATGTGGGGCATGAGCCCGGTGACGTCCCGGATGTGCAGCAGGACCGAGGCGATGGTGTTGGGGACCACCGGCCCGTGGACTTCGAGGATGTGGTAGCCGTGCCGGTTCACGCCGCGCACATGGAGTTCGGTTTCAAAGTCCGAGGAGTCATCCACCACCACCTCGAGGAACAGGGCCTCGCCTTCCAGCGGGAGGTGGCTGACCTCCACGGCCGATTCGAGCTTGTCCCGGTACGCCTGGGCGGACATCCGCAGCGGCTCGTGGGCGATGATCGCGATGGGCCCCTCCAGCGTGCTGGACATGAACTCCAGGGCCTGCTGGTCCAGGTGCACCCGGGTTGCGTGCAGTTCAAAGGAGCGGCGCACCCTGGAGAGCAGTGAGATGACGATGATGCCGAGGATGAAGATCCCGGCGATCCTGATGCCTTCGGGGCGTTCGAAGATGTTGGCAACGGTGGTGTAGGCGAACACCACGGTGATGGCACCGAAGCCCCAGGTCAGGTTCCGCTGGCCACGCCGGCGCGCCGAGAGTGTCACGGCCACGGCGGCGGAGGTCATCAGCACCAGGACGCCGGTGGCGTATGCACCGCCCTGCGCGTCGACGTCGGCCTCGAAGATGAACGTGATCAGGAAGCCGATCAGGGTGAAGACCAGCACCAGCGGCCGCACCGCCTTGGCCCAGCCCGGCGCCATGCCGTAGCGCGGGAGGTACCTCGGGACCAGGTTCAGCAGGCCGGCCATGGCCGAAGCGCCGGCGAACCAGAGGATGGCGATGGTGCTGATGTCGTAGACGCTGCCGAACCCGACGCCGAGGTATTCGTGTGCGAGGTAGGCCAGGGCGCGGCCGTTCGCCTGGCCGCCGGGCTGGAATTCCTGTTCCGGGATGAGGACAACGGTGATGAAGCTGGTGGTCAACAGGAAGCCGCTCATGATCACCGCGGCGGAGGTGAGCATGCGCCGGGCACCCCGGATGCGGCCCTGCGGATGATGTTCGGTATCGTCCGCCGCTCCCCGGACCTGCGGCATCACCGCGACGCCGGTTTCGAAGCCGGACAGGCCCAGGGCAAGTTTGGGGAACACGAGCAGCGCGATGGCCACAGCCATCAGCGGGTCGCCATGGGACGTCCAGAGATTCGTCCACCAGTCCCCCATGGCCGCCGGATGCGCCAGGACCTGCATCAGGGTGGCCACCACCACCACGGCGTTCAGGCCCAGGTAGAGGACCACCAGGAAAACGGCGACGCCGATCGCTTCCCGGAAGCCGCGCAGGAACACCGCGGCCAGCAACGCAAGCAGGATGAGCGTGACGGGGACGTTCTGGTCCTGCAGCCATCCGGGAGCCACGGGGTTGTGGATCAGGTGCGCGGTGGCGTCGGCCGCCGAAAGGGTCATGGTGATCATGAAGTCCGTGGCGGCGAACCCGAGCAGGACCAGCACCAGGAGCTTGCCTCCCCAGCGGGGCAGCAGCCGTTCAAGCATGGCGATGGAGCCTTCGCCGCGGGAGCTTTCGCCGGCAACCCTGCGGTAGACCGGCAGGGCGCCCAGCAGGGTCACCGCCACCAGCACCAGGGTGGCCAGCGGGGAGATGACGCCGGCGGCCAGCGCGGCGATGGCAGGCTGGTAGCCCAGGGTGGAGAAATAGTCCACGCCCGTCAGGCACATGACCTGCCACCAGGGATGCTTCTTTTCGTGCTGGGTGGGCACACCGCCGGGGCCGGGGTGGGCGCCCTTGCTGTCCTGCAGCCCGAACAGCAGCCAGTCCTTCAGCGCTTCCCGGCCATGCGGGTGGGGCGCGGACGGATCCGCCGGGGGCCTGCTCAACGTGGTCATGTCTGCCTTTCCGCGCTGCCCTTTGCACCGCGACCACTGTGAAGCTAGCACCGGCGAAAACGGCTGCCCCGCGGAAAGGGCCTTTATTGACGAATCCTTTACGCGTGATTTACGACGGCGGCCCGGGCCTTCCGCGGCACGTCAGGGCTCGAAGCGGTAGCCCATGCCGGCTTCGGTGAGCAGGTGCCGGGGCCGGGCCGGGTCCGCCTCCAGCTTGCGGCGCAGTTGCCCCATATAGACGCGCAGGTAATGGGTTTCGTTGTCGTAGCCCGGCCCCCAGATTTTCGCCAGCATCTGCTGCTGGGTGATCAGCCGTCCCGGGTTGCGCACCAGCAACTGGAGGATGGCCCACTCCCGCGGGGTGAGCCGGACCGGGGCTCCCCCTCGGGTCACCTTGCGGTTGGCCAGGTCCACTTCGAAGTCGCCCACGTCGATGGCGGGCATGTCCTCCGCCAGCTCCGGCGTGCCGCTGCGGCGACCGGCGACGCGGAGCCGGGCGAGGAGTTCGTCGAGCCCGAACGGCTTGGTCACGTAGTCGTCCGCGCCGGCGTCCAGGGCCCGGACCTTGTCCACCGACCCGTGCCGGGCGGAGAGCACGATGATCGGCGTGCTGCTGGTGCGGCGGATCCGGGTGATCACGTCCACGCCGTTGATGTCCGGCAGGCCGAGGTCCAGGACGATGGCATCGGGGTGGCCGCCCTCCGCGTGCTTGAGCGCACTCGCCCCGTCCAGGGCGGTGAGCACCTGGTACCCCTCCGCCTGAAGGTTGACCTGCAGGGCGCGCAGCAGCTGCGGCTCGTCGTCGACGATCAGGATGGTTCTCATACGGTGCTGCTGCCTGCTTCCCGGCGGAGGGTGGACACTGCCGGTCCGGTGGAGAGCGGCAGGCGGATCACCATGGTAAGCCCGCCGCCCGGGGTGGGTTCGGCCAGCAGCTGGCCGCCCATGGCCTCGGTGAAGCCTTTCGCGACGGCGAGGCCCAGCCCCATGCCGAGCCCTTCCGGCGCATCGTCGAGCCGCTGGAACGGCTGGAAGATGCCCTCGACGGCGGCAGCGGACACACCCTGCCCGTGGTCGACGATGCGCAGCTCGCCAAAGGGAGCCCCGCCGTCGGCCGCTGCATGCGACGCACCGGAGACGCCTACGATGACGACGTCCGACCCCGGCGCGTATTTCAGCGCGTTTTCCACGATGTTGGCGATGACCCGCTCCAGCATCCCCACGTCGGCGTCCACCACCGGCATGTTGGGGGCAAGCTCAACCCGGATGTGGTCCGCCGGGAGGCCGCGCAGCGCGTCCTCGATGGCATCTCGCCAGGTGACCGGGCCCGTCAGCGGCGCCGTCGAACCGCTGGAAATCCGGGACATGTCCAGAAGGTTGGAGATCAGGGCGTCCAGCCGCTCCGTGTAGGACTCGATGGTGGCGAGCATCTCGGCCTGCACCTCCGCCGGCAGCTTGCGGCCCTGGCGCCGCAGGGCCGTCACGGCCAGCTTTATCCCGGCCAGCGGGGTGCGCAGGTCATGGCTGACGGCCCGGAGGATGGAGGTGCGCACGCTGTTCCCCTCGGCCAGTTTCGTGGTGCTTTGCAGCGTGCGCTGCAGGGCATGGCGCTGCAGCAGCAGGAGCAGGTGGGCTCCGTGCGCCGTAAGGAGGAGCCGGTCGCCCGCCGTCAGGGTCCGGCCGGAGAGGACCAGCGCCGTGCGCGGGTCGGCCAGTTCCACGCTGTCCGCCATGGCTGCCGCATCCGGAGGGGCTGGCGGCCGGTCCCCCGAGAAGGCCTGGAGTTCCCAGCCGCCTTCACTGTCTCCCGGCCTGGTGAAAAGGCCTGCCGAGGAAACCTGGAACGTCTCCCGGACCTTGGCCATGAAGGCCGCGACGGTGTCGTCGGCGAGGAGGGCGTCGTTTGCCAGGTCCGCAAGGGTGGCGGCTTCGGCGCGTGCCCGTGCCGCGGCGCTGGCACGCCGGGCGGACAGTCCCACCACGAGCGACACCGCCACCGCCGCGCTGAGGAAGACCAGCAGCGCGAAGACGTTCTGCGGATCGCTGATGTTGAACGTTCCCACCGGGTCGGTCTGGAAGTAGTTGAGCAGCAGCGAACCCAGGACCGCCGCAAGCACCGCCGGCCACAGGCCGCCGATGAACGCCACCGCCATTACCCCCGTGATGTGGACGAGCGCGTGCGTGGCGAGATTGAGTTCCGGGCTGGCGGACATGGCTGCCGTCAGCAAAACCGGAAGCACCACGGCAAGGATGAAGCCTGCCGTGGTCCGGGCACGGCCGAGCGCGGCGGGTGCCGGCCGGGGCAGGCCTCGGCCGGCCTGCGGATGGGACACGATGTGCACGTCGATGTCACCGGATCCCCGCACCACTTTGGCGCCGACGCCGGCGCCGAGGACCCGGCTCCACAGCCCGCCGGGCGAGGCCCCGATCACGATTTGTGTGGCGTTGACGCTGCGGGCGAATTCCAGGAGTGAATCCGCCGCATCCTCGCCGGACACGGTGTGGCAGGTGCCGCCGAGGCCGGTGACCAGGCGGCGTTGGGCTTCCAGTGCCTGGACGGACTCGGCGGTGCCCGTATCGGCACGGCGCACATGGACGGCGAGGAGGTCGCCGCCGTTGACCCGGGACAGGATCCGGGACGCCCGCCGGATAAGCACCTCCCCCTCGGGGCCTCCATTGAGTCCCACAACCACCCGTTCCCGGGCAGGCCACGTTGCCGTGATCCCCTGGCTTTCGCGGTAGGTGGCCAGCCCTTCATCCACCCGGTCCGCCAGCCAGATCAGGGCGACCTCGCGCAGCGCAATAAGGTTGCCCAGGCGGAACTCGTTGGCCAGTGCGGCGTCAATCCTGTCCTTCGGGAAGATCTTTCCGTCGGCCGCCCTCTGGCGCAGGAGGCCCGGGGAGATGTCCACCAACTCGATATGGTCCGCCCGGCGCACGATCCCGTCCGGGACCGTATCCCCGCCCGGTTCCCCGGTGATGGCGGCGACCGCATCCTGCAGCGAGGCCAGGTGCCTGACACTAAGGGTGGAGAGCACGTCCGTCCCGGCCGCCAGGAGTTCCTCGATGTCCTGCCACCGGTGTTCGTTCCGGCTGCCCGGGGCGTTGACGTGGGCGTATTCATCGACGACGGCAACGTCCGGGCGCCGCTCCAGCACCGCCGCCACGTCGAGCTCGGGTACCTCCGCCCCGGCGGCGTCCCGCACGAGGCGCGGCGCCACGGCGTCGAACCCTTCCAGGAGCTGCCGGGTGTCCTGCCTGCCGTAGTCCGCGGCGACGCCGATGGCCACATCCCTGCCGCCGGCCAGCAGCTGGTGGGCTTCCTGCAGCATGGCGTAGGTGGTGCCCGCCCCGGTGGCGGCCCCCAGGAAGATCCGAAGCGTTCCCCGTGCCATACCCACAGTCTTATCCCGTTCGGCCACCCGGACAAACCCGCCCCGGACGGGCTGTTCACTGCACGCAGCGTGGCCGCACATAGGGGAAGCCCCACCAGCAATGCTGAAGGGGCTTCGACTGTTTTGATTCCGTTATGACGAACATCATCTCCCGAACTTGCGGGAATCCCGGTGCTTCCTGCCTCGTCACCGGCAGACCACCGTGGATCAGATCCATGGTGCGTTCCAGGGTTCCCTGTTTGTTCGTTCCCGTCCTTCTTTCGAAGAACGTATTCACAGTGTTACGCCGGATTTTCCAGGGATGCAAGAGGGTCTTTAAACGCAGAACCTGCAGGTACCTTCGCGATCTCGCTAAGAGAAGGCTCGGACATTCGCATGTCCTGAACAACCCGGCGTCATCTGATGGTTACCTGCAGGCGGTTTAATTCTACGTCCCATCCGCCGCGTGCAACAGGGGCACTTATGCCTTGGAATGGACCACCAGCACAGGACACTGCGCGTGGTTGACCACCTGGGTGGAGACCGAGCCCAGGTGCAGCCCGGGGAATCCTCCGTGCCCCCTGGAGCCGACGATGACAAGACCCGCATCCTTGGATGCGTCGAGGATCGCGGAAGCAGGCGAGTGGGTTTTAACCAGCTGCGCCGTTGCCGTGACGCCCCCATCTGCAGCGGATTGCAGCGCCTCGGCCTGGAGCGTCCGGGCGGCCTGCTCCGGAGACTCCTCGGTGACTATTTCGCCTGCCGCCGTTTCCAGGACCGCGGGGTACCACGCCAGCTGGGGTTTGTCCCAGGCCGTGATGAGGCGGAGTTGGCCGTGGCGCCGGCGGGCCTCATCCATGGCCCAGTCCAGTGCTGCGCGGGAATGCTCGGACCCGTCAAAGCCAACGACTATCAGGAACGAATCGGTGCTGGTCATGGTCCTCCCTTTCGCTGGCAAGACTACGGCACGTTTTCCGCGCGTCGGCAGGGGCGAAAGCCCCTCTTTTCGGGACGGCACCTCCGGATCCAGCCCGTCTGCGAACCATCCGGCAGGAGGGTCTTTTGTCTCTATCCGCCCCGCCTGCAGGGGTATTAACTGGACTGGCGCCGGCCCCGACGAGGGCCCTCGCCTACATCGAATGCGGAGAATCTGTCATGTCTGATCTGCTCAAACGGTCCCCGTTCGCAACCACCCGGTGGACCTCCCCCTTCAACACCATATTGCGGTCCCCGGCGGAGCTGCTGGACTCCATGGAACGCATGTTCGACTCCGCAGCCGGCCCCGTCCCCATCCGGGTAGAAGAGTACGTCGATGGTAAAACCCTGGTGGTCCGCGCCGAGATGCCCGGCGTTGATCCGGACAAAGACATTGCAGTCACCATGGACGACGGGTTCCTGCGGATCCGCGCCGAACGCCAGGAAAAAGAAGAACACAAGGACAAAGGCAGCTACCGGTCAGAGTTCCGTTACGGATCCTTCAGCCGCAACATCCCGCTCCCCGAAGGGGTCAAGGAAGAAGACATCAAGGCCACCTATACCAACGGCGTCCTGGAAGTCCGCGCCCCGTTGCCCAGCGAAGCCCAGCCCGCCGAACCAAAGAAACTTCCCATCAGCCGCGGCTGATCCGGCCAGCCCCGTCCGGCACCTTTGACATCCCGCGCGGATTGCCGCGCTGCCGAAACCGCAGTATGTAAGGAGCGGCCATGAGGGAACAGCGTCCTGCCACACTGCGGTTTCTTGGCGCAGCGGACACGGTGACGGGTTCCAGGTACCTGATCCAGTCGCAGGGCCACCGGATCCTCATCGAGTGCGGGCTGTTCCAGGGCTATAAGAACCTCCGGGACCGCAACCGCGTACCGTTCCAGATCAGTCCGGCCAACATTGACGCCGTAGTCCTCACCCACGCCCATCTGGACCACAGCGGATATATCCCCGCACTGGTTCGGGACGGTTTCCGCGGGCCCGTCTACGCGACGCCGGGCACCGCGGAACTGTGCACGCTGCTGCTTCCCGACAGCGGCTACCTCCAGGAGGAGGAAGCCCGCTACGCAGACCACAAGGCGTCATCAACCCATCACCCTCCCCTGCCGCTCTACACCGCGGAGGACGCCGTCCGGTCACTCGACAGTTTCAAGACCCTGGACTTCGACTCCCCCTTTCCGCTGCCCGGGGGCATAGAAGCAACTTTCCTTCCTGCCGGCCACATCCTCGGCGCGGCACAAATACACCTCCAAGTCGTCGGCCGGACCATCCACTTCACCGGCGACCTCGGACGGGCCGATGACCCCCTGATGTTCCCGCCCCGGGCCCTGGAACGGGTCAATGTGCTGGTCGCCGAATCCACGTACGGCAACCGGACCCACCCGGTTGGCGACCCCGAAGCCGAACTCGGCAGCATCATCACCCGGGTGGCAAAACGGCACGGGGTCATCATGATCGCCGCCTTCGCCGTCGGCCGCGCCGAAACGGTACTGCTGCACCTCTCGCGGCTTCTCGCCAAACACGCAATCCCCCCGATCCCTGTCTTCCTGAACAGCCCCATGGCCATCGACGCATCCGACATGTACCAGCGCCACCGCGAGGAACACAGGCTCCAGGAGCACGAGTTCAAGGCCCTGTACAATGTGGCCACCCCTGTCCGCAGTGCCGACCAGTCCAAGCTGCTCAACCTCCGGGGCGGGCCCATGATCATCATTTCCGCGAGCGGCATGCTGACCGGCGGCCGCATCCTGCACCACCTCGCGGCGTACGGGCCGGACCGGCGCAACGCGATCATCCTCAGCGGATACCAGGCCGGGGGAACCAGGGGCGCCTCCCTCGCCGCAGGCGCAACGGAGCTCCGCATCTACGGACAGGACATCAGCATCGAGGCCGAGGTCATCCAGATGGAAGGGCTGTCCGCGCACGCCGACTCGGACGAACTGATCCAGTGGATGAAGACTGCCCCTGCCGCCCCTGCCATGACCTACGTAACGCATGGAGAAGCCGACGCCTCCGACGCCCTGAGGGCCCGCATCAAACGCCAGCTCGGGTGGAAAGCCCGCGTCCCCGAGCACTTGGAAACCATCTCCCTCGAAAACCCGCACTGAAGAAACCCCCGAAGGGGCGCCGGCGGGAATTAGCCCGCCGGCTTCAATGCCGTCCGCCAGGCCGCCGCTCCCCTGATGGCGCTGAAAGTCCAGGTGGCAGTGCCAGTGGCGCCGGCCGTCGCCTGCAGCAGGTCCGCCTGATCGGCGATCTGGCCGCCTGCCGACTGCCAGCGCTGGGTCCAGCCGCTGGGCGGGGAGAATACCGGCGAGGCGCAGTCGCAGATGATCGTGCTGATCTGCATGGCCCCGTTGGTGGCCGTGGTGATGCTGCCCACCGTGAGGCTCGACTTCGTCCAGCTGGTGTCCGTAGCCGTGGCCACGCTGCTGTCCAGTGGCGCGGCGTTGTTGACGCCCCGGTAGGCCGTGATGCCGCCGCCCCACTTCACGATTGTGTTGAACGTCCACGTGTAGCTCGCCGGGTCGGAGGCGCCCACCACGTGGTAGTAGCTGAACAGCCGCGCCCCGGTGCTGACCGAGAGCCCGCTGACGATGGGGGTCCACCCTGTGGGAGGGGTCATCGTGGGGTTCAAGTCGGCCGCAACGGAGGCCACCAGCACGTCGCCCGCAGCGGTGCCGGCCGGGACCGGCAGTGGAGCCGTGAGCGTGGCCGTCCCCGAGTAGGTAGTGCTGGAGTTCACCACCGTGATGCCTCCGGTGGCCGGCGGCGGCGTGGCCGTGCCGAGCGGGCGGTCCGAGAACCAGTACCGCTTGGCCACATGGTCGCTGGCAAGCACTACCAGCCCGGTGGAGCTGTCCACGCTCTGCTTGGTGGTGGTGGCGTTGTTCATGTTGGACGACGAGGCGCTCTGGATGATGGGCGTGCCCCGGCCGGACCCGAAAACGGGGTTGTCCATGGATGCTGTCTTCTCATAGATGGCGCCTGCCGCCCCCGAATAGGAGCACCCCGTGACAGAGGTGGGCGGCGCCGTCTGGAAGGCGTGGACCATGTTGTTCTGCGTATCCAGAAGGATCTGCGGGCGCGTGACGCAGTCGCCGGCCACGGAGATGGTGGACTGGGTAAAGGCGGCGGTGCCCGGCTTGAACACCAGGAGCACCAGCTGCGGGACGGCGGGGTCCGAGGAATAATCGTTCAGGCTGGTTTTCACCGCGGCGAACACGCGCCCCGCGGTGTCCGACTGCAGGGATTTGAGGTTGAGGTGGTCGTCGGCCTGGCCTTTCCCGCGCATGGCCGGCTGCAGCTGCCAGTTCGAGTCGGCCGCTTTGCCGTCCGGATGCGTGGCCCACCAGACGGTATTGGCGAGGTGGTCGCTCCACATGACGCCAATCTGGTTGCGGTTGAAAGCCACGACGGCGGAAATATCGTCGGGTGCCGGGTGCGGGCTGGCCACCGGGAGCACGAACGGCGCGTCCCAGGTGGCCCCGGCGTCGGCGGAGTGGTTGACATAGACCGTGTTCGTGTAGCCGGAGGTGGAGTTGCCGGCCACCTGGGTCCATGTTGCCCAGATGGCTCCGAGCGAGTCCTGGTCGATGGTCATGGATTCGCTGGAATTGTTGGTGACCGTGGTGGGGAAACCTGGATCGAGGGCGTAGGAACCGCCGCTGTAGCTGTACCGGTAGAGCTTCGCGGGCTGTCCGGACTGGGAGGGGTTCGGGGTTCCGTCCCCCGTCACGGTCACCACGTGGGACGCGATGTACAACTTGCTGCCGTTCCAGAGCACATCGGCAAGGGTGTTCGCGCGGGTGTCATTGACGATTCCGGTGTTGACCCACGTCTCCGTGGAGCGGTCCAGGCGGTAGATGCTCCAGCCCGACCCCGTGGTCCACATGTCCGCCCACCAGGACCCGGCATTGAACCACAGTTTGCTCTGCGGCTTGTCCGATGTGGGCGGGTTGCTGACCCCCGAGTAGGCGATGCTCTGCGTGCCATAGACCGGGTCCGCCTCAGCCCGGCCGGGAGCGCTTAGGACGGCGCCGGCCAGGACCAGGAGCAGGACCAGGAACTGGCCGGTACGGGAGGACGGGGTGGTTTTCATCGCACAACTCCTGGGCACAATCGCATGCGGCACCCTGTCCGCCGTCACCGGACGGGCCATTACTTCCACCCATTTACGCGCAAGCGTAGGCCGCCGTTTTGGCCAGGGGCAATGATCCGGAGTACTCGACTTCGACGAGCCCCAATACCCGTCCCCTCAGTAAGCTGAAGCGATGCCCGACATTGCCGCCTTGGCGCCGACCTTCGTGGCCCTTGCCACCCTGGTGGCACTCACGGTGGGATTCCTGTGGGGCTCGCGGACGCCGTCGTCCTTCTCCCCGGCCCTGGCCATCCTGCGCGGGGCGGCCCAGCTGGCAGTCATCAGCCTGGTGCTGGGCGGCATCATCACCAACCCGCTGTGGGTGGGCGCGGCCCTGCTGGTGATGTTCACCGTGGCGGCGGTGACGGCGGCGCGGCGCCTGGCCTGGTCGTGGCGGCGGTTCGCCGTGGTGGCCGCAGCCATGGGGGCCGGCATCCTGGTGACGCTTGCGGTCGTGTTCGGCACCGGGGCCATCGAGTTCGCACCCCGGTACGTCCTGGCCGTGGGCGGGATCGTGATCGGCAACTCCATGACCATCGCCGCGCTGGCAGGACGCCGCTTCTCCGAGGCCGTAGTGGAACAGTGGGACCAGGTGGAGGGGTGGCTGGCTCTCGGCGCCACGCCCCGGCAGGCCACCCTGGCCCAGGCCCGGCAGGCCGTGCATTCGGCGCTGATCCCTTCCACGGACCAGACCAAGACCACGGGGCTGGTCACCCTGCCCGGCGCTTTCGTGGGTGCCATCTTCGGCGGTGCCGCGCCCCTGGAGGCGGGCCGGTTCCAGGTGGTGGTGCTGGCGTCCATCATGGCAGCCGGGTCCATTACCGCCGTCGCACTCATCCGTTCGCTGCGCAACGTGAAGGTGCGGCCTCAACCGCTGTGAGCCCGCGTGCTGCTGCATTACGCTGAAGCCTGTGGAACAACGGACCAGAGCGGCTCGACCAAAAACCCGGGCCGACAGGCTCCCCGATCTTCCCGGACGACCCGGCGGGGGCAGCGAATTCAGCCGCGTACTGCTGCATCCGGTCAGGCTGGTGCCTTTGGCCTTTCTGGTCGTGATTGTTATCGGCGCCGGGCTGCTGATGCTTCCGGCCGCGCACAGGACAGTGCAGCCCGAGCCCTTCCTGACGGCCCTGTTCACCTCGGTTTCGGCGGTGTGCGTCACCGGTTTGGCCACCGTGGACACGGCCACCTTCTGGACCCCATTCGGGCAGGGGGTGATTCTGGGGCTCATCCAGGTGGGCGGCTTCGGGATCATGACATTGGCCACGCTGCTTTCGCTCCTGGTGCGGAAGACCATCGGCCTGCGCGGGCAACTGATCGCCCAGTCAGAGACCCATACCCTGAACTTCGGGGACGTCCGCTCCGTGCTGTTCGCCGTCGCCCGGATCATGCTCCTGTTCGAGGCCGGCACCGCCCTCATCCTCACAGGACGTTACTGGATCGAATACGACCACAACCCCGCAACCGCCCTGTGGCATGGCGTGTTCCATGCCGTTTCCGCCTTCAACAACGCCGGCTTCGCCCTCTACAGCGACAGCTTGGTGGGTTTTGCGGGCGATCCCTGGATCATCGTCCCCATTTGCGCCGCTGTCATGGCCGGAGGACTGGGCTTCCCGGTGCTGATCTCCCTGCTGCGGGGCGGCATCCGCGTGAAGGACTGGACGGTCCACATGCGCCTGACCGTCTACGGCAGCCTGCTCCTCTTAGCGGCGGGGGCAGCGCTGTTCGCCGTCTTCGAGTGGAACCGGGAACAGACCCTGGGCGCGATGCCGGCCAGCGACAAGGTCCTCGCCACCCTCGCCGGCACCGTCTTCCCCCGCACGGCAGGCTTCAACAGCATCGACTACGGCGCCGCATCGCCGGAGACCCTGCTGGTGACCGACATCCTGATGTTCATCGGCGGCGGCAGCGCCGGAACCGCCGGCGGAATCAAGATCACCACATTCCTGGTGCTGTTCTTCGCAATCTGGAACGAGGTCCGGGGCCGGGACCACGTGACCATTGCGCACCGCTCCATCAGTTCGTCCTCCCAGCGGCAGGCCCTGTCCGTGGCACTCCTCGGCGTCGCTGCCGTCATGGCCGGCGCCCTGCTGCTGCTCATGTTCACGGACCTGCCCCTGGACAAGGTCCTCTTCGAGAGCATCTCGGCGTTCGCCACGGTGGGCCTCAGCACCGGCATCACCCCCGGCCTTCCCGCCGACGCCCAGTGGGTCCTGATGGTGCTGATGTTCACCGGCCGCATCGGGACCATCACGGTGGCCTCCTCCCTGGCACTCTCCTCCCGCCCACGCCTCTACCAGCTCCCGGAAGAGCGGCCGGTCATCGGTTAGGCGGCCATGGCCCTGTTTGACCGGGCTTGGGACTACGCTGGGGCCTGTGGGACAGCCGACAGTGCTAATTTGCGGGGCGGGGATCGCCGGGCCAACACTTGCGTTCTGGCTGGCCCGCCAAGGGTTCAGGCCCACTGTAGTGGAACGGGCCCGGGGGCTGCGGTCCAGCGGCAACCCGGTGGACGTCCACGGCGCAGCCACCGGCGTCGCTCGCCGGATGGGCATCCTGCCGCGACTGAAGGAGGCAGCCACCCACGCTCCGGGCCTGACGTTCGTGACCCCGTCCGGCCGCAGGGTTGGCCCGTCCCGGCTGGGCCGCCCCCGTGGCGATGACGTCGAAATACCCCGCGCCGACCTCGCGTCCATCCTCTGCGAGGCTGCCCGGGACGACACAGAGTTCCTGTTCGGGGACTCGGTAGCCGCCCTGCGGGCGGATGACGGCGGGGTGGACGTTTCTTTTGAGCACGCCGGCCCGCGCCGTTTCGACCTGGTGGTGGGGGCGGACGGGCTGCACTCCACGGTGCGGGCCCTGGCGTTCGGCCCCGAGTCCACCTTCGTCCGTCCGCTGGGCCTGTACATCGCCACCCTCTCCCTTGGCCGCCCGGCGGCAGACCCCGGAAGCGTGCTGATGTACAACCGGCCCGGCCTGTCCCTGACCATCCACCCCATCCGGGGAAGCGCAGGCGCCGGGTTCATCTTCCGCGGCCCACGGCAACCAGGCCCCGAATACCGCGACCCCCGCGCGCAGCGGAAACTGGTGCTGGAGGCGTACACCCGCTACGACTGGTCCGTCCCGGAACTGCCGGACCTTCGCGGACAGGTGGAAGGCGCGGAGGACCTGTACTTCGACGCCGTCAGCCAGGTCCGGTTGCCGGCCTGGTCCAAGGGGCGAGTGGCCCTGCTCGGCGATGCCGCCTCCTGCGTGTCCCTGTTCGGCGACGGCTCCAGCATGGCGATGACCGGCGCAGCCACCCTCGCCGGAGCACTGGCGGAAACCCCGGCAGACCCCCTAGTCGCGCTGCGCCGGTACGAATCCCGCCACCGCAAGCTGGCCGCCTCCCGCCAACGCGGCTACCGGCTGGGAGCCGGCCTGCTGGTCCCCGCAACCCGCGCCGGACTGACCACCCGCAATCTCATCGCCCGCCTACTCCCCCGGTGACCATGGACACACAAACCGCCCTGCTGCTTTCCTTTGCCGTCCTGCTGCTGATCGGCGTGCTCATCTCCGAGCGCGCCCACCGCACCGTGCTGTCCACCGCAGTGCTCTTCCTGGTGGGCGGATTCCTGCTGGGGCCGGGTGCCCTGGGCTTCATCACCGTGTCCACGGGGGATCCCATCGTGGGCGGGCTGGCCGAGCTTGCCCTCTTCTCCGTCCTCTTCACGGACGGGATGCGCGTGGGCTACCGGAACCTGCGCGCGGCATGGCGGCTACCGGGACGTGCCCTCCTGCTGGGCCTGCCACTGACCCTGGTGCTCACGGCCCTGTTCGCCCATCTTGTCGCCGGCCTGCCTTGGCTGGAATCCTTCCTCCTCGGCGCCATCCTCGCCCCCACCGACCCCGTCTTCGCCGCGGCAATCGTGGGCCGGGAAGAAGTGCCCGGGCGCCTGCGGCACCTGCTGAACGTCGAGTCCGGGGTTAACGACGGCCTGGCACTGCCCATCGTCCTCATCCTGCTGGCGGCCGCCGGGGGCAGCGACACGCACGGGGAGCAACTGCTGTTCGAGATCATCCTGGGCATCGCGGTCGGCGTGGTGGTGCCCGTCATCGTCCTCTCCCTCGAAAAGCTTTCCTTCCTGCAAGCCATCCGGTCGCTGCAGCCCCTGCTGGCGGTCTCCATCGGCCTCCTGGTGCTGGCAATCTGCGAGGCGAGCCACGCCAACCTGTTCCTGGGCGCCTTCGCGGCCGGCATCACCGTGGCCACTATTGGCCCGGGCCTCCGGCACGAGTTTGAGCAGTTCGGCGAACTGGTCACTGAGCTGCTCAAGCTTGCGGCGATCATGGTGTTCGGTGCCTTGATCACACCGGCGTTCCTCTTCACGGAGATTCCCTTTGCCGGCTGGATCTTCGCCGTTCTTGCCCTGGTGGCGGCCCGGCCGCTGGCCCTGCTGGTGTCTTTCATCGGGGCCAAACTGTCCCTTGGCGAGCAGGCGGCGGCCATGTGGTTCGGGCCGAAAGGCTTCGCCTCGGTGGTGTATGGCCTGATCATCCTGGAATCCGGGATCGTGCGTGCCGACGAGATCTACCACCTGGTGGCCTTGGTGATCGTGCTGTCCATCCTGTCCCACTCCTCCACGGATGTGGTCATAGCCCGACGATTCGCCCGCAGCCCGGCGGAAGGCACCGACGAAAAAGCCGGCCATGGCTGACAGTGGGCCCGGACAGGTGCGCTCCCGGCGGGCGCAGTCCGCGCCGGCGCGCTCGCGGCGCACGCTCCTGGTGGCCTTCGCCTTCGCGGTGATGGCCGATCCGGTCTCCTCGGTGGCCTATGCGGTGGAGGCAGCGCTGCGTGCCCTGGACGGGGACCTTGGCCTGCTGGTGGCCACCATGGGCCTGGTGGTGGGAATCATCGCACTGATCGTCCTGAACTACCGGCAGATCATCGCCCGGTATCCGCGGGGACGCGGCGCCCCCGCTGCCACGGCGGAGGCCTTCGGCGACGGCTGGGCGTTCCTGCCCGTGGGTGCGCTGGTGGTGGATTTCACGCTGACCATCGCCATCAGCGTCGCCGCCGCGGCCTCGGCAGCCATCGCCTTCTTTCCGGCCCTGGCGCCCTGGCGCACGCTGATCGCCGTCGGGCTGGCCTGCCTGGTGGCCGCCGTGACCCTGCTGGGGCACCTGGGCCGGCTGGTGTTCGCTGCCCTGACCCTCGCGTTCGTCGCCACCGCCGCGACGGTCCTGGTGTTCGGGCTTTTCGCGGAACCCCCCGCTTCCGCCGCTGCCGCGGCAGCTGCCGCACAATCCGCCGGAGGGTCAGCTGGCTGGACGGCGGGTGTCGTGCCCGTCATTCTGGCCTTCCCGGTGGCCATGGCCCTGGCCACGGGCGTGGAGGCACCGTCCACGGCCATCGCCGAGCTGGACGAACTGGAGGACGAGGGGCGGCGGCGTTTCGGACGGCTGACCCTGTGGCTGACGCTCGGCATTGTGGGGACCCTGACACTGGGCCTGGCGGCCGAGGTGGCACACCTGGGCATCGGGATCCCGGAGGGCGAGAGCACGCAGATCGCGGAACTGGCCCGGCACGCCGCACCGCCGGCTCTCTTCGCCGTGTTCCAGCTGGTGACAGGCCTGCTGCTGCTCTCCGCCGCGTCCTCGTCCTTCCAGGCGGGCCCCGGCCTCCTGAAGGCCCTCGCCCGCGGAGGGGGCGGAAAGGAGGACGACGGCGGGCCGCTTCCGGAGGTGCTCGGGCGGACAAACTCCCGCCACGCCCCCACCTGGGGCACCCTGCTGTTCGCCATCCTCGCCGCGGTGCTGGCCGCCGCTGCCGGCGGAAGCGAGCAGAAACTGGTGCTGTTCTACGCGGTGGCCGTCTTCATGAGCTTCCTGGCGGGCCTGGCTGCGATGGCGGTCTTTTCGCACCGGGAGGGCCGCCGCGGCTACTTCGCCATGAACTGCGCAGGCGTGCTCATCGTGGCGTTCACCCTGGTGGTGAACCTCCTGCGCGGGCTTCCGCTGGTCAGCGTGGCCGCTGCCCTGGTGGTGGCCGGCATCTTTTACTGGATGTGGGTGCGCGCAGGGAGACCGCAGGGACTCCACGGCAGTGGACCAGGATCACGGGCAGCAAGCGGCCGTCAAAGGGAGGCGTCATGAAAGCCATCGTGGCCGGTGCAGGAATCGCCGGGCTCGTCACCGCCCGCCAGCTCGGCCTGGCGGGCTGGGACGTCGAGGTGCTGGAGAAATCGCCGGCCCCACGGCCGGACGGCTACATGATGGACTTCTTCGGCCCGGGCGTGGAGGCATCCGAACGGATTGGCCTCTACCCCCGCCTCGCAGCTGCGGCGTACCACATCGAGGCGGCCGACTACGTGGACGCTGCGGGCCGCCGCACCTGCAGCATCGACTACGGCCAATTTTCCCGGCTGGCCGGCGGGAAGGTCCTGAGCCTCCTGCGGCCGGACATTGAACGGGCGGCCCTCGCCGCGCTTGGCGACGTGCCGGAGGGCCGGGTCAGGCTTAGTTACGGGACCCATGTCCTGCGCGCCTGGACGGACGACGCCGGCGCAAGCGTCGCCGTCGTCGGCTCGCGGCAGGAGGTGCTCACCGCGGACGTGCTGGTGGGCGCCGACGGCATTCACTCGCAGGTGCGGGCCGGCCTCTTCGGTCCCGAAACGGACTGCCTGAGGCCCTTGGGGATGCGCGCCGCGGCCTTCATCGTCACCGATCCGGCACTGAACGCGCGCTTCCGGAACCGGTTCATCCTCACCGACACCATCAACCGGATGGCCGGGCTCTACAGCCTCCGCAATGATGAGGTTGCCTCGTTCCTGGTCTACCGGGAGCCCAACGACGCGGCCGGCCCGGGGTCCCGGACCGCGCGTGACCGTTTGCGCGCAGAGTTCACCGGCGTCAGCGATGCAGTTGACCGGCTCCTTGAGCTCTGCCCCGACCATCCCTACGACGACGTGGTGGCGCAGGTGGTCCTGCCGGGCTGGCATAAGGAACGCGCGGTCCTCGTCGGGGACGCCGCGGGCGCCGTCTCGCTGCTGGCCGGCCAGGGCGGCTCCCTCGCCATCGCCGGTGCCGCCCTGCTCGGCGACGTCCTGGGCCCCGTGAGCTCCTCCGACCAGATCGGCAGGGCCCTGGCGCGCTTCGAAAAGGAGTGGCGGCCAGTGGTTGAGATGGCGCAGGCATCCGGGCGGCGGGCGGCGGCATCGTTCCTCCCCAGGAACAGAACCCAGCGGCTGCTGCGCCGCTGGATCATCCGCGGCACCCGACTGCCCGGCATCGACCGGTTGGTGGCGCGGCAAATCCTGCGCAGCATCGCGAAGTAGTGGTTGGATGGGTCTGCACCCGTTTTGGACAGTTCCATCCCTTCAGGCTCAAAGGAGCAGCAGTGCGAGCTGACGACCTGAAAGTTTCCCTGCCGATAGTCCGCCGGGAAACCACCGCTGCCGAGGCCGGCCGCCTCATCGCGGAAAGCGGTCTCGTAGGACTCGTGATCGCCAACGAGCGGGGGACCCCCACGGCCATCGTCTCTGCCGTGGACGTACTCCGCCTCATGGTGCCCGGCTACCTCCTGGATGACGTCTCCCTGGCGGCAGTCTTTGACGAGGACGCGGCGGGGGAAGCCTGGGAACACATCGACGAGCGGACAGTGGGTGACCTGCTGGACGACGAGGGCGTTGCCGTGCACAGGATACTGGCATTGGAGTCGGACGCCACCCTGGTGGAAATTGCCGCGCGCATGGTCGATGCCCGGACGCAGATTGCCCTGCTGCGCGATTCGCCGCCCGGCTCCCCAAAGTTCATCACGCTGCCTGCCGTCATCAGCGCGGTCCTGGCATCGGCGGCCGGGACCGGTCGCGGGACAGGGGAACAGTGACCGTCCAGGTTGTCCTGGCGCTTGCGGTCTTCGTCGCGGCCTATGTCCTGATCGCCACCGAAAAGCTTCCGCGTGTGACAACAGCGCTGGGCGGGGCCGCGGCAATGGTCCTCATCGGCGCCACGGATGATGCGGGCATGTTCTTTTCCCAGGAGAGCGGGATCGACTGGAACGTCATCTTCCTGCTCCTGGCCATGATGATTATCGTGGGGATCATCCGGCAGACGGGACTTTTTGAGTTCCTCGCCATCTGGGCGGCGAAACGGGCCCGGGGCTATCCGTTCCGAATCATGGTGATCCTGGTCGTCATCACGGCGGTACTCTCGGCGTTCCTGGACAACGTCACCACGGTGCTGCTGACCGCCCCTGTGACGCTCCTGGTCTGCGAGCGGCTGGCTGCCCCGCCGGTTCCCTTCCTGATCGCGGAAGTCATGGCCAGCAACATCGGCGGCACCGCCACCCTCATCGGCGACCCGCCCAACATCATCATCGCCAGCCGCGGCGGCCTGTCCTTCAACGACTTCGCAGCCAACCTGGCGCCGATTGTCGCCGTCCTCCTGCTGGTATTCATAGGGCTATGCCGTGTCATGTTCCGCTCCGCCTTCCAGTTCCACCCGGACCGGGCGGCCCGGGTCATGGCGCTGAATGAAAAGGAAGCGCTCGGCGAGAAACCCTTGCTGGTCAAGTCGCTGGTGGTGGTGGGGCTGGTGCTTGCCGGTTTTGCCGCCCGCCCCGTGCTGGGCCTGGCGCCGTCGGTGGTGGCGATGCTGGGCGCCGGCCTGCTGGTGCTGCTGGCCCGGCTGGAAACGCGAAAAGTGTTTGCCGACGTCGAATGGGAAACCCTGCTGTTCTTCGCCGGCCTGTTCATCATGGTGGGCTCGCTGGTCAACCTTGGCGTTATCGAATCCGTGGGCAACGCCATGGCAGCACTGATCGGGGACCAGTACCGGCTCGCCTCCATGGTGGTGCTCGGGGGTTCGGCGCTGGTGTCGGGCATCATCGACAATATCCCGTACGTGGCCACGCTCGCCCCCATCACCCAAAGCATTGTCGAGGCAGGCGGCGATCCGGCCAAGCCCCTGTGGTGGGCGCTGGCCCTGGGAGCGGATTTGGGCGGCAACGCCACGGCGGTGGGGGCAAGCGCCAACGTGGTGGTCATCGGCATCGCCAGGCGCTACGACCATCCGATTTCCTTCTGGACGTTCACCAAGTACGGCCTGGTGGTCACGGCCGTGACCATCGGCCTCTGCCTGCCCTATCTGTACATCCGCTACTACATGTTTTGACCCGCCGGAAGCCGCTGCCGCCTCATCGTCCTGGCCTTAGCCCTGCTTGACCAGCGCCGCCTCGAGGTTGATCTTGACCTTGTCGCTGACCAGCACGCCGCCGGCCTCCAGCGCAGCGTTCCAGGTAAGGCCGAACTCCTTGCGGCTGATCTCGGTCTCGGCCGAGAACCCGGCACGCGTGGCGCCGAACGGGTCCACGGCAACACCGGTGAACTCGACCTCGAGCTCCACCGGCCGGGTGACCCCCTTGATGGTCAGGTCGCCGGTCAGGGTGTATTCCTCCCCGTCCCCTTCAATATGGGTGCCGCGGAATGTCATCTCCGGATACTTTTCGACGTCGAAAAAGTCCGCTCCACGCACATGGGCGTCACGGTTCGCATCCCCCGAATCGAAGCTGGCTGTGGCAACCGTTGCACGCAGCGAAGAGTCCGCCAGGGACTGCCCCACATGCGCCTCTGCCTGGGCCTCTTTGAACCGGCCCCGGACCTTGCTGATCCCGGCATGGCGGACGCTGAAACCAATCTCGCTGTGGGCCATGTCCAAGGTCCATGTTCCCGGCGTTAGTTCCTTCGGAAGGGTCATAGCCATACTCCTCACTCGTAAGTCCGCAGGCTCCGCTGCCCGCTACCGGCACAATACTTCAGCGGCCCGCAATTATTCCCGCCGCGTCCAACAGCGTCTCCGGCAAGACTAGTAAGCATACTGACCTTTCGGTACGGTGGAGACAGACACTCTGACTCGAGACCGGAGGGCTGACCCATCGCAACAACAGTACTGGTGCCCCAGCATTTCGCTGCGATGGAGAACGCATGAATTTCAAAGAAATCATCGAGACCGCCGGGCAGTACATGGACTTTGCGGGCGTAGCCATCATGGTTATCGGAGCAATCGTGTCAATTCCCCTGGCTGTCAGGGGGCGGAGCTTTCCGCGCAGCGGCACCGGGCCGGAGCGCGCGTCTGTTTACCGGCAGTACCGGCAACTGCTGGGCCGTTCCATCCTGCTGGGCTTGGAGCTCCTTGTCGCCGCTGACATCATCCGCACCGTGGCCGTGACGCCGACTTTCACCAGCGTGGGAGTCCTGGCGGTGATCGTGCTCATCAGGACGTTCCTGAGTTTCTCCCTGGAACTGGAGATCACCGGGCGGTGGCCCTGGCAGAAAGAACACCAGCCAACCAGCGTTTCGAGCAAGACGGCTCCGGGCTGAGGTGTGGAGTGGCCGCTCACTCGGCCATGCGCCAGAAATTACACCGCCTTTCGGTCGGATGAGATTGAACCGAAACCGGGCAGCGGGCGTATACATAAGCGTGGCACTACGACTGCTGACCGCACTGGCTTTGTTCATCGACGCCGGAGTACATCTCTTCCTGGCGCCCGGCTACAACAACGCGCCGCCCGGAGGCATCAGCCAGGGCACGCTGTTCCTGCTCGAAGCGGCAGCGGCGCTGGTGGTCGGCATCTATGTCCTCGTCCGCGGCAGCAGGGCCGCCTACGCCTTGGCATTGCTGGTGGCGGCAAGCGCGTTCGCCGCCGTCATGCTCTACTACTTCGTTGACATTCCCGCCATCGGGCCCATCCCGGCCATGTACGACCCCGTTTGGTTCTTCTCCAAGACCCTCAGCGCGGTCGCCGAAGGAATCGGGACCCTCCTGGCCATCGCGGGCCTGGTCCGGACGGCACCCCGGCGCCGGGGCGCCGTCGTCGAGCGTCCGACGCCGCGTCCCGGCACGTGAGGCCATCCTTCGGTCCCGGAGGTGGGCTGATGGCCGCGGCCGGGTGCCGTTGTTAGCATGCGGAAGGGAGGTGGCACATGGACAGCGCAGCTGAACGGGCCGTGCCGGACACGCTGGTTGCCGTTGCCGCGTTCGGGGTTTCGGCGCTGCGGCTTTCGTCCCTGTCCTCCCCTGCACTGGGGTTGCAGTTGGCGGGGCTGTGCGCGGGCGCATTGGTGGCCGGAGCCGCCGTCGCCTCTCTCCTGCGGCGCATCCCGCGTTTCTCCACCCCAGCGGACCGGGTGACCCTGCTGCGGGCCCTCCTCGCCGCCCTGTGCGCCGTCCTGGCTGTGCCGCAACTGCTCACCGGCCGCCCTCCGGACCTCCTTCTCGTGGTGCTGGGCGGCGCGGCCTTCCTGCTCGATGCGCTCGACGGGCCGGTCGCGCGGCGCACCGGAACGGCATCAGCGGCAGGTGCCCGCTTCGACGCCGCCACAGACGCTGCCCTGGTCCTCGTCCTGTCCACGGCGGCGGCCGGCGTCGTGGGTCCCTGGACCCTGGTGACCGGGGCCATGTACTACGTGTTCGTGGCCTTCGGGTTCTTCCGGCCACACCTGCGCGAACCGCTGCCGCCCAGCGCAGCACGCAAGGCAATCGGGGCGTTCCAGCCGTT
The DNA here is from genome assembly GCF_057369995.2 of Arthrobacter sp. MOO21. NCBI lineage: Bacteria > Bacillati > Actinomycetota > Actinomycetes > Micrococcales > Micrococcaceae > Arthrobacter > Arthrobacter sp. MOO21. The sequence continues at coordinate 2,617,822 of NZ_CM170671.2, read as the reverse complement.
CGCGCTGCTGGTTGCGCTGTTCCCCGGCGTCCCTACAGCCGCCGCAACCGCCTTCGCAGCGGCGGCCCTCGCGCTGCTCACGTTTTCGTTCGGCCGCGACACATTCCTGCTGGAACGGCGGCGCCACGCAAGGCCTCCGGCCGCGGGGGCGGTGGGAGCGGAAAGCGCCTAGAACATGCCGCCCAGCGCCAAGCCCGCGGCAGCAGCGCCCACGGCAACAACGGCGGTGCCGATACCGTTCAACAGCGCGAGGCCTGTGCGCCGGGACTGCACCAGGCGGACCGTCTCGAAGCTGGCCGTGCTGAAAGTGGTGTAGCCGCCGAGGAATCCGGTGCCGGCGATGGCCTGGAGTTCCGGGGGCGCGGCGCGGACGATGACGACTCCCGCGAGCAGGCCCAGGAGGAACGAGCCCGTGACGTTGATGGCGATGGTGGCAACCGGGAGGGCGGTGCGGAACCTGGCGCGGATGAGTCCGTCGACGACGAACCGTGTCCCCGCGCCGAGTCCGCCGGCAAGTCCGACCAGGACGATGACCAGGGCGTTCACCGCTTTCCTCCCGCGCGGCGGTGATGTCCTGCGGCCAGCGCGATTCCCGCCACCGTGGCTACTGCCCCGCCCACCAGGGTGGCGGCGATGTACAGCAGCGCATCCGTGCTGCGTCCGGCCGCGAGCAGGGTGTTCGTTTCCAGCGCCAGGGTGCTGTACGTGGTGAAGGCCCCCATGAAGCCCGTGCCGGCGAGCAGGCGGATGACCCTGCGCCGTCCGGCGTCCGCGCCCCGGCGCACCAGGGCCTCGAGCAGGGCGCCGAGCAGGAAGGCGCCGGCCAGGTTGATGGTCAGGGTGGGCAGCGGCCACCCGTCCGGGGCGGGCAGGACGGTGCCGAGTCCGTAGCGCGCCAGGGCGCCGAGGACGCCGCCGAGGACGACGACGGCCACGAACCCCGGGTGCAGATGGACCGGGCGGTGGGTCCTTGCTTCGCCGAGCGTTCCGGCGTCGGCGTCCTGGGTTGCGGGCCCGGCGGCGTCCTTGTCGGCTGGGAGCATCAGCGGCCCTCCTGCCGGCGGGGTTTGGGGTGCGCTTTGGGGTGCGGGGCGAGCGGAACCACCAGCACGGGCCGGTGCTGGCGGTGCGTCAGGTGGACTGCCACCGATCCCACCAGCAGTTCCTCAAGGCGTGCCCCGAGGCCGCGTTCACGCGTTCCGACCACAATGACCGATGCGTCCCGTGTCTCCGCCAGCCGGCCCAGCGCCCGGGCAGGGTCGCCCGCCAGGGTCATGAAGGACCAGCGGATCCCGGCGCCGTCGAATGCTTCCTGCAGCCGCTCCTGGATGTCCGCGCTGATGCCTTCGATGTCGTCGTCGATGCCGTCCGGATCGATCGGCAGCGCCTCGACCCGCCCGTCGGGTTCTTCGGCGAGGTACGTGGTGACGTCCACGTAGGCGCAGACAAGCTCCACGCCCAGGCTGAAGGCCAGTTCCGCGGCCCGGTGCGCAACGGCAAGGGGCTGGCCGGGCACCACACCCATCAGTACCGGTCCGGTGATCTTCCGCGGCACGTACGCTGCGCCGGGGTGATCAGCTGGCTGGTTCATGGGCTCTCCTGTCGGATCCGTGCGGGCACCGTTACAAGGCTAAGCCCGCCGTCTGCCCCGCGTTACCTGGAAGGGATTTCTTCTATGCGGCGAGAGCCGGGGGCAGGGCGGTCAGTGCGGGGATGACGATGTCCGGGGACCGGAAATAGGAGGGGTAGCGGGCGCCGGTCCGGTTGATCCAGGCCGTCCGCAGGCCGGCTTTGGCTGCCCCGTGGATGTCCCAGGGGTGCACGGCCACCAGCAGCATGCCGGAGGGATCCGCACCGGCAGCGGCGGCCGCGTATTCGTAGGCTGACCTGGCCGGTTTCCATGCAGGGGCGTCCTCAACAGAGAGGAGCAGCTCGAATTTGTCCCTGACGCCGCCGGCAACCAGCAGTTTGTCGGAATTTGCCCTGGCGCCGTTGGTCAGGGTGACCAGCCGGTGGCCGGCCGCGGCCAGGGCGCGGACCCCGTCAGGGACGTCCGGGTGGAGGGACAGGTTCTGTATGGCAGCCATGACGCGTTCGACGGCGGTGTCCAGGTCCCCGGCGATGCCCTCGGCTCCCAGCAGGGTACGGAGGGCGCCGGCGCCGATGGTGGCGAAGGGCTGCTTGTCGCCGCTGGCCGTGAGGGCGAATCCGTCCCGCAGGAGCGTGGCAAACCAGAGCTTGGCCAGCCCGCGCGGGGCACCAACCTGGGCGAACGCTTCGCCGAGCGGGGCCATGTCGGACAGCGTCTCGTTGACGTCGAAAACGATGACCAGGAGGTCGGACATATTCTCCCTTTCCGTTCCGGTTCCCGGCCCGCTGGGCGGCCGGGCAGGGTACTGCTCCCTTGATTTTCTGGACGAAAATAGTCAGTCTACTTAGTAGTAGATCACAAACGTCCCGGCAGAACCACGGGGACCAGCACGGGATGGAAGGACCAGGCCACGAGGCTACCGACGCTCGGCACGAGACCGATCCGCGCGCTTTCCCAGCCGTGCGTCATTCTCGCCTGCCTTCTTCCCGGGCTGCTGCTGGTGGCTGCAGTCTCGTACTTCCAGGGCACCAGGTATGCGCTGGTGCCGGAGCCCGGGGCGGCACTGTCCGCAGTCCACCACGCCGCCGGCGCCCACTCCCCCGGGCCCGCGGAAGCCGTGCTTGCAGCGGAACTGCGCCACCCGCCGTCGTCCGTTCCCACACCGGGACAGCCGCCCGCTGTGGACGGCCGCAACTCCCCGTGCCCCGACGATTCGCCGCAGCACCACCCATGCTGCGACCGCTACCCCGCGTCGCGCAGTGAACCAGCACCCACAAAAGCGGCAGCGCCCGACCCTCCTGCCCTGGCGTTGCCCGCCGGCCCGCAGTCCCTGCTGCCAGGCGGGCCCCCGCAAGCCGAACCCAGGCGGCAGGCCCTGACCCTGGACCAACTCTCCATCAGCCGGACGTAAACAGCGCCTGTTACCTCAGCCAACAACAGCCGTTCACAACCGGAAATGAGAGCCCACAATGACCCATGTACAGTCCATGCTGGACACCTACCCCAAAGACCTCGGCAACCTTGACAAGGACAAGCTCGCCGCATGCATCGCGGCCTGCTTCGAATGCGCCCAGACCTGCACCGCCTGCGCGGACGCGTGCCTCAGCGAGGACATGGTGGCCGAGCTGACCAAGTGCATCCGCACCAACCTCGACTGCGCCGATATCTGCACCGCCACCGGCAACGTCCTGTCGCGCCACACCGGATACGACGCGAACATCACCCGCGCCGTCCTGGAGGCCTGCCGGGCAGCGTGCAAAGCCTGCGGCGACGAATGCGGCGGGCACGCCTCCATGCACGAGCACTGCCGCGTGTGTGCCGAAGCATGCCGCCGCTGCGAGCAGGCGTGCGCCGAGCTCCTCGCGTCACTGGGGTAAGGCCCTCGGGCTGACTGCCCCCGCACCAGTTCAACCAGCGGCGGCAACGGCAACACGTGTGGTGTCCGTTGCCGCCGCGGGCCCCAGCGGCAACGCACGCAGCGCCGCTGCTCAGCCGTGCCCCGCGACGTAGCTGACCAGCCCGTCCACGGTGGCCACGGCTGGGTAGTCCGCCTCCGGGATGTCCACGCCGGTGGTCTCCGCGATGACCTCCACCAGACGGAGGAAGTCCAGTGAGTCCAGTTCCAGGTCCTGGCGCAGCCTGGCGCCGCCGTCGAGGTCTTCGGGCTCGACGTCGGGCGCCACCTTGCCGATCGCCGCCGCCACCGCCTGGCGTGCGTCCTGTTCGTTCATGGCTCCTCCTCGGCTGCGGGTTTCAAGGCTCAAAAGGGTTTCAAGGCTCACAGCTTGTCCGGGGCCTGCAGCAGTTCGTCGATGCGGGCCAGGAAACGGCCGCCGCGCAGCCCGTCACTCACCCGGTGGTCAGCGGACAGCGTGGCGATCGCAGCATGCCGGATCCCGAGCATCCCGTTGTGCGCCCATGGCTGCTCCAGCACCTTGCCGAAGCCCACCATCGCCACCTGCGGCGGGTAGATCACGCCGAACACGCTCTCCACGCCGAGGTCGCCGAGGTTCGTCACGGTGATGGTGGGATCCGCCATTTCCGCACGCTGCAGCCTGCCGGCACGGGCCCGGCCCACCAGGTCGCGCAGCTGGTCCATCAGCTGGTCCAGGGTCAGCGTGTCCGCATCGTGCAGGGCGGGGGCCACCAGGCCGCCGTGCCGCAGCGCCACGGCCACGCCCAGGTGCACGGCGCTGCTGGGCTGGAAGGCGCCCTTGGTGAAGAAGCCGTTCATGTCCGGCACCTCCTTCGCAGCCAGCGCCGTGGCCTTCAGCAGCAGCGCGGACGGAACCAGCCGCGACGAGACGGGCCGTTCCCGGTTCACCCCCTGCATCCACGCCATCGCTGCCGCCAGGTCCACGGTTGTGGACAGGTAGTAGTGCGGGATCTCCTTCTTGGAGCGGGACATCAGCGCGCCGACCGCCTGCCGCAGGCTGTCCGCCTTGCCGCCGGCCGCCGTCGGCTGCTTCCGCCTGGCTGCCGCTTCCTCGGGTGCGCCTTCCTTGGGTGCCGGCGCGGGTTCAGGTCCCGGCGCTTCCGACGGCGGTGCTGCCGCCGGCGGTTCCGTCCGGGTTTCCTTGGGCGGCACCGCGGACAGCACGTCGTCTTCCGTCACCGCGCCGCCGGGACCCGTCCCGCTGACACCCTTCAGGTCCACGCCAAGCTCGGCGGCCAGCCGCCGCGCCAGCGGCGAGGACCGGACCCGTGTGGCTTCAGCGGGTGCCGGCGCCTCCGGTCCTTCAGCCGGCGCTGCTGCCTCCCCCGCCGCTTCGGTGGCGTGCGCTGCGGCGGCGCGTTCGACGTCCGCCCTCACCACTTCACCGCCGGGCCCGCTGCCGCTGATGCGTCCGACGTCGACCCCCAGTGTGTGCGCAAGGTGCCGGACCGGCGGCGGGACCTTTGCGCCCGGCTCACGGTGCCGGGCGGGAGCTTCGGGTTGCGGGACTTCGGCGGGGGTTGCGGTGATGCGGGCGATGGGGGTGCCGACGTCCACGGTGTCCCCGATCTCCACCAGGAACTCGGCCACCACGCCTTCCTCGAAGGACTCGATGTCCATCACGGTCTTGTCCGTGTCCACGGCGGCCACCAGGTCCCCCTTGTGGACGTAGTCCCCCGGCTTGACCAGCCATTCCACCACCTTGCCGTGCTCCATGTCGGCGCCCAGGGACGGCATCCGGAACTCGGTCATGAGCTGCCCGCAGCCCGCCGCGCCGCGGCCACCACCCGCTCCACGGACGGCAGCGCCGCCTGCTCCAGGTGCTTGGCGTACGGGACGGGCACCTCCAGGCTGCACACACGCTCCACGGGTGCGTCCAGGTCGAAGAACGCCCCCTCGCTGATCCGGGCGGCGATCTCCGCCGAGATGCTGCCGCTGCGCCAGCCCTCGTCCACCACCACCGCGCGGTGCGTCCTGCCCACGCTGGCCAGGATGGCCGCCCCATCCAGCGGGCGGAGCGTCCGCAGGTCGATGACGTCGGCTTCGATGCCGTCCGCGGCCAGCTGTTCGGCGGCCTCCAGCACCATCGGCAGGGTGCCGCCGTACGTGATGAGGGTCAGGTCGTCCCCCTGCCGCCGGACCGCAGCCCTGGCGATGTCCACGGCGCCGGCGTCGTCGTCGAGCTCCCCCGCCACGTTGTACAGCGAGCCGTGCTCGAAAATCAGCACCGGATCCGGGTCCTGCAGGGCGGTCCACAGCATGCCGCGGGCGTCTGCCAGGGTGGCCGGGGCCAGGATGCGCAGGCCCGGAATGTGCGCGTACCAGCCCTCCAGGCTGTGAGAGTGCTGGGCCCCCAGCTGCCGGCCCGCGCCGGTGGTCATCCGGATGACGATCGGCACGTTGAACTGCCCGCCGGACATGTGCAGCAAGGTGGCGGCGTTGTTGATGATCTGGTCCAGTGCCAGCAGGCTGAAGTTGACGGTCATGATTTCGACGATCGGCCGCATCCCTCCCAGCGCCGCGCCGATGCCCGCGCCCACGAACCCGGATTCGGAGAGCGGGGTGTCGCGGATCCGCTCCGGCCCGAATTCCTCCAGCAGGCCCAGGCTCACGGCGAAGCTGCCGCCGTAGCGGCCCACGTCCTCGCCCATGAGGAAGACCCGGTCGTCCCGCTGCAGCGCGTCCCGGAGGGCGGCCCGCATGGCTTCGCGGTACGTGGTTTTCATCCTGCTCCCCCTTCTTTCCTGGCGCCTTCTTTCCCGGCACCGTGGCCGGCACTGCTGTCCGTGCCTGGGTTGCCGCCGTCCGCCGTGTCGCTGTACACGAACCGGGCGAGTTCGGATACCGGCTCCGGGGTCCCGGCCTCGGCGAATCCGACGGCGGTGCTGATCTCCGCGTCCACGTCCTCCTGCAGTGCCGCCCATTTTTTCTGCGGCAGCTGCCCTGCCGCTTCCAGGACGGACTGGAGCAGGCGGATGGGGTCCCGTTCCATCCACTGCGCCACCTCGGATTTCTCCCGGTACAGCTCGGGATCGAACATGGAGTGCGCGCGGAACCGGTAGGTGCGCAGCTCCAGGAAGTGCGGGCCGCCGCCGGAGCGGACCCCGTCCACTGCGCGGCGTGCGGCCTGCTCCACCGCCAGCACGTCCATGCCGTCCACGGCCCACGCCGGCATTTCATAGCCGGCGGCCTTGAGCGCAATGTCGGTCTGGGATTCCGAGCGGCCCAGCGCCGTTCCCATGGCGTAGAGGTTGTTCTCGCAGCAGAACAGCACCGGCAGCTGCCACAGGGCGGCCAGGTTCATGCTTTCGTGGAACTCGCCTTCCGCCACGGCACCTTCGCCGAAGAAGCAGACGGTCACCCGCTGGCGCCCCGCCATCCGGTCCGCGAGCGCCAGGCCGACGGCGAGCGGCAGCCCGCCTGCCACGATCGCGTTGCCGCCGTAGAAGCGGGTGGCGGCGTCGAAGAGGTGCATGGAACCGCCGCGGCCGCGGCAGCAGCCCTCGGCGTGGCCGTACATCTCGGCCAGGATGGACCCTGCGGAGACGCCGCGCAGCAGGGCGTGGCCGTGTTCGCGGTAAGTGGCCACCACGGCGTCCTCCGGTGCCAGGGCTCCCATCACCCCTGCGGCCACGGCTTCCTCGCCGATGTAGACGTGCAGGAAGCCGCGGATCTTGGCGGCGCTGTACAGCTCGATGCATTTTTCCTCGAGCCGGCGCACCCGCAGCATCTGCCGCAGGAGGTGCAGGGCGTGCTCCGGGTCCGGGACGCCCTGGCCGCGCACGCTGCTCATGGCTGCCCTCCTTCGCGTGGTTCCGGCTCGTGTCCCTGCGGCGTTTCCAGCGTGGAGAGGTCGCCTTCGGGCAGGCCGAGTTCGCGGGCCTTCAGGAGCCGGCGGAGGATCTTGCCGCTGCGGGTCTTGGGCAGGTTGGCGGTGAATTCCAGCAGCCGCGGTGCCACCGCGGCGCCGAGCCGTTTCCGCGCGAAGCCGATGATGTCCAGCTGCAGGTCCTCGGTGGCTTCGTTGCCGGGCCTGAGCTCCACGAAGGCTTTGACCACTTCGCCGGCCACGGGGTCGGGCACGCCGATCACCCCGGCTTCGGCCACCGCCGGGTGCTCCATGAGGCAGCTTTCCACCTCGAAGGGGCCGATCAGGTGGCCGGAGGATTTGATGACGTCGTCGCCGCGGCCCACGAACCAGAAGTAGCCGTCGGCGTCGCGCTTGGCCAGGTCCCCGGTGAGGTACCAGCCGCCGGCGAAACAGCGGCGGTAGCGCTCCTCCTCGTTGAGGTAGCCGCGGAACATGGACGGCCAGCCCGGGCGCAGCGCCAGTTCCCCCATTACATCCGGTTCTGTGACCAGCTGGACCCCGCCGTCCCGGACCACCGGTTTGCCGTCCGCGTCCCGGGCCACCAGCGCCGCTTCGATGCCGGGCAGCGGGCGTCCCATGGAACCGGGGCGGATGGGCATGGCCGGGTAGTTGGCAATCATGATCCCGCCGGTCTCGGTCTGCCACCAGTTATCGTGCACCGGGAGCCCGAAGACGTCCTTGCCCCACACCACGGCCTCGGGGTTCAGCGGTTCCCCCACGCTGGCCACGAAGCGCAGGGCCGAGAGGTCATGCCCGGCGGCGCGTTCCGCCCCAGCCTTCATGAGCATCCGCAGCGCCGTAGGGGCGGTGTACCAGACGGTGACGCGCTGTTCGGCGAGGATCCGGTACCAGCGGTCCGCGTCCAGTTCCTCCTGGTCCACGATGGCGGTGACGCCGTGCACCAGCGGGGCGATGATGCCGTAGGACATGCCCGTCACCCAGCCGGGGTCGGCGGTGCACCAGTAGATGTCGTCCGGGTGCAGGTCCAGGGCGAAGCGTCCGGTGGCGTAGTGCGCGGCCACCGCGTCGTGGACGTGGATGGCTCCCTTGGGCGTGCCGGTGGTGCCGCTGGTGAAGTGGAGCAGTGCCATGTCCTCGGGCTGGGTGTCGGCGATGTCCCCGGCCGGATCAGCCCCTGCCGGATCAGCCCCTGCCAGGAGTTCGGCCAGGTCCAGGGTTCCGGGTTCGGGGGCACCGGCGGCGTCCACCAGCAGGACGAAGCGCAGCTCCGGAAGGGTATCCCGGACGGGTGCCACCTTCTTGCGGTACAGCGCCTTGGTGGTCACCAGGGCCCGGCCCGCGCCCAGGTGCAGCCGCTGCCGGACGGGTTCGGGCCCGAAGGCGGAGAACAACGGGCAGAAGACGCTGCCGGTCTTGAAAGTGCCCAGGACGGCGGTGTACAGCTCCGGGCTGCGGCCCAGGAGCGAGAATACGCGCTCGCCGCGGCCCACCCCCAGGGAACGCAGGACGGCGGCGAACCTGCCGGACTGCACGGCCAGGTCGCCGTAGCTCAGGGACGTGGTGGAGCCGTCGGCACGGACGAAACGCAGGGCCTCTTTGCCCGCGTTCGGTCCGGCCGCGTGCCGGTCCACAGCTTCATAGGCGATGTTCAGCCCCCGGCCGCCTGGCAGGCCGGACAGCGCCTGCCGGGCCTGGTCCCAGCTGAAGTCGCGCCGGGCGGCCTCGTAGTCCAGCAGGTTGGGCTGCACGGGGAAGGCGGCCACATCCTTGGTGATGGTGGGCCAGCGGGTGGCGCCCTCGACTCCGGTGGTCATAACGCTCCTCTGGTCATCATGTTCCTTCGGTGTGGGCTAGAAGCCGGTGGGCTCGGTTTCCAGTTCCGGCTCGCCGGGGACGTACTCGTGGTGCAGCGGGCGCAGCGCTTCGGTCCGGGGGTGCCAGAACAGCGCGTCATACCGTTCCCCCATGCGGGTGGGCACGTAGTTCCCCCGCTCCCGGTGCGGGTTGTACACCACCCCGATGGCCCGGTGCCCGCGCCAGGATCCAAGCCACGGGCCGGACCGTTCCGCCCCGAACACCAGCAGCGAGGGCTCCCCCAGCGCCTGGTTGAGGAGTTCCTCATGGCTGCCGTGTGCGGCGGCCGGGACGTCCATGGTCCATTCCGGCGAGCCCCACGATTCCGCGGCCGTGACGGATCCGGCGAAGGATGCGAACCCGGCCAGCACCACTTCGCCCGGATGGCGCTGGCGCACCAGCTGCCCGATGTTCACCATGCCGTCGTGCGCCATGTCCGTGGCCCGGGCATCGCCCACGTGCGTGTTGTGCGCCCACACCAGTCCTTTGGAACCGGGTCCGTGGTGTTCGGCGAGGCGGTCGATGGTGTCGCTCATGTGGTGGTCGCGGATGTTCCAGGACTGCCGGTCACCGCGGACCATGGTGCGGTAATAGCGTTCGGCATTGGTGGCCACGATGGCGTTCTGGACGGCGTCGAAGGCGGCGGGATCGTCATGCACCCGGCCGAGTGCCCGGCGTCGTACTTCTGCCAGCAGGGACACCACGTCCGCTTCGCAGGACTGCGGTACCAGGCGGTTGCTACAGGCATATCGCTGCGGGTCTTCGCGGTACGGCACGAAGCAGCGCCAGGCCTGGTGGGCTGCCGGAAGGGCGTCGGCGGCGTTGGCCTCGAGCCAGGTGAAGATTTCGCGCAGCGAATCCCAGAGGGAGTAGACGTCCAGGCCGTAGAAGCCGGTGCGCTGGTGTTCGGGCAGGCGCAGGTTCCAGCCGCGAAGCCAGGTCAGGAATTCCGCCACCTCGTGGTTGGCCCACATCCAGGTGGGCCAGCGTTCGAAGCCCGCCAGGAGCCGGCGGGCTTCCAGGTCCTGCCCGGCCTCGCCGCGGACCCAGCGGTTGATGCGCCAGCAGTCCGGCCAGTCGCCCTCCACGCCGATCCACGTGAAGCCGTATTCCTCGATCAGCCGGCGGCTCAGCAGCGCACGCCAGTGGTAGTACTCCTGGGTCCCGTGGGACGCCTCGCCCAGGCAGACGAAGCGCGCCGGCGCGGCGAGGCGGACGAGTGGTTCAAGGTCGTCAGCGGAGGCCAGCGGGTGCGCCAGGGAGCGGATCTGCCGGGTCTCCGCGGCGCGCTCCGCCCCGTGTTCCGCCCAGCGGCCTGCGCCGCCGTTGCCAGGGCCGGTGTATCCGCCGCTCACGTCCGTGCCTCCGGGGCGGACCGCACCGCGTGAGCCGGCAGCAGGTACTGCCGGAACCAGTCCGCGGCCAGGGTGGCGGCCATGGCCAGGGTTCCCGGTTCTTCGAAGAGGTGCGTGGCGTCCGGGACCACCTCCAGCCGGGTGGGCGCCGTCATCTGCGCCATGGCCTGCCGGTTCAGCGCCAGCACCTGCGTGTCGGCGCCGCCAACGATCAGGAGGGTGGGGGCCCGTACATCGGAGAGCCGCGGGCCTGCAAGGTCCGGGCGCCCGCCACGGGAGACCACCGCCGCAACCCGCGACCCTGGTTCGGCCGCGGCCCACAGCGCGGCGCCGGCGCCGGTGCTCGCCCCGAAATAGCCGACGCGTCCGGCGTAGGTGTCCTGCCGCGATTGCAGCCAGTCAGTCGCCCGCACCAGCCGCCGCGCCAGCAGGCCGATGTCGAACACGTTGGCCCGGTTGACCTCCTCCTCGGGAGTCAGCAGGTCCAGCAGCACCGTGCCGAGGCCGGATCCGTGCAGGACCGACGCCACGAAACGGTTGCGCGGGCTGTGCCGGCTGCTGCCGCTGCCGTGGGCGAACAGGACCGTGGCCTCGCAGCCGGGCGGCAGGTACAGGCTGCCGCGCAGGGCCACCCGTCCCGCGGAAATCTCCACGTCCTCCTCCACCGCGCCGTCGCCCCCGTCCTGCCGCTGGTGGTGCGCGGGCCGGGCGGCGGCGTCGAGCAGCTGCACCACCTCGCCGTCCTCCGTGGGCGAGAAGTCGTGGTAGTAGTACCCCACGGCCTGGAAGTTCTGCGGCGACAGCAGGCAGACGACGTCGTCCGGTTCCTTAAGCTCCACGACGGCGCGGGCGGGGGCAACGGGCACTGCCAGGATCACCCTGGCCGCGCCGAGCTGCCTGGCCACCAGGCAGGCAACCCGCGCTGTGGAGCCGGTGGCGATGCCGTCGTCAACGATGACGGCAGTGCGGCCGGCGAGGTCTACCCGCCGGCGTCCCTGGCGGAACCGCGCCACCCGGCTTTCCAGGAGCGCGCGCTCCTGCCGTTCCACCTGCCGCAGGTCCGCTTCGGTGACGCGGGCCAGGGAGATGGTCCGCGGATCGATGACCCGCGTGTCCCCTTCCCCGATGGCCCCCATGGCCACTTCCGGCTGGAACGGGACGCCAAGCTTGCGCACCACGATCACGTCCAGCGGCGCGTCGAGGGCTTTGGCCACCTCGTACGCCACCGGGACGCCGCCGCGGGGCAGGCCCAGCACCACCACGTCCTGGCCGCGCAGGCCGGCTAGCCTCTTGCCCAGCCGCCGGCCGGCGTCGGCCCTGTTGAGGAACGCAACCATCCCCGTCACCCGCCGTACGTATCTTCTTCCCCGTGCGGGGCGGCCGCCTCGGGTGTCCAGGTCATGCGGAGGATAAAGTGGGCGTCCGAACTGCTTTTGGCAATCACCGCCCCCGCATCCCCCGCGAGTTTTACGCCGAATTCAACTTCGATCTGTTCGGGGGTGAGCTCCGCCATGGCCTCCAGTGCTGCGCGGGCGGCGGGGCGAACGCTGGCAAGTGCATCTTCCAGGCGCCTGCCCGTGTCCAGGATCCCCTGTTCGTTGCGGGCCGGATGGTCCACGCCGTAGCTGTTGTCCGCAGCCTCGACCAGGACGGTCCCGGAGCCCACTTCATAGCGCATCACTTCGGTCATGGCGGATCCCCGTATCAATGCGAGACGCGGTAGGTGTGGCGGAGGTCGGTGCTCGGCTTAATAGCCACCGCTGTGACCACGAGCGCCACTGCCCCTGCGATCCATGATGTCCAGGCGGCCCCCGTCGCGCCCGTGTACGTCCCCAGCCAAGGCGAGAGGACCAGAGCAGCAGCAATGACAGCCTGGACGTATTCCATGGCCGGCGTGCCGGGCATGGCCAGGTTGATGATGCCGCTGACAATCAGCAGCCCGCCGAACAGCAGCATGAGCGTGGTGGACATGCCTTCCTGCCGGGTGAACAGGACCGCGAGGGCGGTGAAGAGTCCGGCGGCAGCCGCTACATAGTCCTGCCACCGATACCACTTTTTCACTGACTTTCCTTTCTGTCGGGGCGGGAGCCGCCTTCTGCGGCTTCCCGTCCGGCGGGCCTTACTGCCCGCAATTCAAGTCAACTCCCGGGGAGCACCGCCTTCTAGGGCAGAAAGACCTACCGCATGCGGCGCCCGGATTCATGGTGAATTCACAGGTGTTGCCGGTGGCACGGCAGGGGTCCGTGTGCGATAGTGGCCACAACGCTGGGGCGTCAGATGGTGATGAGCAAGCAAAGGCCGAAAATGTTGCGAAGACCGGGCCCAAGACCAGCTGGTGAAGGGTGGGCCGGCGCCCGCCTGCTGCCGGTCCTGGCCCTGCTGCTGTCGCTGCTGACCGCCTGCCAGCCCGCCGATCCCGTGATCGGAAACCCCAGCCAGGCAGGGGTTGGAGACGCAGCGCAGCCCAGCCCGCACCGTGGCCGCACGCCGGGGCACGTGTTCGTGATCAACCTGGAAAACAAGGGGTACGACAAGGTCTGGGGCGACGGCTCCCCGGCCCCCTATCTCTCCCAGACGCTGCGGAAGCAGGGCGTGCTCCTGGAGAACTACTACGGCATCGCCCACAACTCATTGCCCAACTACCTGGCGCAGATCTCCGGCCAGCCGCCCAATCCCAGCACCAAGAAGGACTGCCACACCTACACGGAGTTCATGGCGCGGTCCACGGACAACCTGGGCAGGATGGACGGCGACGGCTGCGTCTATCCGGCCGATGTTCCCACGGTGGCGGGCCAGCTGTCCGCGGCGGGGAAGACGTGGAAGGGCTACATGGAGGACATGCAGCACCCGTGCCAGCACCCGTCCCTCGGCTCCGACGACACCCACGTGAAGGCGACGGTGGGGAACATGTACGCCACCAAGCACAACCCGTTCGTCTACTTCCGCTCCATTACATCAACGCCGGCGTGCAGCCAGAACGTGGTCCCCTTCTCCGACCTGGCCCGGGACCTGGCCTCGGTAGACACCACACCCAACCTGGCGTACATCACCCCCAACCTCTGCCACGACGGGCATGACCGCCCCTGCGTGGACGGCACCCCCGGCGGCCTGCCCACCTCCGACCAGTGGCTGAGCGCGGAGGTGCCGGCCATCCTGGCCTCGCCGGCCTACCGGCAGGACGGGATGCTGGTGATCACCTTTGACGAGTCCGACGGCGGCGCCACCGGCCCGGAGGAAGGCACCCCCGGCAGCGTCCCCGGCGGAACGGGCGGCGGCAAGATCGGGACCCTGGTCCTCACGCCCTTCAGCACCGCCGGGGCAAAATCCGTCCAGCCCTACAACCACTACAGCCTGCTGGCCAGCATCGAGGACTACTTCTCCCTCCCCCGGCTCGGCGGCGCCCGGGACCGCGGCGTCACCGCCTTCGGCGACGACGTCTACCAGGGCTCATAGGGCTGGCAAACACGGTGGCACGACGGCGGCCGGCGGCTCCCTGGCGGCCGGTGACCCGACCGCGTCGTTGGCGGCCGGTGACCCGACAGCGGCTGCTGGCCGCGGCTGCGGCGGTTGCCGCCGTGGTGACGGTGCTGGCAGTAGTGGTTGCCGGCGTCGTACGCTCCGGCCCTGACGCCGGCGGTGCACCGGCAGCCACCGGGATCCACAAGATCAAGCACGTAGTGGTCATTACCCAGGAGAACCGGTCGTTCGACAGCTACTTCGGCACCTATCCGGGAGCGGACGGGATCGCAATGCAGGACGGCCAGCCGGCCGCATGCCTGCCGGACCCCTCCACGGACGGCTGTACGCGGCCGTTCCACAACCCCGCCGACAGCAACACCGGCGGCCCGCACAGCCACGCCGACGCGCTCAAGGACATCGACAACGGCGCGATGGACGGGTTCGTGGCCCAGGCGGCGAAGGCCCTGTCCGGCTGCAAATCCACTGACACCGCGTGCCTGCACAACGCCAAACCCACGGACGTGCTGGGCTACCACGACCGCAACGAGCTGCCCACCTACTGGGCCTACGCGGACAACTTCGTCCTGCAGGACCACATGTTCGCGGCCACCGCTTCCTGGAGCCTGCCGGCGCACCTGTATCTCGTCTCGGAATGGTCGGCCAGATGCACCAAAGCCGGGGACCCGTCGTCGTGCGCCAATGCCATCCAGGATCCTGCCGACGCGCCCTACAAGGTCACCATCCAGGACACCCTGATCGGCAAGTGCCAGGACAGCCTGCACCTGGCACCGTGCCAGGCCGCGCTGTCCGCCGCCGGCATCAGCCCGGACCTCGCGGCGCAGATCGACCAACTGGTCGCTGCCAGCTGCAAGCCCGGCGATACCTACGCCGCCTGCAAAGCCGCCGTGGACGCCGCCGATGTCCCCGCGGACCTGAAGCAGAAACTCGCCGACGCCGCCAGGAAGCTGGACGTGCCCGACTACGCCTGGACGGACCTGACCTACCTGCTGCACAAACACTCGGTGCCCTGGGCCTACTACGTGTTCAGCGGCACCGAGCCGGACTGCCGGAACGACGCCGCCACCTGCGACCCCGTCAGGCAGGACTCCAAAACACCAGGCCACTGGAACCCGCTGCTCTACTTCGACACCGTCAAGGAGGACGGCGAACAGGGCAACATCAAGCCGCTGGACGGCTTCTACGACGACGCCCGTGAGGGGCGGCTGCCTGCCGTCACCTGGGTGGCGCCCACCAACGAGGTCAGCGAGCACCCGCCGAGCAAGGTCAGCACCGGGCAGGAGTACGTGGCCGGGCTCATCAACGCCGTCATGGCCGGGCCCGACTGGGACAGCACCGCGATCTTCCTGACCTGGGACGACTGGGGCGGGTTCTACGACCACGTGGCGCCCCCTGCGGTCGATGGCAACGGTTACGGCATGCGCGTCCCCGGCCTGGTGATCAGCCCCTATGCGAAGCAGGGCTACATCGACCACCAGGTCCTCAGCCACGACGCCTACAACAAGTTCATCGAGGATGACTTCCTCGGCGGCGAGCGGCTCGACCCCGCCACCGACGGCCGGCCCGACCCGCGTCCCGGCGTCCGGGAAGGCAGCCCCGCGCTGGGAAACATCGCCGCCGCCTTCGACTTCAGCCAGTCCCCGCGGCCTCCGTTCCTCCTGCCCAACGCCACCACGTACTGACTTTCGTCACCCGGCTCCGCTGACAGTACATACGGCCGCGTCCGCCACCACTTCCTCGAGGTCCCCGGTGCGGTGCAGCACCTCCAGCTGCCGGGCGGCGCCGGTGCCGCGGGCCAGCGTGCGGTCCACCAGTTCCTCCACCCGGTGCAGGTCCCCGATGTCCGCCAGTGCGTCGTGGATATGGTTCAGGAGCGAATTGACGACGGCGAGCGCCGCGGCCGGACGGTGGGTGTGCGGATCCAGCAGCTCACCGCGCAGGCCCCAGCGGCTGGCCTTCCAGCCGGCCAGCCGGAGCAGCGCCGCCGGGACGGCCACGGGTTCCATCCCCTCCCGCCATTCGCGTGCCGCGGTCTCCACCAGGCCCCTGGCGATCCCCGCCAGCAGCACCGTGTTCTCCGGCCACAGGCACACGTCCGCCACCCGGATCTCCACGGTGGGGTAGTGCCGGGAGAGGCGGGCGTCGAAGTAGATCATTCCCTCGTCCATGGCAACGCCGGTGCTCACCATGTCATGCACCAGCTGGTGGTAGGAGTCCGGGCTGCCCATGATCTCCAGCGGCCCGGCGGACGGCCACCGGTTCCAGACCTGGGAACGGTAGCTGGCGTAGCCGGTGTCCTGGCCGTGCCAGAACGGGGAGTTGGCACTGAGCGCCACCAGCACCGGCAGCCAGTTCCGGATTCGGTCAAGCACCCCCACCGCTTCCTCCGCCGATTCCACCGAGACGTGGATGTGGGAGCCGCAGGTCAGCTGCTCGCGCGCGGTAAGCCCGTACTCCTCCGTCATGGCCCGAAACCGCCGGAGCTGCACGGGGTGGGGATCGGCCGGAAGCGGTGAAGTGCCCAGCGCCGCCACCCGCACACCCACGTCCCCCGCAGCCTGGTGCGCGATGGACCTGCCCGCGATGATGTCCCGCTCCAGTGCGGCCAGGGTGGCGTGCGGCGGCGTGACCACCTCGATCATTTCCTGCTGGAACTCGGCCGTCAGGAGAGGGCCCGCCGCCGCCTCCAGCGGGCGGACGTACAGGTCCAGGAGTGCGCCGGCCAGGGGTGTGGCTTCCCCGGTGGCAGGATCCACCAGGAGCAGCTCCTCCTCGATGCCGAACGTCCGGCTGCCTGCTCCTGCGCCGCCGGTGCCGTTATTGCCGTAGGTGTCCATCGCCGTCGTCCTCTATCCCTTGCATCGTTGCAAGCTCGTCCCGGAAGCGTGCCAGTGCTCCTCCACCGGGCCCGGCGGACGTCCTCGGGAAGCGGCCAGACGCCGCCATGAAATTCAGCTCCCACTGCCGGAAGTGAAGGTAGGCACGCAGCTGGGCGGCGTCGTCGCGGCCGTTCCTGTTGCGGAAACCCGCGCCGTGCTGCGGTGCCTTGTTCATCCCGTCGTTCTCCATACTCTGTGCGGAGGGACATTATGATAAGCACCCTTACCAATTGGTGTGAAGGGCCTTGCCGGCCTGCCCGCTTGTCCGCACGGCCTGTATGTCAGTTGGTGCGCCCTGCACGGATTTACCGCCAAGCCGGACCAGGCCTTCCGGGCCGGGATGCGGCGCTGCGGCGTCGATGTCCGGAATTCGCAGTTGCGGATGAAGGGCCCTGCGGCGGCCGACTATATCCTCAGCAGCTACCCCGACGTCGCCTGACGACTGCTCCTCAGGCGGCCACGGGTTTTGACCCTTGCCAGCCGGAGCAGCGCAGCCTGCAGGCCCTGGCGGCCAACGGGCTCATTGGCCGGGCTCCTGTGCAGTACGCGCCGTACGCGTGCGAGGTCAGCCGCCCGGGGGATGATTTTGCCCCTTGAGCGCCCGCACAAAAGGCGCCTTGCCGAGGGCTGTGCGCTGGAGCTCCGCAACGGGCTCCACGTCAACCGGAACTGCTGCCGCGCCTGCTGCTTCGAGGGCGGCGCCCACTGCGGAACGGATTCCCTGCACGGAATGCCCCGGCACCATGCCGGCCACGAGGACGCGCAGCCGTCCGGCCTCCTGGATCACTTGCCAGCCTGACGTGCCCACCTCGTCCAGTACATGGTGGAACACGTCAGGGTGGACGCTGACGTTCCCTTTTTCCCCCGGGAGCACCAGGACGTCCTCCACCCGCCCCGCGACGTCCTCGAGCAGCCGGAAGGAGCGTCCGCAGGGGCAGCCGCGCCCTCCCAGCCTGATGCTGTCCGACATCTCATAGCGGATCAGCGGCAGGGTGCGGGAGAACAGCACGGTGACCAACACCTTGGCCCCTGTTGTGCCCGGTTCCACGGGGTTGCCGGACTGGTCCACGGGCTCGACAAGCACCAGGTCCTCGTAGACGTGGCGGTTCCGGTGGGTGCAGGGTGAGGCGATGCCGGCTGTTTCCGTGGCCGCGTAAACATCGAAGGGGTCGGTCCCCCATGCCTCCCGCATTTCGCTGGCCGCCTGCCGGGTGAGCACTTCGGAGGCGGACATCACGCCCTCGGGTGCGATGCGCAGCCGCCCCGTGAGCTGTTCGGCCGCCAAGGGTTTCAGGGCGGAGGCGTAGCCCACGAGGACCGTCGGCTGGAACGAATTCAGCGCGGCCACCATCCCGCCCATGGGCGCGGTGACATCCAGCCGCAGGGCAGGGATCAGGCGGGTGTCCAGGGACGCCGCCACCACGGCGGACTGGTGCGTGGGGTTGCGGGAGCTGACCAGTGCCATCTTCACTGGCCGTCCCGGCCCCGGTCCTGTCGAAATGCCTGCCCAGTCGTAGGCCCGCGCATACGAGGCCAGGACCCTGGCCCATTCGGAGCGGTTCCAGGCGAAGATTCCGCGCCTGCCCGTGGTCCCCGCAGTGGCGGCCACCCACCACCGTCCGTTCCACGCCCGCCCCGGGTCGCCGCCGCCTTCGGTGAGGACGCGCAGGTGGTTTTCCAGCCCGGCGAGGTCCAGGTCCGGCGTCGTGATGGCTTCGTCGAAGTGCTCCATCAGGTCCGCCTTGGTTACGGGCGGCAGCTCGCGCAAGGGGGCATCGTGCAGGCCCGCGTGGTGGCGCCGGTAGAACTCCGAGCCGGCGTAGGCCGCCGCCCGCAGCCGGAGCAGGGCGCGCTCCTGGTGGGCGGCGATGCGGGCGGTGTCCCACCGGTCCCTGCGCCGCCACTGCGCCCGCAGGAACAGTACCTGCGGGATGAGGCGGGCGTCCATGGCGGTGCCTCAGTAATGGCCGGCCGGCGCAGGCGAGAGCGGCCGGGCAGGGCGGGCCGTGGTGGCTTCGGGCGTGTCCGGACGGGGAAGCCGGAGGCGCTTGAGGAGCAGGGCGTTCACTGCCACCAGGAAGCTGGAGCCGGACATGGACAGGGCGGCGATCTCCGGGCTGAGGACCACTCCGGCGAAGGCGAAGACCCCGGCAGCGATGGGGAGGGCGATCGCGTTGTATCCCACGGCCCAGCCCAGGTTCTGCCGCATTTTGCGCAGGGTGCCTTTGCCGATCCGCAGCGCCGTGGGAACGTCCAGGGGGTCCGAGCGCATCAGGACGACGTCGGCTGTTTCGATCGCGACGTCGGTCCCGGCGCCGATGGCAATGCCGAGATCGGCCTGGGCCAGGGCCGGGGCGTCATTGACACCGTCGCCCACCATTGCCACTTTCCTGCCGGTGTGTTGCAACTCGGCGATCTTCGCTGATTTGTCCCCGGGCAGGACCTCGGCGATGACGGTGTCGATCCCGAGTTGCCCGGCGATGCGCCGGGCAGTGGCCTCGTTGTCCCCGGTGAGCATGACGACCTCAATACCGGCCTCGTGCAGCGCAGCGACGGCCGGCGCGGCCGTGGGCCGGGCGGCATCGGCCAAGGCAATGACGCCGGCCGCCAGGCCGTCGACGGCGACGAGCACCGCCGTGCGGCCGGTGCCCGCAAGTTCGTCCCGCACAGCCGCGAGGCGGCCCAGGTCGACTCCTTCGTTGGCCAGGAGCTTGCGGTTGCCCACCAGCACCCGGTGCCCGTCCACCATGGCGCCGGCCCCGTGCCCGGGAACGTTGCGGAAACCCTCGGCCGCCAGTGCAGCGGCATCCCGTTCGCGGGCATGCTGGACGACGGCGGCGGCGAGCGGGTGCTCGGATTCCTGCTCCACTGCTGCAGCCAGCGCCAGCAGCCTGTCGCGGTCGATGCCTTCCTCGACGACGTCTGTCACCTCCGGCTCGCCCTTGGTCAGGGTGCCGGTCTTGTCCATCACCACGGTATCGATCCGTGCCGAGACTTCCAGGGCTGTGGCGTTCTTGAACAGGACTCCCCGTTTGGCCCCGAGGCCGGTGCCCACCATGATGGCCGTCGGCGTGGCCAGGCCAAGGGCGTCGGGGCAGGTGATCACCACGACGGTGATGGCGAACAGCAGTGCGGCCTGGACCCCGGCCCCGACCGCCAGCCACGCGGCGAATGTCACGGTGCCGCCAACCAGGGCCACCAGGACCAGCCAGAACGCTGCCCTGTCGGCCAGCCGCTGGCCCGGGGCCTTGGAATTCTGTGCTTCCTGGACGAGGGCCACGATCTGGGCGAGGGCCGTGTCGGCCCCGACCTTCGTGGCACGGACCCGCATGGTGCCGGTGGTGTTGATGGATGCCCCGATCACCTCCGAACCGGCGCTCTTGGTGACGGGGAGGCTTTCGCCTGTGACCATGGACTCGTCCACTTCGGACTGTCCGTCTTCGACCTGGCCGTCGACGGGGATTTTCGATCCGGGCCGGATGTGCAGGAAGTCCCCTGCTTGGACTTCGGAGGTGGGGACCTCCACAGTCTCCCCGTCACGGATGACCACGGCCACCGGCGGGGCGAGTTCAAGCAGGGTGCGGATGGCTTCGTTTGCGCCGCCGCGCGCACGCATCTCGAACCAGTGGCCCAGCAGCACGAAGGAGGCCAGGACGGTGGCGGCTTCGTAGAACACCTCGCCGCCGCCGGTGAGGGTGATCCAGACGCTGTAGAGCCAGCCGGTGCCGATGGCGATGGCCACCAGGACCATCATGTCCAGGGTGCGGGCGCGCAGTGCCCGGTAGGCGCCGTCGAAGAAGATCCATGCTGAGTAGAAGATGACCGGCAGGGACTGGATCAGGGCCATCACGTCGTCGCGCAGGCCGAACGGTGTGGGGGCCGTGAAGCCGAGCATGCTCCTGCCCATGGGCGACCAGAGCGTCACCCCGATGGACAGGACCGCTGCCACGATGAAGCGGTTGCGCATGTCCTTGACCATGCTGTCCATGGACATTCCGGCGTGGCCGCCGTGCCCCATCATGTCCTGTGCGCTGGGAGCCATCTGCTCGTGGGGGACGTGCGCCATCTGCTCGTGGCCAGCGTGGGCCATCTGCTCGCGCCGTACGGGGTGGTGTTCCGCCGGGTGCACGGGCATGTCCTGCATCGGGTAGCAGATGTGGTCCGGTACTGCTTCGCCCCGGCAGTGGTAGCCGCAGTCGCGTACCCAGCCGGCGATTTCTTCGATGGACGTGACCGCCGGGTCGAAGCTAACGGTTGCGGTCTGGGCGACAGGATTAGCCTCGACGCCCTCGACTCCGGGCCGGCGCATCAGGACCTGTTCCACAACCGCTTTCGACGTGGCCCAGTGCAGGCCGCCCACCTCCACGACGGTGCGCCTTAACGTTGGTGGCACGGTTCCTCCTTCCGAGGTGTATTTTCGTTGCTCCCCGCCTGGAGCGTCAGGGTCTTTGGTCCGGCGGGCACAGGCAAAGCCCACCCGCGCCAAGGCGACCGATAGTCTTGACAGTGAAACAGCCGGCTTGCAGGGAAGGAGCGTGGTCATGGCCCTAGGTTCGCTGCCGTCGTCGTTCCTTCGCCGGCTCAGCATGGTTCCGCTGCTCCTGGCCATCATCGGAGGCATCTTCGGAATGCATGTCCTGGCCGGGCACCACGTCCAGCACGGATCGCTGGCGGCCGGTCCTGCCGTCGAGGCAGCCCCGGAGCGCGCGGCAGCCGTGGATGCCCACGGAACGCACGCGCACTCCGCCGCAGCCACGTCCGATAACGCCGGTCAATTGCCGGCCGGCGCCGCTTGCAGTTCCGGCGACTGCGCCACCATGCACGCAGCACCGGCCCTTTGCATACTCTCTGCCGCGGCCGGTTCGCTGGCCGCACCGCCCCCGGGGACGTCCCCCCAGCCACACTCTTCCCCCGCCGCCGCCGCGGCCACTGCGGGCGGCTACCCATATCTTCCCGGCACGCCAACGCCTGCCGAGCTGTGCATCAGCAGAACGTAAAACGTGCCCGGCCGTCCCTTCCCGCGGCACGCACCCACCCGGCGGACCACGCCGCCCCGCGCAGCACCCTGCGCTGACCAGTACAGACTCCCGCGGCGCACGCGCGCCCATTCACGAAGAGGACACGTTTCCCATGAACAAGACCGCCCTCACGCTCTCCGCAGCCGCAGTCGCAGCGACCCTCGCCCTGGCCGGATGCAGCTCCCCGTCCGGCAATTCGTCCGGCGGCAACTCCATGTCCGGCATGGATCACAGCGGCACTGCCATGGCCTCGGCCACCGCCTCCCCGACTGCCCCTGCCTCTGCCTCTGCCTCTGCCTCTGCCGACGCCGACGCCAGCGCCCACAACGCGGCGGACACGATGTTCGCGCAGATGATGATCCCGCACCACCGCCAGGCCGTGCAGATGAGCGACATCATGCTGAAGAAGCAGGACCTGCCTGCCGACGTCGCTGAACTGGCCGGCGAGATCAAAGCCGCCCAGGGCCCCGAGATCGAGACCATGGCCTCCTGGCTGAAGGGATGGGGCGAGCCCACTGAAGCAGCCGCCGGCCACGACATGGCATCCATGGAGGGCATGATGAGCGACGCCGACCTGGCAAAGCTCGACGCCGCCCAGGGCACCGAGGCGGCGAAGCTCTTCCTCGAGCAGATGATCGAGCACCACGAGGGCGCAGTGAAGATGGCCAAGGCCCAAAGCACCGACGGCAAAAACGCCTCCGCTGTAGCCCTCAGCCAGAAGATCGTGGAAGACCAGGAAGCTGAAATCAGCAAGATGAAGGCCTTGCTGCAGAACCTCTAGCCCGCAGCCCACAAGCAGGTGCCGGCCCGGCCAGGGCCGGCTCCTGCCCTCCTCGTTTGTCCCACCGCCCCTGGAGCCCAGCCATGCCTTTCCCCTTCCCTCCCCGGCCTCTGCCCGCCCTTGCCGCAGCGGCCGCCGTCGTCCTTGCACTCGCCGGCTGCACCAGCGCCGGCACCGGCGCCCCCGGCACCGCAACCGCCGCGCCGGGGCTGCCCAGCAGCCACGTCCACGCCCTTGACGTCAACCCGGAAACCGGCCAGGTCCTGCTGGCCACCCATGAGGGCCTGTTCGACGTCACCACCGAACCAGCCCGGAAGATCGGTGCGACGAACGATCTCATGGGCTTCACGGCCGGGCATGACCGGGGATTGTTCTTCGCCTCCGGTCATCCGGGAAAGGGCTCGCAGCTGCCCAACCCGTTGGGCCTGGTGGCCTCAAGCGACGGCGGAGCGACCTGGGAGCCCTTGTCCCGGCAGGGCGAGTCGGACTTCCACACCCTCACCACCACCAAGTCCGGAATCATCGCCTTCGATGGCACCCTCCGTACCAGCCCCGACGGCAAGACCTGGACCACCGTCGATGTCCCCTTCAAACCTGCCGTCCTCGCGGGCCACCCGGTCAGCAACACCGTCCTGGCCACAACGCCTGCCGGAATCCAGCGCTCAACCGACGGCGGCGCCACCTGGGCGCTGCTCAGCGCCGGGCCCGTGATCCAGTTCGCCGGCTTTGCCAGTCCAGATGAAGCCGCCGGAATAGCACCCGACGGTACCGTCCACACGTCCACGGACGGCGGTGCCACCTGGACACCCACCGGGCGGATCGACGGCGAAGTCCAGGCCGTCTCCGTGGTGAAAGGTACCACGGGCAAGCCGTGGATCTGGGCCGCCACCTCTGCGGGGATCTCCGTTTCCACCGACGGCGGAGCCACCTTTAAACCCCACAAACCCGCCTGAACCGGCCCCGAAGGGTTAGGGGATGCAACCCTTCGTGGCACCGGCGCCTGCCCGGTGGTTTACTGCCGACATGTCCGAAACCCTGAAGCAGAGCCACCTCGAACCCCACGACGGCAGCCTGGCCGCGCGGCTGAACTGGCTGCGGGCCGGTGTCCTTGGCGCGAACGACGGTATTGTCTCCGTTGCCGCAACGGTGGTAGGCGTTGCCGGCGTGACGAACGATCTGCCGCCCATCCTGGTGGCGGGCACCGCTGCCGTGGTGGGCGGCGCGGTCTCCATGGCCCTCGGCGAATATGTCTCCGTGAGCAGCCAGAGCGACAGCCAGCGGGCACTGATCGAAAAGGAACGCCAGGAACTGAGGGACGACCCCGAGGGTGAGCTGGCGGAACTGGCGGGAATCTACCAGGCGAAGGGGCTGAGCGAGACCACAGCCCGGACGGTCGCGGTAGAACTGACCGCCAAGGACGCCCTCAAAGCCCACCTCTCCGCTGAGCTGAACATCGACGAAGCCGAGGTAGCCAGCCCGTGGCACGCGGCCTTCGCCTCCGCCGTCGCTTTCACCATCGGCGCCGTGCTGCCGATGCTGGCCATCATCCTTCCGCCTGCCGAAGCCCGTATCCCGGTCACCTTCGCTGCGGTAGTGCTGGCCCTGGCCCTGACCGGAACCGTCAGTGCCCGGATTGGAGGAAGCTCCAAGCGCAAGGCAACACTGCGGCTGGTGCTCGGCGGCGCGCTGGCCATGGCCTTCACTTTCGCGGTGGGAAGCCTTTTGGGCACTACGGGCATAGCCTGACCGGATCGCAGGCCGGGGCGGCGAAAACCCCTTCCCCTCGGCATTTTCCGCGCGTATGGTGGGCCGCATAACCGCTGGCCCCAAGGGGCCGCGGCGGGCTCATGCAGCTGGGCTTCGGGAGCATGCCGGAGGGACCACTTGTGGGTACAAAACCGTTCATGAACCACAGCATGCGGCGCTTCGCGGCACTGGCCGCGGGGCTTGCCACCGTGCCCGCGCTGGCATCGTGCTCTGCCGAAGTGTCCCGCGGCTTCCTGCCGGGCAACCGTGAAACCACCAGCAACACCCCGCTGATCATGGACCTGTGGGTCAACTCGTGGATTGCCGCGCTGATCGTCGGGATCATCACCTGGGGGCTGATGCTCTGGGTGATCATCGCCTACCGGCGCCGGAAGGACACTGTGGGCTTCCCGCCCCAGATCAGCTACAACCTGCCACTGGAAGTCTTCTACCTGTCCATCCCGCTCATCGTGATCGGGGTCCTGTTCGTCTTCACGGACAGGGAGCAGCGCGCCATCGACGAGCGGTTCCCCAATCCCGACGTGGTGATCGATGTCTTCGGCAAGCAGTGGTCCTGGGACTTCAACTACGTCAAGGAGGACGTCCACGAGGACGCCGGGCAACAGGCCCACCTCACCGGCAACTGGGGAACCCCGGACCGGCTGCCCACCCTCTACCTCCCGGTGGGGAAGAAGGTTGAACTGCACCTGCAGACCCGCGACGTCCAGCACTCCTTCTGGGTGGTGGAGTTCCTGCAGAAGCGCGACATGTACCCGGGCCACGAACAGTTCAACCCCTACATCAGCATCACTCCCAACCGCACGGGCGAATACATGGGCAAATGCGCCGAGCTCTGCGGCGAATACCACTCCGAGATGCTCTTCAAGGTCCGGGTGGTCAGCCAGCAGGAGTACGACAGCCACATCGCCGATTTGAAGGCCCGCGGCAACACCGGCCAGCTGGGCGTTGACTACGTCAGGCGGCCGGAGTCGGCACCGGCCCCGGCAGGTCTGGCCTCGGCGGGCGTGGAACCGCAGGCCCTGGACATCCCACAGCAAAGGACGGCGCAGTAATGTCCACCACAAGTCAACGGCCGGGCGGGACCCCAGCAGCTGCCCCGCCACCTCCGGTCCGCCGCGCCAAGGGCGCCATCGTGGTCAACTGGATCACCTCCACCGACCACAAGACCATCGGGTACATGTACCTGATTTCATCCTTCGTGTTCTTCTGCGCCGCGGGCGTCATGGCGCTGCTGATCCGTGCGGAGCTGTTCGAGCCCGGCATGCAGATCCTGCAAACCAAGGAACAGTACAACCAGCTGTTCACCATGCACGGCACCATGATGCTGCTGATGTTCGCCACCCCGCTGTTCGCCGGTTTCGCCAACGTGATCATGCCGCTGCAGATCGGCGCCCCGGACGTGGCGTTCCCGCGCCTGAACGCACTGGCGTTCTGGTTCTTCCTGTTCGGCTCCACCATCGCCGTCTCCGGCTTCATCACCCCGCAGGGCTCGGCGTCGTTCGGCTGGTTCGCCTACGCGCCGCTGTCCAACACCACATTCACCCCGGGCGTCGGCGGTGACCTGTGGGTGTTCGGCCTGGCGCTGTCCGGCTTCGGCACCATCCTCGGCGCGGTCAACTTCATCACCACCATCATCTGCATGCGGGCCCCCGGGCTCACCATGTGGCGCATGCCGATCTTCACCTGGAACACCCTGGTCACCGCGATCCTGGTGATCATGGCATTCCCGCCGCTGGCCGCGGCACTGTTCGCGCTCGGCGCGGACCGGAAGTTCGGTGCCCACATCTTCGATCCCGCCAACGGCGGCGCCATCCTCTGGCAGCACCTGTTCTGGTTCTTCGGCCACCCCGAGGTGTACATCATCGCGCTGCCGTTCTTCGGCATCGTCTCCGAGGTTTTCCCGGTCTTCAGCCGCAAACCGATCTTCGGTTACAAGGGCCTGGTGTACGCCACCATCGCCATCGCCGCCCTTTCGATGACCGTGTGGGCGCACCACATGTACGTCACCGGCGCTGTATTCCTGCCGTTCTTTGCCTTCATGACCATGCTCATCGCGGTCCCCACGGGCGTGAAGTTCTTCAACTGGATCGGCACCATGTGGGGCGGATCCCTGACGTTCGAGACCCCGATGCTGTGGAGCATGGGGTTCCTCGCCACGTTCCTCTTCGGCGGGCTGACCGGCATCATCCTGGCCTCGCCGCCCATGGACTTCCACGTCTCGGACTCCTACTTCGTGGTGGCACACTTCCACTACGTGGTGTTCGGCACGGTGGTGTTCGCCATGTTCGCCGGGTTCTACTTCTGGTGGCCCAAGTTCACCGGGAAGATGCTCAACGAGCGCCTGGGCAAGATCCACTTCTGGATGCTGTTCCTGGGCTTCCATGCCACGTTCCTGATCCAGCACTGGCTGGGCGCCCTGGGCATGCCCCGGCGGTACGCGGACTACATGCCCGAGGACAACTTCACGGGCATGAACCAGTTCTCCACCCTGGGCTCCTACCTGTTGGGCGCGTCCCTGGTCCCGTTCCTCTGGAACGTCTACATCACCTGGCGGACGGGCCGGAAGGTCACGGTGGACGATCCCTGGGGCTTCGGCGCCTCCCTCGAGTGGGCCACGTCCTGCCCGCCGCCGCGCCACAACTTCACCTCGCTCCCCCGGATCCGTTCCGAGCGCCCCGCCCTGGACCTGCACCACCCCGAGCTGAGCATCCGCGAGCATCCACCGGTGCACGGCCCCACGGCGGACGTGCTGGGGGCAGCGGACATCGGCGAAAAGGACGTCCGGTCCCCGAACCCCAACGAGTAGGCAGGGAAGGATCGACGGCGGCACTCACCCGGGTGCCGCCGTCGAACCTTCCGGCGCCGCAACCGCGGCAATTACGTCACGCAACGTTTTCGTAATTGATGTGAACCTCGTCACTTAAAGCGCTTTCTGGCTTTATGCTTAGGTTTGCCTACCCTACAGTTTCCTGACAGGGGCTCCCTTCCCGGACGCCTCCCAGGACGCAGGTCCACGCAGACTTTTTCCCACGAAAGCAGCCTCAATGAAGATCCGCAACAACGCGCTGGCAGGCATCGCACTCGCCGCCACCGCAGCCCTCGGCCTGACCGCCTGCGGCGGCGGCACCCCCGCAGGTGGCAGCTCCTCTGCAGCGTCCGGCGGCTCCTCCGCCGGTGAGATCACGGTCTACAACGCCCAGCACGAGAGCCTCACCAAGGAATGGGTTGACGCCTTCACCGCGGAAACCGGCATCAAGGTGACCCTCCGCCAGGGCGACGACACCGAGATGTCCAACCAGATCGTCCAGGAAGGCCAGGCGTCCCCCGCCGACGTATTCCTCACCGAGAACTCCCCCGCCATGACGCAGGTGGAGAACGCCGGGCTGTTCGCGGACGTGGACAAGGACACCCTGGCCCAGGTCCCTTCCGAGTTCTCGCCGTCCACCGGCAAGTGGACGGGCATCGCCGCCCGCTCCACCGTCCTGGTGTACAACAAGACCAAGCTCACCGAGGACCAGCTGCCCAAGTCCATGCTTGACCTGGCCAAGCCGGAGTGGAAGGGCCGCTGGGCAGCCTCCCCCACCGGCGCCGACTTCCAGGCCATCGTCTCCGCGCTGCTGGAACTCAAGGGCGAGGCCGCCACCGAGGAATGGCTGAAGGCCATGAAGGACAACTCCAAGGCGTACAAGGGCAACAGCACGGCCATGAAGGCTGTCAACGCCGGTGAAGTGGATGCCGCGCTGATCTACCACTACTACTACTACGGCGACCAGGCCAAGACCGGCGAGAACTCCAACAACGTCACCCCGTACTACTTCAAGAACGAGGACCCGGGCGCGTTCCTGTCCGTCTCCGGCGGCGGCGTGCTGAAGTCCTCCAAGAACGCGGCGGCGGCCCAGCAGTTCCTGAAGTTCATCACCGGCAAGAAGGGCCAGGAAGTCCTGAAGAACGGAACGTCCTTCGAGTACGCCATCGGCTCGGACGTCCCCGCCAACGACAAGCTGGTCCCCATCAAGGACCTGCAGGCTCCCAAGGTGGACGCCGCCAAGCTCAACTCCCAGAAGGTCAGCGACCTGATGACCCAGGCAGGACTCCTCTAAGTCAGTGACCACCGATCTATCGGCTCCGCCAAGGCAGGGCACGACGACGGCGGGCCGGGGCAAGCGCCCCCGCCCGCCTTTCGGCGTTTCCGCCGTGTCCATCCTGGCGGTGCTGATCGCCCTGTTCTCCCTCGTCCCCCTGGGGTACGTCGCGTACATGACGGTGGCAACCGGGTGGGACACCGCCGTCGCACTCATCCTCCGGCCCCGCGTGGGCGAACTGCTGCTGAACACCCTGCTGCTGATGGCAGCCACCATCCCGCTGTGCCTGCTGCTTGGCGTGGCGGGGGCGTGGCTGGTGGAGCGGACCAAGCTGCGCGGCCACCGGATCTGGGCGGTGCTGCTGGCGGCGCCGCTGGCCATCCCGGCGTTCGTCAACAGCTACGCCTGGGTCTCGGCGATCCCGTCGCTGGGCGGCCTGGGCTCCGGGATCCTGATCTCCACGCTGTCCTACTTCCCGCTCGTGTACATCCCCGCCGCCGCCACGCTCAGCCGCCTGGACCCGGCCATCGAGCAGTCCGCCGCGGCCCTGGGACTGGGCGCCTGGCGGTCGTTTTTCCGGGTGGTGCTCCCCCAGCTCCGGATCGCGATGACCGGCGGGGCCCTGCTGGTGGGGCTGCACCTGCTCGCCGAATACGGCGCCTTCGCGATGATCCGGTTCGATACCTTCACCACCGCGATCATGACCCAGTACCGGTCCACCTTCAACGGCGCGGCAGGCAACATGCTGGCCAGCGTGCTGGTGTTCTTCTGCCTGATCCTGCTGATGGCCGAGGTTCGCAGCCGCGGCACGGCACGCTACGCACGGATCGGCTCCGGCGCGCAGGCCAAGGCGCTGCGGCTGCCGCTGCACGCCTACCAGGTCCCCGCCCAGCTCTTCCTCCTCGCCCTGACAGCTCTCGCGTTCGGGCTCCCGCTGTACTACGTGCTGCGCTGGACCGCGGCCGGCGGGGCCGGCGCCTGGACCGCAGCCGAGTTCCTCCCCGCCCTCCTGGCCACGTTCTGGTACGGGCTCGCGGGCGCGGCAGCCACCATTGTGGTGGCCTTCCCCATGGCCTACCTCGCCGTCCGGCGCCCCGGCTGGTTCAGCAAGACCCTGGAACTGTCCAACTACGTCACCAGCTCGATGCCCGGCATCGTGGTGGCCCTCGCGTTCGTCACGGTGAGCATCCGCGTGGTCCCCGGGATCTACCAGACGGCGGGGGTCCTGGTGGCGGCGTACGTGCTGCTGTTCCTTCCCCGCGCCCTGGTGAACCTGCGGGCCGGCCTGGCGCAGGCCCCCAAGGAACTCGACGAGGCCGCGCAGGCGCTGGGCAAGCCCCCGCTGCTGGCGTTCATCCAGGTCACGCTGCGGCTCACCGCCCCCGCTGCCGCCGGCGGTGCCGCCCTGGTGTTCCTGGCCATCGCGAACGAGCTCACCGCCACCTTGCTGCTGTCCCCCAACGGCACCAGGACCCTGGCTACCGAGTTCTGGATCAAGAGCAGCGAGATCGACTATGTGGGTGCCGCACCCTACGCGCTGCTGATGATCCTGCTCTCGGCGCCCATGACCTACCTCCTCTTCCAACAGTCCAAGAAAGTAGCCGGACAGTGACAGCACCATCCACGCGCAGGCTGCCCGAGCCGCGGGTCTCTCCCTCCGTGGCAGCAACCACCAACAGCCACCTGCAGATCACGGACGTCACCAAGAACTTCGGATCGCAGGCGGTCCTGAAGGGCGTCAACCTCTCCGTGGCCAAGGGCGGAACCACCGCCATCGTGGGCCCCTCCGGCTCGGGCAAGACCACGCTCCTGCGCCTGATCGCCGGCTTCGAGCACCCGGACACGGGAACCATTTCACTCAACGGAACCCTCGTGGCCGGAGACGGTGCCTGGCTTCCCGCGCACAAGCGGCAGATCGGCTACGTGGCCCAGGACGGCGCCCTGTTCCCGCACCTCACCGTGGGCCAGAACGTCGCCTTTGGCCTGAACCCGGCCAAGCTCGACGGCGGCCGGCGCGCCGTGGCAGGGCGGGTGGCGGAACTGCTCGAGATGGTGTCGCTGGACGCCTCGATGGCCAAGCGCCGCCCGCACCAGCTCTCCGGCGGCCAGCAGCAGCGCGTGGCCCTGGCCCGGGCGCTGGCGCGCGAGCCCGAGCTGATGCTGCTGGACGAGCCGTTCTCCGCTTTGGACGCGGGCCTTCGCGTGGCAACCCGCCGCGCCGTGGCCAAGGTCCTGGCCGAACACGGAGTCACCACCATCCTGGTCACCCACGACCAGGCCGAGGCCCTGTCCTTCGCCGACCAGGTGGCCGTGATGCGGGGCGGGAAGCTGGCGCAGATCGGAAACCCGTTCGTGGTGTACACCCGCCCCGCAGACCGCGCCACCGCGGAGTTCCTGGGCGACGCCGTCATCCTGGACGCCTGGCTGGAAGGATCCCTGGCCACCTGCTCGCTGGGCGGCATCCCGGTCCGCCGGCCTCCGGCCCAGGGCCGCGTCCAGCTCATGCTGCGGCCCGAACAGATCCGCATCGCCGAGGACGGCCCCATCCGGGGCGTGGTGGTGGACACCGACTACTTCGGCCCCGAAACGACGGTGCGGCTGAAGCTGAACGTGCCCAAGGAAGTGGCCGAGCACGCCGACCACCGGTACCCCGGCGGCGGCGAAATCATCACCATCCGGCACTGGAACGCCTCCATCGCCCGGCCCGGAATGGAGTTGTGCCTGCGCGTGGTGGGCGAAGGCGTCGCGTTCCCGGTGGAGGACTGACCAGCTCCGCACGGCCCGCCGCGGCCTGTCAGAACCTTGTTCGCGGGCCCGAACCTTCAAGGCACCGATCAGCGAACAAACCTCTGACCGGCGCCGCCGGTCACCGGCGACACAGAAAAAACACCACGCGGAAACACTTCGGCAACCTGTCCACGGCAAGCTGTGCTTACGGGGATACAACAGCAGGAGGCAGCCCATTATGGAGGCACAAGGAATACGTACGGCCCAGCTTCGCGTCGGGGACCAGATTGAAGCGTGGCACCGGGGCAAGCTCTTCCACCGCGGCCGGGTGACCGACGTCGTACCGGCCTTGGAACTCTTCTGGATCCTGGACGCCCGGACCGGCACGCGCAAGCTGCTGGACCCGGAGGCCCTGGAAATCCGGCACGTTGAGGACACCGCCACGCCGCCGCTGGCCACCGCCTGACCCGACCCCCGGAGTTTCCAGGGGGAAGCTTAGGCGTGTTCCTGGTAGACGTCCGGGACACCGTCCTGGTCCGAATCCACCTGCTCCAGCTCTTCGGCGATCCGGTACTGCCGGTTCCGGGTGCGCAGTACCGCTGTTGCCAGCAGCGCGGCGATCAGCGATGCGGCCAGGATTCCCACCTTGGCGTGGTCGTCGTACAGGCTGCCGTGGCCGAAGCTGAGCTCTGCCACCAGCAATGACACCGTGAACCCGATACCTGCCAGCAGCGAAACACCGAACACGTCGATCCACTTGAAGGACCGGTCCAGGGTAGCCCTGGTGGCTTTTGTCAGGACCCATGTGGTGCCCATGATGCCGATCGGCTTGCCCAGGACCAGGCCCAGGATGATGCCCAGCGCCACGGGGTCCGCCAGGGCCGAACCCAGGCCTTCCCACCCGCCAACGGCCACCCCGGCGGAGAAGAACGCGAAGATGGGGACCGCCACGCCCGCGGAAATGGGCCGGAACCGGTGCTCGAAGATCTCGGCCAGCCCGGGTCCGGCGTCGGGGCCGCCGGCCGCCTGCGACCGGATCACGGGAATGGCGAAGCCGAGGAGCACACCGGCCACGGTGGCATGGATGCCGGAGGCGTGGACCAGCGCCCAGGTCACTGCGCCCAGCGGCAGCAGGATCAGCCATGCGGCGGCGGCGTGCCGGCCGAAGAAGTGCCGGTACTTCTGCGCCAGGAAGGCATAGATGGCCAGCGGGATCAGCGCCAGGAGCAGCGGGGCGGCCTGGATGTCGGTGGAGTAGAAGAAGGCGATGATGGTGATGGCAATGAGGTCGTCCACCACGGCCAGCGTCAGCAGGAAGATCCGCAGCGCGCTGGGCAGGTGGGACCCGATGATGGCCAGGACCGCCACGGCGAACGCGATGTCCGTTGCGGTGGGAATGGCCCAGCCGCGCAGCGTCTCCGGGCTGGTGAGATTGACGACGGCGTAGATCACCGCCGGGACTGCCACGCCTCCCACCGCGGCCGCGACAGGCACGATCGACTTGCTGATCTGCCGCAGGTCGCCGGCCACGAACTCGCGTTTCAGTTCCAGGCCCACCAGGAAGAAGAAGATCGCCAGCAGCCCGTCGGCCGCCCAGGCCCCGAGGCTCAGCTCCAGGTGCCAGGGCTCATAGCCCACCTTGAAGTCGCGGAGGGCAAAGTAGCTGTCCGACGCCGGGGAGTTGGCCCAGATGAGGGCGGCCACCGCCGCGATAACCAGGAGGGCGCCGCCTACGGTTTCCTTGCGGAGGATCTCCCCGATCCGCAGCGCTTCGGCGTAGCTGCCGCGCGAGAAGACCGTGGAGCCCAAAAACTTGTTCCGGCTGGGAGGTGGCGTCGTGGAGTTCATGAAGGCGTCCTTAGATCCGGGTTCGACAAAGCAATGCCGACCAGACTTCCCGGCGCACCTTCTCCCATCTTACGGGAAACGTCCTAGCGGGTGCGGTGGCCTCCCGCGCCCGCCGCTTGCCCGTGCAGCTGGATGGCCCGCACGGCCCGGTCCAGATACCTGCGCGCCTCGGCGGAGTTGGCCAGCTGCACCAGTTCTGCCGCCACCACCACCAGTTTGACGTTGCGGTGGCTGCTGGTGCTCACCAGCATTTGGAAGGCGTCTTCCGAGCCCAGTTTAAGTTGGCCCATGAGGATCCCGCGGGCCTGGTCGATGACGGTCCTCGTCGAAGTGGCACCGGCCACCGCCTCCCGGGCGGTCTGCTCGGTCTCGCGCTGCAGGGTCCGGGTGAGGTCCACCATCACGCCCTCGAGGACTGTCGCCTTCCGTTCCGCGTCCACCATGGCCTCGCCGGAGGTCAGGACCCGCCGGGTGCGCCCCCTGGCGTCCACGATCCGGTGGTACATGCAGAAGAAGCCGCCGGTCCGGGCCACCTGGGCCACGATCTCTTCACACTTGGACCGGTCCTCCGGGTGCTTGTGGGCGAACACAAGCTCCATGGTGGGGACAACCTCGCCGCGCCGGTACCCGTGGAGGCGGAACATCCCGTCCGACCAGAGGATTTTCCGTTCCATGAGATCGATGCGGAAGGTCCCCGCGTCGCACTCGTCGCCATTCAAGGCGCTCGAATAGGTGTACAGATCGCTCAGCTCCGCCACAGGTCCACCTCCCGTGCATCCACCTGCCCCCAGCGGGCCGGCGCTGTGCTCGCTCGTTCCAGTATGGCCTCCCTGGAAGGCCGAAGATAGGGCCGGAAGCCCCAAGCGGCAGGACCGCTACGACGCTTGAGACCCTTGACCTCAATACCCCTAGGGGGTATATTGGGCGGTGTTGTCAGTGAAGTGGTATGTCCCGGCTGGTGCCCAGCACCGCCTTCACAGCCGTTCAACCCCAGCGCCCATTGATCCTCATCAAGGAATGGAACTGACATGAACATCGGAAACCGCCCCCAGCTTCCCCTCACGTCCTCCGGCTGCAGCTGCTGCGGTCCGTCCGCTGCCGCCCACCGCTCCGGCACCGCAAAGGCGCCTGTGGCCGCCGGTGCACCCTCCGACGGCGGAACCTCCAGCCAGCGCAGCTTCGCCGTCGGGGGCATGACCTGCGGGCATTGCGTCCAGAGCGTGGAAGCTGCCCTCTCCGCCCTTGACGGCGTCACGTCGGCGTCCGTGGGCCTGGTGCCTGGCGGCCTTTCACGCCTCACCGTGGAGGGCCCTGCTCCCGACGCGGCAATCCGCGAAGCCGTCACCGCCGCCGGTTACGCCCTGGCCTGACCCGCATTCCACCGCGCCCGAGGGCGCGTCCAGCCGACATCCGCCCGAAACCGCCGGGCAACCACTGCCCTCTCCAAGGAGGAACCATGCAGGACCACCACGGCATGCACCATATGCCTGAGCACGAACACACCGACAGCCAGACACTGACCGAACCGCCGGCCTCCGCCCATGCACACGCGCAGCACGGGGGACCTTCGCAGCATGCCCACCACACCGGCGACGACCACACCGTCCATACCCATGGCCAGCATGCCGGGCACAGCACCGCCATGTTCAAGAACAGGTTTTGGCTGACGCTGGCCCTCTCCGTCCCCGTGGTCTACTTCAGCCCCATGGTGGGCCACATCCTCGGCTACATGGCGCCGGACTTCCCGGGCTCGGCTTGGATCCCGCCCGTTCTGGGCACCGTGATCTTCCTGTACGGGGGCCAGCCGTTCCTGAAGGGCGGCCTCCAGGAGCTCAAGGACCGCACGCCGGGAATGATGCTGCTGATCGGCATGGCCATCACGGTGGCCTTTGCCGCGTCCTGGGTCACCAGCCTGGGGATCGGTGGCTTCGACCTGGACTTCTGGTGGGAACTCGCCCTGCTGGTGGCCATCATGCTGCTGGGGCACTGGATCGAAATGCGTGCCCTCGGCTCGGCGCAGGGAGCACTGGATGCGCTGGCCGCGCTGCTGCCCGATGAGGCCGAACGCATCACGGACAGCGGAACCGAAACCGTGCCCGTTTCAGAACTCAACGCAGGCGACCTCGTCCTGGTCCGCTCCGGCGCCCGGATGCCGGCGGACGGCACCGTGGCGCAGGGGCAGGCGGAGTTCGACGAATCCATGATCACCGGCGAATCCAAGACCGTTCCCCGCGGCCCTGGCGACCCGGTAGTGGCCGGAACCGTGGCCACGGACAGCAGCGTCCGGGTGCGGGTCACGGCCGTGGGCGACGACACCGCCCTGGCAGGCATCCAGCGGCTGGTGGCCGAAGCGCAGGAGTCCTCCTCCCGCGCCCAGGCCCTGGCCGACCGTGCCGCGGCGTTCCTGTTCTACTTCGCCGCCGGTGCCGGTGTCCTGACCTTCATCGCGTGGACGCTGATGGGCAGTGTCCCCGAGGCCGTCACCCGCACCGTCACCGTGCTGGTGATCGCCTGCCCGCACGCCCTGGGCCTGGCCATTCCGCTGGTCATCGCCATCTCCACCGAGCAGGCAGCCCGTGCCGGCGTGCTCATCAAGAACCGGATGGCCCTGGAGCGGATGCGCACCATCGACGTTGTCCTGTTCGACAAGACCGGCACGCTGACGACCGGAGAGCCTGAGCTCATGGACATTGCCGTGGCCGACGGCGGAAATCCGGACGCGCTGCTGGAACTGGCCGCCGCCGTCGAATCGGACAGCGAGCACCCCGTGGCCCGGGCCATCGTCCGGGCCACCCGCAGCCGGAACCTGGCCGTGCCCGCAGCTGCCGACTTTACCTCGCTGACCGGGCGTGGAGTCCAAGCCACCCTGGACGGACGCACGCTGCACGTGGGCGGGCCGGCGCTCCTGCGCGAGCTGGGCGCCGTCGAACCTGCCGAAGTGGCCGCTTCCACCCGCGCGTGGATGGACCGCGGGGCAGCCGTGCTGCACGTGCTCGACGGCGGCCGCGTCCTGGGTGCCGTCAGCCTGGAGGATTCGGTGCGGCCGGAGTCCCGGCAGGCGGTCGCGGCGCTGCAGAGCCGCGGCGTCAAGGTGGCCATGGTGACCGGCGACGCGCACCAGGTGGCGCAGGCCGTGGCGGCTGACCTGGGCATCGACGAGGTGTTCGCCGAAGTGCTGCCCGCGGACAAGGACAAGAAGGTGGCAGAGCTGCAGGGGCGCGGCCTGAAGGTGGCCATGGTGGGCGACGGCGTCAACGACTCCCCCGCACTGGCCCGCGCCGAGGTGGGCATCGCCATCGGCGCCGGGACGGATGTGGCCATGGAATCCGCCGGCGTGGTGCTGGCCGGAAACGATCCGCGCGCCGTGCTGTCCATGGTGGACCTGTCCCGGGCAAGCTACCGCAAGATGTGGCAGAACCTGGTGTGGGCCACCGGCTACAACATCCTCTCCGTGCCGCTGGCCGCGGGCGTCCTGGCCTTCGCCGGCGTGGTGCTCTCGCCCGCCGCCGGGGCGGTCCTGATGTCCGCGTCCACCATCGTGGTGGCGCTGAACGCCCAGCTCCTGCGGCGCCTGAAGCTGAACCCGTCCGGGGTACGTTAGAACAAGACCGCCGCCGCGGCCCGGCACTGCTACGGAAGGAGGGACCGCCATGAGCACGCCAGCCCGCGCCCTGGTGTCCCTGCTCCGTGCTGCCTGGCTGCTCGCAGGCATCCTGGCGCTTATCGCCGGAATCCTGGGGATGCACGTCCTGACGTCCAGCCACGCCTCGCATGCGGCCGCTTCGGCAGGGCACGCGGCAGCCTCGGCGCGGCACGTTCCGGCCTCGCCGGGGCACCTGGCCGGGGACCCCGCCGCGTGCGGCGACACATGCCCCGGCGTGCATGAATCGGGAGCCCCCTGCATCCCGTCTGCACCGAACAGCCCTGTCACCCTCTACCCGCCGCAGGCAGCCCCTGCCCCGGTTCCGGCCCAGCCCGGCCACGGCAGCCCCGCGGCCGCCTATTCCTACTCGCCGCCGGGCCCCACGCCCTGCGAACTGTCCATCAGCCGGACGTAAACCGGACTGCGCCCCCACCACAGGCCCAGTTCCACCAACATCCCTGAAGGACAACCATGAACACCATCAAAACCATGTCCGTTGCCGCTGCCCTCGCCGCCTCGCTCGGCCTCGCCGGGTGCGCCGCCGGCTCCACTGCAAGCCCCATGCCCATGGACCACGGCAGCTC
This sequence comes from Arthrobacter sp. MOO21, assembly GCF_057369995.2. NCBI lineage: Bacteria > Bacillati > Actinomycetota > Actinomycetes > Micrococcales > Micrococcaceae > Arthrobacter > Arthrobacter sp. MOO21. Next base: position 2,580,448 of record NZ_CM170671.2, on the reverse strand, counting down.
CGGCCCCATGACGAGCACAATGCCCAGCGCTATGCCCGGCGCCAGCGCGGACCACAACCAGGCCGACACCATGTTTGCCCAGATGATGATCCCGCACCACGCCCAGGCCGTGGAGATGAGCGGCATCATCCTGGCCAAGCCGGACATGCCCGCCGAGATCACCGCCCTGGCCACGAAGATCAAGGACGCCCAGGCCCCGGAGATCGAGCAGATGACCGGCTGGCTCCAGGGCTGGAACGCGCCCACCACGGGCGACCACTCCGGGCACGGCATGTCCGGCATGGTGGACGACGCCGGGATCGACAGGCTCAAGGCCGCCACCGGCACGGAGGCCGCGCGCCTGTTCCTGGAGCAGATGATCGGCCACCACGAAGGCGCCATCGACATGGCCCAGCAGGAAATCAGCGCCGGGAAGTTCCCCGACGCGCTCCAGCTCGGCCACGCGATCATTGAGGCCCAGCAGGCGGAAATCACCGAGATGAAGCAGCTGCTCGCAGGGCTCTGACCCGTCCACCACACATCCCTCCCACCTTCCACCGGGAAGGTGGGAGGGATGCGTGTTAAGTTGAAAAGCACGGGCCGGACGGCCCGGGCACCGGCTGGAAAGAGACAAATCCCCGTGGACACATCCGCACCAGTAAGAATCCTGACCGTCTGCACCGGCAACATCTGCCGGTCCCCCGTGGCCGAACGGCTGCTGCAGGCGGGACTCAACCAGGTGGTGCCGGGCGGCTTCGAGGTGTCCAGCGCCGGCACCCGCGCACTCGTGGGTGAGCCGATGCAGCCCATCTCGGCAGACATCGTACGGACCTTCGGCGGCGACCCCGATGGTTTCGCCGCCCGTCAGCTCACCCCCAGGATCCTGCGGGGCGTGGACCTGGTACTCACCATGACCTCGGGCCACCGCGGCGAGGTGCTGCAGCTGGATGCGTCCCTGCTCAAGCGGACGTTCACCATCCGCGAGTTCGCCCGCATGCTCGACGTCCTGGACGAACGGGGCACGGGCGCGTCCCGAACCGCCGCGGAAGACGCGTCCGACGACGGCGGCTGGCTGGCTGCCAACGCCGTGTTCTGGCGGGGCTTGCCGGCACGCGCCGCCGGGGTGCGGCACCTGGCCCTTCCCCCGGACCCGGCCGACAACGACATCGTGGACCCCTACCGCCGGGCGCCGGAGGTCTACCGGCAGATGGAGGACCAGCTCGCGCCGGCGATCGTTTCGATCCTCCGCCATGCCCGCCTCAACGCGGCTGCCAGCCCCGACGCGGCCGCCCAGCCGTAAAGGGGGCACCTGACGGGGCGTCCGGGACCGGCGTCGACGCCTGCCAGATGCTGCGTCCCGCTGCGGGACAGACTGCGGGTTTTCTGTGGATTCCCCCGATGTAAGGCCATTGGAGCCGATGCTAATTTTCCGAAATGGGCATCCAGCTGAACCCTTCCCGCACAGACGCCAGCCGCGCCGCAGTACCGCCGGCGCGCCGCCGACGCCCCCTGCGGACCGCCCTGCTGGTGCTCGCCGGCATAGTGGTCCTGGTAACCGCCGCGGCCGGGGCCTACCTGTTCAACCTGGGGCAGACGTTCGATTCCCAGGCCAGGATCATTGAAAGCCCGTTCCCGCCCGAGTCCAGCCGCCCGCAGCCAGGTTCACAGGCGCCGGCAGGCGAAGCAGCAGGGCAGCAGGCTCCCGACGCTCCAGGGAACGTGCCGGCGGCCGGACCCGCCGCAGCAGAGGGCACCGCCGGAGCAGCAGCCGGCGGCCTGAACATCCTGGTGATGGGCAGCGACAGCCGCGGGGCCACAGTGGATGAGGCGGTATCAGGCAGCAGTTCCAACCAGCGCGCCGACACCCTGATGCTGGTCCACATTCCGGCGGACCGCTCCAACATCTTCGCCATCTCCCTGATGCGCGACCTGTGGGTCGATATTCCCGGGAACGGCCAGGCCAAAATCAACGCTGCGCTCGCCTACGGGGGCGTGCCCCTGATGGTGCAGACGGTGGAATCCTTGTTCAACCAGCGCATCGACCACGTGGCCATGATCGACTTTGAAGGCTTCGTTGGCCTCACCGACGCCCTGGGTGGGGTGGAGGTGAACATCAAGCAGCCCTTCGTCTCCGCGCACGACGGCTTCAACTTCAAGCAGGGGCCCAAGGTGCTCGATGGCCTGGCACGCGCTTGAGTTCGTCCGCGAGCGCTACGCCTTCAGGGACGGCGATTACCAGCGGGTGCGGAACCAGCAGGCGTTTGTGAAGGCGCTGTTCGCCAAGAACCTCAGCGCGGAGACCCTCCTCAACCCGGTGAAGGTGCACAACGTGGTCAGCTCCATGGCACCGTACATCAGCGTGGACAGGGGCCTGAACGCGGCCGCGCTGGCCGGCCTGGCCGTGGAACTGCGCAACGTGCGGGCCGGGGACATGGAGATGTTCACCCTTCCCACCCTGGGCGTGGGCACCTCCGCGGACGGCCAGTCGATCGTCCTGCCGAATTACGCGGCCATCAGGGACATCAGCGAGGCGCTGGCAGGTGACAGTTTGGATACGTATGTAGCCAGCAAAGGGTTGCCCGACGGACACTGATCGCACCTGTTCACAATGAGGTGGAGTCGTCATGAGCATCCCAGGCGGTCCTGATCCATCCGGGCCAGGCGGTCCCGGCAACGCCGGTCCCCCGCGTCCACAGTCCCACCGGCCCGCATGGATTGTTGCCTTGGGCCGGCGCCGCTGGATCGCCGCCCTGCTGGCGCTGGCGCTCGTCGCGGCCGCCGGGATCGCGGTCTTCAGCCTGAACCGTGCGGGCCAGCAGGCGCAGCCCGCCGCCACCCAGACCTCCACTCCGTCACCCAGCGAAACACCGACGCCTACGCCCACACCGTCCGAAACCCCGCCGCCGGCCCCTGCACCGCCGCCACCGCCCGCCCCGATTCCCGAGCTACCGGCCGCACCGATGAACATCCTGATCATCGGCAGCGACATCCGCGGCACTCCCGCGCGGGATGCAGCGGCCCACACGGCGGCCACCGGCGAGTCTTCGGACCAGCGCTCCGATGCGTTGATGGTGGTCCACGTTCCCGCCGACCGGCACGCCCTCTACATCATCTCGATCATGCGCGACCTCTGGGTGGACGTGCCCGGCGTCGGCGGCTCCAAGATCAATGCGGCGCTCGAGTACGGCGGCATCGACCTCACGACCGCCACGGTGCAGCAACTGCTGGGCATCACCATCGACCACACCCTGATGCTGGACTTCGGCGGGTTCAAGGCCATGGTGGACGGCCTGGGCGGCATCGACGTGGATGTCCCCTTCGCTTTCCAGTCCACCATCGAAACCGAACACGCCTTCACCCAGGGGGTCAACCACCTTGACGGGCAGGCAGCCCTGGAGTTCAGCCGCGAGCGCCATGCCTTCACCGACGGGGACTACCAGCGGGTAGTGAACCAGCGCATCATGGTCCGCGCCGTCCTGGCCCGGTTCACCAGCAGCGGCGCCCTCACCGACGTGAACGCGGTCCGGTCGCTGGTGGACTTCGCGTCCTGCTGCCTCACCGTGGACAAGGGCTTCGACCCGGTCCAGGCAGCCATCCTCGCCTACAGCCTGCGGAACCTGGACGTGAACGCGATCGGCACCATGACGCTGCCCACGGCAGGAACGGGGATGGCGGCCGGCCAGTCGGTGGTGTTCCCCGATTACGGCGGCATCGCGGCGGTGGGGGCGGCCCTCCGGGAGGGCAGGATCGCGGACTTCGCGGTCCCGTAGGCGGTGCGCGCCGCAGGGCACCCCGTGTTCAGCATCGGCTCACCTTCAGTTCACCGGCGGGACAGGGTCCGTGCGTCCGCCGGCGGAAACCTGTGGGCATGACCAACAACTCCTCCGTTTCCCGCCGCACCGTCGTCAAAGGCTCCATCCTCGCCGCGGCCCTCGCCTCCGCCCCTTCCGCAGCGAACGCCGGCACGCCGCCACGCCAGTCCACCGGCGTCGCCCTGGTCCGCAACCGGCTCACCCTGCCCAGCGGCATCGCCACCGGCGACGTCACCTCGGACACGGCGGTGCTGTGGTCCAGGGCGTCGGGCGCCGGCCGGATGACGGCGGTGCTGCGGGCAGTGGACGACGGCGGGGAGGTCCTGCGCGGGCGCGGCGCCTTCGAGCGGGTGCTGCGCGGGCCCCGGGCAACCCAGGCCTCCGACTTCACCGCCAAGATCCACGCCGGCAACCTGCCGTCCAACACCCGCTTTGCGCTGGAGATCAGCTTCGAGGACGAAGCCGGTGCTGCCAGCGAAATGGTTCGCGGCAGCTTCCGCACGGCACCGGACGCAGGATCGGTCAATGGCAAGGGCCGCACCGGTGACACCAGCAACGGCGGTGAGGTCCCGGCGTCGTCCGGGCAAAGCTTCGTGTGGACCGGCGACACCGCGGGCCAGGGCTGGGGCATCAACGAGGAAATCGGGGGAATGCGCGGCTACCGGGCCATGCACCAGACCCGCCCCGACTTCTTCATCCACTCCGGCGACACCATCTACGCCGACGGCCCCATCCCCGAATCCGTGGTGGAGAAGGACGGCCGGGTGTGGCGGAACCTGGTCACGGAAGAGGTTTCCAAGGTGGCCGAAACGCTCACCGAGTTCCGCGGCCGGCACCGCTACAACTCCATGGACGCCAACATGCGGGCCATGTTCGCGGACGTTCCCGTGATCGCCCAATGGGACGACCATGAGACCCACAACAACTGGTACCCCGGCCAAATCATTGACGACTCCCGTTACACCGTGCGGGACGTCAATACCCTCGCTGCCCGCGGCCGGCAGGCGTGGCAGGAGAACATGCCGATTGCGGACAGCTCGGCGATCTGGCGCCCGGGAACGTTCGACGACGCCGGCCAGTACCAGCCCGCCCGCATCTACCGGAAGATCAGCCGCGGCCCGCAGCTTGACATCTTCTGCCTGGACATGCGCACGTTCAAGTCCCCCAACACGGACGGCAAGGAACCCTACGCCACCAACATCCTGGGCCAGGAGCAGGTGGACTGGCTGATCCGCGAGGTGACGAAGTCCAAGGCGACGTGGAAGGTGATCGCCGCCGACCTCCCGCTGGGCATCGTGGTGCCGGACGGCCCGGTCAACCAGGAAAGCCTGTCCAACCGCGACGCGGGTGCCCCGCTGGGCCGCGAGCTGGAAATCGCCGGCGTACTGAGCGCCTTCAAACGCAACGGCGTGAAGAACACGGTGTGGCTCACCGCCGACGTCCACTACTGCGCCGCCCACCACTACTCCCCCGAGCGGGCCGCCTTCACCGACTTCGACCCGTTCTGGGAATTCGTCGCCGGGCCCATCAACGCAGGCTCCTTCGGCCCCAACGCCATGGACGGCACGTTCGGTCCGGAGGTGGTGTTCTCCAAGGCCGGGCGTTTCGCCGGCGAATCACCGCGCGACGGCGAAAACCAGTTCTTCGGGCATGTCCAGCTGGGCGGGGACAACAGCTTCACCGTCAGCCTCCGGAACGCCAACGGCGGCACCGTCTTTTCCAAGGTGCTCACGCCCGAGCGGTAGCCACGGCTGTTATTTTCCCCGCCTCCTGGGTACGCCGCTGGTAGTGTTCCTGCATTCGGCACGGCAATCGGACGGGGTGGTTTCTTGACGGGCGATTCTACGAACAGCGCTTCCTCCAAGGAGGACGGTCTGACCGAGGCCGTCCAGGAAGCCGGGGCGGTGGAGCTGCTCCTGATCCGGCACGGTGAGAGCGAAGGCAACGTGGCAGCCACCGAGGCGCGCGCCGCCGGGGTGGAGGTCATCGAGGTTCCCGCCCGGGACGCCGACGTGGACCTGTCCGGCACGGGCAAGGAGCAGGCCACGGCCCTGGGCAAGGCGCTGGCCCGCATCGCCGAGGAGTTCCGCCCGGACGCCGTCGTATCCTCCCCGTACGCCCGGGCCCGCCAGACGGCCGAAATCGCGGTGGACACCGCCGGGTGGCCGCTGAAGGTGCGCACGGACGAACGGCTGCGGGACCGTGAACTCGGCATCCTGGACCGGCTCACCCGGCTGGGCGTGGAAAACCGCTACCCGGGGGAGTCCGAACGGCGGGACTGGCTGGGCAAGTTCTATTACCGGCCGCCGGGCGGGGAGTCCTGGGTGGACGTTGCCCTGCGGCTGCGCTCGGTCCTGGCCGAACTGAACAGCCTGGGCATGGGCCACCGCGTCATGCTGGTGTGCCACGATGCCGTCATCATGCTGTTCAGGTACGTCCTGGAAGGCCTCAGCGAGCAGGAGCTGCTGGACCTGGCGGCCAGGGAGGCCATCCTCAACGCCTCGGTGACCCGGTTCGTCCGCCCGTCCGGCGCTGGCCCGTGGACGCTGGAGAGCTTCAACGTGGCGGACCACCTGACCGAGTTTGGCGCCACCGTGACCGAACATGCCGGAGACACCCGTGTCCAGCCAAAGTGAGACGGCTGCGGCCACGTTGGTGACGCCATCGCTCCTGCGCGGCTGGCCGCTGCCCGCTCCCGGTGAGGACAAGTACTCGCGCGGATCGGTGCTGGTGGTCGGCGGTGCCCGCGCCACTCCCGGGGCAGCCCTGCTGGCGGGTGTGGCCGCCCTGCGCGCCGGCGCCGGAAAGCTGACCCTGGCCGTGGCCGAGTCGGTTGCCGTCCAGGTGGGCGTGGCGCTGCCCGAGTGCGGGGCGATCGGCCTGCCGGAGACGCCTGCAGGCTCAGTTACGGCCGAGCTGGAGCGGATCGGCTCCTACCTGGACCGGGCGGACGCCCTCCTGGTGGGCCCGGGGCTGGATGATGAGGACCTTGCCGCGGAGCTTCTGCAGGCGCTGCTCAAGCGGGAGGACGGCAAGCGGGAGGACACCGCAGGTGCCCGCCCGGATGGTCCCGCCGTCGTTCTCGATGCCTATGCGCTTGGCGCGCTGGCAGGCTTGGAGGACCAGCTGGATCCGTGGCGCGGACGCCTGATCCTTACCCCGAACCCGACGGAGGCCGGCATCCTCCTGGGCCGGGAGCCCGACGACCTGGAAGTGGACGTGGCCGCGATTGCGCGCCGGTATGACGCTGTGGTCAGCTGCCAGGGCTTGATCGCCCGGCCGCCCGGGGATGCACCGGAGGAACCCGAACTGTGGAAGATCACCACCGGCTACGGCGGTCTGGGGACCTCGGGCAGCGGGGACGTCCTGGCCGGGGCCATCGCCGGGGTCCGGGCCCGCGGCACCAGCAGCGCACAGGCTGCCTGCTGGGGAACGCACCTGCACGCCGCGGCGGCTGACCGCCTGGCCAGCCGCCTGGGGCCGCTCGGCTTCCTCGCCCGCGAACTGTCCGACGAACTGCCGGCCCTGATGCTGGAACTCGGCTCCTAAGCCTCCGGCGGCACTGCGGCGGCACGGAGATGGCCCCCGGCCGAAGCCGGGGGCCACCAGGTCGGGAAGCTAAGGCCTCAGCTGCCGGTGCGCTGTCTGGCGCTGTGGCGTGCACAGAGTGGCGATTCGCCCCAAAAAGGCAGTCAACAGATCTACCCGCTTCCCGGTTCTTTCCGGAACTAGGCGGCGATTTCCTGCTTTGCCCCCTTCGTCTCAATCTCGATCTTGCGCGGCTTCGCCTTTTCGGCGACGGGGATCCGCAGCGTCAGGACGCCGGCGTCGTAGCTGGCCTTCACGTGCTCCGTGTCCAGCGTGTCGCCAAGAATCAGCTGGCGGCTGAAAACGCCGCGGGGCCGCTCGGAGGCGATCAGTTCGGTCTCCTTGCCGACGGGATCCGGGCGCTCGGCCCGCACCGTCAGCACGTTCCGTTCAACATCCAGGTCCACCGAGTCCACGGCGACGCCGGGCAGGTCGAAGGCAACCACAAAGTCGTTGCCTTCACGCCATGCATCCATCGGCATCGCCGCCGGGCGTGCAGCCGTACCGAGGACCTGCTGGGCCAGCCTGTCCAGCTCGCGGAACGGATCGGTTCGCATCAACATGGCTTCCCTCCTCGTAAGAGTTGGTCCAACATCGTTTTCCACTCAGCCTGATCTGTATTGGCTGATATAGATTTTTTAGCACCAGAGAGGCAGGTCTTCAAGGGGTTCCGGGAGCGGTTTCGGGAGATTTTTTCGCCGTGGCAGTGCACGGAAAAGGGGGCCTTCCGCCCTGCTGCTGCAGGTGCGGAAGGCCCCCTTTCCAAGGGGTCTTCCTGCCCCGGAATTCAGTCCCTGGTGGGGTCCGGACGGAGCGGCGCTGGACCGGGGTCCGGAATGGGCAACGGCCCGGGAGGCTGCGGTGCAGGGAACGGGTTGGGCGACGGCGGCCCCGGCTGGGTGGGGTCCGGGGAGGTGGGCTCCGGACCGGGCTCGGGCGGGAACGGCTCAGGTTCGTGCACTGGCGGGATGGTCATGCAACTTCCCCTCTCATGCTGGGCGGATGTGCCTTGAACTGAACAGGATACGCCTGCGGCCCCTCGGCAACTACCCTCCGGTTGCTCTATCAGCTTTGGTCGTTAAGACGGCGGTTTAGGGGCCAAAAGTGATAGAGCATCACCGCTGTCAGTCCCGGACAGCGCCTGCCAGCCGCAGCCAGGCGCGCAGCCGGCCAGGATCCACCTCGCCGCAGCGGAAGCCCACGTATCCGTCCGGACGGACCGCAACGATGCCCCGGCCGGGATGGCTGGTGAGCCGGTGGACGTGGACCAGCGGCCCGCGTTCCGCCGCGGCCGGCGCGGCCAGCTCCTTGGCAAGGTCCGTGCCCAGGGCGTCCGGGCCGGCGTCGCGCTCCAGGAAGAGGTGGACCCCGGGCGCCGCGGTCAGCCCGTGCAGGCGGACCGTGCGGCCCCCTGCACTGGCCGGTGCGTCCGGCAGGCGGTCACCGGGCCGCGGCCACCTGCCGTTCCGCGGTGCGGCGTCCAGCGACAGCGCGCTGTGCCGGTACCGGACGAAGGGCTGGGCCAGCAGCCTGATCCCCAGCGACGTGAGGCGCTGCCGGCGGAGCAGCACCGGCAGCAGCGGGGCAACAGCGGGCAGCAGGCCGCGGACCAGGCGGGCGGCGGGATGTGGCGAGGCTTCGAAGAAGAAGATGAGATGCGTCAGGGCAAGCACGCGCCGTGCCGCGAGCCGCCGCTCCTGCCCGTAGCTGGCGAGCAGTTCCGGAAGGGGGCAGCCGGCGGTCGAGGCGAAACCAAGCTTCCAGCCGAGGTTGAGCGCGTCGAGGATCCCGTTGTTCATGCCCTGTCCCCCGGCCGGAGAGTGGGCGTGCGCAGCGTCCCCGGCCAGGAAGATGCGGCCGGCGCCGAACGTGCCGGCCAGGCGGTGCTGGAGCGGGATCTTCGCCGACCAGCGCATGTCCCGGACGGTGGCTCCCAGCCCCGATTCCCGGACCAGCCGTGCCACGTCCGCGGGCGGTATGGCCGGGCTGGGCTGCCCGAAGCGGGCGTCCGGCGACGGTTCGGCCAGGCGGGTGGCCAGCAGGCGCCACGTGGCACCCTCGCCGAGTGCGAACAGGAACGCCAGCCCGGAGCGTCCGACGGCGGCGTGCAGCACACCGGGATCCAGGGCGCCGTCAAGCTCCAGGTCCGCCAGCACTGCCTCCACGGGATAGGGCCCCCCGCGCCAAGGGACACCCAGGACGGAGCGGACGGTGCTGGACTGCCCGTCGCAGCCGGCCAGGAAACGGCTGCGGTGCAGTTGGGGGCCGCGCCCGTTCCTGTGCAGGCCGGCGGAGACGAGGCCTTCCGTTTCCTCCGGCGCCAAGCCCCGGAACTCCACCCCCCAGTCCACCGGCACGCCCCGGGCCTGGAGCTCCCGCCACAGGACATCCTCGACGTCGGCCTGCCGCACCAGGGTCAGGTGCGGAAAGGCTGTGTCCGGCAGGTCTGCGTGGCCCATCCGGGCGTCGACGACCCGCTGGCCCAGGTGGATGCGCGCCTCCGGCCCGGTATCGGCCCTGGCCAGCAGTGCATCGGTGACACCCAGCGGGCGCAGTCCCTCAAGCGCACGGGCGTGAAGCATCATGGCCCGGGAAGGGCGGAACCGCTCCGTCCGCCGGTCCACCACACGCACCGTCGCGCCGTGGGCATGGGCCTGGAGGGCTGTGGCGAGTCCCGCGGGTCCGGCACCGACCACCAGGACGTCCGTGTCCGCCGTCGGACCTTCCGCTGCCACCATGACCCGCCGTTCCTCCGCTACCCCGCACCACTACCGAGCGCCGTTACGCCGGGCTGAGCAGCCGCCACCAGGAGTGGTCCGGTTCCGCTGTGGTGAGCATGCGCGCCGGATCCGCCAGCGCTTCATCCCGGTGCAGCCCGGGCAGCACCTTATAGCTGATGGACCCGGGCACGCTGACCAGTTCCAGGACCCGCCACAGGGCAGCGGCGTAATCCTCCGCCTGCGCCGGACCATCCCACTCGTAGAGGCCGCGGTAGGCGCCGAACGTGTCATGGGCGCACCAGAGCTTGGAGACGAACCCCGGGAAGCCGACGAACAACGGAGTGTTCAGGATGCTTTCGGCCTCGAAGAGCCGGTGCGCCCTGCCCCGCACCAGCCGGAGCCTGAACGAAACAACCAGGACGCACGGCTCCCGGGGCGGTTGACGGCGAACGGCAGTCTCCCGGTAGACACGCGCGGTGCTTCCGTCCGCGAAGCGCAGCATCCTGCCCAACTGCCCCTTCGGCAGGTAGACCCGCCGGCGGGCGAGCAGTGCGCAGCTGGTTCCCATGCAACGGGCAACAGCACGCCATGCCTTGGTTCGTGGTGCCGGACCTGGCTCGGGTGACATGGCATCTCCTTCCTGCCCCCCGCCTGCAACTGTCCTTCCAGCCTGCCGGTACCAGCCAGCACACCCCAGAGTCTTTGGCCCCCTCCGCGCCTCCTCTCCCCCGTCAGCGAACGGCCTGCCTTGTGGCGGGGGCTGGTCTATATATTGAATCCATGACCTCCACTCCCCTGCAGGACGCCACCAACACCGCCATCCCGGCACCCCCGGTCGCCAAGAAGATCCCCACCGAACGGACCCACCACGGGGAAACGTACGTGGACAACTACGAGTGGCTCCGGGACAAGGAATCCGCCGAGGTCATCGAGCACCTGCGGGCCGAGAATGCGTACCAGGAAGCGGTCACCGCGCACCAGGAACCGCTGCGCGAGGCGATCTTCCAGGAGATCAAGGGCCGCACCCAGGAAACCGATCTTTCCGTCCCGCACCGCAAGGACGGCTGGTGGTACTTCAGCCGTTCCGCCGAAGGCAAGGAATACGGCATCCACTGCCGCGTCAAGGCCCGGGACACAGGCGACAAGGTGGCCGACTGGACACCGCCCGCGGTGGAGGCCGGCGTCGAAATCCCCGGCGAGGAAGTCCTGCTGGACGGCAACGTGGAAGCCGAGGGCAAGCCGTTCTTCTCCGTGGGCGGCACTGCCGTAACGATTGACGGCACCCTCTACGCCTACGCCGTGGACAATTCCGGCGATGAACGCTTCACCCTCCGGATCAAGGACCTGCGCACCGGCGAACTGCTGCCGGATGTCATCGAGAACATCTTCTACGGCGTTGCGTTCTCACCCGACGGCACCCGGATCTTCTACACCGTGGTGGACGACTCCTGGCGGCCTTACCAGGTGAAGGCACACGTCCTGGGCACGCCCGTGGCCGAGGACACGGTGATCTACCAGGAGGACGACGCCGCCATGTGGCTGGGTTTCGAGCTCTCCGCGGACCGGCGCCACCTGGTGCTGGGCATCGGGTGCTCGGAGTACAGCGAAACCCGGCTGCTGCGCTTCGATGACCGCACCCGGACCCTGACCACGGTGATCTCCCGCAACGAGCGGGTCCTCTACGAAGCAGAGCCCTTCCTGCTCGAAGGCCCGGACGGGCAGAAGACGGAGAAAATCCTCCTCACGCACAACCGCGGCGCCATCAACTCCATGGTCTCCCTGGCGGACCCGGCCGAGCTGGAAAAGCCCCTGGCCGGGCAGTCCTGGCAGACCGTCGTCGAGCATTCCGACGAGGTCCGCGTCAACGGGGCGGGCGTCACCGCCACGCACCTCATCGTCTCCATCCGCAAGGACACCATCGAACGGGTCCAGGTAATGGGCCTGGCCGGGCTGGGGACGCCGGCGCAGCAGGCACCCGTGGAACCGGCCTTCGACGAGGAGCTGTACACCGCGGGCGTGGGTGGCTCGGACTACGACGCGCCCCTCATCCGCCTGGGCTACACGTCCTACTTCACGCCGTCGCGCATCTACGACTTCGTGCTCCCCACGCCGGAGCAGCCCGCCGGGGACCTGCTGCTGCGCAAGGAAAGCCCCGTCCTGGGCGGCTACGACGGCAGCGACTACGTGGCAACCCGCGAGTGGGCGACGGCGGGGGACGGCACCCGCATCCCGCTCTCGATGCTGCGGCACAAGTCCGTAACGCAGGATGCGACGGCGGCCGGGCTGGTCTACGGGTACGGCTCCTACGAGATGAGCATGGATCCCGGGTTCGGCATTGCGCGGCTGTCGCTGCTGGACCGGGGCGTGGTGTTCGTGATCGCGCACATCCGGGGCGGCGGCGAGCTGGGCCGGCACTGGTATGAGGACGGCAAGAAACTCACCAAGAAGAACACCTTCACCGACTTCATTGATGCCACGGGCTGGCTGGCAGACTCCGGGTGGGTGGATCCGGCCCGGATCGCCGCCCTGGGCGGCTCCGCGGGCGGCCTGCTGATGGGCGCGGTGGCCAACATGGCTCCGGAAAAGTATGCGGCAATCGTGGCGCAGGTGCCGTTCGTGGACCCCCTTACCAGCATCCTCGATCCCGACCTTCCGCTGTCCGCGCTGGAGTGGGAGGAATGGGGCAACCCCATTACCGATCCGGCAGCATACGCGTATATGAAGTCCTACTCCCCTTACGAGAACGTGCGGGAGGTGGCCTACCCGAAAATCGCGGCGGTCACATCCTTCAATGACACCCGGGTCCTGTACGTGGAACCCGCCAAGTGGGTGCAGGAGCTGCGGAACAAGACCACCGGTTCCGAGCCCATCGTCATGAAGATCGAGATGGACGGCGGGCACGGCGGCGCGTCCGGACGGTACGTGCAGTGGCGGGAGCGGGCGTGGGACTACGCGTTCATCGCCGATTCGCTGGGCGCCACCACGCTCCTCCCCGGGGCGGGGCTGAAGTAGGACCCGTATTTCTCCAGCGACTTTCCTATAACGGCGATTTTTGTTAGGTAAGCCTTAACTAATAACATCGACGGATGACCACGCAGCTTGACCACGCGCGGGCATCTTTCGCCGCCGGCCTTGCCGGCTTTGGAGACAGCCCTGCCATCCACGCCGACGGGCTTACCCTGACCTACCGCGAGCTCGCCGGGCGTGTCGAAGACCTCGCCGCCAGGCTGGGCAGGGAACGCCGGCTGGTCGCCCTGGCGGCGTCGAACGACGTCGACTCGCTGGTGGCCTACCTTGCCGCGCTGGCGGGCGGGCACCCGCTGATCCTGCTTCCGGAGGACAAGCCTGCCGCCCTTGCGTCCCTCGTCGCCGCCTACGACCCGGACGTGCTGTTGCAGCCGGCCAGGGGCGGGCTGCAGCTGGATGAACGCCGGCCCGGGACCAGGCACGAGCTGCACCCGGACCTGGCCCTGCTCCTGAGCACCTCCGGCTCCACGGGCTCGCCCAAGCTGGTGCGGCTATCCCACGCGAACCTGCAGGCCAACGCCGAATCGATCGCCACCTACCTCGGAATCACGGCCGCAGACCGTGCGGCCACCACGCTGCCCATGTCCTACTGCTACGGGCTTTCGGTGATCAACAGCCATCTGCTGCGCGGAGCCAGCCTAGTCCTGACCGGCCTGTCCGTGGTTGACCCGTGCTTTTGGGAGCTGTTCCGGCACCGGCAGGCAACCTCGTTCGCGGCAGTGCCCTACACCTTCGAACTGCTGGAACGCGTCGGCTTCGCCGACATGGAGCTGCCGTCCCTGCGCTACGTCACCCAGGCCGGCGGCCGGCTCGATCCCGGCCGTGTACGGCACTACGCAGACCTCGGACGCCGGCAGGGCTGGGACCTTTTCGTCATGTACGGGCAGACGGAAGCCACGGCGCGGATGGCCTACCTGCCGCCGCATCTCGCCACCGCCCAGGCCGGCGCCATCGGCGTCCCGGTCCCCGGCGGGTCCTTCCGGATCGACCCCGTGGACGGGCTGGCCGACGGCGAACTCGTGTACACCGGACCCAACGTGATGCTGGGCTACGCCGAGGACCCCCGCGATTTGGCGCTGGGCCGGACGGTGACGGAGCTGCGCACCGGCGACCTTGCGCGGGTGAACGACGCCGGGCTCTACGAACTCCTGGGACGGCGCAGCCGGTTCGTCAAGATCGTGGGACTCAGGGTCGATCTCGGCCAGGTGGAGCGGCTCCTGGCGGACATGGGTGTCACGGCGGCCAGCACCGGCAGCGACCGGAGCATCGTCGTCGCCGTCGAAGGCCGGCACGACACCCAGCTGCTGGCCAAGGTCCTGGCACAGGGCCTGGGCCTGCCCCGCGCCGCCGTCGACCTCCACGCGGTGGACGAACTGCCACGCCTGGCGACGGGCAAGATCGACTACCCTGCCGTGGCGGCGCTGCCGGCGGCCCGGGATACCCACGCCCCGCGCGACCCCTCCCCCGCCTCCGCGCCGGACACCGTCCGCCGGATCTTCGAGGACACCCTGGAACGGACCGGCATCTCCGGCACGGACACGTTCGTCTCGCTCGGCGGCGACTCCCTCTCCTTCGTGGCGGCCTCGGTCCGGCTCGAGCAGTTGCTGGGGCACCTGCCGCCGGACTGGCACGTCACGGCGGTCCGCGACCTGGAGCCGAAAGCGCAGGCAGCTCCGGACACGAAGATTCCCCTCGGGCAACGGCTCCTCGCACCGATGGACACCAGCATCGTCCTGCGGGCGGTGGGCATCGTCTTCATCGTCAGCACCCATATCGGGCTGTTCGAGTGGCAGGGCATGGCGCACGTGCTGATAGCGGCCGCGGGCTTCAACTTCGCCCGCTTCCAACTGGCCGGCGAAGGTGCCGCCCGCCTCCGCCGCCAACTCACCAGCGTGGCGCGGATCGTGGTGCCCAGCATGGTGTTCATCGCGTTCGCATTCCTGGTCACCGACCGCTACAGCCCTGTGAACATCGTGCTGCTGAACGCCATCCTCGGCCCCGAGAAGGTGACGACGCAGTGGCATTTCTGGTTCATCGAGGTCATCGTCTACATCCTCCTGGCCATGACCGCCCTGCTCGCCATCCCGTGGCTGCACCGCAGTGAGCGCCGGTTCCCGTTCCTCTACCCCCTGGCCCTGTTCGGCGCCGGACTGCTGACGCGCTTCGAACTGGTCGATCCGGACGTCCCGCACACCGTTCCCGCTTTCTGGCTCTTCGCCCTGGGCTGGGCGGTGGCGCGCGCCCGGAACCTTCCGCAGCGCTGCCTGGTCACGGCCCTGGCACTCCTCACTGTCCCGGGCTTCTTCGAGAACCCCAACCGGGACCTCACCGTGATCGCCGGCATCCTGCTGCTCACCTGGCTCCCCACCCTCCCCGTGCCGCGGGCCGCGAGCCGCCTGACCGTCCTGCTGGCCAGCGCGTCCATGCACATCTACCTGGTGCACTGGCTGGTCTATCCCCCGCTGGCCGGCCTGGGGCTGCCCCTGGCGGTGGGCGCATCGCTGGCGGCAGGGGTGGCGTACTGGGCGGCCTGCAACAAGGCCACCGCTCTACTGCACCGGCTTCGGGCCCATTTTGGCGGTGGAGGGCGGACCCCTGCCGCCGTCGAACGCTGACCGCAGCCGGATGATCAGGGTTGCGGGTGCTCGGCCATCCATTCCGCCAGGGTTTCGAGATTGGCCCGGACCGTCCGGCCCTGCGCCCTCTCCACCAGCGGGTCGGCCAGCTTGCCAAAGATGCCGCCGAGGCCGGACGCGGCGTCAATCCGCTGCGTGACGCGCGTCCCGCCGTCGGCAGGTTCCAGCGTGAACGTCACTGCGAAGTCGAGCTTCCCTTCGACCGACCGGGACACCATGCGCCGGGGCGGATCGAATTCGGTGACCTCGACAGTCCAGTCGAAGTGCCGCCCCATGACTTTGCTGGTTCCCCGGCCGCGGGTGGCCCAGCAACAGGTTGAGCTTGGTGTTGGGGGCTGATGGCCCTGGACGCAGCCGGTGTCAACGCCCCCTCCCGCGCTGCCACAGACCTGCCTCCGGTTCGGACCCGCAGCTGCCCAAAACAAGGTAGCCATGCTTACTATTGGCTCCGGGGCGCCCTGGGGTAACCGGGGGCGCAGAACAGCACACACCCACGTATCGCCCAGCGAAGGAGTCCAGATGTCATTGAGCAAGGGAACGCGCGTGGAGTGGAACACCTCCCAGGGCAAGACGCACGGGAAGATCGTGGAAAAGAAGACCAGCGACTTCGAGCTGGACGGCAACACCCACCGCGCGAGTGAGGATGAACCGCAGTACGTGGTGGAGTCGGAGAAGACCGGCGCCCGCGCAGCGCACAAGGCATCGGCCCTGACCGAGAAGAAGTAGCGCCATGGCTGCCCGGCACGAGGTCCTCATCATCGGCGGCGGCAACGCCGGCATCTCCCTGGCCGCGCGGCTACACCGCTACGGCGTCAAGGACGTGGCAGTGATCGAGCCCAAGGACCACCACCTTTACCAGCCGCTGTTCTCGCATATCGCCGGCGGCCGCGCCCAGGCCGGGGAAGCCATCCGGACCCAGGAATCCGTCACGCCCAAAGGCGTCACCTGGATCCATGACGCCGCTGCCGACGTCGACCCGGAGGCCAACACCGTCACCCTCGCCTCAGGCGCCGTGGTGGGCTACGGGCAGTTGGTGGCGTGCCCGGGGCTGCAGTTCGACTGGGCGGCAGTGCCGGGACTGGCCGAGGCCGTGCACTCGCCCCACGGGGCATCACACTACGAGTTCGACCTCGCCCCCAAGGCGTGGACGCTCCTGAGCAGCCTGACGGCCGGCACGGCGGTGTTCACGATGCCTGCCGGGCCCATCAAGTGCGGCGGGGCAAGCCAGAAGCCGATGTACCTGGCCTGTGACTACTGGCGGGAACAGGGGGTACTGGACAAGATCCGCGTGGTGATGGTCCAGCCGTATCCCACCGTGTTCGGCGTCCCGGAAGTGGACCGGGAGCTGGACCGCAAGATTGCCGAGTACGGGATCGAGCTGCGCACCAACAGCGAACTGGTGGCGGTGAACCCGGCCGAACGCAAGGCCACCATCCGTGACAATGCAGCCAACACCACCGAAGACCTGGCGTATGACGTGCTCAACGCCGTACCGCCGCAGTCGGCTCCGGACTGGCTGAAGTCCACTACCCTGCCAAATCCGGGGGATGCCGGCGGATTCGTGGAGGTTGACCGGCAGACGCTCCGGCACCTCCGCTACCCCAATGTCTGGTCCCTGGGCGACGCCGCCGGCACCACGAATTCCAAGTCCGGGGGCTCGCTGCGCAAACAGGCCAAGGTCCTGGCGAAGAACCTCGTGGCGGCGCGGAAAGGCAAGCCGCTGAAAGCCAAGTACAACGGGTACTCGGTGTGCCCGTTCACGGTCTCACGGGACACGGTGGTGTTCGCCGAGTTCGACGACCGCTACCGTCCCATGCCCACCATCCCCCGGGTCCCCACCTGGAACGAGAGCAAGCTGTCCTGGGTGGTGGACCGCGACCTGTTCCCCAGGATCTACTGGAACCTGATCCTCAAGGGCCGCGCGTAGGGAAAGGCAGGATCAACCGCGGACGACGGCGGCCGTCGCCTCAGCGATGGCGCGTTCCTCGTCCGTGGGGACCACCAGGACGGGGATCGCGGACGACGCCGTGGAAATCACCCGGGGTTCCTTGGACCGCCCGGTGTTGAGGCCGGCGTCGAGCTCTATGCCCAGCGCGCCCAGCCGCTCGGCTACCAGCGCGCGGAACTGGTGAGAGTTCTCACCGATGCCCGCGGTAAAGACCAGCGCCTTGGCCCCGCCAACGGCCACGTGGTACCCGCCGATGTACTTGGCGAGCCGGTAGGACGCCACCGCCAGCGCCACGGAGGCCTTGGCGTTGCCGCCCTCCGAGGCCTCCACCACGGAGCGCATATCGTTGTTCCCGGCCAGGCCCTTCAGCCCGGATTCGCGGTTCAGCATGGAGTCGATGTCCTCGGGCGTCCACCCGGCCCGGCCCAGGAACACCAGGATGGAGGGGTCCAGGTCACCGGACCGCGTGCCCATCACCAGGCCTTCCAGCGGGGTGAAACCCATCGACGTGTCCACGGAGCGGCCGCCCTTGATGGCGGTCACCGAGGCGCCGTTGCCCAGGTGGGCGATGACGCCGTCGAACTCCTCCACGGGGATGTCCAGCAGGGCCGCAGCCCGGCGCCCGACGTATTCGTGCGAGGTGCCGTGGAAGCCGTAACGGCGGATCCCGTGGTTGGTGTAGAGCTCGTCGGGGACGGCGTAGCGCCAGGCATGCTCGGGCAGCGTGCGGTGGAAGGCGGTGTCGAACACGGCCACCTGCGGCATCTGCGGCCACTTCTTCGTGATGGCCCGGATGCCCAGGACGTTGGCGGGGTTGTGCAGCGGCGCCAGCGGATTGAGCCGCTCGATGGCGCGCGTGATCTCATTGTCGATCAGCACGGGCTCGGCGAACCGCTCCCCGCCGTGCACCACGCGGTGGCCCACCGCTGCGAGCTCCTGGTCGCCCAGCTCCCGATGGATGGCGGCATCCACCAGCTCCAGCGCCTCCGCGTGGTCCCGCGGGCCCTCGATCTCCCCGTCCCCGCCGCCGCCGTTGCCCATGCCGATCTTCTCGATCAGCCCCTCGGTGAGGACGGTTCCCTGGGCCACGTCGCGGACCTGGTACTTGAGCGAGGACGAGCCGGAATTGATGACGAGCACGAGCATGACGGGCCTCCCGGGGCTGGCTTCTGCAGTTCCACCCAGCCTATAGGCGGCGGCCGTCAGCGGTCGGTCAGCAGCAGGGTGTTGCCGTCCGGGTCCTGGACGGTAATAAAGAGGCAGATGTCGGGCGAACCTTGGACAGGACCGGCGGCGACCCCGCTGCCGGCCAGTTCCGCGCGGCACCGGGCAAGGTCTTCCACCCTGAAGTTGCACGTGGCCCAGGCGAGCCCCGGGCTGGTCTTGATGCCGCTGTCCGGCCCCATCAAGGTCACGGATGCCGTTCCCGCGCCGGAGAGGACTGCGGAGAAGGAATCCGCCTTCACGACGTCCAGGCCCAGCATCGCGCTGTACCACCCGGCAGACGCCACGGGGTTCCGGACGGGGATGAACGCTGTGGTGATAGCGGTTACAGGCATGCCAGTGATGCTAGCCCACCGGGCTCCTTGCGGATGAAGGGCCGCTGTGCGTATGGTCGGCGGGACACGCTGGACCAGGCCGAGAGGACAATTCCATGACGAACGAGCCCACTTCGATCGACGAGAACGACCCCA
This sequence comes from Arthrobacter sp. MOO21, assembly GCF_057369995.2. Taxonomy (NCBI): domain Bacteria; kingdom Bacillati; phylum Actinomycetota; class Actinomycetes; order Micrococcales; family Micrococcaceae; genus Arthrobacter; species Arthrobacter sp. MOO21. The sequence goes on along the minus strand of NZ_CM170671.2, from coordinate 2,561,044 downwards.
CCAACACGGGATCCAGCAGCACCGCCCCGCTCAACGCGCAGCCGGACTCAGGCTCCGGCAAGCAGGATCCCACGGGTGTAGAGGGAGGCAATCCTGCCCTGGACGACACCGGCAACCTCAAGGCAGCCGAAACCGGCGAAGCCCCGGAGGCGCCGGAGAACCCGGAGGACCTGGACCTCACGCCGCAGGGCCTCTCCGATGAGCCCGCCAAACAGGAGGACAAGGAAAGCCTGGCCAAACCGGACAACAGCTAAGCCAGGCAGGCAAAGGGCGACGGCGGCACCCACCTTGGGTGCCGCCGTCGCCCTTTGCCGTCCACGACCCGCGTTGAACCTCAGGCCCGCGCTTCCTGCCGCTGCTTCGCCAGGTAGTTGAACAGCTCGCGCAGGCCGAAGGACCAGGCGGGCAGCTCCTCGCACGGCCCCACCCGGTTGACCAGGGCGCCCAGGTGGCGGCTGCGGATGGTCACGACGTCGCCGTGCTTGTGAGTGAAACCCTGCCCCGGGACGTCCCGGTCCTGCGTGGGGGCGAACAGCGTCCCCGTGTACAGCGCGAACCCGTCCGGGTACTGGTGATGGCGGCCGTGCGTTGCCGCCACCAGCTCCTCGAAGGGCCGGCTGATCCGGGCCACGCTGTTCCGCCCTTCCAGCACGTACCCGTCCGGGCCTTCCACCCGAAGCAGGATCTCCTCGTCGCGCAGGGTCTCGAGGGTGAAGGACCCGTCGAAGAGCCGGATCAGCGGGCCGAGCGCGCTGGAGGCGTTGTTGTCCTTGGCCTTGCCCAGCAGCAGGGCGCTGCGGCCCTCCACGTCGCGGAGGTTGACGTCGTTGCCCAGCGTCGCCCCCACCACCTGGCCCCGGGACGTGGCGATGAGCACCAGTTCCGGCTCAGGGTTGTTCCAGGAGGAGAAGGCCGGGATGCCGATGTCCGCGCCGAGCCCCACCGAGGACAGCACGGGCGCCTTGGTGAAGACCTCCGGGTCCGGGCCGATCCCCACCTCGAGGTACTGCGACCACAGGCCTTCGGCAATCAGGACCCGCTTGGCTTCCGCGGCCTCGGCCGAGCCCGGGCGCAGGTCCGCCAGGCTGCCGCCCAGGGCACGGCCCACGAGGTCGCGCACCTCGGCGGCCCGTGCGGCGTCGCCCGCGCAGCGTTCCTCGATGACCCGTTCCACCATGCTGTCCACAAAGGTCACCCCGCAGGCCTTGATGACCTGCAGGTCAACGGGGGCCAGCAGCCGCGCGCGGGTGCCGTCCCCTGCCAGGGAAGCGCTGACGACGTCGGCCGTCGCCCACCGCGGTTCGGCCAGGCTGGGATTGGCCAGGGCCGAGCGGACGGTGGCCGCGGGCTCCGGCAGTTCCAGCAGGTCCGCGACGGTCCCGGCGAGGCGGTGCAGGTCGAAGACAGAGTCCCCGCTGACGGCCACGACACGCGGTCCCCCGGTCTCCGGGTCCCAGACGCGGCCGATGAGCAGCGCCTGGTCGGCGTCCTCGGGCAGGACGGAACCTACGGCGTGGGACAGGCTCACTGCAGTCCCTCCTTCACTGCGCGGGCCGGGTGCTGCCAGATGCCGTCCACCCGTTGCGGTACGCGCCAGGGGTTGCTGTCCTGCAGGGGTTCGGGCAGCCGCGACGCCGGGAACTGCTGGAACGCCACGGGCCGCAGGAACCGGCGGATGGCGGCCGTTCCCACCGAGGTGGTGTTCGAGGTCGTGGCCGGGTACGGCCCGCCATGGTGCTGGGCGTAGCTGACGGTGACGCCGGTGGGCCAGCCGTTCCACAGGACCCGGCCGCTGATGTCCGCCAGCCGGGCAGCCAGGGCGGTGACGTCGTCGTCCGCTTCCGCCTGCAGCGTGGTGGTGAGCTGCCCTTCCAGCAGTTCCGCGAGCGCCGGCAGCTCTGCCTCGTCCGCGTACTCCACCACCAGGCTTGCCGGGCCGAACATCTCCTGCCGCAACAGCTCCGGGTTGCTGCGCACTGCCGCGGCCGTGGTGTGCAGGACGGTGGGGGCGGGCTCGTCCGCGAAGTCACCCTCCACGAGGACGTCCACGCCGCCGCTACCGCGGAGCCGGGCGACGGCCTCCGTGTAGCCGGCGTGCAGGCGCGGGCTGAGCAGCCGGGCGGGCGTGAAGCCGGCCAGCGCCGCCTGCAGCTCCCCGCGGATCCCCTCAGCGTGGCCGGCGGGGACGAACAGCAGCCCGGGCTTGGTGCAGAACTGGCCCATGCCCAGCGTGAAGGAACCCGCGTAGCCGCTGATGATCTCCGCGCGCCGGGCCGCCCAGGCGCCCGGCGTGACGAACACCGCGTTGATGCCGCCCAGCTCGCCGAAGAACGGGATGGGCTCGGGGCGTGCGGAGATGCGGTCCAGCAGCGCGCGGCCCCCAGCGGTGGAGCCGGTGAAGCCGACGGCCTTGACCAGTGGGTGGTCCACCAGGGCCTCGCCTGCCTTCCGGCCGGTCACCAGGGAGAACAGGCCCGACGGCGCGCCGGCACCTTCCAGCGCGTCCAGGACGGCCCGGGCCGTCCTGGCAGCGAGTTCGCGGTGCGCATCGTGGGCCTTGTGCACCACGGCGCAGCCGGCCGCCAGTGCCGAGGCAGTGTCTCCGCCCATCACGCTGAAGGCGAAGGGGAAGTTGGAGGCGCCGAAGACCCCCACCACGCCCAGCGGCACGTTGTACCGGCGGAGGTCGGGGCGGGGGCCCATCCCCCATTCCGGGTCCGCGTGGTCGATGGTGGCGTCGAAGTGCTCACCCAGCCGGATCTCGTCGGCGAAGAGCCGCAGCTGGAAGACTGTGCGCTTCAGTTCACCTTCCAGCCTGGCTGGGGCAAGGTGGGTCTCCTTGACGGCTGTCTCCACGAGTCCCGCTGCGTCGTGCTCCAGCCCGGCGGCCACGGCCTCAAGCCAACCGGCGCGGGTGCCGGGGTCAGCGAGGCGGGCCTGTTCGAAGGCAACCTGTCCGGCTTCGACGGCTGCGTTCAGGTCCTCGGCGGTGCTTGGACCGGCCACGACGGTTTCCGGCGCTGCGCTCATCGGCCGGCTCCGGCTGCGCTGAGGGATCCGCCCGTGACGGCGGCGCGGTTGCCCACTTCCTGCCAGCCGGTGCCGCCCGGGAACTCCCAGTGGCTGCGGGAGGCACTGAGCATCTCGGCGCCGGTGCCCGGCAGTTCCGGTGCGGCGTAGCGGCCATCGACGATGCGGACGGGCTCGGCGAAGTGCTCGTGCAGGTGGTCCACGAACTCGATCATCCTGTTGTCCTGGCTGCGGGCCACCACGGCGTAGTCGAAGAAGGAGAAGTGCTGGACCAGTTCGCACAGGCCCACGCCTCCAGCATGCGGGCAGACGGGCACCCCGAACTTGGCGGCCAGGAGGAGGATGGCGATGTTCTCGTTGACGCCGGCCACCCGGGTGGAGTCAAGCTGCAGCACGTCGATGGAACCGGCCTGCAACAGCTGCTTGAAGATGATCCGGCTCTGCACGGCTTCACCGGTGGCCACGCGGACGGGGCTGACACCCTTGCGGATCTCGGCGTGGCCCAGGACGTCGTCGGTGCTGGTGGGTTCTTCGATCCAGTAGGGGTTGAACTCGGCCAGCTGGTTGACCCACTCCACGGCTTCGGACACTTCCCAGCGCTGGTTGGCATCGATGGCGATGGGGAGGTTGCCCACGGCTTCACGGGCCAGGGCCATGCGGCGGCGGTCGTCGTTGATGTCGCCGCCCACCTTGAGCTTGATCATGGAGAACCCGTCGGCGGCGGCTTCCTTGCTGAGCCGCACGAGCTTCTCGTCGCTGTAGCCGAGCCAGCCCGGGCTGGTGGTGTAGGCGGGGAAGCCGCCGGCCTTGAGCTCGGCAATGCGCTGCTCCTTGCCTTCCTGGCCGGCCCGGAGGATCTCCAGCGCTTCCTCGGGGCTGAGGGCGTCGCGTATGTGGGTGAAGTCCACCACGCTGACCAGTTCCTCCGGCGTCATCTCGCTGAGGAGCAGCCAGAGGGGCTTGTTCTCCCGGCGGGCCCGGATGTCCCAGAGAGCACTGACCAGGGCACCGCAGGCCATCTGCGTGACGCCCTTTTCGGGTCCGAGCCAGCGGAGCTGGGAATCGTGGATGAGGAGCCGGGACGCAGCGCCGAGGTCGGAGATCAGTTCGTCGATGTCGCGTCCCACCAGCAGGCGTGCGTAGGCATCGATGGCGGCGGTCAGGATCTCGTTGCCGCGGCCGCAGCTGAAGACGAAACCGTGGCCTTCGTCGCCCGCGTCGGTGCGGATCACCACGTAGGCGGCGGAGTAGTCGGGGTCAACGTTGACCGCGTCTGAACCGTCAAGCTCCAGGGACGTGGGAAAGCGTACGTCCTGGGTCTTGATGGAGGTGATGGATGGCATGGGGCTTCTTCTTTCGTGAAAGGGCGTCATTCGAGGTTCCTATATGAATTACAATAATCATATAGGAACTGTGATGCACGTCAATCCTCCGGCTCCTCCGGAAGGGCCGGCCCCCGGGCCGCACGCCAAAAAGCCCCGGCCGCAGCGAACGGGTTCGGTTGCTGCGGCCGGGGCCATGACATGTGCTTGGCACCCTAGGTGATGATGCGCTTCCGCGGCGGTCCACTGTCCGCCAGCGGCTCCAGTCCGCCCCCGAACGCCTGGGCGAACCTGTCGAAGGAGTTGTGGATATGGGTGGTCATGGCAGCCTCCGCCCCCTCCGGATCGCAGGCCGCGATGGCTTCCCGCACCGCGGTGTGTTCGGCCACCGTGATGGCTCCGTCCACGTCCGCCGGGTACAGCCGGAACGTGTGCAGGTGGCAGTGCGTTTGGGCGAACGCGTGGCGCACCACCGGGTTTCCGGAGGCCGCGAGGATGGTGTCATGGAAGCGCGTATCGTGTGCCACCAGGTCCTGCCGCAGGTCGCCGGCGGACTTCATGGCGTCCCTGAACCCGGCCAGCTCCTTCTCCAGTGCGGCCGCCGGGTTGGCCAACCGGTCGACGGCGGCGGCGCGGGCCGCCCAGGGCTCCACCAGGAGCCGGAATTCGAACAATGACCGCAGCTCGGGCAGGCCGAGCAGCGGCGTAGTGCTGTAGCCGCGGCCAGGGTTGTAGACCACCAGGTTGTCACCCTCGAGCCGCTGCAGCACCTCCCGCACAGGCGTCTGGGACACGCCCAGGCTGCGGGCCACGCCGTCGATGTTGATGCGCGTGCCCGGTGAAATTTCGCCTTCAAGGATGGCGGCGCGCATGGAGGCATAGACGTCCGCGGACGCGGCCTTGCCTCGGGATGTGTCGGACGATGGACGTGGGGGCACGCGTGGACCTCTGGGTTCGAAAAACGGAAGGGACTTGCTGTGGGGAATCATAAGCCACCGCCGCTTCCGGAACGGCTGCCGGACGGATTTTGGGGAAGGGCTTGATCCAGATCACAAAATCTATATGATTAACCAGATTCCTATATGATTTGGCGCCGTGATCTTCGGCGTTCTTCCCCTCCCCGCCGGTGCCCCAGGCACCCAAAGCCATGTTTACGTCGAAGGAGACCGCATGACTGCGCTCGGCAACAACACCAATGCCGCCACCTCCACCGCAGCGCCGCGACTGATGACCCGCAAACGCTGGGTCATCATCTGGCTTGCCTTTCTAGGCCTCAGCATCAACTATCTCGACCGTTCCAGCCTGAGCGTCGCCCTGCCGTTCATGGGCAAGGACTTCGAACTCAGCGCCACACAACAGGGCCTGATCTTCGCCGCCTTCTTCTGGGCCTACGACTTCTTCCAGCTCGCCGCCGGCTGGTACGTGGACAAGGTCGGCCCGCGCCGGTCCTTCTCACTGGCCGCCGTATGGTGGTCCGTGTTCACGATGGTCACCGCAGCGGCAACGAGCTTCTGGTCGCTCTTCGCCGCCCGCTTCCTCCTTGGCGTCGGCGAGAGCCCCGCGCCCAGCACCGCAGCCAAGGTGGTGGCAACCTGGTTCCCCGTCCGGGAGCGCGCCTTCGCCACCAGCATCTGGGACTCCGGATCCCGCGTCGGCGCGGTGATTGCCCTGCCGATTGTCACCCTGATCGTCGCGTTCACCTCCTGGCACGCGGTCTTCATCATCATCGGCGTCCTCGGAATCATCTGGGCGGCCGTGTGGTGGAAGTACTACCGCAGCCCGGAAGAGCACGCCGGCGCCAACGAGGCAGAGGTCAGCTACATCCAGGAAGGCGGCGCCCGCGGTGCGGCAAGCGATGACGAAGGCGCAGCCAAGCTCCCCTGGCGCTCACTCTTCAAGTACCGCACCATCCTCAGCATGATGTTCGGCTTCTTCTGCCTGAACAGCGCCATCTACTTCTTCATCACGTTCTTCCCCAGCTACCTGGTGAAGGAACGCGGTTTCGACCTCCTCAAGCTCGGCTTCTTCGGCGCCATCCCCGGCATCTGTGCCGTCCTGTTCGGCTGGCTCGGTGGCTACCTGGCAGACCGTGCCGTCCGCGCCGGTTCCCCGGTCAGCAAGGTCCGCAAGACGGCCATCGCCGGCGGCCTTGCCGGCGGCTCGGTCATCATGTTCGCCGCGCTGGTTCCGGAGGCCTGGATGGCCCTGGCCCTGCTGTCCGTCGCGTACTCCAGCCTCACGGTGGCCGCCACCGGCATCTGGTCGCTGCCGGCCGACGTCGCCCCGAGCTCACGCCACGTCGGCTCCATCGGCGGCCTGCAGAACTTCGCCTCCAACCTGGCCGGTATTTTCACCCCCATCCTGATCGGCGTGCTGGTTGACCAGACCGGTTCCTTCGTGGCACCCCTTGCCGTGATCGGCGCCATCTCCCTCATCGGCGCTGCGAACTACCTGTTCGTCATCGGCAAGATCGAGCCCCTGAAGGTCAAGGCAGCCGCCTGACCCCAAAGCACCCCACGGATAAGGACGACGCCGGCACCCGCGAAAGTGCCGGCGTCGTCCTTTGCGGGTTGCGGCCTTAGACGCCCGCCGCGTGCGCCGGGCCCTGGTCCCGCGCCGGAACCTGCGCCTGCGCCTGGATCGCCGTAATGGCCACCGTGTTCACGATGTCCTCCACCGTGCAGCCGCGCGAGAGGTCGTTCACGGGCTTGCGCAGCCCCTGCAGGACCGGACCGACGGCGACCGCGCCGGAGCTCTGCTGGACCGCCTTGTACGTGTTGTTGCCCGTGTTCAGGTCCGGGAAGATGAAGACCGTGGCCTGCCCCGCCACCGATGACCCCGGCATCTTCGACGCCGCGATGGAAGCGTCCACGGCGGCGTCGTACTGGATGGGCCCCTCCACGGCGAGGTCCGGGCGCCGCTCGCGCACCAGTTCGGTGGCCTGCCGCACCTCGTCCACCGCCTCCCCGGCACCGGAGCCGCCCGTGGAGTAGGACAGCATGGCCACCCGCGGCTCCACCCCGAACTGCGCGGCGGTCTCGGCAGACGCCAGCGCGATGTCCGCCAGCTGCTCCACGTTCGGGTCCGGGTTTACGGCGCAGTCGCCGTAGACCAGCACCCGGTCCGGCATGAGCATCAGGAACACCGAGGACACGATCTTCACGCCGGGCCGGGTCTTGACGAACTCGAGGGCCGGCCGGATGGTGTGGGCCGTGGTGTGCGCGGCGCCGGACACCATGCCGTCCACCACGCCCAGCTGCACCATCATGGTGCCGAAGTAGCTCACGTCCTGCATGATCTCCAGGGCCTTGGCCAGGTCCACCCCCTTGTGCGCCCGAAGCTCGGCGTACTTCTCCGCGAACGTCTGCCGCAGGTCCGACGTCGCCGGGTCCACGATGTTGATACCCGTGAGGTCGATGCCGCTGGCCGCCGCGAGCTCGCGGACATCCGATTCGGGGCCGAGGACCGTGAGGTCGCAGACACCGCGGCGGTGCAGTATTTCGGCCGCCCGCAGGATGCGCACATCCGTCCCCTCGGGCAGCACCACGTGCCGGCGTTGGGCCCTGGCCCGCTCGATGAGGTCATGAAGGAAGCGCAGCGGCGTCATCCGCTCGGGCCGCGGCAGGTGCAGCCGCTCCACCAGCTCGGTCTCGTCCACCCGGCGCGACCACAGCCCCAGGGCGGACGCCACCTTGCGCCGGTGCCCGGACCAGATCTCGCTGCGGACCTCCGAGACGCGCTTTGCAGTGGTGTAGGTATCGTCCTGCGCGGCGAACACCGGGAACGGGGCCTGCGCCAGCAGCGGATAGATGTTGGCGTCCGGCGCCAGGCCGCCGGTGAGCACCAGGGCCGAGGGAACGGGAAATTCCGGCGAGAACGACGACGCCAGGCAGGCCACCATCACGTCAGCCCGGTCGCCCGGCACGATCACCAGGGCGCCCTCGTCCAGCACGTTGAGGAAGTTGCCCACGTTCATGGCGGCCACCTTGATGTCCTTGACGTCGCGCTCCATGTCCGCCCGGCCCGCGATCTGCCGGACACCAAGCGCCGCGGCCACCTCGCCGGTGGTGGGCCGGGCGATGTCCTCCAGCTCGGGAAAGATGTACACGGGCCGGTTCGAGGCGCCGGGCTTGAGGGCCGCGGCGATCCCGTCCAGGTCCTCCGGGTCCGCGCGGTTCACCATGATGGCCAGCAGCGAGCACCGTTCGGCGGCAAGCTCCTTGCGCGCGACTTCGACGGCTGCGGCGGCCTCGGCCACGGTGCGCCCCTTTGCCCCCACCACGGCCACCACCGGCGTGGCGAGGTTGTTGGCCAGGCGTGCGTTGAGGTCGAATTCGACGGCGGCGTCCTGGCCCGTCAGGTCCGTCCCCTCCACGATCACCACGTCGCAGTGCCGGGCGATCTCCGCGTAGATTTCCACGCAGCGCGCGTCGATTTCGGCCCGGTTGCCTTCGGCCAGCAGGGTGCGGACCTCCTCGAAGGTCAGGCCGCCGCGGCAGAGCCGGTCCTCCAGCCCGAACCGCGATTTCATCAGGGCCACCATGGGGTCGTCGAAGGCCGTGCGGCCGGTGACCACCGGTTTGAAGAAGCCGATCCTGTCCGCGTGCCGGTGCAGGGTGTCCGCCAATCCCAATGCCACCAGGGACTTGCCTGATCCGGGAGTGGTTGCGCTGACGTAGATGCCCTTGGCCATGGTCCGCCCTTTGCTTGTTGCTGGTGCCGGTTGCGTTCCATCCTTGCACTTCCGTCCACGCCGGATGCCACTCCACCCGGCATCGGCTGGTCCGTAGCTGCCGTTTTGAGCAGCCCAAAGGACGACGACGCGGCCCACGCCGGCCGGGTTCCCTTGTGCCTTCCAGCCCAGTTGCTATTTCCCTCCAACGAGCGGCGCGCCGCGGACGACGGCGTGTCCCCGCCTTCGGTCCCTCGAACCGGCCGAGTAAGCGGGCAGGAAGGCACGCATCAAGTCCTCCTCCCCTTGACACCGGACCCCCTGATGGGATTACCTAATGAACATTCGGTAAATAAAGCTGGAGGCAATGACGCATGGCTGAAGCAACAATCTCCGGGGCCACCCACCCCATCCTGGAAAACGACTACGCCTCCGAATGGATGGGAATCGAGGTCCTCGCCCTCAGCGACGGCCACGCCACCATCCGCATGACCCTCCGGCAAGAAATGCTCAACGGCTTCGGCATGGCCCACGGCGGAATGATCTTCGCCTTCGCGGACTCCGCCTTCGCCTTGGCGTGCAACCCCGCCACCCCGGCACCCGGCGAGGAAAACAACATCACCGTGGCAGCCGGCGTCGACATCAATTTCCTCAAGCCCGCCTACCGCGGCCAGGTGGTCACCGCCATCGCCAACCGGCGCTCAACGGTGGGCCGCAGCGGCCTGTACGACATCCAGATCTTCGCCGCCGACCCCACCCAGCAGCCCGCCGCCACCCCGGGCGAACTCATTGCCGAGTTCCGCGGACGCAGCCGCACCATCTCCAAGAAGTAGGAACCCATGACCCTGCATGCCCCCGAAACCCCCGCCACCACCGCTCCCGCCTCAACGGACACCACGGCCACCGACGCCGTCCTGGACCGCGAGGAAACCATCTCCCGCGACGAGCTCGAAGCCCTCCAGCTCAAGCGGCTGCAGGACACGGTGGCGTACGCCTACGACCGCGTGCCGCTGTACAAGCGCAAGTTCGACGAGGCCGGCATCCACCCCAGCGACCTGCGCGAACTGGAGGACCTGGGCAACTTCCCCTTTACCACCAAGGACGACCTGCGCGCCGAATACCCGTTCGGCATGTTCGCCGTACCGCAGAGCGAAGTGGCCCGCATCCACGCCAGCTCGGGCACCACGGGCCGGCCCACCGTCGTCGGCTACACCAAGCAGGACCTGGCGGACTGGGCCAAGCTCGTGGCCCGCAGCTTCCGCGCCTCCGGCATCCGCCCCGGCATGAAGGTCCACAACGCCTACGGCTACGGCCTCTTCACCGGCGGCCTGGGCGCGCACGCCGGCGCCGAAGCCCTGGGCTGCACCGTCATTCCCATGTCCGGCGGCCAGACCGAACGCCAGATCCAGCTGATCCAGGACTTCCAGCCGGACGCCATCCTGGCCACCCCCACCTACCTGCTGACCATCGCCGACGCCATGGCGCACATGGGCATCGACCCCGCCTCCACGTCGCTGAAATTCGCCGTGCTCGGCGCGGAACCGTGGACCCAGGAGATGCGGCACGAGCTCGAGGTCATGATGAACATCAAGGCCTGCGACATCTACGGCCTGTCCGAGGTCATGGGCCCTGGCGTGGCCGGCGAAGCCGTGGAAACCCAGGACGGCAGCCACATCTGGGAGGACCACTTCCGCCCCGAGATCATCGACCCCTTCAACCCCGCCCCAGGCAAGGAAAACGTCCTGCGCGACGGCGAACACGGCGAGCTGGTCTTCACCTCGCTCACCAAGGAAGCCCTGCCGATCATCCGCTACCGCACCAAGGACCTCACCCGGCTCCTGCCGGGCACGGCCCGCCCCGCGCACCGCCGGATGGGCCGCATCACCGGCCGCAGCGACGACATGATCATCCTGCGCGGCGTGAACCTGTTCCCGTCCCAGATCGAGGAAATCGCCCTGCGGATCCCCGAACTGAGCCCGCACTTCCAGCTCGAGCTCACCCGGCCCGAAGGCCAGCGGATGGACCAGCTGACCGTCCGGATCGAGCGCCGGGACGCCGTCACTGTTGAGCAGAGCACGACGGCGGGACGCACACTGAAGGAGCAGATCAAGATCCACGTGGGTTCTTCGTGCACGGTGGACGTGGTGGAACCCGGCTCGCTGGAGCGGTCCAACGGCAAGCTGCGCCGGATCTACGACCTGCGGCCGAAGGGATAGCCGCGGCGGCACCGCACGCGTCCCGGACCTACCGAACGTTCATGAGAAACTAGCCTCTATGCCCAGCCCCACTGAAACCACCAGCACCAACGGCACGGCCGTCAACGGCACAGCCAAGCGGGGCCGGCCCGGCTACGACCAGCAGTCCGTGCTGCGGATCGCTGTGGACGTCTTCAACCGGCACGGCTATGACGCCACCTCAATGGGCATCCTGGCCGAGAACCTGGGCATCTCCAAGTCCGCCATCTACCACCACGTGCCGTCCAAGGGCGATCTGCTCAAGCTCGCCCTGGACCATGCCCTGGGCGGACTGGAGGCCATCCTGGAGCAGCCCGAGGCTACCTCCGGCGCGGCGGACGCCCGCCTGGAGTTTGTGCTGCGCGAGACGGTGGCCGTGCTGGTGGACCGGCTGCCGTTCGTCACGCTGCTCCTGCGGCTGCGTGGCAACACGGAGATCGAGCGGGATGCGCTGGAACGCCGGCGCGCGTTCGACCACAAGGTGGCCGGCCTGATTTCCGCGGCCCGGGACGAGGGCTCGCTGCGCCAGGACATCGACCCCCGGACCGTCTCCCGGCTCCTCTTCGGCATGATCAACTCGATCGTCGAGTGGTACCGGCCGGGCGGCTCCCTGTCCCCCAAACGGCTGGCTGACGACGTGATCACCATGGCGTTCGACGGCCTTCACGCGGACGCATAGGCATCCCGCAGCCCTCCCGGCGCCAATAATAAGCGTGCTTGGTATTTTCCCTGCTCCCCGGCTACGGTGGTAGAAAGCCACCGTCCGCAGGGAGGTTCCAGATGCCACTGGCCACCAGTCCGGCCCGCCCTACCCGGCACCGGACCGCCACCGGAGCAGCGCTGCTGGCTGCCGCCGTCGCGCTTTCCGCCTGCACCGGCTCGCCCGCTCCCCCGGCTCCCACCGGGTCCTCCACGGGCCAGCCATCGGCCTCCGCCGGCTCCGCGCCGGCCCCCTCCACCGCCGGGTCCACCTCCGGGGCGGCCCCGGCAACCGGCACGGACGCGGGCACTGCGGCAGGCAACCTGCCGCAGCTCGTCGAAAACCTCTCGCCCTCCGTGGTCACCATCTTCACCGAGGGCGGACTGGGCAGCGGCGTGGTGTACTCCGCGGACGGGCTGATCCTCACCAACGAACACGTCATCCGCGGCGCCACCAACGTCGAGGTGGGGTTCGCCGACGGCCAGCGGGTGGAAGGGACGGTCAAGGCCAGCGACGCCGTGACGGACCTGGCGCTGGTGCAGGCCAAACGTACCGGCCTGCCGAAGCCCACTTACCAAAGCAACCTGCCCAAGGTGGGCGAGGGCGCCCTGGTCCTGGGCTCCCCCCTTGGCTTTGAGAACACCGCCACCGCCGGCATCATCTCCGGCCTGCACCGCTCCATCCCCGGCTCGGCCTCCAACAGCCTGTCCCTGGTGGACCTGATCCAAACCGACGCGCCGATCAGCCCGGGGAACTCCGGCGGCGCCGTCATCAATATGCGCGGCGAGGTGATCGGTATCAGCGAGGCCTACATCCCGCCGTCGTCCGGCGCTGTTTCCCTGGGCTTCGCCATTCCCGCGGCCACTGCCGTTGACGTCGCCGAGGAGCTGCTGGCCACCGGCAGCGCCAAGCACGCCTACCTGGGCCTGACCCCCGGCGAGCTGACGGCGCAGATCGCCGAGCAGCTGGGCGTCGAGGAAGGGGCCGGCGTCGTGGTGCTCGCCGCCGACGCAGACGGACCGGCGGGGCGCGCAGGAATCCGTCCGGGCGACGTCCTGGAGTCCATGGAGGGGGCGAAACTCACCACTCCCGAGCAACTCCTGGCGGAACTGCGCAAGCGCAACCCCGGCGATACCGTGGGGTTGAAGGTCAAGCGCGGCGACCAGAGCCTGGATGTCAAGGTTGACCTCACCGACCGGCCCGCCGGAACCAACCGATAGTCCAACCACCACCCGATAGGAAGGTAAGAACATGAGCCACAAGGAAGAACCCGACGCAGGCTTCATCGTGCCCGATCCGTCCAAGATCCGCGAGGACATTCCCGGCGATGCCGGCGATGAAGCAAACGTGATCCGCTTCAGCGAGGAGCAGGCCCTGATCGAGGAACAGTCGCACGGTATCAGGCCCGAAACCTACAGCGTTCCCTCGGGAGGGCCCACCATGGAGGAGGCCCGCGGGAACATGGACCTCTCCGACCGCAGCGAGTCCGGCGGCGGCACGGGCCCGGAGGATGACAGCAGCGACGACAGCCTGCACGGCGGCGCCGAAAGCTGAACCGCACCGCATATCTGGGCCGTACGGCACAGACCGCAGCAGGGGCGTCCCGATCCGACCGGGGCGCCCCTGCTGTCTTGTGCAGCTAGAGCTGGTACTCGAGCCTGCCGCCGAGGTTTTCATGGACGCACAGGATATTGTGCTCGGTGTCCATGAACCAGGCGCACTTCTCCGAGTCCGTGGTGCAGATGTGGTTCTCCGTCTTCAGGGTGGGCAGGTTGTAGTCCTGGAACCTGACACCCCGGGCTTCCATGTCCCGGACGGTCGCCTCGATGTCCGTGACCTCGAAACTCAGGGCGGTGTGCTCTGAGTGCTTCCCGTCGGATACCGTCATCAACTCCAGCAACGGGCCGCCGTCGATACCGAGCAGTTCGTTGCCGTCGTCCGTCACTCCGCGGTGCGGCAACCCGAGCTTCTCGGTGTAAAAACGGCGGGCGCGTTCCGCGTCATCGACCGGCAGGATGGTTATGGCCGAGTTCATTGTCAGATGCATGGCGCACCTCCTTGTGAGCAGAATCTTACGCCCGCGAAACCTAAAAGGAACCCGCCCTTCTTCCCCCGATGCTCTATCACTTTTGGTCCCTAAAACCGGGGTTTAGGGACCAAAAGTGATAGAGCAACTGGAGGGTTGTTACTTCTCGACGAGGGTGAGGACGTCGTAGGTGGCCACGATGTCGTCGTCCTGGTTGGTGAGGACGGCGTCCCAGGCCACCTCGCCGTATTCATCGGTTTCGCGCGGGGTGATCTTCTTGGCCGTCAGCGTCACCCGGATGGAGTCGCCCGCTGCCACGGGCGTAATGAAGCGCAGGTTCTCCAGGCCGTAGTTCGCCAGGACGGGGCCCGGGGCCGGCTCCACGAACAGGCCGGCACCCCAGGACAGCAGCAGGTAGCCGTGCGCGACGATGCCCGGGAAGAAGGGGTTGGCTTCCGCGGCCTCTTGGTTGGTGTGCGCGTAAAACGTGTCCCCGGTGGAGTTGGCGAACGCCGTGATGTCCTCCAGGGTGACCTGCCGGAGGTCGGAGCGGACGGCGTCGCCGATCCGGAGGCTGGAAAGGTGCTTCCGGAACGGATGCGTCCCCTCGGTCTCGAGCGTGAAGTTCCGGTCCGCTCCGGCATGCCAGACGCCGGTGACAGCAGTGAGCATGTTGGGCGAGCCCTGGATGGCGGTGCGCTGCATGTGGTGCAGGACGGAGCGGATGCCGCCAAGCTCCTCGCCGCCGCCGGCGCGGCCGGGTCCGCCGTGGACCAGGTGCGGCACGGGCGAGCCGTGGCCGGTGGACGAGCGGGCATCCTCGCGGTTGAGCATCAGGACGCGGCCGTGGTGTGCGGCGATGCCGGTGACCAGTTCCCGAGCCACGTCGGCATCGTTGGTGCACACGGACGCCACCAGCGACCCGCCACCGCGGGCGGCGAGGCGGACGGCGTCGGGGAGGTCCTGGTAGCCAACCACGGAGGATACGGGCCCGAACGCTTCCAGCGAGTGGATGGCTTCGGCCTCCGGGTTGTCCCAGTTCAGGACCACGGGGGCCATGAACGCGCCACCCTCCACTACCCCGGTGGTTCCGTCGGCGGAGGTGACCGACGGCGATTCGAGGGTTCCGTACGCAAGCTCACCGCCGGCGTCGAGCATGGCCTGCACGGCCGCACGGACGTCCTCAAGCTGCTCCACGGACGCCAGCGCGCCCATGGTGACGCCCTCGCCGCGGGGGTCGCCCAGGACAACCCGTTCAGAGATCCGCTTGCCGATGGCGGCGGAGACGGCGGGGACCAGTTCCTGCGGCACGATGGCGCGCCGGATGGCGGTGCACTTCTGGCCGGCCTTGACAGTCATCTCGGTGACCACGGACTTGACGAAGGCCTCAAATTCCGGGGTGCCCTCCACGGCGTCGGGCCCAAGGATCGCGGCGTTCAGGGAGTCGGTCTCCGAGGTGAAGCGGACGCCGCCCTCCACCACATTGGGGTGGGACTTCAGGGACTTGGCCGTGGAGGCGGAACCGGTGAAGGCCACCAGGTCGCGGTAGTCCAGCACATCCAGGAGGCCGCGGACCGAGCCGGAGACCAGCTGCAGCGAGCCCTTGGGCAGGATGTTGGACTCAACGATGGCCTTGACCACGGCTGCTGCAACGTAGCCGGTGGGGGTTGCAGGCTTGACGATGGTGGGGACTCCGGCGATGAACGCGGGGGCGAATTTCTCGAGCATGCCCCAGACCGGGAAGTTGAACGCGTTGATCTGCACTGCGACGCCCGGGATCCGGGTGTAGATGTGCTCGCCGGCGAAGGAACCGTCCTTGGACAGCACCTCCATGGGCCCGTCCACCACCACCTGCGAGTTGGGCAGCTCGCGGCGGCCCTTGGAACCGAACGTGAAGAGGACGCCGATCCCGCCGTCGATGTCCACCATCGAATCGATCTTGGTGGCGCCGGTCTGGTAGGAGAAGCCGTAGAAGTGCTCCCTGCGGGCGTTCAGGTACTGGGCCAGCTCTTTGAGCTTGAGGGCACGCTGGTGGAAGGTCAGCTTGCCCAGCTCGGACTGGCCTGTGGTGCGGCCGTACTCAACCACTGCTCCGAGGTCCAGGCCCTCCGTGCTGACCTTGGCCAGGATCTCCCCCGTGCTCGCATCACGGACAGGGACAGCGGAAGCCGACAATCCGGCGTCGGGCGTCCACCAGGCATCCATGACGAAGCTGGGCACTGTCTCCACGGTGTCGACCGTGGCCTGGGGAGCTGTGGCGGTGGTGGTCATCGTTGACGGGTCCTTCCAACAAGGGTGCAGGAAACAGGCAGATCATTACTGACCGTCCGTTCGGTAATATATTTACCATACAGGAATGTGCCCCGGTGCACACTAGAAGCCGGTGCATAAACCGCCATCCGAAGGAGAGCACATGAGCGTCCCCACCCCCGACCACTCCCCCACCCAGCACGAACTGTGGAAGATTACGCTCGGCGAGCTTGACGAGAAGATGGGCGTGAAGATCCTGGAGGAGTCCGTGGAGCGCGTGGTGGCCACCATGCCCGTGGAGGGCAACCGGCAGTCCTTCGGGCTGCTGCATGGCGGCGCCTCCTTGGCCGTGGGCGAGGCCGTGGGGTCCTGGGCCGCCGTTATCCACGCCAGCACCATGGGCAAGACGGCGGTGGGCGTGGACGTCTCCGCCACGCACCACCGTTCCGCCCGCGAGGGCCAGGTGACCATCACGGCGACCCCGATCCACCTGGGCGGCACGCTGACCACGCATGAGGTGCTGATCACCAACGACGCCGGCCAGCGGCTTTGCACCCTGCGCATCACCAACCTGCTGATGCGGCGCCACAAGTAGCGGCTACCGGGGGTGCCGGCTACCGGGTGGAACGCTTCCGGCGCCGGACCACCACCGTCAGTAGGGCCCCGGCGACGACGGCCGCCACGGCGGCCATCGCTGCGGGGACCAACGCGGAGGAGCCAGTGTATGCGAGACCGCCAGCGGCGGAGCGGCCGGTGTTTCCGCCCGTATCGGCAAGGGCAGCGGGTGCAGTGGCAGGCGGGGCATCAACGGAAAACGTGACGCGGGCCGGGGCCGAATCAACACCGTCCACTGCTTGCGTCACCAGCATGGTGTGGCTGCCGACAGCCAGTCCTGCGGGAAACGGTGCGGTCCATCCGCCACCTGCCACCAGGACCAGCGGCGACAGGGCGTTTCCGGCAGAGCGTGCTCCCGCAGTCCCGGCAACCACCGTGCCACCGGCAGGCTTCCCGTCGATGGACACAGCCACATCCGCGCCGTCCACTCCGGTCCCCGAGATCGTTGCCGGCAGGGCGTCCTGCACGAGGTGCTGCCCCTCGGAAATGCTCGACACCGCCGGGGGCGGCGGCATGACGGCAAAGTTCGCCGATGTTGCAGGGCTGTCCGGGAGTCCGGGGTAGGACTGCACTGCCGTTACGTGCACCGTTCCGTACGCGCCCGGGGTGGCCAGCTTGATCGACCAGCGGCCGTCCGCGCCGACCAATGCCGAGCCGGCGACGTCACCGGACAGGGCCACCGTGGCTCCGGGCGTCCCGGTGCCTTCGACCGTTTCCAAGGCGGGCAACGGATCTGCGGCGGCGGTGATGGTCGGCGCGGGAAGGAACGAGGGGGAAATGGTGACGCTTAGTGGTACCGCACCGGACCGGCTCAAGCCGTTCACGGTCTCGGCCTCGAACGTGAACGGGCCCGGTGCTTCCGGCGCCGTGAAGGACCAGTTGCCGCCGGCATCCACGGGTACCTCAAACGGCTGCCGTCCGGCGTAGGTGATGCGGACCTGCGATCCGGCGGCCACGGCGGAAGCGGGGGCTGCCGGGACGCGGCCGGTGATGCTGGTGCCGGCCTTGAACGTATTGTCGGCTGGGCCCACCAGCGCGGGCTTGTTCAGGAAGAGCTCCAGCTGGTAGCCGGGCAGGACTTTGAGGGAGTCCTGGAGGGTGGCCGCCACGGCAATGTTCTGGGCACCGCCCGACTCCCCGGCGGAATGCGTGCCAACCGCGAAGTTTCCGCTGATCCACGGACCGCCCGAGTCGCCTCCGGCGGACTGCACGTCGTAGGACAGGAACCCGTTGAACGCGCGGATGTCGTTGTGACGGGGATCCGTGGGGTCGTCGACGTAAGTGGGGCCGCCAACCAGGAAGATCCCGACGGCGCTGATGTGGCCGCAGGACCATCCCGTCCTCCACCCGGAGCGGCAGACCGGCATGCCCACCACCGGCGGAGCGGTTCCAATGATTTTGACGTCCGGGCCCGGCTCCGACGGGCTTTCATATGTACTGCTGGCCGGCAATGGGTCCAGGTCCTGCCTGATGTCTCCGATGACTGCAATGTCCGTTCCCACATTGCCCGGGGTGGGGCTGTTTGGATTCAGCACCGGGGTGTTTCCGGGACCGCCAAACTGGCTGAACTGGAAGCTGCCCAGCCGGCCGGCTGTGTTTCCCCCAAGAAGCAGGTCCACTGTGGTTGCTGTCCCATCTTCTGCGCAGTGTCCGGCCGTCAGCACAGCAGGCAGCCCCGCGGGATCGAAGGCGGAGAAGCCTGTGGAACAGGTGAACCCGGTATCGGACCTGTAGCCGACACCGCCGGGGACCTCAGCTTCCGGCTTGAGGGGGGCGGCGCCGTCGAGCACAACGTTGGCGTACCTGGAGACGAACTCGGCCGGTGTTATTTTTCCGGGACTGGCGCCAGCCCCTGCCGTTGCGGGGGCCGCTGCGGGAGCCGTTGCCGTTGCCTTACCGTCACGTGCCGATTGGGCCGCGGCAACTCCGCCCGTGCGGATCACGAACTTTCCGGCGTCTGAAACCACGGCCTGCAACCCTGTTGTCCCCACCTCGCGGAGGTAGGCCTGGAAGAGCTGCTCAGCGCTGACTGCGATTTCGCGGGCAGGAGGCGCCTCGCCAGTTGAAGAACCCTGAGGCTGCTGCGGCACGGTGGACGGTGTTTGCGGTTCCGGTGCAGGGGCGGCTGGAGCCGTCGGGGCCACCACCACGAACTCCGCCCCACCGGACTTGTTCAGTTCATCCACCCGGGCCTGGAGGGCAGGGCCGCTGCCTTGGACCTGGATCTTTCCGTTCCCGAGGCTGAGACCGACGTACCCCGCGATGCCCCGCAGGGAGTCCAGGGCCTGCATCGCTTTCCGGCCAAGCTCGCCGCTGGCGTTGAATTCGGCCAGGCTCATGCCCAGGTCGCGGAGGACCGCCTCGGACAGACCATCGCTGGACAGACCATCGCTGGACAGGCCCTCGCCGCTCAGGCCATCACCGGGGACGGCAGCCGAAGCCGGGGTGCCCGCGGGAGCGGGGCGGGCATCGGGGGTCTCGGCGAACGCGGTGGGCCCAAGGCCGGCACCCAGCGTGAAGAAGACACCGGCCATCGCCCCTGCCGCAAGAATCCTGTTCCTTGGTGCTGCGGTTCTGCTCATGTTCGTCTCTCCGCCGATCGACGTGACTGAGGAACTTGAGCACCTCATGTCACACAGGTCACATGAGCCCCATTGTATCCGCGCCGGCGGCACAGAGTGCCAGGACGGCCTCCAGTTCCGCCTCCCGGAGCCCGTGCGCCAGGAGGAAAGAGCGCGTATCCAGCTCCCGGACAAACGCCACGACGGCCAGTCCGCGCTCCTCCAGCAGCGGTGCAAGGTCCGGCTCCGGCAGGTACCGCTCACGGTCATGCGGCGGCCCGTGGGTGCGGTACCGTTCGTTGATCCCGCGGGCGCCCTGCCGGTAGCCCTCCGCGATGGCGTGGTCCGAGTGGCCCGCGAGGTCCTGGACCATGGCCGCGACGAGCCCGCTGCGGTCCCTGCCCGCGGCACAGTGCAGCACCACGCGCCCCCTGGGGGCCACCAACGCCAGCGCCCGGAACACGCCCACCAGTTTGTCCGGGAAAAGCCGGGCGTTCTCGGCGTAATGGGCGGGATCGTTGAGGTAGGGCCCCGTGACGGCGGCGAACCGCGGGTCGCCGGGCTCCTCGGTGGGCGCGGATACCACGTCGAAGCCGGCCAATGCAGCGGCCGTAATCTTAGGGTCTTTGTCCCGGCGCCGCGCCTCAGCAGCGTTGCGGAGATCGATGACAGTGCGGACGCCGTCGTCGAACGCCTGCCTCCACCCGGCCTCCGTCAGCCATTCGCGCCGTCCCATCCGGTAGACGCCGCCCGCAACGTGCCATGCGTTGACAGCGCCCTCCCAGTCCAGGGGCCCGCGCCGGTTGCTCATCCGCCCAGCTAACCACACGGCGGGAACCCGTGACAGCCGGGACGGACGGGAGTACCGTGGCTGCCACGTGCCCGGGCCGGGGACAGCTGAGCACTGAGGGGGAATTCATGAAGACTTCATTGGCACGACGGCGGCAGCCGGCTTTCGGAGCCACGGCGGCGGCCCTGGCAACGGCCGTGGGCATCGGCGCCGTTCCAGCCGCAGCCGCCCCGCCGTCACCGCATGTTGACGTTGTGGCGCTGGGCGATTCGTACACCGCCGGCACCGGCGCGGGCACCTGGGCCTGGACCTTTCCCTGCATCCAAACGGACGGCGGATACGTGGATGTGCTGGCCGCTGATCCGCTCGTGGAATTGACCCGGAACCAGGCCTGCCACGGAGCGCTGCTGGATTCGGCGGCCCAGCCCGGGAACGTCCCCAGCGTCATGGACCAGGTGCATGCCCTGACGGTTTCCGGGGAGCTGTCCGGGCGGACTGAACTGGTCACCCTCACGGCGGGTGCCAATGATGTGGGCGTAAATACGACGCTGTTCGCGTGCAGCACCGGCACCTACCAGGCCTGCCAGGACGCCGTCCGGACCAGCACCGAGGCACTCTACGCCCTCAAGCCCGCACTCACCCAGGCCTACGTCGCCATCCACGAGGTGGCCCCCGGGCAGCCATCGCCGTGCAGGGGTATCCGTTACTCTTCGACCCCGCCGCCGGCTACCCCGTGATTCCGGTCGAAAACCAGCAACTGGCCAACCACGGCACCACCGCCCTTAACCAGGCGCTGGCGGAAGCCGCCGCGGACGCCACCAACAAGTTCCGGGCCAACGTGAAGTTCGTGGACGTTACCGCGCGGTTCACCGGACACGCCGCAAACTCCCTGGATCCGTGGGTCTACTTCAGCCCTGTTCCGGTGCCGGCTCCCGATGGCAGCCTGACGCCGGACCCGCGGAACTTCCACCCGAACAGCACCGGACACCATCAGTACGCGGCGGCAGTGGAGGCCGTGGTCCCGCTGCCGGCACTTGCCCGGCGGTAACCCAGCCTAGCCGCGACGGTCCAGCCGGTATTCCAGTCCGGCGCGGACGGCCGGCCACTCGTGCTCCAGGATGGAGAACACCACCGTGTCGCGCAGGTTCCCGTCACTGGTTCTTGAGTGGTTGCGGAGCACGCCGTCCTGTTTGGCGCCCAGCCGGATGATGGCCTGCCGTGACTGGTGGTTGAGCCAGTGGGTGCGGAACTCCACCGCCGGGCAGCCGATGGTTTCGAAAGCGTGGCGGAGCAGCAGGAGCTTCGAGTCCGGGTTGGTGCCTGTCCCCTGGGCAGAGGCCGCGTTCCATGTGGAGCCGATCTCCACCCGGGGCGTGGCAGCGTCGATGTTCATGTAGGTGGTCATGCCGATGATGCGCCCGGGGCCGCCACTTTCGGCGTCGATCAGGCGCGAGGTGAACGGCAGCATGGAGCCCTGCTCCTGCAGGTGCAGCCGGCGCCGGATTTCGGCGGCCATGTGTTCGGGGGCCGGCACCGACGTGTACCAGAGTTTCCAGAGCTCGCCGTCTGTTGCCGCCTCCACCAGGCCGTCATGGTGTTCCTCGGCGAGTGGCTCCAGGATTACGTGGCGGCCGGTCAGGGTAAGGGGTTCAAGGAAAGTCACAGCACCCAGCCTAGGCCCGCCCACCAGGGCCGGTTACGCTGGGGCAAGCACCAGGACGGCAACCAAGGGAGTTATCGTGTCAGGCACCAACCCGGATCCGCAGGACGACAAAATCACTGGCCTGGAGCCTGGCGGCGGGGTTCCGCCGGGCGAGACCCCGCCGGGGGAAGCGTCGACGGCAGGCCCGCAGGGGCACGACGAACACGGAACCCGCAAGGGCACGCAGTTCCTGTGGATCGCCATCATCGGCGTCGTCGTCCTGCTGTCCCTGCTCTATTTCATCGGCTACATCGTGGGATTTTTCGACTAGGCCCATGGGCCGGGAGGCTCAGCTGGGCCAGTCGAAAAAGCCCTTGCCGGTCTTGCGGCCAAGTTCGCCCCGGGCCACCTTGTCCTTGAGGATCTGCGGCGGCGCGAAGCGCTCGCCCAGGGTGGAGTGCAGGTACTCCGCGATGCCCAGGCGGACGTCGAGGCCCACGATGTCAGTGGTTCTAAGCGGCCCGGTGGGGTGTTTGTAGCCCAGCACCATGGCGGCATCGATGTCCTCGGCCGATGCCACGCCCTCCTCCACCATCCGCATGGCCTCCAGCGCGATGGCCACGCCCAGCCGTGAGGACGCGAAACCCGGCGCATCGTTGACGACGACGGCGGTCTTGCCGAGTGCCTCCACCCAGGATTTTGCCGCGGCGGCGAGTCCGGGAGACGTGCGCTCGCCCAGCACCACCTCGATGAGGGTCGATGCCGGCACGGGGTTGAAGAAGTGCAGGCCGAGGAAATTTTCCGGCCGCTTCAGTTCGCGGGCGAGGCCGTTGACGGACAGCGAGGACGTGTTGGACGCGATGAAGTCGTTCTCCCCCAGCCGTTCCTCGATGCCCCGCAGCGCGGTGACCTTGAGGTCCCAGTCCTCGGGAACGGCCTCAACCACGAGCTTCCGCCCCGCAAAGTCGTCGTAGTCGGTGCTGACGGTGAGGCGGGAAACGAGCTCCTCGAAGTTGGCGTCCACGCCGCCGCGTTCGATGCTTTTCAATGCTGCGGATTCCACCCGTTCGCGGGCCGCCTCGGCGGAGACGTCGTCGCGCTCCACCACCAGGACGTCGGAGCCCTTGATGAGGAA
Organism: Arthrobacter sp. MOO21; assembly: GCF_057369995.2. NCBI lineage: Bacteria > Bacillati > Actinomycetota > Actinomycetes > Micrococcales > Micrococcaceae > Arthrobacter > Arthrobacter sp. MOO21. The sequence goes on along the minus strand of NZ_CM170671.2, from coordinate 2,538,067 downwards.
GGCGTGGGCGATGCCGGCGCCCATGCGGCCGCCGCCGAGCACCCCCACGAAGTGGGGCAGGTCAGTGGGAAGGGCGGGGTTCACTGGTGACTCACTCATGGGTCTGCTTTCCGTCGGCGGGGTTGGCGGCGGCCTTCTTCGCGGCGTTGCGGTCGAGGAACGCCTGCATGCGGTCGAACTTGGCCTGGGATTCGAAGAGGATGCCCTGGGCGAGCTGGTCAATGAGCGGATGCGCTTCGGCCGGGGCGTGGAACACGGACTTGGTGATCCTGACGGCGAGCGGGTCCTGGCGGCCGATCCGGTTGGCGAGGCTGTGGGCCGCTTCCAGCAGATCGGCGGGGTCGTGGATCTCGGTGATGAGGTTGATGGCCCGGGCTTCCTCGGCGCCGAGCACCAGCCCGGCCAGGAGGATCTGCTTGGCCATCGGTTCGCCCACGAGTTCCTTGAGCCGCCAGCTGGCACCGGCGGCCGCGAGGATTCCCAGCCCTGTTTCCGGGTTGCCGATCCGCACGTTGGGGGTGCCGATCCGGAAGTCGGCGGCGTAGGCCAGTTCCGCTCCGCCGCCCAGACAGTAGCCGTCCAGGGCGGCGATGACCGGCATGGGCAGCTTGGCGATGCGGACGAAGATGGTGGAGTTGATGCCCTGCAGGGCGTCGTCCCGGCGCCGTTCCCGGAGCTGGGCGATGTCGGCGCCGGAGGCGAACACCCCGTCAACGCCGGCGATGACCAGGATTTTGGGGTTTTGTTCCAGTGCGGCGCAGACGGTGTGCAGTTCATCCACCATCTGTTGGTCGATGGCGTTCTTCACCTCTGGACGGTTGAGCAGCACCACCACGCGGTCGTCCCGCTCCTCGACCAGGAGGGCGGTGAAATCCTCCGCCGCCAGGTCTACCGGGGCCGCCATCAGATCTTCTCCAGGAGCATCGCGGTGCCCTGGCCGACGCCCACGCACATGGTGGCGAGGCCGATCCTGGCGTCTTCGCGTTCCATCCGGCCCAGCAGGGTGATGGCGAGCCGGGAGCCGCTGGAGCCAAGCGGGTGTCCCAGGGCGATCGCGCCGCCGTCGCGGTTCACGATCTCCGGTTCCAGGCCCAGCCGCCGGATGCAGGCCAGGGACTGCGTGGCAAAGGCTTCGTTAAGTTCGACGGCGGACAGGTCGCCGACGCTGAGGCCGCTGCGCTTGAGCACCTTCTGCGTGGCCGGGACCGGGCCGATGCCCATGATTTCGGGCTCGCAGCCGGCGGAGGCGCCGTCGATAATCCTGGCGCGGGGCGTCAAGCCCAGCCGTTCAATGGCGGCCTCGGAGGCGATGATGATTGCCGAGGCGCCGTCGTTGAGGGACGAGGAGTTTCCGGCCGTCACCACGGAGCCGCCGTGCGCCACGGGCTTCAGGCCGGCCAGGACGTCGAGGGTGGTGCCGGGGCGCGGGCCTTCGTCGGTGTCCACTACGGATTCGGATTTGCGGGTTTTGACGGTGACCGGGACGATCTCGTCCTTGAAGCGGCCTGCTTCAATGGCTTCGAGGGCCAGCTGGTGCGAGCGGACGGCGAACGCGTCAGCGTCCTCGCGGGAAATGCCGTCAACCCGTGCCACTTCCTCCGCCGTTTCCGGCATGGAGTAGGTCATCTTGCCGTCACGGGACAGGCCGCCGTGCTGGAAATGCGGGTTCGTGAAGCGCCAGCCGATCGAGGTGTCGAAGATCTGGCCCGGCTTGGCGAAGGCGCTGGTGGGCTTCTCCTGCACCCAGGGTGCCCGGCTCATCGATTCGACGCCGCCGGCGATGACGATGTCTGCGGCCCCAGCCTTGATCATGTGGCTCGCCTGGATGATCGCGCTCAGGCCGGAGGCACACAGCCTGTTGACGGTGATTCCGGGGATGTGGAGCGGCAGCCCGGCAAGCAGGGTGGCCATTCGGGCAACGTTCCGGTTCTCCTCCCCGGCCCCGTTCGCGTTGCCCAGGATCACCTCGTCGATGCTCTCCGGGTCAAGGCCCGCCCGTTCCACAGCCTCCCGGAGCACGAGGGCGGCCAGGTCGTCAGGCCGTACGGAAGCCAACGCACCTCCGTACCTGCCCACCGGAGTACGGACCCCGCCAACAAGGAAAGCCTGCGGACCTGCACCTGCAGCCATGGAAACACCCTTCACGCGAAAACAGCACTGTCATCGGCGCCGGCATCGCAGACTTAATCCACTTACCGACCGTTCGTTCTGTAAATAGTACATGCCAGCCGGAAGATGCGCACCCGGTTAGAGGACGGTGACACCGAGGTGCGCGGCGAGCAGCGGCGCCAGCAGGCCCAGCTGGTACTCGTCGATCACCAGCCCGGACAGGCTGCCCAGCCCGCTGATGCGGCGGAAAACGGTGCCGCGGATGTCGAAATCCTTCAGCCCGGCGCCGGCAAGATCCAGCGATCCCACGGTGCAGCGCTCCAGCTTCACGCGGGCCGCGGACGCGCCGCCGAGGTCCAGTTCATTGATGATGCAGTCCGTGATGAGCACGTCCGAGAGTTTGGCGCCCCGCAGGTTCAGGAAGTCCAGCTTGCCGCCGTCGATGCGGACAGACTGCCAGCCGCTCTCATACAGTTCGGCAGACCCCAGCCGGGGATTGTGGAATTCGACGTCGCGCCAGGTGGAACGGGCGGCGCGGAAGACCGGCGCATAAAGCTCGGACAGCACGCAGTCGCGGAAGGAGGCGCCGCGGAGCTGGGTGTCATTGAAGGACGCCCCGTCGAACCTGCACTCGGCAAAGACTGCCTCAGCCAGGTCCAGCCCGTCGGCCGACGCCCCGCTGTACCGGACGGCGTCGTGCCTTCCCCCGCGGCGGAAGGCCGTCCCCGGCTGATCCGCGGGCTGATCCAACACCGCAGGCAGCGCCACGGGCGAAAGCCGGGGTGCGGCGGTCTTGGCTGGGGCAGCACGCTTGGTCATACCCCTGAGCCTAGCGGCGGCCTGCAGGGCAAGAAGAAAGTAAGCATGCTTCGTGTTAGGGTGAAAAAGCACTGTTGATCAACGGAAACGAAAGGAGGCCACCACCATGGGCCTCGGAGACAAGATCAGTAACGCTGCAGAAGACCTGGGCGGCAAGGCCAAGGAAGCCACGGGCAACGCCACGGACAACGACCGCCTGAAGGCGGAGGGCCAGGCGGACCAAGTCAAGGCCGATGCCAAGAAGGTTGGCGAAAGCGTCAAGGACGAGTTCAAGCGCGACTAGGTCCTTGGCTGTTGCAGCCGCAGCGAACGGCGTGCTGCAGCAGCCCGAACGGCGGCGGATTCCTACGGGATCCGCCGCCGTTCTGCTGTCCGGGACGTTCCTGCTGGCCGGGCCGTGTGCGTCACTATCCGCTCCGGGTTGGCGTGTGACCCTTCCGTGAGTCTTCGGGCATCGTCATCTCGGCCCGCAGCCCGAGGAGCCGGATGGGACGGCCGGGCTCGATCTTCGACACCAGGTCGAGGGCGCGTGCCAGTACCTCCGCGGGATCCGGGGTTTCCGGGATCTTCCGTGCATAAGTCCTGGTGAGGAACGGGGCGTAGCGGACCTTGAGCGTCAGGCCAATCACCGGCCGCCCTTCGGCAGCGACGTCGTCCATGACGTGCGCCGCCAGGTCCCGCACCGCGTCCTCGATCTGCTGCGGGTCTGTCAGGTCGCGCTGGAAGGTGGTTTCGCGGCTGTGCCCCCGCGCCACCCAGGGTGTGTCATCGACGGTCCTTGAGCCGTCGCCCCGCCCGAGCTGCGCATACCAGGGCCCCATCTTCGGACCGAATTCCGGGACCAGGTCGTCGGGGTTGCAGGCCGCAAGCCCGGCAACGGTCCTGATGCCGAGCTTGGCGAGGCGGGCCGACACCTTGGTCCCCACGCCCCACAGTTCCACCGTCGGCCGGCTCCCCATGACATCGAGCCAGTTGTCCGCGGTGAGCCGGAAAACGCCGGCCGGCTTGCCGAACGTCGTCGCTACCTTGGCCCGGAGCAGGGTGTCGCCGATGCCCACGCTGCAGTGCAGCCGGGTTTCGGCGAGGACGGCTTGCTGCAGCTGCCGGGCGTAGGCCTCGGGGTCCGGAGTCCGCACGCCAACGAACGCCTCGTCCCAGCCGAGCACCTGGACGGTGGCGCCGGGCTGGGAGCGCAGCACCGCCATGACTTTTTCGGAAGCTTCCATGTACGCCTCGTGGTCCACGGGGAGGATGACGGCGTCGGGCACCTTCCGTGCCGCGACGCGCAGCGGCATGCCGGAGCCAACGCCAAACGCCCTGGCCTCGTAGGACGCGGTCGAGACCACCGCCCGCTCGGTGGGATCGCCGCGGCCGCCGACGATCACCGCCTTGCCCGCGAGCTCGGGCCGGCGGAGCACTTCAACGGCTGCGATGAACTGGTCAAGGTCCACGTGCAGCACCCAGGGTTCGCCCACAGCCATAGTCTGCCCCGAGGACGGCCCGTCGCCAAGCAAACACGTGCGTGCTCCCGCCCGGTTACTTGAGCGGAACAGCGGTCCCAGATGGGGACACGCCGCACTCCCCGGCGGGCCGTCACGGGCAAGCGGGCAGGAACGCACGCAGGAAACGCCGACGGCGGGCCCGCCCTCCCCAAGGGGCGTCCCGCCGTCGTACGTTTGCTCAGGAGAGCGCGTGCATCAGGTGTACAGCGCGCTCTTGGGCTCGTTGTTCTTGACCTTCTGCCAGCCCAGCCACAGGAGCACGGCGAAGAACGGAACGGTACCCAGGGTCCAGAGGCCCAGGTAGAACACTTCCCCGTCCTTGCTGGTCATGGTGTCGAAGCCGATGAGCACGGTGATGGCCAGCAGGCCCACCAAGCCCGCCCAGCTGGTCCACGGGGAGCCTGGCATGGGCAGGGTAGAGGCGTTGCCGACCTTCTTGCGCAGCATGATCTGGCTGGCAAAGATGGAGCCCCAGCAGAAGATCACGCCGATGGAGGCGGTGTTCAGTGCCAAGTCGAAGGCGTGCGAGCCGCCCAGCCAGATGTTCAGCAGGATGCCCACCAGGTAGAAGGCTGCGATCGCCAGGATGGCCGCGTACGGGACGTGCCGCTTGGACATTTTGGTGAGCCACTGCGGGGCGTGGCCGTTGTTGGCCATGGTGCGGAAGACGCGGCCGATCGAGTACAGGCCGGAATTGCACGAGGACAGGGCCGCGGTGATGACGATCATGTTCATCACGTCGCCCACCCAGCTGAGGCCCATCTGGCCAAAGACGGTGACGAACGGGGAGGTGCCGGCCTTGTACTGGTCGGACGGCAGGAGCATGGCGAGCAGGGTCACGGAACCGACGTAGAACACCACGATGCGCAGGACGACGGCGCGGATCGCCTTGGGCACTTCGCGTTCCGGGTTCTGCATCTCGCCGGCGGTGATGCCGACGAGCTCGATGCCGTTGTAGGCGAAGATCACGGCATTGAGGACGAGGACCATTACCAGGGCGCCCTTGGGGAACATCCCGCCTTCGGCCGCGAACAGGTTGGCGACGGAGGCGTGGCCTGCGCCGACCTGCGCGTTGGTGACCACCATGAAGGTGCCCACGGCGAGGAAGATCAGGATGGCGCCCACCTTCAGGCAGGAGGCCCAGAACTCGAATTCGCCGAACGCCTTGACGCTGAGCAGGTTGACGGCCACCAGGAGCGCCAGCGCGGCGATGGCCGAGGCTTCCACCGGGACGTTGGGGAAGAAGAACTGGAAGTACAGGCCGATGGCGATGAGTTCGGCGATGCCGGTCATGCCCCAGTTGATGAAGTACATCCAGCCGGACAGGTAGGCGCCCTTCCTGCCGAACATTTCGCCCGCGTAGCTGACGAAGGAGCCGGAGGTCTGGCGGTACATGATGAGTTCGCCCAGGGCCCGCATCAGGAGGTAGGCGATGACGCCGGCGATGGCGTAGGAGAAGATGAGGGCCGGGCCGGTGGAGGCGAGGCGGCCGCCGGCGCCCATGAAGAGGCCGACGCCGATGGCGCCGCCCATGGCGATCATGGTGACGTGGCGCCGGCCCAGCGTCTTGCTGTAACCCTCGGCGCTGAGGGTGGGGTCGACGGCGGTGGATGGTGCCGTGCTGTTCTGCAGTTCTTGGGGGGTACTTTGAGGCACAACGGTTCCTTGTGGGTTGGGGGGTGACCGCATCCGGGATACGAATGATCCAGCTCACAAAATTCGGCCTTTTGGCTATAAGGCCATCGTTTGTGAGCGCGATTGTTCGTGCAGCCGAAGCTTCACGCGGCTCGACTATCCTACTAGACCGCAGCGGGTGGTACGTGACGTGGGCTACACGCCCCCGCCCGGGGATAGGCTGAAGGCATGGCCACAGCCCACCGTTTACCGCCCGCTCCGCAGCCCCAGCTGTACCGGTTCTCGCCGATGGACGGCGCCACGCTGTGCCTCTACGTGGCCATCGCCGCGTTCTTCGCCGTCGCCGGGGACCTGGTGGCGCCGCTGCTCCGGCAGATCGCTCCGTCCCCTGCCGCCGCCTCCTACGCGGTGAACCTGCTGTTTTATGCCTCCGTGGGAATACTCGCGCTTTTGGCCGCGCGCAAGGTGGTGGTGCGCGACCTCAAGGTCCTGGCGACCCGGCCATGGTTCACGCTCCTCATGGTGCCCGCCGCCGTGATCGCCATGATGATCCTCACCGCAGTGGTGGTGGCGGCGAGCGGCCAGGTGGAGACTTCGGTGAACCAGGCCGGGCTGCAGGCGCTCATGCAGCAGGTCCCCGCCTGGCTCATGGTTCCGCTGCTGGTGGTGGTGGGCCCGTTCGTGGAGGAGTACATCTTCCGGCACCTGCTGATCGGGAAGATGAGCCGGCGGGTGAACATCTGGATCTGTTGCGTCCTGTCAGCGGTCCTGTTCGCCGCACTTCACATTGTGGGGCAGGAAACGATCACCCTGGCGGTGCTGCTCCCCTACCTGGCCATGGGCGCCACCTTGGTGTTCGTCTACGTGTGGACCGGCAAGAACGTGATGTTCTCCTACTTCGTGCACGCGGCCAAGAACCTGCTGGCCGTTATCCTGATCTACGCCATCCCGTCGGAACTTTTCGAGCAGATGCAGCACGTCCAGGCCTAGCCATCCGGGCACCTTCCGCAACCCGCGCCTGCCGCTTTACGGTGGTGGCATGGGACTGAACATCCAGATCGTCATCGATTCAGCAAAGCCGCACGAACTTGCCGACTGGTGGGCCGAAACCCTGCAGTGGGAAGTGGAGCCGCAGGACGCGGACTTCATCAGGTCCATGATCGAGCAGGGCTATGCCACGGAGGGCCAGACCATGACCCACCGGGGAAACCTGGTATGGAAGGACGGGGCCGCCATCCGCCCGCCCGAGGAGATCGAGGCGAAGTCACCTGAGCGCCGCATGCTGTTCCAGACGGTGCCGGAGGGCAAGACCGTCAAGAACCGGGTGCACTGGGACGTGCGACTGGACGGCCGGGACAAGGACGAGGTACGCCGCGAACTCGAAGCCCGGGGAGCAAGGTTCCTCTGGACTGCGCACCAGGGGCCGCATTCCTGGCACACGATGGCGGACCCCGAGGGCAACGAGTTCTGCATCAGCTGAGCCCGATTACTAGACTTGGACGGTGAGCAACCAGATCCCCGCCCCGGTGTCCGACGTCTTCGATCCCACCCGCTGGCGGGAGGTGTCCGGTTTCGAGGACTTCCAGGACATGACCTACCACCGGCAGGTGGAGCGGGATTCCGGCGGCGGCTGGGTGCGCGACCTGCCCACGGTCAGGATCGCGTTCAACCGGCCCGAGGTCCGCAACGCATTCCGGCCCGGGACGGTGGATGAGCTGTACCGCGCCATGGACCACGCCCGGATGACGCCCGACGTCGCCACGGTCCTGCTCACCGGCAACGGCCCCTCCCTCAAGGACGGCGGGCATTCGTTCTGCTCGGGCGGGGACCAGCGCATCCGCGGCAGGGACGGCTACCGGTACGTAGTACAAAACACAGCCGACGGCGAGACCCAGGAAACGATCGACCCCGCGCGTGCCGGCCGGCTCCACATCCTGGAAGTCCAGCGGCTCATGCGCACCATGCCCAAGGTGGTCATCGCCGTCGTCAACGGCTGGGCAGCCGGCGGAGGGCACTCGCTGCACGTGGTGGCGGACCTCACCATCGCCTCACGGCAGCACGGCAAGTTCAAGCAGACGGACGCCACGGTGGGAAGTTTCGACGCCGGCTACGGCTCCGCGCTGCTGGCGCGCCAAGTGGGGCAAAAGACCGCCCGCGAGATTTTCTTCCTGGCCCGCGAATATTCCGCTGACGACATGGTCCGCATGGGGGCGGTGAACGAGGCCGTGGACCACGAACGCCTGGAAGAGGTTGCCCTGGAATACGCGGCGGACATCGCCCGGCAGTCCCCCCAGGCCATCCGCATGCTGAAGTTCGCCTTCAACCTCGCCGACGACGGCCTGGCCGGCCAGCAGGTCTTCGCCGGCGAAGCCACCCGCCTGGCATACATGACCGACGAAGCCGTGGAAGGCAAGGAGGCCTTCCTGCAAAAACGCGACCCCGACTGGTCACGCTTCCCGCACTACTTCTAAGGCAGGACGGCATATGAACAGCGAAACTTCCCCCGACCAGGGCCCGGGCGGTCCCCTCAACATCGAGCCTGCCCTGAAAGCCCTGGCGGCCGCGCTTCACGGCGAGGGCCCCGCCGTCGAACTGTCCGTTGGCCCCGACGGCAGCCTCGTCGTGGGGCACGTGGAGACCCCCGGGTGCGACGACGCCGTGGCAGTGGTCCGCACCTCCGGCTCCACCGGCACGCCCAAGGCAACGTTGTTGACGGTGGAATCGCTGGCGGCATCCTCCATGGCCACCGCGCTGCGGCTCAAGGGCGAGGGCCAATGGCTCCTGGCGCTGCCCGTGCAGTTCGTCGCCGGCATCCAGGTGCTGGTGCGGTCCCTGTTCGCCGGCACCCGCCCCTGGGTCATGGACATGTCCGGCGGCTTTACGCCGGAGGCCTTCACCGCCGCCGCCCTGGAACTGACGGACAAGATCCGCTTCACCTCCCTGGTGCCCACCCAGCTGCAGCGGCTCCTCGACGACCCGTCGCCGGACACCCTCGCGGTGCTGCGCAGGTTCAACGCCATCCTGCTGGGTGGGGCCCCGGCGCCGGCATCCCTGCTGGCGGCTGCCCGCGAAGCCGGCGTCCGGGTGGTCACCACGTACGGGTCGGCGGAAACCTCGGGCGGCTGCGTGTACGACGGCTACCCGCTGGAAGGCGTGTCCGTCCGGGTGGATGGGGAGGGCAGGATCCTGCTGGGCGGCGACACCGTCGCCGCCGGCTACATCGAAGCGCCGGATGAGGAAACCGGGACCTTCTTCGAGGAGGACGGCGTGCGCTGGTTCCGCACCAGCGACCTTGGCAGGATCGACGACGACGGCCGGCTCACCGTGCTGGGCCGGGCCGACGACGTGATCATCACCGGCGGCGTCAAGGTGTCCGCCGCCCAGGTTCAGGAAGAGCTGGAAAAGTCCGACGCCGTCAGCGCAGCTTTCGTGGCAGGCGTCCCTTCCGCGGAATGGGGCCAGGCGGTGGCGGCGTACGTCGCACTGGCCGGGGACGGCGCTGCTGCACAGGATGCGCCGGGGCCGGACAAAGCCGGGGACACCGCCGTCGTCCTCCAGCAGCAATGGCGCGGCACGCTGGGGGTCCTGGCGCCCAAAACCGTCCTCGCCGCGCCCGCCCTCCGGATGTTGCCCAACGGCAAGCCGGACCGGCTGGCCATGACCGCCGAACTCAGTGCCCTGCACGAAGGAAAGTAAAGTGGACCTGCACCCCCGCGGCGGGTGCGCCCGTTCCATCCTGCCGTCCTACCGAAACAACATGAGGTACTAACCGTGGCCACAGCCACCCAATGGATCCAAGGCGCCCGGCTCAGGACGCTGCCCGCAGCGATCGCGCCGGTGCTGATCGGCTCTGCCGCAGCCTACGAGATGGACTCGTTCCTTCTGCCCAACGCAATCCTCGCGGCGCTGGTGGCGCTGCTGCTCCAGGTGGGCGTGAATTTCGCGAACGACTACTCCGACGGCATCCGCGGCACCGACGACGACCGGGTGGGTCCGCTGCGGCTGGTGGGCTCTGGAGCGGCCAAGCCGGAGCACGTCAAGTGGGCGGCCCTCGGCACGTTCGCGCTTGCCATGGTGTTCGGCCTGGTCCTGGTGCTCCTCACCCAGGCATGGTGGCTGATCCTGGTGGGGCTCGGCTGCGTCATGGCGGCCTGGGGCTACACGGGCGGTAAGAATCCGTACGGCTACATGGGCCTGGGCGACCTTTTCGTGTTCGTGTTCTTCGGCCTGGTGGCCACGCTCGGCACCACCTACACCCAGGCCGGGCAGATCAACCTGTCCGCGGTGATTGGCGCCATCGGCACGGGGCTGATTGCCACGGCGCTGCTGATGGCCAACAACGTCCGGGACATCCCCACGGACATGCAGGCCGGCAAGAAGACCCTGGCCGTGCGGCTGGGCGACAAGCACGCACGCGAAAGCTACGTCCTGATGCTCGCCGTCGCCATCCTGCTGGTGGTGGTCCTGGCCCCCGGCCGGCCGTGGATCCTGATCGTGCTGCTGCTCATCCCGGCGTGCCTGATGCCTGCCTGGCTGATGATCAACGGCCGCAAACGCAAGAGCCTCATCCCGGTGCTGAAGCAGACCGGCCTGATCAACCTCGGCTACAGCCTGCTGTTCTCACTGGGCCTGGTGCTCAACCACGGGTTCTAGTTCTTCTCGCCCTTGGCGTTGTTGATGGCGATGTCCGGGTTGGCGTCGAGCAGGGCGTCCTCGGCGTTGGCGTCCTGGATCTCGCCCGCTGAACGCAGCGGCTTGGCCTTGCCGGAAAAACGGTGCTGCAGGGCGGCCGTGGCGGCGTCCCGCTGCTTCTGGAAAAACAGGTAGCTGATGGCAAAGGCAATCAGCGCGGCGCAGATCACGGACATCAGCACCCCAAGCTGGAGGAGTGCAAACAGCACGAACAGGGGCACAAAGAGCGCCAGCCGGATCAAGGAATATTTCAAAAAGGCCACTATCCAAGTTTAGCGGCCCCCGCCGGCGGCCCCTGCCCGTCCTGACGATAGACTTAATGGCATGCTCTTCCGTGTGGCTTTGGCCGTGGCAGTCCTCGTCATCTTTGTGTATGGCCTGGTGGACGTGATCCGCACCGAGGGCCGGCTCACCCGGGGAATTTCCAAACCCGCCTGGATCATCGTGATGATCATCCTTCCCGTCCTGGGCGCAATCTTGTGGCTGCTGATCGGCAGGCCACGGGGCACCCGTCCCCAGCCGCAGGCATTTCCGCACCCCACCGCTCCGGACGACGACCCGGACTTCCTGCGCAACCTCGAAGCCCGCCGCCGCAACCAGGCCGAGGCCGAGCGCCTGAGGAAGCTCAAGGACGAACTGGATGCCAAGGCCCGGGAGAACAACGGCAAGGGCCAGCGGGGGACCGACGAACACGATACCGACGGACTGAAATAAGCCACATGGCGTTCCAACCCGGCGGAGAAGAGCGGCGCGCGCCCGCTCCTCCGCCGCGGCCCGGCCCCTCCTACTCAGCCCCGCCGCCCATACCGGCGGTCCCGGCACCTCCGCGCGCTGTCCGCGCCGCCCGGAGGCTGTGGCTGGCCAGCTTCGTGGCCGGGCTTGCCGTACTCGCCGGCTCTTTCCTGACCCGCGACTCCCACCTCCGGCGGCTGCACGGCGTGGTGGAGGACATGGCCCCGGGCAGCAGCGCCGGCGCCGTGGGTGCCGCCGCGGACACGGTCTTCTGGGGAAGCATTGCTGGCCTGCTGCTGTTCATCCTTCTCGAAGCCGCGGTGTTGGCCCTGGTGATGGGCCGCCGGAGGCGGGCCCGCTGGGCGCTGGTCCCACTGCTGGCGGGCCATGCGCTGGTCCTGCTGGTGGCGTCTTCCTTCCTGCTGCCGGAGGGCGAGGCCGGCGGCCATGTGGTGCTGCTGTGGGCAGGTGCGCTGGTCCTGGCGTGTGTGGGCCTGGTGCTCCTGTTCCTGCCCTCGGCCGGCGCCTGGCTCACGCCGCCCAGGCTTTAGGCCACCTTGGCGCCGGACAGCTCCGCCAGCATGCCCTCGCAGCTGCGGATCACCACCCGGCATGTTTCCAGCGCCGAACGGGCGGTCAGCGGGTTGCCGGCCAGCTCCCGCCAGCGGGCAAGGCAGGACCGGGCCTCGGCTGCCAGTTCCGCGGCGCCGGCGTCCGGGGCAAGTCCCAACCGGAGGGACACTGCCGCGCCCTGGCCGCCGATGAGCCGCTCCGCCTCGGCTGCCAGCTCCGGGGAAATCTCCACCGCGGTGCTCCGCAGGTCCGCCAGCAACCGAAGTTCGCGGAACTCGTGGGCGCTGGCCTGCAACCGTTCAAGCGCCGCAGCGAGGGCCTCGGTCCCCTGCCTGGGACGCGTGTGCAGGAGGTTCTCCACTGCCGCCACCGCAGTCCGCGCTTTCAAGGCCTCCGCCCTTGCCTGGAACTGGCGGTCCAGCAGCTCCAGCAGCGCATCCAGCCCGCTGCGGCGGGCCAGCTCATGCGCCAGCGGGGTGGGGTCCGGGAAGCCGTTGCGGATCAGGACCGCTGCCAGGCGGATCCCGAAAAGCCCGTAGCGCTCCAGCAGGGACGTTTTGGCCTCCACGGTCAGTCCCTCCGGGTCCGTCGACCGGCGGAACCTGTCGGCGGAGAGCATCATCCGCTCGCGGGCTTCACGGTCCATTCCCGCGAGCACCTGCAGGGAGTCGAAGTCGGCCTGGCGCAGGGTCCGTGCGCTCTGGGCCAGGAGCCCGGCCACCGGAACCACCCCCAGCGCCAGCTTCCGCAGGCTGTTGTCACGGCTGTACCTGTCGGCGATGACCGCTGCCGAGATGAGTGAATCTATGCGCCCTGCACCCACTTCATCGGCGCGGGAAAGCACCGCGATGGCGTTGACCGTGCCGGGGCGGCCCGCCCCGTCGTCGTGGAACGACTCCAGGAACCGCAGATCGGAGGCGTGCAGGTGCCGCATCAGGTAGATGACGGCGTCGGCTTCCGACGGCGCATCCTCCGGGGCCAGGAACTGCGTGGACCTCGCAGACACATCCTGGGACAGGGAGGCGATCCCGGGGGTGTCGATGAGGGTCATGCTGAGCAGGGCCGGGGACGGCCACTCGACGTCGAGCCGGTCCACGTCCTCGGCCCGCGCACCGTCCAGGACGAAGACCAGGCGGCCGTTGGCCCGCTTCAGCGGCAGGGTCCTGGGTTCCCCCGACTTTGGGTACAAGGTGATCCGGGGTGTGTGTCCGTGCCGGTACCACGTGACGATCCTGGTGCATTCCCCTGTGTCGGTGGGGGCGATCTCTTCGCCCACGATGGCATTCAGGAGCGTGGATTTGCCCGCCTTGACCATCCCGGCGATGGCGACGCGCAGGGGTTCGGCAAGCCGCCGCCGGTATCGTTCCAGTTCCTCGACGGCCGCGGGCTCATCACAGTAGGCGTCCAGCGCCTCCTGGAGCAAGGCTGCGGCGCGGGCCGTGGGGGACGCCGTCATGCCACCCCCGCTGCCGAGGGCGCCCCCACCGCCACGCCGGCGGCCACCGCTTCCGCCGCCCGGTGAAGGGCATCGACCTTCTGCAGTTCTGCCCTGATCTCCCGGATCCGCCCCTCCTTTTCCCGCGCGTAGGAGTTGGCCGCCTTCTGCGCTGCGGCGACCGAGTCCGCCAGTGACCGGTGGTACTCGTCCGCAATCCCCGTGAAGTGGTCACGGATGGTCCGCTGCACCAACCGCAGCCGGTCCTTTAGTTGCTTTCCCACCTGGAAGGTCACGTCGTCAAGCTGGCGCCGCACCAGAGCCTTGGCTTCGTTCTGGCGGCGTTTCAGCCGAACTTCCTTGTCCTCCCGGTAGGCCTTGCGGCCCAGCAGCAACCCGGCACCGACGGACAGGGGGTTGATCAGGGCCATGCCGAAAATGCCCGTCAGGAGACCGAACATCAGGATGCCGCCGTAGGAGCCGCGCATCCCGATCAGGACCTTCTGCACGGGGTTCACGCGCCCGGGATCCAGCCCGGGCATTCCATCCACCGGGTCCAGGGCGTCGCCGGAGTCGGAGACATGCAGCACCGGCAGCGACACCTCGTCAGCGGCGAAGTGTTCGGCCACCTGGGTGGCCAGCCACTGGGACCGCTCGCTGGTCCACACAAAGGTATCGGAGATTGCGGCCGCCACGGATTCCTCCAGCCACTGCGAAAACTGCGGCCAGACCGGCCCGGGATCCCCTTGGTCGATGGCCGATTCGGCGTCCCGCTGGATCCGGCGGAGGCGGTCCCGGAGGTCGTATTCCATGTCGGCGATGAGGTCGTTGATGCCGTCGCTGAGCGTGAGCTGCCACCGCGCGGACCGTTTACGGAGTTCATCGGCCTCAGCCTTGGCGTGTTCCAGGGCGGCCACCATGTGCGGCGTCTGTTCGGGCTTTTCCAGCGCCTCGAGCTCGGACTGCAGGGACAGCCGCAGGTTGCCGGTGACGGACAGCAGGTCCTGGCTGACGGAACGGCGCTGGAGCCGCTGCGCGTTTCCTACGATGTCGTTCCGGAGGTGGGTTACCAGGGCGGGAAAGCCCGACTCGGTGTTGAGCTCGGCGTCCTGCAGCCGCGAGGCCTCGAGGCGGAGATCGGCGGACAGCGGAAACAGCGGAATGTCCGGGGCCACGTTGTGCAGGTGCTCCCGGTCCAGTTCTTCCACCTGGCGCCAGTCCGGGTAGAGGTCCGTCTTCGAGAGCACGGCGGCGACGCTGGGGGTGATGCGCATGGCCTGGCGGAGGAACCGCATTTCTGGCTCGGTGTATTCCTGCGAGGCGTCAGAGACCAGGAGCATGGCATCTGCGGTGGGAAGTGCCGTGAGGGTGGTCAAGGTGTGCGTGGAGCCCATGCCGCCCACGCCGGGCGTGTCGATAATGGTCAGGCCGCCGGTCAGCAGTTTGCGGGGCAGGCAGACCTCTGCCGCCGCCAGTTTCCTGCGGTTACCCGGATTGCCCTGTTCGGAAACGAACTCGGGGAGGTCTGCCAGGTCGATCGGCTGGCGCTCCAGGCCGTTGCCCTCCCCGCCGGCGCTGTCGGCAGCGGGGACCAGGATCGCGGCGGACGCCGGCTCGCCATAGCGGACAATCGTGGGAGTGGAGGTGGCGACGTCGTCATCCACGGGGCATACCGGGGCGTTGACCAGGGCATTGATGAGCTTGCTCTTGCCCTGCTTGAACTCCCCCACCACGATCACCCTGATGCTGGGATCCTGCAGCCGGGCCATGGCCTGGTCCAGGCGTTTGCGGAGGTCGGCCCGGTCACCGGTTCCCACCAGCTGGAGGCCTTGCTCCACCAGCCGCACCAGTTGTCCCGCCAACGCCGGGGCCGGCGGCCTTGCAGGTCCTGCTTCTGCCACAGACTCTCCTCTCCTGCCGGGCTGTGTTCCTTGCGGAACAAGCACATTCCCGGAACAAGCGTGTTACAGCGCAGGGGAGTCGTCAATCACCGAATCGTCGATGCTGGCCTGGTGGTCCACCTCCACGTCGGTCTGGCTGGAGTTGTCCTCCGTGAAGTCGGGCTGGTTGTCGGCGGCCACCCCGTTGTCCTCCACGATGCTGGTGTCCGAATTGTCTTGGAAGGAGTCCGCCATGGTGACGTCCACGGCCGTATCGGTGGAGTTGTCCTCGTTGAAGGAGTCGTCCTGGTTGAAAGAGTCCGCCACGTTCGTGCTGAGGGAGTGGTCGGAGTTGTCCCAGGTATCGGAGTGGTCGGAATCGTCGTTGAAGGAATCATCCATGTCGAAGGCAACGTCGGTGTTGAAGGAGTCCTCGACGCTGGTCTCTTCATTGCCGATGCTGATGCTGGCGCCGGCGTAGAGCGAGTTGTCCGTGGAATTGTCGCTGGAGCCGTCCGTGTTGTAGGCGTCCCTGATGTTGTTGGAGTCCCGGACGTCCGCATGGCCGCCGGCGGCGACCGCCTGGTCGCCGGATGCCACGACGGCGTCGTTGTCGAACCACTGTTCCACGTCACCGTCGGCCCAGATGTTCTGGCTCACGGACTGGTCGGTGATGGTAACCCTGTCGCCCACTATCGCGGTGCTGGCGGTGTAGGAGTAGTGGTTCACCACATGGTGCAACTGCTGGACCGCGTAGGCGTGGTCGTCGTGCCCCTGGTGCCCGCCGGCGGCGGGGGAGACGCTCCAGCCGGTGTGCGCCGTGCCGGCGCCGTTGCTGCCTGAGTGGTCATCCCTGTCGAAGGAGGCGTTGACGGTGATGGGTGCGTAATCGAGGACGACTGGCATTGCAGCGTCAACATCGGCCGAGCCGACGTTGCCCAGGCCGTGGTCCGCGAGCGCCCGCTCCGGGTTCTCCAGGAATTCCAGGGTTGCCTGCGGGTTGCCGAAAAGGTGCATCAGGAACTGGACAAGGTCGTTTGCGAGTGTTGCCATGTGCGTGGTCCTCACATCTTCTCGTTGGCGACGTCCGGCGTCGTTACCTGGTTGCTTCAAACCTAGGTTTGCCGCCGGGCACGGGCATCGGGTCCTTCCCCCTTACCCGTTGGTGCACTTCCGGGGCGCGCAGCCTCCTGCCGATAGGGGCATTAGGGGTTCATTCCTGCTGGTGGTGGTCCGGCCCGAGGGCGAGGCGCAGCCGCGCAAGCAGGTCGGACCGGTTCTCGGCACCGAGGCGGCGGCGGATGCGTGCGATGTGGTGCTCCGCTGTCCGGGGCGAGATGTAGATGGCCTCACCGATCTCCCGGTAGGTCTTTCCCTCGAGGACCAGCCTGGCCACTTCCTTCTCCCGTTCGCTCAATCCCGAGGCATCCTGCTGAACCCCGTTGCCACTGCCATCCCCTGCGGCGCTCCCCCGGGCCGCAGCCGCGCGGGACCCGCCAGTTGCGGGGGTGCCTTGCGGGTGGAGCTCCCGGGCGCAGGAAAGCAGGCGCATCATGTCCCTGCGCTCATCGGCCCGGGCGGCGGCGTGGCCAGCAAGCCGGGCCCCTTCCCACGGCATGCCAACGGCCGCGAGCCCCCGCGCTGCCGCTTCCACGTCTGCCGGCCGGAGCCGTCCGGCGAGCACAGAAACCCAGGCCTTGCCGGCGGCGGTAAAGACCGCGGCGAGATGGCTGTGCACCGAAGCCCTCGCCAGCGCCGCGGCATGCGGGGCGAGCTCTGCGGGGCTTTCGCCCAGGAGTGCGGCCTGGACGGCGGCCCAGTGCAGCGGCACGGACCACAGCAGTGGATCGCCCAGCCGGCCCAGCAGCCGCCAGGCCTCTTCCATGTGATGCGCCACGCGGCGGCCTTCACGCAATCGGGCAGCGGCGATCATCAGTTCGCCCCAGGGCAGCAGGGCGTACAGGTCAACGGACGTGTGCAGCATCGCTTCCCGCGCCCGCTCCCAGGACCTGAGGAGCTCCGGGACGTCCCCGTTCCTGCGGGCAAGACCGACTTCCAGGGCGGCACACAGGATTTCGTCCCTGGGGACCAGTGGCCAGTGGTTTGCCTTGGACGCCTCGGTGGCTGCGAGCCGGGCGTCCTCCAGCTTGTCCTGCATCATGGCTGCCCAGCCCTGCAGCAGGAGGAGCCGGGGTTGGGCTGCGTTGCCTCCCTGGTTGGCCGTGACCGCCGCATGGCAGACCGATTCCGCCAGGTGCGGCTCACCACTGTGCATGGCGAGCAGGGCTGCCAGGGCGGCTGGAGTTTCGGCCAGCGGCAGCGCCACCGCCGCAGAGTTCAGCATGTCCGACGCATGGATCAGGACCGGAATACCCTGCTGGGGATGATCCCCCAGCGAGGCCAGGACGCCCCGCCCGGTCTGCGCCAGGGCAGCGGCCAGGAGCGTGGGCGAAAGGGGCGGCGCGTCCGGCCGGAAGAACGCTTCCGCACCCTGCCGGTCGCCGGAACCGGCAAGGGCGACGACGCCGAGGGGTGCGGATGATCCGATCCGTTCGGCGCCCAGCCAGCTGTAGACCTCCGCTGCACGTGCCAGCATGCCGCGCTGCGCCCAGACCGACGCGGCCACGTCCGCGCCGCGGCGCAGGTCCGGCGGGTCGGCGCGGACCAGGAGGCTGTCGATGATCCGGGCGGCCGCATCCAGGTCGCCGTCACCGGCCGCGGCCTGCGCCCGCCGCGCTGCGGTGCGTATGGGATCGGCACCGGCCAGCAGTGCCTCGTCGTAGAGCTGGACTGCCAGTGCGGGGTCGTGCTCCAGCGCCGCGTCCGCCGCTTCCTCAAGCTCGGCGGCGACGCGGGGATCGGCGAGGCCGCCCCTGGCGAGGTCGCGGGCGAGGGCGCCCAGCGGCTGGCCGGTCGAGGCGAAGACGGTAACAAGCTCGCGCTCGAGTGCATGTTTCTTGGCGATGGGGGTCACGGCGAGCAGTGCATGCTGTACGGTGCCCACCACAGTGCCATCGGGCCGCAGGAGCCCGGAGGCCTCGGCGCGTTCCACCAGTTCGTCCAGGCTTTCCACGGCGCCGTTGCTGATCCTGTTCTGCAGGTCCGCCGGCAAGGGCCCGGGCAGGGCGAACCCGACTGAGAGGGCGAGCAGCAGCTCCCGCACGGCAGCGTTGGCCCCCTTTAACTGCTGGGACATCAGCTCGGCCGTGTGGGGCGGCTGCCCCTGGCGGTCCAGTTCACTACGCCGGTCCAGTTCGCTGCGCCGGCCCAGTTCGCTGTGCCCGTCCAGATCAGGTTTCGGGGACGCCGCCTGCTGCGACTGCTGGAAATGGCCGTCCATGTCAGGCCGCCGGAAGCGTGGTCAAGGCCGTTTCGCTGGCGGTAACGGTTGATGTTGCCCCGGCGTAGGGATCCGGGGTGGGCGTCGCCGTGGGGCCGCTCATCGGCTCGGGGGCAAGCTCCGTGGATGTGGCCGGGTCCGTGGATGTCGCAGGGTCCGTGGCGGCCGGATCGGCTGAAGCCGGATCCGTGGCCGGCGCATCGCTTGTGGCGGACGGGTCCGGTGAGGGAGTGTCCGTGCCGGTCGTCTCACCCGGGGTCGGTTCCGGTGTGCCGGAGCCTGTCGATCCGGGGTCGATGGTCCCGGGGTCGGTCGGCGTGGGCCCTGGCGTGCCGGTTTCCGGGGTTCCCGCGGGCGTTCCGGTGTCCGTGCTGACCGGCCCGGGGGCGGCGTCCAAGACTATGCCGGTTCCAGCTCCCCCGGCCCCACCAGATGCAGCACCGTCCGTGGTGCCGTCCGCTCCGGTGCCTGCGGCCACCGCCCCGGTGCCCGGGACGGACGCGTCGATGCCAGCCTGGGCATCGGTGCCTTTCCTGCTGGCGCTGGCCTCGATGCCTGCGAGCGGCATGGGCGCCGGGACCGCCGCCAGGGTGCCGGGCCCGGTGGCTCCCCCCGGAGTACCGGCCGCAGTGGACTCAGGGGTGGCCCCGCCGTCGGATCCGGCAGAGCCTCCCGTGGTGCTGGCACCGGCCTGTGGCACAAACACCGCTGTGAGGTTGCCAAAGCCGTCGGGGCTCTGCGCCGCCGTGGCGGTGAGGACCGTCAGGAGGGCCGCCGCAGCGGCGACAGCTGTCAGCCGGACCGTGGGCGTCGGCGCGTGGGCACCCCGCTGCCTGCGGGCACCGGAAAGGGCGCCAAGGCCGGCCGGGAGTCCCGCTGGCACCGCAGTCCCATGTTGCCAGCCGGGCCGCCGCGGGATCCTGGGTGCTCCGGAGAGATCGGAAGGTCCGACGCCGGACTGGGCGGCTTCCCCGGTTGCTCCAGGCTCCGCCGCAGACGCCAGGGCATGGGCCGCCGCCTGGTGCTCCAGCAGGGCGGCCACCGCCGCCCCGAGGCAGATCGAGGATTTGGGGTCCGCGTCGACGGCGATGGGCCGGTCCAGCTGTTCCGACACCAGCTGCGCCACCAGCGGGATGCGCGAGGACCCGCCGATCAGCAGCACTGCGGAGAGGTCTGCGGGTTCCAGGTGCAGCTGGGACAGCGATTGTTCCAGCGCATCCACCGTCTCGCGGATCGGTTCCTCGATGAGCGCCTCAAAGTCGGCCCGGACCAGGCGGACCTGTTGCTGGATTCCGGGAAGCAGCACCTGGATGCTGGCCTCGCTGTCCGCAGAGAGGGCCTCCTTCGCTTCCACGCACTCGCGCCGCAGCCTGGTGAGCGCCGGCAGCACGGTGGGGTCCTTGGGATCGAGGCGGGCCAGGACGTCACCCGTGTGGCCGGCGACGTAACGGAAGACGGCGGCGTCGAAGTCTGCGCCGCCAAGGTCTTCGATGCCGTCGGGCCGTCCCACCAGTTCGAAGCGGCTGCTGCCGGATTTCCGCAGCACCGCGGTGTCGAACGTGCCACCGCCGAGGTCGTACACGGCAATGGTGCTGCCCTCCTCGACGCGCACCTGCGAGGCGTAGTGCAATGCGGCAGCCTCAGGTTCGGAAAGCAGCGTGACATCTGCCAGGTCCTGGGCGGCGAGGGCGTCCCGGATGACCGAGAGCCGGTGGGTCCGCCAGGCCGCGGGGTGGGTGAGGAAGACCGCCGACGCCGGTTCGCCCTCACGTTCGGCGGCGCGGTCGCAGACCCAGCGGGCCATGGTGGCGAACACGTCCTCCGGGCGCACGGACAACAGGCCCAGGGAGAATGGAACGTCGTCGCCGATCCGGCGCTTGAATTCGCGGACCACGCGTGCCGGGGAGTCCAGCCCGCGGCGCTCGGCCGCCTCGCCCACTAGGACGGGGCCTTCCTCGGGGTAGTACACCACCGAAGGCACAGAGGTACCCCGGAGGCCAAGGGGCAGGCACTCCGGAACAGGTGAAGCTCCCTGGTTGAAACGCACTACGGCGGCCGCCGTGAAACTGGTCCCGACATCGACGGCGAGAACGTAGCTCATGGGTACCTCGGAAAAGGCTGGTGTTTCGCCTGCAAGCTTCATCACAGGGGAACCCCACCAACGTAGCATTACCGAAGTACGGGCAACACCCCTATTTGCTACATCGAATGGTGATTTGTGGCCGCTACCGGCCGGTACTGCGAAGGTCCGCAGCAGGGGCGCGTGGAATCACCGCCTGAAGGGCCTGAAATGCCGCGTTTAGAGGCCTGAGTAGGAGTGGAGCCCGTTGAAGAACGTGTTCACGATGGTGAAGTTGAAAATCACGCACAAGTAGCCCACGATCGAGAGCCACGCTGCGCGTGTTCCGGTCCAGCCGCGGGTGGCGCGCGCGTGCAGGTAGCCTGCGTAGACCACCCAGATGACAAAGGTCCACACTTCCTTGGTGTCCCAGCCCCAGAACCGGCCCCAGGCCTTTTCCGCCCAGATGGCGCCGAACATCAAGGTGAAGGTCCAGCCGATGAAGGCGATGGCGTTGATGCGGTAAGAGAGGTTTTCCAGGCTCAGCGCGGACGGCACCAGGCGCATGAAGCCGAGCTTGTCCGTGCCGCCGGCGGCTACCGTCTTCTGCCGGTGGGACTGCACCAGCTGCAGGGCGGACATCGCGAACGTCAGGGTGAACAGCGCGGATGAGAGCACGGCAATGGAGACGTGGATGACCAGCCAGTAGCTCTGCAGTGCGGGCACCAGGTGCCCCACGGGGGTCCAGAAGGCCACCGACGCGGCAACCAGCATGATGATCACCAGGCCGACGACGAACGTGCCCAGGAAGCGCAGGTCGCGCCGGATGAGCGCGAGCAGGAAGACGGCCGCCACCAGGAATGCGCCGGTGGTCAGGAACTCGTACATGTTGCCCCACGGCACGCGTCCGGCGCCGAGTGCACGCGTCACCACACCGGCGCCGTGGATCACGGCGCCCAGGACGGTCAGTGCCACGGCTACACGGGCCGGAACCCGGCGCTCCGCAGCGTATTTCATGTCGCCGTCTGCCGTGGCGGCACCCCCGGCGGCGTTTGCCGCTGACTTGGTGGACGACGTCGGCCGTTCAGCCCGGTCGGCGGGCCCACCGAGGCGGGATCCCGCGGAGTCCGCGGCCACTCCGGCGGCTACGGGCACCTTGGCGGCGGATACGGACTGCGCCGCCTTAAGGTCCACCGCGCGCAGGGCCTTGCTGCTCTTGGCCAGGTCCCAGGCGAAGGCGATAAAGGCCACCGTGTAGGTCCCTGCCGCCAGCAGCATGAACAGCTCGCTGTACTGGCCCATGGTTTCGTTGATTCCAAATGGCATTACTGGTCCTTTTCGGGCCCGGTGGGGCCTGCTGGGGTGGTGACGGAGCCCGGAGCATTGTCGGCGGCGTCATTATCGCCCGCCGGGCTGGGAGTTTGCTGGGATTGGGGCGTGCGTTCAGCTGCAGTGTCTTCAGCTGCGAGCTGCCATTCCCCGGAGAACAGCTTGCGCAGGGCCGCGGCCTCACCGGCCAGGCGGTGGTCCTCGCCGCGGGCCAGGAGGCCGTATTCCACCATCGTGCGGCCATCGGCCGCGGTGCCGGTGCGCACCCAGACGCGCCTGCGGTTGACGTAGAGCGAAAGGATCAGGCCGGCCACTGCCAGGAGTGCGAACACCAGGGCGGACACCTGGCCCGGGTTGTGGTGGATGTCCACGCCGATGTAGCGCTTCACGCCGTCGAAGCTGATGGTGCCCTTGCCGTCCGGCAACGTGTACGTGGAGCCCGGGGTCAGGGTGATGCCCTTCGTCGGGAGGTTCCGTGCGTTCAGCGGGGTGAGCTTCTTGACGTCCAGTTCGAAGACGTTCTGCGGGGCACCGGCGTCCAGGCCCAGGTCGCCGTAGTAGGAGTTCAGGGACAGCTGGGGGTTGAACAGCTCGGGGTCGCCGCTGAAGGAAACCCCTTCGTCGGTGACGAACGCTGTGGGCAGGAAGAACCCGGCGAAGCCGAGCTGGTCGGGCTTGGCGTCGGGGACCTTGATCACCACGGAGGAGTAGTAGTTGTCGCCCTGCAGCTTTGCCACCACCGGCCCCTGCATGGCCACGTTGCCTGCGCCGTCGCGGATAGTCACCACCGGGGCGTAGCCGTTGCCCGTGAGGTAGATGCTGGTGCCGCCCAGGGTTACGGGGTCGTTGACCTTCAGGATCTCCTGCTTGGCTGGGGCATCCGGGTTTTCCCTGGTGGTCACCGTGGCCGCGAAGTCGATGGGCTGGCCGAACTTGCCCCTGGATTCGCGGTCGAAGGTGATGTTGAACTTGTCCAGCTGGAGCGAGTACGGCTGCAGCTGGCTGGGCTGGAAGTTGGTGCCGGGGTTGAACTGGTCGTAACCCACCAGGGTGTTCACGAACGTATCGCCCTCCACCAGGATGCGCTGCCCGCTGTACCCGAACAGGCCGCCGGCGGCCACGGACACCAGTACGCCAATAAGCGAAGTGTGGAACACCAGGTTGCCCACTTCCTTCAGGAAGCCGCGTTCTGCACCCAGGGACGGAAGGGCGCCGTCGGTATCCCTGACGTCCACCCGGTAGCCACGTTTCCGCAGCACTCCGGCGGCACTGTTGATGGCGTCCGACGCCGGGATCCCGGCGTCGGAAGGAATCACCATGGTGCCGTATTCGGGGAGCCGGGAGAGGCGCTGGGGCGTACGCGGCGGCTGGGAGCGCATGGCCCCGTAGTGGGCGATGGCGCGCGGCACCACGCAGCCGATCAGCGAGATGAACAGCAGCAGGTAGATTGCCGAGAACCATGCGGAGGAATAGACGTCGTAAAGCTGCAGCGAATCAAGCAGCTTGCCGTAGTCCGGATGGTCCTTGATGTACTGCGTGACGACGGCGGGGTTGGCGGGGCGCTGCGGAAACAGCGAGCCCGGGACGGCCGCGACGGCGAGCAGCAGCAGCAGGAACAGTGCGGTGCGCATGCTGGTCAGCTGGGTCCAGGCCCAGCGCAGCATGCCCTTCGCGCCGAGGGCCGGCAGGGCGGCGTTGGTTTTCGCTTCTGCGGCAGGGGCGGATTGCTTCTTTTTTACCTTCACACGCTCGCTCATCAGATCGGCAACTTCACGTCGGTTTGGAACCAGTACTGCAGCCCGGTCACCCAGGCGCCCCAGACTCCGCTGGCCATCAGGATCCCGAGCACCACCAGGATTGCGCCCCCGGTCCGCTGGATGGCCAGGCGGTGCTTGCGGAAGAACGCCATGACGCCCATGCCCCGGCGCAGCGCCAGCGCGATCAGCAGGAACGGGATGCCCAGCCCCAGGCTGTAGACGAACGCCAGGAAGGCGCCCTTGGCGGCGGAGGAACCGCCCGAGAGGCTCAGCAGCTGGACGGCGGAGTAGGTGGGGCCGATGCACGGCGCCCAGCCCAGCCCGAAGGTCAGGCCCAGCAGCGGCGCACCCCACAGCCCGGCCGGCGGCTTGGCGTGGATTTTCGCGTCGCGCTGCAGCCAGCTGAAGCCGCCCATGAACACAATGCCCATGATGATCACCAGGACCCCAAGGAGCTGGGTGATCCAGGCATTCTGGCCGCCGCTGATCAGGGTGCCCAGCTGCCCGAACGCACCGCCCAGAAGGACGAAGATCACCGAGAAACCCAGGACGAACAGGCCGATCCCGGCCAGCATGCGGCCGCGCTTTTGCTTCTGCAGATCCACGCCGCTGAGCCCCGTGACGTAGCCGAGGTATCCGGGGACCAGGGGCAGCACGCACGGCGACAGGAAGGAAACCAGTCCGGCCAGCAGGGCCACGGGAATGGCAAGCAGGATGGATCCGTTCAGGATGGCTTCGGCGAAGGGGCTGTTCACGTGCCCGTCCCCTACTCGGCCACAGCGGCGGTGATGAGGGCCTTCAGAGTGCCCTTTTCAATTTCGCCGAGGACTCGGGAGGCCACCCGGCCCTGCTTGTCCAGGACCAGCGTGGTGGGTACGGCGCCCGGCGGCACCAGCCCGGAGACGGACAGCAGCACGCCGCCGTCCTTGTCGTCGAAGCTGGGATAGGTCAGGTTGAAGGTTTTCTCGAACGCCTCAGCCGTAGGCTTCTCGTCCCGGAGGTTGACGCCGAAGAACTGGACGCCCCGGTCCTTGAACTCCTGGTGCAGTTCCTCGAGGATGGGTGCTTCCACCCGGCAGGGGGCGCAGGCGGCGAACCAGAAGTTCAGGACCGTCACCTTGCCCTGGAAATCGGCGGGCGTGACCGCGGTGCCGCTGAAGAGCGTGCCCTTGACCTGCACGGGTTCCTTGCGGTCGGCCGCGGCGAATTCGGTGACGGAGCCGTCGCCGGCCACGTAGTTCTTGTTGTCCCCCGCCTTGGCCTGCTTGGCCAGCGCATCCTCCTGGGCGCAGCCGGACAGGCCCATGGTCAGGGCGGTCAGGGCCATGCCGCCCGCCGCCAGGAGGCTGCGGCGGGAAGGAAGGTTGTGGTTGCTCACTGCTAGGCTCCAGGGGTGCTGGCGGCACCGGGAAGAAGGGACGCCGCCGGTTCGGTGTACTCGACGCGCAGAAGCGCGCCAGCGTCGTCGAACACCAGCGACGTGACGGATGTCAGCGTGCACTCACGCTTGCGGGGGTCGTGCCAGAGGGGCCTGCCCTCGGCGCTGAGCCGGGTGGCCCAGATGGGCAGCTGGTGGCTGACCAGGATGGCCTCGGGCCCCTCGGCGCCGAAGTCGCCGGCGGCCAGCTCAATGGCCTGGCGGCGTGCATCCTGCACCGCCGCGGCAACGCGCGCCGCCTGCTGCTTGTACGGTTCGCCCCAGGACGGACGCAGAGGGTTGACCAGCCGCGGCCAGTGCCTGGGGCGCCGGAGTTCGGCCTTGGTGACCTTCATGCCCTCGAAGTAGTTTTCGGCTTCGATGATGCGCTCGTCAGTGTGGATCTGCAGCTGGAGTGCTTCCGACGTCGGCCGCGCGGTTTCCTGCGCACGGTCAAGCGGTGAGGCTGCCAGATAGGTGATGCGGGCACCGTGCTCGGCGCGCTGCCGGAAGTGCTCAGCGAGCGTGCGGGCCATCTCCTGCCCCAGCTCGGAAAGGTGGAAATCCGGGAGCCGTCCATAGAGAACGCCGTCGGGATTATGGACCTCGCCGTGGCGGAGCAGATGGACAGTGGCTTGAGGCATGTTTACCAGTTTCTCAAAGATGGCGTGCGATCCGAAATCTTCTACGTCCAGTAGAACTCAGGTTTTTGAAGAAATGTTCCGAAGCCGGGAACAAAACATGCAAATGCATGTTTATACTGGATGCAGCAGTTAGTTGAGGCTTCAACAGATGAAGCTTCAATTCCATTGACAGCAAGCACAGCACAAAGGAGCAACAACATGGCACTTCCCGCAGACGTCACCACCGGCACCTGGACCCTCGACAACTCGCACAGCGAGATCGGCTTCACCGTCCGGCACGCCGGCATCAGCAAGGTCCGCGGCCAGTTCACCGAAGCCGCCGCCACCCTGGACCTGGCCGAGGATGTGGCCGACTCCAGGATCAACGCCACCATCCAGGCCGCCAGCTTCGACTCGGGCGACGCCAACCGCGACGGCCACGTCAAGGGCGAGGACTTCTTCGACGTGGAGAAGTTCCCGGAGATCTCCTTCGTCTCCAACGGCCTGGTGGCCAAGGGCAACAGCTACGAGCTCACCGGTGACCTCACCATCAAGGGCGTCACCCGCCCGGTCACCCTGGAGACCGAGTTCAATGGCGTCGCCGTGGACCCCTTCGGCAACACCCGCGCCGGCGTCTCCGCCGAGACCACCATCAGCCGCAAGGACTTCGGCCTCACCTGGAACGCAGTCCTGGAAACCGGCGGCGTCCTGGTCAGCGACAAGGTCGCCATCAACCTCGAACTGGCCTTCATCGCCCCCGCGGCATAATTCCGCCCCGGGATTCCCAGGCAGCACGGAACCCCGGCACCGCGCCTCATGGCGTGGTGCCGGGGTTCTTCCCCTTAAGGCTGCGGATGCCTGAATACCCCTGCGGAATCACGCACAAGCACAGCCCCCGGGGGTACGGTGGACTTAAGCCATGCCGGGGGGAGGCACAGGACCGATTCCCGGCAGCCTACCTGGATCCCGACATGCAAAAGGAACGCTCATGAGTACTCCTCCCGTCCCGCCTCCCGTGCCCAATGACCCCCATTCCGGGAACGGCCAGGAAGGCAGCCCCGAGTCCGCCGGCCATGAG
Organism: Arthrobacter sp. MOO21; assembly: GCF_057369995.2. Classification (NCBI taxonomy): domain Bacteria; kingdom Bacillati; phylum Actinomycetota; class Actinomycetes; order Micrococcales; family Micrococcaceae; genus Arthrobacter; species Arthrobacter sp. MOO21. The sequence continues at coordinate 2,511,087 of NZ_CM170671.2, read as the reverse complement.
CCGCGCTACGGGCAGAACGCACCCCAGTACGGCCAGCAGTTCGGGCAGGGCGCTCCGCAGTATGGCCAAAACCCTCCGCAGTATGGGCAGAACGCACCGCAGTACGGCCAAAACGCACCGCAGTATGGCCAGAACGCACCCCAGTACGGCCAGCAGCCCTACGGCCAGAACGCTCCGCAGTACGGGCAGCAGCCTTACGGCCAGTCCCCCTACGGCCAGTACCCGTCGGAGCAGCCGCAGGCAGCAGTCGCCGGCGGCGTCCCGCAGCTGGTCAACATCTCGTTCTGGCTCCTGATCGCGTCGGGCATCATCTTCGTCATCTCCGTGCTGACCGGGCTGACCCAACTGGATGATCCGGCCTTCAGGCAGACATTCGAGCAGCAGATGCAAACCAGCGGCGCCAGCGGTGTCACCTACGAGGACATCAAGAGCGTCATCGCCGGGACGCTGGTGGTCTTCGCCATCATCGGCGCCGGGCTCTACCTCCTGGTCGCTTTCTTCATCCGCAAGGGCAGGAACTGGGCACGCATCCTGGGAACTGTGTTTGCGGCCCTGTCCGTGCTGGGCCTCTTCGGCGTCCCCACATTCGCCACCCTCGGGACCGTCCTGGGGATCGCGGCCATCGTGCTGCTGTACCTTCCGGCGGCGTCTCCTTACTTCCGGAAGCAGCAGCCGTTCAGCAATCCCTACTCAGGCGGCTTCGGCAACCCGTACGGACGGTAGGCGCCGGCCGAACAGCAAGAAAGCGACGGCCAGGGATTGATTCCCTGGCCGTCGCTTTTTCAGTGCTGGCGCGGCGGAAGCAGGCTGCGCTGCGCTAGGCAGTCTGCCCGGGTGCCTCTGCGGGCTGCGCCGGATCCTGCACGCGCTGGGCGTGGTAAGCCAGGATCTGCAGCTCCGTGGCCATGTCCACCTTGCGGAGGTTGACCCCTTCGGGCACCTGGAGCATCACGGGAGCGAAGCTCAGTATGCTGCGCACACCCGCTGTCACCACCCGGTCGCAGACCCCCTGGGCCACCGCGGCCGGAAGGGCCAGCACCACCATGTTCGCGCCCGTCCGGTGCAGGACGGTTTCAAGGTCCGCGACGTCGCTGACCCGCAGCCATCCCACCTCGTTGCCCACCACCATCTGGTCGGCGTCGAAGATGGCCACGACGTCGAATCCCCGGGATTCGAAGCCGCCGTACCGGGCGAGCGCCTTGCCCAGGTTTCCGGCACCCACAATGGCGACTTTCCAGTCGTGTGTCAGCCCTAAGGCGGCGGCGATGTGGCGGCTGAGGTACTGGACCTCATAACCCACTCCCCTGGTCCCGTATGAGCCCACATGGGAGAGGTCCTTGCGCAGCGTCGAGGAACTGACCCCGGAGGCCTCGGCAAGGGACTCGGAGGAAACGCGCTCCACCCCGTCCGCCATCAGGGTGTTCAAAGCACGGAGATAGAGCGTCAGCCTGGCCACGGCAGCAGGCGGAATCTGCTTGGCGGTCGTACCCGTGGCGCCCGGCAGGTCCGGGACAGGCTGCGGCGTTGAACCCAGCGACGTCACCCGCACCTCCCCCTACTGCGCCATGGCGCGCTGCAGGACGCGTGCCAGACGGGCCTCGTCGATTTTCCAGAAGTCACGCTGCACCCCGTCCACCAGCACCACCGGGATCTCTTCGGCATACCGTTCCCGCAGCTCGGGCTGGTGGTCCACCTGCTCTTCGCTCCAGGACAGTCCCAGCGAGGCAGTGACCCGGCCCACGGCGTCGCGCGCTTCTTCGCAAAGGTGGCAGTCAGCTTTGGTGACCAGGACGACGCGGGGTGTAGCCATGGCTTAACCGTAGCGCCGTTGGCGGCCCGCGGGCGACGCCGACGGCGGCAGTGCGGTGCATTGACTAGACTCAACTCCATGCCCGAGGAGAAATACGTCGCCGTAGTCACGCGGCCCGAACCTGCGCCGCAGCGCGGCGAGGCGGCGTTTTTCGACGTTGACAATACCCTCATGCGAGGCGCCAGCCTCTTCCATGTGGCACGCAAGATGCACCAGCGCGGCGCTTTTACCCTGGTGCAGGCTGCAGGCTTCGCCTGGAAGCAGTTCAAGTTCGTGGCGCGCGGGGAAAACATCGACGACGTCCATGCCGTCCGCGACTCGGCCCTGACGCTGGCCGCCGGCATCACCGTTGACGACGTCAAGGCGCTCGGCGAAGAAGTCTATGACGAGATGATTGCCTCCCGGATCTGGCCCGGAGCCAAGGCGCTGGCCGAACAGCACCTGCGGGTGGGCCGGCGCGTCTGGCTGGTTACGGCCACACCCATCGAGGTTGCAACAGTGATTTCCTCCCGGCTGGGACTGACCGGCGCGCTGGGGACGGTGGGGGAAGTCTCGGAGGGCATGTACACAGGCCGGCTGGTGGGAGACATCCTGCACGGCTCGGCCAAGGCCGTGGCCGTCCAGGCCATCGCCGACGAGGAGGACCTGGATCTCAAGCGCTGCTGGGCCTACAGCGACTCCTACAACGACATCCCGCTGCTCTCGCTGGTGGGCCACCCCGTGGCCATCAACCCGGATGCCAGGCTCCGCCGCCATGCCCGCGACCACAACTGGCCGGTCTACGATTTCCGCGCCGGCCGCCGAGCAGCCACGTTCGGCCTGAAGGCGGCCACGTTCGGCGGTGCCGTCTACGGATTATGGAAGGGCTTCGCCCGCTTCCGTGGCCCGCGTATCTAGGCAGCAGCAGATGTCGTTTTGAGCGCCCAAAACGACACCTACTGCTGCCCGGTTGGATGCCGGGCGACAAAAATGCCCGCCACCTCGTAAGGTGGCGGGCATTTTTACGCTGTTCGAAGTATTGCTACTTCTTGTTGCGGCGCTGGTGACGAGTCTTGCGAAGCAGCTTGCGGTGCTTCTTCTTGGCCATACGCTTGCGACGCTTCTTGATAACTGAACCCACGAAAGTTCCTTACAAACTAGATGCAGTACCTGTCTGATGGAAAAGGTCCGTGGACAGAGCTACGAACTGAACAACTGACAGATTCTTACAATGACGTAAAACGTTCCTTAACAGGGTACCGCCTATCGGGAGCGGCTTAGGACAGGCTCAGGCGGTCTCGGTGTGGCCGTCCACCACGGCGCCCCTGAGATACTGCTCCACTGCGTTTTCGGGGACCCGGTAGGAGCGGCCGAAACGCACTGCAGGCATTTCCCCTGAGTGGACCAGCCGGTAAACGGTCATTTTGGAGACGCGCATGACCTCGGCTACTTCAGCCACGGTCAGGAACTTCGCGTTGGAGAAGTTCTGTTCTGCCGACATTTCCCTATTTTCCTTTGCTGACGGATGGACAACAGTGACCCCAGGTACATGCCAATGCGGTGTTCCGATGCTGAGCCATCCACCAACCACCTATCCAGATACTCTAGATGTTCATGGGGCAGAAGTGAAAGTAGCAAACTACCCTATTTCGCCTGCCGCCGCTTACGGGCCGAGGCCGCAAGCTGCTCCAGGACCGAGGCGGAAACGTCCCAATCCATGCACGCGTCCGTGACGCTCTGCCCGTAAACCAGCTCCGATGTCCCGGCAGCGTTTTCCGCAACGTCCAGGTTTTGGGCGCCGCCCACCAGGAAGCTTTCCAGCATGACGCCGGCGATCGCCTGCGCGGAGGTCCCGCCGTCCTCGAGCTGGGCGCCGATTTCGAGGGCAACTTCCGCCTGCCTGTGGTGGCTCTTGCCGCTGTTGGCATGGCTGGCGTCAACGATCAGGCGCGGGTTCAGGCCCTTGCCGGCCAGCTCGCCGGAGGCCTTTTCGACGTCGGCAGCCGAGTAGTTGGGTCCCTTGCGGCCGCCGCGGAGGATGACGTGGGTGTCGGGGTTTCCGGCGGTGGACACCAGCGCGGCCCTGCCGTCGCCGTCGATCCCCAGGAAGGCCTGGGCCGCCGCGGCGGCACCGCAGGCGTCGATCGCAACCTGCAGGCCGCCGTCGGTCCCGTTCTTGAAGCCGATGGGCATGGAGAGGCCGGAGGCCAGTTGCCGGTGGATCTGGCTCTCGGTGGTGCGGGCGCCAATGGCGCCCCAGGAGATCAGGTCGGCCATGTACTGCGGGCTGATCGGCTCCAGGAACTCGGTGGCCGTGGGCAGCCCCAGGGCCGTGACCTGCTGCAGGAAGTTGCGGGCGGTGCGCAGGCCGGTGACCATGTCGTGGCTGCCGTCCAGCCGCGGATCGTTGATCAGGCCCTTCCAGCCCACGGTGGTACGGGGCTTTTCGAAGTAGGTCCGCATGACGATCAGCAGGTCTTCCTTGTGCTTCTCGGCCTGGCTGACCAGCCGGCGGGCGTACTCCAGGCCGGCCTTGGGATCGTGGATGGAGCAAGGCCCGACGATGACCAGCAGTCGGTCATCCACGCCGTCCATGATGGCGCGGACTTCGTCGCGTCCGCGTTCGACGACGGCCGCGGCCCGGGCGTCAAGGGGCAGCTCGGCGAGAAGCTCGGAAGGCGTGGGCAGCGCGGTGAATTCGCTGACGCGCAGGTTGGACGTGGATGGTGCGGCTGCTGTTGCGGTGCTCATGTTCGGGTCCTGTTCCAGATGGGAAGCGGGCCCGGATTTCAGAACCCGCCGGAGAAACGGCGAAGGGCAGAGAATCATCTCTGCCCTGTTGGCTCTGAAGGAAAGTTGGATGCGTGTCAGTTAGACGCGGGCCCCTCCAGAGCCAACGAAAAATACGCATACCAACGGTTAGTCATGGAAGAGACCATAACCCCGGCTGGCGCCGCCGCAAAATCAGCTGCGTCACATTTCGGCGCAACCTACCCCAGAAGCTTGCGCAGGAACAGCAGCTGCCGGATCCAGTGGTGCTCCTGGCCGCCTTCGTGGTTGTTGAACCGGTACACCTCGATCTCCTTGGCGGCTCCCGTGGCGGACGCGGCGGACGTCCCCGCCCCGTAGGCGTTGAAACTGGCAAACACCGTGGATGCCGGGCAGATGTCGTCCATCAGCGCAGCCGAGTACAGCGCCGGCGCCGTGGCGTACCGGGCCAGGTTGACGCCGTCGAAATAGCGCAGGACCTCGAGCGCGGGCTCGTAGCGTTCCCGGTGCCGGGCCAGGAACTGGGCGATCTCCGGGTAGGGCCCGCGCGGGGTGATGTCGATGGCGTGGGGGAAGTCCTGCAGGAACGGGACGTCGGGTAGCGCGGCGATGACGCCGTCGAGCCGTCCCGCCGCAAGCCCTGCCGTGGCAACCACCAGCCCGCCGCCCTGGCTGACGCCGGCCAGCACCACCTTGGCGGGATCGACGGCGGGATGGGCCTGTGCGGCTTCAACGGCGCGGAAAGCGTCCACGTAGACGCGCCGGTAGTAGTACTCCTCCCTGCTGGCGATACCCCTGGTCATCAGGCCTGCGTGCGCCACGTCCCCGGCGGAAGGGTGCGGATCCGGCGTCTCCCCCAGGGTGAAGCCGTACCCCTGGCCGCGGGTGTCCATGATGAAGTGCGCGTACCCGGCCTGCGCCCAGCGCGTGTCCTGGTTGACCACGCCGCGGCCGCCGGAGTAGCCGATGTAGTTCACCACCACGGGAAGCGTGGCCCCTGGTTCCCGGTTGGCCGGAAGATGCAGCCATCCCTTGACCGGCGCCCCGCCGTAACCTGCGAACGTGACATCGTAGCTTTCGATCACTGTGAGGTAGTTCTCCACGTGCTCGAAGGACGCCTCCAGCGGGAACGCGCGGGATTCCGCGACCGTGGCATCCCAGAACGCGCCCAGGTCCTCCGGCGGCGTGACCTCGGAGGTGTAGCTGCGCAGCTGGGCCAGGGGAAGGTCGAAGAGGGGCATCGAAAGTCCGTTCTATGGGTGTTCGCCGCTTGCCTGCAGCCTACTGCAGGTTCAGTAAGCGGTCAGGTCCAGGGTTCGTAACGGCGGAGGCTGGTTCCTGCACCGATGATGGCGCGCAACTGCGGCAGCCCGCCGGCGGCAGCCCCGGCGGCCCGGGCCTGGACCAGGACGTTGCCCAGTGCGGTGGCTTCGACCGGCCCGGCGATGACGGGTTTGCCTGCTGCCTTGGCGGTGAGCTGGCAGAGCAGGGTGTTCTGCGAGCCACCGCCCACTACGTGCACCACGTCCGCCCGACGGCCGGCGAGGCATTCCGCGGCGCTGATGGTCCTGGCGTATGCGGTGGCGAGGCTGTCCATGATGCAGCGGGTGATGGCCGCGGGATCGTTAGGCAGGACGTCGCCGGTGCGGCGGACAGCCGCGCGGATGCGCTCCGGCATGTTGTCCGGGGAAATGAAGTACGGATCGTCCGGGTTGATCTGGGTGCCGCCCGGTGGCAGCGCTCCGGCGGCGGTGAGCAGTGCGGTCAGCCCGGGCCGGAACCCTTCCTGCGCCCAGGTCCGCTGGCACTCACTGAGCAGCCAGAGGCCCCCCACGTTGCGCAGGTAGCGGATGGTGCCGTCCACGCCGCGTTCGTTGGTGAAGTTCGCCTCGCGGCTGGCCTCGGTGAGGACCGGATGATTGAGCTCCAGGCCCACCAGGGACCAGGTGCCCGAGGAGATGTACGCGAAGTCCTCCCCGCCGTCGCCTGCTGTGGCAGGCACGGCGGCGACGGCCGAGGCGGTGTCGTGGGAGCCCACGGCCACCACGGTGGTTTCGCGGGGCAGCCCGACGGCGGTGGCGATGTCCGCCAGCAGGTTCCCGTAGGTTTCCCCGGGCTGGATGAGCGGCGGGAACAGGTTCCTGCGCAGTCCGAGGGCGGCAAAGAATTCGGTGGCCCACTCCCCCGCCACAGCGTCGAAGAGGCCCGTGGTGGAGGCGTTGGTGGCCTCGGTGCGGCGGACACCGGTCAGGAGGAACGCGATCAGGTCCGGGATGAGCAGCGCCTGGAGGCCGTCCAGGTCCTGCTCGGTGGCCAGCTGGTAGATGGTGTTGAACTGCAGGAACTGCAGGCCCGTGGTCCGGTAGAGGCGTGCCGGGCCCAGCTTCCGGTGGACGGGTTCGACGGCGGCACGGCTGCGGTCATCCCGGTAGCTGAAGGGCTGGGCCACCAGCGTCCCCGAGCGGTCCACCAGCCCGTAGTCCACGGCCCAGGTGTCGATGCCGATGCTGGCGATCTTTTCGCCCTGCACCGCGGCGATCGTAGCCGCTGCGCGGAGGCCCTCAAGCACCTCCACGAACAGGGCGTCGAAGTCCCAGCGGAGGCCGCCGTCGAGCTCCACCACCCCGTTGGGGAAGCGGTGCACCACCTCAAGCTGGACACCTGCTCCTGTCACCCGGCCCAGCATGACCCGGCCGGAGGAGGCGCCGATGTCGACGGCGGCGAACACGCCCGGGGTGGGCACGCCGCCGTCGGCACCTGAAACCTGGGCGCTCACCGCAGGAAGGCTGCGGCCACTCCGGCGTCCACGGGGATGTGCAGGCCGGTGGTGTGGGACAGTTCGTTGCTGGTGAGGACGGCGGCGGCGTTGGCGACGTGCTCGGGCAGGACCTCGCGCTTGAGCAGGGTGCGCTGGGCGTAGTACTCGCCCAGTTTTTCCTCGTCCACGCCGTACACGGCGGCGCGCTTGGCGCCCCAGCCGCCGGCGAAGATGCCGGAGCCGCGGACCACGCCGTCGGGGTTGATGCCGTTGACGCGGATGCCGTGCTCGCCCAGTTCGGCGGCGAGCAGGCGCACCTGGTGGGCCTGGTCCGCCTTGGTGGCGGAGTAGGCGATGTTGTTGGGGCCGGCGAACACGGAGTTCTTGGAGGAGATGTAGATGATGTCCCCGCCCAGGCCCTGGGCGATCATGACCTTCGCGGCGGCCTTCGCCACCAGGAAGGAGCCCTTGGCCATGACGTTGTGCTGCAGGTCCCAGTCCTTTTCGGTGGTTTCCAGCAGCGGCTTGGAGATGGACAGACCGGCGTTGTTCACCACCAGGTCCACGCCGCCGAACGCCAGGACGGCGGCGTCGATCGCGGCCGCGACCTGGGCTTCGTCCGTGACGTCGGCCTGGACACCTACAGCGATGTCGGGTCCGCCGAGTTCCTCGGCGACCTTCTGGGCGTTTTCCAGGTTCAGGTCGGCGATGACCACGCAGGCGCCCTCCGCGGCGAGGCGGGTGGCGATGGCCTTGCCGATCCCAGAGGCCGCACCGGTCACCAGCGCGATCCGGGTGGCGTGCGACTTCGGCTTGGGCATCCGGGCCAGCTTGGCCTCCTCCAGCGCCCAGTACTCGATCCGGAACTTCTCGGATTCCTCGATCGGGGCGTAGGTGGAGATGGCTTCGGCGCCGCGCATCACGTTGATGGCGTTGAGGTAGAACTCACCGGCAACCCGGGCGGTCTGCTTGTCCTTGCCGAAGGAGAACATGCCCACGCCCGGGACCAGGACGATGGCCGGGTCAGCGCCGCGCAGGGCAGGGCTGTCAGCATCTTTGTGGCGGTCGTAGTAGGCCTGGTAGTCCTCGCGGTAATCCGCGTGCAGCTCCTGCAGCCGCGCAATGGAGTCCTCGACGGACGCGTCCGCGGGCAGGTCCAGGATCAGCGGCTTGACCTTGGTGCGCAGGAAGTGGTCCGGGCAGGAGGTCCCCAGCGCTCCCAGGCGCGGGTGCTCTGCGGATTCCAGGAAATCAAGGACGACGGCGTCATCGCTGAAGTGCCCCAGCTGCGGCTTGTCCGTGGAGGCCAGGCCGCGGATCACCGGTGCCAGGGCTGCGGCCTTGGCGCGGCGCTCGGCCTCCGGCAGGGCATCGTAGCCGGGCAGCGTGGCCCCGAAGGGCTCGGCCTTGCCGTTCTCTCGGATGTATTTCTCGGCCTGGTCGATGATCCACAGCGAGTTCCGCTCCGCCTCTTCGCTGGTGGCGCCCCAGGCCGTGATGCCATGGCCGCCCAGGATGGTGCCGATGGCCTGGGGGTTGGCGTCCTTGATCGCGGCGATGTCCAGGCCCAGCTGGAACCCGGGACGGCGCCAGGGGACCCACACCACCTTGTTGCCGAAGATCTTGGTGGTCAGCGCCTCGCCGTCCGCCGCCGTCGCAATGGCAATGCCGGAGTCCGGGTGCAGGTGGTCCACATGCGCGGCGTCCACCAGCCCGTGCATGGCAGTGTCAATGGAGGGGGCGGCGCCGCCCTTGCCGTGCAGGCAGTAATCGAACGCAGCCACCATCTCGTCCTCGCGCTCAACACCGGGATAGACACCCTTCAGGGCGTTCAACCGGTCCAGGCGGAGCACCGCCAGGTTCCCGGCCTTCAGGGTGCCGAGGTCCCCGCCGGAGCCCTTGACCCACAGCAGTTGGACATCCTCGCCCGTCACGGGATCCTTTGCCATGCCCTTGGCCGAGGTGTTGCCGCCGGCGAAGTTGGTGTTCCGCTTGTCCGCACCCAGGCGGTTGGAACGGGAAATCAGGTCTTCAACAGTCTTGTTCGTCATCACTAATCAGGCGCCCCATCCGGCTTGCTGGCCGCCCACGCGGTCCTCGTTGATCTTCTTCTGGTAGCCGCTGGCCTTGAAGGCAGCGATCGGGTCCGCGGGCAGGCCGCGGGATTCACGCCACTCGGCCAGGACCGGGCGGACGTCGGTGTAGAACGCGTCGTTGAAAATGGCATTGGCCGCAAGGACATCTCCGGCGCGCTGGGCCTCGTTCAGCGCTGCCGTATCCACCAGCAGGGCGCGGGCGGTCATTTCCTGCACGTTGAGCACGGAGCGGATCTGGCCCGGGATCTTTTCCTCGAGGTTGTGGCACTGGTCCAGCATCAGGGCGACGCCTGAATCCTTGCCGAATCCGCCGCCCCTGATCACCTCGTGCATGATGCGGAACAGCTGGAACGGATCGGCGGCCCCCACAATAAGGTCGTCGTCGGCGTAGAAGCGGGAGTTGAAATCGAAGGACCCCAGCTTGCCCAAACGCAGCAGCTGCATCACGATGAACTCGATGTTGGTGCCCGGGGCGTGGTGCCCGGTGTCGAGGCAGACAAAGGCCTTCTCCCCCAGTGCCAGGGTCTGGGCGTAGGAGGTGCCCCAGTCCGGAACATCGGTGTGGTAGAAAGCCGGCTCGAAGAACTTGTACTCCAGCACCAGCCGCTGATCATCCCCCAGCGCGGCGTAGATCTCCTGCAGCGACTCGGACAGGCGGTCCTGGCGGCCGCGCATGTCATCCTGGCCCGGGTAGTTCGTGCCGTCTGCCAGCCACACCTTCAGGTCCCTGGATCCTGTGGCGTGCATGATCTCGATGCAGTCCAGGTGGTGGTCGATGGCCCGGCGCCGGACGGCCTCGTTGGACGAGGTCAGGGAACCGAACTTGTACTCGTCGTCCTGGAAGGTGTTGGAGTTGATGGTGCCCAGGCCCACGCCCAGGCCCGCCGCGTAATCCTTCAGGGCGGCGTAGTCTTCAACCTTGTCCCACGGGATATGCAGGGCCACGGTGGGAGCCAGGCCGGTCAACTCGTGGACCTTGGCGGCGTCGGCCAGCTTCTCCTGGACCGTCCGCGGCGTGCCGGGAGTGCCGAACACCTTGAACCGGGTGCCTGAATTTCCATAGGCCCACGAAGGGACCTCGATGGCGAGCTCTTCGAGCCTGCCCAGCGCCGTTGCTACGTCGTTCATGATGGTTCTTTCCGGTGTCTAAAGGTCTGGTTGCTGCCCCGCTGCTGGAGCGTACTGCTGTTGTTAGTGGGAACCGGCCGCTGCCAGTTGGCTGTCCAGGTTGAAGACTTCCTCGAGGACCTGGAACCCTTCATCGGGCGCCTGCCCTGGGTCTTCTGTGTTTTCGAACAGAGATGCCATTTCCGCCTGCCACCGGGCGTTGACCTCCGTCAATGCCATCCGGGCACGGGCGGAGTCGAAGTCGTCGCACTCCACGTAACCCACCAGGAGCCCGTCCGGTGCCAGGAACAGCGAGTAGTTGTTCCACCCGGCGTCCTTGAGCGCCTGCAGCATCTCCGGCCACACGGCCGCGTGCCGGCGCCGGTACTCGTCGATCAGCGCGGGCTGGACCGAGGAACGGAAACACACCCTCATCGGGACTCCTCTTTTGAAACTTCCGAATTTGAACTTCCGAAGTTTTGAATCGTTTCATTGGTACGATTCAACGTACTCTTGGATTTGAGCAGGTGTCAAGCAATGGCAGAAACTTTTAGTACCCACCCGGGTAACTACTGCAGCCGGCAGAGCAAGCGCGGAGAATCATGAATCGGACAGCCAGCATCAAGGACGTGGCCAACCACGCGAGCGTCGCCGTGGGAACCGTGTCGAACGTCCTGAACTACCCGGACCGGGTATCCCAGCGCACCAAGGAACGGGTCCTCCGCGCCATCGATGAGCTCGGCTTTGTCCGCAACGACGCCGCCCGCCAGCTCCGCGCGGGCCACTCCCGCACCATTGGCCTGATCGTCCTGGACGTGGGGAACCCCTTCTTTACCTCCGTGGTGCGGGCGGCCGAGGATGCCGCCGCCCTGCAGGGCAGCGCGGTCCTGCTGGGCGACAGCGGCCATGATGCCGGCCGGGAGGCCAACTACATCGATCTCTTCCAGGAACAGCGGGTGCAGGGACTGCTGATCTCCCCGGTGGGTGACGTCACCGAGCGGCTGGACCTCCTCCGCGAGCGCGGGGTGCCCACCGTGCTGGTGGACCGGCTGGCCGACGAGTCGAAGTTCAGTTCCGTGGCAGTGGATGACGACGCCGGCGGGTACCTCGCCGCCCGGCACCTGCTGGACACCGGCCGCCGCCGGCTCGCCTTCGTGGGCGGGCCCACCTCCATCCGGCAGGTGGCGGACCGCCTCCAAGGCGCCGAGCGGGCCGTCAAGGAGGAACCTGATGCCACCCTCGAGGTGCTCGATTCGGCGGGCCAGACGGTCCTTGCCGGACGCAGCGTGGGCGACATGCTGGTGGAACGCGGCAGGGCGGAGCTGCCGGACGGGATCTTCTGCGCCAACGACCTCCTGGCCCTTGGCGTCATGCAGTCCCTGACCATGACCCACACGTTCCGGATCCCCGAGGACGTGGCACTGATCGGGTATGACGACATCGACTTCGCCGTCTCCGCCGTCGTTCCACTGTCCTCCATCCGCCAGCCAACGGAACTGCTGGGCCGCACCGCCATCGAGCTGCTCTCGGAGGAAGTCGAATCCAGGAACCCTGTCCACCGCGCGGTGGTGTTCACGCCGGAACTGGTAATGCGGCAGAGTACCGCCACACCGGGCGAGGGCTGACAGTATCCGGGGGACGGCCAGGGACGGCGGTCAGGTCGCGGTCTGCTGGAGCCACTTCATGGAGTCGTCCCGCGAGGTGAAGAAGCGGGTGGGACATGGCGGTACATGGACGCCCAGGAAGAAGTTCGCGAGGATCCGGTCCACCGGGCTGGCCCCAAGCAGGGCAATGCGGTTGGCCGCACACGGAATGGAGAACACCGACCGGGCCTGGATGCTGACGCTCTCGGTTGTGGCCATGTCCACGAGCATCGGATAGGTGCCGCCCCCGGCGATCCGGTTCACCGCAGCCATCGCCGCCTGCGCGTCCTCCTTCTCGATCCGGACCCTCGGCTCCCACACCAAGTGGATGACGCCATCGGGACGCAACTCCACAGTTCCCTTGCCGCCGTCGACAATTATGGGTTTCAAACCCTGCCTCCCTCCAGTGGGCAGTTAGTGCCTTCCTATCTTGCCCCAACGCCTGCGGATGCGCGCACCGGCCGGCAACTGCACCGTCGGGCAGTTTGACTAATCAGCATGCTTACTATTAGGTTGGACGGCGTGCCAGTGGCCTGGATCACCTTCCAGCGCCGCGCGTCGCGGCCCGTCAGGGCTGCATCTGCAAGGAACAGTTCCGCCGGCGCTCCCTATGGGGGCGGAGCACCGGGGGGTTCATGCGCCGTTATCCGGCGCTGAGAGGAACAAACCAACATGCGTACCAAGGTCTCAGCAACAGTCACAGCTATTTCCCTGTCCGGGGCCATGCTCTTTGGCATGGCAGGCCCGGCGACGGCAGCCACACCTACGGCTCCCACCGTGGCCTCCCAGTCTTCTTCACAGGTTGCCAATGTCACGGCAACAATCAACCAGACCATCGACGGCGTGGGTACCTTCGTGGGTTCATTCACCCCGTCCGGATTCGACGTGCAGGACGGCCAACTGACGGTCACGGGGCTGGTTGAAGGCACCTTCACCGACCTGGCGGGTGTGGCCACTCCGGTCAGCCAGACGGTGACGACCACGGCGGCCGCTGCACCCAACACCATGGCGTCCGGGGGCGGTTGCGACGTGGTCAACCTGGTCCTCGGACCGCTGCACCTGGACGTCCTCGGCCTCAACGTCGATCTGAACCAGGTGGTGCTGGACATCGTGGCCCAGTCCGGCGCGGGCAAGCTGGTGGGTAACCTCCTCTGCGCCGTAACCGGACTCCTGGACGGCGGGACCGGACTGAGCGGCCTGGCCAACCTGCTCAACCGCCTCCTGGGGCTCTAGTTTCCGCGTAACAACGGCGGGCGGTCCATCCGGGCCGCCCGCCGCTGCCGTTAAAGCACTTCCACCACCAGGTTGCGGTACGCCGCCCGCAGGGGGGCCATCTGGCGGAACCCTATCCGGCCGCCGCCCAGGACCTTGTCCGAGGGATCATCCCACGTGAACAGCTGCAACCCGTTGATGGCGAAGGCAACCCGCGAACCGTCCTTCACCATCTCCAGCCGGTAGAAGTCCGCCGCGTCTTCTGCCTGCGGCAGCGGGTCGGCACCCTGGGCAACCAGTTCGAATCCCGCGCTCCTGCGCAGGTTGCAGGTCCGGAACGCGCGCTCGGACCGGTACTTGTGCCGGAAGTAGGAGACGTGCAGGGCGTCGATGTCGCCGGAGTGGTACTGCGGGTAATAGCCCGTCCTTGGCGCGAGCTCCGGGCTGAAGAGGTCCAGTCCCCCGTGCCCGGAGGCAGCGAAGAACAGCATGGCCAGGCCGGGCTCGGCAAGGGGCAGGAACTCCCAGCTGATGCGGATGCGGTCGGGGAACTCCTCCGGGCACCAGAAGGTCCAGTGCGCATGGTCGCCACATTCCGCGTCATCCAGGGCGCCGGAGAGTTCGAGGGCGTCCGCGTGGCTGCCCAGGCGAAGCGGCCCCTCGGCCACCCAGGCGGCGACGTCCGCCGGGCCTGCCAGGGCGTTGCGGTACAGGACGTTTCCCACCTAGCCGCGTCCCGCCGTCGTACCCGCCAGCTGATGCTGTGGGCCGTAGCCCAGCTGTTCAAGCTGCCGCGCCACCTCCCCTGCCACCAGCGCGGCGCCCTCCTGTGAGAAGTGCGTATTGTCGGCCAGGCCGTCGGGCCAGTGCGCGTGCTCCCCCGGCGCGAAGTGGCAGAACAGCGCCTTGGAGTCCTCCCTCCCCAGCCGCAGGTAGAGCTCCCGCGTCCAGGCATTAAGGTCGACGACCGGGACCGCCAGCTCCAGGCCGAGCTCGCGGACCACGTCGGGATAGTCGTCGAGGCTCGCCTCCAGTCCTGCTTCACCGGCAGCAGCGCCCGACGACGGTGAGTCCAGGAAGTGCCGGCGCTCCACCGAAGTGCACAGCACCGGGGTTGCTCCCGCCGAGCGCACGTCGCCCACCATGGTGCGCAGGTTGGCCGCGTAACCCGTGCGCGCCGCGAGGTGCTGCCTTTTTTGGTCGTTGTGGCCGAACTGGATCAGGACAAGGTCATCCGGGCCCGCTATTCCCAGCAGGGCCGCCCACAGCCCCTCGTCCCGGAAGGATTCGGTACTCGCTCCCCCTTTGGCGACGTTGTGCACGGTGCCCCACCGGTAGGTGCGGGGTGCCAGCTGCGCTCCCCAGCCGCTCATCGGGTACTCGGACGTGGGGCAGTTTGCCACCGTGGAATCTCCGGCCAGCAGGATTTTCATGCGCTTCCTCCTCGAATACGTGGTCAGCCCTTGACGGAGCCAATGAGCATGCCCTTGGCAAAGTGCTTCTGCAGGAAGGGGTAGAAGATGAGGATGGGCAGGGTGGCCACCACGATCACGGCGAACTTGATGCCCTGTTCCGGCGGGATGTAGTTCGGATCCACGTTGCCGGTGCCCAGCAGGTCCGAGGCGGCGGTGACCTGGCGCAGGTACATCTGCAGGGTCCACTTGGAGTTGTCGGACAGGTACAGCAGGGGTGACATGAAGTCGTTCCAGATGCCCACCGCATAGAACAGGGCAAAGGTGGCCAGGACCGGTTTGGACAGCGGCAGCAGGATCCGCCACAGGATGCCAATCTCGGTGGCGCCGTCCATCTTGGCGGACTCTTCCAGTTCGGCAGGGAGCTCCTGGAAGAAGTTCTTGATGATGATCAGGCTGAACGGGTTGATGGCCGCCGGCAGGACCAGGGCCCAGTAGGAGTTCAGCAGGCCCAGGTCCTTGACCAACAGGAACGTGGGGATCATGCCGCCGGAGAAAACCATGGCGAAGACCACCAGGGACAGGATGACCTGGCGTCCGCGCAGCGTCTTCTTGGCCAGCGGGTAGGCCATGGTCACCGTGGAGGCCAGCTGGACCAGCGTGCCCACGAAGGTGACCAGGACCGTGGTGACCAGCGCCCGGATGAATGCCGGGGTGGAGAAGATGTACTCGTAGGCGCCCAGGGTGAACTGTTCGGGCCAGACGAAAAACGCGCGGCTGGTTATTTCGGCCTCCGTGGCGAAGGAACCGGCGAAGACGTAGACGAACGGCAGCAGGGTGACGATGCCCAGCAGCGACAGGAAGACGTAGTTGGCGGCGTCGAAGATGCGGCCGCCGGTGGTGTTGTGGATTTTCATGGCTAGAACAGTCCGCTCTGGTTGAATCGCTTGGCCAGCCAGTTCGTGCCGAAGATCAGCACGATGCCCACCACGGATTTGAACAGGCCCACCGCGGTTGAGTAGCTGTAGGCGCCCTGGGTGATGCCCACGAAGTAGACGTAGGTATCGAAAACGTCGGCCACGTCGCGGTTCAGGGCGTTGGTCATCAGGTAGATCTGCTCGAACCCGGTGTTGAGCATCTGCCCGATGGCCAGGATCAGCATCACGATGATGGTGGACCGGATCCCGGGGAGGGTGATATGCCAGACCCGCCGGAACCGGCCGGCGCCGTCAATAATCGCCGCCTCGTACTGGTCCTGGTCCACCGTGGCCAGTGCCGCGAGGAAAATGATGGTGCCCCAGCCGGTGTTCTTCCAGATTTCCTGCAGCACGATCAGTGGCCGGAACCAGGCGGGGTCGGACAGAAAGTCGATGTGGGTCCCCATGACGCCGTTCAGGAATTGGAACAGCGGGCCGATGTCCAGAGCGAACATCAGGAAGCTCAGCGACGCCACGATGGTCCAGGACAAAAAGTGCGGGATGTACACGAGCGTCTGGACGGTGCGCTTGAGGACGGACAAGCGGACCTCGTTGAGCAGCAGCGCCAGGATGATGGTCAGCGGAAAGGCGATGCCCAGGTTCAGGAATGCAAGGATCAGGGTGTTGCCCAGCAGCCGGGGGAAGTCCGGGTTGGAGAAGAAGTCCTGGAAGTTCTGGAAACCCACCCAGGGGCTGCCGTTCACTCCGAGGAACGGGACGTAGTCCTTGAACGCAATGGTGACGCCGTACATCGGGGCGTAGCGGAACACCGCGAAGTACACCACACCCGGCAACAGCAGCAGGTACAGCCACTTGTAGTGCGCGAAGTGGACGGAGAACTTGCCCCGGTTCCGGGGAGCAGGCGCGCCCTTGCGAACCTGCTCCCCGGCACGGGCCTCAACGACAGGGGCTGCCATTTATTTGTTGTCCTGCCACAGCTTGTTGATCTCTTCCTTGACCTTTTCGCCGCCGCTGGTGTTCCAGAGCCGGATGGCGTCCTTGAGGCCCTGCTCGTCGATCTGGCCCGCGAGGTACTTGATCCGGGCGTCGGCCACGATGTTGTCCAGTTGCGCACCCTTGGCAACGTAGGTCTCGGACACGTAGGGGGCGGCGGGGTTGTAGACGGCGCTCTTGAGGTCTTCGGCCATCACCGTGGTGCGCTTATCGAAGACCTGCTGCTCGTACTCCGTGGGCTGCTTGACCGGGTAGAAGTTGTTTCCGGCCACGTTCATGCCCAGTTGTGCGTAGCTCTTGATGTCGGTGCTGACCGCCTTGCCTTCCCCGGTTTCGGGCTTGATGGTGGCGGCCTTGCCGTCCTGCACCGTGAAGTTGACGTTTTCGATGCCGTTGTTCAGCAGGACTGCGACGTCCTTGCCGTTCATGGTGTCCAGGAATTGCAGCACCTTGTCCAGCTCAGCTTCGGTGCCGACGCTGGACTTGGGGATGGCCAGGAAGCCGGAGTAGCCGTCGGTGGGGTGGGCGTGCAGTTCGCCGTCGGGCCCCTCGAGGTTGCCCACGAAGCCCACCTTGTTCTGGAAGTTGTTCGGATCCGCCTGCTTGAACAGGTTGATCAGGACGCTCACGCGGGAATCGACGTCGACAATGATGCCGCCTTTGCCATTGAGGAACGGCTCGTTCCACTTGGTGGGGTCGAAGGTGGCGAAGTCCGGGTTGATCAGTTTCTCGTCCACCATCTTCTTGACGAAGCGGTTGGCTTCCAGGAACTCGTCCGTTTCGAAGCTTGGGACGAGCTTTCCGTCCTTCTCGGTCCACCGGTTCCCCGTGCCGTACCACTCCTCGATGAGGTCGTAGGGGCTGTTGGTGCCCAGGGCCCCCCACTTGGGAATGGTGATGCCCCAGGTGTCGTTCTGGCCGTTGCCGTCCGGGTCCTGCTCGGTGAAGGCCTTGGCCACCTTGTAGAGGTCCTCCGTGGTCTTGGGCGGCTGAAGGCCCAGCTTGTCGAGCCAGTCCTGCCGGAACATCACGGCAGCACGCATCGGAGAGCGGCCGCGGAACACCCCATACACCTTGCCGTTGACACTGGCGTTCTGCTGGATGTCCGGGAACGTGGTCTTGAGGTTGGGGTACTTGTCCAGCTTGCCGGTCAGGTCCCAGAAGGCACCGGCCCTGGCGTTCTTGACGAAGCCGGGGCTCTTGCCCTGGATGACCATGATCTGCGGGATCTCCGACCCCGCCAGGGTGATATTGGTCTTGTCCTCGTAGGAGGCGTTCGGTGCCCAGGTGATGTTGACGTCCTTGCCGGTGAGCTCCTCCAGCTTCTTTTGCACTGCGCCGTCGGCGCTGGGCGGCTGCGCCTCGAGGAACGGCGCCATGATGGACACGGATTTGAGGTCGGCGGCGGGCGTTTCCCCGCTGCCGCAGGCGGTGAGGGACAGGGCTGCAGCGGTGACGACGGCGGCAGCCAGGGTGAGGTTCCTGCGGGTCATGGTTGTTCCTTTTCCACTTCGTTGGGGTTCAGGAGGGCCCCAGGCCCTCCTTTTGATACGTTTCACACAAATTGGGGCAGCATCGTCCCCACGCAGGGCGGGTCGGGCTGCGATGGTCAGGCGGCAGAGGCCCCGCGCAGCACGGGTTGCCGGTCCAGCACTTCAGGATCCAGCCCCGCGGCCGCAGCGACGGATTCGTCATTTGCCGTGAAGAAGCGGTCGCAAAGCCAGCCCGTGAGGAAGAGCCAGGTGCCAACACTGAAGAACGGGATGAGCCCCGGGAGAACGCTGCTGGCATACAACACTGCGCCGGAAACAAACAGCAGGATGACGGTCCCCGCGAGGTGGCGCACGGCAAAGCGCGGGGACATCAGGAGGTACCGCGCCAGCGGCAACTCGTACCGGGCGTACATGGGAAACAGGTAGCAGGCGGCCCCGGCCAGGAAGATCGCCGATACAAAGATCCCCGCCGCCAGCAGCTGCGGCAACACGCCCGCACCGGCCGAAAAGTAATTCCAGTTCAGGACAAGCACCGCGGCCACCGCCAACACCGGCAGGGCCAGGATGTTGGCCCTGCCGAAGTTCCGGAAGTACGCGCCGGCGAAACTCCGCAGCAGGGGCGCGGCCTCTCCGGAGGCGCGTTTCCGCACCAGGATCTGCGCCGCGGCCGTGGCGGGTCCTGCACCCAGGACACCCACGCCCAGGAGGGTGAAGGCGATCCACAGCAGGTTCAGGCAGGCAATCCAGGCCAGGGTGTCAAAGAACGAATAGGCGCGGGCACTCAAGGTTCCGGACAGCATGCACGACTCCCTTCTCTTCTCCATCGTTGCAGAGGCGAAGCGGAAAGTGGTCCGCATCACGCTGGTAATCGGTTTCTCGAAAATCTAGCGCCAAGCCGACAGTGGGTCAAGCCATTTTTTGAATCGTTACACTTCTGGACTTCGCCGCGCTTCATGCCGCACACTGAATGATGGAAAGCGTTTGCCGCCGCCTTTGCGGGGGCGCATCCGCGAGGCGGCCGGCGCCTGCCGGACAGACTGGAGGACCATGGGAACCGCAACTGAAGCTGCCACCGCAGCGGGCGCTTCGAGCAGCACCGCATCGCGGGTGGCACTCGTGGGGGTGCACGGCTTCGGCACCCACCACCTGCGGAACCTTGAGCGCCTCCAGGCTGCCGCCGCCGTCGAACTCGTGGCGGTGGCCGACCCCACCCCACCGGCGCCCGGCTCGCTGCCGCCGTCGTCAGCCGTTTTCCCGGGCCTTGCCGAACTGCTCGCCGGGACGGACCAGCTGGATCTGGTCATCGTGGCCACGCCCATCCAGTCCCACGCGCCGCTGGCGCTGGCGGCACTTGCCGCGGACGCCGACCTCTACCTGGAAAAGCCTCCCGTGGCGTCCCTGGCCGACTTCTGCCGCCTGTGCGATGCCGCCGCGGCCTCAGGCCGGAGCGTGCAAATCGGCTTCCAAAGCCTGGGCTCGCATGCGCTGAAGGCCATCGAGGACCTCCTCGCGGCCGGCACCATCGGAACGCTGCAGGGCATTTCCGCCACCGGCCGGTGGGTTCGGGACAAGGCCTACTACAAGCGGTCCCGCTGGGCCGGGAAGCGCAGCATCGACGGCGTGGACGTGGTGGACGGTGTTGCCACCAACCCGCTGGCGCACGCCGTGGCCACGGCTTTGCGCATCGCGGGCGCGCGCACCACGGCGGACCTGTCGTCCGTGGAGACGGAGCTGTACCGGGCCAACGACATCGAATCGGACGATACATCAGTGATCCGCATCCGGACCGCCGCCGGGCTGCCCATCACCTGCGCCCTGACCATCTGCGCCGCTGAGTCGGTGGAGCCGTACATCACCCTGCAGGGCTCCACCGGGACCGCTGTCTTCCACTACACGGAGGACCGGCTCAGCGTCGAGACGCCGTCGGGCCGCTCCGAGCAGGCGTACGGCCGCGACGACCTCACCGAAAACCTGCTCGCGCACCGGGACGGCGGTGAGCCGCTCATCAGCCCGCTCGTGGACAGCGGCGCTTTCATGCTGGTGCTCGAAGCGATTCGCACGGCGCCGCCGCCCACGCCCATCGATCCCGCCGCCATCAGGTGGGAAGGCGAAGGCGGGACCGCGCACGCCGTCGTCATCGACATCGAAGGGGCCCTGGAGCGTTCGGGCCGGGAGCACGCCACCTTCAGCGAGCTGGGACTGTCCTGGGCCGTGGCTGGGCCGGAAGCCTTCGAATTGCCCGCTTCCTGAGGGTGCGGGCCAGCCCTCACGCCTGCCTGGCTGCTTCCTGCCAGCGCCGGCCGTGCCACCACAGCAGCACCGCGATGACGGCCGCGGAGAGCATGCCCAGGCTCCCCGTCACCACCAGGCCGGTCCGCACGCCGAACTGCTCCGTGAGCCAGCCCGCCAGCAGCCCGCCAAACGCATGGCCGCCCAGCAGGAGCGGCAGGTACAGCGCCATGACCCTGCCGCGGATAGCCGGACCGGCCTCCAACTGCACCACGGTGGCCGCGCTGGTCAGGAACAGGAGCGTCATAATTCCCACTACTGCCAGCATGGCCACGAACAGCACCAGGGTGGGCATGAGGGCGGCCACCAGCTGGGACAGTCCAAAGAGACCTGCGGCCGCCACGATGCCCTTGCGGCCCATCCTGCCCAGCCGCGCCGCCAGGAGCGCTCCGGCCAGCGCGCCCAGGGCGCTGACCGTGTTGAACAGGCCGAAGCCTTCCACCCCGTTGTGCCACACGCGCTCCGCGAAGGCGGCGAGAACCACCGGACCGTTCATGCCAAAGGCCCCGAGGAGTCCGGCCAGGAGGATGAGCAGCAGCAGGCGGGGTCTTTCCCTGACGTACCGGAAGCCGGCCAGTACCTGCCCGCGCCCCCGCTCCGCAGGCGTGCTTGGATGGAGTTCGCGGGCCCGGATGGCACCGATCAGCCCCAGGACGAGAATGCCGATCGCCGCGTTGGCGGCAAAAGCTGCCAGCGGGCCGGCATGCGCAATCAGGACACCTCCCAGCGCCGGACCGGCCATGGCCCCCAGCTGGGACAGTGCGTTGTTGAGTCCGATGGCGGGGCGGAGGGCGGCGTCGCCCACCACTTCATTCACGAAGACCTGCCGGGTGGGCTGGTCAACGGCAGCGGTGACGCCCAGCGCGACGCAGCTGGCGTAGACCACCGCCACGGTAATGGTGCCGCTGGCAGCCCAGGCCGCCAGGCCCACGCCCAGCAGCACAATGACGGACTGGCACACCATCATGATCCGGCGCTTGGGAAACACGTCCACCACCAGCCCGGCGAGCGGACCCACGACGAGCATGGGAAGGAACTGCAGGGCCACGGCCACTCCCACGGCAGCGGGGCTTCCGGACAGCTGCAGCACCAGCCAGTCCTGTGCCAGCCGCTGCATCCATACACCCAGGCTGCCTGCCAGCTGCAGGCCGAGGAAAAGCCGGTAGTTGTGCTGGGTCAGCGGGTGGTACCACCGGGGCGGGGTTTCGGTAGGGCGGAGGGACAGGCCGGAGCGCGCGGGGTCGGCAGGCACGGTCAGCCTTGGCGGCTGGAGCGTATTTTGACTGCGGCGGCAGCGAGGAGCAGGGTTCCCGGCACCACGACAAACAACGCTGCGAGCATCCAGACGAACACCACCGCGCAGAACAGGGCGGCGGCCAGCAGCAGGGAGCCGGTCCAGTCGCGCAGGGAGACGGACTTGCCGGCATCCAGGGCGGCCCGCCAGGTGTCCTTGCCTCCGCTCCCGGGGCCGGTGGCGTCGGACCAGGCGGCCGCGGTGCGCAGCAGCAGGATGGCGCCGGCCGCGGCGAGGAGGAGGGTGGCGGGCAGCACAACCTGGCTGCCGGGAAGTTGCCCAACCCATGCGAGGAGAAGGTTAAGGACAATCACGACGCCGGCTGCCGCCGTCGTGATTCCAAGTTTCCTGCTGCCCGGCAGTGCAGCCTTGAAGAGGTTCCACAGGCCCCGGACGGAGTCGTCCCGGCCGGCGAGGTGCCGCTCCAGGTGGGCGGTTCCGGCCGCGTAGGCGGCGGGAATGGTGACGAGCGGGATGGACAGCACCAGCACCAGCACCCCCGCCAGGAGGGTTTCGGAGAACAGGGCGAACCGGTTCACCGGGATGGGCTCGTGGCCGGGGGTGGGTGTGGTGCTGTCCATGACGCTCATTTTCATTTTTCCCTAGCCCTTGAGTCCCTGGGTGGAGACGCCTTCGACGATGTAGCGCTGGAAAATCAGGAAGAAGAGCAGCACGGGGAGCAGGGCCAGGACGGACATGGCGATCATCGCGCCGTAGTCCGAGGACTGAGTCTGGTCCACGAAGAGGCGCAGGGCCAGCGGCAGCGGGTACTTGTCCGGGGTGTTCAGGTACAGCAGCGGGCCCAGGAAGTCGTTCCAGCTCCAGATGAAGGAGAAGATCGAGGTGGAGATCAGTGCCGGCTTCATCAGCGGCAGCATGATCGAGCCGAAGATCCGGGCATGCCCGGCGCCGTCGATCCTTGCCGCCTCGTCCAGTTCCGCCGGCAGGCCACGCATGAACTGGACCATGAGGAACACGAAGAACGCGTCGGCCGCCAGGAACTTGCCGATCAGCAGCGGCACGTACGTGTCCACCAGGCCCAGCTGCTGGAACACGATGTACTGCGGAATGATCACCACGTGGAAGGGCAGCAGCAAGGTGGCGATCATCATGCCGAAGAACAGGCTGCGGCCGGGGAAGTTGATCCGGGCGAACGCGTAGGCCGACACACTCGCGGACAGGATGGTTCCGACGACGGCGCCGAGGGCCAGGATCAGCGAGTTGGTGAAGAACTGCAGGGTGGACACCCCGCCGATCCCTTCCATCGCCGTGACGAAATTGTCGAAGCTGAAGTTGTTGGACCACAGCGACGTGTTCTGCCCGCCGATTTCCGCGTTCGGTTTGAAGGACGAGGCGATCATCCACAGGCCCGGATACAGCACGATGGCGGTAAGGACCAGGGCCGCGGCGTGGAAGATGATGCTCTTGGCCCGCTTCGCGCCGGCGGACTCCGATTTGGGGTTATAGTCGGGGGCTTTGGCGCCTGCGGACTGGGTGGGTGTTGCCATCGTTGTCATCGTGAATCACCGCTGTAGTGGACCCAGGACTTGGACGTGCGGAAGAAGATCAGCGTGATGATGCCGACCACGATGACCAGCAGCCATGCCATGGCCGAGGCGTAGCCCATCCGGAAATCGCTGAAGCCCCGCAGGTACAGGTAGAGGGTGTAGAAGAGGGTGGATCCGGCCGGGCCGCCTTCACCGTTGGAAATGATGTAGGCCGACGCAAAGATCTGGAACGCGTGGATGGTCTCCATCAGCAGGTTGAAGAAGATCACCGGGGAAAGCATGGGCCAGGTGATGTTGAAGAACTTCCGCACCGGCCCGGCGCCGTCCATGGACGCCGCCTCGTACAGTTCGTTCGGGATCTGCTTGAGCCCGGCCAGGAAGATCACCATCGGGGCGCCGAACTGCCACACCGTCAGCAGGATGAACATCGGCATGGTCATCGCGGGGTTGCCCACCCAGCCGCCGAGGTTGATCCCGAAGAAGGACAGGCCCTGGTCCACGGGGCCCGAATCGCCGAACATCGCCTTCCACACGATCGCGATCGACACGGACGCGCCGATCAGGGACGGGGCGTAGAACGCGGACCGGTAGAAGCCCTGGCCGCGGCGCTTGCTGTTCAGCAGCATCGCCACCGCCAATGCGGCGGCCAGTTTCAGCGGGGTTCCGAAGACCACATAGCCAAGGGTCACGCCCACGGACTGCAGGAAGCGTTCGTCCTGGAAGAGGGTGGTGTAGTTGTCCAGGCCGATCCACTTGGGCGGTTCGAACAGGTTGTAGTTGGTGAATGACAGGTACAGCGAGGAAATCATCGGCCCCACGGTGAGGGCGATGAATCCCAGCAGCCAGGGCAGCAGGAAGGTGTAGCCGGCACGGGCGTCCGCCCCGTTGCGCTTCGACCTGCGAAGCTGTGCGGGGGCGGGCGCCGTGGAGCGCCTGCTCAGGGTTGGGCTTTGAGTCACGAGTTCATTCCGTCAGTCGAGCCTGGATCGGGCATTGATGCTTGCTCAGGCGTTCTGCTTGATGAGGTCTTCGGCTTCCTTGAACCAGGCATCGGTTGCACCGTCGACGGTGAGCTTGCCGTAGTTCAGGTCCGAGGCGATGCGCTTGAAGGAGGCTTCCAGCGTGCCGAAGCCGACGATCGGCGGCTCGGGGGCGTCCTTGAGGTACTTCTCGATGGACTTCTCGTAATCGACCACGGCCTTGTCCGTGCCGTCGAAAGTGGTGCCGTCACGCTGGGTCTTCGAGGCGGGAACGCCGCGGGAGGTCTTGAAGATCTGGCCCACCTCGGGGTCGTTGACCATGAAGTCGATGAACCGGGCGGCAGCGTCCTTGAACTTGGTCTTGGCGCTGGCCACCATGAGCATGGACGGCTTGAGGAACAGTCCCAGGTTGTCCTGGTTGTCGGACGGGACAGGGACGAGCTTGAGCTCCTTGGCGCCGCTGTCCCCCAGGTAGCCGGCCATGAAGTTGTCCCAGGTGACCTCTGTTGCGGTGGCGTTGGAGCCGAACGGGGACTTGGGGGCCAACTGGGTGACGCGGTCCTCGGGGATGATGGCGCCGGTGCCGCGCAGGCTTGCGGTGAGGTTCCACCACTTCTTCAGGTCGTCCTTGCTGAAGCCCAGCTTGCCCTCCGGGGTGAAGGCCTGGATGTTGTTCTGCCGGAGCCAGATGTTGAACATCCACCAGACGCCGGTGTAGTCGGTGCCGCCATAGAGGGCACCGTTGCTCTTGCTGCCCACCTGGCTCAGGAAGTCGTTGAATTCCTTGTAGGACCAGCTGCCGTCGGGCTCGGCAATGCCCAGCGAGGCCAGCTTGGCGGGGTCGTAGTAGACGGCGAAGGCGTTGGTGCTGGTGGGGATGCCGTAGGTCTTGCCCTTGATCTGGCCGGACGGCAGGAGTGACTTCTCGAACGCCTCAGTGTTGATCTTGACGGTGCTCAGGTCCAGCAGCTGGTTGCGCTGGCCGTAGTCGCGCAGGTAGGACAGGTCCCACTGCATGACGTCGGGCAGGCCGCCGCCGGCAGCCTCGGTGGCGCGCTTCTGCCAGTAGCCGGCGAAGTCGGTGAAGTTGCCGTTGACCTTGATGTCCGGGTTCTTCGATTCGAAGAGTGCGATGGCCTTGCGGGTGCGCTCGGCGCGGTCGTCGTTGCCCCACCAGGTGTAGTTGATGGTGACGGGCTTTTCGGCGGTTCCGGTCTGCCCGGAAGAGCTGGATCCGTTCCCGCATGCCGCCAAGGCTGCGGCGGATGCGGTGCCGACGGCCACGGTTGTGAGGAAATGCCTTCTGTTGATCACGGGAGCCTCCTTGCTCGATGTGTGCTGGCCCGGTCCGCCTACCAGGGGAGGTAGTGAGCTGGCTAACACTGCTTCTGAAACGATACAATAGCTGCTGTGCGATGGTTGGGCAAGCGTTTTCCAAAGGTCTGACATCAGCTACCTTCCGTTCGCGAGCAGACAAAGGAGTCCCATGACCATGCAGGAAACCACGAGTGCACCGAACGTCTGGAGCAACGTCCAGGGCATCGCTTTCGGCGGCGACTACAACCCCGAGCAGTGGCCGGCCAGTGTCCGGCTGGAGGACCTGGAACTGATGCAGGAAGCGGGCGTTAACTTTCTTAGCGTCGGCATCTTCTCGTGGGCCCTGCTGGAACCGGCCGAGGGAAAGTACGACTTTGGCTGGCTGGACGACGTCATGGACAACCTCGCGGGGATCGGAGTGAAGGTGGCCCTGGCCACCGCCACCGCCGCTCCCCCGGCGTGGCTGGTCCGGAAACACCCGGAAATCCTTCCGGTGACGGCTGACGGAACCGTGCTGGGACCGGGCTCGCGGCGGCACTACACGCCGTCGTCGGCCGTTTACCGCCGCTATGCCGCGGGGATCACCCGCACCATCGCTGGACGGTACAAGGACCACCCCGCCCTGGCACTCTGGCATGTGGACAATGAACTTGGCTGCCACATCTCCGAGTTCTACGGCGAAGAGGACACCGCCGCCTTCCGCGCCTGGCTGGAGCGCCGGTACGGGACCATCCAGGCCCTCAACGCGTCCTGGGGCACGGCGTTCTGGTCCCAGAACTACGGCTCCTTCGATGAGATCCTGCCGCCCGCCGTCGCGCCCTCCACGCTGAATCCGGGACAGCAGCTGGACTTCCAGCGGTTCAACTCCTGGGCGCTGATGGACTACTACCGCGAGCTGGTGGCGGTGCTGCGTGAAGTCACACCCGATATTCCGTGCACCACCAATTTGATGGCCTCCAGCGCCACCAAGTCGATGGATTACTTCGGCTGGGCCAAGGACCTGGACGTGATCGCCAACGACCATTACCTGGTGGCGGCGGACCCCGAGCGGCACATCGAACTCGCGTTCAGCGCGGACCTTACCCGCGGCATTGCGGGCGGCGAACCGTGGATCCTCATGGAACACTCGACGTCGGCCGTCAACTGGCAACCGCGCAACCAGCCCAAGATGCCCGGGGAGATGCTCCGGAATTCCCTGGCGCACGTGGCCCGGGGCGCGGACGCTGTGATGTTCTTCCAGTGGCGCCAGAGCTTCGCGGGCTCCGAAAAGTTCCACTCGGCCATGGTGCCGCACGCGGGGCGCGACACCCGGGTGTGGCGCGAAGTCGTGGAGCTGGGGGACGCGTTGAAGCGGCTGGCGCCGGTGCGCGGTTCGCGCGTGGAATCGCGCGTTGCCATTGTCTTTGACTACGAGGCCTGGTGGGCGAGTGAAATCGATTCGAAGCCCAGCATCGATGTCCGGTACCTGGACCTGCTGCGGGCCTTCCACCGTGCCCTGGTCCTGCGCGGCATCTCCGTGGACATCGTGCATCCGTCCGCGTCCCTTGAGGGGTACCACCTGGTGCTGGTGTGCACGCTCTACGCCGTCTCCGATGACGATGCCGCCAACATCGCCGCCGCTGCCGCCGCGGGCGCCACGGTCCTGGTGAGCTATTTCAGTGGGATCGTGGACATGCAGGACCACGTGCGGCTGGGAGGATATCCCGGTGCTTTCCGTGAGCTCCTCGGGGTGCGCGTGGAGGAGTTCCATCCCCTGCTGGCCGAATCCCGGCTGAAGCTGAGCGACGGCACTGTTTCGTCCATCTGGAGCGAGGATGTCCATCTGGCCGGCGCGGAGGCGGTGCAGACCTTCACCGAATACCCGCTGGAGGGGGTTCCGTCCCTCACACGCCGGGCTGTGGGGTCCGGGGCCGCCTGGTACCTGGCTACGTTCCCGGACCAGGACGGGATCGAGTCCCTTGTGGACAGGCTGCTCGCTGAGTCCGGCGTGGCTCCCCTCGCCGCGGCCGACCCCGGCGTGGAGCTGGTCCGCCGGCGTTCGGCCGACGGGCAGGGTTTCCTCTTCGCCATTAACCACACGCGGGCGGAAGCCTCGGTTCATGCGTCCGGCACGGAACTGTTAACGGGCGGCGCATTTTCCGGCACAGTTCCGGCAGGTGGTGTCGCGGTCATCGCGGAGGGCTAGAGTCCCGGGCAGAAGTCCGACGACGGCACCCACCCTGGGTGCGGCCGTCGCGTCCCTGCACAGCGGCTTCGGAGGGTGCTTTTACCGTTTTCCACATAGGGGTTTTGGGTGGCTGTGGTTGTCAGACCGTGGTGGAAGACTTTGGTTATGGAAGCGGTTTTGGGGACGGTGGCAGTGCAGCAGGCGGTGCAATGCGCCGCCGAACTGTCCGCTGTTGGTGCCACTCCAAACCCACCCGCCACCCCTTCGCCCACGGCGTCGCCACCTACGCCGCCCTCACCCGGAACGCGGACACCGCCCGGTCAGCCGGGGATGACCGGAGCCGGGGGGAGGTCATGGCCGACACCCTGGTCGAACGCGTCACCGGCACCCCCGGCGGCATCACCGGGGTCGAGATCCAGCTCGTCATGACCGACCGCACCCTCCTGCAGGCAGACGCCGAACCCGCACGCCTCCCCGGCTACGGCACCATCCCCGTAGCAACCGCCCGCGACCTCGCCCTCACCGGCAAGAACAGCACAGACGACGCCCTCACAAGTGGTACCACCGGGAGTGACACCGGCAACCCGGAAACCGGCCCTCAAGACCTGGATCTCTTTTTCCGCAGGCTCTACACCGCCCCCGGCACCGGGGAACTGGTCGCGATGGATTCCAAAGCCCGGCTCTTCCCGGCAGGATTGCAACGCTTCCTCCAGGTCCGGGACGACACCTGCCGCACCCCGTACTGCGCCGCACCGATCCGGCACCACGACCACGTCGTCTCCTGGCAGGGCGGCGGACCCACCACAGCGGCCAACGGCCAGGGCCTCTGCGAAGCCTGCAACCACACCAAGGAAACCCTGGGCTGGACCGCACAACCAGAACCAGGCACGCGGCACACCGTCACCACAACCACCCCAACCGGCCACACCTACCGGTCAACAGCATCACCTTTGCCGGGATCTGCACATGCCGGACCAGACCAGCATCGCTACGCCGCCTGCCGGTCCACAGCTGAACAAGCCCTGCCTCCCAACGCCGTCCATGTTTTAGGGAGGGTAATACCGCCCTCGCATTCATGGGCGGAAGCGTGGCACCGCCCTCAAGACCGGCATTCCGTAAGGGTCCCAAGTGATCAACATCCAAGCCGGCAATTAAACAGCTCCACCCCGGCAGGAACCATGGTTCCTGCCGGGGTGGAGCTGCCATCCGCCGTCGGACGGCAGGAAGACCAACCGCGGGAAGACTAGCTGGCGATGGCGGACTTCATTTCATCGGTGGCCTTCTTGCCTGCGTCCTCGGGGGACAGCCGCTCGAACAGGACTTCAGAGGTGTACCGTTTGATGATTTCCTGGATGGCACCTGCACCCTTCGGCGGCGGCGCCGGGGCCTCGCCGAGTTCGTCCTTGATCTGGTCGATGAAGGAGACCACCTTGACGTCCGCCGGGGTCAGCTTGGGCTGGATTGCCGCCCGCACCTCGGAGTTCGGGTAGACGCCGCGGTCGGCCAGGAGGGCCTCGCCGGCCTTGACGTTGTTGGTGAGGAAGTTGATGAACTTCGCCGTCTCCTGGGGGTGCTTGGTGCGCGAGGAGGCGGACCAGAACTGGGATGCCTTGTACCAGAGCCCTGCGTCGGCAGCGGAGCCGGTCTTGGTGGGGAAGCGCAGGATCCTCAGGTCGCCGCCGGACGCCTTCTCCAGCGCCGGAGCCTGGTTGGACCACCAGAAGGCCATTCCGTTCTTTCCGGTCGCCAGCCCGCTCTGGTCAAGGGGAGCGGCCTCGGCTTCAACCACCTCGGAGGCGGAAGGCACGGCTTTGTCCTGGCTCAGCTTCTTCAGGAATGCCCACCACTCAGCAATATCGCCCGGTTCGAAGCCCAGCTTGCCATCGGGCGTGTAGAGGGACTTTCCGTTCTGCCGAAGCCACACGCCCAGGGAAGCTTCGTCCGTCCCATAAGCCGCCGCGCCATAGGTGCCCTTGGGCGACTTCGCCGTGATCTCCGCGGCGATGCGCCCGAAGTCCTCCCAGGTCCATTTCGAGTCATCCGGGAGCGGGACACCGGCGGCTTGGAAGACGGCCGGGTTGGCCAGGATGGTGGCGGCGTTAATACCGGCTGGGATTCCCGTCAGTCCGTTCTCGCCCTTGCCCGCATTGAGGGCCGCCTCGTCGAGCTTGGAGGTGTCGATGTCGTACTTGGACAGGTCCAGGAGGGCGCCGCGGCTGGAATACTCCGTGATGTACTTCTCGTCCATCTGGATGACGTCCGGGGCGTCGTTGGCAGCCACCTGGGTGGCAAGCTTGTCCCAGTAGCCGCTCCAGTCGCCGAATTCCGGCTTGATCTTGATCTTCGGGTTTTCGGCCTCGAACTGCTTGATCGCCTCCTGGGTCAGCTGGGCGCGCTTGTCGCCACCCCACCAGGAGAAGCGCAGCTCAACGGCGCCATCGGCATTCTGTGGCGAGGCTCCCCCGCCGCAGGCGCTGAGGGCCATGACGGCTGCGACGGCGGCGGCGACTGCGCCTGCTTTACGGGTGCGCCGGGAGGAGCCCGGTGAAGGTCTGCCTGCCGGCTGCTTTGCTGCAGACGCAGGGCGGGGAAAAAGCGGCACTGTGTACTCCGATCTTCGTTGATCTTGGGGATTTGGGGGTGGAGGTCGGTGAGGGGTCCGAGTGAAGAGAAAGCGCTTTCTGCAACTAAGAGTACAAGCGTCATACTTGTAATACAAGATGTTTCGGCGCGGGATTTCCCCTACAAAACGGCCGAGCGGCCCGCCACCAGGCGGGCCGCTCGGTCAGGGTTCGCAGGGGCAATCTGCTATTTGATGCCGGTGGTGGCGATGCCCTTGATGAGGAACCGCTGGCCGAAGAGGAAAACCAGGAACACAGGCAGCAGGGACACGATGGACATGGCGAACAGCGAACCCCAGCTCGTCGCGGATTGGGAGTCCACGAAGGCCCGCAACGCCACCGGAACCGTGAACATGTCCGGGTCCGTGAGGTAGATCAAGGCTCCGAAGAAGTCGTTCCAGGTCCAGATGAACGTGAAGATGGTGGTGGTGGCCAGGGCCGGCACCATCAGGGGCAGGATGACGCGCAGGAAGATGCGCGGGTGGCCGGCGCCGTCGATCCTCGCAGCCTCGTCCAGCTCGCGGGGAATGCCCCGGATGAACTGCACCATCAGGAACACGAAGAACGCGTCCGTGGCGAGCAGCTTGGGGACCAGCAGCGGCCAGAAGGTGTTTACCCAGCCGATCTGGGAAAACAGGATGTACTGCGGAACGATGACCACATGGAACGGCAGCATGATGGTCAGCAGCATGATGCCGAAGAACAGCTTCTTTCCCGTGAACTGCAGCCGGGCAAACGCATAGGCGGCCATGGAGCACGAGACCAGGTTTCCCAGGATCGACCCGATCACCACGATCGCGGAGTTGAGCATGTAGTGGCCGAACGGGTGCGTCAGGGCGGACCAGCCGGAGGTGTAGTTGCCCATTTCCAGGCTGTTGAGCCACAGGCCCGGCTCCCGGAAGATCAACTCGTTGGGGCGCAGCGAGGACACCACCATCCACAGCAGCGGGTAGATCATCAGGCCGCCGGCCAGGATGAGGATGCCGTGCTTCATCAGCGATTTGCCGCGCTGGGCCCGGCTGAAGGCCAGGGTTCCACGGGACTCGCGGACCCTGGGTTTGTGGTTCGTAGGCTTGCCGGCGCCTGCGGACTTCCTGTCCGGGGCGGGCAGCGTCTCCAGCTTAGTCGTCATAGAAAACCCAATACTTAGAAGCGATGAAGTTAATGGCGGTGAACACGCCGATGATGAGCAGCAGCACCCACGCCATGGCCGAGGCATAGCCCATGTCGAACTGGCCGAAGCCCTTTTGGTAGAGGTACAGGGTGAAGAACATGGTGGAGTCGGACGGACCGCCGTTGCCCCCGGAGACGATGAACGCCTGCGTGAATGACTGGAACGAGCCGATGATCTGCAGCACCAGGTTGAAGAAGATGATGGGGCTCAGCATGGGCAGCGTGATCCGCCAGAACTGCTGGAGCGTGGTGGCGCCGTCAACCCTGGCGGCCTCGTAGTACATGTTCGGGATCTGGCGCAGCCCGGCCAGGAAGATGATCATCGGGGCGCCGAACGTCCAGACGTGCAGCAGGATGATCGAGCCGAGCGCCGTGCTGGGGTCCGAAATCCAGCCGGGGCCCTGAATGCCGAACATTGCCAGGACCTGGTTGACCAGGCCGGTGGTGCCGAAGATCTGCTTCCACAGGATGGCAACGGCCACCGAGCCGCCCAGCAGGGACGGCAGGTAGAACACGGAACGGTAGAACGGGAGGCCGCGCAGCCCCTTGTCCAGGACGAGTGCGATCAACAGCGCCACAGCCAGCTGCAGCGGAACACCGACAAACACATAGGTGAAGGTGACCCGCAGCGAGTTATGCAATCGGGCGTCGCTGAGCATCCGGGTAAAGTTATCCAGCCCGGTCCATTCAGGCGGCTGAAGCAGGTTGTAATCAGTGAAGGAAAGGTAGAGGGACATCAGCATCGGGCCGATGGTGATGGCCACCAGGCCTACCAGCCACGGCAGCAGGAAGATGTAGGCGGCCTTGTTGTCGCGGCTGTTCGCTTTCTTCTCCGCGGCAGTAACCTTGCCCTTCCGCCGGCTCAAAGAGGAAAGTTCGCTGATGGCGCTCACGCGGACTGCTCCGTCCCGTGCGCCACGCCCGCGGCCGGCGTTGCTGCCGGCCGGAGCGTCCTGGGAATGTGTTGTGCGGCCATGTGGTCTCCTTTGGTCATCGTGGCCTGCAGATTGCGGCCAGCGCCGGGGCGATGGGGTGAGTCATCACCCGGCGCTGGCTCCTCCGCCACTAAGCGGTTGCGGGAGCTTTCGATTGCCGCCGGGGATGGTCTTCAAAAAGCGGCTCCGTACCAAAGTAAACGGTTTCTTGACTCCTGTATAGCCCTTTGCTAATTTTTCAGAAAGCGTTTTCTGCTCCGCGCTGACCTGCGCAAGGCAAACCATAATGAGGGGCAGGACAATGAAGTTTGGTCTCAGTAAATCGGCCAAGGTCACAGCCGGCCCGCGCGGCGCTGACACTGGCCCTCCGAAACCAATCAAACCCCGCGCAACCGCTTCGTACGGATGTGGAGCACCGGAGCCGGACGAAAGGAGGCAGCCAGATGGATGAGGCAACGCGGCCCAGTGCCATCGCCGGCTACGAGGACTGGCCGGCCTATGTGCGGAGCCACCCGCGACACACTGCTCCCGCTCCCCGGGCGCAGGAACTCGCGGATGCCCTGGGAGTTCCGGCGGCATCCGGACTGCCGGAGGTCACCGTCCACTGGGAAGAAACGTACGACGGCGCCACCACCTCCGAGCTGAGCTGGCAGTTGGGCTTCGGGCCCCGGACTACTGGCTGGCTGGTCCGTCCGGCCGGAAGTTCCGGCAGCCTGCCGGGAGTGCTTGCCCTGCACTGCCATGGCGGCAACAAGTTCGGCGGCGCCGACCGGCTGGTGGAGCTGCCGGCGAACCACCCGTCAGCTGCCGCCGCACGCGCCGGGCTTTATGACGGCCGGGCCTTGGCCACCGACATCGCACGCCGTGGCTTCGCCGTACTTGCCCACGATTCGTTCGCCTGGGGGAGCCGCAAATTCGACCTCTCCATTCCCCCGTGGCGCACGGCCTCCGCACTGGAGGCGCGGCGTGCGCTGTGGCGGCAGGACGGCGTCGTACCGTCCGAAGCGGATGACTACAACGCCGCCGCGGGCTTCCACGAGGACACTGTTGCCAAGACCGCCGGGCTGCTCGGCACCAGCCTGGCGGGCATGGTGGCGTACGACGACCTCACTGCCCTGGACATCCTGGCAGCGATACCCGGCGTGGACAGCTCCCGGCTGGGCTGCATCGGTTTCTCCGGTGGCGGCGGCCGCTCACTCGTACTGGCCGCCCTCGATTCCCGGGTCCGTGCGTCGGTGGTGGCCTGCATGATGACCACCTTCGAGTCTTTGCTGCCCGCCTACCTTGACGCCCACTCGTGGCTGCTGCAAACTCCCGGGCTGTGGAAGCTCGGCGACTGGCCTGAGCTCACCACCCGCGCAGCCACGGCCACATTCCTGGTGCAGTATGCCCTGGCGGACCAGCTCTTCCCGGAGGACGGCATGCGCCGGGCCCACGGGATGCTGGAGTCCCTGCACGCAGGCACCGCCCGCTACACGGGCAGCTTCTGGTCCGGCGGCCACGTCTTCACGTCCGCCATGCAGGATGAAGCCCTCGACTTCCTGGCTGCAACGCTGGAACCTTCAGCCACAGACCCCGACCAACACCTCCTAGGAACCCCGTGACCGCTCAGCACCCCGCCTCCGAACCCGGCAAGCTGCCGGGCGCCGGCACCCTTTCCACAGACGTTCCCAGAATTGCGCTCGTTGGCGTCCACGGGTTCGGCGAACGGCACCTCGCCAACCTGGCCCGGCTGCAGGAGGCGGGGAGGCTGGAACTGGTGGCCGTCGCCGACCCCACCCCTCCAGGGCCCGGCACCCTCACCGAATCTGTGGCAGTGTTTCCCGACCTTGCCGCCCTGCTGGCCGCACAGCCGGACATCGATGTCGCCATCCTCGCCACCCCCATCCAGACGCACGCGCCGCTGGCTGTTGCGGCTTTGTCGGCGGGCTTGGACGTCTATGTGGAGAAGCCGCCCGTGGCTTCCCTGTCCCAATTCGAGGACGTGATGGCGGCGGCCCGGAATGCAGGCCGCCTGGTCCAGGTGGGCTTCCAGAGCCTGGGGTCGGCTGCCCTGCCGGCCATCGCGGAACTGGTGGCAGGCGGAGGAATCGGCGACGTCCTGGGCCTCAGCGCCACCGGCCAGTGGGTGCGGAGCAAGGCGTACTTCAAACGCTCACGCTGGGCCGGCCAGCGAAGCCTGGACGGCGTGGACGTGGTGGATGGCGTGGCCACCAACGCGCTGGCCCATGCCGTGGCCACAGCCCTGCACGTTGCAGGAGCCCGCACGCTGGCTGACGTCGCGTCCGTGGAAACGGACCTTTACCGGGCGCACGACACCGAAAGCGACGACACCTCCGTGCTGCGGATCCGTACCGCGCAGGGAACCACGCTGCTGTGTGCCCTCACGCTCTGCGGCCCCGAACAGCTGGACCCTTCCGTCACGGTGCACGGCACCCTCGGCGACATCAGCCTCTACTACACGCGGGACGAGATGGTCATCACCACCTCCGACGGCGAGCGCCGCGAAACGTTCAGCCGCACCGACCTGCTGGAAAACCTATTGGATGCCAGGTCAACGGGGGCGCCGCTGCTCTGCGCCCTGGAGGATACCGGTGCGTTTACCGCCGTCCTGGAAGCCATCCGCACCGCACCTGAACCGGCGCCGATCGACGCTGCGCACGTCAGCTGGGAAGGCGAGGGCGACAATGCCCACCCAGTGGTGCACGGCATCAGTGCCCTGATGGACCGCGCCGTTAAGGCGCAGGCAACCTTTGCCGAACTCGGCGTGCCCTGGGCACGGCAGCTTCCGCCGGCCCGAACCCTCACCCTTGACGGCCGTCCCGTGGCCGGGTATCAGGACGGAAGCCACATACGGGCCGTCTCCTCGCCGCGTCCCTACCTGCATCCGGTCCGGACGCTGAACGGCACGGTGGTGACGGACCACCAGCCGCTGGACCACGTGTGGCATCTTGGCGCCGGGGTGGCGCTGCAGGACGTGGACGGGGTGAACTTCTGGGGCGGCCGCACCTACACCCGCGACGCCGGACAGTACACCTGGCGGCCCGACCACGGCAGCATCGCCGTCACCGCTACCGCTGTTGAGGAAACCGCGGCCCGGTCCGGCGCCGCCGCAGGAAAGCTGCAGCAGAGCCTGAGCTGGAACGGCCCGGACGGCGCCCCGGTCCTGCTGGAGGAACGCACCTGGGCGTGGTCCGGCGTCGCGCCTTCCATCTGGCGCCTGTCCCTGGACTTCGCGCTCTCCCCTGCCGGTGATAAGCCGGTCAGCCTGGGCAGCCCCGGGTCCAACGGCCGCTTTGAGGGCGGCTACGGGGGCTTCTTCTGGCGGCTGCCCGAATGCGCGGACGCCACTGTGTGGACACCCGCCGGCAGCGGCGAGTCGAAGGCCCACGGCAGCACCACGCGCTGGCTCGCCTGGTCAGGAAAATTCGGCGGGTCCGGAACGTTCGACAGCGGACCGGCCACCCTGGTCTTCGTGGCACCGGAGGGCTCGACGGACCCCTGGTTCGTCCGCGTCGACGGCTACCCGGGCGTCGGGCAGTCGCTGGCGTGGGACGCGCCCGCCATCGCAGAACCCGGCAGTCCGGTGCGGCGGCAGATCACCGTTTTCGTGGCCGACGGCATCCTGGCCACCACCGACATCGAAGCTTTGATCAACCAGCAGGGGGACCCGTCATGACGCAAACTACAGCCGTACCCGATCGACAGGTCCAGGCGCGCCGGGCGCCGGCCTCCCCGGCTGACCGGGCCGTCAAGCGCCAGCGCGTCCTGGACATCCTGGACGCGGCGGGCCGGAACTCGGTGCTCCTCACCACGCACACCGCGCTGACGTGGTACCTGGACGGCAGCCGCGTGCACATCAGCCTGGCCGGCGACCCGATCGCCGCGCTGCTGGTGGACCGCGACGGCGACCACCTGGTGACGTTCAACAACGAGGCAGGCCGGATCGCGGCCGAGGAGCTCCCGCCCGGCGTCAACCTGCGCACCGTCCCCTGGTATGGAAACCTGCACCAGGCCGCGGCCGCCGCCGGGAGCGGCAACGGGCTTCCGCTGGCCGAAACCGAGGTGGCTGCCGAACTCCGGGCCGCCCGCCAGCAGCTGCTCCCGGCCGAAAGCGCCCGGTATGCCCGGCTCAGCGCGGAGGTTGCGGTGATGATGACGGATGTCCTCTCCACCACCCGGCCCGACACTACGGAATTCGAGGTGGCCTCGGCGCTGGCAGCCCGGGTGGTGGCCGCAGGCGCGGAGCCGCTGGTCCTCCTGTGCAACGGCAGCTCCCGGAGCGGATTCCGGCACCCGTTGGCTACCCACTCCCCCTTGGGCCGCCGGGCCATGGCCGTGGTCTGCGCCCGGCGCGACGGGCTGGTAACCAACATCACCCGCTGGGTGAGGTTCAACGCCGGCACGGCCGAAGAGCTCGACGCCGAAGCACGCATCGCTGGGGTGGAAGCGGACATCTTTGACGCCACGGTCCCGGGCGCCCGGCTGGACGGGATCTTCGCGGAGATCAAGGCAGCCTACCTGCGGCATGGGTTCGGCGCGGACCAGTGGGAACAGCACCACCAGGGCGGGCCCGCCGGTTATGCAGGCCGTGATCCCCGGGTCACGTCGGCCGTCACGGACCTGGTGGTGCCGGGCCAGACCTTCACGTGGAACCCGTCGGGTCCCGGCGTCAAGATCGAGGACACGGTGCAGCTCACCGATTCGGGGCTGCGGGTGCTGACGGTGGATCCCCGCTGGCCCACCACCGCCGTGAACGGGCTGCAGCGTCCGGTGACACTGCAACTGTAGGACGTTCCCAAAGATGCCGGAAAACCCCGGGACCGAAGCGGTCCCGGGGTTTTCTTTGCGTGCGGTGGCTGTCGGCTAGGGAAGCTGCAGTTCCCCGTCCACGCGGCGCGGGATGCGCAAGGGGTTGCTTTCGTGCAAGGCCGGGTGCAGCACCGTTTCCGGCGCGTCCTGGTAGGCGACGGGACGCTGGAAGCGCCGGACCGCCGTCGCGCCCACCGAGGTGAACAGCGACGTGGTGGCCGGGTACGGGCCGCCGTGCTGCTGGGCCCAGTTCACAGCCACGCCGGTGGGCCAGCCCTCGAACAGGACGCGTCCGGCGAGTCCGGAGAGCTGCTCCACCAGATCCCCGATGCCTTCGCCGGGCTGGGCGTGCAGGGTGGCGGTCAGGCTGCCCGGCACGCTGGCCAGGACCTCGGACAGTTCGGCCTGGTCCTGGTATTCGACCAGCATCGTGGTGGGTCCGAAGCACTCCTCGAGCAGCTGTTCCGGCCGCTCCAGCACCCTGGCCGCGGTGGTGGAAAACACCACCGGCGCCGCCCCGTTGGCCGCCGCGTCCTGGTCGACGCTGCCGCTGACCACGTCCACGCCCTCCACCGAGGCGAAGCTGCGAAGCCCGTCCGGGTACGCTTCCGCGATCCGGCTGGTCAGCATGCCCAGGGCCGGCTTGTCCTTGCTGGCCTGTGCCACCTGGGCGGCGAAGTCCGTCCCGGCCGGAATGAAAACGAGCCCGGGCTTCGTGCAGAACTGTCCGGCGCCCAGGGTGAAGGATCCGGCGAGGCCGGCCGCGAGTTCCCCGGAGCGTTCCTGCAGAGCCGCGGCCGTGATGACCACGGGGTTCAGGCTGCCGAGCTCCCCGTAGAAGGGGATGGGCTCAGGCCGCGAGGTGGCGAGGTCGAACAGGGCACGGCCGCCCGGGATGGAGCCGGTGAAGCCGACGGCTTTGATGGCAGGGTCCTGGACCAGGGCTGTGCCCACTTCGCGGCCGTGCACCAGGGCGAACAGGCCGTCCGGTGCGCCCGCGCCACTGAGGGCCTCCGCCACGACCTCCGCGGTCCGTTCGGAGAGCCGCAGGTGGCCGGAGTGGGCCTTGACGATCACGGAGCAGCCAACGGCCAGGGCGGAAGCGGTGTCGCCGCCGGCCACCGAGAACGCGAACGGGAAGTTCGACGCCGAGAAGACAGCCACGGGACCGATGGGCTTGAGGATTCGGCGCAGGTCCGGCCTGGGCGGGGTGGCGGCGGGATCAGCGTGGTCGATGATGGCTTCCAGGTAGGAGCCCTCGGTGATGACCCGCGCAAACAGGCGAAGCTGGCCGGTGGTGCGTGCCACCTCGCCCGTCAGGCGGGTGATGCCCAGGCTGGTTTCGGCATCCGCGATCTCCACCAGTTCGGTGGCGTTGGCGTCCAGGGCGTCCGCCACGGCATGGAGCCAGCCGGCGCGCTCGGCGTCGGACGCAGCCGCGGAAAAGCGGGCGGCCTCCGTTGCGGCGGCCGTGAGCCCGGACAGGGAAAGCGTTGCAGTTGTCACGTCAGATACCTGTTCTGTGGATGTACGTACGTTGTTACAGCCCGTCCCGGAAGCGGAAGCCGAGTCCGGGTTGGTCCGCAAGGGTCAGCCTGCTGTTGCTGAACCGCACCGGCGACGGCCCGTCCAGGATGCCCAGCTGTTCGAAGGACGCCTCCTCGACGTCCTCCACCATGGTGGGCTCCGCCAGGGTCAGTGCCAGCTGGCCTGACAGTTCCGGCAGCAGGTGCGGCATCACCCTGATGCTGTGGGTCCGCGCCAGCTCCACGATCCGCCGGAACGGGGTGATCCCCCCTACCCGGATGATGTTTGGCTGGATGATGTCCACCGCCTCTGCCTCAATGAAATCGCGGAACCGGTAGATGGTGTGCAGGTTTTCGCCAAGGGCGATGGGTACCGGCGAGTGCTTGCGCAGCCGGCGGTAGGCCCAGAGGTCGTCCGCCCTGATGGGTTCCTCCAGCCACTCCAGCCCGAATTCGGACAGCACGTCCAGCGCCCGGAAGGTGGTGGCCAGGTCCCAGCGCTGGTTGGCGTCGATCATGAGCCTGCGGTGCGGACCCAGGACGGAACGGACGGCCGCCACCCGCTCGGCGTCCTCGCGCAGGTCGGGCTTGCCCACTTTGATTTTCACCGCCTGGTGGCCGGCGGCAACCCACCGCTCGGCCTGCGCCACGAGCTCTTCCAGCGTGTAATGCAGGTTCACCCCGGATCCATAGACCTCGGCGGATTCCTGCCGCTGGCCCAGCATGCCGGTGACGGAGGCCCCGGCCCGGCGCGCCTGCAGGTCCCACAGGGCAAGGTCGACGCCGGCCATCGCGATGGTAGTGAGCCCGCCGCCGCCTGCCTCATGGAGCCGTTTCCACAACGCGTCCCACACCGTTTCCGGGTTCACGGGCAGGCCCGTGATGAACGGCGCGATGTCGTAGTCAAGCAACGCCTTGACGGCCTGGGGGCCAATGGTGGGCGTCCAGGAGAAACCGTGCCCGGCACCGCCGTCGTCCGTGTGGATCCCGGTGGCGATGACGTGGTTCTCGGGCGCCTCCGCACCCCAGTGCCGGCGCAGCGGAACGGTGATGAGGCGGGTGGAGAGCCCGGTGATGCGGGGTGCGGTGCGGACCGCTTCGGCGGCCGGGGCGCCCATCAGCGGCCGGCCAGCTCGTAGCCCTTTGCGAGGATGGCCTTGAGCTGGACCAGCTGCTCCTCGGTAGGGTCCATCAGGGGTGGGCGCACGGAGCCGACGGGAAGGCCGGCCAGGCGGAGTCCGGCTTTGATCAGCGAAACACCGAAGCCGGGGGT
Source organism: Arthrobacter sp. MOO21 (assembly GCF_057369995.2). NCBI lineage: Bacteria > Bacillati > Actinomycetota > Actinomycetes > Micrococcales > Micrococcaceae > Arthrobacter > Arthrobacter sp. MOO21. Next base: position 2,470,982 of record NZ_CM170671.2, on the reverse strand, counting down.
CTGGTCGCGGAGCCGGACCAGGGGCGCGTAGAAGCCTTCCAGGAGGGCGTTGCGGCGGTCCTCGTCACCGGAAACGTAGGCGTCGTAGTATGCCGTGGCGATTTCCGGGGCCATGGCGAACGCCGCGGACGAGTACAGCGGGATCCCCAGTCCGCGGTAGGCGCCCTGCGTCAGCTCCGCGGTGAGCAGACCGTTGAAGAAGGCAAAGTCCTCCCTGCCCGCGGCGCGGACAGCGGCCACGATCTCCTGGGCCAGGCCCACGTCGCCGAGGCCGTCCTTGAAGCCGATGACCTTGGGGTTGGCGGCAAGCCGCGCCATGGAGGCGGCCGTGAACTTGGCGTTTCCGCGGTGATAGACGATCACCGGCAGGCTGCTGGAATTGGCCACCGCCTCGATGTAGGCCACCAGCCCGTCCGTGGGTCCGGTGACGAGGTAGGGCGGCAGCACCAGGAGGGCGTCGGCGCCGGCTTCCTCCGCCGCCCTGGCGGCGGCAAGGGCGTGGCCCAGGGGTCCGCCGGTTCCGGCCACCACCGGAACCTTGCCGGCAACTACCTCGACGGCGGCGGCCACCACGGTGCGCACCTCGTCAACGCTGAGGGCATGGAATTCCCCGGTGCCGCACGCGGGGAACACCCCGCCGGGCCCGTACGGGAGCCGGGAGCTGATGTGCTCCTTGAGCAGTTCCACGTCCACGGTGCCTTCGGCGGTGAAGGGTGTGACGGGGAAGAACAGTACGCCGTCGAATTTCATGGTGTCTCCTTGGTTCCGCTGCCGGCGGTCACCAGCGCGGAGGTCTCGTCATTGGGCGTGGTCTTCAGTTCGGTGCGCCAGGTGCGCTTCGGCTGCCAGCCCAGCAGTTCCTGGGCCTTGGCGATGGAGAACGCGGGGCTGGTGCCGGTGAGGCCCGCGCTGAGCGCCGCGCTGCCCGGCAGGAACCGGGGCATCAGCTCCGCCAGCGGTGCCGTGGCCAGGGCGTCCGCCGCCCCGACGAAGAACGTCTCGCCGTTGGGAATGGACTCCATCTTCCGCAGCAGCAGGTCCAGGAAGTCCGCCACGTCCCGGGCGTCCACGTAGTTGAACAGCGCAGGGGCGGACAGTGCGGGATCGGCGAGGCGCTCGGCGAGGGTGTGGCCCTGCTGGGTGGGCGCGCCTTCCCATTCCTCCGGCGAGATGACGAAGCAGGGTCTGAAGGCTGCGTAGCGGATCTTCTCCCCCTGCGCCGCGGCGAACATCTGAACCGTCTGCTCGGCGATGAGTTTGGACAGGGCGTAGGCGTTCCAGGGCTTCGGCGGCGTCCGCTCGTCCAGCGGGAACGTCGGCGGCAGCCAGCCCGCCGGGGACCCGTAGCCGAGGACGGTGGGGCTGCTGGCGGTGATGATCTTCGGGACCCCGAGCTTCGTCGCCGCGCTGATGACGGCGAAGGCGAGCCGCGTGTTGGTGCCGAAAATGACGTTCTCGGGCGCACTGAACGGCACGGCGATCGCTGCAAGGTGGATGACGGCGTCGGGCTTTGCTGCGCCCAACAGCCGCAGCGCCTCCCCGGGCGCCAGGAGGTCCGCTGTCTCCTGCACGACGCCTGCCGGCAGCAGTTCCGCGGGCACGGCGTCGCGGTCAACGGAGACCACCTCGTGGCCCGCCTGGGCCAGCCCTGCCACAACGCTCCTGCCCAGCCGGCCGGAGCCGCCGGTAACGAATATCCTGCTCATGGTTCGTCCTTACTTGCCGCGGCGGAGGTCGGCGCCGAGGTCCAGGTCCCCAATGCGCACGGGGAGGGAGGTTTCGAGCGACTGGTTGCCGGCAATACCCACGGAGACGGACCTCAGCCCGTCCAGGTAGCCGGAGAGGCCAGGCCCAGCGGATCCTCGCCCGGTCCGTTGAAGAGGTCCGAGAGCAGGAGCTCGTCGCCGCCGCCGTGGCCGCCTTCGCCGTTGACGATGGGCACCTCGTAGGCAGCCTCCCAGTGGCGCTGGACCACCAGGCGCTCACCGTTGCGGCGCACGGCGTCCTCTTCCTCGACCGGGGTGGCACTCGGGTCCACCACAGTCTTCCTGTCGGTGCTGTGCAGGACGGCGGCGCGTTCCACCACTTCCAGCTCGGCGCGTCCTTCGGTGCCGTTGACCGCCACCCGGTACCCCTCCCAGGGGCTGTGGGCGTTCAGGGAGTAGCTCAGGCGCGGACCGCCCTGGTACTCCACCACGAGCGCCAGGTTGTCCTCGATGGTGATGCCGCCGGTGAACACGTCCTGGTCGCGGCGGTAGCCGTCGTAGTGCTCGTTGTCGAGGAAGAGGGCCTTGAGCCGTTCGTCCTCCCTCAGGTCCAGCGCGAACGGATCCTTTCCCGCGTTGGGGGCGTCGGCGTCGGGCGTTCCGCGTTCAGGCCGGGGACCAAGCCCGCGCTCGGCAGCGTTCTTGTCGCCGTAGAACTTCAGGCCGCCGGACGCGAAGACCCGTTCCGGGACGTCGTCGATCCACCAGTTGACCAGGTCGAAGTGGTGGGACGCCTTGTGGATCAGCAGGCCGCCGGAGTTCTTCTTCTCGCGGTGCCAGCGGCGGAAGTAGTCCGCGCCATGGACCGTGTCCAGGACCCAGCTGAAGTCGATGGAGGTGACCTTGCCAATCACGCCGCTTTGGATGATTTCCTTGAGCGCGCTGTTGCGGGGTGAGTAGCGGTAGTTGAAGGTGACCACCACGTTGCGGCCGGTCTCGTGCACGGCCTGGGTGATGCGGCGGCAGCCCTCGGCGTTAATGGTGAGGGGCTTTTCGACGACGACGTCGGCGCCCGCGCGGAGCCCTTCGACGATGTAGTCGGCGTGGGTGTAGTCAGGCGTGGTGACGATGACGCGGTCGATGTTGTTGGCCTGGATGAAGGCGGTGAGGTCTGCGGGGTCGAACGACGCGACGGGCCCGGGGGCGCCGAGTTCCTGGATGAGCTTTTGGTAGAACTCAACGCGCCCCGGGTTGACGTCGGAGAAGGCCACCAGTTCCGCCGTGTCCGCGTGCTTGCCAAGAATGGCGCGGATATACATCTCGGAACGGCCGCCGGTGCCGATCAGGGCAAGGCGGGCCTTGCCGGTTGCCGCGCCGGCGTGGGAAGCAGCTCGGGCCGGCGTCGTCTCGGCTGTGTTGACCATGGGGTCCCTTTCGAAGGCTCGTTTACCCGGCCGGGGAACGGCCGCTGGTGTTGGGCGGCGGCACCTTGCTGCACCGCATCAGAAAGCGTTTTCTCAGTTCGCTAATAGCAGTTGTACCAACCGCGGAGCCGATCCGTCAACCGTTCTCCGCGCTGGAGGAAAGCGTTTTCTAACGCGGGACGGCCTCCGGCCGGGGTAGTGCCCGGGAACGGGGGCGGAAAACCGGGGAAAAGCATAGAAATCGCTTTCCCATCCCGGTATATGCTGTGTTCCAAAGCGCTCAACGAAGGGTTCCCCATGGTCAGGAAGTCGGCAAGCGGCCGGATCGGCATCGCTGATGTCGCAATTAAGGCCGGGGTCTCGCATGCCACGGTCTCCCGGGTCATGAACGGCAACTTCACGGTGGACCCCGACATCGCCGCCCGCGTCCGCGCCGCAGCCGCGGAGCTGAAGTACCAGCCCAACCCGGTGGGACGCAGCCTGGCCCTGGGCAAGACGGACACCATCGGCATCGTGGTGCCGGACCTCGCCAACCCCACATTCCAGGCCATCCTCCGCGGCCTGAGCCGCGCGGCAGCCCAGGACGGTTACCGCGTCCTCATCGCCGACTCCTTCGAGGTTTCCAGCGAGGAGACCATCCTGGCAGGCGAGGCGCGGCGCCGCTGCGACGGGCTGGTGCTGTGCGCCCCCCGCATGAGCGATGCGGAGCTGGAAGAGATCGCGCCGTCACTGCATCCGCTGGTGCTGATCAACCGCACCACCTCCGCCCCCGGTGTTCCCAGCCTGGTGGTGGACTACGGGCAGGGCGTGCAGGACATCGCCGGGCACCTGGTGGAACTGGGCCACACCCGCCTGGCCTTCCTGGCCGGCCCGCCGCGCAGCGCCTCCAACGGAATGCGGCTCAAGGGCCTGGAGACCTTCAAGGCCGCGCACCCGGAGGTGGAAGTCACCATGCTTGAGGGCGGCTCCGATTTCGACACCGGGCACGAAGCGGTGGACGCCGTGCTGGCGAGCCGCGCCACCGGCATCCTGGCCTTCAACGACCTCGTGGCCATGGGGCTGATGAGCGGCCTGCACGAGCGCGGCCTGGACGTGCCGGGCGATATCTCGGTGACAGGCTTCGATGACATCCCGTTTGCCAAATACACGACGCCGGCGCTCACCACTGCTGCCGTCCCCATCACCGAACTGGGCGAGCAGGCGTGGCACCAGCTCCGGGCGCTGATCCGCAAGGAAGGGAACGAGGCCCCGGGCAGCAGCTACCAGCCGCGGCTGGAAGTGCGCGCCAGCACCGGCCCCGCCAAGGCCCCGCGGAGCACGGTCCACGGCTAGAGGCCCGCGGCCAGCCCGGCCTCTTTGTAGTACCCCTCAATATGGGCGGCCACCAGCGTGGCCGCCCGGCCGCCGTCGCCCTCCCTGATCGCCGCCAGGATCTCCCGGTGCTCCGTCCGCAACCGGGAGGCCGTAGCATCCCAGTCCGGCAGCCCCGAGGTCAGCTCGGCCGCATAGCCCTGGATGGATTCACGGAGTGAGCCCATCATGGCACTGACCACGGCGTTGCCCGCCGCATTCGCGAGGGCCAGGTGGAAACGGACGTCGAGCGCCAGGAAGCCGCTGATATCCAGGCCCCCGGAGGCGTCCATGGCACGCAGCAGATCGGCCGCCTCATCGAGCTCGGGCGCGTCCGGCCGCGCCTTGCCTGCGGCCCATGACTCCAACAGGACCCGCGTCTCCACGATGTCCGCCACCGGCAGGTGCTGCGTGGCCACGTGCAGGCGCAGGGCCGAGCCGAGCGCCGCCGTCGGATCCGATATGACCACAGTCCCCGCCTCCGGACCGGACCCCACGCCCGCCCGCACCACACCCATCGCCTCCAGGATCCGGATGGCCTCCCGCACGGAAGTCCGCGATACCTTGAGGTGCTCAGCCAGGCTGCGTTCGGGCGGCAGCCGGCCCCCCAGGGCCAGCGGCCGGCGGAGAGCTCATTCTCGATCCAGGACAGGACAAGCTGGTGCGTACGCATGGATAAATAGTAGTTGATGTGGTTGGACCACATGACCTAGAGTGTGGTTAGACCATAGGAGGACACGTGACCCACACCATCCAGCCCAGCAATCCCGAGACGACCCCGGCCCCGGACACCACCGACGTTCCCGCGGCCGCTTCACCCGCCGCGGCTCCGGCGTCGTCCGCCGTTGTGCCGGCGGCACTGAAGCGCCGCATCCCCAAGTACTCGGACCTCGCCCCGCTGATGCAGTTCAAGAAGCCGGAGTTCAGCAAGGAAGCCCGGCTCAAGCGTGCCAGCACGGTGTGGGAACTGCGGGACATCGCCAAGCGCCGCACGCCGCAGGCACCGTTCGACTACACCGACGGCGCCGCGGAAGGGGAAATCACCCTCCGCCGCGCCCGCCAGGCCTTCCTGGACATCGAGTTCCGCCCCGGCATCCTGCGCAACGTCTCCTCGATAGACCTCAGCACCGAAATCCTGGGCAAGCCGTCCCGGCTTCCGGTGGGCATCGCCCCCACCGGCTTCACCCGGATGATGCAGTCCGAAGGCGAGTACGCAGGATCCCAGGCCGCCGAGGCCGCCGGCATCCCCTACACGCTTTCCACCATGGGCACCGCGTCCATCGAGGACGTCGCCGCTGCCGCCCCGAACGGCCGCAACTGGTTCCAGCTGTACCTGTGGACGGACCGCGACCGGTCGCTGGAGTTGATCGAGCGCGCCGCCAAGGCCGGCAACGACACCCTCATGGTCACCGTGGACACGGCCGTGGCAGGGGCCCGGCTCCGCGACGTGCGCAACGGCATGACCATCCCGCCCGCGCTGACCCTGAAGACCGTCCTGGACGCCTCCTACCGGCCCGCCTGGTGGTTCAACTTCCTTACCCACGAACCGCTGACCTTCGCCTCGCTCTCCCGCTACACCGGCACCGTGGCGGACCTGATCAACTCGATGTTCGACCCCACCCTCACCTTCGGGGACCTGGACTGGCTGCGCGAAACCTGGAAGGGGAAGCTGGTGGTCAAGGGCATCCAGACCGTGGAGGACGCCCGCCGGGTGGTGGACCACGGCGCGGACGGCGTCGTCCTGTCCAACCACGGCGGGCGCCAGCTGGACCGTGCCCCGATTCCGTTCCACCTGCTCCCCGAGGTAAAGCAGGCCTTCGAAGCGGACAACACCGATGCCGCGATCATGCTGGACACCGGCATCATGAGCGGCGCGGACATTGTCGCCGCCCTGGCACTGGGCGCCGACTTCACCCTGATCGGCCGCGCCTACCTGTACGGCCTCATGGCCGGCGGCCGCGCCGGGGTGGACCGTACGCTCCAGATCCTCGAAAAGGACATGGCGCGCACCATGGCCCTGCTGGGCGTCAGCAAGGTTTCCGAACTGACCCCGGACCACGTGCGGCTGCTGGGTAAGTAGGCCGCTGCTGCCTGCGGCCGGGACCTACTTCTTGCGCCCGAACTTGGGCAGGGTGGGAAGGTTGGCCAGCAGGTCGGCTGCCTTGGTGGCCGCCCGGCCCACGGTGCGGCCGATCTGCTGGGGAACGCTGTCGTCGCTGAGCGGGGTGCCGGTTCCCCCCGGGATGACGACGGCGGGACTCAGCTCAGCCCCTTCGCGCACCAGGACGGGCGTGGGGACTTCCTCTTTGCTCGCCTGTGCCGGCGCCGGTTCCGCCGGTGCCGCTTGCACGGCCCGGCCTGCAGGCGGCAGTGAAGCGGCGGCAGCGGCGACGCCTTCCTTCAGGTGGGCCGACACTGCCTGGTCCGTGGCGGCCCGCGCGGCGGCGGCTTTGGCACCGGTGCCGACGTCGAACGTTTCCAGCCAGCTCGCGATGCCCTCAAGGGGCCCTCGGTTGAGGGCGTAGTACCGTTTCTGCCCCTGGGCGCGCATGCTCACCAGCTGCGCTTCCCGCAGGACCTTCAGGTGCTTGGAAATAGTGGGCTGGCTCGCCGCCAGTTCCTCCACCAGTTCGCCCACGGCCTTGTCTCCGGAACGGAGGGACACCAGGATGTCACGCCGGGTCGATTCCGCAATGACGGCAAATACGTCGTCTGTCACCATGCCTCCCACCCTAGCGACATATACGCCGAAAGGCATCAACTATTTCGCCCGGACCGGAAGCGTTGCCGGGATTCTCCCGCGGTGCTACAAAAGTGTGACCGTTGCCGCGGACTGAGCGGACATTGGCCCCTGTGAGGTGAAGGGTGGGTGATGATGGATTTCCTCCGGCAGCAGCTGTTCAACATCATCGCGTTTGTGTTTCTCGGCCTTTTTGTGGCGGTGTGGGGGACCGTTCTGCTGCGCGTTGGGTTCTGGGTGCCTGACGGCCGGACCGCTGCCCCGGCCCTTAACGGAGCCCTGGTTACGGCTGCCGGCGTGCTGGCCACATCATTGAGTTCACTGACGGCCTCGGCCCTGGGTTTCACCATTGCCGAGGTGCGCCGCGGCGATGGTGAAACCCAGGACCGTGGGGGTACTGCCCCCGCAGGCGAACGTGGGCACGGCAGCGCCGCCATGGTTAATCCCTCCGACGTTGTGGCCAGCCTGTCGGGGCGGATCGTTGCAGCCATCGTGGTGTACCTCGCGGTGGGCCTGCTGGTCCTGCTTCTGTGGCTCGTCAAGGGGACCGCCTCCACCGACCTGATCGGCGCGTTCGCCCTGTCGCTGTTGGGCTGGCTTATTGGCGCGGCAGGCGTGGTGTTCCAGACGGAGAAGCCGTCAGGCTGACCGGCAGGGCCAGGAGTCCGCGCTTTTAGTCGAACCAGGGGTCGAGGCCGTGCAGCGGGAAGACCGCCTTGCGGGTGGCCATCACAGAGCGGTCCACGGCGTCGTTGGGGTCGAAGCCGACTTCCCAGGACCGCCACCACAGCTCCACGTCGTCACCCATCAGCACTGGCGCAGCGGTGCCGAATTTCTCCTCGACATAGTCGCGCCAGTCCTGCGGCACGGGGGTCCGCAGCGGAACGGGCCGTCCGGCGGCGATGGCCACCAGGTGGCTCCAGGCCCGGGGCACCACGTCCAGGACGTTGTACCCGCCCCCGCCGGTGGCGATCCAGCGCCCGCCGCAGTACCGTTCCGCCAAATTTCCGACGGCGGTGGCGGCCTCGCGCTGGCCGTCCACGCTCAGGTTGAGGTGCGTGAGGGGGTCGGTGCGGTGCGAATCGCAGCCGTGCTGGCTGACGATCACCCCGGGCTGGAAGGCCCCCACCAGCTGCGGCACCACGGCGTAAAAGGCCCGCAGCCAGCCGGCGTCGGCCGTTCCCGCCGGCAGGGCCACGTTCACGGCGGTGCCCTCCGCTCCCGTGCCGCCGAGCTCATTGGCGAACCCGGTTCCGGGAAACAGGGTCAGCCCGGTTTCGTGGAGTGACACGGTGAGGACGCGCGGATCGTCCCAGAAGATGTTTTGCGTTCCGTCCCCGTGGTGGGCGTCAACATCGATATACGCCACTTTGTCCACTCCGCCGTCGAGCAGTGCCTGCACGGCGAGGGCGGCGTCGTTGTAGATGCAGAACCCGCTGGCCCGGTCGCGGGAGGCGTGGTGCATGCCGCCGCCGAAGTTCACAGCATGCACGGCAGTACCCTGCAGCACGTGCTCGGCTGCCAGCAGGGAGCCTCCGGCCAGTCGTGCCGCGGCCTCGTGCATCCCGGCAAATGCGGGATCGTCCTCGGTTCCCAGCCCGCGGGATTCGTCCGGCTGGGAGGGGTCCGCGCTGACTTTGCGGACCGCCGCCACATAGTCAGGTGCGTGGACGGACTGCAGCTCGGCGTCGGATGCCACTTCCGGCGCCGCCACGTTGACGTGGTCAAGGTCGAGGATCCCCAGGCTGCGGGCCAGCCGCGCAGTCAGGTCCATCCGCTCCGGTGCCATGGGGTGGCCCGGGCCGAAGTTGTACGCGGTCATGGCGGGGCTCCACGCCACCATCGTTGGCGGCGCGGGCTTTCTGAGACCGGGCAGGTACGTCATCAATCACAGGCTACCCGAGCGTGAGCCGCTGCCCGCCCGGCCATTACGCCGGCATTAGTGGTTTACTACTGGGGGAAGAAGTTTCGACCGAGGAAAAGCCAACATGACGCAGAGCCAGTCGAGGCCCCGTACCCCGGCCAGCTGGCACCCCCCGGGGCAGGAGCGGGAGGGCGGCCTCCGGATCTTCACCCGGTTGCGCGACTTCATCGACGACATCGCCAACGCAACCCCTGCCAGGCTTGCCCTGACGGCGTTCGCCGCCGTGTGCGTAGTGTTCACCTTCCTGCTGTCCCTGCCGGTTTCGTCCGCCAACGGAACGGCCACCCCCATCCACCAGGCTTTGTTCACCGCCGTCTCGGCCGTCTGTGTCACCGGGCTTACGGTGGTCTCGACCGCGGTCCACTGGTCCTTCTTTGGCCAGCTGGTGATCCTCGTGGGCATCTTCATCGGCGGCCTCGGCACGCTGACCCTCGCCTCGCTGCTTGCGCTGATGGTGAGCAAGCGGCTCGGCGTGCGGGGCAAGATCATTGCCGCGGAGTCCATGAACACCGCCGGCCGCCTCGGCGAGGTGGGCACCCTGCTGCGGATCGTCATCACCACGTCGGTGGCCATCGAAGGCATCCTGGCGCTGGTGCTGGTGCCGCGGTTCCTCACCCTGGGCGAGCCGTTCTGGCAGTCCGTGTGGCACGGCATCTTCTACGCCATCTCCTCGTTCAACAACGCCGGCTTCACCCCGCATTCGGACGGCATCGTCCCCTACGAGACGGACCTTTGGATCCTGCTCCCCCTGATGGTGGGCGTGTTCATGGGCAGCCTGGGGTTCCCGGTGGTGATGGTGCTGCAGCAGAACGGCCTGAACTGGAAGAAGTGGAACCTGCACACCAAGCTCACCATCCAGGTTTCCCTCATCCTCCTGGTGTCCGGGGCGGTCCTGTGGGCGCTGACGGAATGGGAGAACACCCGGACCATCGGCTCCATGAGCCTCGGTGACAAGGTCACGCACGCGTTCTTCGCCTCCGTCATGATGCGGTCGGGCGGCTTCAACCTGGTGGACCAGAACCAGATGGAGTCCACCACCATGCTGCTGACCGACGCCCTGATGTTTGCCGGCGGCGGATCCGCCTCGACGGCCGGCGGCATCAAGGTGACCACCATCGCCGTCATGTTCCTGGCCATCATTGCCGAGGCCCGCGGCGATGCCGACGTCAAGATCTACGGCAGGACCATCCCGCAGGGCAGCATGCGGGTGGCCATTTCCGTGATCGTCGCCGGCGCCACCCTGGTGTCGGTATGCGCATTCCTGCTGCTGCACATCAGCGGCCAGCCCCTGGACCGGGTGCTGTTCGAAACCATCTCCGCGTTTGCCACCGTGGGCCTCAGCACCAACCTCAGCGCGGAAATAGCGCCCGAAGGGGTCTACGTGCTCACGGCATTGATGTTCGCGGGCCGCGTGGGTACCGTAACCCTCGCCGCAGCCCTCGCCCTGCGCCAGCGCAGCCAGTTGTACCACTACCCCGAAGAAAGGCCGATCATTGGCTAGTTCCACCGACGCCCCCCGGCGCCCCGCCCACAACGCCCCGGTGCTGGTGATCGGCCTGGGCCGCTTTGGGTCATCCACCGCCGAACAACTGGTCAAGCAGGGCCGGGAAGTGCTCGCCATCGAGCGCGACCGGAGCCTGGTCCAGAAGTGGGCGCCCCTCCTGACCCACGTCGTGGAAGCGGACGCCACCAACATCGACGCACTGCGCCAGCTGGGGGCACAGGAGTTCAGTTCCGCCGTCGTGGGTGTGGGCACCTCCATCGAGTCCTCGGTGCTGATCACGGTCAACCTGGTGGACCTGGGCATCGAACACCTCTGGGTCAAGGCCATCACCCCGTCCCACGGCAAGATCCTCACGCGCATCGGCGCCAACCACGTCATCTACCCGGAGGCCGACGCCGGCGTCCGGGCCGCGCACCTGGTGTCCGGGCGCATGCTGGACTTCATCGAGTTCGACGACGACTTCGCCATCGTGAAGATGTACCCGCCGCGCGAAACGGTGGGGTTCACGCTGGACGAGTCAAAGGTCCGGTCCAAGTACGGTGTGACCATCGTGGGCGTGAAGTCCCCGGGTGAGGACTTCACCTACGCCCGGCCGGAGACCAAGGTGTCCTCGCGGGACATGCTGATCGTCTCCGGCCACGTGGACCTGCTGGAACGCTTCGCGGCCCGGCCCTGATGCTTAGCCCAGCTGCTTGGTGATTTCCGCCGCCCGGTCGGCCGCTGCGCGGGCGCCGGCGGCGATGATCGCGGGGATGCCCTGCTCATCGAACGTGGCGATGGCCCGTTCGGTGGTGCCGTTGGGGCTGGTGACCGCTTTACGCAGCGCTGAGGGATCCGCGCCCGGCTCGGCAAGCATCAGGCCTGCCCCGGCCACGGTTTCGCGGGCCAGCAGCAGGGACAGTTCGCGGTCCAGTCCCAGTTCCTCCCCCGCAGCGGCCATCGCCTCTGCCAGGTAGAAGGCGTAGGCGGGGCCCGACCCGCTGATGGCGGACAGGGCGTCCACCTGTTCCTCCGGGACCTCAACGACTGTTCCGGCGCCCTGCAGGATGTCCTTGACCTTCCGGAGCTGGTCCGCGGAGCAGTGGGTCCCGGGAGACACCGACACGACGCCGCGGCCCAGCTTTGCGGGGGTGTTCGGCATGGTGCGGATGACGGGCTGCCCGGCCGGGAGCGCGGCTTCGAGCTGGGCGATGGACACGGCGGCAGCCACGCTGACCACCACAGTTCCGGGTGCGAGTACGGGGCTGATTTCGCGTGCCAGGTCGGCAATGCCAACGGGCTTGACGCCAAGAATGACGACGGCGGCCCCCTTGGTGGCCTGCCTGTTGTTGTCCGGCTCTTCCTCGCCGGCGATCGCGGTGATGCCGTGGTAGCGCTCGGCCAGTTCGGCGGCCCTCTCAGCACGGCGGACAGTGGCCACGACGTCACCGGGGTCGGTACCCGCCTCCAGCAGGCCGCCAAGGATGGCTTCGTTCATGGATCCACAGCCAAGGAATGCGATTCGGTTGCTCATGCCTCCATCATTGCAGTTCGCAACCATTCACAGGCAACTCCCATGTTCACTGCAGGAAGCGCACAAGTTGGTTTCTTACTGTAGGTATTACCTCATTGAGGGTGCGAGTGATGCGGCAGGCATGGGGATGCCTGCCAGGGCACCGGTGGCACGGCAACAGGTTTTCCCCCATTTTCCTGTTACCGGCCCCGGTGCTTCCGCGCTTAACGGGTCTGGATGGTGAACGCAGCCGCTCTAGACGGCGGCTTCCACCGTCTTGGATGGCGCCACGTGCGGCGCCGGTTCGAGCGGGCCGTCAAACACCAGCTGGTCCAGGCGGCGCAGGATCAGGCCTTCGCGCAGCGCCCACGGGCAGATGCGCAGCTTCTTGAACTTGAACATTTCCAAGGCAGCCTCGGCAACCATAGCGCCGGCGAGCAGCTGGTGGGCCCGCGCTTCCGACACGCCAGGCAGGTGCAGGCGGTCCTCGGAACTCATGGCGGAGATCCGCTGGGTCCAGATGCCCAGGTCCGAAGCGTGCAGTTCGCGTTTCACGTAGGGACCTTCGGCGCTGGGAGCGGCACCTGCGATCCTGGCCAGGGAACGGAACGTCTTGGACGTCCCTGCCACCACGTTGGCCCGGCCCAGGCCGTCGAACTCCCGGACCGCGGGCTTGAGCGTGGCCCGGATGTAGCGCCGGAGTTCCTTGACGCTCTTGGCCGACGGCGGATCCTCCGCCAGCCAGTCGCGGGTGAGGCGGCTGGCGCCCAACGGTACAGAGGTGGCCACTTCGGGAAGCTCGTCCTGGCCGAAAGCCATTTCGAAGGAGCCGCCGCCGATGTCCAGGTTGAGGATGGGGCCGGCGCCCCAGCCGTGCCAGCGCCGGACCGCGAAGAAGGTCATCGACGCCTCCTCGCTGCCGGTCAGTTCCTGGAGGGTCACGGTGGTTTCGTGCTTCACGCGGGCCAGGACGGCCGGTCCGTTGGTGGCCTCGCGGATGGCCGAGGTACAGAAGGCCAGCAGGTCCTCTGCCTTGTGCCGGGCGGCAAACTCCCAGGCTTCCAGGACGAACTCAGCCAGTTCATGCTGGCCCTGATCGCTGATGCTCCCGTCGGGTTCGAGGTACTGCACCAGGGACAGGGGCCGCTTGTGTGACGCGAACGGAACCGGTTGGGCACCGGGGTGCGCATCCACCAGGAGCAGGTGGACAGTGTTGGACCCTATGTCGAGGACGCCTAGCCGCATGGAGCCATTATTCCTCGTCGGCGCGCTTGAAGTCGCGCCTGATGTTGGCCACGCCCTCCGGATTGATTTCGAAACCGTACGCGGCTCCTGGATTGATCACCAGGCCCAGTTCATCGCCGATGTTGGCGATGATGGCCGCGCCCTGGGTGCCCAGCACGTTCGGGGCAGCCTCCAGGTACGGCTGGTCCACCCGGCTGGGGTGTGAGAAGACCGCCAGGACGGGGTCGCCGTCGGCGTTGGCCAGGACCAGGGGCTCCACCTGGGAATCCTCGGTCTCCACCGTGTCCGGGCTGATGATGTAGACCTCGCTGTTCAGGAAGGACAGGATGACGTCCACCGGGTCCGCGTCGGGCTGCCCGCCGGTGGCGAGCTTCTCCTCAAGGTCGTTGAGCGGATTGGTGTCGTCGATTCCCTGCTGTTCAGTCATACACCTACTCGATCACGTTGGACTCTCCACCGCAATCCGGCCAAATGCTGTTACGCGGGGCTACTTCTTGGCCGTTGCCTTCTTCTTGGCCGGCGCCTTGCGTGCGGCCGTGCGCTTGACCGGGCCCTTGGCGCGCTTCTCGGCCAGCAGTTCCACTGCCTGCTCCCGCGTGAGCTCCTCAAGGGAGGTGGCGCGGGGAACCGTGATGTTGGTGATGCCGTCGGTGATGTAGGGCCCGAACCGGCCTTCCTTCACCACGATGTTCTTTTCGGAGACGGGATCCGGGCCGAACTCCGCCAGCGGCGGCACTGCTGCCCGGGCTCCGCGCTGCTTCGGCTGGGAGTAGATCTCCAGGGCCTGGTCCAGGGTGATGGTGAAGATCTCTTCCTCGGAGCCGATGGACCGGGAGTCGGTCCCCTTCTTCAGGTACGGGCCGAACCTGCCGTTCTGCACCGTGATCAGGTTGCCTTCGGCGTCCTCGCCCAGGGCGCGGGGCAGGCTCATCAGCTGCAGCGCCTCGTCCAGGGTCACCGACTCCACGGTCATGGACTTGAAGAGCGACCCGGTGCGCGGCTTGGCCTTGACCGGCTTCTTCGGCGGCTTGGGCTTGCCGTTCTTGTAGTACTCCACCGGCTGGGCGGCGATCTGTTCCTCGGTCATCTCGGGGATGACCTCGGTGACATAGGCGCCGTAGCGGCCGTTCTTTGCCACCACCGTGTGCCCGGTGTGCGGGTCGGTGCCGAGGACGCGTTCCTCCGGGGCCGCCGTCTCCATCAGTTCGATGGCCTTGGCCGCGGTCAGCTCGTCCGGCGCCAGGTCCTCGGGCACGTTGGCGCGCGCCGATTCGACGATCTCGCCCGTCTTCGGGTCCACCACGGCGGCGGAGCTCTCCAGGTACGGGCCGAACTTGCCCACCCGGAGGGTGATCTCGTCGGTGATCGGAATGGAGTTGATTTCCCGGGCATCGATCTCGCCCAGGTTGTTCACGATGCTCAGCAGGCCGGGATCGGAATCCTCGCCAAAGTAGAAGTGCCGCAGCCAGGAGGCGCCGGCTTCCTGGCCGTTGGCGATCTTGTCCAGGTCGCCTTCCATGTCGGCGGTGAACTCGTAGTCGACGTAGTCGCTGAAGTGCTGCTCCAGCAGCCGGATCACGGAGAAGGCAATCCAGCTGGGCACCAGCGCCGACCCCTGTTTCCGCACATAGCCGCGGTCCTGGATGGTGGAAATGGTGGAGGCGTACGTGGACGGGCGGCCGATGCCGCGCTTCTCCAGCTCCGCGGTCAGGGACGCTTCCGTGTACCGCGGCGGCGGCGAGGTCTCATGCCCCACTGCCACGATGTCGGCGGCGGTCAGGGAGTCGTCCTTGGCCACGTTCGGCAGCCGGCGTGCTTCGTCCGAGTCGTCGTCGCCCCGGGTTTCGTCCTTGCCTTCCTCGTAGGCGGCGAGGAAGCCGGGGAACGTGATCACGGTGCCGGAGGCGGAGAACTCGGCGTCACGCCCGTCGGTGGACACGGCACCCAGGCGGATGGTCGCCGTCGAACCCTTGGCATCGCCCATCTGGGAGGCGACGGTGCGCTTCCAGATGAGTTCGTAGAGCCGGAACTCGTCGCCGGAGAGCTGGGAGGCCACCTGGGCAGGAGTGCGGAAGGAGTCACCGGCGGGCCGGATGGCCTCGTGCGCTTCCTGGGCGTTGGCCGCCTTGTTGGAGTAGACCCGCGGTGACTGCGGGACGTATTCGGGGCCGTACAGCTCCGAGGCCTGCCGCCGCGCGGCCGTGATGGCTTCGTCGCTCAGCGCCGAGGAGTCGGTACGCATATAGGTGATGTAGCCGTTTTCATACAGGCGCTGGGCGATCTGCATGGTGCTCTTGGACGAGAAACGGAGTTTCCGTCCGGCCTCCTGCTGCAGCGTGGAGGTGGTGAACGGGGCGGCCGGCCGGCGGGTGTAGGGCTTGGTGTCAACGGAACGGACACGGAACGCAGCGTCCTGCAGCCCGGCTGCCAGGGACGTGGCCAGCTCCTCGTTGAGGTGGGCGACGTTCTTCGAGGTGAGGACACCGTCGTCGTTGAAGTCACGGCCGGTGGCCACCTTGGCCCCGTCGACGGCGGCGAGCTTCGCCTTGAAGGAGCCCGAGTCCGCGCCGAACTGGCCGGTGAGGTCCCAGTAGGAGGCGGCCTTGAAGGCCATCCTTTCGCGTTCGCGGTCCACCACCATGCGGGTGACCACGGACTGCACGCGGCCGGCGGACAGGCCGCGTGCCACCTTGCGCCACAGCACCGGCGAAATCTCGTAGCCGTAGAGGCGGTCCAGGATGCGCCGGGTTTCCTGGGCATCCACCAGGGCGGAGTCGACGTCGCGCAGGTTGCCCATGGCGCGCTGGATGGCTTCCTTGGTGATTTCGCCGAACGTCATCCGGTACACCGGGACCTTGGGCTTGAGCACTTCCAGCAGGTGCCACGCGATGGCTTCGCCCTCGCGGTCCCCATCTGTTGCGAGGTAGAGTTCGTCGGCGTCCTTGAGCGCAGCTTTGAGCTCGGTCACCTTTTTCTTCTTGTCCGGGGACACCACGTAGTACGGCTTGAAGTCGTGGTCAACGTCGACGGCGAACTTGCCGATCGAGGTCTTCTTCAGCTCGGCGGGGAGCTCGGACGGCTGCGGCAGGTCGCGGATGTGACCGATGGAGGCCTCTACGATGAAGCCCTCGCCCAGGTACTTGGCGATGGTCTTGCTCTTGGCCGGAGACTCCACAATCACGAGTTTCTTGCCGGTTTTGGCCTTGCTTGGCACGGTGCTCCTACAGAAAAAGATTGCTCGGGCAGATGCGCCCATGTTCGCCTAGTTCACCATATTTTGCAGAATTCTGCGCATCCATGTGGAAAAGAGGGGGGTTGCCGGGGAGGCTTCCCCGGCCTCATTCCACGGCCGGAACCAGGAAGCCGTCGCGCACCAGATTGGCCACATCGGTGAGGAGGGCACGCCGGAAGGAACCGTCGTCGAACCCGTCCCCGTCGCCGGCTGCACCGCCCAGCAGCGCCTCCAGCGCGCCGGCGATCTGCCCGGCCGAAAGATCGCCGTCGCACGCCGAAACGAACCCGGCAAGTTCGGTGCTCAGCAGGTTGGTGCGGCGCAGCCCGGCGCCCTGCCGGAGCAGGATCACGCCCGGGTGCTCGGCGCCCGGCCGCTGGTGGCGTTCCTCGGTGACGTCGTCCGCCACGAGCAGGTATGCATCCTCAAGGCTGTGCGCTGCCAGCCAGTCATGGCGTTCGACGGCGGCGCCCAGGTGGGGGCCAATGGGCTGCTCAATGGGGTACGTGATTTCCTCGAACCGGCTCAGCGCCGACTGCACGGACGCCTGTCCCCCGGGCACGGGCCGGCGCAGCCAGACCATGCCGAAACCGATCCCTTCCACGTTCCGCGTCTCGAAATCGGCGAGGTAGGCGGCGTAGGCATCCCGGTAGTGCTTCCGGTCCCGGGACTCGGAGGCGTCCTGCAGCCATGTTTCGGCGTATTGTTCGGGGCTGACCTGCTCGCGCTGGATGAACCAGGCGTCCACGCCGGGGCGCACCCATGACCTCGGCCGGTCCTGCCATTCACCGCCGGCGGGAACCTCCCAGTTGCCGAGCATCTGTGCGGTGCCGCCCGGCGCCAGGATACCGGGCAGGTCGGCCACCAGGGCGGAGACAATCCCGTCGCCCGCCAGGCCGCCGTCGCGGTAGGTGAACTGGTCCGCGGCGTCCTCGCCGGCGCTGCGCGGGGTGATGACGAACGGCGGGTTGGAGACCACCAGCCCGAATTCCTCCCCGGCTACCGGCTCCAGCAGCGAGCCCAGGCGCAGGCTCACCCGCTCTTCGAGCCGCTCCGGGTCCACGGAGAGGGCGTCGGCGTTGAGCAGGATGTTGAAGCGGGCGTAGGCGAGGGCGCGTTCGGAGATGTCAGTGGCGGTCACATGCTCGCAGTGGTGCAGGAGGTGGAACGCCTGGATGCCGCAGCCGGTGCCGAGGTCCAGCGCGCGGACGGTGTGGCGGCGGACGGTGGTCTGCACCAGGGTGGTGGAGGCCTGTCCGATGCCCAGCACGTGGTCGTGCCGCAAGACGCCCGCCTGCTGGTGGGCCGCGAGGTCGCTGGCCACCCAGAGTTCGGCACCGCCGCTGCCGTCCTCGTTCTGGTCCCAGCCGTACGGCCGCAGGTCCGCCTTGGCTGTGAGCAGGGATGTGCCGGGTACGGGCTGCACCAGCCCCAGCGCCAGGAGTCCGTCCCCGCGGAGCCCCGGCAGGGCGTCGTCGAGCGTTTCACGTTCCTGGGGCTCGGCGAGGAGCCAGAGGCGGACGACGGCGGCGAGCGCCGCTGCGCCCCTGTCCGCCAGGACAGCCCGCTCGGCAGCGAGCATCGCGGGGATCACCTGGTCCCGGTTCAGCGCCGCGGAGGCCGTCGGGCCCAGGAGCCGGGCGACACCGTCGAGCGTGTAGTCCAGCCGGCGCAGGTCCGCGGCCAGCGCGGCGAGCAGTCCGGGTGCATCGCTGCGGGGGGCGTCGGGGATGTTGCCGGCGGTGAACTCGTAAGGGGATCTAGGCACCGCTCAAGTTTAGTCCGGCCGGTGTGCGGGGGTACGGTGGAGCCATGCCTTCCCGCCTTTCCCTCGTTTCGCGCGCCCGCCGGGCCTCCGGAACGGTGCGGCGGTCGACGCTGCCGGCAGCCGTGTCCGCCGGGGTCCTGGGCCTTGCCGCCGTCTTCGGGCTGGCTGGGTGCTCGTCCACGTCCTCGGTGGAGAACGCGGACGTTCCGAAGTGGCGGGCCACAGCGCTGCCCGAGGCGCCGGGCGTTGTGCTCCAGGATTCGGGAAAGATCCTCAACCGGGACCGCACCGTGCAGCAGGCGGCCACCGTTCCTGCGGGCAGGTATACGCTCACGCTGGTGTGCGACGGCAGCGGCAAGGCCTTCTTTGATGTGACGCTGGACGGCAAGGCGGTGGCGGAAGCCGGGGCGGCCTGCAACGGCAGCCGGGAAACCACCAGGATTTCCCTGCCTACGGCCGGACGGGTGGAAATCAGCGGCGCCAGCGTCGATGCCCCGCTGGTCTACGCGTACCAACTGGCACCGGCGCAGTAACCGCCCGTGCCGGCTCTGGCCCGCCGCCTGCCAGGGGCCTAAAGTCGGACTATGCCCAGTGTGCGGAGGTTCTCCGCGCCCCGTCCTGCCAGGACGCCGGGGGCGCCCCCGGCAGTGAGGCCGGCGCCCGCCGTCGCGCTTGGGCTTGCGCTTGGGATGGTGCTGGGGGCGGGAGCGCTGGCTGGCTGCGAATACACGTACGACGACGGACGGGCCGGCAACGTGCGGGGCACCGCCACCGCGGCCCCCGAGGCACCCTTCACCCGGGACCCGCTGCAGCAGGATCCGGTCAGCGAAGCCGGGCTGGGTGAGTGGGTGTCCTGGACATTCCCGGACGTCCCCCAGGAGGTGGTCCATGCCGACGCCGGGCTGCTGGCCTCCGGCGAAGTCAGGACCCTGTCCTCACCGGTCCTGCACACCGGAACCTACATGCTTGCCCTCGCGTGCCGCAGCCAGCGGCGGGTCACCTTCACCGTCCGTACCGAGACGCTCACCCTGGTGGACCTGGGGCTGCGGTGTGGCGTCAACCGTGAGAACGTCATCTATCTCTCCACGGACAGCGCCCTGTCTGTGAGGCTGGAGGCACACAGCGCGGCCAATTTCGCTTTCCGCCTGCGCCGGCTTTGAGCCTCCTGCTGCCTCAGGCCGCTGCGCAGCCCCCGGGACAGCGGAGCGTCTCGGGGCTGGAGGCGCATCCGGCGCAGTACAGTGTCAGGGTCCGGCAGCTGGGATTGGAGCAGTTCTCGAACTTACTGGTCGGCGCTGAGCAGCGGGCGCACTGGCCGATGGTCTTGGCCTGGTCGCTGAACTCGAGGTGCATGCGCTTGTCGAAGACGTAGAGCGAGCCCTCCCAGAGCCCCTGGTCCTTGAAGGCCTCGCCGTAGCGGACGATGCCGCCGTCCAGCTGGTAGACCTCCTTGAAGCCGCGGTTCACCATCAGGCTGGAGAGGACCTCGCACCTGATGCCGCCCGTGCAATAGGTGACCACCGGCTTGTCCTTGAGGTCGTCGTACTTGCCGGATTCGAGCTCCTTGATGAAGTCGTGGGTCGTGGCGACGTCGGGGACCACTGCGTCCTTGAAACGGCCGATCTGCGCTTCGAAGGCGTTCCGGCCGTCGAAGAAGACAACGTCCCCGCCCTCCTGCTTCTTGGCCTGCACCAGCTCGTGCAGTTCCTCCGGCTTGAGGTGCTTGCCGCCGCCAACCACGCCGTTCCCGTCCACTTTGAGCTCTCCGGGGGCGCCGAAGGAGACGATCTCGTCCCGTACCTTGACGCTGAGCCTCGGGAAGTCCTCCGCGCCGCCGTCGGACCATTTGACGTCGATGCCCCGGAAGCCGGGGTACTCGCGGGTGGTTTTGACATACTGCTTAACGGCCCGGATTTCGCCGCCGACCGTGGCGTTGATGCCGTCCTTGGAAATGAGGATGCGGCCCGTCAGGCCCAGTTTCTCGCAGAGGGCGCGCTGCCAGAGCCGCACCGCGTCAGGGTCTGCGATGGGGGTAAAGCCGTAAAAGAGCACAATCCGGTTCAAAGCCACGTATTTAAGGGTACCGGCTGGTACAAAAGTGGCTGGCGGCGGGAACGCGAATCATGCCCGCAGGGCCGCCCACACCCGGTGCGTATCACGATTGCATAAGCTCTTTCCTGCCCCCTGTTGCTGGCGATCGCGCTGGCATAGTCTCAAGTCATGAGCCCGGAAACCATTGTTGAAGACATCACTGGCCTGCTTGAAGTCTGGGTTGCCGGCTGGGCGGGCTGCCGAGGATATCGGACCTCCACCGAGGGCCGCTTTCCCACTGCGTTCCGGGCGGATACGAGCGGTGAGTGGGAAGTTTTCGCGTCCGAACCCACAGATGCCGAGTTCGCATTCCTGGCTGCCAGAACGGCCCAGTCCCCCGCGCGGGTGCTGACAATCCTGACCAACAATCCCGCCCGGTACACGGCGCTGGCGGCCCAGCACGGGCTTAACGTGACCTCCGATACGCAGACGATGATGATCGTCGACATGGAGACCCAGGACGCCGAGGATCCGTGGCTTTCCGACGACGACCTCCGCCTGCACACGTACGAGGAGGAGGGCGTCCACTACGCCGAGGTCCGCTCCGGGGACACCATCGCGGCCAGCGGCCGGGTGTTCGTGGTTGGCGACACCGCGGTGTTCGACAAGATCATCACGCAGCCTGCCTTCCAGCGCAGGGGCCTGGGCAGTTTCATCATGCGGGCGCTGGCCGCCCAGGCCTTCGGGCACGACGTGCAGACCGGGCTGCTGTTGGCGTCCGCCGACGGCCAGAAGCTGTACTCGCATCTTGGGTGGAGCACCATCGCCCGGGTCCTGATGCTCTCCGCATCGTATGAGGGAGCGGACCTCTCGCTGAGCTGAATTCCGCCGGGCGCGCTGCCTTTCCCGGCGAACCGTGACTGCGCGGCTGGTGCCGGATGAAACAATGGTGGGGTGAATCCCCATGACTCCCTGCTTCCCCTGCTGGGCCGTGGCCCGGACCCGGAACAGCTGCGTCATGTCCGGACCATTCCCGCCCGTGCCGCCATCCACGAACCCTGGCCGAAGTGGGTGCACCCGGACCTGGTGAAGGCCTACGGGTCGCTCGGCATCCGGGAGCCTTTCAGGCACCAGGTGGAAGCTGCCGATATCGCCCACTCCGGGGAGCACGTGGTGATCTCAACGGGTACCGCTTCCGGAAAATCACTGGCCTACCAATTGCCCGCGCTGGACGCCATCCACCGCTCCGAGCTGCGGGTCCTTGCAGATCCGGGAAAGATCCACGGCGACGGCGCTGTGACGCTCTACCTCTCCCCCACCAAGGCGCTGGCCGCCGACCAGTTGAACGCCATCCGCGCCCTGAAGCTGCCCACGGTCCGGGCGGAAACGTACGACGGCGACACCGATCCCGCCTCGCGCCGGTGGATCCGGGACCACGCCAACTTCATCCTGGCCAACCCCGACATGCTGCATTTTGGCATCCTCCCCAACCACGCCTGGTGGGCCGGGTTCTTCCGCCGGCTGCGTTACGTCATCGTGGACGAGGCCCATAGCTACCGCGGCGTGTTCGGGTCGCACGTTGCGAACCTTCTGCGGCGGCTGCGCCGCATCTGTGCCTATTACGGCGCGGGAACCTCATTTCCCGAGCCGGTGTTCATCGCAGCGTCGGCAACAGCCTCAGAGCCTGATGCCTCGTTCTCCCGCCTCATCGGCGCCCCGGTCCAGGCCGTGTCCGGCGACTGTTCCCCGCACGGAGCCACCACCGTGGCCTTCTGGGAGCCGGCACTGACTGACATCAAGGGCGAGAACGGCGCCAGGGAACGGCGGACGGCGGTAGCGGAAACCTCAGACCTGCTGGCCAACCTGGTCTCCGCGCAGGTCCGCACCATCGCCTTCATCAAGTCCCGGCGCGGCGCCGAAACCATCTCCGCCATCACCAAGCGGCTGCTCGATGAAGTGGATCCCAGCCTGCCGCAGCGGGTGGCGGCCTACCGCTCCGGGTACCTGCCGGAGGAACGGCGCGAGGTTGAGAAGTCCCTGCGTTCAGGCCGGCTCCTGGGGGTTTCCAGTACCTCAGCACTGGAACTGGGAATCGACATCTCCGGCCTCGACGCAGTCCTGGTGGCCGGGTGGCCGGGAACCCGGGCATCCCTGTTCCAGCAGATCGGCAGGGCAGGGCGGGCCGGGCAGGACGCGATCGCCGCGTTCGTGGCCAGCGACGACCCGCTGGACACATTCCTCGTGAACCACCCCGAGGCCATTTTCGACGTGTCGGTTGAGGCGACGGTCTTCGATCCCTCCAATCCCTACGTGCTGGGTCCCCACTTGTGCGCGGCGGCAGCAGAACTGCCGCTGGGTCCGGCTGAGCTCGACCTCTTCGGCAGCACCGCGGAAATGCTCCTGGACCGACTGGTGGCGCAGGGCTATCTCCGGCGGCGGCCCGCGGGCTGGTTCTGGACCCATTCCCAGAGCGCCGCGGGCATGGTCAGCCTGCGGGGCGACGGCGGGGGCCCGGTGAGCATCGTCGATGCCGAGACCGGTTCCCTCCTGGGAACCATGGACTCACCGCAGACGCACTACCAGGCCCACACCGGGGCCGTCTATGTCCACCAGGGCGACACCTACGTGGTGGAGGACCTGAACGAAGACGACCACTGCGTCATGGTGCGCCGGGCGAATCCCGACTACTACACCACAGCACGGGACGTGACCCAGATCGAGGTGCTGGATACGCAGCGGAGCATGCAGTGGGGGGACGTGACAGTCCACTTCGGTGACGTGAAGGTGACCACCCAGGTTGTCTCCTTCCAGCGCAAGGCCCTGATTTCCAACGAGGTGCTCGGCGAGGAACCGCTGGAGCTGGGAGCACGCGACCTGTTCACCAAAGCCGTGTGGTTCGTCGTGGACAACAGGCCGCTGACAGCGGCGGGACTCATCGAGGCCCAGTTCCCGGGCGCACTGCACGCGGCCGAACATGCCGCGATCGGGCTCCTGCCGCTGGTGGCTTCCAGCGACCGGTGGGACATCGGCGGAGTGTCCACGGCACTGCACGCCGACACCGGGGTGCCCACCATTTTCGTGTATGACGGGCACCCCGGCGGCGCGGGGTTCGCCGAGCGGGGCTTCGACAAGGCCAAGGTCTGGCTGACGGCCACCCGGGATGCAATCAAGGCCTGCGAATGCGATTCCGGCTGCCCGTCCTGTGTCCAGTCACCCAAGTGCGGCAACAAGAACAACCCGTTGGACAAGGCCGCGGCTGTGACCCTGCTGGACGTCCTGCTCAAGGACGCCGCCGAAGCTCCCGGCCTGCCGGTGGAGGCCCAGAGGTGAAGGGATCTCTTTCCACCCCAGGTCTGATGCGCCTAGGGCGGCGGCCCGGCGCGCGCCTGCCCGGTTGCCGGCCCCAGCACTGACCTTTCCTCCAGCTCAGTCCGGACTTCAAGGGTTTGGTCGCTGCCCTCGGCGCAGCTGAGCAATGCCGCCGCGTGCCGGGCTGCCACCTCGGCGGCGACGGCGCACGGCTCCCCCTGGGTAACACCCCTCAGCGCATCCGCTCCCGCCAGCGCCGCGAGGTCCGCTGCCGCAGCGGCACGGCTTGCCAGCACGGCCGACTGGGCCAGCAGCAGAACGACGGCCATGGCCGCCATGACCACGAGTGCAAGACCGGCGGCCAGGATGGTCCCGGAGCCCCGCTCCCGAACGTTCTGTTCCTGCGGATTTCCGGTCCCACCGCTGCCCCCGTCATCCTTGGCCTTCCGGGGCCCCGGGTTCCGCCATACCCCCGTCAAGAGCCGCCTCCCGCCGCTGACCCGCCGGCAGTACCGCTCCCTGCCGTTTCGCTGCGTGCCGATGCCCGGGCTGTCAGGGTCCAGGGGATGGCGGAGCCGAGGGGACCGGGAACACGGTCCGAGACAGTGATACGCAACCACTCGCCGTCGGCGGCCACCGAGGCGGAGGCGGACCCGCCGGCAAGTGTCCTGACTGTTCCTTCCACGGCTGCCGGACTGTCACCCCGGGCCAACGCCCTTGCTCCGGCCCGGGCGCCCTCTTCGATCCGCAGTTGCGTCATGCCTGCGGCGGCTGCCGCGAGCAGCATGGCCAGCAGGGCCACGACCGCAGGCAGGGCCACGGCAAACTCGGCCGTTACCGTCCCGCGGCAGTCCGGCCCTCCAGCCGTTGGCCCGCTTGCACCTGCAGCACTCGCGTTCACGCCGCAGCCGGCCGGGCGGGAACCTGGCCACCGCAGCCCTGCCGGCACGCGGATCACGGCAACGCCAGGGCGGTACGGATCAGGTTCAGCAGGAATCCGCGCACCTCGTCACTGCGGAGGATGAACACGAGCAGTCCGGCGAAGCCCACGGCAGCCAGGGTGGCGATGGCGTACTCCGCGGTGGCCATCCCGGCTTCCGACCCCCGCAGCCTTATGCCTTGCCGTGTCCGCGGCGGACGGCAGCCGGGATACAGCTCAACGACGTTATCCTGCACCGGCCCTGGCTGGTGCCCCACGCCGCCATCGTGCAGGCTGCCCCGCATTCCCGGCGTGCCCTCCGGGGAAGTCCCGGGGGCCGGACTGCCATCCGTGGAGGCAGTCCCGTTCATGAGGACAGTTCCGCTGCTGCAGGCGGTGCCGTTGGTGAAGTTGGGTTGGTGGATGGACATCTGGATTCCTTTCGTGATGGACCGGCGGATTACCGGCAGTCCTGACTCTTCCCGGAGCTGCCGTAGCGGGTAAGGGACGGGGCTGGCTAAGTGGATAAGCGGGCCTCTTCCACGGCTGTGGAGGAATTGTCCGGGGCCAGGTGCCGCTGCTAGGAGCCGGACGGCACCAAGGCCAGCAGCACGGGCACGACGCCCAGGCAGATGAAGGCGGGCAAGGAACACAGGCCGAGGGGAACCACCAGCTTCACGCCCAGCGAGGCGGCACGCTTCTCGGCCGCGCGGAACCTTTCCCGCCGAAGCCTTGCCGCCTGGGCGTACAGGATCGCCGAGGAAGGGGCGCCCGTCAGCGCCGCAAAGCCCAGGGCGTCGCGCAGCTCCAGGACTTCGGGGAGGCGGACCGCAGAGCTGCGCCACGCCGTCTCCCAGTCAGCACCGATGGCCAGCGCAGAAACCACCGGCCGCAGTGCATCCCTGTAGTGGGGCGAGGCGGAACCGGCCACCAAGGCGAGGGAACGGCCGATTCCAGCACCGGCGTCCAGCATTGCCGCCACGAGTTCGAGCATCATCGCCGTGTCGGCCAAACCGCCCACGGGCCAGCCCGCTGCGGGAACGGCGGCTGCTTCCCGGTCCGGCAGGCGCTGCCGGCACACCCGCAGGAGCCGTCTCCTCGGCCCGCCCTGTCCCGGGCAGGCAAGCCACACACCGGCTGCGAGCAACAGGAACAGCAGCGGTACCTGAGCCCATGTCCCGGTCATGGTGTTCCGGCCCCTGCCGCCACGGACACGAGGCGGGCGGACCACACCCTGCCGGCGACAGTCAGTGCAACCCCGCCAACGAGTGCGGCCAGCCCCAGCGGCGTGCCAAGCAGTGTTGCCAGCGGGTCCACTCCCAGTGCCGTCCCCAGTCCCAGTCCCATCAGCGGAAGCCAGGTCAGGAGGCGGACCGTTGCCCTGGGCCCTGCCAAGGCGGTCTGCCGGGCAGCGTCGGCGTCCTCCTCCGCTTCCAGCTGGGCCGCGAACCTGGTCAGCACGTCGGCGAGCGGACATCCGCTGGCTTCGGCAATATCGCAGCATGCTGCCAGGTCGGACCAGGTCCTTGCCTCCCTGGCTCCTTCCCTGCCGGGAAATGCCGCGGGCAGGGAACGCCGGATCGCTTCCGAAACCGGCGCTCCCGTCATTGCGGCAACACGGGCGGAGGCCAGGACGGCAACGGAACCGCCCGACAGGACGGCCGCTGCCGGACGACCGGCGGACTGAAGCAACTGCCCCTCCTGCCCGGCCCCGCCGTACAAAGTCCACAGTTCGTCCCAGAGCCGCCCCGGCGTCCGGCCACCCCTGAGCAGCGCAGCCAGCTGCTGCACCAACAGGATCAGCCCCGGCCCGCGGTGCACCTTCCCGGTTCCTGCGGCCAGCCTGGCCCGCCGGATAGGCCGGTGCCGGGCAAAACCAGGATCTGCCCGCGCTGGAGCGGCAGGCCCCCTACCGGCTGCCGCAAGGAGCCTGGCGGCCGCACCCACCGGTGGCTTGAGCAGCAGCACCACCGCCGTGCACAGGAGCACGGCCAGGATGACCGTCACGGGCCATCCCCCGGCCCTATCGCCAGCCGGGCGGCCAATGCGGGCCATGCCGGGCCGGGCGAGCCTCCTTCAACGAGTGCCGGCGCGACCGCAAGGCCGTCCGGACCATCGCTGAAGACGCCCACGCACAGCACTTCCGGGCCCCGGGACGTCCTGCCGACATGGACCACGACGTCGAGGGCGCTCGCAGCCTGGAGCCGCACCGCATCAGGGCCCATCCCGGCGAGCGCGCCCAGCGCCGTCAGCCGGGCCGGGACCGCTGCTGCGGTGTTGGCATGGATGGTGCCCCCTCCGCCGCTGTGCCCCGTGTTCATGGCGGTCAGGAGTTCCCGCACCTCGGCACCCCGGCACTCGCCCACCACCAACCTGTCCGGCCGCATCCGCAGCGCCTGCCGGACCAGCTCCCCCAAGTCCACGGTGCCCCCGCCTTCGAGGTTCCCGTGGCGCGACTCAAGGGCCACAACGTGGGGGTGCACCGGGTTCAGCTCAGACGCGTCCTCGATCAGGACCAGGCGTTCCTCCGCCGGACACAGACCCAGCAGCGTGGACAGCAGGGTGGTCTTCCCCGAGCCCGTGGCGCCGCTGACCAGGAAGCTGAGTCTTCGTTCCACCACCCTCTCCAGCACCGTCTGCACCAGCGGACCGAACATTCCCCCGGCACGCATCTCCGCCATGGTGAAGACCCGCTCCCGGCGGATGCGGACACTCAGCAGCGTCCCTGACGTGGAAACCGGCGGCAACACGGCGTGGACACGGTAGCCGCCGGCCAGCCTGACATCGACACAGGGTGAGCCGTCGTCCAGGCGTCGGCCACCGGCGGCCACCAGCCTGCAGGCCAGTGCCCGCAACGGGGCTTCACCCTCGAACATGACGGGGACGCGCTCGATGCCGCGGCCCCGGTCCACCCACACCGATTCGGGAGCGTTGACGAAGATATCGGTGACGGCGGGATCCCGTGTGAGCTCCTGCAGCGGCCCCAGCCCATTCAATTCGGCGCTGATCCGCTCCGCAGCGGCGAGCGAACCGGCAGTCCCCAACAACTTCCCCGTGGCCTGGACAGCGGCAGCAACGCGGGACGGTGTCACGGCACCCGCGTCAGCCATCATGGATTCGCGGACGGATTCCAGGAGTCCGTAATCGACCGCGGCACGACCGCCCGCCGCCTCCCGCCGCCGTAGCTGCCGGTTCACCTGGTTCACAGAGTTCGCCTGGCTCGCATCGTTCGGTTGGCGCGCATAGTTCGCCTGGTTTGCCTGGCCCGCTTGGTTCGCCTGGTTCGCCTCGAGCAGCCGGGCACTGCGTCGGGCCCCTATCCCTGCTCCCCCGGGGCCGGGCCGGCTCATGCCAGCTCCCCTGCCGGCAGGTCATCCCCCAGCCAGTCGAGTACCGATGCCGCGAAGTGCCGGACGTTCCGCCGCTTCCCAAGGTCCAGCAGGCGGCCTGATTCCACGGCTCCCGGGACGGCCCTCAGTTCAGGCACCCGCCCCTGGACTGGCAGCCCGACCGCGTCCGCAATCAGGGAACTGTCCAGCGCCGTCCCCGGACGCCCGCGGACCAGGAGTGCGGCCTCCACGGGCGGAAGCTCCTGCAATACGCGCACGGCAGCCACCGCTGCCTTCAGTTGTGCTGGAACCACCACCATGATGCGGTCACAGTCCCACGCGACCGTCCGGAGCGGCTCGGCACCCCGGCCCACGTCCACCACCACCAGCTCATAACCACGGCGGGCAGCGTCGAGCACGCCGGCCGTGGTGGCAGCGGCGACGGGGACAGGTTGTTCCCGGACTGCCGGCCAGGACAGGAACGCGAAACCACCGGCCACCGGCAGGGAGTCCGCCAGCTGCAGGGGGTCGATGCTGCCCCTGGCCCCTGCGAGGTCCGGCCAGCGCAGGCCAGGATTTTCCTCGGCCGCGAGCGCCAGCTCCAGCCCGCCTCCCCAGGGGTCCCCGTCCACCAGCAAAACCCGGACGCCCAACCCCGCAGCGGCCTGGGCGATCCAGATGGCGGCCGTGGTGGCGCCTGCCCCACCGCAACCGCCGGTAACACCAAGCACCACACCGCCGGGGCCCGGTGACCGGGACCTGCTGAGGTGGTCAGCCAGCCAGGCGGCGGCGTCCGGCAGCACGGCAACCCGTTCGGCGCCGAGGGCAGCTGCCAGGTGCCAGAGGCTGTCGCCTTCCCCGTCGAGTCCCACCAGGACAGCCGGCCTGCGGCGCCTTGGCGGCAGTTCCTTCACGTCGCTGCCGACCAGGACTGCAGACACCGCGTCCCAGTGCCGGCCGCCCTCGACCGTATCGGCTGCAACACGCAGGTGACCGCCGGCGGCGGCCACGATCCGCTCCACCTCGCCGCGGAGAACGGCGGACGAAGTTATCAGCAGCACTTCGCTGCCGTCCGGGAGCCAGGCGGCACCGTCCCCCGCCGCCTGGTCCACCCAGCCGCCACCGGCCGGTGGCGTTTCGGCGCCGCGGGACCGCACAAAGGGATCAGCGCCGGGCGCGGTTTGCGGGGCATTCAGTTGGTGCCTGCTCATGGGGCCACTCTGCCGGGGCGGCGGACCGGAGGTAAGGCCGCAGCAGCCGTATGTGGATAACCGGCGGCCCGGGAAAGGCCCCAGAAAGGCCCGGAAAGGCCCAGGACAGAAACAGGGCACAATTGGAACATGTACCTGCTGCTCGCCGCCCATCCAGGCGGCGCCGCAGTCCAGGAACTCACCCCGGCCGGACACGCCCGGCCGGCCGCCCCCGAACCGCGCGTGGTCCCCCACGGCGAGCTCCCCGCCGTCGTCCGCCAGCTGGAAGCCGCGCGGCCGGACGGACAGCCGCCACGCTGGATCTGGCACCGCACGCAGGACTGGTATCCGGCACTGCTGGCGGCCGGCGTCGAGGTGGAACGCTGCTACGACGTCAGCCTTTGCGGCAACATCCTGGCCTTCTCGCAGTTCACCGCGCACACCGAATATGCCCGGAACTCGGACCGGGTCCCGGCCGAGGATCCGCTGCTTCCCCCAAGGGCGCTGCAGCCGCCGCCCCCGCCGGCGGACCAGGACGCGCTGTTTGATGACCTTGGCGGCACTGGCCCGGCACCGCGCTGGGGCCTGGCAGAGCTGCGGGCCGAATATGCCGCCCAGCAGGGCGCGCTCGCCGCCGTCGATTTGGAGGAGAACCGCAGGGGCAGGCTGCAGCTCCTGCTCGCTGCCGAGTCCGCCGCCGCCATGGTGGCCGCCGAGATGCAGCACGCCGGCGTTCCGTGGCGCGAGGACCTGCACGAGCAGATGCTCGCGGATTGCCTCGGCCCCCGGCCACACCCCGGGCAACGGCCGGCCCGGTTGGAAGCACTGGCGCATGAGCTGCGTGCCCTGCTCAACTCCCCCGCGCTGAACCCGGATTCCCCGCAGGAACTGATGCGTGCCCTGCACCGCAACGGCATCGAGGTGAAGAGCACCCGGAAATGGGAACTGCGGGAGTCCAGCCACCCCGTCATCGAGCCACTGCTGGAGTACAAGAAGCTGTCGCGGCTGCATACGGCCAATGGCTGGACCTGGCTGGACGCGTGGGTGCATGGCGGCCGCTTCAGGCCTGAATATGTGGTGGGCGGCGTGGTATCCGGGCGCTGGGCCTCCCGCGGCGGAGGTGCCCTGCAGATCCCCCGCCTGGTCCGCGGTGCGGTGCACGCCGATCCCGGCCACAAACTGATCGTCGCCGACGCCTCCCAGCTGGAACCGCGCGTCCTGGTGGCACTCGCCCGGGATTCCTCGATGGCGGAGGCCGCACGCGACCAGGACCTTTACGCCGGCATCGCCGCCAAGGGGTTTGGCGGCGACCGTGCCAAGGCCAAGACGGCCCTCCTCGGTGCGATGTACGGGGCCACGTCCGGCGAAGCGGGCCGCCTCATGCCCCAGCTGGCCCGGACGTATCCCCGCGCCGTGGACTTTGTGGAGCGGGCGGCGCGGGCGGGCGAATCCGGCGCAACGGTGACCACCAGGTTGGGCCGCAGCACGCCTCCGCCGTCGGAACTGTGGTTCCGGAGCCAGCGCTCGGCCACGGCAGAGGAGCAGCGGCGGGCGGAGTCGATTGCCCGGTCGAGGGGCCGCTTCACCCGGAACTTCGTGGTGCAGGGTTCGGCGGCGGACTGGGCGGCGTGCTGGCTGGCGGAATTACGACGGCGGCTGCGCGCCTGGCAGCCGGGCGGCACCACCGGGACGGGCGGCGCCGTCCGGGCGGAGCTGGTCTTCTTCCTCCACGACGAGGTTATGGTCCATGCGCCGGTCGGGGCTGTTGATGCCGTCATCGGGGCCATCGAGGAGGCTGCCAGCGCGGCCAAGGAGTTGCTGTTTGGCACGATCCCGGTTGAATTCCCGGTCAGCGTGGCGGTTGTGGACTCCTATGACAAGGCGAAATAGGAGCGCGGAGGCTGCCCCGGAACGGGAAGTAACCTACCCGGGAGTAGTTCGACTGGCAGGGTGACGGAGGTTACAGTTCAAGTCGCGACTGAAGCAGACCGGTCACAAGCTGATGCAACGACGCATACCAGGGAGGCAGATCCGTCCATGGCGGGCAGATTCGAAATACACCGTGAAAGCGATGAGGCGTACCGGCTGCGGCTGACCGACGGGGACGGCAACATCGTCGCCGTGTCGCCCACCTTCAGGTCCCTCAGCCTGCTCCGGGATGGAATCAAGGCCATGCGGGAAAACGCGGCCACGGGAATCGTGGTGGACCTGCGCCAGCAACAGGCCTGATCCTGCAAAGCCCCTAGGCGCCGATAGGGTGCAGCCGGTCCTGGTCCCAAGGTACTGCCCAGCCGAGCTGGTCGAAGAGGCCGCTCAGCACGATGCCGGTAAACCCCCACACCAGCACGCCGTTGACGGTGAAGGCAGGGCTGTCGAAGGTGCGGCCTGCGCGATGGACGGTGGCCATGACGCGGTTATCCGGGTCCAGCAGGTCCCGGACCGGGACCCGGAAGACCTGGGCGGACTCTCCGTAGTCCACCACCCGGACCGGGGAAGGCGACTGCCACCAGCCCAGGACGGGCGTCACCAGGAAGTTGGTGTGGGCAAGGCCCAGCTCCTGGAGCGTGCCCAGGACTTCAACCCCGCCCGAGTCCAGGCCCGTCTCCTCCTCCGCTTCCCGAAGCGCCGCCTCCACGGGTGTCTCCCCGCGGTCGATGCGGCCGCCGGGAAAGGCGACCTGCCCCGGATGCGAACCCAGCGTGTGGGCGCGCTCCAGGAGCAGGACGTCCAGTTCCGCGGGCGCCAGGGGCTTGCCGGATTCTGCCGGGACGTCGTCGAGCACTCCAAAAAGCATCAGGACGGCGGCCCTGCGGGCCCGTGCAGCGTCAACCGTCAGGGCAGCCCAGCGGGGGTCCGGGGGCCCGGAGGTTCCCGCCGCAGCCCGCCGGGCCAGGTTGGCGAGGTCTTCGCGTGCGCTCACTGTGTCCTCTTTTGGGACGCCATCCTGATCTCGGCCGCACGGTGGGTTTCCGCCAGGAGCTGGTCCAGCAGGGCCTCGTTGCCGGGCGCGAGTTCGTACTTCAGGAGCTTCGCGGCCTTTGCCGCGTCGGTCTCGCCCAGCCCGTAACTGGGGCACCAGTTTGCCACTGGGCAGGCGCCGCAGGCGGGTTTGCGGGAGTGGCAGACGCGCCGGCCGTGGAAAACCACCCGGTGCGAGAGCATGGTCCAGTCCTTGGGTTCGAACAGTTCCGCGACGTCGTGTTCGATCTGAACCGGGTCCTCCGACTGCGTCCAGCCGAACCTGCGGGCCAGCCGGCCGAAGTGCGTGTCCACGGTGATGCCCGGGATGCCGAAAGCGTTCCCCAGGACCACGTTGGCGGTCTTCCGGCCCACGCCGGGCAGGGTCACAAGGTCTTCGAGCCGTCCCGGTACGACGCCGTCGTAGTCATCCACCAGTCGGGTTGCCAGGGCGATGAGGCTCCGGGTTTTGGCCCGGAAGAAACCCGTGGGTTTGATGATTTCTTCCAGCGCAGCCGGCTCCGCCTCCGCCATGGCCCTGGCATCCGGGTAGCGCGCGAAGAGCAGCGGGGTGATCTGGTTGACTGTGACGTCCGTGGTCTGCGCGGACAGGACCGTGGCCACCAGCAGTTCGAACGGGTTGGTGAAGTCGAGCTCCGCGTGCGCGTAGGGGTACTTCTCGGCAAGGGCCCTGTTGATGCGCCGGGCCCGCCGTTTCAGTGCAAGCAGCGACTCGGAGGAGACCACCGGCATGCCGGTGGCCTGGCCGTCGTGGATGCCCTGCCCGGCGGGTGCCTTCCCGCCAGGCTTGGCTGTCCGGAGCCCGGCCATGGGCCTTAGCCGCGCTCGATGTTGCTGAGGTCCCGGAGGACTCCCAGCCGCCCGTCGGTGTGCTGGACCAGGAATTCGTGGCCCCGGTCCTCAAGGGCGAGCACCCAGCCGCCGGGTTCAATCACGAACGCGGGCGCCCCGGTACGCGGGTCGAACGCGGTGCGGTGCTGCGCAACGGCGAACCAGAAGGCCTCATGGATGGGGACTTCGTCCGCTTCGTCGTGGCGGCTGGAGGGGTCGACCGTCGCTCCGATGGGTTCTTCGGGGCGGATTTGCTGGTGCACGGCGGTAGCGGCCGGCGGCTCCCAGGTGGCGCGCGGAGCGGAAGCGCCGGTGGCTCCCCCGGCACCCGATGCCGCGGACGTGGAGGTCGCGGCGTCAGCAGTGGAGGCAACAGGCGTCTGGGCAGGGCGTACGACGTCGGCCGCCTGGGTTGGCGGGCCCGCGTCAACGTCAGGGGTACGGTCCGTTACTTCCGGTGCTGCCGGGACCGGTGCGGCAGTGGCACTGCCGGCGCCTGCTCCGGTGGTCGGAACGGCGGCAGTGGCCGGCTGGGCGGCACGGGCAGGCTCAGGGGTGGAACGGGCAGGCTCGTGGGCGGCACGGGCAGGCTCAGGGGTGGAAGCGCCAGGCTGCACTGCCGAGGAGCCTGCGCCCGCTCCGCCAAACATGCCGGCACCCTTTCCGCCGTTCTTCGGCTGCTGGGACGTGGACTCCGGCTTGGGCTGCTTCGGTGCCCGCGGCGCCGGAACCGGAACGGCGGCGTCCCGGGCCACCAGGTGCGCCGGCGTTTCGGCCCGCCCCTGGAAGTCGCCGGCCAGATAGGGCAGGAACCGGCCCAGCACGGTGGCTGCAAAAAGGATTACCGAGCCAACCAGCGCCACGAGCAGGACATGGACGTAGGCGACGGCGACGGTCAGGAAGAAGAAAGCGACCGCAAAGGACGCCACCACCGATGCGAACTGGTCGATGGACAGGGATCCGATCCGGATCTTGGTGGCAGGTGCCAGCCTGCGTGCAGCGAACAGCGCGCTCACAATCAGCGGCAGGACGATCCCCAGGCCAAGGAAGAACAGGTTGCTCAGGTTCCACAGGTTGTAGCGTGCACCGAAGATGGGCAGCAGGGAGGCGATGAAGAGGATGAGCGTCGCAGCGAACACGGTCAGGTCCCGCACCGTGAACGGGCCCAGCACCGCCTGGTTCCCGTCCTTGGAAAAGCGGGACGGCGCCGCCTTGCCTGCGGACGCGGCCGGCCCGCCCCGCTGGCGGCACCCACCGCGCGGGCACCTGACTCCGGGTCGGGGCCGGTTCGCTGGCCGAAGCTTTGCTGGTTCATTCTGCTCTCCTTAGCGTGGCGGCACCGGGCCCGGTGCGGGCCCGAAAACTGTGCCGTCTTGACATGCGTCCCGGCCCTCCCAGGCAGCGTTGGCGCCTGGCGGAGCGGTCCGAAGTGAAGTCACAATTCCATCTCAGCCTAGTCAACAGCCAGGCTGATCACTAGCTGGCACAGGTCCGCGGGCGCGGCCCGCGGCAGCGGAAAACACCACTCACCGCTTAAAAAATGCCGCTCACTGGCGCATCTGTGACGGGGGGCACAGTGCATGGGCGGCAAGCATTAGGCTTGGTTGCGGAACAGCTCTTTGCGGTATGCCCGTCCCGGCTGGAGCCCGACGCCGTGCAGGCGGAGGGCCCTGCGCCGGACAGCGTCCCGCGCGGCAAAGATCGATGAATGATGAGGTTCACATGTCCCAGGACACCCCCAGCTCCACCGCCACCGTTCCGGCCGCGTCCACCCAGCAGGAAGGCCAGCAAGGCGGGCACCAGGGCGACGCCTTTGCAAACCTCCTGCATGAGACCCGCGCCTTCCCGCCAACGCCGGAATTCGCAGCAGACGCCGTTGTCACCGCTGCCGAATATGACGATGCCAATGCCGACCGGCCAGCGTTCTGGGCCAAGAAGGCCCGCGAACTGCTGACGTGGAGCAAGGACTTCACGCAGGCGCTGGACTGGTCCAACCCTCCGTTCGCCAAATGGTTCGTCGGCGGTGAACTCAACGCCGCTTACAACGCGCTGGACCGGCACGTCGAGGCCGGCAATGGCGACCGCGTCGCCATCTACTTCGAGGGCGAACCGGGCGACACCCGCACCTACACGTACGCGCAGCTAACCGAAGAGGTCAAGAAGGCAGCCAACGCGTTCGAGTCCCTGGGCGTCGCCAAGGGTGACCGGGTGGCCGTGTACCTGCCCATGATTCCCGAGGCCGTCATCACGCTGCTGGCCTGCGCCCGGATCGGCGCCGTCCACTCCGTGGTCTTCGGCGGCTTCTCCGCCGAAGCCCTCCGCTCCCGGATCGACGATGCCGAGGCCAAGCTCGTGGTCACCGCCGACGGGACCTACCGGCGCGGCAAGCCCAGCCCGCTCAAGCCCGCTGTGGATGACGCCCTGGCGCACGACGGGCACACCGTGCAGAACGTGGTGGTAGTCAAGCGCAACGGCCAGGACGTGGACTGGACCGAAGGCCGGGACCACTGGTGGGACGACACCGTCGGCGCCGCGTCCGCCGAGCACACCGCCGTGGGGCATGACTCCGAACACCCGCTGTACATCCTCTACACCTCCGGCACCACCGGAAAGCCCAAGGGCATCCTGCACACCACGGGCGGGTACCTCACCCAGACCGCCTACACCCACAAGGTTGTCTTCGACCTGCACCCGGAGACGGACGTGTACTGGTGCACGGCCGACGTCGGCTGGGTCACCGGACACTCCTACGTCGCCTATGCTCCGCTCATCAACGGGGCCACCCAGGTTATGTACGAAGGCACCCCGGACTCCCCGCACCAGGGCCGCTGGTGGGAGATCGTGGAGAAGTACAAGGTCTCCATCCTCTACACCGCTCCCACTGCCATCCGGACGTTCATGAAGTGGGGCGCGGAGATCCCTGCCAAGTACGACCTCTCCTCCCTGCGGGTGCTGGGCTCAGTGGGTGAGCCGATCAACCCCGAAGCCTGGATGTGGTACCGCAAGGTTATCGGCGGCGACAAGGCCCCCATCGTGGACACCTGGTGGCAGACCGAGACGGGCGCCCAGATGATCGCCCCGCTGCCCGGCGTTACCGCCACCAAGCCCGGTTCCGCGCAGGTGCCGCTGCCCGGCATCGCCGTGGACGTAGTGGACGAAATGGGCGAGTCGGTCCCCAACGGGCACGGCGGCTTCCTGGTCATTCGTGAGCCCTGGCCGTCCATGCTCCGCGGCATCTGGGGCGACCCGGAACGCTTCAAGGACACCTACTGGTCCCGGTTCGAGAACATGTACTTCGCCGGGGACGGCGCCAAGAAGGACGAGGACGGCGACATCTGGCTCCTGGGCCGCGTGGACGACGTCATGAACGTCTCAGGCCACCGGCTCTCCACCACGGAAATCGAATCCGCCCTGGTCAGCCACCCCGCCGTCGCGGAGGCCGCCGTCGTGGGCGCCACGGACGAAACCACCGGCCAGGCCGTCGTCGCGTTCGTCATCCTCCGGGGCGACGCCGCGAACAACGGCGATGCCACGGTACAGGAACTGCGCAACCACGTGGGCAAGGAAATCGGCCCCATCGCCAAGCCCAAGAACATCCTGGTGGTGCCCGAGCTGCCCAAGACCCGGTCCGGCAAGATCATGCGCCGCCTCCTCAAGGATGTCGCCGAAGGCCGGGATCCCGGTGACGCCACCACCCTCTCCGACCCCACGATCATGCAGCAGATCGCCGCCTCCCTCCGCAGGTAACCGGCAGCAGATTGCGACGGCGCCGCCCGGCCTGGGCGGCGCCGTCGCCGTATGCTGGGAGCAGACTTGTCCCCTGCCCCGAAGGAACTTCCAGATGCTCGCCGTCGCACGACACCAGGCAATTTTGGATGCCCTTGACCGGGAGCGGGTCGTGCGGGTCTCGGACCTTGCCCAGCAACTCGGTGTCTCCCTGATGACCGTGCGGCGGGACATCGAAGTGCTGGAAGAGGGCGGCAAGCTCGAGCGCATCCACGGGGGCGCCAAGCTGCCCGGTGACGCCAGCACGCATGAACCCGGGTTCGAGTTGAAGTCCACGCAGCTGACCGCGGAGAAGCGCGCCATCGCGGTGGAGGCGGCCGCCCTGGTCCACGAGGGCATGGCGGTGGGTTTGAGTGCAGGCACCACCACGTGGGCGCTGGCCAAGGAACTGGTCGGAGGTCCCCGGATTACGGTGGTCACCAACTCGGTCAGGATCGCGGACCTCTTCCACCATGCCGCCTCATCCGGCTCAACCCGCTCCACGTCCACGGTGATCCTCGTGGGCGGCGAGCGCACGCCGTCGGACGCCCTGGTGGGCCCCATCGCCACAGGCGCACTCAAGCAACTGCATCTGGACGTCCTGTTCCTGGGCGTCCATGGAATGGACGCCAACGCCGGTTTCACCACGCCCAACCTGCTCGAAGCGGAAACCGACCGCGCCTTCGTGGCGGCCGCGCGGAAAACCGTAGTGCTGGCCGACCACACCAAGTGGGGCATGCTGGGCATCAGCTCCATTGCCGCACTCGACGACGTGGACGAGGTCATCAGCGATGCCGGGCTCAGCGCCGAGGCCCAACGCGTCCTGGGCGAGAGGGTAGGCCGTCTGCGGCTGCCTGCAGTGCAGCAGGCCGGCGAGGGGCAACCGCAGGACTGCCGGACATGCAGTTGGGTCGAAAAGATCCGGTGCCGTGGCTTCTCGCCCCTGCTGGCTCCAACCAAAGCCTCCACGGCGGCCTCCGCCATGGCCACCACGGGCTGCTCCACGGTCGTCAGTGCGGGCCAGGAGTATTCGGAGTCGGCCGACCCGTCGAAGGATGCCACTGCGATATCCCCGGGTACGGACAAACCTGCCTCGTGGATGGCCCGCAGGAGCCCGATGCCCTGCATATCTGAGGTGGCAAAGATTGCCGTTGGCCTGTTTACCGACGCCAGCAGCCGCTGCCCGGCAACGTAACCTCCGGGCCGAGTGAAGGCGCTGTAGGAAATTGGCCCCTCGGGCAGGCCCGCCTCCTGGAGGGCCTGCCGCCAGCCCACCTCGCGGCCGTCGGTTTCCCCGGAGACGTTGGTTCCCATGGCCAGGCCGATGTTTGTGTGGCCGTGACCGATCAAGTGCTGTACAGCGATTTTGGCACCGGCCGCCAGGTCCACGCCGATGCTGTTGAAGCCCGGCGCATCCCGTTCCTGGTTGAGCAGAACCGACGGGATGTCCGCCGTTTCCAACGCCTCCAGGTCGGGCTGGAACAGGACACTGGCCAGCAGCACCCCATCCACCTGCCGCGCCGCGAGGTTCCGGATGTTCCGGCGCTCCTTGGCAAGGTTTCCGTCCGAGTTGCTCAATACGAGCGCATATCCCAGATCCGCGGCGGCGTCCTCCACTGCGTGCGAAAAAAGCGAGAAGAAGGGGTTGGAGATGTCCGGAACGATCAGCCCCAGCGTCTCGCTTGAACCCAGCTTGAGCGCCCGGGCGGCGGCGTTGGGCCGGTATCCGAGCACGCGGATGGCGTCCTGGACTTTTGCCTCGGTGGCCGGTGCCACTTTTTTGGGCCCGCCATTGACCACGTAGCTGACGACGGCGGTGCTGACGCCGGCATAGCGCGCGACGTCCTTGCGCGTCACGGGGCCGCCGCGGGGGGCCCGTAAGGCCGGTGATGTCATGCTGTCCATGCTAACTACGAGTTGGCCGGGGCATCGCCGAAGTCGCGGATGGACAGCCTTGTGCCGTTTTGCAGTGCGGACTGATGGGCCACGATGCCGGGGAGGGTGAAGCGGGCAGCAACCCAGGCGTTGACCGGCGGCAGCGTGCGGTTGTTCACGGCAGTCACGAAGTCATCCACCAGGAAGTGGTGGCTGCCTTCGTGACCGTTGGGAGCACCAAGGAACTCCGCGGGCAGCCGCTCTGCGTCATGGACCGGGGAGAGTCCTGACACGAAGGCGTCCCGGAGTTCCGGGGCCACGTTGGCCAACGAGGGGTCGTCCAGGGGAATACTGGGCCGGGCTTCCATCTGTTCGGAGATGTCGTGGACGTTCTGCTTGTCCTGCCATACGGTGACCTTGGCGAGCTGTTCGAAGCTCGCCTCCGTTCCGAAGAACCGGAACCTGGATTCACGGATATGGGAGGGGTAACCCACCCGGCGCATCTCGTTGGTGCGCATCACTCCGCCGTCGCTCAGTTCGAAAAGGGCCGTGGCGTTGGAAAAATCGTTGCCGAACATGCTGATGTCCTTGTCGAAGACTCCATCGTTCCGCTGGTCCCGGACTCCGATACAGCTGACGCTGACGGCGTGGGCCGGGAGGGCCCCGAGCACCCCTCCGATGGCGTGGGTGGGGTAGAGCATGGGCGGATAGCTGGCAGTTTCTTTCCAGCGCTCACCG
The DNA here is from genome assembly GCF_057369995.2 of Arthrobacter sp. MOO21. Taxonomy (NCBI): domain Bacteria; kingdom Bacillati; phylum Actinomycetota; class Actinomycetes; order Micrococcales; family Micrococcaceae; genus Arthrobacter; species Arthrobacter sp. MOO21. The sequence continues at coordinate 2,431,631 of NZ_CM170671.2, read as the reverse complement.
CCGCTGTACTGGTAAGCATCATAAAAGCCCAGGTCCATGTCGTGGACGTAGTCACCCTCGGAATAGAAGATGCGGCCGAACTTGCCTGCGGCGTGCTGCTGGCGTGCGTAGACGGTGGCGGGGTTGTAGTAGCTGGTCTCCCCCATCATGTAGACGTTCCCGGTATCGCGGACGGCATCGATAATGCGCTCGATTTCCTCTTCCGAACTGGCCATGGGCACTGCCGAATAGACGTGCTTGCCGGCCCGCAGCGCCCGTTCCACCAGCGGCCCGTGGGTCCAGCGCTGGGTGAAGATAGCTACCGCGTCGACGTCCGAGGCGAGCAGTGCCTCGAAGTCCGGTTCCTGCCCTGCGAGGTGGTAGCGGTCGACGGCCTCAGCGGCCCTTTCGGGGCGCTCGTCCACCACATAGACGGCCTTCACGCCCGGGTGCAGGTTGAAAAGGTGTGCGAACTGGGAGCCGAACTGGCCGGCGCCCACGATGCCGATGGAGAACGTCATTGTTGTGCCTTTCGCGAGGGGTCAACCGAGTCTTTCACCCACTTCTACTCGAGTCAATATCAAAGGAATGTATAAAACCGGCGGCAGGTAAAAGAAAAAACAACTCTTGCCAGCGCATAATCTACTCGTGTAGATTCGCTGCCAGCTTGTTACTCCCATCACACTCGCCGAAAGGGTCGACGATGACCACCCTTACCAGGAATCCCCGCTTGGGGGAGCACGGCCTGACGCGGACGCTGCTGAAGCGGACAGGACACAACAGCACAGGGCGAAGCGACGCAAAGATCGCTTTGTTTTTCATCGCACCGGCCCTGATCGGGTTTGTCCTCTTCTACCTGGTGCCCACCGTCCGCGGCATCTACCTCAGCTTCACCGAATACAACATTCTTGGAGATCCGGAATGGATCGGCCTGGAGAACTACGAGGCAATCGCCAAGGATCCCCTGTTCTGGAACTCCCTGGCCGTCACGGGCCAGTACGTGCTCCTGAACATCGGGCTGCAGACAGCGCTGGCGCTCGGCCTGGCACTGCTGATGCACAATGTGGCCAAGTCCACCATAATCCGCGGCGCCCTGCTCCTGCCCTACCTGATGTCCAACGTCATCGCCGCGTTGCTGTGGTTTTGGATGCTGGACTACCAGATCGGCGTGGTGAACCAGTTCATCGAGTGGGCAGGCCTGCCCCGCGCCGCGTTCTTCGGCAGCGAGGAATGGGCCATCCCCACCCAGGCGCTGATCAACACATGGCGGCACATGGGCTACACGGCGTTGCTGATCTTCGCCGGCCTGCAATCCATCCCCGGCCACGTCTACGAGGTGGCCAAACTGGACGGCGCATCGGCCTGGCAAACCTTCCGCAAGATCACCATCCCGCTGCTGCGTCCGGTCCTGGTACTGGTCCTGGTGGTCACCGTCATCGGTTCCTTCCAGGTGTTCGACACCGTCGCCGTGACCACTGGCGGCGGTCCGGTCAACGCCACCCGCGTCATCCAGTACTACATCTACCAGCGCGCCTTCACGGAGTCGGACTTCGGCTACGGATCCGCCATCGCCGTCATTCTCTTCCTCATCCTCGCCCTGGTGGCCTTCATCCAGATGAAGTTCCTCAAGGGCAACGAGTCGGACCTGGACTAAGGAGTCCTCCATGACCACCACCGCAAGCCGCACCCCCATGACCGAGCCGGCCACCCGCCGTCGTCCGTCCAGGCGCCGCCCCTTCAATCCCCGCCGCGCCGCAGCCTGGGCACTGCTGGTCCTGGCCATCGCCGTCTCTGTCCTTCCCTTCCTCTGGGTGCTGCGGACGGCGTTGTCCACCAACAACGCCCTGGCCGGCAACGCCACCAGCCTCCTGCCTGCGGAATTCACCTTCGGCGCCTTCCAACGCGTCTTCGGGCTGCAGTCCCCGGCCGAAGCCGTCGCGGAAGGCGGCTCCGGCGCTGCGATCGACTTCTGGGTCTACCTGCGCAACTCCGTGGTCTTCTCCTCGATCACCACGGCCGGGGCCGTATTCTTCAGTGCGATGGCTGCCTATGCCTTCGCCCGCCTCCGCTGGAAGGGGCGCAACGCCGTCTTCAGCCTCTTCCTCGGCACCATGCTGGTCCCGCCGATCTTCACGGCGCTGCCGAACTTCCTGCTGATCAAGAACCTGGACCTGCTGAACACCATGCTTGGGATGGTCCTCCCCTATGTGTTCATGACTCCGTTCGCCATCTTCTTCCTCCGGCAGTTCTTCCTGAACATGTCCCGCGAGGTGGAGGAGGCGGCCATGCTCGACGGCGCCAGGCACCTGCGCATCTTCTTCCAGATTGTCCTGCCCAACGCCGCCGCCCCCCTCGCCACCCTTGCCCTGCTCACCTTCATCGGGCAGTGGAACGAGTACTTCTGGCCACTGCTGGTCGGGTCGCAAGACGATGTCCGCGTGCTCCAGGTGGGACTGGGCGTCTTCAAATCCCAGTCGCCGCAGGGCGCGCCGGACTGGTCCGGTCTGATGGCCGCGACGCTCGTCTCCGCGCTGCCCGTCCTTGCCCTCTTCGCCGTATTCGGCAAGAAGATCGTCAACTCCATCGGCTTCTCCGGCATCAAGTAATTCCCGCTTCACCTACCGCTAGCTCCGCGCGGGCCATGGTGGCCTGCCCGGAAACCCCTGAAAGGACCTGTCATGAAGAAAAAAGCAACCGCAATCGCTGCTGCCGCCGCAGCAGTCCTGGCCCTCTCCGCCTGCGGCAACGGCGGTTCGGCTGAATCGGCGAAGGGCGAGATCAGCTACTGGCTGTGGGATGCCAACCAGCTTCCCGCCTACCAGCAGTGCGCCGACGACTTCCACAAAGCCAACCCCGACGTCACCGTCAAGATCACCCAGCGCGGCTGGGACGACTACTGGAGCACCCTCACCAATGGATTCGTCGGCGGAACCGCTCCCGACGTCTTCACCGACCACCTCGGACGCTACGGCGAACTGGCCAAGAACAAGCAGCTGCTTCCCATTGACGACGCCGTCAGCAAGGACAAGGTGGACCTGTCCGCCTACAACGAAGGCCTCGCCGACCTGTGGGTGGGCCAGGATGGCAAGCGCTACGGCCTTCCGAAGGACTGGGACACCATCGGCCTGTTCTACAACAAGGCCATGCTCACCGCCGCCGGCATCTCCGAGGACCACATGAAGGACCTGACCTGGAACCCCGAGGACGGTGGCAGCTATGAGAAGGTCATCGCCCGCCTCACCGTCGACAAGAACGGCAAGCGTGGCGATGAGGCCGGGTTCGATAAGAACAACGTTGCCGTGTACGGCCTGGGCCTGAACGGCGGGGGCGATTCCTCCGGCCAGACCGAGTGGAGCTACCTGACCAACACCACCGGCTGGTCCCACACGGACAAGAACCCGTGGGGCACCCACTACAACTATGACGACCCGCGCTTCCAGGACTCCATGAAGTGGTTCGCCGGGCTCGCGGATAAGGGCTACATGCCCAAGCTGGAAACCACAGTTGGCGCCAGCATGGCCGACACCTTCGCTGCCGGGAAGTCCGCGATCAACGCCCACGGCTCGTGGATGATCGGCCAGTACACCGGCTACAAGGGCATCGAGGTGGGCATCGCGCCGACGCCTGTGGGCCCTGAAGGCAAGCGCGCTTCCATGTTCAATGGCCTGGCCGACTCGATTTGGGCCGGATCCAAGAAGAAGGACGCTTCCATTAAGTGGGTGGAGTACCTGGCTTCCTCCGCCTGCCAGGATGTCGTGGCATCCAAGGCAGTCGTGTTCCCAGCGCTGAAGGCTTCCTCTGACAAGGCCGCTGAGGCGTTCAAGGCCAAGGGCGTGGATGTCACCGCCTTCACCGAGCACGTCAAGAATAAGACCACGTTCCTGTACCCCATCACCGACAACACGGCCAAGGTGAAGGGCATCATGGAGCCCGCCATGGACGCTGTGGTGTCCGGCAAGGCGCCTGTCAGCTCCCTGACCCAGGCCAACGAACAGGTCAACGCCCTGTTCAAGTAGCCGCCGCACGTGGCTGCGTATGTGGTCGCAGCCACGGCCCGGTGCCGCCGTCCCCCTCCTCGCGGCGGCGGCACCGGCCCCCCCCTCCCCCCTGACTTTGCCCGCGTACCTTCAACGCATCCCTGAACACTGAAAGAGACCTCCCTATGGATCCCTTGTACCTCCGTTCCGCCGGCACCAGCCTGGTGATCAGCTTCGACAGCGGGGAGGCTGAGGTCATCCACTGGGGCGCCGACCTCGGTGCCGGCCTGCCGGACCTGGCGATCCTGGCCGGGCCCGTCGGGCATTCCTCCGTGGATGCGCGCGTGCCCGCCGGCCTCCTCCCCCAGGCTTCCTCCTCCTGGCGGGGCCGCCCTGGCCTGCGCGGGCATCGGATGACGGGTGACGGCGCCGGGTTTGATTTCTCGTCCCGCCTCCGCGTTACATCCGTCAGCGCTGATGGTGCCGCCGCCACCATCGTGCAGGCCGACGCCGACGCCGGCCTCAGCGTCTCGTCTTCAATAACGCTTCACGCAGGGGGCTTGCTGGAACTGCGCCACACCGTCACCAACGAGGGCACCTCCCCCTTCCAGGTGGACGAACTGGCCACCGTCCTCCCGGTAGCGCCGGACGCCGTCGAACTCCTTGACCTGACCGGCCGCTGGTGCCGGGAACGCCACCCGCAGCGGCGCCCCATCCAGCAGGGCACCTGGGTCCGCTCCGGACGGCACGGCCGCACCGGGCACGATTCCTCCCTGCTGTTCGCCGCCGGCACGAAGGACTTCGCCAACCGGCACGGCAAGGTCTGGGCCACCCACCTGGCCTGGAGCGGCAACCACGAGCAGTTCGCTGACACCATCGGCGACGGCCGGACCATGATCGGCGGCTCGGAACTGCTGGGGCCCGCCGAGGTCGTCCTGGAGCCGGGCGCCAGCTACACGACGCCGGCCCTCTTTGCCGCCTACTCGGACCGCGGCCTGGACGGCATCACGGAGGCCTTCTACGGCTGGTTCCGTTCGCGCCCCCACCACGTCCTGCCTGCCGCCTCCACCGGCCTGCCGGCCGGTAAGCCGCGTCCGGTGGTGCTGAACACGTGGGAAGCCGTGTACTTCGACCACAACCTGGACACGCTCATCGAGCTGGCCGACTCCGCCGCGGACCTGGGCGTGGAGCGGTTCGTGCTCGACGACGGCTGGTTCCGCGGCCGCCGCGACGACCACGCAGGCCTGGGCGACTGGTACGTCGATGAAACCCTATGGCCCAATGGGTTGACCCCGCTGATCGAGGCCGTGACGTCCCGCGGGATGGAGTTCGGGCTCTGGGTGGAACCGGAGATGGTCAACCTGGATTCGGACCTCGCCCGGGCCCACCCGGACTGGGTCGTGGGCCCGTCGGCTGCCGCACACAAGGACGGTGGCAGGCTGCCACTTGAGTGGCGCAACCAGCACGTCCTCGACCTGGTCAACCCCGACGCCTGGCAGTACATCTTCGACCGGATCGACGCACTGCTGCGCGAGAACGACATCAGCTACCTGAAGTGGGACCAGAACCGGGACCTGCTGGAGCACGGGAACGCCGGCCGCGCCTCCGTCCACCAGCAGACCCTCGCCGCCTACCGCCTGTTCGACGAGCTCAAGAAGGCGCACCCCGCCGTCGAAATTGAAAGCTGCTCCTCCGGCGGTGCCCGCGTGGACCTGGGCATCCTGGAGCGGACGGACCGGATCTGGGCCTCGGACTGCAACGACGCCCTGGAACGCCAGACCATCCAGCGCTGGACGGGCGCCGTGGTGCCCCCGGAACTGGTGGGCAGCCACATCGGCCCCACCACCTCGCACACCACAGCCCGCACCCACGATCTGTCCTTCCGGGCCATCACCGCGCTGTTCGGGCACTTCGGCATGGAATGGGACATCCGCAGCGTGCAGGGCAAGGAGCGTGAGGAGCTGCGGCGCCTGGTGGGCCTGTACAAGGGTCACCGGGACCTCATCCACAGCGGCCGCCGGGTCAACGCCGACGTCGCCGACGAGTCATTGCTGCTGCACGGCGTGGTGGCCGGAGGGCCACCTGCGGGAGGTGCCGGGCTTCCAAAGGGCACGACGGCGGCGCTGTTCGCCCTGGTCAGCACCCGCACCTCGGCGGCAGAGGCCCCGGGCCGGACCGGCTTCCCGGGATTGGAACCGGAACGCACGTACCGGGTGGAGGCTGTCTTCCCCACTGGGAACGACCCCGACTACGCCCACACCTACACCCAGGCCCAGCCTCCCGCATGGCTTGCGGAGGGTGCCGTGGCCAACGGCCGGTTCCTCGCCGAGGTGGGGCTCCCGATGCCCATCCTCAACCCCGAGCATGCGCTGCTGCTGAAGGTCACCGCTGCCTAGAACCGCCGCAGAGCCCTTCCCGCCGCGCATTCCGGGCGTAAGAATGCGCGGCGGGCGGGGGCAGCCGCTAGATTTGCAGGCATGACTGAAGCCTCCTCCGCCGCCGAAGCCGGCCGCGGCACCATCCTTGTGATCAACGGCCCTAACCTCAACCTGCTGGGTACGCGCGAACCGGAAAAGTACGGCACGTCAACCCTTGCCGATGTTGAACAGCTGGCAGCGTCCGCCGCGGAGAAACACGGCTTCGTGGTGGAGTGCGTCCAGTCCAACCACGAGGGCGTCCTGCTGGACGCGATCCACGCCGCCCGGGAAAACGCCGCGGGCATCGTCATCAACGCCGGCGCCTTCACGCACACCTCCGTGGCACTGCGTGACGCCCTCGCCGCCGTCCAGCTTCCCGCCGTCGAGGTGCACATCACCAACGTCCACCAGCGCGAGGAGTTCCGCCACCACTCCTACCTGTCCCCCGTGTGCGCGGCAGTCATCGTAGGAGCCGGAGTCACCGGGTACCGGCTGGCCATCGACTACCTGGCTGACGTCCTCTAGACCGCTACTTCTGGATGCATTGCCCGGAGGAGACCGCTGCGGACAACGCCGGGGCCTGCTCCGCGACCGGGTTGAGGTCGTTCATGGTGATGGCAAACCCCACTTCCGCGTCGGAGGTTGCCTTGGCGAAGATCACGCCGGCCACCTGGCCCTCCGGGGTCAGCAACGGGCCGCCGGAATTCCCGGGCTGGACGTCGCCGGCGAGCCGGTAGATATCCTCCGGCGAGGGGTTGTTGCCGTAGATGTCCGGGACCAGCACCGTGGCGATGTCCTGCACCGTGGCCGGCTTGGACTGGAAGGGGCCTCCGTGCGGATAGCCGGCGAAGGCGGCCTGGCTGCCGCCGGGAAGGTCGGCGCTCAACGGCAACGGCTGCGACGGCAGGTTGTCCACCGCCAGAACCGCAAGGTCGTGGCGGGTGTCGAAGTAGACGACGCGCCCCGGCATCGCTCCGCCGTCGGACATCTCCACCACGGGCTGCGAGACCCCGGCGACGACGTGCGCGTTGGTGACCACCCTGTCTTCGGACACCACGAAGCCGGTGCCGGTCTGGTTTTGGCCGCATTCGTAGGCGGTGCCCGCGATCCTCAGGACGGACTGCGCCGCCTTGTTCAGGGCCGGCGTATTGGTGCTCGTGTTGGGCACCTGCACCCTCTGGCCCTGGTCCAGGCCTTCGATCAGGGTGGGTATCCCGTTGCCGATCACCGTGGACCGAAGCTCGGCCATGGTGGCCTTGACGGGGGTGGGAGTCAGCCCGTCAATGAAGCGGATCACCTTGGACTCGGCCAGCTGCTGCGAGATGACGGGTACGCCCAGGGAGCTGATGCTGAACGCGAGCATGGACATCACCAGCGCGGAAACCACCAAGTTCAGCGCCCCGCCCACCAGGCGGTCCACCGCGCGCAGCGGCCGGATGCGCACAACCCCGCGCAGTTGCCGTCCCACCATGGTGCCCAGGCCATGTCCCAGCGCCATCAGGACGACGGCGGCCGCGATGATGGCGGTCAGCCTCCATCCGGAATCCTCAACGAAGCCGCTGACCAGGGGAACGGCGAAGAAGGCCGCGACAGCACCCGCGGCGAAGCCCACGAGCCCGCCCACGGTGACCAGGAACCCATTGCGGAGACCGTAGATCAGGTATGACAGCAGCGCCAGGATCAGGACAATGTCCAGGACAGTCAAGCCGACCACAAAGGCTCCTTATTAACGGTTGAACCCCCATTCTATCGGCGCACACTGGTAGTCCCCTGAGCTCCCTCCCTCCCCTCCGAAGGCCCTTCATCCAGCTTTCTTCAGGCGTTTCGGCTGCCAAGTTCGTCACAGAACCTTGAAAATTCTGAAACAATGGCACAAGCGCCACAGCCGATACTTTTACTCAGGAGATTTCATGGACATCGAGGTACTGCGCCGAGCACCCCTTTTCGCCACGCTCGACGACGACGCATTCCGTCTGCTGACGGACGAGCTGACCGAGGTGGACCTGTCCCGTGGCGCATCGGTGTTCCGCGAGGGCGACCAGGGTGACCAGCTCTACTTCATTGTCTCCGGCAAGGTGAAGCTCGGCCGCACCTCCCCCGATGGCCGCGAATCCCTCCTTGCCATCCTTGGCCCGGGAGAGCTCTTCGGCGAGATGGCCCTGTTCGATCCCAGCCCGCGCACCGCCACCGCCACCGCGGTGTCGGAGACCCGGCTGGCCGGGCTCAAGAACGAGAGCCTGAACACCCTCCTGCGCACCCGTCCCGAGGTCTCGGCCCAGCTGCTGCAGGCCCTGGCCCGCCGCCTCCGCCGCACCAACGATTCCCTCTCCGACCTGGTCTTCTCCGACGTTCCGGGCCGCGTGGCAAAGGCCCTGCTGGACCTGGCCGACCGTTTCGGCCGCCCGGCAACCGACGGCGTCCTGGTGGCACACGAACTCACCCAGGAGGAGCTCGCCCAGCTGGTGGGCGCGTCCCGCGAGACCGTCAACAAGGCCCTGGCCGAATTCGTTCAGCGCGGCTGGCTCCGCCTCGAAGCCCGCGCCGTGGTCATCCTGGACATGCAGCGCCTCCGCCAGCGCTCCCGCTAAGCTCCACGAAAAAGGCCGCCCCGAGTGAACTGCTCCCCGAAAGTTGGACTGAAAAATCAGTTCTGACTTTCGGGGAGCAGTTTTATGCATGGAAGAAGTTCGTTGTCCGAGGAACAGCGCGAGGCCGCGGTGGCGCTGTTTGAGATCGGGTGGGGCTCCAGAGCTGTAGCAACCAGGCTCGGGGTGCGTCGGAAGCCGATCCTCCGGTTACACGACAGATGGCGCGTTCGTGGGGATACTGCTCTTGTGACCAAACCAGGCAACCGCGTGTATTCATTCGAGCTCAAGCTCAACGCCGTGCAGCGATATATCTCCGGCGAGACCAGGGTCGCACTGGCCAAAGAGCTCGAACTATCCTCGCCACACCTGATAGCCGTGTGGGCAATGCAGTACCGGGCTCAGGGCGAGGAAGGCCTCCGTCCGAAACCTAAAGGCCGCCCAAGGAAGAACCCAGATACCCCGCCGCAGCAGGAACCGGAGCTGCAGCGGCTGCGACGTGAGAACGAACGCCTGCGTGCAGAGGTTGCTTTCCTGGGAAAAGTAAACGCCTTGAGGGGCAGGGAGCAGCGCTAAAGGTTCGCGCTGTCATCGCTCTCAAGGCTGAGCACCGATTAGAGGTTCTGCTGGACGTGGCCGGGTTAGCCCGGTCCACGTTCTTCTACCACCAAGCCAAACTCAATGGCCCCGATCCACGGGCGTCCCTGAAGGCCGCTGTCACTGACATTTTTACGAAGAACCACGGCCGGTACGGGCATCGCCGGATCCATATTGAACTGTTGAAGCAAGGATGGACGGTCGCTAAGAAGACGGTTCTGAAGCTGATGCGTTCCCTCCGGCTGGTCTGCAAGGTCCGAAGCAGGAAGCGATACAACTCCTACCAGGGCGAGCAAGGCATCGTGGCCCCGAACCTGCTGAAACGCCAGTTCGACGCGGACGCCCCAAACCAGAAGTGGGTGACCGATGTGACCGAGTTCAGCGTCGGCGACAGGAAGCTCTACCTCTCACCGATCATGGACCTGTTCGACCGGCAGATCATCTCCTACGCCATTGGGACCTCGCCCAACCTGGAACTGACCAACTCCTCATTGCGCGGCGCCTTGGCCACGCTGGAGAACGGGCAGAAACCCCTCGTCCACTCAGACCAAGGGTTCCAGTATCAGCACAACTCTTGGCGCACACTCTTGGCGAACGCCGGCGCCGTCCAATCGATGTCACGCAAAGCCAACTGCTACGACAACGCCGTCATGGAGAACTTCTTCGGACACCTGAAGGAAGAGCTCTTCCACCGCGTCCGGTTCCTCAACACCGACGCACTCGCATCAGCGCTGCACGCATACATCAGCTGGTACAACACCGAAAGAATTTCCACCAAGCTCAAGGGCTTGAGCCCGGTACAGTACCGTGCTCAGATGCTTGCGGCTTAGGTCCCAATTAGAAGCACAGCTGGACTAGGGTCCCCCCATTAGACCGCAGCCAAACGCGCCCTTGCCTGTCTGCACGACGATAAAAACTCTGGCTTCGGCAGAAGGCTCCTGAGCAAATATCTCGCCCCCTCCGGCTGTCCTACCTTGAGAGGTTAGGGCGGATACATCGTGTTCGGCGGGCTGTGGGTTGGGACCACAGTTATATTCGCGGTCGGCAAACTGCACTCTGGACGGAACTTCCTTGGGCGACAGGACCCAGTCCGATGTCTGTTGATGGACGTTCCATAGCCGGACGCCAGCAAAAATGCCCGCCAGCACCAACACGGAAACCATCAAAGACAAAGCGATTCGCGTCCCCCGGCTCATGGACCAAACGATCCACGAATACGGCATGAAGGTCAATGAACGGGCTAAACCCAGGTGCAGCTCTCGCCCCCCTGGCTTGGCAGGTGGTTCAAACACGCAGAAGTCCCCGTCCCACTTGGGACGGGGACTTCTGCGAACAGCCGATAGCTGGCCGCTAAAGTGGATACATCGCATTTGCGAGTCCAACTTTCGGGGACCAGTTCAGAGGGGCGGCCTTTTTGTGTGCCCTGGGCAGGATCAGTTCTTCACCACGTCCAGTTCGACGACGGCCCATGACAGGGCAGGCAGGCTGAGCCGCAGCTCGGACCCGCTCGCCTTCGCTCCCTCCAGCGGCTTCAGGCCTACCCGGTCCGGACTCTCCTGCGAGTTGGCCGTGAAGCGGTCCCCGCCGTCGGGAATTTCCAGGACTTCCGCCCGGAGCACGCGCCGGGCGTCAAAGCCGCGCAGGGCGACCTCAACGTCCGCGGCCTCCTCCAGGCCGCGGTTGGCAAGGAACAGGGCCACGCGTCCCGTTTCCTCGTTCCACGTTGCGCTGACGTCCACGAGGTCGGTGTCGCCGAACCGGGCGTTGCCGTACCTGTCCGAATCGACGGAGAGCCGGAGGATCTGCCCCTTCGCCAGCTCAGCCATGCGGGCAAACGGGTGGAAGATGGTCTGCCGCCAGGCCGGGCCGTTCTCCTCGCTGAAGATCGGGGCGATCACGTTGACCAGCTGGGCCTGGTTGGCGATCTTGACCCGGTCGCCGTGGCGGAGCAGCGAGTTGAGCAGGGTGCCGACGACGACGGCGTCCGTCACGTTGTACTTGTCCTCGATAACGCGGGGGTGCTCGCGCCAGCCGGCCTTTGCCACGTTGTGCGGCTGGTCCTCGGTGTCCCTGCCCCGCTGGTACCAGACATTCCACTCGTCAAAGGAGAGGTTGATGTGCTTCTTGTGCTTGCCCTTCGCGCGGACGGCGTCCGCCGTGGCGATGACCGATTCGATGAAGTAGTCGGTGTCGACGGCGCTGGCGAGGAAGCTGCCGACGTCGCCGTCGCGTTCCTGGTAGTAGGCGTGCAGCGAAACATAGTCCACCTCTTCGTACGCGTGGGTCAGCACCGTCTGCTCCCAGGCGCCGAACGTCGGCATGCCGGAGTTCGAGCTTCCGCAGGCCACCAGTTCGATGTCCGGATCCACGAACCGCATGGCCTTGGCGGCTTCCTGGGCAAGCCGGCCGTATTCCTCGGCCGTTTTATGGCCGATCTGCCACGGCCCGTCCATTTCGTTGCCGAGGCACCACAGTTTGATGTTGAAGGGGTCTTTGTGGCCATTCTTTGCGCGCAGGTCGGACAGGCGCGTGCCGCCGGGGTGGTTGGCATACTCCACGATGGCCCGGGCGGCATCCACTCCCCTGGTGCCCAGGTTGATGGCTTCCATGATCTCGGTACCCGCCTGGCGGGACCAGTCCACGAACTCGTGCAGGCCGAAGGCGTTGGTCTCAACGGTATGCCAGGCGCCGTCGAGCCGCCGGGGCCGGTCCTCCCGGGGACCAATGCCGTCTTCCCAGTCGTAGCCGGAGACGAAGTTGCCTCCCGGGTAGCGGATGACGGTGGCGCCCAGCTCCTTGACGAGCTTGAGGACGTCTTGGCGGAAGCCGTTCTCATCGGCCTCCGGGTGGCCCGGTTCATAGATGCCGGTGTAGACGCAGCGGCCCATGTGCTCCACGAAGGAGCCGAACAGGCGCCGGGGCACTTCACCGATGGTGAAGTCGCGGTCGAGGGTGATTCTGGCGCGGGACATGTGGACTATCTCCTTGGTTGTGCAACGCGTACGTGATGGATAGCGAAGGTGGGCGTCAGGTCCCCGCGAGTCCCGTCGTCGCAACGCCCTTGATGATCTGGCGCTGGAAGAACAGGAAGAGCAGGATGAGGGGCAGGGCCGCGAGCAGCGCTGACGCCATGTTCTGGGCGTACTGGATGCCGTAGGCACTCTTGATGGTCTGCAGCCCCACGGGGAGGGTCAGGATGGATCCGTCGTTGGTGGCGATGAAGGGCCACAGGAAGTTGTTCCAGGCGCCGATGAACACGAAGATCGCGACGGCAGCCATGATGGGGCGGGACAGGGGCAGCACAACCTGCAGGAAGATCCGCATGCGGCTGGCACCGTCCATGACGGCGGCTTCCTCGAGTTCACGCGGGATTTGGTCGAAGAACTTCTTGAGGACGAACACCATGGCGGGGTGGATGACCTGCGGCAGGATGATGGCCCACGAGGTATCGATCATGTGCAGTGCCACCATCTGGTAGAACAGCGGAATGATCAGGACCGGCGGGGGAACGATGATGGACGCGATGATCACCGTCATCAGGACCTTCTTGCCCCGGAAGTCGATGCGGGACAGGGCGTAGGCCGCCAGCGCGGAAATGACCAGCGTGATCACGGTGATGGCCGCCGACGTGTACAGGGAATTCCAGGTCCAGAGCGGAATGTTGCCGTCCTGGAATACCTTGACGAACGCGTCGGCGGTAAAGCCCGACGGCGGGATCCAGTTGATCTTCGGAGAGGCGGCGTCCGTCTCGCTCTTGAAAGCGGTGACGGTTGCCCAGGCGAAGGGCACCAGCCAGAGAACGGCCAGGAGCGCGGCGACTGCCAGGACGACGACCCGGCCGGGTGTCATCCTGCGGCCCGGTTTGCGGCGGACTGCGGGATTGGCGGTGGAAGCAACGGGGCGGGCGAGGGTTTCAGTTGCCATGGCTATGCGCTCCTGCGGCGGGTGATGAGGAACTGGATGACGGACACGGCCACGATCAGTCCGAAGAAGATGTAGGAAATGGCCGCGGAGTATCCCAGCCGGTATCCGGTGAACCCGGTTTCGAAGATGTACTGCACCACGGGCCGGGTGGCGCCGCCGGGGCCGCCGGCCGTCATTTGGTAGACCTGGTCAAAAATCTTGAGCGAAGCCAGGATCTGGAGGAGCACGATCATCACGGTGGTCGGGGCCAGTTGCGGCAGTGTGATCGAGAAGAACTGCCGCCATGCACCGGCGCCATCCAGCGACGCCGCTTCATAATGCTGGGCCGGGATGTTTTGCATGGCAGCCAGGTACAGCAGGAAGTTGAATCCCACGGTCCACCACAGTGTGGCGATGACGATAGCCCACATCGCTACGCCCGGGTCGTTCAGCCAGGCCACCTTCGGCAGCCCGATCTTCGCCAGAGCGTCGTTGATCAGGCCCAACTGCGGGTTGTACATCCAGGTGAAGAACAGGGATACGACCGTCGACGCCAGCAGGTACGGGGCAAAGTAGGAAAGCCTCCACAACCATTGCGCGGGCAGCCCGACGTTGAGCAGTGCCGCCATGACGAGCGCGACGACCACCAGCGGGACGGTGCTGATGACGGTGAAGTACAGGGTGTTGCCCAGCGAATGCCACATGTCGGGGTCTGCCAGGGCCTCGGTGTAGTTGGCGAGGCCGATGATGCTGTCATTGGCGCCGGTGAGTGACTTGCCGGTCAGGCTCATGTACATGCCGTAAAGGAGCGGCCACACGAGGAAGACCAGGAAGAACACCAGGAACGGTGCGGCGAACGCCCAGCCGTTGAGGTTGTCCCGGCTCCGCTGGGCCAGCGCGGATGCGGGCCGCGCCGGGGTGGACGGCTTTCGACGGGACAGCCCGGGCAGCGAAGCGGCCCGTCCCTCACTGTCTTGCGATGTAGCTACGGAACTCATTCGGGACTCCTATGTCGCTGGGCGGTTCAGACCGGGTTGGGCCGGGAAAGGAGGGTGTTGGTGCGCCGGACGAAGGCTTCCCAGCCATCAGCTGCCTTGTCGCGGCCCAGGAGCACGTTCTGAACGGTCTCCGCGAAGTAGGTCTGCCAGTCCGAACCGGACCCGCTGAACCATGCTTCGGGGTCGTAGGCGATAATTTCGGCAGCGTTGGCATAGTGGATCTGCGGCGTGAGGTCACGGTACGCCTGGGACTGGACCACCGGCTGGTAGGCGGGGATGTGCCCCGCTTCGGCCCAGGACAAGGACCCCTTGAGGATGTCGCTCACGAACTTGTAGACAGCGCGCCGTTTCCCGTCGTCGACGTTCAACTGGCGGGGAAGCACGAAGGAATGTGAGTCGGCGTAGGACGCCGGGGTTCCGTAGAGCGTGGGGATGGTGGCGGCGTCGACGGGGAGTCCGGCCTTCTTGAAGGTGGGAAGCTCCCAGACTCCGCTGAAAAGCATGCCTGAACCGCCGCGGGCGAATTCCGCGATGCCCGTGCTGATGTCCCCGCTCTGCGCCGCGATGGTGTCGTCGAAGAGCGATGTCATGAACTCCAGGGACTCAATCGCGGCGTCGTTGTCGGCAACCATTGGCTTGCCGGGAGTCAGTTCCATAGTGGCCCCGTGCTGCCGGTAGAGCGTGTAGAAAAGGCGCCACATCTGGGAACCGCTGCCAAGGTAGCCGAAGGACAGGCCGTGGGCCTGGGTCACCTTCTGCATCTCCCTGGCGATGGTGAGGAATTCCTGGGGGGACGTTGCTTCCTGCAACAGGCCGTTGCCGCCTAAAAGTCCTGCCTTTTCCGCCACCTCCCGGTTGTAGAACATGACGAAAGGGTGCGAATCCAGGGCAATGGAAAAGACTTTCCCGTTGTGCTGGCTCTTGTCCCAGATCCTCGGTGCGAAGCTCTGGGCCGTGACGCCGTGTTCCGCCAAAAGGTCCAGGTCCCACGGGTCGATGAGTCCGCCGGGCGCATAACCCGGAACCCGGCTGGCATGCATGATGGCCAGCTGCGGCGGACGGCCACCGGCTGACGCCATGGCCAGCTTGGTGTAGTAGGGAGGGCCCCAAGCCAGGACGGTGGGATGCACCTTGAACCCCGGGTTGCCCTCATTCGCCTTGCTGATCATGGCCTGCATCTTGATGCCGTCGCCGCCGGACAAGAGGTGCCAGAACTCGATGTCCCGCACGGCTGCTGCCGATGCAGCGCCGCTGCATCCGGTGAGGCCCGCAGCGGCCAGGACACTGCCCAGGGCCACAGTGCCAGCAAGTACTTGTCGCCGGGATACCTGTTGTCCGGCGGGAAAATCAAACTGCTTCACCCGTCACTCCTTTGGATGGGTCCGCTGAAAGTCATTCCTGCGCCGCGGAGCCCTGCCTGTGCGGGAGATGTTGCTGCTGCCTGCTCAGGGGGCCGGTGTGACGCAGGACTCACATTACATCGATGTAATGGCAAGTACAACGAAAAATTGTTAGCGTTCACCAAACGAGTGGAGGGTCTTGTTTTGCGCTCGCCGGCTTAGCCCGACGTGCTGTCCCGCTCCACCACGGCGTAGTCGAGGGCCACTACCCGCTGCGGTCCCCCGCGGTCCGCCATCCGCTCGGTCAGGAGGCGCAGGGCTTCGCTGGCCACCTTGCGTTTGTCGAACGAAACCGTGGTGAGCGAAGGCACGGCGTACTGGCCGTCGGCGATGTCGTCGAATCCCGCCACGGCAATGTCCCCGGGAACCGTGATTCCCCGTTTCCACAGCACGCTCAGGGCGCCGATGGCCATGGAGTCGGTGAAGCAGAAGAGCGCTTCCGGCAGCGGGTGGGAGTCAAGATACGCGGAAAGCACCTTGGCCGCCGTGTCCGGGCTCCACTTTTCGCACGGGATGACCAGCGAAGCATCGAAGTCGATGCCGAGCTGTTCCAGCGCAGCCTGGTAGCCGCGGGTGCGAAGGACCGCTGCGGCCGAACCCCGGCCTCCGGGGGCGCCCAACACGGCGATGCGCCGCCTGCCGGTCCTGGCAAGGGCCAAGGTCATGTCCCGTGCAGCGGCGACGCTGTCCACCCACACGCGGTCCGCCAGTTTTTGGGACACCTCCCCCAGCAGTACCACCGGAGGAAGGGACACCCCCACCTTGACGGCGCTTTCGTCCAGCACCACGGGGTTGAGGATCAGCCCGTCAATCAGGTTGGACCGCGCCCGCGACATCAGGTCGTATTCGCGCCCCGGATCCGATCCCGTTTCCTCGATCTGGACGCTCCACCCCTGTTCATGGGCCACTTCGACGACGCAGTGGGCAATCTCGGCGGAAAAGGGTGTCGCCAGGTCCGGCAGCGCGAGGGCGATGACCCCTGACCTGCCATTGCGCAGTCCGCGGGCAGAAAGATTGGGGACGTAGTCCAGTTCCGCCATTGCCTGCTCAACCCTGAGCCGCGTGGGACCGCTGACGGGAACGATGCCGTTCATGACGTTCGAGACAGTCTTGGGTGATACCCCGGCGAGGCGCGCTACGTCCTTGACCGTTGCGCGCAAAGGCGCCCCCTAGCTCCCGGTGTTGCTTTATTGTCGATGGTACTGCGCTGTTGAAGCGTCAGCGCTCCCGCTGGGGGTCTCCCGCCACAGTCTTCGCGGCCTCGACCTCGAGCAGGAGCTTGCCGTCCTCTTCGACGAGGCTGGGCTGGTAGACGTGGGGTTTGCGTTTGTAGCTCAGGTAGGCGATGCAGCCATTGGCGGCCGCCATCTTTTCCAGCATGATCTCGGAGCCTGGAACCAGCAGCTCGCCCAGGGTGCGGCCCGCGGTGTTTTCCTGGCCGGCTTCGTCGCCAAGGGCGGTGGTGTCCCGCTCCTGGACAGCTTGCGCCGCATTGACCCAGCGGCCCCAGACACCTTTGCCTTCAAGCAGCGAAGGTTCCTGGCCCATGGGAAGGGTGGCGGCGAAGTAGCGGGTGTCGAACCGCCGGTGCGCGAAGTCCGGGCTGCGCCAGTTGACCAGGGATTTGAGCAGGTCGGTGCGCAGGGACAGTCCGCGCTTGCCCAGCACCTGGGCAAGCGTCTTCTCCTGGTCGGCGACCGCTACGCGTGCACGCATCCATTCAGAGGTGGACGTGGCCTCGACCGTGCTGGACATGTCCGGGCCTGCCAGCAGCACGCCCGTCTCCTCAAAGAGCTCCCGGATGGCACCCACCACGTGGCGGCGCGCCAGCCCGACGTCGTCCGTTCCCATCTGCTCAGCCCAATGCTGGGGCGACGGGCCCAGCCATCCCATGGCTTCGTCGTCGGCCGCGTCGAGCGAACCGCCGGGGAAAGCGAGGACCCCCAGCGGCGAGGAACCGGGCCGGTAGCCCAGCCATGTCTCCAAACCGGTGGGGGAATCACGCAGGAGGACTACTGATGAGGCGTAGCGCGCGGCCCGCGGGGTCCGCTCGCCGTGTTCGAGCCAGCTCTGCGCTGCCCCTTCAAGATCCTGGGGAAGTGCGAAAAGGCGTCGTGCGAGGTGAGGCAAGGGAGGTGTCCGGTCCTAGCTGAATTCGGCGATCAGCTCGACCTCTACGGGAGAGTCGAGCGGAAGAACGGCAACGCCGACGGCGGAGCGTGCGTGCTGGCCTGCGTCACCCAGGACGCGGCCTAGCAGTTCCGAAGCGCCATTGACGACGGCGGGCTGGCCGGTGAATGACGGATCGGAGGCGACGAATCCCACCACCTTGACGATGCGGGTGATGCGGTCAAGGTCTCCGATGACGCTCTTCACGGCAGCCAGCGCGTTCACGGCGCACACGGCGGCGTACTTCTGGGCATCTTCCGGGGAAACGGTGGGCTCGTCGGCGAAGCCCTCGGTGCCGGCCGAAACCTTACCGGTAGCTTCGAGTTTGCCGTTAATAAAGGGCAGCTGGCCGGAGGTGTAGACGTGGCTGCCGGAGACCACGGCAGGGACGTAGGAGGCAACCGGGGCAGCAACTTCGGGAAGGGTGATTCCCAGTTCCGCCAGGCGCTTCTCGACGGCGGACGTGGGCGCCGTGGCGGCGCTGGACTGGGCTTCTGCGGGGGTGCTCATGCTACTGCTTCTCCCTCTTGAGGTAGGCGACAAGGCCGTTGCCGTCAGGTCCGGGGACTACTTGGACGAGCTCCCAGCCGTCCTCTCCCCACTGGTCCAGGATCTGCTTTGTAGCGTGAATAATGAGCGGAATCGTCGCGTACTCCCATTTGGTCATGAAAGAAAGACTAGTCCTTGCCGGTAAAGTGGAAAACATGGCCACTCGCAAGAACCCCTTATTCGACACTGCCACCACGCTGGGTAAGATCCTTGTTTTCCTTGGTGTGAGTGCTGTTTGCGGTGTCCTGGTGGCGGGCCTGCTGGTCCCGGCCGCCGCCGTCTCCGGCAGTGCGGCGAGCGGTTCCATCCAGTTCTTCGACGCCCTTCCTGCCGAACTGAAGGTCGATCCCCCCAGCCAGACCACCCGGATCCTGGCCGCGGACGGAAGCGAGATCGCCAGCGTCTACACGGAGAACCGCACCAAGGTTGCGCTTGACCAGATTTCCCCGAATATGAAGAACGCCATCATCGCCGTGGAGGACAGCAGGTTCTACGAGCACGGCGGCGTGGACACCACGGGCATCCTCCGCGCCCTGGTCAGCACCGCGCGCGGCAACAAGCAGGGTGCGTCAACCATCACCCAGCAGTACGTGAACAACGTCCTCAACGCCAACCTGGCCGCCGCGGGCGAAGAGGACCAGATCAAACTCAACGGCGTCAACAAGGGCGTTGGCGACAAGCTGCGGGAAATGAAGCTGGCCATCGCGCTGGAGAAGGAATTCAGCAAGGACCAGATCCTCGAGGGCTACCTCAACATTGTCTTCTTCAACCGGGACGCCTACGGCATCGAAGCGGCCTCCCGCTACTTCTTCAGCACCACCGCCAAAGACCTGACCCTGCCGCAGGCGGCGCTGCTGGCCGGCCTGGTCAACAGCCCCTCCGCCTTCGATCCGATCACCAACCCGGAGAAGTCCAAGCAGCGCCGCGACCTGGTGCTGGGCCTGATGCTGAACCAGGGCAAGATCACCCAGGAAGAGCACGACGCCGCCGTCGCCACCCCTGTGGAACCCAAAGTGACCCAGCCCAAGCAGGGCTGCGCCTACGCGGCTTCCGCCCCGTACTTCTGTGACTACATCCTGCACCTGCTCGAGAACAATCCCGCGTACGGCGCGGACGTGAAGGAACGCCAGCGCCTGATTTACGGCGGTGGCCTGACCATCACCACCACCCTGGATCCCAAGGCCCAGGCCGCCGCCCAGGAACAGGTCAACGCAGCCACCGGGGCCAACCCGGATAAATGGGGCTCCTCGATGGTGTCCGTCCAGCCGGGCACGGGAAAGATCATTTCCATGGCCCAGAACACCACGTTCCTGCCGGGCCAGGGCTTTGACTCGCAGTTGAACTTCAACGTGGACAAGATGGACAAGGACGGCAACGACCTCAATGGCATCGGCGGCTTCCAGCCGGGGTCCACCATGAAGCCGTTTACCTTTGCCGAGTGGCTCAACGAGGGCAAGTCCATGAACACGGTGGTCAATGCCGCGCAGCGCGTTTACCCCATCGGTTACCAGTGGCGCAATACCTGCGGCAAGGTGCAGGGCGCCTACAGTACGGCGCAGAAGAACCAGGGCCTGGATGCCGCTGACGACCTCCAGAACGCCGAACCGCAGTGGTACAGGCCGCTGTCGGTGCTGGAGGGCCTCTACAACTCCATCAACACGGTGACCTTCGCGTCCGCAGCGCAGCTGGACTTCTGCGGTATCCAGAAGATTGTGGACGCTGTTGGCCTGCACGGCGGGCTGCCGTCCGCCGATGGCAGCGACCCGAACCCGAGCATCAACATGATGACCCTGGGCAACCTGCTGGGTTCCACCCAGACCGCTCCGCTCACCATGGCCAGCGCTTTCGCCACCTTCGCGAACGACGGCAAGTACTGCGAGCCGATCGCCATCACCTCGGTCACCGATGCCTTGGGCAAGCAGCTCCCCGCCCAGTCCAGCAGCTGCCGCGACGCCATCAAGCCGGACGTCGCCCGCGGTGTGAACTATGCGCTGCAGGAAGTCCTGAACCGCGGTTCGGGCTCCCTGATCCAGCCCCGGATCTCCACCAGGACCAGCTTCCCCATCGGCGCAAAGACCGGCACGTCCAACAACAACGGCTCCACCTGGGTGGTTGGCCACACCACGGGCCTGGCGACCGCTGCCTGGTTTGGTGATCCCCTGGGCAACCAGAGCCGGGCCGGACAGAACATCACGGTCAACGGGAAGTTCTACCAGGGCATCGACGGCTACATGATCGCAGGGCCTATGTTCTCCAACTTCATGGCGAAGATTGCCCCCGCCTACGGCACCAACCCGTTCCCTGCGCCGCCGAGCAACATGGTCAACGGAACCACCGCCCCGACCCGCCCAACCACGCAGGCCACCCAGGCGCCCGCTCCTGCGGCGCCGGCCACCCAGGCACCGAAGGAACCGGCACCCGGGCCGACTAAGAACGGCAACGGCAACGGCAACGGGAACGGCTAGGCGCGGATGAACACCAACACCCTGGCAAGCCGCGTCCGCTCCATCGGGCGCGGCTTTGCCGTCGGTGCCGGGGCGGGGGCCGCCGCGGGGATGGCTGCCTTTGGTTACGGGCTGTGGGAAAAGAACCAGTTCGTCCTGCGTGAGGAAACGCTGGCGATCCTGCCTGCCGGCCGGAACCCGTTCCGCATCCTGCACCTGAGCGACATCCACTTCGTGCCCGGCCAGAAGAAGAAGGCCGACTGGCTCGGGTCGTTGGCCGACCTCCGGCCCGACCTGGTGGTCAACACGGGCGACAACATGAGCCACATCAAGGCCGTGGAGCCGGTGCTGGAAGCCCTGCGCCCGCTGCTGCAGTTTCCCGGCGTCTTCGTTCCGGGCTCCAACGACTACTTCGCCCCCACCCCGAAGAACCCGGCGGCCTACCTCCTGGGTCCCTCGAAGGTGAAGCCGAAGCCTGTCCCGCTGGACTGGCCGCGGCTGCGCTCGGCTTTCGGCATGGCCGGCTGGGTGGACCTGACCAACCGCCACCAGTCCCTGGTGCTCAACGGCATGCGCTTCGATTTTTCCGGCGTCGACGATCCCCACCTGAACAGGGAACGGTACGCCGGCTGGCCCAGGGGAACCGTCAACCAGGACTCGAACGACCACCTCAGGATCGCCGTCATCCATGCCCCCTACCAGCGGGTGCTGGACCACTTTACGGAAAGCGGCGCTGACCTCCTGCTGGCCGGCCACACGCACGGCGGCCAGTTGTGCATCCCCGGCTACGGGGCGGTCGTCGCAAATTGCGACCTGCCCACCTGGCGGGCCAAGGGGCTCCACGACTGGTCAAGCAATGGAAGCACGACGCCGGTCAACGTCTCGGGCGGCATCGGCACCTCGCGCTTCGCACCCGTGCGCATCGCCTGCAAACCTGAGGCCGTCCTGCTCACCCTCACCCCAGGCAGCTAGTTCACCGCATTACAGACCGCAATAACTGTGCGAGCCCCGAAACCGTCCCGCAATCCCTGTGAACGGGCTCACGTGATGGCATAGGGTAGTTGCTAGAGGAAACTACATTCGTTTTAGAGCTTGAGAAGCGGGCATGGCCAAGCAGACTCCATTTTTCAGATCGATCCGCCGGCTCTATCCCCATGTGCGGCCCATCCTCCCCCGGCTGCTGCTCGGGCTTCTCTGCGCACTCCTGGCCAGCATCGTTGCCCTGACCATCCCGCAGGTCCTCCGGGTCCTGGTCAACACCGTGCTGCAGCCCGGCGGCACGGCGGAGGCGGTCTGGGTGTCGGCGGGCGTCATC
This sequence comes from Arthrobacter sp. MOO21, assembly GCF_057369995.2. Taxonomy (NCBI): domain Bacteria; kingdom Bacillati; phylum Actinomycetota; class Actinomycetes; order Micrococcales; family Micrococcaceae; genus Arthrobacter; species Arthrobacter sp. MOO21. Next base: position 2,409,298 of record NZ_CM170671.2, on the reverse strand, counting down.
CTGGTCCTGGGCATCGCCGAAGCGGGCCTGGTGGCGCTGCGCCGGCAGTTCGTCATCAACCCGGCCACCAGCGTGGAGACCAGGATGCGGGTGTCCCTCTATGACCACCTGCAGGACCTGGCCGTTTCCTTCCACGACCGATGGGGATCCGGGCAACTCCTGTCCCGGGCCATGACGGACCTGAACTTCCTCCGCCGCTGGATGGCGTTCGGCGCCATCATGCTGGTGGTGACCACCCTGACGGTGGTCATCGGCATCGTTGCGATGTTCTCGATGAGCTGGCAGCTGGCCCTGATCTTCCTCGCCGCCGCCGTCCCGATCACCATCAACAGCTTCCGGTTCCGGACCCGGTTCAGCAAGGTTGCCCGGCGCAGCCAGGACCAGGCCGGGGACCTGGCCACCACCGTGGAGGAGTCCGTCCACGGTATCCGCGTGCTCAAGGCCTTCGGCCGCAGCCGGGAGGCCCTGGAGAACTTCAACGAGCAGGCCGAGGAACTGCGGCAGACGGAAATCGCGAAAGCCCGGCATCAGGCCACGTTCACCATGGTGGTCACCCTGCTGCCCGAGCTCGCACTGGGCGCCGCGCTGGTGGTGGGCATCATGCTGTGCGCGGGCGGTCAGCTGAGCATCGGCGCCCTGGTGGCCTTCTTCGCCACCGCGGCGGTCATCGCCTCCCCCGTGGAGTTCTCCGGCATGCTGCTGGCCATGGCACTCACTGCCAAGACCGCCGTCGACCGCCACTACGAGGTGATGGACACGCAAAACACCATCACCAGTCCCGCCGAGCCGCGCCGCCCCGGACAGCTGGCCGGCGCGCTCAGCTTCCACAACGCAACCTTCGCCTTCGAGGACGCGCCGGACAAGCCGATCCTCAAGGACATCAGCCTTGATGTCCGCCCCGGCGAAACCATGGCCCTGGTGGGCATCACGGGCAGCGGCAAGAGCGCCCTGATCCAGCTGGTGCCCCGCCTCTATGACGTTACCGACGGCGCCATCAGCATCGACGGCGTCGACATCCGCGCGTTCGACGTCGAGGAACTGCGGCGGACCGTGGCGGTGGCCTTCGAAGACACCACGCTGTTCTCCAATTCGGTCCGGGACAACGTCCTGCTCGGAGCCCCGGCGCGGAGCGACCAGGTACTGGACGAAGCCCTCGACGTTGCGCAGGCGCACTTCGCGTATTCGCTGCCGGAGGGGGTGGACACGCTGATCGGCGAGGAAGGCCTGAGCCTTTCCGGCGGGCAGCGCCAGCGCATTGCCCTGGCGCGGGCCATCGCGGCGCATCCCCGGGTCCTGGTCCTGGACGATCCCCTCTCCGCCCTGGACGTCCATACCGAGGAACTGGTGGAGGCCCGCCTCCGGGAGGTCCTCAGGGACACCACCACCCTGATCGTCGCCCACCGGCCCTCAACGGTGGCGCTGGCCGACCGCGTGGCGCTCCTGGAGGACGGCCGCATCGCCGACGTCGGAACGCACACCGAATTGCTGGCCCGCAATGCCCACTACAGGTACGTGATCGCCAGCCTGGACCGTGAGCCACGGGACCTGGATTCGGAGTTGTCTGCCCTGGAAGACCAGGCAGAGGAAGTGACGCGATGAGCACGGCAACGTTCGGCACTGCGAACGAGGACAACGCCCACCTCAGCAGGAGTGACAGCAGGGCAGTACGACGGCGGTCACTCGCCTTGCTGGGATCGCTGATCCGTCCGGTGCGGCTGCGGTTTTGGCTGACCATTGCGATGGTGGTCCTATCCCAGGCTGCGCGGGTCGGCCGGCCCGGCATTGATCGCCTTCGGCATCGACCACGCGCTGCCCGCCCTGCAGGCCGGCGACAACCTGCCCCTCGTGTTCACCGGCGCCGCCTACCTGCTCGCGGCCATCGCGACGGCGGGACTCACCGCCCTGTACGTCACCACCACCGCGCGGCTCAGCCAGGCCATGCTCCTGGACCTGCGGGTAAGGGTGTTCCGGCACACGCAGAGGCTGAGCCTGGAGTTCCACGAGAAATACACCTCCGGCCGGATCATTGCCCGGCAAACCTCGGACCTTGAGGCCCTTCGTGAACTCCTGGATTCGGGCGTCAGTTCGCTGGCGTCGGGAATCCTCTTCATGGCTTTTACCGCGGTGACCATTTTTGCCCTGGACTGGCGCAGCGGCCTGCTGGTCTTGGCCGCCGGCGTGCCCATGTTCTTCCTGGCGCGCTGGTACCAGAAGCACTCGCAGATCGCCTTCCGCGAGTCCCGGGTGGTCTCGGCCCGGCTGATCGTGCACTTCGTGGAAACCATGACCGGCATCCGCGCCGTGAAGGCCTTCCGCAAGGAGCGGGAAAACTCGCAGACGTACGGCCGGCTCGCCGAGGACTACCGCCGGGTCACCGTGCGGTCCATCAACCTCAACGGCATCTTCCAGCCCGGCCTGGTGCTGATCGGCAACGTCTGCGTGGCCGTAGTGCTGCTCTTCGGCGGCTTCCGGGTGCTCACCGGGGACCTGGCCGTGGGCGTGCTCCTGGCGCTGATCCTTTCCACCAAGCGGTTCTTCCAGCCGGTGGACCAGATGGCCATGTTCTACAACTCGTTCCAAAGCGCCCAGGCGGCCCTGGAAAAGGTCTCCGGGCTCCTGGAGGAGGTGCCCACCGTACGGCCGCCCAAAAACCCCGTTCCCCTCTCCGGCGCCAAGGGCGACATCGACTTCAGGGACGTGGAGTTCCGCTACGGGGACGGGCCCGTCGTGGTACCGAGCCTCAACCTGCACATCCCGGCCGGGCAGACCGTAGCCCTGGTGGGCCAGACCGGCGCCGGAAAATCGACGCTGGCCAAGCTGATCGCCCGCTTCTACGACGTCACCTCAGGAAACCTCACGCTGGACGGCATCGACCTGCGGAACCTGGGCACCCAGGACCTGCGCCGGAACATCGTCATGGTCACGCAGGAAGCCTTCCTGTTCAGCGGATCCGTGGCGGACAACATTGCCCTGGGCCGGCCGGAAGCGACGCGTGCCGAGATCGAGGAAGCCGCAAAGGCCGTCGGGGCCCACGAATTCATCCTGCAGCTCCCCGAAGGCTACGACACCGACGTCAACAAGCGCGGTGGCCGGGTTTCCGCCGGGCAACGTCAATTGATCAGCTTCGCCAGGGCTTTCCTGGCGCGGCCGGCGGTGCTGATCCTGGATGAAGCCACCTCCTCCCTGGACATCCCCTCCGAACGCCTGGTCCAGGCCGGACTGGCACGGCTGCTCGCCGGGACGGACGGGGCGCGGAGGACCGCGCTGATCATCGCTCACCGGCTCTCCACGGTAGAGACGGCGGACCGGGTGCTGGTGGTGCACGACGGCCGAATCGTGGAGGACGGCACTCCGGCTGACCTCATCGGCGGCGGCGGCCGCTTCGCCGACCTGCACGGGGCATGGAAGGATTCGCTGGTCTGACCACTGGTCCGGCAGGCCACCCCGGACCATGGAGACGTGCCATCGAAGCTGGATTTCGCATCGGAGCCCGGGATCGGCTATCCTTGTAAAGTTGCTTTTGCAGCGGATCGGGATGTAGCGCAGCTTGGTAGCGCGCTTCGTTCGGGACGAAGAGGTCGCAGGTTCAAATCCTGTCATCCCGACCAAAATGGAAAGAGGGTCTCCTTGCGGAGGCCCTCTTTTTTGTTGCGATCCGGTCACGGCGGAAAACAGGACAGCCCCGGAGCTGGTGCTCCGGGGCTGTCCATCGCCTCCTGGTGCGAGGAAGCTGTTTATGCGGGATCGGGCCAGTTGCCGATGTAGGTGGTGTAGGTGGTATCGGTCTTCTTGTCCTTCTTCACCTTGGTGGAGGCGGGGTCAGGCCAGTTTCCGATTGCTACCGACGTACCCGAGTTATCGGCGATGGAACCTGCAGACAGGACGGCCGGAGCCGCCGCGGAAAAAGCCAGGGCCCCAGCCAAGGCGGCCGCGGTTGCGATCTTCTTCAACATATAAGTTCCTCAATACGAGTCGGATTCGTTACAAAGCCAGCACTGTCCTTGTTGACACACATTGTAAAATATTTTCCACAGGGGCTGTCAAGCATTCGGCCCCAGCTGTCCAGAAGGAGGAAACGCGTGGGCAACGGATTCGGAGAAAAGCTCCGGGCGGAGCGCCTTGAGCGTGGACTGACACAGGCCGAACTGGGCAAGGACCTGTATTCACCCAGCTACATCTCGCTGCTCGAAACCGGCCGAAGGGAACCGACGGCCGAAGTAATCGAGGAACTGGCTCGCAGGCTGGAGCTGGCACCCAAGGCACTGGAGGCTTGGAGCCAGCCCATTTCCGTGAGCGACGCTGAATACGTTCTCGCAGGGCTGTACGCGCGCCAGGCGTGGGACTTGCGCGACTACCCCCTGGCAGCCAGCCACGCCGCGGCTGCCGCGCAGATAGCACTCGACGGCAAGAACACCAGCGCCTGGTGGAATATGACGTACATGCAGGCTGAATGCCTCATGAAGCAGGGTGACCTGCAGGAGTGCCGGAAGATCATCGAACGCCTCCTTGAACACCCCATGGCAACGGAATCGGTGGGTCTTGGCGTGCGTGCCCGCCAGATGCTGGCTGCTGTGTGCCACGGCCAGGGCCAGCTCTCCGTGGCTGTTGAGCACGCGCTCGAAGCTGTCAAGCTGTCTGTCAACCTGCCCCGCGGTTCAACGGTGGCCATCGGGGCGCACCGCATCCTGATCGGTGCCCTCGCGGAAAGCGGGCGGCTGGATGAGGCCTGGAAGTATTGCCAGGCCCTGCTCGAACAAGTGGATGAGCATGCCATGTCCCAGCTCGCCGGCGAGGTGGCCTGGGTGATCGGCAACGTGGCCTTCATGCGGCACGACTATGCAGAAGGCGTGAAGCACCACGAGCGGGCGGCCCGGCTGCTCTCCCCCGCCAATGACATCGAGCTGTGGGCGCGCTTCAACAAAGCCTCCGCCGCCGTCCGGCTTTCCTCGGGAATCGTGGAGCCGGAGACCCTGTCGGCCATCGAGCGCGCTGAACTCGCCTTCTCCATCGTCGGAGGAACCAAGAGCGATGAGCTTGAGGTGGCCTTCATCCGGGCGCGATGGCTGTACCTGACCGGGGACATCGTGGCCGCCGTCGAGAAGCTGCGCGAGATCCATGCCGAACGCGGTGCCCTCGGCAAGCACACGGCCGGCGAGGTGTCGCTCCTCCTCGGAAAGTCGTTGAAGGCCTCGGGCGAAACAGACGAAGCCCTGGTGCACCTGGAGGAAGCCCAAAAGGCATTCGCCGCCGCCGGTGCACAGGATCGCGTGCAGCAGGCGCTGGACGCGATCCTCGAAATCAGGCTCGCCCAAAAGCGGGCCGCCGCGGCCGCGCAAGTGAGCTAAAGGCAGGCGAGCTAAGGAGAGCTAAGGGCGGGCCCGGGACTCCCGGGCCCGCCCTTGTTTATGTGAAGCTCTTCCCCGTAATCTTCTCGTACGCCTCGACATAGCGGCTGCGGGTACGCTCCACCACGTCTGCCGGAAGCGCCGGCGGAGGGGTGTCCGAGGCTTTGTCCCAGCCGGATTCGGCCGAGGTCAGCCAGTCGCGCACGTACTGTTTGTCGTAGGAAGGCTGCGCCTGGCCCGGCTTGTACGTGGCGGCATCCCAGAACCGTGAGGAATCGGGGGTGAGCACCTCGTCGCCCAGGGTGATGGAGCCGGAGACGGCGTCGTACCCGAACTCCACCTTGGTGTCGGCCAGGATGATGCCGCGCTCCCGGGCGATCTTTTCCGCCGTCGTGTAGATCTTCAGGGTCAGCTCGCTGAGGCGGGCAGCGATGTCGTCCCCCACGAGCGCCACCACAGCGTCGTAGGTGATGTTCTCATCGTGCTCGCCGATCAGGGCCTTCGCGGACGGCGTGAAAATGGCATGGTCAAGGCGCGATCCGTCCACCAGGCCCTCGGGCAGCGGGATGTTGCAGACCGTGCCCAGTGCCCTGTACTCCTGCAGCCCGGAACCTGTGAGGTAGCCGCGCGCGATGCATTCCACGGGGAACATGTCCAGCTTCTTGCAGATCATCGCCCGGCCCAGCACCTCTGCCGGCACACCGTCCTCCTCGGTGGAGCCCAGTACGTGGTGTTCAACGCCCAGCTGGTCGAACCACCAGAGGCTCAGCTGGGTGAGGATGCGGCCCTTGTCCGGGATCTCGCTCGAGAGCACGTGGTCGTAGGCGCTGATGCGGTCGCTGGCGACCACCAGCACGCAGTCCTGGCCAAGCCGCTGCACGATCGACTCGTCAGCCGGCTCGTACAGGTCGCGGACCTTGCCGGAGTAGACATGGGTCCATCCGGGCAGGTCCAGGGTCTTGGCGGCGTACCCGCGGTTCACCGGCGTTTCACTCATGTCAGGCCTTCGCTTTCACTGCGGGCAGCGAGCCGGTGGCGCCGTAGGGGACCTTGATTTCGCCCCGGGCGGCCTTGCGGCCGATGTCGCTGCGGAACTGGGAGCCTTCCAGTTGGATCAGCTCCACGCCGTCGTATGCCCTTTCCCGTGCCTCCACCAGGTCGCTGCCGAGGGCGACGACGGCCAGGACGCGGCCGCCTGCGGACACCACCTTGCCGTCCGCGTCCAGGGCGGTTCCGGCGTGGATGACGTGCACGCCGTCCAGGGCCTCCACCTTCTTGAGCCCGCGGATGCGGTCGCCGGTGCGGGGAGTGTCCGGGTAGTTTTCCGAGGCGATGACGACGGCGACGGCGGTCTCCTTTGCCCACCGCAGCTCCTCTGCCTTGTCCAGTTCGCCCTTCGCGGCTGCCATGAGCAGGGAGCCGAGGGGGGTTTTGAGCCGGGCGAGGACTGCCTGGGTTTCGGGGTCGCCGAAGCGGACGTTGAACTCGATCACGCGGGTGCCGCGCGAGGTCAGGGCAAGGCCGACGAACAGCACGCCGACGAACGGGGTTCCGCGCCGGGCCATCTCGTTGACGGTGGGCTGGGCAACGCGGTCCAGGACTTCCTGGACCAGGCCTTCCGGTGCCCATTCAAGCGGGGTGTAGGCGCCCATGCCGCCGGTGTTGGGGCCTTCGTCGTTGTCGAAGATGCGCTTGAAGTCCTGCGCAGGTGAGAGTGCCACGGTGTTCTGGCCGTCGCAGAGGACAAACAGGGAAACCTCCGGCCCGTCCAGGAACTCCTCGATCACCACGGAGCCGCCGGCGTCGAAGCAGGACTGGGCGTGGGCGAGGGCTTCCTCCCGGTTCCGGGTGACCACCACGCCCTTGCCGGCCGCGAGGCCGTCATCCTTCACCACGTACGGCGCGCCGAAGGTGTCCAGCGCGGAGGCTGCTTCATCGGCGTTGGCGGCGACCATGGCCATGGCCGTGGGGACGCCGGCTTCCGCCATGACTTCCTTGGCGAAGGCCTTGGAGGCCTCGAGCTGGGCGGCTGCCTTGCTGGGTCCGAAGACGGGGATGCCGGCTTCGCGGACGGCATCGGAGACCCCTGCAGCGAGCGGCGCCTCGGGGCCCACGACCACGAGGTCCACGGCGAGCCTGGTAGCCAGCTCCGCAACTGCCTCGGGATCATTGCCGTTGATGTTGTAGGTGGGGACCAGCTTGCTGATCCCGGCATTGCCCGGCGCCGCGTGGACCTCGGACACGTTGGGGTCGGCAAGCAGGGAGCGGACAATGGCGTGTTCGCGGCCTCCGGGGCCAATGACGAGTACCTTCACAGTCTCCAAGGGTACTTTGTGCACCCTGCCCGCTCCTAAGCTGTGACCTTCCCTGCCCGGCGGTCAATCCGGGTGGCCGCCCGCTCCGAACCATACACATGACAACGCTTCGAAACCGGAAAATCGGCCCCGCCGCCATGGCCGCGCTGGCAGGCGTGGTGGCAGCCGCCGTCGTACTTGCCGTTGCGGAGCTGATTGGCGCGTTCTTCACCGCCCGGGCAACCCCGCTGTTCGCCCTGGGGTCCACCTTCATCGACTTCACGCCGCCCTGGCTGAAGGACTTTGCGATCGCCACGTTCGGCACCAACGACAAGGCTGCCCTTTTCGTGGGCATGGGCCTGACCATCGCGGTGCTTGCCTGCATTCTTGGCGTGGTGGCCTACCGGAAGTGGGTGCTGGGCGTCCTGGGTGTGCTGTTCATGGGCGCCGTGATCGTGGCCTGCGTCGTGACCCGGGCGGGCGTCGGCCCCGCGGACGCCATTCCGTCCGTACTGGGGACACTGGCGGGCCTGGTGGCCCTGCACCGGTTGATGGTGCCGCTGTGGGGGATGAAAAAATGGCCCGAAGCGCCGGCGGACCAAGCAGCCGACGACGACGCGCGGCAGCAGGGTGGAGGCACCAGCCGCCGTGGCTTCTTCACAGCCGCCGGGATTACGGCGGCAGCCGCCGGTATTGCGGCCACGGGCGGACGGCTGCTGGGTGCCGCGCGCAACAACGTGGCCCAGGCCCGGGAGGCCCTGCGCCTGCCGGCACCGGCAAAGGCCGCCGCTCCTGTGCCCGCGGGCGTCCAGTCCCCGGTGCCGGGCGTGACCCCGTGGCTGACGCCCAGCAATGAGTTCTACCGCATCGATACCGCCCTGAGTGTTCCGGAAATCAACGTCGACGACTGGGAACTGCGCGTGCACGGGCTGGTGGAGCAGGAAGTGACGCTTACCTTCCAGGACCTGCTGGATGCGCAATTGATCGAATCGCATGTCACCCTGACCTGCGTGTCCAACCCGGTGGGCGGCAATTTGGCCGGCAACGCAAAGTGGCTTGGCCTTCCCATCCGCGAGGTGCTGGCCCGGGCCAAGCCGAAGGATGGCGCGGACATGGTTTTGTCCACATCCATTGACGGGTTCAGTGCCTCCACTCCCTTGGAGGTGCTCCAGGACGACCGCGACGCCATGCTGGCCATCGGCATGAACGGCGAACCGCTGCCGCTGGAGCACGGCTACCCGGTGCGAATGGTGGTCCCCGGGCTCTACGGTTTCGTGTCCGCCACCAAATGGGTGGTGGACCTGGAAGTCACCCGCTTCGCCGACAACAAGGCCTACTGGACAAATCGCGGCTGGTCCGAGCGCGGCCCCATCAAGACCATGGCGCGCGTGGAGGTGCCCAAGTCCTTTGCGAAGGTGCCGGCCGGGAAAGTGGCCGTCGGTGGCACCGCCTGGGCCCAGACCCGGGGCATCACCAAGGTGGAAATCCAGATCGACAACGGCGACTGGGTGGAAACGACCCTTTCCGCGGAAGCCTCCACCATCACTTGGCGCCAGTGGTCATACGAATGGGACGCCACGCCCGGCCCCCACTACATCAAGGTCCGGGCCACGGATGGCACCGGCGAGGTCCAGACGGACCAGCGGGCTGATCCGGTTCCGGACGGCGCCTCCGGCTGGCAGTCGGTGATGGTCACCGTGCAGTAGGCGTCGAAGTATCCAGGCTTCGGCCGCGGCGGCCCATAGACTGGCAGCATGCCGCATAATCCGCATGCCACCTTCACCGTTGGCTCCGCCGTCGAACTGGCCGTAATCGAACGCAGCGGCTTCGTGGAGTCGCGGCATATCGGCTCCGCGGTGCTGCTCTCCGCCGACGGCTCTGTGGTCACCGAGCTGGGCGACATCAACACCCCGATTTATGCCCGGTCCGCACTGAAGCCGTTCCAGGCGCTGGCCGCCATGCAGTCCGGCGTGCCACTGCGCGGCGCACAGGTGGCCATCGCGTGCGGGAGCCACACGGGGTCGCTGGACCACATGGATGTTGTTGCCGGGATGCTCAAGGCGGCCGGGGTCCGCGAGGACCAGCTGCAGTGCCCGGAAGCCTGGCCCCAGGATGAAACGGCGCGGAACTGGCTGGTGCGTTCCGAAAAGGGAAAGTCCCGGCTGGCCTACAACTGCTCGGGCAAGCATGCGGCGTTCCTCTGGGCGTGCACGGAGAACGGCTGGGACACTCACAGCTACCTGGAGCCCAACCACCCGCTGCAGCAGCGCGTGCGCACCGCCATCGAGGAATATACGGGCGAGAAGATCGCGCACCTGGGGATCGACGGCTGCGGTGCGCCCGTGGCCGCCGTGTCGCTCACGGGGCTGGCCCGCGCCTACTCCCAGCTGGCCAAGGCCCCCGGGGACCACAGCTTCAACGCCAGGGCCGCCACGATTGCCACCTCCATGCTGGATTATCCATGGGCTGTTCAGGGCCGCGGCGAGGCAAACACCCTGGTGATGGACGAGCTGGAAATCATTGCCAAGATCGGCGCTGAAGGTGTCCTGGCGATGGCGACGCCGCAGGGTGTCTCCGTTGCCGTCAAGATCCTGGACGGCAACATCCGGGCAACATCGCTGGTGGCCCTGACGCTCCTGGCGGCGGCCGGCGCGGTGGAGATCCCGGGCGTGGCGAGCGTCCTGGAAAAGGTGGTCGAACCCGTGCTCGGCGGCGGCCGGCCGGTGGGGAAGATCCGGCTTGGCCCCGCAGTTTCCGCGCTCCTGGACTGAACAGACACGACTGAACAGGCCCGACTGAACAAACCCGACCGGCACCAACCCTGCCTGCACCAAAAAGGAAGACTCCAAACATGGCCGTAGCCCGCCGTCGTATTGACGCCCAGGAAGGTAAAGCGGCGCTGGCTGCATGGCTCGAAGGTGCCGGGCCGTCGTCGGACCTTCCCGTTCCCAGGCCAGTCGTGGCCACTGCCGTCCGCTACACCCTTGAGGAGGTCACCGCCCGGGCGCCGGGCAACTCGGTGGAAGTGCGCGTCCCGCCGTTCGGCGTCACGCAGTGCGTGGAGGGCCCGCGGCACACCCGCGGCACCCCGCCCAACGTCATCGAGTGCGACGCCGCCACCTGGCTTGCGATGGCCACCGGCCAGTTGAGCTGGGCGGACGCCGTGGCCTCGGGGAAGGTGGCGGCCTCCGGCCTGCGCGCGGACCTCTCGGCCCTCCTGCCTCTCTCGGCGCCCGCCCAGCCGGGGAGTTAGCCGCGGCCGATGAAGGGCATTCCGGCGGCGGTGACCACCACTGACCCGACGCTGGCCGAGGCCGGCATGTTGGCCATCATCAGCACCGCCCGTGCCGCGTCCGCTACCGGAAACATCGGCTCGACCTTCCGGCTGCCGTCGGCCTGGAGTGCCCCCGAGCCGACGCCGATGGTGTCCATGATGTCAGTGGCCGTGTTGCCGATGTCGATCTGGCCGCAGGTGATGCCATAGCCCCGGCCATCCAGCTCGATGCTCTTGGTCAGGCCGGTCACCGCATGTTTGGTCACCGTGTACGCGACGGTGCGCGGACGGGGCGAATGGGCGGAGATGGAGCCATTGTTGATGATCCGGCCGCCCTGCGGCTCCTGCGCCTTCATGGCACGGACGGCGGCCGCGGCGCACAGCATCGATCCGGTGAGGTTGACGGCGAGGGTGGCGTTCCAGTCATCCAGGCTGATTTCGTCCACACCGGCCGCGGGGCCGAAGACGCCGGCGTTGTTGAACAGCACGTCCACGCGCCCCCACTTCTGGCGGACGGCGTCAAAGAGGCGTTCGACGTCGGCCGCCCGGGTGACGTCGCATGGCACCGCCAGCGCCTCCGGGTGGCCCTCCGCCGTTTCCAACAGCTGCGCCTCCCGGCGGCCGGCGAGTGCCACCCGGTAGCCGTCGGCCAGCATTTGCCGGGCTACCTCCCGGCCGATCCCTGAGCCTGCCCCGGTTACGACGGCGATGCGGGAAGGGGTTGTGCTCACGTGTTCTCCTGGTCTACAGCTGCACCGGCATGGCCGGTTTGTTCAGCGGCCAGCCTATGACGGTTTTGGGCCGCGGTGCGGCGAAGGTCCGGACCTTGGAGGTGGAAAGACCCATCCGGACCAGGGATTCGGCGATGGTCACCGCGGAAGCGACGCCATCGACCACCGGCACCCCGGCCCGCTGCCGGATCTGCTCGTCCAGGCCGGCCATGCCGCCGCAGCCGAGCACGATTACTTCCGCCTTGTCATGGGTGACTGCCAGCATCGCCTGGTCGATGATGGCTTCCACGGCGCGGTCCGGTTCCTCCTCCAGCTCCAGGACCGCCATGCCGCTGGCCCGGACGGACGCGCATCGGGCGTCCAGGCCGGCGAGCTTCAGCCTGTCCTCGATCAACGGCACGGTACGGTCCAGGGTGGTGACCACGGAGTACTTGTGGCCCAGGAACATGGCCGTGCTGGCTGCCGCCTCGGTGATGTCGACGACCGGCACATCCAGGAGCTCCTGCAGCCCTTCGCGCCCGTGTTCGCCGTACCCCGCCTGGATGACGGCGTCGAACGGCTGCGGGTAGGAGGTGACGGCGTCCATGACGGCGATGGCGGCCAGGTAGCTTTCGAAGTTCCCCTCGCAGGAGTCCGCCCCGAAGCGGGGCGTGATGCCGACAATCTCGGTGCCCGGGGCAGCGACGCTGCGGGCCGAGGCCGCTATGGATTCGGTCATGGAGGAGGTGGTGTTGACGTTTGCTACGAGAATGCGCACGGGGCTTCCTTGGCGGGCGGGATGGGTGTGTCAGTGGGTGCTGGCGACGGCGATCGTCTCGCCGTCGCGGTCTTCCAGGCGCTGGTTGCGGTCTGCGATGAAGAAATAGACAACGGCGGCGATGCCTGCCGCGAAGAACCAGGCGAACGGGGCCGCGGATGCCAGCCCGGGGACGAAGGCAATCAGCAGGGCGAGGACCGCCGCCGGGACCATGGCGATGATTGCCCGCGGGTTGACGCCTTTCCGGTAGAAGTAGGCCCCTTCAGTGGATGCCGTGTACAGCTCCGGCACATTGACCTTGCCGCGGCGGATCAGCCAGTAGTCGGCCATGACGACGCCGAACAGCGGCCCGAGCAGCGCGCCAAGACCGCCGAGGAAGTACACGATGACCAAGGGGTTGTTGTAGAGGTTCCACGGCAGGATGACCAGCCCGATGGTGGCGGAGACCATGGCTGCCCGGCGGAAGTTCAGCCGGGTGGGGAACAGGTTGGTCAGCGCGTAGACCGGGGCGACGAAGTTGGCCATCAGGTTCACCGCGATGGTGAGGATCAGCAGGGCGAGGCAGGCCAGGACCAGGAAGAGCGTGTTGGGGATGGTCTGGACGATGTCCGAGGGGCTCTTGATGATGGTGCCGTTGATCTTGAACTGCCCGCCGGCCATGACCACCACGATGGCGCCGAAGACCAGCATGTTGATGGGGATGCCCCAGAAGTTGCCGCGGACCACGGCTTTCCTGGATACCGCCGAGCGGGTGAAGTCGCAGAAGTTCAGGACGAAGGTGCCGTAGATGGAGACCCAGAGGGCGCCGCCGGCAAAAATGGTGAGCCACATTTCCGGCCCTTCAAGGGCCTTGTTGGACGACCAGGCGATGGTTCCCCCGGCTTCCACGAAAATCCAGATGGCCATTGCGGCCATGGTGGCAAGGATGACCGGGCCGGCGAAAGCCTCGTACTTGCGAATCATCTCCATGCCGAAGCTGACGATCACCAGCTGGACCACCCACAAGGTCACAAACGCCGCCCACCCCAGTGTGGACAGGCCCAGGATGGAATCCTTGTCCAGCTCCGCCAGGGCCGGGAACATGGCCGTGAGCATGACGCGGAAGACGACGGAGGCGAGGTAGGTCTGGATCCCGAACCACGCCACCGCCACGGCACCACGCAGGAGGCTTGCGATCTGGGCTCCCCTAATGCCGAAGCTGATGCGGCTCATGACCGGGAATGGAACTCCGGTCTTCACTCCCATGAAGCCGGAGAGGGTGAGCAGCCCGAACAGCAGCGCGGCGCCGATTCCCAGGGCCAGCAGGATCTGCCATCCGCCCAGGCCGAGGGCAAACAGGCCGATGGCGAACGCGTAGTTGCCCAGGCTGTGCACGTCGTTGGCCCAGAGGGTGAAGATGCTGTAGCTGGACCAGCTGCGGCCGGCACGCTTGGTGGGGGCAAGATCTGCGTTGTAGAGGGTGGGGCTGATGGCCACGCCTGATGCTTCGCTTGCGGCATTGCACAGGGTTTCTACGCTGGCTGCGGTAGGGGCAGGAGCATCCGACGACGTTGTCAGGTCCCTGGCCGCCTCAACGCCCGCCGGGGGTGGGGTCTGCATAAGAAATCTCAATTCTTTGGGGATTCCGGTGGTGAGGCCGACGCGGAGGTCGTTTCTGTTATTCCACAAGGCGGAATCGAGATATTGAATAGTGAAATAATGCTATGACCTGCATCACTCGCGGTCAAGCCGTAGCGCGCCTTCGCGGCAGTCACAAACGGTTGGTTTCCAGCGCCAAGGCCCGGACCTTGCCAGCTTGGCAGCCCTGCGTTGACCGGGCGCGCCACTCGAACCTAATCTCATAGAGCAATAATTTTTTCTCGCATAACGAAAACTGATGCCGAGTATTCAATGATGAAAGAAGGCTGCCATGGCTGCAGGAGAAGATACCTCCCATATCCTCAGCGGGTTGACTAACCAGCTGCCTGATCGTGATCCGGAAGAGACTGCCGAGTGGGTTGAGTCCCTGGATGCGTTGATCAGGGAACAGGGCACCGAGCGTGCCCAATACATCATGCGGAGCCTGCTGCAGCGCGCGGGCGCGCAGAGCGTCGGGGTGCCGATGGTGACCACCACGGATTACGTGAACACGATCCCGGTGGACCAGGAAGCCGAATTCCCCGGCAACGAGGAATACGAGCGCCGCTACCGGGCCTACATGCGGTGGAACGCCGCGGTCATGGTGCACCGGGCGCAGCGGCCCGACATCGGCGTTGGCGGACACATCTCCACCTACGCCGGGGCTGCGACCCTGTACGAGGTCGGGTTCAACCACTTCTTCCGCGGCAAGGACGCCCCCGGCGGCGGGGACCAGGTGTTCTTCCAGGGCCACGCCTCCCCCGGCATGTACGCCCGGGCGTTCATGGAAGGCCGGCTCTCCGAGGAAGACCTGGACGGCTTCCGGCAGGAAAAGTCCAAGGAAGGCCACGCCCTCTCCTCCTACCCGCACCCGCGCCTGATGCCCAAGTTCTGGGAATTCCCCACCGTGTCGATGGGCATCGGGCCGATGAACGCGATCTACCAGGCCCAGTCCAACCGGTACCTGCACAACCGCGGCCTGAAGGACACCTCCGACCAGCAGGTCTGGGCGTTCCTGGGCGACGGCGAAATGGACGAGCCCGAGTCCCGCGGCCTGCTCCAGCTCGCCGCGAACGAGAACCTGGACAACCTGAACTTCGTGATCAACTGCAACCTCCAGCGCCTGGACGGGCCGGTGCGCGGCAACGGCAAGATCATGCAGGAACTCGAAGCGTTCTTCCGCGGCGCGGGCTGGAACGTGATCAAGGTCGTCTGGGGCCGGGAATGGGATGACCTGCTCACCCGCGACACCGACGGCTCGCTCGTGAAAATCATGAACGAAACCCCCGACGGGGACTACCAGACCTACAAGGCCGAATCCGGCGGGTTCGTCCGCGAACACTTCTTCGGCAAGACCCCGCAGACCAAGGACCTCGTCGCGGACCTGACCGATGACCAGATCTGGAACCTCAAGCGCGGCGGCCACGACTACCGCAAGGTCTACGCCGCCTACAAGGCAGCCACCGAATTCAAAGGCAAGCCCACCGTCATCCTCGCCAAAACCGTCAAAGGCTACGGCCTCGGACCGCACTTCGAGGGCCGCAACGCGACCCACCAGATGAAGAAACTGACCCTGGATGACCTGAAGAAGTTCCGCGACCACCTGCGCATCCCGGTCACCGACGAGCAGCTTGAGAACGACAACTACCGTCCGCCGTACTACCACCCGGGTACTGACGCACCGGAAATCAAGTACATGATGGAGCGCCGCGCCGCCCTGGGCGGGTCGGTGCCGGAGCGCCGGTCCACGCACGCCGAGATCGTGCTGCCGGACGCGAAGTCCTACGAGGTGGCCAAGCGTGGCTCCGGAAAGCAGCAGGCCGCCACCACCATGGCGTTCGTCAGGCTCCTGAAGGACCTGATGCGGGATAAGAACTTCGGCAAGCACATCGCCCCGATCATCCCCGACGAGGCACGCACGTTCGGTATGGATGCGTTCTTCCCGACGGCGAAGATCTACAACCCCAAGGGCCAGAACTACCTGTCCGTGGACCGCGACCTCGTCCTGGCCTACAAGGAATCCCCCGCGGGCCAGCTGATCCACCCCGGCATCAACGAAGCCGGCGCCGTCGCAGCGTTCACCGCCGCAGGCACCGCCTACGCCACCCACGGCGTGCCCCTGGTCCCGGTCTACGTCTTCTACTCCATGTTCGGCTTCCAGCGCACCGGCGACGCCTTCTGGGCCGCCGCCGACCAGATGACCCGCGGATTCATCATCGGCGCCACCGCAGGACGCACCACCCTCACCGGCGAAGGCCTCCAACACGCCGACGGACACTCACCCCTGCTGGCCTCCACCAACCCGGCCGTCATCACCTACGACCCCGCCTACGGCTACGAAATCGGACACATCGTCCGCTCCGGCCTCGAACGCATGTACGGAGATGAGTCCGAAGGACACAACGGCGACAAGAACGTCATGTACTACCTCACCGTGTACAACGAACCCATCATCCAGCCCGCAGAACCCGAGAACCTCGACATCGAAGGCGTCATCAAAGGCATCTACCTGCTCAACCCAGCGAAGGCCGCAGGACTGAATGAAAGCAGCCCCCGCACCCAGATCCTCGCCTCCGGCGTCTCCGTGCCCTGGGCCCTCGACGCCCAGCGGATCCTCGCCGACGACTGGAACGTCTCCGCAGACGTCTGGTCCGTCACCTCCTGGAACGAACTGCGCCGCGACGGCCTCGCCGCCGAAGAGGAAGCCTTCCTCAACCCCGGCCAGCCCGCCCGCGTCCCCTTCGTCACCCAGCAACTCGAAGGCGCCACCGGCCCCGTCGTCGCCGTCTCCGACTACATGAAAGCCGTCCCCGACCAAATCCGGCAATTCGTCCCCAACGAATTCGCCACCCTCGGCGCCGACGGCTTCGGCTTCTCCGACACCCGCGCAGCAGCCCGCCGCTTCTTCAAAAACGACACCCACTCCATCGTCGTCAAAGCGCTGCAAATGCTCGCGGCAAGGGGCGAAGTCGAGGAGGGCGCGCCGTCGTACGCCATGGACCGCTACAAGCTCCTGGACGTCAACGCCGGAACCACGGGCGGGGCAGGCGGAGACGCCTAAGCCGCAGGCAGGGTGCAGACAGGGCTTTGTGCCTATTGACGTTCCCGTTTTCGCGTCCTCTACTGGCCTGTAAAGCCGTCCTGCCGTTAAAGGAACCTCCATGGCCTCGACGCTGCGAACCCCTGTTTGCGACCTTCTCGGAGTAGAGCACCCCATCATGCAGGCGGGCATGGGGCCATTCGGCAGCGGTGCATCGCTGGCTGCCGCCGTTTCCCATGCCGGCGCCCTGGGCAGCCTCGGAGGTGCCCTCCGCACCTCCGAGGAGCTCCGGGCAGGCATCACGACCATCCGGGACCAGACCAACCGGCCCTTTGTCGTCAACTTCACCCAACCCTGGCTTCAGGGACACCCCGGGTCCTTCGACCTGGCCCTGGAGCTGGGCGCGCCCGTTGTGTCCCTGGCCTTGGGCGATCCCGGGGAACTTCCGGCAAAGGCCCACGAGGCGGGCGCCCTCTTCATCCAGCAGGTGCACACCGTGCGGCAGGCCCGCCTTGCGGCGGACCGCGGCGCCGACGTCATCATTGCGCAGGGGACCGAAGCAGGCGGCTTCGGCGGCACCATCTCAAGTTTCGTCCTGGTGCCCCAGGTGGTGGATGCGGTGAGTCCCTTGCCGGTCCTGGCAGCGGGGGGGCGTCGCAGACGGGAGGGGCGTGGCCGCGGCCCTCACACTCGGCGCCCAGGGCGTGAATATGGGCACCCGGTTCCTCGCTTCCGTGGAAGCGTCGATCAGCGACGGCTGGAAGCAGGCCCTGGTTGCTGCCGAAGCCGAGGATGCCGTGAAAGTGGAGGTCTGGGACGACATCTTCCCAAAACCGGCAAATGGGGCTTTCGACGTGGTGCCCCGGGCACTGCGCACACCCTTCATCAGCAAGTGGCAAACCGACCGGTCTGCGGCGGCACGGCAGGCCGCAGACCTCCAGGAAGACCTCGCGGCCGGCATGCGTGAGGGCCGGATGGAGGAATACGTCCCGTTCACCGGCCAGTCGGCCGGACTGATCAGCAGCATCCTTCCGGCTGCGATGATCGTGGAACAGCTCGTGGCAGAGGCCGTCGGCGCACTGCAGCGCATGCAGAAACTTAGCGAATAGGACCTGTCTCCGGCGGGCCGCTACAGTGCAACTATGAGGAGGATCGGCAGCGCAGCGAGCCTGGCCAGCGGCGGGGCGACGGGCATTGTCCTCGCAGCCGGCGCCGGAACGCGGCTGGGCCTCGGCCCCAAAGCACTGCTCCCTTTCCACGGCCGGCCGCTGGTGGAGGCCATCGCCCGCGCACTGCTTGACGGCGGTTGCCGGGAAGTGGTGGTGGTTCTAGGCGCAGGAGTGTCGGACGTTGAGGCGGCTGCCAACCTGGACCGCTTCCGCGTGGTGACCAATGCAGGCTGGGAGTCGGGGATGGGAAGTTCCTTCCTGCTCGGCAACCAGGCCGCTGATCCTGCAGACCACGTCCTGATCGCCCTCGTGGACCAGCCCGGCCTCACCGCGGAAACGGTGGCGCGGCTGCTGGCCCGGCACCGTCCGGGACGCATCACTGCCGCCGCGTACCGCCGCAGTGATTCCGGCGACGGTGGCGGGGCGGCACTCCGCCGCGGACACCCACTGCTCATCGACGCCTCCCTGCGCGAACCCGTGTCTGCAACGGTAACGGGCGATGCCGGGGCTCGCGGCTTCCTGCGCAGCCATCCAGACCTGGTGGATGAGGTGGACTGCACCGACCAGTCCAGTGGTGAGGATGTGGATACGCCGGACCAGCTGCGCCTTCTCCACTAGCACCTGCAGGTCGTCACCAGCATCTGAAGCCGGTCAGGCGGGGGCGCGCAGGAACCGCGCGAGGGCCTCTTCCCAAGGCGACCCGCCGTGGTGAACGAGGTCGATGCCGCCGGCTGGCAGTCCCCCGGGCCATCGTGGTGGTTCCCAGTCCTGGTGTTCGCTGGTGTAGCGCCTGCCGCTGGGTGAGGTCCAGCCGGGTGGTTCGTTTTTGCCGGCCGGGGTGGGTGCCCAGCCGGTAGTGTGCCGGAGCCGGTGGTGCTTGCGGCAGGGCTGTCCCAGGTTGGAGATCCCGGTAGTGCCGCCGTTGGCCCAGGCGAGGATATGGTCGGCGTCGTTGTCCAGGGAGTTGTTGCTGCACCCAGGGAAGGGGCATTTGCCGTCCCGCATCCTCAACCAGGCCCGCATCGCTTTGGTGAGCCGGTAACTCGTCTGCCCGATCTCCAATGGCGCAGCATGCCCCAGCTGCGCGCTGACACCTTCGCTGAGGCGGTCCTGGGCAACTGCGGCCCCGCCGGCGTTGCCGGCGCGGACGGCAGTGGAGATGCTGGTCTGTCGTCGCGGATCCGGGCGCAGGTGCTGGTCACGGTGCCGGTGTTCTCGCTGATGGGCTCGACGGACGAGCCGGCTTTGTTGGACGGGTATGGGCCCATTCCGGCGTCGATGGCCCGGGACCTGGTGGCGAACGGGGCGGGGTCGTTTTATCGGGTGTTGGTGGATCCGCGGGATGGGGCGGGGCTCGTCGGGGCCCTGCATGCTCCGGGCGAGGGCGGTGAGCCGGTTCCAGCCGGCCAAGGCTTGGTCGGCGGGCAGGTGCGCCGACAACCACGTCATCCCGTCCTGGTCCGGCCGGAACTCCACCCGCCGATCCGCCACAGACTTGGCGTGGCGGATTTCGATGCTCTCGGCATGATGACGTTCCCGCCACGTCCGGGCCTTGCCCCTGAACCGGTGCGCGGGCATCTGCCCCACCGGGCATCCCCTGGCAGGGTCCGGAGCGTCAGGGTCCAGGAAATGGGCCTCCAGCGCGCCGGCACCGGCGGCATCAAGGCTGGCCGTCTCGTCGACCATGGCCAGGGCATGCTGCCACGACAGGGCCCCGGCCTCCAAGGCCGCAAAGGTCCTGGGCAGCGTGGTGGCAAGGGCGTGGGAGGCGGCCAGGAACGATGACGCCGCCCGCGGCCCCAGAGACAGCACACACCCGACCTCGGCCGCGACAGCCATCTCCTGCGCCTGCACCGGCACATCCGGCCCGGCAACAGCGTGGGCGCTCTCCGCATACTTCACAGCGGCCTTCGCCTTCAGCGCCGCGAAACCGGCTTCGGCTTCCCGGGCACCCCCAAGAATATCCAGGCAACCATCCGCCAACCCCGCCAACGGATCAGCCGCCGAAAACGGCTCGGGACCCCATCCCTCGACCTCAGCACTGAGCACAGCAAGGGCAGCACGGATATCCGCATACGCCTTGGCCACCGCCGCTTTCCCCATAAACACATCATGGCAAAGGGGTACGACATTCCCTCTGTGAAGGCTTCAGCTCAAGCCTGCATCGCGCTGTCCAACAGTTCCTGCAGCCCCTGCTTGAAGCCTTCGCGGCCGCCGTGGGCCGGGTGCCGGATCTTTGGAACATCCAGGCCGACGCGCTTCAGGCTGTGCTGCGCTACGTTGCCCACCGCCACAAGGGTCTCTATGCCAAACAACTCCGAGAGTTCCTGCCAGAACGGTGTCCCCAGCTTCGTCTCGGAAGGCCTGGGTGTCCGGTTGGTCTGTGGCAGCCCGGGCCGGTGCGAATGCCAGGGGAATGCGCTCCACAGCAACGGAAGGAAGTCGAGCTCAGCCAGGACCTGCCACAGGACAGTTGCCGTGGGTTCGGCTGGAACCCCTGCAGCTTCGGGCGGCAACACGTACCCCTTGCCGGGGCCGAACAACCCAAAGCTGTTGGCGGGGCCTGCAAGGATGGTCCGGTTAGTGAAGGGAACCCCCGTGATGCGCATGCCCCGGAAGCCAGGGGCCTCCCCCACCAGCAGCACTTTTGGCCGTCGGTCCAGCATCTCCTGCAGGTAGAGTTCCAGGTTTCGCCGGCGCAACCCATTCGCCGGAACCGCATGGTCGAAGAAATTAGTGGAATCCGGCCCCGTTTCCACGGCGGCGAGCCGGTCCACGAAGGCGCTGACAGCAGGGTCTCTCACGCGCCGGACCGTTCCAGGATGGCAGTCAAACGTTCCGCCGCGGTCGGATCGGCCTTCGCCAGGCGCGCTTTCCGAAGGTTCTCGCGCACGATCCAGCGCACGTCCCGGTCCTGGCTCCGTGCCCACTTTTCGAGGTATGCGAAACCTGCGGGCGGCGCAGCGGCGACGGCAACGCTCCAGCAGTACCCAAGCCCCTGGCGCAGCACGCGGAAGTGCTCAGACCGCCGGGCTGCAGGATCCGTTGCTTCCACCGCAGCGGTAATCCTGTCGAGGGCCTGAACTGCCCTGGCGGCATCCTCCGGAGCGCGGAGCAGCCGGGGCTCACAGATACCGGCCGCAATGGCCCGTTGCACCAGCGGCCCGCCGTCCGCCCATTGTTCCGTCAACGCCCACAACGCCGCCATGTCCGCATCCCCGAGTTGCTGCAGGGCCATCGCTGCCCCCTCGCGCACCCGCCAGCGGCCGTCTTCGGCCAGCGTCCGCAGGGTTGCGGCTGCACCAGAATCGCCCTCCACAAGCAGGCGGCCGAGACCAACGGCGCCACACATGGCAAGGTACTCGTCAGGACTTCCAGCGCACAGCCGGATCAGGGCGGGGTCCGCCACATCGGAAAACGCCTGCGCCAGTTCGATGTTCCCGCGGGGTCCGGGAAGCCCGGATTCAGCGTTGAGGTAGGCCGTCCATTGTCCGGGCGGCAGCGATTCCAGCACCGCCCGGTAATCCGACCGTTTACTCACCGGAACCTCCTCGCGTGAAAGCTGCGGACCCCCGGCGAACGCTACCAGCGCGGGTGGATGGCTTCGCGGAAGTAGTGGTCGTAGATCCACCGGACGCCGTCGTCGAATTCCTTGCCGATACTGACCGTGGCCGCGGCGGCGTTGGCCCGTGCCTGCTCCACGTTGCGGGCGCCCGGGATAACGCTGGTGACGCCGTCCTGTGCTGCAATCCAGGCAATGGCTGCCTGCGCCGTTGTGGCGCCCGAAGGCACCAGTTGCTCGAACTCCGCCACGGCCTTCAGGCCCAGCTCGTAATCCACGCCGGAGAAGGTCTCGCCGACGTCGAAGGCCTCGCCCTGGCGGTTGTAGTTGCGGTGGTCGTTCTCCGCGAAGGTGGTGTCCTTGGAGTACTTGCCGGACAGCAGGCCGGACGCGAGCGGCACCCGGGCGATGATGCCCACCCCGGCGGCCTTGGCAGCGGGAAGGACCTCGTCCAGCGGCTTGAGCCGGAAGGCGTTGAGGATGATCTGGACCGATGCGGTGCCCTCGTGTCGGATCGCCTCCAGCGCCTCGTCAGTCCGCTCCACGCTGACGCCATAGTTCCGGATCGCGCCTTCAGCCACGAGGGTGTCCAGGGCGTCGTACACCTCGTTGCTGCTGTACACCGGGGTGGGCGGGCAGTGCAGCTGGACGAGGTCAAGGGTGTCCGTGCCCAGGTTCTTGCGTGAGCGGTCCACCCACTGGCGGAAGTTGGCCAAGGTGTAGTTTTCCGGCTTCTGGTCCACGCGGCGGCCCATCTTGGTGGCCACCGTGACGCCGAGGCCAGGGTTGTCCGCCAGGAACTTTCCGATGGCCTGCTCACTCTTGCCGTCGCCGTACACATCGGCGGTGTCGAAGAGGGTGACGCCGGCCTCCACGGATGCCGCGAGGATGGCCTGCGCCTGTGCCGGGTCCACGTTGCCCCAGTCCGCGCCGAGCTGCCAGGTCCCCAACCCCACAATGGAGACGCTACGTCCGGTCTTACCTAAAATCCGCTGTTCCATCCCCTGACTATATGCAACGATGCAACGCGGGGTCAGATCCGGCCCGCAGGACGCACCCAATCCGACCCCGCCTTGCCCTGGGAAATATTGCTCCGGACAAGCGTCCTAGGAAAGAACGTGCTCAAGCTTGGGCACCAACCCCGCTTCCTTAAGGCCCAGGTAAATCCGGTCCCGTGCAATGGGCAGGGACGCGAACCGCACGCCGGTGGCGTTCCGGATGGCATTGGCCAGCGCAGGCGCCACGGGGTTGAACGGGCTCTCACTCATCGACTTGGCGCCCAGCGGCCCCATTTTGTCGTTCGTGTCCGCGAAGTACACCTCGCTGCGCGGCACGTCCGCGAACGTAGGAATGTGGTACTGCCGCAGGATGTCCGTGGTGACCTTCCCGGCGTCGTCCACCACCACTTCCTCGTACAGCGTGGCACCCAGGGCCTGGGCAATCCCGCCCTCAATCTGTCCGCGGCACTGGCGGGGGTTGACCACCACGCCGGCGTCCGCCGCCTGCACACTCTGCAGGATCTTCAGTTCGCCGGTGCCGCGGTTCACCGCCACCCGGAAGCCGTGGACGTTGAACGCCACGGAGCGCGGCGTGCCGCCCCATCGCCCTTCGGCGGCGAGTTCGACGCCGGCTTCCGCGGCTTGCTGCGCGAGTTCCGCCAGTGCCACGGGCGTCCCGTCGATCACCACGGCGTCGCCGTCCAGCACGCAGGCGGAGGCCTGGGTCTGCCGGATGCCGGCGGCGAAGGCCCGGATCCGGACGGCAAGCTCCTCCGCTGCCGCCAGCGTGGCCTTTCCGGCCACCACCGTCCCGGCCGACCCGAACGCGCCGGTATCGTGCTCCACCAGGTCCGTGTCCGACTGCCGCACCACAACTTTCGACGCCTCCGTGGACAATGCGGTGGCAGCGAGCTGGGCATGCACGGTGGTGGTGCCGTTGCCGAACTCGGCGGTCCCGACGTCGGCCTGGTACGTTCCGTCCGGCAGGAGCCGGACGTGGGAATGGGCAAAGTGCCCCCGCGGCGGCACGGTGTCGATCATGGACAGTGCGGCACCGTCGCCCACCATCCAGTCCGGGCCTAGGTCGTCGAGGCCTGCGTCCCGGTACCTTTCCTTGCCTCGGTCCAGGGCGTCCCGCACCAGGTCGAGGCACTGGTCAAGTCCGTAGCTGCCGTAGTGGACATCCTCTTCCGGATCCGGCTGGGTGGACAGCATGCGGTCCCCCTCGCGGACCATATTCCGACGGCGGAACTCCAGCGGATCCATGCCGATCCCGGCTGCCAGCTCATCCATGGCGGACTCGATCGCGAAGATCATCTGGCTGAGCCCGTAGCCCCTGAACGCCCCGGCGGGCACCGTGTTGGTGTACACCGAATGTGCGTCCACCTTCTTGTTGGCGCAGTTGTAGACCGCCAGCGATTCGCCGCAGCCGTGGAACATCACGCCGGGGCCGTGGTTGCCGTAGGCGCCGGTGTTGGTGACCACGTCCAGTTCCAGGGCCGTCAGCGTCCCGTCCTTGGCGGCTCCTGCCTTCAGCTTGATGGTGAACGGGTGCCGGGTGGTGGTGGCAGTGAACTGCTCGGTCCGGGTGAGTTCCAGCTGGACCGGCCGCTTCAGTGTCAGGGCCGCGAGCGCCACGAGGTCCTCGGTCAGGACTTCCTGCTTGCCGCCGAATCCGCCGCCCACGCGTCCGGCCACCACATGCACCTGGTCCTCGTCCAGGCCGAAGACCCGGCACAGGGTGCGCCGCACCAGGAATGGCACCTGGCTGGAGGTCCGGACCTGGAGGCGCCCCTCGGCGTCCACCGAGGCGATGGCAGCGTGGGTTTCCAGGGCGACATGCTGGACGCGCTGGGTGCGGTAAGTCTGTTCGTGGATGAAGTCCGCCGCAGCCAACCCCTCGGCCACGCTCCCCAGTTCGGAATGAAGCTCGGCCACCACGTTCCGGTCCGGCCGGGAGATGCGCGAACCTGTGGCGTCCTTGTCCCCATGGACCAGCGGCGCACCGGGCAGCAGGGCTTCCTGCGGCGAGAAGACGGCGGGAAGTTCCTGGTATTCCACCCGGAGTGCCCGTACACCGGCTTCCGCCGCGGCAACGGTTTCGGCCACGACGGCGGCCACCCGCTGGCCGCGGAACCGCACCACGTCGTCCAGCACCCGGGTGTCGTCCGGGTCATCGGTGAAGAGCTCATGCTGGGCCGTGGAGAACAGCTGTTCCGGGGCGTCCCGGTGGGTGAAGACGGCCACCACACCCGGGAGTTTCAGGGCCGCCTCGGTATCAATGGACAGCACCCGGGCGTGGGCGTGCGGCGAGCGCAGGATCTTCAGGTGCAGCAGGCCCTGGAGCTGGTCCGCGGGAACGTCCAGCGTGTACCGGGCAGCACCGGTGACCACCGCCCGGCTGGCCGGGGCCGGGACGTCGTCGCCCAGCTGTCCCGGTTCGGGATCCGGCTGCCCCGGCCCGGCAATGCCGGACCCCTGCCCGGCCGGATCCGGGTGGCCGGCGTCCCCGCACACGGCATCGGCGATGGCCCGGTAGCCGGTGCACCGGCAGAGGTTGCCCTTGAGGTTCCGGGGCAGGTTCTCCTTCTGTTCGTCGTCGAAGGTTGCCGCCGTCATCACCATGCCCGCGGTGCAGAACCCGCACTGGAAACCCTGGCGCTGCATGAACTGTTCCTGGACAGGGTGCAACTCTGTGCCGCCCGCAGCAGACGCCAGCCCCTCGATGGTGGTGATGGCATGCCCCTCGGCCCGGACAGCCGGGTAGATGCAGCTGTGGACGGGCGTCCCGTCCACGTGGACGGTGCAGGCGCCGCAGTCCCCGCCGTCGCAGCCCTTCTTCACGCCGGTGTTGCCCTGCTCGCGCAGGAAGGTCCGCAGGCATTGCCCGGGGCGGGGCGCTGCGTCGGAAACCGTTCCGTTGATCTCGATGGCCATGCTCAGGCCCCTTCCTGCTGTGCACTAAATTGCCGGGCATCGGTGCCGCGGTGCGCCGGGCGGCCAGAAATCGCCGGAAACCCGCAGGCCGTGCTCCCCCTCGGGGGCGGTGAGTTCTGCGCGGATTTCCTCGGCCAGCCGGTAGGTCATGTCCTGCCGCCAGGCCGGCAGCCCGTGGATGTCGTCGTGGTAAAGGTCTGGTGGGATGGCGGCGCCGATGGATACGGCGAGCCGGTCCGCGTCCGGCAACCCGTCGAAGCGCAGCTGCACGGGCCGCTTCGTGGCCGCGGTGACGGTCAGGACCAGGGAGGTGCCGCCGTCGAGCCGTCCCACCAGCAGCACCCCGGACCGGCCGAGGTTGCTGAGGGACAAGCGCCGGAACGCCACCCTCGAGGACAGGGCCGACGCCGGGAGGTGGACGCTGCGGAGCAGCTCTCCGGGTGCCAGGCAGTTCCGCGCGTCGCCGGTGACGAATTC
This sequence comes from Arthrobacter sp. MOO21, assembly GCF_057369995.2. Lineage (NCBI taxonomy): Bacteria > Bacillati > Actinomycetota > Actinomycetes > Micrococcales > Micrococcaceae > Arthrobacter > Arthrobacter sp. MOO21. The sequence continues at coordinate 2,383,097 of NZ_CM170671.2, read as the reverse complement.
GGCCACCGGGACGGTGCGGCTGGTGCCGTCGGGGGCGAGGATGGTGGCGGTGCCGTCCAATCCGGCGCACAGCGAAATCATGGGACCGGCTGGCAGCGACGTGCAGAGGTTCCCGCCCACCGTGGACATGTTCCACACCTTGAACGAAGCCACGAAGGAATCGCAGCACGGACGGACCAGGTCCAGCGCAGGCCAGGCGCGGCCGGACACCTCAGGCGAACCGGGCAGGCTGTACAGCTGGGCGATGGTGCAGGTTGCGGCAAGTTCGATGCCGTCATCGGTGACGGTGACCGGCTCCCAGCCGGCTTCGCCCAGGTCAAGGAGCCGTTTGAGGGGCTCCGGACCGAAGGCGTAGCTGCCATAGGAGAACAGGACCGTGCCGCCGGCCAGCCAGGCGTCGCCGTCGCGCCATTGTGCGGGGTCGGTGGTGCGGACCACCGCCTCGATGGTGTTCATGTCCATGCGATCTCCTGCTTGATGAAGTCTGTGGGCGCCGGCGGCGCGGTTTGGTGGATAGGGCCGGAGGTGTCCCGGAGCGGCGTGCAGCCTGCGGACCGGGAGCGGGCGGCGATAAGTTCGGCGGTGATGGACACCGCCACTTCGGCCGGGGTAACTGCATTGATGTCCAGGCCGATAGGTGAATGCAGCTGGGCGATCCGCTCTGGCCGGATCCCCGCGCTGAGGAGCCCCTCCATGCGCTGGAGGTGGCTGCGGCGCGATCCCATGGCGCCGATATACGCCAGGTCGAGCGCCAGTGCTGCTTCCAGGAGCGGGAGGTCGAACTTGGGATCGTGGGTAAGGACGGCCGCCACGGTGCGGCTGTCCAGGCGGCCCGCGGCAGCTTCCGCCGCGAGGTAGCGGTGCGGCCACTGGGTGACCACAGCGTCGGCGGCAGCGAACCGTGGCTGGTGGGCGAAGGCAGGCCGGGCATCCACGAGGGTCACGTGGTAGCCCAGCAGCTTGGCAGCCGGGACCAGGGCGGCGCCGAAATCGTTGGCGCCGAACACCAGCATCCGTGGCGGCGCAAGGCGGGACTCCACGAGGATCAGTGGTTCCCCGGCCTCGGGCCGGCTGGCCTGGCCCAGCCTGCCGGGAAGGCAGTTGCCGTCCCCGGCCGGCCGAACCAGGCCCGCACCGCCGCTGCGTACCAGGGACTCCACCTGCAGCGCGGGCTCCCCGTGCAGCATTGGTGCCAGCCCGGGGAATGTTCCCACGCGGGCAGCGGCGGGGTTGGAAAGCACGACGGCGCCGCCCCCTTGCCCGTCCAGCAGCCGTACCAGCGCCACGGGTTCGCCCGGGCCAAGTCCGGCGAGTTGCAGCAGGGCGGCCCGCAGGGGATGCACTGCCCCGCCGGGACACTTGCCGGGCACGGCACCGGGCACCGGCTGGACATGAACGTCCAATGCGCCGCCGCAGGTGAGCCCGGCAGCGAAGGCGTCCGCCGAACTGAAGCCGAAGGTTGCCAGCCGGGAGCCGCCGTCGTCCATTGCCTCTTCCGCCAGCGCAACCACCGCGCCCTCCACGCAGCCGCCCGAAAGGCTGCCCAGCACAGCCCCCGAGCCGCTGACCAGCATTGACGTGCCCACCGGGCGGGGCACCGAACCGGAAGCAGAGACGATGGTGGCCACGGCAAACCGCTGCCCCAGCAGCCCGTGCAGCCAGCTCTCAGGCAAGGGGATCAGGTCAAGCATGGCGGCGCTCCTTCATCCGCGCGGCGGTGGTGTCCATTGTCGGTCCTTCCAGGTGGTTGGGGAAGCAGGCGGGCGCTTACCCGCCGAGCAGGGCGTTGATCGGTCCGCGGGCGAAGTACACCAGGAACCCGGCGCTCACCACCCACATCAGCGGATGGATCTTCTTCGCCTTGCCCGACGCCGCGCCGATCACGGCCCAGCTCACGAAACCCACACCGATGCCGTTGGCAATCGAGTAGCTCAGCGGCATGGTCACGATGGTGAGGAATGCCGGCAGGGCCACGGTGAACTTGGTGAACTTGATCTCCCGGATCTGGGCCATCATCATCGCGCCCACCACCACCAGCGCGGCCGCGGCGACCTCGAGGGGCACCACGCTGGTGAGCGGGGTGAGGAACATCGAACCCAGGAACAGCAGGCCGGTGACCACCGAGGCCAGGCCGGTGCGCGCGCCTTCCCCGATGCCGGCAGCGGAATCGATGTACACGGTGTTGGAGGAGCCTGAGGTTGCCCCGCCTGCCACGGCGCCGAAGCCTTCCACGATGAAGGCGGACTTCAGCCGCGGGAACGTGCCGTCCTTGTGCGCAACGCCGGCGCTCTTGGCCAGGCCGGTCATGGTGCCCATGGCGTCGAAGAAGTTGGTGAACACCAGCGTGAAGACCAGCATGGTGGCAGCGAGTCCGCCGATCCGGGCGTACGAGCCGAAGAGGTCGAACTGGCCCACCAGGCCCAGGTCCGGAGCCGAGACCAGCTGGCCGGAAAGGACCGGGGTGTTCAGGTGCCAGCCGCCGGGGTTGGTGGCGCTGGCCGGGCCAATCTTCATGATGGCTTCCACGATGGCGGCCAGCACGGTGGTGCCGACGATGCCGATGAGCAGGCCGCCCTGGACCTTGCGGGCCACGAGGATGCCCATGCTGAGGAGCCCGACGACGAAGACGAGGGTGGGCACGGAGGTGATGGAGCCGCCGTCGCCCAGCTGGACGGGAGGCCCGCCCGCGGTGGGCCGGACGAAGCCGGAGTCCACGAACCCGATGAAGGCGATGAACAGGCCGATGCCGACCGCGATGGCGGCCTTCAGTTCCTTGGGAACGGCGCGGAAGATCGCGGTGCGGGCGCCGGTGACGCCGAACAGCACGATCAGGATGCCGTTGATCACCACCAGGCCCATGGCCTCCGGCCAGGTGACCTCGTGGATCACCGAGACGGCCAGGAAGGAGTTGATGCCGAGCCCGGCGGCCAGCCCGAACGGCAGGTTGGCGATGAGGCCGAACAGGATGGTCATGACGCCGGCGGTAAGGCCGGTGACGGCGCCCACCTGTGCTGCGGAGAGCCAACCCCCGGCGACGTCGGTGGGAGCGTTGTCCGCGCTGAAGCCGCCCAGGATCAGGGGGTTCAGGATGACGATGTACGCCATGGTGAAGAAGGTGACCAGGCCGCCGCGGAATTCGCGGGCCAGGGTTGAGCCCCGCCGGGTGATGTGGAAGAAGCGGTCAAGGAAGGAGTTCGACGCCGGCAGCTTGGGAGTGCGCGGGGCCTGCCGGGTGGCGGGGGTACTTGGAGCCGAATGCTCCTCGTGGGAATGGTCCAGAATGGTCATCTTTGCCGCCGGGCCTAGTAGTCGATCCTGGATTCGAGCGTGTTCCAGGTGTTGAACGGCTCCAGCGGCGCCGGGGCCTGGGGATCGCCCAGTTCCAGCTTGGAGACCGGCATCAGGGAGTCCCTGTCCTGGTTTTCGAAGTATTCGTAGAAGACGGCGTCGTCGAAGCCGACCGAGGCGGCGTCGTGCCGGTCCGCCGCGTAGACCACCCGGTCCACGCGGGCCCAGAGTGCGGAGGCCAGGCACATGGGGCATGGCTCGCAGCTCGTGTAGAGGGTTGCGCCGCTCAGGTCGAAGGTGCCCAGTTCGCGGCAGGCGGTGCGGATGGCGGTGACTTCTGCGTGGGCGGTGGGATCGTTGTCCGCGGTGACGCGGTTGACGCCGTCGAAGGTTGTGCCGTCCGCGGTGACGATCATGGCGCCGAAGGGCCCGCCGCTGTTGAGGACGTTGGCCGTTGCCAGCCGGATGGATCTGGCCAAAAACTGTTCGGCCGTGACGGTGGTACTCATGATGCGACTTCCTTTTGCCGGGAAGCCTGTTGCCGTGCAGGACCAGTAGAACCAGGTGCGAACGGTTACCAGGCTTCAGCATGTGCTGTGAAGGTTAAGTTGCGCCTGGTAGATAGCTTCCCGGGTTCGGGTGCCCGCCTTTGGCAGAATTGAGATTAGCACCGCTTTGTGGGCCACGCCATAGTTTTCTGGAAATTTTCTTTCGCCATGTGAAATCAATGTTTCGGGCCCTTCACCGCCCTTCCCCGGGCCGCCGGTCACATTCCGCCGGCGTTGACCCGCCGCCCACGGGCTGGCTACTGTCATCGGACCCGCGGCCCGCGGTTCTTCGGGCACGGCGGCGACCTGGATCAGCAGACAGGGCCTCACTGAGCTGGATTAACTGCCCCTTTGCTCAGAACAGGACATCCACATGCACCAGCCCACCCCCGCATCCCGGCTCTGGATCCGGAACCCCCTGGCCGCGTTCACCGCCAACTCCCTTGACGCGTCCGGCGGGGTGGTGGTCAGCGGCGGCGCCATCACTGAAGTCCTCGCAGCCGGGCAGCGGCCGTCCGCACCCTGCGAGGAGACGTTCGACGCCGGCAGCCACGTGCTGCTGCCGGGCCTGATCAACACCCACCACCACTTCTACCAGACCCTCACCCGCGCCTGGGGACCCGTGGCCAACGCCCCGCTGTTCCCCTGGCTGCAGAACCTGTACCCGGTATGGGCACGGCTCACGCCAAAGGACCTCGAACTCGCCACCACCGTTGCACTGGCCGAACTGCTGCTTTCGGGCTGCACCACAGCCGCCGACCACCACTACCTCTTTCCGGCGGGCCTCGAGGATGCGATCGACATCGAAGTGGCAGCGGTGCGCCGGCTGGGCATGCGGGCAACGCTCACCCGCGGGTCCATGACGCTGGGAACGGACGACGGCGGCCTGCCGCCGCAGTCCACGGTGCAGGACCCGGAGGTGGTGCTGGCGGACAGCGAACGGTTGGTCCGCCAGTACCACGAGCGCGGTGACGACGCCGCGATCCAGATCGCCCTGGCGCCGTGCTCGCCATTCTCGGTGACGAAGGAGATCATGGCCGAGAGTGCCGCCCTCGCCGAGCGGCTCGACGTCCGGCTGCATACCCACCTGGCCGAGACGCTGGACGAGGAGGACTTCTGCCGGGAGATGTTCGGGCTGCGGACCGTGGACTATTTGGACAGTGTCGGCTGGCTGACGGACCGCACCTGGCTGGGGCACGGCATCCACTTCAGCGACGCCGAGATCAGCCAACTCGGGGCGGCCGGGACCGCCGTCGCACACTGCCCAACCTCCAACATGCGCCTCGCGTCGGGCACTGCCCGCGTCCTGGAACTGGAGGACGCGGGAGTCCCGGTGGGGCTGGGGGTGGACGGCTCGGCGTCGAACGATGCCTCCAACATGATCCTCGAAGCGCGGCAGGCGCTCTACCTCCAGCGGCTGCGCTACGGCGCGGACGTTCCGGTGGAGCGGGCGCTCGCGTGGGCAACCCGCGGGTCCGCCGCGGTCCTGGGCCGGCCGGGACTGGGACAGCTGGCGCCGGGCATGCAGGCGGACCTGGCCCTCTTCAAGCTCGACGACCTGCGGTTCTCCGGCAGCCACGACCCCATTGCGGCGCTGCTTCTGTGCGCGGCCGACCGGGCAGACCGGGTAATGGTGGGCGGACACTGGCGGGTGGTGGACGGCCGGATACCGGGACTCGACGTCGCAGGCCTGATCGCGGAGCACTCCGCCGCCGCATACCGGCTGGTCAACGGCTGACAGGCATCCACCCCGCTGCTAGCGTGGCGCCATGACTCCATCAAAGACGCCGGCCGAGATCCTGGACATCGATGGTGAGGAAGTCCGGATCTCGAGCCCGGACAAAGTGGTGTTCCCCGAACCAGGGCTGACCAAGCTGGACCTGGTGCGCTACTATCTTGCCGTCGCGGACGGTGCGCTGCGCGGGGCGGGCGGCAGGCCCATGGTGCTCAAGCGGTTCCCGAAGGGGATCGACGCCGAGCCGTTCTTCCAGAAGCGCGTCCCGGAGAACCATCCGCCGTTCATCGACACCACCACCCTGCACTACGCCTCCGGAACATCGGCCGAGGAAGCTGTCATCCGGGACGCCGCGGGCCTTGCCTGGGTGGTGAACCTGGGCTGCCTGGACCTCAATCCGCACCCGGTCCGCGCCGAGGACCTGGAACATCCGGACGAGCTCCGCGTGGACCTGGATCCGATGCCGGGCGTGGACTGGTCGCAGATCGTGGACGTCGCGTACGTGGCGCAGGAGGTGCTCCATGATGTGGGGCTGGTGGGCTGGCCCAAGACCAGCGGGTCGCGCGGGCTCCACATCCTGGTGCGCATCGCACCCCGGTGGTCCTACCGCGACGTGCGGCTCGCCGCGGAAGCGCTCGCGCGGGAGGTGGAGAACCGCGCCCCCGGCCTCGCCACGGCGCGGTGGTGGAAGGAGGAGCGCGGCGAGAGCGTATTCGTGGACTTCAACCAGAACGCCAAGGACCGGACCGTGGCCTCCGCCTACTCGATCCGGCCGCTGCCTGACGCCCGGGTCTCAACACCGCTGGCCTGGGGCGAAGTACGCACCATCCGCCCGGAACAGTTCACCGTTCCTACCGTGCTCAAGCGGTTCGCGGAGTCGGGCGATGCCCACGCGGGCATTGATGGCGCCGTGGGTTCGCTGGACGGGCTGCTGGCGCTGGCCAAGGAACTGGGCCCGGCGGAAAAGGCGCCGCGCGCCGGAAACGGATCCGGCCGCAGGCAGTCAGTGATGCCACTGATTGAAGTGGCGCGCACCCGGACCAAGCCGGAAGCCCTCGCGGCCCTGGAGGAGTGGAAGTCCCGGCACGCCGCCGTCACCCCGTCCCTGAGTCCCGCCGACGTCATGGTGGACGGGATGCGCGGGTCCAGTTCGCTCTGGTACCGGGTGCGGGTCAACCTGCAGCACGTTCCGGAGACTAAGCGCCCGGCCCAGGAGGAGCTGATTGCGGACTACGACCCGTGGGCCGGCAAGGAATGGGCCGCCGCCGGGGACTGACTGGAGGGCTGGCGTCAGCGGCGGCCGAAGCCGGGAAGCGCGTGCATCCAGCGCGAGAAGCGGCTGGGTTCATGGACCCGGTCCTCCGGTACGTAGAAGTCCGGATCCGTGCCGCCGCCGAGGGGGAGATAGAACTCCTGGGCTGAAGGTGCGGCGGGTGGCTGCGGTGCGACGGGTGCCCTGTCCTGCTGGTACATCTGATCCTCCTCGTTGTCTAAGCGCTGTTTCATATTGTGGAAACTAAATTTTGCTATACGAAAAGAGTACGGGCGAGATGGGGGGACCGTCAATAGGTGCCGCCAACGCCGGGCGGCAGGGCAGTCACAAAATGAATTTTCGCCTTGTGATGTACACCACCGGCTTCCAGGGGTACGCTTTTAGGCAACTCGTGGCGCAGGTCACGTAACCTGGGAGCAGCAGGCAGGGTCGTAATGAGCTGGCATCAATGGATGCCGGCTCTTTTTTGTTGGGTCGGCTCCACCGGAAACGCGCTTGAAATGCGCGCTTAATTTCAGTGATGGAACCTTGGTTCCACTTACCGGAGATTGGGAAATGACCATGAGCAGCAAGATCATCCTCGGCGAAAACCAGTACGGCAAGGCCGAAGTCCGCGTCGTCAAGATCACCAGGGACACGAACCGCCACGAGATCGAGGACCTGAACGTCACCTCGCAACTGCGGGGCGACTTCGCCGCGGCCCACCTGGAGGGCGACAACGCCCACGTGGTGGCCACGGACACCCAGAAAAACACCATCTACGCCTTCGCCCGCGACGGCATCGGCTCGCCGGAAGCATTCCTGCTGCGGCTCGGCGAGCACTTCACCTCCAGCTTCGACTGGGTCACCGGCGGCCGCTGGGAGGCCGAGTCCTACGCCTGGAACCGCATCCAGGCCCACGGCAGCGAACACGACCACTCGTTCGTCCGGAACGGCCAGGAAGTCCGCACCGCCGTCCTGGTCCGCGACGGTGCCACCAGCCACCTGGTCTCCGGGCTGAAGGACCTGACCGTCCTGAAGTCCACCCAGTCCGGCTTCGTCGGCTACCCCAGGGACCGCTACACCACGCTGCCCGAGACCACCGACCGCATCCTGGCCACTGACGTTTCAGCGCGCTGGCGCTTCAAGACCGGCACCGACTTCAGCACCCTGGACTTCAACAAGAGCTACGACGACGTCAAGGGACTCCTGCTCGAAGGCTTCACCGAGAAGTACTCGCACGCCCTGCAGCAGACCCTGTTCGACATGGGCACCAAGGTCCTTGAGGCCCACAGCGAGATCGATGAGATCAAGTTCTCCATGCCGAACAAGCACCACTTCCTGGTGGACCTCTCCCCGTTCGGCCTGGACAACCCGAACGAGGTCTTCTTCGCGGCAGACCGCCCGTACGGACTGATCGAGGCCACCGTCCAGCGCGAGGACGCTACGGCGGCCCCGGCCGCCTGGTCGGGCATCGCCGGCTTCTGCTAAAGCACGACACCAGGTTTCGACGGGCCCAACCACCTTTGGCGGCTGGGCCCGTCGGGGTCACCCCACAGCTTCACCTGTTAGCCAGACAACGTTAGCCAGACGATGACGTCTGCCATGAACCCAGAAAGTCTGCCATGAACATCAGAAGGAAACCGGCCACCGCGGCCGCCGCAAAAGGCACCCAGCCGGCCCGCCCGGAGGACCAGCGGCTCCCGATTGGAAGCACGTTCGCCTACGGCTTCCAGCACGTCCTCACCATGTACGGCGGCATCATCGCCCCGCCACTGATCATCGGCGCCGCCGCGGGAATGAACTCCCAGGACATCGGCCTCCTCATCGCGGCCTGCCTCTTCGTCGGCGGCCTCGCAACCATCCTGCAGACCGTCGGCGTCCCCTTCTTCGGATCGCAACTGCCGCTGGTCCAGGGCGTCTCCTTCGCCGGTGTTTCCACGATGGTGGCCATCGTCCACGGCGGCGGCGGGATCCAGGCCGTCTTCGGATCGGTTATCGCAGCCTCCCTGATCGGCCTGCTGATCACCCCCCTGTTCTCGAAAATCATCAGGTTCTTCCCGCCGGTAGTGACCGGAACGGTGATCACCACCATCGGCCTGACGCTGATGCCGGTCGCCGCCAACTGGGCCATGGGCGGCAACAGCAAGGCGCCCAACTACGGCAGCGTGGCCAACATCGGTTTGGCCGCGGCCACCATGGGCATCGTCCTGCTCCTGAGCAAGGTGGGCAGCGCCGCCATCTCGCGGCTGTCCATCCTGCTCGCCATGGTCCTCGGCACGCTCATCGCAGTCGTCTTCGGCATGGCCGACTTTTCCAAGGTGGGCCAGGGCGAAATCGTCGCCTTCCCCACCCCCTTCGCCTTCGGACCGCCCACGTTTGAAGTCGCGGCCATCATCTCCATGCTGATCGTCATCCTGGTGACCCTCACCGAAACGTCCGCGGATATCATCGCCGTGGGCGAGATCGTGGGCACCAAGGTGGACTCGAAGCGGATCGGCAACGGCCTGCGTGCTGACATGCTCTCCAGTGCCGTCTCCCCGCTCTTCAATTCCTTCACCCAGAGCGCCTTCGCACAGAACGTCGGCCTGGTGGCCATTACGGGCGTCAAGAGCCGGTTCGTGGTCAGTGCCGGCGGCGTGATCCTGGTGGTCCTGGGCCTGCTGCCCGTCCTGGGCCGGGTGGTCGCGGCGGTGCCGACGCCCGTCCTGGGCGGCGCCGGCGTCGTGCTCTTCGGCACTGTCGCGGCCAGCGGCATCCGGACGCTGTCCAAGGTGGACTACAAGAACAACATGAACCTGATCGTGGTGGCAGCCTCCATCGGCTTCGGGATGATCCCCATCGCCGCCCCGGCGTTCTACGACCAGTTCCCCTCCTGGTTCGGCACCATCTTCCACTCGGGCATCAGCTCCGCCGCCGTCATGGCCATCCTGCTGAACCTGCTGTTCAACCACCTCCGCGCCGGCAATTCGGACAACCAGTCGGTGTTCGTCGCGGGCACCGAGCGGCTGGTCCGCGCCGAGGACCTCCGCTGCCTGGCAGAGGGCGACCGTTTTGAAAACGGTAAGCTCATCGACTGCGACGGCAAGGAAGTGCCCATCCAGTCAGCCGAGAAGGCGTCAGAGCACTGACACTTCCGCAATGGGCGCACGACGGCGGCCCCTCCCGAAAGGAAGGGGCCGCCGTCGCGCGTGGTTATGGCAGTCCGGGCCGCGCGGGTGCCCTAGGTGCGGTTCAGCTCGCGCGAGATGGCTTCGGCAGCTTCCCGAAGGATCGGAACGGCCTTGTCGGCAAAGTCCTCATCCACCCGCGAGACGGGGCCGGAGACCGAAATCGCCGTCGGCGTGGGGGCGTTGGGCACGGCCATGGCGAAGCAGCGGACGCCCAGCTCCTGCTCCTCCTCGTCAATGGAGTAGCCCCGCTCCCGGATGAGCTTCAGGTCGGCGAGGAGCTCTTCGACGTCGCCAATGCTCTTGGGCGTGGGGGTGGGCATACCCGCGCGGGCAACGATGCCGCGGACCGTGTCGTCGTCGAGCTGGGCGAGGATGGCCTTGCCGACGCCGGTGGCGTGGGTATGGGCGCGCCGGCCCACCTCGGTGAACATGCGCATCGAGTGCAGCGAAGGCACCTGGGCCACGTAGATCACCATGTCCGAGTCCAGCACGGCCATGTTGGAGGTCTCCCCCAGCCGGTCCACCAGGGTCTTCAGCTGCGGGCGGGCCAGTGCGCCGAGCTGCTTGTTGGCGCCTTCACCCAGCCGGATGAGGCGCGGCCCCAGGGCGTAGCGCCGGTTGGGCAGCTGCCGGATGTAGCCCAGCGACACCAGGGTGCGCAGCAGGCGGTGGATGGTGGGCAGCGGGAGGTCCGTGGACGAGGAGAGCTCGCTGAGCGTGACGTCGCCGCCGGCATCGGTGATGAGCTCCAGCAGCTCGAAGACGCGTTCCACCGACTGAACCCCGCCAGAGGCTTTTTCTGCCATTCCGTTGTCTCCTATGGCTCGGAATCCGACAACTCTTATCCGCATCGTGAAAAGAGTTGCTTAGAACACCCAACATACAGCACGGCGCGCGCCGCGGCGACGGATGGCCGCCGGTCACATTCGAAGGGCTTGTATTTCCATAAAGTAGATAATAATATCCATAATACGAAAAGATTCGGATACGGCAGAAGCCGGTCAAGGCCCAACAGGAGGACATTCAATGGCGAACCCCAGCCCCGGAAATTCGATCACCCTGCGCGTGGAAGCACCGTCAAGCTTCACCGCCACCAGCGAGCTTGCCGCAGCCGTGGGAGCAGCAGGCGCTGCCATCACCGCGCTGGACGTCACAGAGTCCCACCACGAAACCCTCGTCGTGGACGTCACCTGCAACACCACTGACGACGCCCACGCTGAGCGCGTCAAGGACGCCCTTAACGCCCTCGACGGCGTCACGGTCCAGCACGTCTCGGACCGCACCTTCCTGATGCACCTGGGCGGAAAGCTCGAAGTCGTCCCCAAGGTGCCGCTCCGCAACCGGGACGATCTGTCCCGCGCCTACACCCCCGGCGTCGCGCGCGTCTGCCTGGCCATTGCCGAGGATCCCGCAGCCGCCCGCAACCTGACCGTCAAGCGCAACACCGTCGCTGTGGTCACCGACGGTTCCGCAGTGCTGGGCCTGGGCAACATCGGCCCCGCCGCCGCCCTGCCGGTCATGGAGGGCAAAGCCGCCCTCTTCAAACAGTTCGCCAACGTGGACGCATGGCCCGTCTGCCTGGACACCCAGGACACCGAGGAAATCATCCGCACCGTCAAGCTGCTTGCACCCGTCTTCGGGGGCGTGAACCTGGAGGACATCGCCGCTCCGCGCTGCTTCGAGATCGAGGCCCGCCTGCGCGAGGAACTGGACATTCCGGTCTTCCACGACGACCAGCACGGCACCGCCATCGTGACCCTGGCCGCCCTGGTCAACGCCCTGCGCGTGGTGGGCAAGAAGATCGCCGACGTCAAGATCGTGGTGTCCGGGGTCGGCGCCGCCGGTTCCGCCATCATCCAGCTGCTCAAGGCCCAGGGCGCCCGGCACATCGTGGCCGCGGGCCGCTCCGGCGCCATCCACAAGGGCGAAACCTACAGTGATTCCCACCGCACCTGGATCGCTGACAACACCAACGAGGAAAGTTTCTCCGGCAGCCTGCACGAGGCCCTGGTGGGCGCCGACGTCTTCATCGGCGTCTCCGCCCCGAACATCCTCGGGGAAGAGCACGTTGCCTCCATGGCCAAGGACGCCATTGTGTTCGCCATGGCCAACCCCACCCCCGAGGTGGACCCGGCAGTTGCCTCCCGGCACGCCGCCGTCGTGGCCACCGGCCGCAGCGACTTCCCCAACCAGATCAACAACGTCCTGGCCTTCCCCGGGCTCTTCCGCGGACTCCTGGACGCCGGGGCAAGCGACATCACGCCGGACATGCTGGTGGCCGCCGCAGAGGCAATCGCCAACCGGGTGAATGATAATGAGCTCAATGCGAGCTACATCATCCCGAGCATTTTCGACCCGCACGTGACCGCGGACGTCGCGGCTGCCGTCGCGGCTGCGGCCCATGCCTCAAACGTTGCAACGGCTGCCGAACCGGCCGACTCTGCCAAGGAATCAGTGCCGGCACTCGCCTCCGCCTGACCCGCCCGACTTCCAGCCAAAGGAAAGGACCAGAAATGGCCATCACCGTCACAGATCCCCGGCCCATCGCCCGCGCGGAGGAGATCCTCACCCCGAAGGCACTGGCCTTCCTGGAGGAACTCCACACCCGCTTCGCAGGCACCCGCAACGAGCTCCTGGCGGCCCGCTCCGCCAAGCGGCAGCGCGTGGCAGAGACCGGCAAGCTGGACTTCCTGCCGGAGACCAAGGACGTGCGCGACGGCGACTGGAAAGTTGCGCCCGCCCCGGCAGCCTTGCAGGACCGCCGGGTGGAGATGACCGGGCCTGCGTCCCCGGCAAAGATGGCCATCAATGCCCTGAACTCCGGCGCCAAGGTGTGGCTGGCGGACCTCGAGGACGCCAGCACACCCACCTGGGCCAACGTCATCGACGCCATCCTGAACCTGAGGGATGCCGCCCAGGGCACCCTCAGCTACACCTCGGATGAGGGCAAGGAGTACCGGCTTCGCACGGACGCGCCGCTCGCCGTCGTGGTGGCCCGCCCCCGCGGCTGGCACATGCAGGAAAAGCACCTCCTCGTCAACGGCGAGCCCGCCGTTGGTGCGCTGGTGGACTTTGGCCTGCACTTCTTCCACATCGCCAAGCAGCTGGTGCTGAACGGCCAGGGCCCGTACTACTACCTGCCCAAGATGGAGAGCCATCTTGAAGCCCGGCTGTGGAACGACGTCTTCGTCTTCGCCCAGGACTACCTCGGCCTGAACCAGGGCACCATCCGGGCCACGGTCCTGATTGAAACCATCCCCGCCGCCTTCGAGATGGATGAGATCCTCTACGAACTGCGGGACCACGCCTCCGGCCTGAACGCCGGCCGCTGGGACTACCTTTTCAGCATCATCAAGTACTTCCGCGATGCCGGCGAGGAATTCGTCCTGCCGGACCGGGCCTCCGTGGTGATGACCGCCCCGTTCATGCGCGCCTACACCGAGCTGCTGGTCAAAACCTGCCACAAGCGCGGCGCCTTCGCCATGGGCGGCATGGCAGCGGTCATCCCCAACCGCCGCCACCCCGAGGTCACCGCGGCCGCTTTCGAGAAGGTGCGTGCGGACAAGACCCGCGAGGCAAACGACGGCTTCGACGGCTCCTGGGTTGCCCACCCGGACCTGGTCCCCACCTGCCGGGAAGTCTTCGACTCCGTGCTCGGTGACAAGCCGAACCAGGTGGACAAGCAACGCCCGGAAGTATCGGTCACCGCGGAACAGCTGCTTGACGTCCAGTCCGCCGACGGCCAGGTCACCGAGGCGGGCCTCCGACTGAACCTGTATGTCGCCGTCGCCTACACCTCCGTGTGGCTGTCCGGAAACGGCGCCGTGGCCATCCACAACCTGATGGAGGACGCCGCCACGGCGGAGATCTCCCGCTCGCAGGTATGGCAGCAGATCCGCAACAAGTCGATCCTGGCCGACACCGGCAACACGGTGACCAGGGAACTGGTGGAAAAGATCCTGGCCGAGGAGACCGAACGCCTCCGCACCGAATTCGGTGACGAGGCCTTCCGCCGCTACTACCAGCCGGCCAGCGAACTGATCGCGGACATCTGCCTCTCCGACGACTACACGGACTTCCTCACCACTCCGGCCTACGAACTGGTGGACTGAGATGACAGCACCCAAGCCCTCGCTCTCGGCGGGGGACCTCGCATCCATTGATGGGCAACTGGCCGCCACGGACCGGCTCCTGGAGCGGAACTACCCGGGTGACGACGGCTCCCGCCAGCCCGTGCACACCGTGTACGTGCCCGCGGACCGTTTCACGCCGTCGTTCGCCGCCGACTGGGGCGCCCAGGCGGCGGCGACCGCGGAAGCCCACGGCGGCTTCGAAAAGCTGGGCCTGCTCCTGGGCCAGGAAGCGGGCCTCGCCGGGGCCGTCGCCTCCCGCGTGGCCGCCAAGCTGGCCACGGAACCGATCGAGGACCTGCGCCTGGACTTTGAGGACGGCTTCGGGGACAGGGGCGACGACGCCGAGGACGCCGCCGCGGTTGCTGCGGCGTCCACAGTGGCAGCCGCAGTCGCGGCGGGCTCGGCTCCCCCGTTCATCGGTATCCGCTTCAAATGCTTCGAATCGGCCACCCGCGCGCGTGGCCTGCGGACACTGGACCTGTTCGTCTCCGGCCTCGCCGCAGCCGGCGAGCTGCCCGAGGGACTGGTCCTGACCCTGCCCAAGGTAACCACCGTGGCCCAGGTGAAGGCCATGGACTACGCGGTGTCCCGGCTGGAGGAGGTCCACTCGCTGCCGACGGGCCGGCTCCGCTTCGAAGTCCAGGTGGAAACGCCGCAGCTGATCCTGGGTCCGGAAGGAACGTCCCCGGTGGCGCAGCTGCCGCACGCCGTGCCCGGGCGCATCAGCGGCCTGCACTACGGCACGTACGACTACTCGGCATCCCTGCAGATCTCCGCCGAGTACCAGTCCATGGAGCACCCGGTGGCCGACTTCGCCAAGGAAGTCATGCAGCTGGCCGTGGCCGGGACCGGGATCCGGCTCTCCGACGGCTCCACCAACATCATCCCGGTGGGTGACAACGTGGAGAACGCCTGGCAGCTGCACGGCCGCCTGGTCCGGCGGTCATTGGAGCGCGGCTATTACCAGGGCTGGGACCTGCACCACGCCCAGCTGCCCAGCCGCTTTGCCGCCACCTACGCCTTCTACCGCGAGGGCCTGCCGGCCGCCGCCGCCCGCCTGCGCAACTACGTGGAGCGCACCGAAGGCGGCGTCATGGACGAGCCCGCCACCGCCCGAGCGCTGGCCGCCTTCGTTCTTCGCGGGGTCCAGTGCGGCGCCGTCGGTGCCGAGGAAGTCCAGGCGCTTGCCGGCGTCGGAATTCCCCAGCTCACGGGGCTGGCGCACCCCCGGCTCGCCACCACTTCCAACTCCTAAGCAAAGGATCTTTGATGGGCAAGTACTACTCCCCCAGCGGCGGACTGCCGCCGCAGACCCACCTCACCACCGAGCGGGCCATCGTCACCGAGGCGTACACGGTGATCCCGAAGGGCGTGATGACGGACATCGTCACGTCCAACCTGCCCGGCTTCACCAACACCCGCTCCTGGATCATTGCCCGCCCCATCTCGGGCTTCGCCACCACGTTCTCCCAGCTGATCGTTGAGATCGGCCCGGGCGGCGGCGCCCCCAAGGCCGAATTCGAGGCCGGCGTGGAAGGCGTCGTCTTCGTCACCCGGGGCAAGGTCAACCTCACCCTCGACGGCGAACTGCACCAGCTCGAGGAAGGCGGCTACGCCTACTTGGCTGCCGGTGCAGAGTGGGGCCTGGAGAACGTCTCTGACGACGTTGTGTCCTTCCACTGGATCCGGAAGGCCTACGAGCGCCTTGAGGGGTACGAAGCCAAGTCCTTCGTCACGAACGAAAAGGACGTTGAACCCACGTCCATGCCGGACACCAACGACGTCTGGAAGACCACCCGCTTCACGGACTCCAACGACCTGGCGCACGACATGCAGGTGAACATCGTGACGTTCCAGCCCGGCGGCGTCATCCCGTTCCCGGAGACCCACGTGATGGAACACGGCCTGTACGTCCTGGAGGGCAAGGCCATGTACCTGCTGAACAACGACTGGGTTGAGGTGGAGGCCGGCGACTTCATGTGGCTGCGCGCCTTCTGCCCGCAGGCCTGCTATGCCGGCGGCCCGGGCGAGTTCCGCTACCTGCTGTACAAGGACATGAACCGCCAGGTGAAGCTGACCTAGGCTTTCCGCAGGCCCAGCGTGACACAACAGCAGGCGCCGTTATGGACCTCCATAACGGCGCCTGCTGCTGGTTTAGCGGCTCAGGCCGCCGGGTTGAGGACCACCTTGATGCAGCCGTCTTCCTTCTTCTGGAACTTCTCGTAGAGTGCCGGCGCACCGTCGAGGTTGGAGCGGTGGGTGACCAGGTCCATCACACCCAGCGGATCGGCGTCGTCCTCCACCAGCGGCAGCAGCTGGTCTGTCCAGCGCCGCACGTTGCACTGGCCCATCCGCACCTGGAGTTGCTTGTCGAACATGGTGAGCATCGGCATGGGGCTGGCCTGTCCCCCGTACACGCCGCTCAGCGAGAGCGTGCCGCCCCGGCGCACAGCGTCGATGGAGGCGTGCAGCGCGGCCAGGCGGTCCACCCCGCCGGTCTCCATCGCCTTCTGCGCCAGCTTGTCCGGCAGGAGCCCCAGCGCCTGGTGGGCGAAACCGGCCACGGGCGAGCCGTGGGCTTCCATTCCGACGGCGTCAACCACCGCGTCCGGGCCTCGCCCGCCGGTCATCTCCCGGAGTTCATCGCCGATGGTTTTGCTGTAGTCCAGCGTTTCCACACCGTGCCGGGCAGCCATGGCGCGGCGTTCGGGGACGGGGTCGACGCCGATCACGCGGAAGCCCTGGTGCACGCCGATCCGGCCGGCGAACTGGCCCACGGGTCCCAAACCGAACACGGTCAGGGTTCCGCCCGCCGGAACGTTCGCGTATTCCACGGCCTGCCAGGCGGTGGGAAGGATGTCCGAGAGGAACAGGTACCGCTCGTCCGGAAGCTCGCTGCCCACCTTGACCGGGCCGTAGTCGGCGTGCGGCACGCGCAGGTACTCAGCTTGGCCGCCAGGGACGGAGCCGTAGAGTTCGGAGTAGCCAAAGAGCGCCGCGCCCGAGCCTTTCTCCCGCACCTGGGTGGTTTCACACTGGGACTGCAGGCCTTGCTTGCACATGAAGCAGGAGCCGCAGGAGATGTTGAACGGGACCACCACGCGGTCGCCCTTGCGGAGGTTGGAGACGCCACTGCCCACCTCCTCCACGATGCCCATCGGCTCGTGGCCGATCACGTCGCCTTTGTGCATGTAGGGGCCCAGGACTTCGTACAGGTGCAGGTCCGAGCCGCAGATGGCGGTGGACGTGATCCGGATGATCGCATCCGTCGGTTCCTGGATGACCGGATCGGGCACTTCTTCCACACTTACCGACCGTTTTCCTTGCCACGTCAGTGCTTTCACAGTCTCCCTTTCGTTGCAGAGTGTCCTTCGACGCTATCTGCTTTTCGCAGGAAAAGTAAGCATGCTGATCAAATACTTGTGGTCCGTGGCCGCTGCTTCTAGCGTTGGAAGGGCCACGTACCCAGGCATGACCGGATTGCGAACGAAAGAGGAACACCATGTCGCTGTACCAGCCGGAACCAGTCGAGATCTCCACGCGCATGCGGCCGGGCGAGTGGACCGAAGCCAGCCTGGTGGAGCTGGTGAACACCTACCGCACCCGGATCAGCGAGATGGGCGCGGCCGCCGCGGATATCGTCACCGACGTCGAGCGGAACGACGACGGGTCCGTCAAGGTGGCCGTGTCCTGGGCCAAGCCCGCGGCGGCAGGCGGCGAGGGCCAGGTGCCGGGCGGCCAGCCGCTCTAAGGCCAGCCGCTCCAGGGCAAGCCGGCGGTCCTCAGGGGTTCGGCTGCAGGGCCAGGAGCCGGCCGATCACGCTGGAGCCAAGGTTGTCCAGCAAGTCGCGGGGGCCGCTGTAGACCTCGGCGGCCCCGGCATCCCGGAGTTCTGCCGCGTTGATTCCCCCGCAGGTCAGCCCAATCGAAGGGATGCCCAGCGCCGCGGCTGCCTTCATGTCCCAGACCGCGTCCCCCACATAGACAGCGTCCCCGGCGTCCACGCCGACGGCGTCCAGCGCCGCCTGGAGGATGTCGGGGGCCGGCTTGCTTTCCGCCGCGTCATTGGCGCTGGTGGCAGCATCGATGAAGGCATCGGCATCCAGCACCTGTCGCATCACCTGGAGGTCCTTCTCGCGGGCCGATGAGGCGAGCGCCACCACCAGGCCGCCGGCGTGGCATTGGCCCAGGAGGTCCTTCACGCCGTCGAACGGCCGAAGGGAAGGCCAGTGCGAGGCATACAGCGCCCCATGGCTGGCCATAATGTCCTCATCCTCGGAACGGTCCCGGCCGTCAGGGAGCAGGTTGTCCACGAGCCTGGCTCCGCCCATCCCCACGAAGTGGTGGATGTTGGCCATGGGCACATCGTAGCCGTACTGCCGGAACGCACCCCACCACGAGAGGGTGTGGAGGTAGGACGAATCGATCAGCGTCCCGTCGACGTCAAAGAGAACCCCCCGGCGGCGGCCGCCAGGGGGTGGTGCGGCGGCCATCAGCCCACTACCGCCCCACGCGCCGTGGGCAATTTCTTGTGTGCCGCAGGCACCTTCTTGCGCCTCGCCGCTTCCTCCTTGGGAACGCTGACAGGCCGCACGCGGTCACGGATGACAGAGCCCGCACCGTCGTGGCTCTTGTCCCGGATCAGGCCGGTGCCGGCAATTTCGCGCGCCATGGCTACGCCGGCGACAGCCGCCCTCTTGGTTGGAAAAGTCACTGAGATGGCCATCAGGTTACCGGCCCCGTCCAGCATCCTGAGGCGGTAACCGCCGTCGGGGGCGTCCACGAGCTCAAAATGTCCGGCCATTGCTATCACTCCTCGGTCAATCACGGCGCGATGCTTGGGAACACGCCGTGAGGTGTTGGTAAGTATACTTATCTATTCCGCGAAGGAGAAGTTCCAGCCCCGACCCGCGCCGCCTCAGCGCGAATCCACCCTGTCCGGCGGAATGGGGGTATCACTGCGCCGAACCGTATCCTGATGCAGCTCAAGAGCGCTAGTCACAAGGGCGAAGTGACTGAAGGCCTGGGGTGTGTTGCCCAGCTGGCGCCGGGCCTTCACTGCCCATTCCTCACTGAGCAGCCCCACGTCGTTCCGCAGTTCCAGCAGGCGCTCGAAGAGCTCCCTGGACTCTTCCCGCCGGCCCGCACCCAGGAGCGCCTCCACCAGCCAGAACGAGCAGGCCAGGAAGACACCCTCATCACCCGGCAGGCCGTCGTCGCTCTTCTCCGGCCGGTAGCGCAGCACGAAACCGTCCTGGGTCAGCTCCTGCTGGATGGCCTCGATGGTCCCGACCACCCGGGGGTCGTCGGGCGGCAGGAACCCCACCCGGGGGATCAGCAGCAGGCTGGCGTCCAGCTCGGGACGGCCGTAGGACTGAAGGAACGTGTTGCGTTCCGCATCGAAACCGTTGGCCATGATGTCTTCACGGATCGTGTCCCGCAGCGCCTCCCACCGCTCCACGGGACCAGGCAGGCCGGATTCACGCACCCCCTTCACCATGCGGTCGGCCGCCACCCAGGCCATGACTTTCGAATGGGTGAAGTGCCTGCGCGGGCCCCGCATTTCCCAGAGCCCGTTGTCCGGCTGGTCCCAGATGGTTTCGAGGTGTTCCATCAGGGCCACCTGCACGTCCCAGGCCTCGTCGGTGTGTTTGAGCAGCGAGTTGCGCGTCAGGGCGAGGCAGTCGAGCACCTCGCCCCAGACATCCAGCTGGAACTGTTCCGCCGCCGCGTTCCCGATGCGCACGGGGGTCGAATTCTCGTAGCCTTTCAGCCAGCTCAGCTCCATCTCGGGCAGCCGCCGCTCACCGTGGATCCCGTACATGATCTGCAGGTCGGCAGGGTCACCGGCCACGGCCCGCAGCAGCCAGTCCCGCCAGGCGGCAGCCTCCGCCGTGTAGCCTGCCGCCAGCAGGGCCTGCAGCGTCATGGTGGCATCCCTCAGCCAGCAGTAGCGGTAGTCCCAGTTGCGCTGTCCTCCGGGCTGCTCCGGCAAAGAGGTGGTGACGGCTGCGACGATTCCGCCCGTGGGGCCGTAGGTCAGCGCCTTCAGCGTGACGAGGGAACGCACCACCGCTTCCTGGTACTGCCCCTGGAACGTGCATTGGGAAGCCCACCCGCGCCAGAACGCAAACGTGCTCTCCAGGACCTTTTCGGCCTCCACGGTGACAGGACGCCCCACGTGGCTGGGCGCCCAGGTGAGGACGAACGGCACCTTCTCCCCTGCCTTGACGGTGAAGTCGCTGAACGTATGCATGTTCTCGCCGTGCAGGGGCGCAGGGGTAACGAAGTAGACCGCGTCCGGTCCGGCGATCGCGTGCAGGCCATACTTGTCCCGGCGGACCCAGGGGACGATGTGCCCGTAATCGAACCGCAGGGTCAGCTCGCCGTGCATCCTGACGGTGCCGCTGATCCCCTCCACGATCCGGACGATGTCGGCCACGGAGTCACGCGGCGGCATGAAGTCGGTGACCCGGACCGTCCCCTCGGGCGTTTCCCATTCCGTGTCAAGGATCAGGCTGCCGTCACGGTAGCCGCGCCGGGTGCAGGTGCCGCCGCCTTCGGGCGCAAGCAGCCAGCGGCCCGCATCTGGAGTGTCCAGCAGCGCATTGAAGCAGGCCGGCGAATCGAACCGTGGCAGGCAGAGCCAGTCGATTGAGCCTTCCTTGCTGACCAGGGCTCCGGTTTGAAGGTCGCCCACCACCGCGTAGTCCTCAATTCGCGCCATGTCATTACCCTGCCACACACAGGTGCCGCGGGAGGGGGAAATTGCGGGTGTAGCCTGAGGCAAATGGCAATCCACATCGGCACCTCCGGCTGGAGCTACGACCATTGGGAAAACGTCCTGTACCCGCCGGGGCTGCCCGTCCGGGACAGGCTGCAGTGCTATGTCTCCCGGTTCGACACCGTGGAACTGAATGCCAGCTTCTACCGGTGGCCGCGCGATACGACCTTCGCCGGCTGGAACAGGCGCCTGCCGCCCGGGTTCAGCATGTCCGTCAAGGCTCCGAGGGGGCTGACCCACGCCCGGAAGCTGTACTCCCCGGAGGTTTGGGTGGAGCGCATTGCCCGGTGCTGGCATGAGCTCGGCGACAAAAGGGCCGTGCTGCTGGTCCAGTTGCCGCCGCAGTTGGCCCGGGATGACGCGAGGCTGGACTACTTCCTGGCGGCGGTTCCGTCCTGGATCAGGGTGGCCGTGGAATTCCGGCACCCCACGTGGGAAAGCCCCGAGGTGTTTGCGCTGCTGGAACGCCACCAGGCCGCCTACTGCATCATGAGCGGCGCCAACCTTCCCTGCACGCTGCGCACAACAGCCCCTTTCGCCTATGTCCGGCTGCACGGGCCGGACCAGCAGCACCTGTACGGCGGGTCGTATTCGGACGCGGACCTGCACTGGTGGGCGGACCGGATCAGGGAGTGGGCGGGCGGGGGCCTTGACGTCTACGCGTACTTCAATAACGACGGCGGCGGCAACGCCGTGCGCAACGCGGAGACTTTGAAGCGCCTCCTTGGAGACGGCTGATGCCACGGAACACCGCCTGCAGCGGGCTCCGCCGCACCCTGTGGCAGAGTGGTGCCATGGATAATGCGCTCTCGGGAAACCAGGTCTTCCGGCTGGCCCACAGGCTCTCCGACGCCGTCAACGACGTGCGGATCCAGCTGGCCCAACGCTGGAACTTCGTTCCCCAGACCATCGCCTACCAGGGCTACGGCTCCACCACCCGGGTGCGGGTGCTGGGACGGGTACTGCTGACGCGGAAGCCGGCGCCGGGCAGCAAGGCCGAACACGAAGCAAGGAACGGCAACCAGAACATCCGCGGCTGGCGGGCCTTTACCAGCGTGCCGCTGCAGTACAGCGACGTCGAAATCACCATCGACGGCACCGTCACCCACGTCACGGCGGACCGCGGCGGCCTGATCGACACGGAAGTGGATGTCCAGCTGTCGCCCGGCTGGCACACAGCAGTCTTGCGGGCGGAGGGAACGGAGCCCGCCGAGGCCCTGATCCAGGTGATCGCCCCGGACGTGAAGTTCGGGATCGTCTCGGACATCGATGACACCGTCATGGTGACCGCCCTCCCGCGGCCCTTCCTTGCCCTCTGGAACACCTTCGTGCTCAGCGAGCGGGCGCGGATGGCCACGCCCGGGATGGCAGTGCTGCTGGACCGGCTGACCATTGAGCACCCCGAAACCCCGGTCATCTACCTGTCTACCGGGCCCTGGAACGCCGCACCCACCCTGGCGCGGTTCCTCAACCGCAACATGTACCCCAAGGGCGCGCTGCTGCTGACGGACTGGGGGCTGACCCAGGACCGCTGGTTCCGCAGCGGCCAGGAACACAAGCACCGCAACCTGGAGCGGCTCTCGCAGGAGTTCCCGGACATGCGGTGGCTCCTGATTGGCGACAACGGCCAGCACGATGAAGCGATCTACTCAGCCTTTGCCGCGCAGAATCCGGACAAGGTGGCGGCCATCGCCATCCGGCAGCTGTCCATCAGTGAGTCGGTGTTCGCCGGCGGGCACTCCGAGGACGGCGACCACACCACGTCCCGGGTGCCGTGGATCTACTCGCCGGACGGCGCCGGCATCGCCAAACAGCTGGCGATGCTCGACCTGCTCTGAACCTGGCCCACAACCGCCCGCCCTGCACCACGCCTGACCTAGGCGCTGGCACCCAGGGCAGCGCCGTCGTCGGGCGCTTCACTTGCAAGGACCTCCGGAACCGCCGCCTGCGCAATCGCGGCGTCCGCCGCTGCCGCGAGGTTCCGTTCCTCAATGAGCTCCTGGAACCAGAAATAGGAGGCCTTGGGCGTCCGCTCCAGCGTCTCGAAGTCAACGTGCAGGAGGCCGAACGGCTGGTTGTAGCCGGCGGACCACTCGAAGTTGTCCAGGAATGACCACACATAGTAGCCGCGCAGGTCCACGGACGCGGCCTCACCGCCCGGGGCCGTGGCCCGCAGGGCGGTTTCGAGGTGGTCTGAGATGTACTTGAGCCGGCGCTCGTCCGGGATGAACCTGGTGTTGGTGGACTTGTCCCGCACAATGATGTCCTCGAAGCTCGCTCCGCCTTCGGTGATGATCACGGGCGGAAGGTTGGGGTAGCGTTCGGCCATCTCCTTGAGCGCGACCGCCATGTACTCCGGCTTGACGGGCCAGCCGTAGGCGGTGATGTCCGCCTCCGGCCAGGTCTCCAAATGGAACGGGGTTGCACCGCTGCCCGTGGCGGTGAGGTCGCTGCCCATGGCCTCCGCCATGCTCGACGGCACCGCGCCGCCGCCCGGCCCCGCCGCCACTTTGGTGGGCATGTAGTAGTTGAGCCCGTAGAAGTCCAGCGGCTGGGAGATGATTTCCATGTCCTCCTCAGGGTGCTCGAAGGAGCTGAAGAACTTGGCGGCACGGATGAGGTCCGGGTACTTGCCCGTGAGGACCGGGTCCGCGTAGAGCCGGTTCTGTCCCAGGTCCATCAGCCCGGCACTGATCTTGTCCAGGGGATTGATCGAATTCGGCACCATGGGCGAGTAGACGTTCGTCATGCCAATCTCGCCGGGCACGCGCGCCGCGCGAAGGGCCTGCACGGCGAGTCCGTGGCCCAGCAACTGGTGGTGGACCGTGGGAAAAGCCCCCAGGGCCAACTCCTTGCCCGGTGAGTGCAGCCCGAATGAGTAACCGTTGGCGCTCACGGTGGCCGGCTCGTTGATGGTCACCCAGCGGGCTACCCTGTCCCCGAACGCCTCCGCCACCAAGGCGGCGTACTCCCCCAGGCGGTAGGCGGTGTCCCGGTTCATCCAGCCGCCGGCTTCGTCCAGTTCCAGGGGCGTGTCCCAGTGGTAGATCGTGGCCATGGGCGAGATGCCGTTGTCCAGGAGCTCGTCCAGGAGCCGGTCATAGAAGGCCAGGCCGGCCCGGTTGGCCGGACCGGTTCCGCCGGGCTGGATGCGCGGCCAGGAGAAGGAGAACCTGTAGGAGTCCACGCCCAACTGCTTCAGGAGTGCGACATCCTGCGGCATGCGGTGGTAGTGGTCGGTGGCCACTACCGGGCTGTGCCCGTCCACGATGGCCCCGGGCCTGGCGGCGAAGACGTCCCAGCCCGCCGGCCCGCGGCCATCCTCGTCCAGTGCCCCCTCGATCTGGAATGCTGCGGTGGCGACGCCAAGCGTGAACCCCTGGGGGATGAGTGCTGCGAGGTCCTTGGCGGAGATGTGCATGGAGGTTCAGCCTTTGTGACGGTAATTGGAGTACGTCCCACAATGGCACAGCGGAGGGCAGCTTACGAGGAGAATCTCCGCGGCGCCCCTCCGGCGCCTACTGGGAGCCGAACAGGAACTCCTTCGCATGTGCCACGGCCTTGCGGAAGGCGTCGTTGCGCAGGGTCACCAGGTGCTCAGTGTCGCCGTCGGACGGTTCAA
This sequence comes from Arthrobacter sp. MOO21, assembly GCF_057369995.2. Taxonomy (NCBI): domain Bacteria; kingdom Bacillati; phylum Actinomycetota; class Actinomycetes; order Micrococcales; family Micrococcaceae; genus Arthrobacter; species Arthrobacter sp. MOO21. The sequence goes on along the minus strand of NZ_CM170671.2, from coordinate 2,358,562 downwards.
GGTAGCCGGTGTACCCAGGCCGCAGCATCCAAATGTCACCCGCGGGCGGAAGGTAGAACACCCCGAAGGAGCGCTGCTGCGTGTCCTCCGCCGTCCAGACCGGCACTACGGCCAGTGCGGCGCCTGTTGCCGGGTTGATCCATTGGGCACGCGGCAGCGGCTCTTCATGTGCCTCGGGGTCCAGGAAGGGGGCGGTGCCCTTGCCCCAGCGCTGTTCAAAGCGCTCATGGAAGGCCGGGATCAGGGGCGAGTCGTAGCGGCGCCAGTCGCTCATGCGGTTGTCCTCCTCGGGGTGTGTCAGGCCCAGGGGCCGCTTTCCCAGCGGACCGGCGTCACGCGGATCGCTGGTCCGGACGGTTCGCTGCGGCCGGGTCCGTGCCGGACGGGAATGATGATGGGTGCCGATGAATTCAGCTTCCTGTCGTAGGCGGCGCGGCGCTCCGGGTCACGCAGCACGCTGAACGCCTGCATGATCCTGAGGAGTTCGGCCTCCTGCGCGGGTTCCTGGCCGGTTCCGTTTGCCTGGCCCAGGCTGCTGTCCATGTCCGGATGATGGCTTCTCATGAGGGCCCGGTAGGCGCGCGCGATCTCCTGCTGCGTGGCATCGGCACCCACGCCCAGAATGCTGTAGTAGTCGCCCTTGTCGCTCATCCCGGCCCTCCCGTGGTGCCGGGCGGAGCGGCTTGTTGCCCCGCCCGGCGCAGGCTTCCTGCAGCCGCCCCGGCTAGGTTCCGATTTCCTGCCGCTGGCCCTGCTGCGTCTGGATCTCGATCTTGCGCGGCTTGGCCTGCTCGGCGACGGGAATCCGCAAGGTCAGGACCCCCTGGTCGTAGCTTGCCTTGATCTTCTCCGTGTCCAGGGTGTCGCCGAGGATCAGCTGCCGGCTGAAGACGCCGCGCGGACGCTCCGCGGCCACCAGCTCCACATTGGGCTGGGTTGGATCCTGGCGTTCGGCACGCACGGTGAGGACATTGCGTTCAACGTTCAGGTCCAGGGAATCCATCTTCACTCCGGGGAGGTCGAACGCCACGACGAATTCGCCGTCCTCCTGCCACGCGTCCATGGGCATGGCGGCCGGCCGGGCCGCAGTCCCGAAGACCTGCTGCGTGAGCCGGTCCAGCTCACGGAACGGGTCCGTACGCATCAACATCATTTCCCACTCCTTAAACTTCCAGGTGCCGGATCTGCTCCTACCCACCAGCCAGAATCTATGGTGGTGGATATAGATTTTTTATAGCACCCGTGGGAAACTGAAGCAAGAGACAGCAGGCACGAATTTCGGAGGAGACGATATGGCCGAATCTGCCGCCGGCCGGGGGCCCAGGCCTCCCGGCTCACGCGCCCTGTATGCCATCTCAGTAGCGGCCGAACTCACGGGAACCGGACAGCAGAACATCCGGCTGTACGAGACCAAGGGGCTGCTGACGCCCTCGCGCACCGCGGGGGGCACGCGGCAGTACAGCGACGATGACATTGCCGTGCTGCTGCGGATCGGGGAACTCCTGGAGCAGGGACTCAACCTTGCCGGCGTCGCCAAAGTATTGGAACTGGAGGCTGCGAACCTGAAGCTGCACCGCGCCCTCAAACGCGCACGGTCACAGCCTGAGTAGCCCCGCGGACAGGGACCAGCTCAGTCCCGCGGAGACTCCGCTTTGGACAGCTCTCCCGTGATCGCTTCCCCCGGGATCCTGGCCGTGCGCCAGGTGTCGAGGGCAATCACGCCACCGAGGATGAGCAGCGACAGGGAGAAGGAAGCCAGCGCATCGCTGAGCCAGTGGTAGCCCAGGTAAAGGCGGCTCACGGCAGCCAGCACGATGCCGACTCCGGCGCCGATGAAGCCCAGTACTGCGGCGCGGTTGTTCCTGCGCCGCGAGAAGATCAGGAAGGTCCCCACCAACAGGAAATCGCACGCACCCAGGACGTGGCCGGACGGAAATGAAAAGGTCTGGTCCACGCCGAAGAGCATCTGGTCCACCGGCGGCCGGGAACGCCGGACGATCTGGAGGATGATCTGCGAGATGACCACGCCGCTGAGCATGGCCGAGGCGAGCAGGATGGGACGCCATGCATGCTTGGCTGCAATGCTCCATGCCACGATGACCACCAGCACAATGATGGGCAGGACCACGGGACCGAAGACCACCGCCAGGAAAATCATGGCCGCCGTGACGGCGTCGGAACGCTCGGCGAGCAGCCAGTCGCGCACGGGGATGTCGGCCGACGAGAGGCCGTCCGCCTGAACCACGCTGATCAGCGTGCTGATGAACAGCGCCACCCCCACCACGGCCAGGATGACTGACGCCCGGTACAGCCGGCGCCGGTCGGCCGGATCCACGTAGCGCTCCTCCACCACGAACTTGTCGTGGAAGGTGCGCCACCAGCCGCTGTTCTTCTCCGGGCTTCCGGAGCCTGCCGATTCATGTGCCAAAGTGCTGCCCGTCCCTGCGCCGTATTGATTGCCTAGGGTGAACATTATCCGGCCCGGACGCCATCCACTCCACCCGGCGGCCATCCCAGCGGCTGCGGGCCGCTGGAGCGGCCCCGTGGCGAACTGCCAACTGCGCTTGCCTAGCTGCCTCCCCCGCCCGCGCCGGCCGCCGCGTGGTTCCGCCAGCTGTGTTCCGGCTCATATCCCAGCAACCGCCGCGCCTTGTCGATGGACAGCATGGTTTCGTGCTCGCCCAGTTCCTTGGTGACCTTGACGTCCGGGAAGACTTCTGCGGCAAGGCTGGCGCTGGACCGGCTCATGACCGTGTCCGCGTTGGCGACGATGAACGCTTCGAAGCCTGGCTTGGCGTTCTCGAGAGCCCGCGCCACGGCCTGCGCCCCGTCCCGTCCGTCGATGTACCCCCACAGGTTCCATTTCCGCAGCATGGGGTCGGCGTCGAAGGACGGGAACCGGGCATAGTCCTCCTCGTCCATGACGTTGGAGAACCGCAGCCCCGTGATGCTCAGCTCCGGGTCCCAGCGGGTCAGTTCCACTGCCATCTGCTCCTCCAGGTGCTTCACCAGGGAGTAGGTGCTTTCCGGCCTGGCCGGGTATTCCTCATCCACCGGGATGTAGGGCGGGTCGACGTCGAACGGCAGTCCCAGCACCGTCTCGCTGGAGGCGTACACCACCTTCTTGATTTCGGCGCGCCGGGCCGCTTGGAACACGTTGTAGGTGGACAGCATGTTGTTCTCGAACGTGGCTGCGTCCGGAATGATGCCGGGCGCGGGGATGGCACCCAGGTGCACCACGGCGTCGAACCCGTCATGCCGGTCGTCAACGCCCAGCAGGGCGTCCACCACCTGGCCGTAGTTGCGCAGGTCCACCACCAGCAGCTCCGGGCTCCGAGACCCTGCCCGGTCCAGGGTGAGGACCTGGTGGCCGTCGTCGTTGAGCCGGCGCACCACATGGCGTCCGAGTTTTCCGCTTCCGCCGGTTACGGCAATTCTCATCAGTAATTCCTTCTGTTGCAGTGGAGGAGCTGTGCGTGCGGTACTTCGGTCAGGCCGGGGGACGCGGGGAGGCCAGGAACTTTTCGACGGCGGCGATGGCCAGTCCCGTGATCTCCCCCGGATCGCCGCTGCCGTTGACGGAGACCAGGATGCCCCGGCCCGCGTACACCGAGACTACTTCATGGGTCTGGCGGTGGTAGAGGTCCAGCCTGCGCCGAAAAATTTCGATCGTGTCGTCCGTGCGTCCCTGCTCCCGGGCGCGCCGAAGCATCCGTTGCTCCAGTTCGGCATCCCCAGCCTGCAGCTCGATGACGGCATCCAGCATGCGGCCCTGCGAAGCGAGCATGTTGTCCAGTTCCGTCACCTGCAGCGCTGTCCGGGGGTAGCCGTCCAGCAGGAACCCGTTTTTGACGTCAGCCGCCTGGAGGCGGTCCTTCACCAGGGCGTTGGTGAGGCGGTCCGGCACGAAGTCGCCGCCGTCAAGGTACCCGGCCGCCTGGTTTCCCAGCTCCGTCTCCTGGCTGACGTTGCTCCGGAAGATCTCGCCTGTGGACACTGCGGGGATCCCGAAATGGCGGGCAAGGTGTTCGGCCTGGGTTCCCTTGCCGGAGCCCGGCGGTCCGATGATGAGCAACCTGGTCATGTTCTTCGTCCCTCCGCGGCATGGCGCCAGTATTCCGGCCCGTCGGCGGCGGCGCCGGCGCCTGCTTCATTGTGCCGGTTCCCCGCCGGGGGCGCCAGCATCCGCTCGCCGGGAGGCAGGCAATATGACGTTCTGGCACGTGCACGGATGTATATACTTCTGGGTATCGGTTTAGCAGCAGGCCGTTGGAAAGTTCGTCGATCCAGCGACCATCACAGGTTCCCGCCAAGGGGCGGGGCCCTTTGTGTGTTGCTGGCTCGTTTTGACCTGAGCGAATGGCACCAGAAGACCGTGGCCAGCGAGTCAACAGCAAAAACCGATACATCCATTACAGAGCACCTGCACGAACTGGTCCTCAACAGCTCCGACGTTGAGGACTTCCTGAATGAGTTGGCGCAGGTGTCTGCGCGCAACCTTTCCGAGCCTGATGACGAGATGCTGTGCGCCATCACCCTGCTCCGGCAGCGCAAGGCGGCAACGGTTGCCAGCAGCAGCAAGGATGCCGAATCCATTGGCCGGCTCGAGCACAAGTACACCCAAACGCCCAGCATGACTGCCTCCGCTGCCCAGGAGACCGTCCACGCCCCGGACCTCGCCGAGGATGGCCGCTGGCCGGAATACACGGCAGCCGTGGTGGCCCAGGGCGTCCGATCCGTGGCAGCCGTTCCGTTCCGGCTCGAAGGGGAGACCAAGGCAGCGTTGCTGCTGTACTCCCGCCGGGCCCACCGCTTTGAAGGCCGCATCCTGGACTTCGCCAAGGACTTCGTCAGCCAGACGTCGCTGGCACTGCGGCTTGCCGTCCGGTTCGCCCATTACAGCGAGACGGCTGCCAACCTCCGTGCCACCCTCGAGTCCCGGACTGCCATCGACATGGCAGTAGGCATCATCATGGCGCAGAACCGCTGCAGCCAGCAGGACGCCTTCGACATCCTGAGGACGGCGTCCAGCACGCGGAATTCCAAGCTGCATGACGTGGCCACCGCAGTGGTTAATTCCCTGGGCCAGGGGCCCGTCCGTACACATTACGACGGCTAGTCACCATTCCGGCGAACGGGGATGGGCGGCGATAGACTGTTGCCAAATTTTTTCGGCCTGGGGGGCTTGGATGGAACAGCAGCGTGTTTGCCTTGTCGTCGAGGACGATGACGACATCCGCGATCTCATTTCAACGGTCCTGGCCGGAGCGGGCTTCGAGGTCAGGGCCGCGGCCACGGGCGGCGAGGGCGTCGTGGCGGCCGCCGATCCCGCCGTCACGCTTATCACCCTGGACCTCGGCCTGCCTGACATGGACGGGCACGTGGCGGCCCGTGCCATCCGCGCGCTGAGCGCCGCGCCGCTGCTCTTCCTGACGGCCCGCTCCGGGCAGGACGACGTGCTGGCCGGCATGGCATCAGGGGCTGCAGCCTACCTGACCAAGCCATTCCGCCCGAGTGAACTTCGGGACGCTGCCGAACAGCTGTGCCCGGCGCACATTTCACAGGAGCCTCATGTCCCAGGCAATCCGCTGCACTGAATTGGCTGCCTGAAAATGAGGCCTGGTGGCTGCCTCTGGTAGCCACCAGGCAGTAAACAGCACAGCAAACGGCGACGGCGGGATCCCCGGCCGCCGCCGTTTACGCTGGCGCTGGCGGGGGCTACTTGGCGAGGAAGCCGAGCAGCGCCTGGTTGACCTCCGCGGTGTGGGTCCACAGAAGGCCGTGCGGGGCGCCCTCGATCTCCACGTACTCGGCGCTGGGCAGGGCCTTGGCGAACAGCCGTCCCGTGGCGTCGATGGGAAGGATGTTGTCCGCAGTGCCGTGCAGGATCAGGGCGGGCACATCGATCTTGGGGATGTCCTGGCGGAAGTCGGTGAGCCAGGTGGGCTGCGCGGCCACCGACGCCGTGGCCCCGGCGCTGGCGGCCAGGTTCCAGCTGGCGTCGACGGCTTCCTGGCTCAGGCGCGGGGTGCCCAGGAAGGTGTCGGAGTTGTAGAAATTCTTGAAGAAATCGGTGAAGAAGGCGTACCTGTCAGCAGTCACCGCTTCCTTCAGCCCGTCGAACACGTCCTGCGGAACGCCGTCGGGGTTGTCATCGGTCTTGAGCAGGAACGGCTCCAGGGAACCGATGAAGGCAGCGCGGGAGATCCGGGCCGAACCGTAGTTGGACAGGTATCGTGCCACTTCGCCGGTGCCCATAGAGAAGCCCACCAGGACGGCATCGCTGAGGTCCAGGGTGGTGAGCAGGGTGTTGAGGTCCCCGGCAAAGGTGTCGTAGTCGTAGCCGTCGGTGGGCTTGCTGGACTTGCCGAAGCCGCGGCGGTCGTACGTGATGACGCGGTAGCCGGCGTCCAGGAGGGCTGAGGTCTGCTTCTCCCAGGATGATCCGTCCAGCGGGTAGCCGTGGATCAGCACCACGGGCTGCCCCGCGCCATGGTCCTCGTAGTAGAGCTCGATGTCGGTGCTGTTTTCAGTACCTACGGTGATGAAAGCCATCGCAGCGTATTCCTTTCGAGACTGATCAGGGCGGGCGGCAGAGGGCGCCTGCCCGCACTGTTCCTACTCTAGGGGTCCTGCTCCAGGGGCCCGGCCAAGGGCCTGCACTTCCCGGCATGGATTCCCTTATGTCATTATTTGCGTATGAATGCAGATAGTGATGCTTGCTCACTGGCCACCGACAGCCAGTATGTGGAGTTGGCAGTGGAAGTCTTCTCCATGCTTGCCGATGCCACGAGGGTCCGGATCATCCTGGCCCTGCGGGGCGGCGAGATGGCCGTAGGCGCGCTGGCCGAGGCGGTGGGCAAGTCCCCTGCTGCGGTTTCCCAGCATCTGGCGAAGATGCGGCTGGCCAGGATGGTCTCCACCCGGCAGGAAGGGACGCGTGTCCTTTACCGGCTGGAGAACGAACATGCACGGCAACTCGTGGCTGATGCCATCTTCCAGGCAGAACACGCCCTGGGCGGCGAACCGGCCCACCACCGCCTTCCCGGCAAGGGCACAGAGAGGACCTCCCGATGAGCGGCGCACACCATGAGTCAACGCACACGCACAGCCATCCGCATGACCATGATCACGGGCAGGGCCATGACCACGATCATGGGAATGGGCATGACCATGGCCACGGCCATCACCACCACGGCGGCTTCAAGGGCTGGCTGTCCGAGCTCTTCGTTCCCCATACGCACGACGCCGCGGACTCCATCGACGACGCCATGGAGGCCAGTACCGAAGGCATCCGGGCGCTGAAGATCAGCATGTTCCTCCTGCTGGCCACCACCATGCTGCAGTTCCTGGTGGTCCTGTTCAGCAGCTCCGTGGCACTGCTCGCGGACACGATCCACAACTTCTCGGACGCCCTGACGGCGGTGCCGCTCTGGGTTGCCTTCGTCCTGGGGCGCAAGGGGGCAAGCCGTCGCTACACCTATGGCTACGGCCGGGCCGAGGACCTCGCCGGGCTGTTCATCGTGGCCGTGGTGGCCCTCTCAGCGGTCGTCGCCGGCTGGCAGTCGGTGGACCGGCTGATTAGCCCGCAGCCGCTGCAGAACCTTGGATGGGTCATGGCCGCGGGCATCATCGGGTTTGCCGGCAACGAGGCTGTTGCGGTCTACCGCATCCGGGTGGGACGCAGGATCGGTTCCGCGGCACTGGTTGCGGACGGCGTGCACGCCCGGACGGACGGCTTCACCTCGCTTGCCGTGGTGATGGGAGCCGCGGGCGTCATGCTGGGTTTCCCGCTGGCGGATCCCATCGTGGGCATCATCATCTCGGCGGCGATCATGGTGCTGCTGTGGGGAACAGTGCGCAGCATTGGCCGTCGCCTGATGGACGGCATTGAACCGGAACTGCTGTCACGGGCGCAGGCTGCGCTGGAGCAGACCCCCGGCGTGCTGGCCGTCCGCGGCCTGCAGCTGCGGTGGTCCGGCCACCGGCTGCAGGGCGCGGCACGCATCGAACTGGCCGACATCGAGCTGTCCCAGGCGGAAGACATCATGCGCAGCGCGGACCACCGGCTTCGCCATGCGCTGCCCAAGCTGGACGGGATGGTTCTCTCGCCCAGCCTGCAGCGGTACTGACTTCCCCTTAGGGCAGTGCCAGCTTGAAGACCTTGGCCCAGGATGAGCCAACCTGCTTCAGCAGGGGCCCGGTGGTGTACTTCAGGCCGTAGCGCTGGCAGATCTCGCGGACCCGGGGCGCCACTTCGGCGTACCGGTTGGAGGGCAGGTCCGGGAAGAGGTGGTGCTCGATCTGGTGGGAGAGGTTGCCGGTCATGAGGTGCATGAACTTGGAGCCTGAGATGTTGGCCGAGCCGATCATCTGGCGCACGTACCAGTCGCCGCGGGTTTCGCCGTCCACCATCTCCTCCGTGAAGGTGTCGGTGCCTTCCGGGAAGTGTCCGCAGAAGATGACCGCGTGGGCCCAGACGTTGCGGATGGCATTGGCTGCGATGGTGCCGAACAGCGCCTGCTTGGCGGAACCTGTCAGCATGGCCAGGGCAGGGGTGGCCGCGTAATCCTTGGTGAACTGCGTGACCACCTTCTTGCCCAGGGCTTTGAGGTCCTTGAGCAGGGCTTCCTTGGACTTGGTGCCTTCCTTGTACTCGGTCAGCTCGAGGTCATAGATGGCGATGCCCCACTCGAAGACCGGCGCCAGGATGGCATTGAACAGTGGGTTGGCAAGGTTGATCGGCTTCCACGGCTGCTGCTCGTCCATGCGCAGGAGGTTGTATCCGACGTCGTTGTCCTTGCCCACCACGTTGGTCCAGCGGTGGTGCAGGTCGTTGTGCGTGTGCTGCCAGGACCGTGAAGGGGTGACGAAGTCCCATTCCCAGGTGGTGGAGTGGATATCCGGGTCCCGCATCCAGTCCCACTGGCCGTGCAGGATGTTGTGGCCCAGTTCCATGTTCTCCAGGATCTTGGCCAGGCTCAGCAGGGTGGTGCCGGTGACCCAGGCGGCCTTGTTCTTGCTGACCAGCAGGGCCGCCCGGCCCGAGAGTTCCAGGCCCCGCTGGATTTTGATCATGCGGCGGATGTAGGCCGCGTCCTCTGCACCACGCTTGCCCAGGATCTCGTCCCTGATGGCGTCGAGCTCACGGCCCAGCTCCGCCACCTGTTCGTCGGTGAGGTGGGCTGCTGCAGGCGGGCGGACGGTGGGGCTGCCCGATTCGGCCAGTTTGCCGGGACGCGTGCGTGAGGAGCCGGCGTTGGCACCCGCGGCGGTGGTTTTTGTGGGTGAGATGACAGACATACGGTACTGCTCCTCAGAGTTCGAGGTTGACGGGTCCGGCGGCTGCCGAGACACACGTTTGGATCAGTTGGCCGGGCTCGCCGTGGATTTCCCCGGTGCGGAGGTCGCGGACCTGCCCGGCCAGGAGTGGGGTGAGGCAGCTGTGGCAGATGCCCATCCGGCAGCCGCTGGGCATCAGCACCCCGGCGTCCTCCCCGATGTCCAGGATGGGGGTGTCGCCGTCGGCCTCCACCTCCCGGTCCGAGGCTTCGAAGGTGACCAGGCCGCCGTCGTGCCCCACACCGGCGTTGAACGTGGTGTTGAAGCGTTCGATCATCAGGTTGCCGGGATCTCCGGCCACGGCAACATCGGTCCCCGGCGCGCGCGTGGTCAGGGCTGCCCGCTTCCACAGCGCCTCGGCATCGTCCAGGAAGCTGTCCGGACCGCAGGCGTAGGCCGCCCGTTCCTTCCAGTCGGGGCAGATCTCGTCCAGTTCCTTGGTGCTGGAGAAGTCCATCCGGCCCTGCTCGCCGGTGTACCAGTGCGCCAGGCGGAAGTTGGGGAACTGGTCCGCCAGTTCCGCCAGCTCCTCGCGGAAGAGGCTGTCGCCGGGAGTGCGGGCCGAGTGGACCAGAACGACGTCGGCATCCGGGCGCCGCGGCACCAGGGTGCGGATCATGGACATCACCGGGGTGATGCCACTGCCGGCGGTGACCATGAGAAGGGGGCGGGGATGCTCCGGAAGCACGAAATCACCCTGCGGCGGGGCCAGGAAAAGGACATCACCGGGCTTGGTGGTGCGGACCAGGGTGCCGGAAACCGCTCCGACGTCCGTGACGGTGATGGCGGGGTCCTTACCGGCCGGGGCGCTGAGCGAGTAGGAGCGCCAATGGCGGACGCCGTCGAGTTCGACGCCGATACGCGCCCACTGTCCCGCAAGGTGCGCCTTCCAGCCGCGGCCGGGACGGAAGAAGATCGTTGCTGACTGGGCCGTCTCCTGCACCACGCGGGTGACGACGCCACGGAGCTGCCGCGCGGAGTAGACAGGGTTGAAGAGGGCAAGGACGTCCTCTGGAGCCAGAGGCGTGGTAAGCACGGAGGCCGCCTGGGCCAGCTGTCGTAGCCGGATCATGATTTAAAGCCTAGGGCGGCGCGAGCCATATTTCTCTCTCTCCGTCATATGACCGGTACGCAGTCACACTGGTTGGGGGCGCTAAGCCCCCAAGCCGCACCTTAAGAGTAACGGCCCGGCCCTCCAGAGAGTTCCCTGGGTACTTTCGCGCCTAGTTGTTCCTACCCTTCACCCGTACCCACCGATCGCCGGTTCCAACCCAGCGCGGGCGCAACGAACCGCGCCACGTTGCCCAGGAGCTTGGCGTTGAAATCCACACCGAGCTGGTTGGGAACGGTCAGCAGCAGGGTGTCAGCGGCCTGGACCGCGGTGTCCCCCGCGAGCTGTTCCGCCAACTGGTCGGGCGGGCCCACGTAGCTTTTGCCGAACCTGGCGGTCAGGCCGTCGATGACGCCCACCTGGTCCCGCCCATCGCGGAGCGCGCTCCCCGCAAAGTAGTAGTTGTCCTCTTCATCCACGATGGGAAGGACGCTGCGGCTGACCGAGACGCGGGGTTCGTGCCCGTGTCCCGCGGCCGCCCAGGCGTCCCTGAAAAGTTGGATCTGTTCTGCCTGGAGCTCGTGGAACGGTACGCCGGTGTCCTCGGTGAGCAAGGTGGAACTCATCAGGTTCATGCCGAGTTCGGCGGCCCAGACGGCGGTCTTGCGGGTGCCGGCGCCCCACCAGATGCGCTGGGCCAGCCCCGGGGACTGGGGCTGGACGGGCAGGAGGCCGGACGCGCCGCCGGCGTAGCGCGGGTCCGCCTGGGCCACGCCTGCGCCGGTGATGGCCTTGCGGAAGAGGGCAGTGTGGCGGCGGGCCATGTCCGCGTCCGTCTCCCCCGGCTCCGGGCGGTAGCCGAACGCAGACGCACCTTCCCGCGCGGGCTCGGGTGAACCGCGGCTGATGCCCAGTTGCAGCCTGCCTCCGCTGATCAGGTCCGTGGCCGCAGCTTCCTCCGCCATGTACAGCGGGTTCTCGTAGCGCATGTCGATGACGCCGGTTCCGATTTCGATTCGGCTGGTGCGTGCGGCAATGGCGGACAGGAGGGGAAACGGCGATGCCTGCTGGCGGGCAAAGTGGTGCACGCGGAAGAAGGCACCGTCCACCCCGAGCTCCTCGGCGGCGACAGCCAGTTCGACGCCCTGAAGCAGCGCGTCCGCCGCGGTCCTGGTGCGGGAACCCTGGCCGGGTCCCCAGTGGCCGAATGACAGAAATCCGATGCGCTCCATACCAGCCCCAACCGTGTGGCGGGCTGCAGCATTCCCGGCTGGCATGATGGCTGGCTGGTTACCCCGGAAGCTGCCCTACCAGGCAACGGCTTGGCCAAGGCCCGGCCGGCGCCGTAGCCGCGGCTAGACTGGCCCCGTGACCAACAGCGAGCAGCCCACCCCCGCCACGGCCCCGCCGCCGCGCGGCAAAATCGCACAGCTGCTGCTGCCCGGGGGCGAGGAACCGGATCCGCGGTTCACCCTGGCGAACGAGCGGACATTCCTGGCCTGGATCCGCACGTCCCTCGCACTGCTGGCCGGCGGCATCGCCATCGAGGCATTCACGTCGGGACTGTTCCTGGAGCCGGTCCGGAAAGGCCTGGCCGTCCTCCTGCTGCTGCTCGGCATGATGCTCAGCAGCGGGGCAGCAGTGCGGTGGGTCAGGGTGGAACGCAGCATGCGCAATAAGGCGCCGCTGCCGCTGCCCCTCCTTGTGCCATTGGTGGCCGGGGCAGGCGCCCTGGCAGCCGCCGTCGTAGTCGTTTTCATCCTGCTGCGCTGACCGTCCATGGCGTCCCGCAACCCCAACCCGCACGGTGATCCGGGGCTCCAGCCCGAGCGGACGGCCCTCGCCTGGGGCCGCACCATGCTCGCGCTGGTGACGGCGAGCGCCTTCTTCCTGCGCTGGCTGCCCGTGTACGGGTTTCCCATCCTGATGCTTTTTGCGGTCTCCGCCGGCGCGGCCCTGGCCATCTACCTCACCCAGCGCAGCCGGTACCGGGCCAGGGCCCACGGCCTCGCGGGCGAAAGCATCGAAGCGGACCTTCCTGCGGTGCTTTGGACCGCCTTTGCCGGCGTAGCCCTGGGCGGCCTGGGCATTGCCGTGGTCCTGACCGGCTAGCCGCACCTAGAACATCGGCAGGACGAAGCCGGCCAGCAGCGCCACGGTGCCGATGGCAGTCAGGCAGCGGCCCAGGACAGACGCCGTCCCGCCGGGCTCCTCCGGCACGGTGGACTGCCACTGGGTGGGACGCTTGGGATGGTAGTAGATGTGCAGGGTGTCGCCGGGAGCCATGTCCCTGATGTCGTAGGGCGACATCGGCGCCTGGTGCACCAGGCCTTTCCGGTCGGACCAGCGGAAGCCAACACCGGTGCGGTCGGAATACACGACGGCCTCGGCAACATCCCAGGGGTGCACGAAGCGCCGCAGGAAACCGGTGTAAAAGAGCAGTCCGAGCCCGGCAGGCAGGCACAACCAGGTAAGCACTTCCAGGATGGGACCTGCCATGTCGAGCGCGGTGGGCATGAAGTTGATGGTACCGCGCGGGGGCTGGTGGCTTCAGCACCTACTACGTACGCTGAAGGGGACCGGACCGGAGGAAGGGAAAGCCATGAATGATGAGGATATTTTGACGCGCATCCAGGCGTTGGTGGAGGAAGAGCACTCCCTCCGCGACGGCACCGGTGAGGGTGGAGTGCCTGACCAGGCCCGGCTCCGGCACGTGGAGGAAAGCCTGGACCAGTGCTGGGACCTGCTGCGCCAGCGCCGGGCGAAGAAGGACTCGGGCGAGAACCCGAACGACGCCGAGGCACGGCCCGTCAGCGAAGTTGAAGGCTACCGGCAGTAGCTTCACCGAAGCATCCCAGGCGCCCGGGTTCGGCTACGGCCCGGGCGCCTTTTCCGCCGCCCAGAGATCGGAGATCTTCCATGCGCATTGCAGTCGCGCAAATCATCAGCAGCGCCGACACCTCAGCGAACCTTGGTCTCGTATGGGATTACGCTGCCCAGGCCAGGAATGCCGGCGCGCAGCTGGTGGTCTTTCCCGAGGCAACAATGCGTGCGTTCGGCCATTCCCTGAAAGACATCGCCGAGCCCCTGGACGGCCCCTGGGCCAGCGAGGTGCGCCGGATAGCGAAGGACCTGGACATCGCGATCGTGGCCGGGATGTTCACCCCAGGGAATGAAGGCCGCGTCCGAAACACGCTGCTGGTGACGGGCCCCGGGCTGGACACGTCCTACGACAAGGTCCACCTTTTTGACGCCTTCGGCTTCACGGAATCCAGGACGGTGGATGCCGGAACCGCGCCCGTAACGTTCGAGCTCGATGGCACGGTCTTCGGCCTGGCTACCTGCTACGACGTCCGCTTTCCTGCCCTCTTTACCGCCAACGCCAATGCCGGTGCGCAGGTGAATATCGTGTGCGCTTCGTGGGGCGCCGGCGAAGGCAAGGCGGAGCAGTGGGACCTGCTGGTGCGCGCGCGGGCACTGGACAGCACCACCTTCGTGGTCGCCTGCGGCCAGGGTGATCCCGAAACCGTCGGCGCCGGACCCGCCGGGACGGCACCCACCGGGATCGGCCACAGTGCCGTCATCACTCCCCTGGGCTCCGCCGTGGTGGCGCTCGGCGGCAAACCCGAACTCGCCGTCGTCGACATCGATCCGGCGGCAGTTGAGGAAGTGCGGGCCAAGCTGCCGGTCCTGGCGAACGCCCGCCGTTTCTGAGCACGTGAGCAGCCGTTCATGGCTCCGAAACATGGGGAAAGGGCGTGCGACGGCGGTTCTCACCATTGGCGCGGCGCCTGCCCTGCGATTCCGGGGGATTTTGCGGGGCGGGAGCTATGGCAGCGAAAGCCGGGTGGGCGCCGGTTTACATTCCCGAAACATAGCTGACACGCGAACTTCACGCAGACCCCATTTGTGTAACGTGACCGCAACTTTAAGCGGCATTGGCTGAAACACGGCCCCCGAAAAATAGACCGCGGGGGAAATGCCAGGGGCCAGTCGGGCCCTAAGTCGAGTTCACGTTGCGAAGGGACTACCGGTGGAGATCACTGCCCAACAGGTCTGGCTGATGATTTCAGCCGCGATGGTACTGCTGATGACCCCCGGGCTGGGCCTCTTCTACGGCGGCATGACCCGCGCAAAGGCTGCGCTCAACATGATCATGATGAGCTTCATCTCGGCCGGCATCGTTGGCGTGGTGTGGGTCCTTTACGGCTACTCCATGACCACCGGCGACGGCGTGCTCGGGCTCTTCGGCAACCCCTTCACCAGTTTCGGGTTGCAGAACCTCATGGGCTCCCCCGATCTCCTCAAGGCCGGCTACAGCGCCACCTTCGCCATCATCACGGTGGCACTCATCAGCGGCGCCATCGCCGACCGCGCGAAGTTCAGCGCCTGGGCCCTGTTCGTGCCGGTCTGGATTACCGTCATCTACTGCCCCTTGGCCTACATGATCTGGGGCGGCGGGCTGATGAGCGCAGGAGGTGCCGTCACGGCAATCTTCGGCCAGGTCATCGACTTCGCCGGCGGCGCGGTAGTCGAAATCAGTTCCGGAACCGCAGCCCTGGTCCTGGCCGTCATCGTGGGCCAGCGCCACGGCTTCGCCAAGGACCCCAACCACCGCCCGCACAACCTGCCCTTCATCATGCTGGGCGCAGCAATCCTGTGGTTTGGTTGGTTCGGCTTCAACGGCGGTGCTGCAACGAGCGCGGAGCAGGCCGGCCTGATCTGGATCAACACCCTCGTCGCCCCGGCCGCGGCCATGCTCAGCTGGCTGGTCACCGAGAAGGTCCGCCACGGACACCCCACCTCGCTGGGCGCCGCATCGGGTGTCGTCGCCGGCCTGGTGGCCATCACCCCGTCCTGCGCAAACATCAGCCCGGTGGCCGCCATCGGCCTGGGCCTGGTGGCCGGTGCGGCGTGCGCCGTGTTTGTCGACCTCAAGTACCGCTTTGGCCTGGACGATTCCCTCGACGTCGTCGGTGTCCACCTGGGCGCCGGCCTCATCGGTACGCTTTCGCTCGGCTTCATCGCCCTCCCCGTGAACGGCCAGGGCGGCGGACTCTTCTACGGCGGCGGGGTGCAGCAGCTGATCGCCCAGACGGCCGCCGTCGTTATCACTCTCCTGCTGTCAGGTGTCGGCACCGCGGTCATTGCCCGGGTTATCAACAAGACCGTGGGCTTCCGTGTCAGCCACGAGGCGGAGACTGCCGGGGTGGACCTGTCCGAGCACGCCGAGACCGCCTACGCCTTCGGCGAGATGGGCGCCGGCTTCAACCCGCTGGGCCACGCGGCACCCCACAAGCCTGCACCGGCCCCCGCCACCGCCGGCCAGGAGCTGCATGCCAAGGAAGACTCCTTCGCATAGCGCGGCCCCGGCCGGCAGCTGCCCTCAGTCCGCAAGGATCTTGTAGAGGGCGCGGCGCGTCTCATCCATTTTCTCGATGGCAGCGGCGCGCTGTTCCTCGGTGACACCCGCGCGGAACTGGTGGATGGCACCCATCAGCTTGGCGATGCTCTGGTGGAAGTCCCGGTCCGAGCTGTCCGGCTCGGCATTCCAGGCATTCTCCATTTCATCGCCATGCTCGGCCACGTAAGCCTTGCCCGCATCCGTGAGCGCGAACTCCGTCCCGCGGCCTTCACTGAGCGCCTCAATCAGCCCCTCATCCACCAGCTGCTGGAGGGTGGGATATATCGATCCCGGGCTGGGCCGCCACATGCCGCCGGTCTTTTCGGCGATGGTCTTGATCAGTCCGTAACCGTTGGACGGCGACTCTGCCAGGAGCGAGAGGATCGCGGCACGTACGTCGCCCCGGCTCGCACGGCGGCCCCCGCGGCCGAAGCCCGGACCGAACCCGGGACCAAATCCGGGTCCGAACCCCGGACCAAATCCAGGGCCGAAACCCGGACCAAAACCCGGACCGCGGTGCCCGTGCGGCCCTTTGCGTCCCCTCCCCCGCTGGAAGCGTCCTTTGCCGAATTCCGGGCCGGGCTGTTTTTCGTCAAATATGCCTTTCATGGTGGCATCTTCCCTTCTTCGTAAGATTTCGCTGCTGTCGTCAGCGATAGTTAACGATATGTCGGTAAGTATCGCTCGTCAACGGTTCGGCGTGACCAAATCCTGACCTTCCGGCGTCTGGAAGGTCCCCGGTGGGCGGCGTATTCTGTTCACACCTGCCGAGTACGGGGGCTGGAGATGGCGAAGAAGAGCAAGCCCAGGCGCGGGTTCGGGGCCGTCGTGGGACGGCTCGTGGGGTTCCTCGCAGCGAGCGTGATGTGCGGCGTGCTGGCGGCCAGCCTCGTTGTGCCGGCGGTCGCGGCGGCGGGCCTTGGGGTCAGCACCTCCATCGGCTTTTTCGACAACCTGCCGGCGGAACTGACCGTGCAACCGCCGTCGCAAGCCACCAAAGTCCTCACCTCAGACGGCCAGCCGATCGCCACCTTCTATGCCGAGAACCGGCTGCGGGTACCGCTGGACCAGATGTCACCCTTCATCAAGGACGCCATCGTGGCCATCGAGGACAGCAGGTTCTACGAGCATGCCGGCGTGGATCCGCAGGGCATCCTGCGTGCGGTGGTCTCCAACCTGACCAAGGGCGGGCAACAGGGCGCGTCCACCATTACCCAGCAATATGTCACCAATGTCCTGAACGAAGCCCAGCTCTCGCAGGACAGGCCGGACGAAGTGGTCCTCAGCGGTCAAAAGAACATGGGCGACAAGCTGCGGGAGATGAAGCTCGCCATCACGCTGGAGAAGAAGTACACCAAGGACCAGATCCTTGAGGGCTACTTGAACATCGTGTTCTTCAACAGCAACGCGTACGGGATCGAAGCGGCAGCCCATTACTTCTTCAGCACCACCGCGAAGGATCTCACCCTTCCCCAGGCCGCGCTGCTGGCCGGGCTGGTCAACAGTCCCACCTTCTACAACCCGGAGACCAATCCGGATAAGTCGATCGTGCGCCGGAACCAGGTCCTGTCGGAGATGCTGCGGCTGCACAAGATCACCCAGGCCCAGCACGACGAGGCCGTGGCCGCACCGATCGAACTCAAGATCACGCCTGAGAGGCAGGGTTGTGCGTACGCGGCGATGGCGCCGTACTTCTGCGACTACGTCTCCCACCTCATCCTGAACAACCCCGCCTACGGGCAAAGCGACATTGAGCGGGAGCGGAAGCTGTCCCGCGGCGGCCTCACGATCGTCACCACCCTGGACAGCAGGCTCCAGGCAGCAGCGCAGGCCCAGGTGGACGGGACAGCCGGGGCCAACCCGGACCGGTGGGCAGCGTCGCTGGTGACGGTGCAGCCGGGCAGCGGCAGGATCCTGGCCATGGCACAGAACACCGTCTTCCTGCCGGAGCCGGGCAAGTTCGACACAAACCTGAACTTCAACGTGGATGCGAAGGACGCCCAGGGCAACGACCTGAATGGGGCCGGCGGGTTCCAGCCGGGGTCCACAATGAAGCCGTTCACATTCGCGGAGTGGCTGAACGAGGGCAAGACACTGACGGCGGAGGTGGACGCCTCGCGCCGGGTTTATCCCCTGGGCTTCCCCTGGCGGGACAGCTGCGGCAAGGTGTTGGGGGCGTACAGCACTGCACAGAATAATCCGACCCTGGGCGCCGCCGATGACCTTCAGAACGCCGAGGACGGCTTCTACCGGCCCATGCCGGTCAACTACGGCCTCTACAACTCGATCAACACCGCCACGTTCGCATCAGCGGCGCAGCTGGACTTCTGCGGCATCCAGAAGATGGTGGATGCCGTTGGACTTCACAGCGGCCTCGACGGCGCCCCCATCAACATGCACCAGCTGGGCAACCTCCTGGGCGGCACCGGGGTCTCCCCGCTCAACCTGGCCAATGCCTTTGCCACCTTCGCCACCGACGGCCGTTTCTGCGCCCCGATCGCCATCCTGGAAGTCAGGGATGCCAGCGGCGGAAAGCTGCCGGCACAGGCCCCGGAATGCCGCGACGCCGTCAAACCGGACGTGGCCCGTGGGGTGAACTCGGTACTGCAGGATGTACTGAAGAAGGGCTCGGGCGTCTGGATCAACCCCAAGGTCCATGACAAGGTGCCGACGGCGGCCAAGACCGGAACGTCCAACAACAACGGGTCCACCTGGGTGGTGGGCTATACGACGGGAATCGTCACGGCGTCCTTCTTCGGCGACGCACTTGAAGGCCAGAAGCGGTCCGGGCAGAACGTGACCATCAACGGTACGTTCTACCCCCGCCTTGATGGCTATATGATCGCCGGCCCGCAGTGGGCCAACTACATGCTTAAGGTCGCTCCGCTCTATCCTGCCGGCGCCTTCCCGCCGCCTCCGGCTTCGATGATCGGGCCGAACCCGTCACCCAGTCCCAAGCCGTAGCGACCCTTAGCCCGTCCCCTTCCACAGCCGCTGCCACCACGACCGCTCGGGCTCCGGTTCCCGGGCTGGCTCCGGAGTGCGTGCCGCCCGGCGCTGCCGCCAGCGCTCCACGTCCCCCTCCACGTCCCGGGTCTTGGTGATGACCGGCGGACCGCCCTGGAGCTGCCGGCGGGCGTCGATCACGCGCCGGTTAAAGTCCGCCAGGATGTCGCGGACCTGCTGCTCGGTGTACTGCGCGTCAAGCTTGGCGTCGAGCTCAGCGTCCTCCGTGCGCAGGAGGATGGCCGCCGGTCCCAGACCACTGATGTTCTCCCGCTGGATAAGGCCCTTGACCCACCAGTCGGGGTCATAAGACTCGCCAAGTCCAGGAATTGGCTTGCCGGCGTACTTGAGGTTGTCGAACTTGCCCTGCGCCATGGCGTCCCGCACGAGGTATTCGGCGCGGGCAGCATCGCTGACCTTCCTGCGCTTCCCGCGTTCCTTCTCCTCAAGGGCATCCAGGGCGGCTTCCTCTTCGGCGCTGATGCCCGCACCCCGGTACGAGCGGACCTCCGCCGCCCGCTCCAGGCGCTTCCGGAAATCACTTGCCCCGCTGCCCACTGCTGCCACCACCGATCGCGTTGCCCCTGGTTCCAGTATTCAGAAGCCTGCCGCGCCAATCAACGCTCAGGCGGGTCAGCGCCCGGCGAGGATACCGTCCATCTGGCCCACTGCCTCCCTCAGGCCTTCTTCCATGCCCATGGCCATAATTTGTTCCAGCTGTTCCTCGGATTCGAAGGTCGACAGCATGGTCATGCGCGTGCGCTCCCCCAGCGGTTCCAGGCTCACCCTCGCATGGCTGACGCCCAGGTCACCGGTGGGTTTGCCGTCGCTGTCGGCGAAGCCGTCGTTGAATTCGAGCCGATGCGGCGCGTCGATGCTGGTGAACTCCCACCAGCCGTGCGATTTCTCCCCCTCCGGACTTGTCATGTAGTAGCTGGCTCCGCCGCCGGGCACGAAATCGTGCTTGTAGAACGTGGCCGGATAGGTGGGCGGACCCCACCAGCGCTCCAGCTGCCGCGGGTCCTCGAAGAGCTGCCAGACGCGCTCCACACCGGCGTCGAACTCGGCAACGAGGGTAAGGCTCAGGGCCTCAGGATTCTTATCCGTACCGATGACTGTCATGGCAATACCTTCCTAACCTTCAGCGGGAATGCCGGCTAGCGGGCGGCAGGTTGCCGCCAGATCTGTTCATATTCGTCGGGCAACTGCCGTGTCAACGGTTTGGCGGCCGGTAGTTTGATCCCATGAGTATCTACCTGGCCGGCGCCGGGCCGGACCCCGCAGGCTTCCCCGACGTCTTTGACCGGTTCGCGGCGGACGCCTCCCGTCGCACCGGGCCGGAACGTCCGGCAAGGATCGCGGTCGCAGTGCATGGCACCGGCGCTGGAGCGCCGGATCTCCTGGCCGCCTACACGCAGCCCCTCCAGGCAAGGATCACCTGCGAAATTGCCCCGGTGCTCCTTGAGGCAGGCGTGCCCGCTGACCCGGCAATGTTCGACGGCGTGGATGCCCTGGTGGTGGGCGGCGGTCTCACCCCGGCCTACTGGTCAGGGCTGCACCAGGCGGCCCCGGCGATCCGCCGACTGGTTACCGCCGGAGCCCCCTACCTGGGGTTCTCCGCAGGGGCCATGGTTGCGGCCGAAAGGGCATTGATCGGCGGCTACCGGATCAACGGGGTGGAGGTGTGCGGGGAAGAGTGCTCCGAAGGCCTTGATGCCGTGGACCTCCGTGATGGCTTGGGGCTCGCCCCGTTCACCGTGGATGTGCACGCCGCACAGGCGGGCACACTTAGCCGCGCGGTGGGCGCGGTGGCTGCGCGGCTCGTGGAACGCGCCGTCGCCATTGATGAGGGCACCGCCCTGGTGCTGGAGGCTGCCGGCGGCCAGGACTACGGCGTCATAGGCCGCGGCAACTGCTGGGACGTCCGCAACCAGTCGGGTGCCGCCGTCGTGTCCGTCCTGCCGGCCGGCTGACCACAGCCGTCGGCCCAACCCCGCCGGTTGGAGCGGTGGCTACGCGTCGAAGTGGGTCTTGATGCCGGAGCCGGAGAGCTGCTCGATCAGTTCCCTGGCGACGTCCCGCAGCTTGCGGTTCCGATTGCTGGACACCTTCGTGAGGATAGCCATGGCCTCCTCCTGGGAGCAGCGGTTCTGGGCCATGATCACCCCGCAGGCCAGGTTGATGGCGGTCCTGCTCTCCAGGGCCGCTTCCAGGTCGTCCGCCCGGTTCTGGGCGTTGTTGATGCGCACCGAAAGATGCAGCGCGTTGTGGGCGGCGGCGGCGAAGCCAAGCGCCTTGTCGTACACGTCCGCGGTGAACACTCCGGGGCTGGTGGCGAAAAAGTTCAGCGCCGCGCTGGCATCGGCGGTAATTTCCAGCGGCACCCCCAAAGTACTGTGGACATTCCGTTCCGTCAGCTGCCGGCAGTAGGTCCGCCACCTCGAATCCTTGGCGACATCATCGATGAGGACAGGGGCCATCTCCCGCAGCGCCCGGATACAGGGCCCGTCGCCCAGGGCCTGTTCCAGGTTGTCGAGTTCCAGTGCCCGCGCACTGCTCGCAGCGACGGTGGCCAGCCGCTGGCGGAGCTTCAGGGTGACGGCGCATTCGATGTCGTCACCGGCGGCTTCGGACACTGCCGCGGCAGCCAAGCCTGAGAGGCCGGACAGGAATTCCGCCGCATTCCCGGCCCCCACGAGGATTTCCTGGAGGAGAAGGACGGACTCGTTATCGGCATTTGGCATAAATTCATCCTACTGTCGGCAGGCAGGACAATGGCTGCCTGCACGCCGCCAATCACCCCCAGCCTGTACCGGAATAGACCGCGGAGGCGTAGTGTCAGAGGTAGGAGATTTCGGGATAGTGGCATGATCCGGAGGTTGAATGCACGGGCCGCCCGCGCTGAGAGCGGAGGCCGCCAGCCAGGGGAAACGCCCCAGGCGTAACAACGGATCGAAGCCGGACGGCCCATGAGGAACGCACCCACCACATCCACACAGAACTGCGGTGCGCAGGCATGACCGCAGATTGGACCCGCGGCCCCGACCAGCAACTGGAGGCCGATGAGGAACGCCATGGAGCGGCGGAGCGCTTCCGTGACGCCGACTTCCCGCTCATGAAGCTGTGGACGTATTACTACGGAATCGGCGGGGATGTTGACGAGGTGTCCCTGGACGCCTACCTCAATGAAGCGCTGCGCCTTCCTGCGGCGCAGGTAGGCCTGATCAAGACCGCCATGACGGAACTGGCCGGAGACGACGACCGATGACCGGAAACGTTGGACAGGCGGAGGAGCCGGACGGCCTGGCTCAAGCGGCGGACACGGACCCGGTGCACTCCTTCCAGCAGATGGTGCTGGAGAACCCCGACATCAAGGGCTTCCTCGCTGAACTGGCCCTGCTCGCTGCCGCCCGGTTGTCCATTCCGGGAAACAGCATCCACGCGGGTGTCACGGTGCTGAGGCGCAAGAAGCCCGAGGCCGTGGCCGCCAGCGATGCCGCCGCCAGAGCCTTGGATGAATTGCAGAACGGCTTCGGCGACGGTCCATGCCTCACGGCCCTCCGGCACCGGACCACCATCCTGGTCCCGGACCTCACCGCGGAAAGCCGGTGGGCGCCTTACGTCCAGACCGCCGTGGACCACGGCGTCGCCTCCATCCTCGCCGTCCCGCTGGATCTTGCCGGCGACGCCGAGGCCGTCCTGAACCTGTATTCCGGGTGCAGCCACGGCTTTTCCGGGGAGGACATCACCACGGCGGAGGCCTTCGCGGGGCAGGCAGCGAGCTCACTGCGCCTCATCCTCCGGATCACCCAGCTTCACGACGCCCGGAATGACCTGTCGGCTGCCATGCATTCCCGGACCGTGATCGACATGGCCGTGGGCGCCGTCATGGCGCAAAACCGGTGCGACCGGGATACAGCCTTCAGCATCCTCACCAGGGCCTCCAGCACACGAAACGTCAAACTCCGGGATGTGGCGGCAACGGTGATCACGTCCATTTCGGGGGAAGAGCACATCATCACCCACTTTGACGAGTAGGCAAGGCCACGCAGGGATGCGCTGTGGCGCCGGTCACACGTGATGAGACTCACTCGCAATAAAACGTTTTTCGGCTGGGCCAGCCCCTCCGGTTTGGGCACTATGGAATGGAGGGCGGGAATCTCCGCCTTGACATCCTGGTGACGCAACGAGGCCCACCGGTGAGCCACAGCCCACCGACGCCCCGGAGCGCGGACAGGCCGAACCCCGGCGCGGACCGCCGGACTGATGTAGGAAAGTACTGAACAATGACGTTTGACACTGCCAAATCCGTATCCCTGAAGATCTGGGACAGGGCCGCACTGCACGAGACCCTTGACTCCGCGGTCAGCGCCCTTTCAGCCCGCCACAACACCACCAACTGCCGCATCGCCGTCACCTGCAGCGGTCCCAACACGTTCACGCTGAGCGTGCGGGGCGAGGACCACGCACTGGCTTCCGTCTAGGCGGCCCCGCCTCGTGAGGGGAGCGGATGACGGCGGGACTTTCCCGCCGTCATCCGCTCCCCTTCTCTTTAGCCTTGCGACCTACGGGGCTTTGGTCCCTGACTGGCGCTGATCCGGCGCTTATAGCCTCGATAGCAAGGCCCGCCAGCCGCGACGGACGGCGCAGGACAAGCCGGCGGTGCCTGACCATCGCACAAGGAGAATCCAATGGGCCATATCACGGTGAGCATACCGATCGATGCGCCGGTGGAGCGTGTCGTAGAGATCGCGTCAGACCCCGCGCACTGGGCCGCCTGGTGGGTCAACCTGGGCGAGGCCGAGAAGATCGAGGGCGACGGCGGAGTGGGAACCGTCGTCGAACACAAGTACCTCATGGCGGGCGTTCCGTTCCACGTCACCACCCGGGTGACCGGGCAGGAAACGACGGCGGCCGGCGGGCAGCGGTTCCGCATTGAATTCGACGGCCCGCTCAAGGGAAAGCAGACGTGGGACTACGATCCGGCCGGGAACGGCACCACCCTCGTCACGGCCGAGATCGACTACAACGTGCCCGGCAGTGCGATCGGCAGGTTGGCGGACGAAGTCATTATCGAGCGCATGCAGGAACGCGCGCGCCAGCAGACCCTCGAGAACCTCAAGCTCCTGGTCGAAGCCGGCTAAAGCCCGGCAGCGCGGAACGGCGTAGCATTCGTCAGGTATGCGCAGCCAGCCAGAAAGGGACCCATGACTATCCAGCGGAAATCCAGTCGGTTCAGTCTCGAGTCCCTGGCCCTGCCCGTCATCCAGGCTCCGATGGCCGGCGGCCCGTCGACGCCGGCCCTCGCCGCGGCAGTCAGCGCCGGCGGCGGCCTCGGTTTCCTTGCGGCCGGCTATAAGACGGCTGTCGCCACGAAGGCCGAGATCGAAGCCGTCCGGGCCCTGACGGGGGCGCCGTTCGGCGTCAACCTGTTCGTCCCCCAGCCATCGGTCATCAGCGCCGAAGCGCTGCAGCAATATGCACACACGCTCGAACCGGATGCTGAGCGCTTCGGCGTCAGCCTCGGCGAGCCCAGGCATGACGACGACGACTGGGACAACAAGGTCGAAGTCCTGCTGGACCTGGCCCCGGCGGTGGTTTCCTTCACCTTCGACATTCCCGACGCAGCGGTCATTGCCGCCCTTCGGGAACGGGGCATCTGGGTGGTTGCCACGGTGACAGGCCGCGGGGAAGCCCTGCAGGCACTGGAGGCCGGGGCCGATGCCCTGTGCGTCCAGGGCCCCGAGGCCGGTGGCCACCGCGGAACGTTCGATGCCGCAGGCGCTTCCCCCGAGGTTGGCCTGCACGGGATCCTGGAGGAACTGCGGGACCTTGAAGTGCCCCTGATTGCGGCCGGCGGGATCACCACGGCAGCAGATAGCCGGGCCGCCCTCGCCGTCGGTGCCGTGGCCGTCCAGGCGGGTACGGCGTTCCTCCGCGCCGATGAGGCCGGAACCAAGGCGGCCCACCGGGCCGCGCTGGCAGCGCCGGACCGGTTCACCACCACTGAGGTGACCCGTTCCTTCTCCGGCCGCAACGCCCGCGGGCTGCTGAACGAATTCATGCGCCGCCACGACGGCGACGCGCCCCACGGGTACCCGGAGATCCACCACCTCACCACTCCCCTGCGGGCCGCGGCGGCAGCCGCCGGGGATCCGGACTGGCTGAACCTGTGGGCCGGCGTCGGCTACCGGAGCGCCGTCGAGGGCCCGGCCGCCTCCATCCTGGCGAGCCTTCGGCCCTGAGGCCTGGGCCGCCGTCGTACGTTCTCCTTAGAGCCCGACTTAAAGCCCGACTTAAAGCCCGACGGCGGGCCGCGCCTTTCGGAGCAGCCCGCCGCGCAACGCCACACGACTCAGAGCGTGGCGGTGTCGATCACGAAGCGGTACCGGACGTCGGAAGCCAGCACGCGCTCGTAGGCGTCGTTGATCTTCTCCGCCGGGATGACCTCGATCTCGGCGCCGATACCGTGCTCGGCGCAGAAGTTGAGCATTTCCTGGGTCTCGCGGATGCCGCCGATCATGGAACCGGCGAAGGACCGGCGGCCGCCGATCAGGGCGAAGGCGTTGACCGGGAGCGGCTCGGCGGGGGCGCCCACATTCACCAGTGCGCCGTCGAGCTTCAGCAGCTGCAGATAGGAGCTGATGTCGATCGAGGCGCTGACCGTGTTGATGATCAGGTCGAAGTGACCGGCGAGTTCGGCGAAGGTGTTCTCGTCGCTGGTGGCGTAGTAGCGGTCGGCACCCAGGCGAAGGCCGTCTTCCTGCTTCTTCAGGGACTGCGACAGGACCGTCACCTCTGCACCCATGGCGTGGGCAATCTTGACGGCCATGTGGCCCAGCCCGCCGAGGCCGACGACGGCTACCTTCTTGCCGGGGCCGGCTCCCCAGTGGTGCAGCGGTGAGTAGGTGGTGATGCCGGCGCACAGCAGGGGCGCGGCCACGTCGAGGTCCAGGCCCTCGGGGATGGTCACCACGAAGTCCTCGGTGACGACGACGTGGGTGGAGTACCCGCCCTGGGTGATGGTCCCGTCGCGGTCCACGGCCCCGTACGTGCCCACGTTGCCCTTCAGGCAGTACTGCTCCTCGCCCTTCTGGCAGTTGACGCACTCCTTGCAGGAGTTGACCATGCAGCCGACGCCGACGCGGTCGCCCACCTTGTGGCGGGTGACCTTGGCACCTACTTCGGTGACGATGCCGGCGATCTCGTGGCCGGGGACCAGCGGGTACTGCTGCGGACCCCAGTCGCCGCGGACGGTGTGGATGTCGGAGTGGCAGATGCCGGCAAACTTGATCTCGATCAGGACGTCGCGGGGGCCGACGGCGCGGCGTTCGATGGTGGTTGCAACCAGGTCCTCGGTGGCGGACGGGGATGCGTAAGCCTTGACGGTGGTCATGGTTCTCCTGTGGTCTGTTGGGGGATGTTTGAAATGCTACCCGGGCCGAATGACATCAAACCCGGAAACGAGCCGGTTTAGCGAGGCCCTGCTGTAACTGGTCTTGGGAGTCCTACCCTTGGCCGGTGACTTCTTCGGTGGTTCTGGCAGTACCTCCTTAGGGATCCTGGATTCGTCGTAACGTGTTCCTCATGGATAACCGAGCCGAGGTCCGACAGTTCCTGTCCTCCCGCCGCGGGCGCATCAGCCCCGAGCAGGCAGGAATCGAACCGTACGGCGGCCGGCGGCGTGTGCCCGGGCTTCGGCGTGAGGAAGTGGCCCGGCTGGCCGGCGTCAGCGTGGACTACTACACGCGCCTGGAACGGGGAAACCTCAGCGGGGTCTCGGACAGCGTCCTGGACGCCATCGCCGGCGCTTTGGAGCTGGACCGGGCGGAGCACGACCACCTCTACGACCTGGCCAGGGCAGCCAACACCTCGGACCGCAAGCGTGCCGCGGGCGCAGCCGGTTCCACCCCCTCACGGGTGCGGCCCGAGCTGCAGTACCTCCTGGACACCATCACCGGGGCGCCTGCGTTCATCGGCAACAACCGGCTGGATATCGTGGCCGCCAACACCCTGGGCTACGCCCTGTACTCGGACATGTACCGTACCCCGTCGCGGCCGGCCAACCACTCCAAATTCATCTTCCTTGACCCGCGCGCCCACAATTTCTACACGGACTGGGACCGGGCAGCGAAAACCAACGTGGCCATCCTGCGCCGGGAAGCGGGACGGAATCCGCACGACAAGGGGATCGCCGAACTCGTTGGCGAACTGTCAATGCGCAGCGACGAGTTCCGCACGCTCTGGGCCGCGCACAACGTCCGGCGCCACTACGCGGGCACCAAGTTCTTCCAGCACCCCGTGGTGGGGCTCCTGGAACTGAACTACCAGGTCCTCGGCCTGGAAGAGGACCCGGGGCACACCCTTACCGTCTATCCCGCCACTCCCGGCAGCCCGTCCGAGGAAGCCCTCAAGCTTCTGGCCTCCTGGGCTGGCACGGAGAACATCGTGGCAGCGGCGCAGGCTCCCGTGCGCAACTAGGAGGCTGCGGGGGCGTCGCCGGGGTATCGGACCCGGACCAAGGCGACAGCACCCGTGAGTTCCCCGTGCACGACGAACGGTGAGGTTGGTGCGCCGAAACGGGCGTTCAGGGACCGTGTGCTTAGCCGCGGCTCCAGCCGGGTACTCCCTAGACTGGCAAGTGAACGTTTTCTGCCAGGACGAGACGAAGGAGCAAGTAAATGGGCAATGTAGTCGTTGTGGGCGTGGATGCCAGCCCGTCGGCACGGAAGGCTGCGGAAGTAGCCCTGGGTCTGGCGGAGTCGCTAGGGGCATCGCTCCATGTGGTGACCGCCTTCGAAGCCGAGAACGCCGAAACCTTCGGCGTGGGATCAGACAAGGTCAGGATTTCCAACGCGGACAGCTCGGAAATGGTGGCGAAGTCCCTTGCCGCGTCCCACCCGGGCGTGCAGATCACCCACTTCGCCGCCCGGGGCAAGCCTGCCGATTCCCTCATCAAGGAAGCCATCCGCCTGGACGCCCGGGTGATTGTGGTGGGCAACCGGAGGATGCGCGGCATCGGCCGCCTCCTGGGCAGCGTCGCCAACAGCGTGGCGCACAACGCCCCGTGCGATGTCTACATCGCGAACACCTATGAGGACTGACCTGTCCCACAAGGTAGGTGGGCGGACGACGGCGGAACCTCCCGCCGTCGTCCGTTCTCCCTTGGGCCTGAGGCTGGTGGCTGAAACGCCAGAGCCCCTTTACCTCGCCAGGTCCTTGTCGAGCTCGGCAAGGCAGTAATCCTTGAACCAGTGCCTGATGCCGCGCGGCAATCTGGGGTAGGCCACCGACAGGATCCGCATGGTCCGGTCGAACCGGCGGGCGTGCAGGTCGCTCCAGGGAAGCCCGAAGTCCACCCGCACGTGGTACGGAAGGAGCCCGGCGGTGAGGAACCTGGCCGGAGGCATGATGGCGCGGTACCAAAGGGCCGTGTGCTTCGGAAACAGCAGGCCGCGTCCGACGCGCACGCCGGCGTCCTCCGCCTGCAGCCTGGAGATTTGTTCCTCCCAATAGCGGGCGAAGGCCGCCCGGTCCTTGGGCCACATGCCCGCCGGGAGCTGCAGGGCTGTGCCAATCCGCGCATAGTCCTGGTACATCGCATCGGCTGAGTCGTCGTCGAGCGGTCCGTAGATTTTCTCGATGATGGTGGCTGCTGTGTCGTAGAGCGTGGCGACCACCCAGAGCTGCAGCTCGGGATCGTAGGCGTTGTACCCGGCAGAGGACCCGTCCGCCGGCCGGCGCACCGGTCCATGGGCACGGTTCACCCTGCGGCGGACCTCTTTGAGTTGTTCCTCATTGCCGTACACGACGGCGTACACGTACGTGAGGGTGCCCTTGAGCCTGTTGACGGGGCGCTGGGTGAAGGTGCTGTGCTCCGCCACTCCGCTGCCGATCGCAGGATTGGCCAGTTGCAGCAGGATCGCCCGCCCGGCTCCGGCGAGCAGGATGCCTTCCGCGCCGTAATCAGCTATTCCCTGCACCATGGGAAAAGGGTACCGTCAGGCGCAGCACGGGGGGACGGGGCCTTTGGCCTCTTTCCGAGGCAAGCCGCCGCGCTGCGCCCGACGCGCTGTTACCGCTCCAGCAGGGACACGTCCCGGACGGCGCCCTTGTCCGCGGACAGCGCCATGGCGGCGTAAGCCCGCAGCGCCGCGGACACCTGGCGGTCCCGGTCCTTGGGCTTGTACCCGCCGTTGACTTCGAGTTTTTCGCGGCGTTCGGCGAGGATCTCGTCGGAGACCTCCAACTGCATTGAACGCTGGCTGATGTCGATGCTGATGATGTCGCCGTCCTCCACCAGGGCAATGGCGCCGCCGGAGGCAGCCTCCGGGGAGATGTGCCCGATCGACAGGCCGGAGGTGCCGCCGGAGAAGCGGCCGTCCGTGATGAGGGCGCACTTCTTGCCCAGGCCGCGGCCCTTGAGGAACGACGTCGGGTAGAGCATTTCCTGCATGCCCGGGCCGCCCCGGGGGCCTTCGTAGCGGATGACCACCACGTCGCCTTCCTTGACGGTCTTGTTCAGGATCTTTTCCACGGCTTCGTCCTGGGATTCGCACACCACGGCAGGGCCCAAGAACGTCCAGATGGACTCGTCCACGCCGGCGGTCTTCACCACGGCGCCGTCGACGGCCACGTTGCCGCGGAGCACTGCGAGGCCGCCGTCCTTGGAGTAGGCGTGCTCCACAGAGCGGATGCAGCCGCCCTCGGCGTCGGTGTCCAGGGAGGTCCACTCGTTCGACTGGGAGAACGCGGTGGAGGAGCGGACGCCGCCGGGAGCTGCGTGCCACAGGGCCTTCGCTTCCTCGGTGGCCTTGCCGCCACGGATGTCCCAGTCGTCCAGCCAGCCGTCCAGGTCGGCGGAGTGCACGGAATGGACATCCTTGTGCAGGAGCCCGCCGCGGTTCAGTTCGCCCAGCAGGGCGGGGATGCCGCCGGCGCGGTGCACATCCTCCATGTAGTAGGTCTTGTCCTTGGCCACGTTCGGGGCCACCTTCGCCAGGCAGGGCACCTGGCGGGACTTGGCATCCATCTCGGCCAGGCCGTAGTCCACGCCCGCCTCCTGGGCCGCGGCGAGCAGGTGCAGGATGGTGTTGGTGGAGCCGCCCATGGAAATGTCCAGCGCCATGGCGTTGTCGAATGCCTTGGCGGTGGCGATGGAGCGCGGCAGCACAGAGTCGTCGTCGCCGTCGTAATAGCGCTTCACCAGCTCGACGACGGTGCTTCCGGCCTTCTCATACAGCGCCTTGCGCGCGGTGTGGGTGGCCAGCACGGAGCCGTTGCCCGGCAGGGACAGGCCGATGGCCTCGGTAAGGCAGTTCATGGAGTTGGCGGTGAACATGCCGGAGCAGGAACCGCAGGTGGGGCAGGCGTTCTCTTCGATGAGGTTGATGTCCTCGTCGGAGATCGACTCATCCACCGCGTCGGCGATCGCGTTCACCAGGTCCAGGGAGCGCACGGACCCGTCGGTCAGGGTCACACGGCCGGCCTCCATGGGGCCGCCGGAGACGAACACTACGGGGATGTTCAGGCGCAGGGCAGCCATGAGCATGCCGGGGGTGATCTTGTCGCAGTTGGAGATGCAGACCAGGGCGTCGGCGCAGTGTGCGTTCACCATGTACTCCACGGAGTCGGCGATCAGGTCCCGGGACGGCAGCGAGTAGAGCATGCCGGAGTGCCCCATGGCGATGCCGTCATCCACGGCGATGGTGTTGAACTCGCGCGGCACGGCCCCGGCGGCGAGGATGGCGTCGGAGACGATCCGGCCCACGGGGGCGAGGTGGGTGTGGCCGGGGACGAACTCGGTGAAAGAGTTGGCCACGGCGATGATCGGCTTGCCGATGTCCGAGTTGGCGACGCCGGAGGCGCGCAGCAGTGCGCGGGCTCCGGCCATGTTGCGGCCGTGGGTGACTGTTTTAGAGCGAAGTGCAGGCATGTCTACCATCCTGTCCGCTCCGGGCGAGCCGGGGAAGACGCTCCTGCTACTAGTAGTAGGAGTACCAGAGTAATAGTATTTTGGGGTGAATGAACCCGGACGCCGCAAAGAACTTGGCTTGTTCCTGCGCGCCCGCAGGGACCAGGCGCTGCGGGCCGACTACGGCCTGCCGCCCATAGGCCGCTCCCGTGAGCGGGGGCTGCGGCGCGAGGAGGTCGCTTTCCTGTCCGGGGTGAGTGTCACCTGGTACACCTGGCTGGAGCAGGGCAGGGACATCAGCCCCTCCCGGCAGGTGCTGGAAGCCGTCAGCCGGGCCCTGCACCTTTCGGCCACCGGCCTCGGCTACGTCCTGTCACTCGGTGGCTATGCGTCGGCAGCACCGGCCAGCCCTGCCGCCGATGCCGCGCCGCCGCACATCCAGCGCCTCCTGGATGCCCTGGACCCCAACCCGTCATTCGCGCTGTTTCCCGATTGGGGTGTGGCCGGGTGGAACAAGGCCTATGCTGCGCTCTATCCGAACATCGCCACAGTGGCCCCGGCGGACCGCAACCTTCTGTGGCTGGTGTTCACGGACCCCTACGTGCGGGACCTGCTCCCGGACTGGGAGACCACCAGCAAACGCTTCCTTGCCGAGTTCCGGGCCGAAACGGGGCAGCGCCTGGGCGACCCCGACATCCAGTACCAGGTGGAACGGCTCAAGGAGGCGAGTCCGGAGTTCCGGGCGGGATGGGACCGCTATGACATCCTGGGCTTCGAATCCCGCGA
Organism: Arthrobacter sp. MOO21; assembly: GCF_057369995.2. Classification (NCBI taxonomy): domain Bacteria; kingdom Bacillati; phylum Actinomycetota; class Actinomycetes; order Micrococcales; family Micrococcaceae; genus Arthrobacter; species Arthrobacter sp. MOO21. Next base: position 2,327,059 of record NZ_CM170671.2, on the reverse strand, counting down.
GCGCCTGTTCCACCACCCCGCAGTGGGTGTCCTCCAACTTGAGCACCACCAGGTCTCCCCATCCGACCGGCCGGACCTGCACATCGTGGTCTACACCCCGGCCCTGGGGAGTGACTCCGCCACCCAGATGCAGTCCCTCCTCGCCAAGGCCGGGTAGCAGCAGTTAGGGGATATGGATCCGAAATTAGGGGTTTCTGTCGCGCCAACAAATTAGGGATTGCTTTTGGTGCACTGGCGGCTGACACTGAACGCACCTGGGGACTGGGCTTTCATCTGCGCAATTCCGGGAGCAACAATGCAGGACCATCCAATTCTCCACCGGGACGTCCGCAGCGGAGCCCGCAAGTCCCGGCTCCCGGCTCTGCTGGCAGCACTGGTCCTTGCACTGGCCGCCCTGGTGGTACCGGGTATGGCGTCAGCCGCCACAGGCGATGTCGGGGTTCAGGGCCCCTCCCACTCCGGTACTGGAACACCAACCGGCACCAAGCGGGCCACCAGCACGTTGTGGTTCAACGATGGATCCTGGTGGGGGGTTCTCTGGGATACGTCCAGCCTGAGTTTCCATATCTTCCGGTTCAACTCCGCGACGAGCTCGTGGGCGGATACGGGGGTTGTGGCCGAGACGCGGGCCAACACCCACCATGACGTGCTGTGGGACGGGACGACACTGTTCGTGGCGAGCTACCGGTTCGTCAACGACGGCCTGCCCGCGGAACCAAACTTTCCCACGACGCTGCGGCGTTACAGCTACGACGCGGGCACGAAGAAGTACACGTCGCTGGGTTCATCAACCATCAACAACTACAAGGTTGAGGTCCTGACCATCGACAAGGACTCCACCGGTCGGCTGTGGGCCACATGGCAGCAGGGCAACAGGATTTGGCTGAACGTCACCGGCACGGACGGCAAAACCTGGGGCACGCCGTTCCAGCATCCTTCGTCGATGAGCAACGTGTCCGTGGACGACACATCGGCCGTGATCGCCTTCGGCCCCGGCAAGATGGGCGTGATGTGGAGCCGCCAGGTTGGTGACCCCACCGACGGCATGTACTGGAGCTACCACGCCGATGGCGCATCCAGCACCGCCTGGAGCACTCCGGTGGCTGCGGTGTCGGGGCTGCGCAGCGGCGATGACCACATGAACCTGAAGTGGCTTGACTCCTCCGGCGGCCGGGTATTCGCCGCCGTCAAGACGTCATTCACGTCGTCGGCCCAGCCCCTCATCCAGCTGCTGGCCCTGAGTGGGACCACGTGGGCAGCGCACACGATCGCGCCGGTATCCGAGTGCCCCAACCGGGTGATCGTCCTGGTTGACGAGAGCACGCAGATGCTGCGCACCTTCGCCACCTATCCGAAACCCAGCGGCACAACGAACGCCGGTGTCTGTACCAGTTCGGGCGGCGCGATCTACGAAAAGTCCACCCCGCTGGACAACATTAACTTCACCAGCGCGAAGACCGCCAGGATCGTCGACGCCGACCAGTACGTCCACAACGTGACGTCGACCAAGCAAAACCTCAACAGCGCGGCGCGGGGCACGGCCAACAGCGGCCTGCTGGTGCTGGCCGATGTCAACGCCACGAGCCGCTACTGGCACTACTTCGATCCCAGCACCGGCGGCGGGACCGGTGACACGACGGCCCCGACGGTGACGGGCACAACCCCGGCCAGCGGTGCGACCGGCGTCGCCGTGACAACCAACGTGACCGGAACTTTCTCGGAAGCGATGAATGGCTCGACGATCACTTCAAGCACCTTCACGCTGCAGGCAGGCACGACGACGGTACCGGCCGCCGTGACGTACAGCAGCACGGGCAATGTGGCGACGCTTAACCCCAGTGCGGACCTGGCGGCCGGTACGACGTATACGGCAACGATCAAGGGCGGTTCCAGCGGCGTGAAGGATGCTGCCGGCAACGCGCTCGCGTCTGACAAGACCTGGACCTTCACCACCGCTTCCGCCGGTGGCGGAGGCACGCAGACCGTCACGCTCACGGCCACTGCCGACAGCTACGTCAACAGCGGGGCTACGGGCACGAACTACGGCGCGGGCACCACGCTGGCCGTGGACAACAGCCCGGTGGAGGTGGGGTACCTGAAATTCGACCTGTCGCCCTACGCGGGCAGGACCCTGCAAAGTGCCACGCTCAAGCTGCAGAGCGCCGCGAATGCGTCCACGGGCAAACAGAACGTCAAGCTCGTGGCTGATGACAGCTGGACCGAGGGCGGCATCACGTATAACAACAGGCCGGCACTGGGCACCGTCCTCGGCACCCTTGGACCCACGGCGATCAACACCGGCTACAGCGTTCCGCTGGCTGTCAGCGGCCTGGCCGGCGAGCCCGGCCAGCAGCTGTCACTGGGGATCGATACCGCCAGTACCGACGGGCTGACCCTCAACTCCAGGGAAGCCGGCAGCACGGCGGCGCCCCAGCTTGTCCTGACCTTCAACTAAATGGGCGTTCAACAAGATGGGCGGAGGAGTACAACCCTCAAGATTTGCTCAGTTTATCCGGTAACTGGATAAACCCTCTTCCGTCCGCAATAACAGGCTCCTAGTGTTGGCACACGAGCTTGCCAAGGGGGAAAAATGAACAGCTCAACAGACAGTTCTTCGGAAACCACATGCCCGGATCCACAGCAGGAGGCGGCAGTGCAGCCGCGGGAAATTCCGGCGAAAGACTGGACCTCTACTGATTGCCTTCAGCTCGTGCGGGCGCCGATCCGCTTCACCCGCGCCGACTGGCCCTGACACATTCAGGCCCGACACATTCAGGCCCGGGGACGGGCCACCTGGACCACTGGTATGACTTCGGTGAAGCCATGCGCCCAACACGGCCAGCGCACTGGTCCAGGTTGTTACCTGCCGTTTCAGGCCCGCCGGTTTGCTCCCCGGCGAAGATGCCAGGGATCAGCTGGAGGCGTCCTTCTCGATTTCTTCCGCGAGGTCATCCACTTCCTCGGGGCGGGCCCTGATTCCCGCCTCTTCGAAGCGTTCTTCGAGGACATGGCTGACGTCGTCCTGGACATGGCCCAGTCGGATCTCGTCCCGGACCTCTTCCGCGATGCTCTCCGGCGTCTCGAAGGCCGCCGCGCCAGCCACGTCCTCGGCGCTGTCGATCGGGTCGTTCACGTTGCCGGCTCCGGGATCAGTCATATCCCACCGTTACCCGTCTTGTTCCGGCTGTAAACAAGACGGGCTGCTATGCCACGGCACCTTCGCTGACGCGGGCCGGCTCAAGCGCCGCGCCGGCACCCGGGAACGTCGGGACGGTGATCCTGGCGTGGGTATGGACCTCGTTGACTGTCGCCTTGGTGTGTTCGGCGATCCGTTCCATGGTGGTCACCCACATGCCGTCCATCGCCTTCACCCGCTCGATCAGTCGCTCCAATGCCACAGCCTTCGACGGCCGGCCGGAGATGAAGGGGTGGTTGGTCAGGACGAAGCAGCTGCCTTGGGAGTGGTGGGCCTCGGCTTCAAGGGTCCACATTTCCAGGACCTTCGCCGGGCTCTCGATGACGCCGCTGCCCGTGACGCCGGGGTAGAACGCATACTGCTCCCAGTCATCCAGGGTCCAGTCCACCGGGATCTCCACGATGTCCCGGGGATCATCGGCGGCGACGGCGAAGCGGTAGGGGGCATCGCCGTCGAGCAGGCTTGAATCGTAGAGGAAGCCGCGGTCGGCCAGCAGGCCTGGTGAGTGCCAGTTCAGTTCCCACCACGGCGCCCGGTACCCCACCGGCCGGACCCCGGCCACCTTCGCCAGGGCTTCCAGGCCACGGTCGATGTAGCTGGCCTCGGCGGCGGCGTCGATGCCCTGCATCGGTTCGTGCAGGTAGCCATGGTGGGCCACCTCGTGGCCGCCGTCCACGATCTGCCGCACCACGTCGGGGTAGGACTCGGCGGTGAAGCCGGGGATGAAGAAGGTGGCAAGGATGTCCTGGCGCTCGAGGATCTTGAGCAGCCGCGGCACGGCGATCCTGGGCCCGTAGGACTGGTGGCTCATCAGCGACATCCGCCGCGTGCTGGCGGGATCGTGGGCGATGGTGCAGGACTCGGCGTCGACGTCGAACGTGAAGGACGCGGCGGCCTTGGCACCGTCGGGCCAAGTGATCGGGTGCAGGGCATCGGCAATGGCGGGATGGTTCACGAGGAAATCCTTTCGGCGGGCGCAGTGCGCCCGCCAGGTTTGGGGGAAGAGGAGGTTAGAGGGCGGGCAGGGCAGGCGTGCTGCCGGCCGGCCGGGTCTCTGCAGTCCGGGGCTCCAGGGCGAGGTAGCGGATGTGCTGGCGCGGGCCGAGGATCGCGTAGACGGCGGCGCTGGTCAGGCCGCCGGCCAGCCAGGAGAGGTCCCAGCCGCCGAGTGCGACGGCGATCGGCCCCTGCATGACGGGGATCAGGCCGTACATGAACAGCCATGTGGCGAAGATGCCGGCCAGGAGGGAGACGACGCCCGCCCAGTTCACGCCGGGCAGCCGGTGGGTGCCAACGCCGTCGAACAGCCTTTCCGGGTCGCCGGGCCAGCGCTTGTCCAGCCAGAAGTAGTGCACCAGCATGATCCCGCCCCAGGCGGCCACCCAGGCCACCAGGCCGATCAGCCAGGCGTCCAGCACCGCGGCAAAGTCCTCCTGGAAGATGAAGAAGACGACGGCGGCGAGCGAGAGGACGCCGACGAACAGGTTGAGCTTGCGGCGGCTGATGGAGATGTCCAGTGCCTGGGTGGCGACGGAGAAGGTGTAGATGTTCAGGATGTTGGTGGCGATGGGTCCGTGGAGGACCATCAGCAGCACGGGCAGCGCCATGGCGCCGAAGTTGAGGACGATGAGCTTGCCGGGATCGATTTCGCCGCTGTTGGTGGCCAGGCTGGCGCCGAGGACACCGAGCCACACTACGGGGATGAACTGCCCCAGGACCGAAGCCAGGTAGACCTTCTTTTTAGGGACGCTGGTGCTGACGAACCGGGAATAGTCCGCCGCGTAAGTGAACCAGGTGATGCCCCAGCCGATACCGATGGCGGTCATGACCGCACTCATGGCGGCGATGCGCTCGGAGCCTTCCAGGATCGCACCTGCCGGTCCGGCGTAGCTCCAGTCGATGTCCATGCCGAACCACGCCACCGCTGACATGACGGCCAGGATGAGGATGGTGGGCGGAACAGTCCATTTTTCGAAGGCCGCGATGGCCTTGTAGCCGAACCAGGCGATGGCCACCTGGAGGGCCATGATGAAGGTGGCGACGCCAATCTTCCACGCGTAGTTGGGCGCCTCGGGGTCAACCCAGCCCAGGGTCCCGAAGAGAGCCATGACCAGGTCCAGGATGATCCAGGTGTTGACCGCGCACCAGCCGATGACCAGCATGGCCTGGATCGCGGCTGGCAGGTAATTGCCGCGCCGTCCGAACGCCGCCCGGGCCAGGACCATGCCGGTGGCTCCGGTCTTCTGTCCCAGGAGGACGAAGCAGCCGAAGAGCAGCATGCCGATCAGGTTGCCCAGCACCAGGACGGTGATGGTGTCCGCGAGCCCGAGTCCCAACTGGATACCGAGTGCCCCCAGCACCCAGTTGATCGGCGCCAGGTTGGCACCGGCCCAGATCCAGAACTGGCCGGATACCTTGCGTGTTCGTGCTGATTCCGGGATGGCCTGCAGCCAGGCTTCGTGGTCCACGACGTTGTGGTCCTGTGTGGCCTGGGCAGGTTGCCCGTGCGTTGCTGTTGAAAGCTTTTCTTGCATGGGGGCCTCCGTGAGGTGAATAAGTACCACAAGGCTATGTGGCCCTCATCACAAGCAACAAGATACGATGTGTCGAACAGATTCTCCTAATACGTTACGGAATGTCGTGTCAGTCCTTCTCGGCGAAATACTCGCCCATCCTGCCCTTGCCGCCGCCGACCCCGTGGTCCACCCGCTGGGGGCGGACGCGGGCTCCCAGCCGGTCCGCTGGGTCCACTCCAGCGAAGTGCTGGACATCGCTCCCCTGCTTCGGGGCGGGGAGCTGCTGCTGTGTGGCGGCATCACACTGGCAGCGGCCAGCCCGGCCAAACGCGAGGACTATGTCCGGGAGCTGGCGCAGCGGGGCATCGCAGCCCTCGCGGTTGAGACCGGCGGCGTGCTGCCGGAGATCCCGCCCGCCATGCTGGAAAAGGCCGCGGAGTTCGGCCTGCCGGTGGTGGAGCTGCGCAAGGTCGTGCCGTTCGTGGGCGTCATGCAGGCCATCAACTCCATGCTGGTCAGCGACTCGGTAGGCCACCTGCAGCAGGCGGACGCCGCCACCCGTGCCATGGCTGCCGAGCTTGCCCATGGAGCTTCGCTCGACAAGATCCTGGGCGTGCTCGCCGGCATCACCGGCTCTGCCGTCAAGCTCACCTCCCCCTGGGGCGTCACCATGGGCAGCGCGGTGCCGGAGGGCTGGAGAGATGAGGTGGACGGGGAAGGAACGGCGGACGACGACGATCCAGGGGCGGGCGCGCACGGCGCCTTTTACGCGGTGCCCGGCGGAACGGCCATCACCGTGGACATCCCCGTGCGTGGGGTCCTCATGGGACGGCTCGAAGTGCATGTGCCGGAAGATGCGGACACCGCGCTCGCGCAGGTGGCCGGGGAACGCGCCGTGGACATCCTGGGCCTGGCGCTGCTGCAGCACACGCCTCCCGGGCTGCATGCCCTGGCCGGCGCCGAGCTGATGCGCGCGGTGCTTAACTCCGCGCCGGAGTGGCGCCTGGAGCAGCTGGCTCCCGGCGCCGGCTTTCCTACTGGCTCCCCCGCCGTGGTGGCGGCCATCCATGCCGCCTCACCGCAGGAGCTGCGTGGCGCCGTCGAAAACTTCCTGGGTTCGCGCCGCATCCCCTGCGCCGCCTACCTTGACGACGCCGAACTGGTGGTGATGATCGGACTCCCCTGCACCGGGACGGCCGGCGAGCGGCGGACGCTCCTGGAGTCCCTGCAGGCCCTGGAAGGTGATCACGATGCGGTGATCGCCGTAGGGCCGCCTGCCGGCAGGGTGGCTGAGGCGGCCTGGTCACTCGCGGAGGCGCGCCGGGCCCTGGAAGTGCGGCAGATCCGGCGGCGTAATGCGTCGGCGCGCCGACGGTACCCGGCCCGCGGCCTGGTGGTGATCGATGCGGAAGACGTCGCGGTGGAGAGCCTGGCCCTCACGGTGGTGGACGCTTCGGCGCGGGAAGCGTTTGTCAGCCGGCAGCTGGGGGCCGTCCTGGAGCATGATGCGCAACGGCAGTCCCAGCTGCTGGAGACCCTGCAGGTGTGGCTGGACTCGGGCTGCAACACGGCGCAGTCCGCCCGCGAACTGCACCTGGAGCGGCAGTCGATGCACCACCGCCTGCAGCGGATCTTCGAGTTGTGCGGCGGTGATCCGCGCGGCACCGGGCGGCTCGCGGCGCTGCACCTTGCGGCCCGGCTGGCCGGGCTGCCGTGACAATCGCGTCCGCGACGGGCCGGTCAACCTGTCTTTCGCCAAAATGCCAGACGGGAGTGACCGGGAGCGTGCTACCCGTCAGCACCAACGATGGCGCCGCCCAGCCACTTCTTGACTTGGTCGGGCGCAGCCGTTGTTACCGTCCAGTTCTTGCCGACGTTGACAGCCGTCTGATCCTGAGGCGTCCTCATCGCCAACTGGGCGTCCAAGGATGCATCGTTCGGATACAGGGCCATGCCAATCTCCCCGCAGTACCCCGATGTGGATGCGTACTTCGCATGGTTGGCCAATTCGAGTTCCGGGCACTGAAAGCCTGCTCCTTCCAGCGCCACCCTCAAGTCCTCAAGGGTTTCAAACGTTCCGCCGTCAGCGGGTGGCGCTGACCCGGGCCGGCTTCCCCATGGCCCACTGCAACCAGCTAAGGCCAGGACCACGGCCATCCCTGTCGCGACGACTACGCTGCGCATACTTCTCACAAGTCCCCCTACTGTGATCGGTGTTTTTCCAAGCTATCAGCCCTGTTTTGGGGAAAGTTGCGGCGGATGCACTGCAATGCCGGGCGGCGCCGCGGCTTCTACGGGTGAACGCTGGGCCAGTTGGCCCCCAGTAGCACATTCGAGTGCACGTGGTGTCCGGACTGCGTCGAACGCTTTCCGAATGGTTCTTGTCCTAACTGCGTAGGAGACCTTCGGCGACGTCCTAGGCACCAGCTCAGCGCCTGACTTCATACCTCGTAAGGAGCACGCCGCCGGGAAACGTCTGGGTATTCACCAGGCGGAGGTTCACCCAGTTGTCCAAGGTGGCAAAGAACGGGGTGCCGCCGCCCACCAGAACCGGATGGGTAACCATCGCGTACTCGTCGATCAGCCCGGCCCGCATGGCCGCCGCGGCGAGTGTGGCACCGCCAATGTCCATGGGGCCGCCGTCGCCGGCCTTCAGCCGGGCGATCTCGGTGACCGCATCGCCTGTCACAAGACGGGCGTTCCCGTCAACCGCGCTGATGGTTGAAGAGAAGACCACCTTGGGCATGGCCCGCCAGCGGTGGGCGAACTCCGCCTGCGCCGGCGTGACGCCAGGCTGCTGGTCGGCCGTGGGCCAGTGGGAGCTCATCGTCTCCCAGAGTTTGCGCCCGTACAGCGCCAGGCCCGTCGCCCCCACCCGGTCGGACCACCATTGGAACAGCTCGTCATTTGGCGCACTCCAGCCGAGGTCGTCGCCGGGCGCGGCGATGTAGCCGTCCAGGCTCACGTTCATGGCAAAAATCAGTCTGCGCATGGCGCCAGTCTTCCGTGAGCTTCATCCGGTGTACAGACTTGCCTGCGTCAGCCCGCGGTCCGCCCGCCCAGCCGCGTGGTGACCTTGGCGGCGGCGGCCACGCAGGCCTCGCCCAGGCTCTCGAACTGCTCCTTGGACACCCGGAACCGTGGCGCCGGAATCAGGACGGCTGCCACCACGTCTCCCCGGTGGTCGCGGACGGGCGCGGCAACGCCTACCTCGTCCATGGACGATTCGCCATAGTTGCCGGCCCATCCCCTCCGCCCCACGTCCTGGAGCCTTGCCTCGTAAGCTTCCAGGCCGGCGTCGTCCAGTCCCGGATAGGTGATGGTTCCGCTGCGCAAGAGTTCGCGCACCCGTTCGGCTGGGAGGGTGGACAGGAACACCTGGACGGAGGCGCTCATCGCGTCGCGGTAGCGCGCCCCCAGGGGCGTGGTGTGCTTGATCTGGTGGTGGCTGGCGATCTGCTCCACGCAGACGGCCTCATCGCCGTTCCACAGCATGAGGGCGCTGGTTTCCCCGGTCTGCTCGGCCAGCTGCCGCAGGACGGGGTAGGCGACCCGGCGTTCCTCCATCTCGGCCAGCAGCGGGCCGGCCACGGCGATCAGGCCCAGGCCCAGGCGGAACCGCTTGGTCTCGGGATCCCGTTCCACCAGGTTCTCCTGCTCGAAGGTCGCCAGGATCCGGGAGACGCTGCTTTTGTGCATGCCCACCCGGTTGGCGATTTCCGTGACGCCGAGCAGGGGCTCATCGGCAGTGAAGGTGCGCAGGACGGCGATGGCATTGACGACGACGGAAGCGCCTTTCGCATCCGTCCCGCCGTTGGTGCCGGTTCCGTTGCCGTTGGCGTCTTTGGCTTGTGCAGGAGTCATGGTGGACACCATCTTTCCTCATAAAACGGCGGAAGCGGCGCCACGTGTCCGTGACGCCGCCCTGCCGGTGCTGCTGGTTAGGCCTCGATGATGTTCTTCTCCGGGCCGAACGGGAACTTGGTGATGTTCTCGACAGTGTTGTCCTCGCCGATGACCAGGATGTCGTGCTCGCGGTAGCCGCCGGCGCCCGGCTGGCCGTCCGCCACGGTGATCATCGGTTCCATGGAGACCACCATGCCCGGTTCCAGGACGGTGTCGATGTCCTCGCGCAGTTCCAGGCCGGCTTCGCGGCCGTAGTAGTGGCTGAGGACGCCGAAGGAGTGGCCGTAGCCGAAGGTGCGGTTGGCGAGCAGGCCGTGGCTGATGTAGATCTCGTTGAGTTCGGCGGCGATGTCCTTGCAGACGGCGCCGGGCTTGATGAGTTCCAGGCCGCGGCGGTGCACCTCCACGTTGATGTTCCACAGCTCCAGGGAGCGTTCGTCCGGCTGGCCGAGGAAGAGGGTGCGCTCCAGGGCGGTGTAGTAGCCGGAGGTCATGGGGAAGCAGTTGAGCGAGAGGATGTCGCCCTTCTGCAGCTTCCGTGTGGTGGCCCAGTTGTGGGCGCCGTCGGTGTTGATGCCGGACTGGAACCACACCCAGGTGTCGCGGACCTCGCGGTGGGGGAAGGTCCGGGCGATCTCGTGCACCATGGCCTCGGTGCCGGCGAGGGCCACCTCGTACTCGGTGATGCCCTCGCGGATGGCTTTGCGGATGGCTTCGCCGCCGAGGTCGCCGATGCGGGCTCCGTGCTTGATGACTTCGATTTCCTCGGCGGACTTGATCATGCGCTGGCGCATGGCGTCCTGGGAGACGTCCAGGAGTTCGGCTCCCGGGAAGGCGGCGGCGATCTTCTCGCGCGTCAGGCCCGGAAGGAAGTCGTCCTCGACACCCAGGCGGGCTGCCTTGACGCCGCGCTGGCGCAGCGCCTCCTGCAGGCCGAAGTAGAAGTTGTCGCGGCGCCAGTCGGTGTAGACGATGTTCTCGCCGTAGGAGGTGCGCCACGGCATACCGGCATCGATGTTGGCGGTGACGGTGACGGAGTCATCCGCGGTGACCACCAGGGCGTAGTTGCGGCCGAACGTGGTGTACAGGAAGTCGGAGTAGTACTTGATGCCGTGGTAGCTGGTCAGGATGACGGCATCCAGGTCCTTGGCGGCCATGATCTGCCGCAGTCCGCCCAGGCGGCGCTCGAACTCTGCGTCGGAGAACGTGAGCTTGCCCTTGGAACCGTTGTGCAGGACCTTAAGGCGCTCGAGCTCTGCGATGGAGGATGCGTTGTCGGCGGTGATAGTCACGTAAGTGTGCCTTTCTGGGTGTGGTTGGGTTCCAGCGCCGCTGTGTCTGCGGCGCTGCTGGTTGTGATGTGAAGGATGGTGAAGGGGGCCTGGCGGCAGGTCAGACGTGCTTGAGCGGCTTGCGTGAGGTTTCCGCGGCGAACAGCACGGCTATCAGGGACACCACCGACGCCGCCACCAGGTACCAGCCGGGAGCAAGCTTGCTCTGGGTCAGGCCGATCAGCAGGGTGGCCATGAAGGGTGCGGTACCGCCGAACAGGGCATTGGAAAGGTTGAAGCTGACCGCGAATCCGCTGTAGCGGACCTTGGTGGGGAAGAGCTCGGCCAGGAAGCTGGGCAGCGTTCCGTCGTTGAGGGTGAGCATGCCGCCCAGCAGGATCTGGACCAGCACGATGACCAGGAAGTTGCCGGTGTCCAGCAGCATGAAGGCCGGAACCGTCAGCAGCATGAACAGCACGGAGGCGGTGATCAGCATCCGTTTGCGGCCGAACCGGTCCGAGGCCATGCCGGTGAGGAAGATGAAGCCGATGTAGCTGGCCAGGGCGATGGTGGTGGCAAGGAAGGATTCGGTGGAGCCGAAGCCCAGTTCCGCCGAAAGGTAGGTGGGCATGTAGCTGAGGATGACGTAGAAGCCGACGGCGTTGAGCAGCACGGCCCCGCAGGCGATCACCAGCTGCTTCCGGTAGGTCCGGAACATATCGAACACCGGCGCCTTGACGGCCTGGTCCTCCTCCGCCGCCAGGGCACGGAACGCGGGGGTGTCCTCGAGCTTGGTGCGAATGTACCGGCCGATCAGGCCCATGGGGGCGGCGAGCAGGAACGGCAGCCGCCAGCCCCAGTCATGCAGCTGTTCGGCGCTGAGGACGGAGCTGAGCAGTGCCGCGATCAGCGAGCCGAGGAGCAGCCCGGCGGCGGTGCTGGCAGGCACGACGGCGGCATAGAGTCCGCGCCGGTTGGCCGGGGCGTACTCCACCAGGAAGGCGGAGGCTCCGGCGTACTCGCCGGCTGCCGAGAATCCCTGGACGATGCGGACCAGCAGCAGCAGGACCGGTGCCAGGAGGCCGATGGTGGCGTAGCCGGGGATGAGGGCGATGCAGAAGGTAGAGACGGACATGATGACGATCGAGAGCGACAGGGCCTTGCGCCTGCCGACCTTGTCGCCGATGTGGCCCCAGACGAAGCCGCCCAGCGGCCGGACGAAGAAGGAAATGGCGAAGACCGCGAAGGTTGCCAGCAGCGCGGTCTGCCGGTCTGCCTCCGGGAAGAAGACCGAGGAGATGACGGCGGCAAGGTAGCCGTAGACGGCGTAGTCGAACCATTCGACGAAATTGCCGATGAAGCTGGCCGTGACCACCCGGCGCCGTACATCTTTGCTGGGCACGTCGTAGCTGGGCGCTTCTTTGCTGGGCATGGCGCTGTCAGCGCCGGCGGGGGCAAGGCCGCTGGCGCCATCGGCAATGGCTCCTGCCCCGGGAAGGTTTGATTCGGTGCGCATGTAACCACCAGTGAGAGTTGGAGTTGCAGAGATTGCAACGTGGTTGTCTCAACATAGGTCGTGATACGCGCCACAGTCAAGGGCTTTTCGAGTAATCGCACGCAATATTTCCAGCCCGAGACTGCGCAGGGAAGCACTGCGGGGCCACTTCGCCCGATCAGCGTACCAAGTTGCAAGAGAAGCAACATCGTTGAGATAGGCGAGAGATCCTGACGTAAGTCTGGAACGGAAAGGGACACGCATCCAAGCAAGAAACAGGCCCAATGGCACAGGCCCCGATCGCCCCCGCGCGTGCATACTTGCGGCATGGACGACCACACAGCGCGAAAACCCGACCGGATCCTTCTGGCGATTGTCGGCGTAGTGGCTGTGCTGGTGGTAGTGGCGCTGGCCGTCGTCTTCTCCCGGGGCGGACCGGCCCCGCTGGATGAGGCCAGCCCCGCGGGGGTGGTCCAGCGGTACAGCGCCGCGGTGATCGACGGCGATACTGCCACCGCAGACTCCTACCTCACCGACGCCGCCCGGAGCACGTGCCGCGGTTCCTACCCGGGGGCGCCACGGCCCACGCGGATTGTGCTGATTTCGACGACGGAGCGCGCCGATACTGCCACGGTGAGGGTCTCGCTGGTCCAGACGTCCCCGGGCGGCCCCTTCGGTTCGTCCGAGTATGAGTCGGAGGATGCCTTCTCCCTCATCAAGGTCAACGGAAAGTGGATGGTGGACCAGGTGCCCTACCCGCTGATGTCCTGCACGGGAATGCCGGTGAAGCAATGACGTCCCAAGTCGCCACCACTCCCCCGGGGGCGCCCGCCGGCGGAACACTGGCGTCCCTGCGCCGCCTGATCCTGTACGTCCTGCTGTTCGCCCTGGTGGTGATAGCGGCCACTGGCCTCAGCGGGCTGCTGGAGCGGCTGTTCACCTCCGCCTCCGTCCTGGTGTCCGGTGGCGTGGCCGGGCTCGCGCTGTCCCTGGCTTTCACGCTGATCGGCGGCCCGCTGGCGCTCCTGCTGTGGTGGTTTGTGTGGCGGCGGCTGGACGACGAGTCGGAGCGGACCGCGGCCGGGTGGGGCTTCTACCTGACCGGGATGTACGCATTCTCGCTGATCCTCTTCACTACTTCATTCCTGAATGTCGCTTCGTCCTTGATCGGCACGCAGAAACCGGCATGGCAGTCGCCCCTGGCCAACGGACTGGTCTGGGCAGGCATCTGGCTGTGGCACCGGTGGATGTGGAAGCACCCCGCCAAACCGTCTACCCACCTGGAGGACGTGCGCGCCGTCGTCGGGTCCGTCTTTGGCCTGCTGCTGGGCGCAGGCGCAGGGATTGCCGCCCTCAGCGCCCTGCTCGACGTCGCCATCCGAGGCTTCCCGCTGACCGCAGCCGTGGAACCGTGGTGGTCACCGGTGCTGCGGTCAGTGGTGTGGGCGGCCGGCGGAACCGTGGTGTGGTGGTGGCACTGGTTCCGCGAAGGCGGCCGCCGCTTCCAGACGGGCCTGGTGGACGCCGCCATGATCGCCGCGGGCATCTTCCTTGCCGGCGCCGCGGCCCTGGGCGGCCTGGGCGTGGTGCTGTTCGTGCTCCTGCGGCTCGCCTTCGACCGCAGCGACCCGGAAAACCTGCTGCTGGAACCCCTGGCCCCCGCCATTGCCTCGGCGCTGATCGGCACCCTGGTGTGGCGCTACCACCGCGCCGCATCTGCGTCCCGTTCCACCAGGACCAGGCGCGCCAGCCTCCTGGTGACCTCTGCCGTCGCGCTGGCGGCAGCCGCGTCCGGCGTGGGCGTGGTGGTCAACGCCCTCCTGGCCGCCATAGTGTCCCCGCTGGCCGGCAGCGCCACCCGCACCCTGCTCCTCGGCGGCATCAGTTCCCTCGTGGTGGGCGGCCCCGTGTGGTGGCTGGCGTGGAAGCCGCGGCACCAACCGCGGACTGCCGCCGAGATCCCGCCGGGCCGCCGCGTGTACCTCGTGGCATTCTTTGGCGTCAGCGCAGTAGTAGCGCTCATCTCGCTGCTGGTGATTGGCTACCGGCTCTTCGAGTTCCTGCTCGGCGACGTCTCCGGCGGCAGCGTCATCGACCGGATCCGGGCACCGCTGGGGCTGCTGGTGGCGGCCGGACTTGTCGCCGGGTACCACTTTGCCCTGTGGCGGCACGACCGGGCACTGCTGGCAGCAGAGGCCCCTGCGGGCAGGCGGGTGATTGAGCGCCTCACGCTGGTCTGCCCGCGCCCTGCGACTGTTGCCGACTCCGAGGCACTGGTGCGGGGCGTCGCCGAGGCGGTCGGCGGGGCCAAGGTGACGGCCTGGTGGCGGGCGGACGACGGCGGAACGGCACCTGTTGTGCCTTCACCCGGAAAAGTGCCACCAAGTGCGGCAGCACCTGTGGCGGCGCCGCCGGGTGCCGCGGCAGCGGACAGCGCATTAGAACCGGCGCCGTCCCCAGGTGCGGCAGACGTCGTCCGGCGCGTGGTGGCGGCGGTTGACGGTGCCGCGCTGGACGGCGCGCGCCACGTCCTGGTGGTCCTCGGACCGGGCGCCGGTGCGGAAGTCATCCCATTGGCGGGCGGCGAGCGCAGCCGCTAGGGACCAGTGTCAGCGGACGACGGCGGGCGCGTCCCGCCGTCGTCCGTCCTGCAACGCGTCAGGAGACTCCGGCGAGGACCCCGTCGATGCGCGCCAGCAGGCCAGGCCAGCCATTGCCCATACCCTCGATGGCCTGCCGCCCCATGGGTGTGTCCAGGCGGAAGCCTGCATGTTCGTGGTGGAGGACGGTGCCGCCGTCGACCGGCTCCAGCCGCCAGGTGATGGTGGTGTCCAGCATGCCCTCGGAAAAGAGGAAACTGATGGAGGTGCCTGGTTCGACGGTGAGGACTTCGCACTGCTGCTGGCCCCAGGCGCCCATGTCCATGGTGAAGCGGTGGCCGACCACCGAGGCGATGTCTCCCGGCGCCCACCAGCGGGCCAGCAGTTCGGGCGTCGTCAGCGCGGCCCAGACCGCCGGGGCGGGGTGCGGGAAG
The DNA here is from genome assembly GCF_057369995.2 of Arthrobacter sp. MOO21. Taxonomy (NCBI): domain Bacteria; kingdom Bacillati; phylum Actinomycetota; class Actinomycetes; order Micrococcales; family Micrococcaceae; genus Arthrobacter; species Arthrobacter sp. MOO21. The sequence goes on along the minus strand of NZ_CM170671.2, from coordinate 2,311,641 downwards.
CGGCGTTCGAGCCGGATGGCGTTCTCGGTCATGTCGGTTTCTCCTCGTCCAAAAGGTCTGCCAGGGCATCCAGCCGCTGGTTCCAGTAGTGCTCGAAGTGCTTCACCCAGCCGCCGATTTCAGCGAGGGCGGCGGGCTGGAGGTGGTACACCCGGTTCCTGCCCCGCCGCTCCTCCCGGACCAGCCCCGCTTCACGGAGCACGCCGAGGTGCTCGGACGCCGCCGGGCGGCTGAGGTCCAGCAGGCCGGTCAGCTCTCCGGCCGTCCGTGGTCCTTGCCGCAGCTCGTCCAGGATGGTGCGCCGCGCCGGGTTGGACACGGCGGCGAAGACATTGTTGAGCACGCAGTGCAGTATATGTCGGAAATTTCCGACGCATCAACGGGAACTGGATTTCACCGGCCCCGTACACACATCGGATGGTCCCACGCGAGTCTAGCCGGGCCACAGCGGCGGGATTAGGCTAGGCGGATGTTGACTATCGGAACGATCGTCCTCGGCGTCAATGACGTCGCCGCCGCTACAAACTTCTGGAACGCCGCCCTGGGCTATGTGCCGCGGGAGCCGGGTGACGAAACGTGGGTGACCCTTGCCCCGGCGTCGGGACCCGGAGCCCACCTCTCACTCATGCTGAGCGAAACCCCGGCCCAGGACCACCCGCGGATCCACCTGGACCTGTATGCGGACGACCAGGCAGCCGAGGTGGAGCGGCTGGTCTCGCTCGGCGCCAAACGCGTGGACTGGGACCTCTACCCGGAAGATCCCGACTTCGTGGTGCTGGAGGATCCGGACGGCAACCGGTTCTGCGTGATCGACAAGAGCCCGCGGTAGCACTGCAGACAGTTCAAGGAGGAACCGCCATGGAAGTCGTCACCATCGAAACGCCGCAGTTGGGCGACCGCACGTACCTTGTCCACGACGGCGAGGTTGGCGTGGTGATCGATCCGCAGCGGGACACGGACCGGGTGGATAAGGCCATCGCCGACGCCGGCGTCAGGATCACGCACGTGGCGGAAACGCACATTCACAACGACTACGTCACCGGCGGCCTGCAGCTGGCCCGGGACCACAACGCCGCCTACCTGGTCAGCGCGGAGGACAAGGTCCCCTACGAGCGCCAGCCGATATCGGACGGGGACACCGTCCAGGTGGGGCGGATGGTTCTCAAGGCCGTGGCAACCCCGGGGCACACCCACCACCACCTTTCCTACATCGTCACGGACGGCGACCGGCAGGCCGTGTTCTCCGGGGGCAGCCTGCTGTACGGCTCGGTGGGCCGCACCGACCTGGTCAGCGAGGAGGACACCGTGCCGCTCACCCACCATCAGTACGCCTCGGTGCGCAGGCTGGCGGAGGAAGCGGGCGGAGATGCCGGGCTCTACCCCACCCACGGATTCGGGTCCTTCTGCTCCTCGGGCCCGGCCAGCGGAGCGGAGTCCTCCACCATTGGCGAGCAGTTGGCTGAGAACCACGCCCTCACGGACCCCGACGAGGAGCACTTTGTCCGCGAACTGATCCACAATCTCACGGCCTACCCCTCCTATTACGCGCACATGGCCCCGATCAACCTGGCAGGCCCCACGCCGCCGGACCTGGAGCTGCCCGGGTCCTTGGCCGGGGATGAGCTCGCCGCCCGGCTGGAGCGGGGCGAGTGGGTGGTGGACCTGAGGAACCGCATCGCCTTTGCCGGCAACCACCTGAGCGGCAGCGTCAGCTTCGAGTACGGCGACGGCACCCAGTTCACCGCTTTCCTGGGATGGGTGCTGCCATGGAACGAGAAGCTGACGCTCGTCGGCGAGCGGCAGGACGTGGAGGACGCCATCCGTGACCTCTCCCGCATCGGTATCGACAACCCTGATACCGCCATCGGTGCCGGACCTGCTGAGCTGGCTCCCCGGGCCGCCACCTCTTCCTACCAGAGTGTGGGCTGGAAGGAAGTGCTGCAAAAGCCTCGGGAGGACACCGTCCTCGACGTCCGGCGGACTGACGAGTATGAAGACTCCCACATCCAGGACGCCGTGAACATCCCCCTCCATGAGCTGCTCGGGCGGATGGACGAGGTTCCGCCCGGGCGGCTTTGGGTGCACTGCGGGTCCGGATACCGCTCCGCGGTGGCGGCGAGCCTCCTGCAGCGCGCCGGCCGGGACGTAGTCCATGTTGACGGCAGCTTCCATCGTGCGAAGAAGGCCGGGCTCGCACTGGTGGGACAAGAGTAGGAAGCGGACGACGGCGGGTGGGCGCCCGCCGTCGTCCGTTTCCCGGGACGTTGGGCCCTACGTTAGGAGTGAGCGGCTTGGCAAAGTGGTGAGGGCCAGATCCGGACACCACGAGGAGGCCGATAATGGCCAGGATCTACATTCCGTACGGGACCACCGAGGGCCAGACGGCGAGGATCGCCGACTTCATTGCGGACGTGGTCCGCGCACACGGTCACGAGGCCGACGCCGTGGACATCAGGGACGCGGGGGACACGATTCCCGCTGGTTGCGACGCCGTGATGGTCGGGGCATCAGTCCACATGGGCAAGCACGAGGACTACGTCAAGGACTTCGTCCAAAAGAACCGGGAAGCCCTGGACCGGCTCCCGTCCGCCCTGTTCTCCGTCAGCATGGCCGCCCACGGTGACACCGAGAACGCCGAAAACCAGGTCGAGGCGTTTGAACAGGAGACGGGCTGGCGGCCGGCCCAGGTGGGGCTGTTCGGCGGCGCGCTGCTGTACACGCAGTACGGGTTCATCAAGCGCCTGGTCATGAAGAAGATCGCCGCCGACAAGGGCTTCGGTGACACGGATACGTCCCGGGACTACGTGTACACCGAGTGGGACGGGGTGAAGCGGTTCGCGGAGGATTTCCTGGGGCGGCTGTAGCAGTGGTGGCCGTCGGTCCGGCGCTGGTGTCCGGCAGCCGCCGTCGCCCGTTTGCGTGTCGCTCCATGGTGTGGTCCCCGGTAGCCGGTGTTGCTGGCACACTGGCCCAATGAACACGGCACTCACCCCTTCGCGCCGGCCCGGCATCCGTGCCGCGATGTTTGTTGATTTCGACAATGTCTTCACAGGCCTGCAGGCCTTGGACCCGCAGGCGGCAAAGCGGTTCGCGGAGGATCCCAAACACTGGGCTGACGCGCTGTCCGGCGGCGGATCCGGCGAGGGGGCCCGGCGGTTCCTGATCCGCAACTGCTACCTGAACCCCATGGTGTACTCGAAGTACCGCACATATTGGACCCGCGCCGGATTCCGGGTGATCGATTGTCCCTCGCTGACGCAACGTGGAAAGAGCAGCACGGACATCAACCTGGTGCTCGACGCCATGGACGCCCTCTCCGGAAGCGGCGGCATCGAGGAATTCTTCATCGCCTCGGCCGACGCCGACTTCACATCCCTGATCCAGCGGTTCCGCGCGGCCGACCGGATGACCACCGTCATCGCTGCCGGTGCAGTCGCCTTCGCCTACCGGGAGATGGCGGACCACGTGGTGGAGTCGCATGATTTCGTGGCGATCCTCAACGGCACCACGGCCGAACCGGTGCACGCTGTTGCTTCCGGGAAGCAGCCGGAGGCGGCGACGGCAGCCAAAACGAAGGCAAGAACCTTGTCGCCAGCCATCCGCGAGGTGGCAGAGTTCGTCCGGACCGCCCCTGGTCCAGTGGTGGGAGCGATGGTTGCCCACCGGGCGCTCACGGCCGACCCTTCGCTGAAGACGGACTGGGGCGGCTTCGGAAAGTTTGGAACGTGGGTATCCCAGATCGGCAAGAACGTCGAGTATTCGGCGGCGCAGGGCGGCTGGGTCTGGGACTCGAAGCGGTTCTCGCTCGACGATGTTCCGGTCCCCGCCGACGTCCAGCAGGGCGTCGAGGAGCGGGTCACCCGGGTGACGGACGTGCCGGCGCTTTCCGCAGCCCAGTTCCGGCAGATCTTCGAGGCCATGGCTGAACGGCTGCGGGAGCATCCACCCCTGAGCCGGACCGAACTGTCCCGCCAGGTGCGGGACGATTGCGTCAGTGCCGGTCACCCGGTCTCGCGCAGTGCCGTCAGCTTTGTCCTGCAGGGCCTCGCCTACGCCAACTTCCAGCTCACTGACCAGGCGACGGCGCAGGAGTTGGCGGCAGCATGGACCCAGAACGTGGAAGAACTCTGCCGCGTGGCACTGCTGGAATTCGACGCCGCAGAAAAGCAGGCCGTCCGCCGCTGGGCCAGCGGCGGACTCCTGGACAGCTGATCCCGCCGCACCCCAGGCAGCCGGTACATTGGTGGCGATGATTTCCATTGAGAGGGACAATCCCGCACGCGCCGATGTCCACCAGCTCTTGAGTGAGCACCTGGCGGACATGTTCGCCACCTCGCCAGCGGAAAGCGTCCACGCCCTGGACCACTCCGCGCTGTCCGCGCCGTCGATCACGTTCTGGACGGCGCGCGAGGACGGGGAGCTGCTGGGGTGCGGTGCGCTAAAGCTTTTCGATGCGCAGGGTGACGCGGCCCCGTATGGCGAGATCAAGTCGATGCGCACCGCTTCAGACGCGCGGGGACGCGGTGTAGCCACCCTGGTCCTCCGGCACATCCTGGGCGACGCCCGGACCCGGGGCTTCGAACGCGTCCGCCTGGAGACCGGCACCGAGGACTACTTCGCTCCCGCACGGCGCCTCTATGCGCGGCACGGCTTCACTGAGTGCGCGCCGTTCGGCGGCTACGTCCTGGATCCCAACAGCGTCTTCATGGAGCTGCGCCTCCCCCGGAGCCGGCCCCGACCGATGATTTCGGGACTCGAACCTGTCGCACAGCAGCAATACGCTCTGCCAAACAGATCCTGACGTCGCAGGAATCCCACACCGGCAGCATGCGCTACCGCACTTAGAGTACGTTGCGTTTCCTAATATGGAGGCGTACCGTGGGCCCATGGACCGCGGCGGCCGCATTCCCAGACAAGTGCGTCGTGCCCTGCCGGCGCTTATGCTCGTCATGTTCCTGGGGGCACTGGACCAGACTGCCGTGGCGTCCGCCTTGCCGGAAATCGCCGGGGAACTGGGCCGCCCGGAGCATATATCGCTGATCGCCGGGGCGTACTTTGCCGCGGCAACGGTGGCCATGCCTGCTGCAGGGTATCTGGGTGACCGTTTGGGTCAGCGCCCGGTGCTGCTCGGCGGGCTGGCAGTCTTTGTTCTCGGGGCGTTGTTGTGCGCCTTCGTGACGGGTGTTCCCGAGTTGGTAGCGTTCCGTGTCGTTCAGGGCCTTGGCGGCGGGACGCTGATGCTCGGCGCGCAGGCTACGCTTGGTGAACTTGTCAGTCCCCGCGAACGCGGCCGATACCTTGGCCTGCTCGGCATCGCGTTTATGGCCGCGTCGGTCATCGGGCCGTTGGCTGGCGGGGCGGCGGCCGAGTACGGCTCGTGGCGGTGGATCTTCCTTGGTTATGTTCCGCTCGCTGCGTCGGCCGCATACGCAATCCTGCGCGGCGTCAGGTTCCTGCCACCGTCCCCGCGTGCCGGCAGGACAGGGTTCTTGGCCCTGCCAAGGGACCGGGCGTTTGTGCTTGCCGTTGCTGTGAGTTTCCTCCTCGGTTTTGCAATGTTCTCTTTCATCGCCTATTTGCCCTCATACCTGCAGCTCGCTCTTAGCCTTTCCGCGACATCCGCCGGCCTGGTGCTTTTACTGCTCATGGTTACGCTACTGGTCGCGGCCATCACTTCGGGTGGCCTGGTCAGCCGCACGGGCCGTTACCGGACCTTTCCTATTGCGGGGACGCTGCTGGCAAGCGTCGGTCAAGGGATCCTCGCTGTGCTCGGCCCGGCCGGCGGACTCCCGGCCGTGATCGCGGCCGTTGCCCTGACGGGCACCGGCGTGGGCTTGACGATGCAGATCATGGTCGCGGTGGCTCAGAACGCGGCGACCCGCGATACCCTTGGCGTCGTGACAGCCGCCGTCGCGTTTCTGCGCCAGGGCGGTGCTGCGGCCGGCGTCACCGGCCTGGGCGCGGCCCTCACTGCAGGATTCACGGCCCGGCTGTCCGCTGAGGCAGCCGTGGCGCTCGGCAGCCGCGCAGGCTCCCTTGACCCGGCTTCCCTCACGGTCCTGCCTCCGGGGCTGGCGGATGACGTCTCGTCCGCTTTTGGCGCGGCTTTTCCCGCTGTGGCTACCGCGACCGCGGCTGTGCTCTCGGCGTCCTTCGTCCTGACCCTGTTCCTGCCCGAACGCGAGCTGCGCACCGAGGCCTTCGCTGAAGGCCACAGCCACAGACCCGGAGACCGTCATGCCTGAGCCGATCATCAGTCCTCTCGCGTCCCTGGGCGCGGCCGACATTCCCCTTGCCGGCGGAAAGGGTGCCAACCTCGGCGAACTCATCCGTGCGGGCTTTCCGGTCCCCGAGGGATTCGTCGTCACCACGGCCGCGTATACGATGATGGCCGACCGCGCCGGACTCGGCATGCTTCTGGAACAGTCCCGGGCGGAAGGGATGTCCCCCCACGCTTCCGCCGCTCGGCTCCGCGAGGCGGTAAAGGCTGCCGGCCTGCCGGCGGACGCGCGCCTCGCCGTCGCCCACTCATACGACAAGCTGGGAGGCGGACCAGTCGCAGTGCGCTCCAGCGCGACCGCCGAAGACCTGGCCGGCGCCGCCTTCGCCGGCCAGCAGGACACCTTCCTCAACGTCATCGGCCACAATGCTGTCCTCGACGCCGTCCTGGACTGCTGGGCGTCACTGTGGACAGACCGGGCGGTCACCTACCGTGAGCACGCCGGCATCGACCACGCCGGGGTGAGCATCGCCGTCGTGGTGCAGCGGCTCGTACGGGCCGAAACAGCGGGTGTGCTGTTCAGCGCGAACCCCGTAACGGGCGAACGGAACCACGCCGTGGTGGACGCGGCTGCCGGGCTCGGCGAGGCCGTCGTTTCGGGCCTGGTCACACCAGAGCATTGGCTCCTTGGTCCCGACGGACGAGTCATCGAACACGTGGCCGGTGGCCGTGGGACGGCGGTCCGGGCAGCCGCCTCGGGCGGCACCGTCATCGAACACAGTCCGGACGCCGGGAACACTGCCACGCCACTGCTGACACCGGCCCAGCTCGGTGACCTGCATCAACTGGCGAGGAGGGCCGAAAAGCACTTCGGCAAGCCCCAGGACATCGAATGGGCCCTCGCGGACGGCCGCGTGTGGCTCGTCCAATCCCGCCCGCTGACCGGGTTGCCGCCCCAGCCGCCGCGGCTCAACCGGTTCCAGCGCCGCGTCATCGGCCCCCTGTTCCTCGAGATGTTCCAGCTGCGCCCCTATCCGCTCGACGTCACGGGATGGCTGCGCCTCGGCATCGTGGAGATGCTGGACCGGATGACCGCCAGCGTAGGGATCGCCTTCCCGGACGTGTCAGAGCTCCTGCCCGAGGAGGACGGAGTCGTCGTCCAGCTCGTGCCCCCGGTACCGAGGCCCACGCTGCGTATCCTGACCGCACCGGCCTCCCTCATCGCCCGGGTTCGCCGCTACGACGTCCGCCGCTGGACCGATGACCCCCGCCTAGCCGCGTTCCTCGCCGAGATCCGGCGCCTTGAGAACGCCGACCTCGGCGCGCTGCCGTGGCGAGGGGTCGTCGGCGCCGCCAAGGACGCCCTCGCCGCGCTGTCCCTCATCGCCGACCTGCGGGTATCGTACCTGCCGGGATCCTTCCTGCCGCAGGTCCCGCTGCGGCTTGCCCTCATGGTTCTCGGCCGACGAAACCTCGGCCCCCTGCTGGTTGCCGTCGCCCCAACACGGACCAGCGTTGCCAATCAGGCACTCACTGCCCTCGCCCGCCAGGCCGCCGCGGACCCGGAACTCTCCCGCGCTCTTGTCAACGACCCACTCCCGTCAGTCCTCGAACGCATCCGCACAGAACAGCGCTTCACGCAATTCCGTAGCGGCTTCGAGACCTTCCTGGCAGAATTCGGCCACCGCGAAACTGTCAGCGTCGCTATCTCAAGCGCCCCCACGTGGCGGGACACACCCGACACCGTGCTTGGAATCGTACGTGCGCTCATGGGAGCCGCCCCTGCCGCCGAGACGGACCAGACAGAACAAGCTCTTGCCGCACTGCGTAAGCACCCACTCCTGCGCGCCATACCGCCGCTGCGGGGTGCGCTGCTCGACGCCGTCGAACGTTCCCGTGCAGGACTGGCATTCCGCGAGGACACACACTTCTACGCCACCATGGTTCTCCCGCCCCTGCGCAGCGCTCTCTCGGAACTTGGCCGCCGGCTGGCCACCGCAGGAGTTCTCGACGCCCGCGACGACATCTGGCACCTCACCTTCGACGAACTCGCCGCCATCACCGACGACGGCACGCTCACTGGGTGGGTGCACGACGCGTACCGGCCACTCGTTACCGCCCGGAAAGAAAAACGCCGCAGCCTGGAGCAGTTCCCCCTACTGGACCCCCAGCTCCTATTCGCAGACCGTCACACCACCGAAGGCGCACTCGTCTCCGGCACACCCGCCGGCCGCGGCCGAGTGCCCGGACCAGTCTGCGTGGTCCGGGGACCGGAAGAGTTCGGCAAACTCGTCACAGGCGATATCCTCGTCTGTCCCTACACCAACCCATCCTGGACGCCCCTGTTCCAGCGCGCCGCCGCCGTTGTGGTTGACACTGGCGGCCCGGGATCCCACGCGGCCATCGTCGCACGCGAGTACGGTATCCCGGCCATCATGGGTACCGGGCACGGGACCACGGTGCTCAACGACGGCCAACACGTCATCGTCGACGGCTCGGCCGGCGCCGTGTTTGAAGGTGAAACGCCGTGACCTCTCCCGCGTCCGAACGTTCCGTCGGCCACGACCACCGGAGCCTGCCCCGACGCCGCGGAGCCACCCTCACCCAGGCAATCTTCCGCGCCGTCCTGACGATTGTCGCCGAGGAAGGCTATGCAGCGCTGACAATGGAAGGCATCGCCGCACGAGCGGGGACCGGCAAAACAAGCCTCTACCGCCGCTGGGACAGCCTCGCGGCACTCGTATACGACGCCGCGCGCGACGCCATGCCCCGCCCCGGGCAGCTGCCAGACACGGGAAGCCTTCGCGGGGACGCACTGGCCGTCTTCACGCTCGCCGCGGAGCAACTGCGCGGACCCATCGGCCTGGCGCTGCGCGGCGTTCTCGGCGACGCTCTCCGTGACCCAGACCAGGCTGGGCTCGGGGCCATCAGCCGCGGCAGCGCACTGGAAATGATGCGCACCATCGCCGAACGTGCCGCCGCACGCGGCGAATGCCCGGCCTCAACCCTAACCGAACGCCGCCTGGACGCCGGACCAGCACTGCTGCGGCAGCGCTTCCTCCTCGGACCCAGCCGCCTCGATACCGAATACCTCGAAGAAATCGTCGACGAAGTCGTCATACCCCTGCTCACCCGTCACGACTAACTCCACACCCATGTGATGAGCTCGTTGACGGAACGTAGAAGCATCCCTGCCTAGACTTCACCACGCCAGCCGCCGGTCTCCGTGCCGCGCGATTCAATGAAGTCCTTGAACTTCCGCATGTCGGCCTTGACCTGCATCTCATCGATCTTCAGCGCTGCGCCTGCCTTCTCAGTGGCGGTTTCCGGAGCCCATTCGAAGTGGACTTTGACCTTCGTATGGCCGGCATCCAGCGGAGTGAACCGAATGATGCCGGCGTGGGACTTGCCGTCGATGCTGCGCCAGGCGATCCGGTCATCCGGCTCCTGGTCAACGATTTCGGTATCGAATTCCCGCCGGACACCGCCCACGTTGGTCACCCAGTGGTTGGTGGTGTCGGTCAGCTGGGTGACGGTTTCCACCCCGGACATGAACTGCGGAAAGGATTCGAACTGGGTCCACTGGTTGTACGCGGTCCGGACGGGAACTGCGACTTCAACGGTCTCTTCGACCTCTTGAACGTGTGCCATCTGCTTCCTCCTCCATGACGGACGGCCGCAGGATCGGACCGGCAGCACTGGCCATCCTGCCAGTCAGGCAGCCGCCACCTTTGCACGATAGATCCGGCTGCCACCCGTGTCCAGACCTTATGCGCGCCGTAGGCTACTGGGTAGGCCGGACACTGAAGACGGCCCCGGGCCTCGAAGGGAACATCGAGTGGACAGTAGTGCTGGTGACTGGTTCTTAAGTAGCGCCGAGCGGGGAAATGCGGCCACCGGCGTCCATGCCGGAGGTGCCGGATCCACGTCCTGGTCAGAGGGCAACCTTGTCCGGCCCCTGGTTCATGGCGCCGCCTACTTCGCCCGGCTGCATGAGGAGTTGTCCGCCCTGAACGCCGGGGACCGGGTGTGGTTCACCGACTGGCGTGGCGACGGCGACGAGCGGCTTACGGAGGACGGGCCCACCATCGGCGGGCTGTTGGCAGAGTTGGCACGAGCCGGTGTGGAAGTGCGCGGCCTGGTCTGGCGATCCCACGGAGAGCGCATCTCCGCACCCATGAGCGGCCGGTCCAATGAGCTGCTCAGCAAGCAGATCAATGACGCCGGCGGTGAGGTGCTGCTGGACCAGCGGGTCCGGCTCTTCGGCTGCCATCACCAGAAACTGGTGGTCATCCGCCGCCGTGACGACCCTTCCCGGGACGTCGCGTTCGTGGGCGGGATCGACCTCTCCCACAGCCGCCGCGACGACGCCGGCCACGAGGGGGACCCGCAGGCGGTGGACATGGATCCCCGGTACGGAAAGCGGCCTCCGTGGCACGACGCCGCCCTCGAGCTTCGCGGCCCGGTGGTGGCAGATGTGCTGGAGTTGTTCGCGGAAAGGTGGAACGACCCCCATCCCCTGGACCGGCGCACGCCGTACCGGATGCTGCTGCAGCGCCTTGCGGACATGCCCCGGCACCCCAAGCCCCTGCCCGAAACGGCGCCGCCACCGCCGCCTGCCGGCCCCCACGCCGTGCAACTGCTGCGCACCTACGGCGTGAAGCATCCACCGTTCCCCTTCGCCCCGGGCGGTGAGCGGAGCATTGCCCGGGCCTACACGAAGGCCTTCGCCCAGGCACGCTCACTGATCTACATCGAGGACCAGTACCTGTGGTCGGCCGAGGTGGCCGAAGGAATCGCCGCGGCCCTTGAACAGAACCCGAAGCTGAACGTGATCGCCGTGGTTCCCCGATACCCGGACTCCGACGGTCCGCTCGGAGGGCCGCCCAAGCGGATGGGGCAGCTGCGTGCCATCGAAAGGGTGCGCCGCGTTGCCCCCGATCGGTTCGGTGTCTTCAACCTGGAGAACAAGGCCGGGACGCCGATCTATGTCCACGCCAAAATCTGCATCATCGATGACGCCTGGTTCACCATCGGGTCTGACAACTTCAACCGCCGGTCCTGGACCGCCGACAGTGAGTTGACCTGCGCGGTGGTCGATACCACTGTTGTTCCGGAGGAAGCGTCCAGTGCCGGTCCCCACGCTTCCCGGCCGTTGCCGCACGCGCTGCGGCTCCAACTCTGGTCCGAACACCTGGGGCTGGACCAGGACGACCCCCAGCTCCACGCCCCGGGGAACTGGCTCGCGTTGTGGAATGCCGCCGCCGATGCCTTGGACCAGTGGCATGAAGCCAACGATAGCTCGCCCCGCCCCAAGGGCCAGGTGCGGCATCACAGGCCGAAACCCGTCACGTCCCTTCAACGCCTGTGGGCCAATCCCCTCAACCGGCTTGTCATCGACCCGGACGGCCGCCCCCGCAAGATGCGCGGCACCACGCGGTTCTAGGCGGGGCCGGGTTCCCACTCCTTCCGCAAAAGGAAAGCGGACGACGGCGGGTGGGCGCCCGCCGTCGTCCGCTTCCCTTGGGTGCCTAGGAGCTGAAGGGGACCTTTTCCCAGCTCAGGATGTCCGCGCCCTTGGCGCTGTTGGCCGCCACCGTGAAGCGGACGTAGTCCACGGCGTTGCCGGCGCCGTCCACGGTGATGCGCTGCAGGTTGTCCGCGGCCGGCGAACCGTAGATGTCCAGCCAGGGCGAGCCCGCCTCGAGGGGCTGGTTCTCGGCGAAAACGTGGCTGTCACCGTTGATCAGGTAGACGGGGGCGTCGAAGCTGTTGGTCTCCTCGACGATTGCCCGCACAATCTCGCGGAAGCCGGAGACAGCCGCGGGATCCGCGGTTGCTGCCTCGAGCAGCGAGGGATCGAACATGTCCGCCTGCTGCATGAGAACCACCGCGCGGTCGTTGCTGCGGCGGGCGTCCGCGAAGGTCCGGCGGATCTGGGCGATCACAGCGTCCGTTCGGTGCTCCACCTCAGCCAGCTGCTCAGGGGTGGCCGTGGTCTTGCCCAGCCCGGTCCACGGGAGGAGGGAGTTGTTGCTGCCTTGGATGTTCAGGACGGAGAAGGCAACGCGGTTCTGGGTGAAGCGGACATCCTCGGGGAGGCCCAGGTTTGCCTGGCTTTTGACGGGCATGGTGGCGCCAAGCGTCTTGCCGGGTTCGTTGAAGAAGACTTCCCGCAGCTTGTCCAGCCGCTCCAGCGGGTTGTAGGCGCCATTGTTGGTTCGGTGGCAGTCCACCCACTCGTTGTCGCCGGGCGTGTAGACCAGCGGGTGCGAGAAGGTGTCGAACTGGTCGCGGATGTAGGAGAAGTACTCGTCGGAACAGACGGAGGAGCCGTTCTTGATATCGCCCACGTGTGCTACAAACTTCAGGTCCTTGTCTGCGTTCAGGTCCTGAACGCGGGATGGGAACTTGGCGATCTCGGCGGCGCCGTAGGGGATGTCGCCGATGGCGGCGAAGGTGAAGGCCTGGCCGCTGCCACTGCTGCTGTCGCGTGTGCCGTCTGCGGCGGTGTCGGCGAAGGCGGGCTGGGATGCGAGGAGGCCCAACGCCAGGGTGAGCGCCGCCGTCGTACTTTTCACTGTCTTTGAAGGCATGGGGATGCTCTTTCCGGTGGGGTTAGGCGCCGCGGGCGGTGAGGAACTGCTGGAGGCCGGCGAGGTCGTCGGTGTTGATGTGGTCCACTCCGGCGTCGGCGAGTTCGGTCCACACCGCATCACGGGCGTCGCCGGGCTGGTCCGGGGTGGCCCAGAAGCGGACGCGGTAGCCGTTGGCGTGTGCGGTCTCGACGTATGCGTGCAGCTTGGCCCGCTCCAGCTCCGGCATGGGGCCGACGCCCTGCCAGGTGAAGAGCTTGGTCCAGTTGTTGCTGACCAGCGGCATCAGGCTGGCGGGCATCCCGGACGTGAGGTCGCTGGCGCGTCCGTCGTAGAAGCTGAAGCGCTTGTCCTGCGCCTGCATGGTGGCCAGCGGGCGGTTGCCGCTGATGACGGCGGTGACGGGGCCGGTTTTGACGTTGCCGTTGGTATAGCGGCTCATGATGTCGTGGTGCTCCGCCAGTTCCTGTTCGATGGCGGCGTAGGTGGACTCGCCCTCGCTCTTGATGTCGATCAGGAGCTGCAGGCTGCCGTCCCACTGCGGGTAGACGCTGTGGCCGGGCTGGCTGCGGACCAGGTCCTCCAGCGGATCGAGGTAGAGGCTTTCCAGGGTGACGCCCTGCTTGGCGTCGGCGAGGTCGTGGGCCACGCGGAGTTCCCCGTCCACCAGCCACACATCCGCCTCGACGCTGGTGAAGCCGTGCTCCAGGGCGTCGAACAGCGGGCGGTCATGCTCGTAGTCGTTGTGGGCATGCGCCCCGGCAAGGGGCTGGCCGACGACGACGGGCGCCGGCTTGGGTGCCTCAGCCTGGGCTTGGGCGGGGACTGCTGCTGTCCCGGCCAAGGAGGCAAGAAGGGTGGCAACGGCGAGGGTGCTTTTTACGAACACGGAGTACTCCTGGTACCTCGGGGATTTCTTGCCCTGCCGTGGCGGCCGGGCGGAAGGGTGCGTGAAAAGACTGGTCGACCCGCAGAAACGGTTCGCGGCTTAGTGGTTGCTGGCTGGTAAACGAGAGGGAACAACCTCATGGGGCGCGAGTGAGTTCGGCCTGTTTATGGGTATGGCGGCTGGGGAGGGTCTACCGGCGCGCAGCGCAGCAGAACAGCGCAGCAGAACAACGGCGGACGCACGCCCAGGCTGCGTCCATGCCTCCCTTGAGCTGCAAGGCCTCCCCTGACATGAAATGGGGAAGCTGCATCCCTAACAGGCAATGAGGTAGTCCACGATCACTGCTTCCAGAGGGCTGGTCTCTTCCGGTAGGCACCCCGGCGGCCAAATTGTCGGTTCCCGGTCCAGCTGCTCGGCGTTGTACTTGCGGCCGGTGGGTGAGATCCAGGCGGGTGGCTCGTTTTTGGTGGCCGGCCCGGGCGTCCAGCCTGTTCGATGTTTGAGTCGATGGTGTTTGGGGCACAGCTGACCCAAGTTGCTGATCCCGGTGGATCCCCCGTGCTCCCAGGCGTTGAGATGGTCCGCTTCGTTGTCCTGGCTGCGGTTGCTGCAGCCGGGGAAGGTGCATTTCCCATCGCGCATCCGCAGCCACCGCTTCAACGATTCCGGGAGCCGGTAGCTGGTGCGGCCAATTTCCAGCGGCGCCCCGTCGCGGGGATCCACCAGAACCCGGTAGAACGAACCGGCACCGTCCGCGACAAGCTTGCGTGCCATCGACGCCGGGATCGGCCCGTAACCATCAAGCTCTGCGGGCTCCTCCGTGACGCCGAGGGCGGAAAAGACCGGGACCGTGACCAGCACATCCGCTTTGAGGGACGGCCCGGACCCGGAGGAGTGGCCGGAATTCCCCAGCAGCCGCTCTGCCGCTACGTCCGCCTTGATCTGTGTCAGGGTCCGCGGCTCATTCGGGCCCTGCATCCCACGCGCCAGGGCGGACGTCCTGTTCCAGATGGCACAGGCCTTATCCGCGGCCAGGTACAGCGAAACCCAAGCCATCCCGTTGCGGTCCGGCGAGTACTCCATCCGCCGGTCCTCAACCGACTTCGCGTGCCTGGCCTCAAGGGACTCCGGATGGTGGCGTTCCCGCCAGGCACGCACCTTCCGCCGGAAGCGGGCCGGCACCAACTCCCCCGGCGCGGCACCCCTGGCCGCGTTCGGCGCCTCCGGGTCCAGGAAGTGAGCCTCCAGCGCAGCGGCGCCGGCAATGCCCATCCCGGTGGTTTCATCGACGATGATCCGGGCGTGCTGCCAGGAAATCTTGCCGGCGTGCAAGGCATCCAGCGCCGCCGGCAAGGACGTGGTCAGCGCGTGCGCCTCCCCCAAAAGTGCGGACGCGGCACGTTCCCCGACGGTCAGAGCGCAGGCAACCTCCGCCACCAGGCTCATTTCGCGCGCTGACGACTCGTAGGCAGTTTTCGCCGGCTCCTCCAGCGCGTCCACTGCCTGTGCATAGTTCGCCAACAACCGGACTTTTGCTGCGGCAGTGACGGCTTCAATCCGGGCCACAACTGCCAGCCCGTCCAAGCACGAACCGGCAACAGCCCGCAAGGGATCCGCATCAGCATTGCGGGCACCCCGCTCCGAGGCGTCCGGCGAACACGCCAGGATGGCGGCAAGCTCGTCAGTCAGCCGGGCGAGGGATGTGACGGCAGCGGCCAACCCGGCCTTGCCTCCTCTGTCCAGAACCGCGCTGGTTTCCATAACCAAACCCTGTCATGAGGGTCTGACATTGTGACTTCGGCTGCCCGCACTGGCCAATGCGGGCAGCCTTGGGCCCGCCATCCCCCCGCCGTGCAGTTCATTGGGCAGGCGAAGATCGATCCGGGCATTGGCGCGGTCATCAGGCTGCAGCCTGCGACGCGGCCGGCCTTCAACATCAGCCCCAGCCTGACCATGCTGCTGAAGGCCCCGCTGCTCAGGGCCCAGCTGCTGAAGAAGATCGGCTGGAACATCATTCCGGCGGACACCCAGGCAGAAAATCCAATCAGCCAGCGCTTCGGCTTTGAGCGCCAGACCGGCAGGACCGCCGCCGCATGCCCGCGCGGAATGGCATCACTCCTGGCGGAAGGCTGAAATGCCCGTGACCCGCTGGCCCAGGATCAGGGTATGGACCTCGTCCGTACCCTCATACGTTCGCACCGATTCAAGGTTGTTTGCATGCCGCAACGGCGAGTAGTCCAAGGTGATTCCGTTTCCCCCAAGGATGGTGCGCGCCTCACGGCAGATGGCAATGGCCTCCCGGACGTTGTTCAGCTTTCCTACGGAGATCTGCACCAGCTCAAGCGTCCCGGCGTCCTTCAGACGCCCTGTATGGAGCGCCAACAGCGTTCCCTTATGGATTTCCAGCAGCATGTTCACCAGCTTTTCTTGTGTGAGCTGGTAACCCGCGAGGGGCTTGCCGAACTGGAGCCGGTCCTGGGCATAGGCGAGAGCGGTTTCGTACGAGTCCCTCGCGGCGCCCATGGCACCCCAGATGATTCCGTAGCGGGCTTCATTAAGGCACGAGAACGGGCCGCTGAGCCCGCGGGCGCCGGGCAGGAGTGCAGAGGACGGCAGCCGCACCTCATCCAGGGCGATGTCACATTGGATTGAGGCACGCATGGACAGCTTGGAGTCGATGGGCGTCGCGGTGAAGCCGGGGGTGTCCGTCGGGACGATGAACCCGCGGATCCCCTCAGCGGTGTTGGCCCAGATGACCGCAATCTGGGCCACGGAGGCAAGCCCGATCCAGCGCTTTGCCCCGTTGATGACCCAACCGCCGTCTCCGTCGGGTGCCGCAAATGTCGCCATGCTGGAAGGATCGGAGCCGGCTGTCGGTTCGGTAAGTCCGAAGCAGCCGATCTTCTCGCCCCGCGCCATCGCGGGCAGGTGCTCGTTCCGCTGCTCCTCGGACCCCCACTTGTGGATGGCACTCATGGCCAGGGAACCCTGGACGCTGACGAAGGTCCGAAGCCCAGAGTCGCCGGCTTCCAACTCCATGGCGGCGAGGCCGTACTCGACGGCGCTGCGGCCTGGGCACCCGTAACCCTTCAGGTGCATCCCGAGGACCCCCAACTTCCCAAGCTCGGGAACAAGCTCGAGCGGGAAGCGGGCGTCCTCGTACCAGCCGGCAATGTTGGGCCGGATCCGTTCATCCACAAAGTTACGGACAGTGCTGCGCAACTCCAGTTCCGCAGGGGTCAGGAGGCTGTCGAGGTTGAGCACGTCGTCGAAGACCAGGGCGGGTGCGGGTGCGGGTGCGGTTACGGTCACAGTGGTTCTCCTGGCAGGTCAAGGGGCGGCTGGCGTCGGAACGGGCGTGATATGCACCACCCGGTGACCTGAACCACTGTGCCAGTCCGATTGCCCTCCGATCCAATACCTAATAATGGTTCCGCTTATGCCCCATATGCATCAATCAACGGTCAGTCCGGCGACGGAAGGACCTCTTCCGAGAGCCGAAGGACCTCGCGCAGCGCCGGGCTGGTGTTGTCCTTCCGCCAGACCAGCCGCAGTTGGATGGCGTCAGCCGGGTCTTCAAGGGGAAGGAACACGACACCCGGGTGGCTGAAGTTTTCCGGCACGGAGGAAACTGTCAGGGCGACACCGATCTCGGCTGCCACCAGCGCCATAAGCGTCTGGGAGTCCGGCGCCACCTGGGCGATCTCCACGACGTATCCCGCGGCGCTGGAGAGCCGCCGAAGGTTGTCATGGAGGATGGCGCCCGGGTGCTCCGGCAACGTGACGAACGGCTGCCCCGCGAGGTCTGCCATGCGAAGCGAAGCTTGACCGCTGAGAGGGTGGCTTTCATACAGAGCTACGACAAGGCGCTCGTTGGCCACGATCCTCGAATCGAGGACAGCAGGTATGAAATTCCAGCGGCCCAGGCCGATTTCCATGGCCCCGCCCATGACCTTGTCCATGGCCGGAAGGGCGAAGTTGGAGCTGGACAGCTCGAAGTCGATTCCGGGGTGTACTTCCCGGACCCGCTTGGCGAGCCTGCCAACCATCACATGCGAGGAAACCCCGGCAAAGGCGACCCGCACGCGCCCGGTTTCGCCGCGGCCCACTGAGGCAACCGCGAGGCGGCCGCGGCGGCACCCTTCCAGAATCTCGCGTGCTGGGCCGATAAGCGCCTCACCCGCGGCCGTCAACTGCACCGTCCGGGTGCTGCGAATGAACAGCGGCGCCTTCAGCTCATGCTCAAGCCGCTGGATGGACCGGCTCAGCGGCGGCTGAGCCATGTGGAGCCGACGCGCGGCCCTGCCGAAATGCAGTTCCTCGGCTACGGCGAGAAAGGCCCGGATCTGGTGTATCTCCACTCCCCGCTCAGCTCCTGCCGGGGTAAACGTCGTTGTTCATAAGCCCAACATACAGAAGGGAGACCCAGCTGACATTGATGGCGTTGAGGTATCAGTCCGGCACCCAATGTGTATTGGACGCGAATCAGTCCGCTTGGGAGGGTAGGTGATGCAGACCACAAAGCGGAGGAAGCAGATGACACAACCGATCAACGAACCGGGTTCCAGCGGACATAGTCGTCCCGCTGGCGGTGACGACAATCCTGCAGGTGACGTCCTGGGCCGGGCCAGCGCGGGTCCCCTCGCCGGTGTTGTGGTGGCAGATTTCAGCAGGGTGCTGGCCGGCCCGTACGCCACCATGCTCCTGGCTGACATGGGCGCCACGGTGATCAAGGTCGAGGGACCTGAGGGTGACGACACCCGCACGTATATGCCCCCTGTACGGGACGGCGAGGCCACGTTCTTCCTCGCGGTTAACCGCAACAAGCATTCCATTGCCCTGGACCTGAAAGACCCGGAGGACCTCAACGTTGCGCGTTCCCTGATCGCCAGCGCTGATGTCATGATCGAGAATTTCAAGCCCGGCAACATGGCGCGGCTGGGCTTGGATTACGCGTCCGCGGCCGAACTGAACCCGGACATTATCTATGCTTCCATCACTGGGTTCGGTACCGGAGCGGGCGCACATATTCCGGGGTATGACCTGTTGGTACAGGCCGCTTCGGGGATGATGAGCCTTACCGGGGACCAGGACACCCAACCGTACCGGGCAGGCATCGCGCTGTTCGATGTCATCACAGGCCTGCACGCTGCCATCGGCATCCTGGGGGCACTACACCACAAGGACCGGACCGGCGAGGGTCAGCTGGTGGAACTGAACCTGCTGACCTCGGCCCTGTCCGGCATGGTGAACCAGTCTGCAGCCTACGTAACGGGCGGTGTAGTACCGACCAGGATGGGGAACGAACATCCCAGCATGTATCCATACGCTCCGATGCAGACCGGGGACGGCACCATCATCATCGCGACGGGAAATGATGCCCAGTTCGTCCGGCTGTGCGAGGCGCTGGGGATTCCCGGAGTCGCCCGTGATCCAAAGTTCGTCACAACGCTGCAGCGCAACGCCAACCGTAACGAGCTGCGCGGCATCCTCCACGCCCAGCTGGCTGGCCAGTCAGCCGACGAATGGTTCCGTGAGCTCTCCTCGGCAGGGCTGCCCTGCGCGCCGATCCAGGATGTCCGCGGCGGTGTGGAGCTCGCTGAACAGCTGGGGCTGAACCCGGTAGTGATGGCTGGCGACGGGCCCCGGAAGATACCCACGGTCCGCCATCCTGTCGAATATTCCCTTACGCCGGTGGACTATTCGCTCGCACCCCCGGGATTGAACGAAAGCTCCCGCTTGGTGCGGGACTGGCTACTCCATCGGAAAGCCTTGGTCGATGCCTGAAACCTACCGGACCCGAGTCTGCCCACGCTGGTCCGACCAGGACCTCAACGGGCACGTCAACCACGCCGCCGTCGTCACTCTCCTGGAGGAGTCAAGAATCAAATGGCGGTCTTCGATGCCGGGAATACGCCGAGCCGAGGCGACCCCCACGGTGGTAGCCAGCCTCGAAGTGAACTATCGGCGGCCAGTCCACCACGGCGCAGACCTGGAGGTTGAACTCGCTGTGACCAGGATCGGCACGAGTTCGTTCAGCCTGGAATTCAGGGGCAGCCAATACGGGGAGGTCGCCGTCGACGGCCGTACCGTGCTGGTTTCGGTCCAGCCGGACACTGGCAAGTCCCGGCCCCTGGCGGAACACGAGCGTCACTGGCTCACCCTTTTCCAGCCTTCACATGGAACTACAGACCCGCAGGGCAAACAGGTCCCCGATCACACACCACTGGAGCTCACTCAATGACACCCGAAACGGCCGCGAACGGCACCGATTTTTACCTCATGGACGATTTCCTCAGCGCTGAGGACCGGGCGCTCCGGCTGAAAGTCCGCGCCTTCGTCGACAAAGACCTGCTGCCGGTCATCAACGGCTATTGGGAACGTGCCGAGTTCCCCTTCGAACTTGTACCCAAACTTGCCGGGCTCGGCATCGTCGGAACAACCATTCAGGGCTACGGATGCCCTGGGCTAAGCCGGCTTGCCGCGGGGATTATCGCCGCCGAGGTGTCCCGCGGCGACGGTTCCGTCAACACCTTCCTCGGCGTCCAGTCCGGACTGGCGATGGGAACCATCAACATGCTCGGCAGCGAGGAGCAAAAGCAGCGCTGGCTCCCTTCCATGGCCGCCCTTGGCAAGATCGGCGCCTTCGCCCTGACCGAACCCGAGCACGGGTCTGACTCGGTGGCGCTCGAAACCAGCGCACGGCGCGATGGGGACAGCTACATCATCAACGGGCGCAAACGCTGGATCGGCAACGCCAGCATGGCCGACGTCGTCATCATCTTTGCCCGCGACGAAGCGGATGCCAAGGTCAAGGCGTTCGTGATGGAGCGTAACGAGGACGGCAGCTTTCCAGAGGGGTATTCCACCGAAGTCATCACCGGCAAGATTGGCAAGCGGGCGATCCTCCAACCGGACATCACCCTCGAGAACCTTCGGGTCCCTGCATCCAACCGACTCACGGAATGCCATTCGTTCAAGGACGTCACCAGGGTCCTCACTTCCACACGCAGCGGCGCGTCCTGGGAGTCCTACGGCCACGCAATGGCCGCATACGAGATCGCAGTGGACTACGCGAAGACCCGCCAGCAGTTCGGCAAACCAATCGGCAGTTTCCAGCTGGTGCAGAACAAGCTGGCCAACATGCTTGCAGAACTGACAGCCATGCAGCTGATCTGCTTTCGCCTTGCTGTGCTGGCCGAGGACGGCCGTATGACTGGGCCCATGGCCTCCATGGCCAAGATGCACACGGCCCGGAAAGCCCGCTGGATCTGTTCAGAGGCACGGGACATGCTCGGCGGCAACGGCATGCTGCTGGAGAACCACGTGGCGAGGCACATGACCGACATGGAGGTCGTCTCCACCTATGAGGGCACGGACTCGATCCAATCCCTTCTTGTTGGTCGCGAGATCACCGGCCTCTCCGCCTTCAGCTAGCTCCCGGGCGGGCCCGACCCGGGCTTGCCAAAGCACGCTCCAAACACCAGCAAAGGAAACGTCATGAGCAATTTCACCAACCGGGTGGCAGTAGTCACTGGAGGGGCACAGGGGATCGGCGCAGCCACCGCGCTGAAACTGGCCAGTGGCGGCGCCACTGTCGCCGTCCTGGACCTCAACGAGGACCGCGCCAAGGACACCGCACAGCGTATCTCGGACCACAAGGACGTCGTGGCGGCGGGCGGAAAGGCCGTTGCCGCCCGCTGCGACGTCACGGATGAGGCAGCCGTAGACCGGGTATTCGATGACATCCACCGGGAATTCGGCCGGCTGGACATCCTGGTCAACAACGCCGGGATCACCCGCGACAACATGTTCTTCAAGATGGAGCGGCAGGATTGGGATTCGGTCCTGGCCACCAACCTCACCAGCGCCTACCTCTGCACGCGCGCTGCCCAGCGCTACATGGTTCCGGCCAAGTACGGCAAGATCGTCTCGCTCAGCAGCCGCAGCGCGCTGGGCAACCGTGGCCAGGCCAACTACGCGGCTGCAAAGGCCGGCATCCAGGGCCTGACCGCGACGCTCGCCATCGAACTTGGTCCGTTCAACATCACGGTCAATGCGGTGGCGCCGGGATACATCGCCACCTCAATGACTGCCGCAACGGCAGAGCGGGTGGGGGCCAGCCCGGCCGAGCACCAGCAGGCGGTGGCGGAGCGAACCCCACTGGGACGTGTAGGCCAGCCGGAGGAAGTGGCAGGGGCCGTGGCTTTCTTCGCCGGTGACGACTCCTCTTACATCTCCGGCCAGACCCTTTACATCAACGGCGGGGCCCGCTGATGCCCGAGGCATTCCTCGTCGGGGGCGTCCGCACCCCGGTGGGCCGTCACGGCGGCGTGCTCGCCACTGTCCGTCCCGACGACATGGCCGCGCTTGTGCTTCAGGCCGCAGTGGACAGGGCCGGCGTCGATCCTGCCACCGTTGACGAGGTCATCCTCGGCTGTGTTAACCAGGCCGGTGAGGACAACCGTAACGTTGCCCGGATGGCCGCACTGCTGGCCGGGTTCCCGCACGCCGTACCGGCCGTGACCGTCAACAGGCTCTGTGCCTCCGGGCTGACCGCCATCAGCATGGCGGCGCAGTCGGTGCGCAACGGTGACGCCGACCTTGTGGTGGCCGGCGGCGTAGAGTCCATGACCCGCGCGCCGTGGGTGATGGCAAAACCGGAGAAGCCCTACTCCAAACCGGGTGAACTCGCGGACACCTCAATCGGTGCGCGGTTTGTTAACCCGCGGATGGAGTCGGGGGCACTGTTTTCCATGCCCGAAACGGCAGAAGAGGTAGCGAAGCGGGAGGGGATTTCCCGTGCCGACGCGGACAGCTTTGCACTGCGCTCGCACAACCTGGCTGTGGCGGCGATCGACGCCGGCCGTTTCAGCGACGAGATAGTCCCGGTTCCGGTCACGGGCAGGCGGGGCGAAGTCTCGCTGGTGGACACCGATGAGGGACCCAGGCGCGGGTCAACCGCTGATGCCTTGGCCGCCCTCCGGCCGATCGTGGCGCCCCGCGGAGTGGTCACCGCTGGCAACTCCAGTTCCCTCAACGACGGCGCATCAGCTGTATTGGTCGCCAGCGGCGAGGCCGTGGAGCGCTACGGGCTCACGCCCCGGGCCCGCATCGTGACCAGCCAAGCGGCCGGTGTCGCTCCGGACGTAATGGGCATCGGCCCGGTGCCTGCGACGCAAAAGGCCCTGGCCAAGGCGCGCTGGGACCTGGCCGAGGTGGGCGCCGTCGAACTCAACGAGGCGTTCGCAGCGCAGGCGCTGGCCTGCATGCGGCTACTCGGAATGGATGCGGGAACCGTCAACAACGACGGCGGTGCGATCGCCCTGGGCCATCCCTTGGGGTCCTCCGGGTCACGGATCGTGGTCACGTTGCTGGGCCGGATGGAACGCGAAAACGCCAACCGCGGCCTGGCCACCATGTGCGTGGGCCTGGGCCAGGGCGTCGCCATGCTGCTGGAGAGGGTTTAGATGAGACTGTTCAAGGACGCCGCCGAGCTGGCCACCATGGCTGGCCAGGAAATCGGGGTGAGTGGATGGCACACCCTGGACCAATCCCAGATCCAGGCTTTCGCCGACGCCACCCTGGACCAACAATGGATACACACGGACCCGGAGCTGGCAGCAGGCGGACCCTTCGGCGCCACGGTTGCCCACGGCTACCTCAGCTTGTCGCTGCTGCCATACCTGGCCGGCCAGGTATACCGGGTCGACGGGGCCGCAATGATCATCAACTACGGTCTGAACAAGGTAAGGTTCCCGGCGCCGGCCAGGGTCAACTCACGCATCAGGGACCGGCTGACACTGGCCTCGGTGAGCGAGACAGCCAATGGGCGGCAGCTGCAGTTCAATCACCTGATCGAACTGGAAGGCTCGCAAAAGCCTGCCTGCATAGCGGAGACTGTCTCCCTGCTCCCGAACTGAACTGCCCTTGAAGACCTTGCACCACCATCCGAACAACGACGTTTGCCTCCGGGCCTGCCGACAGGCTCTACACAAGGGAGAAACCCCATGGTCACAGAAAACCCGAACCTGAAGTATGCCGCCGCTGAGCCGCAGGGCCTGGCATCGGAGCTGCAGGTAACGCCGGCTGAACTGCGCCGCACATCCATTTCGTCGTTCCTTGGTTCCGCCTTGGAATACATGGACTTTACGCTCTACACCCTGGCGGCAGCGCTGGTCTTCGGGCCGCTCTTCTTCCCCAACACGGACCCGGCGATGGCACTGATGGCGAGCTTTGCCGCGTTCGGTTCCGGGTTTCTCGTCCGGCCCCTGGGCGGAATCTACTTCGGCTACCTTGGGGACAAGTATGGGCGGAAATCCGTCCTGGTCATCACCGTGGGGATGATGGGTATCGCCACCTTGGGAATGGGTCTGTTGCCCACCTTTGCCCAGATCGGGGTCGCGGCCCCAATCCTCCTGGTGCTCCTGCGGCTTATCCAGGGCTTCGGCGCGGGCGCGGAGCTATCCGGGGCCTCGCTGCTGCTGGTGGAATCCGCTCCTTCCGGTAAGCGCGGCTTTTACGGCGCCGTGGTGGCACTGGGAACGGCGACCGGCGTGCTCCTGGCAAGCGGACTGTGGTTGCTGCTCTCACAGATGCCCAAGGACGAGTTCCTTGCCTGGGGATGGCGTATTCCCTTCCTGCTCAGCGTCGGTACCACCCTAGTGGCGCTCTACCTTCGTCGCAGCGTGAGCGAATCACCGGTCTTCGAGGCGGTCAAGGCGCGGCGTGCCGCGGCACGTCTGGAAGCCAGGCAGCAAAGCATCTGGCGGGACGCCGCGGATGCCAAAAAGGCCTTCCTCGTCTCACTGGGTATCAAACTCGGCGAAAACGGTTCGGTCTACCTCGTCAAGGGCTTCCTGATCGGCTGGACGGTATCGGTGGTGAAAATGGACGCAAACCTCGTCACCACCGGTGTAACACTCGGCTCCGTCCTGGGCGTGGCCACAGTCTTGCTGACCGGGAAGCTCACTGACCGATTCGGCCGCCGCAGGGTCTGGCTCTGGCTCTCCGGATTCCAGTTCGCCTTTACGATTCCCGCGATGCTGATGATCGAAACGCGTAACCCGGTGCTGGTGGCCCTGGTCTTCGTCATCTTCGTTGGCGGTCCACTGCCGAATTTGTACGGCGTGGAGTCAACCTGGCTGGTGGAAATGTTCGGGTCCAAACGCCGCTTTTCGTTCATGACCACGGTCAAGGAAATCGGCGCCGTCCTGTCCGGCGGTCTCGGCCCCATCATTGCAGCCAGCGTCGTTGCTGCGACCGGGCCTGGCTGGGTCCCGGTAGCCGGAATCCTCATGGCCTACGCTGCGATCGGTATTGTGGCAGGGTTCTTTGCGCCGGAAACCAGGGGCCGGGACCTCAATGCGGAGGCCGACGCGTTCTAAGTCAACGGAGCGAGCGGGCGACGGCGGGAGATCCCCGCCGTCGCCCGCATTCGTTTGCGAGGAGGAGGCTAATCCCCGTCTCTCGCGGCTTGGGCGTCGTCCGTCGGCTATCGGCGTCCTGAACCGAGGGGCTGCGTGAAAAGATTGGCCGACCTGGCTGATACGGAGTGAGGCCCGGTCGCTGAGTTGTAGACGAGATGATCGCGAAGTTCGCCCCGCGATCATGGCCCTGAGTGAGAACCGGCTGCCCGTTGGGCCGACTCGCAGCGAACGGACGACGGCGGGTGGGACCGGAGTCGTCCACATTCGTTTTATGCGGACGGGGTTCAATTCCCCCGGTCTGCCTGGCTGGTTATCGTTGAGGAAGTCTCCGGCATGACGGTAGCCATCAAGCGGTTGCGTGTAAATGTCGCCGATCGGATGTAGGTTTTGCTTCATCAGCTCGAACTGCCGCCGGACACGAAGCTGTGTCCGGGTAAGGGCCTTACTGGGGGTAAGACATGGAATTTGCAGAAAAGCTTTCAGCGCTGGCGGCAAAGGTGCGTCAACAGCGGGGTGTAATTCAAACGGAAGAGGCAACGAAGAACGCCTTCGTGATGCCCTTCATCTCGACGATTCTCGGCTATGACGTATTCAATCCTTTGGAGGTTGTCCCCGAGTTCATCGCCGACGTTGGGCTCAAGAAGGGCGAGAAGATCGACTACGCGATCGTTAAGGACGGCGAAGTCCAGATTCTGATCGAGTGCAAGAAGTCCACAGAGCCGGTGAAGATCGAGCACGCATCGCAGCTTTTCCGGTACTTTGCCGTCACCAATGCTCGGATCGCCATTCTCACCAACGGAGAGGTCTACCAGTTCTTCACGGATCTGGACGCACCTAACCGAATGGATGCGAAACCATTCCTCGTGCTTGATTTGAACGACATCGACCAATCGCTTATCCCGGAACTCCAGAAACTCTCCAAGGACGTCTTCGACCTGGACTCGATCATCAGCGCGGCCGGTGAACTGAAATACATCGGCGAGCTGAAACGAACGCTGGCTGCACAGTTCAAGGAACCCGAGGATGAATGGGTCAAGTTCCTGACGGCGAGAGTTTACTCAGGACCCTATACGCAAAAAGTTCGGGAGCAGTTCACAACACTGGTCGGGAAGGCCACCAAGCAATTCCTCAATGACCAGGTGAACGAGCGGCTGAAGAAGGCTTTGGGCAACCCCGGCTTCCCGCAAACTGAAGACACAACGGTTCCGGCCGCGGTCACCAGCACGCCCGTTGCCGAAGCTGATCTCGCTGAAGCCGATGCGTTGGAGACAACACTTGAGGAAATCGAGGGCTACCAAATTGTGAGGGCAATTGTCTGCAGCGAGGTCAAGCCAGTCCGTGTGGCGCAGCGTGACGCGAAGTCCTACTTTGCGGTGCTGCTCGACGACAACAACCGCAAGCCCATTGCCCGTCTCCACTTCAACCGGACGCAGAAGTACCTAGGAATCTTCAATGACAGCAAGGAAGAGACTCGGGTGCCCATCAACTCACTAGAGGAAATCTATGAGCACACCGAAACGCTCCGAGCGACCGTGAAGAGCTACCTCTGACTGCCGCGCCAACCGACCTCGATCGTATCGTCTCCTTCCAAGGAGCTTGCGCCGTTTCCAAGGCCGGTCTAAACCTCCGCCACCGGTGCCGCGAACTGGGCCTCGTACAGCCGCGCGTAGGCCCCGCCGGCAGCCAGTAGCGAAGCGTGCGTCCCCTGCTCCACGATCTGGCCGTTCTCCATCACCAGGATGAGGTCGGCGTCGCGGATCGTGGACAGGCGGTGCGCGATCACAAAGGACGTCCGATCGCTCCGCAAAGCACTCATGGCCTTCTGCACCAGCACCTCGGTGCGGGTGTCCACCGACGACGTCGCCTCATCGAGAATCAAAACAGACGGCTGTGCCAGGAAGGCCCGCGCAATCGTTAACAGCTGCTTCTCACCGGCCGACACGTTGGACCCCTCATCATCCAGCACCGTGTCGTACCCCTCGGGCAGGGATTTCACGAACCGGTCCACATACGTTGCCCGCGCGGCCTCCAGGACTTCGGAAGAAGAAGCAGTGGGCCGCCCGTACGCGATGTTGTCCCGGATGGTCCCGCCGAACAGCCACGTATCCTGCAGCACCATGCCCATCCGCGAGCGCAGGTCGTGCCGGGTCATGGTGGTGATGTCCACCCCGTCCAGCGTGATGCGGCCGCCGTCCAGCTCGTAGAACCGCATCATCAGGTTCACCAGCGTCGTCTTGCCCGCCCCGGTCGGCCCCACGATCGCCACCGTCTGCCCCGGCTCCGCCACGAGAGACAACCCCGAAATCAGCGGCTTGTCCGGCGAATACGAGAACGACACGTCCTCAAACACCAACCGCCCCCGCGCACGCCCGTCCGGACTCTGCAAAATGGCAGGATCCGCGGACTGCTCCTCAGTATCCAGCAGCTCGAACACCCGCTCGGCGGACGCAACGCCGGACTGCAGCAGGTTCGCCATCGACCCCAGCTGCGCCAGCGGCTGCGTGAACTGCCGCGAGTACTGGATGAACGCCTGCACATCGCCCAGCTGCATGGCCCCGGACGCCACCTGCAGGCCGCCCACCACCGCAATCCCCACGTACACCAGGTTCCCGATGAACGTCATGGCCGGCATGATCAGCCCGGAAATGAACTGCGCCCCGAAGCTCGCCTCATACAGCTCGGCGTTCTTCTGCCGGAACCGCTCCCCCACCTCGCGCTGCCGGCCGAACACCTTCACCAGCGCGTGCCCGGTGTACGTCTCCTCGATCTGCCCGTTCAGCTCGCCCGTGTTGGTCCACTGCTGCACGAACAGCTTCTGCGAGCGCTTGGCAATCAGCGTGGTGATTCCCAATGTCAGTGGAACGGTCACCAGCGCGATCAGCGCCAGCGTGGGCGACAGGATGAACATCATCACCAGCACGCCCAGCACCGTCAGCACCGACGTCACCGCCTGGCTGATGGACTGCTGCAGGCTCTGCGAAATGTTGTCCACATCGTTGGTCACGCGGCTGAGCAGCTCTCCGCGCTGGATCGTGTCGAAGTACCGCAGCGGCAGCCGGTTGATCTTGGCCTCAATCTGCTCGCGCAGCCCGAACACCGTCCGCTGCACCACCCCGTTCAGCACATACGCTGTCCCCCACATGAACGCCGACCCCAGCACGTACAGCACCAGTGCCCACGTCAGCACACTGCCCAGCGCGGCAAAGTCGATCCCCTGCCCCGGCGTCAGCGTCATCGCGCTGAGCATGTCAGCCTTCTGGTTCTCCCCCGATGCCCGCAGCATCGCAATCAGCTGCGCCTGCGTCATCCCCGGCGGCAGCTGCTTGGACACCACCCCGGCGAAAATCAGGTTGGTACCCTCGCCCAGCAGCCGCGGCCCGATCACCTGCAGCACCACGCCCGCCACGGCCATGAGCAGCACCAGCATCAGCCACATCCGCTCCGGCCGCAGGGTACCAAGCAGTCGTTTGGCGGAGGCGCTGAAGTTCATCGCCTTCTCCGCCGGGACGTTCATCCCGGCGAAAGGTCCGCCGTGCCCCGGGCCGCCGCGCGGCCTTGGAATGCGTACGACGGCGGCCTGGCCGGGTCCGGCGGCAGGCCCGGCTTTGGTGCCGCGTGCGGGAGGGGTACCCGGGCGATGTGCGCTCATACCGTCTCCTCCGCCGCCAGCTGGGACGAGACAATCTCCCGGTACGTCGCGGAACTCTCCAGCAGCTCCCGGTGCGTTCCGTGCGCAACGATCCTGCCGTCGTCGAGCACTAATATCTGGTCCGCATCCACGATGCTGGACACGCGCTGGGCGATGACCACCATGGTGGCCCCCGCGATGTTGCGCTTGAGGGCCTGCCGCAGCCGGGCATCGGTGCCGGTGTCCAGCGAGGAGAAGGAGTCGTCAAAAATGTAGAGCTCGGGCCGCTTCACCAGTGCCCGGGCGATGGCCAGCCGCTGCCGCTGGCCGCCGGAAACGTTCGTGCCGCCCTGCGAGATGGGCGCGTCCAGCCCCTCCTCCATCCGCTCCACGAAGTCCCGCGCCTGGGCGATCTCGAGTGCGGTCCACAGCTCGTCCTCCGTAGCGTCCGGGTTGCCGTACAGCAGGTTGCTGCGCACGGTGCCGGAGAAGAGGTAGGGCCGCTGCGGCACCAGGCCGATGTGCCCCCAGAGCAGGTCCGGGTCCAGGTCCCGGACGTCCACGCCATCCATCAGGACCGCCCCGGAGGTGACGTCGAAGAGCCGCGGCATCAGGTTCACCAGGGTGGTCTTGCCCGACCCCGTGCTGCCGATGATCGCCGTCGTCTCCCCCGCGCGGGCGGTGAAGCTGATCCCGGCCAGGACCGGATGCTCGGCACCCGGGTAGGCGAATCCGACGTCGCGCATTTCAAGCTCGCCGCGCCGCACCGCGCTGCTGACCGGGTTAGCCGGCGGCACCACGCTGGAACTGGTGCCCAGCACCTCGCCGATCCGGTCCGCGGACACCGACGCCCGCGGGATCATCACCGCCATGAACGTGGCCATCATGACGGACATCAGGATCTGCATCAGGTAGCTCAGGAACGCGATCAGGGTGCCCACCTGCATGGACCCGTCCTCGATCCGGAAGGCGCCGAACCAGATCACGGCCACGCTGGAGACGTTCAGGATCAGCATGACCGTGGGGAACATCAGCGCCATCAGCCGGCCGGCGCGGAGGGCAACGTCCGTGACGTCGGTGTTGGCCCCGGCGAACCGCTCCGTCTCCATGTCCTCGCGCACGAACGCCCGCACCACCCGGATGCCGGTGAGCTGCTCGCGCAGGACGCGGTTCACGGTGTCGATCCGGGCCTGCATTTTGCGGAACAGCGGCACCATCCGCGTAACGATAAGGCCGACGGCGATGAGCAGCACCGGGACGCACACGGCAATGAGCCACGAAAGCTGGGCGTCCTGCCGGATGGCCATGATCACCCCGCCGATGCTGAGCATGGGCGCGGCCACCATGAGCGTGGCGGACATCAGCACCAGCTGCTGGACCTGCTGGACGTCGTTGGTGGAACGGGTGATCAGGCTGGGCGCGCCGAACCTGGTGACTTCCTGCTCCGAGAACCCGCCCACCCGTTCGAAGATGGCGCCGCGCAGGTCCCGGCCCAGGCCCATCGCGGCCTTCGCCCCGAAGTACACGGCGATCACCGCGCAGGCGATCTGGGCCAGCGTGATCAGCAGCATGACGCTGCCGGTGGACAGGATGTATCCGGTGTCGCCCCGGGCCACACCCTGGTCGATGATGTCCGCGTTCAGGGTGGGCAGGTACAGCGACGCGATGGACTGCGCCAATTGGAAAATGACGACGGCGACCAGCAGCGCGCGGTGCGGCCGCAGGTATTCGACAAGCAGCTTCCAGAGCATGGGCGGCTCCAACGTGACGGGGTGTCCACAAAACCTGTGCGAAGGTCAGTGTACGTCCGGGAGCTGGGGTTTAACCGGCGCTTTCTCAGGGAAACCTATAGGTTCGCTGGCGGCGTACGAGGGCAGCTGCAGCTACAGCCCCGGCGCTTCTCCCAGCTCCGCACGGAGCTGGGACAAGCGAGCGTAGGCGTCGTCGCGGTAGGCGAGGAGGGCTGCCTTTTCTGCGGGGTCGATGTCGAGGAAGCCGTGGCCGCTCTTCAGCCCGATATTGCCTTCGTTGACAGTGGCGACGAGGGCCTCCGGGGCGGCGAACCGTTCACCGTATGCCTTCTCCAGGGTGCGGTATGCGGACTCGTACACGTCCAGTCCTGCCATGTCGCCGATGGCGAAGGGGCCGAACAAGGCCAGGCGGAATCCGAACGTATTGCTGACCACGGCATCGATCTGGTCTGGTTTCGCAACGCCTTCTTCAACGATCCGGGCCGCCTCCTTGTACAGCGCGAACTGAAGCCTGTTCGCGACGAACCCCGGTGTGTCCGCCACCCTGGCCGGTGCCTTGCCCAGGCTGCGGATGAGCTCTTCGGCGCGGTCGAGGACAGCCGGGTCGGTGTCCTGGCCGGGAATGAGTTCGACGCCGGGGATGAACGGGGCGGGGTTCATCCAGTGGACGCCCAGGAATCGCTCCGGATGCGTCACTGACACCGCGAGGTCACCGATGGGGATGGCGGAGGTGTTCGTTCCGATGATCGCGTGGGGCGGTGCGGCGGCCGAGACCCTGCGAAGGATCATGGCTTTAAGGTCCGGCTTTTCCGGTACTGCCTCAGCGATGTAGTCCGCCGCTGCTACTGCCTCCTCGGTGCTCGCGGCCGCGACGAGGTTCCCCTCGATGATCTTCGCAGCCCCCTCGGGCAGGAGTCCGTTGGCCTCAAACTCCCGGGCCTGCTGCACAAGCCGGACGCGGGCACCTTCTGCCGTTTCGCCGTCGACATCGCCCAGCATGACGTGGTAGCCGTGCAGGGCCAGCACCTGGGCCATTCCGCCGCCCATATAGCCGCACCCCACGACGGCGGTGGTTGAAATGGTGTCTCTGGTGGTCATGAACGTACTCCTCGGAAGTATTTGCTGGGCAGCGGAACGCAGAAGGGGCCTATCAGCGGATGGTGTAGCCGCCGTCGATGGCCAGGGTGTGTCCTGTGATCAGTGAAGCGGCATCGCTCAGGAGAAACGCCACGGCCCCGGCGATGTCCTCCGGTTCCCCGAAGCGGCCGATGGGGATCCTGGACAGGAGTTCGGCTGCCCAGTCGGGGCGGCTGAGGGTGGAGGCGGTCAGTTCCGTGCGCACGAAGGTGGGTGCGACGGCGTTGACGCGGATTCCGGCCTGGGCCCACTCCAGGGCAAGGATCTTGGTGAGGTGGATCAGGCCGGCCTTGCTGGTGCCGTAGGCAGCCCGTTCCTCGATTCCGACGATTCCCGCCTGCGACGCAACGTTGACGATCGCCCCCTGAGTTCCGTTTTCTATCCAGTGGCGGGCCAGTGCTGTGGTCAGGAAGAAGCTGCCTTTGAGGTTGGTGTCAAAGACGGTGTCCCAGTCTTCCGTTGTCAACTCGAGCGCGGGTTTGGGTACGTTGACGCCGGCATTGTTGACAAGCAGGTCGATGCCACCGCTTTCCTGCATGAGGTCGTCGGCGAATTCGAGGATTTTCGCGGGTTCCCTGACGTCAACGGGAAAGGCGGGAGTCCCGTAGCGTTCACTGATGAGGCGTGCGCTTTCGGCGTCACGGCTGGTTCCGTAGACAGTCGCGCCGGACTCGGCAAGGCCATCGGCGATGGCCTTGCCGAGTCCGCGGGCTGCTCCGGTAACCAGTGCTTTCTTGCCGTCCAGGCGGAAATCAGGCACCGGTTCTTCCTAGTTGCCGAAGGTGTGGTCCGACCAGGGCAGGGTGGTGCCGCGGTACTTCGCCGCACGGACGTCGCCGGACCGTGCATGTCCTTCGAACCGTTCCACCCGGGCGGCACGTCCGCAGAGCTCTCCGAAGAAGGCGCTGGATTCGGTGTTGGTCACTTCCTGGTAGGTGACGGTGCGCAGGTACTTACCGACCCAGAGGCCGCCCGTGTAGCGTGCGGCGCCGCGGGTGGGCAACACGTGGTTGGTCCCGATGACCTTGTCGCCGTAGGAGACGCAGGTTCCTTCGCCCAGGAACAGCGCACCGTAGTCGTGCATCTTCTCCAGAGCTTCACGGGGGTTCTCGGTGAGAATCTGTACGTGTTCGTAGGCGTACTCGTCCGCCAGGACGTAGGCGTCGTCAAGGGTTTCCACGACGTGGACGGCACCCCAGTCACGCCATGCCGCACCCGCGTAGTCGCGCGTCGGCATGTCCACGAGGATCGTGTCGATGTGCTCAATGACCTTCCGGCCCAGCTCTTCGCTGGTGGTGATCAGGACTGCGGGTGAGTCGGGCCCGTGTTCGGCCTGGGAGAGAAGGTCGACGGCGACGATGAACGGATCCGCGTGCTCGTCGGCAACAACCAAAACTTCAGTGGGTCCGGCGAAGAGATCGATGCCGACTTCGCCGAAGAGCTGGCGCTTGGCTTCGGCGACGAAGGCGTTGCCGGGTCCGGCCAGCATGTTGACCGGCTTGATGGTCTCGGTGCCGATGGCAAGGGCGGCCACCGCCTGGATGCCGCCGAGCAGGTAGATCTCATCGGCGCCGGCAAGGTACATTGCCGCGACCGTGGCGTCGGGGACCTCGCCCTGGATGAGCGGGGTGCAGGCAGCCACACGTTCAACGCCGGCGACCTTGGCGGTGATGATGGTCATGTGCGCGCTGGCCAGCAGGGGGTACTTTCCACCGGGAATGTAGGCACCGGCAGCCTGGACTGGAACGTTCTTCTGGCCAAGGAATACGCCCGGAAGAGTTTCAATTTCGAAGTCGGTCAGTGATTCACGCTGCTTCTGCGCCATGACCCGGACCTGCTCTTGGACAAACTTGATGTCCTCAATGGTCTGTTCGGGAACACGGGCCAGGATTTCCTCGAGCTGCTCCTTATTGAGCAGGAATGACTCGGGCGCGTACTTGTCGAACTTCTCCGAGTATTCGCGGACTGCCGCGTCGCCGCGTTCACGGATGTCCGCGATGACGCCTTCAACGGTGGCGCGCACCTCGGGAGTACTGCCCCGGTTCACGCTGTTCTGCGCCGGCTCTTTCAACATCATGGAGTTCACGGCCGAGCTGGTTGCTGTTGTGACGGTCATGAGCAATACCTTCCATCTTCATCGATGGGCGACTTATGGAGCGCCCCGGACCAGGCCAGCAGGCCTGCATGGGAAATGAGTGTATACGTATGCATCGGTCACGGCAAGACGTTGTCCTGTTGTCATGTTTACGTATACACTCCATGGCACGAGGTAGCTGTTGTGGCTGCCGTCACTGTCCGGTCGAAGACAAAGGAGTCTCATAGTGAGCACCCCCACGACAACCGCAGCCCCACCCGCTATTGATCCGAAGATGCGCCGCAAGGCCCTGGTTTCATCAGTTCTGGGCAGCTGCATCGAGTGGTACGACTTTTACGTTTACGGCGTCGCCGCTGCCATCATCCTGAACAGCCAGTTCTTCCCGAACGCGAGCCCCTTCGTGGGCATCCTGCTCTCCTTCAGCACGTACGCCATCGGCTTCGCGGCCCGCCCCATCGGCGGCTTCATCTTTGCCCACTTCGGTGACCGCCTGGGCCGGAAGAAAATGCTCATGATGACGCTGGGCCTGATGGGCGGCGGCACCTTCCTTATTGGCTGCCTGCCCAACTTCGCCACCATCGGCATGGCCGCACCGATCCTGCTGGTGCTCCTGCGCATTGTCCAGGGCATCGGCGTCGGCGGTGAATGGGGCGGAGCAGCCCTCATGGCAACCGAGTTCGCCCCTGCAAAGCGCCGAGGCTTCTTCGGCTCCTGGCCGCAGATCGGCGTACCGGCAGGAACACTCCTGGCCAACGGGGCCTTCTACATCATGGGCTTCCTGATCTCGCCGGAGGCTTTCATTTCGTGGGGCTGGCGCATCCCGTTCCTCATCTCGATCCTGCTGGTAGTGCTCTCCTTCTACATCCGCAGCAAGGTGGACGAATCCCCCGCGTTCGAGGAAATCAAGCGCAAGGGTGAGATCGAGAAGATGCCCGTGGTCAAGGTCATCAAGACCCGTCCGCTGACCATCCTCAAGGTCATCATGATGCGCTTCGCCGAAAACGCGAACTACTACATCTACACCACCTTCCTGCTCGCCTACGGTCCCGCGGTACTGCTGGAAAAGAACACCATCCTGCTGGCCACCATGATCATGGCCGGTTTGGGCGTCTTCTCAATCCCGTTCTGGGGCTGGGTATCAGACCGCTGGGGCCGCCGCTACACGGTCATCGCCGGCGCCGCCACGATGCTCCTGATGGCGTTCCCCTTCTTCTGGGCCGTCCAGACCGGTGACTTCTTCATGGTTCTGCTTGTCCTGATCCTGACCTGCAACGTTGGGCGCGACCTCTGCTACTCCGTGGAACCGGCCTACTTCACCGAACTCTTCGAACCGAAGCTCCGTTACTCCGGGGCCTCGGTCGGCCCCCAGGTGGCAGCCGTCTTCGCCGGTGGATTCGCCCCGCTGATCGCCACCGCGCTGATCGGCCCGGAGTTCGACCGCTACTGGCTCGTCGCCCTCTACATGGTGGTCACGTCCGTCATTACCATTGTTGGCGCTCTCTGGTCGCCGGAAACCGCCCCCCAGGTTCGGCTCCGCAAGGGCCTCAGCGCGGAACACGATCCCACAACATCCCGCTAATGAACCGGCTCCGCCGGCACCTTCCGCAGCGGCCTCGAGCCGGATGCGGGAGGGTGCCGGCAGCCGTCATTGGCTAGTCTGAAAGCCCGCACGAATGCCGCCAACAAGGAAAAGAGGACGGAACAGATGGTGACGAGCCGCGACGTCGCAGAACTGGCTGGAGTCTCCCAGGCGACTGTCTCCCGGGTCATGTCCTCGTCCCCCAAGCTGTCCGCTGCAACCCGGGCCCGGGTGCAGGCCGCCATGGAGACCCTGGGCTACGTCCCCCATGCCGGGGCCCAGGCCATGAAAACCAGGCGCACGAACACCATCGGCGTCGTGGTGGCAGACCTTAATAACCCTTTCTACTCGGAGGCCCTGGACGAACTCACCCGGGAGCTCGATACCTCCGGTTTCCGGGTGGTCATCTGGAACGCGGGCGGCGGCAGCCACCAGGACGCGCTGAAGGCCATCAGGGAGCACGCAGTGGACGGCGTCATCTTCACAACCGCTACCGAGGACTCCGTCGAGCTGCAGGCAGCGATTGAAAAGAACAGCCCCATCGTCCTGATCAACCGGGTGGTGGAAGGGCTCGACTGCGACCAGGTCACCAGCAGCAATGCCGACGGCGGCGCGGCCGTCGCTGACTATCTGCTGGCCAACGGCAAAACCCGCGTGGCGTTCATCGGCGGCTTCGAAACCGCAAGTACCACCCGTGAACGTGGACGCGGCTTCCTGGACAGGATGGCCGAACAGGGACAGCCGGTGCCCGAACACCTCCGCTTCAACGGCCAGTTTTCCCATGACATCGCGGCGCAGATCATGAACAGGCTGCTCTCGCGGTCCGACCGTCCACAGGCTATTTTCTGCGCCAATGACCTGATGGCTTTCGGCGCCCTGGACGCCCTGCGCGCCCATCAGATATCGGCGGAGCAGTGCTGGGTCATCGGCTACGACGACGTCGACATGGCGGCTTGGGATTCCTTCAGCCTCACCACCGTCCGCCAGCCAAGCCGTGAGATGGCGCGAATAGGAGCCCGCATGATGGTTGAACGGATCATCACCCCCGGGCAACCGGCGCGCCAAGTAGTTTTCCCCTGCGAACTGATTGTCCGCGGAAGCGCGCGCCAGCTCTGAGGCAGCGGAGTGGCCACCATGCGCGGGCCCTCCTCCGGTCACGCCACGGCGGTGGTTCGCTGGCGGCGTAGGAGGGTGCTCCACTGTCACTCCCCCGTGGTCAAATAGGAGGGTTGACCGGCTGCCCGAGTCCAACCGCGGCCTCGGCCCAACGGAAGGAAGAAGCACATGACCGATAGCCAAGAGCATCCTGGGATTCCTACCCCTGCAAGCGCGCAGGGCGTGGACCAGAAGGCTGGGGGCGGGTGCCCGTGGCCCCATGGCAGTGCCGACAGTGCCACCGCCCACGGCAGCGAAAGCGAAAACCCGGCCATCGATTCACCGCAGCCCAAGGGACACCGGCCGCGGACCAACCAGGACTGGTGGCCCAACCAACTGGACCTCTCCGTGCTCCACGTGCACGGCCAGGCAAGCAACCCGCTCGGCCCCGGCTTCAGCTACCGCGAGGAATTCCAGAAGCTCGACGTCGAAGCCCTCAAGCAGGACATCACCCAGGTCCTCACCACCTCCCAGGACTGGTGGCCGGCGGACTTTGGCCACTACGGCGGCCTGATGATCCGCCTGAGCTGGCACGCCGCCGGCACTTACCGCGTCCACGACGGCCGCGGCGGAGCAGGCGACGGCAGCCAGCGGTTCGCGCCGCTGAACAGCTGGCCAGACAACGCCAACCTGGACAAGGCCCGGCGCCTGCTGTGGCCGGTGAAGCAGAAGTACGGCCAGAAGGTTTCCTGGGCCGACCTGCTGGTCCTCGCGGGCAACGTCGCCCTTGAGTCCATGGGCTTCAAGACCTTCGGATTCGCCTTCGGCCGCGAGGACGTGTGGGAGCCGGAGCAGATTTTCTGGGGTCCCGAGGATGCCTGGCTGGGCGATGAGCGCTATGTCGCCGAGGGCAAGATGGCGGACGACGTCGGCGCCACGGAAATGGGCCTCATCTACGTCAACCCCGAGGGCCCCATGGGCAACCCGGACCCGGTGGCCGCTGCTGCGTTCATCCGCGAGACCTTCAAGCGGATGGCGATGAACGACGAGGAGACGTTCGCGCTGATCGCCGGCGGCCACACGTTCGGCAAGACCCACGGCGCGGCCCCGGCCGATGCGCACGTGGGCCCCGAACCGGAAGCGGCGGACCTCGAGGCGCAGGGTTTGGGCTGGCTCAGCAACTACGGCACCGGCAACGGAGGCGACACCATCACGTCCGGCCTGGAGGTCACCTGGACGGACAAGCCCACGCAGTGGAGCAACCGGTTCCTGGAGATCCTGTTCGAATACGAGTGGGAACTGGTCAAGAGCCCCGGCGGCGCCAACCAGTGGGTGGCCAAGGACGCGCCGGAGATCATCCCGGACGCCCACGACCCCAACAAGAAGCACCGCCCCACGATGCTGACCACCGACCTGTCGCTGCGCTTCGACCCCACCTACGAGAAGATCGGCCGCCGCTTCCTGGCGAGCCCGGACGAGTTCGCCCTGGCCTTCGCCAAGGCCTGGTACAAGCTGCTGCACCGCGACATGGGTCCGGTGGGCCCGCACATGCTTGGCCCCTGGGTGCCCGAGGCGCAGCTGTGGCAGGACCCGGTCCCCGCCGTCGACCACGAACTGATCGACGAGCAGGACATCGCCTCGCTGAAGGCAAAACTGCTGGACTCCGGCCTGACCATCCCGCAGCTCGCCGGCACGGCCTGGACATCGGCGGCCACCTACCGCAAGACCGACAAGCGCGGCGGCGCGAACGGTGCCCGGATCCGGCTGGAACCGCAGCGCAGCTGGGAGGCCCACGAACCGGAGCAGCTCTCTGCAGTTCTTCCCGTGCTTGAACGGGTGCAGGAGGAGTTCAACTCCGCGCAGGCCAACGGCAAGAAGGTGTCGCTCGCGGACCTGATCGTCCTCGGCGGCGCGGCCGCGGTGGAGAAGGCGGCGGCCGACGCCGGGTTCCCCGTCACAGTGCCGTTCCGCCCGGGCCGGACCGATGCAGCACAGGAGCAGACCGACGTCGAATCCTTCCGGTACCTGCAGCCGCGCGCTGACGGGTTCCGCAACTACCTCCGCGCCGGGGAGAAGCTGCAGCCGGAAACCCTCCTGCTGGACAAGGCGTACATGCTGGACCTCTCCGCGCCGGAAATGACGGCGCTCTTGGGCGGCATGCGTGCGCTCGGCACCAACGTGGGCGGCTCCAGCCACGGCGTCCTGACGGACAAGCCGCAGGTCCTGACGAACGACTTCTTCGTCAACCTGCTCTCGCCGGGCACCAAGTGGAAGGCCTCCGAGTCCGAGGAGAACGTCTACGAGATCACCGACGTCTCCACCGGTGAACTGAAGTGGACCGCAACCCCCGTGGACCTGGTCTTCGGCTCCAACTCGCAGCTGCGGGCCCTGGCCGAGGTCTACGCGAGCGAGGACGCCAGGGAGAAGTTCGTCAACGACTTCGTGGCTGCCTGGGCCAAGGTCATGGAGCTGGACCGCTTCGACCTGAACTGATCGGCAAGGTGATACCGGGCCGGCCGCACTCCTCCAGCCGGCCCGGTATTGCCGCACCGCGGAACCAAAGTCTTCACATACGATCTTTGGATGGCCCATCTCATCACTCCGGACCCTGCACTGCATTCCTCCTGGCTGCGGGGGACTGACGAATTCAAAGGGGCACATCTTGACGGCGCCGGCGCGGAAGGATGGCCGCTGGAAGACCTCAGGGACCCCCAGGTCTTTCGCCGCTTCGTCGAGGTCCTGCTCAAGGACGCCCTCCCGGAGACGGTGCGGAAGCACGGCTACGTACCGTGCACCTATCTCTGGATCGTGGAGGACGACTCGTTCCTGGGTTCGCTGGCCATCAGGCACAGGCTGAATGACTACCTCCTTAACGAAGGTGGCCACATCGGTTACAGCGTCGTGCCCTCGGCACGGCGACGCGGCCATGCGGCAAAAGCGCTGGCAGACGCGCTTCCGCTGGCACGGGCATTAGGGATCGAGCGGGTTCTCCTGACCTGCGACGAGGACAATGCCGGCTCGCGCGCAACGATCGAAAAGAACGGCGGCCTTTACGAGGACAGCCGCAACGGTAAGCGCCGCTATTGGATCGATACAGCCGAGCGGGAAGCGCATACCGGATGATCACCGAACACGCGCTGCTTCCGGTCATCCCCGGCCAGGAAGGGGACTTCGAGACCGCGTTCAACCAGGCCCGGACCATCATCGCGTCGATGCCGGGCTTTATCTCGTTGCGGTTGTCCCGGTCCATCGAATCCCCCAACACGTACCTGCTGATCGTGGAATGGGAGACGTTGGAGGACCACACCATCGGATTCCGTTGCTCCCCGGAGTACCAGCGGTGGCGCGGGCTGCTGCACCACTTCTATGAACCGTTTCCGGTAGTGGAGCACTACCGCATGGTGAGCTCCACCGAGCTCTGAGGTGTCTGGGGATTGGGGCGAAGCCCCCACGCGAGTCATGCTCCAGCGCGGGGGCTTCTGTTGCTTCCGTGTTCGGGGGAACAAAGTGGAAACAGGAAAAACTTACCGGCCAGTAGGCCTGCGACATTTCCGTTTCGCCCCATCTTGGCCAATCTTGATCGAACCTTGAGGCAGCCGGGGAACGAAGGGGAACTGTTAAGCCCCCGGCCCTGCGTTGGCGTCAGGATCCTCTTCGGGTTCAAAGGTGTTGGGCTCGGCGCCATCGGAAATCCCGACGCCGTCCTTGCCGCCGGGGATCCCGCCGTCGGCCTTGCCTTTGCCGGATCCTTCGATGCCGGCCGCACCCTCCTGCGGCTCGTCCTCCGGCAGTGAGTCAGGTGAATTGATGGACATCGCTCCTCCTCCGTTAGCTGGGCCTCCACGCTAACAGCCCCGGATGCAAAAGGCGCCGGAAGAGGCAGGGATTTTCCGTCCCCCGATTCAGCTAACTGCCGGCTGCCGCGGCCCGCTGCTGCCTTAGGATGTAGCGCTGCAGCTTTCCCGACGGCGTTTTCGGCAGGTCCGCCACAAAGTGGATGCGGCGCGGATAGGCGTGCGCCGCGAACTGCGTCTTGACCATGGCCTGCAGTTCGGCCACCAGGGCATCGCTGCCGGTGGTCCCGTCCGCCAGGACAACATACGCCTCAAGGACTTCTCCGCGCAGTTCGTCCGGAGCACCCACCACAGCGGTTTCCAGGACCGCCGGATGAGTGGACAGGACACTCTCCACATCGAACGGGCCAATCCGGTAGCCGGCCATGATAATCACGTCGTCATCGCGGGAGGAGAAGAAGTAGTAGCCGTCCGCGTCCACCATGCCGGCGTCCCCCGTCAGGTACCACGTGCCGTCGTCACTGAATCTTTCGGCGGTCTTCTCCGGCGCATCCTGGTATCCCCTGAACCACATCATGGGACTTCCGGCCACGTTGACGGCCACGCGGCCCAGCTCACCCGGCCCGGCCGGCTCGTCGGCATTGCCCTTGAGGACCGCGCAGCTCCACCCCGGCAGCGGGCGGCCCATGGATCCTGGCCTCAGCTCCGTCCGCACGTCGTCATGCCAGGCGTTGATGATCATCATCCCGTGTTCGGTCTGTCCGTAGTGATCCCGCACCGGCACGCCCAGCACCTCCCGGGCCCAGCTGATCACCTCCGGGGTCAGCGGTTCGCCCGCAGATGAGGCACGCCGAAGGTGGAAAGGGCCCGTTCCGGCGTCGGCTTTCGCGCGCATGGTGCGGTACACGGTAGGAGCAGCCGCGAAGTTGGTGACGGAGAATGCCTCCAGCACTTTGAAGCTCAGTTCCGGGGAGAAACCGGGGCGTAGCAGGAGGTTCCGCCGGCCGGCCGCCATGGGACCGAGGATCCCGTAGTACAGGCCGTACGCCCAGCCGGGGTCTGCGGCGTTCCAGAAGACGTCCTCTTCACTGACGTCCAGGCCCAGTTCGACGTACTGGCGGAACGCCGCCAACGCCCGGACCGGCACCGGCACACCCTTGGGGGCGCCAGTGGTCCCGGACGTGAAGATCAGCACCAGGGCACCGTCCCCTCCCACGGTTTCGGACGCAATCCCGGGTTGCTGCCTGGCCAGCAGCGGCGTAAGCGCCAGGTCCGGATGGGCGGCTTCTTCACCGGCAACTACGACGACGGCGCCGGTTTCCTGGATTTTCGCCCGCTGGTTGGCGTCGGTGATCACAGCCTTTGCGCCGGAGGCTGTGAGGCGGAGTTCGATGGCCGGCCACGCAAAGGCTGTAAACAATGGAACGTGGACCGCCCCACGCCGCCAAATCGCCAGGAGCATGACCACCAAGTCCGCCGACTTTCCCATCAGGGTGGCCACCGCGTCTCCCGGACCAACCCCAAGCTCAGCCAGGGCAGCCGCTCCACGTTCGGAGCGCTCCCGGAGCTCGCCGTAGGTAATGTCCTCCGAAGAGAGGTCGGCTTCAACCACGGTGAAGGCAACGGCGCCGGGATCGTGGCTGTCGCAGAGGAGCTCGGCCGCGCAGGCGTCCGGTGCACCGTAGGTGGCGAGAAGGGCATCGACGGCTGGAACCGGACGGGACATTCATTCTCCTTTGAACAGTTGGCTTGCGAACAGCGGCAGCTAAAAACAACGGCACCGAGGAACAGCGGCCTCCGCAAGCACAGTGGAACAAACCTACTGCAATGCGATGGCCGTCACACGCCGCGTCCCGCCGTCGTGCGCCCACAGGTCACCCTTTGGCGCCCGGCGGCCGGATAATCCGCCGCTGGGTTGCCGCGGCTATGGCGGCCGTCCGGTTGTCCACGCCGAGCTTGCCGTAGATGTGCACCAGGTGGGTCTTGACGGTGGCTTCGGAAATGAAGACCTGTTTGGCGATGGCACGGTTGGACAGCCCCGTGGCCAGCAGCTCCAGCAACTGCACTTCGCGCGGCGTCAAGGACATGCCCGGGTTGCTGATCCGGTCCATCAGCAACGCCGCCGCCCGCGGTGCCAGGACCGTCCCGCCCGCCGCGGCCTGCAGGACGGCCTGCCGGAGGTGTTCGGGCGGTGCGTCCTTCAACATGTAGCCGCTGGCCCCGGCTTCCACCGCGGCGAGGATGTCCGCATCGGTGTCGTAGGTGGTGAGGATCAGCACGGGCGGAGGAGCATCAAGCTTCCGGATGGCGGCCGTGGCAGTGACGCCGTCCATCCCCTCCCCCATCTGCAGGTCCATGAGCACAACGTCCACGGGCTCGCCAAGCGCTGCCAGCCGCGCCAGTTCCTTCAGAGCCGCTTTGCCGTCGGCGGCCTCCGCGGCAATGGAAATGCCTTCGATTCCGGTGAGCATGGCGCGCAGACCGGCGCGGACCACAGGATGGTCGTCAACCAGCAGGACCCGGACCTCACTCATGGGACCCGTCCAGCGGCAGCCGGATGCCCACCACGGTGCCCTCACCGGGCGCGGATTCCACCGTCAGCGCCCCGTCCAACGCCGTGACGCGCTCCTGCAGCGAGTGCAGCCCGAACCCGCTGCCGTCCGCTGCGTGAGCGGCACCATCCGCAGCGGAGGGGTCAAAGCCTGTGCCGTCGTCGTAAATGTCCATGGTCACCCCGGTTCCCAGGAAGGCAAGGGTGACGACGGCGTTCGCGGCCCGGGCGTGTTCGCGGACGTTGGCGAGGCTCGCCTGCGCCGCGCGCAGCAGGGCGACACGGACGGGCTGGGGCAGCTCCTGCGGCTCGCCGTCCACTTCGAGGCGGCAGCGCAGCGGCTGCCCGGACGCGGCGGCACCGGTTTCCGTCGCTGCACACAGCCGGCGCAGGGCCTCCACCAGCGAGGTCCCCTCCAGCTGCGGCGAGGACAGGCCGCGGACAAAGCTGCGTGCCTCGGCCAGGTTGTCCGCCGCGGTTTGCTGCACCAAAGCCAGCCGGGAGGAGGCCGTGGCGGTGTCCCCGTCGGCGAGGGACTGCCCGGCAGCCCTCCCCAGCAGCACAATGCTGGACAACCCCTGCGCGAGGGTGTCGTGGATTTCACGGGCAAGCCGCTCCCGCTCGGCCAGCATGCCGGCCTCATGCTGGGAGCGGGCCAGTTCCTCCCGCGTGCGGCGCAGCTCGTCCGCCGCACGCCGCTGGTTTTCGGCCTCCCGGTAGAGGGCGGCGTAGGCGAGCCCGGTGATCACCGAGAAGACGGCACCCAGCAGCGGCCCCACGACCGCGGCGGCGTGCGGGACGGGGGTGCCGCTCATGGCCCACTGCGAGGCGATGACGGCCAGGGTCATCAGCGCAATCGTCAACAGCGCGGCGCGGCGCGGCAGCAGGTGCAGGTGGAGGAAGAAGATGGGGAAGGCCAGCCAGGCGAAGTCCGCGCTCCCGGCAAGCAGGAAAACCCACAGTGCCGTGACCAGTGCCAGCCACAGCAGGCCGTAACGGCGGGGGTTGAAGGTGATGCCGCCTTCGGCATGGCGCTTTTCCAGGACAGTCCCGGCCAGGTAGACAGCGGCAAGGACGACGGCGGCGCCGGCCCGCACCCAGCGCAAGGAACCTCCGGCCAT
This sequence comes from Arthrobacter sp. MOO21, assembly GCF_057369995.2. Taxonomy (NCBI): domain Bacteria; kingdom Bacillati; phylum Actinomycetota; class Actinomycetes; order Micrococcales; family Micrococcaceae; genus Arthrobacter; species Arthrobacter sp. MOO21. The sequence goes on along the minus strand of NZ_CM170671.2, from coordinate 2,267,756 downwards.
CAGCATGCGGACCAGCGCCACGGCCAGGAGTATGGCGAATCCGGTGTGCAGGGTGACCCGCAGGATGCGAAGGATCGCCGCCGAGGACGCATTTTCCAGTGCGTTCAGTGGCTCCCTCGCCGGAACGCCGGCGGCCGTCGTCAAAGGTGGCGGCAAGGGCGTGGCAGGCATTTCATCAGCTTATGCCGGGAGCGGTTCCCGGGGATCAATCAAATGGTGGACTTCGCGCTCAACCCTTCCATCCCCGCGGATCAACCGTATCCGCGATGGAGCCGCGGACGCCCGCGGGAAGAGTGGAAGGACGAAGAGAATCCACCCCTGTTGAGAGAAGAACAACGTGTTCCTGGCAATCCGCGATATCCGCTTCGCCAAAGGCCGCTTCGCCATGATGGGCGGCGTCGTAGCCCTCATCACCCTCTTGCTCGTCATGCTGACCGGCCTGACGGCGGGCCTGGCCGAGCAGTCGACGTCCGCCATCGGCAAGCTGGGCGCAGCAGCCGACAAACCGGTGGACACCATCGCCTTCGGAGCCCCCGGAAGCGCCACCCCCAAGGCGTCATACACGGAAAGCTCCGTCACGGCCGCGCAGGTGGACAGCTGGAAGGACCAGCCCGGCGTCCAGTCCGCCGAGCCGCTGGGCATCTCCCAGACCCGGGCGCAGGCCCCGGATGGGTCCGGGACGGCGAACGTGGCAGTGTTCGGTATCTTGCCGGGCAGCCAGCTGGCGCCGGTTGAAGTGCCCGCAGGCACCGCCGTTCTGGGGTCCTCGGTGGCAGAGGCATTGTCGGTAGGCCAGGGGGACAAGGTGTCCCTGGGCGGCGTGGAGCTATCCGTCGCTGCCGTGGTGCCGGACCAGTGGTACGCCCACACCAGCGTGGTGTGGACAGCCCTGCCCGCGTGGGCCAAGGCGGCACACGTGTCCGACGGCGGCCAGCTGGCCACCGTCGTCGCCGTCACATACGCGGACGGGGCCACGGTGGACAGCGCCGCCGCGAACGGTGCGGCAAACACCGTGAGCGAGTCCCGCACCGGTTCCTTCCAGGCCCTGGGTTCCTTCAAAAGCGAAAACGGTTCCCTAGCCCTGATGCAGGCCTTCCTGTACGGGATCTCCTCACTGGTGATCGTGGCGTTCCTGACCGTCTGGACCATCCAGCGCACGCGCGACATCGCCGTCCTGAAAGCCATGGGCGCCCCCGGCTCCTACATCCTCCGGGACGCCATCACCCAGGCTGCCATCGTGCTGGCAGCGGGCGCCGTCGTCGGAGGGGCCGTCGGTGTGGCGGCGGGGTTCTTTGCTGCCCAGGCCGCCCCCTTCCAGCTGAGCCTGGCCACCACGGCGCTACCCGTCGTCGGGATTGTCGCCCTGGGACTCGCCGGCGCCGCCCTCGCCGTCCGCCGCGCCACCAAGGTCGACGCGCTCCTGGCGCTCGGCGGCAACTAGTACCCCACCCCCTTGAAAGGAAAGTTCCCGATGTCCACCCCCGCTCCCCTGTCACTGGTCAACGTCACCCTCGAATATCCGGACGGCGGCGGGACCACCACTGCCCTGGACCGGGTCAACCTCACGGCCCATGCAGGCAAGGTCGTCTCACTCGTAGGGCCTTCCGGCTCCGGCAAATCGAGCCTGCTGGCCGTTGCCGCCACGCTGGTCCGCCCCACCCGCGGGCAGGTCGTCATCGACGGCACCGATACCGCGGGCCTCAAGGAAAAGGAACTCGCGGCGCTGCGGCGGGAAAAGGTGGGCATCATCTTCCAACAGCCCAACCTGCTCCCCTCGCTGACCGCCGTCGAGCAGCTCATCATCAGCGACCACCTGCGCGGGAAGCCCGCCAAGGCTGCCCGGGTGAAGGCCGCCGAACTGCTGGACATCGTGGGACTCTCCTCAAGCACGGGCAAGCTGCCGCACCAGCTCTCCGGCGGCCAGCGCCAGCGCGTCAACATCGCCCGGGCGCTCATGGGCAGTCCCAAAGTGCTGCTGGTGGACGAGCCGACGGCGGCGCTGGACCACGAGCGCAGCGAATCTGTGGTCCGGTTGCTCCGGCAGGTGACCAGCGAATTTTCGGTGGCCACGGTGATGGTCACGCATGACACGGAGTTCGTTCCCCTGACCGATGTGGTGGCCACCATGCGGGACGGCCGGCTCGCGGCGCCGGTCCTCACCAGCGCATAATCAGCCCAGGTGGTGCACGGTGAACGCCGTCAGGAAGCCCACGGCCGCCGTCAGCCCGGTGAGGTTGTGGTGCTCCTCGAAGGCCTCCGGAATCATGGTGTCCGCCAGCATGGCCAGGATGCCGCCGGCGGCCACCGAGGTAATAAATGCCACCAGTTCTTCGGGCGCATCCTCCAGTGCCACGTATCCCAGCAGCGCCGCCAGCCCGCTGAGCAGCGCAATGCTCCCCCACAGGCCGAACACGTAGCCCGCACTCCGTCCGGCTTTCTTCATGCCCGCCGTCCCCGAGAGCCCCTCCGGTACGTTCGAGATGAAGACGGCGGCCAGCATGGCAGGACTCACCGCTCCCCCCGCCAGCAGCCCCACGCCAAGGACCACGGATTCCGGGACACCGTCCAGCAGCGCCCCGACGGCGATCGCGGTGCCGCTGCCCGGGTTGTCCTGCTCCGAGGGCTGCTGGCCCCCGGACCGCTTGCGGTGCTTGGCCCCCGCCCGGGACAGCAGCACGTTGGCCCCCACATACACCACCGCCCCGGCCAGGAAGCCGGCCACCGTGGGCCACAGGCCACCGCCCTTCACGGCCTCATCCACGAGTTCGAACGCAAGGGCCGAGATCAGCACCCCGGCCCCGAACGCCATGATGGTGGACACGACTTTGGAAGGGATCGACCACCGCCAGGACACAGCCGATCCCAGGACCAGGGCCGCGCCGGCGCCAGTGCCCCATACGAGTGACATTAACCAAGTAGGCATAAGCCTTCCGTCCCCAGCTCCGCAGGAATGAAACAACGGCCGGTCAGCTGGAGGCTGCCGACCCGTCAAGACGCCAGAATATTCCCGTCATCCCCCACGCGCAGAATTGATGGGATCTTGCGGCAAACCTTGCGGCACCTAGAACTTGCACGCGCACGCTGGAGCCATCAGACAAACCAGCTTGGGGAGCAGGAAGTCATGGGACACCAAACAGCCTTGGACAGCGAAGTCACAACCATCGGCGGCGTGCTGACGGACCAGCGGCCGCTGGATTTTCACACCTTGGGGCTGGCGGGCTGCATCGACCGGCTCACCGCGCCCCTGCGCCACCGAGGGACGTCGGTCCACTGGGATACTCCACACTGGGGCATCGAGATCCCGGCGGACTGCGCGTCCCTCCTCTACCAGTCCGCCCGCGAGGCACTCAGCAACGCCTACAAATACTCCGCCGCGTCCTCGCTTAACATCCAGCTGGCCGCCGTTGACCACGGCATCCGCCTTGTAGTGTCCGACGACGGCACGGGCTTTGACAGCCAGCGCGCCACGTGCGGGCGGCACCACGGCTACGGACTGCGCCTTATGTCGGTGGCCGTCCAGGAGGCCGGCGGTTCCGTGGACATCTCCTCCGCCCCGGGCAACGGCACCAGCGTCACGGTGACGCTGCCCCTGGACTGATCCCGGCCCCCTGGTCCACGAACCAGAGCCCACACACTCGGATGCCCGCCGTTGCTGGGACGGCGGGCATCCGTATGCCTACCGGGACAGTTTGGCCGAATCCGGCTGCAGGTCGCCGATGTGGCCCGGTGCGTTCGCAGCCAGGACACGCGCCACGAACGCCGCGTACTCCTCCATGTAGTGCCCCAGGAACTTGGCGGTGGACTCATCCTTGACCTCGCCGTCGTCCCCGAAAGCGGCGGGATCGTACTTGACGTACGCCTCCGGGGCATTCAGCTGCGGGGCGTCCAGGAAGCTCAGGACAGCACGCATGGAGGACTGCATGACGGCCGTGCCGATGCTGCCCGGGGATGCCCCGATGATGCCCGTGGGCTTGCGCGCGAAGGAGTTGGTGCCCCACGGGCGCGAACCCCAGTCGATGGCATTCTTCAGCGCGCCGGGAATGGAACGGTTGTATTCGGGGGAAACGAACAGGATGCCATCCGCGGCTGCGATGGCATCCTTGAGGGCGCGCCCCTCGGGCGGAAAATCGGCGTCGTAGTCGTAGCTGTACAACGGTAGGTCCCTGATGGGGATCTCGATGAACTCCAGTTCCTCCGGTGCGAGTTTGATCAAGGCGTTGGCCAGGACCCTGTTGATGGAGCCCTTCGCCAGGCTGCCCACGAAGTACCCGATCTTGTACGTTGCCATGCGTGTTCCTTTCCAACAGCCGGAGCACGCCGGCTGGCTGTACGGTGACTGGAAACAGCACCGCCCCCGGAACGGGAGTGGTGCGCACTGCCTCCCCAGTCCAACACAGACAGCCCTCCCCGGCCAGAGCAGGAGCAAAGGCGGGAAGTGCTTGACAGGCCACGCGCCTGGGCGCTGAATGATGGGTAGCGCAACCCCCCAGGCTCTTTAAGGAGCAGCCATGACCGAAGACCATTCACGGGACGACGACGACCGGGTCCACGCCGAATCACCCGCAGAAGGCGATCCCGATGCGGACCCGGCCGACATCCGGGTGCACAGCCAGGACCCCGCCGAAGGACCGGACGACGACGGGGCCGAAGCGAAAAGCTAGCTCCTCCGTTCAGTGCCGGCTTCGTTGCGTCCCAGCACGAAACCGAGGACGATCATCGCCACGCCCAGTACGGCATGGAGCCAGTTGTCCGCAGTGTTGACCGGGATGAAGTTGGCCGCCGATGCCTGGTCGATCAACAGGCCGTAAAGCCAGATCACCAGGTACACGACGCCGCCGCCGAGCAGGAAGTACCTGGACTGGGCTGCGGTCCGGCCCATGATCAGGCCCGCCGCGCCGAAGAGCAGGTGGACAATGTTGTGCAGGATGGACACCTGGAAGACACCCAGCAGCAGGGCGCCGGAGGCGTTACCCGCGAAGGCCAGCTGCGAGTAGTTCGTAGTGACGCCGGGAATGAATCCCAGGATGCCCACAAGGGCGAAGACCCCGCCGGAAACAAGGGCGGTGAGTTCGATTGCAGTGCGGTGGTGGCTCGCGCCAACGCCGGGATGCGCTGATGACGCAGACATTTTTGCTTCCTCAATGTGGTGCGGTGCTGGTTATGCGTACTCGGCGGATGCCGAAATGCAGTTAGCCCCGTTCCTGCAGCATTGCCTCGTACAGTTCCAGCTTCAACTCCCGCGCTGCGCGGATTAAGAGTCTTTGGTCCCGAGGTTTTTCCTGTGCGGCCAATCTTCTGGTCCGCCCTTGCGGCACATCCGCCTGCGGACTAGTTTGAAACGTATCAGAAAACGCTTTCAAACAGCGGGCACAAGACAACGGAGTTGAAGCACATGGCGGAAACGCTCATCAGGTGGATCGACGGCGGGGCACCGGCAGGGATCAGCGGCGGAACCACGTGGGGCATGCCCTTCGCGCGCGGAACAGTCAGCGGGTCAGGCAGCCTGGCGGTGCAGGATGCCGACGGCAAACCCGTCACCAGCCAGGCGTGGCCCTTGGCCACGTGGCCGGACGGGTCCCTGAAGTGGGCGGGCATTGCGCTCGGCGCCACGGACGCACCCTCCGGCAGCTACCACGTGACGTTCGACGGCGGCGCGGCACCTTCCGGAGCCAGCCAGCCGGCGTCGTCCACTGCCCGGGTCACCGTCACCGAAGGTGCCGGCGCCCTCACGGTGGACACCGGCACCCTGCAGATGGAGATCAACCGCAGCGGCAGCACCCTGTTCAGCAGCCTTTCCCGGGACGGCCGGGAAGTTGCCCGCGACGCCCGGCTGGTCAGCCTGCTGCAGGACGGCGTCCCCGAGGGCGCCGGGACTGCACGCCGTGACGCTTTCACCGGCGAGGTCACCCACGTCGCCGTCGAACAGGACGGGCCGGTCCGCGCCGTGGTCCGGCTGGAAGGCCGGCACCGCCCGGATGCGCCCGGCGGCGGGCGGGAGTGGCTGCCCTTCGTGGTCCGGTTCTACTTCTACGCCAACGCCCGCAGCGTACGGATGGTCCACTCCTTCATCTGGGACGGCGACGCGGAGCGCGACTTCCTGGCCGGCCTCGGCGTCCGTTTCACCGTCCCGCTCGAGGCCGACCTGCATGACCGGCACGTGCGCATCGCCGGGGCCGACGGCGGTTTCCTCACCGAAGCCGTCCGCGGCCTGACCGGACTGCGGCGCGATCCGGGCACGGAAGTCCGCGAGGCCCAGATTGCAGGCAGGGCGACCCCCCCGCCCGAAACCTGGAACCCGGAGGTTTCCGAACGGCTGCACCTCATCCCCACCTGGGGCGACTACACCCTCGCCCAGCTCACCGCGGACGGTTTCGAGCTGCGCAAGCGCACGGCTCCAGGCCACGGGTGGGTGGGTATTTCCGGCGGGACCCGGTCGGCCGGGTTCTGCGCGTTGAGCGATACCCGCGGCGGGCTGGGCGTGGGCATCAAGGACTTCTGGCAGTCGCACCCCGGGCAGCTGGACATCCGCGGCGCGGCCGGCAGCGATGCCACCCTCACCGCCTGGCTCTACTCGCCGGAAGCGCAGCCCATGGACCTGCGTTTCTACCACGACGGCCTGGGCCAGGACACGTTCGAGGAGCAGCTTGAGGGACTGGAAATCACCTACGAGGACTACGAGCCGGGCTTCGGCAATGCAACCGGCATTGCCCGCACATCTGAGTTAACTCTCTTCGCCTATGACAGCACCCCGCCCACCGAAAGCCTGGCAGGCGATGCCGCAGCCGCCGCCACACCGGCCCTGCTGCAGGCCACGCCGGAGTACCTGCACTCGGCGGGCATTTTCGGCGACTGGGATCCGGTGGACCGCAGCACTCCGGCCCGGGCCAGGCTGGAGGACCGGCTGGACTTCCTCTTCGATTTCTACGCCGGGCAGGTGGAACAGCGCCGGTGGTACGGGTTCTGGAACTACGGCGACGTGATGCACACCTACGATTTCGAACGGCACGTGTGGCGCTATGACGTGGGCGGCTACGCGTGGGACAACTCCGAACTCTCCCCCGACCTCTGGCTCTGGTACTCCTACCTAAGGTCCGGCCGGGCGGACATCTTCAGGTTCGCAGAGGCCATGACCCGGCACACCGGCGAGGTTGACGTCTACCACCTGGGCCCGTGGAAAGGCCTGGGGTCCCGGCACAACGTCCAGCACTGGGGCTGCAGCGCCAAGCAGCTGCGGATCAGCACCCCCGCCTACCGCCGTTTCTACTACTACCTGACGGCGGATGAGCGCACCGGCGACCTCCTGGCCGAACTGGTGGACAGCGACCAGAACTTCCTGGGCCTGGACCCCGTACGCAAAGTCCGTCCCGACGCAGACACCTACCGCCCCGACCGCGGCGCGTTGGGCGTGGGGCTGGGAACCGACTGGGGTTCGCTCGCGGCAACCTGGCTCACTGACTGGGAACGAACCGGCAACCCGCGGTCCCGCGACCGGCTGCTGGGCACCATGGCGGACATCGGCGCCCTGAAGTACGGCTTCCTCACTGGCGAAGCGCTGTACGACCTGGATAAGGGCAGGTTCGGCACGGGCAGGGAGCTGATCCAGGTCTCGCACCTCAGCGCCGTGTTCGGGCTGGTGGAGATCTGCAGCGAGCTGGTGGACCTGGTGGACGATCCGGACTTCGAAAGGGCCTGGCTGCAGTACTGCCGGCTGTTCCTGGCAACGCCGGAGGAACAGGCAGAGGCTGTTGGCCAGCCGCTGGAGGGCATCCACCTCATCCAGGCGCACAGCAGGCTCACCGCGTATGCCGCGGCCCGGCTGGAGGATCCGGAGCTGGCCGCGCGGGCGTGGGAAAGCTTCGCCGAGGGCGGGGAGCACCTGAACCACGACTCGGCCTTCACGTTGCGGAAGATCGAGCCGCCGCATGTGCTGCTGCCGGTGGACGAGGCCCCCACCGTCTCCACCAATGACACCGCCCAGTTCGGGCTCGCGGTCATCCAGAACCTGGCACTGGTGGGCAAGCACCTGCGCTGACCCTGCCCCTGAATGACCCGCGACGGCGGCACCTGGCCCTTTCACCAAGGCCGCGTGCCGCCGTCGTGCGTTGATGCCTCCCCGCTGAACCGGCAACGGGTTGGGCTCTGGAAACATGCGCGACCAAAAGGTATGTTGGTAAGCATGCTGATGATTTTTACCGAACCATCAGCTTTCCGGTAACACAGCGAAGGAGACGTTATGAGCACGAAGGTGGAAAAACGCATTCTGGTGAACGTTCCGGTGAGCACGGCTTACAACCAGTGGACCCAGTTCGAGGAATTCCCACACTTCATGGGCGGCGTGAAGAGCGTGACGCAGCTCAGCGACGACCGGCTGGAGTGGGTGGCCGAGATCGGCGGCGTCCGCCGGCAGTGGGAAGCAAAGATCCTTGAGCAGGTCCCGGACCGCAAGGTTGCCTGGGCCGCCACGGAAGGCGCCACGAATGCCGGCGCCGTGGAATTCGAGGACGTGGGCGGAGGCCAGACGTCGCTGCGGCTGACGCTCGAATACGAGCCCGAAGGTTTGATTGAGAAGGTGGGCGACAAGCTCAACGTCGTGGACCGGCAGGCCGAGGCTGACCTGCAGCGGTTCAAGGAGTTCATTGAGGACGAAGGCTACGCGAGCGGTGCATGGCGCGGCGCCGTCAACCCGGGCGCGACGGTTGGATCGCCCGGCGTGGAGCACGCAGGGGCATCCCTGGGCGGCTCCGGCAAGGCCGGCGTTTCCGGCAAGATGGCTGCCGGCCTTGGCGTGGCGGCCGCAGCCGGCGCTGCGGCGGCAATGGCCGCCAGCGGCAACAAGGACAAGGACGACACCCGCGACGTGACGGTCACGGAAACCACCCCGGTGGCACCGGCGGAACCTGTTGTTCCGGCCGAACCGCTGACCACGGGGGCCACCACCGGCGCCGCATGGACAGAATCGGAGACCCCCGCGGCAAGCACGACGCCGGCGTCGGGCTCAATCGGCGACCTGGACGACGGCCGGATCGGCCACCCGTTCGACCAGACCAACGGCCTGGTGGACGCCACGGGCGAGTCCGACGAAACCCTGGAAGGCGAGAACCTGAGCGCCGGCGAGCGGCGCGAGGACGACCGCCGGTCCGACGGCGGACTGCCGCCAGTGGGCGGCAACCTCGGCGGGCACTAAGCCGGCCGGAGCGACCCCGCCGGATCGGCCCCGGCTTTAGCCGGTGAATGCCAAAGCGCCGCCCGCCTCTCCCCCGAGGCGGGCGGCGCTTTCGCGTCAACGGGAATGAACTACTTCGCGTCACCCGCATAGAACACAGACGGCATGGCCGGGGCCTGCATGTCCTGGCCGATGAAGAAACTGGGGTGCGGCGGCTGGTTGTAGCCCACGGTCTCCCGGGCAACGCCCGTCCGGTACATGGGATCGTGCATCAGGGTGCGGAGCCGGACCTCGGTGGGCGAGGTGGTGGTGTAGATCCGCAGTTCGGTGCTGTCAGCCGACGGAAAGATCAGTTCCTCACGCCAGTCGCCGAGGAGGTCCGCCTGGAGCGACGGGTTGCCCTTGGTGTGGTTGTTGGTGCGGGCACCGTCGGCCGTCAGGAGCCGGTCGCTGGTCTGGGTTTCCCAGTTCCACTTGGAAATGGTGGGCACGCCCATGCCTGCCGCGGCATCGAAGTCGTGGTCCACGATTTCCCGGAGGAGGTCGCCGTCCCACCAGGCCATGAAGTTGGCCGCCGGGATCTTGTCCCCGATCCGCTCGCCCTTGGCGGACATGAGGTAGCCCACCGGCGAGTTCCACGCGGCGTCGCCGCCCACGGCCCAGCTCTCGGAGCCCGGGAAGCGCGGGTCGATGTCGCCGGTGGCGCCGCGGCCGGTGTCCTTGACGGCGGGGATGCTCCAGAGCACCTCGCCAGTGGCGGAGTCACGGAACGTGGCGCCGCGGTTGCCGCTGGCGGACATGCTCTCGTGCACCGCGAACGTCTCCAGCCCCGGGCGGGACGGGTCGAGGTCGCCGGTGTGGATGGCGTCGCCGTGGCCGAGCCTGGTGTTGTACAGGGGGGTTCCGTCGTCGTCGATGGTCATGGAGCCGAAGACGAACTCGTCCTTGCCGTCCTGGTCCACATCCGCCACGGACAGGTTGTGGTTGCCCTGCCCCTTGTACTCGGCGCCCGCCGCGTCGGAGTCGAACTTCCAGCGCTTGGCCAGCTTGCCGTTCACCAGGTCGTAGGTGACCAGGACGGTGCGGGTGTAGTAGCCGCGGCTGAACATCATGGAGGGGTGTTCGCCGTCGAGGTAGGCCACGCCCGCGAGGAAGCGGTCCACCCGGTTGCCGTAGCTGTCGCCCCACGCGGACACGGTGCCGCGCGGCGGGTCATAGGGGACGGTGTCCATGATGGTGCCGCTGGCACCGTTGAAGACCGTGAGGAATTCCGGACCGGACAGCACATAGCCGGCGCTGGTGCGGTAGTCCGCTGCAGGATCACCGATCACCGTGCCCGCCGCGTCGGTAGTGCCGTCCGCGGTCTTGAACGCCACCTCGGCCTTGCCGTCGCCGTCGAAGTCGTAGGCCAGCATCTGGGTGTAGTGGGCGCCGGCGCGGATGTTGCGGCCCAGGTCGATGCGCCACAGCTTGGTGCCGTCCATCTTGTAGGCGTCCACGTAGACGTTGCCGGTGTAGCCGGACTTGGAATTGTCCTGCGCATTGGTGGGGTTCCAGAGCTGGATGATTTCGTAGGTGCCGTCGCCGTCCAGGTCAGCGACGCTGGAGTCATTGGCGGTGTAGCTGTAGGCCTGCCCTGCGGGGGTGACGCCGTCGGCCGGCTTGTCCAGCTTGATGGGCAGGTAGTTCTGCGCCAACGGGCTGAATTCTGCAGTCAGTTTGTCCTGCCCGTTGCCGTTCCCCACGGTCTTGATGACGTACTTGGAGTCCGCCGTCCCTGCGGGATCCACATAGGTGGTGGTATTCCGGATGGGCTCGTCGGTGATCTGGACGCCGTCCCGGATGACGTGGAAGCCCACGCTGTCCCTGTCCAGGCCCAGCATCCGCCAGCCGAGGCTGACACCTTGGTCCGTCAGCACTGCGACGGGCGCGCGGTCCAGGTTTTCCACCTGGCGCTTGAGTTGCGATTGCGTGGCCGCTCCGTTCGCAGCGGGATTGGGTTGACCGGGGTCGGCCGCAGCGAGGGGAACACCGGTGAACACCAGTGCTGCCGCCGTCAGCGTGGCTGCGGCCCCGGCGGGCGCAGCCTTCCATGCCCGGCCTGCGCGGTTTCTCAAGGAACACATTGAGGGGTTTGCCAAAAGAACATCTCCTTTGATGCGGCGGCAGCTGAGTCTGCCACACAACAGTTTGGAACGTTTCAAATACGCGGCGACAATTCCCCTTGATGAGTGATTGACAGTGGGACCCGCCGCGCGTAGAAAGCGCTTTCCGCCCTCTAGGTTTACCAGCGCCTGACAATCCCGGTCAAGGCTTTGACCGAAAGTAATTGGGAGAAATTGTTCAAATGCGTTTGCTTGTGCTCACATTGCAGCCAGCACTGCCGGCGCTACTTCGCCGCCACCGCCTGCAGCAGCGGCACAGTCCTGGCGGGCATCACTTCCACCAGGGACATCGCCGTACTGGTGCGGACGACGCCGGCAATCGCCAGCATCGCATTGGTCACCCGGTGCAGGTCGGCAGGGTCTTTCGCGGCCACCTTTGCGAGCAGGTCGGCATCGCCCGTGGTGGCGTGCATCTCGATGATTTCTGGAATGTCCTGCAGCGCGGCCACGGCGGCATCGCTGGAGGACTGGCTGATGGAGATGGAGATGAAAGCGGTCAACGGAAGGCCCAAGGCTGCGGTGCTGACGCGCTGGCTGAACGGGGCCAGGCTTCCGTCGTTCACCAGCCGGCGCAACCTGGCGTGGATGGTATTGCGTGCCACACCCAGCGACCTCGACAGGGACAGGACGGTCGCCTGGGGGTCGCGGTCCAGTGTGAGGAGGATCTCTGCGTCAAGGGCGTCAATGAGGTGCATACTGAGCATTTTGCCACCAGGCAACGTCACAGTACCCGGATCTGTCCTACTGGGGAAGGCTGTGTTGCGCAGACGTCCTGCCTTGCCCCACCATGCTGTGCATGACCAGCACCCTTCCCGAAACCGCCGTACCCGAAGTGCGTGCCGCCGTCGCCCAGCTCCCCGCCTACGTGGCTGGCAGGAGCGCGCAGACTGAGCTGACCGCGGCCCTGGCCTCAAACGAAAGCCACTTCACTCCCCTGCCCTCGGTGGTGGAGGCGATCACCGCCGAGGCCGGCCGCATCCACCGCTACCCCAGCATGGGTGCCGTGGAGGCACGGGAAGCAATCGCGCAGCATCACGGCGTCGACGCCGATGAAGTTGCCGCCGGGCCGGGAAGCTCCGGTGTGCTGCAGCAGATCATCTCAGCGGTGTGCGGACATGGCGACGAAGTGGTGTTCGCCTGGCGGTCCTTCGAGGCGTACCCCATCCTGGTGGCTGTGGCCGGTGCGGTCTCCGTCCGCGTGCCGCTGCTGGCGGACGAACACCACGACCTCGATGCCATGGCCGCGGCGATCACGGACCGGACGCGCCTCGTGATCCTGTGCTCGCCCAACAACCCCACCGGCGTGTCCATCAGCGGGGATACGCTGGAGCGCTTCCTGCGGTCCGTGCCGCCGCGGGTGCTCGTGGTACTGGACGAGGCCTACATCGAATTCCAGCGCGGCCCGGGCGTGGACGCACTGGACTTCTACCGCCGCTACCCCAACCTCTGCATCCTGCGCACCTTCTCGAAGGCCTACGGGCTGGCAGGACTGCGGGTCGGCTACGCCATCGCGCGGCCTGGCATCGCCGAGGGCCTGCGCCGTACCGCCGTGCCGTTCGGCGTCAACAGGATGGCGCAGGCTGCCGCGGTTGCGTCGCTGGCCGCCGGGGAGGAAATCCGTGAGCGGACCGATGCGGTGGCTGCGGAACGGACACGGGTTCTCGAAGCCCTCCGCGGGTACGGCTGGAACGTACCCGACAGCCAGGCGAACTTCTACTGGCTTCGCGCTTCCGACGAGCTCCGGGAACGGCTCCTCGCCGCCCTCGGCGAGGCCGACATCCTGGCCCGCGGCTACGCCGTGGACGGTGTCCGGATCACGCTCGCCGACCCCGAGACCAACAACAGGGTCCTGGCTGTCCTGGCCGACCGCGGGCGGTTCGGGCTTGCATCAGGCGCAGGGCAATGAGCACCGCCGTTACACCCGTTGCAGAAACCACGACGGCGGCAGGCGCCGCGCCGCCGTCGGCCGTCCGACATTCCGTGGTGGAGGATGTCCTGGGCATCCTGACCGGCACGTTCGCCGCCTCACTGGGGCTGTTCCTGCTCAAGTCCAGCGCCGCCGTCACGGGTGGAACCGCCGGCCTGGCACTGCTGCTCAGCTACACCGTTCCACTGCCGTTCGGCGTCATCTTCTTCGGGGTGAACCTGCCGTTCTTCGGGCTGGCCCTCTGGAAGAAGGGCTGGAACTTCGCCCTTCGGACCGGCGCCGCCATCGCCCTGGTCTCAGTAATGGCCAGCCTGCACCCCGCCGCGCTCGGGTCGCTGCACATTGACCCCCTGTACGGTGTGCTGGGCGGAAACCTGCTGGCCGGCGTCGGGCTGCTGATCCTGTTCCGGCACAAGTCCAGCCTGGGCGGCTTCAACATCCTTGCCCTGCTGCTGCAGGAGAAACTGAAGTGGCGGGCCGGCTACGTGCAGATGGTGCTGGATGTGGCCATAGTGCTGGCCGCGCTGGCCCTGGTTCCGCCACTGATGGTCCTGCTGTCCGCGGCCGGCGCCACCCTGCTGAACCTCATCCTCGCGCTGAACCACCGGCCCGGACGCTATCTGGGAAAGTAGCCGCACGAGGGCCGGTTTATTCCCCAAAAGTGCCTGAAATATCCGCGCGAAGGCCGCTGTTGCCGCCCATATGACAACAATCGGAATCATCGGTGCAGGACATATCGGAAGCCAGGTTGCCCGGAAGGCGGTGGAACTGGGCTATGACGTGGTCATCAGCAACTCCCGCGGGCCGGAAACCCTGACGGACCTGGTGGCGGAACTTGGCCCGAAGGCACGGGCGGCCACCGCCGCCGAAGCGGGAGCCGCAGGCGACTTCGCCGTGGTCACGGTGCCGCTGAAGAACTACAAGGACATTCCGGTGGAGCCCCTCGCCGGCAAGATCGTCATCGACACGAACAACTACTACTGGGAGCGGGACGGCCGCATCCCCGCCCTGGACAACGGCGAGGCCACCACGTCAGGGCTGCTGCAGGAGCACCTCCCCGATTCCAAGGTGGCCAAGGGCTTCAACCACATCATGGCCAGGGACATCACCACCGACGGAAGCCCCGCCGGGACCGAGGACCGGCGCGCGCTGGCCACCGCCAGCGACTACCCGGAAGCGGCCGAACTGGTAACCCGGCTGTACGACGAGTTCGGCTTCGATACCGTGGACGTCGGCCCGCTCTCCGAGAGTTGGCGCGTGGAGCGGGACCGCCCGGCCTACGTGAAGCGGCAGACCGCCGGGGAGCTGAAGGACAACCTGGCGAAAGCGACGCGCACCATCTGACGCTGCCGCCCACGAAACTGGCCGGCAGTCCATACTGCCGGCCAGTTTCGCCCTCAAAGGTCCGGGCCGGGTTAAAGGTCGGGGTCGTGCGCGGGAACCAGGACCACCTCGAACGGGCTCGGCGGCTGGTTGAACTGGGCGTTCACTGCGGCCAGCGTGTTCCCGAACCGGGCCACGGTGGTGGGCACGTTGAAGTCCGGGCTCTTAATGGTGTCCCTCAGGACACCCGAGGACAGGTCGCTGGTCAGGTCGATGCGGGCGATCTGGTTCAGCATGTTCTGGACCGCCCACACGTCATCGCCATGCACCAGGATGCCGTCCACGAACGGGACGCTGACACCCTTGATCACAGCGCTCCTGCCCGTCTTCGGATTGACGGTGTACAGCGCTCCATTCGTGGAATGCGCAACGATGAGCGTCTTGCCGTTCCTGGTCGCGGCGATGCCGTTGAGGTTGAAGCCCTGCGTGAGTTCGGCGGCCGGGCCGCTCAGCTTGAGGGTCTGGACCTTGCCGAGTTTGCCGCCGTCACCCACGGGCAGGAAGTAGAGTTCGGCGGCCATCGAGTTGGTGAACCACGCCCCGTCCCCGGTCAGCGTGACGTCATTGATGAACCCCGACCCCAGTTTGACGTCCGCCACGGACTTGCCGGTGTCCGTGTTGTAGACGAACGCCTTGCCGGTGCCTGCGCCCGCAACGAACAGCAGGTCGTTGCAGGTGTCGGCCTTCATGCCGGCGGCGGCACGGCCCGCGGGTGCGTCAATGAAGCGAGTGGCCGTGCCTTTGCGGATGTCTCCGCGGAAAATGTCGCCGGTGGTGAGCTCGCCCGCATAGAAAGTCTTCCCCTCGCCCGCCGCGATGCCCTCGGCGGAGGTGGCGCCGTCGAGCTCTATGACGCCGGAAGGCGGGTCCGCCAGGGCCGGAAGGGCCGTGGGGAGAAGCAAGGCAAAGCCGGCCACAAGTCCCGCTGCGGCCCGCCGTCGTACTGATCGGCGCATGCTGGTTCCTTAGTCTGGTGCTGATGCGCGCGGGGCCCATCTGCGGCAGCTCCGCACGATTGGTGTTGCCAGTTTAAGCTCTGCAGAAAGGCCCGCGAAGGCATCGGGCTACCTAATCTGCTTACAATCGGAACCTCTGACCACTACCGAGGGACCCATGAAGAAATTCGCCACAGCCCTGTTTGCCGCCGGCCTCGTAGCTTCCGCCACGGCCTGCTCCGCTTCCCACCAACTGACCACCGCTGAGACCTGCGAGCGGATCCAGGCCGTTGTGTCGAACCCCGCCAACAACGCCGGCAAGACGGGCATGAACAACCTCGCCAACCAGATCCGCCCCATCCACGTGGTGGCCTCGGACGACCTCAAGCCCGCCCTGGCGTCCATCCTTGCCTACACGGACGAGCAGGCCAAGGAAAACCCGGACAAGGAGAAGCTGGCCGACCTCCAGTCCGGTTACCAGGAAGCCGGCAGCACCTACACCAAGTTCTGCCAGGCTGCCGGCTAGGACCCTTCGTTGAACGGACCGGGCGCTCTGCTTTGCGGGCGCCCGGTCCCTTTTCCGATGGCCTAGAGCGTTGCCGGGTCCGTGTTGGCGCCACAGAGGATGACGGCAACGCGTTCATCCTCCGCCGGCACATACACGCCTGACCTGAGCGCCGCGTAGGCTGCCGCGGCACCGTGCTCGACGACGATCCGGTAGTCGTTCCACAACGCGGAGCGCGCGGCGGTGATGTCCGCGTCGGAGACCAGGACGCTTTCGACGCCGCAGCGGACCGCGACGGAGAAGCCGATGCCGCCTATGCGGCGGGCCCCCAGGGAGTCCGCGGCAACGCCCGCCACAGCGACGTCCACAGGCTCCCCTGCCGCCAGCGCGGCGTGCAAGGTGGGGGCCGATTCCGGTTCCACGGCCACCACTTTGGCGAAACCTTCGACCGCAGCGGCAACGCCTGCCATCAGCCCGCCACCGCCCACGGCCACAAGGATGGTGTCCACGTCCGGAACCTGTTCGAGCAACTCGGAGCCCACGGTTCCGGCACCGGCAGCAATCTCGGGCTGGTCATAGGCATGGCAGTAAACCGCCCCGCTTTCCTCGGCGTGCACAATGGCGGCCTGGTAGGCGGCGGCATATTCGGCGCCGCCCTGGACTACGGTGGCACCGATCGCCTTCAGCTTGGCGACTTTGACGGCCGGGGCCGCTTCGGGGACGAAGACGGTGGCCGGCACCCCGAGCTGCCTGGCTGCATAGGCGTTGGCGAGCCCTGCGTTGCCGCCCGATGCCACCACCACGCCCACGTCCGCCCTTAGTTCCCCTCGCTCCTTGCTCGCCAGGATCCGGTTAAGCGCGCCCCGGGCCTTGAATGTTCCGGTGTGCTGCATGAATTCGCATTTGAACCACACCTGTCCCGGTCCGGTTCCGCTGTCTGCCGCCAGCACCGGTGTCCTGCGGAGAAGGCCGGCGGTCCGCTGCGCGGCCTGGTCAATATCGGCGCGGGTGAGCATGGTCAGACTTCGTCATCCCAGGTTCCGGACTCCTCCACGGCCTCTTCCGGCTTGTGCTCCTGACCCGCTGCGCCGCCTCCAACATATGACGCCGGCACGGTGCCGGCTGCATGGGCCTGCTGTTCCTCGCGAATGTTCGCTGCACCGGGCTGCTCGGGGTGCTGGCCGGACTGCGGCGCCTTCCTGGCAGCGTCCTTCGCCTCGTCCGGGTCGCCGGGCCCGCGAAGGTCTGCGGCGTTCTGGGGATCGTCACTGGAAACGGTCATGGTCCTGCCTTTCACCTGGGAACTGCCTTGCATGGCCGGGCGTGCACCCGGTCCGCTTTCCACCCTACGGTCTACAGGTAATCCGCTGCCCGTTCCCGGGCGATTTCCAACAGGGTTGAGTGGAAGGCGACCTCGGCCGGGGCGTAGACCTTGTCCTGCCGCTGCGCCAGGAGCACCCGGCGCAGCGGGGCTGCCTCCCCCAGGCTGAGGATCCGTACGTCCGGGTGCTGGAGTGCCACAGCGGTCTTGGGAACCATGGCCACCCCCATTCCCACGCTGACCATGGCCTGGGCTTCCTGGTAGTCGTTGGCCTGGAAGGCAATGGCGGGTTCGAACCCGGCGTCGTGGGCCGACCGCTGCAGTACCTCCACCACAGGGTGGGCCTCCGCGCGGACGATCCATGATTCGTTGCGCAGGTCCGCCATGCTCACCTCTTCCCGTTCGGCGAGCCGGTGCCCGCGGGCCACAAGCACCACGGTGCTTTCACGGAACACTTCGGTGACCCGGATGGCGTCGTCATGGAAGGGGTTCCAGGGGTAGTCCCACAGCAGGCACAATCCGGTCACCCCGGACTCCAGGTCTGCCACGAGCTCATCGAACCGCGCGCTTCGCAGCGACAGTCCAATGGCGGGGTAGCGTTTCTTGAATGCCCGGATGACAAGCGGCAGGAAGGACCCGGCCAGGGTGGGGAACGTACCCACCGTGAGGGATCCCCGCTTGAGGCCGGCGAGTTGGTTCAGGTCGGCCTGGGCTGCCCGCATCTGCCGCACGATCTTCCGTGCATGGGCTGCGAGCATTTGGCCCGCCTCCGTGGGCACAACGCCACGGGAGCGGCGGTTGAGCAGGGGTTGGCCCACTTCCTGCTCCAGCTTGCGCAGCTGTTGCGAGACTGCGGAGGGACTGTACAGGCGCAGGTCGGCGGCGGCGGTAATGGACCCCTGTTCCACCACCTCCATCAGCAGCGAGAGGCGCCTGATGTCAAACAAATAGTCGTCGTCTTCCTGAAGCATCGCTTAACCCTCCTGCTGGATTGTTGAATCACCTGCAGGATCAGTGCAAGGACCTGGGAAAACAGCCAAAAATCCGGGGAACCGGCCGGCATTTTTGCCTTCGCTCACCCTCTGTTGCAAGTGATTGAAGCAATCCTACAACCCTCTACAAGTATCGAACATTGTCTTAATTTGTGAGCTGGCTCATTCTCGATGTAGGCGCCCCAGAGGAAACCAGGCACAAGGAGATGTGGGACAACAATGAGGTTTGAAGCGGAATGGATGCGCGGCGGCACCAGCAAGTGCTGGGTGTTTGAGGCTGGGCACCTCCAGGAAGGCGGCGTCGGCCTGGACGTGTTGCTGCCCCGCCTGTTCGGGAGCCCCGACTCCCGCCAGATCGACGGGGTGGGCGGAGCGACGTCCACTACCAGCAAGGCAGTGATCCTGCACCGCCCGGCCGAGGACGGTGTGGACATCGAGTTCACCTTCGCCCAGGTGGGCATCGAAGAGGCCGCCGTGGACTGGGGCAGCAACTGCGGCAACTGCTCCGCGGTGGTGGGACTGTACGCCATCGAGAAGGGGTGGGTGGTTCCCACCGGGGACGTCACCCGGATTGTCACGCGCAACACCAACACGGGCCAGATCATCGTGCAGCGCGTGGCCACGCCCAACGGCGGCCTGCCGGACTCCCCCGCCGCGGAGATGCCCGGAGTCCCCTTCCCGGGCCACCTCGTGGGGCTCGGCTTCCAGGATCCGGCCGGCAAGACCACCGGGGCGCTGCTGCCCACCGGTGCTTCAACCGATGTGATCACAGCCGGCGGGACGCGCTGGACAGTCTCCATGGTGGATGCAGGAGCTCCCGTTGTGATGGTCCAGGCCGGGGAACTGGGCCTTGACACGGGCCGCTACGACAGCTGGCAGGCGGGCGTGGAGCAACAGCTCGGCACGCTGGAACAGATCCGCCGGCAGGCAGCGGTCCGGATGGGACTGGCTCCCACCACTGCGGCAGCGGCACGCGCCATCCCCAAGGTCGCCATCGTTGGCCCGCGGACCGACGCGGACCCGGCATGCGATATCAACGTCATGATGCTCTCGATGGGCAAGCCCCATCCCGCCTTGGCCATTACCGGCAGCATCGCACTGACACTGGCCGCCCGCACGCCCGGCACGGTGCTTAACGTCCTGACTGTTGACGCCACTGGAAGCACGCTGCGCCTCCGCACTCCCGCCGGGGTGATCGAGACCTGGAGCGAGGAGCACGCCGGAAGCCTGCTCGTCGGGGTCGACCGCACCGCCCGCACCATCGCCACCACCATCATCCATCTGCCCGAGGTGACCGGCAGCGACGTCGCCGCTTCCCTCGCGGGCGCTACCCTTTGAGGAGCCCATCATGACTAAGACCCTTCTGACCAAGGATGCGGAGCGCACCGCTGCGCCCGTAAACGACACACTGGACGAGCGTCCCGCACGGACTTCCTCCCGGCGCCGTATCCTGCTGTGGACGGTGGCCGGCGTGGCCATCCTGGCTGTAATTGCCCTGTTCTTCGGCGGCGGCATCTTCAACCAGGCTGCCGCCACGAGTTCGGAGCCGACCATGACAGCCACCCAGATCATTCCGCTGGTCATCCTTGTGGTGATGTTCGTCGTCGCCACCAAGTGGCCGCTGAACATTGGTGTGATGGGGCTCGTGGCCTCGTTCGGCGTCGGCTACTTCATGCTGGGGATGTCGGACAAGCAGATCCTCGAGGAATTCCCCGCCAGCATTGTCCTGACCATTATCGGTGTCACCTACTTCTTCAGCATGGCCCAGCGCAACGGCACCATCGACATCATCGTCAAGGGCTGCGTGCGCATGGTCCGCGGCAAGACGCTGTTGCTTCCGTGGGTGTTCTTCCTGATCGCAGCGGCACTGACCGCGCTGGGCACCTTCTCGCCGGCTGCCATCGCGCTGCTGGCTCCCGCGGCCATCGGGTTCGCCTACGAGTCCCGCATCCACCCGGTGGTCATGGGCGCCTTCATCATCAACGGTGCCCACGCCGGCGGCTTCTCCCCGCTGTCCGTGGCCGGCGTGCTGGTTCACAACATTGCCCTGAAGAACGACTTCCCGATCTCCCAGGGCGGCCTGTTCCTGGCCAGCTTCGCCCTGAACCTTATTCTCTCCGTGCTGACGATCATCGTGTTCGCCCTGATCGGCAAGCTGCGTGACGGCGCCAGCGGCGTGCACGTGGATATCGACACGTCCTCCGCCGGCCGCCCCCACGGCCAGCAGATCCTGACGCTGGCACTGATCGCCGCGATGCTGGTGTGCACCTTGGGCTTCCGCATGCCGATTGGCTTCGTTGCCCTTTCCGCCGGCCTGCTCCTTGCCTTCATCAACATCAAGGAGCACAAGACCTTCATTGGCGGCATCTCATGGTCCACCGTCCTGCTGGTTGCAGGCATGATCACCTACGTATCCCTGCTGGAGCACGTGGGCGTCATCGATACCCTCGCCGAGCAGGCCCTGGCCCTGGGTGCGCCGCTGCTGATCGCCCTGGTCCTGTGCTACGTGATCGGCGTCGGTTCCGCCTTCGCATCGTCCACGGCCCTGCTGACCGCGTTCATTCCCCTCGCCGGCCCGCTGCTGGCCACGAGCTCCCTCAGCGCCTCCGGAACCGTTGCCGCGCTGGCCATCGCGGCCACCGTCGTCGACGTCTCCCCCTTCTCCACCGACGGTGCGCTGGTGGTGGCCAACGCCCGCGACGACGACCGGCAGCGCGTGTACAAGCAGCTCATGTTCTACGCAGGTGGCGTGGTCCTGGTGGCCCCGGCACTGGCATGGGCACTGCTGGTTCCCACCGGCATCATGTAGGCACCTGCCCAGCAGTGAATCGACGGCCCGTCGGCGAAAGCCGGCGGGCCGTTGCCGTGGCGGCACTCTGTGCCGAAGGTGGGCAACTGCGTGGCCACGTTCGTCGTCTCCAAGTGGGAGGGCCAGTTCGACCGCAACGTCATGCTGCGCGCCTTTAGGGGCGAGATCACCAACCACGATTCGGCGATCCTGCTGGGCAAGGAAGAGGATTTCGAGGGCCAGGAGCTCGAGCGGCTCAGTGCGGGACAGGATCCGTCGCCGAAGTTCCGCGGCGCACCCACCCCCGAGATGGTCACCGAGCTTCCCGTCGTCAACAGCAACCGCGTGGGACTCGGCAGCAAACCCGAGTAGGCACCCCACAACGCAGAAAGGGAGGGGCAGGACCAGAAGGTCCTGCCCCTCCCTTTTTAGCCCCCGCTACCGGGAAGCGCTCGGAGACGGCGAAGTCCCCACTCCGGAGGACATCGTCGGCGAAGCCGTGGACGAGGCCGTGGACGTGGCACTCGGGGAGGATGTGCCCATTGAACCGCCGGAAGAGCTGGTGGCGGTGGAGGTTGCGCCGCCCCCTGCCTTCGCCAACACATCGTTGATGAGGTTCTCAAGCTCCTTCTGGTCCTTGTCACCCAGGTCGGTGCCGCTCTTGGTGGCAACCACCAGCAAGCGTCCCTGGGCGGCGGAAACCTGCATCAGCTTCTGCTGGTTGTCCCCGCTCCGGGTGCTGACGGTGCCGAACGTCTTGTCCGCGTCGGTCTCCGCCTTCAGTTCTTCGCTGGAAACGTCGTACTTCTGGCCGAGTGCAGACACCGAGAACTTTGCGCACTGGCCCATCTTGCCGCTGATGTCCTCCAGGGTCTTCACCGCATCCGGGCCGCTGCCGCCGGACTGTGCGGAGAGCGTGCGGGGCTGGTTGCCCTGGGAGAGCGCGACGGCGACGTCACCGTTCTCCACTTTGTCCAGCAGGCCAGCGGTCGCGATGTCCTTGCACTCCTTCGGATCGATGGTTGCGGTACTCATCAGCAGGTTGGCGATGTTCCCGCCCTGGTCCACCTGCTCCTTCGAGTAGAGCTTCAGCTCGTTGCCGTCATCGTCCTTCATGCCCGAGATGAGGTTGCGGAGCTCGTCCTCGGAGTACACCTTGGCTTCGGCGGTCTTGCTGGCGGACGCGGAAGCCGTCGCCGTACCGGAAGGGCTCGCGGAGCCGCCGCCACCTCCCGAGCAGCCGGCCAGGGCCAGCAGGGCCGCGGTCATCATGCCAAGCGCGGAAACTTTTCGCATCAGGTCAACCTCCAGAATTAGAAAGCATGCTTAGTGTTTCCACTGTAAAGGGTTACCGGGCAGACGCAAATAGCAGGGGAACCATATTTGGGCGCGTTCCGAAGGCGAAGGCACATCACCAGCAGCCGCAATGGCGCATCGCGTCCGGAACGGCCTCATGTGGAATAATCCGAGAAAGTGGTCCTAACCGGACCGCTCCAGACAAGGGAAGGGCTGGGATGTCCGCCACACCAGGGAGCACGGCGCAGGCGGCAACCGCGCCCATCAACAACTCACAGATCCCTAAGCATGAACAACTCCGCCTCATCATCCTTAAGCTCGCCAAGGAAGAACTCGAGCCCGGGGCCCGGCTACCCAGCGAACGGACCCTCATGGACGCCTATGGCGTCAGCCGCATCACCGTGCGGGCCGCGATCGGCCGACTGGTCAATGAGGGGCACCTGGTGCGCGTCCCCGCCAAGGGCACTTTCGTGGCAGACTCGCCCGTCCAGTCCACCCTGCACCTCGCCTCGTTCACACAGGAGATGGAGGCGCTGGGCCACGTTCCCAGCACCGTGGTTCTGGTGGCCGAGCACGCCGCAGCCCCGGAGGACACAGCGGATGCGCTCAGCCTTGCTCCGGGCGCGGAAGCGTACCACCTTAAGCGCCTCCGCCTTGCGGACGGCCGGCCGGTAAGCGTGGACGACGCCTGGTACAACCCCCAGCATGCGCCGGGACTGCTGGATATCGATCTCACCGGCTCGGTCTACAAGGCCCTGGCCGCACAGTTTGGGCACCAGATCGACCGGGCACGCCAAAGCGTCCGGTCCGAGGGAGCCCCGGCTGATGTCGGGGCGCTCCTCGGAACTGGAACAGGGGCACCGGTACTCGCGTTTGACCGCGTGTCCTACTCAGGCGCCCTGGCCATCGAGCATTCGCGCTCCTGGTACCGCTCGGACCGCTACTCACTCACCATGGAAGTCAGGCTGTAACCGGCGTCAGCCGAGCGAAAACAGCAAAGCGCCCGTTGCCACCGTTCCGGCGGCCAGCAGGGTGGCGGCGTCCGGCTTTGTATCCAGGACGACGACGGGACTCACCATCGAGTAGCCCGCGGCCAGGGCTGCGGTGGGGTCGACATGCATGACAGGCTCGCCCGCTGCAACGGTGTCACCTTGGGCCACCAAAAGCTTGAAACCTTCACCCTTGAGCTTGACGGTGTCGATGCCCACGTGCGTAAGGACGCCCCGGCCCGACGACTCAACCACCACGAAGGCGTGGGGCAGGAGCTTGACCACTTTCCCCGCTACGGGGGAGACGACGTCGAACGCCACACCCGCCGGGGGTTCCACCGCCGCGCCGGAACCCACCATTTGGCCGGCGAAGACGGGATCCGGCACATCGGACAGCGGAACCACGGACCCGCCGATCGGGGCATGGACCATCAAGGACTGCGCCACTAGAGGAGGTCCTCGATGTCCTCGGCGAGGGTGTCCGCCTCGGGGCCAACAATCACCTGCACGGCGGTGCCGGCCGCCAGGACGCCATGGGCTCCGGCAGCCTTGAGGGATGCTTCATTCACCAGCGATGAATCTTTGACTTCAGTGCGAAGCCGCGTGATGCACGCCTCTACTTCCACGATGTTCCCGGCCCCACCCAGGCCTTCAATGATCTTTTCTGCTTTGGACATTGCTGCCCTTCCTGCCGGTGCCCGCACGGAGCACATCCTCCAAAACCCCGGCCGGCGGCCTGGGGTACGACCAATGATGGCTTCATCTGCCGCCGGCCAGCTTGCCCTGGAGGGAATATCCGTTCCTTGACAGCGACCGTGGGATGAATCACACTGAACTGGTCATAACCAGACAGTACCGGCTGGAACCGCTCTTCCACAAGCCCCCACCCATACCCCGCAGAGGTGCAATCATGACAACTTCCGAGACCACAGCCCTGGCGCCAGAAAAGAAGCCAAACAGGGTCTTCGCCACACTCCAGCGGCTGGGCCGCTGCCTCATGCTCCCCATCGCCGTCCTTCCCGCCGCCGGCATCCTGCTGCGCATCGGCCAGGCCGACCTGCTCGGCGCGATCCCCGGCTTCGAAGGCGGCGCCGCCGTCATCTCCGCGGCCGGCAACGCAGTCTTCACCTGGCTGCCGCTCATCTTCGCAGTCGGTATCGCCGTTGGCTGGGCCAAGAAGGCGGACGGCTCCACCGCCCTCGCGGCAGTAGTGGGATACATGGTGATCGACGGGGTCTTCAAGGCCATGTCGCCGCTGGTCCTGGCCAGCCAGCTGGACCCGGCCGGCAAGCCGGCCATGATCAACTACGGCGTCCTCGCCGGAATCGTGGTCGGCCTGCTGTCGGCCGGGCTATGGCAGCGGTTCTACCGCACCAAGCTGCCCGACTTCCTCGGTTTCTTCAGCGGCCGGCGCCTGGTGCCCATCCTGACGTCCGTGACCAGCCTGGTGGCCGGCGTCGTCCTGGCCCTCCTGTACCCGCTCTTCAACGCCGGCCTTTCCGCAGTCGGCCAGGCCGTGGCGGGCAACGCCGTGGTGGGTGGCGGTGTCTACGGGTTCGCCAACCGCATGCTGATCCCTGCCGGCCTCCACCACATCCTGAACTCCGGCGTCTGGTTCCTCATCGGCGACTACACCGATGCGTCCGGGCACCTTGTCCGCGGCGACCTGAACCGCTTCTTCGCCGGCGACCCCAGCGCGGGCATCTTCATGGCCGGATTCTTCCCCATCATGATGTTCGGCCTGCCCGCCGCGGCCCTGGCCATCTGGCGCCACGCCAAGCCCTCACAGAAGAAGATCGTTGGCGGCATCATGCTCTCCACCGCACTCACCGCCTTCTTCACCGGCATCACGGAACCGCTCGAGTACTCCTTCATGTTCGTTGCTTTCCCGCTCTACATCGTCCACGCCGCACTGACCGGCACCTCCATGGCCCTGGTGAACGCGCTGGGCATCCACCACGGCTTCACGTTCTCCGCCGGCCTGATCGACTTCGTCCTCAACTTCGGCAAAGCGCAAAACGCATGGCTGCTGATTCCCATTGGCCTGGGATACGCCGTGGTGTACTACTTCCTCTTTTCCTTCGTCATCAAGCGCTGGAACCTGCGCACGCCCGGACGTGAGGACGATGAAGTCACGGTGGAAACCGAAGCCGCGAAGTAACCCGCCCGGGCAACAGACCTCCAACCGAAAGCACATCCAGCATGGAAATCATCATCCTTCCCACCCCTGACGACGTGGCACGCACGGCCGCGGACGCCATCGAGGAGCAGGTCCGGCGCGGGCCGTCCGTCCTGGGACTGGCCACCGGCTCCACACCCCTGGGCACCTACCAGGAGCTCATCCGGCGGCACCAGGAAGACGGACTGAGCTTCGCCGCCGCGCAGGCCTTCCTGCTGGACGAGTACGTGGGCCTGCCGGCGGCGCATCCGCAGTCCTACCACTCGTTCATCCGGAAGGAGTTCACCGAAAGCGTGGATTTCGGCGACGGTACAGTGCACGGATTGGACGGCCTGGCAGGCGATCCCGCGGCCGAGGCGGCCCGGTACGAGGCCCGGATCGCGGCTGCAGGCGGGGTGGATATCCAGGTCCTGGGCATCGGCACGGATGGCCATGTGGGCTTCAACGAGCCCATGTCCTCGCTCGCCTCCCGCACGCGGATCAAGACCCTGACCCGGCAGACCCGCCAGGACAATGCCCGTTTCTTTACTGCCGTGGAGGATGTCCCGGACCATGTGCTGACGCAGGGGCTGGGAACCATCCGGGAGGCACGGCACCTGCTGCTGCTCGCGATGGGCGAGGCCAAGGCAGAGGCGGTGGCTGCCGCCGTCGAAGGTCCCGTCGCGGCCGTGTGCCCGGCTTCTGCCCTGCAACTGCACCCGCACGTTTCCGTACTCGTGGACGAGGCCGCGGCCTCGCGGCTCGCCCACCGCGGGTACTACCAGGACACGTTCGGCCGGAAGCCGGCATGGCAGGGACTCTGAGCACCAGCCGGCTGCCCACGGCCACGGTCCCGCAGCTGGAGCTTGCGGTGGAAAACAGCGACGGAGTCCGGCTGGCCGCCGCCGTTGGCGCCGCCCGCGTGGAACTGTGCGCCGCGTTGGCAGAGACAGGGGGCATCACGCCGGGGACCGGCGCAGTGGAGCAGGCGTGCAGCCTGGGCTTTCCCATCCATGTCCTGGTGCGGCCACGGCCGGGAAACTTCACCTATTCCGCCCCCGAACTGGACGTGATTGAGCGGGACGCCACCGCCGTTGTGCGTGCCGGCGCTGCGGGCGTCGTGGTTGGTGTGTTGTCGCCCGACGGCGGCCCGGACGTTTCAGCCATCCGGCGCATCGTGCAGGCCGTGCGGTCGCTGCGGCCCGATGCCGAGGTCACGTTCCACCGCGCGTTCGACGCAGCCCTGGCGTCCGGCGTGGATCCGGCGGCGGCCCTGTCCCGGCTGGAGCAGGCCGGCGTGGACCGGGTCCTGACCAGCGGTGGCGGCCCCGACTGCGCTGCAGGCCTGGAGATGCTGCGCCGGCTTGTGGAAGAGGGACGCCGGCACGCGCCCACCGTACAGATCATGGCCGGCGGGGGTGTGACCCTGGGGCTGGTACCGTCGCTGCTTCAAGCGGGTGTCCATGCCGTGCACACCTCGGCGCGCCTCCGGCACAGTGGCGCTTCGGGCGGGGGCCGGGCCGGCGCAGCAGACCCCGGCCTGGCCGCACGGATGGCCGCCGCCGTCGCCGCTGGAGCATCGATGACGGAAGGGGTGTAGCAGTGGGCAATGAACTGGCTCTTCGGGGACGGATCGTCTCAGCCTCGCTGGACATTGCGGACGGGGTCTTGGCGGTCGACGGCGGGCTGGTCACCTTCGCCGGGCCGGCGTCGGATTTTCCCGGGGTGCTTCCAGCGGAAGCACCGGCCGGCCGGGTCCTGGTCCCGGGGCTGGTGGACCTGCACTGCCATGGCGCTTACGGTTCGGACTTCTCGGAAGGCTCATTGGACGGTGCGAAGCGGGCGGCGCACTACCTGCACAGCCGGGGAACCACCACCATGGTGGCCAGCCTGGTCACGGGAAAGCCAGCGGACCTGGTGCGGAACCTAACGATGCTGCGGGAGCTGACGGGCCTGGGGCTGATTGCAGGATCCCACTTGGAGGGACCGTTCCTCTCCTCGCTGCAGTGCGGTGCCCACGACCCCGGGCTCCTGTTGGAACCCGACATGGCAGTGGTGGCGGAACTGCTCGGTGCGGCGGGCCCGTCCCTCGCGTCCATGACGGTGGCGGCCGAACTTCCCGGCGCCGCCGGACTGGTGGAACTCCTCGTTTCCCGCGGAATCGTTCCGTCGCTGGGGCACACGGCGGCGGACCATACGACGGCGGCGGCGTTCCTTGCGAAGGCAGCCGCGGGCCTGGGTGCGCCAGGACATTCCACCGGCAGGCACCGGCCCACGGTCACCCACCTGTTCAATGCGATGCCTCCCCTTCACCACCGCTCCCCCGGGCCGGTGTCGGCCAGCCTCGATGCGGCGCGGGCAGGAACGGCAGTGGTGGAACTGATCGGTGACGGCGTCCACCTGGCACCAGAGACCGTCAAGCTCGTGTTCGATCTGGTGGGACCGGACAACATTGCCTTGGTCACCGACTCCATGGCTGCCACCGGCCTCGCCGACGGCAGGTACCGTCTGGGCTCCCTGGCGGTGACAGTGGACCAGGGGGTTGCCCGGGTGGATGGCACCGGTGCAATCGCCGGTGGAACCGCGACCCTGCTGGACGTTGTCCGGGCCACCGTTGCCGCCGGCGTTCCGCTTCGTGACGCCGTGGTGTCCGCGTCAGCAGTCCCAGCCTCCGTCCTGGGAATCGCCGCGCGGGTGGGTGACCTGCGCGAAGGGATGCGGGCCGACGTCGTGGTCCTTGACCGGGACCTGAACCTGGCCGGGGTGCTGCGCGGAGGGAAATGGGCCGCCGCACCCTCCTGACCTCTGCCGGCTCCAGCTTTGAATGTCAGTGCCTCGATGGATGATGTTCGTATGGGAATCAGCGGCGGCGCAGTGAGCGGTTCAGGGGCGGGGATGGAGGGTGTTCATGCCTCTGTTGCTGCCCTTGATGCACTGTTCCTGGAGGAGGCTGCGCTTTCCTCCGCTGGCGCCGACGGTGCTGGCTCCGGTGTGGATGTGTTGCAGCGGCAGTACGGGATCCGGCTGGAGCGGCTGGCCGGGTACTCGAAGCTGGAGGCAATGATTGCCGCCGCTAAAGCGCAGGACGCGGCCGATTCCATCGCGATCCAGCAGGCGATGACGCCTCCGGAGGCGTCCGTGCCGGAGCGCACCTACGCGGAAATGTCCGCGGTGGAGGAGATCGCCGGGGTCCTGACCATCAGCTCGGCAGCCGCAGGGGCGTTCGTCCACCAGTCGCAGCAGGTCTGCTCGCTGCCGCCGGTCATGGACGCGCTGGCCGCCGGGGCGGTGTCGTGGCAGCAGGTCGTCGTGGATGAAACCGAGGGCCTCAGCCCTGCCGGTGCGGCCTCGTTGGTGGCGCACTTCTTCGACCCCGACGCCCCGAACCCTGCCCGCGGAGCCGCCCCCGGCGAACTTGTGCCGTCACGGTTCCGGGCCAAGGCCCGCGCCTGGCGCGAACGGCACCACCCCGAATCGATCGAGACCCGCCACACCAAAGGAGCCGCCGACCGGCGGATGGAATACCGGCCCGACCGGGACGGCATGGCCCGGGTGACGCTCTACCTCCCCGGCGACACCGCCTCAGCGATCTGGAACCGCACCACCGCCACCGCCCGCGGCCTCCAAGGACCCGACGAACCACGCACCATCACCCAACTCCGCCCCGACATCGCCGCCAGCCTGCTCCTCGGCGCCGGAAGCTCGCTCCACTCGGACAACGCAGACCCCGGCCAGGTCCCCGTCCCGAGGGCGGATGTGCTGGTGATGGTTCCGGTGTTATCCCTCCTCGGCCTCACCGACGAACCCGCCGAACTCGACGGCCACGGGCCGATCCCCGCCTCCATGGCACTCAAACTGATCGCCGACGGCGCCGACTCCTTCTACCGCGTCCTCGTCGACCCCCGCGACGGCGCACCCCTGGAAATCGGCCGCAGAAGCTACCGGCTCCCCGAGACCATCAAACGCTGGATCAGGATGCGCGACCGCAAATGCACCTTCCCCGGCTGCACCAACCCATCACTGGACAACGACACCGACCACCTCACCGCCTGGCACAACGGCGGAGAAACCGGCGCCTCCAACCTGGGACAGCTGTGCCCCAAGCACCACCGCCTCAAACACACCAGCGGCTGGACCCCCACCCCCGCCACCACGAATGAACCACCCGGCTGGACCTCACCCACCGGCCGCACCTACACAGCCGAACAACACGACAGAGAACCAACCCACTGGCCCCCGGGGATACTGCCAGGGAAACGAAGCCTCCTGGAAGAAGCACTCTTGGAGCAGCTCGCCTCGTGACAGGGCTCCTGCCGCCCTTTGCCACATCAACGCTCCTACGGCTGCACGCCCCTCTTGGCCAGCAGCCCGACGAGCCTTTCCCATGCGGCCTTGGGCGCCCCCGCCCGCTGGCCCAGCCGTTTCCGTTGCCTGCGCCTCCCCGCGGCCAGCCCCCGCAACCGCGGAGCAACAGCTATGGCCAGCGGCTGTCCATGGCCTGGCGCCAGCAGGGCGGGGCCGAGGTTGGCGAGCGAAGCGATGGACTCCACCGCGGCCTTCCAGTTCCAGGTGGTGTAGCGCGGCGGACCCGCCAGGTCGGGCGTTCCCAGCAGGATCCCCTGGAGGGTGTTCAGGTTGACGGTCACCACCGCGTCGCCGGTAATCAGGACCCGGTCGCTGGAACGCCAGTAGGCAACATGGCCTGGGGTGTGCCCGGGTGCGGAGACGGCGGCCCACCCAGGCATCCCCTGTACTTCGCCGCGGGCGCCCAATGGACGCACGACATCGGAAATGTCACCGGCAGCCTCGATCCCGCGCCGCCTCCGTGCAGGCAGCAGGCGCATCAGTGGCGCGGTGATCCATCGGTCCAACGGCATTGAGGACTCAGGAAGATACTTCCCGGCGGCCATCGGCAGCTCCGCAGGATGGACGTACACCGGCACCTCCCACAACCGGGACAAGGCGCCTGCACCGCCGGAGTGGTCGGGATGGATGTGCGTCAGCGCTATCGCGACTGGTTTTGCATCGGGCCCGAGCAAACGCTCCACTGCCCGGCGTACCGGTTCCGCAGTGCCCGCCCATCCAGTGTCCACCAGCATCCAGGCAGGGCCGGAACGCACCACGTACAGGTTCGAAGCCATCGGCCCCCTGCCTGCGGTGAGGAGAAAGACGCCGGGAGCGATCTCGCGGGGTTCACTGACACGCATCATCGTGGTCCCGCTTCCCTTACGACGCCCATGGCTGGCCCTTTCCGTGGCCGCCCTTATCGGAATTCGAGGACTCGGACGGGGCCAATCCCGGCCGGACTGTTGATGGCGGCCGTCGCAGGAGCAGCGCGGAAGCAATCACAATCCAGATCAGCGGGGGGAAGTTGGCGATGACCACCGGCCCCCACCCGGCAGCGTTATAGAAACCAGTGGGTTCGGCCGGACCGGCATACATCGAAGGCACGGCCGCCGCACAGAGCAGCACTGCCCCGTAGGCCACCCATCGGGTCCATGATGGCAGGACGCGTGCAGAGGCTGCTCCGTATCCCGCGGAACCAATAAAGAGGGCGGTAATCGTGAAGGCCACGGAGCTGTTGTAGATGAGGACGTAGCCCATGGTCAACGCCCTGTTGACGGAAGGGTCGGGTTCCGGCGCCTGGGCGTCGAGAGCGAGGCCGCCTTCGAAACCGTTGGCTACCAGCGTCACCCCCAGCCAGACCGACATGGAGGCCATCACCAGCGATGCTGCCCAGCCGTGGAGGGGATCCGCACGGCGGATCAGGTGCGCCAGTCCTGCGGCGAAAACCATACCCGATGCATACAGGAAAAGGTCCAGCAGCACCCGGGTGAAGATGACATTCCGCAACCGCAGCGCCTCTGCGGAGTCGGCTGCACCGTCATACATCCCAATCGATGGATCCTGCATGAGATAGAGCGGGAACTGGGCCAATGAAAAGGCCACCATTCCCAGGCCTGTCCATCCTGCAAGTCTTCGAACGCCCCCGTCTGTCATGACTTCCCACGTCCTCACTGGTGGCCGTGCAGTCACGCCACAGGGTGGCGGATAAGCGTCCGCAGCTTCTCCGGCGCGCTGCGGCGCGGGTCGCCCAGGTAGATCTCATGGTGCCGCCCCCTGACTTTGAGCCCCGCCGCTGTTATGGCCGCATCGAGCCTGGCGATCGTGGGACCTTCGTCGGCGTAGGGACCAACGTGCAGTGTCTGCGCACAGCGGCCTTCTTCCCATCGTTCAAAGCCCAGCAGGTCCAGCGCCGGCAGTGCCTTGGGCCTGGAATCCTGCACCGCCCGCTTGAGCAACGCTTCGTCGATAGGCTCGGGCTGCACCATCATGGCCTGCCACCGCCACGATTCCCGCCCACCGGACATGCCCGCGAAGCCGGCAGCGACGGCTTCGACAGGCTCCCCCTGGGCCGGATCGTCAAACCACCACAGGGCCTCGAGGGGCATCATCTTCGTGACGGCGCCGGACTCCTTCTTCACGCGGAAGTGCGCCGCATAACTGATGGTGAAGAGCGCCTGCAGAGCTTCGGCGAACGCCGGCCGATTGGGGTCGCCCTCGCCGCGCACCACCGCGTAAAGGAGCATGGGAACGTCAACGAAGTCAACGGATCCCTTGCGCGCCTTGTAGAGGTCTGCGGTGTCCTGCCGAAGATTGCTCACGGTGCATGCACTCCCTTGGACCCCGCCCTGGACCCAGTGTGACGCGGCACCACCACAGCCAGTAGGGCCGAACGGCCTTTCTACCCGTCCGCGCCGGGAAGGCACACCTCGACGACGTCGCCGCTCACCCGGGTTTCGAAACGCGGCTGCCTGGACGTCGCGGGTCCGGCCTTCACTTCGCCGGTGCGCAGCGAAAAGGTGCTCCGGTGCCAGGGGCAGACGACGCACGGGTCCCCGCCGTCGTCCTTGATCTTGCCTTCGTGCAGCGGCCCGGAAAGGTGGCTGCAGACGTCGGACAGCACGTCCACCGTGTCTCCGTCGCGGTGCACCAGCAGGGGGATCCCCGCCACGTCACGCTTCTGCAGCTCGCCCTGGGGCAGCTCCGACAGCGGTGCGAGAGGGTGCCAGCCGGACGGGAAGCGGTGCGGGATTTCCTCGCTGTGGTTCACGCCGGCCGCCTGCCGGTAGGTGAGGTGGCCGCCCAGGAATCCACCGGCACTCACTGTTGCCAGCCCCAGGTACGCCAGCACCTTCCCACTGCCCTGGCTTCCCCGGGCCCGCTGCACCAACGAGGCAACATACAGGCTGGTTGCCGTCACGTTGGCGGCGGCGTGCACCAGTCCAACCCGCTGCTGCTGCGGGTGCAGCTGCGACCAGTCGGTAAAGCCGGCCAGCGCGGCCGGCAACACGCTCGCGGTTCCCACGCCGATCAACAGCCCCGCAGCCTTTTCACCTCCCGGGACGGCGTCGAGCACGCCGGCGGAAACCCAGGCGCCGATCGGCACCTGGACCGCAAGCGGGTGCACGGGGTGACCAATGGGAACGCCGTGCAGGACATCGCGTGCCCAGCGGGCAGGAACCACCTTCTTGACGATCTTCCGGACGCTCTTGGCCAACGGGTCGAGCCATTCAGCGTCCTCGAAACGGGTGACGAGCTCAAGTGCAGGCAACGGTTTCATGTGTCCCCCTTACCCCGTTTGCCGCGATCCACTCGCACGCCGCAACAACCTAACTCAGCGGCGAGCCCAGGACGGTAAACCGGTGGCCGCCATTCTCGCCGGACAGCAGGGGCTTGGCCTCGGCAATGGCCGCCCGCGTGCTGTCCAGTTGGAGGGAGGCCTGGTGCGCTTCGGCGGATTCCCAGAGCTCGCAGACGAACACGGTGTCCGGCACGTCGTCGTTGATCCCCACTTCGTATTGCAGGCACCCCGCTTCCCTGAGCCCGGGTTTGGGCCGGAGGAGGATGGCGACGAGTGCGTCGCGCTGCCCGGGCTTTGTTCCAAGGGTTCCCACATTCGCAAAGGTCATAGGGAAAGTCTGCGGCAAGGCCCCGACAATTTGGGGAAGGCTACCGGGCCGCCACGGGCGAAGCAGGTGTGGGCTCGGCGGGTACGGCCTGCCCGGATGAACGTTCGGCGCCGGCTGGGGCCTCCGAGGACACGGCTCCATCCATTGCAACTGCAGAGTCCCCCGCAAAGGCGCGGAGCATGGCGCTACGGTCGAGCTGGCCTTCCCATTTGGCCACCACGAACGTGGCCACGCAGTTGCCCAGCAGGTTCACCACCACGCGCATGGAGTCCATCAGCCGGTCGGCACCCAGGAGCAGCGCGACGCCGGCCACCGGGAAGATGCCCAGGGCACCTGCGGTGGCGGACAGGGCGAGGAAGGCGGAGCCGGGTACCCCTGCCATGCCCTTGGAGGTCAGCATCAGCACGCCGAGGGCCGCGAGCTGCTGGCCCAGGTCGAGATTATAACCGAAGGCCTGGGCCAGGAAGAGCAGCGAGATGGAAAGGTACAGGGCGGCACCGTCCAGGTTGAAGGAGTACCCGGTGGGAACCACCAGGCCCGTGGTGGCGCGGGAGCAGCCGGCATTGGTCAGCTTGGTCATGATCCGCGGCAGCACGGACTCCGTGGACGCCGTGCCGAGGGCCAGCAGGAATTCCTCCCGCGTGTACTTCATGAACTGCCAGAGCGGCACCCGCGGGTAAGCCCACGCCACCACGAACAGCAGCCCGATGAACACCACCGCGGCGCCGTAGCAGGCGGCGATCAGCAGAGCGTACGTGCCCAGGGAACCAAGCCCGTACTGGCCGATAATGAACGCCATGGCGCCGAACGCGCCAACCGGTGCCATCCGCATGACCCAGCCCATGATCCTGTAGAACAGTTCAAGCACGGTCTCCAGCAGTGTGATCACCGGCAGGCAGCGTTCACGTCCGACGACGACGATCGCGGCCCCGAAGAACACGGAGAAACAGAGGACCTGCAGGAGGCTGTTGCTGGCGAATGCGCCCACCACGCTGGTGGGGATGATCCCCAGCAGGAAGGTGCCGGCATCCTTCGGCGGGGCCGTGGAGGTTTTGGCGTTGAGGGCGTCCTGGGACAGGCTGGCGGGGTCGATATTAAGGCCCGCGCCCGGCTGCACCAGGTTTCCCACCACCAGGCCGAATACCAGCGCGAACATCGTCGCGGCGGTGAAATAGGCCAAGGCCTTGATACCCACCCGGCCGACGGCCTTGACGTCGCTGACCGCCGCGATGCCGGTGACGATCACCAGGAAGATCAGCGGGGCGATGATCATCTTGATCAGCTGGATGAACCCGTCACCAAGGGGGCGCAGTCCTGCGCCGAGATCCGGCCAGAGATGGCCGATCACGATGCCTGCGATGACCGCCAGCATGATCTGGAAGAAAAGGGACTTGTACATCGGTTTCCTGCGCGCCGCGGGGCCGGATTGCGGAGCGGGTGCTGTGGCTATGGTGTTCATGCCGGGGCCTGTTCGTTGAGGGACTGGCGGCACAGTAGTGCCGCAGGGTCGTGAGCAACAGTAGGAAGGCCATGTTTCCGGAAAGATAAATCCGCAATGCGGAACTATTAAGTTGACCGGGAGCGCTTTCCTGGAACCGGTGAGCGGGACTGATCCAGCAGGAATAGCAGGGCACCGCAAGTCTTGAAGAATACCCACAGGTAGGGTAGGCACCCCTCTGGCATCCCCCCAAATACAGTCGGATGATTAAACAACCGGATGCCCATAGATAAAGGGATCCGGAGCCGAAGCCGCCCCCTCTGCCGGGCGCGCTGTTTGAAATGGGACGGGCAGGCGGCGCCGCCGCACTGGTCTATCACAACACGCTCATCACTCGACCGCCTCAAGCCTGCCCGCAAAGGTATTCGCATCCTTTGAGGAGCAACAAGATGTCCAACACCCCAATGAACCGGTCAACCAGGGCAAAGATCACCCTGGTTCCAGTCCTTTCCCTGGGCCTGCTCGGGGCTTCCGCGGCAATGGCCGCGCCTGCCAGCGCGGAAACGAGCCGCTACGGCTGTACGGTGGACCCGCTGGATCCAAAGGACCTCCACGGCGACGACGTCGACTTCAGTATCAAGGTCGACTGCAACGGCGAAAAGACCGTCGAGATCCGCCAGCGCGTCTACGAGGACGAGCGAGGTCATCACGACGACGACCTCCTCGCCAAACGGCTGGTCACCGTTGACTTTGATCGTCACGACGACGCAAGGACTCTTCACTACCGGGTCGATGTCGGCGACCATCACCGCAAGGGTGAAGAGGTCTACCAACTCGTGTCGTTCCGGGTGCAAAACCACGGCGGACACTGGTCTGACTGGACCGCATGGGAGAAAAGCGCCGTAGTGGAAGTGGACCATCACGGGCATTAAGCGTTTTACCCCGCGCAAAGCGGGAGCCAGTGGCACCGCCTCTGGCTCCCGCTTTGTCGTTGCTTCAGTCCGCGGCGGCACCCAGGCTTCCGGCATGCACGACGGCGCCACTCGCCGTCGTATCTTCATTCAGCATCCAGCCCACCCGCTTGACCGTCCGGAGCATCACCACACTCTCGACGATGTCGATGCCGGGGACCTTCTGTTGCAGCGCCAGCTCCGCGGACATGACATCCGCGAGCGTGTGCAGCCACATGATGATCACGAAGTTGGTGGGGCCTGTGGTGGAGGCGCTGAGCCGGACGTTGCTGATGGTGCGGATTCCGGCGGCCGCCGCCTCGTGCTGTCCGGCCGGCACGTTGACGAACCACTGGCAGGTCACCGGGAACGAGGAATAGCGCTGGGCTATTTCGCACCGGAACGAAAGGATCCCGCTGGCCAGCACCCGGTTCAGCTGGCGCTGGACGGTGGCCGGATGGCGGCCCAGGCCCCGTGCGATCTCCGCCGCGGTGGCCCGGCCGTCCCGGGCCAGGAACGGCAGCAGGTCCAGGTGGCTCTCCGGCAGCTGGCCGGCAGCCGCCTTCGCCTCCTCCGCGACGGCCTGGGGTCCGAGGGTCCGCAATGTTGCGAGTTGGGCCCGGCTCAGGACGTTCAGCCGCCAGTCGTCCCCGCTGCTGTGCAGCCGCGTGCACAGGGCCACCTGATACTTGGTCAGGCCCTCAATCGCCTTGAGCCGGGAAATGATCTTTTCGCTGAACTCCTCCAGCGAGCGCGTGATCACTGTCAGCATCAGGTCCCGGTTGCTGGCCGCCTCCTCCACGGTAACGATCTCCGGGACGGCGGCGAGCTGGGCGGTGACGCTTTCCCTGCGGTTCATCTCGCAGTCCACTGCCACAAAGGCGAGGAGCATTTGGCGCGGATCCCCGGCCAGGTGCGCCGTAACCCAGGCGGAGCCACCGGATTTCAGCCGTTCCCAGCGGGCGGCAAGGGTGGTGGCGTGGACATCCAGCACCTTGGCCGCATCCGCCCATCCGATCCGCGGCGATGCCTGCAGGACCTGGATCAGGGCAAGGTCCTCCTCAGCGAGCTCCAAAGCCGCCCCCACGATGTGCACGGATCCTGATCATGAGCCTGCTTTGCAGCATAATTCCTGCGCTTTCGCGGATTGTGAACCACACCACTTCAGAATAGTCCACAAGCCCTGATGCCGACTGCCGAGGAGTACACGTGCCCATTGCCGACGATGCCAAAGACCTGCAGGAAGACCTCACCCGCCTGCGCCACGACCTGCACCGGCAGCCCGAAATCGGCCTCCACCTCCCCCGCACGCAGGAAAGGGTCCTGCAGGCGCTCGACGGTCTTCCGTATGAGGTCACCCTGGGAAAGGAAACGACGTCGGTCACCGCGGTCCTGCGCGGAGGCAACCCGGGCGGCACTGCCCACGGCGACAGGAACGGCGCTGCCCCCGCCGTCCTGCTCCGTGCCGACATGGACGGGCTGCCCGTCCAGGAAAAGACCGGTGTCGACTTCACGTCCCAGGCGGACGGCGCCATGCACGCCTGTGGCCACGACCTGCACACCTCCATGCTTGCCGGAGCCGCCACCCTCCTGGCCGAGAAGAAGCACCTGCTGCAGGGCGACGTCGTCCTGATGTTCCAGCCCGGCGAGGAAGGGTTCGACGGCGCCAGCTACATGCTGCGCGAAGGCGTCCTCGACGCCGCCGGACCCCGCGTCCAGGCCGCCTACGGCATGCACGTCTTCTCCTCGCTGGAACCGCACGGCACCTTCTGCACCAAGCCCGGCGTCATGCTCAGCTCCTCCGACGGGCTTGAGGTCACAGTGCTCGGTGCCGGCGGCCACGGCTCCGCGCCGCACTCCGCCAAGGACCCCGTCACCGTTGCCGCAGAGATGGTGACTGCCTTGCAGGTCATGGTCACCCGGCAGTTCAACATGTTCGATCCCGTGGTCCTGTCCGTGGGGGTGCTGCACGCCGGTACCAAACGCAATGTCATCCCGGAGTCGGCCAGGATCGAGGCCACCATCCGGACATTCTCCGAAGCATCGCGGGTGAAGATGATGGAGGCCGTCCCGCGCCTGCTCAAGGGAATTGCCGCGGCGCACGGGGTGGAGGTAGCCGTCGACTACCTGCAGGAATACCCGCTCACCATCACCGACGAGGACGAAACGCACACCGCCGAAAAGGTGATTACGGAGCTCTTCGGCGAGCGCCGCCTCTCACGCTGGGCCACGCCGCTGAGCGGGTCCGAGGACTTTTCCCGGGTGCTGGCCGAGGTGCCCGGCACGTTCGTCGGGCTCAGCGCCGTCGCCCCGGGCGGGGACCCGGCCACATCGCCGTTCAACCACTCCCCGTACGCAACGTTCGACGACGGCGTGCTGGCTGACGGGGCAGCACTCTACGCCGAACTCGCTGTTTCCCGGCTGGCCGCGCTTTCGCAGGCCTCCTGACCATGGGCAGCACACCGAAGGGCGGCAGCGCCGCCGCCCGTCCCACCCCAGACGAAACAACACCCAGGAAGAAGATCATGTCAGTCACAGCAACCACGCCACAGACTGGACGCATGTCCACTGCGAAGACCATCGTCGGCACCGGCATCGGAAACGCCGTTGAATGGTACGACTGGGCCATCTACGCCACGTTTACCCCGTTCATCGCCAGCCAGCTCTTCAGCAAGCAGGATCCGGCGTCGGCCGTGCTCTCCACCCTCGCGATTTTCGCCGTCGGTTTCGTGGCACGCCCCTTCGGCGGCTTCCTGTTTGGCTGGATCGGCGACCGGGTGGGCCGGAAAGCGTCGATGACCCTCGCCGTCGGGCTCGCCTCGCTGGGCAGCCTGATGATCGGCATCGCGCCTACGTTCGCCAGCGTTGGTGCGTTCGCCTCACTGATGCTGCTGGTGGCCCGGCTTGTCCAGGGCCTGGCGCACGGCGGCGAACTGCCGTCGTCGCAGACATACCTCTCCGAAATGGCACCCAAGGAGCACCGCGGGTTCTGGGCCACCCTGATCTACACGTCGGGGACGGTGGGCATCCTGTTCGGCACACTGCTGGGCGCGGTCCTCAACATGGCCCTGAGCACCGAGGCAATGAACGCCTGGGGCTGGCGGATTCCGTTCCTGATCGGCGCCGCGATGGGGCTGTACGCGCTGATCATGCGGTCCCGCCTGCACGAGACGGAGGCCTTCGAGGGTGAGGCCCTGGCGGAGAAGCGCGCTCCCATCTGGCCGCAGATTGTCCGCCACCGCAAGCAGGCGCTGCAGGTGATCGGCCTGACTGTCGGCCTCACCGTCATCTACTACATCTGGGGCGTCGTGGCACCGAGCTACGCCACCACCGCACTGAAGATCGACCGCGGCGAGGCGCTGTGGGCCGGCGTAGTCGCCAATATCGTGTTCATCGCCGCCCTGCCGGCGTGGGGCAAGCTGTCGGACCGGATCGGACGCAAGAAGGTGCTGTTGGCCGGCGCCGTCGGCTCGGCGGTGTTCCACTTCCCCATGACCTTGCTGCTGAAGGATTCCGCCTGGCAGCTGGCGGTCTCCATGTCCGTGATGCTGGTCTTCATCGCCGCGAGCGCCGCCATTGTGCCGGCCGTCTATGCCGAGCTGTTCCCGACGTCGATCCGTACCGTGGGCGTGGGCGTGCCGTACTCCATCTGCGTGGCACTGTTCGGCGGGACCGCGCCGTACCTGCAGCAGTGGCTTGGCTCCTCGCTGGGGGCGCCGCAGGTGTTCAACGTGTACGCAGTGCTGCTGCTGGCGGTCAGCGCGGTCTTCGTGTTCACCATTCCCGAAACCAAGGGGAAGGACCTGCAGCACTAGGTTCTCCACAGCGACGACGGGCTCCGCACCTGGTCTGGTGCGGAGCCCGTCGTCGCTGTTCTTTTTTCATTCGCGTCCGGCGCTGGACCGCGGCTAGGAGGCCATGTCGCCGTCGTTTTTCGCCGGCGGCTGGGCGGCGGCGTGGCTGCCACCCTCCGCATGGCTGTCCTTCGCCTTGGCCTTGTTGGACGGCAGTGCCTTGAGCAACGGCGTCAGGACGGCCATGACGATGCCGCCCCAAAGAACCCCGAGCACCGCGGAGCAGAGGGTGTTGACGAGCCAGGCAAGGAAGCCGCCCGCCACGGGAATTCCGGCGAACGGGTGCTCGAGGGCGTGGACCAGGTCGTACGGCGCGTGCCAGCCGAGATCGTGCGATCCCTGCAGCATGATGTGGCCGCCCACCCAGAGCATGGCGATCGTCCCGATGAAGGTGATGGCACCCAGCACGGCAGGCATCCCCCGGACCAGCATTTCGCCAAAGCGCTGGGAGCTTGCCGAGTCCTTGGCGGCAAGGTGCATGCCGACGTCGTCCATTTTCACGATGAGGGCGACGGCGCCGTAGACGGCCACGGTGATCACTATCGCCACGACGACCAGGATCAGCGCCCGGACCCACAGGGAGGCATCGGGAACCTCGTTCATGGCGATCACCATGATCTCGCAGGACAGGATGAAGTCGGTGGTGATGGCGCCCTTTACGACTTTGGATTCGGCGTCGGCGCCCCGGTCCACGGCAGGCGAGTCTTCGTCGGCCTCGTGGTGGCCGCGCAGTTTGTGCCAGACCTTCTCCGCGCCCTCGTAGCAGAGGTAGGTGCCGCCCAGCATGAGGATGAACGGGATGATCCAGGGGATGACGGCGCTGATCAGCAGCAGTGCCGGCAGGATGATCAGCAGCTTGTTCCGCAGTGAGCCCCAGAAGATCTTCTTGATCATCGGCAGTTCGCGGGACGGGTCGGCCCCGGACACGTACTGGGGCGTGACCGCGGCGTCGTCAATCACCACGCCCGCCGCCTTGGTGCCGGCCTTGGCTGCCCCGGCGGCCACATCATCCACCGATGCGGCTGCGATGCGCGCCAAGGCGGCGATGTCGTCGAGCAAGGCTACGAGGCCGCCGCTCACTGGTTCGCTCCGCAGTGCCCGGAGGTTGATGGCGTCACTTGAAGGTCTCGGTCGAGGCGCATGATTGGCATGCTCGGAGTATATGTTGGCCGCCCGACCTGCCGGCTTCCCAGCAGCGCCCCCACCCGCCCTCCCCTTGACTCCCCCGCCCCACGTTCCCTACACTTTTCATAAAGCAGAATCTAAATTCCACAAAGCGGAAACGGTCAAGATGCCGGAAGCAAGGGAAGATAGATCAAAGCCCCTCCCTCGGAAGGACCTACGATGACGTACACAGTGAACTGCTCGATCCTCCTCACGGAGCTGCCCCTGCTCGAGCGTCCCGCCGCAGCCAAGGCAGCAGGCTTCGACGCCGT
Organism: Arthrobacter sp. MOO21; assembly: GCF_057369995.2. Classification (NCBI taxonomy): domain Bacteria; kingdom Bacillati; phylum Actinomycetota; class Actinomycetes; order Micrococcales; family Micrococcaceae; genus Arthrobacter; species Arthrobacter sp. MOO21. Next base: position 2,226,483 of record NZ_CM170671.2, on the reverse strand, counting down.
CGAGTTCTGGTGGCCCTTCGAAACCTCGGTCCCCGCGGACAGCGAAATCACCAAGTTCGAGAACGCCATCACGGACGCCGGCGTCCAGCTCACCGGCCTGAACTTCAACGCGGGCAACATGCCCGGCGGTGACCGCGGCCTGGTCTCCTGGAAGGGCCGCTGCTCCGAGTTCAATGACAACATCGACGTGGTGGCCGGCATCGGTGAACGCCTGGGCTGCAAGGCCTTCAACGCGCTCTACGGCAACCGACAGGACGAGTTCACCCCCGAAGAGCAGGACGAGCTCGCCGCCAAGAACCTTGCGGCAGCTGCCGAAGGCGTCGCCCGCATCGGCGGCACCGTCCTCCTCGAACCCGTCAGCGGCGCACCCAAGTATCCGCTCCTGACCGCGGACGACGCACTCAAGGTCATCGCCCGCGTCAAGGCCGAGGCCGGCGTCGGCAACATCAAGCTCCTCGCCGACTTCTACCACCTGGCAGTCAACGGCGACGACGTTGAAGCCGTCATCGAAAACCATGCCAAGGACTTCGGCCACATCCAGATCGCCGACAACCCCGGCCGCGGCGCCCCCGGCACCGGCACCCTCCCGCTCGGCGAATGGATCGCCCGCAGCCGCGAACTCGGCTACGAAGGCTACATCGGCCTCGAGTACAAGGAACCGCAGGAGACGGCCTTCAGCTGGGCCATCCGCGAGCGCATCAGCCGCTGAAAACGGCCACCAACGCCCCCACAGACTTTCCAGAAAGAAGAACCATCATGAGCAACGTTGCAGTTATCGGCCTCGGAATCATGGGCCTGCCCATGGCCATCAACCTGGTCAAGGCCGGCCACACCGTCACCGGCTTCAACCGCAGCCAGGACAAGATCGACAAGCTGGTCTCCGAAGGCGGCAAGGGCGCCTCCAGCATCGCTGACGCGGTCAAGGATGCCGACGTCGTCATCACCATGGTGCCGGACTCCCCCGACGTCGAGGGCGTAGTCAGCGGCAAGGACGGCGTCTTCGCCAACGCCAAGCAGGGCACCCTGTGGATCGACGCCTCCAGCATCCGCCCCGACGTGGCAAAGCGCCTCTCCGACGAAGCCCGCGAAGCCGGCATCCGCCCCCTCGACGCTCCGGTCTCCGGCGGTGAACAGGGCGCCATCGACGCCGTCCTCTCCATCATGGTCGGCGGCGACAAGGCGGACTTCGACGACGCCCAGGACGTCCTGAACGCCGTGGGCAAGACCATCGTCCACGTGGGCCCCTCCGGCTCCGGCCAGACCGTCAAGGCTGCAAACCAGCTGATCGTCGCCGTCAACATTGAGGTCCTCGGCGAGGCCATCGCCTTCCTTGAGGCCTACGGCGTGGACACCGACGCAGCCCTCAAGGTCCTCGGCGGCGGCCTGGCCGGCTCCAAGGTCCTGGACCAGAAGGGCCAGAAGATGCTGGACCGCAACTTCGACCCCGGCTTCCGCTTGGCCCTGCACCACAAGGACCTGGGCATTGTCACCTCCGCCGCCCGCGAAGCCAACGTCGCTATCCCCCTCGGCGCCGTCGTCGCTCAGCTCGTCGCCGCCACCGTCAACCAGGGCGACGGCGCACTGGACCACTCCGGACTCTTCAAGCAGGTCCTCCAGCTCAGCGGCAGGAAGTAGGAGCAGCCCCGCCAAAACGGGGCACTTCGACACAGACACGCCGGCCGCCGTCGTCAATTACGACGGCGGCCACCCCCAAAGTGCCCCACCACAAGTCGTGGGGGTACTTCAGCACACCCAAAAACACCCAGACTTCGCCCCCAAAGGGGCACAACAAGGAGCACCCCATGAGCAAGATGCGTACCGTTGATGCAGCGGTGGCCATCCTGGAAAAGGAAGGCGCCATCGAGGCGTTCGGCCTGCCAGGCGCCGCCATCAACCCCTTCTACTCCGCAATGCGCGCCCACGGCGGCATCCGCCACACCCTGGCCCGCCACGTTGAAGGCGCCAGCCACATGGCCGACGGCTTCAGCCGCGCCAAGGACGGCAACATCGGCATCTGCATCGGCACCTCCGGCCCCGCCGGCACCGACATGATCACCGGCCTCTACGCCGCGTGGGCCGACTCCATCCCCATGCTCTGCATCACCGGCCAGGCTCCAGTTGCCAAGCTGCACAAGGAAGACTTCCAGGCCGTGGACATCGAGTCCATCGCCAAGCCCGTCACTAAGATGGCCATGACCATCCTGGAGCCCGGCCAGGTTCCCGGCGCCTTCCAGAAGGCCTTCCAGCTGATGCGCTCCGGCCGCCCCGGCCCCGTGCTGCTGGACCTGCCCATCGACGTGCAGATGGCCGAGATCGAATTCGACATCGACACCTACGAGCCCCTGCCCATCGAAAAGCCCAAGGCCTCCCGCAAGCAGCTGGAGAAGGCCCTGGACATGCTCCTGGCCGCCAAGCACCCACTGATCGTGGCCGGCGGCGGCATCATCAACGCCGGCGCCTCCGCGCAGCTGGTGGAACTGGCCGAGACCCTGAACGTTCCGGTCATCCCCACCCTGATGGGCTGGGGCACCATCCCGGACGACCACCAGCTCATGGCCGGCATGGTGGGCCTGCAGACCTCCCACCGCTACGGCAACGAGAACTACCTGCAGTCCGACTTCGTGATCGGCATCGGCAACCGCTGGGCCAATCGCCACACCGGCGGCCTGGAGACCTACACCGCCGGCCGCAAGTTCGTGCACATCGATATCGAGCCCACCCAGATCGGCCGCGTGTTCTCCCCGGACCTGGGCATCGCGTCCGACGCCGGCGCGGCGCTGGCCGGGCTGGTGGAGCTCGCCAAGGAACGGGCTGCTGCCGGGTCCCTGCCGGATTACAGCGCCTGGGTTGCCGAATGCCAGGACCGCAAGGCCTCCCTGCACCGCAAGACGCACTTTGAGAACATCCCCATCAAGCCGCAGCGCGTGTACGAGGAGATGAACAAGTCCTTCGGCCGCGACACCACCTACGTGTCCACCATCGGCCTGTCCCAGATCGCCGGCGCGCAGATGCTGCACGTTTTCGGCCCGCGCAAGTGGATCAACGCCGGCCAGGCAGGCCCGCTGGGCTGGACCGCCCCGGCCGCGCTCGGCGTGGCACGTTCCAACCCGGACGAGACCGTGGTGGCCCTCTCCGGCGACTACGACTTCCAGTTCATGATCGAAGAGCTGGCCGTGGGCGCGCAGTTCAACCTGCCGTACATCCACGTGGTGGTAAACAACTCCTACCTGGGCCTGATCCGCCAGTCCCAGCGCGGGTTCAACATGGAACAGAACGTGTCCCTGGCCTTCGAGAACATCAACAGCTCGCACCTGTCCGAGGACACCCGCGGCTACGGCGTGGACCACCTGAAGGTGGCCGAGGGCCTGGGCTGCAAGGCCGTCCGCGTGGAGGACCCCAATGACCTCGCCGCCGCGTTCGACAAGGCCAAGGCCCTGATGGGCGAGTTCCAGGTTCCCGTGGTGGTCGAAGTGATCCTGGAAAAGGTCACCAACATCTCCATGGGCGTGGAAATCAACGCCGTGAACGAGTTCGAGGAACTGGCCGAAACCGCCGCCGACGCCCCCACCGCCATCCTGGCACTGCAGGGCTAACCATGCGGATCGTGATTGCTCCGGATAAGTTCAAGGGATCGCTGTCCGCCCCGGAGGTGTGCAGCCACCTGGAAAAGGGCCTGCAGCGCGCGGCCGGTACGGCACACAACAGCAACCTTGAGGTGGTCCGGATTCCGGTGGCCGACGGCGGCGAGGGCACCCTTGACGCCGCCGTCGGCTCCGGCTTCACCCGGCGCACGGCAACGGTGACCGGTCCGACCGGTGAACCCGTCGAGGCCGAGTTCGCCGTACGCGGCCATGAGGCTGTCATCGAGATGGCGACGGCGTCGGGGCTTGCCCTGGTGCCAAGCGTCCGGAAGGGCAGCCGCCCGGACTCCGCAGACGCCGCAGCCGCCTCCAGCCTGGGCACCGGGCAGCTCATCCGGGCTGCGCTCGACGCCGGCTGCCGGCGGATCGTGCTCGGCGTTGGCGGCAGTGCCAACACCGACGGCGGCGCGGGGCTCCTCCAGGGTCTCGGCGCCAGGTTCCTGGACGCCCGGAACAACGAACTGCCACCCGGCGGAGCGGCGCTGGCGAACCTGCACAGCATCGACTTCACCGACTTTGAACCCCGCCTGGTGGACACCCGCTTCGTGCTGGCATCCGACGTCGACAACCCCCTGCTGGGCGCACAGGGCGCCGCGGCGGTTTTCGGCCCGCAGAAGGGTGCCACCCCACAAGACGTCGGCATGCTCGACGCCGCCCTGGCCAGGTTTGTCGAAGTCCTGGCCAGGGAAATCGGATTCCGCGCCGTCAAGGCAGCGGAGGCTCCCGGAGCCGGCGCGGCAGGCGGCGTGGGCTACGCCGCCATCGCTGTCCTGGCCGCAACACGGCGGCCGGGAATCGACGTCGTCCTCGAATTCACCGGGCTGGCCGACCGCCTGGCCGGCGCAGACCTCGTGGTCACCGGCGAAGGCAGCCTCGATGAGCAAAGCCTGCTCGGAAAGACCCCGATGGGCGTTGCCCGGGCAGCAGCCGCGCAGGGCGTCCCGGTGGTCGCCGTCTGCGGCCGGACCACCCTCGGGCAAAGCCAGGCAGCGGCCGCCGGATTCGAAGACGTCTACGCTTTGACCGAACTCGAAAGCGATGTAAACAGGTGCATAGCAGAGGCCGGACAGCTTCTGGAACAGCTCGGCACCCAGATCAGCGGGAGGTTGGCAGCCAACAGGCTGTCCCGCACCCCAAGCACCAAGGAGGACCTCCGTGTCTGAAGAACGTTTTGACCTCGTCATCCGGGGCCGGCGCATCCTGACCACCGCCGGGATCGCCCCGCGCGAGGTGGGAGTCCGCAACGGCAAGATCGTGGCCATCGAACCGCTGGGCAATGGCCTGGCCGGTGCCGAAATCATCGAACTCGCCGACGACGAGACCCTGCTTCCCGGCCTGGTGGACACCCACGTCCACGTCAACGAGCCCGGCCGCACCGAGTGGGAGGGCTTCGCGTCCGCCACCCGTGCCGCGGCAGCCGGCGGTGTCACCACCATCATCGACATGCCGCTGAACTCCGTCCCGCCCACTACCACCGTGGAAAACCTCAAGCTCAAGCGTGAGGTGGCCGAGGACCAGGCGTTCATCGACGTCGGATTCTGGGGCGGCGCCATCCCCGGCAACAAGGCGGACCTCCGCCCCCTGCACGATGAAGGCGTGTTCGGCTTCAAGTGCTTCCTCCTGCACTCCGGCGTGGACGAGTTCCCGCACCTGGACGCGGACGAGATGGAAGAGGACATGGCCGAGCTGAAGTCCTTCGACTCGCTCATGATCGTCCATGCAGAGGACTCACACGCCATCGACCGCGCCCCGCACCCGGGCGGCGACCACTACTCCACCTTCCTGGCCTCCCGCCCCCGCGGCGCCGAGAACAAGGCCATCGCCGAGGTCATCGAGCGGGCCCGCTGGACCGGCGCACGTGCGCACATCCTGCACCTGTCGTCGTCGGATGCCCTGCCCATGATCGCCTCCGCAAAGCGTGACGGCGTCAAGCTCACCGTGGAGACCTGCCCGCACTACCTGACGCTGATGGCCGAGGAAATCCCGGACGGCGCCACCGCCTACAAGTGCTGCCCGCCCATCCGCGAGGCCTCCAACCGGGAACTGCTGTGGCAGGGCCTGCTGGACGGCACCATCGACTGCATCGTCTCGGACCACTCCCCCTCCACGCTGGACCTGAAGGACCTGGAGAACGGCGACTTCGCCGTGGCTTGGGGCGGCGTTTCCTCGCTGCAGCTGGGCCTGTCCCTGATCTGGAGCGAGGCACGGCATCGCGGTATCCCGCTGGAGCAGGTGGTGTCCTGGATGGCCGAAAAGCCGGCCAACCTGGCCCGCCTCACTAACAAGGGCCAGCTGGCGCTCGGCTATGACGCCGATTTCGCCGTCTTCGCCCCGGACGAGGCCTTCGTGGTGGATGTTTCCAAGCTCAAGCACAAGAACCCCATCACCCCGTACGACGGCAAGACCCTGGCCGGCGTGGTCCGCAAGACTTTCCTGTGCGGCGCCGTGGTGGACGGCCAGACCCCAACGGGCAAGCTGATCCGCCGCGGCGGCGTATAGGACGCGCCATGGCTGTGGAAGCCCATCACCCCAGGGGCGTGCACCGGAGTCCTGTGCACGCCAAACGGGCAGCGGCACGGGGCCTGGCACTGTGGGTGGTTCCAGCCGAAGGAACCAGCCCCGAAGTCCTGCGCCACGCCGCCCAAATGGTCCTTGCGAGGGCCCTCGAAACTGCTCCGGAGGCGGAAGTCCACTGGCCTGCCGCCGGAGCCCCCACGGCCGGGTTCTCCGCCACGGAAGGAGCCGCAGCCGACTCCTCTCGCGCTTCTTCCATCGCGGAGAACCCCGGCGCAACTGATGCCGACGGCGGCACCCACCTGCCGCCGTCGGCCGGCCCCGTCAGCACCATGGCCGTGGACCTGGCCGCCGAGATGGTCCTGCTCGACGGCCAGCCGGTGCCCCTGACCGGCGTCGAGTACAAGGTGCTCCGCTACCTGGTGACCCACCTGTCCCGTACCGTTGCACGCGAGGAACTGCAGGAGTTCCTCGAGTCGCTGGATTTCCCGGGCGCAACCGCCCGGGCCATCGACGTCTACGTAGGGCGGGTCCGCCGGAAGCTGGGCAACGCCCGGCACGCCGTTGCCACCGTCCGCGGCGGCGGCTACCAGTTTGTCCCCGGGCCCCACGCGGTTGTCCGGGGACCGGCGGAATACTGCATATGACGCGGGAGTTGTATCTCTAAGCGGCAACCCGCTTCACTAGATGTTTGGCCATCACTGACCGAGTCTTTCAAAGGAACGCCATGAGCCCCACCCTGACCACCAAACTCCAGCCCGGCACCCCGGCTCCTGAGTTCACCCTCCGGGACGCCCAGGGCCGGGAAACCTCCTTGGCCGATTACCGTGGCAAGAACGTCATCGTGTACTTCTACCCGAAGGCCGCCACCCCCGGATGCACCACCGAGGCCTGCGACTTCCGCGACAGCCTGGCCTCCCTGCAGGGCAAGGGCTACGAAGTTGTCGGCATCTCCCCCGACGCCCCCGAGGCCCTGGCCGGTTTCACGGACGACTTTTCCCTGACCTTCCCGCTGCTCTCCGACCCCGACCACGCGGTCGCCCTGGCCTACGGCGCCTGGGGCGAAAAGCTGGTCAACGGCGAAATCCATGAAGGGATCGTCCGCTCCACGGTTGTGGTGGACCCCGACGGCAACGTCACCCTAGCCCAGTACCAGGTCCAGGCCGACGGCCACGTCGCCGTCCTGAAGGAAGCCCTGGGACTCTAACGCTCCATGACATCCTGCAGCGTTTCCCCGGATGCCCCAGCACATAATGCTGGGGCATCCGGCGTTAACCACCGGCCTTGGCCTCTGCCGGCGCTTCCGCATACGAAGCGGAAACCCGGCGGTAGACCGGGGTCAGGAAAGCCAGCAGGGCGGCGGCAACCATGATGATCCCCGCCACCAGGAACACCAGGGCGATTCCGCGGGAGGTGCCTTCCCCCAGCAGCGGCGCCAGGAGCGCTGCGCCGTCCGCCGACCGTGCGTACGGAATGATCCAGAACTGGGCAACCGGGGCGATGAGGAACGCCGTGACTGGCGCCGCGGCGGACTCGAAGGCCATGGCGAAGCCAAACACGCGGCCCTGTTTCGGCAGCGGCACCACCCGCTGGATCACGGTTTGCTCGGCCGCCTCCACAAACGGGACCAGCACCAGGTACAGCCAGATCCCGAGGATGTAGAGCCACGCCCACTCCCGCAGCGTAAAGACCGCTCCAAGGACCCCCATGGCCGCCACCGCAAGCAGCAGGGTGCGCAGGGGGTTGGCGCCCAGCCCGAATTTGCCAATCAGGGCACCACCGATGATGAACCCGGTGGATCCGACCGCAAAGACGGCGCCCCACATTTCCACGGAGAACATCTCCAACCCGTACGGATCCATCAGTGCCATGTAGACGCCGCCGATGAAGTTGTTGAACGTCGAAAACAGGATCAGCGCGAACAGCCCGGAAATGGCAAGCACTGCCGTGAACGAGCCGCGCAGGTCGAATCCGCCGTGGGCGTCCGTTGCCGCCACGCGCACTTCCTCGGGCATCCGGAGGGTGAGCAGGTGCGCGAAGGCCGCGGCCGTGAGGACCAGCGCGACGACGATGGTCCAGCCCATTCCCAACAACCCTACCGACAGTCCGGACAGCAGGGAGGTCACAATGAACATCAGCCCCTGCACCATCCCCACCAGCCCGTTGGCGTTGGCGCGGCGGTCCGGCTCGATGAGGATGGTGACGGTTGTCGACAAGGCGATGTTCCGCATGTTCTCCACTACTGCGCCGACAAGGATGACCAACGTGAAAATCCAGAACCAGGGACGCCCCAGGTCCAGCAACGACGCCGCAGGCGTGAGCAGGAACATGACCCCGGACAGCACGAACATCACCAGGCTGAAGCCGGCCGCGAAGCGCATCACGGCCAGCTTGCGGCAGCGGTCCACGAAGGTGCCGAAACTGACGCTCGACAGGGCAATCAGGAGCATGTACGCGCCGCCCACCACTCCGGTGGCGATCACGTTGCGTGTCTCCAGGTAAAGCCAGAAAGTCAGTGCGAACCACAGGTAGCTGGTGGTGATGTTGGCCAGGGCGGTGTTCACCAGGATGCTGGTGAAGGTGCGTGAACGCTCGGCCGGGGTACGTGGCAAGGTGCCGGCAGTATCGGGATCCGCAGCGGTCCTGCCCGGTTCCTGCTGGGTCATGGGTCCCAGTGTAGTGAGGCACAACCTGGGCCAACAGGGTGGAAACTGGACTGACCGGCTTGCACTGTTACCAGCGAGGAAGGGAAGCCATGGCGGACGAAACGTGGGACAACGGGACCGACCCGTGCCTCCTGCTGCTGTTGACCTCGGTCTTCGGAACCGGCCCCGATGCCACCATGGAGCTCACCGTGGTGGTTGACGGTACGGTCATTTCCGGCTCGGTGGTGTCGGAGCGGGCGTGGACGCAGCGGCAGAACGACCAGGTGCGGATCGGCAGCTGGGCCATCGCCGGCACCCTCGACGCCTGGGACTCCAGGGCGGTCGAACAGAGGGCGGATGACGCCGGTCCGCTGACCGGGGAACAGTACCGGTACATCCATTTCCTGGGGCCTGTGCTGCTTTCGGGTGGAACCAGGGTGCCGCTGCAGGCAACCAGGGTTGATCTCCGCAGAGTCGCCGCATGGAGCATCGGCCGGGTCCCAGAGGATTAGGAGTGCAGCATGGCGATTGAGGTGCGCCCGGCAACGGCCTTCGAGGACGTAGCCACGATGGTGGGCCCGAAGCGCCCCGACGCCACCGTCTGCTGGTGCCTGAGCTACCGGATACCCTCCAAGCTGAACGTCTCACTGCGCGGGGCCGAGCGCGGGCAACTGGTGAGGCAGCTGGTTGCGCAGGATCCGCCGCCCGGGGTTTTGGCGTACGACGGCGGCGAAGTAGTTGGGTGGGCAGCGGTCCACCCGCGTGCGGACACCAGTTTCGCCCGGAACCGCAGGATTCCCCACGTGGACGGGCAGGATGCCTGGTCCGTGTGGTGCCTGCGGGTCCGCCCCGGCCACCGCGGCCAGGGCATCTCGCACAGGCTGCTGGCGGGGGCCGTCGAGTTTGCCCGCTCCTACGGTGCGCCGGCCATCGAGGGCTACCCGGTGGACAACCGCGGCAGCAAGGTGGACCTCACCATGGCCTACGTGGGCACCCGCAAACTCTTCGAGGACGCAGGCTTCACCAAGGCTGCCGACACCGAATCCGTATTGAATGGTTTTCCCCGCGTGCTGATGCGGCTGGACCTCCAGCAGCGGCCTGAGCTGGGCTAGCATCGGACCCATGGCAATCCAACGCATGGACCACGTGGGCATCGTGGTGACTGACATGGCTGCCGCAACAGCCTTCTTCGTGGAGCTCGGCCTCACGCCGGTGGGCAGCGGAGAAGTGGAGGGCGCCTGGGTGGACCGCATCATTGGGGTCGACGGGGTCCGGTCCGAGATCGCCATGCTGGAGACCCCGGATGGCCGGTCACGGCTTGAGCTCAGCAGCTTCCACACGCCGCCAACTCCCGACGGCGACCCGCAGGCCCCCGCCAACGTCCCGGGCCTGCGCCATGTCTGCTTCGCCGTGGACGACGTCGAGGACACCGTCACCCGGCTGAAAGCGCACGGCGGCGAGCTGGTGGGCAGCATCGAACGGTACGGGGACGTCTTCAGGCTCTGCTACGTCCGCGGCCCGGAGGGCATCATCGTCGAACTCGCCGAAGAAATCGGCTGATTCAGCACCAGGCGGAGAGGGCTCACTTCCGGCGCCAGTACTTGCCCCAGTCAACTTCCATGGCCCACAGCGCAAGGAGCAGCGCGTCCATGGTCATCAGCCCCGCCAAAAGGTACGCCCAACCTGCCAAAGAACCCACTGCAATCTCCTGACCTGGTATCCCCCAGCCAATCGATTGCTGCTAAGTGTGGCACTTAAACCGCCGGTACGGAACGCCTTCCGGCAGCTGTGTGGAAAAGATCCTCGAACCTGTGGTGCGCCTCGGTCTCCAGCTTGAGCCGGCGGGTCAGCTTTTCCACCTGCCGCGACATTTCCTCCCCTACCGGGAGCCTGTCTCCGGGCCAGCTGGACAACTCCCGCGATTCCGCGAGTGCGTGCTCCAGGTCCCTGGCCGCTGCGCGGACCTTCCGGGAATGGAAGTAGAGGCGAAGCAGCGCCCTGGCTTTCTCCACTCCGGTCCTCTTGAGTTGTTCCATCGCCTCCCCGCCTTCCCCAAGCAGTGCAGCTTCCGGTGCGGTCGTCGTCGAGCCCTGCTTGGAAGCCGTTCGCTTCCCTTCGAGTGTCCCCGCAGTTCCTCAACGTCCTGGCAAGCAGGTGCAAAGATTTCCACAAGATATTCGGAGCAGTGAATGGCCAGGTTTCCCAGTTTTGGCGGCCCGGCCTGGTGCCGGCCCGGTCCGGTTACCTGCTGTACGCTCTTGACACGGGCCGCGGCCCTGTTCTTGAATATTACGTATGCTGAAATAACAGTTCCATGATGCGGAAGCCTGCCGCCCTTTGCCGGTTCAGGCGCCGAGTCTCCCGGCCTCCGCATAGCCGTCACCATGGATGCCAGCAGACCGAGGAATGAGCCAGCATGCAGCTTGCCGAATTCAACGCGGCAGATCCCGCCGCGGCCAGGGCCACCCTGCGCCCATGCATTGATATCACCAGGTGGGTGGATGCCGTGGCAGAGGCCCGGCCTTTCGCAAACCGGAACGAACTCTTGGAGTTCGCGGCCAACGCCGCCAATCCCTTCACGTCCGCCGAGGTGGAAGCTGCCATGGCACACCATCCCCGCATTGGGGAGCGTCCGACGGCGGCAAGCACCGAGGCGTCCATGTCGCGTTCGGAGCAGGCCGGGGTGGACCCGGCAGATGCCGCAGCGGCCGACGCCCTGGCCCGGGGCAACCGGGAGTACGAGGAGAAGTTCGGCCGGGTCTTTTTGATCCGCGCCGCCGGCCGCACCGCGCCGGAGATCCTGGAGGCCCTGGATACCCGGCTCTCCAATTCCCCTGAAGACGAAGACACCATCGTGGCGCAGCAACTGCGTGAGATTGCCGTACTGCGGCTCGAAGGACTGATCAGCGAATGAGCGTTTCACACGTCACCACCCATATCCTCGACACCGGTGCCGGGCGCCCGGCGGCGGGTGTCGCCGTCGTGCTTTCAACAAACGACGGCGGCACCTGGCGTGAGCTGGCAGCGTCCACCACGGACTCGGACGGGCGGGCGAAGGACCTGGGTCCGGAGCGGCTGGAACCGGGCCACTACAAACTGAACTTCGCCACCGGCAGCTACTACGCCGGCCTGCAGACGCAGACGTTCTTCCCCGAAGTGGACCTGGTCTTCGAAGTCACCGGCCCCGAGCACTACCACGTGCCGCTGCTTTTGAGCCCCTTTGCCTACTCCACCTACCGGGGCAGTTAGCAGGCCTTCCGGCCGGTTGAAAGCCACCCGGGTTAACGCAATGTCACCGCCGTCACAGTTCCCGGCATAGGATCAGGAAGTATGGCTCCTAAAAATGAACCGGAATCCGATACCGACAGTGAAGGCGGCCAGTCCGGCGGCGTGCAATCCGTGGAGCGTGCCCTCACCGTCCTGGAAATCCTGGCAAGGGAGGGTCATGCCGGCGTCAGCGAAATTGCCGAGGAGATGGGGATCCACAAATCCACCGTCTCTAGGCTGATGGGGTCCCTGGTGACCCGGGAGATGGTCCACCAGAACAGCGAGCGCGGCAAGTACCAGCTTGGCTTTGGGATCCTGCGCCTCGCCAGCTCCATTCCCGGCCGGCTCAGCCTGGTCCACGAAGCCCGGCCGGTACTGGAAAGCCTGGCCGAGGAGTTCAAGGAAACCGTCAACCTGGCTGTCCTGCGCTCGAACTACGCCGTGAACGTGGACCAGGCGATGGGACCTTCCACGCTGGCCACCTACGACTGGGTGGGAAGCCTGACACCGCTGCACGCCACGTCCAGCGGAAAGGTCCTCCTGGCGGCGCTGGAAGCAGACGAGCGTGAGCGCATCCTAAAGGAAACCGGCTTGCCCTCCCGCACCTCGCGCACCATCACCAGCCGGAAGGAACTGGATGCCCAACTCCTCGAGATTGGCGCCAAGGGCTACGCCGTGGTGCGTGAGGAGTTCGAAATCGGCCTGAATGCCGTGGCCGTGCCCGTCTACAACCACCAGGGCAACGTGATCGGCGCCCTCAGCATCTCCGGGCCCGCATTCCGATTCGACCCGGAAAAGATTCCGGGCCTGCTGGAATCACTGAAGGAAGCCGGGCTCCAAGCCAGCGCCAACATGGGCTACACCGTCAGGTAATAACGCAGATGACCCCCGGGCCGGGCCCGGGGGTCATCTGCGCTCATCAGTGCTTCAGTTCGCTGCGGCCACCGCGGGCTCATTGCGCTCGACCGTGACGGCCCGCTCCTCCAGCGGCGGGGTGTCGGCGGTGATGCCCAGCCGGACATCGCCGGACAACGGCGCGTCGCCCACCTTCTCCTGCACCCAGTCGTGGAAAGCCCCAATGTGGTGCTCGCTGGGGACCAGCACACCACCCTTGGCGTAGGTCTTCGAGGCCATTCCCGGCTGGCAGCGTTCGCAGGCGTCGAAGTCCTGCATGTTGACGCGGTGGAACAGCTCAACAGAGGCGGAGACGTCCTTTCCGCTTTCGACGACGGACGGCAGGTACAGCCAGTCGCACTCGACAATGGTGTGGTCCGCCGCCAGCGGGAACATGCGGTGGATGATCACATGGTCCGGTACGAGGTTCACGAACACGGTGGGTTTGATAGTGATGGCGTAGTAGCGGCGGTCCTGGTCCTCGCCCACGCCGGGGATGATGTCCAGGCCCTCGGACCCGTCCACCGTGAAGCCCTTGATGTCCTCGCCGAACTCGGCGCCGTGGCCCACGAAGTACTGTGCCGCCAGACCGTCGGCGAACTCGGGCAGGACCTCGGTCAGTTCCGGGTGGATGGTGGCGCAGTGGTAGCACTCCATGAAGTTCTCGATGATGAGCTTCCAGTTGGCCTTCACGTCGTACTTGATCCGCCGGCCCAGGCTCAGGTTGGCCACGTCGTAGCCCTCGATGGCTTTGAGGTCGCCGAGGCGCTCCTCGATGGCGCCCATGACGTCCTCTTCGAACGACGGCGGCTCCCCCGCCAGGCACACCCAGACGTAGCCCAGGTACTCGCGGACGTGGACCTTGGCCAGGCCATACTCGTCACGGTCGATGTCCGGCATCTTGGTCAGGTTCGGCGCCGCGATGAGCTTGCCCTCGAAGTCGTAGGTCCAGGCGTGGTACGGGCACTGGAACGAGCGGGCTGCTTCGCCTTGCTCTTCCATGCAGAGCTTCACGCCGCGGTGGCGGCAGATGTTGTAGAAGGCTCGGATCTGGCCCTTGCGGGTGCGGCTGATCAGGACGCTTTCGCGGCCGATCTGGACGGTCCGCCAGGCCCCGGCCTTGTCCAGGTCCGAGGAACGGATGGCGCAGAACCACATCTGTTCGAAGATCCGCTCCTGTTCGGCCCGGAACAACCCCTCATCCACGTACGTCGATCCCGGCAGCGTGGGGATCAGGCTTGGGGTGGTTACTTCTATGGTCAACGTTCCTCCTCAAAAACCCATGCGCCAGTGCATGGGAACGTTTGGTATTTCGAAACTCTGGAAACCGCGGCAGCGGCCTCAGGAAGCTGTTGCCAGCAGCGGTGCCGGCTTCGTGGCCGCGGCCGAGAGGCTGCGGCGCCACCTGGTGAACAGGCGGGGCTGGTCCATGCCGAGGACCGCCACGGGCGTTTCGCCCCTGTAATAGACCGCCAGGAAGTTGTGTTCCTCCGGGTCCCCGGCTTCGATGACCAGCCGGTCGTACCCTGCGGAATGGCCTGCGAACTGGATCTTCACGCCGTGCTGCTCAGACCAGAAGTAGGGCGGCTTGACCGGCTGCTCCGGAGCGTCGGCGTCGGCGTCGAGCAAAGCCTGGACCGCAACGGCGGGGCGCTCCAGTGCGCCCGTCCAGTGCTCCACCCGGCGGTGCTCACCCAGGGTGAGTTCGAACCAGTTCGCGCAGTCACCGACCGCGACGATGCCCGGCGCCGTGGTGCGCCCCATGGCGTCGCACAGCACGCCGTTGCGCAGTTCGACGCCGGAGCCCTCCAGCCACTCGACGTTGGGCTGGGCACCGATCCCGACAAGGACGACGTCGGCCGGGAGGTTGCGCCCGTCAGCGAGCCGCAGGGCGGTGGCATGGCCGTCTTCGATGGCGAAGGATTCGATCTCCGCACCGCAGATCAGGTCAACCTTCCTGGCGGTGTGGAGCTTTGCCACCGTAGCACCCATGTCCTCGCCCAGCTGCGGGGCAAACGGAACCCGGGCGTAGTCGACCATGGTGACGTCCATGCCGCGCGAGGCAGCCACCGAGGCAGCCTCGGCGCCGATGAATCCGGCGCCGATGATGACCATCCTGTTCCCTGCGACAAGTTTTGGTGCCAGGCCTTCGGCGTCGGCGATGGTCCGCAGGTAGGAGACGTTGTCCAGCCCTTCGAGGGCCGGCAGTTTACGGGAGCGGGCACCTGTGGCAATAACGATGCCGTCGGCGGCCAGGCTCCGCCCGTCCGAGAGCGTGATGGTGCGGCTGGCAGCATCCAGGCCCACCGCGCTGACGCCGAGGATCCATTCTGCATCGAGTCCGTCGTCAGGTGTTTCCAGGAACAGGTCCTCCGCGGTGATGGCACCGAGGAGGAAATCTTTGGACAAAGGGGGCCTGTCGTACGGACGGTGCTGTTCATCGCCGATGATGACCAGCCGCCCGCCAAAGCCCTGGGCGCGGGCAGCCCGGGCGGCCGAAAGTCCGGCCAGGGAGGCTCCCACGATCGCAAGCGTCTGCATAGTTTCCCTTCAAAATCTCTCTTTGCGCAACAGAGAGCGCCATATGCAACAGCGTGGTGGACCACTTGAGGTGTGTCAAGAGGTTCGGGCCCTATGACACCCTTGACTTTCAAAGTGACGTACCGCACTCTTGTTGCTTAGCGCGAACTCTGTTGATCTTTGCGGAACACCTCCCCCATAGGGCTCACGACCCTGCCCCGCTGGCAAAACGGCTTGGCGGCAATTCATCCCCGGATTGCGCTGCCCGACGCCCAGCACTAAACGCAAGCCCATGGACTAGCCAAAGGACCCGCTTTCATGGCCATCAATAGTGAACTGACCTCCCCGAAGCCCAAGGTGCCGCCGTCAGACGGCGTTCCCCCCGAGCCGCTGGACACCGATCAAGGGGAAGCGACGGCGGCCCTTCCCGCCGTCAACGAACACGAGCAGATCCTGGAGGAACTGCGGCTGAGTAACAGGGAACAGGCCCTTACCCAGCGCCGCAACCTGAAACTGACGCTCGACAAAGCAACATTCGGCATCACGGGTGTCATCGCCCTCGCCTTCGTGGTGTGGGGGTTCGCCGACAAGGACGGCCTGGCCACCACTTCCAAGGACGCCCTGGCCTGGGTGATGGAATACACCGGCTGGCTCTTCATGGTCCTCGCCTCGCTGTTCGTCGTCTTCGTCCTGTGGCTGGCGCTGGGCAAATTCGGCAACATTCCGCTGGGCAAGGACGGCGAAAAGCCCGAATTCCGCACGGTTTCATGGATCGCCATGATGTTTGCCGCCGGAATGGGCATCGGCCTGATGTTCTACGGCGTAGCCGAGCCGCTGTACCACTTCGTCTCTCCCCCGCCGGGAACCGTTGACGGCCGCACCCCCGCAGCCATCCAAACGGCCATGGCCACGTCCATCTTCCACTGGACCCTCCACCCCTGGGCCATGTACGCCGTCGTAGGCATCGCCATGGCATACGGCACCTACCGGCTGGGCCGCCGGCAGCTGATCTCGGCCGCCTTCACGTCATTGTTCGGAATCAGGACGGTTGAGGGGCCGGTGGGCAAGGTCATCAATATTCTGGCCATTTTCGCTACGCTCTTCGGCACCGCCGCCTCCCTTGGCCTGGGTGCCCTGCAGATCGGCAGCGGCTTCACCTCCAACGGCTGGACAGGCGAGATCGGCACTCCGGTTCTGGTGGGCATCGTTGCAATCCTGACAGCATGCTTCATCGCGTCCGCGGTGTCCGGCATCAGCCGCGGCATCCAGTGGCTGTCCAACGTCAACATGGTCCTCGCCGTCGTCCTGGCCGCCATCGTCTTCGTGGCAGGGCCCACCCTCTTCATCCTCAACCTCATCCCCTCGGCGGTGGGCGACTACCTGAGGGACCTGGCCGAAATGTCCTCCCGCACCGAAGCGGTGGGCGATGAAGCCCTCCGCACCTGGATGTCGGGCTGGACCATCTTCTACTGGGCCTGGTGGATTTCATGGACGCCCTTCGTCGGCATGTTCATCGCCCGGATCAGCCGCGGCCGGACCATCCGCCAGTTCGTCACCGGCGTCCTGCTGGTCCCGAGCATCGTCAGCGTGATCTGGTTCGGCATCTTCGGCGGCACGGCCTTCCACATCCAGCAGGAAGCGGACAAAGCGGGCACACCGGGCCTGATGACCGTCACCGACGGCAAGGCCACCATCGATTTCGACGGCGCCCTGTTCAACCTGGTGAAGAACCTCCCCCTGCCCGGGTGGATGATTGCGGCCGTGATCGTCCTGGCCATGGTGCTGGTGGCCATCTTCTTCATCACCGGCGCCGACTCCGCCTCCCTGATCATGGCGTCACTGAGCTCCAACGGCAGCTCCGACCCCAAGCGGGCCCTGGTGATCTTCTGGGGAGCACTGACCGGCGCAGTGGCCGCCGTCATGCTCCTCGCGGGCGGCGACGAGCCGTCCGAGGCCCTGTCCGGCCTGCAACGGATCACCATCGTGGCAGCCCTGCCGTTCGTCATCGTCATGCTCCTGCTCTGCTTCGCCCTTGCCAAGGACCTTCGGCGCGATCCGCTGTCCCTGCGCCGCCGGCTGGCGGATTCCGTGGTGGAGCGGGCCATCCGCACGGGAGTTGAGCAGCACCGCGGGGTCCAGTTTGACCTCGTGACCAAGCACGAGTGCGCTGACGGATGCCCCGACGGGACGCCCTGCCCGGGCGCAGGCCCGGACCTGGAGAAGGGCGCGGCACGGTAGCGCAACTTTCAGGCAAAGCTTTGGCCCCCGGCGCGTCTGCCCGGGGGCCAAAGCCGTTAAAGGTGCGCCTAAACCGCGGCGAGGCATTCCTGCAGCGGGTTGGGGGCAACAGGTTCCGGGGACGCTGCCGCCGGCGCCTCAATCCGCACGCGTCCGACGGCGGCGAGCACCTCCCCGAACACCGGATCCGGATCGAGGCGGCTGAGTTCTTCCGCGAGGCAGTCACGCAGGCTGGGGCGGGGAAGGGAGATCCGCTGGGCCCTCTGCCCGGGCAGGCTCAGTTCCGTGGCCGCCAGCCCCGGGCGGACAAGCCGGATTTCGCCCTCACGCAGGATGAGCCGGACGCAGCGAAGGCCGGTGCCGGTTGGGCCCTCCCGCCTGGCAACGGGAACATCCAGGGCGGCGCCAAGCCAGGCAGCCATGAGCAGCGGGCTGGGTGAATCAGCGGCCCCCTCGACCTCAGCGGCGAGCACGGAGGACGCGTCCACCTGGTCCAGTGCGGCTGCGAGTTGGATGCGCCAGTTGGTCAGGCGTGTCCAGGCGAGGTCGGTATCACCGGCCTTGTAGGTCCGGTGGATGCGTTCGAGGGCGGCCTGGGGGTCGGGCTCGTTCGCGGAGTCGGTGATCCGGCGGTGCGCGATCGCGCCGATGGTGGTTTCGCAGGCGTTCTGCGGGGCGCGGTGCGGCCACCAGGCCACGATGGGTGCGTCGGGGAGCAGCAGGGCGGCGACGAGGGATTCGGATTCGTGCGCGAGTTGGCCGTAGCCGCCCAGCACGATCACCTCCGACGCGCCGGCGTCCCCGCCGACCCGGATCTGGGCGTCGAGCCGGTCCGTGTGGTCCTTGCCGGCGTCGGCGAGGACGATGATCCGGCAGGGGTGTTCGCGGGAGGCGTCGTTCGCGGCCTCGATCGCTTCTTCCTCCAGCCCCGACTTCGTGACCACGACCAGGGTCAGGACCCGGCCCAGTGCGGTCACGCCGCCCTGCTCGCGCAGGGCCATCAGTTCCTTGGAGACCTTCGAGGTGGTGGTATCGGGCAGATTAACGATCATGGCGACCTTCCTGCTGCGGCTGCAGCGTATGGCTTGAGTACGCGGAACGCGCAACAGCGGCCCCACCTGTAGAGGTGGAGCCGCCGTCCCGTTGCGAGGAGGGTAAGGGGGTCAGTTGATGGCGGCCTGGAGTTCCTTGGCTGCCAATGCAGGGTCGGAAGCCCCGTAGATGGCGCCGCCGGCCACGGCAACATCAGCTCCTGCAGCCTGGACTGCTGCGATGGTGCTGACGTTCACGCCGCCTGCCACGGAGAAGGGCACCTGCGATTCTTCGCCCGCGCGGAGGAGTCCGTTAAGGTCGAAGCCGGGCTTTGCCTGCTCGTCCAGGCCTGCGTGCATCTCCACGAACTTGGCGCCCAGGGCGCGGACTTCCTTGGCGCGGGAGGCCTTGTCGGCAACGCCGATCAGGTCCACGACGATGCCCTTGCTGTGCGCCTTTGCGGCCTTGACGGCGCCTGCGATCGTGGAGTCATCCGCGGATCCGAGCACGGTGACCAGGTCGGCTCCGGCCTTGAAGGCGATGTCGGCTTCGAGTTCGCCGGCGTCCATGGTCTTCATGTCGGCGAAGACCAGCTTGTCCGGGTGGGCCTCCTTGATTGCGGTAATGGCTGAGAGCCCCTCGGCCTTGATCAGCGGGGTGCCCAGTTCGATGATGTCGACGTATTCGGCCACCTTGCCGGCCAGCTCGAGGGCGTCCTCAACGGTGAGGAGGTCGATGGCTACCTGGAGTTTCATGGTTCTTCTTTCTATTGGGTTTGTCCGAAGGACGGGAAATTGCTGGAAAGGCCTATTCGAGGTTGGCGTGGCGCAGCCACAACTGCTCGGCCGGGATGTCGGCGTTGTCCCACAGTGTCTGGAACACCGCTTCCGTTGCCACGAAGAGCACCTGCTCGAACAGGCTCCCGGAGTACTGGCGGGAGACGCCGGAGCCGTGGTCGGTCTTTTGCTGGGCGGGGAGCACCACGACGGCGTCAGCCAGGCCCGCAAGCACGGAGCCGGGGTTGGCGGTGAAGGCTACGATCCTTGCCTCCGCCCTTGCGGCGGTCTCTGCGGCCTTCACGACCCCCGCGGTGCTGCCGGAGCCCGACGCCACGAGCAGAAGGTCGCCCTTCCGGATGGCAGGCGTAGTGGTGTCTCCGGCCACGTGGACCACAAGGCCCAGGTGCATCAGCCGCATCGCGGCCATCCTCAACACCAGGCCGCTTCGGCCCGCCCCCGCCACGAAGACGCGGTCGGCGTTCTCCAGCATTGCGGCGGCCTGGCGCAGCCTGTCCGGGCTGATGTTGGCCGCGGTGTCCGCGATCTCCCCCAAAACCAGGGAGATATTGCCCGTGATGGCTTCGCCGGTTGCTTCCACGCCGGGAGCGGTCAGAACGGTTGAGTCCATGTCTCCTCCTTGTTCTTGTTCCTGGCATCCATCGTCCCGAAACCGCGGGGTAGGTGAAACGCCAATTCGGGGTGGTTTTCAACCACCCATTCGGGTAGGTGAGGAGTCAACCTTCGCGTATCCTGTTCGGCATGACTGAGAGCACCCCGCCCGTTCGGCTGGTTCACGAGTTCCCCGGGCCCGCCCTCCCCTGGCCCCTGCTCCGCGCGGTGGCCCGGATCGCGGATGCGCCGCTGTCCGCCATTGCCGAACGGCTGCGCGAAGCCGTCCTCCCCTACACCGGGGGCGATGCGCTGGTGATCTTCACTGAGGAGTGCACCGGGCGCCCGCAGAAGAAGGCAGGCGACGAAGAGGTGGTGGCCCGGGTATCGATCGGCGAACTCCAGCAGCTGCGCGGCCTGGTGGCCGGTGACGGGCCCTGGACGGGAACGGCACAGATCGCAGGCACGCAACGGCAGGCCTTCGCCCTGAAGTACGCGCCCAGCAATGCCCTGCTCGTCATTACCTACTCCGTGACGGCCAGCGGACGGCAGCAGGCCGTGGACGTGGAGCTCATGGACCTGGCGCTCGTGTCATATCTCTGGGAAATGGCAGCACGCCGCATCCAGGAGAAGGTGAAGGATGCGCCGCCGTCCTACCTGCTGGAGTCACGGGCAGCCTCCGCGGAGCGGATCAGGGTCACCAGCGAGCTCGTGGATCTGCATTCGACAACCCTTGAAACCATTCTGGCGGCAGCACGGTCCGGCTCCCTGGATGACGCAACGGCACGGGCCACGGTCAGTGACGCGGCCGCCAAGGCGCTGGTGGAGCTGCGCACGCACAACGACCAGACAGCGGAACTGGTGCAGGAACCGGTGGCCACCGCTTTCGAGCGGCTGCGCGAGGACCTGCGTCCGCTGACGCGGTTCAGCGGAATCGACGTGCAGTTCATCGAGCCCCCCTTGAACGGCAGGGCGCTGCCCGGGGAAGTGGCCATCGCGGCGCGCGCCATTGTGCGCGGGCTGCTGCTGGCCATGATGGAGCAGCCGGAGGTCCGGCGGGTGCGCACGCAGTGGGACTGCGACGGCGAGAACCTGCTGGTCAACGTCCGGGATGACGGGCGGGGCGGGCTGTCGGCGGACGCCCCGAACATGGAACGGCTGCAGCGAAGGGTGCAGGCACTGGATGGCCGCATGGAAGTCGACCTCATGCCGGGGTGGGGTGCGGACATTTCCGTCACGCTGCCCCTGGATCCGCCCGCTTCCCCGGTGGACGTCTCGGGTTGGAACCTCGCGGCCCGGGAACTTGAGGTGCTCCAGCTGCTCGCCGGCGGCCAGCGCAACCGGAGCATCGCCGCCGCGCTGAACATCAGCGAGAACACGGTCAAGTTCCACGTACGGAACGTGTTCAGGAAGCTGGGCGTGGCCTCCAGGACTGAAGCCATAGCGCTGGCCCACACCCACGGACTGCGCTAGGACGCCACTGCGTTGCTGGCGAAGGGACGGGTCATACCCAGATCTGGTAGCCCGACGACTTGTCGAAGACGCGTCGGGTGCTGATGCCCTCGGCCGCTATCCAGAGCACGGAATCGTCCTCCGTCGCCTGGTCGACTACCCCGCTGGCCACATGCTCTCCAAGCAGCCACACCTCGACGGTGTGGCCGGGGAGGCGGCCCCAGTCGCCCCGCAGGCCGAGGGTCTTCTTCGTGTTGCGGCCGCCCGTGCTGACCTCTCCGAGGTCGCTGGCAGCACGCGGGGCATCAAAGGTTGCCTGTGAATCCACTGGTCTCTCCGTTCGCCGGCGCCATCGCCGCTCAACCAACACTGATATTTGATTGATATATCAATACTGGCTTTCGAGTATGAGCCAGGTCACACCACGTGTCAACAGCAGGATGGGAAAGCGGCCGCAGCCTAGGTGTATTGACCTGAGAGGTTGGTGACGCGGCTGGCCGGTGGCTGACCGTTGAGTGAGGTGTGGCCTCGATGATGATTGTAGTGATGGAGCCAGTCGGCGAGAGCGGCAACACGCTCGGCCTCTGAGGCGTAGGGACGGGCGTAGGCCCATTCGTCGAGCATGGTGCGGTTGTAGCGCTCGACTTTGCCGTTTGTCTGAGGCCTGTAGGGTCGGGTGCGTTTGTGCTTGATGTCCGGGCCCAGAGCGTCTTTGAATGCGTAGGAGCGGTAGCAGGATCCGTTATCGGTCAGGACCCGTTTGACAGTGATCCCGTGGGACTCGAAGTAGGCATTGGCGCGTTCCCAGAATCCGGCCGCAGTGTCCTTTTTCTCATCGGTCAGGATCTCCGTGTAGGCGAGCCTGGAGTGATCATCGACGGCGTTGTGCAAGAAGGCGTGACCCGGTCTCCGGTTTGCCGCGGTACCGGTCTTGTTCCGGTTTCCGGCGGCCCTGCCGACACTGCGGTGTCCGCCGCCGTCAGGGATCCGTCCAAGTTTCTTGATGTCGACGTGGACCAGGTCCCCGGGGCTGTGGTGCTCGTACCGGCGAATCACCCGGCCCGTGGCCCGGTCCATCCACGCCAGCCTCGCCAGCCCAAACCGGGACAGCACCCGGTGCACCGTGGAGGGGTGAATGCCCAGCAGATAGCCGATCCGTGCCGGGCCCCAGCGCCGGTTGACTCTGATCGCGACGATCCGCCGCTCCCGCCGCGTGGAGGTCCGACGCGGGGAGTTGATGGGCCGGCTGGAGCGATCACCCATCCCGTGCTCCCCGTGCTCCCGGTAACGGGCCGCCCACCGCGCTG
Source organism: Arthrobacter sp. MOO21 (assembly GCF_057369995.2). Taxonomy (NCBI): domain Bacteria; kingdom Bacillati; phylum Actinomycetota; class Actinomycetes; order Micrococcales; family Micrococcaceae; genus Arthrobacter; species Arthrobacter sp. MOO21. Next base: position 2,203,585 of record NZ_CM170671.2, on the reverse strand, counting down.
CGGTCGTCACGGACACCTGGAACCGCTCAGCAGCACGGCGCAGCGGCCACCCGTCATCGACGATGCACCGGGCCAGCCGGAGCCGTCCCTTCGGCGTCAGAAGCGCGTTAGCATGGGACATTGAAGACCTCCTTGTGGATCGGACTCTTAGACAAGCCCCACTCCACTTGGAGGTCTTCTTTTTGTCACCTAACCACGCCGCATGTTCCTAACCTCCGTGGTCAATACACCTAGGCGTTGAAGAGCGCCCCGCGCACCGCGTGCTCGAATCCGCTCACGTGGGCCTTGGCCAGCTCCGCAGCCCGCTCCTCGTCCCCGTCGATAACGGCGCGGAGCAGGTCGAGGTGTTCGCGGACGTGGTGGGACAAGTCCGGCAGCCGGTCGATCACCATGCACCAGATCCGCGTGGCGAGGTTGTCGTAGCGGATCAGGATGTCCTCGAGGTGGGGGTTGGCGGCGGCGGCGTAGATGCCCTGGTGTACACGGGCGTCCAGCTGCAGCGTCTCGGTTACCGTTGCGGCCGCGACATCGAATGCCTCGACCTTCTCGAGCGTGGCACGCAGCTCCGCCCTAACCGCAGGGGAGGCCACGCGGGCCGCGCGCGCGGCCGCGAGGGGCTCCAGCTGCGCCCTGATTTCGGAGATGAAGGAGAGGTCGGTGACGTCAACCCGCGTGGCGAACGTCCCCCGCCGGGGGTAGGTCTTCACCAGGCGGTCCAGCTCCAGGCGCTTCAGTGCTTCACGCACAGGCGTCCGCCCCACGCCCAGGTTCTTCGCGAGGAGCTCATCATTCAGCAGCTCGCCGGGCTTTATTTCAAGCGTCAGCAACCAGTCACGGATGCTTTCGTAGGCGACGTCCGCCAGCGACTTCCTGCCCGCGTCGTCCGCCACTGCCAAAGCTTCGAATGCCATATGGAGCCCCTTTCTTCGCAAACCAGAAAAAACTATTGACCTCGCCTGGGGACCAGTATACGCTGGCACCCAATCTAATATATCAGTTCGGTGCTTTCGAATATATCTAGAAGGAGGAGGGACATGACCCTCATCGAAGCAGCTTCAGCAACCACCACCCTGCCGGTGCTCAAGGAAGAGCAGGCGCAGAAGTTCGTGCTGACCCTGTCCTGCAAGGAGCAGGCAGGCATCATGCAGGCCGTGACCACGTTCCTCTTCGAGCGTGGCTTCAACATCGACGAACACCAGCAGTTCGACGACAGCCTCCGCGAAACCCTGCACCTGCGCACCGCGTTCTCCGGCTCCCCCAACTACACCCCGGCCATGCTGGAAGAAGAATTCGCGTCCATCGCCAGCCGGTTCGACATGAAGTTCAGCTTCCACGACCAGACCCAGCAGCGCGTTTTGGTCATGGTCTCCAAGTTCGGCCACTGCCTCAACGACCTCATCTTCCGCTGGCGCGGCGGCACCCTCGGCGGCGAGCTGGTCCTGGTGGTCTCCAACCACGAGACCCACCGCGCCATGGCCGAGGCCGCCGGATTGCCCTTCATCCACATCCCGGTGACTGCGGACACCAAGGCGGACGCCGAGCGCCGGCTGCTGGAACTGGTGGAGGAGTACAACGTGGACCTCGTGGTCCTGGCCCGCTACATGCAGGTGCTCTCCGACGACCTCTGCCGCTCACTGGAAGGACGGGCCATCAACATCCACCACTCCTTCCTTCCCGGGTTCAAGGGCGCACGCCCCTACCACCAGGCCTATGACCGGGGCGTCAAGCTCGTAGGTGCCACAGCCCACTACGTCACCGCCGACCTGGACGAGGGCCCGATCATCGAACAGGAAGTCATCCGCGTGGACCACAGCTACGGCCCCACAGCGCTGTCCACCGTGGGCCAGGACGCCGAGGCACTCGCCCTCTCCCGCGCCGTCCGCTGGCACTGCCAGCACCGCGTGCTTCTGGACCAGACCAGCACCGTGGTGTTCCGGTAAACCGCCCGCCCGTAGCAGACACAACACGTAAAGCAGCAGGAGATACCCACATGGAATCGTCGCCACGCATTGTCATCATCGGAGCCGGGATCGTCGGTACGAACCTGGCGGATGAACTCGTCACCCGGGGCTGGAACAACATCACGGTCCTGGACCAGGGCCCCCTCAACATGCCTGGGGGTTCCACGTCCCACGCCCCCGGCCTGGTCTTCCAGACCAACCCCTCCAAGTCCATGGCGCTCTTTGCCAAGTACACCGTGGAGAAGCTGCTGTCCCTGACTGAGGACGGCGTCAGCTGCTTCAACCAGGTGGGCGGCCTGGAGGTTGCCACCACCGAAACCCGCCTCGCCGACCTCAAGCGCAAGCTCGGCTACGCGTCCTCGTGGGGCATCGAGGGCTCCATCCTCTCCGCCGCAGAGTGCAAGGAGCTCTACCCCCTTATTAACGAGGACCGGATCCTCGGCGGCCTGCACGTCCCCAGCGACGGGCTCGCCAGCGCCGCCCGCGCCGTCCAGCTGCTGATCAAGCGCACCGAGGCCGCCGGCGTCAAGTACATCGGCAACACCGAGGTCACCGGAATCGAGCAGTCCGGCCGCCGCGTCACCGGCGTCCAGACGCCCGACGGCGTGATCCCGGCAGACATCGTTGTCTCCTGCGCCGGCTTCTGGGGCGCCAAGGTCGGTGAACTGATCGGCATGTCCGTGCCGCTCCTGCCGCTGGCGCACCAGTACGTCAAGACCACCCCGGTTCCGGCGCAGCAGGGCAAGAATGAACTGCCCAACGGTGCGCAGCTGCCCATCCTCCGCCACCAGGACCAGGACCTCTACTACCGCGAGCACGGCGACCGCTACGGCATCGGCTCCTACGCCCACAAGCCGATGCCCGTGGACCTGGACGAACTCGGCAGCTTCAAGCCGAACGAGATCAGCGAGCACAACATGCCGTCCCGGCTGGACTTCACGGTGGAGGACTTCCTCCCGGCATGGGAAGCCACCAAGCAGTTGCTCCCGGCCCTGCGCGAAAGCGAGATTGAGGACGGCTTCAACGGCATCTTCTCCTTCACCCCGGATGGCGGCTCACTGGTTGGCGAGTCCAAGGAACTGGACGGCTTCTTCGTGGCTGAGGCAGTCTGGGTCACCCACTCCGCCGGCATCGCCCGCGCCGTGGCCGAGCTCCTCGTGGACGGCAAGTCCAGCATCGACCTGGGCGACTGCGACATCCACCGCTTCGAGGATGTCCAGCTGACGCCCGAATACGTCAGTGAGACCTCGCAGCAGAACTTCGTGGAGATCTACGACGTCCTGCACCCGCTGCAGCCCAAGCTCTCCCCGCGAAACCTCCGCGTTTCACCCTTCCACGCCCGGCACAAGGAACTGGGCGGCTACTTCCTGGAAGGCGCCGGCTGGGAACGGCCCTACTGGTTCGAGGCGAACGCTGACCTGCTCAAGGAGATGCCCGCCGAATGGCAGCCACCAGCCCGTGATGCCTGGTCCGGCATGTTCAGTTCCCCCATCGCCGCGGCCGAGGCATGGAAGACGCGTACCGCCGTCGCCATGTACGACATGACCCCGCTCAAGCGCCTCGAAATCTCCGGACCCGGCGCACTGAAGCTGCTGCAGGAACTCACCACGGCCGACCTGAACAAGAAGCCGGGCGCCGTTACCTACACGCTGCTGCTGGACCACGCCGGCGGTGTCCGAAGCGACATCACCGTGGCCCGCCTGGATGAGCAGACCTTCCAGCTGGGCGCCAACGGCAACATCGACACCGCCTACTTCGAACGCGCCGCCCGGCACCAGACCGAAAGCGGCAGCGCCGGCGACTGGGTCCAGGTCCGCGATACCACCGGCGGCACGTGCTGCATCGGCCTGTGGGGCCCGCTCGCCCGCGACCTCGTCAGCACCGTCAGCAGTGACGACTTCTCCAACGACGGCCTGAAGTACTTCCGTTCCAAGAAGGTGGTCATCGGCGGAGTCCCGGTCACCGCCATGCGCCTGTCCTATGTTGGCGAGCTCGGCTGGGAACTGTACACCAGCGCCGACAACGGCCAGCGCCTTTGGGATGCGTTGTGGAAGGCCGGCCAGCCGTTCGGCGTCATTGCCGCCGGCCGTGCGGCATTCAGCTCGCTCCGCCTGGAGAAGGGCTACCGCTCCTGGGGTACGGACATGACCACCGAGCACGACCCCTTCGAGGCAGGCCTGGGCTTCGCAGTCAAGATGGCCAAGGACAACTTCGTCGGGAAGGCGGCCCTGGAAGGCCGCACCGAGGAGAACTCGGCACGCCGCCTGCGCTGCCTGACGGTCGACGACGGCCGCAGCCTGGTGCTGGGCAAGGAACCGGTGTTCTACAAGGACCAGGCGGTCGGCTACGTCACCAGCGCAGCGTACGGCTACACGGTCAAGAAGCCCATCGCCTACTCCTACCTGCCCGCCGAGGTGTCCATCGGCGACTCCGTGGAGATCGAGTACTTCGGGCGCCGGATCGTGGCCACGGTCACCCAGGACCCCCTGTACGACCCCACCATGACCAGGCTCCGCGGGTAGAGGGCCATGATCAGCTCAGAAACAATCGCAAGCTACCTCGCCCGGCTGGCCGCCAAGCAGCCGACGCCGGGCGGCGGGGCCGCCGCCGCGCTCCATGCCGCCCAGGGCGCCGCCCTGGTGGCAATGGTGGCGCGCTACACCACGGGCAACAAGTACGAACAGCACGCCCCGCTGGTGCGGCGCATCACCCAGGCCGCCGACGACCTCGTCGTTGAGGCACTCCGCCTGGCTGACGCGGACGAACACGCCTTCCAGGCAGTCATCGACTCCTACAAGCTCCCCTCCGACACGGAGGAGCTCAAGGCCGCCCGCGCCGCCGGAATCCAGTCCGCGCTCACCCAGGCGGCACGGACCCCGGCGGAACTCATCACCGTCGCCGGGTCGGTAGTGGACCTCGCGACGGAACTGTTCGACGTGGCCAACGCCAACGTCATCAGCGACGTCGCCGCAGCAGCCGATGCCGCGCGGGCAGCCGTAACCACGGCACGCGTCAACATCGACATCAACGTGGTGGCCATCAAAGACCCCGAAGCCCGCAGCCTGCTGGCCGGGCAGACGGACGGCATTGAGGAAAAAGTGGTCATGGCGGCAGACGCCCTTTCGGCCCGCGTCCGGGAAAGGATCCTTGGTTGAACACCGCAGTGCTTTCCGGAAAACCCCTGGCCGCCCTGTTCCAACAGGAGGTCCAGGAGCAGGTCCGGTCGCTTGAACTGGACGGCGTCCGGCCAGTGGTGGCCGTGGTCATGGCCACCGCCGACGAGTCAACGCACTGGTACGTCCGCTCCATTGAGCGGGCAGCGGAGCGCGCCGGGGTCGGCTGCCGGATCATCGACCTGGGCCATGACGCCACGGAGCCGGTGCTGGCCAGCGTGCTGCGGGACCTCAGCGCCGAACCGTCAGTGAACGGCATCATCCTGCAGACTCCGCTGCCACCGGGCGTCCGGACCGACAGCCTGGTGGGCCTCATCGCCCCGGAAAAGGACATCGACGGCGCCAATCCCCTGAGCCTGGGACGCCTCGCCGTCGGGCAGCCGGCCTTCGCACCCGCCACGGCCCGCGCCGTCGTCGAAATCCTGGACCATTACCAGGTGCCCGTGGCGGGGAAAAGCGTGGTGGTCGTTGGACGCTCCGCCGTGGTGGGCAAGCCGCTGTCCCTCCTGCTGCTGGGGCGCGACGCCGCGGTGACGGTCTGCCATTCCAGGTCGGGCCCTTTGGAGCGGTACACGAAGGACGCCGACGTCGTGGTGGTGGCCGCGGGGCGTGCCGGGCTGCTGACCGGCAGCCACGTCTCCTCCGGGACCGTGGTGGTCGACGTCGGCACGAACGTCCTTCCCGACGGTTCACTCGTGGGTGATGTGGATGAAGCCAGCGTCACCGGCACGGCAGCAGCGCTCACCCCGGTGCCCGGCGGCGTCGGCTCCGTCACGACGGCGCTGCTGCTCCTGCACACCGTGGAGGCTGCCCGCCGCCAATCGTCTTCCCTGCCGGTGCAGGCGCAGCCTGTGGGATCCGGTGCCCTCGAGGCCCAGGTCCTGTAAGCCGCGGGCTAGGGAAGGCACAGCGTTAGCAACGGGTGTCCCGTTTTCCGTGAAAGGTGCTTCGATGGGCCTAAGACCTGGGGAGGTATTCCTCATCGAAGCACCGTTTTCGGAAAACGGGGCCCCGCGGCCGGCAGCATGCCGGCGAATCGACAAGGAGGGGGCCCGGATGCCTGCCAATGGACTGACAGCCACCGCTTCCACGAGCGCAGCCGGACCGGATCCCGTCCGGGAACGGGGCTGCGTCCCGTGGTCCGAAGCGCGCCACATAGCCTTCGGCTCCGCCGGTCCGCTCCGGCCCGTCGCCGTCCCGCTCGCGGAAGCCGTGGGACGGACCTTGACCCGGGATGTCACGGCGCGCCAGGACCTGCCGCACTATGCCTCGTCTGCCATGGACGGCTGGGCCGTGAACGGGCCGGGCCCGTGGCTGCTGGCTGGACCCGGCCAGCATGTGCCCCCGCCCACCGCAGCCGACCGGTTCCTGCCCGCGAACAGTGCCGCCGTGATTGCCACCGGCGGCCTGGTGCCGCACGGCGCCGATGCCGTCCTCCGGAAGGAAAGCGGCCTGGCCACACGGGACCCCAACGGCAACCACGTCCTCACGCTCCGCCCGGATACGAAGCCTGGAGAGCCGGGCGCCGGCCAGCATATCCGGCCTGCCGGGCAGGAAGCCCGCTCCGGCGAGGTGCTCCTGCCGGCGGGAACCGTCCTCAATCCGGCCCACGTGGCCCTGGCTGCTGCGGCGGGGCACGACACCCTGGAGGTACGCGCCCGGGCCGCTGTCGCCGTCGTACTGACCGGGGCTGAAGTGGTCACACAGGGCCTTCCTGTGCCCGGACAGGTCCGGGACACGTTTGGTCCCCAGCTCGGCAACGTGGTGTCCCTGCTGGGCGGTGTTGCCGGCAGCCCGCAACGGATCGGCGACTCCTTCGGCGAGTGGCTGGACGCCCTGGACGGCACGGCGACGTCGCAGGGTGGGTGCGCGGATGTCATCATCACCACGGGCGGCACCGGGAAGTCCGGTACCGACCATTTCCGTACCGCGGTCGACGCCCTGGGCGGGCAGCTGCTGGTGGACGGCATCGCGATGCGTCCCGGCCATCCGGCGGTGCTCGCCGGACTTCCCGACGGCCGGTTCGTGATCGGCCTGCCCGGGAATCCCCTGGCAGCCATGATGGCGATGCTCACCCTCGGGGCACCCCTGCTGGCATCGCTTGGGGGCGGAGACCTGCCTCCGATGCACCTGGTGATGTCCGGCTGCGACATCGAAGGGGACAAAGGAAGGACACGCCTGCTCCCCTGCCGGTTCCTGTCCGGCCTTGCGTTCCCGGTCCAGCACGCCGGCCCCGGCATGATGCGGGGCCTTGCGTGGGCGGACGCCGTGATGGCTGTCCCTCCGCAGGGCGTCGAATCGGGTGAACCCGTTACCGTGCTGCCCCTTCCCTGGACCACACAGGCAGAAACCATAACTATGCCCCCGGGGCAAGGACGGAACACCGCATGGCACGAATGATCCAACGCCGGAAGATCCACCGCTTCCGTCTCGATGACACCGGCACCGAATATCCGGTCAGGTTCAAGGAGGACGTGCTCGCCGCGGAAGAGCCCCTCGAGATCCGTATTAACGGCAGCTCCTTCGCCGTGACGATGCGGACGCCGGGAGAGGACTTCGACCTGGTTGCGGGTTTCCTTGTCTCCGAGGGCGTGGTCCGCCACGCGTCCGAGCTGACCTCCCTGCGCTTCTGCGCCGGCACCCGGGAGGGCGAGCAGACGTTCAATGTCGTCGACGCCCAGCTCCGTCCGGACGTGGCCCTCCCCGATACCAAGCGGAACGTGTACACCTCGAGTTCCTGCGGTATTTGCGGCACGGAATCCATTGACGCCGTCCGGAAGACGCAGCACTTCGACCCGTCTCAGGATGCCGTCCAGATACCCCTTGATGCCCTTGCCGGGCTCCCGGAACGGCTCAGGGAGGCCCAGGCGGTGTTCGACAAGACGGGCGGGGTGCACGCGGCCGGCCTGTTCCGGGCGGACGGGCCGGAACCGGAACTGTTGTGCCTGCGCGAGGACGTGGGCCGGCATAATGCCGTGGACAAGGTGGTGGGCTGGGCGCTCAGGGAGGGGCTGCTGCCGCTCCGCGGCACGGTCCTGCAAGTTTCGGGCAGGGCCTCGTTCGAACTTGTCCAGAAGGCGGCGCTGGCCGGAATCCCGGTCCTCTCCGCAGTCAGTGCCCCCTCAAGCCTCGCGGCCGACCTCGCCGCCGAAACCGGCGTGACGCTGGTGGGCTTCAACCGCGGCCACAGCCTCAATGTCTACGCGGGCCGGGAACGGCTGGCCAGGCCACGCCCGGCGGTCTCCATCCCCGCCTAAAGCACAGGTGTCAAAGCCACGGACCCGTCGCGCGCTGCGACAGATTGTGGCCGTCTCCCTATCCGAACGGGTGGGGCTTCCGGCATGCCCCGGACCTGAAAGCAAGGACGCTTACATACTTCCTCCGCAGGAGGTCATGTTCTTGACTTTGGGTGTGAGCTGGCGCACGATTTTGTTGCATAAAGCGAACGCTGTTGATCATCACGGAACGAATTTCACCCGGGACAAGCTCCTCTCGTCCCCCGGACTTTCGCAGTGATGATTCCCGGAACATACGAACGAATTCACCCATGGCCGAGCCGAAGGGGAGCCCTTGTTCGCGCATTGGCCGCACGGCGTTGCCAGCATGCATGCTGCGGCGTTAAATCACTAAAGGAAACTGTTTATGACAATCAAAGGTGGCAGCACCATCGATCAAAGCAGTGGGGAGCGCCGGAACCTGGGAGCGACGACGAAGTCATCTCCCAACGTCCACGAGGCCTCAGAAGAGACCAGCTCCACGTTCAAACGCCGCTTCATGGTGCGGCTTGTTGCTGTCTTCATCGGCGGGATGTTCCTCGATGGTTACATCCTCGGAATCATCGGCCCCGTCACCGGATCCATGCGGTCAGATCTCCAGCTCGACGCACTATCGCTGGGCATGATCGCTGCGGGCCCGCTGGCTGGTATCTTCGTCGGCTCTCCGCTGGCTGGCTGGGCTACAGACAAGTTCGGACGCAAGCCCATGTTCCTCGTGGACATGGGCCTGTTCCTGGCCGCCTCAGCGGCCCAGTTCTTCGTAACCTCTGGAGACGGAGCCGTAATCCAGCTGGCCCTCATCCGGTTCTTCATGGGCGTGGCGATCGGCGGTGAGTACTCAATCGGCGGGCCATTGCTGTCAGAGTTCTCCCCGCCCAAGCTCCGCGGGCGGTTGCTCGGGCTGACCCTGATCGCCTGGTACGTCGGTTTCATGATGGCATTCATCGTCGGCACGCTCCTGCACGACGCGGGCACCCCATGGCGCGTGGTCATCGGCACGAGCACGATCATCGCCTTTATTCTGTTCCTCGCCCGCATGGGCCTCCCGGAATCGCCGAGCTGGCTCATTACGAAGGGACGGCACAAGGAAGCACTCGCGATCGCACGCAGATACGTCGAATCGCCCCAGATGCACGACAGCATCACCGGAGAGATGGATCTGAGGATGATCCAGGAGGCCCAGGCCGCGGAGAGTGGGACCAAAATCAAGAACGCCTCCTTCGGAATGCTGTTCTCGACGCAGTACTGGCGCGCCACCCTCTTCACTGCAGGTTTTTGGTTCTGCGCGGTCACTCCGTACTTCGCGATCGCGACCTTCGCCGACGAGGTGCTCAACCAATTCGGCTTCGGCGGCGGCTGGGCCGGTGGAGTCGGCCTGTCCGCACTTGCGGTCGCGGGCGTTGTCACCAGCGTGCTTCTGATTGACAGGCTCGGCCGCCGGATCCTCACCGTGCCCGGGCAGTGGCTCTGCGCCGGCATCCTGCTGGTCATCGGAGTATGGGGGAACGCACCGGCGATCCTCGTACTCGTCCTGTTTCTCGCCTTCTCCTTCTTCAATGCCGGCTACACCACGATGACCCAGGTCTATCCGGCCGAGGTATTCCCAGGCCACCTGCGCGGCGTCGGCATGGGCTTCGCCGCGTCCTTCAGCCGCATCGGGGCCGCACTCGGCACCTTCGCCCTGCCATGGGCGATCGCCAACATCGGCATGGGCGCAACCATGGTCGTGGCGGCCGCCGTCGCACTGCTCGGCGCAGTCCTCTCGCAATGGCTCGCGCCTGAGACGAAGGGGCGCACCCTCGCCGAGATTTCAGCAGACTTCTCCCACTGACACCGTGGCTGCCTAGTCACGTCGACTCAGAGCCAAGCATCCAGAGGAGGCCTTCGCCGCAACAGCGGTGGAGGCCTCCTCTGCGTCCAGCACGTCTGCGCCGGACCCAGAAACGCACTGAAACAGTAACGGCAGCTGACGCAACAATGCAGGAAAGCCTTGACATCTGATGTGAGCTGCGCCACCGTGTTGCATATAGTGATGCGCGTTGCTCATAGCGAAGCAAACGAAAGCACCAAAAAAGACGCACCCGCTCAGAAAACTTGAGGTACTCCCCATGCACGAGGCCTGCCCGCTCAGTGAACTGGCACCAGGTGAAGCCCTGCGGCTCAACACCTCCCCGCCGATCGCGGTATTCCACACCGAAGAGGGCGAACTCTTCGCCCTCGACGACACCTGCACGCACCAGGACGCCTCCCTGGCCGACGGCTGGGTTGAGGACTGCTGGGTGGAGTGCCCCCTGCACGCATCCAAGTTCAACCTTCGGGATGGAAGCGTTGACTCACCGCCCGCCAAACTGCCGGTCCGCTCCCACGAGGTGACCGTCGTCAACGGCATGATCATGGTCAACGAGTCCACCGACGCGCCCAACCTGCCGCCCGGGCTGACCGTCCACGGACACGTCTAGCCCAGAAACTTCCGTACAGCCGGATCCCAGCAGCCAACCAGGAGAACCAAGAACCATGAGCGCATCACCCCGCGTCGTCATCATCGGAGCCGGCATCGTCGGCACCAACCTCGCCGACGAGCTTTCCAGCCGCGGCTGGACCAACATCACCGTGGTCGAACAGGGGCCGCTGGAACTTGCCGGCGGATCCACCTCGCATGCGCCGGGCCTGGTGTTCCAGACCAACCCGTCCAAGACCATGACGGAGTTCGCAACCTACACCGTGAACAAGCTGCTCTCCCTCAGCGCGGAGGGAGTCTCCTGCTTCAACCAGCTTGGCGGCCTGGAACTGGCAACCACCGAGACCCGGCTCGAGGACCTGAAGCGCAAGCTGGGTTACGCCACCTCCTGGGGTGTTGAGGGCCGGCTGATCGACGCGGACGAATGCGAAAAGCTCTGGCCGCTGCTCAACCCGGGCTCCCTGGCGGACGGCCGCAGCATCCTGGGCGGACTCTACGTCCCCTCGGACGGCCTGGCCTCAGCGGCACGCGCGGTTCAGCTCCTCATCAGCAAGGCCAAGGCAGCCGGCGTGACTTTCCGCGGCTCCACGGCGGTGACGGGCATCGAGCAGGCCGGCGGCAAGGTCACTGGTGTGCAAACGTCCGACGGCGTGATCCCGGCTGACATCGTGGTGTCCTGCGCCGGGTTCTGGGGCCGCGAGCTGGGCAAGATGATCGGGCTGAGCGTGCCGCTGCTGCCGCTGGCGCACCAGTACGCCAAGACCACCCCGGTGGAGGCACTGCGCGGCGTCAACGCACTGCCCAACGGGGCCAGCAAACCCATCCTGCGCTACCAGGACCGGGACCTGTACTTCCGTGAGCACGGCAACCGGATCGGCATCGGCAGCTACGCCCACCGCCCCCTGCCCGTGGATATGGACAGGCTGCCCCGGGTGGGCGCTGCCGAGATGTCCGACCAGAACATGCCGTCCAGGCTGGACTTCACCCTGGAAGATTTCGCTCCTGCCTGGGAGGACTGCCAGGACCTGCTCCCGGCGCTGCATTCAACCCAGATCAACGACGCGTTCAACGGCATCTTCTCCTTCACCCCGGACGGCGGCCCGCTGATGGGAGAGGCGCCGGACCTTGAGGGCTTCTTCGTGGCCGAGGCTGTCTGGGTGACGCACTCCGCCGGCGTTGCAAAAGCCATGGCTGAACTCCTCATCGACGGCCAGCCGCAGACCGACCTGCACGGCTGCGAGCTGACCCGTTTCGAGAAGGTTCAGACCTCAGACTCCTACGTCAGCGAGACCTCGCAGCAGAACTTCGTGGAGATCTACGACGTGATGCACCCGCTGCAGCCCAGGGAATCCCCACGGGACCTGCGCGTGAGCCCGTTCAATGTCCGCCAGAAGGAGCTCGGCGCGTTCTTCCTGGAGTCCGCAGCCTGGGAGCGTCCGCACTGGTTCGAAGCCAACCGCGGGCTCCTTGCGGAACTGCCGGCCGAGTGGCAGGCGCCGGAGCGGGACGAGTGGTCCGCCATGTTCCACTCCCCCATATCCGCCGCCGAAGCGTGGAAGACGCGTACCGCCGTCGGACTTTTCGACATGACGCCGCTGAAGCGGCTCTCCGTGGTGGGTCCGGGCGCGCAGGCGCTGCTGCACCGGCTCAGCACGGGCAACATCGCCAAGAAGCCCGGCGCCGTGACGTACTGCCTGTTGCTGGAGCACGACGGCGGCATCCGCAGTGATGTGACCGTGGCCAGGCTCGCGGAGGAAGAGTTCCAGCTGGGCGTCAACAGCAACGTTGACTTCGACTACCTCCGGGTGGAGGCCCGCCGCCAGTCGGCAGCGGACCCCGCGCAGTGGGTCCATGTCACCGACATCACCGGCAGCACCTGCTGCATCGGCCTGTGGGGCCCGCTGGCTCGCGAGGTCATCGGCAAGGTCAGCACGGACGACTTGAGCAACGAGGGCCTCAAGTACTTCCGCACCAAGGAGATCTCGGTAGGCGGCATCCCCGTCACGGCCATGCGGCTCTCCTACGTGGGCGAACTCGGCTGGGAGCTCTACACCACGGCCGAATATGGGCTGAAGCTCTGGGACCTGCTGTTCGAGGCCGGCCAGGAGCACGGCATCATCGCCGCCGGCCGCGGCGCCTTCAACAGCATGCGGCTTGAGAAGGGCTACCGGCTGTGGGGCACGGACATGACGTCCGAGCACCACCCGTACGAGTGCGGCCTGGGCTTCTCCGTGGCCAAGGACAAGACCGGGTTCGTTGGTTCTGAGGCCCTGGCGAAGCGCAAGGAGCAGCCCGCCGCGCGTGCGCTGCGCTGCCTGACGGTCGACGACGGCACGTCAGTCGTGCTGGGCAAGGAACCCGTGTACGTGAACGGCTCGGCTGCCGGGTACGTGACGAGTGCCGCTTACGGCTACACCGTGCGCAAGCCGATCGCCTACGCCTGGCTGCCGTCCGCCGTCGAGATCGGGGACTCTGTGGAGATCGAGTACTTCGGGCGCCGCGTGGCGGCGACTGTGACCGCCGAACCGCTCGTGGATCCCGGCATGGAGCGCCTCCGCGGCTGACCTGCCCCGGGGTTGAACCCGTCAAAACCTGGGTGGTTGGGCCTGCTTGAGACCGGCAGGCCCAACCACCCTTTTTGGTGTCTGCGGAATGGCGACGAGTTGGTGTGGAAACCGCCGACATAGACTCCCGTCAGTAACTACGGCACTGGGGGATGCATGATGTTCGGCAGGAAGCGCATGTGCGGGATGTGCGGGGAAACTGTGGCGGCGCACGATAGGGATGTCCGGTTCCGTTTACCGGATCCCGTGTTGGAGAGCCCGCGACCGCACCGCGCCGAGGACAGCTGGCTCAGCGACCCGGACCCCAACAAGGCCACGCTCATGCAGATCCCGAACATCAGCCCGTTCGTCCGAGCCCTGCTTCCCATCAAGTTGCAGGGTGGGCACGAGTTCCGGTTCGGGGTTTGGATTGCCATCCACCCCAATGACCTCCAGCACGCCTGCAGAGTGTGGAACGCGCCCGAGTATGCCGACCTGAAACTTACCGGGTACCTGGCCAACAGGATCGTGCCATGGGGCCTGTTCGCGGTGCCGGTGAATTTGGCTGTCCTCAACGTGGACCAGACTCCATATTGTGTGTCCAGCCCGAACGAGGAGTTGGACGACGTGCTGACCAGGGTGTGGCCACATGACATTCTGGCGTCACTGCCGTGATTCAGCAGCGCCCGGGCCGCCGCCCTTGGACGTTCGCCGCGGTCTGCGTGATGGTGACCTCGCTGACGCTCCTGTTGTTCGGCCCGTCCCTGGGTCCTCCCGTTCCTGGGTCAGTGATCCAGCTGCTGCCTTGGTATGTTGCGGCGTACCTGCTGATCGGGGCGTGCATCTTCGGGCCGCCCGGAAAGGTGCCGTCCCTCCGGCAAGCGGTGGTGTTCCTGCTGCCAGGCGCCCTGCTTGTGCCGCTGGCATTGCTGAACGTCGGCTTCTGGGCAGGCGGCTGGCTGCTGGGGCTTCCGGCGTGGGGGCTGCTGTTGAGCCGGTGGACGCCGGAGAACCGGCTCCGCGCCCTGGACCTGCTGAAGTTCCTGGGCCTGCTGGTGCTGGGCCTGACAATCTTCACGTTCAACGTGATCTACCCGGTCTTCAGCCTCGGCTTGTTCCTGCTCCCGTTCGTCCCCCTGCTCCGGCTGGCGTACCCCGGGTACCAGGCGAGGCGGCTGCAGGCGGCTGTGGAGGTCATCCTGGCCATGGCCGCCGTCGTGGTTGCCTTTGCCGTTCCCACCCCCGAAGGGTCCTGGTCCTCGCCGTCGACATACGCGGGAGGGGCAGCGACGGCAGGACTCATGATTGCGTACTGGGCCTGGCGCCTCCCCCGCCGTTCCCGCCGGGTGCAGCGCCATGACGGAGCCGTCGTTTAGCTCCGATCTCCCCTGCCGGTGAAAGGTCCGGCCGCTCCTCTTAATGTCAGACCCTCCCCCGATGATTAGTTCATGGGGAAAGCAGCGGTGGCCAAGGCTTATGCGGATATCCGTGGTGCCTTTGCTGTGCTTCATGCCGAGGTGGAGGGGCACGGTCTTGAGCCGTTCTCGCCGGCTGATCCGTTGGCGGGGCTCGCCGATGGTTGCCTGGATGTTCTTGCCGGGGCCCGTCAGGTGGAGGCGGGGTTCGCTGGGTTGAAGGCGAAGGCCGCGGTGAGGTACTCGGACAGTGCCCACGCTGTTGCCGGGCTGGACGCTTCGGTGCAGGCGCAGGAGATGGCCGTCGCGGCCGAGATCGGGTGTGTGCTGTCCCTGGGGCCGCGGGCCGCGTCGTCGTTCCTGGCCGCCTCCCACGCCCTTGCCACCACGCTGCCCAGGACCCTTGCGGCCCTGGACGCCGGGGACCTGTCGTGGCAGCACGCCCTGGCCATGGTCGACGAGACGGCCAGCCTTGATGCCGCCGGTGCTGCCGCACTGGAAGGGCACTTCCTGGACCCGGGCGCCCCGGACCCGGCACGGGGCTGCCCGGCCGGGAAGATGCCCGCGCACCGGTTCAGGGCCAAGGCAAGGATTTGGCGGGAACGCCACCATGCCGAGAGCATCGAAATCCGCCACGCCAAGTCTGTGGCGGATCGGCGGGTGGAGTTCCGGCCGGACCAGGACGGGATGGCCTGGCTCTCCGCACACCTGCCCGCCCACCAAGCCTTGGCCGGCTGGAACCGGCTCACCGCCCTCGCCCGGAGCATGCAGGGCCCCGACGAGCCCCGCAGCATGCCCCAGCTCCGGGCCGACACCTTCGCCGACGCGATCCTGGGCAGCGGCACCGCAACCGGGGATGTTGAAGACGGTGAAGCAGCACATGTCCCATCGCCACGGATCCAAGCGCAGGTGCTGGTCACCGTCCCGGTGTCCTCGCTGATGGGATTGACCGATGAACCAGCCATGCTCGACGGCTACGGGCCCATCCCGCCGTCCATGGCCAGGCAACTCGTCGCCAACGGCGCCAGCTCCTTCTACCGGGTGTTGGTGGATCCGCGGGACGGGGCGCCGCTGGAGATTGGGCGGACGAGTTACCGTGTGACCGGTGCGATGCGGGCCTGGTTGAGGATGCGGGACGGCAAATGCCCTTTCCCGGGGTGCAGCAACAACTCCCTGGACAACGACGCCGACCATATCCTTGCCTGGGCCAACGGCGGCACTACCGGGATCTCGAACCTGGGACAACCCTGCCGAAAACACCACAAACTCCGGCACAGCACCGGCTGGACACCCACCCCGGCCACCAGGAACGAACCACCCGGCTGGACCTCACCCACCGGCCGCCACTACACGTCCGAACACCAGGATTGGGAACCACCACGATGGCCTGCCTTACAGGCCCGGGACCACGCGCCGGGGGAACGTCCTCCTGTCGCTGTTCCCGATCTGGTCCACTCCAGGCTTTCCCCGGCGGAAGATTGGCTGGAGTGGGTCCTGCACGGCCCATCCGCTTGACACTGCACCGGTAGCACAGCGCTGCCGCAGGCCTTGCAGGATCTCTGTTGCCGGTGTTTGGCTGTTGGCATGGCTGATGAAGAGGTATCCAAGAACGTTCCTTCCGACGAGCACCTGCGGCGGGATGTCGCACCCGGGTCGGAGGGGGAAGCCCAGGACCCACAGGACGGGCAGTTTGCCCCCGGTCAAACGAATGCCGGCCAGCAGGTGTCGGGGCTTGCCTCGGCCAGCGGTTATGGCAAGGACCTGGATCCGGAGGCCGAGCACGACGGAAACAACCCTGGTTAGGCCGTAACGACGGAAGAGCGCCCCCGCCTCCCCGCTGTTATCCAGCCGGGGACGCAGGGGCGCTCTGTCGCGCCATCTACACGCTGGCCTGCAGCAATCCTGCCTCTTCGGCCACCGCTTCCCCGCCCTTGTGGGGTTCGAAGCGGACGAACATGGCTTTGAAGCCGGGGGTGTTGGAGATGCGGGCCACGTTCTCCTTGTGGACCAGGGCGTTGGCCTCGGGGAAGTACGCCGCGGCGCAGCCCTTGGCAGTCGGGTAGGCCACCAGGCGGAACTTGTCCGCGCGGCGGTCCACGCCCTGGAAGGTGCTGACCACGTCCACGAGCTCCCGGTCCTGGAAGCCGGATTCGGCAAGGTCCTCGGGGTGGATCAGGATGACGCGGCGGCCGTCCGAGATGCCGCGGTAGCGGTCGTCCAGGCCGTAGAACGTGGTGTTGTACTGGTCGTGGCTGCGGATGGTCTGCAGCACCAGGTGCCCGGGCGGCGGGGTCAGGTACTCCAGCGGGCTGACGGTGAACCGGCCGCGGCCGATGTCCGTGGCGAAGGACCGGGTGTCGCGCGGCGGGTTGGGCAGCACGAAGCCGTTCTTGGTCCGGACGCGGGCGTTGAAGTCCTCGAAGCCGGGCAGGACGCGGGCGATGTGGTCGCGGATCACATCGTAGTCCTCGGCCATGCCCCGCCAGTCCACCGGGTGCTCCGGACCGAAGGTGGCCTCGGCCATCCGCGCCACGATCACGGGCTCGGCGAGCAGGTGCTCGGAGACCGGGGTCAGCCGCCCCTGCGTGGAGTGGACCACGGACATGGAATCCTCCACGGACAGGAACTGTGCGCCCTTGGGGTGTTTGTCGTCCTTGTCCGTCCGGCCCAGGGTGGGCAGGATCAGCGACGTCCGGCCATGCACCACATGCGAGCGGTTGGGCTTGGTGCTGATGTGCACGGTCAGCCCGATCCGCTGCATCCCGGCCTCCAAAGCCTCGGTGTCCGAGCAGGCGAGCGAGAAGTTGCCGCCCATCGAGACGAACACGTCCACCTCGTCGCGCTCGAACGCCTCCATCGACTCCACCGCGTCAAACCCGTGGTGGCGCGGGGAGGTGATGCCGAACTCGTTGTCCAAAGCCGTGAGGAGCCATTCCTTCGGCTTTTCCCAGATGCCCATGGTCCGGTCGCCCTGCACGTTCGAGTGCCCGCGCACCGGGCAGGCGCCGGCACCGGGCTTGCCGAAGTTGCCTTGCAGCAGCAGGACGTTGACCATCTCCTTGATGGTGTCGACCGAGTGCGGCTGCTGCGTCACGCCCAGGGCCCAGCAGAAAATCGAGGCCTTGGACGCCACCAGCATCCCGGCCACTTTCTCGATCTGCGCCCTCGTCAGGCCGGTTGCCTTTTCCGTCTCGTCCCAGTCCAAGGTGCGGCGGGCCTCGCGGTAGGCATCGAACCCGTCCGTCTGGGCGGCGATGAAGGAATGGTCGACGACGGTCCCCGGGTTTTGTTCCTCGGCTTCGAGCAGCAGGTGGCCGAGTGCCTGGAACAGTGCCAGGTCGCCGCCGACCTTGATCTGCAGGTACTCATCTGCCAGCGGCGTTCCGCCACCCACCACGCCGGAGAGCGTCTGGGGGTCCCGGAAGTTGAACAGCCCGGCCTCGGGCAGCGGGTTCACGGCCACCACCTTGCCGCCCTTGTCCTTGCACTCCTTCAAAGCCGACAGCATGCGGGGGTGGTTCGTGCCGGGGTTCTGGCCCACAACGAAGATGAGTTCGGCGTCGTGGATGTCGTCCAGGGACACCGTGCCCTTGCCGATTCCGATGGTCGGGTTCAGTGCCGAGCCGGAGGACTCGTGGCACATGTTGGAGCAGTCCGGCAGGTTGTTGGTGCCCAGCGACCGGGCGAACAGCTGGTACAGGAAGGCGGTCTCGTTGGCGGTGCGGCCGGACGTGTAGAAGACGCACCGGTCAGGGGTGCTGGCTCGGATGTGCTCGCCGATCAGCTCGAACGCGTCATTCCAGGAAATGGGCGAGTAGTGCGTCTCGCCTTCCCGGATCACCACCGGTTCGGAAAGCCGGCCCTGGTTGCCGAGCCAGTATTCCGTCTTCGTGGACAGCTCCGCGATCGAGTGCTTGGCCCAGAACTCGGCACCCACGGTGCGCAGGGTGTTCTCCTCGGCCACCGCCTTGGCGCCGTTTTCGCAGAACTCGGCGGTCTTGCGCTTCTTGTCCGATTCCGGCCAGGCGCAGCCCGGGCAGTCGAACCCGCCACGCTGGTTGAGGCGGAGCAACGAATGGGCCGTGCGGGCCACTCCCGCCTGGGCCACGGCGCGCTCCAGGGCCACCATGACGGCCTTGACGCCCGCGGCCTCGGTTTTGGGCTTGTGGACCTCGAGCTTGTCCTCGTTGATGTCCGCAACGGGTGCGGGCTGCTTACCGAACTTCATCGTTCCAACTTCCTTACGGGCATGGATTTCTTCAATCGGCAGGAAGGGCGCGCCAGGGCGTCCCGGCGCGCCCCTCCCGGCACACTCTGATGCTGTGGTTTGGCTACTGCGGGACCTTTGCCAGCGTTTCCTGCTCTGCGGCGATGGTGGTGCTGTCGCCGTGGCCGGTGCGGACCACCGTTTCCGCAGGCAGCGTCAGGAGCCGCTCGCGGATGGAGGCAAGGATGGTCGGGTAGTCGCTGTAGGACCGGCCGGTGGCACCCGGGCCGCCGTTGAACAGCGTGTCCCCGGTGAAGACCGTTCCTTCGCTTTCCAGGTAGAAGCACGTGGATCCCGGGGAGTGCCCGGGCGTGTGGATGGCGCGCAGCGTTGCCCCGCCCACTTCGAACACGTCACCGTCGGAGTGGTAGCGGTCCGGCTTGGCATCCGGATAGACCTGCTCCCACAACACCAAATCTTCGGAGTTCAGGTAGATCGGCGCGCCCAGGGCGTCGGCGACCCCGCGGGCGGCACCGATGTGGTCATTGTGCGCGTGCGTGAGCAGGATGGCCTTGACCTTGCGGCCTCTGACCTGGTTGATGATCGCGGCGGCATCGTGGGGCGCGTCGATGACCACGCATTCCTCATCATTACCAATGATCCAGACGTTGTTGTCCACGTCCCAGGTGCCGCCGTCGAGCGAAAACGTTCCCGAGGTGACCAGGTTCTCGATGGTGACCGCCATTAGATTTCCACCACCGAACGCAGGACCTTGCCCTCGTGCATCTTGTCGAAGGCCTCCTCCACCTGGTCGATGGTGATGCGCTCGGAAACGAACGCGTCCAGGTCCAGGTTGCCCTGCTTGTAGTGCGACACGAGCATGGGGAAGTCGCGGGACGGCAGGCAGTCGCCGTACCAGGAAGACTTCAGGGAGCCGCCGCGGCCAAAGACGTCCAGCAGCGGCAGTTCCAGCTTCATCTCCGGCGTCGGGACACCGACCAGGACCACGCGGCCGGCAAGGTCGCGGGCGTAGAACGCCTGCTTATAGGTTTCGGGACGGCCGACGGCGTCAATCACCACGTCCGCTCCAAAGCCTCCGGTGAGGGCGCGGATGGCTTCCACCGCGTCCTCCTGCTTGGAGTTGATCCCGTGGGTGGCGCCCAGGGACTTGGCCATCCCGATCTTGTTGTCGTCGATGTCCACGGCGATGATCGTCGTCGCGCCCGCCAGCCTGGCCCCTGCGATCGCGGCGATGCCCACGCCGCCGCAGCCGATCACTGCCACGGACTCGCCGCGCTTGACCTCGCCGGTGTTGATCGCCGCGCCGATGCCGGCCATGATGCCGCAGCCCAGCAGGCCCACGGCGGCAGCGTCAACATCCGGGTCCACTTTGGTGCACTGTCCGGCGGCTACCAGGGTCTTTTCCGCGAACGCACCGATGCCCAGCGCCGGGGAAAGTTCCGTGCCGTCCTCGAGGGTCATTTTCTGGGTGGCGTTGTGGGTGTTGAAGCAGTACTGCGGCTGGCCCTTGGCGCAGGCGCGGCACTCACCGCACACCGCGCGCCAGTTCAGGATGACCCGGTCACCGGGCGCCACGGAGGTAACGTCCGGGCCGACGGCGCTGACAACGCCGGTGGCCTCGTGGCCCAGCAGGTAGGGGAAGTCGTCGCCGATGCCGCCCTGCTTGTAGTGCAGGTCCGTGTGGCAGACGCCGCAGGTGATGATGTCCACCAGCGCCTCCCCGGGACCCGGATCCGGAACCAGGATGGTCTCCAGTGAAACCGGGGCGTTCTTCTCCCGGACGATGACTGCTTGAACCTTATGAACCATTGTTCTGTGTTCCTTTCCTGGACCTTGGCAGCCCGATGAGTCGGCAATCCGTGCCAATCTAGCTGACGCACCTGTTCGACGCTGCCGCAGTCCAGACATGACGATTAGCCCAATTGCGCATTACACAACACGGTGCGCATGGTGCTACTTGAAAATATGTCAGCGGCCACACTCGATGTCAATAGATATATCAGTTGCAGGCCAGTGATGCGTTGGACTCCGCTGCCGTGTCCGGTGGCAGTAGGCTGGATGGCATGGCTTTTGAAGAACACCCTGCCGAGCGGCGCGAGGTTAGCGTCCGGCGGGCGCCCAAATACGTCCCGTTCCTTATCCTGGGTGGTTTGGTGGGTGTGGTGGCTGCGGCCATAGTGGCCTACGCGCTGCCGGGCGACGCAAGTTTCGACCCCGGCGCAGTCTTCGGTTTCTTCATGGTGATGTTCGCCGCCGGCGGGGCGATCCTGGGTGCCGTGCTCGCCCTGGTCCTGGACCGCCGCAGCGTCAAGCGGCAGCAGCGCGCCGTGGTGGAAGCGGTTCCCGATTCGGAGCCGGACACCGATCCCCAGGCCTAGCGGGTCACAAACCGGCGGCCGCAAAAGTCATACCGCATGTCGTGAGATAATCGACCAGTGGCACGCGGCGATGGAAAACTTTCCCATGATCTTCTCCCCGGCGAAAAAGGCCCGCAGGACGCTTGCGGCGTCTTCGGCGTCTGGGCACCGGGCGAAGAAGTAGCAAAACTTACCTATTACGGGCTGTATGCTCTGCAGCACCGTGGTCAGGAGTCGGCTGGTATAGCTACCAGCGACGGCAAGCGGATCAACGTCTACAAGGACATGGGACTCGTATCCCAGGTCTTCGACGAGACCACGCTGAACACCCTGACCGGGCACCTGGCCGTGGGCCACTGCCGGTATTCCACCACCGGCGCCAGCCACTGGGCCAACGCCCAGCCCACGCTGGGCGCCACCGCAACGGGAACCGTGGCCCTGGCCCACAACGGCAACCTCACCAACACCGCCGAACTAAACGCGATGATCCAGGAGCGCAACGGCGGCAACCTGACCGGTGAGATGAAGCAGGGCAACACCTCGGACACCGCCCTGGTCACGGCACTGCTGGAGGGCGAGCCGGGCAAGACCCTCGAAGAGACCGCCACCGAACTGCTGCCCAAGATCAAGGGCGGGTTCTGCTTCGTCTTCATGGACGAAGGCACCCTCTACGCCGCACGCGACACCTTCGGCATCCGCCCACTGGTCCTGGGGCGGCTGGAGCGGGGCTGGGTGGTCGCCTCGGAGCAGTCCGCACTCGCCACCGTCGGCGCCAGCTTCATCCGCGAGATCGAGCCCGGCGAATTCATTGCCATCGACGAAGAGGGCGTTCGCACCAAGCGCTTCGCGGACCCGACGCCGGCTGGCTGCGTCTTCGAGTACGTCTACCTGGCGCGGCCGGACGCAGCCATTGCGGGCCGCTCCGTGTACGAGTCCCGTGTGGAGATGGGCCGCCAGTTGGCCCGGGAAAACACCCAGGCGGCGGACATCGTCATTCCCGTCCCGGAATCCGGAACTCCCGCAGCGGTGGGTTATGCCGAGGAATCCGGCATCCCCTTCGCCCACGGCTTCGTCAAGAACTCGTACGTGGGCCGCACGTTCATCCAGCCGTCGCAGACCCTGCGCCAGCTGGGCATCCGGCTCAAGCTCAACGCGCTGGAGTCCGTGATCCGCGGCAAGCGCGTGGTGGTGGTGGACGATTCCATCGTCCGCGGCAACACCCAGCGCGCCATCGTCCGGATGCTCCGCGAAGCGGGCGCCGCCGCCGTCCACGTCAAGATTTCCTCCCCGCCCGTCCAGTGGCCGTGCTTCTACGGCATCGACTTCGCCTCCCGGGCTGAGCTCATCGCCAACGGTGCCACCATCGAGGAGATCTCGCAGGCGATCGGCGCCGACTCGCTGGCTTACATCTCCGAGGACGGCATGATCGGCGCCACCCGGCAGCCGCGGGAGCGCCTCTGCACCGCCTGCTTCACGGGCAAGTACCCCATCAAGCTCCCGGACGCCGACAAGCTGGGCAAGAACCTGCTGGAGCGCCCCGACTCTGTCGGAAAGGCCGCCGGCCTGAAGCCCTCGCCCTCCGCGCTCCCCGGCGAGACCGCCGCCCTGGCCGTTGACGCCACGGAGGATCCGGCAGAAAAAGCCGGCGCCACCGGCTGCGATCCCGGGCCGGACTCCGAATTCGAGAACCTGCTGACCGAAGCCGACCTCGTGCCCGACGTGCACGCCGCCACCAGCGCCGACAAGAAGGACTCCGTATGACTTCCGCTACCCCCGCCGCAGAGAACTCCGGCATCACCTACGCCTCCGCAGGCGTTGACGTTGAAGCCGGGGACCGCGCCGTCGAGCTCATGAAGGATGCCGTCAAGGCAACCCACAACTCCTCGGTGATCGGCGGGGTGGGCGGCTTCGCCGGCCTCTACGACGTCTCCAAGCTGCTGACGTACAAGAGGCCCCTGCTGGCCACGTCCACGGACGGCGTCGGCACGAAGGTGGCCATTGCCCAGGCCATGGACATCCACGACACCATCGGCTTCGACCTGGTGGGCATGGTGGTGGACGACATCGTGGTGGTGGGCGCCGAGCCGCTGTACATGACTGACTACATTGCCTGCGGCAAGGTAGTGCCCGAGCGCATCGCCGGCATTGTCCGCGGCATCGCCTCGGCCTGCTCCGTCGCCGGCACGGCACTGGTGGGCGGTGAAACCGCCGAGCACCCCGGCCTGCTGGGCGAGCACGAATACGACGTTGCCGGTGCCGCCACCGGCGTGGTGGAAGCCGACGCCCTGCTGGGTCCGGACCGCGTCCGCGCCGGCGACGTGGTGATCGGCATGGCCTCCTCCGGCCTGCACTCCAACGGCTACTCCCTGGTCCGCCGCGTGATCAACCACGCCGGCTGGGCACTGGACCGCCAGGTCTCCGAGCTGGGCCGCACCCTGGGTGAGGAACTCCTGGAGCCCACCCGCGTCTACGCGGCCGACTGCCTGGACCTCGCCCGCACCTTCCCGGTGAACTCCGGGGCTGCCGTCCACGGCTTCAGCCATGTCACCGGCGGCGGGCTTGCGGCCAACCTGGCACGCGTCCTCCCGCAGGGCCTGGTGGCCACCGTGGACCGCGCCACCTGGGAGCTGCCGGCCATCTTCAAGCTGGTGTCCGAACTGGGCAACGTCCCACTGGCGGACCTCGAACGCACCCTGAACCTCGGGGTGGGCATGGTGGCCATCGTGTCCCCCGAAGCCGCTGATGCCGCCGTCGCGCGTCTGAACGAACGCGGGCTGCCGTCCTGGATCATGGGCACGGTCACCGAGGATTCAGACTCCATCCTGAAGTCCGGCCCGGATTACGTGCAGGGTGCCAAGGGCGTGGATGGCGGCGCCGTCCGCCTGGTCAACGCCTACGCGTAAAGCCCTAAGCGCC
The DNA here is from genome assembly GCF_057369995.2 of Arthrobacter sp. MOO21. Taxonomy (NCBI): domain Bacteria; kingdom Bacillati; phylum Actinomycetota; class Actinomycetes; order Micrococcales; family Micrococcaceae; genus Arthrobacter; species Arthrobacter sp. MOO21. Next base: position 2,179,259 of record NZ_CM170671.2, on the reverse strand, counting down.
TCGGGTCCCCGCCGTTTGGCGGGGACCCGACGTCTTTAAGCGACCTGGATGAGGCTGAGGACACCGCCCTGCGGATCCCGAATGGTGGCCAGGGAGCCGTCAGCCGGCTGCTCGTCCGGCTCCACGAGTACTTCGCCCCCGGCCTGGATCGCGGCGTCAGCTGCGCTGCGGACATCGGCCACGCCGAAGTAGATCTGCCAGCCGGCTTCGTCGCCCTCTTCTGCAGGAACAACGCCAGCCACCTCGCGGCCGTTGATGAGCAGCGTGCTGTAGCTGCCGCCATCGTCCTGCGGATATTCGGTGACCTCGTGCCCGAACAGCTGCTGGAAGAAGCCGACGGCGGCCTGCGGCTCGGGCGTCAAAAGTTCCGCCCAGGCCAGCGCACCGGGCTCGTTGAAAAGTTGGCTTCCGCAGTGCGTTCCGGCCTGCCAGATGCCGGTGGTCCCGCCGCCGGGCGGGGCGAGGAAGGCCAGCACGCCGGTGTCGCCCACCTTCTCCGGCCCGAACTGGACCTCGCCGCCGGTGTGGACGGCATCCTCCAGCAGGGCCGCAGCATCCGTGGCCGCGAAGTAGACGTTCCACTGGGCAGGCGTTCCAGCCCGCTGCAGGGGACCCTGGGGAGCGATGGTGGCAACCAGCCGGCCATCCCTGAAGGCCTGCGCATAACGGCGGCCGTCCGGGGTGGGAAAGTCCTCGTAGGTCCAGCCGAACAGCCGGCCATAAAAGTCTTTCGCGGCGGCAACGTCAGGAGCCTGCAGGTCAGCCCAGCAGGGCTCGCCGTTGGCGTAGTTGGTACGGACAGTCATCCGGTCAGGCTACCAGCGTCAAACCCTGGGCGCCCGGGTTAAACCGGCGGGCGCAGCCTGCAACAACGACTAACCGATGCGACGGTGGTCTACCTCGTCGTCATCGTCATCCAAATCATCCGCGTACTTGTCCACGTAAGCCGAATAGTCCGGTTCAACCGGTTCATTCGAGTAACGGCTCGTTGAACGACTGCCCGGGCCCGTCAGCTCACGCTGAAGTGCCGAGTAGTCAGTGTTCGGGGAGTAGTACTTAATATCCCGAGCCTGCTTGGTAGCTTTTGCCTTTTGACGGCCGCGCCCCATGGCGTGACCCCCTTTTGTACTTGGACCGGAGGTGGTCACCTTGGCGATCGGTGAGGCCCCGGAATGTTTGGTCAATTTGTCGTACACCTAGATTACATGCTTTCGGCGGCCCCCGCTTGCCAGCACGGGGCCCGGGCGCCGTCGTGGGGTACCATGACGCACCTCCGCCCGCGGGATTCCGGCTTTTTTCTTCGGTAGAGTCACTTAAGAACTGCCGATTTTGGCCGGCTTTCCGGCGAGCCGCGGAACGAAACCAGGAGATCCACGCCCGTGAACCACCAGGACATCCCGCCAAAGCCCGCGTCCCCGCCAACGGGAGGCATGCCCCGGGTCCACGGCGCGGGCGACGGACCGGTACCAGCGCCCGCGTCGGTCACCTGGTCCCAGCCGCACCCCGACCCCGGGCAGCCCCAGCCTGCACACAGGGGGCCCGCACTCTGGAAGGCGCTGTTCGCCGTCGTCATCCTGGCCGTTGTTGCCGGGCTGGTGTGGCTGGCCCTGTGGCTGAACGCGGACTCCGGCCAGGACCTGGCGGCGCCAGAGGCTTCCGGCGTGCTGCAGACCACCGCCACCCCGGCCGCCACTCCCCTGCCCCTGCCGCGGGACGGCGTGGCGCCTGCGCAGTACTCCCTGGGCGACTGCTTCAAGGACTTCGATCCCGAAGCCCTGGCGTCCTCCCTGGTGCCGTGCGACACGGGCCACTCGGCGCAGTTGGTGGCCGTGTTCCACTACCCCGGGGAGGCCGCGTACCCGGGGGCGGAGGCCTTGAAGGCCAAGGCGCTGGAGGCCTGCCAGGCGGCCAGGCTGGGCCCCGCGGCCAACCAGTACCAGCTCAACTTCCAGCGCAGTTTTCCCAGCAGCACCAGCTGGGAATCGGGCGACCGCCGTGTGGACTGCTACGTTACGGCCGATGGCGGCAACGTCATTAACGCAAGCGTGCTGCCCTGACGGCCATCCCGCCGGGGCAGCACTCCTGCATTAGGTGACGCGTTAGTCCTTCCGCCGCACCGACAGGCCCGAGGTGGGGGTACCCGTCAGGGCGTCGACGTTCCCATTGGTCAGCTCGTCCAGGTCGGCTGCGGTATCAACCAGGACGGTGTCGCCGTCGCTGATCTCGCCGGCCAGGATGCCCTTGGCCAGCCGGTCGCCGATCTCCCGCTGCACCAGGCGGCGCAGCGGCCGGGCGCCGTAGGCCGGGTCGTAGCCGGACAGTGCCAGCCACGCCTTCGCCCCGTCCGTGACCTCCAGGCTGAGGCGCCGTTCGCGCAGCCGCCGGCCCAGCTCGGCCACGTGCAGCTCCACGATATGCCCCAGTTCCTCCATCGACAGCGCATCGAACAGCACTACCTCATCGAGCCGGTTAAGGAACTCCGGCTTGAAGGACGCGTTCACGGTGGCCATGACGGCACTCCGCTTGGCCTCGGCGTCCAAGGTCTGGTCCACCAGGAACTGGCTGCCCAGGTTCGAGGTGAGCACCAGGATCACGTTGCGGAAGTCCACGGTGCGGCCCTGCCCGTCGGTGAGCCGGCCGTCGTCGAGCACCTGCAGGAGGATGTCGAAGACCTCGGGGTGGGCCTTTTCCACCTCGTCCAGCAGCACCACGGAGTACGGGCGGCGGCGGACGGCCTCGGTCAGCTGGCCGCCCTCCTCGTACCCGACGTATCCCGGAGGCGCACCGACCAGCCTGGCCACGGAGTGCTTCTCGCCGTACTCGGACATGTCGATGCGCACCATGGCTCGTTCATCGTCGAACAGGAAGTCCGCCAGCGCCTTGGCCAGCTCGGTCTTGCCGACGCCGGTGGGGCCCAGGAACAGGAACGAACCTGTGGGCCGGTTGGGGTCGCTGATGCCTGCCCGCGCACGGCGGACGGCATCGGAGACAGCAGCCACGGCCTTGGACTGGCCGATGAGCCGCCTGCCCAGCTCCTCCTCCATGTGCAGCAGCTTCTGGCTTTCGCCCTGCAGCATCCGGCCGGCGGGGATTCCGGTCCAGGCGGAAATCACCTCGGCGATATCCTCCGCCGTCACTTCCTCGGCCACCATCTGGGCCGGCTTCTCCCCCACCGCCGCCTCGGCTTCGGCAGCGGCGTTCAGCTCGCGCTCGAGGGCGGGGATTTCGCCGTAGAGGATCCGGGAGGCAGCCTCCAGGTCGCCCTCACGCTGCGCCTTGTCCGCGGCGGAGCGCAGCTCGTCCAGCTTCGCCTTCAGGTCGCCCACCCGGTTAAGGCCTGCCTTTTCGGCCTCCCAGCGCGCGTTCAGCGCCGAGAGCTCCTCTTCCTTGTCAGCCTTGTCGGCACGCAGTGCAGCCAGCCGCTCCACCGAAGCGGGGTCGGATTCCCCGGACAGGGCCAGCTCCTCCATGGTGAGCCGGTCCACCTGCCGGCGCAGCTGGTCAATCTCCTCCGGGGCGGAGTCGATCTCCATGCGCAGCCGGGAGGCGGCCTCGTCCACCAGGTCGATCGCCTTGTCCGGCAGCTGGCGGCCGGAAATGTAGCGGTTGGAGAGAGTTGCGGCGGCCACCAGGGCGGAATCCGCGATGGACACCTTGTGGTGCGCCTCGTAGCGCTCCTTGAGGCCGCGGAGGATGCCGATGGTGTCCTCCACGCTGGGCTCGCCGACGTAGACCTGCTGGAAGCGGCGTTCCAGGGCCGCGTCCTTTTCGATGTTTTCGCGGTATTCGTCCAGCGTGGTGGCCCCGATCAACCGGAGTTCGCCGCGGGCCAGCATGGGCTTGAGCATATTGCCGGCGTCCATGGAGGAGTCCCCGGTGGCGCCGGCACCGACCACGGTGTGGATCTCGTCGATGAAGGTGACGATCTGGCCTTCCGAGCCCTTGATCTCCTCAAGGACCGCTTTCAGCCGCTCCTCGAACTCACCGCGGTACTTCGCGCCCGCAACCATGGAGCCGAGGTCCAGGGAGATCAGCGTCTTGCCGCGCAGGCTTTCGGGGACGTCGCCCGCCACCATCCGCTGCGCGAGCCCTTCCACGACGGCGGTCTTGCCCACGCCCGGTTCGCCGATCAGTACCGGATTGTTCTTGGTGCGCCGGGACAGGACCTGGACGACGCGCCTGATTTCGGAGTCACGGCCAATCACGGGGTCAAGCTTGCCCGAGCGCGCCATCGCGGTGAGGTCCGTGCCGTACTTCTCAAGCGCCTGGAAAGTGTTCTCGGGGTCGGGACTGTCCACCTTGCGGTCGCCGCGGACACCGGGGAGCGCGGCGAGCAGCGCCTCGCGCGAGGCGCCGGCATCGCGCAGCAGGCGTGCAGCGGCCTCGTTGCCGGCCGAGATGCCAATCAGGAGAACCTCGGTGGACACGAAGCTGTCCCCCAGCCGGTCCGCCTCTTCCTTCGCATGCTGGATGGCCTGGAGGGCCGGGCGGGACAGCTGCGCCTGCTGGCTGGAGCCGCCGGAGGTGGCAGGCAGGGCCTTGATGGCGCTGCTGGCCTGGACGCTGACCGCGTCGGGATCGGCCCCGGTGGCGCGGAGCAGTGCGACGGCGACGCCCTCCCGCTGGTCCATCAGCGCCTTGAGGAGGTGGGCCGGTTCCACCTGGGGGTTTCCCGCCGTCGAGGCGTTCATCGCCGCGGCAGAAAGAGCCTCCTGGCTCTTGGTGGTGAATTTGACGTCCAAAGAGAGCTCCTTTCGGGGGCTTGTTGACTAAGTTGAGTGTACTACGCTCAACTTTGCCGGACGAGGTTCACTAGCCATGTTTGCCCACGGCGAAACAGCTGTCCAGAGCCGGAAGTCCCGCCGGGGTTCCCCGCACCTGCATGGATGCCGTGCTGCCAGCTTCGCCTACGTCCCGTACACGGACACGGCGGCCGCCTTGACCACGAAGTGCACGGTCATTCCAGGGACCAGCGCGAGGTCCGCGGAAGCGGCAGGCGTGATGTCGGCCGCGAGGCCGCCGGCCCGGACGCGGACCTGGTCGCCGTGCGGCTCAAGGTCGGTGATGGTCACCGGGAAGGAATTGCGCGGGCTGCCGTGGGCGTCGTCCAGGAAGACAGATACTGCCGACGGCGGGAAGACGGCGACGCCGGGGCTGCCCGGCGTGGGCGTCAGGTCGGGTTCCCCGGGGCCAGGTTCCGGGTCTTCGGCATGCCCGGAGATCTCCAGGCCGCCGGCGGTCCGCACCCCGGCAGCGTCCAGGACCCCGGGCACGAAGTTCAGTCCGGCCAGGCCGGCGGCGAACCGGCTGCGGGGACGCTCCAGCACCTCCCGGGTGGGGCCTTCCTCGGCGATCTTCCCGTCTTCCAGGATGACCACCCTGTCGGCGAGCATCAGCGCGTCCAGGACGTCGTGGGTGACGATGATGGCCTGCCTTCCCGCGAGGACGCGCTTGAAGAGGCGGCGCAGCAGCGGGGCCGAGTGGATGTCCAATGCTGCGAGGGGTTCATCGAGCAGGAGGAGTGCGGGGTCTGCGGCGAGCGCCCGGGCCACGGCCACGCGCTGGGCCTGGCCGCCGGAGAGTTGGGCGGGTCGGCGCCCGGCGAGGTCTTCGACGCCCACTTCCGCCAGCCAGCGCGCGGCCCGCTCCTTGGCGGCATGCTTGCCGGTGCCGGTGCTGCGGGGCCCGAACGCCACGTTGTCCGCGGCGTTCAAGTGCGGGAAGAGCAACGGTTCCTGGGCCAGCAGGGCGGTGCCGCGAAGGTGCGGGGGCGTCCAGGCCTGCTTGCCGCCGCCTGCTTCATGGCCAAGACGGAACAGGGTCCTGCCGTTGAGTTCGGCCCGGCCGCTGTCCGGCCGCAGTAGGCCGGCAATGCTCGACAACAGGGTGGACTTGCCCGCGCCGTTGGGTCCCATGACCGCCACGGTTTCCCCCGGCCGCACCGTCAGCGCCACGTCGAAACCCCGCCCTGCCACGACTGCCTGGTAGGACAACGTCACGTGACGTTCCCTCCTGCCGGCGCCGCCGTCGTCCGTCCTGAGCCGGTCCGGGCTGCGGCAGGGCGGCGGTACGCGAGGGCAACCACCGCAACGGCGACGGCCACCAGCACCAGGGACAGCGCGACGGCGGCGTCCGGGTCTGTTTCGCGCTGCAGGTAGATCTCCAGCGGCAGGGTCCGGGTGACCCCCTGCAGGCTGCCGGCGAAGGTCAGCGTGGCGCCGAACTCGCCGAGGCTGCGGGCGAAGGACAGGACCGCGCCGGACGCCAGGCCCGGCAGGACAAGCGGAAGCGTGACGCGCCGGAACACGATGCCCGGCGGCGCGCCCAGGGTGGCCGCAACCGCCTCATAGCGGGATCCGGACGTCCGCAGCGCTCCTTCCAGGCTCACCACCAGGAACGGCAGCGCAACAAAGGTCTGCGCCAGCACAACCGCGGTGGTGGAGAAGGCGATCTGCAGGCCGAGCACGTCCAGGGTCCGGCCCAGCAGCCCCTGCCGGCCAAACGTGTAAAGCAGTGCGATGCCGCCCACCACCGGCGGAAGGACCAGCGGCAGGAGCACCAGCGAGCGCAGCAGGCCCTGCAGCCGGAACGTGTCCCGGGCAAGGACCACGGCCAGCGGCACGCCGAGCACGATGCACAGGACGGTGCTGGCCGCAGAGGTCCGCAGGCTCAGCGCCAGCGCCGTCAGCGACGATTCGGACGTCACGAGCGGGACGAAGTGTGTCCAGTCCACCCGCAGGACCATGGCCAGCAGCGGGAGGACCACGACGACGGCGGCAACGACCGCCAAAGCCCGGACCCAGCCCGGGATCGCGGTATAGGCGTGCGGGGTGCTGCCGGGTGGCATCATTTGCCCTGGCCGGACGCGTCCGCCGGGCCGAATCCGGCCGCCGCCAGGACTTTTTGGCCTTCCGCGCCGGTGACCAGGTCCAGGAAGGCCTGCGCGGTTGCCTTGTTCCGGCTCGTGGTGGTCGCGACGATCGGGTAGGTGTTGACGGCGTCCCGCGACTCCGCGAAACCGATACCCGCGACCTTGCCTCCGGCGGCGTTGATGTCCGTGGCGTAGACCAGGCCGGCATCTGCCTCGGCGGAAGTGACCTTGCCCAGCACGTCGGTGACCGCGTTTTCCTCACTCACGGGCCTGAGTTCCAGGCCGGCAGCGTCCGCCACCTTGGCCGCTGCGGCCCCGCATGGAACCTGCCTGGCGCAGGTGACGAGCTTGACGCCCGGGCGCGCCAGGTCCTTCAGCGATCCGATGCCGGCGGGGTTGCCGGGCGGCACGGCGATGGCGAGGGTGTTGGTGGCGAAATTCCGCGGTGTGCCGTCGGCAAGGCCGGCGTCCTGCAGCTTCTGCATGTTGGCCGCGTCGGCCGACGCGAAGACGTCCGCAGGGGCGCCCTGGCCGATCTGGCCCACGAGGTCCGAGGATCCTGCAAAGCTCAAAGTGACGGAGCTTCCCGGGTTGGCAGCCTCGAAGGCATGCGCGAGTTCGGTGAAGGTGCCTTTGAGGGACGCGGCCGCAAAGACGGTGATGGTGCCGGCCGGCCTCGCGCCAGTGCGCTCATCCGCACCCGCCGTGGTGCCGCCCGCCGGGGCGCACCCGGTGAGCACGGCCGGCAGGAGTGCGCCTGCGGCAAGGACGGCAGCAAGTGCCCTGGCCCTGGCGGTGGGGATGGGCAGCCGTGTCATGCGCGACCGCATCATGCCCGGCCCTTGGGCGATTCGATGATGACTGTTGTCGCCTTGACCACGGCGGTGGCCACCGAGCCCGGTTCCAGCCCAAGGTCGCGCACCGCTTCGCTACTCATCAGCGATACAACGCGGAAGGGGCCGCACTGCAGTTCCACCTGCGCCATGACCTTGTCCGCGACGACGTTGGTGACAAGGCCGACGAACCGGTTGCGCGCCGAGCTGCCGCCACGTTGCGGGTCCTCGGGCAATTGCGCGAGCTTCCGGGCATGGTTGGCCAGCTCAAGGCCGTCCACGGCCAGCCTGCCGGACTCGTCGCGCCGGGGTGCCAGGGTTCCCTGGTCCGTCCACCGGCGCACGGTATCGTCACTGACGCCCAGAAAACGGGCGGCTTCGGAAACGCGGATCAGGGCCATGCTGGGATCCTAACCCGCAGATGCGGAAAAGAACCAGCACTTTACGCCGTAAACGAGGAACCCCACACCTTGCCGGTGGTTGCCGGGGATACGGCACTAGACTTCCTTCCGTGGCCATCTACATCGATCCCCCGCTGTGGCCCGCCCACGGAACGCACTTTTCGCACATGGTCTCAGACAGCTCCCTCGAGGAACTGCACGCCTTCGCTGCGGCCGCGGGAATTCCTGGGCGGGCATTCGACGGCGACCATTACGACGTACCGGAACGCCGCCTCGGCGAGCTCGTGGCGGCCGGGGCAATTGCCGTGGAAGGCAGGGTCCTGGTCCGCAAACTGATCGCGAGCGGACTGCGGATCCCGGCCCGGCGGCGGAACAAGTCGCTGAAGGTTCCCCTGTTGAACCGGTGGGAGGCCCTCATCCCCGGCCACGATGCCCTGTTCCTGGACCTGCTGGACCGGTGGAGCGAACCACACCGCCACTACCACGGCTGCACGCACCTGCTTTCGGTATTGGAGGCCCTGGACCTGCTCACCGAACCTGCCGAACCGCCGCGGACCGTGCTGCTGGCGGCGTGGTTCCACGACGCCGTGTACCGCGGCGCCGCCGGCCAGGACGAGGAGGAATCTGCCCGCCTGGCGGAAGAACGCCTGGCGCAAGCCGGATTGCCGGAGGCAGAGGTGTCCGAAGTGGCCCGGCTGGTCCGCCTCACCTCCGACCACCGGCCGGAAGCAGGTGACGACGACGGCGCCCTCCTCTGCGATGCCGACCTTTCCGTCCTCGGCGGCGAACCGGAGGAATACGCCCGCTACGTTGCCGCCGTCCGGAAGGACTACGCGCACATTGGCGACGCCGACTTCGCTGCCGGCCGGGCCGCCGTCGTCCGCCACCTGCTGGAACTGGACCCGCTCTTCCACCATCCGCGTGCCAGGGAACTCTGGACGGACGCGGCCCGCCGCAACCTGGAAGGCGAACTGTCGTGAACGCACCACAATCCAACCCGCGCCACACGTATTCGGCGAACGCCGCGCACCGGCAGCTTCCCTTCGAGGTCCGGCTGGACTGGGGGCTGGAGGGTGCCCGGACCATTGCACCGGGCGCGGACATCGCGGTGGTGGTGGATGTCCTGTCCTTCGGAACCTGTGTCAGCGTGGCCCTCGACCAGGGCGTCGAGGTCTTCCCGTACCCCTGGAGGGACACCAGCGCTGAAGACTTCGCCGCGCACCACCATGCACAACTCGCCGGGCCGCGGGACGGAGGCGGCCTCAGCCTCTCGCCGGCGAGTATCCGGGGCGCCGGACCGCTGGAACGGCTGGTCCTGCCTTCCCCGAACGGGGCGGAGCTGTGCCACGCGCTGGCAGGCGAAGTGCCGTTGGTAGCCGTGGCCTGCCTGCGCAACGCGGCCGCAACGGCGGACTGGGTGGCCGCGAACCTTCCCGGCGACGCCGTGGTGGCGGTGGTCGCCGCCGGGGAGCGGTGGCCGGACCGCACGCTGCGCCCCGCGGTCGAGGACCAGATCGGCGCGGGGGCGGTTATCGCCGGGCTGGTGGCTGCGGGCAAGGGCGGCTATGAGGCTGGGGACGGCAGGCACGGGTACGCTCCCGAGGCGGTGGCTGCCATGGCTGTTTTCGAGGCCTCCGAGCCGCGGTTGCGTGAACTTCTGCACCACTGTTCCAGCGGCCGGGAACTGTCAGGCGGGGGTTATGCGGCTGACGTGGACATCGCCGCCGAACTGGATGACAGCGATTCGGTGGCCATCCTGCGGGGCGGGGCATTCCGTCCTGTAGCCTTCGCTTCCGGGGCGGAGCCGGCCGGTTCCTAGCGGTAGCTCCTGACCGGGTAGTTGCTGGCAAACGGGGTGCTGGTGGGTACGATCTGCTTGCCCAGCGGCATCAGGGACACCGGAATCAGCTTGAGGTTGGCGATGGCCAGCGGGATGCCAATGATGGTCACCGCCATGGCAAACGCCGTCAGGACGTGCCCGATGGCGATCCAGATGCCCGCGACCAGCAGCCAGATCACGTTGCCCAGCAGGGAGAAGACTCCGCTGCCGCCGGGTTTGTCCACCACCATCCGGCCGAAGGGCCACAGCGTGTAGGCAGCGATCCGGAACGAGGCGATGCCCCACGGAATGGTCACGATCAGCAGGCAGCAGACCACGCCCGCGAGGAAATAGCCCAGGGCCAGCCAGAAGCCGCCGAAAACCAGCCAGATGATGTTCAGGAGTGTCTTCATGGAGCCATTCTGCCCCCAGCCACCGACAAAACACGTCCCCAGGCCAAAAGATGGGGGACTCCCCTGATCCTGCCCTGGCTTGACCCTGGGCTGGGAGGCGCCTTGGAGGCGCCGCCGGCCTAAACGGTGGCGGCCGCCTTCGCTGCTTCCACGAACGCCCGGATCTTTGCCAGGTCCTTGACCCCGCGGGAAGCCTCCACGCCGGAGGAGACATCCACGCCCCAGGCGTGGGCCGCTGCCGACGCCCGGCCCACGTTCCCCGGCTCCAAGCCGCCCGCAAGCAGCCACTTCCGGCCCTGGAGGACAGGCAGGGAGGCCACTGAGGCGTAGTCCCAGGATTCCCCCGACCCCGGAACCGCCGCGTCAATCAGGAGCAGGTCCTCGCCCCAGTCCTCGAACTCCTCCGGAGCGGCACCGATGGTGACCGCCCTGATCAGCTTCATGCCGGCGTCGTGCACTGTTGCCACGTCCGCCCGGTACCGTTGCCCGTGCAGCTGGATCCACTCCAGGCCCGCGGCGCGGGCGATGGCGACGGCGTCCGCCACCGGCTCGTCGCGGAACACGCCGATGGGCAAAACACCCTCGGGCACCCCTGCCAGCAGGGCGGCGGCCTGCGACGGCGAAACCACGCGCGGGCTGGCGGTGAGGACGAACCCCACGGCATCCGCCCCGGCGTCCACCGCTTCGCGGACTGATTCGGGCGTGCTGAGACCACACACTTTGACGAACATTCCCGGGCTCCTTCAGGCTGTTTTCGTGTTGACCCCCCGCAGGAGAGTAGCAGGGACCGGGCTGAACCGGCGACGCCGGACCACAGCCGGGGAACTAGGCTGGCCAGATGGAGATCATCCGTTTCGCAGAGCTCAAGGCAGAACCGTGGCGCAACGGCGGGGGCGTGACCAGGGAGATTGCCCGGCAGGGTTCGGCGGACGGCGGCTGGGACTGGCGGGTGAGCATCGCGGATGTGACGAAGGCGGGCGACTTTTCGCCGTTCCCGGGGATGGAGCGGGTACTGACCGTCGTCGAGGGCGATTTGCTGCTGCTCACCGTGGACGGTTCCGAACAGCCGGTGGAAAAGTTCCGTCCCTACAGATTCGACGGCGGCGCGGCCACCTCGGCGAAGCTCCCCACCGGGGACGTCAGGGACCTTAACGTCATCACGCGAAAGGGTGCCTTCAAGGGCTTCACCTCCATCATCGAGCTGTCCAGGAAACGCGCGCACCCTGTCTTCGAAGGGCAGCTGGCAGTGCTGCTGCAGGGACAGGCGACGGCCAGCGAAGGGGACGCGGACCCCGTGGAGCTGGAGCGCTACGACGCCGTGGCCGGTTCCGATCAGCGCTCCCCCGAAATCCTGGGCCGCGGCTTCCTGGCCGTGGTGTCCATCGACGCGGTCATGCCGGAGGACTGAAGGGCCGAACCGGCACCACGGCACCGCTCCGGCGTGCTTCCTCGGCCGCGAAAACAACCGCGTGGCTGACGAGGGATTCCTCCAGCCCGGAGACGATACCGGACCAGTCCCCGGTTCCCAGGGCGGCCACCCAGGCCTCCACGAGTCCCCGGTCCCCGCCTTCGTGCTTCTCGCCCCTGACGCTGGGCTCAGATGCCGGCACCTCGTGCACGGCAGTTGTCCCGGTCAGGAAGTCGTAAACGGAGATGGTCCCCGCTTCGATGGAGATCTCGCCGTGGCTGCCGAAGATCCTGGTCCGGCGCGGCCCGGCGGCGGTGAACGCGGTGGCAGTCAAGGCGGCCGTCGTCCCGTCCTCGTATTCGATGTTCACCACCTGGTGGTCCACCACGTCGTTGTCCGAGGAGTAGACACAGCGGCCGTAGGGACCCGTGGCCAGTGCGTGCCACAGCGAGTCCCGGTTCCCGCCGGGGTCCACCACGTCGGCAAAATATGCCCGTGCCGAATCGGTCTCGGTGTTGCCTTCCGGGCGGCCGGGGCCGTAGATCCTGACGGCCGAGTAGGGGCAGCCGGGTTCCGCCGGACAGTCGGTGCAGCGCCCGGACGCGCCCTCCGGCGCCTCGCCGGGCCGGAAGTGGGTCAGCCGGCCGAACGAGGACACCCGGGCCGGCCTGCTGCCGATGATGAACGAGAGCCAGTCGACGTCGTGCGTGCATTTTGCCAGCAGGAAGGGGCTGGACTGGTCCTCCCGGCGCCAGTTCCCCCGGACGTAGGAATGCGCGAAGTGCCAGAATCCCACCGGTTCCAGGTGCTGGACGGAGATGATCCGCCCCACCGCACCCCCGGAGAGGAGCTGCCGCAGCAGCTCAGTCAGCCGCGTGTACCGCAGGACGTGGCAGACCACGGCGCTGGCCCCGGACGTGCGGGCCAGGCGTTCAAGCTCCCCGCAGCCGGCAGGATCGACGGCGACGGGTTTCTCAAGGAGGATGGGGTAACCGTGGGCTGCGGCGGCAGCGAAGGGCGCCAGGTGCTCGCGGTCCGGCGTGGCGATGATGATGCCGTCAGCGGGAAGGCCCGCAGCAAGCATCGCCTGCCAGTCCTCGAAAGTCCCGTCCGCCGGAACCCCGAGTTCGGCTGCGAGGCCTTCGCGCAACGGGCGCCGCGGCTCGGCCAGCCCCACCACCACGGCCCGGCCGGTGGCGGCGGCAAGACGTGCATACGCAGAACCCCGCGCTCCCGCTCCGGCGATAAGGAGCCGCACGGGACGTCCGGAGGCAGCGGGCGGCGGCACACCACCCACCGGCCTAGCCGTTCCCGGAATCCGCGAGCCATTCCAGTGCGACTGCCGCCGTCCAGGACTGGTCCATGCTGCCGAGCGGCTCGCCGGTGAAGGGCTCGTAGTATTCCGCGTAGTGGCCTTCCATCAGCTGCGCCAGGGAGGCCTCCCGCAGCCTCCGGTACCGTTCCTCATCGCCGCGCCGCAGCAGGCAGCTGGCAAGGTACCAGTTCATGACGGGCCACACGGGTCCGCGCCAGTACTGCCGGGGCTTCAGCCCTTCATAGGTGGTGGACGTGGAGGCCGGCAGCGGGAAGGCGAGGCGCGGGTCCCCGGTCCAGTCCGGGCCCTCGAAGAGTTCCAGCTGCCGCTCCAGCAGGGGGCCGCCGGCAGTGGAGATGAGCGGTGCAAACCCTGCCATGGTGGGCAGCCCGATCCATTCCCCCGTCAGCACGTCCCGGTCGCGCGCCAGCCCGGTGCGGGGGTCAACGGTGGAATCCACTCCTTCGCGGAACTCCGCGGCCCACTGCCGCAACCGGGATGCCTCTTCCGGCTGGCCGATTTGCTCCGCCAGCACCGCGAGGTCCTCGTTGGCGGCAGCGAAGATGGCGGACATGAAGACGTCCTTGACCTGGAATGCCATGACTTCGGGCAGCCGGGCGTCGTCGAACCGCACGTCGGCCATTTGCTGGACCAGCCAAAGGTACCGGCTGTATTCCTCATCGCTGGGCCGCTGGCTGGTGTCAGTGACCTTGAGGGTGTCGGTGCGCACGAACGGCTCCATCTCCCCTGGGTGCACCCGGGAATAGGGGCCGTCGAAGCGCGGGGAGTTGTCCATCCCGGATTCCCATCCGTGATAGATGGTCAGCAGGCCCGAGCCGTCGCCGCCGCGGCTGCTCCGCAGCCAGGCGTGCCACCGGATCCAGTGGGGCAGGGTGCGGCGCACGAAGCCGTCCGCAAGCCGGGCGTCTTCGCCGCCCGCCGCCGTCGCGCGTTCCACGATGCGCCGCAGCATGGTGGCATGCACGGGTGGCTGGCAGATGCCGCTTGACTGCACCCCTTCGGGTGAGGCGCCCCGGGTTCCCCAGCGTTCGACGTCTGGAAAGTAGCCGGGGACGTCGGAGAACACGATATGCGGGATCATCCCGCTCTCCCACTGCGCGGCGAGGAGGTAATCGAGTTCCTGCAGCGCCCGGGCCACGCTCACAGTCGACAGGCCGGTGGCCACGAAGGCGGCGTCCCAGCTCCACATGTGGGGGTAGAGGTTGGGCGCGGCGGTAACCATCGTGCCGAGGTCATTGGCGGCGAGGACGTCCCTGGCCCTGCGGCCAAGGTCCTCAAGGTCCGGAACCGGGTAGGCCTCTTCGCGGGCCGGGGTCATGCCGTCAGCCCCAGCTGCGTCTCCGTGTCGAAGAAGCGAAGGGCGGCGGGGTCGAACCGCAGCCCGACCTTGTCCCCCGAGGAAACCCGCACCGTCGACGGGACCTGCACCTTGACTGTCTGCCCGCCCAGGTCCACGGTCAGCAGCGTTGCGTGCCCAAGTGGTTCCACCACCTCCACCACAGCGTCCAGGGAACCTTCGGTGCCGCGTTCGGCAATGGCTATGTTCTCCGCCCGGATGCCCACCATCACCGGGCTCCCGCCGGTGCGGGCCGCCGCCCGCGCCAGGAATTCCGGGGCTTCAGTGTTCTGGCCGGCGACTTCAAGGGCGCCCTGCTGCGTGATCCGGCCGTCCAGGAAGTTCATCGGAGGTGAGCCGATGAACCCACCCACGAACCGGTCCGCCGGCTCTTCGTAGACCGTAAGGGGGCTGCCCAGCTGGGCGATCTGCCCCTTCTTCATCACGGCGACCCGGTCCGAAAGGCTCATGGCCTCCACCTGGTCGTGGGTGACGTACAGCGTGGTGGACCCCAGCTGCTGGACGATCTTCTTCAGCTCGGCCCTGAAGTCCAGGCGCAGGAGGGCATCGAGGTTGGACAGGGGTTCGTCCATGAGCAGCACGTCGGCGTCCATGACGATGGCCCTGGCCACGGCGACACGCTGCCGCTGCCCGCCCGAAAGCTGCGCCGGGTACCGGTCCAGGTAGGGGCTCAGCTGCAGGAGGTCCGCTGCCCAGGCCACTTTCCGTTCGATCTCCTCCCGCGGGAGCTTCTTCATCATCAGCCCGAAGGCGATGTTGGTCCGGACCATGCGGTGCGGAAACACGGCATACGACTGGAACACCATGGAAAGGTTCCGGTCCTGCGGAGGCAGGTAGGTCACGTCCCTGCCCCCGATGGCGATGCTGCCCTGGTCCGGAAAGTCCAGGCCCGCCACCATGCGGAGCAGGGTGGTCTTTCCGCAGCCGGAGGGCCCCAGCAGCACCATGAACTCGCCCTCGGCCACGTCGAGGGAGACATTGTTCGTGGCCAGCTCCGTGCTGCCCGGGTAGGTCTTGTGCAGGCCCTTGATGGAAATGTCAGCCATTGGACGGCCTCTCTGGGACGCTTTCAGCGGATGGTGGAGCCCCACATGTTGGTGAGGTAGCGGCGCATGAAGAAAATGAAGATCAGAGCCGGGATCACCAGCAGGAAGCCGCCGGCGAAACGGTAGGCCAGCGGCGATTCGGCGAGCGAACTGAGGACCTGGGCCGGCAGGGTGCGCTGGTTCAGTGTCAGGATCGACGCGCCCAGGACTTCATTCCAGGACATAACGAACGTGAAGATCGAGGCGGCGGCGATGCCCGGTATGGCCATGGGCAGGACCACTCTGAGGAAGGCCTGCACAGGGCTGCAGCCGAAGATCCGTGCCGCTTCCTCCACGTCGCGGGGAACACCGAGGAATACGGAGGCGGTAATCAGGATGGTGGTGGGCAGCGCCAGAGCTGTGTGGAGCAGAACGACGGCGAGCACGCTGTCATACAGCCCCGTCTGCAGGAAGAGCTGGGCCAGCGGCACGGACAGGACAACGATCGGCAGGGCGCGGGTGAACAGCAGGAAGAGCTGGTAGGGATCCCTGCCGCGGAACGCGAACCGGGCCACCGCGTAGCCTGCAGGAACACCTATGAGCAGCGACAGCACGAGGGTGAACACGCCCACCTGGACCGAATTGAGCAGACCGCCCAGGATGCCCGTGGACTGCAGGAAGGTCTGCATGGTCTCGGTTGAAAAGTTGTCCGGGATGAAGCTGAGCGGGAAATTCTGCAGGGACTGCCGGCTGGACATGGCGGCCAGCGCGATCAGGTAGATGGGCAGCGCCATGAACAGGGTGATCAGGATGCAGGCCACCTGCAGCAGCACGCGGTTGCGGCGCCGGCGTGCCAGCGGCCGGCGGTCCACCCCCGGCTCCGGCCCGCCGGTTCCGACAGCGGCTTTGGACGTCGTCGCGTGGCTCATCGCGCGGCCTCCGTCTGGTCCCTCAGGAGTTTCAGGTAGCCCACCGCGGTCACCATGGACACGGCCATGACCACCAGGGCCAGCGCCGACGCCACGTTGGGATCCTGCAGTCCCGTGTACCAGCGGTAGGTCTCGCCAACCACCAGCGGGAAGTTCTGGCCGGTGAGGGCCAGCGCAACGGCGAAGGTCTGGAAAGCAAGGATGGTGCGCAGGATCAGGGCGGTCTGAAGGCTGGGACGCAGCAGAGGCAGGGTCACATGCCAGAGCCGGCTCCAGAAGTTGGCGCCGAAAACGCCCGCTGCCTCCTCATAATCCTTCGGGATGGACTGGAGCCCCGCCACCACGATCACGAACACCAGCGAGGTGGCACGCCAGACCTCCGCGATCAGCACCGCGCCGAACATTGACGGGTAGTTGTCGTAGGCGAGCCAGGAAACCGGGTCCAACCCGAACGAAGCCAGGAGGGAGTTGAGGTAGCCCCGGTCGGTGAACACCGTCAGCCAGACCAGGCCGGCGGCAAGGTCGCTGACTGCCAGGGGGATGGCCCAGATGTAGAAGTAGGCCGCGGAACCCCGCGGTTTGGCCCGGATCAGCAGCGCCATGGCAAGTGCCAGGACGAACTGGATGGGGATCATCACCACTATCAGCAGCAGCGTGTTTCCCACGGAGGACCAGAAGTAGGGGTCCTGCGCCATCCGGGTGAAGTTGGCAGTGGTCAATCCCTCAGGCCCGCCGAACGCCTGCAGGATACCGCTGACCATCGGCCAGCCGAAGAGCAGCGTCATAAAAACGATCGACGGGGCGATCAGCAGCAGCGCCGCGGAGTTCGTCTTCCTCCTGGGTGCACGGACTTTCTGGCCGGGCGCGGGAACGTTCGGCCTGGCTGTGGTAGGTGCATCCGGGGTTGCCATCATGCCACCTTGCAGGGATTCATCTTGGGATCGGGTGCCCAGCATGGCACGTTGAGGGCGTCCATGATCTTTGCCAGTTCCGCACCCTGCTGGTCCAGAGTGGCCCTGACGTCCGAATTGTTCAGGCAGATCTCCTGGAAGCAGTTCTTGAACAGCTGGGAGACCTGCGGGTCCTTGTCGCCCAGGCCCACCGGGGGAAGGGCGAGCAGGGCATCGGAGGCCTCTTGCTGGGCCTTGACGGCTTTCGCTTCAAGGGCCACCCCGCCCGGGAGGTCGCCACCTATATCCGTTTTCACCACGGGGAAGAAAGCGTTGGACTTCAGTGTCGCGATCTGCGCCTCAGGCTTGGACAGCGCCTTGATGACCTCGAACGCCTTGTCCTTCTCGGGTGACCCCTTCGGCACCGCCATGCCGCCAACGATCAGGAGGTAGCCCCTGCCCTTTGGCCCGGAGGGCGCCGGAACCATCTGCCAGTCGTCCGGCTTGTCCTTGACCGCGTTGATGAGGCGCGCCACGTGGTCCCATGCCACCAGCACCTCGCCGTTGGCCAGGGGCTCCTGCATGAAGTCGTAGTTGGCGGAGGCGGGATTCATATTGGCCCAGAGCTCGCGCATGTAGGTCCACGCGTTGACGGCGTCCTGGTTGCGGAACGTGGTGATCTGTCCCCCTGTGAAGCTGGGAAGCAGGAAGCCCTGGTAGAAGCGGTGGTGCAGGCCCTTGGGCCCGGCAGGCATGCCGAACACTGGCCGCCCGCTGGCCTCTTTGGCCGCCTTGGCCCACGCCAGGTACTGGTCATAGGTCAATTTGTTGACATCGGCCCCGGATGGCAGCCACTGCAGCGCCTTCTTGTTGATGGCCAGCACGTAGGTTGCCTGGATCCAGGGGATGTAGCGGGGAACGTCGGTGCCGAGCTTGGCCAGCTCCGTCACGTCCTTGGAGTAGCCCGCCGAGGACAGCTCGCTCATGAGCGAACTGAGGTCCTCCAGCTGGGAGGCAAACGGGGCGAGGTCGCCGTGTAGTCCGCCGGCAATCCCCACCTCGACTTTTCCGGCCGCGAGCTGGGACTTGAGGGTGGTGTTGAACACGCCCGTATCAACGGGGTTGTAGGCCACGTTGATGTCACCGGTGAATTTCTTCAGCGTCTCTTCGTACTTCTGGCGCTCCTCCACGGGGGAGAACTGCGTGGAGAGGAAGCTGACGGAGCCTTTGCCTCCGCTTCCACTGGTATTCACCCCGCAGGCTGCAAGCACAGGGCCGGCAGCCAAAACCGTGAGGCCCCCCTTCAACAAGGTTCGCCGGCTGACGTCATGTTGCGCGGAAACTGACATTAGAGCCTCCTGGGTGAAGGGCTGCTAGGGTTTTTGTCTGATGATCGATCATAATTGTGTGATCTGGAACACGTCAATCACGGGCCCTTAATACCGGGCCCGCCCGCCCTCAGCGAAGAAGGAGCGGCTTTCGCATGACCCAGTCGAGAACGCTTGTAGGTGGTCCGGGCCAACCTCCCGCGGGGTTGGCCACCAGGGCCGGCGATCTTCTCCAGCTGCTCCGGTCAAAGGCAACGGGCTACAGCCGGTCGGACCTGCTGGAGATCACCGGCATGGCGCGGTCCACGCTGTATGAGCGGCTGGACGCGCTTTTCGCCGCAGGCCTCGTCTACGAATCCACCCCGCTGCGCTCACAGCGGGGCAGGCCGCCCCGGGCCCTGCGATTCGACGACCGCAACAAGCTGGTGGTGTGCATCGAAATCGGGCACACCCATGCCGGCATCCATCTGCTGTCGCTCGGCCGGGAGATCGTTGCCGCCGCCCGGGTGCCCGTGGACATCAGGGAATCGCAGGAGGCCGTGGCCGGCCAGGCCATCGAGGTGGCCCTTCGCCTGCTCGACGGCCGGCAGGCGGTAGGAGCCGGGGTGGGCCTGCCCGCGCCCGTGGACCCCCTGCACCGCCTGGGACTTGGGCGCACCGTCCTGGCCCACTGGGACCTGCAGCGCCTTCAGGAAGCCATGGAAGCGATGCTCGACTGCCCTGTCCTGCTGGAAAATGATGCGCGCTCCATGGCCGTCGGGGAGGTCCGGGATCCCCTTGAATCCCTCGTTGCCGTGAAAGTCAGCACCGGCATCGGCTCCGGAATCATCGTCCGGGGTGCCCTGGTCCGGGGCGCCCACGGCGCCGCAGGGGATATCGGCCATGTCCGCATTCCGGAAGCGTCCGGCCACCGCTGCCGCTGCGGCAGGGACGGCTGCCTCGCAGCAGTGGCATCAGGGCGGGCACTGCTGGCAGCCCCGCAGTTGGCGAAATACCGGACGCTGCGGCAGCTCGTTGACGCCTGCGGCAGCGATCCGGCCGTGGGTGCTGCCGTCACGGAAGCTGGACGGCTGCTGGGCCGTGCGCTCGCGGCCACGGTGTCTACCCTCAACCCTGGACGGCTGGCCGTTGGCGGCCTCGTGGGCGTGCTGCCGGACTTCCTTGCCGCGTGCCGGCGGCAAATCCTGGAGGACGCCTTCGAACCGTCCCTGGTGGACCTTGAGATCGTCCCGGCGGACAGCCGGACAGCCACTGCTGTTGGGCTCTGCCGGCTCGTGGAGGAGAGCCTGTACGCGCCCGAGCGGATTGAACAGTTGCTGTCGCAGCGGACCGCTTAATGCGCCCGTGCTGGAGTCCCTGGTGACCTTGGGCACCACCGGTGGCCGCTCGCCGTCGTGCGTTGCTACGCTGGAATCCAAGGCTCGCACCCGAGCCTCCGGACGACGGTTCAGTACCCGGCACGCGACAAGACTGGCCAAAGGAACTCGTCATGCCGTGGATCATCCTCCTTCTTTCCGGGGCGCTGGAAGCCGTCTGGGCTGCAGCGCTGCACCGGACCGCCCAGGTTACGGGCCGCCGCCGGCTCGCGCCCGCAGCCCTGTTCCTCGTGGCGGTCGCCGCCAGCACCGGCGGCCTCGCCTTCGCCATGCGGACTATTCCCACCGGGACCGCCTACGCGGTGTGGGTGGGGGTCGGCGTGGTCCTGACCTCCGCCTACGCGATGGCTGCCAGGGTGGAACGCCCGACGGCGGCGCGGCTGCTGTTGCTGTCCGGCATCGCCGCGTGCGTGGTTGGCCTGAAGGTGGTGGCGTGATGCGTGCAGTTTCCTGGCTGGTGCTCCTGGCCTCGGCCGTCCTCGAGGCAGTCTGGGCCACGGCCCTTGGCCTGTCAGACGGCTTAACCCGGCCCCTGCCCGCCGTGGTGTTTGCCGTCACCGCAGCGCTGAGCATGCTGGGCCTGGGCCTGGCCATCCGCAGCATTCCCCTGGGCACGGCGTACGCCGTGTGGGTGGGCATCGGCGCCGCACTGACCGTGGGATGGGCCATGGCCGCCGGAACCGAGCCTTTCAGCGTGGTCAAGCTGCTGTTCATCGCCGGAATCGTGGGCTGCGCGGCAGGCCTGAAGGCGCTCCCGGCGGGAAAGGCCGGCCGGGAGCCCCACGCGACAACGGATACGGCCCGGACCGGCGCACACTAGGCTTTTGCCATGGACTCCCCCGAGATCACCCAGGCGATGGCCGCGCTCCGGAGCAGGGTCATGCCCGGGACCCGCACCATCCTGGGCATCGCCGGCGCCCCCGGGTCCGGCAAGTCCACCTTCGCGGCCTGGATCCAGCAGCAGTTCACCCCGGGAACTTCCGTGGTGGTCCCGATGGACGGCTTCCACCTGGGCAATGCGGTCATCGAGGGCACCCTGCTGCGGCAACGCAAAGGCGCCATCGACACGTTCGACGGCGGCGGCTACCTTTCGCTGCTGCGGCGGCTGGCCGCACGGGACGAGGCGGTGGTGTACGCCCCGGAGTTCCGGCGCACCCTGGACGAACCGGTGGCCGCCTCCATCGCTGTCCCGGCTGACGTGCCGCTGGTGATCACGGAGGGCAACTATCTGCTGGCGGACCAGGAGCCCTGGAAAGAGGTGCGGGCGCAGCTGGACGAGGTCTGGTTCCTCGAAACGCCGCCCGAACTCCGCCTGAAGCGGCTGGTGGACCGCCACGTATCCTTCGGCATGGACCGGGTGGCAGCCCACGCCTGGGCCACCGGCCCCGACGAAGCCAACGCCGTACTGATCCAGGCCACGCGCCCGGGCGCGGACCGCGTCCTCCCCTGGCGATAGACCATCTTTTGCAGGAGCAGGAAACGAACAGGAGCACCTATGGCAAACGCACCAACTGACCACGGCAACACTGTCCAACTCGGTGACGGGCTGGCAGTCAGCCCACTGGGCTTCGGCGGCATGGCCCTCACCCCTGTCTACGGCGAGGTGGATCCCGCGGAGGCGCTCCGGACACTGCATCACGCCGTCGACGCCGGCGTCAGCTTCATCGACACCGCGGACATCTACGGCGGGGGCAGCAACGAGGAACTGATTTCCCAGCTCCTCAAGCAGCGCCGCGGCGAGGTCGAGCTGGCCACCAAGTTCGCGCTGGTGGGCACGCCAACGGACGGCTACACGGACATCCGCGGCGACGCCGCCTACGTCCGGGAGGCGGTGGACCGGAGCCTGCAGCGGCTGGGCACCGACGTGATCGATCTGTACTACATGCACCGCCGCGACGTCAGGGTCCCCATCGAGGAGACCGTGGGGGCCATGGCGGAGCTGGTGCAGCAGGGCAAGGTCAAGCACCTGGGCCTGTCCGAAGTGACCGCCCGGGAGCTTGAGGACGCGGCAGCGGTCCACCCGATCGCCGCGGTTCAGAGCGAATGGTCCATCTGGAGCCGGGACGTGGAACGCAACGTAGTTCCCGCGGCGATGAGCCTCGGCGTGGGATTTGTCCCGTACTCCCCCCTGGGCCGCGGCTTCCTCACCGGCACCGTTGACACCGCGAGCCTGGGTGAGAAGGACTTCCGGCGGAATATCCCCCGCTTCGCCCCCGATGCCGCCAGCGCCAACCAGGCGGTGGTGGACGCCATCAAATCCGTGTCGGACCAGCTGCAGGCGACGCCCGCGCAGGTGGCCCTGGCGTGGCTGCTGGCCCAGGGCAGGCGGCTCGGCCTGCCGGTCGTCCCCATCCCCGGCACGCGCAAAGCGTCCCGGATCGACGAAAACCTGGGTGCCCTGGCTTTGCACATGACCCCGGCGCACCTGGAGGCGCTCGACGCAGCCTCGGACGCCGTCGTCGGCTCCCGCTCCGCCGACCCCAACTGGGTGTCGCAGGGACGGGAATAAGCCGTCTGTCCAGGACCCCACCCCTCAACAACGCCAAGGAGAGCCCCATGCCTGCCATCGTCCACTTCGAAGTCCAGATCGACCCCGCCCGCCGCGACGACGCCGCCGAGTACCTGTCCGAAACCCTTGCCGCCACCCGTGCCTGGCCTGGCAACCAGGGCATCGAAGCGCTCGTTGACGACGCCGATCCCTGCCACATCCTGGTGGTGGAAACCTGGGCCACCGCGCAGGACCACGACGAATACGCTGCCTGGCGGAAGACCCCGGAGGGGCAGAACAGGCTGCGCGACGTCCTGGCCGAACCGCCGTCCAAGCAGGTCTACTCGGAAACCATGCCACTCGACCTGCAGGCAGCCCGGGACTGAAGCCCATGGACACACTTCTGTACGACCTGCCGGCCATCACCATCCGCAGCATCTCCGTCAGCGAAATGGACAACAACGTGTACCTGCTGACCGCCAAGGAGAGCGGCGCGCAGGTGCTGATTGATGCCGCTGACGACCTGCCAGCCATCCGGCAGCTGCTCGCGGACGGCGCCGGCGACACCGGCGCGCCGGCGCACCTCGCCGTCGTCGCCACCACTCACCAGCACTGGGACCACGTGCGGGCCCTGAAGGAACTGGTGGCGGCAACCGGGGCGCAGACCGCTGCCGGAGCGGACGACGCCGATGCGCTGCCGGTCCCGGTGGACGTGCGGCTTGGGCACGGGGAGAAGGTAGCCGTGGACGGCTTTGAGCTCACTGCGGTCCACCTGCGCGGCCACACACCGGGCTCGATCGCGTTCGTATACCAGGACGCGGACGGGCCTGCGCACATTTTCTCCGGGGATTCGCTGTTCCCGGGCGGGGTGGGCAACACCCAGAAGGACCCGGAGCGTTTCGCCCAGCTCCTGTCCGACGTGACCGGGCGGCTGTTCGGCACGTACCCGGACACCGCCGTCGTGCATCCCGGGCACGGCAAGCCCACCACCCTCGGTGCCGAGCGGCCGCACCTTGAGGAGTGGCGCGCCCGCGGCTGGTAGCAGCTGAAAGCACAAAAAGGCGGGCTCAACCGTATGGTTGAGCCCGCCTTTTCAGTGGCTAGCGGCCGCGGCGCTCGTTCGACGCCGGCGCGGACGCGCGGCGGGGGCCGCTGCGCGCGGGACGGCCGGAGCCGTTGCCGGAACCGCCGCTGCCCGAGCCGTAGGAGCCACCCGAGGTTCCGGCGGTGTTGGAGGACCAGACAGCCTTTGAACCGCCGGTGGCACCTGCAGCTGCACGCTGCCCGGTGGCCGGGCGGCCGCTGCGCTGGCCACCGCCTGAGGCGGGGCGGCCGCTCGACGCCGGGCGGCCGGTTCCGCCGCGGGGGGCGGCGCTGCGGGTGATGCGGGAGTCGCCGCGACCCTCTGCTGCACGTCCGTCCGATCCGCGGCCGGCCGATGAGCGGCCACCTGCCGCGGGGACGTCGTTCCGGTGGGTGCCGGCGGCGGTTCCCCGGCCGCGGGCGTTGCGGCGGGCAGCAGCTGCTGCCACAGCACGGTCCTCGTTCTGCTCCGCATTGCGGTCGAATGCTGCCCGGGCTTCCGTGCGGCCCTCGAAGGCGACAGCCCGGCGCTCGGCGCGGGGGACATCGGTGCGGGCGGGTTCAGCCGATACCTTGCCGCGTCCGCCACGTCCACCACGACCTCCGGCTGACGGTGCAGCCTGGCGGCGTGCACGCTTGCGCTCGGCGTTGGCACCGGTGGAGGTGCCGCCGCCCTGCTTGGGGCCCTTGGCGGCCAGCAGCGCGGCGCGGGTGCGGGGGTCGACCTTTTCGGCAATGTCACCGACGAGTTCGGCCACGATGGGCGAGCTGGCCGTGACGCGTTCGAAGCTGACGTCAACGCCGGCGGCCTTCATGAGCTTCTTCACGTCGGCCTGCTGCTCCGGCAGGGTCAGCGTGACCACGGTGCCGTCGGAGCCGGCACGCGCGGTGCGGCCGGAACGGTGCAGGTAGGCCTTGTGCTCGGTGGGCGGATCCACGTGGATGACCAGCTCGACGTCGTCAACGTGCACACCGCGGGCGGCGACGTCGGTGGCCACCAGGACGCGGACGTCGCCGTTGGAGAACTCGGCGAGGTTGCGGTCGCGGGCGTTCTGCGACAGGTTGCCGTGCAGGTCAACGGCGGGGATGCCGGCGTCGGTGAGGGTCTTGGCCAGCTTGCGGGCGTGGTGCTTGGTCCGCATGAAGAGGACGCGGCGGCCGGCACCGGAGGCGAGCTCCACGATCAGCTGCTTCTTGACGGTCTGGTCGTTCACCACGAGCACGTGGTGTTCCATGGTGGTCACCGCTGCCTGCGGGTCATCCACGGAGTGCGTCAGCGGGTTGGACAGGTAGCGCTGGACGATCTTGTCCACGCCGTTGTCCAGGGTGGCGGAGAAGAGCAGGCGCTGGCCCTGGCTGGGGGTCATGTCCATGAGCTTCTTGACCACCGGCAGGAAGCCGAGGTCCGCCATGTGGTCCGCCTCGTCAAGGACCGTGATCTCCACGGCCTCCAGGGTGAGGATGCGCTGGCGGATGAGGTCCTCCAGCCGGCCGGGGCAGGCAATGACAATGTCGATGCCGGCACGCAGCGCCTTTTCCTGCCGCGCCTGGGAGATGCCGCCGTAGATCACGGTGGTGTTCAGCCCGGCGGCCTTTGCGAGCGGCTCAATGGTGGCGTTGATCTGCGTGGCCAGTTCACGGGTGGGTGCCAGGACCAGGCCCATGGGGCGGCCGGGCTTGCGGAAGTACTTGGCTTCCCGCTCAGCGAGTCTTGCTACAAGCGGGATAGCGAAAGCAATGGTTTTGCCGGATCCGGTCCGGCCGCGGCCCAGGACGTCACGACCGGAGAGCGTGTCCGGAAGGGTCTTCACCTGGATGGGAAACGGTTCAACGATTCCCTGCGCGGAAAGGGTGTCTGCAAGGGCCTTGGGAGTACCGAGGGCAGCAAAAGTAGTCATGTAGTTTTTACGGTCTTTCTGGCGGTATCCGGGCGGATATCGGCCCCCGATGCCGGTTGGACCAGGGGTTTCGCCGAAGAAAAGTCAGGTGGTCAACCGTGCCGCTGCAAATAAGGACAGCCGGCTGGGACCAAATGGAACGCGTTCATCGACGCAGGATGTGCCTCTCACATGAAGAAAGCCCACTCCCTGGAAAGGATCTCCAGATCAGGAGCAGGCGGCATCACTGCACATCAAGTTCCTCCAGTCTAGCATCCCGGCGCCGCTGCCCCCTCCTTCAGCTCCCGGCCGTTGCCTTCGGCAGTGCCGCGGGGCAGGCTGGACGCATGAGCGAAGAAGCGGCGCACCAGCATGCCATGCACGACGACGGCCCCTCACCTGACGGAGGAAATGGCGGCATCAGCGCCGCTTCCGCCTGGGACGAGCGGTACCGCACCAAGCCCCGGCTGTGGAGCGGCAAACCAAACCCGCAGCTGGTGCGGGAGGCGGGCGGCCTGAGGCCGGGCAAGGCGCTGGAACTTGGCTGCGGCGAAGGTGCGGACGCGATCTGGCTGGCGCAGCAGGGCTGGACGGTCACCGCCGTCGACGTTTCCGCGGTGGCGCTGGACCGGGCCCGGTCCCATGAGCTGGCCGAGCTGGCGCGCGAGAGCGTGCTGGCGTCGGAGGACAATATCGAAAGCCGGATCTCCTGGCAGCAGGCCGACCTGGAGCAGTGGCGGCCGGAGGGAACCTACGAGCTGGTGACCTCCCAGTTCCTGCACTCGCAGGAGCTCGACTGGCGGATTCCGCTGCGGACCGCGGCGGCGGCGGTCAAGCCCGGCGGCACCCTGCTGGTGGTGGGCCACCATCCGGACCGGTTGCCGCCGTGGGGCGCCGGGCACATGCACGGGGACATGTTCTATACCGGCGATGACCTGGTGCGGGAGCTGGGGCTGGGCGGCCCCGAATGGCAGCTGGAAGTCCTCACCACCCGTGAACGGCCCGTGACGGGTCCCGAAGGGCAGGAGGCCACCATCGCCGACGTCGTGCTGCGGGCCACGCGTCTTCCCTAACTGCGGGTGGTGACCCGCGGCGCAACCAGCACCGCGGCGGCGCCTATCACCGCGGTAAGCCCGAAGACGCCCGCGAAGGACTGGACCGACGTCGTAAATGCCGCAAAGACGATGCCGGTGGCGGCCAGTGAAAGCGCCCCGCCCAGGGAGTCGGAGATGGACATCGCGGAACTGTTGAAGCCTTCGTCCTCCTTGCTGGAGAGGGCCAGCGTCATCACGCTCAGGCGCGGGTAGAGCAGGCCCATCCCGCCGCCGGCGAGGGCCCAGCCGGCGATCGCCAGTGCGGCCGGCCAGTGCAGCGCCGTGGTGGCCAGGGCCAGCAGGACGGCGGCCAGGACCATCACGGATCCGGTCCGCACTGCAGACTGGTGCGGCAGCCTGGTGCCCAGCCGCCCCTGCACCGCGGCGGCGCCGGCCCAGGCCAGCGCCCCGCCCGTGAGGGTCAGGCCTGCCAGGGACGGCGGTAAGGCGTACTGGTCGATCAGCAGGTAGGGCAGGTAGACCTCGGCACCGAAGAAGGACGCCGATGCAAGCCCGCGGGCCAGGATCACGCTCGGCAGGCCGCGCCGGGCCGCGAGGGTCCCTGCGGGCACGAGCGGGCGGACCGCCAGCAGGGCCAGGACGACGGCGGCGACGGCCAGGACGGCGGTGGCGGCCGGGACCGCCGGAACGCGCACCTCGGCCGAGAGGTTCAGGCCCAGGACGGCGAGCGCTGCCAGGACGGCCCAGCCGAGCCGGTCCAGGGCCCACGGGACGGCGGGTGCGCTGGCCCGCTCCATCCCGCGCAGCAGCGGCACAATCATGGCCAGGGCGGGGACCACCAGCCCCACGACGCCCAGGAACACCCAGTGCCAGCTGAAGACCTGCGCCACCAGCCCGGCGGCGAATGGCCCCACCAGCGACGGGACCACCCAGGCGGCCGAGAAGGCGGCGAAGATCTTGGGGTGCAGCGGCCCCGGGTAGAAGCGCGCCACCAGAACGTACAGCGCCACGGTGAGGGCGCCGCCGCCAAGCCCCTGCACCAGACGGCCGGCGACGAGCACCGGCATGGACACGGCGGTGCCGTCGATCAGCAGGCCCAGCGCGAAGAGGCCCACCGAGACGTACAGCGGTTTGGCCGGCCCTCGACGGTCGGACCAGTTGCCGGCCCCCACCATTCCGATCACGCCGGTGGCCAGCGGCCCCGCGAAGGCAAGCGCGTAGAGGCTCCCGCCGTTCAACTCCCGGCTGACCAGCGGCATGATGGTGGTAACGGCGAGGGATTCAAAGGCGGCCAGGAACACCAGGGCGCAGGTACCAACGGTCACCCAGAGGTACGGCGCCCGGAAGATCCCTGCGGCGGGATGGGTGGCTGGAAGGGTGGAGTCCCGCACTCCGGCTCCTAGTCCACGTACCGGGCGCGGCCGGAGCGGTAGCCGAACACGGCGGCCAGCAGGCCCACCACCGTGAACAGGATTCCGGCCGGCACGAACGATCCGGTGGCCTGGTGCAGTTGCCCCACCATCAAGGTCCCCGCGGAGCCCACTCCGTAGCCCACGCCCTGCATCATGCCCGAGAGGTGCGCGGCCGTGTGGCCGTCACGGGTGCGCAGCATGATCAGTGTCAGGGCGGCGGCAGTGAGGCTTCCCTGGCCCAGTCCCAGCAGCCCGGCCCACACCCACACCAGGTCCAGGGGTCCCAGGATGCTCAGCACGAAACCGCTGCCGGTCATCAGGGCCACCACGGTGTTGATGGCCCGCTGGTCCCGGAACCTGGCCGCCAGCGCCGGCGCGAACAGTGAGCCCAGCATCTGCAGCACGATGCAGACGGCCACGATGAGCCCGGCCGTCGCACCGTCCACGCCGCGTTCGCGCAGGATCGGCGCCAGCCACGCGAAACCGCTGAACGACATCATGGCCTGCAGCACCATGAAGATGGTCACCTGCCAGGCCACGGACGACCGCCACACATTCACGCCGTCCCTGACCGCCTGGTGCCGGATGCTTCCCTGGCGTACAGCCACGGGCAGGAAAAGGACAAGCACGACGCCGGCAGGAACCGCCCAGATCCACAGCGCTGCCGTCCACTCCCCCGTCGCCGTGTAGACCGGATAGGTGAAGCCGGCACCCAGCGCGGCGGACGCACAGATGGCGGTCGTGTACAGGCCGCCCATCAGGCCGAGCCGGTGGGGGAAGTCGCGCTTCACCAGGCCCGGGAGGAGGACGTTGCACAGGGCGATGGCGGCACCGCAGGCTGCCGTGCCCGCGAGGAGCGCAGGCAGGTGCCCGGCACCTCCGCCCATCGCTGCCCCGAAGTCCACCGGACGCAGCAGCAGTCCAGATGTCAGCAATGCCATGGCGCCCAGCAGCACCCGCTCTGCGCCGAACCGGCGGGCCAGGACCGGGGCCAGCGGGGCGAACACGCCCAGGAGCGTCACTGGCACGGTAGTCAGCACCACCACGGACCAGCCCGGCAGCCCGGCCTGGGAGGCCACCTCCGGCAGGACAGCGGAGAAACTGGAAAAGACGCTGCGCAGGTTCAGCCCGATCAGGATCAGGCACACGCCCAGGTAAGCGAGGGCCCGCCGGCTGCCGACGCGGGTGGGTCCAGCGGGGGGAAGCTCATCAATTTCGGCATCCACCAGTGTGCCGGGATCCACCAGGCTGCTGCCCGTCCGGGCCCGGCCCTGGCCGTCTTCGAAGACAGCCCCCCGCCGTTGGTTCCCTGGCCCGGCATTCGTTGCGTCCATCATCCGCCCATTCTCGCAGGCGAGCGCAGGCGGGGTTTTCCACATACGGCAGGACGTACCTTCTGGTGCCCGGCCAGCCTTCCTACGTTGGAACCAGCAGCCGCGGCGGGCCTGTACCGCCGCACCGATCGAAGGAGCGCCATGGAAACCACCCCGCCGCAGGAACCCCGCCCCGCACCCCCGGGGGACTTTCGGGACGCGCCCGGGCAGCAGCAGGAGGGTGCCCCCGCGAACAAGGGACCAACCAGCCTGGTCCTGGCGATCCTTGCCCCGTTAAGCATGTTCCTCACCGGGCCGTTCGCGGGACTGGCGATGCTGCTGACCCATGGGGACAATGGGTACTCCCGGACACCATGGGTGGCTCCCCTCGTGCTGTTCAGCTTCCCCCTCCTCTTTGGCACGCTCGCCCTCCGGCTGGCCTTGCCTGCCTTGAAAGGATCACCGCGGAACTCCGGCAACTGGTCCGCCGCGGCAGTTTCCCTGTGCATTTGCGGCCTGGTATTTGTCCTCGCCCTGGGCCCTGCGCTCAGCCTCATGGGCCTTTTCTGACCGGCTGCTCATCGAGCATCCTTCCGGCGCTATTCTGGAAAGGATGAGCGAATCCCCGGAAAACCCCCAGCAGCCGCATGTCCCGAGGCCCGTCACGCCCGGGACCCAGGCTTCCTTCGGCACCTACGGCGGGCGGCCGGTCAGCTTCGTGCGCCGCGGCACCCGGCTGCAGGGACGCCGGCAGGCAGCCTGGGCCGAACACGCCGAGCGCTGGGCGGTCGACGTTCCGCGGCACGTGGCCAACACCTCCGTCCACCCCGACTACACATTCGACGCCGCGGCCGAGTTTGGCCGCGAGGCACCGCTCATCGTGGAGATCGGTTCCGGCCTGGGCGACGCGATCTGCCACGCCGCCGAGCAGAACCCCGGCACCAACTTCCTGGCCGTCGAGGTGTACACCCCCGGACTGGCCAACACCATCATCAAGATCAACAACCGCGGCCTGGACAACGTGCGGGTTGTCGAGGCCAACGCCCCCGAAGTCCTGGCCACCATGCTGCCGGAGGGCTCGGTCACCGAACTCTGGGTGTTCTTCCCGGACCCCTGGCACAAGTCCCGGCACCACAAGCGCCGCCTCATCCAGCCTGAATTCGTCCAGCTGGCCGCACGCGTGCTGAAGCCGGGCGGACTGTTCCGGATCGCCACGGACTGGTCCAATTACGCCATCCACGTCCGCGATGTCATGACCGGCTCCGCGGAGTTTGAGAACCTGCACACCGGCGAGCGCCGCGGCCCGGAAAGCCCGCTGACCCACGTGTGGCAGTCCGGCGTCGAATCGGTCGTGGGCGGCGCGCCGGTACGCGAGGGCCGTGCACCGGTCAGCACCGGGCATACAGGACCCAACGAAGGGGTGGACGAGACCGGCGGCTGGGCTCCCCGGTTCGAAGGCAGGATCCGGACCAGCTTTGAGGCCAAGGCCCACGAGGCCGGGCGCCTGATCTTCGACCTCTGCTACCGCCGCCGCTGACGTCGCTGCCCTGCCACATCGGCCGGTCCTGCTGGGCCGGCGGTCCAGGGGGCGGGCGGTTCAGGGGGCCGGCGGTTCAGGGGGCGGCCCAGGAGGCTGTTCAGCCGACGCTGATGCCCGCGACGATCCCTTTGAGCATGCCCAGCCGCGGCTCGGCTTCGGCGTCCAGGTATGGCCAGATGACCACCACGCCGATGAAGCGCCCGCTTTCCCACACACCAACGGTGGCCGCCACCTTCGCCGCCCCGTCGCCGTCGTCATATCCCACCACGACGGCGTACGCGGCTTTGCCGGGCAGGTCCAGCTCGCCCTCGGCCAGGAGGGTGCCGGCGCGCTCCTCGAGGTAGAAGCCGGACATCAGGTGCGCCCAGCCGTTGGCCTGCGGCGCATCCTGCACCGAGGTGTCGTCCTTGATGACGGTGACCAGGACACCGCCCAGCAGCCCGAACTGTTCACTGTTGGGCCCGGCCGTGGAGTCTTCCAGGACCTGCGTGTGCTCGGGGAAATCGGCGGTGAAGCCCAGCGGGGATTCGATGTGCACTGACATTGGTTCAGAGCCTCTCGAGCTTGGTGTCGTTGGGGACTTTATAGTACGTGGACACGTTGGTGGTGGCCTGGTTCTCGGTCTTGACGTCCACCTCGCCGACCTTCACGTCGAACCCGGCCTCATTGGTGGCGGTCACCACGGAATTGACCTGGACGGTGGCGGACCCTGCCTCGTACAGCTTGGCCGCATCGCGGGCGGCGCCGGCCTCGTTCCCCAGCGCAACATTGCGCAGGTAGCTGTCGATGACCGGCTGGTTCCCGGGCGAGTAGTCGATGTCGATCCTGACCGTGCCCTGGGTCCCGGCCGTAACCGTGGAATCGAACTTGGCGGCCTCGGTCTTCACGCCGGACGTGACGCCCTGGGCCACCGTCCCATCCATGGACACGGAGACGGAGTCGATGTTGTTGCCCTTGTCCAGGTTGACCTGCAGCCCGCCCTTGCCGGAAGCCTCGAAGACCCGGCCATCCAGGTTGAGCTTGCCCTGGGCGGAGACCTCGCCGCTGGCGGTGGACGTGCCGTCCGTCAGGTTCCGTTCGTAGGCCAGGTCAAGCTTCGCCCCTCCGGACGCCGTCCCGGCCTCGCCGGAGGCTTCCAGCGAGAAGGTTCCCTTGGCCTTGTCGGTCTGCCCGGTGGAACCGTTGTCGTTCGCGGCATCATTGATGGTGTCCAGGATGTAGCCGGGCGGGTTGCCGGCCACGTCCTTGATCTCGCCGATGCTGTCCGGCGGGAGGTCCCGGTACATCTGCTCCCGGGCAGCCATGGCTTCCTCCACGCTGGCGAACTGGTACTCGCGCGAGACTTCTCCGGTGAGGGTGGCCCCCGCCGTGCCGGTGGTGTCGTTGACGCCCAGGCCCATGTTTCCGTAGACCTTCATGGTTGCGGATCCGTCAGCGTTTTCCACCACCTCGGTTCCCACTTCGGCCCCGCCGTGGACCCAGGCCACCCGGGCTTCAATGGACGCTTTGCCGGTCTCGGAATAGACCGGGATGTCTGCCCGGGCCAACTCCTGGAGGTGCTCTTTGGCGAGCCTCTGCGCGGCGGCGGGGATGCCGCCGTCCATCCGCATGAGGTCTTCGGCGAAGGGGCCGTCGCTGCCCTCGCCCTCAATCAGGTACTTCCGGTCCGCAGCCGACAGGCTGTCCCACCATTTGGCCTGCTCCTCGGGGCTGGCATGCAGCATCCGGTCCAGGCCGGTTTCCAGTTCCTTCCGGTGCTCGGCCGCCTCCTGCGCGGCCTCGGCCTTCTCCTGCAGCCACTCCCTGGCCTGGGACGCCAGCGAGGTGAGCCGGTCCCAGGTGCTGCTTGGGGAACTTCCGGAATTGGCGGTGGAGGCCTTTTCCTGCTCGTCGGCGTGCTTCAGGAGGATCTTCGAGTTCTGCCGCAGGCTGGCGACCACCTTGTCCAGGCTGGGCCTGTGGCTCCCGGTCCATTCCTGCCGGAAGAGGTCACCGTCGCGTCCCTTCCACGGTGCCGACTGGATCTGGCTTTGCAGGGAACCTGCACGGCTGCTCAGCAGGGCCGCTGCCTGCTCGGCCGCCTTGGCCAGCGCCCGCAACTGGCTGGTGTCAGCGCCGTAAAAAGTCATGGTGTCCCCCGGAGAAGTGTGCGGTGCGTTTCGATCACTGGTCTTTATGGTGGCATAGGCACCATGTGGCGGCGATGGGGAACCCTCCCCATGCTGTCCCGGCGCAGGCGCCCGTGGCACGATTACCTGTATAACAAGGGCACGCACTCCAGCGCAGCCGCGCATGTCCAAAAGGAAATGACGATCAAAAAGGAATTGAAGCAGGTCGTTGACACGGCCGAGGACCTCACGAATTCCCGTACCCTCGAGGTTCTTGCCAGGACCGGTTTTGCGGTCAGCGGCATCCTGCACCTGCTCGTGGGTGCCATAGCCATCCGGCTGGCAGCGGGTGGCACGGGCAGCGCGGATTTCAGCGGCGCGGTGGCCGAACTGGCCACCATGCCCGTTGGTCCGTTCCTGCTGTGGGGCAGCTTCGGCGCCTGCGCCGCGCTGTCGCTCTGGCAGGCCGGTGATGCGATCTTCGACTTCAACCACCAAGCGACCAAGACAAAGATCAAGAACAAAGCAAAGGCCAGCCTGCAGGCGATCGTGTACGGCGTCCTTGCCCTGACCCTGTGGCACTTCGCCACAGGCACCGGGACGGGCGGAGACAACCGCAAGGCCGCCAGCGACTTCACCGTCTCCATGATGGAAGCGCCCGGCGGGGTGGCGCTGCTGGTCCTGGTCGGCCTTGCCGTCGCCGTTACGGGCGTGGCCTACGGCATGCGGGGGCCAAGGAAGTCATTCGAGAAACAGCTGCGGATGCCGGAGCGCGGTGCGGCCCGGGTGGCGGTGACGAGTCTTGGCGTGGCCGGTTACCTGGCGAAAGGGATGGTCCTGCTGCTGACCGGCCTGCTGATCGTCATCGCCACGATCAAAGAGCATCCGGAGGATTCCACGGGACTGGACGGGGGCCTTCGGGCCCTCCGCGACCAGCCGCTGGGTCCATATCTCCTCGCAGCAGTGGGGGCCGGGCTGGTCTGCTATGGCGCCTACATGATCATGCGCGCCCGGTTGGCCAGAATGACCAAGTAACCGCCCGCGCGGTGGCTAGGGTGGGAACATGCCCCAGGTACGTGCCGAACGCCTCATCCGGATCGATCCGGAGACAGCCTTCGCCCTTTCCCAGACCACAGGCGGTTTCCGGCTCAAGTGGGACCCCTTCATCTCCGCGCAGGGCTTCCTGGACGGGGCGGAAGCGGCGGGCAAGGGCGTCCGCACCCGGACCAGGTCGCGGCTGGGCCTGGTCATGGTCAGCGAGTATGTTTCCTATGCCCCGCCTCGGAACGTGGGCATGACCATGGTGGCCGGGCCGTGGTTCTTCGCCAACTTCGGCGGCGGCTGGCGTTTCACGGCGGACGACGGCGGCACGCGGGCAGTCTGGAAGTACACCTTTTCGTGCCAGCCGGCTTTGCTGCGGCCTGTGATGGAGTGGGTCGGTGCCCGGCTGCTGGGGCATGAGATCGAACGGCGGATCGAGGCGTTCGCCCGCGCATGCGAGGACGACGCCCTGCTGGCGGAGTTCCGGGCGCTCAACCCCTAGGACCACCGGGCAGCTAGGGAACGGCGATCACGGCCACCGCGCGCTGGGTGCCGTCCCGCAGTTCGACGCTCGAGATGCTGGCGAGCTGGATGGGCGTTGCCCCGGTGATCTTGACCTTTCCGCTGGGGGTGGCTGTCCAGGCGCAGGCACGGTCCTCGCCGCCGGCCCGGTCCCGGACCCACAGCGACAACGTGCCCTGGGACGGCAGGCTGCTCCCGCTGACCGCCAGTTCGGTGCCCCAGGTCTTCCTGGCCATGTCGATATTGACCTGCAGCCCGCTGCCGGCAGCCACGGAGTAGGTGGCATCCGGCTGCGGCGGACGGACGAGCAACGGGCCCACGGCAAGGCCCACTGCCAGGCACGCAGCGGCGACGGCCCCGGCAAGCGCCGCCCACCGCCGTCGTACTTTCCGGCGCCGGCGTGCCAGTTCATCGAAAAGCTGCACGGGGACGCTGGCCGGGACTGCCCCGCTGCCGCCGGAAGCGGGAGTGAGGGCCACGGCGTCCGGCACGGGAAGGGCGTCCAGCAGCATGGGAACTTTCTCCAGCACCGCCAGTTCCTTCCGGCAGGCAGCACAAGCCTGCAGGTGGGATTCGAACAGTGCGGCGTCTGCCGCGTCCAGGCCGCCCAGCACGTAGGCACCCATCAGGTAGTGCGGGTCTGCCGTGTTCACCGTTCCACCCCCATCTCGTCCAGGACGGTGCGCAGTGCCCGCAGGGCGTAGA
This sequence comes from Arthrobacter sp. MOO21, assembly GCF_057369995.2. Lineage (NCBI taxonomy): Bacteria > Bacillati > Actinomycetota > Actinomycetes > Micrococcales > Micrococcaceae > Arthrobacter > Arthrobacter sp. MOO21. The sequence goes on along the minus strand of NZ_CM170671.2, from coordinate 2,144,129 downwards.
ACGCCCGGGACTTGACCGTTCCGGCGGGAATGTTGAGCTGGACCGCGGCCTCGTTAACGGTAAAGCGGCGGTAGTGCAGGGCCACCAGGACCTCGCGGTGCTCCCTGCTCAAACGCAGCAGTGCCTCCTCCATCAGGACCCGGTTGAGCAGCTCGTCGGCGCGCTCCACCACATCGGCGGGGTCGGTGAGGCCGCTTTCCAGCGCCTCGTGCGGGCGGCGCTGGCTCCGCCGGTAATTGTCGATCATGATGTTCCTGGCCGTTCGGTACAGATAGCTGCGGAAGCTGCCAGTGATGTCCGGGGCATGCTGCCAGACCCGCAGGACGGTTTCCTGCACCACGTCCTCGGCTATCTGGGGGTCGCGGGTGGCGCCCAGCACAAAGCGGCGCAGGGCATCGCCGTGCTCGCGGTAGATGGCCTCCACCACGTTCTCGTCGAGTGGCATGCCACTCCTCCCGTTCCCGTGCCTGCGTCCTGTGCTGGTAGACGCCGGGCAGCCCGAAATGGTTCACCGTGGCAGGCTTCCATTGACCGGGGCCGCACTGAACCATTCTTCACCCGGGAGCGTCGTATGGTTAGCGTCCGGCGATCCGACGCCGGGCCCCCAGCCCAGGAGTACACCATGAAGAAAACCATCGGGGCAGGATTTGCCGTCCTGGCCCTGGCGACGGCCCTGGCCGCCTGCGGCAGCAACAGCGGAACCACCACGGCCAGCAGCCCGGCCGCCAGTACCGCGGCGGCCAGGGGCACTGCCTCCCCGACAGCAGCGGCGTCCGGGTCCGGATCCGCGCAAGCCAGCGCAGCGGCTGAGCTGATGACGGCGTCCTCGTCGGCGGGCACCATCGTGGTGGATGCGAAGGGTATGAGCGTCTACTTCTTCACGAAGGATACGAAGGATTCCGGGACGAGTGCCTGCACGGGCGCGTGCCTGGTGCAGTGGCCTCCTGTGACCACCACGTCCGCAACACCCAGCGCGTCGGGGGTGACCGGAACCTTGGGCACCATCACGACTCCTGACGGCAAGAAGCAGGTGACCCTCAACGGCATGCCGCTGTACTACTTCGCCAAGGACACCAAGGCGGGCGACGTCCTGGGCCAGGGCGTCAACAACGTCTGGTACCTCGCGAATCCTTCCGGTGACATGATCAAGCCGGCAGGCGGCCAGACCTACTGACGCTGCCTTCGGGCAGCGGCACTACCGCAGCGGAACGTCCGGGATTTTGCTGGGCAGCGGCATCTCCGTCGGGGCGGGAACGGGCAGCTTCGGGGCCTCATCGAGGCCCTTCCTGACGTCCTCCGCGACGGAGCCCGGCGTTGTCGGCTGCGCGGGGTTCTTCCCGCCCGGTTGTCCGTGCGTGGGAGCATTGCCCGGCCGGCCCGGCGCGGTCGACGGCGCCCCGGCAGCGGGGGCCGGCGCGGTTGCCGTGGCGGTGGGGACGGCGTCCGGGCTCGTTGACGGCGCCGGGGCAGCCGGACGGGGAGCCGGCACATCGCCGCCGGTGCTTCCCGTGGGCGCTGCGGAGGTACCGGTAACGAACGACGTGACGGCCTGGTTCAGCTGGGCGAAGGAGTCGCGGAGGCCCTGGTCGGAGGCGACGGCGACCGCACCGCCGGCGGCGAGCGAGGCAGCCACCGACAACGTGGTCAGGGTGATGCGGCGCTTCGCCCTGCGGCGGGCGGCCAGTTCGTCGGCCGGGCGTCCAGCATGGCGCATGGCGGCGGGTTCGGCGGTGGCCGGTTCCACGACCTGCAGGTCGACGGCGGTCAGCGTTGCCGTTGCCGGGCTGGCGGCGCGGGCAGTGCCGGCACCGGCCATCAGCGCGGCGACGTCGGCAGACGGCGCGGGCGCCTGCGCTGCCAGCCCACGCAGCTGGAGCAGTGCGGGACGGAGCTGGCCGTCGTCGTCCAGGTCCGCTTCGAGCAGGAGCTGGTCAACGAACCGGTCGTTGCGGGAGCCTGCGGTGTCACTCATTGTTCGCCTGGTTTCTTTTGAGCGTTTGTGCCTTGAGGTTTTGGAGGGCCCTGCGCTGGAGCTGCTTGACGGCTCCGGCACTCTTGCCCATGATGGCGGCCACCTGGTCGATGGACAGGTCGGCCACGACGCGAAGGGCCAGGACCTCCTGGTGTTCCTCGCTGAGTCCTTCCAGCATGGCTTCCGCGCCGCTGGCCAGTTCGACGGCAAGGTCCTCTGCGGAGGGCGTGGTCCGGCCGTCCGTCAGGGGGTCATACGGGGTGAGCTGCGGCCGGCGTTCCAGCCGGCGGTAGTGATCCACCATGCGGGCGTGGGCAATCGAGAAGAGCAGCGATTTGGCGCCCTGCACTCCGCCGGTGAGGCTGCCGATTCTGGGGTAAAAAGCCAGGAAAACGTCCTGGGTGACGGCCTCGGGATCATCGAGCCCGCGCGCCTTGAGGTACCCCTGTACCGGGCCGGCGAAGGTGCGGTAGGCAGCGTCGAACAACACGGCCGGATCCGTCCCGGCCGCGTCGTCGAATATGTCAATCTCGTCCTGGGCCAAAGTGTCCAGCACCAGCGGCTCCTCCATCGCGGGGGGGCGCATGCCGCTCCCGGTTTCCGGCGCGGACTGCCCACCCCCATGGTTTTTCCGGCTGCCTCGTTGCGGGTCTTTCCGGGCTGCTGCCCGGCTGCCTGGACTGCGGCTGCAGCCGCAGTCCAGACTAGGCCAACTGTCTTAGCGGACAGAAACCGACGGAGCGTGGACCGCGTTGCCCCCGGCCGGAACAGCAGGCACGGCAGGAACGGCGGGTTCGCCGTCGACGCCCGGAACGGCAGGAACAGCCGGAACCGCGGGGGCGGACGGAACAGCCGGAACCTCGGGACGCTCAACCTTTGCGGAGGCGGAGCCCTTCGCTTCGGCGCTGCCCTTGGCGGCGGCCTCAGCCTTGGCTACGACATCGGTGCAGTAGCTCTCGATGTTCGCGTCACCCTTGGCGGCGATGGACAGCGAGGAAAACGCCTTGGAGGAAGCGTCCAGGCCGCCGTTGGTGTACGCGGTGCAGAGGCCCAGGGCGGCGGGACCGGCGGCGTCCACTGCGGTGTTGGCGTCAGCGGAGGCCGAGGTGCTGGCGGTGGCCCCGCTTTCGGAAGCCTCTGCCGTGGCGCCGGTCTCTGCTTCTGCAGTCGCGGTGGCGGTTGCGGTGGCGTCGGCTGCGGCCTCGGCTGCCTGCTTCGGGGCCGGGGCTCCAAAGAGTTCGTGGGCGGTCTGCTGGGCTTCGGTGGGGAGGACACCCGAGACAGCGGCGGCACCGGTGCCTCCTACAGCCAGGGTTCCTGCTGCCAGGACTCCAGCGGCAACTTTGCTGGTGGCGAGAACGGTGAACACAGACATCTTTACTTCTCCAAACCTTGACGACACGTCCTACTGGATCCGGCTGGCGGACCCATCACCTGCTATATCGCCCCGGACCCCGCAAAGGTTACGGCCGGCAGGGATTCAGTCGATGAACGCGTCCGCAAGCAGGTCCGCGACCACCCTGGCCCGGCGCTCCTCCAGGTCCGGGATCCGGGCGGCCAGGTGCTGGATGTAGGCGCCCACTTCTTCGTCGTCGAGGACCAGCAGGTCCGCCTGCCGGCACAGCCAGGCCGCGTTGAGCGCGGTGATGTTTTCACGTTCCAGCAGTTCCTCGAACTCGCCGTCGAGCTCCTCCATCCGGAGGACGCCGTCGGGAACGTCTCCCCGCTCGTCCGGTGTGCCGTCCAGGTAGTGCACGGCATCTTCGTCGGACAGGCTGTCGTACGCCTCGACCGTGCGGTTGAAGAGGTCCAGGTGGGCGGCCGCCCCCATGCCCGCCATGCCTTCCCGGATCAGGGTGTCCGTCTCCGCGCGGTCCCCTGCGGTGAAGACGTACTGCGCGAACCCGCCCTCCAGCGCCTGGCTGAGGTAGAAATCCACGTAGTAGCTGCGGACTGCCGCCGGGGACATCTCCTCCAGGTGCAGGAGGGCGGCATGCATGGCGTCCACCACGCTGACGTTGGCCGCCACCGCTTCCTCGCTGCCGGCTTCGACGCTGCTGCTGGTCAGGACGACGGGCTGCTGGCTGGTGATCATGGGAATCCTTACTGCTGGTACTGGTGGCGCTGTGGACGCCTTCACGGTACGGCCGCCAGTTCACGCCAGTGCTGGAGAAAAAATGAACGCCAGGCGAAGTTTCCGGGTCCGTTGGGGAACCTCCGGCGGCAGGCGGCGCGGCCATGGGCTGCCGCCCGGCGAACTAAGATGGATCAGATAACCACCCACCGGACCCGGCTCCGCCGTGGCCTGCTGAAAGTAGCGTTCCATGCCAACCCAACCGGACGAAAGTGCGGCCCTGGCAATACAGACTCCCGCGATCAACGACCGCTCCCTCGCGGCCGGGCTGGCCTATGCCATGGCCAGCCGCGTCTCGGGGATGTCGTTCGACGCCGGGACGGGGCTGATGCTGGGCAAGGTCCGGGGAGGCGCGGACGTTCCGTACTCCACCACGGCCAAGCTGGTCCGGCGCGGGGGCGGCTGGAGCTGCACCGTAGGCGTGTGCAGCTGCCCGGTCCGCAAGGACTGCAAACACGTGGCGGCACTGCTCTTCGCGGCGGAGGACAACCCGGCCATCCGCGTCCAGTTGCTTACTCCGTCGGCGTCAACCCAGGTGTCCCACGCGCCCTCCGCAGCCCTTGCGGACTGGGAACAGGCACTGAGCCCGCTGATCTCCCAGCCCGGTACCACGCCCTCGGCCGCCGGGGTTCCCCTGGCGCTGCAGTTCGAGATTGAAGAACCGCCGCCGCACTTTTCCTACACCGGCCGCCGGGATCCGGTCCGCGGCGTCCGCCAGCTCAAGGTCCGGCCCGTCATCATGGGCGCCAAGGGCAAGTGGATCCGCGGCGACGTTTCCTGGAACACCCTGAGTTACCTGAATTTCCGGCGCGAATCGAACCAGGCGCATGTTGAGTGGCTGCAGGAGTTCCTGGCCGGCCATTCCTCCTCCGCCAGCCGGATGCACAACTCCGCCGGACTGTGGCTGGGCCTGAACTCCTACGCGGGGAAGAACCTCTGGGGCCTGCTGTCCGATGCCAAAAAGATCGGACTCGCCCTGGTCCACTCGCGCGGCAGCGAACCGGTCCGGCTCGCGGAGGCCCCCGCCGCCGTCGGGCTTTCCCTGAGCCGGTACGGCACGCCCGTGGCCGAACCGGGCAGCGCGGAAGGCGGTGCCGCCGCACCCTCCCCGGCAACGTCCGACGGCGGGCTGGAGCTGGCGCCGACCATCACCGTTGAGGGCGAAGAGGTTGATCCGGCATCCGTGGGGACGATCGGCCGCCCGGCCCACGGCATCTTCTTCACCACGGGGGAGGCCTCGCTCCCCGGGGTGCCCGACCCCGACGGCCTCATCACCCTGGCGCCGCTGGAGAGCGGGCTCAGCGCGGAGCTGCTGGCGTTCGTCACGGCCGGGAGCCACCTGCATATTCCAGCCAAGGATGAGACGCGCTTCCTCACCAATTTCTATCCCAAGCTCAAGCAGACCGCCCGGGTCAGCGCGCGGGACGAGTCCGTGGAGCTGCCGGAGCTAGCTGTTCCCACCCTGTCCCTGCTGGCCAACTACGGGGCTGACCACCGGGTCCGGCTGCATTGGGAGTGGCACTACAAGACCGGCAAGCTGGTCACGGCGCAGCCCCTGTGGCGGCATCCCGGCGACGCCGGCTACCGCGACGACACTGCGGAATCCCGCATCCTGGAAGGCGTCGGCCAGCCGTGGGAGGTGGTGGCCGCCCTGGGCGAATCCGCTACCGGCGGCTGGGGTACGCCCCGGCTGGCGGCATCGGCCGAGCTGACGGGCCTGGACACGCTGGCGTTCACCGAGGAAGTGCTGCCGCGCCTGCGCGAGGCCCCGGACGTCGAGGTGGAGACGGCGGGCGACATCGCCGACTACCGGGAGGCCGGGGAAGCCCCCGTGGTCTCCATCTCCACCAAGGCCACCGAGCAGCGCGACTGGTTCGACCTCGGCATCCAGATTTCCCTGGAAGGCCAGCCGGTCTCCTTCGCCGCGGTGTTTTCCGCCCTCGCCGCCGGCCAGACCAAGATGCTGCTGCCCAGCGGCGCCTACTTTTCACTGGACCTGCCGGACCTGCACCAGCTGCAGGCGCTCATTGAGGAGGCCCGCTCGCTGCAGGACAACAAGGACGCGCCGCTGCAGATCAGCCGCTTCCAGGCAGGGCTGTGGGACGAACTGGCGCAGCTGGGCATCGTCGACCAGCAGGCGGCAGCCTGGCGGTCGGCGGTGGGCGGGCTCCTGGAAGGCGGCACCGACGGGCTGCCACTGCCAGCGTCCCTGAACGCCGAGCTGCGGCCGTACCAGCTGGAGGGCTACAACTGGCTCTCCTTCCTCTACAAGCACGGCCTGGGCGGCGTCCTCGCGGACGACATGGGCCTCGGCAAGACTGTCCAGGCGCTGGCACTGATGTGCGCGGCGAAGGAACTGGCCGTTGAGACTGCCGCGGCGGCCGCGCCAAAGGACCACTCCTTCGAAAACCACGCCGACGGCGGTGCTGCCGCCACGTCCGCAGGCCGGCCCGCCGCCGTCGCGCCTTTCCTGGTGGTGGCCCCCACCAGCGTGGTGGGCAACTGGGCCCTCGAAGCCGCCCGGTTCGCCCCCGGCCTCACCGTCCGGACTGTCGGTGAGACGTTCGGCAAGAGCGGGCTGGACCCGGTGGAGTCCCTGGGCGGGGCCGACGTCGTCATCACCTCCTATGCCCTGTTCCGCATCGACTACGACTCCTATGCCTCCCTGGGCTGGGCGGGCCTGGTCCTGGACGAGGCCCAGTTCGTGAAGAACCACCAGTCCAAGGCCTACCAGTGCGCGCGGAAGCTGCCGGCTGCATTCAAGCTGGCCATCACCGGCACACCGCTGGAGAACAACCTCATGGAGTTCTGGGCGCTCACGTCCATCGTGGCTCCCGGCCTGTTCTCCAGCCCCAAGCGGTTCGCGGAGTACTACCAGAAGCCCGTGGAGAAGAACGGCGACAAGGGGCAGCTGGAGAAGCTGCGGCGCCGGGTCCGCCCGCTGATGATGCGGCGCACCAAGGACCAGGTGATCAAGGACCTGCCGCCCAAGCAGGAGCAGGTCCTGGAAGTGGTGCTCAACCCGCGGCACCAGAAGGTCTACCAGACGCACCTGCAGCGCGAGCGGCAAAAGATCCTGGGCCTGATCGAGGACGTCAACAAGAACCGGTTCACGATTTTCCAGTCGCTGACGCTGCTGCGGCAGCTCAGCCTGGACGTCTCGCTGGTGGACCCCGCGCTGTCCGCCGTCCGGTCCAGCAAGCTGGACGTCCTGTTCGAGCAGCTCGAGGACCTGGTGGCCGAGGGGCACCGGGCGCTGATCTTCAGCCAGTTCACCGGGTTTTTGGGGAAGGTGCGCGAGCGGCTGGACGAGGAGCAGATCGAATACTGCTACCTCGACGGCGGCACGCGGAACCGTGCCGACGTGGTCAGCGAGTTCAAGAACGGCAGCGCTCCGGTGTTCCTCATTTCGCTGAAGGCCGGCGGTTTTGGGCTCAACCTCACGGAGGCCGACTACGTCTTCCTGCTCGATCCCTGGTGGAACCCGGCCTCCGAGGCGCAGGCGGTGGACCGGACGCACCGGATCGGCCAGGCGCGCAACGTGATGGTGTACCGGCTGGTCGCGAAGGACACCATTGAGGAAAAGGTCATGGCACTGAAGACCCGGAAGTCGCAGCTCTTCGCGGACGTCATGGAAGGCGACGCCCTGGCCGGCGGAGCCATCACGGCCGAGGACCTTGCCGGGCTGTTCAAGGAGTAGTACCGGGCGGGGTTTTCGATGCGGTGCTGCAAATTCGACGCGCAGGTTCCCTGTCGCGGCCCATATATCCGCAGCGCCAGGGAATTTGTGCAGCGCAAAGGCATTCACGCGTCGAAAAGAGCAATCTATGCTCGCCCGGAACGGAACTGCCGGCAACCCTGTGGGCGCCCGACGTCGTCCGCGTTGGGGACCAATGGATCATGTACCTCACGGTCCTCGGCGGCAGGCGGACCGACTGGACCGGCAGCGCCGGGATCGTCCAGTTCGCGAGCCGGGACCTGGAGACCTGGGAGTACCTGGGCCGCATCGACCTGGACTCGCCGCGGGTGATCGACGCCGCCGTGGCCCGGTGCGGGGACGGCCGGTACCGGCTCTGGTACAAGGACGAGTCCCGCGGCTCCAACACCTGCAGCGCAGTGAGCGATACCCCGGAGGACCCGTCGTCGTGGAACCTGGAAGGCATGGTTATTCCGGGCCGCCCGCACGAAGGGCCCAAGGTCTTCCGGCTCGGCGGCGGCTACTGGATGATCGTGGACGAATGGCGCGGCCAGGCCGTGTACCGTTCGGACGACGGCGCCGGGAACTGGACACGGCAGGACCACCTGGGCGGGCTGATCCTCACGGCGCCGGAGAGCGTGGACGGAAGGCCCGTCGTCGGGCGCCATGCGGACGTGGTGCCCCTTGCGGACACTCGAACGTCCGACGGCGGTACGCAGCGTGCGCTGCTGGTCTACTTCACGCACCCCTACTGGGGCGGCGAGGAGATCGACAGGATGGAGCCGGATCCGCGGACCCGCCTCAGCCATGTCCGTGCAGCGGTGCTGGAGGTGCGGGACGGCATCCTGGTGTGCATCGAGCACTGAGAACAGTGGAGCACTGAGTGCCGGGGCGGAACGTCGTCGGGCACAACGAAGGGCCAAACCCTGGAACTATAAGCCGGCGGCTGCCGGCACCGGTCCAAGGTCTGGCCCTGACTCGTGCGCTGGGACCCGGGTGTGCACCCCAGGTTTGTTGCACCCCAGGCTCCTGCACCGGGCGCCGCCCCCAGCAGGCGGGCGCCCGGCGGCTTGGAGGGTCTAGATCCGCTGCGGTGAGCCCAGTTCCACCGGGTCCTCGTCCGTCAGGTAGGCCAGCTCGGAGTGCGCTGCGAGGTCGATGCCGCGCAGTTCATCCTCGGGCTTGATGCGCAGGCCAATGGTCTTGTCCAGGATCTTGGCCAGGACCCAGGTGATGCCGAAGGAGTAGACCAGCACCGTGACGGTGGCGAGTGACTGCACGCCCAGCAGTTCGAAACCGCCGCCGTAGAACAGGCCGCTGACGGCATTGGGTGCTGCGTCCGTGGCGAAGAGGCCGATCAGCAGGGTGCCCAGGATGCCTCCCACCAGGTGGACACCGACGACGTCGAGCGAGTCATCAAAGCCGAGCCGGAACTTCAGCTCGATGGCGAGCGAGCAGACAGCACCGGCGATGGCGCCGATGGCCAGGGCACCGAGCGGGCTGACCGCGCCACAGGCGGGGGTAATGGCCACCAGGGCGGAGATCAGGCCGGATGCGGCACCCATGCTGGTGGCTGCGCCATGGCGCACCCGCTCCACGAGGGCCCACGCAAGGAGGCCTGCGGAAGCTGCCACCGCGGTGTTCAGGAAGACCACCGACGCCGACTGGCCGGCGGAGAGTGCGGAGCCGGCGTTGAAGCCAAACCAGCCCACCCACAGCAGGCCTGCGCCCACCAGCACCAGCGGCCGGCTGTGCGGCTTGGCGTGCTCCACCTTGGGCCAGCCGGAGCTCTTGCCCAGGACCAGCGCCAGGGCCAGGGCTGCGGCGCCGGCGTTCATGTGCACCGCGGTGCCGCCGGCGAAGTCGATGGCCTTGATGCCGTTGGCAATCCAGCCCCCCACCGAGCTGCCGTCCGCCGAGTTGAAGGCGAACACCCAGTGCGCGATGGGGAAGTAGACAATGGTGGCCCAGATGCCGGCGAACAGCATCCAGGCGCCGAACTTCATGCGTCCGGCAGCGGCTCCGGCTACCAGCGCCGTGGTGACGCAGGCGAAGAACAGCTGGAACGCGGCAAACAGAATGACCGGGATGGACGCCCCCTCGTCCGCGGCCAGCAGCTGCCCCATGCCGGGGAACTCGGTGACGTCACCGATGAGTCCCAGGCCGCCCACGGAGTTGCCGAAGGCCATGGAGTAACCGAACAGCGCCCAAAGCACTGCAACGAGGCTGGCTCCGCCGAAGCACATCATCATCATGTTGAGGATGCGGCGCGAGCCCACCATGCCCCCATAAAACAGGGCCAGGGCGGGGATCATCATGCAGACCAGCGCCGAGCTGGCCAAAATCCAAGCGACATTTCCCGAATCCATGGGAAACCCCTTTCAAGATGCGAAGAGAGAACGGTAAGTTGCCGCCAGGGCCGCTCCGTGGAGGGACGTGGACGGAGGGGCCACGTTCAGCGGAGGGGCGGCTGTTGCCGTCTGGTTCCAACTGTATGGCGGCTATTTTTGGGTGGGTTTCGGCTGTGTTAAATGGTGGTTTCAGTCATCCACACGCCAGTCCCAGGCGCCCCGCGGGACGCTTGCCGGACAGCCTTCTTCAGCGGCCCGGACCCGGGCATTGGACTGCGCGCCACGGCGGGGCCAAAGGATGCTCCGCTGGCGGCCACGCTCTTGCCCGGCGGACGGCCGCTAAGCTGAAACCGCCCAGCGAAACGGGGCAGCTACGGCCACCGGCCGCGGAAGGATAAAGGGAAATGGCGCGAGCGACAGTCCAGGACGTTGCCAGAACGGCGGGCGTGTCCGTCGGTACCGTCTCCCGGGTCCTGAACGGCAGCCCGGCAGTGAGTGCGTCGAGCAAGGAAAAAGTCACCGCAGCCGTGCGGCAGCTCAACTACCGCCCCCTGGCCTCGGCACGCGACCTGCGCCGCGACCGCACCATGCGCATCCTGGCGCTTGCCAAGAACCTGAACTCGCCGGTCATCAGCGAAGCCTTCCGGGGGGTCAGCGACGCTGCCGCACTTTCCGGGTATGTCAGCCTCATCGCCCCTACGGCCGGTGACCCGGAACGTGAACAGCAGCTGGTGGACATGCTTCGGAACGGGTCCGTGGACGGCCTGGTGATGTTCTCCCCCACGATGCCGGACGAGGACATTGCGGACATGGCCGAACAGCAGAGCGTTGTCCAGGTCTGCGAGATTGCCAACGCCGACGCCGCCTTCGGGGTTGCCATCGACGACCGGCAGGCTGCCGTGGACATCACCCGGCACCTGATCCGGACGGGCGCCCAGCGCCTGGCAATGATCGGCAACCGGGCGGCCCGCTCCGGGCGCCTGCGTGAGGAAGGCTTCCGCCAGGCAGCCGCTGAGGCAGGCCTGCCGCCCGACCAGATCCTGTTTTTCGAAGGAGACTTCGATTTCCGCACCGGCCGGGCCCAGGCCATGGACCTCCTGAAGGCGGATCCGCTTCCCGACGCCGTGTTCTGCGGCAGCGATACCGTGGCCGCAGGTTGCGTGCGGGCAATTACCGACGCCGGGTTGCGGGTCCCTGACGACATCGCCGTGGTGGGGTTTGACGATTCCGTGCAGGCGGAAATGTGCGTGCCGGAGCTGACCACCATCAGGCAGCCGGCCTACGAGATGGGCCGCCTCGCCTTCGAGGCACTCCTCGCCCGGATGACCACGCCGGGGCCGCACCGCAGGGGCAGGATGTTCCTCCCCCACAAACTGGTGATCAGGGACTCCACCAACAACTGATGGAGGGTTGACAGGCCAACGTGGCCCCTGTCACACTTCTGTGGAATCGATTCCAAAGTTACCGCGATGACTTCGAGCATCATTTTTGGAATCGATTCCACCGTCATCGAAAGAAGCCAGCCAGGCAAAGAAGCCGCGCTTAGGGCCTGCGGTCAGTACTGCACCGCCGCGCCCTTGCGCTTCCCCACAGACCCCCAAAGGAGCCACTTGTGGATTTGATTCGACGTTCTTCCGCGTTCCAGGAGGACACCGCACCGCTTGCAACCGGGACTGCTCCCGGCGCCGGTAACCAGCGACGCGCGCGCACCGCCGCTGCCGTGGCCGCAGCCGTCGCCGTGGGCCTGCTGCTCAGCGGATGCGGCGGCGGCGCGGCCCCGCAGGGGGCGGACCAGCCGGCGGCCGCCGATCCGGCGTCCGCAGACTCCGCCGCCGGGAACCTCACCGTCTGCGGCGGAAAAGACGCCTCCGGCATTTACAAGGGCACCACGGAGGCGTTCACCGCGGCGAACGGCAAGGTCACCGCCAAGTACACCGAGATCGGGGCGACCACCGACGAAGCCCGCACCCAGGCCGTGCAGAGGCTCGAGGGCAAGTCCACCGAATGCGATATCTTCCTCACCGACGTCATTTGGACGTCCGAATTCGCGTCCCAGGGCTGGCTCCTGGACCAGACCAAACTCGTCGAGGCCAACAAGGAACGCCTCATCCCCTCCACCGTCGAGACCACCAAGTACGAGGACAAGTACTGGGCCTCGCCGTTCTTCACCAACGCAGGGCTCATCTACTACCAGAAGGACAAGGTAGCCAAGCCCGAAACATGGCAGCAGCTCTACAGCGAGGCGGCCAAGGCACCGGGCAACAGCTTCGTCTACCAGGGCAAGCAGTACGAGGGCCTCACCGTGAACTTCCTCGAGATGCTCTACAGCGCCGGCGGAGAAGTGCTGGACGACAAGGGAGAAGTCCGGATCGACTCGCCGGAAAGCCGGAAGGTGCTGGACTTCATGGTGAAGGGCCTCAAGGAGGGCTCGGCAGACCGCGCGGTGCTGACCTACAACGAGGACCCGGCACGCCTGGCCTATGAGTCCGGCAACTTCGGTTACCAGCGCAACTGGCCCCACGTCTACCGCCTCCTCAACGCCACCCCGCTGGCCGGCACCTTCGGAGTGGCTCCGCTTCCGGCCTGGGAAGGCGGCAAGGCGTCCGGCGTCCTTGGCGGGTGGAACCTCGCCATCTCGGCGCACTCCACCAACAAGGCCGCCGCCGTGGCCTTCATCAACTTCGCCACCACCCCGGACTGGCAGAAGCACGTGGCCATGGACTTCTCCCAGGCCCCGGTCAACGAGGACGCCTACTCCGACGCGGGCGTCCTGGCGAAGATGCCGTTTGCCACCGAACTGCTGGCTTCCGTCAAGGGTGCCAAGCCGCGCCCGATCTCCCCGGTCTACCCGCAGATTTCCCAGGCGATCTACAAGAACGTCTACGCCGTCCTGTCCGGTACTGCCTCCACGGAGGACGCGGTTAAGGCGATGGCCGGGGAGATCAAGGCCGCAAAGGCGAGCTTCTGACCATGGCTGTCAAGTTCCTTTCCCCGGGCAGCGGGGTGTCCGGTCGCGGCGTGAACGGCCGCGACCGGGCGGAGCGGCGCCTCGCCGTCCGGATGGCCGCCCCGTCCCTGGTCCTGATGGCGCTGGTGGCTGCGGTTCCCATCGGATATGCGCTCTGGCTGTCGCTGAACCAGTACAGCGTCCGCACCGCGGGCCTGTCGCGTTTCGTCGGCCTGGAGAACTACGTCAGCGCCCTCACAGGCCCCCACTGGTGGGCCGCCTTCGGCCAGACGTTCCTGTTCGCGGGGCTCTCGGTCTCGCTGGAGCTGGTGCTCGGCACGGCCATGGCCCTGCTGCTGAACCTCGCTTTCCGGGGCCGGGCGCTGCTGCGCACCGTGGTGCTCCTGCCGTACGCAGTCGTGACCGTGGTCAGCGCGATCACCTGGGAAACGATGTTCCAACCCAATCTGGGCCTGGTCACCAACGTTCTCTCCATGCTGGGCTTGCCCGGCGGTGACGTCGTGTGGCTGGGTGAGCGCGGTTATGCGATGGCCGTGATCGTCCTTGCCGATATCTGGAAGACCACGCCGTTCGCGGCGCTGATCATCCTGGCCGGCCTGCAGGTCATCCCGGCCGAGACCTACGAGGCCGCGGAACTCGATGGTGCCAGCAAGTGGCAGGCGTTCATCGGCATCACCCTGCCCCTCCTGCGGCCGGCAATTGTGCTTGCGGCGATCTTCCGCACCATGGACGCACTGCGCGTCTTCGACCTTCCGTTCGTGCTGACCCGGGGAGCCAACGGCACCGAGTCCATGTCCATGCTGGCCTACACCCAACTGCGCGAAAACCGGCTGGTGGGCGAAGGGTCGGCGCTGTCCATCCTGACCTTCCTTACCGTCATGGCCGTGTCGGTGGTCTACATCCGCTTCGCCGGAGGGAACATTCGGGACGTCGCCAAGGAGGAACAATGAGCATCCTGACCGCACAACGGACGACGACGGCACAGGCCCCTCTGCGTAAGGCACCGAAAAGGCGGCTCCGCGGAGAAGCAAAACTGCACCCGGTGGTCTGGGTCTTCGTGGTGGCCGTGATGGGCTTCTCGCTCATCCCCTTCTACTGGCTGGTCAACACCTCGCTCAAGACCGGCCCCAGCCTGTCCAAGGGCGAACTCTTCCCGAGCCAGCCCACCATCGGGAACTACCTGGCGGTGTTCCAGAACCCGGAATTCCTCCTGGCCCTGCGCAACTCGGTGATCATCGCCGTCGTCACCACCACCGTGGCGCTGGTGTTCGCGTCCTTCGCCGCCTATGCCCTCGCCAGGCTCAAGATGCGCCGCAAGGCGCTGATCCTGACCCTGATCCTCTCGGTGACCACGTTCCCGGCCATCGCCATCGCGGCCCCGATCTTCTCGATCTGGCGCGAGATCGGGCTGTACGACACCCTGCTGGGCCTCATCATCCCGAAGCTGACTTTCGCCTTGCCGCTGGCCATCTACACCCTGACCTCCTTCTTCAGGGAGATCCCGCGCGAGCTTGAGGAATCGGCCTACATGGACGGGGCCACGCCGTTCATGGCCTTCCGGAAAGTCATTTTGCCCCTGGCTGTCCCGGGCCTGGCGACCACGGCAATCCTCGTGTTCATCTCGGTATGGAATGAATTCCTGCTGGCCGTCACCCTCACCACGTCGCCCGAGGCCCGACCCGTTCCCGTGGCGATCGCATTCTTCAGCGGCACCAGCGAGTTCGACCAGCCGCTGGGCACCATCAGTGCGGCATCGGTGATCATCACCGTCCCGCTGGTCATCCTTGTGCTCCTTTGCCAAAGGCGTATCGTGTCCGGCATGACTGCCGGTGCCGTCAAAGGCTGAGGAAAACCCGCACCCACACACCAGTACCACCACACAAGAAAAGGAATATGCGTGAACAACGAGCAGTCCCCCAGCCAGCGGCCGGCCACCCCAGGAGAAGCCCCGTCCCGGGAGTTGAGGGTGGGCGTGGTCGGCATCGGCTGGGCCGGCCAGCAGCACCTGAAGGCCTACCACGACCTTGACGGGGTCCGGATCGTGTCGCTGGCAGGCATGGAGCAGGAACTCCGGGACAGCCTGCAGGCGGAATACTCCATTCCGAATGCCTTCGCCGACTGGAACGACATGCTGGACCACGGCGGCCTGGACGCCATCAGCGTGGCAGTGCCCACCTTCCTGCACGCCCCCATCGCCATTGCGGCACTCGAACGGGGAATTCATGTGCTGAGCGAAAAGCCCATCGCCCGCAACGCCATCGAAGGCCAGGCCATGGTGGACGCGGCACGCAAGGCCGGCCGCGTCCTGGACGTCGCGTTCAACCACCGCCGCCGCGGCGACATCCAGGCCCTCAAGGAAGTCATCGACGACGGCGGGCTGGGCCGGCCGTACTACGCCAAGGCATCCTGGCTCCGCCGCTCGGGCATTCCCACCCTGGGAAGCTGGTTCACCAACCCGGAGCTTGCCGGCGGCGGACCGCTGGCGGACATTGGTGTCCACGCACTGGACTACGCCCTGCACCTGCTCGGCGAACCGAAGGTGCTGGCTGTCTCCGCCGCCACCCACTCGGAGCTCGGCCCGCAGGGCAGGGGCGGTGGAAGCCGCTACACGGCGCAGGCCACCAGCCACGCCTTCGAGGTCGAGGACTTTGCCTCTGCATTCCTACGGCTCGAAGGCGGCCGGACCCTGCTCCTGGAGGCGGCCTGGGCAACGTACCGGGAAACGGACGACCTGCTCGATTTCACGATTTACGGCACCGACGGCGGCGCCGAGCTGAAGGTGCAGGGCGCTCCGTTCCCGCCGGTTGGCCAGCTCCGGGTGTTCACGGACAAGGACGGCGAATCCGCCGACTACGTGCCGACCGTGCTACCAGGCCGCGCCCACGACGCGGTGGTGGAAGACTTCGTGACCGCAGTGCGCGGCGGTGCACAGGAATGGGCCAGGCATGACGGCTCCCTGGCGCTTTACCGGGCACAGATCATCGACGCGTGCTACCAGTCCGCGCTGGAGCAGAGGGAGGTTCGACTCTAATGAACGGCAAACTGAGGATCCGGGTCTGGAATGAAGGCCGCCACGAAGCCATCAACGAGCCGTCCCACATCGGCGAGATCTACCCTGACGGCATCCACGGCGCCATCGCCGCGGGACTGCGTTCCCACCTTCCGGACGCGGACATCACGACGGCGGTCCTCGCCACGGACGAGGAGCACGGACTGGCCGAGGAGGTGCTCGCCGACACGGACGTCCTGCTCTGGTGGGGCCACATGGCGCACGCCGAGGTGAGCGACGCCGTCGTCGAACGCGTCCACCGGCACGTGCTCGGCGGCATGGGGCTGATCGTGCTCCACTCGGGGCACTTCGCGAAGATCTTCACCAAACTGCTGGGCACCAGCTGCTCGCTGGCCTGGCGGAACGAAGGGGAACGCGAGCTGGTGTGGACCGTGAAGCCGTCGCACCCCATCGCCGAGGGCGTGGACAGCCCCATCGTCATCCCCGAGCAGGAAATGTACGGTGAGCTGTTCGACATCCCGGACCCCGACGACCTGATCTTCATCAGCTCCTTCGCAGGCGGCGAGGTGTTCCGGTCCGGCGTCACCTTCACCCGCGGCAAGGGCCGCATCTTCTACTTCAGCCCCGGGGACCAGGAGTACCCCGTGTACCACCACCCGCAGGTCCAGCGGGTCCTGGCCAACGGCGTGAAGTGGGCCGCGCAGCCCGGGCTGGACCGCTCGGCCCCCGCCGTGACGAACCCTGCCCGGGAGTGGTTCCAGGAGTAACAGCATCATTGACATCGGGTGCCGGTAAGCGCACATTGGGATCGTTGCCACGCAAGGTCCGGCAGGCTCTGGACGGGCACATCCCGCCCTGCCGGACCATTTCCCGGAGCGGCTCAGCGCGCTTGGGTATGAATTTCATAACCACTCCCTCGTGAGGAGCCAGAAATGCCTGCAGTAACGGTCAAGGACCTTGAGTCCAAGTCCTTCAACGAGCCCGACGAAAAGCGCCGCCCGCCCATGACCCAGGTCGACGTCGTCACGCTCGGCGGCACCACGCTGGGCCGGTTCACCTTCGAGCCCGGCTGGCGCTGGTCGGAAACAGTCAAGACGGTGGTCCATACGGACAGCTGCCAGGTCAACCACCTGGGCTTCTGCACCGCCGGGACCCTGACAGTACAGCTCGTCGATGGCAGCCAGATGACTATCCGTGCCGGCGACGCCTATTCGATTCCGGCAGGCCATGATGCGTGGGTGGAGAACGACGAAACGTTCGTCGGCTACGAGGTCATGAGCGCGGCCGAGTTCGCCAAGCCCGCCTGAGCCGCGGGGGGAAAGCCAGGCCGCAGCAGGAAAGGGAGGCCCTCAAAGCCTCCCTTTCCTGCTGCTGCGGCCCTACCGTTGAGGAGAACACAACGATCGGAGAGCAATGAAAGTCACCGTCATCGGCGGCAGCGGCCACATCGGTTCGTTCCTGGTTCCCCGGCTGGTCCGGGCCGGCCATGAGGTCACCAACATCAGCCGCGGCTCCCATAAGCCCTATGCCGATGCCCCTGAATGGCAGCAGGTGCACCAGGTCACGGCAGACCGGCAGCAGGAAGACCGGGACGGGACGTTCGCGGACCGGGTGGCCGGACTGAAAGCGGAGGCCGTGGTGGACCTTGTCTGTTTCACCCTCGACTCGGCAACATCACTGGTGCACCGGCTCCGCGGCGAGGTGGGGCACCTGCTGCACTGCGGCTCCATCTGGCGGTACGGCCAGAGCCTGAAGCTGCCCATCAGGGAAGGATCGGGATCGGCAGCGGAGCCCTTTGGCGAGTACGGCGTCCAGAAGAACAGGATCGCCCTGATGCTCCAGGAGGAAACTGCCGGCGGCGGGCTGGCCACGACTTCGCTGCATCCCGGCCACATCGTAGGCCCCGGCTGGCACCCCATCGGCCCGCTGGGAAACCTCGACCCTGCCGTCTGGCAGACCCTCTCCTCCGGCCAGCCGCTGCGGATACCGGGCAGCGGCGCCGAACTGATGCACCACGTGCATGCCGATGATGTTGCCCAGGCTTTCGAGAAGGCCATCGCCCGGCGGGAGGAGGCGTCCGGCGAGGACTTCAACATCGTCGCCCCGACGGCGCTGACGGTCCGCGGCTATGCTGACATCGCCGCCGCCTGGTTCGGGCACGCGGCGATCCTGGAATCGGTTCCGTGGGACCGGTTCCGCGAAAACACCTCACGGGAGTATGCGGAGTCCTCCTGGGGCCACCTCTACCGCAGCCACTGCTTCAGCATCGACAAGGCAGTGTCCGTGCTGGGCTACGCGCCCCGCTATGAGCCCGAGCAGGCCATCTTCGAGTCCATCCAGTGGCTGCTGGACCACGACCAGCTGCACGTCGCCCGCCCTCTCGGCGTCGCCGCAGGCTAAGTCAGGTCCGGGCAGTTGCAGGCCGCCGCAGCCGGGCCACCAGCGTGGCGGCGAACAGCGCGGTCGCCAGTTCCAGGGCGAGGACCAGCAGCAGTTGGGTGCTGCCGGCGCCAGCAACAGCGGACGACGGCGGCGCCCCGCCGTGGGTGTGTCCAGCACCGCCCGCGCTGAGCAGCAGGACCGCGTGCAGGGCGGCCATGGCCAGGGCAGCAGCGGTCACCTGGTGCAGCGCGGCCACCCGGCTGTGCCGCCAGACATGGACGGCGCAGGGGAAGCAGATCGCGGCGAGCGCCACCATCAGGAGGCCCAGCCAGAGGCCGTGGTGTCCTGAAACGGCCAGCCACAGGTGAGCCGCGCAGGACACGGCGGTGACCACGGCGACCACCCGCGGGTGCAGGACGGGACCGCCCGCGCGGACCCGTCCTGCCGCCGTCGTACTCTGTACCGGGAAACTCTGTACCGGGAAACTCTGTGCCGGGAAACTCTGTGCCGGGACAGGGGCGGCGCTAGTGGCAGCCACCGCTGCCGCCCTCGCTGTGGCAGGAGGACGCCTGCTGGTTCGGGTTGGCCGGGACGTCCAGGACGGGGCTGCGGTCGAAGAAACCCTCGGGCCGGAGCTTGAAGCCAACGGTGTCCACCGGCATGATCGGCCAGTCCTCCACCCGCGGGAAGTGCGTCAGGCCGAAGGTGTGCCACACGACGATGTCCTGGCCGTCGATGTCCCGGTCCTGCGCCACGTATGCCGGCAGGCCGGCGCCGCCCGCGTGCTGGTTCACGAAGTCCCCCGTGGGGTAGCGCTCCTCCTCCGCGAACCGGGTGACCCACAGATCCTTGGTGGCAAAGGCTGCGCGGCGGGCGATGGACGAGTCCGGGTCCGCCAGCAGCGTGGGCTGGTTGTGGGAGTGCAGCTTGTAGCCCACGGGCTCGCCCAGCCGGTTGCGGGATTCAGGGTTGGAGATGATCCAGGTGCGGCCTGCGCGGGCATCGGCTTCCCGGACCCCCTCGGATTCGCGCGCCAGGACAGTCCGTCTCCGGGTAAAGGCGTTGCCGCGCTCGTTGCCGGGGCCCATGGCCTGCCGGACCACATCCTCCTCTTCCACGCGGTTGGCGAACCCGTCGATGGCCATGTCCAGCCGAGCGCTGAAAAGGTGCTGGTGGAAGGGTGCGCCCAGTCCCGGGGCGAGCTGGGAGATGTTGTCCGAGCCGCCCTCCGGGAACGCCGAGGTGAACACGATGCCGGTGGCCTTGGCTTCGAATTCGATGGTGCCGTCCAGGTAGAGGTACCAGTAGAAGCCGTAGTCGTAGTTGCCGATGGTGGTGAAGAAGGAGATCACCAGGCGGCGGTTGCGGCGGGTGTAGGTGACGCCGCTCCACAGGTCGGAGTGCTTGGAGAGGATGCTCCAGTCCTCCTCGTGCATGCAGATGCCGTTGCGGATTTCGCGCGGGTTGCCGAAGGCGTCGCTGATGACGGGGCTGAGGTAGGTGATCTCGCCCAGGCAGTCGCAGCCGAGCTCCAGCGAGTTGGCATACTGGCCCACCAGGTATTCACCGGTGTCGAAGTAGTTCTGCCAGGAACGGACCGGCGACGGGTCGCCGTACGGGACCACCATTTCGGCGATGGAGGCGCGGTTGACGATGGGCCGCTTCCGCCCGCCGTCCTCGAACGCGAGGTTGTGCAGGACGACGCCTTCGCGCACATCGAAGCCGACGTCCACGCTCCACTTTTCCCACTCGACGTGGTTCCCGCCCGTGACGGTGAAGCTGGGGCCTTCAGGCTGGGTGATGCTGATCGGCTTCTGGGTGGTGCGGACCGGGCCGGCCAGGTCCGGGTCCGTGTAGTTGCCGTGCTCGGCGGGGATGGGCATGGCGCCGAGGTCGATCACCTGGGTGACTTCCTTGCTGACCACGTCCACGTACGCCACGAGGCCGTCCACCGGGTGAGCCCAGGCGCTGTCTTCCGGGAACTCCTGGACGAAGGCCAGTCCGCGCAGGATGCGGCGGCCCTTCTCCTCTCCGTACTCGAAAACGCCGGCGGACAGCGGCGCCACGCGGACCTTTTCCACGTCCAGGTTCCGCTCTGCGAGCGCCGTGAGCCAGCGCCCATCGGTGGCCAGGAGTGACTCCACCACCTCGAACTCCTCCTCCAGGACCGGCAGCTCGCCGGTCACCGCGGTGTCGAGTACGACGGCGGAGTCCACCTTCCGGCGTCCCACGGAGACGACGACGTCACGCGGCGCTGCCCCGGAGACGTCGTGGATGAAGACGCGGAAGCGGCGGTCCGTGTCCTCCGGAGCCGTGCCGCGGGCCGGGTCCAGCAGGCCCAGGTAGGCGATCCGATGCTGCGGGCCAAGGTGGCCTTCCTCCTGCAGGATGGAGCGCACCTCATGGATCTCGGCGGCCGTGGCAAGGCTGACGGCGGAGGCGGTGCCGGTGCCGGTGCCGGTGCCGGTGCCGGTGGGAGCGTCAGTTGGAGCAAGCGTCATGGGAGAACCTTTGTCCGGGCCGTTTCCGGCCACTGGGTTTATTTTCTATAGTTGTAGAGAATAAACGTCCGTAACATGGCTCACAAGAGTCTGAGCGAAAATATTTTCCGGGGAGTGGCCAGCGGTGCCGAAAATAGTTGACCATGACGAGCGGCGCCTGGAGCTGGTGGATGCCACGTGGCGCATCATCGCCCGGAACGGCCTCGAGGGCGCCACCATGCGGGAGATCGCCATGGAGGCCGGGTTCGCCAATGGCGCATTGAAGCCCTACTTTCCCACCAAGGACACGCTGCTGGAATTCGCCTTCGGCCACGTGTTCAACCGGACCAACCAGCGGATTGCCGAGGTCACGCGGGGCAAATCCGGCATGGACGCCCTTCGCGCCTTTTGCCTGGAGGTCCTGCCGTTGGACGAGGAGCGCATCAACGAGGCCCGGATCGTCATCCCCTTCTGGCAGAAGGGGGTCAACGATCCCCAAAAGGCCGAAATACACCGGCAGTCCATGGAGGAGTGGCTGGCCGCCATCCGCGGCCACCTCGCCGAGGCGCGGGACGCAGGCGAGGTGCTTGCCGCCGTCGACGATTCCCTGCTGGCGGGCCAGCTGCTGAACATGATGCTTGGCGCGCAGATCGAAGCGGCCCTCGCCCCGGCAGGCCAGACCAACTTTGGCCACGACGCCCAGCTGGAGGGGTACCTCGCCCTCCTGGGCCGCCCCTGACCCCCTGGGGTTTTGCGCAGCGATCCAGGCGTCAGGGGCCTTGAAGTCCGCATCGCTGCCCAAAAATTCCGGCGGATTGAGGCACATAAACAGAAAGCATGCTTAGTATGGAGGGGTCAGGCTCTGGCTTTGGCCAGGGAGAGCACCACTACAAGGAGCAGCTCCATGGGTTTGGATGACAAGATCGAAAACGCCGCAGAGAAGCTCGGCGGCAAGGGCAAGGAAGCCGCCGGTGCGGCATCGGGCGACGAGAGCCTGAGGGCCGAAGGCCAGACCGACCAGTCCAAGGCGGACCTGAAGCAGGCCGGCGAAAAGGTCAAGGACGCGTTCAAGCGCGACTGATTGGCCAACGCTTGATGGGCGCAGACCCCGTGGGGGCTGCGCCCATCGGCGTGTTCAGGGGTGGTTGCCGGCTGCTTCTTCGGGGCCGGGGCGTTTCACCGTGGCACGCAATTCCTGCAGCAGCTGCAGCTGCTCTGCATTGATGTTCATCAGCATTTCGATGTGGGCAGCGGCGCGCACATCCGTTTCGTAGTCGTGTTGCGCCATTGCCGACGCAATCGCATCCTGCCGCTTGGCGGCGATAAGCAGGATGGCGCCCTGCAGGCCTGCCAGCATGGACAGGAAGAGGTTCAGCAGGATGTACGGGTAGGGGTCCCACGCGTTTGCGGCCAGGACGAAGGAATTCACCGCCGCCCACAACCCCATGAAGCCCACAAAGATGCCCACGAACGGCCAGCTGCCCATCCCGTTCCGCAACGTGTCCGCCGCCCGGTCGCCCGCGCTGAGCCCGGCCTTGTGCCGGTGGTGCCAGTTAACTTTGATCTCCGCCATGGGCCCAGAATAAGTCCTGGAGGTTAGTGGATCAGTCCCGAAACCAGGTTGATGGTGGTGGCCAGGACGATCGCGCCCAGCAGATACGACAGCAGGGCCTGCCGCAGGACCGTTCCGCGGATTGCCCTGGTTTTGAGGTCGGTGTCCGAGACTTGGAACGTCATGCCCACCGTGAAGGCCAGGTAGGCGAAATCGGCGTAGCGCGGAGGCGCGTCCTCGTTGAAATCCACGCCTGTCCGGTCCCGGTAGTAGATGGCGGCGTAGCGCAGGGTGAAGAGCGTGTGGACCAGGAACCAGGACAGGGCAATACTGCCCAGGGCCATCGCAACAATGACGTCCTTCCTGGACCCCTGGGCGCCGGACGCCTCACCCAGGATCAGCGCGACTCCGGCGAAGCTGGCCACCGTGGCGGTGAGGACAAGGACATCCGAGAATACCCGGCCAGGGTCTTCCCGCCGTGCATGCGCCGCGGTTGCCGCCGGATCAAGCGGGGCAATAACGCTCCACACCCAGACCAGGTAGGTGGCCGAGGCGGCGGCCCAGCCGGCGGCGGGCGCATAAACCCAGTTGCCAAGGGTGCCCACCAGCGCCGCGGCCAGCAGGCCGACGCCGAGCATCACCAGCAACCGCAGGATGGAACGGTGCGTGCGGGAGTCAAAGTCGTGGCGGCGTTCTTCGGAGGCCGCGCTGGGGTTCATTGGCGGAGCATGGCACGGCAAGCTTGGGCTTGGCTGGGAGGAAGACGAATTCTTTTTTCGCCAAGTGTTGAAAAAAGACCGCCGGCGTCCTACCCTGAATGGACTGTGTCCGGGGACACAGTCGGGGGGAACGTCACGTGGCAACCCAGCGCGAGGAACATCGATGGCAGCATCAGTCTTATCCGGGGCAACGGCCCCGCACACCACGCAGGAACTCACCACCAGCATTGCTGCGTCCTTTGACCACTGGAAGCACCTGGTGGCCGAGTCGTTTGTGCCCCTTGCTGCGCGGACGGAGGACGTGGACGGATTCCGGGGCCGGATGCGCGCCCGGGTGCTGGACCGGATGTCCATCGTGGAAGTCACCGCCACCTCGCACGAAGTCCACCGCACGCCGGCGCTCATCGCCCAGGCCCACGAGCGCTATTTCAAGCTGAACCTGCAACTGGAGGGGACCGGGCTGCTCATCCAGGACAACCGGGAGGCCGTCCTCCGGCCCGGCGATCTCGCCATCTACGACACCAGCCGGCCCTACACCCTCGCGTTCGAGGACAGCACCCGGATCATGGTCCTCATGTTCCCCTGCGAGGCGCTTTCCCTGCCCACCGATTACGTTGGCCAACTCGCGGCAGTGCGCATGGCCGGAAGTGGGGGCCTGAGCGGAATCGTCGGCCAGTTCATCCGGCAGCTGTCCGGAGACCTGGACATCCTGAAGGGCCCCAGCGGCTCCCGGCTGGCAGCGAATGCCCTGGACCTGGTGTCCACCATGCTGCATGCGGAAATGGACATCAGCCCTGACCGGATGAAGCCCCAGGCGCTACTGGCCGTCTCCATCCGCGAATACATCGAAGCCAACCTCTCCGATCCCCTGCTTTCGCCAGCCGGCATCGCCGCGGCCCACTTCATCTCCACGCGCCACCTCCACAACGTCTTCCACGAATCCGGGAGCACGGTGGCCAGCTGGATCCGGACCCAGCGGCTGGAGGGCGCCCGCCGGGAACTCCGGGACCCCCTGCACGCCGGAAAGTCCGTGGGTGCGGTAGCAGCCCGCTGGGGAATCCTGGACGCAGCGCACTTCAGCCGCACGTTCCGGGACGCCTTCGGCGTATCACCGAGCGAATGGCGCCGGGGCGCCTGACCCGGGCCGGACAGCCGGCGCCACGGACCGGTCCCGCCAGACCAAACCCTGTCAGATCAGGCCCTGTCAGACCCGGCCCTGTCAGACCCGGCACTGTCAGATCAGGCCTGTCAGATCAGGCCCTGCGCCAGCATGGCATCGGCCACCTTCACGAACCCGCCAATGTTCGCCCCCAGGACATAGTTGCCGGGCTCGCCGTACTCCTCGGCGGTGGCAGCACAGCGGCGGTGGATCCCCACCATAATGTCGGTGAGCCGTTCCTCCGTGTGCTCGAAGGACCATGAATCGCGGCTGGCGTTCTGCTGCATCTCCAGGGCGGAGGTGGCCACTCCGCCGGCGTTGGCTGCCTTGCCGGGCCCGAACAGCACGCCCGCCTCCTGGAACACGGCCACGGCGTCCCGGGTGGAGGGCATGTTCGCCCCTTCGCCGACCGCGAGCAGGCCGTTGCGCACCAACCTGGCGGCAGCATCGCCGTCGAGCTCGTTCTGCGTGGCGCACGGCAGCGCAACGGCCGCGTCGACGTCCCATACGGAACCGCCGTCCACGTAGGCGACACCGGCACGCCGTTCGGCATAGTCCTTCAGACGGCCCCGCTCCACTTCCTTCACCTCCCGGAGGAGCCCGACGTCGATCCCTGCTTCATCCACCACGTAGCCTGACGAGTCGGAGCACGCCACCACCGTGGCGCCAAGGGTTTGCGCCTTGGCGATGGCATTGATGGCCACGTTGCCGGAGCCGGAAACAACGACGCGCCGGCCGTCAAAGGAGGTGCCGCGCGTTTTCAGCATTTCCTCGGTGAAGATGACGGCGCCAAAGCCGGTGGCCTCGGGGCGGACCAGCGATCCGCCCCAGGAGATGCCCTTGCCCGTCAGCACCCCGGATTCGTACCGGTTGGTGATGCGCTTGTACTGGCCGAAGAGGTAGCCGATTTCGCGGCCGCCCACACCGATGTCCCCCGCCGGCACGTCGGTGTATTCGCCGATGTGCCGGTACAGCTCAGTCATGAAGGACTGGCAGAACCGCATCACCTCGGCGTCGCTGCGGCCGCGGGGGTCGAAGTCGGAGCCACCCTTGCCGCCGCCGATGGGCATGCCGGTGAGGGCGTTCTTGAAGATCTGCTCGAAGCCGAGGAACTTGACGATGCCCAGATAGACGGAGGGGTGGAAGCGCAGGCCACCCTTGTAGGGCCCCAGTGCGGAGTTGAACTCCACGCGGAAGCCGCGGTTGATCTGCACGCGGCTGGCATCGTCGGTCCACGGCACCCGGAAAATGATCTGGCGCTCAGGCTCGCAGAGCCGCTCGAGTATGGCGGCCTCCAGGAATTCGGGGTGCCGGTCATGGACGGGTCCCAGGCTTTCGAAGACCTCCACCACTGCCTGGTGGAACTCTGCCTCACCGGGGTTCCGTGCGAGGACCGTATCCCTGATGGCTTCGAGCCGCGCGTCCATAACTGTTCCTTACCTCTGGGCTGGACCAGGGGCGGACGCCGCAAAGGCCCCGTTGCCCCGATTGGTTTAGTCTTCAACCTATCGGATTACGACCGGCCAGCAATAAGTACGGCCGTCGCTATCCCGCTAATATCCGTATTATGACAGAAAAATTCCACCTCGCGAGAACCGGTGTTGGTTGCCCGGTCCGGCAGGGGACCCGCTGATGGCCTACATCTGCCTTTTGCTCTCCGGCGCCGCGCTGCTGGTCAACGGGCTCGCCACCCTGGGGCGCCTCCCCCGCCGCGACGCCGCCGTCTGCAGCCTTGTGGTCGGCGGCACCCAACTGGTGCTCGGCGTCGTCCATCTCTCCTCGGGCACTGCCGCCACGGCCGCACTGCTCACCGCCGCCGGCATGTTCCTGTTCGGACTGACGTACCTCTATGCCGGGCTGGACGTCCTGCTGGGGCTGGGCTCCCGGGGCCTCGGCTGGTTCTGCGGGATGGTGGCGCTGTTCGGACTGCTGCTTGCAGGGGCCTGGTCCGCAACCGACCCGCTGCTCGCCATGCTGTGGGTGGGCTGGTCGGTCCTGTGGGCGCTGCTCTTCGCGTCCATGGCCCTTGGCGTCCACCGCCTGGAGCCCTTCACCGGCTGGGCGGTGGTCCTCGCCAGCCCGGTCACCGCGACCATTCCGGCGTTCCTGGGGCTTGCTGGAATCTGGCCCCGCGCGGTGGAGGCGGCAGGGCTGGCTGCCGTGTTACTGGCGGGCATGTTCCTGGCAGCACGCGCGCTGGCCCGGCGCGGAGGTGGTGTTCCGCGCCGGGCCAGTCCGGCCCTGCCGGGGGCAGGGGAAGCAGTCACGCCTAGCTGAGCACGTGGCCCAGGGCGGCGGCATGGTGCCGGCGCTCGACCCCGGACTCCACCAGCACACCGGCCACGAAGACCACCGGCACGGCTGCCAGCAGGGCGGTGGCCGTCTCCGCGCTGCCGCCGATCAGGGCGGTGAAGTTGCTGACCACCAGGAACAGGACCCACGCGAGGAGCGCCGCCGCCATTACGGGTGCAATCCTGGTCTGCCAGAGCTGGGCGCCGGCACGTTCGCGGCGGAAGAAGCTGACCACGGCCGCCGAGCACAGCATGTACAGCACCAGCAGTGCCGCCACGGCGAGCCCGCTGAACCAGGAAAAGAGTGTCAGGACCGGGTCCAGGGCAAGGATGGCAAAAGGAAGCACCAGTACGACGGCGGCAGCGGACTGGATCCAGGCGGCCACGGCGGGTGCGCGGTGCCGGTTGGTCCGGGCCAGGACGGCGGGCATGGAACCCTGCAGGGCCAGGGAGTGCAGGTAGCGGTTGATGCCGTTATGGAACGCGATGATGCCCGCCAGCAGTGACGTGACCAGCAGGATGCCCGCCACGACGCCGGCCCAGGGTCCGAACAGTTCCACCAGGGGTCCGATCACGAACGAGGTGGCGTCGCCCGATTCGAGGGCTGCGCCGGCGGCACCCATCACCTGGGACGGGCCGTAGTAGCTGACCAGCATCCAGGAGATGAAGGCAAAGAAGACGGAAATCACGCCGACGGAGAGGTAGGTGGCGCGGGCCACCGTCCGCTGCGGGTCCTTCGCTTCGGCGGAATAGATGGCGGTGGATTCGAACCCGAACATCGAGGCCACGGCAAACATGATGGCAACCCCAGGCGCGCCGGCGCCGATCGCCTCCGGCGAGAAGGAGCCGGCAACGCTGATGCCCTCGGGACCGCCGCCGCTGAACAGGACGGTGAAACCGAACAGCAGCAGGATGGCCACCTCGAGTCCCACCAGCAGGGCCAGGACGCGGGCACCGAGTTCGATGTTCAGCGAGCCGAGCACCTGGACGCCTGCCATGGTGGCAAGGGCAAGGAGCCACCACGGCACCTCCAGGCCGGCGGATGCCAGCAGCCCGGAAAATGCTGCTCCATACAGTCCGTACATGGCGGCCTGCACCGTGTTGTAGGCCAGCAGCGCCAGCCACGCGGCGCCCGCGCCGGTCTTCCTGCCGAACGCCGCCGTGACGTAGGCATAGAAGGCGCCGTTGGCCTGGATCCTGCGGCTCATGGCCACA
This sequence comes from Arthrobacter sp. MOO21, assembly GCF_057369995.2. Classification (NCBI taxonomy): domain Bacteria; kingdom Bacillati; phylum Actinomycetota; class Actinomycetes; order Micrococcales; family Micrococcaceae; genus Arthrobacter; species Arthrobacter sp. MOO21. The sequence continues at coordinate 2,116,199 of NZ_CM170671.2, read as the reverse complement.
AAACCCACGGCGAAGATCACAATGACCACGCCGACGATCAGGTACGCGCCGGGCGCACCGGCCCCGTTGCCGAGCGCTGCCGCCAGCGGCGAGGCGCCCACAATCCCCGTCAGGGGCGCCTGGGCCGAGAGGACGAAGAAGAGGATGCCCAGCACGCCGACACTGCCGGCGCGGAGGGCGGTTGAATGCTCCTTGGCCGGAGCGTCAGTGGTCCGGGGCTCGGAATTCGAAATACTCATTTGATCCTTCTTAACGGTCATGAGTTGGGGAAAATTGCCGTGAATCCACCTTCGCAGCGGGGCGGCGGCGCGCTTTGTCCACCAGCGCGCAGTTGTTGTCGGTCAGCGCAGGGGGGATTGTTGCAGCGCGGCTTCCCGGGTGGCGGGGGTGAGAAGTGATGCGGCGTCCAAGGCCGCTTCCATGCCGCTTTCAATGGCGCCGTCGATGAATCCGCCCCAGCCGTTGGCAAGGTCTGAGCCGGCAAAGAGGACGTTGCCGTGCGCTGACTGCAGCGCGGCCAGATGGTTGGTAAGGAACCCGGTCCGGTGCATCGGCCAGGTCTCCCCCGCCAGCGGGTCCGCCACCCAGTCGTGCGTTGCGACGTCCACAACCTCCACCCCGGGCAGCAGCCGGGCTAACTGCGCCTGCACTGCCGCTGCGTCCGACGCATCGATTTTTGTTGCGTCCGGGCCGAAGCCGACGACGATGGTGTCGCCGTCGAGCGTGTATTCGGTTTGGAAGAAGTTCAGCGGCCAGTCCGCACGGCCCAGCGCAACAAAGGGCGCGTGCTCGCCGCGAAGCCGAATCCACACCTTGACGCCCCTGGAGACCTGGCCCAGCCGCGCCCCCTCAGCCTTGGCGGACGGCAGCGGCGGTTCGAAAGCGACGCGCTCCAGGACGTGGAGGGGAACGGTGACAATGGCTGTCTTTGCGCTCAGCCTCCGTCCGTCGGTGCCGCGGACGGTGACCGTGCCGCCGTCGTCCGCTATGCCCGCCACGGTGAAACCGAAGTCAATGGCGGCACCGGCGTCCTGGAGCATGGCGTCCGCGAGCGCTGCCGTTCCCCCGTGGATCTTGTAGGTGGCACATGCCTCGAAATTGACGGCCCAGTCGCCATTCGTCAATGCCACCCAGCGGAGGGCCTGGGTCAGCGCCGCGTCCTCGAGGGGACCGTTGAAGTTCAGGGCCCAAAAGGATTCGAGGATGTCGCGGGCCGTCCCGGCCGGGAATTGATCCCGGATCCGGTCCTGCACGGAGACATGGTCGATTTCCTTGAAGGCATCGGTGGCCAAGGGCCGGAACGGCTGGGGGAAGAAGGCGCGCGACTCCTTGACGAACTGCCCGTTGAATTCGCCGATGAGATCCAGCAGGGTTCCCGGCGCACCTTCCCGACGCCCGCCGTCGGCCCACCAGAAGGCGCGTTCCGGCTCAGGGCTGGCCACGGTGCCAATGCCGTAGCGCTTCAACTCGGCCCAGACATACGGCTGCGTCCAGTGGACCCATGTACCGCCGATCTCCAACTCACGGCCCAGCCGGTGGTCCAACCAGGTCCGGCCGCCAATCCGGTCACGGGCTTCGACGATGCGGACGGCCAGGCCCTGGCGGATGAGCTCACGGGCAGCGGTAAGGCCGGCGAATCCGGCGCCCACGATGACGACGTCAAGGTTCTGCTCCCTGGCGCTGTTTTCCTGTTCCATGGCGCTGTTTTCCTGTTCCATCGGGCAGTGCCCTACGAGTAGACGAAGAATTCGACGGTGGGGGCGAGGACGGTCCACCAGGTGCGGGCGCCCTTGTTGAAGGACGCGGCGCCTCCGGCCGTGAGGTCGTGGATGTCCCCGCCGTCCACCTCGATGCGAAGGTGGCCTTCGATGATGTGGATGGTTTCATCGGCCTCGATCAGCAGGTCGAAAGGCTCGGGCGCTTCGGCGGGACTGACGTGCCAGTAGCCGCAGGCCAAGGCGGGACGGTCGCCTTCCCCGAAGCGGCGGACCCACTGGACCTGGCCAAGCTCAAAAGGTTCATTCCTGGCCGGATCAAGGGAGGAGGACGTGGTGAAGGGAGGCGTCATTGCCATGGGTGGCTCCAGGTGGGAAGGGCCGGCGGCTGCCGGGATTGAATGGTGATGGCGCCGGGCCTGTGATCGGCATCACGACGTGAAAGACATCTAAGCAATTGCTTAGTTTTAAGTCAAGAGGCCCGGTCCGGTGCATCTCCGCTGGCTAGAATCGTCGTCATGACGCCTTCCGCCGCCCGCAGCGCTTCCTCCTCGAAATACGGCACAGGCAGGGAAGCGCTCCTGCGGGCCGTGGTGGACGTTGTGGCGCAGAAGGGTCTGCGGGGACTCACGTTCCGTGCCGTCGCAGAGGCTGCCGGGGTCAACAACAGCCTGGTGGCGCACCATTTCGGGACGCGGGATGCCCTGATCGCCGCAGCACTGCAATGGTCCTCCGAGCAATCAATCGCCGCCTCACGGCTGCGGGATGCGGCGGAGAACGGAGGCACTTTCACCGAGGCGCTGCTGGAACTGCTGCTTGAGGATCCCGGGCTTCAGGCATTCCAGTACGAGATGATCCTCGAGGCACGCCGCCGGCCCGAACTGGCCGGCCCGGTGGCCCAGCTGTACGAGAGCTACGTGGAGGCCCTGTCCGAGGGGCTGCAGGCCTTTGGCGTCAAGGGAGACGTGCGGGTGGTTGCCCGCACACTGTTCGCCGCACTGGACGGACTGGTCCTGCAGTATCTTGCCGGGGTGGGACGGGACGAGATCGCCGCCGCACTGGAGGAAGTGCATCAGGTGGTGCTCCTCCGGCGGGAGGGCAGCGGGAGCACAGCGGCCGGATAGCCCCGGCTGGCAGGCACAACAAAAGCGCGGCCGGCTGCCCGCAAGGGCAATCGGCCGCGCCGTGATATGAAGTTTGTTCCCTACCGGAGCACCACGGTGCGGTTGCCCTGCAGGATGACCCGGCCTTCGCAGTGCCACTTCACGGCGTTGGACAGGGCCTTGCATTCGGTGTCGCGGCCGGCCGCCACCAGGTCCTCGGGGCCGTAGGTGTGGTCCACGTCCACCACCTGCTGGGAGATGATGGGCCCCTCGTCCAGCTCCGCGTTGACGTAGTGCGCGGTGGCGCCCACGGTCTTGACGCCACGGGCATACGCCTGGTGGTAGGGCTTGGCGCCCTTGAAGCTGGGCAGGAAGGAGTGGTGGATGTTGATGGCCCGGCCGTCCAGCTTCCGGGTCAGGTCGTCGCTGAGCACCTGCATGTAGCGGGCCAGCACCACCAGCTCCACGTCCAGCCCGTCCACCAGTTCCATCAGTTTGGCCTCTGCCTCAGGCTTGGTGGCCGCCGTGACCGGGATGTGGTGGAAGGGGAAGCCGTGCCACTCCACCAGGGCCTGGTGGTCCGTGTGGTTGGACACCACCGCCACTACGTCCACCGGCAACTCCCCGATCCGGGCCCGGAAGAGCAGGTCGTTGAGGCAGTGCCCGAACTTGGACACCATGATCAGCACGCGGCGCTTGGAGCCGTGCCGTTCCAGCTGCCACCGCATGCCGAACTTGCCGGCCACGGGGGCGAAGGAGGAACGGAGCGTCTCCAGTGTGGACTCGTCCCCCTCGGAGACGAAGTGCACGCGCATGAAGAAGTGGCCCTCGGTGCGCTCACCGAACTGCTTGTTGTCGATGATGTCGCAGCCGTGCTCCAGCAGGAAGCCGGAGACGGCGTGGACAATGCCCGGCCCTTCCGGACAGTCCAGGGTCAGGACGTGCTCCACGGTGGTGGGCACCTTCACTGCAGGGGTATCAGTTTCAGTAACAGTCATGGTTTCAGCACTCGATCACGTTCACGGCGAGGCCTCCTCGGGAGGTTTCCTTGTACTTGGTCTTCATGTCGGCTCCGGTGTCGCGCATGGTCTTGATGGCCTTGTCCAGCGAGACCTTGTGGCTGCCGTCCCCGTGCAGGGCCAGCCGGGCCGCGTTGATCGCCTTCACGCTGGCGATCGCGTTCCGCTCGATGCAGGGAATCTGCACCAGCCCGCCCACGGGATCGCAGGTCAGGCCGAGGTTGTGCTCGATCCCCACTTCCGCGGCGTTCTCCACCTGCGCGGGCGTTCCGCCGAGCACCTCGCAGAGCCCGGCAGCGGCCATCGAACAGGCCGAACCAACCTCGCCCTGGCAGCCCACTTCGGCGCCGGAGATGGAGGCGTTCGTTTTGAAGAGGATTCCGACGGCGGCCGCCGCCAGCAGGAAGCGGACCACGCCGTCGTCGTCGGCGCCCGGAACGAACTTCATGTAGTAGTGCAGGACGGCCGGCACGATCCCGGCAGCCCCGTTGGTGGGGGCGGTGACGATCCGGCCGCCGGCCGCGTTCTCCTCGTTCACGGCCAGCGCGAAGAGGTTGACCCATTCCATGGCGTGGAGCGCGTCGGTGCCGGCGGAGTCCTGGGAAAGGGTTTTGTAGAGAGCCGGCGCGCGCCTGGGCACTTTCAGGCCGCCGGGCAGGATGCCTTCGGCGTTGCAGCCGTTCTGCACGCACTCCTTCATCACCGCCCACAGCCCCAGCAGTTGCTCGCGGAGTTCGGCCTCGCTGCGCCAGGTCAGCTCGTTGGCGAGCATGACGTCGGAGATGGACATGCCTTCACGGCTGCAGATCTGCAGGAGTTCGTCCGCCGTGGAGAAGGGGTAGGGCAGCTCGGTGTCGTCGGCCACGACCTTGTCCGCGCCCCGGGCGTCGCCGTCCACCACGAAGCCGCCGCCGATCGAGTAGAAGCTCCGCTCGCTCAGGACGGCCCCGGTGTGGTCGAACGCCCGGAAGGTCATGCCGTTGGGGTGCGCGGGAAGGGACTTGCGGCGGTGGAGCACCACGTCCTCTTCCCAGTTGAAGCCCACCCGGTGGGTGCCTGCGATATGCAGCTCGGCGTCCAGGGCGGCGGCGGCCACCTGGTCATCGGCCGTGAACGTGTTGACGGTTTCCGGTTCCAGGCCCTGCAGTCCCAGGACCACGGCCTTGTCGGAGCCGTGGCCGCGTCCGGTCGCGCCGAGGGAGCCGAAAAGTTCCGACTGGACACGCACGGTGGCCGCCAGCTGCCCGTCGCCCTTCAGCCCGTCGGCGAAGAGCTTGGCCGCCCGCATCGGGCCCACCGTGTGTGACGACGAGGGCCCGATGCCAACAGAGAACAGGTCAAGGACGCTGAGCGCCATCAGGGGACCTCTGGCGAGGCGTACTCCCGCATGGCGTCCAGCAGCCACCGGCCCAGGAATTCGGCGAAGGATGCCCGGGGGAAGATCCGGAAGCTCTCTTCGCCGGTCTTCCACAGGACGGCCGGGATGTTCGCGATCTCCGTGGAGAAAGCGGTGCCGGCCTTGAACACCCGGGGGTGCAGGTCCAGCGAGCAGCCCTTTTCCAGGACGGCGCGGGCCCGGGGGCCGGTGAGTTCGAACGTGGTGCGGTTGGCGGAGAGGTCCACCACCTGGCCGGCGTCGCCTCCGAGGGCATCCCGGAGCGCCTGGATGAGGTCGCCGCCCAGGGACTCGTGGGCCTCGGTGGGTGCCACCACCAGGAACTCGGAGGGGCCCAGCCACAGGACGGACGTGTCGCCGTTGCCGACGACGCCCCCGCACTGTGCGGGCAGGCCGCCGGTGACGCCGGCCAGCCGCGCTGCCGCGTCCGAGCCTGCGTCCGCCCGGAGCCCCACCATGGTCAGGAAGGGAACTTCGGCGATCTCAACGGCGCCGGCCAGGGAGCATGCAGCGAATGCTTCCGCCAGCTGCCTGGCGGGGCTGATGCGGGCTGCGAGGTTCTTGTCTGCCGGGGTCTTTGCGGCGGCGGGGGAAGCTGCTGTCTCAGCCATCTTTGCGGGTCCCTTCGGGGTCAAAAAGCACTGTCTCTGCCACAACCACGTCCACCAGCTGGTCGCCGGCGGCTGCCACCAGCGTTTCGCCGATGCGGTTGCGTCCGTTCTTGATCAGGGCCAGGCCGAACGACCGGCCCAGCGCTGCACTGTGGTAGCTGGAGGTCACGAAGCCTTCCATCGGCACCGGACCGTAGGCCGGGTTGGTGGAGCGGCCCTTTTCCACGAGCTGGGTGCCTTCGGGCAGCCGGAGCGTGCCGTCCACGGGGAGGACGCTGACCAGGTGCTTGCGGTCCTCCCGCTGCGCGTCCACCCGGGAGTAGGAGCGCTTGCCGATGAAGTCCTTGGCCTTGGAGACGATCCACTCCATGCCGGCGTCCTGCGGGGTGACCGTGCCGTCGGTGTCCTGACCTACGATCGGGTAGCCCTTCTCGGCGCGGAGCACGTGCATGGTCTCGGTGCCGTACGGGGTGATGTTGAACTCGGCACCGGCAGCCGCCACGGCTTCCCAGGTGTTGAGCCCGTACCAGGCCGGGACGTTGATTTCGTAGGCGAGTTCGCCGGAGAACGAGATCCGGCAGATCCGGGCCCGCACGCCGGAGGCGAGGGTGGTTTCGCGGAAGGTCATGAACGGGAAGGCTTCGGCGTCCAGGCCGCCGTTGGCTGCCAGTTCCGGCGCCACCTTGGCGATGACCTCGCGGGACTTGGGCCCGACGACGGCAATGGTGCTCCACTGCTCGGTCACCGAGGTGCACTTCACGTCCAGTTCCGGCCACTCGGTCTGCAGCCATTCCTCCAGCCAGTCCAGCACCTTGGCGGCACCGCCGGTGGTGGTGGTCATGAAGAAGGTCTCGTCGTCCAGGCGGAGGGTCACGCCGTCGTCGAAGATCATGCCGTCCGGGCTGCACATGACGCCGTAGCGTGCCGAGCCGGGGGCGAGCTTCTTGAACGCGTTGGTGTACATCCGGTTCAGGAACTCGCCCGCGTCCTTGCCGCGGATCTCGATCTTGCCGAGGGTGGTGGCGTCCATGAAGCCCACGGACTCGCGGACGGCGGCGCATTCGCGCAGCACGGCAGCGTCCATGTCCTCCCCGTCCTGGGGGTAGTACCAGGGCCGCTTCCACTGTCCTACGTCCTCGAACAGCGCGCCCTTGGCGACGTGCCAGGGGTGGATCGAGGTGATGCGCGCGGGGTCGAACAGTTCGCCGCGCTGGCGTCCGGCCAGTGCCGCGAAGGCCACCGGGGTGAACGGTGCGCGGTAGGTGGTGGTGCCGATGTCGCCGATGCCCCGGGAAGCTTCGCCGGCCGTCCGCAGGGCGGCGGCGATCACGCCGATGGCATTGACGCCGGAGGTCTTGCCCTGGTCATTAGCGGTGCTGATGGAGGTGTACCGCTTCACGTGCTCCACGGAGCGCATGCCGGCGCCGGTGGAGCGCAGCACATCCGCTACCGACTGGTCGCGCTGGAAGTCGACGAAGTGGTGGTGCCAGTCGTCCGGGGTGCCGTTTTCGCCGGGCACCAGCCACAGCTGCCGGGTAGGGGCGGAGGCTTTCGGCTCACCAAACACGGAAGGCTCGACGGCGGACGCGAACCCGGCAGCGATGGCCGCCCTTGCGCCGGCGGAGATACCCTCGGCCACGCAGTCGGCGGTGGCGAAGGAGCCGCGGCCGGAGCCGATGGTCTGCTGGTTGGGCACTTCGGTGCTGGGCACGAACGCGGCCAGGTCCTCGTCCCAGCGCAGCTTGCCCTGCCGCTGCGAGTGCAGGTGGACCAGCGGGCTCCAGCCGCCGGACACTGCCAGCAGGTCGGCGGCGATCTGTTCGACGCCCGAGGTGAGCTCGCCGTCGTCGTTGATGCTGCGGACGGTGACGCCGTCCACGCGGCCGTCGTTGCCTGCAGAGGTGTTGGCCACCGCGCTGCCGATCAGCACACGGAGGCCGGATTCTACGGCGGCGGTTGCCACGGCGGTGAGCTGCGGACGGGCGTCCACGACGGCTGCGACCTTGACGCCGGCGGCGGCGAGGTCTGCAGCGACGGCGTAGGCGCTGTCGTTGGTGGTGCTGATGACCACGCGCTTGCCCGCGGCCACGGCGTACCGGTTGAGGTAGGTGCGTACGGCCGAGGCGAGCATGATGCCCGGACGGTCGTTGTTCTCGAACACCAGGGGACGCTCGTGGGCGCCGGGCGCCAGCACCACCTGGTTGGCACGGATGTGCCAAATCCGCTGGCGGGAGACGCCGGGAGCTGCGGGGCTGGAGAGGTGGTCGGTGCGGTTCTGGACGGCAATGACGTAGTTGGCGTCGTAGGCGCCGAACGCGGTGGTGCGGTTCAGGACGGTGGATTCCGCGCCGGACACCAGCTCGGCTTCGACATCGGCGACCCACTCGAGGGCGGGCTTGCCCTCGATGGTCTCGGCCAGGCCGGGAGCCGTGGAACCGGAAAGCAGGGAGCCGCCGAGTTCGGGCTGGTCGTCCAGGAGCATGACGCGGGCGCCGGTGCGGACGGCTTCGCGGGCTGCGGCGAGGCCTGCGGGGCCACCGCCGATCACCAGGACGTCGGTGTGGACGTACTTCTTGTCGTACTCGGCGCGGTCGTCGGCGGGGTCGAGCTTGCCCAGGCCGTTGAGCTGAGTGGCCTTCAGGCCGTCCACGAGCGAGACGGTGGTGGACGGGAGCATGGATTCGGCGACGTGGCCGGGGAAGCGGGCTTCCACGCGGACCAGGGCGTTGGCTTCTTCCACACCGGCGGACATGATGCCGCGGGCGCGGTCCTCGTAGAGCGAGTTGCCGGCGGCGATGTGGCCGTTGGCGAGCAGGGCCGAGGCCAGCGTGTCACCGGGGTGGCCGGTGAATTCCTCGCCGTCCACCGTGAAGCGCCAGGAGATGGTGCGGTCGATGCGGCCGCCGGTAGCCAGGCGGGCGTTCTGGGAAGTCACTTGGTCGCTCCTTCCGGGGCGGTGGTGGTCAAGGTGCTTGTGGTGGAAGTGCTGGGTCCAGCGGTTCCCGTGGTGGTGCTGTCAGGAGCCGTGCTGGCGGTTCCGGTTTCGGGCGTGGCCCTGGAGGAACTGTCGGGCCGCGGCGTCCCCATCGGGTAGATGGCCTGGATGTCGTAGCTGACGGTGTCGCGGAGCATGTTGAACCACTGGCGGCAGCCGGTGCTGTGGACCCAGCGCTCGGCGAAGATGCCCTTGGGGTTCTCGCGGTAGAAGAGGTAGCGGGACCACTCCGTGTCGCTCAGCTCGTTCGGGTTCTCCGGGTAGGGGACGTGGGCCTGTCCGCCGTAGTGGAATTCGGTTTCGTCCCGCGGGCCGCAGTTGGGGCATGGGATCAGCAGCATGTGCGTTAGTCCTTTTCTGGTGGCGGACGGCTAGTGGGCCACGGCGGCGGCGCCGTGTTCGTCGATGAGGGCGCCGGTTTCGAAGCGTTCCAGCGAGAACGGCTCGTTCAGCTTGTGCGGGGCGCCGGTGGCGATGGTGTGCGCGAAGGTCATACCGGCGGCGGGCGTGCCCTTGAACCCGCCGGTACCCCAGCCGCAGTTCACGAACATGTTCTCCACCGGAGTGGTGCCCACGATCGGCGAAGCGTCCATGGTGGTGTCCACGATGCCGCCCCAGGTCCGGAGCACGTGGGCCCGGGCAAAGATGGGGAAGAGTTCGACGGCGGCCGCCATCTGCTGCTCGATCACGTGGAAGGAGCCGCGCTGGCCGTAGCCGTTGTAGGAGTCCACGCCGGCACCCATGACCAGTTCGCCCTTGTGCGCCTGCGAGACGTAGACGTGGACGTGGTTGGACATGACCACGGTGGGGTGGACGGGCTCGTGCAGTTCGGACACCAGTGCCTGCAGCGGGTGGGACTGGATGGGCAGCTGGAAGCCTGCCATCTCCGCCAGGACCGAGCTGTGGCCGGCGGCGGCCAGGCCCACCTTTTCGGTGTGGATGGTGCCGCGGTTGGTCTTCACGCCCACCACGCGGTTGCCGTCCTTGAGGAAGCCGGTCACCTCGCAGTTCTGGATGATGTCCACGCCCATTTCGTCGCACTTGCGGGCGAAGGCCCACGCCACGTGGTCGTGCTTGGCGATGCCGGCGCGGGGCTGGTAGGTGGCGCCCATGACCGGGTAGCGGATGTCGTCGCGGATGTTGAGGATGGGGCAGAGTTCCTTGACCTGCTGGGGGTCCAGCCATTCGGCGTCCACGCCGTTGAGCTTGTTGGCGCCCACGCGGCGGATGCTTTCGCGGACGTCGCCCAGGGTGTGGGCCAGGTTCATCACGCCGCGCTGGCTGAACAGGAAGTCGTATTCGAGTTCCTCGGGCAGGATCTCCCACAGCTTCAGGGCGTGCTCGTAGATGGCCGCGCTCTCGTCCCAGAGGTAGTTGGAGCGGATGATGGTGGTGTTGCGGGCCATGTTGCCGCCGGCGAGCCAGCCCTTTTCCAGGATGGCGATGTTGGTCATCCCGTGGTTCTTGGCCAGGAAGTAGGCCGTGGCCAGGCCGTGCCCGCCGCCGCCGACGATCACGGCGTCGTAGGAGGACTTGGGTTCCGGGTTGCGCCAGAGGAAATCCGGGTGCTCGGGGAGGAGGTCTGCGCTCACTGGGCTGCTCCAATCAGGTCTGCCTCGGCTTCGGCCAGGCTGGCATCGGCGGTGAGGTGCGGGTAGAGGGGGAACTTTTCGGCCAGGGCCGTCACGCGTGCGCGGAGTTCGACGGCGGTGTCCCCGGGCAGTGTGCCGGTGGACGCCGAGGCGATGAGCGCCGTCGCGATGATGTCCGCGACCTCGGTGAACTCGGCGGCACCGAAGCCGCGGGCGGCCAGGGCGGGGGTGCCGATCCGCAGGCCCGAGGAAACCATCGGCGGGCGGGGATCGAACGGGACGGCGTTGCGGTTGACCGTGATGCCGATCTTGTGCAGGGCGTCCTCGCCCTGCTGGCCGTCGAGTTCGGAGTTGCGCAGGTCAACCAGGACCAGGTGGACATCGGTGCCGCCGTTGACCACGGAGATGCCGGCGGCCTGGACGTCGTCCTGCAGGAGCCGCTCAGCCAGCAGCTGCGCACCCTGCAGGACACGCTCCTGGCGCTCCTTGAATTCGGGGGCGGCGGCGAGCTTGAACGCCACGGCCTTGGCGGCGACCACGTGCTCCAGCGGCCCGCCCTGCTGGCCGGGGAACACGGCGCTGTTGATCTTCTTGGCGTATTCCTCCTTCGCCAGGATCACGCCGCCACGGGGGCCGCCGAGGGTTTTGTGGGTGGTGGTGGTGACCACGTCGGCGTAGGGGACGGGGTTGGGGTGCAGGCCGGCTGCAACGAGGCCGGCGAAGTGGGCCATGTCCACCATCAGGTAGGCGCCCACGAGGTCGGCGATGCGGCGGAACTCGGCGAAGTCCAGCTGGCGGGAGTAGGCCGACCAGCCGGCCACGATCAGCTTGGGCTTGTGCTCCAGGGCCAGGGCTTCCACCTCTGCCATGTCGATGCGGAGGTCCTCCTCGCGGACGTGGTACGGGACCACGTTGTAGAGCTTGCCGGAGAAGTTGATCTTCATGCCGTGGGTGAGGTGGCCGCCGTGGGCCAGGGACAGGCCCAGGATGGTGTCGCCCGGGTTCAGCAGGGCGAACATGGCGGCGGCGTTGGCCTGCGCGCCGGAGTGCGGCTGGACGTTGGCGAATTCGGCGCCGAACAGTGCCTTCACGCGGTCGATGGCCAGCTGCTCGATGACGTCCACGTGCTCGCAGCCGCCGTAGTAGCGCTTGCCCGGGTAGCCCTCGGCGTACTTGTTGGTCAGGACCGAGCCCTGGGCCTCCATCACTGCCGACGGAGCGAAGTTCTCCGAGGCAATCATTTCCAGCGTGGACTGCTGGCGGTGCAGTTCCTGTGCAACGGCGGCGGCGACGTCGGCGTCCACCGTGGCGAGCGAGGCGTTCAGTACGTCCTGCATTGTTCTCCTTCAAAGCCCTTCGGAGTTACTGATCCATAACTGATCTGTAACTGATATATTAGAACTGACGTAATAGTATGTTGCAGATCACGTCGCAGTCAATAGCTACCTTGGGAGCCCTCGAAATGAGCGTCACACTCGAGAACCACCTCGTCGGGGACGGGGACCTTTCGCTCGCCGAGCAGGCCTACCGGCACCTTCGGGACCGCCTCATCATGCTCGACATCCGGCCGGGTGAGGCGATCAACGACGGCAAGATCGCCACGGACCTCGGCATCGGCCGCACGCCGGTGCGCGAAGCGCTCAAGCGCCTGGAAAGCGACCACCTCGTGGTCTCGTATCCAAGGCGCGGAACCTTTGCCACCGTCGTCGACATCACCGAACTCGCGGACGTCTCGGAACTGCGCGAATCCCTGGAACCCCTTGCCGCGCGGCGTGCGGCCAAGCTGGCGACGCCGGCGCTGCGGGCCGAGATCCGGGCGACGGCCAAGGCGATTGCCGGCATGGACCCGGGCGATGACCCCTACGACCTGATGCGCTACGACATCAAGGTGCACCGCCTGATCTACCGGGCGGCGGCAAATGCCCACCTCGAGGACGTCCTGATCCGCTACGACAACCTGGCCACGCGCATCTGGTGCATGGTGCTGGAGAAGGTGCCTTCCGTGGCGGAGCACATCGCCGAGCACGTGGAACTGCTGGAGGCCGTGGCCGACGGCGATTCCGAGCGGGCGGGCAAGCTGGCCCTGGAGCACGTCAGCAGCTTCGAGCAGGCCATCCGCAACGTCCTCTAGCCCACCGGCGCGCCAGGCCTCCCCCGCACCCAGGGGTCAGGAACGCGCGGCCCTGGGGAGGAACGCCATGGGCTCACGCCTGATCCGCATGAGCGCGGACTCGATGGCCCCCTGGACCACCACCTCCGCCCCGAGCGTGCTCGCAACCAGGGACGGGAGGGGCAGTCCGGAGTCCGTGGGGAGCAGACTGCGCGCATGCTCCAGGACGGGCCCGATGGCGCTTGAGATCCCGCCCGCGATGACCACCCGCTCAATGTCGAGCAAACTGGAGAGCACCACGGCGATCCGGGCCAGGCGTGCGCCCAGCCGGTCAATAATGTCCCCTGCCAGCGGATCCCCCTCGCGGGCTGCCTGGAACACGTCCTCCGCCTGGATCCCCTCCTCGGGAAGGCGACGCAGTGACGTGGTTCCGCCGTAGGAATGGATGCCCTTGCGTGCCCACTTACGCGCAAGCGCCCCCAGCCCGTCCGAGCCTCCTTCGTCGGGTACGAGCTTGCTGTCGAACACATCCAGGAACCGCATTTCGCCGGCGCCGCCCTGGCGCCCCCGCAGCAGGCGTCCGTCCACGATCAGGCCGGCGCCAAACCGCTCCCCCGACAAGAGGGTTGCAACGTTGGCGGACGGTTCCTGCGCCTGCTCCGCAATGGCGGCGAGGTTGGCGTCATTCTCGACGATGACAGTGCCGGGAAGGGCAGGGGCGAAACCGGAATTCATCAGCTGCCAGAATTCGCCTCCCTCCGGGGACATGCCCTCGGCATCCACCGGCGCGGGCACGCCGACCACCGTGAGCAGGACGTCATCATCCCCGCACCCCGCATCCGCCAGCGCCTGGCCGATCAACTCCCGTGCGCTTGCAACACGCCCGGCACGTCCCAGCGCGTGCGAGTCGATGCTTTTGCGGCGCTTGCCAAGCCCGCGGCCGCGCAGGTCCGTAACGAGGGTGGTGAGATAGCCTTCGCCGGCATCCAGCCCCACAACCACGCCTGCAGCTTCGCGCAGTTGGTAGCGGCGCGCCGGCCGGCCTTTGGGCGCAGGCCCGGCGTCGCCGCCGTCGCTTACTTCCTCAAGCCATCCCGCGCCAACAAGGCCGTCGCAAACGCCCAGCACCGTCGCGCGCGTCAGCCCGGTCGCGGCCATGGCCTCCCCCGCCGTGAACACTTGCTCCTGGAGGGCGAAGCGCAGCAGTGCCTCCGAGTTGATCTGCCGTAACAGTTGGGTCGAGCTCGCCGTAGTTCCGTCCACCCCTTGACGATAGCCCCTGCGTCCCCCATCCTCGTATAGGACCTAAATATAAGATCCAAATAAATTCTCTTTCGAAAGCCCTTAGGAGCCGATGTTGCCACCTTTGACGCCTGCAGGGACGCGAGTCTCCCGACGCACTTTCCTCGCCGCAGCCGGGGGTGCGCTGGCCGCTTTCGGCCTGGCCGGGTGCTCCCCGGCAGGCACCAGGCCCACCATTACGTTCCACCAGTCCAAACCTGAAGCGGTTCCGTATTTCCGCGACCTGGCGGCCAAATTCACCGAATCCCAGGACCGGTTCCGCGTCCTGCACGATATGGCAACCAACCTCTCCGCCAGCTTCGTCCGCAGCAGTCCCCCCGATCTTGGCTGCCTCAACTACAACCTGGAGATGGCCCGGTTCATGGAGCGCGGGGCGCTCTCGGACCTTTCCGACCTCCCCGAAGCAGCCTCCATCCGGGACGACGTGCTGGACCTGACAAACTGGTATCCCACCTACGCCGGCCGGACAAGCGTCATCCCCTACTCGGTCATGGCGGCCTCGGTCATCTACAACCGCCGCATCTTTGCAGAGCACGGCCTCACTGTCCCCACCACCTGGGACGAACTCGTCGAGGTGTGTGAGCGGTTGAAGGCAGCCGGCGTAACTCCCATCTACGGGACCTTCCGCGATCCATGGACAGTGGCGCAGGGCCTGTTCGACTACACCGTGGGCGGCATGGTCGACGTCCGCGGCTTCTACAAGAAGATGCACGAAATTGGCGAGGACGTCGGGCCGGATTCCGAAGTGTCATTCCAGAAGACCATGCTGGAACCGGTGCAGCGCATGGTCCAGTTGACGAAGTACGTCAACCCCGATGCCTCCAGCCGGGGCTACGGTGATGGCAACACCGCCATGGCGCAGGGACAGGCGGCCATGTACTTCCAAGGGCCGTGGGCCTTCGGGGAAATCGAAAAGGCAGGCACTGACCTGGACCTCGGCACCTTCCCCCTGCCCATGACCGCCGACCCCGCCGACCTGAAGGTCCGCGTGAACATCGACCTCTCGCTCTGGGTCCCCGAGGTCTCGAACGGCCAGGAAGGGGCGCGCGCCTTCCTGCAGTACCTTTTGCAGCCGGAGGTCCAGAACCCCTACAACGCCAAGTTCCTGGGGTTCGGTACGGTCAAGGACGCTCCCCCGGTCACCGACCCGCGGATCGTCGAGATGCAGAAGTACTACGACGAGGGCCGTTTCTACATGGGCGCCTCCCAGTTCATCCCGAACACTATCCCGGCCGCCAACTACATCCAGTCGATCATCGGGGGCGCCGACCCCGAGGGCACGCTGCGCCGGATGGACGCCGACTGGGCGCGCCTGGCCTTCCGGGCGTAACCACACTTCCGATCTGATGCACGAAACGAGGACCCACCCATGTCATCAATGACGAAACCTTCCACCAGAACGGTGGTGCCCCCCGAGGCAGCGCCCAAAGCGGCAAGGGCCCGCAAGAGCCGGGTCGACCCGCTGTACTACTTCTTCCTGTTCCCTTCGCTGGCGATTTTCACGCTGGCCGTGACGCTTCCGGCCGTGCTCGGATTCGTCTACAGCTTTACCAACTCCGTGGGCTTCGGCGACTTCGAGTTCATTGGCATCCGCAACTTCATCGCGGTTTTCCGTGACGAAGGAATCCTCGGCGCCTACGGATTCACGCTCGCCTTTTCGCTCGTGACCGTCGTCGTCGTGAATATCCTGGCTTTCCTGCTGGCCCTGGGACTGACCTCCCGGGTCCGCTTCCGCACTGCGCTGCGCACGGTGTTCGTGATCCCGATGGTGATCTCGGGCATCGTCATCGCGTTTGTCTTCCAGTATCTCTTCTCGAACTCGCTGCCCCTGCTGGGCAAGGGCATGGGAATCGAACCGCTCGCCTCAAGCATCCTTGCCAACCCCGACCTCGCCTGGCTGGCGATCGTCTTCGTCACGGCGTGGCAGTCGATTCCGAGTGCCATGCTGATCTACATTGCCGGGCTCCTCACGGTCCCGGCGGAGGTCTACGAGGCGAGCTCCATCGACGGTGCAACGCCCTGGCACAACCTGCGGCACATCACCCTGCCGCTCGTTGCCGGGTACGCCGTGATCAACACGGTGCTCGGTTTCAAGAACTACCTCAACGCCTACGACATCATCGTGGGCCTGACCGACGGCGGCCCCGGCGTTGCCACCCGCAGCGTCGCCATGGCGATCTTCCGCGGCTTCGAAGGCGGCGACTACGCCTACCAGATGGCCAATGCCGTGGTCTTCTTCCTCATCAGCATTGCCATCGCACTCATCCAGCTCCGCTTCACCCGTGGCAAAGGAGGGATCGCATGAGCAACGCGACCCGCACCGTCCCCGCAGAACCAACCACCTCAGGACCAATCACCGCAGGACCGGCCGCCGGAAAGCGCCGGATCCGCACGGGACAGGAACGCACGAACTGGCCGGCAACAGCCATCCTGGCCGCCTGTACGCTCGCCGTGCTCGTCCCTCTGTACGTCACCATCAGCATGGCGTTCAAGACCACCGGCCAGGCGGTCGACGGCAACGCGTTCTCCTTGCCGAGCCCCCTGAGCTTCGACAGTTTCGTCCAGGCCTGGACACTGACCAACTTCCCCCGGGGCTTCGCGATCTCGGTGTTCGTGTCTGTGACCGCAGTCATCGGGGAGATCGTCGTCTCGGCGCTGGCAGCCTACGCGATCGTCCGCAACTGGGACCGCCGGCTCTTCCGCTGGTCGTTCTTCTACCTGCTCGCGGCCATGTTCATTCCGTTCCCGGTGGTGGCGCTCCCGCAAATCCAACTCACGGGGCTCGTGGGGCTTGATAATCCGCTCGGCGTGGCGATCCTGCATATCGTCTTTGCCCTGGCGTTCAACACGATGCTGTTTACCGCGTTCCTGCGCTCCATCCCCCTGGAGCTGGAGGAAAGCATGCGCATGGACGGCGCCGGCACCTGGCAGGTGTTTTGGCGGCTCATCTTCCCGTTGCTCGGACCCATGAGCGCAACGGTCGGCATCTTTGCCTTCATCGCCTCCTGGAACGACTTCATGATGCCCTCGCTCATCATTTCCGACCCGGAAATGCAGACCATCCCGGTGCTGCAAAAGATCTTCCAGACGCAGTTCAGCAACAGCTACAACGTCGCCTTTGCCTCTTACCTCATGGCGATGGCGCCGGCCATCGTCGTCTACCTGTTTACCCAGCGCTGGGTGATGTCCGGCCTCACCCAGGGGGCCGTCAAGTAGTGACCCCGCGCCCAGCCCTCGCCCTGCACCAAGAACCGAAGGAACCAATCTTGCCCACCACCGCCACCATGGCAACCCGCACCGACGCACTCCGGATGGACGATCCCACCTGGTGGCGCCAGGCGTCCGTGTACCAGATCTACCCCCGCAGCTTCGCGGATTCCAACGGCGATGGAATGGGAGATATCAACGGCATCACCGTAAAGGTCCCGTACCTGAGGGAACTGGGCATCGACGCCGTCTGGCTGAGCCCCTTCTACCCCTCCGCCCTGGCCGACGGCGGCTACGACGTGGACGACTACCGCAACGTGGACCCGCGGCTGGGCACGCTGGAGGACTTCGATGCGATGGCCAAGGCCCTGCACGATGCGGGCATCAAGCTGATCGTGGACATCGTGCCCAACCACTCCTCGGACCGCCACGAATGGTTCCGCGAAGCCCTCGCCGCGCCCAGGGGCTCCGCCGCCCGTGACCGCTACGTCTTCCGTGACGGGCTGGGCGAAAACGGTGAACTGCCGCCGTCGGACTGGGTCTCGGTGTTCGGCGGCCCGGCGTGGGAGCGCATTACCGAACCGGACGGCACCCCCGGCCAGTGGTACATGCATATTTTCGCCAAGGAACAGC
The DNA here is from genome assembly GCF_057369995.2 of Arthrobacter sp. MOO21. Lineage (NCBI taxonomy): Bacteria > Bacillati > Actinomycetota > Actinomycetes > Micrococcales > Micrococcaceae > Arthrobacter > Arthrobacter sp. MOO21. Next base: position 2,098,516 of record NZ_CM170671.2, on the reverse strand, counting down.
CCGACTTTAACTGGGACAACCGGGAGGTCCGGGAGGACTTCCTGTCGACGCTGCGCTTCTGGTCCGACCGCGGCGTGGACGGCTTCCGCATCGACGTCGCCCACGCACTGACCAAGAACCTCGAAGAAACCCTGCCCACCACGGCAGACCTTGAGGCCCAGGGCGAGGCGCTGTACCTCGAAGGCCGGCACCCCTACTGGGACCGTGACGAAGTCCACGAGATCTATGCCGAGTGGCGCAAGCTGTTCAACGAATACACCCCGCCGCGGACCGCCGTCGCCGAAGCCTGGGTGCACGCGGACCGCCGCGCCCGCTACGCGAGCCCGGAGGGACTGGGCCAGGCCTTCAACTTCGACCTGCTGCAGGCTGACTTCGACGCCGCCCAGTTCCGGACGATCATCACCAAGAACCTCGCCGAGGCTGAAGCGTCGGGTGCTTCGTCCACCTGGGTGTTCTCCAACCACGACGTCGTCCGGCATGCCACCCGCTATGGGCTTCCTGCGTCCGAAGATTCGGCCGAGGGCATCATGGCGGGGCAGGCGGGCAAGCAGTGGCTGCTGGCCGGAGGCAGGCAGGAGGACGTCGACGTCGAACTCGGCCTGCGCCGGGCCCGTGCCGCGTCCCTGCTGATGTTCGCCCTGCCCGGCTCCGCGTACCTGTACCAGGGCGAGGAACTGGGCCTGCAGGAAGTAGGCTGCGAAATCCCCGATTCCGAGCGCCAGGACCCGGCCTTCTTCCGGAACAAGGGCGTGGACATCGGCCGCGACGGCTGCCGCGTCCCGCTGCCCTGGACCTCCGGCGGCGCATCCTTCGGCTTCGGGGCCGGCGCCTCCCACCTGCCCCAGCCGGCATGGTTTGCGGGCAGCTCGGTGGAGGCCCAGGAAGGACAGGTGGGCTCCACCCTGTCCCTCTACCGGCGGGCAATGGCCCTGCGGTCGCAGCTGCAGACAGCTGAAGCGCTGGAGTGGCTGGAGACCGGCCGTGATGACGTCGTGGCCTTCCGCCGTCCCAACGGCTGGACTTCCGTGACGAACTTCGGCACCGAAGCCTTCGAACTGCCCGCCGGTGAGGTGCTGGTCTCCAGTTCACCGCTGGAGGCAGGCAGCCTGCCAGGCGCTGCCACCGCGTGGCTCCGGTGACCGCCAGCCCCGAAGCCGCGGCGGGACCGGGTTTCCGGATCGGGATCGATGTTGGCGGGACGTGGATCAAGGGCGCACTCGTCGACCTTGCCGGCGGCGCCCCTGCCGGGCCAGTCCGCCGCCTCCAGACACCGCCCGGCGGCAGCGTGGAGGCCGTTGCAGACACCATGGACCGGCTCGTCGCTGAGCTCGAAGCCGAGAGCCCTGGGGCTGCGGACGGTGCTGTGGGCATCGCCATCCCCTCGATTGTCCAGCGGGGAGTGGCGAGGTCAGCGGCAAACATGGACCGCGGCTGGATCGGGCTCGACGTCCAGTCCTACCTGCGGTCCCGGCTTGGGCGGCCCGTCTGCGTCGTGAATGACGCCGACGCCGCCGGCATGGCCGAAGCCCATTACGGCGCCGGCGCAGCCAAGCAGGGCGTTGTCCTGGTCCTGACCCTGGGAACGGGCATCGGGTCTGCACTGATCGTCGACGGCAGGCTGGTACCCAACTTCGAGCTGGGCCACTTGGAAGTGGGCGGCTCCAAGGCGGAATCCCGGGCATCAGCCGTCGTCCGTGAAAACGAAGGGCTCGACTGGGTGGAGTACGCGGACCGGCTGCAGCAGTACCTCTCGCATGTGGAGTTCCTGTTCTCGCCGGACCTCATCATCATCGGCGGGGGAATTTCAGCCTGCAGCATCGAATACCTGCCCCGCCTGTCACTGCGCACCAGGGTCGTTCCGGCGAGCCTGGAAAACTCGGCGGGCGTGGTGGGCGCGGCCCTGCAGGCAACCGCCGGCTGGACATAATTCATTCAAAACCCCTGAAGTGTGACGTGGAATACTTCAGTACAAGTGCCGCCGGACGCGCCGGCGGCGGCCGGAAGGGGCTGTGGCATGCAGGGAACCGTTAACGAGGACGAAGAAGCGCGCCAGCATGTGCTGTCCGCGTTGGCAGGGGAACGCGGCCTCGGCCTCGCAGCGGATCCGGACTTTGACCGGCGCCTGGCGGAACACTTTCCCACCCTCCGCAGCCTCTTCCATTCGCTGTACGGCGACCGGACGGACTGGCTGGAGCAGCTGTCCGCCCTGGTGGTCCAGAGCGCGCGGTCCTGGCAGGAGCGCCCGCAGGAGCTGAAGGCCCTGGACGCCGAGCGGGAAGGCAACCCGGACTGGTTCCAGTCCAACGGCATGCTGGGCGGGGTCTGCTACGTGGACCGCTATGCCGAAAGCCTGGAAGGAGTACGGGCGCGGATCCCTTACTTCAAGGAACTCGGCCTCACCTACCTGCACCTGATGCCCCTGTTCCTGGCACCCGAGCCGCACTCCGACGGCGGCTACGCGGTATCCAGCTACCGGCAGGTCAACCCCAAGCTGGGGACCATGGACCAGCTGCGGTCGCTGGCCGCGGAACTGCGCAGCAACGGCATCAGCCTGGTGGTGGACTTCATCTTCAACCACACCTCGGACGAGCACGAGTGGGCGCGGAAGGCTGCTGCAGGAGACCCGGAGTACAGCGACTACTACTGGATCTTCCCGGACCGCACCATGCCGGATGCCTTTGAAGGGAACGTGCGGGAAATCTTCCCCGAAAACCACCCGGGGTCCTTCATCCAGATGGCGGACGGCCGCTGGGTCTGGGCCACGTTCCACACCTACCAGTGGGACCTGAACTACTCCAACCCGGACGTCTTCCGGGCCATGGCGGGCGAGATGCTGTTCCTGGCCAACCAGGGCGTGGACATCCTGCGCATGGACGCCGTGGCCTTCATCTGGAAACAGCTGGGCACTCCCTGCGAGAACCTGCCGCAGGCCCACACGCTGCTGCGGGCCTTCAACGCCGTGTGCCGACTGGCGGCGCCGTCGCTGCTGTTCAAGTCCGAAGCCATCGTGCACCCGGACGAGGTGGCCCTCTACATCGACCCCGCCGAATGCCAGCTTTCCTACAACCCGCTGCAGATGGCGCTGATCTGGGAGTCCCTGGCCACCCGGGACGTCTCCCTCCTGGCCCAGGCGCTGGAACGCCGGCACAACATCCCGGACGGCACGGCCTGGGTGAACTATGTGCGCAGCCACGACGACATCGGCTGGACCTTCGCGGACGAGGACGCCGCCGAGCTGGGTATCAACGGCTTCGACCACCGGCGGTTCCTGAACTCTTTCTACGTGAACCGCTTCCCCGGCAGCTTCGCCCGTGGGGTGCCCTTCCAGGACAATCCCAAGACAGGTGACTGCAGGATTTCAGGCACGACGGCGTCGCTGTGCGGCATGGAGGTCAACCCGGCGGAGGCGGTGGAACGGATCCTCCTGGCCCATTCGGTGCCGTTCAGCACCGGCGGCGTCCCGCTGCTGTACCTGGGCGACGAGGTGGGCCAGGTCAATGACTACGCCTACGCCTCCGAACCGGGGCACGAGGCTGACAGCAGGTGGGTGCACCGGCCGCACTTCCCCGCCGAACAGTACGCCCGCCGCGATGACCCCGCCACGCCGGAAGGCGCGGTGTACGCGGGCCTGAAGCGGATGATCGAGGTCCGGGCCAACACCCCGGAACTGGCCGGGACCACGCTGGTGGACTTTGCCACGAACAACAGCTCGGTGCTCGGGTACCAGCGGCCAGGGGACCCGGCCGGCGTCGACAGCACCATCCTGGCCCTGGCCAACTTCGGTGACTCGCCCCAGACCCTGCCCCCGGATACCTTCGGCGGGTACTCGCCTGCCGCCGTCGACCTTCTCTCCGAAGCGGCCCTGGACCTGGCCGACGGCGTCACGCTGCTCCCCCGCCAGTACCTCTGGCTGCGCGTCACGCCCAAGTAAGCAGCGCCAAGTGCCGTTTTGACGGCTCATAACGACACTTGGCGCCACCCAGTTGGGCCACCGGGGGCGGCGCGTGAAACCATACGGACCATGGCCTCCAAGATTGCGTACCAGGGTGAGCCCGGCGCCAACTCCAATATCGCGTGTCAGCAGATGTTCCCGGACATGGACAGCGTCCCATGCGCCAGCTTCGAGGACGCGTTCGAGCTGGTAAGCAGCGGCGAGGCGGAGCTGGCCATGATCCCGATCGAGAACTCCATTGCCGGGCGGGTGGCGGACATCCACATCCTGCTCCCGCAGTCCAACCTGCAGATCGTGGGTGAATACTTCCTGCCCATCCACTTCGACCTGCTGGGCATTCCTGGCAGCACCATCGAAGGCGCCACCGAAGTCCACAGCCATATCCACGCGCTGGGCCAGTGCCGGAAGCTCATCCGCGACCACGGCCTCAAGCCGGTGATTGCCGGTGACACCGCTGGATCTGCCCGTGAAGTGGCCGAGTGGAACGATCCGCGCAAGCTCTCCCTCGCTCCGCCGCTCGCCGCGCAGATCTACGGCCTGGAGGTCCTTGCGTCCCGGGTTGAGGACGATCCCTCCAACACCACCCGCTTCGTGGTCCTGGCCCGGGAAACGGCGCTGCCGACCCGGGAGGAACTTCCCGGACCGGCAGTCACCAGCTTTGTGTTCCGCGTCCGCAACGTCCCCTCCGCCCTGTACAAGGCGCTCGGGGGTTTCGCCACCAACGGCGTGAACATGACGCGGCTGGAGAGCTACATGGTGGGCAACGAATTTGCCGCCACCATGTTCATGGCGGATGTGGAAGGCCACCCCGAGGACCTGCCGCTGAAGCTGGCCCTCGAGGAACTGGACTTCTTCACCACCGAGGTGCGGATCCTCGGCGTCTACCCGGCGGCGGACTACCGGGCGGCGGCCGCCACGGCCTGACGCGGCTGCGCGGGTGCGGCCTTCAGCAGCGGCCCGAAGAACGCACCGAGCTCCGCGGTTGCCGTCAGCGGCAGGACGTTGGCCACGTACTGGTCCGGGCGGACCACCACCACAACGCCGTTCCGGTCCAGGCCCCGCAGGTCGAAAATATCGGACTTGGGGTCGGTGGCGTACACCTTTTCGTAGTCGGTGAGCTTGAACGGGCCCACCTGCGGTTTGAAGACGGCGGGCACGGCGCCGATGTCGACGCCGGTATGCGGCTGCTGGTAGATGACTTTCAGGTCGAACCACGCGTCCAGGTCCGCGCCGGCAGGGGTGGCGGCCAGCGGGGACTCAGGCGACTTGGCAAACCACTCGGCGAGCATATCGGTGGCCGAGTTGGTGCCGGGCAGGGCGGGGTCCGCGAAGACGTAGATCCGCCAGCGGCCGTCAGCCGTTGCGTGATGGCCCAGGTGGATGGGGTTGGTGTCGCCCACGCGGACCACAGGCGCGGACTTGAAGCGTTTGCCCACGGGGAACCCGGCGGCCAGGTCCTGGTGCCCGGCGCTGCCGACGATCAGGGACGGGGCGTACTGGGTCATGAATCCGGCAGGGAACTCCGCGGTGCGCACGTAGAAGTCTTCGAGGTCCGAGGGGTGCTCGAAGTCCTCCGGCTTCTTGGCCATCATGGTTGACCACTCCTTGTCGAAGTCGATCAGGTTCTTGGCCACCACCTGCCGCTCTTCGGAGTAGGTCGTCAGCAGGCTTTCCGGGCTGCGGCCCTCCAGGACGTGCCCCAGCTTCCAGGCGATGTTGAACCCGTCCTGCATGGAGACGTTCATGCCCTGGCCGGCCTTGGCGCTGTGCGTGTGGCAGGCGTCGCCGGTGATGAAGACGCGCGGGGTGCGGGTTCCGCGGTCCTGCGGCAGCACATCGTCGAACCTGTCCGTGAGCCGGTGGCCCACCTCGTAGACGCTGTGCCAGGCTACGTTGCGGACGTCCAGGGTGTACGGGTGGAGGATCTCATTGGCCTTGGCGATGATTTCCTCGATGCTGGTGTTCCGGACGGCGTGGTGGGTGGCCGGATCCACCTCGCCCAGGTCCACGTACATGCGGAACAGGTGGCCGCCCTCGCGGGGGATCAGCAGGATGCTGCCTTTTTCACCTTGTATGGCGCACTTGGTGCGGATGTCGGGGAAGTCGGTGACGGCGAGGGTGTCCATCACGCCCCAGGCGTGGTTGGCCTGGTCGCCGGCAAGCGTGCAGCCGATCGCCTGGCGCACCTTGCTGCGGGCGCCGTCTGCGCCGACCACATACTTGGCCCGGACAATGCGCTCCTGCCCCTCCTTCGGGCCCGCGGTGTGCCGGAGCGTCACGGTCACCGGGTAGTCGCCCGCGCCGGTAACCTCGAGGCCTTCGAAATCGTAGCCATAGTCGGGCTTCAGGCGGGTTGGCGAGTTGGCCGCAAACTCCGCGAAGTAGTCCAGCACGCGGGCCTGGTTGACGATCAGGTGCGGGAATTCGCTGATGCCTGTCTCATCGTCCACGGCACGGGCAGCCCTGACGATGTTCGCGCGGTTGGCGGGGTCCGGCTTCCAGAAGGCCATCTCGGTGATCCGGTAGGCCTCTGCGATGATCCGCTCCGCGAAGCCGAAGGCCTGGAAGGTCTCGACGCTGCGGGCCTGGATGCCGTCGGCCTGGCCGATGGCCAGGCGGCCGGGGCGGCGCTCGATGATGCGGGTGGTCACGCTGGGAAACATGGACAGCTGCGCGGCGGCAAGCATCCCCGCCGGGCCGCTGCCCACGATGAGCACGTCCACTTCCTCAGGAAGCTCCTCGGGGCGGTCAAGGCCGACGCCGGCGGCCGGAAGGACGCGGGGGTCACCGGATACATATCCGTGGTGGTGGAACTGCACGGGTTTTCCTCACTTCGTTGTGGATGACTAAGCAATGTGTTCTATATCAGAACACTTGATTCGATAATCGAAAACTGGGAACTTGATTTCCACTGTACGCCGGATGTGACGCGTGCGACAAGTGGCTCCTTCCCCATCGGAAAACTCCGGAAAATCAGGGGGTTGACGGATGCCGCGAATCTGGGGATAGTGATCGTATACGATTTCGTACCTGATGAGGAGATGCTTTGGAGCAGGTCAACGGCGACACCCTGGCAGCAGCGCGCAAGGTGATCGCGGTGCACGTCAACTACCCCAGCCGGGCTGCCCAGCGCGGCCGCACCCCGGCCCAGCCGTCCTACTTCCTCAAGCCTTCCAGCTCGTTGGCAACCAGCGGGAGCGCTGTGGAGCGGCCGGCCGGTTGCGAGCTGCTCGGCTTCGAGGGCGAGATCGCCTTGGTGATCGGCAAGGCCGCCCGCCGCGTTTCGATCGAGGATGCCTGGAGCCACGTCGCCGCCGTCACGGCGAGCAACGACCTCGGCGTCTACGACCTTCGCTGGGCTGACAAGGGCTCCAACCTCCGGTCCAAGGGCGGCGACGGTTTCACCCCGGTGGGCCCGGCACTTATTCCGGCAGACGCCGTCGACCCTTCCCAACTGCGCATCCGCACCTGGCACAACGGCCGCCTTGTCCAGGATGACACCACCAAGGACCTGCTTTTCCCGTTCGCCCTGCTGGTGGCGGACCTGTCCCAGCTGCTCACGCTCGAAGAAGGCGACATCATCCTCACCGGCACCCCGGCCGGCGCTTCGGTCGCAAAGCCCGGAGACGTGCTGGAGGTTGAGGTGGGCACCGTTGATGGGGCCCTGTCCACGGGCCGCCTGGTCACCAGGGTGGAGGAGGGCACGACGGCGTTCGCCGACTTTGGTGCCCGGCCCAAGGTTGATGACCTGCAGCGGGAGGAGGCCTACGGATCCCGCGAAGCCGCCGGGCTTCCGGCAGTGGCCACTGCCCTCTCCCCCGAGCTGAAGGCCAAGCTCGAATCGGTGGCCACCGCCACGCTGTCGTCGCAGATGCGCAAGCGCGGCCTGAACAACGTGAGCATCGACGGGCTGCAGGCCACCCGCCCGGACCGCCGAGTGGTGGGCCTGGCCCGGACCCTTCGCTACGTTCCCAACCGCGAGGACCTGTTCAAGACCCACGGCGGCGGGTTCAACGCCCAGAAGCGCGCCATCGATTCCGTCAACGAGGGCGAAATCCTGGTCATGGAGGCCCGCGGCGAGAAGGGCACCGGCACTGTGGGTGACATCCTGGCCCTGCGCGCCCAGGTCCGCGGCGCGGCAGCCATCATCACCGACGGCGGCGTCCGCGACTACTCAGCCGTAGCGGACCTGGACATGCCCACCTACTTCGCCAACCCGCACCCCGCGGTGCTTGGCCGGCGCCACATCCCCTGGGACACGGACATCACTATCGCCTGCGGCGGCGCCACCGTGCAGCCCGGCGACATCATCGTGGCAGATTCCGACGGCATCCTGGTGATCCCGCCGGCCATCGCAGAAGAACTGGCGGACGACTGCATCCAGCAGGAAAAGGAAGAGGCCTTCATCTTCGAGATGGTCAGGCAGGGCAACAGCGTGGACGGCCTCTACCCGATGAACGCCGAGTGGCAGAAGAGGTACGCGGAGTGGGAACGCATGGGAAGCAAGACCAATGACTGAGACCCTTGCGGTGGCCGGCAGCAAGGCCGAACAGGCGTACCAGGCCGTGAAGGCACGGATCGTCGAAGGCAGTTACACCCCCGGCTACCGGCTGGTCCTGGGCTCGATCGCCAAGGACCTCGGCTTCAGCGTGGTCCCCGTCCGCGAGGCCATCCGGCGGTTGGAGGCCGAGGGCCTGGTGACCTTCGAACGGAATGTCGGCGCCACGGTAGCCGGGATCGATCCCACCGAATACCTCTACACCATGCAGACCCTGAGCATCGTGGAGGGCGCCGCCACCGCGTTGTCGGCGCCGCTGATCGATCCTGCGGCCATCGCCCGGGCCCGGGCCGTGAACGAAGACATGCGGAAGTGCCTGGACCACTTCGATCCCGTCCGCTTCACGCAGCTCAACCAGGACTTCCACAGCGTCCTGTTCGAGCACTGCCCCAACCCGCACATCCTGGACCTGGTGCACCGCGGCTGGAACCGGCTCGCCGCGCTCCGGTCCTCCACGTTCCGCTTCGTCCCCGGCCGCGCCCGGGACTCGGTGGAGGAACACGAGAACCTGCTGAAGCTCATCGAAACCGGAGCCGACGCCGACACGATCGAAAAAGCAGCCCGCCAGCACCGAACGGCCACCCTGGACGCGTATCTGGCCCAAACCACCTAAAACGCAACGCCAAGACCACTTGTACGAATAGAACGCAGTAAGGACTTCAACGATGACGACCTCAGTAGAAACCAGCAAGCACTACGTTCCCGAGGACTTGCCCTCCCACATCCAGCACTACATCAACGGCCGGTTCGTTGACTCGGTCTCCGGGAAGACGTTCGACGTCCTGGACCCGGTGTCCAACCGGAACTACGCCACCGCCGCGGCCGGGCAAAAGGAGGACATCGACCTCGCCGTCGCCGCCGCCCGCGAAGCGTTCACCAACGGCCCGTGGCCCAGGATGAAGCCGCGTGAACGCGCCCGCGTCCTTAACCGGATCGCCGACGCCGTGGAGGCCCAGGAAGCCCGGCTCGCCGAACTGGAAACCTTCGACACCGGCCTGCCGATCACCCAGGCCAAGGGCCAGGCACTGCGTGCGGCGGAGAATTTCCGGTTCTTCGCCGACCTGATCGTGGCCCAGTTCGACGATGCCATGAAGGTCCCCGGCTCGCAGATCAACTACGTGAACCGCAAGCCGATCGGCGTGGCCGGCCTGATCACCCCGTGGAACACACCCTTCATGCTCGAGTCCTGGAAATTGGCCCCGGCCCTGGCTACCGGCAACACCGTGGTCCTCAAGCCCGCCGAGTTCACCCCGCTCTCCGCCTCCCTGTGGGCCACCATCTTCAAGGACGCCGGGCTGCCGGACGGCGTCTTCAACCTGGTCAACGGCCTCGGTGAGGAAGCAGGCGACGCGCTGGTCAAGCACCCGGACGTGCCGCTGATCTCCTTCACCGGGGAGACCACCACGGGCCAGACGATCTTCCGGAATGCCGCAGCGAACCTGAAGGGCCTGTCCATGGAACTGGGCGGCAAGTCCCCCTGCGTCGTCTTTGCCGACGCCGACCTGGACGCCGCCATCGATTCCGCCCTGTTCGGCGTCTTCTCCCTCAACGGCGAGCGCTGCACGGCAGGCTCGCGGATCCTCGTGGAACGCGCCATCTACGACGAGTTCTGCGAGAAGTACGCCGCCCGGGCGAAGAACATCGTGGTCGGCGATCCCCACGACCCCAAAACGCAGGTGGGTGCCCTGGTCCACCCGGAGCACTACGAGAAAGTGGCCTCCTACGTGGAGATCGGCAAGTCCGAGGGCAGGCTCCTGGCTGGCGGCGGCCGCCCGGACCACCTGCCCGAAGGCAACTACATCGCACCCACGGTGTTTGCCGACGTCGCCCCCGAGGCCCGGATCTTCCAGGAGGAAATCTTCGGACCCGTCGTGGCCATCACCCCGTTTGAGAACGACGACGAGGCCCTCGCCCTGGCCAACAACACCAAGTACGGTCTCGCCGCCTACATCTGGACGCAGAACCTGACCCGGGCGCACAACTTCTCGCAGAACGTCGAAGCCGGCATGGTGTGGCTGAACAGCCACAACGTCCGCGACCTGCGCACCCCGTTCGGTGGCGTCAAGGCCTCCGGCCTGGGCCACGAGGGCGGCTACCGCTCCATCGATTTCTACACCGACCAGCAGGCCGTGCACATCACGCTCGGCAGCGTCCACACCCCCAAGTTCGGCAGCATCGAAGACTCTGCCGCCAACGAGGGCTAATTTCCTTCCCCTTACCTGCTCAAAGAAGAGAGACTCCAATGACCAATTTCGTCCCCACCCCCACCGTCCCTGCTCCGGACATCGTCCGCTGCGCCTACATGGAGATCGTCGTCACCGACCTCGCCAGGTCCCGGGAGTTTTACGTGGATGTCCTGGGCCTGCACGTCACCGAAGAGGACGAGAACGCGATCTACCTGCGCTCCCTGGAGGAGTTCATCCACCACAACCTGGTGCTGCGCAAGGGACCCGTCGCCGCCGTCGCCGCCTTCGCCTACCGGGTGAAGTCCCCGGCCGAGGTGGACGCCGCCGAGGCCTACTACAAGGAGCTCGGCTGCCGGGTGGAGCGCCGCAAGGACGGCTTCACCAAGGGCATCGGCGACTCCGTCCGCGTCGAGGACCCCCTGGGCTTCCCTTACGAGTTCTTCTACGAGGTGGAGCACGTGGAGCGCCTCACCCAGCGCTACGACCTCTACTCCGCCGGTGAACTGGTTCGGCTGGACCACTTCAACCAGGTCACCCCGGATGTCCCCAAGGGCCGGGCGTACCTGGAGGACCTGGGCTTCCGCGTCTCCGAGGACATCAAGGACTCCGACGGCGTCACCTACGCCGCGTGGATGCACCGCAAGCAGACCGTCCACGACACCGCCCTGACCGGCGGCAACGGCCCGCGCATGCACCACGTGGCCTTCGCCACGCACGAGAAGCACAACATCATCCAGATCTGCGACAAGATGGGCGCCCTGCGCATCAGCGACAGGATCGAACGCGGCCCCGGCCGGCACGGGGTGTCCAACGCGTTCTACCTCTACATCCTGGACCCGGACGGGCACCGCATCGAGATCTACACCCAGGACTACTACACCGGCGACCCCGACAACCCCACCATCACCTGGGACGTCCACGACAACCAGCGCCGCGACTGGTGGGGCAACCCCGTGGTCCCCTCCTGGTACACCGAAGCCTCCCTCGTCCTGGACCTCGACGGCAACCCGCAGCCGGTCATCGTCCGCGAAGAAAAGTCCGAGATGGCGGTGACCGTGGGGGCCGACGGCTTCTCCTACACCCGCAAGGACGGCTCGCCCGAAGGCGACCGGACCGGCTTCAAACTGGGAGTCCAGGTCTAGCCATGCTGGAGCCCAAGACGATTGAGGCCATCGCGGACGAGCTGGTGGAAGCCGGCCGCACCCGCACCCCTGTCCCCCGCCTGACCGCCCGCTACCCGGACATGACCGTGGAGGACTCCTACGCGGTGCAGCAGCTGTGGCGGCGCCGGAACGAGGAAGCCGGCCGGACACTGGTGGGGCGCAAGATCGGCCTCACGTCCAAGGCCATGCAGGCTGCCACCGGCATCACCGAACCTGACTACGGCGCCATCTTCGATGACATGGTGCTGGAGACCGGCTGCTCCGTGCCTTGGGACCTGTACACGCACCCGCGGGTGGAGGTGGAACTGGCGTTCGTGCTGAAGGACGGGCTCAAGGGCCCCGGCGTGACCATCTTCGATGTCCTCAAGGCCACCGACTACGTGGTTCCGGCCCTGGAGATCCTGGATTCCAGGATCGAGATGGAGGGCCGGACCATCGTGGACACCATCTCGGACAACGCCGCGATGGGCGCCATGGTGATCGGCGGCAACCCGGTCAAACCCGATGCTGTGGACCTGCGCTGGGTTTCCGCCATCCTGTACAAGAACCAGACCGTGGAGGAAACCGGAGTGGCGGCCGGCGTGCTGGACCACCCCGCCAACGGCGTGCACTGGCTCGCGAACAAGATCGCCGCCCACGGCGACTGCCTGAAGGCCGGGGACATCATCCTTGCGGGCTCCTTCACCCGGCCCCTGTGGGTTTACAAGGGTGACACCGTCCACGCCGACTACGGACCCCTCGGGAGTGTCACATGCCGTTTCGAATAGAAGATACCTTCCGGTCCGCCCTGGCCGCGGAAAAGCAAAAAGGTAGCGCGGGCCGGCCGCTGGCCGGCATGTGGGTGTGCTCCGGCAGCCCGCTGGTCGCCGAACTCTGTGCCGGGTCCGGCCTGGACTGGCTGCTGGTGGATGCCGAACACAGCCCCAACGGACTCGAATCCATCCTGGCCCAGCTCCAGGCCATCCACGGCTATCCCGTGCACATCCTGGTCCGGCCGCCTGTGAACGACACCGTGGTGATCAAGCAGTACCTGGACCTGGGCGTGCAGAACCTGCTGATCCCCATGGTCAATTCTGTGGCTGAGGCCGAGGCCGCCGTGGCTGCCACCCGCTACCCGCCGCAGGGCGTCCGCGGCGTGGGCTCCGCTCTTGCCCGGGCGGCCCGCTGGAACCGGGTCCCGGACTACCTCGCCCGGGCCAACGAAACCATCGCCGTCACCGTCCAAATCGAATCCACCTCCGCCGTCGAGGCCGTGGAGGACATCCTCAAGGTCGACGGCGTGGACGCCGTGTTCGTCGGACCGTCAGACCTCGCCGCCTCCATGGGCCTGCTGGGACAGCAGGAACACGCCGAGGTGCGTGCCGCCGTCGAACACTGCCTCGCCGCAGCCAAAACGGCCGGCAAACCTGCCGGCGTGAACGCCTTCAACCCGGACACCGCAGAGCATTACCTCGCGAAGGGCGCCAGCTTCATCCTGGTCGGAGCCGACGTCGCACTCCTGGCCCGCGGCTCCGAAGCCCTGGCCGCGAAGTACATCAAACCTGCTGACGGCGACGCCCGCGCCAGCTACTGACCAACTTTTAGGACTTATGCAATGACAGTCACGTCTACGGTTTCCCCTGCCCTCGCACCGGAGCGCGAGGCTTCCCTGCTCGCCTCGGTGCCCACCGGACTGCTGATCAATGGTGAGTGGCAGGAGGCGTCCGACGGCGGCACGTTCGACGTCCACGATCCCGCCACCGGGGAGGTACTCGCCACCCTCGCCTCCGCCACCAGCGGTGACGCCATCGCCGCACTGGACGCCGCCGACGCCGCCCAGGCCTCCTGGGCCCGCACCGCGCCCCGGGTCCGGTCCGAGATCCTGCGCCGCGCCTTCGACCTCGTCACCGAACGCGCCGAAGACTTCGCCCTGCTGATGACCCTGGAAATGGGCAAACCCCTGGCTGAAGCCCGCGGCGAAGTCACCTACGGGGCCGAATTCCTGCGCTGGTTCGCCGAGGAAACCGTCCGCGACTACGGCCGCTACCTCACCACACCCGAAGGCAAGAACAAGATCCTCGTCCAGCACAAACCCGTCGGGCCCTGCCTGCTCATCACCCCCTGGAACTTCCCGCTGGCCATGGCCACCCGCAAGGTCGCCCCCGCCGTCGCCGCCGGCTGCACCATGGTCCTCAAACCCGCCAAGCTCACCCCGCTCACCGCGCAGTACTTCGCGCAGACCATGCTCGACGCCGGCCTGCCCGCCGGGGTCCTGAACGTCGTCGCCTCCTCCTCCGCCTCCGGGATTTCCGGGCCGCTGCTCAAGGACTCCCGGCTGCGGAAGGTCTCCTTTACCGGGTCCACCCCCGTCGGCAAGCGCCTCATGGCCGACGCCGCCCAAAACGTCCTGCGCACCTCGATGGAACTCGGCGGGAACGCACCGTTTATCGTGTTCGAAGACGCCGACATCGACAAGGCAGTCGAAGGCGCCATGGCGGCGAAGATGCGGAACATGGGCGAAGCCTGCACCGCCGCCAACCGGTTCTTGGTGCACGAAACCGTCGCCCAGGAATTCACCCGCAAGTTCGCCGCTGCCATGGGGGCACTAACCACGGGCCGCGGCACCGATCCCAGTGCACAGGTCGGGCCCCTGATCGACGGGGGCGCCCGCGACGACGTGCATAACCTGGTCACCGCGGCAGTGGATGCCGGGGCTATTGCCGTCACCGGCGGCGCCCCCGTGGACGGACCCGGCTACTTCTACCAGCCCACCGTCCTCGCCAACGTCCCCAACAACGCCGCAATCCTCGGCCAGGAAATCTTCGGACCCGTCGCCCCGGTCACCACCTTCAGCACCGAGCAAGAGGCCATCAAGCTCGCCAACAGCACCGAGTACGGCCTCGCGTCCTACCTCTACAGCCGCGACGTCAACAGACTCCTCCGCGTCGCGGAACAGATCGAATTCGGCATGGTCGGCTTCAACGCCGGCGTCATCTCGAACGCCGCGGCACCCTTCGGCGGCGTCAAACAATCAGGGCTCGGCCGCGAAGGCGGCACCGAAGGCATCGCCGAATACACCACCACCCAATACATCGGCATCAACGACCCCTACGCAGGCTGACCGCCGGGAATAAGCACGGGCACCTGCTGCCCGGGCTGGCCCAGTTTTAGCGGCGGGAATCCCGGAAACCCGGGGTTCCCGCCGCTATTCGGCCTCCAAAAGTGGGCCAGTGCGGCACCGGCTGGTTCAGCCGACGCGGGTGTAGCTGATGTCCGTCTTCCCCGCCGGGGCGGTGGAAAGTGTCACGTACGTGCCCTGGGCCTTGCTGGCATTCCCGGGCAGGGCTCCGGGCAGGGCTCCGGGCAGCGAGACGTAGCTGCCCTCAAGCCGGGGCGGAACCTCCGAGCCTGCGGGCATGGAGACGTAGCTGCCTCCCCGGGGGGTGTAGGGGGCCTCTTCAGCGAGGTAGGACTGCAAAGTCATGGTGTTTCTCCCTGTTTCTCGGAGTGGCGGCGACCGAATTCCCACACCCGTGCGGCCACGGTCCAGGACGGGGCCTGGTTCTGGCTGCTGGGTGTTTGGTGGTATTGGCTGCTTGGATCCGGGGAGGGATTCACCGGCGGTGTTCGAGGGCTGCGCCGGCCTGACGTCGATTGTAGGGTCTAACCTGACAAGTTCACAATAAGGTGTCCGATTTTTTACGCCGTTCCCTCTCCGCCAACAGTCCTGCGCACAAAGACAAGAGCCGGGCCATGCCGTAAACCACACTGGGAGCAACCCGCTACGCCGACCGGCTGGCGTCCTTGCTACTCGAAGTGGAGTATCCCTTGGAAACCTACGATGCACTTCTCGCGTCCATTGCCCCCGCACCCGGCACCGGCCGGACCATCCTTGACCCGGCAACCGGCGAAGCCGTCGGCGAGGCCCCCATCCACAACCTCGACTTCCTTGAGGAGGCGGTCACGGCGGCCGTCGCCGCCCAGCCCGCCTGGGCTGCCCTGGGCCACGACGCCCGGTCCGCCGCGCTCCTCAAAGCAGCCGACGCCGTCGAACGCTCCGCCGAGGAACTCGCCCGGCTGCTCTCCCGCGAGCAGGGCAAGCCGCTGAACGGCCCCAACGCCCGCTTCGAAGTGGGCGCCTGCGTCGCGTGGCTCCGCGCCACCGCCAGCCTGCCGCTGGAACCGGAAACCATTGTGGACGACGGCGAAACCCGCGCCGAACTGCACTACCGGCCCATCGGGGTGGTGGGCGCGATTGGTCCGTGGAACTGGCCCATGATGATCGCCGTCTGGCAGCTCGCCCCCGCCCTGCGGATGGGCAACGCCGTAGTGGTCAAGCCCTCCGGGAACACTCCGCTGTCCGTCCTGGCGCTGGTCAGGGTCCTCAACGAGGAGCTCCCCGAGGGCATCCTCTCGGTGGTCTCCTGCGGCCGCGAGGTGGGCGCCCGGCTCACGGACCACCCGGCGATCGGCAAGATCATGTTCACCGGTTCCACCGCCGGCGGCCGCGCCATCATCAAGTCCTCCGCAGACACCGTCAAGCGGCTCACGCTGGAACTCGGCGGGAACGACGCCGGCATCGTCCTGCCCGACGCCGACCCCAAGGCCATCGCGCAGGACATTTTCTGGGGCGCCTTCCTGAACACCGGCCAGACCTGCGCCGCCCTCAAGCGCCTCTACGTCCACGACAGCATCTACGACGCCGTCTGCGAGGAACTCACCGCCGTGGCCAAAGCGATGCCGATGGGCAACGGCCTGGACGAGAACAACGTCCTGGGCCCGCTGCAGAACCAGGCACAGTACGACGTCGTGGCGAACCTCGTGGAGGCAGCGAAGGCTTCCGGAGCCCGCGTCCTCCTCGGTGGAAACCCCGACACCAGCCAGCCCGGCTACTTCTACCCCACCACGCTGGTGGCCGACATCGACAACGACAACCCGCTGGTGGCCGAGGAACAGTTCGGTCCGGCCCTGCCGATCATCCGGTACAGCACCGTCGACGAGGCCGTGGAGAAGGCGAACGGGCTGGACGTCGGCCTCGGCGCCTCGGTCTGGTCCCCCGACCTGGCGGCCGCCCGTGAGGTCGCCGCACGGATCCAGGCCGGCACAGTGTGGATCAACCGGCACGGCGCGGTCGATCCCCGCATCCCCTTCGGCGGAGCCAAGCAGTCCGGCTACGGCGTCGAGTTCGGCGTCGAGGGCCTGAAGGCGCTCGGCGTCCCGCAGGTCATCAACGGCTGACGTTCCGCCGGCAGGCGGCTTCTGCCGTCCGGGCCGCCGCTACCCCATCGCCGGGGCGGCGGCGGTCCGGCCGGAGAACTGCCGGCGGGCCCAGCGCGCGAGCTTCCTGCCCTTGCCCTTCCACCAGTTGTCCTCGTCCTGGTCGTGGTGGAACCGGAAGACGATGGCCACGAGCACGAACATACCCATCACCACGTCAATCCAGGAAGCCAGAACCAGTGCGATGAAGACTGTCAGGGCGTTGGCCATAATGGACGGGATGGCCAGTGTGCGGAACACCGTGCTGGCCACATAACGCCGGTGCGACCGCGGGACGGACAGCTCCCGCACCATGTCGAAGCAGACGCATACCACCACGACGGTCTGCCCAATGGCCAGGAGGACCTGGCCTGGAATTGAGCCGCTGAACGCGGCCACCGCTTCCATCCCGGGGCTCATGGCCGGTCCTTGGGATGGAGACTTTTGCTGAGATCCTTAAACACGGAAAACCCCCAGAACTTGTGGAACCACCGCCGCTGATCCGGCGATGGTTCCATTCAAGTTTTGGGGGCCTTTTGGGTCACGAGTAGTGGGTACTCAGTTTTTTCCGGGTTGGCGGGGGCAGGTACTTGCTGGCCTGCGCCTGCTCGTTGGTGCCTATTGACCGATCGCCCGCGGCCGCCACAGCACCACGGCCTGCGACCGGGGCCGTGGCCGCTGGCCCCGGGCCAGGCTCACCACGTCTCCGGCGGCGCCCGCGGCGAAGATGCGGGAATCGAACGCCTGCGGCCGGCGGCCCAGTTCCTCGGTCAGCTCGGCCACCCGGCTTTGGAGCGCGGCCACTTGGTTCTCGAGTTCCAGGATGCGCTTGATCCCCTCCAGCGACACGCCCTCCTGCGACAGCCGCTGCACTTCACGCAGCATGTTCACGTCGCGCTGGGAGTAGCGCCGGGACTTCCCGGGGGCGCGGCTGGGCTTGACGATGCCCAGCCGGTCGTACTGCCGCAGCGTCTGCGGGTGCATGTCCGCCAGCTCAGCCGCCACGGAGATCACGAAGATGGGCTGGTCAGCATTGATGTCCACGGCTCACCTCCGCTCCTAGAGCCGGGCCTTGGCTGCCAAGCCCTCACGGACGTCGGCCGACGACGTGGCTTCGGCAAAGGCCTTCACCGCGGCTTCGGCGTCCTTGTTGAGGTTCTTGGGAACCGCGACGTCGATGGTGACCAGAAGGTCGCCGGTGGCCTTGGACGTCTTCACACCCTTGCCCTTGACCCGCAGCGTACGGCCCGACGGCGTCCCCGCCGGAACACGCACCTTCACCTTGTCGCCGTCGATCGTTGGCACCTCGATGTCGGCGCCCAAAGCAGCCTCCGGGAAGGTGACGGGAACATGGATGCGCAGGTTGTCGCCGTCGCGCGTGTAAAAAGCGTGGGGCTGGACGGAGACGGACACCACCAGGTCGCCATTGCCGGCAGCACCGGGCTGCCCCTTGCCGCGGACGCGGACCTTCTGGCCGTCCTTGATGCCGGCCGGCACCCGGACGTCGATGACCTCGCCGCTCGGTTCCCGCAGGCCGATGGTGGTCCCGCGGATGGAGCCGGCGAAGGAAATGGTCGTGGAGGCGGTCCGGTCGGCTCCCTTCTGCGGCGTGCGCTGGAATCCGGCGCTTCCGCCGAACCCACCGAAGAGGTCGGCGAACTCGGGCGGGATGCCGCCGCCCGCGGGGTTGAAGCCGCCGGCATGGCGTCCGGTGTTGCCCGTGAACAGGCCGCCGAACATGTCCTCGAACCCGGCGTTGCCGCCGCCGGCACCGCCGGGGGCGAACCGGGCACCGCTGCCCATGGCCCGGATGGCGTCGTACTGCTGGCGCTCGTCTGGATCGGAAAGCACAGAATAAGCCTCGGAGATGTCCTTGAACTTCTTCTCGGAAGCAGCGTTTCCCGCGTTGGTGTCAGGGTGGTGCTGCCGCGCAAGCTTCCGGTAGGCCTTCTTGATGTCGGCGTCGGAAGCGTCCTTGGCAACACCAAGGATCTTGTAAAAGTCCTTGTCCACCCAATCCTGGCTAGCCAATGGCGTTTCCTTTCTTGTACAAACCTGAGTTTCCGGCTGGGCAACGCTCCGCTGGATAGGGGGCCGTGCCCGCTCCGCGGTGCCCGCCACGCCGCGGCCCCCTATCCAGCTGCGCTTCGCTTGCTCCCACCTTAGGTGAGACGAGCGCTGAGCGACGGACGGATAAGGGGGCCCGGGAGTGGCATCGGGCCTGCCGGAGCTGGGTGGCTGAGGATCGCAGATCCTCAGCCACCCAGCGTAGGGGCGGGGCCCCCTTGTCCGTTCGGCGCGCCTTATGGAGGAACTAAGCCGGGACCGCCACAATTACCTGGGCTGCGCGGAGGACGCGTTCGCCCGACTTGTAGCCGGAGCGCAGCACCTGGCTGACGGTGTCAACCTCGATGTCCTCGCCGGGCTGCTGGATCAGGGCCTCGTGGATCGTGGGATCGAACTCCACTCCGGTCTCGTTGATGCGGACCAGGCCGTAGGTCTTCAGCGCGTTCTCCAGTTTGGTGGCGATCGCGGCGAAGGGACCGTCGGTGAGGTCGCCGTGCTGCCGGGCGGCGTCGACGTCGTCCAGGACCGGAAGCAGCGAGTTCAGGACGCCGATGACGGCCATTTCCCCTGCCACGGCGCGGTCGCGTTCCACGCGCTTGCGGTAGTTGACGTACTCGGCCTGGAGGCGGAGCAGGTCGTTGCGCAGTTCGGCTGCTTCGGCGTTGCCGGCAGCTCCCGCCGGAGCCCCCTGGGCCACGGATTCCTCGGCCGGCACTTCCATGCCGTTGAGGATCTCCTCGGCCTGGGCAAGCGCGTCGCCGTCGGAATCCGCCGCTCCGGCCTGGGCGCCGGCCCCGGGGGCAGTGTTTCCGCCTTCAGCGTGACTACCCTCCGGGTGCCGGGCCTGCCCGGTCACCGGGTCAACCTTGCGGTGGTCCCGGATGACCGGCTCCTGGCCGTTGCCCTGCTCGTTCTGCCGGTTCGCGGATGTGTTGTGCTCTTCCTCGTTACCGTGGTGCGGCATGGCTACTTCTTCGCTTCGTCTTCGTCGATGATCTCGGCGTCGACGATGTCTTCGTCAGCCTTGCCGCCTGCGGGAGCGCCTGCGGCACCTTCGGCACCGGCAGCGCCTGCACCGTCCGGCGAACCGGCCTGGGCGTAGATGGCTTCGCCGAGCTTGGTCTGGGAAGCCTGCAGCTTCTCGAATGCGGACTTCACAGCGGCGTCGTCGGTGCCTTCGAGGGCCTTCTTGAGGCTGTCGACGTCGGCCTGGACCTCGGTCTTGACCTCCTCGGGCAGCTTGTCCGCGTTGTCGGCGATCAGCTTGTCCACGGAGTAGGCCAGCTGCTCCGCCGTGTTGCGGGTGTCGGTCGCCTCGCGGCGGGCCTTGTCCTCGGCTGCGTGCTCCTCGGCGTCACGGACCATGCGGTCGATGTCTTCCTTGGAGAGGCTGGAGCCGCCCGTGATGGTCATGGACTGTTCCTTGCCGGTGCCCTTGTCCTTCGCGGAGACGTGGACGATGCCGTTGGCGTCGATGTCGAAGGTGACCTCGACCTGGGGGACGCCGCGCGGGGCCGGAGCGATGCCCGTCAGCTCGAACGTGCCCAGCGGTTTGTTGTCGCGGGTGAACTCACGCTCGCCCTGGAAGACCTGGATGGCCACGGACGGCTGGTTGTCGTCAGCGGTGGTGAAGGTCTCGGACCGCTTGGTGGGGATGGCGGTGTTGCGCTCGATCAGGTGCGTCATCACGCCACCCTTGGTTTCGATGCCGAGGGACAGCGGGGTGACGTCGATCAGCAGGACGTCCTTGCGCTCGCCCTTCAGCACACCGGCCTGCAGGGCTGCGCCCACGGCAACGACCTCGTCGGGGTTGACGCCCTTGTTGGGCTCCTTGCCCCCGGCCAGTTCCTTCACCAGCTCGGAGACGGCGGGCATACGGGTGGAGCCACCCACCAGCACGATGTGGTTGATGTCGGAGAGCTTGATGCCAGCTTCCTTGATGACGTCGTGGAACGGCTTCTTGGTGCGCTCGAGCAGGTCCTTGGTGAGGTCCTGGAACTTGGCGCGGGTCAGCTGCTCATCCAGGTGGACCGGGCCGTCGGGGGTGACGGAGAGGTACTGGAGCGAAACGTTGGTGCTGGAGGAGGAGGAGAGTTCCTTCTTGGCCTGCTCGGCAGCTTCGCGGAGGCGCTGCAGTGCGATCTTGTCCTTGGAGAGGTCGATGCCCTTGACCTTGAGCTGGTTCAGCAGGTAGTCAACGACGCGCTGGTCCCAGTCGTCACCGCCCAGGCGGTTGTCACCGGCGGTGGCGCGGACCTGGATGGTGGAGAAGTTGTCTTCGTCCTTGCCGACTTCCAGCAGGGAGACGTCGAAGGTGCCGCCACCGAGGTCGAAGACCAGGATGAGTTCGTCTTCCTTGCCCTTGTCCAGGCCGTAGGCGAGTGCTGCGGCGGTGGGCTCGTTGACGATGCGCAGGACGTTCAGGCCCGCGATTTCACCGGCTTCCTTGGTGGCCTGGCGCTCGGCGTCGTTGAAGTAGGCCGGGACGGTGATGACAGCGTCGGTGACCTTTTCACCCAGGTAGCTCTCGGCGTCGTTCTTCAGCTTCATGAGGATACGCGCGGAGATTTCCTGCGGGGTGTACTTCTTGCCGTCGATGTCCACCTTCCAGTCGGTGCCCATGTGGCGCTTGACCGAAGCGATGGTGCGCTCGATGTTGTTGACGGCCTGGCGCTTGGCGATTTCGCCAACCAGGACCTCGCCGGACTTGGAGAATGCAACCACCGACGGCGTGGTGCGGCCACCCTCGGCGTTGGCAATAACGGTGGGCTCGCCACCTTCGAGAACGGAGACGACGGAGTTGGTGGTTCCGAGGTCGATACCTACTGCACGTGACATGTGTTGCTTCCTTCTTTCCTTGGAAACTGGTTGGCGCCCAGAGTGATTGAGCGTTCTGCACTCAACTTTACTCAGGGCGCCAACGATGTCAACCCAAACTTGAGCGAAGGTGACTCAACTTTGCGGTGGCGGTCGGTCAGCGGGGATGGTTTTCCCCTGCATCACGGGGATTGGGGGAGCATGGGGCACGACGGCGGCTGGCCAGTTCGCTGCTGGAGAACCTGCCGCCGGGCTTCTTACCTGCCGGTATCCGGATCCCCGTGGAGGGGGCCGCGCTCTTCGGGAGTTGCCTGCACCTGCCCGTCGGTGAGCCCCTCCCGGACAGCGCCCTCCGTCCGCTCGGCGTCCGTGGCACCCGCGTCGCCGTAATCGCCCTCCGGATATTCGCCGTCGGCCAGGTTGTCCGCGGGGACATTGACGCGGCCGGCGTCCCCGTAGTCGCCGTCCACGTACTGCCCGCCCTCGCCCTCCATACCAGGAGCGGCATCGTCCCTGCGGGGTTCTTCGGCTGCGGATTCAGGATATTCAGTCATGGTGATCTCTCCTTCGAGGCTCCGCGTCCATGCGGGCGCACTGGCAGTCTACCGAGCGGGGATTTCGGCCAACAGGGGTTCTGCAGGCGCCGTTTCCGGGGTCCTGCCCAGCTTGCCGGGCCACCAGATCCTGGGCCCAATGTCGTACGCCAGGGCCGGCACCAGCAGCGAGCGCACCAGCACGGTGTCCAGCAGCACGCCGAACGCCACGATGAACGCGAGCTGCACCAGGAACATGATGGGGATGACGCCCAGGGCGGCGAAGGTTGCGGCCAGCACCACGCCTGCGGAGGTGATGACGCCGCCGGTGACGCTGAGGCCGCGGAGGATGCCGGGCCGGGTGCCGTGCTTGAGGGACTCCTCGCGGACCCGGCTCATCAGGAAGATGTTGTAGTCCACGCCCAGCGCCACCAGGAAGACGAAGCCGAACAGCGGAACGGTGGCGTCGGCGCCGGGGAAACCGAAGAGGTTATTGAACACGAGGGCCGAAACACCGAGCGCGGCGGCGTAGGACAACACCACGGAGAGCACCAGCAGGATCGGGGCCACGATGGAGCGCAGCAGCAGCATCAGGATGAACAGGATCACCACGAGGACCACCGGGATGATGACCACCAGGTCGTGCTGGGCCGTCGTATTGGTGTCCAGCGCCGTGGCGGTCACGCCGCCCACCAGGGCACCGGGATCAACGGCTTTCACCTCCGTGCGCAGGGCCTTGATGGTCTCCTCCGCCTCCAGCGAGTCGGCCGCATCGTTCAAGATGGCATTGATGAGCACCTTCCCGTCCCGGACGTCCGGAGCGGTGGGGGCACCGGGGGCTCCGGCGATGGGCACGCTGCCCTGGCCGAGCAGGTAAGCCTCGCCCACGCCGTCGTCCGCTTTCACCCGGTCCAGCACCTGCGCTGCCTTGCCCTGGTCTGCAACCACGACGGCGGGGCTGCCGCTGCCGGCGTCGAAGTGGCGGGCCAGTGCGTCCTGGCCGTCCACGGCGTTGGAGGCGGTGAGGATGACGTCGGTTTGCGGCACGCCGTTGGCCTTGAGCTGGAGCAGGCCGCCGGCGGCTGCCACCAGGAGCAGGACCGAGGCAACCCATACCGTCCGGGGCCGCCGGGCAACCAGGGAACCGGTGGCGCGCCACAGGCCCTTTTGGCCTTCCAGGCCTGTGACCAGCTCCGGCTCGCGCTGGTCGGCCGGGACCAGCCTGGGACGGAACGGCCAGAAGGCTGCGCGGCCGAGCAGGGCCATCAGTGCGGGCAGCAGGGTGAGTGCGGCGAAAAGTGCGCACAGGATGCCGGCGGCCGCGACGGGGCCCAGGGCCCTGTTGGAATTGAGGTCTGAGAAGAGCAGGCACAGGAGCGCGATGATCACCGTTGCGCCGGAAGCCAGGATGGGCTCGAAGGAAGCTTTCCAGGCAGTCAGGACGGCGGCCGTGCGGTTGGTCGTGTGGGTGAGGGCTTCACGGAATCGCGCCACGAACAGCAGCGCGTAGTCGGTTGCCGCACCGATCACGAGGATGGAGAGGATGCCCTGGCTTTGGCCGTTCAGCTGGATCCAGCCGGCCTTGGCCATGCCGAAGACCAGCAGGATGGCCGCGCAGAGGGCGAAGACGGAGGTCAGCAGCACCATGATGGGCAGCAGCAGGGACCGGTAGACGACCAGGAGGATCACAAACACCGCGGACAGGGCAACGAGCAGGAGGATGCCGTCGATGCCGCCGAAAGCGGACGTGAGGTCGGCGGCCAGACCAGCCGGGCCGGTGACGAAGGTCTGGGTCCCTTCCGGGGCTGCCTCGTTGACCGCATCTCGGAGTTCCTTGACCGCTTCCTTGATCTCATCGGAGGAGCCGATCGGGACCACGAACTGCACAGCCTTGGCGTCCTTCGACGGTATCGGCCCGATCACCGCGCTGCCCAGCTTGAGGTCCTCAAGGCTCGTTTTCAGCGCTGCCAGCTCCCCCAGCTGCGCCGGAGTGAAGGCTTGGCTGTTCTCGATGACGATGATGCCCGGAACCTCGTCGGAGTCGCGGAACTTCGCCTGCCAGTCCTGCGCTTCGGTGGCCTCGGCGCTGGCGGGCAGGAAGGACGCCTGGTCGTTGGACGAGACTTCCTCCAACCGGCCGAAGGTGGGGCCTCCGACGCCGGCAAGCCCCAGCCAGGTCAGCACCAGGATGGCGGGGACCAGCCAGCGCAGCCAGAAGGGAGCACGCTCTTTGCCAGCTTTTGTGCGATTCATGATGCCTTCCATGCGGGAGAATACGGAGTAATATTTGTTCCATCATAGATTATCTCCAGCATAGAGATAAGTGGCTGACGAGCTTTTTTGAATGTCCTCCTGTCCGAGGGCAGGGCTGCAGTAATATCCCTCAGGACGCCCGAAGCAATCCACGGGCCGCAAACCAGGAATCGTCGGGGAGGTGGGCATGGCACGCGAAAAGTCACCGGACTCATCAACGGCCGCGGCATCGGCCGCCCCCGGGGGGCCGTCCCATCCGTTGCTCCGCCTCCTCCAGGAGTTCACCATGGAGGCCAACCGCTACGTTGATGCCGCCGGCGGCCGGAAGGACATGCACCGCACGGACATGAACGCCCTGGCCGTCATCATGCGCCACACTGCCGCGGGCAGCGAGGTGACTCCCGGCGTCCTGCGCAGGGAACTGAACCTGAGCTCCCCGGCCACCACCGCCTTGATCGACCGCCTGGACAGCTCCGGGCACATCGTGCGGGAACGGAACAGCACCGACCGGCGCCAGGTCCAGCTGAAGATGACCCCCAAGGCGTTCCAGGAGGGCGGTGCGATTTTCGCCCCCTTGGCGCAGCACATGGGAAGCGCCATGGCCGCCTTCTCCGATGAGGAACTGGAAACCGTCACCCGGTTCATCACGGCCATGGTGGAGGCTACCGTGGCGGCAAGGACGGAATCCGACTAGGTCGCATGGGTAAGGAGTAGCGTTTGGCTATGAGCGCCGAGCAGCCTGAAGATGACGTCTATACGCATGGCCACCACGAGTCCGTGGTCCGCGCCCATGCCGCGAGGACGGCCGAGAATTCCGCAGCGTTCGTCCTCCCCTACCTCACGCCCGGGTCCAGCCTGCTCGACGTCGGATGCGGGCCAGGCAGCATTACCTGCGACTTCGCCGCCTTGGTCAGCCCCGGCAAAGTCACCGGGTTGGACCGCTCACCCGACATCATCGTCCAGGCGCAGGCGCTCGCCGTCGAGCGCGAGGTGGGCAACGTGGAATTCGTGGCCGGAAACATCTACGACCTCGACTTCGCGGACGAAACGTTCGACGTCGTCCATGCACATCAGGTACTCCAGCACCTGACCGACCCGGTCGAGGCCCTGCGGGAGATGCGGCGCGTAGCCAAGCCCGGCGGCATCGTCGCCGTCCGCGACGCCGATTTCCATGGCATGAGCTGGTACCCCGCCATCCCCGAGCTGGACGAGTGGATGGACCTGTACCAGCGGATCGCGCGGCGCAACGGAGCGGAGCCCGACGCCGGTCGGCGCCTGGTCAGCTGGGCCCAGGCCGCGGGTTTCACCGATGTTGCCCCCACCAGCAGCAACTGGCTTTACGCCACCGCCCAGCAGCGCCGCTGGCAGGCGCGGGTATGGGGTGAACGGGTCCTGCATTCGGCGTTCGCCGAGCAGGCCCTGGAGTACGGTTTTGCCAGCCCGGCCGACCTCGCCCGGATCTCCGCCGGCTGGCACCGCTGGGGATCCACCGACGACGGCTGGTTCCTGATCCCGAACGGCGAGGTCATCGCCCGGGCTTGACCGTTGTCCACATAGGCGCGTGTGACTGTACCGATGTTTTCGCCCCGCACCTTAGCCTCGGAGCATGATCATCCAAGCAGGCTTTGACCTCGAATTCCTTGCCCGTCTGCTGATAGCCCCCGAAGGGGAAATCCTGCCCAGGCTCGTCTTGATCGAGCTCGACGCGGAGATGCAGTTTGCGGACATCAAGGTTGCCAGCTGCCAATTCGATGGGAGCCTCGAGCCCCATTTCGACACGATCCTGGAGCATTTGGACCCGGACACCACCCGGTACTTCGCCATCGCCCACGCCGGAGGATGGGAGTGCACCGACTCCGTCCATGCGCGGGTGCTCGCGGAAGCTGATGCATTGCGGGACATGGCCCTTGCGCGCGGGTTCCTCATGATCGGCCATTTTGGCCTCGACGAGGACGGGTACCTTTCCAACGGGCCCCACTATTACTTTGACCGCTACCACCTGGGCCTGCCGTGCACCATGGATCACTGGGTGCATTCCAAGCATGGAAAATGTGGCTGAGGGACGGACACAGGCAGCCCGGTAAGATTGTCCAGTGCAATTTTCCCTGTGGCTGGCGTTGGCCGGCGCCGGCGCCCTGATCAGCTTCACCCCCGGAGCCGGGGCCATCAACACCATGAGCAATTCGCTCAACGCCGGGTTCCGCCGGTCCATCTGGGGGATCCTGGGGCAACAGGCAGCACTGGTTGTGCACGTGCTGATAGTCGCATTGGGCGTCGGAGTGCTTGTGGCGAGCTCCCCTGTTGCATTCAACGTCATCCGGTATGCGGGAGCGGCCTACCTGGTGTACCTGGGCATCCGGCAGTTCCTCAGCAAACCCGCCGTGGAGCAGGAGCAGGCCGCAGCCCTGCGCAACGAGCCCGCCTGGTCCATCTTCCGCCGCGGCTTTTGGGTGAACCTGCTGAACCCCAAGGCGATCGTCTTCTTCCTCGCCTTCACTCCCCAGTTCATCCGGCCGGAACAATCCCTGGTCACGCAGTACGCCGTCCTCACGGCAACCATTGTGGTCATCGACATCCTGGTGATGTGGTTCTTCTTCGCGGCGGCAGCCAGGTCCTTCCACCGCTTCACCAGCACAGAACGGGGCCAGCGTGTCCTCAGCAGGGTCTTCGGGGCGCTGTTTGTCGCCGTTGGGGTCCTGTTGGCCCTGATCCACTAGAACCACCGTAAAGGCCTGCCCCGCGAAGGCCACACCAAATTGTCAAGTACCCTTGTTATTCCAAGTCATGCATCTTTACAAAGATGTAAATCATTGTGAACCTCCCGCTAGCCAAGGGACATTCCAGCGCTCATGCTTAGTTCCATGAACTCAACGTCGAGCCCATACCGCGTCATCACCGTCTGCACGGGCAACATCTGCCGGTCCCCCATGGCCGAGCTGATGCTCGCCGCGGCGCTGGAACGCGAAGGGCTGGACGGACTGGTGACAGTCGATTCGGCCGGCACCACCGGGTACGAGGCCGGGCGCCCCATCGACCCACGGGCGGCCCGCAGGCTCGCCGTCACCCAGCTGACCTCCGTGCACCACATTGCGCGTGAGTGGGAGCACGAATGGTTCCGCGAGCGCGACCTGATTCTGGCGCTGGACATCGACCACTTCGCCTGGCTCAGTGAAGCCGCTCCTGACCAGGAGTCCCTGGACAAGATCCGCATGCTGCGAAGTTTCGACCCCGCCATGGCAGACAAGGACCGGCTGGACCAGGGCATCGAAGACCCCTGGTACGGCGGCCACTCGGACTTCGACACCGTCTGGCACCAGATCCACGCCGCGCTGCCGGGGCTGGTCCGCCACATCAAGGCGGCAGTCCTGGAGAAATCGCAGCTCCAGCCCCAGGCGCTATAGAACAGCGGCACCCGCGGATGAAAGCGTGCGGGGGAAACCGGTACGCTCTAGTCCATGAATCCAGCGCCCGTCATTATCGCCATCGACGGGCGCTCCGGCGCAGGTAAGACCACCCTCGCCATCGAACTCGCAGCCCGCCTCCGCGCGCACCACAAGGTCTCCCTGTTCCACCTTGAGGACATCTACCCGGGCTGGAACGGGTTGGCGGCCGGCGTCGAACGGTACGTCTCCACCGTCCTGGCCCCGCTAAGCCGGGGCGGGGCGGCCAGTTGGACCAGCTGGGACTGGGAGAACCATTACGACGGCGATACGCGCGTGACGCTGCCCGCCGAGATCGTGATCGTGGAGGGCGTGGGGGCCGCAGCGGAGGCGGCCCGGCCGCTGCTGAGCGCCGTCGTCTGGGCTGAATCTCCCGACGAAGTCCGGCGCGTCCGCGCGCTGGCCCGCGACGGCGAAACCTACGAGCCGTACTGGGACCAGTGGGCCGCGCAGGAGGAAGAGTGGCTGGGCCAGGACGACGTCCCCGGCCACGCCGACCTGCGGGTCCAGAACCTTGCTGACGGGTCCGCACCGGCCGACCTCCTGCGGCTCCTCCCCTACCTGCCCGCGCTGGCGCCCATCCTCGCCCCCGAACTGTCCGCCCGCCGTGGCCTCTGCCTCCGCGCTGAGCGCCTGAACGCCGCACCTGACGCCCCGTCACTGTTCCAGTCCCTGTATGGAGGCTCGGGCAACGCGGTCTGGCTGGATTCCTCCAACGCCGGCGCGGCCAACCAGCAGGTCGAGCCGGACGGGTACGCCGCTGCCGCCGGGCGCAGCCGCTTCAGCATCATGGCGGACGATGGCGGCCTATTCGGGCAGTTCGTAACGCACCGCGCCGGCGAAAGCCTGGTCAGCGCAGGCTCGGCGACGGCGAAAGTCACCGGGCCTTTCTTCCGCTGGCTGGACACGGTGTGGGGCCGCCGGGCGGTCCGGACCCCCGAGGGCTACCCCGGCCAGTTCACCCTTGGCTGGCTCGGCTGCCTGGGCTACGAACTCAAACGCGAAAGCGGCGGCAGCGACCTTTCCGCCGCCACCCCGGACGCCGCGCTGATCTTCGCCGGCCGGGCCGTCGTCCTGGACCACGCTGCAGGCGACACCTGGCTCCTGGCATTGGAGGCCCCGGATGCCGGGGAGTGGCTCGGCGAAGCCAAAGCGGCGGTGGAAGCGGCAACCGGCACCAAGGCTGGCGCCGAAGCCGGCGGCAGCACCGGCGTCGTGCATACCCCAGTGCCGACGTTCCGCAGCCGGGACACGGGCGCCGGCTACCGGCAGAAGATCGCCGAAGCCCAGCACGAGATTTCCGAGGGCAACACCTACGAGGTCTGCCTGACCACCACGCTCGAAGCCCGCATTCCGGCGGACTCGCTGGACCCTTGGGACACGTACCTGGCCCTGCGGCGCAGGAACCCGGCCCCGTTTGCCAGCTACCTGCGCCTGGGAAGCCTCACCGTGGCCAGCACGTCGCCGGAGCGGTTTTTGAAGATAGCGTCCGACGGCAGCATGCGCGCCGAACCGATCAAGGGCACCCGCCGCCGGGCTGCAGACCCCGGCGAGGACGAACAGCTGCGCACGGACCTGGCAACGTCCCTGAAGGACAGGGCCGAGAACATCATGATCGTGGACCTGCTGCGCAACGACCTCAGCCACTTCGCGGTCCCGGGATCGGTGACGGTGAGCCGGCTGTGCGCCATCGAGAGCTACGCCACCGTCCACCAGATGGTCAGCACCATCGATGCCCGCCTGCTGCCCGGTTCCCCGCGCGCCGAAGCCGTGGCAGCGTGTTTCCCGGCCGGCTCGATGACCGGGGCGCCGAAGATCAGCACCATGGCCATCCTGGACCGCCTGGAAGCCGGACCCCGGGGAAGCTACTCGGGCGCCATCGGCTACTTTTCGCTCAACGCGGCCACGGACCTCGCCGTCGCCATCCGGACCCTGGTGATCAACGACGGCGGCGACGGAACCGTGGAACTCTCGCTCGGCGTCGGCGGTGCCATCACCGCCGATTCGGTCCCGGACGACGAGTACGAGGAAATCCGCACCAAAGCGTTCGGCGTGCTCTCCACCCTGGGCGCAACGTTCCCGGACGAATGAACCCGGCGTTGGTTTAGACGGGCGCTGGTTTAGAAAGACCCCGCCCGGGGTACTCTTCTGACTTCGACCCGCTCAAGCCATGCGGCGGCCCCCTGAGTGTTCCCGCCAGAGTGAGGTTTGCCGCGTGACGGATCCCTGCCCGCCCCATGACACCGGCCAGCGGCCGCACCGCAGCTTCAAGTACGTCCTGATGCTTGGTGCCCTGGCCGCCCTTCCTGCGGTCACCACCGACATGTACCTGCCTTCCCTCCCCGCCGTGGTGGATGACCTCGAAACCAGCCAGGCCGCCGCCCAGCTCACGTTGTCCGGGACCCTCCTCGGCGGCGGGATCGGCCAGCTCGTGATCGGCCCGTTTTCGGACAGGTTCGGACGGCGGCTGCCCCTGTTCATCGGCATCGCACTGCACGTGGCCATCTCGCTGCTGTGTTCCGTGACGCCGAACATTGAAACACTGACCGTGCTGCGCGTACTCCAGGGATTCTTCAACGCGGCCGCGGCGGTAGTGGCACTTGCCGTCATCCGGGACCGTTTCACCGGTTCCGCTGCCGCCCGGCTGCTGTCCCGGCTGATGCTGGTGGTCGGCGTTGCACCGCTCTTCGCCCCCACCGTGGGCCAGGCCGTCGCCGGGTTCTGGAACTGGCGTGCCGTCTTTTACGCGCTGGCGCTCATCGGGCTGGTCCTGGTGGCGATCGTCTGGAAGTTCATGCCAGAGACACTCCCGGCCGACAGGCGCTCCCCGGGCCGCCCCCGGCACGTGGGCGGCGCGTACTGGTCCCTGCTGCGCGACAGGCACTTCATGGCCCTGGCCATCATCCCCGGGCTCGGGCTGGCCCTGATCATGAGCTACGTTGTGGGGTCGCCGTTCGTCTTCCAAAACGAGTACGGCTTCAGCGGGCAGCAGTTTGCCCTCGCCTTCGCCCTGAACGGTGCAGCGCTCGTACTCTCGGCGCAGCTCAACGCCGCGTTGGTGCGGAAATTCCCCCCGGTGCGCCTCCTGCGGACCGCCCTCCTGGTCCAGCTGGGCTTTGCCCTGCTGCTGCTGGCCGTGGTGGCCACGGGTGCCGGCGGTGCCTTCGGCCTGATGGCAGGCCTGTGGCTTGTCCTGGCCGCCCAGGGCATGATCCCGGCAAACGCCTCCGTGTTGGCCCTGCACAACTACGGCCACATGGCAGGGACGGCGGCGGCGGTCATCGGAGCTTTGCAGTCCGGTGTGGCGGGGCTGGTGAGCCCATTGGTGGGGCTGCTGGGCGGGCATGCCCTGTCCATGGCCGGGGTCATGATCGGCAGCTGCGCCCTGGCAGTGACTGCCCTCGCCGCCGGAACTCCTGCCTACCGGAAGGGCGGGTGGACGGAATACGCGGAGCGCGACGACGACCGGAGGGTAGGTGCCGACGGCTAGGTCCGCCGGAGCGTCCCCAACCGTTCCCGGACGGTGCTACTGGACGGTTGCCGTCAGCCGGGCCACGTTGTCCACGTAACGGGCGGCGAGGGGACGCTTCCGCCACTCGGCCAGCTTGAGCTCATGCGAGATGTCACGGTACGTATCCTCCACGGCCCGCATCTTGTTGACGATGTCCTCGCCCAGGAGCATCACGGACACCTCCAGGTTCAGCGAGAAGGAGCGCATGTCCATATTGCTGGAGCCAAGGACCGCCACCTCGTCATCGATGGTGAAGTGCTTGGCATGCAGCACGAACGGGGCCTTGTACAGGTAGATCCGGACACCGGCTTCGAGGAGGGCCTCGTAGTAGGACTGCTGGGCATGGTGGACCAGGAACTGATCACCTTTTTCCGACACGAAGAGTTCCACGTCCACGCCACGCTGTGCTGCCGTGGTGATCGCGTACAGCAGGGAGTCGTCCGGGACGAAGTAGGGGCTGCAGATTGAGATCCGGTGCTGGGCGGAGTAGATCAGTGTGTTGAAGAGCCGCAGGTTGTTCTCGGTGATGAACCCGGGACCGCTGGGGACCACCTGTGCAGTGACTGTGCCGGGATGCGGGTCGGACGGCAGCTGCAGCTGGTGTTCCAGCGACTCATCGGTTTCACCCAGCCAGTCGGTGGCGAACACGACGTTCAGGGTGGTGACGATGGGTCCGCGCAGGCAGGCCATCAGCTCCACCCATTCGCGCCCGGCCTTGCGGTGCCGGGGGTTGTTGTACGAGGGCTCGATCAGGTTCTGGGAGCCGGTGAAGGCCACCTCGCCGTCCACCACCATGATCTTGCGGTGGTTCCGGAGGTCGGGCCGGCGCCACTGGCCGTGGATGGGCAGCAGGGGCAGCATGCGCTTCCACTGGATCTTTCCGGCCCTCAGGCGCTTGAGCAGGTTCTTGTAGCCCTTGATGCGGAGCGTGCCGATGTGGTCGAACAGGAGGCGCACTTCCACACCCCGCTCGGCCGCTTCCTCCATGGCCGTGATCAGGTCGTCGGTGACGTGGTCCGTGCTCATGATGTAGAACTCGGCGTTGACGTACTTCTTCGCCTTCCGGACAGCCTGCGTCATGGCCAGGATGGAGTCAGGATAGCCGGGGATGAGGTCTACCGAGTTTCCGTCCACCATGGGCAGCGAGCCCAGCCTGCGGTTCAGTTCCGCCGCGGACTTCACCCATTCGGGGCCGGGATAGTCGCTTTCGACATCCGAGAGCGCGGTGATCCCGGCCCGCACCCGGTTGTTGACCAGCTGCTGCTGCGCCCGGCGGCGGCTGGAGAGCCGGAAGTTGCCGAACAGCAGGAACAGGACGATGCCCACGAAGGGCACGAAGAAGATCCCCAGCAGCCATGCCATCGCCGTGGTGGGGCGCCTGTTGCCGGGAATGATGCCCAACGCCAGGACCCTGATGGCGAGGTCGGCGATGCCCAGCAGCACCACAACCCACATCGGGGCAGTACCGGCTAGCGAAAACGGCCACAACACGTCAAGAACCCCCGGGAAGATCGGGTTCCGGCGGGCGGATCCGGCCGGCACACTGTGCCCAGCTTATCCGCGGCGCCCCACTAAGCTGGTGCCATGAGCTCAGCAGCCCCCGTGGCCCTTGTCTTCCTTGACCCCGCCTTCCCGGATGGCCGCGTCGCTGACGCATCCAAACCCCAGCTGCTGGTCACGGATCTGGGCGTCACGCGCGGCGACGGCGTCTTCGAAACCATGCTGGCCGTGGGCGGAACGGTACGGAAGATGCCGGCCCACCTGGACAGGCTTGCGGGGTCCGCAGAGGCCCTGGACCTGGTGGTCCCCGGGCGGGACGCGTGGCAGCGGGCCATTGCCACCGCTGTTAACGGCCACCGGTCCGAGCACCCGCCAACCGATCCCGCCACTGACGAGCTGGTGGTCAAGCTCGTGGTGACCCGCGGCGCCGAGGGCGCGGCCGCCCCCACTTCCTGGGTGCAGGTCTCCCCTGCCGGGGAGGCCGGGCGCCGCCAGCGCGAGACGGGCATTGACGTCATCCTCCTGGACCGGGGCTACGACAGTGACGTGGCAGAACGGGCGCCCTGGCTGCTCCTGGGCGCCAAGACGCTTTCCTACGCAGTGAACATGGCGGCGCTGCGCCACGCCCACAAGCAGGGCGCCGACGACGTCATCTTCCTGTCCTCCGATGGCCGCGTCCTGGAGGGCCCCACCTCCACGGTGCTGCTCGCGCATGTGGAAAAATCCGACGACGGCACCTCCGTGAAGCGCCTCATCACGCCCCGGCTGGACAGCGGCATCCTGCCGGGCACCTCCCAGGGCGCCCTGTTCACCGCCGCCAAAGCGGCCGGCTGGGAGCTGGGGTACGGCCCCCTGGAACCGCAGGACCTTTTCGATGCCGACGCGGTGTGGCTGATCTCCAGCGTCCGCCTGCTGGCCCCCGTCAACCGGATCGATGGCAAGGAGATCGGCACCCCCTCAGTCCAGAAAGAGCTGACCGCCGAATTGAGCGGGCTGTTCGCCGGCATCCACTAGGCGCAGGCGGGCCCGCCACGGGTCTTTTCCCTGTTCGGCATCACCCGTAAGGTGTGGACCATGGACTCGCAAAACCTGCCCATCGAAAAACTCTCCTTCGACGACTGCTGGGAACTTCTCGACGGCGACACCGTGGGCCGGCTGGCCATCGTGGTTGACGGCCACCCCGAAATCTTCCCGGTGAACTACGTTGTCCATCGGCGGAGCATCGTCTTCCGCACGGCCGCGGGGACGAAGCTCTGGGGCGCAAAGATGGAGCGGCCGGCAGCGCTGGAAATCGACGGCTACGATTCCGCCACGGAGCTCGCGTGGAGCGTGGTGGTGCGGGGTGAGACGGAGATCCTCGAGGAGCAGGCGGACCGGGATGCCGTGGACAGTCTTGGACTGGAGCCCTGGCAGCCGGGCGAAAAGGCCAATTACGTCAGGTTGAACGCGAAGGCCATGACCGGGAGGCGGTTCAAGGTCAACCGGCCGGATGTCTGGAACACCCGCCTGCAGGACAGGCGCCGCGCGTCGTTCGAGTAGCCGTGCCTCAGGCGCCGGAACCCGCCGTCTCCCGGGTGAGCTGCGCTTCCAGTCCGGACAGCAGGATCGCGAGCCCCTGCTCCAGCTCTGCCTCGCCGTCGTATTCCGCGAGGGCAGGGGCCAGGGCGCGGAGCCACGGAAAGTCCTTTGCGGGCAGGCGGTGGAGGCCCAGGCGCAGGAGCGCTTCGTTCTCCCCCGGATCCACCACGAACTCCTGAAGTTCGTTGAGGATGTGCCCGTAGAGGAAGCCGTAGTAGGCGCGGTAGACGTGGAGTGCGTCGGCAGGCTCGAATCCCGCCGCCACCAGCAGGGACAGGATCTGTTCCAGTGGCCTCAGGGTGCCCAGCGGCCGGAGGCCCAGCGGAGTGGAAAGGGGCCGCGTCACCAGCAAGGGCACTGCGTTGGGGTGCCGGAGCGCTTGCCGGCGCAGGCTGTGGGCAATCTTCCGAAGCTGCGCCTTCCAGTCCGGGTCCGAGGGCTCGATGGACAGGTCATCGAGAACAAGCTCCGCCACGCCGTCGAGCAAGGCGGCGCGGTTTTGGGCGTAGCGGTAAAGGCTCATGGGATCCCGGCCGAGTTCCAGCCCCAGCCGGCGCATGCTCAGCGCTTCCAGCCCTTCGGCATCCACCAGTTCGAGGGCTTTGGCCAGGACAATGTCCCTGCTCAGCCTGCTTTTCGGTTGGCCGCTCCTGGGGGTATCGGCGGAAGTCATCGCGTGGTCCTCATTGCCGGGCCGCCGTCCCACGGTAACTGGGAGGGTTGCCTCATATCTGGTCTACGGGTAAAGTCTACAGTGTAGACACCGTGGTGACAGCACTCTGTGCTCCCCTGAATTTTCCGGGGGATGCAACTACACAATCCTTGCCCGCAGTGCAGGGCATCGAGGCTCGCCGCTGTAGCCTACCGGCGGCACAGTGCACCGAGCGAAGGGAGCCGTCATGGCACATTCGCAGTTCGACCAGTTCCTCCAGGAAGCCACCTACGTCGACCAGGCGTCAGAATCCGCCCTCGACCGGGACCGGTTGTTTGGCCTGTACATGAGCTGGTGCTTCATCAACCAGCAGGTACCCGGGGCCGAATCCAGCTTCTGGTCAGCCATGAATAACAGGATGCCGGCAGGCCGCAAGGGCGTGCGGATGACGGGGCCGGCCGCTGCCGACTACATCGTCACCACGTATCCCGAACTCGTGTAGGCCTTACGGGGACTACATCCGGCCGCCTGATGACCGGGAAATGGACATGAATGCTGTGGTGCCGCAGGCGCCGCAGCATTTTCATGCCCGGCCGAAAGATGCGCATGCGCGTCCCCGGCCCGGGGTGCCGCTCAATTACGGAACATGACGACGGCGGCGATGCGGCTGCGCGCGTCAGATGTTACGTTTTTGGGGAGTAATGAGTACCGGCGTTAAGCCCTGACTGGCCGGTCGGCAACCCTCCCTTTCGCGGCGGGGTGCCTCAGGTGAATACTCGGCATATCGACCGATTCGAGCTGCAAGCGTGAGAGAAGGAGATCCGTCGTGCCTGACGCACCCGCCCCTGAAGAAAAGCTGTCCTACCGCCTGATTACAGGCCCGGACGACCGATCATTCTGTGAACGGATCTCCGCTGCCCTGGACGAGGGGTATGTGCTGCACGGCAGCCCGGCGGCCACCTTCAACGGCAGCAGCGTCATCGTCGCCCAGGCAGTGGTCCTGCCGGCCGCGATCGCTTCCGCAGACGCCGCCGTGGCCACCGCCGTGGATGAACTTGACGGCGAATTTGAGGGCGAGTTCGACGGCGAGGGCCACGCATGAGCTACGCAGGAGACCTGACACCGCAGGAAGCCTGGGCCAAGCTCGAGCAGGGCGCCATCCTGGTGGATGTCCGCACCGAGGGCGAATGGGCCCACATCGGCATCCCGGATACCAAGGCCACGGACAACGACCCGCTCTTCATCCAGTGGACCTTCCGGGGCGGCATCCCCAACCCCGACTTCGTGAAGGACCTCAAGGAGCAGGCACCCGAGGACCCGTCCGCGGAACTGGTGTTCCTGTGCCGCTCCGGCCAGCGGTCCGTCGCCGCTGCCATTGCCGCCACCCAGGCCGGCTTCACCTCGTACAACGTGCTGGAAGGCTTCGAGGGGGAGCCGGACCGCTACGGCGAACGGACCGTCAACGGCTGGAAGAACCGCGGCCTGCCCACCAACCTCGGAAAGAACTAAGTGACCTTCAACCCAGATGCCTCCGGCTGGAGCGCCGACACCCAGGCCGTCCGCGGCGGACTCGACCGCACCAACTTCCAGGAAACGTCCGAGGCCATCTTCCTGAACTCCGGGTTCGTCTACGAATCGGCGGCGGCGGCAGAACGCGCCTTCACGGGCGAGGATGAACGGTTCGTCTACTCCCGCTACGGCAACCCCTCCGTGGCAACCTTCCAGGAACGGCTCCGCCTGCTGGAAGGCACCGAGGCATGCTTTGCGACGGCGTCGGGCATGTCCGCGGTCTTCACCGCCCTGGGTGCCCTGCTGGCCGCCGGTGACCGTGTTGTTGCCGCCCGCTCGCTGTTCGGCTCCTGCTTCGTCATCCTGAATGAGATCCTCCCCAGATGGGGCGTGGAAACCGTCTTCGTGGACGGCCCCGACCTGGACCAGTGGCGCGAAGCCCTGTCCAAGCCCACCACCGCCGTGTTCTTCGAATCACCCTCCAACCCGATGCAGGAAATCGTGGACATCGCGGCCGTGAGCGAACTGGCGCACGCCGCGGGCGCCAAGGTGGTGGCCGACAACGTCTTCGCCACTCCCCTGCTGCAGCGCTGCGGGGACCTCGGCGCGGACGTCATCGTCTACTCCGGCACCAAGCACATCGACGGCCAGGGCCGTGTGATGGGTGGTGCCATCCTGGGCACCAAGGAATTCATCGACGGCCCCGTGAAGCAGCTGATGCGCCACACCGGTCCCGCACTTTCCCCGTTCAACGCCTGGGTGCTGACCAAGGGGCTGGAAACCATGGGCCTGCGCGTCAACCACTCGTCCGCCACCGCACTCCGGCTCGCCGAGTGGCTGGAGCAACAGCCGGCCGTGAGCTGGGTGAAGTATCCGCTGCTGAAGTCCCACCCGCAGTACGACCTGGCGGCGAAGCAGATGAGCGCCGGCGGCACCGTCCTCACGCTGGAACTGGCGCCCTCTGCGGGCCGGTCCGGCAAGGAGGCCGCGTTCGCGCTGCTGGACGGGCTGCGCATCATCGACATCTCCAATAACCTTGGCGACTCCAAGTCCCTTATCACGCACCCGGCCACCACCACGCACCGGGCCATGGGGCCGGAGGGGCGCGCTGCCATCGGACTAAGCGACGGCGTGGTCCGCCTCTCCGTGGGGCTTGAGGATGCGGATGACCTCATCCGCGACTTGGAACAGGCGCTGAAGCAGATCTAGATTCCGGCGCTATTCCGCACTTTAATAAGCAGCGGACGCGAAGGAGGCAAGCCGTGGGCCAGACACAGCCGTATGCCAGGGCGGGAGCGGTGAGCACCGCGGCGGGCGTGTGCTGGCTGCTGGGAATCGCGATGGTGGGCAATGTCCACGCCACCAAGAGTGCGGAGCAGCGGCTGGCAATGCTGGAGCGCCACCGCGGCCTCTGGACGCTGGGGCAGTTCCTAGCGGCGGCAGGAACGGCGGCGGCACCCCTGGGATTCGTGCGGCTTGCCCGGCGGCTGCGGCAGGAAGCAGGCAACGCGGGATCAGAAACCGGGCCTGCCCGGGCCGGACAACTGGCGACCGTCGCCGCTGCCGCCCTGCTGGCGGGCAGCCCCCTGTTCGTTTGGGCCCTCGCCGTCCGCGCCGCGGACATCGAGAAATTTGCCTATCGGAGGGGCACTGCCTGGCCCTTCCTGGCGTACGCCAGCCTTCAGACCTGCGGCGTCGGCCTGCTGGGGGCGGCACTGCAGGCCTCCCCGCTCAAAGGCGGGACCGGGCTGAGCGCCGCTGCCAGTGCACCGGTTTTTGCCGGCATCCTCCTGCGCTACAAGGACATTCCGCCGTTCGTGTTCTACCTGATGCAGATCGCGGTCGGCGTGAAGCTCCTTCGCTTCAAGGGAGCCCCCGGGGACGGCTAGGGCTGGCGCACCCGCAGCAGTTCCGGGGCCGCCTCCACCTCCGCGAGATCCAGCGCCCCCCGCATCGTTACGTTGACGGCCTGCCGCACCACGGCACCGAACCCCATGTCCTCCGGCGGCGGCCCCGCCAATGCCTTGTCGCGGGCACGGCGCTGTTCAGCCGCCCCGGTCCCGCGCGCGATGATGTCCTCGATCCCCTGGCGCGCCAAAGCAAGCTCGCCCTGCTCATCCAGCACCGGCGCCAGGTAATCGACCAGAGAGCGGACGACATCCGTGGCAGGCGCGGGGCGGAAGTTCCCGAAGTCCAGAAGCTCGCCGCTGAGTCCGGCGCTGCTGGCCTGCCACGAAGCCATCCGCAGCAGCACGGTGGGAACGGGCGCCGGATCAACCTCCTGGCGCCATTCCCTGCTCGCGGACTCCACCAACGCCCGGACCAGCACGGCGATGAGGCCGGCGTCCTCGGCGCGGAGGCACACATCGGCCACCCGCACTTCCACGGTGGGATGGCTGCGGGACAGACGGGCGTCGAAATACAGCATCCCCTCATCGAGCATGACGCCGGTGTCCAGCAGGCGCGTGACCACCCGTCGGTAGGCGGCGTAGGTTCCGTAAATGCCCGTGGGACCGGCCGTAGGCCAACGGTTCCAGGCCTGCGTGCGGTAGCTTTCGAAACCGGTGGGCACGCCGTTCCAGAACGGAGAGTTGGCGCTCAGGGCTGTCAGTACAGCGAGCTTGTCCCGGATGCGGTCCAGGACGGCCACGCCTTCCTCCGGGGACTCAATGTAGGTGTGGACGTGGAAGCCGCAGGTGAGCTGTTCCTGGGCGGTAAGGCCGAAGCGCTCCAGCATCCTCGCGTAGCGGGCGTCCGGGGTGGTGTGGGTGGTGGACGCGACGGGCGACGTGGCCAGGGCGGCCACCCTCGCGTCATGCTTCCGGGCCGCCTGGTCGGCGAGTGTACGGCCTGCCCGGATCTGTTCGAGCAGTTGCCCATATTCCAAGCAGGGCCGGGTCTGCGTCTCAATCTGCTCCAGCTTGAGCTCGGCACTCAAGCCCATCTCGTCGTCGTAATCCGCCTGCTTCCCGGCATGATGCACCGCCGGCCGCGTGGGGACGTCATCCGCCGCTTCTGAACGCCCCGCAAGGAGTGCGTCAGCCAGGGCAAGCGGTTCTCCGGACTCCGGATCAACGATCAGGAGTTCTTCCTCGACGCCGAATGTACGCATATGTTCATTCTGCTGCAGCGGCGGTGGAAGTGAAGCAGCCCCGCCCTTCATGACGAACCGTTAATGGTCAGTCCTGGAAGTACTCCACCTTGGCTCCGATGGTGTTCAGCCGTTCGGCCAGGTCCTCGTAGCCACGCTCGATCACGTAGATGTTCCGCAGTTCGGACACGCCCCTTGCCGCGAGCATGGCCAGCAGCAGGCAGGCGGCCGGTCGCAGCGCCGGCGGGCAGCCCACCTCTGCCGCACGCCAGCGGGTGGGGCCGTTGACGTAGATGCGGTGCGGATCCAGCAACTGCACCTGCGCGCCCAGCCTGTTCAGCTCTGTCAGGTAGATCGCCCGGTTCTCGTACACCCAGTCGTGGATCATCGTCTGGCCGGTGGCGTTCGCGGCGATCACCGCGAAGAACGGCAGGTTGTCGATGTTCAGCCCGGGGAACGGCATGGGGTGGATCTTGTCCTCGGGCGCCTTCAGCTCAGAGGGCTTGGTGGTCACATCGACCAGCCGGGTGCGGCCGTTGCGCGCCATGTACTCCTCGGAGACCTCCAGCTGCTGGCCCATCTGGCCCAGCGTGGCGAGCTCGATCTCCATGAACTCGATGGGTACGCGGCGGACCGTCACCTCCGAGTTGGTGACGATGCCCGCGGTGATGAGGCTCATGGCCTCGATGGGGTCCTCGGAGGGGAAATACTCGATCTCGGCGTCGATGACCGGGCGCCCCGTGATCTTCAGGGTGGTGGTGCCCACGCCCTCGATGGTGACGCCGAGCATCTGGAGGTAGAAGCACAGGTCCTGCACCATGTAGTTGGGGCTGGCGTTGCGGATCACGGTGGTTCCCGGACGGTGGGCGGCCGCCATGATCGCATTCTCGGTGACCGTGTCGCCGCGTTCGGTAAGGACGAAGGAGCGGTCCCGGGTATCGGCCGGCGGCGCCTGCACAGTGTAGAAACCCGCGCTGGCCTCCACCGAAAGCCCAAACTGGCGCAGCGCCTGCATGTGCGGCTCCACGGTGCGGGTACCCAGGTCGCAGCCACCGGCGTAGGGCAGCCGGTACTCCCTGGACTCGTCCAGCAGCGGCCCCAGCAGCATGATGACGCTGCGGGTGCGGCGTGCCGCGTCAACGTCCATGGCGTCCAGGTCAAGGACTGCCGGGCGGCGCAGGCGGAGGTCGGTATCGTTAAGCCACGTGCATTCGACGCCGATGCTCGTCAGCACCTCGACGATGCGGTTGACCTCCTCGATGCGGGCGAGGCGGCGGAGCACCGTGGTGCCGCGGTTGATCAGGCTGGCGCACAGCAGCGCCACACCTGCGTTCTTGCTGCTGTTCACGTCCACGGCGCCGGACAGGGTGCGTCCACCCTCCACGCGCAGGTGGGTCATCTGCGGCTTGCCCACGTTGACGATGCTCCGCTCGAAGATGTTCTCCAGCCGCTGGATCATCTTCAGGCTCAGGTTCTGCTTGCCCTGCTCCATCCTGGCGACAGCACTTTGGCTGGTGCCGAGTTCGGCGGCGAGCTGGCCCTGGGTCCAGCCCTTCTCGCTCCGGGCGTCCCTGAGCATGGCGGCAACGTGTTCGGCGGTTTCCTGCGTCATGACACAAATATATCATTTATGAGTTATCCCGGCGCCCCGACGCGACCGGAGAGCAACAAGGAGTCAGGTACTACCCGGTAGATGCGATAGGCTGCCGCACTAGCTGCCGAGCCAGACCATGTTCCACGTCCCCGCGGATACAGCGGCCGCCAGGGCAAGCCCGGCCACCAGGACACCGCCGGCGAGCACCCACGCGTCCAGTGCGCTGTAGGTGGATTCTCGGGCCCAGGTCCGCGGCCCGCCCCCGAATCCCCTGGCCTCCATGGTCACCGCCAGCCGGGACGCACGGCGGATCGCCTGCACCAGCAGGCCGAAGCTTTGCCCCAGCGTTGCCTTTACGCGCTGGGCCACGTTGCCGCGGGAGCCAACGCCACGGGCCCGGCGGGCCATGCCGATGGTCTGCCATTCCTCAGCCATCAGGCCCACCAGGCGCATCGCGGCCAGGGTTCCCAGGACGAAGCGGTGCGGCAGCCGCGCCTTTTGCGCCAGCGCGTCGGCGAGGTCCGTGGGATCGGTGCAGCTCATGAGCAGCACCGCGGGAAGCGCGATGGCGAACCCGCGGAGTAAAAACCCGATCCCCAGCTGCAGGGACCCCTCGCTCATGCTCCAGATGCCGACGTCGAGCAGGATCCGCCCGCTGTCCGGAGCCAGGATGGAGGTGCTCCAGCCCCCGACGGCGGCGGCGAGGATGAGCGGCCAGCCGCGCTGCCACAACAGGGACGGCGTCAGGCCGGCAAGCGGGAACAGGAGCACTTCGAACACCAGGGCCACCGAGGCGGAGACCCAGTCGATGGACAGCGCCAGGACCGCCGTAATGAGCACGACGGCGGCGAACTTGCTCAGCGGGTTGGCCCGGGTCAGGAGCGCGTGGTTGCCGCGCAGGGTGAGTTGCTGCCTCATGGCGCCACCGCTTCCGCCGCGGCCATCCGCAGTTCGGCCCCGCCCAGGGCGGCGGTGAACTCGGCATCGTGCGTTACGGAGACCACCGCGGTGCCGGCGTCCAGTAGTTCGGACAGGAACGATGCCAGCTCCGCCCAGGTGTTGGCGTCCTGGCCGAAGGTGGGCTCGTCCAGCACCAGGACCTGCGGGCTGGCGGCCAGGACGGTGGCTACGGACAGCCGCCGCTTCTCGCCGCCGGACAGGGTGTACGGGTTGGCATCCACCAGGGCGGTCAGCCGGAGCCGCTCCAGCAGCTCGTCCACCCGTTCCCCGCCGTGGCCCAGGTGGCGTGGGCCGAAGCGCAGTTCATCGAGCACCTTGCCCGTCACGAACTGGTGCTCCGGCTCCTGGAACACGGTGCCAACCCGCGAAATCAGCTGTTCGGCCTTCCACTTGTACGGATCGATGCCCGCGCCGCGGCTGAGGTCCAGCGTGGCGGACACCGTCCCTGCCACCGGTTCCAGCAGGCCGGCGAGCGTCAGGGCGAAGGTCGATTTTCCGGCACCGTTGGGCCCGGTGATGGCCAGCGCCTGCCCCGCCCGGACCTGGGCCGTGAGGCCTTCCTGGACCGGGACCGGCGGCACCTTCCGGAAGCCGCTGCGGCGCGGACGCTCGCGGGAAACGGCAAGCTGCTCGGCGGCCAGCAGAAGGTTGCCCGCCCCCGCGGCCGGAACTGCCGCACGGCTTCGGGTTGCCGGTACGTAACCGGGCACCCAGACTCCCGCGGCAGCGAGCATGGTCCGGGCCTCTGCAAGGACGCGGTCCGGCGGCCCGTCCAGGAGTACGGCATCCTCAGCGGCGGAGCCGGGCTGCAGGACCACGATCCGGTCCACGACGTCCTTCCACACGGATACCCGGTGTTCCACCACCACCAGCGTGGCCCCGGTCTTGTCGAGGCAGCGAGCGACGGCGTCGCGGACTTCCAGCACTCCGTCCGGGTCCAGGTTGGCGGTGGGTTCGTCCAGCAGGATCAGTCCGGGGCGCATGGCAAGGATGCCGGCCAGCGCGAGGCGCTGCTTCTGCCCGCCGGACAAGGCCGACGTCGGGTGGTCCAGCGGAAGGTGGGCAAGCCCGACGTCGTCCAGCGCCTCGTGTACGCGCGCCCAGATGGCGTCGCGGGGCACCGCGAGGTTCTCGGCGCCGAAGGCGGCGTCGTCACCCAGCCGCGACAGGACCACCTGGGTCTCCGGGTCCTGCTGCATCAGCCCGGCATGGCCGCGCCGGGCGCGCGGGGACTCCCCGTCGACCAGCAGCGAACCCGCCTCGTCGGCATCCCCGGCC
This sequence comes from Arthrobacter sp. MOO21, assembly GCF_057369995.2. NCBI lineage: Bacteria > Bacillati > Actinomycetota > Actinomycetes > Micrococcales > Micrococcaceae > Arthrobacter > Arthrobacter sp. MOO21. The sequence continues at coordinate 2,054,639 of NZ_CM170671.2, read as the reverse complement.
TCGCCGTCGTCATTCACATCCCCCAGCACCCCGGCAAGGGCATGCAGGAGCGTGGACTTTCCGGCGCCGGAGGGACCCAGCAGGAGCACGCGCTCCCCCGGGCTGATGTCAAGGTTGAGGGCGTTGACGGCCGGCTTGGACCTGCCGGCATGCCGCCAGCCCCAGCCTCGGGCGGTGATGGCGGCAGGCCTGGCGGGAGCCCCGGCGTCCTGGGAAGCGGCGGGCATCAGGAGAAGACGGGCTCCGTTGCGGCCTTGCGCGAGGCGAAGGAGCTCAGGACCCCGGTGCGGGCCAAGCCGCGGGTCGCGATCCAGGACAGCGCGCCGGCGATGATGGCTCCGGAGACCATGCAGAAGACGATGTAGGCCAGCTTGTCCGCGCCGGAGTAGGCGATGTTCCAGCCCCAGGGCGCGAAGGAGTCGTTCAGGCCGCAGAAGAGGCCGGATGCCGCACCGGCCAGCAGGGACACGGGCAGGTTGAACTTGCGGTAGACGAAGATCGCGAAGACGATCTCCGCGCCCAGGCCCTGGACGAAGCCGGAGAACAGGACGGACGTGCCGTACTGCGAACCCATGAGGAGTTCACCGGTGGCTGCCACGGTTTCGCAGAACAGCGCAGCTCCGGGCTTGCGGATGATCAGCATCCCCAGGACACCCGGGATCATCCAGCCGCCGGCGATGAGGCCGGTCAGGGGCGGGTAGGCCGCGTTCATCGGCACGGATACTGCGGCCGCGCCCTGGGACCAGGCCCAGAAAATGACGCCGCCGGCGATGGCGACGAGGGCCGCCACCACGATGTCCACGACGCGCCAGGACTTGCTGGTGGTCTTCTTGATTGCTGCTGTGCTCATGTGATCCTCCTGGGTAACAGGAGGGGAAAGCGCGGCAATCCGGCGTTGAGTGCCGTTGCCAATCACTTCGAGAACTCGACTCCCTTGCGCCGGTACTAACCGGATCAGGTTCGAGGGTCTGCGGCGGTCCGCACTCTCAGCGCCCACCTGCGGTTCCCCGGCCTGGCCGGGATGCCGACGGCGGCGCTCCCCTGTCGTTGTAAATGGTGGTTTTGGTTCAATTCAGGCGTGTATTTCAGCCCTTGCGGGCGTGGTCAAGTTTACACCTGGCGAGGGGTAGATTGTGGGGCATGAGTGCCAATCCGCCGCATGTGACCGAGTTCGATCCGGATTCCCTCGACACGCAGCCCGAAGGGTCCCTGGAGGCGTTGATCGCCCGCGTCGAAGCGGAGGTCCGGGAGCTGCAGTTCCCCGGGTTTTCCCCGGATGACGCCCTGAACCTTGGCCTCCTCCTCGTGGAACTGGGCAAGGAGCGGGACCATCCCATCGCCATCGACATCACCAAGGGCGATCAAGTCCTCTTCCATGTCGCACTGCCGGGCGCCACGCCTGACAACGGCCACTGGATCCGGGCCAAGCAGCGCACCGCCGCACGGTACGAGGTGCCGTCGCTCCTGGTGGGCCTGCGGGGCCGGCTGGGCGGCGGCCGGATAGAAGACAACGCCTGGTTCGACCAGTCCCGCTACGCCGCGCACGGGGGTGCCTTCCCCATCTTCGTCACGGGAGTGGGAGCGGTGGCAACCGTCGCCGTTTCCGGGCTGCCCCAGGTGCAGGACCACGACCTGGTGGTGGAAGCCCTCCGGGACGTCCTTGGCTCGGCGCTGGAGGTGTAGCTGCCGCTCATTCGTCGAAGTGCGTGGTGATCCCGGCACCCGCGGCCACCGACTCGACGATGGACTGGGCCAGCTCCCGCCGCAGCGGCAACGTAACCGGGCCAGCGGTGTTCCTGCGCGGTGTCCGGCACCAGAACGCTCCGCATCTCCCCCATGACCGTCAGGCACGGTCCCTCCCGGAAAGCGTTCTGCAGTTCATCCCCGGTTCCCGCATGGCTTTAATTACTAAGCCATGCTTACTATATTCCTCCCGGGTTTCGAGGAGGACACGGCCTGGCAGCGCCAGGCACAGGCTCCCCCGCGTTCGTTCCCGGCATCGGCGCGGCAGACCAAGGAGCACCATGAGAATCCCGGAAACCAGAGGACCCGTCAGCAGCGCCCTGTTCAAAGTCCTGGTGCAGGCGCCGGCTTCCTCCGCGGCTGACCTGGACGCACTGCACGCCATGGTGGCGGGACAGCTGGCCCTGGCCGGGGACATCATTGGCCACGAGGACATCCAGCTCTCCCTCTTCAGCCTTTACGAACTCCACTACTCAGGCCTCGACGGCGTCGCCGACGACTGGGAGTGGGAGCCTGGACTGATCCGGATCCGGCGGATGATCGAGGAGCCCTTCGAAAAGGCGCTCCGTGAGGCCGCGCGGAAGGTCGGCCGGGAACACGGCGTTCCGGCCACCGGCGCCTTCACCGGGAGCCGGGTGCCCGGTGGCAATCCAACCAGCGACGACGTCGCCCGGATCCTCTTCGACCTTGCTGCCAGCGACACCGGCCCGAGTGTCTCGCGCTACGTGGCCAGGAAGGCGTCGCTGGAGCAGCTGAAGGAGTTCCTGGTGCACAAATCGGTGTACCAGCTGAAGGAAGCCGATCCGCATACCTGGGCCATTCCCCGCCTCACTGGCCGCGCCAAGGCCGCGCTCGTGGAAATCCAGGCGGACGAGTACGGGGGCGGCCGGCCAGAACGGATGCACAGTGCCCTGTTTGCCCGCACCATGCGCGGCATCGGACTGGATGACTCCTACGGCGCGTACGTTGACGCCGTCCCAGCGGTCTCCCTCGCTTCGGTCAACCTGATGTCGCTGTGCGGATTGAACCGGCGGCTCCGCGGCGCCATCACCGGCCACCTGGCCATCTACGAGATGACGTCCTCCCAGCCCAACCGCTTTTACGGCAACGGCTTCCGCCGCCACGGTTTCGATGCCGGCGTCACGCACTACTTCGATGAACATGTGGAAGCCGACGCCGTGCACGAACAGATCGCCGGCCGGGACCTGGCAGGTGGGCTGGTGGAGGCCGAGCCGGAACTCCTGGGGGATGTCTTGTTCGGTGCCACGGCGGTCATGGCCATCGACAGCCGGCTGTCGGCCCACCTGCTGGGCTCCTGGGAGTCCGGGAAATCATCGCTGCGGGCGGCAGTGCCCGTGGCGGCATGACGCCGCGGCCGCGGCAGGACGCCGAGTACATCCTTCCCCTGCGCTGGGCCGACGAACCCGAGGCCCTGGAATCCGGGAGGCCGAACTCCGGCTGCGCCACCGCGGCAAAGCCCACGCCCGAACCACAGAGGAGCAAATGTGAACCAGGAGCAGCCGGAAACCACGGAAAACGGCGCCGGGGAACCGGCCGCCAGTTCCATTGTGGTGTGCCCCGACGGGCCACTGATTGTCAGGGGCGAGTTTGAGATCGTCACTCCCTCCGGCGGCCCGGTGCCCCGCGACCGCAAAACCGTGGCGTTGTGCCGGTGCGGGGCCTCGGCCATCAAGCCCTACTGCGACGGAACCCACAAGATGATCAAGTTCCGCACGGAGCGCCCCGCGGGATAGGCCACGGCGGGCGGGCCTACCCGGGCGCGCCCGGGTGTACGGCTAGGCTGGAGGCAGTCCGCTTTCCGCTGTCAAGGAGTACTGGGAATGAACCTTTTCATCAAGCTGCTCGGGACCGGGGTGAGCCTCCTCGCAGGCCTGGCCGGAACCAAGCTGGTCAACGGCATCTGGGAAAAGACCACCGGGCAGAAGGCGCCCACCGGCAAGAACGAGGACGTCCCAACGAGCCTGCGTTCGGCCCTGACCTTCGCGTTGATCTCGGCATCGGTCAGCGCCATCATCCAGGTCCTGGCCAACCGCGGCACCCAGCGCGCCATCGCCCGCTTCGCCAAGAGCCAGGACATCGTCTAGGAACTAGCGCGTGCCGCCATCGTCGGAGCTGTCCTTCCGGGCAGCCTCGGCGGCGGCTTTCTGCACTACGGCTTCAAGCTCGTCCGCGCTGAGCAGCTCCCGGTGCAGGTGCTTGGTGCGGTAGCCCGCCCGGCCCACCATGTGTGCGGACACGGGGACGGTGAGGAGCTGGAAGATCCAGGCCACCAGCAGCACCGGCCACACCCACCAGGTCCGCAGCTGCAGGCCGATGGCTGCCAGGAGCAGGAACAGGCCCAGGACCTGGGGCTTGGTGGCTGCGTGCATTCGGGACATCAGGTCGGGGAAGCGCAGCAGGCCGATGGCGGCCGCCAGGGACATCAGTGCACCGACCACCATGAAGACGGCGGAGGCCAGGTCAACCCAGCCGTCCGGACCGGAAAAGTCAGGATTCATTGGGGTCCACCCTCCGGTCGGCAACGAAACGGGCCACCGTGACGGACCCGATGAAACCGATGATGGAAATGGCCACCACCAGCATGAGGTTGTTCAGGTGCCGGTTCACCGCCATATCGATGCACAGGGCGCCGCCCAGGATGGCCAGCAGCACGTCGGCGGCGAGCACCCGGTCCAGCAGCGAGGGGCCGCGGGCGATCCTGATGATCGCTCCGGCGGCAGCCAGGGAGAAGATGGCGGCGGTCACCGCCAGGACTGCGTCCATCACGCGACTGCCTCCTTTCGGACGGCTTCGAGTTCCTCCGGCGTGCCCATGATCCGGATCAGGCCGGCCTCGATGGACCGCACCTCGTTCCGCAGGCTTTCCACGTCCTCGCGGGAGGTGATGTTGATGGCGTGCAGGTACAGGGTGGACGTTGACCTGTCCACCTCCACCACGAGGGATCCGGGAATCAGGGAGATCACGTGCCCCGTGGCGGTGACCAGCAGGTCCTGGTGGCTGCGCAGCCGGACAGCGACGATGGCATTGGTCACCTTTGGCCCTCGGACCACGGCAAGGTAGAACACCTGCGCGCTGGCCACCACCACCTTGCCGAGGAACACCACGGCGAAGGGCACTGCATACAGGATGTTGAACCGGCCGCTGAGCTCCACCGGCGGAAGGTAGAACAGCCGCGCGACGCCCACCGCCAGCAGCGCGCCGAACAGGAGGTTGCCAGGGCTGAAGTCCTGCCACAGGGCCCCCCACACAACCACCAGCCACACCAGCAGCGGCAGCTCCTGGCGCAGGGAAATCCGTTGCCGGCTCATCGTCCTCCTCCCACCACAGGGGCGGCAGGAACGGGGGATCCGTCGCCGAGGACCGCCTGGATGTACGGGGCCCGGTCCAGCATGTCCCGTGCCGCGTGGCCGGACAGCTCGAACAGCGGCCCGGCGAAAACGGTCAGGGCAACCCCGATGACCACCAGGCCCATGGTCGAGCCCACCATGGTGCGCGGCAGCAGCGTCACCGTGTCGTTGGGCTTGGCTCCGGGACCGGAAACCCTCGCCGCCGGTGCGGCAAGGAGCACCGGATCCGGATGCTCGGCGTCGGTGGGCCGGCGCCAGAACGCGCGGTTCCAGACCCGGGCGACGGCCAACAGGGTCAGGAGGCTGGTGACCACGCCGCCGACCACCAGGGCATAGGCAAGCGGCGTCCCCAGTTCCACGCCGGCCTGCAGCAGGCCCACCTTGCCCAGGAACCCGGAAAAGGGCGGAATCCCGGCGAGGTTCATGGCGGGGACGAAGAACAGCAGGGCCAGCAGGGGAGAGAGCTTGGCCAGGCCGCCCAGCCGGTCCACGGAGGAGCTGCCTCCCCGCCGCTCGATCAGGCCGGTCACCAGGAAGAGGCTGGTCTGGATGGTGATGTGGTGGGCCACGTAGAAGACGGCCGCGGCCAGTCCGGCGGCGGAGGACATGGCCAGCCCAAACACCATGTAGCCGATATGGCTGACCAGGGTGAACGAGAGGAGACGCTTGATGTCGCTTTGCGCCAGCGCACCCAGAATGCCCACCACCATGGTGAGCAGTGCCGCCACCATCAGGGGCGTGTTCAGGGCATCGCCCGGGAACAGCAGCGTCTCGGTCCGGACCATCGCATATACGCCCACCTTGGTGAGCAGGCCCGCGAACACGGCGGTGACCGGGGCAGGGGCCGTGGGGTACGAGTCCGGGAGCCAGAAGGACAGCGGGAACACCGCGGCCTTGATGCCGAACGCCACCAGCAGCATGACGTGCAGCAGGGTCCTGGTGCCCTGGTCCAGTTCGCCCAGCTTCATGGCGAGGTCGGCCATGTTGACGGTCCCCGTGGCGCCGTAGACCATGGCGATGGCGATCAGGAACAGCACAGAGGACACCACGGACACCACCACGTAGGTCACGCCGGCCCGGATGCGCGGCCCGGTGCCGCCCAGCGTCATCAGCACGTAGCTTGCCGTCAGCAGGATCTCGAAGCCCACGTAGAGGTTGAAGAGGTCGCCGGACAGGAAGGCGTTGGACACCCCCGCCACCAGGATCAGGTAGGTGGGGTGGAAGATCGAGACCGGGGCATCCTGGTCGCCGTCGGCCATGCCCTGCCCGGTGGCGTACACCAGCACGGCCAGGCTCACCGCGGAGGAAACCACCAGCATCAGCGAGGAGAACTGGTCCACCACCATCACGATGCCCCAGGGCGGCAGCCAGCCGCCGATGGTCACTGCGGCGGTCCCGCTCTCCCACGCCGAGGCCAGCAGCAGGCATTCAAGCGCCAGGGTCAGGGACAGCAGCGCGATGCTGACCGCGCGCTGGGCGCGGGAGTGCCGGATCAGCAGGAAGGTCAGGGCGGCGCCCAGGATGGGAAGTACGACGGCGAGCGGAGCCAGGGCTGCGATGTTCACTGTCCGCCTCCTTCCGGGCTGGCTTCCATCGGGCGGGGATCGACGTTGAGTGATCCGGGCTGTTCCTCCGCCGCGGCGTCCTCGGCGGGCATTTCGCGGGCGCCCGCCGTGACTGTTGCCAGCGGAAACTCGGACGTCTCGGCCGGGACCTCGGCGTCGTCCTCGGCGTCGAAGCTGGGGGTTTCGGCCACCCGGAGGTCTTCCACGTCGTCCTGGATGTCGTCCTGGCGCGCCAGCACCCAGGTGCGGTAGATGATGCCGAGCATGAACGCCGTGACGGCGAAGGAGATCACGATCGACGTCAGGATCAGGGCCTGCGGCAGTGGGTCGTTGTAGTCCTGGGCCGCGATGTCCTTGGAGAACAGCGGGGCCAGGCCCGCGTAGCCGCCGGTTGCCAGGATCAGCAGGTTGGTGGCGTTGGCCAGCAGCATCAGCCCCAGCAGCACACGGGTCAGGCTGCGCTCGAGGATCAGGTAGATTCCGCACGCGTACAGGGCACCCATGACGATCAGGAGGGTCAGGTTGATGCTCATGCTTTGCCCTTTGCGGTGGTCTCGGCAGGCATCCCGCCCGGTTCCTCTTCCTGTTGCAATACTGGTGCGGCTTCGCCCTGGTGCCCCGAGCCTGCTGAGCGTTCCTCGAAATGCTCGTCGATTTCGGCGCCGAGGCTCCGCAGGACGTCCAGCACCAGGCCGACCACCACGATGTACACGCCGATGTCGAAGATGGTGGAGGTGACGAACTTGATGTCCCCGAACACCGGAAGCCAGATTTCGATGATGGCGGACTGGAACACCTGGCCGCCCAGCAGCAGGGGCATTACGCCGGACACGGCTGCCAGTGCCAGGCCGGAACCCAGCAGGGCGCCGGCGCTCAGGGGCGCGGCCTCCCGGAGTTCGAACCGGCCGCCGGCCAGGTAACGCATGGTGAGGGCCAGGCCCGCGGTGAGCCCGCCCGCGAAGCCGCCGCCGGGCAGGTTGTGGCCGGCCAGCAGCAGGTAAAGCGAGAAGATGATCATCGAGTGGAAGATCAGCCGGGTGACCACTTCGAAGATGATGGACCGCCGTTCCGGGGCCAGCGTGCGTCCGGCCACGATCCAGGGGTCGCGCGCCGCGGCCGCGAACTTCCGGCTGACGGCCAGCGCTGCGCCGTCGCGGGAGCCGGGATCCACCCCGTGGAAGCGGCCCACGGTGCCCTCGGCAACGGACGCGGAGGACTGCAGCCGCTTACCGCGGCCGCGCACGAAGATCAGGCTTGCCACGCCGGTGGCGGCGAGCGCCAGGACGCTGATTTCCCCGAAGGTGTCCCAGGCGCGGATGTCCACCAGGGTCACGTTGACCACGTTCAGCCCGCCGCCGCCTTCGTAGGCCAGCTGCGGAAACTGCAGTGATACGGGAATGGCGGTGCGGGCGCCCATGGCGAAGATCGCGGCGAACACCATGGTCACGCCGAACCCCAGCCCGATGATCACGCGCAGCACCCGGTACTTGCCGCCGGTACGGTCGCGGAGTTCAGCGGGAAGGCTGCGCATGGCCAGCACGAACGCCACCAGGATGATGGTCTCCACGAGCATCTGGGTCAGGGCCAGGTCCGGGGCGCCCTGGAGGGCGAACAGCAGCGCGATGCCGTAGCCGGTGACGGACACCATCAGCACGGCAAGGAAGCGTTTGTTGGCCCGGACGGCGGCTAGGGCTCCGATGACGATTCCCACGCCGGCCACCAGCTGCAGCGGGGAGTTGGGATCCACCAGGTAGATGTCCGCCGGCAGGTCCTTGCGGGCCAGCAGGATCACGGAGAGCGGCAGCACGAACGCCACGCTGAGGATCACGGCAAGGTAGTAGTACAGCGAACCGCGCTGGGTGCGGCCGGTGATCCAGACGGCGGCGTCGTCCAGCGCGCCGATGGTGAGCTGGTAGGCGCGGTCGCCGTCCACCCACGCGGGGACCAGGGACTGCGCGCGGGCCACCGCGCTGCGCCAAAAGTACATGGCGGCGCCCAGGACGAAGGTGACGGCCGTCAGCCCAAGCGCGGGGGTGAAGCCGTGCCACAGCGCAAGGTGGCCGGCCTGCTCACCGGGAGTGCCGGCGTCGGGCGCTGTGGAGGCGAACAGCGCCGCGTACGGCTGGATCCACGCGTCAGCGGGCACCGGCCAGAGCCCGTACACGATGGTGAGGAGGCTGAGGATGGCGGGAGCGGCGAGGAAGGAGGGCCTGATGGCCTTGAACGGAGTGGGTTCCACTCCCGGCTTGAGGGCGAACGCGCCCCACATGAAGCGGGCGCTGTAGGCGAAGGTGAGGACGGAGCCCAGCACCAGGCCAACCAGGACCACCATGCCCCAGGGGCCGGACTGCGCGTCTTTGGCATGGTGCACGAACGCTTCCAGCACCGATTCCTTGGCCACGAAACCGCCCATCAGGGGAACGCCCGCCATGGACGCGGCACCGATGGCAGCCACGATGCCCAGCGCGCGCGAGGAGCGGAAGACGCCGGAGAGCTTCCGGACGTCCCGGGTGCCGGACTGGTGGTCAATGATGCCCACTACCAGGAAGAGCGTCGCCTTGAACAGGCCGTGGGCCAGCAGCATGGCCAGGCCGGCCAGCGCGGCGTCCGGCGTTCCCAGGCCCACCGCCATGGTGAGGAAGCCAAGCTGGCTGACGGTGCCGTAGGCGAGGATGAGCTTGATGTCGGTCTGCCGCAGCGCCCGGTAGCCGCCTACCAGCATGGTGGCCAGGCCCAGCCCCAGGACCACGGGCTGCCAGTACAGCGTCTCCGAGAACCCCGGGGCCAGGCGCGCCACCAGGTAGATGCCGGCCTTGACCATTGCGGCGGCGTGCAGGTAGGCGCTGACAGGGGTGGGTGCGGCCATGGCGCCTGGCAGCCAGAAGTGGAACGGGACCAGTGCGGACTTGGTGATGGCACCGACCAGGATGAGTACGACGGCGGCGCCTGCCACCGCGCCGTCCGTCCCGGCAGCCAGCGTGGAGGCCTGGTCCAGGATGCTGGAGATGCGGTAGGTTCCGGCGGCATGGCCGAGCATGATGAGGCCCACCAGCATCGCCAGGCCGCCCGCCGTGGTGACCATCAGGGCCTGCAATGCGGACCGGCGGGCCGCCAGCCGGGTTCGGGCAAAGCCGATCAGGAGGTAGGACAGGATGGTGGTCAGTTCCCAGAAGATGAACAGCAGCAGGAGGTCATCCGCCACCACCAGGCCGAACATGGCACCGGCGAAGGCCAGCAGCTGGGCGCCGAACGCGCCAAGATCCTGGTCCTTCTTTTTGAAGTAGCGTGCGCAGTACACCAGCACCAGGGAACCGACGCCGAGGACCAGCAGGGACATGACCCAGGCCAGCGCGTCCATCCGGAAAGCGAGCTCGAGACGCAGCCCGGGAATCCACTCGAAGACCTCTGCCACCGCCCCGGATCCGGAATAGACGGGGCCGTGCTGGAAGAGGAGCCACCCGAAGGACGCCGCGGGAACGGCGGCCAGTGCGTAGAAGGCGTTCCGCCCCCAGGCCCTGAAGAGGAAGGGCACCAGGACAGCCACCGAAAAGTGCACGGCAAGGACTGTTATCACTGGTGTCTCCGCAACGTCAGGGATTCGATTGTCAAAAGTTGGAGCAGGCGGCAAAAAAGTTGGATCCGGGAGAGGCCAGTTTATCAAGGCTCCTGCGCTGCCTGCCGCGCCGGGGCCCCCGCAAGCCGGTGAATTCCCCGGCGTCAGGGGCCCGGCGTCCGCCAGGTGTTCGCCACGGGCGGATACTATGCAGCCTATGAACAGCGCCAGCGCTCCCGGGGCGATGCGGCCCGCCTCGGAACTCGAAGCCGGAACCCCCTCCACCAGGGGGCAGGTCCTGGCCTGGGCCTCCTGGGACTGGGGATCCGCCGCCTTCAACGCCGTGATGACCACCTTTGTCTTCACCGTGTACCTGACGTCCAGCGCCTTCGGCGGCGAGGACAGCGCCTCGGCGGTCCTGGGTGCGGCCCTGGCGGTGGCCGGCTTCGCCATCGCACTGCTGGCACCGGTCACCGGCCAGCGTTCGGATGCCGGGGGGCGGCGCAAGCTGTGGCTGGGGGTCAACTCCGCCGCCGTCGCCGTCCTCACGGGACTGTGCTTCTTCGTGTTCCCGCGGCCGGAATTCCTGCTCCTTGGCGTATCCCTGATCGCATTGGGCAACGTCTTCTTCGAATTCGCCGGCGTCAACTACAACGCCATGCTCGCCCAGGTCTCCACGCCGCGGAACATCGGAAAGGTCAGCGGCCTTGGCTGGGGCGCCGGCTACCTGGGCGGCATCGTGGCCCTCCTGGCCGTCCTGCAGCTCTTCGTCCAGCCGGTTTTCCAGTGGTTCGGCGCGTCCACCCAGGACAGCCTCAACATCCGGCTGGTGGCTGTCTTCTCCGCCCTGTGGTTCTTTGTCTTCGCGCTCCCTGTCCTCTTCGCGGTCCCCGAACTGCCGCGGACCCCGCAGGCCCGGCGCCTCGGATTCCTGGCCAGCTACGGCCTCCTGTTCCGGCGGATCAAGGCGATCTACGCCACCAGCCCGCACACCATCTACTTCCTGCTGGCCAGCGCCGTGTTCCGTGACGGCCTGGCCGCTGTCTTCACCTTCGGCGGCATCATCGCGGCCGGGACCTTCGGCTTCACGCTGTCGCAGGTCATTTTCTTCGCCATCTTCGGGAACGTCGTGGCGGCCGTCGGCGCCGTGGCCGGCGGCTTCCTGGACGACAAGGTGGGCCCGAAGGCCGTGATCGCAGGCTCCCTGGCGGGACTGCTCGTGGCCGGCACCGCGATCCTGCTCCTGGGCAACGGCACCTACACCTTCTTGGGCATGGACTGGGCCGGCAGCACCACGTTCTGGGTGTTCGGGCTGTTCCTCTGCCTGTTCGTGGGCCCCGCCCAGTCATCCTCCCGCGCCTACCTCGCCCGGCTCGCCCCGCACGGTGAGTCAGGCGAACTCTTCGGGCTGTACGCGACCACCGGCCGCGCGGTCAGTTTCCTGGCACCGGCCCTGTTTACCTTGTGCATCACCGTGGCCACACCGCTGGTGCCGGCAGGAGAGGCGCAGCGCTGGGGCATCCTGGGGATCATGGCGGTGCTCCTGGCCGGGCTCCTGGTCCTGCTGCCGGTGAAATCGCCGGACAAAGCCCCGATTGCGGTGGTTCCCGTCAGCTGACGGCGCGGCTGTTCGCCCTTGGAACACACCCCCGCCAGGTCTTGCCCGGCAGACTAGGCTGGAACCATGAACGTGGAAGAAACCAACCTTCCGGGCCTCGGCCGGCGCAAGGACTTCATGACAGCCTCCGGCCGCCGGATCGGCGTCGTGGAGCGGTGGGAAGGCCAGACGGAACTCATCGTTTCCACCTGGGACGACCCCGATACCTGCCAGGCGTCGATCCCGCTGACCAGCGACGAAGCCGCCACCCTCGGGAACCTCCTGGGCGGCCAGCACCTGGCCATGAAACTCACGGAAGAGCACAAGGACGTGCCCGGCATCGTCACCCGGCAGTTCTCCATCGCCGCGGATTCCCCGTTCCAGAACCAGCCCATGGGCAAGGCCTGCATCCGTACCCGGTGCGGCGTCTCAATCGTGGCAATCATGCGCGAAGGTGAGGTCCTGCCCTCGCCGGGGCCCGACGTCGTGCTCCACCCCGGCGACCTCTTGGTGGCGGTGGGTACCCAGGAAGGCCTCGACTCGGCTGCCAATATCCTGCGCCACGGCTAAATCCCATGGACCCGTTGGCCCTGACCCTCATCGAACTGGGGGCCGTTGTGTTCTGCCTCGGCCTCCTGGCCCGGCTGGCCGGACGGATCGGAATGTCCCCCATCCCGCTCTACCTCCTGGGCGGCCTGGCGTTTGGCGCTGGCGGCATCGTCAAGCTCGAAGGTATGCACGAGTTCGCACATCTCTCCGGCGAAATCGGCGTCATCCTCCTGCTGCTCATGCTCGGACTGGAATATACGGCCGCTGAGCTGTTCACGGGGCTGCGCCGCTCGTGGCAGGCCGGCGTCCTTGACCTGGTCCTGAACTTCGTCCCGGGCGCAGCACTTGCCCTGACCCTGCACTGGGGTTTCGTCGGCGCCATGGTGATGGGCGGGGTCACGTACATTTCCTCGTCCGGCATCGCCGCGAAGGTCATCACGGACCTGGGCCGGTTGGGCAACCGCGAAACGCCCGTGGTGCTGTCCATCCTGGTGTTCGAGGACCTCGCCATGGCCGTTTACCTGCCCATCCTCACGGCCACCCTCGCAGGCGTAAGTTTCCTGGGCGGCCTGACCACCGTGGGAATCGCCCTGGCCGTGGTGAGCCTGGTCCTGATGGTAGCGCTGCGGCACGGGCACCACGTCTCCAAGGCCGTCCACAGCGAAAACTCCGAGGTCTTCCTGCTCAACGTCCTCGGGGCGGCCCTGCTGGTGGCGGGCGCGGCGTCCGCGATGCAGGTGTCCGCCGCGGTGGGCGCCTTCATGCTGGGCATCGCCATTTCCGGGTCCACGGCGCACAGCGCCACGCGCATCCTTGAACCCCTGCGGGACCTGTTCGCGGCCATCTTCTTCGTGGCCTTCGGGCTCAACACCGATCCCGCCACCATCCCGCCGGTACTCGGCTGGGCGCTGGTCCTGGCGGTAGCCACGGCGGCCACCAAGATGGCCACCGGCATCTGGGCGGCAAAGCGCGCCGGGATTGCCCGGCCGGGCCGCTTCCGTGCCGGCGCCGCACTCGTGGCCCGCGGCGAATTCTCGATAGTCATCGCCGGCCTGGCCGTGGCCTCGGGAGCGGTCCCGCGCGAACTCGCGGCACTGGCCACCACCTATGTGCTGATCATGGCCGTGATGGGCCCGCTGGCCGCCCGCTACGTGGAACCGCTGACCAAGGCATTCGCCAGGAAGCCGGCGGTCGCCGCGCAGGCGTAATGCCCGGCTAGATGCTGGTGCGGTGGAAGTTCAGGTGGCTGCGGCTGGCGGTGGGACCGCGCTGGCCCTGGTAGCGGTTGCCGTACTCGCCCTGGCCGTAGGGGAACTCCGCGGCGGAACTCAGCCGGAAGAAGCACAGCTGGCCAATCTTCATGCCCGGCCACAGCTTGATGGGCAGGGTGGCCATGTTGGAGAGCTCAAGGGTCACGTGGCCGGAGAAACCGGGGTCGATGAAGCCGGCCGTGGAGTGCGTCAGCAGTCCCAGGCGGCCCAGGGAGGACTTGCCTTCCAGGCGGGCGGCGATGTCATCGGGCAGGGTGACCGTCTCGTACGTTGAACCCAGGACAAATTCCCCGGGGTGCAGGATGAAGGCCTCGTCCTGCTCCACTTCCACCAGGCGCGTCAGCTCGGGCTGCTCCTGGGCGGGGTCGATGTGCGCGTACTTGTGGTTGTCGAACAGCCGGAAGAATTTGTCGATCCGGACATCCACCGACGACGGCTGCACCATCGCGGGTTCGAAGGGTTCCAGCACGATCCGCTGGGAGTCAATTTCGGCACGAATGTCGCGGTCAGAGATCAGCACCGTCCCAAATTACCGTATCGGTTATCCCCAACCCCATTTTCCCGTTGTTGCTGTAGCCCACTGGGGCTAATGTTGCCAGTGATAGCCGCCGGATGGTCTCCCGGATGGCATAACAGAGCTGGGGATGTTGTGAATAGATTGGTTGCACCCTCTTTTATTGGCGTGCTCTGTGCGTTGGCGCTGGTCTCGACGTCCGCCTCCGCACCGCTGCAGACGCTCCATGGCGAGCCGGCCGGAGCGCAGGGCATCTCCCTGGCGGCACCGATAGTGAACGGCGACGGCACGGCCGCGGGCAGTACAGGGTCAGCGATGGCGCCGCTCTCTCCGGCCGTGGACCCGGACATCCTGGCCGCCCAGCCGGGCGTTCCAGTCCCTGCCGGCCCGGGCACGACGGAAGCCGCAGCCCCGGCTCCCGGGCCATCCGCCCCGGCGCCGGCACCGACGACACCGCTGGCCACCACAACGGAGGCCGCACCCCCGGCCCCCGAAACAGTGTCCATTCCTCCGCTGTGGGCACCGGACAACGAACTGGCATCACCTCCCACGCCCCGGCTGGCCGCCCCGGAATCCGCCACGGGAGTTCCCACCACGGAAGCCCTCGTTCCCGACAGCAACGCGGCAGCCATCCTCACCGTGTTCACCAAGATCAACGAGTACCGGGTGGCCAACGGGCTGAACAAGGTGAAGTACCACCCCACCGTGGCTGGCATGTCGCAGGAGTGGTCGGACAGCATCGCCACCCGAGAGGTGATCGAGCACCGGGCCAGCTTCTGGACCGACCCGCGCGCGCTGAACCCCACCAACGGCGCCGGCGAGGTGATCGCCATCCGCACGGACCGTGATGCCGCCCAGCTGGTGGAGTGGTGGAAGGGTTCCCCGGGCCACAACGCGATGCTGCTGGATCCCCGCTTCAATGTGATGGGCGCCGGCATTTCCTACACCAACTCCACCTACCAGATCTGGGGGGTGGTGAACTTCTTCGGCTACACCACGCTGCCGGCCGGCACCCTCGACTCCCCGGGCGGCCCGGGGTCCGGCACGGCTTTCCCGGCGCCGCCGCCCAGCCTCTGCGACGCCCCCGTCAAGCACATGCCGCCCACCCTGAACCTTTCGGCCGCCGCCATCACCGGCCCGGCAGACCTTGTCTCGGTGGACTCCGCAGGGCAGCTTCTGAACCGGGCGTCCACCGGGCCCCGTACCTACGCCGCCGCGAAAGTGATCGGCTCGGGCTTCACCGGCGCCAAGGAAGTCTTCGTGACCGACTGGGACCGGGACGGGGCGTACGACGTCCTCACCCAGTGGACCAACGGCAACCTGACCCTGCACCGCGGCGTTGCCACCGGAGGGTTCCAGGCACCGGTCACCCTCGGCGCGGGCGGGTGGAACACGCTGACTCTGGCCGTGGGCGGCTGGTGCGCGAACAACAGGATGCCCCAGATCCTGGCATTGGACGGCTACGGAAACCTGTTCCTTTACCCGAACAAGGGAACCGGGGACCTCGCCGAGCGCGCAACAGTGGCCACCGGCATTTCCGCTTCCCGGCTGTCCATGGTGGATTACGACGCCGACGGGTTCCAGGACCTCCTGGCCCTCAGGGCGGACGGTTACGTGCAGCTGTACCGCGGCTGGGGCACCACGGCGCTGCGGGCCGAGACCCGCCCCACCGTGGCCACCGGCTGGACGGACGTTACCGGCATCCGGCCGCTGCGGAGTGCTACCGGCCTGAACTCCACGGGCGTGGCCCTGCGCAGGGCCAACGACGTAGTGCAGTACTGGGACCTGACCGGCGGAAGCCTCGCATCGCCGTCGACCATTGCCGGTCCCTGGGCCGGGCAGCGGCTGGCGCAATAAGCGCCGCGGTACGGTTCCGGATCAGACGGCGGGCTCCAGTTCCAGCACGTCCTTGAGCCGGTCAAGCTGGGCAACATCGGAGCTGACCCGGCGCTGGAGCATCCCGTTCAGGAAACTGAAGCGGTCGAAGAAACCGAACCGTCCCTCGCGCCTGGCCTCCAGGGCGAACCGGACCCGGGTTCCTGCATCTTCCGTGCTGAGGTAGTAACCGCCCCAGCGGGTGGCCGGCCCGGAAACAATGTGGAACCGGATTTCGGCGCCTGGCCGGGCATTGGTGATCTCCAGCTCCGCGGGGATACTCAGCCCGGAGCGGCCTGCCACCATCTTCCGGTACACGGCGCCCACGGTTTCAGCCTGGCCCCGGGCCAGCTTCACGCTGCGGACGTCGTCGCGCCAGAGGGGGAGGTTGGTGGCGTCCAGGAGGAATTGGTACACAGCCATGGCGTCGCGCTCTATGAGGACCTCGTGCTCTGCGATTGCCATGAAGATAGTTCCTGTTGTTGACGTCGGCGGCCGCAATAGCCTCCTCCCCCAATGCGGTGGCTACCCGGCGATCAGGTTAGCCAGCGCCCAACCTCCGCACCTAGCCGGCACCGCCGACGTTACTGAAGAGTTACTGGATGACGCCGCGGATGACAGGACACGCAGCATGCGCCAGCGGGATGGGCGGGGCAGCCGCCATATCTGCGCTAAGCTAAGTTCTGCCCCGCGCGAGCGGCGGCAGCGCGGCTGTAGCTCAATGGTAGAGCGCTAGCTTCCCAAGCTTGATACGCGGGTTCGATTCCCGTCAGCCGCTCCAATTCCGTCCGTGGTCCAGGCGCCCGCTGTCCCGCGGATAATTAGCTGCACGGGTGTACTGTCAGTAGTCAGGAACCATTTTTCGGTTCCGCTACAGGAGCAACCATGGCTGACAAGTCCCCGCGTCAAACGGCATCAAAAAAGTCCGGCAAGTCCATCAAGGAAAAGCGCGCTGAGAAGAAGGCCGCAGCAGCGCCGGCCAGCTCCCTGGACATCACGTCCACCAAGGCCGCAAAGAAGAAGTGAGTGGCCAACAGACCCGGCTGAGCCTGGGCGTCCTGGCCTCCACGCGCAAACCGGACGAGCGCCGCGTACCCATCCATCCCCTGCACTTCGAACGGATCGCACCCGACATCCGGGAGCGCATCATCCTGGAGCAGGGCTACGGCGAACGTTTCGGTGTCCCGGACAGCCAGCTCTCCACGCTGGTGGGCCGAATGGCGGCGAGGGATGAGCTGTTGGCGGCGGCCGACGTCGTACTCCTGCCCAAGCCGCAGCCGGAAGACCTCGCCGACCTGCGTGACGGGCAGGTCCTCTGGGGCTGGCCGCACTGTGTCCAGGACCGTGCCATCACGCAATTGGCCATCGACAAGAAGCTGACGCTCATCGCCTTCGAGGCCATGAACCACTGGGCCAGCGACGGCGGTTTCGGCCTGCACGTGTTCCACAAGAACAACGAACTGGCCGGATACTGTTCGGTCCTGCATGCGCTGGCGCTGACCGGTTCCACCGGGGACTACGGGCGCCGCCTGAGCGCCGTCGTGATCGGTTTTGGCGCCACGGCCCGTGGGGCTGTGACGGCACTGAACGCTCACGGCATCCACGACGTCCAGGTGCTCACGAACCGCGGTGTCGCCGCAGTGGGCGCACCGATCCACTCGGTGAACATCGTGCAGTTTGACCACGACGCCGAAGCCCCCTTCCTGAGCCAGGTCATCACCGAACGGGGCCGGGTTCCGCTGGCACCGTTCCTCGCCGAGAGCGACATCGTGGTCAATTGCACCCTGCAGGACCCGAACAACCCGCTGACATACCTGAGGACAGAGGATCTCGCGGCCTTCAGCCCGGGCAGCCTCATTGTTGATGTTTCCTGCGACGAGGGCATGGGCTTCAGCTGGGCACGGACCACCACGTTCGCCGATCCGATGTTCACCGTGGGTGAGCACATCAACTACTACGCGGTGGACCACAGCCCCTCGTACCTCTGGAACTCGTCCAGTTGGGAGATCAGCCAGGCCCTGCAGCCGTTCCTCGAAACGGTGATGGGCGGTCCGGCGGCGTGGGACGGCAACGACACCATAGCGCGGGCCATAGAGATCCGTGATGGTGTCATCCGGAATGAAGCCGTGCTGCAGTTCCAGGAGCGCAGCCCGGCGTATCCCCACCTGGCGTTGCAGCCGGCCGCAGTCTAAGGACCCGGCCCTCAGGCGCCGGCGTGCCGGCTGACGATCCTCAGCGGGCGCCGGCACTTGAGGTCCATTCGGAGTTTCAGCCCGCCCTTGCGTGCCAGGATCGCAGCAACGGTCATGGCCGCCAGGGCGGGAACGCCGCCTGACACCAGCAGGGCCGCATGCGGATCAGCGTGCTCGGCGATCCAGCCGAGCATGGGGCCGCCCAGCGCCTGGCCGCCGATCAGCACCATGATGTACAGGCTCATCACGCGTCCACGGATCGCCATGTTGGAGCTCACCTGCACCAGCTGGTTGGATCCGGTCAGGAACATCAGGCACCAGAAGCCGGACAGCACCATCACCGCACCAAACGACGCCATCGACGGCGCCAGCACCGCCAGGCACAGCATCAGCCCATACATTCCGGCGCAGAACACCACGGACCGCAGCCGAAGCTGCCGGCGGCGGGTGGATGCCACCGCGCCGGACAGCGCCCCGAGGGCCACCAGGGCGTTGAGCAGGCCGTAGCCGCCCGCGCCGGCGTAGAAGACGTGGTCCGCGAAGGCGGCAAGCACCACCGGCAGGCTCATGGCGAACACCGAAATAAACCCGGCCATCAGCCAGGGCCAGTAGATGGTGGGCTTGCTGAGTGCGTAGCGCAGCCCCTCGCGGAGCATGCCCTTGCTCTTGGGCGCCGGGGCGCTGACGTGGAGCTGGTCCTTGCGCAGGATCAGCAGCATCGTCACCGTGGAGCAGCAGGCCACGGCATTGGCGGCAAAGGCCCACCCCGCCCCCACCGCGGTCAGGAGCAGGCCCGCAAGCGCCGGGCCGATCAGGCCCCCCAGCTGGAACGTGGTGGAGTTGACGCTGATGGCGTTGCGCAGGTACTTCGGCCCGACGAGTTCGTTGACGAACACCTGCCGGGCGGGCTGGTCAAGGACAGTGACCAGCCCGAGCACCAGGGCGATGGCGTAGACGTGCCATACCTGGATGGCGCCCGTGAGGGCCAGGGTGGCCAGCGCCGCGGCGAGGATGGCCGCCATGGCCTGGCACAGGATGAGGATCTTCCGCTTGGCGAACCGGTCAGCGATCATGCCGCCCCACGGGCCCAGCACCAGGGACGGCAGGAACTGCAGCGCCACGGTGAAGCCCACGGCCGTCACAGATCCCGAGAGCTGGAGCACCAGCCAGTCCTGGGCAATGCGCTGCATCCAGAGGGCAATGACTGCGATGAAATGTCCCACGACGAAGATCCGGAAGTTGGGCACCTTCAGCGAGATGAAGGTATGCCGCCACGGCAGGCGCTCCGCGACGACCGGCAGCGGCTGGGTCCGGTGGTCCGGCGGCGCGGAGCCCGCCGCGTCGATGACTGGTTGGGAGACGGAGGCCGACGAAGGCGGTGGGGGTGCCACAGGGATGTCCTCAAGATTGCGGGCGGTCTGGGATGTCCTTAACGCTAGGGTGGCGGAAGAAGATTATGGAGAGGTATGGTCCCTATAACTAGTATTGCGAACCGCAATACTCCTCTCGACAACGGAGCCCATATGTTTGAGCCCGCGCAGCTGCGGTCCTTCCTCGCCGTCGCCGACACCCTGAGCTTCACCAAGGCGGCGGAGCGGCTGGGTCTGGCCCAGCCCACCATCAGCCAGCACATCCGCAAGCTCGAAGCAGCGGCGAAGCGCACCCTGATCAGCCGGGACACGCGGGACGTCCGGCTGACGGATAACGGCGATGCGATGGCCGGGTTCGCCCGGACCATCCTGTCGGCACACGACGCCGCCGCCCGCTACTTCTCCGGCTCGGCCATGCGCGGGCGCCTCCGGTTCGGCACGGCTGACGACCTCGCCATCACCGGGCTGCCGCGGATCCTGCGGGAATTCCGGCAAATCTACCCACAGATCAACCTTGAACTCACCGTGGGGCAGAGCGACCAGCTTTACCGCAAGCTCAACGCCGGGCAGCTGGACCTGGTGTTCGTCAAGTGGGTGGCGGGCGCCAAGGACGGCACCGTGGTCCAGCACGATTCCTTCTCCTGGGTGGGGCTGGAGCAGACCACGCTCGACCCCGGCACGCCGGTGCCGCTGATCGCCTACCCCTCCCCCAGCCTTAGCCGGAAGCTTGCCATCGATGCGCTCGAAGCCCATGGCAGGACGTGGCGGATCACCTGCACCACACGGCAGATCAGCGGGGTGCTCGCCGCCGTCCGCGCAGGCATTGGCGTTGCCGTCATGCCGACATCGCTGGTGCCCGAGGACCTGAAGATCATCACCCGCCGCTTTGACCTTCCGGCGGTGGGGGACGTGGACTTTACGCTGATCCGCAACCCACTGGCCAACACCGAGGTGATCGACGCGCTGACCCAGTCAATCGTTGGAAGGACAATTAACCGGCAAACTTAACCCTCCAACACCGAAATATCCAGCATTTCGACATGTTAGGGGGTCCGTGTCCATTGATAGGGGAAACGGTATCCCCTATGCTGGGTTTTCCAAGGGTCAAGCAGCAGGCCGGTTCTACAAACAGGCGCGCCCCGTAGGGGGCTCCGGCGCCTGGGACAGGCAGCCAATGACGACAGCCAGGAACACCCATCTCAGCACTGCGCACGCGCGCCCGCTTTCTTCAGCACGGCCGTCCACCCGCCAGGCAAACCTCGGCGCCGGACATGCCACCGCGGACTCCGGCTACGTAGGTAAGCCAACCTGCGACAAGTGCCGCACCGACGAATTCGTCTACCTCGAGACCTACATTCCGCCGACCTACCGACGGGACGGAAGCGTAGCAACGCTGGGTGAAGTCGCCTACACCTGCACCCGCTGCGAGGATTTCTCCGCCCACAGCGTCCCCGTTACGTGGACGCCGCCGGGCTGGTACCTGGGCTAGGGATCAATCAGGAAAGCCGGGCAGCCACCATGTGGTGGCTGCCCGGCTTTCCCTGTTCCCGGAGCTAGATCAGTGCATCCGAGAGGTGGTTCGGGGTGCCGAACCGGTGGGCGGTGATGCTGACGGCTTGCTCGTGCAGGAACGGCAGCAGTTCCACGCGGCCGGCCTCAGTGACCGGGTGGGCGTAGACGGCGAGGTCCGGGCGGCCACCGGTGGCCTCGGCAAGCGCGGAAGCGTCGCCGCCGATGAGGCGGATGCGCGCACCGGACAGCTTCCCCGCGGCGGCAAGGTGTCCCGCCGAAGCCAGCCAGCCGGCGTCGGACTCCACCGTCACGTCGATGTCCAGCCCGGTCAGCACGGAGCGGAACTGCGCGGGAAGTTCGACGGCGGTGGACACGGTCAGAGCCGAGCCCGCCAGCACGCCGGCGGCCACGGTCCGGACGAGGTGCGCCAGCGGCGCGCCTTCGGAGAGGCGGATGGTGACGGGCAGGTTCCGGTAGCGGAAGATGTTGCGTTCCGCGCCCAGGCCGGAGACGTCCTTGGCGGTGCCGAACTCCGCCGCCCAGGCCTCGGCGTCGGATGCCAGGGCCCGCTGGACGGACTCAAGTTCGGCCGGCTGCAGGGCGGAGCCGGCCGCGTTCAGGAGGCGCCGCACACCGGCGTGGGTCACGGATGCCGTGGCCGTGCCCGTGGCAGGAGCCCAGTCACCGAGACCCGCGAGGTAGTTCGGGCCGCCCGCTTTGGTCCCGGCGCCGACTGCGGACTTCTTCCAGCCGCCGAACGGCTGGCGTTGCACGATTGCACCGGTGATGCCGCGGTTGACGTAAAGGTTGCCGGCCTGGATGGAGTCCAGCCAGATGCCCAGTTCCTCGGAGTTGAGCGAGTGCAGGCCTGCTGTAAGGCCGTATTCGATCTGGTTCTGGATGTCGATGGCCTCTTCCAGGGTGTCGGCGGTCATCACGCCCAGGACGGGGCCGAAGAACTCGGTGAGGTGGAAGTAGGAACCGCGCTTGACGCCGTAGCGCACGCCCGGGCTCCAGAGCCGGCCGGTGCCATCGAGCTGCTTCGGTTCGACGGCCCAGTCCTCGCCCTCGCCCAGGGTGGTCAGGGCGTTGAGGAGCTTGCCGCCGGCCGGTTCGATGATCGGGCCCATCTGGCTGGTGGGATCCTGCGGGTAGCCCACCTTCAGCGAGGTGACGGCGTCGATCAGCTGGTTGTGGAACCGCTTGGACTTGGCCACCGAGTCCACCAGGATCACCAGCGAGGCGGCGGAGCACTTCTGGCCGGCGTGACCGAACGCGGAGTAGGCCACGTCCTTCGCCGCAAGGTCCAGGTCGGCGCTGGGGGTGACGATGATGGCGTTCTTGCCGCTGGTTTCGGCCAGGAGCGGCAGGTCCTTGCGGAAGGAACGGAACAGTTCGGCGGTTTCGTAACCGCCGGTGAGGATCACGCGGTCCACGGCAGGGTGGCTGATCAGCTGCTTGCCGAGCTCCCGCTCGCCCAGCTGCACCATGGTGAGGACATCCTTGGGCACACCGGCCTCCCACAGCGCCTCGACCATCACGGCGCCGCTGCGGGCGGCCTGCTTCGCAGGCTTGATGACGACGGCGGAGCCGGCGGCGAGTGCCGCAAGGGTGGACCCTGCCGGGATGGCGACCGGGAAGTTCCACGGCGGGGTGACAACGGTGAGCTTGGCTGGGACGAACGTGGCGCCGTCGACCGTGTCCAGCTTGCGCGCGGACTCGGCGTAGTAATGGGCGAAGTCGACGGCCTCGCTGACTTCGGGGTCGCCCTGGTCGATGGTCTTGCCGGTCTCGCTGGCCATCACCTCGAGGAGGTCGGCGCGGCGGGCCTCCAGGATGTCGCCGGCGCGGTGCAGGATCTCTGCGCGCTCGTTGCCGGAGAGCTTGCCCCAGGCCTTGCCCTTTTCCACAGCGGTTGCGATGGCGGTGTTCAGCCTCGCTTCGTCATTGATGAAGGCGGCCTTGACTGAGGCGTTGCCCAGCGTGGAGGACGGCACACGCCCCAGGATGGCCCGGCCCCAGTCACGGTTGGCGGGAAGCGCGGGATCCGTGTCCGGGGTGTTCCGGAAGCCGGTGTGCGGCATGGGCTCAGGCGGAAGGCTGCGGTCCTGCCGGCGGTTGGGCAGCGGCACGCTGTTGTCCAGGGCCTCCAGCGAGGAGAGGAACCGCTGCTTTTCGCGCTCGAACAGCCCTTCGTTTTCGCTGAGTTCGAACACGGCGGACATGAAGTTGTCCTGGCTGGCGCCCTCTTCCAGGCGGCGGATCAGGTAGGCGATGGCGACATCGAACTCGGAAGGGTGCACCACCGGCGTGTAGAGCAGCAGGGAACCGACGTCCTTCTTCACGGCTTCGGCCTGGCCCTGCGCCATGCCCAGCAGCATTTCGAACTCGATACTCTGCTGTGCGGTATCCGCGATGCCGCGCTGCTTGGCCAGCAGCCAGGCGAAGGCGATGTCGAACAGGTTGTGGCCGGCCACGCCGATCCGGATGTTTTTGATCCGCTCGGGGTGCAGGGCGTAGTTGATGACGCTCTTGTAGCTGGTGTCCGAGTCCTGCTTGGTGCCCCAGGTGGCCAGGGGCCACTCGTGGAGCGAGGCTTCCACCTGTTCCATGGGCAGGTTGGCGCCCTTGACCACGCGGACCTTGATGCCGGCGCCGCCGTTGGCGCGGCGCCGCGCGGCCCAGTCCTGCAGCCGGATCATGGCGGACAGCGCGTCCGGGAGGTAGGCCTGGAGCACGATGCCGGCCTCGAGGTTCTTGAACTCGGGCTTGTCCAGGATCCTGGTGAAGACCGCGATGGTCATGTCCAGGTCCTTGTACTCCTCCATGTCCAGGTTGATGAACTTGGGCTGGGGGAACGAGTTGGCGCGCTGGAACAGCGGGGTGAGCTTTTCGACGACGTGTTCCACGGCCTCATCGAAGGCCCAGGCGGAGTGCGGGGCAACGGTGGAGGAGACCTTGATGGAGACATAGTCGACGTCGGGGCGGGCCAGCAGGGTGTGCGTGCCCTCGAGCCGGCGGGAGGCTTCATGCTCGCCGAGCACCGCCTCGCCCAGGAGGTTGACGTTGAGCTTGATGCCGTCCTTCCTGATCTTGGCGATGGCCGGGCCCAGCTTGGCGTCCGTAGCGTCAACGATCAGGTGGCCCACCATTTCGCGGAGCACCTTGCGCGCGATGGGGATGACCACCTGCGGCATGACCGGGGCCATGGTGCCGCCGAGCGCAACGGCGCTGCGCATGTACCAGGGCAGGAAGGCGGGAACCTGGGGGGCAAGCTTTGCCAGGTTGCGGGCGGCGACGTTCAGGTCCTCGGGGCGGACCACGCCGTCCACGAATCCCACCGTGAACTCCAGGCCGTTGGGGTCCTTCAGCACGCCGGCCAGCTGCTGGGCGGAGGCGTCCACGGGAACCTTGGCGGCCTCGGTGAGCCAGTGGCGGACAAGGGTGACTGCTTCGTCGGCGAGCGCCTTTGCCTGGGGGACGTCGACGTCGACCGTCTGCGGGGTGGCCGCCTTGGCGACTGCCGGTTCCATTGCAACGTGGGTCATGGTTTTCCCGATTCTTTCTCGCTGTGGGAGGGGTCTTTCCACCAGTATGAGCTTCCGCTCACATAAGATAAAGCGATCTTTTCCAACCAATACAGGTTAGGAAAACCGATGTTTTGAGCCTCCCCTTTAACGTCCGACGGCAGGCCCTCCGCCTCCCCCGGATGCCCTATCACTTTTGGTTCCTAAGACGGCCGTTTAGGGACCAAAAGTGATAGAGCAACGGGTTAGGGGGCGGAGGACCTGCCGTGAGGGAGGTTATCCAGGTGGTGCGGGAGTCGGCGTCAGGAGAGCGGGCGGTGCAGCTCCGCGAGTTCCTGGTGGCGGGGGCTGTCGGGGTTCATCAGGGAGTGCTTGCGCCCATACCCGAAGTAGATGGCCAAACCGATGATCAGCCACACCACGAACCGCAGCCAGGTCTCCCAGTGCAACTGGAGCATCAGGAAGCCAGAGGCCAGGACGCCGAATGCAGGGACCAGCGGCATCAGGGGCAGGCGGAACGTGCGCGGCGTGTCCGGGCGCTTGTACCGGAAGATGATCACGGACAGGCAGACGACGACGAACGCGGCCAGGATGCCGATGTTGGTCAGGTCCGCGACTTCCTTGATGGGGAAGACCCCGGCGAGGAACGCGGAGGCGACGCCTGCGATCCAGGTGACCCGCTGCGGTGTGCCGTGGCGGTCGGTCTTGGCGAACCAGCCGGGGAGCAGGCCATCGCGGCTCATCGAGAACCAGACGCGGGTGACGCCCAGGAGGAAGGTCAACATCACGGTGAGGATGGACAGCACGGCGAACACGGAGATGATGGTGGCGATGACGGGCAGGCCCACAGAGGTGAAGGCAGAGGCGAAGCCGGCCTTGGGATCAATGTCCTTGTAATTCTGCATGCCGGTGAGCACCAGGGTGGCGGCCACGTAGAGCAGCATGGCGATGATGAGCGAGAGCACGATGGCCTTGGGCATGTGCTTCTTGCCCTCCTTGGCCTCCTCGGCCGCGGTGCTCATGGCGTCGTACCCGAACACGGCAAAGAAGACGGTGGCGGAACCTGCAACCACGGGGCCGAAGCCGCTGGGCATGAACGGGTTGTAGTTGTTGGTGTCGATGTAGAAGACGCCGAGTCCGATGATGAAGAGGATCAGGACCACCTTGATGGCGACGGCCACGAGTTCGAAGCGGCCGAAGGCCTTGGTGCCGCGGGACAGGATCCAGGTCACCAGGAGGCAGACCAGGATGGCGGGGATGTTGACGATCCCGCCCTTGCCCTCGTCCACCGTGGAGGTCATCCAGGCAGGCATGTGGATGCCGATGCCGGCAAGGAAGGCGTCAAGGTAGCCGGAGATGCCGATGGCCACCACCGCAACGATGGCGATGTATTCGAGCAGCAGGTCCCAGCCGATGAACCATCCGATCACCTCGCCCAGCGCCACATAACCGTAGGTGTAGGCAGAGCCGGCGCGCGGAATCATGCCCGCGAACTCCGCGTAGGACAGTGCCGCCGCCGCGGAGGCGAGGCCTGCGATCAGGAAGGAAATCAGCACCGCGGGCCCCACTCCCGGGTTGCCTTCACTGCCCGCGGCCACCAGCCCCGCGAGGGAGAAGATGCCGACGCCGATGATGCCGCCGACGCCGATGGCGGTGAGCTGCCACAGCCCGAGGGACTTGAAAAGACCGCTGTGTTTGTTCTCTTCCTCGATGTCATCAATAGGCTTGCGCCGCATGATCGATTGGCTCAAATCTTTACTGCTCATCAGGAACTCCTGCTTTGGGGTGCGACCCCGCCGCGGCACGCCAAGAAACTGGCTGTGACGGGGGTAACTCGGTTCCAACAGTATGCGTGGGCGGTTGCGTTAGATAAAGTGACTACTTCTAACCTATATTCGTTAGTTTCAGTTAGGAATTCGCCATGCTCGACGTGCGCCGGCTCCGCCTGCTTCGGGAACTCAGCATCCGGGGGACGCTCGCGGAAGTGGCGGAGGCACTGCAGTACAGCCCGTCGTCAGTATCGCAGCAGCTCGCCCTGCTGGAGAAGGAAGTGGGCGTGGAACTGCTCCGGAAGACCGGCCGCCGGGTGCAGTTGACGCCGCAGGCCGAGGTGCTCGTGGCGCACACGGCGCAGCTTCTGGAAACCATGGAGCAGGCGGAGGCCGACCTCGCGGCATCGCTCACCACTGTCACCGGAACCGTGAAGATCGCCGTGTTCCAGTCGGCCGCGCTGGCCCTGATGCCCGACACCCTGACCCGCATGGCAACGGCTTATCCCGAGGTCCGGATTGAGATGATCCAGCGCGAGCCCGAAACGGCGCTGCACGAGACCTGGGCCCGGGATTTCGACCTGGTGATCGCCGAACAGTACCCGGGGCACGCCGCCCCCCGGTACCCGGAACTGGACCGGATCAAGCTCACCACCGACGCGATCAGGCTGGCCGTTCCCCCGGCGGCCGCCGGCGGTGCCGGGATCCGTTCGCTGGCGGACACTGCCGACCTCGCCTGGGTCATGGAACCCCGCGGCGCAGCCTCGCGCCACTGGGCAGAGCAGGCATGCCGCAGTGCCGGGTTCGAACCGGATGTCCGTTTCGAAACCGCGGACCTGCAGGCCCAGGCCCGCCTGATTGAGTCAGGCAATGCCGTGGCCCTGATGCCGGACCTGGTGTGGACCGGGCGCGGCACCACCGCCCAGTTGCTGGAGCTTCCGGGCAAGCCGCACCGGACCATCTTCACGTCGGTACGCCGCTCCGGCGCGCAGCGCCCGGCCATCCTGGCGGCGCGGGAAACCCTCGCAGCAGCCGCGGCGGCAGTGGCGGGGAACGACGCCGGGTGACGGGCCGCCGTCGTACCTGTCCTTCCGTGCGCCATGGGACCGCCGGTCACCGCGCAGGCGCGTCACGGGAAGCCCAAGTGTTTCCTGCGTCACTGCGGTCCTGGGGACCCGGGGCTAGACTGGTGCCGTTATGAATCGAACAATGTTCAAGTCCAAAATCCACCGGGCCACCGTCACGCACGCCGACCTGCACTATGTAGGTTCGGTCACCGTTGACCTGGACCTGCTGGAGGCCGCGGACATCCTGCCCGGCGAGCTGGTCTCCATTGTCGACATCACCAACGGCGCCCGCCTGGAAACGTACACCATCGCCGGTGAGCGCGGTTCCGGCGTCATCGGCATCAACGGTGCCGCAGCGCACCTGATGCACGAGAATGACCTCGTCATCCTGATCACCTACGCGCAGATGACCACCGAGGAAGCAAAGGCCTACCAGCCCAAAGTGGTCCATGTGGACGAAAACAACAAGGTGATCCAGCTGGGCAACGACCCCGCCGAGGGCTTTACGCCCGGCATGATGCGCCCGCCTTTCGCGCTCAACAACGCCGCACTCTGAACCCGGAGCGTGAACCCCGGTAGACACTTCCTCCATGCCCGGGGAGGAATACCTTGCTAGGAGTGCTGGCCGGTTTCTTCGTGGTGTGGTGCATCATCCTGGTGGGGTGGTTCGTGGGCCGGCGCAGGATCCTTGGAGACCATGCCCGGCCCGTGCTCAGCGGCCTTACCTTCTTCGTGGCCAGCCCGGCGCTGCTTTTTGAAACCCTCAGCAAGGCCCGCCTGCAGGAAGTGTTCGCCGAACCCCTGCTGGTGACCGCGGTGGCTGCCAGCGCCACGGCCTTGATCTTCTTCGTCCTGGCCAGGTTCTGGCTGAAGCGCGCCTTGCCCGAATCGCTGATGTCCGCCATGTCCGCGTCGCTGGCAAACTCGGCCAACCTTGGTATTCCCATTGCGGTATATGTCCTGGGCGATGCCAGCTATGTGGCGCCGTTGCTGATCTTCCAGCTGGCCTTCTTCACACCCATGTTCCTGATGATCCTGGATTCCAGCACCAGTGCCCACCGGACTACTCCCTTGGGCTTCCTCCTGATGATCCTGCGCAACCCCATGATCGTCGGCTCGGGCCTGGGGCTGCTGGTGGCCGGCACGGGCTTCCAGGTCCCGGCGCTGGTGATGGAGCCGATCCACCTGATTGGCGGCGCGGCCATTCCGGCGATGCTGATCGCGTTCGGCATGAGCCTGAACGGTACCCGTCCGCTGCAGGCCTCGGCCGGGCGGCGGCTGGACACCCTGCTGGCCAGTGGATTCAAGCTCGCTGTGCAGCCCGCCCTCGCCTACCTTTTCGCACGCTTCGCCCTGGGGATGGACGGCCACGCGCTGTTCGCGGTGGTGGTTACCTCCTCCCTGCCCACGGCCCAGAACGTTTTCGTGGCGGCCAGCCGGTACCAGACCGGCCTGACCGTCGCCAAGGACACCGTGCTGATCACCACCGTGGTGGCAGTGCCGGCGATGATCGGCGTCGCGCTTTTGCTGGCATAACTGTTTGCGTAACCGCAGCTTGGAGGGCTGATGACTACTGTTCTGGACACCGTGGTGATCGGCGGCGGGGCCATGGGCTCGGCTGCCGCCTGGGCGCTGTCCCGCCGCGGCCGCGAGGTGACGCTCGTGGAGCAGTTCGGCCCCGGGCACAAGATCGGCGCTTCGCACGGCGCCACCCGGAACCTGAACCCCGGGTACCACCAGCCTGAGTACGTGGCCATGCTGGCCGAGGGCCTGGCGCTGTGGGAGGAGCTGGAGCAGGAAAGCGGCGAGCAGTTGCTGGCGCGCACCGGCATCGTCAACCACGGCGCCAACCCGCACTTTGCAGATGTTGCCGCCGCCCTCACCTCCGCCGGTATCCGGGCGGAATTCCTGGACCCGGCCGAGGCAGGCGAGCGCTGGCGCGGCATCCGCTTCGACCAGCAGGTCCTCCACATGCCCGACGGCGGCCAGCTCAACCCCGAAGCAGCATTGCCCGCCTTCCAGCGGCTGGCCGCTGCCCGCGGCGCCGGGATCAGGCACCACACCAAGGTGGTGGGCTTCGAGATGCACGACGACGGCGTGCGGCTGACGCTCGAATCCGCTGCAGGCACCGAAGTGGTCACCGCAGCGCAGGCCGTGGTGACTGCCGGCGGCTGGACGGAGAAACTGCTGGGCAGGGCCCGCGGCAAAGAGGCAGGCGAAATCCGGATCCCGCAACTGACGGTCACGCAGGAGCAGCCCGCGCACTTCCGGATCACGGACACCGGCGCGGTGTGGCCCGGGTTCAACCACTACCCCGGGCCGGACTACCAGGGCTGGTACTCCCCCGTGTACGGCATGCAGACGCCCGGCGAGGGCATCAAGGCGGGCTGGCACGGAGTAGGACCCGTGGTGGACCCGGACCACCGCGATTTCCTGCCGGAACCCGCGCAGCTCGCGGCCCTGCAGGACTACGCCCGGCAGTGGCTGCCGGGCGTGGACGCCGACTCGTTCGAGGCCATCAGCTGCACGTACACCACCACCCCGGACGAGGACTTCATCCTGGACCGGGTGGGGCCCGTGGTCATCGGGGCAGGGTTCTCCGGGCACGGCTTCAAGTTCACACCGGTGATCGGGCGGATCCTGGCGGACCTGGCCACCGGGACCCGGCCCGCGCCGGAGATTTTCCGGGCGTCCCGCTAGCTCTGCAGCTAGCGGGAGCTCGGCGGCTTCGGGGCTGCGGCCGCAGGTTTGTCCCCGGCTGCCTCGCCAATCTGGCCAGCCTGTTCCAGCGTCCCGGCTTTCACGGCGGGCATGGCCAGCACCGCCGCCACCGTGAGCAGGCCGGCCACCAGGGCGGCCAGGAACACGGCACTGGAGGCGGCAACAACCGCTGAGGGGTTCCCGTTGCCGCCGGCGCCGCCGTAGATCGAGTTGGCCACGGCACCGAACACGGCGACGCCCAGGGCGCTGCCGATGGAACGGGCGAACATGTTGGTGCTGGTCACCACGCCACGTTCATGCCACGGAACGCTGGACTGGGCGGAAATGAGGGTGGGGGTGGCCAGCAGGCCCAGGCCGAGCCCGACGACGAAGCAGCTGAGCGCGATCAGCACCACGTTGGGTGCGCCCGCCGTCAGCGACAGGATCAGCAGGCCCGCAACCGCGATGGCGACGCCGATCAGGGCGGTGGCCTTGAACCCGATCCGGAGGTAGAACTTTCCGGCCTGGGAGGCGCTGAGTGGCCAGCCGAGGGTCAGGGCCGCGAGGGCCAGCCCGGCGACCAGCGGGGAGGAGGACAGCGCGCCCTCAAGGAACGTGGGCACGTACGAGGTCAGCCCGATCATGACGGCGCCAACGCCGAAGGACACGAGCGCAGTGGTGGCCAGCAAGCGCCGGGAGACCACCCAGGAGGGCAGGACGGGCTCCGCTGCGCGCCGCTCCACAAGCAGGAACGCGGCCAGCAGCAGGGCGCCGACGATGAAGATGCCATAGCTGACGGGAGAATCCCATGCCCAGGCCTGGCCGCCCTGGAGGGCGCCGAGGATCAGCAGGCCCAGCGAGCCGGCCAGCAGGGCAGCACCCGCGTAATCCACCTTGTGCCGGGCCCGTTCCACGTTCTCGTGGAGGGTCCGGACCAGCATCCATCCCGCCAGCAGGCAAAGCGGCACGTTGACCAGGAAGATGCCGCGCCAGATGCCCAGGGCCGAGAAGACACCGCCCAGGCTGGGGCCCACCACGGAGGAGATGGCCCACACGCTGGCCAGGTAGCCCTGGACCTTGGCGCGTTCCTCCAGCGAGTAGATGTCGCCGGCGATGGTGATGGAGACCGGGAGGACTGCCCCGGCACCCAGTCCCTGCAGGGCCCGGAAGGCGATCAGGGAGGGCATGCTCCAGGCAACGCCGCACAGCACCGAGCCGAGCAGGAACAGCCCGATGCCGGTGAGGATGATCGGCTTGCGGCCGGCCATGTCGGAGAGCTTGCCGTAGATGGGCACGGACACCGCCTGCGCCAGCAGGTAGGCGGAAAAGAGCCAGGGGAAGCTTGAGAAGCCGCCGATGTCATGGACGATGGACGGGACGGCAGTGGCCACGATGGTGGAATCGATGGCCACGAGCCCGGTGGACAGCATGAGGGCGATGAGGATGGGCCCGCGTTCGGACCGGAATCCCACGCCTTGTTTAGCGTCAGCCATGTCAGACAGCCACCAGCCCTGCGGCCTGGGCCAGCAGTTCCACGGAGCGCAGCCGGCCCTCGGTGCCGGTGCTCTGGTGCGCCACGATGAGTTCGTCGGCGTCGGCGTGCTTGCCGAATTCCGTCAGGTATTCCATGACGACGTCGGGCGTCCCCACTGCCGAGTAGCGCATCATTTGTGACACGTGCTGCCCCTGCGGCGAGTCGAGGACCATGTCCGCCTCGTCGTCCGTGAATTCCCGGCCGCCGCCGAAGAAGAGGGAGACACGGGCACGCTTGGTGGCCAGCATCATGTCCTGCGCCTCGGATGCGGAGTCGGCGGCGATGACGTTGACGCCGGCGATGACGTACGGCGCGTCGAGCTGGGCGGACGGCTTGAACTCGCGGCGGTAGATGGCCACGGCGTCCTGCAGCGCCGCCGGGGCAAAGTGCGAGGCGAAGGCGTAGGGCAGGCCCAGCTGGGCGGCCAGGCGGGCACCGAAGAGGGACGAGCCAAGGATGTAGAGCGGAACGTTGGTTCCCTTGCCGGGGGTGGCTTCAACTCCCTGGATGCGGGTGGGACCGGTGAGGTAGCCCTGCAGTTCCAGGACGTCCTGCGGGAAGCTGTCGGCGGACATCGGGTCGCGGCGGAGCGCCCGCATGGTGTTCTGGTCGCTGCCGGGAGCACGTCCCAGGCCCAGGTCGATCCGGCCGGGGTGCAGGGTTTCCAGGGTGCCGAACTGTTCGGCGATGGTCAGCGGCGAATGGTTGGGGAGCATGATCCCGCCGGCGCCCAGTCGGATGGATTCGGTGTGTGCCGCAACATGGGCGATCAGGACGCTGGTGGCCGAGGAAGCGATGGAGGACATGTTGTGGTGTTCGGCGTACCAGACCCGCCGGTAGCCCAGCTTTTCGGCCTTTTGCGCCATGGCCACGCTGCCCGCGAAGCTCTCCGCCGCCGTCTGGCCTTTGCCGATGGTTGCCAGGTCAAGGATGGAGAGGGGAAGAGTCACGTCAGGTGCCGGCCTTTCAGGAACGTTGCGTAGTGTGTTGCCGGCCGGATTAAGGCGGGCACTTGGTGCATAACGACGGCGGCCCCCGGCTTATTTCTGTGATCTGCGGAATACTCAGCCTACTGATGATGTTGCCGCCCCTATGAGCCCAGAGACAACGAACCAGCTGGAACTGTCCACAACTATCGACCTGAAGGACCTCGGAACCGTGCACCGGCTCGGTTTTGGCGCCATGCGCATCGTCGGCGACGGGGTGTGGGGCGAGCCCGCGGACCGCCAGGCCGCCGTGGCCGTGGTGCGCCGCGCCGTCGAACTCGGTGTCGACTTCATCGACACCGCCGACTCCTACGGCCCCAACATCAGCGAGGAAATCATCGCCGAGGCCCTGCACCCGTACAAGGAAGGGTTGAAGATCGCCACGAAGGTGGGCTTCACCCGCACCGGTCCGAACAGGTGGGTTCCCGTGGGCCGGCCTGAATACCTCCGCCAGCAGACCGAGCTGAGCCTGCGCAAGCTCAAGGTGGACGCCCTGGACCTGCTGCAGCTGCACCGGATCGACCCGAAGGTGGACCGCGAGGAGCAGTTCGGCGTGCTGCGCGAACTCCAGGACGAAGGCAAGGTCCGTGCCTTGGGCCTGTCGCAGGTGGGCGTTGAGGAACTCGAAGCGGCCGGAAAGCATTTCACCGTGTCCACCGTCCAGAACCGCTACAACCTCACCGACCGAAGCTCCGGGGACGTGCTGCGCTACTGCGAGGAGAACGGCATCGGGTTCATCCCGTGGGCGCCCATTTCCGCCGGCGAACTCGCGCAGCCCGGCGGTCCGCTGGATGCCGCTGCCAAGCGGCTGGGCGCCACTGCCTCGCAGGTTGCCCTCGCCTGGCTGCTGCGCCGCTCGCCGGTGATGATGCCGATTCCGGGTACCGGTTCCGTGCAGCACCTTGAAGAGAACATGGCCGCCGCCGGCATCACGCTCGACGACGACACGTATGCCGGGCTTGAAGCCGCCGGCAGGTAGAGAACGAGCAAGACAGAGAAACAACAGTCAGGAGAAACAGTTATGGCAAACATCCTTATGGTCGTCTCGGCGGCGGATTCCCTCACCATGAAGGACGGCAGCGAACACCCCACAGGCTACTGGGCTGAAGAGCTGGTGGTGGCCCACCAGACCCTGGCCGGGGCCGGCAACACCGTCCACATCGCAACTCCCGGCGGCAGGAAGCCCACCGTCGACCAGGTGAGCCTGGCGGCCGAGTCGGCAGGTGGCGAGGAGCGGGCGCAAGGCTTCAAGGACTACCTGGCCAAGATCGATAACGAGCTGGCGCACCCGCTGGTCCTGGCCGACGTCGACGTTGCCGGCTACGACGCCGTGGTGATGCCCGGCGGCCACGGCCCCATGGCCGATCTCTACAAGGACGCCGACCTGGGCCGGTTGCTGGTGGCCGCTGACGGCGCCGGCAAGGTCATCGCGCCGTTCTGCCACGGCCCTGCCGGGCTGCTGAGCGCAACGGCCGACGACGGCGGGTTCCCTTTCAGGGGCCGCCGCCTCACGGTCTTCAGCAACGAAGAGGAACTGGGCGGCGGGACCGGCGAGAACACGCCGTGGATGGTGGAGGACGCGCTGAAGGAGAAGGGCGCCGTCGTCGAAAACTCCGCTGCCTGGTCCTCCAACGTGGTGCGGGACGGCAACCTCATTACCGGCCAGAACCCCCAGTCCAGCGAGGACGTGGCCAAGGAAGTCCTCAAGGCACTGTCCTGAGTTTGACGTCAACGCAGTAGAAGAGGGGACCAGCCATGGGCTGGTCCCCTCCCTTGTGGCGCACGACGTTGGGCGCCGCGCTGCCTGCTACTTCAGTTTGAAGTTGGCACTGATGGAGCTTCCGTCGTTCGCCGTCATGGTCAGCGTGTAGCAGCTGCCGGCCACGGTGGGCGTCTTCCAGTTGTAGATGAACTGGCCGGAGGTGGCGTCGTACCGCAGCGATGTGTTGCCCGTGGCGGTGGTTTCAATGTCGTCCACCGGGCTCAGGAGCGAGCACGTCACCTGCTTCGTAGTGAACTTGGCCAGGGCCGGATCGGTCAGTTCGGTGTCGCCTGCGAAGATCTCGAACTTGGCCGGAACGGTGCTGCCGTTCTTGACCGTGTTCAGCACACCGTTCATGTCGACCGGCTGGTAGAAGCCCTTCAACGTCCAGGCCTTGACCGTGTAGGACTGCGTCACCGTGGTGGTGTTGCCAGCCAGGTCTTTAGCCGTTGCCGTGAGGGTGTGCGGGCCAACTGCAGAACTGTAGCCATCGACCACGCAGCTCCCCGCGAGGCCCGAAACGCTGTCCGATGCGGTGCAGGTGGGTTTCGCGGCGGTGGCGCCGAAGTAGCTGTCGGCGACGACGGAGTCGAAGGAAACGGTCGGAGCAGTCTTGTCGATCTTGAAGGTATGCGACGCCGCACCCGCGGCAGTGGTGTTGCCGGCGACGTCGCTGAACGCGGGGCTCAGGACCTCAACCTCGCCTTCACCGTCGGTGGTTGCCGTCCGGGTAGCCGTGGCCGGCCCCGATGTTGCGTCGGTGCCGGTGAAAGTGGCAACCACGTCACTGCGGTACCAGCCGTTTGTGCCTTCAAGTCCCGCTGCACTGCTGTAGCCGACGGACGGCGCAGTCTTGTCGATCTTGAAGGTCTGCGTCATCGCACCTGCGGCTGTGGTGTTGCCGGCGATGTCGGTGAATGCCGGGCTGTCTACCTTAACCGCGGCACCCTCACCGGAGGAGGTCACGGCCTGCGTTGCCGCCAGCAGCCCGGAGGTGGCGTCGGTTCCGGTGAAGGTGGCCTCGACGTCGGAGAGGTACCATCCGTCGTTGCCCTGGGTGCCGGTCCCGCCGCTTGCAGCGACAGTGGGTGCTGTTGCATCCTTCCCCAGGTTCACGGTCTGGGTGGCAGCAGTTCCGCCGGAGCTGCTCGCGGAGCAGCTGAAGTCGGTTGCCACGAGATCGGCGGTGATGTCCTGGTCCTGGCACCCGGTCAGCTGCAGGGTGCTGGGAGAATCCTGTTCGGTGACGATCCAATGCAGGGCCACCGGGCTCTTGTACCAGCCGTTGGAACCGTCCGGGATGGCGGGTGACAGCGTGTAGGAGATCTCCGGGGCCGACCCGTCGGTGATGTTGTACGTGACGGAACTGCTGGCGGTGAGGCCGCCCTGGTCCGTGTAGGTGCAGGAAACCGTCTGGGAACCGACACCGCCTGCCGCGTCGGTTCCCGAAATGGCGCTCAGCGTTGCCCCGAAAGTGCTGGCGCCGTCTTCAGTGTCCGAAACGCTGCAGAGAGCCGCTGGGACTGATCCCTTGACGTAGGAAGCACCCGCCGTCACCCCCGTGATGTTCAGGACCGGCGCGGTGTTGGAAGGTGCCGCGGCTGCCACGTTGACGGTGAACGTGGCGGGCGCGAGGTTGAAGGTGCCGCCGGTGTTGTTGCTGACCTGGCTGGCACTCACGGTGGCAGTACCGGCCCCCACCGGTGTGATGGTCAGGGTCTTCGTGTCCCCACAGGATGTGAACGTGACGCTCGAAGGTGACACGGTAGCGACGGCTGTGTTGCTGGAGGCGAGGTTCAGCGAAAGCGTTGTGGAACCCGTCAGGTTGCAACCGTTCTTGATGTCGTTCGTGGGGGCGACCGCGAGCGTCGTGGTCCCGTTCGCACCGCCCGCGTTCAGCGGCAGCACCTCCGCGGTTGAGTCGATGCTGCCGTCAAGGTTGTTGAAGATGTCGTCCGCGAAAGCCACCCCACCGCCTGTCAGCAGCAGGCTTCCCACCGCGACCGCCGCGGCTGTTTTGGTGCTGGTTCGCCTGAGCAGGCCCGTCCCCCCAGCAGTCGTTTTCCCACCTGGCGAATGATTCATGTGTATGCCTCCCTCATGGCTTACGGCCCACCCGGACCGCAACGTACTTCACCGTAAGTTGGGGGATGGGCGGAGAACACGCGTAATGACCACCTGTCTTTCCTCCGTGAGTACTCGTTTTCTGCTGGATCCGTGGCGGTGGCGTGGGCGGACTGGCCGCTGGGCGGCGGGTCGGCAAAGTATGAGGCCGTGCTGTCCGACGCAACCGTCACCGGCGCACGGAAGGAAAAGTCCGAACTGAACCCGGCGGGGAACGTCGTCCGTTCACCAGGCCGGCAGTGCGGGCACCGGGCCCGTCGCCTCAAGACCCCCGGCATCGCCGCGCGCCAGCCACTTCAGAAGCCCCTCCCGGTCAGACTCCACCCGCAGGCCGCCGTCACCGATGACCCATTCATCGCGTTCCTCGGTCACCAGCGTCATCCCCGGCGCTCCCTTGGCACGCAGCGCACGCACCACGGCCTCGATGGCATTCAACAGCGAATCCGGGTCAGCCTCCTCGATGGTCCAGGCAGTGTCCAGGTCATGGTGGTGCACCACCACCTCCGCAATCCGGAGCGCAACGATGGACGTGGCCGGCAGTTCCCGGCCAGCCACCCGCACTTCCGTTGCCGCAAGGTCCCCGGTCAGCCGCGAGGCTTCAACCGCGAACTGAACGGCCGATTCCCGGACTTCAGCCAGGAGTTCCTCCTGCGGCAGGGCAGCAAGGGCGGCGATAGCCTCCGACCGTGCTTCACGGGAAGCGTAGAGCTGGCGTTCCTCCCCGGAGTCGGCCCAGTCGATCAGCCCCACCAGGGCACGTCCACTGGATGCGACGTGGGCGATGACGTGGGCACGGGTCCACCCTTCACAGAGCGAAGGAGCAGCCAACTCATCATCGGACAAGGAGGAGACCGTGGCCAGGAACATTTCCGTCTCCCGGCCCAGGCGGGACAGGTCTGCGTGCAGGCGCGCTGGATTGATCATCACGCCAGCCTAACCGCGGCGCCACGGCGCCGGCCATCGTTATCGCACCCCTGTTTCATACCGGCAGCATATGGACTAAGACACCGCCCCAACCACCGCCGGAATGGGGTTCCGTTGGCGTGGTTGAGGCCTGTCCCCGCTGGATTCATTGAGCCAGCCGTCACCTTTGATATGCGGATGCCGCCCAATGCACCCCCGGCAGGAAACCCGGCATTTGCCTCATATGTTCCACGTCACATTGCCTGTCAGGCTGGGTTGCCGAGGCCGCAGACCGGATTCCTCCGGATGCCGCAACGCCTTCACATACACCCCCGAAAGGACATGGGACCATGACGCTGCCCCACCCACATTCCACGATCTCCGGAGATCCGGGGAAGGAAGCCCGCACAGCCAACTGGGTGGCTTTCATAATTTGCGCGGCCCTCCTGTTCGATGGCTATGACCTGGTGGTCTATGGCACGGTCCTTCCCGGCCTGCTGGCGGACGCCGGCCAAATAGGGCACTTCGATGCGGCCACCGCCGGGCTCCTCGGGTCCTGGGCACTGATCGGCGTGCTGGTGGGGTCGCTGGCATGCGGGGCCATCGGGGACTTCTTCGGCCGCCGCCGACTGATGCTCGCGGGCATCGCCTGGTTCTCCCTGGGCATGTTTGCTACCGCACTGGCCACAAACGTGGCCGCCTTCGGCGCCCTGCGGTTTGCCACCGGACTGGGGCTGGGCGTCGTGATCGCCAGCGCCGGGGCCACGATGGCCGAGTTCGCCCCTGCGGGACGGCGGCAATTCTACAACGCGATTGTGTACTCCGGCGTCCCCGCGGGCGGCGTGCTGGCGTCCGTCCTGGGCATCGCCTTCCTGGACAGCATCGGCTGGCGCGGGCTCTTCATCATTGGATCCCTGCCCCTCCTGGTCATCCTGCCAATCGCGTGGCGAAAGCTGCCGGAATCCCCGCGGTGGCTGATGGCCTGTGGCCGGGAAGAGGAAGCCCTGGCTGCTGCATGGCGCACCGGGGTACCGCTCGCCGAGGAACAGGTGATCCGCCAGGTTGGTGCCGCGCCGCGGAAGTCCGGCTTCGCCGCCGTCTTCTCCCGCCAGTTCGCCGTCGCATCCATCCTGCTGGGCCTGATGTCATTCTGCGGACTCCTGCTGACGTACGGCCTCAACACCTGGTTGCCCAAGATCATGGAAGGCTACGGATATGGCAGGACCTATGCCCTGTTCTTCCCGCTGGCCCTGAACCTTGGCGCCGTGGTGGGCGGACTGGCCGCGTCCCGGATGGCGGACCGGAACGGACCGCAGCGGGTCATCGCTGCCACGTTTGCCCTCGCCACCATTTCCCTGGGATTGATGACGTTCAGCTTCCCGCTGCCGCTGCTCTTCGCCTTCATCGCCACCGCCGGCGTGGGAACGCTGGGAACCCAGGTGCTGGTCTACGGCTTCCAGTCCAACTACTTCACCACCAATGCCCGGGCCGCCGGCGTCGCCTGGTGCGCCAGCGTGGGCCGCCTCGGCGGCGTACTGGGTCCGATCATCGGCGGCTGGCTGGCAGCCGCCGGCATCGGCGGGGCCACAGCCTTCTACCTCTACGGGGCGGTGGCCCTGCTCGGCGCCGCCGTGACCATCCTGGTGCCGCGCCAGCACCGTCTGGAGAAGGCGGCGGACGTCGGCCTGGAACAACCCGATTACGTCGGAAAAGTATCTTAGTGCGGCCCTTTAGGGTTACTCTATGAATCAATGAGGCCGCGCTGTGCCTCATCCCGATTGGTTGGAGAGGCGGCACCGCAATGGAGATCCGGCAGCTGAACTACTTCATTGCGGTGGCGGAAGAGCGCCATTTCGGCAGGGCAGCCAAGCGCCTGCACATGGCGCAGCCGCCCCTCTCGCAGCAGATCCGCCAGCTGGAGGACCAGCTCGGCGTCCAGCTTCTCAACCGCACCACCCGCCGGGTGGATCTGACGGCGGCGGGGCAGCTCCTGCTGGACCGCGGCCGCCAGATCGTCAACGACGTCGAAACGCTCCGGGCAGATGTCTACCAGGTGGGCAAGGGCGCCACCGGCGTCCTCCGGGTGGGGTTCTCGGGGTCCGCGACCTACGGCGTCATGCCCCGGATTGCGCGCCTCAGCAAACAGCTCCTGCCAGGCTTGTCGCTGGCGCTGAACGGGGAAATGCTGACGCCATCCATGGAAGCGGGCCTTCGGAACGGGACCCTGGACGCGGCACTGCTGCGTCCCCCCGTTGCGTCCGAGGAGATCGACTACCGCGTCGTCACCCAGGAACCGCTCGTCGTCGCGCTTCCCTCCTTCAGTGCCCTTGCGGTGGACCGGCCCGTGGCCATGCACGAACTGCAGGACCAGGACTTCATCGCCTACTCGCCTGAGTCCGTGCTGAACCGTATTACCTCGGACCTCTGCCGCCAGGCGGGCTTCCAGCCGCGGATCACGCAGGTGGTGGGCGAGACCTCCACGATGCTGGCGTTCGTGGCCGCGGGCGGCGGCATCGCCGTCATGCCGTCCAGCGTGCGCGCTTTCCAGCTTGAAGGGGTCGCGTACCGGGAGATCGACAATGCTCCTCCGGTGGAACTCGCCGTCGCCTGGCTGCGCGGCCACCGCTCGGCCCTCCTCCAAAACTTCCTGGACATCGTGGCCACGGCAACGTCTGACGCGTCAGCTCCTGCCGCTACCCACACTCCTGTTGATGAAAGGCTTCTCCCATCATGAAGATCGCAGCCATCGAGGCGATCCCGTACTCGATACCGTACCGCCACCCGCTCCATTTCGCTTCCGGGTCCGTTCACGAGGCCGACCATGTCCTGGTCCGCGTCCACACCGATGACGGCCTGGCAGGCACTGCAGACACTCCACCCCGCCCCTACACCTACGGCGAAACGCAGAAGTCCATCGTCGCGGTGGTTGAGGACGTCTTCGCCCCGCAACTGCTAGGCACTGACATCTTTGACCGGGAGAAGATCCAGGCGGTCATGGCCCGGACGGTACACAACCAGACCGCCAAGGGCGCGGTGGACATCGCCGTGTGGGACGTCATCGGCAAGACCCTGGGGCAGCCCGTCACCAAACTGCTGGGTGGCTACACAGACTCCCTTCGGGTATCCCACATGCTCGGATTCAAGCCCGCCCAGGAACTCCTTGAACTGGCCCTGGAGTTCCGGGAGACCTACGGCATCAACACCTTCAAGCTCAAGACCGGTCGCCGTCCGCTGCACCTCGACATCGATGCCGCCAGGGTGCTGCGGCAAGGCCTGGGCGAAGACGCCGAGCTGTACATGGACGCCAACCGCGGCTGGACTGCCAACGAGGCTGCCGAGGTGCTGCGGCGCACCGCCGATCTTGGCCTGCAGTTCCTCGAAGAGCCCGACGACGCCCGCGAGATCCTGGGCCGCCGCCGCCTGGTCACCAACTCCCCCATCCCCATTGCCGCGGATGAGTCCGCCGCCAACCTCGGCGAGGCCGCCCGGGAAATCCTCACCGGCGGGGCGAACCTCCTGGCCGTCAAGACCGCCCGGTCCGGCTTCACCGAAGGCGCCAAGATCGTGGGAATGGCCGAGGGCATGGGCATCGATGTCTACATCGGCAACCAGATCGATACCCAGGTGGGCACCGTGGCCTCCGTGGTGTTCGGCGCAGCCTTCGCCCACACCGCCAAACGGGCTGCAGAGCTGTCCAACTTCCTGGACATGTCCGATGACCTGCTGGCCCAGCCGCTGGCCATCACGGGCGGCCAGATCCACGTTCCCGAAGGTCCCGGCGTGGGCACGGACGTGGACGACGACAAGCTCGCCCGCTACCGCACCAACTGACAATATCCCTTCCACCGAGAGGCCATCGATGAAGTACCTGGTTCACATGGACGTCAAACTGCCCGCCGGCATGCCTGCCGAAGAAGCCGCCGGAATCAAGGCCAGGGAGAAGGCCTACTCCCAGGAGCTGCAGCGTGCCGGCAAATGGCCCGAGATCTGGCGCGTGGTGGGCGAGTATGCCAACTACTCCATCTTCGACGTCGAGTCGAATGACGAACTGCACGGGATCCTGCAAGACCTTCCGCTGTTCCCGTACATGGACATCACGGTGGTTCCGCTGGCCAAGCACCCTTCTGACGTCAAGTAGGCAGCAGTCCCCGCGGCGTTCCGGGTCACTCCTTGACCCGGAACGCGGCAGCGAGTTCGCTGCGGGACCGGATTCCCATCTTCCGGTATAGCCGCGTTAGGTGGTACTGGACCGTCTTTTCGGCCAGGAACAGTGCCCGGGCGGCTTCCTTGTTCGTGGCGCCCGCAGCCACCAGTTCGGCGACAGCCTGTTCCTGCGCGGTGAGCTGGAGATGGTGGCTGCCCACCGAGGAGAGCACCGGATCGGCCGGGTCCGGCAGGTTCCCCACGTCCAGGCCCGTTGCCTTCAGCTCGCGGTCACACCGTTCCACGTACGTGGCCGCGCCGAGGGTGTCATACAGGTCGCGGGCCGCGCGCAGCACCGATGAGGCCAGGCGCCGCTTGCCCGCCCGGCGCATGCTTTGCCCGAACGCGAAACTTATCCGTGCCCGCAGATAGGGGCGGTTGAGTCCCCGGAGGTGTCCCAGCGCCGCCTCGAAGTGTTCCCGTGCCGTGTCCGGATCCCCCTGAGCGGCCAACAGCCGTCCCCTCGCCCACGCCATGCGGGCCAGGTCGGAAGGGACTTCGCGTTCGCGGTGCACTCCTTCGAAAGCGGCGAGGAACGATTCGGCCTCATCGAGCTTGTCGGTCATGACCAGCGCGTTGACGTAGGTGTCCTGCCACGGCCAGAAGGACACCCGCTGATCAGTCCAGGGATCCAGGTCCGCAAGGGGCTGCAGGGCGGCCAGCGCACTTTCGTAGTCCGCCCGGGCCTCGTGGAAACGGGCGCGGGCCAGGCTGGCCGGGACCTGCATGGCCCGGTAGGTGCCCGGCTGCACCGCGGCCTGGGAGACGTAGTACCGCGCACGGTCCCAGTCGCCCCGCATGGACCACAGCTCGGCCGCCGTCCAATACAGCAGCGGCCGGATCAGCGGCATCCGCGAAGTCTCCAGCCGCACGCTTGCCCGCGCGATAGTTGCGGCGGCGGCATCCCAGTCGCCCAGCACAAGGTGGGTGCGGGCCAGCCAGGCCTCGGCCCACAGGGAGATCCGCAGAGATCCGCCGCGGTACTCGGTAGGGGCCGCCGACTCAAAATTCACCAGCGCCGACTCCGCATTATCCAAGCGGAGGGCCAGCCAACCGGCACCCATCTGGACCCGCTGCTTCTGGGCATTCTCGGCCGCCTGGGCGGAGGCCCGCTGGTAGGAGGCCTCGGCGTCCGCTATCCGTCCCTGGGCATAGAGGCCCAACCCGTAGATGGCCTCCGACTCGATGTGCGCCGGGGTTCCGGGCTCCGTGAGCGCCATGGCCCGCTCGGCCCAGCCGGTAATCATCGGGCCGTCCCAGCAGGCCACCCCGTGCAGCACGAACCGCTGCGCTACCTGTGCCGCCGCGGCGGGTTCGTGCTGTGGATTGCTGGTGCGCCAGGCCATCTCCAGTTGGCTTTCGGCGCTGTCATTTTGGCCGGACACGGTGGACAGGTACCCCAGGACCGAGGAGCGCAGGGGCGACGGCGGCAGGGCATCTACGGCCCCGGCCCACGCCTGCGCCTGCGCCACATTGCCGGAGCCAACCAGGGCGTCGACGGCCCTGAGGAGCCGGAGGTTGCGGTCGCGGATGTCGGGGGACAGCCGCGAGGCGGAGAACAGCGCGGTGGAGGCATCCTGCCACGCCCCAACCGTGGCCTGCCGCCGCGCGAACTCTTCCAACTCGGCGGCCAGGGTTTCGTCTGCGGCCGGGGTGGCGGCTACACGGTGGCCCAACTGTTCGCCCTCGGACTGGACGGCCTCGGCGGCTACCCGGTGCAGGGCAATGCGCCGGCTCGGGACGATCTGTTCGTACACAGCCTCTGCCGCGCCGGGTTCCAGGAACACGACGGCGGAGCGGGACTGGTCCACGGACAGTCCCAGCAACCCGGCCCGGTGCCCCTCGTCGAGTGCCGCCATGACGGATTCCAGGCCAGCCACCCGGGCCACCTCTGCCAGGCCCGCGCCGGGGCCAAGCACCGATGCGGCCTCCGCAGCGGCCACCAAGGCAGGGGACGCGGCAGCCAGGACACTGCGGACCCTGGCGCGCACCCTGGAGGTGGGCCGCAGGGATGGGAACCACGACTGCCACGTTTCCGGAGGCAGCTCGCGGAGCAGCTCCACGATGGACTGGGCAATCCCGCCGGTGTGCGCCACCAGGCCGTGGGCCGCCGTCGCGCTGAGGTCCAGGCCGAACAGGCTCCGCGCCACGTCCTGGACCTGCTGCGGCGAGAGGGGTTCCAGCGGAATGCGGACCACCTGGTGGCCGGTGAGGAAGTCGAGCACCCCGGCGGGGACGCGCGGGGCGTCCATGGGGTTGAGGGTCAGCAGGAACAGGACCCGTTTGTCGTGCAGCCTGCGCATGACAAAGGTGAGGATGCGCAGGCTTTCCACGTCGAGTTTGTGGACGTCGTCGACGGCGACCACCACGCTGCCGTGCGTCTGCAGTCCTTCGAGATGGGTGCTGAGGGTTGCGGCGTAGTTGATCACCTGGGCGGGTGTCAAGGAGGCGACCGGCCCCGCCTCCCTGGCCGGGCCGCCGTCGTAATCCTTCGCTGTGCGCAGTGGCAGGGTCCGCATGAGCTGGGAATAGCCCGCGAGGGCGAACTGTGCCTCCCAGTCGTCCCCCATGGCGGACAGCACGCGGACGCCGCGGGCTGACGTCCGGCAGTGGTCCAGGAAGAGCTCCAGGAGGGCGGTCTTGCCGGACCCGGAGGGCCCGGTGAGGACCACCGTTTCCACCGTGCCCTTGCGAACGGTCCGGAGGGTTTCCAGCAGCTGCTCGAAGACGCCGGCGCGGCCAGCCAGCGGGAAATCCTCAGCCGTGTCGCCCTGGGTGGAGCCCGCCGTCATGGCTGCAATCCTACCGGAGCGGCCTGGGCGCCCCCCATGGCGTGCATCCACCGGATGCACTAGCCCAGGTCGCCGCCGGCCACCGGAAGGATGCTCCCGGTCAGATAGGACGCCTCGTCCGACGCCAGAAACACGATGGGCGC
Source organism: Arthrobacter sp. MOO21 (assembly GCF_057369995.2). Lineage (NCBI taxonomy): Bacteria > Bacillati > Actinomycetota > Actinomycetes > Micrococcales > Micrococcaceae > Arthrobacter > Arthrobacter sp. MOO21. Next base: position 2,010,020 of record NZ_CM170671.2, on the reverse strand, counting down.
CGCCTGCTCATCCAAGGTGCCGTAGCGCTTCATGAACGAGGAGTCCACCGTCTGGTCGACAATGGCCTGATACCAGTCCTTCTCGATGGCGGATTCGGCTTCCGGCCCGCGCTTGACCTTGCGCGGCGGGGCCTCGGTGCCACCCGGGGCGGTGGCCACCACGCGGATGCCGTTCCCGGCAACCTCCATGGCCAGCGACTGGGTCAGCGCATTGACGCCGCCTTTCGCCGCTGCGTAGGGCACCCGGTGCATCCCCCGGGTGGCCACAGACGAGACGTTCACGATCGTGCCGGAGCCCTGCTCCATCATGACCGGCAGTACTGCCCGGCAGGTCCAGAGCGTGGGAAAGAGCGAGCGGCGGATTTCCTTCTCGATCTTGTCCTCGTCGTACTCCTGGTAGGGGCGGGCCCAGATGGTGCCGCCCACGTTGTTGACCAGCACGTCCACGCGCCCGTGGGCCGCGAGCGCGGCCTTGACGGCCTGGGTGGCGCCGGCGAAGGTCTCCAGGTCCGCGGTGACCGACGTTGCCGAGCCGCGGGAGCCCGATGTCCTGGCGGCCTCACCGATGCTGCGGGCAATGTCGTGGACCAGGTCCGCGCGGTCCACCAGGACCACTGCGCCGCCTTCGGCGCCGATGCGTTCCGCCACCTTCTGCCCGATCCCCTGGGCAGCCCCGGTAATGACGGCGACCTTGCCGCCGAACCTGCCGGGGGTCACGTATTGTCCGGCGTACGGTACAGCCATCAGAGGGCAGCCTTGGCGTCGATGGCACGTGCCATAGTTTCCTTTGCATCATGGGCGTGCGCTGTGATGACGGCGCGAAGGTGGTCCTTGTCGCCGCGTTCGAAGGCGTTCACTATCTCAAGGTGGTCCTGGGTGACGCGCTCGAAGATCGGCGTGCCGGCTTCGAAGGCCGCGGCCATCTGGGCGTGGACGTCCAAGCGCCGGTAGGACTCCAGGAGCATCGGGTTGTCACAGACCATGAAGAGGTACTCGTGGAATTCCTCGTTGGTGCGTGCAAACTCGTCGGGATCGGTGATGTTCCCGTCCTGCACCGAGCCGGTGGTGGCTTCGGCCAGGCGGCGGAACTGGCGCAGCTGCTCCTCGCTGAGCCTTCCCAGCAGCAGTTCGCTGACCGCAAGCTCCAGGCCCATGCGGGCGTCAAGCTGGGCGAAGCTGTCCTCCTTGCGGAAATCCAGCCGGCCGGTCTCCAGCGAGGACACCGCTTCCCCGCGGGTCATGGTGTCGCCGTCGGCCTGGATCTTTTCCACCGGAGCCGGGGCACCCGTTTCGGCGTCGCCTCCGGTGGTTTCCTTCGGTGCGAAGCGCTCGAAGTAGAAATTGGCGGGCTGGATGCCCTCGGTGTCCAGCCACTTGGAGACGGCGTTGACCATGGGCGGCGGGCCGCAGAGGTAGATGTCCACGTCACCGTCGTTGAGGTGCTTCGGTTCGATGATCTGGGTGACGTAGCCGGTGTGGGGGGCGGAGGTGCCGGGCTCGGAGGCGATGTAGTCCCAGGTGAAGCCGGGCAGCTTCGCCTCGTACGCCCGGAGCCAGTCAAGGCCCACGATGTCCGCTTCCCGGGTGAGCCCATAGATCAGGTGGACCGGGCCGGCGGGCGGCTTTTCGGAGAGCTTCTCCAGGATCGACAGGAGTGGGGCCAGCCCGGTGCCGCCTGCCAGGAGCAGCAGGGGCCGCTTGGGCTCGCGGAGGAAGAATGATCCGTAGGGGCCGGTGAATTCGATGGAGTCGCCCACGGCGGCGCGGTCGCGCAAGTATTCGGACATGGCGCCCTGCGGGGTGACACGCACCATGAAAGAGGCGTCCTGGACCTCGGGGCCGCTGCTGAAGGAGTAGGACCGCTCGGCGTCGGTGCCGGGGACCTTGAGGTTGACGTACTGTCCGGGGAGGAAGGCCAGCGCATCCCGGTTGTCCACCTCCAGGGTGAAGGACACGGTGGTGTCGGTGTGCCGGTTGAGTTCCTTGATGGTGGAGCTGAAGCTGGCCGCTGCCGTCTTCGCTGACTCCGACGTGGCCGGGATCTGGATGGCCAGGTCGGACTCCGGAACGGCCTGGCACGTCAGCAGGTAGCCCTTGTCCAGCTCCTCCTCCGTCATGGCGTCGTCGATGAAGTCACCGGGGTCGAAGGAACCGGAATCGCAGAACGCCTTACACGTGCCGCAGGCGCCGTCGCGGCAGTCCGACGGGATGTTGATGCGCGCCTTGTAGGCGGCGTCCATGACGGTCTCATAGTCACCGACCTTGATGACTTTGGTGACGCCGTCTTCGAAGCTGAGGGCTACTTTGTGGCCCATGGGGTCCTCCTGGCTGGGTGGGCGCGTCGCCGCGTCCCGGGATATGTTCTGGCGTGCCCGCGGGCACGGGAGTGGAACCTGCCGTGCGGCGCCCGAAACCACGGGCACCGGTCCGGGCAGGTCAGATCATGTAGACGTCCACCACGTGGTGGATGTAGTCGTTCTTCAGGACCACCTTCTTCTTCAGGATCACCGGCTGCGCGCCGGAAAGGTCCACCGTGTAGTAGCTGGTGCCGAAGTAGGTGTCGGTCGTGTTGTAGCGGAAGTACAGGGTGAACCAGTTGAACCGCACGTCCACCTTGCCGCCGTCGTTCGCCAACACCTCGACGTCGGTGATGTTGTGGCCCGTGCGTGGCTCGGGGAGGGAGGTTGCCGAAGACCTGTCGGTCTTGATCCGGAACACCCGGTCCTCGATGCCGCCGCGGTTGTCGTAGTAGATCAGGGATATTTCGTTCTGGGGATCCTGCGTCAGCTGGTCGTCCACGTCCCAGGCCGGCATCCAGAACTCGGAGTCCGGGTGGTAGCACTCAAGCCATTCATCGAACTGGCGGTCGTCCAGGAGGCGGGCTTCCCGGTAGAGGAACGCCCTCACGGTTTCGAGGGTGGCAATCTCGTCGGCGGACTTCAGGACCGGGGCGGTGTGGGTCAGGTTGGTCATGGGTATGCGCTCTCTGTGGTTCGGGTGGGCTTTGTCAGGCGGTAACGGGAACGGCGTCCAGCGCGGACCGCTCCTCTTCCTCCGCCAGGGCCCGGTCCATGACTTCCTTCCAGTACCCGTGCTGGATGGGGTAGAGCCCTTCATCTTCCGTGCGCACGCCGGAGGCGATCACCCGGGTCATGCCCAGGGCCTGGGCCTGCTCGTCCGGGCCGGTGATCTCGTGGGCGGAGCCGCGGGTCATGTCGTTCCACGGGGCGCTGGTGGCCCAGTAGGTCTTGTTGCAGGAGCGGAATTCCTCCAGGTCGTCCGGCGTGGCCATGCCGGTGGCGTTGAAGAAGTCCTCGTACTGGCGGATCCGCTTGGAACGGTTCTCCTGCGATTCGCCCTTGGGCGCGATGCAGTAAATAGTCACCTCGGTCTGGTCCGCCGAGATCGGCCGGAAGTGCCTGATCTGCGAGGAGAACTGGTCCATGATGTAGACGTTCGGGTACAGGCATAGGTTGCGCGAGATGTTGATCATGAAGTTCGCCATCTCCTCGCCGTACTTGGCCACCAGTTCGTCGCGGCGGTCCCAGAGCGGGCGGTCCTGGGGGTTGGTCCATTCCTGCCACAGCAGCAGGTGCCCGTGGTCGTAGGAGTAGAAGCCGCCCTTGACCTTGCCCCACTTGCCGGCGTCCATGGCCTTGGTCTTGTTGGCAGAGTCTCCGGCGCTGCGGCGGGCCGTGGTGGCAGCGTAGTTCCAGTGCACGGCGGTGACGTGGTAGCCGTCCGCCCCGTTTTCCGCCTGCACCTTCCAGTTGCCGTCATAGGTGTACGTAGAGGAACCGCGCAGCACTTCAAGGCCTTCGGGTGACTGGTCGACGATCGAGTCGATGACCTTGGTGGCATCACCCAGGTGCTCCTCAAGAGGGAGCACGTCAGCCTTCAGCGAACCGAACAGGAAGCCGCGGTAGGACTCGAAACGGGCCACCTTGGTGAGGTCGTGCGAGCCCTCCTTGTTGAAGGTCTCGGGGTAGCCGGCGTTGCGGGAGTCCTTGACCTTCAGCAGCTCGCCGGAGTTCTTGAAGGTCCAGCCGTGGAACGGGCAGGTGAAGGTGGTGCGGTTGTCCGTCTTGCGGCGGCACAGCATGGCGCCGCGGTGCGAACAGGCGTTGACGAGGCAGTTCAGCTTCCCGTCCTTGTCCCGGGTGATCATCACGGGGGTGCGTCCGATGTACGTGGTGAAGTAATCGCCCACGTGGGGAATCTGCGACTCGTGGGCGAGGTACACCCAGTTGCCCTCGAAGATGTGCTTCATCTCAAGCTCGAAGATCTCCTGGTCGGTGAAGATCTCGCGCTTGGCCCGGATAATGCCGTTTTCACGGTCGTCGATCACGGCGTCGGCAAGGACCTCGCGGGCATGGATCAGGTTCTCGGTCATGGCGTGCTCCCTCATTGGAGATTGCTGGACGGATGGTCGGGAGGTCCAGCCGGGGACGAAAACTCCCCACAGCGGACGTTGTCCAGCAATTCTTCACGCTCGTGATTGGTCTCACATCAGGTAAATACCTAGGTTCCACCAAGGGTGTCTTTATGTACAGATAAAGACAAAAAAGGAGCCTAGTTGATATTTGTAGCGTCCTTATCACCGTGCCTACGATTGAGACCGAGATCACGCGGTGCGGCGCCGGCAGAACACCAGCCCCCGCAGCCCGCGTCGGGTGCAGGAGCCCTTCCTGTCCCCATTCAATGAGGAAGGTGGACATCGTCATGACCCAAGCCCCAACGGACAGCCGCACGGAAAACGAGGGCACCGCCGTCGAAGCAGGCACCAAGGCAACCGAGCGGTTCGCAGCGTCCGGCAAGCTCGCCAGGGTGGATGTGCCCAAGGAACGAGTCAGCCTGCTGGCCGGCGCGCTGATCAAAGCCGCCAACGACATCGTCGTCGAACACCAGGTCACCTACGAGGAGTACAACGCACTCAAGGCCTGGCTCATCAAGGTGGGCATGGACGGGGAATGGCCGCTGTTCCTCGACGTGTGGCTTGAGCACACCGTGGAGGACGTCAACTCCCAGGACCGCCCCGGCACCGTAGGCACCATCGAGGGCCCGTACTACGTTCCCGGCTCCCCGGAGCTTCAGACCCCCGCCACGGTTGAAATGCGCGACGGCGAGGAGGGCACCCCGCTGCGTTTCAGCGGTCAGTTCACCGACACGGAGGGCAACCCCATTCAGGGCGCCCAGGTGGAGATCTGGCACGCCGACGCCGCAGGCTTCTACTCCCAATACGCCCCCGGCCTGCCCGAGTGGCTTTTTCGGGCCACCGTCAAAGCGTCCGATGACGGACGGTTTGAGATCAACACCATGCGGCCGGCGCCCTACCAGATCCCCACGGACGGCGCGTGCGGGCAGCTGATCAGCGCCGCGGGATGGCACGCCTGGCGTCCGGCGCACATCCATATCAAGGTGTCCGCGCCGGGCTACGAGCCGGTCACCCAGCAGCTGTACTTTCCCGGCGACCCCCACAACGCGGACGACATCGCTTCGGCGGTCAAGCCTGAACTGATGCTTGACCCCCGCCCCCGTACCGATGGAAAGGGCGAGGAAGTAGTTTATGACTACGTCCTCGCCAAGCAGGGCCAGAAGAAGTAGCACGCAAACTGGGAGACACCCCGCATGGAGGCGCTCCGGAGCTGATGCTTCGGAGCGCCTCCGGTTTCCCGTCCAGCCAGGAGCCCCGATGAGCCATCCCCGCCGCCACCCGGCCGCCACACGCGGCGGGGCAGCCGAGCCGACGCCGGAACCCTTGCTGGAACGCCCCGGCGTCCGCCCCGCCGGCCCGCGCCGGATTCTTCGCGACCTGGGACTGCCCTATGTCTCCAACGGGGCGATTGGACTCATCTTCGCGGCATCAGGACCCATCGCCGTCACCCTGGCCGTGGGGACGGCTGGCGGCCTGACCCAGGACCAGCTGTCGTCCTGGGTTTTTGGCATTCTTTTCTCGGGCGGCGCGGCGACCCTCCTGATGTCGCTCATTTACCGGCAGCCCCTGGGCTTCGCCTGGTCCATTCCCGGCACGGTACTCCTGGGACCTTCCCTTCAGCACCTGGCTTTCGCGGAAGTAGTAGGGGCGTTCTTTACGTCCGGGGTACTGATCCTCGCCCTGGGTGCCACCGGGGTGGTGCGCAGGGCCATGGCGCTGGTGCCCATGCCGATTGTGATGGCCATGGTTGCTGCGGTGTTCCTGAAGTTCGGCACCGACATCGTCGCCGCCACCCAGGACAACCCGGCCGTAGCTGTACCGATGGTGGCCGCATTCCTGGTCCTCACCGCGGTTCCTGCAGCTGGAAGGTTCCTGCCGCCGGTCCTGGGCACCCTCGTGGCAGGCTGCGTTGCCGTGGCGGCGAGCGGCCAGTTCAACCTTTCGCCCGGCGGAGCACTCATGGCCACCCCGGTTTTCACGATTCCCGAGTTCACCTGGGCCGCCCAGCTCGAGCTGGTGGTTCCCCTGGCCCTGACCGTACTGTTTGTTCAAAACGGCCAGGGCATTGCTGTCCTTCGCGCTGCCGGCCATCAGCCGCCGGTCAATGCCTTCGCCATTGCTTCCGGCGCGTTTTCGGTGCTGAACGCCGGATTCGGCGCCGTTTCGGCGTGCGTTACCGGCCCCACCAACGCCCTTCTGACATCGTCAGGGAGCCGGCAGCGCCAATACACGGCTGCCGTTGCGTACGGCCTCATGGCCCTGGTGTTCGCAGCGTTTGCCCCCACGTTGACCCGGCTGATGCTGGCCGCGCCGAAGGAGTTTGTGCTGGCACTGGGCGGTATCGCGATGCTGCGGGCCCTCCAGCAAGCCTTCGTCACCGCCTTCGCAACCAACTTCACCCTGGGCTCGCTGGTGACCTTCGTGGTGACCATCTCCGGCATGAACCTCTTCAACATCCATGCGGCCTTCTGGGGCCTGGTCATCGGTTACGCCGTGTCCCGCCTGCTGGAGCCCACACACCACACCGGGCTGTAAGGCCGCCGGGCGTGTGCGCAATTACGTCCCCCCGGCGGGGATTCTTCTGCGTCAGCGCGGGTCCGGCTCAACCGCCCACGCCAGCCGGTGCAGGAACGTGGCGGTCCTGCTCCTGAAAGCCCGCCATGCAAGGCACGTCCGGGCCGGCTGTGTGACGATTTGCGGCGCGTCGGGCTGCGCGCTTCTGCTTCTGCCGATAGCGCCGGCAAATAAAAGGGCCATGAGGCTCGCGCTTTCCATCGTGCTCCAAGCTGTACAGACATCAGGGTGTGTGCACAGAACGTGCCCTGCGGAAGAACGCTTCAAACACTGCCGGCAGGCAGGGGTTCCGATTCCGAAAATGGGTTCCTGGCCGGTTAGGCAATAGTCTGGCCAGATGGGGACCAATACCGTGAACTCCGGCGAACAGCTCGACAGGCAGTCGCGCATTCTTGACGCAGCGATGGATCTGCTGTCCCGCCACGGTATTGCCGGCGTCAGCATGCGGGCCGTGGCGCGCGAGGCGGGCGTGGCACTGGGCCTGGTCAACTACTACTACGACGACAAAACCACGCTGATCCGGGCAGCCCTGGGCCGCGTGGACGAACACGACCTCCTGCTCGTCGCCCCCGACCCGTCACTGTCCCCCGAGGAGCAACTCCGCAAGGCGCTCCGGCGGGTGGCAGGCGCGGACCTGCTCACCACGCGCTACCTGTCCCTGCGCCTGCATCTTTGGGCGCTGGCCCAGGCCGATGAAGATTATGCGCAGATCAACGCTGCCGCCTTTGACCGGTACATCGACGGGCTCGCGGCCCTGGTGTCAAGCGCCAATCCGGATCTGCCCTGGAACGCCTGCAGGGAGCGGGCCTCGGACATCGTGGTCATCCAGAACGGCATGTGGCTGACGGCGCTGCTCGGGGTGGACAAGGCCTCCATTCAACGAAGTATTGCGCGGACGGAAGAGATTGCCTTCGCGCCGACCGGGGATCCCCTCCCGGGCAAAAGCGCCACGGACGGCGAACCGCACCAGCCCTGAACGCACGCCGGCAAGGCAACCTTAACGCCATAAAGATCTTTGAACAAGTGTTCAAGAAATCTATTGAACACTCGTTCAAAGTGCATTACTGTCCTCGGTATGACTTACGCCACACCAGCGCAGGACGTCACCCGAGGCGCTGAAACCAAAGCAGCAACCACCCTGTTCATCAACGGCTCGTGGGAACCCGCGGCATCCGGAGCCGTCCGCGAAATCCGGAACCCTGCCGATGGTGAACTGGTCGCCACAGTCTCCGAGGCCGGCCGGGAAGACGCAGAGCGCGCGATTGCCGCGGCGCGGAAAGCGTTCGACTCGGGCGCCTGGTCCAGCGTCCCGGCACCGGAGCGCGGCGCGTTCCTCCTGAAGGTCGCCGCCGGGCTGCGGGAACGCCGGGAGAAGTTCGCCCGCGCCGAATCGCTGGATACCGGCAAGCGGATGGTCGAAAGCCGGATCGACATGGACGACATCGCGGCCTGCTTCGAATACTTCGGCAGGCTCGCGGGCCAGCAGGCGGGCCGGATCGTCGACGCCGGGAACGCCGACGTCGTCAGCAGGATCGTGTACGAGCCCGTCGGCGTCTGCGGCCTGATCACGCCCTGGAACTACCCCCTGCTCCAGGCTGCGTGGAAGATCGCCCCCGCGCTGGCCGCCGGCTGCACGTTCGTCCTCAAGCCCTCAGAACTGACCCCGTCCACCAGCATCCTTGCCATGCAGCTGCTGCAGGACCTCGGCCTGCCGGACGGCGTCGCCAACCTCGTCACCGGCGCCGGGGCCCAGGCGGGCGCACCGCTCTCGGAACACCCCGACGTCGACCTTGTGTCCTTCACCGGTGGGCTGGAAACCGGCAAGCGCATCGCCGCGGCGGCCGCCGGCACCGTCAAGAAGGTGGCGCTGGAGCTCGGTGGCAAGAACCCCAACGTGGTGTTCGCCGACGCGGACTTCGACGCCGCCGTCGACAATGCCCTCAACGGCGCGTTCGTCCACTCCGGCCAGGTGTGCTCGGCCGGGGCACGGCTGGTGGTGGAGGAATCCATCGCCGAACGCTTCGTCGCCGAGCTGGTCCGCCGGGCCAAAAACATCCGGCTGGGCGGCCCGTTCGACGACGCCGCCGAAACCGGTCCGCTGATCTCCGCGGCGCACCGCGACAAGGTGCACGCCTACGTGCAGCGCGGCATCCAGGAGGGCGCGCGGCTGCGTACCGGCGGCGTGGCACCTGAAGGAGAGAAGTACGACGCCGGCTTCTACTACCAGCCGACCGTCCTGGACCAGGTGCAGCGGGGGATGTCCGTGGTCACCGACGAGGCGTTCGGCCCGGTGGTCACCGTGGAGACCTTCCGCACGGAGGACGAGGCCGTGGCCACCGCCAACGACACCATCTACGGCCTGGCCGGCGCCGTCTGGACGCAGGACGCCGGCCGGGCGCAGCGCGTGGCCGGCCGGCTGCGGCACGGCACCATCTGGATCAATGACTACCATCCCTACCTCCCCCAGGCCGAGTGGGGCGGCTTCGGCCAGTCCGGCGTCGGCCGCGAGCTGGGCCCCACGGGCCTGGCCGAATACCAGGAAGCCAAGCACATCTACCAGAACACCAGCCCGCAGGTCACCGGCTGGTTCGCTGACAACGGCAAGGAGAGCTAGATGCACTACGACAACATTGACGACGTCACCGACCGCGGGTTCGACTACGTCGTCATCGGCGGCGGGTCCGCGGGGGCGGCAGTTGCAGCGCGGTTGAGCGAGGACCCGGAGGTGACCGTGGCCCTCGTCGAGGCGGGCCCGGACGACCGGAACCTGCCCGAGATCCTGCAGCTGGACCGCTGGATGGAGCTGCTGGAATCCGGCTACGACTGGGACTACCCGGTGGAACCGCAGGAGAACGGCAACTCCTTCATGCGCCACGCCCGCGCCAAGGTCATGGGCGGCTGCTCCAGCCACAACTCCTGCATCGCTTTCTGGGCTCCCCGGGAGGACCTGGACGAATGGGAGGCCAAATACGGCGCCACCGGCTGGAACGCCGACGCCGCATGGCCCCTGTACAAGAGGCTGGAAACCAACGAGGACGCCGGACCGGACGCACCCCACCATGGGGACTCAGGCCCCGTGCACCTGATGAACGTGCCCCCGGTGGATCCTGCCGGCGTCGCGCTTTTGGACGCCTGCGAACAGTCAGGCATCCCCCGCGCGAAGTTCAACTCCGGCACCACTGTCATCAACGGCGCCAACTTCTTCCAGATCAACCGCCGCGCGGACGGCACCCGCGCCTCCAGCTCGGTCTCCTACATCCACCCGATCATCGACCGCCCCAACTTCACGCTGCTGACCGGCCTTCGCGCCCGGCAGCTGGTCTTTGATGCGGACAAGCGCTGCACCGGCGTGGACGTGGTGGACGGGGCGTTCGGCCGCACCCACCGTCTCACCGCATACCAGGAAGTCATCGTCTCCACCGGCGCCATCGACTCCCCCAAGCTGCTCATGCTCTCCGGCATCGGCCCGGCAGCGCACCTCGCCGCGCACGGCATCGAGGTGCTGGCGGACTCCCCCGGCGTGGGCGAGAACCTGCAGGACCATCCCGAAGGCGTGGTCCAGTTCGAGGCCAAGCAGCCCATGGTGCAGACGTCCACCCAGTGGTGGGAAATCGGCATCTTCACCCCCACCGAGGACGGCCTGGACCGCCCCGACCTGATGATGCACTACGGCTCGGTCCCCTTCGACATGAACACGCTGCGGCACGGCTACCCCACCACGGAGAACGGCTTCAGCCTTACCCCGAACGTGACGCACGCCCGCTCGCGCGGCACGGTCCGGCTGCGCAGCCGCGATTTCCGCGACAAGCCCATGGTTGACCCGCGCTACTTCACGGACCCCGAAGGCCACGACATGCGCGTTATGGTGGCCGGCATCCGCAAGGCCCGTGAAATCGCCGCCCAGCCCGCCATGGCCGAATGGACCGGCCGCGAACTCTCGCCCGGCGTCGGGGCGCAGACCGATGAGGAACTGCAGGACTACATCCGCAAGACCCACAACACGGTCTACCACCCCGTCGGCACGGTCCGGATGGGCGCGTACGACGACGACATGTCGCCGCTTGACCCCGAGCTGCGCGTGAAGGGAGTCACCGGACTCCGCGTCGCCGATGCGTCCGTCATGCCCGAACACGTCACCGTCAACCCCAACATCACCGTCATGATGATCGGCGAGCACTGCGCCGATTTGATCCGCGCCGGCAGGACAGGAGAAACCACGACGGCGGAGCTCGAGCTCAGCGCATCGCCCGCCTAGGCACCAAACAGCAAGCCCCTTTCCGCAAGACGCCCGGCGTTCACCAGGCAACGCCGGGCCACCACCCCCTTTTTGACCTTCTCCGCACCCCAGGGCGGCCGGTCCCATCGTGCTTTTCTGATCTAGGAGTCCATATTGGAACCCAGCAAGAGTATTGATTCAAGCGGCATGGACGAATTTGGCTACACCCAGACGCTGGACCGAAGCATCGGCAAGTTTGCCAGCTTCGCCGCAGGCGTCAGCTACATCTCCATCCTCACCGGTGTTTTCCAGCTGTTCTACTTTGGCTTTTCCATGGCCGGCCCGGCGTACGCCTGGTCCTGGCCCATCGTGTTCGTCGGCCAGCTGATGGTGGCCCTCTGCTTTGCCGAACTTGCCGGCCGCTATCCCGTGGCCGGTTCCGTCTACAACTGGGCCAAGCGCCTGGCATCCGGGACGTCGTCCTGGCTGGCCGGATGGCTGCTGCTGTTGTCCTCCATCATGGCCTTGGGCTCGGTGGCCCTGGCCCTGCAGATCACCCTCCCGCAGCTCTGGTCCGGCTTCCAGTTCATCGGTGACGGCACCGGCCCCTATGACTTCGCCATGAACGGCGTGGTCCTGGCAACGATCATGATCACCATCTCCACGCTCATCAACGCGTTCGGCGTGAAGCTGATGACCCGGATCAACAGCATCGGCGTCTTCGTGGAACTGATCGCGGCCGTGCTGCTGATCCTGGCCTTGGGCTGGCACGTGGTCCGCGGACCGGAGGTCTTCTTCGACACCGCCGGCTTCGGCGAGGGCCACGACCTCGGCTTCTTCGGCGTCTTCCTGATCGGCGCCATGGCCTCCGGCTATGTGATGTACGGCTTCGATACGGCCAGCTCCCTGGGCGAGGAAACCAAGGACCCCAAGCGCACCGCGCCCAAGGCCATCCTCCGCGCCGTCACGGCCTCGTTCATCCTGGGCGGCCTGATCCTGCTCTTCGGCATCCTGGCCGCACCGGACCTCACGGACCCGGCAGTGGGGGCTGCCGACGGCGGCCTGCAGCACATCGTGCTCTCCGTCCTGGGCGGTCCTTTCGGCAAGGCTTTCCTGGCCTGCATCGTCGTCGCCGTGGTGGTCTGCACCCTGGCCGTGCACGCCGCCGCCATCCGCATGATGTTCGCCATGGCCCGCGACAACAACCTGCCGTTCAGCCGCCAGCTCAGCAAGGTGGACCCTGTCCGCAGGACCCCCACCGTCGCCGCGATCGTCATTGGCGTCATGGCCGTCATCCCGCTGCTGGTCAACGTCATGCAGCCCGCCATCTTCACCATCCTGTCCAGCATCAGCATCGTCCTGATCTACCTGTCCTACCTGCTGGTCACGGTCCCCCTGCTGCGCAAGCGGCTCCAGAAGAAGTGGCCCCTGCTGGACCAGAATTCCCAGGCGGGATTCAGCACCGGTAAGTGGGGGCTGCCGGTGAACATCCTCGCGGTCCTCTGGGGCGGTGCCATGACAGTGAACCTGGTCTGGCCCCGGCCCGAGATCTACAACTCGGTGCCGCCCTTCGAGTGGTACCTGCAGTGGGGCGGCGTGATCTTCGTTGCCGCCGTGGTGATTGGCGGCGCGCTGCTCTACCGGCTGAAGATCCGGCACCAGACCGGGGTGCTCGCCGAGCATGCCGCCGCCGTCGCCGCCCACCCGTCGTCACGTTCTGCCAGGCCGGACGCTGCGGCTGGACCTGACGCTCCGGTAGAGCACCACATGGCGGACGTGAAGGTCCCATAAGGCTGCTGCTGCAGCAGGGTCCGCTGCAGCAGCTCATTTCAAGGGAAGGGTCGACGACGGCAGCCGCGCCGTCGCCGGCCCTTTCCCCTGCACACACGACTCCTTGGCGTCACACAAGGCGGCGGCATCCGGCCGTGGGGGCGCAACGGCCTACCCTTGACAAGTGACATTGACTAAGATCCGGACCGCCGCCGCGAGCACCTTCGCCGCCGCAGGTCTCCTGCTGACCCTCGCCGCCTGCTCCACGCCGGCCGCCACCCAGTCCACTTCCTCTGCAGCCGCCTCCACGGCCGCGGCTTCAACCAGCGCCGCCTCGTCCAGCACCTCCTCCGGCCCCTGCGCCGGCGTGAAGGTCATCGTCGATTCGGCTTCACTGAAGCAGTCAGCCGCCGACACGTCCGTCTGCGTGCCCGTGGACGCCACCACCCCGGCAGCCAAGGTCCTCGAAGAGGCGAAGGTGAAGATCGAGGGCACCGCTAAGTACCCCACGAGCTTCGCGTGCCGCGTCAACGGTGTGCCCGCTGCGGACTTCGACATCAAGCACAAGGGTGGCACTATCCGCGAAGCGTGCGATGACAAAAACACTGTTTCTTATTGGGCCCTCTGGGTGAAGCCCGCCGCCGGCACGTGGGCCTACGCCCAAGAAGGCCTGGACAGCCTCAAGCTCAACCCCGGCGAGAGCCTTGAACTGCTCTACACGGTGGACAACGAACCGGCCGCGCCCACGGCATGACCTTCCGATCCGCGCCGCTGCGCGCCGGCGCCGTTCTCGCCGTCGTGTTCATCGCGGCGCGGGTCGTCTACCGCGTCCTCTTCAACGGGGCAGGCATCGGCGCGCCGCTCCTGCTCAACCTGGCGCCAATCCGCCTGCCGGCCCCGTACGCCCATGTGGTCCTCCTCGGTCCGGTCACGGCACCGGGCCTGTGGGCTGCGGTCCTGTCCGCCCTGCCGATTGCGGCGACCATCCTCGCGTTCGGCCTGCTCAACGCCTGGGTGGATGTGGCCCGCGGCTTCACCCGACTGGCCCGGGGCGGCCCCCTGCAGGGCATTGCGCGCATGCTTGTGGTGGCATGGGCGGCGCTCCCTGCACTGTCCGACGCCGTCACGTCCGTCCGCCTGGCCTTCCGGCTGCGGGGTGAGCGCTTCGGGCCCCGGGCCCTGGTTCCCGTGCTCGAACGCACGCTTGAACACGCCAGCCGCGTTGCCGCCGCCCTGGAGCTGCGCGGATTCGGCAGCCGGGGTTCGGCGGTCCCCGACGGCAACGCGCCGCTCCTGGTCCGCGACGCCCAGTTCAGGATTGGGGACGCCTGGCTGCGCGTCGATGCCTTCAGCCCGCCGGCCGGGCAGGTTTCGGTCATCACCGGCGCCACCGGCTCCGGGAAGTCCACCATCCTGCGTGGCATCGCGGGGCTGCTTTCGCATGTGGATGGTGGCCAGATCGCGGGAACCGTCCGCGTCGGCGGCATGGACCGCGCCGGTGTGCCGCCGCGCGATACGGCAGGCCTGATCGGCGTCGTCCTGCAGAATCCGCGGGCCGCGTTCGCCACCACCCGCGTCCGGGACGAGATCGCGCTGGCACTCGACCTGCGCGGGGTGCCATCCGTTGACTCCAGGGCCCGCGTTCAGGAAGTGGCGGAGAGCATCGGGGTGTGCGCCCTGCTGGACCGGAACCTCAGCACCCTCTCGGCTGGTGAAGCAACCCTCGTGGCCATCGCGGCCGCCGTCGTGAACCAGCCGGCCTTGCTCCTGGTGGACGAACCCCTGGCCGACCTCGACACCGCGGCCCGCGGCCGCGTCACCGCGGTACTTGACGCCCTGGCCCGGGACGCCGGAGTGTGCGTCATCGTGGCCGAGCACCGTGCGCACGCCTTGGCGCCCGTGGCTGATTCCTGGTGGACCATCGAAGCGCACTCTTTGGTGCCGGGGGCTGCGCCCTCCGCCCCGGCCGCCGAGGTTGTGCGTGCCACGCCAGTTCCCGGCCCCGAACGGCCGGCCGTCCTGACGGCAACGAACCTTTCTGTCCACCGCGAGGGCAGTCCGCTCGTGCGCGACGCCTCCGTAACCCTGCACCGCGGTGAGGTGGTGGCCCTGGTGGGGCCCAACGGTGCCGGGAAGTCGTCGCTCCTGGTGGCGCTCGCCCTGGGCAAAGGGACGCGCAGGAACGGCAGGCGCAGAAGAACGGACGACGGCGGAACGATCGACGGCGGCCGGGTCACCCTGGTGCCCGACGCCTCGGACGACCTCTTCACCCGGGACACGGTGGCAGGAGAACTGAAGGCGGCGGAACGGCGGCTGCAGCGCAGCAAAAACGGCGCTGCGATTGCGGCCGGTTCCGCAACTGCCCGCCTTGCCCGGCTGCGCGGAGCGGCGGGAATGCCCACCGGCCACGAGCACCCCCGGGACCTGTCCGCCGGGGAACGCAGGATCCTTGCCATCACGCTGCAGACCATGGACGCTCCGGACGTTCTCCTGATCGATGAGCCCACCAGGGGACTGGATCCTGCGGCCCGGGACGCCGTCTCCTCGGCGCTGCGGACCGCAGCGGAGGACGGTGCGGCTGTCCTGGTCGCCACGCACGACCTCGATTTCGCTCACAGCCTGGGCGCCCGGATCCTCCCGATGCGTGGCGGCGTAGCCCCTTCATCCGAGACGCCTCCTGCCCCAGAGCCGTTCGTCCCGTCTGCCCGGCCCGCGCCTGGGGACCCCACACCAACGGGCGAGCGCGAACCGGCAGAGGCTGCGGGTGCGCAGACCCAGCCCCGGCCCCGGATGCCCCGTTCCGTGGAGCTCACCCTGCTTGCCACGGCCAACCTCGTGGCCCTCGCAGCATTCTGCTGGCCGCTGCTGGCCGCGGCACTCCCCCAGGACGCGGCCGCCGCAACCCCGTACGCAGCCCTCGCGATCGCACCCGTGGCAGCTGTCGCCGTCGTGCTTTCCCTGGACGGATCCGTCCGCTCGGCACACATGGTCGCGTTGCTCGGCGTGCTGGCTGCCGTCGGTTCCGCCGTTCGGGTGGCGAGCACCGGCGTCGGCGGCGTGGAGGCCGTCTTCATCCTGTTGATCCTTGCCGGCCGGGCGTTCGGTGCCCGCTTCGGGCTGCTGCTCGGCGCCGCCACCATCGCCGTGTCCAGCGCGCTGTGGGGCGGCATCGGGCCGTGGACGCCGTTCCAGATCTTCGCCTGCGCGTGGGTGGGCGCCGGAGCCGGACTGCTGCCCCGCCGGGTGCGCGGCAAAGCCGAGCTGTGGATGCTGGCGGGCTACGGCATCGTTGCGTCCTACCTCTTCGGGCTGCTGCTGAACCTGTGGTTCTGGCCCTTCGCGGTGGGCGGCGGCACGGGGATCTCCTATGTGCCGGGCGCGCCGCTGGGCACCAACCTCAGCAGCTTCGTGCTGTACTCACTGCTGACGTCGACGGCGGGCTGGGACACGTTGCGTGCCGTCACCACGGTGATCGGCATCGCCGTGGTGGGCCGGGCAATCCTTGCCGCGCTGCGGCGGGTGAAGCCGGTGTCCGCGGGGACGTTCAGCATCGACGGGCGGTCCCAGCACACCGCGCACGGCGAATCGGTGCCGGGAAAACCGGCCGATGCCCATCGGTGATGACGGGTTGCCATAAAGTACTGAATTTGTGACACTGATGTCCTCTGTTCCCCAGTGTTAGGCGATCTTGTGACGGGCATTTCAGGTTTCGCGACGCAGTCCGCGCGCTGACACTTTCCTGATGCCCTAAGGGCCCGGCAAGTCTCAGCGCTTCTTCCGCTGAAACCACCCGGAGCCCCATGCCTTTCCATGGCTTTCCTTTTCCTGCACTGAATTTCGGCCACCCTGCACGGCTTGGGGTTGCTGCCCACGCGCCCTGGCACGCTTCCGCGGCAGCCCGTCCCCCGTAGGACTTCCCGCGCGTTCCACACCTGACCGTTTTGGCGAACCGCGGCCCGGCCGCCCGGCATTTTCTTTTGGGAGCACCATGCTTACATCACATACTCCATCCGTCGTCCTCACGAACCTCCATTTCCAGTGGCCGGACGGATCCCCGGCTCTGTCTGGGATCTCCGGCAGTCTCGGGCCGGGAAAGACCGGGGTGGTGGGAACCAACGGATCCGGCAAGTCCACCCTGCTGCGCCTGATAGCAGGGAGGTTGATGCCCACCGCCGGCACCATCACCACGGGCGGAGAGGTTGGCTACCTGCCCCAGACGCTCACGCTGCGCCGCGATGCCACGCTGATGGAACTGCTGGGAATCAAGGCCAAGGTTTCGGCCCTGCGCGCCATCGAATCCGGCGACGCGGCGGTGGAGCACTTCGATGTCTTGGGTGACGACTGGGACATCGAAGCCCGCGCGGATGAATCGCTACAGGCGATAGGGCTGTCCGGCGCCGGCCTGGACCGGAGCGTGGGTGAGCTGTCCGGCGGGGAGGCGATGCTGGCAGCCATCAGCGGGCTGAGGATCCGGCGGACGCCCATCACGCTGTTGGATGAACCGACCAACAACTTGGACCGGGATGCCCGTTGGGCACTGGGCCGGATGCTGGGTGACTGGCCGGGAAGCGTGCTGGTGGTCAGCCATGACCTGGCACTGCTGGAGCTTATGGACGAAACGGCAGAGCTGTATGAGGGAGGGCTCACGGTGTTCGGCGGGCCCTACAGCGAGTGGCGGGCCTACATGGACGACCAGCAGGCCGCTGCGGCGCAGGCCACCCGGGCAGCCGAACAGCAGGTGAAAAAGGAAAAGCGCCAGAAGCAGGAGGCGGAGACCAAGCTGGCCAGCCGCGCCAGGGCAGGCCAGAAGAGCTATGAGAACAAGAAGGGGTCCAAGATACTGATGAACCAACGGGCCTCCGATGCCCAGGTGGCGGCAGGAAAAATGCGCTCCGGAATGGATTCCAGGGTCCAGGTGGCCCAGGATGCCCTGGAGGCCGCCGCTTCCCGGGTGCGCGAGGAGGAACGGATATCGGTGGATCTTCCCGACCCGCAGGTCCCGCGCAGCCGACGGATCGCGGAACTGTGGGGCACCAACCGGTCCTACGTTGTTCAGGGCCCCGAACGGGTGGCGATTATCGGCCCGAACGGAGTCGGCAAGACCACGCTCCTGGAGAAGCTGGTGGGTTGCCTGCCGTGCACCGACGGTGAAGCCGGCGGAAGCCTCCTGACGGACCGGGCCGGATACCTGCGCCAGCGGCTCGATGGGCTCAGGGAAGAGGCAACCACGCTCGAAAACGTCCAGGACGCCGCTCCGGCGGTGCCTCCCGGTGAAATCCGGAACCGGTTGGCGCGGTTCCTTCTGCGCGGGGACAACGTGAACCGGCCGGTGCGGACGCTCTCCGGCGGTGAGCGGTTCCGGGTCTCCCTGGCGCGGCTGCTGTTCTCGGACCCGCCGGCACAGGTGCTGATCCTGGATGAGCCAACCAACAACCTGGACCTTCGGAGCGTTGACCAGTTGGTGGAGTCACTCGCAGCGTATCGGGGCGCAGTAATTGTGGTCAGTCACGATGATGCGTTCCTGGACCGGCTGGACCTGGACCTCATCCTCAGCCTGGACCGCGATGGTTCGTTAACCCAGCTGGCCTCGCTGCCGGGCGGGGAATGACAGGGAGGCGGCCCCGGAGTGCAAGTTTGTGCCGCTCCGGGGCTTGCCCGAGTCACACCTTGAAGTACTTCGCCTCCGGGTGGTGGAACACGAACGCGTCGGTGGACTGTTCGGGGTGCAGCATCAGCTCGTCGCTGAGGATCACGCCCATGCGCTCGGGCTTCAGCAGCTCCGTTACCTTGCGGCGGTCCTCCATGTCCGGGCAGGCCGGGTAGCCGAGGGAGAAGCGCGCACCGCGGTAGTCGAGCTTGAAGTACCCTGCCGTGTCCTTCGGCTCCTCGGCGGCGAAGCCGAGCTCCTTGCGGATCCGGGCGTGCCAGAACTCGGCAAGCGCCTCGGTGAGCTGCATGACCAGGCCGTTGAGCTCGTAGTAGTCGCGGTACTGGTTGGCGGCGAACATCTTGGAGGTGAACTCCTCGATCTTCGAGCCGGCGGTGACCAGCTGGACCGGCAGCACGTCGATCTGCCCGGACTCGCGCGACTTCACGAAGTCGGCCAGGCACAGGTGCCGGTCGCGGCGCTGGCGCGGGAAGTCGAAGCGCAGGCGGTCGGTGCCGATAGGGCCGCCTGAACCACCGTCGGGGGCGAGCAGGCCCGGGGTGCCGAGGACGCCGTCGGAATCCTCGCCGTGGTGCAGCACCACCACCTGTTCGCCTTCGGAGACCACGGGGAAGTAGCCGTAGGCGACGGAGGCGTCGAGCATGCCTTCGCCCAGGATGCGGTCCAGCCAGTAGCGCAGGCGCGGCCGGCCCTCGCGTTCCACCAGCTCCTCGTAGGAGGCGCCGTCCTCGCCGCGGCCGGGTTTGAGGCCCCACTGACCCATGAAGGTGGCGCGCTCGTCGAGGAACGCGGAGTAGTCGTGGAGCGAGACGCCCCGGACGATGCGCGTGCCCCAGAACGGCGGCACGGGGACTGGGTTGTCGGTGGCGACGTCGGAGCGGCCGGGCATGGCCTCGGGCTCGGTGACCGTGAACTTGGCGCCGCCCTTGTGGATGCGCTTCTTCAGTGGCGGCAGGCCGACGTCGTCCGGCGACTCGCCGCGGGCCACGCGGACCAGCGGCTCCATGAGGGAGAGGCCTTCGAAGGCGTCCTTGGCATAGCGGACCACGCCGTCGAACTGCTCAGCGAGGTCCTGCTCCACGTAGGCGCGGGTCAGGGCTGCGCCGCCCAGGATGACCGGCCACTTCTTGGCCAGGCCTCGGGACTGCAGCTCGGCGAGGTTCTCCTTCATCACCACGGTGGATTTGACCAGCAGGCCGGACATGCCGATCACGTCGGCGTCGTGCTCCTCCGCTGCGGCGATGATCTCGGCAATGCCCTGCTTGATGCCGATGTTGACCACTTTGTAGCCGTTGTTGGTGAGGATGATGTCCACTAGGTTCTTGCCGATGTCATGCACGTCGCCGCGGACGGTGGCGATCACCATGGTGCCCTTGCCGGACGAATCCGACTTCTCCATGTGCGGCTCCAGCAGGGCGACGGCGTTCTTCATCACCTCGGCGGACTGCAGCACGAACGGCAGCTGCATCTCGCCCGCGCCGAAGCGCTCGCCCACCACCTTCATGCCCTCGAGCAGGTGGTCATTGATGATGCCGAGCGGGGTCATCCCCTCGCTGCGGGCCAGGTCCAGGTCCTCTTCCAGGCCCTTGCCTTCGCCGTCGATGATGCGCCGTTCCAGGCGGGCGCCCGTGGGCAGCGCAGCGAGCTCAGCGGCGCGCTGGTCCTTGAGGGCAGCCGTGTCGACGCCGGCAAAGAGGTCCAGCATGCTGGCGAGCGGATCGTAGGTGGTGTTGCCGTCCGCGTCGTATTCGCGGCGGTCCCAGACCAGGTCAAGGGCCACCTTGCGCTGCTCCTCCGGGATCGAGGCGAGCGGGACGATCTTGGCGGCGTCGATGATGCCGCTGGTCAGGCCCGCCTGGACGGCCTCGTGCAGGAACACGGAGTTCAGGACGATGCGCGCGGCCGGGTTCAGGCCGAAGGACACGTTGGAGACGCCGAGCGTGGTGTTGATGCCGGGGTATTTCGCGGTGATCTGGCGGATGGCCTCGATGGTTTCGATGCCGTCCCGGCGGGTTTCCTCCTGTCCGGTGGCGACCGGGAAGGTGAGGCAGTCGACGATGATGTCCTCGACGCGCATGCCCCACTCGCCCACCAGGGAGTCGACGAGGCGGGAGGCGATGGCCACCTTGCCCTCGGTGGTGCGTGCCTGGCCCTCTTCGTTGATGGTCAGGGCGATGACGGCGGTGCCGTGTTCCTTCACGAGCGGCATGATGCGGGCGAAGCGGCTGTTGGGGCCGTCGCCGTCCTCGTAGTTGACGGAGTTGACCACGGGGCGGCCGCCGATGAGTTCCAGGCCGGCCTGGAGCACGGGCGGTTCGGTGGAGTCGATGACGAGCGGGAGGGTGGACGCGGACGCGAACCGGGAGACGATCTCCTTGATGTCGGCCACGCCGTCGCGGCCCACGTAGTCCACGCAGACGTCCAGCAGGTGCGCACCGACCCGGATCTGTTCGCGGGCGATGTCGACGCAGTCATCCCAGCGCTCTTCGAGCATCGCCTGGCGGAAGGCCTTGGAACCGTTGGCGTTGGTGCGCTCACCGATGGCGAGGTAGGCCGACTCCTGGTCGAAGTTCACGTGCTGGTAGAGGGAGGCGACGCCGGCCTCACGTTCGGTGGGGACGCGGGCGGGGCCGCTGCTCGCTTTCGTCTCGCGGCTGCGGAAGGGCGCAAGGCGTTCGACGACGGCGGCCATGTGTTCCGGCGTCGTACCGCAGCAGCCGCCCACCAGGCCCAGGCCGAATTCGCGCACGAACTGCTCGTGTGCGGTGGCGAGTTCCGTGGGGGTGAGCGGGTAGTGCGCGCCGTTCGCGCCGAGGATGGGCAGGCCGGCGTTGGGCATGCAGGCGATGGCCACGGAGGACTGCTTGGAGAGGTGGCGGAGGTGCTCGCTCATCTCGTCCGGGCCGGTGGCGCAGTTCAGGCCGATGGCGTCGACGCCGAGCGGTTCCAGGGCGGTAAGGGCGGCGCCGATTTCGGAGCCCATGAGCATGGTTCCGGTGGTCTCGACCGTCACCTCCACGAAGATGGGGAGGCGGATGCCGCGGGAGACGATGGCCTGCTTGCAGCCGTTGACGGCGGCCTTTGTCTGCAGGAGGTCCTGGCTCGTTTCGATGAGGAAGGCGTCCGCGCCGCCGTCGATGAGGCCCTCGGCCTGCAGGGCGAAGGTCTGCTTGAGGTAGTCGTAACTGGTGTGGCCGAGGCTGGGGAGCTTGGTGCCGGGGCCCATGGAGCCGAGGACCCAGCGCATGCGGCCGTCTGTTTCTTCCGCAGCCTCTGCCCGCTCGCGGGCGATCTTCGCGCCTTTCAGTGCGAGCTCGGCGATGCGGTCGTCGATGCCGTAGTCGGAGAGGTTGGACCAGTTGGCGCCGAAGGTGTTGGTTTCGACGGCGTCGATGCCGGTGGCGAAGTAGGCGTCATGGATGTCCGCGATGACATCCGGGCGGGTGTCATTGAGGATCTCGTTGCAGCCTTCAAGGTTTTGGAAGTCCGTCTCGAGCGACAGGTCCCGGCCCTGCAGCATGGTGCCCATGGCGCCGTCGGCGATAACCACCCGGTGGTTTACTGCGTCCAGGAGTTCCTGGGAACGGGCGGGGCGTGGGACGGACTCGATGTCCAGTGCGAAACGAGGCATTTAAACAGGTTACGGGCGGGACCCCGAAACATTGCTTCGTATTTCCGTGTGCTACGCCTTGTGGGATAGTACGACGGCGGGCGGTGGCGTTGGGTGCGCGGCCTATGCCGGTGCCCAGCCCAGGGCCGGGCCCAACTTACCGGCCATGTCGGTGAGGATCTGCACGTAGTCTTCGTGGTCGAAGCTGAAAGGCAGGGCGAAGGCCACCTCCTCCACCTCCCGGAATCCCGCGTGGGCATAGAGCTGCTCTGCGATGTCCTCGCTGCTGCCGATGATGTCCGGGGCGAACAGCATGCCCTTGGGGCCCTGGGGCGCCTTGGTTCGTGGCGTGCGTTCGTCGACGTAGCGCTGGTACTTCTCCCGCTGGCTTTGTGACGCGGAATCGGTGGGGATCACCACCAAGCCCTGCGATACCCGGGCCTGGGCATGTCCTGACGCTGCCGCCGCGGCTTTGAAGGCGCGGATCTGCGACTGCTGGATGGCGGCGAAGTCGGGCTCCTCATCTTTTTCGGGGAAGACCACGCTGCTGGAGAGCAGGTTGAAGCCGTTGGCCCCGGCCCATTCGGCGGACTTCCTGCTGGCCGCTCCGTACCAGAGACGGCCGCGCAGCCCGGTCGAGTGCGGCTCGACGCGGCTGGAGAATTCCTCTACCACGCCTTGTTTACCGGAAAAGTCCCTGATGGGCTCCCCGGCGATCATGCGGGCCAGCCGTTCCACGCGGGCGTAGCTGAAGTCCTCCCGGTCGGCAGAATCCGGGTACAGCCCGTGCTTCACGGTGCCGTAGTGCATGGGTTCACCCACGCTGACGCCCGGATTGATGCGTCCGCCAGCGAGCAGGTCCACGGTGGCCAGGTCCTCGGCCAGGCGAAGCGGGTTTTCCCAGCCCATCGGCGTCACGGCGGTGCCCAGTTCGATCCGCGACGTGCGCTGGCTGGCGGCGGCCATTACCGCAACCGGAGACGAGATGCCGAACTGGAGGTGGCGGTGGCGGAGCCAGGCGCTGTCGAAGCCGAGCTGCTCGCCCAGTTCGATGATCCGCAGGGTCGATTCGTGGCCTTCGGCCGGGTTGGCGGGGTCGAACAGGCCGATGGTGAGGAAGCCGAGCTTGCGCAGGGGGCGTGCGGTCTCAGGCATCTGGGATTCCTCCGGATCTTGGAGTTCGGCTGGTACCCAGATTATGCGCACCGGCGGTCAGTGCGTGGAGCGTGTGTCGAACGTAGCGGCCGATTCGCGCAGGAGGCGCGCGACGGTGTCGACGGGAAGGCTGGTGGGCCGCCGTCGGTCATACCGGCGCAGGACGATGCGCCGTGTTCCCAGGCCGGGAACGTCGAGGACTTCCACCCCGTCCTGGACGACGCCGGCAAGCGCGAGGGTGGGGACGATGGCGACACCTTCCCCGGCGGCGACGAGCGCCAGCGCGGTCAGGGTGTCCGCGTACTGGTGCACGGTCTCCACCTGAGTGCCCGTGGACCTGCTCAGCCGTCCAAGCACTGCAACGTTGGCGGCGGAGGGCTCGACGCCCAGCCACGGGAGCGGCAGGCGGCCAAGGTCGATGTTTTCGGTGGAGAGCAGGGCGCCGGAGGGGACCACCAGTTTCCAGGGCTCGTCCAGGAGCGGCTCCTCGATCAGGCCCGGGGCGAGCGCACGCTGCTCGGCCGTCGTCGAATCCAGCTCGACCACGACGGCGTCGAGCTGGCGCTGGCGCAGGAGCCGCATCAGGACGGGGAAATCGTCTTCGACGGCATGGATGCGCAACTGCGGGTACTGCTTGCGCCACCCGGGAAGGCGCGGAATTACCACCGTGCGTACGAAGCTGGTGAACCCGCCGATGCGCACGACGCCCTCAACCTGGGCCCCGCTTTCCATCCGAGCCAGGGCGACGCTGAGGGCGCGTTCGATCTCTTCACCGGCTTCCGCCATGGCGAGTCCGGCAGGCGTCAGGAGCGAGCCCTTGGGGGTGCGGACCACCAGGGCGTGGCCCGTTTCGTCTTCCAGCTTGTTGAGCTGCTGGGACACCGCCGAAGCCGTAACGCCCAATTCATCGGCAGCCGCGAGAACCCCGCCTGCACGGGCAACTGCAAGGAGAACACTCAGTCGACGGGGATCGATGCTCATGTTAAGCAGTTCTAAACCACACCTGGAGCAAAATTCAATTGAACTTAAGCAGGGCGCGGCCCCACCATGGCACTTGGGACGCGGGAATCGATATTGGAAGGACGGACATGGAACTGCTGTGGGAAGTTGCTGGTTGGGGCGGTGCGGTGACTATTTTGAGCGCTTTCCTGGCTGTCTCCATGGGGTGGATCAAGGCCGGCAAGGGCTTCCAGTCCGCGAACCTCGTGGGCGCCTGCGCCTTCATCGTCAATGGCGCCTTTCACGGTGCATGGCCGTCCGTGGTCACGAATGTCGCATGGTTCCTCATCTCCGCTGTTGCGCTCTTCCGTATGCGCGCAGGCAGGAAATCGACGGTTGGCGAGGCCGCCCCGGCGCAGCTTCCCGGCGTTCCGGACACTACGGGCCAGTTGGCCGTCGTCGAACGGACCCCAGCAGCTGGCTGCGCCTAGATACTCCCTCGGGATCTGCGCTAGTCTTCCTTGGCTTCTTCCAGGACCGCCCGCGCGGCTGCCACGTCGCGAAGGTCGGGCAGGTACTTCTCCTTCTCTTCGATCCTGCGGCGGTAGAAGTCATGGGCAGCTTGTTTCGTAGTGCCCAGCGCTTCGCCGATCTGGGCCCACGTGGCTCCGGCCTCACGCGCGGACTTGATGACGTACCAGCGCCTGGCCGTCAGCAGTTCGACGGCCTGTGCGTTCGCGCGCAGCGCCTCCAACGCCGCGACTTCCCGCACTTCCGTCAGGAACTGCGCCGCCGAGACCCGGGCCTGGTCACTGCCGATCGCAGACGTTTCCCGCCAGGTCTCGCCGCGGTTGAAGTCCTCCCACACCCTGAGCAACTCGTGGATGTCACCGCTGTTCAACGCCTGTTCCACCGACCCTGCATCATCAGTCATGAGGTCAAGCTAGATTGACCTCCGCGCCGGGTCAAGGACAGGCGTGCGGGTCAGGCGGGCGTCAGGTTGGTGGATCCACGGAAAGGGCGCAGGCCGCAAGGAGGAGCACCGAGCTTCGGTGCCGGGGTAAGCGGCTGCCGGAAGTTTCGCCCGTGGGGCTGCAAACGCCGCCGGCGCCAGGCACATGTCGGCTATGTGGCCCATTCCGGCGTATTCACGGACGTCCCGGATCCCCGCAACGGCCGACTGCTTATCAGGGAACGGGCGTGACGTTGCCATCACCGTCCCGTCCGGAGCCGTAATTCTGAACCTGAAGTTCGAGTCTTCGTCGTTGAAGAGTTCGAACATTCCTGCCATGAGGTCTCCTCCCGCTGGGCCGCCGTCGGCCTTGTACTTGCCGCCGGAACAGGAGCACTGCGTCGGGCTGCCATCCGGACGGTCTGGTGAAAAGCGCGTTCGCTAAACCTACGCCGCGGCCGGGTTACCTGTCAGTAGAACTTTTCGCCGGCATACGCAAACAGACAGGTTGGCGGGCGGCGTCACTATGGACCAAGGAACACTGTGACTGGTCAACCCGAATGGTGGGGTTCGCCCCATCTGCGGGACCCCTGGCTGATGCAGATCCAGAGTTCACTTCCCATGCGTAATCCTTCAAAGTCTTCTGAGGCGGTCCCGCAGACCGCGTGAGTGCGGCTCCACGCTGTTAGGCGGCGGGCCAACGGTTGAACCAACGTTTCTCCGGCCGGGGACCCCGCGCCCGAAACGCATGAGACAAAAACCTTGACGGCGTTGTCCGCACTCGGGTTAGGCTCACCAAGAGCCAGCGACGGCGCCGGCACGGGAGGAAGATATGTCACTGCAGGAAATCGAGTTCACCTCCGCCAACGGCCGCGACACCATCCAGGCGTGGGTCTACGAACCCATCGGACAGCCCAAGGCCATCGTGCAGCTGATCCACGGGCTCGGCGAACACTCCCGCCGCTACCTCCACCTCATCTCCACCCTGGTGGACGCCGGCGTCACCGTGGTGGCGGGCGACCACTCCGGTCACGGGCGCACGGCGATGCAGCAGGGCACCTGGGGCGACGCCGGCGAGGACGCGGCCAGCGTGGTGGTCGCCGACGAGGTCACCCTTCAAGCCAAGGCAAGAGAAGCACTCCCCCACCTTCCGTACATCGTGTTCGGGCACAGCTGGGGATCCATGATCGCGCGCGGCCTGGCCACGGACCCCCTGGCGCAGCTGTCCGGCCTGATTCTCTGCGGAATCGCTGCCCAGATGCGGGGCATCGAAAAGATGGTCGACCGGCCGGAACTGGCCCGGCTTGCCTCCGGCGAGCGCGCCGCGGAGCCGGCGCCCCAGGAGCTGGTGGCCCAGCTGTTCGACGGCTTCCTGGGCCGCTTCGGGGAAGACGCCGGTCCCACCGCCTGGGTGGCACTCGACGCGGACGTCGTCACCGACCACGGGAGGGACCCCTTCAACAACTTCGGCGCACCGCTCAGTGCCCGCTTCCTGCAGGGCTTCGTGGACCTCTACGACCAAGTCAACTCCGACGACTGGTACAAACAGCTCCCCGCGGAACTCCCCGTCCTGATCCTCGCCGGCGACCAGGACCCCGTCACCAACTACGGCGAAGGGGCCTACCACGTGGCCAACCGCCTGGCAGATTCGGGCCACGCGGACGTCCGCACCCGCGTCTTCCCCGGCGTCCGCCACGAGGTGCACAACGAACCCACCACCCGCGCCGAAACCGAACGCGAGACGGTCGAGTTCATCCAGCGCGTAGCCGGCAGCTGACGGTCCCCGAAGCACCTCCAGCAAAAGGTACGACGGCGGCACTCACCGCGCCGCCGTCGTCGTACCTTCCAGCAAAGCTGGTCCCGACCTGGTCGCCGGCGCGTGGTAACTTCTTGCCCCATGGAATGTGTCGTGCTGTACACCGTGCGTGAGGGCGTCGATCGCTCCCGGATCATGGAGGCCTACCCACGCCACAAGGCCTATTACGAGGCATTCCGCGCCGACGGCGGCGGCCTCTTGGCTCTCGGCCCATTCCAGGATCCCGACCCTGCCGCCAGCTCCATGGGGATTTTCACGTCCCGGCAGGAAGCGGAACGGTTCGTCGCCGCAGACCCTTTCGTGACCGAAGGGCTGGCCGAGCCGCGGCTCCTGGAGTGGAACGCCGTGCACCTCGGGTAGCAAAAGCTACCTGCGGTCCGCTGTCTCCCCCGGCCGGCGGCGGGAGCGCCGTGCAAACGTGGGCCCAGCGGGCGGCGGGATTTTGGCAAGGTCGGCGCCCGGCCGCCGCCGGCGCAATTCCAGCGCCAGCGCCTCCTGCCCGCGGGCCATCGCCCACCGATGGTTCGCGGCAAAGGCCGGCTTGAGCAGCCAACCCAGCCGCCACAGCAGCGGTTTCGCGGCGCTGACCCGCCAGTCATAGGTAACCACTGTTTCGGGCCCGTGCTGTTCGAACGTCCAGCGCCCGGTGCCGTTGAGGTCGCCGCGGGCCGAGAGCGCAAAACCCTGCTCGGTGACGGGCTCGGTGAGGGTGAGCTGCCACTTGAGCGTGTAGGGAAGCCAGCCTTTGGTGTGGAGGAAGAACGCCGTGCCGGTGCCGTCCGGATTTCCTGGTTTCCGGGGCTCGACAGCCAGGTACACGGATGGCCACCATCGGGGAAGCGCGCCGGCGTCGCCCAGGACCTCCACCACCTCGCGCGGCGTCCCGGCCACGCGCCACACGGTCAGGAATTCGTACTCGGTGCCGCCTTTCGAGTCGCCGCCCATGGCTGCCTCCGGGGCAGGGTTGAATCAGTGGACCCACAGTACTCACGCCGGTGCCCCTGGTCAACGGCAGAATTGCGCCGGCGGCACCCCCGCGCAGCGCCGCATCAGATGGTCACATTGAGTCCCGCCGTGTAGCCGGCAGCAGCGGAACCGGTCATCGTTGCCAGCTGGTAGATGCCGCCGTCGTTCCCGAACACGTTGTCCGACTTGAGCGTGGTGCGGGTCATGTTCGTGACACTGCGTTCGTACCCGGGGGTGGCGTAGACGTCGTCGCAGGCCGCCTGCGGCAGGGCGATCTGGGAGACGGCCAATACCTGCCCTGCAGCAGTTGCATTGTTCATCGACTCGAACACCTCGAAGTGGATGTGCGGCCAGCGCCCGGAGTAGGCGGCCGGGAAGATCGACATGAAGGTGACCTGCCCGTTGGCATCCGCCTCCTGCACGCCGCGGAGGTAGTTTTCGTTCTTCAGGCTCGAGTCGTACATCGAGTACTTCCCGTCCCGGTCGCAGTGCCACGCGTAGACAGCCGCTCCGGCCATCGGGGTGCAGCCGTTGGCATTATCCAGGAGGGTCAGCGTGAACGTCAGCGGAACACCCTCCGCCTTGGCGGACGCGGCCCCGAAGCTCGAGGTGATGTCCCGGCGCACCACTCCGGACGCTTCCAGGACGTTAGGGCCGTTGGAGCCGTCGCCGGGGTAGGGGCCCGCGGTTTCCTGCGGGATTTCCACGCCGCACTCGGCGATGGCCCGGGTCAGGGTCGGAGCGGCTGTGGCGGCGGCCGTGGCAGAGACAGCCGACGACGACGCTGCGGCTGTTGTCGAGGTTGTTGCCGGCGAGGTGGAGCCCGAATTTCCGGCTGGCGTGCAGGCGGCGAGCGCGGCAACAGCGCCGCCAGCGCCAAGGAACAGTCCTAGGGACCTGCGGCTTAGCAGGGTGTTCAGGTCGAACTCCAGCCCCCGGTCGTGGTTGGGATGCGGCTGGTCGGCGTCGGGCTGGCGGGGTGTGCGTGAAGTAGTCATGGACCTATGAGACCGCATGGCCCTATGCCTGCGGTTGGTGCGCTCTGTGCGGCGGCTGTGGAAGAGCAAGGTGGGGCAGACTCATTGGAACCTGCCCCACCTCTTGCGCCAGCTAATGTCCCTGCGCCCGACTTTCGGGTTTCCTGTTGCGATGGAGTATGCAGGAACATCGGCCGGCGGGCTTGGTGAGGGATGCTGCCAGGCCGCTCGTGCGGCCTAGAGCGTCCTGGGGTCTTCGGCGTACATCTTCAACCTGATGGCCAAGGCCTCCGACATGTGGCGGGCGGCGATGTCCCCCGCGCGCCCGGGATCGGCGCCCTCGATGGCGGCAAGCAGTTCGGCGTAGTCCGCCAGCACCACCGGCCACCTGCCGGGGTAGGTCAGCGTGGTGAGGGTGTACCGGCGCACCTGCTGGTCCAGGCGTTCCAGCAGTCCAATGAGCGACGGACTGTGCGTGGCGCGCCACAGCTGCGCGTGGAAGGCGCGGTTGGTTTCGGCGAGCGCCCGGCCGTCGTTGGGGTCCAACTGCTGCATCTGCGCCAGCAGCCCCGTGAGCAATTGGCGGTCCAGGGCGGTCGCCTTGACGGCGGCCTTGGCAGCTGCGGCCTGCTCCAGGATGATCCTCGACTCATAGATGTCGATGATCTCCTCAGCCGAATGCGTACGGACAACCACCGCTTTTCCGCGCCTTTCGACCAGCCCGTCCTGTTCCAGCCGCTGCAGCGCCTCCCGTACGGGCGTCCTCGAGGCACCATAGCGTTCGGTGAGCTTGGCCTCCGTGAGCGGCTCGTCAGGAGCAAAGACACTGGCGAGAACATCCTCGCGAAGCCGCTGGTGGATGGGACTGGCCACTTTTTCCTCTTTTCCGTTACTGGTTGGGACTACTGTCCGGGTGGGTGCCTTACGCGATGGAGCCGGCCCGGCGCCCGAAGACTGCCCCTGCCGCAAGACCGGAGCCGCCGGGGTAGTTGCCGCTGAACAGTCCGCCCAGCGCTTCCCCACAGGCATAGAGCCCTTCAAGCGGCTGCGCCTCTGCGGTCAGTACTCGGCCCCAGGTATCAGTTTTGAGGCCTCCGAAGGTGAAGGTGATGCCGCAGGTAACGGGGAAGGCGTAGAACGGTCCAGTGGAGATGCTGCGGGCCCAGTTGCTTTTCGGCGGCTGGGTATCGGCCCGGCGCCCGTCCTTGACGTTGGGGTCGAACGGTGCGCTCTCAGCGATCGAATTGTTGAAGCTCCGCACCGTCTCCTCCAGGCCCCCGGGGTTGATCCCGGCTTTCTGGGCCAGCTCTGCCAGGGTCGGTGCGGTGACCACCGAAACCCCCGGCATGTCGTACTCCTCGGCCCGCAGCATAGGGCGGGAAGAAGCGTCAAAGATCTGGAAAGCGGCCGATCCCGGCTGAGCCAGGATGTCGCGGCCGTACTTCGCGTAGGTGTAGTTGCGGTAGTCGGCGCCTTCGTCCACGAACCGCTTGCCCTCGCTGTTCACCACGATGCCCAGCGGGTACCCGCCGCGGGTGAGCTGGTTGGTGAGCTCCAGGTTGCTCTGGTTGTCCGGGTGCCAGGCATCCCAGGCCACGCTGTGGCAGGTGGACCAGTCGCCACCCCTGGCCGCGCCGGCGTCCAATGCGGCGAGGATCATCTCCCCCGTGTTGCCCGGCGTGCCGCGGACTTTCGCGTTCTGCCAGCCCTCCCCCAGATGCCGGCGGCGCAGTTCCGGGGAGGCTTCAAAACCTCCCGAGGCAAGGATGACCGACTCGGCCCGGAACTCGCCCTCTCCCGATGACGTCCGGCAGCTGACCCCGCACACCCGGCCGTCTTCCCGGATGAGCCCCGTGGCCGCGCAGTCATAGACCACCTCAACACCCATGCGCTCCGCCGCTGCCCGGTGGTCGGCCATGAGCCCCTTTCCGCCGCCCACGTTGCCCACGTGCAGTCCGCCCCAGAACAGGTAGCCGCCGTCCTCGGTCCGGTAGGCCTGCCGTTCGTACATCAGGCGGTACTTGAGTCCCATGCCCTGGAGCCAGCGCAGCGTCGGGTTGCTTTCGGTGACCAGGACCTCGGAGAGCTCGGGGTCGTTGCGCCCTTCAGAAACCTTGGACAGATCGGCAAGGTATTCAGCTGCGGTATAGGCGGGGACCTCGCTGGCGGCGTGCCGCTCATCAGGTTCCACAAATTCGATGAGTTCCTGAAGCCCGTCATGGGAGATGCGCGTGGCCCCGGCGGTGTAGAAGCTGTTGCCTCCCGAGGCGGCCTCCTGCGCCTTCTCCAGCAGGACAACTTTGCGGCCGCGCTCAGCGGCTGCAAGTGCTGCCGCAAATCCGGCGTTGCCGCCGCCCACTACCAAAACGTCGCTCTTGATCATCATCAATCTCCTCAGCTCCATCGCTGTACACGATTGTATACATAAGTATGCCGTCGCATGCAATAGCGTGTTTTGGGGGCGTTGAGCCGGGGTGGTACCGGAATCCGGCCGCTACCCCAGGCGGGGGCTGCTGATTTCCTGGGCGTCGATGTACATCTGGATGCGGATGTTCTTTGCCTCGTCCATATGGGCGCTGGCGATGCGGCCGGCCTCCTCGGCGTTCCGTGCGCGGATGGCCACCAGCAACTCCTCGTGCTCCTTCAGCACGCGGTCCCAGCGCTCCTTGGTGGAGAGCGTGGTGCCGGGGTAGCGGATGAAGTGGACCAGGATCCGGTCCAGCAGGTCAAGGAGGGCGGCACTGTGGCTGGCCGCCCAGATGCGCTCATGGAACGTGCGGTTGGCGGCGGCCAGTTCAGCCGGAGTGGCAGCATCAAAATCAAGGGTGACCATGGCCTGGTGCGCGCGGTCGATCAGCATCAGGTCCATGTCCGTGTGCCGGAGAGCCGCAGTTTTTGCGGCCGCCTCCTCCAGGAAGGTCCGCACCTCATAGAGGTCCAGCATCTCCTCCGGACGGTACTCCCGCACCTGCATGCGTGAACCGTAGCGCTCCACGAGCCCCTCGGTTTCAAGGCGCCGCAAGGCTTCCCTGATGGGCGTCCGGGAGACGTTGTACTTCTTGGCCAGGGCGCTTTCGACGAGCTGGGCACGGGGAGGCAGCTCCTGCGAGATGATGGCGTTCCTGATCATCAGGTAGGGGCTTGTCTCTGGTTGCGACGCCACGGGCGGCCTCCGGTCTTCATGGAAACAAGCGGCAGGACGCGCCGGCGCCATACCTTTAGCCGCAATTCTAACGCACTGCATACCGTTTGGGCGCGCTGTGAACACCGTGCCCGATTTTCCGCACACCGTCTCATTCAGCAAGGCACCCAGACCGCCGCGTCGGTATTCATATTCAAATGACTGTTGCTTAACTCACATCAACGGTATACCGTTTGTGACCAACGCCATACAGCAGAGCAATTACCGGATTCCGGTTTGCTCAGCTTTGAACATTTACCCGGTAGCTGCACACGCCGGCTGGGGTACTTCAGGAGAACCAATGACGCTTCTATTCAGGGAAGAGCCGCAGGCCGGCACCCTCCCGGTCACCCCGGTCCCGGCCACCCTGGTCCGTGGCGGAACCAGCAAGTGCTGGATCTTCCGGGACGAGGACCTTCCGGCTGATGCCCTGGAGACGGACCGTCTCCTCATCCGCACCTTCGGGTCGCCGGACCTCCGCCAGATCGATGGCGTAGGCGGCGCCTCGTCAACCACCAGCAAGGCGATCACCGTGGCCGGTACCGGCCCGGACGGAACGGTGCGCTACCGGTTCGCGCAGGTGGCCATCGATAAGCCGGCGGTTGAATGGGCCAGCAACTGCGGCAACTGCGCGACCGCACTCGGCCTGTACGCATTGCATGCCGGGCTCGTCGCTCCCACCGGAGAGGTCACCCGGGTCCCCATTCTGAACACGATGACCGGTCTGCGCCTCGTTTGCGAGATCCCCACACCGGGGGCACAGGTACCGGCCTACGGCGGGCGGCGCCTGGATGGCCAGCACTACCCAGGGGTCCCCATCGACGTCATCTTCCAGAAGGCCTCCTGGTCCAGCTACGGAGCACAGTTCCCTACAGGCAACACCGTCGATGACATCGAGGTCGACGGGAAGCGGTACCGGGCGACACTGATCGACGCCGGCGCCCCGGCTGCGCTCTTCGACGCACAGGACCTGGGACTGGACGCAACCGGCAGCGAGGAAGCCCTGGAGGCACTGGTCCGGATCGCCCCGCAGCTGCGCGCAGCGGCCGCCCGCAGGATGGGCCTGCCGGAGAATCTCACATCCATTCCGAAGGTGGGCATCGTGGGGCCTCCGCCCGTAGGCGCAACCGGCGTCTCGGCCCGGATGATCTCGATGACCGCGCTGCACCCCGCCATCGGCCTCACCAGCGCCGTCGCGGTCGCTGCCGCTTCGGGCACAACAGGCAGCGTGGTGCAGCGCAGCGTAGTTCCGGCGGCGGAGCCCGGACTCCTTATCCACTTACTGAAAGGCAAGACGGCGCTGGCATTGGATGCAGCCGATCCCGCTGAAGTCTCCTTTCAACGCTCGGCCCGCGTGATCAGCGAAAGCACCATCCTGGTGCCCAGTGACTGAAGAAACCCCTACCGGAAAAACCCAGCCAAGGAATCAGCCATGAAAATCAGCATTCAGAACCTGCAGCTGAAGTACGGAAGCTTCACTGCCATCGAAAACCTCAACCTCGACATTGAAGACGGGGAGGCCCTGGTCCTCCTGGGCCAGTCCGGCTGCGGCAAGACCAGCACGATGCGGTGCATCGCCGGCCTGGAGGAGCCCACCTCGGGGCGGATCATCATCGACGACGTTGTGGTCTTCGACTCCGAAAAGGGCATCAACCTGCCCCCGAACAAGCGCAACGTCGGCATGGTCTTCCAGTCCTATGCGGTGTGGCCGCACATGACGGTGGCCCAGAACGTTGCCTATTCGCTGAAACAGAAAAAGCTCTCCAAGAGCGAAATCGATGAGCGCGTCATGGAAGCCCTTACGCTGGTGGGTCTGGAGCCGTACGCCGACCGCGGTGCCAGCCTGCTCAGCGGCGGCCAGATGCAGCGCGTCGCCCTGGCGCGCAGCCTGGTCATGCGGCCCAGCGTGCTCATGCTCGACGAACCGCTCTCCAACCTCGACGCCCGCCTGCGCGACCGGCTCCGGGTTGAGCTGCGTGAGATCCAGCTCCAGCTGGGGCTCACCTGCGTGTACGTCACCCACGACCAGCACGAAGCCTTTGCCTTGGCAGACCGCATCGCCCTGCTCCAGGGTGGCCGGATCGTGCAGATGGGCGCCCCGCAGCACATGTACGAAGCACCCGCCAGCGCCTCGATCGCCCACTTCCTGGGCGTCTCCAACATCATGGACTGCACGCCGGAGAGCACCGCGGCGGGAACCACCACCGCACGCCTTGCCGACAGCGGGCTCACTGTCCAGTCGGCGCAGCAGACCGGCGAGACAGGGACATCCCCCAAGGTCTGCATCCGGGCCGAGGACCTGCAGATCACCGCAGCACCGGCAGAGCACCCCAACTCGTGGCCGGGAACGGTCCGGGTAGCGGGATTCCAGGGCAACGACATCCGGTACGCAATCCAACTGGAATCCGGGCCCGAGCTGGACGCGCTGGGCGGACTCAAGCGCGGCGAACAGCACAAGGTCGGGGACCGCGTGTGGGTGACCGTCAACCCCCGTGAGGTCCAGATCCTGCCGGCCGAGGTCCTCGCATGAGCCTCAAGACCGTAGCGACCAGCCGTGCCGAGACGCGCCCGGCACCGAAGCCCACGCCCAAAGACTACCGCTCTGCCCGTACCGTTGCGGGCCTGCGCAAGAACACGCCCGGCCTGATCGTCCTGCTCATCCTCGGCATCCTCATCGTCCTTCCGCTTGCGCTGGTCCTGCTGGCTGCCTTCTCCGACAGCGTTCCGCGGCCGGGCAGCATCTCCCTGGGCGGCCTGACGCTGTCCAACCTGGCCCTGCTGGCCACCCCGGAAGCACTTGGCGCCCTGGCCAACTCGCTCATGGTGGGAGCAGGCTCAGCCATCATCGCCCTGCTGATCGGGGCGTTCCTGGCCTTTGTCTGCGCCCGCTCCGACGCGCCGTGGCGGAAGTTCATCTTCTTCATCGGCATGGCGCCGATGTTCATCCCGGCCCTGGTGGGTGCACTGGCCTGGTCCCTGCTGTGCTCGCCCAGCGCCGGCTACATCAACATCTTCCTCCGGGACCTGGGCATTGATGCCGCAATCAATATTTACAGCCTTCCGGGCCTGGTGTTCGTGCTGGGAATCTTCTACGCCCCGTACGCCTTCCTGCTGCTGCACAGCTCGCTGTCGATGATGAACGCCGACCTCGAAGAAGCAGCAACCGTCCACGGCGCTCCGCTACGCACCATGCTGCGGACCGTCACCCTCCCCCTGGCCCTGCCGGCCATCCTGGGTTCCGCGGTGCTGGTCTTCGCGCTGACCATGGAAAACTTCCCGGTGGCCCAGGTCATCGGCAACCCCGCCGGCGTGGACACGCTGCCCACCTATATCTACCGCCTCATGAGCGCCACACCGGCCAAGAGCAACCAGGCTGCCAGTGTTGCGGTCATCCTGACCGTTGCGCTGATGGCCGTGACCCTCGTCCAGCAGCGCATCATCAACAAGCGCAAATTCACCACCATGACCGGCAAGGGCAACCGTCCCCGCCAGGTCCCGCTACGCAAGATGCGCTGGCCCTTCACCATCCTGGCCCTGGCCTACTTCGCGGTCTCGGTGGTGCTGCCCATGCTCGCGCTGCTGGCCGCGTCGATGCAGGCCACCCCGTTCGTGTCCTCGATGTCGCAGCTGCTGGAAGCGAATGCCCTCAGCTTCGCCAAGCTGGGCGAGGTCCTGGGATCCAACGACTTCCAGCTCGCCCTGAAGAACAGCGTCCTGGTGGCCCTGATCGCAGCCTTCGCCGGCACCACCCTCAGCTTCATCGCCTCCTACATCCGCTACCGCACCAAGTCCAAGGTGGGACGCCTGATCGAACTGGTGGCCATGACCCCCCTCGCCGTCCCCGCCATCGTCATGGGCATCGGACTGCTCTGGACCTGGCTGCTGCTGCCGCTGCCCATCTATGGCACCCTGGCGATCCTCGCCGTCGCCTGCGTTGCAGTGTTCATGCCCCAGGGCTACCGCGGCGTCTCCGCGTCCATGCTCCAGATGGACCAGGACCTCGAGGACAGCGCGGTCATGCTCGGCGCCGGACGGACCAGGTCCGTCCTGGACGTCACCCTGCCCCTGATGCGCGTGGGCATCATGTCCTCCTTCCTGCTGTTCCTCATGCTGTCCATGCGTGAGCTCAGCGCCTCCATCTTCCTCTTCACCTCCAACACCCGGATCCTGTCCATCCTCGTGTTCGACAACTTCGACAACGGCCAGAGCCAGGCAGCTGCAGCCGTCAGCGTCCTGTACTGCCTGGTCATCGGAATCCTCGCCGTCATCGCCCAAAAAGTCGGCGGCGAACGCAAGACCAAGAACTGACCTCACACCCACCTTTGAAAGGGACACCCACAATGAAGTTAGCGTCCAAGCTCCCCGCCATCACCGCCGCAGGGGTACTCCTGGCCCTCAGCCTGACCGGCTGCGGAAGCGCCGCCCCGAGCGCCGGCGTGGTGACAGCCACCGCCGCCGTTAACACGGACAACGGCCTGGTGATCAACGGCGAATCCATCGCTGACAAGGCCACCTACGAGAAGGCCAAGACCCAGACGCTGTCCCTCTACTCCGGCTACACCGATTCCTCCGAAAGCGCCCTGGTGGACGCCTTCACCAAGGACACCGGCATCAAGGTCAACGTCGTCCGGCTCACTCCGAACAAACTGTCCGAACGCGTGCTCTCCGAACAGGGGGCCGGCAAACTCAGCGCCGACGTCATCCGCACGTCCGACTACCGGATTGCCAAGTCCATGGAGGATGCCAAGGTCTGGAAGGCCTATGACGTCCCCGGCGCCTCGGCACTCAAGGACGTTTCCGTGGACGGCGGCCAGTTCACCCGCATGTTCAACTCCGTCTACACCCTGGGCTACAACACCCAGCTGGTGAAGGAAGCCGATGCCCCCAAGTCCTGGGCGGATGCCGTCGGCGGCAAGTGGCAGGGCAAGCTGGGCATCGTCCAGGGCGGTTCGGGCGGCAGCACCGCTGCGCTGAACCGGTTCATGGAAACCAAGATGGGCGGTGACTACTTCGCCACATACGCGGCACAGAAGCCCAAGATCTACGACTCCCTGGGCGCTGAAGCCACCGCCCTGGCCCGCGGCGAAGTAGCCGTCGGCACGGTCACCATCAGCGGCACCAACATCTCGGCCGTCCAGGACAAGGCCCCGGTCAAGTTCATCGTCCCGGAGGAAGGACTCGTCTCCTACGACTACTACCTGGGCATGACCGGCACCGCCACGAACGTGGAAGCCGCGAAGGTCTTCATGAACTACAACCTTTCCAAGCAGGGCCAGCAGGTCTTCGCGCAGATCGGTGAATACCCGGTCCGCACCGACGTGGCACCGCCGACGATCATGGGCGTAACCCTCCCCGCAGTTGATTCCGGCAAGGTCTACCGGATGCAGAACAGCGACGCCGTCACCTACGGCAAAGACGACCTGGCCAAGTGGAACCAGGTGTTCGGCTACACCAAGTAAATCCGCCTTCCCGTGTCCGGGGACCCGGCCGCCGCCGGGTCCCCAGACACGGTTTTTTCATCCCCAAGGAGCCCCGTGACCGCCTCGCACGCACCCGCACTTCCGGTGCCCCGGAACACCTCCTCCCTGCTGGTCCTCCGGAACGGGGCAACCGTCGTCGAACTCGGCGACACCACCCGTGCCAGCTACGTCGCGTCAATGCGCAAGAGCCTGCTCTCGATCCTGTTCGGGATCCAGGTGGCGGCGGGCCGGGTCAGCCTTGACGCCACGCTCGGCGACCTTGCCATAGATGACGTTGGGGGCCTGCTGCCGATCGAACGGACGGCGCGGCTCCGTGACCTCCTGACGTCGCGTTCGGGCGTCTACCATCCGCCCTCCAGTCCGGGGAGCGATGAGCATGCGTTCCCCGCCCGCGGAACGCGGACGCCGGGGCAGTACTTCCTGTATAACAACTGGGATTTCAACGCCGCGGGCGGCATCTTCGAGAAGATCAGCGGCCTGACCGTCTTCGAAGCGTTCGAAAAGCACCTGGCCGGCCCGCTGGGGTTTGAAGACTTCGAGTCCACACGCCAGCTCATGCTCGGCGACGCCGCCAAGTCCGCTTTTCCGGCCTACCACCTGTTTCTCTCCGCCCGGGACCTGGCCAGAATAGGGCTGCTGATGACTGCTGAAGGATGGTGGGAGGGCCGGCAGCTCGTCCCCCGGGAGTGGATCAGGAAGAGCGTGTCCACCCATGTCAGGCGCGCGGACATGGCACCAGCCACCGGTTTTGGCAACTGCGATTACGG
Organism: Arthrobacter sp. MOO21; assembly: GCF_057369995.2. Classification (NCBI taxonomy): domain Bacteria; kingdom Bacillati; phylum Actinomycetota; class Actinomycetes; order Micrococcales; family Micrococcaceae; genus Arthrobacter; species Arthrobacter sp. MOO21. Next base: position 1,971,514 of record NZ_CM170671.2, on the reverse strand, counting down.
CTATCTATGGTGGCTGCCGCGGGAGGGGCAACCGGAGTGGGAGGGGGCCTTCCTGGCAGCGGGAAACTACGGCCAGTTCCTGCTGGTACTGCCCGCCCTTGGCAGTGTCATAGTGCACCGGCGGTTTGTGAGCGACCGCTTTGCCATCGCCCGGAACACCCGCGTGCCGGCGGCTTCAACGGAACCACCGGCGCCCGTGACCCACGCAGAGTTCATGGCGCTCGCCCGCGCACTCGTCAACGGTCCCCTGTCCCGGTAGCCGGCGGCAGGAAGGACGCGCACGACGACGGCGCCCTCCTTTGTCAGGAAGCCTGGCCCTTCGCAATGGACCGGAACACCTTCGTTGCCTGCTGCGCGGCGGGGCTCAGCCTCCGGTTTTCCAGGTGGGCAAGGAGGATGCGCCGCTTCGGGGCCCCGGCGAGCGGGACCGCCACCACGTCAGGGCGGAGGGCGGTCAGCGCGAGCCTGGGTGCCAGGGCGATGCCGATACCAGCAGCCACCATGCCTTGGGTCTCCTGGTAATCGTTGGCTGCGAAGGCGATCCGCGGCTCGAACCCGGCGTCACGGCAAACCCGGCGGAGGACGTCGGCCACGGGGTGTTCGTCCCGCACCACCCATTCCTGGTCGCTCAACGAACCGATGCGGACAGAACCCAGTCTCGCAAGGGGATGGTTCCGCTGTACCAGCAAAACTGTGGGGTCGTTCGTCAGCCTGACCAGGGTCAGGTCAGGGTCCTCGATCTGCTGCCAGGGATAGTCCCACAGAAGTGTCAGTTCGATTTCCCGCCGCCGCAACCGTTCCAGCAGGCCGTCGCGGCGGGCGCTGACCACGGTCACTGCCACCTCCGGGTAGCGGGCGCGGAACGCCAGCACCACGTCCGGCATCAAAGAGGCTCCGCCAGTGGGGAAGGTTCCCAGGCGCAACTGGCCCCGCCGAAGCCCCGCGAACTCCCCCATTTCGGCACGGGCAGCCTCAACGGTCCTGTCGATGTCATCGGCGTAGTGCAGAAGGGCGTGTCCCGCTTCGGTGAGGACCACGCCGCGGGGGTGGCGCTCGATGAGGACCACCCCCATCTCCTGCTCAAGCTTGGCTATCTGCTGTGAGACCGCTGATGTGGTGAACGAAAGGACCGCAGCAGCCGATGTAAGGGAACCTGACCGGCCCACCTCGCGGAGCACGTGGAGCCGGTGGAGATCGAGGAGTGCCATGGCCTGAGTTTAGCAAAAGTAGATAGTTGTCCATCTATTTGTGATTGTGCTGAAGCCTCACATCCCGGATCGTAGAAGTACAAGGTGCTGTGAAGTAGGGCACCTGCGAGTTATGAGGGAGAAATACAGTGGGACTCCGAGGACATTGGTACCGGGGCGGCACGAGCAAGTGCTGGCTCTTCGATGCCAAAGACGTGGCCCTCCACGCACCCACCCGCGAGGAGATCCCCGCACTGCTGTCAGCCGCCTTCGGCGCAGCGGACGCGCGGCAGCTGGACGGCGTCGGAGGCGGAACCTCCACCACCTCAAAGGCTGCCGTCATCTGGGCCACCCCTGGTGCCGAGGCAGACCTTGACTACCTTTTCGCCCAGGTGGGTATCGGTGACCCTACCGTTGAGCTGGGTTCCAACTGCGGCAACTGCGCCACCGCCATTGCCTTGTTCGCAGTACAGTCCGGCATCGTTGCGGCCCGGGACGGAATGACCAAGGTCCGCATGCGCCACGTGAGTTCCGGCGCGGTCCTCAGCGGAACTGTTCCCACCCCCGGCGCCCACGTTCCCAGGTCAGGCCTGGCCAGGGTCCCGGGCAGCAGCGCTGCCGGTGTTCCCGTCAGCCTCTCGTTCCACGGCCCCTGGGGCCAGAACACGGGCGCTCTCCTCCCTACCGGCAACACCGTGGACCAGCTCCAGGTGGACGGCAGGACGCTCACCGCCACAATGGTGGACGCCGGCGCCCCCGCCGTGCTCCTCCCGGCCGACCAGGCCGGCGTCGATCTCTCCTCCATGGCGGACGGCCTCACCGGGCAGCTGCCCGTCCTTATCGCGGCACGGGCGTCGGCAGGCCTGGTCATGGGGCTGCGGAAGCCTGAAGATCCGCCGCAGAACGCCGTCCCGAAAGTCGGCGTCGTGGCTCCTGCCGGTGACTACATCGCGGCGGACGGAACAACCGTCACCGCCGACAGCCACGACGTGCGGGTGCGGATGCTGTCCATGCTCGCGCCCCACCCTGCAATCGGCCTCACCTCCGCCGTGGCAGTTGCCCTCGCAGCCTCGCTGCCATCATCGGTGGTGGCCAACGCTGCAGGCCAACCCTCCACCGGCGCCGGAAGCCCCCGGGTACTTCGGATAGGAACGCCCGCGGGCGTGATCACCGCCGACATCATCTCCGACGACACCGGCGCCGTCAGCGAAGTGGCCCTCCACCGGGCGGCCCGCCACATCGCCACTGCGGACATCGACGTGGCCCCGGCCGCAGAGCTGTCCGCCTAAACCCCCCTATCTCTTTGCCCCATCATTAAGGGGCCGCACCAACCAGGAAGTTGTTCAATGAAGATCAAATCCATCCTCGGACACCTGTATGTCCAGGTACTCATCGGAGTCGCCCTCGGCGTCGTTGTGGGCGCACTGTGGCCGGACCTCGGCTCGTCCCTCAAGCCCATCGGCGACGGCTTCGTGAAGCTCGTGAAGTTCATGATCGCTCCGATCGTGTTCTGCACCATCGTCGGCGGGATCACGTCCCTGCGCGACACCAAGAAGGTCGGCCCCACCCTGGTCCGTTCACTCGGCTTGTTCTACACCCTGACGGCACTGGCCCTGGCCCTGGGCCTGGCCGCGGTGATGCTGTTCCAGCCCGGGGCCGGGATGCACATCGACCCCGCCCACCTCGACTCCTCGGTCGCCGAGAAGTACACCACGAAGCTGCCCAGCAGCAACCCTGTGGACTTCATCCTGAGCATCATCCCCACCACGTTCGTCGGCGCCTTCGCCGACGGTGAAGTCCTGCCCGTGCTGGTCATTGCAATGCTGTGCGGATTCGCCTTCAGCAGGCTCGGCGCGCCGGGCCAGCACGCACTGAACGTCGTCAACAGCTTCAACAAGCTGCTCTTCATCATGTTCGGCTACATCATGAAGGTTGCCCCGCTGGGAGCCTTCGGGGCCATGGCATTCACCGTTGGCAAGTACGGCGCCCACTCCATCGGAAACCTCGGAATGCTGATCCTTTCCTTCTACGCCGCATGCATCGTCTTCGTGGTGGTCGGCCTCGGCATCCTGGCGAAGGTGACAGGGTTCAGCCTCTGGCAGATCCTCCGTTACTTCAAGGACGAATTCCTCATTGTCCTCGCCACATCCTCCAGCGAACCTGTGCTGCCGCGCCTGCTGGCCAAGCTCGAACGCGTCGGCTGCGCCCGCAGCGTCGTGGGCCTCGTGGTCCCCACCGGCTACTCCTTCAACCTCACCGGCACGGCCATCTACCTCACGCTCGCCTCCATGTTCATCGCGCAGGCCTGCGACATCCACCTCAGCTGGGGCCAGATCCTGCTGATGCTGGGCATGATGCTGCTGACTTCCAAGGGCGCGGCCGGCGTCACCGGCAGCGGTTTCGTGGCCCTGGTGGCCACCCTGACGGTCATGCCCACCCTTCCCGTCGTCGGCGTCGCCCTCATCGTTGGCATCGACCGCTTCATGAGCGAGGCCCGCGCCCTCACCAGCACGGTCTGCAACATCGTCTCCTGCGTGGCCATCGCCAAATGGCAGGGTGAGCTGGACATGGGCAAGCTCCGCTCCGAGCTCCAGGCGGGCTTCGTGCCCACCGAAGCGGAAAAGGTGCAGCTCGCCGAACCGGCCCTGGCCCACTAGCCGGCCGCCAGGCCACCAACCCCAGTGTTTGCCCGGGAACCCGCAGGGTCCCGGGCAAACACTTGCAAGGGGCACGACTCACCACCCCCACGGAAAGGACCCGAAAAATGAGTAACCGTCAAACGGAGCAGGAAACAGAAGACTGCGAAGCGGGCACCTGCTTCTACTGCCAAGGTCCTGAAACCGACTAGTGGCAACCTGACGGCGAACTAACCGGCCCGGGTCCGGCGCAGGCCGGGGTGCCGCCGCTAAGCTGGCGCCATGGCCACCAAAACCACAGCAGAGAAGCTTGCCACCATCCAGAAGGGCTATGCGCTGGAAGGCGCCACCATCGAGCTGGGAGCCGCCATCATCGACGGCGAGCTCCACAAGGACGCGCCGGTGCGGCTGCCGCTGGCCATGATGAACCGGCACGGACTGGTGGCTGGCGCGACCGGTACCGGCAAGACCGTAACGCTGCACATGATGGCCGAACAGCTGTCCACCGCCGGCGTCCCCGTATTCCTGGCCGACATCAAGGGTGACCTCTCCGGCCTGGCGACGGCCGCCGTCGGAAGTGAGAAGCTCAAGGCCCGCACGGACAGCATCGGCCAGCCGTGGGAAGGCAAGGCGTTTCCGGTGGAGTTCCTGGCGCTGGGCGGTGATGGCAACGGAGTCCCGGTCCGCGCCACGGTGACCTCGTTCGGTCCCATACTGCTCTCGCGCATCATGGAACTGAACGACACGCAGGAATCCAGCCTGCAGCTGGTGTTCTACTTCGCGGACAAGAACGGCCTGGAGCTGATCGACCTCAAGGACCTCCGCGCCGTCATCCAGTTCCTCACGTCGGACGAAGGCAAGGACCAGCTCGAGGAACTCGGCGGCCTGTCCAAGGCAACCGCGGGCGTGATCCTCCGGGAGCTCGTGAACCTGGAAGCGCAGGGGCTGGAGAAGTTTTTCGGGGAACCGGAGTTCGATACCGCCGAGCTGCTGCGCACCGCCCCGGATGGCCGCGGCGTGGTCACCTGCCTGGAACTGCCCACCCTGCAGACCAAGCCGATGCTGTTCTCCACCTTCCTGATGTGGCTGCTGGCCGACCTGTTCGAGGACCTCCCCGAGGCCGGCGACCTGGACAAGCCCAAGCTGGTGTTCTTCCTGGACGAGGCGCACCTGCTGTTCAACGGCGCTACCGAGGCCTTCCTGGACGCGATCACCACCACCGTCCGGCTGATCCGGTCCAAGGGCGTGGGCATCTTCTTTGTCACCCAGACACCCAAGGATGTTCCCGCCGACGTGCTGGGCCAGCTGGCCAACCGGGTACAGCACGCCCTGCGCGCCTTCACCCCGGAGGACGCCAAGGCGCTCAAGGCCACGGTGTCCACGTTCCCGCTCAGCGACTACGACCTTGAGGAAACACTGACATCCGCGGGCATCGGCGAAGCCGTCATCACCGTCATGAACGAGAAGGGTGCACCCACTCCCGTGGCCCTCACCCGGCTCCGCGCGCCGGAATCTGTGATGGGCCCGAGTGAGGAGGGACTGGTCCGCAGCACCGTTGCCGGCTCTGCGCTGCTCGGGAAGTACGGGACCTCCGTGGACAACGTCTCGGCGTACGAGAAGCTCACCGGCAAGGCCGCGGCACCCACCGGTCCGGCAGCACCTGAACCCGCGGATGCCGGCGCGCCGGCCACTCCGGGCACGTACGACGTCGACGCCGAAGCCCGGCGGATCGAGGAGGAGATCCTGGGCCGGCCCAGCAGCAGGCCGGCAAGCGTTCCTGTACCCACGCCCCAGGAACCCGAACCGCAATACACCGAACCGCGTGGCCCGGCTCCCCGGGACTCCGCTCCCCGGGCCAAGGCGCCGAAGGCTCCCCGGGCGCCGCGCACCCGCCAGCCGCAGTCGGCACCGGACGGGATGATGGGCGATCTCGGGGCTGTGCTTGGCGGTGCACTCGGCGGCGGACTGAAGAGCATGGCGCGTTCCATGGGTACCCAGCTCGGACGGGAACTGCTCCGCGGAGTGTTCGGCACGTCATCCCGGCGCCGCCGCCGCTGACCTGAACCAGTACTTGGCCGGCGCCCGCGAAAGGGGACGCTGAAGGCCCTTCCTGCTCCCGCCGTCGTGCATTAGGGGTGTGGTAACCGCGGAACCAGGGGAGACGCCAACTTCAGTGTGCCGTCGCAGTGACGTTACTGTAAGAAACGTGCAGATGAGTCAAGCGTTGGTGAGGATTGCAGCCGGATGGCTGCTGGGCCTCATGCTTGCCATCGCCGGAGCCGTCGTGGCCATCAACGTGGTGAACCGGACAGTGGCCAGTCCCCAGCAGCCGGTGCGGGAGTACCTGGACGCCTTGCGGGCCGGCGACGGCGGGCGTGCTCTGGGGCTGCTGCGGGCCGCCGTGCCGCCCAGCAACGCCGCCATGCTCGACGGCCCCGGGTTGCAGACTGCCGCTTCCCGCCTCTCGAACGTGAACATCGGAGACCCGGAGGAACGCCCCGGCAACCAGGTGATGGTGCCGCTGGAGTACACGATCGACGGCAGCCGGCTCCGCACAGAGTTCCTGCTGCAGAAGACCGGCACCGAATGGATCTTCTTCAACACCTGGGCATTCGTCCCGTCCAGGCTGCCCACAGTGGACATGACCGTGGTCAACGGAAACGAAGCCACCGTCAACGGCGTTCCGGTGAACATGCCCAGCGGCCGCAACTCCTTTGCCGTGTTCTACCCGGGCGAATACGAAGCAGCCCTTGACGGCGAGTACTTTTCCGCCCCCGCCACCCGGGCCACGGTGACCTCGAAGGACACCCCGGTGGCCCCGCTCAACCTGCTGACCCAGGCCACGGACCGGCTGAAGAACGACGTGTCGGCCAAGGTACGGGAATTCCTGGACGGCTGCGCGGCCGAGGCCGTCAAGGAACAGAAGCTCCAGCCCGACTGCCCCTTCTATTACGCCAGCAACAACAGGGTCCAGGACGGCACCATCAAATGGACCGTGACCGAGTATCCGGGCGTCTCGGTGGAGCCGTTCGACGGCCGCTGGGTGGTGGCGCCGCTGGACGGGAAGGCCAGGGTGGAAGCGCTCCAGCAGAACGCGTTTACCGGAGCGTGGTACCCGCTGGACGAAGAGGTGGATTTCAGCTTCACCACGCGCCTCGACGTCTCGGGGGATACCATCAAGGTCACCCCGGTCCTGAGCTTCTAGGCCCCGCGCGTCAAACTGGCCCAGTTCTTGGCCTCAGCTTGGGGTTCTACCCGTACCTCTAGTCCCGATGGCTCCGAAAACTGGGCTGCTTTGGCTGCGGCCACCGCAGCGAACCCCTTGCCAGCACCTCGCGAACCTGCGCCAGGACGGATTCGGGCGCGTAGACAACGTCGTCGTAGAAGAACCTGAGTACCGGCAGGCCCTGACGCATTGCGGCATTGTCCCTGCGGCGGTCCTTCTTGAACTGGCGAGGCTCAAGGTGGAAGGCGATCCCATCGATCTCCACAATGAGAAATCCCTCCAGCAGAAAGTCAACGCGCCCAATGCCGTTGATCCACACTTGGGTCTCGGTTGATATTCCGGCGTCCCTGAACAGCACCCGGGCCAGCGTCTCCAGTAGGGAGTCTGCGCCGCGCTCCACTTTTGACAGCACGGTCCGTGCCTTGCCGCACCGCTTCCCATCCAAGTAACGGAGAAGCTGATCCGGGTTGATGTCCCAACGGTTATAGGCGCACTCCACCATCACCAAAGACTCAAGTTCAGGCAGGCAGAGCAGCGCGTGAAGCAGGACATCGGGAAGTGCTGCAAGGGTCCGGTGACGCGGCTGTTGTGTAAGGGGAAGGCGGTGGCTGACACAGCGGACGGTACTTCTTCCGTTGCTTTGCCAGTAGTGAGGCCGCGTTGCTGGCCGAAGCTGCCAGAGGCCGTACTTCGGTGCGGCGGAAGTGCACGTCACCAAGCCGCTCGCAAGACCGGCAGCCACCAGTTCCGCATCGGCCCCCGGAACGGCCAGCAGCCCGTGCTGCAACCGGACCACCGAGCCGCTCCGGATAGCCCGGCGAAGCTCCGTCTCGGTGCCACCAGCCGCCAGCACGTCGCGCCGCAGCAGCACTCCTCCGGCGGACTCGAGGATGTCTATGGGGTCCATCAGGCTACATTGGCGGGCATCGGGAGCTGACGGCAGGCATAACGCAGGCTATGTGGAGAAGGGGCCGTACACACTGGCCCAGTTTTGGCCCCGCAGAAACGGAACTGGCCCGGTCTTCAGGCTTCCGAAGCTTGAAAACCGGGCCAGTTCAGCAAACCGCCGGCTCAGTCCATCCCGCGGAGGTCCAGGACCAGTTCGGTGTCACCGTCGGCCTGCAGGACCACGGGGATGCCCCAGTCCTGCTGGTAGAGGTGGCAGGCGGCGTGGTCCGGGATCTCGCCGTCCTCGGTTTCGGGTCCGTCGCAGGCGGCAGCGCGGGCGGTGATGTGCAGGACGCCCTCGGGAACGTCCGGGGACAGCTCCAGGGTGCGCAGCAGCCCCACCGAGGTTCCGCCGCCGGCCGCCAGGAGCTCAGGCGGGGTGGACGAGATCTTCAACTGGGTGGGATCGCCCCACCGGTCGTCGAGCTTCTGGCCGGTGGGTGCCGTGAAGCGCACCGTCAGTTCCAGCGCGCCGGGTGCCACGGGGCTCTTGGGCCGGTGGGTTTGGGATGCGCCTTCGTCCACCTGCTGCGCTTCCTTGGGGATGGGCACGTACACCAGCTGGTGCTGGTTCGCCTCCACCACCACCAGCAGCGGCTCCGACCCGGCGGAGTGGGTGTGGTCCACGATCACGTCGGACGGCTCGGCGAGCCCGCGGGCGAGCGTGGACACGGTCCGGGACGTTGGGTCGTAGCGTCGCACGGCGCCGTTGTAGGTGTCGGCGATCGCCACGGACCCGTCGGGGAGCACGGTCACCCCGAGCGGGTGCTGCAGCCGGGCCTCGGCGGCCGGTCCGTCCCGGAAACCGAAGTCGAACAGCCCCTTGCCCACGGCCGACTCGACCGTGACAGTGCCGTCGTCGCCAACGGCCAGCTTGCGAAGCGCGGACGTCTCGGAGTCCGCCACCCAGATGTTGCCGTCGGCGTCCTCGGCCAGGCCGGAGGGCTGGGCGAACCAGGACTCGTGGGCCGCACCGTCGAGCAGGCCCTCGAGGCCGTTGCCTGCCACGATGGCCACGTCACCGGAGACGGGGTCGAAGCTGAAGATCTGGTGCGTGCCGGCCATGGCCACCACCACGGCACCCAGCTTGCGGGACCACACCAGGTCCCACGGCGAGCTGAGGGAAACCTCAAGGGGGTGTCCGCCCAGGCGGCCGGTGAAGCCCGCCGCGTCCTCGTCCACGCGTGCCGGGCCGGTCTCGAGCAGTCGCTGGATCCCGTTGCCTGCCAGGGTGGAGGCCTTGCCGTCGCTGAGGGACAGCCCGCGGAGGCGGTGGTTCACGGAGTCGGCTATGACGACGTCGTAGCCCACCTTCGCTGCCACTTCTTCCGGCAGCAGCACCAGGCCTTGGGGCTCGTTGAACTGTGCGGTGGCGGCGTCGCCGGCGGCCGGGCCATCGGCGTAGCCTTTGGTGCCCGAGCCGAAGGTTCCCAGGACAGTGTGGAAGTCCGTGCCGAGCTCCACGAGGCGGTGGTGGCCGGTGTCGGTGACCAGCCAGGAACCCTTGTCCGCAGGGTCCGCCACCGCGGCGCCTGCCGCTGGGCCGCCGTCGGACGCTCCCTCTGTTGCGGTGGAGCCGCGTCCCGGGGGCAGGAAGAGCGCCTTGCCGGGGAAGCGCAGGGTGCCGGACGTGGCCTCCGGCGCCACGTAGGGCCCGGTTCCGCGGTGAAGCGTGCCCTTGGCCTCGTGTTCGGCGATGAGTTCGGGGATCAGCACCGCCAGGCCGTCAGCGTGGCCTTCACCGGACAGGTGCGCAACGATGTAGCCCTCAGGGTCGATGACCACCAGTGTGGGCCATGCACGGGCGGTGTACGCCTTCCAGGTGTCCAGCTCGGGGTCGTCCAGCACCGGGTGGTGGATTTCGTAGCGTTCAACCGCAGCCGCCAGGGCCACCGGGTCCGCCTCATGCTCGAACTTGGGTGAGTGGACGCCAACGGTCACCAGGACGTCCGAGTACTGCTCCTCCAGCGGCCGCAGCTCATCCAGGACATGGAGGCAGTTGATGCAGCAGAAGGTCCAGAAGTCCAGCAACACGATCTTGCCGCGCAGGGCTTCCAGGTCCAGCGACTTGCCGCCGGTGTTCAACCAGTTGCGGCCCACCAGTTCGGAGGCCCGGACCCGGGCATGGTTGCGTACGGTTTCGCTCATTAGCGTCCTTCCAGCTTGTTGCGTTCAGCCAGCCTGGCGTCGCGTTCGGCCAATTTGGCAAACATATCGTTGTAAGCGGCAAGATCGGCGTCGTTATTCCTGTCCGCCGCCCGGTCCACGCGTTTGGTTTCCCGCTGGTCCGACCTCGACCACATGATGGCGACGCCGATCGCCACCAGCAGCGTGGGCACTTCACCGATGCCCCAGGCCACCGCGCCGCCCATTTGCTGGTCGACGAGGGCGGACGGCCCCCACGCCCGGCCGAGGTTGCCGAAGTAGTCCGCGGCCAGCAGCCCGGTCCCGCCCATGATGGAGACGCCGAAGAAGGCGTGGAAGCCCATGGTGGCAAGGAGCAGGAGCAGCCGCATGGGGTACGGCGCCCGGCGCGGCAGCGGGTCAGTGCCGATCATGCTGAGCACGAAGATGTAACCCGTGAGCAGGAAGTGCAGGTTCATCAGCTCGTGGCCCACGTGCTCGCGCATCGCAAAGCCGAACAGGTCCGAGTAGTAGAACAGGACAATCGAGCCGGCAAAGTTGGCGGCCGCAAACAGCGGATGGGTGACCAGCTGGGAGAACTTCGAGTGCACGAACACGAGCAGCCATTCCCGCGCTCCCCGCGATCCGTCGCGGCGGGCCGGCAGGGCGCGCAGGGCAAGGGTCACCGGAGCACCCAGCACCAGGAAGATCGGGGCCACCATGGTCAGCGCCATGTGGTCCACCATGTGCGCGGAAAACAGGATGCGGCCATAGACCGACGGCGGACCGGACGTGATGTAGGTCAGCACCACCAGGCCAATGACCCAGTTAAGGGACCGGAACCACTGCCAGGTATCGCCGCGGCGGCGGACCTTGGCCACGCCCAGGAAGTAGGCAACCAGGCCGAAGAGCGCCACCGCCACCCAGAGCCAGTCCAGCCGCCACTCGGTGAGCCAGCGTTGTGGAGTAAGTTCCGGCGGAAGGTCGTAGCCGCTGAGGATGAAGGCGGGCGACGCGTCCGGCGCCGGTTCCGTTGGCTGCGGCGGGGCCGAGCGGCCCAGCGCGACGGCGATGCCGGACGTGGCGCCCATGATGAGGAGCTCGGCCGCGATCAGCTGCCACAGGACCCGCCGGGCCGACATGGTGGAGCCCTTGAGTCCCAGCTGCGGGATGACCCACTGCCGGTGCATGAACCCGATGCCGCCCAGGACTACGGCGGCCGCGGTCTTGGCCAGGATCAGCTGGCCGTAGGCCGAGCCGAAAAGGTCCGACCAGCTGGTGACGCGGATGCTGGCGTTGATGATGCCGGACGCAAAGACCAGCACGAACGCGAAGCCCGCCAAGGTGGAGAAGCGCCGCAGGGTGGGTTCGGTGATGTCCGTTGCCGCGCCTGCCTTCGGGCCGGCCAGGATCCCGGACAGCAGGGCCAGGATGACGATGCCGCCCACCCAAGTGCTGACGCCCACCAGGTGCAAGCCCAGGGAGTTGATGGCACCTTCGTGGTCCGAGGAGCTTGAGGAGTGGCCTATGAGCGCTGTGGGGACCAGGCCGATGAGTGCCAGGACCAGTGTCAGGGCGAGGCCGCCGAGTGACCTGACGCCGAACAGCGCGGTGGTGACGACGGCGGCGATGATGGTCACGGTGAGCCAGGCCCGGCCCGTCTCGATGTCCGTCATGAAGTACACCAGGGCCTGGGTGAACGCGGGGTCCCCGGAGAGGCTCTGCCCCGCCACGTCCGCGTAGGTGAAGACCAGGACGGCGATCGCGGACAAGGTCCAGACTGCGCCGGCGGCTGCCGCCACGGCCAGCACCCGGGTGAAGGCAGGATGCTCCGGGGCTTCACTGCCCTCCGCTGCTGCCCTGTCCCGGCTGCGGGCAGCCAGGTTCTTAGGGAGGATTCCGACCGCGAAGATCAGCCCGCCAATGACCGTGGCCAGGGAAACGTTATGGATGGCCTTGCTGATGGGCAGGCCCCAGCGGACCAGCGCTCCCGGATCAGAGACACCGCGGGCTGCCGCGGCACCGGAGAAGAGCAGCGCAGCAGCGAGGGCCACGAAGACTGCTGCCAGGCCGGCAACCTGCCAGGGGGTCCGGATTCCGAGGGGGCCGCCGTCCCGGGCCGTAGATCCCTGGCCCGGACCGGACTGGGGCTGGGGGGAACGTGGTTTTGCGGCAGAAGACACCATTCCATTGTCCGCCACCACCGCCCGGGCGGCGAATCGGGCTTAAAGACAAAAGGAGCGGCAACCCGTGGGTTGCCGCTCCTTGTTCCGCCTGCTGTCTGCGGGCGGAAGGAAGTCCTACTTCTTGGAAACTGCAGCCTTCAGCTTGGAACCGGCGGTCAGCTTGACGCTGTGGCCCGCTGCGATCTGGATGGTTTCGCCGGTCTGCGGGTTGCGGCCGGTGCGGGCAGCGCGGTCGGTGCGCTCGACGGCGAGCCAGCCCGGGATGGTGATCTTTTCGCCGGCGGCGACAGAAGTCTCGAAAACCTCGAACAGTGCGTCGAGGACGGAGTTGACGGCTGCCTGGCTGGTGCCGGCCTTGCCAGCTACCTCTGCAACAAGTTCACTACGGTTCTTAGCCATTGATGTCCTCCTGGACGGTTATGTTTCTGGAGCCTGCACGCGGCATGCGCGCAAGCCACTGTTCGAAAACTTACCAGCTTGGACCCTTCCGGTCCGCAAATTCCGCGTGTTTCCGCGACTTTTTGAGCTTAATCACGAGATTTTGGGGGATATCTCCCTCCCCGGAGGACAGCCGGATGCGTAATCGCTTCCTGCGGGTTGCCGGGCCTGTTTAAATGTGGGAGGCCCCAACCGTGTGGTTGGGGCCTCGACCATTGGTGTGTGTCCGGCGGTGTCCTACTCTCCCACACCCTCCCGGGTGCAGTACCATCGGCGCTGTGGGTCTTAGCTTCCGGGTTCGGAATGGGACCGGGCGTTTCCCCCACGCTATGACCGCCGTAACCCTTGTACCCGTCCCCCTTGGTTGCGGGGGGGTGGGAAGACTGTGGTTACAACATCCCTGCCCTTTTGGGGGCAGGTAGTGGTGTTATTCAATTGTGTGGTTCCTGGCTGTGCAACCCGGTGGTTGGGGGTTGTTGGTTGGGAACCACATAGTGGACGCAAGCAGAATGTGTTTCTGTGTGGTGTAAGTTGTTGGCCTATTAGTACCGGTCAGCTTCACGAGTCGTTAGTCCTCGCTTCCACATCCGGCCTATCAACCCAGTGGTCTGGCTGGGGGCCTCTCACACATAAATGTGTATGGAAATCTCATCTTGAAGCGAGCTTCCCGCTTAGATGCTTTCAGCGGTTATCCCATCCGAACGTAGCTAATCAGCGGTGCACTTGGCAGTACAACTGACACACCAGAGGTTCGTCCGTCCCGGTCCTCTCGTACTAAGGACAGCCCTTCTCAAATTTCCTGCGCGCGCAGCGGATAGGGACCGAACTGTCTCACGACGTTCTAAACCCAGCTCGCGTACCGCTTTAATGGGCGAACAGCCCAACCCTTGGGACCTACTCCAGCCCCAGGATGCGACGAGCCGACATCGAGGTGCCAAACCATGCCGTCGATATGGACTCTTGGGCAAGATCAGCCTGTTATCCCCGAGGTACCTTTTATCCGTTGAGCGACGGCCATTCCACAATGTACCGCCGGATCACTAGTCCCGACTTTCGTCCCTGCTCGAGATGTCTCTCTCACAGTCAAGCTCCCTTGTGCACTTACACTCGACACCTGATTGCCAACCAGGCTGAGGGAACCTTTGGGCGCCTCCGTTACTTTTTAGGAGGCAACCGCCCCAGTTAAACTACCCATCAGGCACTGTCCCTGACCCGGATTACGGGCCGAAGTTAGATGTCCAAAGTGACCAGAGTGGTATTTCAACGATGACTCCACCCGAACTGGCGTCCGGGCTTCAACGTCTCCCACCTATCCTACACAAGCCACTCCGAACACCAATACCAAACTATAGTAAAGGTCTCGGGGTCTTTCCGTCCTGCTGCGCGTAACGAGCATCTTTACTCGTACTGCAATTTCGCCGAGTTTATGGTTGAGACAGCGGGGAAGTCGTTACTCCATTCGTGCAGGTCGGAACTTACCCGACAAGGAATTTCGCTACCTTAGGATGGTTATAGTTACCACCGCCGTTTACTGGGGCTTAAATTCTCAGCTTCGCCGTGAGGCTAACCGGTCCTCTTAACCTTCCAGCACCGGGCAGGAGTCAGTCCGTATACATCGTCTTGCGACTTCGCACGGACCTGTGTTTTTAGTAAACAGTCGCTTCCCCCTGGTCTCTGCGGCCCCGATCCCCTCCCGGACGCGCAGTCCGTTCAAGGTTGGGGCCCCCCTTCTCCCGAAGTTACGGGGGCATTTTGCCGAGTTCCTTAACCATAATTCTCTCGATCGCCTTGGTATTCTCTACCTGATCACCTGTGTCGGTTTGGGGTACGGGCGGCTAAAACCTCGCGTCGATGCTTTTCTCGGCAGCATAGGATCACCAAATCCCCCCATACGGGGGTCCCATCAGATCTCAGGCATCATGAACAGCGGATTTGCCTACCGTTCGCCCTACATCCTTAGACCGGGACAACCATCGCCCGGCTCGGCTACCTTCCTGCGTCACACCTGTTAATACGCTTGCCTCCCGGGATCAGGTCCTGCGCTCCACCAAAACCCTTCACCCACAAGGGGTGTCGGGCAGGTTTCGGGCAGTTAGTATCCCCCGCTCAGCATGGGCGGTTTTTCGCCGGTACGGGAATATCAACCCGTTGTCCATCGACTACGCCTGTCGGCCTCGCCTTAGGTCCCGACTTACCCAGGGCAGATTAGCTTGACCCTGGAACCCTTGATCATTCGGCGGACGGGTTTCTCACCCGTCTTTCGCTACTCATGCCTGCATTCTCACTCGTGTAGGCTCCACCGCTGGTTTACACCGCGACTTCACCGCCCACACGACGCTCCCCTACCCATCCACACTCCTGAACCACAAAGGCTTAGAGATATGTGTGAATGCCACAACTTCGGCGGTGTACTTGAGCCCCGCTACATTGTCGGCGCGGAATCACTTGACCAGTGAGCTATTACGCACTCTTTTAAGGGTGGCTGCTTCTAAGCCAACCTCCTGGTTGTCTGGGCAACTCCACATCCTTTCCCACTTAGCACACGCTTAGGGGCCTTAGTTGGTGGTCTGGGCTGTTTCCCTCTCGACTATGAAGCTTATCCCCCACAGTCTCACTGCTGCGCTCTCACTTACCGGCATTCGGAGTTTGGCTGACGTCAGTAACCTTGTAGGGCCCATTAGCCATCCAGTAGCTCTACCTCCGGTAAGAAACACGCAACGCTGCACCTAAATGCATTTCGGGGAGAACCAGCTATCACGAAGTTTGATTGGCCTTTCACCCCTACCCACAGCTCATCCCCTCCATTTTCAACTGAAGTGGGTTCGGTCCTCCACGACGTCTTACCGTCGCTTCAACCTGGCCATGGGTAGATCACTTCGCTTCGGGTCTAGATCACGCCACTCACACGCCCTATTCAGACTCGCTTTCGCTACGGCTGCCCCACACGGGTTAACCTCGCGACGTAACACTAACTCGCAGGCTCATTCTTCAAAAGGCACGCCGTCACAGCTACAAGGCTGCTCCGACGGATTGTAAGCACACGGTTTCAGGTACTGTTTCACTCCCCTCCCGGGGTACTTTTCACCTTTCCCTCACGGTACTGGTCCGCTATCGGTCATTAGGGAGTATTTAGGCTTATCAGGTGGTCCTGACAGATTCGCACGGGATTTCTCGGGCCCCGTACTACTTGGGATACTCTCACAGGCGGCACAAACGCATTACGGTTACGGGACTAACACCCTCTCTGGCCGGCCTTTCAAAACCGTTCACCTATGCGCGCACATCACACCCCACCAGCCCGGCAGAACTGGTATGGAAAGTCCCACAACCCCGACCATGCAACGCCCGCCGGCTATCACACATGGAACGGTTTAGCCTGATCCGCGTTCGCTCGCCACTACTAACGGAATCACTATTGTTTTCTCTTCCTGCGGGTACTGAGATGTTTCACTTCCCCGCGTTCCCCCCACGCACCCTATGTGTTCAGGTACGGGTCACCAAGTCACTCGCGCGCTTGGCGGGGTTTCCCCATTCGGACACCCTGGGATCACAGTCCGGTTATCGACTCCCCCAGGCTTATCGCAGATTCCTACGTCCTTCATCGGCTCCTAATGCCAAGGCATCCACCGTGTGCTCTTAAAAACTTGACCACAAAGATCAAAAACAAAAAACACTCGAGAGAACCACAGAAACCGTCCCGCGCACCACAACCCCCACAAGGAGAGCCACAGCACACGAACCAGATCCAGGTTCATAATCTTGGAAATTGCTTCTTATACAAGATGCTCGCGTCCACTATGTAGTTCTCAAACAACAACCCCACACCACACACCCCACACACCAACCCCCCAAAAGGGAGCCAAACATGAGTGAAGCGTCGCGGCAGGGAAACCAGAAACAAAAGCCCCACACAACAACCCCCACCAGGAGAGCCGCCACATGGTCCTGTTGCCTCAGGACCCAACAGTGTGCCATAACCAACCACCAGGAAACCCGCCCCACCGTTCCAGAACCACAAATGATTCGTACTAGAGAAGAACAAGACACCCAGTGCCCGGCAAATTCGTTGATATTCCACCCATGAGCACCCGCCGCAGAACAGACGCCTGCGCAACGGGCTTGCTTCCTGACAACACCACACCACCAACATGCGTTCGCGATGGGTTGTTGTAGGTGCTCCTTAGAAAGGAGGTGATCCAGCCGCACCTTCCGGTACGGCTACCTTGTTACGACTTAGTCCCAATCGCCAGTCCCACCTTCGACAGCTCCCTCCCACAAGGGGTTAGGCCACCGGCTTCGGGTGTTACCAACTTTCGTGACTTGACGGGCGGTGTGTACAAGGCCCGGGAACGTATTCACCGCAGCGTTGCTGATCTGCGATTACTAGCGACTCCGACTTCATGGGGTCGAGTTGCAGACCCCAATCCGAACTGAGACCGGCTTTTTGGGATTAGCTCCACCTCACAGTATCGCAACCCTTTGTACCGGCCATTGTAGCATGCGTGAAGCCCAAGACATAAGGGGCATGATGATTTGACGTCGTCCCCACCTTCCTCCGAGTTGACCCCGGCAGTCTCCTATGAGTCCCCGGCCGAACCGCTGGCAACATAGAACGAGGGTTGCGCTCGTTGCGGGACTTAACCCAACATCTCACGACACGAGCTGACGACAACCATGCACCACCTGTAAACCGGCCCCAAAGGGGAAACCACATTTCTGCGGCGGTCCGGTCCATGTCAAGCCTTGGTAAGGTTCTTCGCGTTGCATCGAATTAATCCGCATGCTCCGCCGCTTGTGCGGGCCCCCGTCAATTCCTTTGAGTTTTAGCCTTGCGGCCGTACTCCCCAGGCGGGGCACTTAATGCGTTAGCTACGGCGCGGAAAACGTGGAATGTCCCCCACACCTAGTGCCCAACGTTTACGGCATGGACTACCAGGGTATCTAATCCTGTTCGCTCCCCATGCTTTCGCTCCTCAGCGTCAGTTAATGCCCAGAGACCTGCCTTCGCCATCGGTGTTCCTCCTGATATCTGCGCATTTCACCGCTACACCAGGAATTCCAGTCTCCCCTACATCACTCTAGTCTGCCCGTACCCACCGCAGATCCGGAGTTGAGCCCCGGACTTTCACGGCAGACGCGACAAACCGCCTACGAGCTCTTTACGCCCAATAATTCCGGATAACGCTTGCGCCCTACGTATTACCGCGGCTGCTGGCACGTAGTTAGCCGGCGCTTCTTCTGCAGGTACCGTCACTTACGCTTCTTCCCTACTGAAAGAGGTTTACAACCCGAAGGCCGTCATCCCTCACGCGGCGTCGCTGCATCAGGCTTGCGCCCATTGTGCAATATTCCCCACTGCTGCCTCCCGTAGGAGTCTGGGCCGTGTCTCAGTCCCAGTGTGGCCGGTCACCCTCTCAGGCCGGCTACCCGTCGTCGCCTTGGTAGGCCATTACCCCACCAACAAGCTGATAGGCCGCGAGTCCATCCAAAACCACAAAAGCTTTCCACCAACCACCATGCGATGGAAGGTCATATCCGGTATTAGACCCAGTTTCCCAGGCTTATCCCAGAGTCAAGGGCAGGTTACTCACGTGTTACTCACCCGTTCGCCACTAATCCACCCACAAGTGGGCATCATCGTTCGACTTGCATGTGTTAAGCACGCCGCCAGCGTTCATCCTGAGCCAGGATCAAACTCTCCGTTGAAGTAAAACAAAAACAGACACAACCAAGAACCACGGAAATAACGCGGAACCAGGCTGCACAAAATTTGAAACCAGCTAAAAAACCATGCCAACCACGGGGTGGCGGCACAGCAAATTCAACCAATTCATAAAAAATCGGTATCAACAAACATGGCACACTATTGAGTTCTCAAACAACAGACACACCCAGCACCACCCAAACCAAACATTCAGGATCGCTCCGGAGCAACTTTCCAAACTTACCCGACCCACCAGCACTTGGCAAATCCACGTTTCCGCGACCACCAACACCAGGATCAGCCCCACCCACACAACAGCACGCTCAAAAGCGAACCATTTTCCAGGCCGTTCAGAAGGGGGTTTGGCCGCTATTTTTCCGCTTCAGCGGCGGCGACTCAGAAAACAATACACGCCCCACAACCCCACCGCAAATCCACCTTTCGGGGCGGGAGGTGCCGCCCAAAACCCCGGAATCACAGGGTGTTTGGCGGCATATCCTCCCCGAAAACGCACCCGGTGTCCGGATACGTGCTGCTATGGAGTGGCTCACATCCGGCGGGACCCAGTCAGCACCCGCAGCGTCACTTCGAAGTCAGCCTCACGGGGTGTGAGCCTGTACCGATCCAGGACGCCGGGCCCGCAGGCCGCGGTCCCAACGCCGCGCATCTGATGATCCACATAGACGTAGCTTCGCCCGTCGGGGACCAGGTCGGAGCGGTGGGCAGCGGACTCCAGGACGGCAAGACTGTAGGGCCGCACCGTCAGGGCAAACGGCTTACCGGAAATCTCGAGAGTCCCGCCCCCTGTTTCGAGGACCGCGGAACGGACGCCGGAGCGTGCCCCGGACTCCTGGGGCCGGACGTAGTCAACATCCAGGTCAGCGAGGGGCAGTTCGAACCAGCCGGCACGCGTGCCCTGGCCCGTATCCGGATAACTCTGGTGCGGGCCTTGGCCGAACCAGCGCACCGTGGAGGTCGGCTGGCCCAACACGAACTCCAGGCCGATCCGCGCCCATTCCACCTCGAAGCCGGCATTGGCCCAGGTTCCCACGGGCCGGACCTGGGTGCGCAGCGTCAATGCACCCTGGCCGCTGGTCCAGACGTAATCCACCAGTACGCCGAACTGCTTGTCCGCCGCACCCATCCGCGTCCGCACCCGAAGGCACTCCCCGCCGTCGGGCGCCTGTTCTGCGCTGATGCCCAGCAGGCGGGTATGGAGCCGGTCAAGCCCGGCGTCCTTCCACTGGGCCGCAAGCGACCGGGGATCAGCGCCGCCCCACTCCCTGCCGAGGTCGTTGTCGGTGGGCGGCCACCACAGGACGAGGCCCAGCTTCTCAACGGGAATGCCGCCAATGGACACGGGCATTCCGGTGAACCGGCTGAAGACTGCTTGGCCCAGGCGGACTTCACTGCCCGCAGCCTCCACGAGGTCCAGGGCCGGGGCCGGCATGTCTGCCGCTCCATGGCGGACACCCTGCCCCCAGGCGACTTCGTGACCGGCGGCAGCCCAGGTGCTGTCAGCCGCCAGGACGGCACTGACGGTGAGGGCCGCGGACCCATCCCCGGGCAGCCCCTGTACGTAGCCGGCAACGCTTGCCGGGAGCACCACTGCCGCCTCCGACTGCGCTGCCAACGGCGGAACATCCACCGTTCCTTCAAGCCGCGTGCCGTCGTCGTCCGCCACCTTGTACTGGAAGCTGAAGGCTGAGGTGTCCGCAAAGTCCTGGCCGTTCCGCAGCCGGAAGCCCGTCCAGTCCGGCGCGACCTCGATGTGCAGCGGTTCAATGACCTTCTTGAAATCCAGCAGCCCGGGCCGGGGTTTGCGGTTGGCATCCACCAGGCCGTCCGTGACGAAATTCCCGTCGTGGACTTCCTCACCGAAGTCACCGCCGTAGGCGAACTGTTCGCCGCCGCCGGAAGCCGGGACGGTGATTCCGTGTTCCAGCCATTCCCACACAAAGCCGCCCATCAGGCGGGGATACTTTGTGAACAGGTCCTGGTATTCGCTCATCCCGCCGGGCCCGTTGCCCATGGCGTGAACATATTCGCACAGCACGAACGGCATGGCGCGGCGGCGGGCGTCCAGGGCCGCGTCCTCGAGGGCAGGCTCAATGCCCTGCCCGATCAGCTCTGTTTCGGCCTGGCTCGCGTACATGCGGGAGTAGACGTCAACATGGGCTGAGGTCCAGTCTCCCTCGTAGTGGATGGGGCGTGAGGGATCGCGGTCCTTGGCCCAGCGGGACATCGCGGCGAGGTTCCGGCCGGTGCCTGCCTCGTTGCCCAGGGACCACATGATCACCGAAGCGTGGTTCTTGTCCCGTTCCACCGTCCGGCGCATACGGTCCAGCAGGGCAGGTTCCCACTGCGGATCGTCACTCGGGTTCTGGGCCCATCCGGCGCTCTCGAAGCCGTGGGTTTCCAGGTCGCACTCCAGCACCACGTAGAACCCCAGCTGGTCCGCCAAGGCAAGGAATTCCGGGTGGGGCGGGTAGTGGGAAGTTCGGATGGCGTTGATGTTGTGCTGCTTCATCAGCCGCAGCTCCGCCTCCACCACGTCGCGGGGCGCCACCCGGCCCAGCCGGGGGTGGTGTTCGTGCCGGTTCACGCCACGCAGCAGGATGCGCCTGCCGTTGACCTTGAACTGGGCATCCTCGATGGTGATGCTGCGGAAGCCCACCTGCAAGGAAACGGTCTCGCCGGGCGTGCTGACGGTTGCCTCGTACAGCCGCGGATTTTCGGCAGACCAGGGTTCCACGGCGGCGAGCGTGGCTGCCTCGCTTGCGTGCAGTTCCAGGCCAAGTTCGGGAACACGTACGACGGCGTCAACGGGCTTCCCGCCGCGGGTCGCCTCGACGCGGAGGACGCCCTGGCCGGATTGATGGTGGTAGTCAGCGTGGACAAAGACGTCGTCGATGCCCTCCTCGGGGCGGGCCTGCAGGGTGACGTCCCGGAAGATGCCCGGCAGCCACCACATGTCCTGGTCTTCAACGTAGCTTGCGGCCGAGAACTGGGCCACCCGCAGGGCCAAGGTGTTGGTTCCCGGGACCAGGACGCCGGAAACGTCGAACTCGTGCGGCAGCCTGCTCCCCCGCGTGGTGCCCAGTTCCACGCCGTTCAGCCACACGGTGCCGGCAGAGTCGATGCCGTCGAACCGCAGGAGCGCGTGCGGGAAGTACTCCGGGCCGGCCTCGAAGGTCACCACGTGGTCGCCCACCGGATTGTGCTCCGGCACGTGCGGCGGCTCCACCGCGAAGGGGAACTGCACGTTGGTGTAGGCGGGCGCACCGTACCCATGCAGGGGCCAGCTTGAGGGGACGGGAAGGGATGTAAACCCGTCCAGGTCCCCGCCGCGCTGCCACCCGTCTCCCGGAGCAGTGCGGATACCGTCGCTCAACCGGAACTGCCACTCGCCGTTGAGCAGCAGCTTCGGAGCATCGGTGGCCAGGAAGGCCCGAGGGGGAAGACTCCCTCTGCCTGGCCCGGGGCACTCGAGCTCGCGGACTTCGTCAGCACCGAGCTCGAGGCTCCGTGATGGCCTGGTGCGGGCTGCTACTGCGTGCGAAACGGGGGTGCGAACTGGCATGGATCGTCCTTCGGGGCTGGTTTCGGGGACATGGACGTGAACGTTCACGTATCGGCCTCAAGCCTAACCTTTCCCGTGGTGTTTGAGTAGGGGATCAGGCGGATTGGCGGCGCACCAGGGTGTGCAGCAGCACGAGTCGCGCCTCTTCGCTGCCTGCCTCCAAAGAGCCGGACAGCAGTCCGTCCAAGAGGTCGACGGCGGCACGCCCCACCGCACGCAGGTCCAGGGAGAGGGTGGTCAGCTCGGGGGTCAGAAGTTCTCCGAGCGGGATCCCGTCCATGCCGATGACCGGGCAGTCGCCGGGAACGGCACGCCCCGCTTCCTGCAGCGCCTTCAAGGCTCCGGCCGCCATCAGGTCATTGAACGCCAGGAGCCCGTCAATCTCCTCCTGGGCGGCGAGGAGCGTGGCAACCACTGCCTTGGCGCCGGCGGCGGAGGTGCTGGCTTCGCACCGACGCAGCTGGACCCCCAGGCCTTCCGCCACCGCCGCAGCCGCAGCTCCGCGGCCGGCCGAGGGGCGACCCTGGTCCGAGTCCAGGTACGCGATATTCCGGCACCCCAGTGAAACGAGGTGGTTTAGGGCGAGCCGGGCGGCATGATGGTAGTCAAAGGAGATCGTACCTGCGGACCGTCCGGCAGGATGGTCAAGGCTGACGACGGGACGCCGGCCCATCATTTCCTGCGCCATCTCCGACTCCCTGCCGAGGTAGCCGATGAGGGCGTCCACTTGGGGTGCGAGCCGCTCAGCAGCGTCGAGCGCGCTGCCGGTTCCATGCCCGTAGTCGTCCACCACCACGTTCCAGCCACGGTTTGTGGCTGCTTCGACGACGCTGGAAGCGAAAGCGGGGAAATACGGGTTGGTGAGGTCGGGGATGGCGAGGCCTACGGAGATGCGGGCTCCCTGGACCAGGCCTTTCGCGAAGCGGCTGGGCGTGTATCCCAGCTCAGTTGCCAGTCTCCGCACACGTTCCCGCGTGTCCTGGCTGATGCCGGCCATGTCATTCATGGCCCGAGTCACGGTCTGCCGCGATACGCCTGCTGCGGCCGCAACGTCCAGGATGGTGGCACGTTTGCCCGTGGGGCCCTGGCGTCGGGAGGTCATAGAGCGTAAGTGTAGGCTCCGTTCCCGCAGTTGCTCTATTCGACCCATAGGGGCTCTTCGCGGTCCGTAGTGAATCGGCCCGCTGAAGGGCGGTGGCGCGTGCCCGGAAAGGGGCCGGTGTTTGGTAGTGGGTGTTCGCCGTTTTGGTGGGTGGTGTTTAAATGTGGGAGGCCCCAACCGTGTGGTTGGGGCCTCGACCATTGGTGTGTGTCCGGCGGTGTCCTACTCTCCCACACCCTCCCGGGTGCAGTACCATCGGCGCTGTGGGTCTTAGCTTCCGGGTTCGGAATGGGACCGGGCGTTTCCCCCACGCTATGACCGCCGTAACCCTTGTACCCGTCCCCCCCTTGGTTGCGGGGGGGTGGGAAGACTGTGGTTACAACATCCCTGCCCTTTTGGGGGCAGGTAGTGGTGTTATTCAATTGTGTGGTTCCTGGCTGTGCAACCCGGTGGTTGGGGGTTGTTGGTTGGGAACCACATAGTGGACGCAAGCAGAATGTGTTTCTGTGTGGTGTAAGTTGTTGGCCTATTAGTACCGGTCAGCTTCACGAGTCGTTAGTCCTCGCTTCCACATCCGGCCTATCAACCCAGTGGTCTGGCTGGGGGCCTCTCACACATAAATGTGTATGGAAATCTCATCTTGAAGCGAGCTTCCCGCTTAGATGCTTTCAGCGGTTATCCCATCCGAACGTAGCTAATCAGCGGTGCACTTGGCAGTACAACTGACACACCAGAGGTTCGTCCGTCCCGGTCCTCTCGTACTAAGGACAGCCCTTCTCAAATTTCCTGCGCGCGCAGCGGATAGGGACCGAACTGTCTCACGACGTTCTAAACCCAGCTCGCGTACCGCTTTAATGGGCGAACAGCCCAACCCTTGGGACCTACTCCAGCCCCAGGATGCGACGAGCCGACATCGAGGTGCCAAACCATGCCGTCGATATGGACTCTTGGGCAAGATCAGCCTGTTATCCCCGAGGTACCTTTTATCCGTTGAGCGACGGCCATTCCACAATGTACCGCCGGATCACTAGTCCCGACTTTCGTCCCTGCTCGAGATGTCTCTCTCACAGTCAAGCTCCCTTGTGCACTTACACTCGACACCTGATTGCCAACCAGGCTGAGGGAACCTTTGGGCGCCTCCGTTACTTTTTAGGAGGCAACCGCCCCAGTTAAACTACCCATCAGGCACTGTCCCTGACCCGGATTACGGGCCGAAGTTAGATGTCCAAAGTGACCAGAGTGGTATTTCAACGATGACTCCACCCGAACTGGCGTCCGGGCTTCAACGTCTCCCACCTATCCTACACAAGCCACTCCGAACACCAATACCAAACTATAGTAAAGGTCTCGGGGTCTTTCCGTCCTGCTGCGCGTAACGAGCATCTTTACTCGTACTGCAATTTCGCCGAGTTTATGGTTGAGACAGCGGGGAAGTCGTTACTCCATTCGTGCAGGTCGGAACTTACCCGACAAGGAATTTCGCTACCTTAGGATGGTTATAGTTACCACCGCCGTTTACTGGGGCTTAAATTCTCAGCTTCGCCGTGAGGCTAACCGGTCCTCTTAACCTTCCAGCACCGGGCAGGAGTCAGTCCGTATACATCGTCTTGCGACTTCGCACGGACCTGTGTTTTTAGTAAACAGTCGCTTCCCCCTGGTCTCTGCGGCCCCGATCCCCTCCCGGACGCGCAGTCCGTTCAAGGTTGGGGCCCCCCTTCTCCCGAAGTTACGGGGGCATTTTGCCGAGTTCCTTAACCATAATTCTCTCGATCGCCTTGGTATTCTCTACCTGATCACCTGTGTCGGTTTGGGGTACGGGCGGCTAAAACCTCGCGTCGATGCTTTTCTCGGCAGCATAGGATCACCAAATCCCCCCATACGGGGGTCCCATCAGATCTCAGGCATCATGAACAGCGGATTTGCCTACCGTTCGCCCTACATCCTTAGACCGGGACAACCATCGCCCGGCTCGGCTACCTTCCTGCGTCACACCTGTTAATACGCTTGCCTCCCGGGATCAGGTCCTGCGCTCCACCAAAACCCTTCACCCACAAGGGGTGTCGGGCAGGTTTCGGGCAGTTAGTATCCCCCGCTCAGCATGGGCGGTTTTTCGCCGGTACGGGAATATCAACCCGTTGTCCATCGACTACGCCTGTCGGCCTCGCCTTAGGTCCCGACTTACCCAGGGCAGATTAGCTTGACCCTGGAACCCTTGATCATTCGGCGGACGGGTTTCTCACCCGTCTTTCGCTACTCATGCCTGCATTCTCACTCGTGTAGGCTCCACCGCTGGTTTACACCGCGACTTCACCGCCCACACGACGCTCCCCTACCCATCCACACTCCTGAACCACAAAGGCTTAGAGATATGTGTGAATGCCACAACTTCGGCGGTGTACTTGAGCCCCGCTACATTGTCGGCGCGGAATCACTTGACCAGTGAGCTATTACGCACTCTTTTAAGGGTGGCTGCTTCTAAGCCAACCTCCTGGTTGTCTGGGCAACTCCACATCCTTTCCCACTTAGCACACGCTTAGGGGCCTTAGTTGGTGGTCTGGGCTGTTTCCCTCTCGACTATGAAGCTTATCCCCCACAGTCTCACTGCTGCGCTCTCACTTACCGGCATTCGGAGTTTGGCTGACGTCAGTAACCTTGTAGGGCCCATTAGCCATCCAGTAGCTCTACCTCCGATAAGAAACACGCAACGCTGCACCTAAATGCATTTCGGGGAGAACCAGCTATCACGAAGTTTGATTGGCCTTTCACCCCTACCCACAGCTCATCCCCTCCATTTTCAACTGAAGTGGGTTCGGTCCTCCACGACGTCTTACCGTCGCTTCAACCTGGCCATGGGTAGATCACTTCGCTTCGGGTCTAGATCACGCCACTCACACGCCCTATTCAGACTCGCTTTCGCTACGGCTGCCCCACACGGGTTAACCTCGCGACGTAACACTAACTCGCAGGCTCATTCTTCAAAAGGCACGCCGTCACAGCTACAAGGCTGCTCCGACGGATTGTAAGCACACGGTTTCAGGTACTGTTTCACTCCCCTCCCGGGGTACTTTTCACCTTTCCCTCACGGTACTGGTCCGCTATCGGTCATTAGGGAGTATTTAGGCTTATCAGGTGGTCCTGACAGATTCGCACGGGATTTCTCGGGCCCCGTACTACTTGGGATACTCTCACAGGCGGCACAAACGCATTACGGTTACGGGACTAACACCCTCTCTGGCCGGCCTTTCAAAACCGTTCACCTATGCGCGCACATCACACCCCACCAGCCCGGCAGAACTGGTATGGAAAGTCCCACAACCCCGACCATGCAACGCCCGCCGGCTATCACACATGGAACGGTTTAGCCTGATCCGCGTTCGCTCGCCACTACTAACGGAATCACTATTGTTTTCTCTTCCTGCGGGTACTGAGATGTTTCACTTCCCCGCGTTCCCCCCACGCACCCTATGTGTTCAGGTACGGGTCACCAAGTCACTCGCGCGCTTGGCGGGGTTTCCCCATTCGGACACCCTGGGATCACAGTCCGGTTATCGACTCCCCCAGGCTTATCGCAGATTCCTACGTCCTTCATCGGCTCCTAATGCCAAGGCATCCACCGTGTGCTCTTAAAAACTTGACCACAAAGATCAAAAACAAAAAACACTCGAGAGAACCACAAAAACTGTCCCGCGCACCCACAGGGCACACGAACCAGATCCAGGTTCATAATCTTGGAAATTGCTTCTTATACAAGATGCTCGCGTCCACTATGTAGTTCTCAAACAACAACCCCACACCACACACCCCACACACCAACCCCCCAAAAGGGAGCCAAACATGAGTGAAGCGTCGCGGCAGGGAAACCAGAAACAAAAGCCCCACACAACAACCCCCACCAGGAGAGCCGCCACATGGTCCTGTTGCCTCAGGACCCAACAGTGTGCCATAACCAACCACCAGGAAACCCGCCCCACCGTTCCAGAACCACAAATGATTCGTACTAGAGAAGAACAAGACACCCAGTGCCCGGCAAATTCGTTGATATTCCACCCATGAGCACCCGCCGCAGAACAGACGCCTGCGCAACGGGCTTGCTTCCTGACAACACCACACCACCAACATGCGTTCGCGATGGGTTGTTGTAGGTGCTCCTTAGAAAGGAGGTGATCCAGCCGCACCTTCCGGTACGGCTACCTTGTTACGACTTAGTCCCAATCGCCAGTCCCACCTTCGACAGCTCCCTCCCACAAGGGGTTAGGCCACCGGCTTCGGGTGTTACCAACTTTCGTGACTTGACGGGCGGTGTGTACAAGGCCCGGGAACGTATTCACCGCAGCGTTGCTGATCTGCGATTACTAGCGACTCCGACTTCATGGGGTCGAGTTGCAGACCCCAATCCGAACTGAGACCGGCTTTTTGGGATTAGCTCCACCTCACAGTATCGCAACCCTTTGTACCGGCCATTGTAGCATGCGTGAAGCCCAAGACATAAGGGGCATGATGATTTGACGTCGTCCCCACCTTCCTCCGAGTTGACCCCGGCAGTCTCCTATGAGTCCCCGGCCGAACCGCTGGCAACATAGAACGAGGGTTGCGCTCGTTGCGGGACTTAACCCAACATCTCACGACACGAGCTGACGACAACCATGCACCACCTGTAAACCGGCCCCAAAGGGGAAACCACATTTCTGCGGCGGTCCGGTCCATGTCAAGCCTTGGTAAGGTTCTTCGCGTTGCATCGAATTAATCCGCATGCTCCGCCGCTTGTGCGGGCCCCCGTCAATTCCTTTGAGTTTTAGCCTTGCGGCCGTACTCCCCAGGCGGGGCACTTAATGCGTTAGCTACGGCGCGGAAAACGTGGAATGTCCCCCACACCTAGTGCCCAACGTTTACGGCATGGACTACCAGGGTATCTAATCCTGTTCGCTCCCCATGCTTTCGCTCCTCAGCGTCAGTTAATGCCCAGAGACCTGCCTTCGCCATCGGTGTTCCTCCTGATATCTGCGCATTTCACCGCTACACCAGGAATTCCAGTCTCCCCTACATCACTCTAGTCTGCCCGTACCCACCGCAGATCCGGAGTTGAGCCCCGGACTTTCACGGCAGACGCGACAAACCGCCTACGAGCTCTTTACGCCCAATAATTCCGGATAACGCTTGCGCCCTACGTATTACCGCGGCTGCTGGCACGTAGTTAGCCGGCGCTTCTTCTGCAGGTACCGTCACTTTCGCTTCTTCCCTACTGAAAGAGGTTTACAACCCGAAGGCCGTCATCCCTCACGCGGCGTCGCTGCATCAGGCTTGCGCCCATTGTGCAATATTCCCCACTGCTGCCTCCCGTAGGAGTCTGGGCCGTGTCTCAGTCCCAGTGTGGCCGGTCACCCTCTCAGGCCGGCTACCCGTCGTCGCCTTGGTAGGCCATTACCCCACCAACAAGCTGATAGGCCGCGAGTCCATCCAAAACCACAAAAGCTTTCCACCAACCACCATGCGATGGAAGGTCATATCCGGTATTAGACCCAGTTTCCCAGGCTTATCCCAGAGTCAAGGGCAGGTTACTCACGTGTTACTCACCCGTTCGCCACTAATCCACCCACAAGTGGGCATCATCGTTCGACTTGCATGTGTTAAGCACGCCGCCAGCGTTCATCCTGAGCCAGGATCAAACTCTCCGTTGAAAACAAACAGACACAACCAAAACCAGTGGAAATAACACCAGAAAAGGCTGCACAAAATTTGAAACCAGCTAAAAAACCATGCCAACCACGGGGTGGCGGCACAGCAAATTCAACCAATTCATAAAAAATCGGTATCAACAAACATGGCACACTATTGAGTTCTCAAACAACAGACACACCCGGCACCACCCAAACCAAACATTCAGGATCGCTCCGGAGCAACTTTCCAAACTTACCCGACCCACCGTCCCGATGCAAATCCATCTTTCAGGATTCGTACCGGCAGGAGGACCGTCCCCGCCACTTTCCAGCGCCCTAAAGAGCAACCAGTTTTCGGCTTATTTTTTGGGGTTTTGGCCGCCCGGGTTACCAGCTCTTCGCTGTCTCCCTCGCGGCGACTTAGAAAACAATACACCCACTCGGGGGCGGCCGCAAATCCCCCTCCCAGGACCGCGAAACCCCCGGAATCCCGGGGCAGGGGCGGCCATCGGGGCACCTCCCCGGCCTCCCGCCGTCGAACTTCCCTCCCGTGTCCTGCACCACAGCCCGGAACCAACTCAAGCAGTCGGCTGACAAGCGGCGCGGCCGCGGCGTTAAACACAAAGAGCCGGCAACCGTATGGTTGCCGGCTCTTTCAAGCAGCTGGGATCAGCAGGGGCTGATTACCAGGAAGACTTGGTGATGCCCGGGAGTTCACCCTTGTGGGCCATGTCGCGGAAGCGGACACGGGAGATGCCGAACTTCTGGAAGGTACCGCGGGGACGGCCGTCGATGATGTCGCGGTTACGCAGACGGATCGGGGACGCGTTGCGGGGCAGCTTCTGCAGGCCCAGACGGGCTGCTTCGCGTGCTTCGTCGGTTGCGTTTTCGTCAACCAGGGTCTTCTTCAGTTCGAGGCGCTTGGCAGCGTAACGCTCAACGATGACCTTGCGCTGCTCGTTGCGAGCAATCTTGGACTTCTTAGCCATGTTTAGCGCTCCTCTCGGAATTCGACGTGCTGGCGGATCTTGGGGTCGTACTTCTTCAGGACCATGCGGTCCGGGTCGTTACGACGGTTCTTGCGGGTTACGTAGGTGTAACCCGTGCCCGCAGTCGACTTGAGCTTGATGATGGGACGTACGTCCTTGTCCTTAGCCACTAGAGCTTCACCCCACGAGCGAGAATGTCGGCGACGACAACGTCGATGCCGCGCACGTCGATGGTCTTGATGCCCTTTGCAGAAACCTGCAGCGTGACATTACGGCGCAGGGACGGAACCCAGTAGCGCTTCTTCTGAATGTTCGGATCGAACCGACGCTTGTTGCGGCGGTGCGAGTGCGAAATGCTGTGCCCAAAGCCCGGCTCGGCCCCGGTCACTTGGCAGTGTGCTGCCATGACTTCTCCTCAAGAATTGAAAGTAATGATCCGCATATCTGCTGCTGGACCATGCTGCCAAGTGCGACCCACAGAATGTACGGGCAACGGTTAGTTACGCAACTTGAGCCCCTAACTACCGGCCACCCTGGAGAAAAATACCGGGCAACCGGAGCAATTGCGCACGCTCCGCGCACTTAGCGCCTACCAAGTCTACGAGTTGACGCAATTAAAGACCAATCGGGACCGGTATGGGTGTATAAGCACTGCCGAAGATCACAGCAACAGACCGTCCCTCCTCACAGGAAAACGAAAGCTTCGGGGCGGATCTTTGATGCATGAACACAAAGCTCCTGCCGGCATCACCGGCCGCAAGCCGCTCCGGCCGCCCGGAGCTTTCACCCACGAAACGGCAAGCACGCGGCTGGTTTGATCGCCAATACCGGCAGCGCATGCTGCGCACCGACCTCCTTACGGTCATCGCCTGGGCGTCGGTGGCCGCTTCGGTCGCCCTCTGGCTGGCCGACGGCGGTGCTGCCGCCACCACTACGGTGGCCGAGGCTTTCACTGCGGCCGGGATCGTGGCTGGCCTGGTTGGCATGGATCTGGTCCTCCTGATGCTGCTCCTGGCGGCAAGGATTCCGTTCGTTGACCGCACCATCGGCCACGACCGTGCCCTGGAGTTCCACGGCAAGCTGGGGAAACCCTCCCTTTACCTGCTCCTGGCACATGGTGTCCTGCTCATCATCGGGTACGGCCTGGCCGAAGGACTGGACCCGGTCAGCGAGGCCGTCAACCTCTGGATCCAGGTGCCCGACATGTGGCTGGCGTTCGTTTCCATGGCGCTGTTCATCGCCGTCGTCGTAACGTCCCTCGTGGCTGTCCGCCGCCGCTTCCCCTACGAGTTCTGGTACGTGGTCCACCTCCTGACCTATGCCGCCGTTGCCACCTCGATCCCCCACCAGTTCAGTGTGGGCGGCCTTTTTGCCGCGGGCACCTGGCAGCGCTGGTACTGGCTGGCCATCTGCATCTACACCGGCGCGGCCTTGGTGTACTTCCGGATCCTGGAGCCGGTGCTGGCCACGGCACGGCACCAGCTGACTGTGGCCCGCGTGGAGGCAGTGGCACCCGGCGTGGTGAACATTGTGATGCGGGGCCGGAAGCTGGACGAGTTGGCGGGAACAGGCGGGCGCTTCTTCATCTGGCGCTTCCTGGCCCCGGGAATGTGGTGGCACCCCCACCCGTTCAGCCTGTCCGCGGAGCCCGTCTTCAACGGTCCGGCCGGCGAGGGGACGCTGCGGGTCACCGTACGCAACCTCGGCAACGGCTCCGCCCAGCTGCTCAAGCTCCGGAAGGGAACCAAAGTGGCACTCGAGGGCCCTTACGGCCTGCTCAGCACGGCGGCCAGGACCAAGAACAAGGTGGTGATGATCGGCGCGGGCATCGGCATCACACCGCTGCGGGCGCTGCTGGAAACCACGCCGTTCGCTTCGGGCGAGGCCACGGTCCTGCTGCGCGGGCACACGGACCGGGAGCTGTACCTGAGCCGCGAAATCCTCGACCTTTGCCAAGCCCGGGGTGTCCGGCTCTTCCACCTCACGGGGCGGCGGTCCCCCACCAATTCCAGGTCCCGCTCCAATTCCAGGTCCCGCACCAATTCCATCTGGCTTCCCGAGGATGCCGTGCGGAACGGTTACAGCCTCACGTCCTACGTCCCGGACATTGCCGACGCGGACGTCTACGTCTGCGGCCCGGCCGCCTGGGCGGAGAACGTCATCGCGGATGCCGTGCAAGCCGGCGTTCGCGAGGAACAGATCCATCACGAAAGGTTTGACTGGTGAAAATACGCGGAGCAGTTGCAGCGGCCCTGGCCTCCGCCGGCATCCTCCTGGCCGGCTGGCAGGCCGGAACCCAGGTGCACGGCATCAGCACTGTCACGTCAAGCACGACGGCGACAGGCACCAAGGGTTCGGCGGGTACAGGTTCGGCGGGTACAGGTTCGCCGGGCACAGGTTCGACGGGCACAGGTTCGACGGGCACAGGCACCACGGGTTCCGTGGGCTCCTCCGGGACGGGTTCGTCCGGGACCTCGAACTCCTCGGCGTCCGGCACGTACACGGGAACGGCGGTCCAGACCAGGTTCGGCGCCGTCCAGGTTCAGATCACGGTGTCGAACGGCAAGATCACCGAGGTCACACCCCTCCAGCTGACCGATACGGACGGCAGGTCGATCCAGATCAGCAACCGTGCAGCACCCCTGCTCCGCAGCAAGGTCCTTGCCGCGCAGTCGGCCAATGTCCAGACCGTCAGCGGTGCCACCATCACCAGCAGGGCCTACCTCAGCTCGCTCCAGGCAGCCATCGATGCAGCGAACCTCTGAACCCCGCGTGCAGGAAGCCCGCGTCCCGGTCCTTAAGGCCCGCACCTTCGAGTGCATGGGAACGGTCATCAGCCTCACCCTCGCGGCGGACGCTGTGGTGCAAGGGCAGCCAGCCTCGGACGAGCTTACTGCCGCCACCGCCGTCGTCGAACGCCTCTTCCGGGGCCTGGACGAAACCTTCAGCCTCTACCGCCCGGACTCCGAGGCGAGCATGTTGGCACGCGGGGAGCTGGCGTTGCGCGACGCATCGGAGCAGATGCGTGAGCGATACGCCGAGGCGCATGGGTGGCGGCTGCGGACCGACGGCGCGTTCACCCCGGAACGTCCCGACGGCGTCCTGGACCTCTCGGGGCTGATCAAGGGCCACGCTATCCGCGAGGCGGGAACATCGCTGCTGGCGCTGGGCCGCCGTGACTGGTGCCTCAACGCCGGCGGGGACGTCCTGGTCAGCGGGTCGCCGCGCCCCGGCAGCGCCGAGCCGTGGTACGCCGGCATCGTGGATCCGGCGGACCGCCGCACCCTGGTTACCGGCTACCCGCTCGGCGGCAACACCCGGCACAGTGCGCTTGCCACCTCGGGCTCGGCCGAACGTGGCGAGCACATCTGGCGGGTGGGAGGCGGGCCCGGGTTCGTCCAGGTCTCCGTGGCTGCGGCGGACATCGTCACCGCGGACATCCTGGCCACGGCGATCGTGTCCGGCGGAGCCCCCACGCTGGACCTCGCCGCGGATACCTGGGATGTCGCCATCCTGGCGGTGCACCAGGACGGGTCCCTGCTGGCAACCCCGGGCTTCCGGCAGGCCTGACCACCCGGCAAAAAAGGAACCGCTACAGCCGGGTGAACTGCGGGTATTTGGGCTGCAGGTTGTCCCCGGACGACTTGCCGGTGATGCGGCGGACCACCCACGGCGCCGCGTATTCCCGGAACCACTGTGCGTTGGCGCGGAGGGCCTCGGCCCCGCTCAGTTCCGGCACCGGGGTCATGGGCGGGACATTGATGGAGTGGTCGTACTTGAGCACCTCGAGCACGCGCTTGGCCATGTTGGCATGGCCGGCGGCGGACATGTGCATCCGGTCGTGCGCCCACATGCCCCAGTCGTAGTACTCGCTGAAGCGCCAGTAGTCCACCAGCAGCGCCCCGTGGTCGCCGGCGATACCCCGGACCAGTTCGTTGTAGATCGCCGTCCGGCCGCGCATGGTGCCGAAGACCTTGGAGCCCCGCGCGTCGAAGCCGGTGAACATGACCACCGTGGCGCCGGTGGCAGCGAGCTTGGCGACGGCGTCGTTGTACTCCACCAGCAGGTCGTCGATGTCCACGCGGGGGCGGAGGATGTCATTGGCGCCGGCGTAGATGCTCACCAGCGTGGGTTGAAGCGCGACGGCGGCATCCACCTGCTCAGCCAGGATCTGGCGGAGCTTCCTGCCGCGGATGGCGAGGTTGGCGTACCCGAATCCGGGATCAGCGGCGCTGAGCTGCTCCGCGACCCGGTCCGCCCAGCCGCGGACGCCGTTGGGACGCGCGGGATCGTCGTCGCCGACCCCTTCGGTGAATGAGTCGCCAAGGGCCACGAACCGGGAAGTGAAATCCATGCGGTTAGTTTGCCATCCGTTGCCGGGAGCAACCAATCGGGAGGTCAGGCCTGGGTTTCCCGAAGGATCCAGTGGTCCCTGTCCAGGCGGCCCACCACTTTTTCGCCGATCCGTGCCAGGTCCAGCACATCCTGCTCCGTCAGGGCGTCAAGGAACAGGTTGCGGACGTCCTCCACGTGTCCCGGCGCCAGCCCGACGATGGTTGCCATGCCTTCCTCGGTGAGGTGGGCGGTGGTGACCCGCGCGTCGGACGGGTGCGGGCGGCGTTCAACCCAGCCGCGCTTCTGCAGCTTGGTCACCACGTGGGAGAGCCGCGACAGGGAGGCGCTGCTGCGGGCGGCCAGCTCACTCATGGGCAGGAACCGGCCCTCCGCCTCGGACAGCATGGCCAGGACGGTGTAGTCGAAGAGCGACAGCTTGCCCGCTGCGTGCAGCTTGGTGTCCAGGGCCGCGGGAAGCAGGGTGTTGATGCTGACCAGGGCCAGCCAGGCTCGGCGTTCGTCAGCGTTGAGCCAGCGGGGTTCGGTCATGGCCACTATTCTACGATTGATCCTTCAAGCAGCCTGGCCCCCGGCCGGTAGGCTGGCTGCATGTATGTTGTCTCCCTGACCTACCGGGTTCCCCAGGACATCGTCGACTTCCATAACGGCGCGCACATGGCCTGGCTGCAGAAGGCATTCGACGACGGCGTGTTCATCGCCGCCGGCCGCAAGATTCCCCGCACCGGAGGCCTGCTGCTCTCCCAGGCTGACCGCGCCACCCTGGATGCGAGCATCGCGCAGGACCCGTTCTACAGCAACGGGGTCGCGGACTTCGAGGTGGTGGAGTTCCATGCCGGCCGTGTGGCGCCGGGGTTTGAGAACCTGCTGGACACCCCGCCGCAGCCTGCCCCCTAACGCACCGGGCCGCCGTCGTACATTCCTGCGGCCAGCTTCCTCAGCCCGCCTTTCCGCGGGACCTTCACCGGCTGGGGCCAGCGCGGGGTGAGGGTGTCCCCCAGCGTCACGCCGCGGAGCTTGCGGCCGAACAGCGGCAGGACCCAGTCGTGGACCCAGCGCCGCTGGCGCCGCTCCCACTCGCGCAGGCCGAGCCGCTGCGGTGGTTTCCAGTCCTTGGGCCGGATCTTGTGCGGCACCCCCAACTGGTCCAGGACCTGGCCGGCCAGGTACTTGTGGCCCGCCTTGGACATGTGGAGCCGGTCCGAGTCCCACATCCGCCGGTCATGGAAGGCGTCCAGGCACCAGTAGTCCACCAGCACCGCCCCGTACTTCTCCGCAATGGTCCGGACCTGCTGGTTGTAGAAGGCGTTGCGTTTCTTCAAGGGCTCCAGCAGTGCCGAGACCTTGACGTCGAATCCGGTGAACAGGACCAGCGTGGCGCCTGTCCCGGCAAGGCGGGCAACGAGTTTTTCGTAGTCCGCCATCAGGGCCGCCATGTCCGTCTTCAGGTCGAGGATGTCGTTGCCGCCGGCGTAGAGCGTGATGAGCGCAGGCTTCATCTGCAGCGCCGGTTCCAGCTGTTCGTCAATGATGTGCCGCAGCCGCTTGCTCCTGATGGCCAGGTTCGCGTACTTCCAGCCCGGCTGCGCCTTGGCCAGTTTCTCCGCAACACGGTCGGCCCATCCGCGGACCCCGTTGGGCAGCCGCTCGTCCCGGTCCCCCACGCCTTCGGTAAAGGAGTCGCCAAGGGCTACAAACACCCGCCGCCCGGACACGGGAAGCAGGGATTCGGAGGACACGGGCCCAAACTAACGGGCCAGGGAAAAGCAAGGGCGACGGCGGGATGAACAGTGGGTGCCTACCCTTCGGCTTTGCCCTGCCGCCAGTAGCCCATGAAGGCAACCTGCTTCCGGTCGATGCCGACGTCCCGCACGAGGTACCTCCGCAGGTCCTTGATGGTCCCGGCCTCGCCGGCCATCCAGGCGTAGAAGGGCAGCGCACCGGCGGGCTTTTCGGGGTTCCTGGTGGCCTGGATGTCGGAGGCTTCCATCCGGGCGGGCGTCTCCCAGAGGATGTCTTCGTCCACGTTGACGTCCTCGGGCTCGGGGCCCGCACCGCCGTCGGCCGCTTTGATGCCAACCCAGCCCGGCACGGGGACCGCGTTGCGCACGGCCTCCTGCAGCAGCTGGCCGTGCGGGCGGGATTGGCCGATCGCGGCGCCCCGGGCAAGCCAGGTGATGTCGATGTCGGCGGGCGAAGCCAGTTCCTGGAAGTCGCCTGCTTCGGGGACTTCCAGGAAGGCGTGCCCGCTCATGTACGGCGGCAGGCTCTCAAGGATGGCGGAGATGGCCGGGACGGCGGTTTCGTCGCCGGCGAGCAGGATGCGCTGCGCCAGCCCGGGCCGCCATTCGATGCCTGAGTAGGTCTCTGCGGTGACGCAGTGCGCGGCCCTGTTGTTGGGGCCGATGATGGTGATGGCATCGCCGGGTTTGGCGTTCAACGCCCAGTTCGCGGCGGGACCGCCGTTACCGCGGTCATCGAAGTGCATGACGAAATCCAGGTCGATCTCCGGGTAGACAGCATCCAGCCGGGCCTGGCGGACGGTGTAGGTGCGCATGGAACCGCGGACGGCCGGGTCCATGGCCAGCCATTCGCGGTACCAGCTGGAGGAGGCCATCTCGAAGACCGGCAGCGGCAGCGCGGAGCCGTCTTCCGCGAGGGACGGGATCATGAGTTTGACGCGCAGGTCCAGGGTGTCGCCGTGCACCCCGAAATCCCGCAACGAGTAGCCGCCGAAGGTGATCCGGCGGAAGTTCGGGCTCAGTTCCCGGACCGAGGTCACGGTGACGTCGAACGCCAGGGTCATGGGTTCAGTTGTCATGGGTTCAGCGGCAGTGTGTTCCCGGGTCTTCATGAAACGAGCTCCAGTTCTATAGCGGGGACGTGGTGGCGGCCGATGGGAATAACCAGGGGTGTTCCGGACACGGGATCCGGGATGACCCGGGACTCAAGGTTGAAGACGCTGCGGACGAGGTCTTCTGTGACCACTTCACGCGGGGAGCCCGCAGCCACCACGGCGCCGGCCTTCATGGCGATCACGTGGTCTGCATAACGCGCGGCGAGGTTGAGGTCGTGCAGCACGATGGCCACCGTCGTGCCGCGCTGACGGTTCAAATCCGTGACGAGGTCCAGGACCTCCACCTGGTGTGCAAGGTCCAGGTACGTGGTGGGTTCATCGAGCAGCAGTACGTCGGTTTCCTGTGCCAGAGCCATGGCGATCCAGACGCGCTGCCGCTGGCCGCCGGAGAGTTCGTCAACGTCGCGCCCGGCGAGGTCCAGCGTTTCGGTGGCCTCCAGCGCGCGCTGCACGGCGGCGTCGTCTTTTTCGCTCCAGCTTCGGAACAGGCCCTGGTGCGGGTAACGGCCCCGCCCCACCAGGTCCCGGACGGTGATGCCGTCCGGCGCGGTGGGGTGCTGCGGCAGCAAGCCCAGGGTGCGGGCAAGTTCACGTGCGGGGCGGGAGTGGATGTCCCTGCCGTCGAGGGTTACCGCGCCCCCGGCCGGCTTGAGGAGCCGGGACAGGCCGCGGAGCAGGGTTGACTTCCCGCAGGCGTTGGCGCCCACGATCATGGTCACGCGGCCTTCGGGGATTTCGGTGTTGAGGCCCTCCACCACGCAGCGCTGGTCGTATTTCAGCGTCAGGTCCTCGGCGGTCAGAACTGCCACGTCAGGCATCCTTTCGGTTGGCCGTGACCAGCAGCCACAGCAGGAACGGGGCGCCGAGCGCGCCGGTAACGACGCCGACCGGCAGCACGGTGCCGCCCAGCAGCAAGGGGGCAACGTTTGCGGCGAAGTAATCCGCCGCAAGGACAATCAGGGCACCCACCAGGG
This sequence comes from Arthrobacter sp. MOO21, assembly GCF_057369995.2. Classification (NCBI taxonomy): domain Bacteria; kingdom Bacillati; phylum Actinomycetota; class Actinomycetes; order Micrococcales; family Micrococcaceae; genus Arthrobacter; species Arthrobacter sp. MOO21. Next base: position 1,933,553 of record NZ_CM170671.2, on the reverse strand, counting down.
CCGACGCCGGCAGGCTGGCTTTGCCGGTGAAGCGGCGGGCAATGGGCCCGGCCAGGAAGGCGACGAACGAGACCGGCCCGGCAGCCGCCGTCGCCACTGCCGCAAGGGTGACGGCGACGACGACCAGGGCGAGGCGCGCGGCGTTGACCCGGATGCCCAGACTGGCTGCGGTGTCGTCGCCCAGTTCCAGGATGCGCAGCGGCCCGGCAATGACGGCGACGGCGGGAAGCAGGACCCCCAGTGCAAGGAACAGGATGCCGGCGCGGTCCCAGTTGGCGGAGTTCAGGGACCCGTTGAGCCAGACCAGGGCATCGGCCGCCGTCCGGATGTCCGCGCGGGTCATCAGGAAGCTGACCACCGCCTGCAGCGCGGCCGCGATGCCAACGCCGGCCAGGACCAACCGGTTTCCGGCGGCATTCCCGCGGGCTGTACCGCCGCTGGAAAGCGCGTAGATCAGGGCTGCCACGGCCAGGGCACCGGCCATTGCCGCGCCCGAAACGGCAACCCCGGCCGCGCCGAAAATGACGATCGCAACCACCGCGCCGGCACTGGCCCCGTAGCTGATGCCGATGACGTCCGGGCTGGCGAGCGGGTTGCGGAGCATGGTCTGGAACAGGGCACCGGCCAGGCCGAAAGCAGTCCCGATCATGGCCCCGACGACGGCCCGGGGAAGTTTGTCCTGCATCACGATGAAGCTCGCACCGGGGATTCCGGGGCCGCCCGTCAGGTGGTTGGCGACGATCGTGAAAAAGTCGGGGATGGTCACCGTGTAGCTGCCCAGCAGGACGGACACGAAAAACATCAGCACGGCGCCGGCAGCCAGCACAGCCGTCCGGCTCACCGGAACCAGCCATCGTTGCCCTATCACTTTTGGTCCTTTAGGGGTCGTTTTGGCAGCCATACCTGATAGAGCAACACGGGTCACAGGCCTGCCCCCTTCCCGCGGCGGATCAGCCAGACGAATACCGGGGCACCGACCAGTGCGGTCATGATGCCGGCCGGAACCTCACCCGGCAGCAGCACCACCCGTCCGACGATGTCCGCACCAAGGAGCAGCACCGGGGCAGCAACCAGGGAGAAGGGCAGGATCCAGCGGTAATCGGGGCCGGTGAGGAACCGGACCGCGTGCGGAATGACCAGGCCGACGAAGCCGATGGGACCTGCCAGCGCGGTGGCCGAACCGCAGAGCAGGACGATCCCCAGGGCGGTAACGGCGCGGGAGAGGCCGACGCGCTGGCCAAGCCCGCGGGCAATGTCGTCCCCCAGGGCCAGGCCGTTGAGGATCCGGCCGGCCATCAGCACGATGAGCGCGCCACCGGCCAGGAACGGCAGCGCCGGCAGGATCACCGGCCAGTCGCGCCCGGCGATTCCGCCCACCTGCCAGAAACGGAACCGGTCGAGGGTGTCCTGGCTGGAGACCAGGATGACGTTCATGAGCGAGTACAGTCCGGCGCTCAGTGCCGCTCCCGCCAGCGCCAGCTTCACCGGGGTTGCGCCCTCCCTGCCCAGCGAGGCAACGAGGTACACCACGACGGCGGCAGCGGCAGCGCCGAGGAACGCGAACCAGATGTAGCCGGAAAAGGTCGCCACGCCGAAGACATGGATTCCCGTGACCACTGCCAGGGCGGCTCCGGCGTTGACCCCGATGATGCCGGGATCCGCAAGGGGGTTGCGGGCCACGCCCTGCATTGCCGCGCCGGCGAGGCCCAGGGCGCCGCCGGCCAGCAGGCCAAGGACGGTACGCGGAATCCTGGCGTGGACCACGGCGTGGTCTCCGTTGGCAGGGTCGAAGGCGGTAAGGGCCTGCCACACGGCGGCCAGGGAAACGTCCCGGGCTCCCACGGCCAGCGAAGCGCCGGCCAAAAGCGCCAGCACGACGACGGCGGCGGTCAGCCAGGCGGCCCGCTTCCTTCCGGAAGCGGTGCTGGTGAGGCGCCCACCGGGAACGTGGCCCGGCACCCCGGCGCCCGCGCGCCCGGCGGGACGCGCCGTCGTCGTACTCTGCGTCATGGAGGTGTGCCTACTTCACGGCGTCCGCTGCGGTGGCCAGCTGCGGCAGGAACGTATCCAGGGACCACGGCAGGCTCAAGGGCGAGGATGCAGAGATGGAAAGGGTCAGGGTGTTGTCAGAGTCCGCGACCAGGGCGCCGTTCTTGATGGCGGGGATCTGGCCGAGCAGCGGATCAGCCTTGATGGCGTCCGCGGTGGAGGCATCGGGAACCCACGTCACGAAGATGTCGGACTGCAGTTCGTTGGCCTTTTCCGCGGACCACGGGATATAGAACTCCTTGGAGCCCTTGGAGTTGTCGGTGACCACCGGGGCCAGCGTCATGCCGATTTCGCTGAGGAAACGGGGCCGGTTGTCGTTGGCGGTGTAGACATTCACGCCGTCACCCTTGGCAGGTTCGAGGTTGCCGTAAATGAAGCTCTTGCCCTCGATCTGCGGGAACTTGCCCACCTTGTCCTTGATGGTGGCTTCGGTATCGGAAACCAGCTTGGCCGCCTCCGCTTCCTTACCGAGGGCTTTGCCGATGATGGTGGTGGAGTCCTGCCATGAGGTGCCATAGGCCACCTCGGGATGGGCAACCACGGGGGCGATCTCGCTGAGCTTCTTGTAGTCCTCTTCGGTGAGGCCGGAGTAGGCCGCGAGGATGACGTCCGGGCTGAGCTTGGCGATCTCGGTGAAGTTGATGCCGTCGGCCTCTGAGTACTGGACCGGTGCCTTGGCGGAGCCGAAACCGGCGCCCAGCTTTTCGAGGGCGTCGTCCTTCCAGGGGGTGGAGCCCTTGCCGTTGCCGCCCCACTCATTCTTGGGAACCCCGACCGGGACCACGCCGAGGGCAATGGCGACGTCGTCGTTGACCCAGGAGACGGTGGCAACACGGGTGGGCTGCTTCCCGATGGTCGTCTTGCCGAATACATGCTCGATGGTGACGGGGAACTGCGCGCTGCCGGTGCTGGCGGTGGTTGCCTCCGTCGAGGAGGCCGCTCCCGTGGAGCAGGCCGAGAGCGTCATTGCTGCTGCGGCGAGGATGGCCGCAGCTTTGCCCGCTGAGGAAAACAGGGTGCGGCGGGTGGAGATGGGGCCTGGGAAGAGGGGCGAAGTCACGGAGCTCCTTAAGTGGGTGGGGCAAACTTAAGTAAGGCTAACCTATCCAAATCACTATTACGCAAGGTTTATGTCACGTAATAGCGGTCGGGTGACGAAGAGCACACCGGGGTCGCACCCTGGTCCCCGGTCCTTGGACAGGTGGCGCCGGATGCGGCAGGATGGCTTTGCCTGTCCGCGCAAAACCAGCCGGGCTGCTGAATAGGGATTGGGTACCAGGAACAATGCGCACGCAGAAGGCCGTTCCGGCCGCCGCTGCCATGGAGAGCGGGGTGGCCGCTTTGGCCTGCTCCGCGGAGCTTGACTGACTCCTCGCTGCCTCGCCCGCCGTCGGGCCCCACACCTTTCACGAAAGTTCAGCCATGCAATCAGCCACGCCCCAACAGATCCGCTCATCCTTCATCAACGCCAGCCGCTCCGAGGCCGCCAAGCTCACGCTGCCCAAGGACTTCGACTCCCTGGACTGGGAAAGCCTCGACTTCCTTGGCTGGCGGGATGCGAAAATGCCGCTGCGCGGCTACCTGGTGGTCCCCGGACCGAAAGGCCTGACCGGCATCATGCTGCGCGCCCCGGAAGGCGGGGCCAGGAAGAACCGCTCCGTGCTCTGCGAGCTGTGCCGGGACGTCTTCTCCAAGGAGGACGTCCTGCTCTGGGTTGCCCGGCGCGCGGGTCAGCCGGGACGCGACGGCAACACGGTGGGCACCCTCATCTGCGCCGACTTCCTCTGCTGCGCCAACGTACGCAAGGAACCGCCGGCCAGTGAAATCAACCCGGACCCGGCCGTCGTCGTCAAGCGCCAGATCCTGGGCCTGCAGGACCGGACGGACCAGTTCCTTTCCCGGGTGCGGGGAAGGTAAGGCGCAGGGCGGCTTGCCGCTCAGCAGTAGGTGAAGCTCATCAGCAGTGCCTTCAAGGCCTGGCCTTCGCTGCCCCAGTACCACGCTTTCGCCTCCTCATCGTTGGCGAACGGTGCCCCGGTGAACAGCACGTCGGCCGTCAGCATGCGGGGGCCGAGCATGATGAGCCCGTACTGCACCTTCCCGTCCGGCGCGACGGGAAGTCCCGGCGTAAGCCCCATCCGGTACTGGACGCCGCCGTCAACGTGGTCCACATAGAACGACGAATGCGGCGTGGGGACAGACCGTCCCAGCAGTCCCGGCACCGGGTCCGCCTCAAGGACGAACCTGGTGGCGGGACCGCCCGTGGCGTCCCCCACCTCGCTGTAGTAAATATTCACGCGCCCTTTGCCGGCGGCATCGTGGACAGTCACCGTTTCCACCGGGGGCGACACCAGGACCTGCTCATGCTCGACGTGCCAGCCCTCCGGGTAGGCGAAGGACAACCGGCCGTCCGGGAAGGTGTAAGTCACCATCCCCGCGGGAGCAGGCAGGGCAGATGAGGTGGCGGCAGGAACGATGGAGGGAGGGTCGCCCGCCGCGGCTGCCTGGACGGCAGGCCCTGCCGGCAGCCCGCCGCTCCCCGCATCCGAAGCGCAGCCTGTCAGGGACAGTGCCGCCGCCGCAGTGGTGGACGCCAGAAGGAAGGCTGCAGGCTTTGGAGGGCGCAAGGGGGTGCCTTTCAAGAGGACGCCATCGTTCTCTCGGGAAACAGCGCGGACCCAGCATCCCGCAGTACCTAGGGGATTTTGTCAGGCGAGGTGAATTGGTACCGCCCAGAGTGGCACACCGAAAAAGCCGGCCGCCATATCCCGGGCGATAAATCCATCAATTTGTTATAGGGCTTTCAGCGCAGGACGATGTCCACCGGGTTCGCCTCAGAACGCCACGCGCCCTCCCCGCCCGTCCGGGGACGGATCACCGGTGCCGTAAGGACGCCGGAGCGGTTGGTGCGGCGGTCACGGAGGATTTCGGTGACGGAACCCAGGTGCCGGGACAGGTCGATCACGTTTTCCGGCGCGGCCAGCAACAGCTGGAACCCGAATTCGTGCAGCGCTTTGATGCCGGCACCGGCGAACTCCTCCGACGCGAGCACGAAGGCTTCATCCATCATCACCGTGCCGTAGGTGGTGAAGCCCTGCTCGGCGATCCCCAGCTGGTAGCTCAGCGCCGCTGCCATGATGAACGCCGTGAACCGCTGCCGCTCGCCGCCGGACATGGAGCCGGTGTCCGCGTGCATGAACACCTCGGTCTTCTTGCCGCCACGGGAACCTGTGACTTCACGGTGCTCCTTGCACTGGATGAAGAGGTGTCCGCGGACGTCGAGCACCTCGGCCCGCCAGCGCCGGTCCTCGGGGGCCTGGGACCCGAGTCGCTTGACCAGGGTTTCCAGGGACTTGTAGCGCGCGGTGAGTTCGGCGTCGTCGTCCCTGCCCGCGGAATCCACCTTGGCGGAGTCCGCCTTGGCCGGGCGGGTGTGCCGGGCTTTCAGCGCGTTCTGGATGGCGTCCTTGAACTGTTTGGCCGTGGGCGGCAGCGTCTGCTTGATGTCCAGTTCCAGGTAGCTGCCCTCGTGGAAGTTGACCTGGGACAGGATGCCGTTCAGGGGAAGGATGCGGCTGGTAATGGAGCGGCGTTCCTCGTCCAGCAGGTGCAGCAGGGTGCTGAAGGATTCGTGCGTGCGCTGGTTGAAGAACTGCCGGAACTCTGCCTCCTGGGCGGGCAGGCCGTCGTTGACGATCGCGTGGTAGCGGGCCTCGAACTCGCTGGCGGCACCGATGCTGGTGCCGTGGTCCGCCGAGATGGCGCTTCCCCACTCCCTCACGAAGCCTTCGAAGATGCGCGTGAGCCGCTCGGCGGTGGCCTGGCCGCGGGACTCGGCGGCGTGCAGGTCGCCCAGCAGTGCGGTCCGCACCCGGTGGGCGAGGTTGTCCAGTTCGTGCATTTCGGTCACGTCGCCGAATTCCGCGAAGTATGGTTCCAACGCGGTGACGGTGGCGTCCGACGGCGGCGCCTGGGCCAGGCGGTTCCGTGCGGCTTCCAGCAGGCTGTCCGCTGCCGTCAGCTGCCGGTCCAGAGCCTTGTATTCGCTCTGCAGGACGGCGGCGGACTCGGTGCTGGACTGGTGCTTCTGACGGACGTCCTCGATGGTGGCACGCAGCGGCTCCAGGTCCGCCTGCGCGGCAAGGGCGTCCTTGAGCCGCTGCTCGATCCGCGCGAGTTCGTCCGCGGCAACCGCTGCCGACACCTGTTCCCAGGGACGGTCGTCTTCCGCGATCCGCCGCAGCGCGTCGAGCTGCCGGCTCATGCCCTGGTGTGAGTCCTCGCGGCTCTGCGCCAGCTCGGCGGCCTTGGCCACTTCCTGGCGGAGATCCTCCACCTGGCCGGCCACGAGTTCCAGCTTGGCGGCGTTGTCGAAGCCCAGCACGTAGTCCTGGCGGCTGGTGAACCGGTCATCCTTCTCCACGGTGTGCCGGTTGCGCTTGACGACGCCGCCCAGGCTCAGGCCCTTGTCCAGGGCGGCCAGCTCGTCCGGGTCCTCCACACAGGGGTACGCGAAGTCCAGGGCGATCCGTTCGCGCACCCATTCGCCCGCCTCAGCAGCCGCACCGGAGGCGAGGATGTCCAGTTTGGTGAGCAGGTCGCCGTCGCGCACGTCCTCCACGGCGAGCGCACCGCCGGCGAGCGGCTTGGAGACGTCCACTGCCCGCAGCGCGCCGCGGACGTTGTGGCCGTTGAGGTACCGGGTGACGGCGCCGAAGTGCTCGCCCGGGACCAGCAAGGTGGTGGCCAGGCTGCGGAGTGCGCGCTCGGCGGCGGGGCGCCACCGTTCCTGGCCGTCGGCGAGGTCCATGAGTTCGCCGGCGAACGGCATGCGGTCCTCGGGGATGCCGGTTGCGGCGGCGATCGCGGCGCGGTTTTCAATGCTCGACGGCGGCAGCAGGGACTTGCGCGTCTTCAGCGAGATGAGTTCCTGCTCAGCCGCGGCCAGCTCCCGTTTCCGGCTCGCGTGCGCGTCGAACGCCTCGAACCTCAGCTCCTGCAGGGCCTGCGAATCATCCTTCAGCTCGGCGGACCGGGCCGCCGCCTGCTCGTGCGCCTGCTCCCAGCCCGCGGCGCTCCACTCAAGCTGCAGCCCGGCGTCGGCCAGTGCCTGCTGCGCCGCCTCCTCCACCTGCCGGCGGAGCTTCAGCCCCACCCGGGCGTTCTCCAGCGATTGCTCGATCGCGGAGATCGCGTTGCCGCCCTGGCTGTTGTAGTCCGTTTCCAGCTGCCGCAGCTCCTTGGCCAGGCCATCCCGGACCGCGCGCTCGGCGCCAAGTTCCTTGGCTTTCGCCTGCGCCAGCTCCTTGAAACGCGCCAGCGTCTTCTGGTGCACGGTGACGGCCAGCTTCTGCTTGTACGCCTCGAACTCCTCGCCCACCAGCTCCCGGAGCCGGTTCGCATCCAGGAGCGACTGCGCGTACTCCCGGTTCAGGCCCGGCACCGGGGCCAGCTGGTCGCGCTGCTGCCGGACGTCTTCCAGCCGCTGGCGGATGGACATCAGGTTGCTGAACTCCTCCACCACGTCGTCCGCGGCGGCCAGTGTGGCGGGGGCGTCGAGGACCTGGTCACGGAAGAAGGTGTTGACGCTGCCGCCCAGGCCCTTGCCGGCCTGGATCACGCGCAGCAGGGGCAGCGCCTGGTCCGAGCTGATCCCCAGCAGGCGCCGGAACCGTTCGGCGAACGCCTTGTGGACGTCGAACACCTGGGCGTGCGGGAAGATCGTCTCCAGCGCTCCCTTGGTGAAGCGCTTGTCGGCGATCCCCTCGACCGCCTCCAGGTCCAGGGGCACGTTGTCGATCAGGTAGAACCGGCCCACGCTCGACTCCGTCCCGTTCTTGGGCAGGTCGAACAGCGCCGAGACCGTCACCCTGGTCCCGGCGGCGTTGTCGAACGTCAGGGCGACGGCGGACCAGGTTGCGCCGGGGCGCTGGAACGCACTGGCCGAGCCCTCGCCCACGGCCTTGTCCCCCACCTTGCCGCGCATATAGGTGAACGTGGTCCGCTTGTCCTCAACGGCCCCTGAACGCTGGGCAGCCGCCTCATTGGACCGCGGCCGGGCGTCGAACACCCGCAGCATCGCGTCGAACAGGGTGGACTTTCCCACGCCCGAGTTTCCCGTCAGCAGCGTCCCGTTCCGGTCCACGTGCATCGTGTGGGCCCCGTGGAACGTTCCCCAGTTGACCACCTGCACCAGCGCAAGCCGCATCTGTCCCGGGTTTACCACCTCACCCAGCGGAAGCATGCTCGGGATACTCATTTGGCGCCCTCCGTGTCGTCGTTGTCGTCCCCGGCATCGGCAGGTTCAACTGCCGTCCCGGACTCCAGGTCCAGCAACGGCTCTGTTCCTGACTGGTCTGCCGATGCGGCTACCAGGGCCTCGATGTGGGCCGGGATGTCGCCGATGTTTTCGAATGGCAGGGCCAGGGGCAGGGCGTTGGAGATGGTGTAGACGTCGTCCAGGCCCGTGGGGAGCAGGAGCTGGCGGGCCAGGAGCTTGGTGATGGCCCGGGTCACCACGTCCGAGTCACGGAGGGCGTCCTGCTGCCCGGCGGGCTGGTAGTGCGCCACCAGCTCCGTGATTTCCTCGCGCGTGATGGTGGGATCGGTCTGGGCAGTGACGTGCCGGTCCAGGAGAAGGCGGAGCCTCAGCAGCACGATGGTTTCCACCCGGCTGAGGGCACGCTGCTGGCGCAGGATGCTGGACCGGATGTTGCCGCCGATCACGTCCGGATCCACCGGGCGAAGCACGGCGATCTTCCGCTCATGGTCCAGCTGCAAAGCAAGGAACAGCTCGGAGAGGCGGCTGCGCAGGATCACCTGGTTGTCCAGGAGCACAGTCCAGAGCTTCTCGTCCCGGCCGCCGTCGATGTACGGGCCCTTGAGGAGCTTCACCAGCGCCTGCCGGACCTTCATCGGCAGCACCCCGGTGTCGCCCGGGAACAGCGCGGCACCGTCGACGAACGTGTCCCGCGGGGTTACTCCCGCAATGGAGCCCGGCTTTGGTTCGCTGGCCTCAACGTCCGGCTGGTCCGGCGCGCCGGCCGTCGTCGTCATCTCTTCAGTCATCGGAATCCTTTGCGAGCGTGACCACCGGCAGGTAGGCCCTGCGGATGGAGCCGTCTATCTGTTCAAAGTCCAGGCCCGCAAAGTCACTGCGGTTGAATTCGGCCCCGGCGTGCAGGGCCTCCGACAGGAGGGCGCGGATGGTGTTGATGTGCTGCTCTTCCGGCGGCACCTGCTGCCAAGCGTCCGCAAGGGTGGTAGCCCCGGCCAGGGCCGCGCGGACCACGTCCGGCCGCGCCTTGCCCGTCCGCGGCGAGCGCACACGGTCGGAGTCGGTGAACGCGATGGGGTCCGCCAGCCGGGGCGGCGCCGCGAATTCGTCCGGATCGAACAGCTTGAGCATGGACAGCGACTCGAACCCCGCGTTGAACAGCACCGGACCGGGAACCAGGCCCGGGCGTTCGCGCTCGTACGGGAGGGACCGGATGGCCTGCTCGGCTTCCCGCAGGACCTGCCGGAGCCGGACTGACTGGCGGAAGTCGTCGCTCTGGACGTAAGTGTTGAGGCTCTCGCTGAGCTTGCCGTAGATGCGCTGGATCTGGCTGTGCTGCTGCCGGAGCTCAGCCACCAGGTTCTTCAGTGTTTCGCGGTCCTCGGGCGACAGGTCATCGGCGAACTGCCGGCTGAGGACCTCGCCGATGGCGGACCGGAATCTCAGCTGCTGCTGCGGGTCCTCCAGGAAGGCGGTGAAGGACCGGAACGTCCTGCCCTCCGGGCTTTGCCGGAGCCGCTTGTCAGCTTCCAGCACCTGGGCCATCGTGGCGCCCTTGGTCAGTGATTCCTCGATGATCTGGTTGCGGAGTTCACCCACCAGCTCCTCGATCCGGTCACGCATCTTCTTGTAGTCGGCGGGAAGGCTCGCGGCGAGGTCGAGGATGTTTCCGGCGGCTTCCACCGCTTCGTCGTCGTCGAGCAGGCCGTCGAACTCGCCGCTGCTGATGTCCTCGATCAGCTGCTGCCGCTCTTCGATCTCCTCTTCCAGGGCCTCTAGGCGGGCGCTCTGGTCCGGGTTGGTTTCGTTGGCGAGCTTCTCCACGTCACCCAGGAGCGTGCCCAGCCGGGAACCGTTCAGGGTGGACCGCTCGCTCGAGAGGCTGTCCAGGAACGCAAGCACCCGCGCGGCCGGCTCCGTGACCTCGTAGACAATCTGGCCCGACTGGTTCCGGCGCGTCAGGAACTGGCGGCGGGTCCACTCGTCGCCGAACGACTTTCCGTTCGCCCCGCCTCCCAGCCCCGGGTCCTGGCGACGGAGCTCCTCAAGGAAGGAATCGACGTCGGCGTGGAATTCCTCAAGCGGCAACTGAGGCCGGGTGCGGGTGAAGGATGCCTGCAGCACCGCGATCACCCAGGGCGCCGAACGCGTCAAAGCCCACGCTGGTCCCTTGGTGAGGAGTTCAAGGTCCCGGAGCCGGGCGCTGATGGCGTCAGCGGACGACCTGGCTGAGCGGGGCACACACTCTCCTTGGGCTGGTAACGGGGGCTGGGCAGGGTCCGGGCAAAGGTCCGGGCAAAGGACGGACCGTCAAACTGCCAACTACAAGGTTAACGCAGGCGCCGCGACCGCCCCGTGACCTACTAAGCGGTAGTATCTCGATCCCGTATCAACCGGCGCACGCGCGCGTGGCAGCTATGGCTGGGCGCGTCGGTGTCCCCCTACGCTTCTGCTACTGATCTTCAACACAGCAGTCATTCACCACAGCAACGTCGCAGCAGGGGGATTCATGCAGTTTGATCTGAGCGCCGTGGAAACATCCACGCTCGTCTTTATCGGCACATTGGCCATCGCGGCAGTCCTGGCCGCGTTCGTCCTCGTGGCCGGGCTGGTTGCCCTGGTCCTGCTGGGTGCCGGCAAGCTGACCTGGATGGCCATAGCCAATACGCTCCTCGCGGTGGTCCACGGCATCAATGCCGGCTGGGAGAGGCTGGTCCGCCGGGCTGCGTCGGTGGACCGCTCCGGCGATTTCCAGCCCCAACCATCCCCTAGCACCGGAACCTACCCGCGGGTAATCTTGAGGGACAGCTGAAGGGTTCTCCAACCCGGCGGATCCATGGCTACACCGGCCAATCCGGCCAAGGAGATAACCCATGAGCTCCGTGACTGACAGCCAGGCCAAAGACGCCCCGGCTGAAGAAATCCCCGTTCCTGCCGGCAACATCGGCGCGGCTGCCACCGCCGAGGACGCGCGGGCCGTCGCCGAAGCGGCCCGGGAGTCCGGCTGGGACCGGCCGAGCTTCGCCAAGGGCCTTTACCTTGGCAGCTTCGACCTCGGCCTGGTCCACCGCTGGCCTGCGGCCGACCCCCTGTCCGTGGAGCGGGGCGAGAAGTTCATGGCCCGCCTCACCGAGTACGCCCGCACGATGGACGGGAGCGTCATCGAGCGCGCGGCACAGATCCCGGACGCGTACATCAAGGGCCTCGCCGACCTCGGGGTGTTCGGCATGAAGATCCCCGAAGAATACGGCGGCCTGGGTTTGTCCCTGGTGTACTACGGCCGTGCACTGGCACTGCTCGGCAGCGTCCACCCCAGCCTCGGCGCACTCATCTCCGCCCACCAGTCCATCGGCGTCCCCGAGCCGGTCAAGGTCTTCGGCACCCCGGCGCAGAAGCGCGAATACCTCCCCCGCTGCGCCGCCGGTGCTGTCACCGCGTTCCTCCTCACCGAACCGGACGTGGGCAGCGACCCCGCCCGGATGGGCAGCACGGCAACGCCCACGGACGACGGCGACGCTTACCTCCTGGACGGCGTGAAGCTTTGGACCACCAACGGGGTGATCGCGGAACTGGTGGTGGTGATGGCCTTGGTCCCCGCCCACACCGACGCGGATGGAACCAAGCACAAGGGCGGCATCAGCGCGTTCGTGGTGGAGATGGATTCCCCGGGCATCACGGTGGAGAACCGGAATGCCTTCATGGGGCTGCGCGGTATCGAAAACGGCGTGACCCGCTTCCACCAGGTGCGGGTCCCGGCCGCGAACCGGCTGGGCCGCGAAGGGCAGGGCCTGAAGATCGCCCTCACCACCCTCAACACCGGCCGGCTTGCCTTGCCGGCCCTCTGCGTGGCGTCCGGCCGGTGGAGCCTTAAGATTGCCCGCGAGTGGTCCAACGCCCGCACCCAGTGGGGCCGGCCAGTGGGTGAACACGAAGCCGTGGGCAAGAAGATCGCCTTCATCGCAGCCTCGGCCTTTGCACTCGACGCCGTCTTCGAGCTCTCGGCCGAACTTGCCGATGCGGGACAGAAGGACGTCCGGATCGAAGCTGCACTGGCCAAACTCTGGGCCACGGAGATCAGCTGCCTCATTGCGGACGAGCTGGTGCAGATCCGCGGTGGTCGCGGCTTCGAGACGGCCGAATCGCTGGCGGCGCGCGGGGAGCGCGCGGTGCCGGCGGAGCAGCAGCTGCGGGATCTGCGGATCAACAGGATCTTCGAGGGGTCATCGGAGATCATGCGCTTGCTGATTGCCCGGGAAGCCGTAGATGCGCACCTGGCCGCCGCGGGCGACCTTGCGTCCCTCGATGCCAGCCTGGCAGACAAAGCGAAGGCCGCCGTCGGCGCTTCCGGCTTTTACGCCAGGTGGCTGCCCAAGCTGGTGGCGGGGGCGGGCATGGACCCGCGCTCCTACAACGAATTCGGCCGGCTCGCCAAGCACCTGCGTTTTGTCGAACGCTCATCGCGGCGGCTGGCACGGCAGACCTTCTATGGCATGGGCAGGTGGCAGGCGAAGCTGGAACGGAAACAGGCCTTCCTGGGCCGCGTGGTGGACATCGGCGCCGAGCTCTTCGCCATGACTGCCTGCTGCGTCCGTGCGGAGATGCTCCTGAAGACGGCACCCGAAAAGGGCGCCAGCGCCTACGAGCTCGCGGAGGCCTACTGCGAACAGGCCCGTGTGCGCGTGGACGAATACTTCGACCGGCTGTGGCGGAACACCGACGACGCCGACCATGAGCTGACCCGCAAGGTCCTCGCCGGGGAGTACACCTGGCTGGAGGCGGGAGTCCTGGACCCGTCCGAGGGCACCGGCCCCTGGATCGCGGATGCTTCCCCGGGCCCCTCCAGGAAGGAGGACCTGCACCGGAAGTACCGGTAAAACCGCAGGTCACAACATAGTAAGCACGCTTGCTATCGCCCCGCGCGGGTGGTTGAGTGGTTCACATGAGCAGCTCAACGGACCCAGAGAACCTGCCTCCCCGCCGTCATCGGGAGGACGAAACCCCCCGGAGCGGAAGCAACCGTGCAGCGGACGCGGACGATGCCGCCACCCGCTCGTTCGACCAGGCCCCTGCGCGTTCAGGCGACCGCGGCGACTACTACCCCGAGCCAACGGCCGAGCGGGCATACGAGCCCGCCCCCACCGCCGCGGCACCCGTCGCGGACCGGGGGCTGGCTGACCGGGAAACTGCCGTCGCACGCCAAAGGGAACGCTTTGGCGGCATCAAGGCTGGCTCGGCCTTCTTCGGCTGGCTCACCGCCACCGGCATGGCAGTGCTGCTGACCGCGTTGGTGGCAGCAGCCGGAACGGCAGTGGGCCTTGCCAGCAACACGGACGTCAACGAGGCCGTGAACCAGGCGGCCCAGAACACTGGAACGGTGGGGCTGGTAGGCATCATCGTCCTGCTGGTGATCCTGTTCCTGTCCTACTACTGCGGCGGCTATGTGGCCGGACGGATGGCACGGTTCAACGGTGCCAAACAGGGCCTGATGGTATGGATCTGGGCACTCATCGCTGCGATCCTGGTTGCCGTGCTTGGCATGGTGGCCGGCCAGCAGTTCAACGTCCTGGCGAGCCTGAACAGCTTCCCGCGCATCCCCATCAACGAGGGGCAGTTGACCACCACCAGCATCATCGCCGCCGTCGTGGTTGCCGCGGTGGCCCTGGTCGGCGCGGTGTTGGGCGGCCTGGCGGGCATGCGGTTCCACCGCAAGGTGGACCGTGCGGGCTTCACACCGGACAGCGAATACTACGACGACGACAAGTAGTCAGGCCCGGACGTCGCCGTCCACATACAGCCAGCGGCCGCGGTCCCGGACAAACCTGCTGGCCTCGTGGAGGAACCCGCGCTCCCTCCCGTGCCGGTAGTGGGCCTTGAACTCGACCGTTCCCTCTGTGTCGAAGGGACCACCCCCGCTGGTGGACAGGATGTCCAGGCGCCGCCACTCCATCTCCGGGTCCAGTTGGAGGTCGCGGGGAGCCGTCGCCGGATGATGGGTGCGCAGCAGGTAGTCCTCGTCAAGAAGGGCAAACGCTGAGTAGCGGGAGCGCATGAGCTGCTCCGCCGTTGCTGCCTCCGCCTGTCCTGAGTGGAACCGTCCGCAGCAGTCCTGGTACTGCTCCCCGGACAGGCACACGCAGTTGTCCTGCCCTTCAATGGTTGTCATACCCGGATGCTGTCATATCCGGTAACAGCTTTGCTACAACCCCCCATGGCCGGGCCGTGCGGGCGGCACCACGAAGCAAAAATCCGTATGGTGGAGAAGGAGCTTCGCCCCACGGCCTGATGCGCCGGGTGCGGGTCCAGGATGACGGGAGAGAGGAGAGAGTACGTGGAGCAACCGGACACTCTCGTCCTCAACCTGACCTTCCTCGGCACCGTGGGCCTGGCACTGATGATGTTTTTCATCCTCTTCCTGCTGGGGGTCGTCACCCTGGTCCTGGCGGGACTGGGCCGCTTGGCGGCCGTCGTGCTGATGGCCCTGTTCGGCAGGCGTCCCATGGGCCGGTCCCGGGACACTGCGGGCAGCCCGGCCGGCCCTGCCACACCCCGGCGGCCGTTCCGGAAACGGGCTGCGGCGTTGAAGCCGGACCGGCTGGCAAGGTCGCTCCGCACCGCCGTCGAACGCCACCCAACGCTTGCCCCCCGCCGTGAACCCCCCGTGCTCGCGGAGGACTGGGCCTCGGCTGTGGCCGATGCCGACGCCCGCGCAATCGCGAGGGCGCGCGCCGCGGCACCGGAAATCAAGCTTTCAGTGCGCGACCTCCCCGACCCTTCCGTGCCTGCCGAGAAGGTGGCGGAGGTCGCCCCGTTGGTCGAATCCGCGCTGCATAACCAGCGGGCGCCCCAGGAGCTGCCCCGGTCCTTCAAGAAGCCGCAGCCGCCCCACCCGCTCGCACCGCTCGATACTGGCTCGCTGGTTTCGCTCTCCGCTCCGCAGGCGATCAAGGAGCAGGCACAGGAACGGAACGGAACAAAGCCCTTACCCTGAGCAACTATCTGGGTTAGCGTGAACATATGGAATTCAGATACCTCGGAAACAGCGGCTTCAAAGTCTCGGAAATCACGTTCGGCAACTGGCTCACCCACGGTTCTCAGGTGGAAAACGACGTTGCCACCCAGTGCGTGCGGGCGGCCCTCGACGCCGGGATCAGCACGTTCGACACGGCGGACGTCTACGCCAACACGGCAGCGGAAACGGTTTTGGGCGAGGCCTTGAAGGGCGAGCGCCGCGAATCCCTGGAAATCTTCACCAAGGTGTTCGGCCCCACCGGGCCCAAGGGCAAGAACGATCTTGGCCTTTCCCGCAAGCACATCATGGAGTCCATCAATGGTTCGCTGCGCCGGCTGCAGACGGACTACGTGGACCTCTACCAGGCCCACAGGTACGACTTCGAAACGCCGCTGGAAGAGACCATGCAGGCCTTCGCGGATATCGTCCGGCAGGGCAAGGCCCTCTACATCGGTGTCAGCGAATGGACCGCGGACCAGCTCCGTGAAGGCCACAAGCTGTCGAAGGAACTCGGCTTCCAGCTCATTTCCAACCAGCCCCAGTACTCCATGCTCTGGCGCGTCATCGAAGCCGAAGTGGTCCCGGCGTCGGAAGAGCTGGGCGTCTCCCAGATCGTCTGGTCCCCCATGGCACAGGGCGTCCTCAGCGGCAAGTACCTGCCAGGCCAGCCAGCCCCCGAGGGCAGCCGCGCCACTGATGAAAAGGGCGGCGCCAAGATGATCGAACGCTGGATGCGCGACGACGTCCTGGCAGGCGTGCAGGAACTGAAACCAATTGCGCAGGAAGCCGGGCTCTCCATGCCGCAGCTCGCCGTCGCCTGGGTGCTGCAGAACCCCAACGTGGCGTCGGCCATTATTGGTGCGTCCCGCCCGGAGCAGATCGCGGACAGCGTGGGCGCGGCCGGAGTGAAGCTGGAAGCGGAGGTCCTGAAGAGGATCGACGAGGCCATCGGTTCCCTGGCGGAGCGCGACCCCGCCCAGACCAAATCGCCGGCCACCCGGGAAGCCTGAGTGGCGCTGCCCGGACTTGCCGTCACCGGATCCACCGGCGGGCTGGGCGGGATGGTGGCGCGGCACGTAGCCGCATCCGGTTCCGCCCAGCGCCTGCTGGTGCGTGACGCTGCCCGGGCCCCCGAACTTGATGGGGCGTCCGCAGTTGTCTGCAGTTATGGGGACGGGGCCGCCGCCCGCCAGGCGCTGGACGGGGTGGAGGTCCTGTTCATGGTGTCCGCGGCTGAAGCCGAGGACCGGCTGCAGCAGCACTATGCGTTCGTGGACGCCGCCGCGGCAGCGGGCGTGGAGCATGTGGTGTACACGTCCTTTTACGGTGCCGCACCGGACGCCACCTTCACCCTCGCCCGTGACCACTACGCCACCGAGGAGCGCATCAAGGCTTCCGGGATGGACTTCACGTTCCTCCGGGACAATTTCTATCTCGACTTCCTGCCGCTGCTGGCCGGAGAGGACGGCGTGATCCGGGGCCCGGCCGGGGACGGCGTGTTCTCCGGAGTGGCCCGGGAGGATGTTGCCCGCTGCGCCCACGCCGTACTGCGCGACCCGGCCGTGCATAAGGGGAAGACCTACAACCTGACCGGCCCCGAGGAACTGACCCTGGCGAGGGCTGCGGAGATCCTCGCCACGGGGACCGGGCGGTCTGTCAGCTACCACCCCGAAACGGTCGGGGAAGCCTATGCATCACGGGCCTCCTACGGTGCTCCGCAGTGGCAGCTGGATGCGTGGGGCAGCACGTACACGGCGATGGCCGCGGGCGAGATGGCCGGGCTTTCCCCTGACGTGCACGGGCTGACGGGCGACGACCCCATCAGCCTGGCGGAGTTCCTGACCCGGCCCGTTTTGTAGCGGCGAACCTGTGATGTCCGGGGCCGCTGTTACGCTGGCTTCGTCATCATCCGGCCCGTCATGGGCGGGCATAAATATTGGGGGACCATGAAAAACCTTTTCGACCTTTCATTTACCAGGTTCGTGTCGCCGTCGATCGCCAAGATCGTCTACATCCTGATCATGATCGGCCTGGCTGTCACCTACCTTGTCTTCGTCATCGCCGCCTTTGCCTCGAGGCAGCCCGTGATGGGGTTCCTGGTGCTGCTGGTCATAGGACCGCTGTTTGTCCTGATCTACCTGGCGCTGGCGCGAATTGGCCTCGAATCGCTGATCGCCGGGATCCGGACGGCTGAAAACACGGCGGAACTGGTCCGGCTGCAGGGCGGTCCGTCCTCCGGCGCGCCAAGCTACGCCAGCGGTGCACCGCAGTACCCGTACGGACAGGCGCCGGGCAACGCCAACCCGGGTTCCTCCCCGTCCGGTTACAACTATCCGCAGGGCTACGAACCGCCCGCAGCCCCGCCGGCAGGCTGACAAGGTTTCCGCCGGCAGGCTGACAAGGTCCCGGGGATAGATGAGGCGTTGACGGGTCTGCAGGGCCAGGCGTAAACCTGTGGCAGGGCACTATCCCCATCCACAGACCAGAATCGCAGCGCCATGTCCTACACCGATCAGCACCCCACCGTCAGCAGCACGCCGGCCACTCCACCGGCACCCCAAAGTCCCGCCGCCGGCACCACTCCGGCGGCGGGAGCGGCGGGCATCACGCCGGAGGAACTACAGCTCTCGGCGCGCAACCATTCCATGCCGCTGGAGGCGCTCCGGCGGGACGTGACGCCGCCGGGTCTCCACTATGTGCTGACCCATTTCGACATCCCGGACATCGACGGAGACTCCTGGCATTTGCGGATCAATGGTGCGGTGGAGCGTGCTCTGGAACTGAGCATGGCCGCGCTTCGCAGGGACCCGGCCATCACTGTCCCGGTCACCCTTGAATGCGCAGGAAACGGCCGGTCACTCCTGGACCCAAGGCCGCTTAGCCAGCCCTGGGTGCTGGAGGCGGTGGGAACGGCCCACTGGACCGGCGTTCCCCTGGCCTACCTCCTGGGGAAAGCAGGGGTGCTGCCCAATGCCACGGAGGTCGTCTTTACCGGGACCGACGCGGGGGTGCAGGGCGGCGTTGCCCAGAAGTACGCGCGGAGCCTGCCGATCCGGGAAGCGCTGCGTCCCGACGTCGTCCTTGCCTATGAGATGAACGGGGGCGAACTGCCGCCCCAGCACGGATACCCGCTGCGGCTGGTTGTCCCCGGGTGGTACGGCATGGCCAGCGTCAAGTGGCTCGAATCCATCGAGGTGGTCACGGCGCCGTTCACCGGTTACCAGCAGCAGGTCGCCTACCGTTACCAGGACTCCGAGGACGACGCCGGGCGGCCCGTTTCCCGGATCCGCGTGCGTTCGCTGATGGTCCCGCCGGGAATCCCCGACTTCTTCACCCGGCGCCGGGTTCTCCGCCCCGGTCCCGTGCTGCTGCAGGGCAGGGCGTGGTCCGGGGAAGGTGCAGTCACGGCCGTAGAGGTGGGAATCGACGGCAGTTGGCTCCCCGCCCAACTGGACAAGCCGGCGGGTGGCTACGCCTGGCGGAAATGGACACTGCCGTGGGTTGCCGAGCCCGGCGAGCATGTCCTCGCCTGCCGCGCCACCGACATCACCGGTGCCACGCAGCCCCTCGAGCAGAACTGGAATTACCAAGGGATGGGCAACAACGTGGTGCAGCGCGTGAACGTGACGGTCGAAGGCAGCTGATCCGGCGCCGGGGCTATACTCGGTGCCAATCATGACGAGCCTTCCTACCGCCCCAGCCAGTGTCCGAATCGATGCCTGGTTGTGGGCAATCCGCGCCTACAAGACCCGTTCTGCCGCCACCGCCGCATGCCGGGCCGGGCATGTACGCCTGAACGGCAGCCCGTCGAAGGCCTCGGCGACCCTGGTAACCGGTGATACCGTAACCGTCCGCATGCCGGGCTACGAGCGCATCCTCGAAGTGAGGCGCCTCATTGCCAAGCGCGTGGGGGCTGAGGCAGCGTCCCACTGCTTCACGGACCATACGCCGCCGCGGCCCCTTGCCCCGGCACTTGGGCTCCCCCAGCGCGACCGGGGCACCGGCCGGCCAACCAAGAAGGATCGCCGCGAGATGGAGCGCCTCCGCGGCACGGTCTAGGTGCTGACGGCTTCAATCCCGCCCCTGGATCGTTAAGTACGACGGCGGGTGGCTGGCTTTTGGAGGCCTGCGGTCTTCCTTGGGTGTTTGCCGGAGCCGTTTTCCACATAGGGGTTGGGGGTGGCTGCCATTGTCAGAGGGTGCTGGAAGACTTTGGTTATGGAAGCGGTTTTGGGGACGGTGGCAGTGCAGCAGGCGGTGCAATGCGCCGAACTGTCCGCTGTTGGTGCCACTCCAAACCCACCCGCCGCCCCTTGCATTAGGGATGTCCTGAAGCTGCTGGCTCGTGTTCCTTTGGCTGCTGACGGCGCGGGAATGATGGACCAGATGCGCGCGCTGGAGGACCTGAAATGCCTGGCAGGTGCCCGGCAGGCGGGGCTTGCCGTGGCCTTCGACGCCGATCAGCGGCGGGGGCAGGCTGCAGCGGGGGTGCCAGTCGATGAGCTGGGTGCAGGGGTCGCGGCGCAGATCGCGCTCGCGCGGCGGGAGTCCCCGGCCCGCGGTTCCCGGCTGCTGGGCCTGGCTAAAACCCTCACCGGGATGCCGCATACGTTCGACGCTTTTCGGGCCGGCCGGTTGAATGAGTGGCGGGCAACGCTGGTCGTGAAGGAAACCATCTGCCTGTCGGCCGGGGACCGGGCCGCGGTGGACGAGGAACTCGCCGCCGACACCGGCACCCTCGACGGCGCCGGCGACAAGGCCATCATCGCCGCGGTCCGTGCCGCGGCGTACCGGCGGGACCCCGCCTCTGTTGCCAAGCGTGCGGCCCGGGCGGTGGGCGAGCGGTGCGTGAGCCTGCGCCCGGCCCCTGACACCATGACCTACCTCACCGCCCTGCTGCCCGTCGCCCAGGGCGTCGCCACCTACGCCGCCCTCGCCCGGGACGCCGACACCGCCCGCTCGGCAGGGGACGACCGGTCCCGGGGGCAGGTCATGGCCGACACCCTGGTCGAACGCGTCACCGGCACCCCCGGCGGCATCACCGGGGTCGAGATCCAGCTCGTCATGACCGACCGCACCCTCCTGCAGGCAGACGCCGAACCCGCAAGGCTCCCCGGCTACGGCACCGTCCCCGCAACGGTAGCCCGCGACCTCACCCTCACCGGCAAGAGCGAAGCCGGCCCTCAAGACCTGGATCTCTTTCTCCGCAGGCTCTACACCGCCCCCGGCACCGGGGAACTTGTCGCGATGGACTCCAAGGCCCGGCTCTTCCCGGCAGGATTGAAACGCTTCCTCCAGATTCGGGACGACACCTGCCGCACCCCCTACTGCGACGCACCGATCCGGCACCACGACCACGTCGCCTCCTGGCAGGGAGGCGGCCCCACTGTTGCGTCCAACGGCCAGGGCCTCTGCGAAGCCTGCAACCACACCAAGGAAACCCTGGGCTGGACCGCCAAACCAGAACCAGGCCCGCGGCACACAGTCAAAACCACCACCCCCACCGGACACACCCACCGGTCAACAGCACCTCCCCTTCCGGGCACTGCACTCCTGCCAGCGACCACGGCAGCTGTCCCGCCGACTGCCCGAAGCCGTCGTCGCACCTGCGATGCCCAAGGAACAAAGTCGCGCCAACGCGCCCCAGCCCGGGATCCGGCAGGGCGCGCGCCAGGAACACCGCTCCCACCAGCGCTGATGCGCTAAACGCCGCGGGATTAGGGGCGCCCCTAATATTGCCCCTGCCCACCCCTGCCCCGGGGAGCGTAAAGTGGCATCGGACGCCTGATTCTGGACGCCTCGCTGCTTAGGGAGAGATCGTGACGATTGATTGGGACGAAAAAAAGGCCCTGCTACAGGAACCAAACATTGCCAAAGTGACGCAGCTTTGCGATGAACTGATGGAAAAGAAGCCCGGCTCCACCGTCCCCTATATCGACCCCGTCCACGACGAAGATGAGTGCAGGATCATCAGTCTCCACCCGAGCCCCGGCAAGGGCACCGAGTCCGGATTCGTCTCCCATAACAACGACGACGAAGCCGCCCGCCGCGCCACCCAGATCTACGAACTGGCCGAACTCGATCCCCGCTACGTGATGCCGTGGAACGCATACCCTTGGGTCCGGGAAAGCGGCAGCCCGTCGGCACTAAGCGTCCAGGAAAAGACGGACGGCCTCCGGCCCTTCCGCCAGTTCCTCAAAATAAACGCCCGTGTCTCTGCGGTCATCGCCCACGGCACGGATGCGTCCACCTTCCTGACACTGTTCGAAAAGACGTACCACTCGTCGCTGAAGAACGCGGGAATCAAGATCTACAAGGCAACCGCACTGGGTGGCAGGGCGTTTGCCGTCTCCGAGGCCAAACAGGAAGAGCTCCTCGCTAAGAGCGTGGAGGTCTACCGGGACGCCATGCAGCGCGCCGGTATCCAGCACCTGTAAACCATGGCCTGCGCTGCGTTCCTGCCATAGCTGCCGGGAGCAGCGTGTTATCCCTCGAACATCCGTCGGCGGTGCTTCAGCTCTTTGGCCCATGCCCTGGTGACCATCTCCGGGAACGGTGAGCCGCCGTCGTGGTTCCCTTTGGCGCCAGTTGCGGCGGCGAAGGCCGTCCCTGCCTGAAGGTCGGCAAGCAACGGCCCCGACGCCGCCAGGGCCAGCTCGGCCACCTTCGCTGCGGCGCGCGCCGGAAGTCCCAGCCCCGCCGCCCAGCCCAGGAAGTGGCGGCGAGAGATGCCCGTCCGTTTGCCGTCAAGGGTCAGCGCCAGCGTCTTGTCGCCGTAAACGACGGTGGAAGGGATGTCATACACCGGCGCGACGGTCCATTCCCCATGCGGCTGCTGCACCATGGACAGGTTCTTGGCGTGGAGGTCGCCGTTGCCGCTCAACCACGCAAAGGCCACCTGGATGGCGAGGTTCCGCAGGGCCGGCAGCGGCGCGGCACAGTGATCAGCCAAAGCACGGCAGACCTGTCCGTAGCCCACGTTGTACTTGTCCGCCGGGTAGAGCTTGAGTACTTGGGCGGCGTCTTCGACAGCCAAACGCTGAACCTCGTCCGCTCCCCCGCCGGGCAACGGAACCCTGTCGAAGCGCTCCACCAGCAGGCCCGGCCGCCCGCCTATGTCCCGGATAAGCTCCACCCGGCTTAACGGGATCCGCAGTTTGGCCGCGTAACGGAACATCACCAGTTCGTTCTCCACCACGTGCGGAAATTCGGGGGCATTGAGTTTAAGGATGTACCGCCGCCCTGCGCGGGCAACGGGTACCGAAATCATTCCCGCGGACAATTTGTCCTGCACCCCTGCCAGTGCCACCGGGTCAATCAGGTCCGGGTCACCCAGAAGCTGGTCGAAATCAACGGGCTGTTTCGGGTCCAGTTCCACTGCATGCTCGTCCGTCTCCAGCGGCTCCCCGTGCCCCACGATCTGTACGTCACCCACAGGATTTGCGCCTGCTGCGATGAGCAGGGACAGGTCGTCGTCGGCGCTGGTCTTGATGGAGCGCCGCAGCGCGTTCAGGCGGCGGCCTTCCGGCAGCAGCCCGGTGAAGTAGGGCGGGGCTGCCCCCGAGGCAGAGAAGACAGGCTCGCCTGTCAGCGGCAGGGAGCTTGCGACGGCGGGCCCATTCGCAGCGAGGTACGACGGCAGGTAACTGAACTTCGTGCCGCCGTCGTGCCGCTCCAGCCGCGCGGCCAAAACGCCGGCCTTGTAAATGTCCGCAACCCGGTGCCTCACGAGCCGGCTCCGTCCTGGCCGCCCGGCGGCTGTGCAACGCGGGAGGCCTGGCTGGCGCGGCCGGTGACCTGCAGCTCAAGGCCCAGGGTTCCCAGCACCGCCACCAGCGAGTCGAGCTGGATGCTGGGCTTGCCCTGCTCGACGAACCGCACGAAGCGCTCAGACACCCCTGCCATGTCCGCAAGGTCGCGCTGGGTGAGGCGCAAGGATGCCCGCCGCGCCCGAACTTCTGCTGCCAGCCGCTTCGGCAACTCGTCCATATCCGTCAATACCACCCGCCTATAGGCACGAACGTGCCGATTATCCCGCTTAATAAGCGTACCGACGATGGAACCCGCAGTAAAGCACGCCGTTCGGCACGAACGTGCCGGGTCACAGGAAAGACTGCCTCGTCAAATCGGGCCCGCCCCAGCCGCCTCACAGGTTCCTTTCAGGCAGACAGGCCCATACTCAAGGGAGTACCCGTACCCCGAAAGAACCACACCATGCCCTCCCCAAGACCCCACCCAGATGCACCGCCCGGCCCGGAAGTTCCTGAGGTCCGGATGGCCGCCCTGCCGCAGCTCCGGCACTGGATCGCGGTACCCCTGCTGGCCGCCGTCCTGATCGCCGCCGCCGGTTTGGCGCTGCGGTTCATCCCGGCCCTGACCGCCTCCGACATGGCCGTCGATGCCGAGCTGAGCCATGACCACACTCCGCCCCTGACCGGCATTGCCCTCTTCATCAACGTGGTTTTCAGCCCGCCCGGGGGCGTGGTGATGATCGCGGCCCTCTGCCTGTACCTGCTGCTGGTGCGGCGAAGCCCCGTGAACGCGGTGGCCACAGGAATGGTGGCGGCCGGGGGCTGGGTCAGCAGTGAGCTTTTCAAGGTAGTGGTGGCGCGGCACAGGCCGGATTCCACTGCCCTGTTCAACCCGCTGATCCCCGAGCCCGGCACGGACAGCTTCCCCAGTGGCCACACAGCCCTGGCGGCGGCCCTCGCCATCGCCATCTTCCTGCTGGCGCGCGGCACCCGGTGGCAGCGCACCGCCGTCGTCCTGGGTGTGCTCCTTGTGGTGGCGGTGGCTCTCTCCCGCATCTACCTGGGCGTGCACTACCCCACCGACGTCGTGGCGTCCTTCCTTACGGCAGCAACCGGAGCGGCGTTCGTTACCGGCCTCTGGAACCGGTTCGGCCTGGCCATGCTCGGCCGGATCCCGTTCCTGGCGAAGCTTGGTCCCGTCCCGGCGCCGCAGGCTTAAACTTGCTGCCATGACGGCCTTCATCGATGGCCTCCTGAACGTCAGCCCCCTGGTGGCGTACATCGCCGTCTTCTGCCTGGTGTTCGCCGAAGACGCCTTGTTTGTCGGCTTCGTCATCCCGGGCGAAACGGCAGCCGTGCTGGGCGGCGTGGTGGCCAGCCGTGGCGAAGTGCAACTCTTTCCCATGATGGGCCTGGTGGTCACGGCAGCCATCGTGGGGGACAGCGCCGGATACGAGGTGGGAAAACACCTGGGCCAGCGCATCATCACCTCCCGGCCACTGGCCCGCCACCAGGAAAGGCTGGAAAATGCGCAGGACTTCCTGCGCCGCAAGGGAGGCTCGGCCGTCTTCCTGGGCCGCTTCACAGCGTTCTTCCGCGCCGTCATGCCCGCGCTGGCCGGCACGTCGCGCATGCCCTACGGACGGTTCCTCGCCTTCAACGCGGCAGGCGGCCTGGCCTGGGGTGCCGGCTTTGTCCTGCTGGGCTTTTTGGCGGGCAACTCCTATGAAGCCGTTGCCCAGGCAGCAGGCCGGGACATCGCCGTCGTGGTTGCCGTGCTGGCGGTGGCCGGACTTATCGCCTGGCACTTCCGTTCCCGCCGGCGGCGGCAGCGCCGGGGTGCGGCCAGCCGGCCGGAGAGATAGGAAGTTTGACACACACTGTGACCGGTGCCATATTTAAAGCGTGAACCTGTCAGACAGCCGGACAGCAGGACAGCCTGCAGCCCGCCCCCTCGCCCGGCTGAGTGCCGCCGAGGCGGTGTTCAACGCTATCCGGACAGACATCGAGTCGGGCGTCATCCCGGTCGGAAGCAAACTTAGCTCCGAGGCCGTCCTCTCGCAGGAGTACGGCGTGAGCCGTTCGGTGATCCGTGAAGCCCTCCGCTCCTGCACTGCGTTGGGACTGACCGTCACCAGGACGGGCAGGGGAACTTTTGTGGTCGCCAGCAAGGTGGCCAACGACCTGACCCTGGGACAGTACTCGGCGCGCGACCTCACCGAGGCCCGGCCACACATCGAGGTGCCCGCCGCCGGGCTTGCCGCGCAACGGCGCACCCCGGAGGAACTGGAAACCCTCCGCGACGTCGTGGCTGCCATGTCCACCGAAACCGACCCCGAATCATGGGTTGCCATGGATTCGACCTTCCACGCCACGATTGCCCGCGCCAGCGGCAACAAGGTCTTCGCCAGCGTTGTGGCGGACATCCGTGATGCCCTGGCCCACCAGTCCGAGACGCTGAACATGGTGGCGGACCGACAGCACGCCTCGGACGTGGAACACCAGGAAATCCTTGCCGCCATCGAGGCCGGCTCCGCGGCGGACGCCCGCGCCGCCATGGCCCGGCACCTGGAAGCCGTGGGCGTTGCCCTGGACTCCATCCTCAACAACTGACCGCACGCAAGACCCAGCCATCCAACTTCCCAAGGACGCCATGCCCTCCCCTGCGTTTTCCGCTGCCTCCACTGCTGATCCGGCCGTACTGGCCCTGCCGCAGCACACACCCTTGGTGGCCGCCGTCCGCGACGGCCTGGTGGAGAGCGTCCACTACGGTTCGGCCATCGCCCTCGGCCCTGACGGCACAGCAGCTGCCGCAGCCGGCGATCCGCAGGCGGCTTTCTACCCCCGCTCTTCGCTGAAGCCGTTGCAGGCCGTCGCCATGGTCCGCGCCGGACTGAAGCTCCCCGCCGACCTCCTGGCCCTCGCCGCCGCCAGCCACTCCGGCGCCGCGGCGCACCGCGACGGCGCACTGCGCATCCTCGAACTGCACGGGCTCGCCGCCTCAGACCTCGGCAACAGCACCGACCTCCCCTATGGCACCGGCGAGCGCGAAGACTGGCTGCGCAGCGGCGGCAGCGCAACGCAAATCACCCAGAACTGCTCCGGCAAGCACGCCGCCATGGTGGCCACCTGCGCCATCAACGGATGGCCCGTGCAGGGCTACCTGCACCCCACACACCCGCTGCAGCAGCTCGTGGCCCGCACCGTCACCGAGGTGACCGGCGAACAGCCCGCAGCCCTGAGCACCGACGGCTGCGGCACGCCCCTGTTCGCGCTGACCCTGCACGGCATGGCCCGCGCGTTCGGCCGGCTCGCCCACGCGGCCGCCTCCGCTGGAAAGGACGACGGCGCCATTGCTTCGACCAGCCCGGAAGCCGCCGTCGGCCTCGCCATGCAGCGGCACCCGGAGATGGTGGCCGGCGAGGGCCGCGACGTCACCGACCTGATGCGCCTGCTGCCCGGCTCCGTGGCCAAAGACGGCTTCGAGGGCGTCCAGCTGGTGGGCCTGGCCGACGGCAGCGCCGTGGCCGTGAAGATTTCCGACGGCGGCGACCGCGCCCGGATGCCGGCCACCGTGCGCATGCTCGAAGCCCTCGGCCAGGAGACAGACGAACTGGCCGGCATCGCCACCGCCCCCGTGCTGGGCGGGGGCCACGAGGTGGGCCGGTTGCAGGCCACCGACTTCCTGAACCACAACACCCTGTCCGCACCCGTCAACGAAGCCCTGTAAGGACACCATGACCACCATCGAAACAGCTGTACCCGCACAGGTCCGCTCCGAGCACGACCTGCTCGGGGACCGCGACGTACCGGCGCACGCCTACTGGGGCGTGCACACCCTCCGCGCCGTGGAGAACTTCCCCATTACAGGACAAAAACTGTCCTCCAACATGCACCTGGTCCGGGGCCTTGCCGCCGTGAAGCTGGCCGCCGCCCGCACCAACCGCGAGCTCGGCCTGCTGGACGCCGAGCGCGCCGATGCCATCGAACAGGCATGCCACGACGTGCTCGCCGGCCGCCTGGCCGACCAGTTCGTGGTGGACGTCGTCCAGGGCGGCGCCGGGAAGTCGTCGAACATGAACGCCAACGAGGTCATCGCCAACCGAGCGCTGGAAATCCTGGGCCACCCCAAGGGCGACTACGGCCGGCTGCACCCCAACGACCACGTCAACCTCAGCCAGTCCACCAACGACGTGTACCCCACCGCAGTCAAGCTGGGCACCATCTTCGCCGCCCGGGAACTGCTCGCAGCCCTTGAAGAACTCGAGGACGCCTGCGCTGCCAAGGCCCTGGAATTCCGCACCGTGGTGAAGATGGGGCGTACCCAGCTGCAGGACGCCGTCCCCATGACCCTGGGCCAGGAGTTCGGCAGCTACGCCGTCACCATCGGCGAGGACCGGCTCCGCCTGGCGGAGGCAGAGCTGCTGATCCACGAGATCAACCTCGGCGCCACAGCAATCGGCACCGGGCTGAACGCCCCGGCCGGCTACGCCGAAACAGCCTGCCGGCACCTCGCTGAGGTCACCGGGCTGCCCCTCGTGACCGCCGTCGACCTCATCGAAGCCACCCAGGACGTTGGAGCGTTCGTGCACCTGTCCGGCGTGCTGAAGCGCGTTGCGGTCAAACTGTCCAAGATCTGCAACGACCTCCGCCTGCTCTCTTCAGGTCCGCGCGCCGGCTTCAACGAAATCAACCTGCCGGCCGTGCAGTCCGGGTCCTCGATCATGCCCGGCAAGATCAACCCGGTGATCCCGGAAGTGGTCTCCCAGGTGGCCTACGAAGTCATCGGCAACGACGTCACCATCACCATGGCCGCCGAAGCGGGGCAGCTGCAGCTCAACGCCTTCGAACCGATCATCGTCCACAGCCTCCACAAGAGCATCTCCCACCTGGAGGCAGCCTGCCGCACCCTCACGGCCCGCTGCATCCGGGGAATCACCGCCAACACAGAACACCTGCGCCGCACCGTGGAGCAGTCCATCGGCCTGGTGACCGCACTGAATCCCCACCTCGGCTACGCCACCGCCACTGCCATCGCGCAGGAAGCACTTGCCACCGGCAAGGGTGTGGCGGAACTGGTCCTGGAACACGGGCTCCTCACCGATGCCCAGCTCCAGGAACTCCTGAGCCCCGAACGCCTGGCCAACCTCAGCAAGTAGTCCCCACCCGCCCCCTGGCCTCGCAAGCTCGGCCAGGGAACCCGGCGGGCGTGGGCCCACCACCACCACCCCCCGTTTGTAAGGACACTCCCCAATGACAAACACCCCCCTTCCAGACCACGTGATTGACGGTGGTCACGCGCACGCGTCCGAGACCTCCCTCCACGCCGAGGACAAGGGCTACCACAAGAACCTCAAGCCCCGGCAGATCCAGATGATCGCGATCGGCGGCGCTATCGGTACCGGCCTGTTCCTGGGCGCCGGCGGGCGCCTCAATGCAGCGGGCCCGTCCCTGGTCATCGCGTACGCGGTGTGCGGGTTCTTCGCGTTCCTGATCCTGCGTGCCCTGGGCGAACTGGTGCTGCACCGGCCCTCCTCGGGCTCGTTCGTCTCCTACGCCCGCGAATTCTTCGGCGAAAAGGCCGCGTTCGTCTCCGGCTGGTTCTACTGGATCAACTGGGCCACCACCACCATCGTGGACATCACCGCGGCCGCCCTCTACATGCACTTCTTCGGCAACTACATCCCCTGGATGGCCGACGTCCCGCAGTGGGCCTGGGCACTGACCGCCCTCGTCGTCGTCCTTGCCCTGAATCTGGTCTCCGTGAAGGTCTTCGGCGAAATGGAATTCTGGTTCGCCCTGATCAAGGTCGCCGCCCTGGTCGCCTTCCTTATCATCGGCACCTACTTCGTCATTTTCGGCACCCCCGTGGACGGCCAGCAGGTCGGCATCAGCCTCCTGTCCGATAACGGCGGCATCTTCCCCAACGGCCTGCTGCCCATGATCATCCTCATGCAGGGCGTCCTGTTCGCCTACGCCTCCATCGAACTCGTCGGCACCGCCGCCGGCGAAACCGAAAACCCCGAAAAGATCATGCCCAAGGCCATCAACTCCGTGGTCTTCCGCATCGCCGTGTTCTACGTCGGCTCCGTGATCCTGCTCGCCCTGCTGCTGCCGTTCACGTCCTACCAGAAGGGCGTCAGCCCCTTCGTGACGTTCTTCGGCTCCATCGGCGTCCAGGGCGTGGACGTCATCATGAACCTCGTGGTCCTCACCGCCGCCCTGTCCTCCCTGAACGCCGGGCTCTACTCCACGGGCCGGATCCTGCGCTCCATGTCCGTCAACGGCTCGGCCCCCAAGTTCGCCTCCCGCATGAACAAGGCAGGCGTCCCCTACGGCGGCATCGCCATCACCGCCGTGGTGTCCCTCCTGGGCGTCCCGCTGAACTACCTCGTCCCCGCCGAGGCGTTCGAAATCGTCCTGAACATCGCCTCCGTCGGCATCATCATGACCTGGGCCACGATCGTCCTGTGCCAGATCCAGCTCAAGCGCTGGGCAGACAAGGGCTGGGTGGAGCGCCCCTCGTTCCGCATGTTCGGCGCCCCCTACACCGGCTACCTCTCCCTGCTCTTCCTCATCGGCGTGCTGGTCATGGTCTTCATCGATTCACCGCTCACCATGCTCGTGACGGCCATCGCCTCCGCCCTCATGGTCATTGGCTGGTACGCCTGCCGGACCCGCATCCGCGAAATTGCCGAAACCCGCGAAGGCTTCACCGGAATGTCACCGGTGGTCGCCAACGCGCCGGCTGAGACCTTCAAGAAGTAACTGCCTTAAACGTCCGACGGCGGCACCTGGGTTCTGGAACAAACCAGCCCAGGTGCCGCCGTCGGGGTTTAACGGTGGTCTTCTCCCGTCACTTTGCCGGCTTCACCACCATGGCCGATCCGCCGCCGCGCCTGACCGGTTCCGCGGCCGCCAGGACCTGTCCATCCTTCAGGAACTCGATGGCCGTTGCCGCCCCAATCTCCGAGGCGGATGAGAACGAGTCGCCCGACGGGGTGAACTCGTGGCCGAAGCGGGAGGTCAGTGCGGCCCCGTACTTGTCAATGAAGGCCGGTTCGGCAGTGACCTTCGCGGTGTTCCGCTGTGCTGCGCGGGGTGCAGCGATGGCGTCCGGGATGCTCATGCCCAGGTCAATGCGGTTCACCAGCGTCTGCAGGACGGTGGTGATGATGGTGGAACCGCCCGGGGAACCCAGCGCCAGGAACGGCTTGTCGTCCTTCAGCAGGATCGTCGGGGACATGGACGAACGCGGGCGCTTGCCGGGCTCGATCCGGTTGGGGTCGATTGCGCTGTAGACGGTGGAGAAGTCGGTCAGCTCGTTGTTGAGCAGGAACCCGCGGCCGGGAACAACAATGCCGGAGCCGCCCGTCTGCTCGATGGTCAGCGTGTACTCCACCACGTTGCCCCACTTGTCCGAGACGGTCATGTTGGTGGTGGAGATGTTCTCCGTGTCCTTCTCGTCCGGGAGCGCGGCGGGATCCACGGGGCAGGTGCCGTCATACGACTTCACGTCACCGGCCGCCACCGGCTTCGTCGCTGCGTGCGCGGGATCGAGCCCGCAGGCACGCTCCTTGCCGAAAATGGGATCCGTCAGGGCCTTGGTGGGAACATCCACGAAGGCGGGGTCGCCAACGTACGCGGCCCTGTCCGCGAAGGCCAGGGCGCTGGCCTCGAGGTAGTGGTGAAGGACGGCAGGCTTGTCCTTCTTCAGGTCCGGCAGGTCGAACACGTCCAGGATGTTCAGCGACTCACCCACCGTGGTGCCGCCGCTGCTGGAGGGTGCCATGCCGTAGACGTCGTAGCCGCGGTAGTTCACGTGGGTGGGGGCCTGGTCCAGGGCCTTGTAGTTGGCAAGGTCCTTCGCCGTCATGGAACCCACCGGAACGGGGAGTTTGGTGTCCGGGGACTTCGGGGGCGCCTGGACAGTCTTGGCGATCTCGTCGGCGAGCGGGCCCGTGTAGAAAGCGTCCATGCCCTTACGCGCCAGCAGGCGGTACGTGTCCGCCAGGTCGTGGTTCTTGAACACCGAACCCACTTCCGGGAGCTGCCCGCCCGGGAGGTAGAGGTCCTTGGTGGACGTGAACGCCTCAAAGCGGACCTGGTTGTCCTTGGTCTGGCTGCGGAAGGTATCGTCCACCACGAAGCCGCGGTCGGCCACCTTGATGGCGGGTTTCAGGGCGTCCCCGAGGCTGATGCTGCCCCAGCGCTCCAGGGCGCGTTCCCAGGTGGCAGGCGTCCCCGGGACCCCCACCGAGACGCCGCTGGTCACCAGCTCCGGCGTGAAGTTGTAGGCCTTGCCCGTGGCAGGATCGATGAAGGCATCGTGCCGGATGCCCGCGGGTGCCGTCTCCCGGCCATCGATGGTGCTGACTTTCCGGGACTTTGCGTCGTAGTAGACGAAGTAGCCGCCCCCGCCGATGCCGGCGGAGTACGGCTCGGTCACCCCCAGGGTGGCTGCGGCGGCGACGGCAGCGTCCACGGCGTTCCCGCCCTTGCGCAGGACGTCGATGGCTGCCGCTGACGCTTCCGGGTCCACGGTACTGACGGCGCCACCGTAGCCGGTGGCGGTGGGCTCCTTGTCGGTTTGCCGTTCATCGGCAAAGGCCGGGCTGATGGCCCCGGTGGTCACGCTCACCGTCAATGCGGCGGTCAGGGCTGCGAGCCGGCGTCCGAAATGTGGCATGGTGGCTCCTAAGAGGGGTTTGAGTGATGTGGGCCACGCTACTCTTCAGGTGGGACACACTCAACGGCCGGCGGTACGCGCCGCGGGAAGGGGTACGCCATGCCAGGATCCAAGCTTGCGGTGGTGGGGGCGGGGAGTGTCGGCACCTCACTGGCGTACGCTGCCCTGATCCGCGGTTCTGCCAGCAACATCGCGTTGTTCGACGTCAACGCGCCTAAGGCCGAGGCCGAGGCGCTCGACCTTGCCCACGGCAGCCAGTTCGCGGCAGCCTCCGCCTCGGTCAGCGGCGGCGGGGACATCGCCGTGACGGAAGGGGCCGACGTCGTCGTCATTACGGCAGGTGCCAAGCAAAACCCGGGCCAGAGCCGCCTGGACCTGGCCGGCACCAATGTCCGCATCCTGGAGCAGCTGATGCCACAGCTGCTGGAGCAGGCACCCGATGCCGTCTATGTCCTGGTGACCAACCCCTGCGACGTCCTCACCGTGGCCGCGCAGCGCATTTCAGGGCTGCCCACCGAACGGATCTTCTCCTCGGGCACGGTCCTGGACACCTCCCGGCTGCGGTGGCTGCTCGCCCGGCGCGCAGGCGTGTCCGTGGCAAGCGTCCACGCCAGCATGGTGGGCGAGCACGGCGATACCGAGTTCCCGCTGTGGTCCGGCGCCACGATCGGCCCCGTTCCCATCCGTGACTGGACGGACGGCGGCGGCGGCGAACGGATCTTCACACCCGGCTACCTCACCGAAACCGCGCGTGAAGTCACGCAGGCCGCGTACAAGGTCATCGCCGGCAAGGGCGCCACGAACTACGCGATCGGGCTCTCCGGTGCCCGGATCGTGGAGGCGCTCCTGCGCGACGACAACGCCGTCCTGCCAGTCTCCACGGTGCTGTCCGGGCAGTACGGCATCTCGGGCGTGGCGCTGTCCCTTCCCAGCATCGTGGGGCGCGGGGGCGTTCGCCGCGTCCTGGACACACCCATGGACGACGGCGAACTGGCGGCACTGCAGCATTCCGCCAACACGTTACGGAACACCATGGCCACGTTGGGGCTTTGAACGCGCGTCACGCAACGCCGCCGCAACCTCGCGCGGCGGCGGTTCGCATAAGCTCACAGAAGCGCACGCTGAACGGCTCAACGACGAACCAACAGGAGTAACGCATGACCAACTGGCGGATCAGGGATTTCCACTCGGCGGACCTGGACGGGATCCTGCACCTGTGGGAGACCCTCAAGGCGAACAATGTGGAACCGGTCTATGCCCTCTCCGAGGTGCTCGCGTCCTGCGAAAAGGACCACGCGGTGGTGGCGGTGCTGGGCGAGCAGGTGGTGGGCGCCGCCGTCGGCCGTGCTGCCCACGACCAGGGCTGGATCGTCTTCCTGGCCACCCTCCCTGAGTACCGGGGCCGCGGGATCGGCACCTCACTGCTCGCCGCCGTCGAAAACCGCATGGCGCCGCACGGGCTGAACAAGCTCTCCGCCCTGATGCCGGAATCGGAGACCCGGGTGGAGGCATTCCTGGGCCGCGGTTTCGCCTTGAAGAAGAACCTGCGGTACTTCGAGCGCACCATTCCCGTCCAGCGCCAGGAGCTTGGTGCCCTGGGCCAGCTGGGCGGCAGGGTCCTCGCCCGCGACCTGTGGGAGAACGTCGCCGGGATGCGCCGGGAAAAGGAACTGTTGGAGCGCCGCTTGGTGCTCCCCCTTGCCGAGGCGGACCTCGCGGACGAATTCGGTGTGGTGCCGCCGCGCGCCGTCGTCCTTTTCGGGCCCCCGGGCACCGGCAAGACTACCTTCGCCAAAGCCATCGCTTCCCGCCTGGAATGGCCGTTCGTGGAGGTGTTTCCGTCCCGGCTGGCGGCCGATCCGCAGGGCCTGGCCGGCGCACTCCGGGAGACGTTCCTGGAAATCGCCGAGCTCGAACACGCGGTGGTGTTCATCGACGAGGTGGAGGAAATCGCCTCCCAGCGCGCGGGGGATCCGCCGTCGCCGCTGCAGGGCGTCACCAACGAGCTGCTGAAGATCATCCCCGCGTTCCGCGAGCAGCCCGGCCGGCTGCTGGTGTGCGCCACGAACTTCATCCGTGCCCTGGACTCCGCGTTCCTGCGCCATGGCCGGTTCGATTACGTGATCCCGATCGGCCTGCCCGACCGGCAGGCGCGTGAGGCGATGTGGCAGCGGTTCATTCCCGCGCCGGTGGTGGATGACGTGGATGTGGAACTGTTGGTGGAACGCACGGAGGGTTTCTCCCCGGCGGACATCGAGTACGCGGCCCGCAGTGCCTCCCAGCGGGCGTTGGAGAAAGCAGTGTACGACGACGGCGGGCTGGCGTCCGGGGGCGAGGTTTCCGTTCGGGAGGCCGTGCGGAAGGGGCCCTCCACCCAGGATTACCTGGACGCGATCGGCGATACCCGGACCACGGTGAGCGAACAGGTCCACCAGGACTTCCTCGAAGACATCGACGCCCTGGGACGCGTCTGACCCGGATATCTTTGAGGCATGTCCTCCAACCCCCTCAGGCATGCCCTGGCCCGCATGGCCGGCCCGGACCGTGTGGTCACGGCTGTCGCCGCGGGGGTACTGGCGCTGCTCGCCGGCGCCGTCGGCATCGCGGCGGCGGGCGCCTCGGTCCCGGTTGCGCTGATGGTCATCGTCCTGGCCGTTGCTGCCTCCGTCGTCGTCGACGAACGCCGCGGGGCTATTGCTTCCCGTACCCGCTGACGGCAAGGGGATGCCATTCCCACGGTTCCCTCGGGAGGCTCGCAGGGTTAAACGCGGGCAGGGCGTGCTCCAAGGTCCCGGCGGGCAGGCCCAGGGATGCGAGGAGCCGGTCCCGGACCTCCTCCACCCGGACTCCGGTCCGCGCGAGGTCGGCGAGCGTCACCGCGCCGTCGCGCTTGGCCAGCCGTACGCCGTCATGGTTCACCACCAGGGGCACGTGCGCGTATTCCGGAACGGGAATATTCAAAAGGGACGCGAGGTAGGCCTGGCGCGGCGTGGACGGTAGCAGGTCGTCGCCGCGGACCACCTGGTCTATGCCTTGCGCGGCATCATCCACCACCACAGCGAGGTTGTAGGCGGTCACGCCATCATTGCGCCGCAGCACGAAGTCGTCCACGACGCCCGTGAAGTCACCATGGAGGACGTCGTGGACGGTGAATTCCGCAACGCGGGCGCGCAGGCGGAGTGCCGCGGGCCTCGTGGAGCGCTTGAATTCCAGTTCGGCGGGTTCGAGGTTGCGGCAGGTTCCGGGGTAGGCGCCCTGCGGGGCGTGGGGCGCCGACGCCGCCTCCTGGATCTCCCGGCGCGTGCAGAAGCATTCGTAGGTGAGTCCGGCTTCCTCCAGCCGGGCGATTGCCGCTGCATAGAGCTGGCCGCGGTCCGTCTGGCGGACGGCCTCACCGTCCCAGGTCACCCCGATTGCCTGCAGGTCGCGAAGCTGCTCCGCCTCCGCCCCGGCGCGTGCACGGTCCAGGTCCTCCACCCGCAGCAGGAACTTCCGGCCCGTGGAGCGGGCGAAGAGCCAGGCAAGGATGGCGGTGCGGAGGTTCCCAACGTGCAGCTCGCCGGAGGGACTGGGGGCGAAGCGGCCGGCGGAGGTCATGGATCCACCTTAGGCGGAACAACACAAGAGCCCCTCAGCTACCGATGACTCCGGAAAATGCCGACGTCGGTAGCTCAGGGGCTCTTGCCGTGTGGTGCGGAATGACAATGCGTGAACAAGAGTCAATCAGCGGCGGCATCCTTGCGGGAAACCTGTTCCAGGGACCGGGTGGTGTGCCGGGGCTCCTGTAGCCTGCGGGAGCCGGCGGTAGCCTGCATCCCTTGTTGCCAACATTTGAGCAGTACTCCTACAGTTGGTGCAACCGGACCCTGTCCAACTGGTCAATCTGATTGGTTCGGGCGCCCATTGACGACAGGAAATGATCACATTGCAGGTACTGGACCCGACTGACAAGCGCATCCTCGCAGCGCTGGACGACGATCCCCGCATGCCCATCATGGTGCTCGCGCAGAAGCTGGGCCTGGCCCGCGGAACCGTCCAGTCGCGCCTGGAGCGGATGATGGCATCAGGTGCCCTGCGCGCCAACAGCAGCAGGGTGGTCCCGGCAGCGCTGGGACGCGGCGTGGCTGCAGCGGTGAGCGCAGAGTTGGACCAAAGCCACCTCAACGAGGCCATCGCCGCACTGCGCGAGATCCCCGAGGTCCTGGAATGCCATGCCCCCGCGGGGGACACCGACCTGCTGATCCGCGTGGTGGCCACCAGCCCGGATGACCTGTACCGGGTGTCCGAGGAGATCCGGCTCTGCCCAGGCATCGTGCGCACGTCCACCAGCATGTTCCTGCGGGAGGTCATTCCCTACCGCACCACCGGCCTGCTCAGCGACGGGGCGGACCGGGCCGGCCCTGGATAGCTCTCCCCATCGTCGAGGCCAGCCATCCCGGCTAGGCTGGCAGGGGAGATCCTAACGGGGGGAAACACATGGCGGGGAACTTTTACGGCGGCGACGTGGCGCAGCTCCGGCAGCTCGCCAAGGAGCTGACCGGCAGCGCCAACCGGCTCAACGCTTTGGGCCAGCAGCTCAGCAGCAGCATCAGTTCCGGACTGTGGAAAGGGCGCGACGCCGAGAGGTTCCGCAGCGAGTGGACTTCTTCCCACGCCAAGCTGCTGAGGTCGGCCACGGCAGGGCTGGAATCGGCCTCCAAGGCGCTGTTGGCCAACGCGGACGAGCAGGAGAAGGCCAGCTCCCGGGGATCCGGCGGCGGGGCAGGCGGACCAGGAGGATCGGGCGCGGGCCCCTCCGGCGGCACGGCCCAGGACCTCACCGACACCCTGGCCCCCATGACGCCGGCAGAACGCCTCCAGTACCTCCAAAGCGACGAATTCAAACAGTGGGCGCTGGCTCATCCCGATGCTGCCAAGGCTGCCCTGGATGCGGCCGCCGACTCAGGGCTCATCGCTAAGAAGTCCCCCGTTTACGCGGATTTCCTGGGCTCGTACTGGAACAACCAGGCCATGCGGCAGATGGGAATCGACCCTTCGGACTGGGACACCGCCAAGGGCACGGAATACAACTGGGACACCATCCGGAGCGTCTACGACTTCTACGGCCAGGCCTACCTCGCCAACCCGGACCTCCAGTGGGCAGGCATGGCCAATATGATCGGCCCATCCTTCGCGGGTGGATTCCGGGATATGGCCATGCTCCGGGACCTGGCACAACAGATCACGGACAACCCTGCCTCGGACATACCCCTGCCGGTCCTGGACCAGCTGGAGCAGCTGGCCGGCATGACCGACCAGGAAATCCGCTACTACGAAACCAGCATGCTGGACATGAACAAGGAGATCTTCCTTGACCAGGCACGCCAGCACCAGGCCTACCTCAGCGGCGGCATCGACGAGATCAACCGGCTCCGCGACTCCGGCGCCATTGATCCGGACACGGCCCGGGCGTGGGCTGACATCGACTCCGGCGACCCCGCCCGCGTGCAGGAGGGAAACACCGTGCTGCTGTACCGCGAGCAGAACGACATCATCGCGGACGATTACGACAACATGCGCGGCCATCCCGGCGGCGAAGCCGTTACGTACATGGTGACGCTCGCCGGCGAGCCCTCCATTCCCGGCGCGAGGAGCTACCCGGAGGTGTTCCCGTACAGCTTCAGCGTCGAAAGCCCGGGCCCGGAGAACATCCCCTTCACCTCATGGGACAACCCCGCCCAGTTCCGCACCGACTTCACCACCGGATTCCCCGACGGCAACATTGCCAATGCCGACCAACGCTGGGAGCTGATCCGGCAGGACACGCTTCCGGCCTACCAGCACCTGCTGGCCAGCGATCCGGACCGCGCCGCGCAGATCATCGGCTCGGACTTCGACGGCCGCGTGGACCAGTACCGGCCCACCAACAACATTCCGCAGATCATGGACCGGTTCCTGGACGGATTCGACGCGGAGGTCCACCAGTGACCCCGGCGCCTGCAGTCCTTGCCCTTCTTGCTGCCCTTGCCCTGGCGGGCTGCTCGCCTGCCACCCCACCACCTGCCAGCCCGTCCGCCACCCCACCTTCCGCAGGGAGCACCGTGAAAACTTCCGAATTCTCCACCCTCGATGCCGCCGGCGTGGACGCCATCCGGGACAGCATGACCGCGCGCCTGGACATGAGGTCCGGAACGCTGCAGAAGGCGGCCGTCAGGTTGACCGATGACAGCTTCGGTCCCGAAATCAACACGCGGGACACCGGGAAGATTTCGTTGACCATCGCCGGCCCGTCCGGCGACATCTCGGCCGAAACTGACCGCATCCGCTTCAACACCACGCAGTCACGGCCGGACTTCCGCGAGGTGACCTACTTCCTGACGGCCTCTTCACTGGAGGAGTACATCGGCCTCATCAGGGACGGCGTGGCGAAGTACGGCATCGACCCCGAGTCGGCCGAGGGGTGGATCAGCAGCGCGGAGGGCAACCCCGGCACCAAGAGCGACTTTTCCATCACCTCCGGCACCAGCACGGGCCTTGAGGTGAATTACGACCTTCGGTACGACGGCAGCAAGGACACCCAGGTCATCATCGTGCACGTCCATCCGCTGGCGTAGCCGGCCCCGGCCGCCTGGCTGTCATACCTACACCGGCGGCCCGGCGTTGGACTTCAGGTTCTTCATCACCAGGGTGGACGTCAGCCGCTCCACCCCGGGCAGGGATGTCAGCTCGGTGTCGTAGAAGCGCTGGTATGCCGGGAGGTCCTCGGCAATGGCCTTCAGCAGGTAGTCCGGCGATCCGAACAGCCGCTGCGCCTCCACGATGTTGGGATTGTCCGCAACGCGGTTCTCGAAGATCTCCATCGTGGGCCGGTCCACCTGCCGGAGCGTAACGAAGACAATCGCCTCGAACCCCAGGCCCACGGCGGCAGGATCGACGTCCGCCTTGTACCCGCGGATCACGCCTGACTGTTCCAGGTCGCGCAGCCGGCGGTGGCACGGCGCCACGGTCAGGCCCACCTTCCCGGCAAGCGCGGTGGCAGTCATCCGGCCGTCCTCCTGCAGGTGCCGCAAAATATTCCTGTCGATTGCATCAATCACGCAATAAACATACTGCCTAAACGGTGAGGCGGGCGAAAAAAGGACAGCACTTCTGGCCCGGTTCTCCCTATGGTTGCTCCTGAGAGCCCTTCGACAGGAGAAACCCGATGAATCCGCAGCTGTTCCTGGCCTTCCTGGTGGTGGCCGCAGCCCTTGCCTGCACGCCCGGCGTCGACTGGGCCTACACCATCGCGGCGGGCCTCCGGCAGCGGAGTTTCATTCCGGCCGTGGCCGGGCTCTGCGGCGGCTATGTCCTCCACACCGTCCTGCTGGTGGCAGGGCTGGCCGCGGTGCTCGCCGGCATGCCCGGAGTCCTGGCCTGGATCACGCTGGCTGGTGCGGCCTACCTGTTGTGGCTTGGGGTGGGCACGCTCCGGTCCTGGCGGGGGGCCAGCTTCAGTGCGGCCGCGGCCACCGGCAACGGCACCCAACTGCGGACATTCCTGCAGGGCATGGGCACCAGCGGCATCAACCCGAAGGGCCTGCTCTTCTATGTTGCCCTCATTCCGCAGTTCGTCAGCGCCGACGCCGCCTTGCCCGTTCCGGTGCAGTCAGGCCTGCTGGGCATGACGTTCGTGGCACTGGCGGCCCTGGTGTACACGGTGGTGGCACTTCTCTCCCGCAACCTGCTGCACAGCAGGCCCGGGGCTGCCCGGGCAGTGACCTTGGCCAGCGGCATCATCATGGTGGCGCTGGGCGCTGTGCTCCTCGGTGAGCAGCTGCTTCCGTTCCTGGCTGGCCGCTCCTAGTCCCCGCTGAGCTCCTTCCAGTCCTGCTCCCAGATCCGGCGCATTTCCTCGTCCTTGCGGATAGGCGCCGGCGCTTCCAGCTCGCGCTGCGGTTCCGGGTCGCCGCGGCGGCGTCCCCAGTCGCGCGGGTTCAGGGACCGGCGGCTTGCTTCGAGCACCAGCAGCGCCCGGTCCGTCAGGGCGTCGTTCCGCAGTGCCAGGTGCGTCTTGCGGCGGCGCAGGACCTCGGCGATGGCCTGGTGCGCAGCATCCAGCCGGCCTTCCCTGCGCAGCGCGCGGGCGCGGACCAACAGCAGGGCGGCGGAGAGATCGTCCGCGTTCAGCAGGCCTTCCGTCCAGTCGATCACCGTGCGGCTGCGGCCCAGGGCGAGGGCAAGGGAGCAGCGTGCCAGCGCCATGGGGAGCGACGGCGGCAGGCCCGCCAGTGCGTCCAGCGCAGCTTCCGTGCGCCCGGTTTCGCGCAGCGAGTGGGCCAGGGCCAGGAACACCGATTCCTCGCTGAACAGGACCGGAATTTCCACCCGCTCGGCCAGCTCGATCCTCGTGACGATCCTGGTGAGGTAGGTGGACGAGTAGCGGTTGGCTTCCTCGTCATTTCTGGTGGTGAGCCCGCGCTGGAGGAGTTCGGAGGCGCGCAGGTAGCCACCGTGCTTGTAGGCGAGCAGCCCGGCCATCAGGTAGCAGAGCCCCGCCCAGCCGGGGTAGGCGCGCGCCAGGGTGATGAGCCGCTCGGGTTCGCGGCTGGTGAAGACTGCCTCGTGCACGGCTTTGGCAGGCTTGGGCAGGAGCCGCTTGAGCCGGGGCACTTCGCCGTCGATGGACAGCAGCGCCGGGTTGCGTCCGCCAAGAACTCCGTTCAGCAGGCCGCCCACCCCGCCGGCAAGGTCATGGACCGGCGTGCGCAGCTGTGCCTGGCCAAAAGGCGTGAGGTCCCGGCTGTCCCAGTAGATCGGTGCGGTGTCCCCGGCGGTCATCTCTCCATGCTAGCCGGGACGATCCGTCACGTCCGCGCCATGAACCATTCGGTAAAGGACCTGGCGCGGCCGGAGCCGTCGAACGTGATGACCCACAGGTTGTCGTAGGTGGGCCGGCCGCCGGAGTACGTCGTGACACCCTTGACGAAGGCCGTGTCGCCGTCGGCCCCGAGCAGCTCCCAGCTGAACGTCCAGTCGGCCGGTTCGTCGCGGGCGGCGAGCCAGCCCGCAACAATCCCGTCCTGGCCCTCCCAGGGCTCGGGGTCATGGGGCCGGGTCTCGTAGACCGCGTCAGGGGTGAAGAGGGCACGGATGCCCCCGGCATCGTTGCTGGTCCACGCCGCCTGGTATTTGGCCATCCAGGCGTGGACCGTTTCGCGGGCAAGGTCCCGGGCTGAAGCTGGGTGGGTCATGCCTTGGTTTTACCCGCGGGCGGCCCCGCGCGCAACGCATTCAGCCGTTGGCCGCGGCAATCCACACCCCAATGACCCAGGTGCTTGCCGCAAGGCATGCCAGCCCAAACTCGGCGAGCATCCCCAGGCCGGTGGCTTTCAGCGCTGCCCAGCTGGAGCGCGCCGCCGTCGAAAGGTTCCTGGTGCGGAGGAACTCGCCGGCCAGCAGGCCGGCGGTAAACCCGGCAAAAAGCCCCACCACCGGGATGATGAACATCCCCACCGCGCCGGCAACCAAGGCCACCACGATGCTGCGGCTGGGAATGGCGTGCTGCTTGAGTTTCCTGCCGGTGAGGACGGCGCTGGCCGCCATGCCTGCGGCGACAAAGACCATGGCAACCGCAAAGACCACCCATCCTGCCGTCCCGGCGCCGCCCCAGATGGCCCACGCCAGCAGGCTCACGCCGATCAGGACGCTTCCCGGAAGGACGGGGATGATGGTGCCGGCCACGCCCACCAGGATCGCCAGGCCACACAGGATGGTCACCACTGTCTCGGAACTCATGGCCCCAGTCTAGGGGCCGGACTTAACGCGCTCCCCTGCTTGGAACGCGCGGCGGCGCCTCCTTCCGCAAGGAGGCGCCGCCGTCGTGGTTTCCGCTGGGAAGTGCTACTCCGCTTCCGCGGCGGCTGCCACCGCTGCGGTGACGGCCGGAGCCACGCGCGGGTCCAGCGGGCTGGGCACGATGTAGTCGGCCGAGAGGTCCTCGGCCGCCAGTTCGGCGATCGCCCGGGCGGCTGCCAGCTTCATGGCCGGCGTGATGCGGCGGGCACCGGCATCCAGTGCGCCGCGGAAGATGCCGGGGAACGCCAGGACGTTGTTGATCTGGTTGGGGAAGTCGCTGCGCCCGGTGGCCACCACGGCGGCGTACTTCACGGCAACCTCGGGCAGGACCTCCGGATCCGGGTTCGAGAGCGCGAAGACGATGGCGTCCTCGTTCATCGAGGCCAAGTGCGCCTCATCCAGCTTGGACGAGGAGACGCCGATGAAGACGTCGGCTCCGGCCAGCGCCTCGGCAGGACCGCCTGCCAGGCGGCGGGGGTTGCTGCGGACGGCGATATCGGCCTTCTTGCTGGCCGGGTCCGCGGCAAGGTCCTCGCGGGTGGTGTTGATGATGCCACGGGAGTCCAGCAGGACGACGTCGCTGATGCCGGCCGCCAGCAGGATTTCGGCGACGGCGATGCCGGCGGCACCTGCACCGGAAACCACTACCTTGAGGCCCTCAAGTCCGCGCCCGGTCACCTTGGCGGCGTTGGTCAGCGCGGCGAGGGCCACGACGGCGGTGCCGTGCTGGTCGTCGTGCATGACCGGGCAATCCAGTGCCTCGATCAGCTTTTCCTCGAGCTCGAAGCAGCGGGGGGCGGAGATGTCCTCCAGGTTGACGGCACCGAAGCTGGGGCGCAGCCGGACCAGGGTCTCCACGATCTCGTCCACGTCGGTGGTGTTCAGCACCAGCGGAATGGAGTCGAGGTCGCCGAAGGTCTTGAACAGCGCGGACTTGCCTTCCATCACGGGCAGGGAGGCGCTGGCGCCGATGTTGCCCAGGCCCAGGACGGCCGTGCCGTCGCTGACGACGACCACCAGGCGCTCGGCCCACGTGAGGGTGCGCGCGAGTTCGGGCTTGGCGTGGATGGCGCGGCTGACCTCCGCAACGCCGGGCGTGTAGGCGATGGAGAGGTCGCGCTTGTTGGACAGCGGGGCGGTGGTGCCGATGGTCAGCTTGCCGCCCTGGTGCGCGCCGAAGATCTCGTCTTCGGTCAGCGGGGCGGTAGCGGAATCGTCAATGGCGGTGATTGCGTCAATGGACACGTCGTTGTCTCCTGGTGCTCGCCGTGGGCACACGGCTCATGGGGCCCGGGCCCGGCCGGGCCCAAGCGTGGGAAATGGTGCGACAGGAAACCCAGGGGTGGCGGGTCCGTGGGAACGCTGGGGATGTTCACTCCCTGTTGCTCCGGTGGCACCATCGTAGGCAAGCCCGGCAGCCCGGCGGGCCGGAGACGACATCACACACCCGCGCCAAAACGTTTAATCACCGCTTCTAGTGACGCGGGTCACGCCATTATGGACGATTTAATGGGCTATTGGTCTAGACCGATTACGCGCTTTTGGTGAGTGTTAACCCTG
This sequence comes from Arthrobacter sp. MOO21, assembly GCF_057369995.2. NCBI lineage: Bacteria > Bacillati > Actinomycetota > Actinomycetes > Micrococcales > Micrococcaceae > Arthrobacter > Arthrobacter sp. MOO21. Next base: position 1,890,402 of record NZ_CM170671.2, on the reverse strand, counting down.
CTTCCGCAGCGGGTGACAACCGTGCGCACGCCTTTTTCAGGTCTTCCTCGGCCTCAAACAGGGACAGCCGGCGGTTCCGGACGGACTGGACCAGACCAGTGACGGTCAGGAGCAGCACCCGGGCTCCCACCGCATCGCCGCTGGCTCCGAAGACCAGCTTTTCGCTGAACGCGTCGATCTCGCGCAGGAGCTCGGTGGTGTCCCGGTCCGGAACGTATACGCCCCGGCTCAGGCACTGTTCCACCGCCGGCTGCATGACCCGCATATGGAAAATCTCCATCAGCAGGCCGGACAGGGCACGCCCCCGGAACCGGGCGGAGGAACCCGCGGCACCCGTCTGCAGCTCATCGAGCTGGTGCCGGTACAGGGCGAGCATCAGGTGCGTAGGCGAGGGAAAGTACCGGTAGAGGGTGCCCAGCGGAACGTCTGCCTTCCCGGCCACTGCGGACAACTCCACCGAGTCGAGCCCCTTGCGGGCGAACCCCGCCGCGGTATCGAGGATCCGCGCATACCGGAGACGCTGGCGGGGAGCGGAAGGCCTGGCGGCCATGGGCGGATGATCTGAAAAAGTCTCGGGCATCAGCATTCCGGGGTTGTCTGGTAGGGGCCTGCTGCCTGGAGCGCCCCCATCCATACCGCCCTGCAGTCCGCCTCAACTATACGCCACACGCCCGTGACCTCATTCGTCAGCAGCCTTACGGCCGGGCGGCGGGGATGTCAGTCCACGCCCTTGATCTTGACCACGAAGACGGCGCCGAGCAGGCCGATGACCGCGGCCGTGAGGAACAGCGTCCGGTAACCTCCCCACTGCGTGACGGCCAACAGCGCCAGCCCCGGGGCAACCACCTGGGGCAGGGAGTTGGCCACGTTGATCACGCCCATATCCTTACCGCGGCTCACGGCGAACGGCAGGACCTGGGTCAGCAGCGCGAAGTCCACCGCGAGGTAGGCCCCGAAGCCGATACCCAGGACGGCGGCTCCGGCAAGCGCCCCGGGCCAGACCGGGAAGAACGCCATGATGGCCCCGGCCATGGCGATGGTGGCGGAGGAACCGATCACGAACGGCTTCCGCTTCCCTGCCCGGTCGCTCCACGGCCCCGCGAGCACTGCGGTAATCATCACCATCACGGCATAGATTCCCGTCAGGACCAGCACCCCTGTGGCAGGATCCCCGTACCCGATGACGTCCCGCAGGAAGAAGAGCAGGTACACGATGGTGAGCTGGTTGCCCACGTTGACCAGGAAGCGGGTGAGCCAGGCCCAGGCGAAATCGGGGTAGATGAAGGGACTGATCCAAAAGCCCTTGATGAAGACCCGGGGCCGGAACACCTCCAGCTCCGACTTCGGCAGGGCGGGGTCATTGCGGTGGAACAGGTAGGGCAGCACGGACAGCAGCAGCGCAGCCGCACACAGCCAGTAACCCAACAGGAAGTCCCCGGACACCACCGCACCAAAGACGGCGCCGGTGAGGATGCCCAGCGTCTGGCCCATCGCAGCAAGTCCCCCCACGCTGCCGCGCTGGATGACGGGCACCCTGTCGGGGACGGCAGCGGTAATGGCCGCGTAGGCGGCATTGGCGCCCAGCTGCACCAGGCACCAGAAGAGCACCATCAGCGCCACAACGGTGGAGAAGGACATGGCCACGAGTGCGGCCGTGGCCAGGACGGCCCCGGCCAGAACCCAGGGGGCCCGGCGGCCGAAGCGGGATGTGGTGCGGTCCGACAGGGCGCCGAAGAGCGGATTGGCCACCAGGGACACGGCCGCCCCGCAGGCAGTCACCAGCGACAGGATCGCTTCTTTGCTGGGGGCATCGATGCTGATCGCCTGCTGGCCGATGAAGACATTGATGGGGCCGAAGAAGGCCGCGTTGATGCCCACGTTGACCAGGACCAGTCCGGTGACCCAGCGCGCGGTGACCTTTTGTGTGGGCTCGGCGAGCGCCGCCGTCGTGCTTGTGCCATCCGAGGTGCCGTCCGGGGCGGCGGGCGTATCTGGCAGACTCATTGGCTTGGCTCCCCCTGGTGCGGCCGGTTGGCGGTGGAACCAGACTATCGTGGGCGCTAAGGGGCCGTCCGTGGACGTGGCTCCCGCAGTCCGTCCAGCCGTACTCCAAGGTCCGCCGTACAAAGGAGAACCACATGAGCGCACCCACGCCAGCCCAAGGCGCCGGCATCAACACCGCAGACCTCTACGACGAGCGCGGCGATGAACTGGCCTCCGTGTCGCTGCAGTTCCAGTCCCTGGGTGGCCGCACACACTTCAGCGGTCCGGTGCGGACCATCCGCTGTTTCCAGGACAATGCGCTGGTGAAATCCACGCTCGGCTCGCCCGGGAACGGCGCGGTGCTGGTGGTGGACGGCGGCGGATCGCTGGGGACCGCGCTGATGGGGGACATGATTGCCGAAAGCGCCGTGGCGAACGGCTGGGCCGGCGTCGTTATCAATGGCGCCATCCGTGACCGGGTGGCCATCGCGCAGCTGGACCTCGGAGTCAAGGCCCTGGGCAGCAACCCGAAGAAGAGCCTGAAGGCCGGCGCGGGCGAGGTCGACGTGGACGTGGTGATCGACGGCGTGACCTTCCGCCCCGGAGCCACTGTCTGGTGCGACCCGGACGGCATCCTCGTGGAGCCCTAAGGGAACAACCCGCAGTCAGGGGAATAGAAAGAGCAGGTAAGATAGTTACTGAAAGCAACTATCGCTGCTGATTTCCTTTTCTTCCCCTTGGAGCACCCATGTCCAAAGCCACTGCCGCGCCCGGCGCAGGAGAGACGCTGACCCGGCGCCAGATCGTCACCGTGATGGTGGGCCTGATGCTGGGCATGTTCCTGGCATCGCTCGACCAGACGATCGTGTCCACGTCCATCTACACCATCGCCAATGACCTGGACGGGCTTTCGCTCCAGGCCTGGGCCACCACGGCGTACCTCATCACGTCCACGGTCAGCACCCCGCTCTACGGCAAGCTGAGCGATATCTTTGGCCGCCGCCCGCTGTACCTGGCAGCCATCGCCATCTTCCTGGTGGGCTCGCTCTACGCGGGGTCGGTGCATTCCATGACCGAACTGGCCGTGGCCCGCGGCATCCAGGGCCTGGGCGCCGGCGGCCTGCTGGCCCTGGCGCTGACCATCATCGGCGACATCGTGTCCCTCAAGGACCGGGCCAAGTTCCAGGGCTACTTCATGTCCGTCTTCGGAATCTCCTCGGTCCTCGGCCCGGTGGTGGGCGGCGCCTTCGCCGGTTCCGCCAACATCCTGGGCTTTGACGGCTGGCGCTGGGTGTTCTTCATCAACCTGCCCATCGGCCTTGCCGCGTTGGTGGTGGTGTTCCTGTTCCTGCACCTGCCCGCCAAGCACCTGAAGCAGAAGATCGACTACTGGGGCGCCGCCGCCATCACCGTGGCCATCGTTCCGCTCCTCCTCGTGGCCGAGCAGGGCCGCAGCTGGGGCTGGGCGTCCACCAACTCGTTCCTCTGCTACGGCCTGGGCGTGGTGGGCATCGCCTGGTTCCTGCTGGCCGAGAAGCGTGCCGGGGACTATGCCCTGATCCCCCTGCGGCTCTTCCACAACCTCACGTTCGGGCTGTCGTCGCTGCTGAACTTCATCATCGGCATCGGCATGTTCGGTGCCATCGCCATGCTGCCGATGTACCTGCAGCTGGTCAAGGGGCTCACCCCCACCGAGGCAGGCCTGATGATGATCACCTTCACCGTGGGCATCCTGTTCGGTTCCATCACCGCCGGCCGCACCATCTCCGCCTCGGGCACGTTCCGCATCTTCCCCATCATGGGCACCGGCATCCTCACCGCCGCCGCCATCGTGATGGGCCTGTCCCTGCAGGTGGACACCGCCCTGTGGGTTCCGGGCCTCATCGCCGTCTTCTTCGGCGTCGGCCTCGGCTTCTGCATGCAGCCGCTCACCCTGGCCATGCAAACGTCTGTTCCGCCGCGCGACATGGGCGTGGGCACGTCCTCCGCGGCCTTCTTCCGCTCCATGGGCGGCGCGGTGGGAACCGCCGTCTTCATCTCCATGCTCTTCAGCATGGCCGCCGACAGGATTGCGGACGGCATGAAGGCCGCCGCCACGGATCCGGCCTACCTGGCCGTCCTCAAGGACCCTGCAGTGGCGTCAGACCCCGCCAACGCGAAGCTGTACGACTTCTTCAAGAACGGCGCGTCCAACGACTCCCTGAATGACACCAGCTGGCTCCACACCGCCAACGGCACGCTGACCCGCCCCATCACCGAGGGATTCGCCGGTGCCATCGACACCGTGATGCTGACCGCGGCCGCGCTGACCGGCCTGGCGTTCCTCATCAGTTTCGCCCTCCCGCGGAAGAAGCTGACGGACCAGAAGGCCTCGCCGCAGGACACTGCCGCGGCCATCGCCCACTAGAAAACCCAATCTCCTCTGCTGCGCGTCAGGGGAGGCAGCCGCCTGATGTGCAGGACGCCGAGTGGATCGAGGCGCCGTGACGTGCCACACTGTTAGGCGCGTGTGCGCCGGCTCTCTGGCCGGTACCGCAGCCGACGACGTCCGCACCGCATCCATCAAACCCAAGACCCAGGGAGAACCATGCCCACTGCACAGGAGCAGACAACCACCGGGATACCGCGGCGGGTGATCTGGCTGGCGCTCGCGGGGGCGGTGGGCGGGTTCCTCTTCGGCTTCGACTCGTCCGTGGTCAACGGCGCGGTGGATGCCATGAAGGAGGAATTCGCGCTCTCCGAGGCGGTGACCGGCTTCGCCGTGGCCATCGCGCTGCTGGGCTGCGCGGCCGGCGCATTCCTTGCCGGCAAGGTGGCCGACCGCCACGGCCGCGTGCCCGCCATGAAGTTGGGCGCGCTGCTTTTCCTGGTCAGTGCCCTGGGCACCGGTTTCGCCTTCGGCATTTGGGACCTGGTGTTCTGGCGCCTGGTGGGCGGGCTGGGCATCGGCCTGGCCTCCGTGATCGCCCCGGCCTACATCTCCGAGATTTCCCCCCGGCAGGTCCGCGGGCGGCTGGCCTCGCTGCAGCAGCTGGCGATCACCACCGGTATCTTCGCCGCGCTGCTGTCCGACGCGCTCCTGGCCACGTCCGCGGGCGGCGCGGACCAAAGGTTCTGGCTCGGCATTGAAGCGTGGCGGTGGATGTTCCTCGCGGCAGCAGCGCCCGCCGTCGTGTACGGCTGGATAGCCTTCACCCTGCCCGAGTCCCCGCGGTTCCTGGTGTTCAAGGGCAAGGAAGACGAAGCCCGGAAGGTCTTCGACTCCATTGCACCGGCCGAAGACACCGACCGGCACATCCGCGAAATCCAGGAAGCCATCGAGGAAGACAAGCTGGCCGGCCAGAAGGGATCCCTCCGCGGCAAGACCTTCGGCCTGCAGGCAGTGGTGTGGGTGGGCATCATCCTGTCCGTGCTGCAGCAGTTCGTGGGGATCAACGTGATCTTCTACTACTCCACCACCCTGTGGAAGGCCGTGGGGTTCCTGGAGAAGGACTCACTGGCCATCTCCGTGGCAACCTCCGTCACCAACATCCTGGTGACCCTGGTGGCCATCGCCCTGGTGGACCGCGTTGGCCGCCGGCCCATCCTGCTCGCGGGATCGGTAGGCATGGCGGTGTCCCTGGGCGCCATGGCCCTGGCGTTCTCCTCCGCCACCGGATCGGGTGACAACATCACCCTGCCGGGTGCCTGGGGTCCCGTGGCGCTCGTGGCCGCCAACATCTTCGTGGTGAGCTTCGGCGCGTCCTGGGGGCCGCTCGTGTGGGTGCTCCTGGGAGAGATCTTCCCGTCCCGGATCCGCGCCCGTGCCCTTGGCCTGGCCGCTGCCGCGCAGTGGGTGGCCAACTTTGTGATCACCCTCAGCTTCCCGGTGATGGCCTCCGGTTCACTGCCGCTGACTTACGCCATGTACGCCCTGTTCGCAGTGGCGTCCTTCTTCTTCGTCATGTTCAAGGTGCCGGAGACCAACGGCATGTCCCTGGAGCAGGCCGAGACCCTGTTCGTGCCCAAGGGTTCCGCGAAGGCCTAGCAACGCCCCATCACGTTCCGCAGTAAAACAGCAAACCCTCCATCAGGTGATGGAGGGTTTGCTGTTTTCGCCTGGCAGGACGCTGTTACACCACGTGCGGTTCGTGCGCGGCGAGGTACGAGCGGCCGCCGAAGGCGATGGCAATGGCAACGAACATGGCCGCGGCACCGGCGAAGAACGGCACCTGCGGGCCGAAGTGCTCGCCCAGCTGGGCCGCCGCAAACGGGGCCAGCGCCCCGCCCATCCAGCGGACGAAGTTGTAGCCGGAGGAGGCCACGGGGCGCGGGGAGTCGGAGACACCCATGGCCAGTTCCGTATAGATGGTGTTGTTGACGCCGAGCAGGGCGCCCGCCACGATGACCAGCACGACGACGGCAGGCACCGAGTGCCCGGCCGCCAGCCCCAGCCCGGCCAGGTCCAGCAAGAGCAGGAACAGCGTGCCGGTGAGCACCTTCACGGCACCGAAACGGTTCTGCAGGACCGGCGCGACGAAGACGGAGAAGACGGCCACGGCAACGCCCCAGCCGAAGAAGACTCCGCCGATGCCGTAGGCGTCCATGCCGAGGATGAACGGGGTGAAAGCCAGGATGGTGAAGAAGCCGTAGTTGTAGAACAGGCTGCTCGCCGCCGTCGTGCGCAGTCCCCTGTGGCCCAGCGCCAGGAGGGGGTCGCGGAGGCGCACCTTGCGTTCAGGCAGGGGGGTCCCGGGCAGCAGCGCGATGAGGGCGATGAAGGCTGCAGCCATGAGGACGGCGGTGCCGAAAAACGGTGCGCGCCACTGCCAGCCGCCCAGGAGGGCACCCAGGAGCGGGCCAAGGGAGATGCCCAGGCCGAGGGCCGCCTCGTAGAGGATGATGGCCGTCCCGGCGCCGCCGCTGGCGACGCCCACGATCACGGCCAGGGCGGTGGCCACGAAGAGGGCGTTGCCGAGGCCCCAGCCGGCGCGGAAGCCCACGAGCTCCCCGACGCTGCCGGACAGCCCGGAGAGCGAGGCGAAGACCACGATGATGGCCAGCCCGATCAGCAGGGTCCGCTTGCCTCCGATCCGGGAGGAGACAAAGCCGGTGATCAGCATGGCCACCGCGGTGACCAGGAAGTAGCTGGTGAAGAGCAGGGACACCTCGCTGGGGCTGGCGTCCAGATTGGTGGCAATGGCAGGCAGGATCGGGTCCACCAGCCCGATGCCCATGAAGGCAAAGACGGCGGCGAGGGCTGTGGCCCACACCGCCTTCGGCTGCTTCAGGATAGAGGCCTTTTCGGCCTTGAGGGTGTTCTCTGGTGCCTGCAGGGTTTCTGCCAGCTGGCCGTCCATGGAGGGTGCTCCTAGTTGTCGGGGGGAGTCAGTTCTGGGCTGCGTTGATGATTTTGCTGATGACGGGCAGCGCTGCCGCCAGCGCGGTCCGGTCCGTGTCCGTGAGGGTGCTGAGGATCCCGGCCATCACCTCGTTGCGCCGCTGGTTTGCGGACTCGACGGCGGCGCGCCCTTCAGCGGTCAGGACCACCCGCACGGCACGCGAGTCCGCGGGATCCGGCTCGCGGCGGGCCAGCCCGGCCCGCTCGAGCTTGATGATCTGTTCCGTGGCGCTGGGCACGCGGACGCCGAGGTTCCGGGCGATTTCGCCCACGCGCTGGCCGTCGCCGAGCAGCATCTTGAGGGTGCTGAGCTGCGCGGCGCTGAGCTCGCCGTCGGCATCGAGGCGCCGGACGAGGTAGACGCTGTGGCGGAGGGCTTCGCGGAACCCGCTGGCGAGCTCCTGCAGTTCTGCATCTTTCATCATTAGGTACCCTAACATTTAGGGTACCTAACGGTCAACGGTCAAAGAGCCAGCTTCATCCCGACGTGGCTCGCTTCGAAACCCATGCGCCCGTAGAACCGCTGCGCCGCGGTACGGCTGGCGTGGGTGGTCAACTGCAGCAGGCTGCAGCCGCGGCGCCGGGACTCGTCGATGGCCCACTGCACCATCAGTTTTCCGATGCCCTGCCCGCGCAGCGCCCCGGCCACCCGCACGCCCTCGAGCTGCGAACGCCAGGCGCCCTGGCGCGAGATGCCGGGAAGGAAACTCAGCTGGAACGTGGCCACCACCGCACCCGCTTCTTCCCCCTGCGGCACTAGCTCCCCCACGAGGAGCAGGTGGGCCGGATCGGCGTCGATGGCGTCAAAGGCGTGCTCATAGGGGGCCATGTCCGCGCCGTACTCCCGCGCGGCGCCCATCGCATCATCGGCGAGCAGCCGGACGATGGCGGGCAGGTCCACCCGGGTGGCGTGCCGGAGGAGGAAGGTCCCGCCGTCGGCGCCGGCAGCGAGCAAGGAACGCGTGGTGTCTGGTTCGGGGCTCACGTGCCCAGCCTGCCACACAAAAGGACGACGCCGGCACTTGCGGAAAGTGCCGGCGTCGTCCTGTGCGGTACGTCGTCTTCGCGGTGGCGGGTCAGGCGGAGGTGCTCGCCAGTTCTGCCTGCCGCTCCTCCACGAGGGTGGACACGGCGCTGAACAGCGGGTGCTCCGGCTCCAGCCCCGTGATCTTCGCCGTGGCGTCGGCCGGACTGTTGGAGCCCAGGATGCCGGCGAGTTCCGTGGCCTCGGCGTCGGCAGGGTCGTTGAAGCGCAGGGCTGCGGCAATGGCACCCAGCAGTGCCTCCGGAACCACTCCGCGTTCAGCCAGTTCCGCGGCCGGTCCGATGAACCGCTCGTGCCGGCTCAGTTTGCGCAGCGGCGCCCTGCCCACCCGGTTGACCGTATCCGGCAGGTGCGGGTTGGAGAACCGGACCAGGATCTTCTGGACATACGCCTCCTGCTCATCGTTGCTGAAGCCGTGCTTTGCCACGAGGAGCTGCTTGGTCTCCTCCAGCACCGCCCGCACATCCTCGGCGACATCCTGGTCCGCCATGGCCTCGGAGATCTTCTCCAGCCCTGCCTCGAAACCGAAGTAGGCGGCCGAGGCGTGGCCCGTGTTCACCGTGAAGAGCTTCCGCTCGATGTAGGGCGAGAGGTCGTCCACGAACGTGGCTCCCGGGATCACCGGCGCGGCATCACCGAAGGGCGTGCGGTCGATGACCCACTCGTAGAACGTTTCCACCGTGACGTCCAGGCCCTGGCCGGGTTCCTGGTTGGGCACGATCCGGTCCACCGCGGTGTTCGCGAACACCACCTTGCCGTCCAGGGCGCCGGCGGCGGCCCCCGGCTGGGCCGCCACCTCCTTGGCCAGGATGTCCGTGGCGTTGATGGCGTTCTCGCAGGCCATCACCTGCAACGGCGCCAGCCCGGGCTCCCGCGCCACGATACCCCGGGCGATGACGGGCGCAACGAACTTGAGGATGTGGGGACCCACCGCGGTGGTGACGATGTCCGCCGTCGCGATCTCCGAGACCAGCTCCGCTTCCTGGGCAGTGGAATTCAGGGCGCGGAAGTTGTCCACTGTCCGCACGGCGGGGTTCTCCCCCACCTCGTGCACGGCGTAGCTGTCGGCTGCCGCCAGCTGGGCGATGAGTCCCTCCGCGACGTCGGCAAACACTACCTCGTACCCGGCATCATGCAGGAGCAGGCCCACGAAGCCGCGGCCGATGTTGCCGGCACCGAAATGTACTGCCTTCACTATGCGTTGACCTTTCCGAAGAGTTCGAGGACTTCATCCTCAGAGGTGGCGGCCTCAAGCCGGGCGACCTGCTCCTTGTTGGTGAAGACCTTGGCGATGGAGGACAGGATGTGCAGGTGCTCGTTGTTGATGCCCGCGACGCCCACCACGAACTTCACCTCCTTGCCGTTCCAGTCAATGCCCTCCGGGTAGCGGATCACGGACACCGCGGACTTGCGGATGTGGTCCTTGGCGGCGTTGGTGCCGTGCGGGATGGCGAGGAAGCTGCCCATGTAGGTTGACACTGACGCTTCCCGCTCGTGCATCGCTGCGATGTAGCCTTCGTCCACCGCGCCGCGGGCCAGCAGGAGCCGGCCGGCTTCGTCGATGGCGGCGTCGCGCGTGGTGGCGGACCCGTTCAGGACCACGCTCTCCCGTGCCAGGACCTCACCGCCGGCCGGTGCAGTTGCTGCGGCGGCCGGGGCGGGCGCCGCGTCCACCGGGGCGGAGGCGGAGGCCCCACCCGGCGTGCCCGCTCCGGCGTCCGGTCCTTCGGTTGCCGTGGCGCCTTCGGTGTTGCTTTCCCGGACCAGTTCGACAATCTCGTCATACCGCGGGCTGCTCATGAAGTTGTCCACCGAGTAGTGCACGGCGCTGGAAGTGGCCGGCTTGGCGCGCTCGGTCAGGTCCTGGTGCGTGATGACCACGTCGTACGTGTCGGTGAGGTTGGCGATCGAGGCGTTGGTGACCTTGACGTCCGGGAAGCCGGCCGCCTTGATCTTGTTCCGCAGCACCGAGGCGCCCATGGCGCTGGAGCCCATGCCGGCGTCGCACGCAAAGACGATGTTGCGCACGGGTCCGGCGAGGACGCCCACGCCGCCCTGGCCGGCGGCACCCGCTCCGGCTCCGGCTCCTGTGAGCGTAGAGGCAACGGAACTCTTCTTGCCCTTCATCGCTTCCATGCGGGACGTGGCGTCTCCGAGGTCAACCTCGTCGCTGTGCTTGGTGGTGCGCAGGATGACCGAGGAGACCAGGAAGGACACGGTGGCCGCCAGCACCACGGAGAGGATCACGCCGAAGTAGCTGTCACGGGAGGTCTGGGCCAGCACGGCGAAGATGGATCCCGGGGCTGCCGGGGCCACCAGGCCGGAGTTGGTGATGGCCAGCGTGGCGATGCCGGTCATGCCGCCGGCGATCGCGCCCAGGATCAGCATCGGGCGCATCAGGACGTACGGGAAGTAGATTTCATGGATGCCGCCGAGGAACTGGATGATGGCGGCACCGGGAGCGGAGGCCTTGGCCGCACCGCGTCCGAAGAACATGTACGCGAGCAGGATGCCCAGGCCGGGGCCGGGGTTGGCTTCCAACAGGAAGAGGATGGATTTGCCCTGCTCGAGCGACTGCTGGACGCCCAACGGAGTGAGCACGCCGTGGTTGATGGCGTTGTTCAGGAACAGGACCTTGGCGGGTTCGATGAAGATGCTGGTCAGCGGCAGCAGGCCGTTGCTCACCAGGAACTTCACAAAGTTGCCTGCCGCCTCGCTGAAGGCCGTGACCACCGGCGATATACCGTAGAACCCCAGCAACGCCAGCAGCGCGCCCCAGATGCCCGCGGAGAAGTTGTTGACCAGCATCTCGAAGCCGGGGCGGATCTTGCCGTCCCAGATGGAGTCGATCTTCTTCATGGTCCAGCCACCCAGCGGACCCATGATCATGGCGCCGATGAACATGGGAATGCCGGCACCGACGATCACACCCATGGTGCCGATGGCGCCCACCACGCCGCCGCGGACGTCGTAGACCATCTTGCCGCCGGTGTAGCCGATCAGCAGGGGCAGCAGGTAGGTGATCATGGGGCCTACGAGGCCGATGTTGGGCTTTCCGCCGGTCTCGCCGAAACCACCCAGCTGCGGAACGGGCAGCCAGCCCTTCTCAATGAACAGGGCGGTGATGATGCCCCAGGCGATGAAGGCGCCGATGTTGGGCATGATCATGCCGGACAGGAAGGTCCCGAACTTCTGGACGTGGACCCTGGCGCTGGTGCGCGGCTTTGCAACTGTCTCTGTTGCCATGTGATTTCCTAACCGTCATTCCTGCTGCTCCGCAGGATGGTCCGATAGATACGACGACGTACTGCTGGGTGGAGCGGATGGTGCTTTGGTGGTGTGCCGGGTCAGCCGGCCGGGCTGGTGGAGATCCGGTGCAGCCATTCGAGGAAAAGTTTGAGTTCCGAGCTCGAGAGCTGGTCAGAGTGCGAAGCCTGAAGTGCGGCGTTCAGGGCGATCGCTGCCACCACCACCGAGGATTTCCCGGTGGACTCCGGAGCCGGGCCACTGGCCGGCTCGGCGGACACCGCGAAGATCATGGCATCCCTGGTCATGGTGGACAGTTCAAGGTTGCGTTCGGAGGCGGGCTCCGCAATCAGCATCAGCGTCACGCCCACGTTGGCCGCCAGGATGGACCTGGCCGCTTCCCTGGGCTGGACGTTGAGCTGGCCCGCCGCCGCTGCCTTGTTCAGCATCTCCTCCATCAGCGCCTCGGCATCTGCCACGATGGCCAGCGGCTTTCCGGGCGGATGTTGCCGAACATCACCAGGTACAGTTCCGGCTGGTTCAAGCCGAACTGGACGTGGTTGTCCCACATTCTCCGGATGTCCTCAAGCGGCTGCCCGGAGGGGGCGAAGTCCCTTTCGCCCGCGACATATTCCTCAAACCCCGCGGCGACGACGGCGTCAAACAGACCTTCCTTGTCACCGAAGTGGTGGTAGAGCGTGGGCGCCGAAACCCCCGCCAGCTGGGTGATCTGGCGGGTGGAAACGGGCGCCCCGGCGGACTTGGCCAACAATTCCGCGGCCGCACGGAGCAGCCGCATTTTGGCGGGAAGCTGGCCATCCAAACTCATAACCGCTACCCTAGCACCTATAGCATTGCTATATGAACTGAATCACATACAATTTTTTCAGGCACGTTTCCCGCCCCCGGACGTAGCAGTCCCCCGGCGGTTCCGGCATGGCGCCGGCGATCCGGCGGGCCTGGCAAACCGGCAGAGAATGAGGACCTTCAGTGCAGAACTTCCCAGGAGTAGGCGTCAGCCCAGGCCGCGTCATCGGCACCGTCCGGCAGATGCCCAAACCGATCAGCGAACCTGCCGCCGGTGAACAGCTGGCCGCGGGCACCACCGCCGAGGAAGCCACCGCAGCATTGAAGGCAGCCTCCCAGGCTGTCCACGACGAGCTGAAGGCGCGTGCCGCGCACGCCACCGGGGACGGCAAGGCCGTCCTGGAGGCAACAGCCCTGATGGCCAAGGACACCATGCTGATCAAGGGTGCCGCCAAGCTTGTTGCCCGCGGCGCCTCCGCCGAGCGGGCCATCTGGGAGTCCGGTTCCTCCGTCTCTGAAATGCTGCACAACCTGGGTGGCTACATGGCCGAACGCGCCACGGACGTCCTGGACGTGCGCGCCCGGATCGTGGCCGAACTGCGCGGCGTTCCTGCACCGGGCATCCCGGCTTCGGCCACCCCATTCATCCTGGTGGCCGATGACCTGGCCCCCGCTGACACCGCAACCCTGGACCCCAACAAGGTCCTGGCCCTTGTCACCGCCGGCGGCGGCCCCCAGTCGCACACCGCCATCATTGCCCGTTCGCTCGGCCTGCCCGCCGTCGTCGCCGCTGTAGGGGTGGATGACATCGCGGACGGCACCGAGGTGTTTGTTGATGGCGCGGCAGGCACGGTCACGGCTGAACCCGACGACTCCCTGCGCGCCGCAGCGGAGGCGTGGGCAGCCACAGCCTCACTGCTGTCCGAATTCACCGGCACGGGCACGACGGCGGACGGCCACGAAGTGCCGCTGCTCGCCAACGTGGGCGGCGGCAAGGACGCCGAGGCTGCAGCCAAGCTCGGCGCCCAGGGCGTGGGCCTGTTCCGCACCGAATTCTGCTTCCTGGAGCGGGACACCGAACCTTCCGTGGAGGAGCAGGCCGCAGCGTACAAGAGCGTTTTCGATGCCTTCCCCGGCAAGAAGGTCGTCCTGCGCACGCTGGATGCCGGGGCGGACAAGCCCCTGCCGTTCCTGACCGACTCCACCGAGCCCAACCCGGCCCTGGGCGTCCGCGGCTACCGGACCGACTTCACCACGCCGGGCGTCCTGGACCGCCAGCTGGAGGCCATCGCCCTGGCAGCGAACCAGTCCGAAGCGGACGTCTGGGTCATGGCGCCGATGATTTCCACCGCCGAGGAAGCTGCCCGGTTTGCCTCCATGTGCGCCGACGCCGGGATCAAGACCCCCGGGGTCATGGTGGAGGTCCCCTCCGCGGCCCTCACCGCGGAATCGATCCTCCGCGAGGTGGGTTTCGCGAGCCTGGGCACCAACGACCTGACGCAGTACGCCATGGCTGCCGACCGCCAGCTGGGCCCGCTCGCCAACCTCAACACCCCGTGGCAGCCTGCGGTGCTGCGGCTCGTCGGGCTCACGGTTGAAGGATCGCGGGCCGAAGGCCACAACAAGCCCGTGGGCGTCTGCGGCGAGGCGGCCGCCGACCCCGCCCTCGCCGTCGTCCTCACCGGCCTGGGCGTCACCACGCTCTCCATGACGGCCCGCTCCCTGGCCGCCGTGGCCGCGGTCCTGAAAACGGTCACCCTGCCCGAAGCCCAGGAACTGGCCAAGCTGGCCCTGTCCGCACCCAGCGCCACCGAGGCGCGGGCATGGGTCCGGGAAAAGCTGCCTGTCCTGGACGAGCTGGGGCTGTAACCCAACAGGCGGGCCAAGGCCGGCCGCGCCGCGGGATAGGCTACGTCCATGGCACTGATAGCCCCCCGGGTCACGGCCGGCCTCCCTGCCGGCGAGGCGAGCAGCCTCGCGCGCGCCCTCGCGGACAGCAACGACATCACCGTCTTCGTGGACGGCACGGTCCACCGCCTGCCTGCCCAGGCGAGGGACGCCGTCGTGGACCTCCTTTCCCGGCTCAGCCGCGGCGAAACGGTGACGGTCAGCAGCGTCGAGGAAATGCTCACCACCTCGCAGGCAGCCGAGCTGGCAGGGATCTCGCACACCTACCTGCGCAACATGACGGACCGCGGTGAGATCCCGGTGGAGTACCGCGGCTCGCACCGCCGTATCCGGACGGCTGACATCATGGCGTGGCTCGAGAAGCAGAAGATAGCCGAACAGAAGCGCAAGCAGGGCAAGAACGCCGGGGTCGACGCCGGCACGGGAGCTTAGTGCATACCTCATCGGCCTGGGGGCGCCGGAACGACGCTGAGCTGCACTCCGCCGAGGTGGAGGCCCACGGTTTCACAGGCCGGATCCTTTGGACCGACGGCACCCCGGCCCCGGGACTGGACGCAGCGGCGGCTGCGGCAGTTCCGGCCTACATCCTGGTCCACGGCATCGGCGTTTCCCACCGCTACCTTCGCCGGCTGCACCTTGAGCTGTCGCGCACCGCCCCGACGTACTCCGTCGACCTGCCTGGTTTCGCCGGAACACCCCGTCCCGGCCGCCAGCTTTCCGTGGCGGACTACGGCACCTTCATCGCCCAGGCGCTGAAGGCCAACGGCATCCGTTCCTACATCCTGGTGGGCCATTCCATGGGCGTGCAGTTTGCCATCGAGGCCGCACTCCATGCGCCGGCGCAGGCGCAGAAACTGGTGCTCATGGGCCCGGTGGTGGATGAGCGGCACAGAAGCGTCAGCCGCCAGGCGCTGGCGCTGTCCCTGGACGCCCTCCTGCGGGAGAGCGCGGGGTCCAACTGGATAGTGTTCTCGGACTACTTCCGGTGCGGGCCGCGCTGGTACTTCACCGAGCTTCCCGTCATGATGGCCTACCCCACGGAAAAGCGGCTGGCCGGAATCGACGTGCCCGTGCTGGTCCTGCGGGGTAGCCGGGACCAGGTGGCCGGCCCGGAATGGTCGATGCGGCTTTCCAGCGCTGTGCCGCAGGGGCGGTTCGTGGAGATCCCGGGCGCCGGCCACGTGGTCCAGCACCT
Source organism: Arthrobacter sp. MOO21 (assembly GCF_057369995.2). Taxonomy (NCBI): domain Bacteria; kingdom Bacillati; phylum Actinomycetota; class Actinomycetes; order Micrococcales; family Micrococcaceae; genus Arthrobacter; species Arthrobacter sp. MOO21. The sequence continues at coordinate 1,874,838 of NZ_CM170671.2, read as the reverse complement.
GCGGCCGCGGGAGGTTGCGGAGGCCATCGGGGCTTTTGCGGCTATTCCCGCAGTGCAGGGCTGACCTCAGTGCAGGGCTGACCTCAGATCCTGGGCCGGCTGGCCCAGCGCCGCATCTTGAGCGCGGCGTGCAGTTCCAGGCGGACCATGCCCTTCAGCGGATCCACCCCCAGCAGCTGGCGGATCCGGCCCAGCCTGTTATAGATGCTGCTGCGGTGCAGGTGGAGCTTGGTGGCCACGTCCTGGACTGCGCCGTCGTTGTCGTACAGCAGTTCCAGGACGGGGATGAGCTCATTGTTGCGGTCATGGTCCTCAAGCATCCGGAAGTAGACGGAGCCGGAATCCGCCCAGGCCCCCACCCCTCCCCCGGCCGAGGCCAGCAGCTGGTACACGCCAATGGACCGGCAGTCCACCAGTTCGCCGAGCTGGGGATCGACGGCGGCCGCCTGGGCTGCCACCCGAGACTGGCGGTAGGCCTCGGACAGCTGGCGGGTTTTCGCGAACCCCTCACTGATCCCCAGGATGATCCGGTGCACGGGGCGGCCGGACCGCTTGGCCAGTTCCAGCTGGTAGTGGACCAGGAGCTGGGCGTGGTTGGCCCGGCCGGTGGATTCGCGGAACAGCACCACCGAGTGGGTTTCGGTGCCCGCACTGAACAGGGCCGCGTCCATGCCCACGGTTGCCTGGAGCGCTGTTGACCGGTGGATCAGGGTGGACGCGATGGGGTCCGGACCGCTGGCCCAGCCGTCGGCATCGAGCACCGTGACCATCTGCCACGGGCCGCGGCCCTGGACTTCCTTCCAGCCCGCTACGGCAGCCACGGCATTGGGCTCGCCGGCACACGCTGAGAGGAATTCCCGCTCCCGGCCCCGCCGGAATTCTGATTCGGCAGTGTTGGAGTCCAGCAGGAGCCCAGAAAGCAGCTCAAGCTCGTGGTTGACGGCAGGCAGCTGGGTGAGGATCGCCGTCGGGCTTTCCTCCGCGGAGTCCTGCTGCACCCACAGGTAGCCAACGCGGAAGCCGCGCACCATCAGAGGCACGCACACCCTGCCCAGCATGCCCAGGTCTGGGTTCGCCGGTACCACCACGGGGCGCACAGCCGTGGCAATGCCGTGCGACAGCTGCCAGGCACTCACGTCCGCAGGGACCTTCTTGCTCAGCAGGAAGTTCACGCGCACCCGGTCGGCGTGGGACTGGTTGGAGCTGTAGGCCAGCAGCAGCCCGTCCAGGTCCTCGAGCGACAGGCCCCGGCCCAGCTTTTGCGCCACCTGTTCCACGAGCTCTTCCACACCCTGCTGCTGCATGCGCCCACATTACTGCCTGCGGCGCAGGCCGGACGAACGGACAGCAGGCGACACTTGCCGCCCCAGGACTCGACGAATGTCGAGCCGGGCGGTGAAAAACCCGCGGAATGACGCGGTTTTCGCTCCCCACCTCCGAAATCATCGTGTTGGCTGGCTCACAGCCGGATTTATCGTTGAAACACGAAATCCTTCCATCTTTCCGGCCCACCGGCCCAGAACCTGGAGCACACGATGATCATCGGCGTCCCCAAAGAAATCAAGAACAACGAATTCCGGGTGGCCATCACCGCCGCCGGCGTCCACGAGTTCCGCACCCACGGCCACACCGTCCTGGTGGAACGCGGCGCGGGCCTGGGGTCCGGCATCACGGACGAGGAATACGCCATCGCAGGCGCCGAGATCATCAATGAGGCGGATGACGTCTGGGGCCGCGCGGACATGGTGATGAAGGTCAAGGAGCCCATCAAGGCCGAATACCACCGCTTCCGCAAGGGCCTGATCCTCTTCACCTACCTGCACCTGGCGGCCGAGCCCGAACTGACCCGCGAGCTCATCAACTCCGGCGTCACCGCCATCGCCTACGAGACGGTGCAGGAAGGCCGCAGCCTGCCGCTGCTGGCCCCCATGTCCGAGGTTGCCGGCCGGCTTTCCGTCCAGGTTGGCGCCTCTTCCCTCATGGCACCTGCCGGCGGCAAGGGCGTGCTGCTGGGCGGCGTGCCCGGCGTCCGCCCCGCCAAGGTTGTCGTCCTGGGCGCCGGCGTGGCCGGCACCAACGCTGCAGCCATGGCCCTGGGCCTGGGTGCCGACGTGACCATCCTGGACATCAACATCAACCGCCTCCGCGACCTCGACGCCCAGTACCAGGGCCGGCTGAAGACCGTTGCGTCCAACAAGTACGAGATCGAGAAGTCAGTGGTGGATGCCGATCTGGTTATCGGATCTGTGCTGATCCCCGGCGCCAAGGCCCCCAAGCTGGTCACCAACGACCTCGTAGCCCGGATGAAGCCCGGCTCGGTCCTGGTGGACATCGCAGTGGACCAGGGCGGCTGCTTCGAGGACACCCACCCCACCACGCACCAGGAACCCACGTACAAGGTGCACAACACCATCTTCTACTGCGTGGCCAACATGCCCGGCGCCGTCCCCAACACGTCGACCTACGCGCTGACCAACGTCACCCTGCGCTACGCCGTTGCACTGGCAAACCTGGGCGTCAAGGCCGCCTTCGACCGCGACCCCGCCCTGGCCGCCGGCCTCAACATCGCCGCGGGCCACGTGGCACACCACTCCGTGTCCGAGGCCCACAACCTGCCCCTCGTTGCCGACTGGCACGAACTGGTTTCGGCCTAGTCCCATCCATCGATTGCTCCGTAGCTGTCCTTTTGTACCCCCAAAACGGCAGTTAGGGAGCAATCGATTGGTTCTTAGCCAGGTCGCGGGCAGCCTCGATGATCTTCAGGACCTCGACCGCGTCCTCGGGGTTTACCGGGAGGGGCAGGGCTGACGCTGTTCCGCCGTCGAGGATCTTCTCCGCCAGGATCCGGTAGAACTCGGGGTAGTTTCCGCGTTCAGTGGGCAGGGCTGCGAGGTGCCCGTCGCGGCCCAGCAGCCCTGCCCATTCCCGCGCCTCAACACCGTAGTCCGCATCGAGGGGACTGCCGCCGGCCGCGACGTAGGGCTCCTGCGGGTCCACCCCGTTCTTGGTGAAGCCGCCCACCGAACCCAGCACCCGGAACCGCGGGCCCTGCTGGGCGCACAGCATGTTCATTGCCAGGTGGCTGGTTACCCCGGATTCGTGCCGCAAAACCAGGAACACATCGTCGTCCGCGCGCTCGTCGGACCTGCGGGCGCGCAACTCGGCGTGCACCACCTGGGCAGGGCCAAAAAGCTGCAGCGCCTGGTCGATCAGGTGGCTGCCCAGGTCGAAAAGCGCACCGCCTCCATCCGCGGCCGTCGCCCTGGCCTTCCAGGCCTTGGTGATCGTGGGTGACCAGCGCTCCAACCGCGACTCAAACCTGGTGACATTGCCCAGGGCCTGGGCGGCCAGGAGCTTCCGCAGGGTCAGGAAGTCCCCGTCCCACCGCCTGTTGTGGAACACCGTCAGTACCCGGCCAAGCTGCTCGGCGAGTCCGATCAGTTCCTGGCCCTCCTTGCTGGTGACGGCGAACGGCTTGTCCACCACTACATCCAACCCCGCCTCCAACGCCGCCTTGGCGTACGGATAGTGCGTTGCGGGCGGCGTGCCCAGCACAATGAGGTCGAGGCCGTCTGCCCGCCGGAGGACAGCGTCCGCGTCGCGCACCACGTCAACGTCCGGAAGCCGCGCCAGGGCGGCCTTCTGCCGTTCGGCGTCGGACGTGGCAACCACCTTAAGCGCGTAGCTGTCGTTCGCCGCGATGAGCGGCGCGTGGAAGACGCTGCCGGACAGCCCGTAGCCGACGACGGCGGTGCGGATAGTGCGGGGTGCAGCTTCAGTCCCGGTCATGGAAGCAACGCTACCCCCGGTCCGGCAGTCTTAAACGGTCCGGCAGTCCTAAACAGCGAGCCGGCACCCCCTGTGGCCAGGAGGTGCCGGCTTCCGTTATGCGGCTGGCGCTATCAGCCGGCGGCTACTTCTTTTCCCAGCCGATGGTGGTCCAGTCCGGCACCTGTGAGTTGCTCTGGAACAGGGAGGGGCCGTAGTTGGCCAGGCCGGAGCGGACGAAGGAGATCTGCGGGCCGTTCATCACCACGCCCATGGAGAAGTACTTCGCCATGTGCTCCTTCTCCACGTCCATCGCAGCCTTGTTGCGTGCCGCATTGTCCTCAATGGAGGCAAGGTCCGCGATCTTCTTGTCCAGCTCGGCATCGCCCAGCTTGTTCTCGTTGGTCTTGGAGTCGTAGTACTGCTTGACGGCGTCCGTGGCGTCCGCGCCCACCGTGTAGCCGGAGACGCTCATGTCGAACTCGCGGGAACCGAGGACCTTGCCGAAGTCGGCGGAGGCGCGCTGGTCGATGCCCACGTCCATGCCGCCTGCCTGGAGCTGCTTCTGCAGGGTCTGGGTGAACGCGAGGGTGGTGGGGTCGTCCCCGAAATTGCTGATCTTGAAGGCAGCCGGCTTGCCGTCCTTCTCCATGATGCCGTTGGCGTTGGCCGTGTAGCCGGCGTCGGTGAGGACCTTCTTGGCGGCGTCCGGCCCCGTTTCCTTGACCGGGTAGTTGTCCTGGTAGTACTCGGAGAACGGCAGCAGCATCATGGAACCGGAGCTCGGCTCCTCCCAGTTAAGGCCGTTGAAGCGCACCTTGCGCAGCGCCTCGCGGTCCACTGCGGCGAAGATGGCCTTGCGGACTGCAACGTCGGTGATGCGCTGGGCGTTCAGGTTCATGCCGCCGGCGAAGAGACGCTGGCCGCGGCGGATGTCGGAATCCTTGGTGCCGTCCAGCTGCTTGTAGAGGGAGATGGTGTTGGCGGACATGGCGTCGATCTCGCCGTTCTTGAACGCGGCGATCTGCGCGCTGGTTTCCAGCTGGCGGAAGGTCACGTTTGCCAGGACCGGTTTGGCGCCCCACCACTTGTCATTCGGCACCAGGGTCACGGTCTTCGCGGCCGTGTCGTACTGGTCAAGTTTGAAGGGGCCGGCCATCCACTCGGGGTGCAGGTTGCCGTTGAAGCCTTCGTTGAAGATCTCCGGGGTGTTAACGGCGGGGTGGATGAGTCCGAAGAAGAGCGAATCCACAGGGAAGACCGGGCGGCTGGTCTTGACGATGACTTCCTTGTCGTTGCTTCCCGCCTCGACGGAGTCAACGAACTCGTAGGCACCGGAGCTGACGATGTCGTAGCCGGCGTCGGGGCTCTTGAGGATGTTCCAGGTGTTCTTGAAGGCCTTGACGTCGATGGGGGTGCCGTCGTTGTAGGTGGCCTTGGGGTTCACCTTGATGGTGATGGTCTGCTTGCCGTCCTTGACTTCGCTGTCCACCGACTCGCAGAAGTCCTTGTTGGGGGTGACCTTGCCCTTGAAGTCCACCTTCCAGCAGCCGCCGATGCCGCCACTGTTCATGGCAACCGGGTTCATGGGAACCTGCAGGGCAGAGTTGTCCGCGCTGTTGCCGTTGTTGGAGAACCCGTTGAAGTCCGGCCCGATGTTGCCCAGCGGAAGGGTGACCTTGCCGCCCTGCTGAAGATCCGCGGCGGGCTTCTCGTTGATGCTGATGAGCTTGGACAGGTCGCTGCCTGCCTCCTGCCCCTTGGCCGTTTCGGGGCCGCTGGCACCGCCACCGCCGCACGCTGTCAGCGCCAGGGCCGCAGCAACGGCTGCAGCTCCGCCGATCCTGTTCAGTTTCCTCATGGTTTTCCCTTCATTGGTGCGAGTGGTGGTGCTTGTGGGGCTGAAAAATCTAGGGTGCATGGTTCTCCGCCGGTTCGTGGACCACCAGCATGTCCTCATCCAGTGCGCCGTCCGGGAAGAAGCACGCGAACCGCTGGTCGTACGGGTGTACGGGGGCATTCTGCAGGGCCTGCGCGGCCGCTGAAGGCCTGACGGACTCCAACGGCGGTTCCAGGCTGAGGCACTTTTCCTGCTTCGCCGGCGGCAGCGCGGCGAAGACAGGGCAACGGGTGGCGAAGTTGCAGCCCTTGGGCGCCTGCAGAGGCGACGGGAGGTCACCCTGGAGGATGATGCGCTCCCGGGTCCGTTCCAGCCGCGGGTCGGGCACCGGGATTGCCGAGAGGAGCGCCCGGGTGTAGGGGTGGCGCGGGTTGTCAAAGACCCTGTCCACCTCGCCGATTTCCACGATCTTCCCGAGGTACATTACGGCCACCCGGTTCGAAATGTGGCGGACCACCGAGAGATCGTGCGCCACCAGCAGGTAGCTCAGGCCGAGTTCCGCGCGGAGGTGGTCCAGGAGGTTGATCACGCCGGCCTGGACCGAAACATCCAGGGCCGAGACGGGTTCGTCCAGGACCACCAGCTTGGGGTTGACGGCCAGTGCCCGCGCTATCCCGATGCGCTGCCGCTGCCCGCCGGAAAACTGGTTGGGGAAGCGGTTGACGTGGTCCGGCTGCAGGCCCACGAGCTTCATCAGCTCCATGATCCGCGTCCTGATGGCCGCCCGGTCCATGCCGGCGTTCTGCAGGGGCTCGGCGAGGACTTCGTACACGGTGAACCGCGGGTCCAGGGCGCCGGTGGGGTCCTGGAACACCATCTGGAGTTCCCGCCGCATCCTTGACTTGGTCCTCGCGTCCGCCGCCTGCTTGTTGCTGAGGCCGCCTATCACCACCTCGCCGTCCTGGTCCTGGTGGAACTCCATGATCTCCAGCAGGGTGGTGGTCTTGCCGGAACCCGATTCGCCCACGATGGAGAAACATTCGCCTTCGCGGATGTCGAAGCTCACGCCGTCCACGGCCTTGACGGTACCGATCCTGCGTTTGATCAGCGCACCCCTGGTCAGCGGGAAGTGCTTCGTCACGTCCTTGAGCTGCAACACGGTGGTCCGCTCGGCCCGGGGAACCGCGTCGAAGCGGGACACCGGCACGGGCGGGGCCGCGAACACGTCGTGGACATCCACGTCCCCGCCCAGGGCGTCGGATTTGATGCAGGCGGCACTGTGCAGTCCCTGGCCGTCGACGGATGCCAGGGCGGGTTCGCCATCAAGGCATGCGTCCGAGGCCAGCGGGCAGCGGGGCGCGAACGAGCATCCCGTGGGAGGAAGGAGCAGGTTCGGGGGCATGCCTTCGATGGGAACGAGCGAAGACTTTTCCGCCACGTCCACGCGCGGCACGGCTCCGAGCAGCCCCATGGTGTACGGCATCCGCGGGTCGTAGTAGATATCGTCCACGGCACCGGTCTCCACGGGCTTGCCCGCGTACATGACCATGATGTCGTCCGCCATCCCGGCAACCACGCCGAGATCGTGAGTGATCATGACGACGGCGGCCCCGGTCTCCTCCTGGGCGGTATGCAGCACCTCAAGCACCTGGGCCTGGATCGTGACGTCCAGTGCCGTCGTCGGCTCATCCGCAATGAGGACACGCGGGTTGTTGGCGATGGCGATCGCGATCATCACGCGCTGCCGCATGCCGCCGGAGAACTCGTGCGGGAAGGCACGCAGCCTGTCCTTGGGGCTGGGGATACCCACCATGGCCAAAAGTTCGACGGCGCGCGCCTCCTTGGCTTTCCGGCTCATGGCCGGATGGTGGATGGTCAGCGCTTCGATGATTTGGGTGCCGACGGTAAAGACGGGGGTGAGGGAGGACAGCGGGTCCTGGAAGACCATGGCGAGTTCATTGCCGCGGTACTCGCACATGGCCTTGTCGCTCAGTCCCAGCAGTTCGCGGCCCTTGAGGCGGACGGAGCCGGAAACCTCGGCCGTGGACGGGAGGAGGCCCATGATGGCCAGGGAGGTGACCGACTTGCCCGAGCCTGATTCACCCACGATTCCCAGGGTCTTGCCGGGCATCAGGTCGAAGTCGACGCCACGTACGGCGTGGACCACACCATTCTCTGAATTGAAGCGCACGTTCAGGTCACGGACCGATAGTAGTGCGTCGGCAGGGGCGTGCAACCCTGCCACATGCAGGCGCTCCACCTCCGGCCGTGCTGGTCCCGTGGCTCCGGTGGTGGTTTCGCTGCTCATGCCGTCTTCTTTTCCGCGCGGGTTTTCCGGATCTTGGCCTGCCGTGCCTTGCCGGTGGAACTGGAGCTGGGGTCGAAGGCATCGCGCAGGCCGTCGTTCATCATGGCCAGTGAACCCGTCAGCAGGAACATGACAGTGAGCGGAACCCAGAACATCCAGGGGAATGTCTGGACCTGGGAGGTGGCGCCTCCGATCAGCACCCCGAGGCTTACGTCCGGGACTTTGATGCCGATGCCGATGAAGGAGAAGGCAACTTCGGCAAGGATCGCCGCGGTGACGCCCCGCGTGATGTCCAGGATCAGGAGCGATCCGATGTTCGGCACGAGGTGGCGCCAGACGATGCGCCGCGGCGGTACGCCCATGTACTGGGCCGCCTTGACGAAGTCCCGCTGCATCAGGGACATGGACATGGAACGGATCAAGCGGGCGGTGCCCATCCAGCTGAAGACCAGCAGGACGATGATGAGCAGCAGCCAGGACGGAAGGTCGCGTTTCAAGCCCGCGCCGCCGCCGCTGGTGGCAACGGCCACCACCAGGAGCGCCGGCATCATGATCAAGGCCTCCAGGACGAACAGCATCACCTTGTCCACCTTGCCGCCGAAGTAGGCCATGGTGCAGCCGTAGACGGCGGCGATCAGGACCGAGACGAGGCCCACCACAAGGCCGATCAGGATGGAGATCCTGGTGCCTTCGACCGTCATGGCGTAGAGGTCGATGCCGGCTTGGGAGGTGCCGAGGAAGTGCCCGGCGGACGGCGGCATCCCGATGTTGAAGGGGTCGATGGTTTCCTTGTCCCAGGGAGTGAAAAACCCGCCGATGAACGAGAAAAGAGTCAGGACCAGGAAGATGGCCAGGCCGGCCACCGCTGTCTTGTTCCGGAGGAAGCGGCGGAAAATGATGGTGGATTTTCCGATGACGACGTCGGCGCTTTCCAGGTGCGCGTCCTGGGCGACGGCTGCCGGGTCGACGGCGTTCAGGTTGGTCATTGCTACTGCACCCGCACTCTCGGGTCGACAAGCGTGGTGGCGAAGTCCGCCAGGATGGCGCCGATGGCGAAGATGACGGAGCCGTAAGCGAGCGTGGCCGTGGCGGCGTTGACGTCCTGCAGCGAGATGGCGTCGATGCTCCAGGAGCCGACGCCGGGCCAGGCGAAGATCTTTTCGGCGAAGAAGCCGCCGGCAAAGATGGCCGGGATGGTGAAGGCGATGCTTTGGGCGACCGGGATGAATGAGACCCGGAGCGCGTGCCGGGCGATCGCCTGGTTCCGGCTCAGGCCCTTGGCACGTGCGGTCCGGACGAAGTCGGCGTTGACGTTATCCAGCAGGTACTGGCGCTGCGCAATCTGGTAGGCGCCCCAGCCCACGAGGGTGATGGCGAGGGTGGGCACGACGTAGTGCGCCAACAGGTCAACGAACTGGGGCCACCCGGGCGATATGCCCGGGGTGGAGATGCCGGTGACGAAAAAGATGCGGCTGCCCACGGTCTCGTTGATGTTGATGGCGCCCAGCTGCACCAGGAAGTAGGCGATGGGGGCCGGGACGATGTAGGCCAGGTAGCTGTAGGAGGTGATGGCCCGGTCCTGGAATTTGTACTGGCGGGCCGCCGAGTAGACGCCAAGTGCGACGCCGATGACCAGGGTCAGGATGATCGATGCCAGGAAGAGCCGGGTGGAGATCCAGATCCGGTCACCGAATTCGGCGTTGATATAGGCCCCGTTGGGGCTCCGGCCCCAGTCCCACCGGGTCACGATGCCGGTGAGCCAGTCGACGTACCGTTCCCACGGGCTCAGGTCCGGGTCCAGCCCTTTGAGGCGCATGGAATTGGCTACCTGCTCCGGGGTGGGCCGGGGAATGCGTTCTTGTTCCAGCAGCGCCGGCTTGAGCGAACTGACGGCCAGGAAGTATCCGGCCGAGGTGGTCAGGAAAATCATGACCAGGTACGTGATGCCGCGCTTTGCGAGGTACTTGAGCATGGCGCGCTATTTCTCCGGCAGCGCCGCCGGGTGCCGAACGGAGGAACACCCCGGTGTCCGCTGGTATGCCATGCCGCTGGCCAACTCAACCATCACTGCTGGATCCTTCCGTCTCCCCCGGACAAGCACGGATTGTGCCGCCTCACCGGGTCCTGTACCAGCGGGTAGCTGGCCTCCCGCAGCCCAAGGGCCGGTCCTGGTGGACTATGTCGCGGGTCACATTCCAGAGGAAACTATCACAAGCCCCAGCCCGAAAAGCGCGGTAATCCCCTGAAATCCGGCGCGCCGTATCAGATCGTTATGAATAGTTCTGTGAAGTTGGTGTGACTGGACGCGGGGAGCTCCAGGCGCGTAATCTACCCGCCGCCCACCACTCGTGTGACAAGATCCCGCCACGAGGCGGCGAGCTGTGCGCTTGTCACGCCATGCTCCCGGACAAGGTGCAGGAGCCGCCCGGGGTCCAGCGTCGCAGTCAGGGAACCGGCCATGAGCCAGGGATCGGAGGATCCAAAACGGGCCTCCCGGAGCAGCATTTCGACATGCCTGTTCCAGAGTGCCGCGGCGGGCACCTCGAAACGGCCCCGCGACGCAACTTCGGCGGCAAGCACAAGATCCCCGTACGCGACGACGTACGCGATCCGTTCAGTCCCAAAAGCAACAAGGCGGTCAAGCGCGGGGGCGCCAGGGCCCAGCGGTGGAGGCCCAAAGAGGAAGCGGGACTGGAAGGCGGCCTCTGACTCGTTGAGCAGCGTCAGCATCAGGCCCGCCCGGCTTCCGAAGCGGCGGAAAACCGTTCCCTTGCCCACCCCCGCCCGCTCCGCCAGCCGGTCCATGGTGAGCCCTTCGGCCCCGCACTCGTCAATCAACTCCCGGGCAGCCGCCACCAGGCGCTCCCGGTTCCGGGCGGCATCGCTGCGTTCGGCGGGCGCGGCCGGGCCGGTTCCCGGCCGCATTGGGATCAGGCTCACAAAAACAGTGTAGCCGCGGGGAATAGAACCGGACTACGGTCCGTTTAGTCTGGTGAAGGCCTGAAAAGCCTGAAATTTTGTTCGTCCCGCGGCCCGCCGCGGCCCTACCCAGGAGCCTCAATGACCAAGAGCACCGTACTTACCCTCGTCGGCAGCCTTCGTGCCGAATCCACCAACCAGAAGCTTGCCGAAGCGATCCAGCTCAACGCCCCCGAGCAGGTGGATGTGGTGATCCACGAAAGCCTCGGCAACATCCCGTTCTACAACGAAGACATCGACGTCGACGGCCAGGTACCTGCCGCCGCAGCCGCCCTGCGCGCCGCAGCCAACGAGGCGGACACCATCCTGCTCGTGACCCCTGAACACAATGGCACCGTTCCGGCCGCGCTGAAGAACGCCATCGACTGGCTGTCGCGCCCCTTCGGCGCGGGTGCGCTGGCAGGCAAGCCCACCGCCGTCGTCGGCACCGCCTTTGGACAGTACGGAGGCGTTTGGGCCCAGGACGAGGCCCGCAAGGCCGTGGGTATCGCCGGCGCCGAGGTGCTCGGGGACGTTAAGCTTGCCGTCCCCGGCTCCATGGTCCGCTTCGCGGAGATCCACCCTAAGGACGACGCCGAGATCGTGGAGCAGATCAAGGGCATCTTCGACGCCCTCGCCGCTTCCAGCCCCGCAGCCTGACCCACCACCTCCAGTGCCCGGTACGCCATGGCGTGCCGGGCACTGGAGCATCCGGGACGGTCCGTGACCAACTCTTGTCCCAACCGGTACCTGCCAGACATCCATGCGGGAGGCGGGGACCGTAGCGTTAATCGCCTCAAGTTCCCGGGAGCGGATTGCGGTGCAGGATGGCAGACGGATGGAACCGGCAGGCATACGCGGCCGGCCTGCTGGCTGCGTCCGCCTGCCTGGCCCTGCCCGTTGCGCTCGGCGGCTGCACGGGCCAGCCCCCGCTAGAGCCGGGGACTTCTTCCAGCCCGGCGGCAGCGGGCCTCCGTGGCGCGGCGCCGTCCGTCACGGCAGTTCCCGCCGCTCCACAGGCCTCCCCCGAAGGCAGGCTTGTCGGCAGCGGCGGCCCGGGCACCGCATCAACCCGGCCCGTGACTGCGTACTACGTGCTTCCGGCCGACGGCGGCAGCCGCGGCGTCCGCTTCGGCTGCAATGACAGCCTGGTAGCGCTTCCCACGACCGGTCCCGCATCCGGTGACGCACTCGCCTCATCGGTGTCCGCCCTGCTGGCCAGCCCGCAAGCGCCGCAAGCCACCGGCACCGCATTGCCCCGGCTGTACAACGCGCTGGCAGGCTCGCGGCTGACCTTCCTCTCCGGCAGCTTCGACGGCACCACGGTAACTCTCTACCTGACGGGATCACTGCGGCCGGACAGCCCCTGCGACGCGCCCCGCATCGAGGCGCAACTGACGCAGACGGCGGTGGCGGCGGTGGGTGCCATCCGCGCCGATATCCACGTCAACGGGCAGAGCCTTGCGGACGCCCTCAAGGTGAAGTAGTCCCAACAACAGGTGAGCAATCAACAACAGTCGTTGCTTTTTAGGCAACTAACAGCTGTATCCTGTGGGTGTGAGCCACGAAACACTTGATGCCGCGGCAGGCACGCTGCCAGCCGAAGCCATTGATGCCATCGAACGCGCCGCCACCTCGGCCCACCGCCATGAGGAACTGTTCTCCGAACGGGCGGCCAACATCCGGCAGTCTGCCGTGCGGGATGTCTTCGACATCTCGCTCCGCCCCGGGCTGGTTTCACTGGCCGGCGGCAGCCCCTACCTCCAGTCGCTGCCGATGGAACGCTTGGCCGCAACGGCTGCCAAAATCATTTCCGAAGACGGGCTGACGGCGCTGCAGTACGGCCCGGGGCAGGGAACCGAAGAACTGCGCACGCAGATCTGCGAGGTAATGGCCGCGGAGGGCATCAGGGACGCCTCGCCCCGCAACGTGGTGATCACGGCTGGTTCCCAGTCCGCGCAGGACGTCGCAACCAAACTGTTCTGCAACCCGGGCGACGTGGTACTGGTGGAGGACCCCACCTACGTTGGCGCCCTGAACACCTTCGAGTCCTACCAGGTCCAGGTGGTAACAGTTGAAATGGACGGGTACGGACTGGTCCCCGAACTGCTCGAAGCCCGGATTGCCGCGCTCCAGCTCGCCGGCAAGAGCATCAAGTTCCTCTACACCATCCCCAACTTCAACAACCCTTCCGGGATCACGCTGGCCAGGGAGCGCCGCCAGCAAATAGTGGACATATGCCGCCGTGCGAATATTTTGATCCTTGAGGACAATCCCTACGGGCTGCTGCGCTTCGAAGGCCAGCCACTTGCCCCCCTCCGGGCGGACAATCCCGACGACGTCATTTACCTGGGTTCCTTTTCCAAAATCTTTGCCCCCGGGCTGCGGATCGGATGGGCACTCGTGCCTGAGCACCTGCAGCGGCGCTACTACCTTGCCGCGGAATCGGTGACGCTCTGCCCGCCGGCCCTGAACCAGATGATGGTCTCCGCTTACCTCCGTGACTACGACTGGAAGGGCCAGATCGAGACCTACCGCGGGCTATACGCCGAACGCTGCCGCGCCATGCTCGCCGCCCTCAAGGAATACATGCCCGCCGGAACCACGTGGACCACCCCGCAGGGCGGGTTCTTCGTCTGGGTGACGCTGCCGGAGGGCATTGACACGTATCCACTGCTGCACAAGGCGATCGACGCCGGAGTGGTGTTTATCCCCGGCGCCGCCTTCACGCCGTCGGACGAGCCGTCCAACAAGCTCCGGCTGGCCTTCAGCGCCGTGGGCCCGGAAGCAATCACCGAAGGGGTGCGCCGACTGGCGCCGGTGCTTCAGGAAGCCATGGCCGCCCTGTAGCGTAAGCCTCACGATTGCCGTAAACCGAGCAAAGGAGCATGCATATGGCCGGAATTATCGTTGTGGGCGTTGACGGCAGCCAAACCGCAAAGAAGGCGGCCGAGTCCGCCTGGGACCTTGCCGCGGCTCTTGGTGCCTCGCTGCACGTGGTGTCGGCCTTCGACAGCGACCGGACAGAGGTGTTCGGCAGCGGATCCGACCAGTGGATCGTTTCGGATGCGGACGCCGCCGAACAGGTTGCGAGGACAGTGGCGGAATCACTCGGCCGGGACATCACGGTGACCTACACCGCCGCGCGGGGTCGGCCGGCGGACGCCCTCATCAAGGAAGCCGTCCGCATGGACGCCAGGATCATCGTGGTGGGAAACCGCCGGATGCACGGCATCGGCCGTGTGCTGGGAAGCGTGGCCAACAGCGTCGCCCACAACGCTCCCTGCGACGTCTACATCGCCAACACGTACGACGCCGACTGAGAGTTGCGCCGGACACTCCCCCTGGTGGTGCGAATCGCTGAGGGGGGTGTCCGTTCTCACGCCTATATCACCAATTCAGCTGCAGGCGCAACGATAAAATTGGATAGGCCCCAAAGGCGTGGACATCCGAAATCCACCGCCACCAAAGGGGCTTTTGACTTGATCACCCTCCAGCGCCGCCAGCTCGTAGGCCACGACATCCTCCTCGCACGCCACGGCAACCACATCAGCTCCATGCGCGTGGACCGCAGCAACGACCGCGTGGTGGCCCTGCTCGATGACGGCAGCCTGGACAGCGCCCCCAACCTCATCGCTCCGAACCTCCAGCTTCCGCACACCGTCCGCAGTGTCCTGCGCGAGGACTGGAAGCTCCTGACCGCGTGGGCGGGCATGGCGGGCGGCATGGGCGTCCTGATGACCGCAGCTGCAGTGTTGCTGGGGACCACGGCAGACCCGGCCATCCTCGAGGCGTTCGCCGCCTACTCCACGTTCTAGGGCTCCCACCCTCCCGAGGCTTCCCGGGCCCGTCAACCGACCAGCCAGCCCTTCAACAGCCACCAAATTCCGGCCATCACCAGGCCCCCGAAGAGCGATCCGGCCACTACCTGCGCCACGGAATGTGCGCGCAGGACCACCCGGGACCAGCCGACGGCCGGGACCAGCAGCAGTAACGGCGCCCATGCAGCCCCGAGCATCAATACGGCGACCACCGCCGAGCAGGAGATGGCGGCGGCGTGGCCGCTCATTTTCCAGAACGGGCTGACGGCGGCCAGCACCGCCACTCCCCCTACGACTGCCAGCACCATGGCGACCACGCTCTGCGGTGCCCCCACCGCAGACAGCACCAGCAATCCCAGCGCGATGCAGCCCAGTGCCATCAAAAGCACCGGCGCCCGCTGCTTCCTGTCGCTGACATGGTGGTCCGTGACCTTGCCCCGCCTGACCAGGATCAGGAGCAGGAAAAGGGGAAGCACGCACACGAACAGCGCCGCCAGCGCGCCGTAGCCGACAGTTCCGGGGAAACCCGGCTCCGGCAGGGAGCTGATCAAAAGCTGGATGCTGACCACCACCGGCGGCTGGAACGCTTCCGTCAGCCACCTGGCCGTGAGGTTCTTGGTGCGGACCGTTCCGCCGATGGCCACCGCCTAGTCCAGCAGGAGCGCGGGCTCTTCCAGGATGGCCGCGACATCGGCCATGAAGCGGGCAGACAGATCACCATCCACAACGCGGTGGTCGAACGATCCGCCAAGCGTGGTGATCCAGCGCGGAATGACCTCGCCGTCAAGGACCCAGGGCTTTTGCTTGATGGTGCCGAAGGCCACGATGGCCACCTCGCCCGGGTTGATGATGGGCGTGCCGGTATCGATGCCCAGCGCCCCGATGTTGGTGATGGTGAGGGTTCCGCCCTGCATCTCGGCGGGCTGGGTCTTCCCGGCCCTGGCAGTGGTGGCCAGGTTGTTCAGCGCCAGCGCAAGTTCCTTCAGGGACAGGTCCTGGGCGTTTTTGATGTTGGGGACCATGAGGCCGCGCGGGGTTGCCGCGGCGATGCCCAGGTTCATGAAGTGCTTGACCTGGATCTCGGCCGTCCCGTCTGCGTTGTCCACCCAGGCGGCGTTGACGCTGGGGTTCCGGGCGGCGGCCCAGATGACGGCCTTGGCCAGGATGAGAAGCGGTGAGACCTTGATGCCTTCGAAGTCGCGGGAAGACTTGAGCCGCTTGACGAACTCCATGGTGCGGCTGGCGTCAACATCCACGAAGATGCTCACGTGCGGCGCGGCGAAAGCCGATTCCACCATCGCCTTGGCCGTGGCTTTGCGGACGCCCTTGACCGGGATCCGCTCCACCCGCTGGTCCTGCGGCTTCCCGGCCTTGCCCCAGAAGCCGTCGGCCTTGTCCAGTTCCGCGTCGCGCTGGGCCTGGTAGCTCACCAGGTCCTCCCGCGTCACCTCGCCGCGCGAGCCCGTGGCCACCACGTCGGCAAGGTCGATGCCCAGGTCGCGGGCGATCTTGCGGACCGGCGGTTTGGCCAGGACGCGGTTGACCAGCCCCGTAATGGAAGCGCCAAGGGTAGGCCGGTTGTCGACGGCGGCGGCAGCCTCTGCGGGCGCTGCGGCCTGCGCGGGGGCCTGGGTGACTTCGGCCGCGGAATGGGGCTGCACCGGTTCCACCTCCGGGGCGTTCACGGACACGGCCGCGGCGGGCGTTGCCTTCCGCGGGCGCCGCTTGACGGCGTCGGCCTTGGGACCCGAGCCCACCAGCGGACCACCCGCCGGGGCGCTTTCCTGGGCATTGTCCTGTGCGCCGCCGTCGGGCAGCTTGCCGTAAAGAGGCTGCACTTCCGGTACCGGCGGCTGGGCCTTCTGTACTGGCGGTGCAGCTACTTCCGGCGCGCGGACGTCAGCTGGCGTCGGGTCGCCGGAGATGTCGTCGTTGACGCTGATGATGGCGGTGCCGACGTCGATGGTCACCCCTTCCTGCACCAGGAGTTCGCTGACGGTCCCGGCAAACGGGGACGGCAGTTCCACGATCGACTTGGCGGTTTCGATCTCGCAGAGGACGTCATTGATGGCGACAGCGTCGCCCGGCTTGACCTTCCAGGAGACGATTTCGGCCTCTGTAAGGCCCTCGCCGACGTCGGGCAGGTTGAACTTATTAAGGGTCATGGTGTCCTCAGTAGGAGAGGGCGCGGTCCAGCGCCTCCAGGATGCGGTCGATGTCGGGAAGGTAGTCTTCCTCCACCTTGGCAACGGGATAGGGCATGTGGAAGCCGCCAACGCGGATCACGGGTGCCTCCAGTGAGTGGAAGGCGCGCTCACTGATGCGGGCCGCGATCTCCCCGCCGATGCCGCCGAACGTGGGGGCTTCGTGGGCAACGATCAGCCTGCCGGTCTTCTGCACCGAGGCCGTGACGGTATCGAAGTCGATGGGCGAGATGGAGCGAAGGTCGATGACTTCAACGCTCCTGCCGTCCTCTTCCGCGGCGTTGGCCCCGGCAAGGGCCACGGGGACCAGCGGGCCGTAGGCCACGATGGTGGCGTCGGTGCCCTCACGCAGGACGTGTGCCTTGAAGGGATCGGCTGATGGACCCGGGCCGTCAACATCGACCTCCCCCTTGAGCCAGTAGCGGCGCTTCGGTTCAAAGACAATGACCGGATCCTGGCACTCCACGGCCTGCTGGATCATCCAGTAGGCGTCGTGCGGATTGGACGGGGTAATGATGCGCACACCGGCGGTGTGGGCGAACAGCGCTTCGGGTGATTCGGAATGGTGCTCCACCGAGCCGATGCCCCCGCCGTATGGGATGCGGATGACGACAGGAACCGTCAGGTTGCCGTTGCTGCGTGCGTGCATCTTGGCCAGCTGCGTGGTGATCTGGTTAAACCCGGGGAAGACGAAACCGTCGAACTGGATCTCGCACACAGGGCTGTACCCGCGCAGGGCCAGGCCGATGGCCGTGCCGATGATGCCGGATTCGGCCAGCGGGGTATCCACCACACGGTCAGGGCCGAACTCGCCGATCAGCCCGTCAGTGACGCGATAGACACCTCCCAGGGGGCCGATATCCTCGCCCATGAGGAGCGCCTTCGGGTTGGCGGCCAGGGTGGCCCGCAGGCCCTCGTTGATGGCCTTCGCAATGGTCATCGTTGTCATCAGTGGCCTGCCTTTGCTGCCTGCGCGGCGGTCTCTTCCTCGCCGGCGAATCCCGCAGCGTATTCCTCGAACCATGCCAGTTCCTCGGCCACCAGCGGGTGTGCTTCGGCGTAGACGTTGGCGAAGGCCTGCCGGATGTCCGGGTTCTCAAGATCATGTGCGGTGCGCCGGACGTAGGCGGCGAGCTCATCGCCGTCGGCCTTGACCTTGGCGAAGAAAGCGTCGTCAGCCAGGGCCTCCGCACGCAGGTACTTCTCAAGCCGGGAGAGCGGATCCTTGGCCCGCCACGCGTCTTCTTCGTCGGAGTGGCGGTACTTGGTGGGATCGTCGGCAGTGGTGTGGGCACCAACCCGGTAGGTGAAGGCCTCGATCAGGACCGGGCCCTTGCCCTGGCGGGCGTGTTCCAGAGCCCATTCAGTGACGGCGTGCACCGCGATGACGTCGTTGCCGTCCACGCGGATGCCGGGAAAGCCGTAGCCCTTGGCCCGGTTGGACAGCGGAACCCGGGTCTGGACGTTGGTGGGCACGGAAATGGCCCAGTGGTTGTTCTGGCAGAAGAAGACCACGGGCGCGTTGTAGGAGGACGCGAAGACCATTGATTCGTGGACGTCGCCTTCCGAGCTGGCACCGTCGCCGAAGTAGGCAATGACGGCGGCGTCCGGCTCGTTGCCGCCCGGACCGGCCAACTTCTGGTCGCGCTGGATTCCCATCGCGTAGCCCACCGCATGCAGCGTCTGCGCGGCCAGGACCAGGGTGTAGAGGTGGAAGTTGGTTTCCCTGGGGTTCCAGCCGCCGTTGGACACGCCGCGGAACTGGCGGAGCAGCTCGGCCAGGTCAACGTTGCGGGTCAGGGCCACGCCGTGTTCACGGTAGGTGGGGAAGATGTAGTCCTGCGGCTGGCTGGCCCTGCCGGAACCGATCTGGGCGGCTTCCTGGCCCGTCAGCGGCACCCACAGTGCAAGCTGGCCCTGGCGCTGGAGGGCGGTGGCTTCGATGTCGAAGCGGCGGATGGCGGCCATGTCGGCGTAGAGTCCCCGCAGGGCTTCCGGCGTGAGCTTGTCCGCATAGTCGCTGAACAGCGGATCGGTGCCCAATTTCCCGTCCGGGCCGAGCAGCTGCACCATCTGGGCCGTGGGATCACCCATGACGGCCTCAGCGTCAGCCTCCCGCTGGTCGTCTACCGCTGTTCCGTCGAACTCGGTGGAAGGCAGATGAGTGCCCATACCGTCTCCTCGCTTGCCGCATCCGATGCAATGCAAATGTCGCTGGGATATATGCCTCAACGGGAATACATTCCCGGCAAGGCATATACAATGGCTTACTGATCCTAACTTTATCTTCGGTAAGTAGCGGAAGGGCTACTTGTTAAGCGCTAGGAAGTGGCGGACGCCTTTGTATAGTCGGCACACAATTGGAGGAAGCGGCTGTTGGCCTCCACTTCCCCGATGCTCACCCTGACGCCCTCTCCCGGAAACGCCCTCACCGACAGCGCCTGCGCCGCCGCCAGCTCTGCGAACGCGGCGCTTTCAGCACCGAGCGCCAGCCACACAAAGTTGCCCTGGGCGTCCGGTACGTCCCACCCGATCTCCCGCAGCCCACTGGCAACGCGCTCCCGCTCATCGACGAGCCTTTGTACCCTTTCCACAACCTGGGCATAATTCTGCAGCGACACGACCGCTGCTTTTTCCGCAATTTGGGACACCGCGAACGGTGTTGCGGCCACCCGCAGGTACTGGGTCAGTTCCGGGTGGGAGACGCTGTAGCCCACCCGGAGTCCTGCCAGGCCGTGTGCTTTGGAAAAGGTCCGCAGCACCACCACGTTGGGGTACTTGCGGTAGAGCGAGATTCCGTCCAAAGCGTCCCCAGCACGGACGAATTCCTGGTATGCCTCGTCGATCACCACCACCACGTCGGCCGGGACGGACCGGATAAATGCTTCGGTCTCGGCCGTCTTCAGGGCCGGACCGGTGGGGTTGTTGGGTGTGCAGAGAAGGATCACCTTCGTCCGGGCACTGACGGCGGCCGCCATGGCGTCGAGGTCATGCCTGCCGTCTGTTGTGACCGGGATCCGGACACTTTCCGCGCCCGCCAGTCCCACGCTGATGGGGTAGGCCTCGAATGACCGCCACGCATAGATGACCTCGTCCGCCTTGCCGTCCTCGTTCTGTCCAGCGAACGCAGCGAGGATCTGGTTCAGCGCGCCCAGGCTGCCCGCTCCGGTAACGATGTCCTCCGCGGGCACGTCGAGGAAGTCGGCGAGCGCGGCACGCAGCTTGCTGCTCAACGGGTCGGGGTAGCGGTTGAAGTCCGTCTGGCTGGCGATGGCCTCAACGACGGCGGGAATCGGGGGCAACGGGTTCTCGTTCGAGGACAGCTTGTAGCTGGCCATTCCCTCGACGTCCGCGGGGGGCTTGCCCGCAGCGTAACGTGGCAGCCGGTCCAGCACCGGGCGCGGCGCGATTCCGCCTGCCCTGGTCTCAGATGGGGTCATGGCCACTAGCCTAGTGGCATGGGTTCGCTTATTCTCCGGATCGTCGTCAACGCCGCAGCCCTCTGGGTGGCCAGCTGGATCTTGCCTGGGATGGACATCTCGAGCACTGCAACATCCGACGCCGTGGCCAGGTCCGGCATCTCGCAGGACGCGGATACGATCGACATCATCCTCGCCTATCTCTTCATCGGCCTCATCTTCGGCGTGGTCAATGCCTTCGTGCGGCCGCTGGTCAGGCTCCTTGCGCTGCCGATCACCATCCTGACGCTGGGGCTGTTCGCCATCGTCATCAACGCCGCCATGCTGTACCTGACCGCGTGGCTCAGCAGTTACACGCCCATCCACCTCAGCATCGATTCCTTCTTCTGGACGGCGGTGCTGGCAGCGATCATCATTTCCCTGGTCTCGCTGGTGGCAGGATTGCTGCCGGGCGGCCGGCGTTGACCCGCGCAACCGGAGCCTGCCCGCCCAAGTAGGAGTAGGCACAGAATCGGGTACACCTCCGCCTTGTTCCCCCCGATAGCCGCCAAAATTCCAGTACCAGCCACCCATGACCCCTCAAGGCCACGCTTCCTAGGCTGCTTCCCGTGGGCCACCGAAGTGCCCATTGCTGTCAGTTACGGAAGCTCGGGGTCGAAGAATGAAGCCGGTAAGAATCCTGGTCGCTGCCTGCCTGCTGTTCGCCCTGCAGGTGGGCCCGGCGAGCGCAGACGCAGAAACAGCCGCCGCGCCCACGGAAGCGGTTCTCGGCAATGACATCTCCTGGCCCCAGTGCGGCGGTGAGTTGCCTGCACCCCCGGCGTTCGCGATTGTCGGAGTGAACGGGGGGAGGCCCGACACGATGAACCCGTGCCTGGCTGAGCAGCTGGCCTGGGCGGACCGCACCCCGGCTGCAACGGGGGGCACACCGGCTGACGTGTATGTGAACACCGCGGCAACGGGGCCTGTTGAGACCCCGTGGTGGCCGGCTGCCAACACCTACCTGGGCAATGCCATCAGAAACCCCTACGGAATGTGCGACGGTAGTGCGTCCCCGGCCTGTGCCTACGTCCATGGGTACGCCATGGCCTTCAATGACGTCGTGATCTTGAAGGAAGCGGGTGGCTACACAGTGGGCCGCATGTGGTGGCTGGACGTCGAAACGGGAAACAGCTGGTTATCGGACAAGACCGCGAACGCAGCGGAACTGGAAGGCATGACCGATTACCTGGTGGGCGCCGGCGCAGAGGTAGGCATCTATTCCACGGGGTACCAGTTCGGTGGGATTGCAGGCGAAATCGCCCCCGCCAGCAGCCTCTACAGGCTCAAGAACTGGCTGGCGGGTGCAGAATCTGCATCCTCTGCCCAGGAGTACTGCGCGGCCGACCCCCTCACGCCCGGGGCGACCGTCACGACCACCCAGTTCACCGCAGGGAACCTCGACTACAACTACCGGTGCCCCGCAGCCGCGCAGCCACCGGCCCCGCAGCCCGTCCCGCAGCCGGTGCAGAGCCGCTTCGAAGCCTACGCCGAGATGCACGCGGCCCAGATCTCCTGAACCCGGCCTTGCTCTGCCCCTCACTTGGCGCCGGGTTGCGGCCGCCCGGAGAAGGGGTCCCTGCGGTCCATGGGAACAGGTGGCGGTGGCGTCTTCGATAAGGAGAAGCGCGTGGCGGTGGCGGCGCTGCCGGCACCAAGCACGGCGCCCAGCACGGCCGTGGACTGCATCAGTGAAGGGTCTGTACTCCCTGCCACGAGGCGCCCGGCCTCCTCGTATCCGTCGAGCCGGTGCCCGGGGCCCAGCCCGGCGTCCTCCCCTCCACGGACATAGAGGTCGTTGGTCATGGTGACCGTGACCTGGTTCCTGGCATCCCGGTTCGGCATACCGTCGCTGCCCGGCACCCAGTCGGTGCGGTGCTCCAGGTGCAACGTACTGACGCCTGGTGGAGGTGTAATGCGTGAAATAGGTGATCCGGCGGTCAGCACGTACTTCATGCCGTACTCGTCCTGGAACCGCTCGTCGGCTGCAAGGTTCATGGCGTGGATCCCACCCTGGCTGTAACCGACGGCGACCACGTCTGCGCCCCGCTCCGCACCGGCGTCCCGAAGCGCCCGGAGGACAGCAGCGTTGACGTGCTCAGAATTGCTGCCCAGCCCATCGACTATCCCACCCAGATCGAACGGGTTGGTGCCCTCGTCGGCATCATTGATTTGGGTACCGGGAACGAGGACGATATAGGCCTTCTTTCCGTCGTTATCCACTTGGATAACCTCGATGAAGCCGCTGCCGCGTTCCTCAAGCAGCCTGACCCGCTCCAGCAGCCCTGCCGGCGAAGCGTCGAGATGCAGTGCCATGCTTTCTTCCTGTTTGACGGCAACCGTGCCCGTGCGAAGCCCTGGATCAGCCCATTCAAGCAGTGGCTTGATCGTGGGAAGTCCAGTGACGGCGTTTCCCGCCAGCATTTCGGTGGCAGCGCCGTTCAGGAATCCTGTCCGCCAGAAGTCCACGTGCTTTTGCATCTCCACCGAGGGCGGCGAAGTACCCAGGGTCCGCAAATGGCGGACCCTTTCCTCAGCCAGTTCATACTCGAACCGGCAGCCCCGGATATGGCTGCTGATCCGCTGCAACTCCAGCCTGGCGCTTTGGACGGCGTCCCGGGCGTCACCCACGACGGTAAGCGCCGCGGTTCCGGTGCTCCGCGGCTCATTCTGGTGCGCGCCCAGGTCGCGCCAAGCGTTGAAGACCTCGGCCTCCACATTCGCGAGCTGTTCGGCGAGGGCGTCCAGTTTGCGTGCACCAACGTCCAGTTCCTCCAGCTGGACGGTAATCCCACCCACACCGCCCCTGACCGTCAGGTTGCCGTCGGGGGCCGGGGGCGAGACACGGATGGGGCCGCCGGAGCCTGATGGGGTTATTTCGGCCATCAGGGCCGGCCGCCATAGGAGCAGTCGGACGTCAACGCCGCGCGGGCGTGCGCGGCAACTGCCACCGAGGCCTCGTGCAGCCGATCCACTGCCCGGCGCACCGCTACTGCCTGCAGACTGACTGCATCCCGATAGGCCTGTCCGGCAGGAGACTGCCACTCCAGCATCTGGATCTCCCGGAACCGATTGAGGACTTCCTCGGTCCGGCCGGCGCATCGCGCCAACCTCGCCGCCAACTCCTGGACCGCAACGCTGGTGTCCAGCCCTCCGCCCCAGATCCCGTCCGCCAGGTCGTTTGCCATGCCGCACCCCCGCCGCTGCCCGGACTGCTGCTCGTCGCGCCGCAGTCCCCGTGTTTCCACGCTAGGGAGGACATCGGCGGCAGGTAAGCACCGCCGTCGGCTATGTGGACAAGTAACGTGGAATCCGGCGCTTAAGGCCCCGCCGGACTTCGTGAAAGAATCAGCACATGCCTGAAACTGCCGCCACAGCTGACACCCGTACGCCCTCAGGACGCCTGGCCCTCGCCGCGTCGCCCGAAAAAATCGCGCTGGGGCCGCTGGACGGCCGGTACCAGGCCGCCGTCGCCCCGCTTGTGGACTACCTGTCGGAGGCAGCGCTGAACCGCGACCGCGTGGCCGTCGAAGTCGAGTGGCTCATCCATCTGACCAGCAACAGCGTCCTTCCCGGCGCCGGCCCCCTGACCGGGGAGCAGCAGGACCAGCTCCGCGCCATCGTCACCGAATTCGACGCCGCCTCCGTGGCCGAACTCGCCGAAATCGAGGCCGTCACCGTGCACGACGTCAAGGCCGTCGAGTACTACATCGGCCGGCGCCTGCCGGCGATCGGGATCGAAAACCTGACCGCCATGGTCCACTTCGGCTGCACCTCCGAAGACATCAACAACCTGTCCTACGCGCTTGGCATCAAGGGTGCCGTTGAGGACGTATGGCTCCCGGCAGCCCGCAACCTCGTGGCCCAAATCAGCAAAATGGCGCAGGACAACCGCGCGGTGCCCATGCTGTCCCGCACCCACGGCCAGCCTGCCACCCCCACCACCCTGGGCAAGGAACTGGCCGTCATCGCGCACCGCCTTACCCGCCAGCTGGACCGCATCGCCAAAACGGAGTACCTGGGCAAGATCAACGGCGCCACCGGCACTTACGCCGCGCACGTGGCCTCCGTTCCCGGCGCCGACTGGCAGCAGGTGTCCAAGTCGTTCGTCGAGGGACTCGGCCTCACCTGGAACCCGCTGACCACGCAGATCGAGAGCCACGACTGGCAGGCGGAGCTGTACGCGGACGTCGCGCGGTTCAACCGCATCCTCCACAACGTCTGCACCGACATCTGGAGCTACATCTCCATCGGCTACTTCGCGCAGATCCCGGTGGCCGGCGCTACGGGCTCGTCCACCATGCCGCACAAGGTCAACCCGATCCGCTTCGAGAACGCCGAAGCCAACCTCGAGATCTCCTCCGGCCTCCTGGACGTCCTGGGTTCCACACTGGTGACCTCCCGCTGGCAGCGAGACCTCACCGACTCCTCCAGCCAGCGCAACATCGGCGTCGCTTTCGGCCACTCCCTCCTGGCCATCTCCAATGTGGCCAAGGGCCTGGAACGCCTGGACGTTGCCGAGGACGTGCTCGCCGGGGACCTGGACACCAACTGGGAAGTCCTGGGCGAGGCGATCCAGATGGTCATGCGCGCGGAGGCGATCGCCGGCGTCGAGGGCATGGAAAACCCCTACGAGCGGCTCAAGGACCTCACCCGCGGCCACCGCGTGGACGCCGCCCGCATGCAGGAATTCGTGCAGAGCCTCGGCCTGTCCGCGGAGGCGGAAGCCCGCCTGCTGGCCCTGACGCCGGGCAAGTACACGGGCATCGCGGACCAGTTGGTGGACCACCTGAAGTAGAGGCCCCCAGCAAAGCAGGGAGTACGACGTCGGCGCCGGGCTCTTCGGGGCCCGGCGCCTTGCCGCGGGGCTGGCAGCGCCGGTGGCAGCGGCGGTGTCTCGGCGCGTCATTCCGCCCGAGCCGAAGGTGGGAAACTGGGGAGCATGAAGTTGCTGCTTATCCGCCACGGCGAAACCCCGGGCAACGTTCTGGGGCAGCTGGACACCGCCCACCCCGGACCCGGCCTGACCGAGCTGGGCGGCCGCCAGGCCGAAGCCATGGCCCGGTCCCTTGCCAATGAGCCCATCGAAGCCCTGTATGCCTCCACGCTGATCAGGACGCAGATCACCGCCGAACCCCTGGCCCGCCTGCACACCCTGGACGTCACGGTGCTGGACGGCCTGCATGAAATCGAAGCGGGCTCCCTGGAGAAGCTGACGGACCACGAAGCCCACAAGCGCTACATGGGCACGGTCATCGCCTGGGCCGCCGGCGACCTGGACCGGCGCATGCCCGCGGGGCCGGACGGCCACGCATTCTTCGAACGCTTTGACGCGGCCATTGCGCACGTCGCCGAGCAGGCTTCGCACCGCCGCCACGGTACCGTCGCCGTCGTCAGCCACGGCGCCGCCATCCGCACGTGGGCCGGGTTGCGCGCCGAAGGAGCAGACCACGACTTTGCAGCCCGCCACGTCCTGGCCAACACGGGAATTGTGGCGCTGGAAGGCAGCCCCGCTGCCGGCTGGACATTGATCCACTGGGATGGAAGCCCCGTGGGCGGTCTGGCCCTGGCCGACCCCACCGCGGAAGATCCCACAGGCAAGGCCGTGACCGGACCCTAAACCCGCTGCCGGTGCCGGCGCGCGGGAAACACCGGCATCGTCCGGCAAGGCCGCGCCTCCCGGACTTCGGGCACGGGAGGCATGAGCTGCGCTGCCATGTCGGCCGCCTCAGCCGCCGTCGGCCGCCGGCTTCCCTCCATTGCCGTGAGGGCCCGCAGGAATCCGCTCCAGCCGCCCAGATGGTCCGGCACCTCCGGGGACCGCAGGGTCCGGGCAACCAAGGACTCGATGGCGGTGCCCGGGAACGCCTTGGACCCGGTGAGAAGCTCCAGCAGGACCAGGCCCGTGGCGTACACATCCCACGAAGGGTCTGCCACGCCGCCCGAGGCCTGTTCGGGACTCATGTAGTGCACCGTGCCGGAGGAGATCCCGGGCTCGGGCGCCGCTCCCACCGCCGCAGCGATTCCAAAGTCGATGATCCGCACCGGGCTCCTGCGCAGGCCGCTGAGCATCAGGTTGGCCGGTTTGATGTCCCGGTGCACCAGCCCGGCGGAATGCAGGTGTGCGAGACCGCTGAACAGGCCCCGGGCCCATCCGGCAACCTCGCCTGGACCCGGCCTCCGGGTACGCACTGTCTCGGCAAGGCTGACCCCCAGGGCAAGCTCCTGCGCCAGGAAGGGCCGGCCGGAAAAGGCCCCGCCGGCGGGCATGCTCCCCGCGGCGATGAACCGGACGATGGACGGGTGGTCAAGGCCTGCCAGGATGGCGGCCTCATTCCGGATTCTTTCCTGCCGCCTGCGCCCGTCCCCGGCTGCTACTTTGATGGCCGTATCGGGCCCCCCTGCCAGGTCCACGGCACGGAAGACCTCTGCCGCGGATCCCCGCCCCAGCCGTTCCCTCAACCGGAAGCGCCCCCCAACGACTTCCGCTGCGTCCTTGCCGCCCGCCTCGAGTGCCGGTTCAGCCGTCACCAGCCCGACCGCGCTCATGCGGCAGCAACCGCTGCCGGAACGTCATCCTGCGGCGCAGTGGTGCCGTCCAGGATAGAAGAAATCAACAGCGCAGTCCTGTGATGCAGGCAGGAGCGATTGGTGAGGAAATCAATCGGCGGAACTTCGGCAAAAGAAACCAACACACTCACGACTCCGTTGGAAAGCAACTTTGGGATAATCGTAAGCTTACATATAACTAGGCGAACTAGCTAGCCGGACTAGATACTTTTTTTCCTTCGCGCTGCTCCACGGTTTCCAAGGCCTGCGTCATGCGCTGCAGGAAATCGATCACCGTCCTGGCTTCTTCGGCGCTGAGCGACTCGGAGACGGACATCATGCGCCGGTGCATCGCGCCCAGCGTCTCCCGAACCTCGTTATCCGACTCAACAGTGGGAATGACCACTACCGAGCGGCGGTCGGAGGGGTGGGCTTCGCGGCGGACGTGGCCGCTGGCAACAAGCCTGTCGATCAGCGAGGTGGTGGAGGCGCTGGTGATGTTGAGGAAATGGCTCAGGTCCTTGGGTACCACCTGCTTGCCCGACGCCTGGGCGCGCAACAGGTAGCGCAGCGCCAGGATATCCGTCTCGCCCATGCCCATCGAGTCCCGGGTGGAGCGCCGGATGGCCGTCTCGGCCGAGCGGTAGTCGCGCAGCGCCTTCAGGACGGCGGCGCTGTAGTCCAACTGCCCGTCGGGTCCATACCAGTAACCGGATCCCTCGTTGCCTGTGAACACCATGGAATCAGTCTAGACCAGCTGATAACTAGACCGCCAAGTGACTTGGATCGTCCGGAGGTTCTCTGCTGTTCCTCAGTGCTTACCCCGGAGAAACACCCCCGTAACCGCCTCCTTCTAGCCTTGGAAGGCATATCCCTCCGGCGAATCGAGGCAGGCATGCAGACCAATCCGCGTCTCAACATCAGGCAAGTTCCCTGGTCCAACCCGGTGGGGGCCGACCTCCGCCGCGCGCAGCAGGCCGAACTCGACGCGCGCTTCGGCAGCACCGACCACGAGCCCGGCCCGCCGCCGTCGGGCGCCGACTGCGCCGTCTTCCTGGTGGCCTACGACAAGGGGTCGGGACAGCCGGTAGGCTGCGGCGGCCTGCGCCTGCTGGACGCGGCGACGGCAGAAATCAAGCGCCTGTATGTCCTGCCGTACACCCGCGGCTCAGGCGTGGCCAGCTCCATCCTTGCAGCGCTTGAGGCGGAAGCCTTCAAGCAGGGCATCACCCGCATCAAGGCGGAAGCCGGCTCCGCCCAACCGGACGGCCGGAACTTCTACGAGAATTCGGGCTTCGAGGCCATACCCAACTTCGGCCCGTACATCGGTGTGCAGCACTCCCACTGCTACGCGAAAAGCATCAACGCCCGCACGGCGGCCCACACGGCCATGGCATAGCGTCAACGCCGCCCGCGCCGCAGGCCGTCACACTCCGAGGGCCTGCGGTGCGTTCGGCTAATCTCGGCCTATGGAAACAGCAGACATCACCTTCCGGACGCGCAAATGGGTCCGTCCCGAGGACCTGAACGCCAACGGGACACTCTTCGGCGGCAGCCTGCTGAAGTGGATTGACGAAGAAGCCGCCATCTACGCCATCCTGCAACTGGGCAACGGACGCGCCGTCACCAAGTACATCTCGGAAATCAACTTCGTCAGCTCCGCCGTCCAGGGCGACCTCGTCGAAATGGGCCTCACAGCCACGCGCTTTGGCCGGACATCACTGACCATGCGGGCGGAGGTCCGCAACATGATCACGCGGCAAAGCATCCTCACCATCGAGGAGATCGTATTCGTTAATCTCAACTCCGAGGGAAAGCCCGAGCCGCACGGCTACACGGAGATCACCTACGACCGGGACCGCATCCCGACGCACCACCTTACGGAAACCGCCGTTAAGGACTGAACACTCCACAACTGATGCTGAAGGATTGACGACGGCGGCACTGGGCTTCCGCCGTCGTCAATCCTTCCGCCTGACCCGTAGTGATGTGTTGCAGCGTCCGCAGGTCAGCCGCTGCTGCTGTTGACGACGGCGGCACGCGGCCGCCGCTGACGGGCAAGGCTGAGCAGGCGGTCACGGAAGGGCTGGGCTCGTTCGGCCATCGCGATCCGGTTGAGGACGGCCGAGACCCCGCACACTGCCTGGCTCCGGAGGCGGCGGCGACGGTCATAGGCGCGCAGCGCCTGGTCTTCCGGGAGCGTGTTGAGGAGCTCCGCCAGCGTCACAGCATCCACCAGCGACTCACAGGCGCCGCGGCCCAGGTTCGGGGTCATGGCGTGGGCGGCGTCGCCGATCAGCGCGGTCCGGCCGCGCACGTAGGAACGAAGATAGGGAGCTGTCCAGAGCCGCTGCACCAGGGAGCCCTCGGGGGTTGCGGCTGCCAGCACCTCCCGCATGGCGGGCGCGTGGCCGGCGAAGCGCTCCCGGGCCTGGTCCAGCACTGACGCCACATCGATCCCGTAGGGGCCGAGGCCAGACCGGTAGCCGGCATACCAGAGGGTGCCGGTCCGGGCCGCGGCAATGCCGAACAGGTCCCCGCGGCCCCAGTACTCACCCACCGCGTCCTGGTTGACGGGGGAGGGCAGGATCCCCCGCAGGGCAAGGTATGGCGTGAGCCGCGCCGCGGTGCCGGCACCCCAGACCTCGCGGCGCACCACGCTGTGGACGCCGTCTGCCCCGACTACCAGGCCGCCGCCACCCGGTACGTGCTGAACGTTGTCCGTCACGCGCCGCACCGTCGCCGGGACGGCGGAGTCCAGGAGCTGCAGCAAGTCGATCCGGGAGATGGCGAACATGGCGCCGGCATCGACGGTTGCCCAGGGTTCGCCGGCGCCATTGCGGATCGAGCCGCTGCCGATCACCGGGCTGGCTGCCCTGGCCTCCTCCAGCACTCCCAGCCGCGCCAGCGCGCGTTGGGCCGTGGGCCACATCCCCAGCGCGGTTCCCACAGTGGGCAGTCCGGGCCGCTTCTCGTGGATGGTTACCTCGAACCGGTCCGGGTCCAGGCAGGCAGCCAATGCCAGTCCGGCAATTCCTCCGCCAACGATCGTGATCGTCTCCATGGCGGCAATTTTACTACTTTTGTAGTGCAATGGAAGGGCGTTATTAGACTGGGGTCATGCCTGACCGCCGAACCCAACTCCTTGACGCCGCACTGGCGGTAGTGGCGGACAGGGGACTGAAGGGGCTCACCCACCGGGCCGTTGATGCGGCGGCCGGAGTCGCCGAGGGGACCACGTCCAACTACTACCGCAGCCGCAGCACCCTCGTGGAGGCGGTGCTGGAGCGCCTGCTGCAGCTGGACGGCGCGCTTTTCCAGGATTCCGGGCCCGCCGGTCCGCCCCGCGACGTTGGCGAACTCGCCGAACAACTGGCAGGCCTGGTGCTGGCGCTGGCCGGAGAGCACGCGGGCCTCACCCGTGCGCGCCTGGCCTTTTCGCTGGACCACCCCGGGTCCGTCACTGCGGGCCATCTGCTGCTGGTGCGCAACCTGGAGCTGGCACTGACTGCCCTGGGGGTGGCGGATGCAGCAGCGCGCGCCCGCGATGTGGCGGACTACGGCGACGGGCTCCTGCTGCACCTGCTCACCGTCCGGCGGAATGAAAGCCCGGACCCTGCTGCCATTGCCGCGGGGTTCCGGCGGCTGCTGCTGGCGCCGTGAAAGCAGGCCCCAGCCCCGCCGTCGTGCTCTTCGAAGCCACCTAGGAGGAGGCGGGCCAGCCGGTGTAGGCCTCGGCGAGATAGGCCATGCCGTGCCGGGACGAGACCACGGAGTTGAGTTCACCGAGCTGGCGGGCGCGGGAGAAATCGTC
Organism: Arthrobacter sp. MOO21; assembly: GCF_057369995.2. Taxonomy (NCBI): domain Bacteria; kingdom Bacillati; phylum Actinomycetota; class Actinomycetes; order Micrococcales; family Micrococcaceae; genus Arthrobacter; species Arthrobacter sp. MOO21. The sequence continues at coordinate 1,844,118 of NZ_CM170671.2, read as the reverse complement.
CGCGTCGGCCGGGGTGTGCAGCATGGTGGTCATCCAGTAGGAGAACTGCTGGGCCTTCCAGACCCTGGCCAGGGCGCGGTCGCTGTAAGTGTCCAGGAGCGCGTCCGTGCCGGAATTGTAGTGGTTGTCCAGCCCCTCGAAGAGGACCTTGACGTCGTTGATGGCCAGGTTCAGGCCCTTCGCGCCGGTGGGGGGCACCGTGTGCGCGGCGTCGCCGGCGAGGAACAGGTTGCCGTACCGCATGGGGGTGTGGACGAAGCTGCGGAACGGCAGCACCATCTTTTCCAGGACCGGGCCTTCCTTCAGCTCGAAGCCGTTGCCGTTGACCCGGCTGCGGAATTCAGCCCAGATACGCTCGTCATCCCACTCAGCCACGTTCTCCCTGGGATCGCACTGGAAGTACATCCGCTGCACGGTTTCCGTCCGCTGGCTGATCAGGGCGAAGCCGTTGGCGGAGTTGGCGTAAATCAGCTCGTCCGCACTGCGCGGCGCCTCCGCGAGGATGCCGAACCAGGCGAAGGGGTATTCGTGGAAGTACCACTTGCGGTGGGCCTCAGGGATCTGGAACCGGCAGTGGCTGCGGGAACCGTCGGCTCCCACCAGGAAGTCGGCCTGGATCTCGAATTCGACGCCGTCCGCGTCCGTGAACCAGACTTTCGGCTTGCCCTCCAGGTCATGCACTGTGGTGTCCGTGACGCTGTAGCGGACGTCGCCGCCGTCGGCCTTCCTGCGCGCCGCGAGGTCGAGGAACACGTCCGTCTGCGGGTACAGCCACACCGACTCCCCCACCAGGTCCTTGAAGTCGATGCGATGGCTTTCTCCGTTGAAGCGCAGCTCAATGCCGTCGTGCCGGTCACCGTCGCGCAGCACCCGGTCCGAGACGCCGCTGTCCACCAGCAGGTTCACGGTACCGTGCTCGAGGATGCCGGCACGGACGGTTTCGGCGATCTCCTTGTGGCTCCGGACCTCGATGACCACCGATTCGATGCCGGCGTTGGCCAGGAGGTGGGACAGCATGAGCCCTGCAGGGCCGCCGCCCATGATGGCCACCTGTGTGGAAATGGTTTTGCGTGCCATGGTTCTTCTCGCTTCGTTGCGGGCCCCGGAGGGGCGGGATTGGTCTGGCATCCAGTGTGCGGGCCGCGCCGTGACTGCCGTTACACCAATTCCGTTGAACGGATCAGGAATCCGCAAGCTGCCGGGCGATGCCACGTGCCGCGGTCTGGAGCGCGGGCACCAGTGCCTGCAGCCGCATCTCGCGCAGGGGAACCACGACGCCGAGCGAGGCCACGGCGCGCTTCCTGCGGTTGAGGACGGGGACGGCAATGCCCCAGGTGTCCGGATCCACGACGCCTTTCAACTGCGCAAAGCCCTGGTGTGCGGCTTCGCCCAGCAGCACGCGGACGGCGTCCGTGGTGATTTTGCCGGCAGGGTCCGCGAACTGCTCAAGGTAGTCATTCTGGACGGCCTTCTCCTGATGTGCCATCAGTGCCAGGCCCGCCGACGAGACATGGACCGGCATGCGGCCCGCAACCTGCGCGCGGTTGGCCACCGACCCGCGCCGGGAGAGGCGCTCAACGAAGAGCGCCTCCCAGCCGTCCAGCACGGCCATGTTCACATTCTGGTTGAGGACCTGCTGGATATCCTCCATAAAGGGCATGGCCGCCTGGCGCAGGGCAAGCGTGGGGGAGGTACGGTTCACGAGTTCCCAGAGCCTCAGGCCGGGCCGCACCATGCCGCCCGGTGACGCTTCGAGCAGGCCGTGCGCGGCGAGCTGGCCCACCAGCCGGTGGGTGGTGGTGAGCGGCAGGCCTGCCCGCTGGGCAAGCTCGCTGAGCTGCAGGGCGTTGACATCCTGGGGAAAGGCGGAAATCAGCCGGACGATGCGGTCCACCACCGAATCGCCGGAGGGGGAGTTGGCCAGGACGGTCACCTGCTTCCGTTGAATGGGAAAAGTTGTCCCAGATTACACCCCCTAGTGATACAAACCTCATTGGGGATTTGGGTGACGCTGCCCAAACCACCAAGGCAAAGCAGCCCGCCGCCCGAACTCCTGGAAGATACGCCGAGGTATTTCTATGTCATTTGCGCCATCTCAACACCGTTCCAAGTGGCCGGTCTGGCTTTGCTGGCTGGCAATGGTCCTTGACGGATTTGACCTGGTGGTGCTGGGCACCGTCATACCTACGCTGATCAAGACCCACGACCTTGGTTTCGACGCCGTGGGCGCCACGTGGGCCGCCACCATCTCGCTGGTCGGCGTTGGCGCCGGCGCCCTGTTCATCGCCCCGTTGTCAGACCGCTTTGGCCGGCGCCGCCTCCTGGTGGCGTGCGTCCTGTGGTTTTCGATCTTCACCATTGCCGTGGTGTTCGCACCTAACGTCGCGGTGTTCTGCGTCTTCCGGCTTCTGGCCGGACTGGGCCTGGGAGCATGCCTCCCGGCCGCCCTGGCCTACATGAACGACTATGCTCCGGCAGGTGCCGCCGGGAAGTCCACCACACGCACAATGACCGGCTACCACGCCGGCGCCGTGGCCACGTCCTTCCTTGCCCTGATGCTGATCCCGGACTGGCGGATGATGTTCATCGTGGGCGGCCTCGCAGGCTTCGCTCTGGCACCCTTCCTGTGGTTCAAGCTCCCGGAGACCCTCCCTTCCGCCGCGGGGCAAGAACCGGCCGCAGCCCGCGCAAGCTTCCGGGACCTGGCACGGAAGCCGTACCCCCTGGTGGCGCTGGCCATCGCGGCGGCATCCTTCATGGGCCTCCTCCTGGTCTACGGCCTGAACACCTGGCTTCCGCAGTTGATGGCCGGCGCGGGCTACACGGTCAGCACCGGCCTGGTCCTCCTGCTGGTGCTCAACGTCGGCGCCGTGGTGGGCCTGGTGATCGCAGGGATTTTGGCTGACAAGCACGGCACAAAGCGGGTGGTGCTGCTGTGGTTCGGGCTCTCCGCCGTATTCCTGGCGGTCCTAAGCGTCAAGATCCAAAGCGAACTGCTGCTCAACGCGGCAGTCTTTGTCACGGGCGTATTCGTGTTCAGCGCACAGGTGCTGGTCTACGCCTGGGTCAGCCAGCTGTTCCCGGCGGCCCTCCGCGCCACAGCCCTGGGCTTCGCCGCCGGAGTGGGCCGGCTCGGAGCAATCATGGGTCCTGCCGTCACGGGAGCGCTCGTTGCTGCCAACATCGCCTACCCCTGGGGTTTCTACGTCTTTGCAGCCGCTGCCGCCACCGCCGTAGTGGCACTGGCAGCAGTGCCGCACACCATCCGCGCGGTCCGGACGGTGAAGGCGGTCAGGCCGCCGTCGTAACCTGGTCCGGCCTGCTCCGCACACGCCGCCACGCGCCGGGCGCCAGGACCACGGCGATGCCGACGGCGGCACCAATGACCGTCTCGATGATCCGGTCGCGGAGCAGGACGGCAGGGGACGCGGGAACCACCAGGAGCGTGGAGACCAGGGCAAGGGGCGTGACGAAGACCTGGGCCAGGAGGTACTGGCGGATGATGAACATTTCCGCGCCGAACTGGCACAGTGCCATGACCAGCACCGTCTGCCAGGGCTGCAGCCCCACCAGCAGTACCGCTGCCAGGACCAGCAGGCCCAGGACCGTTCCGATGATCCTTTGGATGCCGCGGCGCACCCGGTGCCGCGTGCTGTGCCCGACGAGCGGGACCACAGCCGCCACCATGGCCCAGTAGTTGTGGCCGAACCCCAGGGACTCCCCGGCCCAGGTGGCCAGGGAGCCGGCAAGCCCGGCAGCCCCGAGGTAGCCCAAGCCTTCAAGCCACGCCGCCCGCTTCTCGGCGGGCGTCCGGCGGATGCGTGGCGGCCTGGTCCACGGGGTCCGGTGGCTGGGCAGCACCCGGGACGAAAACCCGACGAGCAGGCAGAACACGGTGGTGAGGACGGCGGCCAGCATGCCCTGCCACAATGGCGGCTGGTTGGGAATGGACGCGATGGCTGCAAAGGCGAAGATATGGAACAGGGAGCCGGCAGGACGCAGGCGCAGCCACGAGATGGCCACCGAGCAACCACCGGCCACGAGGGTGGTGGCCAGGACAAGCAGCCAGGTGTTCGTCCCCGCGTCCAGGCCCCACGCCTGGCCCATCCTCGCCGCGAGCGCCGCCAGGAGGATGACCAGCAGCATCAGCAGGCCGGCCCGAAGCTGCAGCACGAAGCGCACGCCGTGCGGCTCCCCACGGCCGTAGATCCCCGTGAAGGCGCCGAACGACGCGAAGATCGCCAGGTCGAGGCGGCCCAGGAGCAGCAGTGTGATCAGCGGGACGAAGACGCCCACCGCGCATCTCAGCGCCGGATGGTGGTCTTTGTTGCCGGGGGCAATGCTGAACATCTCGGCCATCATCTTCAAGGGGTAACAGCGCCTTCCTGCAGGGGTGGATTCCGGTGGCGGCCGCGCTGACGTTCCTGCCCTAAATCTTACGGGGCGGGCGCCGGAAGCAGGGCCCCGCGTTCCCATGAATGGAATCGGCAGGCAACGCAGCCGAAACAGCACGCCACAATGCTTGAGTCATGAAGCCCCGTACACGGAACGCGCCCACGGCCGAACTGCGCTGCGAAGTCTGCGGGCTGATGCCCGAACCGCCCAGGACCCGGCAGACCATGGCCACCATCGCGGCGATGCTTCCCGTCGAACTGCTGGTCCACGCCTTGATAGTGGAGGCTCACCTTCCCTACGTGGCCAAGGTCCTGGTGTTGACGCTCACTGCGACGGTCCTGGCGATCTGGGTGGCGGAGCCGTCCGCCGCGCGCCTCCTGCGCGGCTGGCTGCATGCTCCGGCGCTCCGGCACAGGAAGCGGCTGGCGGCAGCACCGGCCCTGTGGCGGGCACGGGCAGTGCTCCGGGACCAGCCTGGCGCACTGCAGCGGATCACCCGGGCGCTGGCGCGTCTGGACACCAATATCCTCAGCATCCACGTCCACCCGGTGCCGGGCGGGGTCCTGGATGAGTTTGTCCTCTCAGCCCCGGGCCTGGTGGGAGAGCGTGAGCTGCTGGGTGCACTGCTCGACGGCGGCGGCCGCACCCCGCACGTTTGGCCCACCACGGCCTTGGCCATGGCCGACGGGCAGACCCGGGCGCTGAGCCTCGCGGCGCGGATCGCTGCCGCCCCGGACGAACTGCCCCTGGCGGTGGCCGAGCTGCTGCACGCAAGGATCGTGCCGCCGTCGGACGCGGGCAGCAAAGAGCCCGACGACGGGACGCGCCTTAAGATCCCCACCGCCTGGCACGGCCCCATCACCTTTTCCCGGCCGGGCGAACCGTTCACCCCGGCGGAGTCGGCCCGGGCCCACCGGCTTGCCGAGTTGGCTGAAACTATGTCTTATTGGCCGGCCGGGTCCCCAGCAGCACGTTGAGCCCCTATTCCACTAGGACAAGGGCGGTCAGGCCCACCGAGGGCGGAGGAGCCCCACCACCGGCTGCGTACCCTCGCGGTGCAGTCACAATCCGTTTCTTCGCAGACCCTGCGGCAAGTTGGGGCCAACCCCTTGACAGTGGCTTGGCTCACTTCTACCTTTGTTTTTGGGATCCCAAATTGGGATCCCAAAATTGAAGCCCCGCCGGATGCTCCGGAACATCCCTGACGGCAACTTTCCAGCCAAGGGCGGACCCGCCCCGCGCACTGCCTTCCACATTGCCATTCGCTACCATTCCCCGTAACTTCCCCGTGAAGGAGAAGCTGTGTCCATCCCAAACACTGAAACAACGGCCACGCCCGACGAAGCCACGCCAAGCCCCACCGGAACAACCGGAAAGGACGGCACGCAACGGCGCACCGCCGTCCGCTGGCGCCTGTTCCTGCTGCTGCTGGTCCTCGTGTCCGTCAACTACATCGACCGGGGATCCATCTCCGTCGCACTGCCCATCATCCAAAAGGAATTCAACCTCCCCCCCGAACTCGTGGGCCTGCTGCTGTCGGCCTTCTTCTGGACCTACGCGCTCATGCAGGTTCCCGTGGGCTGGCTGATCGACAGGTTCGGTCCGCGCAAGGTCATGACGGCCTCCTGCGTCGGCTGGGGGGCTGCCACTGCGGCGTCCGGCATGGCCGGCGGCTTCCTGAGCATGTTCATCGCCCGGCTCGGCATCGGCGTGACCGAGGCCGGCGTCATGCCGGCCGGCGGAAAGCTCAACGCCATCTGGATGCACAAGTCCGAACGCGGACGCGGCGCCACCATCCTGGATGCCGGCGCTCCCCTGGGTGCCGGACTTGGCGGCATCATCATCGCCGGACTCATCGCGGCCACCGGCAGCTGGCGCTGGTCCTTCGTCATCGCCGGTGCCGCCACCGTCCTCATGGGCATCGCCGTCTGGTGGTACGTCAGGGACAACCCCCGCGAGCACCGGGGCGTGAACGACGCCGAGGCCGCCTACATCGAGGCATCGCACGCCGCCGAGGACGCCGAGGCGGCCATGGACGGCAGCCAGGGTAAGCGCGGCCTGCTCCCCTACCTCAAGTTCCGCTCCTTCTGGGCCATGTGCCTGGGCTGGCTCGGGTTCAACGGCGTCTTTTACGGCCTGCTGACCTGGGGGCCGCTGTACCTGTCCCAGGCCAAGGGCTTCGACCTGAAGACGATTGGCTGGTCCACCCTGGTGATCTTCGGTGCCGGGTTCGTCGGCGAAATCCTTGGCGGCACCATCGCCGACAAGTGGCGCGCGTCCGGAGCCTCCGCCAACCTCGTGATGCGCACCCTCCTGGGCATCTCCAGCGCCGTGGTGATTGGCGGCCTGGTGGGCGTCACCGTGGTTCCTGACTCCACCACCGCCGTGGTCCTGCTCTCCGTGGTCCTGTTCTTCCTGCGCTGGGTAGGCCTGTTCTGGAGCATCCCCTCCATCCTGGGCGGCCGCACCAACGCCGGCGTCCTCGGCGGAGCCATGAACCTCAGCGGCAACATCTCCGGCTTCGTCACCCCCATCGTCGTCGGCCTGATTGTCGGGGCCACCGGTTCCTACACCTGGGCGCTGCTCTACTTCGTGGGTTCCGCGGTGATCATGGGCGTCTCAGTCCTGACCCTCAACTACAACAAGCGGCTTCCTGTCTAAGCTGACCCTCGCAGGGAAACTTGCAGACAACGCCCCCGCAGCCGGGGGCAGTGCCACACAAAATCCGAATGGAGCACCATGCTGACCGCAGAAGAGACCCAGGACAAGGACCGCCCCCTCCGCGAGACTGTCCGGGACACCCTCCGCACCCGGATTTTCGAAGGGCACTACGCTCCCGGCACGCGGCTGGTGGAACGCGACCTGGCAGCCGAATTCTCCGTATCGCGGCTGCCGGTCCGCGAGGCCCTGCGCATGCTCCGCCAGGAGGGTCTTATCAGCGACCGCGGCGCACGCGGGGCGGAAGTGAGCAGCCTCAGCCCCAAGGACGTGGAGGACCTCTTCGACGTCCGCCAATCCCTGGAGGTGCTGGCCTGCCGGCTCGCGGCCAAGCGGGCCACCGCCGACGACCTCGCCTACCTCAAGGGGCTGCTGGACGACGCAGAGGGCTTCCTCGCCAAGGGGGCGGTGATGGAGGCCCACCGCTCCAACAGCGAATTCCACGACGCCATCACCGGCATCGCCGACAACAACTTCCTCAAATCCGCCCTGGAGCCGCTGCAGGGCCGCATGCACTGGCTGTTCCGCCACGTCAGCGACCTGCCCGAACTCATCCGCGAACACCGCGAGCTCTACGCCGCCATCGCCAGCGGCGACCCGGACCGGGCGGCCGCCCAGTCCGCGTCCCACATCGGGAAGTACCGGGAACAGTTCCCCGAGGACTTCCAGAAGACCGAACCAGAATTCCACCGGAAGAGAAAATGAAACTCCTGGTCATCAACCCCAACATCAGCGACGATGTCACGGCCCTGATCGAAGCCGAAGCGCTCCGGTCCGCCGCCCCCGGCACGGAGCTGGTACTCCGGACCGCCGGCCACGGCGTCGAATACATCGAAACCCGCTTCGAATCCCTCATCGCCGCGGGGGCGGTGGCCGAGGTCATCGCCGAACACACCCGCCCCGGAGCGGCTCCCGTGGACGCCATCGTGGTGGCAGCCTTCGGCGATCCTGGCATGCCGGCCCTGAAGGAGCTCGCAGCGGTGCCCGTTATCGGCATCACCGAGGCCGCGCTGTGCGCAGCAGCGCTGCAGGGGCACCGCTTCTCCATCATTGCCATCTCCGACCGGATCAAACCCTGGTACCGCGAATGCGTGGAAGGATTCGGCCTGGCCGGCCGGCTCGCCTCCATCCGCTCCATCAACGAATCCCTCAACGGCATCGGCGCCGTCCAGCAGGACTTCAAGGAAACCCTCCTGGCACTCAGCCTGCAGGCCGTCACCGAGGACGGCGCCGACGTCGTCATCCTGGCAGGTGCCCCGCTCGCCGGACTGGCCCGGGACCTGCGCGGCCGGATCCCCGTCCCCGTGGTGGACGGAATCTCCGCGGGCGTCCGCATGGCGGAGGCAGTGGCCGGGCTGCAGTCCGGCCCCCACCGCGCCGGCGCTTTCGCCGCACCCCCCGCCAAGGACCGCAAGGGCCTGTCCGGCAACCTGGAGGCGGCATTGGCCGCCCGCCAGGAGAACGCCGCCCTGCCCCAGCCCTCCGCCTGATCCAGACTTCAACCATCCAAGGAGGACACCGATGTCCAACCAGCCAGAACTCGTCATTTCCAACGCCACGGTGGTCAACAGCTCCGGCCGCCAGGCAGCACACATCGTGGTGCAAAACGGGCGCATCGCCGCCCTCCTCGACGCCGCCCAACCGGCGCCTGCCGCGGACCGCACCATCGACGCGACCGGCAAGCTCGTCATTCCCGGCGGCGTGGACGGGCACTGCCACGTGGCCCAGGTGACCGGGCGCTTCCGCACCCTTGACGACTACCGGACCACATCCACCGCCGCGCTGTGGGGCGGCACCACCACCATCATCGACTTCGGCATCCCCCGGGATGCGCAGGAAACCCCCCTGGCCGCCGTCCTGCACAAGAAGGAACTGGCCACCGACTCCCGCTGCGACGTGGCCCTCCACGGGGCCGTGATCAGCTGGGACGAAACAGTCCCCTGGCAGCTTGAGCAGCTGGCCGCCGAGGGCGTGCGCTCGGTGAAGATGTACACCACCAACCGCGGGACCACCATGGCCGACGGGGACACGATCCTGAAAGTCATGCGGGAAATGGCCAGGCTGGACGGCCTCACCTACATCCACGCCGAACACGACCCCATCATCACGGACTGCACCGAGCAGCACGCGCAGGACGGCCGGATCGGCATCGAACACCTGCACCGGACCCGGCCCGAACTGGCCGAAGAAATCTCGGTCAAGGAAACCCTGGCCCTGGCCGAATACACGGGTGCACCCGTGTACTTCGTTCACCAGTCAACCCCCGGCGCGGTGGACCTGGTGTCCGAAGCCCGGACACGCGGCCTCGAAGCCTTCTCCGAAACCTGCCCGCACTATGTCACGCTGGACGACTCCGTCTACTCCTCGGCCTTCCCGGAATGGTTCGCCTGCTGCCCGCCCATGCGCAACCCCGAAACGGTGGCCGCCCTCAAGGAACGCCTGGCCGCCGGCGCCATCCACACCATCTCCTCCGACCATTCCTGCTACGACCTCTCCCAGAAGCGCGAACGCACCGACGACGTGCGCTTCATGCCCCACGGCCTGCCCGGCGTGGAAACCCGGATGCCCGTCACGTTCACGGCGATGACCGCCGCCGGCGCCACGGTGGAACAGTTCGTCAGCGCCTTCGCCGCCGAACCGGCCCGGATCAACGCCCTGCCCGGCAAGGGCGTGATCGCCGAAGGGTTCGACGCCGACCTGGTGGTTTTCGATCCCGCCGAGGAACGCACCGTGGACGGCAGCGCACTTCACATGGGAACGGACTTCTCACCCTTCGACGGCAAGGCACTCACCGGCTGGCCCGCCGTCGTGGTTTCCAATGGCCGGGTGGTCCTGGACGCAGACGGCTTCCACGACCCCGGAGCCGCAGGGCGGTTCGTGGCCCGCAACGGTTTCCGGCAGCACCAGTCCGCCGCCGCCGAAGCCGCCCACCTGCCCGCCGCCATCTCCTAGGAGCACCGCATGCCCGCAACCACACGCCCCTTCCGTATCGGCATGATCGTGCCGTCCTCCAACACCTGCCTAGAACCGCAGACCTACCGCATCCTCGGCGCACGCACCGACGTTACGGTGCACTTCACCCGGATCCCTGTCACCCGCATCGCCCTGGATGACTCCTCCGACCGGCAGTTCGATCCCGCCGTCATGCGCGAAGCGGCAAAGCTGCTGGCGACGGCGGACGTGGACGTGATTGCCTGGAACGGCACCTCGGGTTCCTGGCTGGGAGCCGCACACGACCACGAACTGGCCGCCGAAATCAGTGGCGCCACCGGCATCCCGGCCACCACCTCCACCCTGGCCTACCTTGAGGCCTTCCGGATCTTCGGCACCGAGCGGATCGGGCTGTTCACCCCCTACACGGAGGACGTGAACCGCCAGGTCATCGCTTCCTATGAGCGCGAAGGCATCAAGACCGTGGACCACCGGGCACTGGACCTGAGCGACAACGAGTCCTTCGCCCGGGTCACCGACGACGAGATGCGCCCCGGCTCCCTGGAACTCGCAGCCGCCTCACCCGATGCCCTGGTGTACCTCTGCACCAACCTCTACGGGGCCAACATCACGGCGGAGGTCGAGGAAAGCACTGGAGTGCCCGTTCTGGATTCGGTGGCAGTCACCCTCTGGCATGCGCTGAAGCTGGCCGGCGCGCCGCTGCTGGAACCGCGCTGGGGCAGGCTGCTGGGCTGAACAACGCTGCCCGGCGGACTACATCCGCAGCGTGAGGGCGCCGGGCTCCATGGTCATCCGGACGTGCTTGTTCTCGCCCTCGTGGTCGCCGTCCAGCTGGTAGTTGTCGTTGTGCTCCAGGGTGATCTCCACCGTCTTGCCCTGGAAGTACTCCACGGCGGTGTCCTTGGTCTTCCCCTTGCCGACGATGCCGGCCAGCACGGACAGCCAGCCCAGCTTGCCGTGGTGGGGGGCGAGGACGGCGATGTCCAGCAGGCCGTCGTCAATCTTGGCCTCCGGGAAGATTTCCAGGCCGCCCTGGACCTTGCCGCAGTTGCCCACCATCACGCTGCGGACTCCCCGGTGGACAACCCTCTTGCCGTCGATCAGCACGGTGGCCTTGACCGGTTTTCCGGGCAGGTTCCGGATCCCGGCATCGACGTAGGCCAGCCAGCCCACCTTGTGCTTCAGTTCCTGGTTCGTGTCCGCCATGATGGTGGCGTCGTAGCCCATTCCAGCCATCACCAGGAACACCTGGTCCTTGTCCGGGTCGCTCCGGCGGGCGCGGACCACGTCGATCTTCCGTTCCGTGCCCACCAGGGCTCCGGACAGGGCTCCGTCGAAGTCGGTCACGTCGATGCCCAGGTTGCGGGCCAGCAGGTTCCCCGTGCCCAGCGGCAGCAGTCCCATGGGAATATCCCCGCCGGCAAGGACTTCGGCGACACAGCGGACGGTGCCGTCGCCGCCGGCCGCGATGATGAGGTCCGCCCCCTGGGCCAGCGCCTCCTTGGCCTGCCCGACGCCGGGGTCCTCCTCCGTGGTCTCGAACCACAGGGTTTCGCCCCAGCCGTTTTCCTCACAGTGCTTGGCCATGAGTTCGCGCACGTCGATATCCACCGTCTTTGCGGGATTGATGACCACGGCGGCACGTTTGGGCGAAGGGGAACTGGTGTCAGTCATGGCGTCCTCTGATGGCGGATTGAAAGCAAGCTTCTGAAAGAAGGGTAACCCGCCGCGGGTGCGGTTCCGGACTACAAGGCCTTGACCGCACCCAGCACCTGGGCCAGGGAGTCCTTCGCGTCCCCGAACAGCAGCGAGGTCTGCGGTTCATACAGCAGGTCGTTCTCGATGCCGGCAAAACCCGGCCGCATGGAGCGTTTGAGGAACACCACCTGCCGTGCCTGCGCCACCTCCAGGATGGGCATCCCGTAAATGGGCGAGCCGGATGAGGTCTTGGCTGCCGGGTTCACCACATCATTGGCCCCCACCACCAGGACCACATCAGTCGTCTTGAACTCCGGGTTGATGTCGCCCATCTCCTTGAGCGATTCGTAGGGCACGTTCGCCTCCGCCAGGAGCACATTCATGTGCCCCGGCATACGTCCGGCCACCGGGTGGATGGCGAAGTCCACGTCGACTCCCCGCGCTGTAAGGGCCTGCGCCAACTCCGCCGCAGTGTGCTGCCCCTGGGCCACGGCCAGCCCGTAGCCGGGCACGATGATAACCCGCTGGGCGTATCCCAGCAGGACTGCCACGTCCTCAGGCGAGGACGAACGGACCGGGCGCTCGCTCACGGCCGTGGAGCCCGCCGTCGAACCTCCCCGGAAGGCGCCGAACAGGATGCCCGCCACGCTCCGCCCCATGGCCGCCGCCATGGCGCGGGTGAGGATGGTACCGGACGCGCCCACCAGGGTGCCGGCCACCACCAGCAGCACGTTGCCCAGCACCACGCCGGACGCCGCGACCGCCAGGCCCGTGAAGGCGTTCAGCAGCGAGATGACGATGGGTACGTCCGCGCCGCCCACCGGCAGCACCAGCAGGACGCCGGCCGCCAGCCCCAGGAGCAGCAGCAGGCCCGCGAGCACCGGCGAACCGGCCAGGACCACGGCCACACCGCAGGCCACCGCGGCGAGCAGCACCAGTGCCATCACCACCGGAAGTCCCGGGAACACCACGGGCCGGGTGGTCATCAGCTCCTGCAGTTTGGCGAACGTCACCGCGGAGCCTGCAAAGGACACCGCCCCCACGAGCAGCGTGAACACGATGGCCAGCCGGACCCAGGGATTGTCCGTGTGTCCCAGTTCCAGGAGGGCCACCAGGGCAGCGGCACCACCGCCGACGCCGTTGAACAGCGCCACCAACTGCGGCATCTGGGTCATTTTCACGCGCCTGGCCACGGGCGCCGCGACCGCGCTGCCCACCGCGATGGCGCCCAGGATCCACGGAATGTTGTCCATCCGGACGGACAGGAAGACGGTAATGACGGCGATCAGGGCACCGAGGGCGCCCACCAGGTTCCCCCGCCGGGCAGTGCGCGGGGAGCTGAGCCCGCGCAGCGCCAGGATGAAGCAGACCGCGGCCGCGAGGTACAGCAGGGAGGTCCAGACGGGGTCGAGGAGGCTCATTTGCCGCCTGCCTTCCGGGCGGCGGCCGCCTGGCCCGCGTCCTTCCTGGCATGGAACATGTGCAGCATCCGGTCCGTCACCACGAACCCGCCCACCAGGTTGGCGGTGGCGAGGACGACGGCGAGCAGCGCCACGGCCAGGACCAGCGGCTCCGCGGCCTGGCCGGCCACGATGATGGCGCCCACCAGGATGATGCCGTGGATGGCGTTGGCGCCGGACATCAGCGGCGTGTGCAGGGTGCTGGACACCTTGGACACCACCTCGAAGCCGACGAACACCGCCAGCACCGTCACCGTCAGCAGGGCAATGCCGTCCATCAGAGCGCTCCTTCCCGTGCCGTGGCCGCCGCCCGTTCAGCAAGCAGCGCGGCCGTGGGCTGGTGCCGCACTGCGCCGTCATGCGTCAGGCAGGCACCGGCCACCACTTCGTCGTCGAAATTCAGGGTGAGTGCGCTGTCGCGGACCAGCAGGGACAGCAGGTTGGCCACGTTCTTGGCGTAGAGCCGGGAGGCGTCCGACGCCATGGCCGAGGCCGGGTCCTTCAGGCCCACCAGGGTGACAGTCCCGGTGCCGTCGGCGGTGGGGATCGGGATGTCCTGGCCGGGCACCGATCCCTCCACGTTGCCGCCGGACTCCGCGGCGAGGTCGACGACGACCGATCCCGTACGCATGCCCTGCACCATCTCGCGGGTCACCAAAAGGGGTGCGGGGCGCCCGGGGACTGCCGCCGTCGTAATCAAAACGTCCGCCTGCGCCACGTGGGGTGCCAGCAGCTGCCGCTGGCGGGTCCCGGCGTCGGAACTCAGCTGCCGGGCGTAGCCGCCGGCGGCCTCCGCCGTCTCAAGGTCCAGCCGGATGAAGGTGCCGCCCATCGAGGCCACCTCATCCGCCGAGGCGGGCCGAATGTCGTTGGCGAAGACCCGCGCACCCAGCCGCTTGGCGGTGCCGATGGCCTGCAGCCCGGCCACGCCGGCCCCGAGGACCAGTACCCGTGCCGGCGGAACCGTGCCGGCCGCCGTCATGTAGAGCGGAAAGAACCGGGGCAGCCGGATGGCCGCTTCAAGGACACAGCGGTAGCCGGCCACCAGCGCCTGGGAGCTGAGTGCGTCCATGGACTGGGCGCGCGAGATGCGGGGCACGAGTTCCAGGGCGAAGGACGTGACGCCGGCGTCCGCGAGCGCCTGCACGGTGGGCAGTTCGGACGACGGCGACGCGAGGCCAACCGTCACGGCTCCCCGCGGGAGTGCCGCGGCCATGTTCGGGTCCAGGGGGCGGACATGGGCCAGGACGTCGATGGCCCGGGGGTCCAGTTGGGGGACGATGGCCGCGCCGGCCTGCCGGTAGTCCAGGTCGGGGTGCCCGGCGGCCTCCCCGGCGCCGGCCTCCACCAGCACCTCCAGGCCCATGCCCGCCAGCTGCTTCACCGTATCCGGGGTGGCGGCAACGCGCCGTTCGCCCTCCCGCCGTTCCCGCGGAATGCCCAGTTTCACCCGCCGACTCCCCTTCCTGACGAGCGCGGCGGCGGCTCTGCTGCACGCGCTGGCTTGAGTCTAGATCGCCGGGGACTGCTGCGGGAGTGGGGCGGCGGGCTTGGTGGCAAACAGTTATCTGCTGCCGCGGACCGGGCCGCCGTAATCGAGGGCGATCCGCCGCGCGGCCTCCAGCAGCCGGGGAAGGACCGATGCTTCGATGTCCTGGGCCGCGGCGCGGTGGGTCTGCAGGGAGACGTTGGCCGCGGCCACCACCTCGTTTCCCCGCCGCACGGGCACGGCCACGCCGCGCAGGCCTTCCTCGAGTTCCTGGGAAACCATGGACCAGCCCTTGATGCGGGCCGCTTCGACTTCGGTCCGCAGGTCCTCAACGCTGCCGATGGAGTGGTCGGTGAAGCGGTGCAGCTGGACCGTGCGGAGGTACTCCTCGAGCCGCGCCGGGGGCAGTCCGGCGAGGAGCACCCTGCCCATGGAGGTGGCCCAGGCCGGGAACCGCGTGCCCACGGTGATCGATACGCTCAGCAGCCGCGGCGACGGCACGCAGGCGACGTAGACCACGTCGGCGCCGTCGAGGATGCAGAGGGCAGTGGTTTCGTTCAGCTCCTCGGCCAGTTCCTTCAGGTGCGGCTCCGCCACTCCGGGCAAGGTGAGGCTGGCAAGGTAGGCGCGGCCGACGTCCAGCGACCGGGCGGTCAGTTCAAAGGCCTGGCCTTCGGCACGGAGGTAACCAAGATCCGCCAGGGTCAGCAGGAACCGGCGCGCAGAGGCACGGGTCATGTCGGTCCGGGCAGCGACCTGCGACACGGTAAGCCGCGGCTGGTCGGGGGTGAAGGCGAGCAGCACGTCGAAGGCCTTCTCAACCGACTTCACAAAGTAGGCTGCCTGCTCCTCCATGGGCACTGTGGTTCCTCTCCCGACGGTTTGGCGCACCCGTACAGGTCCGCCGGGCTCCAGCGCCTGTCCGATCATATCGCCGCCCGGAGCCGCTCCAGCGTCTGCTGCAGCAGCACCCGGGCCTGTCCGTCGAGCCCCAGGAGGGGCACCATGGCTACGGCCTGCTCACGGAGGTGGTCCCATCCGTCCACGGACCGGATGCCCAGCTCACGGGCCCGGGCAACGCTCGCCGTGGTGTGGCCCGCATAGACGAAGTCGTACAGGACGGCGTCTGGAGCAAGGGGCTTCCCGCCCCAGGCCGGCGCATCAGAGGCGTCCTTGCCGATGGGGGTGGCATTGACCACCAATGACACATCGCGGGCCAGGTCCTGCGCCTGCTGCCAGGTGACGTTGCGCGCGTCAACGCCGAGACTGCCGGCAAGAGCCAGCAACTCCTCCGCGGCGCGGGGATCGCGGTCCGTGATGGAGACGGTGCCAACGTTTCCACTGAGTGCCACCAGGACTGCCCTGGCAGCTCCCCCGGCCCCGAGCAGCAGGGCATGGCGCTGGAACTGCCGGCCCAGCAGCACACTCACCGCCGTGATGTCGGTGTTGTGGCCCACCAGCTCACCCGCCTGCCGGACCAGCAGGTTGCAGGCGCCACTTCGCCGGACGGCATCCGTTGCCCCATCCGCTGTTTCCGCCGCCCAGTGCTTGTGCGGCATGGTGACGTTGGCGGCGACGATCCCGGGATCCAGGAGCCTGCGGCGGACTCCTGCCAGGTCACCCCCTGGTGGAACGTCCCACGCTTCGTAGGTCCAGCCGCTGCCGAGTTTCTGCAGTACGGGGTTCCACAGGCCCGGGGACATCGCCTTGGAGGCGGCTGAGCCAACCAGGACCAGGCGGGAAGCTTCCGTGGAGGGTTCCATTGGTGCACCTTTCGCGGGACGGCATTGTGATTGGTGTCACCAGCTAGTATCCTCTTTTCAGACGCATTTCGCACACCCGTTCGGTATGCGTACAAATTAGGAAAAATATCCCCACCTTCAGCGTGGAAGGAACCCCACCATGACCAACATCGCAGCAGGAGCCCAGGCCCAGTCCACGCCTGAGGCACAGCGCCAGCTCAAGCGCGCCAAGAAAGCAGCGCTGGCCGCCTTCCTTGGCGGCGCCCTGGAGTATTACGACTTCTTCATTTACGCCACTGCCGCCTCCCTGGTCTTCTCGAAGATCTTCTTCCCGGGGGGCGACCCAACCGTGGCCCTGATCGCGTCCTTCGCCACGTTCGGCGTCGCGTACGTGGCCCGCCCGTTCGGCGCGGTGGTGTTCGGCCACCTCGGCGACAAGATCGGCCGCAAGAACACCCTGGTGCTCACCCTCGTCCTGATGGGCAGTGCCACGTTCCTCATCGGCGTCCTGCCCGACTTCAACACGGCCAGCTACTGGGCCCCCGCGCTGCTGGTGGTGCTTCGCCTGATGCAGGGCCTGTCGGCCGGGGCCGAGACAGCAGGCGCCTCGGCACTCTCCACCGAGGAAGCACCTGAAGGCCGCCGCGGGTTCTTCGCCAGCTTCGCAATGAGCGGCATCTCCGCCGGCATCGTCCTGGCTTCCTTGGCGTTCCTGCCCGTCGCTGCCATGAGCGAGGCCGACCGGCTCGCCTGGGGCTGGCGGATCCCGTTCTGGCTCTCCCTCGTCGTGCTCATCGTCGCGTACCTGGTGCGCCGTTCGCTGGAGGAGCCGGAAGTCTTCGAGGAGAAGCACGACCACGGCGAACTGGTGAAACTTCCCTTCGCCAAGATGTTCCAGACCCACCCGGCGCAGTTCTTCCAGGTGGCGCTGATGTCCTTCGAGACCGTCACCAACACGTTCATGCAGTCGTTCGGCCTCGCCTACGCTGTCTCAGTGGGCGTTCCCGCCTCCACCATGCTCTGGGTCAGCATCCTGGGCAACGTCCTGGCCATCGCCAGCCAGCCGCTCATGGCCAGGCTGTCCGATACCTTCGGCCGCCGGCCCATCTTCATCGGCGGCGTCCTGGGCTCCGGCGCCATGATCTTCGTGTACTTCTCGGTGATCTCCACGGGGAACATCCCGATGATCTTCCTGACCAGCACCCTGATCACCGCCGGAACCTACGCCATGTCCAACGCGATCTACCCGGCGTGGTTCTCCGAGCTCTTCAACGTCAAGGTGCGCTACTCCGGCATGGCGATCGGGCTCCAGATCGGCATCCTCTGCGCCGGATTCACTCCGCTGCTGGGCACCGCCCTGGTCGGCGCCGAGAAGGCAAACTGGGGCCCGGCCGCCTGGATCGTGGCCGCGTCGTCGATCCTAGCCGTGATCGGTGCGCTGTGGGCCCGCGAAACCGCCAAGACGCCGCTGCGCGAGTTGGGCAACCACGTGCGGTAGCAGCGCCGGTACGGGATAAGCCGGTACGGGATAAAAGGAAAGGAACGACGGCGGGAAGCACCCGCCGTCGTTCCTTTCCTTTTTTCGCCGTGCCCGGACGTACCGGGCTGCGCAGTGAAGTTCTGGCTCGCTGCGCGGGGACTGCCCCTGCGCAGTGAAGGCCGGGCAGGCTGCGCGACCCGGAACTCCTAGCCGCGGGCGGTGAGGTCCGCCGAGATGAGGGCCGCCGTCGCCTTGATCTCCTGCGCCACGGATGCCAGGTAGGCGTCCGGATCCGGCTTGGCCTCCACGGACTGGGCCTGCAGGGACACGTTCACCGCTGCCACCACCTTGGGTCCGTCGTACACGGGAGCGGCAACCGACATCAGGCCCAGTTCCAGTTCCTGGTCCAGCACGCACCACCCCTGTGCCCGTACGGTGTCCAGGACGGCCAGCAACTCCGGCACGCTTCCCAGGGCGCGGGGAGTGAGCGCCTTGATCTCCGCAGCCGCCAGGTACGCCTTGAGGTCCGCGGGCGGAAGTGCCGCGAGCAGCACCCGGCCCATCGACGTGGCGTAGGCCGGGAAGCGGGTGCCCACGGTGATGCCGATGGTCATGATCCGACGCGTGGTCACGCGGGCGATGTAGGCGATGTCCGTGCCGTCGAGGACGGCGGCGGACGTGGATTCGCCGAGCTTGAGGGACAGTTCCTCCAGGTGCGGCTGGGCCAGTTGGGGAAGTGACAGCCCCGAGAGGTAGGCGTAGCCCAATTGCAGTACCTTGGCGGTCAGCGCGAACGTCTTGCCGTCCGTCCGGACATAGCCCAGCTCCACCAGCGTGTGCAGGAACCGGCGGGCGGTGGCGCGCGTGAGTCCTGTGCGGGCGGCCACTTCGGACAGCGTCATGACCGGACGCTCGGCGTCGAAGGCCCGGATCACCGCCAGGCCCCGGGCGAGCGACTGGACGTACTGGTCGCTGGCCTGCGGGGCGGTCTGGGTATCGGTACCTGCGGCGTCGGTCATGGTTACCAATCCTAGGGCCCGGCGTCAGGCCGCCGCGGCGGCCTTGAGCGGGACGGGCACCAGTTCCTGGAGTTCCTCCAGGGTGCAGCCGAAGGTTTCGCGGACGGTGACGCCCTCGGGCCCGGTGAGGAAGACGCCTTTGTCGGTGTAGACGCGGGTGACGCAACCGACGCCGGTGACCGGGTAGGTGCAGGCCTCGACGATCTTGGACGCGCCTTCGCGGGTCAGGAGTGTCATCATGACGAAGACGTCCTTGGCGCCGGTGGCCAGGTCCATGGCACCGCCGACGGCGGGAATCGCCCCGGGTGCGCCGGTGTGCCAGTTGGCCAAGTCACCGTTGGCGGAGACCTGGAAGGCGCCCAGGACGCAGATGTCCAGGTGCCCGCCGCGCATGATCGCGAACGAGTCCGCGTGGTGGAAGTAAGACGCCCCGGGGAGCTCGGTCACGGGGATCTTGCCGGCGTTGATGAGGTCCTCGTCGATCTGGTCGCCCGTGGCTTCCGGACCCATGCCGAGCATGCCGTTCTCGGTGTGCAGGGTGATGTTCTGTTCCTCGGTCAGGTAATTGGACACCAGGGTGGGCTGCCCGATGCCGAGGTTCACGAACGAACCCGGCGCGATGTCCTTCGCTACCAGGCGGGCGAGGTCATCCCGGCCCAGCGGGGTCTCGGAGCTCTTGATGCTGGTTTCGGTGAGGCTCATCTCAGGCCACCTTCGGGTTGGTGTTTGCAGCGGGGCTGCCGCTGCCGGCAACTTTGACGATGGTGTTGACGTAGATTCCCGGAGTCACCACGTTCTCGGGGTCCAGCCCGCCGGTGGGGACGATCTCGGAGACCTGGGCGATGGTGTGCTTCGCGGCAGCGGCCATGATCGGGCCGAAGTTCCGGGCGGTCTTGCGGTACACCAGGTTGCCCTTGCCGTCCGCCTTCAGGGCCTTGATCAGGGCGACGTCGGCGTGGATGGGGGTCTCGAAGACCTGGCCGCGGCCGTCGATGATCCGGGTTTCCTTGCCCTCGGCGAGCATGGTGCCGTAGCCCGTGGGGGTGAAGAACCCGCCGATCCCGGCACCGGCCGCGCGGATCCGCTCGGCCAGGTTGCCCTGCGGAACGAGTTCGAGTTCAATTTCGCCGGCCTTGTACTTGGCGTCGAAGTGCCAGGAATCGGACTGCCGCGGGAAGGAGCAGATCATCTTCTTCACCCGGCCTTCCTTGATCAGCAGCGCCAGGCCCTGGTCGCCCTGGCCGGCGTTGTTGTTCACCACGGTCAGGTCCGTGGCGCCGCATTCGAGCAGCGCATCGATCAGTTCGAACGGCTGGCCGGCGTTGCCGAACCCGCCGATCATCACGGTGGCTCCGTCCTTGATTTCGGCCACGGCGGCCTGGACAGAATTTACAAAATTCAGCATTTTCCTAGCCCTTCACGCCAGCAGTTACATTTTCGAGGACAACGGCCAGGCCCTGGCCCACCCCGATGCAGATCGCGGCCACGCCCCACCGTTCGCCGGAGGCCTGGAGGGACCGGGCCAGGGTGCCCAGGATCCGGGTGCCGGACGCGCCCAGCGGGTGGCCCATGGCGATGGCACCGCCGTGCCGGTTCACGATGGAGTGGTCGATGCCCCAGGCGTTGATGCAGGCCAGCGACTGGGCGGCGAAGGCTTCGTTAAGTTCGACGGCGCCCACCTGGTCCCAGCCGATGCCCGCCTTTGCGAGGGCCTTGTTCGCCGCCTCAACGGGGGCGTAGCCGAAGTACTGGGGGTCGTTGGCATGCGCCCCGCGCCCGGCGATGCGGGCCAGCGGGTCCAGCCCGAGCAGCCCGGCGGCAGCCTCGCTGCCCACCCAGGCCGCGGAGGCGCCGTCGGACAATGGGGACGCGTTGCCCGCGGTGACCGTGCCGTCCTCCGTCCGGAAAACGGTCTTCAGCCCGGCCAGCTTCTCCGCCGAAGAGCCGGGGCGGATGCCCTCGTCCCGCACCAGGTCGGTGCCCGGCACGGGGGTGACGAGGTTGTCGTAGAACCCCTCGTCCCAGGCCGCGGCCGAGAGGTTGTGGGAGTTCGCGGCGAACTCGTCCTGCGCCTCGCGGGTCACGCCGTACTTCTCGCGCAGCCGCTCGGTGGCCTCGCCCAGCGAAATGGTCCACTCCTTCGGCATCGCCTTGTTCACCAGCCGCCAGCCAAGGGTGGTGGATGCCAGGGTCAGGTCCCCGGCCGGGTACGGCTTCTCGGTCTTGGGCAGCACCCACGGCGCACGGGACATCGACTCGGCGCCGCCAACCAGCACCAGGTCGGCGTCGCCGGCGTTGATCTGGCGCGAGGCGATGATCGCCGCATCCAGCGAAGACCCGCACAACCGGTTCACCGTGGTGCCCGGAATCGACACCGGCAGGCCGGCCAGCAGGGTGCCCATCCGGGCCACGTTGCGGTTCTCCTCGCCGGCACCGTTCGCGTTGCCAAACACCACCTCATCAATCCGCTCCGGATCAAGCCCCGGTGCACGCTGCACCGACTCCCTGATCACGTGCGCGGCAAGGTCATCCGGGCGGACCGCTGCAAGGCCGGAGCCGAACTTGCCGAAGGGGGTGCGCACGGCGTCGTACACAAAAGCCTGGTTCATGAAGGTGTATCCATTTCTTTGAAGACCTGCTGGGCGGTCTTGAAGGCGGTGTTGGCGGAGGGGACTCCGCAGTAGATGGCGGTCTGCAGCAGGATTTCCCTGATCTCGTCCCTGCTGAGGCCGTTGCGGAGGGCGGCGCGGATATGCATGGCCAGCTCCTCCCAGTGGCCGTGGGCCACCATGGCGGTGATCGTGACGGCGGAACGCATCTGCCGGGTCAGGCCGGGCCTGGTCCAAATGCCGCCCCACGCGATGCGGGTGATCATGTCCTGGAAGTCGCCGGTGAACTCGTCCTTGTTGGCGTTGGCCCGGTCCACGTGCGCGTCGCCGAGCACCTCGCGCCGGACCACCATGCCGCCGTCGTAAATCTCCTGGCTGGTGGCGCCGGGCTGGACCACACCGTTCCGTGAGGTGTCAGAGCTCATTTGGCGGCCGCCCGCGACTCGGCCCAGGCCATCAGGCTGCGCATCAGGTCCGCGACATGCCCGGGCGCCTCCGCCGGGGCAAGGTGCGAAATACCCTCCACGGTCACCGCCGTGGCGGTGCCGCCCCCGGCGGTGATGCCTGCCGCCACTTCCTCAGCCATGGCCGGGGTGGCCACGCCGTCCAGTGCCCCCGCGATCACCTGCGTGGGGGCCTGAATGCTGCCGAGCTCCTGGCGGACATCGAACGCCGCCAGGGCCTCACAGCAGAAGGCGTAGCTGAAGCGGTCGGCGTCGCGCAGGGAGTGCAGGAGCCGGCTGCTGAATTCGGGCTCGCGTTCCATAAAGCCAGGGGCGAACCAGCGCTGCGCGGATCCCTGGATCATCACGGGGGTCCCCTGGGCGCGGACGGTTTCGGCGCGCTCCAGCCAAGCCTCGGGCGTGCTGATCTTTGCGCCGCTGTTCTGCACGGACAGGCTTTTCAGCCGCTCCCCGTGCTTGATGCCCAGCTGCAGGCCGACGGCGCCGCCCAGCGAAACACCGGCGTAGTGGAAGTCTTCGCCGGGGGCGATGGAATCGACCAGGTCGACGACGACGCCGGCGAGCGCGGCGACGTCGAACGATTCCGTGGCGGCGGGCGAGACGCCGTGGCCGGGCAGGTCCCAGGCCACCACGTCGTAGTCGTTGCCGAGCAGGGACGCCACGCGGTTCCACAGGATTGAAGAAGTGCCCAGGGAGGGTCCCACCACCAGCAGGGGGTGGTCGCCCAGGGGTCGCTGGGGTGACAGCAGCGCTGCCTTCAGGGCCGGTTTAGCCACGGGAATCTCCGTTCGCGTCGGTAGGTGCAACAAAGTCGGGAAAAGCCGCCAGGATGCGGTGGGAAATTTCCGCAGCCTGGCCGAGGTAGCTGGCGGGGTCCAGGAGTTCCTCCAGCCGGGCGTCAGGGACGAGGGCGGCGGGGACCGTTTCGCGCAGCAGCTTGCGGTAGGTGGCGGCCTGCCCGGAGGCAGGCGCCTGCAGGGTCCGGTCCACCACGTCCTGCAGCTGCTGCTTGCCCGTGCGGCCGTCCGTCTCCGCCAGGAGCGGGGCGACGGCGGCGCCAACGCCCTCGGCAAGCAGCAGGGGGCCGGCGAGGTCCAGGTTGCGGCGCATGGCGTCCGGGAACACCTGCAGCCCCCCGGCAAGTTCGCGGATGAGGCCGGCGGCCCCGAGGGAGAGCGCCAGCAGCTGGCGCAGGGCGGGCCACTCGGTGTGCCAGGCCCCGTCCGGGCGCTCATCGTTGAAGCTGGCGGCTGCGAGGTGCAGTTGGGCCGCCAGGTGGGGTGCCTGCAGCGCGGCGCTGCGGACCAGGACGGACAGCACCGGGTTCTGCTTCTGCGGCATGGCGGAGGAGACGCCGCGTCCGGCAACCTTCGGCTCGGCCACTTCCCCCACCTCGGGACGGCTGAGGAAGAGGACGTCAGCGGCGATCTTGCCGAAGGCGTCCAGCACGGACGCCAGGGCGTTGCCGAGGCAGGTGACGGCCAGCCGGTTGGTGTGCCACGGCGCCGCCGCAGGGTCGAGGCCAAGCTGGGATGCCAGGGCGTCCGCCAGTGAAAATGGCGTCGCCCGCGAACCCTCGGTCAGCACCGTTCCGGCCGCGAGTGTTCCCGCCGCGCCGCCGAACTGGACCGGGAAGTCCAGGGCCGCAAGCTGCCGGCCTGCGGCGGCCACGCCGTGGAACCACTGCGCGGCCCGCAGCCCGAACGTGAAGGGAAGCGAATGCTGGGCCAGGCTCCTGCCCACGCACAGCGTGCCCCCATGCTGGGCCGCCAGGGCGGCGAGCGCCGTCGTGGTGCCTTTCAGGTCCGCCAGCACGGCGTGCACCGTGTTGCGGGCCAGCAGCATCAGGGCGGTGTCGAGCACGTCCTGGCTGGTCAGGGAGGTATGGACGGCCTTTCCGGCGCCCACCCCGGCGGTGTCCAGCGCGGCCACCTTCTTCCGGAGGTCCGCCAGCAGCGGGATCACCGGGTTGCCGCCGCCCTGGGCGCGCAGCGCGATATCGGCCAGGTCGTAGCGGCCCGCTTCGGCAGCGGAGGCGACGACGGCGGCGGAACCGGCAGGTGCCAGGCCGGCCCGTTCCAGCACGGCGGCCCAGCCGGACTCGACGGCGAGGATGGCCGCGAGCACTGCCCGGTCCCCCGTCAGCGCCGCCACCAGGGGTGACGCTGAGACGGGACTGAGCAGGCCGGCGTCGGCCTCCTCCGCGAACGCGCGCAGATCTCCCAGGGCGGCGGCGTGGGTCACTGGAAGTCCAGGAAGACCGTCTCGTCCCCGCCCTGGAGACGGATGTCCCAGGTGAGGCCGCCGTCGGGGTCGCGGCGGGCGATCAGCGTGCTGCGGCGCTCGGGATCGAGCGAGCTGAGCAGCGGGTCGTTGGCCAGGGCCTCGGTGTCCTCCGGCAGGTAGATGCGGGTGAACAGCCGGTTGGTGAGGCCGCGGGCAAAGAGCGCCACGGAGATGAACGGCGCAGCGCCCGGTTTCGTGGGGCCAGGGTTGACGGTGGTGAAGGTGAAGACGCCGGAGTTGCCGACGGCGCCGCGGCCCCAGCCAGTGAAGGTGTAGCCGTCGCGGACCAGGGAACCGGTGCGCTGGACAATGTTGCCTTTGGCGTCCGGCTGCCAGATTTCCAGGATGGCGTCCGGGATGGTGTGGCCGGCGCCGTCATAGACCGTGCCCTGCAGGCGGATGGAACCGGGCGAGCCCGGGGCCAGGAGCTCGTTGTCCTTCTCGAACGGAAGGGCGTAGCCGTAGAACGGACCGACCGTCTGTCCGGGGGTGGGTACCAGTTTGGTGCTCATCTCTACTCCTCATCCCCGGCGTCGCCGTATGCTTCGTTTTCGGTCCAGGTCCGCTTGGGACCGGTCAGGACGATGTCCCAGTTGTAGCCCAGCGCCCACTCGGGCTCGGTGAGGCTGTGGTCGTAGGTGGCCACCAGCCGGTCGCGCGCGTCCTGGTCCACGATGGTCTGGTAGATGGGGTCCAGCGGGAAGAGCTGGTCGCCGGGGAAGTACATCTGGGTGATGATGCGCTGGGTGAACTCGGTGCCGAACAGCGAGAAGTGGATATGCGCCGGACGCCAGGCGTTGAGGTGGTTCTTCCAGGGGTACGCGCCGGGCTTGATGGTGGTGAACCGGTAGGAGCCGTCCGGGCCGGTGATGCAGCGGCCGATGCCCGTGAAGTTGGGATCGATCGGGGCCGGGTGCTGGTCGCGCTTGTGGATGTAGCGGCCGGAGGCGTTGGCCTGCCAGATCTCCACGAGCTGCCCGGCCACGGGGCGGCCGTCGCCGTCCAGGACCCTGCCGGCCACGATGATCCGCTCGCCCTGGGGCTCGCCGTTGTGCTGGATGGTCAGGTCCGATTCCAGCGCGTGCACGTCCTGGTGCCCGAACGCCGGCGAGTACAGCTCGATGGTTTCCGGGTCGGCGTGCTGCAGGCTCTTGGTGGGGTGGCGCAGGATGCTGCTGCGGTACGGCGGGTAGTCCAGCCGCGGCTGGGTCTCCGGCTGGGCACCGTCCTTGAGCGCGCGCCGGTAGGCCTCGCCCAGCGCGTTGATTTCCGCGCTCAGGTCCGCTTGGGACTCCGCGGCGGCGTCCAGGGGCGCGTGCGCTGCCTTGGGCTCTGCGGGCGGCACGAGCTCCTCCGATTCAAGCTCTGCGGTGACGTCTTTTGGCACGGCGGGCTCCTTTTCTTGGTGGCGTGGGTGGGTTTGGTGGCGTTAGGACGAAGGCCGGCTGCGGTGCAGGGAGTCGTACTGGACGGCGTGCCGGACCGGGGCATTGGGGGCGCCGTAACCGTCGTAGCTGCCGCGCCGCTCCACCATTTCGAAGAACACACTGCCCACGGTGGCGGTGTAGAAATGGAGGAATTCGCCGTCGGCGTCCCGGTCGTACAGCAGGTTGAGCTCCTGGAGGGTGGCCAGGAAACCCGGTTCAAGGTCGAAGCGGGCGTCCAGGTCCTCGTAGTAGTTGGCCGGGATCTGCAGGAACTCAAGGCCGCGGCCGCGGGCGGAGCGTGCCGTGGCCACCAGGTCCGTGACGGCGAAGGCGATGTGCTCCTGGTACGTCTGGCGGGCCGGCGCCTGCTGGACCGGAGCCAGGTTCAGGACCAGCCGCACCGCGCCGTCGGAGGTCTGCATGACCTGCGAGCGCACCAGTCCGCTGGGGCTGGGAACTTCGGCGAACGGCTGCGGATCCAGGGCCAGGGCGCTGGTGTAGAAGAGGACGGCCTCGTCGAAGTGCTGCCACGGCTGGGCAAGGTTGACGTGGTCGATCACCGCGCTGGCTCCCGCCGACGGGTGTTCCAGCCCTTCCCCGAACTCCCGTGTCCAGGCCGCGGTGCCGTCCGGGCTGCCCTGGCAGAGGAAGATTTCGGTGGAGTCCGGGGCGCAGATGCCCTGGAAGACTTCCTCGTCCGCCTGGACCTTGCGGGCCACCACGGGGGCCTTGAGCTGCTGGGCCCGGGCGGAGGCAATCACGGGGGAATCGACGTCGAACCCCAGCGCGGCGATCGCGGGCTCGGCGTGCTGCGCCGCCTGTTCGTTGATGATGACGCGCGCCTGGCCCATGGTCCACAGCTGGACGTCCTTGGTGCGGTGCCGGCCCTCGAACGCGAAGCCGAGCTGGCCCAGGAGCTTCTCCAGCTGCGCGGTGTCGTCCGCCTTCACTTCGGCGAAGTTAAAGCCTGCGGGCTCGCTGACCTTGGGCAGCGTGGCCAGCTCCATCGGATAACGACGGCGGAGCGCGCCGCCGGCGTCAACGGCACCACCGGCCGCGTTCCCGGCGAGCCACTTGGCGCTCTGCTCCTCCAGCCAGATGAGCGAGCGCATGGCGTCCACGGCCGTCCGCTCCACGTCCGACTGGCGGAAGACGTCATTGAAGACCTCAAGGGAGACCGGGCCGCTGTAGCCTGCCCGGACCACGTGGCCCATGAACTTGGCCAGCTCAAACTGGCCTTCGCCGGGGAACACGCGGTAGTGCCGGCTCCAGGACAGGACGTCCATGGAGAGCTTGGGGGCATCGGCCACCTGGACGAAGAAGATCTTCTCCGGGTTGAACGCCTCAATGTGGGAGGTCTCCCAGTCGCGCGACAGGATGTGGAAGGAGTCAAGGCAGGTGCCCAGGTTGGGGTGGTCCACCATTTCCACCAGCCGGTAGGCGTGCTCGTAGTCGTTGACGTACTTGCCCCAGGCCAGGGCTTCGTAGGCCACCTTGACGCCGTGGTCGCCCGCCAGGTTGGCGAGCTGTGCCAGCTGTTCGGCGCGGAGGCCGTCGTCGTCGATGGTGGCAGTGGCAACGTTGGAGCAGACCAGGATGGTGTCCATGCCCAGGCGCGACATGAGCTTGAACTTGGCCTCGGCCCGGCGGAGGTTGGCCTTGAGCAGGTCCGGGGTGACGCCGTCGAAATCGCGGAACGGCTGGTAGAGGTCAAGGCCCAGGCCCAGGTCTGCGGCCATGCTCCGCACCTGCTCCGGGCTGAGCGGCGAGGTGACCAGGTCCTGTTCAAAGATCTCGATGCCGTCGAAGCCCGCGATGGCGCAGGCCTGCATCTTTTCCTTCAGGGTGCCGGACAGGCAGACGGTGGCGATTCCGGTGCGCATCAGGCGGCCACCTCCTCGGCGGCGACGAGCTCCAGGAAGTGGCTGCGCATGCGGTCCGGGTCGGCGTCCAGGCCGGTGAAAATGCGGAAGGCGTCGGCGGCCTGGCCCACAGCCATCCGGCCGCCGTCCAGGACGTCGCAGCCCTTGGCGCGGGCGCCGCGGACCAGCTCGGTCTCGATGGGGCGGTAGACGATGTCGGCCACCCAGTGCCGGGACTCGAGCAAGTCCAGGTCCAGCGGAACGCCCGGGTGGGCAGCCATGCCCACCGGGGTGCAGTGCACCAGACCGTCGGCGAGGGGCATCAGCTGCGGCAGCTCCGCCGTCGTGCCCGCTGTTACGGTGCGGTCCGGGAACAAGCCGGCCAGTTCGGCGGCCCGCGCCGCCGCCCGTGCGGGGTCCATGTCGACCAGGTCCAGGCGGCGGACGCCGGCGGTGAGCAGGGCGTAGGCGACGGCGGACCCCGCGCCGCCGGCGCCGAGCTGCACCACGCGGCCCAGGTCCGCCCCGGGCAGGCCGGATGCCAGGGCGGCGGCGAAGCCGGAGAAGTCGGTGTTGTGGCCGATGAAGCGGCCCTCCCGGATGACCACCGTGTTGACGGCACCCAGGCGGCGGGCGTCGGCGGAGATTTCGTCCAGGTGCTCCAGGACCAGCTGCTTGCAGGGGTGGGTGATGTTGAGCCCGTTGAAGCCCAGGGTGCGTGCGCTCTGCAGGATGCTGCCCACGGCGTCGCCCCCTAGTCCCAGTTCCAGCAGGTCGATGGGGCGGTAAAGGTAGCGCAGGCCCTGCACGTCACCTTCCCGTTCGTGCATGGGCGGCGTGAGCGACGGCGTGACGCCGTCTCCAACCAGTCCCACGAGGTAGGACTCAGTTCGAATACTCATCCGTGCAGCTCCTTTGGTAACGGCACCGGGAGCCCGAATTGCGGAAGGCGTGCCGGTGATAGGGATTACAGTACAGCAAATGTTCACTTCTCGCACTAGTGTTCTAGATGCGAACATAATATTTTGCGCGGCATCTGTTGCTAGCCGCGCTGCGGCAGGCGGGCGGCCAGTTCGGCGGCGGCCTCCTGGAGGACCGGGACGTGGGCCTCGAGCTCCTCCAGGCCCATGCGGAAGACGGGGACGGCAGTCGCAAGCGACGCAAAGGCATGGCCCTGGCTGTTGAGCACGGGCACCGCCACCGCACGCATGCCCGCCTCGTTCTCCTCGTCCATGACGGCGTACCCGCGTCGGCGCACTTCCTCGATCTCCGCCCGGAAGGCGCCGCGGTCCGTGATCGACTTCTCGGCCAGGCGTTCCAGTGGAAGCTCATTCAGCAGGCGCTCCCGTTCCTCATCCTCGGCGAACGCCACCAGGGCTTTGCCGACGGCGGTGGTGGACAGGGAGCCCAGGTGGCCGGGGTCGCTGGTCACTCGGAAGGTCTGGGGGCCATCCACCTTACTGACGGTCAGGTGGTGCAGACCGTCGCGGACACTGAGGATGGTGGCCTCGCCGGTCTGCTCGGTGACCCTGCGCAGGATGGGCATGGCGGTTCCGGCGAAACCATGATGGTTGGACACCCGCTGGCCCAGCTGGAAGACCCGCAGGCCCAGGTGGTACCGGCGGCCGTCGGGCTCGTAGTCGACGAAGCCGTCGCGGGTCAGCGACCCGAGCAACCGGTACGTGGTGCTGAACGGCAGTTCCGCCCGGCGGGAGATCTCCGCGGCACTGGCGCCGCGCGGCTCGTCGCCCAGGAGGACCAGCAGGCCCAGGGCCTTGCCCACCATGTCCGTACGCTCGGCGGGACGTGCGCCCACCTTGGCTTCCGGGGGCATGGCGTTCACGGGCTCTGCGGCGGCGGGGGCAGCAACAGCGGATTCTTCATTGGCCGCTGTGGTTTGGTTCACACTCATGGTTCGATATTGCCACAATGTGAGAGCTATTTCTAGATCGTGATTATTTTCTTGACAGGTGACTGCCCTCACAGTCATAGTTTCTTTATCGCGCAAGTAGCTCCCACCATGTGGCTACTGACGCCGGGTCTCTTCCGGACTCCAGCCGCACCGCGCCCCGCCCGCACCAAGGCAGCGGCGGCTGCGACCCCAGATCCATCGCGACAATGTCGTCACACCAAAGGAACACCATGAGCCAGACACTTCCGTCCACCGGGGCGGGTGCCCTCACCTCTGCCGGGACGCCCAGGAAGGCGGCCCTCGCCAGCTTCCTGGGCAGCGCCGTCGAATACTATGACTTCTTCATCTTCGGCTCCGCCGCGGCGCTGATCTTCCCCACCGTCTTCTTCCCCAACGCCGATGCCAACGCCGCCATCATGTCCTTCGCAACCTTCGGGTTCGCCTACGTGGCCCGGCCCATCGGCGCCATCATCCTGGGCCACTTCGGTGACCGGGTGGGCCGCCGGAAGGTCCTGATGTTCACCCTGCTGCTCATGGGTGCCTCCACCTTCGTGATCGGCTGCCTCCCGGACTTCCACACGGTTGGCTGGTGGGCTCCGGCACTCCTGGTGCTGGCCCGCCTCTGCCAGGGCCTCTCCGCCGCCGGCGAGCAGGCCGGCGCCTCCTCCATGACCCTGGAGCACGCCCCGGACAACCGCCGCTCCTTCTTCACGTCCTGGACCCTCACCGGCACCCAGGGCGGGCAAATCCTCGCCGCCCTGGTGTTCATCCCCGTCCTGGCCCTGCCGGACGAGATCAAGTTCGGCATCGGCTGGCGCATCCCGTTCTGGCTCAGCGCCGCCGTCGTCGTCGTGGCGTTCCTCATCCGACGCACGCTCCACGAGCCGCCCGCCTTCGAGGAAGCCCGCAAGAACGCCGACATCGCCAAGCTCCCCGTGGCCGACCTGCTCAAAGGCCACTGGCGCGACGTCCTCCGCGTCATCTGCTGCGCCTTCATCGCCGCCGTCTCCACCGTGTTCGGCACCCTGGCCATCAGCTACGCCAAGACCGTAGCCGGCGTGGACGGGACCACTACGCTGTGGCTGGTGGTGGGCGCCAACCTGGTGGCCCTGGGCACGCAGCCGCTCTTCGGAATGCTCGCAGACAGGATCGGCCGCAAGCCCGTCTTCATCTACGGGGCCCTGGCCAGCGCGGCGCTGACCCCTCTGTTCCTGCTCAGCCTGGAGTCCGGCAGCGTCCCGCTGATGTTCCTGGCCGCCATCGGCATGTTCTCCGGCGGTTACGCAGCCGCCAACGCCGTCTGGCCGTCCTTCTACGCCGAGATGTTCAGCACCAAGGTCCGCTTCTCCGGCCTGGCCATCGGCACGCAGCTGGGCTTCCTGATGGCAGGGTTCGCCCCGGCGATCGTGGCGGCCATGGGCGGCATCAAGCCCGGCGGCTGGGTGCAGATCAGCATCTTCACGGCCATCATCTGCGCCGTTGCAGCAGTCTCGGCCCTGACCGCCAGGGAGTCCTTCCGGACCCCCACCAAGGAGCTCGGCCTGAAGTAGGCCTCCAGCGCGTACGTTCCTGCCCGGTTACTTCGCAGAAAAAGCCCGCCGCCTCCCGGAAAATCCAGGGGTGGCGGGCTTTTTCCATGCCGCGGCGCCGGGCCCGCCACCCACCAACTGGGCAGGAAGGCACGGTGGCGAACGGCGACGCCCTACCCCCGGCCGGCCTCCAGCACCGAAGCCAGGTCAAAGTTCACCGGCTCCTCCAGCTGCTCGTAAGTACAGGATTCCGGGTCCCGGTCCGGCCGCCAGCGGTTGAACTGCGCCGTGTGGCGGAACCGCTCCCCCTCCATATGGTCGTACCGGACCTCCACCACCAGTTCGGGCCGCAGCGGAACGAAGGACAGGTCCTTCCCGGCGCTCCAGCGGCTTCCTTCGGCGTTGCGGGGCGTCCGTTCGCCCTCCTCCTGCTTGGCCCAGGACCAGGGGTGGTTGTCGAAGTCCGTTACCAGCGGCTGCAGCTGCTCGAACAGCTCCTGGCGCTTCTTCATCGGGAAGGCACCAATGACACCCACGCTGGCCAGGCCGCCGTCGTCCTTGTACAGCCCCAGCAGCAGCGAACCGACGGCGTCCGGCCCGCTCTTGTGCAACCGGTAGCCGGCCACCACGCAATCGGCCGTGCGCTCATGCTTGACCTTGAACATCACGCGCTTGTCCGGCTCGTACCTGCCGTCCAGGCGCTTGGCCACGATGCCGTCCAGCCCCGCCCCCTCGAACTGCTCGAACCACTGCGCCGCGGTGCCCTTGTCCGTGGTGGCGGCGGTCAGGTGGACGGGTGCCTTGCTGGCCGCGAGCGCCTTTTCCAGCGCCTTCCGGCGTTCCGCGAAGGGCCTGCCCGTGTAGTCATCGTCATCCAGGGCCAGGAGATCGAACGCCACGAAACTGGCCGGGGTCTGCTGGGCCAGCAACTTCACCCGGCTGGCCGCTGGGTGGATGCGCTGCTGCAGGGCGTCGAAATCCAGCCGGTCCCCGGAAGCGCCCACCAGGATGATCTCGCCGTCCACGACGCACCGCAGCGGAAGGTTCTCCTTGAGGGCCTCCACCAGTTCGGGGAAGTAGCGGGTCATGGGTTTTTCGTTGCGGCTGCCGATCTCCAGGTCATCGCCGTCACGGAAGATGATGGACCGGAAGCCATCCCATTTGGGCTCGTAGCTGAGGGCCCCGCTTCCCGGGATGCCGTCAATGCCGCTGACGGCCTTGGCGAGCATGGGCGGGACGGGCGGCATCACGGGAAGTTCCATGTGCCCATTCTTGCCCGGCAGGTGTCCGGGCGGTAGGGCGGCGCGCCCGGCTTCAGGCCGCCAGCAGCCATACAATCAGCACCAGCACCGGGGCGGCCGCCGCGGTGGAAAGCAGGATGGTTTCGCGCGCCACGGCCACGCCGCGTCCGTACTGGCTGGCGAAGAGGAACACGTTCTGCGCCGAGGGCAGCGCCGCCATCAGCACCACGCCCAGGAGCATGCGGTGGTCCAGGTTGAACAGGAAGCGGCCGACGACGAACGCCAGCGCCGGCATCACTGCGGACTTGAGTGCCGTGGCAGTAAGGATTTCGGCCGTGTGTCCGCCGCTTCGAAGCATCCTGGTTCCGTGCAGCGACATGCCGAAGGCGAGCAGCACGACGGGAACGGCGGCGCCGCCCAGGAGCGTCAGGGGCGCCATCACCGGGGCGGGAAGCTGCACGTGGAAGGCTGCGAGGACCACACCGAGCAGCGAGGCAATGATCATGGGGTTGCGGAAGGGCTGGGTCAGCATCAGGCGGGGCGCGAACCGGCCTGCCGCGGAAAAGTCCAGCAGGGTCAGGACCAGCGGGGCGAACAGCAGGAGCTGGACCAGCAGCACCGGGGCCACGGGGGTGGCGTCACCCAGGGCGTACAGGGTGATGGGGATGCCGATGTTGTTGGCGTTGACGTAGGAACCCGCCATGGCCCCGACCGCCGTTTCGGCCAATGGCCGGGGGAACCAGATCCGGCTGGCCGCAACGTACAGCAGCGCGGTGACCGCAGCCGTGATCATGGCAAGCGGAACGTAGGCGGAAAAGACCACGGACAGGTCGGATTTGAGCACCACCGTGAAGAGCAGCACGGGGTTGGTGATGAAGAAGGCGGTCCTGGTCAGCGCAGAAATGGTGGACTCGCCGCCCAGCCCGCAGCGTGCGGCAACATAGCCCACCGCAATGACGACGCCGATCACAGCCAGCCCGATCAGCACACCGCCCACAAGAGGTACTTCCTTCCACTTCCGCTGCCTGCGCAGGCCTTCGGCGAAGCGCAGTAGTACAAGTCATAAACTTATCCGACAAGTGAGGGCAGGCGGCGTTGCGCCGCGTCCGGACCGGAAAACCCCGGGACCCTCGACACAGTACCTGCCCGGACGGTAGAGGTTAACGATGGTTACTGTCGGATTTCACGCATCGCATGAACAGATCAGCCCTGGCCAGCTGCTCAAGGACGTCCAGCACGCCGAGCGCGCGGGCTTCGACGCGGCCATGTGCTCGGACCACATCGAGCCCTGGTCCGCACGGCAGGGACACTCCGGCTTCGCCTGGTCCTGGCTGGGCGCGGCGCTGGCCACCACCGGCCTGCGGTTCGGCGTGGTGACCGCGCCCGGCCAGCGCTACCACCCGGCCATCATCGCCCACGCCTCAGCGACGCTGGCCTCCATGTTCCCGGGCAGGTTCTGGTTCGCCCCCGGCAGCGGCGAGAACATGAATGAGCACGTCACGGGGGACCCCTGGCCGCCGAAGGACGTCCGGCAGCGCCGGCTGGAGGAGTGCGTGGACGTGATCCGTCGGCTGCACCGCGGCGAGGAGGTCACCCACCGGGGCCTGGTCACCGTGGAGCAGGCGCGGATCTGGGATGTCCTCGGTTCCCCGCCGCCGCTCATTGCGCCCGCCATCAGCGTGGACACTGCCAGGAGGGCTGCGGCCTGGGCTGATGGGCTGGTGACCATCAACCAGCCGGCGGCGAAGCTTCGGGACATGCTCTCCGCCTACCGGGAGGCCGGCGGCAAGGGGAAGGCGGTGCTGCAGGTCCACCTGTCCTGGGCCGGCCGCGAGGAGGCGGCGGCAGCGATCGCGCTGGACCAGTGGCGGACCAACACGTTCGCCCCGCCCGTCCCCTGGGACCTGCCCACCGCAGGGCATTTCGACGGCGTCGCCGCGCATGTGCGCGAGGAACAGGTCCGGGCCTCGGTCAACGTCTCGGCCAGTCTTGCCCGGCACGTTGAGTGGCTGTCCGAATACGTGGAGCTGGGCTTCGACGAGCTGTACCTGCACTTCGTGGGGCAGGAGCAGGCGCCCTTCATCGATGCGTTCGCCGCCGACGTGCTCCCGCAGCTGCGCACCCCCGGAAGCACCCCTTCCGGCACCGCCGCGGAACCGCAACTGGCGGCGGCGGCTGCCAACCCGGCGTCGGACGCTTCCGCATGAGGATCGCCGAGACCTCCGACCTGTGGTGGAAGAACGCCGTCATCTATTGCCTGGATGTGGAGACGTTCTTTGACGACGACGGCGACGGCACCGGCGATTTCGCCGGCCTCACCCAGCGCGTGGACTACCTCGCCGCCCTGGGCGTGACCTGCATCTGGCTGATGCCGTTCTACCCGTCGCCGGACCGGGACGACGGCTACGACGTCACCGACTTCTTCAACGTGGACCGGCGGCTCGGCACCCTGGGTGACCTGGTGGAGTTCATCCGCGCCGCCAAGGACCGGGGCATGCGGGTCATCGCAGACTTCGTGGTGAACCACACCTCCGACCACCACCCCTGGTTCATTGAGGCCCGGAAATCGACCGACAACCCCTACCGCGACTTCTACGTGTGGCGGCAGGACACTCCCCCGGACACGTCCTCCGAGGTGGTGTTCCCCGGGGAGGAGAACTCGCTGTGGACGCAGGACGAAGCCACGGGCGAGTGGTATTTGCACATGTTCGCCAAGTACCAGCCGGACCTGAACGTGACCAACCCGCAGGTAAGGGACCAGATCGCCAAGGCCATGGGGCTCTGGCTGGAGCTGGGGCTGGACGGTTTCCGGCTGGACGCCGTGCCGTTCTTCCTGGAGACCCGCGGTGAGCCAAAGGACCGGGCCGCCAACATCGACCCCCACGCCTACCTCAGCGCCCTGCGCAGCTTCGTCAACCGCCGCAACGGCAGCGCCGTGCTGCTGGGCGAGGTGAACCTGCCCTACAAGGAGCAGCTGGAGTACTTCGGCGGTCGGGAGGGCAACGAGCTGAACATGCAGTTCGACTTCATGTCGATGCAGCATATCTACCTGTCCCTGGCCAGGCAGGACGCGCGGCCGCTGGCGGAGACGCTCAAGAGCCGCCCGCCCATCCACCCGGACAACCAATGGGCCATGTTCGTGCGGAACCATGATGAGCTCACCCTGGACAAGCTCAGCGACGGCGAGCGCCAGGAGGTCTTTGCCGCGTTCGGGCCGGAGAAGAACATGCAGATCTACGGCCGGGGCCTGCGGCGGAGGCTGCCTCCAATGCTGGGCGGGGACCAGGAGCGCCTGCGGATGGTGTACTCGCTGATGTTCTCCCTCCCCGGCACGCCTGTGCTCTTCTACGGTGAGGAACTGGGCATGGGCGAGGACCTGCGGCAGAAGGGCCGGGCCGCGGTGCGGACGCCCATGCAGTGGAGCAACGAAAAGAACGGCGGCTTCTCCAGCGCCAAGGCATCGGACCTGGTGGCGCCCCTGGTGCGGGGCGGGTACGGGCCGGAGAACGTCAACGCCGCGGCGGGCAAGCGGGACCCGGAATCGCTGTTCTACTTCATGGCCACGCTGATCGCGCGCTACCGCGAGGCGCCGGAGCTGGGGTGGGGCGCGTTCGAGATCATCGACCAGCCGGAACCGGCGGTGTTCGCCCATACGTGCAGTTCCGACGGCGGCACGCTGGTGCTGTTGCACAACCTCGGCGAGGATCCGGTGAAAGTCAGTGGAAGGGTGGGACCGGAGGACGGTCCGCGCCAGGCCTACCGGAACGCCATGCTGCTGGACCTGTTCGACGGCGGCAACGCACCCCTGGAGCCCGACGGCAGCTTCCAGGTGGAACTGGGGCGCTACGGCTACCGCTGGTGCCGGGTGCACCGCAAAGGCGACCGGCTGGCACCGTAGGAGGCGCCCGTCGTCCGGGTGTGAAAAAATCAACCATGCGCCCCATGCAGCACTCCAGCAAACTCCAGAACGTCCGGTACGAGCTCCGGGGGCCGATCCTCCAGGCAGCCAAGAACATGGAGGCCGAAGGACACCGGATCCTGAAGATGAACCTCGGGGACACGGCGCCGTTCGGCCTGGAAGCGCCGGAGTCCGTGGTGGTGGACATGATCCACCACCTGCGCGGCGCCCAAGGCTACAGCGACTCGAAGGGCATCTTCACCGCGAGGACAGCGATCTCGCAGTACTACCAGACCCGCGGCCTGATGAACATCGGGGTCGAGGACATCGTGATCGGCAACGGCGTCAGCGAACTGATCTCCATGTGCCTGCAGGCGTTCATGGAAAACGGCGACCAGATCCTGGTCCCCGCCCCGGACTACCCTCTGTGGACCGCCGCCGTGACCCTCACCGGCGGCAAGCCCGTGCACTACCTCTGCGATGAGGCGGAGAACTGGTGGCCGGACATGGCCGATGTGGAAGCAAAGATCACCAGCCGCACCAAGGGCATCGTGATCATCAATCCGAACAATCCCACCGGTGCCGTCTACCCGCGCCACATCCTTGAACAGTTCGCGGCCCTGGCGCGAAAGCACAACCTGGTGCTGTTCTCCGACGAGATCTACGAGAAGGTGCTGTACGAAGACGCCAAGCATATCCACACTGCCGCCGTGGCCGAGGACGTGTGCTGCCTGACCTTCAGCGGCCTGTCCAAGGCCTACCGGATGCCCGGCTACCGCGCGGGCTGGGTGGCCATCACAGGGCCGCTGGCCGCCACCGCCGCCTACCGGGAGGGCCTGGAGCTGCTGGCCTCGCTGCGCCTGTGCGCCAACGTTCCTGCCCAGCACGCGATCCAGACCTGCCTCGGCGGCTACCAAAGCATCGAGGCGCTGGTGAAGCCGGGCGGCCGGCTGCGCGAGCAACGGGACCTGGCGCACAAGCTCCTGACTGCCATTCCCGGCGTGACGTGCGTCCCGGCATCGGGGGCCATGTACCTGTTCCCCAGGCTGGACCCGGAGCTCTACCCCATCGACAGCGACGAACAGTTTGTCCTGGACCTCCTGCAGGACCAGAAGATCCTGGTCTCCCACGGCTCCGCCTTCAACTGGCCCACGCCGGACCATTTCCGCTTCGTCATCCTGCCGTCGGTGCGGGAGATCGAGGAAGCGGTCCGCCGGATCTCCACGTTCCTGGCCGCCTACCGCAACCGCGGCGCGGCCTACGAGCTGGAAACAGTGGCGGATTGAAGAACTAACCGGTCCCTAACAGCGGGGAAACCGGTACGCAACATTGCGCCGCCACACTGGTAGTGCAGGCAAGAGCCGGCACCAGCCCCAGCCAGGAGGCCCCGCCATGTTGAAGAAAGCGACCACGCATGTAACCAGAGTCCGCGCCCTGGACCAGCTCCGCCGCGGTGACGAAATCGAAGCCCGCCTCTCCGTGGGCCCCTCGTACGACGACGTCGTGATCCGCCGCGGCAGCGTCCAGGAGACCGCGCCGGGCATCGGCGTCGTCTGGATCCTGGACCGCCTCACCGGCCTGCGCAAGGCAATCAATACCGACGAATGCAGCGTGTGGCGCGTCGCCTGAGCGCCACCCGTCCCGGCCTCTGCCCTGGTTGCCATGGCGGCGGGCGTAGTCAGTAAGGACTGCCCGCCGCCTGACAGCCCCCTTTCCCGCCTTCAGCCGCCGGCCACCGACTGGATCACCAGGACTTCCTGTCCCGGTTCCACCTCGGTCTCCAGGCCTTTCAGCCGCCGCACCTCGTCCCCGCCGACGTAAATGTTGACGAACCGCCGCAGGGCGCCGGTCTCGTCCCGCAGCCGCCGGCCCAGGACTGCGTACTCCGCGGCAACAGCATCAAGCAGCTCCCGCACCGTCATTGGGCCGCCGGCGGGTGCAGTCAGTACGGACTGCCCGCCGGCCAGGGGCTGCAGCACGCTGGGAAGCACCAGCGAAACCTCAGGCACCGGCAACCACGGCCGCCCTGACACACAGGACATCCGGCAGGTGGGACGCCACCTCCGCGAACGTTCCGCCCTCATCCGCGCTGGCGTAGACGCTTCCGCCCCGGGTACCGAAGTACACTCCGGCCGGTTCCGCCGCATCCACCGATGCCGCGTCCCGAAGGATGCTGTTGTATTCATGCTCCGGGAGACCGGTGCTGAGCCGCGTCCAGGTTTCGCCTGCGTCCTCCGTGCGGTGGACGGCGAGCTTCCCGTCCGGCGGAATGCGTTCGCCGTCTGCCTTCAGCGGAATGACCCACGCGGTGCCGGCCCGGCGGGGATGGGCCAGCATCACGAAACCGAAGTCCGCTGGGAGGCCCTCCGCGATCGACGTCCACGTGTCCGCGTTGTCGTCGGTGCGGTAGACGCCGTGGTGGTTCTGGGCGTACAGCCGCCCGTCCGCAGCCGCGTCCGCGGCAATCTTGTGGACGCACTGGCCGAACTCCGGATTCGGGTCCGGCATGAAGTAGGCGGAGATGCCGCGGTTGCGCGCCTCCCAGGAGGTGCCGGCATCGAGCGAACGGTAGACGCCGCCGGTGCTCATGGCGACGTGGACAGTTTCCCCGTCCGGGTGGACCACGATCGAATGGGCCGCCGCACCGCCGTAGCCGGCACCCCATTCGCTGCGGTGGGGATGGTCCCACAGGCCGCGGTTCAGCTCGAAGTGTTCGCCGCCGTCGGTGGACTTCCAGACGGAAATGGGTTCGGCTCCGGCCCACACCACTCCGGGGCGGGAACCGGCGTCCGGATAGATCTGCCAAACCCGCTCCAGCGCCGCGCCGGTGTCCTCGGGGAACTTGATGGCGCCCTGCTCGGGCTCCGTCCAGGTGGCGCCCAGGTCGTCCGAGTGCGCGACGGTTGGTCCCCAGTGCGGGCTGCGGACACCCACCAGGATCCGGGTGCGGCCTTCCCTGGTGTCGATCCCAATGCTGGGAATCTCCGACATCAGGAAGTGGGGCCCGGTGAAGGACCACGCCCGCCGGTCCTGGCTGGTAGCCAGCCACAGTCCTTTTTTGGTGCCAATTGCCAGGAGAAATTTCGCCGCCGTTGCCATGCGCACCATGCAACCACCGCTGCGGGCTGGCCGCAACGGTTTTCAGGGCCTATCCCTGGCAGGCAGTCAGTCCACGAACTCCGACTGCGTCTGGATGAAGTCCCAGTCCGCAGTGGTCAGCGCCGCGGCCGGGTTGTCCGGATGCGGTCCGCCGGCCTCTGCAATGCCCTGCAGCACTGCCAGCGGCAATTCCTCCGCATAGAGGTTCTCCCGCAGCCACTCCTTGGTGGGGAGGTCCAGGTCCAGCCACCACATGAAAATTTCCACGAGCCACCCGCCTTCCGTCACCTTCAACGTTAGGCGCGGGCATGGTGGTGGACAAGGTCCGGCCGGCAGGAACAGGTAGCCAGCGCGGCGTTTAGGGTACCGGCAAGTGACCCGGCCTGCCCGGCGCCGGAAAAAGACGAGTATTCCCTACTCGCGACTGCTTCAGGGGGCGCCCCTAGCCTGAAACCTCAAGCAAGCTGACCGTGTTGCTGGGGCCCACGGCACAACCGCCGCCGCCCCGCCTGCAGGGTCCGTTTCACCACAAATCTGGGGAGAAAAACATGAAACGCACCATGGCAACACTAGGGGCGGTGGGCCTGGCGGCACTGGCCGTCGCGGCGCCCGCCATCGCAGATGCCAACAACAAGACGTTCTGCCACGCGATCGGAAACGGCTACCTCACCGTCACCATTGATGACTCCGGCTTCAACGGCCACGACACACATCCCAATGACATCATTCCCCCTGGCCCTGGGATGCCGGACGGCCTGAACTGGAGCGCCGGCAAAGCCACGCTCGCCAACGGCTGCCAGGCTCCGGCGGTGGTGGTTCCACCCGCCGTCGTCACGCCTCCGGCCACCTCCCCGGCGACGCCGCCTGCCGAACAGCAGCCCGCCGTCGTCGATCCCCCGGCGGCGTCCCCGCCCGCGGAAACACCCGTGGTCGAGTCGGCTCCGGTTCAATCGCCTGCGGCGGTCGAACCCGCGGCAGCCCCTGCCCAGCAGGCAGCCGCCCAGGTTCCTGCCGCGCAGAAAGCTCCGGCCGCGCAGAAAGCTCCGGCCGTGCAGAAGGCTCCGGCCGGGCAGCAGGCAGCAGCGGCCCCGGCCGCAAAAGCCGTCGTGGGAACGAACGAGGGATACAACGCGCAGACCGCGGTGGGTGGCCAGGACGCCCCGCCCGCCTGGCTCGCCGGCGTGGGAGCCCTGGCTGCCGCGGGCGCGGCGGTGGCCGTCCGCCGCAGGTCCCCCTCGCCTCACACCGCCGGCTAGGGCACCGAAACTGCCACCACGCGTGGCCCGTCGACAAGGAAGGCGTCCTGCCAGTGCCCGGCAGGGCGCCTTCCTTCCACCTCCCGCCCGGGGCGTCAGGAGCACGATGACCAAGGAACGCAGCAAACACGCGGCTGCCCAATCCCGGCGCTGGCGCCGTTGGAACGGCGGCGATCTCGCAATCCTTTTCTGCGGCGTGCTCGCCTTCCTGTTGTTCACCTTCGGCGCTCCCTTGTTCCATCAGCCGCAGCCGGCACCGCAGGATACCCGGGCGGCAGCGAGCTCCCGCTTCACTGACGCTGCTCCGGCGGCCACCGTTCCATCAGTGGAGGCCGCAACGCCCACCGGCGCAGCGCCCACCGGCGCAGCGCCCACGGGCCTGGCGGCCGCGGGCCAGGCGGCAGGGCCTGAAGCGGTGCTCCCGCCGGCAGCACCTCCCGTCCGCATCTACTACCCGTCCGCCGCGTTCGACGTCGTTGTCCACCCGCTGGACGTCGATGGCACCGCCCAGTCCAGCCGGACCATCGAGCCGCCCGCCACGAAGGACGGCTACTGGCTGACCGCGTTCGGTGTCCCGGGCAGCGGGTCCGGCAACACCACGTACGTCATCGGCCACAGCTGGGAAGGCGCGGATGCGCCCTTCAACCACCTCAGTTCGGCAGCGGCGGCCGGCGACCAATTCGACGTCGCCACGGCGGCCGGCACCATCAGCTACCGCGTTGAAAGCGTCAGTACCTACGACAAATCCAGCCTCAAGGACAGCCCCGTCTGGGACATGGTGCCCAACCGGCTGGTCCTCATCAGCTGCTTCACGGAGGACCCGTGGGGCAGGAACGTAGTAGTAACCGCATACCCGTCTGCTTCCTAGCCGCGAGCGCTGAAGCACCTGTTCACGCAGCCCCCCGGGGCGGAAAATGGGCGTCATGACATCCGATCACTTCAAGGGCAAGCCGCTGCTGGTGGGCATCATGCCCCGGCAGCACCCGGAAGTCCTGCAGGCCGCGGCCGGGCTTGCTGCCGGATTGGGCGCGCCGATGGTGTGCGCCTATGTGGACGAAGCCAGCTATCTGGTGGACTGGGACCCGGCCCGCTCCGCGCACCGGCTGTCGCTGCGGCGGGACGCAGGAGTGGAGGAACTTCGGACCCTGACCACGGGGCTGGAGGCACAAATCCAGGATGCACTCGAGGCGGCCGCGCCCAGGGGTCCGGCTGTCGAGTGGACGCTGCGGACCCTCAGCGGCGATCCCGCCCGGTCACTGGGCCGGCTCGCGGCGGAAGTGGAAGCGCCGATGATCATCGTGGGAACCTCCGAACGCGGTTTTTCCCACCGCCTGTCAGAGGCGCTGAACGGGTCGGTGGGCGCCTGGCTGAGCCACCACCAAAGCAGGCCGGTGCTGGTGGTTCCCTACCACAGGGCCGCCCCTGGGGACCGGCGTTGACCAGCATGTCCCCCGCGTCCGGCGACTGGAAGGACCCTTTTTCCGGGCCTCTGAAAGTAAAGCGAAAGTAGTTATTCGCGGTGCTGGCGGACCGCCCTGCCAGCCCGTAAGCTAAATCCAGCAGGCCCGGACCACCAGCGGTGGAAGCCGGAAATGCCCAAGAGCTGCTCCGGAGTGCGTATCCCCCAATAACGCACTCCGGAGCTTTTTTGTGCTCCGCGCATGAATACCCCTAGGGGGTACTTGCGCTTATACCCTATAGGGGTATACGTTGACTGCATGAGCGCTACCGAAGAAGCAGCCCTGCAGGCCCCAGCCCCGCCGGCGCAGGAACCTCAAGCGGCGGAGCACGGATACACAGGCAACAAGGACGCGTACCTGCGGCGGCTGAAACGCATTGAGGGGCAGGTGCGCGGCATTGCCCGCATGGTCGATGAGGACAAGTACTGCATCGACATCCTCACCCAGGTCTCCGCCGTCACCAAGGCGCTGCACGCGGTCAGCCTCGGCCTCGTCGAGGAGCACATCGGCCATTGCGTGGTCGGTGCGGCCTCGGAGCCGGACCCGGAAGCCCGTGCCGAAGCCATCGACGCCAAAGTCAAGGAAGCTGCCGACGCCATCGGCCGGCTGCTCCGCTGAAACCCACCACCCGCAGCAGGCAACCGCCGGC
The DNA here is from genome assembly GCF_057369995.2 of Arthrobacter sp. MOO21. Taxonomy (NCBI): domain Bacteria; kingdom Bacillati; phylum Actinomycetota; class Actinomycetes; order Micrococcales; family Micrococcaceae; genus Arthrobacter; species Arthrobacter sp. MOO21. The sequence continues at coordinate 1,801,473 of NZ_CM170671.2, read as the reverse complement.
TCTGAATGAAGGAGAAATCCGTGAGCACCACCTCCCCCACCACCACAACCGTCAGCGTTTCCGGCATGACCTGCGGCCACTGCGTCTCGGCAGTCACCGAGGAACTCGAAGCGCTGGAAGGCGTTGAAGCGGTGGACGTCGAGCTGAACGCCGGAGCCATCTCCACTGTCACCATCACGTCCAGCAAGGACCTCGCACCTTCGGAGATCGGCGAGGCCGTCGCGGAGGCGGGCTACCTCGTGGTCGCCAGCGAGGCCTAGCCGCCCGCTCGACCCGGAGGAACCAATCGACACGGAAGCTGACATGACCCACCAGGAACTACTGCATCCGCCCGGCACCAGGGTGGTGGAACTCGATATCGAGGGCATGACGTGCGCCTCCTGCGTGAACCGCGTGGAGAAGAAACTCGGCAAGCTTGACGGCGTGGCCGCCACCGTCAACTTGCCGCTGGAGTCCGCCTACGTCACCGCCCCGGCAGGCATCACCGACGAGCAGCTGGTGGATACGGTCAACGCGGCGGGCTACAAGGCGAGCGTCCGCACGCCGCACCCACCCGTCGAAGAGAGGGCACCTGCAGCGGCAGCGGTCCCCGCCACGAAACTCCGCCCGCGCCTGATCGTCGCCGCAGTGCTGACGGTCCCGGTGTTCCTGGTCTCCATGCTCCCCGCTTTCCAGTTTCCCAACTGGGGATGGGCGGCAGCTGTCCTTGCGCTTCCGGTGGTGACCTGGGCCGCCTGGCCATTCCACCGGGCGGCGGCCATCAACGCCCGGCACCTGGCATCCACGATGGACACCCTGGTATCCATCGGCGTGACGGCCGCCTACCTGTTCTCCGCCTGGCAACTGGCAGCCGATCCCGGGATGACCCGGCACCCCGGCATGGAAGGCATGGAAACCGGCGGCCTCTACTTCGAAGTGGCAGCAGTCGTCACCACCTTCCTGCTCCTTGGCAGGTACCTCGAGGCCAACGCCAAGCAGAAAGCCGGCGATGCCCTCCAGGCCCTGCTGCACCTGGGAGCGAAGGATGCCACCGTACTGCGTTCCGGCGGTGAGGTAACCATTCCCGCGGACCTGCTGCAGGTGGACGACGTGCTGGTAGTGCGTCCGGGCGGGAAGATCGCCACCGACGGCGTCGTCATCGACGGCAACTCCGCCGTGGACGCCTCCCTGGTCACCGGCGAATCCGTACCGGTCGAGGTGGGGCCGGGCAGCAGGGTCACAGGCGCCACCATCAACACCTCCGGCCGCCTGCTGGTCAGGGCCACCCGGGTGGGCGCCGAAACCACCCTGGCCCAGATGGCACGCCTGGTATCCGAGGCCCAAACCGGCAAGGCACCCATCGCCCGCCTCGCAGACCGGGTCAGCTCAGTCTTCGTTCCGGTGGTCCTGGCCATCGCCGCGGTGACGTTCGTCCTCTGGCTCCTGTTCCCCGGCGCAGGCACCGGCAGCGGACACTTGCAGCAGGCCTTCACCGCCGCCGTCGCCGTCCTGGTCATCGCCTGCCCCTGCGCCCTCGGCCTGGCCACCCCGGTGGGCCTCCTGACCGGCACCGGGCGCGGGGCCCAGCTGGGCATCCTGATCAAGGGCCCCCAGGTCCTGGAGGACACGCGGACCGTGGACACCATCCTGCTCGACAAGACCGGGACCGTGACCACCGGGGTCCTCGCCGTGGACAGCACCCTAACGTTCGACGGCTTCCAGGAGCGGGAAGTCCTCCGGCTTGCCGGTAGCGTTGAGGCCGCCTCGGAGCATCCGGTGGCACGGGCCATCGCCGCGGCCGCCGGGGAATCAGCCGACGACGGCGGCCCCTTGCCTTCCGTGCAGGGCTTCAGTTCCGCGCCGGGCGGCGGCGTGTCGGGAACCGTGGAGGGCAGGACCGTCCTCGCAGGCCGCCTCGGCTGGCTGGAGCAGAACGGGATCACCCCGGAGCCAGGCCACCGGGCCGCCCTCGCCGCGGCGGAAAAATCCGGCGCCACGGCCATCTGCGTTGCCGTGGCGGGGAAGCCTGCCGGAATTATCAGCCTGCGTGACACCGTGAAGGACGGTTCCGCTGCCGCCGTTGCCCGCCTGAAGTCGCTGGGGCTGCGGCCCATCCTGTTGACCGGAGACAATGCTGCCGTCGCCGTGCAGGTGGCTGCCGCCGTCGGAATCGCTCCGGAGGATGTCTATGCCGGCGTCCTGCCCGAGGGGAAGGTGGAGGCGGTGCGGAGGCTGCAGGCCGCCGGCGCCACCGTGGCCATGGCCGGGGACGGCGTCAACGATGCGGCTGCCCTGGCGCAGGCTGACCTTGGCATCGCCATGGGGTCCGGAACCGACGTCGCCATCGAAGCGGCGGACCTCACCGTGATGGGCAACAACCTGGCGCAGGTGGCACAGGCCATCGAGCTGTCCCGGCGGACCTTGGGCACCATCAAGACCAACCTGTTCTGGGCCTTCTTCTACAACGCGGTGGGCATCCCGGTGGCCGCCCTGGGCCTGCTCAACCCCATGATCGCAGGCGGAGCGATGGCTGCCAGTTCCGTGCTCGTGGTAGCCAACTCCCTGCGGCTGCGCAGCTTCGGGAAGCCGCAGGGCTGAGCCTCAGGCCGCGCCGTACCGCACCGCGGCGCGCGCCCGGGCCTTGGCAGCCTCGGCCTCCCGGTCCTTCGGTGGCGCCTGCGTCACGAGGGAGTCCAGCAGGTGCTGGGTGATGTGTGCGATCTCGTGTACCGCCTCGTCGAAAGCCTCCTGGTTGGCCTTGGACGGCTTGGTACTGCCGCTGATCTTCCGGACGTACTGCAGCGCTGCGGCATGCACTTCCTCGGAGGTGGCGTGGGGTTCAAAGTTGTGGAGGGTTCGGATATTCCGGCACATACCGCCATGCTAGGCTCTTCCGACGCCTGGAATCGACCCCTCCTCCCGTCCCGTCACCGGGACCGTTCATGGGGAGTCCGGCATGGGCAGGGGTGCCCATCGACACTCTTTCGGACGCCGGGGTAGGTTTTAGGCAATGGATCTTCCGGATAGGCCGGGAGGCCGCTGGGGATGCCGACCTGGTTCGGATCCACTACCTAACAAGGAGAAACTGATGGCTATTTGGGGTGCAGACGTTGAGCAGCTTCGCCAGCTCGGCAGCAAGCTTCAGGCAGGTGCGTCCGAGATCGAGACGCAGAAGTCCACTCTCACCAAGGTTCTGAGCGGCACCGACTGGAAGGGCCCGGACGCGGACAAGTTCCGCCAGGAATGGTCCGGTACCCACACCACCATGCTGACCAAGGTTGCCGAAGCCCTGAAGGACGCCGGCGCACAGGCCAAGCGCAACGCCGAGCAGCAGAGCCAGGCCTCCCAGGGCTAACGCCTTCGCGGCAGGACTGCCGCCGCCAGGGGTCCGGGCACCGCAAGGTGCCCGGACCCCTGGCTTTTAAAGGGATGACCCGCCTGGAACGCGGCGGCCGGGCCTAAGGGACGGGTTCGACGTCGTTCGCGTGTTCCAGCGGGGACGCCGCCTGGAGAGCCGCCGCAGCTCCGCCCGCTGCCGCAGCTGCGCTCCGCAGCTCGTCGAGCCGGACCAGGATGACCCCGCCCACGATAAGCACGCCGCCGAGCAGCTGGATGGGGCCCGGCAGCTCGCCAAGCAGCAGCCACGCCCACAGGACGGCGAAAAGGACTTCCGTCAGGGATACGAAGGATGCCACCTTGGAACCGAGGGCCCGGGCGGCCATGATGCCCGAGACGTAGGCCAGGACGGTGGCCAGGACCACCAGCCCCGCGAGGGAGACCCACCATGGCGTGGTCCATGGCCCCAGCCTGGTGTCCGCCGTGCTGAACGCCATGGGGAGCAGACCCGTGGCGCCGGCAAGCCACATGACCAGGGCGCCAACCATCAGCCCGCCGGAGGCCAGCACGATAGGTGGCAGGGTGTCGTTCTCCTTGGCGGTGATGAAGAAGTAGATGGCCAGGCAAACGGCCGCCGCGGCGCCCCAAAGGACACCCACCAGGTCCACCTTGACCGCGCCCGTCAGGTCCAGCACCAGCACCAGGCCAGCCAGGGACAGCAGCGTTCCGCCGAAGGTCAGCACCCGGGGCCGCTTACGGCTGGCCGCCCAAAGCCACAGGACGATGATCACCGGCGCCAGGTACTCAAGGAGCAGCGCGACGCCCACGGACAGCCGGGCCACCGCGTTGAAGTAGAACAGCTGGCACGCCGCCACCCCGATGACCCCGAACAGCAGGATGGTGATCCAGTTGTTCCGCAACTGGTGCCAGCGGCCGCGGAGGGCGTACCCGGCCGGAATGGCAAGGATCAGGGCTGCCCCCGTGAGCCGGGCGGTGACTGCCGCACCCGGCGACCAGCCGGTTTCCAGGAGGGCCTTGGCGAAGGAGCCCGAAAGGCCGAAGACTGCGGACGAGAAGAGCGCGATGCCAAGGCCGGACGCGAGGACGCTGCGCTGCGCGCTGGGGACGCCGGGGTGATGGGTGTGGCTGTTGTTGGCGGCAGGCACCGTCGCCTCCTGTCAGGAGTAAAGTGGGGTAATGGTCATGACAGTACGCCCCCGCCCAGTAAGGAGTCAACATGGTCTTTGCCCCTGACACCGAGGTGGCATTGCGGACGGTGGTGAACCTGGTCAATTCCGCGGCGAACGGCAGGGAAGGCCTGCGTTCGGTGGCCGATCTTGACGCGTTCCTGGCAGCCGAGGGCTTCAGCGGCGGCCGGACCCGGGATGCCGCCGAACTGGAAAGCGTCCGGCAGTTGCGGGCGGTGCTGGCAGCAGCATGGACGGCCGGCGAGGACGCCGCGGTGGAAACCGTGAACAGGGTGCTGCGGGATGCCCGCGCGCTGCCGCAGCTGGTGAAGCACGACGGCTGGGACTGGCACCTGCACGCCACTGCCCCGGAAGCACCACTGGCGGACCGGATGGGAACGGAGGCGGCCATGGCGCTGGCTGACGTCATTCGCAGCAAGGAGATGGACCGGCTGCGTACCTGCGAATCCGAGGACTGCAACGCGGCGGTGCTGGACTTGAGCCGCAACCGCTCCAGGCGTTACTGCGACACCGGCAACTGCGCCAACCGGGCGCACGTGGCAGCTTACCGCGCCAGGCAGGCGGCGGCCGGATAGTTTGCGGGAGGGGCGGCCCCCGGGCGTCCTAGCGTTCGGGGTCGCCGTCCGCGCCGTCACCAGGCACAGGCGGGTTCTGGCTGCCCGCCGCACCGAAACCGTGCGTCGACTTCGGGCTGGAACTCAGGTTGACTCCCGATCCCTTGCCAAGATGTTCGGCGTTTTCCTTGTGGCTCATCGACAGCATGGCTGCAATCACCAGCGTGACGATGAAGGCGATGCCGGCGGCGGTGAAAGCCAGGTCAAAGCGGGGGGCGCGCGCGCTTCCCCCCGAAGCGAAAACCAGGACTGCCACAAAGGCGGCGACGGCCCAGAATGCGGAAAACATCAGCGGCCCCTTCACCGAGGTCCGCAGCTTGCGCGGTTTTCCTGGATGCTGGTCAGCCACGATGGTTCCTTCCTGGAGGCGGCGTGCAGCCGGCCTGGTGTTGCGGATGAGCGGTGGCGCCTCCGAAATTTCTACAGAAAGTAGAACGGCACCCCTCCTAGTTTACGGCTTTCCGGGCACGGGCCGGGCATCGTGCCGCAGGGTCAGTCCGGAAAGCACCCACAGGACGCCGGAAATGATGGCCCCGCCTCCCGCGACGCCAAGGAGGGCGTGGGCGCCGAGTCCAATGAAGAACGGCAGCAGCACGGCCGTTCCAATCCCGACCACCCCGGAAGCAATCCAGTCCCGGGCCAGGACATGGCCTCCCCTGCAGCGCAGCCCGCAGGCCAGTTCGAGGACTCCTGCCACACCCAGGCCCAGCGCAGCTATCACACCGAACAGCAGGTCGGTGTGCAGCAGGGCCACCACTACCCCGGCACCGGCGAGGGCCGATCCTGCGGCGGACAGCATCTTGCCGGCCGGAGACTTCTGTCCCAGGCCTGCGGCAGGGATGCTCCGGATGGCCAATAGGCCGGTGGCCAGCAGGTAGAGGCCGCCGGCCCAGCCCATGACCTCAACGGAGGGCGAGGTCCAAAAAACGGTGACGGCGCCGAATACCAGGGCCGCGGCTGCGCGGAGCAGGACCGGCTTCCAGAGGTCGGTGCGGTGGGCGGTTCCGGGAGCAGCGCCCGCCGGTGTCAATGGTTGCGTCACCGCTCCAGTTTAGTGGCGGCGCCTGGAACGTCGAACCGGTGACCGCCGTTCGCAACCTCAGGCGGATCCCAGCACCATCCACCGGTCGGACCGCGCGCGCAGGCCCAGGGTGCAGGCACGGGCGGCCATGTAGCCAATTCCGAAGGCCACCCAAAGCCATCCAAGCCCGGCCGCGCCGGCTGCACCGGAGACGGCCACCGCAGCAAGCAACGGGGCATAGAACGCAAGGTTCACCAGCCCCGCCAGTGCCAGGTACCGCGCGTCTCCGGCGCCAATCAGCACGCCGTCCAGGACAAAGACGTACCCGGCGACGGGCTGCCCGGCCGCCAGCACCCACAGTGCCACAGCCAGGACCCACTGCACCTGCGGATCGGAGGTAAAAAGGGCGCCGGCGGAGGGGGCCAGCACCGCGAGCAGCAGCCCGGTCACGACGCCGAAGCCCGCACCCCAACGGACCATGGTCCGGGTCAGCAGCCGCGCCCTTGCTGCATTGGAGGCGCCCAGTTCTTTCCCGATCAGCGCCTGCGCCGCGATGGCCAGGGCATCGAGGGCGAAGGCAAGGAAGGAGAAAATGGTCATGGCCAGCTGGTGGGCGGCGAGGTTGACCTCGCCCTGGGCCGTGGCCACCAGCACCGTGGCAAGGATAGCCGCCCGCAGGCTGAGGGTGCGCAGCATCAGCCAGGACCCCACGCGCGCCATGCTGCGGATGCCGCGCCAACTGGGCAAGAGGCTGACGCCGTGGCGGGCCGCATTCCGGCGCACCATGACCACGTAGACGGCCGCCATGGCCCACTGCGCAAGGCTGGTGCCCGCAGCCGAACCGGCGACGGACCAACCCAGGCCGTACACAAGCCAGAGGTTCAACACGATGTTGACGCCGAACCCTGCCGTAGCCACCACCAAGGGAGTCCTGGTGTCCTGCAGGCCCCGCAACACCCCGGTGCCGGCAAAGATCAACAGCATGGCCACCAGTCCCGGCATGGACCACCGGAAGTAATCCACGGCGAATACCCGCACGCTGCCCTGGGCACCCAGCAGGCCGATCAGCGGTTCCGCCGCCAGGAAGCCCGCCGTCGCAAGGAACACGCCCAGCAGCAGCGCCAGCCAGACGCCGTCGCGCCCGGCGGCGAGTGCCTTCCCCACCTGCCCCTCACCGATGGCCCGCGCTACGGCGGGAGTGGTGGAGTAGGCCAGGAAGACCATAAGTCCGACGACGGTCTGCAGCACAGCTGAGGCAAGTCCCACACCCGCCAGCTGGGCCACGCCAAGATGGCCCACAATGGCGGAGTCGGCGAGGAGGAAGAGCGGCTCGGCCACCAGGGCGCCGAAGGCGGGGACGGCGAGGCGCAGTATCTCGCGGGCAGGCGTCCGGGTGGCAGGCGCAGCGGCAGGAGGCGGCAGTTGGGACACGCTGCCAGCTTATCGGCGCTTCCTGGCCGCCGCCCGCCGGGCAGGGGTCCCGCGCCTGGCATGACGAATCCCACACGTGAAATAGTTGACTCTTCAACTATTGGCGCGGGAGAGTTGTCCTATGAACCAGTCACGACTTACCACCACCGCACTCACTGCCCTTCGCGTCGTCCTGGGCTTCCTCTTCGCAGCCCACGGGTGGCAGAAGTTCAATGAATGGACCATTGCCGGAACGCAGGCCTCCTTCGCCAAGATGGGCGTACCCGCCGCTGAGGCCGTGGCCCCCGCAGTCGCCGTCCTGGAACTGGCGGGCGGGGTGGCACTGATTCTGGGCATCCTCACCCGGGTGGTTGCCGCACTCCTCGTCCTGGATATGCTGGGCGCCCTGGTCCTGGTGCACGCATCCGCGGGTGTCTTCGCCGCGGCCGGCGGCTACGAGCTCGTCCTGCTCCTGGCCGCAGCCTCCTTCGCACTCGCACTCACCGGCCCGGGCCGCCTTTCCGTCGACCGCGCCCTCTTCGGCCGCAGCAACTCCCGGCTGGCAGTCCTCGCCTAACCGTCCCCCCAACCCGCCCGACGGCGGCCGGCCACCCAAAGTGTCCGGCCGCCGTCGGAATTTAAGCGGCAATTATCCGATCCGGCCGTTCTGTTGCGGGCCCAACCGGCAGGTAACAGAAGCCATCAGTATGATCGCAGCATGACTGAGACCGGGCGCCCCAACTCCGTGACCCTCCGCTTCCTGGCCGCCCCCACGGATGTGGGGCACAGCGGGTCGGTAGACGCGGGCACCGTCCTGGAGTGGGTGGACAAGGCCGCCTACGCGGCAGCGGTCGGATGGGCCAAGTCCTACTGCGTCACCGCATACGTGGGCAACATCCACTTCGCCGACCCCGTCAACAGCGGCGACATGGTGGAGGTCGAAGCCACCATCGTGTACACCGGCCGGTCCTCCATGCACATCCAGACAGTGGTGTCCTCGGGCGACCCCAAGGGCGGCCCGGCCACCATGCGCAGCCAGTGCATGGTGATCTTCGTGGCGGTGGGCGAGGACGGCAAACCCATCCCCGTGCCCCAGTTCGAGCCTGCCACCCCGGCGGAGATTGAGCAGCGCGACCACGCCCTGGCCCGCATCAAGGTCCGGGAGCAGATCGTGGAAGCCATGAAGCGCCAGGAATATACCGATGCCGGAACCGCAGAGCGCGTGACGCTGAGGTTCATGGCTGCACCCACCGACGTCAACTGGGGCGGCAAGGTCCATGGCGGCATCGTGATGAAGTGGATTGACGAGGCCGCGTACGTCTGCGCATCCCGGTACTGCGGCAGGGACACCGTTGCCGTATTTTCCGGTGGGGTCCGCTTCTACCGGCCGCTGCTGATCGGCCACGTGGTGGAGGTGGAGGCGCGCCTCGTCTACACCGGAACCAAAGGCATGCATATCGCCGTACATGTCCGCTCGGGCGACCCGAAGGGTCGTGAACTCAACCTGACCACCTACTGCCTCACGGTGATGGTGGCCCGCGACGAGGAAGGAACCTCCGTGCCGGTGCCCGCGTGGGTGCCGGTCAGCGAGGAGGACAAGCGGCTCCACGCCCATGCCCGCGAACTACTCGAAATCCGGGGCACGGCGCCCGGGAACCGGCTGCCCAACCACCTGCTGGCGCAGGCGGCGGCTGCCGGCACCCCGACCGACGCAGCCTAGAAGCCTCCGCCGCCGCCGGCATCGCCCGCCATATTGGCAAAGCGGGAATAGTGGCCCTGGAACGCCACCACGATGTCCTTGGTGGGACCGTTACGGTGCTTGGCCACCAGGATGTCCGCTTCTCCCGCGCGGGGGGATTCTTTGTCGTAGACGTCCTCGCGGTGGAGCAGGATCACCATGTCCGCGTCCTGCTCAATGGAACCGGATTCGCGGAGATCGGAAACCATGGGCCTCTTGTCAGAGCGCTGCTCCGAACCACGGTTCAGCTGGGAAAGAGCGATCACCGGCACCTGGAGTTCCTTGGCCAGGAGCTTGAGCGCACGGGAGAATTCCGAAACTTCCTGCTGGCGGGACTCCACCTTCTTGCCCGAGCTCATCAGCTGCAGGTAGTCGAGGATCACCAGCTTGAGGTCGTGCTGCTGCTTCAGCCGGCGGCACTTGGCCCGGATTTCCATCAGCGACATATTCGGGCTGTCGTCGATGAACAGAGGAGCGTCGTTCATCCGGCCCATGGTGGTGGCGATCTTGGACCACTGCTCGTCCTTGATGGTTCCCTTGCGGAGGTCCTGGAGGCCAATGGTGGCTTCCGCGGAGAGCAGTCGCATCGCGATCTCGTTCCGGCCCATTTCCAGCGAGAACATCACCGTGGACAGGTTGTTCTTGATGGCGGCGGACCGGGCAAAGTCCAGCGCGAAGGTGGACTTGCCCACGGCCGGACGGGCGGCGATGACAATCATCTGGCCGGGGTGCAGCCCGTGGGTGAGTTCGTCCAGTTCATAAAATCCCGTGGGGACGCCGGTCATGCCTTCGCCTCGATGGCCGGACGCCTCGATCTCGTCCACGGTGGACTCCATGACGTCCTTCAGCACCACGTAGTCTTCCGCGGTGCGGCGCTCGGCCACGGCGTACACCTCCGCCTGCGCCTGGTTGACGAGGTCCTCCACCTCGCCGTCGGAGCCGTAGCCCAGCTGGACGATTTTGGTTCCGGCGTTCACGAGGCGCCGCAGGACGGCCCGCTCCGCGACGATCTCGGCGTAGTAGCCGGCATTCGCAGCGGTGGGGACGGTCTGGATCAGTTCGTGCAGGTAGGCGGGGCCGCCGATCCTGTTGATCTCGGCCCGCTTGGTCAGTTCGTCCGAGACCGTAACGGCATCGGCAGGCTCACCACGTCCGTAAAGGTCGATGATGGCCTCGTAGATGGTCTCGTGGGCCGGGCGGTAGAAGTCCTGTCCCCGGAGAATCTCCACGACGTCGGCAATGGCATCTTTGGAAAGCATCATGCCGCCAAGGACCGACTGTTCGGCAGCGATGTCCTGCGGTGGTTTCCGGCTGGCGTCCGATCCGCGGGTTGCCTCGACAGGGTCCAGATGCGCGATTGACAAAGCTGCCGTCCTCAATTTGTACCGGGTCCTGGCGGCCCCGGTGATGATCCATCCCGTTCCCAAAGCTCCGCCCGGTCACCGGACTTCGCCACCTGTCCACATCTACCGGAAGGCTCCGACATCGGTGCCGAAAGGCGGTCCGCGTCCAGGCCGAACAGGGTTATCCCCAGTGTCCACAGCTTTTCCACAGGGGAGCGGGCGGCCGTGCGCGAGAGCCCTGAACAGAGCCGCCTACGCGTACCGCCGACCCCGGAGAACAGGTACCCCGCTACGCTAGCCGCCCCGTGTCGAACGGCAAAGCCCGACTGTCCACGGGACTGTGGATAACCTGTGCAGTATGTGGCATAGCTTGTGCACAGCCTGTGGGGAAGCCTGTGGAAAGTAAAATTCTTTTGTGACCGGGACGCCGCTGACCAGCTGAAACATCATCACCAGCATGTGGAGTAAATATTTCTTCCGGGGAATTTCATCCACAGCCGGGCGGAGGGTTCGGGCGGCCCCTGCCAGGCGTTGTGCCTTTACCAGCGATTTTGGCGGGGCCGTGGTGTTGATCATATTCGGCAGCAGGAGCATGACCGCGCTGTCCCCGGCCTATGTACGAAGCAGTGAATATTGCTGTGGATAACCTGGAACTGGAATAAGCTCTAAGTATGGGCGATCTACTGCTGGTGTTGTTGCCTGCGGTGGTACTGGCGGCGATCCTGTGGGGACTGGCCACGGCCCTCCGGCCGCGGGGCACCGGCATGTCCGAGGCCGACAAATACCAGCGCGAACTCGCCGAGCGGGCGGCAAGCCATTATGCTGCCCAAGTCCAGGCCGCCATGGCCGCGCGGGCCCGACTGGAGCCAGGCAGCCACCCCGGCGGCGCGCAGCGGCGGACCACCGGCCTGCAGGACCATTCGCGGGCGGATAGCCCGGCAATTTACCCGGACCTGGCTGCGGCCAGGAAGCACACAGAACGGTACTGAACAATGGAATCCCTCGTGGTCCCGGTCCTGATCCTTCTCGCCGTGATGGCGGCGGTCCTCTTGGCATACCGTGGCATCGCCAACCGCAAGGCTTCGCGCAGCGCGGCGCCCGTCGAACCGGCGCCCACGCCGCAGGAGGCAGCGAGGGCAGCGGCAGCAAAGCTGTCGGAGGATGAACACCGGCGGCTGTATGCCCTGATCGCGCAGGGCCAGGCGATGGCAGCCATCAAGCTGTACTACGAAGCCACCGGCGAGGGGCTGCGCGCTTCGCGGGACGCCGTGGGCGCCCTGGCTGCCCACCCCCAGCCATACCGGACCCCCGAGGCCGCGCCGGTCCCGGACGACGATGACGATGAACCGCAGCGCTTTCCGTACCGCTACCGGGCCATCGCCAGCAAGGGCGACGTGACCCGCGAGGTGAGCAGCAACATGCTGAACGATGAAATCTACGGCAGGATCCGCACCCTTGCCCGCAGCGGGGATACCGAGGCCGCCGCCAACGCACTGACCCGGCACTCGGACATCTCGCTGAAGCAGGCGCGGGAGTTCATTGCCCTGCTGGACGACTAGAGGGCTGGAGCGCTAGCGGGATCCGGCGATTCCCGCCAGCAGCTGCTCGAAGGGCAAGGATTCCAAGGGTGCCGGCTTGCGGCCGGGCTGCGCCCCTTCAAGAAGCCTGGTGAACTCGCCCGCGGCCCGCTCGATGCGGTCTGCCAGTGATGCCCCGTCTTCTTCGGAGGTGCCCCAGTCCTGCGGTCCGGCGAAAACGCCGGTAGGTGCCATCCGTGTGCGCAGGTAGCTGAACAGCGGCCGGAGGGCGTAGTCCAGGACCATCTGGTGGCGGTCCGTGCCGCCGGTGGCACCCAGCAGGACCGCCTTGCCATCCAGGGACTTGGGATCCAGGACGTCAATGAAGGACTTGAAGAGGCCGCTGTACGAGGCACTGAATACAGGGGTCACGGCGATGATTCCGTCCGATGCGTCCACGGCCGCGATGACCTCCGCGAGGCGCGGCCCGGCGTAACCGGTGACAAAGTTGTTGGCGATGTCTACGGCCAGATCCCGCAGTTCCACTACTTCCACTGCTGCCTCGTAGCCGGCGGCCTTGAGCTGGCGCTCTGCCGAGGCTCCAAGCTGGTCCGCCAGCAGGCGGCTGGATGACGGTACGCCAAGTCCGGCTGAGAGGACGGTGATGCGGCGGGTTTCCATGACGTTCTCCTGGTGCTCTTTGAGTTCAGCTATATGCATTTGCATCTATACTCCTGAACTTCCCCTGCCGCCCGGATATTCCCGAACGGCAAATCAGAGCAGCACGCTTCCTTTGATGCAGGTTGTTGAGTGGCCCCCTACCCAGATGTCTCCGCCCCCGGCTTCGACATGGATGCGCCCCGAGCGCCCCAGGACGGTGCCCTGCGAGGCCACGTAGCACTCAGGGGCCCTGCCGCTGCCGATCAGCCACTGCGCCGCACCCGCGTTGAAACTGCCTGTCACAGGATCCTCCACCAACGCTTCACCGGGCAGGAACGTGCGGACCTCAAAGTCGGCATCCGCGCCGGGCTCGTGCGGGGCGAGCACCCCGACCTTGAGGTTTCCCAAAGCAGCCGTATCCGGATCGATGGCCAGGACCTGCTCCGCGGACTCCAGCAGGACGCCAATCCACTCCGGACCGTTGACCAGCCAGGACGAGTCCACGATGTCGCCGGCAGCCAGGCCGAGCCCCTCCGCCACCTGCTGCCGCTCCTGCTCACCAAGTGCGCCGAAGCGGGTGAGGGGCGGGGCAGCGAAGGCAAGGCGGCCGCCGTCGTGCTTAATCCGGACCAGGCCCGCGCCACACTCCTGCACCACGTAGCCGTCGGTTCGGGGCACTCCCCCGGCCTCCAGCCAGGTGTGCGCCGAGCCCAAAGTGGGGTGGCCAGCGAACGGAAACTCCTCTGAACCGGTGAAGATGCGGACCCGGTAATCCGCCCGGGAGTCCTCCGGCGGAAGGAGGAACGTGGTTTCGGACAGGTTGGTCCAGTTGGCGAAGTGCTGCATCGTCGCTGTATCCAGGCCCTGGCCATCGAGCACGACGGCCAGCGGATTGCCGCGGTAGGCCTGCGGGGAGAAGACATCAACCTGGTGGAAGGGACGGCTGCGGGGGATCGTTCGGTTCACCGGTGCAGGCTACCACCGAAAAAACGAAAGACCCCCGCCACCGGATACCGGCAACGGGGGTCTTGACGTGCAGCGCGGAAACTACTTCCCGGCGACGACGTTCAGTTCGATCACGGCGGCAACGTCAGCGTGGAGGCGGACGTTGGCCTGGTAGGAACCGACCGACTTGATGTGGGCCGGCAGTTCCACCTTGCGCTTGTCGATCTTGCCAAGGCCTGCGGCCTCAACAGCGTCGGCAACGTCGCCCTGCTTGACGGTGCCGAACAGGCGGCCGGACTCGCCGGCCTTGACGACCAGCTTGACCGGCTTGGCGGACAGTGCAGCGGCCTGCTTCTGAGCATCTTCCAGGGAAGCGTGCTCGCGGGCGGCGCGGGCAGCCTTGATGGACTCAACCTGCTTCTCGCCACCCTTGGACCAGGTCAGGGCGAAGTTGCGGGGCAGCAGGTAGTTACGTGCGTAACCGTCCTTGACCTCGACAACATCGCCAGCAGCACCGAGACCGGTAACCTCGTGGGTCAGAATGAGCTTTGCCATGTTAGTTAATCCCTTCCTTAGCCGCGGCCAGCGCCGGAGTAAGGCAGCAGAGCAACTTCGCGGGCGTTCTTGATTGCCTGGGCGATCTTGCGCTGTTCCTGCACCGTAACGCCAGTGACGCGACGGGCGCGGATCTTGCCGCGGTCGGAGATGAACTTGCGCAGCAATGCTACGTCCTTGTAGTCGATGACAGTGATGTCAGCGGCCTTCAAGGGGTTGGACTTTGGTTTGGGCTTACGGAGTTCAGCCTTAGCCATCGTGGAGCTCCTATTCTAGGGAGCCCGTGGATATTGATCCACGGGATGGTGGTGGTCCGACGGCGGAAACCGCTTTGGGTGCGTTCAGCACCCCGGCAGTCCCGGCACCGGGCCTTTGTTTGGGTTTAGAAGGGAGGTTCGGAATCGGGGCCGTTGCCCCAGCCGCCTGCGTTGGACACCCCGGGCGTGGCCCAGGGATCGTCCTGTGCAGCCTGCTGGTTGCCGCCGCCCCAGCCTCCACCGGAGTTGCCACCCTGGTTGCCAGAGTTGCCGCCTCCGAAGCCACCGCCGCTGTTGCCGCCGCCGAAGCCACCCTGGCCCCCGCCGGAGCGCTGGGTGCGGTTGACCTTGGCGTTGGCGTAGCGCAGGCTCGGGCCGATCTCGTCGACCTCAAGCTCGATGACGGTGCGCTTTTCGCCTTCTTTTGTTTCGTAGGAACGGCTCTTCAGGCGGCCGGTTACGATGACCCGCATTCCCTTGGTGAGGGATTCGGCAACGTTCTCGGCTGCTTCACGCCACACCGCGGCGCGGAGGAACAGGGTTTCCCCGTCCTTCCACTCGTTGGACTGGCGATCAAAGGTGCGTGGAGTGGAAGCGATGGTGAAGTTCGCTACCGCGGAACCTGACGGTGTGAACCGCAATTCCGGGTCATTGGTGAGGTTACCGATGACCGTAATGGTGGTCTCGCCTGCCATCTACTGCCTCCTTGTTCGATCCTGGGTGAAGAGTGCGTGTCCTGCGGGGTAAAGAATGAAAGTGGATGCTGAATTACTCAGCAACAACCTTCTGCTCTTCGGGGCGGGTGATCTTGGTGCGCATGATGGTCTCGTTAAGAGACAGCTGGCGGTCAAGTTCCTTGGCGGTTTCCGGCTTGGCGGTGAAGTTCACCACGGCGTAGATACCTTCGGACTTCTTCTTGATGTCGTAAGCCAGACGGCGACGGCCCCAGATGTCAACCTTCTCGATGGTTCCACCATCGTTGGTGATGACGTTCAGGAACTTCTGAAGCGACGGCTCAACGGTACGCTCTTCGACCTCGGGGTCGATGATTACCATCAATTCGTAAGGACGCATATGTGAACCCACCTCCTTTGGGCTAAGCGGTTACGGCATTTCCGTAACAGGAGGTTCATTTGCGTGCCGGGCGGCGCCCCGTCCCGGAACGGGAGCTGGACGCAGCACAGACTTCACTATCTTAGTGCATGCCGCCCGGTTAGGCGATTCGCACTTGACTCAAGGCTAGCGGCGGAGGTATCTGCCCCGTCTCCCTGTCGCGGCCTATGTGGAAAACCCCGCAGCGGCCGACCCCGCAACTCCCTAGTGGTTGCGGACCCGAAAGACCCTATTGTCCCGGAGGAATCGGGGAGTCTAAGTTGGCCGTAAACGCGGGGCGGCTGGGGGCCTCCTGATCGATTCCCTCCTGCACGCAAGGTGGACAAGATGCCCAAAGCAAAGACCCCCGCAGCCGTCATTGCCCAATCCTTGGCCCTGGCAGTTGCCCTGCTCGTGAGCCTGATTGCGGCCGTCAGCAGCGCCCAGGCCGCCGAGAACTACGGATATCAGAGCATCAGTTACTCCGGTGTGGCCAACGCGCCTACCTCGGACAAGCCCCAGAGCAAGCTCTGGTGGAACGATGGCACGTGGTGGGCGGACATGTGGGCCACGGGAAGCGGTTGGCACATCTTCCGCCTCGACAGGGCAACCCACGCATGGGTGGATACCGGCATCCTCAACGACAACCGCAGCAACACGCTGGCGGACACGCTGTGGGACGGCAACAAGCTGTACATCGCCTCGCACGTTGTCACGGTATCGGGTGACTCGAGTACCAAGCCATCGGTCTCCGGCCAGCCCGCCAAGCTTTACCGGTACAGCTATGCTTCGGGCAAATACACGCTGGACTCCGGGTTTCCCACCACTATCACCAACAACAGCAGCGAGTCGATGACCATCGACAAGGACACCACGGGGGCAATCTGGGCCACGTGGACCCAGGTGTCGGGAAGCTCCACCTCCGGCTACACCAGCAGCGTCTACGTGAACGCATCCGCCCCGGGCGGTACCAGCTGGGGAACGCCCTTTGTCCTGCCCGTGGCGGATCCAAACCCGGCGCCTGATGATATCTCCGCCGTCGTCGCCTTCGGGAAAAACAAGATCGGGGTGATGTGGAGCGACCACAGTTCCAACGCCGTCTACTGGGCCACCCGCACCGACGGAACCTCCCCCACGGCGGCATCATCCTGGAACTTCCAGCCTGCGGTCCAGGGCAAGGGCCAGGCGGATGACCACTTGAACATCAAGGCCCTCATCGCCGACACGGCGGGACGTGTCTACGCCGCAGTGAAGACGAGCCTGAATGACATCTCGACCGACAAAACCCTTCCGGAGCTGCAACTGCTGGTGTTCAAGCCGGGGACGGGCTCCTTCACCAAGTCGACCATCGCCACCATTGCTGACTGCGTCACCCGGCCGCAAATACTGCTGGACACCGCAAACAACCTGGTCAGGGCGTTCTACACGGGACCGTCCACGTCCGTATCCGGCTGCGCGTATTCGGGCATACCAGGCAGTATCTACGAAAAGACTGCCTCCATGGACAACCCCGTCTTCGGCAGCGGCCGTGGAACCCCGGTCATCCAAGACGGGGCATCGGCCAACATGAACGATGTCACCACCACCAAACAGAGCGTAAACGCCACCACTGGCGTCGTGGTCATGGCCAGCAACAAGGCCACGCAACGTTACTGGTACTCGGACCGGCCGCTGGGAACGGCACCCTCGCCGTCGCCCTCCCCCTCCCCGTCCCCGTCACCCTCGCCGTCGCCGTCCCCCTCGCCCTCACCGTCTCCAACAGGGGCCATCAGCGTAGTGGGCTCGGCCAGTAACTATTCCGGCACTGCCACCACCATTACGCTGACCAAGCCTTCGGCAGCAGCCGCCGGCGACGTCCTGGTCGCATCCTTCACCGCAGACCAGAACCCCTCGATCAGTACTGCCCCCGCCGGGTGGACGGCAATCGTCAACGGGCTCAAGATCAGCACCGGAGCCAAGATGTTTTCGTACTACCACGTCGTCGGAACCGGTGATGGGTCCTCCTATTCCTGGACCACCAGCCCGTCGGTGAAGTGGGGCGGTGGCATCACGGCCTACCGCGGCGTCAACACCACCACCCCCCTGGACAGTGGCGTGGCAACCAAGGTGGACGCCACCTACTCGGCCACCAGCATCACAGTCCCTGGGATCACCACCGCGAGCAACGGCGCCCTCCTGATTGGCGGCGTGGGGTTCGACAGCGGCAACCCCGCCGCGACACCACCCAGCGGATGGACTGAACGCTACGAGGCTGCAGGCGGGCAGGTGGCAGAGCAGGCCGACAAGCCGCAGACCACCGCCGGTGCCAGTGGCACCGCCACGTGGACCCTTTCAAGCTCCAAGGGAGTCGGAGCCTGGCAGACGGCATTGAAACCCGCCAGTTGAGCAACCCGTAAAAACTCCATGCGGGCTGCGTTGCCACTACGGCGGCGTAGCGCGCACGTTCTTGTGAACCCTGCGGTCCAGCCCCTGGACCATTGCAGGTACCCGCAATTTCCACATTCTTCCCCCCGCACACCCACACGCGGACGGACCTGACGGAGCCACGTCCGTCACGGGCGGAATAGCTTGGCAGCGTACGGCAAAAGCGGCAAGCAGCAACGAGAGAAACCGCCGGAAAAGGGAGCAACCATGGCAAAAGAAGAGGTCCCGCAAACTGACTGGACCCTGCCAGGTCCCTTTACCGCGCCTGCCCGTCCGCAACATCAACCTCCAGGAGGGATAGCTCAGTTGAGTAACCAGGATATTGCCGCTGGCAACGAGGGATCCGGGGCCGGCCTTGGCCTGAGGGACTATGCCCGGATAGCCCGGACCTACTGGAAGTTCATCACCGTGGTGACCCTGGTCTTCACCGTGGCAGCAATGGCGTGGAGCTCCATGCGGCCCCGTGTTTATGCCGCCGAGGCCAGCGCCGTGGTGGTCGCATCCGGAACGGATAGTGTCAGCAGCCTCCTGGCCGGGGACACGCTCGCCAAGGCCAGGGCCAAAAACTACAAGTCCCTGGCTGAATCGCGGCTCGTTGCGGACAACGTCAGCGCTGCCACGGGGGTGAAGATGACGGGCGCCGAACTGCTGGACTCCGTCAGTGTCAATGTTCCCCGTGACACTGCCGAAATCCGAATCCACGCCGAGTCTCCCGACGCGACCACTGCGCAGAAAATCGCTGACGCCTGGGTCGCCGAGCTGGGCAAGCAGGTTCAAGAGAGGGAAAAGGCCTCTGCCACTGCGGCAGCAGCAGGCCAGCCCGCGCCTGCCGCGGTACCGCCGCTTTCCCTGGTTTCTTTGGACGCGGCCACCGTTCCCACGGCTCCCGTCTCTCCCGGCGTTGGCTTGTCCACGGTTTCCGGTGCGCTCATGGGCCTCCTTCTCGGCTACGTCTCCGCACTCCTGCGGCACCGCCTGGACCGGCGGGTCCGCACTGCAGCAGAGGTTGAGCAGCTCTTCGCCGTGCCGGTGATTGGGGCGCTTCCGGTCGATGCCGCGCTGCAAGGTGGCGACAAAGTGTTGGAGAGCCCGTCGCGCAAGCCCGGTGCATACGGGCAAAACCCCGCATTCGCTGAAGCACTGCGTGAACTGCGCACCAATTTGACCTTCCTCGACGTGGACAACCCGCCCCGGATCATCGTCGTCACGAGTTCTGTGAGCGGGGAAGGCAAATCAACCATCGCCGCCAACCTCGCGTCGGCCATGGCGGCAGCAGGCGAGGACGTCGTCGTCGTCGATGGAGACCTCAGGCACCCCAGCCTTGCCCGTATCTTCGGAGTGGTTCCGGGCATCGGCATCACTGACATACTGACCGGAAAAGCGCGGGTGGACGACGTTCTCCAGCAACGGAGCGACCTGCCCAACCTGCGGATCCTGGGAGCCGGCCGGATTCCGCCGAACCCGAGCGAGCTTCTGAGCTCGCGGTCAATGAAGCAGCTGATCGGTTCCCTGTCGGAGAGGGGCGTTGTCATTATTGACGCTCCCCCGCTGCTCCCGGTCACCGACGCCGTGCTCCTGGCACGCGTCGCGGACGGTGCCATTGTGGTGGTCAGGGCCGGCCGGACGACGAAGGAACAGCTCTCGAAGTCCCTTGGAAACCTTCGTAGGGTCAGTGCGGGCGTTCTCGGCACACTGCTGAACTGTATGCCGGCAAAAGAATTCGACGGTTACTCGTACTACACGCCGGAGCCGGAACCCGCCAATGCAGCCGTTCCCAAAGGTCCGGATGTTGCACCGCGTGCACGGCGGCGGGAGCTTCCTTCCCCCGTCTCCGAAGCGGGCGAAGACACCTTGAGCAGGAGTGGCTCTTCATCCTAGGCGGCACATCCCCTGTCCGCCCGCGATTCCCCCCGCTTCCGGCCGGCAGTACCGAACGCAGCAGCACTGTCTGACGAAACTTACGAAGGAGAACGAATGTCCAGGTCGGTTGTGGTCATCGGGACGCGCGGCTACCCGAGCTATTACGGTGGCTTTGAGACTGCCGTGCGGCGCTTGGCACCGTTTCTTGCCGACGCCGGATGGGACGTCAATGTGTACTGCCGGCCCGGCCAGACCAAAGACGAAGACGCCGACCGGGACCCACGCGTGCGAACCACGACCACTGTGGGGCTGGAGAGCAAGTCGCTGAGCACCCTCTCCTTCGGTTTGTCCTCGGTTCTTCACGCAGTCTGGCAGAAGCCCCAGGTTGCATTGGTGATGAACGTGGCCAATGGCTTTTTCCTTCCGCTCCTCAAGCTTCGGGGAATACCCACTGTGGTAAATGTGGATGGAATTGAATGGGAACGCGCCAAATGGAGCCGTTTCGCAAAGTTCGTATTCCGGCAGGGGGCGCGGCTGACGGCGCGTTACGGCACCATCCTGATCAGCGACTCGCGCGAAATCCAACGCCGCTGGAAACAAGACTTTGGCCGGGACAGCGTCTTCATTCCCTATGGAGCGAACCTCGAAAGTCCACGTGAAGTCGTGCCGGGCCTGCAACCGGATTCCTACGTGCTGATGGTTGCCCGGTTTGTTCCCGAAAACACTGTTTCCGAGTTCTTCCAGGCGGCCGAAGTCCTCGCCGAGCAGCATCCAGTGGTCATCGTCGGTTCCAGTGGCTACGGCGGAACGCTGGACGAAGCCGCACAACGCCTGGGCGAGCACGCCAACGTCCAGTGGCTTGGCCACGTCAGTGACGACCAGAAGCTCCTGTCGCTCTGGCACCATGCGGGCGTCTACTTCCATGGCCACAGCGTGGGGGGAACGAACCCGGCACTGGTCCAGGCGATGGCATGCGGGGCGCCCGTTGTAGCGCGGCATACCCCCTACAACGCCGAGGTCCTGACAACGGAGGAACACCTGGTGTCACCGGACCCCGCAGCCATTGAGCAGGCATTGCGCCGGATGTTGAACGACCAGGACTTGAGGGCCAAGGCCAGGGCAGCAAACAGGGAACGGGCGGCGGTGCACTACAACTGGGAAGATGTTTGCACGGGTTATGAACTGACGCTCCAGGAAGCGATCCTGGCCGGGAAGAGGAGCCGACGGGGGGCACGGAAGTGACCTTTGGACTCCGGACAAACGGAATTCAAGTTCCCCGCCCTGCCCCGGCCGGGTGTCCGCGGGTCATTGTGGTAAACCCGCTGGGTATGGCGCTCAGCCATTACACCGCTGCCTTGGTGCAGCATCTGTCTGATGCAGGAATTGAGTCAGAACAGCTTTCTGTTCTCGAGCCCTCACAATCCGGAAAAAGCCGGCTGCACTGGCTGGCAGCCTATTCGCGGCTGCTCATGTCCGCGGGGCGGCAGGCACGCAAGGCGCACGCGCCTGGGAAGGTCCTTCTCACGTGGCCGGTACTCGGTTTCCTGGATCTCCTGATGGTCAAGGCCCTGTGTGGCAGCTCGGGAATCGTCATCTATCACGACCCGCGGCCACTCGTCCGCTCGGTAGGCAGCAGCCGTGCTGTCGCCCGCGCGGTGCGGCTGGTCCGGAACCGGCCCGCCACCGTGGTGCACAGCAAGGAAGCAGCGAAGGCCATGGAGGACGTGGGACTGGGGGATGGCCTCACGGTGCTGCCCCATCCGATGTTTCCTGCCACCGCTGCGGCCGGCGAGCCCGCGCCCGTCCATGGGACAGACACCAGGCCGCGTGTCCGAGTACTCGGCCAGTACAAGGCTGACCGGGACGTTGGCCTGCTCGAGTCGTTGGCGGGCAGGCTTGGCTCGAAGTACCAGCTCGACGTGGTTGGCCGCGGCTGGCCGGACGTGAAGGGCTGGAACGTCGACGCGCGCTTCGTCTCCGAGGCGGAACTCGATGAACTTATTGCAACCAGTGGCGCCATACTCATCCCGTACAAGCGGTTCTACCAAAGCGGGATCGCCGTCCGGGCACTCGAACGGGCCGTTCCGATAGTGGGGCGGGCCGGGACGAGCCTGCGGGAACTGTACGGGCTGCAATCCCGTCTCCTGGTTCCGGAGGCCGGGGGCGCGCCAGGGACGGAGCCGGAAGTCGAAGCGTGGGCCTCCGCGATTGAACATGCCCTGGAACACGGAAGAACCGAAGCAGCGCTGGCCGCACAACGCTTCCACGAGGAGGCAACCAGGGGCTGGGCTTCCCTCGGCCCGCGCCCCTCTTCCCGATAGCCCGACCCTCCTTCGCGCGGTCCGGCTTCCTTCGCTACAGCCTGGCCTGATTCGCGCAGCCCGCTGCCTTCCAGTCGTGCTTCGTAGTCGTGGATAACCATCAAGGATTGTCCCCACCCATGGGTACGGCCAGGAAGCGAGCGGTAGGGCCAGGAGCGAGCTCTCCGACTTGATGTCCGTGAATTGGTGCCCGACGCGGCCTGGGCCGATGGATGGGTGGATTGCCGACTCCGGATCCGCTGTCTCCGGTTGTCCGGACCGGAACGCGACGTGCCGTTCGCGGCGCAGGAGGTGGGCGGTGGTGGAGCGGAATTTGCTGTGGGGAGGTTGCCCTACAGGTGCTGCAGTGCCTGGCCACCCGGGGCGCTGTACGACGGCGGCGCCTGCCGCGGCGTCCTGAGGCCGAGGACTGCGCCTGCGGCCAGCCAAAGAACCGGAGTCGACGCAATCGACGAGGCGGATTCGGACGAAGCCACGGCCAGGACGAAGGCAATCGTGAGCCAGACCGCAAGGCTCGCACCCCTCGGCACCCGGCGGAGCAGCTTCCAGATGCGGACAGTGAGCAGCAGTACCGCGATGATGATAGGCCAGCCCAGCCAGGCGAAATAAAGGCCCAGGAGGCTCTCGCTGCCCACGCCGGTGGACGCTCCTTCCAGTGCCGCCTGGTACCCGGTGGTGCCGAAGCCCAGCCCAAGGGGCGACTGCAGGCCCAGCATGAGGCCGGAGAACAGTCCGTCTGAGTGGCTCGCCGTATTGCCTTGCTCAACGAATGTCGAGAAGAGGTAGCCGCCAAGTCCGATGCCCACGAGCAGGCCGGCGTATTTGCCGATTCTTACCCAGATCAGATAGACCAGCGTCACTACGAGGAAGATCAGGATGCCGGCCCGGGCGTAGGCGAAGAAGAGGGACAAGCCAATTGCTGCCAACATGCCGATCCGGGCGAAACCACGGAGCTTCGCGACGGCGGCAAATGCTGCCAGCCCCAGCAGGAAGCCCATAACCGGCGGGTTCATGAAGGGGCCACCCGGGCGGAGGGCCGCTTCGCCATCAGAGACGCCATCCGCGAAATATGCGGGTGGAAGCCCCATCCTCATTCCTTTCGGGTTGCCGCCAACAACGTTCAGGTAGTACCAGGCGGGATCAATCAGCGGAGCCTGCTTGATCTCCTCTACGATGACCCACGCCACTGTCAGGGCGCCGAAAACCAGCAGCCAGCTGACCACCTTGGACCACTGGATGAGGTCCCGGTACACGTAGCCTGCGAAGACGAGCCCCAGGGGCATGAGTACCTGCCGCGCCTGGGCGATGCCGATTCCACTGTCCGGAGAACGCATGAACCCAATAGCGACGAACAGGACCAAAAGCAACAGCAGCCCAAGGGCCCTTTGCAGCCGCCTGTCCGAAGCGGTGAAAGCCCTGATGACGGCGGCCAGAACCAGGACGGCGACCGGAACGTCATCAACGTATTGGAAAGCACTCGAATGGGTGAGGCTGAGCAGGGGCGCCTGGGACCACCCTGCGGCGATCACCAGCCCGATAAGCACATGGTAGGAGCGCCCCAGGATCAGCGCGAGACTGATCAGTGCCAAGGCGACCACAAGGGAAAGCAATTGCACGGGTTGGTCGCTCCTCTGCTTATCGGTCATGACGCCCAGGTGGCTTCAAGAGGCCCGAAGCGGCCTGGCGTCGCGGCGAATGGTCCGCACTTTCACCGTAGGTGCACGGCGAGGCCGCCACTAGGCCAACCCCGGCCGGTTTGTGGGTATCCGCATGACGTCTGCGGACGGGCGGTCCCGCCATTGCAGGGAACTACAAGGACTGAAGATCCTTCCCGGTGCAGAGAGCGGCGGCGACTGCGTTCCTCCAGTACGCGACGAAAGGCGCAACAGCCTCGCGGGCATCACGTTCCCTGCGCAGCACCGCGATCTGGTTTCCAAGGCGGTCAAGGACGGCGGGGTCCGTAATGGTCTTGTATGCGGCTTCTGCAAGCGCCGGAACCGAGGCGGGTACCACCACGAGGCCCCCCGCCCTGGCGGCTTCCCCCAAAGTCCCGGCGTCAAAACCGATCACCGGAGTGCCATAGGCAAAGGCCCGGGAAACCACGCCCGATGCCGGCAGCATCTGCCCGTAAAAGCGGCTCGTCTTGTCGTAAGGCAGCAGGATGGCCCGCACGGATTCAAAAAAAGCGTCCTCCTGGGCACCCTCAACAGCACCAAGGATGGTAACTCCAGGCACGGGAGGAAGTTTCTCCGTTCCGCGGCCGGCAACAATGACTTCCACATCGCGGGGAATTCCGTGGCGCAGCTCAACGAGCCTTTCAAACCCTTTGCCCTTGGCTGCGTGGCCATAAAGTCCGACGGCGAGCGGCCGGTCCGGGAGCGGCGCAAGAGAAGGCCTGGGCGGGACGAAATGTACCGCGGGCATCACCGGAGAGCCCGGGAAAGTCTGCCGGAGCGCGCCGGCTCCGACCTCGCTGAGCGCGAAAAGGGCGGTGTTCCGCAGCAGCAGCCTTTCCAGCCATGCGCTGAGGGGACGAAGCGGCAGGTGAATTCCGTGCTGGAGAAGTTTGCTCTTCGCGACCGGCTTCAGCCGGAAGGGCCACCAGACCGCCCATGGGGGGTCGTGGACGGTTGCCGTGGTGATGACACTGACGCCGCGGCCGGCGAGGAGCCAAAAAGGAGCCAGCGACGCCGCGGACAACTCGAAGTGGAGTACCACCGGGCCGCGGGACAGGGACTTGCCTATCTCCGCGGAGAGCTGTTTCCGGTAGCGGAACAAATCAAGAATCCCGGCGCTGCCCGGGCCAAAGGTTCTGACCTCGCGATAGGAGGAAAACAGCGGGGCGGCAGCGGCGGCAAATTCCCCTGCATAATCTCCGACCCCGCCGGAATTCTCCTGCGGCGCGACAAGAATGAGGGTTGCCGGAATTGGCTCATTGTTATTTATGGGAACTGCGTCTGCTTTGTTCACGATTCTCCGCATACGCCAAAAGACGGTAATTTCGGGGGAAACTAATCCTGGTCAAGTTTATCCGGCGGCAGCGCGCACCGGCAGTGTGCGGGACCGGTTATGGGGAAAACCCCTAATCCCACAAACATTTCCCCGTCCGGGCCCCCGGGCCGCACATCGGCAGTAGTCTGCTGCAATGTGGCCACAGGAAGGCTCCGAACCATGACCAACGTCGCCGGTGGACTTGCCCGCGTCGGCTTCCGGGGAGCCGTCTGGCAAGGGCTCGCGCTCATCTCCGGCAAGGGCATCGTGCTCCTCACGACGATCGTGCTGGCGCGCCTCCTATCGCCGGAACAGTACGGCCTCGTGGCTGCGGCGCTGGTCCTCATGGCCTACATGGAGACCATCGCCGACGCCGGCGTGGCCCAGGCCCTGGTTTACCTGCCTGCCTCGGCGGTGGCGGCGCGCTCAGCGCTGCTCGTTTCGGTGGTTCTGGGTGCAGGCCTTGCGGTCCTGGCCATTATCGCTGCGCCCTGGATCGGCGGGCTGTTCCAGCTGCCCGACGTCGAACCCCTGGTGAGGGTGTTGGCCATCTCCCTGCTCGCCACCGCACTTGGGGCCGTCCCGGAAGCGCTGCTCCGGCGCGACCTGCAATTCAAGAAGCTGGCCGTGGCGCCCGTCTGCCGGGCACTGACCACAGGTGCCGTCAGCCTCACCCTCGCCTTCGCGGGTTATGGAGCTTTCTCCCTGGCAGCCGGCACTGCAAGCGGATCGGTTGCCTATGCTGCCACGTGTTGGTTCCTGATCCGGCGCGACGCCCCGTGGCAGCTCTGGCGGGTAGCGAAGGACGCGATCCGCGCCACCCTCAAGTTCGGCGTCCCGGTGGCCGGCAGCAATCTGCTGGCCCGGCTGATTTTCGACATCGACTACGTGATCATTGCCTCGGTACTGGGTGCACAGGCCCTTGGTTACTACACCCTGGCCTTCCGACTCCCTGAAGCGCTGATCATCAATGTCTTCTTTGTGCTTTCCACTGTCCTGTTTCCCCTCTATACGCAGGTGCAGGACCAGCCGGGACGCCTGCGTGAAGGCTACCTGAAGGGTGTGCGGATCCAGTCCCTCTACGGGATGACGTCCGGCGTTGGCCTCGCGGTCCTGGCACCGGTGATTGTCCCCCTGGTGTTTGGTTCAAAGTGGACTGACTCAGTGGTGCCGCTGGTGTTCCTGTCCCTGTATGCCGCGGCTCGCTCCCTGGGGGCCGGCGCCAACGACGTGTACAAGGCCATCGGCCGTCCGGGACTGTCCATCACCTTCTCCAGCGTCAGGTTGGCAGTGTTGGTGCCGGTCCTGATCCTGTCCACCCAGTGGGGCATCGTCGGCGTCGCATGTGCGCAGATGGCCACGGCAGTGCTGTTTGCCTTCGGCATGCAGGCGGTGGCGGCAAGGGTCCTGGGAATAGGAGCGCGGGCCCTGCTCCGCGCAATCCTGCCTGCGCTGGCGTGCAGCCTCGCGGTGGTCCTGGCGGGACTGGAAATCCTCCTGCTGCCCTACCTTGGCGGCCTGCCCACCGCCGCTTTGGTACTGGTCACCTCGGTGGCTGCCGTCTACCTCGTCCTGCGCCTGGGCTTTGCGTCACTCCACGACGAGCTGGTGGTCCTCCTCCGCCGTCGCTGACGGGGCCGCTGTTGGACCGGCGGCGCAAGGCCCAGAATTTTTACCAGGAATTCGGCAGGGATCAGCGCGGCGTCCAGGCCGTCACAGCGTGCCGCCAAAGCCAGAAGTCACGGTCAGCGGTGACTGCCGCCTGCAGGTGCCCGGGGTCGCCGCCGTACGTCCCCTCGCCGTTGAGCCGGTAGGCGAGAGTGGCCGCCGAACGCGCCCACGTGGCGATGACCAGGTAGGGAAGCAGCCCGGTGTCCACGTTCCGGAGCCTGAGGTGCTCCGTCACCGACGACACCGCCCATCCGCCGGGACTGAAGGCGTTGTTGAAGGCCTGGAGCTGGAGCTGGCGTGATGACAACGCCTGCTCCCGCGACTGGCCGACGTACTGCAAATAGAAGATCAGGTCATGGGCCGGCAACCCGTCGATGCGGGAACGCTCCCAGTCAACAACCTGAAGGCGGCCGTCGGGCTGGAGAAACAAGTTCTGGTAGCTGAGGTCGCCGTGTTCCACCACGGCCGGAAGCTGCTCCGCCCGCAATGGCGCCAACGCCTGGTGTGTGAGGTCGACGAGGGCGGCCACTTCCGTCTGCCCCGGGAACAGCGAGGCAAGCGCAGCCAAGGGACGGCCTACCGTGCGCTCGTACCAATCCGGGTTTTCCGCGACCGGCCTGGTGCAGGGCAAGCCGGCGACGAAATCCATCCCGGCCTGTACTGCCCTGGCGAAGTCTTCCACAACCCTCCGGGGCTCCAACAGATCGCCGCCGACGGCCGTTTCGATGAGCACTGTCTGTCCGCCGACGTCCAGCACCCCGACTACTTCCGGAGCACCTTGCCCCGACCCCACGCCCAAGGACTTGAGCTCAAGGAGCACGTCAGCCTCTTTCCGTACGCTGGCGTTGTCCCCGGGTTGGCGGGGGACTTTGACTACCAGCGTCGGGCGGGCCGCACCTTCAGCAAAGACCAGCGCCACAACGTGCCGTGACGTGACGAACTGCGGTGTCAGCAGGAGGGTGGTCCACTTCCGGGGAACGCCGAACCGGGCAAGCCCAAGATCCCCGTAATGGTCGGCAAGCAGCTGGTCAATGTAGTTCACACGGAGTCCTTCCCGGGGGCTGCCTCCGGCCACCGACCGATTACCGTTCCGGCTGGAGCGGCGACATCGAACAGTCCCAGGGTCAATGCCAGGCCGGCCACTGCAGCTTTGGCCTTGCCAAAACGGGCGCCCGAGTAATGGGCCAAGGTATCCCGGACGGCGGCCACTGACGCCGTGGGCACCAGGCGTTCCGGTCCTTCGAACCTGGGCACATGCCAATAGACGGCCACGTCTTCAAAACCCAGTTTCTCCATGGCCCGCTTCCACCCCGCAAGGGTACGCGGGCCGGAACGTGTTCCGAACGAGCGCTGCACCTGCACGCACACCCATCCGTTGGGGCGCAGGGAGGCCGCGGCCACTTCGACCAGGGCGAGGTCCGGCCGGGACAGCAGCACGGTATCGAGATCGGGCACCGCCGCCGGCTCTTTGCCGGCTTCGATGCTGCGGGCGGCAGGATCCAGCAGGCTGATGGCTGCTACTGCCTCGGGGCTGATCCTGCCGCCGTAACCAACTTTCCCTGTTTTGCCCTGGGGAAGCAGGAAGCGCCAGTCCATCAGCATCCACTGGTGCAGGGGAATGGGGTCGGGGTCTGCCGGCCCCGCCGTCTTTTCGCCGCTTACTACCTTCCAGAGAAGTTCGGACGCCTTGCGTCGAACCTGGGATTCGGACTCACTGGCATCGATGATGCGCGCCGCGGGAAGGTGTGCTGCCAGCTCCAGGTAGGCGTTCCGCCACTCCTCGAGTACCCCGGGGCTGTGTTCGCCTTTGCGTGCGTACATCACCTCGCCGGGCACATCAAGCACCAGGACAAGGTCCGGCCGCGGTTGGACGTACAGCGCCAGGCCATCTGAGAGCCTCCGCAGCCGGCTCTTCGCCTGCCCGCCGCCAAGCATCCCGTCCTGGGCCAGCCGGTCCAGGAGCACCAGCCTCCCCCGCAGGGACTGGTACCTCGCCGTGAATCCCCCTCGAAGGATGCGGAACACCTTCCTGCCGAGGATGCCGCCCGGGACCTTTGCGATCCACTGGTCGGAAGGGCTGCTGGCCCAGAGGCCCATGTAGACGTATGACGAGGGCAGCGGGCAATGGGAGCGCAGGCCGTGGAGCAGCGTCGTTTTGCCGGCTCCATCCGGGGCAAGGACCCCGATGACAGGCCCCGCCCCCTGGAGCCGCGGGCCAACACGCCGCAGGGCATGGTGGGCCAGGGCGACCAGCCTGGGCGGGCGCGCACTCCCCCGCCACCGGGACTTCATCCCCGCGGCGATTGCAGGCACCTCATGGAACCTGCCGGACTGCAACACATCCAGAAGGGCTGCGGCGGTTCCTTTCCCCAGTTTGCGGTCCACAAAGGCCGCCACAGGGTCCGTGGCCGATGCCAGGACGCGGGCGGCCCTCGCAGCTTCCACTCTTCCGGGGGCTATTTCGCCCTTGTCCAGGACCAGGTGCAGGATGTGGAGCCAGGCCTGGTCAGCGGGGTCCGGCAGCCACAAGGGACCCAGACGGACCCTCCGCCGCAGGCAACCCTCCGCAAGCCCCGTGCCAAGTTCCTGGAACCGCCCGAAACTGATGTCCGAAACAATGTCGAGCTTGAGCCAAAGATCGTCGCCGGGAAAGTACCGGAAGTAGAAGCGGTGGCTGCCGTGGCCCAAGGCCCGGACGCGGCGGAACCCCACGCCGTCAAGAAGGTCGTCCAGGCCGCGCACCATTTCCCGGGGAACAAGGATGTCCACGTCCCCTGCAGGGCGGAGCAAATCATTCTCGCCCCTCAGCACCACCCATGGCAGGCCGGTGCTTTCCAAAGCCGCCAGCGCTGCTTCCAGGCCGCGGTGCACCTTCGGGATGGGCCGGCCATCCTGGACCGGCCGACGTCCGCCATTCAATTCCGCCTTGGTAAATGAGGCCGGCAGGTGGGGAGACACTGACAATTTACTCACCCTTCATGACAGTCCGAAACACGGAAACACGCAGGTGTCCCGCCGGCGCAGCGGCCGTTCCGGGAGACTATGCCCACGCTGCTCCAGTATCACGAGTAGAAGGTACTCACTTTTTCGGCAGGTGGGTTCCCGCACTACGCAGGTAAGGGGCCTCCCGGCGGCAATCAGGGCTGGCACGGGGATGTGCGCATGCAGCAAACCATTAGGTAGGGGAGTGCGGGAACAGCGGGGCTTAGGTAGGTAGGGGCATGCCCCGGCATCTTGAGCAAAAGCGGGGGCGATCTTGAGCAAATCCAAAGCAGGATCGTATGGCGCGGCTTTCATTTTCGCGGCTATATTCTCATCTACGGCTGGGTACCGTGCCCGAGGCAGTACGCTGAGGGCCCCCGCCCTGAAGGTTATTCACCTGACTTCCAGGACGGTGAGCTCGCTTTTTAAAACGGGCTGTGTCGAAAACTACAACCGAAAGAATGCCGGTCTCCTTCTTCGAGAATTGGGGACCCATGTCTTTATTAGGCCGAAACAAGGAATTGGATCGGGTCCTGTCCGTAATCCGCGGACCCAAGGACGCCGCCTTGGCAGTCACCGGCGGACATGGGGTGGGGAAGTCCGCGTTGCTTTCAGAAATTCCCACACTCTCCGAATACCGGACGGTCTTCCTGGGAGCCACCGCATTCGAATCGGACTGGCCCCTGTCCGGATTGACCGCCCTCCTCAACGCCATGGACGATCCCGTACTCAACAGGATTTCGGATGAGCTGCTGCGCGACGCGGCCGGAACCCTGGATGTGCCGGCGATCTCCTCACTGCTCCTCAACGGCCTGCACCAGCGCTCATCCGCCCGGACCGTCATCGTGATCGACGACGCCGACCAGCTGGATCCGTGCAGCCAGGCGGTCATCGGATTCCTTGCCCGCCGCCTGGCGGGAACCGACATCGCCTTGGTCGTTTGCCTGCGCGATGATAACCCGGCCAGTCCGTTCAGCGGCCTGCCCGTGCTGTGCCTTCAGCCGCTGAACTACAGCGATACCGTAAGGATGTTGGAGGCCATCCCCACCAAGCAGGCAACGACTGCTGTTGCACACGCCGTAGCCGCCGCCAGCCGCGGAAACCCGCTCGCCGCCGTCGAACTCCACAGCCGGCTCCTGGAGCGGCACGCGGAGGGCAAATTCGCGCTCCCGGTCCCGTTGCCCTGCAAGGGCAGCTTTGAGGCGGAATTCGCCTTGCTTGTCGGCGGACTCAGCGCACCCGCCCGTCACCTCCTGGACATCCTGTCCCTTTCGTACCGGAGCGACATCCCCAGCCTCGAAAAGGTCATGCCGGACGTCTGGGCAGGCCTGGACGAACTGCTGACCCGCGGGATAGTCCGCCGGACGGGCCCGTATGTCGGAATCCGGGACCAGCTGCTGCGGGGCTACATTTTTGCCTCCATGACGCCGGCCGTCCGGACGGCCAGCCACCGCGCCTTGGCGGAAGCCTCGGCAGACACCGATCCCTACGCCCGCAGGTGGCACCTCAGTTTCACGGCGTTGGAACGCCAGACACCCTTCGGCCTGCTTCGCCACGCCGTGGACCTGATACGGGGCGGCGAGGTGGCTTTCGCCGTCGAATACGTGGAACGTGCATTGAGCATCAATCCCTGGGAGGCGGAAACGGCAGCCCGGCTGGCCACCGTAGCTGAGCTGCTGTTCAACCGCGGGGAGTTCGTCTACGCCAGGCGCTACCTGGAGTGGGCCCAACGGATTACCCGGAACCCCGCCCTGATCCTGAGGCTGACGGGCCTCTCCTTTGAGATCGACTTCATTCAAGGGGCTGCAGTGCGTTCAAGCATGGTGCTGCGCCTGGTGAAGGAATTCGGCCAACACGACCCGTCCTTCGCCGCGAACCTCCTGGCAGTCGCTGCCATCTACTATGCCGAGCGGTGGGAACTGGCCGACGCACGCGAACTGCTTGGCTATGCCAAAAACTTCCAGGATTCCGCATCCGCGGCCTGCCTGGAGATCGAAGGACAGGCGGAGCTGCTGACCGAATGCATCAGCGGCAGCAGCGAACACCTGGGCCGCAAGCACAACCCGGAAGGCGAAAGCAGCCTTGCCGCACTCCTGGTCCAGGGCCGGGCACTCAGCTACGCGGAGCGCTATGACCACGCACAGGAAATCTTTGCCCGGGTCCGTGCCTCCCAGGAATCCGCGCATGCCAACTGGCGGGAAACCGCACTGTTCCTGGCGGCGGACAACGAGATCAGGGCCGGAAACATCAGGGCAGCAGTCAAGCTGATCGATGAACTGGAGGTCCGCGAACCACAGCTTAAGTACCTGCGCGGCATGCGGCATGTCTTCCGCGTCTGGAAGGCGCACGCGCTGGGCGACGAGGCCCTGGCCCACACGTATGCGGCCGAGGCCCAACGCCACGCCGGCGCGGACAGCCACCCCGCAGTCACGGCGCAGCTTGCGGCATGGCAGGGCCACTTCGCCCTGCTCCGGGGCGATCTCGCCGAGTCGCTTGCCCAACTGTCGCGGGCAGCCGAAATTGGCCTGCGCTTCAGCAGTCCCACGCTGCTGCGGTGCGACGCGGACCTCGTCGAAGTACTGGTCCGGCTGGGACGCCACCGCGAGGCCACGCAGGCACTGGTGAACCTCGAGAGCCGCTCCGTGGGCCTGCGGTCCCCGTGGCTGATGGCTGCGGTTGCCCGCAGCCGCGCGATCCTTGCCGACGGGGAGCAATCACTGCAGCTGTTCGCCCAGGCACTGGAGGGACGGAATGCACGCGATTCCCTGCTGGAGCGGGCCAGGACCATGCTGGCCTACGCAGAACGGCTGAAGGCCCTGGGCCGGCTGCGGGATGCCCGCGACGGGATGTTGCGGGCGAAGGTCATGTTCGACGAGATCGGCGCTGACGCGTGGGTCCAGCAGGTGGATGCCTTGCTGCTCGATGAAAGGGTGGAGGCCCCAAGCCAGCAGGGGAACCCTGCCCTGCTGCTCCTCGCCGACCATGAACGCGTGCTGGCGAAAATGGTTGCCCGCGGAATGCGGAACAAAGAAATCGCGGCCACGCTCTTCGTTTCGGTGCGGACCGTGGAAGTACGGCTGACGGCCATTTACCGCAAACTCGGAGTTGAATCGCGGGCCCAGCTGACGGCCCTCGCGGCGAGCAAGGCAAAACCCGTCATGGAGCCGTACGTACTGCCTGTTCTCTGAGTGCAGCCGCAGCTTCTGGTGCAATCCGCATTTTCCACAATGTTCCTTGGCGGGGCCCACAAGCCGGCCGCCGAAACACTGCTCACCTTGTTTTCCGTAGCTAGTTTTGACTCACAGTCACAAGACCGGTGGACACACCGTAAGGGGTTACCTTGGCAGAAGTACCCATTACCCGACAGCGGCGCCCCATCCCATGGCGCACGATTCCGTACGAGGCGAAGCCCTCCCTGATCGCGGGCAGCCTTGCAGGGGAGCGTCCCGTCCCGGCAGTGCGGCCCGGCCCGGCCCGGCCGGCCAGTGTCCTCGCCCCGGCCCTGAACCGCAAAGCGTCAGCCGACTGGATCTCCACGCACATCAACCTCCTGCGGGTGACCGACTCCCTGATGGTGGCGGGTGCGGTGTTCCTGGGTTCCATGGCCGCCGGTGGCGGAACACTCCTTGACGGAACCAGCGCGGGACCGGCGGCCGCGGTGGCGGTCATCTGGATGGCCGCCCTGGAAATCAACAGGACCCGGGATTCCAAGGTCCTGGGCGTCGGGGCCGACGAGTACAAGCGCGTGGCTGCCGCAACGTTCCGGGTTTTCGGTTTGCTGGCGATGGCCGCCGTCGTGTTCTCGATCAATGGCGGCTCCGCCCTCGTGACCGTATCGCTGCCCCTGGGGATCACTGCCTTGACCGCCAACCGCTGGCTGTTCCGCCGCCGGCTGGCAACCGAGAAGGCCAAGGGCCGGCACCTGTCCCGCGCCATCGTGGTGGGTGAGCCTGAGGACGTGCGGTACGTGGTCCACCAGATCAGGAAGAAGTCAGGGCCCGTCTACCAGATCCTGGGTGTCTGCCTGC
Organism: Arthrobacter sp. MOO21; assembly: GCF_057369995.2. Classification (NCBI taxonomy): domain Bacteria; kingdom Bacillati; phylum Actinomycetota; class Actinomycetes; order Micrococcales; family Micrococcaceae; genus Arthrobacter; species Arthrobacter sp. MOO21. The sequence continues at coordinate 1,767,521 of NZ_CM170671.2, read as the reverse complement.
CAGGCTCCCGCCGGGGGGCAAAGTTGCGGGTGGACGATGAGATCGTTCCCGTCCTCTCCTCAACCGATGACATCCCCAGGACGGCCAGGCTGGCGACGGCGGACTCCGTGATCATTGCCGGCCCCCTTCCGGGCGGGAACCGGTTCATCCGTGAGCTGGGGTGGCAGCTGGAGGAGTGCTCAGCGGAAATGGTGCTGGCGGCAACCCTGACGAACGTTGCAGGGCCGAGGATCCATTGGCGGCCGGTGGAAGGCCTTCCGCTGATGCACGTCGACATCCCGCAGTACTCGGGTGGAAAACACATCCTCAAGCGGGTGGTGGACGTGGCCCTTGCCGGCTGTGCGCTGCTGGTCCTGTCGCCGGTGCTCCTGCTCCTGGCCGCCATCGTGCGCCGGGACAGCCCGGGCCCCGTCCTGTTCCGGCAGGAACGCGTCGGAAAAGACGGCCGGACGTTCGGGATGTACAAGTTCCGGTCCATGGTGGTGGACGCCGAAGAACGCCTGGCACACCTGAACACCAGCAACGAGGGCGCAGGCGTGCTGTTCAAGATGCGTGAAGACCCGCGGGTGACTAAATGCGGACGGTGGATGCGGAAGTACTCGCTGGACGAGCTGCCGCAGCTTTGGAACGTCTTTACGGGCGACATGAGCCTGGTGGGTCCGCGCCCGCCCCTTGCCCGCGAAGTCAACGGCTACGAGCGCCACACCCACAGGCGCCTCCTGATCAAGCCAGGCCTCACCGGCCTTTGGCAGATCAACGGACGGTCTGATCTTTCCTGGGACGAAGCGGTGCGGCTGGACCTGTACTACGTCGAGAACTGGTCAATCGCCGGGGACCTGCTGATCCTGTGGCGGACCTTCCGTGCGGTGGTCCAGCCCTCCGGCGCTTACTGAGGTATTGAGGAAGAGGAAGCCATGGAGCCCTGGGAAAGTACTTTCAGCCTGGTCCACTTAGTGCCGCGCAAACTCCGGGCCGCGGTGGTGGGTACAGGATCGCGTGGCGCCGGCCTGGCCAAAGCTTTCCAGGCCAGTCCGGACTGGGAACTGGTGGCGGTCTGCGACGCGGATCCCCTCAGGGCCACCCGGCTTTCGCGCAAGCTGGATGATGTTCCAAGCTTTGCGGCGATTGACGAACTCCTGGACTGCGTCGACCTGGACGCGGTGGTGATCGCTACCTCCCACCGTGCCCTTTACGGGACCGTGATGACCGCGCTGCGCGCCGGTAAACACGTCCTGGTGGAAGAACTGCTCGCCGACAGCCTCGAACGTGGACGCGAAATGGCGGCGGAAGCGGAAAGCGAAAGCGTAGTGCTCATGGCCAAGAGCGCGGCCTCCTTCGACCCGGCCGTGCAACGGATGCAGAAAGTGATGGACAGCGACGCCCTCGGCGAGATCCTGTTCATCGAGGCCCGGCGGTCCGAAACCGGACTGGCCCGGGCCGACCGTGACGTGTTCTGGGACCTGTCCCCGGACAGCCTTGCAGTCCTGGACCACGTGCTCCCGGGCGGCCTCAACCCCTGGAGTGTGTCAGCCTTTGGAGGGGACCCGCTGGGCACCGGCCGCGACTGCGTGGGCCACGTGTATTTCAGGCTTCCCAATGACGCGCCGGTGCATCTGCACATCAACAGGTTGAGCCATGTGAAGAGCCACCGGCTGGTCATCGCAGGCACCCGGCTTACGCTGGCCTGGGATGGCATGCTGGTCCAGGAGCGGCTTCGCCTCCTCAACCCCGGACCGTTGGGCGGACAGCCCCGCACCGCACCCTATTGGGCAGAACCCATCCTGCTCCAACAAGAGGACGAGGAAGTGCCGGTGTCGGTGCTGGACGCCGAGAACCGTGCCCGGCTGGCCACTGAGCTTGCCCACTGCATCCGCGGCCAGCGGAAAGCAGGCTCTGCCACTGCGCCGGGACTGCGCGTGCTGTCAGTCCTTGAGGCCGCCACCCGGAGCCGGGCCCGGGACGGGCAGGCATCCGCCGCTGTTGCGCCGCCACCGGACGGCCAGGAAACCGCCGGAACCGGGCATAAGAGCACTTTGTGGTCCACGTGAAGGAAAATACCGGCCCCCATCCTGCTCCTCCCAAGAAAGTTGGTGCCCCGTGGCCACGGAATCCGTCGTCGCCCGCATAGAAGTCACGAAGCCGTGGCTGGGGCAGGAGGAAGCCCACGCCCTTGCCGATGTCGTCTATTCGGGTTGCGTAACCCAGGGCCCGAAGGTCAAGGAGTTCGAGGCAGGCTTTGCACTCGCCCACGGTGCCCGTTTCGCGGTGGCCACGTCAAGCTTCACAACAGCCCTGCACCTGGCCCTGGTGGTGGCGGGGATAGGTCCGGGCGACGACGTGGTGGTGCCTTCCTTGACCTTCATCGCCGCGGCCAACGCGGTGACCTATGTGGGTGCCCGTCCGGTCTTCTGCGACGTCGACCCCGCCACGGGGAACGTGACCGCGGAAACCATCCATGCCGCCCTGACCCTGGACACCCGCGCGGTGATCGTGGTGGACCAGGCAGGGGTTCCGGTGGACCTGGATCCGATCCGGGCATTGTGCGACCGCCATGAGATCACGGTGATCGAAGATGCAGCCTGCGCCGCGGGTTCGCGGTATAAAGGCAGGCCGGTGGGCGCCGGAGCAGATGTGGCTGTCTGGTCCTTCCATCAAAGCCACATACTGACCACCGGTGAAGGCGGCATGCTCACCACCCGCAGGGCCGACTGGGCAGTCCGTGCCCGCACCCTCCGGGAACATTCAAGCAACCTGGCCGTCCTGGACAGTGGGGAATCGTGCCTGTCACCACGGGAAGTCTGCCTGGAAGTCGGCTTCGACTACCGCATGACGGACCTCCAGGCGGCCGTCGGCATAGTGCAACTGAAGCGCCTGCCGGAAATGGTGGAGCGGCGCCGAAAGATCGCCGGCACGTACATTGAGGCACTGGCAGGCCTGAAAGGTTTGCGGATTGTCTCCGATCCGCCCTACGGCACCACCAATTTCCAGTCCTTATGGCTGGAAGTCCTGCCAACGTTCCCCGCCACCCGGGAAACGCTGCTGGGAAGGCTCGCCGAAGCGGGAATCACCGGCCGCCGGGGGCCCTATGCGGCCCACCGCCAGCCGGCCTATCGGTGGCGGGACACCGGCAATGCCTCGCTCCGGGGCACCGAGCGGCTGAGCGACCGCACCCTGGTGCTCCCGGTATTCCATGAAATCGACACGGCCAGCATCAACCGGGTCATCAACGCAATCAGGAACACGGCCCACCCGGTGGGCTCGTGAGCGAGCTGATCCTCGTTGCAGCGAGCGGCCTTGCCCGCGAAGTCCTTGCCATGGTGCGCGGCAGCGGCCAGTACGACGTTGTGGGCTTGCTGGACGATGACGAGGAGATGGCCGGCGTCACGGTGGACGGGGCCCCGGTCCTGGGGACCATCGATGACGCCACCAAATACACGCACGCCTTCCTGCTGGTGTGCCTGGCGTCCAGCAAGGAGCGCGAATCCGTGGTGCAGCACCTGGCCTCCCTGGGGATCCAGGAGTCGCGGTACGCCACCGCCGTCGATCCCTCCGTGCAGTACCCGGAGGGCTGCCGGATCGGGCGCGGCAGCATCCTGATGCGCAACGTGACGCTCACTGCTGCCGTGACGCTGGGTGCGCACGTGGTGGCCATGCCCTCGGTGACGTTTTCGTACGACGACGACGTATCGGACTTTGCGACGTTCGCTGCGGGAGTTTCGCTGGGCGGCGGCGTCCGGGTGGGGAGGGCTGCCTACCTGGGCTTGAACTCCAGCGTCCGGGAAAGGACGTCCGTGGGGGATTACGCCACCATTGGAATGGGCGCGGCGGTCCTGAGCAACGTGCCCGACGGCGAAACCTGGGTTGGTGTTCCCGCCCACCAGATCGACCACGACGTGTTCAACTACCGCAGGGCCCGCTAGGGCTGCGCCACGGGTGTGGACTAGAGCCTGGTACGGAAGAACAGCTCCGTGACGGTGGACAGGCGCAGGGGATCCTCCACCCCGCACAGTTCCCGGGCCGAGTGCATGGAGAGCAGCGGCACGCCCACGTCCACCGTCCGGATGCCCAGGCGGGTTGCCGTCAGCGGTCCAATGGTCGAACCGCAGGGCATGGTGTTGTTGGAGACGAATTCCTGGTAAGGCACACCCGACTCAGCGCAGAGCCGCGCCCAGAACGCCGCCCCAAAGGCATCCGTGGCATAGCGCTGGTTGGCATTGATCTTCAGCAGCGGGCCGCCATTCAGGACGGGATGGTTGGCGGGGTCGTGCCGCTCGGCATAGTTCGGATGGACCGCGTGGCCGGCGTCGGCTGACAGGCAGAACGACGCCGCCAGGGCCTGCCGCCGTTCGCCCAGCGTCGCGCCGAGGCCGTCGGAGATGCGCACCAGCACGTCCTCGAGGATGGGCCCGCAGGCACCGGAGCGTGAATTGGAACCGATTTCCTCATGGTCGAAGGCGGCAAGCACGGCAATGGGGCCCCCCGCCGAAGCCCCGGAACCGGAAGCGTGCGCGATGAGCGCCGCAAGGCCGGCGTGGGTGGCGGAAAGGTTGTCCAGCCGCCCGGACGCGAAGAACTCCCCCTTGCCGCCGAAAACCGCTGGTGCCTGCGTGTCTGCAATGACGACGTCGTACCCGCCAATCTGTGCCGGGTCCACGTCCGCGCCCTCCACGGAGGAAGCCAGGACGGCGAGCAGGTCGGCGCCGGCAGGGTCACCAAGCCCCCACACCGGATTCATGTGCCGCTGTTTGTCCAGGGTGAGCCCGTCGTTGACGGCCCGGTCCAGGTGGATCGCCAGCTGCGGGAACCGGAGCAGGGGTCCGGTGGCTGCCAGGTGTTCCGTTCCGTCCAGCATCACCAGCCGACCGGCGAGCCGCAGTTCCCGGTCAAGCCAGGAATTCAGCAGCGGCCCGCCGTACACCTCCACGCCGGCCTGGAGCCAGCCGTAGGCCCCGGTGGTGGGCTTGGGCTTGAGCTTGAAGGACGGCGAATCCGTGTGGGCGCCGAGGATGTTGAATCCGGTGGCCGGACCGGCGCCCTCGGGGACAACCCATGCGATGAGGGCGCCGTCACGGATCACGAAGAACCGGCCCGCCCCGCCTTCCCACGGCTGCAGCTCGTCCAGCCGGATGAACCCGGCTTCCTCGAGCCGCCTGCCGCCCTCGGAGGCAGCGTGGAAGCTCGACGGCGACGCGGTGACGTAGGTGCCAAGGTCGCGGACGTGGTCTGCAGCGGAGGAAGGCAAAGGCATGGTCCCGAGTCTAGCGCCGGGCTTCCTCCGCCGGGGTTCCGGCGGTTGCCACAGCCGGCTGGGCGGTGCCCTTCCGGCGGTACCGGAAGACTCCCATGCCCACCACGACGGCCGCCAGCGCCAGGGAGAGCAGCAGCGACTCGCGGGTGGACTCAACGATGACCATGCCGATCAGCAGGGCCACGATGCTGATGATGGCGGCCCAGGTGAGGTAGGGGAAAAGCCACATCTTCAACTGCAGGTCGTTGCCTGCCGCGCCCATCCGGCGGCGGAGGATCAGCTGGGAGGCGGAGATGACCAGCCAGACGAACAGGGCGATCGCACCGGAGGTGTTGACCAGGAACAGGAAGACCGTGTCGGGAGCGATGTAGTTCAGGCCCACCGTGACAAAGCCGACCACGGTGGAGGCCAGCACAGCGGCGGCGGGGACGCCACGGCCGGAGATGCGGGTCCACGAGCGGGGTGCGTCCCCGCGGGTCGAGAGCGAGAAAAGCATGCGGCTGGCGGTATACAGGCCGGAGTTGAGGCAGGAAAGGACCGAGGTCAGCACCACGACGTCCATGATCGTGCCGGCACCGGGAATGCCGAACAGCTCGATGACTGCAACGTAGGGGCTCTTGGCCACGGAGGCGGAGTTCCACGGCAGCAGGGTGACCACCACGGCGATGGAGCCGATGTAGAAAACGAGGATGCGCCAGACTGTGGACTTTACGGCCTTCTTCACCGCGTCCACCGGGTTCACGGATTCGCCGGCGGCGATGGTGGCGATTTCCGCGCCGAAGAAGGAGAAGACGACGACGAGGATGCCGGCCAAAACTGCGCCCGGGCCGTTGGGCATGAAGCCCCCGTTGTCCAGCAGGTTACTCAGGCCGGGGGCCGGAACGCCGGGGATGAGGCCCAGGATGGCGGCGGCGCCGAAGATCAGGAAGAGGACGATCGCCGCGACCTTGATGGATGCGAACCAGAACTCGAACTCGCCGTAGGACTTCACGGATCCGAGGTTGGTGAGCGTCAGCAGCACCATGAGGACAAGGGCCCACACCCACTGGTCGATGCCGGGAACCCACCGGTGCATGATCGCTGCACCTGCGGTGGCCTCGATGCCCAGGACGATGATCCAGAACCAGGCATAGAGCCAGCCGATGCTGAACCCTGCCCAGCGGCCCAGCGCCTTGTCTGCGTAAGTGGAAAAGGATCCTGTTTCCGGGTTCGCTGCCGCCATCTCGCCCAGCATGCGCATCACCAGGATGACCACAAGGCCGGCGGCAGCGTAGGCGATAAGGATGCCGGGTCCGGCCTGCTGGATCGCGGCCCCCGAGCCGACAAAGAGTCCTGCACCGATGACGCCGGCAATGGCGATCATCGACAGGTGCCTGGGTTTCAGGGATTTGGAGAGTTGTTGGTCTTGCATGGGAGCGCCGTCCTGTTGGGGAATAGCCTGGGGAGGCAGGGGGTCTGGGGCGGTGTGGCCACTTCGGGCAGGCCGTGTGGTGCGCCACATCGTCGTTTTACCCTAGGTCCGTCCCCGGGCGCCAGGCTTTGTGCGATTCTCCAGATCTGGTGACGACCAACAGGACGGGACTCCAAGCAGGAGGCGTAATAGGCAAGATAAGTTGCTCAGCAGGCACATTTGTAATGTGCCGGAAACCACGGGAGGCTTACACGTCCCGCCGTTTCAGCAGCACTGCGGCGAGCAGCAGCGGAACCACCACCCACGCTCCGAGGACCAGGGCAGCCTCCCAGGCTTCCAGCGTGTCCGGCACATGTTCAGCGGCCGTGAGCGGGTCGACGGTATTGCCCGGCAGGTACTTCCGGGCCTCCTTGAAGAAGTCGCCGGGAATGAGCTGGAACGCGATGGGTGCCACAAAGAAGATGCCCACCAGGCTCATGATGCCGCCGGCCGAATTGCGGATCAGCGTCCCCAGGGCCATGCCAATGGCAGCCACGGCCGCCACATAGACGCTGTTGACCAGGAGCAGCTTGACCGACTGGGAACTTCCCGGGTCCAGCTGCAGGCCGTAGTTATCCAGGATGGGCACGGCCACCAGGCCCGCTACCCAGGTGGACACCGCCGTGACCACGAACGACGTCACCATGACCACCACGAGTTTGGCGGCAAAGGCAGGCAGGCGCCGGGGTACAGCCGCGAAGGTTGACCGTGCCATCCCGGTGGTGAATTCCGAGCTCATCAGGAGGACGCCGAGCGAGCCCAGGATCAGCTGCGCGAAGGCGATGCCGGACGTGGGAACACTGACCGCGAGGTCGCCGCCCTGTGCTGCCATCCGGGCCGCCGCCTGCGGGTCGCGGGTCGCGGCATCCGCGAACTGGCCCGTGCCCCAGGCGGAAAGTGCACCGAATCCCACCATCACCACTGCGGTCGAGGCGAGGAGGATCAGGGTGGAGAGGAGGCTCCGGAATTTGATGACCTCGGAGTTGAGCACCCGCAGGAAAGTGGGGCCGGGAAGATGCTGGGTACCGCTTCGGGAGGACATGCTGCTGTTCGATGGCGCCGGTTCGCGCGGGGACATGGGTTCGGTGGTGGTTGAGCTCATTTGGTTGCCTCCGCCGCGGGCAGCGAGTGGTATTCGACGTCGTCCTTGGTCAGTTCCATGTATGCCTCCTCAAGGCTGGCCACCAGGGGCGTGAGTTCGTAGACAATGATCTGGTTGTCCATGGCGGTCCTGGCGATTGTCCTGGGGTCCAGGCCCGTGACCTCCAGCAGGTCCTGCTCCTGGTGGGCAACAGAGGCCCCCCGGCCTGCGAGAAGCTGGTTAAGGCGGACCGGCTCATCCGTGCGGACCTTCGTGCGCGCCTGGCCCTTGCCGGTGATGATGTCCTGGATGGGGGCATCGGCAATCACCCGCCCCCGGCCGATGACGATCAGGTGGTCGGCCGTCTGGGCCATTTCACTCATCAGGTGGCTGGAAAGGAAGACGGTCCGTCCCTGGGCAGCCAGGTAGCGCACCAGGTTGCGCACCCACACCACACCCTCCGGATCGAGTCCGTTGACGGGTTCGTCAAGGATGAGCGTCTGCGGGTCCCCGAGCAGCGCGGCGGCGATCCCGAGCCGCTGGCCCATGCCCAGCGAAAAGCCGCCGGCCTTCTTGCGGGCCACCGCTTCGAGGCCGGTCATTTCGATGACTTCATGCACCCTGGACTTGGGGATGCTGTGCGTGGCCGCCATGGCCAGGAGGTGGTTGTAGGCGCTGCGGCTGGTGTGGACGGCTTTGGCATCAAGCAGTGCCCCAACCTCCCGCAGCGGGGCCCTGTGCCGGACGTACGGCAGGCCGTTCACGGTGACGGAGCCCGACGTCGGCCGGTCCAGTCCCATGATCATGCGCATCGTTGTCGATTTCCCTGCACCGTTCGGGCCCAGGAAGCCGGTCACCTGGCCGGCCCTGACGGTGAAGCTGACCCCGGCCACGGCGGTTTTTGCGCCGTAGACCTTGGTCAGCCCGTTTGCCTCAATCATGAAGGATCCTTTGGACGGCAGCGCATGGCTGCGGAAGACGTTCGGGCGGAATGCACTTCCCACGCTACCGAGGCCGCCGGCGCTTGTGGGCCGGTTTCAGGGATGATTCAGGGGCGAATCAGGGTTGTCCGCCACGTGATGGGCTTCAGGGGTGTGGCGAGTAGTAGGCCAATGCCTTGGGCCGCACGCTGTAGGCCACGCTGCGCACCCCGGCCAGCGCTTCGCCGTCGACCGCCAGGGCCATGGGTGCGCCGCCGGCGTCTATCCGGACGTCTTTCGCCTCCCTGAGGTGCGTGATGCGGGAGTCCGCCACCGTTCCGGTCAGCACGGCCCACAACAGCCGGATCCTGGCGAAGGATTCGTCGGCCGTGATCAACCGGACGTCCAGGAGGCCGTCGTCCATGACGGGCCGGAGGAGGGGCGCGTGGTCACGGGGGTAGTAGCGCCCACGCCCCAGGTAGGCGATCCACACCTTGTGCCGTTTCCCGTCGACGGTCAAGGTGGTCGGGGTCCCTGCGGCGAAGGTCCGGAACATCGCCACCACGCCCGCCAGCGGTTTGCCGAGGGCCTGCTGCAGGTGTTCGCGGCGCCGCACGAAGTTGGGGTAGAGGCCGATGCTTGAGGTGTTCAGCATGATCAGTTCGGAGATTTCGGGGTTTTCGGCCAGGCCGCGTTCTGCGGTGACCACGCCGACGTCGGCCAGGGCGGCGTCGCCGTTGGTCGCCGCCGCCACTGCTTCCTTCAGGCTGCCGGTGCCGGCGTCGCGGGCGAAATGGTTCAGGGTTCCGCCGGGCAGCACCAGTAGGGGGATGGACCGTTCGACGGCGGCCGCGGCGGCGGCACCGACGGTCCCGTCGCCGCCCCAGACACCGAGGGCACGGGTACCGGGGGCATCGGCGGTGGCCGCTATCTCCTCCAGCAAATCCTCATCCGGATGCACGGTGTTAATATGCGCCTTTGGGAATACCTCCCGCAGCGCGTCGGCGGTTTCCTCTGTGAAGGAGCCGCCAAGGGTGTTGACCACAATGCTCAGGCCGTCGCCCTCGGGAAGCTTGGGGGCGTCGGTCCACGTCCGCGCAGCCTGCGGAAAGGGCGGGCGGACCGGCCACCAGTGGCGCGTTACCAGGGCAGCGCCTGCCCCGATGGCTGACCCGAAAAGGACATCGGAGGGCCAGTGGGCCCCCGTATGCACGCGGGAGTACGCAACCCCGGCGGCCGCAGGCGCCAGGGCTGCCCCGAGGGCAGGACGCACCAGGCCTGCCCCCACGGCAAAAGCTACCGCCGAGGCCGAGTGTCCGGACGGCATGGAGGAGCTCTTGGGCTGCGGATGGACGAACCGGAAGACCGGCAGGTGTTCGGGCAACGGCCGGGTCCGGGGGAGCAGCGTCTTGAAGATCCCGTTGGTCACCGCGGAGGCCACTGCCTGGGCGATCAGGCCATGCAGCGCGGCCCGGCGGGTCTTGCCGGGGAAAAGCGCCATGAGGGCGGCCACCGCCATCCAGAGTTTGCCATGGTTCGCGGAGGCGGAAAGCCGCCGGAAGAAGTCATCATGGCCGCCACCGGGCAGCCTGGAAACATGCCTCAAGAGGTATCTGTCCAAGCGGCCAATCCACCGGTGGGCGCCGCGCCGGGTGCTCTGCATGTGAACACCCTAACCCCATGGCCGCGTAGTCCTAGGCCGCGTCGGCCGCCTGTTCAACTTTCAGCGGTTTCGCTGCGCCGGCCAGCAGCAGTGCCACCAGGATGGGGACCATGATGGCCAGCAGGGCGGTATGGATTCCTGTCAGGTCGCCGAGGTAGCCAAGTAACGGCGGGCCGGCGAGGAAAGAAACATACCCAAGAGTGGATACAACAGAGACCCGTGCGGCTGCGTGGCGGGGATCATCCGCGGCTGCCGACATGCCCATCGGGAAGGCCAATGCAGCGCCTACGCCCCACAGGGCCGCACCCACCGCCGCAAGCCAGGTGTTGCTGGCGAGGACGAACAGGCCCAGGCCTGCCGCGGCGGCGGCCATGCTTGCCCGCAGGACGGCAGAGCGGCCGAACCTGTCGATGACGCGGCCCCCGAGGAAGCGCATCGCCGTCATGGCCAGGACGAAGAGCGCGAACATGAGCGCCCCGGTTGATTCCGAGGTTCCGAGGCCATCCACTGAGGCCTTGGCAATCCAGTCGTTGCCCGCGCCCTCTGTGAGGGTGGCGCCAAGGACCACCAGGCCAATGAGGATGGTGCGGGCATCGCGCCACGCCGATGGGCCCTTCGCGGGCTTCGGTTCACCCTCCGCCGGCGCCGCGGCAGCGATGTGGGGCAGGAAGAAGCGGGGGGCGGCCAGTGCCACCACCACCACTACCGCTGCTATCGCCACCAGGTGCAGCGGAAGGTCCACTCCGAGGTTCGACAGGCCGGCACCCACCAGCGCCCCTACGAACGCACCGCCGCTGAACGCGGCGTGGAACTGGGGCATGACCGTCCGCCGGAGCTTGTGTTCGACGTCGGCCCCTTCGATGTTTTGCGCCACGTCCCAGAGTCCGATGCCAATGCCAAAGAAGAACAGGGACACGGCCGTTCCGGGGATGGACGTGGCGGAGAGCGACATGGCGATGCCCACTCCTGCTGCGGCTGCCAGGAGGCCGGCAAAGCGGACGGTGTTGGCGGTACCGATCCTGCCGACCACCAGCCCGGCAGTGGGCAGCGCCAGGAGCGAGCCCACGGCTGTGCACAGCAGCAGGGTGCCCATTTGGCCTGACGTGATCTGCAGTGTTTGCGTCACCGCGGGGATGCGTGCCGCCCAGCTGGCGAAAACGAGTCCGTTGATGCCAAAGACCACGAAGGTGGCTACCGCCGCGGCTTTGATGCCCGCATGCTGGTCCGTTCCGGTGTTGGTGCTCATACGTTGACTACTTCCACAGAGTATCGGTCGAGTTGGGCGAGTTCTTCGGTGCTGAACGTCCGGTCCGTGACCACAACATCCACCCGGTCGAGGCCGGAGACCAGCGCGCGGGCGTGTGCGTGCCATTTTGCCGCGGAGGCCGCAAGGATGACTCGTGCCGCGGATTCCAGGCCGGCGCGCTTTACCGCCGCGTCATCCAGGTCATGGGCCAGCAGCCCGTCCTTTCCGTCAACTGCGCAGGGCGTGACCACGGCGGTCTCGAAGCGCAGCGACCGGATGTTGGATTCGGCAAGGGGTCCGCGGAAGCACAGTTCACCGGGCACCAGGCCGCCGCCCGGAAGCAGCAGTGCGGGGCGCACGCCCAACGCGTTGCCTCCAGCGCCTGCGGCGTTCAGCGCCTGAAGGGACATCGGCATCAGCGTCAGTTCCCTGCCGGCCAAGGCGCGGGCAACCTCGGTAGCCGTGCTGCCGCTGTCCAGCCACACCTGTTCCCGGTCCCGAATCAGGTGGCACACGGCAGCTGCGATGCGCTTCTTGGCCCCTTGGTCCTCCAGTTCGCGCTGGCCGTACCCCGGATTTTCCCCGCCGCCGATCAGGCTTTTCGCTCCGCCGTGGATCCGGCGCAGGACGCCGCGGGCGGCAAGCACCTCCAGGTCGCGGCGGATGGTGGCGCCGGACGCGCTGCAGGCACGCATCAGGTCCTCTACGCTCGCCTCCGACTGGCGCCGAAGGACTTCGGCAATCAGGCGGTGCCGCTCATCGGTCTTCATGATCAAATGATAGCAATCAATGAACATTTGATCATGAATGGAGGAGTGATGTTCAGCGGGCCCGCTGGACGCGCTGTTCGTCCCACACGGGGTCGGCGGACTCGTACACCTTCCCGTCGGACCCGAACACCAGGAACCGGTCGAAGGTCCGGGCAAACCAGCGGTCGTGGGTGACTGCCAGGACGGTTCCCTCAAAGTGGTCGATGGCCCGTTCCAGGGCTTCCGCGGAGTGCAGGTCCAGGTTGTCCGTTGGCTCGTCCAGCAGCAGCAGCGTGGCACCGCTGAGCTGCAGGAGCAGGATCTGGAACCGCGCCTGCTGGCCGCCGGACAGCGACTCATACTTCTGTTCCGACTGGCCCGCGAGGCCATAACCGTCCAGGGCGCCTGCCGCCGCCTCGCGGCCCAGCCCCGAACGGTGCTCATCACCGCGGTGCAGGATTTCCAGCAGCGTCTTGCCCAGGAGATCGGGGCGGACGTGCGTCTGGGCGAAGAACCCGGGCCTGATCCGCGCCCCCAGCTTGACGGTCCCCTCGTGCGGAACTTCCGCAATCTCCACATCGGAGACGGGCAGGTGCTCGCGCTCCGGATCCGTGCCGCCGGTGGCCAGCAGCCGCAGGAAGTGTGACTTTCCGGAACCGTTGGAGCCCAGGACGCCCACCCTGTCGCCGAACCAGATTTCGGTGGAGAAGGCTTTCATCAGCCCGCTGAGTTCCAAGCGTTCCGCCACGATGGCCCGCTTGGCGGTCCGGCCGCCCTTGAGCCGCATCTGCACGTTCTGCTCGATGGGCAGCGCCTCCGGCGGCCCTGCCTCAAGGAACTTCGCGAGGCGGGTCTGGGCCGCGTGGTACCGGTTGGCCATGTCGGAGCGGAACGCGGCCTTGTTCTTGTACATGTTGACGAGTTCCTTGAGCTTGATGTGCTCCTCGTCCCAGCGCTTGCGCAGCTCCTCGAACCGGGCGTTCCGGTCCGCCCGCGCCTCCACGTAGGAGGCGAATCCCCCGCCGTGGATCCATGCGGCGGCACCGTTGATGCCGGGCTCGAGCGTCACGATCCGCCCTGCCGCGTTGTTCAGCAGTTCCCTGTCGTGGCTGATGAAGAAGACGGTCTTCCGGGACTCATTCAGCTTGTCCTCGAGCCAGCGCTTTCCCGGGACATCAAGGTAGTTGTCCGGTTCGTCGAGCAGGAGGAGGTCATCGGGGCCTGCGAACAGCGCCTCGAGCACCAGCCGCTTCTGCTCACCGCCGGAGAGGCTCGACGCCGGGCGGTGCTGTGCGCGGTCGAACGGCAGTCCCAGCGCGGCCATGCAGACCTCGTCCCAGACGGTCTCCACGTCGTAGCCGCCGGCGTCGCCCCAGTCCACGATGGCCTGGGCGTACCGCATCTGGGTGGGCTCGTCGTCGTGCTCCATCATGGCCAGCTCGGCATCATCAACTTCACGGGCAGCTGCCGCAAGGGCCGGGGGAGCGGCGGACACCAGGAGGTCACGGACCGTGGACCCGTCCCGGACCTGGCCCACGAACTGGCGCATGATGCCCATGTTCCCGGAGCGGCCAATGACTCCCTCATCCGGCAGGAGGTCGCCGGCGATGATCCGGAACAGCGTGGTCTTGCCGGTGCCGTTGGGCCCGATCAGGGCAGTTTTGGTGCCGTCCGGGACCTTGAAGGTCACCCCGTTGAGCAGCTGGGTGCCGTCTGAGAGGAAGTAGTCGATGCCGGAAACGTCAATATGGGCCACGGACTCCATCTTCCCACGCCCCGCCCCCGGAGTCTTTGTCCACGCACGCGGCCACAGCAGCGCTCAAGTCCGCATGCGTGGACAGGAGCTCTAGCCGGCGGCGGTGAGGAACTGCTTCAGCAGCGGCCCGGACGTGGTGGCACCCAGGCCGCCGTCCTCCACGAACACCGCCACGGCCAAATCGCCGTGGACTGCCACGATCCAGGCGTGGGTCTTGGGCGGATTTTCGGTGCCGAACTCGGCGGTTCCGGTCTTGGCGCCGACGGGTTCGCCCGGCACGCTGGCGAGGAACCCGGCGTGCCCGGACGTGACCACCGCGCGCATCATGTCCCCCAGCGATGTGGCCTCGGCTGCCGTGATCGGTTTGTCCGATGCGGTGGAGGGCGCTTCCGCGGTGGCCGTGGCTGACGGTTTGGCTGCCGGCGCGGTGGACCCTGCGGTCGTTCCGGCGGCGGGAGCACCGGCGTCGGGGTTCAGGACAAGCTGCGCCGAGACCGGGGCGCCCTTCGCAACAGAGCCTGCCATGATGGCCGCGGCCAGCGGGGAGAGCAGCACCTTGCCCTGACCGATCATGGACGCGGCATGTTCGGTTCCCTCGGCCTGGCCCGGGACCGAGCCGAGGAACGCTTCGGCACCGAGCCTGGGCGCTTCGACGGCGACCCCCATGGAGGTGGCGGCGGCTTCAAGCTGCGACTGCGAAACGGCGTCGCGCTGGGAGATGAAGGCCGTGTTGCAGGAGTGCGCGAAGGCGTCCCGCAGCGTTACCGACCCCAGGGAGGTTTCCGGATAGCCCTCGGAGTTCTTGAAGGTGCGCCCGTCCACGGTAAGCGTGGGGGTGCACTGGACGGTGGAGTCCGGCGTCATCCCGTTGCGGAACATGGCGAGCGAATCAACCATCTTGAAGATGGAGCCAGGCGCGTACTGACCCAGCATGGCCGTGTTGTAGCCGTTGCTGCCGGGGCCGGACGCGGCTGCGAGGACGGCGCCGCTGGAAGGGCGGAGGGCCACAATGGCCGACGCCGGCCCAACACCTTCAAGGGTGCTTTCGGCCAGTGCCTGGAGCCGGGGGTCCAGGGTGGTCTTCAGCGGTGTGCCGGGCTTGGGTGCCACTTCGAAAAGGACGCGCCGGGGGTCGGTTGCCGAGGACTGGATCTGTTCCCGTGTCAGGTCCGCCCGCTGGGCACGGATAACGACGGCGTCCGTGCCGCGCAGCTGCTTGTCATACTGTTGCTGGAGCCCACCGATGCCCGTGACGTCACCGGCGGCCAGGGCACCACCGGACGCTTCGATCTGTTCCGCCGTCGCTTCGCCCACGGAGCCGAGGACGGCGCGGGCGAACGTCCTGCTCGGGGCCAGGGGGATGGATGCGGGAATGGCGCGTGCGCCGGGAATCGCCTGGATCTGCTCATTGGTGATGGTCCGGCCCTCCTCGCGGAGGGTGATGGCAGAAACAAACGCCTGCGCTCCGGCTGCCTTGACCTGCTGGACGTAGCCGGCCGGGTCCACTCCCACCAACGCGGCCAGTTTGCCGGCCGAATCGGCAGGGTCCGCCGTTCCGAGCTGGGGCTTGTCGATTCCCACATTCACCACTGGGCGGTAGGTCACCAGCTGCGCATCGCCGGCACCCAGGATGTCGGCACGCGGGGGAGACTGGGATCCTTTGGTCACGATCTCGCTGTCGGCAAGGCCGGGAACCAGAATGGCCGGTTCCCAGAGCGCCAGCCATTTATCGCCCGACTTCTTGAATTTCGCCGATACCGTGTACTTCCACTCGGCGTCGCCGAATTTCCAGCTGTAGGCCAGCGGCGCGGACGCGTTGTCGCCGTCGAGGGTGGGCTCTCCGGCCTGGACGGCGGGCTTCTGCGGGTCCAGGGACGCGAACACCGCGTGCAACTGTTCGTTGGCTGCGGCGGCGTCCTTGCCGTCGAAGGCCACAGTTCCCACGTCCAGCGCCGAGACGGCGGTGGCGAGCTGCTGTGCCGCTGCTTCCGCTCCGGATTTTCCGTCATCGCAGGACACCAGGGTTGTGCCCACAATGAGCGCGGCTAAGGCAAGCGAAAGTTTTGTTGATTTCCCCATCGCGCCATTATCCCCCGGCGCGTGGTCAGCCGATGCCCAGACCCGGTACCGGCAGCTTGAAGATGTCTTTGAGCGCGTATGTGGCGGCGTGCAGGCCAGGCATGCCGGTCACTCCGGGTCCGGGCGGCGTGGAGGAGGAACAGAGGTACACACCCAGCAGCGGCGTCCGCCAGGGAACGGGGGAGGCCACCGGCTTCTGGACCAGCCCGCGGACGTCCATGATCCCCGCGCTGAAGTCGCCGCCGATGTAGTTCCGGTTGTACTGGGACAGCTGGGCGGCCGTGATGGCGTGCGACTCCACCACGAGGTCACGGAATCCGGGGGCGAAGCGTTCCAGCTGTGCGGTGATCTCCTTTGTCATGTCCTTCGTTGAGCCGGCAGGGACATGGCAATAGGTCCAGAGGGTGTGCCGGCCGCCGGGCGCGCGGCTGGGGTCGAAACGGGACGGCTGTGCCACCAGCACGTAGGGCTGTTCGGGATGGCGTCCTGCGCTGACCTCATTCTCCGACCGCGCCAGTTCAGCCCTGGTTCCACCGACGTGGACGGTGCCGGCATCGGCGAGTTCGGGGGCCTGCCACGGAACCGGTCCGGACAGGATGAAGTCCACCTTGCAGGATCCATTCCCGTAGCGGAAGGCTTCCAGGGCCCGCCGGTAGTGGTCCGGGAGGGAATCCCCTGCCATGTCCACCAGCCCGCGGGGCGCGACGTCCAGGAGCGTGGCCCGGGTGGCGGGGAGCTGCTCCAGCCGGTCGATCGGGGTTCCGGTGTGGATGGTTCCCCCGTGGGCGCGGATATCGTCCGCAAGCGCTGCAGCGATGGTGGCGGAACCGCCGCGCGGAATGGGCCAGCCCGCGGCATGCCCCAGGGCGCCGAGCATGAGCCCGGCACCCGATGCGGCGAGGGACGGCAGGTGGGAAACGGCGTGGGCAGCCACACCGCTCAGCAGTGCCGGGGCGTACTGTTCGCGGAACCGGACGTTCCACATACTCGTCCCTTGCTCCAGGGTCCGCAGGCCGTATGCCAGGGCAACCAGCGGATTGCGGGGTATCCGCAGGAGCTGGTTCTGCGTGAAGTCCATGACGTCGTCGATGTTCCGGACCAGCGGTTCCATGAGCCGCCGGTAGGCCGGTCCGTCGCGGCCCAGGCCTGCGGCGGTCCGGTCCAGCGATGTGTAGGCCAATGCCGCCCGGCCGCCGTCCAGGGGCGAACCAAAGGACACCTCCGGCGTGATGAGGTCTATCCGGCGGGGCAGCTCGAAGGCACGGAAGAAGGGGGACGCCAGCGCCATGGGATGCACCGCGGAGCAGACGTCATGGAAGTGCCCGGGCTGCATCAGCTCGGAGGTCCGCGTGCCGCCGCCAATGCTTTGTGCGGCCTCGAAGACCTCCACGGACAGTCCGGCGCGTGCCATGACGGCTGCCGCGGCGAGACCATTGGGTCCGGATCCCACGACGGCGACATCAGGCATGGGAGCTTGCCTTCGGCGAAAGCGGTGGCCGTCCTGCGCGAAGGAGGATCCGGTCGGGCGCGTTGGCGAATGGTCCGCCGTGGGGGTCGTCCAGGTGGTGGCGGCGGATGGGGTCGTAGGAGGGATCGTAGATGTCCCACGTGACCCGGGCCATGAGGTAGCCCACCGCGAACATGTGCGCGGCAACGGCAAGGACGTAGTAGGGCATGTCCAGGTTGTGTTGGGAAGAGCCGGCGCTGGTCACTTGTCCAAGGTACATCCAGATCGCTGCCCAATGGAGGCCTTCGATTCCCTGCCAGATGAGGAAGTCGCGCCACCGCGGCCTTGCCAGGGCAAGCAGCGGGACAAGCCACACCACGTACTGCGGCGAATAGACCTTGCTGGTGAGGATGAAGGCGGCAACGACCAGGAAGGCAAGCTGCGCCAGCCGTGGGCGGCGGGGAGCGGTCAGGGCCACGGCCGCTATGGCAAGGCATGCGGCAGCGAAGCACACGGCCGACAGTAGGCTGACGGAGTCGGCACCGAGGCGCGACCATCCAAGCCTGCCGGCCACCAGGTCGTAGGCGAACCAGGCCGAACTGTACCCGGCACCGCGCTCGGCGCTGTACTGGAAAAAGTATGCCCACCCTGCGGGGTTGGCTGAGGCGAATGGCAGGTTGACCAGCAGCCAGGTGGCGCCGGTACTGCCGGCCGTGGCCACCAGGGGCCGCCACCGGCCGGTGCGGATGGCCAGGAGCAGGATGGCCCCCAGGACCAGCAGGGGGTAGAGCTTGGTTGCGGTGCCCAGGCCGATGAGGACGCCTGCAGCCAGGGGGCGGTCCCGGGCGAAGAAGTACATGCCCCATGCGAGCAGGCAGGCGGCCCAGAGGTCCCAGTTGATGGTCCCTGCCAGCACCAGTCCAGGGGCCACTGCCACCATCGCGGCATCCCACGGCCGCCGGCCGGGCATGCGGGCTACAGCCAGGACGGTGGCCATCGCCACCGCAGCGAGCAGCAGGACGTTGATATCGAAATAGGCCAGGGCGCGGGCGTCGATGTCTCCGCCCGGCACCAGCCAGGACGTCACGCCCGCGATCAGCGCGATGAGCACCGGGTATTCGAACTGGCTGCCGCGGCCGAGGATGGGGAAGGTTCCCCCGGCGATGCCCCGGTTCCGGAACAGTTCGGGAAAGTCCGAGTAGCACGTGGCGTAGAACTGCGTCGGCGTCTCCCAGCCGTTGGCCCGGCAATAACCTTTCAGCAGGATTCCCACCAGGGCTGCCATGGCCGTAAGGACAATGAGGATCCGCTCCACGGTGAAGATCCCAGGGGACACCAGTCCGGGCTCGGACCTCTTTCCCAGCGGACCGCCGAGGACTTCGGTGAAATTCCGCAGCAGGACATCGCTGCGGCTGGGAACCACGATCCGGGACCGTCGTCCACTCTCCGGCGGCTGGGTCTGGTGCATGGAATCGAGCTTACAGCCGGCCCCGGTTCCGGACCCGGGGCCGGCTGTAAGCGCAGCCCGCCGAGCTCTGGTGCATGAGCACGAAAACGTCGTTCCGGTGCTGCTCGAGCAAAGCGACGTTGAGGGAACTGCGGCGCTGCAGTGGGCGGGACAGAAGTCCAATGATCTTCCGCATCAGAGGGACACCTCCTTTCTTTGATAATTGGGCAGCGAAAATTGCGCGGCGGATTAGCACCGCGATTAGTCGCACAAATACGGCTAATTACGGCGCGGGGATCCTCAGGAAGGGAAATAGGGAAATTGCGCGCGGACACAATTACGGAAAGGGAAATATCCCGGGAGCCAGGAGTGGACTGCCGCAATGCCCGGGCATCCGGACACAGGCCCGTTCGGACACGAAGCGGGCGCTACAGCAGTGGCAGTTCCAGTGAGGTCAACGGGAGAGCCCGGAAATCCCGGCTGTGGCGGGAGCCCGCTTGCCGGCGCGTGTTAGCGGCGTCGCGGCGCGCGGAGAATCCTCCGGGAGCCGGAATTGACCGAAGCCACGCGCGCCGGACCAGCAAAGGCCGGGAAGGCATTGATGATGGCATTCCATTCGCCAGTCAAAGTCATCATTTTCCCAACCTCCTTTTCTGCGGTCCGCTGCATGGTGTGCATTGCGGTCAACGGACCCCGGCACAATGCTTCGGGGTCAGGAATAAAGGTACCGCAGAATTACCGGCAGAGCCAGCAATTCCCGGAGAAAAAGCAAAAAGAAACAGAAAAGGGGATTTCAGAGGCCCCAACGCACAATGGCGGGCGTCTTCTTGTCCCAGCCGAGGGTGCATACCTTGGCCGTGCCCAGGATGAAGTGCCGCCCTTCCGTGGCGGGCAGCTCCAGCCACCGCGCGGTGAGAATGCGGGAGAAATGGCCGTGCGCCACGATCAGCACGTTGTCCATGCCGGATTCCAGGACGCGGCCAATGATCTTGTCCGCCCTCGCGGCCACCTCGTCCAGCGTCTCGCCGTTGGGAACCCCATGCGTCCAGATCAGGTAGTCGGGGTTGTCCTTGCGGATCAGGTCCGAACTGATGCCCTCATAGTCCCCGTAGTTCCACTCCACGGCGAGGGGCTCGTGCCGGGCGTCGGGAAAGCCTGCGAGCTCGGCGGTGCGCCGTGCACGCCGCAGGGGGGAGGTGAGCACCAGGTCGAAGTCGACGTTGTCCAGCACCTTCCGGGCCTCCACCGCCTGCTGTTCGCCTTCCACGGTCAGCGGCAGGTCCGTGAGGCCGGTGTACTGCCCGCTCTTGGACCACTCGGTTTCACCGTGCCGGAGGATCCAGAGCTGGGGGCGCGGTGCGAAGGCGGCGTTGGTCACTTGGACTCCTCGGTGGAAGGTTCGACGGCGGCAGGAACGGTCCCTGCGTCCGGTGCGGCAGGTGCAGATTCAGGTTGTTCGGCCCACCAGCGGAGCAGGCGCGCCTCCGCTTCCCCGAGGGGCAGGGGCCCGTACTCCATCCGTTCATTAAGGAGGAACTTGTAGGCGCGGCCCACCAGCGGCCCCGGCTTCAGGCCGAGCAGCTCCATGATCCGGGCGCCGTCCAGGTCCGGGCGCACGGCGTCCAGGGATTCCTGTTCACGGAGGGCTGCGATGCGGGACTCGAGGTCGTCGTAGGCGAAGGACAGGCGCTCGGCCTTGCGCTGGTTGCGGGTGGTCACGTCGGAACGGGTGAGCCGGTGCAGGCGCTCCAGCAGGGGACCGGCGTCGGTGACGTACCGCCGGACCGCGGAATCGCTCCACCCGGCGTCGCCGTAGCCGTAGAAGCGCATGTGGAGCTCCACAAGCCGGGCAACGGCCTTGGTGGTGTCGTTGTCGAAGCGCAGCGCCTTCATCCGTTTGGTGGTGAGTTTGGCCCCCACCATGTCGTGGTGGCGGAAGCTCACCGCGCCGCCCGGTTCGAAACGTCGCGTCGCCGGCTTCCCGACGTCGTGCATCAACGCTGCAAAGCGCAGCACGAAGTCCGGCCCGGGCACGGGCCCCTCCGCGCCGGTTTCCAGCTCGGCCGCCTGTTCCAGGACCTGGAGGGAGTGCTGGTAGACGTCCTTGTGCCGGTGGTGCTCGTCGGACTCGAGGCGGAGGGCGGAGACTTCGGGCAGCACATGCTCGGCCAGCCCCGTTTCCACCAGGAGGTCGATTCCTGTCCGCGGCCGGGCGCCGCAGACCAGTTTGACCAGTTCATCCCTCACCCGCTCCGCGGAAATGATCTTGATGCGGTCCGCCATGCCCGTCATGGCCTCACGGACGTCGTCCCGGACAGAGACACCCAGCTGCGAAGCGAACCGGGCGGCACGCATCATCCGCAGGGGATCGTCGGAGAAGGACTCCTCCGGTGCGCCCGGCGTGGCCAGCACGGAGGCGTGCAGGTCCCGGACGCCCCCGAACGGATCCACCAGCTCCATGGACGGCAGCTTCAGTGCCATGGCGTTAATGGTGAAGTCACGCCGCAGCAGGTCATCGGCCAGGGAAGAGCCGAAGGCCACCACCGGCTTGCGGGAGTCGGGATCGTAGGCTTCGGCGCGGTACGTGGTGATCTCGATCTGGAACCCCGCCTTGCGCATGCCGATGGTCCCGAATGCCCGGCCAATCTCCCAGAAATTGTCCGCCCACTTCTTGATCAGCGCCACGGTCTGGTCCGGGGTGGCGTCGGTGGTGAAGTCAAGGTCCGGCGAGGTCCGGCCCAGGAAGAGGTCACGCACGGGCCCGCCCACAAGGGACAACTCATGGCCGGCATCCACGAAGCGCTGCCCGAGCTCCAGGACCACCGGGGCCACCTTGAAGTCGACAGTATGGGAATCAATCTTGTGATGTGCGTGCGCCATAGTTCCTTAAGCTTGGCAGAAACCAGCGCCGCGGCAGTCCAAAAAGCTGCCAGGATCGGCGTTCTTTCCATTACGTCCCGCAAAGTGCGTCATATGCCGTCCATGTTGGTGTCATGTTCCGGTCATCATGAAGGGGCAACTGTCGTTAGAGTGGACTCCATGGCCCATCCAGTACCGAGCGCTCCCGGCAGGAGGACAAACGCACCATTGCCGTCGGCAATCGGTGCGCACGTCGCCCCTGCCCAGCAGTCGGCACCGGCATCGCTGCCCACGGTCGAGGAAGTCTCCGCCGGCGGCGTCGTGGTGGACACCTCCGACGCCGAGCTGCGGGTTGCGATCATCGCCCGCCTTAATCGCGGCGGACGGCTCGAGTGGTGCCTGCCCAAGGGGCATCCGGAGGGCAAGGAAAACAACGAAGAGGCTGCGGTTCGGGAGATTGCCGAGGAAACCGGCATCGAAGGCAGCATCCTGGCGCCCCTTGGCAGTATCGACTACTGGTTCACCGTCAGCGGCCACCGTGTCCACAAGACCGTGCACCATTACCTCCTGCGTGCCACCGGGGGAGAACTGACCATCGAAAACGATCCCGACCAGGAAGCCGTGGACGTGGCATGGGTGCCCATCCAGGAACTGGCCCGGAAGCTGTCATTCCCCAACGAGCGCCGCATCGCAGACCTCGCCCGCGAGGTCCTGCCCGGACACCTCTAGAAGGCCCACACCGCCGTCGTTGCCGTGTAAAGCGTTGGCGGGTGAGACGATGAACTCGATGTCAGCTACCAACTTCCCTTCCGACAGGTCCGGCCGGCCGGACGACGCGGCACCCGACGGCGTCCCCCCGGAACCGGCCTCACCGGACATTGCCCAGCCCGCGGCTGCGGGCGCCAGCGAGACGCGTTCCAGCGCCATCATGGCTGCCGGGACGCTCGTGTCCCGCTTCCTGGGCTTCGGCAAGACCTGGATGCTCGGTACCGCCCTCGGCCTGGGATCAACGGTCAACGACACCTTCATCAACGCCAACAACCTGCCCAACCTGATCTTCCTCCTGGTGGCCGGCGGCGTCTTCAATGCCGTGCTGGTGCCGCAGATCATCAAAGCCAGCAAGGCGCCGGACCGGGGAGCCGACTACATCAGCCGGCTGCTGACGCTGGCCGTCCTGCTCCTCCTGGGCCTCACTGCACTGGTGACCCTGGCAGCGCCGGCGGTCATTGAGCTGACAACGCAGGGCTATTCGCCGCAGCAGAAGGCACTGGCGGTCACCTTCGCGTTCTGGTGCCTGCCGCAGATCTTCTTCTACGGCCTCTATGCCCTGCTCACGCAGGTCCTGAACGCCAATGGCGCTTTTGGCCCTGCAATGTGGGCCCCCATCCTGAACAACGTGGTGGCGATCGCCGGCCTGGGCATGTTCATCTGGATTTTCGGCACCAACGAGTTCAATCCACACACTTTGGACAACTGGGGCAGCACGCAGACACTTTTCGTCGCCGGCTTCTCCACCATCGGCGTGCTGTCCCAGACGGCCATCCTGATGGTTCCCGTGATGCGGCTGAAGCTCGGACTCCGCCCCCGTTTCGGCTGGCGCGGCGTGGGACTGGGCCACGCAGCCAGGCTGAGCGTGTGGACGCTCCTGACCGCCGCCGTCGGCCAGCTGGCGTTCCTGTATGTCATGCGCATCGCCACCATTCCCGGCGCCGAACGCATCCGGCTGCAGCAGGCGGGCGACCCGTCCGCCGCCACCCTTCCCGGCAACGCGGTGCTGGAGGTGGCCAGCCAGCTGTACCTGCTGCCGCACTCGATCATCGCCCTGTCCCTGGCCACGGTCCTGTTCAACCGCATGACCCGCGCATCCCAGGACGGCAACCGGGCGGAACTGCGCGACGCGCTCTCGCACGGCCTGCGGACCATGGCCGTTGCCACGGTTTTTGGCGCCCTGGCGCTGTTTGCGCTGGCCGGTCCGCTGGGGATGTTCTTCTCCGGCGGCCTGCGCCAGGACGGCGTGATGCTGGCACAGACGCTCACGATCCTTGCGCTCAGCACCCCCTTCATGAGCGCCAACTTCATGATGTCCCGCGTCTTCTATGCCAACGAAGATGCGCGCACGCCGTTCTACGTCCAGCTGCTGCTGGCCGTCGTATACGTGGCTGGCGCCTTCGCCATCCAGTTCCTCCCGGTCAACCAGATCATTTACGCCATCGCCGTCCTCTATATGGCGGGCAACATCCTCTCGGTGGTCATCAGCGCGTTCTTCCTCCGGCGCATGCTGGGCCATTTGGACGGCGCGCGGATCGCCAACTCCTACATCCGGATGGGGTACGCAGCCCTGGGCTCGGCGATCGCCGGCGCGGGCGCCCTCTGGCTCATGGGCAGCTATAGCCCGGACGGCTTTGCCTGGCAGAACCGGATCACCGCGCTGGTGACCGTCATCGTGGTTGGGCCCGTCATGCTGGTGGTCTACTTCTTCCTGCTCAAGCTGTTCCGGGTCTCCGAACTGCGCGACCTGCTGCGCCCGCTCCTGGGACGGCTGGGCCGCGGCCGCCAGGACGGACCCTCGGATGCCGGGACCCCGCCGTCGTCCGCCCCCGTCCACGCCGGCGCGGAACGGGGGCCGCGTGCAGAGCGGGCCACCACGTCGGTGGACACAGGCCTGATTCCCCGCATTTCCGGCGAATTCGACGCCGTTTCCTTCCGTGCGGGCCCGGATCCGGAGCGCGGTGCGGGGCGCCAGGAAACGTACGACGACGGCACGCGCCACGGTGCCGACGACGCCTACCTGCCGGCGGAGGACCAGCCCAGCACCGCCCGCGGTGGGCTGCTCCGCGAGCAGATCCCGCTTCCAGGGCGCCGCACGTTCCAGGGGAAGGCCGGGGAAAACCCGCATTTCAAGTCTCGGCGCAGGCGGAAGAAGTGATACGCGGGCGGTTTCGGAACCGTCTTCTCCACGGCCGTCCGGGCCGGATCGGCTAGGATCGAACAGGTACAGGGGTAGTTGCATTCAGGGTTAGCCGCACGCGGGACCTGAACGGCGGTTGCATCATCCAAGCCGGCAATTCCGGACAGCCTAGGAGGAACACGTGTCCAACCCGATCGATGTCGGATCAGTACTTGGCGGCCGCTATAAGGTCACAGCCACGGTATTGGCCTCGCACGACCACGATCTGGTGCTGGATGGTGTGGACCAGGTCCTCAACCGCCCGGTCAGCATCCTGGTTGCCGGACCGGAAAACACCGAACAGGTCGCGCAGAGCGCCCGGGAAGTTGCCACCGGCGAACGTCCCGGCACCGTGCAGGTCCTGGACCTGGGAGTCACCGAGGCCGCTACCTACCTGATCACCAACCACACCTCCGCCGCTGACCTGCTGGATCTCGTGGTGGCCACCAACCCTCCCTATGTTGAGCCGTTCTTCACTGACACCCTGGGCAGCGAAATCTTCGGCCAACCGCGCTCCCATGAGCCCGAGCCCTACGACGACGAAGACAACGTCGAGGCCGGTTACATCAACTACCAGGACAGCCACCCCAGCCAGGTTGATCCTTACCGTTCTTCTCCTGCTGCGCCTCCCCGGCCTCCCGTCCGTCCTGCTGCAGCGGCCGCCGGCGGAGTTGCCGCAGGTGCTGCCGCCGGCGCAGGTGCCGCTTCGGCTGCGGCCAGGTCGGGAGCCGGCGCATCGCGGGTCGATCCCGATGCCACAGCAGCCCAGCCTGTGCAGTATGCCGCCGATGACACCGCTTCCGCGGCGCGCTCCGGTTCCGGTTCGGGTTCCGATTCGGGGCAAGTGGACACCGGACCTGTGGAAACCGGCCCGGTGCGCGCTGCTGGTCCTCTGGACACTGGAACGCCCTCCGGCGCGCCTGCCGGGGACCGTCCAAGCGCCGAACAGGCCAGTGCCACAGGGAAGCCGAAGGTTTCCCTGTGGTCGGATGACGATTACGCGCAGGCGGGGGATCAGGACCACTACGAGGATATCGACGACGAACGTGATTCCCAGCCGGTCAAGGGCAAGTCGGCACTCTTTGCCCGGACTGCAACCCCCGCGGCGGCCGGCGTCACCTTTGCGGACCACGACGATGACCGCGATGAGTCCGGGACGCAGCCACGTTCCATGCGGTGGCTGGTGGGCGGCCTCCTCGCTGTTGTGCTCATTGCCGGCCTGATTTTCGCTGTCACCAACCTGGGCAGCCTGTTCACCCCCGAACCGCAGGCCAAGGCTACTTCCCCGGTCACTAACGCGCCGCAGGCTTCCGCGCCCGCAAGCCAGGCCCCCCAGTCCGCGCCGCCCGCAGCACCGCCGGCGATCGAAAGCGTCAGCCGACAGGGGAACTTCGACTTCGCAGCCACCTTCGACCGGGATCTGGTCAAGGCCTACGACGGCAACGCGGCCAGCTACTGGTCGGACATGGAGTTCGCCACTGAGAACTGGGGCGGTTTGGCCCCGCAGGGTGTGCAACTCGTGGTGAAGCTGAAGGCCCCTGCACCAGTGTCCTCGGTTACGCTTTCCCAGCTCGGTGGGTCGGGCGGAAACATCACCGTCTACACCAATGACCAGCCTTCATTGGATGGTGCCAAGACTGTGGGGACCAACAGCTTTACGTCCACCGAACTGAACATCCCCGTGGGGGAGCCCGTTAAGGCACAGTACGTGATTGTTTCCATCAATTCGCTTCCCAAGCTCGCCGCGCCGAAGACGCGCTACGGATACGGCCTCCGCCTGGCGGAGATCAAGGTCCAGTAGCGCTCTTCGACCTTTGCAGGCTCAGTGGCCGTTGCCGTGCAGGCGACGGCCACTTTTGTGACCGACCACGCTTGTGCGCTCTGTTACCTCCGGGCCAAACGTACGCCTTGGGGACTGTAATCTGGGAAGGGCGCCCGGCAGACGGTCCTCCCGTGCCGTCTCTGACGGATCCCTTGCTTGGGCGCTGGAATATTCAGCATGCAGCCGCAGTTGTGCCATGTGGCCGGCCTCCACCTGGAGGCGAGTCGAACAAGGAAGAGGTTCACCGTCCAGTGACCATCGCAGAAAGCACGGCGTCCGACGTACGTGATGTCATCATCGTGGGCTCGGGCCCGGCAGGCTACACGGCGGCCGTCTACACCGCCCGCGCCAACCTCAAACCACTGCTGTTCGCAGGATCGGTCACCGCCGGCGGTGAGTTGATGAACACCACCGACGTGGAGAACTACCCTGGATTCCCTGAGGGGATCATGGGCCCGGACCTGATGGAGAACTTCGAAAAGCAGGCGGCCCGCTTCGGCACGGACATCCAGTTCGAGGACGTCACCGCACTCGAACTCGAAGGACCGGTCAAGTCCGTCACGATCGGCACTGGCGAAACCTTCAAGGCCAAGGCAATCATTCTCTCCACCGGCTCGGCGTACCGCGAACTGGGCTTGCCCAATGAAAAGCGCCTTTCCGGCCACGGCGTCAGCTGGTGTGCAACCTGCGACGGTTTCTTTTTCAAGGATCAGGACATCGCCGTCATCGGCGGGGGAGACTCGGCGATGGAGGAGGCATTGTTCCTCACCAAGTTCGCCAAGTCCGTGACGGTTGTACACCGCCGGGACACGCTGAAGGCCTCCAAGATCATGGCCGACCGGGCACTGGCTCACGAGAAGATCAATTTCGTGTGGAACAGCACAGTTGACGATGTCCTGGGTGTGGACAAGGTCACCGGTTTGCGACTCAAGAATCTTGTGGATGGAAACTTGACCGAGTTGTCCGTGACCGGTGTGTTCGTGGCCATCGGCAATGATCCCCGCACGGACCTCGTCAAGGATGTTTTGGACCTGACGCCCGAGGGAACCATCGCAGTGGAGGGCCGCAGCTCCAGGACCAGCGTCCCGGGTGTCTTTGCAGCTGGTGATGTTGTCGATCCCACCTACCGCCAAGCCATCACTGCCTCCGGCTCAGGTTGTGTGGCGGCCATTGACGTCGAGCACTACCTCGCCGACCTGCACGCATAGTCCGCGCTACTGATATCGAAAAGAAAGAGAAGGTCATGAGCAACGCAAAAGACGTAACTGATGCAAGTTTCGGAACCGATGTGCTGTCGTCCGAAAAGCCCGTCATCGTCGATTTCTGGGCTGAATGGTGCGGTCCATGCCGCAAGCTTGGCCCCATCCTCGATGAGATTTCCGTTGAGTACGGTGAGAAGGTCGACGTCGTCAAGGTCAATGTCGATGACAACCCTGCTATCGCCGCGGAGTACGGCATCACCTCCATTCCCGCCGTGTACCTCTTCCAGGGTGGCGAAGTGAAGAACACGGTAATCGGTGCTAAGCCGAAGCAGTTCTTCGAAAAGGAATTTGCTGACGTCCTCTCCTAGGAGTTTCCCCGGAGTAGCCAGGATCAGATCCTGTTTTCGACGTGGCCACCGCTCGACAAGCGGTGGCCACGTCTTTTTTTGACCACATAGCGTCGTCTCGAGCCGTGGACGAAGTCCGGATGCGCGTCGATGTTTCACGTGAAACGGCTGGGGAATAGCTGTAGATGGGGATGGGCACCATCCCCATTGACCATTCCATCCCCAGTCCGGAGGCTAATCCACCGGCGCAGTTGCGAGTGAACCGCTCGCGACCTTGACTCGCATACCCGCCGCTCGTTTCCGCCGCCTCCTGATAGACACAGCTACTGACCGGCATTCAAAAACCACCAGCCGGCGTAGCCCATGGACCACCTACGCCTCGGCCCTGCGACCCATCCCCATTTGATCCGCAATGACGTAACCGCGACCAACGCAGCGTCGCACTCACTTCCAAGAAGTCAGTTGCACCCCGGAGTGTCCGCCGCGCGTGACTGGACGTCCACCGCTGAAAGCAGAGCACGCTCCAGGCTGCCCACCGTTTCACGTGAAACATATGCGCGGTGCGGTACAGAACGAAGATGGTGTCCAACACCGCAGAACTCCGTCATGTCGGACTTTTTCAGCCTTGCGCTCGTGACTTTTATCTGATGCGCTGCCCTGGCATCAATGACCAACTGTTCACGAGATCCAGTCGCGCCCCACTCCGCCGCCCGAGGGTACAGCGCCTTCAAGCTCCCATTCACTAAGACAACGTGAAAGCTGCCGCAACATAGATCCCTTTGACGGGAAAGCTCACGGCCTAGGCGGTGCGTCGGAACCCGGATACACATCTATCGGATACACACAGCGCAGCACGGCACATACGGTTGCTGCGTCACCTATCCGAAGGGTAGCGGGGCGTTAGGGCAATCCTTGCGCTCCGGCTTTCACCCGCGACAAAGTTCTTCTACCTGCAAACTCTTCCTCAAAGTTTGGGTTTGAACAGCAGGGTTCACCCTTTACGCGTCCATCCAGGAAGGAGGAGGGCGGGCTCGGGACGAGCGGGTGGTCCGACCGAAAGCAGAAGTAACAGGGCCAGGAAAGACATGTGACCTCACAACCGGGCTCGATCTATTCAACAGGGCGCCTACCGCGCAGCAGCGCCTGAAGATAGTCGCCCCTTGTCCGACTGGACCATGATGCCAGTAGACGATGCCTAGCGTGCTCAGACCGGAAGCCACCTGAAGATGAGCAATGCACCCGCAGTAGAATCACGTTCCCCCTAGCACCAGCCGCGCGGCAACCCAGCCCAGGAGGGCTACTCATCAAGCCGTTCACCAGCGTTTCACGTGAAACGTATCGGCCCTTGAAGGGACGTGAATGACATGTGCTTCCGTCCTCTACTTTGCTGCCAGCGCCGGCCGATGGAACGCGTCAGCAGACCTAACACTGATCCAGCCCGTGGCCAGCACGCAACACGGCCTTGACAACCGTTCGCCTCTTCGCAGAGCACCGATGCCCGCGAGACCGCCCAGGGGGATGATAGGACCGCCGGAAGGGGTAGGCTGAAGGGCGCAACTATTGCGCGGGCATGGATCGTCATTGCAGCAGCGGTGAACTGACCATGTTAGCTGGGCAGCATCAGAGGGCACACTGCAGCTCCGCACCTGCGGCTCGAAGGCGGGCGGCAGCGGTCGCATTGGTTCGATCAAACGGACCGGCCCGTCCTACTCTGAGCCAGCCCATGGGCGTGCCCGCAGCAATAGGGGCGGCAATAGGCCGGTGCAGGTCGTCTGGGGTCCGGGCGTGGACACAGAGCATTCGACTCGGTCATCCCTCCCCAGCTGGCAGGTAGGTCCTAACACGGGGGGATCATCGCCAGGGTACACGCGACTGCACGCGTGGAGGAGTATGGAGCTCAGGCGCGAACAGCATAGAGTGTGGAACTCGGGAGATCGCGTGTGAACTTACCCACAAGATATCCACAGATCGGCCAGCGTATTATCCCCAAAGTTATCCACAGGCGCAGTGGTCCGCGAGAAGCGGATTCAAAGCGACCTCCAACGGTACACGTGCCTAGGGGCTGGTGGCCCGCGCAGGGCGGCAGCTCTTGTACCCCCGGCTAGTCCAATGCTTGGGATGTTGTCGGGGTGGAAGGCCGCCGTGAATTCAACCTCGGGCGCTAGTTCGGTGAGGCTCGAGGCCCGAATTGCCTCTCCGGCTGTTTCACGTGAAACACGATAGGGGATTTCGTTCGGACTTCTGATAGTACGCCGGAGGACCGGCAGATGGGTTGGTAGTAGGTCTAGTTGGACCGCTAGCTGCATCGGCCACGGTCTTATGCACACCTTTATCCACAGCGTTATCCACCGGCGTATTCATCTGTGTGGATGGAAGATTCCCGGCATCCGGCACCGTCGTGGTCCCGGATACCCGCCCCTTCAGAACCCACGGGGACAAACAAACCGCCCGAGGTCTGAGCGAAGTGCGTCCGTGCCTGGCACTGTACACCTAAGACGACAAGCAGTTCGACTGCAGGCGACAGTAGCACCCACGCCTCACACCATTGGCCTGAGGACTGCTTCAGCCTCTCGTCGCGGTGGGCTGTTCATCCCTGGTCAGAGCGCTGGCGAACTTCCGTAGGCGTCGGCGGCCGTGCGACCAGGGCAGCCGTCCAACGAGCCAGCGAAGAGAGCCAGCCGTTCTACGATGCGTTTCCCTTCTCACGTCGACTGGGGGATTAGCATTCCGCCACCTTCATCATCCCTCACACACCGGGCCCGCCCCCTCGATCTGCAGGAGGGCCGTGGCAACGGCCGCGAGGCCAGGCACCACGCGTACGCGGATCTACCGCTGCGACCACGCCAAGGGTCCGTGGCCTCCAGAGTTTCGTCCTCCGTCGCGCACCCCAGGTAGCGGCCCCTACGGCTGCATTGCCGCCGTGCTATCCACCACGTGGGGGCACGGCGAGACTGTCATACTCCCTCGGCGTTAGCCTGAACCAAGCCGGCACAGCAGCTGACACCACATGCCACCCCTCCGGTCGAAGAACAACCCACGGAAAGGGCGTGGGGGAGCATGCCCGAGGAAGGGACTATTGCTGTTGAATGGTGCGGGTGTAAAGCCGCACGCCAAGAATAGTTACCCGCCCTGGAAGGCACGTGGGCGGACTGCTTGCAGCCAGCCGGCACTACGTTCGCGTCCATGGGCGATGCGGAATGGCCCTGTCATGTGATGACGGAGAGTATGCCTGCGTCCATCGATGATTGCACAGAATCCTCGCGCAGCTTATCGGACGGCGCGCCCGAGTTTCACGTGAAACATGTGCGGCGATACTCGTCCGCGGCTTCAACATGGACAGCGAGCACTCCCGGACGATGCTGCTGCGGGCGGCCATCCAGTTATCGCCGGAGCAGGGATCCGAAGACGGATGCGCACCTGGTGTCTACTTCCTGCACTTCGCAGGAGCGAGGACCCAAGGATAGTTGAAGCGGATCCACAGCGCAGCGCCCCAAGCATTGTTTGCTCCTGCGCACTCGGATTGCGGAGCC
Organism: Arthrobacter sp. MOO21; assembly: GCF_057369995.2. Taxonomy (NCBI): domain Bacteria; kingdom Bacillati; phylum Actinomycetota; class Actinomycetes; order Micrococcales; family Micrococcaceae; genus Arthrobacter; species Arthrobacter sp. MOO21. The sequence continues at coordinate 1,735,728 of NZ_CM170671.2, read as the reverse complement.
CAGGAGCAACTGCCACAGGCAATGATCCAGGCATATCCAGCTGATGATGATGCAGACCGATGTGCCCTCGTCTCGCTGCCAACCGCAAGCGGGCTGTTCAAACCCGCATTGTGCCACCTCCACCAAAGCACGAGGACCGAGGGCGAGATATGGTCGTCAAGCAGTTTTCCCGGAAACGGGCGGTGCGCACAGGGCCATTGCGCGGCAAAGCCAGCAGTGAACTTATGTTTCACGTGAAACGCCAGGATCACTAACGTCGAGGCCGCCCCCAGTGGCTTCTAGCCCCCACTCGTTTCACGTGAAACAGAGACTGGAAGTCCATCCAAAGGTGCACCTTGCAACGTACAAGCCGACCGAAATGGTCCGGCGCCTCCGCTACACCGGCTGATAGCCACAACGCCCATAGACGCAAAGCACAAAAGGGGCTTACCGACACCACGCAAGGGCCTAAACGAAGAGCGCGCAGCGCCCCATTTCAGCATTTTCTACCTCCAACAAGGCCCATTCTGACGTGCCCGGGCAATTTACGGAGCATCCGAAGGCCCAAGACAGACGACCGGGCACAGTGATCCAATGCAGGCTATAGAAGAAGTGGCAGAACTAAGTGCGGCAAAGTGCCCAAGAGCAGGGCACCCAGCGGCCATGCTCAAGTGAATTGCAGACCCAAATACAGTGGTCTCCGGCGGTCAGGCCCGTACGCCCGCCCTCGGCGCGGCAGATAACACCAGCAACCGTGGCGTTTTTGAGCTGCATGCGGGTGCGCGAAGAGACTCACCGGCTCCAGTGCCACAGTACGCACTCACACAAATACGCAGGAGAAGGCCGATTCGTGATGAACCAGCCCTCGGGGCGGCACTGCAGCGCCTGGAACGGTGGACTCCGGAGCTCTTTGCGGATGCGGCAAGACTCTCACTGGTTCCTCTGCCACATTAGTCATCACCACAACACAAAAGAGAGCTGATCCGTGATGACTCAGCCCTCTTTTGGTCGAAGTCAGTTAGTTAGTGGATCCGGGTGCCAACACGTCCATAATCCGGTTCAGGTCTTCAACACTCGCGAACTCGATGCTCACCTTGCCCTTTCGGACGCCAAGCGAAATCTTGACGTTGGTATCCAACCGGTCAGACAAGGAAGAAGCCAAATAATCGAGACGCTCATGGCGAGCACCGGGTCTGGGGATGTTGTTCTTGGCCGGCTTCGCTGGATCCTGGTAAAGAGTAACTGCTTCCTCGGTGGCACGAACGGACATGCCCTCAGCAACGATCTTCTGCGCCAGCCGCTCCATAGCGGCTGCATCAGGAAGCGACAGTAAAGCGCGCGCATGGCCTGCAGAGAGCACACCTGCGGCGACGCGGCGCTGCACCAGGGGCGGAAGCTTGAGCAACCGGAGCGTGTTTGAAACCTGCGGCCGGGAGCGGCCAATCCTATCTGCCAGCTGTTCGTGCGTGGTACCGAAGTCCTCGAGGAGCTGCTGGTATGCCGCTGCCTCTTCCAAGGGGTTCAGCTGGCTGCGGTGGAGGTTTTCGAGGAGTGCGTCGCGCAGGAGGTCATCGTCGGTGGTGTCCCTGATGATGGCGGGGATCGTGTCCAGCCCGGCGGCCTGGACAGCACGCCAACGGCGCTCACCCATGACCAGCTCGTACGGCTCACTACCGTCTTCGGTTGATGTACGAACAACAATCGGCTGGAGGACGCCGATTTCCCGTACGGAATGCACCAGTTCAGCCATGTCGTCTTCGTCGAAGACATTTCTGGGCTGCTTCCTGTTCGGGTGGATGTCACTGACAGAAATTTCAGCGAAGCGTGCCCCGGGAACTTCCACCAGTTCGACACCCCCGTCCGTCTCCCCGGCAGATTCAAGGGGATCGCCAGGAGCCGGTGCTGCCGCTGCAGCCGCCGTCGCGGCCTGCTCCGCCGCTGGGACCGTAGACGGTCCGTTCATTGAGGCAGTAGCGGATTCCTTTGCGGCTGTGTCAGGGGCAACAGCGTCACCAGCCGCAGCCGCAGGCTCCTGCGGCTTCTCCGCGGCAGCTTTTGCACCTGCCGCAGTAGCAGCGGGTTTCGAGACGGCGCGCTTGGTTGCCGCGGGCTTGGACTTCGAAGCTGTGGACTGTTTTGCAGCGGACGGACGCTGGTCAGGAGACGGGCTCTGCTTCACGTCGTCCTTGGACCCATCAGCTGCCGGCGGCTGCTCCGCCGGCTCGGACTTCCTGCGGCCCTCTGGGAAGAAGAGATCCACCGGCCGCGATACCGCTCCGCCATTGCCTGCACCAGTGGTTGCGGCGGAACTTGGAATCAGCGCGCCAAGACCGCGGCCTAGGCCCCGTCGCTTCTCGCTCATGGGTAAATCCCTCCAGTGGTAGAGCCAGGCCCAAGCCGGGCTCCGGGCGTTGCAGTTTTGAAGATTTTAGCGTTCCGCTATTTCAGCAGCGGCTTCCAGGTAGGAAAGCGCACCGCTGGACGACGGGTCGTAGGTCATGACGGTCTGCTGGTAGCTGGGTGCCTCGGAAATACGCACCGAACGCGGAACGACTGCTGAAAGTACCTGCTCGGGGAAGTGCTGACGGACCTCCGCGGCAACCTGCGCGGCAAGGTTTGTCCGGCCGTCATACATCGTCAGGAGAATCGTGGAGACAACGAGGTCCGCATTGAGATGCTTCTGGATCATCTCGATGTTCTTGAGGAGCTGGCTCAGTCCTTCCAGCGCATAGTACTCGCACTGGATGGGGATCAGTACCTCACTGGCGGCACAGAAGGCATTGACGGTCAGGAGACCGAGGCTGGGCGGGCAGTCGATGAAGATGTAGTCGAGACGCTCTTCACCATTTTTCTCACGCGTCTTTGCATAGACATCGATGGCCCGGCGGAGCCGCTGCTCACGCGCCACCAGCGAAACAAGCTCTATCTCGGCGCCCGCGAGGTGGATCGTCGCAGGCGCGCAAATGAGGTTACCGATGTCCGGGCAGGGGGCAACAACATCAGCCAGCGCGACGTCGTTGATCAGCACGTCGTAGATGCTGTCCACGTCCGCGTGGTGTTCGATTCCCAGGGCAGTGGAAGCGTTTCCCTGCGGGTCAATGTCGATAACCAGGACGTTGAGTCCGGCCGTGGCAAGGGCTGCGGCGATATTGACCGTGGTGGTGGTTTTACCCACGCCGCCCTTCTGGTTGGAGACAGTGAAGATGCGGGTCTTCTCTGGCCGGGGGAGCTTCCGCCCCATGAGGCGCTCCCGGCGCCTCGTTTCATGGGCGAGTTCCCGCGCAATTGGGCTGGAGTCATCGATGGCATCAATGACGTTAGAGCGCCCACCAGAGGTTGTTTCACGTGAAACAGCAACGGCTGAAGAAGGAGACGCAACTGATTTCGGGTGAACTCCAGAGCGCGCTGGAACCATGCCCAAGCCAGCGACAGAACGTGCCGACCCCAATGACACAAACGGCGGGATCCGTTGTGCGGAGGCTTCACTACTGGTCACTGGGGCACACTCACTCTCGTTCAGCCAATTTTGCTGCCGTTGTCTAGCCTAACTGCTTCGGCCCGCTGACCGGCGTCAGCGGGACCGCATTAGGACTTCTTTTGGGACTTGTTTACAACGATGCGAACCACTGTGGTGGGCTCCTCCAGAAGCTCTTCACCGACAGTGATGACGGACGTCTCTACTCCGCCCAGCTTACGGATGACCTTCGCTGCCTTATCGATTTCCTCTGCAGCGCTGCGGCCCTTGATGGCCACTACTTCACCGTGGCCGGCAAGGAGCGGAATGGTCATTCCGGCCAGGTTGGTCAACGCAGACACGGCGCGCGCGGTCACCACGTCCGCCTCCACATGTCCGACGGCGAGCTCAGCCCGGGTGCGCATCACAGTGACGTTGTCCAGGCCCAGGTCATCAACCACTTCCTGGAGCCAGATCACCCTGCGCTCCAGGGGTTCGATAAGCGTCAGTTCGAGGTCAGGCCGTGCGATGGCAAGGCACAGCCCGGGCAGCCCGGCGCCGCTTCCGACGTCCGCCACATGGCTTCCGTGGGCGATCTCGATCTGGATCACCGCACAGTTCAGCACGTGTCGGCTCCACAGCCGCGGGATTTCCCGGGGCCCGATCAGGCCGCGTTCGGTTCCCGAAGTGGCCAGATGCTCGACGTACCGCTTGGCAAGTTCCAGGCGGTCGCCGAAGATCTTCTCAGCAGCGCGGAGTTCTGCTGCCGTGATGTCAACCATGATCAGCAATCTCTAGTTGGCGGATACAACAATGTGGCGTGCGGCGCCTTCGCCCTCGGACTCGCTGACCAGGCCGAGGTCGGCCACGGCGTCGTGCACGATCTTCCGTTCGTAGGCGCTCATCGGCTCAAGGGCCACCGACTTGCCTGTTTCCCTGACGGATGCGGCGGCGTCCTCGGCGATCTTCTGAAGGTGGCCGGAACGTTCCTTGCGGTAGCCGTTGATGTCCAGGACAAGCCGTGAACGGTTTTCGGTAGCGGAAAGTACAGCAAGGCGGGTGAGTTCCTGGAGGGCTTCCAGTACCTCGCCATCCTCGCCCACCAGGCCTTCGAGTCCCTCAGCTTCCTCGTCGGCGACGATGGAGATGTAGGTGCGCCCGTTGCGGACCTCGATGTCGATGTCGCCGTCGATGTCGGCGATGTCCAGCAGTTCCTCCAGGTAGTCGGCAGCAATGTCCCCCTCTTCCTCGAGGCGGCTTACGGCGGAAACCTTGGCGCCGGCGGAGGAGGCGGAATCCACGGACTCGTCCTGGTCTTCGATCTCTTCGGAAAAGGCGTGCTCAGTGCTCTCGGCTGACATTACTTCTTCTTCCTGTTCTTGCGCTGGGGCTGGACGCGCTGGCCCTTGGTCTGGATGGCTGTGGCCCCTGCTGCTTCCGGTGCCTCGTCCTTCTTGCCAGACAGGATGGAAAGGGCAGGCAGGCCCTTGGCCGCGCGGCGCTCGGCGAGGGCCTTGGCTGCGGGGGAACCGGGCGTTGGCATGCGGCGGATCACGAAGAACTGCTGGCCCATGGTCCACAGGTTGGTGGTGGTCCAGTAGATCAGGACACCGATGGGGAAGTTGATGCCGCCGACGCCGAAGACGATCGGCAGGATGTACAGCATCATCTTCTGCTGGCGCATGAACGGGCTGGCCATGGCTTCTTCAGACATGTTCTTGGCCATGATCTGCTTCTGGGTGATGAACTGCGAGGCCGTCATGGCGAGGATCATGATGATCGACAGCACCACCACGGCGACGTTGCCGGCACCGCCATGCAGCAGGGCCGCGGACAACGGGGCCCCAAAAATGCTCGACGCGTCGAACTCGACAACCTGCTCGTGGCTCATCGCCCCGATGCCTTCGCCCTGTTCCTTCGCTCCTGAAATACCGGACAGCACCTGGAACAGCGCGAAGAAGAACGGCATCTGGATCAGCATGGGAAGGCAGGCCGAGAACGGGTTGGTCCCGTGCTTCTTGTACATGGCCATCTGTTCCTGGGCCATGGCCTGGCGGGACAGCTGGTCGGTCTTGCCCTTGTACTTGTCCTGCAGCTTCTTCAGGTCCGGCTGCAGGAGCTGCATGCCGCGCTGTGCCTTGATCTGCTTGACGAATACCGGGATCAATGCGGCGCGGATGACCAGCACCAGTCCAATGATGGACAGCGTCCAGGTCCAGCCGTTCGCGGCGGGCATGCCGATGGCGCTCAGGCCATCGTGGAATCCAATCATGATGATGGAAACCAGCCACTTGAACGGGGCCATGATTGTTCCAAAGAAGTCCATACTTATCCCTATTCGTCAGGCCGCACTGCGGCCTTCTTCATCAGTCCGATCAACCAGGTACTTGTCCGGGTTGTTCAGCACAACAATTGTGGGGGTCTGGCCGGCCGGCCATTCCCGGCGGCCGGCGGGGACGTGGTCCACGCCGCCGGCGTTCCATGGGTGGCAGTGGCCAAGGCGCCGCAGCGCGAGCCAGCTTCCCTTGACGGCGCCGTGGACGGTGACCGCTTCAAGGGCATACGCCGAGCAAGAGGGGAAGAACCTGCAGACCGGGCCGTACAAGGGCGAAACCACCTTGCGGTAGGCCATCAGCAGAAGAATGAGGATGTTCCGGGGCAGGTTCCAGAGGAACCTGCCGACGGCTGCGGGCACAGTGCGGAAACGGGCGACGACGGCGGTGGCGTTAGGCACGCTGTGTCCCCTCCTGTGTTGTACCGGTCGAACCAGTGGCGGCAGCCCGTAAAGAACGGCCGGCCAGCCGGTTCTGTGTAGTTTCCAGTGCTGCGTTGTAGTCGGCCGACAGCTGATCCCAGCTGGCGGAGGCTGACGCGGGCAGTGCCCTCACCACAATCGCAAGCCCAGTTGCATGGCCACGAAGTGAGGCAGCAGCCGCTTCCCTCAGTCTCCTCTTAACGAGGTTCCTGGTGACAGCGTTCCCTACGCTCTTGGAAACGATAAACCCGATCCGGCTGGGTTCGTCGGCAGCAATGGCTGCCGCATATAACACTACGTTCCGGCGTCCATTGCGGACACCGGAACGTACGGTTGTTGAAAAATCGGTTGCAGTCCTCAGGCGGTTGCGGGCGGCCAGCACCTTAAACTCGCAAAGGGATGTCTACCGACAAGTCAGTTATTTAGGCCGAAAGCTCGGTGCGGCCCTTGCCACGGCGGGCTGCCAGGATGGCGCGGCCGGCACGGGTACGCATACGAAGGCGGAAGCCGTGCTTCTTGGCTCGACGGCGGTTATTCGGCTGAAAAGTCCGCTTGCTCACGTTAGTTACTCCAGTGGATCAAAGGTGCGCCCACCCGATCAGTATGGGGAAGAACTGGCCGACGCTAAGTTTTGTATATGCACGCTTCCCCCGACTGCCCAGGCGCGCTGCGACTGGACGGTTCAGATGGGGCCAAAAAGCGGACACAAAGGACTTCACAACGTTAGGGCAATTGACGGTGCCGAGTCAAACCGGAACCGCCCCCGGGCGCTGTCCCCAACTGTTCCTAAGTTGTCCCCACAGCCTGTGGATGAAGTGGCTCACAGGCCCGCTTGGGAAACCACACCCGTGTAATTATCCACAGCCGGATAGCCAGCTATCTTCTAGGCTTTTCATCCCCTAGAGTGTCCCAGTAGCCGATTATCCACGGGCTGTGCATAAGCCTGTGGATTAAGCTGGGCCAGCACCCTGGTTCCGGACTTGGGGCTGCAGGCAATGCAGGCACAGCAAGTTTTGAGGGAACCGATTGATGACAGTAGACGAAGCCAACCACGCCAATACTGTCGGAAGTTCCTGGCGCCGCGTTGTGAGCCTGCTGGAGCAGGACCACCGCGTTTCACCGCGGCAGCGCGGCTTTGTCATCCTTGCCCAGGCCCAGGGCCTGATCGGTTCCACCCTCCTGGTGGCCGTCCCCAACGAGCTCACCCGGGAAGTACTCCAGACGCAGGTCAAGGACGCCCTTGACGATGCCCTGCACAACGTCTTCTCCGAGGACATCCGTTGCGCCATCGATGTCGACACCGACCTTGTTCCGATTCACGAAGAGCCGGAGCCCGTCGTCGAGCCTTCCTTTGCGCCGGACCAGCTGATCGAGCAGAAGCCGCAGCCCATGCTGCCCAGCACCTCGCACGAATTCGGCCGGCTGAACCCCAAGTACGTTTTCGATACCTTCGTCATTGGTTCCTCGAACCGGTTTGCCCACGCCGCTGCCGTGGCAGTGGCCGAAGCACCTGCCAAGGCCTACAACCCGTTGTTCATTTACGGCGACTCGGGGCTGGGCAAGACGCACCTGCTGCATGCAATCGGGCACTACGCGCGCAGGCTGTACAGCGGCATCCGTGTCCGCTACGTCAACTCCGAAGAGTTCACCAACGACTTCATCAACTCCATCCGTGACGATGAAGGTGCCAGCTTCAAGACCACGTACCGGAACGTGGACGTACTGCTCATCGATGACATCCAGTTCCTCGCCGGCAAGGACCGGACCCTGGAAGAGTTCTTCCACACCTTCAACTCCCTGCACAACAACAACAAGCAGGTGGTCATCACCTCGGACCAGCCCCCCAAGCTGCTGGCAGGGTTCGAGGACCGGATGAAGTCCCGCTTCGAGTGGGGCCTGCTGACCGACATCCAGCCGCCGGAACTCGAAACGCGTATCGCCATCCTGCGCAAGAAAGCCCTCAGCGAAGGGCTTTCGGCGCCCGATGACGCGCTTGAGTACATCGCTTCGAAGATCTCCAGCAATATTCGTGAACTTGAAGGTGCCCTGATCCGTGTCACCGCGTTCGCCAGCCTGAACCGGCAGCCGGTTGATGTTGCCCTGGCGGAGATGGTCCTGAAGGACCTCATCACCGACGACGGAGCGGAGGAGATCACGTCCAGCCAGATCCTCCAGCAGACGGCGGACTACTTCAAACTCAGCATGGAGGAACTCTGCAGCAAGTCGCGGACCAGGACCTTGGTGACGGCCCGGCAGATCGCGATGTACCTCTGCCGTGAACTGACGGACATGTCACTGCCGAAGATCGGACAGGAACTCGGCGGCCGCGACCACACCACCGTCATCCACGCTGACCGGAAAATCCGTGAACTCATGGCTGAGCGCCGTGTGATCTACAACCAGGTGACTGAGCTGACCAACCGGATTAAGCAGCAACAGCGCGACTCCTGAATCCACATCGGACCGCGCACTCTATACCTTATTAACAGGGACATGTGGATAAGCCTGTGGATACTTAAGGGGACAAGCGCGGTTAATGGGCTTAAAACCCTTAAGCCGTCTGTGGATCGTTAAAAACCGGCTTTCGCGTTGTCCCCATCCACACCCTGTTTAAAACCCAGGAAACGCACACTCCGTGAACAGGGCTTAACCCCGGATCCATGCGGCAGGACCGAGTTATCCACAGTTTCCACAGCAGTTATTAACACTACGAATCCCAAAAAATCGAAATCCCTCAAACAACAAGATCGATCCGCACGCCTCCCGTGTGGGCCTGCCCGGCCCCCTGAAGGGCCGGGCCGGTGTTTGGGGGATGGGTTAATCCCGGATCTTCCGGCTAAGCTGTCAGCAGCGCTCCCATCCTTGGGTTTTCGTGTGGTTTCCGCCTGTGCGGACCATGCACCAACCGGGGCGCCGGCAAGATTTTCCGGAGTTTCCCCGCGAAGTTCGGCGGGTTTACATGGCAACAGCAATGAAAGGCGGCACCCTTCCGTGAAGTTCAGAGTCGATCGGGACGTCCTGGCAGAAGCCGTTACCTGGACAGCCCGTTCCTTGTCTCCGCGGCCGCCGGTGCCAGTCCTTTCCGGCCTCCTCCTCAAGGCCGAAGCCGGAACCGTCAGCCTTTCCAGCTTCGATTACGAAACGTCCGCGCGCCTTGAGATAGCCGCGGACATCCGTGACGAAGGCACCATCCTCGTCTCCGGACGACTGCTCGCCGACATCTGCCGCAGCCTGCCTTCAGCACCCGTCGACGTCGAAACCGACGGCAACAAGGTCACCCTCACCTGCCGCCGAAGCAGTTTCCACCTCGCCACCATGCCCGAGGCGGAATACCCTCCGCTGCCCGCGCTCCCCGCCATCAGCGGAACGGTTCCGGGCGATGCCTTCGCCCAGGCCGTGTCGCAGGTGATCATCGCCGCCAGCAAGGACGACACCCTTCCGATCCTCACCGGTGTGCGGATGGAGATCGAGGACGACCTGATCACCCTCCTCGCCACGGACCGCTACCGGCTCGCGATGCGGGAAGTGCCGTGGAAGCCCGTCACGCCCGGCGTTTCCACCAGCGCCCTGGTCAAGGCCAAAACCCTCAACGAAGTCGCCAAGACCCTGGGCAACAGCGGCGATATCAGCCTCGCCCTATCCGATGACGACAGCCGGCTGATCGGATTCGAAAGCGGCGGCCGGACCACCACCTCCCTGCTGGTGGACGGTGATTACCCCAAGATCCGGTCGCTCTTCCCCGAATCGACACCCATCCACGCCACCGTGCAGACCCAGGAACTGGTGGAGGCCGTCCGCCGTGTCTCGCTGGTGGCCGAACGGAACACCCCCGTCCGGCTCGCCTTCACAGCCGGCCTGCTGAACCTGGACGCCGGCACCGGCGAGGATGCCCAAGCCTCTGAGGAGCTGGAAGCGCAGCTTTCCGGGGACGACATCACGGTGGCCTTCAACCCGCACTACCTGGTGGAAGGCCTCAGCGTGATCGAGACCAAATTCGTCCGGTTCTCGTTCACCACCGCACCCAAGCCGGCCATGATCACGGCACAGGCTGATGCCGACGGCGAAGACCAGGACGACTACCGCTACCTGGTGATGCCTGTCCGCCTGCCCAACTAGTCCCCATCGGCTCCCAGCCTTCGCAAGCTTAGGCCGGGCCCCTCGCCGATAGGGGCCCACCCATCGGCTCCCTTCCCAACCAGCGCAGGAAAGAGTTCCACCCATGCACATTGGACTGATTGGCCTAGGAAAAATGGGATTCAACATGCGCGAACGGCTGCGCAAGGGCGGTGTGGAGGTCACCGGCTACGACCGGAACCCCGACGTCACCGATGCCGCCAGCGTGGATGAGCTGATTTCCGCGGTCCCGGCGCCCAGAATCGTCTGGGTGATGGTCCCTTCCGGCCCGATTACGGACGCCGTCATCACCGAACTCAGCGAAAAACTGGAACCGGGAGACCTCGTCATCGACGGCGGAAATTCCCGCTTCACCGAAGACCAGAAACACGGCGAACTGCTCACAGCCAAGGGCATCCGCTTCGCGGACTGCGGTGTATCCGGCGGGGTCTGGGGACTGCAGAACGGCTATGGCCTGATGGCCGGCGGGGACGCAGCGGACATTGAACGCGCGCTGCCCGTTTTTGATGCCCTGCGTCCGGAGGGCGAACGGGCGGACAGCTTTGTGCACGTCGGCGGCATCGGCGCCGGGCACTACGCCAAGATGGTGCACAACGGCATCGAATACGGGCTGATGCAGGCATACGCCGAAGGATACGAGCTGCTTGCAGCCAAGGACATCGTCACCGATCTTCCGGGAACCTTCCGTGCCTGGCAGAAAGGCACTGTTGTGCGGTCCTGGCTGCTTGACCTCATGGTGAAGGCCCTCGACGAGGACCCAGGCCTGGCGTCCATCGACGACTACGTGGAGGACTCCGGTGAAGGTCGCTGGACTGTTGAAGAGGCCATTGCCAACGCTGTTCCGGCACCGGCCATCACCGCCGCGCTGTTCGCACGGTTCGCGTCCCGGGAAGACACCTCGCCTGCCATGAAGATGGTGTCTGCGCTGCGCCACCAGTTCGGTGGCCATGCCACCCGTCCCGCCAAGTAGTACCCACCGGGGGCGTCCGACGCCCCCAGAATTGCCGAAATCTCCGTGTATCTGGAACACCTCTCCCTGACCGACTTCCGCAGCTACGCCCAGGTCGACCTCGCCCTGGGCCCCGGCGTGACGGTCCTGGTGGGCTACAACGGCATCGGCAAAACCAACCTCATGGAAGCCATCGGCTACCTAGCCACGCTCAGTTCCCACCGGGTCAGCTCGGACGCCCCCCTCCTGCGGTTTGGCACGGAGAGGGCACTCGTCCGCGCGCGGCTGGTGCGCGGCACCCAGACCACGGTGCTTGAACTGGAAATCAACGCCGGCCGCGCCAACCGGGGGCGCATCAACCGCAGCAACCCGGTCCGGGCACGCGACCTTCTCGGCATCTGCCAGACTGTGCTTTTCGCCCCTGAAGACCTGGCCCTGGTCAAGGGGGATCCCTCCAACCGCCGCCGTTTCCTTGACGAACTGCTCGCCAGCCTCATCCCGCACCACGCTGCCACCCGCGCGGACTACGACCGGGTCCTGAAGCAGCGCAACGCCCTCCTCAAGTCGGCCAGGGCCGGGAAATTCACGTCCGCGCACGAGGCAACCCTTGATGTCTGGGACCAGCACATGGCCAAAGCCGGTGCGGAATTGCTGCATGCACGCCTTGAACTGGTGGAGCGGCTGCGGCCGCACCTCGCGCGCGCCTATGCCGGGTTGACGGATGAGTCCAAGCCCGCTGACGCCACCTACCGGTCCACGCTCCAGAACCAGATGGACGACGACGGCGTTCCAACCGGAGGTGCCACGCGCACCGCCGTTGCGGGTGCGTCCAGCGAAAAGGAAGACCTTCGGCTCCTCTCGGTTGAGCAGCTGACCGGGAGGTATGTCCAGGCCTTCGCCGACTCCCGAAAAAAGGAACTTGAACGCGGCATTTCGCTTGTGGGACCGCACCGCGACGACCTGGAACTGACGCTCGGCCAGGCCCCCGCGAAAGGTTACGCCTCCCATGGCGAAACCTGGTCCATGTGCCTTTCCCTTCGGCTGGCGTCCTACTACGTGATGCTCGACGATGCCAGGACCGGCGGTTCCGCGCCCATCCTGATCCTCGACGACGTCTTTGCCGAGCTGGATGTGCAGCGGCGGCGTAAACTGGCGGCTATAGTCTCCGGCGCGGAACAGGTCCTGGTGACCGCCGCCGTCGACGCCGACATTCCGGAAGAACTGTCCGGGCGGCGGGTGAGGGTCATCCCGGGAGGTATCGATGAGCAGGGACAGTGACGCTTCCGGCGGACTGCAGCCGGGCCGCGAACCTGACAACATCGACGCCCCGCAGGCTGCGCTCAACAGGGTACGGGAGGCTGCCGCCGCACGCGGGGAAATCCGCCGGAAAGCGCCGGGGCCGGGATCACAAAAGGCCAAGCGCGGGATCCGTGATACCCGCGGCTTCAGTCAATTCCATGCCACGGGCCGGGACCCGCTGGGACTGGGCAAGGTTGTGGGCCGCCTGGTGGCCGAGCGGGGCTGGTCCTCGCCAGTCGCCGTCGGATCCGTCATGGCCGAGTGGGCCACTTTGGTGGGTCCGGACATCTCCGCGCACTGCACGCCCGAAAGCTTTACCGGCACCACGCTGCACGTGCGCTGCGACTCCACCGCCTGGGCGACGCAACTGAGGCTGCTTAGCACCAGCCTGCTGGAGAAGTTCCGCCGTGAGCTGGGCGACGGCGTCGTCACCACCATCCAGGTATTGGGTCCGGCGGCACCCAGCTGGCGCAAGGGTGGGCGCAGCGTCAATGGCCGTGGCCCGCGGGACACGTACGGATAAACTTTGCCGGGTCTTGAAACTGCGCCCAACGGCGTGTAGAGGCCTGCAAGGCCCGGAGCGTGTATAGGCACCCGGAGACCCCACCGCTGGGCCGCCCTAGGCGCGCCCCAGAGCCTCGGACAGCCATGTTGGCCGCCGCCCACGGCCCCGGAATGCGGGGATATCGGGCTGTTCGCGGTAGAATTGTCGCAGATAACTGGGCGCGGGTAAAACGTTGACTGAGTCCGTTTTCCGCGCGTATCCGCACGCGGAGAGTGGATCACCAAAACCGTCAGCGAGTCACCGGCGCCATAAGTTTGTGCCTGTTGGCGGGTGGCCTTTCCGTGTGGAGGGGAAACACCGGCCGGCCATCATCGAGAACAGAGGAGTCGACAGCGCCTGTGGCTAACGACAATACAGACATTCTGGCAGCTGAAACCGCAGTTGAGGATGGCCGCACCCCCGATACGGCGGGATCCCCAACTCCCCGGGAGTACGGCGCCAGTGACATCACTGTCCTGGAAGGCCTCGAAGCTGTCCGGAAACGGCCCGGCATGTACATCGGCTCCACCGGACCCCGTGGCCTCCACCACCTGGTCTACGAAGTGGTGGACAACTCCGTTGACGAGGCCTTGGCCGGTTACTGCAGCCACATCGAAGTAGTGTTGCAGGCTGATGGCGGCGTCAAGGTAGTCGATGATGGCCGCGGGATTCCAGTGGACATGCACCCCACAGAGCACAAACCCACTGTCGAAGTGGTGATGACCATCCTGCACGCCGGCGGCAAGTTCGGCGGCGGCGGCTACGCTGTCTCCGGCGGCCTGCACGGTGTGGGCATCTCCGTCGTCAACGCACTTTCCAGCCGGGTGGACACGGAAGTCCGCCGGCAGGGGCACGTGTGGCGGATGTCCTTCGCCAACGGGGGCAAGCCCCAGGGCAGCCTGGTCAAGGGCGAAGAGACGGACGCCACCGGCACCACCCAGGTTTTCTACCCGGATCCGGCCATCTTCGAGAGCACCGAGTTCGATTTCGAGACGCTGCGCGCCCGCTTCCAGCAGATGGCATTCCTCAACAAGGGCCTGCGCATCACCCTCACGGATGAACGCGACCCGGCCACCGACGAGGCAGACGCCGATCTCGACCTTGACGAGCTGGTCACCGAGGGTGAGGTCAAGGCCGAACACCGCACCGTGGTGTACCAGTACAACGAAGGCCTCCTGGACTACGTCAAGCACCTGAACTCCGGCAAGAAGGTGGAGGTTGTCCACGAGGACGTCATCGCCTTCGAAACTGAGGACACCGAGCGCCGCATCGCCCTGGAAATGGCAATGCAGTGGACCAGCGCCTACTCCGAGAGCGTGCACACCTACGCCAACACCATTAATACCCATGAGGGCGGGACCCACGAAGAGGGTTTCCGCGCCGCCCTGACGTCCCTGATCAACAGGTACGCCCGGGAAAAGGGCATTATCAAGGAGAAGGACGACAACCTCACCGGTGACGACATCCGCGAAGGCCTGACCGCTGTCATCTCGGTCAAGCTGTCCGAGCCGCAGTTCGAAGGCCAGACCAAGACCAAGCTGGGCAATTCCGAGGTGAAGGGCTTTGTCCAGCGCGTGGTCACCGACGGCCTGGGTGACTGGCTGGAGCGCAACCCCGGCCCTGCCCGGGACGTGATCCGCAAAGCCATTTCCGCCGCCCAGGCCAGGATGGCGGCACGGAAAGCCCGCGACAACGCCCGGCGCAAGAGCCCATTGGAGTCCTTTGGCATGCCAGGCAAGCTCTCCGACTGCTCCTCCAAGGACCCGGAGAAGTGCGAGGTCTACATCGTGGAGGGTGACTCGGCCGGCGGATCCGCCAAGCGTGGCCGGAACCCGGAAACACAGGCCATCCTGCCGCTGCGAGGCAAGATCCTGAACGTGGAGCGTGCCCGGCTGGACAAAGCCTTGGGCAACGCCGAGGTCCAGTCGATGATCACTGCGTTCGGCACCGGCATTGGAGAGGACTTCGACCTCGCCAAGCTGCGATACCACAAGATCGTCCTGATGGCCGATGCCGACGTGGATGGCCAGCACATCACGACCTTGCTGATGACCTTGCTGTTCCGCTACATGCGTCCCCTGATTGAGAACGGCTATGTGTACCTGGCGCAGCCGCCGCTCTACCGGATCAAGTGGTCCAATGCCCCGCACGACTACGTCTACAGCGACCGCGAACGCGACGCGAAACTGGTGGCTGGCCAGGCGGCGGGACGCCGCATCCCCAAGGACAACGGCATCCAGCGCTACAAGGGACTGGGCGAGATGGACTACACCGAGCTCTGGGACACCACCATGGACCCGGACCACCGCACGCTGCTGCAGGTAACCATGGACGACGCCCTCGCAGCCGACCAGATCTTCTCCGTCCTCATGGGGGAAGACGTGGAATCACGCCGTAACTTCATCCAGCAGAACGCCAAGGACGTCAGGTTCCTCGATATCTAAGGCCCCGCCTAAGTATTCGGAACCCGGCATATACCTGAAACGGAAAGTACATAATGAGCGACGAAACACCCGAGACCCCCGCCCCCGCCGGGGATCCGGACACCGTTCTTGAGGGCGACGTGCTGATCGACCGCGTGGAGCAGGTGGACCTGCAGACGGAAATGCAGCGGTCCTACCTGGACTACGCCATGGCGGTCATCGTCGGACGAGCCCTTCCCGACGTCCGCGACGGCCTGAAGCCCGTACACCGCCGCGTCCTGTACGCAATGTTCGATGGCGGCTACCGGCCCGACCGGTCCTTCAACAAATGCGCCCGCGTGGTGGGCGAGGTCATGGGCCAGTACCACCCGCACGGCGACACGGCGATCTACGACGCCCTGGTGCGCCTCATCCAGGACTGGACCATGCGGTACCCGCTGGCGCTGGGCCAGGGCAACTTCGGGTCCCCCGGCAACGACGGTGCGGCCGCCCCCCGGTACACCGAAACCAAGATGGCCCCGCTGGCCATGGAGATGGTCCGCGACATCGACGAGGAAACCGTCGATTTCCAGGACAACTACGACGGCAAGAACCAGGAACCCACCATCCTGCCCGCCAGGTTCCCCAACCTGCTGGTCAACGGTTCCTCCGGCATCGCCGTGGGCATGGCCACCAACATCCCGCCGCATAACCTGCGCGAAGTGGCCGACGGCGTCCAGTGGTACCTGGCCAATCCGGGCGCCAGCCGCGAGGAGCTGCTCGAGGAACTCCTGCTCCGGGTCAAGGGACCTGATTTCCCCACCGGTGCCACCATCCTGGGCCACAAGGGCATCGAGGACGCCTACCGCACCGGACGCGGTTCGGTCACCATGCGTGCCGTGGTGGCCGTCGAGGAACTGCAGGGCCGCACCTGCCTCGTGGTGACCGAACTTCCGTACCAGGCCAACCCGGACAACCTGGCCATCAAGATCGCCGAACTGGTCAAGGACGGCAAGATCCAGGGCATCGCCGATCTCCGCGATGAGACTTCGGGCCGCACCGGCCAGCGCCTGGTGATCGTGCTGAAGCGCGACGCCGTGCCCAAGGTGGTGCTCAACAATCTCTACAAGCACACCGAACTCCAGAGCAACTTCTCCGCGAACATGCTGGCCATCGTGGACGGCGTGCCCCGGACCCTGAGCCTGGACGCGTTCATCCGCCACTGGGTGACGCACCAGATGGACGTCATCGCCCGCCGCACCCGGTACCGGCTGCGGAAGGCGGAGGAGGAAGCACACATCCTCCGCGCCCTGCTGAAGGCACTGGACATGCTGGACGAGGTTATTGCCCTCATCCGTGCATCCAGCACCACCGAGACCGCCCGTGACGGACTGATGGAGCTGCTGGACATCGATGAGCTGCAGGCGCGGGCCATCCTTGACATGCAGCTGCGCCGGCTCGCCGCGCTGGAACGCCAGCGCATCCAGGAAAAGCATGCCGAACTCGAAGCCCTGATCTCCGAATACAAGGAGATCCTCGCTTCGGAGCAGCGCCAGCGCGGGATCATCAGCACCGAACTCGGTGAGATCGTCGAAAAACATGGCGACGACCGCCGCACGAAGATCCTCATGGGCTATGACGGGGACATGTCCATGGAGGACCTCATCCCCGAAGAGGAGATGGTGGTCACCATCACCCGCGGCGGCTACGTCAAGAGGACCCGCAGCGACAACTACCGTTCGCAACAGCGCGGCGGCAAGGGCATCAAGGGTGCCCAGCTGCGCGGCGACGACGTCGTGGAGCACTTCTTCGTCACCACCACGCACCACTGGCTGCTGTTCTTCACCAACCTCGGACGCGTGTACCGCGCCAAGGCGTACGAGCTGATGGAGGCGGGCCGCGACGCCAAGGGCCAGCACGTTGCCAACCTGCTGGCATTCCAGCCCGACGAACACATCGCCCAGGTCCTGGACCTCCGGGACTACCAGCAGGCTCCTTACCTTGTCCTGGCCACCAAGAACGGGCTGGTGAAGAAGACCCGGCTGGAGGACTACGACACCAACCGCTCCGCCGGGGTCATCGCCATCAACCTGCGCGACGGCGACGAACTGGTCTCCGCCCAGCTGGTCTCGGAGACCGACGACCTGCTGCTGGTGTCCCGCAAGGGGCAGTCCATCCGCTTCACCGCGAGCGAGGACGCGCTGCGCCCCATGGGGCGGGCCACATCGGGCGTCACCGGCATGAAGTTCCGTGAGGACGACGAACTGCTCGCTGCCAACGTGGTGACTGACGGTTCCTTCGTCTTCATCGTCACGGAGGGCGGCTATGCCAAGCGCACTGCGGTGGAGGAATACCGGCTGCAGGGCCGTGGCGGGCTGGGCATCAAGGTTGCCAAGCTTGCGGAGGAACGTGGCGACCTGGTGGGCGCCCTCATCGTCCAGGAAGAAGACGAGGTCCTGGTGGTCATGGAAGGCGGCAAGGTTGTCCGCTCTTCCGTCGCCGGGGTGCCCGCCAAGGGACGTGACACCATGGGCGTCATCTTCGCGAAGCCGGACAAGAACGACCGGATCATCGAGGTGGCGCGCAACAGCGAACGCGGCCTCGAGGACGAGGAATCGTCCGGCGATGACGTAACGTTGGCTGAAGATGGCGGGCCCGCTGGGGACTCCGCCGCGCCAGCAATGGCAGAAGAATCACCGGCCATTGAGTCAGAGGACGCCTCGGGCGACGCTGAGCCGAACGAAGACAACACGGAGGTAACGAGTGAGTAATTCCGACTCATTTCCCAAGCCGAACAGCACCGTTCCCGGTGGGGACCGGCCCTCAGCGGCACCCCGCGTGAACGCCCCCGTCCGTCCGCAGCAGCGTCCGGCAGCCCCTGCGGGTGTACCCGGCCAGCGTCCGGCTGCGCCGGCACAGCGGCCGCAGCAGGGTGAGCGTCCCGTCCAGCCCGGCCAGCGGCCGGTGGCAGGACAGCCCGGCCACCGCCCGCCGGCGGCAGGACAGCGCCCCGCGGGAGCGCCCTCCGGCCAGGGAAGCACCGGCCAGGGCACTCCGGGGCTTGTCAAGCCTGCGCCGAAGGCCAAGGTCCGCCGGGCCCGGCTGCTGATCAGCAAGGTGGATCCGTGGTCAGTCCTGAAGATGGCGTTCCTGCTCTCCGTGGCGTTGGGGATCGTTACCGTGGTGGCCGCCATCGTCCTGTGGACGGTCCTGGACCTGACAGGCATCTTCGACCAGGTGGACAGCCTGCTCGGAACGCTGGCCGGATCCGAAAGCGGAGGCTTTGAGCTGAAGAAGGTGGCGTCCCTGGGTCAGGTGGCATCCTTCGCCACCATCATCGCCGTCGTCAACGTAGTCCTGCTGACGGCGCTGTCCATGCTGTCCGCGGTTCTTTACAACATCGCGGCCACCTTGGTGGGTGGCATCGGCGTGACCCTCACCGACGATTAGGATCCGGTTCCACCGGTCCACGGCCGGTGGAAACGCCCGATTTGAGATCGGGCCGGGATGTGCTGTAAAGTCATGTCTCGGCCCGATGAGGCATCGGGGCGTATAGCTCAGGCGGTTAGAGCGCTTCGCTGATAACGAAGAGGTCCCAGGTTCAAGTCCTGGTACGCCCACGGAACCTGTGCAGGTTTCAAACGGAGGTCAGGTTCGGATTCGTCCGTGGCCCGGGCCGGAACGGGGAGCATGTGAAGAAGTTGCTTGTAGTAGCAGCGGCGATCGCAGGTGTCCTGCTCTACCGGAAGGCACAGGAATCCGAAGCCCGGAAAACAGTCTGGAGCCAGTCGACCGACGCGGTGGACTAGGCCGGATACCCGGTTTGGAAGCTGGTCAAAGGCCTCCAGGATTCAGGGTATGATGGACGGGTTGCTTCTTATGGGGGCATGGCGCAATTGGTAGCGCACCTGCTTTGCAAGCAGGGGGTTCGGGGTTCGAGTCCCCGTGCCTCCACCATAGGAAAGTCCCGGTCAGCGGAAACGCGGGCCGGGACTTTTGCTTTCCATCTCCCACCGGGCCGGCCAACAGGGGTATGCAATGAATTTCTTCTTCGCGGCCCTCGGAGTCCTCGGCGTTGCTTCGTCCGGCCCGTTGATTGCAGCCACCCTCGGCGCCACCAGTGTGAGCGCCCTCGCCATCGCCTTCTGGCGCAACGCCATCGCGGCGGCCGTCATGGCCACTCCAACCCTGGTGCGGGAGCCGGGACAGTTCCGCAGGATAAACCGCCACGAGTTCCGCTGGTCCTTCGTGGCCGCCATCGCCCTGGCCCTGCACTTCGCCTGCTTCATCACCTCCCTGCAACTGACCTCCGTTGCCGCTGCCACAGCCCTGGTCTGCCTCCAGTCAGCCTGGATCGCGGTCTTCCAGCTCATCCGAGGAACCCGGCACCGCTGGCAGGTCCTGGCGGGCCTGGGCATCGCCTTCGGCGGCGTGGTCGCCATCACCGGGTTCGACCTTGGCTCCTCGTCCCAGGCGCTGCTGGGCGACCTGCTGGCCTTGGCGGGCGGTGCCCTGGCGGGCCTCTACACCCTGGCGGGTGGCAAAGCCCGGCAGAGCATGACCACGGGGACATACACCACGCTCTGCTACGGAATGTGCGCCGCCTTCGTTGCGGTCATGGCTGTACTGTCAGGGCAGCCACTGGCGGGCTTCGAGGCCGCTGGCTGGCTGGGCATTGCGGCGATCACTGTCTGTGCCCAACTGGTGGGCCACACCGCATTCAACCACCTGCTGGCCACCATGAGCCCGCTTCTCGTTTCGATGATCATCCTGCTCGAAATCCCGGGCGCCGCGCTGCTCGCCGCCCTGTTCCTGCACGAGACACTCCCTGCGGGGACCTACGCCGGACTCGGCCTGATCCTGGCTGGACTCGCCGTCGTCGTTCTTGGCCAAAGGAGCGGCAGGGGCAACAGGCGCGGAACGGCACCCGGGGAAGAACCGCCGTCGGACCGTCCGCTTGTGGAGCTCGGTACGGACTGAAGGCTACTGTCCGCCGCGGCGGACGGGCTGCGCCGTATTGACGGTGTGGATTGCGCGCAGGAGCTTGGCCGGGAAATACACCGAGAAGAACACCACCATGGGGGCCTTCAGCGCCATCTTCCGGACGTTGTGGGCCTTGTACGTCCGGTCGAACCGGGTGACGTAATAGCGGTAGTCGCGCGGTGAATCCTCCAGCCGCCGTGCAGACATGCCGGAGACCATTTGCGGGCAGTAGCGGACCGGAAGGTCGTGGTCGGCCAGGTGCAGGGACAAGTCGATGTCCTCGTGCATCTCGTCCTTCTCGTCCCGGCAGGTCTCGTCCCTGATGGCCTCCCACGCACTGGCGCGCAGGGCCATGTTGGAGCCGAACAGGAAGTGGTACTGGTGCTTGGCCAGCTTCAGCATGAGCTGGCGCATTTTGTCGTCCGCTTTGAGGCCGAACCGTCGCATTGGCATGTCGTAGTAGACCACCGGGCCGGTGGCAGCCTGGACGGCGGGGTCTGCGAAGGCCTTCTGCACCTGCTCCACCCAGTCCGGCTCCAGGACGGAGTCGGCGTCGATGCGGCCGAGGATGTCCCCGGTGGCATTGTCCAGGCCGAAGTTGCGGGTGGGAATCAGGCCCTGTTCCTTGTCCTGGCTCAGCAGGAGGATGCGGCTCTCGGGGTACTCGAGCTGCATTTGCCGGACAATGGCGGCGGTGCGGTCCTTGGAGAGGTTGTCCACCACGACGATCTCGTGGGCCGGAACGGACTGGTATATGGCAGCGATGAGGCACTGCCGGATGACGCTCTCCTCGTTGTACGCCGGGATGACGATGGATACGCGGAGCTGCACGGCTGCGTCGTTCAAGGCATCCCCAGAGTTAGGTTGGCTGGCATCAGTTCAAATCTAGCATCCGCGCCTTTCCCGCCGGCGAAGCGCAGGCACGCAAAAGGGGCCCCGCCGAAGCGGAGCCCCTGGCAGTAGCGGTGACTAGGCTTCGCTGGTGCCCTTGTCGTTGTTGCCGATGTTGGAAGCGATGTTCCTGGTGGCCGTCTTGGCGTCGGTGGCTACGTCAGAGGTGCCCTCGGCTGCATCCTCTGCCACGTGCTTTGCCTTGTCAGCGGTTTCGGAGGACTTTTCCGTGGTGGCATCGGCGGCGTCAGTGGCCTTGTCAGCAGCAGCACCGGCAGCAGAACCAGCAGCAGCTCCGGCTTTGTCAGCGGTTCCGGCCGTCTCTTCCTTCACGTCGCTGACAGTGGTGGCCGGCACCGGAGCGGGCGTCGGGGTGACGGGCGAGGGGGTCTTCCACGGGTCTTCCACCGGCTTGGAGGCCTTCCACGCGGCCACGCCGGCGGCAACTGCCGCAGCGACGACACCGAAGACCAGCCAGCCGCGCTTCTTGGGCTTTTCGGGCTGGGCAAGCTGAACGCCAACGGTCCGGCCTGCCTCGGTGGCAGCTGCCTTCAGCTGGGTGCCGGTGGCCTGGGCCTGTTCCTGGAGGGCATGGACGAGTCCTACGTCGCCCAGCTTCTGCGCTACTGCGTCCACCCGGGCCGGTGTGTTCTCAAGGGTGCGGTGCACTGCCTCCGAAGCGGCACCGATCTGGTCCGAGAGACGGGGCAGGTATTCCACCACCACACGGTCACGGGCGTTGAGGACAACCGGGGTTGCCTTGTCCAGGGCTTCGTGCAGCTTGGGCGATGCGCCCTCCACAACGTCATTGATCCTGGGGGCCAGGTGGGCCAGCCCGTCCTGGATACGCGGCGTCACCGTGGCCACGCCGTCAGCCAGGTTGTGCGCCGCGGACTTGAGCCCTTCCTGGATCTTGGGAGAGGCGGTATCCAGGCCGTGCTGGAGCCGCGGAACCGCCCACTCCACGGCGGCTTCCACGCGCGGAGCCGCCCAATCCTTGGCATTTTCCACCGCACTGGTGACCGACTGCTCAAGGTCACGGGCAATACGATCCGATTTCTTCACAACTACCTCCCGATTAATGTGACGGTTCTGTCGCTAGCCTACGTGTCCAGATCTTCACGGGCTATTCACTCTGCGGATTTTAGGGAGATTTCACCCAGCGCGGAACTGCTGCCGCAGCCAGCCCTGCCCATAGGTGCCATGGAAGAATGGGCCCTATGACTGCCATCGCAACTGCAAAAGCAACCATCCACACCAGCCTCGGCGACATCGTGGTTAACCTGTTCGGGAACCACGCCCCCAAGACGGTCAAGAACTTCATCGGCCTCGCCACCGGCGAGCAGGCGTGGACCCACCCGGAGACCGGCGAGGACAAGACCGGAACCCCGTTGTACAACGGGACGATCTTCCACCGGATCATCAAGGACTTCATGATCCAGGCCGGCGATCCCCTGGGCCGCGGTACGGGCGGACCCGGCTACCGCTTCGATGACGAAATCCACCCGGAGCTCAGCTTCAACCAGCCCTACAAGCTGGCCATGGCCAACGCCGGCATCCAGATGGGCAAGGGAACCAACGGGTCACAGTTCTTCATCACCACCATCCCCACGGACTGGCTCCAGGGCAAGCACACCATCTTCGGTGAAGTGGCTGACGATGAATCCAAGAAGGTGGTGGACGCAATCGAGGGTGTCCGTACCGGCATGGGCGACCGTCCCGTCGAGGACGTCACCATCAACAGCATCGACATCGAAAAGCTGTAACGTCCGGGCATGAGTTACGGAATTCCGTCGGCTGAGCCGTCCGCCCAGGTTCCGGTGTGCCCGCGGCACCCGGACCGGCCCTCGTACGTGCGCTGCCAGCGTTGCGGCAGGCCGGCATGCCCCGAGTGCCAGCGGGCGGCCGCCGTCGGATTCCAGTGCATTGACTGCGTCAACGAAACGCAGCGGACGACGCCGGAGGTACGGACGGTCTATGGCGGCGCCGTCGCCACGGGCCGGCCTTTGGTGACGTTCGGCATCATTGCCGCCTGCGCGGTGCTGTACGTGCTGCAGTGGCTGGTCCCAAATGATGCGATCTACCAGAGTTTGGGCTTCGCGAACGTGTACGCGGAGCCGCGCTGGGGCGAGTTCGAGCCCTGGCGGATGCTGACCTCTGCCTTCCTGCATTCGCAAGGCTTCATCCTGCACATCGCCCTCAACATGTACATGCTCTGGGTGTTCGGCCAGGCCCTGGAGCCGCTCCTGGGGCGGCTGCGGTTCCTGGTGCTCTACCTGGTGTCGGCATTTGGCGGCTCAGTGGGCTATCTTCTCCTCACACCGCTTTATGCACCCGGCCAGCCATTGTATGGAGTGGTGGGTGCGTCCGGAGCGATCTTCGGCCTGTTTGGTGCCATGCTCCTCATCCAGCGCCACCGCGGCGGGGACACGCGCCAGCTCTGGGTACTCATTGCCATCAACGGAGTCATCGGCTTCCTGATCCCCCAGATCGCCTGGCAGGCGCACTTGGGCGGCCTGATTGCAGGCGGCCTGTGCGCCGCGGTCTTTGCCTATACCCCGCGCGGCCGCAGGCAGGGACTTATCCAGGCCCTCGGCGTCGCAGCGCTTCTGGCGCTGCTCGTTGCGGTGAGCTGGGTCCGCGTAACCCTCTAGCATTTCCCTGGCGGATTCGGCCTCACGCATGACCCCGGTACCGGAAGGTACCGGGGTTTTCGTTTTCCACAGCTGTTTTCCACAGTGTTAATAACTTACATGCCTGTAGTTCTTGAAGGTTCTGGCCCTGATCCCCGGCGGGGCGTGCTGGCGTCTCCAGCACCAGGCGTTTTTTCCACATCTGTGGATAACCTGTGGGGATACTGGTGTGCGTAAGTGGATAAACCGGCGGTTCGGCCCAGGGATGTGGATATTCCGGCGTGTGAACGGAAGATCAGGGACGTTCTGCCCTGTACAGAGGTCCCTTTCAACAAGTTATGCACACTGTTAATAACTCACAGCCCTGTAGTTAGCCCGGGCAAAGATGCCGCGAGACTAGGCAGGAACCGCACGGGGTGCGCTCTTTCCCCGAGGTTTCCCACAGCTGTGGATAAGTTGTGGGTATTGCGATGTTGGTAAGTGGATAAGCGTTCCCCATCCGGGACGGGCGAGATCCTAAGATGGTTACCTGCCACCTCAGGATCGACACGAAGGACCGCCGTGACGCGCACAACCGAGCACCTCTATCTCGACAAGCAGCACCCGGCCTTGTGGAAGGCCATGAGTGCACTGGGACTTCAGGTGCAGGGAGCCGCAGAAGAGGCAGGCATTGGCAGCGGTCTGCTGGAACTCCTCAACGTGCGCATTTCGCAGATCAACGGCTGCGCCTACTGCCTGGACCTCCATGTCCGCAAGGCCAGCGAGGCCGGCGAGACGGCGCAGCGGCTGGCGGTGCTGCCGGCATGGCGGGACACGGCCTTGTTCACGGACAGGGAGCGGGCTGCCCTGGCCCTCGTGGAAAGCATTACGGAGCTGCCGGACCAGCAGTCCAGGGAACGGGAGGAGGCGTTCGCCCGCGAGTGCCTTTCCGCCGAGGAGTATTCCGCCGTGAGTTGGCTGGCCGTGACCATGAATGCCTTCAACCGTGTCTCCATCACCAGCCACCACCCGGTCCGGCGCAACCGTCCCTGAGTTTCGGGGCGCAGAACCTGCCTTATCCACAGGTATTCCACACTGTTAATAACCGCATGGCGGGGGCAGGTTTCCCGTGCCGGGTCGGTGGCAGGCCGGGCGGCGGGTGGAATGCCGGAGTCCGTGGAAAGTTCTCCACAATGTGGATAACTTTCCCAACAGCTGGGGACAACCCGGGCGGGCGCGGCGGCTGGGACCGCGCGGGACAGTCAGGACGGCCAGATCCCGGACGATCCGCGCCGGTGGCTCGCCAGCAGGTGGGTATCCACGATCCCCACTGCTTCCATCAGGGCGAACATCGTGGTGGGTCCCACAAAGGAAAAGCCCCTCTTCCGCAACGCCTTGGACAGGGCGATGGATTCCGGGGATTGCGTGGGGATGTCGGCGGGCCGCACCGGCGCCGGCGTACTGGCCGGGCGGAAACTCCACACGAAATCCACCAGTCCGCCATCACCGCGGAGATCGAGCGTGGCCTGCGCATTCCTGATCGTCGCGGCGATCTTGAGGCGGTTCCTGATAATGCCTGCGTCCTGCATCAGGCGGTCAACGTCCGCTTCGCCATAGCGCGCCACGGCCTCGGGGTCGAAGTCCGCGAACGCGGCGCGGAAGGCAGGGCGCTTGCGCAGTATGGTGGCCCAGGACAGGCCTGCCTGGAAACCCTCCAGGCAGATGCGTTCGTAGAGCCCCTGCTCGTCGGTGACGGGCAAGCCCCATTCATGGTCGTAGTAGGCGCGCATGAGGGGATCGGTGGAAGCCCAGGCGGGCCGGGCGAGGCCGTCCTCGCCCACAATGACGCCAACGGGATCGGGAGCCAGTTGGATCCTCCTTGAAGCGGCGGGAACAGCAGGAGCCAGGCTAGGAACGCCAGCGGGTGGTCATCAGGAAGCCGATGATGGCGATGCCGAAGCCAGCCACGATGTTCCAGGACTGCCATGCCTGGACCGGGAAGCGCCCCTCGCTGATGTAGAACGTGATGATCCAGAAGAGCCCGATGATCATCAGTCCGAACATCACAGGCTTGAACCAGACCGGGTTGGGCTTGTAGGCCTGGGGGGCAGCCGGCTCGGCGGTGCTGGCGGTCTTCTTGCGCGGCTTTGACTCGGGCACTGGCTCTCCTTGGCGGGCTGGGCAAGCTCGGCGTCCCGGGCTTGATATCCTGCAAGAAGGAAGTTGCCAGCGGTCTGCGCGATCTTGGTCAAATCTGGATTCTTACTAGCAGCCAATTCTAGCGGCAGTTCATGGGCAGCAAGTGCCCAGCCTTAACGTCCGAGGAGAGCGCGTGGTATTGCAGGAGAAGGCAGTGCGTACTGCCGCCCCGGCACCGCGCCGCGCCTTGCTCCACGGTACAGTCCAGGTGCTGGGTGAGCTGCTCATCACCGCTGGGATTATCCTCCTGCTCTTCGTCGCGTGGCAGTTGTGGTGGACCAACGTCGAGTCGGATGCCAGGCAGAGCCAGGTCATTAGGGAATTCGCCCAGGACCTGGCCGCCCCTGCCACCACTGAACCGGCGCCCGGCGCCACAACTCCGCCGGCCGCTGCCGAGGACTTCGGCAAGCCCGTGGTGGGAACGGCCCCCGGGCATGCCGGAACGATCGGCATCATGTACATCCCCAGGTTCGGCCCCAGCTACACCAGGCCCATTGTGCAGGGAACCAGCCAGGACGTCCTGGACACCCTGGGCCTGGGGCATTACAGCAACACGGCCATGCCGGGTGCGGTAGGAAACTTCGCTGTGGCAGGCCACCGGCAGACACATGGTGCCGTGCTGGACAACATCCACACCCTGGTACCGGGCGACAAGATCTACGTACAGACAAAGGACGGCTTCTACGTCTACGTCTTCCGCAACAACCAGATAGTGTTGCCCTCGCGCACCGACGTCCTTGAACCGGTACCGATGCAGCCCGGTGTTGCCCCCACCGAAAGCTACCTCACCATGACCAGTTGCAACCCCCGCTTCGGCGCCGAAGAGCGCATCATCGCCTACGCCCTGCTGGATAGCTGGCGTCCCGGATCGGCCGGACCGCCGGCCGAAATCGCGGCGCAGGTGGCAGCGGCAACGGGACGGAGTTGAGCATGTACGCCTGGATCTTCCGCCACCTCCCTGGGCCGCTTTGGCTGCGGATCGTCTTCGCACTGGTACTCATTGCCGTTGCACTGGTATTGATGGTCCAGTTCCTTTTCCCCTGGATGTCACACCTCACCCCATTCACCGACTCAACGATTGGTTCCGCAGACCAGCCATGACAACCAAGATCCTGGTAGTGGATAACTACGACAGCTTCGTCTACACCCTGGTGGGCTACCTCCAGGAACTCGGCGCCGAAACCACCGTGGTCCGCAATGACGACGTCACGCTGGCCGAGGCCATTGAACTGGCCAGCACCCGCGACGGCGTCCTGATCTCCCCGGGCCCTGGCAATCCCGCCGAAGCCGGCGTCTGCATCGAACTGATCAAGTGGTGCGGCGAGCACAGCGTTCCCATGTTCGGCGTGTGCCTGGGCCACCAGGCCCTGGCGGAGGCTTTCGGTGGCAAGGTGACGCACGCCCCCGAACTCATGCATGGGAAGACGTCGCTGGTGGAACACATCGGCACCAGCGTCTTCGCCGGCCTGCCCTCCCCCATCACCGCCACCCGCTACCACTCCCTGGCGGCCGTGCGGGATTCCATCCCCGATGTCCTGGAAGTGACGGCACAGACCGCATCCGGCGTGGTCATGGGCCTGCAGCACCGGACCGCACCCCTCTGCGGCGTGCAGTTCCACCCCGAATCAGTGCTGACCGAGGGCGGCTACCAGATGCTGGGCAACTGGCTGGAGTCGCTCGGCATGAAGGGTGCCGCCGCCCGCGCGGCGAGGCTGAGCCCGCTCATCCAGCACTGAGCCCGCTCGTTAATCAAAAGCAGATCAGGCGGGCCTGCCAAGGCCCGCCTCTGTCAGCCCTTCTTCGTTGACGTCGGCGTCGGGGTCGGCGTCGGGGTTGGCGTGGGTGTTGGCGACGGCGGTGCCTTGGCCACCACGACGGTGACGGTCTTACCCTGCTCCACCGCGGCGTTGACGGGCTCACTTTGGTCGGTCACCCTGCCGGGCTCCACCTGCGAGTTCTCCACCTCGATCACTGCCGGTACCAGGCCCAGCTCCTTGAGTGCGGCCTCCGCCTCTTCCCGGGTCCGGCCGCGCAGCTCCGGAACCGCCACCTTTCCGGTGGAGACCACGAGCTCGACCGTTGTTCCTACACCAACGCTCTGCCCCGGGGCAGGGCTGGTGGTGATGACGATCCCGGCCGGGACGGTAGCGCTGTTCGCCGTCGTGGTGGAGGGAGCCCCCACCAGCCCCACTTGCCGCAGGATGTCGCGCGCAGCCGCTTCCGTCTTCCCTGGAAGGCTGTCCGGGACCTTCACGGAGCTGGGGCCCTCGGAAATGTTCAGCACCACTTCGGCGCCGGGATCCAAGGTGGCACCGGCCGCCGGATCTGTTCCGATGGCTGTTCCTTTGGGGACGGTGTCGTTTTGCGAGCGGGCGATCTTGGGCTTCAGGTTCGCGTTGTACAGTTCCTGCAGGGCGGCGGTCTCGGTCATGGCGGCCACCGCAGGTATCTGCACCTTTGGCGGCGGCGGCGCGGGGCGGTTGACCGTGGCGTACAGCCACAGTCCGGCGCCCGCAAGCACCAGGAGCGTGAAGACCACCAGGGTGGCAATCCACGCACGACGTCGGGAATTCCGCCGGGCGTTCCGCTCACCATCCGGCCGCAGTCCAAGGGGCTCCGACTCCGCCGCGGTGCGCCCGTCCAGTCCATTCGCGGGAACCAGCGGTCCGTCGTCGTCATGGAACATGGTTGCAGCGGTCAAGATGCCGGTGGGCGCATCATCCGGGACGCCGGCGCCAGTGGCGGCAAGAGCCTCAGTGGCCGGGGCCGGGGGTGCGGGAACGTGGTCGTTGGGGTCGGTGGGGGTTTCCGATGCGGGAAGGGCAGGAACGGCAACTCCGGCCCGGGCGGCCCGCAGGGCGCGGCGGAAGGCAGCGGCATCCTGGAAGCGGTCATCGCGGTTCTTCTGCAGCGCCTTGGCAATCACGCTGTCCAGCGCGGGCGACACGTCAGGGTTGAGGCTGCTGGCCGGTTCCGCAATTTCGCGCACGTGCTGGTACGCCACCGACACCGGGCTGTCGCCGATGAAAGGCGGCCGCGAGGTCAGCATTTCGTAGAGCAGGCAGGCGGCGGAGTAGAGGTCGCTGCGGGCGTCCACGGTTTCGCCCCGGGCCTGTTCCGGCGACAGGTATTGGGCGGTGCCCACCACCGCCTGTGTCTGGGTCATCGTGGCCGAGGAATCGGCGATGGCGCGGGCGATCCCGAAGTCCATCACTTTCACCGAATTGGTGCCCTCGCAGTACATCACGTTGGCAGGCTTGATGTCCCGGTGCACGATCCCGGCTTTGTGGCTGTACTCCAGTGCGCCGAGCACGCCCAGGCAGTAGTCGATCGCCTGCCCGATGCTTACCTCGTTCGCGCGGATCAGGTCGCGGAGGGTCCGGCCCTCCACGTATTCCATCACGATGTACGGCACGCGGACATCCTCGCCGGAGCCGTCATGGACCAGGTGCTCACCGGTGTCGAAGATGGCAACAATCGAGGGATGGTTCAGCGCAGCAACCGCCTGCGCCTCCCGCTTGAACCGTGCCTGGAACTGGGGGTCCCTGGCCATATCCGGGCGGAGCAGCTTGATGGCGACCGTGCGGCCCAGCCGGGTGTCGGTGCCGCGGTAGACATCGGCCATGCCGCCCCGGCCGATGAGGCCGCCCAGCTCGTACCGGCCGCTCAGGATGCGCCGGTTATCCACCGGCAGGCTGTCCTCCCGGTGCAACGGTGTGCGTGGTGACTCATTCACTGGTGATCCCGGCGCTTAGGGCGTGCAGGCTGCAGGCGTTCCGGGCACCTGGCCGGGGGCGCAGGTTGGCAGCGGCGAAAGGGGGGTGGGACCCGCCTGGGAGGATGTTGTGGGCGTAGGGGTGGGTGCCGTCGTGGTGGGCGCAGGTTTGGGGGCTGTCGCATAAACGACGGTAATGAGCGAACCCTTGGGAACTGTTCCAGTGGGGTTCAGTTCCAGAACGGTACCGGGGGCGTCCGTAGCGCTTTCCTGCGGCAGGACAGTCACCTGAAGTCCCAATCGTTCAAGCTGTGTCCGTACCTGTTGAACATCCTTGCCGAGGTAGCCGGCTGCCACAACGCTGACCGTGTCCTGTGTGGGGGTTGGGGTGGGCGTCGGCGTGCTCCGGGTCTGGGTGGGTGTTGCCGACTGGGTGGTCCGTGTGGGGCTTGCCGACGTCGCCGACGCACTGCCGGTGGTGGTGCCGGCCGTGGGATTGCCGGATGGCGAGAAAAGGCCCAGCTGGCTCAGGAGGAAGCCCGCCAGGGCGAACAGCAACAGCAGGATCAGCGCCACCAGGGGCCAGGTCCATGGGCTGCGGCCCTTGCGCCGCGGCTCGTCCGCCGGCCCGTCGTCGTACGTTTCCTCTTCCTGGTCCCAGCTCTTCTCGGCCGCCATCGCGTTGGCCCGGGCAAGCGGTCCCTGGGGTGCATCCCCTTCAGCGGCGGAGGCACCTGCGGCACCCGCAGCCATCCCGGCGGCGGCACCTGCTGCCCCGGCCCCGAGCACCGGGAGGGCCGACGTGGCGGTGGGGGTGTCCCGCTGCGCGCCGATGACACCGGTGGGGGCGGTGGTGGTATCCACCGGGGCGGTGATTGGGCCTGTGTCGGCATCAAAAAGGAGCATGCCGGGGACGGCGGCGCGGGCGGCACCGATGTCGCCGTTGCGGATGGCTTCAGCGGCCTCGGCCAGCTTGATGGCATTGGCCGGCCGGTCTTTTGGATCCTTGGCCAGCATGGACATCAGGAGCGCGCGGACGGGGGCGGGCAAGGACTCCGACAGCGGCGGCGGCGCGTCATTTACCTGGGCAAGGGCGATGGCGATTTGTGACTCACCGGAGAAGGGCCGGTGGCCCGACAGGCACTCGTACCCGATGACGCCCAGGGAATAGATGTCGGACGAACCCGTGGCAGTCTGTCCGGTCGCCTGCTCGGGTGCAAGATACTGGGCGGTCCCCATCACCTGTCCGGTTTGCGTGAGCGGCACCTGGTCCGCCAAACGGGCAATGCCGAAGTCGGTGACCTTGACCCGTCCGTCGGGGGTGATCAGCAGGTTGCCGGGCTTCACGTCCCGGTGGACCAGGCCCTGCGCATGCGCCACCGACAACGCGCGGGCGGTCTGCGCGATGATCGACAGCGTGCGGTCCGGCGAGAGTACCTGCTCGTGCTCAATGATGCTGCTCAGCGGCTGGCCGGGCACCAGTTCCATGACCAGGTACGCGGAGCCCTCCTCTTCGCCGTAGTCGAAGACATTGGCAATTCCCACATGGTTCAGCAGTGCGGTGTGGCGGGCCTCCGCCCGGAAGCGCTGGAGGAAGCCGGGGTCGCCCGTGTATTCCTCCTTCAGCACCTTGATCGCGACGATGCGGCCGAGGACGAGGTCTTTGGCTTTCCAGACTTCCCCCATGCCGCCGATCGCGATCCGTGTGGTCAGCTGGAATCTGCCGCCGAGGGTGATTCCGGTTGTAGGCCTCACTTATTCAACACCGCCTCAAAAATCTTCTTCGCGTTCGGACTGGTCAGCTGTGCGCCGGTGGTGATGTTCACGCCCTCCATGACGATCGTGACACTCACCTGCGGATTGTTTGCGGGGGCAAAGCCCGTGAACCAGGAGTTGTTGGTTCCGTTCCCAAGTTCTGCCGTTCCTGTCTTGCCCGCGACCTGGACGCCCGGGACCGCCGCACCCTTGGCAATGCCCTCACTGACGGCGCTGGCCATCCATTCCGTGATCTGGCTGGCGATCTGCGGGGTGGTGGACGTGCGCAGCTGCTGCGGCTGCGGTTCGTCGATCACGCGAAGGTCCGGGGAACGCAGGGTCTTGATGAGCTTCGGCTGCATCTGGACGCCGCCGTTGGCGATGGCGGAGGTCATCATGTTGATCTGCAGCGGCGTGGCGCGGACGTCCTTCTGCCCGATGGCCGACTGCGCCAGTCCCGGCGCGTCCAGGTTGTCCGGGAACCCGTTGCCCTGGGCGTGGCCCAGCTTCAGCTGGTCGCCCACCGGTTCGCCGAAACCGAACTTCTTGGCCTGCTCCGCGATCGCGTCGCGGCCAAGGTCCAGCGCAATGCTGGCGAAGGGCGTGTTGCAGGACTGCTGGAGGGCGAAGGCAAAGCCCGCCGTGTCCCGGGTGTAGCAGTTGCCGCCCGCGTAGTTGGGCAGCTTGTACTGGATCCCGTCGAAGGGCATCTCGGCAGGGTTCGGGAGCACGCTGTCCTTGTTGTACTTCCCGGAGGCAAGCGCAGCCGCGGTGTCCACGAGTTTGAAGACGGAACCGGGGGCCAGCAGTTCACCGGTGGGCCCGCTGACGTTCTGGTTCAAATTGATGCCCGGCACCTTCACCAGCTCGTTGATATTGGCGCTCTCGGCGGCCGCATCCTGGGTGGCCACGAGGTTCGGGTTGTAGGACGGCTTGGACACCATGGCCAGGATGGCCCCGGTCTTGGGGTTCGTCACCACGATCGAGCCCCGCTGGCCGTCGGGGATCAGGTTGTAGGCAAGCTGCTGGATCTGGGGATCGATGGTGAGTTCCACCGACGCGCCCTTGGGCTGGTTTCCGAGGAAGAGCTGCCCCACGCGGTCCAGGAACAACTGGTCGGAGTCTCCGGCCAGCTCGGAGCCCATGCTTTGCTCCAGGCCGGTGGCGCCGTAGTTCTTGGAGAAGTAGCCGGTGAGCCCGGCATACAGTTCCGGCTGCGGGTACGTGCGCTGGAACTTGCACGTCTCGGAGCCAGTCTCCACCGACTCGGCAACTGGGCTACCGCCTACGATGATGGCGCCGCGGTCATTGCAGTAATTCTGCAGGATGGCGCGCTGGTTCAGCGGATTGGTCTTGAGATCGTCCGCTCCCACTACCTGTACAAAACTGATGGCGCCGAAGAGCAGCGCGAACATGGCGACGGCCGCCACCCACGAGTGCCTGATTGCCTGGTTCACGCCTGCTTCACCACCTCGGTTGGAGTGTCAATGCCGGTTGCCGCTGCAGCCCCCGCCGGAGGCAGCGGGGTGGTGTCCACCGGGCCGCGGGCAGCATGGGAGATCAACAGGAGCAGTCCCACGATGATCCAGTTGGCCAGCAGCGAGGAGCCGCCGGCCGCCAGGAACGGCGTGGTGAGGCCGGTCAAAGGGATGAGCCGGGTGACGCCGCCGATGACCACGAAGCATTGCAGGGCCACCGCGAAGGACAGGCCGCAGGCGAGCAGTTTTCCGAAGGCGTCGCGCGTGCCCAGGGCGGCGCGGAATCCACGGGTGAAGAAGAGCAGGTAGAGCAGGACGACGGCGAACAGCCCGATCAGGCCCAGTTCCTCGCCGAGTGAGGCGATGATCATGTCGCTGTTGGCAAACGGCACCAGGTCCGGACGGCCCTGGCCGAGGCCGGTTCCCACCAGCCCGCCATTGGCCATGCCAAAGAGTCCTTCGATGACCTGCCGGCTGCCGGTTTCGTAGACTTCGGGCGAAAAAGCGTTGAGCCAGCCGTAGACGCGCTGCTGGACGTGGGAGAACACCTGGGCTGCCACGAAGCCGCCGCCAAGGATCAGGGCAAGGCCGATGACCACCCAGCTGATGCGGCTGGTGGCCACGTAGATCATGACGATGAAGAGACCGAAGAACAGCACGGAGGAGCCCAGGTCGCGCTGGAAAATAAGGACACCGATGCTGACCAGCCAGGCGGTGATCATGGGTCCCATGTCCTTGAACCGGGGAAACTGCAGGGGGCCGACCTTGCGGCCGGCCAGCAGGATGAGGTCCCGGTTGGAGGAAAGATACCCGGCAAAGAATATGGCCAGCGTAATCTTGGCGACCTCGCCCGGCTGGAACGTCATGGGCCCGAACCGGATCCACACGCGGGCACCAAGGATTTCCCCGGCGCTGATTCCGGGGACAAGTGGCAGGATCAGCAGCAAGGCGCTGGCAGCAAGGGATATGAAGGTGAACCGGCGCAGCACGCGGTGGTCCTTGAGGAAGAACACGACGGCGATCGCCACGGCCATGGCGACCAGGGTCCACCGGAGCTGGTTGTTGCCTGTGTCGTCACCGGGAGCGTCGAGCCGGTGGATCATCGCAAGGCCCAGGCCGTTGAGGGCCACCACGATGGGAAGTATTACGGGGTCGGCATATTTGGCACGGAACCGGAGGACGGCGTGGAAGGCCAGCGTGGCTGCCGCCAGCAGGCTGGACTGGAACCAGAAGTCTGAATCGAACGCCTTCTCCGCGTCGACACCCACCAGCATGTTGGCGCCTATCCCCACGGCCAGGGCGAGGATCAGCAGCGCGAGCTCCACGTTGCGGCGAGGCTTGGGCATGGTGTTTACCTGGCTCATTTGGCCGCCTCGCAGGTGATGGTAGGTGTGGGGGAAGGAGTCGGTGCCGGTGTGGCGGACGCATCCGGAGCGGGCGGCGGTGCGGCGCTGGCTGCCGGGGAGGCCCCGGCTGACGCGGAGGCCGACGGCGTGGGGCATTCCTGCTCCGGCGAGGTGGTTCCCGTAAGTTCCAGGTTCTTCACGATCCGCTGTGCATCGTAGAGATCGTTGGCGGGCACCGTCTGGCGGACGCGCTGCTGGGAGAACGGTGGAAGCGAATCCATCCGGATCTCCGTCACGGCTTCGAGGGAGGAAAGCTGGATGGGGCCCAGCCGCTGGGAAACACCGTTATAGATGGCCACCCGGGAATCAAACTCGCCGATGTAATAGCGGGTCTGGGTCCACGCGTACCCAAGCCAAAGGCCCACGGCCACCACCACGAGTACCGCTGCGGCGATGGACCATGCCACCCAACGCCGGGGACGCAGCGGCACCAGGGCATCGGCCGGGTCGCCGGCCGGTTCGGCCTTGTGCGTGAGGAGGGTGGCTGCACGCCGGGCCACGGTGCGGCCGGCAACGGTGGGGATGGAGCCGGATTCGGCGGCCGCAGCTGCAGCACCGACAAGATGGTGCGGGCGGGAGGCCAGTTCTTCCCGCAGGACCTCGGCGGAGAGATGCTCACCGAGGTGGGGATCGGTGCTGCCGGGTTCCGATGAACCGGAATCCCCGCCCTTGCCGGGCGCGGCGTCCGCGGTTTCCTGGCCGGAGGGTTCGGCGGACTTCTCCGCGTCGCCCGTCGCTTGGTCTGCCGGCTTCCGGCCACCCGCCGGTCCCGCCGCAGTGTCCTTCGTGGCGGGCGGCACCTCCGCCGCGGCAGCGGGCTTGCTGCCCTGCACGGGCGCAATGATCTCGACGGCGGCCGTGCTGATGTCGTCGGGCGTTTCTTCGGCGATGTCCACCATTACCACGGTGACGTTGTCCGGGGCGCCCGCTTCAAGCGTCAGTTCCACCAGGGTCTCGGCGCACTCTGCCAGGTCCCTGGTCTCCCGGACTGTCCGCTCCACGGCGTGCCCGGCGACGTAGTTCAGCCCGTCGGAGCAGAGGAGCCAGCGGTCGCCCCGCTTCACGTCCAGCGTGTCCAGGTCCAGTTCAGGGCTGGCGTCGACGTCGCCCAGGACGCGCATCAGGACGTTCTTGTGCGGATGCGTCTCGGCTTCCTCAGGCTTGAGCCGGCCTTCGTCGATCAGGCGCTGGACGAAGGTGTGGTCCACGCTGATCTGCTTGAATTCGCCGTCCCGGAGGCGGTAGGCACGGGAATCACCGATGTGTGCGAAGTGCAGCTTCCCTTCCGCCAGCAGTAGGGCTGTGACGGTGGTTCCCATCCCGGCCAGTTTGGGATTGATGTGCACAAGCTCGGAGAGCAGGGAGTTCGCGGTCTGGATCTCGTCAGCGAGGGTGGTGGAGGCTTCGCCTTCATAGTCCGCCCGGTCCAGGTGGATCATGTCCAGGACCGTGGCCGCGGAAGCTACGTCACCGCCCGCGTGGCCGCCCATGCCATCGGCCACCACGGCGAGATGGCGCCCCGCATAGGCCGAATCATCGTTCTTCGAGCGGATCCGGCCCACGTGGGAGCGCGCCGCGAAGCGCATGATAAGGGGCCGCTCTCCGGGCTTGGATCCGGGTGCGGGGTTCTCGGTGGCCGCCACGGTCACGGCCTCAATTCAATGACCGTCTTGCCGATTCTTACGGGCACCCCTGGCTCGACCGGCAGGGCACGGGTAAGTTGCTGGTCTCCCAGATAGGTTCCGTTGGTGGAGCCGAGGTCCTCGATGAACCAGCGGCTGCCCTGGGGAAAGAGCCTGGCGTGACGGCCGGAGGCATAGTCGTCCTCCAGCACGAGGGTTGCTTCCTGGGCTCGCCCCAGCAGGATTGGGCTCGCGGCCAGCGGAAGGGTCCTGCCCTTGAGCGGGCCTTCCACTACCACCAGTTGCCGGGCCTGCTGCTTCACGGGCGTCTGCGGCGGCTCGGCAAGTTCAGGGTTACGCCGCACCTGGCGCGCGGACGGGGCGCCCGCGGCTGCCTTGCGGCCCACCATGAGGTCGCGCCGCATGGCGGAGACGATGCTGAAGATGAGCACCCACAGGAGCAGCAGGAAGCCAAACCGCAGGGCGGTGATGGTCAGGTCGCTCATGCGTGGCCACCCGGGCTCGCGGGAAGCAGGCGGAAGATGATCTTTGTCCGTCCCATCGTGATGGTGGAGCCGTCAGTGAGCTCAGTACTTCCCGAAACCCGCTGGCCGTTGACGTAGCTGCCGTTGGTGGAGCCGAGGTCCACGGCGCTGGTAACGCCGTTGTCCGTGCGGATCTCGAGGTGGCGGCGGGATACGCCGGTGTCTTCGACGTGGATGTCGGCCTCCGAGGACCGGCCGAGGATGATGGAGGGCGCGTTCAGCGAATAGCGCTGCCCTTCGATGTCCAACACCGGCTGAAGCCTGACCGGCCGGCGGTTTGGTGCCGCTGGCACGTTGGGCCGGGGCTGGGCGGCCCCGCTGCCCTGCGACTTTTCGGTGGCGGAGGCAATCTCGAAATCCCCGGGCCGCAGCCCGCTGTCGCGGCGGAAGGAGATCCGGACTGGTCCCTGCAGCGTGTACCCCTGGCCGCGGACGTGGTTGATCACCACGTCGCAAAGTTCCTCGGCGAGGGGGGTTCCCCATTCCTGGGCACGCTTGAAGTCGTCATCGCTGAGCTGGACGTCGAAAACATTCGGCACGAGGGTGCGCCCGGCGGCTACGGTGAGGGCCTTGTGGTCCACTTCCCGGCGGAGCCTGCTGGCGACCTCCACGGGTTCAACCTGGGCCTTGGACCCGGTGGAGAAGACACCGCGGACGGCCTTTTCAATGCCGCGTTCCACCTTGTCAAGCAGACCCATGGTCCTTCTCCTTTCCCCCCGGCTCCGGGGCAGTATCCGTTGGGGGCCAGCACCTGCATGGCAGTCCGACACCGTGCGGTGTCCCTGCAGGCGGCAGCCACTCTTACATCCGATACTACTGTCCAGCCCTGTGAATGGCCTTAATCCGCAACGGGCACGCATTGGTAAAGGTTCGGATACATCTGGCTTCCAGGGGGTCCTGCGGGCATGCGGCGCGTGGCTGCGGGCACGGATTCCATCCTGTTTCCACGGGGTGCCGGACACCTCCCGGCGGCCGATTGGTAATTTGCCGCAGATGTCCGTTATGCTTGATCTCGCTGCTTTTACGAGGCGCGGAACCGGGAAATAGGGCCGGCTGAGTGGAAGAAGTTGCGCGCGAGTGGCGGAACGGCAGACGCGCTGGCTTCAGGTGCCAGTGTCCGAAAGGGCGTGGGGGTTCAAATCCCCCCTCGCGCACGCACATGAAAGAGCCCCGGTCTTCGGATCGGGGCTCTTTTGCGTTTGCATCCTCGGTCAGTGGCTTGTTCGCGGATCAGGTGCCTAGAAGGCTGGGTTTCGCGAACAAGGTGAGGAGGCGACGGCGGCCGGGGGCCTAAGCCGGCGGGCGCGCCGAAGCCTTGAACCGGCGTCGTGAGTTTGCCAGATGGCTGCGCATGGCCGCCGCGGCTGCGGCCTCGTCCCCGTCCGCGATGGCGTCCAGGATGGACCGGTGCTCCTGCACCACCTGGTCGAAGTGGTCGCGGGCATAGTGTTCGTCCCCGGTCATCAGCCGGGCGCGCGGCATGGCGATCATGGTCTGGCCCAAGGACGCCAGGCAATCTGAGTAATAGGGGTTGCCGGACGCCGTGGCCACGGCGCGGTGGAACTCGAAGTCCGCCTTCATGGCCTGGGCGGGGTGCCCGGCGCTTTCGGTGAAGGCTTCCAGTGCCGTGCCCACCGCCCGCAGTTGCCGTTCCGTACGGTTGCGGGCAGCCAGGGCCGCGGCTTCGGTCTCCACCCCCATGCGGAACGCCAGCAGGTGCAGCCTGTCCTCGGTGGTGGCCACCGGACGGGCCCCCGGTGCCGCCGCAGGCCCGTCGGTGGGGGGAGTGAGGGCGAAACTGCCGCGGCCCCGCTCGGTCTCCACCAGTCCCTCCGCCTGCAGCCGGGTCAGGGCGGCACGCACCACGGTCCGGCTGACGCCGAACTCGCTGATCAGCGTGTTCTCGCTGGGAAGCTTCTCGCCCGGCTGGATGACGCCGTCGACGATGCGGTTGCGAAGGTCGGCGGCGAGGTCCGCAGTGAGGTTCCGGCTCATGGTTCCAAGGTTACGGCGTCAACGTTAGGCGCCGAACTCCACGCTCTCGGTGGTCCAGGCGCGGGCCTGGTCGCTGAGGGTGACGCCGAGGCCGGGACGGTCCGGGACGATCATCCGGCCGTCCTTGGTTTCCAGGCGTTCGTTGAACAGGGGGTCCAGCCAGTCGAAGTGTTCCACCCAGGGCTCGCGCGGGTAGGCGGCCGCGAGGTGCAGGTGGATCTCCATCGCGAAGTGCGGTGCCAGTCCCAACCCCCGTTCGTCAGCGAGGGCGGCGAGGCGGAGGAACTGGGTGATGCCGCCGACGCGCGGTGCGTCCGGCTGGATGATGTCGCAGCCGTTCGCAGCGATGAGGCCCTTGTGTTCTGCCACGGAAGCGAGCATTTCCCCGGTGGCAATGGGGGTGTCCAGGACTTGGGCAAGATGCGCGTGGCCCTCGAAGTCATAGGCGTCCAGGGGCTCTTCGATCCAGACCAGGTTGAACTCCTCGAGTTGGCGGCCCATCCGCAGGGCGGTGGCGCGGTCCCATTGCTGGTTGGCGTCCACCATGAGCGGCACGTCCGGACCGATGTGTTCGCGGATGCCGGCCACGCGGCGCAGGTCCTCCTTGCTGTCCGGGAGGCCCACCTTGATCTTGATGCCGCCGATGCCTTCCTCGATGGACTGCGAGGCGCGGGCCTTCACCTCGTCAAGGGTGGCGTTGAGGAAGCCGCCGGAGGTGTTGTAGGTCCGCACGGAATCACGGTAGGAGCCCAGGAACTTGGCCAGCGGCAGTCCGGCGCGCCTGGCCTTGAGGTCGTACAAAGCGATGTCGACGGCGGCGAGGGCCTGCGTGGCGACGCCGGACCGGCCCACGGAGGCGCCGGCCCAAAGCAGCTTGGTGTAGATCCGGGCGATGTCGTTGGGATCCTCACCGAGAAGGCCTTCGGCGACTTCCTTGGCGTGGGCGTACTGCGCCGGGCCGCCGGCGCGCTTGGAGTAGCTGAAGCCGATGCCGCTGTGGCCCAGCTCGGTGGTGATCTCGGCGAAAAGGAAGACCACCTCGGTCATGGGCTTCTGCCGGCCGGTGAAGACCTTGGCGTCGCTGATGGGGACGGTGAGGGGCAGCCGGGCGGTGGACAGTTTGACGTGCCGGATCAGGTCGACGGTGCTCATGGATTCTCCTAGGGGCGGGACTGGGCTCCTTCGCCCACACTCTTAGGATATAAGTCTATAACTTGTATTACAAGTATTCGGCCCTGCCCCGCAGTGCACCCAGTCCGGAGACGAGGGCGTCCAGCCCCATGCTGAAGGCGGTGTCCGCCTGGCGGCCCCCCTCCTTCCCGGCCTGTCCGGCCGCACCTGAAGCTGCCGAACTGTGGACGGCGGCCGTGAAGTGGGGGGTGGAATCCGCCATGGATCCCGATTCAAAGATGTCTTCGGGGGCGGTGACGTCGTAGGCGGACCCGAAAATGAAGGACTCCAGCGCCACGATGGCGGGCACGATCCTTTCCTGCGGAAACCCCGCGTCCGAAAATCCCTTGCTCACGGTTTCGTACATCGCCAGGGTTTGCGGTGCGTCCGTGACCGGCAGGACGGCGATCACGGGGATCAGCGGGGTGTGTTCGGCAAAGACGTCGCGGTAGCTCCAGGCCCAGGTCCGGACGGCGTCCTCCCACGGCCCGGCTTCGAAGCCGGAGACATCCACCAGGGACATCAGGTGGTCCTCCACCAGGAGCAGTACGTCCTGCTTGGATGCCACGTGGTTATACAGGGCTGAGGGCGCCACATCCAGCGCCTTGGCCAGGGCGGCCATGGTCAGTCCCTCATACCCCTTGCGGCTCACCAGCTCCAGTGCGGCGACGGTAATCCCGGCCTTGTCCAGGAGTGAAGCCGAGGGCCGTCCTGCCCGCCTTCTCTGTGCACTGCCATTGCTGGTGGATCGTCCTGTCGCGGCTGGTACTGCCGGCATTGCCGCCCTTTCGTTGGTGGTCTCCAGCATTATTCCATCCGGGACTTCCGCTCCCGGCGGGCACGGGCTATAGTTCTAATAAATGAATGGCATTCATTTAGTGGTCCCCGTCACCCGATGGGCCGCAGAGAGGACATCATGCTGAACCTGAACCGCGACGTTGTGGTCGTTGGAGCCGGGCCCTCCGGGCTGACTGCCGCGCGTGAACTGAAGAAGGCCGGCCTCACGGTCGCCGTCCTTGAAGCCCGTGACCGCGTGGGCGGGCGCACCTGGACGGACACCGTCGACGGGGCCATGCTGGAAATCGGCGGCCAGTGGGTTTCCCCGGACCAGACCGCCCTCCTGGAGCTGCTGCAGGAATTGAATCTGGAGACCTACCCGCGGTACCGCGAGGGTGAGTCCATTTACATCGGCACGGACGGCGTGCCCGTGCGTTACACCGGCGACTCATTCCCGGTCGACCCGGCCACCGCCGTCGAAATGGACCGCCTGGTGGCCCTCCTGGACGGACTCGCCGCCGAGATCGGACCCACTGAGCCCTGGGCGCACCCCAAGGCGCGCGAACTGGACACCATCTCCTTCCACCACTGGCTTCGGCAGAACTCGGCCAACGAGGAAGCCTGCAGGAACATCGGCCTTTTCATTGCCGGCGGCATGTTGACGAAGCCCGCCCACGCCTTCTCCGCCCTGCAGGCCGTCCTGATGGCAGCCTCCGCGGGGTCCTTCACCCACCTGACGGACGAGGACTTCATCCTGGACCGCCGCGTGGTGGGCGGGATGCAGCAGGTCTCGCTGCTGCAGGCGCGCGAGCTGGGTGACGACGTCGTCCTCGACTCTCCGGTGCGCACCATCAACTGGGAGCCGGATACCGACGGCGGCTACCGCGTGAGCGCTGTCTCGGACCGCGCCACCGTCAACGCCCGGTTCGTCATCATGGCGGTGCCGCCCAACCTCTACTCCCGCGTCTCCTTTAACCCGCCGCTGCCCCGCCGCCAGCACCAGATGCACCAGCACCAGTCCCTGGGCCTGGTCATCAAGGTCCACGCCGTCTACGGCACCCCCTTCTGGCGGGACAAGGGGCTGTCCGGCACCTGCTTCGGCGCCGACGCCCTGGTGCAGGAGGTCTACGACAACACCAACCACGGGGATCCGCGCGGCACCCTGGTGGGCTTCGTCTCGGATGAGAAGGCCGACGCCATGTTCGAGCTCTCGGCCGAGGACCGGAGGAAGGCCATCCTGGAATCGATCGCGGGCTACCTCGGCGGCGAGGCACTGGCCCCGGAGGTCTACTACGAATCCGACTGGGGCTCGGAGGAATGGACCCGCGGCGCCTATGCATCCAGCTATGACCTCGGTGGCCTGCACCGCTACGGCAAGGACCAGCACGCCCCGGTCGGCCCCATCTACTGGTCCTGCTCCGACCTTGCAGCCGAGGGGTACCAGCACGTGGACGGTGCCATCCGGATGGGCCGCCTGACTGCTGCCCGCATCGTGGAACTAGCGAAGGTGCCGGTGGCAGCCGGCTGGTAAATAAGCATGCTTACTAATAGGCTGGCGACGGGGAGCGTCCCCGACTTTCGACGAACGAGGTGAGGCATGACTGACGCACAGAGCATCAGCAAGGTTACTGAAATCATCAACGATTCCAGGATCGGGATGGTCACCACCATCAACGAAGAAGGCGCCCTCGTCAGCCGGCCGCTGGCCGTCCAGGAGGTAAAGGACGACGGCGACATGTGGTTCTTCACCGGGCTCAGCACCTCGCAGGTGGCGCACGTCCGCAGGGACTCCCGGGTAAACGTCGCCTTCGGCAAGAACACGGAGTGGGTTTCCGTGGCCGGCACCGCCCAGGTGGTCACCGACCGGGCCAAGATCCACGAGCTGTGGAACCAGGCGGTGGAGGCCTGGTTCCCGGACGGTCCGGACACCCCGGAGGTGTGCCTGCTGCACATCCACTCCGACTCCGCCGAGTACTGGACCAGCCCGGGCGGAACGGCGGCAACGGTCCTGCAATGGGTCAAGTCCAAGGTGACGCACAGCCGCATGAGCGTGGGCGAAAGCGGCACCGTGGAACTGTAATACCCGATGTTGAAAGGGGCGGGGCGGCTAAGGCTGCGCCGCCTTTTTCAATGCCTGAAGCACTGCCGGCAGCAGCACGCCATTGCGCCCCCACACCGGATCAAGGATCTCCACATACCAGGAGTCCGCGAGCAGGAGGGCCAAGGCGTCATTTGTTTCCTCCGCCCAGTCCCGGATCTGCTCCTCCTCCACGGGGTTTTCGCTCGAGCCAAGAACTGTGGTGACCTCCGTCCCCGCAATGGTCACCGGAATGGCAGCGCTGCTGGCCTCGCCGGGGGCATGGGCCACGGTCACCAGCTCGGTGCGGGTGGAAAGGGCCAGGAGTTCCGCCGCAGTGGCGGCACTGCAAAACCCCGTGACGTATTCCCGCTGGGCCCCGGCATCGGCGAGGATGCCGGGCTGTGATTCCCTGGTGAAAAAGCCGTTCCGGTTCAGTTCCGCCAGCGCTGCGGCAAGGGGCCCGGTTTCGGCGTCGAAGGCGGGCGCGAAATGTCCGGGCTGGTACGAGCTGCCACCCTCCAGCCAGCGGGCGGTCAGCTCGCCGGCCCCTTCAAGGGTGGTGGCCTGCCGCCACACCCCGCGGTCCTCCAGCAGCCGGCCGTACTGGTCATGGGCCGGAAATTCCTCAGGCTTCATCCTGGGATGCTATCGCCGGCCGCCCGGCCGGTTCCACCGCTGCCGACACAGCAGTTAACGTCAGGCCTGCCCAGCCGCCCGGGCCGGCGGGATCCCTGCCGCCCGTTCCGCCGCGGCGAGGGACGCGGCCAGGCTGCCGACGGCGTCCGGGTAGCCCTGGTGGGGAACGGTGCGCAGCTCGTCTGCCTTGCGCATTGCTTTGATCAGGGCGGACGTCTCCGGGAGCCGCACATCCATGAGCGCCGGATAGTCGATGCTGGAGGCCGGGTCCAGTTCATAGCGGCGCCACCGGACCATCAGTTCGTCGTGCCTCGCCCGGGCAACCTGGTGTGCCGCGAGCTCCCGGCGGTGCTCACGCCTGGCGCTGCGCCGGGCCAGGAACCGGGGGGTGACCCGGTAGGCGGCAATGCCGGAAGCGCCGGCCGCCCCGGCCAGGACCAGTCCCGCCCACGGCGAGAACAGTGCGGGGATCAGCAGAGCAGGAAGGGCCACGCACGCACCGAGGAACAGGTCCCAAAACAGCTGGTCCGTACGCTCCGGTTCCCCGTCTTTGGGAGCCAGGGCCCGCCGTCGTACAACAAAGACGGTGGCGGCCACGCTGGCAACCAGCACCGGACCACACACCAGGACTGCCCACGCACCGTGAAGCAGGCCCTGTACCAAAGACTCGGCCACGCCTGACACCCTGCACCTCCAGCGCCCGTTATTCCCATCGACACCCGGCACCGGCCGGTAACGCCGGACTGGTCCTTCCATTGCACCCCCTTCAAGGCGGAGCGTCAATGGCGGCAATTTGATAACTCAGCGACTGCGAACCGGCCCCGGG
This sequence comes from Arthrobacter sp. MOO21, assembly GCF_057369995.2. Taxonomy (NCBI): domain Bacteria; kingdom Bacillati; phylum Actinomycetota; class Actinomycetes; order Micrococcales; family Micrococcaceae; genus Arthrobacter; species Arthrobacter sp. MOO21. The sequence goes on along the minus strand of NZ_CM170671.2, from coordinate 1,691,522 downwards.
CGGACGGTAGCGTAGGGCCATGAGACTGAAAATGTGCAGCATCCATGTCCAGGATCCCGCCGCCGCCCACGCGTTCTACACAGGAACCCTGGGCTTCGACACGCTCATGGCCATGCCTGAGTACAACCTCTACATCATCAAGGACCCGGGCGCGGACGACAGCTCCGTAGGGTTGCTTCTTGAGCCCAGCGACAACCCGATCGGCGCGAACTACATGAACGCCGTGCGCGAGGCCGGCCTGCCCGCCATTGTCTTCGGGGTCCCGGACGTCCAGGCAGAGTATGACCGGCTGGTTGCAGCCGGTGTCAGCTTCAAGACTCCGCCCACCACGGATCCGTTTGGCACCAGCGCTGTGTTCGACGACGGCTGCGGCAACTACGTCCAGATCCACCAGGACTGAGGGCCCGGGATACAACAGAAGCTTGTTCGCGCGTCCGGACGTTCAAGGTCCTGACAGGCGAACAAGCTTCTGAAACGCGCCTGCGGCCTACTTGGCCTGGGCGCGATCCTTCTTTGCCGCCTTCTGCGCAGCCTCTTCCTTGACCCGCTGGGCTTCGGCGCGGACGGCCGCATGCGTGGCGCGCTCGGTCACCAGCCACTGCGGGGGAGCCTGCAGCAGAGCGGTGATTTCCGCCGTCGTCAGTGCTTCTTCCACGCCGCCGCGCGCAAGGCCGCTGATGGACACGTTCAGCTTCTGCGCCACCACGGGGCGCGGATGCGGGCCGTTGCGGCGGAGCTCGGCCAGCCATTCCGGCGGGTTGGCCTGGAGTTCGGCGAATTCCTCACGGGTAATGGTCGAATCCTGGAACTCCTGCGGCGTTGCCGGCAGGTAGATGCCAAGTTTCTTGGCAACGGTGGCCGGCTTCATGGACTGGGAGTTTGCAGAGGTCATGCTTCAAGGGTATCCGGGCGGCGGGTACTGTGAAGACGTGCCAGCCGACGATACCCCTGCAGCAGACAACGACGCCGCGTCTGCCGAGGCAGCCCCCCGCGAACTGCGAATCGCCTACGTTTCCGGCGTTACGCCCGGCAAGTGGATCCGCCGTTGGGAGGAACGGATGCCGCATATACCTTTAAAGGCATTCATGGTGGACGACGGCGATGCCCAGCTTGAGTCCGTCCACGCCGGAACTGCCGACATGGGCTTCGTGCGGCTCCCCGTCGAGCGGGAAGGCCTCAGCGTTATTCCCCTGTACGAGGAGCAGCCCGTGGTGGTTGCCCCCAAGGGCCATGAGATCTCGGTGTTCGAGGAAGTGGCGCTCGAGGACCTGGAACAGGAAGCGTTCCTGGACGTTCCTGCCCTGGGCGGAGCACTGCCGGCCCTTGAGGTGGTCGCCGCCGGGGCCGGACTGGTGATCCTTCCCATGCCCGTCGCGCGGCACTTCAACGTCAAGGACACCGTGGCCCGCAGGCTCACCGGGGCGGCCGGAACCGAAATCGCGCTGGTCTGGCCCAGCGACTCCACCGATGAGGTGCTCGAGGAGTTCATCGGGATCGTCCGTGGCCGGACGGCCCAAAGCTCCCGCCAGCCCTCGGCGCAGCCGGCAAAGGTGAAAAAGGAACCTAAACCGGACCGCCGCGGCCCAGCACCAAAAAAGGCCCCGAAAGTTGCGCAGCGGTACGCACCCAACCCGGACAAGGGCAGGGGCAAGGGTTCCCGCAAGAAAGGCAAACGCTAAGCCAGGAAGCTCCCCGGAGCCAAGGGTCCAGGGACGCGGCACGGCCGGCCCCGCCTTTGCGGAGCCGGCTGTGCCAGTTTTGCCCTGGTTTAGGTGTTTTGGACGTTGTCTTTGGCGTCGGTGGCGCGGTCTTTGACGTCGGTGGCGGCCATTTGGCCTTCGGCTTTGACGTTTTGGGCGGCGTCGGTGGCGGTGGCTTTGACGTTTTCCATGGCTTCCTGGGCTGGTTCCTTGAGGTCCTGGGCCATGTTTTTGGCGGCGTCGGTGAGTTCGTGGGCCAGGGGCTGGGCTGCGGTTTTGAGTTGGTCCGCGGCTTCGCGTTCTTTCTGGCTTGGCGGGATCAGGGAGGAGACGAGCAGGCCGGCGCCGAAGGCGATCAGGCCGGCGGCCAGGGGGTTGCCCTGGGTTTTGGCTTTGACCTGGTCGGGGGTGTGGGAGACGGCGTGGCCGGCGTCGGTGAGTTTGGCCGAGACGGTGTCTTTGGCGTCGTGGAGGCTGTCTCCGGCGTTGTGCAGGGCGTTGGTGGTGTGGCCTGCGCCGGTGGTGGTGGTGGCGGTGTCGGCTGCGCCCATGATTTTCTCCTTGACTCCGGTGACGGCGTCGCGGACCTTGTCGGTCTGGCGGTGGACGATGTTGGACGGGGTGACCTTGTCGGCGACGGCGTCCACGTTGGTGCCCAGGCGGGCACGGGTGGCTTCTATGTCTGCGCGGATGACGTCGGGGTTCTCGCTCATCGGTTTACCTCACCTGGTTTTAGGGTTGGGGGGATTTCGGAGAGTGTTTCGCTGGTTTGGGGCAGGCCTTTGATCTCTTTGAGTTCCTTGCGGCCGATGCTGGCCAGGACGGCGGCGGTGATGGCCCAGATGACGGCGACGATCAGCGCGGCCCAGCCCAGGGGCATGAGGGCGCCGAGGGCGAACATCAGGGCCAGGGAGAGGAAGAGCAGGACGAAGTGTCCGCCGACGCCGGCGCCGGCGAGCATGCCGGCGCCTTTCCCGGCGCGGGTGGCTGACTGCTTGGCTTCGGCCTTGGCCAGTTCCACTTCCTGGCGCATCAGGGTGGACAGGTCCCGGGTGACGTCCCCGAGCAGTTCGCCCAGCGAGGCGGTATCGGCCTTCAGATGCGCCGCACTCGGCGGCGTCTCAGGAATCTGGCTGCTCACAGCTGGCGCCCTTCCCTCGGTCCGCCCGTGCCGAACGGCTCCTCGCCGGGGGCGTAGACGCCGTTCTCGGCGCGGTAGGGATCGTCCTCGTACCGCAGGGGCGTATCTTCGGCGGTGCCGGCCGGCAAAGTGCTGGTGGAGACAGGTGGTGCGCTGCTGACGACCGGTTCGTCGAAGAGGTCGTCCGTGCCGGCCGCATAGACGGTTTCATTGTGGATCGGAGCCACCGGCGCGGAGTGCCTGGGCTGCGGCTGCTGCGTCCGGGCAGCCTGGACCTGCCCCTGGGCTTCGGGGGCTCCGGCGGTGAGGCCGCGGGTGAGGCGCCCGGCGAGGACGCCGGCGCCGGCGGCGAGGAGCAGGAAGGTGCCGGGGCGGTTGCGGGCAAACCGCTGGACTTCAGTGAGCAGATCGCCCGGTTCGCGGTTTTCCAGCCAGGTGGCCATGGACGAGGTGCGCTCGGCGGCCTGGCGGATCAGGTCGCCGGCGACGCCCTGCTGGTCAGGGGCGCTGGCCATGCTGTGCAGCTGGCTGGAGATGTTGCGGATGCCTTCGGCCGCCTTCTGCTGCTGGGTGCCGGCCTGGCTGGTCAACCCCGCGCGGGCCTGGTGCAGCAGGTCCTGCGCGCCGGCCTTTGCCTCGGAAGCAACATTCGCGGCTTCCTCTTTCGCCGTCTGGGCAACGTTCTGGGCGGCGGATGCGGCCTCCCCGGCTACGTTCGAGGCTTCTTCCTTGGCGGCCTGCGTCTTGGAGTTCCCTGCTGCATCCAATGGGTAAGCGGCGTGCTGCGGGCTTACTCCTGCTTCGCCATAGGACTGTGTGCCGTAGGGGTCAGTGGTGGCGGGGGTGGGAGTCTGGGGCCATTGGTTCTCTGTCATCTTCGCTCTCTTTCAGAAAGGGTTAGCTGGCGATCAAGAACCAGCAGTGCTGGCAACTTAGTAAGCAAGGTTACTAATTAGATACTAAGCACACTTTCCATTTCGATTGCAAGGGATGCCGCACTCTTTTCCCATCGGCACGACGCGGGCGGACGCACCGGGTGGATAGTAAGCCTACTTGCAAATATGATGCTAAGCATGCTTATTGTAGAAGGGTAGCGACGCATGAAGGGGTCACACCCGTACTTCGCCCACTACAGGAAGGCCGCGGCCGATGACCAGCAATCTCGATCCGGATGCCCGGAGCAGCTACCGCCTGATTACTTTGGCGGCGCGCCTGATCCAGCGGCGGCAGGACGATGCCCTGGCGCCGCTTGGATTGACCCGCGCCGCCGTTATCGCCCTGGAGGGGCTGACGGACGGACCACTGAACCAGGAGCAGCTCGCCGACACCATCCGCGTCCAAAGCCAGACGTTGGGCCGGGTCCTGACCAGGCTGGAAGCGGCCGGACTTATCACCAGGACCCGCCAGGCAAGCGACCGGAGGCAACTGAAGGTCGAGCTGACAGAGGCGGGCGCGAGGGCCGTCGACGCAGCCAGGCAGGCGGAGATCAACGCCTATCCGGATGATCCCGAAATCGCCTGGAAGGCCCTCCGCGACGAGCTGACCAAATTCGTGCGTGCCGTACCGCTCAACCGTGATACCGGCGTTGTCCCTTTTGTGGCGCCCGAACATCGGGCCGGACACCGGCCCCAGCCGGGCCGGTCAAGTGGCCTGCGGGCCAGCGATCAGCCCCACCAGAGTTGACGCAATCCAGAAGCGGGGCCGGCCCATGCCGGCCGGCCCCGCTTCTCTGCTACCCGTTGTCCTGTTGGCCTTCCTCCAGCAAACCGCGTTGGGCCAGGTCCGCCTCCTCCGCGGCTTCGGGCGGAAGGGGGTCGGTGGCCGGCGGGACGTCGCTGGGTGCATAGTCGGCCAGTCCTGCCGCTACCCTTTCCTGCTCGGCCGCCTTCTGGTACACGTCGTCGTCAAATTCTTCGGGCATCTTGCCGTGCCCGGTGCGGGTCGGGTTCGGAAGTGCGTCTTCCTCCGGGACCATCACGCTCCCCAGGACGTCATCAGTGTTTTCATCTGCAGTACTCATGGTGCACCTTCCCTTCGGTAGCTTTCCTGCTTGGCAGGGCGCTTAGGACTCCGGTACCTGGGGCCCCGTGGACCAGCGCAGCACGGCCGCGGCATCCGCGCCGTCGGGCAGGACCGGTCCGGGAACCAGAAGGACCTCGGCATCTGTCAATGCAGCCGCCCGCAGCAGTGCCGCGGGTGCGGGAACCTTTCCCAGAATGCCTGCAGCCAACGTCTCTTCTTCGCCCAGGGCAACCCACGGTTCGGCGTCCAGGGCCAGCAAGGTCCGCTCGGACAGGGCCGCATCATCCAGGATCAGGACCTCGGCCTGCGCCTGCTGCAACGCGTGGACCACGGCCCCGATGCCGACGGCCGACTCCGGGTTCCCCTGGCCCTCCTGCACGGCCAGCCGGTCCATCACATCCTGCTGCCCGGCAGCCCAAAGTTCAGCCACCCGCTGGTTGACCTGGTCCTCGAGGTTGGCGCTGTCCGCCCCGGCGGTGTGGGTGTGGGAATCCACTTCGGACACGAGCGCCCGGCTCGCATCGGACAGCTGGTCCCGGACCAACCCCCGGGCGCGGATGTCGCCGGCGAGGACAATCAGGCGGGCGCCGCTGGCCCTGGCCACCCTGTCTATTTCTCCTGCCACTTCATCCGCATTACGGCGCCAGACATCCTCCGTGTGGTGCTGGAATCGCAGTTCCGACCAGCCGCCACCATGGAACTTGTGGACGTGTTCGGTTTCGCCCTCCACCTCCTGGACAGCGGCGGGTCCGCCGGCGCCGGCGCGGTACAACCGGATTTCACCGTGCTCCCGGCTTACTTCCGCCACGACGTAGGGGAACTCTCCAGGGCGGTGCTTGACCACGGGCAACAGGTCCGGGACCGGGCTGACCAGCACGCGCTCCGGCAACACCTGCCTTCCCGGCAGCACTTCATTGAGTACGGCCCTGCCCTGGTGCACCAGGACATAGCGGGTAACCGGGGCGGGAACCCCCGCCGCGGGCTTGAGTGCCTGCTCCATGGCGTCCATGTCCGCCGCAGTTGCGCCCTGGGCTTCGAGCTGCGCGCGCACGTTTCCCGGCCTGACGTCGCCGGCCTCCAGCGTGTCCACTGTTCCGGTTCCGGCGTCGACGTACGCCGTGCACCAGGGTCCGGCCAGGCGGCACAGGTCCGCATATGCCTTCAGGCTGGAGCCGCTGTTGGTGCTGCCTCGTTCTGCCATGACGATCTCCTTCGCGCGTGAGTGGTATCACAGGCTCTTGTCCGTCATTTCAAGGTAGTACTCGAGGACTGCAGGCTGAAGGGGCTTCCGTCCCCTTCCTTGTCACTCCCGGCAGGCGTCCTTAAGGGCCTTGACCGAGTCAGCGGGCACCTGGTCGCCGGATGCCGCAATCTCGCCCAACGGCGTCGTAATTTCCACCGGAACCCCGGCCGTCCGCGCGGCAGAAACGAGCCCTGCCAGCGCCTGCTTGTCCTCCACGCTGACCAGTCCGTCCTGGATGACCGCGCAAATCTGCCGGTTGACTTCCTGTGCGGCGGCGGAGGCGGCCTTGGATGCGGCGTCGCTTGCCGCATTTCCGGCCGCTTCCCCGGCCGCGCCGCAGCCGGTCAGCAGCAGGATGGATGTGGCAAACAGGACGGCGAGGCGGCGGGTCATGATCCCCAGCCTACCGGGGCACTGCCACACCCAGGATGCTGTCCAGCAGCCCGTTCCGGAATTTCCCTTCCGGATCGCCGGCCGCTGCAAACGAACGGAAGTCGGCGAAGCGGGGGTAGAGCTTCTCCCAGTCATAGCCGCCTGGGGAGAAGAGCTTGCCCCAGTGCGGACGTGCGCCGAAGGGCCGCAATGCAGCTTCCAGCTCCGGAAGGAAAGCCTCGACCTCACGCTGCAGCGGCTTCCAGGTGAAATGCAGTGCGACGCTCTGTTGCCGGTAGAACGGACTCAGCCAGAACTCATCGGCCGCACCCGTGCGGACCTCCGAAACGAAGAGCAGGGGCGCAAGCCGGTCCGCGAGGGCCCGGACCGCCTGCAGGGCGGCTGGGGCGTGTGCCAGGGGGAGGATGAACTCGCTTTGCAGTTCTTCCCCCTTGCTCGGGGTGAACTCATGGCGGAAGTGCGGCAACCGGTCCAGCCACAGCCCGGGCTCGTCCAGCTGCAGGGTGCAGTTCTCCGCAGACATGTCGGGCAGCGGATGCCGCGGACGCTGGGCCGGGGTGGCACCAAAGAACTCCTGGAGCGGCGGTTCCCCATCCAGGGCCTTGAGCCAGACCTGGCTGATCGTCTCCCCGGCATAGTCCGTGAAGAGGCTGACGCTGTAGGCGCTGGAAAGTATGGCGTTGAGTTTCTCCAGGGCGCGTTCCCACGGCAGGTCCTCCAGGACCCGCTGGCGCATCCGGAAGCTGGGACGCACCGCCAGTTCCAGGCCGGTCACGATGCCCAGGGCACCGAGGCCCACCACGCTGGCAAGGAAATCCCCGCCGTCCGCCCGCGAGAGGGTCACCTGTTCCCCGGAGGCCCTGACCAGGTCGATCGACTCGACCGCACCGGCAAGGGAAGGGTTGTTGACGCCGGAGCCGTGGGTGCCGGTCTGCACCGCACCCGCCACCGAAATGTGCGGCAGCGAGGCCAGGTTGTGGATGGCAAAGCCGGACTTCTCGAGAACCCGGCACAGCGCCCCGTAGCTCACCCCGCCGCTGAGGCGCACGGTTTTACGGTCCCGGTCCAGGTCCACCTGCTGCGGCAGGGCATCCAGCAGGACGTGGACCCCGTCCGTGTCACCCACGGTGTTGAAGGAGTGCCGGGACCCGAGCGCCTTGATCCGGTCTGAGCGGGCCACCAGCTCTGCCAGTTCAGCCACGGACTCCGGCCGCTGGATGTCGGCCGAGGCGTATTCAAGGTTTCCTGCCCAGTTCTTCATTGAGTGTGGCTTTCGGGTCGGGTTGGCGTTCGGGTCCCTCCTATGTCAGCGCTCACAACCACACCTGTCAAGGAGTTTCCACTTGTTGGGCGGCCGCTCCTCAGGCTCCGGGGGACCGCTCCGGGGCTGTGGTGCGGGGCGGCGGGACGCGGCGGCTCCCGGTTGCCTCGAAGGCCGCCGCCAGATGCAGCAGGTGGGTGTCGCTGTAGGCCCGGCCGGCAATGGTCAGGCCCACGGGCATGTGGATGTCACGTGCGATACCCATCGGAACGGTGACCGTTGGGATACCGAGATGGCGGGGGACGAGGTTCCCGTTGGACACCCACACGCCGTTCCGCCATGCCAGGTCGGCGGAGGCTTCTTTCGTGTCCGCATCAGCCGGACCGATGTCTGCGGCGGCAGGAAACACCACGGCGTCCAGGCCCAGCCGGTCCATCCATTCCTCCAGGTCCACCCGGCGCGTCTCCTCGAGCCCCTTCAGCCCTTCTTCAAGGTGGGGGATGTCCGTCAGCCCCGGTACTCCGTGTTCCCGGATCCATGCGGGATAGTCGCCGATGTCGTCGTCGAATCCGTCGTACCGGTCCGGCACCGATCCCGACGGGGCCGGGAAGATCGCGGCGCCGTCCACGTCCGCCAGACGGTTGAGCGCGGGGTCCCCATTGGCCTCAAGGAAGTCGTTCCACGCCCACGCCGAGAGGTCCACGATCTCGCGCCGGAGGTACTCAGCGGACACCAGTCCGCGCGTGGCGATGGTGGGCGCACCCGGACGGTCGCCTTCGTAGTTGGACACCACCGGAAAATCGACGTCCACCACTTCGGCGCCCGCGGCTTCGAGGTCCCGGCGCGCTGCCTCCCACAGTTCGATGATGGAGGCGCGGGTTTCGATGCGTTGTCCCGTGGGGCCGCCGATACCCGGTGCCGCCGCCGTCCCGGCCTCCGTGTCCGCGTTGACGTACATGCGGGGGATGCCCAGGCGTTTGCCCGCCAGCACACCTTTGGCTGCAGCAGCGTCGGGGACGGCCAGGTCAAGGTACGACGGCGGCCGGACCGCGGATGCCGGGGGGACCGGGATCCACGGCTGGACGCGCCAAAAATCCCCGCGCGCCTCGGGATCGTCCGCCACCACGGCGTCCAGGACTTCCAGGAGGTCCGGCATGGTCCGGGCATGGGGAACCACCACGTCCATGGTGGGCACCAGCGGCCAGTTGCCGCGAACGGAGATGACGCCCCGGGAGGGAGTGTAGGCGCACAGGGCATTGTTCGACGCCGGAGCGCGTCCGGAGGACCAGGTTTCCTCCGCCAGGCCAAAGGCAGCAAAGCTCGCAGCCGTCGCGGTGCCTGAGCCGTTGGAGGATCCGGAAGCGAAAGCAGCCGTGAGGAAATCCGCGCTGTAGGGGCTCTCAGCCCTGCCATATACCCCGCGCTGCATACCTCCGTTGGCCATCGGCGGCATGTTGGTCAGCCCGAGCAGGACGGCCCCGCCAGCGCGCAGCCGTTCGATGGTGAAGGCGTCCTTCTGCGCCACCAAGTCCTTGAAGGCGGGCGAACCCGCAGCAACGGTAAGCCCGCGCGCCTGGTAGCTGTCCTTGGCTGTATAGGGAATGCCGTCCAGGGGGCCCAAGGTGAAACCCGCGGCACGGCGCCGGTCGGAAGCCTGCGCCTCCGCCATGGCTTCCGGATTCATCACGACTAGCGAGTTGAGGCATATGCCGGAGGAGTCATACTTCTCTATGCGCTCCAGGTACAGGCGCACCAGCTCTTCGCTGGTTACCTCGCCTGTTTCCAGGGCCGCCCGGAGCCGGGCGATGCCCGCCTCCACCACGTTGAATGTGCCCGGAGCAGCCTGCGTCCGGGTCTGCTCGGCGAGCCTCATGCTGCGCCTCCTGCCGCTGCCGCCGGCTGCTGCTGCGTGATGCAGTGTATGCCCCCGCCGAAGGCGAAGATGTCGCGGGCATCAACCAGTTCCACAGTCCGGCCCGGGTACGCGCGTTCAAGGATGCCCTCGGCGATGGCGTCGTTGGGGTCGTCGAAGCTGCAGAGCACCACAACATTGTTGGCCACGTAGTGGTTGATGTAGGACCAGTCCACGAACCCTTCGTCGTCCTTAAGAACCGTGGGGGCGGGGACGTCGATGACGCGCAGGGGCCGGTCCCGGGCATCCAGTTGGCCGGCCAGGACAGCCTTCAGTTGGAGGTAGACGGCGTGGTCCGGGTGGGCGGGGTCGTCCTGACGGTGCAGCAGGATGGTGCCCGGCCCGGCGAAGGCGGCCACGATGTCCACGTGGCCGCGGGTCCCGAACTCGCCGTAGTCGCGGGTGAGCCCGCGCGGAAGCCAGATCGCCTTGCTGGTTCCAAGGGCTGCGTGGATTTCGGCCTCGACCGAGGCCTTGGTGGCTCCCGGGTTGCGTCCTGGATCAAGCTGGACTGTCTCGGTGAGGAGGACGGTCCCCTCGCCGTCGACATGGAACCCGCCGCCCTCATTGACCAGCTGGCTGGACCGGACGGGAGTCGCGGCTTCCGCTGCGACGGCTCCCGCCACCAGGCGGTCCTTGTCCCAGGCGGCCCAGTCCTGCGCGCCCCATCCATTGAAGATCCAATCGACGGCGGCCAGCGAACCGTCCGCCCGGTGCGTGAACGTAGGGCCGCTGTCCCGCAGCCACGCGTCGTCCAAGGGCACCTCGACCACCGTGATGCCGTCGCCCAGCCATTCCCGGGCGGTCGTGGCATCACGCGGATCCGCTACTACCGTGACGGGTTCATAGCGGGCGATGGTCCGGGCCACCCGGGTCCAGGCTGTCCGTGCACGGTCGAGGGTGGGGCTTCCCACGCTGCCGAAGGTTTCATTGGGTGGCGGAAAGGCCATCCAGGTCCGCTGGTGGGCCTCCCACTCGGCGGGCATGCGGTGTGCGGGAGCGGCGGAAGCCTGGGAGGGGGCGGCGCTGCCCTCTGCAATGGTCGAATAAATGAATGCCATTCATTTAGTATGGACAGCGTTGTGGCTTCGCGCAAGAGGTTTCGCCTGGTTACTCCCCGGCAGGCCGGTCCACAGCCGCCAGGATGGCCCGGGCCAGTTCAGCCGGCCGGGTGAACTGCGGCCAGTGGCCAGTGGGCAGGTCCACGTACTCCACGTCCCGGATCCGGGCCAACTCCGCCACATAGGGGTGTTTAGCCGCGATCCACTCCCGGAGCGTCGCGGACGGGAACTCACAGGCGATCACCGTGGCCGGAACCTCGTAGCGGCGCTCGTCGTGCAGGTGCTGTGGGCCGTACGCCACCCCGCGGGGCTCAGGTACGGCGCGGGCGCGGAACGCCTGCCGGAGCCCGTCGTCGAGGTCCAGGAGGTCGGCATCGTCGAAACTGTCCCAGGGCGGGAGCGGCACGTCGTCGCCATCAGCCTGCAGTTCATCGTTGATGACCCCGCCTTCACCCAACGGGCCACTGTCCACGTAGATCGCCCGCAGTACCCTGTCCGGCCGCGCATCCACTGCACCGTGGATGATCGCGCCCCCGCCGGAATGGCCCACCAGGACCACCTTCCCGGGGGTGGCGTCCACGGCCTCCACCACGGCGTCGATGTGGTCCTGCAAGGTGATGCCCGCGCGCTTGGCATCCACCGACTCCTTCCCTGGAAGCGTCAGGGGGTGCGGGCGGTGGCCGGCCGCCTCCAGGGCCGGGGTCACGTCCTCCCAGGATGAAGCGTCCAGCCAGAAACCGGGAACCAGGATGATGTCCATGACCGAACCCTACTCCGCGGCCCCGCCACGGCGTCAGCGCCGCCGTTTACGGTCCTTGCCCGCGGCCCTTTCCAGCCGTTCAACGCCCTCGCGCTCTGCCCAGCGATGCGACTTCCCTGCAGAGACCACCTTCTGGTGCCACTCCCGCTGGTAGGCCCGCTGCGCGGCGACGTCCGAACGCCGCGCCAGCGATGCCAGTTCGCGCTGCATCTTCAGGTAGGAGTTCCAGCGGCGCTCCGGGAGGAGCCCGGCATCGATGGCTTCCCGGACTGCACAGCCGGGCTCGCTGTGGTGTGCACAGTCCGCGAACCGGCACCGTCCAGCCAGCTCCTCCACGTCGCCGAACATTTCGCCCAGCCCGTCCTCGGCGTCGAACAGCCCGAAGCCGCGCACGCCGGGGGTGTCCATCAGCACCGTTCCGTTGGCGAGCGGCACCAATTCCCGCGACGTGGTGGTGTGCTTGCCCTTGAAGTCGCCGGACCGGACTTCGCCCGTGTGCTGGACGTCGCTGCCCACCAGGGCGTTGATGAGGGTCGATTTTCCTGCGCCGGAGGGGCCGAGGAGCACAACGGTTCCGCCGGGCGGTATGTGCCCCAGCAGTTCGTCGATGCCGTCGCCGCTTTCGGCGGACGTGGTGACCACCTCCACGCCGGCGGCCTGCAGGATGACTTTCCCGACGACGTCGTCCGCCACCTGGGCCAGGTCCGCCTTGGTAATGACCACCAGCGGGGTGGCACCGGAATTCCACGCGGCCACCAGCGTGCGCTCCAGCCGGTTGTGCGTGAGGGGCCGGTCTACGGGCACCACCACGCCTACCGTGTCCATGTTCGCGGCGAGGACCTGCTCGGCCGATGAGTCCTCGAACGCCCGTTTCCGGCTGAGCGCGGACACGCGCGGCAGGACGGCCAGGATCTGCCGGTCGCCGGCGCGGTTGGGCCCGGTCCAGACCCAGTCCCCGGTCACCGGAACGTCTCCGCTCAACGGGTAGGGCAGGTGCAGGAGTCCGTCATTGACTGCGACGAGCAGCAGGTTGCGGTCCACGCGGACCACCCGTCCGCGTCCGGTGGCTCCGGCGCAGGGGTTCTGATCGAAGTGGTGGGCGACGGCGGGGGTGTAGCCATAAGCGGCCGGGCCGCCGGTTGATCGGGTTTTTTCAGTGTTGTCCAGGGCGTGGCCTGAAGAGTTGTGCACGATGGTTTCCTTGCGCAGGTTCCCCGGGTGCCATAACGCTATGGCGGACAGCTGCCGTTCAGGCGTGTGCAGCCGGGAGGAGGGTTGATGTGGTGGATGCGGGGCGCCCAGGGCGCGCGGCAACTACAGTCATCAAAACCACCTCCCTTCCCTCGCGGGGTTCCCGTTCTCCCGCCGGGAACGGCAGGGCGGAACCGCCACCCACTCTAGTGCCCGCCGCCGTCGGGCACCAGAGTCTGGCGCGGAAAAGCGGCTACGCGCTGGTGGCGTCCTGCACCTCGCCCACCAGCTCCTCGATGATGTCCTCGAGGAAGAGCATCCCGGTGGTCCTGCCGTCGGCGTCGAACACGCGGGCCACGTGGGCTCCGGTCCGCCGCATCGAGGCCAGCGCGTCCTCAAGGTCCGCGCCGGCAAATGCCGAGGCCAGGCGCCGGACGCGCTTGGCGGGGACCGGCCGGTGGAACTTCCCGGCAGTGGTGAGGTCCATGACGTCCTTGAGGTGCAGGTAGCCGTCCGGCTCACCCGTGCTGTTGGTGAGGATATAGCGGGAGTATCCGTGTCCTGCCACGGCCTGCTGGATGTCCGCCGGGCTGGAGGTCGTGGGCAGCAGCACCATGTCCGCCATGGGCACCTGGACGTCGGCCACCGTCTTGACAGTGAACTCGAAAGCGTTGGTCAGGGTGCCGGTGGTGTCCGTCAGCATGCCGTCCCGGGTGGACTGCTCCACGATGGTGGCTACTTCATCCAGCGTGTACGCACTGGTCGCCTCGTCCTTGGGCTCCACGCGGAAGAGCCGGAGGATGGAGTTGGCAATTCCGTTCAGCGTCCAGATCACCGGCTTGAAGACCCTGGCCACCATGACCAGCGGCGGGGCAAGCAGGAGGGCTGCACGCGTGGGGACTGAGAAAGAAATATTCTTGGGCACCATTTCGCCCACCACCACGTGCAGGAACGTCACCAGCAGCAGCGCCACCACGAAGGCCACGACGCCGATCGCCTCCGCCGGGAGGGACGTCAGGCCAAGCGGGACTTCCAGCAGGTGGTGGATGGCCGGTTCGGAGACGTTGAGGATGACCAGGGAACAGACGGTAATGCCCAGCTGGCTGGTGGCCAGCATGAGGGTGGCGTGCTCCATGGCCCACAACGTGGTTTTCGCGGCCTTGCTGCCGGCCTCGGCCCTGGGTTCGATCTGGGAGCGGCGCGCGGAAATGACGGCGAACTCGGCACCCACGAAGAAGCCGTTCACCAAAAGGAGCACCACCAGCCAGATGATGCCGGGAAGGTATTCACTCATGCGTCAGCTCCTGGGTCAGGCTGTCGATGATCCGGTCGTGCGGGCTCCGCCGCGGTTCGCCGGACGCGGAGGGGGTGAAGCGCAGCCGTTCCACGTGCATGCCGGCCACGCGCTCCACGCGGAGGGTGCCGCCGTCGACCTCCACTTCGTCGCCCAGCTCGGGCAGGCGGTCCAGCCGGTCCGTGACGAACCCGCCCACGGTGTCGTACTCGTCCCCGTCGGGGACCTCGATGCCGGTGCGGTCCAGCAGTTCGTCCGGCCGCAGCGCGGCGTCGAACGTGACGGAACGGCCCAAGCGCACAACGCTGGCCCGCGCCCGGTCGTGTTCGTCCTCGAGCTCGCCCACGATCTCCTCCACCAGGTCCTCCAGCGTGACGATCCCGGCGGTGCCGCCGTGCTCATCGGAGACGATGGCCACCTGCAGCCCCTGCTTGCGAAGCAGGTTCAGCAGGGTGTCAGCGCCCATGGATTCGGGGACCCGCAGCGGCTCGATCATGAGCTCCCCCGCGGTGACGGCGGCGCGCTGTTCAAGGTTCACGGCGAACGCCTGCTTGACATGCAGGAGGCCCAGCACGTCATCCCGGTCCCGCCCGATCACGGGAAACCGGGAGTAGCCGGTGGCCGTGGCCAGGGCAACGATGTCCTCCGCGGTGTCCGCGAGGCTGACGGCGGCCATCCGGACGCGCGGGGTCATGACGTCCGCGGCGCTGTACTCGGAGAACCGGAGGGTGCGGCGCAGCAGGGTGGCGTGGTCCAGGTCCAGGACGCCTTCGACGGCGGAGCGGCGCACCAGGGAGCTTAGCTCCTCTGCGCTGCGGGCACCGGAAAGCTCCTCCTTGGGCTCGATGCCGAACCCGCGGATGATCCTGTTGGCGGTGTTGTTGAAGAGCAGGATCACGGGCTTGAACACGGCCGTGAAGAGGGCCTGGAAGGGAACCACCATCTTGGCGGTGGCCAGCGGCAGGGCCAGGGCGAAGTTCTTGGGCACCAGTTCGCCGACCACCATCGAAAAGACCGTGGCCAGGAAGATGCCGGCCACGGAGCCGACGGCGGGGACCAGGGCTTCAGCCACCCCTGCGGACTGCAGCGGGCCGCTGAGCATCCGGCTGATGGCCGGTTCAAAGGTGTAGCCCGTCAGGAGCGTGGTCAGCGTGATGCCCAGCTGCGCACCCGAGAGGTGGGTGGACGTGATTTTCAGGGCTTTGATGGTGGGGCCCAGGCGTTTCTCGCCGCGGGCCTGGCGGGCTTCGAGGTCATGCCGGTCCAGGTTCACCAGGGCGAACTCCGAGGCGACGAAGAAGCCGGTGCCGACGGTCAGGACCAGGCCGGTGCCCAGCATGATCCATTCATACATTGGGGCGCCCCTCTCCTGTGGTGGCCGGAATTCCGGTCAGGCGGCAGAGGGGCCAGGGCATATGTGAGGGAGGGTCGTCCATATCCGGTACAACTCCGGGGCCGGCGGGGGAGTTCCCCGGTGGTGTCAGAACGGACGTTCCAGCGCCCTGCGCTGGCGTGCGGAAAGGGAGGAGATGTAACCGCAGTTGGTGCACGTGATGCGGAATTTCCGGGACACTGTGAGCACGGGGATGAAGAAGAGCGTGAACCTGGTGGCCTGCTCCTCCAGCATGTGGTGGACGAAGGCGCCGCAGTTGCGGCAGGTGGCGGCGCGGCCCTGCAGGGCCTTGGAGACTGTCTTGAAGCCAAAGAGAAGGAGCATGGCGGCCCTTTCGTGGTCCTGTGCTTAACCTCCACCCTAGGGGAGTTTGACCGCCTGTCCCCAGGGGTAGGAATGCTTCTGCACGCTGTGGGTGGAATGCGATACTTGCCGGGGACACATCCGGGCGTTGGGGGGACTTGCGGGAGATGGTTCTGGATACGGCAACCCTGCGCATTGCTTTCGCCCTGATGGCCCTGGTGCTGGTGGTGCTCTTCTACTTTTCCGCTTACCGGGCGACTCGCTCGCCGTACGCCGCGTGGTGGTGTGGCGCGCTCCTGTTCTTCCTCACCGGGTCCGGTTGCTTCCTGCTGGACGGCACCCCCCACCAGGTGTGGGCCAACCCGCTGGGGAACACGCTGCTGGTGCACGGCGGGGTTGCGGTCTGGGCGGGAGCGCGCTCACTGCGTACGGTGCCGCCGCCGAAGTGGGCCTTCACGGGCATTCCGCTGGTGACATTGGTTGCCTCCCTCCTGGACCACCCCGCCACCAACACCTGGTCCGGCGGGGCAGTGTTCCTCGCCGCCATGAGCCTCACCCTCGGGTTGACCTCCCGGGAATTATGGCGCCTGGAGCCGGGCTACTCGCGGGTCAGGATCCCCCTGGCGGCTGCTGCTGCGGGCGTTGCCTTCTTCTACTTCTTCCGCTGGCTGGTCTTCCTGGTGGAGGGCCAGGACGGTCAGGTCTTCACCACGGTCTTTGGTTCGGCCATCACCACCTTGGTGACCATGGTGCTCCTGGTGGTGGTGTCCTTCAGCATGGCGGCGCTGAGCACTGAGCAGCAGACGCGCGCCCTGCGCGTGGTGGCAACCCGGGACGACCTGACCGGCCTGCTGAACCGCAAAGCGTTCCTGGACCTCGCGGCGGAACGACTGGCCGACCCCAGCGTTACCCGGGGCTCCGGCGCACTGATCCTTGCCGACCTCGACCACTTCAAGAGGGTCAACGATACGTACGGCCACGCGGCCGGGGATTTCGCGTTGCAGGCTTTTGCCGAGGCCTGCACTGCCACGGTGCGTTCCACGGACCTGACCGGGCGGTACGGCGGCGAGGAGTTTGTCATCCTTGTCCCCGGGGCCAGTGCGGAGCGGGCCGAAACGATCGCCGGGGAAATCAGCAGGCGCCTGGCCGCCGCGGACACGCCGGCAGGCATTGAGATGCCTACGGTGAGCTACGGCATTGCGGCGTACGACGGCGGGACCTCCGACGTGGACCGGCTCGTCGCGTCGGCGGATGCGGCTTTGTACGTGGCCAAGTCCCGCGGCAGGAACCGTGCCGTCCGCAGCGACGGGTCGCATTAGCGCGGCACGGCTCCAAGGCCGGTTACTTCGACGGGAGAGCTCCAGCCTGTTCCGCCAAGGCGGTCAGCGGGACGCTTGCCGGCCGGTCAACGGTGCTTTGGACCGCTACCGTCATGCCGCTGTGCGCGGCCTTGAGGACAGATTCCATGACCTCAAGGACGTGGTAGGCCAGGGCGCCGCCGGCCCGGGGTTCCCCGCCTTCCGGGGTTGAGGCGAGATCCGCGATGCCGAACCCCCGCCCGGAATCCACGTACCCGGCGGATACGGGAAGGGTCTCCCAGTCCTCGGCGCCGAGGGAGAAGAGCTGGACGTCGCCGTCGAAGTGGTTGGGGTCCGGCACCACCAGCGATCCGCGTTCACCATGGATTTCGATGTTGGGGGACTTGGACTTCACCGCGTCGAAGCTCATGAAGAGGGTCGAGAGCGCGCCGGAGGCGTGGACCAGGATGCCCGTGACGTGGGAGTCGATGTTCACCGGCACCTTCTCACCCTGCCGCGGGCCGGATCCGATGGTCCGCTCGCTGCGGGTGTGGCTTGCCGCGCCCAGCACCGACACCACGGGGCCCAGCAGGGTCACCAGGGCGGTGACGTAGTAGGGGCCCATGTCCAGGAGGGGACCGCCGCCGGGCTGGTAGTAGAAGTCCGGGTTCGGGTGCCAGCGCTCGTGGCCCGGGGTCACCATGGTGGCCGAGGCCGAGATGGGGGCGCCGATCAGTCCGTCATCGATCGCCTTGCGCGCAGTCTGGATGCCGGTGCCCAGCACTGTGTCAGGGGCACAGCCGACGGCGACGCCCGCCTGGCGCGCTGCCACCAGCACCTGGCGTGCTTCCTCCGTTGTGGCCGCCAGCGGCTTTTCGCCGTACACGCTCTTTCCGGCCGCGATGGCCTTCAGCGCAACCTCGGCGTGGGCGGCGGGAATGGTCAGGTTGAGAACCAGGTCGACATCGTCCGCCGCGAGCAGTTCCTCGACGGACAGGGCACGGACTCCTTCATAGTCGTCGGCCACAGCCTGGGCACGGGCCGGGTCGAGGTCGGCCACGGCCACCAGCCGGACCTGGTCCAGCCGCCGGAAGTTGGTGAGGTACTGGGCGATGATGGCTCCGCAGCCAATGATTCCGACGTTCAACGGCTTGCCCACAGCAGGCCCCTTTCGATGATGGTGCGTACGTTCTGGTCCTGCAGGATTTCCACCCGGTGTCCCGGCGTGCAGACGAAGATGCGGCCCTTGCCCCACTGGCGGGTCCAGATGGCGGGGGAGGTAACTTCCCGGTGCCACGGGTCCCACTCCCGGACTTTCTGGGTGGTGGTGGCGAGGACGTCGATGTAGTCGTCCGCCAGGACCCAGTACTGCTCGGTGACCAGGTCGAAGTCCTGGATGCCCTGTGTGATGGGGTGCTCTGCGGCGGCAGGCAGCATGTTGACGGTGTACGGTACGTAGTTGTCCGACTGCTCGCCGATGCACTCGTCCGGGTGCTTCCCGGGGTGGCAGGCGAACTGTCCGCCGATCAGGTGCAGGTAGTCGGAGGTGTTCCGGTAGGAATCGGCGATCCCGCCGTGCCATCCTGCCAGGCCGGTACCGTTCTCCACGGCTGCCCGCAGTCCGGCGAACTCGTCCTTTTCGATGGTGCTCATGGTCATGCACTGCATGATCAGGTCCACCCCCGCCATGTACCCCGCGTCGGCGTAGACCTTGGGGGACTCCTCCACCCGGACGTCGTAGCCGTTGTCCTTGAGGTAGGGGATGAAAAGCTCCGTGGCCTCGTAGGGCTGGTGGCCGTCCCAGCCGCCGCGGACGACCAGGGCATTCTTACGTTCTGACATTGGGTTCCTTTTGTTTGGCTCCCGGCCTTGACCGGGGAAGTGTGGGTCAGCGGCTGGCGAAGGCGGCGTCGAAGGCTGCGGCCGGCGGCGCGATGCGGGCCAGCTCCCGCACCATGGCCAGGGCCTGCGGGGCTCCGACGAGCCGGTCCATTCCGGCGTCCTCCCATTCGATGCTGGTGGGTCCTTCGTAGCCGATGGCGTTCAGGGTCCGGAAGATGCGGTTCCACTGCACGTCGCCGTGCCCTGCCGTGACAAAGTCCCAGCCGCGGCGGGGATCCGCCCAGGCAAGGTGCGAGCCGAGGCGGCCGTTGCGGCCATCCAGCTGGCGGACCGATTCCTTGACGTGGACATGGAAGATCTTGTCCGCGAAGTCCTGCAGGAACATGACGGGATCCAGGTCCTGCCAGATGAAGTGCGAGGGGTCGAAGTTCAGGCCGAAGCTCTCGCGGTGCCCGATGGTTTCCAGGGTCCGCTTGGCGGTCCAGTAGTCGTAGGCGATTTCGGACGGGTGGACTTCGAGGGCGAACCGCACCCCCACTTCGTCAAAGACGTCGAGGATGGGGTTCCACCGGTCCGCAAAGTCCTGGTAGCCGGCGTCGATCATTTCCTGGGAGGCAGGCGGGAACATGGCCACCGCCTTCCAGATGGAGGAACCAGTGAACCCCGTCACCGTTTTCACCCCGAGGCGGGCGGCCGCCCGGGCAGTGTCCTTCATGGCCTCGGCCGCCCGGCGGCGTACGCCCTCAGGCTCGCCGTTGCCCCAGACCTCCGCCGACAGGATGCCCTGGTGGCGTTCATCGATGGGGTCGTCACACACGGCCTGGCCGGTCAGGTGGTTGGCGATGGCGAACACCTGGAGGTTGTTCTTTTCAAGGATGTCCAGCCGGCCCTGGAGGTAGTTGTCGTCCTCCGCTGCCCGGCGCGGGTCCAGGTGGTCGCCCCAGCAAGCGATCTCCAGGCCGTCGAAGCCCCACTCGCCGGCGAGCCGCGCTACCTCCTCGAACGGCAGGTCGGCCCATTGGCCGGTGAAGAGCGTGATTGGTCGTGTCATCATTGTTCCTTGGTCGCTTGAAGCTGGTCATTGCCTTTGCAGAGCACTGCTCAGACCTTTTGCCACTGGCTGGAATTTGCTGCGCTGGATTCCACTGCTGCGAGGACCCGCTGCACCTGCAGGGCGTCCGCGAAGGACGGTTCCGGCTGGCGGCCTTCACCGATGGCGGTGACGAGGTCCACCACCTGGTGGGTGAACCCGTGCTCGTACCCCAGGCCGTGCCCGGTGGGCCACCAGTTGCCGACGTAGGGGTGCTCAGGTTCGGTGACGAAGATCCGGCGGAAGCCGGCGTCCGGGGATTCGGCGGCGTCGTAAAAGGACAGGACGTTCATGTCCTCGAAGTCGAAGGCCAGGGATCCTCTGGTGCCGTTGACCTCCAGGCGCATGGCGTTCTTCCTGCCCAGGGCGTACCGCGTTGCCTCGAAGACGCCGATCGCACCCGCCGAAGCGCCGCCGTCGAACTTCGCGCTGAAGATGGCCGCATCATCTACGGTGACCTTTCCGCGCGCGGCGTCGCTGCTGAGGTCGCCGTGCCCGCCGAGGCCCACCAGGTCGCCGGCCAGGGGGCGCTCGGGAACAAACGTCTCCAGCAGCGCAGACACGCCACTGATGTTCTGGCCCGTGACCCACTGCGCGGCGTCGATGCTGTGTGCTCCGATGTCGCCCAGCGAACCGGAGCCGGACTTGCTCTTGTCCAGCCGCCAGGTCATGGGGGCGTTGGCGTCGGTGAGCCAGTCCTGCAGGTACTGGGCGCGCACGTGCCGGATTTCGCCCAGCCTGCCCTGGTCCACGAACCGCTTGGCCAGGGCCAGCGCAGGGGTGCGGCGGTAGCTGAAGCCGCACATGGAGAAGACACCGTTCTTTGCGGCGGTCTCCGCGGCGTGCGTCATCCTTTCGGCCTCCTCCACGGAGTTGGCCAGCGGCTTCTCGCACAGCACGTGCTTGCCCGCTTCGAGGGCGGCAACGGCAATTTCGGCGTGCGTGTTGCCGGGCGTGCAGATGTCGATGAGGTCGATGTCGTCGCGTTCGATCAGGCGCCGCCAGTCGGTCTCAACCGAGTCCCAGCCGAGCTTGTCTGCTGCGGCGCGGACGCCGTCGGCGTTCCTGCCGGCCACAGCGGTCAGCTGTGGCTGCAGGGGCAGGTCGAAGAACCGCGGCGCGGTGCGCCAGGCGTGGGAGTGGGCTGCACCCATGAAGGCGTAGCCCACCATGCCGACCCGCAGGGGTTGTGCGGTGGTCATGTCGAAAGGTCCTTTCTGTAAATCCCGGTGTTACTTGCTGAAGCCGGCGGTCAGGCCTGCCAGCAGCTGGCGCCGGCCGATGACGTACAGCACCAGGATGGGCAGGGTGCTGAGCACCACGGAGGCGAGCACGGCCGGGATGTTGACGCTGAACTCACCCTGGAAGGTCCACAGGCCCAGGGGCAGGACCCGCAGGCCGGGGCTTTGGGTGAGGACCAGCGGAAGCAGGAATCCGTTCCAGACGTGCAGGCCGTTGTAGATGGCAACGGTCACGATGGCCGGGCGGGTGAGGGGCAAGGCGAGCCGCCACATGGTCTGCCACTCGCTGCACCCGTCCAGCCTCATGGACTCGAACAGTTCGTTCGGGACGTCGCGGATGAAGTTGGACAGGATCAGCACTGTCAGCGGGATGGCAAAGGCTATGGACGGCAGCATCAGGGCCAGCAGGCTGTCATACAGATTGAGCCGGATGATCATCAGGTAGATGGGGATGATCGTGGCCTGCAGCGGAATGGCCAGGCCCATGAGGAACATGCCGTTGACCAGCTTCAGGAACCTGCCGCCGCCCCGGACGATGGCGAACGAGGCCATGAAGGAAATCAGCACGGTGGGGATCACGGAACCGAGCGTGACGATGGCGCTGTTCATGAAGTACTGGGCGAAATCCGCCTCGAGGACCAGTTGGTAGTTCTCCAGCGTTGGCTCCGTGGGCAGGGCCAGTGGATTCTGGCCGAAGTAGCCGGCCTGCGTTTTGAGGCTGGTGATCACCACGTAGTAGATCGGCAGGATGATGATGGCCAGCCAAAGCCAGCCGCCCAGGCCGCCGGGGATGTTGAGCCGCCTCAGCCGCTGACCCATTCCCCGGCTGGTGGCCGCGGAGCCGCCGAGCGAAGCGGTCCGGGCCTCCTGCGCATTGCTTTTCAGGACGGTACTCACCCTACAAACCTTCCAATTGGCTGCCCTGCTTGTCCTTGCCTCCAAGGCGCTGGAGGAACAAGGCAAGTGCAAGGCCGATGATGACGAGAATGACGGCGATGACGCTGGCCGGGCCCATGAGGTTGGCGCGGAAACCCCTCAGGTACATGTCCAGGGCCAGGATCCGGGTGGAGTTGCCCGGTCCGCCGCCGGTCAGGACGAAGATCAGGTCGAAGTAGGTCAAGGAACCCACCACCATCAGCGTGGAGGAAGTGATGATGGTGTACTTCAACTGCGGCAGGGTGATGTGGAAGAACTGCTTGATGGTTCCGGCCCCGTCGATCTGGGCTGCCTCGTAGAGGGACTTCGGGATCTGCCGCACGCCACCTTGGTAGATGAGCGTGTGGAACGGCACGAACTGCCAGGCGATGACGAAAATGACCAGGCCGAGGGCGAGCTGCGGGACACCCAGCCAGTCCTGCGCCAAGAATGGAAGCCCAAGGCCGGTTGCCAAGCCGAAGTTGGGATCCAGCAAGGCCTTGAAGGCAATGGCCACCGCAGCGGATGAGAGCAGCAGCGGGAGGAAGTACAGCACGGCCAGGGCGGCCCGGTAGCGCTGGCTTCCCGCCGTGAAGACGCCCAGCAGGAGGCTGATGGGAGTCTGCACGAGCCATGAGACGATCATGATCAGGAAGGTCAGGCCCAGGGCGTTGTACAGCCCGGGATCAGCGAGGACGGAGAACCAGTTGTCCAGGCCCGCCGCCCCGATGGCACCGATGCCGTCCCAGCTGGTGAAGCTGAGGATGAGCACTCCGGCCAGCGGGATGACGGCGAACACCAGGAAGAAAAACAGCGCAGGAATCGTCAGCCACGCCAGGGCGGCCTTGCGCTGTTCAGTGTGCTGGGAGTCAGTGCCCCTGACGGCAGCCTTGGGCGCGGCGGAGACGGCGTTACTCATTTGCCCAGGGTGGCATTCATGTTCTCGGCAAACTGCTGGGGCGTGATCGACTTCAGGAAGAGCTGGTCGATGTTGTTCAGCAGGGCCTCCGCGGCGGTGGGGCTCAGAGCCTGGTCCCAGGACT
Organism: Arthrobacter sp. MOO21; assembly: GCF_057369995.2. NCBI lineage: Bacteria > Bacillati > Actinomycetota > Actinomycetes > Micrococcales > Micrococcaceae > Arthrobacter > Arthrobacter sp. MOO21. The sequence continues at coordinate 1,668,419 of NZ_CM170671.2, read as the reverse complement.
GCTGGAAGTTCGGGGCATTCTTGGCCAGGTCGTAGACGAAGTTCAGGAACTCCTTGTCCGGCGACGTGTTGAGCTTGTCCTCGATGCCGTTGACGATGGGCACTGAACCGGAGTTGATGTAAGCCTCGACAACCGTGTCGGTCAGGATGCCGTCCTTGAAGAACTTCTTGGCGGACTCCTTTTCCTTGTCGCTGGCCTTGGAGGAGATCGACATGTACGAGGCGGGGTTACCCACGCCGTTCTTCGGATCGCCCTTGCCGCCGGCGACGGTGGGGAAGTGGACAAAGCCCAGTTTCCCGTCCTGCACGAAGTTCTGGCCGGCCTTCTTCATGGCGCCGTAGGTCCACGAACCGTGGAGCATCATGGCTGCCTTGCCCGAGAACAGCAGGGCCTGGTCTGCCTGGGAGTCTGCGGTGATGGAGGAGAAGCCCTTGATGAAGCCGTCGGCGGAGACGAGTTCCTGGATCTTGGTGCCGGTCTCGATTACAGCCGGGTCCAGCCAGGCATTGGGCTTGCCCTCGAAGATGCCCTTGAAAACCTCAGCGCCGCCAATGCGGTCCAGCAGGTACTCCAGCCACATCATGGAGGTCCAGCGGGACTGTCCGCCCAGGGAGAAGGGTGCAACGCCCATGCCATTGAACGTCTTGACGAGCGACATGATGTCATCCCACGTCTTGGGCGGCTGGACGCCGGCCTTCTGGAAGAGCTCCTTGTTATAGAACAGGACGATCGGGGCCACGTACTGGTTGGGCAGGGCGTAGATTTTGCCGTTGACGGTGGCTGCACCGAACGAGGACGGGAAGAGCTTCTTCTTCAGGTCGGGGTTCTGGTCGAACCAGGCGGTCAGGTCCTCAACCTGGTTGGCTTCCGCGTAGGTCTTCAGGCCACCGCCGCCCCAGCCGTAGATGATGGTGGGCGCCTGGTTGGCGCCGATGGCGGTCTTGATCTTGGTCTTGTACGCGTCGTTCTGGAAAAAGGTGACAGTGATCTTGTCGGCCGGGTTGGCCGAGTTGAAGGCATCTACGGCCTTCTGCATGGTGGTCTGGTTCGGCTCGCCGGTCAGGTACCACATGCTGGCGCCGCCGCCGCCACTGCTGGCCGCGCCCGGCCCGGAAGTGCCGCAGGCCGAGGTGGCGGCCACCGCAAAGGGAGTCAGCGCAGCAAGGGCGAGGAAAGAGCGGCGCGAGGTCTGGGGTTGCTTCATTGCTTCTCCATGTGAATTCTGCTGTCGAGGATGCGGGTGACAGCTCCGACCCTTAGTTCGAAACATTTCGAACAGTGATTTAAGTCACGCTGTAAACTAAAACCCCAAAAAGGCCTGCGGTCAAGGGGGATCGTAGAGGATATTTTGCAGCTCTCGCGGCCTTCTGGGCTTTCCTTGACCCGCCATGCCCGGGTTCTGCACAATGGAGCTTCCTCGAACTTCGAAAGATTGCGAACTGATGACGACAAAATCGCCGGAGCGAACCAAACCAACGCTCGCCAGTGTCGCCAGGCAGGCGGGGGTTTCGGCGCCGACGGTCTCGAAAGTGGTGAACGGCCGTGACGACGTCGCCCCGGAAACACGGGCCCGGATCCTGGCGGTGTTGGAGCAGGCGGGTTATCAGTCACCTCTTCAGCGACGGGCCGCTGCCGAAAACGGAACTGTGGTTGAGGTAGTCATCGATGTCCTGGACTCCGCCTACACCATCGAGGTCCTCAACGGCATCCTGCAGTCCGCCGCCGCTGCCGACGTCGAAATCCTTGTCAGCGTGACCGGCCAGTCCGTCCCCGGCCGGCGCAGCCCGGAACGCCGCGCCCAGAGGATGATGGAAGAGGGCCGGACGGGGATGATCGTGGTCACGTCGGCCTTCAGCGAAGCGCAACTGCACGCTTTCCGCCGGCGCCAGATTCCCGTCGTCGTCATTGATCCGCTCAATCCGCCGTCCGCCGACGTCGTCAGTGTGGGCGCCACCAACTGGGCCGGCGGCAAGGCGGCGACCGAACACCTGCTGGGGCTTGGCCACCGCCGTATCGCCTACATCGGCGGCATCGAGGGCTCTGAATGCAACCAGGCCCGGCTTCACGGGTACATGGCCGCGCTTATGGCCCAGGGCATCAAGGTGGACCCGCAGTACATCGTGTCCGGTGGCCGGTTCCGGACCGAGAGCGGGGTCAACGGGTTCAGGGAGCTGCTAAAACTTGACCGCCTCCCCACGGCCATCTTCGCCGGCAGCGACACGATTGCCTTGGGTGTCCTCAGCGAAGCACGGCGTCATGGGATCCGGATTCCCGAAGACATCAGCCTGATCGGTTTTGACGGCACAAGCCAGGGTGAACAGTCGGTTCCCTCCCTGAGTTCAGTCGCCCAGCCGCTGGAGGAGATGGGGCGGGCTGCCCTGAGGTCCCTGCTGCGGCAGGCTCGGGGGGAAGTCCTCGATTCCCACCGCGTTGAGCTGGCCACGCAGGTCATTGTCCGCGAATCTACCGCCCCGCCGGCTGGCTGAACTTTCCGTTTGGCGGTGGCCATGCCATCAAAGAGAGACGTCAACGCATGAAAATCACGAACCTCGACACCGTGGTCGTCGACTTCTACAGAACGAACCTCGTTTTCGTCCGGCTGAGTACCGACTCGGGCTTCACCGGCGTTGCTGAGGCCACCCTCGAGGGCCAGGAGCACGCGGTGCGCGGCGCCGTTGCCGTGCTCGCAGACGCCGTCCGCGGCAAGGATCCCACGAGGATCAGTCAAACGATCTACGAACTGAATAGGGATGCCTACTGGCGGGGTGGGCCCGTGTCGTCGACAGCGCTTAGTGCACTTGAGATGGCGATGTGGGATGTTTCGGCCCGCGCTCTGGGCGTGCCTGTCCATCGGATGCTCGGTGGACAGGTTCGGGACAGGGTCCGCGCCTACGCCAACGGCTGGTTCTCCGGAGCAAAGACGCCTGATGAATTTGCCGAGGCAGCGGTACATACAGTTGCACAAGGCTTCCGCGGACTGAAATGGGATCCGTTCGAGGCGGCAGACCTTACTTTGGGGCCAGGTGACCTTCGGCGCATGCTTGAGCCCGTGGCCGCTGTGCGGGAGGCCGTGGGAGACGATGTGGAGCTCTTCATCGAAGGGCATGGCCGGTTCGACGTCCCCACCGCCATCCGGGTAGCCCGCGGGATCGAACAGTTCCAGCCGGTATTTTTCGAAGAACCCTGCCCGCCGGACAGCCTTGATGCGCTTATTGAGGTCCGTTCCAAATCCCCTGTTGCGATCGCCGCGGGAGAGCGCTGGATGGGACGGAACACCTTCATTCCCGCCCTGGCAGGCAAGGCAGTGGACTACATCCAGCCCGATGTCACGCACGCCGGCGGCCTGCTGGAACTTTCGTTCATCTCCACGCTTGCCGCGGCGCATTACGTCCCGTTCGCACCGCACAACCCGAGTGGGCCACTCAGTACGGCGGCAACTCTGCAGTTGGGCGCTGCGCTGCCGAACTTCCGGTACCTGGAGATCATGGCAACGGACGTGCCTTGGCGCAGTGAGATCTCCAGCGAACGGCTCCAGCTGACGGAGGAGGGCGACATTCTTATCCCCGAAGGCGTCGGCCTGGGCATCGAACTCGACTTCGAGGCCATAGCGGAGCATCCCTACACTCCGCACCCCATGCGGATCTTCAATGACGCGGTTGCCGACATCCGGCCGCCGGATGCGCGGTCCTACTTCAACCTTGAGCCTGTGACGGCGAACCCGGCGGCGGGTCACGGGACGGCAAGTCCTTTGCGCTGACTTGGCGGGCATTCGCCGCTCGAGCATCGGCAGCGGAAGACAGCAACACCCGCGATCGTTGATTCCACCAGGCATGAGGGCAAGTACCTGAGCCTGACCTTTGATGACGGCCCCGACCCGGTCAACACGCCCAAGCTCCTGGCTGTTCTGCAGAAGCACCACGTCAAAGCCACCTTTTGCCTTTGGGGCGACCATGTAAAGCAGCACCCGGAAATTGTCCGCATGATTGCCGACCAGGGCCACACGCTCTGCAACCACACCATGCATCACGACGACATGGGCCTCTGGAACACCGAGGCCATCAGGGCGGATCTTGAGGAAACCAGCGCGGTCGTCCGCGACGCCGTCCCCCGTGCTGACATTAATTACTTCCGGGCGCCATACGGCAGCTGGGGCCGGACGCCTGAGGTAGCGGCCGGGATGGGCATGCAACCCCTCGGCTGGGCCACGGCGATCGGCGACTGGGAACCGCCGGGAACTGCGGAGCTGGTCCGCCGCCTGCGGGAAGGCATCACCCCTGGGGGAGTTGTCCTGCTTCACGACGGCGGCGGGGACCGGACGCAGACCATAGAGGCGGTTGACCAGATCATTCCGGAGCTAAAGTCCGAGGGGTGGCGCTTTGACAGGCCTGCCCGCCGCGGTTAGGCCCCACCAGGGCCCCGTGGTCAATTGAGCCTGGCTCCGGCCCTCCGGCTCAGTGGATCCTCTGCCGCTTCCCGGCACGGCCCCACAGACCCGCGCCGCACCAAGGTGGCCGTGAACTGTGCGGGGGCGGCAGGTGGCTGCCCTTCCATCTGCCGGATCAGTGCCTTGGCCGCGGCCACGCCCATGTTGTAGACGGGCTGCGCGATGACGGTAAGGGGCGGGGTGGTGAGCCTGGTCCAGGCAAAGTCGTCGTACATCAGGAATGAAACATCCGCTGGAATGGACAGGCCGAGCTCCTGGATTGCCTCCACCACGCTGAGGGCGATCAGGCCGTCTGAAGCCACCACGGCAGTGGCCTGGTCCGGGCCGCGGAGCACTTCACGGGTGATGCTGCGGATGGAGTCCTCGTCGCCGGCGTTCAGCCTGACAAGGTCCTCCGGGAAGGGCAGCCCGGACTCCAGGAACGCTTGCCGCATTCCCTCAATGCGGTCGGCTATCTGGGATGACTCGAGGGTCATCCCCGGCGTATAGGGAGCGTCCGTCCGCAACGTCGAAATAAAGGCGATCCGCCGGTGTCCGGCGTCGAGCAGGTACTGGGTCGCTTCCCGCGAAATCCTTGCCATGTCAACGGCCATGGTCTCCACCGGCATGTCCCCGGCGGTGCGGTCGATGAAGACCAGGGGCCGTCCGGACCGGTGCACCTCCTGGAGGTGTCCGGTGTCCACGGATGACGCCGGGGCCACGATGAGCCCGTCCACGCGCTTGTCCAATAGGACCCGGACGGCGTCCACCTCCGCAGCACGGTCCTCGTCGGTATTGACCAGGATGACGTTGTAGCCGGCCTTCTTTGCGGTGTCGGTGATCCCGCGTGTGGCAAGCCCGAAGTGCGGGTTTTCGATATCGCCCACCACGACGCCGATGGTGTGCGACTTCCCGGTATTCATGCTCCGGGCAAGCTCATTGGGCCGGTACGAAAGCTCCTCCGCGGCGGCAAGGACGCGCTCACGCACGTCATCGCTGACGGCGCCGTAATTGCCGAGGGCGCGCGCGGCCTGCGCCTTGGAGACCCGGGCAGCCTTTGCGACGTCGGCAACGGTTACGTCCCGCCGCCTCGCTCCTTCAGCCTTCATCTTCACCTTTCGAAGGGGTTGTTGACGGCCCCTGTGACTTCCGCTACATTTCTATCCATCGATGTGAGTCCGGTCTCAATCCTACGGGGTGAGACCGGACTCAACAAGAACATCGGCGACTTTCTTCGGCGGCCCTGACAGCACCGCCTCCCCACCAACGATTGGACAACGCTGTGAAGAAAAAGAATTTCCGCCCGGCAGGAATTGCCGCGGCAGCACTGGCCGCCGTACTGGCGCTTTCGGGCTGCAGCTCAACCTCCGCGGCCTCCACCACGGAGAACAACCCGTACGGCCTGATCCAGCCGGGCACCATCCGGGTGGCCAGCCTCGGTGACTCCAAGCCGTACACATTCGCCGACGCCTCGGGTAACTTCACCGGCTTCGACGTCGAACTCTTCAAGGACGTGGCCCACCGGGCCGGCGTGGACAATGTCGTCTTCACCGGCCAGGACTTCTCAGGTCTCCTTGCGGCAGTTGCCAACGGACAGTTCGACGCCGGCGTCGCGGCGATCGGCATCACGGACAAGCGCAAGGAAACCGTGGACTTCTCGGACGGCTACCTCGCGGGGTACCTGACGGTCATCACCACCAAGACCTCGGGCATCACGAGCGCCGACGGGCTGGCCGGAAAGCGCCTGGGCGTAGTCCAGGGCACCCTCCAGGAGGCCTACGCGGTGAAGAACTTCACGTCCGCCAGCCTGGTCCGCTTCCCGGACAACAACACCGCCATCGCGGCGGTCAACAGTGGAACAGTTGACGCCCACTTCCTCGACTACGAGGCAGCCAAGGCCTATGAGGAGCAGCACGGCCTGGTCAGCGCCGCGGACATCCCGTCCTTCGACGCACCCGCCGGCTTCGCTGTTGCCAAGGGCAAGACCGCGTTCAGGGAAGCCCTGAACAAGGGACTCGCCGCAGCCATGGAGGACGGCACGTGGAAGAAGCTCTACCAGAAGTGGTTCCCGGGCTCCCCGATGCCTGAGCAGTACCTGCCCAAGGCCGAGCAGACGGCCTCGCCCGCGCCGAGCAAGTAAGCCGGCAAGTAAGCCCGGCACGTAAACCTTCGGGCGCAAAGCCGGGCGGGCTGCACTGCGCGCCCGCCCGGCACTCCCTAACCCACAACGTCTGAGAGCAACCATGGACTGGCTCAACACCATCATCCGTACCTTCTTCGACTTCGGCGCGATGGCCGAGGTCCTGCCCCAACTCCTGGCGGTCGGCCTGCTGAACACGCTGATCATCTCCATCGCCGCCACCGTCCTTGGCACGGTGCTCGGTATGGTGGTGGCCGTCATGGGCATCTCCCCGTCCAAATGGCTGCGGGTACCGGCCCGCATCTACACCGACCTCTTCCGCGGCCTGCCCGCCATCCTCACCATCCTGCTGATCGGCCAGGGCTTCGCCCGCCTCAGCCAGTCAATCTTCGGCCCGTCGCCCTACCCTCTGGGGATCATCGCCCTGAGCCTGATCGCCAGCGCCTACATCGGCGAAATCTTCCGCGCCGGCATCCTCAGCGTGGACAAGGGCCAGGGCGAAGCCTGCCGTGCGCTGGGCATGAGCTACGCCAAGTCCATGGCGCTGGTGGTGGTGCCGCAGGGTGTCCGCCGGGTGCTTCCGGCCCTGGTGAACCAGTTCATCGCCATCGTCAAGGACTCCTCGCTGGTCTACTTCTTGGGCCTGCTGGTCACGGAACGCGAACTCTTCCGCGTAGGCCAGGATGCCGCCGTCCTCTCCGGCAACCTCTCGCCCCTGGTGGCCGCCGGCGTCCTTTACCTGGTGATCACCGTCCCGCTGACCCATCTCGTGAACCACTTCGACAACAAGTTCCGCACCGGCCGCCGCCGCCCCGCACCGCCCACCAGCGGCCTGAAGGAAGTCAAGGAACTGGACGCGGCCTCGCCGCTGACCACCGGGAGCAACACATGAACACGCCAGCCACCACCACGAACACCACCAGCCCGGACCAAAAGACGTTCCACGGCTCGTCCCTGGAACTGCGCAACCTCACCATGGCCTACGGCGACATCAAGGTACTGCGCAACGTGAGCCTTACCGTGGCACCGGGCACCACCACCTGCATCATCGGCCCCTCGGGATCCGGAAAATCCACCCTGCTCCGCGGCATCAACCGGCTGCACGAACCTCAAAGCGGCGATGTGCTTCTGGCCGGCGAAAGCACCCTGGGCGCCAACCCGGACACCCTGCGGACCCGGATCGGCATGGTCTTCCAGCATTTCAACCTCTTCCCCGACCACACCGCCGAAGAAAACGTCGCCCTGGCACTCTGGAGCGTCAAGGGAATGCCCAAGGCCCAGGCCATGGACAAGGCGCGCCAACGCCTGGCCGAGGTAGGACTCGCCGAACGCGCCGACCACCGCCCCCGCGACCTGTCCGGCGGCCAGCAGCAACGCGTCGCCATCGCCCGGGCACTGGCCATGGAGCCGGAAGTGATGCTCTTCGACGAGGCCACCAGCGCCCTGGACCCCGAGTTGGTCAAAGGCGTCCTGAACCTCATGGCAGGCCTCGGTGCGCGCGGCATGACCATGGTGGTGGTCACGCACGAGATGGGCTTCGCCCGCAAAGTCGCCGACCAGGTGGTCTTCATGGACGAAGGCGAAGTCGTCGAAGCCGGCACCCCCGCCCAACTCTTCGACAACCCCCGCAGCGAACGCCTCCAGCGCTTCCTCTCCGAGGTGCTCTGATGGGAACCGTCGCAGCCGCACCCCTCCGGACCGCCGTCGTCGGCTTTGGGATCTCCGGCAAGGTCTTCCACGCGCCGCTGATCGCCGCCAACCCGGAGTTCTCGCTGGACGTGATCGTCACGGCCCGGCCCGAGCGCGCCGCGGAGGCGGCACGGCTCTACCCGCAGGCACGGATTGTCGGGACCCCTGAGGAACTTTTCGCCCTCGCCGGGGACCTCGACCTGGTCATCCTCGGCACCCCGCCCCACACCCACTACGGGCTTGCGGCCACTGCCATCGCCCACGGCCTGCACGTGGTGGTGGACAAGCCTTTCGTGCCCACAACCGCCCTGGGCGAGGAGCTGGTCAGCAGGGCGTCCGACGGCGGGGTGCAGCTCACGGTGTTCCAGAACCGCCGGTGGGATGCCGACTTCCTGACCCTCCAAAAAGTCCTGGCCTCCGGTGCCCTCGGGGACGTCCGGAGCTTCGAATCGCGGTTCGAATGGTGGCGGCCGGAAGGCTTCGGCAACTGGCGGGATACGGTGTCCCTCGCCGAAGGCGGTGGCATCCTCAATGACCTTGGTGCCCACCTGATCGACCAGGCCATCCAGCTGTTCGGCCCGGTGGAACGGAGCTACGGCGAGACGGCCAACCGCGGTCCCCACCCGGACGCGGCCGACACCGAGGCGTTCGTGTCACTGCTGCACGAGTCGGGTGTCCGCTCCCGGCTGTGGATGAACGGGATGGCCGCCCAGGTGGGCCCGCGCTTCCACGTCCTCGGCTCCGAGGCCGGGTACACCAAGTGGGGACTGGACGGCCAGGAACCTGCCCTCGCAGCCGGGATACCGCCGTCGGACCCTGCGTACGGCGTGGACTCCCAGGAGCGTTGGGGGCTCCTGGGAGTGGACGGCAGCACTGCGCCCGTACCCGCCGAACGCGGCGACTACCCGAAGTTCTACGTGCAGCTGGCCGCCGCCCTCCGCGGGAACGGCCCGCTGCCCGTCGACCCCGCCGGGCCGCTCGAGGTGCTGAAGGTCATCGAAGGCATCCACGCCCTGGCCTGACGCCCCGCCCGGGATCTTTTTCCGAAGGGCGCACCGTTTGCGCCCGAACCCACCCATCTTCCAGAGAAAGAGACGAACCATGTCCTCTGCAGCACCTGCCAAGCGTGTCGCCGTCATTGGCGGCGGCATCCTGGGCGTTTCCACCGCCGTGCACCTGCTCCGCGAGGGAGCCTCCGTGATCCTGCTGACTGAGCGCGGCCTGGCCAGCGAAGCCAGCGGGCGCTCGCTGTCCTGGCTCAACTCGGCAGGTGAGCGGTCCGCCCCGTACCACCAGCTCCGGGTTGCAGGCGTGGACCGCTACCGCACGCTCTTCGCCTCCGATCCCAGCCGGGAATGGCTCCAGTTCGGCGGCGGCCTCATGTGGAACGCCGCGGGCCAAAGTGAAGCCACCAAGGCACGGCACGCCTTTGAGAAGTCGATTGGCTATGACTCCAGGCTGCTTGCCCCTGAAGACATCACCTCAGCCACCCCCGGTATTGATTCCAGCGCCGTCCCGGAGAACGCCATCTTCAACCCGGGCGAAGGCTGGGTCAGCCTGCCGGACCTGATCGACTTCCTGATGGAGGAGTTCCACGCCCGCGGCGGCGAACTCGTGCTCAACGCCGGAAAGGCCTCCGTCATGGTGGAGGGCGGCCGCACGGCGGGCGTGGAGACCGCGTCCGGCGGAACCTACCCGGCCGACGCCGTCCTGGTGGCCTGCGGCGCAGCGACGCCCGCCGTCGTCGAGCCCCTGGGTGTACGCATCCCCAATGGTTCCCCCGTGTCCATGCTGGTGGTGACCAAGCAGGTGCAGCATGACGTGACGGCGGTGATGAACACGCCGCGCGCCGCGCTCCGGCCCAACCCGGGCGGCACGTTCGCACTGGACCACGACTGGTATGAGGAGCACATCACCGAGCACGCGGACGGCTCCTTCAGCATCCCGGACGAGGTGGTGCAGGAACTGGCGGACGAGGCTTCCAAGCTGGTGGCCGGCAACCCGGAACTCAAGCCGGCCTCCTGGAAGATGGGCTACAAGCCGATCCCCGGCGACGGCGAACCGGTCCTGGGCGAGCTGGGCCAGGTGCCCGGCTGCTTCGTTGCCTTCACGCACTCCGGCGCCACCCTGGGCCTCATCGCCGGCGAACTCCTTGCCGGCGAGATCCTGACCGGCAGGAAGCACCCCATGCTGGCCACCTTCCGGCCCGGGCGCTTCTCCTAGCCCGCACGGTAAAGGCGGGACCGCGCACTCCGGTCCCGCCTTTAACGTGCCGCCCGTCGCTTAGGCGCCGAGGTGACCGGTGAGCCCGGCGGTGGAAGCCGGTGCTGCGCTCGTCGAGGCCTTCGATGCTCACCGTGGCCCCGTGGCTTCCGTATTTCGTTTCGATGGAGTCGAGGGCGGCGACCGTTGAGGCGTCCCAGATCTGGGCGCGGCTGAGGTCGATCGTCACCGAGCGGGGGTCGTCGGCGTACGCGAAATGCTCGACGAGGTCGTTGCTGCTTCCGAAGAACAGCGGCCCCACCACCTGGTAGCGCACGCTTTCACCGTCGGCTGCCAAGGTCCGGTCAACGGTGATCACATGCGCCACCCGGCGTGCGAACAGCACCATCGCGAGGACGACGCCGACCAGGACTCCGTAGGCGAGGTTTCCCGTGAGGACCACGACGGCGACCGTGACGGCCATGACGAGCGTCTCCGGCAGGGGCATCCGCTTCAGGGTGGACGGCTTCACGCTGTGCCAGTCGACGGTGGTCACGGCGACCACCATCATGACCGCGGCCAGGGCCACCATGGGGATCTGGCCCATGATCGAGCTGAGCCCCGTCACCAGGACCAGCAGGAACAGCCCGGCCACGACCGTCGAAAGGCGGGTGCGGGCCTGGCCGGTCTTCACGTTGAGGACGGTCTGGCCGATCATGGCGCAGCCGGCGATGCCGCCGTAGAAGCCGGCGAAGATGTTCGAGACTCCCAGGGCCCAGGACTCGCGGCCCTTGTGGGACGGCGTGTCGGTGATGTCGTCCACGAGTTTGGCCGTCAGGAGCGTTTCCATGAGGCCGACGAACGCCACGCTCAGCGCGGTGGGCAGGATCAGCTGGAAGGTGGCGGGGTCAAGCGGAACCAGGAACGGGGTGATGCCAGGCATCCTGCCCGTGAGCGGGCCCTCATCCGCGACGTTGGGAACGGACAGCCCGGCGATGATGGTGATGGCCGTGACGACGACGATCGCAACCAGCGGCGACGGAACCACCCTGGTGAAGCGCGGCAGGATGAAGATGATCGCCAGCGTGGCAGCGAACAGGGCGTAGGCGAGCCAGGGGACGTTGAGCACGTGCGGCACCTGCGCCACGAAGATCAGCACGCCCAGGGCGTTGACGAACCCGATCATCACCGAGCGCGGGATAAACCGCATGAGGCGGGCAAGGCCGGCACATCCGAAAACCACCTGGATCACGCCGGCAAGGAGCACCGTAGGCAGGACATACTCGACGCCGTGTTCGTGCACGAGCGGGGCGATGACGAGGGCCACGGAGCCGGCGGCGGCAGTCACCACGCCCGGCCGTCCGCCAAGGACCGACATCGCCAGGGCCAGCACGATGGAGGCGACAAGGCTCACCATCGGATCCACCCCGGCCACGATCGAGAACGAAATGACTTCCGGGACCAGGGCGAGGGTGGTCACCAGCCCGGCGAAGACCTCGCGGGAAAGCTGCCGGGGAGAGCGCAGTGCGGTCAGGACGGTGATGGGCTGCCGGACGGGGCGGGGACGGTCGGCGACGGCCATGGAGCGGCTCCAGGGACTTGGCTCTGGCGGGAAGAGCGGTGGGCAAGGTGATTGCGCGCCACGATGCGCACGTGTCCAGCCCTGCCATGGAAGGCAATTGGGTGGAGAAAGAATGCAGCGGAGACTCCTGCTTGCACAGGCAACATTACCCTGACGCGGCATCGTGCCGGCCGCGGCCCCCGGCAGCTGGAAAGCCGGCTGATAAAATGGCCGGGTTGCGCAGGGCGGCCGGGTGCTGGTCCAGCCAGCGCCGTATCAACGTAGGGGACCAGACGAACATCATGACGGCAGGCGGGTCACACCTCGGGACTTCGGAGAGCCAGGCCGGCGTGCCGGGACAACCCTCCGGAACCGGCAAGCGCCGCGCCTACGTTGCCGTCATCGAAGGTTTTATCGGCTCCCTGATGATGTTCATCGGCTCCATCGGAACCGGCTGGATCGCCAACGGCTCGCCCATGATCCGCCAGCCGGTTGTGATCGCGCTCCGCACCGAAGGCTGGGGCGTGGCCGTGTCCACCGTCCTGCTGACGGCAGGCGCCATGCTGCTCATCCGTTCCTGGCTGCGTCTTGGCCAGCGGCTGGGGGACTGGGGAGCGTCGTCGCTGCGCAACGTGGTGGTCGCCATTTCCGCCTGGTCCCTGCCGCTGGTGTTCTGCGTCCCCGTCTTCTCCCGCGATGTCTATGCCTATACAGGCCAGGGCCGGCTGGTGATGGAGGGCCAGGACCCGTACCACGTGGGCATCTCCACCCTGAGCAACTGGTTCTCGCTGGGCGCGGACCCCGCCTGGGCCGAGGCGAGGACGCCGTACGGGCCGTACTTCCTCTGGCTGGCGCGGGCGGTGGTCGGGATCACCGGCGCCCAGCCAGACGCCTCCGTACTGCTGTTCCGCCTCCTGGCCGGAATCGGCGTCCTCCTCTGCGTCATCTATATCCCCAAGCTGGCGGAACTGCACGGCATCAACGGCGCACGGGCACTGTGGATCTCCGTGGCCAACCCGCTGTTCCTGATCAGCTTCATCGCCAGCGCGCACAACGACGCACTCATGGTGGGCCTCGCCGTCGCCGGCGTCTACCTCGCCGCCACGCGCCGCCACCTGCTCGGCATCCTCCTGGTCACGGCGTCCATCGGCATCAAACCCATCACCGTGCTGCTGCTGCCGTTCATCGGCCTCATGTGGGCGGGCCCGTCGGCCTCCTGGCTGCGCAGGTTCCTGATGTGGGGTGCGACGGCGGGAATCAGCTTCGGCGTCCTGGCGCTCAGCGGAGTGCCGTACAACCTGGGCATGGGCTGGACCTGGGCGATCATGGACCCGACCCCCGGATACACGGGCTATTCGCCCTCAGGGTTCCTGGGCCAGCAGGTGGAGGTCCTGGCCAACGCCCTGGGCCTGCCCGGCGGGACCCTTGCCACGTGGCTGCGGACCGGCATGAAGTGGACTGCCATCGGGCTGGTGCTGCTGCTGATGTTCCGCGGCGACTACTCCCGCGTGGTGCGCCGCATGGCGTTGGCGTTCACCGCCGTCGTGATGCTTTCACCCATCATCCAGCCCTGGTACATCCTGTGGTTCCTGCCGTTCCTGGCCGTGACCGGGATCCGGGATGACTGGCAGATCCGGTCGCTGTACGTGGGTGTGACGTTCTTCGTGGTGTTCGGAGCCCAGGACCAGCTCTCCGTCTGGTCCTTCGTGGAATTGCCCGTGGACGCGTCCTCCCTGGCGTTCTTCACCGCCCTGGCCTTCACGTTCTACCTTCTGGTCCTGGACGTGCACACGCGCAAGCTGCTCATCGAGGGCAAGCCGCTGGACCTGGCCCGCCGGGGCTGGCGCTGGGCAGCGGAACACACCGCAGCCCGCCGGGCAGATGCGGCGCGCCGCGCTGATGCCGCACGGTCCGCCGTCGACCGCTCCGAAAGCCGCTAGGCTCCCGCCGGCACCTGCGCCGGCGCCTTCCGGCCCAGCTCCGCCGTCCGCTTCACCGACCACCAGAGCAGCACCACCAGCAGGACATTGCGCGTGGTGAGGATGGCGGCCATGACCGGGTGGGCGTGGATCAGCGGGGTGTAGAACAGCGGGTAGATCACGAACGTGGTCACCGCGATGCCCATGAGCAGGGCCGCCGGGACCTTCCAGCGTTCCCAGTCGTGCGTGAGGCCTGCAATGATCACCGGCGCGAGCCAGATGATGAACTGCGGCGAGCCCACCTTGTTGAACACGATGAACGCGGTGACCATCATCAGCGCACCTTCGAGGAAGAGTTCCTCGCGCTCGGCGCCGCGGCGCATCGCCCGGAACAGCAGGATGGCGGCAACGGCGGCGGCGAGGACCAGCAGCGGCTGCATGAGGAACGCCGCGGTGCCGGCCCCGGGCCCGTAGACCTCGGTGGAGTTGATGGCCGTGTTGTCCGCCATCTTCGAGCCGGCGATGTGGAATACGCTCAGCCACACCCAGGGGGTGGAGAACGTGGCTTCGAGCTGCATCCCCCGCTCGCCCTGGTTCAGCAGGAAGTCCATGATGTGCGGCAGGCCGCCGGACAGCCACGTGCCCAGGGCCACGACGGCGGTGACGGCCGCGCCGGCGAGCACCACCTGGATCCGCCTGTGGCTGGCAATGACGATGGGCACCAGGACCGCGGCGGGCCACACCTTGATCCAGGTGGCGATGCTCAGCAGGGTGCCGGCCACCACGGGCCGCTCGGCCGCGTACAGCAGCGCGATCAGCACGATGGGGGCGGTGATGCCCTCCACCCGGGCAAAGCTGAGGTAGCCCATGAAGACCGTGAAGAACAGCCACCACCAGGCCGGGGCAATGCCCGCCACCTTCCGGGGCCCACGGGTCAGGTAGAGCAGGCCGACGGCGTTGAGCGCCGTAATGATCAGGAACCACACCAGCAGGTACAGGCTTGGTCCGGCGATATTCGCGAGGAAGATCGGGATTTGGGCCAGCACCGGGTAGACCCAGGGGCTGATCTTGCCGGTCAGGTCCGCCGGGTTGTAGCCGGCCATGGCCCACTGCCGGTACTGCTCGGTGTCGCTGAACGTGTCGCCGTTCAGGAAGAAGGAGGCCATCCAGCCCAGGAAGTACAGATGGACGACGGCGAAGCCCCACCACACGCTGGATGGGCGGGCAAACCAGTCCACCACTTTTGCCGGGAGGAGTTTGGTGCGGACCGTCACCAGGCGGTCAAAGAACCTCGTGGAAATCTTAGGACTCCTTGAGCGCAGGGGCGGGTGCGGCGGTCTTCTTGCCCAGCGAGTACAGGCGCCGGACGCTCCACAGGAACAACACCACCAGCAGGACGTTGCGGATGGTCAGCACCAGCGCCATCCAGGGGTTGTTGTGGCTGAGGGCGTCGTAGAAGAGGGGGTAGATGAAGTACGTGGCCACGGCGATGGCGATCAGCATCAGCGCCGGTACGCGCCATTCGCGCCAGCTGTGCGCCAGGCCGACTGCCACGGCGGGGCCCAGCCACACCATGAACTGGGGGGAACCCACCTTGTTGAAGACGACGAAGGCGGCGGCCAGGGCGAGGGCGCCGGCCAGGAGCAGCTCGGTCCGGTCCACCCCGCCGGCCACCTTGTGCTGCTTGCCGTTGTGGAGGGCCCAGAAGGCCAGGCCTGCCACCACCAGGGCGGCCAGGACCAGGAGCGGCTGCATCAGCACGGACATGGTGGCGGTGCCGGGCCCGTCCACCTGCATGGAGTTGATGTCCGTGTTCATGTACATCCGGGAGCCGCCCACGTTCAGGACGGAAAGCCAGAGCCAGGGGGTGGTGAAGGTCGCTTCGAGCTGCATCCCGCGGTCGCCCTGCTGGGTGAGGAAGTTCAGCAGTTTGGGGACGCTGCCCAGTGCCGCTGCCAGCGCGACGACGCCCGCCGTCGTCGCGATTCCTGCCAGCACCACCAGCAGCCGGTTCTTTACGACGGCGAAGAGGGCCAGCATGATGGCCGCAGGCCAGACCTTCACCCACGTGCCGATGGCCAGCAGCACGGAGGCGATGAAGGGGCGTCCCACGCCGTAGGCCAGGGCCACCAGGACCAGCGGGGCGGTCAGGCCGTCCACGCGGGCGAATCCCAGCCAGCCCATCAGGAAGGTGAACGCAAGCCACCACCAGCCGGCGGGGATGGCGCTGGCATTCCGGCCGCGTTCTGTCAGCTTCAGCAGCGCCCAGCCGTTGAGGAGGGTGGTCATGAGGACCCAGAGGAAGAAGAACGGCCCCGGACCGCCAAGACCGGCGATGGCCATCGGGATCAGCGCCAGGATGGGGTAGACCCAGGGACTGGGGCCGCCCCGCAGGTTGGCGTCGTTGAAGCCGGCCATGGCCCAGTCGCGGTAGATGAAGGTGTCGCTGAAGGCCTCCCCGCGCAGGGAGAGCGACGCGGCAAAGATAAGGAAGACGAGGTGCACCACGATGAAGCCGCCCAGCAGGCCGCGTCCGGTGTTCAGTGCGGCACGCACCTTGGCCGGGAGGATGACGTTGCGGATCCGGGTCAGATTGCCGAAGAAAGCGTCGGTGGAGATGGCGGAATCCTTGTCAGGTCGTTGCACAGTCAGCGGGCGCGCAAATGGCTTGGGTCATGCCGCGAAGGCGGGTCTTGGGGGCTTTGGAGGCCCTGAAAAACCGGCTTCCGCTCCCGTTCAACTCTAATTGACGGCACCTTCCCGCCAGTAATTGTCAGGACAAAAAGGTCTCCCCGTGCGCTGACCTGCGGTTTTTATCTAAAGTTGCTGGCCGTTAAATGCTCAGGCACCATGGTCCGAGGCACCAAGGTGCCTCACCGCCTAAGCAGCCAGGGGGAGCGCGTGGCGGCGTACTGCCCACCTAACCCCTGAAAGAAACAAGGCAAGACCCATGAATTTTCCGCTGACCCTTACCGTGTCCGACCGCCAGAGCATGGACAGCGAGCTTGAGGCCGCCGTCTCCGCCGCCAAGGCCCACGCCCTGATCAGCAAGCGCCACGGCATCCTGGTGACCCGCCACGGCGCGAACGAGTTCACGGTGGACCTCAGCGACGCTGTGCCCTTCGGCCTCACCCGCGAACACCAGGCCTGGTAGGCCCTGCTCCGGGCCTAACTGCCGGAGCCGTCGCCTTCCCCGGACACACGTCCGCTGCGCTGTTGCAGCCGGTCGATGTGCTTTGATGCCTCAGCCTTGCTGAGGTCCGCGGGAAGTTCCTCCCCTGCCTCCCGGGCCAGCGTATCGAGGTAGCTGCGCTGTGCCGCCGTCATCGGTTCATCACCGGTCACCCAGTCTTCAGGGTCGCGGTTGAGCCCTGCGTCCGGCTCAGGGGTAGGGCTGCCGAGTGTTTCCTGGTTGTTGTCGCTCATCCCACGAGTCTAGGACGGACCTCCGACATTCCGCAGAGCTGTCCGGGCAGGCGCGGACGCGCCCACCCGGACAGCCCGGGCCTCACTTCATGGACTTCTCTGCGGGCGGCAGCCCGTCGTGGCTGCCCGCCCTGCGCCACAAGGGCTGCAGCGACTCAAGTTCCTCTGCGGTGGCATTCCGGAACGGCGGAACTGCGGGCGCCGGCGGCTCGGGGCGGCTGCCAGTGCGCCGCGTGGCGAGAAGGCTCGCCCCAATGGAAATACCCAGGATTGCCGTGATCACGGCGAGGGAAACCGGCGTCGGGATGTAGTAGACGTCAATCTTCAGCGCCATTTTTACGCCGACCCAGATCAGCACCAGCGCCAGGCCGGCTTTCAAGTACACGAAGCGGTGGATGAGGTCGGCCAGCAGGAAATACATCGCGCGCAGTCCGAGGATCGCGAACGCGTTGGCGGTGAAGACCAGGAAGACCTCGTCCGTGACGGCGAAGATGGCCGGAATCGAGTCGACGGCAAAGATGATGTCCGTGACCTCCACCAGCACCAGGACCGCCAACAGGGGAGTGGCCAGCAGTGCGCCGTTCTTCCGGATGAGGAAACGCTGGCCGTGGAAAGCGTCCGTCATGGGGACGTGGCGCCGGAACAGCTGCAAGGCCCGTGATTTCGCCGGGTCGATGTGCTCGTCCCGCTGCCTGAGCATCCGGTACCCGGTGAACAGCAGGAACGCCGCGAACAGGTACAGGACCCAGCCGGTGCTGGCGATGATGGCCGCACCGGCCGCGATGAACAGGCCGCGGAACACCAGCGCCCCCAGCACGCCGAAGAAGAGGACCCTGTGCTGGTACTCGCGGGGGACGGCAAAGAACGTGAAGATGATGGCCCAAACAAAGACGTTGTCCACGGCGAGCGACTTCTCGATAAGGTATCCGGCGAAATACTGCTGCCCGAATTCAGCGCCATAGAGGATCCAGACAAGGCCGCCGAAAGCGACTCCGAACAGCACCCAGACTGCGGACCATGCTGCGGCCTCGCGGACGGTGATGACGTGTGCGCGCCGGTGGGCGACAAGGTCGACGGCGAGCATCAGGAGGATGAATCCGATGACCGCGAACCACATCCAAAGGGGAACGTTCAAGGGGCACCTGCTTCCAGTCAGTGACTACCAACTGGAGGTCTCTCCCGGCCATCGACTGGCCCGCCCACCGGAAGGCTCAGGGGCCTCCGTACTGACGATGGGCTGGAGTGGGGATACTCCCCTCCGTATCAATAGGGTACAGAATCTTCCGTGCCTTGGGGAGTGGGAAAGGGGCAAAAGCTTGCGGGATAGCGCGTGCCGTTGACGTAACGCACATCACCTTCTATATTTAGTGAATCGATTCAAGAGCTGAGGCTCCAGGCCTCCCGGGCCACATGGGGCGCAGACACAGCCAGGAACACTTGCTGAATCCAGCGGTTCCGGTTCCTTGCCAATGAAGACGAAGGACACAAGCACATGAGCACCACCACAACCCGCGTCCCGGCCAGCCAGGAAGCCGGCACCGGTTCGCGGGATCCGAGGAAGGCTGCGATGAGCGGCTGGATCGGCAGCGCCCTCGAGTACTACGACTTCGCGCTGTATTCGCTGGCCGCGACGCTGATCTTTCCCGCAATCTTCTTCCCGTCCGAGAATCCGACGGTCGGAATCATCGCCTCCCTGGCCACCTACGCCGTCGGCTATGTCTCCCGGCCGGTCGGCGCCGTCGTCCTGGGTGCCTACGGCGACCGGCACGGGCGCAAGAAGGTGCTCGTGTTCGCCATGCTCCTGATGGGCTTTGCCACCTTCGCAGTCGGGCTCCTACCCACCTACGGGCAGGTGGGCATTCTCGCCCCCGCACTCCTGGTGATCCTCCGCCTGATCCAGGGCTTCGCCGTTGCCGGCGAGCTCGGCGGGGCCAGCGCCATGATCGTCGAGCACTCTCCCGACGCCAGGCGCGGCTTCTTTGCGAGCTTCAGCCTGCAGGGCACCCAGGTGGGCTCGATCCTGGCCACCACCGTCCTGCTGCCGCTCGCTGCCGTACTCCCGGCCGAGCAGTTCGGCGCCTGGGGCTGGCGCATCCCGTTCCTGCTCAGCGCGGCCGTGATCCTGGCCGGGTACTTCATCCGGCGCCGGGTGCAGGAACCGCCCGCCTACGTGGCGCAGTCCGGAACCGCCGATACCACCCGCCGCTTCCCGCTCGTGGACCTCCTGCGCACCCGCCCCGGAGTCCTGGTCCGGTGCATCCTCATGACCTTCACCAACGTGATCGGCATGGCCACCCTGATCTTCGGCGTCTCCTACGCCACCCAGAAGGGCTACGGCAACGGCTTCTCCAGCAGTGAGTTCCTCTGGGTGACCCTGGTGGCCAATATCGCGGCCGTCGTGACCATCCCCCTGTTTGGGGCACTGTCCGACAGGATCGGCCGGCGCACGCTCATGGCTGGCGGTGGCGTCGTAGGCGGCCTGCTGGTGGGCGGGTACCTGTGGGCCATCGAGCAGGGAAGCCTGCCGCTCGTCTTCGCCTGCGTCGTGGTGGTGCAGGGCATCTTCTTCCAGATGTGGAACGCCACCTTCGCCACCTTCTTCCAGGAGCAGTTCCCCATGCGGATCCGGGTGACCGGCTTCGCGGTGTCGCAGAACATCGGACTGATGATCGCGTCGTTCTTCCCGAGTATCTTTACCGCGATCGCACCTCCGGGTTCCACCAACGTTCCACTGACCATCGGCCTGGCGACGCTCGGCATTTGCCTCGTCTCCGCGGTGGCCACCCTGACGTCCCCGGACACCAGGGGCAAGTCGCTGGAGGACCTCGAGCTGCAGAAGGCGCGGACCGGCGCCCAGCGCGGACTCCAATAGAGACACAAAGGGAGGGTCAGCAGTTCAAACTTGAACCGCTGACCCTCCCTTTGCGTGCCGCTGCACCCGCGGAACGGGCATTACTTGTATAGATGTATACAAGTATGATGGCTGGCGGAGGTATTGCATGCCAGACGCACCCGCCCGGAACACCGGCGCCCACTTTGTCTACGCCGAACTGAAGCGGCAGATCCTGAACCTGGAACTGAAGCCGGGAGAGCGGATCTACGAGCCTGCCATGGCGGCGGCGCTGCAGGTCAGCCGCACGCCGCTGCGCGAGGCCATCCGGCGGCTCATCTCGGAGGGCCTCCTGGAACAGCAGCCCACGGGCGGGGTGCTGGTGCCTGGGCTGGATGAGGCGGCGATCTCAGAACTTTACGAGGTCCGGGCAGCGATGGAAGCCCTCATGGCCGGCAACGCCTGCGTGAAGGCGACGCCGGACGATATCGAGGCCCTCCGCGGCATCCTGGAGCGCAACGCAGCCATGGTGAAATTCGCTGACGATGCGATGCACCAAGGTATGGCGCTGCATGCAAAGATCGCCGCCATCGCCGGAAACTCCTGGGCGCGGCGCTTCCACGGCCAGATCTCCAGCCACATGGAGCGTTACCGGCACTTCACCAACAGCACTCAGGAACGCAGGGACCAGGCGCTGGCCCAGCACCGGGCCCTGGTCGAAGCGCTGGCCGGCGACGACCCGGACAAAGCCGCCAAGCTGGCTTTCGACCACGTCATGGGCGCCCGCGATGCCGCGGTCCGTGCCATGTCCGGCAACACCGCAGCCGGTGACACCGTGGCCAGCCCGTGATCGGTGAACTCGGGCGCCCCTCGGCCACTGCCCTCCTGGTCCATTCCGCCCTGATCCAGGCCGTCACCTTCCTGGTCCGGCCCGCCGCCACCTACCGCGCCCTCGAACTGGACGTCCCCGGATTCGCCCTCGGCCTGCTGGCGGCCAGCTATGCCGTCTTCCCCCTGTTGCTCGCCGTCCCCACGGGCGGCCTGGTGGACCGCCTGGGTGAGCGCAGGCTGATGGCGACCGGGTCCGCCGTCGTCCTTGCCTGCTCTGCCTTCCTGCTGCTCTGGGGCTCGTCGATCGCCGCCCTGGTCATCGGGACGGCGCTGCTGGGCGCCGGGCAGCTGGCGTGCGTGGTGGGGCAGCAGGCGGTGGTGGCCAACAATTCGGGTGCGGGCCGGATGGACTCCTCCTTCGGATACCTGACCTTCGCCGCCTCCCTGGGGCAGGCCCTCGGTCCGCTGGCGATTTCGATGGTGGGAGGGGCCTCTGTCCGTCCCGATACGCAGGCGATCTTCCTGCTCTCCGTCATCATGGGCCTGGTGCTCTTCGCCACCACCTTCCTTGTATCGGCCCAGGTCAGCGGCGGGAAACGAAACGCAGTTTCGGCCGGCAGCAACGGCAGCGCGGTGTCGCTGCTGAAGGCTCCCGGCGTCGCCCGGGCACTCGCCACCAGCGCCACGGTCCTGGCCGTGGTCGACCTGACCATGGTCTACCTCCCCGCGCTCGGAGCCGACCGCGGGCTCACCGCGGCAACGGTCGGCGCCATGTTGACCGTCCGCGCCGTCTTCTCGATGGTTTCCCGGCTCCTGCTGGGCCGGGTTTCCCGCAGGATCGGCCGGATGAGGCTGCTGGTGGCGAGCCTTGCCCTGTCCACGGTGGCACTGGCCGCGGCAGCGATCCCCATGCCGGCGTGGCTGCTGTTCGTGGTCATGGCCGTACTCGGGCTGGGACTTGGCATCGGCCAGCCCCTGACCATGTCCTGGCTTTCCGCGCAGGCCCCCGCCGGGCAGCGCGGACGGGCACTTGCCCTCCGGCTCGCCGGGAACCGCGTGGGCCAGGTGGTCCTGCCCAGCGCCATCGGAGTCGTGGCGGCAGGGCTCGGTGCGGGCGGTGTATTCCTGGCCTCTGCGGCCGTGGTGTGCGGGACGCTCCTGCTGCTCCGCGGCGTGCAGCTGGACTGACGGCGCCGTTGGGCCAGTCCTGCCAGCGGGACGGGCTCAGTAGACGGAACCCTCGAGGAGTTCGGAGAGCCGGCTCGCGGCACGGCGCAGTTCCGGAACGTTGGCTTTGATCTTTTCCTCGGTCGTCGCCTCCGCTGGGCAGTTCAAGGCCATTGATTCGTTGGCGCGGCCGGCTCTGTTCGTCAATGCCACCCCTACGGAGAGCACGCCAACCACGCGCTCATTCGCAGAATAGGCGTAGTCACATCCAGGCTCGGGCAGCCGTGACTTCAGTTCCTCAACCGTGAACCCCTGCTCCTCGTGGCCGGAGGCGATAGCGGCCGCTACCACCTGCTGGAGTTCGGCATCAGTGGCGCCCGCGATCAGGATCTTTCCGGCCGCGCCGCGAGTCAGGGGCAGGCGTTTACCCAAGGGCAGGTCATACTGCATGGGCGCTTTGCCTTGAACCCGCGCTACCAGGATCCGCTCAAACCCGAGGCGGGTGTGCAGGGAAACAGACATTCCGGTCTGGGTCGCGAGCTGCTGCAGGACCGGTCGTCCCGCAACCGCCAAGGGATCGTTTTCGAGGAAACTCTTTGCCGCCGGCAGGACGGCGGGACCGATCCGGTACGACTTGTCCGTCTGGCTGACCATCCCGAAATCCTGCAGCACCCGCAGGATCCGCAGCGTGGTGGGCAGGCTCATGCCGCAATTCCGCGCCAGGTCACTGAGCCGCTGCGGCCGTTCGGCCCTCTGCAGTTCCGCGAAGACCTCCATGGCCCTTGAGAGGGAGCGCATGTTCGAGGACTTGGCGCCCTCTTCTGCCGGACCGGGCGTGGTGGAAGTCGTCGTCGCCATTCTTTCATTCTATGTAAGTTCCTCGCGCTTGACAGCGCCTGTGTCTCCTGTCACTATTTCTCAGTACGCAATATAGTTTCATTCTATGAAACGCAATGACGCACAGTGAAAAGGATCCCAATGACAACGGAGTCAGTCGCGACGAAACCCCCGAGTACCGTGCGGGTGGCCGCCACTGTGCTGGCAGGCATCGGCGCTTTTGCAGCCGTCGGCACGTATGTCCTGGTCAGTTCAGTCGGCCTTGGACTGTGGACTTCCCTCGGCCCGGGTCCCGGCCTGTTCCCCTTCGCCATGGGTGCCGTCCTCGTGGCCATGGCGCTCCTCTGGCTGCTCCAGGAACTCCGCAACCCCAGCGAAACCGCACCCGGAATCGACCGCGGACTGGTGGTCGGCGTCGTCGCCAGCCTCGTGGTCCTTGCAGCCGTCATGGACCTGCTCGGCTTCCAGCTGAGCATGTTCGCGTTCCTGCTGTACCACCTGAAAATTCGCGGGCGCAGGACCTGGGTGTCCGCGCTGATCATCGCGGTGGCCGGAAGCTTTGGAGCGTTCTATGCCTTCAATTACGGCCTGAACGTCGCGCTGCCGGTGTCCGCCCTGCCCTTCCTTAACGCGATCGGACTCTAGACGTGGATACCCTCAACGAACTCCTCAACGGCTTCGCGGCTGCCATGACCTGGCAGAACCTGCTGTTCGCCTTCCTCGGCTGCCTGCTGGGCACCATCATCGGCGTGCTGCCCGGCATCGGGCCGGTTGCAGGCGTTGCCCTGCTCATCCCGCTCACCCTCAACATGGACGCCACCGGGGCGATCATCATGCTGTGTGCCATCTTCTACGGCACCGCCTACGGGGGAACCATCACCAGCGTGCTGCTGAACACCCCGGGAGAAGCAGCCTCCGCGATCACCACCATTGACGGCTACGCCATGACCAAGATCGGCAAGGCCGGCGCCGCCTTGACGATTGCCGCCGTCGGATCCTTCGTTGGCGGCACCATAGCCACCTTGGGCCTGGTGGCCGCAGCCAAGCCCCTGGGTGAGCTCGGCCTGCTGGTGGGCCCGCCGGAGTTCTTTGCGCTGATGGTGGTGGGCATCTCGCTCCTCGTGGCGCTGGCAGGGAAATCGATGGTCAAGGCCATCATCTCCGGTGCCCTGGGCCTGCTGATTTCCATGGTGGGCATCGACCCCGTGGCCGGCGCCCCGCGCTTCACCTTCGGCATGGACCGGCTCCTGGACGGCGTCAGCTTCGTGGCCGTGATCGTGGGCGTCTTCGGCCTCTCCGAACTTTTGTCCTACCGCAAGGGCGACCAGCCGGCAGCGGTGCACGCGCCCAACCTGCGCTCGCTGCTGCCCACCGGCAGGGAATGGCTCCGCAGCGCCCCGGCGATGGCCCGCGGCACCGGCATCGGCTTCGGCCTGGGCCTCATCCCGGGCATGACCGGCTCCGTCTCTTCGCTCCTGTCCTACGGTGCGGAGAAGAAGTTCTCCCGCAACCGCCACGAATTGGGCAAGGGCGCCATCGAAGGCGTGGCCAGCCCCGAGACGGCCAACAACGCCCACGCCAACGCGGCCCTGATCCCGCTGTTCACCCTCGGCATCCCGGCCTCACCCACCATCGCCGTGCTGATGGGCGCCTTCCTGCAGCAGGGCCTCACCCCGGGACCCACCCTCTTCACCGAGAACTCCGAGATCGCCTGGGCCATTATCGCCAGCCTCTTCATCGGCAACCTGATCCTGCTCCTGCTCAATGTCCCGCTCGTGGGGCTCTGGACCTCCATCCTCCGCGTCCCGTCGTCGATCCTCAACGCCCTGATCCTGCTCTTCATGGTCATCGGCGCCTACACCATCAACTTCAGCGTCTTCGATGTCTTCGTGATGATCGGCTTCGGCCTCCTCGGCGTGGCCCTCCGGCACCTGGACATCCCGCTGGCACCCATGGTGCTCACGCTGGTCCTTGGCCCGCTGATGGAACGGTCCCTGCGCGAGTCCCTCGAGATTTCCCAGGGCGACTTCAGCATTTTCACCAGCCGTCCCATCTCCGCGGTCCTGATCGGCCTGGGCCTGCTGATCGTCTTCAGCCCGCTGCTGAAGCTCCGCAAGCCCAAGGCCCTGAACGAAGACCCCGAAACCTAAACCCCAATTCGCATCCCCACCTTCAAAGGAGAAGAACCATGAAAACCCGTATGCGCCTTGCTGCCGCCCTTGCCGCGGCATCCCTGATTGGCCTGACCGGCTGCGGTGCCAACCCCGGAGCCACCGGAGCAGCCGGCGCGGCCGGCAGCGACTTCCCAAAGAAGGGCAAGTCGATCGACCTCATCGTGGCCTTCGGTTCCGGCGGCGCCGTGGACACGGCGGCACGGCTCATCCAGCCGGTCCTCGAAAAGGAACTCGGCACCAACGTCGAGGTCATCAACAAGCCCGGCGCCGGCGGCCAAATCGGCTACACCCAGCTCACCAGTGCCAAGCCGGACGGCTACACGATCGGTGCCACCGGTTCGCCGTCGGTGGTGGTTTCACCGCTGGACCCGTCCCGCGGCGCCAAGTACACCCGCGAAAGCTTCCAGCCCCTGGGCCGGCAGGTCATCGACCCCACAGTCATCGCCGTCCAGCCGGACAGCCCGTACCAGACGCTGAAGGAGCTCCTCGACGCCGCCAAGGCCAACCCGAAGTCCATGACCGCCAGCACCGCCGGACTCCAGACGGGTGAACACTTCGCCCTGGCCCAGATCCAGGAGGAGACCGGTTCGGAGTTCGCGCCGGTCCACTTCTCGGAGGGGGCCTCACAGGCCACTACCGCCTTCCTGGGCAAGCACGTGGAGGTCCTGGTGGCCAACGTCAGCGACGTGAACGACCTCAGCAAGCAGGGCAAGGCGCGGGTGCTGGGCGTCATGTCCGGGGAGCGCGCACCCTCCCTGCCGGATGTCCCCACCTTCAAGGAATCCGGCTACGACATGACGGCGGGAACGGCCCGCGGCTACTCCGCCCCGGCCGGCCTGCCCGACGACGTGGCCAAGAAGCTCGAGGCCGCCATCCAGAAGGCCATCGAGGACCCCGCCGTGGTGAAGAAGATGCAGGACCTGGGCCTGCAGACCAGCTACCTGAACGGTGCCGACTACCAGACGTTCTGGGCAGGCCAGGAAGGGGACTTCAAGAAGGTCCTTCCGCTGGTCCAGAAAAAAGACTGACCCCTGCCCCACCTGAACGGAAAGATCCATCATGACGACTCCAGCCATTGACGCCACAGACGCGGACTTTGCGCGCCCCGAACGGGACATCATCGACCGGCTCGCCAAGCTGCCCGCAGCCAACATCGGCGACGCCATGGACCGACTCGGCGTTGCGGACTCAGCCATCCAGGCCGTCTGGCCGGGAGCGAAGCTCGCCGGGCCGGCGTTCACCGTGTGGACCCGGCCCGGCGACAACAAGGGCATCCACCAGGCCCTGCAGCAGGCCCGTCCCGGAGACGTCATCGTGGTGGCCGGTGGCGGCGATGAATCACGCGCCCTCCTCGGCGAACTGATCGGCGAGCGTGCCATCAACCTCGGCGTGGCCGGCTTCGCCCTGGACGGAGCAGCGCGCGACGCCGAGGCGCTGGGTGAGATTGGCATGCCGGTCTTCGCGAGGGCTACTTCGCCCGCCGGTCCCTACAAGGACGGCCCGTTCAGGCTGGGAACGGCAGTCGCCTTCGGCGGGGTTCCCGTTCTGCCGGGCGATGTCATTGTCGGTGATTCGGACGGCGTGGTGGTCATCCCCCGGGAGCAGGCCGCCGCCGTCGCCGAGGCTGCCGAAGCAGTCTTCGCTGACGAGGCAAACCGCCGCCAGGCCATCGTCGCCGCCCGCAATTGAACCTGAACAGTTCCAGAGAAAGAACAGAGCAAACCATGACAGCGTGCACCGTCATTGGCCTCGGCGAAGCCGGAGCCACCTACGCCGCGGCACTGACCGCGGCAGGCCACACGGTCACCGGCTTCGACCCGGTGGCCGCCACCACCCCGGACGGCGTCGCCCGGGCCGCAACGGCGGCGGAAGCCTGTGAAGGCGCGGACATCGTCCTCGTCATGACCGGTGCTGCCGCCGCCCGCAGCGTGGCGGAGGAGTGCTTGCCGGTCCTCGGCGCCGGCAGCGTCTACGCCGACTTCACCTCGTCGTCGCCCGGCGTCATGCAGGAGCTCGGGCAGCTTCCCAGCAAAGCCGGCTTCGCCGACGTCGCCATCCTTGGCCCGGTGTCGGCACTGGGGGAAAAGACGCCGCTGATGGTCAGCGGCCCGGGAGCGCAGGCTGTGGCAGATTTGCTGCGCCCGCTGGGTGTCGACGTCGAAATCACCGAAGGCGGGCCGGGCGCGGCCATGGCTCACAAACTGCTCCGCAGTGTCCTGATGAAAGGCCTGGCAGCCGTGGTCGTCGAAGCCGTCAACGCCGGAAAAGCCGCAGGACTGGAAGAATGGATCCGCGGCCAGATCGCCAGCCAGCTCGCCGGCGACGGCCAGGCCGTCATCGACCGGTTCCTGACCGGCACCCCCAAGCACGCGCTCCGCCGGTCACGGGAGATGCAGGAGACTGCCGCCTACCTTTCCGAGCTCGGGGTGCACTCGGAAATGACCGCCGCGTCTGCCGCCGCACATGCGCGCATCGCCGAGCAGGACTCCGCGCCGGTGTTGCGCTGACCGCACGGTCGGACAGAATCAATGAAGAGGACTGTTTTGGCTAACCGCGCAAAGAACCGCACCGCAACGTCAGGAGCATGGACATGACCGGCGTCTGGGCCCTGGGGGCATACCTGGCCGCCATCCTGCTCTGGACCACTCTGATCAAGCGCAGCGTGGGGGAAGCCATGATCCTGGGATTCCTGGTGGTGCTCCCGTTCACGGGTGCCGCCGCCGCGCAGGTCGGCTGGTCGGCGCTCTATTCGGCGGCGACCGACGAAATTGTGTACGCCACCATGGCATTCGTGTTCATGGGCTACCTGCTGGACACGGGCGGCGTCCTGGACCGGCTGATCGACCTGCTCAACTCGCTCATCGGCGGGGTCAAGGGGGGTCCGGCCTGGGTTTCCACAGTGGCCTCCGCAGGCCTCGGCGGTGTGGTGCACAACCAGGCCGCCATCGCCGCCACAGTGGGCTCGGTGACCATCCCGTGGATGGAAAAGTCCAAACTGGACAAGCCGGCCGCGGCCACCCTGGTGGCGGGCAACGCCGGGATGGGCATCACCTTCCCTTTCAGCGCCTCCATGTTCGTCCTGGTCGGCTCCGCTACTGTTGGACCCCTCCTGAACATCAACGACCTCGTCATCCCCCTGTTGTTCGGCGGCCTCTGGTGCTTCCTGCACCGCCTCATCGTCACCTGGCTGCTGATCCGCAAGAGCGGGATGGCCCCGCTCGACCCGGCCCACCGGTTGTCCTTGCGGGTCGCCCTTGGCCAAGGCTGGGCCACACTCCTGCTGTTCGTCGTCGTCGCCATCCCCCTGGTCATCACCTCCGGCTTCCTCACGCCGGTACTCTCGGACTGGACCGGCGGCGACGTCAGCAAGTCCGTCAGCGTGATCGTCTGGATTCCCGTGGTCCTGCTCATCACCGGCGCGCTGCTGGGCCGGAAGCAACTGCCGCGCACCGGCCGCGACTGGGGCAACCTGCTGCAGGGCTCGGCCCCGCGGTTCGGAATCGTCGGCGTCACGGTGCTCTTTGCCTTCGCCGGAGCCAACGCCCTCGCCGCCACGGGCCTCCCCAAGCAAATGACGGCCCTGCTGAACGGGATGAATCTTCCCCTCTGGCTGCTCGCCATCCTCATCGGGTTGATCGTCATCGCCGTTGCAGCCCCCCTTTCGGCCACGGCAACCATGGCCGCCGTTGGCACGGTGGGCGTGGCAGCCCTTGTCGCGGCCGGCGTTCCGGCCACCACCGCCGCTGTCGCCGTCCTGGTCTTTTCCTCCTGCGAAGCCGCGGTTCCACCCGGCGGTGCACCGCTGTATGTGGCCTGCGGCATCGCGGACGTCAATCCCATCAAGACCTTTGCCCGCCTGCTCACGCACTACGCCCTGCCCCTGCTGGTCATCGGCGTGCTGATCATTCTTGGCATCCTGCCAATCTAAGGAATCACCCATGAACACACTTCGGCGGGTTACCGAACACGTCTTCGTGATCACCCTCGCAGCACTTCTCCTCGGCGGCGTGCTGTTTGTTGCCGGACAGGCCGTCGGCCTCGTGGCCGGTCGGGGCGAGTGGCTCCAGTTCTTCAACGAAGTCATCAAACCGCCCGTCTGCATCGCGGCCTCCATCTGCGCTGTGGCAGGGTTCCTGCTCAGCTACAAGCGGCCACAAAAACAGGCGACGCAGCACCAGGAAGCCACCACGCGATGACCGGGCACGCACCGTTTCCGAGCTTCGCCGGTCTACTGGAGCGGGACGGCGCCCTGGCGGGAACATCCTGGGGGCTGTTTCCGGAACCGGAACGCGGCATGCCGTCCTTCATCACGCCCGCTGCCATCCTGGAAGCCAGGAACAGCATCCGGACGGGGACGGTCTTCGGCCTCGACTACCCCGCGGACGCATTCGACCCCGGGATGTCCCTCAAACGAAGCGCCCCACGGCACACCATCTACTCCTCCCACCCGGCGCACCGCGACGACTACCTTGACGGGTACTACCTGCAGGGCTCCACGCAGATTGACGGACTTCGGCACCGGAGGGCGGACGACGTCGGGTTTTACAACGGCACAGCCGATGACCGGATCACTGAGGGGACGCCGCACCTGGGGATCCAGGAATGGGCGGAACACCCCATCACCGGCAGGGGCGTCCTGGTGGACCTGGACGGCTTCCGGAACAGCCTGGGGGAGCCCATTGACCACGCGGCCGGCGAGCCCCTGACCCTGGACCTGGTCCAGGCCGCCATGGAATCCCAGTCCCTCGCTGCCCTCCCCGGAGACATCCTTATGCTCCACACCGGGTGGTGCGAGTGGTTCCTTGCCCTTGATCCCGCGGAGAAGCAACGCATCCGCGAGAGCCGCAAGGCATCAGGCGTGGCCCAGTCGCGGGATTTTGTCGCGTGGGCATGGGACAACCGGTTTGCGGTGGTCGCGGCCGACAACTTCGCCTTCGAATGCCTGCCGGCCGTTCCCGAAAGCCCCTACCGGAGTTCGGCTCCCAACGACCACGGGATGATGCACCAGCAACTCCTGGCGAAACTCGGCCTGCCCCTTGGGGAATTGTGGAAACTCGGGCCCCTTGCGCGGCACATGCGGACAACCGGCAGCTGGGATTCTTTCGTCACCATCAAGCCGCTGAACATCACCGGAGGCACCGGCTCCCCGGCCAACGCCACCGCCGTCGTATGAAGGATCACAGGATGACCAAGGTAATTGTCGTAGGAGTGGACGGCACCGAGAGCGCCCAGCGTGCTGCGGAAACAGCTGCGGACCTGGCCTCGGCCCTGGGAACCACGCTGCATGTGGTGACTGCGTTCCCAGGGGACCGCGCCGAAGTCCTCGGCCTGGGCAATGTCGACAGGGCGTTTTCGGAAGAACGGTACGCGGAAAAGGTGGCACGGGAATCGGCAGATGGCATCAGGTCGGGCCAGCTTCAGGTGGAGCACTTCGCAGTCCGCGGCGCGGCAGCCAAAGCCTTGATCCAGCACGCGGAGGAACACAACGCCCATATGATCGTCGTGGGCAGCCGGCGTATGAGCGGGATCGGCCGGGTCCTGGGCAGTGTGGCGAACAGCGTGGCGCACAGTGCACCGTGCGAAGTTTATATAGCCAAGACTGATTAGCGGCGGCCGAGCTACGGCAGCCTCGACGGCCGCAGCAGGCTCGGCTCTCCCGCCCGGGCGGGATCCAGCGGCACCGGGCTGACCAGCACGGCCGGCCCGCGGTGCAGGAAGCCGCTGGAGAGGGCCCGGCAGCGGATGCCGCCCCGCCCCCGCATGGCCGGGTGCGCCCCGGGGGCCAGCATTTCGTTCATCCACGCGCACGGCTGGGCGTGCCGGCCGCCACGGAAGCCCACAATGGACCCGCCCGATTCCAATGCGAAATCCTGCCCCAGCAGCGGGGCCAGCTGCGCGCCGCGGAGGACCACGTTCCGGCGGGTCAGCAGGGGGTCGAAGGGCGTGGCGCCGAGCTCGGCCGCGATGGCCTCAAGGGATTCGACGGCGAACAGGGTCACCGCGGCGTCCATGTGCGCGGCCTTGCCGAAGAACCGGTCGCCCACGATGCCCTTGCCGGCGACCACCTCCGCCTGCCCGGCGTCGGTGGTGGGCATGTCGGCGGCGCCGTCCCGGGCGCGGCCGAAGTAGGCGTGCGCGGGGGAGACCAGCAGGTGCAGGATCTCGACGTCGTACCGGTAGTTTTCGGGCATACCCCTACAGTAGGCGCGGGTTCAGGCACCCACATACGCCGCCAGGTGCTGCCCGGTGAGCGTGGCGCGCCCTGCCACCAGGTCAGCCGGCGTGCCCTCGAAAACGATGCTGCCGCCGTCGTGCCCTGCTCCCGGGCCGATGTCGATGATCCAGTCGCCATGTGCCATTACCGCCTGGTGGTGCTCGATGACGATGACGGACTTCCCGGAGTCAACCAGCCGGTCCAGCAGGCCCAGCAGTTGTTCGACGTCCGCCAGGTGCAGGCCGACGGTGGGCTCGTCCAGGATGTAGATGTCCCCGGCTTCGGCCATCTGCGTGGCCAGCTTGAGCCGCTGGCGCTCGCCGCCGGACAGGGTGGTCAGCGGCTGGCCCAGGGAGATGTAGCCCAGGCCCACGTCCGCGAGGCGTTCGAGGATCCTGTGCGCCGCGGGCGTTTTGGCCTCGCCCTCGGCAAAATAGGTGAGCGCCGCCTCCACCGGCATGTCCAGCACGTCGGCGATATTCTTCCCGTCCAGGGTGTACTCGAGGACGGCGGCCTGGAAGCGGCGCCCCTCGCAGTCCTCGCAGGTGGACTCGACCGTGGCCATCACCCCGAGTTCGGTGAAGATGACGCCGGCGCCATTGCATGTGGGGCAGGCGCCCTCGGAGTTGGAGCTGAAGAGCGCAGGCTTCACGCCGTTGGCCTTGGCGAAGGCCTTGCGGATGGGCTCCAGCAGCCCGGTGTAGGTGGCGGGGTTGCTGCGCCGCGACCCCTTGATGGCGCCCTGGTCGATCACGATCACGCCCTCCCGCCTGGCCAGCGATCCGTGGATCAGCGAGCTCTTCCCGGACCCGGCCACGCCCGTCACCACGCACAGCACGCCCAACGGCACGTCGACGTCGACGTCGCGCAGGTTGTTCGTGGATGCCCCGCGGACCTCGAGCGCCCCGGTGGCCGCCCGCACAGACTCCTTGAGCCGGGCCCGGTCGTCCAGGTGCCGCCCGGTGATGGTGCCGCTGGAACGCAGCCCGTCGACGTCGCCCTCAAAGACAATCTCGCCGCCGCCGGTTCCGGCACCGGGGCCGAGGTCGACGACGTGGTCGGCAATGGCGATCATCTCCGGTTTGTGCTCCACCACCAGGACGGTGTTGCCTTTGTCCCGCAGCTGCAGCAGGAGGGTGTTCATCCGCTCGATGTCGTGCGGGTGCAGGCCGATGCTGGGCTCGTCGAAAACGTAGGTGACGTCGGTAAGGGAGGAACCCAGGTGGCGGATCATCTTGGTGCGCTGCGCTTCGCCGCCGGACAGCGTGCCGGCCGGACGGTCCAGGGAGAGGTAGCCAAGGCCGATCTCCGCAAAGGAATCCAGCAGGTCCCGCAGCCCGGCGAGCAGTGGCCGGACCGATGGCTCGTCGAGGTCGCGGATCCACTGCGCCAGGTCGCTGATCTGCATGGTGCACAGGTCAGCGATGTTCTTGCCGTTGATCCGCGATTTGAGCACCTCCGGGGTCAGCCGGGTTCCGCCGCAGGCGGGGCACACGGCGAAGGTGACGGCGCGCTCCACGAACCGCTTCACGTGCGGCTGCATGGCCTCCACGTCCTTGGACAGCATGGACTTCTGGATCTTGGGGATGATGCCTTCGAAGGTGAGGTTGACGCCCTCCACCTTGATCTTGGTGGGTTCGGCGTACAGCATCGTGTCCAGCTGCTTCGCGGTGAATTTGGCGATCGGTTTGTCCATCGGCAGGCCCATGCCTTCGAACAGGCGCCCGTACCAGCCGTCCATCGAGTAGCCGGGGACGGTGAGCGCGCCTTCATTCAGGGACTTGGACTCGTCGTACAGCGCCTTCCTGTCGATGTCGCTGACGTTCCCCATCCCCTCGCAGCGCGGGCACATGCCGCCCAGGTAGGTCACCTCGCGGACCACGTTCTTCTCCACCCGGCCGCCCTTTTCCGTGCTCATGATGCCGCTGGCCTTGCGGGTGGGGACGTTGAAGGAGAAGGCGGTGGGCGGACCGACGTACGGTTGGCCCAGGCGGCTGAACAGGATCCGCAGCATGGCATTGGCGTCGGTGGCGGTGCCCACGGTGGAGCGCGGATTGGCGCCCATCCGCTCCTGGTCCACGATGATGGCCGTGGTCAGTCCCTCCAGCCGGTCCACATCCGGGCGGGCCAGGCTGGGCATGAACCCCTGCACGAAGGCGCTGTAGGTCTCGTTGATCAGGCGCTGCGACTCGGCGGCGATGGTGGCGAACACCAGGGAGCTCTTGCCGGAGCCGGACACGCCCGTGAAGGCGGTGAGGCGGCGCTTCGGCAGCTCGAGGCTGATGTCCTTGAGGTTGTTCTCCCGTGCGCCCTGGACCCGGATCAGGTCATGGGTGTCGGCGATGTGCACCTGCTTGGTCTCCAGGTCTGCGTCCGTGCTCAAGGTGTCCCCCTTCTCGTGGGCGGCACCGAAGGCAGGCTGCGCTCGCAGCCTCCCTCCGGCGTCGTCCGATATATACGTTGCTGTTTATATGCCTAAGGCTGCTGGTTGATGCGGACCGTGTTGCCGGCCGGGTCGCGGAAGGCGCAGTCGCGGATGCCGTAGGGCTGGTCGATGGGTTCCTGCACGACGTCGGCCCCGGTCGCCTCCACCTTGGCGAAGGCAGCGTCAACGTCGGGGGAGGAGAGGACGATGGTGGCATAGGTGCCCTTGGCCATCATTTCGGTGATGGTGCGGCGCTCGTCATCGGTGATTCCGGGGTCCACGGCCGGCGGGTGCAGGACGATGGAGACGTCCTTCTGGCCGGCGGGGCCCACGGTGATCCAGCGCATGGTGCCGCGCCCCACGTCGTTGCGGACTTCGAAGCCCAGGGCGTCGCGGTAGAAGGCCAGCGAGGCGTCGGGATCGGTGGCGGGGAGGAAGGTTGAGGAAATGTTGATGTCCATGCCAGTCATGCTAGTAACGGCTCATGGGCGGGCGCTTCTCGATTCCTGACCGGTCTGGTGACCTGCTTCGCCACGCACGCCGGGATTCCCGCGGTCGACTCCGCTGCCTCTTGTTTGTAGACGCTCGGCGGCATGCCCACCAGCTCGCTGAACCGCGTACTGAAGGTTCCCAGCGAGGAACAGCCGACAGCG
Source organism: Arthrobacter sp. MOO21 (assembly GCF_057369995.2). Taxonomy (NCBI): domain Bacteria; kingdom Bacillati; phylum Actinomycetota; class Actinomycetes; order Micrococcales; family Micrococcaceae; genus Arthrobacter; species Arthrobacter sp. MOO21. Next base: position 1,633,928 of record NZ_CM170671.2, on the reverse strand, counting down.
AAGCACACCTCCGTGACGTTGAGGTCGCCTTTGCGGAGGAGTGCCATGGCGCGCTCGATGCGGCGCGTCATGAGGTAGCTGTAGGGCGATTCGCCGTACGCGAGTTTGAACCGGCGGCTGAAGTGGCCGGCGGACATGTGGACCTCCCTGGCCAGCGATTCGACGTCCAGCGGTTGCGCGTACTCCCGGTCCATCCGGTCCTTCACGCGGCGGAGCTCTCTGAGTTCGCGGAGGTAGGCGTCCGGAGTTGTCGTGGAAGTCACATCTCAGATCGTGCTACGCGGCGAAGGTGATGTCCAGAGCACGATAGGATTGGCCTGCCGGACAGCAGTCCTCGCCCGAACAGGGCTCGAGTAAACGCAGCATCCGGCAAACCAAACCCTTAAATCACCTGCAAAATCCCTGCCCAATTGCTGTGCGCAGGTCACCCTTGAAAGGACGCCATGGAACTGCTGTGGGAAATCGCCGGCTGGGCAGGCGCGGTTGCGATCCTCAGTGCGTATCTGGCTGTTTCCATGGGCTGGCTGAAGGCAGGGAAGGGCTTCCAAACGGCAAACCTGTTCGGCTCCGTGGCCTTCATCATCAACGGAACCCTGCACGGAGCCTGGCCGTCCGTGGCCACCAATGTCGCCTGGTTCCTCATCTCGGCTGTGGCACTGGTCCGCATGCGATCCGAAAACACCTCGCCTGCGCCCGCAGAGGCCGGCCAGGTCCAGTACCCCGGCATTCCGGACACCACCGGCCAGATGGCTGTTGTCGAGGCCTTCACCGGTTCCCTGCCCGTCGTGTCCCCGGCGGCCGTTGTGTCCCCGGTCGCCGTCGTCGGTGACGGGCCCCGCCTGGCGCTGTAGCCAGCCGGCAACGCGTACGACGGCGGGCCGGCGTTCCTTCGGAATGCCGGCCCGTTTCCTCTGGGTGTGACCTTTCATTACCTGCGGAGGGTGTTGCGCTCGTCACATCCATTTGCTTCTGCGGTGCACTCCTGACCAACCTTGCATCACATCTTTTACAGCGCTTGTCAGCGCGTGCCCAACGGAGGAGCACCACCTATGACTGACGTTCTCTGGTTTTCTGACCTCGGCCTGTCCGACCTCGACCAGGTTGGCGGCAAGAACGCATCGCTCGGAGAAATGGTCCGGAATCTTGCCTCAGCAGGGGTTAAAGTACCGGGCGGTTTCGCCACCACAGCAGACGCTTACCGACGGTTCCTTGGCGAGTCCGGCCTCGACAGCCGGATTGAAGAAATCCTCGACGGCCTGGACAGCGGCGATGTGGCCGCTTTGACCGTGGCCGGTAAGCAGATCCGCGACCTCATCCGCAACACCCCCTTCCAGCCCGAATTCGAGGAGCAGATCCGGTCCGCCTACGACCGCCTGACCGCCGAGCACGGCGGCGATGTTTCCTGGGCGGTGCGCTCCAGCGCCACGGCCGAGGACCTGCCGGACGCCTCGTTCGCGGGGCAGCAGGAGACGTTCCTGAACATCCGCGGCGTGGAGAACATCCTGCTCGCCATCAAGGACGTCTTCGCCTCGCTCTACAACGACAGGGCCATCGCCTACCGGGTGCACCATGGCTTCACCCACTCGGAAGTGGCACTCTCGGCGGGCATCCAGCGCATGGTGCGCTCCGACGTCGGCGCTTCCGGTGTCATGTTCACCATGGACACCGAATCCGGCTTCAACGACGCCGTCTTCATCACCTCGTCCTACGGCCTCGGCGAGGCCGTGGTCCAGGGCGCCGTGAACCCGGACGAGTTCTACGTGCACAAGCCGGCCCTGGCGGCCGGCCGTCCTGCCGTGCTCAAGCGCGGCCTGGGCGAGAAGGCCGTGCAGATGACCTACACCGACTCCAGCGAGGTGGGCAGGACCGTGGACTTCGTCCCCGTCCCGCAGGACCTGCGCCGCCGCTTCAGCCTGACCGACGCCGAAGTCGAGCAGCTTGCCCGCCATGCGCTGGCCATCGAGGCGCACTATGGCCGTCCGATGGACATCGAATGGGGCAAGGACGGCGTGGACGGGGAGCTGTACATCCTGCAGGCCCGTCCCGAGACCGTGGAGTCGCGGAAGGTGTCCGGCAAGATCTCCCGCTACACCCTCAGCGAGCGTTCGGCCGTCCTGGCCGAGGGCCGTGCCATTGGCCAGCGCATCGGCGCCGGGCAGGTTCGCGTGCTCACCTCAATCGACCAGATGGCCTCGTTCCAGACCGGCGACGTCCTGGTGGCGAACATGACGGACCCGGACTGGGAACCGATCATGAAGAAGGCCGCCGCGATCGTGACCGACCGCGGCGGACGCACCTGCCACGCGGCGATCATTGCCCGCGAGCTTGGCATTCCGGCCGTCGTCGGCACCGGCAATGCTTCCCGGGTCCTGAAGGACGGCACCCCGGTGACCGTGTCCTGCGCCGAGGGCGAGGCAGGCTTTGTGTACGAGGGCCTGCTGGACTACACGCTGCACGAGACCAGCCTGGACACCATGCCGCCGCCGCCGGTGAAGATCATGATGAACGTGGGCACCCCGGAGCAGGCCTTCAGCTTCGCCAAGCTGCCTCACCACGGTGTTGGCCTGGCCCGCCTGGAGTTCATCATCAACCGCCAGATCGGCATCCACCCCAACGCCCTGCTGGCCGTGGCCGGCGAGATCGAACGCCCGGCGTCCCTCTCGGACTACACGGTGCGCCAGATCCGCGAGAAGACCGCAGCCTACGACGGGCCGCGGGAGTATTACGTGAAGCGCCTGGCCGAGGGCATCTCCACCATCGCCGCGGCCTTCGCGCCGGAACCGGTGATTATCCGGATGTCCGACTTCAAGTCCAACGAGTACGCCAACCTGCTGGGCGGCCCGGCGTTCGAACCGTCGGAGGAGAACCCGATGATCGGGTACCGGGGCGCCTCCCGGTATCTTTCGGATTCGTTCCGGCAGGCGTTCGAGTTGGAATGCGAAGCCCTGAAGTACGTGCGCAACGAGATGGGCCTGACCAACATCAAGCTCATGGTCCCGTTCGTCCGTACCCTCGATGAGGCCCGCGGCGTCACCGAGCTGCTCGCGGCCAACGGGCTGCGCCGGGGCGAGAACGGGCTGGAAATCGTAATGATGTGTGAGCTCCCCGCCAACGCGCTGCTCGCCGACGAGTTCCTGGAGTACTTCGACGGCTTCTCGATCGGATCCAACGACCTGACTCAGCTCACCCTGGGCCTGGACCGTGACTCGGCGCTGGTGGCCGAGGGCTTCGACGAGCGGAACCCGGCCGTCATCAAGCTCCTCGAGATGGCCATTTCCGCATGCCGGGCCAAGGGCCGGTACGTGGGGATCTGCGGCCAGGGCCCCAGCGACCACCCGGACTTCGCCGAGTGGCTGCTGGAACAGGGCATCAGCTCCATCTCGCTGAACCCCGACGCCGTCACCGACACCTGGCTGCGCTTGGCCCGCGCCGGCAACCGGTCCGCCGTCTAAGTGGCAGACGCCCACTTGAGTGACGCTGTGGGGGCGGGCAACCCGTCCGCCCCCACGGTGTTCTTTCTTTCCGACAGCACCGGCATCACGGCCGAGACGCTCGGCAACACCCTGCTGACCCAGTTCCCCGCCGGGCGGCTGGAACGCCGGACGATCCCGTTCATCACCACGGTGGAGCAGGCGCAAGAGGTGGTGGCCGTGATCGACGAGCTCGCGGCCGCGGGGCCGAGGCCGATCATCTTCTCCACCACGGTCGGCCAGGACATCCGGGCCGTGCTGTCCCGGAGCCGGGGGCACTTCTTCGACCTGTTCGGCGCGCACATCGGCCAGCTGGAGCAGGTCCTCCACGCCTCGGCCAGCGGCGTGCCCGGCCAGGCGCACGGCGTGGGCGACGCGGTGCGCTACCAGTCGCGCATGGCCGCCGTCGAATACGCCATAGAGCACGACGACGGGCAGTCACTGCGTGCGCTGGAACGCGCCGAGCTGATCCTCATCGCGCCGTCGCGCTGCGGCAAGACGCCGACCACCATGTACCTGGCGCTGCAGCACGGCATCCTCGCCGCCAACTTCCCGCTGGTTGAGGAAGACTTCGCCAGCATGTCCCTGCCCAAACCCCTGCAGCCGTTCGTGCACAAGTGTTTCGGGCTGACTTCCCTGCCCGTCAGACTGAGCCAGATCCGCCAGGAACGCCGCCCGGGGAGCAATTACGCTTCGCTTAACCAGTGCACTTTCGAGCTGCGCAACGCCGAGGACATGTACCGGGTCAACAGGATTCCTTTCGTGAACTCCGCCTCCATGTCCGTGGAGGAGATTTCCGCGACCGTGCTGCAGCGGATGCAACTGCACCACTGAGGTTGTGCTTCTCTAAGCTGTGCGGGCTCGGGCATGTCAGGTTGAGGTCTATGACTTCCCTCGTTCCATGTCTGAAAACGCCAAATTTGACCCTAACCTGACGCTTCCTTGGCTGGTTCCTGACGTCAGTTTGGGCTGTGCCCTAACTGGAGAGGAGACTGCCCGCGAGTCAGGTTTTTGGGCAAGACCACTCCGCCTACCCACGATGCCGCGTTCCCCACAACTTCGATCAGGCTGATCCTACAGCGTCATTAACAGACTCCAATAGTTCGAATTGATGTGCACGCGTACCAGTAACCAGACTCGGGTATTTGGCACCATGAGCTCTGGCTGAGGGCGCCAATTCAAACACAAGAGTCCAGAGAGTTTTTCTTCCGTGCAGTAGTGGCATGGTCTCGCCTTGCTCTAGATAGCGAAACGGCGCTGGGTCCCCGTCCGGCCTCCACCAACCACTCAGCGGTGCCAGGTCACCGGTTGTCGCAGTGGAGCACACGTCCTGGTGCTGTTGCACTTGGTGTTCATTAGTTGGCGTCATGGTCCTTGATGTTCCTAAACATGAGCTCACTTATTTAAAGGTCCGTGATAGTCCCAAGACCCCATACCCCTGGTTTTAGTGATCCTAGGGGGACCTATTGGCGCTAGGCATGCACCAACAGAGTCTTTCCCTAGAGCACGATTCCGAGGCTAGCTGCGCAGAAGTTTCCGAAACGAGTCCCTTCTCAATGCCGCTAACCAAGCCGCAGTGCGCAGAGCTGAAACCATGAACTGCGGTCGTTTTTTCTCAACCGACAGCGGGGGTCCCTGCTGCTGCACCCTTTGTCCACGTAACCTGCACCTCGGCTAGGTCAAGTAACCGGCGCCCCCCCCATTCAGATCGTCCATGATCCAGAACATCCCATGGTCCGGTGCTATATCCGTCACCCGCCCGCGGTGCACGAGCGCCCCCCCTGCGAGTCGCGGCGATCTCATCTCCAGGCGATAGATCAACGCAGGAGTTGACCGGAACTTCTTCCGTTTCTCGCACCAGTTTCTCCTTTGGCATGTATTCATTGACTAAGGACGGTGAAAGACACCGTCCTGCAGGGACAGATGCTTCTTTACGCCAGATATTCCCGTAGCGGGACGCATCGTGGTGTAAGGGATTGCAGACCCAGCGCATTGATCCCAATCGACAGCCGACAGCTGTTCCGTGTGTGGCTCAGGCGGGAATAATAACCACAGCGACACGGGCCTTCCCGGGAGCTCGCTGATCCGGGAATCAGGCCAGCATTCTTTAAACCCTTGATGATTCCTGCGGTTGGCCACTCTCTTGTCATCAACGCCGGCGTCCTGCTACAGCCTCTGAGCGTCCACTGCCGATGGCCGGTTCCGCTGGCCCCAAAGTCAAATGATATCGAGGAAATTTCCCCTGGACGGAAGATCATGGCGCGGTATCTGGGATTGCTGCTGATTGCTCATAACCAGTTTCCAGTTACTAGGCCCACCGTTGGCTGATGGCATGATGCTCCCCTCAGTGATGAAGTAGGGGTTTTCAACGTCATTGAACGGCGCCCACCATCCGTTTGCCGGGCAGTGGTCACCGGTCCGCGCGCTGTGAGACATTCGAACGTTACGCATCAGGGGGGCCGTCAGTTGGAGTCGCTTTTTCATGTTCTTCCCTATGAAGTGAATCTTTTTCCTGTTAGCGAGTTGGGGGTAGTGGGGGCTAGGCCGGAACCAGTTCGCGCCAGTCCTTCACGAGGGGCAGGTTGTGTGCCCCGGACACCGAACGGTGGCCAACGTGGCCTGCGGCGATGTTCAGGCCCGCAGCGAGGGCGGGGTCGCGATCGAACGCTGCTTTGACGCCCAGGTTGGCGAGGGCCACCGCGTAGCGCAGGGTGACGTTGGTCAGGGCGTACGTGGAGGTATTCGGTACCGCACCAGGCATGTTGGCCACGCAGTAGAAGATGGTGTTGTGCACCTTGTACGTGGGTTCCTGGTGCGTGGTGGGGCGGGTGTCCTCGAAGCAGCCACCCTGATCCACGGCGATATCCACCAGGACCGAGCCCGGCTTCATGCGGGCCACCAGATCGTTGGTCACCAGCTTGGGGGCCTTGGCGCCGGGGATCAGGACCGAGCCGATCACCAGGTCAGCGTCCACCACTGACTTTTCGATCTCATACTTGTTGGATGCCACCGTCTTGAGCCGGCCCTGGTATTGGGCATCCAGCTCGCGGAGGCGGTGGATGTCGATATCCATGATGGTCACGTCGGCGCCGAGGCCCAGGGCCATGGCCGCTGCATTGGTGCCTGCAACACCTGCACCCAACACGACCACCTTGGCGGGGCGGACGCCGGGAACGCCGCCCAGCAAGACGCCCTTGCCGCCGGCGGGGGCCATCAGTGAGGAGGCGCCTACCTGGACGGAGAGGCGGCCGGCCACCTCGGACATGGGCGCCAGGAGTGGCAGGCTGCGGCCCTCCTGGACAGTTTCATAGGCGATGGCGGTGACGCCGGAGTTGATGAGCTCGCGGGTGAGTTCGGGCTCGGCCGCGAGGTGGAGGTAGGTGAAGAGGATCAGGTCCTTGCGGAACCGGTGGTACTCGGCCTTGATGGGTTCCTTGACCTTCATGACCATGTCCGCGCGGGCCCAGACGTCGTCTGCCTCGTTAACGATCTCGGCACCGGCAATGGAGTATTCCTCATCGGTGATGCCCGAACCGAGTCCCGCCCCGCGCTCCACCAGGATCGTGTGTCCATGGGTGCGGAACTCGTGGACGCCGGCGGCGGTGATGGCCACCCGGAACTCGTTGTTCTTAATTTCTGCGGGAACACCAATGATCATTTCGTAACTCCAATCCAAACTCTGCTTAAGGCCCGAGCCTGTCCCTTTGACGGGCTCCTCGACACCCTTGCAGAATCGTACATTCGTATTGTTGACAATGCTACATCATTATCTTAGGTTTGTGTAACACAGCTCACAGGGCGGTTGTCCTGATTTAGCGCCGGCGAGGCCGGGCGAATGGAGAAGAAATGAGAAGCAACATCACACGGCGGAACCTCCTTCGAGGTGCTGGCACAGCCGCTCTCGGAGTGACGGTCGCTGGTTGGATAACCAGCTGCTCCAGTGTTCCCGCTGGTAACCCGGCAACGGGTGCGACGAGCAACCTGCTGGAAACTGCAAAGGCGCAGGGCTTCATCCGAGTAGGCATCGCCAATGAGCCGCCTTATACACAGGTCAGCCCGGACGGTAAGGTCACAGGATGCGAACCCGACGTCTTGCGGGCAGTCTGTAAGCGCCTGGGAATCGACGAGGTTCAGGGCATCATCACACCCTATGAGTCCATGATCCCCGGACTGAATGCCAACCGCTGGGACGTGATCGCAGCCGGCCTGTTCATGAAGCAGTCACGATGCTCGCAGATTCTTTACTCCGAGCCAGTCATTGTTTCTACCGAATCCTTCGCCACGCCCAAGGGCAATCCGAAAAGCATCCTCACGATCGCTGACATCATCGCAGATCCCGCTTTGCGTATCGCCGTTCTCCCCGGTGGATTTGAAGAAGGAGTTCTCAAGGCGGCTAACGTTCCTGCCAACCAGCAGGTTAAGGTCAATGACGGTCGAAGCGGCCTCGAAGCGCTGAAGGCAAACCGCGCGGACGCTTTCATGCTTCCCACGCTGTCGCTGAAGTCTCTGGCCGAGAGTGACAATAGCTTTGACATCACAGCACCGATTGAAGATGCGCCGCGCACTGGCTCGGGAGCAGCTTTCCGTCAGGGCGATACGTCCTTCCATGAGGCCTACAACAAGGAGCTTGCGGCATTCAAGGCCACGCCGGAGTTCGGGGAGATCCTCACCAAGTGGGGCTTCGATTCAACCGTCGTTGAAGGCGTAACTGCTGAGGAACTATGCAAGACCGAAGGCTGATCACCCCTGGAGTGGGAGGGGGCACCGAGTGAATGCTGTTATCGAGTACGCGCCCCTGCTGTGGCAGGGTTTGCTAACTACCCTGATGGTGACGGTGCTTGGGGGTGCACTGTGCTTGGTAGTAGCCTTCGCCGCAGGTCTGGCCCGCCTGTCCCGGCACCGAATCCTCCGGTGGCCTGCCGGCGTCTTCATCGAGGTGTTCCGCGGAACGTCCCTGCTGGTGCAGATGTTTTGGTTGTTTTTCGCACTGCCGTTTTTCGGAATTCAGCTCCACCCGCTGACAGCTGCAGTCCTGGCACTAGGCCTCAACGAGGGGGCCTATGCCGCCGAAGTGGTCCGCGGTGCCATCGCCAGCCGAGCCAAGGGGCAGACAGAAGCCTGCATCGCCCTGGGCATGGAACCCGCGTTAAGGCTTCGCAGAATCATCATCCCGCAGTCCATCCCTGCCATGCTCCCACCGTTTGGCAATGTAATGGTGGACCTGTTGAAGAACACGTCGCTCGTTTCGCTGGTCACGGTAGCGGATCTGACCTTTAGCGCCCAGATGATTCGAAGCACGACTGGGCAGACGACTGCAATCTTCACCACAATCCTGGTGATGTACTTTGTTTTGTCCTACCTGCTGACTCTGCTCACAGCTTGGCTGGAGAAGCGTTTCGCGCTTGACCGCAAAGCCCTGACTCTGCAGAAAAAGGAAAACATTCTCATGAAGGTGGGTGCAGCATGATTTGGGATAATGCGTTTGCGATATCAATACTCCCGATCCTGTTGCAGGGGCTGTGGACCACGGTCCATATAACTGTCGTGGGAACTCTGCTCGCAGCCGGGCTCGGTCTTGTCTTCGCTGTTCTCCGACGGCTTGCCATTCCCGTGCTGTCAAAGGTCATTGCCTTCCTGGTCGTGTTTGTCCGCGGTACTCCGCTGTTGGTGCAGGCCTACGTTGCCTTCTTCGTGCTCCCTTCCTATGGCATAAGCTTCGATGCACTCACAACCGGCATCGTGGTGATCGGCGTGAACTACAGCGCCTATATGGCCGAGGTCTACCGCAGCGGCATCCAAGGTGTCCCCAAGGGGCAGTGGGAAGCGGCGACAGCATTAAGCCTTCCCGGGACCCGCACCTGGGGCCGAATTGTCCTGCCGCAGGCAATCCGCACCGTCGTCCCGATGCTTGGCAACTACCTCATCCAGATGTTCAAGGATTCAGCAGTCCTATCCGCAATTACCGTGGTTGAACTTATGGCCACCGCCCAGGCAATTGGAAGCTCCAACTTCCGTTATCTGGAGCCACTCACCCTCGCAGCTCTGCTGTTCCTTGCAGTAAGCTACCCAGCCTCCCGGCTCGTCAATAGATTGGAGCGGCGCTATGCGCCCCAGCACTGAACCCCAACCCCGGACTTCGGGCGTTGCTCTGCCTCCGGATCCCATCATTCGGTTCGAAAATGTCAGCAAGAACTGGGGAACGAACCATGTCCTGAAATCACTCAACTTCGATGTCGCACCCGGAGAGAAAGTGTCCATCATCGGCCCTTCCGGTTCGGGAAAAACCACCATCCTTCGTATCTTGATGACACTCGAAACCCCCAGCGAAGGAAAAGTGACTGTGGATGGGGACACCCTCTGGGACGTCAGCCTCGGCCAAAAAGTCAGGGAAACCAGACAATTGCGCGAGACCCGCAAGAAAATTGGCATGGTCTTCCAGCAGTTCAACCTGTTCCCGCATATGACTGCAATGGAAAACATCATCGAAGCACCTATCCACGTTCTCGGCATGAACAAAGCCGAGGCACGCGAACGCGCTGCGGAGCTGCTGAACCTGGTGGGCCTGGGCAAGCACATGAACCACACCCCACCGCAGATGTCCGGCGGACAGCAGCAACGCGTAGCCATTGCCCGGGCATTGGCGATGCGGCCGAAAGTACTGCTCTTTGACGAGCCCACATCAGCGCTGGACCCCGAACTCATCGGTGAAGTCCTGAACGTCATCCGGAACCTGGCCCACACCACGGACATGACCATGCTTATGGTCACGCATGAGATGCGCTTTGCGGAGGAAATCTCGGATCGGGTCGTGATGTTCGACAACGGCGCCGCCGTGGAAAGCGGGCCGCCGGCTCAGATTTTCAAGGACCCACAGCAGGAGCGGACCAGGAGTTTTCTTCGGGCTGTTCTGCAGCACTGAGTCAGGCGTTGCGGAGGCTGGCAATCAGCGATATCTCCACGGGTGCACCGTCGGGAAGGCTGGCCACACCGACAGCTGCGCGGGCGGGACGACCTTGCTCTCCGAAATAGGAAACCAACACCTCCGACGCCCCGTTCATGACCAGCGGGTGGTCGGTGAAGTTGCTTCCGGCAGCCACATAGCCGGTCATTGAGACGATCTCCCCGATACGGTCCAGCCCACCGGCGTGGGCGGCAAGCGACGCCAGGCAGTTCAGTACAGCGGTGGCGGCCGCGGACTGCCCTTCCTCAACGGTGAGCTCCTCGCCGATACGCCCGCTGTATTCCAGATGGTTTTGTACAGACGAGGTGTGGCCGGCCGTGTAAAGCACTCCGCCCAGCTCGCGCACGGGCACGTAGTTTCCGGCGGGAGTTGGGGTGGGAGGCAGCTGAGGGGGTGTGTTTTGTTTTTTATCCATAAGCAGACATTGTAGACAATAGAACAAACGTGAGAAAGTGGTGTATGACACTCGAACCCAACTCAACTTTGGCGCCCGTTGCTGATCCGCCGGGTCCCCAGGCGTGGCACGACATCGGCGTCGTGTGCCCCTTCGATATGGCGCTCGACCATGAACTTTGGCGCTGGATGCCCGCGGGGGTGAACCTCATTTTTACCCGTACCCCGTACTACGACGAGCCCGTAGGCCTGGACATGGCAGAAGAAATCAGCGATCTGGCCGAAATTCAGGATGCGGTCCGCAGCGTGATGGCTATTAGCCCGGTTGTAGTTACTTACGCCTGCACCTCCGGCAGCTTTGTCCACGGGGTAGAGGGCGCCAGGAATCTTTCCAGCGCCATGGCCGCCGCCGGCGCCCCGGCCGCGATCACCACATCCGAAGGCCTGCTGATGGCTCTGGATGCATTGGGCGTATCAAAGGTGGCCGTGGCTACGCCCTACCTTGCGGAGCTGACCACTCGCCTATCATCCTTTCTTGAACAAGGCGGGAAGTCCGTAGTCTCCCAAAAGGGCCTGGGGCTGGACCGGAATATATGGAAGGTCCCATATGCCGCCACCTGCGATCTGATCCGCAAGGCGGATGCACCGGATGCCGAGGCTATTTTTGTCAGCTGCACAAACTTGCCCACCTATGACGTCATCGCGTACATGGAGCGCGAACTTGGAAAGCCGGTGATCACCGCTAACCAGGTCACGGCGTGGAGTGCGCTGCGGCTGCTCGGCCGTGACGCCGTCGGGCCAGGCCAGGCCCTCCTGGCGGCGCCCAGAGAATAATCCTGCAGTCGCCTAGCAAAGAAGGCCTCCTGACCGTTGTATTGACGGTCAGGAGGCCTTCTGCTTGCCGGAATCAACTGCTGCGGAACAGTGTGCCCAATTGGTCCGAGTGCACAGACCGGCCAGCGAGCTGCAGTCCATACCAAGCAGTCACTTGATTGGCGGTCAGGACAGTCTTTCCAAGGACTGACTCCAGCTCGTTGAGCCAGCGAACGGTATGAAGGGCTGTGTCCGGGATCAGGACTGCTTCGGCGTCAGGGGCGTTCGCGCTCCGGGCGAGCTCGATCACCCCGTCATGGTCCAGCTCGCCGGCGTCCTCGCCGGAGGCGATGTCATGGGAGGCAAGGTCCAGGACCTGGATGTCCTGATGACCGAGAAGCTTCACGAAGTGGCGGGAAACGTCATCGGGATAGGTCGCCGAAATGGAGACCCTGGAGATGCCCAGGTGCTTCAATGCCGCCGCAAAGGCCAGCGAAGTGGAGGACGTCGGAACATTGATGACGTCCTGAATTTCGCGCACCTGCTGATGCGCGCCCTCCCAGCCGAAAACGAAGCTGCCAGAGGTGCATGCCCACATGACAGCATCGGGACTGTACTTGCGCGAGATCTCACTGGCGCCCTCCAACAGCCGTTCAGGCTTGCCAAGGTCCAGCAGGGCCTGGACCTCGTGGGTGGTAATTTCATCGGGTCCGCCCACAGAGGTATGGACCACAGGAAGATGGACGTCCTTACCGAGGACCGATTCAAGGTAGGGGTATTCATCTTCGGCGCTGTGACCCGGGTAAAGCATTCCAATGGTTGTCATCGTGTCTCCTCGTAGCGCATCAGGGGCAGAAGGTGTGTCCATCACTGCACGAATAGCATACGTTCGATTGTCTACAATCGGAAGATGCTGCGCTACGGTGGAATCGGGCGCTCTTACTTCGCTGCGCGCGGAGTAAAATGTTAAATTGTCAACTATAAGACATGGGTGCGCATCAGCGAATCTACTGATGACTCTGGCCAGAAGTCTGGTGGAGTTTCACTGCAGCAAGGATGGAGAGCCGAATGAAAAGGGGAGCCCTGGACCCGGTCGTGCAGGAGTCCACGCCGGCGATTATTGCCCGTCGGATCCGTGATGCAATTGCCCGTGGCGATTTCGCTCCCGGCATTCAACTTGGTGAAGCGGAGCTCGCCAAGGAGCTGGGAGTCAGCCGGGGCCCCCTGCGGGAGGCCATGCAGCGGCTCACGCAGGAAGGACTACTGGTCAGCCACCGGAACAGGGGTCTCTTTGTCGTAACCATGGACGAGGACGATTTTCGGGATGTGTACTTGGCCCGCACCGCGGTTGAGGCCGCCGCCATCAGCCGCGTGGCCAGCACGAATCCTGAGGGCAATGCGGCCAAGCTAATGGAAGCAGTGCACGCCATGGAGGACACGGCGGATTCCCCCAACAGCGAAGCCATGACCGAAGCGGACATGAGCTTCCATGCCCTCCTGGTTGAACTTGCCGGCAGTCCCCGCCTCAAGAGGATGCACGACACTCTCCTGACTGAGACGCGGATGTGCCTTAATGCCCTGAAAAGTACCTACCATACGGCTGATCGGCGCATCGCTGAGCATAAGGGGATCGCGGAGGCCATCTCCCGGGGGGATGCAGACCTTGCCGAAAAGCTCATGGCGGAGCACATGGACGACGCGCTGATGCGGCTGGTCCCCTAGGCGTTCTCCAGGCCTCCCGACGTTCTCCTGAAAGTACGCGCCGCCTCTTGAAGTGAGCAAACACCAGGGGTCGGAGTTCTCTACTGAACCGGCTTCAGACGTTTGGCAAGAACACCTTCTGCGGCAGAATTGCAGCAGTGAGTGGGTTCAAATGTTGCTTGCCGGACAGCTGTTGGATGAGCCCGGCGGCGGTTACGTCATGCAGTTTGCTGTCGTGGTTGCTGGCGACACTGTAAAGGAATGTTCATGGCTTCCGCTTGCGGACCGGGCAAGGCCTGAGACTTCCAGCAGAACTCGGAAGGGAAAGCCAGCCTTGAAAGCGACCAGGGCCCGTACCTTCACCGTGGCTTTCTGCCCTCCAGCCCGTAATGCCCAAGCCGCAGCCCTTCCGCCCACAGGTCCTGTCTCCTGATGCAGACGTTCCAGTTCGGGACTCCTCAGGGTGGCGGGCGGCGCGCTTCTTGGATCTGCCTCTTGCTTAGACCGCAACACGTCCGCGCCGTCCCGCGAACGAATACACGGATCCCTCGTCATGAGCAGGGCGAGGATAAGCCGGCTTCGCCCGGCGATATCCGGGGCAAGTTCCCCGGCAGCAACCGTCATAACCAGTACGAGCACGAGCTCGAGTAAGTACGACTAACTTGTCCGCTCACTCGCACTGGCCTCGCTACCATCCTCGTCCGCGATCCCCTTCTGAAATACGCTAACGCCGCGTTTCCGTTGAACCACCGCGACCGCGGACACGTCCTCGAAGTCTCCTATTGTCAACAATGGGACATTAGGGGTAGTGTGATGAGAGATACATTTGCTCTCTATCGAGGATTGTCATGTCTAACGCACAACCACACGGCACCGGCGCCGGAGCGGGGTTCACAGGTCCAGACGAAACGTCCCGGGAAGGCAAGAAGGTACTTCACCGGGCCATCGGGGCCTCAGCTATGGGCAACGCCACCGAATGGTTTGATTACGGCGTCTATGCAGTAGCAGCAACCTACATAACTGCCAATTTTTTCCCGGGCGAAGGCGCTATGGGAACAGTATGGACGCTGGCCACCTTCGCACTGTCGTTCCTGGTACGTCCCCTTGGTGGGCTGTTCTGGGGTCCCTTGGGAGACCGAATCGGGCGCAAACGGGTCCTGGCGCTGACCATCATCCTGATGGCAGGTTCAACGTTTGCGATCGGACTTCTGCCGACTCATTCGATGGCTGGCTGGCTGGCCCCGGCCCTGTTGATTTTGTTGCGCATGCTCCAAGGCTTTTCCACCGGCGGTGAATACGGCGGCGCGGCTACATTTATGGCCGAATACGCACCGGACAAGAAGCGCGGCTTCTACGGAAGCTTCCTCGAGTTCGGCACTTTGGGCGGTTTCGCCCTGGGCTCTCTTATTGTCCTGCTCTGCAGCCTCATCTTGGGCAACGACGCCATGACCGAATGGGGCTGGCGGCTGCCGTTCCTTATTGCAGGCCCAATGGGAATCATCGGCATGTACCTGCGGAACAAGCTTGAAGACACTCCAGTCTTCCGTGAACTAGAGGCCAGCGGCGAGCTGGAACCGGCCACCAGCACTGCCCTGAAAGACCTGATCCGCAACTACTGGCGTCCAATGCTGATCATGGCCGGCCTTGTCATTCCGCTGAACTTGGTCAACTACACCCTGCTCACGTACATGCCCACCTACCTTGAGGGAACGGTGGGTATGGATGCCAATACTGTGCTGACCCTGATGTTTGTCGGTCAATTGGCCATGATGCTTATGATCCCCTTGGCCGGTGCCCGCTCAGACAAGATCGGGCGTAAGCCGATGTGGTTCTTCTCGCTGACAGGTCTGTTCGTCCTAGCCATCCCCATGTACATGATCATGGCAAATGGCTTCTGGTTTGCGATGCTTGGCTTCGCCGTCCTGGGCCTGTTGTATCTTCCGCAACTGGCCACCATCTCGGCCACCTTCCCGGCAATGTTTCCCACCCAGGTGCGTTACGCCGGTTTCGCCATCACCTACAACGTCAGCACGGCCCTCTTTGGTGGAACTGCCCCCATGGTCAACGAACTCCTGATCAATGCCACAGGGAACGTTCTGATGCCAGCGTTCTACATGATGGCTGCCTGCCTGGTGGGCCTCGTGGCCGTCTGGAAGATGCCGGAGACCGCCGGAACATCGTTGCGGAACATGAAAATTCCCGGGATCAAGAAGGTGCACATCCCGCGCCGGCTGGAAGGGTAGTCCACTCACGACCGGGCGGGCTTTTAGAAGCCCCCGTTGGTTCCTTAACCAGGAGCCAACGGGGGCTTTAGTCTGGGTTCCTGTACCTGCTGCCGACTTCCGGGCTATGGGCCGGCATGGGTGCTACGCCGGCTTCGCTCGTCCTGAAGCCGTCGAGGACATAACGCTGTCTTCCTGGTTGGCCTCGTCGCGGTCTGGAAGACGCCAAAGATCGCCGAAGCATCGCTGTGGAACATGAAAGCTCTCGCTCTCGGAATCATGAAGGGTGGTACCACCCGCATCGGCTGGAAGGGTACCCACATCACGATGGGCCGGACAGCAGAAAGCCCCCTTGATTCCTAAACCAGGAAGCCAGCGGTGGCATTTGTCCCAGTGCTAGCACCTGCTGAACGCTTTCTCCGCTGTGTTCGCCACCGTGTATCGCCTCAGTGCCACAACAACGTTGGCTCGGGCGCTCTTGGTGGAACGGGCCAGATGTCAATGGCCTTCTGATCATTGCCACAGGGAACGTCCTGAAGCCGCCGTACTACATAGTGGCTGCCTGTCTAGTGGGCTTTGTCGCAGTCGGGAAAGTGCCGGAGACCGCCCGAGCACCGCTGCGGAACATGAAAATTTCCGCGATCACGAAGGCAACCCTGTCCCGCCTCGGCTGGAAGAGTAGTTCATGGCATGATGATCGACTGCAGAAAGCCCCCGTTGGTTCCTGAACCAGGAACCAACGGGGGCTTTCTTGGGCTGAGCTACTTCGTGCTGTGAGCTCGGGGGCGTGCGGGGCGCTCCGTGCCCCAAGCGGCTGCCTTCTCGTACGCTTGCGCGGCGCGGAGCACTTTGCGGTCCGCGTGGCGTGGGCCGACGATTTGCAGCCCCGCGGGCAATCCTGCTTCCGTGAAGCCGCAAGGGACGCTGATGGCGGGCTGCTGAGTCATATTGAACGGGTACGTGTACGGCGTCCAGCTGGTCCAGTTCGGAGAATGCCAGGCTTCAGGTGCATCCCTATCCCGGGGAAAGGCCGTTATGGGCAGTGTCGGGGTCAGCAGGAGATCGTAGGTCTCGTGAAACAAACCCATCTTCACTCCCAAATCCATCCGCACTGCGGTGGCGTCCAGGAAGTCCGAGGCAGTCAGATCGCCCTGTTCCTCAATGGAGCGGCGCAGCCCGGGATCCACCTTGGTGATGGCGTCCGGGCCGTAAGCCTCCAGGACCTTCGCCGCCCCGGCGAACCAAAGGACATGGAAGGCCTCAACGGGATCGTAAATACCCGGATCCACTTCCTCGATGATCGCGCCGGCGTTGGCCAGTACGTCAACTGCAGCCCTGACCAGCCGCTCGACTTCCGGATCGTTGGTGCCAAATCCCAGCGTGGGTGAAAACGCGATCCGCATGCCCTTCACGCCGTCATTAAGGCCCTCAAGGAAGGACCTGGCAGGCGTGGGAAGGGCTGACCAGTCACGTGCATCAAAGCCCGTAATGACGTCAAGCAGCAATGCCGTGTCTTCCACGGTGCGGGTCATGGGGCCTGCATGTGCCAAGGTGCCAAACGGACTGGCCGGGAACATGGGAACGAGGCCATATGTCGGCTTGATGGCAACCGTCCCGGTGAAGGCGGCCGGGATGCGGACAGAGCCCCCGCCATCAGTCCCGACGGACCAGGGGCCCATGCCCAGGCCAACGGCAGTGGCGCTGCCGCCGCTCGAGCCGCCCGATGTGAGGCCTGCCGCCCGGGGGTTCCCGGTGGATCCGTGCCGCAACGAATCGGTGACGCCTTTCCACGCGAACTCCGGGGTAGTGGTCTTGCCGATCAGCACGGCACCGGTCTCCCGCAGCCTGGCAACGCAAGGCGCATCCTGGTCCCACGCTGCGTCGGCGTTAATGAGGTTGGTGCCGCGGAGCGTGGGCCGGCCGCGTGTGTAGAAGATGTCTTTGATGGAGGTCGGGACGCCGTCACCGGGTCCCAGGGGCTGGTCCTTGCGCCACCTCCCTTCCGATTCGCGTGCTTCCTGCAATGCCGTCTCGGCTTCAACCGAGACAAAAGCATTGACGTCCTTGTTCGCCGCTTCAATGACATCAAGGGCAGCCTGGGTGGCATCCACAGGGGAGATCGTGCCCTCGCGGTAGCCCGCCAACAGCTCAGCCGCTGTCAGATCGGTCAGATCACTCATTTCGTTTCCTCCTGCTGGCCACTGCGTCTATGCGTAGTAGGTGCGTGGAACCAGAATCGACGTATTAACCCTCTCGCACCTTTCGACCCAAAGCTCTCTCACCTTTCCATTGGTGAGGAAAGGTGAGAGAGCCGTCAGGTGGGGCTGCGGATGAAGAGAGGGTTGGAATTTTTATTGGAAAGGTCTTAGAGGCTGCGGTCAGACGCGGGGGATGGCCATGTATTTGATCTCCAGGAACTCATCCAGGCCGACCTTGCCGCCTTCGCGGCCCAGGCCGGAGGCCTTAATACCGCCGAACGGAGCTGCCGGGTTGGACACGATACCGGTGTTCAGACCCACCATGCCCACCTCAAGTTCATCGCCGACGCGGAAGGCGCGGTCCAGGTCTTGGGTGAATACGTAGCTGGCAAGGCCCCACGGGGTGTCGTTGGCCAGCCGGACCACTTCCTCTTCCGTGTCGAAGGGGATGACCGGAGCCACCGGGCCGAAGATTTCTTCGCTCATCAGAGCCGCGTCGGAACTGACATCGGACAGCACTGTGGGGGAGTAGAAGTAGCCGTTGCCCTCGGGACGGGAACCGCCGCAGACCACGGTGGCGCCCTTGGAAACGGCATCATCGACCAGCTCCTGGACCTTGTTCAGCGCCTTCTCCTCAACCAGGGGTCCGACGTCCGTGCCTTCCACTGCGCCGTCGCCCACCTTCAGATCCCCCAGGCGCTTGGCGAGGCGGGCGGAGAAGTCGGCTGCAACGGAGCGCTGGACAAAGATCCGGTTGGCGGCGGTGCAAGCCTCACCCATGTTCCGCATCTTGGCAGCGAACGCACCTTCCACCGCGCGGTCCAGGTCCGCGTCTTCAAACACGATGAGGGGTGCGTTCCCGCCCAGCTCCATTGAGGAGCGCATGACGTTTTTGGCAGCCTGTTCCAGAAGACGAATGCCCACGCCGGTGGATCCGGTGAAGCTGACCTTGCGGGCAATGCCGCTTTCCATCCATGGTGTCACCACGTCAGAGGCCTTAGTGGTGGTTACCACGTTCAGCACGCCCTTGGGCAGGCCGGCCTCTATCAGGATGTCCGCCAGCGCCAGCGATGACAGCGGCGTGAGGTTGGCCGGTTTGAAGACCATGGTGCAGCCCGCGGCGATTGCGGGGCCGATCTTTCGGGTGCCCATAGCCAACGGGAAGTTCCATGGCGTCACCAAGACGCAAGGTCCGACGGGTTCCTTCGAGACGAGGATACGGTTCTTGCCGTCGCCGGTGGTGGTCAGATCTCCGCCGATACGGACAGCTTCCTCTGAAAACCAGCGGAAGAACTCAGCGGCGTAGGCCACCTCGCCTTTGGCCTCAGCAAAGGGCTTGCCCATTTCCGTGGTCATGATTAAAGCAAGTTCGTCCTGGCGGGCCATGATCAGGTCGAAGGCACGGCGCAGGATCTCGCTGCGCTCCCGGGGCGGGGTTTTGGCCCACTGTTTCTGTGCACGTCCGGCGGTTTCAATGGCACGGCGTGCGTCTTCGGGGCCCCCGTCAGCGACACTGGCGATGACTTCCTCGGTGGCGGGATTGATGACATTGAACCGGGCACCGGAAGCTGCTTCGGCCCATTCTCCGTCAATGTAGAGGTTCGTGCTGACCTTGGCGACGGCGTCGAGCGCCTTTTGCGAGGTCCGGGAGGCGGCTGCCTGGATGCTCATGATGGATCCTTTTCTAGGTTGGAAGGGAGTGGCTGGTGGCTGTGCTCGGAGTTCACTGCCGATTTTTCGGCGGGGTCCAGTAGTTGGGCAAGGTGACGGCCCGGCCTGGAGTTATCAATCTGCTTTACCTGCATGGCGCAGGAGAATCCGTCCGTGAGGATCACGGTATTGGAGTCGGTCTGGCGCAAGGCCGGGGCCAACGCCTGCTCTGCCACCAGCATGCTGACGTCGTAGTGCTCCTTTTCGAAGCCAAAGTTGCCGGCGACGCCGCAGCAGCCGGTGGCATCCACTACGCTGTCCACACCCACGGCTTTGAGTGCAGCGCGCTGAACGCCGGCTCCGAACACGGAGTATTCATGGCAGTGCGTTTGCAGCACCACTTGCTCCGGAAGGGGTTGGGTCGGCGCCGGTTTCCAACCTGCCTGGGCGAGCTCTTCGATGTGTGTCGCAAAGCTCCGCACCCGGGCAGCAACCCGGCGGGCCTGGTCCGTGTGGACCAGTTCGGGAAGGTCCTTGCGCAGCGCCGCCGCGCAGCTGGGTTCCACCACCACGATGGGCCGATCGGTCCCGTCATCCAATGCCACCGCTGCCTCGGCCATCAACTTTTTGGCGGTGTCCAGCTGACCGGTGGATATCCAGGTCAGGCCGCAGCAGGCGTCAGCTGAGCATTCCACAGAACCTGCACCGGCCAGGACGCGAGCAGCGGAACCGGCCACCTCCGGACGGAACCCGCGGGTAAACGTGTCCACAAACAGCACAACACCGTTGACGGCCGGAGCAATGCCACCGTTGGAGTTTGTTACTGGTCCGATGCCGGCAGCCGCTACTTCGCGGCGCCACTCGCCTGCTCCGGCGAAGCGTGGCATTGCCCGCCGGGTGGTGAGTCCGCCCAAGGCGGATGCGACCTTGGCCAGTGGGGTGGACATCACAGCGTTGACAAGTGGCGCGGTGCGGCCCGTGATCTTAAGCCACCGAGGAAGCCAGCCCAGTGAGAAGTGGGACATCGGGCGGAGTTTGCCCTTGTAGTAATGGGAGAAGAACTCGGACTTATAGGTGGCCATGTCAACGCCCGTGGGACAGTCGCTGGAGCAGGCCTTGCAGGACAAACATAGGTCAAGGGCCTCGCGGACCTCCTCGGACTTCCAACCTTCCTCCATGGTGCGGGCGCCGCGGACCATTTCCTGGAGCACCCGGGACCGGCCACGGGTGGAGTCCTTCTCGTCCTTCGTGGCGCGGTAGCTGGGGCACATCACGCCGCCCGCGTCCGTGCGGCAGCGGCCTACGCCTATGCAGCTTTGAACCGCGTGGATCCACGGATCCGTCCCGCTGCCGGTAGAGGTTTCGGGCGTGTCGGTCTCGGTGGTCGAGCCGCCACCGGCTGTGATGGGGCGAAGGTCGAAGGTGGTGCGCCACTGCCGCTCGGGGATGCCTTGGAGTGCCAGGTTAGCGTCCATGGGGTCAGGTTCGGTGAGGGACCCGGGATTAAGGATTTGTGCCGGGTCCCAGGTGCGCCGGTATGTGGTGAAGGCTGCCAGCATACGCGGCGAGTACATCAGCGGCAGCAATTCCGAGCGTGCCCTGCCGTCGCCGTGCTCGCCGGAGAGCGAGCCGCCGTGGCGGACCACCAGTTGGGCAGCTTCCTTGGTGAAGCCGCGGAATACGGCGCGGCCGGCCTGCGTGCGCAGGTCGTAGGTGATGCGGATATGCATGCAACCGGCACCGAAGTGGCCGTACATAACGCCCGTCAGATCATGGCGGGCCAGGAGTTCGCGGAAGTCCGAAAGATAGTCCGCGAGGTTCTCAGGGGCGACCGCCGAGTCCTCCCACCCTGGCCAGGACTCACCACCCGTGGAGAGGCGAGCGGAGAGCCCGGCGCCGTCCTCGCGGACCCGCCACAGAGCCGCTCGTTCCTGGAGGTCCGGCACCATGCGCCCATCCACCAGGCGGCCGTTTTCCCTGAGCCGTGCCAACAACCGGTCAGCTTCTGCCCGGACCTGGCCCGGGTTCTCGCCGTCCAGGTCCACGTACAGCCAGGCCTTTCCTTCGGGCAAGCCCGTTACTGAGCCCTTGCCGCGGCGGAAACGCATAGTGTCCACAATCGCCTCGTCGATACCTTCGACGGCGGCCGGGGAAAACTCCAGAATAGTCATGATGTCACGGGCAGCGTCGACGACGTCCGCATAACCCAAACACACCAGCAGGGCGCTGGCTGGTTTTGGGACGAGCTTCATCCGCGCGCCCACAATGATGGCGCAGGTTCCCTCGGAACCTGCGAGGGCGCGAGCGATGTTGAACCCGTTTTCCGGGAGCAGGTTGGCCAGGTGGTAGCCGGAGACTTGCCGCTGGATCCGTTCGAGTTCCAGGCGGAACTCGGACAAGTGGCTGTGGGCCAGTTCCTTAAAGGAGGCGGTCAATGCACCGGCACGTGCTGCCGAGGCATTGTCCTCAGGATCGGTGGCACGCAACCCCGTGGCGGTGGCGGTCAGGCGGGCGCCGTCGGAGGTGACGACATCGATCTCCACTACGTGGTCAGATATCCGGCCATAGCGGACGGAGTGGTTGCCGCACGCATCATTGCCCAGAGAGCCGCCCACGGTGGCGCGGTTCTTGGAGGACGGGTCCGGGGCGAAGGTGTACCGGTTGCCCGTGGCCTTTTCCACCTCCCGGGAGAGGACGGCGAGCACCACCCCGGGGTCGACGCTTACGGTCCCGGTAGCTTCGTCGATCTCGTGGACAACGTTCATGTGCCGGGAGAAGTCCAGTATCACGCCTGGACCCATGGCGTTGCCGGCCATGGAGGTCCCGCCGCCGCGCCCAATTAGCGGCGTTGCGGTTTCACGGCAGGCAGCAACAACCGCGACGACGTCCTCAACCGTCCGTGGAAACACTACGGCAAGTGGTGCTACCCGGTAGTTGGAAGCGTCATAGGAGTATTCCGCGAGGCGGCGCGGCGAGCTGTCGGCGGCCACGCCTGCCCATGCCAGACGTGCTAGCACAGCAGGGGAACCGGCAACTGGTGCACCGGTCCGGCGGGTACCCGTTGCCGGTCCTGCGGGGGAGCGAACAGCATCAATCATGGCGGGGCTCAGGATCCAGTGGAAACGGTTACGGCTGCGGTGACGGTGGCGATGGCGTTTTCGAAGCGTTCGAGGCCGGTGGTGATTTCTTCGGCGGTGACGATGAGGGCGGGGATGAGGCGGACGACGTTGCCGGCGGGTCCGCAGGTGAGTGTGAGCAGGCCGTGGTTGGTGGTGGCCTGTTGGACTGCTGCTGCGGTTGCGGCGTCGGGGGTGCCGTCTTCGGTGGTGAATTCGATGCCTTGCATCAGGCCTTTACCGCGCACATCGCCGATGACGGGGAAGCGGGCCTGGATGTCTTTGAGTCCGGTCTGGAGCTGCTCGCCGCGGATCCGGGAGTTCTCGACGAGCCCTTCGTCGCGGACGACATCGAGGGTGGCGACGCCGGCGGCGGCAGAGACAGCGTTCCCGCCGTAGGTTCCGCCCTGGGACCCGGGCCAGCCTTTGGACATCAGCTCGGTGGAGGCGGCTATGGCGGAGATCGGGAACCCGGAGGCGATGCCCTTGGCGGTGATCAGGATGTCCGGGGTTGCGGTGGAGTACTGGTGTCCCCAGAACTTGCCCATCCGGCCCACGCCTGCCTGGACTTCATCGAAGATCAGCTGGATGCCGTGCCGGTCGGCGCGTTCGCGCAGTCCTTCCAGGAACGCCGCCGGGGTGGGCAGGTATCCGCCGTCACCGAGGGCCGGTTCGATCAGGAACGCTGCAGTATCGTTAGGCGCGGTCCGGGTCTGGAACAGGTAGTCCAGTTCCTTCAACGCGAATTCCACCGCGGCCGCCTCATCCCAGCCGTAGCGGTAGGCGTACGGGAAGACGGACATGTGCACCCCGGACATCAGGGGGGAGAAACCGGCAGAGAACTTCGTTCCGGCAGTGGTCAGCGACGCCGCCGCCACCGTCCGGCCATGGAAACCGCCCTGGAACACGACAATGTTCGGCCGGCCCGTGGCCATCCTCGCCAAGCGGATCGCGGCCTCAACGGCCTCCGATCCGGAATTGGCGTAAAACACCGAATCCAGGCCTTCGGGCAGTACCTCACCAAGCTTCTCGGTCAGCGCCAGCAAGGGCTTGTGCATCACCGTGGTGTACTGGGCGTGGATGATCTTCCCCACCTGCTCGCGGGCAGCCTCCACTACCCGCGGATGGCAATGACCCGTGCTCGTCACACCGATGCCGGTAGTGAAATCAAGATACGACTTTCCATCAGTCGCATGAATCCAGCTGCCAAGGGCATGATCAACAACCAGCGGGGTCGCTTGCTTCAGAAGAGGGCTAAGAGAAGTCATGCATCCAATGATGCGCATCACATCATCCTATTGTCAACAATCGGCAGATTGGGTTAGGGTGAAGAGGTGGATACAACGACCAAGCCAGCCATCACGCCCCGCCCAAAGATCGTCATTCTGACGGCGGAGGGCGTTGTTCCTCCCCATAATCTGGAGACCCTTCGATCGCGCGCCGATGTGGTTATGACCGATGCAGCTGGGCTGGCCGAGGCACTGCCCGGAGCGGAGGTCCTATTCCTTTGGGACTTCTTCTCCACTGCATTGCGTGACGCTTGGGAGCATGCTGACTCGGTGCGCTGGGTGCACGTCGCGGCTGCCGGCGTGGATTCGCTGCTCTTTGACGAGCTGCGGAATTCGGAGGTTTTAGTTACCAACGCCCACGGGGCCTTCGATGGATCAATTGCAGAGTTTGTGCTCGCCTCGATCCTGGCTCATGACAAGCAACTGCATACCAGTAAAGATCTGCAGAACCAGAAGGTCTGGAAGCACCGCGAGGTCCAGCGGACTGCCAGACAGAACGCCCTGATCGTTGGTACCGGGGGAATCGGCCGGGCCACTGCCAAGCTGCTGAAAGCGGTGGGCCTGAATGTTATCGGCGCTGGACGAACTGTGCGCAGCTACGACGCGGACTTCAACGAGGTAGTGGCCAGCGAGGACCTCGTCAGCCACGCCGGCTGGGCAGACCACCTGGTGCTGATTGCACCCTTGACCAGGGATACCCGTGGGATCCTGAGCAGTTCGGTGCTGGCGGCGATGAAGCCTTCCGCCCATGTTGTGAACGTGGGGCGGGGTGCCCTCGTGGACGAAGACGCTTTGGTGGAAGCCCTCCGGGCCGGCAGTATTGCTGCGGCATCACTGGACGTCTTTCACGTCGAACCGCTGCCAGGCGACCATCCTTTTTGGAGCATGAACAACGTCCATATTTCCGCTCATATGTGCGGAGATGTCGTGGGCTGGCGAGAAACCCTCGCGGACCAGTTCGCAGCGAATCTGGATCGCTGGCTCCAAAGCGAGCCACTTCTCAACCAGGTGGACAAAAAACTGGGGTACGTTACAAAATAGCCTCCACCTGAGGGGCAGGTGCCCACATGATGCTACTGGCGGAGCCTGTTCTCCGAGGGGGCCGCAAGTCCCTGGCAACAGCAGTGCTCGGGGGGATCATCAGCGGTGTCGGCATGCCCGGCTCCTGCTGTTCAGTTTGGTGGAAGAGCTCCTTTTTCGCCGCAGCCCCTAACTGGTTCTCAACAGTTCTGGAGCACAGCACTCCCTGAAACCATGGCCAGTCGCAGGTGGCACTTTGGAATTGGCAGCGCTGCGGCGTGTGCCGACGTGAGAGGCGGGCGCGTGCCAACGTAAGACATGGATTTGCTCCCTATGTGGAACGGGATTTCGCCACAAATCTATTGCGTCCGGAGGTCTACTTCTTCCCATCACCCCCTGAGCGTCCCTAATTCATGGGGCCGACCCAACGTGGACCCCTATCACCGGTCCTTTCCGCGCACTACTTCCTGAGCGACTGCGCGATCTGTTGCATGATCGTGGGGTCGGAGAGCGTGGTGGCGTCGCCGGGGTCGCGGCCTTCGGCGACGTCCTTGAGGAGGCGGCGCATGATTTTGCCGGAGCGGGTCTTGGGCAGTTCGGGGACCACCAGGATGTTCTTGGGTTTGGCGATGGGGCCGATTTCCTTGCCGACGTGGTTGCGGAGTTCCTGGACGATTTCGTCTCCGGAGTCCACGGCGTCGCCGCGGAGGATGACGAACGCGACGACAGCCTGGCCGGTGGTTTCGTCCGCGGCTCCCACGACGGCGGCCTCGGCCACGGCGGGGTGGGAGACCAGGGCGGATTCGATCTCGGTGGTGGAGAGCCGGTGCCCGGAGACGTTCATGACGTCATCCACCCGGCCGAGGAGCCAGATGTCGCCGTCCTCGTCCTTCTTGGCGCCGTCGCCGGCGAAGTACATGGTTTCGAACCGGGACCAGTAGGTGTCCTTGAACCGTTGCGGGTCGCCCCAGATTCCCCGGAGCATGGCCGGCCAGGGTTCGCGGATGACCAGGAAGCCGCCGTGCCCGTTGGGGACGGACTGGCCCATGTCATCCACGACGTCCACGGCAATGCCTGGCAGCGGCACCTGGGCGGAGCCCGGCTTGGTGGCCGTAACCCCGGGGAGCGGGGCAATCATCTGCGCCCCGGTTTCGGTCTGCCACCAGGTGTCCACAATGGGTGCCTTGTCGCCGCCGATGACCTTGCGGTACCACATCCACGCCTCGGGGTTGATCGGTTCGCCCACAGAGCCCAGCACCCGCAGGGAGGAAAGATCGTACTTTGCCGGGATCTCCGCGCCCCACTTCATGAAGGTACGGATGGCGGTGGGGGCGGTGTAGAGGATGGAGACCTTGTACTTCTCCACGATCTCCCACCAGCGGCCCTGGTGCGGGGAGTCCGGGGTGCCCTCGTACATGACCTGGGTGGCGCCGTTGATGAGCGGCGCGTAGGCGACGTAGGAGTGCCCGGTGACCCAGCCGACGTCGGCCGTGCACCAGTACACGTCCGTTTCGGGATGCAGGTCAAAGACTGCCCTGTGGGTGTAGGCGGTCTGGGTGAGGTACCCGCCGGTGGTGTGCAGGATGCCCTTGGGCTTTCCGGTGGTGCCGGACGTGTAGAGGATGTACAGCGGGTGCTCCGAATCATGGCCCACAGCGGTGTGCTCGGCGGAGGCAGCGTCCACGGTGTCCGCCCACCAGTGGTCCCGGCCTTCGGTCCAGTCCACGTCCTGGCCGTTGCGCTTGACCACCACCACGTTCTGCACCGTGTGGCCATCGTGCGCCAGGGCCTCGTCCACGGCCGCCTTCAGCGGGCTCGGCTTGCCGCGGCGGTAGGTTCCGTCGGCCGTGACCACCAGCTTGGCCTCGGCATCCTCGATGCGGGACCGCAGCGCGTCGGCGGAGAACCCGCCGAACACCACCGAGTGCACGGCGCCGATCCGGGCGCACGCCAGCAGCGTGATCACCGCTTCGGGGATCATCGGCAGGTACACCGCCACCCGGTCGCCCTTGGCCACGCCCAGGGACTCGAACGCGTTCGCTGCCTTCTTCACCTCATCGGTCAGTTGCGCATAGGTGTAGGTGCGGGTGTCACCCGGTTCGCCTTCGAAGTAGATGGCCACCCTGTCCCCGCGGCCGTTCTCCACGTGCCGGTCCAGCGCGTTGTACGCTGCGTTGACCTCCCCGCCCACAAACCACTTGGCGAACGGCGGATTGGACCAGTCCAGCGCCTCGTCGAAATCCTTGCTCCAGGTCAGCAGCTCCCGCGCCTGCCTGGCCCAAAAAGCCGGCCGGTCCGCCTCGGCCTTCTGATACTCAGCCGCGGTGACCACAGCGTTCGCAGCGAACTCCGACGAAGGCGGAAAGGCGAAAGGGGCGGCGGGCGCCGGGTGCAGCGGGTCCTCGTGGACTGATTCTGTGGTAGACACGTATGTCCTTTCGAACATAAAGGGGGTTACCAGCCGCGTTCGGCGAGGCGGTGCGGCTGCGGGATTTCGTCGACGTTGATGCCCACCATCGCTTCACCCAGGCCGCGGGAGGCCTTGGCGAGGACATCGGGATCGTCGAAGAAGGTCGTGGCCTTCACGACGGCGGCCGCGCGCTGGGCGGGATTGCCGGACTTGAAGATACCCGAACCGACAAACACGCCGTCCGCGCCGAGCTGCATCATCATGGCAGCGTCGGACGGGGTGGCGATGCCGCCGGCGGTGAACAGGACCACGGGGAGCTTGCCGGCAGCGGCAACTTCCCTGACCAATTCGTACGGGGCCTGCAGTTCCTTGGCCGCGACATAGAGCTCGTCCTCGGGCAGCGCAGCGAGCTTGGCGATCTCCGAGCGGATCTGGCGCATGTGCCCGGTCGCGTTGGACACATCCCCGGTGCCGGCCTCGCCCTTGGAGCGGATCATCGCCGCGCCCTCGTTGATGCGGCGCAACGCCTCACCGAGGTTGGTGGCACCGCAGACGAAGGGAACGGTGTACTTCCACTTGTCGATGTGGTTGACATAGTCGGCCGGGGTCAGGACCTCGGACTCGTCAATGTAGTCCACGCCCAGGGACTGCAGGACCTGGGCTTCGACGAAGTGGCCGATCCTGGCCTTGGCCATGACCGGAATGGAGACGGCGTCGATGATCTGGTCGATCATGTCTGGATCGGACATCCGGGACACGCCGCCCTGGGCACGGATATCGGCCGGAACGCGTTCCAGCGCCATCACAGCAACAGCACCGGCATCTTCGGCAATGCGGGCCTGTTCGACGTTGACGACGTCCATGATGACGCCGCCCTTGAGCATCTCAGCCATGCCCCGCTTCACGCGGCCGCTGCCCGTGACCCTGTCGTATGCCACTTGTTCGCCGTGGAGCATGAGTATCGCCTTACATGTACGAGGTAGATTGTTGACAATAATACACTGCCACCAGCCGTAGCGCATCTTTTGGACACCAAGGCAGTTTGGTAGGATTGTTGACAACTGTGATCCTACCCACATAGTCTCAACGCGACCTATATAAGCACCGTGCACCTGCGGCGTGCACTAAAGGAAGACAGGCAGAAACATGGCTCGTTACATCAACATCACTCTCGAGAAGCGGGGAGTGACCTGCAAGGCGGTCCTACTCGACGACGTTGCGCCCCGCACGAGCAATGCAGTCTGGGACGCTCTACCACTAAGCAGCCAGGTATTCCATGGGAAGTATGCCCGTAATGAGATATACAACCTCGTCCCGGCTTTCGCTCCTAAGGAGCCCGGCGCCGAGAACACCACGGTGACGCCGATTCCCGGCGACGTCTGCTACTTCACGTTCACGTCCAATGACCTGAAGACGCCTTCGCACGGGTACGAGGCGGACTCAGGGACTGATGAAGTCCAGACCATCGTCGACCTCGCCGTTTTCTACGGGCGGAACAACCTGCTGCTCAACGGCGACACGGGTTGGGTTCCCGGAAACGTCTTTGCCACCATTGTTGAAGGCCTGGATGAGATGGCGGCGGCTTGCCAGGATATCTGGATGGGCGGTGCCCGGGATGAGACGTTAACCTACAGCCGCGCTGAGGACTCTGAATAGCCACCCCCAAGAAACGACGAAGAACGGCCGAGGGCGCTACATGCCGTCGGCCGTTCTTCGTTTTACGTCAGCTATGCCCGTGCCTGAGGCACATGAGTGCATAGGCGCGGGCCGCCGCCACAAGCTCTGCGATCTTCACTGATTCATTGACCTGATGGGCCTGGTCGTTGAGTCCGCCGGGCCCCATAACGATGGTGGGGACGCCGAGGTCACGGGCAATGAAGCCACCATCACAGGCTGCGGTCCAGCCCGTCACGGCACTGTCTACGCCGGCATCGGCCAGGGCGGCCACTGAGTTAGCCACCAGGGGGTGGACCTCAGGGGTGCGGAAGCCCGGCATGTCCATGATGACCTTTGCTTCCACCGTGATGCCGTCCGTATCAATGCCTGCGCCGTTGATCTGGCCAAGGAGCTGGTCAAGGATCACTTGGGCGTTCTCATCGGGCATGAGCCGGCGGTCCAGGGAGACGGTGCATTCGGCTGCCACCATGGATGTTCCCGTGCCGCCGCGGATGAGGCCTGTGTTCCAGCTTCCGGCACCAAGGAGCGGATCCATTGCCGATTGGAGTCGGGCGTGATCCGCGCGGACCAGATCTAGAATCCTCGCCGCGGAGTCGATGGCGTTGCGCCCATCAGCGGGACGCCCCGAATGTGCGGATTTGCCAGTGATTTTTAGCTCGATGTAGCTGTCGCCACGGCAACCGATAACCGTTTCCAGGTCGGTGGGTTCGGCGACAACGCACCCTGAGTAGGAAAAATGAGGATCCGCCAGCGCTGCCGGCGTGTAGGCCCGAATGCCAATACCCAAGTCCTCTTCGTCCACAGTGCAGGCCAGCGCGGCGTTGCCGCGCAACTCCGCGCCCGCGTCCTTGAGGGCCTTCAAAGCTATAAGGACCGCGGCCAACCCGCCCTTCATGTCCGTGGAGCCGCGGCCGAACAGCCGTCCGTCCCGCACGTACGGCGCAAACGGCGGCTGCTCCCAACCGCTACCGGCGGGCACCACGTCGGAGTGGCCCAGAAACAGCAGCCCCGGCTGAGGTCCGCCCGGCAGGACGGCGGTGAAGTTGGGACGTCCCGGCGCGACGGTCTGGGCCGACACGTCAAGGCCTGCATCCAAGCTAAAGCTTTTCATGACCGCCACTGTTGCTTCTTCGGTGCCACCAGGGTTTTCGCCGCCGGCTGCCACCAGCGCTGTGGTCAGTGAGACGAGCTCCGCTTCGTTTATTAGGTCCAGGACCTTCTGTTCGAGGTTCTTGCCCGCAGAATCCTGCTGGCTATCCTGCCCGAGAGCAGCGGTTTTCACGCGCTGGCTCCCTCTTCCAGGGCCGCGAGCTCACGGTCCATCGCACGGCGGAGGCGGATGATGCCTTCCTCTGCCCGCTCGGGAGTGGTGGACGCGAAGCAGAGCCGCAGCGCGTCCCCAAATTTTCCGCTGGCGGACAGTGCCGGCCCAGGGATGAAGGCGACTCCCTCCGCCAGCGCCGTCTCGAAGAGCTTGCTCGTGTTGATCCTCGCGTCTTCGCCTTGGAGGGTGAGCCAGAGAAAGAATCCACCTTCGGGGTCAGTGGTGGTGATCCTGCTGCCGAGATTGCGGTGCAGGCTTTCCTGCATGGCGTCCTTACGCCTCTTGTACTCCGAGCGCAGGCCGGCAAGATGGTTGTCCAGGCCGCCGCGACGGATGAATTCGGCCACGATGTGCTGGGCAGGGACGTTGGTGCAGGTGTCCATCGCCTGCTTGGCATTGATAACCAACTGGCGCAGGGACGGATCAGTGTCAACCCAGCCCACCCGCAGCCCCGGGGCCAGGATCTTGGAGAACGTCCGGACGGAAAAGAGCAGTGGATCACCGGGGCTCAACGCCTGGAAGGAGGGCAGATCCTCACCCTGAAAACGGAGCAGGCCATACGGGTCATCGTCGATGATGACGGCATTCCACTCGTGGGCCAGCTCCAGCAGCTGGTGGCGGCGGGACAGCGTGAGGGTGACACCGGACGGGTTCTGGAAATTGGGGATGGTGTAGATGGCCTTGGGGGTACGGCCAGCAGCTGCTACCAGATCCGGAAGGGCCTCGACGATGAGACCGTTCTGGTCCATAGGCGCCTCAAGCAGCTCGGCCCCGTAGCTCAGGGCGGTGCCGCTGCCGTTGGTGTAGGTGGGACTCTCAACAATCACCAGGTCGCCAGGGTTGATGAAGATCTTGCAGGCCAGGTCAAGACCCTGCATTCCGCCGGCGGTGATCGTGACGCGCTCCTCGACGGTAGGGTCAGAGGTGCCAGCCAGGTACTCCACGAGGGCTTTCAACAGCACCGGCTCGCCTTCGGTGGCGCCGTAGGTCAGGGAGCTGTGGTCCATGACCTTGTCGGCGATGTCCCGGAATTCTTCCAGCGGCACGGCCTCGTCAGCGGGCGAGCCCATGGCAAACCGGACAATGTCATGCGTCTGGGCTGCCAACAGGGACGTGCTGGAGTCGATGACCGAACCGACCAGGCCGACAGCTCGGTCTGCTAAGGGAAGGGCAGCGGGGGAACGGGTCCCAAAGTGGTTGATCGTCATGGCTAGGCGCCTTTCTGGATGAGGTCACGGGGGAAGCTGGTGAAGGTTTCCACGCCGTCGGCAGTGACGCGGATGGATTCTGAGAGTTCGTAGCCGTAGTTATCCATCCACATGCCGCCGATCAAGTGAAAGGTCATGTTCTCCGCAAGGATGGATTCATCCTCGGAGCGGATGGAGATAGTGCGCTCGCCCCAATCCGGCGGATAACCGACGCCAATCGAGTAACCGATGCGGGAGGGCTTTTCCAGGCCGTACTTGGCCAATGTCCAGTTCCAGGCCCGTGCCAGTTCGCGGACGGGGACACCGGGCTGCACTTCGGTCAGCACCGCGTTAAGGCCGTCCGCGACGGCGTCCGCCAGCTTTTCCAGACGTTCCGGCTTCTTGCCGAGCACCATGGTACGCGCCAGGGGTGTGTGGTAGCGCTTGTGGGCACCGGCCAGTTCGATGACCACGGCCTGATTCACCTCGAAGCGGTCCTCGCTCCAGGTCAGGTGAGGGGTGTCCGCTGCTTCGCCTGTGGGGAGCATAGGCACGATGGCCGGGTAATCTCCGCCTACCCCTCCTGCGCCTTTGATCTGGGCTTCGCTGATGGCTGCGGCGGCATCACACTGACGGACGCCCACATCGATCGTCTCGACGGCGGCCTGCATGGCAGCCATGCAGACCTGCGCCGCTCCGCGCATCAGCTGGATCTCGGCCGGGGACTTGATCGAGCGGACCCAGTTGACTAGCTCAAAGCTGTCCACCAGGGACCACTCCGGGATCGCATTAAGCAAGGAGCGGTAGGCCTTGGGGGAGAAGAAGTGGGAATCCATTTCCAGGCCCACGCACCCCTTCGCCGCCGGGGCTATAAGGAAGCGCTCACGCAGGGCGAAGGCCACCCAGTCGAAAGGATGGACATGCGGTCGGTGTACGTACTGCTCCGGGTAACCGATGATGCAGTCCTGGGGAAGCCATGTGGTACGGAAGGCGCCGCCCGCGTCCATTGCCCGCGTAAAGAGGAGCATGGGTCCGCTCGCCGGCACAAAAACCAGCTGCGGGGTATAAAAGGACCAGGCGTTGTAGCCAGTGAGATAGTAAATATTGGCTGGATCAGTGACCAGCAGGGCGCCCAAGCCTTGCTTTTCCATCCGCAACCGTACGCCAGCTAGACGCGCCGCGTACTCCTCTTCGCTGAAGAGCAAAGCACACCTCCAATGGGGCTTAGTAGATTGTCTACAATGTAGCCCTGTGGGAGGAATCACACAAATCTGCCGGGATGGAGCAGCAACAACAACACTCTAACGTTTGATTGTTGACAATAGGATGATGTGATGCGCATCATTGGATGCATGACTTCTCTTAGCCCTCTTCTGAAGCAAGCGACCCCGCTGGTTGTTGATCATGCCCTTGGCAGCTGGATTCATGCGACTGATGGAAAGTCGTATCTTGATTTCACTACCGGCATCGGTGTGACGAGCACGGGTCATTGCCATCCGCGGGTAGTGGAGGCTGCCCGCGAGCAGGTGGGGAAGATCATCCACGCCCAGTACACCACGGTGATGCACAAGCCCTTGCTGGCGCTGACCGAGAAGCTTGGTGAGGTACTGCCCGAAGGCCTGGATTCGGTGTTTTACGCCAATTCCGGATCGGAGGCCGTTGAGGCCGCGATCCGCTTGGCGAGGATGGCCACGGGCCGGCCGAACATTGTCGTGTTCCAGGGCGGTTTCCATGGCCGGACGGTGGCGGCGGCGTCGCTGACCACTGCCGGAACGAAGTTCTCTGCCGGTTTCTCCCCCCTGATGTCCGGGGTGCACATGTCCGTCTTCCCGTACGCCTACCGCTACGGCTGGGATGAGGCGGCCGCGGTGGAATTCGCGTTGAAGGAACTGGACTACCTGTTCCAGACCCGGACCGCGCCTAACGATACTGCAGCGTTCCTGATCGAACCGGCCCTCGGTGACGGCGGATACCTGCCCACCCCGGCGGCGTTCCTGGAAGGACTGCGCGAACGCGCCGACCGGCACGGCATCCAGCTGATCTTCGATGAAGTCCAGGCAGGCGTGGGCCGGATGGGCAAGTTCTGGGGACACCAGTACTCCACCGCAACCCCGGACATCCTGATCACCGCCAAGGGCATCGCCTCCGGGTTCCCGATCTCCGCCATAGCCGCCTCCACCGAGCTGATGTCCAAAGGCTGGCCCGGGTCCCAGGGCGGAACCTACGGCGGGAACGCTGTCTCTGCCGCCGCCGGCGTCGCCACCCTCGATGTCGTCCGCGACGAAGGGCTCGTCGAGAACTCCCGGATCCGCGGCGAGCAGCTCCAGACCGGACTCAAAGACATCCAGGCCCGCTTCCCCGTCATCGGCGATGTGCGCGGTAAAGGCCTGATGCAAGGCATCGAATTCACCACCGAAGACGGCACCCCCGACGCCGCAACCGCAGCAGCAGTCCAACAGGCCACCACCAACCACGGCCTGCTCACACTCACCTGCGGACCCGCCGGCAACGTCGTCCGCCTCATCCCCGCCCTCATCGTCACCGCCGAAGAAATCACCACCGGCCTCGAACGCTTCGAAAACGCCATCGCCACCGTCACCGCAGCCGCTCCTGTTCTGGCAGGAAGGTAGTCATGCAAGGTCTCTCCAGCACCGGCCGTGACAATGCAGACCCTCGACGGGTGTAGATCAAGAACGCCCTTCAGGTACTAGATTTAGCGGATTGCGTCGCGGACCCGCAGGTACCTGCATGTGATCAAACTGGTGTCCGGAATACCTTTCGGTCTCTTTGCTGTTGATTCCATGCTGGCAGGTCGACCTGACAGCATGGAATCAAGACGGCCAGGGCGTGGCCAGCGATTGCTGGATTCCCGGCGAGCAGGTACAGGCTCATGAACCGCCAGTTTGCCGTAGCTATAAGCGAATTAGCCAAGGGATTCCGGTTCTCGGTGTCTTTCCGATCCATTTGCCGGAATTTCTTCACGGGGATGAAGCATAAGCCTGCCCCGCCGCACCGCGGAGGTTTTCGGACCCGTGAACTGCACTGAACGTTTGTGTTTCTCCAGAATCTTGGGCAAGCACCGCTGGCCGGGCTGGAGCCCGAAACTTCCATCCGAAAGGGCCTACTGATGGTGTTCACAAGCGGTACGGGCACCAGTCGGCGGCAGTCACGAGGCGTTATCAGCTTGGCGGGAGCCGCTGGTGGCGCATTTGCAAGCTTCTATTGCTTCTACTCCGGCGCGCCGCTCATCTATACCACCGCCCGGGAACCTGCAGGGGTGGTAGTGGGAGTACTGATGGTGGTTGTGGTCCTCATCCAGCCTTTTGTCCTGGCAATAGGCCCTTGGACGCGGAACCGTGCCCGGGTGGTCAGGATGTCATTGCTGGCCATTGCCGCCGGACTGGCCGCGTTGCCCTTCGGAGTCCTCTGGCCAGGCCTAATCCTCCTAGGGGTCGGGTTTGGGGTCTTCGTGGTAACCGCCACAGCATGGGCCAAGGAGCTCGCCGCCCCGGAACATGTGGGCTGGGCATTAGGCGTCTACGGCTTCGGTTCAGCAATCGGTGGTGCTGTTGGAGCGCCCGTCGGGCTCCTCCTGGCCGCGCGTTTCGGTGCATCGGGTGTGGTCCTGGGAGGGACAGTGTTCGCTCTCCTGGCAGTCCTGCCTGTGCTGGCTGTGGCCAAGAACATCGCCTACAACGGGCCGGCGCACCTGGCACGGCTGAATTCGCCGGCATCTCCGATCACCGACGGCGTATCATCGGGTGTTGGTCTCCCAAACGTGGCCGCCGTCCTCGTGGTGCTGGTGATCCTGGCAGTCCACCTGCTGGCCGTCGTTCTGTATGCCGCCGTGCTCTCCTCGGCGGCGTCCCTGGTCACGGGGACAACTGCTATCGCTGCTGTGTTGGCGGTTTTCGCAATCCAGAGCACTGTCGCGCTCGGACGCCTGGCCAGTGGGGCGTTGTGCGATCACTCATCAGCTGTCGGCACCGCTGCCAGCGCGGCCGTTCTGTTGGTGATTTCCGTCGCCTGCTTCGCCGTCCCCGGTTCAACCCCGCTGGTAAAGATCGGAGCCAGCGCCGCGGTCGGCGCTGGAGCAGGCATGATCCAGACTGCCGCATTGACACTAATGATGCGGCGTGCGCAAACGCCGGCCCGGACAGAGCAAGTGAGTGCCGCCTGGAACATCGCTTTCGACCTCGGTCTGGGCGCCGGAGCAGTCATCGCCAGTATCATGACCCTTGCCTGATCGCCTTAGGACACTCCAGGCTGCAAACCCGTCGTCAATTCCTTGCCGCCCACCTACCTTCCGACCTCGGAGTCCGCTGCCGACAGCCGCAACCCACGCTTTCGGGCGTGAACAGCATGAGCTCCTCACATGCGTACTGACGGACGTACCCGATCCGCTTTCCGGTCACTGGCTCCTCCAAACCTCACTCTGCCAAGTTGAGTTCAGCTCGCCCTAAGATGAGGTTTAGAGGTCAAGCCTGTCAGCCATGCTCGTCCAGTTAGCTTGTGCCCTGCAACCCACTGGCTCCTCGATGAGTAATGCACTGAAAGTGGAGCACGCCCGGGCTGTCTTGGGCCGCTCCCCCGCCTATTTTCATTCGCCGATAATGGATATTCCGTCAACTTGGCACGGCCGGCAAACCCGTGCGTGCTGACCACACGGCCGGAACTGGAGCCCCTCTGAGCTGGGGTCAATTCAGGTTATCCACGGCTGGAAGTAGGAGCCGTTGGGGTAGGTCCCTGGAAGCAGTAGCGATGGATAACTTATAGGAATTGTCCACGGCCGTGGGCGGAAGCAGCACACTTCATCATGGGGGAGGGGAGAACCAACTCCCACCGTTTTACATGCGGCACGGACACGTTTGTCAGGTTTGGGTGTACCCAATCTGGTCGGGTTCGGAGTGGACCGATCGACCTCTTTACCTTGGGCGCTGTTGCTGAACGGGAGGGGGACCGCAATAGGAACGGCCCTTTTCAGGTGCGTGAGAGCCGTGCGAGGACCGCATCTAGACCTTCGCCCACCGCGGTGAAGGTGCCTTGCGAGGTGAGGTGCTTTGCGAATTGTTCGTTGAGGCCTCCTTCTGTCGTGTGCGCGCGGGCCAGGGTACTGAAATCGACGTCTGTAGTGTCCATTTCCTCAGACAGTTCCCTGAATGTGGCGGCGACGTATCGACGGGCATCTCTGCCGGCCACTCCATGGGCAGCGAGCCAGTCGGCGATGGTGCCGAGGTAGTGAAAGTAGGCTTCTACGGTCGCCGATGCCGCAGAAACTGCTTCGTATGCGAGTTCATCGGTAAGTTCCAATCGCCCGCCGAGTCTGTCGTAGAGGTCGCGTGCAGCTTCCGTAGAGGGGTAGATCGGCGTAACGCTGGATCGTGTGGCTACTGCTGGCGCGGGGATGCTTCGTGCGATGTCCTTGGCAGGTAGACCAGGTTTTGCAGGACGGTCAGGTTTACCCCTGCCATGGCACTGACGACTCCCTGGGTTTTTCGAAATGCCAGTGGCCCGAGCACTTCCTGTGCCTGGTGCGGTAGTACGCACAAAACGATCACGTCGCTCTGGTCGACGACCTCTTGGTTGGTTGAAGCAATCGTGACTGTTCGGAAACGTGCGGCGAGATCACTGGAACGCGTTTGGCTGCGCGGTGACAGCACCACCTGTGGGGGTTCCCTGACGTCTTCACACAGGCCCGTGACGATCGCGGAGGCAATAGACCCGACGCCGATTATTCCGAAGACCGTCATTAGGAGGAGGTCCTTTCAAGAAGAGAAGGTCGTTGCAGAATCAGGGCATGGCTTGGGCGCTGTGGTGCCCAAGCGGGTTATGCCTGCTGCTTTGCGGGTTTCATGGCGGCGCGTATTTGGGCTGCAACCCGTTCTCCTTCGGAGTAGGCCCCATGGGTGCCGGCGGTCTCCGAGGTATAGTCGCCGGCGAAGTGCAGCCATCCGACGGGGTGCTGGAGTTCGGGACGGGCTGATGCCCGTTCCGGGCTGAGCAGGGCGAAACAGTGTTGCCAGGTTTGGGCGTGCACGCCGAGCACCCGGCCGCGAAGCTCGGGAGCCACCGTGTACACGTCCTCCATCCAGTCCATGATGTGTTCCTCGTTGTCAGCAAACCCAGGCAGGTAGCCCGACGAATTTCCGTAGCAGGTCAGCTGGAGGATGTTCGCCTTGCGTGTCTCCTCGGTACCTCCTGGAATGGGGTTGATGATGGCGTCAAAGGGCATGCCGACCGTCACGATGAAGGCCCAGTCCCTGAGCTTGGGCAGCCCTTCAATATCGGCGACGATGTTGAGCGTGGTGCTGCCTGGACTTGCTACCTTTTTCAGTGCTGCAGTCTTCCAGTCCGGCAGGCTCTTGACGATGTCGGGAACCACCGGGGCGGGGACGGCCAGCACAACGTGCTTGGCCGTGAGCTTCTGCAGGCCTTCCTCACCGGTGACGGTGACCTCGTAGAGCTGTTCTTCGAGCGGGACCACGTTCGTGACGTGGGTGTTGCAGCGCAGTGTGTGGTTGGGAAGGTGTTTGAGCAGTGCCCGGGGTATGGCTTGCATGCCTGCCAGCGCGAATAGGCGGTTGTTCTTCTCTCGGGCGAGGTAGCTGGCGAAGTAGCGGAGGGCGTACTTGGCGGAGAGGTTGGCCGGATCACCTACTGCGCCGCCCCGGATGGCTGTGGTGATGATGTCCTGGACGGCCGGCTGCAGGCCGATCAGGCGTTCAGCTACGGTCTCTTCCGATAGCTTGCCCAGTTCGCCGGCAGGTGTCCGGGCAGATACATAGTCCTGGTATTCCGTGAGGGAAGCATCAATGAATTTCAGGAGTTCTGTCTTTTCGGACTCGCTGATATTGAGGCCGGCTACAACGTCTTCATTGGTTCTGGCCACAACGGTCTTGCCGTTGACGTGAATCCCGTAGGTTTCCGGGATGAACGGAACGGTAGCGATTCCCAGCTCGTTGACGAGCTCTTCGGTTTTGGTGTCTTTGTAGACAAACATGGCACCGGAATTGGCGGCGGTTCCGGCGAGGGGGACCGTGTGTGCCCTGCCGCCAATGTCAGGGCCGGACTCCAGGATGAGGACGTCCAGGCCAGTGTCCCGCAGATGGTACGCGGTGCTGAGTCCCGCCGCGCCGGCTCCGACAATGATCACGTCATGCAATATGGGCTCCTGATGAAATTCTGACTCGAGACTTGGTGTGGGTGCTTACGGCAGGCGCGGGTTCAGTCCGCGTCGTAGGTGTTGGCGATGTAGACGTCGCAGGGGGCGTTGTGGGCAACGCTGTTGGCCACGCTTCCGAGGACCCGTCCGATGCCCTGCATGCGGCGGTTGCCCACCACGATCATGCGTGCTTCTTTGCCGATCGCTTCCCTGATGATGGCATCGGCTGGCCTGCCGTGCGCTGCGGAATAGGTGATGTTGATGTCCCCGCCCAGGGTGTCCGCGACTGCCCGGGCGACGTGTTCGGCCTTGTCTGCGTCTGATACGAGCCATTTGTTGCTGCCGCTGCCGAACACCTGCGAGCGTTCGCTGTCGAAGGCCGAGACCACGTGAAGGGTTGCTCCCAGCGCCGATGCCAGGTCCCTTGCGGCCTCTGCTGCCTTCCTGGCCGTTGGGCTGCCGTCCACCCCCACAATGATGGTTCCGCTCATGTGCATGCTCCTTTGCTTGCTTTGCTTTCAAACTCCGATGTAGGGCCCCAAGGGGACGCCGCATAGGGCGGCGCCGGAGAAGACATTCCGGCGCCGCCCTGTGCGAGAGGTGTCGGTTTAGAGTTCGGTGGGTGCCCCCGGCTCGCCGACGGAGGGGTCAATGCCGTACTTCTCGAGGATCTTCTTGATGGTTCCGTCTTCACGGAGCTTCTTGATGTCCTCGTCCAATGCCTTGCCGAGAGTGTCATTGTCCAGGCTGGAGGGCAGCATGACCTGGCCGACCGCGGCGAACTGGGGGACGTTCGGGTTGGGCTTGACGGCGATCACCTGTGCGCCCTCGATGGGGGCGTCCTTGAACCGGTACTTGGCGGATGCTGCTGACGCGACGAGGGCGTCGATGCGTCCGGCTTTCAGGTCCGAGTAGATGGATTCGTCGTCCTGGTAGATCTTGAACTTGTCGCCAAGCCACTTGGACATGCTGTCGTTCCAGAGGTTGCCGGCGACCGAGCCTACGACTTTGCCCTGAAGGTCGTCGCTGGTCAGGCCCTTGGTGGAGACGATGGCCTGTGGGTCGCTCCACAGCGGGGTGCTGAGGTAGACGATCTTGGTGCGTTCCTTGGTGCGCAGCCAGTTTCCCGATCCGATGTCCACGCGCTTGGCCTGCACGGACGGGATGACTGCTCCTGCACCGCCGGAAGTGCTGACGGTGAGCTTGAGGCATTCGAGCTTCGCGATCTCGTTGATCAGGTCGCCTTCCATGCCGGTGACGTTGTCGCCCTGCAGGATCGTGGCGGGTGCGTAGTCGTAGCTCGCGACGCTGAGCTCGCCCTGGTTGATGGTTTTAAGGTCTGTGTGGGCGGCCTTGCAGTCGCTTGAGCTGCTGGCTGTGTTGGTGCCGCCGCAGGCGGAGAGGCTGATGGCGAGCAGACCGGCG
Source organism: Arthrobacter sp. MOO21 (assembly GCF_057369995.2). Taxonomy (NCBI): domain Bacteria; kingdom Bacillati; phylum Actinomycetota; class Actinomycetes; order Micrococcales; family Micrococcaceae; genus Arthrobacter; species Arthrobacter sp. MOO21. The sequence continues at coordinate 1,593,910 of NZ_CM170671.2, read as the reverse complement.
GCGGTGCCGGCCGAAAGCGCGCGCACGAGAGTACGGGACATGGTTTTCTCTTTCTTGTTGAGCTGGTGGGGTGAATCCCCGGGGATGGATGGAAAGGTTTAGTTGCGTTGCAGGTGCCGTCCGAGGCGTTGTTCCAGGATCCGGACGAGGCCGAGGAAGACAAGGGTGAGGGATCCGTAGACGATGGCGGTGAGGGTGTAGACGCTGAGGTATTGGAAGGTGATGGATCCGATTTCGAAGGCTTTGGACATCAGTTCGGGTACGGCGATCACGAAGGCTAGGGCGCTGCCTTGGAAGATCAGGACGGCGAGTCCGGCCAGTGGCGGGGTGGAGATCCGCAGTGCCTGAGGGAGAATGATGAGCCGGAAGCCGGTCCAGCCGCGCAGCCCTGAGGTCAGTGCCGCTTCCCGTTGTCCCAGGGGTACCGCCGCGATCCCGGCCCGGAAGTACTCCGAGGCGTAAGCGCCGGTGTTCCAGCTCAGCGCTATGACCGCTGTGGTGAACGACGTCAGGGTAATGCCGGCGTCGGGGAGGCTGAAATACATCAGGTACAACAGCACCAGGGCTGGAAGGCCGCGACCGATCTCCACGAAGAAGAATGAGATCCACTGCAGGGGCGCGATTTTCGCGGCGGCCATGACAGCAAACAGCAGGCCGAGCGGGAAGCCGAAGAGCAGCGACAGCCCGGTCAACTGGAGGCTGATCATGAGGCCCGGAGTGAGGGCGGGCATCCAAGCGAGCCATTGGGTGAAGATGTCCATCACGCCACTCCGATCTTCCTGCGCAGCGTGAGGTCGACCCGCCGGGAGATGAGGGCGACGATGAGGCTGATGACGATGTACAGGGCACCGGCGACGACGAATGACAGCAGGCCTTCGTGCGTCTGCTTGGCGCTTTGCTGCGCGTAGTAGGTGATCTCACGCACGCCGATAGTGGAGGCCAGGGCAGAGTCCTTCAGCAGACCGATCCCATAGGTGGCGATCGCGGGCAGCGCGACCCGGAACGCCTGCGGTGTGATGATATGCCCCACCGTGGTGACCGAGCTCAGGCCGAGCGCGTGGGCCGCCTCACGTTGACCGTCCGGGATGCTCAGCAGTCCCGAGCGGTAGATCTCGGCCATGAACGCCGAGGCGATGACTGAGAACCCGATAATTGCGGCTTGGATGGTGGTCAGCCTCAGTGCGAACTGGGGCAAGCCGAAGTAGATCAGGAACAACCAGGTGATCGGTGGGATGACCCTGACCAGGTTGATGTACAGGGTGGCGATAGCCCGAATGGGAGCTATCGGTGAGCGGGCAGCGCCGACGAGCACCAGGCCGATGATGCCGCCGAACAGTAGTGATGCGCCGGTGACGTAGAGGGTGAGTCCAACGCCCTGGACGATCGAGGACAGCAGTTGCGTGATCATCCCCGTCTCACCTGTCCAGTACGGCTTTGAGGAACTGCCGGGTGCGTTCGTTCTCTGGGTCAGACATCACTTGGTGGCTGGGTCCGATTTCCAGCACGCCGCCGTTGCCCATGACCATGATGCGGTTTGAGACGTCCCGGGCGAAGTGCATCTCGTGCGTGACCACAAGCATGGTCATGCCTTCGTCGGCCAGGTCACGCATGACGGCGAGGACTTCCAGGCCGATCTCGGGATCCAGAGCCGAAGTGGGCTCGTCGAAGAGCATCACCTTCGGGGACAACGCCAGGGCCCGGGCGATCGCGATGCGCTGCTGCTGGCCTCCGGAAAGGCGGGCAGGATAGGCCTTGGCCTTCTCGGGGAGGCCCACCCGCTTCAGCAGCCGGTTGGCGACCTCTTCGGCCTGCTCCTTGCTCGATCCCAGCACCTTGCGCTGTGGCAGGGTGATGTTCTCCATGACGGTGAGGTGCGGGAACAGGTTGAAGCTTTGGAAGACCATTCCGGTGACCCGGCGAAGGTGATCAAGGCTGGCCTTGTCCGGCAGCTTCCCGCCGGCCACGACGTGGGCCCCGCCGATGGAGATTTCGCCCTCGGTGGGGGTCTCCAGGTAGTTCAGGCAGCGCAGGAAGGTGCTCTTGCCAGCCCCTGAGGGGCCGATGATGGAGACAACTTCACCTTCGTTCATGGTCAGATTTACATCCGACAACACGCGAGTTGCCCCGTAGCTCTTGCCGAGTCCGGAGACCACGACGCCTCCAGAGAGCGCGAGCCGGGGAGCTTTCGTGCCAAAGCTTAAGCCCATCTTCGTTTCCTTCAAGTAGCGGACGCCTTGACCCTGAGAGTCGGTCCAAGCTGGGTTTTCAGGGGAGCGTGACTTGCTGATCGCCGGTAACAGTGCTTGCCGGCTTGTGGTCTAAGTCACTGTAGCCAGCCCGCTGCGCCCTGTCTAGATCTGTGATCACATTTCTTTGCCGAAGAGGCTTCCCGGTCCTACGCATCGCCCGACTGCCCCACGTTCCCAATCCGGATAGGGGACGTCCTGCGGGGACGTCCTGCCCGGGCAGGCGCCGCAGCGCCACACCCGCGCCCGCCATCGAACGGATCACACTGAGCCGTCGCCGCGCTCCGCCCCCGGCGTGATGCCGCCGGTCCGGACCGGCGGGAGCGGTGCCCTCACTTCATATCGTCTAAGACCAGCCCAGGGAGAACGTGGCCGGGCCGTCCAGGCAATAGCGTAGCCAGCCCACCCGTGCAAGGTGGCCTGTCCCCTGGTATCCCGGCAGGCCTACCGGGGGATATCAGGCTCTAAGCAGAGCTCTGGTCGGCCAGGCGGGCCTTGATCCGTTCGCTGGCGTCCAGGAGGGAGGCACTGTTTACTGCCGCCGCCGCAGTCGGATCGCTGTTGCGGGCAGCGGTAATGAGATCCTGCTGGTACCGCCACAGCGAGTCGTCGTTACCGTTGTCGAGCGAGCCCTGGGCGCCCACGATCTTGTAGGCGCGGCACTGTTGCCACAGGCTCCTGATCATCTGGAGCAGCACCGGGTTGCCGGCGGCCTGGTACAGGATGGCCAGCATTGCCTCGTCATGGTCCAGCGTGGGGATGACCTGCCGCTCGTCGATCGCCTTGCGCATGAGGTCGTACTCGGCCTGCATACGGTCGCAGTCCTCCGGGCTGACGTTTTCGCTGCCCAGTCGCGCCGCTTCGGTTTCCAGCAGCCGCCGAACGTCGTAGACGTGGATCAGCTCCTCGAAGGTTAAGGTCTTGACCACCGCACCCTTGTGCGGCTCACGCTCGGCGAGCCCGATCTCCTCCAGCCGCCGGATCGCCTCACGGACAGGCATGACACTCGTCCCTACTTGCTCGGCCAGGTCGCGCACCTTGAGGCGGGAACCGGAGGGAAGGTCTCCGCTCAGAATCGCGGCGCGGATCATCGAATAAACCTGATCGGTCAGCAAGGTGGGTTCTGCGCGCTGGGATATGACCACAGATCAAATATACGGGTGAGCCGGGAGGGCTCCGCCTTGGTCTGCCCGGCCAGTCCAAAAGATTTTACCGTAACCCCCTTGTTTGATTTGTGATCACATCCTATGGTGGTTTGTGTCACAACGCTTGGATCCCACCTGGGGGAGGGACGCGAGGTTTGGCCTGGTACTCAGCCAATGACGGCAGGTACCTGAAGAGACTTATCTCCTTCTGGTGATCCGCAGAGAGCCACCATTTCCGCAAGGAACCCGGGCGTGCGGTCGCCAACATATCAGCATCAACACAGCTAGGAATGGGAATCATGAAAGACGCAGTTATCGTCGGTGGTGGCCTGGCCGGACTTTCCGCAGCTTGGCGGCTCCGGCACTGGGACACGGTAGTCCTGGAGTCCGGAGACCGGGTCGGCGGTCGCATCCGCTCCGAACGCCGGGGTGACTACTGGCTGAACTGGGGCGGGCACGTCTTCGCCGGTGCCGGATCATCCACCGATGCGCTGCTCAACGAAGTCGGCGTCATGGCCGTCCAGATCCCGGGGTCCCTGCAGGGCCTGTCGATGAACGGAAAGTTCATCAAGAAGGGCCACATCGCCACCTATCCCTTGCGCATCCCGATGTCCCTCTCCTCCCGGGTCGACACCTTCCGCGCCGGACTGAAGGTGGTCAGCGGAGTGGCGAAGTACACCGGGGTGGTCCGGAAGCGTGCGGGGGAGTCCGGTGCCATGCGGCAGCAGCGCATCTACGACTTCGAGAACAACACCTCCTTCCAGGACTTCGTCGGCAACCTCTCCGAAGACGCCGCTGCCCTGTTCAAGACCACCGTCACCCGCTCTGCCGGTGACATGGACCAGATTTCCGCCGGCGCAGGCATCGGTTACTTCAGCCTGGTCCTCGGATTCGGCCAGGGCCTCAGCCGGGGCATCGTCGGTGGCCCGTCCACGCTGACCGAGTCCATCGCAGCCGCCATGGGCAGTGACCGTATCGAACTCGGCGCCGTGGTCCACGAAGTTGTCCATAAAAAGGAATCCGTGCTGGTCCGGTACCGCCAGGATGGCGTTGACCGCGAAGTTGAGGCGCGCACCGTTGTCCTGGCCACCACCGCCGACGTGTCGCACAAGGTCGGTGTGGATCTTCCGGAGGACCTGCGCGGGGCATTGAGCCAGATCAAGTACGGCCCGCACGTCAGCACCGCTTTCCTCACCAACGAAACCACCGCAAAACCCTGGGACGACATTTACGCCATCGCAGCTCCCAAGCGCTCCTTCGCGATCGCCCTGAACCAGGCCAGCATCGTCCGCGGCACCGAATCCGTCCGCAAGCCCGGGGGCAGCTTCATGACGTTCTCCCCGGCAAGCCTGGGCAAGGCCCTGCTGGAGAAGAGCGAAGAGGAAGTCATCAAGACCCACCTCACCGACCTTGACCAGGTTCTGGGCCACGGCTTCGCCGACAGCGTCGTGGAAGCCAAGGTGGACCGGTGGAAGAACGCTTCCCCTTACTGCTTCCCGGGCCGCGCCAAGATCCAGTCCACCCTCATGCGGGGAGCCGACCGCGTCTTCCTGGCCGGCGACTACCTGGGCACCCTCTACACCGAAAGCTCCATCACCACCGGGTTCTCCGCAGCACAGGAAGCCGCCAGCGTCCTGGCCACCCAGCGCCAGGCACCGCACCAGTCCGGACTGTCCGTCGTCGCCTGACCCCCAAACCACTGACCACACCCACGAACTTCCCTAAGGAACCATTCATGTCGCAGAACCTCCGCGGTGTTCTCACCGCCCTCTCCACGCCCTTCAACCAGGACGAAACCATCGATGTCGAAACCCTCCGCCGCATCGTGGACCGCTCCATCGACGCCGGTGTCGACGGCGTGGTTGCCGCAGGCTCCACTGGTGAGGTCGGCGCCCTGTCCTCGGAGGAACGGCTACTGCTCATCGAGACCGTCATCAAGCAGGCCAACGGCCGCGTACCTGTCATTGCGAACACGGGTGCCACGTCCACCGCCGAGGCCATCCGCCTGTCCCAGGCCGCCGAGAAGCTCGGCGCGGACGTGCTCATGCTGATCACCCCGTACTACGAGCCGCTGTCCCTGGACGAGACCGTCACCTACATCAAGGACGTGGCCAACTCCGTCACGATCCCGGTGATGCTCTACAACATCCCTGCCGTTACCGGCGTGAACCTGGACCCGGCCACCGTCCGTGCCCTCGCCGAGGAAGTGGAGAACATCCGCTACATCAAGGACTCCAGCGCCAACTGGGAGCAGGCACTGCAGCTGATCCACCACCACTCCGACGTCATCGGCACCTTCATCGGCTGGGACGTCTACCTCTACAGCGCTCTTGTCGAAGGCGCGGCCGGCGTCATGGCAGGCACCGCCAACGTGGTCCCCAACGAAATCGTTGCCGTTAGCCGCAGCATCGCCGATGGTGACCTGCAAGGCGCGCTGGACCAGTGGAAGAAGGTGTATCCGGTCATCGATGCCCTGCTCTCCGTGCCATTCATCCCCGCAGTCAAGGTCGGCCTGACCCTCCAGGGTCTTACCGCCGGCGTGCCCAAGCGGCCCACGGCAGAGCTCAGCGCCGAGGACCACGCCCGCGTCGAGCAGGCACTCTCCGCCCTCTACCAGACGGTGGCATAGCAATGAGCACGACCAAGACCTCACCGTTCACAGTTGTACGGGCAGAAAACACTCCTGCCCCGTCCCTTCCACCCTTTGGCCAGTTCATTGGCGGCGCGTTTGCTCCGTCCACCTCGGACGAAAAGGTCGACGTCGTCAACCCGGCCACCGAGGAAGTCCTCACCCAGGTGCCCGCCGGTTCCGTCGAGGACGTCGACGCTGCCGTCGCTGCCGCAGTCGCTGCCAAGGCAGCGTGGGCGGCGACAACGCCCAAGGAGCGCGCGGCCGTCCTGCTGCGGATCGCGGACATCATCGAATCCAACCGGGAACTGTTCGAGACCCTGGAATCCGCCAACACCGGCAAGACGGCGATGGTGGCCGAGGACGACATCTCCAGCGCCATCGACACCTTCCGGTTTTCCGCCGGCGCAGCCCGTGCCTACAACACCCTGGGCGCGGACGACTACGCCGAGAACCACACCTCGGTGATCTTCCGCGAACCCGTGGGCGTCGTCGGGGTGATTACGCCCTGGAACTACCCGCTGCTGATGGCTGCCTGGAAGATCGCCCCCATCCTCGGCGCCGGCAACACCCTGGTGCTCAAGCCCTCAGAACAGACACCCCTGACAACGCTCAAACTCGCAGAGCTCATCGCCGATGAAGTGCCCGCCGGTGTGGTGAACATTGTCACCGGGCCCGGACGGGTGGTGGGCAACAGGCTCGCCGAGCACCCGGATGTCGACCTCGTGGCCATCACCGGAAGCGTCGGCAGCGGCCAGAAGGTCGCCGCAAGCGCCTCATCCTCGGTAAAGCGCGTGCACCTGGAACTCGGTGGCAAGGCCCCCGTCGTGGTCTTCGCCGACGCCGACCTTCAAGCCGCCGCCGAGGGCGTGCGTTCGGCAGGGTTCTGGAACGGCGGCCAGGAATGCGGCGCCGCCTGCCGCGTCCTGGTGCACGAATCGGTTGCCGAGAAGTTCACCGAACTCCTCGTCCGGGAAGTCAGCGACATCTCCATCGGCACCCCAGGTACCGGAGGCGACGTCGAAATCGGCTCCATGATCTCCGGCGCCCATTACGAGCGCGTACTGGCCGCACTCGAGGACATCCGCAAGGACGGCCTGACCATCGCCGTGGGCGGCAACGCCATCGACGGGCCCGGCTACTTCATCGAACCCACCGTGGTCACCAACGTCCCCGCGGGTGCCGCGATCGCCAGCAACGAGATCTTCGGCCCGGTGGTATCCGTGGAGACCTTCAGCACCGACGAAGAAGCTGTGACCCGCGCCAACGAGACCATCTACGGCCTCGCGGCATCCGTGTGGACCAAGGACAGTGCCCGGTCACTGACCGTGCCGCGGCAGCTGGACTTCGGCACGGTCTGGGTCAACTCGCACCTGGTCATCGCCACCGAGATGCCCTGGGGCGGCTTCAAGGGCTCAGGCTACGGACGGGACCTCTCCAGCTACGCCCTTGACGACTTCTCCCGCACCAAGCACGTCATGTACAACCGCGGATAAGGCCAGGTCGACAATGTCCCAACGCCAACTTCTCAAAGAAGCGAACAAGGCGAACCCCTCTGTCCTTCCCAGGTCGCCAGGAGTGATCATGTCTTCCATGAAGAACCAAACGGCCCACAAGGCTGTTGCATCAGCGGCCAGCAAACGACGGTTCCTGATCAGAATGGTCACTGTCCTGATCGGCGGAATGGTGCTGGACGGCTACGTCCTGGGTATCATCGGTCCGGTGTCGGGGACCATGGCCCAGGACCTGCACCTAACGGCCCTGTGGCAGGGCCTCATCGCCGCCGCCGCCCTTGTCGGCATCCTGATCGGATCACCTATCGGTGGATGGGCCTCCGATAAGTGGGGCCGCAAGCCGATCTTCATGTTCGACATCGGAATTTTCGCCATCGCCTCGGGAATGCAGTTCTTCGTCGACTCACCGGTATTGCTCGTTGTGGTCCGCCTGCTGATGGGAATCGCGATCGGCACCGAATATGCCGTGGGCTGGCCCCTGATGGCTGAGTTCTCACCCTCCCACCTGCGCGGACGCCTGATGGCCGCCATGGGGATTGCCTGGTACGGCGGCTTCATGGTCGCATTCCTGACCGGTCACCTGCTCAGCACATACACGCAGCTGAGCTGGAACTTCATCCTCGGCACGAGCACCTTCATCGCAGTGGCCATCTTCCTCGCCCGGCTCGGAATGCCCGAGTCACCACGTTGGCTGTGGAGCGTTGGACGCAAGGACGACGCCCGTTCCCTCGCTGCTAAATACATGCCCGAGGACGCACTCGAGGACGTCCAGAACGAAGACGTCCGCAAGGGCAGCTTCGGGATGCTGTTCTCCAAAGAATACTGGCGGTCAACACTGTTCATCTCGGGCTTCTGGTTCTGCGCCGTGACACCCTACTTCGCGATCGCCACATTCGCAGACAGCGTCCTGGACCAATACGGACTCTCGGGCGGCCTCGCAGGCGGAGTCGGCCTTTCCGCCGTCGCCCTTGCAGGCGTGATCGTCACCTTCCTGCTGATCGAAAAGATTGGCCGACGTGCCCTGACCGTCCCGCCGCAATGGTTGTGCGCCATTGTCCTGGCAATCATTGGGCTCTGGGCCGGTGCGCCGGCCATCATCGTGCTGATCCTGTTCCTGGTCTTTTCATTCTTCAACGCCGGATACAACACGTTGACGAACGTCTACCCGGGTGAGGTCCTCCCGACCGAAATCCGCGGAATCGGAACAGGCTTCGCGGCTGCCGTCAGCCGGGTCGGGGCAGGCATCGGCACCTTCCTGCTTCCGATATCAATGCAGAACCTTGGACCAGGTCCCACCATGCTGATCGCAGCCGGGGTCGCATTCGCCGGAGCCGCGTTGTCCCAGTGGCTCGCCCCGGAAACCAAGGGCAAAACGCTCACGGAAGCGGCCGCCGGGTACGCACACTAGCTACGACCGCCTCCACGCCGGCCGCTTTCCCTTCTTCTGTATGAGCTTGCCCCGAGGTATCGGGGCAAGCTCATACAGAAGACCATGACGACTCAATAACGAACAGGAACCTGAGCTTTGGACAAGCGACGCATCAAAGACTGGACGATCCTCCCCGGGGCAAGTGTCGAGATCCGCCAGCTGGGGACCAGCGTTTGCAGCGGCTATGTAGACGCAGTTACTGACGACGGGAAAATCCTCTGGGTCAGCTCTCCTGCACAAAACCGCAGGCTCTTCGAAAAGGCTGATTTCTACGAGGCCTGGGCAGCGGAGGACCGAGACGGTTTCCATTACGAAGTCACCAAGAGCCTCGAAAATGCAGATGAAGTATCGGCGGAGTAAGCCCCAGACTAGTTCGAGCGTTCGTTCACCATTCCGGGCCGTGCGGCATCAGCAGGCTATGCGGAACATGCCGCCCGCGGCGGCTCAATGACGGCGAGCTGGCCGGTAGTGTCCGGAACGCCGGGAAGTTGCACCGGCGGCGCTTCGCCGGAAGCCGCACCATAGTCCGCACGCATCCGAAAGAGTGCGACAGCGGAAATCAGGAACCAAGCGACGTTCGTGGCAACGGAAGGCCAAGCTCCATGGAAGGCGCTGTTAATGATGAATGCGCAGGCACCCACGAGGTTCGCACTCTGGAATGCCCGCCCGGTCTTCAGCCAGCCCATAGACACGGCGAGGTACGCTCCGAGTATCGCGACGGCGCCAGCCCAACCGGCAACTTCCCAAACCAGTTCCATCTTGCCCCTTCCGTAATCGTTACCTGGCAATTGTCCGGGGCCCAAGAGATGTAGTTCAATTGCATTCTTCTGAAGACCTCGTTTAGGAATGCTTAACATGGATCTGGACCCCCGCCGGCTACTTGTGCTTCTGGCCGTCGCCCGGACCGGGGGCATCCTCGCAGCTGCCGACGAGCTGCGCCTGACGCCATCCGCCGTGTCCCAGCAGATCAACAAATTGGAGCGCGAAACGGGCCACGCGCTGGTGGTACGTACTCCGAAAGGCTCAGCGTTGACCCCCGCAGGCGTAGCGATTGCGGAAGCCGGCGAAGAAATCGAACGCGCGCTCAGCGTGGCCCAGGCCCGAATGGAGGGCGGCGCCGAAGTGGCCGGCGAGGTGAGGGTGGGCGGCTTTACAAGCTTCATTCGGACACTGGTGATTCCACGTCTCCCCGAATGGCGGAATCAGTACCCCCAGCTAAAGATCCGCATCATCGAGGACGATTTCCCGGCGTTGATGCGGCTGCTGCGTCAACGCCAGCTTGACGCAGTGGTGGTCGAATTGGATTCGACCACGGCCGCACAGCTTTCACTCGGCGCCGGCATGATCGAGGAACCACTGCTAGACGAACCCTGGAAGCTGGTAGTCCCCTCCGGAGCACTGTTTAGCACCGAAAACGTGGACCTTGGTCGCCTGCCGCTCCCGTGGCTTGGGGTGGACTCCTCAGCCGCAAACTCCACGGTACTCGGAAGGCTTCGCCAGTCGACTGGCGCCAACATTGAGACAGTGCACCAGTACCAGGAAACCCTAACGGCCCTCGCGCTGGTCGCTGCCGGCGAGGGAGTGGCCATTGTGCCCACCCTGGCGCTGGCCGGCGTTGTCCATGACGGCGTCGAGATCTTGGACATCCCCGGCCTGGGGACGCGTCGCATCGTTCTGCGACGGCTTGACGGCCGCCAGCGTAACAGCACGCCGGTGGATACCGTCGCCCGGCTGCTGCGCGAATCAGCCGCGGCCTTCGATACGCGGTCGGCGTCCTGACAGGCGCCGATTATCCCACCCCCTCTGGAAATGCGCCCATATCTCCGCAGTCCCGTTCGTTGCAAACGGCGGTTGCGGGACCAGGGCTAAGCCTCCTGGCCGGGGGAGAACGCGCTAATGAAGGTGGGAAATGACCCCGCTTGGCGCCCCTCCCCCGGCTATTTCAGAGAGCCGATAATGGAAATTCCGTCAACTGTGCGATTTGGCTGGTGGACTTCAGAACATGATCTGAAGTAGTGTTGAGTCATGAGCGCAGCAGTCACTTCCCGAACGACTTTCCAGTCTTCCGAGCTAAGCCGTGCTTCCGCTGAGGCCTTTGCGGCTGCAGCAGATCACCCGATTCAGATCACGCGTCGTGATGGCGAGTCTCTCATTCTGATGTCGGAGAGCGCTGATCGGGAACGCGCTGCTCTCCTTGAGCTGGCCGCGCAGTTGATTGCCGTAACTACCAGCAGCGAGGGAACGCTGGCCACCCGGATGAGTGATCGGTTTCCGTGGATGCTTGCCTTGAGCGAGGCAGACCGAGAAGCGTGCTCCACTGAAATTGTGGCGGCGGCGCGTGCGTCTTTTGCCACTAACCAGCCTCATTTGGCGGTCGCGGAATTAAATGCGTGGCGTGAGACGGCAACTGCTATCGCTGCCGGCCTTGGCGGGGAAACTATCGAATGGCTTGACAGTGCCGAAGCTGTCGAGCGCCCCTGAGGGATGGCGAAGAATGAAAAGGTCGAGAGGCCGACTAAGAAGAGTGAGTATGAGCTTCGGTTCGCGTCGGTGCAGGCTAAACGCGGCTGGACGGACCTTAAAGCCACGACCAAGAACGCGCTGGTGGATTCATGGGACTTCCTGACGCGGACACCGCAACTGACGACACCGACCAACTACCGACTGCGTGGTGAGCTGGGCCGCATATCGCGAGACGGTATTACCCACGACAGGTGGCAGCACAAGCCCACCCTGAAAGGTGATGCGCGCATCTGGTTTTACGTCGTGGGCCAAGTTGTTTACCTGGAACAGGTCCACACGAGCCATCCAAACGAAACGAAGTCCTAGCAGTCAGACATCAACGAGGCCGCCGAATTTTCTGCGGGCAGCGGTTGGAAGCCTCCGCGAATCGGCGGCCGGATCCGAAGCGCAATGTGTGAACGAGAGGCCGGTTGCTGCTAATGAGGTGGATCAGCTCAAGACTAACTTCGAGGGCCGCTGCGCCGCACTCGTCCAGTACGAGCAATCAGAGGCGATGCTCGGCTTCTGTGTCAGAGTGGCGGCGGAACCCCAATTAATTGACATCGGCTCATCATGTTCTCAGACTTCACCCTGACAATCGGAGCGGAAGAAGACTGGCCCATTTAGGCTAACAATCGTCCAAATAGCCAGAATAATCGGGCTACTGGAAAGAGGTTCGTCCGCGGGGCGGGCGATGTCACCACTTGCCGACGGACAGGTGTCTGAGCACAAAGGGGTGCTCCACCGACAGCCGAGTTCTCCCTTGTCAAATGCCCTAGACGTCAGGTTGGGGTGTACCTCAGCTTGGCTAAAGCTTTACATGCGGCAAAGTGGCCGAGGCTCATCACGGGGTTTGGGTTTCCGGTCCCGGGCGACTCGTTGCGAGAGGCGTGCCCGGGACCGGAAGTTCAGGATGAAGCGTGGGTTTCCCGTTTAGTTCTTTTCGGGTTGGCCGTCGATGAGTCGGTCGACGTTCCAAGGGTTGGCGTCCTGCACGGGCGCAGGGCGCAGCTCCTCGGGGAAGTTCTGGTAGGACACCGGACGGAGGAAACGGTGGATGGCCAGGGTTCCCACCGACGTGGTTTTGGAGTCGGAGGTGGCGGGGTAGGGCCCACCGTGCACCATGGCGTGTCCTACTTCAACACCGGTCGGCCAGCCGTTGATGATGATTCTGCCTACTTTGCGTTCCAGCGCCGGGATGAGGGGAGCGGCGGCACCGTAGTCAGCTTCGGTGAGGTGCAGTGATGCAGTCAGTTGGCCGTCGAGCTTGTTGGTGGCCTCGATCAGGTCTTCAATGTTCTTGTACCGGACAACCAGGCTGGCCGCGCCAAAGATTTCTTCGTGCAGGACTTTGTTGGTGGTGAACGCGTCCAGGTCAGCGCCGAAGACTGCAGGGGCCGGGGCGTTGGCGGTCGGGCCCTGCTTGCCGCGGCCGATGAGCTCTACTTCCGGTACTGCTTCAAGGGTCTTGTAGCCGTGTTCCCAGGCGGATGCGATACCGCCGCTGAGCATTGTCTGGCCGGAAAGGGCTGTCACGGCTGCGGTGACAGCTGCTGCGAAGCGTTCTCCTGCCTCTCCGGCGGGGGCGAAGACCAGGCCGGGGGAGGTGCAGAGCTGTCCTGAGCTGCCGGTTACTGAGGCAACGTATTGCTGGGCGAGGGTTTCTATGTCTCCGGCCAGCGCGCCGGGGAAGATGTAAACGGGGTTGATCGAGGACATCTCGGCGTAGACCGGGATGGGTTCGGGCCTCGCGGCGGCGGTGCGCATGAGCGCGGTGCCGCCACTGCGCGAGCCTGTGAAGCCTACGGCTTTGATGGCGGGGTCGGCGACGAGTGCTTGACCGATACTTGCTCCCGACCCATAGACGAGGGAGAACACTCCGGGGTGCAGGCCGAGGTCGCGGACAGCTTTGACGATGGCTTGGCCGACGAGCTCGGCCGTGCCGGGGTGTGCGTTATGGGCTTTGACGATGACAGGGCATCCAGCGGCGAACGCGGAGGCGGTGTCACCGCCAGCTACCGAGAAGGCGAGCGGGAAGTTACTGGCCCCAAAGACGGCGACGGGTCCGAGTGGAATCTGGCGAAGCCTGAGGTCCGGCCGGGGCAGGGGAGCCCGGTCGGGGAGTGCAGGATCGATCCGGACGCCGCGGTAATCGCCTTGGCGAACAACTTCGGCGAACAGGCGCAGCTGACCGGTGGTGCGGGCGCGTTCGCCCCGCAGCCGTTCGATGCCCAGCCCCGTTTCGGTGGACGCGCGTTCGAGCAGTTCCTCACCGATTGCTTCGATGTTTTCTGCGATGGTGTCCAGGAACCGGGCATGCAGTTCGGGTTCCAGAGTGCTGAAGGAATCGAAAGCTTCGGTTGCGGCTTCGGTAGCACTCTTGAGCTGATCTTCGCTGATCAGGGTGTATTGGGGCTGCAACTGCTCGTCGGTAGCCGGGTTGATCCCGTGGGTGGTGCCGTTGGACCCGGGTATGGTTTCCCCGGCAATTAGCGAGTGTCCGTTGAGAGTCATGATCACGCCTCCTGGGCGGTGGGAAGTGCGGGTCAGGGTTGCCGTAGCCCGGTATGGAGCTATGGCGCGTGGTTGGCCGTGTTGGGCTTAGGCGTTGCCGGGGCCCAGGTGCCAGATGTTCAGGGCTGCGAGGAGTTCGCGTGGATCCCAGACGACCCATTCTTCGGCGAGGAGGTCGTTTTCGAAGCGGAGGAAGGATGCGCCGGTAACGGTGATACTGCGTCCGGTTGCGGGGACGTCCATGAAGTCGCCCTGGTGTGTTCCCTGGGTTTGCCAGTGGATCGCTGCGGTGTCTGCGTCTTCGACGATGTGCAGGATGTCGGTCGTCATGTCAGGGAAGGCGGCGTGCATGGCTTCGATGGTCTTGCGCAGCTGTGCGTAGTCTTCGCTGCCGGACTTGGACCGGCGCACGTAGTTCGGTGCGATCAGTTGTTCGAAGGTGGCGAGGTCTCCGCCGCCCCAGCCCTTGTTCCAGGCATCCAGGATTGTTTGTTTGCGGCTCATGATGCACTCCTTGCTGGCGCGGTTTCGGATGCCGCGGGGGCGGCTGATTCCGGGACCGGGATCTCGATGGGCTGGTATTGGCCGAACTTGCCGCCGCGGAACAGCAGCGCGTTGCCGGTTCCTTCCGACATGTTCGTCACGGCACCGACCACCATGTAGTGGTCGCCGACGACTACTTCTGCAGTCACGTGGCAGTCGATGTAGGCCGTGGCTCCCTCCAGGTGGGGGGTGCCGAGGGGGCCGGGGGTGCAAGGCAGGCCCTCGAACTTCTGGGGCCCTTTGCGGGACAGTGACTTGCAGATGGCGATTTGGTCATCCGACAGGATGTTCGCGGTGAACTTCTGCAGTTTGCGCAGCTTGGGCCAGCTGGAGGAGGACTTGTCCACGCAGAACATGACCAGGGGCGGGTCCAGAGAGAGGGACTGAAAGGTGCCGACGACCAGGCCGAGCTTTTCATCATCGTCATTGATGCCGGTGATGGCGGTGACGCCGGTGGGCAGTTTGCCCAGGATCTGGCGGTAGATCGCCGGGGTGATGTCGTTGTCCGGCGTCTTTTCTGTGGTGGGGGTGATATCCATGTCTGGGTGTCCTTGCGAAGGAAAGGGCGCAGTGCTGGGTGCGCGGTTCAAGCGGTTTCGCGGAAGCTTCCGAAGCGGCCGCCGTGGAAGATGAGCGGGGCCGAAGCCCGCTCAGCGGGTGTCATGTCCAGGACACTGGCGATGACGACGATGTGGTCCCCGGCCGTGAACTGCTGTTCAACGCGGCAATCGAACCAGGCAAGGGAGCCGTGCAGGTGCGGGGTGCCCCACGCGGACTCCGACCAGCCGACAGAGTTGAGCTTGTCCTCTCCCTTGGCGGACAGGGCCCGGCAGACCTGCTGCTGGTCCTCGGCGAGCAGGCTGACGCTGAAGGTCCCGGCCTGAGAGATCTTGGGCCAGCTGGTGGAGGAGTGCATCACGCTGAAGGTCACCAGCGCCGGCTCCATGGACAGGGACGCGAACGTTCCCACGATCATGCCGTTCTGGGCGGCGGTCACCGGGTCGGTGGAGCAGAGGGCTGCGACACCGGTGGGCAGGTGCCGCATGACGGCGCGGTAGGTGTCGGAGTCGATGGTCCTGGGCGCAATGGCGGTGGCGGTCATGACTGTTCCTTCAGTTCCTCGTGGACGTTGCGGCTGGCGCGCAGGCCGGATTCGATGGCGCCGTCGAAGAAGCCCGCCCAGATGTTGGCGATGTCTCCGCTGGCGAAATGCAGGGCGCCTTCGCTGGCCTGCTGCGCAGCGTGGTATTTGGTTAGCTGGCCGGGGCGCTGGACCAGCCAGGTTTCCTCGGCGTAGGGGTCTTCGCCCCACTTGTGCCCGGTGACTTCGATGACTTCAAGGTCGTCACGCCATACCTTGATGGCTTCCTGGACCTGCTCTTTACTGGTGACGTCGATCCGGTTGCCGTCGGCGCCGAAGCCGACCAGGACCGCGTCGGTGTCGGTAACGAACTCGGTCCGGATCACTGACAGGGGCTTGTCCTGTGCGGAGTAGGCAAAAAATGGCTTGATCGGACCTTTGACCCGGATCCAGGCCTTGACGCCCTGGGACGCGGTCTTTTCCCGGCTCGGGGCCAGCTTGCCCTCGGACAGGGCAGGCTGGAAATTAAGCTTGTGCAGGATGTTCACCGGCAGGGTGATGACAACCTTTTTCGCCTGGATCTCCTGGCCTTCGCCGTAGGCGATCGTGGCGCCGTTGCTGTCGTGTCGAACGCTGGTGACGGGGGCTTCGAAGCGGATGTCTGCGTTGGTGTCCGCTGCGATTGCCTTGGGGAGGGTGTCATTTCCGGCCTTGATGCGGTAGATCGCCGAGGCTTCGTGCATGAGGTGCCAGTGTCCTGAGGCACCAGCGGTCCAGCGCAGGGCGTTGACGTAGGCGCACTGGTCGAGCGGGGCGTTGAAGTGGCCCACCCAGGCGGCCTCGTTGGCATTGCGCTCGTCCTCGGACAGGTCCAGCTTGTCCAGCATTTCCTGCAGGTTGTACTGATCAACCTCGGCAAGGTTATCCACCGTCAGAGGTGCATCCGGCCGGGGCAGCCACTTCACGGTGTCCTCGAGCAGCCGGGTCATGCCCGGATCAATCAGGGCCATGAAGTCATCCAGGTTGCCGCGGCGCACTTCGTCACCGGCCAGCCAGTAGGTTTCCTCCGAGCGCGGGCCGCGGGAGACCTCAAGTCCGTAGCGGGTGACTTCGGCCCAGACATGCGGCTGAGTCCAGTGCAGCCAGTTGCCGCCGAGCTCGAGTTTCTGTCCCAGGCGGTCCTCGGTCCACAGGCGGCCGCCAATCCGGTCCCGGGCTTCCAGGACAACGACTTTGTGGCCGCGGTTGCAGAGTTCGCGTGCGGTGATGAGGCCGGCGAGGCCGGCACCGATGACGACGACGTCAGTTTGTTCAGTCATTGCAAAATCCTTTGGTGTTAATTCCGTTGGCGCAGCGTCCCTTAGCGGGCCGCGTCGCTCAAGTGCTGGGCGCGCTGTGCCGTGGCGGGGTGGCCTTCGAGGGTGTATTTCTGGCCGAAGAGCTTTTCCCGCAGGGTGACCGGTGCCTGGTTTTCGTCCCGGACCGGGGCGATGATGCCCTGGGCGCGCAGTTCGGGCAGGGCCAGTTCGATGAAGTCTTCCCAGCCGCCGGGCTTGGTGGTGTAGCTGAGGTTGATGCCGTCGATGTCGGCTTCGTCGCGCCAGCGGCGCAGTTCTGCGGCGACGGTTTCGGGGGAACCGATGATGGTAGAACCGGTGCCGCCGACGGCGAGAAACTCTGCGATCTGGCGGGGGGTCCAGTCCCGGTCGGGGTCTGCCTTGGAGAACATGTCCACCATGGACTGGCCGGCCTTCGTGCCGACGGAGCGCAGGGGAGTGTCGAGCTCGTACTCGGACATGTCGATGCCGGTCCAGCCGCTGAAACGGGCGAGGACTGCGTCGATGGGCGCGTTGTCCACGGCCTTTTGGTACTTCGCCTGGGCTTCTTCGTCGGTGGGTGCCACCACGACGGTGAGGAGGATGACGATTTTGACGTCGCGGGGGTCGCGGCCGGCGTCGGCCACGGCCTGGCGGAGCTTGGCAACGGTGCGCTTGGCTCCCTCCACGGAGGTGCTCTGGATGAACACGGCTTCGGCGTGCTTGCCGCCGAATTCCATGCCGCGGGATGAGGATCCGGCCTGGAACAGCACGGGGGTCCGCTGAGGCGAGGGCTCGCAGAGGCCAAAGCCGGGGACGGTGAAGTGTTCACCGGAGTGGTTGATCGGGTGCACCTTGGCGGGATCGATGTAGGTCGCCGATTCGGCGTCGCGGACCACGGCGTCCTCTTCGAAGGAGCTTTCCCAGAGCTTGTAGACGACGTCCATGTACTCATCGGCCATGTCGTAGCGCTCGGCGGGGGTTAGCTGCTGTTCCTTGCCAAGGTTGCGGGCGGCGGCCTCGGAGTAAGAGGTCACGATGTTCCAGCCGACACGTCCTGCGGTGAGGTGGTCCAGGGTGCTGAACTTGCGGGCCAGCAGGTAGGGCGGCTCGTAGGTGGCCGAGACGGTGACGCCGAAGTTCAGGTGCTTGGTGACAGCTGCCATGCCGCTGATCAGCACAGTGGGGTCGTTGATGGGGAACTGTGCCGCGTCGCGCAGGGCGGCGTCACCGTTACCGCGGTAGACGTCGTGGTAGCCGACGTTGTCGGCGAAGAAAATCCCGTCGAAGCCGGCGTTTTCCAGCATCTGGGCGATGCCGGTCCAGTACTGCAGATCGGTGTAGCGGTAGCCCTGGTCCCGTTCGTCGCGCCAGGACCCGGAGGTCAGGTGGGACGGGGCGAAGACGTCAAAAGCGAAGAGGCTCAAAGGTTCGTTTTTCATGGCAGCAGTGCTTCCTTGGACTCGTGCCGGACTATGCCGTGGAGGAGATTTCGACGTTCATTTTATGAACACTGCGTTCAGTTTGGAGTGTAAGCCACCTCACTGTCAAGGCCCCTGGGTGAGAGGGATGAAACATAACAGTCGCTATTGACAGCCAATGTGGCGCATGCCATATTTTGACCACGACGTTCGAATTTTGAACGATCTCGGGCCCTTCCAGAGGCCCCCAATTCGCCCCAGGTGCTTCTCCGCCCGGCGGTTCCTCCATTCCAGACAGCACGATCCACAAGGAAGTCCATCGTGAATTCATCTGCAACACCGATCTCCGGACCATCGCTACGCTCGGACCAGTCCTACGATCCGCGGAAACGGCGGTTCCTGTACCGGCTGAGCGCCATCATCGCCGGCGGTATGTTCATCGACGGGTTCATTCTCGGTGGCATCGGATTGGTGATGCCCGCTCTGACCGCCGACCTAGGGCTCTCCGCCGTGTGGCAGGGCCTGATCGGCGCCTCCGCTCTGATCGGCATTTTCTTCGGTGGACCCATCGGCGGTTACCTTGCCGACAAAATCGGGCGCAAGCCCATGTTCATCGTCGACCTGGCAATCTTCCTGGTCGGCTCGGCCGCCCAGTTCTTCGTTGCCGAGCCCTGGCACCTCTTTGTCATCCGCCTCGTCATGGGCATGGCAATCGGCGCCGACTACGCCATCGGCTGGCCCCTGCTGGCTGAGTTCTCACCCGCTCAGCTGCGCGGCAAACTCCTGGCCTTCCAGGAAGTTGCCTGGTACGTCGGCTACCTGCTGTCCTACGCCCTCGGGTACTTCATGTCCTCGGCAATCCACGCCGACTGGCGGATCATTCTCGGCATGAGCACCATCCCGTCCCTGATCGTCTTCCTGCTGCGTCTCGGCACTCCCGAATCCCCCCGCTGGCTGCTGAGCAAGGGGCGCGTCGAAGAGGGCATGGCCGTAGCCAAGGAATACATGGAAGAAGTCGACATCGCGGAGATGCTAAACGAAAAGCAGGGCACGACAAGCTTCGGCAAGCTGTTCTCCCCGCAGTACATCAAATCCACGGTCTTCGTCTGCATGTACTGGGTCTGCAACGTCACGCCCTACTTCGCCATCGCCACGTTCGCCCCGATCGTGCTTGAAAGCCTCGGGGTTGAAGACGGACTCGCCGGGGCCCTGCTGCTCAACGGGGTCGTCGTCGCCGGTTCCCTGCTGTCCATGTTCCTCATCGAACGCGTAGGCCGTCGCAAACTCGCCATCCCCCCGATGTGGATCGCCGCCATCGCCCTGGTCGTGATCGGCCTGTTCGCCCACGTCTCGCCCATCATCATCCTGGTCTGCTTCATGATCTTCTCCTTCTTCAACGCCGTCTCGACCGCGCTGACCGGCGTCTACCCGGGAGAGGTCTTCCCGACCGAAATCCGCGGCGCGGGCGTAGGCTTCGCAACCGCTTTCTCCCGCATCGGCGCCGCCATCGGAACCTTCATCCTTCCGATGTCCGTCGCCGGCCTGGGCGTAGGCGCCACGATGCTCATCGCCGCCGGCATCTGCGTCCTGGGCGCGGTCATTTCCCAGTACCTGGCACCCGAAACGAAGGGACTTAGCCTCGGCGCAGCCTCCGCACCCCTGGGCAAAGCCGCGGTCTCCTAACTTCACCTCCAACTACTGATGCCTGGCCGGCACCCGGCCAGGCATCAGTCATCATGACTGCCCATACACCCAGATCTGCAGAGGACCATCATGAACACGTACGTTGCACGCGGGCACTCAAGCCGACAGGTAACACCGCCCCTGACCCTCAACGACGGCGGCACCCATCCGGGCGCCTGGATCAGCCTGCGAGACTCCCTGGTCATTGACGTTCTCGCCGCGGCGGGATTCGACTGGATCTGCGTCGACAGCCAACACGGCGGCCCCGAAACATCCGAACTCCAGCCCCTGATCGAGGCCGCCCACCTGGGCGGCGTCCCCTGCCTCATCCGGGTACCGGGCCATGACACGGCCACCATCACACGCGTGCTGGACGCAGGCGCGGCCGGAATTATCTTCCCAACCGTGGAGGACGCCGCAACGGCCGCAGCATTAGGCGCCGCCACCCGCTTCGCACCGCGCGGAGCGCGCAGCTACGGGCCCACACGGCTGCGCCCCTGGCAACCCACGCCCGATCCCGGAAATCCCATGGACGACGCCCGGTGCATCCTGATGGTCGAGACAGCGGCAGGTTTGGCCAACCTCGACGACATCCTGGCCACCGGACCGGACGCCATCTTCGTCGGCCCCTACGACCTCTCCCTCAGCCTTGGCATCACCTTCGAAGAACTTACCGGCGAAGGCCCTGACGGGATCCTCGCAGATATCGCCCGCCGCTGCAGCGCCGCCGGCATCACACCCGGCATCTACGCAGGCGAACTGGAGCTGGCCGACACCATGAAATCACTTGGCTTCCGCTTCATGCCCACGGCCACCGACACCGGGCTACTGGCCGCGGCAGCACACACCGCCGTCCTAGCCTCCACACCGTTGAAGGCAGAAAAAGCAGTCATCTGAACCACCAAAACCTCACCAGCCGCGCCTGCCCGCCGAGCACTGCTCTCTGATGTCACCATGCCCTGTGCATCTGCATCCTCCTGGTGGCCCCGACTCACTCGGGCCCACCAGGAGGCTGCATTTAATGGATAAGACCAGCCCCTACCTGCAAGATCCCTCCGTGTGGCGTCCTTCATGCCAAGAAGCTCAGCCGCAGCGCGGAGCCTTGCCCGCGCCATGAAGACCGAGACGACAAGCGCCGGCGGTTCCGCAAGGACCTGATGCCCACGTTACGGCACGCTCCTACTGAACGTCCCGTTCGAAACCACGGGGAAGAGCATAGGATGGGTTCAGACACCAGTCAGGGCGGCGTGCGCCCTGACACGCGAACCGAATCGGGGACCGGTATGGCAACGGAAACAGACGTCGACGTGCAGGCGGCAGTGGCGGATGAAGAGCAGGCGGCCGCGGCCAGCGACGCCGTGGACCTCACCAACAAGTCAGTCGTCAAGGCCACTGTCCTGCTCACTGAGCTCGGACGCCACCGCAAAGGCATCACCGTCACCGAGCTGGCGCAAGCGGCGGGAATGACCCGCCCCACCGCGTTCCGCCTGCTCCTGAGCCTGGAACAGACAGGCTTCGTCGACCGCGTGGACAACCGTTACATGCTCGGATGGCAGATGGCCCGGCTCGGTCGCCTCGCCGACCCCTACACGGGTGCCGTCGCCCGGATCCAGCCCATCCTTGACGAGTGCGCAACCACCCTCAACGAAACCATCAGCTTCGCGATGGTCCGAAGCGAAACGACGTATGACGTCATCGCCGAAGCATCCGGTTCGCGCTACCTGAATGCCTCGCACCTTTATGTGGGCGGAAATTACCCGGCCCATGCCAGCGCCACCGGCAAGCTCCTCCTGTCCGAACTCACCGATGACGAAATCGCCGCGAGCCTTCCGGACAAACTCGAGTCATTCACCACCCGGACCATCACCAACCGGAAAGCCCTCCTAAAGGAGATCCGCGACGTCCGGTCCAACGGCTATGCCGTCATTGACGAGGAACTTGAAGAAGGCCTTTTCGCCGTCGCCTACCCCGTACGTGACGATGCGGACGCGCTCATTGGCGTGCTCGCCGCCCAGGGTCCCGTCCAGCGCTTCCGGTCCGAAAAGCTGCAGGAAGCCATCGAAGCACTGCGTCAGGCTGCCGCTGAAGTGGCCAAAGCCCTCTCCTAAGCGCCGACCACACGGGACGCTTCCGCCATTGCAAGCAGTGTCTCCACCGACGGGTACTTCCACTCCACATACCGCACAGGGACACCAATGCGCTCCGCGACTACCCTGTGCGTGACCGCCCCTGGTCCATGACGCCGGGCCATTTCACTGACACAGGCAATTAGCGCCTCCGTTGTGCGCTCGTGCCTGTCCCGAATGATTTCGGCCACCGGCCGGCGGGGCTTTCGCTTCGGCAGCTGGCGCCGGTACTTCATCGTCACTCCATCAGGTCTCACGGCTTACGCCGCAACTATTGAACGTGGCGTTCATTTAGTGAACACTTATTTATTGTGTCCCCGATCACGTACCCGACGCAAACGGGCGCACGACCTAGCCACAGGAAATGGAGCACAAGGATGTATCGTCACCCAATCACCACCCGCACCCGCCGCAGCGTTGTCGCGAACAGGCCCGCGCCCGATTGGTCCCAGCTCTCAAAAAATGATGCGGTACAAGTGGCCCGCAGGGACGGCACGGTAACAACCGGCCGTATCGACATGGTGGCCCTGGACCGCAAAATCTTTTGGATCATCCAGGACGGCGGACTCGGGAGGGTCATGGTCTGCAGCGCCGACCGGCCACAAGTCACCGTCATCGCCCCGCGAAAAATACAGAATAAAGCTTGCCCTCCGACGTGAGGCGTGCCACAATCATTCTACGTTCATCTTTTGAACGTCACGTTCATTCTTAAGGAAAATGGCAGTGACCGTCATTGAAACACGGCCGTTTCAATGACCCTGCATAGAAGGGAAGATCTCATGTCAATCTCTCTCGGCCATCGGGCCATCTTCAACGCATTCGGCCACCGCCACACCGCCATCCGGCCCGTCACTGTGGCCGCACCTTCCCCCAGGAAAGACGCAGACGTACCGTCCACAGAAGGGACAGGGGAGTTGAAGTGCTCCCCATGGGAGGGTCTCTATCTTGACCAGGCACAACCGGTAACGGAAGCGCCCCAGGCCGCGACCCACCGGGAGCTTGAGTCGTTCCTTGCCAGCCTGATGTACGGCGAGTAGGTCAAGGCCCAAGCCCTTGAGCACCCTGTTGTACACCGAAGCCGCGGCAGGATCTGTCCAGGCATCCGCAGAAGACGACTGCGACTCCAACAACTGCTTCTATTGCACCAGCCCCGAAACGGACTAAGCCGAAGCGGTATGGCAAACCCTGCCCCAACGACAACTTAGGAAAACCATGCAGCTCGAAGGCTCAATAGCACTGGTCACCGGCGGGGGACAAGGCATAGGCCGGGGCATCACCGAGTGCTTCCTGAACGAGGGCGCCCAGGTCGCCGTGGTCCAGAGGCGTCCGCTGGACCGGGAACTCGATAGCCATCCCGCTGTTCTCGGTATCCAAGCAGACCTCACCGACCCCGCCGTGATCCCGGCCATCATCCAGCAAACCGTTGGCCGCTTCGGTGGCCTTGACGTACTGGTTAATAACGCCGGCATCATGTTCGAGCGAAGCGTCTCCGATATTCAGGCGGACGAATGGGACCGGATGATCGCGCTGAACATGCGCGCGCCACTGTTCCTCACGCAGGCCGTCCTGCCGCACATGCGCAAACGAGGCGGCGGATCCATCATCAACATCGGTTCCATCGAAGGTCTGGCCGCCAACCCCGAGCACACCGTCTACTGCGCTTCCAAGGCCGGGATACACGGGCTCACGAAGGCCCTGGCAATCGACCTGGGCGCTGACAACATCCGCTGCAACGCCATAGCCCCGGGCTGGATTACCTCAGAACTCAGCGAAATATATTTGGCATCCCAACCAGACCCAGCCGCCGCACGCGAGGCCCTGCATGAATTGCATCCGGCCGGACGACTCGGAGAACCCGCCGACATAGGCAACCTCGCCGTCTTTCTGGCAAGTAATCGAGCAGGTTTCCTCACCGGTGGGGTCATCACCCTCGACGGCGGCAGGACAGCGAAACTGCCGCTGCCGTTCTGACCGCACCGCCCACCACCGACGACAAGGAAACACCACAGAACGATGAGCGCCGAAGCACAAATTCTCCGTTCCCTAAGCACCCTGTCCTTCCCGGACCTCGTCGAGAAAGCAACAGCGGTCAATGGATCTAAACCAAAAGATGCCACCGATAACGCATTGACGATCAACGCAAGCCTGGTCGACCTCGGATTCTGGGAGTGCTCTCCAGGCAGCTTCAAGACTGCCCGCAATGGCGTCAATGAAGTGATCTTCGTGCTCGAGGGCAAAGGCACTCTCGTTTCGGATACCGGTGAACGGGTGGACCACAAAGCTGGCGATATCGTGCTAATTCCGAATGGCTGGAGCGGTGTATGGGAGATTCACGAGCACTTCAAGAAGCAGTACGTCACCATGTCCGTTTAAGCCGCCCTTGTCCTGCAGTTGCGCACTTGGCCGGGGTCATTTGCGGGCAAACCAGGCCCATAAAGGTTCGATCGCAGCCCTAAAAGCCAGATCCCCTCAAACGCCGATAATGGAGATTCCGTCAAGTTGCGTGGGTTGGTAATCCCACACCTTGGCGTGCGTCGGGCTGTTAGGACCAGAGTGGGGATGTGGCCCAGTGAGGCGGGGCTCCAATATGCGAGATGGGGAGTAGCTGAACATCAGGATATGAGCGCAAGACGGCGGGAAGGAGCTGGAGGCGACCTACATTGAGTGTCTGCAGCATGTGCTGGATGAGGGTGAGCTGGCCGAAGGTCCGGTTCATCTCTTGGCGGGCATGATCAAGTCCAGGCAATTGGCCGACGTTTGGGAGTTTAGGCTTTAGTGCGTGGACCTTGTTGAAGAGTCTTCCGTGGTGGGCGCAAATGTTTCTCAGGACGTTGAGTGACTTCATCCAAGACTCGAGCTGTGGGGCGGTAAGGCCAAACATGTCCGCGATGTCGTCTTGGATCTGTCGGGGTGAGAAACCATACAGGTAGGTGAGTGCTCCCCAGTCGAGGATTTCAACGGCTGCCCATACGGGAAGAGTGCCACCGTACTTGGCATGATGGTGCTTGACGAAGTCCTCCTTAGAATCAGCCAGGCTCTTCTTGTACCGCTGCATCCATGTGGCATAGGAGGTGCCCTGGCCTGCCCTCGGTCCAAGAAGCGCCGGCTTGAGGTGGGCGCATTCGTCGATCGTTCCTAGGGCATGTCCGAGTAATGCCCGCAATGCCAACTCGATCGGTGTGAGGGAGGCGAAGGTCGCTGTTCGGAGACTGGCATCAAAGCTATAAAGCCTTACGACGTCAGTGAATGTTGTTCCGGCGTAGAAGCTGTCGTCCCGGCCTGCAGGTCCCTGGCACCTGAATGAATACCAATAGCCGCTCAAGCGGTAGTAGTTGATGTGCTGTAGCTGCTGGATAGCAGCTTCCCTATCCGCGATGCCCATCCCTCGGGAGGCTAGGAGGTCGACCTGCTCCGCGTAGGTCTTGTAGGCCTTAACGTGTGCGGGCAACTGAGCCTCCTGCTCAGGGAAAGTGAAGACCGGCCCTGGACCTACCGAAGTAGGCGGAACCGGTCGTAGTGCCTTGACTATACCGGTTTTCCGAATGCGGCTCCAGTCGAAGCAGCAGCTGTCAGGTGCGCCGGCGTCAGAATAGCGTGAGATTCCAATTCTATGACAACGGCTCATGACGTTCTTAGACTTCATGCTGACAGCCATCGGGCGCGGCGAAGCTTGGCTGGTGAAGCCCCGAACAGTCGAAGCCTCTCAAAGGAACTGTAAGTAGTGAAACGCGCTGCTGAAGTGCGCCTGCTTTGACTTGGACCTGAACCCAGAACAATTGGGTGCCCTGTCCACGCTCCAAATCCTCCCTTGTCAGACGGCTATGCACGTCAGGTTGGGGTGTACTTCCAGCTGACAGATGGACCTCCAACCGCACGACAAAAAGGCTGAGCACTTTGAGACCTGTGGGCCATCGAGTGCGGGTTATGAGGCCGTCATGGTTGGCTGCGATGCTTCTGAACAGGGCAATGACAGCCCTTACCCGAGCAAGACGTTGCAACTCGCGCGGAACTACAAGCCAGTGCTTGCGGAGTACCGCGACATCGTCTTTCAATACGCGCGTGAGACGTGGATCTGCGTCGGCCATATAGAGAGGCTGCCGGAGCGGGAAGCCCCGGGTTCTGCCCCTGGATTTAGCGGTCACTGTCAGTCAGGTGAGGGGCATGAAGAGAACGGTGTAGACCCCGAGCACTGCCAGGATGAGCACACTGGCGGCTACTGCTGCCGTCGATGCAATGTCCGGGGCCATTCTTTCGTGTTCGATGCCGCGAACGGCGCGGTGGAGGCGGCGCTTGCGGGTGAGGTTGATGGCCAAGGCGGTGAGGACGGCGCCGGCGACGAGGGTGCCGGCGAACCAGCCGTGGTGTGGCATCCAGCGGAGAAAGACGGCGGCGGCGACCACCATGGACAGTGTGGTGCGGCCCCAGGCGAGGTCCGTGCGTTCCGGTTGCACGCCGGGGTCGCCGTGCCGTGGGGAATTGATCTGTGCCTGCACGGTCAGGCGGTGCGGATGAGGACGAAGACGATCAAGGCGGCCGCGACGAGCGCGGCCCCGGTGCCGAGGATGGGGGCGATCCAGGGCAGCGGCAGGGGAATCTTGTGCCGCATGGCACGTTCGACGTTCAGCCAGCGGAAGAACGATCCGCCGCCGATGATGAGGGCGAGTACGAGCAGGAGCACCGCCATGGTGCGCCGCAGTTCCGGACCGAAGAGATCGGCCATGAAGGCTTCGACGGCGACGCCGCCGGCGAGCAGGGCCAGGGACGTGCGGATCCAGGCCAGGAAGGTGCGTTCGTTGGCGAGGGTGAACCGGGGGTCCGGCTCGGTTCCCCCGCTAAGGATCCGGGCGGAGAGACCGCTGAGTTCACCGCGGTTTCCGGGGTCTGCATCTTCCACTTGTGTTTCCTTGTTGTCGAGGGTGATGGCTTCAGCTCAGGGCTATGGTGCGAAAGCCCAGGTTGCCGGAGGACGATTCGGGGGTGTTGGAGGTGCGTGCTGCGACGCGGTAGCGGTTGCAGTAGGAGTCGTGGCAGAGGTAGGAGCCACCGCGCATGACGCGTCCGGCGCCGATGGTGGGTCCTTGCGGGTTGTGGCTGGGGGAGTTGCGGTAGTACTTGGGCAGGAACCAGTCCGCGCACCATTCCCACACGTTGCCGGCCATCTCATACAGCCCGTAGCCGTTGGGCGGGAAGGACCGGACGGGGGCAGTGCCGGTGTGGCCATCCTCCTGAGTGTTGGCTGTGGGGAAGGTGCCTTGCCAGATGTTGCAGCGGTGTTCTCCGTCCGGGGTGAGCTCGTTGCCCCAGGCGTAGCGCATTCCGTCCAGACCGCCGCGTGCGGCGTATTCCCATTCGGCTTCGGTGGGAAGCCGGCGGCCGGTCCATCGGCAGTAGGCCAGGGCATCGTTATGGGACACGTGCACGACTGGGTGGTCCGGAATGTCCTGCCAGTTCGAGTTTGGCCCGGTGGGGTGGGCCCAGTCGGCACCGCGGATGTTCAGCCACCAGGGCGCTCCGGCGGCGGTTCCGAGGATGTCCTGCCCGGTGGCGGTGGAGAGCAGGTGGAACACGGCGGAGGAGCCGTACTGCTCAGCTTCCGTGCGGTAGCCGGTGGCTCCGATGAAGGCCGCGAACATGTTGTTGGTGACGGTAGTCGCATCGATCCGGAAGGCGTCCAGACTGACGTCATGGACAGGCGCCTCCCCGTCGTTTGGGTAGCCTTCCCGGAATGCATCGCCCATGGCGAATGTCCCCCCGGGAATTTCGATGCTGTGGGGGGGCTCCTGCGCGCTCAGGCCAGCGCTGTGGGAGGATCTGGCCTGAGCAGCCCCCGGCTGCAGCGGTGACCGGGACGGTGTACAGCACCCCTTCGCCTCGCCGGTCGTGAAGGGGACGCCGCCGGATAGGTCTTGTGTGGAGTCAGTGATAGGCAGGTTCATATTTCCTCCATGAGTCGGGCTGATTCCCGAAGTGGTGGGCCCTGAGGCGTTTGGCTCGGTCCGTTGCCGCTGCAGGATGGCCTTGCCGACGGGGGCGAGGCCACCCTGCAGCGGGACTGGGCTCAGACGCTTGCGGGAATGTGCTCTTCACTTGGCGCCATTGTCTTGGATTCCCCGGCGATGAGTTCAGCTGCCCGTTCTCCGATCATATACACGGTGAGGTTGGGGTTAACCGTAACGAGTTCGGGCATCACCGAGGCGTCCACAACGCGGAGGCCTGTGACGCCCTTGACCCGCAGCTCGGGGTCAAGCGGGGACATCTCGTCGTCGACGGCGCCCATGCGGACCGTTCCGGCGGGGTGGTAGACGGTGTTGTGTGTGCGCCGGATGTAGTCCTGGATCTGCTCGTCAGTCTGGACGCCCGCTCCGGGGAAGAGCTCCTCGCCGGCCCACTCCGCAAGCGGAGTCTGGGACACGATCTCCCGTGCCTTGCGCAGACCGGCGGTCATGATCCGCAGGTCATATCCTTCCGGGTCGGTGAAGTAGCGCGGATCAACCCGCGGCTTGTCCCGGTAATCCCGTGAGCGAAGGCGCACGGTTCCCCTGGAACGGGCGTGCGTGACGTTCGGGGTCAGGCAGAACACGTTGTCGGCTGTGGGGTAGCCCTGCCGGAAGGTGTGCATGTCGAAGTTGACGGTGCCGTAGTGCATCATGAGGTCCGGCCGGTCGAGGCCGTCGTCGATTTGGGCGAAAACCCCGATTTCCCACCACTGGGTCGATTCGGTGACCATCGGTTTCTTGGCCTGCCATTGGATGACGGCCTCGGGGTGGTCCTGGAGATTGGCGCCGACCCCGGGCGCATCTACGAGGATCTCCACCCCCACCTCGCTCAGGTGCTTCGACGGGCCGATTCCTGAGAGCATCAGCAGCTTGGGGGAGTCGATGGCCCCGGCGGAGACGATGACTTCGCGGGAGGCCCTGACTGTCCTGGGGGCGCCGAAGGCGCTGTCGACCACGTCGACGCCGACGCACCGCTTGCTGTCGTCGAAGACCAACCGGGTGGCGTGGGTGGAGTCGAGGATCACGAGGTTTTCACGGTCTGCGGCAGGGTGCAGGTAGGACACCGATGAGGATGCCCGCTTCCCGTCTTCTGTGGCGTTGATCTGGAGGAAGTTGCTGCCCTGGGTCACAGTCTTGCCGGCATTGAATTTGGCGCGGGGGATCCCGGCGGCCTCGGCTGCCTCCAGCAGTGCCACACCGCAGGGATCTGCCGGGGGCACGTTGCGCAGCCGCACCGGGCCGTCGTGGCCGTGGTGGTCGCCCTCGTCGGCGTTGTTTTCGATTTTCTGGTAGATCCGGAAGGCCATTTCGGCGTTCCAGCCTGCGGCGCCGTACTTGGATTCCCATTCGTCGATGTCTTCTGCCGGTGCCCAGAACGCGATGCACGAGTTGTGCGAGGAGCACCCGCCCAGGACCTTGGCGCGGGCCATCCGCATGAATGAGTTTCCGTTCTCCTGTTCCTCGATCGGGTAGTCCCAGTCGTAGCCGGATTCCAGCAGTTCCATCCAGCGGTTGAGGGTGAGTACTTCGTCGATGCCTTCGTCCCGGGGGCCGGCCTCGATTAGGGCCACCCGGACTGTCGGGTCTTCGCTCAGGCGGGCCGCGACCACGGCGCCAGCCGATCCCGCACCTATCACTACATAGTCAAAATTCTGCTCTTTTGCGCCGTTCAACAAATTTTCCTTTCTGGGTGTGCCGTTAGCCTGCGGTTCGTCGTGTGTCGTCGCCATTAGCAGGGGAACCAGCCGGTGACAGCGGGTCGCAGGTTCTGGTAGACGTGCTTGATTTCCTGGTACTCGGCCAAGCCTGTGGGGCCAAGCTCGCGGCCGGTCCCGGACTGCTTCATTCCGCCCCATTCGGCCTGGGGCAGGTAGGGGTGGAAATCGTTGATCCAGATGGTGCCGTGGCGCAAACGGCCCGCCACCCGTTGGGAGCGTCCGGCGTCCTGGGTCCACACTGCACCGGCCAGCCCGTAGATCGTGTCGTTGGCGAGGGTTACCGCCTCGTCTTCGGTGGTGAAGGTTTCGACGGTGAGGACCGGGCCGAATGCCTCTTCCGTGAGTACGCTCATGCCGCTGTGCACGTTGTCCAGGACTGTGGGGTGGTAGTAGTACCCGTCTTTGAGTTCGCCGGTTCCCTTCCGCCCGCCGCAGCGCAGCCGTGCTCCTTCTGCCAGACCTGCTTCCACGTACGCGGCGACCTTGTCGCGGTGTGCGGCCGAGATCAAGGGCCCGGCGTCGGCGTCGGTGTCGAAGGGCCCGCCGAGGCGGATGTTTTGGGCGCGGCGCACCAGCTCGATAACAAAGGCCTCTGCTACGGATTCCTCGACGATCAGGCGGGCGCCGGCGGAGCAGACCTGCCCTGAATGGACGAAGGCGGCGTTGAGGGCGTTGTCGACGGCGGCATCGAAGTCGGCGTCCGCGAAGACGACGTTGGGATTTTTCCCTCCCAGTTCCAGCGCTACTTTCTTGACGGTCTCTGCCGCCTGGACAGCGATCTTCTTGCCGGTGGCCAGGCCGCCGGTGAATGAGATCAGGTCTACGTCCGGGTGGCTTGCCAGCGGCGCTCCGACGACGGCTCCCGGACCCAGGACGAGGTTCGCCACCCCCGGTGGCAGGCCTACTTCGTCCAGGACCTGCATGAGCAGTATCGCCGTGTGCGGGGTGAGCTCTGCGGGCTTGAGGATGAAGGTGTTTCCGGCGGCCAAGGCCGGTGCGACCTTCCATGCGGCCTGCAGGAGGGGATAGTTCCAGGGCGTGATGAGGCCGCATACTCCGACGGGTTCGTGGACGATTCTGCTGACGACGTCGGGACGACCGGCGTCGACCACCCGGCCTGCCTGCTGTCCTGCGAGTTTGCCGAAGTAGGTGAAGCATGCGGCGACGTCGTCCATATCGATCTCTGATTCGACCAGGCGCTTACCCGTGTCCAGGGACTCCGCCCGGGCGAATTCGTCCCTGCGTTCCCGAAGGCGGCGCGCCACGGCCAGCAGAAGGCCTCCGCGTTCAGGCTCCGGCACCGAGGACCAGAGACCCGCGTCATGGGCTGCTTTGGCTGCCTGGATCGCGGAGATGGTGTCGGCTTCCCCGGCCTCAGCAACGAGCCCGACTGCAGACCCGTCTGCCGGGCAGGTGATGGGGCGTGTCTTTCCTGACTGCGGGGCGACCCATCGGCCGCCGATGAACAGGGTTTCCGTTCCGGCAGGGGTTCCTTCGGCTATTAATAGCTCAGGTTCGGCGTGTGGTGATTTCTCGCCCAGATACGTTTCAGACATTATGTTGTCCTTCATCTTCATAAAATTGGTCCCCGGGAGGGCGCAGTGTTGCGGTGCCCCGGGGAGAGGCACTGGTGGCGGGTGCCGGGCCCGGACAAGGGTTGGTTAGGTCCGGGCCCTGCGCTGCCCATGGGGGAGAGGGACACTCTCCTCCCGCCGCTGGGTTACTGGTGGGCCAGTGCCATGCGCTGACGGTCTGCGGCCGTGAGGTGCTGGTCGTGGCCCTCGTCGCGCAGGTCGATGCGCACGGTGTGGATAGTGCCGGTGAACGCATTGTCGACCGGAAGGTAGTCGTCGGTGACCGGTGTGCCGCGGTCGACGCCGATGTTGAGGGTCTCATCGAAGGAGAAGTAGTAGGCCGTGGTCTGCTCTACCCTGCCCTTGC
The DNA here is from genome assembly GCF_057369995.2 of Arthrobacter sp. MOO21. Lineage (NCBI taxonomy): Bacteria > Bacillati > Actinomycetota > Actinomycetes > Micrococcales > Micrococcaceae > Arthrobacter > Arthrobacter sp. MOO21. The sequence goes on along the minus strand of NZ_CM170671.2, from coordinate 1,562,106 downwards.
CGACGATCTTGCCATCAGCGGCGAGCCGGATTTCCGCGCCCTTGCCGATGCCGCCGCCGTCGTACTGGAATTCCAGGGTGACTTCCTGGGTTCCCGGCACGAGGAGCTCGTCTGAGCGGACGATGTAGAGGTCCCGTCCGTAGCAGTTGTGGGCGTAGCTGAGCCGCCCGTTCGCCACGTAGAGGGACCAGCCGCCGAAGCGGCCTCCCTGCGCTATCAGGACACCTTCGGCGCCGCCGTCGGGGACGTCAACCCGCGCGGTGACAGTATGTGACCTGTTCTTCACGTTCAGGGTCGTTTCTTCGGTGAAGCGTCCCATGCCGGCCCGATAAGTCACCGATGTCCGGTCGCCGAGGAGGTCGATCCGTCCGGCAACCTCGGGGTTTTCCCGCTCCGTCACCCGGTCATCGAGCGGGAACACGTTGTACTTGCTGGCCTCGATCAGGAACAGCTGCTGCAGCTCCCGCAGCTTCTCCGGGTACTTGTCGGCGAGGTTGTGTGCCTGGCTCCAGTCGGTCCCGATGTCGTAGAGCTCCCAGACATCCTCGTCGAAGGAGGGCAGGCCTTCCGGGACCATTTCCCAGGGTGTGCCGTGGCGGGTCACTGCCGTCCAGCCCTCGTGGTAGATGCTGCGGTTACCGCACATCTCGAAGTACTGGGTGCGCCTGCGGTCTGCAGCTTCCGGGGAGTTGAAGGTGTAGACCATGCTGGTGCCCTCTATAGGCTGCTGGGTCACGCCGTTGACCGTGACCGGGTGCGGGATCCCGGCTGCTTCGAAGATGGTCGGGGCGATGTCGATGACGTGGTGGTACTGGTGCCGTATGCCGCCGCCTTGGCGGATTCCGTTGCCCCAGCGCATGATCATGCCATCGCGGGTCCCCCCCAAGTGCGAAGCGACCTGCTTGGTCCACTGGTAGGGGGTGTTCATGGCCAGCGCCCACCCGACAGGGTAGATGGCATATGTGGTCGCGTCACCGAGGGCGTCGAGTTCCTGGGCCATCGCCGCGGTGCTGTCTTTGAAGCCGTGGCCCACCAGATGCTCGCGCATTGTGCCTTCAATGCCGCCCTCACCGGAAGCACCGTTGTCGCCCAGGATGTAGATGAAGAGGGTGTTGTCCAGTTCGCCAAGTTCGTCCAGGGCATCAACGAAGCGCCCCACCTGGGTGTCCGTGTGTTCGGCGAATCCGGCGTAGGTTTCCATGAAGGCGGCGGCTACCTGGTGCTCGGTGTCGCCCAGTTCATCCCAGTGCGGTACGACATCGGCCCATGGGCTCAGCTCGGCGGATTCGGGGACAACGCCCAGTTCCTTCTGCCGGGCCAGGGTCACCTCGCGTTGGGCGTCCCAGCCCTGGTCGAAGCGGCCGCGGTACTTGTCCTTCCACTCGGGAGCGACGTGGAACGGCCCGTGGGTGGCGCCAAAGGCGATATAGCTGAAGAACGGTTTCTCCGGGGTGAGGGTCTTCTGGGTCTGGACCCAATTGATAGCCTGGTCGACCAGGTCTTCTGAGAGATGGTAGCCGTCTTCGGGCCGGCGTGTCGGCTCGATCGGGGTTGTGCCGTCGAAGAGCTGCGGGTACCAGTGGTTCATCTCTGCGCCCATGAATCCGTAGAACTTATCGAAGCCCTCGCCGACGGGCCACCGGTCAAACGGCCCGGACGGGCTGACTTCCCGGGGCGGGGTCTGGTGCCACTTGCCGAACGCGCCCGTGCTGTAGCCGTTCTGGCTCAGTGTCTGGGCGATCGTGGCGGCGCTGGCCGGGCGGAATCCGGTGTATCCGGGGGCTGAGGTGCTCATCTCGGTGGTGACACCCATCCCGACGGAGTGGTGATTCCTGCCCGTCATCAGGGCCTGGCGGGTCGGTGAGCACAGGGCGGTGACGTGGAAGCGGCTGTAGCGCAGCCCTTCTTCGGACAGTTTTTCCGCCGTTGGCATCTCGCAGGGACCGCCGAAGGCACTCGAGGCTCCGAAGCCCATGTCATCGATGAGGACGACCACCACGTTGGGGGCGCCGTCCGGTGCCTGAAGAGGGGCGACGGGGGTGAAGGGTGCCTCTTGCTGATGGATTCCCATTGCCGCGGTGACCGGCTGGCTTCTCCTGGCCGGGATGGGGAGGATGTCTCGGATTTCATTCATCGTATTCTTGCTCCTGTCGTAGGGCTGATGCGGGGCAGTCGTGCGGGAGGTTCAGAGGTCCGAGCCGACTTTGGGGGTTGTGGTCGGTGTCAGGGGCGGAACGACGTCGATGGCGCCGGTCTCTTCCAGCGAGCGGCTCCGGGTTTCTTCTGCCCACGCGATGCAGGCGAGGAAGCCGATGAAGGTGATGCCGGCTCCGATGAGCATGGTTGCCGAGGTTCCGAGGGTTATCAGTGAGACCGGGACGAGGAAAGTGCCCACGGCGGCCCCGAATCGTGTCAGGGCGACCGCGACGCCGACAGCTGCGGCACGGATCCTGGTCGGGAACAGCTCGTTGGGGTAGGCCCATTCCAGGATGCTGGGACCGCCGGAGAAGAGGGCGTAGAGGCTGAAGAAGGCCACGATGAGGGGGCCGGGTGCGTTGGTCCACAGTCCGAGTGCGATCAGGGGGAGCACCATGAGTCCGAAGGACCAGATGATTGTTTTGCGGCGGCCAATGGTTTCCAGGAGCTTCATCGCGGGCACGCACCCGAGCGCGAACACCAGGTTGATGACCGCTGTTCCGAGGTTGGCGAGGTTGCCTGCGCCCATGCCCAGTGAGCCGAGCAGTTGCGGGCCGAAGGTGAGCAGTGCGAACAGGGGGATGATGGCGCAGGTGAAGAAGATGATGATGAACAGCATGCGGCGCAGGTAGATGCCACGGAAAAGGTCGATGACGTTGCCACGGGATTCCCCGGTAAGGGGCAGGCTGCCGGTCAGCTCTTCGGCGGTTACGCGGACGTGGAGGGAGTTTTCGATGACGCGGCGTGCTTCGTCGACGCGTCCGGCGCCTACCAGCCACCGGGGGGATTCGGGCGTGCCGATGCGGAGCAGGAAAACGATGAGTGCCAGGATCGCTCCGCTGCCCAGCATCCAGCGCCAGCCGTCGCTGCCCATGAATTCGTTGATCAGGTAACCCACGAGGTAGGCCAGGGATGCGCCGATGTACCAAATGATGATCACCGCGCTGAACATTCCGGCCCGCCGTTTCCGAGGGAGCCATTCAGAGAGCAGTGAGGTCGCGATCGGGTAGTCCGCGGCGATGGCGGCGCCGATGATGAACCGCAGTGCGATCAGCTGCCAGGCTTCGGTAGCGACTACCGAAAGGGCCGAGGCGACGACGAGCACGAGCAGGTCGAGGGTGTACATGGGCTTGCGGCCGATGCGGTCGGTGAGAGGCCCGCAAATCAGGCCACCGAAGAACATCCCGATAAGGGAGGCCACCCCAATCGTTGCTTCAACGCCCGTGTCCAGGTGCATGTGGCCGGTGATCCCAGGCAATGCGATCCCCACGATAGCGAGCAGGTAGCCGTCAAGCAGTGGGCCGCCTGAACATGCGGCCGTGAGTTTGCGATGGAAACCCCGGACAGGTGCATCATCAACAGCAGTAAAACTCATGGATTTGATCCTCAAAAATAGTTGTTACGTGCGCCTCTTGAACCGCTCAGGCACAGCGGTCAAGGACAGGCGGACCGGGAAATTACTTTTCGATCAGGCCTTTCATCACGGCCCCGTTCAGCGAGGTTGGTTCACTGAGGTCGAGGGCAAGAATTGACGCGTTATCCTCATTCGCTCCATTGCGAAGTGAGCGGCTGCTTTGACCCAACCGGATAAAGCGTCCTGTGCAGGCCGTGCGGGGCAAAGACGGAGAGTCGGGAACGAGGCACTCTGCATCTTCCTGCCTCCTTTGTCATTGCCAATGCATGGAAGGAATTCATTCAGCGCTTACAGAAATGCAAGGGTTACCTCACTTCTGTTCGCGATTCGCACGAGGTTGCGTTCTCCGCAACTTCCGCTTTTAGTGTTACTTGGATCACCCAGCGCGTCAAGAGTTTTACGCAAGTTGGAAGCTTGTTTCTTCCAGGCAGCAAGGCCTCCTGCGGCTGCGGCAAGGGTGGCTTCGCTGGGAGAGAAGCTTTGTGAGCTTCGCGTGCGGCTCAAATCTGAACACGTGCTGTCGTCGTGCTGATCGACGAAGCGTTTCCGGCGGCTACGGCGGTTTTGCGCCTCGTCCCTTCAGCCTGCAAACGCTGTCGCAGGTGACTGTTTCAGGCGGCGTCGGTGACAGGATCTGCGATCCGCCCAGCCTGCCGCGGGACTGCTGGAGCTGTGCTCGTGGCGGGATCCCCCACACATGATCCTGCAACCTAAAAGCCAACAAGGAAGGTATGTCCGTGCGACTGTGAGCCGGGAGCACGAGATCTGAGAGTATGAAGACATGGCTATTCCAGCGCAGGTTGAGTCGAACGCAAACGCAGAGCTTCAGGGCGGGAGCCTGCAGTCAGTTGACCGGGCAATCGCCGTTCTGCGGATTCTGGCCCGCACCGGCAGTGCCGGCGTGACGGAAGTCGCTGAGGAAATGGGAGTGCACAAGTCCACGATTTCCCGGCTTCTTAAAGCACTGGAAGCACAGGGAATGGCACAGGCTAGCGGGCGGGGAAAGTATCAGCTGGGACTTGGCATCCTGCACCTGGCCAACGCCATACCGGTCCGACTGGATCTGACAAGGGAAGCCCGCCCTGTCCTCAAAGCCCTCGCCGCCGAATTCGGGGAAACCGTCAATTTGGCGGTTTTGAGTTCGAACCACGTCGTTAACATCGACGAAGCCTTCGGTCCTTCCACGCTCGCTGCCACAGAGAACTGGATGGGCCGCCTGACACCCATTCACGCCACATCAAGCGGAAAAGTGTTCCTCGCATCGCTCTCATCCGCACAGCGCAATCGCATTTTGAATGATTTGGGCATGCCCGCCGTGACAAGGCAGACCATCACCTCCCGCGACGAGCTGGAGGCGCAACTCCTGGAAATAGCGACATCCGGGTACGCCACGGTGCATGGAGAACTGGAGGACGGACTGAACGGCATCGCCGTTCCAATCCGAGGTCACGAGGGTAGTGTCATTGGAACCGTCAGCATCTCTGGCCCGTCCTTCAGGTTCGAACCTGAAAAGATCCCCGGATTGATCCAAGAGCTCAAACAGGCCGCCCAGGAAATCAGCGAAAAAATGGGATACGTGCACGTTCCCGTGCATAAGTGAACCGACGAACGGCCGGCGCGTTATCAGCTGGGTCGGCGTGGTCGCTGCCATGCCTGCGGCATACATGCTGTTGGATACGACGAGCGCGGCGACATTCACAGACTCAAAGCACCTGGTCTGGGAGAACCCGGAAATTGTCCTGTGCCGTTCTCGAGCTACTTCTACTCCCGTTGTGCGAACGCCTGTGAGGATTGTCGTGGCTGGTCCGGGATTGGCTGGCAGAGTAGGTTCCGGCCGTTCCTCCGGCGTGTGGTTGTGACTCATCTGAACGCTTGGCCCCCGTTGGGTGCCCTGTTATCGACTTGTCCGGCCGTAGGTGGGCGGCCGGCACCTGCCCGGCCCACCTCGGTGACTTGATCAGAAGATTGTCCGCTCCCGCGCGGGGGCGTGGCTCGTCACAGTGCTGTTCCGAAGTGACCTCTACCCGGGACTGGTACCGGCCCGTAACGGCCTGACCATGTCCGCGAAATGAGGAAGGTGCCAGAACCGCTATGACTATCGTTGCGTATTCCCATCCGTTTGTCGTGGGTGTCGACACCCACGCCCGGAAGCACGCCTTCGCCATCATCGCCGCGGCGAACGGCGAACGGATCGAAAACCGGGAGTTCCCAGCGACGGGCGCCGGGATCAACCGCGCCATTGCTTGGGTTGCGCGTCGCACCGAGGCCGATCTGGCTACTCTATGGGTGATTGAAGGCGCGGCAAGCTGGAACGCTTGCTGTCACGTTGGCGTGCTCTATCTGGGGTCCTAAGGGTCGGCAGGACGCCAAGCTGGCCACTACGTTTCCACCGTCTCAGGCTCTGCGCGTCCCCCAAGTTCGTGAAAATTGTGGACATTCCCGGGAAGGGCACATTCCTCCCCGCAAAACGTGAGAAGCAGGATGATATGCTCCGCGTCTCATCAAGGAAGCGGTCCCGGATACCAGGCCGGGGCCGCTTCCCCACGAGTTATTGACTGGTGGCTGGATATCAGATCGCCACTGTCACGACAGCGCGGAACAGATGTCGAACGTGCGCCCGCTGTTGACAACGGTGCTGATCAGAGTCCCATCAGCGGCCAGGGTGAAAGTAACCTTGCCGTTGTAGACCGTGGTCGATGGCCCACCTGGATCGGTGGGGAAGAGAAGGAGCGTCCCGAATCCCGTGATCTGGAACGTCGTGATGTCACCGCTTGTCGCCGTCTTGGTGACGGAGCCTTTCGTGTCGAACGTGACGGATTTGAGTATGTTTCCTTTCTTGTCCACGGCATTGAACGTGATTGTTGTTCCGCTTCCTGCGGTGATGGTGTAGATCACGCCGTCTTTCACGCGCGTTTGGCGTAGTGCTTGGTTGCCGCCAGAGATGGTAAGGGAAACGTCGAAATTCGGACATGCCGGGAAAGGGCCGATAGTTTCCTGGGCGGTGGCCACCTGTGGGGCGGACAAGGTTAGGCCAGCGAGTAGGGCCGCTGACACGAGCGCCCGCAAAATCTTTTTCATGATTGTTCCTCAGCAGTGCGTAAAAGCTGCGATTGTGGATCCGCCAATCCCCAGCAGATGGCGATGTGCATGCCTCCATTGGCACGCGATACCGAGACGTCTGAAGCATCCCGTTTGAGGGACGACGAACGTCTGTACGTTCTCTGGCCGCTTCATCGCGGCGACCACATCGGGAGCTTAGTATTTCGACTGCCGCCCCGTCACCCCTATTTAGGGGGCCGACAGGGGCGGTTTCCCAAGGTTTTTCCAAGGTGGCGTGACTTGAGGAGTATTTCCCGGCGATATCCCTCGATGGTCGCCGACACTCCCGGAGGCTCAGACACGCCGGAAGTGTCCGGTGGATAACGCTGACGCACTTCTGCGCAGGTCCCTGATCCGGTCCGGGTCAGGCTGTGGACATGCTGTGCCTAGTGGTCCCGCTGGTGTGTCCGGCTGCCCAAAAGTGTCAGCGCCCCGCGACTACGATGGTCACCCAATTCGAAGGAGCAGGTGGTCTCAGGTGAATGAAAAAGGCAGCGGCAAAGCGACACGGGTCCAGACCAGGTCTACGACCCCCAGGACGACTACCCCTCCTTCTGCATCAACGCCGCCCTGGCCGTCGTTGCCGACCAGCAGGCAGGCGTGCACGCCCTGGGCATCGTGCTGGGCGGCTCCGGTAACGGTGAGCAGATCGCCGCCAACAAGGTCAAAGGCGTACGTGCCGCCCTCGCATGGAACCTCTCCACCGCCACCCTCGCCCGCGAGCACAACGACGCAAACGTAGTGGCGGTCGGCGGACGCCAGCACACCGTGGAGGAAGCCACCGAACTGATCGAGGCGTTCCTCGCCGAACCCTTCAGCAACGACGAACGCCACATTCGAAGGATCCGCAAAATAGCGGCCTACGAAGCCGGGCCCACCAGCATGACGCCATGATCGCGAATGGATACAAAACTGCTTCTGACATACGAACACGCCTAACTCCTCGATTGGCCGCGGGAAGTTCGTAGCAACTAGTTCTACTCCGGTGCTTAAAAGAGCCGATAATGGATATTCCGTCAACCTACTCGCGGAGGTATTGGCGGAGTCCCGGGATTGCGAAGTCCACTTTGCCGTAGCCGGCGGACTCGATCAGGCCCGCAGAGATGAGCCTGTTCCGGTATTTGGAAATGACGTTGGGCTTGGCTTTGAGGATGGCGCCGATCTGGCCGGCGGCAGAGGGTCCGTCTTGGGCGGCCATGGCGTCGAGGAACTCGCGGTCTCTGTCCGAGATGTCCGACAGTGCTGACTCGACGACTACTAAGGTGTTCCGTCGTTGGGCGGCAGCGATTCCACGCTGAACGTTGGTCTGGTCCAGTTTCCATCCTGCCTTGTCGGCTTCGAGCCAGAGGTAGTAGCCCACCAGTTGGATCAGGAAGGGATACCCCTCCGTGGCTTCGGCGGCCTTTTGGATGAGGTCGGGGGAGATGCTGATGCCTCCCTGGTTGAAGAGCTCGCTGTACGATGCGGTGACTTCGGCGATGGCTGCTTCGTGGAGATTGATCCTGTCGGCCCGCCGAAGGAAGGTGGCCACTCCTTCGTTAAGGAGGTCGGACACGGCTGATGGCAAGCCGGCGAAAATCAGGCCGATCGGCAGCCCGTCGCGGATGAAGTGCTGGACGTCGGCAGCCAGTTGGGCAATTTCTGTCCTGTCGACGGCATGGATCTCGTCGATGGTGATGATCAGTCCTGTGCCTTGGGCGTCCAGCAGGCGCAGCAGTTCGTTCCCGGTCCGGCGCCAGTCCACGGACCGTTCCGGAGGGAGCTGGGTTGTCAGTCCGAACCCGGCTGCGGAGAAGGCGGTGATCTTCCGGGACGGAGGCCCGTCCCCGAGTTCGTCAAGGAGGCGGAGCATGTCGTCGCCAACTCCGGCGAGGAAACCTGGGGTGGCTGTCCGGGAGATCACGGCCCACCCCTGATTTCGGGCGATACCTTCGGCTTCGCTCAACATGACCGTCTTGCCGATGCCTCTGGAGCCAGTGATGATGGTCAAGAGCCCAGGGGCTCCGGAACCCTGCTGCAGGCCATACTCGAACTCGTCGAGCAGCCCGGCCCGCCCGACCAGCTCGGGAGGCGTAGCTCCGGCCGTCGGCTTGAAGGGATTCTGCACCGCACCCTCCTCGGGTGAAACTGGGTGAAACTGGTGAAAGTGGTGAAACTCCTGCCACGATAACCAGCCTCTCGACCAGAAGCAAGACGGTCCAGGGGAGGCGGTAGTATCGGGGCCATTCAGGTCGTCCCACCGGCCGGGGAACCTGCCATCGGTTGCCCACTCCCAACCGCTCCATGCCTGAGGGGCGCACGGATTGGCGGCTGCTGGCCGCCAAGTCATGCATCAATCGCTCTGGCCCTACGTCCTCCGGTTTTCATCCCGGCACCGCCGCTCCGTGTGTGGCGTCAGAATAGTGCGAAATTCCGTTTTATTGACGGTGGCTCATGATGTTCTTAGATCCCACCCTGACAGTCGGAAGGGAAGGAAACGGGGTGGGGTAGTTCGAGAAGAGTCAAATAGTCCAAAGAATCTGGACTTGATGACGTCCCGTTTGGGGCAGGGGGTGGAGATGTCACATGTCGTGGCTGGACGGGCCCCTGAGAACAAGCAGGAACTCCGCCCACAGGCCTAACCCCTCCCTGCTCAGGCGGTTTTGACATCAGGTTGGGGTGTGCTTCAATGACGAGGCGCCCTTGAGCTACACCATCTGGACCATGAGGTGCGAGCCGTTGGCCGTTGAAGCTTGAGTGCACATCTGGTCCCCCCGACACGATCGCTGTCAGTTCCAGATACGGCGAATGTACGTTCCTGGTTGTTGTTCTACAACGCGCCGGCTGTGGGCTCCGTCCTGCATCAGCCACAGTAGAGATCCGTCGGCCATGACAGCTTCGACCCGCCCGCGGTCGGTCACGCTGCCGTGAGTGTGAACTTCGACGTCCTGGTTGGTCAGCACAGTCCAGTCGTCAACAGGCTGCCACGGTGCGAAAGAGTGGGTGTTTGTTTGGTCTTGATTCGGCGTCGTGCTTGTTTGCATGTCGTCCTCGAGCTTCATTGCAGCAGACGCTGAGCAGCTTTGTGACGGGGAGCATAGCGTTCGCGAATAATGTTTGTCTTTTGAGTGTTAGCCGAACAGGACGGCCGCTTCGTCGTAACGCTTCTGCGGGACGGTCTTGAGCTGACCCAGAGCTTCATGGAAGTTGACGTGCTGGATGTCCGTTCCCTTTAGGGCCACCATGGTGCCCCAGTAGCCTTCAACGACGGAGTCGATGGCCGCCATCCCGAGGCGGGTGGCCAGAACCCGGTCGAAGGCGGAGGGGACGCCGCCGCGCTGGATATGGCCCAGGATGGTGGCGCGGGTTTCAATGCCAGTCCGGGCTTCCAGCTCAGGTGCGAGCTGCTCGGCGATGCCGCCCAGGCGGGGACGGCCGAAGGTGTCCAGGCCACGCTCGGAATAAGCCCCGTCCATATGTTCGGGAATGAAGCCTTCTGCGACGACCACCAGGGGTGCGCGGCCACGGTGGCGGGCTTCCTTTACCCATTGGGTGATCTGGTTGATGCTGACTTTTTGTTCGGGGATGAGGATGGCGTGGGCGCCGGCGGCCATTCCGGCGTGCAGCGCGATCCAGCCCACGTGGCGGCCCATCACTTCGGCGATCATGCACCGGTGGTGGGACTCGCCGGTGGTCCGCAGCCGGTCGATGGCCTCGGTAGCGATCTGCACGGCGGTGTCGAAACCAAAGGTGTAGTCAGTGGCGTCGAGGTCGTTATCCACGGTCTTCGGAACACCGACGATTTTCAGGCCGACGTCAGTGAGGCGCTTGGCCGCGGCCAGGGTACCTTCACCGCCGATCGCGATCATCGCCTCGACGCCCAGGCGGTCCAGGTGGGCCTTGATGACCTCGGGGCCACCGCCATTTTCGAACGGATTGGTGCGCGAGGTGCCCAGGATGGTGCCGCCCTGCTTGGCGATGCCGCGGACCATGGTGCGGGGGATGTCGATGATGTCGCCCTCCACCACGCCGCGCCATCCGTCGAGGAAGCCGACGAACTCGTGTCCGTGGATGGCGATGCCTTTCAGCACGGCGCCGCGGATGACCGCGTTCAATCCGGGGCAGTCGCCACCGCTGGTGAAGATTCCAATTTTCATGCGTAATTCCTAGAGTTGCCGTGTTGGAAGGGGGTCCATCAGAAAAGCCCGATACAGCCATAAGGCTGATTCGACTTATCGCCTTCTCGTATTACCAGGTAGTTTGTTCGTAGCTCATGCCGCAGGGAACATCGGGGTCGAGGCGTACGATGACAGTCCCCGGAGCCGTCCGAGTCACCAGAATTCCCTGCCTCCGATTTCTCGCGCAAACAGCGAGTTCTTGGACGGCGGCCTCGACAGCTGCATCCAAACGGGTTCGTGTGTGCACATGAACGGTGATGGAATCGTGTTGGATGCGTTCGTGCTCGTGGAAGTCCGTGCAGGTGGAGTTCTCTGTCTGCATTTATCCACTGCTCCTACAGTTCATTTTCGGCGGGATATATAGCCTTGGGGGTTGTTTTTCTGCCAGCGCCAGTGGTCTTCACACATCTGGTCCACGGTCTTGGTGGTGGACCAGCTCAGGTCAGCCAGAGCGGAGCTGGAGTCGGCCCAGAACGCGGGCAGGTCTCCCGCGCGGCGGCCGGTGATCTCGTAAGGGATGGGCCTACCCACCGCCTTTTCGAACGAGCGCAGGACCTCCAGGACGGAAGAGCCCTTGCCGGAGCCGAGGTTCCAGCGGAAGACGCCGGTGCTTCCGGCGATGTAGTTCAGCGCCGCGACGTGTCCTTCGGCGAGGTCCACCACGTGGATGTAGTCGCGCAGGCAGGTGCCGTCGGGGGTGTCGTAGTCGCCCCCGAAGACTATGAGCTTGTCGCGGCGGCCCACGGCCACTTGGGCGATGAACGGCACCAGATTGTTGGGGATACCCTGCGGGTCCTCGCCAATCCGTCCGGATGGGTGTGCACCCACCGGGTTGAAATAGCGCAGCAGGGCTATGTGCCAGCGCGGGTCGGCAGCGCCGAGGTCGGAGAGGATGTCCTCGATCTGTTCCTTGGTGCGCCCGTAGGGGTTGTTGGCCCCGATCTCCATCTTTTCCACATAGGGGATGGGGTTGCGTTCGCCGTAGACGGTGGCGGAGGAGCTGAAGACGATGGAGCGGACGTCATGCCTGTCCATGACGCGGATCAGGTTCAGAGTGCCTACAAGGTTGTTGTAGTAGTACTTCAACGGCTCCCGCACAGATTTGCCCACCGCTTTGAGGCCAGCGAAGTGGATGACGGCGTCGATGGCTGCGCCGGCAAAGACCTTGTCGATGGCTGCCTCGTTCACGAGGTCGACGTGGTGGAACTCTGCGGTCTTGCCGCTGAGTTCCGCTACGCGGCGCAGCGATTCCTCGCTGGAGTTGACCAGGTTGTCGATGACGACCACGTCGTGGCCGGCTTCCTGCAGGGAAAGAACGGTGTGGGAACCGATATAGCCCGTGCCCCCTGTGACCAGGATTTTCATGAGCGGGTGTGGGTTGGGTTGGCTGGTATCGCTTCGATGTTCCAGCTCGCGGTATGACTCTGCCCCGGGAGGAGGACTATGAGGTCTGTCCTGGTGTTGAAGGCATTAGGCGGACAGGTCATTGGTTCTACTGCCAGGCCGGCTCTGCTGGATTCCGCATCTGGGAGGTCGGCTGTGTGTATCTGCACCCAGGGGCAGTCCCGACCCCATGTCATCGAAGTTCCGGACCCGTCCCATGTAGTCAGGCGTGCGGTTGAGTAACCTTCGTTGTCACGTACGAGATCAGTGAAGGCATGGTCGAGTGTTATGGAACCGATGGGGCGGGGGGCAACAAAGTCGTAGTGTCGGTCCTCTGAAACGTCGCTAACTCCTGTAGGTATCAAAAGGTCCGGGGTGACTTGCTGCACTTTTCGTGCGGGCAGCTCGAGAATCCAGTCGTCGACCCGGCCCTCCCCGGCGACCAAGTATGGGTGCCCGGCGGCCCCGTAAGGTGCTGAGCCGGGGCCGGTGTTGGTGGCTGTAACAGTGGTGTGCAGCCCGGAAAAGTCCAGCTGGTAGGACACCTGTACGTCCAGGCGGAAGGGGTAACCGCTCCTCGCTTGAACGACGGTGGACAGAATGGCCGAGGACTCGTCGGATTTAACCGGGCACCAGTCTTCCCAGGCCAATAGGCCATGAAGTGCGTGGCCCCGGCTCGGTTCGTTGATACCGAGCTGGTATTCCACGCCTTCGAATTCATACCGTCCCGCGATAACCCTGTTAGGCCAAGGCACCAATACTGCCCCTCGGTAGGCGGGGCGGACCTGATGTTCCGAAAAGGGGAGAATCAGGTCCCTGCCGTTGTAGCGCAAGGAGCGTAACGATGCACCGACGCTGGCTATTTCGGCGGTGTAGGGGCCGCAGCGCAGCGTGGTCTGCCTACCTGAGATCGGAACGGTATCGGCGCTCATCCTGGACATCACGAGGCTGGTCATTCGGAGGCCGCCAGGCGGAAGGTGAGCGTCCGCGCCTCCGGCGCCAAGGCGGACTCGGGCCAGACATCCGGGCCACACGAGCGAGTGCCGAGCCCGTGCTGGGCCGCGTCGAGGTATAACCATGAACGCGTGGCCGCGGGCAGCTCATGCGGGTGCCGGGCCGCGGCGAGCTCCTGGGCCGTGTACCGGCTCAGGGTGAAGCCCGGCAGGCGGCCCCGCGAGTCCGCGAACGCGTCTACCCGTACCCACGGCTCCGAGCCCCGGAGCAGGTCGAGGGAGCGCATACCTCCGCGGTGACCGGTCTCCTGCGGGCACGCATACGGCACGGCGAGCTGATCGATCCCGGCTGCGTACCGTCCCACAAGCGCGGCTTCGAGGCTGTCAGGGTAGGACTCGTGCGGTCCCAGCCCGAACCATGACGCCGCGTCCACGTCGGCGGGCAGCCCGAACCGCACACCGACACGGGGCCACACACCGTCCCAATCGGAGGATGGCAGAATGTCCACCCGCAGCCACAAACCTTCGGGGTCGAGAATCCATTGCTCCTCGACGGTGACGGTGCGCACCTGGTCCGCCGCGGCGTACCGGGTGCGCACGCGGAGGGCACGGTCATCGAGCACTTCGACTGCCTCAACACGCCCGTGCAGCCGGTCCAGACCGGCCGCGTGCCAACGCGCTGCCGACGAAGGCCCGGGAGCTCCTACACCCGGGATGCCGTCTGCGTCTGGTGCCCAAGGGTCGGTGTCGATGTATCCGCCCCGGGATTCGCCGCGGTCATTGTCCGTGGGCGCCCGGAACAGCTCAAGCCGGGGCCCATCCACAGGGAGGCCAGCGAGTGTAACGAGCCGCCCTTCATCGAAGACTGCCGGCCCGAGCTCCAGGAGCCCGGCGCCTTCTCCCGGCCGCCAATTTCCGCCCAGGAGCCCGGCTGCAAACGGCAGCGGGCGCCTCGCGGGCGACGCGAGGCGGCCCTGCGCTGAGGCGACTTCGTGCCCGGAATGCGCCCACCCGGCATCCTGCTCGAGGACCGCCTCGACGGTCACCCATACCTCTCCAGTGCATCCCTCGGCGGACACCGGAAGGGGGACCGCGGCCGAGGCGCCAGGGGTGAGTGGGCCGCCGTCGAGCCCATCGACGGCGAGCTCACCGGAGGCGACTGGTTCGCCGTCGTCCTCGATCCGCCAGCGAAAGACCATGTCTCCCAGATCCGCGCTGTGTCGCAGGTTGGTCACCCGTATAAAGGGCTTGCCGCCCGGCTCGAGCCCGTCAAAGGCAAGTCTCACGGGCGCCACGACGGTCTTGAACTCATATAGTCCCGGCGAGGGCGTGGAGTCGGAGAGGATGAGGCCGTCGAGCACGAAGTTGCCGTCATGGATTTCCTCGCCGAAGTCGCCGCCGTAGGCGAAGTATTCGGTGCCGTCCGCGGTACGGGCGGCGATACCGTGGTCGCGCCACTCCCAGACGAACCCGCCGTGCAGCCGCGGGTATTTCGCGATGAGGTCCTCGTACAGCGATATGTTCCCGGGCCCGTTGCCCATTGCGTGGACGTACTCGCACAGAATAAACGGCTTGGTCCGCTGCCGCGCCCCCTCGGCAGGGGAGCAGCCCAGCAGCGGTGTGGTGTCGCCGTCGCGGCCGATTGTCTCCACCTCGGGCAGTGTCGCGTACATGCGGGAGTACACGTCGGTGTACGCGCCGGCGTAGTCGTTCTCGTAGTGGACTGGTCTGCCCGCATCCCGTGCATGCACCCACGCGGACATAGCGGCGAGATTCTGTCCTGTGCCGGACTCGTTGCCGAGGGACCACATGACGATCGAGGGACGGTTCTTGTCCCGCTCCACGGTCCGTTCGATCCGGTCAAGGAGCGCCTCGCGCCACATCGGCTCGTCGCTCGGGTTCCGGGCCCAGCCGTGCCGCTCGAACCCGTGCGTTTCGAGGTCGCACTCGAGGATTACCCAGAAGCCCATCTCGTCCGCGAGCTCGAGCAGTCGCGGGTGGGGCGGGTAGTGGCTGGTACGGATTGCGTTGACGTTGGAGCGCTTCATGAGCGCGAGGTCCTCGCGGGCGAAGTCCTCGTCGAAGACGCGGCCGAGCGTGGGGTGGGTCTCGTGGCGATTGACACCGTGGAACACCACTTTGCGTCCGTTGACCAGAAATTGGTCTCCCACGATTTCTACGGTGCGGAAGCCGATCCGCAGTGACACCGTCTCGGCCTTGCTGGCCACGGTCGCATCGTAGAGCCGCGGGGTTTCGGCGGTCCAGGGCTCGACGGCAGAAACAGGTACCGGTGCAACATCACCGGGATTGGCCCACTCGACGTCGATGCCGAGCTCGGGTACGCGGAGGCGAACAGGGTACGACGATGCCGGCGCTTTCACTTCCGGTTCCAGGGTCCCCGCCCCGTCGTTGTAGCCGGTCCGGAGCCACACGTCCTCGATGCCATCGGCCGGGCGGGACAAGAGGGTCACCGATCGGAAAATTCCCGGCAGCCACCACTGGTCTTGGTCTTCGAGGTAGCTGGAAGCGGACCATTGATGGACGCGGACTGCGATGGTGTTGGTACCTGTGCTGACGGCGTCGGTGACGTCGAACTCCTGGGCGAGGCGACTTCCGGCGCCCCATCCGATCTCTGTGCCGTTGACCCATACCTTGTACCGGGATTCGACGCCGTCAAAGCGCAGGACGACGCGGCTCTCGCCGCCTGTGTCGTCGGCCTTCCAGCCGTCGGGCAGCTCGAACGTACGGCGATAGTCCCCGGTGGGGTTTTCGTCGGGGACGAACGGCGGGTCGATTGGGAACGGGAACTGCACGTTCGTGTAGATCGGGCGGCCGTACGATCCGTCGCCCTGGAGCACCCAGTGGGAGGGTACGGTCAGCGACGCCCACGAAGAGTCGTCGTACTCCGCAGCGGCCATCGCCTCCGCGGCCTCCCCCGGGGACAGCACCCCACGCCCGCCGGGTGTTCCGGGGACTCCCTTGAGGAGTCGGAATCGCCATTGCCCGTCGAGGGACAGGGACGGGGCGTCGGTGTGAAGCCAGGAACGGGCCGGTTCTCGCCGTCCTTCTCCCGGGCCCGGGTCGGTGACGTAGGCGGTGGAGGCTGTGGCCTCCGCTGGACGGGGGCTCATTTGACGGCTCCTTCTGTGAGGCCTCCACGCCAGAAGCGCTGAAGGACGATCATGGCGATGGCGAGCGGGATGACAGACAGCAGTACGCCGCCGGTGGTCAGCTGGTAGAACTCCGGGAGCCGGTCTGCCTGGCTAAGCCAGTTATTCAGACCTACCGTGATGGGGAACAGCTTCGAGTCGGAGAGCATCACGAGCGGCAGGAAGTAGTTGTTCCAGATGCCCACGAGCTGGAACAAGAACACCGTCACCAGGGCGGGAGTGAGAACCCGCAGCCCCACGGAGTGGAAGATGCGAAGTTCGCCCGCGCCGTCGATTCGCGCAGCCTCCAACAGCGCCGGATCCACTGTTGCCTGCGCATAAACCCGACACAGAAACAGGCCAAACGGCGAGACGAGTGAGGGCAACAGGACGCTCCAGTACGTGTTGGCGATGCCGAGCTGGCTGAAGAACAGAAACAGGGGCAGGGCTGTGGCGGTGCCGGGGACGAGGACGCCTCCGAGGACGAGCCCGAAGATGAGACTGTTGCCCCGGAAGTTGTACTTGGCCAAGGCGTAGCCGCCAGCAGCGGCGAAGTACGTCGCGGCCAATGCGCCAACCCCTGCATACAGAATTGAGTTGAGGAACCAGCGCACAAAGACGCCGTCCCCGTAGGAGAGGACGTTCGCCAGGTTGTCCCATAGGACGAAATTAGGCGCGAACAAGAAACCGTTGGTCGCGAACAGGTCTCCGCTGGTCTTGGTCGCAGCGACCACCACCCAATAGACCGGGACCAGGAAGTAGAGCGCGGCTACGACAAGCAGCCCCGTGACAAGAATCGTTGTGGAGCCCGGGCGTCGGCGCCGCGTCACAGGTGGCTCCCCGGCGACGCTCTGGGGCCGGCGAAGGGTGGGAGTGGCAGTCATGAGGACTTCCTGTTCGTGAACCGGAGGAAGGTGAAGGAGAGGATGAAGGCCGCGAGGGCAATGAGCACGGCCTGGGCTGCGGCGACGTTGTAGTCGTTGTATGCAAAGGCAGTGGTGTAGGCGGAGAGGTTCGGGGTGTATTGGCTGTCGACGGCCGGAGCCACAGTCTGAAGGACTTGCGCCTCGGCGAAAAGTTGAAGCGTGCCGATGATCGAGAACACCGTTGTGAGCACGAGAGCGGGCCGGATAAGCGGCAGCTGAATGGTCCACGCGACACGGAAGGGCCCGGCACCGTCCACGCGCGCAGCTTCATATATCTCGCCGGGGATCGACTTAAGCTGGGCTATGACGATGAGCATGTTGTAGCCCGTGTAGCTCCACGTAACGATGTTGGCGATGGACCACAGCACGGTATCCGGGCCAAGGAAGTTCACGGTGAGGCCCACAGACCCGGCCGCGTCCACCAGCGGGCTCAGGCCCGGGACGTAAAGAAACGACCAGAGGATGGTCGCGATGACACCTGGCACGCCGTAAGGCATGAAATACGCGGCGCGGAAGAAACCGGGCCACTTAGCCGAGGCTGACTCCAGCAGGAGCGCAAGAACCGTACAAAGGGCGATCATGACAGGGACCTGGACCATACCGAAGAGCAGCACCCGGCCGATCGAGGCGACAAAGCTTCCGTCTCCGAGTGCGCGGGCATAGTTTTCGAAACCCGCAAACCCGGAGTGGACGCCCGTTTCGCCGAAGAGGCCACTGCGGGTCACTTTTGTGAAGCTTGAACCGACCGCAGCGATGATCGGGAAGATGAACGTGAGGGCGAAGAGTGCCAGGAAGGGTGCGAGCAGGATCCAGGGTGCGCTGGTGACGGCACGACGCTGTTGCCTTGCCCGGTCACGGCCCTCCCGCCTGGGTACTGCCGGATGTGCTGTTTCTGCAGCGATGCTCATGCCTGCTCCTTCCTAATCGTCAGGCCCTTGTTCCTGAAGGCGGTCATGATCTGTTGCTCGGCAGCCACTACGGTGTCGACGAAGCTCGTGCCCGATGCCTTACGACGAAACCCGTCGCTCAAAATGTTGAAGGACTGCGTGGTGACGGGCCACCAAGACCAGTCCATGTTCTGCGACTTACTCGCTGGCACGATGACGTTCTGGTTGTAGTTTTGCCCCCCGAAAAAGTCGGATGGCTTCTCACGCGTGGCACCGATCATGCCCGGCACGGGCGACCATCCGATGCCACTGTTGGCGATCTCGGCGTCGATGCCGGCCTGAGTGGACGTCATCCAGACAGCGAACTCAAGGGCCTCGCGGGGGTGTTTGCTGTTAGCCAGGACAGCCGCGGTAGACCCGCCAAGGTAACTCGACCCATATCCCGTTGAGTCCCAGATGGGCATAGGCGCCACACGCCACT
The DNA here is from genome assembly GCF_057369995.2 of Arthrobacter sp. MOO21. Taxonomy (NCBI): domain Bacteria; kingdom Bacillati; phylum Actinomycetota; class Actinomycetes; order Micrococcales; family Micrococcaceae; genus Arthrobacter; species Arthrobacter sp. MOO21. The sequence goes on along the minus strand of NZ_CM170671.2, from coordinate 1,543,461 downwards.
TTCTAGCTCCGCCGCTGACGCTCTGTACAAGCGCATCGGCCCAGCTGCCGCTCGTTAGTGAGGCGACCTCCCCGCTCGAGGCCGCCGCGTACCAGCCGGGAGTAAAGGGGCCGTAAGCGGTAGTAACGATGCCGTCATCGATGGCCCGGTCAAAGAACCGCGCGACCTTCAGCGTTGAATCGTCAGTCATGTTGATGACCCATCCATCCTCGGCTGGACGCAGCCAGCGGGCACCAACCTGCGCGGCAAAAGACACGAAGTAGGAGGTGTCCGCGAGGGAGAAACAGTCGATATAAGCGTCGACACTGCGCAGCTCCTGCCCGACGGCTGCCCACTCCTCCCACGTCGCTGGGGCAGAGGCGCCTACTTTAGCCAAGACGTCCGGGCGGTAGAACGTGGCCATTGGCCCCGAATCCTGGGGGATGCCGTAGACACCGCCGGAGAAACTCACCTGGCTCCACAGTGCGGGGTCGTAACGGTTCGCATAGTCACGGGCACCGTAGCGCGAGAGATCCACGAGCCCGTTGACGAGCATGAACTCGGGGACCGTGCGCATTTCAACCTGCGCTAGGTCAGGGCCGCCGCCGGCCGCTAGCGCGGCGTAAAGCTTGGAGTACCCGCCGCGGTTGCCGCTGGGGATCCATACGGTCTCGACCTGGACGTTCGGGTGGCTGGCGTTCCAGATGTCAGCAACCTTCTGGACGTTCTTGAGCCAGGACCAGTACGTGAGGGTCACTTTCTCACCGGCACTGGCGGCAGGAATTGCAGGTGCGGTATTGACGGAAACAGTTCCCGGAGTGGCGCATCCGGTGAGAAGGGTGAGGGCGGAGGCGCCGAGCCCACCGCAAAGGAGTTGTCGTCGTGTCAAAGATGGCATGAGTCCCACTTCGTTATGGTCAGCGCCGCGGACGCGGCACCGGAGCCGGATGGCCCGACGTGACAAGGCTAACATGAAACCCGAGTGAATGCTCGGGTTTCGTGAAATTAGACTGGATTCTATGACTAAGAAGGCGAACGCACGCTCAGGACCGCGCGGCCCCTACGCCAAGACCGCTGAGCGTCAACGGCAAATTCTTGAAGCTGCGGTAGAGGTCTTCGGGTCACGGGGTTACAACGGCGGCAGTATCCAGGACGTTGCGGACCGGGCAGGGATTAGTCAGACGACACTCCTGCACCATTTCCCCACCAAAGCGCAGCTGCTTGTTGCGGTGCTCGAGTACCGTGACCGGATATCTACGAGCACCCCGGGAACACGGGAGCGATTTGCCGAAACCATCGTGCGGCAGGCGGAGCACAATGAAGGGCTTCCCCACCTCGTAGAGCTCTACTCCGTACTCTCCGGGGAAGCCACAACTGAGGACCACCCCGCCCGTAACTACTTCGTCCAGCGCTTCGCCCGCCTCCGGAAGGAATACAGCGGGGAACTGCGGTATCTGGCGAGCATTGGCCGGCTCAGGCCGGGCGTCGACCCTGATGTCGCGGGACCTACCATCGTGGCTCTATGGGAAGGAATTCAAACCGAGTGGCTCCTCAATCCTGACACCGTGGACGTGCCCGGCATCCTCAAGGGCTACCTCGATCTGATCCTGGTGCCGGAAGAAGACGCAGGGTGGTCATCTGGTCCGGGGACCCCCATGGAAGCGCTGAATACACTCTGAGGACGGTGCTTCAGTCATCGATTGCCGGCAGAGGCCCCGCCGCCCCCGACACGGTCCACGCAAAGAGCCGATAATGGAGATTCCGTCAAGCTAGCGCCACAATGGCTACTGCACATGGACGGCGCAGCCGGGGGAGGGCTTAGGAGAGTTTAGCCTGGCGGAGGTACTGGTAGACCGTTTCCCGGCTGATCCCAAAATCACGGGCAAGGAGGGCCTTTGGAACACCGCTGCCGGCGCGCTGAACGAGTTCGGCCGCCCGTTCTGGGGTGAGCGTCTTTTTCCGTCCTTTGTAGGCGCCGCGCTGCTTGGCCAGCGCGATCCCTTCCCGCTGGCGTTCCCTAATGAGGGAGCGTTCGAATTCAGCAAAGGCTCCCATAACGGAGAGCATGAGGTTTGCCATGGGGGAGTCCTCGCCGGTGAAGACCAGGCTTTCTTTGACGAACTCCACCCGCACACCTTTGCGCGTGAGGTTTTGGACCAGAGCGCGCAGGTCATCGAGGTTCCGGGCCAGCCGGTCCATGCTGTGAACCACCACGGTGTCCCCGTGCCGGGCAAACCGCAGCAACTCCGTAAGCTCTGGCCTCGCGGTGTCCCTGCCGGAGGCCTTGTCCGTGAAGACCCGGTCCAGGACCTGTCCTTCCAGCTGGCGTTTCTCATTCTGATCCAGGGTGCTCACGCGCACGTACCCGATCCGCTGTCCGGCCACTGATCGCCTCCAACCTTGAACCCGTCAGGTTGAGTTCTAGGCTTCTCTCAGAAAGAAGTCAAGACCAGCCGCCGAATTTGTCAGGTTGGGGTGTGCTTCAGGCCCACAGGACGGGCTAGCCTACGGCGTGCGGAATTCTGAGTCGTGTGCCGTCTAGCTTGTCGAGCAGGTGGTATCCACCCAGCGCTGGATCAGTTCAGCCGCGCCCGGCACAGCTTGGTTTTCATGGACGAGAACGCCGTCCATGTCGGTGAGCCAGCATTCGATCTCACTGCCGTTGCGGGAGGAGCGGGACCAGTTGCGATTGCCGTTGGTGGGGGAGAGCGCCGGGCTGTTCTGATCCCTGTCCCGTGACAGGTTCCTCGGTGCTGCTTTGGGCATGGGCCTACCCCCTTTTTGACGGGTCGGGTGGGATGGGTGGCGATGTCAGTTTCGGGCAGTATCATCCCGGGGGAGGGCTGCCCTGCAGTGCCTGCAGGGCAGCCCTGGTGACGTAGGTGTCAGGCCTGCAGGCGTGACAGGGAGTCTTTTGCCTCGGCGGTGACAGCTTCCGCGGTGATGCCGAATTCCTGGAACAGGCGCTTGTAATCGGCGGAGGCGCCGTAGTGCTCGAGGCTGATGGAGCGTCCGGCGTCGCCGACGAACTCCTTCCAGCCCAGGGCCAGACCGGCTTCGACCGAGACGCGGGCCTTGACCGCTGCCGGCAGGACTGCCTCGCGGTAGGCGGCGTCCTGCTTGTTGAACCACTCAACGCACGGCATGGACACCACGCGGGTGGCGATGCCCTCGGCCTGCAGCGCTTCGCGGGCCTGCACGGCGAGCTGGACTTCCGAGCCGGTGCCGATCAGGATCACCTGGGCGTCCACGGTCTGGCCGTCCTTGGACGCCTCGGCCAGTACGTAACCGCCCTTGGCCACACCTGCGGTGGATGCGAAGGTGTCGCCGGTGGCGTCGCCGTCGCCGCGCTCCCAGGTGGGGATGGTCTGGCGGGTCAGGACGATGCCTGCCGGGTTTTCGTGGTTGGCGAGCATGGCCTTCCATGCTGCCGCGACTTCGTTGGCGTCACCGGGACGGACGACGTCCAGGCCCGGGATGGCGCGCAGGGAGGCCAGCTGCTCCACCGGCTGGTGGGTGGGGCCGTCTTCGCCGAGGCCGATGGAGTCGTGCGTCCAGACGTACAGGGACGGGACACCCATGAGGGCACCGAGGCGGATGGCCGGGCGCTGGTAGTCGCTGAAGATCAGGAACGTGCCCGAGAACGCGCGGGTCTTGCCGTGCAGGGCGATGCCGTTCACGATCGAGGCGGCGGCGTGCTCGCGGATGCCGAAGTGCAGTACCCGGCCGTAGGGGTTGCCGGACCAGGCGTCCGTCTGCTTGGACGCGGGAACGAACGACGGCGAGCCTTCGATGGTGGTGTTGTTCGATTCCGCGAGGTCGGCCGAGCCGCCCCACAGTTCGGGCAGGACCGGGCCGAGTGCGTTCAGCACCTTGCCCGATGCGGCACGGGTGGAGACGTCCTTGCCGGCGGGGAAGACGGGCAGGGCTGCGTGGACGCCTTCGGGAAGTTCCTTGGCCTCGACACGCTCGAGCAGGGCAGCGGCCTCGGGGTTGGCGGACTGCCAGGCGTTGAAGGACTCTTCCCAGGCCTTGCGGGCGTGGGCGCCGCGGTCAACGACGGCGCGGGCGTGGGCCAGCACGTCCTCGTCCACCTCGAAGGACTTCTCCGGGTCGAAGCCCAGGACTTCCTTCAGGGCGGCGACTTCCTCCGAGCCCAGGGCAGAGCCGTGGATCTTGCCGGTGTTCTGCTTCTTGGGCGCCGGGTAGCCGATGATCGTGCGCAGCGAGACGATGGACGGCTTGGACGTTTCAGCCTTCGCTGCCAGCAGCGCCGAGTACAGCTCCTGGACGTCTTCCTTGTATTCGCCGGTCCGGGTCCAGTCCACGCGCTGGGTGTGCCAGCCGTAGGCCTCGTAGCGCTTCAGGACATCTTCGGTGAAGGCGATGTCGGTGTCGTCTTCGATGGAGATGTGGTTCTCATCGTAGACAACAACTAAGTTGCCCAGTTCCTGGTGGCCTGCAAGCGAGGAAGCCTCGGAAGTAACGCCTTCCTGCAGGTCGCCGTCGGACGCGATGACCCAGATGGTGTGGTCGAAGGGGCTGGTACCCGGAGCGGCGTCGGCGTCGAACAAGCCGCGCATCCGGCGCTGGGAGTACGCGAAGCCCACCGAAGACGCCAGGCCCTGGCCCAGCGGGCCCGTGGTGATTTCCACGCCGGCCGTGTGCTTGTACTCAGGGTGGCCCGGGGTCAGTGAACCCCAGGTGCGCAGCGCCTGCAGGTCCTTCAGTTGCAGGCCGTAGCCGGAAAGGAAGAGCTGGATGTACAGCGTCAGGGACGTGTGCCCGGGGGACAGGATGAACCGGTCACGGCCGATCCAGTCCGGGTCCCGCGGGTCGTGGCGCATCAGTTTCTGGAACAAGAGGTAGGCAGCCGGAGCCAGGCTCATCGCCGTTCCGGGGTGGCCATTGCCCACCTTCTCCACGGCGTCCGCAGCCAGGACGCGGATAGTGTCCACCGCGCGCCGGTCTAGGTGTATTGACCACGGAGGTTAGGAACATGCGGCGTGGTTAGGTGACAAAAAGAAGACCTCCAAGTGGAGTGGGGCTTGTCTAAGAGTCCGATCCACAAGGAGGTCTTCAATGTCCCATGCTAACGCGCTTCTGACGCCGAAGGGACGGCTCCGGCTGGCCCGGTGCATCGTCGATGACGGGTGGCCGCTGCGCCGTGCTGCTGAGCGATTCCAGGTGTCCGTGACGACCGCAGCGCGGTGGGCGGCCCGTTACCGGGAGCACGGGGAGCACGGGATGGGTGATCGCTCCAGCCGGCCCATCAACTCCCCGCGTCGGACCTCCACGCGGCGGGAGCGGCGGATCGTCGCGATCAGGGTCAACCGGCGCTGGGGCCCGGCACGGATCGGCTATCTGCTGGGCATTCACCCCTCCACGGTGCACCGGGTGCTGTCCCGGTTTGGGCTGGCGAGGCTGGCGTGGATGGACCGGGCCACGGGCCGGGTGGTTCGCCGGTACGAGCACCACAGCCCCGGGGACCTGGTCCACGTCGACATCAAGAAACTTGGACGGATCCCTGACGGCGGCGGACACCGCAGTGTCGGCAGGGCCGCCGGAAACCGGAACAAGACCGGTACCGCGGCGAACCGGAGACCGGGTCACGCCTTCTTGCACAACGCCGTCGATGATCACTCCAGGCTCGCCTACACGGAGATCCTGACCGATGAGAAAAAGGACACTGCGGCCGGATTCTGGGAACGCGCCAATGCCTACTTCGAGTCCCACGGGATCACTGTCAAACGGGTCCTGACCGATAACGGATCCTGCTACCGCTCCTACGCATTCAAAGACGCTCTGGGCCCGGACATCAAGCACAAACGCACCCGACCCTACAGGCCTCAGACAAACGGCAAAGTCGAGCGCTACAACCGCACCATGCTCGACGAATGGGCCTACGCCCGTCCCTACGCCTCAGAGGCCGAGCGTGTTGCCGCTTTCGCCGACTGGCTCCATCATTACAATCATCATCGAGGCCACACCTCACTCAACGGTCAGCCACCGGCCAGCCGCGTCACCAACCTCTCAGGTCAATACATCTAGGTCGGTCCAGGACAGTTCACCCGTCCGGGAATCGGATTCTTCAATTACAAGGCTCGGCACTGAAGGGCGCCCTCTCTACTGGCGTTCGTTGTTACTGAGTTAGTCTTCGTAGCCGCAGATCGCCGCGACCTTGTCTGCTGAGGCACTGCTTTCGTCGAAGGTGTAGCCGACCCATTCCTTCGTAAGGCGGCGGGCCAGCTCGAGTCCGATGACGCGCTGGCCCATGCATAGGACCTGCGCGTTGTTGCTCAGAATGGCACGTTCTACGGAAAACGAATCATGGGCGGTCACGGCCCGCACGCCTTTGACCTTGTTCGCCGCGATCGCTACGCCGAGGCCGGTGCCGCACACTAAAAGTGCCCGATCTGCCGCGCCATCAGCCACCATCCGGGCGGCCTGAACCGCTATGTGGGGGTATGCGGTATGCCCGTCGGCGGCTACGCCGACATCGAGGACGTCTGCTACGAGGCCATGAGCCTCCAGGTCGTTTTTGAGAGTCTCCTTGTAGTCAAAGCCTGCGTCGTCGCAACCGACAACAATTCTGAGTTTTCCAGTCATGGGAGGTTGATCCTTCGATCTAGGTTTTGGAGATGGAGGTCAGGAGGCCGTGGCGCTGACGGGCAGTTTGGCCAGCCCGCTCACCAGGAGCGCAAAGGAAGTTGCGCCGGCGTCGGGTGTGCCTAGGGACTTCTCAGCCAGAGGGCGGGCGCGGCCGAGCTTTGGCGTTAGCAGGGCGGTCATTTCCGCCTTTTGAGTAGCCACCGCTGCTGCCGCCCGCCACGCCGCAGCAAGAGGAGTTCTTCTTTCGATGCCTGCGCTGAGTTCTTCGACGAATGGCAGCATCGCGTCCACCAAGGTCTTGTCGCCGATGCTGGCGCGGCCCAGATCCAGGATTGCAGCGGAGAATGACCGCACTGCCGTGACGAGGTCCTTGTCAGTGTATGCGGTCCTGCTGTCTGTCAGGGACCGCCCGGCGGCCTCGAGAGCTGCTCCCCAAAGAACACCCGAGGTTCCGCCAGCGCGTTCCGCCCAGCTTTGACCGGCTGACTGCAAAAGCCATCCGGCCCCTGCGCCGCCGTCGTAGGCGATTCTCGCTGCGGCAAGTGCGGCATCGATGCCTTTCACCATGCCCCGGCCGTGGTCGCCGTCGCCGGCCACCGCATCGATTTCTCCGAGTCGGACCTCGTCAGCATGGAGAATTCGGGCCATGCTTTCCAAAGCATCGACGGTTTTCCCTGCAAGGAACCGTGCGGCTGGGGTTGCATCCGGAATCGTTTTGGATTCCTGGATTTCCTTGCTGCTGTCTTGAGCGAAACCACTGATCGCTGCAATGGGGGCTTTCTGCTTCCTGAAGGCAGGAGTGTAGGTGTCTGCGGTCCAAAACGTCTCGAGCTGTTCGTCCAGCCACATCAGTGTGAGTGAAACACCGCCCATATCCATGCTGGTCACGAGTTCCCCCACCTCTGGGTCGACTACTTCCAGGTCCGCTTCCCGTAGCAGCTTCGACACCGATCCCCAGAGGAGGAACAGCTCTTCGTATTTGGTAGTGCCGAGTCCGTTGAGGATCGCCGCTACTCGCTTGCCGGCACCACCGGGTGCGGCTTCCAGGAGGGAGTCCACCAGCAGGCGGGCGAGATCTGCTGCTGGCGGCATCTGCATGTCGCGGATGCCGGGCTCACCATGTATTCCGAGTCCCAGACCCAATTGGTTTTCTGCGACCGTAAAAAGCGGCCGGTCTGCCCCCGGCAGCGTGCAACCGGAAAATGCCACACCGATGGTCCTGGTGGTTGCGTTGGCGGTGCGCCCCGCCTGTTCAACACCGTCCAGGTCCAGCCCCGCGGCAGCTGCAGCACCGAGAACCTTAAAGACGGAGAAGTCTCCAGCGATCCCACGCCGTTTGTCTTCCTCGACGGCCGATGCGATGTCGTCAGTAACCACCACGATCCGGGTATCGATGCCTTCTTTGCGGAGGCGCTCCGCGGCGATTCCGAAATTCATGTTGTCCCCGGCGTAATTGCCGAACGTCAGGATGACCCCCCTGCCCTGATGCGCGGCCTTTGCCACCGAATAGACCTGGGCCGCCGAAGGCGATGTGAAGATGTTGCCGACGACAGCGCCCGTCGCGAAACCCTGCCCGACCAGACCTACGAAGGCCGGGTAGTGGCCGGAGCCGCCGCCGACGACCACCGCTACTTGGGGTTCGCCGGTACGCAGTGCCACTGCACCGCCAGGCACTCCGCGTAGCCGGTCCGCGTAAAGGTCAAGGAAGCCGGCGAACTGCTCCTCTGCGAATTCCGCGGGGTCGTTGAAAATCCTGGTCATGGTGTTGCTCCAAAAGCTCGAGATCTGGTGTGTTGTTAGTGGTGGCGGGTTCCGGCTGTGTCGGCCGGGACCCGCAGGAAGGTGGTGAGGATGAAAGCCACGCCGTAGAGCGCCACAAAGGCCCAAACCACGCCGGCGTTTCCGCCCCATGGCAGGACAGCGGCCACTACCGCTGCTCCGAGGAAGGCTGCCCCGCCGGCAGCTGTGGTGTACATGGCCATGGCAGCACCCTTGTGATCGGGAGTCAGCGCGGGCATGATAGCGCCCATCGGGACGAAGCCCGCCAGTAGGATTCCAAAGGCCACGCCAGCCAGGACGGACAGCCAGTAGCCCCAGTCCGAGCCCGGTTCCACGAGATGGGGAACGTACCACCAGGCCAGCAGTCCAACTGCTGAACCCACCACACCGAACCAGCGGACGGTGCGCTGCCATCCCCACTTGTCGCCGATGGCGCCGAAGAGGGCGTTGAAGGCGATGTTGGATGCGTAGACAATGACTGTCATCATCAACCACTGGGTCTGTGACCATCCCAATTCGCCGCCGATCACACTTGGCAGGATCACGAACATACCGTACTGGGGCGCGGTGTTGATGAGCCGGACGATGAAGCCCATGAGGATTTTGGGTTCGCGCGCCAGGAGGCGGATACCGCCGGAAAGGACTTCCGCTGTCGACTCCCCTGGGGGAGCGAGACGTTGGGTGCCCCGCTGCTCCTTGACGCCCAACCAAGCGATAAGGAAACCAAGGGTCACCAGACCGATCGAGGCGGCCATTGTCAGCGCTTCACCGGTCCGACCCCCGCCAAAGACCGGGATGAAGGTCAGCGCAAACAGCGAGCCAAAGGTGGGCAGCCCACCAGTGAACATGACGTAGAACCAGCCCACTGCAGTACCGTTGCTCTTCCTCGGGGCAACTGTGTTGATCCAGACGAGGAATGCGAAAGCAAAGAGCGGGTAGCCGAGCCCGCGGAGGAAGTAGCTGGCCATGATGCCGGCGGTGAAGCCCGCATTCAAACTAACCAGGAACAGCACCTCGAATAGGACCCAAGCTGCAAAGCCGAGCGCCATGACGCGCCGCGGACCGATCAGATCCGAAAGGGCACCGGACAGATAGGACGCGAGCGTGACGGCCACGCCGTACATGGTGATGATAGTGGGGGCCAGCATGGCCTGCCCGCCTAGCGCGCCAGCCATGTGGGGTGCAATGAAGTTCGATTCGACGCCGTTGCCGGTCATGAAGACCAGGACTCCGAGGAACCCCCAGCGGAGGGAGTGCGGAATGCCGATCCGGTCAAGCAGCCTTTCCCGCGAAGCTACAGCGGGCGTGGCAAATGTACTCATGGAAAACGCCTTTGTTTTGAGGGGCAGGTGTGGTTCAGCTTCCATGGGGGCTGCAGCGATGGCCCCCGGGCCGCTTGAGTTAGCGGGCGGAACCGGGAAGGATGGAGACTTTAACGGAGGCGCCGGTGGTGTCTCCTACGAGATCCAGCGCGTCCTGGAACCGGTCGAGGGGAAACTGGTGTGTGCAGATCTCATCCATCGGAAGGATGCCTGACTCGATCATCTTGATAGCAGCAGGCCAGCAGTGAGGCCCGAGGTGGGCGCCGCGGACATCCAGCTCCTTGTCATCGCTAATGATGGACCAGTCCACGGAAACGTCTGATCCGAAGACCGAGTACTCCACGTAAGTTCCGAGCTTGCGCAGCAAATTCAGGCCCTGGCCTACGGCCGAGGGATGGCCGGTTCCTTCTATGTAGACGTCCGCGCCGTAGCCGTCGGTCATATCCTTGACCAGCTTGACGGCGTCCTCGCGTCCCACATTGATGACGACGTCGGCACCGCACTTACGGGCAAGGTCCAATTTCGTGTCAGACATGTCCAAGGCAACCACCGTGAGTGGGCTCTTGGCTTTTGCTCCGGCAATCATGCCAAGGCCAATCGGGCCGCAGCCGGCAATTACCACAACGTCATTGAACTGGATGTTGGCGCGCTCTACCGCATGCAGGGAGCAGGACAGCGGTTCGGCGAACGCTGCGTGCTCCGGGGCGAGTTCCTTGGACACCTTGTGAGCTCTGGCGTTGGGCGGCACCACCAGGTATTCGGCCATGGCCCCGTTGTAGTTGCGGAAGCCGAACATGTCGTGCGGCCCGCACATCCAGTACTGGCCACGCTGGCAGTACCGGCACGCTTCGCAGGGCACGATCTGCTCGCAGGCGATCCTGTCGCCGAGTGTGAGCCCGTGATGGGCGAGGGCGGCCTCGCCGCCGCTAACGATGGTTCCTACGAACTCGTGGCCCGGTGTCACTTCCTTCTGTGCCCACGCGGGGCGGTTTTCATCGCCCCAGAACTTCGCTGCGCCGTGGTAGCACTTGAGGTCACTGGCGCAGACGCCAACCGCCTCAACTTTCATCAGCAACTCATCCTCAGCCGGGACCGGGGTTGCCACCTCCTCCAAGGTGTAGTTCTCCGGTCCGTGACAAATGACTGCTTGCATCGCTGCCGGTACTGCAACGTGCTTTTCCACTTCTTCTGCGTAAGTGCTTGACATGGTTCCCTCCTTGGAACGTGTGACGTGCGTCAATAACCCAAGCTTGACGACGTGCTGAACAAATGTCAAGAACAAAATTTCTGAGAGCGGCCGTTGTGAAATTTTGTTCTGGGACCGATTACTATTGAGGCATAGGCATCTGCTGTGGAATGGAGGAATGGGGGATCGCATGTCGGAAGCCGCACTCGCTCCGGTTGGTACGAGCAGTAAGTTTCCGCTGGAAACGATTTATCAGGCTGCCCGGATGTACTATGTCGAAGACGCAAACCAAGTTAAAATTGCCCAATCACTCGACGTCTCAAGACCTACAGTGAGCCGCCTGCTGGCCGAGGCACGCCGCATAGGCATGGTCCGCATTGAAGTGGTAGATCCCGCCGCGACGACATCTAAGTCGTTGGCCATCGAACTCGCCGATGCGTTATCGATCCAGCAGGTCTACTTGGCCGACGGAGATCAGTCGCGACGCCTCCGCGGGGGTCTGCTGCCCCTGGTCTTCGAGGCCATCTCCGACATGGCTCTTGCCCCCGGCGACGTCCTGCTCGCATCATCCGGACGCACAATCTACGAGCTCAGCCAAGCGCCGCTACCGAAGCTTCCAGGCGTAATCGTTGCCCCCTCCGTGGGGGGACAGACAGAGCCGGAGCCCTGGTACCAAACAAATGAAATTGCCCGTGCGATTGCCGAACACACAGGCGCCCAGCCCGCTTTTCTCTGGACCCAGGCTCTGCCCTCGCCGGAGATGCATGAGTTCCTTCAGCGGGACCCGGACTTCCAAAGGATTAAGCGGTTGTGGGAGTCAGCAAAGGGTGCGCTTCTCGGCATCGGCGCGCCTCCCACCACGCGAAGCTCGATTTCACGATTTATCCCGAAAGACGATGATTCGCTTTCTCGCGCAGTTGGGGATATCTGCTTGAACTTCTACGACGTCCACGGCAAGCAAATTGCCTTCCCTGGAAGTGACCGAATCGTCTCAACCTCCGAAGAGAACCTACGAGCCATCCCCCATACGGTCGGTGTGGCGGTTGGCGCCGAAAAGGCCACAAGCATAGTGGGTGCAGCACGCGCCGGATACTACCGCAAGCTGGTGACCGACTCGCATACAGCGAGGGCCGCCTTGGATTACATCAGAACAGCATAACCGGGGGCCATCCGGCCTACCACGTGGTGTCTTTCTCCTGCCACCGGGCCAGGAAGTGCATATGTTCGCGGTTGGCAGGATACAAGCTGAGGTACTGCTGGTAGAGGTCCTCATAGACAGCGCCGGTTCGAGGGTCTGGCTCCACAATCCGAGCAGTTTGCATCCAATCAGTGTCGGGGCCCACACAGCCGGTACCCACCGCCGCCATCAAGGCATCCCCGTAGCTCGCGCCTATCGTCACTTTCGGCACTATCTGAGGCCGTCCTGAAATATCGCTGACAATCTGTGCCCATAGCCCTGCTTTTAGCCCTCCACCAACGGCGAGAAGGCGCGTGATCGGTTCTCCCGCCTGCTCGACCAGATCCAGCATCTGCCGCAAACCATAAGAGATCCCTTCGAGCCCGGCACGGAGCAGGTGCCCGCGTCCATGCCGAAGGGTTAATCCAGTAATCATTCCGCGTGCGTCAGGGTCAAGGAGTGGCGTGCGTTCGCCGGCGAAATAAGGCAGCAAGAGAAGGCCCTCCGCTCCGGCTGGCGTCGCGGCTGCCTCAGAAAAAAGTTCTCCCATATCTGCTCCGCCGAAAAGGCGCTGCAGCCAAGTCAGCAGGCTTCCAGATGTGGCCATACCCCCGGACAGCGTAATGGAGCCAGGCTCCACGCCGGGAGCGACCCACAGCTTGGGATGACTTCGGAGCGCCTCGAGGCGTTGAACGAAAAACATGGTGGACCCGTACATCAGCATGGTGTCCCCTGCTCGGCGGACACCCGCACTGTATGCCTCCACCCAGGCGTCCACCGTTCCGGCACACACCGGTATCCCAACCGGGATCCCAGTCAACTCCTGCGCTCCCCGGGTGACCGTCCCTGCGACCTCGGCTGGCCACAATAGCCGTGGAAGGGGAAGATGACCGGCAACCGCCCGGGCGCGTTCAGTGATCCATTCGAGCCGGTGAATGTCGTAAAGGGGATCACACTGGCTGGCCGTGGGGTGGTCCAGGACGTACTCGCCTGTCAGCCGCTGAACCAAGAAGGAACTGCAGGAAAACCAATACCTGGCAGCAGAAAAGACGGCCGGCTCGTTCCTAGCAATCCAGCGGAGCTTCGGACCAACCGATTGTGACGACAGGTCTTTCCCCCCACTAGCAACGATCGCTGTTTTCCCCAACTCCTCGTTTAGGTCTCCTATGTCCTGGGTCGCCCTCGTGTCCACTCCATATAGAATCGCTGGCCGGAGTGGAGCAAAGTCCCCGTCGGTAACGACCAGACATGGTCCCATACCGCTGACGGCAACACCGAACACGCCCTTTGCGTCGTTACGGGCGAACAGCTCACCACAGAGCTGCTGAACCTCCGCCCACCAAGTTTCTTCAGCAAGCATCTCAGCCCAACCGGCGCGCGGCAGGGAGATCGTGTGGTGGACGATTGCGGTATCGATGATCGACCCGTCAGAAGTGACGAGAACGGCTTTGCTGCTACCCGTTCCTATATCGATTCCGAGGAACAACCGCCGTCACCTTCCCTAGGGCTCCAGCCCTCTTTCCCAGGCACCACCGGTGCCCCAAGCGCCATCCTATCCCCGGCACCAGACCCGGCCACTGCAGCGGGCGCATCCGCTGGCAACTCCTTTGCAGCCCAGCCCTGCCCGTTTTGAAACGCCGATAACGGATATTCTGTAAATCTAACGGCTGTGCGGTCCATGGCGATTTGACGGCCAGGCAGGGGAGCGGATCACTCAAACTTTGCGTTGCGGAGGTACTGGTAGACAGTCTCCCTGCTTATCCCGTAATCACGGGCAAGGAGTGCTTTCGGAACACCGGTGTTTGCGCGTTGAACGAGTTCGGCTGCCCGGTCGGGTGTGAGGGTCTTCTTCCGTCCTTTGTAGGCCCCGCGCTGCTTGGCCAGAGCGATGCCTTCCCGCTGGCGTTCCCTGATGAGGGAGCGTTCGAATTCGGCGAAGGCACCCATGACGGACAGCATGAGGTTGGCCATGGGGGAGTCCTCGCCGGTGAAGACCAGGCTCTCCTTGACGAACTCCACCCGCACACCTTTGCGCGTGAGGCCCTGCACAAGGGCCCGCAGGTCATCCAGGTTGCGGGCGAGCCGGTCCATACTGTGAACCACGACTGTGTCCCCGTCCCGGGCGAACCGCAGCAGTTCGGTCAGTTGTGGTCTGGCTGTGTCCCGGCCGGAGGCCTTGTCCGTGAAGACCCGCTCCAGTACCTGGCCTTCGAGCTGGCGTTTCTCATTCTGGTCAAGAGTGCTTACTCGGACGTACCCGATTCGTTGTCCTGCCACCGCCGCCTCCAACCATCGTCCTGTCAGGTTGAGTCTTAGGCTCCTCTCAAAAGAATGCCAGGACAAGGTGTCCAGGTCATCTGGGTGGGGTGTACCGCACATAGACAGGCGGTCATGATTGGGGCGCCGGCAACGATCGTCCTTGGAGAGTCACCCATTAGGAATAACCTGGGGGAGTGGGCCGACCAGTAACTCTTGGCCCGCCCCCGAAGGAGGCTGGGTGTGGGAGACGGCTAGTTTTCCTTGGCTTCTTCCAGGACCGCTTTCAGCAGGTTCTTTGCAATCCATGTCGGCAAGGTTCAAGGTCTACGCCTCTAGCTGGCTGTAGGAGGTGTGCAACCCCGGGAACATGGCGGGACGGCTGACGGCACAAGTGTCGTTATGAAAGAAGACATCTAAGTTCGGCCTACGATCACTGAATGACCAATGAGCCGCAGCAGCCCATCGACCAGCCTCGGACACGAGAGCCTTGGGCTTTCCGAACGTTTGCAATCGCGGCCACAGAAACAACGGTCTTGCTGCTGGAGAAGGCGCTGGACTGGTTACGCCAGCTCGGGAAGACGGATAACTCCACAGTCACACTATTGCCGTTGACTCCTCGCTACGATGCCGAGAAGCACGGCGTTTACTTTTATGCTCTTGAGCACGCCCTCGCATCTCGCACAGAGCCCGTTCTGAACGTAGCGCTCACGGGAAGCTACGGAGTGGGCAAGAGCAGTATCCTCGAGGAGCTCGCGCGACGTCATAGCCGCAAGGTCATCTCGATCTCGCTGTCGACGCTCGGATTTCCCGACGCACCGGACATGGAAGCATCGGCGGGGACGGATTCGACCACAAAGACGAACCGGATTCAGAAGGAGATCGTCAAACAACTGCTTTATAGCCAGGATCCGGTGAAGATGCCTGGTTCACGTTATCGGCGGATGACGCGATTCCGGTTCTTGCCGGAGCTCGGCCTTTCTGCATTGCTGTCAGTGCCTATCACCCTAGTCTTCTACCTGACCGGGTGGACGGAGTCGCTTTCGAAGCTCATTCCGCTGCCGGCCGAGTGGGCCCTGCTGATTCACGGTTTAGTCTTCACCACGGCAGTGTCGCTGACCATGGCGTTCCGATCTGTGTTTCACAACCGTATCCAAATTGACAAGATCACAGCTGGGTCGGCAACGATTTCTTTGTCAGCGAAGTCAACTACCTATTTCGATGAGTACCTCGACGAGATCGTCTATTTCTTTGAGATCATCAAGCGTGACATTGTCATCTTCGAGGACATCGACAGGTTTGACGACGCCCACATCTTCGAGACTCTGCGGTCCCTTAACGGCATCCTCAATGGCGCCCAGCAGCTCAAGCGCCGACGCATCCAATTCGTCTACGCCATCAAGGACAGCATCTTTGATGAGCTCGGCGCCCGGGGCGCGAAAGAAGAACTTGACGCTGCCAACAAGCAGCCCACAGCGCCGCGCCATGAGGATGCAGCGGAAGCTGAGGTTGCTCGCGCCAATCGTACGAAGTTCTTCGACCTAGTCATCCCAGTCGTACCGTTTATCACCCACCGGAGCGCACGCGACCTTATCGTCGACACGATGAAGGATATCGACTCCGACATATCTAATGACCTCATTGATATGGCAGCCCGCCATGTCGCAGACATGCGCCTTATCAAGAATGTCCGCAACGAGTTCGCGATCTTCAAAAGCCAGGTCATCGACACAGGCGATCTTGACCTCGAGCACGACAAGCTCTTCGCAATGATGCTCTACAAGAGCACGCATCTGTCCGACTTTGAACTCATCAAGCTCGGCAAGAGCAACATTGACAGGCTCTACCAAGATTCACGTGAGCTGGTTTCAACCAATATTTATGCATTGAGTACGAAAATCCGCCGTAACCGCGCGGCACGGTCGAAGGCCCGAGTAAGCGCCGAGCAAAGCACCATCCTCGGAGTCGCGCTCTTAAAGCTCATTAAGGTTAAATTGTGGGAGCTGCAAGGCCAACAAATTCAGTCGTTCGCACTTAACCAGAAGCCGGTTTCAGAGAGTGCTCTTAGTTCTGCAGGATTCTGGGACGAACTCGCAGCGTCAGACGGAAAACTATCCGTCACGTTTTACCATCCGAGCTGGGGGAATCGCACGCTCACCCTAACCCGAGCCGACATTGCGGACGAATTGGACGAACCGATCAGCAGCAAGGCCTGGGTGGAGGCGGAACAAGCACGCCTTGATGGCGAGATAAGGCAGGCTCTGTCCGACCGGGAGTTCCTCACACACGCAGACATGAGCACCCTAATGGGTCGGAACGAAACTCTGGAGCGAGACGGGAAAAGCCTAACGTTCGCACAACTGGCGCAGCAGCAACTCAAATCGGAACTCGCCGAGCAGCTCGTGGCGGCAGGCTACGTCGATCGAAACTTCACTTTATACACGTCAACCTTCCACGGTGAGCGAATCAGCGCTAACGCAACCAACTTCATGATGAAGAACATCGAGCCAAACGTGACCGATATGTTCTTCACTCTGACCGGTGACGACGTCGATGCCATCATTCACGAGAAGGGTCAGGCAATTCTCCGAGAGCGGTCGGCATACAACATCAGTGTCCTCGACCGACTCTTGTACGCAGCGCCCGAAGCCGCAGACATCCTCACAGGACAATTGAGGAAAAATGGCGACGCGGAGCGAGAGTTTCTCCTTGCCTACCTCGAGGGAGGCCAAAACCGAGAAGCCCTCGTCCGAGACCTTGCGGGAAAGTGGCCGAACCTGTTCACCCTGCTGATCACAGACGCGCAGTTCGACGAACAGACGGGCCAGCAGTTGGTAAACGCCGCACTTCTTTCACTCAGTAGCGATGTCGAGTATGTCTTCAACGCTGATACCCGAAACTACATTCTCGGCAGCTACGCCAAGCTCAGCGCATTTACCGATGACGACACGACTCAGGCACAGGCTTCCCGCATCGGCGCCCTCATCAAGATGGCAGGGATGAAACTTCCGCTGATCGGCCCGCTTGGCGAGAATGTTTTTACTGTAATCGTTGCGGAGGGGAGCTACGACCTCACCCGGGAAAACCTTCGCGCGGCACTCGCCTCTGAGCATGGCCTAAATCTCGACGCGATCGCGCAAGCTAGTCGCCCGATTTACAACCGGGTTCTCTCGGACCTTCCCGGCTACCTCGCTGCGCTCCACGAGAACGAATCCACCGTAGTCGGTGTCGATCTGTTCGTTGACACCATCAAGGATGTCAGCGAGGCCGCCGAAGACTACCTTCCAGATGTCATCGCAAGGGCCGCCGAAAATTGTCTCGTAACCGAGTTGGCCGACGTACCGCCAACATCATGGCCGTCACTTGCCAAAGGGCTACGCTTCCCGGCCACTTTCACGAACGTCCAAGCCTACATTCAGCAGCACGGAGTCGACTTAGCTCTCGCAGGAGTGCTTGAAAACGCCGGAAAAATCGACGCTAGGGATGGCGCCGAGGAGGCCACAAAGGTGGAGGTTGCCTTGGCTATCATGCGGGCCAAGAATGAGATCCCATCCGCACGTTTCCGAGCGCGACTTGCAGGCACGCTTCAGCTCGATGACTACATCCCCGCCTCGATGGTTCCCTCGGAGCCTGGTGGACTTATCGGTTACCTCATTGGTGAGAACGTCATCGCCGACGACTCCGATACTTTCGCCGCCATCAAGATGACCGACTCGGTTGGCCTCGTTTTAGCAATCAGCAAATCGCGGGATTTTGCGTCCTTTATGACACCCGCTCAGGTGACCCCACATGTCGCTACCATCATCAGCAGCAAGGTCGTTCCGGTTGCAGTAAAGGACGCCCTCGTCGACCGATTCGATGAGTTCACCGATGGTGCGTCGCGAGTTGCCTTGGCTGACGTCGCAACCTATGCATTGAAACGCGACAAAGTTCTCGCCTTTACCGATGTCGCACGCCTAGCCGATGAAGGAATCGAGGCAAGCATCGTGCTCCCGCTCTTGCAAACTCACCTTTCGTCCCTGACGCTCTCCCAGCTCGGCCCTGTCCTGAGCGCACTCGGCGGGAAGTATTCGGAACTCAGCGAAGCCAACGGCAAGCGTCCGTCAATCCCGAACACCGACAGCCACCAAGCTTTGGCCGATTATCTCCGCACGCAGGGAGTCGTCAGCTCAGTGGAGGACCGGGGGACCGAGCTTAGGGTCAACATGCGTAGGCGCCAGCCCTAGACCAATAGATCTTGCCCGTAGATCTTGGCTAAGGCAGTTGTCGTTGGAGCGTCGGAACAACGGTGCAACCGTGCACGTTGCAGTGTCGTCAGAAAAGCACCACACCAAGCGAAAGAATCGAGAAGCACCTTCGTGGCAACCGATTACGACGAAGTCCGTTCCGACGTCAAGGAGTCTCAGGACAGCTCCCTGGAGGCCCTGAAGTCCGCCAGCGCCCCGGACGCCCGCAGCGTCGTCACCGAACTCGATGAAGCAGATGCCCTCGACGAGGGGCTGACCCCGGGCGGGGAAATCGTCTCCGAGGAACTCGTTGTCCAGGTCATCCCGCAAGGCAAGGATGAATTCACCTGTTCATCCTGCTTCCTCGTCCGGCACCGGTCCCAGCTGGCCCGGGAGAGCAACGGCCAGTCGTACTGCGTCGAGTGCGAGGGCTGACAGTCTCAAAGCCGGTTAGAGGCCGCCGGTCACACCTACATGGGGAAGGGGACAATCTTGCATCTGATGCAATACGCAGGGTTCAGCTTTACATAAGACCAATTATCGGCTCTTAACCACCGGAGTAGAAGTAGCTGCGAGAATGCCCGGCCGTTGGCCGTATTGGATGTTCCCGCATGTCAGAAGCGGCATTGCTTCGAAGCGCACCGCGTCGAAACTCCCCGGGTTTGCCGCCCTAAGCGCCTAAAGCTATAGGTTTCCTGGTATCTAATGCGCGACGACACGCCTGTTGTCACCGTCCATGACTCAGCAGTCGTCGACGATCTTGCCGACCACGCCTCCGATAGCGGCGCCCACAGCGGCTCCGCCCGCACCTCCAAAGTAACCACCGATGACTGCGCCAGCACCGGCGAGGGTGCCTTGCCAGTTACCGCCCGACTTTTTGAAGACCACCATCGACCCGCCCGGTTCGCCGCCATCGCCGGACACGTAGGACCCGACCGCGCCGGAAGCATAGGCGAGAGCAACCGGACTCGCGTTTCCTTTGACCAGGAGCTCCTCATACGCCTTCTTGACTTCCTGATATGCCTTTTCAGCGTCGTGCTTCCCGGCAGTCGCGGCGTGGCCGAGCTCGCAAATATGGCTCAGGACAGGCAACTCCTTTTCGGTGATGAAATTGAGCTCATGAAGCTTGGCCAGCACAATTTTGTCGGCTTTGAGGCGGTCGCCACCGGCCTCGGCCATGATTCGTTTAACTTCCCTGGACACGGCGCTTTGCATCTCGTAGACGCCGATTCCGCTAAAGGATTCCAAGCTGCTCATTGGAAACGCCCTCCTGTTCGATGATCAACTTCCGTCATGCAGGCAACCAACATCGGGACCTCACCCCCCAACCGCGGTTTGAGCCAGCCGCTCGGCCCCATCAGCTAAGGCCTCCCGGAGCGGTCCTTCCCCGAGCCGGGATGCGTAAGATGCGAACACGGTTGCGCCGACGACCCTGGCGCTGTTCACGTGCAAGGGGTCGAGGTGGGGACCATCGGTTGGTCCCGGCCCGGGCCACGGGAAGGGCCATTTGCGGGGCCACGGCGTGCCGCACCAGTCATCTATCAGTTCACCCACCAGGCGTACGGGATCATCGCCGCGGATGTCGGCCTCGACCGCAAGCCGCACCAACTCGCGTGCCATCAATCCGGCTTCCAGCTGCAACCTCTCCTCCATCTCCTTCGGAGGCAGCGGCTGAGGGTTCAGGGCGACAGTATCGAATCTTTGCCGAATCAAGGGGCCATGTGGATGAATTGCATCCCATATTGCCGGGTGAATGCGCGCTATGTGACCGAGCAGAGTGCCGTAGTTCATGACCATCCTCCAAGACGAACGAACGGGCCGGACGCCAGGTGAGACGTCGAGCACTCCTGTCCGCCACGCTGCTCGCACCCCCAAACGGACCGGCTCGACATTCTCCAACGTCCTGCCACTGATGCAGCCCCGAACCTAGCCGTGGAGGCGTTACTGCAGCGTTACTCCCGTCCCGCAGGCGTGGACTCGGCCAGCCGCGAGTTTGTTGGATGCCCCCGGTAGAGTCAGAAGAAAAGGTCAGACATCTTAGGGAGAAGTTCATGACAACCACTCTGGCCGTCCTGGGAACCGGGATCATGGGCGCCGGCATGGCGCGCAACCTCGCCAAAACGGGCCTCGATGTGCGCGTGTGGAACCGCAACAGGGACCGGGCGGAACCGCTGGCGGAGGCAGGAGTGGTCATTGCGAATTCTCCCGCCGAGGCCGTCGCGGGCGCAGGCGTTGTGCTGACCATGCTCTTCGACGAGGCCGCGGTCGCCGAGGTTATGGCCGAGGCCCTGCCCGCTATGCCGAAAGGATCAATATGGGTCCAGAGCGGGACGCTCGGACTGGAAGCAACGGAGCGGCTGGCCGCCCACGCGGCTGCTGCCGGCATCGAGTTCGTCGACGCCCCCGTCATGGGGACCAAGCAGCCCGCGGAGGAAGGGAAGCTCATCATTCTTGCGGCCGGGCCAGGCCGGGTACGCGCCGCTCTTGAACCGGTCTTTGAGGCCATCGCTGCACGCACCGTCTGGGTGGGTGAGCGCCCGGGCGACGGGCACCGGCTCAAGCTGGTGGCGAACGCCTGGGTGGTCTCCCTCGTCGCGGCCGCAGCGCAGTCCATCGACCTCGCCGCACGCCTCGGCCTGGACCCCCAGCTCTTCCTGGACACGATCGCCGGCGGCGCCTCGGACAGCCAGTACGCCCAGACGAAGGGCCGGGCCATGCTCGGCGGCAACCTCGCCGCCAGCTTCCCGCTCGAAGGTGCCGCGAAGGACACCCAGCTCATCCTCGAAGCGATGGAGCAGTCCGGAACCCGCCCGGACCTCATGCAGGCAGTCGCGGGACTGTACGCCGATGCGCTCGCTGCCGGGCATGGCGGGGACGACCTCGCCGCCGTCGTGACGGCGTTCCGCCGCGGCCACGAGGCGGGGTAGCCTACTTCTTCGTCAGCCGGTACCGCTCGATCTGCCGCAGCCGCCGCAGGAGGCTGTCGCGCCGCGGGTGCGGGACGGCGTCGGCTGCTTCGGCGGTGAGGTCGATGTGCTTGGTGCCGTACTGCCACAGCAGCAGGTCATCCATCAGCCGGTCCGGGCCGGGGGAGTAGCGGTGGTCCAGGGCCCTGCGGACCTCTGTGATGCGGTTGGCACTGAGCAAACCGGCCAGCTGTACCGTCTGGTTGAGCCCGTGGGCGGCCAGGAGTTCGGCGGCCCAGCCCCAGTCGTCGTCCACCTTGCGGTCCACGTGCGGGAGCAGTGTGCGCCACACGTCCCGGATCCGGTTCGGCGTGAGCGGGGCCGCGCCCTCACCCTCCGTATCCCAGAAGCTTCGCACTTCCTCGTACCGTTCGTGCAGGTCCGCGAACGCTGACTCCACCGTCTCCAGCATTGCCGCGGTGGCCGTGAACTGCCGGTCGAAGTGCGGCGTCCAGGCCCTGGGGTCCTCGGCCTTGAACCGGATGTCGTGCTCAATTTCGCTCCACGCGTGGGCGAAGATGGTGCGGATCTGGCACTCGAAAAAGTAGCTGCCGTTGGGCTGCAGGTCCGGGTTGAAGACCTGCTGGTACTCCTTCACGGCTTCGTTCTGGATGGTCCGCAGGATCAGGTGCCGGCTCGAGTACCCGTACGTGCCGGACTCGATGGACCCGATGTCCTTCTCCCGGTCGCCGCGGCAGTCGAACAGCTGCCGCTGGCGCTTGATGATGTTGGCCACCGCGGCATTCTCCGCCGGCAGTTTGGTGATCACGCGGATGCCCACCATGTCATTGAGCGTCCGGAACGGATCCGGGAACTTCAGCAGCCGCGGCCCGCCCGGCTCCAGCGGCTCCTCGGTGCGGGAGATCTTCTCCTTGAACGATTCCACCGTCTTGGTCCGTCCGGTGACGAACAGCGGCGTCACCTCGGTGTCCTTGAGCATGTCGCGCAGGACCAGCAGGACGTCCCTGGTGACCAGCTTCAGGGCAGGCCGGACGCGCTCGTAGATCTCCACGTTGTGCTGCACGGACTCGCGCAGCGTTGCGTCCAGGCTTTCCCAGTTACTCGGCATAATCCCAAGCTTACGGCGGGGGTCCGACAGGAAGCCTTACGTTTCGTTCGACGTCGACCCGCGCACCACCAGCGAACTCTCCAGGGTCAGTTCCTCCTGCGCCAGAGCCTGCCCCTCCATCAGCCGGCGCAGCTGCTCCCCGGCCTTCAGTCCCAGCAGCTCTGCGGGCAGGTGCACACTCGTCAGGCCCGGGCTGCTGGTGGCGGAGTACGGCAGGTCATCGAACCCGGCCACCGCCAGCTGCTGCGGAATGCGGAGCCCCTCCACGCGCGCTTCCTGCAGCACACCGTAGGCATGGGTGTCGGTGGCGCAGACGACGGCGGTCACCCCCGCGCGCTGCCAGTCCGGCCAGGCGTCGGCGAAGGCAGCCGCGGCGGCGCCGACGTCGATGGTGGTGGCCGGAATGTGGTCCGGGTCCACCGCCATTCCCCGCGCGGCGGCCTCGGCAAGGAACGCATCGCGGCGGATGGTGAACGTAGCCGTCCCGGTCACGCTGTCCAGGTACGCCACGCGTTCGTGGCCCGCTCCGGCCAGGTGCGCCGCCAGCTCCCGGGCGCCGTGCGCAACGTCCAGGTTCACCGCCGGCGCGTACTTTTCCAGGCCGGGCGCGTCCAGCAGGACGAGCGGGCCTGCAACGGACAGGTCCGCCAGGAATCCGGCGTTCGGCGCGTCAACCAGCAGCCCCGCCGGTCGAAGGGACATCAGCTTCCGGACGTCGTCGGCCTTGGGGAACTCGCCGGAATCCGTGACAGACAGTAACAGCTGGTAGTTCGGCCCCAACGATTCCCGTACCCCGCCGATCACCTTGGCGAAGAAGGGGTTGGAAATGTCCGGCGCCACCAGGATCACGATCGAACTGACGCCTTTGGCCAGCGAACTGCCGATGCCGTCCACCACGTAGCCGAGTTCGGCGATGGCCTCCCGCACCCGGGAGATGTTGTCCTCGGACACGCGGCCCGCAGTCTTGCCGTTGGCCACCAGGGACACCGTGGCCACCGAAACCCCTGCCCGGGCGGCCACCATGGCTGCCGTGATCCGGCGGGGCCGGGCCCGCTGCTGCACCTGTTCCCCGGAATCCATACTTCGATCCTAGTCGCCGCACGGCTCTCCAGGAGCGGCAGGGCATCAAGCGTTTGACGTGCGGCAACACCAAGCCAACGTTAAGCGTTTGACGTAACGCACGAAACCCTGCCATGATCACTCCCGGAATACTGAACCCCTGCCTCCCGGGCAGGCCCCAATGACGTGGAGCACCATCGTGGAACCCAATCCCCAAGCGAACCAGCAAGAACCCCGGAAGATCATCCTGGACTGCGACCCCGGCCATGATGACGCCGTGGCCCTCCTGCTGGCACACGGCAACCCCAACATCGAACTGCTGGCCGTCACTACGGTGGTGGGCAACCAGACCCTCGAAAAAGTCACCCGCAACGCCCTGGCCGTCGGCACCATCGCCGGCGTCACCGGCGTCCCCTTCGCCGCCGGTTGCCCCCGCCCCCTCGTCCGCAGCATCGAAACCGCGCCGGACATCCACGGCGACAGCGGCATGGACGGCCCGGAACTCCCGCCGTCGAAAATCGAACTGGACCCGCGCCACGCGGTCGACCTCATCATCGACACCGTCATGGCGCACGAACCCGGCACCGTCACCCTCGTCCCCACCGCCGGCCTGACCAACATCGCCATGGCCGCCCGCAAGGAACCGCGCATCGTGGACCGCGTCAAGGAAGTGGTCCTCATGGGCGGCGGCTACCACGTGGGCAACTGGAGCGCCGTGGCCGAGTTCAACATCATCATCGACCCCGAGGCCGCGCACATCGTCTTCAACGAGAAGTGGCCCGTGGTGATGGTGGGCCTGGACCTCACGCACCAGGCGCTGGCCACCCCGGACGTCGTGGAAAAGATCGCCGCCATCGGCACCACGCCGGCTAAATTCGTCACCGAGTTGATGGACTTCTTCGCCCACACCTACAAGGACGCCCAGGGCTTCGACTACCCGCCCGTCCACGACCCCTGCGCCGTCGCCTACGTCATCGACCCCGGCATCGTCAGCACCCGCAAGGTGCCGGTCAATATCGAACTCCAGGGCAGCCTCACCCTGGGCATGACCGTCGCCGACTTCCGCGCCCCGGCGCCGGCCGACTGCCACACCAGCGTGGCCGTGGACCTGGACCAGGCACGGTTCTGGGAGCTGGTCACCGACGCGCTGGTACGCATCGGCGAACCGGGCACCGGCGACATGAACAACAAAGGCAACGCGTCCGACGTCGAGCTTAACGAAGGTGCCCGGCTCACCGCAGGAGGGGTCAAGTAGATGACGACCGCAACCCTGGCTGAAACCAAGACCGGCCGCGGCAACACCGCCGCCCTCATGACGGCGCTGCTGGCGGCCTGCGTGGCCTTCCAGCTCAACGCCTCCATGCTCAGCCCCGCCCTGGTGACCATGGGTGAGGAACTCAGGACCGACCAGGCCGTCATTGGCCTCTCCCAGACCTGGTTCTTCACCGCCGCCGCACTGTTCTCCCTGTTCCTGCCCCGGCTCAGCGACATCGTGGGCCGCAGAAAGGTCTTGGTGGGCATGATGCTGCTGATGGCCGTCGGCTCCGTCATCGCCGCCGTTGCGCCGGACGTCACCTGGCTCTTCGTGGGCCGCATCATCCAGGGCGTGAGCGGCCCCACCGTCCCGCTCTGCCTGATCATGCTGCGCTCCGCCGTCAGCAACCCCCGCAAGTACGGCACCCTGATGGGCCTCATCACCGCTGTCAACGGCGGTGTGGCCGGCGTCGATTCGTTTGTGGGCGGCTACTTCGCCGAGCACTTCGGCTTCCGCAGCATCTTCTGGCTCATGGTGGTCCTGGCCGTCGCGGCCACCGCCCTCATCCTGTTCCTCGCCGCCGAGAGCAGGCCGGCCGCCGGTACACGGATGGACTGGCCGGGCGTGTTCTTCATCGTCGTGGCCGTCGGCGCACTGCTGACCGCCCTGAACGAGGGCGCCAAGCTCGTTGCCGGATTTAACCCAGGCGTGCTGCTCCTTAGCCTGGTGCTGGTGCTCGTTTCAGCCGTGGCGTTCTTCGCCTTCTGGCGCACCGAACAGCGTGCCGCCCAGCCCATGGTGGAAACCCTGCACCTGCGCCAGCGTTCCACCTGGGCGCCGCTGCTCACCACCACGCTGACCATGACCGGCATCTTCGCCGTGATCAACGGCATTGTCCCCGCCTACGTGCAGGCCGCCGCTCCCGGCTTCGGCGTCGGCCCCACCGAGATGTCGCTGATCATCCTCACCCCGTACGCCCTGCTTGGCTGGGTGGTTGGTCCGCTCAGCGGAAAGCTGGCGCCCCTCCTCGGCTACACCAAGGTGCTGCGCATCGGCCTGCTGGGCAGCATCGCCGCGCTCGCCGTCGTCGCGTTCCTGGGCCTGGACAGCCTGCCGATGATGGTCGCCGGCACGGTCTTGCTGGGCATCATGTACGCCGGTACGGTCAACATCATGCTCAACGGACTCGGCGTTGTCCTCTCGCCCGCCGGCAACCCCGGCTTCCTGCCCGGCATGAACGCCGGCGCCTTCAACCTGGGCGCGGGCCTGAGCTTCCTCATCCTGCCCGCCGTGCTGGTGGCGACAACCTCACTCGGCGACGCGAAGGCCTCGTACCTCACCGTCGTGCTCGTCGGCCTTGCCCTGACCGTCGCCGCGTTCGCCGCGTCGCTGCTGATCCCCAAGCCCGTTGAAGCTGAGGTGGACGCATGAGTGCCGCGGCTTCCGGCAGCACTTCTCACGCCAGCACAGGCCGGATCGTCGTCGTCGGCTCCCTCAATGCCGACCTGACGATCTACTGCGAACGCCTTCCGCAGCCGGGCGAGACGGTGCACGGCAACGGGTTCGCCGTGAACCCCGGCGGCAAGAGCGCCAACCAGGCCGTGGCTGCGGGCCGGCTGGGCGGGCACGTGAGCCTGGTGGGTGCCGTGGGCGATGATCCCCACGGCGACATGCTCCTGGCGTCCGTGGCCGGCGCGGGCGTGGACGTAGGGCATGTGCGGACCTCCAGCGAGCCCACCGGTGTTGCCGTGATCGCCGTCGACGCCGGCGGTGAGAACAACATCATCATTTCCGCCGGTGCCAACGGGACGCTGTCCCCGAAGGACGTCGCGGAGGCCGCCGATGTGCTGGAGGCCGCCGCCGTGGTGAGCCTCTGCCTGGAAGTCGGCACGGAGACGGTGCTGGCCGCGGCGCAGGCAGGGCATGACGCCGGCGCGCAGGTTTTGCTGAACCTCTCGCCGTATGCGGAGATTCCCTCAGGGCTGGCCGGGTTGACCGACGTCCTGCTGGTGAACGCCCACGAGGCCGCGCTGTTCCTGGGTTCTTCGGTTCCGGGGGCCGACGCGCCCGCCGACAACTGGGATGCCGTGCGGGAGCGGTTTGCTGGGCGCGGCATCGAGCAGGTTGTGGTGACCTTGGGCTCGAAGGGTTCCGTGGTGCTGGACTCGCAGGCCCCCGCGGAAAGCCGCGTCACCTTCGTCCAGCCCACCACGGTTTCCGCAGTGGACACCACCGGCGCCGGGGATGCCTTCACCGGAGCGGTGGCCGTGCGGCTGGCCGCCGGTGATGCGCTCGCCGATGCCGCGGCGTTCGCTTCCGTGGCCGCGGCGATGGCGACCACCCGCAAAGGCACCCAGGCGGCATACCCGGAAGCGGCCGACGTCGAACGCCACCTCCGCACGTCCTAGCAGCGGATGAGCCTAAGCGTGCGCCCGGACCTGCACTGAGGCCCGTTCCACCGGCGGGCAGTGGATGCGGGCCGGCCCGTCGGCGGCGGCGTCGATCCCCAGCAGCATCCGCACGCCCGCGGCCCCCAGTTCGTAGTGCGGCAATGCCACCGTGGACAGCGGCGGGCGGAGGTGCGCGGCGATGACCTCCTGGTTGTCGAAGCCCACCACCGCCATATCGTCCGGGATGGACAGGCCGCGCTCGCGGAGGCCGTCGTACAGGCCCATCGCCATCCGGTCGTTGTAGCAGTACACCGCGGAGGCTCCGCGCTTCAGCAACCCGGCGGTAGCCAGGTAGCCGCCCTCCTGGTCCGGATAAGCCTCCATCACCAGGTCCGGGTCGAACGGGATGCCCGCATTCTCCAGCGCCTCCCGGTACCCCTGCAGCCGCCCGTCCTTGGCCGGGGCCGGAATGGTGGCGTTGATGAAGGCGATCCGCCGGTGGCCGTGGGCCAGGAGGATTTCCGTGGCGGAGCGGCCGCCCTGGACCTCGTCCGGGACCACCGCGCGTGCCCCCTGCTCGCCGGAGAAGCAGTTCACCAGCACAAAGTCCGCTTCCCGCAGCGGTGCGGGGACATCGGTCTGGCGGTGGAACCACGTGGAGTACAGGATCCCCCGCACCTTGTACTCCAGCATCATGCTGATGGCGTCCCGCTCCAGCTCGCTGTTCCCCTCGGTGTTGGCGATCAGGAGCGCGTAGCCGTGCTTCCACGCTTCATCCTGGGCGCCGTGGATAATCTGGCCGGCGAAAGGGGTGGTGGCGACGCCGTCGGCCACCAGCCCAATGAACTTCGAGGTTCCGCTGACCAGGGTCTTCGCCATCGCGTTGGGCCGGTAGCCCAGGGCACGGATGGCGTCCTTGACCCGCTGGCGGGTTTCCTCCGCGATCCGGGCGTCCTTCTTCTTGTTGACCACCAGGGACACAGTGGCCGTTGACACTCCGGCGGCTTCCGCCACTTCGCGGAGGGTCACCGGATGGGCCCGCTCCGGCGCTTTCGGCGAGGGGCTGCCCGGCCCGGCCGCGGACTGATCCGCGGCATTCTCCTTTGAACTCATCTGCCCTCCTTCAGGAGTATATCCAGCGGCCGGCGTGTCATCCCTTGGTCGCCCCGCTTTCAAGGCCCTGGATCATGGCCTTGTTGAGCACCAGGAACACCAGCAGCAGCGGGGTGATGGTGACGCACACGGCGGCGAACGTGGCCGTCCAGTCCACCTTGCCCATGGCGCCGATGTAGTTCTGCAGGCCCAAGGGGATGGTCTTCAGCTCCTCGGACAGGA
The DNA here is from genome assembly GCF_057369995.2 of Arthrobacter sp. MOO21. Lineage (NCBI taxonomy): Bacteria > Bacillati > Actinomycetota > Actinomycetes > Micrococcales > Micrococcaceae > Arthrobacter > Arthrobacter sp. MOO21. The sequence continues at coordinate 1,514,850 of NZ_CM170671.2, read as the reverse complement.
CAAAGGTGTTGGCGAAGATGAAGTCGTTCCAGATGAAGATGCTGTTGACCAGCACCACGGTGACCACCGTGTTCAGGGACAGCGGCAGCGTGATCAGCCCGAAGATCCGGTACGGTCCCGCCCCGTCCAGGGACGCGGCCTCGTACGTTTCCTTGGGGATGTACTCATAGAAAGAGGAGAACAGGTACACGGACATGGGCAGGGAGAACCCGGCCAGCGGGATGATCATCGACTGGTAGGTGTCCAGCAGGTCCACCTTCGAGTAGTCGATGAACAGCGGGACCAGGGCGATCTGGACCGGCACGATGATGCCGATCAGGAACAGCCCACGGACCAGTTTGCTGAACCGGAAGCCCAGCACCTGGATGGCGTAGGCGGCCATCATGCCCAGCAGGACGATCAGGACGTTCGCGCCCATGGTCACCACGAAGCTGTTGAGGATGTTCTGTCCCAGGTTGCCGGTCTCAAACGCCCTGGCGTAGTTCTCCCACGTCAGTGAGCCGGGCAGGGCGAACGGGTCCCCGGTGGCGAAGTCGTGCTCGCTGCGCAGGCTGGTGAGGAACAGCCACGCGAGCGGGTACACCTGCACGATCACGATCAGCATGACCAGCACGCGGGACAAGGTGTGGAACAGGTCCGGGCGGCGCTTGCGGCGCCGGGGAGCCGGCCTGGACGGTACGGCGGCGGATGGCCGGGTGGGCGGAGCTGCCTGGATGGTCATGCGTCTGCCTTCCGCTTGAGCAGGAACAGGATGAGGCCGACGGCCACGAGGCACTCGACCACGATGAACACCGAGATGGTGCTCGCGTAACCGAAGTCCGTGCTGGTGAATGCCGTCTTGTACATGTAGGTGGTGAGCAGCTCGGAGGACTGTCCCGGGCCGCCGTTGGTCATCAGGTAGGGGATGTCGAAGCCCCGCAGGCCGTAGGTGGTGGCCATGATGGTGGTGGTGATCCAGACCGGGCGGATATAGGGGAAGCGGATCTTGGTGAACAGGGTCCACCGGGAGGCGCCATCCAGGACCGCCGCCTCCTCCAGTTCCTTGGGCACCGCGAGCAGCGCCGCATAGATGATGAGCATGTAGAGCCCGGTGAAGCGCCAGCCTTCAGGTGCCGAGACGGCGGCCAGCACCGTGTTCACGTCCGAGAGCCAGGGGCGTTCCAGGCTGCCCAGGCCAACCCACGCGAACAGCTGGTTGAGCAGGCCCACCGGCTCCAGCGAGTAGATCCGCACGAACAGGAAGGCGATGGCCACCGTGGAGATCACGGCCGGCAGCAGGTAGAGGGTCTTGACCAGTTCCCGGCCCCGGCGGAGCGAGGTGAGGAGGCTGGCCACCACCAGGGCGCCGCCGAGCTGCAGGACCAGGCAGATGGCCAGGTAGACCAGGGCGTTCGCGAAGGCCCGCCAGAAGATGTCGTCACCGGTGAACATCCGGAGGTAGTTGGCCAGGCCCACGAACTCCATGTCGCTGATGCCGTTCCACGAAAAGAAGCTCAGGAACAGGGACTGGAGGATGGGGAACAGGACCGCTGCGCCGTAGAGCAGCAGCGGCGGGAGCAGGAAGACCAGGACGGAGGTCCTCGATCTGTTGGGAAGCATCCGGGTGGGTTGCATGGCGGGGCCTTTCGGGCGGGGGAGCGCTGGGATCCCCCGCCGCGGTGGTTGCTGGTTACTTGAAGAACTTCGGGGCGTTCTGGGCGATGGTGTTGTCCATCGTTTCGGTGAACTGCTGGGGCGTGATCTCGCCCTGCACCAGGAGGACGAGCTCCTGCTGCAGCCGGGTGTTGGTGGTGGGGTCCAGCTGGGTGTCCCACGGCATGGCCTGCTTGGAGCCGAGGTCCTTGGCCTGGTCCAGGGCCTTCCGGTACAGCGGGGTGGCATTGGCCGGGACGGTAGTCTCGACGTCGGTGGTGGGGGAAAGGGCGCCGGTGGCCGCGTATTCAGCGGGGTACTTCTCCAGGGCGAACTTTAGGAAGTCGCTCACCAGCGGGTCGTAGGTCTTGGCGTTCACGGCCATGCCGATGCCCGACGGCGAGACGAACTCGTTCGCCGCCGTCACCGATCCGGCGGTGGTGGGCAGGGTGAAGAAGTCGACGTCGTTGCGGACGGCGGGGTTCAGCTTGTCGGTGGCCAGGCTGGACAGCTCCCACGTGCCGATGTTGTACATGGCCGCCTGTCCGGACGTGAACTGGTTCTGCGCGTCGGAGTAGCCCTGGGCGGAGAAGCCGTCCTGGAAGCACTTGGCCTTGCCCAGTTCCGCCATCCAGTTGACGGTTTTCTGGCCCGCGGCGTCCGCGAACTTGGCTTCGCCCTTCTTCAGTTTCTGCACAAACTCCGGGCCGGCCGCGCGGAACGGCTGGTAGGCGACGTACCGTTCCAGCGGCCACTGGTCCTGGCCATCGATGGCGATGGGCGTGACGCCGGCGCTGCGCAGGGCGGTGCACATGGCCGGGATGTCGTCGAGCGACTTCGGCACTGACACGCCGGCCTTGGCGAACAGGGCCTTGTTGTACCAGATGTATTCGAGCTCGTACTGGAACGGCACCATGTACAGCGAACCGTCGTCGAAGCGCTGGTAGTCCAGGGCGCCGGGGCGGTATTTGTCGTAGATTCCCAGCGTCTTCAGGAGCTTTTCGGCGTCGAGCATCTTGCCCTGCTTGGCCAGCTGCTGCGCGAACGGCGTTGCGTCGGTGTCGAACAGTTCGGGCAGCTTATTGGCGGCGGCAAGGGTCTCGAGCTTCTGGATGTAGGAGGGCCGGTCCGGGGTGGTGATCAGGTTCAGCGCGAAGCCCGGGTGGTCCTTGGCGTAGTCGTCGGCCAGCTTCTTCATGATGTTGATGACGGCGCCGTCGGCGGGCCGCGACAGCAGCCAGGAGATCTCCCGGGGCTTGATCTCGCCGGTGGGGGCCACGTTGGAGGAATTGGTGGAGCCTCCGCCCCCGCAGCCGGTGAGGGCAAGGGCGGCAACAGCTGCGACGGCGGCAGCGCGGAACAGGTTTTTCATAGCGGCAATCTCCCTTGATTGGAGCGGATCTTTGGGTGGGTCGGGTGGATCGGAAAGGTGGTATTCAGTTGTCGGTGCGCTTGCGTACTTCGAAATCGGTGATAGTGACTGAGCCTTCGCCGGCGAAGACGCCTATTCCGCCGGTGGGAAGGTCATAGATCCGGGTGCTGAGGGCCACCTGGCGGTCCACGACGGCGACGCACAGGTCCCCGTCGACCACCACTTCCAGCGTGTGGGGGCCCGGAGGCAGGTGGCAGGGGCGTTCGAGCTCGACGGCGAACGGGACGTCTCCGGAGACATGCCACTGGGCGTCACCGGTGACGGCGCGGGGCCATCGGTCGAAGACCATGCGGCCACGCTTCGGTTCGAGCCGGACGATGTAGGAGTGGTCACCGTCCGGGGTGGCGCGCAGCAGCATCCCGCATTCGGTGGTGCCGGGCTCGATGTCCAGCACTGCCCGGGCGTAGAACTGCGTGGGCATGTCGTCGTCCGGGACGACGGCCGTGTACCCGTCCGGGACGTCCAGCCGGAGGGGCAGGCTTTCGGAGAGGGGCTGGCCGCCCACCTTCAGGGGCACCCCGTCCCAGAAGCTGTCCACCAGCTCGTCAGCAAAGCCGAACGCCAACGTCCCGTCGGCGTTCTGCCGCGCCTCCAAAACGGCCATGGTGCCCGCCCACTGCCAGGCGCCGTCGTCGGAATTCCCTTCCTTGCTGGCAATCCAGCCGAAGAAGAAGCGGCGGCCGTCCCGCTCCGCGGTCTTTGAGGCGTAGAAAGCGCGCCCGTCGATGCTGTCCAGGACGGGGACCGTCCAGGGGCCCGTGGGACTCTTGGCCATGCGGTACCGGGTGGTGAAGGTTTCGGAGAATTCGGAATAGACCATGTACCACCAGCCACCCCACTGGAAGACATCCGGGCATTCGTGGGTGATGTAGCGGCGGGGATCCCAGAAGGGCTCCGTGTGCGTCCATGCCATGAGGTCGGTGGAGACGCATTGCGCGATCACGCCGCGGCGCCTTTCCGGGCCTTCCGAGTGCCGGGCGGCCAGGAGCATGCGCCACAGGCCGGCGTCCTCGTCGCGGAAGACGAAGGGGTCCCGCCAGTCCGCCGACTCGTATCCGTCCGGGGCACCGAAGGTGAGTTCCGGGTGTTTGGTCCAGGTGCCCATGCCGTCCGTGCTGGTGGCGTGCATGACCAACTGCAACGGCAGCCCGTCCGCCCCCAGGCGGGCGGGATTTTGGCCGGTGTAGAAGAGGTGGTGGATGCCGGACTCGTCGGTGACGATGCTGCCGGTGTAGCAGTTGAAATCCGGATCCTCGGTGGTTCCGTGGGGGAGGGCCACGCCATGGTCCTGGAACTGGATGAGGTCCTTGGTGGTGACCAGGTTCCACGCGGTGCCCGGTTTGGGCTCGCCGCGGACCTCGTGGAGGTAGAACAGCTGGAACTCCCCGTCTTTCTGGAAGGGGATCAGGTCGCCCACCCAGGCATCGGCGGGCTGGAAGAAGACTGGATAGCTCATCGGCGTTGATGTCTTTCTGCTAAAGCGTTTGATCACCACGAAGGTAGCGCGGAAAAGCCTGGTGATCAAGCGTTTTAGCAAAGATATTTTTCAGTTGCGGCCGGGAGGTTCCCATTTTGCTGAAAAGCTTGACCGGTCCGGCAGGCCCCGGGTATCTTCTCCTGCTTAAGCGCTTAATCAACAGAAGGATTCCGCGGGACCAGAGAGGGTTCCGCCGATCCCGGGCGCCCGGCGATGACGCCATCCCATGAGAGGAAGTCGATGATGACCCATGCCGTATCCCGCCGCCATGTCCTGCAGGGCACCGGAGCAGGAGCCCTCGCCCTGCTCGGCAGCGCCACCAGGCGCCCCGCCCCTGCCAAAGCGCAGAATTCCCTGCGTGCGCACTTCCATATGACGCCACCGTCGGGCTGGCTCTGCGATCCGCAGCGCCCGGTGTACGTTGGTGGCGCCCACCACCTGTACTACCTGCACTCCAGCACCAACAACGGGCAGGGCGGCTGGGACCACGCCACCACCACGGACGGAGTGGCCTTCAGCCACCAGGGCGTCGCGTTGCCGCTGCAGCCGGCCTTTCCCGTCTGGTCCGGATCGGCAGTGGTGGACACCGCCAATTGCGCGGGCTTCGGCGCGGGTGCCATCATCGCGCTCGCCACCCAGCCCACGGACGGGATCCGCAAGTACCAGGAGCAGTATCTTTACTGGTCAACCGACGGCGGATACACTTTCACCGCCCTGCCGGCTCCGGTGATTCCCAATACTGACGGGCGGGCTGCCACCACGCAGGCGGAGATCGACAACGCGGAGTGGTTCCGCGACCCGAAGATCCACTGGGATGCGGCCCGCAACGAGTGGGTGTGCGTCATCGGACGTGCCCGGTATGCCGCCTTCTACACGTCTGCCAACCTGCGGGACTGGCAACTGCAGCGCAATTTCGACTATCCGAACCACGCGCTGGGGGGCATCGAGTGCCCCGACCTCTTCGAGATGACAGCCGGCGACGGGACGCGGCACTGGGTGCTTGGCGCCAGCATGGATGCCTACAGCATTGGGCTGCCCATGACCTACGCCTACTGGACGGGGACGTGGGACGGCGGCCAGTTCCTCGCCGACGACGTGGACAACCCGCAGTGGCTGGACTGGGGCTGGGACTGGTACGCGGCGGTGACGTGGCCCTCGCCGGAGGACCCGGACACGCGGCGGTATGCGGTGGCCTGGATGAACAACTGGAAGTACGCTGCCCGCGATGTGCCCACCGACGCCACCGACGGGTACAACGGGCAGAACTCGATCGTCCGGGAGCTGCGGCTGGAACGCCAGCCAGGCGGCTGGTACAGCCTCCTGAGCACTCCGGTTGCCGCGCTCGCCGGGTATGCCACCTCCACCACGGTGCTCCCCGACCGGACAGTGGATGGAAGCGCCGTCCTGCCGTGGAGTGGCCGGGCCTACGAGCTGGAGCTTGATATCTCCTGGGACGCAGCCGCCAACGTGGGGGTGTCCGTGGGCCGCTCCGCGGACGGGTCGCGGCACACGAACATCGGCAAGTACGGAGCCGACCTGTATGTGGACCGGGCCCCCTCGGACCTGGCCGGGTACTCGCTGGTGCCGCACACACAGGCCGCGGCTCCCATTGATCCGGCTGCCCGGTCGGTGCACCTGCGCATCTTCGTGGACATGCAAAGCGTGGAAGTGTTCGTCAACGGCGGGCATACCGTGCTCTCACAGCAGGTGCATTTTGCCGACGGCGACACCGGAATCTCCTTCTACACAGACGGCGGTCCCGCGACCTTCTCCGGAATCACCATCAGGGAATTCGCGGCGACTGTCGCCTGACCGCGTTAGCCCAGCCCGTCCAGCGTCACGCCTGTGTGCTCCGCGAGCTGCGCCAGCAGTGCATCCTGGAACCTTGGGTCGGTGGCTGCCGGGTGCGGCTTTTGCCGGTGCTGGTGGTACCAATAGCCGCCGCTGGCCAGCGCGGCCGGGTCGTCGCTGGTGGCCAGCCACTCCTGCGTGCGGTGGCCCAGTTCCAGGTTGTCCGGTGCTGACCGGCCGCCCATCCTCGTGGGCACCCAGCCGGGGTCGACGGCGTTGCTGGCGACGTGCGGCACCAGCCGGGCCACCGCTGCCGACAGGGCAGTGACGTGCAGCTTCGTGGTGGAGTAGGAGGCCGTCGTCGTCCGTCCTGACCAGTCCAGGCCGTCCAGGCCGGTGTCCCCGCCGCGGTGCATGCCGCTGCTCAGGTAGATGCAGCCGGCGCGGCCCGGGGATGAGGGCGGTCAGCAGGTACGGGGCGACGACGTTGACCGGCAGCAGGGCCGGGCCGTCCAGGATTCCCGCGTTGTGGATGACCGCGTCGATACCGCCGATCCCGTTGGCCTCGTCTGCGATCTGACGGAGCTCCTCCAGCAGCGCGAGGTCCCCGATGAGGCACTGCGCACCCTGGTCCAGCAGGTGTTGCACGGCGGGGATCCGCCGGGAAGACCGTGCGTGCACGATCACCTCGTGCCCGTCCCGCAGGAGCGACGCCGCGGCCGCCCGGCCCAGGCCGTCGGTGGATCCGGTGATGAAGACCCGTGCCATGCGCAGCCCTCCTGTTCGTGGATGTGACCCCACGCTACTCCAGGACCGGCTCAAGGCCGTTTCCGGCGAAGGAACAGCGTCAGCAGTACCCCGAAGGCCAGGAACAACAGGCCCACTGCCAGCTTCCCGGTATCGACGCCGGCGCCTCCCGGCCCGCCGTCAGCTGCGTTGGCGGCGGCACCACCCAAGACCAAGAGGCCGCCTGCGAAAGCGGTACCGAGCAGGCACGTACGGATGTTGCGATGCATCATGGGAAGTTCTCCTGAAAGTTGGTTTGGGCCGGCTGTGCAGCCCGGGAATCGGCTCGTATCCCGCGATCAAGGGACGCGGGTAAGGGCCTCAACTAGTCAGGAGAAGAACCGGGGTCGAAGGACACCGGTGCGGGGGGAGCGAGCAAACGGCCTTGGGCGGCGGTGCCAGCCACTGCAGCAGGGAATCGATGCGGGCAGATCCAAGCAGGCGCCGCGGGGTCATTGCCACCGGATGGGTTGCTTCCGCCAGCGGCACCGGGCACGGCAGGCGACGGGTCCGACGGCGTGCGGGACGGGGCGTCGCCCGGGCCCGCCCCTGGGGCCAGGGCCGTTGCGGCTCCAGGCCTCAGCCGCGGGTCGCAGGCAAAGCCGGTGTTGGGCATGCGGTGGCTGGGGGAAGGGGCGACGATTTCGGGGCCGGCATTCGCCGGCTGCGGTTCGGCCGCCCGGGAAGGCGGGTCCCCACCCGGCAGCGGGATGCCGGCAGGAAGGGCAGGCGCCGCCGCCGGGGGAGCTGCCGGGGTGACCGCGGGCAGGGGGACAGCGTTGATGACCGGGTCAAGGACAGGCTGAAGGGGTTCGAGGACTGCGCCGGCAACGGGAACAGCGGTCCCCACTGTCCCGCCGACGATGCGGTCCGCGGCGTCAACGGTGTCCACGGAGGGGTCCACCACTGCCGCCACCGTTCCTGCCGGCACGGCGGTGTTGGCCGCCGGAACAGTCTGCACCAGCTGGTCGTCCACACCGGTGCCCGGTTCTGCTGCCGCCGGTTCCAGGACGTCCCCGGCCTGATGGGTGGCGGTGCTGCTGACTGAGCTCCACGTGGATCCGGCAGCTTCCAGGAGTGGGTCGCCGGAGGTGGATGAGTCGGCCGACGCGCCCGTGGCGGACAGGGCCACCCACGAGGCAGCGGCGGCCACGGCGATCAGCAGGGGGCGAAGGAAGGCCCAAGCGCTGAGTTTTGACTTCACTTAGTACGCCTCCCCCAGGCTTAGGTGCAATCAGTGCTATCCACCATAGGCGCAGGTCAGAGGCAGAGTCCAAGCGGCTGGACTAACAGGGAACGTGGCCCCCAGTGCCCGGCACAGGTCAGGCGGCGTCCGTCGGGGCAGCGCGGTGGTCGATGTCTGCGGCCAGGGTGTCGATGCGGTCCATGGCCGCGTTGAGTTTTTCGACGGCGGCCCACAGCTCCGGCTGCTGCTCCCGGACCTGCTCCAGGCTGGTTCCGGCCGAGCGGAGCGACCCGAGGTCGAAGCTGACATTGGTGCGTGCACCTGCCACCGCGGCACGGAGGGCGCCGAAGGCGACGACGACGTCTGCAACCAGCGCACGGTTGCCGTTGGTTGCGAGCCAGGCGAGGTCGTCAATGGCCTCGATGGCGCGTTCGCCCAGGACCGCGGAGGAGGCGGCGGCATCCAGGGAGGCGTTGCGGATGGCTTCATCCCGCTCCGGCCCCGGCTCAAGGCGGAACGCCGCCCCGAACGCTTTGGAGGCGGACGCATCGTCATCAGCCAGTCGCAGGGCTTCCCGGCGCAGCGCCCGGGCGCGGTCCCGGATCCGGCGCGGCCCCCCGCCGTCGTCCCTGCCGCTGTCTTCGCTGTAGCCGGCGACCATCGAGGTCAGCGACGCCGCCACCGCCAGCATCAGGCCCGTGCCTGCCCCGCCGCCGGGCGACCCCGTGGACTCCGCCAGCGCGCGCGTCCATTCCTCAACCGTCGAATCCTGGGTGGTCACTTCAGGCTTATCCATAAGAGGAAGCGTGCCCACACATGCCCCCAGCTAAACGCCGGACGGACAAGAAGGCTACGTCCCGCGCAAACTGGCCCAGTTTTCGGCGCCCTGACCCCGAAAGTCCGGGGCATCTTCGCCGGTCCGGCCGATAAAGTGGGCCACTGTGACGCAACGCCACCGCTATGACTACGGCCCCGACCCCAGCCAGTGGGGCGAACTGTTCCTGCCGGACGTTCCAGCCGGAGCCACGCACCACGGCGTCGTGGTGGTGATCCACGGCGGCTATTGGCGCTCCACGTACGGTGCAGAGCTGGGCGAGCCGCTGGCGGGAGACCTGGCGGAACACGGCATGGCTGCCTGGAACCTGGAGTACCGCCGGGCGGGCAACGGCGGGGGCTGGCCGGGCACGTTCCGGGACATCCTCGCGGGCATCGATAAGCTCGCCGCGCTCGCGGAACCGCACGCGCTGGACCTGGGCAAAGTGGTGGCGCTGGGGCACTCTGCCGGCGGCCACCTGGCGGTCTGGGCGGCAGGGCGGGGCCGGTTGGGTGAGCTGGCCGGGGAGCTCCAGGACCTTGACGACGGCGTCCGCCCCACCGGGGTGGTGAGCCAGTCCGGCGTCCTTAACCTGGCCGAGGCCGAACGCCTGAACCTCAGCAATGGCGCGGTGGCCAACCTGCTGGGCGGCCCGTCGTCGGAATTCCCCGAACGGTACCGCTGCGCCGACCCCATGGCCGCGCTGCCGCTGGACGTTCCGGTCTACGCCGTCCATGCCGAGGACGACGAGGACGTGCCGCCCAGCATGTCCACCACGTACGTGGACGCCAGCCGCGCAGGTGGCGTGCCGGCGGAGCTGGTCCTGGTTCCGGGCGACCATTTCTCCCTGATCGACATCACCGCCGAAGCATATGTGACGTGCCGGGAGCTGGTGGGACGGCTGCTGCGCTGACACGAACTGCTGGCGCGGGCCTGTTTCTGGCAGAGTATGACCATGCTCACAGTAATTGGCGAAGGCCTTGTCGACGTTGTCCAGCGCGCCTCCGGGATCGAGGCCCATGTGGGCGGCAGCCCGCTCAACGTCGCGGTGGGCCTGGCCCGGCTTGACCACCCCGTGCAGTTCATCGGCCGCTACGGTCGCGACGCCTACGGGGACGCCGTTGCCGCGCACCTGCGGTCCAGTTCCGTGATGCTGCCGGTTCCGCCGGATGAACTGCCCACGAGCGTGGCCACCGCACTGATTGACGACGACGGCGCCGCCACCTACACCTTCGACCTCGCCTGGGAACTTCCCGGCCTCACGGACCGGATCGGCTTCATGCTGCAGGGCACCACCCTGCTGCACACCGGCTCCATCGCCACGATGCTGGCGCCTGGCGCCACCGAGGTGCTGGCCGCCGTCGAATACGCCCACCCGTCCGCCACCGTCAGCTTCGACCCCAACTGCCGGCCCAGCATCATCACGGACGTGGATTATGCGCGGCGGCAAGCCGAGAAGTTCGTGGCGCTCTCCGACGTGGTCAAGGCCTCCGACGAGGACCTCGCCTGGCTCTACCCCGGGCAGGACGTGCTGGATTCGGCACGCAAATGGCTGGCCATGGGCGGTGAGGAAGGGCCGGCGCTGGTGGTGGTCACCCGCGGCGCGGACGGCCCGTGGGGCGCCTGCCGGGCCGGTGAAGCCTCCGTACCCGCGCCCACAGTGGAGGTGGCCGACACGGTAGGCGCGGGCGACTCGTTCATGGCGGCGCTGCTGTCCGGCCTGGTGGACCGCGAACTGGACGGGGCGCAGAACCGGCAGGACCTCCGGGAAATCCCCGTCGAGGCCCTGGCCGAGCTCCTGGAGCACGCTGCCCGCGCGGCGGCGGTCACGGTGTCCAGGCCTGGCGCCAACCCGCCCACGCGCGCCGAGCTGCACGGGGTGGTGGCCGAAGAGGGCTAGGGGACTCCCCTCACCCCTCGTGGTTGTAGTACGGCCACGGCAGGAACCGGCGCTCGCCGCGGCGGTCCGGTCCTTCGAGCGTCACCTTGCCCATGGCGGCCCACTCCACACCGCGGGGGAACATCCGGATGAACTCGATCCGCCGGAACGTGTCGATGTCGTGCCCGATGGTGATCGTGAAGCTGCGGCCTTCCCCGTAGTTGTTGATCCACGCGAGGGGCTGCTGCGTGTTGATGCCGGGAAGCCTGCCCAAGTCCCCGTCCGGGATGTCCACTGGGTAATGCGGCATGGGCCAAACCGGTGCGCTCTTGTACGACTCGACGTCGTCGAACACTGAGAGGAGCACCTCCGCGCCGTCGTACATTTGCACTCCGGTCAGGATGTCATCACCGGTCACGGTCCAAGTATCGCTAATGCCCTCGGTGATCGGGTGCCGCGGCTCCGCGGTCTGCAGCAGGGCCTCACCCCACGGCCGCGGCCGAAGCCCGGTGGGCACGCTGAGCTTGGCGCCCCGCATGACGTTGTACTCCTCGGGGTAGCCCCAGTCGTCCTCCTGGACGGCTGAACCGTGAAACCATACGATGCCCTTCCCGTCCTCGCGGACGAACTTCAGCAGGGCGGCGTCGGTCTCCGCACCGAAACCCACTGCCTTCTCGTGGTAGCCGTTCCGGCCCTCGAACACCACCAGGACCACGTCGTACTTGTCGATGACGTTTGCGCCCAGCCCCCGAGGGTCCTCCACCACACGGACGTGGAACCGGCCGGTGTCCTCAAGGATGCTGGTGAGCCACTGGTTGTGGGCCCGGAAACTGCGGAATTCGTTGTCGTGTTCCCGTGTCATGTGCCCGGACAGGATGAGTGCCTTCAACTTCTCGGCCACTGCTGCCTCGTTTCTCTTTATCAGCGGAAGTTTAGACGGAAGTCTACATACTTTAGTTGGAAATAGACATAATGATTGCTACGATCGCTTTGCCCCTACAGAGAGGAAGCAACGATGCTTCTCGAGAGAGACCTCATCCAATCCACCGGCTTCCGCAATGTCACCGAGAGCGGGCGCGTCACCGGCTTCCAGTTCCGTGTCCGGATGCCCTCATACCGCGGCATGGCTGCGTCCCTGATCGACGGGGTGGCCGTCCGTGTGGACGGGCTGGTCGACGTCGGACCCGACATCCCGTTGTGGACTCTCGGCGGGCGCACCTACACCCTGCAGCAGCTCCGGGAGAGCGACGGCGTCCGTTGGCCGCTGGAGGAAGCTGCGCTGATCACCGTTCCGCTCGACGGGGGCCTGCCGCAGGGAGTCCACGAACTCACCATCGAGCTGCGGCTGCGGATGTCCTATATCCCGGAGGAGCACCAGCCCACGATCCACCGCGTCAGCCGCAAGGTCACGCTGGCTCCCGAAGGCGCCGAGGGAACATTTCGCTACGGCGTCTCCCTCTACAGCTACATGGGTGACTACGGCACCGTCCTGGACCTGGAAACCGCGTTGGCCCACGTGGCAGACATCGGTGCCACCGGCGTCGAAATCCTGGGCGAGGGGCACATCCCCAGCTATCCGGAACCATCCGCCGCCTGGATCGACAACTGGTTCAGCCTGCTCGAGAAATACTCCCTGGAGCCCACCAACTACGGATCCTGGATCGACACCCGGCTGCACCCGGGACGGAGGATGACCGTTGCGGAGGGCGCCGAGGCGCTGCAGCGCGACCTGCGCCTTGCCCACCGGCTTGGCTTCGGCTTTGTGCGCCCCAAGATCGGCGTGGTGTCCAGCGACCTGGTCCCGGACCCCATCTGGACCGAGTCCGTGGAACGCTCCCTCGGCCTGGCGCACGACCTGGGAATCATCATCTGCCCCGAAATCCACTCACCCACGCCCATCAAGCACCCCGTCGTGGACGACTACATCAGCCTGATCGAACGGACCGGAACCAAGAACTTTGGGCTGCTCATCGATACCGGGATCTTCCAGGACCGGCCCATCCCGCTGCGGGAAGGGGAAACCCGCGAGACCCGCCCCGCCTTCCTGGACGGTATCGGCGTCGACCCCGCCGACTTTGCGGACATTGCCCAGTATGTGGTGTTCATCCAGGCCAAGTTCCACGACATCGACGAGCAGCTGGAGGACCAGCAGATCCCCTGGCTTCCGGTGTTGAAGGCGCTCAAGGACTCCGGCTACACCGGCTATCTCTCCAGCGAGTACGAAGGCGATCGCACCCCCTGGCGGGCCATTGAGCAGGTGCGGCGCCAGCACGCCCTGATCCGGCGCATCACGTCCAAACTCGCCTGACCCATCCCCCTCCCAGTAGAGAGAATCACCATGCCCAACGGACTTCTTGACGAATCCAGCCTCCGGACCCACCCGGACGGACTCGCCCTGGCCCTGACGCTGCCGTGGTACCGGAGCCTGTGGCTTTCCTCGGTTTCCAGCGTGCGGCTCACCCTCGACGGCCAGGAGATTGGCAGCGGGCAGCTTTCCTTTGAGCTGGCCGGTACCCGGTACGCGCTGGAAGACCTGCCGGCGCAGAGCGAAACCTTGTGGTACCTCCAGGAGCATCCGCTGCTCATCGTCCGCCGTGACCAGCCCGCTGCCCTCGGTGAGCGCCACACTGTCCAGCTCATTGGTGAACTGCGCCTGCCGTACATGCAGATTGCACCCGGCCAGGACGGCGGTCCGGGCATGTACGTCCCCAACTTCGTCAACCAGACACTGGAGCTCACGGTCACGGACCAGCCGGTGCCCGCGCCGGCATTGACTGCTGCCGTCACGCCTCCGCCGCCCAAAGCTGACGCAGACCCGTTCTCCCTGGGCCTGACCTTGTATTCGGCAAGCGCCGAGTTCCGCGCCGGCTGGTATGACTTCGACGGCCTGCTGAACCGCGTGGCGGAACTGGGCATCGGTCCAGGCATCGAGATCGTGGCCTCCCAGGTGCTTCCCGACTATCCGAACGTGACGGAGGAGTTCACCCGGTCCTGGCAGGAGGCCTTCGATAAGCACGGCTTCACCGCCAGCTCCTTCGGCGCCAACCTGGACATGGGCCGGCGCCGCGACCGCGACATGACTCCGGATGAGGAATATGAGTTCACCGAGACCCTCTTCCATGGCGCCAAGAAACTCGGCTTCCCGCTGGTCCGCATCCAAAGCGCCAAGCCGGACCTGCTGCGCCGCCTCCTGCCGCTGGCGGAGAAGCTGGAGCTCAAACTGGCCTACGAGATCCACGCGCCCCTCGGGCCCAATTCCCCGGAAATCCTGAAGGTCCGTGACGTCTACGCGGAGCTCGATTCGCCGCTGCTGGGGTTCGTGGCGGACTTCTCTTCCACCATGCACAGCATGTCTCCGACGCTTCTGCGCGCCGTCCGCCGGGCCGGGCTGGACGACGAAGCTGTCCGGACATTGCAGGTCATCTGGGGAACCGACGCGCCCATGCGGGCCCGGCAGGAGGAGTTCATCAGGTACCTGCGGGCCCGTGACTTCGATCCGGCACGCCTTGGTTCCTTCGCGCATCTGGCCTTCAACATGCAAGGCCATGTCAGTCCGACGGAGTGGGCGGACATCATGCCCCAGATCCTGCACGTCCACGCCAAGTTCTACGACATCGACCAGCACGGCAATGAGCCGGCAATCGACTATCCGGAGCTGGTGCGAGTGTTCGTCGAGGGTGGTTACCGCGGCTATTGGTCCAGTGAGTGGGAGGGCCACGCTTTTGCGGAACTGGGTGAGGTGGATCCACTGCTGCTGGTCCGCAAGCAGCATGACCTTATCCGGAAGAGCATGCGTTCGGTGCCGGCTTCCGCCTGATCCCCTGGACGGAAAAGGAGCCCGGCCGGGCACTGCCTGGCCGGGTCGGTTGCTTACTGCGCGTCTTTGGCTGTTGACGCTGCAACAATGCCGGCTGCCTCCTTGAAGAGGGCCCTCATCCACTCGTGCTCGGAGTCCCGGTCGTGGCTGGGGTGCCACCACAGGGCATTGACCAAGGGCGTCGCGTCGAAGGGCAGCGGCAGGACCCTTATGCCGTCCAACTGCAGGGCAATGGGCGCGAGGGCGGCCTGGATAAGCCCTATCCGCTGCGTGCCCAGCACGAAGTGGGGAAGGGACAGGAAGCTTTCAACGGCAACTTCGACGCGCGGTTCAATGCCGAGTTGCTGGATTTGGCGCTGCGCCGACGTGAAAGCGGACCGCGACTGGAAAGTCATCACCCACGGAAGTTCGGCAACGTTTTCCATGGTGATGCGTTCGCCCACTGCCTCATTGAACGAGGAAACAACGGCCATCCAGCCGTCCCGCCACAAGTCCTGGTAGGGGAGGCCGCTCAGGAAGCCGTGCGGTATCACCATCCCGTCCACTGCGCGCAGGCGGTTTGTGGCGTCCTCCACTACCAGCGGGTTGTGCAGCATGAACCGGAAACGGACCCCAGGCGCGCGCTGGGCGGCCAGCCCGGAGACCACCCGTCCAATGGTGCTGAACCCGTAGTCGGAGCCGTAGATGGCGAATTCGCGTTCTGATTCCCCCGGCTCCCACGACGCCTGGCTCTCGAAAACGCGGCGCGCAGCCTCCAGGGCAGCCGTGGTGTGTTCGGCCAGCCGGAGCGCGAAAGGCGTCAGCTCATAGGCATTGCCGCGGCGGGCCAGGATGGGGTCGCCGAAATGGGTGCGGAGCCGTGCCAGCGACGCGCTCAGGGCCGGCTGGCTTAAATGGAGGCGCTCCGCCGCCCTGGTGACACTGCGTTCGGTAATCAGCGCATCCAGCGAGATCAGCAGGTTCAGGTCAAGCCGCGCGAGCGGGGCGTAGTTGGTCACTGATGGGTCTTTCGGTCGTGAAGCACGTCACCACAGTTTATTAGCGGAATCAATGCAGCTACCGGTCCCTATTACCGCTACTAATGCTGCCGCCGTCTCTCGACCCCGCACGGTTACGCAGACCCCCGTCAAACTTATGTCTGTCATAGCAAAGACTTATGTGCTTTTCCTGCACATCTCCTTCATACTGATGAGTGACCGGGATCACCGCTCCCGGATGTTCTTCGACAACGAAGTCTGAAAGGCTGAACATGACACAGCACCGACGCTCCCTGGGCCTGAAGGTTGCCGGCGCCCTCGCCGTCCCCACCCTGGCTGCCCTGGCCCTCACCGGCTGCTCCTCTCCTGCTGAAAGCGCCAGCTCGTCGGGCAGCAAGGAGTTTTCGCTCTCCTTCGCCACCTCCAACACGATCGAAAGCCCGTTTCAGAAGCTGGGCGAGGACTACATGAAGGCGCACCCGGACGTAAAGATTACGTTCAACCCGCAGCCTAACGACTCCTATGACCAGACCCTCCGGACGCAGCTCCAGGCGGGCAACGCCTCCGACGTCGTGGTCACCTCCCCTGGTGCAGGCCAGGGGCGCAGCATCCTGCCGCTCGCTGAAGCCGGTTTCCTGGAGCCGTTGGACGACGCAGCCAAGAAGCTGCTCCCGGCCGGAAGCGACAGCACCTTCGGAAAAGATGGCAAGGTCTACGGCCAGGCAACCGAAATTACGGTGGCTGCCCTTGTCACCAATGAGGCCGCGGTCAAGGCCGCCGGTGAGTTCCCCGCGGACTTCGCAGCTTTGGAAGACCAGTGCAAGTCTTTGGACGCATCCGGCAAGTCGCTCTTTGCCATCGCCGGCGCGGCCCCGCCCAACACTGGCCTGATGGCCATGTCCCTGGCAGCCACGCGCGTTTACGCGGAAGACCCCAAATGGAATGAAAAGCGCGCCGCCAAGGAAGTGACCTTCGCCGGATCCGATGGCTGGAAGTCCGCCCTGGAAGCGGTCAACACCCTCAAGGACGCCGGCTGCTTCCAGAAGGGCGCTGCCGGTGCCGGTTTCGACGCCATTACCAAGGGCCTTGCCGGTGGCACATCAGTGGCAGGCTTCATCCCGGCTCCCAGCTGGAAGCAGCTGCAGTCCGCCGCGGCTGGCACCGACTTCGCCGTGCGCGCACTTCCGGCGGAAAAGGGCTCGGGCAAGGACTACGTGTACGCCAGCGCCAACTACGCCTTCTCCATCAACGCAGCCTCCAAGAACAAGGACGCCGCCAAGGCATTCCTGGACTGGGCAGCCCAGCCGGAGCAGACCAAGGCCTTCGCCGAAATCGATGGCGCCCTCCCCGTCAGCGGGCTGGACAAGTACGACTTCGCCAGCGGCGCCTACAAGAACGTTGGCGACCTGATCAAGAACGGCAAGTACAGCCCCCTGCCGAACATTGAGTGGCCCAACTCCGCCGTCTACGACGCGCTGGCCACCGGCGTGCAGGGCATCATCACCGGCCAGAAGACCCCTGACCAGGTGCTGCAGGCCATGGACGCGGCCTGGGGACAGTAAGCGTTCTTCACCACCTACGTTCCGACATGACTCAAAGGGACAAGCAAGGAATACCATGACTGCGACGATGCAACCCAAGAGCGAAGCAGCTGAAGCACCCCGGCGAGGCAGGCGCACCCCGGGGGCGGGAAACGGCACCCGCTCCCGGGGCCGCGGCCTGGAATTCGGACACTGGTGGTGGGCTCTGCCGGGCATCGCCCTGGTATTTGCCATCCACTACGTGGCCACCGGCATTGGCGGCTTCTTCGCCTTCACCAACTGGACGGGCATCGGCGCGTTCAAGGTCACGGGCTGGGCCAACTTCGAAGCCATCTTCAAGGACCCCACCAAGCTCGGGGCCCTCTCCAATACCCTTTTCCTCGCCTTCGGCTCGGTCCTGCTGGGCAACATTGCAGGGCTGATCATCGCCTTGGGGCTGAACCGCTTGATCAAGACGCGCTACATCCTCCGGACCCTCTTTTTCATGCCCGTGGTGCTCAGCCCGCTGGCTACGGCCTACATCTGGAAATACATCTTCGACTTCGACGGTCCGCTCAACGCCTTCCTCATTGCGATCGGCGCAGGCGACCAGGCCAAGCCGTGGCTGGCCGACCCGCAGTGGGCCATCTGGACTGTCCTGGTGGTGCTGGTCTGGTCCTCCACCGGCTTTGCCATGGTCATCTTCATGGCCGGCCTTGCCGGCGTCCCCGTTGAAGTGGAAGAAGCGGCGGCCATCGACGGCGCCAACCTGTGGCAGCGGTTCCGCAACGTGACGCTCCCGGCAATCCGCCCCGCCGTCGCGATCGCCACCACGCTGGGAATCGTCCAGGGGCTGCGCGTTTTCGACCCCATCATGGCGCTCACCGGCGGCGGACCAGCCGGGGCTACGGAAACACTGGCCACCCAGGTTTACAAGCAGGCATTCGCGCTCGGGAACTTCGGCGGCGGTGCCGCCCTGGCACTGGTGCTGGCCGCCATCATCCTGATCTTCGCCGTGATCCAGCAGCGGCTGACGCGCTCCAACCCTGAGGACTAAGCAATGTTCCGCTACACGAAGCTCACCCTCCTGCGCGAAATCGGCCTCTGGGCGCTCGCCTTGCTGTTCCTCGCGCCCTTCTACTTCCTTGTCACCACTGCACTGAAGCCGGCCAGCGAACTGTTCACCACTTCGGCCCTGGCCCCGCCTGTCCACCCCGACTTCAGCAATTTCGTCGCAGTCCTGTCCGCCAAGGGAAACTCCAACGTAGTGATGGGCCTGGTCAACAGCGTCATCATCACCGCCGGCAGCATCCTGGGGCTCGTGGCCCTCGGGTCCATCACGGGCTACGTCATCTCCCGCAGTACCCGACGCTGGAGCAAGGCCGCCTACTACCTCTTCCTGGTCGCCATCATCCTTCCGGGCCAGCTTGGGGCCGTTCCGCTGTATATGGGGGCGCGGGCCCTTGGCCTCACGGGCTCGGCCTGGGGCCTGATCATCCTCTACACGGGCATGCTGCTGCCACTGTCCATCTTCCTGTACTCCAACTTCTTCCGCGGACTCGGTACGGACTTTGAGGAAGCGGCAACGATCGACGGCGCCACCAGGTCGCAGATCTTCTCCAAGGTGGTGTTCCCCATGATGGCCCCTGCCACCGGAACGGTCACCATCTTCGCCGGCCTGATCGTGTGGAATGACTTCTTCACGTCACTGATCTTCCTGGGCGGTTCGGCCAACCAGACCCTGCCGGTGGCCATGTACTACTACATCGGCTCGCTGGTGTCGCAGTGGAATTCGATCTTCGCCATCGTGATCGTGTCCATGATTCCCATCCTGGCGCTGTTCCTGTTCGCGCAGAAGCGCTTCATCCAGGGCTTCTCAGGCGGCCTGAAGGGCTAAGAACCACCTGTCATCCTGCGCCCCCGGGTGCTTGCCCTGGCCAAACACGCCCAAAAAACGGAAGCCCGGGGCAATGCAGCCGAACATCCTTCAACACATCATCCAACTTCAGGAGTCACCTATGTACCAGCTCGCTCCCAACATCGACCTTCTCTTCTCCGAGGCGGGCACCGACGCCGCAGACCGCGTCCGCGCCGCCGCAGCCGCCGGCTTCGACGCCGTGGAAATGTGGGGACCCACCGGCAAGGACATTCCGGCCCTCAAGGACGCCCTCCAGGAAACCGGTGTCCAGCTGACCGCCCAACTGGCGGAGCCGCGGATGCAGTTCATGATCCCGCCCAAGGACCACGCCCCTTTCTTTGCCGGACTGGATGCCGGCGTGGAGGTGGCACAGCAGCTCTGCTGCCCCCGCATCGTGGTGGGCAGCGGCACGGGCTTTGGCGGCCGGAAACGCCAGGACCAGCTGGATGAGCTGATCGAGATCTTCACCAAAGGCACGGCCCACATCGAAGGGTCCGGCATCACCCTGGTCCTCGAACCGGTCAACATCAGGGTGGACCACCCGGGCGCCCTCCTGGACCGGACCGCGGAGGCCGTTTATGTCGCCAAGGGCGTCAACTCACCCAACTTCGGAGTCCTCTACGACCTCTACCACTCCACTGTGGAGGGAGAAGACGTGGCCGCCGAACTCGCCAACGCCGGGGACCTGGTCAAATACGTCCAGATCGCCGACGCCCCCGGCCGCGGCGAGCCGGGCTCCGGCTCCATCGACTGGTCCGCCCGGCTCTCCGACCTGCGGAACAGCGGCTACACCGGCCCCATCGGCCTTGAGTACTACCCCACGATCGAGTCGGCAAAGTCGGTGCGCCGCATCCAGGAACTGGTGGCGGGCCGGTGAGCAGCAACCGGTACCCCGCCGCTGTCGATGTTGCCATCGTCGGCAGTGGGCCCACAGCCTCGGCCTACGCCCGGATCCTGAGCGAGGAAGCGCCTGGCGCCACCATCGCCATGTTCGAGGTGGGCCCCACCGTCAGCAACCCGCCCGGCGCACACGTCAAGAACATCGAGGACCCCGAGCGCCGCACTCTTGCCCAGCGCGCATCGGAAGGGCCCGGTGCAGGGGCTGAAACTGTCAATTCTCCCGGCGCCGTCAAGAGCGGGGAACGTCGCGCCCGGCCCGGAACGTACCTGCTGCAGGACGGCTACGCCTTCCCCGGCGAGGACGGGATGCCTGTCGCTGCCATGTCCAGCAACGTGGGCGGAATGGCCGCCCACTGGACGGCGGCCTGCCCCCGGCCCGGAGGGAACGAAAGAATCCCGTTCCTGCCGGACCTGGACGGGCTCCTTGACGACGCCGGCCGCCTCCTGGGCGTCACCACGCACGCCTTCGACGGCGCCCCCTTTTCGGATCTGGTCCGCGAACGCCTCGCCGCGGCGGTGGACAACGGCCGGAAGCCGGCCTTCCGCGTCCAGCCGATGCCCCTTGCTGTCCACCGTCGGGAGGACGGCGGCCTCGTCTGGTCAGGGTCCGACGTCGTGATGGGGGACGTGACCCGCGAAAACCCCCAGTTTGAGCTCTTTGACGAGTCGCTCGTCACCCGCATCCTGGTGGAGGACGGCGCCGCCGCCGGCGTCGAGGTCCGGGACCGCCGCAGCGGTGAGACCCGCCGGGTGGCCGCCCGGTACGTCGTGGTGGGCGGGGACGCCCTCCGCACACCGCAGCTGTTGTGGGCTTCCGGGATCCGTCCAGGTGCCCTGGGCCGCTACCTCAATGACCAGGCGCAGGTGGTGTTTGCGAGCCGGCTCCGTGGCGTAACGGCGCCGGAGGGGACGGCCGCCGCGGATGGTGCCCTCCGCGAGCAAAGCGGGGTGGCCTGGGTTCCCTACACCGACGAGGCGCCCTTCCATGGCCAGATCATGCAGCTGGACGCCTCGCCCATCCCGCTGGCCGAGGACGATCCCATTGTCCCGGGATCGATCGTGGGGTTGGGCCTGTTCTGCGCCAAGGACCTGCAGCGGGAGGACCGGGTGGCGTTCGACGACGGCGCCTTGGACAGCTACGGGATGCCCGCCATGCGTATCCACTACCGCCTCACAGGGCGTGACCATGAGGTGCTCGAGCGGGCCAAACGGGAGATTGTCCGCCTGGGCAAGGCTGTGGGCGAACCGCTCGATGAGCACCCCTTCGTCCTCCCTCCCGGCGCGTCCCTGCACTACCAGGGCACCACGCGCATGGGGGAGTACGACGACGGCGAGAGCGTCTGCTCGCCGGACAGCGAGGTGTGGCAGGTACCCGGCCTCTTCGTGGCCGGCAATGGCGTCATCCCCACCGCCACCGCGTGCAACCCCACCCTGACATCCTTAGCGCTCGCCGTTCGCGGCGCCCGAAAAGTCGCAGAAAACCTCAATAACGCTTTACTTATGTCTGATTCAGGCAATAGAGTGAGTAAATCATGAAGAAGGGGCAACGCATGCCGCAGACAAGGAGGTCTCGATGATTGCCGACCGCATTATCGAGCAAGGAACACTCACCACGCAGGATGGCAGGACGGCCGTCGAAGTCCGCATTCCCTGGTACCGGGCCCTGCCGGGCTCCTGCATCGCCGGGGCCGCACTGACCGTTGACGGCGTCGCCGCGCCCGGTGATTCGCTCCGCTGGACCATGAACAACCGCACGTTCAGCTTTGAGGAGCTCGTGAACGAGACCGGCGAGTGGTGGTTCCCGCTCGATTCGGCAGTGCTGTCCGGCGACGTTCCCGTCCGCGATGACCAGGCGGAGCACGAGGTCCGGGTGGACCTGAAGCTCTACATCCCGTACATCATCACCGACCACGGCGTGCTGCACATCGAAGAGCACGACACCAAGACCATGAAGGCGGCACAGCGATGACCAGCCTCGGCACGCCCATCCAGGGCGTCACCCTCTACAGCTTTACGCGGGCCTTCCACGGCCGGCAGTACGACCTCGACGGCCTGATCCGCAAGGTGGCGGCTGAGGGCTTCGGCCCGGGCCTTGAAGTCATCGGCTTCTCCAGCCTCCGCGGCTTCCCGGACCGCATCGACGACGCGTTCGTGGGCCGGTTCCGCGACCTGGTGGCCGAGGTGGACCTGGTCCCCACGTCCCTGGCAGTGAACGTGGACACCGGCATCCGCCGTGACCGGCTCATGAACCATGACGAGCTGGTCGAATACATGCGCAAGCAGATCGAGGTGGCCTCACGGCTCGGTTTCCCGATCGCCCGCGTCCAGATCTCGCTGACCCCGGACGCCATGGAGAGCCTGCTGCCCGTCGCCGAACAGTACGGCGTCACCCTGGCTTTGGAAGTGCACGCGGACCAGCACGGCGCCCACGAACGCGTGCTGGCCCTGCGCGACCGGTACGAAAAACTGGACTCGCCGCTGCTGGGCTTCACCGCGGACTGGGGCGCCACCGTCACCGGATTCGCACCCTCCCTCCTGGAGGCGTACAGGCGCCGCGGTGCCTCCGAGGACCTGCTCCGGCAGGTCGTTGACCTCTGGAACGGCTTCTATGCCGAAGGCCCGCCCAACACCCAGAAGGTGCACGGCGAACGCTTCGGTGCCTTCATCGCCCTGGCTGCCCGGAACGGCAGGCCGGACCTGGGCATCGACTTCGGCATCAACGGAACGGGGCTTTTCGGTCCTGCGCCGCTGGACACCTGGCTGGAAATCATGCCCTGGGTCCGCCACGTCCACGGCAAGTTCTTCGGCATCGACGAAAACGGTGAAGAGCCCTCGGTTCCGGTCCGCGGCCTGGTCCGGCAGCTGGTGGAGAACGGGTACTCCGGTGCCATCTCCAGCGAATACGAGGGCTGGCACTGGAACAACTGGCAGGACCCGTTCGAGATCATCCGCGGCGAACAGGCCATCCAGCGCTCGGCAGCAGCCGACGCGGGTTCCGCCATGATCACCGACGCCGCCAAAGCCCGCCGCATCCTCAACAGCCACCTCGCACAGCCCGTCCGCGGCTAACAGAAACGGAAAATACGACATGTCAGAAGGAATCGCCGGCTCGGGAATCGAGCTTGGCATCACCCTTTACTCCCTCACCTCCGAATTTGCCGCCGGGCTCTACACGCCGGAGACGCTGATCAAGGCGGTAGCCGACGAAGGCCTCGGCCCCGGGGTCGAATTCAACATCGCGCAGATGCTGCGCACCTACCCCGATGTCGACAACGACTTCGTGAAACTGTGGCGCGACAGCATGGACCGCTACGGGCTCACCCCCAGCGCCGTGGGCACCAACCTGGACATGGGCCGCCGCAAGGACCGCGACATGACCCCGGACGAGGAATACGACTTCTTCGCACGCCAGCTGAAGACGGCGAACACCCTCGGCTTCCACAAGATCGTCATCCGCTCCGCCGGGAAGGAGCTGCTGCGCCGGCTGCTTCCGCTGGCAGAGAAGTACGACCAGAAGCTCGGCTACGAGATCCACGCCCCGCAGGGTCCGAACGATCCCAAGATCCTCCAGATCCGTGAGATGTACGCCGAACTCGGCAGCGAGCGGCTGGGCTTCACGGCCGACTTCAGCTCCACCATGCACAGCCTCTCACCCACCCTGTTCCGCACGCTGACCCAGATGGGCCTGCCGGAGGAACACTTCGCCGTCATGCAGGATATCTGGCGCAAACCCCTGCCCATGCAGGAGCGCAACCAGGAGTTCGAGGACTACCTGCGGGAGAACAACTTCGACCCCGCCCGGCTGGGTCCGTTCACCCGCCTGGCGTTCAACATGCACGGCCTGGTCCCGCCGGAGGAATGGCTGGACATCATGCCGCAGATGTTCCATGTGCATGCAAAGTTCTACGACATTGACGGGAACGGCAACGAGCCTGCCATGGACATTCCCCGCATTGTGCGGCAGTTCGTCAAGGGCGGCTACCAGGGCTTCCTGTCCAGTGAGTGGGAAGGCCACGCCTTCGCCGACCTCGGCGAGTCCGATCCCATCGACCTGGTCAAGAAACAGCATGCCCTGATGCGTCAGGCCATCGAAGACGCCGTCGTTCCGGCCTAGGGGAGGTGCAATGTCTGCCATCGATACCGACCTCGCCGCCGAGGTGGAGCGCCTGCGCGATGAACTCGCCGAGGCCCTGAAACTGGCCCGCCGGGTCAACGACCGCGGTGAGATTGAAAACCTGTTCAACCGCTACATGTACCTGCACAATGCCTTCGAGGATGAGCAGATCATCCCGCTGTGGGTGAAGCCCGGCACGCCCGGCATCCGCGCCAGGTACACCAATGCCGGCCAGTACACGGAGTACGACAGCGTCATCCGCTACCACCAGGGCCGCCCGCGGCCGGAAGGCAAGCTGATCCTGCACTACACCACCACCCCGGTCATCGAAGTGGCTGCCGACGGCGAAACCGCCAAGGGTGTCTGGATCATGACCGGCAACGAGTCCGGCCTGACGGACCCCGAGGTGGCCAAGGACAGCCCGGACTACATGTATTCACCCGGCGAGGTCCAGGGCAAGAAGGTTTGGGCCCACTGGGTCTGGTGCAAATACGCCGTGGACTTCCTGCGCCAGGACGGCGAATGGAAGATCTGGAAGTTCCGCTGCTACGAGCTGCTGCGGGCCCCGTTCGAGGAAAACTGGATCAGCTTCGCTGAGAAGAACCAGCATGCCTTCGCCCTGGACCTGATGTACTTCGGCGACGACGGCAAGCCGGTGTTCATGCCGCCCGCCGATGAAGCCGTGCCCAGGGAATACCACCCGTACAGCCCCTCCGCCCGGCAGACGCTCGATCCACTGCCGCCTGTACCCCACGACACCTTCGTCGATACGTTCAAGTAAGGAAAGCCCATGGCAACTCATAACTCCCTGTTCCAGGACACCGATGTCCGCAGGCACCCCGAGGGCATCGCCGTGTCGGTGCAACTGCCCTGGTACCGCAGCCTCTGGCTCTCCGCGGTCGACGACGTCGCCGCAACAGTCAACGGCGTGGAGATCCCCAAGGCGGCCCTCCGCTTCGAACTCCAAGGCAAGTCCTACAGCATCACGGAACTTCCCGAGCAGTGGGAAACCCTGTGGTTCGTGGCGGACAAGCCGGACATCATCATCCCGCTGGACCGCATACCCGACGCCGGGGAAGAAATCGACGTCGAAGTGATCCTCACGCTCCGCCTGCTCTACATGCAGATCGCACCCATGCGCTACGTCGGAAACCGGGTGGCGGTTGACCGCAAGGTCGTCCTGGCATGAACACCCTGCGCGTGGCCATGATCGGCTACGGCTTTATGGGTGCCGCCCACTCCCAGGGCTGGCGCACCGCTCCGCGCGTCTTCGACCTCCCGGCCGAGCCGGAAATGGCGGTGGTGGTGGGCCGGAACGCGGAGGCGGTGGCGGCGGCTGCACACAAGTGGGGCTGGGCTGAGTCGGCCACCGACTGGCGCGAGGTGATCGCGCGGGACGATATCGACGTCGTCGACATTGTCACCCCGGGGGACTCGCATGCGGAGATAGCGATCGCGGCACTCGAGGCCGGAAAGCACGTCCTGTGCGAGAAACCGCTGGCCAACACGGTGGCCGAAGCCGAAGCAATGGCCGAGGCCGCCGGGCGGGCCGCCGCCCGCGGTGTCCGGGCGATGGTGGGCTTCACCTACCGCCGCGTTCCTGCCGTCACGTTCCTGCGGAGCCTCATCGCCGAAGGCGTCGTGGGCACCATCAACCAGGTGCGTGCCTCCTACCGGCAGGACTGGCTGGTGGACCCGGAGATGCCCCTGGCGTGGCGCCTGCAAAAGGAACACGCCGGATCCGGGGCGCTGGGTGACATCGGAGCCCACGCCATTGACCTGGCCCAGTTCGTCACCGGGCTGAACCTGGAAAAGGTGTCCGGCACCATCGACACCATCGTGAAGGAACGGCCGCTTTTGGATTCAGGCAGCGGCCTGTCCGGCACTGCCGGGGCCGGCAAGGGCCAAGTGACGGTGGACGACATCGCGATCTTCACAGGGCGCTTCGAATCCGGTGCGCTGGCATCGTTCGAGGCCTCCCGCTTTGCCACCGGCCGGAAGAACGCGCTGCAGATCGAGGTTTCCGGTGACAAGGGCGCGTTGGCCTTCGACCTGGAGGACCTCAACAGCGTCCAGTTCTACGACCGCACGGTGCCGGCGGACCGCCAGGGTTTCCGGAAGATCCTTGTCACCGAAGCCGAGCATCCCTACGTGTCCGGGTGGTGGCCGGCCGGCCACATGCTCGGCTACGAACACGGCTTCTCCCACCAGGTCAAGGACCTCGTGGAGGGCATCGCGGGCGGCACCGATCCGCATCCCACGTTCGCTGACGGGCTGAGGGTGCAGCGGGTACTCGACGCCGTCGAGCGCAGTTCCGAAAATGATTCCGCCTGGACACGCGTCGCCGCCGGCGTTCCCGTCCAGGCTGGTTAGGAGGGGAAACATGGCACGACCAATCACCTTGTTCACCGGCCAGTGGGCCGACCTGCCGTTCGAGGAAGTGGCCCGGCTCGCCGGCGAATGGGGCTACGACGGGCTGGAAATCGCCTGCTGGGGCGACCACCTGGACCCGTGGCGCTGGGACGACGACGCTTACGTGCAGGGCAAGCTCGACGTCCTGGAACGCCACGGCCTCAAGGTGTGGACCATCTCCAACCACCTCAAGGGCCAGGCCGTGTGCGATGACCCCATCGACGAACGGCACCGCGGCATCCTCCCGGACGTGGTGTGGGGCGACGGCGATCCTGAAGGAGTCCGCCGCCGTGCCGCCGAGGAGCTGAAGAACACCGCCCGGCTCGCCGCGAAGCTGGGAGTCAAGACGGTGACAGGCTTCACCGGCTCGTCCATCTGGAAGTACGTGGCCATGTTCCCGCCCGCCTCGGAAAAGATGGTCGACGCCGGCTACCAGGACTTCGCCGACCGCTGGAACCCCATCCTCGACGTCTTTGACGAGGTGGGCGTCCGGTTCGCCCATGAAGTGCACCCGTCCGAGATCGCGTACGACTACTGGACCACACAGCGCGCCCTGGAGGCCATCGGGCACCGCGAGGCCTTTGGCCTGAACTGGGATCCGAGCCACATGGTGTGGCAGGACATCGATCCCGTGGGATTCCTGTGGGACTTCCGGGACCGCATATACCACGTGCACTGCAAGGACACGAAGAAGCGGCTGGCCAACGGCCGCAACGGCCGGCTGTCATCCCACCTCGCGTGGGCTGATCCGCGCCGCGGCTGGGACTTCATCTCCACCGGCCACGGCGACGTCCCCTGGGAAGATGCCTTCCGGATGCTGAATTCGATCGGCTACCGCGGCCCGCTGTCCGTGGAGTGGGAGGATGCCGGAATGGACCGCCTGGAAGGTGCTCCCGAGGCGCTGGCCTTCGTGCGCCGGCTCTCCAGCTATGAGCCCTCCGCAGCGGCGTTCGACGCCGCCTTCAGCACCAAGTAGCAGCCCACGGCAGAACGGCCGGTCCTGGAATTCCAGGGCCGGCCGTTGTTGGGTTCGGCGCGGGTCAGGCCGCCGTACTGGTTCCGACAGGCTGGACCAACGCCTCCGCCGCCAGGGCCAGGTGCTGCCGTGTCGTCTCCGTGGGGTCCTCCCGGAGCCACTCGTGGCCGCCCCACTCGCTGGTGAGCGTGCCGCTGAAGCCATGACGGCGCAGGAGGCCGCCCAGGTCCCGCAGGGGCTGCGAAACCCGCCCGCCGTCGTCGTCCAGGTCCCAGAACTTCAGGTGGAAGGCACCCACCAGGGGGAGGATGCCTTGCAGGTCCGCGGCGTCGCTGCGGCCGAAGCGGATGAGCAGGTTCATAAAGAGGGTGTGGATCCGTGGCGGCACGTTCCCGGAGCGGAGCAGTGCCGTGACGGCGTCGTGAGTTGCCGGGTCACGCCAGTCCCCCTCCAGGCGCGACATCAGGTCCGGGGAAATGCCGCCCCGGCGCAGCTCTTCAAGGTAGGTGACGGGCAGGGCCGGCATCAGCATGCTGATGTCCACCAGCACCCGGACGTGGTCGTCTGCGAGCCCGGTGATCGCCTCCAGGGCGGGCCCGACGGCGGGACTTGCCGGAGCCTGCTGGCCCTGGATCTCTTCGTACAGCACCAGGTCAAGCTCGTGCAGCAAGGGCTGCAGCAGTGTCAGCAGTTCCGGTCCCGCCTGCCCGATGGGGAGCCTGATCCCGTGTGCTCCTGCCCGGTGGGCGGCCAGCAGCTGGGGGACCAGGAAGTCCAGGCGCTCCTGCAGGGAGCGGCGTTGGGTAGGAGACGTGAAGTCGTCAAGGCTGGCGCCAACGATGCTGATGCGGCCGCCGTTGGCCGCCAGGGACGTCCGCAGCCCATCCACCTCGTCATTCTGCGGGGCGGGAAAGGACCGCCACACCAGCCCGGGTTCGAGCTCAATGGTTTTCACCACGGAGTCAGCGATACCGATGACGATGTCCGGGGCAGTTTGGCGTGCGGCGATGATGTCCGGGGTCCAGTTGAAGGAGCTGGCGCAGAGAGTCCAGTTGCCGGGAATTTCGGGAGCCATAGGCGTCTTCCCCTTTATGCCTGTTAATGACAAACTTATGTCAAATTTAGGATAAAGGATGGGGGCCATGTTGGAAACCGCCTTGCGGGACGATGCATTGACCGCCGCAGCCGGAGGCTTTGAGCTCCGTCTCGGCCTCCCGTGGATCCGCTCCATGCCGCTCTCCAGCGTTGCCGGCCTCTCAGTGGGGATCGACGGCGTTCCGATGGCGCCCGGGGAGATGGCGGTGGTGCTCGGTTCCCGGTACGTTCACCCTGATGCCCTGCAGGCGGAGTCCGGTTGGTGGTTCGTGCAGGACAGGCTGGTCCTGGCCGGCAGGCGCAAACTTTCCCGCGGGCACCATGACGTTGCCATCGATTTCCAGCTGATGGTGCCCTACCTGCAGGCGCGGCCCGGCTTCCCGCTGGTCCTGCCGTTCCATTGGGAGGCCCGGCTTCACCTGGACGGGGCGAAGATATCCAGTGTTTCCCGGGATGTGGCCTGAGCAGTCGCCGCGGACTAGGCGGGGACGGCGGTACGTTCCGGTGACGGTCGGCCCTCGGCGAACCAGCGCGGGAAGGTGACGTCAAACAGCTGCTCACGGGCCAGTTCGGCTCCACCGCGCAATGGCTCCCGCTCATCGTTCACCGAGAGGGTGATGGTGAGGTCCCGGGTAGCCAGCGGCAGGGAGAGTTCGTAAACCCGCTGCCGAACTTCGGCCAGGAATACCTCGCCGGCGGAGGCGATGGCGCCGCCGATGACAATGACGCCGGGGTTGAACATGTTCACCAGTGCCGAGATGGTTTCGCCCGCTACCCGCGCCGACTTCTGGATCAGCGTGATGGCCAGCGAGTCTCCCGCCTGGGCCGCGAGGGTAATGTCCTCAAACGACAGCGCACCCTTTTTTGCCGGCGCGGCCAGGGAGGTGGCGACGCCCTCTTCGATCGCTTGCCGGGCATCCCTCACCAGGGCCCAGCCGCCAGCCACTGCCTCCAGGCAGCCGGTCTTGCCGCAACGGCACTGCACGTTGGAGTCCGAAACCCGAACATGGCCAATGTCGCCGGCAGCCCCGTTGGCGCCACGGTGGATCCTGCCCTTGGAGAGCAGGCCCGCACCGACTCCGGAACCGATCTTGCAGTAGATGAGGTCCACGAAGGCGTCGCGCCGGCGGGCGCGCTCACCAAGCGCCAGCAGGTTGGAATCGTTGTCCACCCATACCGGCGCGTTGAAGCGCTCCTCAAACGGCGTCCGTACGTCGAAGCCGTTCCAGCCGGGCATGATCGGCGGCGCCACCGGTTGTCCCGTCGTGAAGTCGACGGGGCCGGGAAGTCCCACCACCACGGCCCATGCGGGCACCTTGGGGTGTTTCTTGAGCACATCGTCGACAAGGGCCATAACGGCGTCGATGGTTTTTTCGGGTCCCTGGGCGATGTCCCAGGTGCGGTGTGCGTGGTCCACAATGTCGCCGTCGAGAGCGGCGATGCCCACCCGGATGTGGGCCGCTCCCAGGGCACAGATGATGATCCGCCCCTGCTCAGCGCGGAAACGCAGTGTGCGCGGCGCGCGGCCGCCGGAGGAGGCGCCGAAGTCTCCCTCGCCGAGGAAGCCGATCGAGATGGCCTGGTCCACGCGCTGGCTGACGACACCCCTGCCCAGTCCAGTGACCTTGCCGATTTCGGGGCGAGTGGTGGCCTCGCCCGTTCGCACCAGATTAACGATCCGAAGCAGGCTCGTCACTTCATCCGTCTGCGCTCCAAAGCGGAGGGTGGAGTCTGTCGTCATGGCAACAATTCTCACACACGGGGACCTACTAATGCGCCGATTTCCCGAGACTATAGCTAAAACCTTTCTAACTTATGAATAATAAAGACATAAGAAGGGGGCGACGATGCCTTGGAACGTAGGAATTCTGGGAGCCGGCCCGGGCGTTGCGGCCCTCCACCTGCCGGTCCTGGGGCGTCTCGCGGATCTTTTCACCGTGGTGCATGTTGCGGATGCGGGGAGCGGGCGCGCCCGCATCCTGGCCGAGCGGGTGGATGCGCGCTGGTCCGAGGGGGACGCGGATCTGCTGGCTGATCCGGCCGTGGAAGCGGTGGTGATCTGCAGCCCGCCTGGTGAGCATGCACGACAGATCCTGGCGGCGCTGGCCTCTGGCAAGCGCGCCATTTTCTGTGAGAAGCCGTTGGCCATCACCAGGCAGGAGGCGGAGGACGCCGTCTCGGCCTGCCGGGCAGCCGGAGCCGTCCTCCTGGTGGGGACAAACCACCTGTTTGATGCCGCGTGGGGGCAGGCCAAGCACCACCTGATGGCCCTCGGAAGCAAGGTGCAGGCCATCACCGTGACCCTGGCGCTTCCGCCGAACGACAGGTACCACCGGTTGGTGGCCGAGGGTGGTCCCTTCCAGGCTGTGCGGCGGGGCTTGCCGGACCTCAAGGATCCGGCTTTGGCGGCCGGCGTCCTCCGGCAGTTGCTGACCGGCCTTGCTGTTCACGATCTTCCCGCAGTGCGCGACGTCGCACCGGGCATTGATGAAGTGGTTTACGCAAGGCTGGTGCCGCCGGTTGGCTATCTGGTGGGGTACCGGGCTGGCGGAGTACTGGTCCAGTTGGCGCTCACCATGCTCCCGGCGGGGCCCGATGCCGTGTGGCGAATGTGTATCACCACGTCGCACGACCGCATCGAAGTCGACTTTCCGCCTGCCTTTGTCCATGCCGGCAGCGCTGCCGCCCGGGTGCGAAGCACAGATGGGCATTGGACGGAGTACCGGCGCGATCCGGAAGACGGTTATCTGGCCGAATGGCGCCTGTTTGCCTCACTTCTTCAGGGGAGTGCTCCGGTGGAGTACGACGAACTGTTGGCCGACTCGCACTATGCGATTGATCTGGCAGACGCTGCCGCAGCCAAGTTCCTGGAAGGGATGCCTTGATGGACCGGGTGCCCGTCTTTGCCGCAGTGCCTGACTATGCGGCTGCCATTTCGGAGCTTCCCATCAGCGCAGGGCCCACCGATGACAGCGAGGGGGCGGTAGTTGTTGTCCCCGGGTCCGGCGACTGGTGGAACGCCCTAGTGGAGGCCCGGGACGCGGGAGCTGCGGCGGTGGTGCTTGCCGATCCCCGGGTGCTTCCGCGGGGAGCCGCAGGCGCTCACCCGTGGTCCGGCGGCGTGGCAGTGATCGTTGAGCGTCCCCGCCTGCGTCCCGATGTTGTTGCTGATGCGCTGCGCGCAAGGCGCGGCAGCCCGCCGCGCCTCATCACTGTTGAATGTGCGGGGCTGGCCGCCGCGTTGGACGGCCTCATCCTCGACGGTTTTGGCTGGGCGCGTTTCCTTGCCGGGGGGCCCTTGACGTTTCGGACAGGTCTTGCCGCCCCGCAGGGCAGGATCGCGCTCCTGGATCGTGAGGACCCGGCAGGGCCGGGCAGCCGAGGCTCTCTTCCTGCCACGCTGGCAGGCAGCTCCATCGGCGGACTGCATCCCGGCGGCCTGCTCCAGGTGCTGGCCCTCGGGGAGGTGCGGACAGAAATTACCGTGGACCAGCCGGCAGGCCTGACCCGGGTGGAGACCTGCACTGAAGAAGGGGCGCTGAGGGCTCCGTGGCGCTACGAATCCTCTGCGCGTCTGGCGCTCCGCAGGGCCATCGAAGCCTGCTCATCGAATGAACCGGTGGCGGACCTGGGCGAGTTCCTTGAGGACATGGCTTTGGCGCAGAATCTTCTGGGCTGCTGAAGGGTGATGGGACATGTCAATTCCAGACATTCTTATGTTGTTTTTAGACCAAAGTTTCGCTAGGGTGGGAATCGGCGCCGGGGTCCCGCCGGACCCGTTCTCCGTCGTGATGGTTCGCCGGAGGCACACCACGTCGCGTCGACGGCCCGATCGTTCGGGCAGATCACAATGCATCTATCACCTGTAAGACTCCGCCTCCTCGTTGCCTCCCTGCTGACCGTCTCCTTCCTCGGAGCGTTGGACCACACTGTGGTCTCCACCTCCCTGGCCACCATCGCCGGCGAACTGGGCGCCTTAACCCTGATGAGTTGGGTGGTGGTGGGGTACACGCTCGCCAGCACCGTGCTGCTGCCCGTGCTGGGCAAGCTCGGAGACGTACTCGGCGCCCGCCGGATCTTCCTCGCATCACTGGTGGTGTTCCTGGCCGCTTCACTTGCCTGCGGCTTCGCCACGGACATGGCGTGGCTCATCGCCGCCCGGGTCCTGCAGGGCATGAGCTCGGCGGGCCTGCAGCTGATGTCGCAGACCATCATTGCCCGCGTCACCACCCAGCGCGAACGGCCACGGTACATGGCGGTCATCGGAGCCGCTTTCCCGATTGCCATCCTGGTGGGCCCCGTCCTCGGCGGCGCCATAACCGATTACTGGGGCTGGCAGTGGGTCTTCTGGATCAATATCCCGGTCGGCGTAGCGGCACTTGCCCTCGCACTGGTCGCCGTTCCGCACCTCGAGCCCGGCCCGATGCCCCGCCGCTTCGATGTGGCCGGGGCGGCCGTCTTCACGATCGCCCTGGTGGCGCTGGTACTCGCCGCCACCTGGGCCACCGGGCGGAGCAGCGGCCCTGCCACGGCAGGCGCGCTGGCGGTGAGCATCGCCGGCTTCATTGCCTTCTTTTTCATTGAGCGGCATGCAGCAGAGCCCATCGTCCCGCTTCACTTCTTCGCCGACCGGACGATCGCTGCGGGCCTGGCACTCTCGGCGATTATCGGCGTCGGACTCTTCTCCATTACCGCCTATCTGCCCACCTATTTCCAGATGGCGTACCGGACCACCGCCACCGTCTCCGGCCTGGTGCCCATCGCCACCGTCTTCGGCATGCTGGCCAGCAACCTGTTCACCGGCTGGCTCGCCAGCCGGACCGGGAAGTACCGCGTCTTCCCGATCCTGGGAACCTCGATGGGGGCGGCCGGGCTTTTGGTGATGGCCCTGCTTCCGGCCGGACTGCCGCTGTGGGCTCCGATGCTGGTGATGGCGGTAGTGGGAATGGGCACAGGGGCGTTCATGAGCCTGATCGTGGCAGTGGTCCAGGGCGCTGCCCCGGCCAGCCATACCGGCAGCATCACCGCCACCATCAACCTGGTGCGGCAGGTGGGGTCAACGGTGGCGACGGCGGTGATCGGCGGGGTGATCGGCTCCAATGTTGCGGGGGCCCTGCCGGCAGGCCTTGACGCCTCCACGCTGACGCCGCAATCGGTCCACGCCG
Source organism: Arthrobacter sp. MOO21 (assembly GCF_057369995.2). Taxonomy (NCBI): domain Bacteria; kingdom Bacillati; phylum Actinomycetota; class Actinomycetes; order Micrococcales; family Micrococcaceae; genus Arthrobacter; species Arthrobacter sp. MOO21. Next base: position 1,480,959 of record NZ_CM170671.2, on the reverse strand, counting down.
CGGCGCCAGCGGTCCAGGCAAGCGTCGCCCAGCTCTACAGCTCCGTCTTTACGCCCATCTTCATCGCCCTGGCCACCGCCTATGCCCTGGGAATCGCCGCAGCAGTCCTGCTCCCGCACGGCCGCCTCTCCGACGAACCCGTTTCCGCTCCACATGCACCGTCCGAATCCCTCCCGGCCTGATTTCAAAGGAGACATCATGTCCCATCCCACCATTGCCATCGTTGGCAGCGGACCCATCGGTTCCACCTATGCACGCGTGCTCCTGGAGCAGGTCCCCTCGGCCCGGGTGGTGATGTTCGAGGCCGGACCGCAGCTGACCGCGGTACCCGGCGAGAGCGTCCGCAACATTCCGGACCCTGCGGAGAAGGCCCGCGCCCGGGAGATGTCCCAGGGGCCCCAGGCCGGCGCCTTCCGGGAATCACTCGGCATCCCGGCCGGAACCGTCACCGAGGGCATGTTCACCGCCCGGCAAGGCACGCACCTCCTGGACTTCGGGGGAGCGGGCTCCGCCCACGCCTCCTCCTTCCCGGCAGCGGCTGCGGCCACCAATGTGGGCGGCCAGGGCGCGCACTGGACCTGCGCGACGCCGTCGCCCGCCTTCAGCGAGAAGATCCCCTTCATCGCAGATGACGAATGGGACGGGCTGGTTGAGGACGCCAAACGGCTGCTGCACGTCCACGGCGCGGCGTTTGCTGACTCGAAGGTCGGGGAGGCCATCCGGTCCCTCCTGGACGAGGAGTTCGGGGTGGAACTGCCCGAAGGCTACGGCGTGGGCACCCTACCAGTGGCCGGGGATCCGCAGCCTGACGGGTCCGTGCGCTGGGCGGGCGCCGACGTCGTCCTCGGCCCGCTGATCGATCAGGACAGCCCGCTGTCCCGGCGGTTCGAACTCCGTGACCTCACCCTGGTCCGCCGCGTGGAGCTGAACGGACAACGCGTCACCGGTGTCACCGTCCAGGACCTCCGCACCAGGGAGACGTCCTTCGTGGCGGCGGACATCGTCGTGGTGGCCGCCGACGCCTTCCGCTCTCCGCAGCTCCTGTGGGCCTCGGGCGTCCGGCCGGCGGCGCTTGGGCACTACCTGACCGAACACCCGGTGGTGATCTCCACGGTGGCGCTCGACGCCGAAAAGATGCAGCGTTATGCCACGGAGGAGGACTTGCAGGCCGAACTGGCCCGGCGGGCGCAGAATCCTGCGGACCCGGTAGCGGCAGTGAACCGCATTCCGTTCTCAGAGCCTGAGCACCCGTTCTCGGTGCAGGTGATGTACACCGAGACCACCCCGTTCCCCATGGAGCCGGGCACGCCGTACTCCGGGAACCGCTGGGGCTACGTCAACATGGGCTACGGCATGCGCAAGCACCCCCGCTACGAGGACGCCGTCACCTTCGACGACAACGAACCGGACTACCGCGGCTTCCCCAACATGACCATCGAGTATGCGCTGACGGAGCGGGAAGAAAAGGAGATCGCCGAGGCCACCGAGCGGTTGCGGCGCGCGGGCAAGGCGCTGGGCGTTTTCGTGGCCGAGCCCCGCCTCATGCCCAACGGTTCCAGCCTGCATTACCAGGGCACCATGCGCATGGGGGAGACCGACGACGGCACGTCCGTGGCGGATCCGTGGTCCCGGGTCTGGGGTTACGAGAACCTCGTGGTGGGCGGCAACGCGCTGATTCCGACAGCGACGGCCATGAACCCGACGCTGATGAGCGTGGCCATCGCCGTCCGCGGGGCCCGGAAGGTTGCACAGGAGCTTGGATCAAAGAGCACCTGAAACCGTGGGTGGGCTGGCTGGTTATCCACGCCCCTGGAAGCCGGGGGCATGGATAACCTGTGGGTATGAAGAACCTGGACCTGAACCTGCTGCCCCACCTGCAGGTCCTCCTGGAGTTACGGAACATCACCAGGGCGGCGGAGCGGCTCCAGCTGAGCCAGCCGGCCACCAGCGCGGCGATGTCCAGGCTCCGGCGCCATTTCGACGACGAACTCCTGGTCCGCAACGGCCGCACCTATGACCTCACGCCTTTTGCGCAGTCGCTGGTCCCGCTGGTTGATGAAGCGATGCTCCACATCCAGCGGGCCACGCGCGTCAGGTCCGGGTTTGATCCGGCCAGCAGCGAGCGGGAGTTCGTCATCGCGGCGTCGGACTATGCGGCGGCGCTGATCGTTGGGCCGCTGCGCGGGATCCTCCGCAAAGAGGCCCCCGGGGTCTCGGTGGATTTCGTGCCCACGGCGAAGTCCGGCATCCAGGGCCAGATGGCCGATTACTCCAAGATCGACCTGCTCGTGGGGCCCACTGGCTACCAGATGCAGGGAGCCAGCAAGCCGGTGTTCCGCGACAGCTTCGTTGCCATCGCCGATGCCGGAAACCCCTTGCTGCAGCAGCCCCGCCTGACCCTGGCGGACCTGACAGCCGTGCCCCACGCCGTCGGCTATTTCGGCGAGGGCATCAGCACTCCGGCGGACAAGCTGTTTGAGTCCAGGGGCATCCAGCGGCGCGTGGCGGCGGTAGTGGCCGGTTTCTTGTCGCTGCCGCTCCTGGTCGAAGGGACGGACCTGGTGGCGCTGGTCCCGCGGATGCTTGCGGCCCGGGCCCAGCGGGGTGCGGACATTGCCGTGCTGGAGTTCTCCGACGACGCCGAAGTTTCCCTGGTGGAGGCGATGTACTGGCACCCGTCCCAGGCGGAGGACCCGGCCAGCATCTGGCTGCGCTCCGTAGTCCAGCGTTCCTGCGCCCGGCTGCATGAGCTCTTCCCCGTCAGCGCCCACCCGCTGACCATCCACACGGCGGATACCACGTAGACCCAAGGACGTGTTCCGCTCCCGGCCCATCCCTGCGAAAGTCGAGGAAACACGCCTTCGGAAGGACTCTTGATGCCCGTCACCAGCCAGCGCCTGGCCGGCAAAACCGCCGTGATCACCGGAACGGCCAGCGGCCAGGGCAGGGCAGCGGCGCTCGCCTTCGCCGGGGCAGGGGCTTTTGTGGTGGGCTGCGACATGGACGACGACGGCGCCGCGGCCACGGTCGCGGCCGTCACCGAAGCCGGCGGCCGGATGAGCAGCAGCCGGGTGGACCTCACGGATGAGCCAGCCGTGGCCGGGTGGGCGTCAGACGTGGCCGCGCAGCACGGCCAGGTCCATATCCTCTACGCCAACGCGGCTGTCACCCGTTTCGCCCCGGTGGAGCAGCTCACCTTTGCCGACTGGAAGTGGAACGTTGAACACGAAATGGACGTCGTGTTCCTGCCCGTCATGTACTTCTGGCCACAGCTGATCCAGGCGCAGAACGCCGCCATCGTGCTGGTGGGTTCCACGGCAGGGGTCACCGGGTCCATGACCAACGGACGGCTGGCGCACACCGCCACGAAGGGTGCCGTGGTGGCGATGACAAAGCAGCTTGCGGCCGAGGGGGCGCCCCACGGACTGCGGGTTAATGCGGTCAGCCCCGGGATGATCCGGACCGCCGCTACGGAAGGGAACCTGCTCGCTCCCGACCACCGGATGCGGACCATCGCCGGCAGCATCCCGCTGGGCCGGATTGGCTCGCCGGAAGAGGTGGCCAAGTGCGCGCTGTTCCTGGCCTCCGACGAAGCCTCGTACGTCACCGGCGCGAACCTGATGGTCGACGGCGGCTGGTCGGCGGTGCTGCCGGGCTGACTTTCGGGGTCAGCGGAGGGCGTCGGAGATGGACTTGGCTCCGCCATGCGATGACTGGCCGCCGTCCACCGGAATCCCGGCGCCCGTCACAAAGGATGAGAGCGGGCTAAGCAGGAAGAGTACGACGCCGGCCACCTCCTCCACGGTTCCGGTCCGGCCCAGCGGGGTCTCGGCGAGGGTGGCCTGCCGGAACGCGGGCTTGGCACCCGCCGTCATGGGCGTTTCGATGAAGCCAGGGTGGACCATGTTCACCCTGATTCCGCGTGGCCCGAGCTCCATGGCCGCCACCTGGGAGAGCCCGCGAAGTGCCCACTTGCTGGCGGTGTAGGCCACCGGATAGTGCGCCGTCAGGCCGGCTACGGAGCCCACATTCACAATCGAAGCACCCCTGCGCATCAGCGGCGCCAACGCCTGGATGCCCAGCAGGCTGCCGGCCACGTTCACCTCGTAGACCTTTTGCAGGTCCGCCACGGAAGCGTCCAGGAGACGGCTGCGTTGGGTGATCCCGGCGTTGTTGACCAGACCGTCCACCTGCCAGCCCTGGGACCGGATCCAGAAAGCCAGTGCTGACCAGCCCACCTCGTCACTGACGTCCAGCTGCCGGTACAGCAAGGATCGCCCGGGACTCGCGGGCACGCCGGCCAGTGCGGCAGCATCAGCCAGCCCGGCAGGCATGTCTGCCGCCAGGTCCGTGGCGATGACCCGCGCTCCGGCCTCGGCCAACAGTCGCGCTTCCGCGGCACCCTGCCCCTGGCCGGCGCCGGTGACCACCACGGTCCGGCCCTCAAGCTGGAGGGAAACCACCCTAGGTTCCTGAAGGAACCGCGGAGACAACCCGGTTGCGGGGGCGGACCAGGGCAGCCACCCGGGTAACGGCTTCGCGCCGTTCACCCACGGTGTTTTCGATGGCGCCGATGCCTTCGACGGTCATGCGGACCACGTCGCCGGTTTTCAGCGGCGGGGGAGTCTGGGCTCCGTTGCGGCCCCAGAGCTCAGCCAGGCAGCCGCTGCCGCAGGTGCCCGAGCCCAGCACATCGCCGGGCCGCACCACCGAATCCTGCGAGGCGTAGGCGACGAGTTCGGCGAACGGCCAGCCCATATTGGACAGCAGGTCCTGCCCGATCTGTTCGCCGTTGACCTCCACGGCCATGGAGATCGGCAGGAAGCCCTCGGCGTCATGCCTGTCCTCGAATTCGTCAGCGGTGACGATCCAGGGTCCCAGGGTGTTGGAGAAGTCCTTGCCCTTGCATGGGCCCAGGCTGACCTTCATCTCCCGCCGCTGCAGATCGCGGGCGGACCAGTCGTTGAGGATGGTGTAGCCGAAGATGTGCCGGTGCGCCTGTTCGGCGGTCAGGTTCCGGCCGTCACTGCCGGGAACGCGTCCGACGACGGCGGCCACCTCGGTCTCGAAGTCCAGGTCCGTGCAGCCCGCCGGAATACCAATCACCTCGCCCGTGCCTGTGACCGTATGCGGGTTGGTGAAATAGAACGTCGGCGCCTCGTACCATTCGGGCACCACGCCGGCTGCGCCGTCGATGCTCTTCCGGACGCCTTCGACGTGTTCCTCGAAGGCCACGAAGTCCCGGATGGTGGCAGGTGCCAGCGGGGCGAGCAGCTGCACGTCCGCCAGCGGAACAGCGGCGCCGGAACCGATGGTCCGGCGTGCGACCTCCAGCGTGTCCTCAAGTCCGGCGTCCAGCAGTTTCTGCACGTCCTCGCCCGCCGGCAGCGGGTAGCAGGCGCCGCCGTCAACAAAGCCGGACTGCATCCCGCCGTCGTGGTTCCAACGGGCAATCTTGACCATGAGAGCCTCCTTAGGCAGTGCGGCTGGCGGTGCGGACGGATGCGGGCGTGATGCCCAGGGCGGCGGCGTTTCCGGCCAGTACCCGGGCTTTGTCCTGCCCGGGCAGCTGCGCCTCAACTACCTCGTTGACGGGGTTATCCGAGCCCATGTCGAACGGATAATCGGACCCGAGCAGCACCCGCTCCGGCCCCGCGGCGGCCACAAGCGCCCGCAGCTCAGCGGGGCTGTGGACCAGCGAGTCGAAGTACAGCTTCTTCAGGTAGGACGACGGCGGCTCGGCGCACCCGTGTGCCTCCGGCCGGACCCGCCAGGCACGATCGGACCGGCCCAGGGTGGTGGGCAGGTAGCCGCCGCCGTGCGCCGCCAGGACCTTGAGGCCCGGGTGCCGGTCCAGGACACCGGAGAAGATCAGATGCGACAGCGCCACCGCATTTTCCGCCGGCTGGGAAACCGTGTTGGCGAGGTAAAAGCGGTCCAGCCGCTCATCCAGCGAGCAGCCGAACGGGTGCAGGAACACCACGGCACCCAGCTCTTCGGCCCGGGACCAGAACGGGTCCAGCCTCGGATCGGACAGCTCAACGGTGCTGCGCTCCATGCCGGGGGTGGCGGCGAACGAGCCGATCTCCACGCCAAGCAGCCCGCACTCGAGTACGGCGTGCTCCAGGGCTTCGACCATCAGGCCGGGATGCTGGAGCGGGACCAGGCCCAGGCCGTTGAGCCTCTCCGGGGCGCGGTCCACAAACCCGCAGACCGCCCGGTTGGCCGCCTGGGCCAGCTGCAGGGCGAGCTCTTCGCCGGCGAAGTAGTAGAAGTGCGACGGCGACGGTGAGACCAGCTGCACGTCCACCCCTTGGGCGTCCATGTCCGCGAGCCGGCGGTCAAGGTCCGTCAGCTGCGGCCAGCGCTCCTTGATCATCTTCCCCGAAGCCGCCATGGATTCCGGCCCGTTGCGCCGCACCTCAAGAGCCTGCTGCGCGCCGAAGCCCGCCGGATCGGCCTCGGCCACGAGTTGCTGCAGTGCCGGGAGCAGGATGTGGGCGTGGACGTCGACCACAGGGCTGTGGTCAGGGCGCGTGCTCATGCGGGTTCCTTCAGCATGGTGGAGAGGCCGTGCATCAGGCCCGGCACATCGGCGTCTCGGACGCCGTCGAGCATCCACTGGCCCAGCTGGACGGAGGCGTTAACCACGGTCCTGGCCCGGTCCAGGCGCCGGTCCGTGAACTCCTTCCAGAGGGTTTCGGTAAGGTCGTCGGCCTTGATCAGCAGCTCGGCCAGGACCACTGCGTCCTCCAGTGCCATTGCGGCACCCTGTGCAACGGTTGGAGGGCAGCTGTGGGCGGCGTCGCCGATGATCACGGTGCGGCCCCGGTTCCACGGGCCGTCCACCAGGTGGGTGGTAAACCACGTGTAGTTGATACGGGCGCTGTGGTCCAGATTGGCGCGGATTTCGTTCCACGGGCCACCATACGCCGCAGCGAGTTCGGTCATGATGCGGGGGCCGTCCTCCTGCTTGCGCTCCTGGGCCTTCTCCACCAGGTAGGCGTAGATGGTGTCCGGGCCCGTGGGGCAGTAGCCGGCGATGAAGCAGGGGCCGCCGTAGGTCAGGTCCGTGCGGACCACTTCCTCGGGCCGTTCCACGAAAGCGCGCCAAATGCCCATGCCGGTGGGCCGGGGCTCGACGTCGATGCCGATCGCTTTGCGGACGGCGGAGTGCAGGCCGTCGGCGCCGATCACGAGGTCGTAGGTGGCGCTGCCGCCGTCGGCGGTGCTTACGGTGACGGAAACGCCGTCGTCCGTTATCCCGGTGACCGCCTTGCCGTAGCTGATGCGCGCGCCTGCCTGCTCCGCGCGTTCGCGAAGGATGGCGGTGAGGTCGGGGCGGAACATGCCCATGGTGGCGGGAAGGTCGTCGCCGCCGGTGCGGATGTCCTCGAGGACGGCGATGACGGTTCCCTCCGGATTGGGAGCACGCAGGCCAAGGGTGCTGAAGCCATAGCCCTTCGCCTCCACCTTGTCCCAGACGCCCAGCTGGCGGAGCACCCGCAGGGCGTTGCCCTGCAGGGTGATGCCGGACCCCAGGGTCTGCGGGGCGTCCGCTTTTTCCAGGATTTCTACCTTCACTCCTGCTTCGGCCAGGAGGATGGCGGCGGCCAGGCCGGCGGCTCCCGCCCCAACGATTCCGACGTTCTGTACTGCTGCCATCGCTGACTCCTTTGTATTGACGGCGTTACTGCTGATTCTTGTAGTGAAGTTACCGGACTGGCTTTACCGGACGGCGATCGGGTTGACCGGTGATCCAACGGCGCCGGTGATGGGCAGCGGTGCTGCGGTGAGCAGGAAGTCGTACCTGCCGTCCGACGCGCACGCTGCAGCCAGTGCATCCGGGTCCCACATTTCGCCGAGGAACAGGCCGAGGTTGGGAATGGCGATCTGGTGGAGGGGCTGGAAGGCGCCGTCGAATTCGTTGGGACGGACCTCGAAGCCCCAGGTGTCCGTGGCGATCCCGGCTATTTCGCTGCGGTGCAGCCAGGGTGCGGTGCTGAAGGACAGGCCGGGGGCTGAACCGCCGGCGTAGTCTCCCCAGCCGTCGCGCCGGACGCGGCTGTACTGGCCGGTCCGGATCACCACGATGTCACCGCGCCGGACCTCGGAGCTGGGCCCCTGCAGGTCGATGGTCCGCTGGAGGTGTCCGGGGGTGATCGCGAATCCGTCCGGCAGTTCGCCGTCGCTGCGTCCCAGTTCGGGACCGAGCGCGCGTCCGACGTCGAGCAGGACACCGCGGGTGACGATCTTGGCCGCCGCGGTTTCGATGCCGGTCACCAGGTCGCCTTCGGAGGTGACCACGTCCCCGGCGGCGCGGCCGTTCCAGGCCTTGCCCTGGTCGAAGATGTGGCCCAGGCCGTCCCACTGGGTGGAACACTGCAGGGGCATGGCAATCACGTCGTCGGCACCGCCGAAGCCATGCGGGAAGCCCTGGTTGCCGCGCTCGGCATCCACCCCCGTGTCCGTCATGGTGTGCACCGGGTTGGTACGCCGGCGCCAGCCCTTTTGCGGGCCATTGGTGTCGAAGGGCTGGGACAGCGAGAACGCCTCCCCGGTCTTCACGAGGGCCGCTGCTTCGACGCGTTTTCCGGCGTCGATGAAGTTCAGGGTGCCCAGGACGTCGTCCGCGCCCCAACGGCCCCAGTTGTTGTGGGCCGCTGCCACGGCGCGGATGCTGCCCAGCGGGTCTTCACGCCGGACAACCGGGGAATCAACTGATTCCCCGGTGCCGGTTGCAGTGTCCTGTGTGGTCACGGCTTGCTGCTTTCGGTGGTGGTTTCGTCCTTGCAGTGGATGAGCTGGGTACCCAGCCCGGTGATGGTGCCTTCCATAACGTCGCCGTCCTGGAGCAGGCGGCCCCAGTGCTGTCCGTTGCCGGCGGGGCTGCCGGTGAGGACCAGGTCGCCCGGCCGCAGCGGCATGATCTGGGAGGCTTCGCTGACCAGCTTGGCCACCCCGAAGATCATGTCGGACGTAGATTCGTCCTGCATGGCCTTGCCGTTGAGCTTGAGCGTCACCTGCACGTCCTGGGGGTCGCCGAAGAACTTGGCGGGCACCAGGAGCGGCCCGGTGGGCAGGAAGCCGGGGGCGTTCTTGGCGCGGTACCAGTCCGAGCCGATGGCGGGCATGTCCTTGCGGAAAACGTACTCGCGGGTGGTGATGTCATTGACCATGGTGTAGCCGAACACGTACTCCAGGGCCTCCTCGGGGGTGACCCGGAACGCCGTCTTCCCGATCACTGCCGCAAGTTCCAGTTCCCAGTCGTGGGACTTTGAGTAGGCAGGCAGGACGAGGTCGTCCGTGGCCGACGCGATCGCCGTCGGAAGCCCGATGAAGAAGTACGGCGTGCCTTGGCCGGCGCGCTTGTCCATCATGGCCGCGGTCCTGGCGCGCACTTCCTCCTCGTCCTCGCCCGGTTCGCGGTGGGCGGCGGCGAGGTCGATGACGTGCTTGCGGTAGTTCGCGCCGGTCTGGAGGACCTGCGCGGGTTCCACCGGGGCAAGGATGTCGACGTCGGCAAGCGCCAGGCCGGTGTCCCCGCCTGCGGAGGCGGCCAGTGCGTCCAGCTGGCTTTCGGCGGTGTCCCAGTGCTCGATCAGCGAGTTGATGTCGCCGTCCAGGGGGAGGACCCGCTGGCCGGCCAGCAGGCCCGCCCGGGCCTTGCCGTCGCCGCCCTCCTGGAACCGGACCAGTGCATACGATGCTTCGATCATGGTGGCTTAGCCCCGGCCGTGCTTGGCGTACGGGTTCAGCAGGGCTTCCTTCATCTCGGGTGAGGCGCCTTCCTCGGTGGCGGTGAAGCCTTCGGCGGGCGGGAAGGATTCCGTCATGGAGTGCGGCATGGCGCCGTTCTTGTAGAAGTTGTTGGAGCCCTCGGATGGGTGCCAGGTGTTGGCTTCCCAGTCCGGGACGTAGTTGCGATAGCCGCCGGAGTTCAGCTCCACGCGCAGGCCGGACGGCTCGCGGAAGTAGAGGAAGTTCTGCTCGCCCACGCCGTGGATGGAGGGGCCGTATTCCATGGGGGTGCCGTTTTCCATCATCACGTCGGCGGTGCGGAGCAGGTCCTCGGTGGTGTCCACCCAGAAGGCGATGTGGTTGACGCGGCCGGGACGGCTGGAGGTGTCGAGGACAACGCCGAGGTCGTGGGACTTTTCGTTGGTGGTGAGGACGGAGAAGACGGTGATGGGGGCTTCGTCCAGGTCCACGAAGGCCATCACCCTGAAGCCCAGGGCCTCGTTGTACCATTTGGCGAAACCGCGGACGTCCGAGGCGGCCACCGTGACGTGGTCGAGGAACCGGGGGGCGGCGGCGTGGCTGCTGCGGCGCTCCGGCCGGTCCGGGTAGGTGGACTCGAAACCGGGCTCTGCCACGAACTTGTCCACGTCGTAGAAGAGGCGCATGTGGTGGCCGTACGGACCGGTGAATTCGTAGGCCTTGCCGTAGCCGTGGCCGCCGGCGGTCCAGGTGCCCTGCACGCCGGTTGCTTCGATGCGCTGGGCTGCGGCTTCCAGGGCTGCCTGGGAGTTGGTGCGCCAGGCCATCCGGCCCAGGGACGCTTCGGGGCCTTCGGTGACGACGAGGCTGTAGCGGTAGTAGTCGCCCCAGCAGCGCAGGTAGACGTTGCCGTCCACCCGGTCGACGATGCGCATGCCGAACTTTTCCTCGTAGAACCTGGCGGAGGCTTCGACGTCCGGGCTGGTGATCTCGAGGTGGGCAAGATGGGAGAGGGGAGTTTCCACGATGAAGTCCTTCTGGTTACTGGCTGCTGGGTGTTGGTGCAGGTCCTGTAACTACTGTGAGGCGCTTCATATATTCGGGGAAGACGACCTTTTCGATATCAAGTATCTGCCCCGCTGATACATCGAGAAGTGACGCTCTCTCACTTGATGCACCTTAACCGCCAACGCCCTCCCACTTTCTTGTGGAGAGTGGGAGAGCGTTGCCGGGGGCTACTCCTTGCCGCGCCCAGCGGCAGAAGTCTTCCCACTCGAGACGCTGTTGAGGGCGCGGAGGTCGAAAATGCCGCTGATGTCGGCCTGCTTAGTGGTGCCGGCAGTTACGCCGTCGGCCAGGAGCTTTTGGTAGGTCCCGGCCAGCGGGTCCACGGTGAACACGATGTTCTTCAGCGACCGGGCGATCACGTCAGCCTTCAGTTCGGCACCGGCAGCTTCCTTCAGTGCTGCGTTGATAACGGTGGCCTTCTCGCCCTCGGCGGCATTGTTCAGCCACTCAACCGACTTCACGTGGCCCTTCAGCAGTGCCTTGACGGTGTCCGGGTGGTCGGCAGCGAACTTCTGGTTCACGATCAGGATGGTGGTGGGGAACTCGCCGGGCTTTCCGGACAGCGAACCGTCCCACAGATCCTTCTCGTCCACCAGCACCTTGGCGCCGGCGGTCAGCACCAGGCGGGAGGCCCACGGTTCAGGCAACCACGCGCCGTCAAGCTTTCCGTCCTGGAACAGCTTTGAGGGTCTGGGCGTTCTCGGTGGGGTTGATGGCCACGTCGCCGCTGCCGTCCACGTTGGTCTTGTATCCCCGCGCGGTGAGCCAGGCGCGGAGCGCTACGTCCTGCGTGCCGCCAAGCTGCGGGGAGGCCAGGGTCCTGCCCATGAGGTCGGCCGCGGAATTGATATCCGGCTTGACCACCAGCTGGGCGCCGCCGGCAGCAGCGCCGGCGATGATGTTGACCGACTCGCCGCCGCTCTTGACGAACGAGTTGATGGCCGGGTTGGGGCCGATGTAGGTGGCGTCAATGGCGCCGGCGTTCAGGGCCTCGATGGCGGCGGGACCGGCGTTGAACACCTGGGTACTCAGCTTGGTGTCACCAAGCTCGTCCGCAATGAAGCCCTTGCTGACTCCTACGAGGGCCGGGGCGTGGGTGACGTTGCCGAAGTAGCCGAGCTTCAGTTCGGCTGCCGGGTTGCCGGAGGGTGCGGTGTCCTCGACGGTGGCGGCAGCGGGAGTGCCGCCACTGTTCACGCTGGCAGCGATGGCTGCCCCGCCCCCTACGAGGGCAAGGAGGACGGCGGCAATGCCGATCTTCTGGCCCAGGGGACGCTTGGGTTTGTTGGACTGCCCGGCCACGATGCGGGTTGAACCTTGCTGGTTTTGGGGACTGTTGTCCTGCGGATTGCTCACGGAATTCCTTTGCTGGGGCGGATGCTGAGACGAGATTACGGAGCACCCAGTGGCCCCACAATCACCCGTGTAGCAGGCGTTCACCGGACGACGCGAACGCTCAACGCGGCGTCCCGGAGCGTCAAAAAACGTCGCGCGGCGTCTTCGTCCGGGAGCGGCAAGCTGCCTGTCATCCCAGATGGAAGCCGCCAGCGGGGCCCGGCCGTGATTTGTTCGGCGTATCGATGGGTACGTACGCGGCATGGGGGCTTTCGAAAACTAATCAAGGAGACGCTCATGCTGCTTTGGATCGCTATTATCATCGCCGTTCTCTGGCTTCTCGGACTGCTCGCGAACATCGGCGGCGGCCTGATCCACATCCTTCTGGTCGTCGCGGTGGTCGTCCTGATCTTCCACTTCCTTCGGGGAAGGTCCCGCGTCTAGGCGTGGACAGCGTCCCCGCCGCTGGCCCGTGCGCCGGCGGCGGGGATGCCATCGCTTCAGGCGGCCTTCACGCTTCAGGCCGCCTTCACCAAGGGCAGTTCGTCCCAGCGCGTGGTGTACCGCGGCGAGCACATGTCCCGTTTCATGGTCCAGTCCAGGCTGGACCTGATGCCTGCATAGCCCAGCCCGATTGAGCCGCGCCCAAAGCGGCGGCTCACGTCCTCGAGCAGCGGTCCGATGCGGCGCTCCTCATGCCGGTTCTCGAACGGCTCCAGCGGCGGCTGGTTGCCGGTGGGCCGCAGGTCCGTGAGCATCAGGCCGGCCTTGGCGTACTTGAGCCCGTCCCGGATGCTCGGCAGCAGCGCATGGGCGGCCTTGGTCAGCAGAAGCGGGTCTGCGGTGGGCATTGGAAGGGAAACGCACACGGACGGATAAGCCTGTTCGTGGTTCCTGAACGGCGACGTGGCAGCGTACGCGGTCAGGACTTTTGCCTGGAGTCCGTGCTTCGAGAGCCTGGCGCTGGCCTGCTGCCCGTAGATGCTGAGCACCTCGCGCAGGCCTGCGGCGGTGGTCACCGGTGTGGCGAAGGAGCGGGAGAAGATCAGCTGGTCACGGCCGATGCGTTCCTCCTCCATGGGAATGCAGGCAGTGCCGCGCAGTTCCAGGACCGTGCGCATCAGCACCACGGAGAACTTGTCCCTGATCGCTACCGGGTCGGCGCGGACAAGGTCCAGCACGGTGAAGATGCCTATGCCGTTCAGGCGTTTGGAGAGCCGGCCGGCGATGCCCCAGATCTCGGCCACGGGCAGCCGGGCCATCAGCCCGTCCCGCGCCTCAGGCGGGACGCAGTCCCAGAGGCAGACGCCGCCGAACGCGGCATTGTTCTTGGCCCATTTGTTGCAGAGCTTGGCGAGGGTCTTGGTGGGGGCGATTCCCACGCAGACCGGCACCCCCACGCTGCGCCGGACGGCATCCTTCATCCTGCGCCCCAGGGCCAGCAGCTGGTCCGGTTCACCTTTGACGCCCAGGAACGCCTCATCGATGCTGTAAACCTCCAGCCACGCCGAGTACCTGCCCAGCAGTTCCATTACCCGGGCACTGATGTCGCCGTACAGCTCGTAGTTGCTGGACCTGGCCACCAGCCCCCACTCCTTGGCCCGGGGCGCGAGCTTGAACCAGGGCTCGCCCGTGGCAATGCCAAGCGCTTTGGCCTCCGGGGACCGGGTCACGGCGCAGCCATCGTTGTTGGACAGCACCACCAGTGGCCGGCCCTCCAGGGACGGATCGAACGCACGCTCCGCGGAGGCGTAGAAGCAGTTGACGTCCACATGGGCGATCTGCGGCATCTGCCGCATGATGGCAGGCCTGGCCATTAGCGGCACTCACACATGGTGCAGGCACCTGGTGGCGACGCCCCAGATGGTCAGCTCGGACAGTGCGGCGACCCGGATGTCCGGATACTTCGGGTTCTCCGCCTGCAGGATGACGCCGGTGGGCGTGATCCGCAGGCGTTTGACCGTCAGCTCGCCGTCGAGGACCGCAACCACCACCGAACCGTCCTTGGGTTCCAGTGCCCGGTTCACGATCAGCTCATCACCGTCGCTGATTCCGGCGCCTTCCATGGAACTTCCGGTCACCCTCACCACGTAGGTGCTGGTGATGTCCTTGATGAGGTGCGCGTTCAGGTCGATCCGGCCGTCGAAGTAGTCCTGTGCGGGGGAGGGAAACCCTGCCGCGACAGCCACCGGGGAGATCAGCACCGAGAACAACGAGGCGCCCGCATCTATCACGCGGGGACCGATAATAACGCCCACAACACACCTTTATTCGAAAATATGTTCGATAAGTTCAGTGTAGCTCCGTGCGCTGACAACGGGGACCCCGGGCCAGCCACGAAATGGATACAGGCACGCCGAGGCGGACGGGGCATCCAAGGGCTAGGCTGGGACCACTTCAGCTTTGGGGGAAAGCGGATGCGGTTCGTTAAGTCCTGGTTGGTTCCGGCAGTGCTGCTCAGTGCCTTGACCGGGTGCGGGTACAGCGGCCCGCCTGAGGGCGTGGGCACGCCCCGGACGGAGGGCGGCACGGCCCCGCCGCCCGTCACGGGAAACTCCAAGGCGCCCGGCGCGGATCCGCGGGAATTGGAGTTGGAAGAGATGCGGAACTGGTCCGCACAACAGCTACAACCCGCCGTGCCCGGCCAGTTCGCCGGTTCCACCAGCTCCAACACCACCGTCAGCTTCGGTTTTGCCGCACAGCCGGGCAGCTATGACGTGCACTTCACCTGCGACGGGCCCGCGGACACCCAACTGTCGCTCGCCAGCGACGCCGGGGCCGAGGTCCTCGCCCCGGTGCAGGTTCCCTGCGATGGGCACGTCTTCAAGACCCAGGTGGCGCTCGCCGCCCAGGGGGTGGAGTTCATCATGAGCCCCGGCGAGGGCGCGGAGGGCAGGTACGCGTTCAGGCTGGTTCCGGAACGGCAGGAGGTACCCGCCACGCTGCTCCAAAGCGGCGGCCAGAAGGCCATCGTCCATTCGGGACAGTGGTCAGCCCCGCGTGTGCCGGCCCGGCTCAGTGGAACCTTGGGCAACGACGGCGCCGGCTGCGTTGTCCTTCAGGCGGAGGGCGGTGACGACTACACGCTGATCTTCCCCGAAGGAACCCGGTTCGACGGCGAAACACTGGTCATGCCCGCCGGCCCGCCGCTGCCCGCGGGAAGCCGCATATCGGTCGGGGGCACCCGCGTGGCCGCGAACGAGAGCCTGAGCATGTGCCTGAACTACAGCCGGCTCCTCTCCGTGGAAACAGCCACCGTCCTTCCCTGACCCCGGACCGCCCTGTCCGGCCATCGTCCACGGTGCTTCGTTGGAACGCGCGACGGCGGCTGAACCCCACGTAGACTTGCAGGATGCGGCTGGTTGCAAGCGATATCGACGGAACGATCCTCGGGCATGACGGAAAAATCAGCCCCCGCACCGTCCGCGCCTTCCACGCCTGCCGGGACGCCGGCGTCGAACTCGTCTTCGTCACCGGCCTGCCGCCGCGGTGGCTGCACCCGCTCGAGGAGCAGCTGGGCCACACGGGCCGCGTGATCTGTTCCAACGGCGCAGTGGTCTGGGACCTGGAGGCGGACCGCCTGGTCTCCGCCCGCACCCTCGCCCTCGACGCCGTCCTGGAGACCCGCCGCATCATCAAGAAGCTCCGCCCCGCCGCGCTGTTCGCCGCCGAGACGCTCACCGGCTTCCACCTCGAACCCGGCTTCATCGAGAACGAGTCCAGCGAGTTGCTGGCCGAATTCACTCCGGCCCCGCTGGCGGAAACCCTGGCCAACGACGATTCCGTGGTGAAATTCCTCGCGATCGTCCGCGACGGCACGCCGGACGAATTCCTCGCCGAGGTGGGTCCCGCCGTCGAGCACCTGGCCGCCGCCACCCACTCCTCGCCCGGTGTCGCCATGCTGGAACTGTCCCTGCCCGGGGTCAACAAGGCCGTGACGCTGGCGCAGTACGCAGCCGGCCTGGGCATCGACGCCGCGGACGTGGTGGCTTTCGGCGACATGCCCAACGACATTGAAATGCTCCGCTGGGCCGGTCACGGCTACGCAATGGCCAGCGGCCATCCGGACGCCATCCGGGCGGCGGACCGGCAGGCGCCGCACTTTGACGACGACGGCGTAGCCCAGGTTCTCGAGGCCCGGCTCGCCGCCCTCGGGGTCCAGTTTTCCTGATTCTTCCAGCTGGCGCTCACCTGGCGTTTACCTTCGCCCCGTAGCGTGCAGCGGAGCAGGCACCTCTCCTGCGGCTCATAGGGGGTTACCGATGGCAAGGAATGCAAGGCACCAGGCGGCGGACGCCCCGCTGCGCAAAGAAACGCCCGCCCCGCACTGGAAGCAGCTGCGCCAGGGCGACCGGGTCCGCGTCCTGCTCTCTCCGGGCTTTGCGGCGGGCGGCACCGTGGACACCATCACCGCGGACCACACGGCGGTCTGGGTCCACCTCGACGGCGGCCGCGGCCGCACGCTGCTGCACTGTGCCGATGGTGTGGACATCGTTCCCTGCGGAGAGACCGGCTGCCGGGACTGATTGCTGCTGCCGGCGTTGCAGGTGCGGGGTACGCTCGCAGTGTGACCCTGCCCTTCTTCCAGCATCCGGACGACGACGGCCGGCGGCTTCCGATCGCCATGGCCCACCGCGGGTTTTCCACGGAGGGGCTGGAAAATTCCATGGCGGCGTTCCGCGCCGGTGCCGGCCTGGGCTTCCGGTACCTGGAAACTGACGTGCACACAACGGCCGACGGCGTGCTGCTGCTTTTCCACGACGAGACGCTGGACCGCGTCACGGACGGCCGCGGCAGGGTCGCGGAGCTGGCGGCCGCGGACGTGGCGCGGGCCAGGATCAGCGGCCGCGAGCCCATTCCGACGTTCGACGAGTTGGTCACGGAACTCCCCGACGCCCGGTTGAACCTCGACGTCAAGGACTGGGGCTCGGTCCGCAGCACCGCCGCGGCCATCGAGCGGCACCAGGTGCACCACCGGGTGCTCGTCGCGAGCTTTTCGGACCGGCGGCGGCGGGCGGTGCTGAAGCTCCTCAGCCAGCCGGTGGCATCATCCGCGGGGGTGGCCTCCAACGCCCTGTTCACGGTTTTGGGGCCGCTGCTTCCCGGCCCGCTGTTCCGGCCGCTGATGCGACGGGTCCTCCGGGACGTCCACGCCCTGCAGGTGCCCATGCGCTACGGGCGCATCCCCGTGGTAACCCCGGGGTTCATCCGGCGGGCGCATGCCCTGGAGCTGGTGGTGCACGTCTGGACGATCAACGACGCCCAAGAGATGCACCGCCTGCTGCACCTGGGCGTGGACGGCATCGTCACGGACCGGGCGGACCTGCTCCGTGAAGTGCTCATGCAGCGGGGCGAGTGGCCCGGCCGGCCATCCGCCTGAATCCGGGTGGATCTCCGCGAAGCGGACCATAGACCTCCCGGCTAATCCCCGACCTGGCCGGTTCTGCGCCGCGGCAGGCCTACCCACGTCCCGTGCTGGTTGACGGGTCCTGGTCGCCCTCGGAGGGATCGGCCCGCAGCTCATCCGGGTTGCTCTCCGGAAGTCCGCCCGACCCCGCGACGCTGCCTCCGGCCGACCCGGCCCCGCCGACAGGTGCGGTGGCCTCTCCGGCCAGGGCGCCGTCGTCGTTCCCTGCGTCTGTGCCTGTTTCATCAGCGTCCCCGCCCAGCGGACTGCTCGACACCGGACCGGGTGCCGCGCCCGCCTTCAGGCCGGGCGCCTTCTGCTTCTCCGCCTCCATGGCGTTCGAGCCCTCGCTCAGGGACGAGTGGACTTCGACGTCGTCATTGGGGTCCGCCGGATCGGGAACGTCCAGTTTCTCCGTGGGCTTGGATGTCCCGGCCAGATCCTCCATGGCGTTCTCTGCTGCCTTGCCGATGCTGTCGCCGATTCCCATGTGACTGCTCCTTCCGAGATCACCGGCCGTCGCCCCAGCGGCGCACGGCCTGCTCCTCCAGAATTATCAGCATGCTTACAATTAGTCCAGAGCTGGGGCACTGGACCGCAGCCGGAGAGGAAGGACGGAAGCACCGTGAGCACTTACCATCCGGAAAATGATCCGGCGAACCCTGACCGGCCAGGCAGGGACGACGTCGGCGCCGCCCAGTCCGACCTCGAGCGGCAGCGCAGCACGGAAGCGGGCGGCTCGCCCAACCCCGATCCGGCCGAAGGCAACATCACGGGCCTGGAACCGGGCGGGGGAGTGCCCCCAGGGGAGACGCCGCCGGCGGAGGACCAGATGAGCCGGGACCAGGGCCACTCCGAATAGGTCGCCACCGCGGGCGGGGGCTTGCCGCTCCCGCCTGCGTTACGTCAGGATTCGTTGCCCTGCCGGACGGTCCTCGACTCATCGGGGCCGGGAAGGTGCCGCTTGAGCCCGTCCAGGTCCAGCTTGCTGTTCCAGTTTGCCCAGTCCTCGGGCCGCACCGAGGGGCGGCCCAGGAGGTAGCCCTGCCCGGCGCTGACACCCAGTTCCGTGAGGACCCGGAGTTCGCCCACGGTTTCGATGCCTTCGGCGACGAGCGTGATGCCGATCTGGTCCGTGAAGTCGACCAGGCAGGCAGCCAGTGCGTGCTGCAGTCCATCGGTGTCGACGTCGCCAATGACGTTGCGGCCCACCTTGAGGAAGTCGGGCCGCAGGTGGAGCATCCGGCTGAGCGCGCCCGCTCCGGTGTGGGTGTCGTCCACTGCGATCCGCAGCCCCCGCTCGCGCAGCGGATTAATGGCGGAGATAAACTGCAGGTACTCCTCTTCGGGAATGTCCTCGGTCAATTCGAGGACCACCCGGCTAATGGGGAGTTCGATATGGTCGAATAACTCGGGAAGCCGTGGGTCCAGGCAGGACGTCGGGGAAATGTTGAGGGACACGTACAGGTCCCCGGGCAGGTTGCGCGCGGCGGCGGCGGCCGACCCCAAAGCCGAGAATTCCAGGTTGGCGCCCAGGCCCACCGCATTCGCCTCGGCAAACCACAACTCGGCGGCAGCGCCGTCGTCGCTGACGAAACGCGAAAGGGCTTCTGCCCCCACCACACCTTTTCCTTCCAGGCCGTAAATGGGCTGGAAGGCGGTCATCAGCATCTGGTTCTCCAGCAGGGCGCTGATGCGGGACATGCTGCGGATGGCATCAAGCTGCTCCGCGACCTGCGGCGGCAGGGCGGGGGTCGACAGGCGCATGTCCCGGGCGGTCTCCGGTGTCCCCGCGGCATCGGCGTCGCTGCGGCGGGACTCCAGGAGGTACTCCAGCAGTGCCCGTTCAGGCACGCCGGGATTCTCATCGAGGCTGTTGCTCAGGCGCTGCCGGACAGCGGCTCCCGCGGGATCCGTATCCGCCAACACGGCGGCAATAATTCCCCACGCCTGTACTCGAACCGACATTAGCTACGCCCCCAGTTGACGAAGTAATGACCCTATGGCCCAATTAATGTTCAAATTTCCAAACGCCCTATAAGTCCGGTGTTACTGCTCGCCCTGATTTCCGCGGCGACGAAAACCAGACACCGCATGTTGATCGTATATCGGCCGAACTAAAAGCGCAGTAGTTTGTGCGCTACTGGTTAGCGCTCTCCGGCTGGCCCGCCAGCAGGGCGGGAATCTGCCCGGGGGGCACCGGCCGGCTGAAGTAGTATCCCTGGGCACTGAGGCACCCCAGGCCGCGAAGGATCTCTGCCTGCTCCGCCGTCTCCACGCCTTCCCACACCGCCTCCAGGCCGCAGGCGCGCACCAACTGCAGGACCGCGGCTACGAGTGCCGGCTGGCTGGGATCCGTATCCAGCCCGGCGATCAGCGACCGGTCAACCTTGACCCTGTCCACGGGAAGCCGGCGGAGGTAGCTGATGGACGAGTATCCCGTGCCGAAATCGTCGATCTCTATCCCGACCCCCAGCCCCCGGAGGCCGCCCAGTGAGTAGCGGTCCAGCTCGTTGCCCCTGACGATGGCCACTTCCGTCAGCTCCAGGACTACCTGGTGGGGCTTCACTCCGGTTTCCTGCAGTACGTTGCGCACGTCCTCGATGAACTGCAGGCTCTGCAGGTCCGTGGCGGAGATGTTGATGCGCACCGAGAAGCGCTGGTCCACCAAGGAGGCATCGATCCAGGCCCGCAGCTGCTTCACCGCCGTCCGGAGGACCCAATGGCCAAGATCGGAAATCAGGCCCGCTTCCTCGGCAAGCGGGATGAATTCGTCCGGCATGATGAAGCCGCGGGTGGGGTGGTCCCAGCGGACCAGCGCCTCCACCCCCTCGATCCTTCCGCTGGCAAGCTCCACGACAGGCTGGTAGTACAGCGTCAGGCCGTCGTCCTTGATGGCTGCCCGCAGGTCCTCCACCAACTGGCTCCGGAGGCGCCGCATCAGCAGCAGGCCCGGCTCGAAACGGTGCAGCCGGTTCTGGCCTTCTGCCTTGGACGCGTACATGGCGACGTCGGCCTGCATGAGCATGTCCTCGGGGCTCTGGCCGTCATCGGCAATGCTGAGCCCGATGCTGGCTCCGCAGCGCACGCTCCTGCCCGGCAGCTCAATGGGGTCGCTCAGGGCGGCCGAGATGCGCGATGCCACGATGGCCGCCTGGTCCACCGACGCCGACGGCATGACGATCGCGAATTCGTCACCGCCCAGCCGGGCCACGACGTCCGACTCCCGCACCGCGCTGCGGAGCCTTTCGCCCACCGTCACCAGGACCTGGTCCCCGCCGGTGTGCCCCATGCTGTCGTTGATGGACTTGAAGCCATCCAGGTCAATCAGCAGGATGGCGGGCCCCTCATCCGGGGCAGCCTCATCCGGCGCGGACTGGCCTGCCAGGGCGGTCCTCAGCGCCTCGATCAGCGCCGAACGGTTGGCCAGGCCGGTAAGCGGGTCCTGCATGGCCATCTTCTGCATTTCCAGGTGTGCCTCGTGCAGGAGCTGGGTGCGGACCTGGACGCGCTGCTCCAGCTCCTGGTAGATGATCTGCAGGTCTTCCGCCAGTAGATTGGTGCCCATGATGATGGCATCGAGTTCGTCCCGGGCGGGGGAGACCTCGATCCGGGAGGTCAGGTCTCCGGAGGCAAGCCGGACTATGCCTTCCAGCAGCTGGGAAAGCCGGGGGTCGTCGTCGGCAAACATCGGCTGTCCTCCTGCCCGCCTAGTTGGACTGGATGCGGTCAGTACCCAGTGGAAGGCTGACCGTGACTGTGGTGCCCCCGCCGAGTGTGGAGGCCACGTTTATCTGGCCGCCGTGGCGGTCCACAATATCCTTGGAGATGGCCAGGCCCAGCCCGGTTCCCGGGATGGCGCCGGACATGGCGTTGGAGGCCCGGTAGAACCGGGTGAACACGTGGTCGATCTCGTCGCTCGAGATGCCGATGCCGGTATCGGCCACCCGGACGGTGGCCCACCGGGAACCGTCCGGCGCGGCATGCGATTCGCTGCCCACCTCGATCCGTCCCCCGCTGGGCGTGAACTTGATGGCGTTGGACACCAGGTTGGTGAACACCTGCTGCAGCTGCACTTCATCCCCGAGGATCTGCGGATCCTCCGGCAGGGGATCCACATCGATGGTGACGTTCTGCAGCGTGGCAAGGGGGCGCAGTGCCGCAGCCACCAGGTCCAGGGTCTGTCCCAGGTGCACGGGGGCCAGGTGCATGGGACCGTCGTCCGGCCCGTGGCGCGACACGCTGAGCATGTCCTCCACGAGCGTCCGGAGCCGTTCCGTATTGCGGACCACGATGTCCAGCATCTGGTGGACCTCCTGTGACACCGGGTGCTGGGTGCTTTCCTGGATCATGTCCAGGTACGCCATGATCGAGGTCAGCGGGGTGCGCAGTTCGTGGTTCACGGTGGCCAGGAAGTCGGTCTTGGCTTTGTCGAGCTCCCGCAGCCGCTTCACCACCTGTTGCTGGCTGCTGATCAGGTGGCTTTGGATCAGCCCGTAAGCGGCGTTGCCCGCGACGTGCTGGATGAGACCAAGCTCGGCGTCGGACCAGCTCCGGGGCCGGTCCATCATTGCGATCCAGATGATGCCGAGGGACGAGTTGCCTTCCCCGATCGGGACGGCCAGCGTCGAGACCGCGCCCGCAACCGCTGCGGCGGGCTTGTCGTGGGGGCGGCCCTGCGCTTCGTGGCCGTCCGCGGACAGCGTTTCCGTCCCGGCCCAAAGGGCGTCCGCCATCTGCCGGGCTTCCTCTTCGCCGGGAAGGGCGTCCTGGTCCAGTTCCGGCAGTCCGGGCCTTCGCCAGGTGGCCAGGATCGGGGGCACCCTGGGGTCTTCGAAGGTGGCCAGGACCACGTGGTCGGCCCGGAACGTCCGGCCGAAACCGGCGACGACATGATCGGCGATTTCCTGGGGGTCGTTGGTGGCGCGGACCGCTGCGGACACTTCGCGCAGCTGCTCCCGAAGGCCCTCGGCCTCCTGCCGGGACGCCCGTCGCCGGGCCGCCTGATCGATCAGCACAGTGGCGCGGTGCACCAGCTCCCTGGGTACCGGCGGCTTGGTAATGCAGTCGTGGATGCCCGGAGGGTTGGCAGCCTCGATCTCCGCCGGGCTGTCCAGGTCCACCATCACCAGGACGGGGGCCGTCGACTTGACTGCCGCCAGGAAGGCGTCGGCCACGATGACAGACGGCTCGGCGTCCAGGAGCAAGGCGGCAAGGCTATCAGTGTCCCGGGCTTCGAGGACGGTATAGCCGGCGTCACGCAGTGCCTCGGCGTTGACTGCCAGGCGCCGGGGGTCCGGATCAGCCACGAGCGCTGTGCGCGGAGCGCGTACCTCATTCGGCACAGCCGTCACAGTGCCCCCTTCCCTCCCAGTTGTCTACATTCTAGGGGGATGCGGCCCCTGCGGTTCCATAGATCCAGCGGCGAATCGGGTCCGGGAAGGGCGCGCGGCGTAATATGGCGCTGATCCAACGGCTGCCCGGCCCTGGAACATATATTTGAGCGGTGCCCACCCCAGCAAAACCCCCGGTGCCCACCTGGCAGAAGTTCCTGATACTCCCCAAGATCATCAGGCTCGCCCGGCACGCCCCGAAGGACCGGCACACGGCCTGGGACCGCTACTGGGCGGGCATAACCGCGACGGGCGAAGACAGCGAGGTGCTGTGGGACTCCGGCAGCGACTCCGAGTTCCTGGGCTACAAGGACACCCTCCTGCGCTACCTGGATCCCCGGCGTTCCATCGTTGATGCCGGCTGCGGCCACGGCAGCTTCACCCGGGCGCTCGCCGGGATCTTTCCCCAAGCCATCGGCGTCGACGTTTCGGAACACGCCGTGGCCCGGGCCCGGTCCGAGTCCCGGGGCATCGGCAACGTCAGCTTCGACGTCCGCGACCTGACGGCCCCCGGGGCGGGTGCCGCGCTGGCGGCGGCAGGGTTTGTGGACGACGGCGGGGCCAACGTTTTCATCCGGGGCGTGCTGCACGTGCTGGACGACGACGACCAGGCGGCACTGGTGGAAAACCTCAAGGCCGTCGCCGGGTCCGGGGGCACGGTGTTCATGGCAGAAACCAACTTCCAGGGAAATCCGCTGGAATACGTCTCCCACCTCGGTGCAACCACGCACGGTATTCCGGCGCCCCTGGAACTGGCCATCCGCGGGCTGCCCATGCCCGGCCGGTTTGGTCCCGAAGAGCGCCAACGGGTGTTCCCGGCGTCGGCGTGGGAACTGCTTGAAGACGGCGATGTTGCCATCCGGACCAACCCGGTGACCGGCGTTGCGGGGCAGGACCGCGTCCCCGGCTACTACGCAGTGGTCCGTCCGCTGCCCTAGTACCCCCCGCAGAACCACACACTTCCCCGCACGCTCCCCGCACAGTACCGCTGTGCCCCTTGACACGCGGCCTGACCGGGAGGCTACATGGTAAGTAGACTTACTAAGTGGCAGGGAAAGGACGGTGCCGTGGCGCGGGACATAGGGAAACAACACCGGCGAAACGGGCAAAGACGGGGATGACGCAGGGCGACCACCTCGGAGGGCTGCGCATCGACTTTGGCGCGACGACGACAAGCTCCGCCATCTCAGCTGGGAGGAGCGGTTTGACACCTTCGACTCCCGGAAACTGAATTTCATCTACCAGGAACAACGCAGCGACGGCACGCAATCGAACTTCTTCCGGCTGGAGAACCCCAACCGCGAAGACGCCTGAGCCGCACCGCCCCAACACTCGACACGGGCACCGGCCACCCCCGGCGCCCTTCAGTCGACCGTTGGCGCAAGACCTACAGGAAACCCCATGAGCAATCTCATCCCGTCCGGCGCACTTCGCCGGATGCTGCTGCCGCCCACCTACGGCCGGCACGTCACCCCCGCCAGCGAATTCACCATCCTCTCAGTGGAGGTCTGGGCCTCAGGACTGGTGGTTAATGTCCATCTGGCGTCAGAAGGCGCACCCGCGCCCCGGCTGATTCTGGAGGACCACTTCGGCACCAAATATTCGCTGCAGGAATCCGCCGTCGTCGATTCCCGGAACCTGCAGGTCTTCACCCCGTCAGTGCCTCCGGGCACCAGGAGCCTCACCATCCGGGCCGCGGACGACCCCGGGCGTCCCGTGGTGACTTTCGCCGTGCCGATGATGGCAGTTCCGGACGCGCCTTCCGTTGCCGCCGTACCGGAGGCGCCCGCCGCACGGGAAGCAGCGGGCCTGCCCGATGAGGCGCCCTACCAGCCGGAACTCCGCCGCCCAGCTTGATCCAACCGAAAGGCAGCACCATGCCAGAAACCAGCAACTTCGCGCCCACCACCGCCATTGTCACCGGTTCGGACTCGGGAATCGGAAAAGCCACCGCCGTCGCACTCGCCCGGGCCGGAATGGACGTGGGCGTCACCTGGCACTCCGACAAAGCCGGGGCGGAAGCCACGGCCGAAGAAATCCGGGGCGTGGGCCGCAAGGCCGTGGTCCGGCAGCTGGACACCACCGAACTCACGGCGGCGGCAGGCGTGATCGATGGGCTTGCGGGCGAACTGGGCGGCGTGGACGTCTTCGTCAATAACGCCGGCACGGGTGAAGGCACCAGATTCCTGGACCTGGATATCGACGGCTGGATGCGTACCCTGGACACCAACCTCAACGGCGCCTTCGTCTGCCTGCAGGCCGCAGCCCGGCGCATGGTGAAGGCGGGCAACGGCGGCAGGCTGATAGCGGTGTCCAGCGTGCACGAGTTCCAGCCCCGGGTTGGCTCATCCGCCTACGACGCCTCGAAGCACGGCCTGGGCGGCCTGATGAAGACCCTCGCCCTGGAGCTCGGTGCCCACGGCATCACGGCCAACACCGTCGCCCCCGGCGAAATTGCCACCCCGATGACCGGGCAGGAGGACCAGGACCCGACGATGACGGAGCGGCCGGGTGTGCCGCTGGGCCGGCCCGGCAACGCCTGGGAAATTGCCGACGTCATCGCCTTCCTCGCTTCCCCGGCATCCAGCTACGTCACGGGTGCCGCCTGGGTTGTGGACGGTGGAATGCTGCAAATGGGACCGCAGGCGGGGTCCCATATCACCAGCAACGACTGGCGCGAGGTTTAGAGCGCCCACAGTCTCAGACCCCAAGGCCATCGGCCCTCGTCCGCATGACGGATCCGGCAAGCGCTTTCCTGTACCGGGCTGGCATGATGGAACGCATGCGCATTCTTATCGCTCCGGACAAATTCAAGGGCTCCCTCACGGCCGCCGAGGCCGCCGCCGCGATGGCGGAAGGCGCACTGCGCGTGTACCCGGATGCCGTTACCACCCAGTTCCCCATTGCCGACGGCGGCGAGGGCACCTTGGAGGCAGCGGTCGCCGCAGGCTATGAGGAACGGCTCAACGCCGTAGTGGGACCGATCCTCGCCCCCACGGGTGCGGCCTGGGCCATCCGCAAGGCCGGGGACGGCAAGGTCACCGCGGTGAT
Organism: Arthrobacter sp. MOO21; assembly: GCF_057369995.2. Taxonomy (NCBI): domain Bacteria; kingdom Bacillati; phylum Actinomycetota; class Actinomycetes; order Micrococcales; family Micrococcaceae; genus Arthrobacter; species Arthrobacter sp. MOO21. The sequence continues at coordinate 1,454,985 of NZ_CM170671.2, read as the reverse complement.
CGAGACCGCGCAGGCCTCGGGGCTGGCGGACATGGAACCGACGCCGGCCAATGCCCTGCGCGCGCATTCCTACGGCTGCGGGCAGCTGATTGCCGCCGCCCTGGACGCCGGGGCCACGGAGATCGTGCTGGGACTGGGCGGCTCGGCCATGACGGACGGCGGCAGCGGAGCGCTGCGCGCCCTCGGCCTGAAGCCCTTGGACGCCGCCGGGAACGTGGTGCCGCTCGGAGGGGGGTCGCTTGCGGAGATCGTTTCGCTGGACACCAGCGGACTTGATCCGCGCCTGGCGGCAACCACCTTCCGTATTGCCGTCGACGTCCGCAACCCGCTGTACGGGCCCTCCGGTGCCGCCCACGTCTTCTCCCCGCAAAAGGGCGCGGACCAGGAGGGGGAGGAGCTGCTCGACGCCGGGCTGCGCAACTGGGCGTCCATCCTGCGGGAAGTGACGGGCCGGGACGTGAACGTCCCGGGCGCGGGCGCCGCCGGTGGCTTCCCGGCGTCGTTCCTTGCCTTCACCAGCGCCACGTTGGAAGGGGGCTTCGCACTCGTGGCGGGCCTGACCGGCCTGGCCGGGCAGCTGTCCGGCGCGGACCTGGTGATCACCGGCGAAGGCTCCATGGATTCCCAGTCGCTCACCGGCAAGGCTCCCATCGCGCTCGCCGACGCCGCCCGGGAGCTGGGCATCCCGGTCATCGTGGTGGCCGGCCGGATCCTCGTGACCCTCGAGGACCTGGCCGGGCATGGGGTGGTGGCCGCCGCGCAGCTGCTGGATGTCGCCGCAAGCCCCGAAGACGCCGTCGCCAACGCCGGCAAGTACCTGGCCTGGGCAACCAGCCAGGTACTTGAAGGGGCCTAGCCGTACAACTAGCCGACGATTGTGGTGTTACGGCGCCGCCGGAAGACCAGGACCGCAATCACCACCAGCACAGCGATTCCGCCGATGACCCAAGGGGCGTAGTTCACGCGCGTCGATTCGTTCTGCGCTGATTCGCCGGTGCCCGGGTTGGCGGGGCCGGTGGACGCGGTGTCGCCCGGGGACGGCGTGGGGGAGGTTCCCAGGGCGGCGTGGGCAGGGGCGGCCTGGCCGGCGGCGGTTCCTGCCGGCGCTGCCCCCGCGGCGACGGCGGGCAGGGCCGGGGCGGTCAGGAGCAGCAGCGCCAAAAGTACGGTTCGGACAAGGGCTCGCATACAGTTTCTCCTCTTGGTCGGCCGGGCCTCAGGCGCCGGTCTCGTAGTGGGGTTCTGCAACGGGTTTCGATTCCGGGGACCCCTTTTCCCGGAGGTAGACCGAGGCGCCCACCAGGACGGCGACGGCCAGGAATTCGCTTTGCCAGTTCTGGAAGGACTCGAACCAGAAACGGCTGGTGCCGAGGTATTGCAGGAAGCTGATGGTGGGCTCGCCGTGGCTCTGCTGGTCCTGGTTGTACTCGTCCACGCCGCCGGCGGCGTGCAGGAGGAACGAGGCCAGGAACAGCACGAAGAACAGGATCGACAGGGAGTGCTCGTAAAGCTTGAGGATTGCGCCGCCGCGCCTTGCCGGCCACGGTGACGCGCTGCTGAGCTTGGCCTCGCGCGGATCCTCGTCCTGCGGTGCCTTCCTGCCCATGGGCTTGGACTCCGAGGAGCCCTTTTGGAACAGGAACACCGTCAGGACCACGTACATGGCCATCTGCAGGAACTCCGATTCCCAGTTTTCGAATGTGGCCTCCACGAAGGCGCCCGTGGTGAGGAACTGCAGAACCGGGACCGCCGGCTCCCCGTGGGCCTGCTGGTCCTCGCTGTAGGATGCGGCTCCGGAGAGGATCATCCCGACGAAGAACGCCAGGAACAGGCCCAGGTTCGCCAGCAGCAGCCCGTGCTCTTTGGCCCATTTGCGCATGATTTACTCCTTGCCCGGCAGTGAAGAGTGGGTCTTGTTGTTGGCCCGCTTGTTCAGGTGCAGGGGAACAAAAACCAGCAGGACCACCAGGACGCCCAGAAGTGCCCCGCCCGCGGTCATCCCCGCCGACCGGCCCGCGGTCACGTCAAACACGAGCGCGGCCGTTCCGGTGCTGAGCAGTGCGATCCCGGCAAGGGCGATCTTGGTGATGGCATCGGCGCTGGAAACCAGGGTTTCCTTGAGCCGCTTCCGGAACAGCCTGCGGTGCACGCTGACCGGCAAAAGAATGAAGGCCGTGGTCAAGGCGGCGACCACCACGTTGATGAGGTACAGGTTGACCTGGAAATCGTCCAGTTCCTCGAACCGCTGCTGGAAAGGCAGCGTCAGCAGGAACCCTGCCAGGATCTGCACCCCCGTCTGCAGCACCCGCAGTTCCTGCAGCAGCTCCGCCCAGTTGCGGTCCAGCTGCTCCTCGCGGGTTTCATTGCGTCCCGACTTGCCCGTGTAGTCCTCCACCTCGGACATCGCCCTCCTTCCTCAGCGGCCAGACCGTGTCCCTTCTTTCTACTCCCCCCGTACCCAGAAACAAGGCCGTCCGTTGCGCGCCCGGCATCATTTGGTAAGTTTACTGATTATTGCCCGTGCCGGTGGACTTAGTCCTTCGGCCGGGATAGCTTCGAAGGGCCGGAGCACGGGCGCTTCTCAACCGACACAGGCAGGCGGACTATGAGCGACACGGACAAGCAGACAGACCAGCCGAAGGACCCGCGCGGCGGCTACCACTCGGGGCCTTTCCCGGAACAGGAACAGAAGCAGCCAGGCCTGACCGCGCCGATGGACCCCAAGCCGGACCACGGGGAACTCAGCTATGAGGGCCACGGCAAACTCAACGGCAAAGCAGCGCTGATCACCGGCGGCGACTCCGGCATTGGCAAGGCCGCGGCCATCGCCTTCGCGAGGGAAGGGGCCGACGTCGCCATCTCCTACCTGCCGGAGGAGGAAGACGACGCCCAGGACACCGCCGAATGGATCAGGAAGGCTGGCCAGGGCGCGCTGCTGCTGCCGGGGGACGGACGCGAGGAGGAATTCAGCACCAGCATCGTGGAGCAGGCCGTCTCCGAGTTCGGCCGCCTCGACGTGCTGGTCCTGAATGCGGCCTACCAGAAGAACCGCGAAAGCCTGGAAACCCTTGCCACAGAGGAATTCGACCGGGTCTTCCGGACCAACCTCTACTCCCTGCTCTGGACCGCACGCGCCGCGGTACCGCACCTCAAGGCCGGGGCGTCCATCATCACCACGGCATCGATCCAGGCTTTCAACCCCTCGCCCGGACTCATCGACTACGCCATGACCAAGGCGGCGCAGGTGGCCTTCACCAAGGCCCTGGCCCAGGAACTCGGCCCCAAGGGGATCCGCGTCAACGCCGTGGCCCCGGGCCCCATCTGGACGCCGTTGATCCCGGCCACCGAGTGGCCGGACAAACTGCCTAAGTTCGGCCAGGACACGCCGCTGGAACGTGCCGGCCAGCCTGCGGAGCTCGCGGCGGCCTACGTGCTGCTCGCCTCCGAGGACGGCTCCTACATCTCCGGCGCGGTCCTTCCCGTCACGGGCGGCAAGGGACTCTAGGCAGGAACACCAGACCAGCAACACCGGCAACCCACAACAGGAGGAAGCATGACGCAGGAAAACCAGCAGGCTGAACCCGAGACGGCTCCGGGCGGCTACGGCACCCCCACCGCCGAGCAGGAGGCAGCAGGAACGCAGGGCGGCCAGGGCCAGTCCGGCGGCGCCGAGACGAACGAACCCCAGGCCGGGGCGGGCCAGGAGCAGGTGCCCCACGACATGGACGTCCCCTCAAGCGCGGCGGAGATCGACGAATCGAACGATGACTCCAAGGGGTCGGCGCCGGTCTCCTCCGAATCTGGCCAGGAGGCTGCAGGCATCCCCGACGGCAGCGGGAACGATCTTCCGAAGGAGGAATCGCCGAACGACGAAGACGAAAGCTTCGACGCCGGATAATCGCCGGTAGCGCGCCAAGGCCCCCGCGCCCGCAGCCACGCCGGCAGCAGGATCGGGGGCCTTTTGCCGCACGCGGATACCCGCCATGCTGCCGGCATATATCCAGCCCTGTTGGGTACAGGACAGGACGAAACCGATTCGCTGGCCCCGGCGCCCCTTCCGTGCGTTGCGCCTTCCCGGGGCCGGACCCGATGCAAGGAGGGTGGGCTGTGAGCAGGAGAACTTCGGAACAGTGGGCACGGCGGCAGGACCGGCCCGGTAACGTGGCCGTGGACGTGCTGGTGCCCACCTGCAACCGGCCGGCAGAGCTTGCCGTCACCCTTGCCGGCCTGGCCGGGCAAGCGGAGCCCGCGTTCGCCGTCGTCATCAGTGACCAGTCAGCGGGCCAGCCGGCCTGGGAACACCCCGCCGCGGCCGCCATGGTCAGGGTGCTCGAAGCCCAAGGCCGTCCCGTCACCCGGCACCGCCACCTGCCGCGGCGCGGGCTCGCAGAACAGCGCCAGTTCCTGCTGGAGCAGTCCACGGCGGACCAATGCCTCTTCCTGGACGACGACGTCTGGTTGGAGCCCGGTGCCCTGGAACGGCTAAGCCAGGCCCTGGCCAAGCTCGAGTGCGGTTTCGTGGGAATGGCGCCGCAGGGCCTGTCCTTCCTGGACGACCACAGGCCGGAACAGGCGGCAACCTTCACGGCCTGGGAGGGGCCCGTGACCCCGGAGCGGGTCCGCCCGGGCAGTGCCGAATTCGAGCATTGGCCGCTGCACAATGCCGCCAACCTCAGCCACCTCAGCGCCGAACTCGACCTGCAGCCGGGCCAGTGGGTGCCCTACCACGTGGCATGGCTGGGCGGCTGCGTGCTGTACCGCCGCGAGGCGCTGCTCGACGCCGGCGGGTTCAGTTTCTGGACCAGCCTGCCCGCCGACCATGCGGGCGAGGATGTCGTGGCCCAGTGGCAGGTCATGGAACGGTTCGGCGGGGCGGGCATCCTCCCCTCGGGCGCCGTCCACCTCGAATCCCCCACCACCGTGACGGACCGGCGGGTGGAGGCGTACGACGTCGTCCTCAAGCAGGAGTCGGTCTGACCCGCTCTCGGTCTGACCCCGCCCCGGTAGGGGCCCCCTGCCGGAGGTTCAGTCCTTGCTGCTGAAGGCGGCGTCGAAGCTGGTTTGGGAGGCGGGGAAGTCGTATTTTTTGAGGTTGGCGAGGGCTTCGGGGGCGCCGTGGAGCCGGTCCATGCCGGCGTCTTCCCATTCGATGCTGATGGGGCCGGTGTAGCCGATGGCGGCCAGGGCGCGGAAGGATGCTTCCCAGGGGACGTCGCCGCGGCCTGCGGAGACGAAGTCCCAGCCGCGGCGGGGGTCGCCCCAGGGCAGGTGGGAGCCGAGGACGGTGTTGCGTCCGGTTTGGCGGACCTTGGTGTCCTTGCAGTCCACGTGGTAGATCCGGTCCTTGAAGTCCCAGATGAAGGAGACGGGGTCGATGCCCTGCCACATCATGTGGGAGGGGTCCCAGTTCAGCCCGAACGCTTCGCGGTGGCCGATCGCTTCGAGGGTGCGGACGGTGGTCCAGTAGTCGTAGGCGATTTCGGAGGGGTGGACTTCATGGGCGAACTTCACGCCGTTTTCGTCGAAGACGTCCAGGATGGGGTTCCAGCGGTCGGCGAAGTCCTGGTAGCCAGCGTCGATGACCTTTTCCGGGACGGGCGGGAACATGGCGACGTACTGCCAGATGGAGGAGCCGGTGAACCCGACGACGGTGTCCACGCCGAGGGCTTTGGCGAGCCTGGCGGTGTGCTTCATTTCCTCGGCAGCCCGTTGGCGGACGCCTTCGGGGTCGCCGTCGCCCCAGACCTTGGAGCGCACGATGGCCTGGTGGCGGAAGTCGATGGGGTCATCGCAGACAGCCTGGCCGGTGAGGTGGTTGGAGATGGCCCAGACGTTGAGGTTGTACTTGTCCAGGATGGCGAGTTTGGAGTCGACGTAGCCGGGTTCGTCCCAGCGCCAGGCGTCCAGGTGGTCGCCGGAGACGGCGATTTCCAGGCCGTCGTAGCCCCAGCCGGAGGCCAGTTTGGCGACTTCCTCGAAGGGCAGGTCGGCCCACTGGCCGGTGAACAGGGTGAACGGGCGGGGCATGTCAGGCTCCTTGCGGGGTGGTTCCGGTGGATGGTGTGGGGGAGGGCAGCCGGACGAGGGCGCTTTTGGCCGCTGCTGATTCCTCCACCGCGTTGAGGATGTACTGGACCTTCAGGCCTTCTTCGAACGACGGCGAGGGCTGGGTTCCGCCCTTGATGGCCGTGAGGAAGTCGCGGACCTGGTGGGTGAAGGTGTGTTCCCAGCCGATGATGTGCCCCTGGGGCCACCAGGCCGCAAGGTAGGGGTGCTCGGGTTCGTTGACGAGGATCCGCCGGAAACCTTGCTCCCTGGCGGGTGCTGTGGCGTCCAGGAAGCCGAGCTCGTTCAGGTTCTCCAGGTCGAAGAGGATGGTGCCCTTGTCGCCGTAGACCTCGATCTGCAGGGAGTTCTTCCTGCCGGTGGCCGCCCGGGAAACCTCCACTGAGGCGACCGCCCCGGAGGCGAGGGACAGCGTGGCCCAGGCGGCGTCGTCGACCGTTACCTCTTCCATACCGCCCTTGCCGGGGCGGCGGTCCACGAAGGTGTTCAGCCGGCCGGAGACCTCGGTGACCTGGTCGCCCAGGAGGAACAGGACCTGGTCGATGGCGTGGCTGGCGATGTCGCCGAGCGCGCCGGAGCCGGCGGTTTCCTTGCGCAGACGCCAGGTCATGGGGGCCTGGGCGTCCGCGAGCCAGTCCTGCAGGTAGGCAGCGCGGACGTGCCGGACGGTGCCCAGGCGGCCTTCGGCGATCAGTTCCTTCGCGAGGGCCAGTGCGGGGACGCGGCGGTAGTTGAAGCCGATCATCGACTGGATCCCCCTAGCGCGGGCCTTGGCCGCCGCCGCGGTCATGAGCTCGGCTTCTGCCAGCGTGTTGGCCAGCGGCTTTTCCACCAGGACGTGCTTGCCTGCCTCCAGCGCGGCAACGGCGATCTCGGCGTGCATCCAGCCCGGGGCGCAAATGTCCACGATGTCGATGTCGTCCCGGATGATGACGGTGCGCCAGTCCGTGGCCGACTCGGCCCAGCCGTACTTTCCCGCAGCGTCGGCCACGGCGGTGGCGTCCCGGCCCACGAGGACTTTCTGCTCGAAGGCCGGGACGTCGAAGAAGCTGGCCACGTTCCGCCACGCGTTGGAGTGGGCTTTGCCCATGAAGGCGTAACCGATGGCGGCCACCCCCAGCGGGCGGGTGGCCTGGGGTTCGGTCGGGTGTGCGGGGGTGGTCATAGTGGCTTCCTGCGTGCTTCCTGCTTGCTGGGCTGGTTTTGCTGGATCAGATGGTGACGGTTTCCGGTGCCCAGTCCTCGGGGAGGGCCGCGGCTGCCGGTGCCGAGCTTTCGACGTCGACGAACCTGCCGGAGTCGATGGATTCGCTGATGGAGACCATGGTGTCCAGGACGTGGTAGGCGAGGTCTCCGGTGGCGCGGTGCGGGACACCGGCCCGGAGGGAGCGCGCCATGTCCAGCACGCCCATGCCGCGGCCGTTGGCGGGTCCGGTGGCGGTGATGGTGGTCCAGTCCTCGTCGCCGGCGCGCCAGAGCCTGATGTCGCCGGTGAAGTAGTTGGGGTCCGGCAGCGAGAGGGTGGCCTCGGTGCCGGTGATTTCCACGAAGCCCATCCGGGTCCGGGGGGATTCGAAGGAGAAGACGCTGTGCGAAGAGGCGCCGGACTCGAACTGGGCCATCGCGGAGACGTGGGTGGGCACCTCGACGGTGAACTCCTCCCCGGCCTTGGGGCCGGAGCCGATGACGCGGACCTCCTTGGCCTTGGAGCCGACGGCGGCCACCTTGCGGATGGACCCAAACGCCTGGACGAGTGTGGTGAGGTAGTACGGGCCCATGTCGAACAGCGGACCGGCGCCGTGCTGAAAGAGGAATGCCGGGTTCGGGTGCCAGGATTCCGGGCCGGGGGTCTGGAACGTGGTCATCGCCGTCAGCGGCGTGCCGATGTCCCCGCGCTGGATCAGCCGCAGCGCCGTCTGGATGCCGGCGCCGAGGAAGGTGTCCGGGGCGCAGCCCAGGCGGATGCCGGCGGAGTCGGCGGTCTTGAGCAGGCCCAGGCCGGACTCCCTGTCCAGGCTGAAGGGCTTCTCGGTCCAGACATGCTTGCCGGCGTTGACCGCGGCGGTGGCCACCTCCACGTGCGCGGCGGGGATGGTGAGGTTGACGATGATTTCGACGTCGGGGTGGTTCAGGGCCTTGTCCACCCCGCCCCATTCGGCGATGCCGTATTCCTTGGCGCGGGCCTCGGCGGCCTCCTCGAAGAGGTCGGCGATGACGTGGACTTTCAGGTCCGGGAAGGCGGTGAGGTTGTCCAGGTACTGCTTGCTGATGACTCCGGCGCCGATGACGCCGACGCCCACCGGTCCTTTGCGTGTAGGGGGTGCTGCGGGGGTGCTCACGCGGTGGCTCCTTCAGCGGTGGTTGGCTGCGTTGTTGAGGAAGGCCAGGCTCTCGGCGATGCCCTCAAAGATGTCACCGGAGTAATCGTCGAACTCCACGACGCCCACTTCGAGGGACTTTGCCGCGGCGATGACGTCCAGGACCGGTACCTTGCCCTGGCCCGCCGGCTGCTGGGCCTTGTTGTCCCTGGTCAACGGGCCGTCCTTGATGTGGATGAACTTCACCCGGTCACCGAGCTTGGCGAGGATGTCCACCGGGTCCTGGCCGCCGACGGCCACCCAGTAGGTATCCACCTCCAGGACCAGTTCCGGGTCCAGCAGGCTTTCAAAGTACTCCAGCGCGGTGCGGCCCTCAACGATGGACTCCAGTTCCCAGGCGTGGTTGTGGTAGCCCACGCGGATGCCATAGTCGGCGCCTTTCTTCGCCGCTGCGTTGAGCTTTGCGGCCGTGGCCTGGATGTCTTCGGCCTTCTGCCAGTGTTCCGCCGGCAGGTACGGGTCGATCACGGTGGTGATGCCCAGTTCCTTCGCCGCAGTGAAGATCTCGTCCTGGTCCTGGGCCATCAGCGGAGCGTGGCCGGACGGAGCCGTGAGGCCGTTCTCCTTGAGGGCGGCACCCAGTTCCTTCGCCGTGGCCACGAAGTTGTAGGGCTCCACCTGGGTGTATCCGATTTCGGCCACTTTCCTGATGGTGCCGGGAAGGTCCTCGGAGATGGCGTTGCGGAGCGTGTACAGCTGCAGTGAGTAGGACATCGGTTTCCTTTGCGGACTAGTTTGCTTCGAGCAGCGGGGTCAGGCGCTGGCGGGTGGTCTCCCGTACAGGATCACTGCGGCTGATGCCCGGCATTCCTCCCGCGGATGTGTGCAGTCCATCACAACCTAGGGCGACTTTTACCGCGCGTCAAGCAAAAGTTGTTTGTCGCGTGTCACAGTTCTGTCGGAATGACAGCAGGAAGTAGGGGTGTTATGACTTAGACATGACTCAAGCGACGGGTAAGCAGGCCGCGAAAGACGCCGACGTCGGCAGCCTGTCGCGTGCGGGGGATCTCTTCCAGCTCCTGCGTGACGGCAAAGCCCGGACGCGTGCCGAGCTGGCACTGACCACCGGCCTCGCCCGCTCCACCGTCGCTTCCCGGATCGATGCACTCATGTCCTCCGGCCTCGTCGGTCCTGCCGGCGAGGCGCTTTCCAGCGGCGGCAGGCCGCCGTCGCGCTTTGCCTTCAACCCCTCCGCCCGCCTGGTGCTGGCCGTGGATGTGGGGGCCACCCACGTGGTCATTGCCGTCACGGACCTCGGCGGAAAGATCCTGGCCGAGCACCGGCTCGAGCAGCAGGTGGCTGAGGGGCCGGAAGCGGTCCTCGACCAGGTGGTGGCGCAGGGCAAGGAGCTGCTGGCGTCCGTGGGACGCAGCGTCGGCGAACTCGCAGGGATCGGCATCGGACTGCCCGGGCCCGTGGAGCACGACTCCGGCAAGCCGGTGAAACCGCCTATCATGCCGGGCTGGGACGGGTTCGACGTCGTCAGCTACGTCCAGCGGTCACTCCCGGTCCATGTGCTGGTGGACAACGACGTCAACATCATGGCGTTGGGGGAGCAGACGGCGCATTGGCCCGGGCACGGCAACCTCTTCTTCGTGAAGGTGGCCACGGGCGTGGGCTCCGGCATCATCAGCAGCGGCGAACTGCAACGCGGTGCCAACGGCACGGCCGGCGACCTGGGGCACGTGCAGGTAGCCCGGGGCGGGGATGTCCTGTGTGCCTGCGGCAACTACGGGTGCCTGGAAGCGCTGGCGTCCGGGCCCGCCGTCGCCCGTTTCCTGCAGGGGCAGGGGCTGGATGTTGCCAAGGGCGCGGACGTGCTCCGGCTCGCCGCCGACGGAAACCTGCAGGCCATCCAGGCGCTGCGCCAGGCAGGCCGGGACATCGGCGAGGTACTGGCCACCGTGGTGAACCTGCTCAACCCGTCCGTCATCGTGGTGGGCGGCAGCATGGGGGAAACCGGTGAGCACCTCGTGGCCGGCATCCGAGAGGTGGTGTACCGCCGCTCACCGCCGCTGGCCACCTCCCACCTGCGCATCAGCGTCTCCCGTGCGGGCGCCCAGGCGGCGGTCCTCGGGGCGAGCCAGCTGGTGACCCGGCACGTCCTCTCGCCTGCCGTCATCGAAGCCACGCTGGCCGGTGCCATGGCGGGCTGACGCCCGGGCCTGCTGACCCGGGCGCCGGCGCTGGCCTTAAGCTTCGGCCTCCGGCTCAGGCGCCTCGGTCAGCAGCAGCGCGGTACCGCCGTAGGCCGGCAGTTCGAGGAAGAAGCTGTGCAGGTCGTCCACCTGCCCCACCGTCCCGCCCGAGAACAGGTCCTTGACGTTGGCCCCGGACGGCAGTTCGTTGGACTGGATGCTCCCGGCGATGTCCTGGCCGGAGAAGTTCAGCGCCGTGACCTGCAGGGAACCGTCCTTAAGCCGGTTGACCAGCACCAGTGCCCCGCGGTTGGAGACCTCGGGAACATCCAGCAGCGTGCCCGTGGCGATGCCGTTGTCCTCCCGCACGGCAAGGATCCGCTGCAGCCGCCGGGCGAACGAGTCCGGGTCCTTCAGCTGCTCGGGCAGCGGCCCGTAGAGGCTCCGCGCGCGTGGCATTCCTGCCGAGGACGTGGTGGCGTCCGGGCTGGTCCCCATGAGGTCGTGGGCGCCGCGGTTGATCCACCGGGTATCACCCTGGGCGGTCAATTCCCGAACGCTGCTGCGGTCCAGGGCCATGATGCCTGTGAGGTCCCAGCCGGACAGTGCGAAGACGCCCGGCTGCAGGGCGTTGTACATCGCCAGGAGCAGGTGGACATCCCGGATCTGGGCTTCCTGCTCCGGCGTGACGGTGGCCGGGTCCTTGATGCCCAGGGCCGCCATGATGAAGCTGACCGTGGTGCAGGCGATGCCGTTGGTGGTGAACACGGCGTTGTACGGCCCGTTCTCGCCCGTCAGCCGCTCGCGCAGGGTCTGCTGGACCTGTTCCGCGAGTTCCCCGCCTGTGAGTTCCTCCCCGTTGAGTTCGAACATCTCGTCCCGGTGTCCTGCGGCGAAGTGCAGGAGCTCATAGGTGAGTTCGTCATGGTTCTGGAGGGCGTGGACCAGCGAGGCCTGGTCCACCCCGATCTCCATCGACAGGCGCAGCGTGAGCCGCAGGAATTCGGTATCCGCCGTGACCAGGGAGTAGTGGTACGCGGGCCGCGTGATGAAGTCATAGGAGAGGTCCGGGCCTGATTCGGAGGTCGCCTTGATGTCGTCGATGGTGAGGTTCAGCTCCTGGAAGGAGAACCCGCCCACCTTGCGGATCATGGAGCCGATCAGCTGGTTGGCTGCCTCGGACAGCGGGTGGCCTTCAGACCAGCCGGGCTGTTCCTCGGCGCTCTTTTCCACGCCCAGGAACCCATTGGCGTCCAGCCGGAGTGCGCCCGTGCCCAAGTCCACCAGGGAGTGCAGCGCGTCGCCCACCACCAGCCGCATGCCGGCGAAAGTGGGGTCCAGCCAGTTGATGGAGGGCTGGCCGGCCTTGAAGTAGTGCAGGTAGACCCAGCGGCGGGTCTTTCCGGTGGTGTCCACGATGGGCCGGGTGGCACTCCAGTTGGTCTCCTTCACGCCGGGCTCGTAGAAGATGACCCGCTGCAGCCTGCCGATGATGTAGCCGGCTTTCTGCAGCGCCTGCTCGGAATCGGGGCTGAGGTTGACCGAGTCCGCACCCTCCGGGACGTCCGGAAGCAGGTTCCAGTCCTCTTCCGGAATGTCCACCATGTGGTAGATCCCGGGATAGTCCCGGAAGTTCATCTCGGCCAGCCGGAAGTCCGCGCCCTTGCCGGTGTGCCCAGGGACGATGTCGTCAATGACCGTGCCCTCGTGCTCGGCAGCCACCTCGCACATCCGGCGGAACTCGTCCTCCGTGCCGAAGACGGGATCGATGGCCATGCTGATGCGGTCGAAGTGACCGTCCACGCTCGGCGTGTGGGACCAGCCGCTGATGCCGCCGGCCAGTTTCACTGGTCCGGTGTGGATCCCCCGGATCCCAATTTCACGGAAGGCTTTCCACATTTCCGGATCGCCCAGGGCGGAGAGGAACGACTGGCCGGTACGGGTGATGAAGGACAGCGGGTAGGCCGTGAACCACACGGAGGCGCGTTCGACGGCGGCCCGCGGATTCGGGTGGGCGTAGGAGTTCTGCCACATGCTGGCCTGGCCGGACAGCTGCCGGGCCAGGGTGTTCGCATCTCCGAGCATCGCCTGGTTGCGCAGCCACTCCACGTACGCGGCGTTCCGTCCGTCGAATTCAAAGGACGGCCGGTCGCCCACAAACTGGCGGCGGCGCGCGATGGGCCTCAGGGCCTTCGGGCGGGCTGCGAAAAACTGTTCATCGAAAGTGGCGTCCAGCTCCGCGGCCGGTTCGGCCGCGTTCTGGTCCACTTCCCCATTACCTGCGGCGGCATCCGATTCAGAAATGCGCTCGCTGGTATCAGGCTCCCGCATAAGCTCCTCTTTCCCTTGCTCGTTTCCGTGCTGGCGTGGATGCTTCCAAACCCCCGTCCACGCAAACCGTACCCATGTGAACAGGGACTATTCGGCGTTCCCTCTCCCGATGCTACTGCCCGGGCCCGTGGCGGAAGCAAGCGTGCCGGGTGCGGCGTGGCCGCAGGACCCGAATCCCCCAATTCCCCCAATTGATGGATTCACGCACCTCCACGCGCTTTCCGGACGTATTCTTAGAAATAGGTTTTGCAGTAGGCCGAAGCGCTTTCAACCAAGGCTGGAACATGGCCGCTGAACCTTCGGGGCAGGTTGGCTGGGGACCGCTTCCAGTTCCACCGGAGCCGGTTTACGACAGCAAGGATGTCGAAACCTACCTCTGGGAAGTCGCTCATGACTTCATGAGGGACATCAAGGGTGACCGCCGCAGCATCGGCTGGGCTGCCACCCTCTTCCGGCTTGGAAAAGCGCGCACGCTTGCGGCCAGCACGGAACAGGCGCGCGAGGCGGACCGGGAACAGTGCTCCTTCGCCGACGGCCCGCTCATGGAGGCGCTGCGCAGCGGGGAGTTCGTGGTGGTCTCGGACCTCAGCCGCGACCGGCGGTGGCCCGGTTATGCCAGCGCAGCCGCCGGCCACGGCGTGCAGTCCCTGCTCGCGGTCCCCATCCTCAGCGAAGGCGCAACCAGCGCCGCCATCACTCTCTACGCACCCGTGCCGCACGCCTTCAACAGTGATGACCTGCTGGCAAGCCAAAACTACGCGCGCCAGATGGCCCGGGCCCTGCGCGTCCTGGTCCGCGTGGCCCAACGCGCCGAAACGACGGCGGGCATCGCCGTCGTCCAAAGCTCCCTGGTCCTGGTGGACCTGGCGGTGCGCAGCCTGATGAATGAATACGGCCTCACCCGGGAGGGCGCGCTGCGGTTCCTGCAGACGCAGGCACTGCACCACGAGGTTGACCTCCGGGACGCGGCCTTGAACATTGTCGCCCCGGGCGGGTTGAACCCGGGCGGGTTGAACCCGGGCGGCGGGCAGCCTCCGGGGCCGGGGCAGGAAAAGTACGACGGCGTCACGGAGCTTCCGCGGCCGTCGGCGGCGGGGCGGGACCTTCCAACCGGAACGTCGCTCCGCAAGGACGGTGCGGCGGAGGCAGAACCCCCGCCCGCCGCGGAAGGGAGGACGGCATGACCATCGAGAAACAGGACTTGCGGGCCGGCGCGGACGCGCCCGGCCACCCCTGGCACCGGTTCGTTGCCTTGGGGGACTCTTACACGGAAGGGGTGGGCGACCCTGAGCCGCGCAGCCTTGGCGGCCTTCGTGGCTGGGCTGACCGGGTGGCCGAGGAGCTGACCGCCGGGCAGGCGGATTTCGCGTACGCCAACCTGGCCATCCGCGGCCTGCTGCTGCGGCAGATCCTTGACGGGCAACTGGCCGCGGCGCTGGCACTGAAACCGGACCTGGTGGCCATGGCGGCCGGCGGCAACGACATCATCTTCCGGCACGGCGACCCCGACAAGCTTGCGGAAAAACTGGACCAGGCAATTGGCACCCTGGCAGCCACGGGGGCCACCGTGCTCCTGTTCGCGGGCCCGGACTGGGGCAACACCCCGGTCTTCAGCACCATCCGCGGACGTGTGGCCATCTACAACGAGCACCTGCATACGATCGGTGCACGGCACCACGCCGTCATGGTGGACCTGTGGTGCCTCCCCGAACTCCAGCACGCGCGCATGTGGGACCCGGACCGGCTGCACCTGTCCCCGCTGGGCCACCACGCCGTGGCCGTGGCAACCCTCAACGCGTTGGGCGTGCCGCACACGCTCGAGCCGCTGCAGCCGCGGCCGCTTCCCGCGCAGGGGTGGAAGCACGCCAGGGCCGAAGACCTGGTGTGGGTGCGGCAATACTTCGTCCCCTGGGTCCTGAAACAGCTGCGCCCGCACCCGGCAGCGGTTTCGCTGGCGGCAAAGCGGCCGCAGCCCGGACCGGTGTTCGGACTGGGCCGCCCGGGCCCCTTCCCGGCCGCGCACCCGGCCCTGGCTCCAGCCACCATAAAGACGGGCACCCAGGGGGCCGGTACAGCTCGAGGCAGGGGCCAGGTGATGGGCGACGTCGCCTGAGCGGGACTCAGCGCTTCTTCGGAGCCCGCTTGGCGGCAGCGTTCATCGCTGCCTTGACGGCCGGCGGCAGCCCGGACTGCTCGGTTTCCGGCTCGGCCACGCTGCCGCGCGCCCTCGCGATGGCGCGCATCCCGTGGTAGACCACCAGGGCTGCTGCGGATCCGAGGGCGATGCCGTTGAACTTGAGGTCGCCAACGGTCCAGGTGTAATCAGCAATGCCGATCACCAGGGCCACCGCGGCGGTAGTCAGGTTCACCGGGTTGGAGAAGTTCACCTTGTTCTGCACCCAGATCTTCACGCCCAGCACGCCGATCATGCCGTACAGCATGGTGGCTGCGCCGCCCAGCACGCCCGGCGGGACCGTGGCGATCAGTTCGCCGAATTTCGGCGAGAAGCTCAGCAGGATGGCGAAGATGCCTGCCACCCAATACGCCGCCGTCGAATAGACCTTGGTGGCCGCCATGACGCCGATGTTCTCGGCGTAGGTGGTGGTGCCGGACCCGCCGCCGAAGCCCGCCAGGACCGTGGCGGCGCCGTCGGCCATCAGCGCACGTCCGGAGACGCCGTCGAGATTCTGCCCTGTCATGGCGGCAACGGACTTGACGTGGCCGATGTTCTCGGCCACCAGCACCAGGACCACGGGCACGAAGAGGCCCAGGACGCCGAGGTGGAACTCGGGGGTTTGGAAGTGCGGCAGGCCCACCCAGGCAGCGGCGTCCATCTTGTCGAACTTCACCTCACCGCGGAGCATGGCCACCAGGTATCCCACCACCACGCCCACCAGGATGCTGAGCCGGCCCAGGATCCCGCGGAACAGGACGCTGACCAGGATGATGGTTGCCAGGGTGACGACGGCGGTGACCGGCGCGGCGTCGAAGTTCTGCTTGGCTGCCGGGGCAAGGTTCAGGCCGATCAGCGCCACGATGGCGCCGGTGACGATGGGCGGCATGAGCCGGTTGATCCACTCGGCGCCGAACTTCTGCACGACGGCGCCCACCAGCGCCAGGACCACGCCGGCCAGCACCACCCCGCCGAGCGCTCCGGGGACTCCGAACTGCTGCTGTGAGGCCATGATGGGCGCGATGAACGCAAAGCTCGAGCCCAGGTAGCTGGGGATC
Source organism: Arthrobacter sp. MOO21 (assembly GCF_057369995.2). Lineage (NCBI taxonomy): Bacteria > Bacillati > Actinomycetota > Actinomycetes > Micrococcales > Micrococcaceae > Arthrobacter > Arthrobacter sp. MOO21. The sequence continues at coordinate 1,438,841 of NZ_CM170671.2, read as the reverse complement.
CGGCCCTTGGTGATCACCAGGAAGAGCAGGGTGCCGATGCCGGAGAAGAACAGCGTGGTGGCCGGGGGCATGCCGGTGATGATGGGAACGAGGAACGTCGCGCCGAACATCGCCACCACGTGCTGCATGCCCACGCCGATGGTGAGGGGCCAGGCCAGCCGCTCGTCCGGTGCCACGACGCCGCCCGGCTTGATGGATTTACCGGTGCCGTGCAGCTTCCATTTGATTCCGAGCATGCTCATGGGAAGGAATGCCTTTCAGGGGGTGCCTCGAGGGGGCGAAGATCAACTCGCTCCAGAATACTCCCCGGCCTCCCGGCCGGATCCTCTGTGGCCAAGGTCACCGGCCGTCACGGGAAGAGGGTCGAAGCGCTTGAAGTTGCAACTATGGAAAGCAACGAGGCCACCCCCGGAAGGCGGGGCGGCGCAGCGAAAGGTACGCAATGACCATTGCCCATGAAGAAGCGGTTATCGATTCGGCAGCCGTCGACGCCATCTTTGCCCAGGCCCGCACCGCCAACTCCTTCACCGGAGAAGTGACCGAGGAGCAGGCCCAGGCGATCTACGAACTCACCAAGTTCGGTCCCACAGCTTTCAACTCCCAGCCGCTGCGCGTCACCTACGTCCGTTCCGACGAGGCCCGCGCCACCCTGGTGGACGCCCTGTCCAAGGGAAACCGCGCCAAGACCGCCTCCGCGCCGCTCGTGGCCATCCTCAGCTATGACACCGACTGGGCCGGCAAGTGGGACAACTTCCTCCCCGGCTACAACGCCCCCAAAGCCATGTACGACGCCGACCCTGAACTGGCCGCCGCCACCGGCAATAACAACGCGCACCTGCAGGCCGGGTACTTCATCCTCGCCGTCCGCTCGCTCGGTTTCGCCGCCGGCCCCATGACCGGCGCGGACTTCAACGCGATCGACGCCGCCTTCTTCCCCGCCGGCGACCAGAAGAGCTTCCTGGTGGTCAATATCGGCCAGCCCGGTGAGGACGCCTGGGGCGAGGCAAAGCCCAAGTTCTCCTACGACGAGGCCGTCCGCACCGTCTAACCCCCCTCCCGGATGCTCTATCACTATTGGTGCTTATTCGCCCCGAATGAGGACCATAAGTGATAGAGCATCTGCGTTTAAGGGGGGAGGTGGGAGACTGTGGCTATGCCCTTGCGGAACCTGATTTTCGTGGCGTTCGTCGAGCCGGTGGCTGGCGACCAGGTGTTCCCGCGCTCGGACTGGCCGCTGCACATCACCCTGGTGAGGTTCGACGTCGGCGCGCCGGCAGGTGCCGACCCCGCCGTATCTGTGGGGGCGCTGGCCGAGGCACCGGCCAGGGCTGCGCTCGGGGCGGGCCTCAGGGTAGGGGAGGACGCGGCCTTCGGGCGGAACGGCTCGGTGCCCGTCAGCCTCGTGGATCCGCACCCGGCCCTGCAGTCGCTGCATGAGGAACTGGTGCAGGTGGTGGCGGGAGTGGGCGGCAGGATCCTGACCCCGCGCCATACCCTGTCCGGCTACCGCCCCCATGTCTCCCACCATGGCACCCCGGGAGCCGGCTTGAAGCGCCTGAACCAGGGCGACGCCGTCGTGCTTGAGCGCATCGCCCTGGTGGATATGGCTCCCGGCGGCGACCACACCATCAGGCGCGTCCTGCGGCTCTGGTCCCGTTAAACACAGATGCTCTATCACTTTTGGTCCTTAACCAGCCCGGTTGGGGACCAAAAGTGATAGAGCATCCGGCGGTTTTCTAGGCGATGACGCTGTCCACGAGGGCCTTGGCCTCGGCCTGTACCTGCTTCAGGTGCTCCTCGCCCTTGAAGGACTCGGCGTAGATCTTGTACACGTCCTCGGTACCGGACGGCCGGGCCGCGAACCAGGCGTTCTCGGTGACGACCTTGAGGCCTCCGATGGACGCGCCATTGCCCGGTGCCTCGGTGAGCTTGGCGGTGATCGCCTCGCCCGCCAGTTCGGTGGCAGTGACGTCCGCAGCGGAGAGCTTGCCCAGCTTGGCCTTCTGCTCACGCGTGGCGGCGGCGTCGATCCTGGCGTAGACGGGGGCGCCGAACTGGTCCGTCAGTCCCTTGTACAGCTGCGACGGCGACTTGCCCGTGACGGCGGTGATTTCGGAGGCCAGGAGGGCCAGCAGGATGCCGTCCTTGTCCGTGGTCCAGACGCTGCCGTCGCGCTTGTTGAAGGAGGCACCGGCGGATTCCTCCCCACCGAACGCCCCCTCGCCGGAGAGCAGGCCGGGCACGAACCACTTGAAGCCCACGGGAACTTCCACGAGCTTTCGGCCCAGGCTTTCGGCCACGCGGTCGATGATCGAGGAGGACACCAGGGTCTTGCCCACCACAGAGTTGGGGTTCCAGCCGCTGCGGTTCCGGTACAGGTAGTCGATGGCGACGGCGAGGTAATGGTTCGGGTTCATCAGCCCGCCGTCGGGGGTCACGATGCCGTGGCGGTCCGCGTCCGCGTCATTGCCGGTGGCGACGTCGAAGGCCGGCTGGCCGGAGGCTGCCGCGTCTGACATCCGCTGGATCAGCGACGCCATCGCGGACGGCGAGGAGCAGTCCATCCGGATCTTCTCGTCCCAGTCCAGGGTCATGAAGGCCCACTGCGGGTCCACCGTGGGATTCACCACGGTGAGGTCGAGGTGGTGCCGCTCAGCGATCTCGCCCCAGTAGTCCACCGAGGCGCCACCCATGGGGTCGGCACCGATCCGCACCCCGGCGTTGCGGATGGCGTCCAGGTCCAGGACGGACGGGAGGTCGTCCACGTAGCTGCTGAGGAAGTCGAACTTGCCCGTGGTGTCCGCGGCCTGGGCATCGGCGAGCGGGATCCGCTTGACGCCGCGCAGCCCGTTTTCGAGCAGCTCGTTGGCGCGGTTGGCGATCCAGCCCGTGGCATCGGAATCTGCCGGGCCGCCGTGCGGGGGGTTGTACTTGAAGCCGCCGTCGGCCGGCGGGTTGTGGCTGGGCGTGACCACGATGCCGTCAGCCTGCGGGGCGCCGGGGGCAGCGTTCCGGTTGTAGGTAAGGATCGCGTGGCTTAGGGCCGGGGTGGGGGTGTAGCCGTGGCGCGCGTCGACGAGGACCTGGACGCCGTTGGCGGCCAGCACCTCCAGAGCCGAGTTCTGTGCCGGCTCACTCAGGGCGTGCGTGTCCTTGGCCAGGAAAAGGGGACCGGTGACACCCTGTGCCGCCCGGTACTCCACGATCGCCTGGGTGATGGCCACGATGTGCAACTCGTTAAAGGACGCCTTGAGGCTGGAGCCCCGGTGCCCGGAGGTGCCGAACACCACGCGCTGGCCGGGATCGGCCAGGTCCGGTGAGATGTCGTAGTACGCGTCAAGGAGCGCAGTGATGTCAACAAGGTCCTGGGGTTGGGCAACTGTACCCGCGCGGCTAGCCATGGCTACAGCATGCCAGAAGCTGGCAGGAGTCAAAACGACGCGCCCAGAATCCGGACCCTGTGACATGCCATGACGTTCGCCAAACAAGTAGTCCACCTGAGTACAGGGCCCGGAAAGTACTTATATACCCGCCGCCCGGCGCGCTGCATACTTTCAAGAAAATCCGGGAAAACCACTGAAGCAACGGACGACGGCGGCCAGCCGCCGCCGTCCCGTCCGGCAGGGAAGCGGGGACGTCCGATGGGGGCAGGAGACGGGGCAGCGGAGCAGTCCAGGCTGGCTGCTGAGAGGGTTGCCAGGCTTAAGCGGCAGCTGGACCAGGCCGAGCGGACCACGAAGGCGTGGGACGCCGGAGCCGTGGGCGAGCGGGTGGTGGCCGACAAGCTCAGCGAGCTGGTCCCGCGCGGCTGGTATGTGCTGCACGATGTCCACTGGCCGGGCCGGCCCAAGGCGAGCCTGGACCACGTCCTGGTGGGCCCTGGCGGCGTCGTGGTGGTGGATTCAAAGAACTGGACCGGCGAGGTGCGGGTGGCATCCGGGGTGCTGTGGCAAGGGCGCTATGCACGGACCCAGGCTGTGGAAGGTGCGCTGGCGCAGTGCGCAGCGGTGGCATCAGTCCTGACGCCGCCGCATCGCCGGCTGGTGCGGCCGCTGATCTGCATGGCAGCGCAGCCTGATCTCTTCGGGATCACCAGTTCCGATGTTGCGGTGGCCGGTTCCCAGCGCCTGGTGGGAGCCATCGAAGCCCTGCCTCCCGTGCTGGACCAGCAGGCCGTGGTGGGAGTTTACGAGCACCTGGGCCAGCAGCTCACCCATGAACAGGAACCCGGCATCACGGCCCTGCGCAACGTGCGGCCCGGAACCGTGGTCCGGCCGGCAGGAGCCCTGCCGCCCGGCGGGCCCCGCCCGGACGCGTCGGGCGGGCCGGCCGCCGGAGTGGACAGGGCCGGGAAACTGGACAGGAGCCGGAACGGCAGTGCCTCCCGGCATCCTGCTGGGCGTGCCCTGCCCAAAGCGGGGCAACCGGCCGGACCAGGAGCACGTGCAGGGTTGGCGGCTTCAGGAGCGGGGGCGGCCGGATCAGGGCGGGCAGTATCAGGGGGCGGGCGCAGCATGAAGGCGCACCAGCACGGCGGCACCAGCGGCGGCAGGCTCGCGCTGCTGGCGGCATTCGTCATTTTTGCCGTGTATATCCTGCCCTACTTGGGCCGCTAGTTCCCCGCAGGTCCTGCCGGGGCCGGCTCGCCGGCGTTCCCTTTCGGCTGCCGGAGCTGCTCTTTCGCGGCGCTGCGGACTGCAGCGGATACCCGGTTGAGCCGTTCCGAATCCAACGTCCACGCCTGCCAGTACAGGGGGACGTCCCCGTAGGCGGCGTCCTCAAGCCGGGCCAGGCCGTTCCCGAGCTCCGGCTTCCCCGCCAGTTGGAGCTCGGGGAGCATTCCCCAGCCCAGGCCCGCCGTGACGGCGGCGAGGAAGCCTTCCGAGGACGGGACGGTATGCGTCGGAGGGGACTGTGCCACGCCTTTGGAATCGAGCAACTGCCGCTGCAGGTTGTCCTTCGCGTTGAACTTCAGGACCGGCATGGCAGCCCAGTCGATGACGCCGGAGGCCGAGTAGCGCCGGACGAGTTCAGGGGTTGCCACCGGCAGGTACCTCATGTGGCCCAGCAGTTCCACCCGGCATCCGCTGACCGGGATGGGGTCGGAGGTGACCGCACCCATCACGGTTCCCTCGCGCAGAAGCTGGCTGCTGTAGCCCTGATCTTCCACGTGGAGGTCAAGGACGGCATCCTCCCAGCCCGCGGCCTGGTGCAGGACCGGGACGAACCAGGTGGCCAGCGAATCGGCGTTGATAGCCAGCGGCAGGTGGGCGCGCGCAGGGGAGACGGCTCCAAGGGCCGCCGACGTTTCCGCCTCCAGCAGCTGCACCTGCCGGGCCATCCGCAGCAGCAGGGACCCGGCGTCGGTGGCTGTGCACGGCAGGCGGCGGCGCACGAGCACCTGGCCCACTGAGGCTTCCAGGGCCTTGATCCGCTGGCTCACGGCCGAAGGCGTGACCCGAAGCAGGTCCGCCGCCGCCTCGAAGGTACCTTCATCGATGACCGCGGTGAGGGCTTTCAGGTGCTCGAGGTTCATGAAGGCATTCTAATGAACCTGAAGAATCCTTTACTTGCCTTATGGCAGCCGCGCTACCTAACGTCGATGGAATGTTGACTGCAGGGATCACGGGACTCCTGACCGGCCTGGCACTGATCGTGGCGATAGGTGCCCAGAACGCGTTCGTGCTGCGGCAGGGGATCCGGCGCGAACACGTGGGCGCCGTGGTGGCTGTCTGCATGGCCGGCGACGCACTGCTCATCGTCGGGGGCACCGCCGGAATCGGGGCGCTCGTGACCCGCTTTCCGGACGCCCTGGAAGTGCTGCGCTGGGCCGGGGCAGCGTATTTGGTGTGGTTCGCCGTGCGGTCGTTCTTGGCGGCCCTGAGACCCTCCGCACTGGCAGAGCAGGCACCCCGCTCAAAGCACTCGGTGGTGGCCACCACGGCGGCCCTGACGTTCCTCAATCCGCACGTCTACCTGGACACCGTGGTGCTGCTGGGCAGCCTGGCCAACCAGCAGGGGGCGGGCCTCCGCTGGACTTTCGCCGGTGGGGCGGTCACGGGCAGCATCCTCTGGTTCTCGGCACTCGGATACGGAGCCCGGGCCCTGGCCGGAATCCTCCGGAGTCCCCGCACCTGGCGCTGGATCGATGCGGGCATCGGTGTGCTGATGGTTGTCCTGGCTATCCGCCTGGTCCTGCACTGACGGCCGGCCCGCGCTGACGTACGCTGGAACCTGAGCTACAGGGGGAGAAGCCATGAGCAACCAGCCGTCCCAATACCCCGAATACCAGCGTCCGGACTACGGGCAGCAGGGGGCGCCGTGGCCCGCCTACCAGCCTCCGGGTGCGTACGGGCAGCAGTCTCCCTATGGGCAGGCCTCCACTTATGGCGGGCCGCCCTATTACGGACAGCCTGCCGGACCGAAGACGCTGAGCATCGCCAGCATGGTCTGCGGCATCGCCTCAGTGATCATGGGGTGGCTGATGCTTCCGCAGGTCGCGGCGATCGTCACCGGGCACCTGGCCCTGCGCCGCGAACCTTCCGGAAAAGGCATGTCCATCGCCGGCCTGGTGCTGGGCTACCTGTGCCTGCTGGGCTGGGGTGCCATGTGGCTGCTGCTCATTGTCGGCCTGGCGCTGGCGGCTTCGAGCGGCACCAGCGGCACCTTCTAGCGGCCCGTCCGCCTCCTGCGCCACCGCCGGCGGGGAGTTGCGGCGCCGGAGTGGCCTGGCTGCGGCTAGCGGAGCAGCTCCACGTCCGAGACAAGTTCAATGTGCGCCAGCATGGCCTTGGCAGCGGCCTCGGGATCCCGGGCCCGGATGGCGTCGGCAATCTTGCGGTGGGAGGCCAGCGACTGCTCCGGCCTGCCTGGCTGGCCCAGGGACTCCATCCGGGTTTCCAGGATCATCTCCGCGATAAAGGCCATCAGCTGGGCCAGTACCGAGGAGTGTGCCGCGGCGGTGATGGCCTGGTGGAAGAGTTCATCCCCCTGCGCGCCGCGGTCGCCGTCGTTGATCTCCCGGGCCATGACCTCCAAGGCGTTGTCGATCGCGGCGAGGTCGTCGTCGGTGCGGCGTTCCGCGGCCAGCGCCGCGAGCTTTCCCTCCAGCGTGCTTCGGGCTTCGACGATTTCCGGCAGCCTGCTCCGGTGTTCGCGCAGCCCCTTGATCACGGACGCCACGCTGGGGCGCCGGGCCAGCACCGCGCCCGTACCGTGCTGCACGTCGATGACACCCAGGACTTCGAGCGCCACCAGTGCCTGGGCCAGAGTGGCGCGGGAGACTCCCAGCCGCTCGGCCAGGTCACGCTCCGCTGGCAGCAGGTCCCCGGGGCGGAGCTGGGCGGACTCGATGTAGGCAAGGATCTGCTCCACCAGCTGTTCGTAAAGCCGCGGCCGCGTTACCCGCTCCAGACCTGCCCGCGCTGTCTTCTCCACAGTTCCTCCCGAGGTTAACCACGAACAGGATACCCCGGGCGGCTATTGACAGATAGACTCACTGTCTAAGAGGCTAGTCCAGTGAGCCAGTAGCTCACGTCACACTTCTTTCTTCCCCAATGGAGGACCAACGATGTCCGCTCCTGTCTTGTCGATCATCATCCTTGCGGCGATGTTCCTGCTCGCCACCGTCCTGCCCCTCAACATGGGCGCCCTTGCCTTCGTGGGGGCATTCCTGCTCGGCGCCGTGGTGCTGGGCATGTCCACCAACGAGATCCTGGCCAACTTCCCGGGTGGCCTCTTCCTCACGATCGTCGGCGTTACCTACCTGTTCGCCATAGCCCAGAATAACGGCACCATCGACCTGCTGGTCCGCGGCGCCGTCAAGCTCGTGGGCAGCCGCGTGGCCCTCATCCCCTGGGTCATGTTCGCCATCACCGCCGTGATCACCGCTGTGGGCGCATTGTCTCCGGCCGCCGTCGCCATCATCGCCCCCATCGCGCTGAGCTTCGCCGGAAAGTACAGGATCAGCCCGCTGCTGATGGGCATGATGGTGATCCACGCGCCCAGGCCGGCGGCTTCTCGCCCATCGCCGTTTATGGCGTCACCGTCAACGGCATCCTTGCCAAGACGGACCTCGCGTTCAGCCCCACCGCGCTGTTCCTCTCAAGCTTCATCTTCAACCTGGTCATCGCGGTGGTGCTCTTTGTGGTCCTGGGCGGCAAGAACCTCATGTCCTCCAAGGTTGGGCACTTCGTAGAGCAGGCAGCCGAGGCCCGGATGGCCGTCAGCGTCGGCGCCAAGGCAGCCGGCGGCGACGTCCCGTTCAAGGGCTCCGGCTCCGGCATGTACGGCCCCCGGGACCCCGCCGGCGACGGCGTCGCCGCCACCAAGGAGCGCAAGGACCGGATCCCGCAGCTGGTCACCATCGCCGGCCTGGTGGTGCTGGCCGTCGTCGCCCTCGGCTTCAAGATGGACGTCGGGTTCGTGTCCATCACCATCGCCATCGTGCTGGCCCTCGTCTCGCCTGCCGCTCAGAAGGGCGCCATCAACAAGATCAGCTGGTCCACCGTGCTGCTGATCTGCGGAATGCTGACGTTCGTCGGGGTGCTGGAGGAAGCCGGCACCATCACATTCGTCTCCGGCGGTGTGGCCGACATGGGGATGCCGCTGCTGGCAGCACTCATCATCTGCTTCATCGGTGCCATCGTCTCCGCGTTTGCATCCTCCACCGCCATCCTGGCCGCCCTTATCCCGCTCGCCGTACCGTTCCTGTCCACCGGTGAGATCGGGGCCATTGGAGTCATCTGTGCCCTCGCCGTGTCCGCCACGATCGTGGACGTTTCGCCCTTCTCCACCAACGGCGCCCTGGTGCTGGCCAACGCCCCCGAAGGCGTGGACAAGGACAGGTTCTACAGGAAGATCCTCGGCTACAGCGGAATCGTCATCGTGGCCGGACCCGTCCTGGCCTGGCTGGCCCTGGTGGTGCCCGGCTGGCTCTAACCGGCGCAACCACAGGCCTGAGAGCCGCCCGTCTTTGAGAAAGGAAACCCGCACATGAGCACCGCCGAAACTTCCCGCAGAGGCCCCCTTGCCGGGCACACCGTCGTCGACCTCAGCCGCGCACTGGCCGGACCGCACGCCGGCATGATGCTGGCGGACCTGGGTGCCCGCGTCATCAAGGTGGAGAACCCGGGAACGGGGGATGATACCCGCGGCTGGGGCCCGCCCTTCGTTGGCCCGGAGGATGACCTGCAGTCCACCTACTTCATGTCCTGCAACCGCAACAAGGAGTCCATCAGCCTGGACCTGAAAAGCGGCGATGGCAAGGCGGTGCTGCGCGGTCTCGTGGAGCGGGCGGACGTGGTCATCGAGAACTTCCGGCCCGGCGTCATGGACCGGCTGGGCTTCTCCACTGCGGCGATGCATCAGCTCAACCCCCGGCTTGTGATCCTGTCCATCACGGGTTTTGGCCATGACGGGCCCGAGTCCCGGCGCAGCGGGTACGACCAGATCCTGCAGGGCGAAGCGGGCCTGATGTCCCTCACTGGGTCCGGCCCGGACGACCCCCAAAGGGTCGGCGTTCCCATCGCGGACCTGCTCTCCGGCATGAACGGGGCGTTCGGCGTCCTGGCCGCGCTGGTGGAGCGGAACCGGACCGGCCAGGGGAAGGTGGTGCGCACCTCGCTGCTGGCATCGCTGATTGGCGTCCACGCTTTCCAGGGCACCAGGACCACGGTCGCTGGTGAAGTGCCGCAGGCCCAGGGCAACCACCACCCGTCCATCGCCCCCTACGGCCTGTTCAACTGCAAGGACGGCAGCGTGCAGATCAGCGTGGGAAGCGAGAAGCTGTGGACCTCGTTCGCTGCGGCCTTTGGCCTGGACCCGGCTGCCCCGGGCTTTGCCAGCAACGCCGAAAGGGTGCGGAACCGCGCGGGGGTGATTGCCGCCGTCGAACGCGTCTTTGCCGGCTACGGCGCGCAGGAGCTGCTGCAAAAACTGAACGACGCCGGGATCCCGGCCGGCAAGGTCCGCTCACTTGACGAGGTGTACGCCTGGGAGCAGGTGGCCTCCCAGGGCCTCGTCGTGGATGTCGAGCACCCGGTGCTGGGCAAGGTGAGCCTGCCCGGGCCGCCGCTGCGGTTCTTCGCGCCCGGCGACACCGCGGAAACCACGCTGACCGGACACGACGCGCCGCCGCTCCTGGACGAGGACGGGCCTGCCATCCGGGAGTGGCTGGGCCTGGCCACGGCCGCTGCAGCCGCGGGGGCCAAGTAGCATGCCGACCACGGAAAGGGTGCGGCACCTGAGCGCCACCGAACTCCTGGACACCGTGGTGGACGAAGGCTCCTTCGTCTCCTGGGACACGCCTCCCGAACAGCCCGCGCTTTCCGAGGACTACGCCCGCGACCTGGCGAAGGCGCGCGAACGCAGCGGCGCCGACGAGTCCGTGCTTACCGGCGCCGGGCTGATCCGCGGCCGCCGGGTGGCGCTGATCGTCAGCGAGTTCTCCTTCCTGGCCGGCTCGATCGGCCACGCTGCGGCGCAACGGATCGTCGCCGCCGTCGAACGCGCCACCGCGGAGGGACTGCCGCTGCTGGCGGGCCCCGCCTCCGGAGGGACGCGGATGCAGGAGGGGACGCTGGCGTTCCTGTCCATGGTGAAAATTACCGGTGCCGTGCGTGCCCACCGGCAGGCGGGCCTGCCCTACCTGGTCTACCTGCGCCACCCCACCACCGGTGGAGTGATGGCGTCCTGGGGTTCACTCGGGCATATCAACGTCGCTGAACCGGGCGCCCTGCTGGGCTTCCTGGGCCCCCGGGTCTACGAAGCCCTCTACGGGGAAGCGTTCCCGGACAACGTGCAGGTGGCGGAGAACCTCTTCAACAGGGGCCTGATCGACGGAGTGGTGGAACCGGCTGACCTGGCCGACCTCGTGGCCCGCGCGCTGGACATGCTGTCCATTACCTGCGGTGACGGGCGGGCCGCGCTTCCGGAACCGGAAACGCTCGCCGTGCGGCCAGCTGCCGTGGAGGCCTGGACGTCGATCGGGATTTCCCGGCGGCAGCGGCGCCCGGACCTGCGCCAACTCCTGAAGTTCGGTGCAAGCGACGCCCTGCCCCTGAACGGAACCGGGCAGGGGGAGAAGGATCCCGGACTGCTGCTGGCGCTGGCGCGCTTCGGCAGCCAGTCCTGCATCGTCCTGGGCCATGCACGGCCGCTGCGCAAGGACGCCGCGGGCATGGGGCCCGGTTCACTGCGCGAGGCGCGCCGCGGCATGAAACTGGCGGAGGAACTGCGGCTGCCGCTGCTCACCGTCATCGACACTGCCGGGGCGGCGCTGTCCCAGGAAGCGGAGGAAGGCGGGCTCGCGGGAGAAATTGCTCGTTCGCTGCATGAACTGATCGGCCTGGAATCGCCGTCGGTGTCCGTGCTGCTGGGCCAGGGCGCCGGCGGAGGGGCGCTCGCGCTGTTGCCGGCGGACCGGACCATCGCTGCCCAGCACAGCTGGCTGTCGCCGTTGCCCCCGGAAGGTGCCAGCGCCATTGTGCACCGGACCACGGCCTTCGCTCCTTCGATGGCCCAGGCTCAAGGGGTGAATGTAGCCTCGCTGTACGCGAACGGCCTGGTGGACCACATCGTGGATGAGCGTGACGATGCCTCCCTGGAGCCACGCGGGTTCTGTGGCCGGATGGCCCGTGCCATCGAATACGAGCTGGGCGCGGTGGCCCGGGTTCCCGTGCCGGAGCTTGTGGCCGCCCGGGCCCGGAAGTTCGGCAACCTGGGCAGCCGGCTCGGCGGTTAGGCGGCAAACGCAGCTGCCGGTGCGGCGGGTGGCCGGGCTGGAGGGGCGGGCCAGGCGGCGCGCCGTACTGGCCCGCCGGGCGGGGCGGGCCGCGGCTGAGCCTAGCCCCGCTGGCGCACGCGTGCCCGGTGGGCGTTGGTGCGCAGTTGCAGGATGCGGGCGCCCCCTGCTGCGGCTACCAGCACGCCCCCGGTCACGGCGGCGATGAACAGGGCCATACCCAGCGGAACGGCGCCCTCGAGGCCCAGGAACTTCACGAGGACCAGTTCCTGGTTCTGCAGGATGAAGATGATCAGCAGGATCAGCAGCACCAGGGCTGCGACGACGGCCGCCCAGATGACGCCGGTGCGTGTGACCTTGCGTTCGGCGGCGGGCGCCGGTGCCGGGCCGGTGCCCGAAACCGGTGCACCCGCTGCCCCGGTGGAGTAGGAAGGCGCGTTGCCGTAGCTTTCAGGCGTGCCGCCAGGTGAAGTTGGCCTGGCCGCCGTGGTGCCCGGTTCGCGCTGCCCGTCGGGTCCTGGCGAATACTGTCCTGCGGTCATGCTCGTCCCCTTTCCCAGAATGCTAAGCATGCTTATTGTGCAACCTTAGCCGTCCGGATTGCGGCAGCACAACGTGCCCGCCGGTCGGGTGGGCAGTCGCAGCAAGGGCGCTCGACCCTGCGGCAGGGCCCCTGCTCCGTTGACGAGCGGACGTGCCCGGGCATGGCGGAAGGGCCCCATCGGAGGCCCTTCCGTAGCTGCAGGCTCAGACCCGCTCCTTGCTCCGCTCGCCGGAGGGGGTGCGGGGCGAAGGCGTCCTGCGCCATTTGGGGAACGCCCAGAACGTAAAGTCCTGCGCCTTGACCCGCGGTTCCGGTGTTTCGACGGGTGTTTCGACCGGAGTCTCAACCGGAGTTTCCTGCTTGGTTTCGGGTTTGCGGCCAGCTTCTTTCCTGATGCCCCACCCGAAGTCCTTGCTGGATGAATAGCACATCACAGACCTCCTTTGGTGACTGCCCTTTAATCGTCCTCCTGATCGGCCTAGGAGTCGAGGTTCCCGGCCACCACTTCCTGCGCCTCCTGCGGCTGATGGAATTCGCACGGTCCGTGGTGGCGCAGCGGGAGCAGGCAGGTCCGGCCGGTCGGCAGGTGGACCAGCGCGCAGCGCCCGGCCATGGCCAGGTCCTCCCTGACATTGGTGTTGCTCAGGTCCGGCCGGGCTTCACCTTCCGATGACGGGTCCTCAGGACTGGGTGCGGGGTGGTCAGGGTTCATCTCGGGCAACTCCTCGTCGGGCTGGTGGCGAGTGGAGGGTGCGGTACCTTTCCAGTCTGCTCCGGCGGGGTTACAGGCGGGTTAATCCGGCGTTAGGTTCAGGTCAACAAGGATGCACGCATCCGACGCTAGTACCCCAACTGGTGCGCCACCTGCAGCAGGAGCACTTCGGAACCCATCGGACCGACCAGCTGGATTCCCATCGGGAGGCCCTGTCCGCCTGCTCCGCCGGTCCAGTGCACGGGAATGGTGATCGCCGGCAGCCCGCACACATTGACCAGCGAGGACCACGGCGCGAATTCGCACTGCCTGCGGTAGTCGCCGTCGGCATCCCCCGGCCAGTGCGCCGACGGCCACCGGTCCCCGCCGTGTTCGGTCCCCGTGAACCAGCCAACGGGCCGCGGAGTCTGGGCCAGGGCCGGCATCAGCAGCAGGTCCCACTGCGCATACTGGGCCACGGTGTCATGCTGGAACTGGCGCAGGAAAGCCAGGGCCTCGGCGAGCTTGGCCGGGCTGCGCTGCTGCGCCCGCCGCCGGAAAGTCCGTGTCAGGGGTGCCAGCAGCGCTTCCCGGGAGGGGCTGATCCGGGCTGCGCCCACCCCTGCAGTCCAGGCGGTGGTGAAGGCGTCCGGGTACCGGTTGTCGTAGCGGATCGATGCATCGCTGAGCCTGTGGCCCGCGTGCTCCAGCAGTGTTTCGCCGGTACGGAGCGCGTCGAGGGCTTCGCGCTCCGGGGTGAAGGGAAAAGTGGTGGCCCAGGGGCTGTCCAGAGTGACGCCGATCCGCAGCCGTGGCGGCGGCTTCCCGATCGCCGCAAGGAATTGGCCGCCGGGTACCAGGGCGTCCATCATCAGGGCGGCGTCCGCCGCGCTCCTGGCCAGCGGCCCGGGCACAACCAGCCGGGCCGGGTCGCCCGCACTTTCCCCGGCAACCACCAGGCCGCGGCCCGGCTTCAACCCCACCAGTCCGCATGCCGCAGCCGGAATACGGACCGATCCGCCGCCGTCGGTCCCGGGCGCGAAGGGCAGCAAGCCGGCCGCTACCGCCGCGGCGCTTCCGCCCGAAGAACCTCCCGAACTCCTGCTCAGGGCGTGGGGATTGCGCGACGGCGGTGCGATGCGGTTTTCGCTGTAGGCCGTCAGGCCGAATTCGGGAACCTGCGTCTTTCCCAGCGTGAGGGCGCCGGATTCCTTGAAGAGGGACACCAGGGGCGCGTCCGCCGGCGCCGGCTTGTGGTCCAGGGCCGCGCTGCCGTGGGTGGTCACCACCCCCGCCACGTCCGTGAGGTCCTTGAAGGCCAAGGGCATGCCGTGCAGCATCGGCAGGTCCTCCGCGGCTGTCATTCGCTGCAGGGAGTCGGCCGCCCGGGCCTGTTCCATGGCGAGGTCCGCCGTGACGGTGATGAAGGCGCCGAGGAGGGGGTTTTCATGCTCAATCCTGGCAAGGAAATGGGTGGTGGCCTCAACCGCTGAGACTTCACCACGCCTCAAATTCTCCCGCAGGGCCACGGCCGAAAGCTCGTGAAGTTCAGTCAAGGATCCGCCATTCCAGGATGTGGCTTCCCGCCGGGACGAATGTCTCCGGGGCAGGCGGGTGGGCGTTCGGCTCAGCGGGCAAGGCAACCTCCTCGGCGCCTCCAGCCTAGCCTGCCCTGCCTCGGCGCCCCCAGGGCGAAACGGCACCCAGCCCAACGGGAAACGGCACCCAGCACAACGGAAGGACTAGGCTTAATGCTGACTCTGATCCGCCACGACAGGACTCCGATGAGCGATTTCCAGACCGTCCCCGTCCACGACATCCCGGCTGACGCCGTCATCCTGGATGTGCGGGAGGACTACGAATGGGTTGCCGGGCACGCCGAAGGCGCCCTCCACATCCCGATGGACCAGATCCCGGCGCGGCTGGGGGAACTCGACCCGGATGAGGACCTCTACGTCATTTGCCGCACCGGCGGCCGCTCGTTCCGCGCCGCGCAGTGGCTGACTGCCCAGGGCTACACCGCCATCAACGTCTCCGGCGGCATGGACCAGTGGCTGGAGGACGGCAAGCCGCTGGTCTCCGACAACGGACTCAAGCCGATGGTCCTTTAGTGCAGCCTGCTCCCACCTACGCCTTCCTGGGGCCTGAAGGAACGTTCACCGAGGCAGCCCTGATGCAGGTTCCCGGCGCCGCGGAGGCCACCCGGGTGCCGGCGTCCAACGTCAATGCTGCGCTGGACCAGGTGCGTTCCGGGTCCGCGGACGCAGCGATGGTCCCCATCGAAAACTCGGTGGAGGGCGGCGTGACAGCCACGCTCGACGCCATCGCCACCGGCCAGGAACTCCGGATTATCCGGGAGGTCCTGGTCCCCATCAGCTTCGTCCTGGTGGCGCGCCCGGGTGTCCGGTTGCAGGACGTGCGGCGGGTCTCCACCCACGGCCATGCCTGGGCGCAATGCCGGCTGTGGATGGACCAGAACATACCCGGGGCGGAATATGTCCCCGGGTCGTCCACCGCGGCCGCGGCCCTGGGCCTGCTGGCGGACGGGAGCCACTATGACGCAGCCATCTGCGCACCGCTGGTGGCCGAGGAGAACCCCGGCCTTGAGGTGCTGGCCGAGAACATCGGTGACAACCCGGGCGCCGTGACCCGCTTCGTCCTGGTCAGCCGGCCCGGCGCGTTGCCTGCCCCCACCGGCGCTGACAAAACCACCCTTGTGGTGCCTCTTCCCGAAGACCGCCCAGGGGCCCTGATGGAGATCCTGGACCAGCTCGCAAGCCGGGGGGTCAACCTCAGCCGCATCGAATCCAGGCCCACCGGGCAGTATCTGGGGCATTACTTCTTCAGCATCGACGCCGAAGGCCACGCCTGCGAGGCGCGTGTGGCCGATGCCTTGGCCGGGCTGCACCGCATCAGCCCGGGGACGCGCTTCCTTGGCTCGTATCCCCGCGCGGACAGGCAGGCCACCGTGGTGGCCGCGCACACGTCCGACGATGCCTTCGCCGCAGCGAGGGCATGGGTTGGGTCCTTGCTCCAAACGGAGTTCTCCGCAGGTGAAAGCGGTTCCGCAGCTTCGCCCACAGCGTAGGCGAATGCCCTTCGGAGTACTTCCGCGGGCTGTGGACAATGCGTATGCTTGCTTGATCCACATGGGGGAGGGCCCCAACGAAGGGAGCGGGTCATGACCAGCAGCACTGACAACGACGGCCAGGGGATGATCGTCAACCCCAAGCCGGCCAAGGAGAACCAGGACTGGGACGGGGACGACGCCGACCGCGCCGACCGCCTGCGCTTCGAAGAGGAGCAGGCCATGATCCGCGAACAGTCCGAGGCCCACGCCGCCGCCAAAGCTGCCGCCCAGGCCGCGAAGGAATCCGGCGCCTGACGCGGCGCCCAACCTGAGCTGCAGCCAGATTAGCGAGCCACCCCGGCACCGCTGGCAATCTCCCCGCGTACCCTTACCAACAGCGACCGCGGCTCCACTTGAACCGTGAGCCGCGTCGCCTCGCCTGCCGTATCGCCGTCGAGCTGGGTAGGCATGGGCTCGGGGCACTTGATCAAAACCTTGCCGGACCGGTAGACGGTCATGATGGGCAGTTTGCCGCTGTGCTTGAACATGATCTTCACGTACATCAGCAGCCAGCCCAGGGCGCTGCGGGGACTCATCACCACCACATCGAGCATGCCGTCGTCGATCATTGCCTGCGGGATGAAATCGATGCCCCCAGGCACGAGGCCGCAATTGGCGAACAGCACGCTGCGGATGTTCCGGACCTGTTCCGGACTATCGTCCAAAGAGATGGACACCTTCTTGCGCCGCCCCGGCAGGTGGCGCATGCCCGCCTCCGTGTAGGCAAGCCAGCCCACGGCCCTCTTCAGGCCGTCGTTCGTGTCGGCGAGGACTTCGGCGTCCATGCCAATGCCGGCAATCACCGTAAACACGTGTTCGGAGTAGGTGCCCGTGCGGGAATTCTCGATGGCCATCCGGGCTGTATCGATGTAGCGCTGGCGGCCGAACAGGGCGGTCTGGATGTTGCCGTGCAGGTCGTTGACGTCCAGGTCCACGTTCCTGGCGAGGAGGTTTCCCGTCCCCAATGGAATGAGGCCCATGGCCACGTTGGTGTGGGCGAGGGCCTCAGCCACCACGCGCACGGTACCGTCGCCGCCGCCCACCAGTACGACGTCGGGCTTTCCCACCAGCGCCGCCTGCATCTGGGTGAAGCCCGGGTCCTCAGCCGTTGTCTCGTAGAAGACCGGTTCGTCCCAGCCGGCAGTGAGGCAGGCCCGCTGGATGGCTGCCTTCGCCTCGTCCGCCCGCGCCTTGATGGGGTTGATCAGGACGGCCACCCGCTGCTGCGCCAGCCCGGAATCGTAGGCTTCCCCGGCCACTGTGCTGCGCATGTGCAGCGCCTTGAGCCGGCGCACACCCCACCAACTGGAGATGGCGAAGGCAAGCGCCACTCCGATCAGCAGGTACAGAATCCAGTCGCTCATGGTGCTTCCACAGTAGCCCGGCGGACGGCGCGCTGGCCCCACCGCCCCAGCCGCCCGCCGTCGTGCACGGTATTGGATACCCTTGTCTGGTGATCGACGTAAAAGACCTCAGCGAAAACCCGGACAAGTTCCGTGCCAGCCAGCGCGCCCGCGGCGCCGACGAATCAGTGGTGGACGCGATCATCTCCGCAAACTCCGCCCGCCGCGAGGCCCTGCTCCGCTTCGAGAACCTCCGCGCGGAGCAGAACGTGTTCGGCAAGAAGGTGGCGAAGGCCAAGGGGGAGGAGAAGCAGGCACTGCTGGCCGAGGTGAAGGAGCTCGCCAACTCGGTCAAGGCTGCCTCCGCGGAAGCCGATGCCGCGCAGACCAAGCAGGAAGAGCTGCTGCGCACCATCCCCAACCTCATCGAGGACGGCGTTCCCGAGGGCGGCGAGGACGACTACGTCGTCGTCAAGACCGTGGGCACGCCCCGCGAGTTCCCCGACTTCGAGCCCCGCGACCACCTGGAGATCGGCGAGCTGATCGGCGCCATCGACATGGAACGCGGCGCCAAGGTTTCCGGCGCCCGCTTCTACTTCCTCAAGGGCGTTGGCGCCCGGCTGGAAATGGCGCTGCTGCAGATGGCCATGGACCAGGCCATCGAGGCCGGCTTCATCCCCATGATCACCCCCACGCTGGTGCGTCCGGAAACCATGCAGGGCACGGGCTTCGATGTAAAGCACGACGCCGAGATCTACCGTCTCGCCGAGGACGACCTTTACCTGGTGGGCACCTCCGAGGTTGCCCTGGCCGGTTACCACGCTGACGAGATCCTCGACTTCTCCGCAGGCCCCATCCGGTACGCCGGCCAGAGCTCCTGCTACCGCCGCGAAGCCGGATCCCACGGCAAGGACACCCGCGGCATTATCCGCGTGCACCAGTTCAACAAAGTGGAGATGTTCATCTACACCACCGTTGAAGAGGCCACCGCGGAGCACCAGCGGCTGCTCGCGTGGGAAGAGGAGATGCTGGCCAAGTGCGAGCTGCCCTACCGTGTGATCGACACTGCCGCCGGCGACCTGGGCATGTCCGCTGCACGCAAGTACGACTGCGAAGCCTGGGTGCCCACCCAGGGCGCGTACCGCGAGCTGACGTCCACCTCCAACTGCACCACGTTCCAGGCCCGCCGCCTGAACATCCGCGAACGCGTGGTCAACGCGGAGGGCGTCTCCAAGGGCACCCGCGCCGTGGCCACCCTGAACGGCACCCTGGCCACCACCCGCTGGATCGTGGCCCTGCTTGAGCACCACCAGAACCCTGACGGCTCGGTCAACGTGCCCAAGGCCCTGCAGAAGTACCTGGGCGGCCTCGAGGTCCTACCGGTCCTGTAGGTTTCGGCCCTGCCTCCGGCGCTCCCGGGCTTGTTCGCGGATCCGCACCATTCACGGTTCTGATCCGCGAACAAGCCTAGGTGGGGCGGCCGCTGTCCACATAGGCGTATCCGCAGGCGCTGTGCGGCACGGTTGGACTGCATGCTGTGGGGATGGAGACACCGCCCGGACTGATCGACACCGCCGCAGTCCTGCGCTCCGGTGCCACTACCGACCGCATTCACCGCGCCTTCAAGGCCGGGCAGCTCGTCCGGATCAGGCGCGGTTTCTACGTCGCTACCGGGGATTGGCTGCGGGCGGTCCCTTCCCAACGCTTCGCGTGGACCACGACGGCGGTTGCCAGGTCGGTCAAGGGTGCGGTTTTGTGCGGGGAAACGGCGGCCCTGGCCAGCGGCCTGCCGACGCTGGGGACGCCGCCCTGCGTGGAGCTTGCCACGGCTCTCCCTGGCCGTAGCGGCGTGCGGAAGTCGCCGCTTTTGGTTCTCGGCGCGGACGAAACTGCCCGGGAGGTGCGGCGCACGCGTTCGTATCCGCTGCGGTACCGGCTCATCACCGGGCTCGAACCGGTGCGGCACGGGGAGTTCCTGTGTTCGGGGCTGATCGAAACCACGGTGGACGTCCTGGCCTCGGCCGGGCTGGACCGGGCCCTCGTACTTGCCGACGGCTTAGCCCGGAAGCTCCTGGCGGACCGAACCCTGGAACCAGGCGCGCCGCTCTTCTCGCTGCCGGCCGTAGCTTCGGGCATAGCTGCCCTTCCGTCAGCGGCTGCCCAGCGCCGTGCCGAGCGGGTAGCCCGCCTGGCCAGCCCGCTGCCGGAGTCCGTCGGGGAGTCCTACAGCCGGGCCGTCTTTGATTTTCTCGAGTTTGAGCAGCCCCTCCTTCAGAAGGTCTTCACGGACAGCGACGGCTTTATCGGCCGGAGCGACTTCTGGTGGCCGCGGCAGGGCGTGGTGGGAGAGTTCGATGGCAAAGGCAAATACGTGCAGGCCGCGCTGCGCGGCGGGATCACCGCGGACGAGGCCGTGTACCGCGAGAAGCTCCGCGAGGACCGGATACGGGCTTTAGGCCACGGCTTTGGCCGCTGGGGATGGGCCGACCTGCAGCATCCGGAGCGGCTCCGGGCCAAACTCCTCGCCGCCGGCCTCCGCCCCGGCACCCGCTGCTAGCTCCAGCGACCCGCCGGTAGCTCCAGCCGGACCCGTCATAAGCTTGTTCGCGGATCCGGGCCTTGAAGGGCGTGTTTTGCGAACAGGCTTATGAGCCCCGGGAGGCACGGCCGCCAGCCAAGGCGCTCCGCCCGAAGGTGCGGGAACCCGCAGTTAACCACCAGTTAGCCAACAGTTCCGTAAAGCTGTGTCCTGCGTCCTAGCGCCTGTCAGTTACCTCTGGTTCACTGTTTCAATGACAACGCTGACTGAAACCTCAGTCGCCGGCAACGATGACCGGCGGGATAACAACCAGAACAACACCAACGCCTTCGCAGGCCGCAACAGCTCCTTCGCCAGCATCGACCAGAAGCTGATGGTCGCGCTGGACGTGGACGGCACCCTGGTGGACCACGACGGCCACATGACGTCGGGCGTTCGGGAAGCAGCGCAGGCGGTGGTCGCCGCCGGGCACGAGGTGATGATCGCCACCGGCCGGTCCCTGAATGCCACGCTTCCCATCATTGAAAAGATCGGCATCGAGCGCGGCTACGCCGTCTGCTGCAACGGCGGCGTGACCCTTCGGCTCCACCCCGGCCTGGAGAACGGCTACGAGGTGATCCACAAGGCCACGTTCGACCCCGCCCCTGCGCTGCGTGCGCTGCGTGAACGGCTTCCGTCCGCCAAGTACGCGCTTGAGGACGCCGACGGCAACTTCCTGTCCACCGAGCGCTTCCAGGACGCCAGCTTCGGCGTGGAGGCCGTGGGCGTTGACTTCCACACCATGCTGGAAGCGACCGCCGTGCGCGTGGTGGTGTTCAGCACCGAAAACACGCCCGAGGAGTTCAACGAGGCCATTGACCATGTGGGCCTCGCCGGGGTGACATACTCCGTGGGCTGGACCGCGTGGCTGGACATCGCCGCCGCAGGTGTGACCAAGGCCAGCGCGCTGGAAAGCCTCCGCCTGAGGCTCGGCATCGAACAGCACCTGACCGTGGCGGTCGGGGACGGACGCAATGACATCGAGATGCTCAGCTGGGCGGGCCGGGGCGTTGCCATGGGCCAGGCTCCGGCCGAGGTCATCGCTGCCGCCGATGAGGTCACCCATTCCGTGTTCGACGACGGCGCCGCCCACGTCCTGCGCAGCCTGCTGTAAGGCGCTGCAGGACGCCCCCCGCTGCCGCGATTCCGGTGCCCGCCCGCGGCCAAGGCAGAATAGAAGCCATGACCCTTACCACGTTCGCCCTCGTCCGCCACGGCCTGCTGTAAGGCGCTGCAGGACGCCCCCCGCTGCCGCGATTCCGGTGCCCGCCCGCGGCCAAGGCAGAATAGAAGCCATGACCCTTACCACGTTCGCCCTCGTCCGCCACGGCCAGACCGACTGGAACGCCGAGCGCCGGCTGCAGGGATCAACCGACATCCCCCTGAACGACGTCGGCCGCGGCCAGGCGCGTGACGCCGTCGCCGTCCTTGCGCCGTACGAATGGGACGCCATCGTCTCCTCGCCCCTGAGCCGCGCCGCCGAAACCGCGGACCTGATCGCCGAAGGCCTGGGCCTGGCAGTGTCGCGCCGTGTCCCGGAACTCACCGAGCGCAGCTTCGGACCGGCCGAGGGGATGCAGGCCGGCCCCGAACTCGATGCCCTGCGCATTCCCGGCGGCTTCAAGGGGGCCGAGAGCGAGGACGAAGCCGCAGACCGCGGCCTGGCTGCGTTGGAGGCCCTCGCGGAGGAGTTCCGCGGCCAACGGCTGCTGGTGGTCACGCACGGGACCCTGCTCCGGGTCAGCCTCAGCCGCGCCACCGGCAAGACCCTGGCCAGCGTGGACAACGCCGTGCTCAACCTGGCCCACCACCACGCCATCGACGGGTGGAACCTGGAGTACTTCAACGGCGAACCCGTGATGGCGGCAACCGGCAGCTAAGCCACGCAGGCCACCAGGCCGGGTTACCCTGCTTCGAGGATCAGTGCCAGCAACCTGGCGGCGGCCGGTCGGGCGGCATGTTCTTCGTTCCACTGGGCGCGGGCCACGGCTTTGCTGACCGCCTGCGTGGTGATGCCCAACTCCTGGGCCACGGCTTTCTGCTGGCCGCGGACTCCGGGGGTAAGCAGGTCCAGCACCCGCCACTCCGCATCGGAGCGTTCACGCACGATGAGGCCCAGCAGCCGCAGCACGGCCTCGGCGTCGTGGGCGACGTCGGCCAGTGGCCCCTCCACCGCCACGGGAACCCTTTCCTTGCTGCTGCGGAGCCGGTCGACAGCCCGCCGCGCATACACCAGGCCGTGGCCTGATGCGTCCTTGACCTGGTTGGGCAGCGGCTCGTCCACCGGCCCCGCACCGATGCCGACATACCAGGAGCCGCTGCGCAGCGCGATCAGCGCCGCGTCCACCGCCTGGTGCGGGCAGTCGACGATCCCCTGCACTTCGTCCTCCACCGAGCGGTCAAAGTCCAGGCGCGCGGGGATGTGCCGCAGGGCCTTGAGCAGCTGCGGAACCTGGTCGCCGTCGCGCCGGCTGTCCGTCTGGTTGATGGTCAGGGTGAACATTCTGGGTACACACTACCCGGAAGTAGGAACTGTGGGACCGCCGGTATTACGGCTGGTGGGCCGCCTGTGCACTTCCTGGTGGCGGCGCAGCTGAGGGTCCGCGCCTGGTGCTGCGGACCCTCGGCCATCCTCCGGAGGAATGACCTCCGGCAGTCAGTTTTCCTGCTCAGTCGCCGGCCTGCCCGGCTGCCGCACCGGCTGCCGCGCCGGTTGCCGGGAAACGGTCCCAGGCGCGGTGGGCGGCGAGGAGCCCGGTCAGCGCAGCGGTGACTTCCGCTGCGCTGTCCCCGGCAGCGATGCCAACCGTTTCCTGCCGAATGCCGATCGCCTCAAGAACTGTGGACCCGGAGCCCCAGACGCCAATGGCTTTGGCGTGGCGGTACGCCTCGGAGAGCATGAGGGCGACGCGCGGATCGGGGGCTTCAACCGGTTCCCCGGCCTTGGCGTCACGCCCTGCTGCGGCGTCAGGCGCAGGCTGCTTGGCTCCGGCGACGATCAGCGCGTCGAACTCGGTGGACCGCGCCGTGAGGAAGGTCCGCTGCACCGTCACCGAAAGTCCGTCGGAGGAAAGCACGCCCCCGGTAGGTGCGATGACCAGCGGAACCATGCCCTCGCCGTCGAGCGCTTTGCGGGCAGCCTCCACCTCGGCCAGGTCACTGGCCGAATCGGCGATGATGCCCACCACGCGCCCGGCAACCGGCCAGGTCTCACCCACCTGGGACACGGCCGGGCTGGGGTCCCGGTCCGGGACCTGCTCGGTGGCCTCCGGCGCAGGCATGCCCAGGCCGGCAGCGACGGCGGCGCAGAGCCCGGCGTCGATATTCGCCAGGGCCTGGAGCTGCCGTTCGCGGATTGCGGTTTCGTAGCATTTGCCGAGCTCGAATGTGTACGCCTGGATGACATGGTCCTGCTCCACCGCGCTCAGGCTCCGGAAGAACAGCCGGGCCTGGCTGTAGTGGTCATCGAAGGATGCCGGGTTGCGCCGTTCCTTGATGGATTCCGCAACTGCCTCCGGCACGTCCACGAACGCGCCCATGTCCTGGCCGGCCAGGAACGGGCACCCGCCATCCAGGGAATTGGGCCGGTACGGTGCAACACCGGCGTGGTCCGCAGTCTGGTGCATGCCATCGCGGAGCATGTCGTTGACCGGAGCGTGCGGCCGGTTGATGGGGATCTGCGCGAAGTTCGGCCCGCCGAGCCGGGAGATCTGGGTGTCCAGGTAGGAAAACAACCGGACCTGCAGCAGGGGGTCGTTGGTGACGTCGATGCCCGGCACCAGGTGTCCGGGGTGGAAGGCCACCTGCTCGGTTTCAGCGAAGTAGTTGGTGGGGTTCGCATTGAGGGTCATGAGCCCGATGGGCTGCACCGGCGCGAGTTCCTCGGGGACGAACTTGGTGGGATCCAGCAGGTCGATGCCCTGGAACATCTGGTCTTCGGTGTCCGGGAAGGTCTGGATGCCCAGTTCCCACTCCGGGTAGGCGCCGGCCTCGATGGCGTCGGCGAGGTCGCGCCGGTGGAAGTCCGGGTCCATGCCGTTGATGATCTGGGCTTCCTCCCACACCAGCGAGTGCACGCCCTGTTTCGGCTTCCAGTGGAACTTCACCAGTGTGGTGTCACCGGCGGCGTTGACGAGCCGGAACGTGTGGACGCCGAAGCCTTCCATGGTGCGGTAGGACCGGGGGATGCCGCGGTCGGACATATTCCACAGAGTGTGCGCCTGCGCCTCGGTGTGGAGCGACACGAAATCCCAGAAGGTGTCGTGCGCGCTCTGGGCCTGGGGAATTTCCCGGTCCGGGTGGGGCTTGGCCGCGTGGACCACGTCCGGGAACTTGATGCCGTCCTGGATGAAGAACACCGGAATGTTGTTTCCCACGAGGTCGTAGGTGCCCTCGTCCGTGTAGAACTTGGTGGAGAACCCGCGGGTGTCCCTGACCGCGTCCGCGGACCCGCGGGAGCCCAGCACGGTGGAGAACCGGACGAACACCGGAGTTTCGACGTCCGGGGCAAGGAAGCCGGCGCGCGTGACTTTGGCAGCCGTCCCGTAAGAACGGAACACACCGTGCGCCCCTGCGCCCCGGGCGTGGACGACGCGCTCCGGGATCCGCTCGTGGTCAAAGTGGGTGATCTTCTCGCGCAGGTGGTGGTCCTGGAGCAGGATGGGACCGCGGGTCCCGGCTTTCAGGGAGTGGTCCGTATCCGGCAGGCGGAGCCCCTGGGCGGTGGTCAGGTACTGGCCGGACTGGGCGCGGGCGGTGGCGGGCGCACCCGTCGGGCTACCGGTCGGTGACACGGCTTCGGGACCGCGCTGGTCCGGCTTTGGCGGCAACGGCTCCCGCGGGGTGGTGGGCTCTTCAAGCGCCGGAGGCTCACTGGACGGAACTCCGGGAATTACAACGTCGTCTTCGGCTGGCATGTCTATCTCTCCCCACAGTAGATTTGCCCCAGCCCCCATACCGGGAAGCTAAGCTTACTTACTACCCTACAGGCCGCCTGCGGCGGCACACCCGACGTAAGGATGGTTATGGCCGGCAGCGCAGGACAGGATGTAAAGCCGCAGGACGGGACGCAGCTGGATGACATGCGGCCGGAAGAACTTGAGCTCGTTAACAAGTGGTGGCGGGCCGCCAACTACCTGTCGGTGGGCCAGATCTACCTGCGGTCCAACCCCCTGTTGCGGGAACCGCTCCGGGCGGAGGACACCAAGTCCCGCCTGCTGGGCCACTGGGGCACCACCCCCGGACTCAACTTCGTCTATGCCCACCTGAACCGCGTCATCCGCCGCGACTCAGCCGAGATGCTCTTTGTTGCCGGCCCCGGCCATGGCGGCCCGGCCGTCGTCGCCAACGCCTGGCTGGAGGGAACGTACTCCGAAATCTATGCCCATGTGGGCAATGACGAGGCCGGCCTTGCAGAACTCTTCCGGCAGTTCTCGTACCCCGGCGGCATCCCCAGCCACGCCGCTCCCGAAAGCCCCGGCTCCATCAACGAGGGCGGTGAACTCGGATACTCCCTGGCGCACGCCTACGGCACGGTACTGGACAACCCCCAGCTGGTGACCGCCGTCGTCATTGGTGACGGCGAGGCCGAGACCGGCCCGCTGGCCGCCAGCTGGCACTCGCACAACTTCCTGGACCCGGCCGCGGACGGCGCCGTGCTGCCCATCCTGCACCTGAACGGCTACAAGATCGCCAATCCCACCATCCTGGCGCGCATGCCGCAGGAGCAGCTGGAGCAGCTGCTGCGCGGATACGGCCACGAACCGCACTTCGTCACGGTCGCGGACCCGGACGACACCGAACAGGCGCACCGGGACTTTGCCGCCGTCCTGGACCGGTGCCTGTCAGAGATCCGGGCCATCCAGGACGCCCACCGCGCAGAGGGGGAAGGCCGCGAATCGGGGGAGGGCGGACACCGCTGGCCCATGATCGTGCTGCGCTCGCCGAAGGGCTGGACGGGCCCGCGGGAGGTGGACGGGCTGCAGGTGGAAGGGACATGGCGTGCCCACCAGGTGCCGCTGTCCGAGGTCCGGACCAACGGGGAGCACCTCAAGCAGCTGGAGGAATGGCTGCAGTCCTACCGCCCGGATGAACTGTTCGACGGCGACGGCAGGCTCCGTCCCGACGTCGCCAGGGCCGCGCCCACCGGCGACTTCCGGATGAGTGCCACGCCGCACGCCAACGGCGGCCTGCTCCGGCGGGCCCTGAAACTGCCCGCCTACCGGGACCACGCCGTCGAAGTCCCGAACCCCGGCACCGAACGGGTCAGCCCCATGATCACGCTGGGCTCCTGGATGCGGGACGTGATCGCGCAGAACATGGAGAACTTCCGGCTGTTCGGGCCGGACGAGACGGCATCGAACCGGCTGCAGAACGTCTACGAGGTCACCGACAAAGTGTGGCAGTACCGGATCGACGACGTCGACGAGCACCTTGCGCGGTCCGGACGGGTCATGGAGGTGCTGAGCGAGCACCTGTGCCAGGGCTGGCTCGAAGGCTATCTGCTCACCGGCCGCCATGGGGTGTTCAACTGCTACGAGGCCTTCATCCACATCGTCGACTCCATGTTCAACCAGCACGCCAAATGGCTTAAGGTGCACCGCACGCTGTCGTGGCGCCAGCCGGTGCCGTCCCTGAACTACCTGCTGTCCTCGCATGTGTGGCAGCAGGACCACAACGGTTTTTCGCACCAGGACCCGGGCTTCATCGACCACGCAGTGAACAAAAAGGCCGAGATCATCCGGGTGTACCTGCCGCCGGACGCCAACACCCTCCTGTCCGTCATGGAGCACTGCCTGGACTCCACCGACTACGTGAACATTGTGGTCAGCGGCAAGCAGCCGTCACCCACGTGGCTGGGACCGGCCGACGCCGCGAACCACTGCAGCCGCGGGCTGGGTATCTGGGAGTTCGCGGGGTCCGAGGTGCCGGGCGAGGAGCCCGACGTCGTCCTGGCCTGCGCCGGCGACGTTCCCACCGTGGAGACCGTGGCCGCGGCGGAACTGCTCAGGGAGGGTGCGCCAGGCCTGAAAGTCCGGGTGGTCAACGTGGTGGACCTGATGCGGCTGCAGGATGCCAGCGAGCATCCGCACGGCCTGCCGGCCCGGGACTTTGACGGGATCTTCACCAACGACAAGCCCATCATCTTCGCCTACCACGGCTACCCGGCGCTGATCCATCGGCTCGCGTACCGGCGGACCAACCAGCAGGGCCTGCACGTGCACGGCTACCAGGAGGAGGGGACCACCACCACGCCGTTCGACATGGCGATGATGAATCGGATCGACCGCTTCACCCTGGCGATCGACGCGATCGACCGGGTGCCGGGCCTCGCCGAACAGTATTCACTCCTGCGCCAGGACCTGCAGGACCGGCGGAACCGCTGCCGTGAACATACCCGCACCCACGGCGAGGACCCGGAGGAGATCCGGAACTGGAAGCTCGGCGGGTAGCTTACCGAAGTCCGTCAAGGGCGCAGGACGGAAGGTGGATCCATCCCTCGCTGCGGGCTGCCTCCGCGTGGCCCCCGTCCGGCTGGAGGGTGAGCCCGCGCGCCACCGCACGCGCGGTGAGGGAGGCGATGACGGCGTCGAACATGTCGTCCGAGCCGGCCAGCCTGTCCCGGTACCCGCCCAGGTCGAGCCAGGGCGCCCGCTCCTCAAAGGCCGCCAACAGGAGGCCAAGGCGATCGGCTTCGGGGATTCCCCGGCCCTTGTAACCGCGCCCGTTGAAGCCCCAGATCTTCAGCGAGGCCGCCGGATACACCTCGGCGAGCCGCCCTGAACCGTCGCGCTGCTGCGGGCCATGGATGGCGGCGATCTTCGCCTGGATGACGGCGCAGCGCATGGCGGGGTGGGCCAGGCGGTCGGCGGAGACGCTCAGCGGGATCAGCCCGGTGTGCGCAGTGGTGAAACGGTCGGTGTCGCGGTAGGCGAGCAGCCGCCGGCCCGCGATGCCGTCGTGCGCCAGGACGGGGCCGCCGTCGAAGTTCCGGTGCCCGGTAAGGAACGGGATCAGCGCATCAGGCCAGCCCACCGGGCAGTCGACGCCGGTCATGGCGCAGGCGCCGAAGAGGTCCACGATTTCCTGGTCGTCCACGTCCAGGGACAGGTGGGTGAGCCGGGCCAGGCTGTCACTCCAGTCGATGACAGCCACCGCGGTCTTCTTCGTGGCTGCCGCGAGGTCCACGCCGAGGGTCCTCACGGGGTTCTCAGGCAGCCTGGTACCGCAGGACCCCGGGAATTTCCCCGGCTGCGCCCAAGTCCGAGCCACGTGCGAAACCGGCCCACAGCGCCCGCAGTTCACGGCCTGCTGCTTGCACATCCTCCCAGCGGGCGCCATCGGTCAGGCCCACCCCGTCCCAGGTCTTCTTGCTGCCGAGCAGCAGGGGAAGGTCCACGGTATGGGCGGCGCCAAAGATGTTGCCGGGCGCATGCCAGTCCAGGACATAGCGGTGCACTTTTCCGCCCGCCTTGGCATGCCGGCGCGCAAACTTCCGGGTTGCCCGCCCATACACCGTCTCCGTGACAACCCAGTCGATGGCCCGGACGGCCGCGGGACCCACCACGGGAACGCCCGCCAAGCGCATCAGGCGCGGGCTGCGGGGGAGGAACAATCGGGCTTCCTCCGAGGTATGTCCGATCAGGACTTCGATGGCAGGGGCAGTCCGGTTCCAGGCCGCCTCTATTTCGGACTCCTCGGGGAGCGGATCGTGGCCGTACTGGGTGCCGAACGGCATGGCCGCCAACATGCCGAACTTCTTGGCCACTTGCGTAACCTGTGCTTCGAGAGCCACCACATCCATGGCGGGCGTCTGCTCCGTGACGCCGTCGGCCGCGATGCCCATGGCGTGGTTCATCTTGGCCCGGCCCCGGGTAATGCCCAGCGGCGCGCTCTGGATGATGGCGCGCTGGAAAAGTGTGGGCGCCTCCGGCGTGGCCATCAGGTGGGCGATTGCATCGCCCCCGGCGGACTGGCCAAACGCGGTGACCCGGCCGGGATCGCCGCCGAAGGCGGCGATGTTCCGCTGCACCCAGCGGAAGGCCTCCAGCTGGTCGAGGAGCCCCAGGTTGCCGGGACGCCCGGCAGGCGTCGCCAGGAACCCGAACAAACCGAGCCGGTACGTCACCGAGACCACTATCACCCGGTTCTCGGCCACCAGCCGGGCGGGATCGAAGATCGCCAGGTCACCGGATCCCGTGGTGTAGGAGCCGCCGTGGATCCAGACCATGACGGGCAGCTTTTCGTCCCGAGAGAGATCGCTGGGCATGGTGATCGACAGGTTCTGGCAGTCTTCGCTGCCGGGAAGCTCGCCGTACTTGGTGCCCAGGACATCGTCCAGGAACGGGACCGGCGCCTGCGGGCAGGCCGGCGCCAGGGACGTGGCGGCGAATTCGGCGGTCCAGTCCGGCACTGGCGCCGGCGGCTGGAACCGCTTGGCGGTGGCGTAGGGGATGCCGGTGGCGCGGAGGACGTCGCCGTCGCGCCATCCGCTGATGGGGCCGCAGGGAGGACGGAACAACAGCTGGGAGGTCAGGGCTGGCTCGGAACTCACAGCCCCACCATGCCACAACTTCCTGAAACAACGACGGCGGGTGCCCGGCTTCGGAAAGCCGGCCACCCGCCGTCGGACTTGCCCCAGCGTGGGTGGGCCCACGCCGTCAGGGTTCCCTGACCGAGCGAAGCGAGGTTAGGGGGACGGTGGGTGGGCCCACGCCGACAGGGTTCCCTGACCGAGCGAAGCGAGGTTAGGGGGACGGTGGGGATTAGTGCTGCGAAGGCACGTAGCGCTTGATCGAGGCTTCCAGCTCGGCTTCGGCGGCGGCGCGGTCGCCCCAGCCTTCGGCCTTGACCCACTTGCCCGGCTCCAGGTCCTTGTAGCGCGTGAAGAAGTGCTCGATTTCCTTGATCAGGAACTCGTTGACGTCGCTGACTTCCTGGATGTGGTCGAAGCGGGCATCCACGGGGACGCACAGGATCTTGGCGTCTCCGCCGCCGTCGTCGGTCATGTTGAAGACGCCGATGGGGCGGGACTCGACGATGACGCCCGGGTGCAGGTCGAAGTCCTGCAGGAGCACCAGCGCGTCCAGCGGGTCGCCGTCCTCGCCGAGGGTGTTCTCGAAGTACCCGTAGTGCGTGGGGTACTGCATGGAGGTGAAGAGGACGCGGTCCAGGCGGACGCGGCCGGTCTCGTGGTCAACTTCGTACTTGACGCGCGATCCCTTGGGGATCTCGATGGTCACGTCGTGCTTCATGGGAATGCTCCTCGGCAATTGCAGGGGGTGCGCGGCACACTTGACGGGCCCACAAAAAAGAGTGTCGGTGCCGCCGACTACAATTGAGGATATAGCGAGAGGCCCTGGAATCAGGAACTTGTGGGGAAATTTCAGGACTTGAGGACCAGCACCAGCATGACCAAAACAACCGGCCCGGAACGGCGTCGCGTCCGGCCCCCGCAGCGTTCCGGCAGCCTTCCCGCAGTCCTCCGCAAGTTGTGGCCCCTGGCCCTCGCCACCCTGCTCCTGGTTGCCCTCGCCATCCCCGCAGCCCTGCTGGTGGCACCCGGATTCCTCGGCCCCGAACCGCCCGCGCCGGCCCCCGCGCCTCCCGCCTGGCAACAGGTTCCCGCCACCCTCTCGGGCCCGCAGGGGCTGGCGGCCCTGGAACCCTCGGCCCAGGTGCCCGTCCCGTCAGCACTGGCGGCCCAGGTGGACCCGGTGCTGAAGACCGACGGCGGCGGAACATTCACCGGGATCGTCCAGGATGCGCTGACCGGCAAGGTCCTCTTCGACCGCGGCGGCGCGGAAAACCGGGTGCCGGCGTCGAACCTGAAACTGCTGACCGCCCTCGCCGCGCTGCGCACGCTGGGACCGGACCACCGTTTCAGCACCCGGGTGGTGCCCGGCCCGGAGGCTGGGCAGGTGGTGCTGGTGGGTGGCGGCGACGTCCTCCTGGCTGGGGGAGAGTCCCGGCCCCAGTCAACGATGGGCCACGCCGGCCTGGCCACCCTTGCCGCCCGCACGGCGGAAACCCTGCGGGAGGCCGGAACAACCGGCAGCATCAAGGTGCTTCTGGATGATTCCCTCTTCAGCGGCCCCGCGCTCAACCCCGCCTGGCAGGCAGGGGATGTGGAGGCAGGGGAGGTGGCCCCGCTGTACCCGCTGGCCCTCAACTCGGCCCGCTTCGATCCCGCCGTCACCACGGGGCCACGGCCGCAGGACGCCGCCATGGCCGCGGCTGAGGAGTTCGCGGCCCGGCTTCGCGCCGCGGGTGCCGGGGCGGGACTGGCGGTAGCGGCCGGCGTCGAACGTGCAGTCCACGCATCACCCCAGCAGGCTGCGCACCCCGCCGTCCTGGCGCAGGTCGATTCGGCCACGGTCGCGGAGCAGGTTGACCTGATGCTGCAGGTATCGGACAACTACCTGGCCGAAACCATGGGCCGGATGGCGGCACTCGCGTCCGGGCAGCCGGGGAGCAGTGAGGCCGCAGTCGCCACCGTCACGGCCCAGCTGGCGGCGGCCGGCATCCCCGTGGACTCCCTGAAACTCGTGGACGTCTGCGGGCTGGCCATGGAAAACCGGGTCTCCGCCCGGCAGCTCACCGAAGTGGTCCGGGCCATCACCTCCGGTACCGACAGCAGGCTCCGTGCCGCCCTCGACGGGTTTCCTGTGGCGGGCCTGACCGGCACCCTGGACATGCGGTACGGGAATGCCACCACGTCCGGCGGTGCCGGGCTGGTGCGGGCCAAGACCGGGACGTTGAACACCGTGCTGGCGCTCAGCGGCTACGTCGTTGACGCCGACGGGCGGCTTCTGGTGTTTTCGTTCGTCGGGAATGGGCTGACCCCCGGCGCGGCCGGCAACAAGGAGGCCCTCGACCGGGCCGCCACCGTGCTGGCCGGGTGCGGCTGCCGGTAACACTCCCAGGCGCGGTCCCGCGGGTCACGGCCGCTCATGTCCGGGCCGTCCAGGTTGCGCCGCGGCTGTGGGAGTTCCCCGGTGGGCGAACTTAAAGCCGATCCCCAGCCTCCTGTGTTCTGATGGGACCTATGGAGTCCACTTCACGCGAGTCCGCATCGATGCTGTCTTCAACGGATAAGTCCCCAACGGGCCAGTCCCCGGCGGCACCATCCAACGCAGCACCATCCAACGCAGCCGAATCAACCGCTGCCCCTTCCCTGATCAACTGGGATCTCGCAGCCTCCGCAGCAGCGCGGCTGGCTCCCGCCGGCCCTGTGCTCAGCCAGGCTGCCATCGGCGAGGCCGTGGACAGCCTGCGCCGGCTCGCGGACGCCTCCGTTCCGCACGTCCATGAGATTACGGGACTGGAAGCGGCACGGGACCTGCGGGACTCCTCGGTGCTGGTGGTGGACCGGGCATCCTGGGCCAAGGCCAACACGCAGAGCTTCGCCGTGATGCTGAAGCCGGCCATGCAGAAGATGCTGGACAACCGCCGTGGGACGATGAGCCCGGCGGCCGCCAACGTCAGCGGCGCCATCACCGGCAGCCAGCTTGGTGCCGTCCTGGCCTTCCTCTCCAGCAAGGTCCTGGGCCAGTACGATCCCTTCGCGGCACTGGCCGAAAACTCCACGGCACCCGCCGCCGGCAGGCTCCTGCTGGTGGCACCGAACATCGTCGCGGTGGAGCGGGAGCTCAACGTCACGCCGGAGGATTTCCGGCTGTGGGTCTGCCTGCATGAGCAGACGCATCGCGTGCAGTTCGCCGCCGCGCCGTGGCTGCGGCACCACATGCTGGAACAGATCGATGAACTCAGCGGCCACCTGCTGGGCAACGTCGACACCCTGATGGAGCGTGCCTCGGCAGCCGCCCGTTCGCTCAAGGACCGCTCCGTCAACGGAAACACTCCCGGCCGCGGCGCCATCCTGGACCTGCTGCAGGACCCCGAGGAAAAGGCCGCCATCTCGCACCTCACCGCGGTGATGAGCCTCCTCGAAGGCCACGCCAACGTGGTGATGGACGCCGTGGACGCCAGCATCATCCCCTCGGTTAAGACGATCCGCCAGCGGTTCAACGACCGCGGCAAGGACCGCGGCGTCATCGAAAAGTTCATCCGCAGCCTCCTTGGCCTGGACGCGAAGATGCGCCAATACTCCGACGGCGCCCGCTTCGTCCGGGCCGTGGTGGACGTGGCTGGCATGGAAGGCTTCAACAAAGTATGGGAGTCGGCCGACCACCTGCCCACCGAACCCGAGATCCACGATGCCAAGCTGTGGCTTGACCGGATGGGGCTCTGATTGCCTGACGAGCAGGTGCCCCGCCAGCCTTCTCCCGGGGTTCAGCCCGCCGCGCCTGCCAGCGGAACGGCGGTCCCCGCATCACGCGGCAGCGGCCGGCGCCGGCCCGGCAGGCTGGCGCCCGTCGTCGGCACCGCACGCAAAATGGTGCAGGACGCCCTTGCCGCGGCCGGATATCCGCGGCACGTGGTGGTGGCGTGCAGCGGCGGACCCGATTCCCTGGCGCTTGCCGCCGTCGCAGCGTACTTCGCCCGCCGCGGCCATGTGGATGGCCACCCCCTGACGGCAGGCGCGGTAGTGGTGGACCACCAACTGCAGGACGGCTCTGCCGAGGTCGCCGCCCGCACCGCCCAGGCCCTGAGGGAACTCGGCCTCGCCCCGGTGGACATCCGGAAAGTCACGGTTGGCGGTGCCGGGATGGGCCCGGAAGCCGCCGCGCGCGAAGCCCGGCACGAAGCGCTGGAAGCCGCCGCGGCGGAACAGGGCGCCGGTGCGGTCCTGCTGGGGCACACCCTGGACGACCAGGCGGAGCAGGTACTCCTGGGCCTGGCCCGCGGTTCCGGAACCCGCTCGCTTGCCGGCATGCGGCCGGCCCGCGTCAGCCCGGGCAATGCCCTCCTGCTGCGGCCTTTCCTTGGGCTGCGCCGCGCGGACACCGAGGAGATCTGTGCGGTTGAGGAGCTGGAGCCCTGGCACGACCCCACCAACGAGGACCCCGCCTACGCGCGGTCGCGTACCCGGGTTGAAGTCCTCCCGCACCTTGAGGAAAAGCTGGGTCCCGGCGTCGCCGAATCGCTGGCCCGGACCGCCGCCATCCTGCAGCTGGACGCCGACTACCTGGAGGATGTGGCGGAAAGCACCTACGCATCCCTCGTGGAGCGGGACGACAAGGAACTGAGCCTTCCAGAGGAGGCTTTGCGCGCGCTGGCCCCGGCCATCAGGTTCCGGGTCATCGCGAAGGCGGCGGCCGACGCCGGCGGGCAGCAGCCCAGTTACCGGCGCCTTTTAGCGGCGGAAGCGCTGCTGCGGCGGCAGGGATCGGCAGGGCCGGTGGAGCTTCCCGGGGGCGTCAGCGTGTACCGGCTGTCGCTGGCCCAGCTGGAAGGATCGACGCCTGGCCCGCAGCCGGGAACGCATGAGCGCCCCGGCTCCGTTCCCCGCGAACGGGCGCGCTGTGGGAAGCTAGTATTCCGGCCGCAAAAGCCGCCCGCAAAATAGTCGCACCCCCGCATCTAAACAGGAGCCATTGGTGGATTCAAACGACGTCCAGGCAGACCTCAAGCACGTTCTCTACACCAAGGAACAGATCCAGCAGCGCATCGCCGAGCTCGCTGCGGAGATCGACAAGGACTACGAAGGCCGCGAGATCCTCATTGTGGGCGTCCTCAAGGGTGCCGTGATGGTCATGGCGGACCTTGCGCGCGCGCTGCACAGCCACATCTCCATGGACTGGATGGCCGTGTCCTCCTACGGCTCCGGCACCCAGTCGTCCGGGGTGGTGCGCATCCTGAAGGACTTGGACACCGACCTGATGGGCAAGGACGTGCTGATCGTCGAGGACATCATCGACTCCGGCCTCACCCTGTCCTGGCTGAAGACCAACCTCGAATCCCGCGGCACCGCATCGGTGGAGATCTGCACCGCCTTCCGCAAGCCGACGGCGGCCAAGGTGGAGATCGACGTCAAGTACGTCGGCTACGACATCCCCAACGAGTTCGTGGTGGGCTACGGCCTGGACTACGCCGAGAAGTACCGCAACCTGGACTTCGTGGGCACCCTCGCCCCGCACGTCTACGAGTAGGCTGCGCCGCAACATCTTGCCGCCCAAGGATCTGCCCAGGAACATCGGCATCAAGGACGTGGCGCGGGCCGCCGGGGTGTCCGCCACCACGGTCTCCCATGTCCTCAATGACGTGTCCTATGCCCGGGTCAGCCCGGAGACACGGGACAAAGTGAAGGCAGCCGCCGTCGAGCTGGGCTACGGCCCCAACCGCCTGGCCCAGGCCCTGCGCAGCCGCAGGTCCGGCGTCCTTGGCCTGGTCAGCGAGGAGGTGGCCACCACGCCGCATGCCGGCCGCATGATCCTCGGCGCAGACCAGGCCGCCCGCGCGCGCGGCTACACGCTGATGCTGATCAATACCGCAGGCTCAGCCGACCCGGACCTGCGGGAAGCGGACGTCGAGTCCCTGCTGGAACGCCAGGTGGACGGGATCCTCTACGCCACCATGTACCACCGCCGGCTGCAGCCCCCGGCCAACCTGGGCAAGGTCCCGGCGGTCCTGGTGGACGCGGTCACCGCGGACGGCGGATTCCCGGCCGTGGTGCCGGACGAATACGGCGGGGCAGCCGCCGCGGTGGAAGCCCTGCTTGCCGCCGGCCACACCCGGATCGGGTTCCTGAACAACACCGAGGACGTTCCCTCCACGCACCTGCGCCTGCAAGGTTTCCGGGAGACGCTGACCCGCGCCGGACTGGACGGCGACTCCGCGCCGGTCCTGACGGCGTCGTCCGATGCAGACGGGGGATACGCTGCTGCCGGCCGGATCCTCGACGGCGACAACCCGCCGTCGGGCCTCTTCTGTTACAACGACCGCATGGCCATGGGGGCGTACCGCGCGGCGGCCGAGCGCGGCCTGGCCATTCCCGCGGACCTGTCCATTGTGGGCTTCGATGACCAGGAACTGATCGCCGCCAACCTGCACCCGGGGCTGACCACCGTGGCCCTGCCGCACTATGCCATGGGCGCCTGGGCGGCGGACAGGCTCATCGACGTGATTGAAGCCGGCACCACCGGCCCGGTACCGGAGCCGGTCCTCCTGGAGTGTCCGCTGGTCAGCCGGGGGTCCATCGCTGCGCCGGGGGACGTGGCGCCGGCGAGGCCGTGACGCCGCCTTAAAGCGCTACGCCCAAAGGGAACTTTTGCTTTTCACTATGCGTGATGTACTCCGGACGGTGTATAGCTAGAAGCTGACGCAGCACCATCACGCGCGCAGACTACTCGCCGTGCAGCACTACCGGAAGGGACGGGGCCAGCCCCCGAACAGATGAAAGCTAAGAACTTCTTCAAAGGCCCGGGCATCTGGATCGTCGTCGTGGTCGGTCTGCTCCTGGTGGCTTTTGCAACGCTCGCCCCCGGCGGCGCGTCACGGATCGATACGGACAAGGGCCTGGAACTGCTCTCCGGCAACAAGGTGGAGCAGGCAAAGATCTTCGACGGCGAGAACCGCGTTGACCTCACGCTGAAGGACAACCTGAACCTGGACGGGCAGGACAAAGGCAAGAGCGTCCAGTTCTTCTTCGTGGATGCCCGCGCGCAGGACGTGGTGAAGGCTGTCACCGACGCCAAGCCGGCCCAGGGCTTCACCGACCAGCCGATCGAGAGCAACTGGTTCTCCGGCCTGCTGTCCCTGTTGATCCCGGTCATCCTGCTGGGCGCCCTCTTCTGGTTCCTGATGACCCGCATGCAGGGCGGCGGCTCCAAGATCATGCAGTTCGGCAAGTCCAAGGCCAAGATGGTCAGCAAGGACATGCCGCAGGTGACCTTCGCCGACGTTGCAGGTGCCGACGAGGCAGTGGAGGAACTGCAGGAAATCAAGGAATTCCTGCAGGAACCGGCCAAGTTCCAGGCGGTCGGCGCCAAGATCCCCAAGGGTGTGCTCCTGTATGGCCCTCCGGGCACCGGCAAGACCCTGCTGGCCCGTGCAGTTGCCGGTGAAGCCGGTGTCCCCTTCTTCTCCATCTCGGGCTCGGACTTCGTGGAAATGTTCGTCGGCGTCGGCGCCTCGCGCGTCCGCGACCTCTTCGAACAGGCCAAGGCGAACTCCCCGGCCATCATCTTCGTGGATGAAATCGACGCCGTAGGCCGCCACCGCGGCGCCGGCATCGGCGGCGGCAACGACGAACGCGAGCAGACCCTGAACCAGCTGCTGGTGGAAATGGACGGCTTCGACGTCAAGACCAACGTCATCCTCATCGCCGCCACCAACCGGCCCGACGTCCTGGACCCGGCGCTGCTGCGTCCCGGCCGTTTCGACCGCCAGGTCTCCGTGGAGGCACCGGACCTGATCGGCCGCGACCAGATCCTGCAGGTGCACGCCAAGGGGAAGCCGATGGCGCCCGGCGTGGACCTCAAGGCCGTTGCGAAGAAGACCCCCGGCTATACCGGTGCGGATCTCGCCAACGTCCTCAACGAGGCGGCGCTGCTGACCGCGCGCTCCAATGCCAACCTGATCGATGACCGTGCCCTGGACGAGGCGATCGACCGCGTCATGGCCGGCCCGCAGAAGCGCAGCCGGGTCATGAAGGAACACGAGCGCAAGATCACCGCCTACCACGAGGGCGGCCACGCTCTTGTTGCCGCGGCGCTGCGGAACTCCGCGCCGGTCACCAAGATCACCATCCTTCCCCGCGGCCGCGCCCTTGGCTACACCATGGTGGTTCCGGAGAACGACAAGTACTCCATCACCCGCAACGAGCTCCTGGACCAGATGGCCTATGCCATGGGCGGGCGCGTCGCCGAGGAGATCGTGTTCCACGATCCGTCCACCGGCGCCTCCAACGACATCGAAAAGGCCACCGGCACCGCGCGCAAGATGGTCACCGAGTACGGCATGAGCGAACGCGTTGGTGCTGTCCGCCTCGGCCAGGGCGGTGGCGAACCCTTCCTGGGCCGCGATGCCGGGCACGAGCGCAACTACTCCGACCAGATCGCCTACGTGGTGGACGAGGAAGTGCGCCGCCTGATCGACCAGGCCCACGACGAGGCGTACGCCATCCTCACGGAGAACCGGGACATCCTGGACCTTCTCGCCCTGGAACTGCTGGAGCGGGAGACCCTTAACCAGGCAGAAATCGCCGACATCTTCCGGGACGTCCGGAAGCGCGACTTCCGCGAAGTGTGGCTGTCCAAGGAGACCCGCCCGGTCCTCGCGGGCCCCGTGGAGACCCGCCAGGAGCGGGCTGAACGGGAAGCCCAGGAAGAGGCCAAGAGGGCCAGGATGGACGAACCGCTGGACGCCCAGCCCCCGCACGCGCAGGGCGTTTCCGAGGATGCCCCGTTCCGGGGAGGAACCCCCGACTCGGGTCCTGACACCCTTCGCGGCTAAGCTTTCCCTGTGAATTCCTTCGACGACGACGATGTTTCCGCCTCCGCCACTTCCGTGGCGGAGGGCGTTTCCTCCCATTCAAAGCACGACAAAGTGGACCGGCCAAGGATCGAAGCGGCTGTCCGCGAGATCCTGCTGGCCATTGGCGAGGACCCGGACCGCGGCGGCCTGATAGACACCCCCAAGCGCGTGGCCAAGGCCTACGCCGAGGTGTTTGCCGGGCTGCACCACGACCCCGCGGACGTCCTGTCCACCACCTTCGACCTGGACCACGAAGAACTGGTCCTGGTCAAGGACATCCCGTTCTACTCCACCTGCGAGCACCACCTGGTGCCGTTCCACGGGGTGGCCCATGTGGGTTACATTCCGTCACATGACGGCCGGGTCACGGGGCTCAGCAAGCTGGCCCGGCTGGTGGACATTTATGCCCGGCGCCCGCAGGTGCAGGAGCGCCTGACCACTGAGATTGTCGAAGCGATGGTCCGCCACCTCAAACCCCGTGGTGCCATCGTCGTTGTTGAATGCGAACACATGTGCATGTCGATGCGCGGTATCCGCAAGCCCGGAGCGAAGACCGTCACCAGCGCGGTCCGCGGGCAGCTTCATGACCCGGCCACCCGTGCCGAAGCCATGAGCCTCATCCTCGGAAGGTAACCACACACCATGGACTCACTCGCCGCAGCCCCCGGAACGGGGCCCGCAACCTCGCCGCTGCCCATCCTGCGCAAACCGCGCCCGGCAGCGCGTTTCGAAGACCTCCCCACCGACCGCACCCTGGTCATGGGGATCCTGAACGTCACCCCCGATTCCTTCAGCGACGGCGGCAAGCACGCCACGGCGGACACCGCCATCGCGGCGGGCCTGCGGATGTTCTACGCGGGCGCCGACATCATCGACGTCGGCGGTGAATCCACCCGCCCGGGAGCAGATGACGTCAGCCCCGACGAGGAGCAGCGGCGCGTGCTGCCCGTCATCGAGGCGCTGGTGAAGGCCGGTGCGCTCGTCAGCATCGACACCACCCACGCCTCCACCGCAGCCGCTGCCCTGAAGGCCGGCGCGGCCATCATCAACGACGTCTCCGGGCTGACCATCGAGCCGGAGATGGTGGAGCTGGTGGCATCGTCCAAGGCTCCCTATGTCCTCACGCACCGCCGCGGGGACGCCAGGACCATGAACTCGCTCGCCGAATACACGGACGTGGCAGGGGAAGTGGTCGCGGAGCTGGCAGGAGTGCGGGACAAGCTGTACGCCGCCGGCGTCGCCAGCGAACAGATCATCATCGATCCGGGCCTGGGCTTCGCCAAGAACGATGCGCAGAACTGGGAACTGCTGCAGAACCTGGACCAGCTGGACAGCCTGGGCCACAAGGTCTTGGTGGCTGCCTCCCGCAAGCGTTTCCTCGGCACCCTCCTGACGGTGGCCGGCAAGTCTGCCGCTCCCGACGAGCGGGACGGCGCCACGGCCGCGATCACGGCGATCAGCGCCTTCCGCGGAGCCTGGGCCGTGCGGGTGCACGACGTCGGATCCAGCCTCGACGCCGTCAAGGTCGCCGCCCGCATGGCAGCAGCGCCCAAGGCTGCCGCACCCAGTTCCGCAATACCCAGAACCACCTAGGGCCGGGGGACCCCGATGGACAGGATTACGCTGACCGGTGTGACAGCCGTCGGCCATCACGGCGTGTTTGACTTCGAACGCCGGGAGGGCCAGCCCTTTGTGGTGGACGCGGTGCTCTACCTCGACTTCACCATGGCGGCGGAGTCTGATGACGTCATGGACACCGCGCACTATGGCGAGGTGGCGCAGCGTATTACTGACTGGATTTCCGGGGAACCCCTGAACCTCATTGAGGCACTGGCTGTGCGTATCGCCGACAGCCTTCTCAGCGAATTCCCGCTCGTGGCCGTGGAGGTCACGGTGCACAAGCCGCAGGCCCCTATTGAGGTTCCGTTCGGCGACGTCGCAGTGACCGTCCATCGCGACGCGCCAGGGGTGGGCGCATGAACGGCATCTACACCAAGGCCGTGCTGGCGCTGGGCAGCAACCTCGGGGAACGCAATGAGACCCTGACCGAGGCCGTGGCGGACCTTGTGGATCCTCCTGAAGTCCGCCTCCTTGCCGTTTCGCCGGTTGTCCAGACGAAGGCCGTGGGCGGCCCCGCAGGGCAGCCGGACTTCCTGAACATGGTCATCACGGTGGAAACTTGCCTTTCCCCGCAGGGGCTGCTGGAACACTGCCAGGCGGTGGAAAACAAGCACCACCGCGTCAGGGAGGTGCACTGGGGGCCGCGGACGCTCGACGTCGACATCATCACCTACGGCGATGTCCGCAGCGACGACCCCGGCCTGACCCTCCCGCACCCGCGCGCGGCCTCCCGAGCCTTTGTCCTCTACCCGTGGTCCCTCATCGAACCGGCTGCCACGCTCGACGGCGAACGCATCAGCGCGCTGGCCGCCCGGGCCGACGATTTCGGGGACCTCGCTCCGTTTGATGGTTTTGGCGACTTCGACGGCATGCCCACGGCGGGAGCGGTGGAGGAACGATGAAGCCGGTCAATCCGCTGCGCCTGATGCTGATCGGCGTCATCCTTGCGGTGGCGGGCTGGTCGGCAACCGTGGTCACCAGCCGGTACGGCATGTCCACTCCGGTCCTGCCTCCCACCGCGCTGGCCACCATGGCCGTGATCGTGATCATCACGCTGGTCCTCGGGATCCGGGTCCTGCGGTGGCGAAACAGCCACAAGCCGGAGAGCAAGGCGAAGAAGACGCAGCTGGACCCGCTTCTGGCCGCCCGGACGCTCGTCCTGGCGCAGGCCTGCGCCTACGCGGGGACCGTGCTGCTGGGCTGGCACGTGGGGATCTTCCTGGACCAGCTGAGGATCTGGAGCCTGCGCAGCGACCAGGGCATCACCTGGCTGGCCCTGGTCATGGGCGGCGGCGGCCTGGTGATGATCGTGGTGGGCCTGGTGGTGGAGCGGTTCTGCCGGATTCCCCCGGAGGACGGAGACACCACCGGCGTGGAAGGCAAGAAGGGCCGCGCCGCACGTGGAGAGGCCGCCGGGGAAGGCGAGTATGCGTACCGAGGCGATTGACCCGCCCGGTATCGACTGGCAGCGGGTTTCACCCAAATATGTGACGGTGCGGCTGGTGGAGTGGGCCCTCGCCAACCTCGCCATGGTCCTGGTCCTGTCCCTTCCGCTGGGTTTCGTACTTCTGGGCTGGTGGTCCTGGCCGCCACTGGGACTGGCCATCGCCGTGCCTGCCGTGATGCTGGTCGTGGCGCTGTGGCGGCTGGCGTTGATTCCGCGGCAGGTCCGCGCCATCGGCTACGCGGAGCGCGACGACGACCTCCTGATCAGGAGCGGCATCTTCTTCCAGCGCGCCATGGCAGTGCCGTACGGCCGGATGCAGTACGTCGACATCGCCGTGGGGCCCGTGGAACGCGGCCTGGGCCTCTGCACGCTGAAGCTGCACACCGCTTCGCCCGGCACTAACGCGCGCATCCCCGGCCTGCCGGCGGCAGAGGGGGCACGGCTCCGTGAGCAGCTGGCCGCGCGCGGCGAAGCCAGGCTGGCAGGGCTGTGACCGCTGACGGCCAGCGGCCTGCGGTCCCAAGTTCGGCGGCCAGCCAGGAAGCATTAGGAGCGTCCGACGACGAATGGCGGCGCGTGCATCCTGCCTCGCCGTTTGTCCGGGGCTGGGTTGCGCTGGCCGCCATCGTCTTCTTCTTTGGCCGGGACATCTTCGAACGCGTCCTGCAGGGACAGCCGATCTTCGAGGAGGGCCTGGCCCGGCGGGCCCCGTGGCTCCTGGCCGGCGGCGGTACTGTGCTGGCCGTGGCGGTGCTGGGGTTCGTCCTCACCTGGTACTTCACCAAGTACCAGGTGTCCGGTGGCTATGTGCGGGTGGACAGCGGATTCCTGTTCCGCCAGCACCGCCAGGCCCGGCTGGACCGGGTGCAGGCGATAGACATCGAGCAGCCCCTGCTGGCCCGCATCTTCGGCCTGGCCGAGCTCAAGTTCGAGGTGGCCGACGCCGGGGAGTCGGCAGTGCGCCTGGCCTACCTGAGGATCGACGACGCCCGCCGGCTTCGCGCCACCATCCTCGCCCAGGCCTCCGGCGCCGTTCCCGCAGTGGAGCACGCCGGCAACCACGCACCCGAGGCGCCGGAATACCAGGTACTCACCGTGCCGCCGTCGCGCCTTATCGGTTCGCTGCTGCTGAGCGAGCAAAGCTTCTTCGTGGTGCTGGGCGGCGTCGCGACAGTGCTGCTGTCCGCCGTGACGGATAACCGCGCCTTCTACTTCTACCTGGTTCCGGCGGCACTGGGCCTCGCAGCCAACTACTGGAACCTTTTCACCAAGGGCTACAACTTCACCGCCGCCATCTCGCCCGACGGGATCCGCCTGCGGTACGGGCTGCTGGACACCCAGGCCCAGACGCTCCCGCCCGGCCGGATCCAGGCGGTGAAGATTGCCCAGCCGCCACTGTGGCGTCCGTTCGGCTGGTACCGGGTGCAGGTCAACGTGGCCGGGTACGGCTTGGCCGGGAACGCGGCTGCAGGGAACACCAGGACCACCCTGCTGCCCGTGGGCAAGCTCGCCGACGCCCTGAACATCCTCGCGCTCGTGCTGCCGGATCCCGGAACCACGCAACCGGACACAGTGTTCGGGGCCGGACTCGCCGGAAGGGATTCCGACGGCGGATTCGTCACTACGCCGCGCCGGGCCCGGCTGCTGGCACCGCTGGCATGGCGCCGGAACGGTTTCACAGCGACCGGCACGGCCCTGTTGATCCGGTCGGGCCGCTGGTGGCGTGAGCTGGTGGTGGTCCCGCACCAGCGGACGCAATCAATGGCACTGCACCAAGGCCCCCTGGCGCGCCGATTCCGGGTGGCGGACCTGGTCCTGCACACCACGGCAGGCCCCGTATCCCCGCGGCTGGTCCAGGCGGGGCTGGATGAGGCGAGGCAGCTCTTCGACGACCAGGCCGCCCGCGCCCGGCTGGCCCGGACGCGGCAGACAACGGAACAATGGCTTCGGCAGGTGGTCCCGCCGGCACTAGAAGGCCCCCCGAACGCCGCAGGCGTGGCCGTCGCCGCCCGCGCCCGGCTGCCCCGACCAACCACCAACAGGAAGGCCCACAGCATGGCTAAGCCCGGACGCCTTGGCGTCGGAATCATCGGCGCAGGAAAGGTCGGCGCCGTGCTTGGTGCTGCCTTGCGCGCAGCCGAGCATGCCGTCGTCGGGGTCTCAGCGGTATCCGAGGCCAGCCGTGAACGGGCCGAGGCGCTGCTGCCCGGCGTCCCCGTCCTGGAGGTCCAGGACATCGTGGAACGCGCAGAATTGGTGCTGCTGGCCGTGCCGGACGATGCCCTGCCGGACCTCGTGGAGGGCTTGGCGAAGCTGGGGGCCTGGCAGCCCGGCCAGCTGGTTGCCCACACTTCCGGCCGGTTCGGCGTGGGCGTGCTGCGCCCGGTCCGCGCTGCAGGGGCCGTCCCGCTGGCACTGCACCCGGCCATGACGTTCACGGGCATGAGCCTTGACCTGACGCGCCTGCTCGACTGCACGTTCGGGGTGACCGCTGACGCGGCGATGCTTCCCATCGCGCAGGCGCTGGTGGTGGAGATGGGGGCCGAGCCGGTGGTCATCGCCGAGGCCGACCGGACTCTCTACCACGCGGCGCTGGCACACGGTTCCAACCACTTGGTCACCCTGGTGGCCCAGTCATCGCAGTTGCTGCGCGAAGTGGGCGTG
Organism: Arthrobacter sp. MOO21; assembly: GCF_057369995.2. Lineage (NCBI taxonomy): Bacteria > Bacillati > Actinomycetota > Actinomycetes > Micrococcales > Micrococcaceae > Arthrobacter > Arthrobacter sp. MOO21. Next base: position 1,394,703 of record NZ_CM170671.2, on the reverse strand, counting down.
GAGTCGCCCGAGCGCATGCTGGGTCCGCTGCTGCGCGCAACGCTGGAGAACGCGCTGGCCTCGGGCGAGTCCGCCCTGACCGGGCCGGTGGCACGCGGTGACGTGGGAACGGTGCGTGCCCACGCGGAGGCGTTGCGGGAGTACGACGGCGGCGGGCAGGGCGACGTGCTGGCGGCCTACCTTGCGATGGCGCGCGCCACGGCCCGCCGGGCTGAAGGGCGCGGGCTGCTGAAACCCGACCAGTTGCAGGGGCTGCATGAGGCCCTCGATCCGAAGGAGGACTGAATGTCCATTCAACTCGTCACCACAGTGGCCGGCCTGAAGGCAGAGAGTGCCCGGCTCCTCCGGTCCCGGAAGGGCATTTCGCAGGGGCTGGTGCCCACCATGGGCGCACTCCATGAAGGCCATGCTGCACTGGCGCGCACCGCCGTCGAACAAAATGACGTGGTGGTGGCGAGCATCTTCGTCAACCCCCTCCAGTTCGGCGACGCCGTGGACCTGGACCGGTACCCGAGGACCCTGGAAGCGGACCTGGTGCTGTTGGAGGAACAGGGCGTGGACCTGGTCTTCGCACCCTCTGTGGAGGAGGTCTATCCGGGCGGCGAACCCCTGGTCCGGGTCACGTCCGGCCGGCTCGGGGAAAAGTGGGAGGGTGCCTCCCGGCCGGGCCACTTCGATGGAGCACTGACCGTCGTGGCGAAGCTGTTGCACTATGGCATGCCGGCCGCGGGCCTTCCCGAAGGGGTCGGTGGGGATGTTCCATCCGGGGCAGCCCTGCCCGCGTACCGGGCTTATTTCGGACAGAAGGACGCCCAGCAGCTGGCCCTGGTGCGGCGGATGGCGGCGGACCTCAATTTTCCGGTGGAAATCGTGGGCGTGCCCACCGTGCGTTCGGACGACGGCCTGGCGCTGTCCAGCCGCAACCGGTTCCTGTCAGGCGAAGAGCGGGAAGCAGCGGTGGTCCTGTCCCGGGCATTGCGGCTGCTGGAGGAACGGGCCAACGCACACGAGCCGTTGGACCTCGATTCCGCCCAGGCAATGATTGAGTCCCAGCCCCTCGTGGGATTGGACTATTTCGACGTGGTGGATCCGGGCACCCTGGAACCGCTGGCCGAGAACTGCCGGGAAACGCCGTTCCGGGGAGAAGCATTGGCTCTTATCGCCGCGAAGGTGGGCCCGGTGCGGCTGATCGACAACATGCCGCTGAGCTCCTAGCTGCGGAGCTGGGCTTCCGTTGGCCTGGATGCAGGGCTGGCCGGATGCGTGGCTGGCTAGATGCCGGGCCTGTCGCGGCTGGTCATGAGCTGTTCGAGGAGCGCGCGTTCCGGGCGGCCGGGATTCCGGGCGACGCAACGGCGAAGGCGGTTACGCACGACTTCGTCGGCCGGGTCCTTGCTGCACAGCAGCTCATCGATAATTTCCTGCGCCTGCCATCGGAGCGACTCGATGGCGAACTGCCGGATCTCGGCCGGCGTTTCACTGGACATCCAGGGATCAGGATCCGAGGGCACGGTCTGGAATATCCGCTCTGCTGTCATCGGGGCCTCCTTGCACCAATCCGAAGCGGCCGAAGGTTTGGCCTCCACGGCGTTTGAGAGCACTGCGCGTGGTCAACACTACAGCCGGAAAGACCAGTCTGTCTCCCCCTGGAGTAGACTCAAGTTCTATGAGTACAGAGGCGAAGGTCCCGTTGTCCTCCGCATCTTCGCTGACGGTGGCGCCGGAAGGCCAGGCCAACTCCGAGGAGCGGATCCTGGCGGTGGCCTATGAGCTCTTCTCACGCCGGGGAATCCGGGATGTGGGCGTCAATGAGCTCATTGAGCGCTCGGGAGTAGCCAAGGCCACCTTCTACAGGCACTTCCCCTCCAAGGACTCGCTGGTCCTGGCATTCCTGGAGCAGCGGGACAAGCTCTGGACGGTCGAAGCGATCGTGACCCAGGCGCGCCGCCGTGGAAGGACTCCGGTTGAGCGCCTGCTGGCGATTTTCGACGTCCTGGGGGAGTGGTTCCAGCGCGAGGACTTCGAGGGGAGCACCTTCATCCATGTTCTGCTGGAAATGGGACCGTCCCACCCCCTGGGCCAGGCCAGCATTGACTACCTGGCAAAGCTCCGGGGGCACGTAGAGGCGCTGGCGGAGGAGGCGGGACTGACAAGCCCCGACGAGTTCGCCCGGTCCTGGCAGATCCTGATGAAGGGATCCATCATTTCGGCCACGGGCGGCGATCTGCAGGCTGCCACGCGGGCGCAGCAAATGGCTGGCTGGCTGATCGAGCACCACACGGCTCGGCCGGAGGCCCAGTAGCGGCGGCGGCCCGGCTACCTTCCGGCCCTCTTACGCTCGTGCCTGGACGTTCCTTCCGGGTTATCTGCCCGCTACAGCAAGGTCCCCAACCAAGACGAATGGCTTCTCGAAGAATTCGGCCCATTCTGGGTCGTCCGGGGAGAAATCGTTGAGGTCCATGAGCCCTCCATTGTCGGGTTCCCATTGGGCAGGATCGAGGGCCTCCCTCTGGGCAGAAGATTCCACCTGCCCGGGCGGCGCCCACTGAGGCACTTCCCACTGAGGCGCTTCCCACTGAGGCGCTTCCCATGGAGGAAGAGCTTCCTGCAGAGAAGGTACTCCCCGCGGCTTCCAATCTTCGGCGCCAACATATCCCTCGCCCCTTGCCGCACAGGTTAGTGACTGCGGCCAGTGGGTGGGTTCGGGGTCGGGTTGTTCGGGGTTGTAGTGGCGGCCGGTGGGTGAGGTCCAGCCGGGTGGCTCGTTTGCGGTGGCCGGGGTGGGGGTCCAGCCGCCGTGGTGTTTGAGCCGGTGGTGCTTGGGGCAGAGTTGTCCCAGGTTGGAAGCGCCGGTTTTACCGCCGTGTTTCCAGGCGGTGAGGTGGTCGGTGTCGTTGTCCAGTGATCGGTTGGTGCAACCGGGGAAGGTGCACTTGGCATCGCGCATCCTGATCCAGCGTTTGATCGTCTCGGGGAGCCGGTAGCTTCTGCGGCCGATCTCCAGGGGTGCGCCGTCGCGGGGGTCGACGAGGACGCGGTAGAAGGAGTCGGCGCCGTCTGCGACCAGCTTCCGTGCCATGGAGGCCGGGATCGGCCCGTGGCCGTCGAGTTCGGCGGGTTCATCGGTGAGGCCGAGGAGGGAGAACACCGGCACAGTCACCAGGACGTCGGCCCGTGGGGTGGGGGCCTTGCAGATTTCCGAAGGTTCCTCCGTGTCCGCGGTGGCTGTGCCGGTAGCAGTGGCCCCGGCGCCAAGCAGCAAAGAGGCTGCGATGTCGGGGCGGAGTTGGGTGAGGGTGCGCGGTTCGTTGGGCCCCTGCAGCCCGCGGGCGATCGCGGTGGTGCGGTTCCAGATGGCGCAGGCGGTGTCGCCGGGGAGGTGGAGCGAGATCCAGGCCATGCCGTCCCCGTCCGGGGTGTATTCCATCCGGCGGTCTGCCACACCTTTAGCGTGGCGTTTCTCAATGGATTCGGGGTGGTGCCGCTCCCGCCAACTGCGGACCTTCGCCCGGAACCGGGACGGGATGAGTTCACCGGGGGGCGCGCCGCGGGCAGGGCTCGGGGCGTCCGGGTCGAAGAAGTGCGCCACCAAAGACGCTGCCCCGGCAGGGCTGAGGCCTTCGGTTTCATCCACGATCACCTTCGCGTGCTGCCACGACACCGCCCCGGCGGCCAGCGCTTCCATGACCGGCGGCAGCGAGCAGACCTGCTGCGACTGGTGGACGAAAGCCCCGGCCGAGGCGGAGCTGATGGTCAGGACCCCGGCGATCTCCTCCACCGCGGACATCTCCGCGTACGTGCGCTCCTGCACGGATGCGTTCGGCGGCGTCATGGCCTGCTGGATCCGGAGGGAATCGGCCGCGTCCTGCGCTTTAGCGGCGGCAATCATTGACTCCAGCTTCGAATACCCGGCCAGCCGCTCCAGCCGGATCTCGTACTGCCGCTGCAACACATCCACACCAGCGCCGGCACCGTCACCTTCAGCGGACGCAAGCGCAGCGTCCTCGACGAACAGCGCGTCAAGGGCAGCGACAGAGGCATGAACACCCTCCATCCCCGCCCCTGAACCGCTCACTGTGCCGCTGCTGATTCCCATAAAAACATCATCCAGCGAGGCACTGACATTCTGACTTGCGCCGGTCCGCCACCCATGCAGGTAAGCCAAAAGACCCGAGCCGCCCCGCCGCCGTCGTACGCTCCCCAGCGGGTGCGCACCTCCTGGACCTTCCAGCTCCAGGACAAATAGTCAGCTTGCTTATCACTTACATACTTCCTAGGCTGGAACCTGTCAGGCAAACAACTCTCGAAGCGGATCTGTGCGCCGAAAAGCGCGGTCCCGCCTCAAGCGAGGAGGAAGAATGTCAGAGCACAGCATCGCAGGCAAGAAGGTCGCATTCCTTTTGACTGACGGCGTGGAGCAGGTGGAGCTCACCAGCCCCTGGCAGGCAGTGAAGGACGCCGGCGGCGAGCCCACCCTGGTGGCGCCGAAGAGCGGCAAGCTGCAGGGGTACAAGGGTACGGAGAAGGGTGACACCTTCGACGTCGACCTCACCGTCGCAGAGGCCAACGCCTCCGACTTCGACGCGCTGGTCCTCCCCGGCGGCGTCGTCAACGCCGACCACCTGCGGGTGGACAAGGACGCACAGAGCTTCACCCGCAGCTTCTTCGAACAGCACAAGCCGGTGGCCTCCATCTGCCACGGACCATGGCTGCTGATTGAGGCCGGGGTCATCAGGGGCCGGAACGTCACGTCCTACTTCACCCTTGAAACCGACCTGAAGAACGCCGGGGCGAACTGGACGGACCAGGAAGTGGTGGTTGACCAAGGCCTGGTGACCAGCCGGAACCCGGATGACCTGCCGGCATTCAACAACAAGCTGGTGGAGGAAATCTCCGAGGGCCAGCACGCCGGCCAGACGGCCTAGAACTACTCCTGTTCCCTCAGGGTTTGGAAAAAATACCCGTGCGGAGGAATTACTCCAGCGGGTAGAGTGTTGGCATCTGCAGCGGCGCTGACCGCGCATCACTCACCAAAACCCTGAGGGAACACCCATGTCTACCGAAGCCTCTCCGAACGCCAAGGGCCAGGCCGTCCAGAGCCAAGGAACCGAGGCCGCCACGCCGGAGAAGATGTCCCGGGAGGCAGTCACCATCATCAGCACGCTGCTGGTGGCGACGTTCGTGGTGATCCTGAACGAGACCATCATGAACGTCGCCCTGCAGCGGCTCATGGTGGACCTCCGGGTGGACCCGCCAACGGTCCAGTGGCTCTCCACCGGCTTCATGCTCACCATGGCCGTGGTCATCCCGACTACCGGATTCATCCTCCAGAGTCTGTCCACGCGCGCCGTCTTCATGCTGGCCATGGGCCTGTTTGCCGGCGGCACCACCCTGGCTGCAGTGGCCCCCGGGTTCGAAGTCCTGCTGCTGGCACGCATTGTCCAGGCCAGCGGCACCGCCATCATGCTCCCGCTCCTGATGACCACCATCCTCACCCTGGTCCCGCTGGCCAAACGCGGGGCGGTCATGGGAAATGTCAGCATCGCGATCTCCGTTGCCCCCGCCATGGGCCCCACTGTCTCAGGCCTGATCCTGGAGCATTTCACCTGGCGGTTCATGTTCGTGTTCGTGCTGCCGGTGGCCCTTGCGGCGCTTGCCATCGGAGCGAAATACCTCACCAACGTGGGAGAGACTGAAAAAGCCCGGCTGGACGCGCTGTCCGTCATCCTCACCGTCCCTGCATTCGGCGGCCTGGTCTACGGGCTCAGCCAGATCGGCGGCGGCCACGGCGGCCAGGCCGGTCCCGGCGCTGCAGCAATCGCAGCACTGGTCATCGGCGTCGCCGCCCTGGCAGTCTTCGTGCTCCGCCAGGTCCGGCTCCAGAAGGCGGCCGCGCCGCTGCTGGACCTGCGTGCCTTCAACTTCCGGATGTTCACCGTATCGGTCCTGCTGATGGTGGTGGCCATGATGGCACTGTTCGGCGGGGTCATCCTGCTGCCGCTCTACCTGCAGGAAGTCCGGGGCCTCGGCTCGCTGGAGACCGGCCTGGCGCTGCTTCCCGGCGGTCTCGCCATGGGCCTGCTTGGCCCGGTCATCGGCCGCGCGTTCGACAAGGTGGGCCCGCTGCCGCTCACGGTCAGCGGTTCCATCCTCATGGTTGTGACGCTCTGGCAGTTTTCAATGCTCGACGCCGGCACGGCGGTTTGGTGGATCGTCACCCTCCACGTGGGCCTGAGTTTCGGCCTGGCGCTGCTCTTCACCCCCGCCTTCACCACCGGACTGAACCCGCTGCCCCCGCACCTGTACTCCCACGGTTCGGCGATCATGAGCACCACGCAGCAGGTGGCAGGCGCCGCCGGCACGGCCCTGCTGGTGTCCATCTTCGCCGTGGTGAGCGCGACGTCGGGGCTCGTCGCCGGGATGAGCGCCGCCTTCCTGACCGCAACGGTCATAGCCTTTGCCGCCGTCGTGCTTTCGGCGATGATGCGTAAGACCGAGGGCGCCGGCCCGGGTCACTAGCCGAAACTAGCCGGCGAAGAAGTCGCTCAGTTCCTTGATCAGCTTGTCCGGGGCCTTGATGGCGCCATCATGGCCGAAGCCCGGCAGGATGGTGTAGCTGGATCCGGAGAGCACGTCGTGGATCTGCCCGCAGGCGATGCCGAAGTAGGCCGGGCTCTTTTCGCCCACGACGATCAGCGTTTCCAGCGGGAGGTCCAGGAACGGCTCTGCGGGCATGTCGGCGGCGATGATGGCCTTGATTTCGCGGACGCCGGTGCGCATCAGTTCCCGTTGCTGCTTACCCTCCGAAGTGCCGGCGGTCAGCTTGTTGGCCAGGGTCAGCATGGACAGCGGCATGCGCGAGGAGAACGCCCCGCCCGCCTCGAGGCCGCGCTGGATCACCGCAAGGGCGCGGTCGTCATCCTTGGCGGCGATCGCCTTCTCGTACTCGGCGATCCAGTCGGCGGTCACGCTGCCGTTCACGGAGACCGCGGGGTCATAGACGGCCAGCCGTTCCACCGGCAGCGTCCGGGCCGCGTGCAGGGCCACCGCGCCGCCAAAGCTGTGGCCGAAGACGTCAGTGCTCGACGTGTGCTTCATGACGGTATCGAGGTCCCGGATGTCCACGTCGAGGGTGTAATCCTCGGGCTGCGGTGACGACGAGCCGCGCCCGCGCCGGTTGAAGGTGTGCACCGGCCGGCCCAGGGAAGCGCTGAGCTTCTGGGCGAACTTGGTGTACTCAGCGGCCGTCACCATGGAGGGCGGCACCACCACCACGCCCGAACCTGCCGAAGCATGTTCCGTGCCGGTGGAGAAGAGCTCCACAGTGCCGCCGTCGGGGGTCCTGATGTTCTCTCGCGTCATGGTCCGAGCCTAGCCGAGCAGGCCGGGTAGGGGCATAACGGGCGCGGGGACCAGGGCCTAGGCGATCCGGCTGACCAGGGCTTGGCTCGCCGCCCGGATAGCCGGCAGTTGCCCGCCGAGTCCGCAAAGGGTGAGCCCGGCGTCGGCGGCCTGCGCCGCCGAGTCGCTGCCGGCCATCCCGTCCGCCCTGAGGTAGATCAGGGATTCGACCAGGCGGAACGTGAAATCTCCGCCGTCCGGGCCGCCGGTGGCGGTGGACAGGCCGGCGCCCAGCAGCCCGTATAGACGGCGGAGTTCCTGGCGGTCGGCCAGGAACTGGGCAAAGCGGGTGCTCCTGACTTCCGGCAGGTGGTACAGGACGCCGAGGTTCCAGCTCGCGGTGCACAGCTGGGTGCCGTCGTAAAGCGCGACGGCGTGCAGCCGGCTTCCAGCGGGGCTGTCAGTCCCGCTGGAATCAGCAGGCAACGCCGCCACTGCCCGCGCGAACTTCAGTCCGGCGGACACGGTTCCCTCCAGCAGGTCCTCGAGGATGTCGTCCTTGGTTTTGAAGTGGTGGTACAGGGATGACTGCCGGATTCCTACGGCGTCCGCGATGGACCGGGTGGAGGTGCTGGCAAAGCCCTGGGTGGTGAACAGTTCGGCCGCGGCGTCGAGGATTTCGTCGCGGGCGGTAGCGCCCGGCCGTGAGGGCTGTTGATGGCGGGGGCGTCCCGGTCCGGCTGAAGTCACGGCATCATTCTTGCACCGCTGGCGCCGGCCGGGAGTCCGGGGTTGTGCTGGTGAGGGGACGGAAACCTGGCCGAAACGTGATGTCTATCCGCCTTTTACAGAGGTGAAACTGTTTGGGGACATCCCGGTGGAAAACTATCAATTGACCGGTAATCAGCAGCCTTCGGCCGGGTGCTGCGATACCGGGAGGCTCTGCCCCCCAATTCCTTTCCAGCCCGGAGATTCCCGATGACTTCAACCGTTCTCCCCACCGTCCACCAGGACGATGCAGACCTGACGTCCCTTGGCTACCAGCCCACGCTCCACCGAAAGCTCGGCCGCTATGCTTCCTTTGCCGCCGGATTCTCTTTCGTTTCGATCCTGACCACCATCTTCCAGCTCTTCGCGTTCGGCTACTCCTTCGCCGGCCCGGCATTCTTCTGGACCTGGCCCGTGGTCCTGGTGGGCCAGTTGCTGGTGGCCCTGAACTTCGCCGAACTCGCCGCCCGCTACCCGCTCTCGGGCGCGGTGTACCAGTGGGCGCGGCGGGTTGGCGGGGAAGGAGTTGGCTGGTTCGCCGGCTGGTTCATGGCCATCGCGCAGGTGGTTACCGCCGCTGCCGCCGCCATCGCCCTGCAGGTGGTCCTGCCCCAGCTCTGGGACGGTTTCCAGGTGGTGGGCGGCGACCCGGCCCTCAACACCGTCACCGGCGCCGCGAACGCCGTCGTGCTCGGGGCTGTCCTCCTGGTGGCCACCACAGTCATCAACTCACTCGGCGTCAAGCTCATGGCCCACGTGAACTCGGTGGGCGTGACCTGCGAGATCGTCGGGGTCGCAGCGGTGATCCTGGCCCTGGTCAGCGCGGCCCAGCGCGGGCCGGACGTGGTGGCGGATACCACGGTGCTGCAGGGCTCAGACCTCGGCGCCGTGGGGGCCTTCCTGGTATCGGGCCTGATGGCCGCCTACGTGATGGTGGGCTTCAACTCCGCCGGGGAGCTATCGGAAGAAACCAAGGATCCACGCCGGACGGCACCGCGGACCATCCTCTCCGCCCTCCTCATCTCCGGCATCGGCGGGGCGCTGATGATCATCACCGCCCTGATGGCCGCACCCAGCCTCGACGACGGCCGGCTCGCCACCGAGGGCCTGCCCTACGTCCTCACCGCGGTTCTGGGCACCTTCTGGGGCAAGGTGCTGCTGGTGGACGTCGCGATCGCCATCTTCGTCTGCACCCTGGCCATCCAGACCGCCGGTTCCCGCCTGGTGTTCTCCATGGCCCGCGACGGCAAGCTCCCGGCGTCGGCCCTTCTCTCCTCCGTCCACCCCACCCGGGGAACGCCCATGTGGCCCTCGATCGTGATCGGCGCCCTGGCGGTGGGCGTCCTGGCCATCAACGTGGGAAACGCGGCCCTGTTCACCACCCTCTGCAGCGTCTGCATCGTGATGGTCTACCTGGCCTACCTCCTGGTCACCGTCCCGCAGCTGGTCAACCGCCTCCGCGGCGACTGGGACCGGGTGGGACAGGCCATGCCCGCCGGCCTCTTCTCACTGGGCCGCTGGGGGCTTCCGGTCAACATCCTCGCCGTCCTCTACGGCGGCGTCATGGTGGTCAACCTCGCCTGGCCGCGGCCCGAGGTGTACGACCCCTCCGGCGAGAACGGACTCCTCCTCTGGTCCGCGCCGATCATGGTGGCCGCGGTCCTGCTGCTTGGCCTCTGGGTCCGGCGCCGGAACCTCGCAGCCAACGCCTGAGACACGCGCAGATCATCCGAAATTTCCAGCAACTACAGGACTGACATGACCCAGACCCTCGAAACACCAGTTACCGGCACGGCCACCACCGCAGGCGCCCGCGCCCACGCCAGGGAACAGCATGGCAGGACCGCGGAGACCATGCGGTTCGTGCCGGCGGCTTCAGCGCCGGCACGCGTTCTGGCGGGAATTCCCGACGGCGTGTCCCCCGCCTGGGCGGAAACCCTCGCCTTTGGCCGCTACACCACTATGGCCCTGGCCCGCGGAACCCGCATCCGGCTTACGGACACCGCCGGTGACGCCTGCGTGCACACCCTCCTTTATCGCACCGGCGCCGTGCATGAACGGCTTAACCTCGCCGACACCGTCAAGGTCCCTTGGCAGGCCTACCCGGGCACGGGACACCCGCTCCTGTCCGACGCCGGACGCCTGATGGCCACCATCGTCACCGACACCTCCAACCGCCACGACGCCCTGACCGGCGCCACCACGCTCGCCGGCAACGCTGCAAAGTACGGTGCGGGGACCGCCCACAGTGCGTCACCCGCCGCCCGCGAGCTGCTCACCCTGGGTGCGCTCAAGAGTGGCCTGGGCACCAGGGACGTGGCGCCGTCGCTCTCCTTCTTCAAAGGCATCACTGTGGACCCCTCCGGCCGCATCACCTTCACCGGCAGCGCCGGCCCGGGAGCCGCCGTCGAACTCCTCCTCCAGATGGACGCCGTGCTGGTCCTGGCCAACACCGCCCACCCGCTGGACCCCCGCCCGGACTTCACTGGGACCACCGTGGACATCGTGGCCTGGCACGCGCCGAAGGACCTCGGGGAACTGGAAGCGGGCAGCCTCACCGGCCCGCTGGCCCCCGAACACCTGCAGGCCCTCCGCAACACCGAACACGACCTCACCGCAAGGAACGCCCGATGAACACCGCCATTTTCCCGGACGCCACCGAAACCGCGCTCGCCCCCGGCGATGTGGTCCTGGACGAACTTGTCGAAGCCCGCGGCCCCTGGTCCGCCGTGGTAGCCGCCGGCGACGTCCTGACCATCGTTGACCTGGAAGGCAACCAAGCCGTGGACTGCCTGCTGTACGCCGCGGCCGACACCACCGTGCGCTACTCCGCTCCGGCAACCATCGCCGCCCAGCAGTCGATCGTCCTCACCACGGGCTCGGTCCTTCGGGCAGACACCGGAGCGCCGCTGATGACCGTGGTGGCAGACGAAGTGGGCGTCCACGACACCATCGGCGGAGCCTGCTCGCAGGAATCCAACACCCTCCGCTACGGGCAGCACACCCGGGAACAGCATGCCTGCGTGGAGAACTTCCTGATCGAAGGTTCACGCTGGGGACTCGGCAAGCGGGACGTGGTGTCCAACATCAACTGGTTCATGAATGTCCCCGTGGACCCGGACGGCGCCTTGGGCATTGTTGACGGCCTGTCCGCCCCGGGCAAGCGCGTGGCTTTGAAGGCGGAGGTGGACACCCTGGTCCTCGTCTCCAACTGCCCGCAGGTCAACAACCCCTGCAACGGCTTCAACCCCACCCCCGTCCGCATGATCGTCACCCGGCCGGAGGCAGCCAAGTGAACAAGTTTGAAACCCTCCTGATCGCCAACCGCGGCGAAATCGCCTGCCGGATTATCGAGTCCGCCAAAAAACTGGGCCTGCGCACCGTCGCCGTGTTCTCCGAGGCGGACCGGGGCGCCAAGCACGTCCGGCTGGCCGACGAAGCGGTGCTGCTGGGACCCGCCCCGGCCAAGGAGTCCTACCTGCGGGTGGACGGGATCCTGGCCGCGGCCAAGGCCACCGGGGCCGGCGCCATCCACCCTGGCTACGGCTTCCTGTCGGAGGACGCAGCCTTCGCCGAGGCCGTCGAAGCAGCCGGCCTGGTGTTCGTGGGACCCACCTCCGAGCAGCTGCGCATCTTCGGCACCAAGCACACAGCGCGCGACGCCGCCCGGGCGGCCGGGGTGCCCATGATCGCCGGTTCCGGGCTGCTTGAGGACGTGGACGCTGCGACCGCGGCTTCCGCAACGATCGGTTTCCCGCTGATGCTCAAGGCCACCGGCGGTGGCGGTGGCATCGGCATGACGGTGTGCCGCAGCGAGGCCGAGCTGGTGGAGAGCTTTCCGCGTGTGGCCCGGCTGGCCGGTGCCAGCTTCGGAACCGCGGGAGTGTTCGCCGAACGGTATGTGGAGAACGCCCGCCACATCGAGGTCCAGGTCTTCGGCGACGGCGCAGGCCGGGTTGTCAGCCTGGGCGACCGGGACTGCTCCCTGCAGCGCCGCCACCAGAAAGTCCTCGAGGAAGCCCCCGCGCCGGACCTTCCGGACAGCCTGCGCGAAGAACTCCACCGCACCTCCCGTGCCCTGTGCGCCTCCCTTAACTACCGTTCAGCCGGCACCGTCGAGTTCGTCTATGATTCCGCCCGCAAGGAAGCATCCTTCCTCGAGGTCAACGCCCGGCTTCAGGTGGAACACCCCGTCACCGAAGCCGTCACCGGCGTCGACCTCGTGGAATGGATGCTCCGGCTGGCCCAGGGCGGCGCGGAAGCAAAGGCCGTCCTCGCCGGGGTTCCCGATGCGCTTCCCGTCTCCGGCCACGCGGTAGAGGCCCGGGTCTACGCCGAAGACCCCGCCCGCAATTTCCAGCCCAGCGCCGGCACCATCACCAACGCCGCCTACCCCTCAGCGGAGGAAGCACGGGTGGACGCCTGGGCCGAAACCGGCACCGACGTCTCCACCAACTACGACCCCCTCCTGGGCAAGATCATCACCGTCGGGGCAGACCGCGCTGAGGCTTTTGACCGGTTGGCTGCTGCGCTCGCCGGCACCCGGATTGACGGCATCGAAACCAACCTGGGCATGCTCCGCGCCGCCACCGGCCTGGACGTGGTCCGCAGCGTCCGGCACTCCACCAGCACCCTTGACCACGTGGGTGACCCGGAGCCGCGAATCACAGTGGAGCGCCCCGGGCTGCAGACCAGCGTCCAGGACTGGCCGGGCCGCACCGGGCTGTGGCAGATTGGCGTTCCGCCCAGCGGCCCCATGGACGATCTTTCCTTCCGGCTGGGCAACACGGTCCTGGGCAACCCGGAGGGTGCGCCGGGCCTGGAGTTCACCATGACCGGCCCCAGCCTGGCCTTCACGCACGCCACCACCGTCTGCGTCACCGGCGCGGAAGTGGTTGTGACGGTGGACGGAACGGAAGTGCCCGCCTGGACGCCTGTCACGGTCCCGGCGGGAGGAACGCTCGATGTGGGTGTTGCCGCCGGCAAGGGCCTGCGCGGCTACATCCTGTTCCAAGGCGGCCTGGACATCCCGGAATACCTTGGGAGCGCGTCCACCTTCACCCTGGGCCAGTTCGGCGGCCACGCCGGGCGGATCCTGCGCGCCGGTGACGTACTCCGCACGGTGAAATCCGGCGTCGAACAAACCCCCACCGCAGCGGTTCCGCTGGACAGCCGTCCCGCCCTGGCCTCCACCTGGGATCTTGCCGTGACGGAAGGCCCGCACGGCGCCCCCGAGTTCTTCCGGCGGGAAGACATCGAGGAGGTGTATGCCGCGGAGTACGAGGTGCACTTCAACTCCGCCCGCACCGGCGTCCGGCTCATCGGCCCCAAGCCGCGCTGGGCCCGGACCGACGGCGGCGAGGCAGGCCTGCACCCGTCCAACATCCACGACACCGCCTACTCCGTGGGCGCGCTGGACTTCACCGGCGACACGCCCATCCTGCTCGGCCCGGACGGCCCCAGCCTGGGCGGCTTCGTCTGCCCGGTCACCGTGGTGACTGCCGAGCGCTGGAAGCTCGGCCAGCTCCGCCCGGGGGACAAGGTCCGGTTCGTTCCCGTCAAAACCAGCCAGGCGCCGTCGGCCAAGGACCTGGGACCCGGCCGCCAGCTGGTCCTCCCGGGCGACGCGGACTGGACGTCGGATCCGTCCCTGGCAGCTCCGGCCGCCCGCCCCTTCCGTGGGGATGGCGACGACGGCGTGCTGGGCCGGGTGCCTGAAGGTTCCGGCCGACCTGCGGTCACCTACCGCCGCTCCGGCGACGACAACCTGCTCGTCGAATATGGCGAGATGGTGCTGGACCTTGGCCTTCGGGCCAGGGTGCACGCTTTGCACCAGCACCTCGAGCAACTCCGCGTCCCCGGCATCGTGGACCTCACCCCCGGCATCCGGTCGCTGCAGATCAAAGTGGACCCGTCCGTACTGTCCACCACGCGGTTGCTGGACCTGGTCCAGGAAGTCGAGGCAGGGCTGCCGGCCAGTTCCGAGCTGGTGGTTCCCAGCCGCACCGTCCGGCTGCCGCTGTCCTGGGACGATCCCGCCACCCGGGAAGCGATCGAGCGGTACATGGCAGGTGTCCGTGACGATGCTCCGTGGTGCCCGTGGAACATCGAGTTCATCCGCCGGATCAACGGCCTGGACTCCGTCAACGACGTCTTCGACACCGTCTTCAGCGCCGAGTACCTGGTCCTGGGCCTGGGCGACGTCTACCTCGGCGCGCCCGTGGCCACCCCGCTGGATCCGCGGCACCGCCTGGTCACCACCAAGTACAACCCGGCACGCACCTGGACGCCTGAGAACGCGGTGGGAATCGGCGGAGCCTACATGTGCATCTACGGGATGGAAGGCCCCGGCGGCTACCAGTTCGTGGGCCGCACCACCCAGGTCTGGTCCCGCTACGCTGACTCGGCCCCCTTCGAGCCGGGCTCGCCCTGGCTGCTGCGCTTCTTCGACCGGATCTCCTGGTACCCGGTCAGCCCGGAGGAACTGCTGGACCTGCGGGCGGACATGGCTGCCGGCCGGGGCCGTGGCGTCGAGATCGAGGACGGCACCTTCTCACTGGCCGAGCACGAAAAGTTCCTGTCGGAAAACCGCGAGTCCATCACGGCGTTCCGGGAAAAACAGGGCGCAGCGTTTGCGGTGGAACGGCAGGCGTGGGCCGACGCCGGCGAGTTCGACCGTGCCGACGCGTTGGCCGCGGTAGTGGCCCCGGTGGCAGACGAGGTAGACGTGCCGGAAGGCGGATCACTCGTCTCCGCTCCCTTTGCCGCCAGTGTCTGGAAGGTGGACGTGGCGGAAGGCGACCGCGTGGCCAAGGGCCAGCCGCTGGTTTCCCTGGAGGCGATGAAGATGGAAACGGTCCTGGAAGCACCCTCTGACGGCATTGTGCTCCGCGTCCTTCCCACCGCCGGCTCCCAGGTGGTGTCCGGCGAGGCCGTGGTTGTCCTCGGCGCCACCGCTGAATCTGCAGGGCTGGAAGAGCTGGAACTGGAAGAGGCAGCAGTATGAGCATCACGATCAGCGGCAACGCCACCCGGCGGGTCAAGGCAGCACTCGCGGCAGTTGAAGCAGTGGACCGGCCGGAAATCTGGATCATGCTCCGGAGCGCGGAGGACCTCCTGGAAGAAGCAGCCTCCATTGACGCCGCGGTGGCCAGCGGCGCGGACCTGCCGCTGGCCGGGCTCCTGCTTGCCGTCAAGAACAACGTTGACGTGGCCGGCATCCCCACTACTGCGGCCTGCCCGGGCTTCGCCTACACGCCGGAGAAGGACGCCGAAGCCGTGGCCCGGCTCCGCGCCGCCGGCGCTCTGGTCCTGGGCGCCACCAACCTGGACCAGTTCGCCACCGGGCTGGTGGGCACCCGCAGCCCGTACGGTGCGGTCCGGGACTCCCGCCGACCCGGGTTCATCTCCGGCGGTTCCAGTTCCGGTTCAGCGGTAGCCGTGGCACTTGGCCTCGCGGACATTGCCATTGGAACCGACACCGCCGGCTCGGGCCGGGTGCCGGCCGGCCTGCAGGGCATCGTGGGCATCAAACCCACCCTGGATGTTGTGTCCACCGCCGGCGTGGTGCCGGCTTGCCGGTCCTGGGACACCGTCACGATCTTTGCCCGGCACCTGGCCACGGCAGAGCTGGCCATGGGCGTGATGGCTGGAGGACCCCGCGCCTGGCCGGCAAACATCCGGCTCGCTGCCCCGGAAAGGCCGCGGGTTGCCTACCCTGCAACCCTGCCGGCGCTTCCGGAAGCCTGGGCCGCGGAATTCCACCGCAACGTGGACCGCCTGAAGGTGTTGGGCGTGGAAGCAGAGGCCATTGATTTCGACGACTTCCTCCAGGCTGCCCGCCTGCTTTACGACGGCGGGCTGGTAGCGGAGCGGTATGCCGCTGTGGGTGGTTTCCTGGACGGCGCACTCTTTCGCGGGGCCGACGGCGTGACTGACGGCAGGGCGGGCATCGACCCCACGGTGGCGGGCATCATCCGGGCAGCCGGCACTGCGCCCGCCCACCAGTACGTGGCAGACACCGCCCGCCTTGAGGAACTGAAAGGCAGGGCCATGGCCAGGCTTGAGGGCTTTGATGCCCTGCTGGTTCCCACCGCGCCGTTCCACCCCACCCTTGAAGAAGTGGACGCGGATCCGGTGGGCGTGAACTCCCTGATGGGCACGTACACGAACTTCTGCAACCTGTTCGACCTGTGCGCTGTGGCAGTGCCGGCGGGCGACGTGGACGGCGCCCAGTTTGGGCTCACCGTGGTGGGCCGGACCTTCGATGATGCCGTCGCGGCTGACATCGCCCGGAGGATCGAAACCACGCCCGCAGCACCGCAGCTCTTCGCTGCCGGGGCAGCGCCGGAGGCAAAGGCGGAAGCCCGCCACCCGTCGTCGTCCGTTCCCTGGCCGCTGGCGGCGGGTGCCGTGGCCGTACCGCTGGTAGTGGTGGGCGCGCACCGCAAGGGCCAGCCGCTGGCTCCCCAGCTGGAAGAACCGGGGGCTCTTTGGGACGGCCCTGTCCGAACGGCCGCACGCTACCGGATGGTGGCACTGGACACAGTGCCGCCGAAGCCGGGCGTGTACCGGTCCGACGACGGCGCACAGCTGGCGGGGGAACGCTGGCTTGTGTCCGAGGCGGGGCTGGGCGCGTTCCTCGCCGCCCTTCCCGAACCCATGCTGCTGGGGTCCTTGCAGCTCTCGGACGGCACCTCCGCCGTCGGATTCGCCTGCGATGCCGTTGCTGCTGCCGGCGGGGAGGACATCACCGCCTGGGGCGACTGGCTGGCGGACCGAAGCGTGCAACCGAGGCCCCGCACGGTGTGGCAGGACCTCGGGGAAGCGGCGTTGGCAGGATTCAGCCGCGGGGAACGGGGATAACGTCGGCGGCGTCCGGACGGGAATCACCGTCCGGGCGGGAGTCCCCGTCCGGACGTCCGTCCTTGAAGTAGGCGGCAATGGCCTCCACCAGTTCCTTCACTGCTGCCGGGATGGACCCGTGGAAGCACTTGGGGGAGAGCTGGAAGGTGCTGCCCGGAACCGCCGCGTGCAGCCGTTCGGCCGTCACCCGGTAGTAGCTGGGGCTCTTGCCGCCGGCCATGAAGAGGGTCCCGGGAGGCAGCACGCTGAAGTCCCGGGCGTGGTCCTTTTCGTTGTAAGCCGCGCGAAGTTCGCCCACACCGCTGGGCATCACCTGCCGGAAGATCCTGTTCACCTTCGTCCGCGACATGACCGCCATCAGGCCGGCCAGGACCGGTTCAGGGATCCTCGCCATGGCCGACCCCGGGCTGGTGGCCTGCTTCATATGCGCCAGGGCATGGCCCACCTTGCCGTTGTTGACCGCTTCCTCGAACCCGTCCAGCCACTTGGTGTCGATGCTGCCGTCGATGTTCACGGCCGCGTCGTACACGGCCAGCTTGTCCGGAACGAACGCTGTCCCGGTGAACTCCTGCACGGCGTTCAGGGCCACGGATCCGCCAAGGCTGTGGCCCAGGATGTTCCGGGCGCCGGTGGCGGTGAGGACGGTACGGACGTCCTCGATCTCCGTCGCCATGGAATAGTCGGCGGGCTGCCCGGACGAACTGCCGCGCCCCCTGCGGTCATAGACGTCAACTGCCCAGCCGTCGCCCAGGACCTTCGCCAGCGCAAGGGAGAACGGGCGGTAGATCAGGGCCGTGAGGAACGCGCCACCGATCAGCAGCACCCGCTTGTCGCCCGGCGCATCCTCGGTGCCGTAGCTGTACAAAGCCAGCCTGCCGCCGTCGTGCGTTGGAAGTACCCGTTCTTTCACCCTCCCCATCCTAGGCAGGCACGGCTCCCCGCCTCTGCCCGGTAAACTTGATGCTTGTGACTTCCCAAAACACCCCCGCGCCCAAGAACGCCCCAGAGCCCGTCGACGCCAGCGAGCAGATGCGGATCCGTATGGAAAAGCGCGCCAAACTTCTTGAGCGCGGCGCGGAGGCGTACCCCGTGGGGGTGGAGCGCACGCATTCCCTCGCCGAGATCCGGGAGAAGTACGCCCACCTCGAAGCGGATGACACCACCGGCGACATCGTGGGTGTTACCGGCCGCGTCGTCTTCGTCCGCAACACTGGCAAGCTCTGCTTCGCCACCCTGCAGGAAGGCGGCACCGACGGCAAGGCAACCCGCCTGCAGGCCATGCTGAGCCTCGCCAACGTCGGGGAGGAAGCGCTCGCCGACTGGAAGGCGCTGGTTGACCTCGGCGACCACGTCTTCATCAAGGGCGAGGTCATCTCCTCCCGCCGCGGCGAACTGTCGATCATGGCGGATTCCTGGTCCATGGCCTCCAAGGCCCTGCGCCCCCTGCCTGTGCTGCATGCGGACCTGAACGAGGAAACCCGTGTCCGCCAGCGCTACGTTGACCTGATGGTCCGCGACGAGGCCCGCGAAATGGTCTACACCCGCGCCGCCATCACCCGCTCCATCCGCGAGACCCTGTTCCGGCACCGCTACGTGGAAGTGGAAACGCCCATCCTGCAGCTGGTCCACGGCGGCGCACTGGCGCGTCCGTTCGAAACCCATATGAACGCCTTCGACCAGAAGATGACCCTGCGCATCGCCACCGAGCTGTACCTCAAGCGCGCCGTGGTGGGCGGGATCGACCGCGTGTACGACATGGGCCGCGTCTTCCGCAACGAAGGCGTGGACTCCACCCACAGCCCCGAGTTCACCACCCTTGAGTGCTATGAGGCCTGGGCGGACCAGTTCGTCATGGCCCAGCGGATCAAGGAGATCATCCTCGATGCAGCCGACGCCGTGGGTGCCGGGCGCGTCATGCAGACCGAGGCCGGGGAGATCAACCTCGACGGCGAGTGGACCTGGCTGGCCGTCTACCCCGGACTTTCCGACGCCGTCGGGCAGGAGGTCACGCCGGACACGCCCGTTGAGGTGCTTCGGGAGATCGCGGCCAAGCACGACGTCAAGGTGGATCCCAAGTGGGATGCCGAAAAGCTGGCCGTTGAACTGTTCGGCGAAATTGTCGAACCGACCCTGCTGAACCCCACGTTCGTTTACGACTACCCGCCCTCCGCGCAGCCCCTGGCCCGCCCGCACCGCGAGGATGGCCGGTTGATCGAGGCCTGGGACCTCATCATCGGCGGCATGGAACGCGGCACCGCCTTCTCCGAGCTGATCGACCCCGTCATCCAGCGGGAACGGCTCACCGAGCAGTCCATGCACGCGGCGGCCGGCGACGTCGAGGCCATGCAGCTGGACGAGGACTTCCTGCGCGCGCTCGAATATGGCGCTCCGCCCATGGGCGGCATCGGCCTGGGCATCGACCGGCTGGTGATGCTCTTCACCGGCGCCGGAATCCGTGAAACCATCCTGTTCCCCCTGCTAAAGCCCGAAGGGCACTGATCATGGAATACGTAGCAGTTCTTCTTCCCTCCCTGGTGGTGGGCCTGCTGTTCTGGTTTGCCATGAAGGCCATCTTCAATGCGGATAAAGCCGAGCGGCAGGCCGAGGCGCGTGCCCAGGCCGAAGCCGATGCGCTCCAAGCCCAGCCCACGGAGCGCCCGGGGCCCGATTCCAAATAGAAAAACCCGTGCTTTCCGCGTTTATCCCCAGGGAACCATTAGTCACTTTGACGCGTTGCCAGCCTAAGAGTCATACTTTTTTTGGGAAACATCCTGCTTTTCTGAAAACCGACTTTCCAGCAAGAGGAAGACTTTAATGGCACAGAAAGTAAACATCATCCTCGTGGATGATCTGGATGGGGGATCCGCAGACGAGAACGTTAAGTTTGGCCTCGATGGGGTCAACTACGAGATTGACCTCTCGGCAGCCAACGCCGCAGACCTCCGGTCTTCACTGGAGCGGTTTATTGGCGCTGCACGCAAGGCATCCGGCGGCCGTGTCCAGCGGGGCAAGGCACCAACCGGCGGCCGCAGCCACGACTCGGCGCAAATCCGGCAATGGGCACGGGATAACGGCTACACGGTTAACAGCCGCGGCCGAATTCAGGCCGAAATCCAGGAAGCCTACCAAAAGGCAAATTCCTAGCGACCGTCTTTAGCTGGACCGAAACCCCGCTTACCGCCGTCGGGCGGGAGCGGGGTTTTAAATTTCCCAAAGCGGGGGCGCTATGGCGGGTCCGCATCGCCTATTTCGGCTTTTTCAGGCGCTGCCGTCTTGCGGCTGTTTGTCCCCGCCGCGCCGGATGCTTCTTGGAATCTTCACCCCTGCCAGTACGTCCTGGCCGGTAACCACTGGGCGGCATCGCGGATATTCCCGCAGGCGCCCCGGTTTCCCCTGTGGCGAACACGCTCCACATCGCTGGACCGGCCACGTAGCATCAAAGTACGTCGTAGCTAGGAGTGTGGCGAAATGTTTGAGCGATTTACGGACCGTGCCCGTCGCGTAGTTGTGCTTGCCCAAGAAGAGGCACGCATGCTGAACCACAATTACATCGGTACCGAACACATCCTCTTGGGTCTGATCCACGAGGGTGAAGGCGTTGCCGCCAAAGCTCTTGAGTCCTTGAGCATTTCGCTCGACGGCGTTCGCGAGCAGGTGCAGGAGATCATCGGGCAGGGCCAGCAGGCCCCCTCCGGCCACATCCCCTTTACCCCCCGCGCCAAGAAGGTGCTGGAGCTCTCGCTGCGCGAAGCCCTGCAGCTGGGCCACAACTACATCGGCACCGAGCACATCCTGCTCGGCCTCATCCGCGAGGGTGAAGGCGTTGCCGCGCAGGTCCTGGTCAAGCTCGGCGCCGACCTCAACCGGGTCCGCCAGCAGGTCATCCAGCTCCTCTCCGGCTACCAGGGCAAGGAAACCACCGGCGCAGGAGTCGGCGGCGGACAGCCCGAAGGCGCTCCCGCCGGTTCCGTGGTCCTGGACCAGTTCGGCCGCAACCTCACCCAGGCTGCCCGCGAGAACAAGCTGGACCCGGTCATCGGCCGCGAGCAGGAAATGGAACGCGTCATGCAGGTCCTTTCCCGCCGCACCAAGAACAACCCGGTCCTCATCGGCGAGCCCGGCGTCGGCAAGACCGCCGTCGTCGAGGGCCTGGCCCAGGCGATCGTGCGCGGCGACGTCCCGGAGACCATCCGCGACAAGCAGCTCTACACCCTGGACCTCGGTTCCCTCGTGGCAGGCTCCCGCTACCGCGGTGACTTCGAAGAGCGCCTGAAGAAGGTCCTCAAGGAGATCCGCACCCGCGGCGACATCATCCTGTTCATCGACGAGATCCACACCCTGGTGGGTGCCGGCGCCGCCGAAGGCGCCATCGACGCAGCCTCGATCCTGAAGCCCATGCTGGCCCGCGGCGAGCTGCAGACCATCGGTGCCACCACGCTGGACGAGTACCGCAAGCACATCGAGAAGGATGCGGCCCTGGAACGCCGCTTCCAGCCGATCCAGGTCAAGGAACCCTCCGTGGCGCACGCCATCGAGATCCTCAAGGGCCTTCGTGACCGGTACGAGGCACACCACCGCGTCACCATCACGGACGGCGCCCTGGCCTCCGCCGCCAGCCTCGCCGAGCGCTACATCTCGGACCGCTTCCTGCCGGACAAGGCCATCGACCTGATCGACGAGGCCGGTGCGCGGCTGCGCATCCGCCGGATGACCGCTCCGCCGGAGCTCAAGGCCATGGATGAGCGCATCGCCAAGCTGAAGATGGAGAAGGAATCCGCCATCGACGCCCAGGACTTCGAAGGTGCCGCCGCGCTCCGCGACAAGGAGCAGAAGCTGATCTCCGAGCGCGCCGAGAAGGAACGCCACTGGAAGTCCGGCGGCATGGACGACATCTCCGAGGTGGATGAGGATCTCATCGCCGAGGTGCTGGCCAACTCCACGGGCATCCCCGTCTTCAAGCTGACCGAGGAAGAGTCCTCGCGCCTGCTCAAGATGGAAGAGGAACTGCACAAGCGCGTCGTCGGCCAGGACGAGGCCATCAAGGCACTGTCCCAGGCCATCCGCCGCACCCGTGCAGGGCTCAAGGACCCCAAGCGCCCCGGTGGGTCGTTCATCTTCGCCGGCCCCACCGGCGTCGGCAAGACCGAACTCGCCAAGGCACTCGCCGAGTTCCTGTTCGGCGAAGAGGACGCCCTCATCACGCTGGACATGTCCGAGTACTCCGAGAAGCACACCGTCTCGCGGCTCTTCGGTGCCCCTCCGGGCTACGTGGGCTACGAAGAGGGCGGGCAGCTGACCGAGAAGGTCCGCCGCCGTCCGTTCTCCGTGGTGCTGTTCGACGAAGTGGAAAAGGCCCACGCGGACCTCTTCAACTCGCTGCTGCAGATCCTGGAAGACGGCCGCCTGACGGACTCCCAGGGCCGCGTGGTGGACTTCAAGAACACCGTGATCATCATGACCACCAACCTGGGTACCCGGGATATCTCCAAGAGCGTCGCCACCGGCTTCCAGTCCGGCACCGACACGCAGACCGGCTACAACCGCATGCGTGCCCGCGTCACCGAGGAACTCAAGCAGCACTTCCGCCCCGAGTTCCTGAACCGTGTTGACGACGTCGTGGTGTTCCCGCAGCTCACCCAGGACGAGATCATCGAGATCGTGGACCTGTTCGTCACCCGCCTCGAGAAGCGCCTCAAGGACAAGGACATGGGCATCGAGCTGACCAAGGCCGCCAAGGTGCTCCTGGCAACCCGCGGCTACGATCCCGCCATGGGTGCCCGGCCGCTGCGCCGGACCATCCAGCGCGAGATCGAGGACCAGCTGTCCGAGAAGATCCTGTTCGGCGAGATCCACCCCGGCGACATCGTCGTCGTGGATGTGGAAGGCGAAGGCGACGACGCGAAGTTCACCTTCGCCGGTAACGCCAAGCCGCGCATCCCGGAAATCGCCCCGAGCGTCTAAGCTCCACAGCTAAAGCCCCGCCACTCCACAATGGAGCGGCGGGGCTTCGCTCTTTAACGACACCGTGGCTGGGTCCGGTGGGCTTTAGGCGAAGCGAAGGCGCCGGTGGCGGCGCGCCCCAGCTCCACCGGATCCAGCGCATCAGCGTGTCGGCTTCAGCAGGTTTGTGACGGGCAGCACAAAACGTGTTGAATCGGGGACATGGCTAATGAGAATCCGGCGATCCCGGACGAGCAACCACCCACCCCTTTCCACGACCTCGACCACTACCTGTCCATCCCGCGGGTAAGCGGCCTGGCCCTGAGCCCGGACGGCTCCCGGCTGGTCACCACCGTCAGCACCTTGAACGGCAAGGGCACCGAGTTCGCCACAGCGCTGTGGGAGCTGGACCCTGCCGGGCAGAAGCATGCCCGGCGCATCACCCGCAGTGCCAAGGGCGAGGCCGGTGCCGCCTTCGCTGCCAACGGTGACGTCTACTTCACGTCTGCGCGGCCCGACCCGGACAGCCCCGACGAGGAGCCGGTCAACGCCCTGTGGCTGCTGCCGGCCGACGGCGGCGAAGCCCGGGTCGTGCTGAACCGGACGGGCGGCATCAGCAAGGTGATCACGGCCAGGGAAGCGGACGCGGCGTTCGTGACGGCAGAGGTGCTGGCGGGTTCCGCCGATGAGCAGGACGATGCGGAACGGCGCAAGTCCCGGAAGGACAAGAAGGTCTCGGCCATCCTGCACAGCGAATACCCGGTCCGCTATTGGGACGCAGACCTGGGCCCCGGCCAGCCGAGGATCTTCGCCGTGGAAGCGGGCGAGGACAAATCGCCTGGCAAACCGGCGACGGTGGATGCGGCCGCGCCACTGGTCCTGCGAAACCTGACGCCCGACGCCGGGCCGCGGCTGCGGGAAGCGGAGACGGTAGTCAGTCCGGATGGAAAAACGGTCTACACCAGCTACACCAAACCCCTGGCGAAGGCGGACAGCCGTTCGGTGCTCGTGGCCGTGGACGTCTGCTCCGGCAGCCTCAAGGTACTGCTGGACCGGGAGGGCATGAGCTACTTTCCGGGCCCCGTCAGCCCCGATGGCCGGACGCTCGTGGTGGTCAGCGAGAGCGATTCCACGCCACAGCGGGCCCCGGAGATCAGGTTGCACCTGCTGGACGTCTCCAGTGAGGGGGCCAACGGTTCATCCGCGCTGCAGCCCCTGGCCCATGACTGGGACCGCTGGCCCAGGCCCGCTGCGTGGCTGCCGGACGGTTCCGCCCTCCTGGTGACAGCGGCCGACGACGGCGCGTCGCCGGTTTTCCGGATCAGCGTTCCGGCGGCTGCCGCTGAAGTAGGTCTCACCAGGGTGACGCAGGACGCGGCGGCCTACTCCGACGTCGTGGTTTCCCCTAAGGGGCGGCACGCCTACGCGCTGCGAAGTTCCTACGCTTTCCCTCCGGAAGCCGTGCGCATCGACCTCGCAACGGGCGAAACCACCCGCCTGCCCGCACCTGCCGAACGGCCGCGCTTCCCGGGCCGGCTGGAACGCATCGCCGCAACCGCGGCTGACGGCGCCCGCGTCCCGGCCTACCTCGCCCTGCCGGAGGGTACCTCGCCAGAGGGGCCGGCACCACTGCTCCTGTGGATCCACGGCGGCCCCCTCGGGTCCTGGAATGCCTGGACGTGGCGCTGGAACCCGTGGCTGCTGGCGGCCAAGGGTTATGCGGTGCTGCTGCCGGACCCTGCGCTGTCAACCGGCTACGGGCAGTCGTACATCCAGCGCGGCTGGGGATCATGGGGCAAAGCGCCCTTCAGCGACCTCATGGCCGTGACCGATGCGGCCGTGGAACGCGCGGACATCGACGAGACCCGGACCGCGGCGATGGGCGGCTCCTTCGGCGGCTACATGGCCAACTGGGTGGCGGGCAACACGGACCGGTTCAAGGCCATTGTGACCCACGCCAGCCTTTGGGCGCTGGACCAGTTTGGGCCCACCACAGATGCCTCGCAGTACTGGCTCAAGGAAATGACCGAGGAGATGGCGCTGGAGAACTCCCCGCACCTGCATGCGGAGAATATCGGCACTCCCATGCTGGTGATCCACGGCGACAAGGACTACCGGGTACCCATCGGGGAGGGCCTGCGGCTCTGGTACGAACTCCTGGCCAAGTCCCGGCTGGCAGCAGACCAGGACGGGCAGACCCCGCACCGCTTCCTGTACTTCCCGGATGAGAACCACTGGGTCCTCCAGCCGCAGCACGCGAAGGTCTGGTACCAGGTGGTGGAGTGGTTCCTGGCGAGGCACGTGCTGGGCCAGGAGAACGAACTGCCGGCTGAGCTGGGGATCTAGCCGGGCCGTAGGATGGCACTGTGACCGACTCCTTCCACATCCGTCCCGCGCGCACCAGCGACGTCCCCCTCATCAAGAAGCTGGTGGCGCCCCTCGCCGAGGAACGCATCCTGATGGCGAAGGAGACGGTGGCGTACTACGAAAGCCTGCAGGAGTTCCTCATCGCGGAATCCAGGGACGGTGAGGTGATCGGCTGCGGGGCACTGCACGTCATGTGGGAAGACCTTGCCGAAATCCGCACCCTTGCCGCGTCCGATGAATGGCGCGGCAAGGGGGTGGGCCACGTCCTGGTGGAAACGCTGCTGGAGCAGGCCCGCGCGCTGGGAGTTGCCCGCGTCTTCTGCCTGACGTTCGAGGTGGATTTCTTCAAGCGCCACGGCTTCGAGGTGATGGCGGACCAGTCAGCGGTTGACCCTGAGGTGTATTCCGAACTCCTCCGCTCCCACGATGAGGGCGTAGCCGAATTCCTGGACCTGGCAAGGGTGAAGCCCAACACCCTCGGCAACACCCGGATGATCCGCGCCCTCTGACCTGGTCTCCAGGCTGGCCGCAGAACAGCCACGTTTGCATTATTCGATTTGATGGATAAACTATTTCCCGGCCGGATATGGGGGGCCTCAGGAAAGGGACAGTCATTGGGGGCTGTCCCTTTGCTGCATCCCGTGCATGCGTCCGGGCCGGCGCCGGCGTTTCCCGCCAAAAATCGGAGGCCGGACGAACCTACCGTTAGCTGCCGCCGCGGTAGTAGGGTCGGACACACATCCTTCAGGAGCACAGCCAGGAGCGCACCGCCATGAAGAAACTCATCAACGATCCCAAGTCCGTCGTCCACGAATCGGTCCAGGGGTTCGGCCTGGCGCACGCCGGACTGGTGACTGTCAGCGAAGACCCCATCTACATCACGCGCAAGGATGCGCCGGTGGCCGGCAAAGTGGGGCTCGTCTCCGGCGGCGGGAGCGGGCATGAACCGCTGCATGCCGGCTACGTTGGAAAGGGAATGCTGGACGCCGCCGTGCCCGGGGCCGTGTTCACGTCGCCCACACCGGACCAGATCCTTCCCGCGACCCTCGCTGCGAACGCAGGTGCCGGCGTCGTGCACATCGTCAAGAACTACACCGGCGACGTCCTGAACTTCGAAACCGCCGCGGAGCTGGCCGAGGCGGAAGGCGTCAACGTCCGCACTGTCCTGGTCAATGACGACGTGGCAGTGGAGGATTCCCTGTACACGGCCGGGCGGCGCGGGGTGGGCGGCACCGTCCTCGTGGAGAAGATAGCGGGTGCAGCTGCGGAGCGGGGCGACGGCCTGGAAGCCGTGGTGGCCATCGGCGAGCGGGTCAACGCCAACGTCCGGACCATGGGGGTCGCGCTGACCGCATGCACGGTGCCCCACGCCGGCACCCCCAGTTTCGACCTCGACGAAAACGAGATCGAGATTGGCATCGGCATCCACGGTGAACCCGGGAGGCACCGGATCCCGATGGAGAACGCGGACGGCATCACTGACCGCCTGCTGGAACCCGTCCTGGCCGACCTGAAAATCACTGCCGGGGACAGGGTGCTGCTCTTCGTCAACGGCATGGGCGGCACCCCGCTCAGCGAGCTGTACATCGTCTACCGCCGTGCAGCGCAGGTGCTCGCGGACGCCGGAGCAACGGTGGACCGCTCCCTGGTGGGCAACTACATCACCTCACTGGAGATGCAGGGCTGTTCCATCTCGGTGCTCCGGCTCGATGACGAGCTCACCGCACTTTGGGACGCGCCGGTGCATACGGCCGCCCTGCGGTGGGGCATGTGACCGTGGTCCTGGACGTCAACTGGACGGTGAAGTGGCTGACCCTGTGCGCGCAGGCGATGGCTGAGCACCGCATTGAACTGATCGAGCTTGACCGGGCCATCGGTGACTCCGACCACGGCGAAAACATGGACCGCGGATTCCAGGCCGTCCTGGCCAAGCTCGATGAGGCCACCCCGGAAACGCCTGGAGCCGCGCTGAAAATGACGGCGATGACGCTCATGTCCAAGGTTGGCGGCGCCGCCGGGCCGCTCTACGGCACCGCCTTCCTGCGTGCGGCCACCGCTGTGGGGGACGCGGCCGAGGTGGAACCCGCCGCCTGGGCGCTCGCCTTGGCGGCTGCACGGGATGGCATTGTGGCGCGGGGGAAGGCGGAACCCGGAGACAAGACCATGGTGGATGCCTGGACCCCGGCCGTTGACGCGGCTCGTGAAGCCGCCGACGGCGGAAGCCCGGACCTCCTCAGCGTCCTGGTGGCCGCGGCGGAGGCAGCGGAGGCCGGGGCGGTGGCCACCGATCCGCTGATTGCCCGCAAAGGCCGAGCCAGCTACCTGGGCGAGCGCAGTGCCGGCCACCGGGACCCCGGCGCGGTCTCCACGGCGCTGATCCTGCGCGCCGCCGTCGGGGCGGCTGCGTGAGCGTAAGCATCGTCGTGGTCTCCCACAGCGAAAAGATTGCCGACGGCGCCGTGGAACTCGCCGCCCAAATGGCGCCCGACGTCGTCATCCTGCCCGCCGGGGGCACCGACGACGGGCGGATCGGCACCAGCCTGGACAAGGTCCTTGCCGCCCTTGAACAGGCACTGGAACGGGCTGGCGGGGGCGGTGCCGTAGTCATTACGGACCTCGGATCGGCGGTCATGACCGCCGAGTCGGCGCTTGAGTTCATGGGGGATCCGCCGGATGCCGTGCTGACGGACGCCCCGCTGGTGGAGGGGCTCGTGGCCGCCGCGGTAGCCGCCCAGGGCGGGGCGGACGTCCAGGCAGTCAAACGCGCCGCGGAGGCGGTTCGTGGTCCTGCCGGCCGCCCGGAGCCCTCCCTGCCTGAGGTGGTCCCGGAAGGGCCTGCCACCGGAGCTGCGCCCAAGTGCAGCGGAGACTTCGAGCTGGTGAACCAGGCTGGCATGCACGCCCGGCCGGCTGCCAAGATCGCTGGCGGCCTGGCTTCACTTGACGCCGAGGTGACAGTCAACGGCGTCGACGGTGCCTCCATGACGGCACTGATGATGCTCGCCGCGGGCAAGGGATCGGTGCTGCACGTCGAGGCGTGGGGTGCGGACGCGGAACGTGCCGTGGACTACGTGGGCGGCCTGGTGCAGGCGGGGTTCGGCGAACCCTGATCGGCCTCCCCGCTCGGGCGGCTGTGTCCCGATTCGGGGCCGGCGGTGTGTTCCGGGCACCTCCGCGGCCATCTGCGAATAAGCTCGATGCCATGGAACGGCCCCACCCCGAAGACAACCCCCAGGAGATAGAAGTACTGGACGGGCAGACGTCCGTGGAGGAGTTGCTGGCCGACCTTGGTTTCGAATGGCACCCGGATTCTGCCCCCGGCGACGCCGGTACCGGTACACCGGCCGGTGACCTGTTCAACCAGCCGGCACTTTTCTAGCATCAGGCGCTTTCCCGCAGCCCCGTGCCGTCCAGGGTGACCGACGCCGTGAGGAACTTGCCGCACTGCTCGCCGAACGGGTAGACGGCACGCGGCTGGAATTGCAGGGTGCGGACCGGCAACGCTGATCCGTCAGGGCCGGCGCCGGATGCCGTGACGGTCATGGCGGATTCCGTCAGCGCGTCAAGCATCAGCGTTCCAACCCGGGTGCCGTCGGGTGAGGCGGTAGCGGAACAGGCGCCCTCGGGATTGCAGCCCTGGTCCACCGAAGCGGTCCCGGGACGCAACTCCAGGTCCCCTTCCTTGCAGTTACCGTCCTGGCAGGCCTGCAGATGCAGGGTTCCTACCTGGGGCGCATAGGCGGCGGTGATGGTCACCGAAACCGCGGTGGCCTGCGCGATTGCCGGGCAGGCGCTGGCGCCGGGCCCGCAGCCGGAGACGAGCGCCGTCGTCGCGATCCATGCCAAAAGCAGCCCCTGCCTGCGCATGCTCCCAGCGTACGGCCGCCGAAGGCGGGGCTGTTGGGGAAGCGGGAAAGTGACGCCGGCATTGTTATCTGCCCCGGGCACGCGGGGCGTCAGCCCAGCGGGAAGATGCTGATGAACCACAACAGCGCGACGGCGAAGACCGCGAAAAACGCAGCCAGGCAGCCCATGGCCGTGCGCGGCTCGGAGGACACCTGGAGCGACTCGTTGGGGTTGGCGGGGTTGTAAGCGACCTCAATGAGCGACCCCGGCAGCGGCTGCTCCACCCCGGAGATCTCGGATTTGCCCATGAAAAGGGTGCCGTGCGGGTCAGTGAACTGGTAGGTGGGGTAGTA
This sequence comes from Arthrobacter sp. MOO21, assembly GCF_057369995.2. Taxonomy (NCBI): domain Bacteria; kingdom Bacillati; phylum Actinomycetota; class Actinomycetes; order Micrococcales; family Micrococcaceae; genus Arthrobacter; species Arthrobacter sp. MOO21. The sequence goes on along the minus strand of NZ_CM170671.2, from coordinate 1,365,223 downwards.
GCGCAGGTTTCGGTTTGAGCCGCCCACGCCGCTGGTCCAACCGGTGGTGCTGCCGGTGACGGTTGCCTGGGCCTTGGGCCAGTCCGACATCAGCTGCGACTGGCGCTTCGTACTGCGCGCGGCCCGGACCAGTGAATAGATCGTGCCCGCAACGAACAGCGCCCACACAATGTACAGAATGATCTTCATGGCTTCCCCCGGTTCCGGTCACCAAGAAGTATGCCATCCGTGCCCGCACCCGCCGGAGGGTCAGGCTGGAAGCCGGTAGCCGCCGTCGTGCATCTCCGCCAGCCCGTCCGCCAGCAGCCCCGCCAGTGCCCGTTCCAGCTGCTCGGGAGCGGTGTTGAGCCTGTGCAGGGCGGCAAGGGGCACCCCGATACCTTCCGCAGCGAAGCCGAGATCAGCTGGTTCGCGGTGGAACATGTCCAGCGGCACGGGCGTGTCCGCCAACCGGAGCACGGCCATCACGGCGCCGCGGACCTGGCGGTCGGTGCCATGCCAGGCCTGCCCCTTGGGGACGTACGACGGCGGCGGCCCACCCGCCGCGAGCCAGGCACAGGAGTCTTTCACCGGGCAGTCGCCGCACTTTGGGGAGCGGGCGGTGCATACCAGCGCCCCCAGTTCCATGACCGCAGCGTTCCAACGGACGGAGGCGGCGTCGTCGTCCGGCAGGAGGGAGGCGGCAAGGCGCATTTCCGCCGCGGTCAGCGCCGCTGCGGGAAGCGCGGTACCGGAAACAAGCCGGGCGTGCACCCTGCGGATGTTGGTGTCCACCACCGTTTCCCGGCGGCCGTAGGCGAAGGCCGCCACCGCCGCTGCGGTGTAACTGCCCACGCCGGGAAGGGCCAGCAGTTCGGCATAGGTGTCCGGGACTTTTCCGCCGTGGTCCTTCACGATCGCGGCGGCCGCGGCATGCAGCCGCAGGGCCCGCCGGGGGTAACCGAGGCGGCCCCACGAACGCACCGCCTCGCCGGCAGGTTCACCCGCGAGGCCCGCGGGGGTGGGCCAGCGCGTGAGCCACTCGTGCCAGACCGGCAGGACCCGGACAACGGGGGTCTGCTGCAGCATGATTTCGCTGACGAGCACGCCCCAGGCTGAGCAGGAGGGCTCGCGCCAGGGCAGGTCGCGGGCAGTTTCCGCGAACCAGGTGTTGATCCGGGCGTGGAGCGCCTGCAGATCATCCTGGGTCACGGATGCATCCGCGGGCGCGGTCTGGAGGGAGGTTTGAGTGTCGATCCCAACACTGTAGTGGATGCCTTCCGACCCGCGGAAAACCGGATGTGACCCACGCGTTGGCCGCCCGGCGGCGTGGTGGCGGGGAAGAACCGGAGGTGTTCCCTAGCCTAGGAGGATGGGCAGGCAGGGCGATTCATCAACACGCAAGGCATCCGGTTCCAGCAGCGTCCGGAAGCCGAGCGCCGCCGTGTACCGTCGGCGCCGGCTAGTTGTCGGCGGGGCACTCCTGCTGGTGATCGCACTGGTGGTCGGCGGTTTCGCCATAGCAGGGGCCTTCAAAGCCGGTTCGGAGCAGGCGTCATCAACCCAGACCGGTTCCACTGCACCCTCTGCTTCAGCCGCCCCGTCTGCGTCCACCCCTTCTGCGTCCGCTTCCGCGACCCCCTCCGCCACGCCGTCGCCCACCCCCTCGGCCACACCGGCCTGCAACCAGAACCTGGTGACCGTCGCGGCTTCCACGGACAAACCGGCCTACGGTGCCGGGGAGAACCCCGTGCTGACCCTGAAGGTGACCAACGGCGGTACCGTCCCCTGCGAAGTCAACATCGGGACCTCGCAGATGGAGTTCCTGGTGACCAGCGGCTCGGACCGGATCTTCTCGTCGAAGGACTGCCAGGCGTCCAGTGAGGACCTGGTGAAGGTGATCGCCCCCGGGGCCAGCGAGACGGCCAACTTCCCGTGGTCACGGACCCGGAGCGCGGAGGGCTGCAAGGCAGTTGCCGCGGCACCGGGCGGCGGTGGGGCGTACTACATCTTCACGGCGAAACTCGGTTCGCGGGCAAGCCCGAAGGCAGTCTTCCAGCTGAACTGAGTGCCCAATCCCCATCGATTGCTGAGTAAATGCCCTTTTCAGGGTTCAAAACGGCAGTTATGGAGCAACCGATGAGGGTTGACCGAGGCGTTTAGAGGAAGCGGTCCAGGAGGCTGGCCTCGGCCATCCGGCTCAGCCCCTCGCGGACGGTGCGGGCACGCTGGTCGCCGATGCCATCCACCGTCATGAGGTCGTCGATGGTGGCCGCCATGAGGAACTGCAGGCCGCCGAAGTGGTCCACCAGGCGGTCCGCCACCGCCTTCGGAACCGCCTTCAGGCCGGACAGCAGCCGGTAACCGCGGGGCTGGACCACGGCGTCCAGGTTCGCTTCACCGCCGGCGAAGCCCACGATCCCGGAGATCTTGCCCAGGTCGATCAGCTCGGTGGGCCCCAGGTTCACCAGTTCGCTGACCGCTTTGTCGATGTCCTCCGCCGAGGTGTTGGGGCTGGCGTAGTCGCGGATAATGACGTCGCTGCCCGGCCCCCTGCCTACGGTGAGTTCATCGAGCTGGAGCGAGAGGAGCCGGCCGTCCTCGCCCAGTTCGAGCACGTACTGGGAAATCTCTTCGGAAATGCGGCGGACCATCTCCTGGCGCTGCAGCGTGACGGCCACGTCCCTGACTGTCACCATGGCTTCGATTTCCAGGGCGGAAAGGGAACTGGTGACCTGGTCCAGGCGTGCCCGGTAGCGTTCAAGGGTGGCCAGGGCCTGGTTGGCGCGGGCCAGGACGTTTTCCGAACCCTCCAGCACGTGCCGCAGCCCGTTCACGTAGAGGGCGATGATCTGCATCGACTGGCTCACCGAGATCACCGGCACGCCGGTCTGCTTGGCCACGCGCTCGGCGGTGCGGTGGCGGGTTCCGGACTCCTGGGTTTCAATGCTCGAATCGGGAACCAGCTGCACGGCGGCGCGGAGGATGTTACCGGCGTCCTTGTCGCAGATGATGGCGCCGTCCATCTTGGCCAGCTCGCGCAGGCGCGTGGGCGAGAACTCGATGCCGATGTCGAAGCCGCCCGAGCAGATCGAATCGATGGTGCGGTCTGAGCCCAGGACGATCAGGGCGCCGGTGCGGCCGCGGAGGATCCGCTCCAGCCCGTCGCGAAGGGGTGTTCCGGGTGCCACCCGGCCCAGAGTGGCCCTCAGCGATTCTTCGGGGCTCCGCGCCATAGGTGTATCCCTTCAAAGGTGCGGACCGCCGCCCGCAGAAAATGCCGGCCCGCACAGGTGGCCGGCAGGATCAAAAAGTGCTCTGATTCCCGCAAGCTCAATGATAGGGGCAAGAATCCCAACTTCCGCACGGGCAAGCCCCAAAGTGCCCCATTAGGGGGTGCCCGTAACGCCCTTCGGAATGCGTTCGACGGCGGGTGGCGTGGCGGGTATTTTGACTTCCGTTTGGGCGGTGTCCGGCCATGTTGCCGGCCCGGGCGCGCCGAGCGGCGTGACGGTCTTAGTGCCGCTGTCCCACAGCCGCGCACCGGTGCATCGTCCTTCAAAGCGCAGGTCCAGCAGGTCCATGGCCGCGCCCAGCTGCTCCGCGGGGATGCGGCGCGCGATTGTGACGTGCGGCGTCCACGCGCCGGGGAGCGTGAGCGGCAGCGCGCCGGAGACCTCCTGGTGGAGGCGGCGGTGCAGCTCGAGCAGGGAAGTGGCCAGGACCACCGACCGGGCCAGGACGTACTTGCCCGTACCTGCCGGAAAGAGGACCGCCCCGGAGAACTCGATGTCTATGGGCAATGCCTGCCAGGGATCGTCGCAGGAGCTTAACTGGAGTCCGGGGCCGGCCGCCAGAGTGATGTGCGGGCTGTTGCTCGGCGAGGAATGACCGGCCAGGCTGGGCAGCCCGGCGTCCGCGAGCCTGGACCAGTCGGCCCTGATGATGGAATCGGTGGATTCGTCAAAGACCAGCTCGATGCTGCGCATGGAACCATCATGCCGTCACCGCGGAGCCGGCAGCGGAACCTCAGCGCCTGCGCTCGCGCAGCATCCGCTCCAGGTCCTTGCTGACCTTCGACAGGGACGCGGCCCGCAGGGCCTTGTGCTCTGCGGCAGTCTGGACGCCGCGCTTCCTGGCCGGTGCCGGTGGAAGGCCGGAACCGGGCTCCTCCGGCCGCGTGGGGGAGGCCAGGTTGGTGGCCAGCGGGTCAAAGAAGAGATTGCCGGAGAAGGTGAGACCTTGCATCATGCGCCCAAGTTAGCTGCCCGGCATTTCGCGGCCTTGAACGTCCGGTTTCGCGGGCGTTAAGCGCACCCCGAGCCGGTTTGCTGCCCTGCGATAAACTTGTACTTTGGCTGATTGCCATAGTCCCGGCCCTCGAGCCGCAGCGCCCCGGCAGCCACAACCGCAGCGAAAGTAGCACCGTGTCCCAAGATGTCCTGACCCCCGCCCGGATCAATTCGATTCACAAAGAAGCGGGCCGCCGCAGGACCTTTGCCGTCATCTCGCACCCCGACGCCGGCAAGTCCACGCTCACCGAAGCGCTCGCCCTGCACGCGAAAGTGATCGGCACCGCCGGCGCGTCCAGCGGCAAGGCCAACCGCAAGGAAACGGTCTCGGACTGGATGCAGATGGAAAAGGACCGCGGCATCTCCATCAGCTCGGCCGCCCTCCAGTTCTCCTACCGCGACACCGTCATCAACCTCCTGGACACCCCCGGCCACGCCGACTTCTCCGAGGACACCTACCGGGTGCTTGCCGCCGTCGACTGCGCCGTGATGCTCGTGGACGCCGCCAAGGGCCTGGAAACCCAGACCATGAAGCTCTTCGAGGTCTGCAAGCAGCGGAACCTGCCGATCATCACGGTCATCAACAAGTGGGACCGCCCCGGGCTGGACGCCTTGGCGCTGATGGATGAAATCACCGAACGCACCGGCCTGCAGCCCATGCCGCTGACCTGGGCCGTGGGGATCTCGGGCGACTTCCGCGGCGTCTGGGACCTGCGCAACGACCGCTTCGCCCGGTTCCAGCGCAACAACGCCGGCGCGCAGATTGCCATCACCGAATACTTCACCCCGGAGGAAGCCGCGCAGGACCAAGGCAGCAACTGGTCCGACGCCGTGGATGAGGCCGGGCTGGTCATCGAATCCAACCTCGAGTTCGACGTCGACGCCTTCCACGCCGGCAAGGCCACCCCCATCCTGTTCAGTTCCGCTGCCCTGAACTTCGGCGTGAAGGAACTGCTGGACGCGCTGGTGGACTTCGCGCCGCCGGCGGCACCCCGGCCGGACATCGACGGCAACCCCCGCCCCGTTGAGGCCCCGTTCTCCGGCTTCGTCTTCAAGGTCCAGGCCGGCATGAACAAGGCGCACCGCGACCATGTGGCGTTCATCCGCGTGTGTTCCGGCGTCTTCGAACGCGGCATGGTGGTCACGCAGACCCGCACGGGTAAGTCTTTCGCCACCAAGTACGCCCAGCAGGTGTTCGGCCGCGAACGGGAAGTCATCGACGAGGCGTACCCGGGCGACGTCGTCGGACTGGTCAATGCCTCCTCGCTGCGGGTGGGGGACAGCCTGTTCCTGGAGGAGTCCGTGGAGTACCCGGCCATCCCGCTGTTCGCCCCCGAGCACTTCCAGGTGGCCCGCTCCAAGGACCCCAGCAAGTTCAAGCAGTTCCGCCGCGGCATCGAGCAGCTCGAACACGAGGGCGTCATCCAGCTGCTCCGCTCCGACCTCCGCGGAGACCAGGCGCCGGTGCTTGCCGCCGTCGGCCCCATGCAGTTCGAGGTGGTGGAGGACCGCATGGCGCACGACTTCAGCGCCCCCATGCGGCTGGAGCGCCTGCCGTATTCGCTCGCGCGGATTTCGACGGCGGATGCCATGCCCGCGCTGGCCAACGTCCCCGGCGCTGAGGTGCTTCTGCGGTCCGACGGCGAATACCTCGCACTGTTCAACGACGTGTGGGCCCTGCGGCGGATCGAGAAGAACCACCCGGACCTCACCCTGGTGCCCATCGGCACGCACAACCCTGCGAAGTAAGGCATCATGACTGCATCCCAGCCCCGCGTTCTCGTTACCGGCGCCGGCACCATCAACCCGCTCGGCTCCACCGTCAAGGAGACCTGGGAAGCCCTGCTCGCAGGGGAGTCAGGCATCGCGGAGCTCGCCGAGGAATGGGCTGCCCAGTTGCCTGTGAAGATCGCGGGGCAGGTCAGGGCGGACCTGTCGCAGCACCTCAGCACCCGCGAGATGAAGCGGATGGACCGCTGCGGCCAGTTCGCGCTGATTGCCGCACGGGAGGCGTGGACGCAGGCAGGAAGCCCGGAGGTCGACCCCGAACGCTTTGCCGTGGTCATCGGCTCCGCCTATGGCGGTCTCGGTTCCACTATCGAGCAGGACCGCACCCTCGCCGCATCCGGTCCGCGCAAGGTTTCCCCGCACACCCTCACCCGCCTGATGGTCAACGGCCCCGCTGCCTGGGTGTCCATCGACCTCGGTGCCCGCGGCGGCGCCCGGACGCCGGTCAGCGCCTGCGCCTCCGGGGCCGAGGCGATTGTCCAGGCAGCCGAAATGATCCGCTCGGGCGCTGCCGACGTCGTAATTGCCGGTGGCGTGGACGCCTCCGTGAACGACCTGGTGATCAGCGGCTTCTCCCAGATTCGCGCCCTGTCCACGCATGCCGGCGATCCGCAGCGGGCCTCGCGCCCGTTCGACGGCGGCCGTGATGGCTTTGTGCTGGCCGAGGGCGCCGGCGTGGTGGTGCTGGAGAGCGAGGAACACGCCCGTGCCCGCGGCGCCGCAGTGCTGGGGGCCGTGGCCGGGGGAGCGGTAACCTCCGACGCGAACGACATCGTGGCTGCCGACCCCGCCATGCAGCGGCGCGTCATGCAGAAGGCACTGGAATCCGCCGGCATGCAGCCGGTGGACATCGGCTTTGTCCACGCCCACGCCACCTCCACACCCGTGGGCGACCGGCTCGAAGGCCAGGCCATCAGCGCCGTCTTCGGCCCTTCCGTGCCGGTGACGTCCACGAAGGGCCACACCGGACACCTGCTGGGCGGCGCAGGTGCGCTGGCCGCCGTCGTGGTCCTTGAAACCCTGCGCACGGGCCAGTTGCCCGGGACGCTGAACGTGGAGGCGCTGGACCCGGAAGTGGACCTCAACGTCATCACCGAAGCCGCCCACCGGCTGCCGCCGGGTTACTCCCCAGCCGGACTGGTGAACGCCTTCGGCTTTGGCGGCCACAGTGTGGCCCTGGTGATCACAGGCTCCTAAACCGCGGGAAACGCCGGAACGGTGCGGGATCGCCGGATCTCATCGGCGTCCCGGCGCCGTTACGGCGATTTCGGTGCTGCCTCTACCTGCCGGTGGCATCCTTGACCAGTGCATCGAGGATGGGAAGCTGGCCCTTGACCAGTTTGAGCCGGGCTTCCAGCAGCGGGAACCAGCGGGCATCATCGATCTCCGGGAAGTCCTGGATCCGGCCGGACCCCCTGGGCCACTCGAGGGGAAATGTGTTGCTGTTGATGCTGGCCGGCTGGAAATCAGCCTCCGCGGCAAAGACGGTGATGAGTTTTCCCGATGGTTGCCGGAAGTCGCCAAGCTGCCGGTATTCGACGTCGGGGGCCGCAGTGCCCATCTCCTCGGCAAATTCACGCAGCGCGGCGGCCAACGGGTCCTCGCCAGCGGCATACTCACCCTTGGGAAGGGACCACGCGTGCGCGTCCTTGCGCGCCCAGAACGGTCCGCCCATGTGCGCGATCCAGACCTGCAGGCCGTCCTCTGCCCCTGCCGGGCCGGCAGGGACCCGCCGGTACAGCAGCACCCCTGCGCTTCGAACGGGCATCGGTCCTCCTTACGGTCACTGTTGAACTTCAATCGCCGTCTGCCGTTTACGTGGAGTTCACGGGACTGCTTTAGGTTATTCCTTCAGGCACTCTGCCTGGCATCCTGCCCGGCACTCTGCTCGAAGGGAATGGGACCCGTCATGGCCAATATTGCTGATGTTTTGGGACGGCTTACGCCGGAGGAACGTGATGAGCTGCGCGGTCTTGGCCCCCAGGGCCACCTGCCGCGCCACCTGGTTGACGCCCTCGACCGGGCCGCAGGCGGTTCGGGTTCGGGCCGCGGCTACTACGTGCCAAACGGCAACGTCAACGCCACCGGCGGACCGCTGCTGGTGCTGCGCAGCGACGTCGCCGGCTGGCTGATGGGCGGCGCCGGTTCCTGACGCCGGCCCAGGCCTCGCCAGCCGAAGCCCCGGTCCTAGCCGATCAGGAGGCTGAGCGCCTCCGTCAGGTGTTCCACCTCCCGGACTGAGAATCCGGCAGGCACCGGTCCGGGGCCGTTGTGGCTCGCCGGCACCACGGCGTGCGTGAACCCAAGCCGGTGGGCCTCCTGGATGCGCTGGTTGATGCCGGGCACGGGCCGGACTTCACCGGCGAGGCCTACTTCGCCGAAGGCGATCAACCGGACGGGCAGGGGCTTGCGGGCCTTGGCCGACGCTACTGCAAGTGCTACGGCGAGGTCGGTGGCCGGTTCGCTGAGTTTTACCCCGCCCACCGTGGCCACGTAGGAATCGTCCTTGTGGAGCAGTGTTCCGGCGCGCTGCTGCAGGACAGCCAGCAGCATGGACACCCGTGAGCTGTCCAGGCCGCTGGTGGCGCGGCGCGGCTGCGAGTTGGGGCTTTCGGCGAGCAGCGACTGCACCTCAGCCAGCAGGGGGCGGCGCCCTTCCATGGTCACGGTGATGCAGGTTCCCGAGACCGGGTCCTTGGTGCGGCTGACGAACAGTCCGCTGGGATCGGCGAGGCCTTCGATGCCGTTCTCATTCAGGTCGAAGCAGCCGACGTCGTCCGTGGGCCCGTACCGGTTCTTCACCGCACGGAGCAGCCGCAGGCGCGAGTGCCGCTCGCCCTCGAACTGGCACACCACATCCACCAGGTGCTCCAGCAGCCGCGGACCCGCGATGGATCCGTCCTTGGTCACGTGGCCCACCAGCAGCGTGGTCATGTTGCGCCGCTTGGCGGCGGCGATGATGGAGGCCGCCACTTCGCGGACCTGCGAGACGCCGCCGGCGCTGCCGTCCACATCGGCGCTGCTGAGGGTCTGGACGGAGTCCACGATCAGCAGCCGCGGTTCAATTTTTTCCACCTGCCCAAGGGCCTGGCCAAGATCCGTCTCGGCCGACAAGTAGAGGGATTCGGCGACGGCGTCGATCCGTTCGGCGCGCAGCTTCACCTGGGCGGCCGACTCCTCCCCGGTGACATAGAGGACGTCCTGCGCTGTCCGGGCGAATTTGGCGGCGACGTCCAGCAGCAGCGTGGACTTGCCCACGCCTGGCTCTCCGGCCAGCAGGATGACGGCGCCCGGGACCAGGCCGCCGCCCAGTACCCGGTCCAGTTCGTCAACCCCGGTAGGGAGGAATGCGGCGGTGGTGGCGTCCACGTCGGCGATCTTCCGGGCCGGCTCCATGACCGTGGTGGCCGCCGTGGTGCGCGCCACCGCGGTGCCTGTTTCCTCAACGGTGCCCCAGGCCTGGCACTCGCCGCAACGGCCCACCCACTTGACGGTGGTCCAGCCGCATTCGGCGCATTTGTACGCGGGCGCCTTGGACGCCCGGGAAGTCTTTGTTGCCATGCGTTCAACCCTAGTGGCGGCCACTGACATTAGAGCGCGGGCAGCACGTCCCTGGCTTCGTCCGCGTCCATGCCCGTGGCCTCCAGCAGGTCCACCATCAGCGGCCGGAACAGCATGACCACCGTTTCACCCTCCAGCCGCTGCACCTCCAGCAGCTTGGGATGCAGGCGCAGGGCGATCTCGCTCAGGTCCCGGCGAGCGGTGCGCAGGTGGGCGCGCCGGACGCCGTCGTGCGATTCCGCAAGGCCCAGCGACAGCTCATCGATCGCGGCAGCGGTCTCCTGCAGCACCTCCGCGATGCTGTCCGTCGCCTCATCCGAGAGGGCGGCGTGGTTGATCGCGCTGGTAAGCCGCCGGGCGAAGACGCGGCTGTTGCGCAACGCGAGGTCGATGAAGTCCAGGGACTGCTTCAGCCGGTCCAGTTCATCACGGTGCCGGCGGTAGGCGGGGGCCAGCGTGGCCACCTCCCCGGACGCACGGAGGGACTGCCGCATGGCATCGACCAGGGGCTGGCAGTTCCTGCCGCGGATCAGCGCGTGCCAGGCCTGGGTGGAATCGCTGTTAACCAGCGCGCCCGCGCATTCGCGCAGCACCTCGGCCAGTTCATGCAGCAGTTTCTGGACGTCCCGCCGCGGTTCCCGCCGCGGGTCCTTCGGCATGAGGATCGTCACCAGCAGCGCGAACAGCCCGCCCACCACGGCATCGATGCTGCGGGTGAAAGGCCCGCCGGACGGCGCCGGCAGCAGCACCACCAGCAAGGACTGCAGCGCCAGCTGGGTGGTGAAGATATTTCCGCTGTCCAGGAACCGGGCCAGCAGGATGGAGGTGAGAAGCACGACGGCGGCCACCCAGATATCGCCGCCCAGCCAGTGCAGGAGCAGATCACCGACGACGATGCCGAGGGTGCAGCCCAGCCCCACTTCCATGACCCGCCGCAGCCGGGGCTCCCGCGAAAAACCGAGGGAGATCAGCGACGACGTGGCAGCGAACAGGGGACCGGAGTGGCCAAGGACGTACTCCGCGAACGCGTAGGCCCCTACCGCGCAGACCGTCATCTGGATGGCAGGGATGAAGGAGTTGCGGCTGCGGATCAGTCCGGTGCGTACGCGGCTGCGCAGGAATCGCCTGGTTGCTGAGAATCCTGCTTCGATGGCCATGGGTCCAAGTCTATTCAGTGGTGGACCACGGCCCGGCGCCTCCACTACGGCGGCAGATGTGATCCGCGCAATGGTAACCCGGCATTTGTCAACGAATATCCCGCCGTCGTTAATCCTCCGTTCACTTTGGACAGGCCATCCCGTTACCTGCGGCCCATAACTTGCTTGAAGGTACACAACGTACGCATCGCGCTGCAGGGTTCTCCGTCCCTGTCCCGCACCTGAATAACCCTGGAAGGGGCATATCTAGTGAAGGCACTCCGCATCGGCCGCCACGCGGCTATCGCTGTTATCGCAGCCGGCGCACTCGCGCTTAGCGCCTGCGGTTCAGACAACGCCACCGGCACCAAGCCTGCCGGCGACTCAGCCTCGGCCGGCACCAAGGTCACCGGCACGCTCACCGGCATCGGCTCCTCTGCGCAGGCCGCGGCAATGGACGCCTGGAAGACCAACTTCGCTTCCGCCCACCCCGGCGCCAGCGTTCAGTACTCCCCGGACGGCTCCGGCGCAGGCCGCAAGGCCATCCTTGATGGCTCGGCCCAGTTCGCCGGCTCCGACGCGTACCTGAAGGACGAGGAGGTGGCATCGTCCAAGACGCAGTGCGGCCCCGAGGGCGCCATTAACGTCCCGGTCTACATTTCCCCAATCGCAGTGGCTTTCAACGTCCCCGGCGTCACGGACCTGAAGCTGGACGCCGCCACGGTTGCCAAGATCTTCCGCGGCGAGATCGCGAAGTGGAACGACCCCGCTATCGCTGCCCTCAACGAAGGTGCCACCCTGCCTGACCTGAAGGTCACTCCCGTGAACCGTTCCGATGACTCGGGCACCACGCAGAACTTCACGGACTACCTGGCCGCCGCGGCACCTGAAGTCTGGACCGACAAGGCCGCCGGTGTCTGGCCCGCAAGCCTCCAGGGCGAAAACGCCAAGGGCACCTCCGGTGTAGTCAAGACCGTCACCGACACTCCCGGTGCCGTGACCTACGCAGACGACTCCGCCGTAAGCGGCAAGCTCGGCGTGGCCCAGATCAAGGTGGGCGACTCCTTCACTAAGATCTCCGCCGAGGCAGCTGCCAAGGCAGTGGACGCGGGCAAGCCGGTGGAAGGCCGCTCCGCCAACGACCTCTCCATCAAGCTGGACCGCAAGACCACCATTGCCGGTGCCTACCCGATCGTCCTGGTGTCCTTCCACGTCCTGTGCACTACCTACGACAAGCAGGAGACCGTTGACCTGGTCAAGGCCTTCGAGCACTACGTAGTTTCCGAGGAGGGCCAGAAGGCTGCTGCCGACTCCGCCAAGTCCGCCCCGCTGAGCTCCGACCTCGCGGCCAAGGCTGCCAAGGCCATCGACTCGATCAAGGTCAAGTCCTAGCCGCACCGCGAAACCAGGTTCCCCGCCTGCCGGAAGGCAGTGCGGGGATCTTGGCTTTGCATCCCGCATCCCTCACACCAGTAATCGACCGAAGGGCCGTCGAATGACCGCCACCCCCCTGACCAGCACCCAGGGCGCCGGGCGCGCCGGGGACAAAGTCTTTTCCGGCGCCGCGCTGGCCGCAGGCTGCCTGATCCTCGCCGTTCTTTTCGGCGTCGCACTCTTCCTGGTGGTCCAGGCCATTCCCGCGCTGACCGCTCCGGCGGACAAGATCCAGGGCGGGCAGGGCTTCTTCGCCTACATCTGGCCCATCGTGATCGGCACGCTCATCGCCGCCGTCATTGCGCTGGTGATCGCCACGCCCATCGCCATCGGGGTGGCGCTCTTCATCTCGCACTTCGCCCCCCGCAGCCTCGCTTCCGGACTCGGTTATGTCGTCGACCTGCTCGCCGCCATCCCCTCCGTGGTCTATGGCGCCTGGGGTGCGGCCTTCCTGGCCAAGGAGATTGCGCCGGCGTATGGCTGGCTTGCGGACAACATGGGCTGGCTGCCGATCTTCGAGGGCCCCGCGTCCACCACCGGCAAGACCATCCTGACTGCGGGCATCGTCCTGGCGGTCATGGTCCTGCCCATCATCACCTCGCTGTCCCGCGAAATCTTCCTTCAGACCCCCAAGCTGCATGAAGAGGCCGCGCTGGCACTGGGTGCCACCCGCTGGGAAATGATCAAGATGGCCGTGCTGCCCTTCGCCCGCCCGGGCATCATCAGCGCCGTCATGCTGGGCCTGGGCCGCGCGCTGGGCGAGACCATGGCCGTTGCGCTGGTGCTGTCCTCCGGCGCCCTGACCGCCAGCCTGATCCAGTCAGGTAACCAGACCATCGCTGCCGAGATTGCCCTGAACTTCCCCGAAGCCAGTGGGATCAAGGTCAGCACGCTGATCGCCGCCGGCCTGGTCCTGTTCATCATCACCCTGGCAGTGAACATGATCGCCCGCTGGGTCATCACCCGGCACAAAGAATTCTCGGGAGCCAACTAAATGACCTCCACGCTCACCCCGGTCCGCAGCAAGCGGTCGGCGCTGACCAAGGGCCAGCTGCCCAAGTACGCACCCTATGCCGTGCTCGGTGCAGCCCTGATCGTCGGCGCGGCCATCCTCGCCCTGATCGGCTTCAACGCCTTCGGCTGGGGCCTGGTTTCCGCGATCCTGTTCGCCATCGGCCTGGTCTCCTGGAGCGCGGCCGTTGAGGGCTCCCGCAAAGCCAAGGACAAGCTGGCCACCTGCCTGGTGGTGGGCTCGTTCCTGGTGGCACTGCTGCCCCTGGTGTCGGTGATCTGGACGGTGCTGGTCAACGGCGTGCCGGGTCTCATCAACCCCGGGTTCCTCACCAACTCGATGAACGGCGTCACTGGCGCCTACGACAACAAGGCCGTGGAGAACGGCACGCCGGTCCTGGGCGGTATCTACCACGCCCTCCTGGGCACCGTGGAGATCACCCTGCTGGCCACCGTCATCTCCGTCCCCGTGGGGCTGCTCACCGCCATCTACCTGGTGGAATACGGCCGGGACGGCCGGCTGGCCAAGGCCATCACGTTCTTCGTGGACGTCATGACCGGCATCCCCTCCATCGTTGCCGGCCTCTTCGCCGCCGCCTTCTTCTTCGTGGTGATGGGGCCGGGCACCAAGACCGGTGCCGTTGCCGCCGTCGCCCTTTCGGTGCTGATGATCCCCGTGGTGGTGCGCTCCAGCGAGGAAATGCTCAGGATCGTCCCGAACGAACTGCGCGAGGCCGCCTACGCGCTGGGCGTGCGCAAGTGGCGCACCATCCTCAAGGTGGTCATTCCGACGGCGATCTCCGGCATCGCATCCGGCGTCACCCTGGCAATCGCCCGGGTCATCGGCGAAACGGCGCCCATCCTGGTCACCGCCGGCTTTGCCACCAGCATCAACTCCAACGTTTTCGGGGGGTGGATGGCATCGCTGCCCACGTTCATTTACACCCAGATCCTCAACCCCACCTCGCCCTCCAACCCGGACCCGTCCTCGCAGCGGGCCTGGGGAGCGGCGCTGGTGCTGATCATCCTGGTCATGCTCCTGAACCTGGTGGCACGCCTGATCGCCAGGATCTTCGCCCCCAAAACCGGCCGCTGACAGCTTCCCGCTCCGGCCCTAAACTCAATTTCTACCCAGTAAGTGAAGGAACACCATGTCTAAGCGCATCGACGTCAAGGACCTGAACGTGTACTACGGCGATTTCCTCGCCGTCGAGGACGTCAGCATCAACATCGAAGCCAAGTCCGTTACCGCGTTCATTGGCCCTTCCGGCTGCGGTAAGTCCACCTTCCTGCGCACCCTGAACCGGATGCACGAGGTCATCCCCGGCGCGCGCGTGGAGGGTGAGGTCCTGCTCGACGGCGACAACCTCTACGGCCCGGGCGTGGACCCCGTTGCCGTCCGCTCGCAGATCGGCATGGTCTTCCAGCGCCCCAACCCGTTCCCCACCATGTCCATCCGTGACAACGTGCTGGCAGGGGTCAAGCTGAACAACAAAAAGATCTCCAAAGGCGAGGCCGACGTACTCGTGGAACGCTCGCTGAAGGGCGCCAACCTCTGGAATGAGGTCAAGGACCGGCTGGAAAAGCCCGGTTCGGGCCTCTCCGGTGGGCAGCAGCAGCGGCTCTGCATCGCCCGTGCCATTGCCGTGGAACCGCAGGTCATCCTGATGGACGAGCCCTGCTCCGCCCTGGACCCCATTTCCACGCTGGCCATTGAGGACCTCATCAACGAGCTCAAGGACCAGTACACCGTGGTGATCGTGACGCACAACATGCAGCAGGCCGCCCGGGTTTCGGACAGGACGGCGTTCTTCAACATCGCCGGCACGGGCAAGCCCGGCAAGCTCATCGAGTACGGGGACACCCACACCATCTTCAGCAACCCGGTCCAGAAGGCCACCGAGGACTACGTGTCGGGACGTTTCGGGTAGGACGAAATTCCTGCTGGCCTTAATCCATCGTATTTAGTACGCTGAACTAGATACTTTGGTAACTAGTAGTAAGCCAGCTTAGGAGCTTCCAATGACGCAGACAGCCAGCAGCCCCAGAAGCCGCCAGCTTACGGTTCACGGGCAGGCGCCCGCCATCAGGTTTCCGCACCCCGACCTTCCGGTGCAGGAATTCTGCGCCACCGGTCCCGCATCTGCGCTCCAGGACATCGTGGCCGCGCCCGTGATTGAGCAGGAGCCGGTGGCTCCCGGCGACGTCCTGTCCGCTGTGTGGCGGACCAGCTCCTACGTGGAAACAGTCCAGTGGGAGTTGGACTCCGCCCAGGAGTCCCTGCTGCAGGCGGTCCGCAGGGCGGCCATGAGCGGCGTGGCCCATGATGAACTGTGCGCCGCAGCCAACCTCACGCCCGAGGAACTGTCGGACGCGCTTGAAGCGCAGGCAGGTCCGGCCGCCATCGCGATCTAGGCAGCACGACGCTACGCAGGGACTGTTCCCGCGCACCGAAGTGCAGCCTCGTGGCGCGGGGCGGTACGCAGGCGTCGCAGACCTGCCGCTAGTCAGGAACTTCGAGCTGGAACCCGCATTGGCAGCGCAGTACCCGGGTGGGCAGGCATACGGCGTTGAACCCGCCTCCGGCGTTGGCGATGCGGTAGCAAAGCCGTTCGACTTCGAAGCCGGCTTCTTCCATGGGGAAGCCGCAGTGGACATAATCGTCGCCGAAGAGGATGACCTTGGCCATCCAGCGGACCTGGTGGAGCGCTGCGGCCACGTCCGATGCATAGGCCAGGTGTTCCTGGAACAGGTTGCAGTCATTGCAGGTATAGGACACCGTCACCAGGTCGCCGCCCGCCGTTCCGATGGCCGTGACGGCGTGGATGGTCAACTGGTGCTCGGTTCCGCAGGTCTCGCACTGCAGCTGCCGCGGCTGCGGGAGTGGACGCCGGGAATTCGAGGGAGACATACCGCCTGCTCTTTTCCGCGTTGTGCAGCGGGGCCGCCGTGAGTCTGCAGCGGCGCTGTCCGCGGCCCTGCACCCGGCGGCCGGGAGCAGGGGTCCTATCCGGCGGCGGGGGAGAGGGCCAGTGCCAGCACGAAGGCCAGGGCGCATGTGGCCACCGGCGTCAGGGCCCACAGCCAGAGGATCCGTATCACCAGCAGCCGGTTGGTAACGGAGAAATGCTGGTTTTCACCGGCTCCCAGGGCTCCGGCCGTGACGGTGTGCGTCGTGGAGATGGGCCAGTGCAGTGCAATGGCGCCGACGAAGAGCATCAGGGCGCTGAAGGTCTGCGCCACGGAACCGCGCAGCGGATCGATCCTGGTGATCCTGTAGCCGATGGTGTGCGAGATCCGCCAGCCGCCGAACAATGTCCCGGCCGTCATCATCACTGCCGAGAGCAAAGCGACCCAGGCGGGGATCCCGCCGTCGTCATAGCCCGCCGCCAGAAGTGCCAGCAGGAGCACGGCGCTGACCCGCTGCCCGTCCTGCAGGCCGTGGCCGAAGGCCACCGCGGCGGCGGCGATAGCCTGCGCCCTCCGGAAGCGCTGGTTCACCACATTGGCTTGGGTGTAGCGCGCCCCCCAGGTGGCGGGAAAGACCAGGAGGAAGGAGCCGCTGTAGGCCACCAGCGGAGACAGCACCAGCGGCAGCACCACCTGGAACAGCAGCGACTGGTCCACGCCCGCCACGCCGGGACCGCCCACGGCCAGGCTGGCCAGCCCTGCTCCCGCGAGCCCGCCCACCAGCGCATGGGTGGAGGACGCCGGGATGCCGCGCCACCACATCAGGAGTCCCCAGCCGCAGGCGCTGGCCAGCCCTGCGACGAGGATGGTGAGGCCGCCTGCCCCGGCGGGAAGATGGATCCAGGTCTGGCTGACGGCGACGGCGAGCAGCGCGCTGAGCAGGGCACCCACGAAGTTAAAGAATGCGGCCAGCAGCACGCCCACGCTGGGGGTGAGGGCCCTGTTGCGGACCGCCAGGGCCACCGAGTTGGAGGCGTCCCGGAAGCCGTTCAGGAAGGCAAACGCCGCAGCCAGCAGGACCACTGCGCCGAAAATGACTGCCGCCATTTCAGGATTCCTTGACGATGATGCTGCCCACTTGGGTTGCCACCCGGCGCATGTCCTTGGTGACCTCTACTAGTTGGTTGGCGATATCCCGGTTCCGGGAATACTGCGGCCACTTCATGTCGGCGATCATGTCGGCCACCCATACCCGGTGCGTCCGTTCGGCCCGCTTGGCCAGGCGCAGGATCTCGATCCAGTAGTCCTCAAGGTCGTCCAGGTCGTTCAGCCGGCGCATCGCATCAACTGTCAGTTCGGCCTGCCGGCTGATGATCTCCAGTTGGTCCGCTGCACGCCGTGGCAAGCGGTCCAGCCGGTACAGGGCCACCAGTTCGGCGGCGGCATCCATCTTCTCCATGGCTTCGTTCAGGTACCGGGACAGGGCGTACATGTCCTCGCGGGGAAGCGGGTTGACGAAGCTGGTGCGCATATGGGTCAGGAGCGCAAAATGCAGTTCGGCGGACTTGGCCTCATGGTTGTGCATGTCCTCGACGAGCGTGTTGTGCTCGTCCGCGGGGACGCCGAGGATCTCTGCCAGGGTGGCGCTGGCCAGCACGATCTGTTGTGCCATCTGTGAGAGGAGGTTCAGCCCTGCGGGCTCCTGGGGAAAAAGGCGCAGCTTCACGTGTTTACCGGTCTCCGGGGACATAACAGGGCGGGGATTGCCGCCGTGTGACTTGACCCGGCCGTGCAACTGTCGCTTACTCTACCGGCCCGCCGATGCGCCGTTGAAACCACCCGGCCGGAAGCGGGCACAAAAATGGTGCCGAACCGGATACGCCTCTCGGCGGTAGGCCGCTCTAGGCGGCTAATTGTTGAAGCCCGGGGGTTTCGCGGCTCGGCACCGGTTTCAGTCTTCTACTTCGATTCGCGCAAGTCAATCTTGACAGCGGGCGCGTGAACGGTAAGTGAACAGGCGACTTTTGTCCTGGCCTGCGGTCAGTCCAGTTCGCCGAGGCGCCACGCGTTTGCCGCGTGTTCGAGGTCCTCGGCGGTCTTCACCAGCTGGTGGGAATTGCGGGTCAGCTTGCTGGCATGCGCCTCGTTGGCATGCTCGGCGCCGTCGGCGAGGGTTGCCTGGCCGAGCGCCACGACGCGGCAAAACGCGGCGGAGCGTTCCAGCGCGACGTCGAACTCGCCGTCGAACGCGCCGGACAGGATGGCGTCCGCCATGCTGCGCATCTCGTCAGCGCCCGGTGGTTCCGCCGCGCCGGCCACCACGTTGGACACCTGCGCCGTGTCCCTGCCCGCGCGGAAGTAGACAGAGATGCGTTCCGGGTCCTGGACGGTTGCGGCCCGCAGCGCGTAAAGCCGCCAGAGCGCGCCGGGGAGGGAGCGCGCGGGGCTCTCGGCCCACATCTCGGCAATGGCGTCCAGCCCCTGCTCGTCGGCGAGCTTTACCAGCCGCTCGGTGACAAGGGGGTCGTCGCTGTCGCGGCCGTGGCGCACAAGCGCCTGGGCGGCAAGGTGGGCAGCCTCCGAGATGCGGGCGGGATCTGCGCCGCCGGCAAACGGTTCGAAGTCCATCGGCGCGAAGGGCTTGGGCTTGTGGTGCCGGTTGCTGCCGCCGTAATGGCTGGTTCCTGCTTGCTCGCTCATGCCCCCACGCTACTCCTGTGCCGTGGCGTTATCGAGCATCCGTACAGCCTGCAATCCAAGCGCGGGAAGGGTCTTTGGGCCTTGGGGAAACCACGACGGCGGGGTCCCGGCCTTGTGCAAAGACGGCGGAACGATGGGTTAGAGTATTAACGTCCAGAAATGGATTGGGCCGGGACGGGCGGACACAGTGTGTTTGGCCACCGGCAGGGGCCTTTAGCTCAGTTGGTAGAGCATCGGACTTTTAATCCGTGGGTCGTGGGTTCGAGCCCCACAGGGCCCACCCATCATGAACCGGCGGCGCAGCATCAGCGCCGGCACTCTCGTCCACGCAGGGTATTCCTGCCCCGGGGCGTTGGGTGCCTACACCGAGACGATCGTCCCGTTGCGCGGCAGCCCGTCCGGGAAGGCCAGGGGAACGGCTGCGGCCCGTGCCGGGTCCACGGAATCCATGGCCTGCACGTGGAGGTGCGGCTCCGTGCTGTTGCCGGAATTTCCGCAGGCGCCCACCATGTCCCCGGGTCCAACGTGCTGGCCCGGCCGGACGCATACACTTCCGCGCTTCAAGTGGCACAGGGCGATGAACACGCCGCCGCTTTCCAGCACCACGTAATTGCCCGCAAGGCCGGCCCAGCCCCGCCGGAGGCGGCTGGCCTGCGTGGCTGCGTAGCCGATCGACGGCAGCCCCCTGAAGCTGCCGTGGTCCGGCTCCGCGTCATGGCAGGCGCGGATGATCCCAGCTGCCGGCGCCGTGACCGGCCGCCCAAACCCCACGAAGTTCTCCGGTTGCTCGGACCGCAGGAATGAGGCCGGCGTGAATGCAGCGGAGCGTCCGTTCCTGTCCACGGGGGTGAAGTCGATGGCATAGCTGGTGGCAAGAAGCCGGGTTCCATGGCTGGGCACCCTGTCCGCGGGCGAATTCTGCACCAGCCACGTTCCCGTGAACGGGTACTCCAGGTTAACTGTCCCGCCGGCCGGGGCGCGGTACGCGGTCATTCCGGCACTCCTTCCCTGATGGGCCGCCTTCATCCTTGCGAACAGGCCACTGCCGCGCAAGGCAGAAGAGCGTTGCGGCAAGTTAAAGAATTTTCCATGTATCTGCATCCAAATCCGCGTCCCTGCCGGTAGTAGGGGTGTAAGCAAAGACGCCCGCACGGCGGGCCACCCAAGGAGATGGACATGCGCAACAAGATCTTCACCGCAGGCGCCGGGGCGGCAGCCATTGCCGCCGCAATCGCACTCGCCGGTCCCGCCCAGGCAGCAGACGGAGACGCCCAGCTTTCCGTGCTGCACGGGGTCCCCGGGCTGACCGTGGACGTGTGGGTCAATGGTGACCGCACACTGGATGACTTCGCGCCGGGAACCCTGGCCGGGCCGCTGGCGCTTCCGGCAGGTGCCTACGAACTGGCCATCACGGCCTCGGATGCCGCGGACGCCTCCTCGCCCGTTATCGGCCCCGTCACCGTGAACCTTGCGGCCAACGGGAACTACACCGCCGCAGCCCACCTGGACGCCGCAGGCAAGCCGGCGGCCAACCTCTTTACTAACGACGCAGCCCAAATCCCCGCCGGCAAGGGCAAACTGACTGTCCGCCACGCCGCCGCGGCACCCGCGGTCGATGTCCTGGCAGGAGGTACCGCCGTCGTCACCAACCTGGCCAACCCGAACGAACAAACCCTGACCCTCGATCCCGGGACTGTCCCGGCCGCGGTCGCCGCCGCCGGAACAACCACCCCCGTGCTCGGCCCGGCGGATGTGACCGTCGCCGAAGGCACGCACACGATCGTCTACGCGTGGGGCAGCCTGGCTGACCAGAACCTGAAGCTCGCGGTACAGACCATCGAAGGCCTCCACTCGTCGCCTGCGTCCGTGCCGGGCGCACGTGACGGCTCGGCGGATGCAGGAGGAGCAGGATCTGCTGCTGCCGCCGGCATCGCAGCCTTGGCGCTCCTGGCGGGCGTGTGGGGCGTGGCCCGGGCAGTGGCAGCACGGCGCGCGGAGGCGTAGCGGGGGGTGTGCCGGGGATGATCCCGAGGCGCAGGGGCCGGTCAACCTCGGCCCGCCCCTGCGCCGGCCCCTGCGCCTGCCGCGTGCAGAAGTCCGGTTCCGTGCCTGCCCGCTTCGGGCATCTCCCGGGCCGGAAAGAGTAGCCCGCATCGCATGAAGTGCCGGGAGGAAGGCAGCAACCATGGAGCTAAACCCGACGACGGCAGGGCAGCCCCGCCGTCGTGATTCCTTGCACCCTGCCCACCGCTGGGGGGCGGCGGCAGCGGTGGTGGCCACGCTGGTTCTTGCCGGCTGCTCTTCCACCGGCCTGGGGGAAGCAGCGCCCCCGGCGACTGCCGTCCCGCCCCGCAGTGCCACCTCCCCGGACCCCCTCCTGCCCCCGCAGGCCGCACCGACAGCCGCCGCTTCCGCCGTACCGCCTGCTGCGGCGGCTCCTTCCCTTGCCGGCGTCCCCGTCCATCCCGCAACGGCCAAGCCGGCTGCAGCAGTGCCGCCACCCACCTGGCTTACCGTGCCGGGCACGTCGGTCGACATGGCCGTGGTTCCCGGCGGAGTGTCAGCCGGGGGAGCCATGGAAATCCCTGACGCCTTCGACCGGGCCGCGTGGTACCGGTACGGCCCGGCCCCTGGTGCGGCGCAGGGGTCCGCCGTCATAGCCGGCCATATCGACACCACCTCCAACCGGGCTCCGTTCTCGGCGCTGAAGTCGCTTCCGGCGGGCGCCGTGATCCGGGTGGGGCGGGACGGTGCCCCGGCACTCACCTACCGGGTAGTGAAGGTGGACCTGATGGCCAAGGATAGATTCGACGGCGCATCGCTGTTCCGCCGCTCCGGGGCGCATGAGCTCAAGGTGGTCACCTGCGGCGGCCGGTGGCTGGACGAGCGCCTGGACTACAGCGACAATGTGATTGTCACCGCGGTCCTTGAGTAAGCAGCGGCCAGACATGTTTCTCGTCGCCGATGCCGGGAAGGAGCCGCCGTGACATCCTCCGGGCCCGCCTTCCGCGGCTGGGATGACGGGCAGACCGCGACCTTCCTTGCCGGTGATGAGAATGCGCTGGCAGCGGCCTACCGCGAATTTGCCCCTCTGGTGCACACGCTGGCCCTGCGGTCCCTGTCCGATCCGACGGCGGCGGACGACGTCACCCAGGAGGTCTTCATCCGGGTGTGGCGCTCCAGGGCCGCGTTCAATCCGGCGGTGGCAAGGCTCCCGGCGTGGATCGTGGGTATTGCCCGCAATGTCATCCTGGACGCGCAGTCAGCGGCGTCCCGCGAGGCGCGCAAGGCCCAGGCAGCGGCCGGAGCCGGGATGGCCCGGGACGGGGAAGCCGGGGTTGAAGCGGTGGAAGTCCTGGCGGACAGGCTGCTGTTGGACGGGGAACTGGAGAGGCTGGGCGAGCCCCAGGGGTCCATCATGAGGCTGGCCTTCTACGAGGACCTGACGCACGAGCAGATATCGCGCCGGCTGGACCTCCCACTTGGTACGGTCAAGAGCCACATCCGACGCGGCCTGTCGCACCTGAGAAGCAGATTGGAGGTAGACCATGCCGCATCTTGATCCGGACGAGTTAAGCCTCCTTGCGCTCTACGACGACTGGGTGGACGACGACGGTCGGGAGCACCTGCGCGTCTGTCCTGCCTGCGCGGCGGACTACGCGGCATTGCGGCGCACCGTGAGTGCCGTGAAATACAGCCCCGATCCCAGCGGCCTTTCGATTCCAGGTCCCCAGGTGTGGGCAGGCATCCACCGCGAGCTGGGACTTTCCGCCTCCCTTGAGCAGGATCCGCTCGCGGCTGCCGCGCCGGAGGCCGGACAGGCCCAGCCCGTGAAGGGACCTGTCGCTGTCCGCCGGCTACCTCTGGGCGGACCAAACGGCGCTCAAGGTGCGGAAGCGCGGTCTGTCAAAGGACGCGGCCGGGCAGGGCGGCGTGCCGCCTGGTGGCAGCGCCCTGGCACGTGGATGACCGCCGCGGCAGCCGCCGTCCTGGTGATTTTCGGGGCTCTGTGGGTGGCCAACCGCGAGCCCCGGGAACTGGCTGGTGCCGAACTTGCCCCGGTGGCACAGCATTCGGCGACTGGCTCGGCCAAGGTGGTGCAACAGCCCGACGGCTCCCGCCGGCTGGAGGTCAGGCTGGACAAGGACGAGGCCCGGGGGTACCAGGAGGTGTGGCTCATCGCGCCCGATCTTTCCCGGCTGGTCAGCGTGGGTGTGATGAACGCCGAAACCGGGACATTCGACGTGCCCGCTGGGCTGGACCTCGCGGAGTATCCCATCGTGGACGTTTCGGACGAGCCCATGGACGGCAATCCAGCCCACTCCAGCGACAGCATCGCCCGCGGCACGCTGTCTTCCTGACCTGGAACCGAAACCTGGCCACCGGATGGGCCTGGGCAGGCCCATCCGGCAGCGTTCACAACCTGTGTGGGAGCTGCAGCTAGCGGCTGAAGTGCGGGTTGGGTGCGCCTTCGGGCAGTCCCTGCAGTATGTCCTCGGCGACCCGCCGCACCTTGATGTTGCGGTGGCTTGAGGCCTTGGCCAGGATGGCGAAGGCGTCCTGGTAGGAGCACCTGTTCTGGGCCATGATCACGCCGCAGGCAATGTTAATGGAGGTGCGGCTGTCCAGGGCGGACCGGAGGTCGGTGGCAAGGGAACGCGCGGCATGCATGTCAATGGCCATCTGCAGGCTCCTGGCCGCCAGGACGGCGAAGGATCGTGCCTCGGCGATGACCTGCAGCGGGAATGCCTTTTCATCCTGGGCGAAGAATGCCAGGGCAGCGGTTGCCTGGCCGGGATCACTGACTGTTCCGGTCCCGCCAGCGGCCCTGCCGCCGGCATCGAGTCGGAGCCTGACGGCCAGGGCGCTCCCAAAGCCGGCGACCTGCAGCTGGCCGGAGTACTGCTGCCAGCGGAAATCTCCGTTCCGCTGGAGGACTGCCACGGGATGCCCGCCGGACAGCACGTCGATGACGGGCCCCTCCGCCGCTTCCTGTTCCCAGTCCAGCAGGGTCACCACCTGTTCGCTGGTGCCCGTGACGGCGGGGCTTCGCTTGTGCTGGCGCAGCACCACGCCGCACCCCACATCGGATCCGGCCGTCCGGACCACGTGGTCCATGGCCGCGGCGGAAAGCAGCTCCAGGGATTCGTCCAGGGTGTCGGCGCCGGTCACCAGGTCAATCAGGATGGGCGGCGTAGCGGGGAGGAGTGGCTGGTTTCCGCGCACGTTCGAAGACGGGAGAGGGCCGGCGACGGCTGGGGGAGAGTCCTTGGTCTCAAAGGACTCCTCGTCGCCGGCCCCGCTTACCACCCGGGTCCGGTGGACCGGGAAGCCTGAATTTGCGTGCGATGCGTGCATTGCCAGTCTCACACCCCCTAGTGAGCCAAGTACCGCGGGCCGAATCAGGTCTTGCCTCTGATAAGAAACCTATTTGCCGTGACCGTCCGGGTGTATGCGTAGGCGGTACCTGTTTTTCGGATTAGGTAGTACTTGGCCCCGGCCCTGGGCTGGAGCCGCGTCCAGACCCTTGACTCCTGCCGCAGCATCGCCAAGACTGTTTCTATAACGTTGTAAAAGCTGAAGCAAGGATGTATTCGTGACCCCGACAGAACCCTCAGCGCCTGCCAGCGCCTCCCTCACCATCGATCCCGCCTTCACGGTGGGCCCCGTCAGGCGGCGCACGTTCGGCGCCTTCGTCGAACACCTTGGCCGCTGCGTCTACACCGGCATCTTCGAACCGGAGCATCCCAAAGCAGACGAGGACGGCTTCCGCACGGACGTGCTGGAGCTGACCCGTGAACTGGGCGTCTCCACCGTGCGGTACCCGGGCGGCAACTTTGTCTCCGGCTACCGCTGGGAGGACGGCGTTGGCCCCGCGGACCAGCGTCCTGTCCGCCTGGACCTGGCCTGGCACTCCACCGACCCCAACAAGGTGGGCGTTGACGAGTTCGCCAAGTGGTCCGCCAAAGCGGGCGTGGAGCCCATGATGGCGGTGAACCTGGGGACCCGCGGGATCCAGGAGGCGCTGGACCTCCTGGAGTACTGCAACATCGACGGCGGCACGGCCCTTTCGGAGCAGCGTCGCGCCAACGGTGCGGCCAACGGCTACGGCATCAGGATGTGGTGCCTGGGCAACGAAATGGACGGCCCCTGGCAGATCGGCCACAAGAACGCCTTGGAGTACGGCCGGCTCGCCGCCGACACCGCCCGCGGGATGCGCATGGTCGAGCCGGACTTGGAGCTGGTTGCCTGCGGCAGTTCCGGGCCCACCATGCCCACCTTCGGCGAGTGGGAACGCGTGGTCCTGTCCGAAACCTATGAGCTGGTGGACCTGATCTCGGCCCACCAGTACTTCGAGGACTTCGGTGACCTGCAGGAGCACCTGGCCGCCGGACACAAAATGGAAGCCTTCATCCGGGACATCGTGAGCCACATCGACCACGTGAAGTCCGTGAAGAAGTCCACCAAACAGGTGAACATCTCCTTCGACGAGTGGAACGTCTGGCACATGAGCCGGGACGAATCCAAGGTGCCCACGGGCAAGGACTGGCCGGTGGCCCCGGTCCTGCTGGAGGACACCTACACGGTGGCCGACGCCGTTGTCGTGGGTGACCTCCTGGTCACGCTGCTGCGCAACACGGACAGGGTCCACTCGGCCAGCCTCGCCCAGCTGGTGAACGTGATCGCCCCGATCATGACCGAGCCCGGCGGCCGCGCCTGGAAGCAGACCACGTTCCACCCGTTCGCCCTGACCTCCCGGCACGCCTCCGGCACTGTCCTCCAGCTCGCCGTCGAATCCCCGCTGGTCAGCGGCGGCAAGACGGCGGACTTCCCCGCCCTGTCCGCCGTCGCAACCTATGACGCAGACAAGGGTGAGGCCGTGGTGTTCGCGGTGAACCGCTCGGCCGACCAGGCGCTCACGCTGGACGCCGCCGTGGCCGGCCTGGGCAATGTCCGTGTGGCGGAGGCCCTGACCTACGCCAACAAGGACCCGTACTGGCAGGCCAGCGCCGACGATTCCACGTCCGTCCTGCCTTCAGAGAACGGCACGGTCAAGGTCGAGGGTGGACGCCTCACCGCGGAGCTTCCGGCCGTGTCCTGGTCCATGATCCGGCTGGCCGTCACTTCCTGACCGGGCTGGCTGGAAGGGCGGGGCGTCCTTATGACGACGGCGGCCCGTAGATGGGAGGATGGACGGCATGGAACTGCACATCACGGGGGACCCCGCTGCGGACAAGTTGTTGAGTGAGGACGCCTTCGCCCTGCTGACCGGCATGCTGCTGGACCAGCAGGTGACCATGGAATCGGCGTTCGCCGGACCCGAGAAGATCCGGACGCGGATCGGGTCGCTAAAGCCCGAGGCGATTGCCGCCCATGACCCCGCGGCCTTCGTGGAGATGTTCAAGGAACGCCCCGCCGTCCACCGCTTCCCCGGATCCATGGCGGCGAGGGTCCAGGCGCTCGCCGAAGCGGTCCAGAACGAGTGGGACGGCGACACCGCCGCAATCTGGACCAAGGGTTCGCCCGATGGTGCCGAGGTGCTGCGCCGCCTCAAGGCCCTGCCCGGTTTCGGTGACCAGAAGGCCAAAATCTTCCTGGCGCTGCTGGGCAAGCAGCGTGGCCTCGCAGCCCCGGGATGGCGGGAAGCCGCAGGACACTACGGGGAGGAAGGGTCCTACTTGTCCGTGGCGGACATCGTGGATCCGGAGTCCCTCGCCAAGGTCCGTGCCAGCAAGCAGGCGGCCAAGGCTGCCGCGAAAGCAGGAAAAGAACGCTAAATGGCAGTCACCATGAACGACGTCGCGAGGGCAGCGGGCGTTTCGCTCAAGACAGTCTCCAACGTCCTGAACGACTACGAGTTCATCCGCCCCGCCACCAAGCAGCGGGTGCAGGATGCCATTGCGGAACTGGGCTACGAAGCCAACCTCACCGCGCGCAGCCTCCGTTCCGGCAAAACGTCAATGTTGGGCCTGGTCCTGTCCGACCTCTCAGCGCCGTACTACGCGGAACTGGCGTCCAAGCTGATGAAGGCAGCCTCCCGCCACGGCTACCGGGTGCTGGTGGAGCAGTCCGACGCCGAAGCCTCCGCGGAGCTAGGCGCCCTGCAGGGGACCTTCCGGCAGCTCACGGACGGACTGCTGTTCACGCCGCTGGCCATCGACGCCGACCAGATCGCTGCCCGGTCCGGCAGCAAGCCCGTCGTCATGCTGGGCGAGCACATCATGGATCCCCGCTTCGACCTGGTCACCATGAAGAACGAGGAAGCCGCAGCCGCCCTCACCGCGCACCTGCTGGCAGCCGGACGCCGTCGGATCGCCGTGATAGGCGCGCACCCGGATGAGTCCGCCGGAAGCGCCGGCCTGCGCCTGAACGGGTACCGGAAGGCGCTGGAAGACGCGGGCATAGCGTTCGACGCCGGCCTGGTCGCCCCCGCTGAATGGCGCCGGGACGCCGGGGCTGCTGCAGTTGCCGGACTCCTTGACGCCGGGGTGGAGTTCGATGCCGTGTTTGGCCTGAACGACGTGCTGGCCCTCGGCGCCATGCATGAGCTGCTGATCCGGGGCCTCAAGGTGCCCTCGGACGTGGCGGTTGCCGGTTTCGACGACATCGACGAGGCCCGGTTTGCCTCACCGTCCCTGACTACGGTCTCCCCGGGCATGGACGAAATTGCGGAGCGCTCCATAGGGCTGCTGCTGGACAGGGTCGCCGGGCGTGAAACCGCCGCGACGGGCGTGCACGTGAAGGCAGAATTCGAGCTGAAGATCAGGGAGTCCGCGCCCTGACACGTCCGCAAACCGGGTTCGTTCCAAACCCCGGTTTTGTCCGCGCCCGAACGGGTACCTTTTCGGCACCGGATCAACGACGAAAGGTGCCCACGTGATTGCCCTCCTGGTCATCGACATGCAGAACGCATTCTTCGAAGCCCCCGAACTGGCGGCCCAGCAGGAGCGGGTGGTCAGCGAGTGCAACCGGCTGCTGGAAGGGTTCGAGGCGGCCGGACACAAAGTCCTCCTGGTGGGCACCGAACACGAGCGGGACAAGTCCACCTGGACCCTCAGCATGCTCGATGACGACCAGGGATTCATCTTCCGCGGCAGCGGGCAGGCCCAGTCCGTGCCCGGCCTCATCACTGATGGACTGCCCCAGCTGAACAAGACCAGGGACAGCGCCTTCGTGGGGACCAACCTGCTGGCCCGCCTGCGGAACTGGGGTGCGGACGAGGTGGTGCTCGCCGGCGTCTCGACCCACAACTGCATCGCCCAGACCGCCGCCGACGCATTCGCGCACAACATCCGGGTGACCTACGCGAAGGATGCCATGGCCTCCGAAGCCGACCAGGACGCCGCCGACATGCTCCGCATCCTCTCCACCACCTACCGCCAGCCCGTCCAGTCCAGCGATGAGATCCTCGCCCGCCTCAGCGAAACAGGCTGAGCCCGGCCCTTCCTGATACTCCGGAAACGTGGTGGAAACCTTCCCGGCCTACGCTGGTCGCACGCCCCGCCGTCGAAGGGAACCCCATGCACCTGATGCCGCGTGAGCAGGAAAAGCTCCTGATCGTGGTGGCCGCCGACCTTGCCCGCCGGAGGCAGGCCCGCGGCCTGAAGCTGAACTACCCCGAGGCCGTGGCCATCATCAGCTACGAACTGATCGAGGGAGCCCGGGATGGCCGGAGCGTGGCCGACCTGATGAGCTACGGCACCACCCTGCTCACCCGTGGGGACGTGATGGAAGGCGTGCCGGAGATGATCCACGACGTCCAGATCGAAGCAACCTTCCCCGACGGCACCAAGCTCGTCACCGTCCACAGCCCCATCCGCTAGGGAGCGCGCAATGATTCCAGGTGAGTATGTACTTCGGCCGGAACCCGTGACCGCGAATGCGGGCAGGGAGGCGATCGAGGTTGCCGTGACCAACACCGGCGACCGTCCCGTCCAGGTGGGTTCGCACTTCCATTTCGCCGAGGCCAACGCCGCCCTGGCCTTTGACCGCACCGCCGCCTACGGGCGCCGCCTGGACATCCCGGCAGGAACGGCTGCCCGGTTTGAGCCGGGGGATGCGCGCAGCGTGCGGTTGATTGAGTTGGCCGGCCGCCGCGAGGTGTATGGCCTCAGCAACGCAGTCAACGGAAGGCTCGACGGCGGCACCCGCCCGGGCGGGTCCGCTACCGAAGGGGAGAACAAGTGAGCTTCGAAATTCCCCGCCGGCAATACGCCGACCTCTACGGGCCAACCAGCGGGGACAAAATCCGGTTGGCCGACACCGAACTGTTCCTCGAGATCGAGCAGGACCTCACCGTCTACGGCGAGGAAGTGGTGTTCGGCGGCGGCAAGGTGATCCGCGACGGCATGGGCCAAAACGGCCAAGCCACCCGTGATGGGGACATCCCGGACACCGTCATCACCAATGCCGTCATCCTGGACTACACCGGCATCTACAAGGCAGACGTGGCCCTGAAAGACGGGCACATCTTCCGGATCGGCAAAGCCGGCAACCCGCAGATCACCGACGGCGTGGACATCGTCATCGGCGCCAGCACCGAGATCATCGCCGGGGAACGGAAGATCCTCACCGCCGGCGGGGTGGACACCCACATCCACTTCATCTCCCCGGACCAGATTCCCACGGCGCTTGCCAGCGGCGTGACCACCATGATCGGCGGCGGCACCGGCCCGGCTGAAGGCACCAAGGCCACAACGGTGACCCCCGGGAAGTGGCACATCCAGCGGATGCTGCAGGCGGCCGAGGCGTTCCCCATGAACATCGGCCTGTTCGGCAAGGGCCACGCGTCCGCCGTCGAACCGTTGGCAGAGCAGATCCGCGCCGGTGCCATCGGCCTGAAAGTCCACGAGGACTGGGGCTCCACCACCTCCTCCATCGACACCTCCTTGAAGGTGGCCGACGAGTACGACGTCCAGGTGGCCGTCCACACCGACACCCTCAACGAGTGCGGGTTCGTCGAGGACACTATCCGGGCCATCAACGGCCGCGTCATCCACACCTTCCACACGGAGGGCGCGGGCGGCGGACACGCCCCGGACATCATCAAGATCGCGGGCATGCCCAACGTCCTGCCCGCCTCCACGAACCCCACGCTGCCGTACACGCGCAACACCATCGAAGAGCACCTGGACATGCTGATGGTCTGCCACCACCTCAACCCGGACATCCCCGAGGACGTGGCCTTCGCCGATTCCCGCATCCGCGCCGAAACCATCGCCGCCGAGGACGTCCTGCAGGACCTCGGCATCTTCTCCATCACCTCTTCCGATTCCCAGGCCATGGGCCGGGTGGGCGAGGTCATCACCCGCACCTGGCAGGTGGCGGACAAGATGAAGAAGCAGCGCGGGGTACTGGAAGACAACGACGGCGGCACGCACGGCAGTGCGGACAGCGACAACTTCCGCCTCAAGCGCTACGTGGCCAAGTACACGATCAACCCGGCCATTGCGCAGGGCATCGCCGACTCCGTGGGCTCCATCGAGGTGGGCAAGTTCGCCGACCTGGTCCTCTGGGACCCCGCGTTCTTCGGCGTCAAACCTGAGCTCGTCCTCAAAGGCGGCCAAATCGCCTACGCCCTGATGGGCGACGCCAACGCCTCCATCCCCACGCCGCAGCCGCGCACCATGCGCCCCATGTTCGGTGCGTTCGGCAAGGCCGTCCAGCAGTGCTCCATCACCTTCCTGTCCAAGGCCGCCATCGACGCCGGCGTGCCCGGAGAACTGGGGCTGGAGAAGGTCATCCGGCCGGTCTCCGGCATCCGGAACCTCACCAAGGCCGACCTGCGATACAACGACGCCACGCCCGACATCCAGGTTGACCCGGAAACCTACCAGGTGACGGTCGACGGCGAGGACGTCACCTGCGAGCCGTCCGACGTGCTGCCCATGGCGCAGCGCTACTTCCTCTTCTAGGAGCCCCAGTGATCATCGAACGCGTCCTCGGAAACCTGCACGACCTTCCTGAGACCCACCTCGCCGCCTACGCCGGACTGCACCAGGAGAAAGTCGTCCTCCCCAGCGCCCAACTGGTCAAACGCATCCAGCGCGCCACCACCGACCACGGCAAGGAAATCGGCATCCGCCTCCCCTCCGGCTCCGGCGACCTGCGCGACGGCGACATCCTCCACGTCGAACAGTCCAACATGATCGTCGTGTCCGTGCTGCCCACCGACGTCCTGGTCATCGCGCCCCGCACCATCACCGAAATGGGCGTCACCGCACACTCCCTCGGCAACCGGCACCTCCAGGCACAGTTCTTCGACGCGGAGAGCGAATATGGGGCCGACGTCATGGTGTGCGCCTACGACCACACCGTCGAGGATTACCTCACCCATGCCGGTGTGCCTTACTCCCGCCAGGAACGCGTCCTCCCTGTACCTTTCCGCCATGCTGAACACTCGCACTAATAACCCTGTCGCAGCGCTGCGCGCTCCCCGGGAGGTGTCGCTTGGGTGCGCCGGCCCGGATTGGGGGCCGTGCCCGCTTCGCGGTGCCCGCCACGCCGCGGCCCCCAATCCGGGCCGTCGCGATGCTCCGTCCCGTTGGGCGGCAGTGCGGTGAGCAGTTACCAACTTGCTCTTCAGCAACTTACTGACTCTGCGCTTCCTACTGGGGCCTTTGCGCACTCTTTTGGGTTTGAGACGTACCTCGACCGCGGGCTCGTTTTTGATGAGGGGTCCTTTGGGGTCTGGTTGTCCTCGTTCATCTCGCAGTCGCTTGCCTACTCTGACGGGCTGGCTGTTCGTCTCCTCTACGACGGGGTTGATCTGGGGGAGCTGGATTCGCTGCTTTCTGCCTCTCTCCTGCCCCGGCAGGTTCGGGAGGCCAGCCTCAAGATGGGTTCCCGGTTGTTGGAGATCGGGGCTGAGGTGTTTCCCTCACCTGCGCTCGACCTGTACCGGGACCTGGTGGCCAGCGGCCGGGCCGCCGGGCACCAGCCGCTGGCGTTCGCCGTCGTCGCCCGCTCCCTTGGCGTGCCGCTGCAGGAGGCACTCGCCGCCTACCTCTTCGCCACCGTCACGTCGCTCACCCAGAACGCCGTCCGTGCCATCCCGCTCGGCCAGAACGCCGGGCAGCGGGTGCTGCGGAAAGCGCACGACGACGTTGCTGCCGCCATCGAGGCGATTGCGCACCTCACGACGGACGACCTGGGCGCCGTCAGCCCCGGGCTGGAAATCTCGCAAATGCGGCACGAACGCCAGCGTGCCCGGATGTTCATGAGCTGACAGTGCTCTCGACCCAGGAGGAACACCATGACTGAACCCATCAAAATCGGCATCGGCGGGCCCGTCGGCGCCGGCAAGACGCAGCTCGTGGAGCGGCTCACCCGGCACATGAGCGGCGACATCTCCATGGCCGCCATCACCAACGACATCTACACCATCGAAGACGCCAAAATCCTCGCCGCCAACGGCATCCTCCCCGAGGACCGGATCATCGGCGTCGAAACCGGCGGCTGCCCGCACACCGCCATCCGCGAGGACACCTCCATGAACACCGCCGCCATCGAGGAACTCAAGGTCCGGCACCCGGACCTGCAGGTCATCTTCGTCGAGTCCGGCGGCGACAACCTCTCCGCCACCTTCAGCCCCGAACTCGTCGACTTCTCCATCTACATCATTGACGTGGCCCAGGGTGAGAAGATCCCCCGGAAGGCCGGCCAGGGCATGATCAAGTCCGACCTCTTCATCATCAACAAAACCGACCTCGCACCCCACGTGGGAGCGGACCTGAAAATAATGGAGAAAGATTCGAAAGAGTTTAGAGGGGATAGGCCCTTCTGCTTCACCAACCTCAAAACCGACGAGGGCCTGGAAAAAGTAATTGACTGGATCCGGCACGACGTCCTGATGCTCGACCTGGCGCAATAGACATGGGGGCACTGGACTTGCGCCAAGGTGACGTAGACACTGAGGCGGCGAGGCCGGATTTTGGGGCCGCGGCGTGGCGGGCACCGCGGAGCGGGCACGGCCCCAAATCCGGCGAAGCCGCCGGACCCAGCCACGGACAGGCACCTATGGGTCGGCTTGAGTTGGGCGTCAGTTTGCGGGGTGGCCGGTCGATTGCGTCGCATCAGTACCATCGAGGTGCCCTTCGGGTGCTGCGTCCGCACTACCTCGATGACTCCGGGCAGGTTTGCTATGTCGTCGTGAATCCTGGCGGGGCTTATCTTGGGGCTGATCTCTTTGTCCTCGATGTCGAGGTCGGTGACTCGGCTTCTTTGCTGCTGACGACGCAGTCCGCAACCAAGGTCTATCGGACTCCCGGGTCCTTTGCCGAGCAGCGGATGGCTGTGCGTTTGGGGGAGGGGGCGCGGCTGGAGCTGATGCCCGACCAGCTGATCGCCTACCGGGAAGCAAGCTACCGGCAACGGACCTCCGTGACGCTGCGGCCTTCGTCGTCACTGGTCATGGCCGAGGTGGTGACCCCTGGTTGGTCGCCGGACGGCGCCGCCTTCCGGTACGA
The DNA here is from genome assembly GCF_057369995.2 of Arthrobacter sp. MOO21. Taxonomy (NCBI): domain Bacteria; kingdom Bacillati; phylum Actinomycetota; class Actinomycetes; order Micrococcales; family Micrococcaceae; genus Arthrobacter; species Arthrobacter sp. MOO21. Next base: position 1,331,944 of record NZ_CM170671.2, on the reverse strand, counting down.
GGAGGTGCGGCTGCGGAACGAGATCCATGTCGAAACCGGCCACGCCACGCAGCTGCTGGCATTGGACAACCTGCTGATCCGGCCGCCGCTTGGCGACGTCGCCGGGCTCGGGTTCATGGAGGGGTACAGCCATCTGGGCTCGCTCGTGGTGGTGGACCCAAGGGTGGACCAGGCGCTCGCCGATGAACTGCATCACGTGACGGCAGGCTATGACGCCTTGACCGGGCTCACCCTGACCCGCACAGTCGAAGGAACCACCGGCCTGGTGCTGCGCACGCTGTCCAACAGCACGGGGGAACTGAACTGCCTGCTCGGCTCCTGCGCCAACCTCCTCCGGCAGCGCTGGCACGGGCAGGGGCCGCTGGACCTGAGGAAGCACTGATGACGGCACTGGCAAACATCACCGCCCTCTACCGGGACCGTGAAACCCTGCCACTTCGGACCCGGGTGCTCTGCACTTTCGGTGCCGTGGCTGCCCTGCACGCTGCCGCCGTCGTACTCCTGCTCGCCGGAAATGCTGGGGCCACGGGACCGCAGGCGCTCACGTGGGGCCTGGTGCTCACCGCCTACCTGGCCGGCGTGAAGCACAGCTACGACTGGGACCATCTCGCCGCGATCGATAACGCCACCCGCAAATTCGTCGCGCAGCGCCAGGACCCGGTCAGCGTGGGCTTCGCCTTCAGCCTGGGCCACAGCTCGGTGGTGGCGCTGGCCGGGGTGTTGGTGATTGCCGGTGCTTCCGTCGTCGGCGGGTTGATGCAGGAGGGCTCGGCCGGCAACCTTGTGCTCGGCCTGGTGGGCAGCGGTGTATCGGGCCTGTTCCTGCTGGCCATGGGTCTCTTCAACGGCTCCGCCTTCGCCCGCTCAGCCGGTGCCTACCGCCGCGTCCGGAACGGTGCCGACGTCGACCCCCGCGAACTCGAGCCGCAGGGCATGGTGGCGCGGCTCCTCGCCAAGCCGCTGTCCAGGGTGCACCGGCCGCGGAACATCTATGTGATCGGCTTCCTGTTTGGCCTTGGCTTCGACACGGCCACCACCATCGGGCTGCTGATGATGACGACGGCGGCCTCGCTGGCTGGAGTGCCCCCGTTCGCGCTGCTGGCACTGCCGCTGGCGTTCGCTGCGGCGATGACGCTGTGCGATTCCCTCAATGGGCTTGCGATGATCCGGATGTACCGTTCGGCGCTCGGTGATCCGCGGCGGAGGCTCGGCTTCAACGCGCTGGTCACGGGCATCTCCGCGGTTTCGGCCCTGTTCATTGCCGTCATCACACTGGGCGGATTCCTGCACGCGGCTTTTGCCTTGGATGATCCGGTGACAAAGTGGCTGGATTCCGTCGACCTGGGCGACGCCGGCCTCCTGCTGGTGGCGCTCCTGCTGGCCGCCTGGGGCGGGGCTGCGCTGCGCGGAAGGCGCGCAACCGGAAGGCCGGCCGCTGAGGTTGCCGAGTAAGCGCGGGGCGCGGTGCCGGCCTGTTGACCGGCACCGCGCCCGCTGGCCAAAGCCTGACTCAGCTAGCCGAAATCGGCAACGTAGCTGGGCACGCCGACGGCGTCAGTCGATACGGGTGCTCCCGTGTCATTCACCACGTGGTCCAGGGTTCCCGCTCCGAGGTTCACAGTCAGCAGGCTGTGCAGCCTCACCCCGGGAGCTACCGGCACCTCAAAACCCCTGGTGGCATGGATGGAGGGGTTCACATTGTTGTAGACGTAGCTGCCGCCGCCCCAGAGCTCATGGGTCTTCACGGAATCGGAGACCTTGTAACCGGCCCAGCCCAGGACTCCGTCGTGCTGCCAGGCGGCCTGGTTGGGTGCGTCATAGGGCAATTCGTTCTGGAAGAAAACGGTTTTGCCGTTTTCACCGTTCCAGATGACGTTGTACTCCTGGTAATGCTCCACGAACAGGCCTGTGGCGGTGACATTGTTGCCGTTGACGATCACGCCGTTCCGGCCGGTGTTGGTTGTCCAGCCCACGCCGTTGCCGTGGTCGGCGCGCCAGGCCCAGATGTGGTCAAGGAGAACGTTGTCGCTGTTGACTTCCAGGCTGACCGACGCTTTGCCGACGTGCGGGCCGCCGATGCGGAAGAACACGTCATGGAGAGTGGTGGGGTTTGCGGGATCCTTGTGCACGGGTGAGTTGGCCGGTCCATCGCCTGCACCGTCGCTGGCCTTGCCGATCCGCATCAGGACGGGTGAAGCCACCTCGCCGCCATCCACGGTGACCGCGGCGATGTCCACGCCCGGGACGTCCGCCACCGTCAGGGGAACTGCTCCGTCGACGGCGGTAAGTGTCGCCATGCCCAGCCCAAGCACCACGGTGTTGGCCCGCTTGACCTCGATGCTGTCATCGACGCCGTAGACCCCTGGCGTGAGCAGGAGGTTCTTGCCCCTGGCAAGCTGGGAGTTGATGGTCTGTACTGAATCGTTGGGCGTCGCCACATAGAAGTCGGCCAAGGGGATGCTGCGCCCCTTGGTAGGGCCGTCTTCCCACGTTGTGCCCGAAGAGTTTTCGCGGACGGCGGGCACGAACACGCTGTACTGGCCGGCGGAGTCCAGCGTCAGGTAGGGCTTCTCCCGGCTGATGGGGGTGTTGCTCAGGGTAGTGTATGGCGGGTTCGGGAAGGAGTCCGCAGGAGCCCCGTCCACGCCCGAGAACACTTGGTTCCAGACCCCGTTGGACCAGCTTCCAATGCTGCTGTCGCGGACCAGGTACTGCTGCTGCGAGCCGTTGATGACGGCACCCGTCTTCGAGTCCGCGATGAATCCGCCGCTGGCATACTGAGGGCCGGCCGTGCAGTAGTCCATCAGGGACAGGTTGCCGCCGGTGATGTTGACCCGCCGCATGGGTGAGGCCTGCGAAGCCGCCCAGAAGTTCGCCGAGCTTCGGCAGCCTTCGAGTCCGGTGACATTGATCGTGAGGTTGGAAAGGGACCGCCAGAAGTTGTTCAGGGCGATGCAGTTGTCGGCGGCCAGGCAGCGGTTGTAGACGTCCACGTGCCCGTTGATGGTGACATCGGTGGGTGCAGCGCCCAGTCCGGCCACTTCGGTGGAGTAGCCCACCTGGACGATCAGCGGTTCTTCGGGGGTGCCATAGGTGCCGGGTTTGAACAACAGGGAGTAGCGCTTGGCCCCCATTTCGTCGTCCACCTGCTGGGCGGCGATGGAGTCCACCGTGGCCTGGATTTGAGCCACCGGCATGCCGGGATCGAAAACGTAGACGTTGGGTCCAAATGGATGAGGTGCAGCCTGTGGAAGAGCCGGGGTTGCGGTGGTTTGGAGCGCCGGTGCGCGGGTGGCGGCCAGTGCCGGCGGGTTGGTGGGCGCTGCGACGGCCACGCCTGTTCCGCTGCCGACCAGGCCGGACAGGAGCACCACCGTGCTGGCTATGAGCCGGCGCCTGGCCTTCGTATGGGGGAGCGGGGAGGGTGTGCTGGCGGCGCGCGGAAGATGGGGAGGGTGGGCTAGCGGCATTGCTGGTCCTGTTCGTCGGTGGGATTCATCGAGCCGGAAGGAGAAAGGCGGCGAAAAGACGCGGCCGTGGGAGCGCTCCCGTCGGGAAGCGTAACACCGCGTCCAAGCACCGGCAAGGGTGGTGGGAGCGCTCCTAAAAATCCTTGACAGGAGGGTGCGGGGTGCGACACCATGACGTGAGAGCGCTCCCACCGACCCTCCAAGAGCCGGCCAAGCCGCTCCACTACCTACCGCCCGGCCGTCCACGCGGATCGATAGGGCACCTCTGACGAAGGAGTCTTCCCCCTGTGAAAAACCCCAGCAAGTTCTCCCTGCTTTCGGCAGCCGCCGCCTGCCTTGCCCTGTCGCTTTCCGCCTGCGGTTCCCCATCACCCGACAAGGCCGGAGTCAACGACGCCACCGGGTCCGATCCCGTCACGCTTACCGTGGGGACGTTCAATGAGTTCGGCTACGAGAAGCTTTTCGAGGAATACGAAAAGCTGAACCCGAACGTGACCATCGAGCATAAGAAGGCAGCAACCACCAACGAAGCCCGCGACAACCTCACCACCCGCCTGGCCGCCGGCTCCGGCCTCTCCGATATCGAGGCTGTGGAGGTGGACTGGCTCCCGGAACTCCTGGAGTACCCGGACCGCTTTGCAGATTTGGGCGATCCCGCTGTTGAAGGACGCTGGCTGGACTGGAAGACCGAAGCCGCCACAACCGCGGACGGCAAGCTCCTTGCCTATGGGACCGACTCCGGCCCTGAAGCGGTCTGCTACAACGCCGAACTGCTCAAGAAGGCCGGCATGCCCACTGAGCGCGGGGAGGTTGCCCGGATGCTGGGCACCACCTGGGACAGCTACTTCGAAGCCGGCAAGGCATTCAAGGCTGCAAGCCCCAAGTCTGCATGGTTCGACTCCGCAGGGGCAATCTACCAAGGCATGAGCAACCAGCTGGAAAAGGTCTACGAGGAGGAAGACGGCACCGTCATCGCCACGGAGAACCAGAAGGTCAAGGACACCTACAACCGGGTCCTGAAAGCCTCCACCGAGGACGGGCTGTCCGCCCACCTCAGCCAGTGGAGCGACGACTGGGCCTCCGGATTCCAGACCGGCGCCTTCGCCACAACCCTCTGCCCGGGCTGGATGCTCGGAGTCATCGAGGGCAACGCAGCCGGGGTCACCGGCTGGGACGTTGCCAACGTCTTTCCCGGCGGCGGCGGAAACTGGGGCGGGTCCTACCTGACCGTCCCCACCCAGGGCGGGCACCAGGCCGAGGCCAAGAAGCTGGCAGGCTGGTTGACGGCCCCTGAGCAGCAGATCAAGGCATTCACCGCCAAGGGCACCTTCCCCAGCCAGAAGGAGGCGCTGGAAAGCCCCGAGCTGCTGGGACAGACCAACGCCTTCTTCAACGGTGCACCCACCGGCGAGATCTTTGCCGAGCGTGCCAAGGCGGTTGAGGTGACCCCCTTCAAGGGTGCCAAGTTCTTCGCCATCAACGACGCCATGCAGCAGGCGCTCACCCGGGTGGACGTTGACAAGTCGGACGACGCCGCCTCCTCCTGGGAGAAGTTCGTCGCCGCAGTGAAGTCCCTCTAAGCATGGCAGTCACCGACCGGGTCAAGCCCGGGAGCGCCGGGCATCCGCCCCTGCGTCCCGCGGACACGAAGCGTGTCCGGCGCCTGGCTTTCTCGCAGCAGGTCTCCAAGTGGGACGTAAAGCTCTCCCCCTACCTCTACATCTCGCCTTTCTTCATTCTGTTCGCTGTCACAGGGCTCTTCCCGCTGGTGTACACGGCATGGGTTTCCCTGCACAACTGGAACCTCATTGGCGGACAGGGCAAGTTCACGGGCCTGGAAAACTACGCCTTCGTTGTGGCCCAGCCCTACTTCTGGAACGCGGCGGGCAACACCTTCAGCATCTTCGTCCTGTCCTCCCTTCCCCAGGTTGTGATCGCCCTGGTGATAGCGGCTGTACTGGACGCGAACCTGAGGGCCAGGACGTTCTGGCGGATGGGGGTGCTGGTGCCTTTTGTTGTTGCACCCGTGGCAGTGGGCCTGATCTTCAACAACCTCTTCGCGGACCAGTTTGGCCTGATCAATGAGATGTTGAAGGCGGCAGGGCTGGGCCCGGTCCGGTGGCATTCCGATTCCCTTTCGAGCCACCTGGCGATCGCCACCATGGTGAACTTCCGCTGGACCGGCTACAACGCACTGATCTTCCTCGCAGCCATGCAGGCCATTCCGAGGGACGTGTTCGAAGCGGCAACCATCGACGGCGCGGGCCGCCTGCGGCAATTCTTCTCCGTGACCGTCCCCATGCTGCGGCCAACGGTGATCTTCGTGGTGATCACCTCAACCATCGGCGGCCTCCAGATTTTCGATGAGCCCCGGGTCTTCGACCAGTCCGGACTGGGCGGAGCGGACCGGCAGTGGCAGACGCTGACCATGTATATCTGGGAACTTGGCTGGGGCCAGCGCAACTTCGGCAGGGCGTCTGCCGTGGCCTGGCTGCTCTTCCTGATCATCGTCCTGATCGCCCTGCTCAACTTCCTCATTACCAAGCGCATCGCAAGCCAGGGAGGCCGCAAGTGAGCTCCATTCCCATGATCGAGCAGACCGCCGGTAAGGGGGCCGCCCGGGCAGCAGCCCGTCGCGGGCATGGTGCCGGGGGTACCAGGGGCGGCAGGTCCAGCCAGGGAAGTGCCCGCAGGCCCGGCTTCCCCACCTACGGTTTCCTGGGTGCCGTGCTTCTCGCCTCGATCTTTCCGCTGTACTGGTCCTTCCTGGTAGGCAGCCATGACAACACCGTCCTGAGCCGCGGCATCCCGCTGCTGCCCGGAGGGAACTTCCTGGCAAACGCTGCCAAAGTCTTTGACAGCATCCCGTTCTGGAAGGCGATGGGCAACAGCCTTATCGTCTCGTGCGTTACCGCAGCATCCGTCGTCGTGTTCTCCACCCTGGCCGGATTCGCCTTTGCCAAGCTCCGCTTCCGCGGCAGCAAGGCGCTGCTGGTGTTTGTCATCGCGACGATGGCGGTGCCCACCCAGCTCGGCGTGGTCCCGCTGTTTATCGTGATGTCCAAGCTGGGATGGACCGGGTCGCTCTGGGCTGTCATCATCCCCGGCCTCGTCACGGCCTTCGGGGTGTTCTGGATGACCCAGTACCTGCGCGACGCCCTCCCTGATGAACTCATCGAGGCGGTAAGAATGGACGGGGCCTCGATGATCCAGGCCTTCTGGTACATCGGCTTCCCCGCTGCCCGGCCGGCGGCGGCCATGCTGGCCCTGTTCACCTTCGTGGCCACCTGGACGAACTTCTTTTGGCCGTTCATTGTCCTGGACCCGTCAAACCCCACCCTCCCGGTGGCGCTGCAGCTGCTGCAGGCTGCCCATTTCGTGGACTACTCCGTGGTCCTGGCCGGCGCTGTCCTGGCCACCATCCCGCTCCTGCTCCTCTTTATTGCGGCAGGCCGGCAACTCGTATCTGGAATTATGCAAGGAGCAGTCAAAGGATGAGTTCCACCCAACTTCCGTTTCCGGAGGGCTTCCTCTGGGGCGCGGCAACAGCTGCCTACCAAATTGAAGGTTCAGCACATGCCGGCGGCAGGCAGGATTCGATCTGGGATACCTTCGCCCGGGTGCCCGGCGCGGTGGCTGACGGTCACAACGGCGACGTGGCATGCGACCACTACCGGCGCTACCGGCAGGACGTCGCACTCATGAAACAGCTGAACATGGAGGCCTACAGGTTCTCAACGTCGTGGGCCCGCTGCATGCCTGATGGCGTGACCCCCAACCCTGAAGGCCTCGCCTTTTACTCCCGCCTGGTGGACGAGCTGCTGGCGGCAGGCATTACGCCCTGGCTGACCCTGTACCACTGGGACCTGCCCCAGGCACTCGAGGACAAGGGCGGCTGGGCCAACAGGGACACGGCCTACCGTTTCGCTGAGTACGCGGCCCTGATGCACGGCGTCCTGGGCGACCGGGTACGGATCTGGACAACCCTCAACGAACCGTGGTGCTCGGCGTTCCTGGGCTATGCGGCGGGCATCCACGCGCCCGGCCGGCAGGAACCCCGGGCCGCACTGGCTGCGGCCCACCACCTCCTGCTGGGCCACGGGCTGGCAGCCCGTGAGCTCCGCCGGCGCGATGCGGACGCCTCCCTGGGCATCACTTTGAACCTGACTGTCGCTGATCCCCGGGATCCCGGCAGCGGGGGCGACAGGGATGCGGCCAGGCGCATCGACGGCCAGTTCAACAGAATCTTCCTGGACCCGCTGTTCAGAGGGGAATACCCGGCTGACCTGCTGGCGGATGTGGCGCACCTGGGCCTGGCCGGGCTGGTGCAGGACGGGGACCTGGAGACCATTGCCACGCCACTGGACCTGCTGGGCGTCAACTATTACCACGGGGAGTGCGTGACGAAGGACCCGGAAGTCCCGTCCGGCGGGGCGGTGGCGACCGCGGCCGCTCCGGAGCAGGTGGCCCGCCCGGTTTCCTCACCGTTCGTGGCAGCAGACGGCGCGCGTTCGGTGCCCCGCGGCCTGCCTGTGACGGGAATGGGCTGGGAGGTCCAGCCGGAGGGGCTGCGGCGCCTGCTCAACCGATTGCAGGCAGAGTACACGGGCCCGGCGGGCATCCCCCTGTATGTCACCGAAAACGGGGCGGCTTATGACGACGTCCCCGACGAAACGGGTTTTGTGGATGACCAGGACCGCTTGGCGTTCTTCGCCTCCCACCTCCAGGCGGTGCATGGTGCAGTGGCCGACGGAGTGGATGTCCGCGGCTACCTGGCGTGGTCGCTTCTGGACAATTACGAGTGGTCCTTTGGCTACCATCAGCGTTTCGGGCTGGTTCGAGTGGACTATGCCACGCAGGACCGGATTCCAAAAGCAAGCGCGCGGTGGTATGCGGAAGTGGCTGGCTCGAACGCAGTGCCTGCTGACCGCAGGCTCCCAACGCCTTCGGTGCAAGGTGTCGTATTGTCTGTGTAATGAACGAGAAGACGCGCCGCCCCGCCCTCGCCAAGGCGGGGCGGTCCAGTCCCACGCTCGAGGACCTCGCCACCGCGGCCGGGGTGTCCCGTTCCACGGCGTCCAGGGCCATCAATGGCGGACTGAAGGTCAGCCCGGAAGCACAGGCCGCCGTCGATGCGGCGATCGTGGCGCTGGGGTACACGCCCAACCGGGCGGCACGCAGCCTCGTCACCCGGCGGACGGCGTCGGTGGCACTGGTCATCCCGGAGCCGGACGCCAGGGTGATGATGGATCCCTACTTCGCGGCGGTGATCACGGGCGTGAATGAAGCACTCCGTGAAACCGACATGCAGCTGGTGTTGCTGATGTCGCGGACGGGGGACGACTCCGCGCGGACCATCCGGTACCTGCGTGGCGGCCATGTGGACGGCGCCATCGTCGTGTCCCACCACCGGGCCGACGCCTGGGTGGAAAGCCTGGGTGACACCGGACTGCCTACAGTTTTTATCGGCAGGCCGTGGGATACAGGATCAGGAATTCCCTTTGTTGACCTCGACAACTTTGAGGGTGGCCGGTTGGCGGCGCAGCACCTGGCCCGACTGGGACGTACCAAGCTGGGAACCGTTGCCGGCCCGGGCGATATGACAGCCGCCGTCGACCGCTTGGAAGGATGGCTGCAGGGGCTCAGGGAAGCCGGCCTCCAGCCCGGACCCGTGGTCCACGGGGACTTTACGACGCCGGGAGGCGCTGACGCCGCACGGAACCTGTTCGCCCAGGCACCGGAGCTGGACGGCGTTTTCGCCGCATCGGACCTCATGGCGCTGGGCGTGGTCGACGCTGTCCGCGGTGCGGGCCGGCGCGTCCCGGACGACGTGGCAGTCGTCGGCTTCGATAATCACGCGATCCTGGCGCCCGGCGGCATTGGACTCACCACAGTCACCCATCCAGTGGCTGACATGGCGGAGGCAGCGGGCCAACTCCTCCTGCGCGCCATCGAGGATCCGGGGCAGGGGATGGATCCACTGATCTACCCGCCTGAACTGGTAGTGCGCGGAAGCACTGTGGGCTGACCTGCGGAGTTCCTGCAGGCACCAGGAGCGGCTAAGCGGCCAGCCCGCCCCTGGCCTTCCGGTGCACCCGGTGCGGCGCTGACGACGTGGCGGTGCGGGCACCGGCAAGCACTTCGGTGCCGTCGGGCACGGTGCTGTCGGCGTCCAGGTGGGCGCCGTGCTCAATCAGCACGCCCGAGCCAATCCTCGTGTGGCTGCCGATGTGGACGCGGTTGCCAATGACGGTGCCGCGCCCGATGCGCACACCGTCGCCAATGACTGTCCGGTTGCCGATCCTGGCGTCCCGGTCTATCCAGCTGCCGTGTCCGATCCGGCACCCGGGACCCACCTGCGCGCCGTGTTCCACGTAGGTCATGGGGCCGATCCGGGCGCTGTCAGCCACGATGGCACCCGGAGCGATCAGCCCGCCGCCGTTGTCGTGGCGGCTGTAGCGGGTGACCTTTCCGGCGTCGTCCTCAACTGAGACAAACTTTGCGGTCATACCATCCCTCGTTAACGCTGCGGCTATTTACCGCGCAGTAGGTTAACGGTCCACAGCGCTAAGGGATTCCCGGCGGCTCCTGTGGAGTTATGCCACCAGGTTGGCCGCGGCGGTGTCCATGTGTTCCAGGATGGTCTGGCGGGCCAGGGCGGCATCACCAGTATCGATGGCGGCCATGATGTCTTTATGCCGGTCGACGCTCATGTTGCTGACCCCCTTCTCCAGTCCCGCGAACATGATGGACATCCGTATGGATCCCTCCAGCGATTCCCAGGAATGCAGCAGCGTTTCGTTGCCAGTGAGCCGGCAGAGGGTCCGGTGGAATTCGAGGTCGGACTCGATCCGTTCCTCCAGCGTCCCGGTGGTGGCGTCCTCCATGGCGTCGATGGCCTTGTGCAGGGATTTGGTCACGTGCTGCCGGTCCGGCAGTTCGCACAGCGTTCGCGCGGCCAGGGATTCCAAAGCGGCGCGGACAGCGTAGATGTCCCGGATCTCCTTCCCGTCCAAGTGCCGGACCGAGAGGCGGCCGCGGGGCCCGGCGGACAGCAGCCCCTCCTGCTCAAGCTGGCGCAGGGCTTCGCGAAGGGTGCCCCGGCTGATCTGCAGCATCTCGGACAGTTCGGTTTCCACCAAGTGCCGGCCGGGTTCCAGCTCGCCGCTGGTGATGGCGGTCCGCAACGCCGAGAGTGCCTGCTCGCGCAGGCTTTTCTTTTCCAGTCCCAGCAGCGGGGCGGTCAATCCGGCCATGGCTTGTCCTCAATGTCATAAGTCGACTGTTTACAGTCGGTAATGGTTTCGATAATACGGCAGAAAGCACGGCACCGGGCGGGAGCGGTGCCGTGCTTTCTGCATTGTTAGGGGCTCTAGCCGAGCTCGGCCAGCACCTTGGCCACAATACGGTCCACGGCGAGGCCGTAGCGGTCGTGCAGCGTGGGCAGGGCGCCGGCGTCCAGGAACTGGTCCGGCAGTGCCACGGGCACCACGCGCCTGCCCACGCCGGCGGTGACGACGGCGGACGCAACGGTCTCGAACAGGCCGCCCACCACGGAGTGGTTTTCCAGGGTAACGGCGAGGCGGTCGGTATCGACCTCCTTGAGGACGGTTTCGGCGTCGAAAGGCTTGATCGTGGGGGTGTGCACGACGGCGACGTCCACGTTGTGCGCCTCGAGTGCCTTGGCTGCCTGCAGGGCACGCATGGTCATCAGGCCGGAGGAGATGAACACGACGTCGTTGCCGCCGCGCAGGACCTTGGCCTTGCCGAGTTCGAACGTGTAGTCGTACTCGTCCAGGACGGTGGGAACGTTGCCGCGCAGCAGCCGCAGGTAGGTGGGGCCTTCGGAGGCCGCCAGCTGCGGGACGGCCTGCTCGATGTCCACCGAGTCGCAGGGGTCAACGATGGTCAGGTTGGGCATGCCGCGGAAGATCGCCATGTCCTCGGTGGCCTGGTGGCTGGGGCCGTACCCGGTGGTCAAGCCGGGCAGGCCGCCCACGATGTTGACGTTCAGGTTCGGCTCGGCCGCGTCCAGGCAGAGGAAGTCGTAGGCGCGGCGGGCAGCGAACACGGAGTAGGTGGACGCGAACGGCACCAGGCCGGACTCGGCGAGCCCGGCGGCTGCGCCGAAGAGCAGCTGCTCGGCCATGCCCATCTGGAAGAACCGCTCCGGGAAGGCCTTGGCGAAGATATGCATGTCCGTGTACTTGCCCAGGTCCGCGGTCAGGCCCACGATCTTGTCGTTCTCCTGCGCTGCCTTGACCAATGCGTGCCCGAATGGTGCGCTAGAGGTCTTTTGGCCGGGGTCGGCGAACGATGCGATCATCGCCGAAGTCTTCAGCTTCGGCTTGGCCGGTGTTGCAGCGGCTGCCGCCGTATCGGGGGCCTCGGTGGTGGTGCTCATGCTGAAGCCTTTCCTTCATAACCGGCGGTGAGCTGCTCGCGGCAGATCTGCCATTCGTTTTCTTCGATGCGCATGAAGTGCGCCTTTTCGCGATCTTCCAGCAGCGGGACGCCGCGGCCCACCTTGGTGTCGCACAGGATGACGGAGGGACGTCCGACGGAGGCCGACTGGGCAGCTGCATTGTCGAACGCTGCCAGCAGCGCGCCGACGTCGTTCCCGTCCACCCGCTGGGTGTACCAGCCGAACGATTCCCACTTCTCCGTCGCCGGCTCGGTGCGCAGCACCGTGTCCGTCTTGCCGTCCGCCTGCAGGGCGTTGATGTCCACCATGGCGGTGAGGTTGCCCAGCTGGTGGTGGTGCGCGCCCATCGCGGCCTCCCAGGTGGACCCCTCGTCCAGTTCCCCGTCGGAGAGGAAGTTGAACACCCGGGCGTCCGAGCCCTGGTAGCGCAGGCCCAGGGCCATGCCGACGGCGATGGTCAGGCCGTGGCCCAGGGAACCGCCGGAGATCTCCATGCCCGGGGTGTAAGTGGACATGCCGGACATCGGCAGGCGGGAATCGTCCGAGCCGTAGGTTTCCAGCTCCTCCGCCGGGACGATGCCGGCCTCGGCCAGTGCGGCGTAGTGGCCAATCGCGTAGTGCCCGGTGGAGAGCAGGAACCGGTCGCGGGCTTCCCAGTGCGGGTCCTCGGCGCGGAAGCGGAGCTGGTCCCCGTATACCGTGGCGAGCATGTCGGCAGCACCCAGGGCCTGGCCAACATACCCCTGGCCCTGCACCTCGCCCATATTCAGGGCGTGGTGCCTGATCCGGTACGCGGCGGCGTTGATCTTCTCTAGCCGTTCCGGGGTCACTGCGGTCCGCAGTGCGGTGTCCTGGACGGTTTCTGTAGGCATTACTGGCTCCGTGGTCGTTTCGTGCGTGGCTGTCATTCAGGCGTTGACGGTGTTGGGGGTGCTTTTGGTGGCTTCCTCGGCCAGCTCGCGCTCCCGCTTGCCCCAGGTTTCCCGGGTAGCGACGGCGGCCCAGAGGCCGATCAGGGCGTAAGTGCCGAAGAGCAGCGCGGGGCCCATCCAGCCGAAGCTGACAAACAGCAGGGTGGTGATGAAGGGGGTAAAGCCGGACACCATGGCCGAGATCTGGTAGGCCAGGCTGGCGCCGGACGCACGGGTCTTGGCCTGGAAAAGCTCCGGGAACCAGGCACCCTGGGCGCCGGCCAGCGAGTTCTGGCACACGGCGTAGGAGATGACGATCGTGAGGATGATGGCGATGAACAAGCCGGTGTTGACCAGCAGGAACATGGGGATGGCGAACAATGCGGCGAAGGCAGTGGACCAGACGTACAGGGGACGGCGGCCGATGCGGTCGGTCAGGGCGGCCCACGCCTGGGTGGCGAAGATGCCGATGGCCGAGGCAATGCAGAGGGCAATCAGCGTCTGGCTCTTGTCCGCCAGGTGCTGGCTGTTGATGTAGGAAATCATGTAGGTGATGGACACGGCGTAGCCGGCGGTCTCTGCAATGCGGAGGCCGATGCCCTTGATGATGTTGCGCCAGTCGGTCTTGATGACCTCCACGATGGGTGCCTTGACGATGGCGCCGCTGTCCTTGACCTCATCGAAGACAGGGGACTCGGGGACCTTGGAGCGGATGATCAGGCCGACCGCCACCAGCAGGATGCTGGCCAGGAACGGGATCCGCCATGCGAGCTCACCGCCCAGGTTCACGCTGAACAGGAAGGTCAGGTTGGCCAGCAGCAGGCCCACCGGGAAGCCAGCCTGGACGATGCCGGTGTACTTGCCCTTGGCCTTCCACGGAGCGTGCTCGTAGCTCATCAGGATGGCACCGCCCCATTCAGCGCCGAATGCCAAGCCTTGGACGATGCGGACGAAGACCAGCAGCGCCGGTGCCAGCAGGCCGACAGCGGCGTAGGTGGGCAGCAGGCCGATCGCGAAGGTTGCCAGGCCCATCAGGATCAGGGATGCGACCAGGACGGGCTTGCGGCCCACTTTGTCGCCCAGGTGTCCGCCAATGATGCCGCCGAGGGGGCGGGCTGCGAAGCCAACGCCCAGGGTTGCAAAGGAGGCGAGCGTGCCGGTGACCGGATCGCTCCCGGGGAAGAAGGCAGTTCCGAAATACAGTGCGGCAGCGGTGCCGAAGCCGATGAAGTCATACGTCTCAATCACGGCCCCCACGCCGGATCCGATGGCAACTCGCCGGGCGTCCTTGGTGCCGTGGACGGGGCCGCGCATGGTCAGAGCATCTTTGCTCATGGAGGTTCCCTTTCGAAAAGCGGCTTTGGAAGTCCGCTGTCGACTGTTAACAAAATGATACGTCCCAGTGTGACCGAGATCATTTCCACTGTCAACAGTCGACTTCTAGAGTTGACTGTTGACAGTTAACGCAAGTACTGTGGTCGCCATCACTACTGCTTGGCACGAACCAAAGGATCAACGATGTTCCACTCCCGACTCGGGTGTTCCTCCATCAGCTTCCGGCACCAGGAACTGGGCGAGGCCCTCCGCACCATGAAGGAGCTGGGGTTCGAAGAGATCGACCTGGGCGCCCTGCCCGGGGTCTGCAACCACGTTCCCTATGACCTCGATGCTGCGGCCGTTGAAGCCGTTTCGGCCGAGGTTAACGCGTCGGGCCTCCGGGTGTGCTCCGTCAACGGAGACATCGGGGACCTGAATGCAGTACTGGACGCCGATGCTCAGGCCGCGCGCCGGCGCCACCTGGACGCACTGCTCACCCTTACCTCGAACATCGGCGCCAAGGCTCTCGTCCTGCCCTGCGGAGCCCTTAACCACGAACCCGTGCGCAGCGAAGACGAGGACCTGGACCTCATCGCCGCCCAGCTGATCGGCGCCGGACGGCGGGCGGCGGAGTTCGGCGTCGAACTCTGGACCGAATCCCTGCACTTCCTGCGCTTCTGCTGGAACCTGGACCGTGCGGCAAAGCTCGCTGACCGGCTGGCAGGCTCCGGCGTCGGAATCGTCATGGACTTCAGCCACATCGTGGCCGCCGGCGAGGACATCCAGTCCTACCTTGACCGGCACGCCGGCCGCATCAGCCATGTCCACCTGCGCGACGCCGTGCCGGGCAACATCAACCTCAGCATCGGCAATGGCAATGCCGACTTCGCCGACGGCCTGAAGCGGCTCGCCGCCGACGGCTATACCGGCCACTTTTCGCTCGAACTGGAAACCCGGGACGTCACCAACGACGAACGTCCAGCGGCCGCCGCCAAGGCAGCCAGCTTCATCACCGACCTCATCTGAACTGACACAAACCAAGGAGTACCACCATGACCACCATCCAGCGCACCGCCGTCCTCACCGGAGCAACCTCCGAACGGGGCATCGGCATCACCACCGCCCGCCGCTACGCCCGCGAAGGCTGGGGCATCGTCGTCCTGGACCTCGACGGCGAGAAGTCCGCGAAGGTTGCGGCTGAAATCGGCAACGAATTCAACGTTCCCGCCTTCGGCCACGAGATCGACGTCGCCAGCGAAGCTTCGGTCATCGCCGCCCAGGCAGCCGTGGCCGCCGAGGTCGCCGCCGGCAACCTCCCGCCCGTCGGCGCCCTGGCCAACATCGCAGGCATCACCTCCCCGGTCCCGTTCCTGGAGACCACCCTTGAGCTGTGGCACAAGGTCATGGACGTCAACGCCACCGGCACCTATTTGGTCACCAAGGCATTCCTGCCGGACATGATCGGGAACGGCTGGGGCCGGATCATCAACATGTCCTCGGTGTCCGCGCAGCGCGGCGGCGGTGTCTTCGGCAAGGTTCCCTACTCCGCAGCCAAGGCTGCCATCCTCGGCTTCACCAAGGCCCTGGCCCGGGAACTCGGCACCACCGGGGTCACCGTCAACGCCATCACCCCGGGCGCCGTGGACACCAACATCCGCGTGGGCAGCACCGAGGAACAGGAAGCCGCCATCAACGCCGGCATCCCGCTGGGCCGCAACGCCACCACCGAGGAAGTCGCCTCCGTGATCACGTTCCTGTCCTCCGAGGATTCCGCCTACCTCACCGGCACCACCGTGGACATCAACGGCGGAAGCCACATGCACTAACAGCCCCGCGACAGCAGGCTACTGACAACACGGACGCCGGAGAACCACCATGACCAAAATCTTCAACGACCCCTCACAGTTCGCCGAGGAGGCCCTGGCAGGCTTCTGCGACGTCCACTCGGACCTGGTCCGCCAGGTCCCCGGCGGCGCCGTACGCCGGTACCGCCCTGCGCAGCCCAAGGTTGCCGTCCTCGCCGGCGGCGGCTCCGGCCACTACCCGGCGTTCGCCGGACTGATCGGCACGGGCTTCGCCGACGGCGCGGTGGTGGGCAACATCTTCACCTCGCCGTCGGCGCAGCAGGCCTATGCGGTGGCCAAGGCCGCCGACTCCGGCGCGGGCGTGGTCTTCACCTATGGCAATTACGCCGGCGACGTAATGAACTTCGGCATGGCCAGCGAGCGCCTGGCCGCCGAGGGCATCGCCGTGGAGAACGTGCTGGTGACAGACGACATCGCCAGCGCCCCGCCGTCGGAATCCGCCAAGCGCCGCGGCATCGCCGGCGACTTCACCGTGTTCAAGATGATGGGAGCGGCCGCCGAGAACGGTGCTGGCCTTGCCGAGGTGGTCCGCCTGGGACGCAAGGCCAATGACCTGACCCGCACCATCGGCAGTGCGTTCGCGGGCTGCTCCTTCCCCGGCGCCGAAGCCCCGCTGTTCACGCTTCCGAAAGGCCAGATGGGCCTGGGTCTTGGCATCCACGGCGAGCCGGGACTGCACGACACGGACCTGCCCTCCGCTGAGGAGCTGGGCCAGGAACTGGTGTCCCGGGTGCTCTCCGAAGCGCCGGTCAACGCCGGCAAGCGGATCGCCGTGCTCCTCAACGGACTCGGCTCCACCAAGCACGAGGAGCTCTTCGTTCTCTGGGGCACGGTGGCGCCGTTGCTGCGCGCCGCCGGCTACACCCTGGTCATGCCCGAAGTGGGCGAATTGGTCACCAGCCTGGACATGGCCGGCGTCTCGCTGACCGTCACCTGGCTGGACGAGGAGCTTGAGCCCCTGTGGACCGCTCCCGCTGAGACTCCCGCCTACCGCCGCGGCAATGCGGCCCGGGACGCAGGGGCGCTGTCCGGTGAGGAAGCGTCCGACGGCGGAGCCGCCGTTGCAGCATTCGTCGCCACGGACGCCTCCCGCGGATACGCCGCCGCCTGTGTCGCCGCGATCCAGGCAGCCCAGGCTTCGCTGCACGAGGCCGAAGAGCGGCTGGGCCGCATGGACGCCATCGCCGGCGACGGCGACCATGGCCGCGGCATGGTCCGCGGGGTGGACGCGGCGACTGCCGCGGCAGCCGCGGCACTCGGTGACGGTGCAGGGGCAGGTGACGTCCTGGCTGCAGCGGGGGACGCCTGGGCCGACAAGGCCGGCGGCACCTCCGGCGTCCTCTGGGGAGCGGGGCTGCGGGCCTTCGGCGAAACCGTGGGCAACAGCACTGCACCGGAAGGGGCGGTCCTCGCGGCGGCCGTGACTGCTTTCGCGGACCGGATCGTCCAGCTGGGCAAAGCAGAGATTGGTGACAAGACGATGGTGGACGCCCTGCTGCCCTTCGCCAGTGCCTTCAGCCGCGAAGTGGCCAACGGGGTTTCGCCAACCCGGGCGTGGGAAACAGCCGCGCGGGAATCCGCCGCAGCAGCGGAAGCCACCGCGGATCTGCTGCCGTTGAAGGGCAGGGCCCGCCCCCTGGCAGAGAAGAGCCTGGGCACCCCGGACCCCGGAGCCACCTCCCTGGCCATGGTGTTCGCCGTGATGGGCGCGCACTTCGCCGCAAGCACAACCGTTGCCCAGACAGGAGCTAAGTCATGACGACGGAAGGACAAACCACGGGACTGCGGCTCATTGTCGGCGCGGACGAGGCCGGCGTCGACTACAAAGACAAGGTCCTTGCCGACCTGCGCAACGACCCCCGCGTCAGCGAGGTCATCGACATCGGGGTCAACCGGAGCGACGCCCCGGACGACTTCACCAAGCCCTACCCCTACGTGGGCATCACAGCCGGCGAAATGATCCGGGACGGCTCCGCGGACCGCGCCATCCTCTTCTGCGGCACCGGAATCGGGGTGGCCATCGCCGCGAACAAGGTGGAAGGCATCCGCGCCACGGCTGCGCACGACTCCTTCTCGGTGGAACGCTCCATCCTGTCCAACGACTGCCAGGTGCTCACCATGGGCCAGCGCGTGGTGGGCATCGAGCTCGCCCGGCGGCTGGCGAAGGAATGGATCGGCTACACGTTTGACCCGTCGTCGGCGTCCGCGGGCAAGGTCAAGGTCCTCACCGACTTCGAGGGCTGCTAGCAGGACCGGCCGCGACGTCGCGCGGTATTCAGCCGTCCAGCTTCGCGCGCAGGCCGCCGATGATCACGTCCAGCCCGAAGTCAAAGGCGTGGCTGCCCCGTTCCTCCGAAGGCCCTGCATTGCTCACGGCGCGTTTGAGCGTGGGATAGCCCTCTGCCGGCGGATCCCACACAACTTCCGGGGCGGCGAGATCCAGTGCTGCGCCCAAGGCGAAGCTGTCGATCGTCGAAATGGCGGACACCACGTCCCGGCCCCGGAATCCTGCCGCTTCCAGGGCCAGGGCGAGGTCTTCGTAGAGTCCCATGACGTCGGGGTCCGTGATGGACTGCAGCACCATCAGGGGTGCCAGCCGCGGGTGGCGGGCAAAGGCATCCCGGTAGGCCCGGATAAGGACCCGCAGGGCGGCTTCCCAGTCCTGGTGGTCCACGGGGGGATAGGGCTCCTCGGTGATAATCCGGTGCCTCAGCAGTTCCAGGATCTCGTCCCGCCCCGTGACGTGGTTGTAGATCGATGACTGGCTGACACCTATTTTTTTGGCGAGCTTGGGAAAACTGAAATCCCCGCTCTCATCAACCAGCTCCAGGGCGGCCGTTGTGAGGGCCTCCACGGAAATCAACGGGAGGGGCGGGCGGCCCATCGGTTCTCCTGACTGCAGCTCTCTGACATCGGCTCCAGCCTAGCCGCACGTCACAAAATCCCTGCAGCCAAAAGACTATTGTGCTCTGGGCCACTTGGTTCCATACTAAACGAAAGCCTTTCGTTTAAAGTGGGCTTCCAAGAAAGGACCGAGCTTTGTCCGAGACCAAAATCAAGCAAAAGACGCCGTCCGCTGACGGTGCACTCAAACGCAACGCGCTGGGAACCGGAGGGATCGCCTTCCTGGTAATCTCCGCAGCCGCACCCCTGACAGTGATGGCGGGCGTAGCCCCGGTGGCAATCGGAGTCGCGGGCATCGGCGCCCCGGCCGGTTACCTCCTGGCAGGCATAGTCCTGACCCTCTTCGCCATCGGCTTCATGGCAATGACCCGCCACGTCAAAGCGTCCGGCGGCTTCTACACCTACATCTCGATCTCCCTGGGCAAGACGGCGGGACTGGCGTCCGCCATCCTCGCGATCGTCTCCTACAACTGCCTGCAGATCGGCGTCTACGGGCTGTTCGCCGTACAGACGCACGACATGCTGCAGGTCCTTTTTGGGCTTGAGGTGCCGTGGCCGGCCATAGCGCTCACCGCCGTCGCAGCTGTCTGGTTCCTCGGGTACCGGGGGATCGACGTCGGGGCCAAGGTACTCGGCGTCCTCCTTGTTGCGGAGACGGGCATCCTCGGCGTCATGGGAGTGGGCATCCTCGGCAGCGGAGGAGCGCACGGCATCAGCCTGGGATCCTTCAGCCCGGAACAGGCGTTAGGGCCAGGCGTCCTGGCGATCCTCGGCATCTGCTTCGCCGCCTTCATGGGCTTTGAGTCCACCGTGCTCTACCGCTCCGAAGCCCGCAACCCCGACAAGTCCGTCCCGCGGGCCATGTACATCGCGGTGGGCTTCATGTCGGTCTTCTATGCGTTCATTGTCTGGGCGGTCATCCAGGCCTTTGGTGACGACCAGGTGGTGGAAGCCGCCGGCGAACTGTCCGGTGGCATGTTCTTCCAAACGATCGGCCACTATGTGGGCCCCTGGGCCGAGACCGCCATGTATGTGCTGATCGTCACCAGCGTTTACGCATCACAGCTGGCCTTCCACAGCGCCATCAACCGCTACGTCTACATGCTCGCGAAGGACGGGGTCCTGCCGGCCTTCCTCGGCCGCACCCACCACCGGTTCCGGTCTCCGCACCGCGCCGGGCAGCTGCAGACCCTGCTGGCAGCCGTCGTGATCGCTATCTGCGCCATACTCAACGCCGACCCGTACCAGCAGCTCCTGATCTGGGTGAACACGCCGGGCATCTTCGGCATCGTGGGCCTCCAGGGCCTGGTTTCCGTGGCCGCGTTCCTCTACCTGCGCCGGAACCCCCAAGCTGCCGCCAACAAACTGATGGCCCCGCTCAGCCTTGCCTCGGCCATCCTGCTCTTCGGCGTCGTCCTCCTCATCGCGCTCAACATCGAGCTCCTCACTGCCGCCGACACCCTGACCAACACCATCCTGATCCTTGTCACACCGGTGGTGTTCGCCGGCGGCCTGCTGGCCGCCCTCTGGGTACGGCGCCGCCGCCCCGACACTTTCGACCGAATTGGAAGCTTTGAAACACATGAATCCTGACCTGATCATCCTTGCCGGCACGGTGCACACCATGGATGCAGGGTCCGGCAGCCGTCCGGCACCGGAAGCCGTTGCTGTGCGGAACGGCCGCATCCACGCCATTGGAACCCGGAAGGTCGCGGCATCCTGGGGGCCGGCGGAGGAAGTCCTCGAATTCGGGGACGCCGTGCTGACCCCGGGCCTGGTGGACTGCCACGTCCACCCTGTCATGGGCCTGGACATGACCAGGGGCTGCAACCTCTCCGGCATTTCCGACCTCGCAGCCATCCGGGCGCTGCTGCGGGCAGAAGCAGACGCAACTCCCGCAGGGGACTGGGTCCGCGCGTGGGGCCTCGACCCCAACGCCTTCGGCTCGGTACCACCCCACCGCGAGCTGATTGACGACGTCGTCGCCGGCCGGCCTGCCCTGATCCGGCTGTTCGACGCGCATTCGGCACTGGCCAGCAGCAGGGCGCTGGACATCGCCGGAATCAGCGGTCCGCACGCCTTCGACCAGGCCGCGGAAGTGGTCTGCGACGGCAACGGCAGGCCCACCGGGCTCCTGCTCGAGGCCGCCGCACTCGACCTGGTCCTGGCGCACATGCCCGCCGAGAGTTTCGAGGACCGGAAGCTGCGGCTGGGCGAGGTCCTGACCGGGTTCTCCCGGGCAGGACTGACCGGCATCCATGTCATGGACTGCGGAGAGGGGACCCTTGACCTCCTGGCAGCCCTCGAAAGCGATGGTGCCGGGGAGGGCCTGCCGCTGCGCGTGCGCATCTCGCCCTGGTGCATGCCGGGCAGCGACGAGGCCAGCTGGGAGCTGCTTGCAGGGCAGGTGGGAACCATGCGGGGCCAGCGGTGGGAAATCGCCGGAATCAAGCTGTTCGTGGACGGCACGGTGGACAACGGCACCGCCTGGCTCTTCGAACCGGACAGCCACGGGCAGTCCACCACGCCATTTTGGCCACGTCCGGAGGAATACGCCCGGGCCATCCGGTTCTTTGCCGGCCGCGGCATCCCCACCGCGACGCACGCCATCGGGGACGCGGGGGTGGCGGCCGTGCTGGGGGCCTTCGAGGCTCTTCCCGTGGACGTGCCGCCGGCACCACACCGCATCGAGCACATCGAAACGGTCCCGGACCAACTCATCGACAGGTTCGCCCGCTCGGGCCTGATTGCCAGCATGCAGCCCAGCCACTGCACCCACTACTCCCGGGCGGACCAGACCGACAACTGGTCAACACGGCTGGGGAAGGAACGGGCGGACCGGGGCTGGCGGTGCGCCGACCTCCGGTCCGCAGGCGCCACGCTGGCGCTCGGCTCGGACTGGCCCGTGGCCCCGTTTGAGCCCCTCCCCATCCTCGCCGACGCCCAGTTACGGCGAAGGTCGGGCCACCCGGACGAGCAGCCCATTGTGCCGCGGCAGGCCCTCACCGCGCTGCAGGCGCTGGAGGGGTACACCTCGCACGCCGCAAAGGCTGCGGGGGAGTGGGCGGTCTCGGGGTCGGTAACCGTCGGCAAACGCGCGGACTTCACCATCTTCGACGTTGACCCGTTGTCGGCGGCGCCGGATGACCTGGCGTCGGCGCGCGTGCTCGCTACGATCGTGGACGGCCAGCCGCACCATCTCTCCGTGGGCGCAGACCGGTAGACGGCGCCGGACGCGGCCCGGCTCCCGGCAATGGGCCACGTGCGGGCCCGTGCCCGGGGCTGGGCTTCCGCCGGCCCCGTTCCTACACTGGGGTGATGATCACAGTCACCGGAAGTGTGGAAACCAACCTGTCCGCCGAGAAGGCCTTTGCCTTCCTGAGCCAGTTCGAGAACACGAGCAAGTGGGATCCCAACACTCCGGTGATGGACAAGCTCACACCGGGGCCGGTGGCGGTGGGCCACCGCTACCACGCGGAGTCGGAGTTCCGGGGAAAGCGGCAATCCCTGGAATACGAGGTCATTGAACTGACCGAAAACCACCTCAAACTGCGGGGCGAGAACAAGAGCGTGACCGCCTTCGACTCCGTGGATGTCAGCCCGAACGGGACCGGCTCGGTGGTGAAGTACACGGCCGAGTTCAGCATCAAAGGCCCCGCCAGGATCATCCAGCCCCTCCTGAAGCCTGCGTTCATGTCGCTGCGGGACCCCGCCCTGAAGGGGATCCGCAACACCCTCAACGCGTTGGCAGCCGGCTGACGGCGGCGAAGAACCCGCGGGTCTCCCGCCGCGGGTCGTCCCGCAGCCCGGGTTGGGCATACGATCCAGTGCTGCGCGCCGAGTCCTCCGGTTAGCGGCGCCGTTCTGCGGTCCCGCTTTGGATGGTGGCGCGGGCGAAGAGGCCTTCCGACGCCGGCGGGCCCGGCGGGTGCCGGGCCCCGCCAGGTGCCGGAACCCC
Source organism: Arthrobacter sp. MOO21 (assembly GCF_057369995.2). NCBI lineage: Bacteria > Bacillati > Actinomycetota > Actinomycetes > Micrococcales > Micrococcaceae > Arthrobacter > Arthrobacter sp. MOO21. Next base: position 1,309,094 of record NZ_CM170671.2, on the reverse strand, counting down.
AAAGCGCCCCGGCGGTAGCTGGTGGACACCACCAGGGCGCCCGCCGCAGCGGCGAACCCGCCGCCGTCCTCCCTCCACACGCGTGGCTTGTGCCCGCGGGCGCCGGGGACTCGGGGTCTTGGGCTGCCGCGGGGCCGAACGAGGAGCTGGAGGGGACCGTCATGGTGTCAGGTTGCGGCTTCAACGCGGGTAGGCTGGCATCACCGTTCGGCAGTGGGCGGCCATGATGCTGTGGCCTGTCACAAACCCGCCGGAGGGAGACCCTTGCTCAACGCCGAAGCCCCGCATGACGATCTCTTCGCCGATGTTGCCCGGCGCCTGCAGGATTCTTTCCTGAAAAATCCCGCAGTGGAGGCGTGCCTTCAGGAATTGGCTCCCTACGCGGCAGCCAGGCTGGGCAGCGAGGACCGGCCACTGCTGTGCGCAATGACCGTGCTCCGGCCCAAACACCCGGCAACAACGGCCGCCAGCACTCCCTGCGCCCGCGTGCTCAGCCAACTGGAGCGCAAGTACGGGGACGGCCCGGGAACCACCGCGATGCGGACCGGCGGCACCGTGCTGATAGGGGACGCCCGGCAGGACCGGCGGTGGGCCGAATATGCGCACGCCGTTGTGGGACTGGGCTGCATGTCCGTCCTCAGTATTCCCGTGGATCTTGAGGGCGCGGACGGGGTGTTGAGCCTCTACAGCGGGCAGGCCGAGGCATACAACGCCGAAGTGGTGGCCCGGGCCGAGGCATTCGTCCTGCAGGCAGCCAAAGGTCTGACGCTCGCTTTGCGCATGGTGAAACTGGAGGAGACCAGGGACGGCCTCACCGCGGCCATGCAGACACGCACCGTGATCGACCTGGCTACGGGGGCCATCATGGCGCAGAACCGGTGCAGTCAATCCGATGCCTTCACCTTGCTTCGCAAGGCATCCAACGCAAGGAACATGAAACTCCGAGATGTTGCCGCCGCGGTGGTGTCCTCCGTGGCCGGGGCAGAAGGCGTTTCCACCTATTTCGACGAGTAGGGGTCCGGTCCTTCGGAGTGCAGCCGGGACAGCACTGAGTCGCTGAACGGCACACGAAGCGGCAGGCCTTCCGTGGCGCAGTATTCATTGACGGCCTGTGCGAGGGCATCACGCTCCCTGGGCGGGAGTCTGGTTTCACCCGCGCAGTAGTCCCTGATAACGCGCTCGGAAGCGTCGCCGCCCAGCGAGACGAACTCCAGCCACAACTGGCCCAGGTCCAGGTGGTGTTCCTTGATGACAGCACCCGTCAGGGCCTGCTGGTCTGCCTCGTCCATTGTCCCCTCCTGCGTTGGGTCCAGTTTCCTTACGGCGGGTTCGGAGCAGGAGACATGGGGGATGGGTGCCGGTCGAAGATTTTTATCGGGCCTGCCTCCGGTACCCCGGGCCGGTAACGCCTGAGGACCTTTGCCCCTAGCAGGAACCAAGGGAAGGGGCCAACCTGAGTGTCTGGAGCAACAGGAATCAGGAGGAAATGAGCATGGGCGCATGCGATGTCTGCGGCAGCAGCGAGGGGCGGATGTTCACCGTCACCATGGGCAGCCAGACCGGCACGTTCGACAGTTTCGAATGTGCCATCCACATGATGGCGCCGGCCTGCGAGCACTGCGGTTGCCGGATCCTGGGACATCCGATTGACAGCGAAGCCGGCATCTACTGCTGCCTGCACTGCGCGCGGGAGGCCGGAAACCCGCACCAGGCCGCCAAGGCAGAACACTCCACCGTAGCGGTGCCGGCGCAGGGTAGTGCGGCGGGCAAGGCCTGACTTTGCCTGGACCTAACTTGCCCGGACCCACGTTGTCCGGACCCAACGTGCCCGGACCCAAGTTGCCGGTATCCAGGGAGCGGGAAGAGGAGAATCATGGCTGGTAGCGGGCGCTTCAGGATAGTGGTGGGGGTGGACGGTTCGGACCAGTCCCGCGCGGCAATGGACTGGGCCATCGAGGAGTCCAGGCTGCGCGGTGGCGAGGTCCTGGCGCTGACGGCATGGAGCTTCCCCTATATCAGCGACGCCCTTGGCACAGCCTGGGACTACGAGATCTTCGAGAAGGACGCCCAGGCCATCCTCGAAACGGAGCTTGCCCGCGTGAAGGACCAGGGCGGGAACGTGACCGGCCGGGTGGTGGAGGGCAATCCCGCCTCCGCGCTGGTGGACGCCTCCAAGGACGCTGACCTGGTAGCCGTGGGATCGCGCGGCCACGGCGGATTTACCGGGATGCTGCTTGGCTCGGTGTCCCACCAGACGATCCACCTGGCGCACTGTCCGGTGCTGGTGTTCCGCGAACCCCGCGCCGAGTAGGCCAGCGCGTAGGCCAGCGCGCCGGCGAAGCATCTGCCGATCAGCATGGGGGGCGTTGGCGATCACGGCCGTCCGGGACGGCGTCCGTCAACCCGGACGTCGCGCAACCTCAAGTCCGCTCAGGACTCGTGGCCGTTCAGGCCGCGAGGTAGCGGGTCAGGCCGCGAGGAAGCGGGCGAAGCCAGCGTGAACCTCGTGGACGATGACCGGCCCGGTCCCGAGGAGCTGGGCCTTCGCCCGGAGCTGGCCCAGGAGGTCTTCGGTAGGCCGCCCGAATACTTCGATGGCCTTCATGGTGATCAGCGGGGCAACCGGAGGGAACTTAGCCCCCGCCACCTTCAGGTGCAGCTCCAACGAGGCAAGGTCGCTGTGAAGGTGCAGGACCTTCATGGTGGATCCATCCTCTGAGAAATAGACGCAGTACGACAGGATCTGTGGCTCGTTCTGTTCGACAAACTCCTCCAGCCCTGCCATGGCTTCCTTGAGTTCCGCCAGTTTGCCCGGACGGACCTCGGAGGTATCCAGGTACGCGATGAAATTTGCCATTCCGTCTCCTTGGTTCTTGAAGGTAATCGGCCGACCGTGCCCTTTTCCGGGTGCGCTTTCCCGACGCGAATCTGCAAGGATGTGTGCGGAAGACCATCCCAGGAGGATTTATGCCGTACACCGTGGATTTCAAGAACGTGTCCACCGCTGGTTTGGAATCCTCACCGGTTGCGGGCGCGCTGGCCGGGCTCCGGGCCAACGAGGCCCGTTACTACAAAAACAAGTACGACCACGACTTCACTGTCACGCCGGCGGAGGACGATCCGGCGACGCTCGACTACATCAGCCACATTCTTTCCGCCGAGCGCAACATCGTCATCTCCTCCAGGCCCCTTGAGGTGTCCTCCTTTGAGGTGGACGGACTGCGGATGGCATACGTGTTTTACGAGTCCGGCCTGTCCGTCAACGTCATGTACGGTTTGGACGACGGCGGCAAACGGGCGGTCGGGTTCAAGCTTTCCGACGGCATGGACATCCCGGAGGAACTGGCCGGCAGTTTCAAATTCGCCCGCCAAAAGTCCAAGCTCGCGGGCACCATCCGGGGCTCCTACTTTGTGATCAAAGGCGAGTACTGACTGCGACCGGCCCCGCCCTACTTCTGCTCGGGAATCCAATATGGCGCAGCCGCACCGGCACCCGTGAGGTTGTCACAGCGGACAAGCTGGGCGCCGATGCGTTCGAGCGGACAATCGACGTAGGTGGTGAGGGAGTCGGGGCCCCCGGCTGTTGGTTCCACGGGTGTCCCCGCCGGCAGAAACGTGGTCAAGGCGGCAGCAAAGAGCGCCAGACTGAGATCGAACATGATGTCTCCTGCTAAAGACATAATTACAGGACCGCCCCCGGTCGGGCGGTGGAAATCAGCTGCCCAGCGAGCCGTGAGTGCACTGCAACAGCGCCCATTTTGCGCTTGCAGGCGCCAGAGTACGCCCGCCGCGAAGCCGCCGTAAGGGTGGCGCCTACCCCATTTCCACCGCGCAGGGAGTAGGTATTTGCAAGGGGATACCCCCTGGACCACACCGCTAGGGAACGCCTTTTTACGAGCCCCAATAGGAGGCGCGCCACGTGATGCCGGCCAGGGTGGCCTGGCCCTTCAAGCTGGGGTGGAAGTAATCCAGGAGGCTGACATCGCTGGCGGAGAAGGAATAGTCGTAGACGGCGCGCTTGTCCCAGCGGCAGATCTGCGCGTACTTGGCGCAAGTTTCCTCAAGCGCCACATTGAAGGCTTCTTCCCGCTGCACCACCAACTGCCGCTGTTCCTCGGTAATGGAAGTGGACAGCATGGACTGGCAAATGTTTGCGCTCGACCATACCCACTGCGCCACGGAGTTGGTGTGCAGCACGTTCCACAGCTGGTAAATGTCCGGGATGCTGCTCACGAACACGCGCGGCCGCGGACTCATCTGGTGCAGCCTCGCCAGCGACTGGTCAATGTAGGCCGTGAAGTCTGCCACCGGTGTCATCGTCGACGCCGAGGACGTGCAGAGATCGTTGGCGCCGACCAGGATGGTGACATATTCGGCTCCCTGCGACGCAGCTGTTTCCACCTGGCTGGGCAGGTCCCTGGCTTTGGCGCCGCTCTTTGCGTCATTGAAGTTGTTTCCCTGAATGGCCGGCTTTAGGGAGAGCAGCTGTTCGTAGTGGCTCTGGATTCCGTCGTAGGCGCCGGCTCCGGTAGACCAGGACTGGGCGGGATGGTCGCCGTACCAGCAACAGGCGTCTGCGGCCCGGGAAATCGAGTCACCGAGCGCCGCCATGCTTTTGGGGTAGCTGGCCGCCGCAGCGGGTTGCGCGCCCGCAAGGGCAAAGACAAGGAACAGCAGAATAAGCAGGCACTTTGCAACCTTGCGCATCTGAACCTCCCGGCATGGCCCGCACAACAAGGGGCTGGCATCCACGAAAAGATCTGTGCCCACAAGGTACACCCGGAGGCGGGAGAAAGCTCAGATTCCTCAGGGCGCTGCGGCCACTGCTGGGCCGCCGTCTTCGGGGCTGTCACCGCCGGCGGGGTGGTTGCTGGACCAGATGTCGCCCATTTCCTCGGTGGACTGCTCCACGATCCTGCTCATTGCGGCGTGGGCGGCCCCGGCATCACCGCGCTGGATGGCGCTTGCTACGTCCACGTGCAGCTGCAGTGCCTCGTGGTCGGGCAGGTGCGGCATCAGTCCGTGCTGGGTCCGCCCGGCCAGCACCTCGGCCACGAGGTTGTGCAACTGGGAGAACATCAGGTTGCCGGAGGCGTTGAGGACCGCGGCATGGAACTCGATATCCAGGCGGAGGAATTCAGGCTGGTCCCCCCGCTGCCCTGCTGCCCACAGCCGCGCGGCCATGGAGACAAGGTTGCTGGCCTCGTCCAGGGTGGCGCGTTCGGCCGCGAGGCGGGCAGCCTGTGGCTCGATGGCGCCGCGCAGCTCATTCAAGGCCCGCAGCTGCTCCAGCCGCTTGGCCGATGCCAGCCGCCAGCGGATCACCTGGGGGTCGTAGAGGTTCCAGCTTGCCTCAGGCCGGACCACTGTTCCCAGGCGCCGGCGGGACTCGAGCATTCCCATGGAGGAGAGGACGCGGGTGGCTTCCCGGATCACGGAGCGGGACACCTTGTGCTGCGCCTCCAGCTCGTCCAGCCGCAGGATGGAATTCGGTGCCAGCGTTCCCTCGGCAATGGCGAGCCCCAGGTTTTCGACCAGCGATGAGTGCAGGTCCGGGGCCAACGCCGCCTTTGGGATTGTCATGAATAAATCATATGGGGCGGGCGCAAGGTCTTGTATATGTCTGCCTTATTTGTCTATGCTCGCTGAACAGAACAGACGTAAAGAGGCGTTTGTAACCGGCCCGCGGAGTTGCGGGCCCCGATGGCAAAGGGAGTCGTAATGAAGCGGCGTTCAATCGTGAAGTACGCGGCCGTAGCCGCGGCGCTGTCGCTGGGGCTGACCGCCTGCAGCGGCGGCGGAGGCGGCAGCGACCAGGCGAAGGAGTCCGGCACTGTCCGCGTCACCCTCGCCAACCATGTGTGGACCGAAGGCATCAAGGCCGCCATTCCGGAGTTCGAGAAGTCCAGCGGGCTCAAGGTCGAGCTGACCCAGCTCGGCGAAGACCAGTTGTCGGACCAGTACAACGTCAAGCTCAACGCGGGCAGCGACGAGGTCGACGTCATGATGTACCGCCCGCTGCAGGAAGGCAAGGCCTTCGCCAAGAACGGGTATCTCGCGGACCTTACCAGCAAGGTGTCCTCCGACTCCAGCTGGGACTGGAAGGATTACCAGGAAGGCCCGGTCAAGGCCACCACAGCCGACGGCAAGGTGGTTGGCGTGCCGATCATCACCGAACGCGAAGTCCTCTACTACCGCAAGGACCTGCTTCAGGCAGCAGGGCTCCAGGTTCCCAAGACCATGGAAGAACTCGAGTCGGCGGCCAAGGCCATCAAGGCATCCAACCCGGACACCGCGGGCTTCGTTGCCCGCACCGGCAAGTCCGCGGCGGTCACCCAGTTCTCCAGCTTCCTGTACAGCTTCGGCGGGGACTTCGTTGACTCCAGCGGCAAGGCCGCGGTCAACTCCGACGCTGCCAAGAAGGCCTACGCCTACTACGGCGGCCTGATCCGCAACTACGGCCCGGCCAACGTCAGCACGGACATGAGCTGGCCGGAGGCAATGGCCATCTTCACCCAGGGCGGCGCCGCCTTCTACACCGAGGCCGATTCGCTCTACAAGAACGCCACCGACCCCGCCAAGTCCAAGGTGTCCGACAAAGTCGGGTTCGCGGCGCTTCCTGCCGGGCCCGCCGGTTCGAAGCCCTACAACATCCCGTCCTGGGCGCTGGGCGTGAACCAGAACTCCAGCAACCAGGACAACGCCTGGAAGTTCATCCAGTGGGCAACCAGCAAGGAACGCACCCTGGCAGCCCAGAAGGCCGGCGTTCCCGGCCCGCGGGCATCCGTCTGGTCGAACCCGGAGGGAACCTCCACCTACCCGAAGGACCTGGCCGACGCGATCGCCGCGAGCGCCAAGAACGGCGTGGGCCATGACCGCCCCGAGGTTGTCACGGTAGGCAAGGCCCGCGAGATCGTGGGCGCCCCGATCGTCGCCACCATCACCGGTGCGGACCCGGCCGCCGCGGCCAACGACGCGCAGACCGCCTTCCAGACGTTCCTGGACAGCGAAAAGAAGTAGGACGCAGGCGCCGAAAGTGCCACACCAGCCCGCCGGGACGGCCCAAAAACCGTCCCGGCGCGGCCCCGCTTCACCCCCCAAACTCCTTAGGTGAACCATGTCTGTACTGAACCCTCCCCGCAGCGCGCAGCCCCGCAGCGCCCGCGGCCCCGCCGGCGCAGGAGGAAACTTCTCCGCCTGGGCCAACCGGCACCGGAAGTGGCTTTTTGCGGCACCGGCCATGATCTTCGTCGGCGTCCTGATCGTCTTCCCGCTGGCCTGGACCCTGTACCTGAGCCTCACCGACTCCCAGGGCTCCGTCAGGGCCGCCACCGAGTTCATCGGCCTGCAGAACTACCTGACCGTGCTGACTGACACGGACCGGTTCTGGCCCGCCGTGGGCCGCACCCTCTCCTTCACCGGCCTGGCCCTGGCGTTCGAGGTGGTGCTCGGCATGGGCATCGCCCTGCTGCTCTGGCGCCCCTTCCGCGGCGAAAAGTGGGTCCGCGTGGCCATCCTGCTGCCCCTGGTAGCCACCCCCGTTGCAGTCGGCATGATGTGGCGGTTGATCTTCGATCCCAACATCGGCTTCGTCAACCAGCTCCTGGGCATGGTGGGCATCCCGCCCCAGCCGTGGCTGTCCGGCCAGGACACCGCCCTGGGGACCACCATCTTCATGGACGTATGGCAGTGGACCCCCATGGTGGTCCTGATCCTGCTCGCCGGCCTGACCTCACTGTCCGACGAACCGGACGAAGCGGCCCGTGTGGACGGTGCCAACGCCTTCCAGCGGTTCTTCTACATCACCCTTCCCCTCATGATGCCCACCGTGATCGTCGCCATCCTGCTCCGGGGCATCGACGCGTTGAAAACCTTCGACATCCTGTACGCCACAAAGGGCAAGGGCGGCGGTTCCTTCCACGAGGTGGAGACGCTGAACGTCTACGCGTACGGGCTGAGCTTCGACTACAACCAGTACGGGCTCTCCTCCGCGGTGCTGATCCTCTTCTTCATGATCATCATCGGCTCCATGTGGCTGCTCACCATGCGCAAGAAAGCGGCAAGCAAATGACCGTGCTGAATGAAAACACCCCTTCCACCGCAGCCGGCAACCGTCCCGCACGGCGGCGGAAGCCGTTGGCTTCCCGGGCGTACAAGGTGTTCCGGGTGGTTGCCCTCATCGTTGTGGTGCTGTTCCTGCTGGCACCGCTGTTTTGGATGCTCCTGGCCTCGCTGAAGACCAACGTGGACATTTACGACACCGCCAAAGCCTTCCTGTTCCCGCCCACCTTCGAGAACTACGCCAACGTGCTGCAGCGCAACAACTACTTCGTCTTCATCTTCAACAGCTTCTGGGTGGCGTTCGTCTCCACGGTCCTGTCGATCATCCTCGGGGTGCCAGCCGCGTACGCGATGAGCCGCTTCACCATGCACCGCTCCGCGCTGGTGGTGCTGATGGCGCGCGTCATCCCCGGAGTTTCGCTCCTGGTGCCCTGGTACTACGTCTTCTCCAACCTGCGGATGGTGGGCAAGTTCGAGGTGCTGATCCTCAGCCACATGTTCGTCGCCCTCCCGCTGATCGTGTACATCATGATGAGCTACTTCGACTCACTGCCGCTGGAACTTGAAGAATCGGCAGAGGTGGACGGGCTCACGCCGATCGGCGCCTTCCGGCTGATCACGCTGCCGCTGGCCGTGTCCGGCATCGCGACCGCCGGCATCCTGTCCTTCATTTTCTCGTGGAACAACTTCATGTTCGCGCTGGTGCTTTCCGGGGCCAAGACCAAGACCCTGCCGGTGGCCATCTTCGACTTCGTCTCCTACGCCAGCATTGACTGGGGCGGCCTGATGGCGGCGGCAACGGTGGTCACCATCCCCATCATGATCATTGCGCTCTTCACGCAGAAGTACATCGTTTCCGGCCTGACCGCCGGCGCCACCAAGGGTTAGGACCGCCGCGTGACAGTGATCAGCCGGATCGAAACATTCCTTGTCCCGCCCCGCTGGCTCTTCGTCCGGGTCGAGACCGAAAGCGGAATCGTCGGATGGGGCGAGGCCACTTGCGAAGGCCGCAGCGAGACGGTGCGCGCCGCCGTCGGACAACTCTCGGAACTGCTCATCGGCAAGGACCCCCTCCGGATCGAAGACCACTGGCAGGTCATGACCAAGGGTTCCTTTTACCGGGGCGGACCCATCCTGGCCAGTGCCGTCTCCGGCCTCGACCAGGCCCTGTGGGACATCGCGGGCAAGCACTTCAACACCCCGGTGCACCAGCTCCTGGGCGGCCACGTCCGCGACCGGATCCGCATGTACGGCTGGGTGGGCGGAGACGAGCCCAACGAGGTGGCAGACCAGATCAGCGCGCAACTTGAGGTGGGGCTCACCGCCGTCAAAATGAACGCCAGCGGCCGGATGAGCGCCGTGGCGTCGGTGGCGGAGATCGACGGCGTCATCCGCCGTGTTGCCGCGGCGCGCCAGGTCCTGGGCGACCACCGGGACGTCGCTGTCGACTTCCACGGCCGCTTCAGCCTGGCCAGCGCCAGGCGGGTGGCACCCCTGCTGGAACCGTTCCGGCCCTTCTTCCTCGAAGAACCGGTGGTTCCGGAAAACACGCACCTGCTGCGGGAATTCACGTCCTCCACCACCACGCCCGTGTCCACCGGGGAACGGCTCTACAACCGGCAGGAGTTCCTGCCGGCGCTGCAGGCCGGCATAGCAGTGGCGCAGCCGGACCTCTCCCACGCCGGCGGCATCACCGAGGTCCGCAAGATCGCCGCGCTGGCCGAGGTCTACGACGTCCAGCTGGCGCCGCACTGTCCCCTGGGGCCATTGGCGCTGGCCGCCTGCCTCCAGGTCGGGTTCGCCACGCCCAACTTCCTCATCCAGGAACAAAGCATCGGCATCCACTACAACCAGGGCGCCGAAGTCCTCGACTACGTGGTGGACAAGGCGCCGTTCAAGTTCGTGGACGGACACATCGAACGGCTCACGGGCCCCGGGCTGGGCATCGAAATCGACGAGGCCGTGGTCCGGGCAGCGGACAAACGCGGCCACGCCTGGCGCGGGCCCGTGTGGCGCCACCCCGACGGATCCTTCGCAGAATGGTGAACCCCATGACATCCCAGGAATCAGCTGTTACCTCCGCCGGCCTGCTGGCCGGCATCCGGCACGCGCGGCTTGTCGGCATCGTCCGCGGGAACGACGGCGATGCTGCCGCCAAGGCGGCGCTGGCAGCGATGGAGGAAGGTTTCCAGTACGTGGAGATCGCGCTCACCACGCCCAACGCGCTGGAGGCGATCCGCGAGGTCCGCGCGGCCGCCCCGGACGGCTGCCTTGTGGGGGCGGGCACCGTCCTCAGCCAGGCCGACGTCGAACACGTCACCGCCGCTGGCGGCCAGTTCATCGTCACCCCCTCCCTGGCCCCCTCGATCAGCGAGGCGGCCAGTGCCGGGATCCCGGTCCTGGCCGGTGCGCTCACTCCCAGCGAGGCTTACGAGGCGATGGAACGCGGCGCCACCGCCATCAAGCTTTTCCCTGCGTCCATCGGCGGGCCCCGCTATTTGAAGGCTGTCCGGGACCCGTTCCCGGACATCCCGTTCATCGCCGTGGGCGGGGTGGGGCTCGACGAAGCCACTGGCTACTGGGAAGCAGGCGCCATTGCCGTCGGACTCGGCGGTCCCCTGTTCGGCAGTGCGGCCTCCGGCGGCGACCTCGCGGACATGCGGAACCGTGCGCGGAACTTCCTCCGCCTCGCCGCCGAATTTGCAGCACGGACCGGTAACCAGGCATGACCGCTGACGGCGCGGCCGGTCGCAATGCGGCCCCGCACCAGGTGGACCTGCTGACCGTGGGTGAGTCGATGGTCTCGCTCCGCTCCGCTGGGCCGCTGGCAAACGGCGGAACCCTGAATATGCAGGTGGCCGGGGCTGAATCGAATGTGGCCATCGGCGTTGTGCGCCTTGGCCATTCGTCAGCCTGGGTCGGGTCCGTCGGCGCGGATCCGCACGGCGAGTTCATCGTGAAGCAGTTGCGCGGCGAGGGCGTCCGGCTGCACCACACTGTGCATCCGGAGCGGAGCACGGGCGTGATGTTCCTGGAACAGCGCACCGCCGACCTCGGCAGGGCCTTTTATTACCGGGCCGGCTCGGCCGGTGCCACCGTCTCGCGGGACCAGGTGGCTGCAGCCCTCGACGGCGGCGCCCGGATCCTGCACCTGACCGGCATCACCCCCGCCCTCAGCCCCGAGGCGCGGGACGCGGTGGAATACGCCGCCAAACGTGCTTCCGCTGGCGGAACGGTGGTCTCCCTCGACGTGAACTACCGCAGCAAGCTATGGTCCCGGGACCAGGCGCGGGCCGTCCTCGCCCCATTGGCGCGCCATGCCACCATCGTCATTGCGTCCGACGACGAACTCGACCTGGTTGCCCCGCCCCGGGATGGGAACGTGGCGGCAGGGCAGCCTGCCGGTGAGGCCTGCGCCGCCGCGATGCTGCTGGACGCCGGAGTCCGTGAAGTGGTGGTGAAACGCGGCGCTGCGGGCGCGGCAGTCTATACGGCGGACGGCTGTCTTGAAGCGCCGGCCATTGCCGTTACGTGCGTGGACACCATCGGAGCGGGCGACGCGTTCACCGCCGGCTACCTCTCCGCCCTTCTCGACGGCGAGGATGTGGCAGGCCGCCTGAAGCTGGGCGTCCTCGCCGGCGCGTTCGCCGTCAGTACGCGCGGCGACTGGGAAGGCTTGCCGCGCCTCGACGAACTTGCGCTGCTCGATCAGGCCCCGGGCAGCACCCAGCGCTGACCCGTCAGGTCAGTGCCGTCATGGCGAGGGCGCCCACCAGGCCCATGCCCATGACGGCGAACCCCGTGGCTACGATCACCCGCCCGGGGAAGGCCCCACGGACCATCAGCATCGAGGGCAGGCTTAGGGCCGGCAGGGTCAGCACCAGGGCTCCCAAAGGGCCAATTCCAACCCCGGCGGCCATCAGGGCGCCGATGATGGGGATCTCTGCGGCAGTCGGGATCACGAACAGGGTTCCGGCGACGGCAAGCAGGACGGCTGCGGGCACGCCCCACGACGCGAGCGCGCCGGCCCCGGGGAACAGCCAGCCGCGGAAGCCGCCAAGGAGCATCACCACGACGGCGTACTCCGGCAGGAGGCGCGTTGCCAACCGCATGAGGGCCTTGGCGAACCTGCGTACGGCACCGGCCGCAGTCCCGGTTTCGACGGGATCGTCCTGCGGATCGGCGACGCTGGATCCTTTCGCCAGGCGGCTCACGAGCAGCGTGACGCCGAAGACAAGGATCACGCCGGTGCCGACGCGGACGGCGACGAACTGCCAGGGGAGCACGAAGGCCATGAAGGCCAGTGCTGCCGGATTGAGTACCGGGTTGCCGAGCCAGTACGCGAGCGCGGAGCTGACCGGAACCCCTCTGCGGCGGACGTTCAGGGCAACAGGGGCCGCGCAGCATGTGCACATCATCGACGCCATTGACAGGAGCCCGCCACAGGCCGTGCCCGCCAACAAGCCACGCCTCGCCTGGAACAGTGCGAGCAGCCTGCGGGCCGGAAGAAATGCCTCTACCGACGCGGCAACGAGCAGGCCCGCCACAAGTGCCTGCCAGATTGACGCGGCGTAGGCGAGTGCGTATTCAACGGCCGCATTCCACGACGGGGAGGGCGGCGCACCCGCCTTGCCGGACAGGACAGAGCTTCCCAATGAGTGGCTGTCGGCCACGGCCGGGACTTTGAGGGCATAGGGGTACCACTTGGCCCAGGCGAGGGCAGCGATGGCTATCCCGGCAGTGGCGAGCGTCCCCAGGAGCAGCCCGCGCCGCCGGCCTCGCGCCTGCTCCGCGACGGGCTTCTGGTTCAGCCGGTCGTTGCCTTGGGGCCCGATGCCGATGGCAGTGTCCTTCATGCGCGTCCCTGGACCTTTCCTCGTCGGGCCCGGCGGCAGCCGGCCCTGTCCCCCATGATCAGACCACAGCGGCTGTGGCTTACTCCGCCGCGCCCCACAGTGCCTTGCGGAGCAGCCGCTTTAATTCCTGCGACTCCTCCCCGGACAATGCGGTTAGCTGGTCCAGCTCCGCTGCGTCCAGCGCGGCGCGGGCCTTGGTGTGCATCTTCCGCCCCTCGGCGGTGGAGACGATGATCTTGGCCCGCCGGTCCTGCTTTCCCTGCGCCCGCTCCACCAGGCCGCGGCGCTCCAGGTCATCCACCAGCGTGACCACCTGGCTGGGGTCCAGGCTGAGGAAATCCGCCAGCTCCCGCTGCGTCGGCTCCAGTCCGCTGCATGCCAGCGTCAAGACGGAGAAGGAACGCTCCCGCAGGCCGAAGTCGGCAAGGGCCTTGTTGTTCAGCAGCGAGCCCGCGGCGTGCAGCTTGGCCAGCAGCAGGCCCACATCGTTGCCGATCCTGGCTGCCGCAAGGCGCGGGGTCTGAACGTCTGTGCCCAAGGTGGCCATCACAACTCCGGTACTGGTAAAAAACAATCGTTGACTTTTTCAATGATCCGTAATTTCATTGATTTCAACAAGGATCTCACACCCCAGTGAAACCATCCCAACGGCTTCGGCCGGCGCATGCGAAGGAGCAGGCTATGAGCTTGAACGGCAAGGTTGCTATCGTCACCGGAAGCGGGCAGGGCCTGGGCCTCGCCTACGCGAGGGAACTCGCACGCCAGGGCGCCGCCGTCGTCATCAACGACGTCAATGCGGAGACCGCTGCGCAGGCCGTCGCCCAGATCGAGGCGGACGGCGGCCGGGCCACCGCCGTCGTGGTTCCGGTAGGCACCACTGACGCAGCCAAGGCCTTGGTGGCAGGGGCCGTGGACACGTTCGGCCGGCTGGACATCCTGGTCACCAACGCCGGCATCCTCCGCGACAAGTCCCTGCTGAAGATGACGGACGAGGACTTCGACCTGGTGATCAACGTCCACCTCAAGGGCACCTTCACCTGCGTCCGCGAGTCCTACGCCTACTTCAAGGAAAACAACATCCAGGGCCGGATCATCACCATCGGTTCCCCTACGGGGCAGCGGGGCAACTTCGGGCAGACCAACTATGCCGCCGCCAAGGCCGGCATCGTGGGCATGGTCCGCACCTGGGCGCTGGAAATGAAGAAGGCCGGCGTGACGGTCAACAGCGTCATCCCCGTCGCGGCAACCGCGATGACCAAGACCGTGCCGTACTTCCAGAAGGCAGTGGAAGCAGAGGAACGCGGCGAGGCCATGCCGTCCTTCTTCCGCCATGACCTCGGCTTTGGAACGGCCGACGACGTCGCCGGACTGGTTGCCTTCCTTGCCTCTGACGAGGCAGCCAACATCACCGGCCAGGCCATCGGTGCCGGCGGTGACCGGCTGCAGGTGTGGACCCACCCGGAGGCGGCCGCCACCGAATACCGCGAGGGCGGCTGGAGCTACGAGGCGCTGTTGGACAACGCCGGCCAGCTCTTCAACGCGGACACGCTGCAAAGCTATGGGGAGGAATTCCTGCCCCTGCCCGCAGACCTTCAGCCCGAGCCCGCCGAGGCGCGCTGACCATGGGTGACCGTTACGAACTGGCCATCGACCCGGCTAAGCTCGACGCCGTCGACATGCACGTCCACCTCGAAGTGGACAGCTGCGGGCACGGTTCCCTGCCTGAGGAGTTGACCGAGGCATCGGCCAAGTACTTCAAGGCCGAGGACCGGACCCCCTCCCTGGACCGGATCGCGGACATCTACCGCGAACTGAACATGGCCGCCGTCGTCTTCACCGTGGACGCCCGCACCCAGCTCAAGCACGAGCCCAACAGCATCCCGGAGCTCATTGCCGGGGCTGCCCGGAACAATGACGTGCTGATCCCGTTCGGCAGCGTGGACCCGCGAACCGGCGAGGACGCCATTGCCGGCGCCAAGCACCAGGCCATCGAGCTCGGTGCCCGCGGCTTCAAGTTCCACCCCTCCCTGCAGGGCTTCGACCCGTCCAACGAACGCTTCTACCCCTTGTGGGAGACGCTCCAGGAACTGGGGTTGCCAGCCATCTTCCACACCGGCCAGAACGGCATGGGAGCAGGCCTGCCCGGCGGGTATGGCATCAAGCTCGCCTACTCCAACCCGCTGCTGCTGGACGCCGTGGCCGCGGACTTCCCGGGCCTGCAGATCATCATGGCCCACCCCTCGGTGCCGTGGCAGGACGAGGCGAACTCCATTGCCACCCACAAGGCCAACGTCTTCATCGACCTCTCCGGCTGGTCCCCCAAGTACTTCCCGGAATCCCTGGTGAAGGGGGCCAACTCCTACCTGCAGGACAAGGTGCTGTTTGGCACCGACTTCCCGCTGATCACCCCGCAGAAATGGCTCGGGGCTTTCGCGGACCTGCCGCTGAAGGACGAGGTCCGGCCCAAGATCCTCAAGGACAACGCCGTACGCCTCCTTGGGCTGGGGGCCTGAGATGGGGATGACGACGGCGGAACGCGCTTTGGGTTCCAGGCTTTACGGCACGTCGGACTGGTACGACGCAGAGTCCCTGCTCACCGACGGCGAGCGCCAGGTCCTGGCCCGGCTGCGGAACTTCCTCGACACCCAGGCCAGGCCGCTGCTGGCCGAGTACTGGGAGCGGGGCGAATTCCCGGAGCAGCTGGCCAGGCCGCTGGTCGACCTGGACCTGATGGAACCTGCCGAACTAACTGAGGACGCCCCGGCCCGCGGGATCTACCACGGCTTCCGGATCTTCGAACTGGCCCGCACGGATGCCTCGCTGGCCACCTGGTACACCGCCCAGGCCGGCCTGTTCCGCACCGCCATCCGGGTGGGTGCCTCCCAGGAGCAGCAGGCCGAGTGGATGCCCAAGGTCATCGACTTCTCCCTCAAAGGCGTGTTCTCGCTGACGGAGCCGGAGCATGGATCGGACATCGCCGGCGGGCTCTCAACCACCGCGCGGCGTGACTCCGACGGAAGCTGGATCCTGGACGGTGCCAAGCGCTGGATCGGGGGCGCCGCCACTGCGGACGTCCTCGCCGTCTTCGCCCGGGACACCGCCGACGGACAGGTCAAGGCCTTCCTCGTGGACCGGACCGCGGACGGCGTCACGCTCGAGAAGATCCAGGGGAAGACCTCCCTGCGGATGATGCAGAACGCCCACATCACCCTGGCCGGCGTCCGCGTTCCCGAATCGATGCGCCTGCACAACGTGAACTCCTTCAAGGATGTCGCCGCCATGCTTCGGGCCATGCGCTCGGACGTGGCCTGGATCGCCACCGGTATCGCGGCTGGCGCGTTCGAAGCGGCGCTCGCCTACGTCAACGAGCGCCGGCAGTTCGGACGTACCCTCGGTTCCTTCCAGCTGGTCCAGGAAAAACTGGCCCGCATGCTGGGGAACGTCACCGCCAGCCTGTCCCTGGTGGTCCGCCTTACCGATCAGCAGGCCAAGGGCATCTACCGGGACCAGGACTCAGCCCTGGCCAAGATGCAGACCTCCCTCTTCATGCGCGACACCGTGGCCCTGGCCCGCGAAGTGGTGGGCGGCAACGGCATTACCCTCGCCGCCGACGTAGCCCGCTTCCATGCCGACGCCGAAGCCGTCTACTCCTACGAGGGCACGCACGACATCAACGCCCTCATCATCGGCCGGGCCCTCACCGGCGAAAGCGCCTTTACCCGCTAAGCCACAACCCCATTACCCAAACCAACTGCAACCAGGAGGCAACGATGCCCAATCTCGTCGTCGATTTCGACACCCTGCCCACCCTGTCCGGGAAGGATCTCGGCACCACCGACTACCGCCAGATCACCCAGGAACAGATCAATCTCTTTGCCGACGCCACGGACGACCACCAGTGGATCCACACCGATCCCGAACGCGCCAAGGACGGCCCTTTCGGTGCCCCCATCGCCCACGGCTTCCTTACCCTCTCCCTGATCATCCCGTTCTGGGGCGAGCTGTTCGACGTCGAGGGCGTCACCACCAAGGTCAACTACGGCCTGGACAAGGTCCGCTTCACCTCCCCGGTGACGGCGGGCTCCAAAGTCCGCATGCAGGCCACCATCGCCGACGTCACCGAGGTCAAGGGCGGCGCCCAGATCAAGGTCAACGCCACGATCGAAATCGAAGGCCAGGAACGCCCGGCCGTCGTCGCCGAATTCCTCGCCCGCTTCTACAAGTAGGCCTGCCCCTTAAACAGGCAAACCCTTCAAACAGGCCGTTTCACGCAGACGGCTTCTACAGGCAACCCCAAAAACCCCATTCCTCCGTCCCTAGGAACAGCCATGTCCGGACACCCCACGCTCGCACCTGCGGGCACGGCCGCTAAGCGCAAGGAAGCGCGCACGGTCATCCTGTCCAGCTATCTGGGCAGCACCATCGAGTTCTATGACTTCCTGCTGTACGCCACGGCGGCGGCAGTAGCCTTCCCCAAGGTCTTCTTCGCCGGAACGGACGAATGGGTGGGCGTCGTCGCCGCCTACGCCACCTTCGCCGCCGGCTACGTGGCCAGGCCGCTGGGCGGCGTCATCTTCGGCCACTTCGGCGACAAGGTGGGCCGCAAGGGCATGCTGATCATCTCCATGGCCATGATGGGCATCGCCTCCACCCTTATCGGCCTGATCCCCGGCGCCGGCGTGATCGGGCCGTGGGGCGCCGTCATCCTGGTGCTGCTGCGGGTCTGCCAGGGCATCGCCGTCGGCGGTGAATGGGGAGGCGCCGCGCTCATGGCGCTGGAGCACTCCGACCCCAAGCGGCGCGGCTTCGCGGCCTCCTTCGTCAACGCCGGGGCACCCACCGGCGCAGTGCTGGGCACCGTGGTGATGGGCATCTTCTCGGCCCTGCCGCAGGACGCCTTCCTGGCCTGGGGCTGGCGCGTGCCGTTCCTGCTGTCCTTCGTGCTCCTTATCGTGGGCATGTTCGTCCGCCTGCGGGTCTCCGAAAGCCCCATCTTCGCCGAAGCCGTGGCGAAGGAAGAGGCCCAGGGTGCCAAGCGCAAGATCCCGCTGCTGGACGTGCTGCGCCGGCCCAAGGCCCTGATCATGATCATGTTCGCCGGCGCCGCCGGATTCGGCCTCCAGGTGGTGCTGCCCACCTTCTCGGTGACCTACGCTGTGTCCAAGGGCGCACCGCAGCAGGGCGTGCTGTATGCCTTCGCGGGAGCCTCGGCCATCTCCATCATCTTCGTCCTGCTGGGTGGCCGCCTGTCCGACCGCCTCGGCCGCCGCCCCGTGATGATCGCCGGACTGGCCCTGTTCATCGCCTACCTGTTCCCCATGTTCGGCATGCTCGGCTCCGGCAACGTGGCCCTGGTTTTCGTGGCCTTCACCGTGGCACTCATCCTGCACTCGTCCCTGTACGGTCCGCTGGCGGCGTTCGTCTCCGAACAGTTCGGCACCACCTCCCGCTACACCGGTGCCGCGGTGGGCTACCAGCTGGCCACGCTCATCGGCGCAGGCTTCACCCCGGGGCATCGTGGCCGGGCTCTACAAGGACTCCGGGCAGGACATACTCCCCGTGGTGGTGTTCCTGTCGGTCTTGGCACTCGTCTCGATTGTCTTCATCGCCCTGACGCGGGAATCTAAGAACAACGACCTCAACACGGTCCGTTAGGAGAACCATGGACAACAACGGAGTTGGCTCCTGGCTGCAGCGCCGCCGCCGGAAATCGGGTGCCCAGGCTGCACTTCTGTCCGGAGCAAGGACCCTGAGCTACGAGGAGCTCGCGGAACGTACCGACCGCCTGGCCAACGCACTCCGGGACAGGGGAGTGGCCAAGAATGACCGGGTGGCGTACCTGGGGGAGAACCACCCGTCCTTCGTGGAGACGTTCTTCGCCTGCGGGCTCCTGGGCGCCATCTTCGTGCCGCTCAACACCCGGCTCGCGCCACCCGAGCTGCAGTTCCAGCTGCAGGACTCCGGGGCCCTGCTGCTGGTCAATGCCGGTGCCCTGGAAGCGCCCGCTTCCGCCGCCGTGGAAGCCACTGGGGTGACCCACCGCCTTGTCATAGCGGCCGACGGCGGAACGGAACCTTCCGCTGCCACGCCACCGGCCGCCGTCGGGCACCCCGTAGTTGTCGACGACTATGAGGAGGCGTTGCAGGCTGCAGCGCCGGACTCCCTCGACGTCCCGGTGGAGCTCGATGACGGTGCGATGATCCTCTACACCTCGGGGACCACCGGCAAGCCCAAGGGTGCGCTGCTGACACACGGGAACATCACGTGGAACTGCATCAACACCATCGTGGACATGGACATCAACCGCAGCGACGTGGCGCTCATGATCTCGCCGCTGTTCCACGTGGCATCGCTGGACATGGGGCTGCTGCCGATGCTGCTCAAGGGTGCCACCGTGGTGCTGGAGGCCAAGTTCGACACCGCAAGGGTGCTGGAACTGATCCAGGAGCACAAGGTCACCACCCTCAACGGCGTGCCCACCACGTTCCAGCTGCTGTGCGAGGATCCAGGATGGGCCACGGCGGACCTCAGCTCCCTGGACAAGCTCACGTGCGGCGGCTCCGCCATTCCCCGCCGTGTCCTGGACGCGTACGAGGACCGCGGCATTGGGTTCACCAGCTGCTACGGCATGACCGAGACGGCGCCGGGGGCCACCATGCTTCCCGTGGACCGTTCCCGGGAGAAAGCCGGATCGGCGGGCCTGCCGCACTTCTTCACGGACGTCCGGATCGCCGATCCGCTGGGCGGGGTTGCCGCGCCGGGCGAGGTCGGGGAGATCCAGGTCTCCGGCCCCAACGTGATCAAGGAATACTGGAACCGCCCGGAGGCCACCGCCGCCAGCTACTCCGACGGCTCCTGGTTCCGCTCCGGCGACATGGGCTACCGCGATGAGGAGGGCTTCCTGTTCGTCTCGGACCGGCTCAAGGACATGATCATCTCCGGCGGCGAGAACATCTACCCTGCGGAGGTGGAGGCCGTCATCGCCGAACACAGCGCCGTCAGCAGCGTGGCGGTCATCGGCGTCAGCGACGACAAATGGGGCGAGGTGCCGCGGGCGGTGGTCACGCTGCGCGACGGCGCATCACTGACCGGGGAGCAGTTGCAAAGTTTCCTGGACGGCCGGCTTGCCCGCTACAAGATCCCCAAGTCTCTGGTGGTGGTGGATGACATGCCGCGCACGGCCAGCGGGAAAATCCGGAAGATGGAGCTCCGTAAACAGGTCTGACATGAGCTGCACAACGCCCGCCGCGGTATCCCGGGGCGGGCGTTGTGTTTTAAGGACGATGGAGCCCTGTCAAGCGGCCCGTCCAAGGGCGGCCACCTGCACTGTGACTCCAAGATCGCGGATGTTCTCCTGCATCTCCTGGGGCAGTTGGTCGTCGGTGACTACGCCGTCCAGCCTTTCAAGGGGTGCCACATTGAAGCGCGATACCGTGCCGAACTTGGTGCTGTCCGCCAGCAGGAAGCACGACGACGAGGCCTCCAGGGCGGCCAGCTTCACTTCGACTTTGTCCATGACGGGCGTGGTGATGCCCCGGGCCATGTTCCACGTGCCGGTGCTGAGGAAGCACAGGTCGATGTTGATGGAGTGCACCACGTCGGCGGCGATTTTTCCGCAGCTCGAGGCGCTGGACGGATCCACCGCCCCGCCGGTATGGATGGTCTCGATGTGAGGGTACGTGAACAGGCTGGTGACCACGTAGAAATCATTGGTCACCACGGTAAGGCCCTGGCGCCCGGCGAGGTACGGCACCACCGACTGGCAGGTGGTGCCTGCGTCGAGGAAAATCACCATGCCGTCTTCCACTGACCCGGCAGCAAGCTCGGCAATGGCCTGCTTGCGCGGCAGTTCAAGCTGTGCGCGGAACTCGCGCTCGCGCGGAGGCTCCTGGCTGGTCCAGTCCGCGAGCCGGACGCCACCTTGCACTGATATCACTTGTCCCTGATCTTCCAAGGCCGTGATGTCCCGCCGGACCGTCATATGGGAGACGTTCATGTAGTCGGTAAGGCTGCGGATACTGAGGACGCCCTCCCGGCGCAACAGGCGCAGGATTTCCTGGTGGCGCTGCTCGGGGATCAGGGGCCGGGCGGTCGGGCTCACAGGCGGTTCTCCTTTGAAAATGAAGTACTTCCAGCTTAACAAGTTTTCACAGGGTGTTCCACTTTGTGAATCTTTGATCTAATCTCTTAAACGATGTTAAATAAATTTGAAACTCAGGAAACGATCATCCGCACTGGAGCCCTGCTCATCGCGCGGCTTGACTCTGCCGACGAGGCCTACCGGGTGTCCGAGGCCGCCATCGCAGGCGGTATCCGTGCGGTCGAAGTCCCGCTGACCGTTCCGGGCGCCCTGGGCGTCATTGAGCGTCTGGCCGACAAGTACGGCGACCAGGGCATCGTGGTCGGCGCGGGAACGGTGCTCGACGCCGAAGCCGCCTACGCGGCGATCTCGGCCGGAGCACGGCTGCTGGTCAGTCCGCAGCTGAATCCGAGGATGATCGCCACTGCCAACCGCTACCAGGTGGTCAGCGCGAGCGGCGCGTTCACGCCTACGGAGGTGCTTAACACCCTCGAAGCGGGCGCGGACATCGTCAAGCTCTTCCCCGCCGAGCTTGGCGGCCCTGCCTACGTAAAGACAATCCTCGCGCCGCTGCCGCAGGCGCCCGTCATGCCTTCCGGAGGCGTGAGTCCGGCCAACGTGGGCGAATGGTTCGCCGCGGGAGTCACCGCCGTTGGTGTCGGCAGCTTTGTCACCAAGGCAGCCCGGCAGGACGGCGACTACGGCAAGGTTGCGGAGGCTGCCCGCACCTTCCTCGCAGCAATTGAACAAGCCCGCCGCTAAGGCCGGCACCCCCAGTACCGGCAGTCGTTGCCGACAGAACACAAAGGAGTGAGCTGCATGAGCCAAGCTTCAGCAGAAATTGACGCGTCCACTGAAAAGCCCGGACGCAACGTGCGGATCAGGTGGTACCTCATCGCCCTGCTCGTCATCGGCGGCATCGTCAACTACCTGGACCGGAACAACCTCAGCATCGCCAACACCACGATTGCCAAGGAATTCGGGCTCAACGCCCTCCAAATGGGGCTGCTGCTGTCCGCCTTCTCCTGGCCTTATGCCATTGCCAACCTTCCGGCCGGGTACCTGGTGGACCGGTTTGGGCCTAAGAAGATGTTCGCCTGGGCCGCAGGGCTGTGGTCTATCGTCTCTATGCTTTCCTCCCTGGCCAACTCCTTCGGGTTCCTTTATGCCGCCCGTGTTGCCTTGGGCGTCGCAGAGTCGCCGTTCTTCACGTCGGGGCTCAAGGTGGCTGACAAGTGGTTCAACAAAACCGAGCGTGCGCTGCCCGTCTCCATCGTTAACACCGGTTCACAGATCGCCAATGCCATTGCGCCGCCGCTCCTGACCTTCCTCATGCTGACCATGAGCTGGCGCGGCATGTTCCTGGTCGTCGGCGCGCTCGGCATCGTCATTGCCCTGGTCTGGCTCCGCGTCTACCGCGACCCCACGCTGAAGGAACAGTTCATCATCAAGGGTGCGGAATTCGAAGCGCAGCTTCAGCCCAAGGAGAAGCAGGCCGGATGGGGCGAGCTTCTCACCAAGAAGAACACATGGTTCATGGTCATTGGCGCTTTTGGCATCTTCTACACCGTCTGGGTCTACCTCACCTGGCTTCCCAGCTACCTGCAGACCGCACGCGGATTCAGCCTTAGCCAAATCGGCTGGCTGGCAGGACTGCCGTTCCTCTGCGGCATCGCCGGCGTGCTGGCCGGCGGTATCTTCTCAGGCAAGGCCATTGCCCGCGGCGTCCCTGTCGTCCGTGCCCGAAAGATCCCAATTGTGGGCGGTGCGTTGCTCGCCGCCGCCGCCGTGCTGCCGGTGGCTTACGTGGAAAATACTGCCCTGGCAATCGTGCTGCTGTCCCTGGGCTACTTCGCGGCCCAAGTACCCATCGGTGTGCTCTGGACCCTGGCGTCGGATATTGCGGAACCCAACCAAGTGGCCTCCCTTGGCGCCATCCAGAACTTCGGCGGATTCCTGGGGGCTGCAGTGGCGCCGATCGTTACAGGCCTTATCCTTGATGCCACCGGCGGCAACTACACCATGGTGTTCCTGATCGGCGGTGTGCTGCTGATTGTGGGCGCCGTGTCATACGGCTTCTTCGTCAAGGACCGCCGCAAGCCGGTCGCGGCGTAACGCCCGCATTCCTGGCATCCCACAAGCCACAGTTCGAGGAAGAACAAGCAGTGACCAGTATCCCCAAAGTATTCTTTGTGATCGGCCCGGCAGGCTCTGGAAAATCAAGTGTCAGCCGCCACCTTGCGGAGCGGTTCGGCGCGGCGCACATCGACAAAGACACCGCCACCATCCGCTTCACCGAACTGCTTCTGAAACTCAACGGTTCGGACCCGAACGAGCGGGACAACAATGAGTTCTACCAAAACGTCATCATGCCGCTGGAGTACGCGTCCATCCTGGACCTGACACGCGACAACTTGCGGGCGGGCAACTCGGTAGTGCTGGACGCTCCCTTCGGCCGGTTCTTCCCCGACGATGACTACCTAGCCAAGGTCCGGGCCGAGCACCAGTGGCCCGAGGCCGAACTCATCGTGGTCCACGTCCGGCTGGCAGGGGAGGCCTTGCGTCGGCGCCTCATCGCGCGCGGGTACCCGCGGGACGAATGGAAGCTCGCCAACTGGGAAACGTTCTGGTCGGGGGCCCAGGGCGACTCCTGCCGGTGGAAGGAGGCGCGCCACCTGGATTTCGATAACAGCGGCGCTGCCGTCGACGTTACTTCCTTTGCGGCGGCGGTGACCGCCGGGGCTGCCTAGGAGCGGGGGAAGGGGTGGACGACGGCGAAGGACCCGCCGTCGTCCACTATTCTTTTCCCAAGCGGAGGCGCAGTTTGCCGGCCGGTATGCTTTCGCCGTCGTTACCGATCACGGTCATCAATTGGCGGGACCTGCCACCCGGTGACAGCATGGTTAGATGCTTGAGGCAACTAAACCCCCGAATTCGCCCGACAAGGCCCCCGCCAACCCCGCGCTGGAAGCGGAAAGCAGGATCGCGCGCATAGCCGTGACAGTGTTCCCGATCCTGGTGGTGGTCGCGGGAGTCGTCGGCTTCCTGCTTCCCGGCGCCTTCAAACCTTTGGGGCCGGCCGTGCCCTACCTGCTCGGCATCATCATGTTCTGCATGGGCCTGACGCTGACCCCACCGGACTTCGCCGCCGTGGCCAAGCGCCCGTGGGCCGTGGCGCTGGGAATTGTGGCGCACTACATCATCATGCCCGGCGCAGGCTGGCTGATCGCGGGCGCCCTGAACCTGGAACCCGAACTGGCCGTGGGGGTCATCCTGGTGGGCTGCGCGCCTTCCGGAACCGCCTCCAACGTGATGGCGTTCCTGGCCAAGGGCGACGTAGCCCTGTCGGTGGCGGTAGCGTCCGTCTCCACCCTGATCGCCCCCATCGTCACCCCGCTGCTCGTCCTGTTCCTGGCAGGCTCCTACCTTTCGATCGATGCCGCCGGCATGGTGGGGGACATCGTCAAAACCGTGCTGCTGCCGGTGGTCGCCGGCCTCCTGGCCCGGCTCTTCCTCAAGAAGCTTGTCGCCAAGGTGCTGCCGGCACTGCCGTGGGCGTCCGCCGTCGTGATCTCCCTAATCGTGGCCATCGTGGTTGCCGGCAGCGCCAGCAAGATCGTCGCCGCCGGTGCCATCGTGTTCCTCGCCGTGGTGCTGCACAACGGCTTCGGCCTGGGCCTGGGCTACCTGGCCGGGAAACTGGGCCGCCTGGACGACAAAGCCCGCCGCGCCCTGGCCTTCGAAGTGGGCATGCAGAACTCCGGCCTGGCCGCCACACTGGCCACCGCCCACTTCAGCCCCCTCGCAGCACTGCCCTCCGCCGTGTTCTCGCTGTGGCACAACATCTCCGGGGCCATCGTGGCTGCCTGGCTGGCCCGCCGACCCCTGCAGGACACGCCCCTGCAGGACACGCCGCTTACGGACAAGCGCGCCTGACCTGCACCGTCACCGCCGCATGACCCGATAAACCCATGTTTCCGCTGCCCCGTTCTGGGTAAAGACCCGGTAGGGGCAGCGCCGCCGGCGCTGCCCCGGCCAATTCCGGACGGGAGAGGGACAGATGGCTCAGATCGACCGAATAGCTGAACCATGGGGGACGCGGACGCCGTACGGCGCCGGCAATGAATGGCCGGTCAGGGTGGACACCCACCTGGCCGAGGGGGTGGCCCCGGAGGATGTGGACGCCTGGGTGCAGACGGCGTCGCTGCTGCACTCGAACGGCGACGCGATGGACATTGCCGTCAAGGACAACCGGATTGTCGGCGTCCGGGGACGGGCGGTGGACAGGGTGAACCACGGCCGCCTGGGACCGAAGGACCTGTACGGGTGGCAGGCGAACGCGTCGCCGGACCGGCTCACCAAGCCGCTGATCCGCGAGGGCGGGAAGCTGGTGGAGACGGACTGGGACACCGCCATGCAGCGCGTGGTGGACCGTTCGAAGGCGTTGCTGGCGGAGCAAGGGCCCAGCGCCATCGGCTTCTACACCACCGGCCAGCTGTTCGCCGAGGAGTACTACACGCTGGGGACCATAGCGCACGGCGGCATCGGCACCAACCACGTGGACGGAAACACGCGGCTGTGCACGGCAACGGCGGCCGAGGCGCTGAAGGAGTCTTTCGGCTGCGACGGCCAGCCGGGCTCCTACACCGATGTGGACCACGCCGACGTCATCGCCCTGTACGGGCACAACGTGGCGGAAACCCAGACTGTCCTGTGGACCCGGATGCTGGACCGCCTGGCAGGACCCAACCCGCCCAGGATCATCTGCGTGGACCCACGCCTGACCCCCGTGGCCAAGGCCGCCACCGTGCACTTGGCACCGCGGCCGGGCACCAACGTGGCCCTGATGAACGGCATCCTGCATGAGATCATCTCCAACGGCTGGGTGGACCAGGAGTACATCCAGGCCCACACCGTGGGGTTCTCCGAGCTCGAAAAAGAGGTCAAGAACTACCCTCCGGCCGTGGTTGCGGAAATCTGCGGCGTCCCGGCGGAGCAAATCTCCGAAGCGGCCAGCATCATCGGCCACGCCAAACGGCTCCTGTCCACGGTGCTGCAGGGCTTCTACCAATCGAACCAGGGCACCGCCGCCGCGGTGCAGGTGAACAACATCAACATCATCCGCGGCATGCTGGGCAAGCCGGGCTGCGGCATCCTGCAGATGAACGGCCAGCCCACTGCCGAAAACACGCGCGAGTGCGGGGCTGACGGGGACCTGGCTGCCTTCCGGAACTGGTCCAACGACGCCCACGTCAAGGATCTCGCCCGGGTGTGGAACATCGACCCCATGTCGATCCCGCACTACTCGCCGCCCACGCACGTCATGCAGATGATGCGGTACGCGGAGGACGGCTCCATCAGGATGCTGTGGGTCAGCGGCACCAACCCCGCCGTCTCATTGCCCGAACTGGCGCGGGTCCGCAGCATCCTGAAGCAGGAGCGGCTGTTCCTGGTGGTGCAGGACATCTTCCTGTCGGAGACGGCCCAGCTGGCCGACGTCGTGCTCCCTGCCGCCACCTGGGGCGAAAAAACGGGGACCTTCACCAACGTGGACCGCACGGTCCACCTTTCGGAAAAAGCCGTGGACCCGCCCGGTGAGGCCCGGCCAGACCTGGACATCTTCATCGACTACGCGCACCGCATGGGCCTGAAGGACAAGGACGGCCAGCCGCTGATCAAGTGGCACGACCCCGAGTCCGCCTTCGAAGCCTGGAAGGAATGCTCCCGCGGGCGTCCGTGCGACTACACCGGCATCACCTACGGCAAGCTGCGCGGCGGCTCCGGCATCCAGTGGCCGTGCAACGAGGAGAACCCGGACGGCACCGAACGGATCTACGCTGACGGAAAGTTCTGGGCCCATCCGGAGTACTGCGAGACCTACGGCCGCGACCTGATCACCGGCGCGCCCGTGGACCCGTCCGAGTACAAGGCCCTCAACCCAGAGGGCAAGGCCATCATCAAGGCCGCCGAATACGTGCCGCCGCACGAGCTGCCGAGCCAGGACTTCCCGCTCCAGCTCATTACCGGGCGCACGCTCTACCAGTTCCACACGCGTACCAAGACGGGCAGGGCCCCGGAACTGCAGGCGGCCGCGCCCGACGTCTGGGTGGAGTTGTCGGCGGACGACGCCGGCAGCTACGGGATTGCCGAGGGGGACCTTGCGGACGTGGAGACCCCGCGTGGTTCGGTCCGTGCGCGCGTCCGGATCAGCGGGATCAGGAACGGGGTCCTGTTCCTGCCGTTCCATTACGGCTACTGGGATACCGACGGCGGGCACCAGCCCGACGGGGCGGGCCGGGCAGCCAACGAACTGACCATCACCGACTGGGACGCCGCATCCAAGCAGCCTATCTTCAAGACGGCAGCCGCCCGCATCACCCGGATTTCCGCCGGCGACGGGCCGTCGCCGGCGCCCACCACCACGGCGTCGGCGCCCGCAGGCGGGTTCCCGGATGAGGCGAGGACCAAGGGAATCACATCCGCCTTGGCCGACGAAGCCGGCGGCACCGAAGGAGGAGCGCGATGAAATTCGGGCTCGTATTGAAGGAACTGCACCGCTCCGAAAATGAGCTGGCGCACCATCTGCTGGTCATCTCGGAACGCCACAAGGTGGACCACGAGATCTACCACCTGGCCCGGGACCTTTCACGCTGGTCGCAGCAGCACGTCCGGGACATCGCGGCGCTTGCCGGGAACTACGGCGAGAACCTGGATCCGGAACCGCGCAGCGAGGCGGGGCTGATGGAGACCCTGCGGGAGAAGGGCAGTGAGATGGTGGGCCGGCGGCCGGAAACGGGGATGCTGCTGCTGCGCGACCTGCGGGAACTCTACCTGCAGGCGTGCGGCGTATCCGCGGACTGGGAGCTGCTGGCCCAGGCTGCCCAGGGGATGAAGGACCAGGACCTGCTGGGCCTGGCGGAGAAATGCCATCCGCAAACGATCCGGCAGATGAAGTGGGCCAACGGCAAGCTGAAGGAATCCGCCACCCAGGTGCTGGTCAGCTAAGTTCCCTGTCAGCCACGTTCCGGGTCAGCCAGGTTCCCCGTCAGCTGTGTTGGCGGGCCGCCTGCAGGTGCGCCACCAGGGCCTGCATCTGCTGGGCGGTCCAGGGCAGGGCCTTGCTCAGTTCGGCGCTGTTCTCGTTCCACATGGTGCGGGCGGCCGCTTTGGTGCCCTCGCTGCTGTGGAAACGGGAGCCCAGCTCATCCCAGCGCCGCACCAGGTCCGTGGCCTCCGGGCTGCCGGCGGGGACACCGGCGTCGACCTGGCGCAGGCCCTCCTCGACCAGGCCAGCCCACTCGGTCCGTGACTCCTCCATGGCCTCCTGCCCCAACCCGGCCCGCCGTTCGTCGAGTTCGCGGCGCTGGTCCTCGGTGAAGTAGTTCCCGAACATCGCCATCCTTTCCAGAACGGTCATGAAATAGGCGGGCTCGGCATGCCCGTGGCTGCTGATGCGTTCCAGCAGCTCCCGGATGGTCCGCTGCAGCTGCTCCAGCTGCAGCGCCTGATCGTCCAGCGCGGCCAGCTGCCGGAGCAGCAGCCTTTGCAGGGAACCGGGACCGGTACCGTCCAGCGCGGTGGCGATGTCGCCAAGCGGCACCCCCAGGCTCCGCAGAGTCCGGATGCAGTACAGCCGCCGCAGGTCCTGTTCGGTGTAGCGGCGGTGGCCGGCAGCCGTGCGGACAGTTGCCCGGAGCAGGCCGATGCTGTCGTAGTAGTGGAGCGCCCGGACCGTCACACCGGTTGCCGCCGCCAGCTCCCCGATGCTCCATAACGCTTCACCATGTTGTTCCATACCGACCACGGTAGATCCTGACGCAGCGTCAGGTTCAACCCCGGTGGAGGGGCAGCCGCAGGGCAACAGTGGTCCAGTGAACCAGGTGCCGCAGGCGGCGTTCCCCCGCTATCCCTCACATTCCTTGCAGTATTTCTTGCCGTCTTTTTCCCGGGCAAGCTGGCTGCGGTGGTGGACCAGGAAGCAGGACATGCACGTGAATTCGTCCGCCTGCACCGGCACCACCTGGATGAGGAGCTCCTCGTTGGAGAGGTCGGCGCCGGGCAGCTCGAAGCTGTCCGCGAGGTCCGTCTCGTCCACGTCGGGGGTGGCCTCCCGGCGGCCGGACTTATCGGACTTCAGCTCCTCCAGGGCGACATTCGGCTCTTCCTCGGGAGTCACCCGCGGAGCGTCGTAGTCAACTGACATGTGGTGGTTCTCCTGTCAACTTTCTTTCTGGTTATCCGGGACTGGATTCTAGACTGCCGTCTTCGGAATCCGGTCCTGAACAGATCGACAACGCAGGGCGGCCCCAACTAATTCCCTGCCAGCTTCGCGTCTGTGGATCAGCTGAAATCTGTGCCTGCCAAGCGTGCACAGGCTTCCCACAGCCGCCGCCGCGCCTCCGGGTCTGAACCCATGCCGGGGGTAGGAAGTTGCTTCCGGCCTGCCCACAACTTGCCGGTGACCGCTGCCGTTTCAGGTGCCACGGCGAGCCAGAGGGGTGTGTCTGCCGCCCGCTCCGCCGTCTTTCCCAGTGTGTTCGTGATCCACCGGAACGGGCCGTCCACGTCCTGCAGTAGCCCGGTGTTCCTCACCAGTCCCGGGTGGACGGCGTTGACCACCACGCCTGTTCCGCGCAGCCGTTCGGCAAACTCCTGGGTCAGCAGGACCCGGCCCAGCATGGTGGGCGGGGTGGAACGGAGGAAGCTGTATTTTCCCTTGGCTGTCTGCAGGTCATCGAAGGGGATTCGGACGTTTCCATACTTGGACGCAATGTTGACGATCCGTGAGGGCAGGGCAGCGGTGGCACTTTTCCTGAGCTCCTCCAGCAGGAGGCCGGTAACCAGGAAGTAGGACATCACGTTGGTGGCGAAGGTGAGTTCCAGCCCTTCGGCGGTTTCGTGGCGTTCCTTCCGGAACACGCCGGCGGCGTTGACCAGTATGTCCAGCCTGCCGTGACGGGAACGGAACCCGTCCACGGCGGCGCGGATAGAGGACTGCAGGGACAGGTCACAGGCGAGCGGTTCAAGGTCCGCGCCTGGAACGCGTGTCCGGATATCTGCCATCGCCGCCTGGGCACGCGCCTCGCTCCGGCCCACGACCACAACGGTGGCCCCTGCGCCGGCAAGGCCGGCGGCCACTGCCCGCCCGATGCCTCCGGTCGCGCCGGTCACCAACGCAATGCGTCCGTCCAGCCGTGCCATCCCGCCGCCTCCAGGTAATCCGATCCTCCGGGACTATCCCAGCACTGTTCGGAGCATGTGGCCAGAGCCTGCCGGACCGCAACCGTGGGCTTTTCAGGATGCCTGTGGCGTGGCGATGCCCCTGGTCACCTTGCGTATCTCCTCATGTTTCAGTCCGCTGGCGGCGGCGAGTTGGTAGTCGTCCAGGAGGCGCAGCTTCCGTGCCGTGGCGAGCACCCCGGCGCGGGTTTGTTCGACGGCGGTACGCGCCGCCTCGACGGATTCCACCTCCGCTGCAAGCGTGGTGATGGTCCTTAGATGGGCTTCGGGGGATTGCCCGGAAGGATAGAGTTCGTCCTGCGCCCCGATAACACGGACCGTTGCGGCAGGCAGTCCGGCCGCCCTGGCAAGCAGGGCTACCTTCACCCCGTCACAAAAGGCCTGGGCAACGCGTTCATTGAGCTCCAGGGAAAGCGCCCGCAGCCGGCTTGACCGCAGGGAAATCATGCGCTTGTGCTGCGCCAGGAGGGACAGGAGCTCTTCCGCCCGGGCCACTGCAGGGTCCGGTGCGGGGACGCCCCGGTAGCGGTAACGGCTCCCAACAGCCGCCGAAGGGGCAATTGTCCGCTCGTATGACTGTGTCCGGGCCACCTCTGCTCCTTGTCTTGGCCGCGCATCCCCGTCGTGGTCGACGGGTCCAACCAGCACGCTACGCCGCGCCAAAGCACGGGAGCCAATACCAATAACGCGTGGTGCGATAGGCAAAACTTCTGGCTGCCGGGTCATAAGGGCTGCTTATCCGTCCACGCACTTTAGGTCTTATCCAAGCCGGTGGTTCCTTCCCTACGCTCGAATGAACCACACTCATCCGTCCCGGAACCCAGGAAGAGACCATGCCTGAATTCGTGCCCGCATCACGTGTAACCCGTATCAAATCCTCGCCCAGTGTTGCCGCGGCCGCCCGTGTGCGGGAACTCAAGGCCGAGGGGCGCCGGATCCTGGACCTGACCGTGGGCGAACCGGATTTCGATACCCCGCAGCACATCAAGGACGCGGCGATTGCGGCCATCGGCCGCGGTGAAACGAAGTACACGTCGGTCAACGGGACGCCGGAACTCCAGAAGGCCATCCTGCAGACGCTGGAGCGCAGGACGGGCCAGCAGTACACCCCGGCCGAAATCACCATCGGCGGCGGCGGAAAGCAGGTCATCTTCACGGCATTCATGGCCACCCTCGACCAGGGCGACGAGGTTGTCATTCCGGCGCCGTACTGGGTCTCCTACCCGGACATGGTGCTGGCCAACGAGGGCACCCCCGTGATTGTCCCCTGCGGCGAAGAAACCGGGTTCAAGCTCACCCCCGCGGCCCTGGCGCAGGCCCTGACGGAGCGCACCAAGTGGCTCATCCTCAACACGCCCTCCAACCCCACGGGAGCCGTCTATTCCCGGGAGGAACTGGCGGGCCTCGCCGCCGTCCTCAAGGACCACCCCTCCGTCTACGTGCTCACGGACGAGATCTACGACGAAATCCACTTCGGCGAAGAGCCGATTACCAGCCTCGTGGCCGTGGCGCCCGAGCTCAAGGACCGGGTGCTGGTCACCAACGGCGTCTCCAAGGCCTACGCAATGACCGGGTGGCGGCTGGGGTACGCCGGCGGACCGGCGCCGCTGGTGGCGGCCATCAACAAGCTGCAGTCCCAGATGTCGTCCTGCCCGTCGTCCGTCAGCCAGGCCGCCGCTGCCGCCGCGCTGACCGGGAACCAGGCATTTGTCCGCGAAAGCGTGGAGGTCTACCGGGAGCGGCGCGATGCGGCAGTCGCCGGGCTCAACGCCGTCGAGGGCCTGCAATGCCCGACGCCGGAGGGCGCCTTTTACGCGTACGTCAACTGCGCCGGGGTCATCGGAAAGACGACGCCCGAAGGCCGGCAGATCACCAATGACGAGGACTTCACGCTCTACCTGCTGGATGCCGCCTCGGTGGCCGTCATCCAGGGCTCGGCCTACGGCCTGGGCCCCTACTTCCGGGTCTCATACGCCACCGCGCTGCCAGTGATCGAGGAATCCATCGCCGCCATCGAAAAAGCCGTCCAGGCACTGTCCTGACACACCCCAACCAGTTTCCCAGGAGTAATCGCATGATCCACGTCAAGACGAAATTCGACCGCCCTTCGGAAGACGCCATCCAACGCCTTTCCAGGTTCTCCTCCGCCACCGTCCACGAAGCGCAGGGCCGCAAAGGCGCCCTGAGCTCCAGGATCAAACCCATCGACCGCAGCATGACCTTCTGCGGGCCGGCTGTCACGGTGGTGTGTGCCCCGAGGGACAACCTCATGCTCCAGGTGGCCATCCACTATGCGCAAAAGGGCGATGTTGTCCTGGTCTCGGCCGGCGAATACGAGGAAGCCGGAACGTTCGGCGACGTGCTGGGCAACGCCATGAAAGCAAAGGGCCTGGCCGCAATGGTCACCGACTCCGGCGTGCGCGACACCAAGGACCTCATCGAACTTGGCCTGCCGGTCTTCTCCGGCAGCGTCTGCATCAAGGGAACCGTCAAGGAAACCATCGGCCCCATCAACCATCCCGTAGTGTTCGGCGACGAAATCGTCTACCCGGGGGACGTCCTGCTCGGCGACGCCGACGGCGTGGTGGTGGTCCGCAAGGACGAAATCGAGGAAGTCATCCAGCTGGCGCAGGCGCGCGTCGACGCAGAGGACGACCTCATCCGACGCTACAAACAAGGCGGCACCACCATCGAGCTGTGCAAGCTGACGGACGTCCTCAAGGCCAAGGGCCTGCTGGTGGAGGACGCCGAACTGGAGCCCGTACTGTAGTCCGGCATCGATGCCTTTAAACCACAAGGCCCGGGTTCCTTCGGGAACTCCGGGTCTTACCCCTTGCCTCTTGTCGTTGTAGAGCTGTGGGTCAATTGATTCCAGGCAGGCGGTAGGCCGGCGGACCTGCTTGTGAATCGTCCAGGTACCACATGGTGGAACCGCGCTTGCCGGGGGGCATCATGCTTCCCTCGAATACGAACACCGGCTCATTGGCGGGTCCGTCCTCCGGCCGCCAGAAACCGTTGGCGGGGCAATGCGAACCGGTGCTTGCCTTCAATTGGATTTTTCGTTCTGATGCTTTCCGGTACTGCGGTCCGGTGATCTTTTTCATGGCGGGCTCCAAGGAATCTAAGGCCGAGGTAACCGCTGTTGCAGCGGACCTTTATGGTTTTATCCTAGAGCCGCAAAAATTCCTTGAATAAGACAAAACAGGAGTGCCCTGATAAGCCCTTCTTATGATGCATCCCGCGCATTGGCGCGAATCGGCGAATATTTGCTGCGCAGCATTTCCTGCAGCATTTCCTTCAGCACCAGCAGGACCGCGGAGCCCGCCTCGGACAACGGCTCGTGGTCAGGAGTGCAGAGGGCGATCTTGCACTGCAGCGCGGGGTCGGTGATTCGCAGGACCCGGAAGTCCTCTTCATGGAAGAGGGCATCCGCGGCCGACTTGGGCAGGATGGTGGCCCCGAGATCCGTGCGCAGCAACCGGGTAAGGGATGGCACGGATTCCACCTCGCCCACCAGCTTGAGCTTCATGCCCTTGCCTTCGATGCCGGCCTGCACCACCTGGCGCAGCGTGTGGATCTGTTCCGGCAGGAAGAGGCCCACGGTGGCGACTTCTTCCAGAGTGATGGTTTCCGCATCAGCAGCGACCGGCAGTTCACGCCGGGAGTTCACGATCAGGTACAGGTCCTCCACGATCAGCGTGGTGAACTGCACCCCGCGGATAGGGCCTGGCTCGTAGATAAGCGCCATGTCGAGGCGCCCATTCTTGATGGCCTCGCTGAGAACGCCCCCGTAAATCTCAGTCACATGGAGGACGATGTCCGGGTAGCGCCTGCCCACTTCGCTGATGATCTGCGGGGTCAGGCTGGAGGCCATGCTGTAGGGGGCGATGGCGATCGATACGCGGCCGGACGGGGCTGCGCCGGAGGCTGCCACGTCCAACCGGGCCTGCTCCACCAGCCGAAGGATGGACTGGGCATGCCTGTACAGGGTGTGTCCCGCTGCAGTTGGCTTCACGCCCTGCTTGCTGCGTATCAGCAGCCGCTGCTTCAGCTCCGATTCCAGGGCGGAAACCTGCTGGCTCAGGGCTGGCTGGGCAACATGCAGCGCCGAAGCGGCTTTGGTGATGCTCCCTGAATCCACGATCTGCACAAAGTACGCAAGCTTCCGCGTATCCATGCCGCCTTCTCTCTTTGCGGCGCCCTGAATCCGTGTGGGTCATAACCGGATGCTATGGAGGGATACGCAACAGGTCTTTGTGTGATGCACATCTCCGACCTTATGTTGAACCCAGAGCGCTATTTCACTGGCAGTACATTCTAACCCCAGACAGACATGCAATTTCACGATGACGTCAAACGCATTCTGCATGGAAAGGCATTTAATCGAAATAGACGCCTTCTTTTACATTTTCGAAATACGCCCACCGTAGCTTCGGAACATTCAGGATCCGCAGCCAACCGCCCGGATTCTTCTTAGGAAAGAGACGCAAATGCGAGCAACCATCAAAAGGAAAATGGCGGCTGTGGCCGCGCTTTCCGCAGCAATGTTGGCAATGTCCGGCTGCGGGGGAAGCAGCGACGCGGCCAAGGCCGGCAGCGCCACATCCGGGGAAGTAAACCTGATTGCCTACTCCGGCGTATGGCAGGACCAGTACAACGCGGCAGTGATCGAACCCTTCAAGGCCAAGTACCCGGACATCAAGATCAACTACGCCTCCAAGCGTTCATCCGCCGAGATGCTCAGTGCCCTCCAGGGCCAGAAGAACAGCCCGGCCACGGACGTCGCCATCATGGA
The DNA here is from genome assembly GCF_057369995.2 of Arthrobacter sp. MOO21. NCBI lineage: Bacteria > Bacillati > Actinomycetota > Actinomycetes > Micrococcales > Micrococcaceae > Arthrobacter > Arthrobacter sp. MOO21. The sequence goes on along the minus strand of NZ_CM170671.2, from coordinate 1,274,062 downwards.
CAACTCAGTCTCCACAACTGGCAACAAGCAGGGATTGTTCGAAAAGGTCACGCCCGACGCCGTCCCGAACCTCGCCAACGTGCCTGAAAAGTTCCGTGACAAGGACGGATACGGTCCCGTGGCCATGCTCGATGCCGTCGGCCTGGTCTATGACACCGCCACCTTCCCCAAGGCCCCGGACAGCTGGAACGTCCTGTGGGACCCTGCATATGCAGGAAAAATCAATGTCAACGCCCCGCCCTCGCTCCTGGGCCTGTCCCTGACGGCGATCACATCCAAGATGCAGGGTGAGGATTACACGAAGGGCATTGACGGCGCTGTTGCCCGCCTTAAGGAGCTCGCCCCCAGTGTCCAGACCTTCGCGCCCAACCCGGACGAGTACCAGAACGTCATAACGGGACAGACGGTGCTGGGACTGGGCCAGAACGCCCGCGGCCAGTTCTACAGCGATCAAAGCAACAAGAAGATGGGTGTCACCTTCCCCAAGGAAGGCACGGTCTACCAGATCAACACCGTCAACCTGGTCAAGGACGCCCCGCACTCAGCCGCGGCCACGACCTTTATCAACTACGCGCTGTCCGCCGAAGCCCAGACGGCTTTCGCCAAGGCTCTCTTTTACGCCCCGTCCGTGACGAACGCGGACCTGCCTGCCGATGTCAAAGCACGCGTGGTGCCCACCGACGGTTCCCTGAACATCGTCCCCCTCGACGTTGATTTCCTCTCCTCGGCCCGCGACAAGTGGACCGACACCTGGAAGCGCCAGATCATCACCAAGTAGCGCGCCGGCGCCCCTCCCCACCTTCCCCCTTCAGGAGAACTGAACCCGTGACTGAATCAAAACTGTCGATCGTAGATCTGACCAAACGATACGCAGCAGGTCTGGAACCCGCCGTCGACCGCCTGAACATGGAAGTGGAGGAGGGGCACCTGGTGGCGCTCCTCGGCCCATCCGGCTGTGGCAAGACCACCACCCTCCGTATGGTGGCCGGCCTGATGGACCCCACAGCCGGTTCCATCGTGGTGGACGGCAAGGAAATCACCCACACCCCCGTCAACAAACGGGGCATGGGCATGGTCTTCCAGTCCTATGCGCTGTTTCCGCACATGAATGTCGAGCGGAACGTTGCCTTCGGCCTGGAGATGCGCCAGGTCCCCAAAGCCCAGCAAAAGGCGCGTGTCGCCGCAGCCCTGGACATGGTCCAGTTGGGCCACCTCGGCAAGCGGCAAACCAAGGAACTCTCCGGCGGCCAACAGCAACGCATTGCACTGGCCCGCGCCCTGGTGGTGGAACCCACCCTGCTCTTGCTGGACGAACCGTTGTCCAACCTTGATGCCAAGCTTCGCGAAACCATGCGGACCGAGATCCGGTCCATCCAGCAGCGCACCAGGGCCACCACTCTTTTCGTTACCCACGACCAGGATGAGGCCTTGGACATGGCCGACAGGATCGCAGTGATGAACGGCGGGCTGATCGAACAGTTCGGCTCGCCCACGGAGGTGTACGAACGGCCCCGTACCCACTTCGTGGCCAATTTCATCGGCCAGGCCAATTTCCTGGACGCACGTGTCGGCGCCGAAACCGGGCGGGCCAACCTGGCCGGTGAGAGCTATTACCGCGTGGAGGTAGAGGGCCTTGGCCAGTTCGGTGCGGTCGGTTCGGCCGGGCTGGCCGGTACCACCCACGAACTGGTTATCCGCCCCCACCGTCTCGGCGTCTCCCTCGCCCCCGGATCGGGGCCGGCTCCGCTCGCAGGAACCATTGAACGCGTCAGCTACACGGGTGATGCGCTGGCCGTTGCAGTACGGGTGGGCGAAAAACTGCTGCAGGCCCAAATGCCCACCGTCAGCGGAGACCTGCCACGGGTCGGAGATGCCGCGTACCTGTCATGGGCGCCGGAAGACGCATATTTGCTTCCGGCTCCGGGTGCCGTCGCGGAACGGCTTGCGGCATGACCCTCCTTGAAGCTCCGGCCGCCCCTGAAAGGCCCCGTGCCAAAAACGAAGGGCAGCTCGAGAGAGCCACCGAACGGCGCAACCGCCGCACCTACCTTGCGCTCCTGCTTCCGGGCCTGCTCGGCCTGCTGGTCAGTTTCGTTTTCCCGCTGGCCTACATGGTCCGGATGTCCTTCAACCAGGGAAGCCCGGACGGCGTCGTCGTTGAGACGTTCACCCTGGATACGTACATCCAACCGCTGACGGACCCCTACTACTGGAAGGTCACCCTGGACACGTTCCAGATGGGTGTCACCGTTGGTGTCCTGTGCGTCCTGGTGTCCTACCCGGTGGCCTTGTTTCTGGCCCGCAGCACCAGCAAGTACCGGGGCCTCCTCATCGCCATTGCCATCGCGCCACTGCTCACCTCGGCAGTGGTCCGTACCTACGGCTGGATGGTGATCCTGGGAACCAATGGGCTCGTGAACTCCTCGCTCACCGGGCTGGGCCTGATCGATACCCCGCTAAAGCTCACCAACAATATGGCTGGCGTGACCATAGGCCTGGTGGAGATCTTCATGCCCTACGCCATCCTGGCCATGATCTCCGGGTTCGGCCGGCTCAGCCCCCAGCTGGAGGAAGCGGCCGGTTCCCTGGGCGCCAGCAAATTCAAGGTGTTCACCCGGGTTACGCTTCCGCTCTGCCTGCCGGGCCTGCTGACCGCGTTCCTGCTGGTCTTCGTCCTGTCCATCAGCACGTTCATCACGCCCCGCCTCCTGGGCGGCGGCAGCGTGCAGGTCCTGGCCACCGAGATCTACGATCAAACCACCGGCCTGCTCAACTGGCCCTTCGCCGCCGCTCTATCCGTCATCCTGCTAGTGCTTTTCGGCCTGATCATCGCCGTCTACCAGCGCCTCACCAGAAAGATCGGAGGGTGACCATGAGCGAGGCAAAGGTATTCAAACCGCGCTTCAACCCCGCCAAACCAGCATTCGGGCTCCTGGTGTTCCTGCTGTACCTGTTCCTGCTGGCACCGCTGCTGATTGTGTTCGTGGTGTCGTTCGCCGCCAACCAGTACCTGTCCTTCCCGCCGGAAGGGTTCACCCTGAAGTGGTATGGGATGCTGCCGCAGGAGGGCACATTCATGGAGGGCATGAAGGTCAGCCTGATCGTTGCCGTCATCGTCACGCTGATCGTCCTGGCGCTCGGAGTGCCTGCGGCCCTGGCTCTGGACCGGTTCGAGTTCAAGGCCAAGGCCGCGGTCCAGTCGTTCTTCCTGTCGCCCCTGCTGATCCCCAGCATCGTCCTGGCTTTGGGCATGGTGCTGCTCTTCGGCCCATTGAAGCTGACCAACACCTACGCCGGGATAGGCATCGGACACGTGGCCATCACCATCCCGTTCGTCATCCGGACCACCCTGATGAGCCTGGCCACCACGGATACGTCCTGCGAAGCAGCCGCCCGGATCCTGGGCGCCGGGTCGTGGACAGTATTCCGGCGTGTGACCCTGCCCATCATCCAACCCGGCGTGATCGCCGGTGGAGTCATTGCCTTCATTGTCTCCTTCGACGAAGCCGTGATCTCGCTGTTCGTGGCCGAATCCGGCCTGCCGACCCTGCCTGTGCAGGTGCTGCGTTACGTGGAAAACTCGGCGGATGCGGCGGTCGCCGCCCTGTCCGTGATCCTTATCCTGATCTCGCTGGCCGTGGTGGTGGTGGTGGAACGCGTCATGGGGCTGCGCAAAGCGCTCCGCTGACGCTGCGTCCACAGACAACCCAACGCACCAGTCCTGCCCGGCCCGCAACAGCGGGCCGGGCAGGACTGCGTCCGGGACAGGCAGGGGTCATAACCGGCACCTATCCCGTGACACCGATTACGTCTTTGTGTGATCAAAGTCCCGGTGTCAGACTTTTTCTACAAGCCCGGAAATCCGGGCATGGGACGCAGGCCCTGGAAGCCCGTCCCCCCACTTCCGCTTTCCGGCAGCAGCCACTGTGCCCTGTTGCCAGCGCTGTGCCAATACCCCCCAAGGAGGGCTCACATGGGACCCATGGTCGATCTCGTGGCAGATCTCGGAGAAGGCTTCGGCGCCTACTCGATGGGCGACGACGCGGCCCTGCTCGAAGTGGTGTCCAGCGCCAACATCGCCTGCGGCTTCCATGCCGGAGATCCGGACATTATGAACGCCACCGTTGCTGAATGTGTACGCCGCGGCGTCAGCATCGGGGCCCACCCCAGCTTCCCGGACCTGCGGGGCTTTGGCCGCCGGGCCATGGACCTTACCGCAGACGAAGTCCGTCACGACCTCCTTTACCAGTTCGGTGCCCTGAGCGCTTTCGCTGCCTACCACGGCGCCGGCGTCGTCCACCTTGCACCGCACGGCCGCCTCGGCAATCTCGTTGCCACCCGGCCGGACTACGCCGGGGCCGTGGCCGACACCGCCGCCCGCATCAATCCGGACCTCATCGTCCTGGCCCAGGACGGCGAACTCGCCGACGCTGCCGCAGCCCGACACCTCCCCGTCGGCATTGTGGGGATCGCGGACCGCGCCTACCAGGCTGACGGCACCCTGGTGCCGCGCAGCCAGCCGGGCGCCGTCATCCACGATCCCTCAGTCATCGTGGAACGCACCATCCGTATGGTCTGCGAAGGCGTCATTGAAACAGTCGCCGGAACAGACCTTCCCATCGCTGCCGACACCATCCTGCTCCACGGTGACACCCCGGGTGCCGTCCAGCTGGCCCGCCGGGTCCGTGCGGAACTGGAACGCGCCGGCGTCACCATTGCCCCGCTCGGCCAGGTCCTGGCCGCCAAAGCGAAAGCCGCCTGACATGACCGCCCATCCAACCGCAGCGCAGCCTCCCGTGGAGGTGTTCGAATCCGGCGACGCAGCCCTGCGGGTCGTCGCTTCCTCCCCGGACAGGGAGGCCAACTGGGCCACCGTCCACGCCCTCGCCGCATGGCTGGACAATGCCGGTGCCGACGGCGTCCACGGGGCGGTGCCCACCTACGATTCGCTGCTGGTCGAGTTCGACCCCGCCGTCACCTCGGCGCGCCAGGTGCGGGCTTTCGTCCTCCTGGGCCTGCGCCAGCTCGAATTTGCAGGCGTCCCTGCCCGGGCCCCCCGCGAATTCCTGGTCCCCGTGGTTTACGGCGGCGAGTACGGCCCGGACCTGGAGCGCGTTGCCGAACAGCAGCAGCTCTCCGTTGATGAAGTCATCCAGCTTCACACCACCAAGGCCTACGTCATTCGCTGCCTGGGCGCCCCGGCCGGCTCGCCCATGATGGACGGCCCGGATTTCCCGTTCCCGGTGCCCCGCTTGAAGGACCCCCGCCTGTCGGTGCCTGCCGGTGCCGTGTCAGTGGCCGGACGGCAGGCAGTCATTGCTCCGGCCATGGCACCTGGCGGCTGGTGCGTCATCGGCCAGACCCCGCTGACCGTGCTCGACGCCGGCAGCGAACCGCTGGTTCCCTACGTCCCCGGCGACGCACTGCGGTTCCTCCAGATCCATCCCAAAGACTTCGCACAGTACGAAGGCCGCAAGCTGGAGGCAATTCGATGAGCCTGGTGATCCAGCAGCCAGGCAACTCCGTGGTCACGGACCTGGGGCGCTTCCGCGGACCCCGGTTCGGCCTGCCGGTCAACGGAGCCCTGGACCAGTTTTCAGCCCGCGCCGCCAACATCCTGGCCGGCAATGGTGACGATGCCCCGCTGCTGGAAGTCACCGCACTGGACTTCCGCATGCGGGCCACCACGGACCTCCTCATCGCCGTCACCGGCGCACCGCTGCGCCTCACCGTGGGCGGGCGCGAGTGCCAGCAGTGGGAGCCGGTATCCGTGCAGGCGGGTGAAACCATAGCGCTGCGCCGCATGCACGGCGGCCTCCGGGCCTATATCGCCGTCCACGGCTCGGTCGACGCCCCGCTGCTCCTGGGCAGCTGCGCGCCGGACACCGTCGTCGGATTCGGACTCCGGCTCGCCGAAGGTACCGAACTGAAGACCTCCCGCTCTGTCCCGCCCATCCGCCAGCCGTACTTCGACCTCCCGCTTTTCCGACTGGGCCTCACCCGGCCGGAATTCCACAGCACCGCAGTGGTGGAGGTGACGGATGGGCCCGATGTGGAGGAATTCGGCGACACCGCCGAACTGCTCTACAACACCGAGTACACGGTCAGCGGCCGGAGCAACCACATCGGGCTGCGGCTGGGCGGGGCACTTCCGGAACGCCAGTCCACTGCGGAGGTGCTGTCCCGGGGCGTCCCGGTAGGCGCCGTGGAGGTGCCCTCCCGGGAAGAGCTCCTGGTGCTGCACCGTGGCCGCGGAGTCACCGCCGGCTACCCCGTCCTGGCAGTGGTCACCAGCCGCTCCCTGGACGTGCTGGCCCAGGCCCGGCCGGGCCACAAAATCAGCTTCCGCAGAACCTCTGTCACCGAAGCAACAGCGAAACACCGGGCGGCGCTAAGGGAACTGGAAACACTGCGTTCCAAAGTCGGCACAGTGTTCTCATTCCTGGGCATCGGGAACCAGCCGGGCCGGCGCCAGCCCTTGCCGGCCGCCGGAACCTAGAAACCCTCGCTGGACCCCCAAAGCATTGTTACCATCACCTTAAGTAAGGAAAGCCATGTCCACCTCTACGCATGCGGCCCAGCCGCACCAAGAGCGGCTCAGCAGCAAGCAGACCCGCAAGGTTGTCACGGCCGGCTGCGTCGGCATCTTCGTGGAACTCTATGACAACGGCATCTTCGCCTTCATGGCCGGAACGCTTGCCCTCGTCTTCCTCGCCCCCGGGAACCCGGACAACGCCCTGCTGTTCGTCTTCGCCGGCTATGCCGTTTCCTTCTTCGTGCGCCCCCTCGGCGCCGTCGTCTGCGGATACCTGGGTGACCGGATCGGACGGCAAAAGCTGCTGGTCTTCGTCATCCTCCTGATCAGTGTGGCCACGGCCGGTATCGGCCTGCTGCCTCCTTATGCGGCGATCGGCATTGCGGCGCCCATCCTGCTGGTGCTGCTCCGCCTGCTGCAGGGCTTCTCCGTGGGCGGCGAAGCTGCCGGCGCCATGACGTTCCTCGCCGAACACGCACCCGAAGGCAAGCGCGGCATCATCACCTCCTACGCCCAGATCGCCTCCTTCGCGGCACTGCTCACCGGCACCCTGGTTGCCTACTCCATGTCCCCGTGGCTCACCCAGGCAGCGATCGACGGCGGCGGCTTCGGAGCGTTCGCATGGCGCATTCCGTTCCTGGTCGCCATTCCCATGGGCATCATCGGCTGGTACATCCGCAAGGCCATCAGCGACACCCCCAACTTTGAAAAGCTGAAGGAAGAAGGCGGGCTGTCCAAGAACCCGCTTAAGGAAGCGTTCGCCTCGGCCGAGCACCGCCGCGCCATGCTCCTGGCACTCTTCATCCCGCTGATGAACGGCTCCGGCTACTACGTCCTGTTCTCCTACATGCCCACCTTCCTGAAGGGCAAGCAGCTCAATTTCACCATCGGTGAGGCCCTGCTGGTCACGGCCTGCAGCCTGGTGGTCATCTGCATCGCCATCCCGTTCATGGGCGCCCTTTCCGACCGTGTGGGCCGCAAGAGGGTCATTGCCGGCGCCGCCATCGCCATGGCCGTCCTGGGCATCCCGTCCTACGCACTCATCGCCACCGGCAACATGGGCCTGGCTATCCTCGGCGCATCCATCATGGCCGTCGTCTTCGCCGGCCACACCGCGGTCATCCACATCCTGATTGTTGAGCTGTTCCCCACCCGCGTCCGCTATTCGGCCTACGGCCTGGGCTACAACATCTCCTCGGCACTGTTCGGCGGCACGGCTCCGCTGCTGATGACCTGGCTGATTGCGGAGACCAACAACATCTACATGCCCGCCTTCTATGCAGTCATCACCGCGCTGGGCACCCTTGCCGCCGTCAGCACGGTCAAGGACCGGGCTCACCAACCGCTCCGCGACGCCTGATTTTCCCCGAGACCTTCAACTACCGGTGCAGCGCCGCGCTGCGCCTCGCAGGAGATACCCATGACTTTTTCCGACTACACCACAGCCCTCGTCACCGGAGCCTCCACCGGCATGGGCGCCGCCATCGCCGAACGCCTCAGCAAAAGGGGCCTGACCGTCCATGCCGTGGCCCGCAACGCCGACCGCCTCGCCGAACTCGCGGACCGCACGGGAGCAGTCCCGCACGTGGTGGACCTGACCGACACGGCCGCGCTGGCCGACGTCGTGCGAGACCTGAAGGTGGACGTCCTGGTCAACTGCGCCGGCGTCTCCCGGCCGGGCAACATCCTGGACTCCTCCGAGCAGGACATCGACGAACTGGTGGACGTGAACCTCCGCGGCCTGCTGCAGCTCACCCGCCTGGTGCTGCCGGGCATGGTGGAGCGGGACCTTGGCCACATCGTCAACATCAGCTCCATCGCCGGCCTGTACAACTTCTACGGCCACACGGTCTACCACGCCACCAAGGCTGCCGTGCACCAGATCTCCCGGCAGCTCCGGAACGACACCGTGGGCAAGCGCATCCGCGTCACCGAAATCTGCCCCGGCCGGGTGGAGACAGAGATCTTCGGCCGGAACATGGGCGGCAGCCCCGAGGCCATGGAAGAAGCCTGGAAGACGTACTACGAGGGCTACGAGTCGCTGACCACGGATGACATCGTCAACGGTCTCGATTACGCCATCGAGACCCCGCGCCACGTAAATGTTGGCATGCTTGAGCTCATGCCCACTTTCCAGGTGCCCGGCGGCCTGACCTTCGACCGTCGGGATGAAGACTGACCCAGCACCACGTTCCGCCCGCCTGCAGCTCCAACCCCCACCACCAACCGTTAGGCCCCTACCGATGCAGCTAGTACAAACCGTCAGTTTCCCCGAACCCCAGCTCCTTGCCAGCCTCTCCCCGCTTCCCGAGGGACTGCACGGCGTGGTGTGGGACATGCAGGGGGCGCCGGACGAGACCCACGGAAGCATCGACGGCGTCATCCTGCCCTACATCAATGCCGGGGCCGTGCTGGGGAACCTGGACAAGGTCCCGGACCTCAAGTTCGTCCAGACCCAGTCAACAGGGTACGACGGCGTGCGCGAGGCGGCCGGGCCGGCCGCCGCAGTGGCAAACGCCTCGGGCGTCCACGCAGCCGCCACCGCGGAGCTGGCCGTGGGGCTCATCCTGGCCAAACTGCGAGGCATCGACCAGGCGGTCCGTGACCAGCAGACCGAAAACTGGGCACCACAGCGACGCCAGTCGCTGGCCGACCGGCGCGTCCTGCTGCTGGGCGTCGGCGGCATCGGGCAGGAACTGGCCCGCAGGCTGGAACCCTTCGAAGTCGGCATCACCCGCGTGGGCAGCACCCCCCGCACCGATGAACACGGCCAGGTGCACTCCTCGGCGGACCTGGAAGCCCTGGCCCCGGACCACGACATCCTGGTTTCCGTCCTGCCGCTGAACACTGAAACCGAGCACCTGGTCAACGCGCAGGTCCTTGCCGCCCTGCCCGACGGCGCCCTGGTGGTCAACGTGGGACGCGGCCCGGTGATCGACACCGAGGCGCTCACGGCGGAGGTTGTCTCCGGCCGGCTCCACTGCGCCTTGGACGTGGTGGACCCCGAACCGCTGCCCAAGGGACATCCGCTGTGGTCCACGGACAATGCCTTGATCACCCCGCACGTGGGCGGCAACGCCTCCGCGTTCGAACCACGGATCCTCAAACTGCTGAAGCGCCAGCTCGAAGCCCTCGCCGCCGGCGAAACCCCGGCGAACCTTGTCCAGGAGGGCCCGTTCCAGCAGGGCCCATTCCAGGGGCCGTCCGCATGAGCGCGCTGTTCGACCTGACCGGCCGCGTCGCCCTCGTCACCGGTTCCAGCCGCGGCATCGGCTCCTCCCTGGCACGGGCCCTGGCCGAGGCCGGTGCCACCGTGGTGCTCAATGGTGTCAACCCGGAGCGGCTCAAGGAAGCCGAAACGGCGCTCGCAGCCGACTTCCCGCCCGGACGCATCGCCAGCGTCGCCTTCGACGTCACCGACGGCGATGCCGCCGCCCGCAGCATCTCCTGGATCGAGGAAAACGTCGGTCCGCTGGACATCCTGGTCAACAACGCCGGCATCCAGCACCGGGTTCCCATGCTGGACCTGGACGTGGCCGACTGGGAGCGGGTGATTTCCACGGACCTCACCAGCGCATTCCTGGTGGGCCGGGAAGCCGCCCGGCACATGATTCCACGCGGCCGCGGCAAGATCATCAACATCTGCTCTGTCCAGACGGACCTGGCCCGGCCCACCATCGCCCCGTACGTTGCGGCCAAGGGCGGCCTGCGCAACCTCACGCGCGCCATGACGGCCGAGTGGGCTGCCTCCGGCCTGCAGATCAACGGCATCGCGCCCGGGTACATCCATACCGAGATGACCCAGAACCTGGTGGATGACGAGCAGTTCAATTCCTGGATCCTGGGCCGCACCCCGGCCAACCGCTGGGGCACCCCGCAGGACCTGGCCGGCCCGGTGGTGTGGCTGGCCTCCAGCGGTTCCGACTTCGTGAACGGCCAGACGATCTTTATCGACGGCGGAATGACGGTGGTGGTCTGATGTCCCTGGATTCTGAATCCCTTCCCGCTTCGGGTCCGGCCCTGGTGGCGCACGCCGCCGGTGACCTGCGTATCGATGACATCCCGCTGGCCCGGCCTGCCGCCGATGAGGCGGTGGTGGAGGTGCGCTACGGCGGGATCTGTGGCTCCGACCTGCATTACTGGCTGCACGGCGCGGCGGGGGAGTCCATCCTGAAGGCGCCGCTGGTCCTCGGCCATGAAGTTTCGGGGGTCGTGGTGCGCCCTGCAGCCGGCGGTGCAGGCCCGCAGGCCGGGACCGCGGTCGCCGTCCATCCCGCCACTCCGGGCCCCGGCGCCGCGAAATACCCTGCGGACCGGCCCAACCTCTCGCCGGGCTGCACTTACCTGGGCAGCGCGGCCCGCTACCCGCACACGGACGGAGCGTTCAGCCGCTACGTGAACCTGCCCGTGCGGATGCTCCGGCCACTGCCGGACAGCATCGACCTGCGCGCCGCCGCCCTGATCGAACCCGCCTCCGTGGCGTGGCATGCAGTGTCCCGGGCCGGCGACATCAAGGGCAAGTCCGCCCTGGTGATTGGCTCCGGACCCATCGGTGCGCTGGCCGTCGCCGTGCTCAAGCGCGGCGGTGCTGCCCGGATCACCGCGGTGGACCTGCATGCCAAACCGCTGGAAATCGCTGCGGCCGTTGGCGCCGACCAGGTGATCAATGCCGCTGACACGGCAGCGATCGAGGCTGTCGAGGCCGACGTCGTGATCGAATCCTCCGGAAACCACCACGGCCTGGCCTCCGCCGTCCGCGGCGCCGTCCGCGGCGGCACCGTGGTCATGGTCGGCCTGCTCCCCACGGGGATGCAGCCCGTGCCCATCTCGCTGGCCATCACCCGCGAACTCGAGCTCAAGGGCTCGTTCCGTTTCAACGATGAGATCGACGACGTGATCGCCGCGCTCGCCGACGGATCCCTGGACATTGAGCCCGTCATCACGCACGAATTTCCGCTGGCCGACGCCCTACATGCGTTCGAAGTGGCCAAGGACTCCACCACGTCCGGCAAGGTCCTGCTCAACTTTGACGGTGAAGGGCCGGACCAGTGAGCGGGCGGATGCCCCCGCTGGTGGTCATGGGAGTTTCGGGGTGCGGCAAATCCACGGTGGGCGCCCTCCTGGCTGAGCGGCTGGGCATGCCATTCCTGGATGGTGACGATTTCCACCCGGCGGCCAACAAGGAGAAGATGGCCGCGGGCGTTCCGCTCACCGACGACGACCGGGCGCCCTGGCTCGTCCGGATCGGCGAGCTCCTTGCTGGAGATGACGACGTCGGCACGACAGTTCCGCCGGTCGTCGCCTGTTCGGCGCTCAAGCGCAGCTACCGGGACCTCCTGCGCAGCAGCGCCCCTGAGGTGGTGTTCATCCACCTCAGCGGCAGCGCTGCCACGATCGCTGCCCGGATGGACGCCAGGGCCCACGAGTTTATGCCGCGCACCCTGCTTGAGTCCCAGCTCGCCACGCTCGAGGGGCTGGGACCGGACGAAGCGCACGTGCTGGCCGACATCTCGCTGGAACCCGGCGCGCTCGTCGAGACGGTCGTCCAGGCGCTTGAGGTGCGCGCGGGAGCTGTCCGCAATCCTGCGGCGCCATAGGAACGCTGCGCGACCCCGCCCGGAATCCGCAGAAGGAAAAGCCTCCTTTTAAGCGCGGAAAGCTCCCTTGGGTAGGTAGACTGGTCTACCTACCCAAGGAGCAGTCCATGCCCACTACTGATGCAGGTCCCTTCCGCCGACCCGCGCGCGAGCTGCTGCTGGCGGCCGCGGCACGCCTGTTCTACGCGCAGGGAGTTGCCGCGACGGGCATCGACACCATCACCGCTGCGGCGGGCGTGGCGAAAAAGAGCCTCTACAACAACTTCTCGTCCAAGGCGGAGCTGGTGGCGGCGTACCTCGAAGCCCGGCACGAGGAGTGGCTGGCCCTGTACCGGAAAAGGGTGGACACCGCAGCAACTCCCGGGGACCGGGTGCTGGCCGTCTTCGACGCCTACCGGGACCACGCCAACTTTGCCTACGAGCACGGGTTCCGGGGATGCGGGCTCCTTAACGCCGCAGCCGAACTGCCGGTGGGCAACGCCGGGCGGCTGGCGGTGCGCAAGCACAAGGAAGAGGTCGAGGAACTGCTGGCACAGCCAGTCCACGAACTGCTGCCGGACGAGCCGGAACGTGCAGACATCACGGCCCGGCACCTTTCCTTCCTGCTCGAGGGGGCCATGGCGCGCGCCGGCTTGGACGGCGGGGACAAATGCCTGCAGGACGCCAGGCTGATCGCCGGGCAGATCCTGGCAGCCCTGTAATGGCAAGGGCTAAAACCGGAAACCCCGCGGCCGTCGGCAGCTCCAATGGGCCGCTCTGGGGCGCCCTGTTCGTCGTCGCCGCGTCCGTCCTGTGGGGAACCACGGGCACCGCGGCCACGTTCGCCCCATCTGTAAGTCCGCTGGCCATCGGCGCCGTCGCCATGGGCATCGGTGGGCTTCTCCAGGCAGCGCTGGCGGCGCGGTTGATCAGGCTGCAGTGGCGCGGAATCAGGCAGCGTTGGCGCCTGGTGTTGCCGGCGGCCGCGGCCGTGGCCGTCTATCCGCTGGCCTTCTACAGTTCCATGCACCTCTCCGGCGTGGCAGTGGGGACGGTCGTTTCCATCGGGTCCGCTCCAGTGGCGGCCGCGCTCATCGAACGGTTTGCCGACCACAAGCCGCTGACGGGCCGGTGGACTGTCGGCGCTGTCCTGGGCATCGGCGGCGCGGCACTGCTGTCCTTTGCCGGACACAGCCTGGCAGGACCCAGCTCTGCGGGACCCATCACTGCGGGACACGGCGCCGTAGCCGATGGCGGCACATCCGCCGCCGAATCGGCCACCCAATGGGCCTCCACGGCCGGCATCGCCCTGGGCCTGGTGGCTGGCGGAACCTATGCGCTCTATTCGTGGGGCGCGCACCGCCTGATTGCCGGCGGCGTTACTTCACGGGCCGCGATGGGGAGCGTGTTCGGGCTCGGCGGGCTGCTGTTGATGCCCGTCCTCGCCTTCACCGGCGCCCCGCTGCTCGCCTCGTGGACCAACGCCTCGGTGGGGGCGTACATGGCGGTGGTGCCCATGTTCGCCGGGTATCTGTTGTTCGGTTGGGGGCTGGCGCGGATCCGGGCGAGCACGGCCACCGGCATCTCCCTGCTCGAAACGGTGGTGGCGGCCGCCCTTGCGGTGCTGGTGGTGGGGGAGCGGCTTCCGGCACTTGGGTGGCTTGGCGCCGCCGTCGTTCTTGGAAGCCTGTTTATCCTCAGCCCGCTCAGCCAGCCCCGGCGGACGGTTGAGTCAGCCGGTGGGCTGTTGCCGTCCGCTCCGGCCCGGGAAGGGGCGGTTGAGCAGGAGGCACCCGCCCAGCGCCAGCAGCAGGAAACCCACCACGACGGCGACCACCTCCTGGCTGCCGAGGCCCGCCACGACGATCGCGAGCGCGAGCAGGCAAACAAGTGACCCGGCTATGAGCCCCGCCGGAATGCGGCGGGCAGGGTAACCGGAGAGCAGCTCCATGGCCAGGTGGGGATCGTCCGCGATCAGTCCCAGCTCCAGCTCCTTGAGCAGCCTCCGCTCTTCTTCGGACATTGGCATTGCATGCCCCTGGATTCCATGAGACGCGGCTATCGCTATTGACCGTAGGAGCGTTCCCGCGCAGAGTCAAGGGTCCCGGGTGCGCCTGGCTGCTGCCCGTCCGGGACGTCATACCGCAGCTCGTTGCCCATGACCCGGACACCCTTCGTGGGGACGTGCGGGGTCCGCTTGGCCGGCGGCATCAGGTGCTCCACCGGAGTGTCCGCAAGGAGCAGGCAATGGTCTGCGATGAGTCGGCGGTGGCACCGCCACCAAACGGTTTCGCTGCACATGATGGCGGTCTGCTGGTCCTGCGCCTCCGCCAGCAGCCCGGCCACGGCGGCCGCGAACCCGGGCGAGCGCATGTAGCCCGCGTACGCCCGGAACGAGTCGTTGCGCAGCGCCGTGTCAGGGGAGTCGGGTGGAAGCTTGCGGAAACCGCCCAGCCGGCGTTCCCAGCGGTAGCTGATGCCGGCGGCCGGGAGCCACTCGGCCATGCTGTCCTTGCCGAAATGCGGATACTTGCGGCTGCCGGGAGCGATCCGGACGTCCACCAGGGACGCCACGCCCGCCGCGGTGAGCAGCGCCGTGAACTCCTCCCGGGAGGACGTGCCGTGACCTACCGTGAACAGGGCCTTCATCAAAGCCATGTTAGGCGCGTGCCGAAATTCATGGTGCCACGTCGCACGGAGTAACCCTGCATCGCGGGGATGACGTTTTGTGGCGCGCGGCGGCCCGGCGATCTCGCATATATTGGGGCATGGCCACCCCCGCTAGCGACGACGAGTTCGTCCAACTGCACGACCTCATCATTGGCAGCACGAACGTGGGTGGGTTCCTGACGGAGCTGTCCATGGTGGCGGCGTCCACGCTCAGCGACGCCTCGGGCGTGTTCATCGAGTGCGGGGTGACCCTTCAACGACGCAAACGCACCGCCACCATCGCGGGCAGCAGCGAACGCGCCGCGATGCTGGACAAGCTGGAACAGGCCCTCGGGGACGGGCCCTGCATTGCCTCCCTGGAGAGCATGACGCCGGTGGTCCTGGGGGATGTGGCCACTGACACCCGCTGGCCGGAGTACCAGAAAGTGCTGGCCGACAACGGCTGCCGGAGCGTGCTGGGCGTTCCGCTGGCACTGGACGAGAACCAGTCCGCCGCACTGAACTTCTTTTCCTCGGAACCGAACGTCTATGCTCCGGCGGTGGTCACCCGGGCCGAAGGGTTCGCGCATCTGGCCGGCCGTGCGTTGCGGTTGGCCCTGAGGATCGCGGATGCCCAGAACCTGGCGGACGATCTTCGGGCCGCCATGCAGAGCCGCACCACGATCGACCTCGCCTGCGGGGTGATCATGGCGCAGAACCGGTGCACCCAGGACGAAGCGATGGCCCTGCTGACCAAGGCGTCGAGCCACCGGAACCAGAAACTGCGGGACCTGGCGGGTGACGTCCTTGGCCGGGTCAGCAACGGAACGGTGAACACGCACTTCGATCCCTGAGCCGCCGCCCGGGAACCTCGGGCCATTCCTCCGGGCTTGATAGGTTCGGCGCACAGCCGGGACGCGGTTCGCGGGAACGGGACACCGCGGGGACGGGAGACCGTGGCGTCCCGTCCGGGTTTCACCCCGGCGGCGCCCTGCAATAATCTGAACCAACGGCTGTGCACTGGGGTGGCGCCCGCTGTGCAGCAGGCAGCACTGTAAGTTTCGGGACCATCACAGACGAACGAGGCGGACACCCATGACGGCAACAGATCAGCAGCACGCATCACGACCGGAAGTGCCCGCAGACCCTCCTGCCGCCCATGAGCCCCTGGATCCGCACCTGCTGCAGCAGCTGGCGGACGCGTACGGGGTGGGCACCTCCTTCCAAGGCTGGGACGGGCTGCCGCATTCCGTGGCGGAGGAGACGCTGGTCAAGGTGCTCGCTGCCCTGGGCGTCGAGGCGCGCACCAACAGCGAGATCGAGGCAGCCTTGGCGGAGGCGGAACTGGCGCCGTGGCGCCGGATGCTGCCGCCCGCCGTCGTCATCCAGCAGGGTGAGCCGGCGCAGGTGCCGGTCCATGTGCGGGACGGGGCCACCGCCAGCCTGACTGTCACCCTCGAAGGGGGAGCGGGATCACGGGAGGCAGTCCAGCAGGACATCTGGGTGCAGCCCAGGGAGGTCGACGGCGTCTCCACCGGAAGAGCCACCTTTTCCCTTCCGCAGGACCTGCCCTTGGGCTGGCATAGCCTGCACGCGGAGTCGGAGGGTGCCGCAGCCACCGCCGCCCTGGTGGTGACGCCGGCGCGGTTGGCAACAGCCAAACCGCTGGAGGAACGCCGGGGCTGGGGGCTCGCCACGCAGCTGTATTCGGTCCGGTCCAAACGCTCGTGGGGCATCGGGGATTTCGCCGACCTTGCGGACCTGGCAGCGATCAGCGGGGCGCGCGGCGCCGACTACGTGCTGGTCAACCCGCTGCATGCGGCGGAGCCGGTTCCGCCGGTCCAGCCCTCGCCTTACTCGCCCTCCACGCGCCGGTTCTTCAATCCGCTGTACATCCGCATCGAGGCCGTTCCCGAGCTCGCCTACCTCCGCCCACGCAAGCGGGCAGCGCTGGAAAAGCTCCACGCCGAAGTGGCCGTGCTGAACAAGGAGGGCGGACGGCTGGACCGGGACGCCGTTTACGCCGCCAAGCTCCAGGCGCTCGAGATGCTTTACCACACACGGCGTTCCCCGGCCCGGCAGGCCGCCTTCGACGAGTTCTGCCGGATTTCCGGCAAGGGGCTGGACGACTTCGCGCTGTGGTCCGCCATCCGTGAAGACCTTGCCCCTGGCGATCCCCTGTGGACCGACCCGGCCTGCGCGATTGGCACCCGGGAGGCGGAGGCGCTCCGGGAGAAGCTGGCGGACAGGATCGGGTTCCACCGGTGGCTGCAGTGGATCTGCGACGAGCAGCTTGAATACGCCCAGCACGCCGCACTGCGCTCCGGGATGCGCCTTGGCGTGGTGCACGACCTCGCAGTGGGGGTTGACCACAGCAGCGCCGACGCCTGGACGCTGCGCAGCGTGCTGGCCCCGGCCACCAGCGTGGGCGCGCCGCCGGACATGTACAACCAGCAGGGCCAGGACTGGGGTCAGCCGCCATGGCACCCCACCCGCCTGGCCGAGGCCGGCTACGCACCGTTCCGCGACATGCTGGCCACGGTGCTGCGGCACGCCGGCGGCATCCGCGTGGACCACATCCTGGGCCTGTTCCGGCTCTGGTGGATCCCCGCCGGGAACGCCCCCGGCGACGGCGCCTACGTCCGCTACGACCACGAGGCCCTGATCGGCATCCTCGCCCTCGAGGCGCACCGCGCCGGCGCGGTGGTCATCGGGGAGGACCTGGGCACCTTCGAGCCGTGGGTGCGGGACTACCTTGCCGCGCGCGGCATCCTGGGAACGTCCATCCTCTGGTTTGAGTACGACGGCGATTCGCCCCTTGCGCCGGAGAAGTACCGCACACAGGCGCTCGCCAGCGTCAACACCCACGACCTGCCGCCCACCGCCGGCTACCTCGCCGGGGACCATGTCGCACTGCGGAGCCGGTTGGGCCTGCTGGAACGGTCCGAGGCGGAAGAGCGGGCTGAGCACAATGCATCCTTGGAGAAGATGTTCGCCCTCCTGCGCGAGCGCGGTTACCTGGCTGGAGGGGCAGCCGACGGGGAGGAACACACCATCGAAGCCCTGCACCTGCTGCTGGCGCAGGCGCCGTCGGTGCTCCTGGGCGTGGCACTGGTGGATGCGGTGGGGGAGCGGCGGGTCCAGAACCAGCCCGGAACCACCGCGGCCCTTTATCCAAACTGGCAGGTGCCCTTGGGCGGCCCGGACGGCAAACCCGTGTACCTTGACGACCTTCCCGCCAACGGGCGGTTCAATGCGCTGCTCGCGGCGGTGGAGCGTGCCATGCACGGCCAGTAACGGGACTCTACACAAGCAACGCGGCACACAAGCAACGCGGCCCCGCCTTCATGACGGGCCGCGTTGCTTGTGTCCTTGTCCCTGGGCAGTACACCTAGCCCGCAGTGATCACGTGGGTGAAGTGGTCATACCGGAAGGTGACTGGGCCGCCGTCGTGCTCAAATACGATATTGGCGCCGGGGGAAGCTCCCCCTGCCCCGTAGCTGACGTCCCAGGTGCGGTTGAGGGCCGCCTTGAACTCGTAGCTTCCCGCGGGCAGGTCGGGCACGGCCAGCTTCCACACGAGGTCTGCCGGGTCCAGCGTGAGCTGTGCCTGGTCACAGGCAGGCTCCCAGTCCGAGGCGCAGCCCAGTTCGCTGTCCATGCTGCCAGCTGCGGCCGCTGCCTTGGGCTGCTGCGACGCGTACACGGCACTGAGGAGATGGGTGCTGTTGTCGTAGCGGAAGGTCACCGGGCCACCCGGGTGGTCCAGGACGATGTTCTGGCCGTTGGGCTGGCCGTCGGCACCGTAGTTCTCATCCCAGCCGCCGTTGAGCGCGGCCTTGTACTCGTACTGCCCGGCCGGCAGGTCCACGGTCAGCCGCCAGATCCGGTCGGCCGGGTCGAGCACCATCTGCGCCTTGCCGCAGGACGGATCCCACTGCGCGCTGCAGCCCATCGCCTGGTTGAGGGACCCGGCCACCGCTACGGAGTCAGGCTGCGGTGCCTCACCCACGGTGACCGTCCGGGTCCCGCTGGTGACGTTGAAACCGGGGCCGGCCATGGCTGCCCGGTACCGGACGGCGGTGCCGTCCGCCAGGGCTGACACGTCGTCGGTGGCCGAGTACACAGGCGAAGAGTCATCCGTGCCCACGCCGGTCCACGCTCCGCCGTCCACGCTGCGCTCGAACGACACCACATGGCTGGACTTCTCCGGATCTGCGGTGGCGCTGAGTTCCACCTTGCCCTTCACGCTGCTGCCTTCCACAGGTTTCTGGAGGGTCAGGACAGGCGCTGGGACACTCGCGGTCCGGGTTTGGCTGGTGGCAACATGCCCGCCGTTGTCCAGCACGGTGGCCCGGTATTCCAGCGGAGTCCTTGCGTCCAGGGAGGCAACATCGTGGAACACCTGGTACGGGGCGGTGTCATCCGTACCGATCGGCTTCCAGTCCCCGCCTGCTGTCCTTGCTTCGAAGGTGACCTCGTAGAACGAAGCACCGTCGACGTCGGCCGCCACGTTGATGCGCCCGTTGTCACCCGCAGCCGCCGCCGGCTGCTGGAGGGCGACGGCGGGAGCTTCCTTGGAGTGCGGGATCCGGCCTGACGATTCGTAGACGACGGCGGAGAGCGGCGGGACGGTTACGGTGAGTTTGGCGTCCTCGGAGGTCTTCACCTCGTCGGCGCCCTGGCCGTAGATGCGCGTGTAGCTGCGCTTGCCGATGTAGGTGGGGATGGCCGCGGTCTGGGCCTGCCCGCTGTTGTTCAGGGCCACCACGTACTCGCGCTGGTCCTTCGCATCGGTTCGGGAAAAGGCGTAGATGCCGGGGCCCTCCGCGGCGTAGCGGTGCTGGTGGGCGCCGTTCCGCAGCGCCGGATGCTCCTTGGTGAGGGCAGCCAGTTCGCGGATCTTTGCGTACAGCGGGTGCCCTTGATTGAAGTTGTCCGTGGCGTGGGTGGCGTCCGTGCCCAGCAGGTCGTCGTCCAGGTAGTCCGGAACCTTGCTGGCGAAGAGGGTCTGCCGTGCGTCCTGGTCGCCGCCCGGGCCGGTGAAGCCCTGTTCGTCGCCGTAGTAGACCACAGGGTTGCCGCGGGAGAAGTACATCAGCTCATGCGCGAGTTCATCGCGGGCCACCTTCTCTGCATCACTGGCGGCGGGATTGTCCTGGGCGATGAAGCTGCCGATGCGGCCCATGTCGTGGTTGCCCAGGAAGGTGGGCAGTTCGTAGACGTTGGAATCGGCGTCGGTGTACCAGTCGTCGCCGGCGAAGAAGGCCTGCAGCGACTGTGCGTCCTGGCTCTTGGAGGCAAAGTTGCGGGCGGCGTCCTGGAAGGGGAAATCCAGGACCGCCTGCATGTTGTTGCGCGTGGTGAACTGCGAGGTGAAGCTCTTGGTGGTGCCGAAAACTTCGCCGAACATGAAGAACTCGTCCTTGCCGTGCTCCTTGGCGTACGCCAGGACGTTGGGGCCGAACTCCTGCCAGAACTCGTTGTTGACGTGCTTCATGGTGTCGATCCGGAAACCGTCCACGCCGAAGTCGCCGATCCAGGACTTGTAGATGTCCTCCATGCCTTTCACCACGGTGGGGTGCTCGGTGAAGAGGTCATCAAGGCCGAAGAAATCCCCATACATGGAGTCCTCGCCAGTGAAGGTGGTATCGCCCCGGTTGTGGTACAGGGTGGGGTCGTTCAGCCAGGCGGGAACCTTGAGGTTCTCTTCGCCCGGTGCCGGGACTGGTTTATAGGGGAAGGACGTGTTGACGTCCAGTTGCGGGAACGTCCCGGTGCCGGCGTAGTCACGGTCGTCGAACGCCTGGCCTGATGCAGTCCTGTAGGGGACGGCATCCTTTGAGACGTAGCCCTTGCGCGCTCCCTCCTGGTACCCGATGACGTCCGCGGTGTGGTTGGTGATGATGTCGAAGTAGACCTTCATGCCGCGGGCATGGGCCTCGTCGATGAGCGCCTTGAGTTCATCATTGGTGCCCAGGTGCGGGTCGATCTGGGTGAAGTCGGTAACCCAGTAACCGTGGTAGCCGGCCGACTTGTCCGCCGGCTGGACCGCCTTGTTCTTGAAGCTCGGAGTCAGCCAGATGGAGGTGGTGCCCAGGCCCTGGATGTAGTCGATCTTCTCCCGCAGGCCGGCCAGGTCCCCGCCGTTGTAGAAGCCCTTCCTGGTGGGGTCGAAACCGGAGACCATCGTGTCTGAGCCGAGGCCGCCCCGGTCATTTGCGGTGCTGCCGTTGTCGAAGCGGTCTGCCATGACGAAGTAGAAGTTCTCGTCCGTCACAGGGCCGCGCAGTGAGTGCAGTGCCGCCGCGACTGCCGGATCCTTGGTGCCGGGACCCTTGGGGTCCGGCGCGGCGGCGGCAGGGAGGACCGCGGCGGAGACGGCCACGGCGGCTGCCACGAGGCCGGCCGCCGAACGGACGGCGGCGCGGCTTGCGATCAGGCGCCGGGGCGCAGGGTGTGTTCCTGCCGGCCTGGCCGGCAGTTGGGCGCGTGGGGGAGCGCCGGGAGGGGTGCGGAATAACAAGCGTGAGACCTTCCTGGGAAGCAGCGCTGCTGTACAGGCTTGACGTTGATGTCGGGATGCGGCAGGAGGGTTCGAAGGACAGCGCGTGGTCCTGTGAACCAAGTCACAACTGTAAGCGCTTGCACTGAATTACTCCAGTGTTTAGGGAAGGTACTGCGCTGTGGCAAGAACTGTTCAGGTGGCCGGTATCAGCGCGGCGGGTGAAGGCGTCCGGAGGTTGTGCAGCACCGGCCCGGGAAGGCCTGTGGCCGGGTCCAGGGCAAACGTGGCGATGTTGTCGGAGCGCTCATGCGCAACATGCAGCCAGTTTCCCCGGACCAGGTGGTGCCGGGGCCAGTTCCCGCCGCTGTTGAAGTCCTTGACGGGGATGAGTTCGGTGCCGTCGGCGGCCACCTCCAGGACACTGATGATGTTGGATCCGCGCACGCCCGCGTAGGCGAACCCATGGTGTGGGCCGAGGCAGATTTCCGCGGCCGAATCGCCGTCCTGGCTGCCGCCGGCGGTGGCCGGTCCGCGGAAGACCAATTCGTAGGTGCCTGCCTCGGGCCGGACCACAAAGACCTCCACTGAGTACTCGGACAGCACAAAGACGTTGCCGTTGGGATGTTCCACCATGTGCCGGGGGCCGCTGCCGTAAGGGAGGACCACCTCATGGTCGGCTACCAGCCCGGTGCCCGGTTCGTAGTTCCAAATGCGGAGGGTGTCATGGCCCAGGTCCGTCGTCATGATGCGGCCATCCTGCAGCATCAAGCTGGCATGGGCACGGCTTTGCCGGGGCTCGCCCGGTGCAAGGCCGGCGTGTGGGTCAACCGACGGTGCGGCCGGGAACCGCCCGGTCATGCCGCCGTCGGCGTCCAATTCGTACAAGAGGACCTGGCCGTCGCCCCAGCACGTGGCCGCCAGGAAGCGCGCGCCGGGATCGACGGCAACGTGGCAGGTGGCGTCACCAGCCTGCTGCGGTTCACCAAAGGGTTCCAGGCCAGACTCCCCTGTCCGGCGGTAGGCCTGCACTTTCCGGCGCTGTTCGGCCGCAGCGTACACAACGGGCAGGGTTGGGTGGACGGCAAGGAACGACGGCGACTGGGCCTTGGTTGCCGTGCCCAGCCACTCGAGCCTGCCGTCCTGGTGTGCCCGGACGGCGCCGATACCTTCGGCGCGGCCGCCGCCATCGGGGGTGTAGGTGCCGATCCACAGAATGTCGTCGCCGGTGCCGGATGTCATGCTCCCATCCTGCCAATAAGGTCTGCGCATTCCTGCTCATCAGCCATTCCTGTTTCGCGCCGGGGGAAGCTAGCATGGGCTTTCCAGCAACGGCAGAAGGAGGTGGGTCCGATTACCGCTTCATCAATCCCGGATACCTCTTCCCGCTGCCGCCCGGAGAGCTTGGATTAAGCAGCGTGAGGGTGCCCGGCAGCCCACTGAAAGGCGTTGTTATGCCCCCTGCTGAATCGTCACCTGCCCCGGACTCGCCGGCATCTGCGGCTCGCTCCACGGCCCCCTCTCTGTCCACACGTCCGGCCGCGGCCAGGACGCCGGCTCCGTCCGCGCCCTCCGTTCCGCCCACGACCCGGGCCCCGGCCGCACCCCAGGCTCCGCCCACGCCCCGGGCTCCGGCCGCGTCTGCAGTTCTGCCCGAGCCGATGCCTTATTCCCGGATCGTCTCGCAATTGCGTTCTGCCGGCTGTGTCTTCGCCGAGGAGGAAGCCAGGCTCCTGCTGGCTGAAGCTCCCGGGCCTGCGCAACTCGCGGAAAATGTCCGGCGCCGGATCGGCGGCGTCCCGCTCGAATACATCCTGGGCTGGGCGGAATTCGCAGGCCGGAGGATCGTGGTTGAGGCAGGAGTGTTCGTGCCGCGGCGGCGGACCGGACTGCTGGTCCATGAAGCCGTGGCCCTGCTGACAGCGGATGCCGGCCCCTCAGCTCCGATTGTTGTGGACCTTTGCTGTGGATCCGGGGCAGTGGGAGCCGCAATCCTGTGCAGGTTGCCGCGAGCGGAACTGCACGCCGCCGACATTGACCCCGCAGCCGTTGCCTGCGCGCGACGGAATGTTGAGTCGCTGGGAGGACAAGTTCACGAGGGCGACCTGTTCCAGGCCCTCCCGACAGGACTGCGCGGACGAGTCCAGTTAGTGGCCGTCAACGCTCCCTACGTGCCGACTGAGGCCATCCGGACCATGCCACCGGAGGCGCGCCTGTACGAGCCTGCTCTCTCGCTGGACGGCGGCCCGGACGGCCTGGACTTCCATCGGCGGCTTGCTGCCGAGGCTACCGAATGGCTCGCACCTGGAGGGCGTCTGCTCATCGAAACGAGCGAGCGCCAGGCTGCCGGGACCGGCGCAATCCTGGTGGCAGAAGGGTTTGGTGTAAGGACGGTCCGATCAGAGGAACTTGACGGAACCGCGGTTGTCGGAACGGTCGCTGGGCGTGCCGCAACTTACCTGTAGAGGCGACGTGCGCTCCAGCTTCGGGCCCGGGGTGCCGCCGCTTTGGCGCACCTCTCCTTCAGCCGCTTTGCGTGGCAGCTGTTGCTCGGGTTTGTAAGCCTGGCCGTTCTCACTCCCGCTTGGTGGGCGGTGGCGGAGGTTTGAAGTAGTGGTTTTGTCGGGGTTTTCGTGCGGGATCGATGTGGGGCGGGGGAATGAAAGTTGGCATGCCGTGCGTGTTGCTGATGCTCCACTGTTCTTTGTGGATGAGGTGATGGTGGTGGCTGCAGAGCAGGACGCCGTTGTTGGTACTGGTTGGTCCGCCTTGTGACCAGTAGGTGATGTGGTGGGCCTCGCACCAGGGTGCAGGAATAGTGCAGTTAGGGAACGCGCAGCCTTGGTCGCGCGCCGTGATGGCGAGGCGCTGGGCCGGGCTGAAGAGGCGGGCTTTTCGGCCGAGGTCGAGGATTTCGCCATGGGTGCCCAGGAGGGCGGGGATGATGTCTGCGTCGCATGCGATTTTGCGCAGGGTAGCGGCCGCGACCGGTCCGGTGAACACAAAGGATCCCGTCCCTGTCCCTGTCCGGGGCCCTGTCCCTGCGGCTGTCCCGGCAAGTGCCAGCCTGTCGACCTCTTGGCCTGTGTGCGGCCACGGACGGGACATGGTCCGCGATATCCCACCCGCATCGGCACCGGCATCGGCACCGGCGCTGGTGGCTGCTGTGCTGCGAGCATCGGGGAAGAGGTCCTGGTAGTCGATGGTGGCGATGATTTGGGGCCGGTTGCCGCCGGTCGTCGGCAGGGTATTGGTGGCCAAGGCGGCTTTCACTGCGGTGACGATGCCGTCGAGTTGCTTCTGGGGGCGGGTGCGCCTGTCCAGGTCCATCCCGTCGGATTGTGGTGCTGGCCCGGGACTTGTTCCTGGATCTGCTTCCAGGTGCGTGCCAGTCTTCGCATCGCCCGGGCCTGGGTTACCGGGGACCGACGTGCGGGGGTTGGTGGCCGTGTTCATGACGGTCAACAGGTGTTCGTATTGATCGGTGGTGGCAAAGATCTCAAGGTGGTGCAGGCCGTGGCGGGGTTTGCGGATGAAGGCGCCCTGGGTGTGGCGGAGGGCTTCTTCGATGGGTTCGGTGCCGTCGGCATCGATGGTGTCCGCCCAGCGCTGCGCCAGGCGGGCGAGGAAATCGGGGTCGCTGGTGGCGGCCTCGGCAGTGAGATGCTGTTCGACCCGGTCCAGGACCTCCGGAGAGGCGTGGTGCTGGAGCCGGTCCAGGGTGGCGGTGATGATCGTCGCGGAGTGTGAGGACACAGCCGGGGCTTCCGCCCTTAGGCTTGCCGGGCCGCCGTCATGTGGACCCAGCTCCGTCGCGGGGGCAAGTGCGGCGGCGAGGTGTTCGCGGACGGGTGGTGTTGGTTCACCAGTGAGGGCAGCGCCGGCCAGGGTGTGGTGCGCGAGGGTGAGGCGGCGGCGGGCTTCCCGGATGGGGATCCGAAGGCAGACCCGAAGGAACTCGGCGGTGTTCCTGCAACCGTCGTCGGCGGGCGAGGTCAGGGCCGGGCGGCTCGAACCGCTGGGCCAGCTGGTGTCCGTTTCGTTGACGGCATGGGTGCCGTTCAAGGTTTCCACGCCCTTGGTGTCCCAGCCGCTCATTCCGCGACGCCTGCGTCCGGCTGTGGCGGCCTCGGCGATAGCCTGCCCGCGGGTCCGGTCCACGGTGCCGGCCGCGGCAATCTGCAAGCACTCCACGCTCCGTGCGAGCTCTTCCACATGGGCGGCATATTGGGCTGCCCCAACGTAGCTGGCCCCTGCCAGAAAGCTGGGAGCGGCGAGGGCGGCCGCCGCGAGCTGCGCACGCAGGCCATCCAGCTGAGCAGCGGCCGCGCTGTCTTGTACCGCGCTGTCTCTCGCCGCACTGTCTTTCGCCGCGCCGCCGGGGACGGCCTGAAGGCGGGGGAGCCGCGGCGGCCGGGCGCCGGCGTCGTACGCCTCCTCGAGCTGTTCCCCAATAGCCTCCATAGCCCAACTCTGCCAGCCACCACTGACATTGAGGACCCACGAAAGCCCGTATGTGGAAAACCCGCGCCCGGGCGGTGCTGCGTCCCTCAAGTGCTGCAGCTGGCCCTTAAATACAGCTGGCCGCCGCGTCCCCCAAGGATCGCGGCGGCCAGCAAGGTATCAAGTTGTAACACACGGCCCGCACCAGCCTGTTGTCACAGACAGGGCAGGCGTCATATTCAGCACTGCGGCGGTAATCAGGCCTTGCTTGTCCCGTCTGCGGTACCCAGGTTGGTGGTTTCCGGGTGGGTGCTGTGCGCGGGGATGTGGTCCTCGCCCAGCTCGCCCGTCCCGGCTGTTCCGCCTGTCCCGGCCCCAGCGCCGGTGGGACCGGAGGTGTTCCCTGTGCCGGTCGAGCCGTCGCGGTGAATTGCGGAGCCAATGACAGTGCCTGCCCTGCGCGCCGCCTCGCCCAGCTGGTCCGCAACCTCGGGGGCCTTTTCCTTGATGGTCCCCGTGGCCACAGCCACCTTGTCCTGGACGGGCTTGCTGTCCCAAATGCTGGCGGCGCGGGCCTTCAGCTTGTCATATGCGGCACGGCCGGACCGTGAGCCGAGGACGTAGCCAGCGGCGATGCCAACACCCAAAAGAAGCTTGTTTTTCATCATGAACTCCTGCTCCGCGAGAAGGTTGTCAGTTTTGGCCGGGACGCTTGGCGCCTAGCCGGAGAAATGAAAACCGGCCTGGGGGATGTGTGCCCCCAGGCCGGTTTCCTGGCACTGCCCGGGCAGTTATCCGCGGACGCTGCGCTTGGTGACCATGCCGTAGATGGCGAGCACGATCAGCGAGCCGACGATCGCCAGCAGCCAGGTCTGGATCGAGAAGAACTCCTGCAGTCCGCTGCCGAAGATCATTCCACCCAGCCAGCCGCCGAGGATGGCACCAACAACGCCCAGGATCAGGGTGATGAACCAGCCGCCACCCTGCCTGCCCGGGAGGATCGCCTTAGCGATCGCACCGGCAATAAGTCCGAGAATCAGAAATGCAATAAATCCCATTTTTTTGCTCTCTTCCTAGGTAAAGGAGGCCCCCATGTTCCGGAGGCACTTCGTCCTTCTGGCTCAATAGTAATCATGCTTACTATCTATTTGCCAACCCCGCGTCAGGAAAAAAGCCCAGTTCAAGCATGCCTCAGTGGCCCGTATGGTCCGAATCATTGCCCGCCCCGGGACCTTCGTCGAGGACCGCAAGTTCCGCGAGATCCTGCCGATCCAGGGCGAAATCGAACACGTCCAGGTTCTCCCTCATGCGCTCGGGAGAAGCACTCTTGGGAATCGTTACCAATCCGTTTTGTATATGCCACCGCAGGACCAGTTGTCCCGGTGTTTTGCCGTGTTTTTCCGCCAGCTGGGAAAGAATTGGGGCGCTGAGCAGACCCGCGCCGGAGCCACCCAACGGGCTGTAGGACTCCGTGACAATTCCATGCTTCGCGTGGAATTCCCGCTCCGCCTCCCGGGTGATCGCCGGGCTTAGCTGGATTTGGTTAACCGCAGGCACCACGTCCGTCTCTGCCATCAGCCGTTCCAAGTGGGCGGGCTTGAAGTTGGACACCCCAATCGACCGGGCTTTCCCCTCCGCCTGGAGCCGCTCGAACGTCTGCCACGTGGAGATGTACTGGTCCCGGCCAGGAAGCGGCCAGTGGATCAGCAGCAGGTCCACGTAGTCCAGCCCCAGGCGCTCCAGGGACCCCTCCAGGCCGGCAACGGCGCGGTCGTGGCCCTGGAATTCACCGTCCAGCTTGGTGGTGACGAAGAGGTCGCTGCGGTCCAGGCCGCTGGCCCGGATGCCGTTGCCCACGCCGCGCTCGTTGCCGTACTTCACGGCGGTATCGATGTGCCGGTACCCGGCTTCCAGGGCTTGTACGACGGCGGTCGCCACCTGGTCGTCGTCCAGCGGCCAGGTGCCAAGGCCCAGCTGGGGGATGCTGTGGCCGTCATTGAGTTCGATGAGCGGTGCAAGTGTCATGCGAACAGTCTTGCGGGCCGGTGCACCCGGGTCCACCCCTAGCTGCCGCTGGAATCCTCAGCCAGTTTCCGTTTGAGGATTTTTCCGCTCGGGCCCAGCGGGAGTTCGGAGACAATCCTGACCACCCGCGGGTACTTGTATGCCGCGAGCTGGGCGCTCGCAAAGTCAATCAGGCCCGCTTCGGAAACGGTGGCCCCGGCATCCAGCACAATGGCCGCCGCGATCTCCTGGCCGTGCACGTCATGCGGTATCCCGTAGACGGCGGCGCTGACCACCTGCGGGTGGGTGAGCAGGACTTCCTCCACCTCCCGGGGATACACGTTGAATCCGTTCCGGATGATCATGTCCTTCTTGCGGTCGACGATGGTGAGGTAGCCGTCGTCGCCCTTTGTCCCGAGGTCCCCGCTGCGGAACCAGCCGTCCACCACCGCCTCGGCCGTAGCCTCTGGCCGGTTGAGGTAGCCCTTCATCAGCAGGTGTCCGCGGATGACGAGTTCGCCAAGCTCCCCGTTGGGCAGCAGTTCGATGCGCTCCACCACCTCGGGCCGGGCAATTTCGATATCTACGCCCCAGATCGGTACGCCGATGGTTCCAGGCCGGGGTGGCGTGCCGACATGGTTGAAGGCTGCAACGGGCGAGGTTTCGGTCAGCCCGTAGCCCTCGTGGATCTCCACGCCGAAAACGTCCCGGAACTTGTCCATCACAGCCAGCGGAAGGGACGCTCCGCCGGAGATGCCGTACCGCAGGGCGGCAGGCCGGTCGGGCAACGTCTTGGCTGCCTCCAGCAGTGCCACGTACATGGTGGGAACCCCCAGGAAGACGTTGACATCGTGCCGGGCCAGCAGCTTCAGGGCATCCTCGCCGTTGAAGCGGGGCATCAGCACGATGGTGGCGCCGGCCCGCAGCCCGGTGTTGAGAACCACTGTCTGGCCGAAGGTGTGGAAGAGCGGCAGGCCGCCGAACAGGACGTCACCGGGCCGGAAGTCCATCACGCTGGTCAGCAGCACCGATGTCTGTTCCACGAGGGCGAAATGTGTGCCCAGCGCGCCTTTCGGTTTACCCGTCGTGCCCGAGGTGTAGAGGATCGTTGCGGTGTCCGAGGGGCGGCACGGCTCGTATGTGCGGATCGGCTCGGCGCCGGAAGCTTCCGCCTCAAGCCGGGGGAACCCGCTGTCGTCCGGAGCCATCACTGTCAGCACGCCGACTCCGCTGGCTTCCGCGCCTGCGGCCCCTTCCGGGAGCAGCGGAGCGGCGCATACCAGCAGCCGGGCGCCGCTGTCCTGGAGGACGTACTCGATTTCGCGGGCCTTGAGCAGGGCATGAACCGGAACCACGATGGCACCCAGGGACAGGATGGCGTAGTAGACCCGGGCGAAGTCCGGAACGTTGGGAATCAGGACGGCGACGGCGTCGCCCGGGCCGATGCCACGCGCACGCAGCGCTCCCGCGTAGGCGCGGGTCTGGCGCCACAGGTCCCCGTAGCTGACCTCGTCCCCGCCGACCACGAGGGCGATGCTGTCCGGCGTCCTGCGGGCGGATTCAGCCAGGATGGCGGCCACGGAAATCGTTGCGAATCCCTCGGCGGAGTTGTTGTTGGTCATGGCCTGCTTCTTCCGTGGGAGGTGTTTTTTCGGGGGCTCAGGCGAAGGCGGACATGCCGGTGATGCCGCGGCCGATGATGAGGGCCTGCACCGTCTCGGTGCCTTCGTAGGTGTGGATCGCCTCGATGTCGGCAAGGTGCCGTGCCACGCGGTTTGCCAGCAGGATGCCGTTGCCGCCCAGCAGGTCGCGCGCATTGGAGGCGATGCCCCTGGCGATGCGTGTGCAGGTGTACTTCGCCAACGACGCCTGCTCGGGGGTGAGCGTCCCGGCCTCGTCCAGGCGGGTCATCTGGACCACCATCAACTGCATCGTCGCCAGTTCGCTGAGCATCCGGGCCAACCGCTCCTGCACAATCTGGGAGGCTGCCAGTGGCCTGCCAAACTGGCGGCGCTGCCTGGCGTACTGGACGGCGGTTTCATAGCAGGCGGTGGCATGCCCGACGGCGGACCACGCCACGCCCAGGCGGGTCGCCAGGAGCACGCGTGCCGTGTCCTTGAAGGTGCGCGCCCCGGGGAGGACGTTCGCCTCCGGAACAAAGACGTTCTCGAGCCGGATATGTGCCTGCCAGATGGCGCGCAGGGCCAGCTTTCCCTCGATCTTCGTGGCGGTGTAGCCGGGGGAGTCCTGGGGGACCAGGTAGCCGTGCACCTGGCCGTCTTCGCCGCGCGCCCACACCACGGTGACGCCGCCCACCGAGCCGTTGCCGATCCATTTCTTCTCACCGTTGAGCAGGAAGCCGCCGTCGGTCCGGGTTGCGGTGGATTCCAGCGCCACCGAGTCCGAGCCGTGGGTGGGCTCGGTCAGGGCGAAGGCCGCGTATTCCTTTCCGCTGGCGACAGCGGGCAGCCAGCGTTCTTTCTGGGCCGCGGAGCCACATTCGGCGATCGACCGGAGGGCCAGGCCCCCCTGGACGGCGATCATCGTGGCCACGGAGCCGTCCCCGCGGCTGATTTCCATGTTCACGAGCCCCGCGGCCATGCTGCTCATCGGCGCGAATCCGTCCACCGGGACGCCGTCGCGCAGCAGGTCCTGCTGGCCGAGGCGCTCCAGCAGGTGAAGTGGATACTCGCCCCGTTCCCAATAGCCGTCAATGACGGGGAGGACCTCATCCTGGACGAAGCTGCGTGCCCGCTCCCAGTAGGCGCGGTCCCCGGCGCTGATGCCCGCAAAGACAGCGGCCGGGTCCGTGCCCAGCGCCTCCGTCACCACATAGTTCGGTTCTACGGTGCCGGCGGGAAAACCGTCCGGAAAGCTGGTATCGGTCACTCCCCGGGCGGGAGACGTCGTCGTCATATCTGCATCCTCTGGATCTGCGGTGAACCCTCGGCGCCGACCGCGGGCGAAGGTGTGGCGGGGACCACACCGGTCAAGGATGCACTGAAACGCAGTTCCACGTCAAGGGACTGAGTGCCATATGCGGGTCAGGGAACAACTCAGGGAAGGGCGTCACGAACCGCCTGGGCAATGGCCTCCTTGTCCACGGCGTCCGCCAGCACGGTCACGACGACGGTGGGCGGCTGGGGTGCGCGCCCCCGGCCAAGCAGGACCGGACGGAACATCCGGGACAAGGCATGGAGTTCGGTGGCCAGGGAGGCGGCCCTTTTCCGGTCGCCGGGAGCTGCATCAGGGGCCCCGGCCGCGGCGTCGTCCGCCGCTTCAGGGCCGGCGCGAAGCCACTCCCGGAGGAAGGCGTTGTGCACGGCAACGACTGACGCCGCGAAGGCGACTGCCGTGTGTTCATGCGCGCCGCCGTCGGGCAGCCCGTCCATCACGTGCCGCAGGAACGCCCGCTCGTACCGGTGGGAGGTAACCAGCTCGCGGTCCCGGAGGGCCGGTACCGCCTGCAGGAGCCGGTACCTCGCCCGGGAAGTCTCCGGATTCCGCAGGTGGTGGTTGAAGACCAGCAGTGCCGCGTCGCAAATCGCTGCCAGGGGGTCCTGCGTTGATCCCGCCAGCAGGGCGTTCACGTGGCCGAGGATCCGCTCATGGTCTGCGAAGACCACGTCCTCTTTCGAGCCGAACTTCCGGAAGAAGGTGCTGCGGCTCATGCCCGCAGCCTCTGCCAGCCCCTCCACGGACGTGGCATCGAAACCCTGGCGCGCCAGCAGCCCGATCGCGGCGGCGACCGGTTCGTCGGCATTGCGGCCCTCGGCGTTGGCGGTCATGCGCCGAAATCTAGCACACGGGCAGGGCTCCTCCCCGGGTGCCCGCTCCTCAGGCGCCCCTGCGGGCCCAGCTGGTGAGCTTGTCCGAAAGCTGCATGTAGTCCTCGTTCACCTGTTGCAGCTCCGCGTGGCTGTCGAACCACTGGACAATCTCGCGGGCACCGTCCGCGAACGGGATGGTGGCGGTGTACGACGGGACCAGGGACTTGATCTTCGTGTTGTCAAAGACCACGGAATGGGACCGGTCGCCCAGGAGGTTGGAGCCCAGTTCCTGGTCGTGCGCCGCAATGGTTTCGGACGCCACGTGCACCAGCTCCGGTTCCGCCACGCCCGCCGCCCGTGCGAAGAGCCGGTAGATCTGGTTCCATGGCAGGTACTCGTCCGAGGTGATGGTGTAGCTCTCGCCCACAGCCTGCGGCCGGCCGAGCAGCCCCACGAAAGCCTTGGCGAAGTCACGGCTGTGCGTGAGGGTCCACAACGAGGTGCCATCGCCATGGACCATGACCGGGAGCCCGGCACGCATCCGGTGGACATCCGTCCAGCCGCCCACCATGGCGATCTTGGTGCGGTCATAGGTGTGTGACGGCCGCACCACCGTCAGCGGAAAGTCCTGCTCCCGGTAGGCGCGGAAGAGCAGTTCCTCGCACTCGATCTTGTCCCGGGAATACTGCCAGAAGGGGTTCTTCAGCGGCGTGGATTCCAGGATCGGCAGCCGGGTGGGCGGTTTCTGGTACGCGGACGCCGAGCTGATGAAGACGTACTGCCCGGCCCTGTCCCTGAACAGGTCCATGCTGGTTTGCGCCTGGTCCGGGGTGTACGAGATGAAGTCCGCGACGGCGTCGAACGTCCTCCCGCCCAGCACGTCGCGGACCGCCGCCGCATCGCGGATGTCCGCGTGCAGGACTTCCGCGCCATCGGGGACGGGCCTGGTGGACTGTCCCCGGTTCAGGATGGTCAGCCGGTGGCCCAGCGCGACGGCGCGTTCTGCCGCCGCCGCGCTGATGACCCCGGTGCCGCCGATGAAAAGGATGCTCCGCGGCGCCACCGTGCCTGCGGCCTCGGGTGGGGTCACCACGCGTAGTCTTCCGGTGCCGTACGGTGTCCCGGGAAAATGTCGTCCAGCCGCTTGAGGGCGTCGGCGTCGAGGCTGACGTCCAGGGCGCGGACCGCCGAGTCCAGCTGTTCCTGAGTCCGCGGACCCACAATCGGTGCCGTCACGGCGGGCTGGTGGAGGAGCCAGGCAAGGGCAATATCGCCGGGTTCGTGGCCCAGTTCATCCGCGAAATCCTCGTACTGGCGGATCTGGTCCTGGTGCTTCTTCAGCGTTTCAGCGGCCCGTCCTTCGGTGCGGCGCACGCCTTCGCGCTCCTTCTTCAGCACCCCGCCAAGGAGTCCGCCCTGGAGGGGAGACCAAGGGATCAGGCCCAGCCCGTACTGTTGCGCGGCCGGGATGACTTCAAGCTCAACCTGGCGCATGAAGAGGTTGTAGATGGACTGCTCGCTGACCAGGCCGGTGTAGTTCCGGCGGCGGGCTGCTTCCTGTGCCTGGGCGATGTGCCAGCCGGCGAAGTTGCTGCTGCCCGAGTAAAGGATCTTGCCCTGCTGGACCGCCACTTCGACGGCCTGCCAGATTTCATCCCAGGGGGTGTCCCGGTCGATGTGGTGGAACTGGTAGACATCGATGTAGTCGGTTTGCAGCCGCTTGAGGCTGGCATCCAGGGCCCGCCGGATGTTCAGCGCCGAGAGCTTGGATTCGTTGGGCCGGTCCGTCATGGTGCCGTAAAGCTTGGTGGCGAGCACGGTGTGCTCCCGGCGCTCGCCGCCCTTGGCGAACCAGCGCCCGATGATTTCCTCGGTCCAGCCGCGGTGCCCGGCGCCGCCGTAGACATTGGCGGTGTCGAAGAAATTGATTCCGGATTCGTGGGCCGAGTCCATGATGCTGTGCGCGTCCGCTTCCTCCGTCTGCGGACCAAAGTTCATGGTGCCCAGGCAAAGGCGTGAGACTTTCAGGCCGGAGCGGCCCAGGTGGGTGTACTGCATGGAAGGAGTTCCTTTCGGGGAGCCTGCCGGATGGGGTTGGCCTGCCGGCCGGTGGAGACTGTGGGGATTCACATCTGGGTGAAGGAGGCGACGGCGGGATCGGAACCGATGCGGGCACCGGATTCCAGCGCCGTGATGGCGGCCAGTTCGTCGTCGGACAGCGTCAGGGAGGATGCCGCGAAGTTTTCCCGGATCCGGTCAGGGTTCGCCGACTTGGGGATGACGATGTTTCCCTGGGCCAGGTGCCAGGCCAGCACAACCTGGGCGGTGGAGGCGTTGTGCGCGTTGGCGATTGCCGTGACGGCATTTCCGTTCAGGTCCCCGCCCTGCCCCAGCGGGCTGTAGGCCTCCACGGCGATGCCGAGGCCTCGGCACTTCGCCGCCAGGTCCGCCTGCTGGTAGCTGGGGTGCAGCTCGATCTGGTTGACGGCGGGGACGGTTTCGGCGGACTCCAGCAGGGTGTCCAGGTGGTCGGAGAGGAAGTTGGAGACACCGATGGCGCGGATCTCCTTGTTGTCGTACAGCCGCTCCATCTCCTTCCAGGCCTGCACGAACAGTCCCTGCGACGGCACGGGCCAGTGGATGAGGTAGAGGTCGATGAAGTCCAGGCCCAGCGCTTTCCGGCTGTTTTGGAAGGCCTCCTGCGCCCGGCCCTGCTCGCCGTTGCGGAGCTTGGTGGTAATGAAGATGTCCTCGCGTGCGATGCCGGTGGCGGCAAGCGCCGCCCCCACCCCGGCCTCGTTGCGGTAGGCGGCCGCGGTGTCGATGTGGCGGTAGCCCGCCTCCAGCGCGTCCTCCACGGTGCGCTGCGTATCTTCCGGCGGAACCTGGAAAACGCCGAAGCCAAGTTGCGGGATGGTGACGCCGTTGTTCAGTGTCAGCTCTGACATGGGTGCTCCTTGAACGGTGGTGGTGGAATCAGTGCCGGATGCTCGACAGCGAGAAAGCGGTTTCCGCTGGCTCACTCCTGAGCCTATGCACTTTTGGCCGCTAAGTCAGCAGGCAAGGCTGATCCTGTTTTTCCTAGGATTGCCAGTCCTACCTTCGTTGTAGAACGATGCCCGATACGGCAGGCAGAATGGGGACCATGGGTCAAAGCGCCGAGTTCGGAAAATTCCTCAAAGCGATGCGGTCGCGGCTGAGTCCGGAGGTGGCCGGAACCGGCCCCACCAACGGTTCCCGCAGGGTCCCTGGCCTGCGGCGGGAAGAGGTGGCGCGGCTGGCTGGTGTCAGCACCGACTACTACGTCCGGCTGGAGCAGGGCCGTAATATCCACCCTTCGCGCACAGTCCTGGACGCGGTGGCCCGGGCGTTGCGGCTGGACAGCAGCGAGCACGCACACATGCTGGACCTGCTCGAAAACTGTGCGGGCTCTCCCCGTGAGTCCGGCCCGTCGGCAGCCCAGGGGGTCCGGCCCGCACTCCGCCAGCTCCTGGATGCGGTGGGGGATGTCCCCGCCATGGTGCTGGGCAGGCGCAGCGACGTGCTTGCCGGGAACCGGATGGCTTTCCTGCTCTTCACGGATTTCACCGCGCTGCCCGCCGCCGAGCGGAACCTTGCCCGCTGGACGATCCTCGACCCCGCGGCGCGGGAACTTTTCCGCGACTGGAAGACCGTGGCTGCCGAAGCTGCGGGCTCCCTCCGCCTGGACGTGGGGCGCCACCCCAACGATCCCCAGGCGAACCAGTTGGTGGGGGAGTTGGCGGTCCACAGCGAACATTTCCGGCAGTGGTGGGCGGGCCACCGCGTGGCCACCCGCTCGGCCGGCACCGTCCGGCTGCACCATCCGGCAGTGGGTGACCTTGAACTGAACTTTGAAAACCTCATCCTGCCTGAGGACCCCGACCAGATGCTGCGGGTATATTCCGCCCGGCCCGGTTCGCCGTCGTCGGACGCACTGGCCCTCCTTGGCAGCCTGGGGGCGGCGGCCGGGACCGCCCTGGAACGGCGGCCTGCCCCGGCCGCCGACGGTGCTGGCGCGGAGTAACGCGTCCCCGGGAGTGCTTCTTCTGTACATTTGTCCAGAGAGGGTGCCCAATTCTGGCCAGCCGCCCATTGGTCCCGGGGCCGGGGGTTCCTAGGCTGGAGAAACAAGGTTCCCGCCCCAAGGATGGTCTCAACGATGAAACGCATCGCCCTGCTGAAGGAGCGCCAGGCGTCTGCCGGCGCCGCGTCCACTGCCACCGGCTCGCACTGCCCCGCGTCAGGCCTGTGGAGCCCGGAACTTGATCCGCATACCGTGCTCTCCTTCTTCGAAGGCCACGTATTTCCTGCGTTCGACGGCGTCCCAACAGTCTGGCGCCGCCGGAGCCCGGGCACCGCGAACTAAGCCATCCCTAAAGCAGAACTGACCCGCAGCCGGCGTCATTGACACTCCGCCGGCTGCGGGTCAGTTTTGCTTGAATCAGTGCTCTGTGTTGGTCAGTGCTCTTCGAGCCGGAAGCCGATCTTGATGGTGACCTGCCAGTCCGCCACCTTGCCCTCTTCCAGGTGGCCGCGGATCTCCTTGACCTCGAACCAGTCGAGGTGCCGCAGGGTCTGGGATGCCTTGGCGAGGCCGTTGCGGACGGCATCGTCCACGCCCTCGGTGGAGGTGCCGACAATTTCAGAAATGCTGTACGTGTGGTTGGACAACTTCGCTCCTCGTGATCGTCGATGCCCCCGGTTGCGGGCCGTCCCTGAAGCCTAGTAGGACTCCGGGAGCGTTGGCCAGACCCTTGGGGCCCGGAGCGGCAGCAAGTCCCGGGTGGGGGACTACCGGGCCTCCAGCACCAGGTTCTTCAGGTCGTCCAGGGTCTGCTGCATGTGCGCGTCCATCGTTTCCCGTGACCTGACCGCGTCCCGCGACTGCAGGGCTTCGGCGATGCTCTGGTGATGGCCGATGGCGTGTTCCTGGATGGTGGGAACGGCCGATGTTTCTGTCCGCCGCTTCTCCAGCACCCGGTGCAGCGGCTCGAACAGCACGGACACGAAGACGTTGCCCGAGGCGCGGAGGATCACGTCGTGGAAAGCGAGGTCCGCTTCCACGAAGGCGGCGACGTCGTTGATGCTGTGGGCGGCCTTCATTGCCGAGACGTGGGCGAAGAGGGAGTCGATGTCCTCTTCCGAGATCCGCCCGGCGGCCAGTTCGCAGGCCCCGGTCTCCAGCATTCGCCGGAGTTCGATGAGCTGGATGGAGGCATCGGCGTCGTTCTTGCCTTCCGAGGCGGCGCGAAGCACTGCCTCGAGGGAGGTCCAGCGGCTGAGCGGGTTGACGAATGTGCCCCGGCCCCGCTCCACACTCAGGATGTGCTGGGCCTGCAGTGTCTTCATCGCTTCGCGGACCGTCATGCGGCTGACTTCATGGCGCGCACTGAGCTCGTGCTCTCCGGGCACGGTGGCCCCGGGCGGAAACTCGCCTTCGATGATGCGGTCCAGCAACTCGTCGGCCACGATGCCGACCAGCGATTTCCTTGCCATATTTCCCCCGCTTCCTGCTCCCGGCCCACGCCCGGCGGATATGTCAGACAAGTCTACTTGCGCGTCCTTATGTCGTGTGCCACACTAACATTCAAATGCAAGATGTCAGACATCTTACAGTTACCTTTACATCAGGATCCCGATCCCCGGATCGCAACACAACGGAGTGCACTGTGACGCATGAAGCCGACATGCTGGCCGCCTACCCGGCAGAACTGGATATCCCGGCAGCGCTGGTTGCCGCCACGCTGGCCGCTTCCAACGCGGAAGTTCCCCGCGTCCTGGTAGTGCTCGACGACGACCCCACCGGCACGCAGTCAGTGGCGGATTTGCCCGTGCTCACCCGCTGGGAAGTGGAAGACTTCGCGTGGGCTTTTGGCCAGGGCAAGCACGCCGTGTACGTCCTCACCAACACCCGCAGCCTTGATCCGGCGGAGGCAGCGGCACGCAATGAAGAAGTCGTCCGCAACGCGCTTGCCGCGGCAGGTTCGCCCGACAAGCTTCGCCTCGGCTTCGTCAGCCGCAGCGACTCCACCCTCCGCGGCCACTACCCCCTGGAACCGGACGTCATCGCAGCCACGGTTGCCGAGGCCGGCGGCGGAACAACCGACGGCGTCGTCATCGTTCCGGCCTTCCCGGACGCCGGCCGCGTCACCGTCGGCGGTGTCCACTACATGCGCGGCACCGGCGACGCCAAGGGCACCCTGGTTCCCGTCTCCGAAACCGAGTTCGCCAAAGATGCGACCTTTGGCTTCAGCACGTCCGTCATGGCAGAGTACGTTGCCGAAAAGTCGCAGGGCCGGTTCCCCGCAGAGTCCGTGATTGTCCTGGATTTGGACATCATCCGTGCCGGCGCCTCCGCCCAGGATCCTGCCATCTCCGCGAAGGCCATCGCCGACGCCCTGGAACCAGCCACAGACTCCACCCCGATCGTGGCCGACATCGTCACCGAGAACGACTTCCGTGCCCTCGCCCTGGGTCTTGAAGAGGCCGAACGCCGCGGCAAGAAGCTCCTCTACCGTGTCGGCCCGCCGTTTGTCCGCGGCCGCATCGGCCAGGAAGTCCGCACCGCGCTGACAGCCGAAGAGGCCTACGCGGGCAACACCCCGTCGGAAGCAGGCGGCCTGATCGTGGTGGGCTCGCACGTGGGACTCACCACCCGCCAGCTCAACGTCCTCACCGCCGAACACAGCTCCGCGCGCATCATCGAGATCGACGTCGAGAAGCTCCTCGCCGATGAATCCGAAGCCAAGGCGCACCTGGACCAAACGGTGGACGCCGTGGTCGAAGCCCTCCGCGCCGGCGACGTCATCGTGCACACCAGCCGCCTCCTCATCAAGACGGACGACCCTGCCGAAAGCCTGCGGATCGCGCGCACCGTCTCGGCCGCCGTCGTCGACGTGGTGAACCGGACCCTTAAGACCTTCCCACCCCGGTTCGTCATCGCCAAGGGCGGCATCACCTCCTCCGACGTGGCAGCCCACGGCCTGGAAATCCGCCACGCCATTGTCCGCGGCCCCATGCTCCCGGGCATCGTCAGCCTCTGGGAACCGGTGGACGGCCCCGCCAAGGGCATCCCGTACATCGTCTTCGCCGGCAACGTGGGCGACGACGACTCCCTCGCCCAGGTCACGCGCAAACTCAGCACCGCATTCTGACGGCGCGTCGAACAAACCCCAATTTCCCGCAAGAATTCAACGGAGAAACACCATGACCAGCAATTACACCGTCACCGTCCTGGGCCTTGGCGCCATGGGCCTGCCCATGGCCACCCGCCTGGCTTCGCAGCTGACCGTCCACGGCTTCGACATCGCCGAGCCCCGTCTCAAGCTCGCCGAAGAAGCCGGCATCACCACCTTCACAACAGCCCGTGAGGCTGCAAAGGGCGCCGACGCCGTGCTCCTGGCCGTCCGCAACGGTGAACAGCTCAACGACGTCCTCTTCGGCGAAAACGGCGTGGCCTCGGTGCTTGAGCCGGGCGCCGTCGTCATCCTCGGCAGCACCGTGGGCACCGACGCCATCCCCGCTACGGTCGCCAAGCTGGCCGAATACGGCGTGGACCTGGTGGACGCCCCGCTGTCCGGCGGCCCCAAGCGCGCCGGCGAAGGCGACCTGCTGATCGTCGTCGGCGCTTCCCCCGAAGCCCGCGAAAAGGCAGCGCCGGCCCTGGACCTGCTCGCCTCCACCCTCACCGTGGTGGGCGACAACCCCGGCGACGGCCAGGCGCTGAAGACTGTGAACCAGCTCCTGTGCGGCGTCCACATTGCCGCCGCCGCGGAGGCCCTTGCCCTGGCCGACGCGCTCGGACTGGACCAGGCCAAGACCCTGGCTGCCCTGGAAGCGGGGGCCGCCGGCTCCTTCATGCTGTCCAACCGCGGCCCGCGCATCCTCGAGGCGTACAACGAGGACGGCGCCGAGGTCCTGTCCCGCCTGGACATCTTCGTCAAGGACATGGGCATCGTGGGCAAGGCAACCCGCGCCGCCGGCCTGGCAGCCCCCGTTGCCGCCGCCGCCGAGCAGCTCTACCTGCTGGGCCAGGCCCAGGGCCTCGCCGCCGGCGATGACTCGGCGGTCATCAAGGTGGTTGCCCCCGCCAAGCGCACCACGTAACCCGGCGCACCAGGAAGCCTTTCCCCGTACCAGGTACGACGACGGCGGTCCCCCCTTCGCCGTCGCCGTACCTCCCAGCGTTGCCGGCGCCGTCCCGCAACGTTTATCCCCGCCGTAAGACCTGCTGCCCGCCTTCCCCCAGGCCGGCACGTCAAAGGAGACATCCCATGAGCGCATTAGCTCTCCTGGCCATAGCAGCCGCAGGCGTCGCCCTGCTGCTGGTGGCCGTCATTAAATTCAAGATCCCGGCTTTCCTGGCGTTGCTTGTCGTCAGCGTGCTGGTGGCCCTTGTGGCCGGCATTCCGCTGCCGGACGTCATCAAGACCGTCACTGACGGCATGGGCGGCACCCTCGGTTCCGTCGCCATCCTGGTGGGCCTGGGAGCCATGCTGGGCAAGATGATTGAAATATCCGGCGGCGCACAGTCGCTTGCCGGCAAGTTCACCCAGCTGCTGGGCCCCAGGCGGATTATCGCGGCCTTGACCGCTGCCGCGTTCCTGCTGGCCATCCCCGTCTTCTTTGACGTCGGATTCATCATCCTGATCCCCATCATCTACGGCTTCGCCAAGGCCGCCGGGGTCAATCCCGTCAAGATCGGCCTGCCCGTGGGCGCCATCATGCTCGCCATCCATGTCGTCGTTCCCCCGCACCCCGGCGTAGTGGGTGGAGCCGGCATCCTTGGTGCCGACATCGGCTGGGCCACCATCCTGGGCCTCGTGCTCTGCATTCCCGTCGGGATCCTGGGCTACTTCGTTGCGCGGAAGCTGAACCGGCGCGAGTTCTCCATGCTGCCCGCCACCGCCGAGCAGTTCCGCCTGTTCGGAACAGGCACCTCGCAGGTCGAGCAGGAAGCCGCGCAGGGCAGCTCCCAGGTTGCCGTCAAGACCCAGGTCAAGACCGCCCCCAGCCCTGCCATGATCATCACGCTGATCGTCCTCCCCATCCTCATGATCATGCTGGGCACTGTGGGCGCAGTCGTCCTGCCGAAGGATTCCTTCCCGGCGCAGTTTGCCGCCTTTGTCGGCGCACCCCTGATTGCGCTCCTCACCGCACTGGGCCTGGCCTACTACTTCCTGGGCATCCGGCGCGGCTGGTCCTCGCAGCACACCGGTGAAGTCATGGACTCGGCACTGGCCCCCACTGCAATCGTCATCCTGGTCACCGGCGCCGGTGGCGTGTTCGGCAAGGTCCTGACGGTTTCCGGCATCGGCAAGGCACTGGCGGAGGGTCTGCAGACCGCTGGCCTGCCCGTCATCGTCATGGCGTTCATCCTCGCGGCGATCCTGCGGGCTTCGCAGGGGTCGGCGACGGTGGCCATCATCACCACGGCCGGACTGCTGAGCGCGTCCGTTGCAGGTGGCGGGTTCTCACCCATCCAAACCGCGTTGATCCTGGTCGCCATCGGCTTTGGAGCCTTCGGCCTCAGCCACGTCAACGACTCCGGCTTCTGGATCGTCACCCGCTACCTGGGGCTCTCCGTCGCCGACGGCCTGAAGACCTGGACCGTCCTCACCACCATCCTGGGCCTGGCCGGTTTCGTCCTGACCTTCCTGGTCTGGATCCTGGTGGGAGGCCTGGGCGTCTGATGCGAACCCGACTCGACCACCTGGTCACGTCCGCCCTCCAGCAGGGTTCCGCTGTTCCGGCCTTCACCTGCTACGACTTCACCACCGCGCTGGCCGTGGTGGCAGCCGCAGAAGAGTCCGGGCGGGGCGCCATCCTGCTGGTGGCACCCAGGACCGCCGCCACGGCGAACGGTCTGCGCCTCATAGCGGCCCTCCGCGGCCTGGCCGACGCCGCTGCGGTTCCGGTCGCGGTGCAGCTTGACCACGCAAGCGACCTGAAGGTGATGGCCGACGCCGTCGCGGCAGGGGCGGATTCCGTCCTCGCCGACGGATCGTCCCTTCCCTACGAGGACAACATCGCACTGGTCCGGGCCGCACGCGCCCTGCTGGGCCCCGACGTCGTGCTCGAAGCTGAACTCGGCGGCCTGGCCGGCGACGAGGACCGCGCCTTCTCCGCCGATCAGCCGGCGGACCAGTCCGGGGCGGACGTGGCCGGCTTGACCGATTCCGCGCAGGTGGAGGACTTCGTCTCCCGCACCGGAGCGGAGCTGCTGGCCGTCGCCGTCGGCAATGTCCACGGCAAGTACAAGGGCGAGCCGCGGCTCCGCTGGGACGTGCTGCAGGACATCGCGGTGCGGACCCACATCCCATTGGTGCTGCACGGCGCCTCGGGAATTCCCGCCGAAGAACTGGTCAAGGCCGCCGCCATGAACGTGGGCAAGGTCAACTTCAACACCGAACTGCGGACCGGCGTGCTCGCCACACTGCAGGACCAGCTCGCCGCCCACCGCGCGGACGGCGAGAACCTCCAGGGCCTGTTGGGCCAGTGGAACAACAGCGCGCGGGACTTCGCCACCACCACGCTGGCCACGCTGGCACGGTAGCTGCAAGGCCCGCGAAGCCGCCAGGCAGGGAGGCTAGGATCGAGCAATGATCCTGGCCTCCCTTCTTTTTGCCTTCCTGGCCGCCGCACTCCACGTGTACATCTTCAGCATGGAGTCCGTGACCTGGACCAGGCCTGCCACGTGGAAGCGCTTCGGCGTGGCCTCGCAGGCGGACGCGGACACCACCGCTCCCATGGCCTACAACCAGGGCTTCTACAACTTGTTCCTCGCCATCGGGGCGTTTACCGGGATCGGCTTGGTGGCCTTTGGCGGGCAGGGATCAGGGCAGGCGGTGGCCGGCTGGACCCTGGTCTTCAGCAGCTGCGGATCCATGCTCCTGGCCGCCGCCGTCCTGGCTGTCACCGGACGGAAGTACCTCCGCGCCGCTGCGACCCAGGGCACCCTGCCGTTGCTCGCCGTCGTGCTGGGGCTGGCCGCTGTGCTGTCCTGACGGTCGGGGCGAAAGACCGTAGACAGCGCCGGTGGTGGGGGCACAATAGTGCTGTGGGCAGCAGCAGGTCTCAGTAGGTCCCACCGTGGGCGGCGCCAGCAAGCGGGGGACACCGAGGGGGCCGGACCCGGCAAACGGCCGTGATCCGGCCATCGACCTTGTCCGCTTCGCCTGCCTGGCGCTGGTGGTGGTGGGACACTCCATGATGGTCAGCCCGGTACTGCACCCGGACGGCACGGTGACCACGGAGAACACGCTCGCCGTGCAGGACTGGTTTGTTCCCGTCATTTGGATCTTCATGGTGATGCCCCTGTTTTTCGTCACGGGAGGCATGACCGGCCTGCAGTCCTGGCGGCGGCTCAAGGGAAGCGGGGGCACTGCGGCGCAGTTCATCCGTGCCAGGCTGCTGCGCCTGCTCCTGCCCGCCACCGCGTTGCTGGCCGTGATGGTCCTGGGGCTGGGGGCGGCGGCAGTGCTGGGCGTGGACCGCCAGGCGGTCCAGCTGATGGCCGCGGGCGCCGCGATGCCCCTGTGGTTCCTGGCAGCCTACCTCGCGGCACAGCTGAACATTCCGGTCCTGGCCGCCCTCCACGCCCGGGCGCCATGGCTGGCCCTCGGCCTGCTTACCGCCCTGGTGGTGGCTGTGGACTGCCTGCGCGGCGCGCTGCCGGCCCTTTCCTATGCCAACCTGGTTTTCGTCTGGTGCGCCGTGCAGCAGCTTGGGTTCCTGGCCGCCGACGGCCACTTTGCCAGGCTTTCCCGTTCCGGCCTGGCAGGCATGGCTGTTGCCGCGAATCTCGTGCTGGGCCTTGTTACCGGCCTCGGGCTGTACACGGGAAACATGCTGGTGAACCTCAACCCGCCCAACCTCACCCTGTTCCTGCTGGGCGTGGCCCAGTTGGCGGCAATGGAGCTGGCGCGGCCGGCGCTGGGCCCGCTGGCGGCGGTCGGCTGGGTGCGCCGGCTGCTGGGACTGGTGGGCGGCCGCTCGCTGACCGTCTATCTCTGGCATCTTCCGCTGCTGGTGGGGATGTCCGGACTGCTGCTGCTCACCCCGGTTTACAAGCCTGCCGCCGGAACGCCTGAGTGGTGGTGGTCACGGCCTGTAGTGGTCCTGGCGCTGGTCCTCCTGCTGCTGCCGGTAGCGGTTGCGTTCGGGCGCCTGGAGGAACGCCCGACGGCGCCGCAGGCCTACCGCTGCCGGCCCGCCTCGGCGGGGGCCGCCGTCGTCGTGGTCTTCCTTCCGGTGGCGGACGCCGCACTCAGCGGACTTTCGCTGGGACTGCTGGCCGCCGGCGCGCTGTGCTTCACCGTGGCGATCCTGCTCCTCGGTGGCTTGCCGGTCCGCCGGCGGCGCCGCATACCGAAGCCTGTGGCAGGACGGGGGCGCGGCGGCGGGGGCATTGCCAGCGGAGTGAAGTAGTGCCAGTGTCAGACCATGACCGAGAACACCATGTCCACAGAGGATGAGTTCACCGCCAACGTTTCCCTCCGGCGCAACGACGCGCATCACCGCTATGAGCTGCTGGTGGACGGCAAGCTCGCCGTCCAGGCCTTCTTCCGTGACCTTCCGGGGCATATCGACTTCACGCACACCGAAACCGGCAAGGACTTCGAGGGCCGCGGCCTGGCCAGGGTGCTGGCGCACTTCGCCCTGGACGACGTCGTGGCCACCGGTAAACGCATCATCCCGCACTGCCCGTTCATGTCCAGCTACCTGCGCAAGCACGAGGGCTACGAACAGTTCGTCGACTGGCCGGAGCGCTAGCCGGGCCGGCGCCAACCGGATTGTCCGCAGCCGGCGTGCCTCGTCAGCTGGCCAGGGCTGCCGGTTCGGGCAGGGACAACCCGGTGCCGGGGTCATCGAGCGTGAAGCCGCACGCGCAGCGGTAGGTGACCACGCTTTCGGGCGCTGATCCGGCATGCAGTGCCACCACCGAGGTGCCGTCGACGTAGACAGGCTGGCGGACGGGCAGTTCCCCGTAGTCCACGCGCTCCATTGGCATGCGGCAATGCATCCGCGAGTTCATGGTGACCAGAAGCCCTGCGTCCACGGGTACGGTGGCGGTCAAAAGGCGCTCAGCCGCATCGGTGCGCTCCCCAGGCGCGGTCAGCTGATGTTCGGTTGCGGTGGTAATCATGGTCATCCTTGGGCTTCTTTCACGGAGCCACCCTCGTCGGCAGCCCCGCCGCGAACTGCTTGCGGAGGTTCATTTGCCCCATAAGCAAAGCATGC
Organism: Arthrobacter sp. MOO21; assembly: GCF_057369995.2. Lineage (NCBI taxonomy): Bacteria > Bacillati > Actinomycetota > Actinomycetes > Micrococcales > Micrococcaceae > Arthrobacter > Arthrobacter sp. MOO21. The sequence continues at coordinate 1,229,317 of NZ_CM170671.2, read as the reverse complement.
TTACTAATCACTTCGCAAATCGAATGTGATGCAGCGCACCCCCTTGGGGTGCTGCCCTGGGCTGCCACTACCCCTTCGGGCTGCCGCTCGGACGGGCTGTGCCGGGCTTGGCCGCGTCCCACCCCCATTGGCTTGGTCGGCGTTTCCCCAGCTCAGACTGATGGCCGTTCGATCATTGCACGTCAAGAAATACATCACAAAAGTTTGACTAAAAGGGTTACCTAAGTAAGGCTTGCCTTGCCTTACGAACGTCAACAGAAGGAAACCCTGTGCCGCTGCTGCCCCGACTCGACGCCCCGCCCGTTGATGACCCGCTTTCCCTGCATGGGTCCCTTCCGATGAATCCGCCGGACGCAGGCGGCCGGCAGGAGCAGGACTTTGGTTCGCGGCTCGAGCTGGCGCTCGGGGCAACCAACCACCTCTTCAACGCCAGGAACTCCGCCCGGTACGTGGCCCAGGTCCTGCAGGGTGTCAATGCCGTCGCCACCCAAGTGGAGCGGACCACCCGCCCGTTCACCGGCGTCGAACCTGCCGTCCTGGCGGCGCGCGTGGGCGCTGTTGACCTGGACATGCCGCTGCCGGATACGGCCGCGGCACTGCAGGAACTCGACGACGTCTACCTGCGCGACGCCGTCTATTTCCATGACGCCAAATACGCCGCCCACCTCAACTGCCCCGTGGTGATCCCCGCCCTCGTGGGTGAGGCGGTCCTCTCCGCAGTCAACTCCTCCCTCGATACCTGGGACCAGAGCGCCGGCGCCACCATGATCGAGCGGCGCCTCATCGACTGGACCGCACAGCGGCTGCACCTGGGCAGCAACGCCGACGGTATCTTCACCTCCGGCGGCAGCCAGTCCAACCTGCAGGCGCTGCTGATCGCCCGCAACCACGCGGTGGCAGGCCTGCGCCGCGATCCCGCCCGCAGCAGCCTCCGTCTCCCGGCCCTGCTGGACACGTTGCGCATCTTCACCTCGGCGGACAGCCACTTCAGCATCCGGAAGTCGGCATCGATGCTGGGCCTGGGCTACGACGCCGTCGTCAGCGTCCCCTGCACGCCGGACCATCGGATGGACCCGGCCGAGCTGGCCCGGGCCATGGCGGAAGCGCGCGACGCCGGGCTGGTGCCCATGGCGGTCGTGGCCACCGCCGGGACTACGGACTTTGGCGCGGTGGACCCGCTCGCAGGGCTCGCCACCCTTGCCCGCGCCCACGGTGCCTGGTTCCACATCGACGCCGCGTACGGCGGCGGCCTGATGGCCTCCGGGCGTTACCGCCACCTCCTGGACGGGACGGGCCTCGCTGACTCGGTCACCGTCGACTTCCACAAGACCTTCTTCCAACCCGTCAGCTCCAGCGCCCTGCTGGTCGCTGACCGCAGCATGCTGCGGCACGTCACCTACTACGCGGACTACCTGAACCCCGAGAGTGCGGCGCTCGCCGAGATCCCCAACCAGGTGGACAAGAGCATCCAGACCACCCGCCGCTTTGATGCCCTGAAGCTCTGGCTCACCCTGCGGATCATGGGGGCGGATGCCATCGGCGCGCTGTTCGATGAAGCCATCGACCTCGCCGGGCAGGTCGGTTCGCTCCTTGAAGCCGACGATGACTTCGAACTCGCGGCGCCGCCGCAGCTCAGCACCCTGGTGTTCCGCTACCGCCCGCGCCTCGGGAACGGCGAGCGGCTCGCCGAGGAGGCCGCCGACACGCTCAACCCCGCCATCCGCGCCGCTGTTTTCGCCTCCGGCCAAGCGGTGGTGGCCGGCACCACGGTGGGCGGGCGGCACTATTTGAAGTTCACCCTCCTCAATGCGGAGGCCACCCTCCAGGACATCTCCGGGATCATCGGCCTGCTGCGCCGCACCGGCGCCGGCCTCCTCGAAGGCGGGGCAGCCGCATGAGCACCTCCATCAACGGCGTGGTGCACGACTTCGCCGCTATCGGCGTCGGCCCCTTCAACCTGGGCCTGGCCGCCCTCGCCGAGCCGGTGGAAGGCCTCAGCGGGGTCTTCCTCGAGCAGCGGGAAACCTTCGACTGGCATCCCGGAATGATGCTGGAGCCCGCCCATCTGCAGGTCCCGTTCATGGCGGACCTGGTGACCATGGCCGACCCCACCTCGCCATTCTCATTCCTGAACTTCCTCAAGCAGACGGGCCGGTTGTACCGCTTCTACATCCGGGAGAACTTCTACCCGCTGCGGGCCGAGTACAACCAGTACTGCCAGTGGGTGGCCGGGCAGCTGCACTCCGTCCGTTTTGGCACAACCGTGCTGGAAACGGCGTACGACGACGGCGCGTACCGGCTGTCCGTGTCAGGCCCGGACGGTCCCGGGGTAATTTTTGCCAGGCGGCTGGTGCTCGGCACTGGCACCTCCCCGTACGTCCCGGCCGCCGCTGAGGGGATCCTGCCGGCCACGGCCGCCGGAAATGGGGGACTGGCCATCCACAACGCCGACTACCTGGCCCGGAAGGCCGAACTGCAGCAGCGGCGCAGCATCACCATCATCGGCAGCGGCCAGAGCGCGGCGGAGATCTATTACGAGCTCCTGCAGGAAGCCGACGCCCACGGCTACCGGCTGGATTGGGTGACGCGCTCCGGCCGGTTCTTCCCGCTCGAGTACACCAAGCTGACCCTGGAGATGACCTCCCCGGAGTACGTGGACTACTTCCACAACCTCCCGCCGGAGCAGCGCGACCAGCTCAACACGACGCAGAAGAACCTGTACAAGGGCATCAACTCCGACCTGATCGACGCCATCTACGACCTGCTCTACACCAGGAGCCTCACCGGCATGGTGGACACCCGGCTGCTGACTTCTTCCACCCTCACGGGTGCCGAACGGGACGCGGCCGCCGGAACCTACACACTGCACCTGCACCACCACGAGCAAGGCCACTCCTACAGCCTGGACAGCGAAGCCGTGGTTTTCGCCACCGGCTACGGCTACCGGGAACCTGCGTTCCTCGCCGGCGTCCAAGGCCGGATCGCCCGGGACAGCGCCGGCCGGTTCGCCGTGGACCGGAACTACAGCATCGGCGTGGAACCCAACGAGATCTTCGTCCAGAACGCCGAACTGCACACCCACGGTTTTGCCACCCCCGACCTCGGCATGGGCGCCTACCGCAACTCCTGCATTTTGCGCGAAATCACCGGCCGCGAGGTGTACCCCGTGGAGCGGAGCATCGCCTTCCAGCAGTTCGGCGTGCCCGCCGCGGTCCCGGCGGGGGCCACGGTATGAGGTTCACGTTCCGCGACGTCCACCCCATGGCAGATGCCCCGCTCCTGCACAGCTGGGTGACGCAGCCCTACGCCTCGTTCTGGGGGATGCTGTCAGCCAGCGTGGAGGACGTTGCGCGTGAATACGCAGCAATCCAGGCGGGCGGGCACCACCGTGCCCTGTTGGGGCTCGAGGGCGGTGCGCCCGCCTTCCTGATGGAGGAGTACCTTCCAGCGTCCTCGCCACTGGCCGCGGTGTACCCGGTCCTGCCCGGCGACATGGGGATGCACCTGCTGGTGGCCCCGCCGTCGGGCGCCCTGGAAGCCGGCTTCACCACCGCCGTCATGGATGCCGTCCTGGCCCGGCTGTTCGCCAAACCCAGGGTGGACAGGATCGTGGTGGAACCGGACGTCCGGAACAGCCGCGTCCACGCCCTCAACGAACGCCTTGGCTTCCGCGCTGCCAGCGTGGTGGCGCTTCCAGGCAAGGACGCACTGCTGAGTTTTTGCAGCCGCCACGACTATCTCGCCGCCCGGACCTTGGCTGTCCCGTTTCCGAATAGCAATGGAGCACTCCTGTGACCATCGATCTGCACCAACCACTTGCCCTCCCGGCCCCGGCTCTTCCCGCCGCGTCCCCCTCGTCGGTCTCCCACCTCACCCCCGGCCGCTGGGAAGCGGCCAACCGGCACCTGCTCCGCAAAGCGCTCGCGGAGTTCTCGCACGAACGGATCCTTCGCCCGGAGCCGGTCTCCACGCCGGAGCCCGGCAGCTACCGCATAGGCAGCCCCGACGGCGCCCACGAGTACCGCTTTGATGCCCGGGTCCTGGAATTGGACCACTGGTCCATTGATGCCGCGTCCATCCGGCACTTCCACCGCGGCACCGAGGCGCCGCTGGACGCCGTCGAATTCATCACCATATTCCACGAGGTCCTGGGCATCAGGATCGGGATGCTCCCGGTGTACCTGGAGGAAATCAGCAGCACCCTGGCCAGCCACGCCTACAAGCAAGCGGCCGGGCACCCGCCCGCCGCCGAACTGGCGGCAGGAGTGACCCGCGGCGGTGACGTGGCCGCCGACTTCCAGGCCATCGAACGGAGCATGACCGAGGGCCACCCCTGCTTTGTTGCCAACAACGGAAGGCTGGGCTTCGGCATTACCGACTACCACGCGTTCGCACCCGAAACCGGCGCCCCGGTGCAGCTGGAGTGGATTGCCGTGCACCGCGGCTACGCCGTCTTCACCTCCAGCGCCGGGCTTGATTACGCAACGCACCTGGCCGCCGAACTCGGGCCGCTGCTGGGTACCTTCCACGCCGTGCTGCAGGGACAGGACCTGGACCCGGCCGCCTACTTCCTTCTGCCGGTGCACCCCTGGCAGTGGGAGAACAAGCTCGCGGTTACCTTCGCTGCGGAGATTGCCGGCCGGCGCATCGTTTACCTCGGCACCGGTGTTGACCAGTACCAGGCGCAGCAATCCATCCGGACCTTCTTCAACACCAGCGCGCCGGGCAGGAACTACGTGAAGACGGCCCTGTCAGTGCTGAACATGGGCTTCATGCGGGGACTTTCGCCGCAGTACATGAAGGCGACGCCGGCGATCAACGACTGGCTGCGGGCGCTGATCACATCCGACGAGGCGCTGCAGCGCCGTGGCTTTACCATGATCGGCGAGGTGGCCGCCGTCGGATACCACAACCCCTGTTACGAGGCTGGCTCAGCCGAGGGTTCCCCCTACCGGAAGATGCTGTCCGCCCTGTGGCGGGAAAGTCCGCTGCCGTTGCTCCGGGATGGCCAGCAACTGGCCACCATGGCCTCGCTCCTGCACGTTGACGCAGCCGGCAAGCCCATGGCCTCCGCCCTGATTGGGCGGTCGGGACTCGCTCCTGCCGACTGGCTCCGGCGGTACTTCGAGGCCTACCTCATCCCGCTGGTGCACTGCCTGTACCGGTACGGACTGGCGTTCATGCCGCACGGTGAAAACGTCATCCTGGTCCTCGAAGACGGCGTGCCCGTGCGGGCGATCATGAAGGACATCGCCGAGGAGATCGTGGTGATGGGGGACCGGGTGGACCTGCCGGACGAGGTGTCGCGGATCAAGGCTGACGTTCCGGACGAGGACCAGGTGCTGGCGATCTTTACGGACGTCTTCGACTGCATCTTCCGCTTCCTGGCCGCGCTCCTTGAGGAAGACGGAATGCTGTCCGGGGAGGACTTCTGGCGGACCGCCGCCCAAGCGATCCGGGACTACCAGCGGCAGCACCCCGACCTCGCGGACCAGTTCGCACGTCACGACCTCTTCGCCCCGGACTTCGAGCTGTCCTGCCTGAACCGGCTCCAGCTGCGGAACAACCAGCACATGCTGGACCTTGCCGATCCCTCTGGCGGGCTGCAGAAAGCCGGGCGCCTGGCCAATCCGCTGGCCCGGTTCCAGGGCCGGTAGGCGCCGCATCTGGCTAGGCTTGCAGCATGACGCCATCCAGCTTCCGAACAACCGCACTCGTCACCGGGGCCAGCGCAGGGCTCGGCCATGAATTCGCCAGGCAGCTCGCGGCCGAGGGCCACGACCTGGTCCTGGTGGCCCGCAATGCGTCCCGGCTTGCAGAAACAGCGGAGGACCTGCGGCGGCGCTACGGAATCACGGCTGAGGTGCTTCCCGCCGACCTGACGGACGACGACGACGTGGCCGCCGTCGTCGAACGCCTCAAGGACGCCCGGCGCCCGGTGGGGATGCTCGTGAACAACGCGGGGATCGGCCTGCTGCACAACTTCGAGGACAACCACGTGGGGGAGGAAAAGAGCCACCTGAAGCTGCATACCGAGACAGCCATGGTGCTCACGCACGCGGCGCTGGAGGGCATGCTGGAACGGGGGGAGGGGCGGATCATCAACGTGGCCAGCGTGGCCGCGTTCCTGCCCCGGGGCACGTACTCGGCCGCGAAGGCGTGGCTGGTGAGTTTCAGCCGCTGGGCCAACATGGCCTACCGCAGGCGCGGGATCAAGGTCACCGCCGTCTGCCCCGGTTTCACGCATACCGAATTCCACGACCGGATGGGGATGGACAAGTCGGTCGCCCCCGCCTGGACGTGGCTGCGGGCGGAGCGGGTGGTCCGTGAGGGCCTGGCGGACAACGCGAACGGTAAAGCCGTGTCCATCCCGTCCAAGCGGTACAAGGTGGTGGCGGCGGTGGCCAGGGTGGCGCCGGCCAGGCTAATGGCGGGACCGGCGCGGAAGCCCCGATAGTCGCGGGGACCCGAGCAGGCCTGCCCAGGTCCGTGAACCTGCGCGGCGGACGGCCACCACTACCAGGATGCCCGTGAGTGCGCCCACCAAGGTTTCCACCGCCCGCTCCAGGATCAGGACCTGGGGGTCGGCAGGGGCAGCCAGCTGGGTGATCAGCAGGATGACGGGCGTGAAGGAGACCATGGCCAGGCCATAGTGCCTGGTCATGAACAGCTCCGTGGTGAATTGGAAAAGGATCACCAGCAGTGCCAGCACCACGGCCTGGTGCGCGGGCCCTTGATGTGAAAGGTACAGCCCCGCCAGGGTCCAGGGGGCGGGAAGGATGACGACGGCGGTGACCACCAGTCCCACGAACGTCCCCACGATGCGGTGGACGCCGCGGCGGACGCTGCTGGGCAGGTCCGCGCCGGCCAGCGGGACGGCGGCGGCTGCCATGGCCCAGTGCGGGTGGCCGCTGCCGCTGAGGACTCCCACCGTCCCGGCAGCGCCCACGGCCAGCACGTATCTCGCGGCGTGGATCAGCAGCTCGCGGCGGCGTGCCGCTGAACGTCGTGGCGCGGCGCGGACCGCGCCCGGCTGCCACGACCTGCGGCGGATCCAGCCGCTGAACCCGACCAGGATCGAGAACACCGATGATCCGGCCGCGATCAGCATTGCCGTGTACCAGGGCACGGCCAAGGGGACGGAAGCGCAGAAGCCCAAGGCCAGGATCCCGAAGAAGGGGCCGTTCGGCTTCAGGCGTACCCGGTCGGAGTAGACCGAACCCACTCCAGCCAGTGTGGCCTCCACAGCCACCAGCCACCACGAATGGAGGTGGTAGAGGGCCAGGGCCGTGCCGACCGCCACGCCGCTGAGCAGGACCAGGGCACCCTGGCCCTGGTGGCGCAGGCGCAGCTGGTGGGGTTCGGAGCGGCCGTACATGCCAGTGAGGGCGCCGAACACGGCATAGATGATGAGGTCCGTCCGGCCCGCCGCCATCAGGAGCATGGACGGGACGGCAACGCTGGCGGCCACCCGGAGGGCGGCAAGATGGTCGGCATTGGCCGGTTCCAGGCGGTGGAGTGCGCGCACCTGCTCCGCCACCCGCTTCATGTACCGACCCGTCCTGTATCTGTTCCTCTGTCCTGCAACGGCCCCGGGGGGCCCTTGGGAACGTACCACCGGCCGGCGGGCCGCGTCATATTCCCCGGCGGGCGGCGGTCACAAAAGGAAACTCCAGGCGCGCAAAGGCCCGCCCGGCGTGCTTCCCCCAAGGAAGCACGCTGGACGGGCCTTCTGAGCGTGGGCTACAAGCGTGCCCGGGACTGAGGCTAGGCGCCTGCCGGAACCCCGCGCTGCGCGTGCGGATCCGTGCCGTCAACGGTCTCGAACGGCAGTTCGTCCAGGTTGATCAGCGGGTTCTCGTCCTGGGTGGCCACCAGCTCTTTCGCTTCCTCCTGGCTGTCCACGCTGGGCATGGAACCCGGGAGCGGGCGGTTGGCGGACTCCTTCAGGAAGAAGATGGCGATAGCGCCCACCAGGGACGTGCCCATCAGGTAATAGGCAGGCATCATGTCGTTGCCTGTGGCGCCGATCAGCGCGGCCACGATGAAGGGGGTGGTCCCACCAAAGATCGCAACGGCGAAGTTATAGGCAATGCCCATGGCTCCGTAGCGGCTGGACGTGGGGAACTGGGCCGGCAGGGCCGAAGCCAGGTTGGCCACGTAGAAGGTTACCGGGAACGCGATGAGGGCCAGGCCGGTAAGTGTGGACCAGACGGCACCCACACCGATCAGAAGGAACGCGGGAATGGCCAGGACAACGGTGCTGAGAGCGCCGATCCAGAGCACGGGACGGCGGCCAATCCGGTCGGACAGCTTGCCCGTCAGCGGGATGCAGAGGCTCATGACCACCAGCACTGGGATGGTCAGCAGGGTGCCGTGGACCTCGTCGTAGCCCTTGGACTCGGTGAGGTAAGTGGGCATATAGGAGGTCAGCGCGTAACCCGCGGTGTTGGCGGCGGCCACGACGACCATGGCGACGATGATGGGGCGCCAGTAGGCCTTGACGATACCCACGGGGCCCTTTGCCACGGCGGTGTCACCGGCAGATGCGTTCCTGGCGTTCTCTTCCTGCGCGTCAAGGGTGGCCTGGAACTGCGGCGACTCCTCGATCTTGCTCCGGAAATAGACGGCGATCAGACCCAGCGGACCGGCAACCAGGAAGGGGATGCGCCAGCCCCAGTCCTCCATGGTGGCCTGGCCCAGGGTGAGCTGCAGGACCGAGACCAGGGCTGCGCCGATGGCGAAGCCCATGTAGCTGCCGAGGTCTAGGAAGCTGGCAAAGAAGCCGCGGCGCTTGTCGGCGGCGTACTCGCTGACGAACGTCGTGGCGCCGGCGTATTCACCGCCGGTGGAGAAGCCCTGGACCACCTTCAGGAACACCAGCAGTGCAGCGGCCCACAGCCCTATTTGCGCATAACCGGGCAGGAGCCCGACGGCGAACGTACTGGCCGCCATGATCATCAGGGTCGTGGCCAGAATCTTCTGGCGTCCCATCTTGTCACCCAGCCAGCCGAAGATCACGCCGCCCAGGGGACGTGCAATGAAGGTTGCGGCGAAGGTGCCAAGCAGGAACAGCGTCTGCGTGGTGGGATCGGACTCGGGGAGGAACACCGGGCCCATGGTGGTGATCAGGTATCCGAAGACACCTACGTCGTACCATTCCATGGTGTTGCCGACGATGGTGCCGCCGAGGGCCTTTTTGAGCATCGGCTGGTCAACCACGTTGACGTCGGATTCCTTGAGCCGGCGGCGTGGCAGCAGCCGGGACTTCTTGGCAGCCGCGGAGGCTGCAGGGTTGGTTCCGCTGGCGTTCCTGGCGCCTGCTGGAGAGTCGGTCATGCTTCGGTCTGTGGGCATTTGGGCAACTCCTGTGGAGGTCATTTGCTTGCGACTTGTAGCTGCCCCGCTCCGGGCAGGCCTTCAATTTTACGCGATGCCTGTGGCGTTCTGACAGTTCAATGGCGTAGAGTGCGCCCTTTTGAGGCCGTTGCAGGGTTGCTCCGACGGTTTTTTATCCCTGCTTTTCCCGCGCCATTACTGGGAAGCAGGCTGATCAACAGCTTCGTTACCAAAAATTTTCCTGCTCATGCCTGTTCCGGGCCGGTCTGGGGGCTGCCGGTGCCCCAAAAGTGACGGGGGCCACACGGTCCGGAGGGGTTCACAGGAGCGCGCCGGGTGCCTATCGTGGAGCGATGGAAACACTTCTTTTCGGGCGGTAGTCCGCGCGCGCCCGGCGCCTGTTTCAGCGTTTCGTTTCAGCGAAGACCGAAGGGAAGAAGGGAAGAACAAAAATGGGTGAAGACAACAACCGGCCCCGCATCAAACCGGAGGTGGCTGACCACCTTGCGGCAGCAATGCGGGCGTCCGCCGTGCCTGGTCCTGCGGCCATCGGCGGGATGCCCGTTGCGCAGCAGAGCGCGTGGCCGGACGGCAGCGGGAAGCGGCGGCACCCGAAGGAACAGTACGGTGGCCACGGCCGAATGGGACACGAAGCCGCGGTCACGGCGGTGCACCGGACCGGGCGGCCGCAGATGCCGCACTCGTCGTAGGCAGCACCTTAAGCCTGCGGCAGCAAAAACCTGCGACCCGCAAAACCGCAGGCGACACGCAAGTTACCTGGCGCCCCGATATTCGGTACGCGCCAGGTAATTTGCGCTTCACGGGGTGCTTTGCGCTTCGACAACACGCAGTCACCCCTCGCGGACCACCTCCGACGGGTCCTTGTCGAGCCGCCAGCCACGCCAGCGGGGGTGCCGCAGCCGCCCCGGGCCGGTCCACTCGCCGTACGTCACCTCGCCCACCAGTTCCGGAGCCACCCAGTGCGCGTCCGCCGAGTCCGGGCGGGGTACGTCGTGGAACGGTGAGGTCTTCCGGCCCAGGCGCTCCACGGTCTGCCGCAGTTCAGTGAGTTCGCGCGTGCTGAAGCCGCTGCCCACCCGGCCCACGTACTGCAGCTTGTCGCCGTCAGGGATACCCACCAGCAGCGAGCCCACCGTGTCCTCGCGCCCGCCCTTTCCCGGACGCCAGCCGCCCACTACCACTTCCTGGGTCTGCTCCGTCTTCAGCTTGATCCAGGTGCGCGTCCGCTGGCCGCTGACGTAACGGCTGTCCGTCCGCTTGGCCATCACGCCTTCGAGCCCCAGTTCCTGCGCACTGTCGAGGAGGTGCCGGACGGGCTCGTCCAGTACGGGGGAGAGTTCCACGGGGCAGCCGGAGGGCGCGAAGAACTCCTCCAGCTGCTGGCGCCGCCTGGCCAGTGGCAGCCGCCGGAGGTCCTTTCCGCCGCTGAAGAGCAGGTCGAAGAGCATCAGCTGGACCGGGATGGCCGCACGGGCCTTCGCGACGTCGGCGGCGCGGGTGAGCTTCATCCGGCCCTGGAGCAGCCCGAAGTCGGGCCTGCCACCGGGGCCGGGGGCGATGATCTCCCCGTCCGCCACGAACGGTTTCCGCGGCCAGCATTCCGGATCGGTGAACTCCGGATAGGTGCGCGTGACGTCGTTGCCGTTGCGGCTGAAGATCCGGACTTTCTCCCCGTCGCCCACCAGGACGGCCCGGACCCCGTCCCATTTGAGTTCGTACTGCCAGCTGCTGCCCTGCAGGTCGGCGGTGGTCCCGGAGGTGGCCATCATGGGACGGAACTCCAGCGGGTCCACGGCCGCCGCAGCGGCCGGCATCTCGTCCTCGGCGTCGGGTGCAGGCGCTTCGCCGCCGTCCCCGGGCTCCTGCGCCGCCGGTGCCGCCCGTCGTCGTGCGCCTGGCTGCTCCTTGTCCATCAGGTGGATCAGCCATTGGCTTTCGGCGTCCTTGCCCTGCCCGCGCCCGGTGTGGATCAGGGCAATCTTCCTGGTCCCGCCCAGCCCGCCGCCCTCGGACCCGGTGAGGGTGACGATGACTTCCTTGCCGTTGATCCATTTGTGCAGTTCGTAGGTTCCGGTGTCCCAGATGCTCATCTCGCCTGCCCCGTACTGCCCCTTGGGAATCGTTCCGTGGAAGGTGAGGTAATCCATGGGATGGTCCTCGGTTTGGACGGCCAGGTGGTTCTTGCCGCCGGATTCCGGGACGCCCTTCGGAAGTGCCCACGACACCAGGACCCCCTCATGCTCCAACCGCAGGTCCCAGTGCAGGCGGGAGGCGTGGTGTTCCTGGATGACAAAGCTGTTGCCGCCGGTGGGGATCCCGGCGAAGGGCTCGGGCGTTGCCCCGGGATCGCGCATGGCGCGGTACTTGCCCAGGCGGGGATCGCCGTCGTCCTTCCCGTGGCCATGCTGCGCGGCGCCGGGCGCTGCGTTGACGACGGCGGCAAACGGGTCCTTGCCGTCCCGCACCCGCCGCAGCACCTCCTGATAGTCCAGGTGCCTGAGCCCGGCCGAGCCGATCTCGCGCCAGGTGCGCGGCGCGGCGACCGTGGGCGTGGGCCTGCCACGCAGGGAGTACGGGACAATCGTGGTTTTTGCAGCGTTGTTCTGGCTCCAGTCAACGAGCACCTTGCCCGTGCGCAGGGTCTTTTTCATGTCGCTGACGGCGAGGTCCGGGTGGTCGGCCTCAAGGGCCCGTGCCAACTCACGCGCGAAGGCGGAGACCTGGTCCGAGGTCTGGGTTCCATCCAGGGCGGCGTAGAGGTGGATTCCCTTGCTGCCGCTGGTGACGGGGACCGGGTCCAGCCCGACGTCCTGCAGGATGGCGCGGGCCAGGAGGGCAACCTCGCGGCATTCGGCCAGGCCCGCCCCCTCGCCGGGGTCCAGGTCCAGCACCAGCCGGTCCGGGTTCAGCTGGTTGCCGTGCGAGTCCACCCGCCACTGGGGGACATGGACCTCCAGGGAGTTGATCTGGCCGAACCAGGTCAGTGTGGCGGCGTCGTTGACCATGGGGTAGTAGATGGTCCGGTCCTTGTGCGTGATACCTACACGCGGCAGCCAGCCGGGGGCGGAATCTTCGAGGTCCTTCTGGAAGAACACCTCACCGGGCTTGTCCGCCGTGCCCACGCCGTTGACCCACCGCTTCCGCGTGGCCGGCCGGTTCGCCGCCGCCGGAATCAGCACATGGGCCACTGCGGCGTAGTAGGCCAGCACATCCGCCTTGGTGGTGCCGGTCTCCGGGTAGATGATTTTGTCGAGGTTGGTCAGGGTCAGTTCACGCCCCGCAACCATGACGCGCTCCCTAGCGGCCGCCATGGGGCTTCACCTCCGGCCCGGTGTGCTGTTGACTGTAGTAATGAGAGCCATCTGGAAAGGTGCCATCGCGTTTGGGCTGGTCAACGTGCCTGTGAAGGTCTACAGCGCCACTGAGGATCATGACATCAGTCTGCACCAGGTTCACAACGCAGATGGTGGCAGGATCCGCTACCAGCGGCGGTGCGAGGTCTGCGGCGAGGTGATCGACTACTCGGACATCGATAAGGCGTTCGAGGAGGACGGCCGGACGGTGGTCCTCACCAAGGATGAGCTCAAGGCGATCCCGGCCGAGAACAGCCATGAGATCGAAGTGGTGCAGTTCGTCCCGTCCGAGCAGCTCGAACCCATGATGTTCGAAAAGAGCTACTACCTGGAACCGGACTCCAAATCGCCCAAAGCCTACGTGCTGCTGCGCCGGGCGCTTGAGGACACGGACCGCGTGGCCATTGTCCAGTTTGCGCTGCGGGAGAAGACCCGGCTGGGGGCCCTCCGGATCAAGGACGACGTCCTGGTGCTGCAGTCGCTCCTGTGGCCCGACGAAGTGCGCGAAGCCAGCTTCCCCTCCCTCGACGCCGCGATCAGGATTTCCGCGCAGGAACGCGACATGTCCGCCGCGCTCGTGGAATCCATGGCGGCCGACTTCGACCCCGCCGCCTTCACGGACGACTACCAGGTGCAGCTCCGCCAGCTCATCGACGCCAAGCTGGAGCAGGGCGAATCGCTGGACACCGGGGAAACGTTCGGGGTGGAAGCCGGGCAGGGCGGCAAGGGCGAGGTCATCGACCTGATGGAGGCCCTGAAACGCAGCCTGGACCGGAAGCGCAGCGGCGGGGAAGCTGCCGCAAGCGGGGCAGCCGGGGACGAAGCGGACACCGGGGACGAGGAGGAAGCCCCCGCCAAACCGGCCCGCAAGACCGGGACCAGGGCGGCTGCCTCGAAGACTGCAGCTTCGAAGACTGCAGCTTCGAAGTCGGACGATGGAAAGGCTGCGGCCGGCACGTCTTCCGCGAAGTCCACGTCCACAGCCTCCAAAGCGGCCGCCTCCAAGTCGACGGCTTCCAAAACAGCAGAGACCAAGACCGCCGGAACCAAGACCGCAGCCAAGCCGGCAGCCAAGACCACCAGGGCGCGCAAGCCGGCCTGATCCTGCTGTCCCGCTGTCAGTGGCCGTCCCCTTTACAGGGGGCCGCGTCCCTTTACAGCGTGACGGGGCGCGTCCACAATGGGTCGCATCACAGCCTCCGCTGTGCCAACAGCGTGCTGACATTCATTGAACGGACACGTAAAGGGGCGCGGGCATGGACGACCAGACCAGCACGGTGGAGGCGGACCGGGAGCTCAAGAGGAAGCACCGGGCGATGTGGGCCTCGGGAGACTACCCGGCCCTTGCGGACGAAATGCTCCTGGAACTGGGGGCTGTCCTGGTTGAGGCCTGCGGGATCAAGCCGCGGCAGCGCGTCCTGGACGTGGCGGCAGGAACTGGAAACGCCGCCATTCCCGCGGCAATGATGGGCGCCTCAGTGGTGGCCAGCGACCTCACCCCGGAACTCTTCGAGGCAGGACGGCGGGAGGCGGCCAACCGGGGCGTCAGCCTGGAGTGGCAGGAAGGCGACGCGGAGGCCCTGCCGTTCGGGGACGGCGAGTTCGACGCCGTGATGTCCTGTATCGGCGTGGCCTTCGCGCCCCACCACCAGAAGGCAGCGGACGAGCTGCTGCGGGTGTGCAAGCCGGGAGGCAGCATCGGCTTGCTGTGCTGGACGCCGGAAGGATTCGTCGGGCAGATGTTCACCGGGATGAAGCCTTTTACGCCGCCACCCCCGCCGGGTGCCGAGCCCGCGCCGCTCTGGGGGAATGAAGAGCATGTCCGTGGCCTGCTGGGCAGCCGGATTACCGATGTCCACACCCGGAAACAGAACCTGGCGGTCCGTAGCTTCCACCAGCCCGCCGACTTTGTCCGGTACTTCAAATCCCACTACGGCCCCATGATCTCCGTCTATAAGTCTCTGGGTGACGACAAGGAGAAGGCCGCGGCGCTGGACAAGGCCCTCACTGAGCTCGCCGACTCGTTCGGCGACGCCCACGGTGACGTCCCGTTCCAGATGGAATGGGAGTACCTGCTGTTCACGGCACGGAAGGCATCATGATGCCGGAAGACCATGTGGCAACCTCCACGACGACCATCGAAGCCCCGCCCGGCCGCGTCTGGGAGGTGATCACCGACCCGGCGGCGGTGAAGGAGTTCATGTTCGGGGCCGAGGTGCAGACCGACTGGAAAGTGGGAAGCCCGATCACCTGGCAGGGCGAGTGGGAGGGCAAGCCGTTCCAGGACAAGGGCGAAATCAGGGACATCGTCCCGGGCCGGAAGCTGGTCTACACCCACTTCAGCCCCATGTCCGGCCAGGAGGACAAGCCGGAGAACTACCACACGCTGGAGTGGACCCTTGAGGACCAGGGCGGCGCCACCCGGCTGACGCTCGCCCAGGACAACAACCCCACCCCCGAGGCCGCCGCCCATTCCAAGGCCATGTGGGACAAGCTCGTGGGCGACGTCAAGGCGCTCGCCGAACGCGGCTGACCCCGGCTGATCCAGTTGGGGCCCGGCTGGCCCAGTTGGGTGGACGCGCCAGTGGTGGGGGCGCCGCTTAAGCCAAGCAGCCGCCGTCGGGCACTTCCCTGGTGGGAAGGCGCCCGACGGCGGCCGGCTGGTCAGTGCGTTAAGCGCTACTAGGCGTCGTGGTCCGTTTCCAGGATCTGCACCAGGCGTTCCAGAGCGTCGTCCGCACCCGCACCTTCGGCGCGGAGGACCACCACGTCGCCGTGCTCGGCGCCCAGGCTCATGAGGGACAGGATGCTGGCGGCATCCATGGCCTCGTCCGCGGGCTCGCCTTCACGGGCGATGGTGATGTCCAGGTCGAACTCGCCTGCAGCCTCTGCGAAGATGGCGGCGGGGCGTGCGTGCAGGCCCACGCGGCTGGCGACGGTTGCGGTGCGTTCTGGCATTTTTGCTCCTTTGTCGTTCGGCGGCTGATGTTTCAGCACCGGAAGGTAGGTGGGTGGGACCGGCTCAGGCGGTTACGGGAACCGGTTCAACCGTATCAACGGTCTTCTTCACTGCCCAGCGCTTGAGGGCGATCACGGACAGTGCCGTGACGACGGTTCCGACGGCGATCGAGACGACGAACATCACGAAGTTGTCGATGGCGAAGAAGACGAAGATGCCGCCGTGCGGGGCCTTCGAACCCACAGCTGCAGCCATCGAAATGGCTCCGGTGACGGCGCCGCCCAGCATGCTGGCAGGGATGACGCGCAGCGGGTCCGCCGCGGCGAACGGGATGGCGCCTTCGGAGATGAAGGAGGCACCCAGCAGCCAGGCTGCCTTGCCGTTTTCCTGCTCGGCGAGGCTGAACAGCTTCTTGTTCAGGACGGTCGAAGCCAGCGCCATGGCCAGCGGGGGAACCATGCCGGACGCCATGACCGCTGCCATGATCTGCCACGGGGCCTGGTTGTCGATGGTGGCGGCGCCCAGGCCGGCGACGGCGAAGGAGTAGGCAACCTTGTTGACCGGGCCGCCGAGGTCGAAGCACATCATCAGGCCGAGGATCACGCCGAGGGCAATGGCGCCTGCGCCGGTGAGGCCGGAGAGCCAGCCGTTCAGGCCGTTGGTGATGGCGACGATCGGGCCGCCAAGGATCAGGAACATCAGGCCGGACGCCACCAGGGAGGCCAGCAGCGGGATGATGACGACGGGCATCAGGCCGCGCAGCCAGCGTGCCACCTGCAGGCGGCCCACCACGTGGGCGATGTAGCCGGCGAGCAGGCCGCCGACGATTCCGCCAAGGAAGCCGGCTCCCATGAACCCGGCAACAGCACCGGCGACGAAGCCGGGGGCGATGCCGGGACGGTCTGCGATGGCGTACGCGATGTAGCCGGCCAGCGCAGGAACAAGGAAGCCAAGGGACAGGGCACCGATCTTGAACAGCACGGCGCCGAGGTAGGCACCCAGCGGGCCCCAGGCATTCTCAGGGAATTCGGTAGGCAGGTTGAAGAGGCTGTTCTGGACCACGATGGTGTCCGCGTACTTGGTGATCAGGTAGCCGCCCATGAGGAAGCCGAGGGCGATCAGCAGGCCGCCGCCAGCCACGAACGGAATCATGTAGCTGACACCGGTGAGCAGGGCCTTCTTGAGCTTCTGGCCGATGTGCTCGCCCTTTTCCTCGGCCTCGTGCTCGGCCTGCTCCTCCGCACCGAAGTGCGGGACGCGGCGGGCGTTGGGGTTGTCGGCCGCGGCGAGGGCTTCCTGGACCATCTTGTCCGGTTCGTCGATGCCGCGCTTGACCGGTGCGTTGACCACGGGCTTGCCGGCGAAACGTTCCTTGCCGCGAACGTCCACGTCGACGGCAAAGATTACGGCGTCCGCTGCGGCGATGACGGCAGGGTCCAGTGCCTTGGCACCGGAGGAGCCCTGGGTCTCCACCTGCAGGTCCACGCCGACTTCCTTGGCTGCTGCCACCAGGGAATCGGCGGCCATGTAGGTGTGCGCGATGCCGGTGGGGCAGGCAGTCACGGCGACGAGGCGCTTGGGGCCGCGGGCGGCGGAACCTGCCGGAGCCTCGCCGGTGGTGGCGGCCGCCGGGGCAGAACCTGCGCCGACGCTCGCGCCGACCGGTACCGCATCAGCGGGGGCGGCTGCGGCGTGGGCCGCCGGCTTGTCCGCCAGGGCGCCGTCGACGAGCTCGACGATCTCAGCCTCGGAGGACGCGTTGCGCAGGGCAGCGGTGAAGTCCTTTTTGATGAGTGACCGCGCCAGCTTTGAGAGCAGCTTCAGGTGTTCCTGGTCGGCCCCGTCGGGCGCGGCGATGAAGAACACGAGGTCGGCAGGGCCGTCCTTGGCGCCGAAGTCCACCTTCGGGTTCAGGCGTGCCATGGCCAGGGTGGGCACCGTGACGGCGGCCGAGCGGCAGTGCGGGATGGCGATGCCGCCGGGGATGCCCGTGGCGGTCTTCTGCTCGCGGGCGAAGGCGTCGGCGAAGAGGCCCTCCACTTCTGATGCGCGTCCGGTGGCAGCTACCTTGCTTGCCAGATGCCGGATCACCGTCTCGGGCGCGTTGCCCAGGTTCTGGTCGAGCTCGACCAGTTCCGTGGTGATGAGCTGAGTCACTGTCAATCCTTTCGAAGGGCCGTGATGGTTACGGCATCCGGGGTGGTTTGGTGTACTGCCGGAACAGTGGAACCCGGCAGCGAGGCAGCGGCGGCACCGTGGGCCACCGCCTGACGAAGGCAGTCGGCCGGGGCCGCGCCCTGGCCGTGGGCGAGCAGGTAGCCGGCCAGGGCGGAGTCGCCCGCGCCGACGGTACTGACCGCGGAGACCGGCGGATGCGTGGCCAGCCACGCGCCGTCGGCTGTTACCAGGACAGCTCCCTTGGATCCGAGAGTTGCCAGCACAGCACCCACACCTGAACGGACGACGGCGGCTGCGGCTGCGGCGGCAGCTGCCGGGTCCGCTTCCAGTTCGTCGCCGGTGGCCGGGGCGAAACCGGTGGCTGCGGCCAGTTCCGCCAGTTCTTCGGCGTTGGGCTTGAGGAGGTCCGGCATACCCTCCGGGCCGCCGGTGAGGGCGGCGGCGAGGGGCAGTCCGGACGAGTCGACGGCGATCAGTGGCGTACGTGCCGAGGATGCGCCGTCGGCGGAGGAACGCAGGCGGCGGGCCGCCGTCGCGTAGAAGTCCCCGGGGAAGCCGGGCGGCAGGGAGCCGGCCAGGACCACCCAGCTGGCGCCGCGCGAGCTTTCCACCAGCAGCTTGAGGAGGGCTTCCTGCTCGTTTTCGTCGAGCACGGGCCCGGGTTCGTTGATCTTGGTGGTCACGCCGCCGGGCTCGGTGAGTGCCACGTTGGTGCGCAGCGTCTCATCGATGGGAAGGGACACGAAAGGCACCGCCTGCTCCCGCAGCCCGGCAAGGACGGGATCGTTGTCCGCGCCGGGGAGGACTGCCAAGGATTCGAGGCCGGAGGCCACCAGCGCCCGGGAGACGTTGACGCCCTTGCCGCCGGATTCCTGGCTGACGGAGACCGCCCGCTGGACCTCGCCGCGCTGCAGCGGACCCGGCAGGGCGACGGTACGGTCCAGGCTGGGGTTGGCCGTGAAGGTGACGATCATGCGATCACCACGTCCACGCCGGCCTCTTCCAGGGCGGCTGCGAGTTCAGGTCCGGGTTCGCTGTCTGTAATCAAGGTGTCCAGATCTTTCAGGGAGGCGAACTGGACCAGGGTTTCCGTGTCCAGCTTGGAGGAGTCGGCCAGCACCACAATGCGGCGTGCCGACTGAACGAAAGCTGCCTTGACGGCGGCTTCCTCGGGATCGGGAGTGCTGACGCCAAAGCTGGCGTGGATGCCGTTCGTGCCGATGAAGGCGATGTCCGGCCGGAGCCTGGCAGCGGCGTCGACGGTTGCCTGGCCCACGGCCACCTGGGTGATTCCGCGTACACGGCCGCCCAGGATCTGCAGCGCGATGCCGGGAACAGTGGAGAGCTTGCTGGCGATGGGCACCGCATGGGTGATGACCACCAGTTCCGGCCGGGTCCCGTTGCCCTCTGCGGGCTCGACGGCGGTCTGCCGGGCGAGCAGGTCCGCGAGCACCTCGGTGGTGGTGCCGCCGTCGACCAGCACACTGGCAGGAGCGTTGCGGGGGATCAGGGCAAGCGCGGCTTCGGCAATCCGGATCTTCTGTTCCGGACGCTGGATGGCGCGCTCCGTCACGCTTTCCTCGGTGGTGCTGAAACGGTCCGCCGCCACTGCGCCCCCGTGGACGCGGCGCACGGTTCCTGCGCTTTCCAGGGTTGCCAGGTCCCGGCGGACAGTTTCGGTAGTGATGCGGAAGCGCTCGGCCAGCAGGGTCACGCTGACCCGGCCACTGCCGGCCACAAGCTCGGCAATCTTTTGCTGGCGCTCCTCGGCGAACACGTACCCTCCGTTGCGTAGCTGCTCTCGTGACCTGGATCACTCTGATGTTGAGTTACTTGACTTTATCTTTGCTTCTGTTGGTTTGTCAATGGAAACCAACATGAAACAAAATCCGGTACCCCGGGGGCGGGTTTTCGCACGCCTGCCGGGATTTCCTGCCGTTTACTCCTTCATGTCCGCCCAAAGACCCTCTGTGCGGGCATGGAAAAAGCCGGGCTGGAGCCATCAAGGCAACAGCCCGGCTCTGCGGGATCAATCGGGGTGCAGCTTCCCGCCGCCGTCTGCCTGGCTAAATGCCGTCGCGGGTTTCGTGCCGGGTGATGCGCTCGCCGGTGTTGGGGTCGATGGCGGAACGGGACTCACTCACCCGGCGCCGGCTGGGGGAGGCGAGGATGAGCGAGGCGATGAGCCCGATAACGCCGACGGCCATCAGGATGTACCCCACCAGTTGCTGGTCAATGAACGGGATCAGGCCCGGGGCCACGGCCCAAGCGAGGATGGCACCGAGGGCGATGAGGAAGATTGACGAGCCGATTCTCATGACTTGCTCCTTACGGCCGCGTGCTGCGCGGCGCTGGGTGGGTGCTGCCTGTAGGTGTTGCGTACACTGCCACTGCTAAGCCTGCTGTCTATCAATCGCCACGCTACCTCCCGGTATCGGTGGTTTCAATGACCGTGGCTGGACCGTTATCCCTCGTTAGGCTGATCCGGTGGAAACAGTTGTGTGGTCCAGGCCCGAAGGCCAGCGTGCCGGCACGCCCTTGCTGGTGATGATGCATGGCTACGGCACTGATGAGTCACGGATGGTCCGGCTCTTTGAATACCTGCCGCAGGAGTTCACGTTTGCCGCCCTGAGGGCTCCCATGCCCATCGGCGACCATTGGGGCTGGTTCCTGCTGGATTACTTCCTGGCCAACGACTTTGCGGACGTCATCGCTGCGGCGAACGCCGTGCAGGGGTGGATCAACTCCGTCAAGGACCAGCACAGCAGCGTCACGCTGATGGGATACTCGCAGGGCATGGCCATGGCCAGTACCCTCCTGCGGCTGCACCCGGAGGAGTACCGGGCCGTGGTGGGCCTGTCGGGCTTCGTGCTCAACAACGAGCTGCTCACCATGACGGATTCGTTCGACGTGAAGCCGCCGTTCTTTTGGGGGCGGGATAAAGCGGACCTGGTGATCAACGAGGACGCCGTCGCCTACACCGCCGAATGGCTGGAGAAGAACACGCGGCTGACGGCCCGCACCTACCCCGGAATGGGGCACGCCATGTCCAAAACGGAGATGGTGGATGTCAGCGCATTCCTGCGCCACTACGTGCTCCGCTGACTCCCCGGCCGCCTGCAGTGGCACGGGCGGAAAAAACAGTTGCACGCCAAATTTGTAAGCGCTTACACTTTCCTACGGTCATGATCGGTCCTGCAGCGGGCGGATGAAGGAGGCAATGCCGTGTGCATGTTGTCTACCGGCTCCTCCGCTGGCTGCCCCGGCGGGGCCGGCCATCCGCACATTGAAAGGACAACGCACTGCCGATGACACAGCAATCCTCACCCCATGCCGCCGTCTGGACCGGGGCGGCGGGGATCCTGTTCGACCTGGACGGAGTGCTGACCCCCACGGCCGCCGTGCATGAGCGCGCCTGGCAGGAACTGTTCGGAGGCTACTTGGCCTCCCACCCCCAGGTCCGTGGCTACAGCGAGAGCGACTACTTCGACCACATCGACGGCAAACCCCGCTTTGACGGAGTGCGGGACTTCCTGTCATCCCGCGGGCTTACGCTTCCGGAGGGCCCGCTGGACGACGACCCCGCGAACGAAACCGTCCAGGGCCTGGGCAACCGGAAGAACCGCATCTTCAATGACATCGTGGGCGACGGCGTCGAACCGTTCGAAGGGTCCGTGCGTTTCCTCGAAGCCGCCCTGGCGCGCGGACTCAAGGTCGCCGTCGTATCTTCCTCCCGGAACGCCCCCGCCGTCCTGGCCGCGGCCGGCCTCAGCCGCCACTTCCCCGTGGTGGTGGACGGAGTGGTGGCCGCGGAGCAGGGCCTTCCCGGCAAGCCCAGCCCCGCCACCTACGACTACGCCGCGCAACTGCTGGACTTGTCCAGCGAGGACTGCGTGGTGGTCGAGGACGCCGTATCCGGCGTACAGGCCGGGCAGGCGGGATCGTTCCACTCCGTCATCGGCGTTGACCGCGGCGCCGGCCGGCAGGCCCTCCTTGACGCCGGCGCGACCGTGGTGGTCGGCGATCTCCAGGAGCTGATCCCCTAAACCGCTGCCTTCCCCCCGCAGCAGCCACAACGGGGCGGCCCGCCCAGTACCCACGCTGGGCACCGTCCCGCCCACCCCACCCCCGTCTTCAACACGCACCCCGGCCGGCCCCCACCGGCAGGACAGCAAGGCCAAAGGACCCCAACACCATGGCTATTCTCAACGCGGACCGCGAACGGTTCCCCGACACCCCCTGGCAGCTCCTCGAAACCCGCCACGAAGCGGGCGGCGCGGGAACTTTAGAAACCCTCTTTGCCTTGGGCAACGGGCATCTGGGTATCCGCGGCGCCCACTGGGCCGCGGCCGACTCCGAACTGCCAGGCAGCTTCATCAACGGGCTGCACGAAATCTGGGACATCAAGCACGCTGAAAACGCGTTCGGGTTCGCGCGCACCGGCCAGCGCATCCTCTACATCCCGGACGCCAACAACTTCACGGTGGTGGTGGACGGGGAAAACCTCACGCTGGCCGAATCCGAGGTGCTCGCCTACCGGCGCTCCGTTGACTTCGCCACCGGCATCTACGAGTGCCGGATCACCTGGCAGTGCCGGTCCGGCGCTGTCGTGACCACCACGGAGCGGCGGGCGGTGGGCTTCGCGTCCCGCGGGAGCCTGGGCATCTCGCTGGAAGTGGCCACGGACCGGCAGGTGTCGCTGGATGTCACGTCATCGGTGATCAACCGCCAGGACCAGCCGGTGGAAGACCACTCGGTGCACGATCCGCGGCGGGCAGGCCGCCACGCCGGGCGCGTCCTGCTGCCGCTGCGGCTGGATGGCGGCGACGGTTCCCTGCGCATGGCCTGGGAAGCCGCGGAATCCAAGCAGCGCGTCGGCATCGCCGTGGAGCACTGGACCTCCGCAGGGCACCAGCCGTTCGAGACACTCGTGGACCAGGACGACAGCAGCGTGCGCTACGTCCTGGCCGTGGACGCCGATGCGCCGTTCCGGCTGGAAAAGAGCGTCAGCTACGCAGCCGGCCGCGCAGTCCAGGACCTCGACGCCGACGCGGCCGAAATGGCCGAAGCAGGCCTCCGTCCGGTGCAGGATATCTTCGCCGAGAGCGAGGCGCACTACCGCGGCTACTGGGCCACCTCGGACATTGTGGTGGACGGCGGCGGCCCCGGGCTGCAGCAGGCCATCCGCTGGAACCTCTTCCAGCTGGCGCAGGCTACCGCCCGTGCGGACGTTGCCGGCATCCCGGCCAAGGGCGTCACCGGATCGGGCTATGAGGGGCACTACTTCTGGGACCAGGAGGTGTACCTGCTGCCCTACCTCACCTACACGAACCCCGACGGCGCCCGGCAGGTCCTGGAGTTCCGGCACGGCATGCTTCCCGAGGCCAAGATCCGGGCCAAGGAGCTGAGCGTGGACGGCGCCCTTTTCCCGTGGCGCACCATCAACGGCCTCGAAGCCAGCGCCTACTACGCGGCGGGCACCGCGCAGTTCCACATCGCCGCCGCCATCGCCTTCGCCACCAACAGGTACCTGTGGGCAACGGGGGATGGGGCCTTCCGCGACGGGATGGGCGCCGAACTGCTGATCGAGACGGCCCGGATGTGGATCTCCCTGGGCTTCTTCGGCAAGGACGGGCTGTTCCACATCCATGGGGTCACCGGCCCGGACGAGTACACCGCCGTAGTAAACGACAACCTGTACACGAACGTCATGGCACGCTTCAATTTGCGCGCCGCTGCCGCGCTGGACCACGCCGAAGTAACGCAGGAGGAGCGCCAGCTGTGGGAGGCGGCCGCAAACCGCATGCAGCTGCCGTTCGATGACCGGATGCAGGTGCACTCGCAGGACAACGACTTCATGACCCTGGAGGCGTGGGACTGGACCACACCCCGGTCGAAGTATCCCCTGCTGCTGCACTTCCACCCCTTGGTGATCTACCGCCACCAGGTCCTCAAGCAGGCGGACACCGTCCTGGCCATGTTCCTGCAGTGGCAGGACTTCACGGCGGAGGAAAAGCACCGCGCCTTCGACTTCTACGACCCCATCACCACCGGCGACTCGACCCTGTCCGCCTGCGTCCAGGGGATCATGGCGGCCGAGGTGGGCTATTCCGGGGAAGCGCTGGACCACTTCACCAACGCTGCATTCATCGACCTTGACGATACCCACGGCAACACGATCGACGGTGTGCACATCGCCTCCACCGGCGGCGTCTGGAGCTCGCTGGTCTGCGGGTTCGCCGGCATGCGGGACCAGGGCCCGGTCCCGTTCTTCGATCCGCGCCTGCCCGCCGAGTGGGAGGGGCTGACGTTCCACCTGAAGATCCGTGGCCGGCTCCTGCGGGTCCAGCTCGGACCGGGTGACATCACGCTTGCGGTGCAGGAGGGCGAGCCGCTGGAGGTTGACGTCCGCGGCCGGCGCCTCCTGGTGGGCGGTGAGCCTGCGCGGATGCCGCTGGAACGGGTCACCGAACCGGTGCGTACCGTGTTCCCGAGCGGGCTGCCGACGGCGAGCATCCCCGTGGTGCGCGGCAACAGCTGAACAGGACGGTCGACGGCGGCGCGGCAGCTTTTCCCTGCCGTGCCGCCTTAGTCTCCTGCCGCCGTCGTGCGTTCCGCCTCCGGTGCAGCGTCCAGCGGATGCGCCACTTCGTCCAGGGGCATCCGCGCAGCGGCCAGGGCCACCACGGCCATGACGGGGCACACTCCGCCGGCCACCAGGAAGATCAGCCAGACGGGCAGGACCGCCGCGGCCGGCCCGGCCAGGGCCATGGACACCGGCATCAGGGCCAGCGACACGAAAAAGTCCAGGCTGGAAATCCGGCCCAGCAGGTGCGGCGGAACCCTCCGCTGCAGCAGCGTCCCCCAGATGACCATGCCCACGCTGCCGGTGGCGCCGAAAACGAACAGCGCCGCGCCGATGGCCCAGAAGTTGTCCATGGCGCCGATCGCGGCCAGCGGCAGGCTGCCCGCGCCCCAGGACACCATCATCACCGTGAGGTAGCGCCGCGGCAGCCGGAAGGACGCCGTGAGCAGCGAGCCCAGGGCCGCGCCGACGCCCATGACGGCGAGCAGGAACCCGAACATGCTCGAATCACCGCCGAGCTGGTCGCGCACCACGAACGGCAGCAGGACCTCGATGGGGCCAATCAGGAACAGCACGGAGATGCACGCCCAGAGCAGCGTCCACAGCAGCCACGGGGTGCCCAGCGTGTAGGCCACGCCTTCGCGCAGGTCCCGGAAGAAGGACGGACGACGGCGGTCCCCGCCGTCCGCTGCTTCTTCGCCGTCTGCGGTGGGGGCGGGATTCCCAGGCTTCCCGCTGCGCAGGAAGTTCAGGATGGCGAAGGCCGCGAGGTGGCATGCGGCCACGGCCGTCACCGCATGGGAGGGTGACAGGGCGGCCACCAGGACGCCCGCCACCGCAGGGCCTGCCGCCTGCTGCAGGACCGGGCGCATGGATCCCTCCATGCCGTTGGCCGCCATCAGGTCCTCCGCGGGAAGAATGCGCGGCAGGATGGCCGAGTAGGCGGGGAAGAAGAAGGCGGCCCCGACACCCAGCACGAACGCGGCCACCGCCACATGCCACAGCTGGAGCCAGCCCGCCATGGCCAGCCCGCTGACGGCGGCGATCACCGCGAGGTTGGCGCCCTCCACGGCGATGATGAGCCGCCGCTGCGGAACCCTGTCCGCCGCGATGCCGCCGGCCAGGACGAACGCCACCAGGCCGGCACTGCCGGCGGCGGCCACCAGGGACAGGTCCAGCGGGCCGCCGCCGAGCCGCATCACCTGGTACACCATGGCAACGGCCCACATACCGGACCCGAAGATGGAGATGGCCAGTGCCGCGATCAGCACCCGGTACTCGCGATGGGCAAAGGGCCGCAAGGCTTTGGGTGTGGGCATAGGGCCAGTTTAGGGGGCAGTTTATGCGGTCGTGCTGCGGCCGGTCCTGCCTGGTGTCCCCACGGCACCAGGCAGCACCCTCTTCGCAGGATTATCCCGCGAGGAGGGTGCTGGCTTCCTGGCGGGTGGTGCCGGAGTCCTGGATGCCTTCGGCGATGTGGGCGAGTTCGGCGGGGATGTCGCGGCCTTTTTTGCGCATGGCGGTGGCCCAGAGGCGGCCGGCGCGGTAGGAGGAGCGGACCAGGGGTCCGGACATGACGCCGAGGAAGCCGATGTCTTCGGCTTCGTGCTGCAGGTCCAGGAATTCCTGGGGTTTGACCCAGCGGTCCACGGGCAGGTGCCGTTCGGACGGGCGCAGGTACTGGGTGATGGTGATCAGGTCGCAGCCGGCGTCGTGGAGGTCGCGGAGGGCTTCGGAGATTTCTTCGCGGGTTTCGCCCATGCCCAGGATGAGGTTGGATTTGGTGACCATCCCGTGGTTGCGGCCCTGGGTGATGACGTCCAGGGAGCGGTCGTAGCGGAACGCGGGGCGGATGCGCTTGAAGATGCGGGGGACGGTTTCGACGTTGTGGGCGAAGACTTCGGGCCTGGAGTCGCAGATCGCCTTGATGTGGTCGGGGTTGCCGGAGAAGTCGGGGATGAGCAGTTCGACGCCGGTGCCGGGGTTCAGTTCGTGGATCTTGCGGACGGTTTCGGCGTAGAGCCAGACGCCTTCGTCGTCGAGGTCGTCGCGGGCGACGCCGGTGACGGTGGCGTAGCGCAGCTGCATGGATTGGACGGAGCGGGCCACCTTGGTGGGTTCGAACCGGTCCAGGGGTGAGGGTTTGCCGGTGTCGATCTGGCAGAAGTCGCAGCGGCGGGTGCATTCGGAGCCGCCGATCAGGAAGGTCGCTTCCTTGTCTTCCCAGCATTCGAAGATGTTGGGGCAGCCGGCCTCTTCGCAGACGGTGTGCAGGCCTTCCTTCTTGACCAGGTTCTTCAGCCCGACGAACTCGGGCCCCATCTGGACCTTGGCCTTGATCCACTCCGGCTTGCGTTCGACCGGAACCGCAGCATTACGCTGCTCGATCCGCAGCATCTTCCGGCCTTCAGGTGCCAATGTCATCGGTACTCTTTCCTTAGCATTCCACGACGTTGACGGCGAGGCCGCCCATCGCTGTTTCCTTGTATTTGTCGCTCATGTCCTTGCCGGTTTCGCGCATCGTGATGATGACCTCGTCCAGCGAGACGCGGTGGGTGCCGTCGCCCCAGAGCGCCATCTTGGCGGCGTTGATCGCCTTGGCCGCGGCGATCGCGTTCCGCTCGATGCACGGAACCTGGACCAACCCGCCAATCGGGTCGCAGGTCAGGCCCAGGTTGTGCTCCATCGCGATCTCCGCGGCGTTCTCCACCTGCGCCGGGGTCCCGCCCATCACCTCGGCCAGGCCCGCGGCGGCCATCGACGACGCGGATCCCACCTCGCCCTGGCAACCCACCTCGGCCCCGGAGATCGAGGCCTGCTCCTTGTAGAGCACCCCGACGGCGCCGGCGGCGAGCAGGAACTTCACCACCACACCGTCGCGGTCCTCCTGCGTGGCGGACTCCATCCCGGGCGCGAAATGCAGGGCGTAGAACAGCACGGCGGGAATGATGCCGGCGGCGCCGTTGGTCGGGGCGGTGACCACCCTGCCGCCGGAGGCGTTCTCCTCGTTCACCGCCAGGGCCACCAGGTTCACCCACTCCTGCCAGTACTTGGGGTCCCGGTCCTTGTCCTCCTTGAGCAGGCGGTCATGCCAGTCCGGGGCCCGGCGCCGGACCTTCAGCCCGCCGGGCAGCAGTCCTGTCCGTTTGAGGCTGGTCTGCACGCAGGCCTCCATGACGGACCAGATGTGCAGCAGGCCGGCGCGGATCTCCTCCTCATCCCGCGAGGACTTCTCGTTGAGGAACATGATGTCGCTGATCCCCAGTCCGGTGTCCCGGCAGTGCTCCAGCAGTTCGGCGGCGGTCCGGAACGGCAGCGGCAGCTCCTTCTTCGACTCCTCCAGCTCCTGCAGGGCCGCGTCCTCTTCGCCTTCACGGACGATGAACCCGCCGCCCACCGAAAAGAACGTGGCGGTGTGGAGGACGTTGCCATCGGGGTCGGAGACCGTGAACGTCATTCCGTTGGTGTGCCGCGGCAGTACCGTCAGCGGCCGCAGCACCATGTCCTGCACGCCGTAGGGCAGCGGCACCGCGCCCGCCAGGTTCAGGATCCCGGTCTCCGCGATCGCGGCCAACCGCTCCTCCACCTCCTCCGGCAGGATCAGCTCCGGATGGAACCCCTCCAACCCCAGCAGGATTGCGGTCATCGTCCCATGCCCGTGACCAGTCGCCGCCAACGACCCATAAAGATCCACCCGCAGCGACGCCACCTCCGCCAGCAACCCGGAAGCCTTCAGCTCCTCCGCGAACACGGCAGCAGCCCGCATCGGCCCCACGGTGTGGGAAGAAGAGGGCCCAATCCCGATCGAAAACAGATCAAAGACTCCAACAGCCATGACGGGTATTCCTAACTAGAGAGTTCGTGGCGGGGTTGGGTGCGCCTGGCCGAATTCCTCCGCGTGCTCGGTCGCGAAGACGTCCGCTGAGCGGACGTGACGCTCCCTTAGACGCACGTCTCCGGAATCCGCCCAGTCGTCCAGGCCGCGCACCTAAGCGACGGACCTCGCGAGCGTCAGCGGAGCCGGACTTTTCGAAAGCGTGCTCCCCACCGTCTCCCTAACCTCGCAAGCTCGGCCAGGGAACCCTGACGGCGTGGGCCCATGCACGCGTGAAAATGTCCGGTCCGCCGACGCGGACGCAACCAGGGTGAAGCACTTAGGCGAGGTTGGTGATTGACGGGTAGAGCGGGTGTGCTTTTGCGAGGGCCTCGACGCGGT
Organism: Arthrobacter sp. MOO21; assembly: GCF_057369995.2. Taxonomy (NCBI): domain Bacteria; kingdom Bacillati; phylum Actinomycetota; class Actinomycetes; order Micrococcales; family Micrococcaceae; genus Arthrobacter; species Arthrobacter sp. MOO21. The sequence continues at coordinate 1,200,665 of NZ_CM170671.2, read as the reverse complement.
GACGCAGGCCGGAAAGGTCCGCATCGGCGTCGGCCGTCAATGCTTCGGCGATGATGTCCGCCACCTCGCGGAAGGCGTCCTCGCCGAAGCCCCGCGTGGCCAGGGCCGGGGTGCCGATCCGCAGGCCGGAGGTGACCATCGGCGGGCGCGGGTCGAAGGGGACGGCGTTGCGGTTGACGGTGATGTCGATCGCGGCGAGCCGGTCCTCGGCCTGCTGGCCGTCGAGTTCGCAGTTCCGCAGGTCAACGAGGACCAGGTGCACGTCGGTGCCGCCGGACACCACGCTGATGCCCTTGGCACTGACGGCGGGCTGGACCAGACGGTCAGCCAGGATCCGGGCGCCGGCCAGGACGCGCTCCTGCCGCTCACGGAACTCTGCGGACGCGGCGATCTTGAACGCCACGGCCTTGCCCGCGATCACGTGTTCCAGCGGGCCGCCCTGCTGGCCCGGGAACACCGCGGAGTTGATCTTCTTGGCGATGTCGGCGTCGTTGGTCAGGATGATGCCGCCGCGCGGACCGGCGAGGGTCTTGTGCGTGGTGGAGGTGGTGACGTGCGCGTGCGGCACCGGCGACGGGTGCAGTCCCGCGGCCACCAGCCCGGCGAAGTGGGCCATGTCCACCATCAGGTACGCACCCACGGAGTCGGCGATCCGGCGGAATTCGGCGAAGTCCAGCTGCCGGGCGTAGGCGGACCAGCCGGCCACGATCAGCGCCGGCTTGTGCTCCTGGGCCAGGCGCTCCACTTCGGCCATGTCCACGGTATGGGTGTCCTCGCGGACGCCGTACGGGACCACTGTGTAGAGCTTGCCGGAGAAGTTGATCTTCATGCCGTGGGTGAGGTGGCCGCCGTGGGCGAGGTTCAGTCCCATGATGGTGTCGCCCGGCTTGATCAGCGCATGCATCACCGAGGCGTTGGCCTGCGCGCCGGAGTGCGGCTGGACGTTGGCGTACTCCGCGCCGAACAGTGCCTTCACGCGGTCGATGGCCAGCTGTTCGATGACGTCCACGTGCTCGCAGCCGCCGTAGTAGCGCTTGCCCGGGTAGCCCTCGGCGTACTTGTTGGTCAGCACCGAACCCTGCGCCTGCATCACGGCGACGGCGGTGTGGTTCTCGGAGGCGATCATCTCCAGTCCGTCACGCTGGCGGGTGAGCTCGTCGTCGATCTTCGCGGCGATCTCGGGGTCCAGCGCGGACAGGTCCTCGTTCAGGCTGGGGGACACCACCTGTTCAAATGCCACGGTTCCCGCGGCAGATGAAGCGCCGCTCACAGCTCGCCGCCGTTTGCTTCGGCGTATTCCTGTGCAGACAGCAGCGGGCCTTCTTCGGTGACGGTGACTTTGAAGAGCCAGCCGGCGCCGTAGGGGTCGTTGTTGATCACGGCGGGGTCGCTGACCACGTCGTCGTTGACCTCCGTGACCTCGCCGGTCACGGGGGAGTACAGGTCGGACACGGACTTGGTGGACTCAATCTCGCCACAGGTCTCGCCTGCGGTCACCGTGGAACCAACCTCGGGCAGGTCCACGTACACAATGTCGCCCAGCGCCTCGGCGGCAACAGCGGACACGCCCACCACGGACGGGCCGGAGCCGTCAGCGGCGATCCATTCGTGTTCGGCGGAGTACTTCAGTTCAGCGGCAACTTTAGCCATGGTGTGTTTCCTTAAGTTAGGGGTTCGGTGTGCGGGCGCGCCGGGCTATTTTTGGCGCTTGTAAAAGGGCAGTGCGACGACTTCGAAGGGCTCGGCCTTGCCGCGCAGGTCCACGTCCAGGGCGGTGCCCAGCCCGGCGTGCTCGACGTCGACGTAGGCCAGTGCCACCGGGTATCCCAGGGTGGGGCTGGGCTGGCCCGAGGTCACCTCGCCCACCACGTTTCCGTCTTTGAGGACGGGGTAGCCACCACGGCCGGCGCGGCGGCCATGACCTTTCAGGCCCACCAGTTTGCGCTTGGGGCCGGCCTCCTTGGCCTCCTCAAGTGCCGCCCGGCCCACGAAGTCGCCTTCCTTGGATGCGAGCGCCACCACAGGGCCCAGGCCGGCATCGAAGGGTGAACGCTCCAGCGAGAGCTCGTTCCCGTACAGCGGCATGCCCGCTTCAAGGCGGAGCGAATCGCGGGATGCGAGGCCGCAGGGGACAATGCCGAACTCTTCCCCGGCCTGGGCAACGGACTCCCACAGGGAAGCGGCGCCTTCATTCGGGAGGAAGAGCTCAAAGCCGTCTTCACCGGTGTAGCCGGTGCGGGCCAGGATGACATCGTGGCCGGCCACGGTGACTTCGTTGAACGCGTAGTACTTCAGGCCGGTGACCAGGGCGTGCTGGGACTCATCCGTGAGCTTGAGCAGGATGGCTTCGGCCTTGGGTCCCTGGACTGCGACGAGCGAAGTTGCGGCCGAAGCGTCCTCCACTGTCACATTGAAGTTCGCAGCGCGTTCTGCCAGGGCGGCGGCCACGGTGGGTGCGTTCCCCGCGTTGGGAACCACCAGGTACTTCTCATCGCCGAAACGGTACGTGATGAGGTCGTCGATGATGCCGCCGTCGGCGTTGCAGATCAGCGAGTACTTGGCCTTGCCGTCCGCGATAGCGGACAACTTGCCCACCAGGGCGTAGTCCAGGAAGGCGCCGGCCTGGGGGCCGGTCACCCAGACTTCGCCCATGTGGGAGAGGTCGAACAGGCCGGCGGCGTTCCGGACGGCGTGGTGTTCGGCCAGTTCGGAGCTGTACTTCAGCGGCATCTGCCAGCCACCGAAGTCGGTGAAGGAGGCGCCAAGCTTCTTGTGCTCTTCGTAGAGAGCCGTGTAGTTCTCGGTCATGGGGATCCTTTAGTTTTCGAACTCGGACAGCGGCGGGCAGGAGCAGACCAGGTTCCGGTCTCCACCGGCGCCGTCGATGCGGCCTACCGGCGGGAAGTATTTGTCCTGCTTGAGGTGGTGGACGGGGAAGACGGCCTGCTCACGGCTGTACCGGCGGGTCCATTCGGAGTCCACGACGGCGGACGCGGAGTGGGGTGCGTTGCGCAGCGGGGAGTCCTGGACAGTGAAGTCGCCGTTGGCCACCTGGTCGATTTCCTTGCGGATGGTGATCATGGCCTCGATGAAGCGGTCGATCTCGGCCAGGTCCTCGGATTCGGTGGGCTCCACCATCAGGGTGCCGGCCACCGGAAACGCCAGGGTGGGGGCATGGAAGCCGAAGTCGATGAGGCGCTTGGCCACGTCCTCCGCGGTGACGCCGGTCTTGGCGGTCAGGTCGCGCAGGTCCAGGATGCACTCGTGCGCCACGAGCCCTCCCTCACCGGTGTAGAGGACCGGGAAGTACTCGTTCAACCTGGTCGCGACGTAGTTCGCTGCGAGCAGCGCTGCCTTGGTGGCCTCGGTCAGCCCTTCGCCGCCCATGAGCTTCACGTACGCCCAGGAGATCGGCAGGACACCGGCGGAACCGAAGTTCGAGGCGCTGATGGCCACGCCGTGGCCTTCCACTGTTCCCTCGGAGGAAGCGTTGTTGGCGTCGCCGGGCATGAACGGTGCCAGATGCGCTTTGGCTGCGACCGGTCCGACGCCGGGTCCGCCGCCGCCGTGCGGGATGCAGAAGGTCTTGTGCAGGTTCAGGTGGGACACGTCGCCGCCGAACTTGCCCGGCTGGGCCAGGCCCACCAGCGCGTTCAGGTTGGCACCGTCAACGTAGACCTGGCCGCCGGCGGCGTGGACAGCCTCGCAGATCTCAGTCACGTCCGCGTCATAGACGCCGTGGGTGGACGGGTAGGTGATCATGATCGCCGAGAGTACGTCCTTGTTCGCCTCGATCTTCGCGTACAGGTCCTCGTGGTCGATCGTGCCGTCCGCTGCGGTGGCGACGACGACGACCTTCATGCCCGCGAGAACCGCGGAGGCCGCGTTGGTGCCATGGGCCGACGCGGGGATCAGGCAGACGTTGCGCTGGGCATCACCGTTGGCGCGGTGGTAGCCGCGAATGGCCAGCAGGCCGGCCAGCTCGCCCTGGGATCCGGCGTTCGGCTGCAGCGACACCTGGTCGTAGCCGGTGATTTCCGCCAGGTCGGCTTCCAGGCCGCTGATCAGTTCCCGCCAGCCCTTGGTCTGTGACTCCGGGGCGAAGGGGTGGATTGAGGCGAACTCCGGCCAGGAGATGGCCTCCATCTCGGCGGTGGCGTTCAGCTTCATGGTGCACGAGCCCAGCGGGATCATGGTGCGGTCCAGCGCCAGGTCCCGGTCCGAGAGCCTGCGGATGTAGCGCAGGAGCTGGGTTTCGGACCGGTGGGTGTTGAAGACCGGGTGCTGCATGAACTCAGAAGTGCGGAGCACCTCGGACGGCAGGTCGAAGCCCTCAGCGTCCACCACGGGGCCGGCGCCGAAGGCGACGGCGACCGCGGAGAGGATTTCCGGCGTCGTGGTTTCATCGACGGAGACCCCGATGGTGTCGGCGTCGATGTGGCGCAGGTTGATGCCGCGTGCTTCTGCAGCGGTGACGACCTTGGCGGCCTTGCCGGGGACGGAGACCGTGACCGTGTCGAAGAACGCCTCGGTGGCCAGTTCCCGGCCCGCGATCTTGAGCGTGGTGGCGAGGGCGCGGGCGTTGTTGTGGACACGCTCGGCGATGGCCTTCAGCCCGTCGGGTCCGTGGTAGACGGCGTAGAAGGAGGAGACGATGGCCAGCAGCGCCTGCGCGGTGCAGATGTTGGATGTGGCCTTTTCGCGGCGGATGTGCTGCTCGCGGGTCTGCAGCGCCAGCCGGTACGCGGGAAAACCGGCGTCATCCTTGGAGACGCCCACCAGGCGGCCGGGCATGGAACGCTCCAGGCCCTTGGCCACTGCCATGTAGGCGGCGTGCGGGCCGCCGAAGAACAGCGGGACACCGAACCGCTGGGTGGAGCCGACGGCGATGTCGGCGCCCTGCTCGCCGGGAGGGGTGATCAGGGTCAGCGCCAGGAGGTCGGCGGCCACCGTCACCAGCGCGCCGCGCTCCTTTGCTTCGGCAATGACGCCTGCGTGGTTGAAGACGCGGCCGGAGACGCCGGGCTGCTGGAGCACGATGCCGTTGATGTCGCCTTCGGGCAGGCCCTTGGACAGGTCGGCAACCTCAACCTCGAAGCCGAGCGCCTCAGCGCGGCCCTTGACGACGGCGATGGTCTGCGGCAGGACGTCGGCGTCCAGGACGGTCTTGCCGTCACGGGCAGCCTTGTTCTTATTGGCCCTGCGCATCATGAGGACTGCTTCGGCCACGGCGGTGGCTTCATCCAGCAGCGAGGCGTTGGCGATGGGCAGTCCCACCAGGTCCTGGACCATGGTCTGGAAGTTCAGCAGCGCCTCGAGCCGGCCCTGGGAGATTTCGGGCTGGTAGGGCGTGTAGGCGGTGTACCAGGCCGGCGCCTCAAGGACATTCCGGCGGATGACGGCAGGGGTGATGGTGTCGTAGTAGCCCTGGCCGATCATCTGCACGGCGGTCTTGTTCTTGGCGGCGAGGCGGCGCAGTTCAGCCAGGACCTCCACTTCGCTGAGGGCATCGGCGAGCTTCAGCGCGGTTTCCTGCCGGATGGAGGCCGGGACGGCCATGTCGACGAGGCCATCCACGCTGTCGTAGCCGACGGCTTTCAGCATGGTGTCGACGTCGGCCTGCCGGCGCGCGCCGATATGGCGGTCAACGAATGATGTTGATGCGGATTGAATCGTCATGAGGAACTCCAGGTCTGGCCGGCCAAGTGGCACGGCGTGCGGTGGGTTCCTCCCCGCTCTGTATTGGACCTGAGAGATTCCGCGCTGCCTGCTCTTGGCAGGACTTCGCTTGCACCGTCGGTGAGTGCTGCCGGAGCAGCGCTGCTTTCCAGAGTCGCCTCGCCGTGACGGTACATGGGCCTGAGAGATTCCTGGGGAGGATTTGCTCCTACGGCGCCTGTCCGGTGGATGCCGGGAGGGCTCTCCCGTCACAGCTCGAAAGGCTTATTCAAATGTGGGTGATTCGGCTCACACGGTACAGGTTTGTTGAAGCAAAAACAAATTGCTGCGTCACGCTAATGGGGCCTTGGCGCTCTGTTGCCCCGAAAAGACATCCCGGGTTGACATCCGATCGTGACGGGCACCACACTGATCCCCGGGATTGGCGCCGAGGCCTGGCTGGCTCAGCGTAACCGGAGCAGCCCCGTTCCGGCGCCGGTCCCATCGCCCAACCTCCGCAGCGCGGAGGCGGTGGCGTCCAACTGAAAATGAGCCTTCGACCTGCGGCGGGAGAGCCCTGCCGGTACGTTCAGCAGGCGCCGTAGGAGCAAACCCTCCCCAGGAAACTCTCAGGCCCACGTACCGCCGCGGTGAGGCAACTCTGGAAAGTAGCCGGGCCCTGTCCCGGCTCACCGACGGTGCAAGCAGGCCCTGGCTGGGTCTGCGGAATCTCTCAGGTCCCAGACAGAGCGGGGAGGAAATCCAATCTTTGCGACACCCCGGGTGCCGCTCGAACGATGGAGTTCCTCAATGACGACCCACTCCCCGACGTCCACCGGCGGCGGAGCCGCGCACCTGGAGCGGCAGCTCAGCAACCGGCACATCCAACTGATCGCCATCGGCGGCGCCATCGGCACCGGCCTGTTCATGGGCTCCGGCAAGACCATCTCCGCGGCCGGCCCCTCAGTGATCTTCGTGTACATGATCATCGGCTTCATGCTGTTCTTCGTCATGCGTGCCATGGGTGAACTGCTGCTCAGCAACCTCAACTACAAGTCGTTCAGTGACTTCGCCGCTGATCTGCTGGGTCCGTGGGCCGGCTTCTTTACCGGCTGGACCTACTGGTTCTGCTGGGTCATCACCGGCATCGCCGATGTCATCGCCATCGCGGGCTACTCCCGTGAACTGTGGCCCGGGGTTCCCCTGTGGATTCCCGGCCTGGCCACCGTGGCCATCCTCCTGCTCCTGAACCTCGTCACCGTAAAGGCGTTCGGCGAGACCGAGTTCTGGTTCGCCCTGATCAAGATCGTCGCCATTGCCGCGCTGATCATCGTTGGCCTGTTCATGATTCTCACCGGTTTCCAGTCCGACGCCGGCCCTGCCACCTTCACCAACCTGTGGAGCCATGGCGGATTCTTCCCCAACGAATTCATGGGCTTCGTGGCCGGCTTCCAGATCGCCGTCTTCGCCTTCGTGGGCATCGAACTGGTGGGTACCACCGCTGCCGAGGCCAAGAACCCGGAGCGGAACCTGCCCAAGGCCATCAACTCCATCCCCATCCGGGTGCTCCTCTTCTACGTAGGTGCCCTCATCATCCTGATGGCTGTCACCCCCTGGACCGAGTTCAAGGCCGGCCACAGCCCCTTTATCGCCATGTTCTCCCTGGCGGGGCTCGGCGCCGCAGCCACAGTGGTCAACCTCGTGGTGCTGAGCTCCGCGATGTCCTCCGCCAACTCCGGCATTTACTCCACCTCCCGCATGGTCTTCGGGCTTGCCCAGGAAGGCGACGCACCGGACGTCTTTGGCAAACTGTCCCGGCGGAAGGTACCCCAGAACGCACTATTCCTTTCCTGCGTGCTGCTGCTGTCCGGCGTCGTCCTCATGTACGCGGGCCAGGACGTGGGCAAGGCGTTCGACATGGTGACCACCGTCTCCGCCGTCTGCTTTGTCTTCGTCTGGTCCATCATCCTGGCCAGCTATGTTGCCTTCCGCCGCCGGCGGCCGCACCTGCATGAGGCATCGAAGTTCAAGATGCCCGGCGGCGTTGCCATGGTCTGGGTGGTCTTCGCCTTCTTCGCCTTCGTGATCTGGGCCCTCACGACCCAGCCGGACACCTTGATGGCGCTGCTGGTTACCCCGGTGTGGTTCATCATGCTGGGCGCTGCATGGTTCGTCCTCCGGCGCCGGCCCGCGCACCAGGCCCGTTTTGCCACCTTCCAAGCTGAACTCCAGGCAGACCAGGACTTCGCTGGGGCAGCATCAGGCAAGGCTGTCCGGCCGGGTGCCGCCGCTGAAGCCGCGGACGAACGGGTCAAGCGGTGATCGGCACCGAGGACCGCACCGCCGGGACCAGCGTGTCTGCAGCCGGGCGGCTCCAGCCCATGCCGCCGGAAACGGGCAAGGAATTCGTGTTGACGTTCCACTGCCCGGATGCCCTGGGCATTGTCCAGGCGGTGGCGGCATTCCTGCTGGATCAGGAATGCTACATCGTGGACATCAAGCAGTTCGGCGACAGGGCAAGCGGCCGGTTCTTCATGCGCGTCCACGTCACCTCCGAAGTTGACATTGACCTTGCCCGCCTCCGTGCCGGTTTCGGGCAGGTGGCCCAGGAATGGCAGATGGACTGGCGCCTGGAACGCCACGGACGCAGGCAGCCCATCCTGGTGATGGTCTCCAAGTACGAGCATTGCCTGAACGACCTCCTGTTCCGCGCCCGCAGCGGGGAATTGCCCGTGGAGATCGCTGCCGTGGTGTCCAACCACCCGGACCTGGAACCGCTTGCAGCGTGGCACGGTGTTCCTTTCCACCACATCCCCGTGACGCCGGACACCAAGACGGATGCGGAGGAGCGCCTGCTGGGCCTGGTGGACCATTACTCCGTGGAGCTGGTGGTGCTTGCCCGCTACATGCAGGTGCTCAGCGACGGCCTGACCCGCAAGCTGGACGGCCGGGCCATCAACATCCACCACTCGTTCCTGCCCAGTTTCAAGGGTGCCAAGCCCTACCACCAGGCCTACGAGCGCGGCGTCAAAACGGTGGGCGCCACAGCCCACTACGTGAACTCGGAGCTCGATGAGGGGCCCATCATTTCGCAGCAGGTCATCGAGGTGGACCACACGTACTCCGCCTCGGACCTGGTCACCGTTGGCCGCGATGCCGAGTGCAAGGCCCTCACGAATGCCGTCCGCTGGCACGCTGAAGGACGGATAGTCCTCTCCGGCAACCGGACGATCATCCTCCGCTAATTGGGGGTTTATCTACGTGGCCGGTGCCTGCTTTCCATCCGGAGGGGCAGGCGCCGGCCCGTGCCACCCGTGGCCGGCCGAACCTGGAGTTCCTCATGACGATTCAATCCCTTATGGCATTAACCACTGCTTCACGTCCCGCAGAAGAGCGGGCCCCTGGTTCGAAAGAGAAGGACATTCTCCCTGTTCGGCTGGAGATAACTCCTGCGGAGGGCATTGTCGCCCTGGTCCAGGGCAGCACACCTGCAGGGTCTGTCCTGACGGTGACGTGCCTGCCCCATCAAGGTGTGGGTGCCACGGTCAGGACGGCTATCGAGCTTGCCTACCTTGGCTTCGAGGTTGTACCCCACCTGGCCGCACGAAGCATCGAGAGCCGGCAGCAACTGCGAGGTCTTGTCCACAATTTCCACGACGCCGGCATCAACGAGGTGTTCGTCGTCGGTGGTGATGCGGGTGAAACTGCCGGGCCGTACGCCAGCAGCCTTCCGCTGCTTGAGGACCTCGCCGACTTGTCCGGCGGCCGGATCGGTGCAGGTGTTGCAGGCTACCCGGAAGGACACCCGTGCCACAGCGAACTGCACATGCTTGATGCTTTGCTGGAAAAGCAGCGCTTGGCATCGGCAGTGGTGACGCAGATGTGCTTTTCGGCGGCACGCGTCCGGTGGTATGCCGAAACGCTGCGCCGCGAAGGAGTCCGGTTGCCGGTCTGGGCGGGAGTCGCGGGAGCGGTTCCGGTGGCCCAATTGATTTCCGTTGCGACCAGGATCGGGGTGGGTCCATCGCTCAAATTGCTGAGCCGACGGGGTCCCCTTGGGCGACGGCTGCTTACTGGCGGCCAGTATTCACCCCAGGCGATGCTCGCGGAACTGCGGGACAGCGGGGCCGTGGACGGGGTGCACCTTTGCACCTTTAACAACGTGACGGGTGTGTGAAACGGAAACCGGGGCCGTACCGGCGGGCGCTTGACTGGGAAGTCGGAGCCGAAAGTTAAGCATGCTTAGTGTCTATCCACATAGGATGGAAAGGCACGGCAGCCACCCGCTGCAGGTCGATTTGAATGAAGGTGACCATGGCCAGGCGCAGCAATCCCGCAGTACGAATCGCACAGGAAACCGCCCACAGCGCAATGTTCGATGCCGACGGCAAGCCGAAGCCCGGGGTGCACAACGTGCTCCTGAAAGCGGTGCAGATCCAGCGGCCCCTCGTGGTTGCCTACATCCGGCGGCTGCAAAAGAAGCACCCCCGTGCCACCGCTGCGCAACTGGCTGACATCGCCGAGCGCGACTACCTGCGCGCGGTCGCCGGCGGCGGCGCCCTGGTGGGTGCGACCGCCGTCGTCCCCGGCGTGGGAACCGTGGCATCGCTGGGACTTTCCGCGGCCGCAACCGTTGGCTTCCTGGAGGCAACGGCCCTCTACGCCACTTCGCTTGCCGAACTGCACGGCATCCGCCTCACCAATCCCGAGAAGGCCGGCACCATGGTCATGGCGATCATGCTGGGCGAGGAGGGCACCGCGCTGCTGGGGACCCTCAGCGGCCAGGCAGCGGGTGGGGCCAAGCCCACGGACATCTGGGGGAACATCCTGTCCAGGTCCTCGCTTCCCGGGTTCGGCAATGTCCGGAAAAGGATCCAGCACGCCTTCCTGAAGAACCTGCTCAAGCGGCAGGGGACGGCGCTGTTCGGCAGGGCCCTTCCGTTCGGCATCGGCGCGGTGGTGGGCGGAGCGGGTAACCTCGTGATGGGCCGTGCGGTGGCAGCGAACGCCCGGGAGGCGTTCGGGCCAATGCCGGACACCATTCCCGGCGAGCTGACGGCGGCCGCGGCGCCGGATAACCAGGCGCTGACCCCCTGACGCTGGAAGGCACAACACGTGGATCTCAACGCTGACCTTGGCCAAGCATTCGGCTCCTGGACCATGGGCGGCGACGCCGCGATGTTCCAGCTGGTGACCAGTGCCAACGTTGCGTGCGGCTTCCACGCGGGCGACCCCGTCACCATGCTGGACAGCTGCCGGGCAGCGTACGAACTGGATGTCACCGTCGGCGCGCACCTGGGTTACCGCGACCTGGCCGGCTTTGGCCTGCGCGCCCTGGATGTGAGTTTCGACGAGCTGTTCGGGGACGTGCTGTACCAGCTGGGCGCTCTCGACGGAGTGGCCCACGCGGTGGGTGCCTCCGTGGACTACGTCAAGGCGCATGGTGCCTTGTACGACAGGCTGGTGGACGATGCCGAGCAGGCCGCCGCCGTGGTGGCTGCAGTCAGTGCCTACGATCCCGGCCTCCCTATTCTGGGCTTCCCTGGCTCGGAGCTGTTGAAGCAGGCCGGGGAGGCGGGACTCCCGGTATTTGTCGAAGCGTTCCCGGACCGCGCCTACCTTGCCGACGGCAGCCTGGTTCCGCGCTCCCAGGAGGGCGCAGTGCTGTTCGACGCCGACGCGGTAGTCGAGCGGGCCGTGCGCATGGCCCTCAAGGGGGAAGTGCCAGCCGTGGACGGGACAGTGGTGCAGGTCCGCCCGGACTCCCTGCGCCTTTCCGGTGGGACTCCCGCCGCGGTGGAGATGGCCGCACGCGTGCGGACGGGGCTGGAGGCTGCCGGCGTGGAACTGGAATCCTTCGCCTAGCGCCTGCTGCAGTTCTGCAACACAACGACACGACCATTGGCCGCGGCGGCACACCGGGAACAGGCCACGGATCGCGGCCGGGCTAGCACGTCAACAGGGCAAATGGCTTTGCGAAGAATTCCGCCCAGAGGGGGTCGTCCGGCCACAAGTCGCCGGGATCGATGAGTTTGTCGTCGTCCGGTTCCCACTGCGGGACGTCCCCCGGGCTGGCATCTTCACGTGGGCTGGCATCTTCAAATGGGCTGGCCCCGAACGTCGGCCGATGAGGCCAGTGTGTTGGTTCTGGGTCGTGTTGTTCGGGGTTGTAGTGGCGGCCGGTGGGTGAGGTCCAGCCGGGTGGCTTGTTTGCGATGGCCGGAGTGGGGGTCCAGCCGCCGTGGTGTTTCAGCCGGTGGTGCCTGGGGCAGAGCTGTCCCAGGTTGGAAGCGCCGGTTTCTCCGCCGTGTTGCCAGGCGGTGAGGTGGTCGGTGTCATTGTCCAGTGATCGGTTGGTGCAGCCGGGGAAGGTGCACTTGCGGTCGCGCATCCTGATCCAGCGTTTGATTGTCTCGGGGAGCCGGTAGCTTCTGCGGCCGATTTCCAGGGGTGCCCCGTCGCGGGGGTCGACGAGGACGCGGTAGAAGGAGTCGGCGCCGTCTGCGACGAGTTTCCGTGCCATGGAGGCGGGGATCGGGCCGAGGCCGTCGAGTTCGGCGGGTTCATCGGTGAGGCCGAGGAGGGAGAAGACCGGCACAGTCACCAGGACGTCGGCCCGTGGGGTGGGGACCTTGCAGATTTCCGAAGGTTCATCCGTGTCTGCGGTGGCTGCGCCGGTAGCAGTGGCCCCGGCGCCAAGCAGCAAAGAGGCTGCGATGTCGGGGCGGAGTTGGGTGATGGTGCGTGGTTCGTCGGGTCCTTGGAGGCCGCGGGCGGTGGCGGTGGTGCGGTTCCAGATGGCGGAGGCGGTGTCGCCGGGGAGGTAGAGCGTCACCCGGGCCATGCCGTCCCGGTCGGGGCGGTATTCCGTCCGCCGGTCGGCGGCGCTTTTGGTGTGGCGGGTCTCGATCGATTCGGGGTGGTGCCGTTCGCGCCAGGCGCGGGCCTTGGCCCGGAACCGGGACGGGACGAGTTCCCCGGGTGCGGCGCCGCGGGCAGGGTTCGGGGCGTCCGGGTCGAAGAAGTGCGCCACCAAAGACGCTGCCCCGGCAGAGGTGAGGCCTTCGGTTTCATCCACGACGACGCGCGCGTGCTGCCACGAGATGGCCCCGGCGGCCAGTGCGTCCATGACCGGCGGCAGCGAACAGACCTGCTGCGACTGGTGGGCGAACGCCCCGGCGGCCGCGGAACTGATGGTCAGGACCCCGGCGATCTCCTCCACCGCGGACATCTCCGCGTAGGCGCGTTCCGGCACGGACGCGTCCGGCGGGGTCATGGCCTGCTGGATCCGGATGGAATCGGCCGCGTCCTGCGCTTTAGCGGCGGCAATCATTGACTCCAGCTTCGAATACCCGGCCAGCCGCTCCAGCCGGATCTCGTACTGCCGCTGCAACACATCCACCCCACCGCCGGCGCCATCAGCAGCGTCCGCGGAGGAAAGCGCAGCGTCCTCCAGGAACAGCGCATCAAGGGCAGCAACAGAGGCATGAACACCCTCCATCCCCGCCCCTGAAACGCTCACTGCGCCGCCGCTGATTCCCATACGAACATCATCCAACGGGGGTGTGACATTCAGACCTTCATGGCCCGCCGCCCAAGCCACTGCTGCCAGGGCGCCACGGAACCCTCACCCAAAAATCAGCTGCGCCACCGTGAAAATCGCGAGTCCGGCCAGGGATCCCACCACCGTGCCGTTGATCCGGATGAACTGCAGGTCCTTGCCCACCTGCAGTTCGATCTTCTGCGAGGTCTCCTCGGCATCCCACCGCGCCACCGTGTCCGTGATGACCCCTGCAATGTCCGAGCGATAGGTCCGCACCAGGTACCCGGCGGCATCGGCAATCCAGGAGTTGACCTTCCCCGCCAGCTCGGGGTCGTCAACCAGCCGCGAGCCGAAGTCGCGAACCGCTGCCTTGAACTTGATGGTGAGTTCGCTGTGGGGATCGTCCACCGCGCCCAGCAGCGCATTCTTCACCGTCCCCCAAGTCCGGGAAGCGAGCTCGCGCACCTCGGGGTCGCCCAGTACCTGCGCCTTGATGACCTCGGCACGGGCGATCATGGCGGGATCGTGCTGCAGGTCCCGGGCGAGGTCGTTGAGGTACTTGTCGATCGACTGGCGCACCTGGTGGTTGGGATCGGCCTGGACGGCGCGGACGAACTTGAGGATCTCGATATAAACCTTGTCTCCCACGAGCCCGTCCACGAACTGCGGAACCCAGGTGGGGGAGCGGTCGGAGACCAGGCGGGTGACAGTTTCGTGGTTGTCGTCCACCCAGTCGGCAGCGCGGTCAACCAGCAGGTCCACCAGCGTGTGGTGGTGCCCGTCGTGGAAGATCCGCTCCGCCAGCCTGCCGACGGGCGGCCCCCACGGCGGAGTGAGCAGGTGCTTGCGGACCATGCCCTCGATCACGGCCTGGACGTCGTCGTCGTTCAGCACGGTGAAGGCGCCCCGGATGACGGCGGCCCCCTCCTTGGCGACGCGCTCAGCACCGCCCGGCCCAGCCAGCCATTGGCCTGCCCGCCGGGCTACGTTGACGGTGGCCAGCTTGTCCTGCACCACCTGCTCGGAGAGGAAGTTGGTTTCCACGAACTCGCCCAGTGAGGCGCCGATCTGGTCCTTCCGGCGCGGAATGATGGCTGTGTGCGGGATCTTGATGCCCATGGGGTACTTGAAGAGGGCGGTCACCGCGAACCAGTCAGCAAGCGCGCCCACCATGCCGCCTTCCGCGGCCGCGCGCACGTACTGCAGCCACGGATAGTCCTTCTGCAGCGCGAAGGCAAAGACAAAGATCACGGCCATGGCGATCAGCAGGCCCAGCGCCACGAGCTTCATTTTCCGCAGCGCTGCCGCCTTTTCGGCGTCTCCGGCACCAAGGTGCTGGCGTACGACGGCGGCCGGCACCGTGCTGCCCGGGCCGGCGGATGGTGCGGGCCGGCTGTGTGCATCCTGAGTAGTTGGCTCAGTTGTTGCCTCAGAGTTCACCTGCATGTGCCAAGCCTAGCCCCGAAGGCCTGGGCCGGTCGGCTACCGTGTGTCCATGACAACTGACGAGTCAATGCCGCAGCGGCCGTTGGTCTTTGCCCACCGTGGCGCAAGCGGAGCCTTTGCCGAACACACCCGCGCGGCCTACCTGCAGGCCCTGGCGGACGGGGCGGACGGGGTGGAGTGCGATGTCCACCTGACCCGGGACCAGCACGTGGTCCTGCTGCATGACGCCAACCTGGACCGCACCTCCGACGGGACCGGGCCGGTGGCTGACCGGACCTTGCACGAGCTGCGCCAGCTCGACTTTTCCTCCTGGAAGGGCGTCCGCATCCCCGAGGAATACGGGGCACGCTCCGATCAGTTCCTCACCCTCTCCGAACTGCTGGACATCCTCCGGGGTGCTGGGCGGCCAGTGCGGCTTGCCGTCGAACTCAAACATCCCAGCCCGTACCAGCTCAAACTGGAAGACCGGGTGCTTGAGGTGCTCCGCAGCGAAGGCTGGGACCCGGAAAGCTCCACTGTTGACAACGTGGCCGTGACCTTCATGAGCTTCAGCCCCGACTCCGTCCGGCACTTGCTGCACTCCGTCCCGCCGCAGTTCATCTGCCAGTTGGTGGACGACCTCACCATCCATGAGATCCGCGGCGGCCTGGGCCTGGGGCCGATCGCCGGCGGAGCGGTCACCAACCTGATGAAGGCCGCGCAGCTTGAAGGTGAGCAGATCCTGGACGACGGCCTGGTGGGGATGGCAGGGCCGGGCATCGATTACGTCCGGGAGCGCCCGCACACCGTCCGCCGATGGCTGGATTCCGGCCGCCGCTTCCGGGTGTGGACGGTGGATTCCGAGGAGGACGTGGCGCTGTGCCGCGACCTGGGCATCCAGGAGATCACCAGCAACGTGCCAGGCCCGGGTCCTTGACCAGCTCCGGCTGGGCGCACCGCAGGGAAAGTAGGCCGGAGTGGGTGCCGCGGCAGATGCACCTTCCCCGCTCCGCTGGTGGGCCGGGCCGCTGGACGTTGAGGGGCTGGCCCTGCGCTCGGTGGGAGCCGCGGCGGAGGCGCTGAACCTGTATACCGGTGCGCCGGGCAGGTTCCGCACTGCACCCGCTTTGGCAGCCGCCGCTTTCGATTCCTTTGGACACCTGCGGATCGGCGGGCGGGCCCTGCAGGGCTTCGCGCCCCTGTCGGGCTTCCGCCGCACCAGCGACGGCTGGATCAGGCTCCATGCAAACTACCCCCACCACGAGCAGCGGCTGCTGCGGGCCCTGGGGGCGGCCACGGCAGCAGGCGTGGAGGCGGCCCTTGGTTCCATGACGTCCCTGGAGGCAGAAGCGGCCATCCAGGACCATGGCGGGATCGCCGCGGCCGTCAGGACCCGCGGCGAATGGCTTGCCTCGGACATGGGCCGGGCCGCCGCCACCGGCCCGTGGATCATTCGCGACGGCGGCAGCACACCCGGCTGGGGGCTGAAGGACTTCCCGGCCGGCGCAGCAGGGCCTGCAGGAGACGCGGCTGCCGGCCCTGCCCAGGCCGCCGGCGGCAGCCAGCAGCTGCCCCTGGCGGGCCTCCGGGTGCTGGACCTGACGAGGGTCATCGCCGGACCTGTCGCCACCCGGCTGCTGGCGGCGCTGGGGGCCGACGTCCTGCGCGTCGACCCGCCGGCCCTGCCCGAGATCGTGGACCAGTTCGTGGACACGGCCTTCGGAAAACGCAGCGCGGAAGCGGACCTTGGGCTGCCCTCGACGCGACAGCACCTGCAGCAGCTCCTGACGGACGCCGACGTGGTGGTCACCGGCTACCGGGGCGGCGCCCTGGACCGCTTTGGCCTCAATCCCCGGGACCTGCTGGCCGCGCATCCGCGGCTGGTGGTGGTCACCCTTGACAGCTGGGGCAGGGCGGGGCCACGGAGCGGCCTGCGCGGTTTCGACAGCATCGTCCAGGCGACCAGTGGCATCGCCCACCTTTATGGCAGGGAAGATGACGACGGCGGATGGCGCCCGGGTGCCTTGCCGGTCCAGGCATTGGATCACGCCACCGGGTACGGCGCGGCGGCGGCAGTGGTGCTCCTGCTGGCTGAACGCAGGAAAACGGGAAGGGGAGGTGCGGCCCGCCTTTCGCTTGCACGCACCGCCGAGGAACTCTTTGCCCTGCCCCTTAATCCCAGGCCCCTTAGTTCCGGACCCCTGCATTCCCTGTCCCCAGAGACAGCGGACACGGCGCAACTGCCGGAGCCCGGCTATCGCTCCATGGAAAGCTCCTACGGGCCGCTCCGCTATGTTCCGCCGCCGCTGCTCATGTCCGGCCGGATCCTGGACTACACGGCTCCGCCGCCACCCTACGGCAGCTCGGACCTCACCTGGACCTGAATCCACGCCGGTTTCGGCCGCCAGTGCAGGCTGTGGTTGAGTGGTTCCATGCTTTTTCCCCGGTCCGGACCTGCCGTCCAGAGCCTGTCCGCTGCCGCCATGGGAGTCCTCCTGCTGGCCAGCGCCAACAAGCATTTCCGGGACCCGATGTTCTACGGCGACGTGGTTCCCGGCTACCTCTGCCGGGACGACGCGGCTTCAGGCCAAGCCAATAACGCTGACGGCCGGCATCCGCTGGCCGTCCTGTCCTGCGAGGAATGGGTCGCTGCCACCGGCCTGCTTGAGCTGGCCGCCGCCGTCGGAATCCTCCTCCCGCCCACGCGGAAGGTGGCCGCCACCGCCCTCGCCGGGCTGTTCACCGCATTCCTGGCAGGGCATGTCGACGCACTCATACGGGCCTATGGTCCCGACGGAACCCCACGGCAACGGAAAATCCACACCGCACGGCTCCCGTTGCAGGCACCGCTCATCCTGTGGGCCTGGAGCCTGCGGAAGCCGGGCCTGCGGAAACCGGGCCTGCGGAAACCGGGCCTGCGGAAGCCCGCCATTCCCGGCCTTGCCTGGCCGGTCCGGCCGTGAAGCTGCTCGCCTCGCCCGCGGTCCGGGTGGGGATCTCCATCAGCATCGCCACGGGCCTGTACGGGGTGTCCTTCGGGGCGCTCTCGGTCACGTCGGGCCTGAGCATCCTGCAGACCATGGCCTTGAGCCTGCTCCTCTTCAGCGGCGGCTCCCAGTTCGCGTTCATCGGAGTCGTGGGCGGCGGCGGTTCGGGCATCGCCGCCATGAGCGCCGCCACCCTGCTGGGCATGCGCAACGGCATCTACGGGATGCAGCTGAACGCCCTGCTGCGGCCCCGCGGCTGGCGGAAGTACGTTGGCGCCCAGTTGACCATTGACGAGTCCACGGCCACCAGCACCGGCCAGGAGGATCCCGCGGAGCAGCGCCGCGGGTTCTGGGCCGCCGGCATCGGCATCTACGTGCTGTGGAACGTCTTCACCGCCGTCGGTGCCCTTGCCGGCAGCGGGCTTGGCGATCCCAAACAGTGGGGACTGGACGGTGCCGCGGTGGCAGCTTTCCTGGCGCTGTTGTGGCCGCGCCTCAAGGGACGGGAACCGGTCGCCATCGCGGTGGTGTGTGCCGTGGCCACGGTGATTGCCGTTCCGTTCGTGCCGGCGGGCGTGCCCATCCTGGTGGCCGCCGTGGTGGCAGCCCTGGCCGGCTGGTTCAGCCACGGACGCCGCGACGAAGGACTGGAACCCGACATCGAGCCGTACGCGGAGCATCATTACGGGCGCCACGGTTGCGGGAGCCCCGGACAGCGGACGGAGCACGGAGGCAGCGCACAGCCGGGAGCGGGCTCATGAATCTGTGGATCTGGCTGATCCTGGCCTGCGTCCTGGCGTACGCATGGAAACTCGTCGGCTACTTCGTCCCTGCCAAGTTCCTGGAAGACCCGCGGACGTCGAGAATTGCGGGCACCATGACAATCGGCCTGCTGGCGTCATTGACCGTAGTCAACGCGGTGGCATCAGGGCAGGCGCTGGCGGCGGACGCACGGCTCGGCGCACTCGGCGCGGCAGCCGTTGCGCTGGCACTGCGCGCACCCTTCCTGGTGGTGGTGATCGCCGGCGCCGGCACCGCGGCGCTGTTGAGGTTCCTCGGCTGGAGCTGACCGGCCGTCCCCTGCCGGCGCAAAAACCCACCGCAAAAGGGGGGTCCTGGCCACTGCCGCGGCGTCCCGCCGGTTGTACTATGAGATCGGCTATGCAGCTGGCCAAGGACTCCTTCAGAACGGCAACCATGGACAATAAGCTGCACGCGGCAGGAGAGAGGGCAGGCCGGCCGCAACGCCAAATCATTCGACGCCGGGCAGGGCTGCCTGCCAAGCGTTTCTTTACCCACTTCGCCCGCCTTTCCGACGTCCCGGCGGAGGACCTGGAGTTGTTGTCCCAAAGGCTCCGGCACGCACTCGACCTGGACCCGTCGTCGCCAATTCCATCGCTGCAGGCCCTGGTGGGCCGGGAGATCAGGAAACGGCGGGACGCCGCCAGGGGCTAACGGCCCTCGGCAGGGCCCGGGCCGGATGTGGTGCACTGGAAGAGAGGCAGCCCACATCGGCGGCAGCCACCAAGGAGGAATCGGGATGAGCGAACAGTCACGGCCAACGGCGCCGGACGACGGCCAGGGAACCGCGGACGCCGAAGGAAGAAGCGCCGAAAAACGGGGTGCGGACGTACCCGCCGCCGAGCAGACCGGCCGGACCCGGGCCGCCTACCTTGATCCGCGCGGATCCGAGGCCACCAGGGAACTGAGGGATACCGCCCGGCGCCGCAGGGACGCCGAAGAGAAACTCCAGCAGCACCTGATGGAAGCCAAGGAGCACGTCCCCAACGAGTTCCACGCACACCACAAGGCCGCGCACGAGGGGGACCGCCGGCCCCAGCCGGGCGGGCACGAAGGTGAAGCCCCGCACGCAGGTGAAGCCCTGCACGAAGGTAAAGCCGGGCATGACGGTGAAGCCCAGGCGGAGGGCCCTGACGGTCACCAGCCCTGAAAGTCCAGGAACCACGTCCTGAGAGTGCGCCTGGCAGCCGGGCGGCGGTGGCCGGCTGCCGGGTGGCTTTCAGTGCAGGGTTGGCTTCCAGTGCAGGGTGTTGGTGCGTGCAGCGTTGTTGATGCGTGCCGTTGTTGATGCGTGCAGAGAGTTGGGGAACCGGTGCTGCTACGCCACTCCGTGGGCGGCGCCTTCCGCGCCTACGCTCCGGCGGTTGCTTTCTTCGACGCCCATCTCGTACCAGACGTCGGCACCGAATTCGGGCTCGGGAGTATCAAGGTTCTGGTAGAGGGCATCCAAAAGTTCGGCAAGTTCCCCGGCGCTAAGGGTGGGCAGCACTTCCTCGGGACCGCGGGGACCGGTGAGGTACTGGGAAAGTTTCGAGCCGTTCATGGCTGGGGAACCGGTGTCCGGCCGGAACGCGCGGATTTTTGCATGGGTCGCTCCATCTCGGAAGAAAGAATCCAGGCTGTCTGCGTAACCCGTCCTGAGTCTATTGCACTTGGGGGGAGGCCCACAATGGCGTGGCAGCCCACAAACGCGCGGGCAGCCCGGGGGAAAAGCCCGCAGGTGTCAGGACGCGGCCATCATGCCCGGGGACCCAGGAGCCCGGCGCCGAGTGCCGTAGCGGCCGGGACAGGGACATGCGGAGGGAGGGGGCGCGCCGGCCGGACAGCCCGGATGGAGTCCTCCACCAGGGCCAGCGGCCGCCGCCAGGCGTCCGAACCCGGTTCCATGGTGTCCACCACGCCGATCAGCATGGCCAGCAGCCGGAACATGTCCGTCATCGAAATGTCCCCCCGCAGGCTGCCCTGGCCCTGGCCGCGGACCAGCAGCACGCTGATCGAATCCATCAGCGAACCGGTAATCCCGGTGAGCAGTTCGCGGCGCCCCGCGACGGCGCACAGCAGGTTGGCGTCCTCGCTTGCAGCCGCCATCAGCGCCTCAAGCACGCGCAGCAGGCCGGCGGCGGCGTCGATGTCCGCCAGCGCGCCCTCCATGACGGGGTCCACGGTGAGCCGCAGTTGCCGGTTGAGTGCTGCGAGGACCAGTTCTTCCTTGTCCGCGAAGTTCCGGAAGAGGGTGGCGGGACCAACGCCTGCGGTGGCTGCGATGGTCTGCAGCGGAACTTCGGGGCCGAATTCCCGGAAACACTGGCGCGCCGCCGTGATGATTTTGTCCACGTTCCGCGCTGCGTCTGCACGGAGGGGTTTGCGGGCGACTGCGAGGCTCATGCCCAAAGGGTAGCAACGGAGCCTGCGGCGTTCACCGTTACCGGAGGGTAGCCGCTTATGTGACGGCCGCAGCCAGGGACGCTGCCCTGCGGTGGTCCATGGCTGCGTGGCACACTTGGGGGCATGTTGCTTGCATTCTCTGTCGCCCCGTCAGGCGTTCCTGCCGGGGGTTCGCGCCCCAACGATGCCTCCGTGCACGACGCCGTTGCCGCCGCCGTAAAGATCGTCCGCGAGTCCGGACTGCCCAACCAAACGGATTCGATGTTCACCACCATCGAGGGGGAGTGGGACGAAGTGTTCGACGTCGTCAAACGCGCCACCGAGGCCGTGGGACAGTTCGGCAGCCGCGTTTCCCTGGTGATCAAGGCAGATATCAGGCCCGGCTACGCCGGTGAGCTCACGGCCAAGGTGGACCGCCTAGAAGGTGCACTCGCGCGGGATTCCTGACCCGGGAGCAAGCGGCCGGAAGCATCTGGACCGGCAGGACGGCCCGTGCCAAACTGTGCCCATGTTCGAGCACAAACCCCGGCCGGAATGGATAGCCGCTGAAGAGTTCCTGTCCACAACCGTGGTTCATCCGGACCCGGCGCTGCAGCGTGCCGTCACGTCGGCCGCCGAGGCCGGGATGCCCGCTATCGAGGTGGCACCCAATGCCGGGAAGCTGCTTAAGCTCCTGGTCCAGCTCTCGGGCGCACACCGGATCCTGGAGATCGGAACGCTCGCCGGCTACAGCACCATCTGGATGGGCCGGGGCCTTCCCCCTGGCGGCAGCATCGTTACCTGCGAGTACCTGCCCCAGCACGCAGAAGTGGCGTGGGCCAACATCGATGCCGCCGGGCTGGGCCAAAAGGTGGAGATCCGGCTGGGCCCGGCGCTGGACACCCTCGCCGCGCTCGCCGAGGAGGAACGCAAACCCTTCGACTTCATCTTCATCGACGCGGACAAGCAAAACGACAGCCGCTACCTCGACTGGGCGGTCCGGTTGGGCCGGCCCGGTGCCGCAGTGGTGCTGGACAACGCCGTCTGGGAAGGGGCCGTCCTTGATCCCGGCATGGACCCGGTCAACGCTCCCGGAATCATCGAGGCCCTCAAACTGCTGGGGGACCATCCCCGGCTGGACGCCACCGTCATCCAGACCGTGGGTTCCAAAGGCTGGGACGGGTTCGCCCTGGCACGGATCACCTGAGCTGGCCTGCACGCTGCGCGGAGTCGCGGGACGCAAGCGGTAAGTATGCTTAGGGCCAGTGGCCGTGCCGGCCTGAAAGAGCAGCAACGGAGGACATCATGAAGGCATCACCCACTCTGGCCAGCAATCTCCAAATGGTCCTGACGGACCTGATCGAGCTGCACCTGCAGGGAAAGCAGGCCCACTGGAACCTCGTGGGCACCAACTTCCGCGACCTGCACCTCCAGCTCGACGAAATCGTCGCGGCCGCCCGGCTCTTCGCCGACCAGGCAGCTGAACGGATGCGCGCCCTCCATGCCCTCCCTGACGGCCGCAGCAGCGCAGTGGCGGCCGGCACGCGCCTGGAAGAGTTCCCGGAGGGGTTGGTTTCCACCAAGGACACCGTGAAGCTGATCACCCAACGCCTGGAACGCACTGTGCAGACCATGCGGGACGTCCATGATGAGGTGGACGGCGAAGACCCCACCAGCGCGGACCTCCTCCACGCCATCATCGAGCGGCTGGAACAACTGGCCTGGATGGTGAACGCCGAGACCATGGCGCCCACTGCGGCCGTTACCGAGCCGGCCGGGAAGTAGTGGCGTCCCCCGCGGCTCCCGCCAACAGCCCGGGCCGCCCGGAGCAGGCAGCGCGCGGCACCGGGACCGCCGCCCCCGTGCTGATGGCATCCACTCCGGAGGAGTTCGCCCAGTGGATGCCGCTCCTGGGGCGGGTGGGCCCGCTCGTGGGCAACCCTCCCGCGCTGCTCGGCCTTGCCGCCGAGGCGGGCGGCAGCTGGCCGCTCCCAGGCGGCGGGGGCACCGGTATCCTGTGGGAGCTCCTGGCCTCCGTGGCTGCAGCCGACGTCGCAGCGGCCCGCATCTTTGAGCCGCACCTTGACGCCCTGGCAATCCTGCAGCAGGCCGGGGTAACGGCTCCCGCAGGAACGGCTCCCGGGGGCAGCTGGGGCGTGTTCGCCGCCGAAGGGCCCGGTATGAGGCTGGACGCCACGCTTGCCGGGACCGGAGTGGTCCTCAGTGGGTCCAAGCCCTGGTGTTCCCTGGCGCGGCAGTTGGACAATGCGGTGGTCACGGCACACACGGACGACGGCCGGGCGGCTTTCGCCGTCAGCCTCCGCCACCCCGGTGTGGACTGCGAAGAGCCCGAGTGGGTGGCCCGCGGACTGCGGGAGATACCCAGCGGGACTGTCCACTTCGACCAGGTTCCGGCGGTACCGCTTGGCGGAACGGGCTGGTACCACAGCAGGCCCGGCTTCGCGTGGGGCGGCATGGGGGTCGCCGCCTGCTGGCTGGGAGGTGCGGTGGGAGCTGCCCGGGAATTCCGGCACGGCCTGCAGGCCGGCGCGGACGCCGGACGCCAACCGGACCAGCTGGCACTCGCGGCGCTGGGTGAGGCGGACAGGGTCATCACCGCGGCCCTGCAGTACCTGGCCCGGACGGCCTCGCGCCTTGACGGCGGCACCCTGGCCACCGGCGCGGGCCAAAGCACCTGGAGCGAAGCCCAGCGGGTGCGGGGAACTGTCGCGGCCGCCGTCGAACGCGTCCTCCATCTGGTGGGCACCAACCGGGGGCCAGGTCCGCTGGCCTTCGACGAGCCTTACGCCAAGAGGATGGCGGACCTGGCACTTTACGTGCGCCAGCACCACGGCCATCGGGACGATGCGCAACTGGGCAACCTGGTCCTGGCCGGAGACTGCCAATGGTGACCTTCTCGCATGCGGACCAGGGGACCGCCGAGGCGGCGTGGGCCGCGGGCGGACTGCAGACGCTGCCCGAGCTGCCCCTCGGGCCTGCCGAACTTGGCGGCATGGGATTCGTGGTCCTGGCCGCCCACCCGGATGACGAAACCCTCGGTGCCGGAGGGCTCGTCGCCTCCCTGCACGCTCTCGGGGCCACGGTGGAAGTCATCCTGTGCACCGCGGGGGAGGGCTCGCATCCCGAGTCGCCCACCACCACTGCTGAGCGGCTCGCGCGGATCCGCCTGGCCGAGTTCGGAGCGGGCCTTTCCGCCCTGGGCATGAAGGACAACTGGCGGTTCCTCGGCCTGCCGGACCGCGGGCTGGCCGGCCACACCGGCGTGATCAGCGGCGCCGTGCGGGAAGCTGCCCAGCGCGTCTCCCGGGACGGCCGGCGGATTGTGCTGGTGGCGCCCTACCGGGCAGACGGCCATGCCGACCATGATGCCTTGGGAGCGGCGGCAGCAGCGGTGGCCGGCCAGGACGGGCATGGCCTGCTGGAATACCCCGTCTGGTACTGGCACTGGGCCACGCCGGACCGGGCCGACTGGCAGGAATGGGTCCGGTTCCACCTCAGCCGGCAGGCCCGCGAAGCGAAGGGCAACGCCATGCTTGCCCACGCTTCCCAGATCCTGCCGCTTTCGCCGGCGGCCGGTGACGAAGCACTCCTGCACGCGGAGTTCCTGGGGCACTTTGCACGCACCTTCGAAGTCTTCGCCTGGACCCCGGCGCGGGACACCAGTGTGGCGCCGCACCGCAGCGGTGACGCCGAACGCATCTTCGACGCCGTCCACGCCGGAGCCGAGGACCCCTGGAACTACACAGCCAGCTGGTATGAGAGGCGTAAGCGCGCCCTCACCCTGGCCGCCCTTCCGGTGGAGTCCTATGAACGCGGCCTGGAAATCGGATGCTCGATCGGCACGCTCACCGCTGACCTGGCGTCCCGGTGCCGGGCACTACTTGCCGTGGACGCGAGCAGCGCTGCGGTCCGGCAAGCCAAGCGGCGGCTTGCGGAATACCCCGGCGTCAGTGTCCAACAGCGGGTGGTGCCGGGCTCCTGGCCGCAAGGCACGTTCGGGCTGCTGGTGGTATCCGAGGTGGGCTATTACCTGGCACCGGAGGAACTGGCGGTGCTCTGGGACCGCGTCGAAGGATCACTTGAACCAGGCGGGACCCTGGTGCTGTGCCATTGGCGGCATCCGATCGACGGCTGGGAGCTTGACGGCGACGCCGTGCACGCCCTTGCCCGGAAGCGGCTGGGCTGGCGGAGCGCCGGGCTGTACCAGGAGCGGGACTTCGTCCTGGAAATCCTCATTGCGCCGACAACCGCCGGGGACCTTCATGCAGGAGGCTGACGCGGGCTGCCGGACAGGCCTGGACGCTCCAGCTTCCGGCCAGCGATGCCGGGAGGGCGCGTCCATCGGGGACGTGGCAGTGGTGATTCCGGTACACAACGAGGAGCAGCACCTCGGACGGGCACTCGCGGGCGTCCGGACAGCGGCAGACGAGGTGGCGGCCCACCATCCGGGCGTCAGTGTGCGCGTCATGATGGTGCTGGACAGCTGCGCTGACGGTTCCCTTCGGCTTGCCACGGACTTCGCCGCGTCCGATGCCCGTTTCGACGCCATGACTGTCGGCTTCCGGAATGTTGGGATGAGCCGCCGGGCCGGCGCGGAAGCCCTCGGGCTGAACGGCGGTGCTGCCGCGGAGCGTGCCTGGCTGGCCAACACCGACGCCGACTCGATGGTGCCCCGGAACTGGCTGGCACGGCAGTTGGACCTGGCAGCCGCCGGCGCCGACGTCGTCCTCGGCTCGGTGGAACCCGACGGCGATGGCATGCAGAACGCCCTCATTGCCCGCTGGCATGCCCGGCATATCCTGGCCGAAAACCACTCCCATGTGTACGGGGCCAACCTGGGCGTGCGTGGCTCGTCCTACCTGGGGGCAGGCGGTTTTCCAGGCCTTGCTTCCGGTGAGGACCGGGTTCTAGTGGACAGGCTGCGCGCCAGCGGGGCGCGGATTGTTGCCACGGACACCGTGCGGGTCCTCACATCGGGCAGGACGCTGGGGAGGGCACCGCGTGGGTTCGCCGCCTATCTCCTGGCGCTTGCCCAACAATAGGCCGACAGACGGTTGCACAGAAAAGGGTGCCGCCGGCCAGTGAAAAATTCACAGCGGCGGCAGCACCCTTCCGCTTAAAACTTCGTGGGACTGTGCCCGTTACACCAGGTCCGGAGCGCTGGCCACGATGTAGTCGGCTGCGGCAGGTCCGGTCATGGAGAGGTTGTTGCTGTCAGGATCGATTCCGTGCTCCTGCAATGCCTCCCAAAGGGCAGCAGGAGCCTGGAGCTCGGCCTTGTGCAGAAGGCACCAACTTGTGTACAGGCCATAGAGCTCATCGCGTCCGAGGCCCAGTCCAGGCTCTTTGTCCGGGACAACTGCTTCGGCAAGAAATTGTTCAAAATGGGTAGCAGGCATGTCCGCTCATTAAGGGTCGACCGTGATGCCGCCGTATCTGCTTCAGCGGCCTTGCGGGTCCCCGAAAGGTGCCCGCAAGGTATGGATGAAATTATGACAGGGCGGCCCACCTTGTCCAACTCGCTGCTATCCGGCCGGGCCGCCCGGCCGCTGCGGACTACTCCAGGTTGAGGGGGCCGACGGCGACTGGGGGACTGGCCTCGGTCTCAGAAGAGGCCATCTCACCGCCGGCCCCGCATCGCCCCGGGCTCCCCCAGCCCGGGAAACCCTGGCAGGACCTCCATCTCAATTTTCCTCCAAGTTGGAGGTCCTGCCTAGTACCTGTCCCCAAGCCGTCCACTGCCGGCGCGGACCCAACTAGGCGTGGCCGCCCTGCCGGCCGCCGTCGTCGGACCCTGCATCGCCGGCGCGGTGCTGCACCTTGTCACGCACCCGGTCCCGGTGGCTTTCCGTGGAAGCGCCTTCCGGCTGCTGCCCGTCCTGTCCGCCGTTCTCCGAGGCGTACTTCTCCCGGAGTTCGCGTCCGTGCTTGATGTCGTCCTCGATCTGCTGCTGCATCTTCTCGCTCTTCTTGGTATCGCGCGGCGGCAGCTGGATGGTCTCTTCCGCCTCAATGCCGGCCTGGAGCTCACGCCCACGTTCCACCTCGGCATCGAATTCGGCACCGAACAGCAGCGACATGTTCAGGATCCAGAGCCACAGCAGCATCACGATCACGCCACCCAAGGTGCCGTAGGTCTTGTTGTAGTTGCCGAAGTTGCCCACGTAGAAACCAAAAGCAAGCGACGCTACCAGGAAAACCACCAGGGCGATGGCCGAGCCCATGCTCATCCAGCGGAACTTCGGCTGCTTGACGTTGGGGGTGGCGTAATAGAGAACCGCAATGATGGCAATGATGAGGATGACCATCACCGGCCACTTGGCGATGTTCCAGACGGCCAGGAAGGCGCTGCTAAGCCCGATCAGCCCGCCGACGGCCTCGGAGATGGGTCCGCTGAGGACCAGCATGCCCGCGAGGAGCGCCACGATCACCACGGCAAGGAGTGTGACGGCCAGCATGGTGCCCCGCAGCTTCACGAACGGGCGTCCCTCATCCACCTCGTAAATCCGGTTCATCGCCCGGCCGAAACCACCTACGTATCCGGACGCCGACCAGAGCGCGGTGACAAGGCCGATGACCAGGGTGAACCCGGCTGCCGGGGCATTCGTGAGCTCTGAGACGGGGCCGCTGATGGTGTTCACGGTTTCCGCGGGCGCAAAGCCGCGCACGATTTCCAGCAGGGCCGTGGTGGTCTTCTGCGGATCTCCGAAGAGGCCGAGCAGCGACACAAGCGCCAGCAGGGCGGGGAACAGGGACAGGACCGCGTAGTACGTCAGCCCGGCCGCCAGGTCAGGGCACTGGTCCTTGCTGAACTCCCGGAACGTCTTCCTGGTGATGTACTTCCACGACGGCTTATCCAGGTCCCGGGGGCTGCCAGGCTTCCTTGCATCATTTGGATCCGGAGCCTGGCCCGCCTTCGCGGTACTGGTCTCGGATGAGTCGTGAGTGGCCATGGGGTGTCCTCTCCATCAAGTGGCTGAAGCGGACAGGCCGGCCCCGCGAAGGCGGTGCCGGCCTGTCGAACAGTTCTGTTGCTTGCGGTGCAGCGCCCTGGTTTAGGTGTTTTGGACGTTGTCTTTGGCGTCGGTGGCGCGGTCTTTGACGTCGGTGGCGGCCATTTGGCCTTCGGTTTTGACGTTTTGGGCGGCGTCGGTGGCGGTGGCTTTGACGTTTTCCATGGCTTCCTGGGCGGGTTCCTTGAGGTCCTGGGCCATGTTTTTCGCGGCGTCGGTGAGTTCGTGGGCCAGGGGCTGGGCTGCGGTTTTGAGTTGGTCCGCGGCTTCGCGTTCTTTCTGGCTTGGCGGGATCAGGGAGGAGACGAGCAGGCCCGCGCCGAAGGCGATCAGGCCGGCGGCCAGGGGGTTGCCCTGGGTTTTGGCTTTGACCTGGTCGGGGGTGTGGGAGACGGCCTGGCCGGCGTCGGTGAGTTTGGCCGAGACGGTGTCTTTGGCGTCGTGGAGGCTGTCTCCGGCGTTATGCAGGGCGTTGGTGGTGTGGCCTGCGCCGGTGGTGGTGGTGTCGTGGATTGTGGTGGTGGCGGTGTCGGCTGCGCCCATGATTTTCTCCTTGACTCCGGTGACGGTGTCGCGGACCTTGTCGGTCTGGCGGTGGACGATGTTGGACGGGGTGACCTTGTCGGCGACGGCGTCCACGTTGGTGCCCAGGCGGGCACGGGTGGCTTCTATGTCTGCGCGGATGACGTCGGGGTTCTCGCTCATCGGTTTACCTCACCTGGTTTTAGGGTTGGGGGGATTTCGGAGAGTGTTTCGCTGGTTTGGGGCAGGCCTTTGATCTCTTTGAGTTCCTTGCGGCCGATGCTGGCCAGGACGGCGGCGGTGATGGCCCAGATGACGGCGACGATCAGCGCGGCCCAGCCCAGGGGCATGAGGGCGCCGAGGGCGAACATCAGGGCCAGGGAGAGGAAGAGCAGGACGAAGTGTCCGCCGACGCCGGCGCTGGCGAGCATGCCGGCGCCTTTCCCGGCGCGGGTGGCTGACTGTTTGGCTTCGGCCTTGGCCAGTTCCACTTCCTGGCGCATCAGGGTGGACAGGTCCCGGGTGACGTCCCCGAGCAGTTCGCCCAGCGAGGCGGTATCGGCCTTCAGATGCGCCGCACTCGGCGGCGTCTCAGGAATCTGGCTGCTCATCAGAGCCCACCCGTCTGGCCGCCCCTGGTGCGGTCCCGGGTAAGGGGGTCGTTAGCCATCGGATCGTCGGCAAGGGCGCGGTCGCGCAGCGGGTCATCGGACAGCTGGTTGCCGGACCATGGTTCCTCCGCCAGTTGCGGGCTGTCGAGGCCGCTGGCCGTACCTGCAGTCTCCGGGTAGCTGCTGCCCGGGGCCCCGCCATCGTAGCCGGCCGTTGTGGTTGCCGGGCCGGGGAGCTGGACCGGCGGGGGCGGGACTGTCCCGCCCGCCGGAGCATACGTGCCGCTGTACTGGTCTGCGCGGGGTGTACCCGGGTACAAGCCGGCCTGGCCGCTGCGGGAAGTGGAACTTTCGGGGGCTCCGGCGGTGAGGCCGCGGGTGAGGCGCCCGGCGAGGACGCCGGCGCCGGCGGCGAGGAGCAGGAACGTGCCGGGGCGGTTGCGGGCAAACCGCTGGACTTCGGTGAGCAGGTCGCCCGGTTCGCGGTTTTCCAGCCAGGTGGCCATGGACGAGGTGCGCTCGGCGGCCTGGCGGATCAGGTCGCCGGCGACGCCCTGCTGGTCAGGGGCGCTGGCCATGCTGTGCAGCTGGCTGGAGATGTTGCGGATGCCTTCGGCCGCCTTCTGCTGCTGGGTGCCGGCCTGGCTGGTCAACCCCGCGCGGGCCTGGTGCAGCAGGTCCTGCGCGCCGGCCTTTGCCTCGGAAGCAACATTCGCGGCTTCCTCTTTCGCCGTCTGGGAAACGTTCTGGGCGGCGGATGCGGCCTCCCCGGCTACGTTCGAGGCTTCTTCCTTGGCTGCGTCCTTGCGGGACGGCCCGGAGCCGTCTGTGCCGTAACCGGCCTCACTGGCACCTGGAGTGGCGGCGGATGGGAAGGTGGCGGCGTTCCGCTCACCAGGAAGTCCTGTGCTGGCCGGGGGCGCCGTGTACGTCGGGTCCTCGGGCCAATGGCTCTCTGTCATCTTCGCTCTCTCTTTCCAAGAAGGCCGGTTGTTGATCAAGAACCAGCAATACTGGCCGTAAAATAATAAGCATGATTACTAATAAAAGGTAAGTACCCTTGCTAACCCGAATGTAACGTTCACGAATAAGACAGCCGGAATGGCGCGGGCCTGCCCGGTTACAACGAAGTGGGAAGTGGTGGGAAAAATGGATACAGCTCCCTGGGTATGGGTCATTGTTGCCGTTGTCGTGGTGGTGCTGGTCGCCGTGCTGTTCCTGGCCGGCGGGAGGCGCCGGCGGGCAATGCAGGAAAAGCGCGACCGGGAACACCGGGAAAAGGCCGCTGAAATCCGGCGCGAAGCCGAAAACATGGAAATCGATGCCCGGGAACGGGAAGCCAAGGCCATTAGGGCACGTGCCGATGCCGAGCAGGCGCAGGTCAATGCGGCCCGGTTGCGCCAGGAAGCGGAACAGCAGGCCCGGGAAGCCCAGTCGCTGCGCGGCGATGTTGCCAGCCGTGCCCGCAAGGCCGACGAGCTCGATCCGGACGTCACCGTCGATGGCACCCGGAGCGGCCGTACGCAGGGCGGGGCAGCGGAGGGCGCAGGGGCTGACGGCGGATATGCCGGCGGTGGCCATGCCGGGGGCGGACGCCGCGAAGGTATAGCCGGGGATGCCTACCCCGAAGCCCGCAGGGATGGCCTGCGTGGTGAAGCCCTGTCGGGTCGCCCGCTTCGGGAGGAGCGGCCCGCCGACGCTGCTGCGGAATCGCGGGACGACGGATTGCGGGACGATGGATTGCGGGACGATGGATTGCGAAACGATGGATTGCGGGACGATGAGGTGTCCCGGCGGGACGTGCGGCGCGATGACGCCGGCCAGCGGGATGTCGCCGGAGGAGCTGCCGCTTCGCCAGGCGACGTCCACCGGGACGCCCAGGAAGCCAACCGGGAAGCCAGGGGCCGGGACCGGGGCGACGGAATCTAGCGGCCGGAATTCGATGCACCGCCCGGCGGACGCCGGGCGGTGCATCGTGTTTAGGGCTGGCGGTTTAAGGCCGGCGGCGCGGCCTGAGGACCGGAGACGGATGCACTCCTGTCCCGGTTCCCAGGCCGGCGAGCACTTCCTTCACGGCGTCAACCGAGGACACTTTCGGCTCCCAGCCCAGGATTCGCCGCGCCCGGTCCGTATCCATGATGGGCGCCCCTGCGGCCATCTCAACCCAGCCGGCGTCCGTGGGTTGGATTCGGGCCCGCCAGGTGAGGTCCACCACCGCATGCAGCAGCCGCATGGGGATGGGGAGGATCCGCTTGGCGCCAAGGACGCGTGCCAGTTCCTGTGGGTTGAGTACCGGCTCAGCGGCAATGTTGAAAGCGCCGCTGGCACGCTGGTCAACCACGCGCCAGTAAGCCTCCGCAACGTCATCGGCGTGCACTGCCTGGAATATGAGGTTGTCCGGCGCTGGGAGCAGTGGGGTCCAGGGCTTCCCTGGAATGAGCCGCGGAATGACGTGCCCCAGGAAATACCGCCCAATTTCGCTGCCGGCATTCGCCTGGAAGATCAGCCCCGGCCGGAGCCGGGCCACGGAAATAGCCGGTTCACTGGCCATGAACTGATCCAGGAGTCTTTCCTGTTCGGCTTTGTGCCGGCTGTAGTGGGAGCCGGGCATGCCCGTGGCCGGCCAGGACTCGTCCCTGCGTTGGTCCTTGCTTGAGCTGCTGTAGGCACCAACGGAGGAGGCGCAGACAATCTGCTTCACGCCCGCTGTGCGTGCTGCTTCCAGGACGTTCGCGGTTCCGGTGACATTCGTCCGGTGCAGCTGCTCAAGGTCGCGGTTCGGCTGGATTTGCCATGCAAGGTGGACCACGGCGTCGGCTCCGGCGAGCGCCCGTTCCAGCAGTGGCCGGTCCTGTTCGGCGCCCACGTCCAGCGTGTTCCACTCGACGCCGTCGTACGGTGGCGCCGAGGTGTCCGGAAGGCGGCGGCTGATGCCAACCAGCTGCAGGCTGCCGGGCTTCCGGGAGAGCTGGCCCTGGAGGTTGCGCAGCAGTGCGGTCCCTGCGTTTCCACTGGCTCCGGTGATGGCAATGCGCATGACGAAGGCTCCTTGGAGGTGGTGGGCGGTTGCCGCTTACATCCCGAGCCTACAACTGGGAAGGGTTGAATTATAAGCAACCTTATGATTTGCTGCTTCTAAGTCTTGCCGCAGGCTTTCGGAACCCAGACCGAGGGACAACGATCCATGCCCGAATCCTTTGCCGCACTTGCCGTGGATACTACGCGAGTCCAGGAACAGCATCCAGAACCACAACAGAATCCAGCCCCGCCCTCCTCGTCGGGCCGGCTGCGGGAAACCTTCGAGAATGAGCTGGTCCTGAGGTACCTGGACCTGGCCGAGGCCCTGGCTGCCCGCTTCGAGGGCCGTGGCCGGGAACGGGCGGACTTGAACCAGGTTGCCTACCTGGGCCTGGTGAAGGCGGCCCGCGGCTTTGACCAGGCCAAGGGCGAGAGCTTCCCTGCCTATGCAGCGCCAACCATCACGGGTGAACTCAAAAGGTACCTGCGTGACCGGACGTGGGTTGTGCGCCCGCCCCGCCACATCCAGGACCTGCGAACCCGGCTCTTCCGGACAGAGCCGGAGCTGACCCAGTCACTCGGCAGGAGCCCCAGCGTGGAGGAACTGGCCGGCGAACTGGGAACGGACCCCGCAGAGGTGCAGGAAGCTATCTCGGCCTCCAGCAGCATGCACCCGGATTCACTGGATGCCGTGAACCCGAACTCGGACGCACCCTCCATCGGCGAGATGCTGGCCTGCCCGGACGCGCCGCTGGAACGGCTCGAAGAACTGGCGTGCCTCCGCGACGCCATGCAGGACCTGGATGGCCCGGACCGGGAGCTTCTTTACCGCCGCTACTTCTGCGAGGAAACGCAGGTCCAGCTGGGCAAACGGCTGGGCATGTCGCAAATGCAGGTATCCCGCCGCCTGGCCAAGGTCCTGGTGGAACTGCAGCGCCGGCTGGAGGCCAGCGCGCACACCTGCGGCCCGGAAGCCGAGGGTGGCATGGGAACCGAAAGCAGGGCTTTCGGCTCAGACCGGTTTGCTGGCTCCGGAACGGCGTTCCGGCACCTGCGGACGGCTGGCAACCCGTCCCCCGGAGGCGCCGCCACCCGCCGCCGGTTCGGCGGCGGGACCAGGGCGAACTAGACGCCTGCGGGTTGGTCCGGGACTGCGCACCAGCACCAGCACCAGCAAAACCCTATCTTGCCTGTTCAGTGTCGGCCGCCGGCCATGGTCCGGAGGCCGGGAAAAGCCCGCGGCCCTGTTTAGGAGCCGCAGGAGGAGGGAACAGGGTGGTTATGGAAAGCTCCGAAACCTCCAACCTCAGGGCTGTCCTGTTCGACCGGGACGGGACCCTGGTGGTCGATGTGCCATACAACGGCGATCCGGACCTGGTCCAGCCAATGCCTGGAGCCAAGGAGGTCCTGGACGGCCTCCGGGCCGCAGGCATCGCCACGGGCGTCATCAGCAACCAGTCCGGCATCGCCCGGGGCCTGATAACTCCCGGCGACGTGGCCAGGGTCAACGCCAAAGTGGAAGAACTGCTGGGCCCGTTCGATGTGTGGGAAATCTGCCCCCACTCCGAACAGGACCGCTGCGCCTGCCGCAAACCTGCACCGGGCATGGTGCAGAACGCGTGCCACAAACTCGGGATCAGCGCATCCCAGGCTGCCCTGATCGGCGATATAGGAGCCGACGTGGGAGCCGCGGAAGCCGCCGGAGCCATCGGCGTCCTTGTTCCCACTCCCGTCACCCGCGCGGAGGAAGTGGCCGGGGCGCGGCTGGTGGCCGCTGACCTCGCCTCCGCCGTCGGCCTGCTCCAGGCGGCGCCCTGATGGGGCGCGTGCTGGTGGCCCGGCTGGACAGCATGGGCGACGTCCTGCTCGCTGGTCCCGCCGTCCGGGCGGTAGCAAACGGAAGGGGCCATGCCGGCAGCGGGAACAACCATGTCGTGATGCTGTGCGGCCGGCAGGGGGAATCCGCCGCCGGCCTGCTGCCGGGTGTCGCCGAGGTCTACAGCTGGGACAGCCCCTGGATCATGAACCCGGCGCCGAAGATGACCGGCCCGCACGCAGACCGGCTGATCGATTACGTCCGCAACTCAAGGATCACCGAAGCCGTGATCCTGACTTCCTTCCACCAGTCGCCGCTGCCGCTGGCGCTGCTCTTGCGGCTCGCGGGCGTGGAACGCATCACCGGGGCCTCCACCGACTACGCCGGGTCCCTCCTGGACATCCGGTTAAAGCCCGGGGAAGACTTCCCCGAAGACCAGCCGGAGGCGGAGCGGGCGCGTGGCATTGCCGAGGCCGCGGGATTCCGGCTGCCCGCCGGGGACGACGGAAAGCTGCACGTGAAATCTGTTCCTGACGTCACCGGGCTGGTCGGCGCGGACCCTTACATCGTGGTCCACCCGGGAGCAGCGGTCCCTGCCAGGGCCTGGCCCCCGCTGCACCACGCCGCCGCCGTCGAACTCCTCCAAGGTGCGGGGCACCGTGTGGTGGTCACCGGCGGACCCGGTGAAACCTCGCTCACCGCCACCGTTGCGGGCCCCTCGGCACTGGACCTCGGCGGCTGTACCGACCTTGATGCCATGGCCGGCGTCATGGCCGGAGCGGAGGCGGTGGTCACGGGTAATACCGGCCCCGCCCACCTTGCCGCCGCCGTGGGCACCCCGGTGGCCTGCCTGTTTTCCCCCGTGGTCCCGGCCATCCGCTGGGCACCGTACGGGGTTCCGCTGGAGCTCCTGGGCGACCAGAATGCGGCCTGCCGGATGACCCGGGCCAGGGTGTGCCCGGTCCCGGGCCACCCATGCCTGGACTCTGTCTCACCGGAGGAAGTAGTGGCGGCAGTGGAACGCCTTATCAGCGGAGTGAGCTCCTTCAGCACCCACGTCAGCACCCGTAGAAAGGCCCGCAACAGATGAGAATCCTGCTCTGGCATGTCCACGGATCCTGGACGGACGCCTTCGTCCGCGGCCGCCACGAATATTTGCTGCCCGTCCTGCCCGAAGGCGGAGCCTGGGGCCTGGGCCGGGCGGGCCGGAATTGGCCCGAATCGGTCCGGGAGGTGGACTTGGCGACGCTCGACGCAGACGCCGTGGACGCCGTCGTGCTGCAACGGCCCGAAGAAATCGACGAAGTGGCGCGTTCGCTGGGACGCACCCCCGGCGTGGACCTGCCCGCGGTTTTCGTGGAACACAACACGCCCAAGGGAAACTTCCCCAACATCCCCCACCCGCTGGCGGACCAGGACCTCATTCCGGTCGTCCACGTGACCCACTTCAACCGGCTCGCGTGGGACAACGGTTCCGCCCCCACCACCGTCATCGAGCACGGAATCCCGGACCCCGGCCACCTCTACACGGGTGAGCTGCCGGAACTCGGCGTCGTCGTCAATGAGCCGGTGCGGCGCGGCCGGGTGACAGGCACGGACCTGCTGCCGGCCTTCGCAGGAGTGGCTCCGCTGCAGGTCTTCGGGATGAAGACCGACGGACTTGCCGCCGCCACCGGGATCGACGCATCCCGGCTGACGGCCCGCGGCGACCTGCAAACGAAGGACCTGCACCGGGAACTGGCACGCTGCCGGGCCTATGTGCACCCGATGCGCTGGACGTCCCTGGGCCTGTCGCTATTGGAGGCCATGCACCTGGCTATGCCAGTGGTGGTCCTTGCCGCTACCGAGGCCCCGCGTGCGGTGCCGCAGGAAGCCGGCGTGGTGTCCGCCGACGTCGACGAGCTGCTCCGCTGCGCGGCGCGGCTGGTTGCCAATCCGGAGGAAGCCCGACGGCGGGGGCTCGCCGCCCGGGAGGCGGCGCTGGAACGCTACGGCCTGGGCAAGTTCCAGGACCGCTGGGACGAGCTCCTGGCAGACCTGCGCAACCGGCCCCGCCGATCCGTCAACGAGCGCCGGGACGAGCGGATCCTCGTGCCGGCCGGGGAGAGGAAGATTCTATGAAAATCGCCATGGTTTCCGAGCACGCAAGCCCGCTGGCGGCACTGGGCGGAGTAGACGCCGGCGGCCAGAACGTGCACGTCGCCGCATTATCCGAGGCGCTCGCCAAACGGGGCCACCACGTCACCGTCTACACGCGCAGGGATGCGACGGAGCTTCCCGAAAGGGTCCGGGTGGGGCGCCGGTTCGAGGTGGTCCACGTCGACGCCGGGCCAGCACGGCACGTGCCCAAGGACGAGCTGCTGCCCTACATGGGTGAACTGGCGGACGGCGTTGCCAGGGATTGGGGGCAGCGGCCGCCGGACGTGGTGCACGGCCATTTCTGGATGTCCGGGCTCGCTGCGCTGGACGCGGCGAGGCGGCCGGAGACCGGGTACCGGGTGCCGATGCTTCAGACTTTCCACGCGCTCGGGACGGTCAAGCGGCGGCACCAGGGCGTCGAGGACACCAGCCCGGAGGAACGGCAATGGCTGGAACCCGGGGTGGGCCGGGCCGCGGACCGCATCATCGCCACCTGCTCCGATGAGGTGTTCGAACTCAAGGCCATGGGCATCGCGACGGGCAAGATCTCCATCGCCCCCTGCGGCGTGGACCTGGACGTCTTCGGAGCCACCGGCCCCGCCGCCCCCAGAACCCGCCGTTACCGCATCCTGTCCGTGGGCCGCCTGGTGCCGCGCAAGGGCGTCGACCTGGTGATCCGTGCGCTGCCGTTCCTGTTGGCGGCAGGATTCGACGACGTCGAACTCCTGATCGTCGGCGGCGGCGGGGACAGCAACACCCTGAACAATGATCCGGAGATCCGCCGCCTGCTGGGCCTTGCCGCCGAGCTGGGTGTCTCGGAACAGGTCACGCTGCAGGGCCAGGTCTCGCGCGGCGAAATGCCCGGCATCTTCCGCAGCGCCGACGCCGTGGTCTGCGCTCCGTGGTACGAGCCGTTCGGGATCGTGCCGCTGGAGGCGATGGCCTGCGGTGTGCCGGTGGTGGCCGCCGCCGTCGGGGGTCTGCGCGACACCGTGGTGGACCACGCCACGGGCCTGCACGTGCCGCCGCGCGATCCGGAGGCCATCGGCTCGGCCCTGTCCCTGCTGCTGGAGAACCCCGCCCTGCGGGCCAGCCTTGGCCGCGCCGGCGAGCAGCGGGCCCGCACCCGCTACTCCTGGGACCGGGTTGCCGCCGAAACCGAGAAGGCTTACCAGCTTGCCGCCGCCGGAACCCCGGTGGGCGCTATTCCGATGGAAGGAGCGGCCCTGTGACTACCGAGTGGTCCCTGCGTGAAGCCGACCTCCGCGCCCTGACAACGCCCCCCGCACTGCCGGCCGTACTGCCCGGTGCCACCTTCGTGGATCCCGACAGTGCCGATGCCGTCCGCGCGCACCTGGACAGCGTGCTGCCGGCCCTGGACTCCCTGCGGAGCCAATCCGGCCGGCTGGCCGCCTGGGGTGTAGAGCTTGCGCAGCGGCTGCTGCGCGGACAGCGGCTCCTTGCCGCCGGAAACGGTGGTTCCGCCGCCGAGGCGCAGCACCTGACCGCCGAACTGGTGGGGCGGTTCGACGGCGAGCGCGTCCCGTTCTCCGCCATCTCCCTGCACGCGGAATCGTCCGCGGTGACGGCGATCGCCAACGATTACGGGTACGACGACGTCTTCGCCCGCCAGGTGCGTGCACACGGACGCTCCGGCGACGTGCTGATGCTGCTGTCCACCAGCGGCAGGAGCCCCAACCTGCTGCGCGCCGCCGAGGCGGCAGGCCGGCTGAACGTGACCACCTGGGCACTCACCGGCACCGGCCCGAACCCACTGGCAGACGCCTGCGATGAGGCCGTCATGGTCGACGCACCCAACTCCAACGCCCAGGAAGGGCACCTGATTGCCCTGCATGCGGTCTGCCGCGCCTTCGACCTCGAGGTGGGCAGGCACACCCCGGATGCCGGACCAGGTGCGGCCAACGGCGGGTGGCGGAACGGCGGCAGGCCATGAGGGTCGTGGTGGTGGGCGACGTGATGCTGGACGTGGACCTCTCCGGCGAGGCCACCCGGCTCAGCCCCGACGCGCCAGTTCCCGTCGTCGATGTTTCCGGCGTCCGCCGCCGTGCCGGCGGTGCCGGCCTGGTGGCGCGGATGCTGGCCCAGGACGGCTGGCCCGTCACCCTGGTGACGGTACTGGGGGAGGACGACGCCGGCAGCCAGCTGCGCTCGCACCTCGCCGGGGTGCGGCTCGTCGCCGGAACCACGGGCTACCCGTCACCGGTGAAGACGCGGGTACGGGCCGGATCCCATCCCGTGGTCCGCTTCGACCAGGGGTGCGCGAAAACCCCGGTTCCCGACGTCAGCCCAGCCATGCTCCGGGCGGTGGAAAAAGCCGGCGTGATCATCGTGGCGGACTACGGCAGGGGACTGGCGGCCAACCCCCGGCTGCGGGAGCTCCTGTCCCGCCTGGCACCCGATGTCCCCATTGTCTGGGACCCCCACCCCTCCGGCCCGGACCCGGTACCGGGCGTGGCCGTGGTGACACCCAACATCTCCGAAGCCACCAAGGCCGCGCAGTCGGTTGCCGCGGCGAAAGCCTCCGGGGCCCGGCCTGCCGCGGCGGAAGGCCCCTCCGGGGACCAGGCCGCGGAGGTGGCCGCGATCCTGCTGGAGCGCTGGCAGAGCCGCGCAGTGCTGGTCACCAGGGGCGAGGAAGGGGCCGTCCTGCTGCGCCAGGGCGACCCGTCCGCCCATGCTGTTCCCGCGCCGAGGGTGCAAGCAGGCGACCCCTGCGGCGCCGGCGACCGCCTCGCCGCCAGCCTTGCCATGCACCTCCTGGCCGGCCGCGATCTTCTGGACGCCGCGGCCCTGGCAGTGCATGACGCAGCCGACTTCCTCGCCGCCGGGGGAGTGTCGGCGCTGCCCGATACCGGCGCCGATGACGCTGCTGCCGGAAAGCCGGGACCTGGCGCCGCCGGCCGGCGCACCACCGAACCGCTGCTCCTGGCCCGCTCAGTGCGGGAAAGCGGAGGAAAGGTGGTGGCCACCGGCGGCTGCTTCGACCTGCTGCACGCCGGGCATGTCCGGTCCCTCGCCGCGGCAAGGGAACTTGGGGACTGCCTGATCGTCTGCCTCAACTCCGACGACTCCGTGCGGCGGCTCAAAGGCCCGGAACGCCCCATCATCGGCCAGCACGACCGGGCCGAACTGCTCCTGGCCATGGAATGCGTGGACGCGGTGATGGTCTTCGACGAGGACACTCCCGAAGCCGCACTGGACCGCCTCCGGCCGGACATCTGGGTCAAGGGCGGCGACTACAAGGGAGCCCGCCTGCCCGAAGCCGGCCTGGTGGAAAGCTGGGGCGGCCAATGCCTCACCGTCCCGTTCCA
This sequence comes from Arthrobacter sp. MOO21, assembly GCF_057369995.2. Classification (NCBI taxonomy): domain Bacteria; kingdom Bacillati; phylum Actinomycetota; class Actinomycetes; order Micrococcales; family Micrococcaceae; genus Arthrobacter; species Arthrobacter sp. MOO21. The sequence goes on along the minus strand of NZ_CM170671.2, from coordinate 1,161,415 downwards.
TCCGGCCCGTTCCACCACCGGCCTGGCCAACGCACTCGCCAAGGTCAGCTGACCGGATTCCCGATTTTCGAACTGTCTTGTTTTCCCCGTTGAAAGGAACACCATGACCGCAGAGTCAACTGCCAACGCCACGCCCACGCCCGGACGCGTCCTGGTGACCGGAGGAGCCTCCGGGCTGGGGGCCGCCGTCGTCGACGCCGTCCTGCGCTCGGGCGGCACCCCGGTGGTCCTGGACCGCGACATCAGCAGCGTCTCCGGAGTGAAAGCCTTCGAAGTGGACGTGGCCGACCGAACGGCCGTGGAGCACGCCGTCCGGGAAGCCGCGGAGACCCTGGGCGGCCTGGACGCGGTGGTCACCGCTGCCGGCATCGACCGGTGCGGCAAGCTCGCCGACGTCGAGGCCACCGAATGGGAGAAGGTCATCGGGGTCAACCTGATGGGCACCGTCTCCGTGGTCCGCGCCGCGCTGCCGTACCTGAAGGAAACCCACGGCCGCGTGGTCACAGTGGCCTCCACCCTGGGCAAGCGCGCCGTGGCCGACGCCACCGCGTACTGCGCCTCCAAATTCGGCGTGGTGGGATTCAGCCACGCCCTCGCCGCGGAAACCGGCGGGGAAATCGGCGTCACCACCATGATCCCCGGCGGCATGAAGACCCGCTTCTTCGATGACCGCACCGAGCAGTACAAGCCGCAGGACGACTCCCGCCTCAACGATCCTGCCAACACCGCGCAGGCCATCCTTTTCGCGCTGAACCAGCCCACGGGCTGCGAGGTGCGCGAAATGCTGATCTGCCACGAGGAAGAGGGCTCCTGGCCCTAAACCGGCACCAGCAGCACCCATCCATCCATCCAGCACCGACCTATCCAGCATCGAAAGGCGGGAGGAACACCATGCCAACCACAGCCACCGAAACAACCCCGGGCAGTGCAGCAGCCGAGGGCTCCGGCATCACCATCCAGGACCCGCGCACAGATGAAGAACTCTGGACCGTGCCCCAGGCTTCCACCGAGGAGATTGCCCATGCCGTGAAGGTGGCACGCAGCGCCGCTGCCGGCTGGGCAGCCACCGCCCCCGCAGAACGGGGCGCCGCGTTGCGCACCGCCGCCAAGGCGCTCGACGCCGCCGCACAGGAACTCGCCGGGCTCAACGCCAGCGAAACCGGCAGGCCGGTGGAGGAAGCGCTCGCCGGGATCGGGGCCGCCGTCTCCACGTTGGAACAGTATGCAGAGCTGGGTCCGGTGCACCGCGGACACAGCCTGCGCGGCAACCGGCTTGCGTCCGACTACACCGTGGCCGAGCCGCGCGGCGTTGCCGTCCTTCTCACTCCGTGGAACGATCCCGTGGCGGTAGCCTGCGGCCTCATCGGTGCCGCCCTGGCCACCGGCAACGCCGTCATCCACAAACCCAGTGAGCGGTGTCCGCGGCTGGGCGAGGCGCTGGGCGAAGTCCTGGCGCCAACCTTCCCGGCCGGCGTCTTCCTGACCGTTTCAGGCGGCGCGGAGGTGGGAGCGCAGCTCTCGCAGGCGGACGTCGACGTGATTGCCCACGTCGGCTCCAGCGCATCCGGCGCCCGGATCGTCAGGGCAGCGGCCCTGACCGGGGCACACGTCATCCGGGAAAACGGCGGCAATGACCCGCTGCTCGTGGACAGCGGCGTGGACCCTGCGTGGGCGGCTGAACAGGCGGCCATCGGCGCCTTCAGCAACAGCGGACAGATCTGCACCTCGGTGGAGCGGATCTACGTCCACCGGGATATCGCGGAGGAGTTCTGCAGCGCGCTCCAAGCTGAGGCCGCGCGCCGGAACAGCAACGGCACGGTGGCACCCCTGGTTGACCGCCGGATGCGCGATGCAGTCCACGCCCACGTTTCCGGGGCCCTGGACCAGGGTGCCACGGCTGCTGAGGGCGGCGTCCTTCCGGACGGGCCGGGTTCTTTCTACCCTGCCACTGTCCTTCTCGGCTGCACCGAGGGGATGCAGGTCATGGCGGAGGAGACGTTCGGTCCGGTTGCCCCGGTACAGGTGGTGGACTCGTTCGACGACGGCCTGCGCCTGGCCTGCAGCGGCAAGTACGGGCTGGCCGCCACCGTCCTCAGTGCCAACATTGCCCACATCCAGCAGGCCGTGGCGTCGCTGCCAGTGGGAACCGTGAAGATCAACGAGGTCTTTGGCGGCGCTCCCGGCGGTGCGGCCCAGCCGCGCGGGGAAAGCGGTGCCGGGTTCGGGTACGGGCCGGAGCTGCTGGGCGAATTCACGCAGGTCAAGGTGGTGCACATCGCTGCGCCACCGGCCGCCGGGCAAGGGCAGGACCTGCCATGAGCGTATCCCCGGAGTCCATCGACCTCTCCACCCAGCGGGCCCTGTCCGAGTGGCTGCCCGGCAGGCTGGCCGAGGAGCAGCCATCCATCCTGGTGATCGGCGACGTCATGCTCGATGGCTGGTGGAGCGGCAGCATCGAACGGCTCTGCCGGGAAGCTCCGGCGCCCGTGGTGGACATCCAGTCGCGTGAATCGGTGCCCGGCGGGGCCGCCAACACTGCCATGAACCTGGCGGCCCTGGGCGCGAAGGTTTCCGTTGCCGGCATCATCGGCACCGACGACGCCGGCGGGGACCTGCGGCGGCAGCTGTCTGCGGCAGGCATCGATGTCCGGAACCTGCACGCGCACCCGGATATGGTGACCACCACCAAGATCCGGATCAGCAGCGGAGGCCAGGTGATGCTGCGCCTCGACGACTCGGCCAGGACGGTGCCAGCCGATGCCCTCGCCGCGCTGGCCGCTTTGGTGGGTGCCGCCGTCGAACGCCAGGACGCCGTGCTGGTGTGCGACTACGGCACGGGGGTGGTGGACGGTCCCGTCCGCGCCGCGCTCACCGCCGTCCTCGCGGAGGGCCCTGCAAGCGGGGACCGTCCGCTGGTGGTGGTCGATGCCCACGACCCGCGCCCCTGGGCTGCCCTGAAGCCTGACCTGGTGACGCCCAACGCGCAGGAAACCGCGCGCCTGCTCGACCGGAAGCTGCCGGAAGGGCAGGAGCGGGTGGAGGCCGTGGGGGCCCAGTCGGACGCTGTGCTGGAAAGCACCGGCGCGCGGGCGGTGGTGGTCACCCTGGACCGGGACGGCACCGTCCTGCTGACGCCCGACGGCGTGCGGCACCGGACATGGGCACGGCCGGCGGCCGAGAAACAGGCCTCCGGGGCGGGGGACACTTTTGTGGCCGCGCTGACAGTGGCCCGTGCCGCCGGCCTGCCCCTGACGGCAAGCCTCGACCTGGCCCAGGCGGCGGCCGACGTCGTGGTGCACCAGCCCGGCACGTCCGTCTGCAGCACCGCCCAGCTGAGCCGCTACCTCAAGGCGTTCGCGGACACGGCCCTCGGCGGGGACGAACTGCAGCGCCATGTGGAGCTGCACCGGGCCCAGGGCCAGCGGATCGTGCTGACCAACGGCTGCTTCGACGTGCTGCACAGCGGCCACACCCGCTACCTGAACCAGGCCAAGCAGCTGGGCGACATCCTGGTGGTGGCGCTCAACAGCGACGACTCGGTGCACCGGCTCAAGGGTGCCGGCAGGCCCATCAACACCATGGCAGACCGCGCTGCGGTGGTGGCCGCCCTCAGCTGCGTGGACTACGTGACCGTGTTCGACACCCCCACCGCCACGCCGCTGATCCAGCGGCTCCAGCCGGAGGTGTATGCCAAGGGCGGGGACTACACCCCCGAGATGCTGGCCGAGACGTCCGCGGTGGAGGAGTACGGCGGCAGGGTGGCCATCCTCGACTACGTGGCCGAGCGGTCCACTACGGCCGTGGTGAAGAGGATCCGCGACGGCGAAGGGGCCGCCAGCCCGGTCAACTAGGGTTGAGGCATGACTGAAGCGGGGCACGGGTAATGGGCAAACGCGGAAAGTCGGGAGGCCGGGGCCGGCCGGCAGCGGCCGCGGTGGAGGCGCCCAAGGGCCCGGGACCCCGGGGCGCTGCGGGGCCCGTTGAGGGCGTCTACTCCATCGATACCGGTGACTGCGAATTGATCGCGGACCAGGACAACAGCACGGGCTGGCTCCTGAAGATCAACGGCGTGATGAGCTCCCACATCGACCTCGCCGACCCCCTGTTCCTGGACTTCGAGTACATGCGGTGGATGGCGGCGCTGATCGAGTCCCGCTGGCCGCCGTCGGGCCCTTCCCCTGCCGGGGCGGCGCACAAGCTGCGCGGCCTGCACCTGGGCGGCGGCGCCTGCTCCATGGCGCGCTACTTCGCCGCCGTGTACCCGGATGCGCGGCAGGTGGTGGTGGAGCTGGACGGCAAGCTGGCAGAGTACGTCCGGGGCTGGTTCGACCTCCCCAAGGCGCCGCTGCTCCGGATCCGCGTGGGCGAGGCCCGCGCTGTGACGGAGACCCTCACAGCCCAGACCCGGGACTTCATCATCCGTGATGTCTTTGCGGGCGCCCATACCCCACGGCCGCTGACCACCGCGGAATTCATCACGCAGGCGAAGCGGGTCCTGGCCCCGGGCGGGCTGTACGTGGTCAATTCCGGCGATGCCCCGGACTTGAAGAATGCCCGTGAGGACGCCGCGACCATCGCGGCCGCCTTCAAGCACACGGTGATCGTCGCCGACCCCGCCATGCTCAAGGGCCGGCGGTACGGAAACATGGTGATGGCCGGCAGCGATGTCCCCTTCGGCGACGACCCGCAGCTGCGCCGACGCCTCCTGGGCGGGGCCGTCCCGGCGCACCTCTGGGACGATGCGCAGGTGCGGGCCTTCGCCGCCGGCACACCCGTCCGCCACGACCCCGCCGCGGTCTAACCCCGGCCCAGGAGCACCTCGCGATGCTCGGCCATCCGTTCCTGCAGCGCTTTGACGACGGCGGCCACGGCGGGGCGGCGCAGCGAGTCCGGGCGGAGGACCAGCCAGTAGGGGAGCAGTTCGCCGATGTCGTCCGGCAGCACCCGGACCAGGTCGTCATGGAGGTCGGCCATGAAGCAGGGCAGGAACCCCACCCCGGCACCGGCCCGGGTGGCCTCCACATGGACGAACACGTTGGTGGACGTCAGCCCCTCGCGCATCGCGGGAACCAGCCGCCGCGGCGCATCGAGGTCGTCCACCTGCAGCATGGAATCGACGAAGTAGACCAGCGGGTGGCCGTTGAGTTCGGCGACGGTCGCGGGGGTTCCGTACTCGGCCAGGTACTCCCTGGACGCGTACATTCCCAGCCGGTATTCGCCCAGCCGGATAGCCTCGGCCCGGTGCACCTGCGGCACGCCCACCACCACCTCGATGTCCAGGCCGGAGCGCTGCTGCAGGGCGCGCCTGGTCATGGTCACCACCTCCACGCTCAGGCCGGGGTGCTTCCGCCGCAGCTGCGCCACGGCCGGCGCGGCGATGTAGGCGCTGAAGCCGTCCGTCGCCGTCATACGCACCACGCCGGTGATGGGGTCCGGTGCCTGGCCCGACGGTCCCAGCGTCCCCAGCACCGACTCCACCTGCTCTGCCGCCTGTACTGCCCGTTCGCCGAGTTCCGTCAGTTCCCATCCGCCGGCCGCCCGGGCGAGGACCCGTCCGCCGAGCGACTTCTCGAGGGCGGCGATCCGGCGCGAGACCGTGGTGTGGTTCAAGCCCAGGGCCTGGGCCGCCGTCGTGAATTTGGCAGAGCGGGATACCGCGAGGAGGACCAGCAGGTCATCTGGGTTCGCTTTCATATCTGCAATTGTGCACACACCCACTGCCTCTTTGGTCATTGAAGAGCAGGGATTGTGCAGCAATACTCATCTGAGTCACTTGTGCTGGAGATCACAGCACGTGTCAATGTGGACACTGAGGAGAACCATGAGCGTTGAGCAACGCCAGGCCAATGAAGCCGGGCATGCACCCAAAGGATCAGGACTGAAGAAGATTGTTGCCGCTTCCATGGTGGGCACGGTGGTGGAGTGGTACGAGTTCTTCCTCTACGCCACCGCCGCCACCCTGGTCTTTGGCAAGTACTTCTTCCCGTCCACCGGCAATGAGCTGGACGGGATCATCCAGGCGTTCCTGACCTACGCCGTGGGCTTCATTGCCCGGCCCCTGGGCGGCATTGTCTTCGGCCAGATCGGCGACAAGCTGGGCCGCAAGCCCACCCTGCAGCTCACCATCATCATCATTGGTGTGTCCACGTTCCTGATGGGCTGCCTCCCCGGCTTCGCCGACATCGGATACCTTGCCCCCGCCCTGCTGGTGGTGCTGCGGTTCATCCAGGGCTTCGCCCTGGGCGGCGAATGGGGCGGCGCGGTCCTCCTGGTGGCCGAGCACAGCCCGAACAAGACGCGTGCCTTCTGGTCCAGCTGGCCGCAGGCCGCCGTCCCGGTGGGCAACCTGCTGGCCACCCTGGTGCTGTACATCATGTCCACCACCCTCAGCAGTGAGGCCTTCCTTGGATGGGGCTGGCGCGTCGCCTTCTGGCTCTCCGCCGTGATCGTCTTCGTGGGCTACTACATCCGCACCAACGTCAGCGAGTCGCCCATCTTCCTCGAGGCCAAGGAGCTGGTGGAGAAGGAACAGGCCGTCAGCTACGGCGTGTTCGAGGTGCTCCGCAAGTACCCCAAGGGCATCTTCCAGGCCATGGGCCTGCGATTCGCCGAAAACATCATGTATTACCTGGTGGTCAGCTTCGCGATCGTCTACCTCAAGAGCGTGCACAAGTACGACACCTCGTCGCTGCTGCTGGCGCTGCTGATCGCGCACGTCATCCACTTTGCGATCATTCCGCAGTACGGCCGGCTGGCCGACCGGATCGGCCGCAAGCCCGTCTACCTCGCCGGCGCCATCGCCGGTGCCACCTGGCCTTTCTTTGCCTTCCCGATGTTCGATACCCGCAACCCGCTGGTCATTGTCCTCGCGGTGACGATCGGCCTGTGCCTGCACGGGCTCATGTACGCCGGGCAGCCGGCCATCATGGCCGAAATGTTCCCCACCCGGATGCGGTACTCCGGTGCGTCCCTCGGCTCACAGGTGACGTCGATCTTCGCCGGTTCGCTGGCGCCCCTGCTCGCCACGCAGTGGCTCAAGGACACCGGTTCCTGGGTCCCCACCGCCATCTACCTGGTGGTTGCCTGCGCCATCACCGCCGCAGCGGTGCTGAGCCTGAAGGAAACCAAGGGCATCGCCCTGGAGGACGTGGACAAGGAAGACGCCGCCCGCGAAGGGCTGCTCACCGCCAGCCGCTGACGCTGGACACCGGACGTACTGGACACTTCGGCTACAAAGGAGATCTGCAATGGAAAACACGTTGAACGGACGCAAGGCGCTGGTCACCGGCGGTGCCAGCGGGATCGGCGCCGCGTGCGTCCGCGAGCTCGCGGCGCGGGGTGCCAAGGTGGTGGTGGCCGACGTCGACTCCGCCGCCGCTGCGGCCCTCGCCGACGAGGTGGGCGGCACCGCGTGGGCCGTTGACCTGCTGGACGTGGAGTCGCTGGCCACCCTGAACCTGGACTGCGACATCCTGGTGAACAACGCCGGGATCCAGTGCATCAGCCCCATCGAGGAGTTCGACCCCGCGGACTTCCGCCGCCTCATCACCCTGATGCTGGAGGCGCCGTTCCTGCTGGTCCGCGCGGCGCTGCCGCACATGTACGCCAACAAGTTCGGCCGGATCATCAACCTGTCGTCGGTGCACGGCATCCGGGCGTCCCCGTTCAAGAGCGCCTACGTCTCGGCCAAGCACGGGCTGGAAGGGTTGAGCAAGGTCACGGCGCTGGAGGGCGGTCCGCGCGGAGTCACCTCGAACTGCGTCAACCCCGGTTATGTGCGCACGCCCCTGGTGGAAAGCCAGATCGCGGCCCAGGCGCAGGTGCACGGCATCCCGGAGTCCGAAGTGCTGGCCAAGGTCATGCTCACCGAGGCGGCCATAAAGCGGCTGGTGGAGCCGGAGGAGGTGGCGTCCCTCGTGGGCTGGCTGGCCTCCGACAGTGCAGGCATGGTCACGGGAGCCAGCTACACGATGGACGGCGGCTGGTCCGCCCGCTGAAACCCTCCTCCTAGTCCAGGGGCTTGACCAGCCGGTGGTCGAAAAAGAAGACGCCGTAAGGGGTCTTCACCCCCACTGACCGGCGGTCCTGCCACACGACGACCCCTTCGCGCCTGCCGCTGAAGGGGTCGTCTGCCGTGACGGTGTCCCCAACCCGGTACGGGCAGCGGGGGGCCAGGGCGCGCGCTGCACGGCCGCCAATCCGCACCAGGTAAGAGCCGAGGCTTACCGGCCGGCCCATTCCGGACAGGTCCTCTATGTACTCCTTGACCATGGGAACCAACTCCTCGCGGCGGGCAGTGCGCCGCCTGCTAACGGTGCTGGTTGGCGGAACGCTCCCAGCGGAGGATGGTCCTCCCATTCCGGCCGCCACCGTACGGCTACGCTAGGCGCTATTCACACCAGCCACATTAGTAACAGGTACCCGATTTTACGAAGGGCCACTACTTGGCCGGCGTGGAGCCCTGTCCGCCAAGGATTTCCTCGGCGTTGTCGAACGCCCAGGCCACCAGGGGCACCAGGAGCGCGCTCAAGGCGTAACCGCGCTCCGTCAGGCTGTAATCCACGCGCGGCGGGATGACCGGCTGGGCCGTCCTGCGTACCAGGCCGTCGCGCTCAAGGGTCTTAAGGGTCTGTGCCAGCATCTTTTCGCTGATGCCCTCGGCCCGGCGCCGAAGGTCACTCCACCGCTGCTCGCCCTCGGACAGCGCAACCAGGACCAGGACGCCCCACTTGCTGGTGATGTGGTCCAGCACGGTACGGCTGGGGCATCCGGCCGGGAACACGCCGTCGGCAAAACCCAGGGGCAGGGGAGAGGGGTGCGGTGCTGCCTGCATGGAACCAGCTTACCTTTTGGTCAGTACCTTACTTCAAAGTGCGTACTCTCTTTCGGGAAGTATCGTCCGCTGCCCCCAGTTGTAATCCGTGACAGAGCGATACCAAACGAAAAGGAACCATCATGACCATCGTTGTTACAGGCGCCACCGGGCAGCTCGGCCGCCACGTCCTTGAAGCACTGCTGGAAAGCGGCGTTCCCGCCCAGGACATCGTGGCGGCAGGGCGGTCGGTTGAAAAGCTCGAAGACTTCGCCGCGCGCGGTGTGCGGTCCCAGGCCATGGACTACACCGATGCCGGTTCCGTGGAGGCCGCGCTGAAGGGCGCCAAGAGGGTGCTGCTGATCTCGGGAAGCGAAGTGGGCCAGCGCGTCGAACAGCACCGCACAGTGATCGACGCCGCGAAGGCTGCAGGGGTTGAACTGCTCGCCTACACCAGCATCGCCAACGCCGACACCACCGGTATGAAGCTCGCCGACGAGCACAAGGCCACCGAGGCCCTGCTGCGCGAATCCGGCGTCCCCTTCGTGCTGCTGCGCAACGGCTGGTACCTGGAGAACTACACCGAACAGCTTCCCGGGACCCTGGCCCAGGGGGCAGTGGCAGGAAGTGCCGGCAACGGCAGGGTCAGCGGCGCCGCGCGGGTGGACTACGCCCACGCCGCTGCCGCTGTGCTCGTGGCGGACGGCCAGGCCGGGATGGTGTACGAACTGGGCGGCGACGACGCCTTCAGCATGGCTGACCTCGCCGCGGAGATCAGCGCTGCAACGGGCAAAGCGGTCACCTACAACGACCTGCCCGCTGAAGACTACGCAGGCCTGCTCGCTTCCGTGGGCGTTCCCGAAGGGTTCGCGGAAATCCTTGCCGATTCAGACCTGGGCATCGCCCGGGGCGATTTGCTGGTCAGCAGCGGCGACCTGCGCAGGCTGATTGGGCGTCCGACGACGTCCCTCGCCGAAGCGGTCAGGTCCGCCGCAGCGTCGGCGTAGCGCGGTAGAACCAGAAGATGCCCGGCCTGTTCCTGGGCCGGGCGCCTTTGGTGCCCGCCGGGGTACCTTTGCCGCCTAGCTGCTCCGGTCTGCCCGGACCACAGGGAGCGGTGACGTTTCGTCCTCAAGGTGGGCCCGCCGTCGTCCGTCACCCTTGATCCACAGCCGGTATGCCAGGACCAGCAGCCCCAGCCACGCGGCACCCACGTACAGCGCGATCCGGGTGTCCTCGAAAGCGCCCAGGACGGCGATCACCAGCGCCATGAACGCGATGGTGAGGATCGAGGCAGCCGGCCACCATGGCGAGGGGAACTCCGACGCCGGCAGGCCCTTCCGCCCGATTTCCCGCTTCATGGCCACATGCGAGGCCAGGATCATCACCCAGACCCAGACGGTGGCGAAAGTGGCGATGGAGGCGATCAGCAGGAACACATCCTCGGGAATGACGGCGTTGAGGACCACGCCCACCAGCAGGATCCCGGCCATCATGACCACCGTCATCCAGGGGACGCCGTGCCGGGACACCTTGCCGAAAGCAAGTGGTGCGTGCCCCTGGTTGGAGAGCCCAAAGAGGATGCGTCCGGCGCCGAAGATGTCGCTGTTGATGGCCGACAACGCAGCCGTGATCACCACGGCGTTGAGGATGTGCGGGGCAGCCGGGATGCCAAGGCCGCTGAAGATCTGCACGAATGGGCTGCCGTTGCTGCCCACCTCGTCCCAGGGGAAGAGGCTCATGAGAACGCCCAGTGTCAGGACGTAGAACAGCAGTACGCGGACGGGAACGGTGTTCACTGCCTTGGGGATGACCTTCTTGGGATCTGCCGCTTCGCCGGCCGTGATGCCGAGTGTCTCAATCCCGCCGAAGGCGAACATCACCACGGCAAAGGATGCCAGGAGGCCTTCGAAACCGTTCGGGAACAGGCCGCCGTGGTCCACCAGGTTGCCCAGCCCCGGCGCGACGGTGGAACCGGCCGCCTGGAAGCCGAACATGATGATGGCAGCGCCGCCGGCGATCATCGCGATGATGGCAGCGACCTTGATGAGCGAGAACCAGAATTCCAGCTCTCCGAAGACCTTGACGCTGAGCAGGTTCAGGGCGGCCAGGAAGCAGATGACGGCCACGATCCAGATCCAGCGGTCCACCTGCGGGAACCAGAAGCCCATGTAGATGCTGAACGCCGTCACGTCCGCGATGGCCACGATGGCCATTTCGAACACGTAGGTCCAGCCGGTCACGAAGCCGGCCAGGGGGCCGAGGTAGCGGCTTGCGTACTGGCTGAAGGAGCCCGACACCGGGTGCCTGACGGCCATCTCGCCGAGGGCTCGCATCACCATGAAGACGGCCGCACCGCCGATGATGTAGGCGAGCAGCACTGCAGGGCCGGCCTTTTGGATGGCGGAGGCGGAGCCATAGAAGAGGCCGGTGCCGATCGCGGAGCCGAGGGCCATGAATCGGATGTGCCTGACGTTCAGGCCGCGGTTCAGGACGCTTCCGACGGCGGCTGGGAGCCTGTGCGTTCCGGCCTCGCCTTCGGTCCGGGTGGGGGTTGGGGCTGGTTGCATGCGAATACCTTCTCGTCATTGGGGAGGGGGCCGCTAACCAGCAGACCATTCCGGTGGCCGCCGTGACGGGGCTCACGCCGCCTTGGTGTCTTTCATTCCAGACTGTCTTTGCTGGATGGCGCGCCTTGTCTGGTATTTCAGACAGGATGGCTGGTAACGGCTCCCCTAGGTCGCCGTTGAGGGCGCAAGCTTGAGTACGGGATACCGGACACACAGCTACCCGGAAGGACCTTCCAGCCCATGAGCACTTCACTGAGCCCCGAAACACGAGGCCCCGAAACACGAGGCGCCGAAACGCGCGGCGCCGAAACGCGCGGCGCCGAAACAAAGACACCCCGCGCGGCGGCCAAGGTGTCCTCGAAGGTTCCGGCCGCGGAGAACACCCTGCGCATCCTCAAGCTCCTTGCTTCGCGGCGCGGCCCGATGGCGGCGTCCCAGATCGCGTCGAGCCTCGGCCTCCCGCGTTCCAGCGTCTACCACCTGCTGGGGGTGATGGAGGCCAACGGCTTCGTCCTCCACCTCCACGAGGAACAGCGCTACGGGCTCGGGATCAGCGCCTTTGAGCTCAGCTCCGCGTACTCACGGCAGGAGCCGCTGTCCCGCCTGGGCCGGCCGCTCCTGGCCAGCCTCGTGGACGCCATCGGGGAGAGCGCACACCTCGCGGTACTGCACGGACGGGACGTGCTCTACATCGTCGAGGAGCGGGCCAAGAACCGCCCGTCCCTGGTGACCGACGTCGGCGTCCGCCTTCCCAGCCACCTCACCGCCAGCGGGCGGGCCATCCTGGCGGCGCTGCCCAAATCCCAGGTCCGCGCCCTGTATCCGAACGCCGCGGCCTTCTCGGCGCGGCACGAGGTGGAGGGTGCCATCATGAAGTACTCGTCCCTGTCCTCCCACCTGGACCAGGTGCGGCAGCGCGGCTATGCCACCGAACACGGGGAGGTGACCCCCGGATTCGGGTCCATCGCGGCCGCGGTCACGGACCACCTGGGCTGGCCAACGGCGGCCGTTGCCGTCACGTTCCTCGAGGACAGGATGCCCGCGGATGAATGGCCCGCCCTGGCCGGGAGGGTGCAGAAAGCGGCCGACGAGTTGTCCCTCAGGCTCCACGGCCGCCCTGGCAAATAGAGCCGGTCCGGTTGTCTGCAATCCCGGACAGCAGGCCTGCAAATCCCCTGTGAAGGCCTCCTCCAAGGGGCTTTAGTTGATACAGAACTTCTTTCCTCCACCAGACACACACCACGAGAAGGAGCCACCATGGCACCCGCCGATTTCACCACCGGTGCCCGCCCGGTCAAAGCAGCCCGCGGCACTGAGCTCACCGCCAAGTCCTGGCAGACCGAAGCGCCGCTGCGCATGCTGATGAACAACCTGGACCCCGAGGTCGCCGAGCGCCCGGACGACCTGGTGGTCTATGGCGGCACCGGCCGCGCTGTCCGCTCCTGGGCCGCGTTCGACGCCATCACCCGCACCCTGGAAACGATGGAGAAGGACGAGACCCTCCTGGTCCAGTCCGGCAAGCCCGTGGGCGTCTTCCGCACCAACGAATGGGCTCCCCGGGTGCTGCTGGCCAACTCCAACCTGGTGGGCGACTGGGCCACCTGGCCTGAATTCCGCCGGCTCGAGGCCGAGGGCCTGATGATGTACGGCCAGATGACCGCCGGGTCCTGGATCTACATCGGCACCCAGGGCATCCTGCAGGGCACCTTCGAGACCTTCGCCGCGATCGCCCGCAAGCTCACCGGCGACGAGAACGGCACCCTCGCGGGCACCCTGACGCTGACCGGCGGCTGCGGCGGCATGGGCGGCGCCCAGCCGCTCGCCGTCACCCTGAATGAGGGCGCCTGCCTGATCGTCGACGTCGACGAAACGCGCCTGCGCCGCCGCGCCGGCAAACGCTACCTGGACGAGGTGGAAACGGACCTCGACGCAGCCATCGCCAAGGTCCTGAAGGCCAAGGAAGAGCGCCGCGGCTGGTCCGTGGGCTACGTGGGCAACGCCGCCGAAGTCTTCCCGGAAATCCTGCGCCGCCACAAGGCAGGCGAACTCACCGTGGACATCGTCACCGACCAGACCAGCGCCCACGATCCGCTGTCCTACCTCCCGGAGGGCATCTCCGTCGCCGAGTGGCACCGCGAAGCCGAAGCGGACCCGGAAGGCTTCACCAAGAAGGCCCAGGCGTCCATGGCCCGGCACGTGCAGGCCATGGTGGAATTCCAGGACGCGGGCGCCGAAGTCTTCGACTACGGCAACTCCATCCGCGACGAGGCCCGCAAGGGCGGCTACGGGCGTGCCTTCGAGTTCCCCGGCTTCGTTCCCGCCTACATCCGTCCGCTGTTCTGCGAGGGCCTGGGCCCGTTCCGCTGGGTTGCCCTGTCCGGCGATCCGGAGGACATCCGCGTCACTGACGAGGCCATCAAGGAGCTCTTCCCGGAGAACAAGCACCTGCACCGCTGGATCGACGCCGCCCAGGACCGCGTCGAGTTCGAGGGCCTGCCGGCCCGCATCTGCTGGCTCGGCTACGGCGAACGGCACAAGGCCGGGCTGCTGTTCAACCAGCTGGTCAAGGAAGGCAAGGTCAAGGCCCCCATCGTGATCGGCCGCGACCACCTCGACTCCGGGTCCGTCGCCTCCCCGTACCGCGAAACCGAGGCCATGGCGGACGGCTCGGACGCCATCGCCGACTGGCCGCTGCTGAACGCCCTCCTCAACACGGCCTCCGGCGCAACGTGGGTGTCCCTGCACCACGGCGGAGGCGTGGGCATCGGCCGGTCCATCCACGCCGGCCAGGTCTCCGTCGCCGACGGCACAGACCTCGCCGCGCAGAAACTCGAACGCCTCCTCACCAACGACCCGGGCATGGGCGTCATCCGCCACGCCGACGCCGGCTACGCACGCGCCCTGGACGTCGCCAAGGAACGCGGCGTCCGCATCCCGATGAACGAGAGCAAGTAAAACAATGACTGCGATTACCCACGAACCGCTCACCGTCACCCTTGGTCCCGCCGGCGTAACGCCCGGGGATGTGCTCGCCGTCGCGCGCCACAACGCCAAGGTGTCCATCGCGCCGGAAGCCCTGGAAACCGTCGCCAAGGTCCGCGCCCACATCGACGACCTCGCCTCCAGCGACATCCCCGCCTACGGCATCTCCACCGGCTTCGGCGCGCTGGCCAACCGCCACATCCCCAACGACCTGCGCACCCAGCTGCAGAAATCCCTGATCCGCAGCCACGCTGCCGGCATGGGTCCGGCCGTGGAGCGCGAAGTGGTCCGCGGAATCATGTTCCTTCGTGCCAAGACCCTGGCTTCCGGCCGCACCGGAGTGCGCCCGGTGGTCCTGCAGACCATGGTGGACGTCCTCAACGCCGGCATCACCCCGGTGGTCCGCGAATTCGGTTCGCTCGGCTGCTCCGGTGACCTCGCCCCGCTGTCCCACTGCGCGCTGGTCCTGATGGGCGAGGGTGAGGCGGAAGGGCCCGACGGCGTGACCTACGGCGGGCGGGGAGAGCAGCCTGTCGCTGAGCTGCTTGCAGCGCACGGCATCGAGCCGGTCACCCTTGCTGAAAAGGAAGGGCTGGCACTGGTCAACGGCACCGAGGGCATGCTGGGCATGCTCCTGATGGCCATCGCGGACCTTCGCCGGCTGCTGACGACGGCGGACATCACCGCTGCGCTCAGCATCGAGGCGCTGCTGGGCACCGACCAGGTGTTCCTGCCGGAACTGCACGCGGCCCTGCGCCCCCATCCCGGCCAGGCAGCCAGCGCCGACAACATGCTCCGCGTACTCTCGGATTCACCGATCGTGGCTTCCCACAAGGTGGGGGACTCCCGGGTGCAGGACGCCTACTCGCTGCGCTGCGCCCCGCAGGTGGCAGGCGCCGTCCGTGACACCGTGGACCATGCCGAGCTGGTGGCCACCCGCGAACTGGCTGCCGCCATCGACAACCCGGTAGTCCTGCCGGACGGCCGGGTGAGCTCGAACGGCAACTTCCACGGCGCCCCCGTGGCCTACGTGCTGGACTACCTCGCCATCGCCGTCGCGGACCTCAGCTCCATCGCCGAACGCCGCACGGACAGGATGCTGGACCCGGCACGCTCCCACGGGTTGCCCGCGTTCCTCGCGGCCGACCCCGGCGTGGACTCCGGACTGATGATCGCCCAGTACACCCAGGCGGGGCTGGTTTCGGACAACAAGCGGCTGGCCGTCCCGGCGTCCGTGGATTCCATCCCCAGCTCGGCCATGCAGGAGGACCACGTGTCCATGGGCTGGCACGCGGCACGCAAGCTCCGCAAGGCAGTGGAGAACCTGCGCCGCGTCCTCGCCATCGAACTGGTGACGGCGGCACGGGCCCTGGACATCCGGACCCAGCTTTCCGGCGGGAAGCTGGTGCCCGGACCGGCCGGCACCGCTGTGGTGGAAGTGCTGCGGAAGGTGGTGGAAGGGCCGGGAACCGACCGGTTCCTTTCGCCCGAACTGGAAGCGGCGGACCGCCTGGTCGCATTGGGGGACGTGTGCGCGGCGGCCGAATCCGCCGTCGGCACCCTCGCCTGAAACCGAAGGATCTTCAGCTGCCGCTTCCCCTCAGTCCAAGGAGTGGAATTTCCGGCGCCGCGGCCCCCGCGGCGCCGGGAGTGTAGTAGAACTGAAGATGTAGTGAAAGTCACATCAAAGAAGCTGTGGCGGCAGAACGATACAAAGGGGTAGAAGTTCAAATGAAAGCACGTGGGGCGGTCCTGTCGAGGCGCAATGCCCATTCCGCTACGGTGTCCGACTGGAAATCCCTCCAGGCAGGGGACCATGTCGAGATCATCAAACATGCGCATGTGGTGGCAGCCGGGGAGGTGGAAGAGGTGTCGCAGAGCGGCAACGTCCTGTGGCTCGTGCCGGCCGGGCCGTCAAGTTCGGCGGACAAGGAGCTCTTCCTGAAGTCCGACGGCGTCCAGGTCCGCCGCGGCTAGCGGTCCCCCAGCACCAATCGAAAAATCCCCGTCCAGCCTTGTGGCTGGGCGGGGATTTTGCTGCTTGCGCGGGTGTGGCCGGGCGCCGCACGGGCGTGCAAGCGCGGGCGGTTCAGGCGGCGATGGACTCGTACGTCTCGCCGAAAGGCACTGACTCGTCCAGGGCCACCGTGTAGTGGCCCGGGTGGATCCGGGTGACCAGGATGCCGCAGGCGGCGTCCCTGGCTGCCACCTGAATTAGCTCCGCAACCGCCTCTTCCAGTCCGGCGTGCACCTCGCTGACGCTGGAGAATTCCAGGCTGATGGACCGGACCGACGGTGCTTCGACGGGCTCGGCAGCGGCCGGAAGGCGCTCCAAAGTGGCTGTACTCATGTGCTGTACTTTCTGTGTTTACTGCCTAAGGGCAGCACTATTCTATCGACTGCTCCCCATACATGTCAGATATCTGCCCTATCTGGCCTTCCGGCCCCCAGTCACAAACGGCATTTTCGGCAGGCCGCGAGGCAATCAACCACCATGGAATGAAGGCCCCTCCGGGCCCCTGTCGCCGGACATTGATGTCCAAGAACCGAAGGAGAACCTGGATGAAAATCATGCGCCTGGGCGAGAGCGGAAGCGAACAGCCGGCCGTGATGGTTGCCGCGGATGATGGCACATCCCGCTACTTCAGCCTGCTGCCCCTCACGGCCGACGTGGACGGTCCGTTCCTGGCGGCCGGCGGCCTGGGCGAGGTCCGCCGCGCGCTGGCAGAGGGCAGCCTTCCCGTCCTGGAAGGAGCCGCCGGGCTCCGGGTTGGTTCCCCCGTGGCGCGGCCCGGCTCAGTGGTGGGCATTGGCATGAACTACGCCACCCATGCCGCCGAATCCGGCGCCGAGCCGCCCACGATCCCGGTGGTGTTCCTCAAGCCCAGCAACACCGTTACGGGCCCCTTTGATGCCGCTCCCGTTCCGCCTGGTTCCACCAAATACGACTGGGAAGTGGAACTGGGCATCGTGATCGGCAGGGAAGCCAGCTACCTCAGTTCCGTGGAGGAGGCGGCGGCGTGCATTGCCGGCTACGTCACGGCCAACGATCTGTCCGAACGCGAATACCAGCTGCCCGGAGCCGCCGGGCAGTGGACCAAGGGCAAGTCGCTGCCCGGCTCAACGCCCCTGGGGCCGTGGCTGGTTCCGGCGGATGAAGTCGACGGCGGCCAGCTCACCCTGCGCAGCTGGGTCAACGGAGAGCCCCGCCAGGATTCGTCCACGGCGGGGTTGATCTTCGACCCCGCTACCCTGGTTCACCACTGCAGCCAGTACATGCGGCTCGAGCCGGGCGACGTCGTCCTGACGGGAACGCCTGAAGGGGTGGCCCTGAGCGGGCGTTTCCCCTACCTCCAGCCCGGGGATGTGGTGGAGGTAGAGGTCGAGGGGTTGGGCCGGCAGCGCCAGGAGCTGTTCCGGGCGCAGCCGGCCCCGGTGGGCTGACCAGGCGGGCGCCTAACCCGCCTTGACGGCCAGGACCGGGCAGTCCGCTTCAAGCAGGATGTGCTGGGACGTGCTGCCCATGATCAGCTTGCCCACCGGGGTGCGGCGGCGCAGGCCAATCACAATCAGTTCTGCTTTGTGCTCCTCGGCGGCGTCCAGCACCTCAGCCGCGGCGTCATGGCCGCGGACCGGCCTCTTGACCAGGTACTGGATGCCCTGGCCGGCCAGGCGCTGTTCGATGTCCTGGATCTCCCTTTCGGGGGCGAAGCGGCTGTCCACCACCGATTCGCCCTTGGAAGAGTTGATCAGCACCAGGGTGCTGTTGCTCTTCCGGGCTTCGGCGATGGCCTGGGTGAGGGCGGCTTCGCCCTCGGGAGTAGGCACGTATCCCACAACGACTGTCATGGTTGCTCCTTATGGTCGGAATAGACGGCATTGTGGTTCGAGTGGACCGTATCCTCAACGTCCGTGGCAAGGGGCGCTGCCCCGCCCGCAGGAGCAGCAACCGGGCGGCTGCGGCGGAACAGCTTGTAGGCCAAGGGCCAGAGCAGGATGAGGGCAATGATGACGTATACAACGATGGCGATCGGCTCGTTGAACAGTCCCGCCGGGTCACCCCCGGACAGTTTCAGCGTCTTGCGCAGTTGGTCTTCCAGCCGCGGGCCGAGGATGACGCCGAGGATCAGCGGCAGGACGGGCAGGCCAAAGCGCCGCATCATGAAACCCAAGGCGCCGAAAATCAATAGCAGTACCAGGTCGAAGGCCTGCAGGTTTACGGAGTAGGCGCCCAGCGTGGCGAAGAACAGGATGCCGGCATACAGGTAGGGACGGGGAATCTGCAGGAGCTTCGCCCACAGTGGAGCCAAAGGCAGGTTAATGAGCAGCAGAAGAAAGTTGCCAATGAAGAGGCTGGCGATCAACGCCCACACCAGGGGACCCTGGCTCGAGAAAAGCTGAGGACCAGGCTGAATGCCGTATCCGGTGAACGCGGCCAGCATCACGGCGGCAGTGGCGTTGGTGGGCAGGCCCAAGGCCAGCATCGGAGTTAGCGTGCCGGCAGCGGAGGCGTTGTTGGCGGCTTCCGGCCCGGCAACGCCCTCAATAGCGCCCTTGCCGAACTCTTCGGGATGCTTGCTGAGCCGTTTCTCCGTCACATAGGACAGGAACGTGGGAATCTCAGCACCACCGGCCGGCAGCGCACCGAACGGGAATCCGAATGCCGTTCCGCGGAGCCAGGGCTTCCAGGAGCGCTTCCAGTCGGACTTGCCCATCCAGGGCTGGCCCACCGGGATGGCCTCCAGGGGAGTGCGGCGCAAATGCGCTGCCACCCAGAGGGCCTCGCCCACGGCAAAGATCGCTACGGCAACCACCACGATGTCAATGCCGTCAGCCAGCAGAGGGATACCGAACGTGAGGCGGGCCTGGCCGGAGCCCATGCCTACCAGGCCGATCGCCAGGCCAAGGCCCAAAGCAGCGAAGCCGCGCAGCCGGGAGGATCCCAGCACGGCAGTGACCGCCAGCAGGGCCAGGACCATAATCGCGAAGTAGCTGGGGGAGCCGAGGCTGACGGCGAACTGCACAACGATCGGCGCGAACATTGCCAGCAGGGCAGTACCTATGGTGCCAGCCACGAAGGAGCCGATGGCCGCCGTCGCCAGAGCCTGGGCGGCCCTGCCGGCCTTGGCCATCTTGTTCCCTTCAATCGCCGTGATCACGGAGGATGATTCGCCGGGTGTGTTAAGGAGGATGGATGTAGTGGACCCGCCGTACATGCCGCCGTAATAGATGCCAGCGAACATAATAAACGCGCTGGTGGGTTCCAGGACCTGGGTGACGGGCAGCAACAGGGCCACTGTCATGGCTGGGCCCAGTCCCGGGAGGACGCCGACGGCGGTACCCAGGATGACGCCGATCACGGCGTAGAGGAGGTTCATGGGAGTCATGGCGGTGGCGAAGCCGTCCATAAGGGAGGACCAAACGTCCATTACAGGATTCCTTCCAGGAGTCCGGCGGGAAGGTGGATGCCCAGGCCAAGGTAAAAGCCGTAAAAGGTAAGGACGGACAGGCCAATGGCAATCAGGGCGTCGCGGACGTAGTGCCTGCTGCCCAAGGCCCAGGCACAGCCCCAGAACAGGACGGTTCCGGAGATGACCCAACCCGCCCAGTCGATCAGCAGGATATTGGCCACGAAGGCACCCGCCAGGGGCAGGACAGTCTTCCAGTCCGCAGGATGGGTGAGGTCAACGTCCTCGCCGCCCTCTGCCTCGCCCCGGCCGCCACGCAGGACGTTGATGGCCAGGAGGACCGCGCAGATGACCAGCAGGCCGGAAACCAGGTAGGGGAGCGTCTTGGGCCCCACCGGATCAGCTTGGGAATACGTGATGGCCAGGCGGCTGGCGTCAAGGAAGACGATGACGCCGGCCGCGCCGAGCAGGAGGGCTACCCCCAGCTCGGCGCGGCCTTTCAGGCCTGTTGCGAGGGAGCTCACGCCAACCCAAGCTTGGTGAGCACGTCCGCCACCCGCTTGTCCTGGTCGCCGAGGAAGGACTTGAACTCGTCACCGGTGATGAACGCATCGGTCCAGCTGTGCGTCTTTAGCGCTTCCTTCCACCCGTCGGTGCCGTGCATCTTCTCGAGGGCGGCAATCAGCTTGGCTTTGTGCTCGTCACTGATGCCCGGAGGGGCCACCACGCCCCGCCAGTTGGTGAATACCAGGTCGATGTTGGATTCCTTCAACGTCGGGGCATCTACGCCCTCGAGCCGCTTTTCGCCACTGGTGGCCAGGACGCGCACTTCGCCTGACTGGATCTGCTGCAGGTACTCGCCGGCTCCGGAGGCTGCAAATCCGAGTTTGTTGCCCAGGATCGCCGGCAGGAGGTCGCCGCCGCCGTCATATGCGATGTAGTTGACCTTGGTGGCATCGATGCCCACGGCGCCGGCCAGCTGCATGGGAAGCAGGTGGTCAGGGCCGCCGGGGTTGGAGCCGCCGCCCACCGCGATGGAACCCGGATTGGCCTTCCATGCGTTCACCAGGTCATCGATGGTCTTGTACGGCGAGTCCTTGCTCACCATGATGGCGCCGGGTTCCTCGATGAGGCGGGCGAGCGGGGTTGTCTGGGTCAGTTTGGACTCGGATTTGTTGGTGTAGCTGGCGCCCACCACCCCCAGGCCCATGAGCATGGCGAGGTCGCCGTTGCCCTTTTCGTTGACGATCCGGGCCAGGCCCACTGTGCCTCCGGCACCGGCCAGGTTGAAGACCTCGGTGTTGGTGGAGATCTTTGCGTCGTCCAGGACCTTCGCGGCCGCGCGGGCGGTGGTGTCATACCCGCCGCCCGGGGAGTTGGGGACCATGATCTGCAGTCCGGTGATGGGCCCGGCGGCAGCGCCGGAGCTTTCCGAACCTGTGGAGCTCTTACCGGTGGCACCGCAGCCGGTGGCCATCAGGGCGATGCCGGCGGCGACGGCGGCAACGCGCAATGCGCGGATCTGGCGCATGTGTTCCTCTTCTCTCAAGACAAAATCTGGTCGGCACCGGCTGGGTTGTGTTGCGGTGCCTTGTGGTTCCGATGCTAGGGGCGGGCGTGATGGCGATCACTCTTGTGTACGCAGAGAAAGTTGTGTTCATTGCGTTCACGTTTGGTCGAACCCACCGAAGGTCCTGCCAGCGGGGCTTGGGATATAGTTCCCGTTACCACCCGCCCAAACTCCAGGAAGACCATTGTGACTCGACGACGAGGAATGTCCCTTGCGGGGCAGTACCTTCTGCTGCAGTTGCTCATTGTCCTGGCGGTCCTTGTGGGCGTGGTGGCCATTTCCCTGGCCCAGTCAGCCGCCGCCTTTGAACGGATCGAAGGCCGGCGTGCGCTCTCGGCGGCGGAAGCGCTGGGCGGGAACCCGGTGGTCCGCGAACTCCTCCCTGAGGCCCAGGCGAGAGGCGGTGCCGTGCTGCCCGCCGTGGCAGAGTCCGTGCGGATCGTTTCCGGCTCGTCGCGGGTGACGCTGGCAAAGCTGGACCGGACGGTGGTGGCGTCCTCGGATCCCAGCCTGCTCGGCGAGCCGCTGGAGCTCGGAGCCAGCAGGGTGATGGAAGGGCGGGCTTGGACCGGAGTGGTGGGCGGGAGCCCTGCCCCGCTCCTGTCGGCGCATGTGCCGGTCCTGGATGACACCGGGCGCATGATTGGGATCGCCTCCATCAGCCGCAGCTATCCCACGGTGCTCGAACGGCTGGGCGACGCGGTCCCTAACCTCCTCACCTACCTGGGCGTGGCGAGTGTCCTGGGCATTGCCGGCTCGCTGCTGCTGTCGCGCCGTGTCAAGCGGCAGACCCTGGGCATGGAGCCCAGTGAGATCACCGGCCTGGTGGAGAACCGTGAAGCCATGCTGCAGGGCCTGAAGGAAGGCGTCGTGGCTCTGGACCCGCATGAACGGATCACTGTGGCCAACGCCAGCGCGCGTTCCCTGCTCGGGCTCCCGGAAGACTGCGTCGGCAAACGGGTGGCCGGC
Organism: Arthrobacter sp. MOO21; assembly: GCF_057369995.2. NCBI lineage: Bacteria > Bacillati > Actinomycetota > Actinomycetes > Micrococcales > Micrococcaceae > Arthrobacter > Arthrobacter sp. MOO21. Next base: position 1,139,104 of record NZ_CM170671.2, on the reverse strand, counting down.
CTCGCCGTCGAACCTGCCCTGAAGGAAGTCCTCACCCGCGAACAGTCCGGACCGGACCAGCTGGTGCTGGTGGGCGACCGGCTGGTGGTGATGAACCGGGTGCCCATCCACTCCCGCGGCCGGGTGATCGGCTCGGTGGCCACGCTGCGCGACCGCACCGAGCTGTCCGAGCTGGAGCGGGAGCTGGGCAACACCCGCACCGCCACGGACACGCTGCGGGCCCAGGCGCACGAGTTCGCCAACCAGCTGCACGTGATCTCCGGCCTGATCCAGATCGGCGAGTACGATTCCGTGGTCCAGTTCGTCAACGGGGCCACGCTGGACCGGACTCGGCTCAACGACGAGGTGACCAGCCGGATCAAGGATCCCGCGCTGGCTGCCCTGCTGATCGCCAAGTCCAGCCTGGCCACGGAGCGCGGCGCAGTCCTGCAGTTGGACCCCGACTCCACCCTGGAGAAGGTGGACGACGAGCTGTCGCGCGACCTCACCACCGTGGTGGGGAACCTGGTGGACAACGCGTTCGACGCCGTCACAGGGCTCCCGCAGGCAGCCGTCACGGTGCGGGTGGAAGGCAGGCAAGGCGGAGACGTCGTCGTTACGGTGCGGGACACCGGTCCCGGCATTCCCGGACCGTCCGCCGAGCATATTTTCCGCCAGGGCTTCACCACCAAGGACCCGGGCCCGGCCGGGAGCAGGGGCTTCGGGCTGGCGCTGTCCCGGGTGGTGTGCCGCCGCAGCGGCGGGAACCTGACGGTGGCCAACGACCACGGCGCAGTCTTCACCGCCGTGCTGAAAGGAAGCAGTAACAAGCCATGATCCAGGTCCTGATAGTCGATGACGACTTCATGGTGGCCAAGGTGCACGCCGGATTCATCCAGCGCACGCCCGGCTTCGCCGTAGTAGGCGCGGCGCACACCGGCGCCCAGGCCTTGGCCGAAACTGAACGGCTCCAGCCGGACCTGGTGCTGCTGGACATCCACCTGCCGGACATCAACGGCCTGGACCTGATGCAGCGGCTGCGGGCGGTGGCCCCGGAACTCGATGTGCTGGTGATCAGTGCGGCGCGCGAAGTGGAAACCGTGCGCAAGGCCCTGCGCGGCGGCATCGTCCACTACCTGATCAAGCCGTTCTCCCAGACGGACCTCCAGGAGCGGCTGGAACATTACCGCAGCGCCTACCAAAGCCTGGCTGCGTCCAAGGACGTGGCCGAACAGTCGGACGTCAACCGGGTCTTCGGCCTGGACCGCGCCAAGCGTCCGCTGCCGAAGGGCTGCAGCATCGAGACGCTGAAACTGGTGGAGGCTGCGCTGAATGCCGCCGCCGGAGACCTGTCGGCGGCCGAGGTGGCCGAGGAACTGGGCACCTCCCGCGTCAGTGCCCGCCGGTACCTGGAGTACTTGTACGACGAAGGCCTGGCGGAGGTGCGGCTCAAGTACGGTGTGGGACGGCCGGAGCGCCGGTACGTCCTGAAGGGCGCCTGACCCGGCAGGCCTTGCCTGGGCCGGTTTCGCGGCGCGGATCAGCGCAGCAGCGTGTCCAGCAACCGGGCCGCCGTTTTGGCGGTCCGGCCGTCGATGTCGAAGTCCGGGTTCAGTTCCGCCACATCGAGGTGCAGCAGCTTTCCGCTCTGCACCACCTGCCGGCACAGGGCCGAAATGACCGGCAGCGGTACCCCGTACGCTGCGGGGGCGCTCACGCCGGGCGCCACGGCGGCGGGCAGCACATCCAGGTCGATGGTCAGGTAAAGGACGTCGATGTCCGCCAGGAAACCGGCCACGAAGTCCCGGACCCGCTCCGCCCCGCAGTCTTCGTCCAGCAGGTACCGGACGCCCAGCCTGTCCGCGGTGTCGAACAGGACCTTCGTGTTGTTGGGTTCCGAAATTCCGACGACGGCGTAGCGGAATTCGCGTCCGGCGTCCGCTTCGGCGCGGGCCATCTGGAGGAACGGCGTGCCGGAGCTGGGTACGGCTTCGTCCCGCAGGTCGAAGTGCGCATCGAGGTTGAGTACGCCCAGCCGCTGCCCGCCCTGCACCGCGGCCGAGGCGCTGGCCCCGAGGTAGCTGGCGTAGGCGGTTTCGTGGCCGCCGCCCAGGACAACTGTCAGGTGGCCGGCGTCGAGCAGGGCGGCGACCACGCTGCCGACCCGTTCCTGCCCCGCTTCCAGTGCATCGCCGTCGACGACTATATCGCCGGCGTCGCGTACCGTGCGGTCCGGATGGAAGGCCAGGGGGCCAAGCGCCCTGCGGATCGCGGCCGGAGCGGCGGCCGCGCCCGTGCGGCCCTTGTTGCGCCGCACCCCCTCGTCGCTAGCGAAGCCGAGCAGGGCCACTGGTTTGTTGCCCGCCCCAGGTTCGGCGGCGGGGTCGAACGCGGCCACTGCCTGCCACCAGCGGCGGTGTCCGGGGCCGTCGCCGTCGAACCTTCCGGTCCAGGGCTGTGGGTGGACGTCGACGGCGGGGAGGGTGAAGACCATGCCTCAAGCTCACCGCATGCCGGCCCTGAAAACCAGCGCCGCCGCCGTCGTCCTGTCCGGGATCCAAGAACTCCGGCGGAACGGCAGGGCTTTGCGGGGAACGGCCTCCGCGATGGGTACGGGGGATAGGGTGGGACCAATCCGCCCCAAGCAGCAGGAGGCTCCTGCGCCGGACCACGCAACAATTCCAGGCTGGAGAGCCCATGTTTGAAGCACCCGACATTCTTTTTGCCGCGGCCGGCGTGGCGGTTTTCGTCGCCGCGGTCCTGCCGAAACTCCTGCGCGACATGCCGTTGTCCATGCCGATGGTGTTCCTCGGCGCCGGGATGGCTGCGTTCGCGCTGATTCCGACGCTCCCCAATCCGAACCCCGTGGAGCACAGCAACTTCGTGATGCACCTGGCGGAGATCTGCGTGATTGTTTCGCTGATGGGCGCGGGGCTGGCGCTGGACCGGCCCGTGGGCCGCAAGCGCTGGTCCACGACGTGGCGGCTGTTGGGGATCGCCATGCCGCTGTGCATCGTTGCCCTCACGCTGCTGGGGATGTGGTTCCTGGGCCTGGGGCTTGGGGCCGCCCTGCTCGTGGCGTCCAGCCTGGCGCCCACGGATCCGGTCCTGGCCTCCGAAGTGCAGGTGGGTGAGCCGGCGGACCACGACGAAAGCGCCGACAAGGAGGACGAGGTGCGGTTCGGCCTCACCTCGGAGGCCGGACTCAACGACGGCCTGGCGTTCCCGTTCGTGTACCTGGCCATCGCCATCAGCGCTGCCGGCGGATCCTCGTCCGGCTGGTTTGCCGGGTGGCTCGGGATGGACGTGGTGTGGCGGCTGGCCTTTGGCCTGCTGGCGGGATTCCTTACCGGGAAGCTGCTGGCCACGCTGTTCTTTTCAGCCCGCCGGGACAGCCTGCGGTTGTCCAACCACTCGGAGGGTTTCGTGGCGTTGTCCGCGACGTTCCTGGCATATGGCCTGGCGGAAATGGTGGAGGGGTACGGCTTCGTCGCAGTCTTCGTGTGCGCCCTGACCATCCGTGCAGCCGAGCGCACCCATGGCTACCACCGCGTGCTCCACTCCTACGTGGAGCAGCTCGAACGGCTCCTGACGGTGGTGATCCTGGTCCTGCTTGGCGGGGCCATCGCCCGTGGCCTGCTGTCCGGGATCGGCCTGGCGGAGCTGCTGGTGGCGCTGGCTTTCCTGCTGGTGGTCCGGCCGCTGGCGGGCTGGGCGGGGCTGCTGGGCGGCAAGACCGGCCCCCGGGAACGGATTGCGCTGTCGTTCTTCGGCATCCGCGGGATCGGGTCCCTGTACTACCTGTCGTTCGCGCTGGACGAGGGCCATTTCGCGGAGCAGGGGCAACGGCTCTGGTCCCTCGTGGGGCTGGTGGTGGCGTTGTCCATCGTGATCCATGGTGCCACCACGTCGCCGCTGATGAACCGGCTGGACCTGCTGCGCCAGAAGAAGGCGGTTGCGGTGTCCGGCGACGAGGGGCTGGCGCCGAACACCCCGGTATAGGCACTCCCATGGGACGACGAAGGGCTGGTGGGGCAGCTGCCGCACCAGCCCTTCGCGCCGGAAGGAGCTACATTCCCAGCGCGGCCTCGATCGGGCCAATGGCGAAGAACAGCGCGAACGCCGCGGCCACGGCCCACATCAGCGGGTGGATGTCCTTGACCCGGCCCTGCACGGTGCGGATCAGGACGTAGGCGATGAAGCCGGCGCCCAGGCCGTTGGCGATCGAGTACGTGAAGGGCATCAGGGTGAAGGTCAGGAACGCCGGGATCGCGATACCCCAGTCCTGCCAGTCGATCTTGCCCACCTGGGACACCATCATGAAGCCCACCACCACCAGCGCCGGGGCCACGGCCTCGAACGGAACGAGGTTGATGAGCGGGGTGAAGAACATTGCCACCAGGAACAGCAGGCCGGTGACGATCGAGGCGATGCCGGTCCGGGCGCCTTCGCCAATGCCGGCGCCGGCTTCAACGTAGATCTGGTTGGAGGACACTGACGCACCGCCGCCGATGATGGCGCCGAGGGCGTCCACCTGGAGCACGCGGTCGACGTCGGGGATGTTGCCGTGCTCGTCCACCGTGCCGGCCTCGTTCGCCAGGCCCACCATGGTGCCCATGGCGTCGAAGAAGATGCTGAGCAGGATGACGAAGGCCAGGAGCGTGGCCGCCACGAAGCCCAGGTGCTCGAAGGCGCCGAACGGGTTGGCCTTGCCGATCAGGGAAAGGTCCGGGGCGGCCCAGCCGGAGAAGGCGGGCGCCACCAGCGACCAGCCCTGCGGGTTGAAGTTCTTGCCGTCGAAACTGGGGCCGATGTGCAGCGTGGTCTCAAGGACCACGGACAGTACGGTGGAGGTGATGATGCCGATCAGGATGGCACCCTTGACCTTCCGCACCACCAGGGCGATGGTCAGGATCAGGCCGAAAACGAAGACGGCGGTGGGCCAGCCCAGCAGCTTGCCTTCGAAGCCGAGCCCCACGGGCACGGTGGTCCCCGCAACGTCCGGGATGCGCCGGACGAACCCAGCGTTCACCAGCCCGATCAGGGCGATGAACAGGCCGATGCCCACCACGATGGCCGTCTTGAGCCCGTCCGGGACGGCCTTGAAGACCGCGGTACGGAAGCCGGTGAGCACCAGGACCAGCATGGTGAGGCCGGAGAGGACCACCAGGCCCATCATGTCCGGCCATGTCAGCCCGGGGTTGGTGGCCACGGTGACGGCGACGAAGGCGTTGACGCCCAGGCCGGTGGCGAGTGCGAAGGGATGCCGGCCCCACGCGCCCATGAGGATCGTGAGCAGGCCCGCGACGAAGGCGGTCACCGCCGCCACTGCGGTGAAGCCCAACGTGGTGCCGCTGGAGTCAGGCCCGGACAGGATCAGGGGGTTCAGCACCACGATGTAGCTCATGGCGAAGAACGTGGCGAACCCGCCGCGGATCTCGCGGGAAAGGTTGGAACCGCGCTCGGTGACCCTGAAATACCGGTCCAGGGCAGAGCCTTGCTTAAGCATTAGTCCTCCGGGGGAGTGTGTGGGGATACCTGCATCCTAAGGGAGCGGCAGCGGCGGGGGGCGCAGATTCGCCTAGTCTGTAAGGAAGCCAACACAAGGAGCAGTCCCGCATGCGTTCCACCCGCCGCCCTTTCCTAAACCTGCTGCTCGGTGTCCTCATCGTTGCCGCGTCGGCACTGGGCCTGGCCGGCCCGGCGGCCGCGCACGACGCAGCAGAGTCCACCAGCCCGGCGCAGGGGGCAACGCTCGCGGCCCCGCCGGACGAGGTTTCGGTGACGTTCAGCAACAAGCCCCTGGGCATCGGCGCCTCCTTCTCAGTCAGGGACGCGTCCGGCACCGAATGGGCTGACGGGTCTGTGCAGATCGTGGACAACATGGCCACCCAGAAGCTTCGCCCCGGCGCCCCGGCCGGCGCGTACACGGTTGCATGGCGCGTCGTCAGCTCCGACTCCCACCCCATCGAGGGGACATTCGCTTTCACCGCGGCCTCCGGCGCTGCGGGCTCTTCCGGGCAACCCACGGCAGGAAGTTCGACGACGGCGGGCACAGTCCCGGGCATGGGCACCGCCCGGCCCGGCGTGACGGAGGAGCCGTCCGCGCCGGCCAGCGCGGGTGAGCCGTTCCAGTGGAGCATCGTGATTTTTGCGGCCGTGGCGGTGGGACTGCTCGCCGCCCTGGGCATACTGGCAAGGCGGCGGCTCACCGGCGACGCCGATAACAGCGGCGGGGACAAAGGGGACGGGGAGTAGCCCCGCGGCAGCGGGTTCCGGCGCGGACGTCAGCAGCCCAGCATGGCAAGGCTTCCCGTCGCTGGGAACCCTCCGCCATTCGGGTTGACCCTGGCGGAGATCGCCTGGCCCACGGTTTTGGCCTGGCGAAGGACTTCCTTGGGCGAGGGCGTGATGAGCTCCCCGACCCCCACAAGGTAGATGCCGATGGCCCGCATGGCCGCAGCCACGTTCCGGCCTACCGACAGGCCGAAGTCGTTGATCATGCGCCGCAACTGGCTGTGGGCGCATCGCGTCAGGACGATGTGGTCCGCCACCAGGACGCCCGTAGGGGTGTGCACCTGCCATTGCGGCGCACCGGTGCCGTCCGCTGATCCCAACATGGTGAGCTGCACCGCGCGGGTCGTGTTCCGGATGTCCACGCTGTGGCTGGCGGCGTAGTTGCGCAGGTGGCGCAGGATCTCGTTGCGTTCGCGCAGGGTGTCCGAATCCGCGGCGTCGCAGCGCTGCAGGGAGGTGGTGTTCGCGGGTTGCCCGGCGCCCAGCAGGTCCAGTCCGTCCACCACAATGGAGTCCACTCCATGTCGCCGCAATTCGGCGGCAACAGCCAGCCCTGACAGGCCCGTGCCAATGATGACAGTGGTGGTCTGTTCGGTCCCGGCACTCCCAGGCATGCTTGACACTACAGTTTCCCTCCTTCGAAGCTTCGTCAGGTGCCGGCATCCTCGCCGGCGCGCCTGCCGGTGCCCCCAGGCACGGCCGCAGCGCATGGCCGGGAGCAGCGTGCTGACAGGAAGTGGCAGTCGGCGTCCCGGACCAACAATGTCCTGAAGAATACAGAACAATCCCGCCCGTGGGTAGCCCAAAACGCCAAGATTCTTCCCGCGGTGAAGGCGCTTTCCGTGCCGGGGCCCGGAGGCTGTGGATAACCCGCTTTCCCGGGCCTGGCCACGCTTGCTAAGCCGCATGGTACGGAGAATAGTGAGGACTGGGAAGCAGGTTGTTCCCCGCGGCTGCGGCTCCGGACCGGGTGCACGGGGAGGGGCCCGTTTTCTGGCAGAATAGCCGCAACATCAGGCAGTAACGCGAGGAGGCGGCCCCCATGGGCGCACAAGAGTTGCATCCGGACCCTGCACAGGACGGTCGTGGGGCATCGGCCGCTCCGGAGGGCATCGTGGTGGGCGTTGACGGCTCCGAACACGGCCAGTGCGCCTTGGTGTGGGCCGCGCGGGAGGCCCAGCGCCGCCGTCGTCCCCTGCACATCGTCACCGCCTACTCCGTGCCGATCTTTGCTGCGTCCGGCCTGGACGGCGGCTACGCCACGGTGGACGACTCCGTCATCCGCGAAGGCGCCGAGGCCATCGCCAGGCAGGCCCTCGAGAAAGTTTCCACGTACGACATCGACGCCAGTTCCTCGGTGGAAAACGGCGACGCCGCGGGAGTGCTGCTGGAGATGTCCGGAAGCGCTGAACTCCTGGTGGTGGGCACGCGGGGGCGCGGGGGTTTCGTGGGCAGGCTCCTTGGTTCGGTGAGCAGCGCCCTGCCCGCACACGCCAAGTGCCCCACCGTAACCGTCCCGTTGTTCTGTGCGGACCGGTTGGGCGAGACCACCGAGGACCGGCGCATCAAGGCTGAGCAGGCCAAAGCCGGGCACCGGCAGGTGGAGAACGTCGTGGTGGTCGGCGTTGACGGCTCGGAGCAGGCACGGGTTGCCGTCCTGGAAGCCGCCGACCAGGCCGTGCGCCTCGGCGCCGCCCTCCGCGTCGTCTGCGCCGTTCCCCAGTACAGCGGTTCCCTGGCGTGGGTCCCCGCGCCGATGGACCGAAAGGCGCTGTTCGACGACATCCGGGTCACCCTGGACGCCGGAATGGCGTGGCTCCGCAGCCACTACCCGCGGCTCCAGGCCGACTACGAGCTCAAGGACGGCTCGCCGGTGGACGTGCTCGTGGAGGAAAGCCGGCACGTCGAACTGGTGGTGGTGGGCACCCGCGGCCGCGGCGGCTTCGCCGGCATGCTGCTCGGTTCGACCTCCGACGGCGTCCTCCATCACGCCAAGGGGCCGGTCATGGTGGTGCCGGACCGGGAAGACCCGCGCCTTGCGGACCGTGCCCGTTTCGGGCCGATGCTCGGAGACGCCGCCTAAGCCGCCGCTGTTCCCGACCAAGGAACTGCGGACATGCAGCGGCACGGGATACCCGGCGGTGAGCCCAGTGGGCTTGTCCTGGACCTGCGCAGGCTCGACGCCGGCATGCTCGCGCTGGTGGGCGGCAAGGCGGCCAACCTTGGGGAACTGCTCGCCGCGGGCCTGCCCGTCCCGGAAGGCTTTTGCCTCACCACCACGGCCTACCGGGAGGTGGTCTCCGGCTCGGGAGCCGTGCTTCCCGGGCTGGCCGCCGTCTACGCCGCCCTCGAAACCGCAGGGGGTGCGGCAGCCAAGGAACCTCCTGACGTGAGCGGCCTGGCGGGAGCGGCCCGCGCAGCCATCCTGGCGGCGCCCGTTCCGGCAGCAGTGTCCGGCGCGGTGGCGCAGGCCTATGCGGCACTCGGGCCGGACGTGCCGGTGGCGGTCCGGTCCTCGGCCACTGCTGAAGACCTGCCGTTCGCAAGCTTCGCCGGCCAGCAGGAGACCTACCTCAACGTGGTGGGGGTGCCTGCGCTCCTCGACGCCGTCCAAAAATGCTGGGCCTCGCTATGGACTGACCGGGCGACCACGTACCGGGCCGGCCTGGGGATGGATCCGGCCGGCGTGGCCCTGGCCGTGGTGGTCCAGCGGATGGTGGACGCGGACACGGCGGGGGTCATGTTCACGGCGAATCCCCTCACCGGCAGCCGGCGGCAGATTGTCATCGACGCCAGCCCGGGGCTCGGCGAAGCCGTGGTGTCCGGGGCCGTCAACCCGGACCATTTCGTGGTGGATGCATTGACCGGCAAGGTGCTGGAACGGAAGACCGGCGGGAAGGGCATGGAGATCCGGCCCCTTCCCGGCGGCGGGACGGAGGTCCGGGAGTCGCGCGCAGCCGGCGGGACTCTGTGCCTGACGGACCCCCAGGTGGCCGGGCTGGTGCGGCTGGGGCAGCGGGCCGAAGCGCATTTTGGCGCCCCGCAGGACACCGAATGGGCCATCGACAGTGCCGGCGCCCTGTGGCTCACGCAGTCCAGGCCGATCACCACGCTCTACCCGGTCCCGAAGAGCAACGGCGCCGCGGGCAACGTTCCTGCCGGCGGGAAGCCTGTAGGCGGCACCCGTGCCTACCTCTGCTTCAGCCTCGCCCAGGGGCTCACCCGGCCACTCACGCCGATGGGCCTTGCGTCTGTCCGCCTTATCGCCTCTTCCGTCGCCATGGCCGCAGGCTTCCCTGTGCCTGACCCGGGGCGCGGGCCGTCGCCCTACGCCGAGGCCGGGCAGCGGATTTACGTCGACTTCACCACTCCCATACGCAGCGCCGTGGGCCGCCGGATCGTTCCCCGGGTTTTCGACATCATGGAGGCCCGGACAGCGGCGGTCATGCGGCAACTGTTCGAAGACCCGGCGTTTTCGGTGACCACGAGGACACCCTTCGGGCTGCTGCGCCACGTGGCGCCCGTGGCCGCCCGCGCCAGGGTTCCCGCCACCCTCCTGCGTGCGCTGGTTCGGCCGGAGGCGGCCCTCCGGCGGTTGGACCGCTTCACCAGGGAATTCGATGCCTCCCTTGTCCTTGACGATGGGGCCGCCCCGCAGGCGCGCCTTGACCACGCCGAGTCACTGTTGGGCTCACGCCTGTTCCTGATTGTTCCGGCCGTTCTTCCCCTTCCAGCGCTGGGGTTCGCCATGCTGGGCGTGGCGGGAAAACTGCTGGGCGGAAACCCGTGGAATGAACTGCAGCCGGTGATCCGCGGCCTGCCGAACAACATCACCACGCAGATGGACCTGGAGCTGTGGCATCTTGCGGAAGCGATCCGGGACGACGCCCAGTCACGCAGCGCCCTGATGGCCGGGGATGCGGCCGTCCTGGCGGACGCTTTCCGCGCCGGGCAGCTGCCGGCCCGGCTGGAGGCCGGGCTGACCCGGTTCCTGGACAGGTACGGGCACCGGGCCGTGGCCGAAATCGACGTGGGACAGCCGCGCTGGTCGGAGGAACCGGCGCACATCCTGGGCATCCTGGCCAACTATCTGCGGCTGGACAACCCTGCCCTCGCGCCCGACGTGCAGTTCAGCAAGGCAGCGGAGGAAGCGGAAGCGCAGGTGGAGCTGCTCGCCGCCCGCGCCGCCGCCCGTGGCAGGGTGCGGGGAATGCTGGTGCGGGGCGCGCTGCGCAGGGCGCGGCTGTTCGCCGGCCTGCGGGAGCTGCCCAAATACCAGCTCGTGGTGGGCCTGGCGGAGGTCCGCCGGCAGATCCTCCTGGTGGGGTCGGAACTGGCGGACTCAGGCAGGCTCGAGCGGCCGGATGACGTGTTCTTCCTGGCCTTCGACGAAGTCCGGCAGGCACTTACCGGGACCGTTAAGACCGCAGCGAACACGGGAGATGCAGGAACGCCGGTCCCGGACTTGCGGCCGCTCGTGGCGGCGCGGCGTGGGGACTACGACCGTGAGCTCGGGCGCCGCCACATCCCCAGGGTGCTGCTCTCGGACGGAACGGAACCCGAAGCGGTGCGGGCCGCCGTCGGGAATGCCGCCGAAGGAACCCTCACGGGCAGCCCGGCCTCCGCGGGGACGGTGACCGCACGGGCACGCGTCATCCTGGATCCTGTGGGCGCCCGCCTTGAGCCGGGGGAGATCCTGGTTGCCCCGTCCACGGACCCTGGGTGGACACCGCTGTTCCTGACGGCGGGCGGCCTGGTGATGGAGATGGGCGGCCCCAATTCGCACGGCGCGGTGGTTGCGAGGGAATATGGCATTCCTGCCGTCGTGGGCGTACCGGGCGCCACCCGTGTGATAGCCACCGGACAAACAATAACGGTCGACGGCGGATCGGGGACGGTCGTGCGGGAGCGTGCGGCAGCGCTGCAGGATTAGGGGGTTCCTGCGGGTATGGACCGCCTGCACCGGCGTACGCTTGACCTATGGGCTCCAACGGACCGGGTTCCAGTGAACAGCTCCAGCGAGGGAGCACGTTAGGCCGCCGGGCATGGCTTCGGTGGCTACCTGCTGCCGCGGCGCCAGCAGTGATCGCCGCGGGTGTCCTGGCCGGGTCCATCCCCGCAAGCGCCGGTGACCCTCTTCCCGCCAAGACCCCGGCGCAGGTGCTTGAGCTGCTGGCCAGCCACCAGGTGCAGTCCTTCTCCGGGACCGTGGAGCAGTCCTCGGAACTGGGACTGCCCGAACTGCCCGCCGCAGGGAAGCCCACCGGGCCGGCGTCCGCCGGCGGGGCAGCCTCGGTGATCGAACTGCTGTCCGGAGACCACACCGCCCGCATCTACGTGGACGGCAAAGACAATGCCCGTCTGCAGGTGGTGGACCAGCTGGCCGAGCGGGACGTGATACACCACGGCAACGACGTCTGGTTCTACTCATCGAAGGACAACAGTGCGGCACACCTGGCCCTCCCTGCACACGCCGGGGACACCGCCCGCCCGGATGACGGGCGGGGCATGCACGCCATGCCCACTCCCGGCGAGCTGGCCCGGAAGTTGCTGGCGAAGGTTGAGCCCACCACGGCCGTTACGGTCGGCCCGGACGTAGCTGTCGCCGGCCGGGCGGCCTACAACCTGGTCCTTGAACCGCGGACAGATGCAACCCTGGTGGGCCGCGTAGCCGTCGCCGTTGACGGCAAGAACGGGATGCCCCTCTCCGTCCAGGTGACCGCCCGCGGAGCCGACAAGCCCGCCTTCCGTTCCGGCTTCACCAGCCTTTCCCTTGACGCCCCGGACCCGTCGCTGTTCACCTTTGCCCCACCGCCGGGCAGTACCGTCAAGGAGATCCAGGTCCCGGATAAGTCCCATTTGCCCGCCAGCTTCCACGAGCCCGGCATGGCCATCACGCCCGAACAATTCTTCGCGCAGATGGCAGCCAAGGGCCACCCCTCCGTGACGGGCAAGTCCTGGGATGCCGTGGTGGGCCTGCCCGCCCAGGTATCCTCCGGCTCGTCCGCTGAAACGCTGCTGCGCGATCCGCTCCTGTCCCAGGCCGCCGTCGTCGTTCCCGGCGGGCACCTGCTCTCCACCGCGCTGCTGAACGTGCTCATCATGGACGATGGCCGCATCTTGGCCGGGATGGTGCCGCCGGAAAGGCTCCAGGCCGTGGCAGCTGGGGCCCAGTGAGAACGGCGCAGTGAGCATGGCACAGTGAGCGTGGCGTTGGGGCCCGCCGGCTTGGCGGTCGAGACACACGGCCTGAGCAAGCGGTTTGGCCAGCAGCTCGCCGTGGACCGCGTGGACCTGGCCGTTCCGCATGGATCGGTATTCGGATTCCTGGGCCCCAACGGATCCGGCAAGACAACCACCATCCGGATGTTGCTTGGCCTTGCGGCCGCCTCTGCCGGCACGGTGAGCCTGCTCGGCCTGGAGATGCCGGGCAGGCTCCATGAGGTGCTTCCGCGCGTCGGTGCCCTGGTGGAGGGCCCCGCGTTCTATCCCTTTCTCTCTGGCGCGGCGAACCTCCACCGGCTCGATTCCGCCAGCCCCCAGACCGTCCCTGCCACGCGCAAGGCGCGGGTAGAGCGGGCCCTGGAACGCGTAGGCCTGGGGCATGCAGCGGCGAAGCGCGTCCACGCCTACTCCCTGGGAATGAAGCAGCGCCTGGGGATAGCCAACGCACTGCTTTCGCCGCGTGACCTGCTGGTGCTGGACGAGCCCACCAACGGGCTGGACCCGCAGGGGACCCGCGAGGTGCGCCACCTGGTGCGGTCACTGGCCCACGAGGGAACCACCGTTTTCGTGTCCAGCCACCTGCTGGCAGAGGTGGACCAGATGTGTACCCATGCTGCCGTGATGAGCGCCGGCAGGCTGGTGGCCCAGGGGCCGCTGGCAGAACTGCGGCAGGCAGGAAACACCCGGATCCGGCTTGTCACCCCCGACGGCGGCCAGGCACGGCAGGTGCTGGCACGGCTTGGCCTGGACGCGGAGCCGGGCGCGGGACCGGACCTTTCAGGGCGGGCAGCGCCGTCGGCGCAGGGGCAGGCGCTGGGGCAGCCGGACGGCGAAAGCATTGTTGCCGGGCTGGACGGGCAGGGCAGGCTGGATGGGCAGGGCAGGCTGGATGGGCAGGCCGGGCGATCCGCTCTCCTCCCGGAGGAAGTGGTGGCGCAGCTTGTCCACGCCGGCGTCCGCGTCCGGGGCTTCGCCGTCGAGCGTGAAAGCCTGGAAGACCGCTTTGTTGCCCTCACGGGGGAAGGATTCGACGTTGCCCAGTAGCGTACCCGCCGATACCCCGGATGCGGACGCAGCAGCCCGGCCCGCACCGGTGCCCGCACCGCGCGGCTCCGGGCTCTCCCTGCTGGGCTCGGAACTGAAGGTATTGTTCGGCCGGCGTCGGACCTGGGCGCTGCTGCTGGCGCTGGCTGCCATCCCGGTGCTCATCGCCATCGCCGTGCGGGTTTCCTCGCCGGTCCCGCCCGGACGCGGGCCTGCTTTCCTGGACCGGATCACCCAGAACGGCTTGTTCGTCGCCTTCACGGCCATGTTGGTTTCAGTCCCCCTGTTCATGCCACTCGCGGTGGGGGTGGTGGCGGGGGACACCATCGCGGGGGAGGCGAACCTGGGGACCCTGCGGTACCTGCTCGTGGCACCGGCCGGGCGGGTGCGGCTGCTCCTGGTCAAGTACGCCGGCGCGCTCGCCTTTGGTCTGGTGGCACCCTTGGCCGTGGGCCTTGCCGGGGCGGCGATTGGGGCGGCACTCTTCCCGGTGGGTCCCGTGACGCTGCTTTCCGGGGGCGTGGTCCAGCCGCCCGAAGCAGCCCTCCGCATTGTGCTGATCGCTGCGTACCTCGCTGTGTCCCTGGCTGGTCTTTCCGCCATAGGGCTCTTCCTGTCCACCCTGACCGTGGTTCCCGTCGGTGCCATGGCGGCCACCGTGGTGGTGTCGGTGGTCTCGCAGGTACTGGACCAGCTTCCCCAGCTGGAGTGGCTGCACCCCTGGCTGTTCAGCCACTACTGGCTGGGGTTCGGCGACATGCTGCGCCAGCCGCTGCTGTGGGACTCGTTTGCCAGCAACGCCCTGCTCCAGGCCGGATACATCGTGGTGTTCGGCGCGCTCGCCTACGGCCGCTTCGTCAGCAAGGACATCCTGAGCTGAGGCACGGACTCACTGGGGCCGGTTCGCGGAAACCGGCTTCCCATGGGCGGTTCAGTACCGGGCTGCGTACGGGTAGAGGTCCATCCCCACCATGGAACTGATGGACGACACCGTGATGCCCTCCTGCGGATTCAGCGCCTGAACCACCTGTCCGTTCCCCAGGTATATGGCCACGTGGTAGAAGTTGCCCGCCGAACCCCACACCACCAGGTCGCCGCGGCGGGCCTGCGAGATGGGAACGTGTACCGGGGCTGCGGCATACTGCTGGGTGGCCGTGCGCGGAAGATAGGTCCCGGCCGCCGCGAAGGCGTTCTGGACCAGCCCTGAGCAGTCAAAGCCGTACAGGCCCGTGCCGCCCCACTGGTAGTAGTACGGTGCGCCAACCTTTCCAAGGGCTACGGAGATGGCCACTTCGTACGAGCCGGTCCCGGTCGACGGCGCCGGCGCGGGGGCAGGAACGGGGGCGGGGGCAACGGGGGCAGGAGCCGGCGCAGGGGCTACAGGCGCTGGCGCGGGTGCCACGGGTGCAGGGGCAGCCGGCGCAGGAACAGCAGGTGCCGGGCCCGGGGCAGGAGGTGCGGGAGCAGCCGGTGCCGGGGCAGGCGGGGCCGGTGCCGCGCCTTGTGCGGGGGAATTCCGCGGCGCTGCAGTATTCCCCGCTGCTGTATTCCCGGCCGCCTGGGCCTGCGCCGCCTTGTCGGCAGCCGCTTTGTCCGCAGCCGCGGAGAGCGCCGCGAGCCTGGCCTCTTCGCGCTGCCGGTCCAGGGCATCCACCCGGGCCGACTCCAGCGCCACCGTGGTGTTGCGGAGCTGCGCCAACTGGTCCACCAGGACCGTCCGCTGGGCCTTCGCATCGGCCACGGCCTTGGCCTGCGCGGCATTGGCCTCCTCCGCCTGGGTCTTGCGCTGCTCCGCGGTCCTGGCAGCGTCATCCGCGGCCTCGCTGGCATCCTCGGCGGCCGCGGTCAGGGAGCGGTACGCGGTGGCGGCCGCGTCCGCAGCGTCAAAGGCGCGGCTGCGGCTGGCCGAAAGTGCCTCGAGCGTGGCCGCCTGCTGCAGGCTCTCGCCGCCGCTGGCGAGGGTTCCGAGGGTGGGGTTCAGGCCGCCATTGCGGTACAGATCCCCGGCCAGCTGGCCTACCTGCTTCCGGGTCTTGTCCTGCTGCTCCCGTGCTGCGGAAGCCCGCGCGGTGGCGAGCGAGGCTGCGCCGGTCCTCTGTTGCAGTTCCACGAGCGCCTCGCTGTAGGCGTTGTTGGCCTGCATGGCTACCGCGAACGAGGCCTGCTGGGCCGCTGCCGCGTCAGCAAGGATGCGCTCGATCGCCGTCACCTGGTCTGCCGTGGCGGCCTCGCTGGCCTTCGCTGCGGCAATGTCCTCCGGCGATGGAATGTCAGGCGACGCAGGGACAGCAGAGGCAGGTGGCAGCGCCGGAACAGCGGATGCCGGCGCTGTGGCGGAGGCAAAAAGTACGACGGCGGCGCACAGCACGGCCGTCCTGCGTCCCAGTCCGGATAAAGCCATCTGCAAAGACCTCGCAACGTAAGGCTGGGAGGTCCTGTATTTGGCACGAGTGTGCCGCTCAGCTGCCCGCCAGCAGTCCGAGGCTACGTGAGCTTTTGCACTTTAGCAACAGCAGTCACATCAATAACATAAACCACAAATGTGTCATTTGTCCGGACGCTCGGCGCCGCGTGTCGCGGTCACGCATGCTGATGGGTCTCGTGCTCGGAGTGGCTGGCGGGTTCCAGCTGGAACGTGCAGTGGTCGGTGTCAAAGTGCGAGCCAAGGCAGCTGATCAGCTTGTCCAGGAGCTGGTCGGCGCCCCGGGCGTTGAGCACCCCGTCCTCCACCACCACATGGGCCGAGAAGACGGGGACGCCGGAGGTGATGGTCCAGATATGGATGTCGTGCACATCGGTGACGCCGTCGACGGACAGGATGTGCTCCCGGATCATCTGCACCTCCACGCCCTTGGGGCTGGCCTCGAGGAGGACGTCCACCACGTCCCGCAGCAGGCTCCAGGCCCGCGGCAGGATCAGCAGCGCGATCAGGACGGAAGCAATGGTGTCCGCCGCCTTGAAACCGGTGAGCATAATGACCAGCGCCGCGACGATGACCGCGGCCGATCCCAGCAGGTCACCCAGCACTTCGAGGTAGGCGCCCCGGACGTTCAGGCTTTCCTCCTGTGCCCGGCGCAGGATCAACAGTGACACCAGGTTGGCTACAGCGCCGAGGATGGCGGCAAACAGCATAATGCCCGTCTGCACCTCCGGCGGCGCCCCGAACCGTCTGACTGCCTCTGTGAAAATGACCACTGCGATCACGATCAGGACGAGTGCGTTGGCCAGTGCGGCGAGCACTTCGGCCCGTTGGTAGCCGTACGTCCGTTGGTCGCTCGCCGGTCGTCCCGCGATCCACGTCGCCAGCAGGGCGATGGTGACGCCCGCCGCGTCAGAGAGCATGTGGCCGGCGTCCGCCAGCAGGGAGAGCGACCCGGACAGGACGGAACCAACGATTTGGATGACGACGACGCCCAGTGTGATACCCAGGACGGCCAGCAGGCGCTTCCGGTGCCTGCCGGTGGCGGTGATGCCGTGCGCGTGGCTGTGGTCGTGTCCCATGCTTACAAGGCTAGCCCCAGCCGAGCTGGTGGAGCCGTTCGTCGGAAATGCCGAAGTGGTGCGCGATTTCGTGGACCACCGTCACGGCCACCTCATGGATGACATCATCCCGTGAGCCGCAGATGTCCAGGATGGGTTCGCGGAAGATGGTGATGCGGTCCGGGAGGGAGCCGGCGTCCCACCAGGAATCGCGTTCGGTCAGCGGGACCCCTTCGTACAGTCCCAGCAGAACGGTTTCGGGATCTTCGCCAGGTCCAGGCACGTAGTCGTCCTCGATGAACACGGCCACATTGTCCATGGCACGTGCCAGCTTCTCCGGAATGCTCTGCAGGGCGTCCTCGACGGCGGCCTCGAACTCGTCCGCCGACATGCTGAAGCCGGGAGGCTCATGCGGGCCGCCGGGGATGATGGGCAGGCCCGGCGGAAGGTTGGCTGGCATACCCCGACTCTAATACCGGAGCTGCCGGTTGCGTGGCGGCCGGGTCCGCCGCCGGGTCAGTGCCACCCCCACCAGGCACACCACGCCGCCGACAAGGCCCCAGGCCGTGGGGATCTCGCCCAGCAGGAGCCACGAGATCAGGACGGTGGTTCCGGGAACCAGATAGGTGGTGGCGGCGAGCTTTCCGGCGTCTACGAGGGACAACGCGTACGCCCAGGTGGTGAAGGCGATGGCTGTGGGAAACACGCCCAGGTATACCAGCGCCCACGTGGCCTGCGGCGGAGCGGCCTGGACCTCGGACGCCAGCTGTCCGGCAAAGGGGAGGCAGCACACCGCACCCACCACGATCCCGAACCAGGTCGCCTGGGCGGCGGGGATTTTCCGCACCACGGGCTTCTGGATGATGACGCTGACTGCGGCGAGCACGGCGGCAAGGAGGCAAAGCGCCACACCCGCCAGGTCCGCCGTCGCGCTTTCCCCCGCGTTGCGGGGTTGCCCGGATCCCAGGGCGATCAGGGCAACCCCGGCGAAGGCCACCGTGCTTCCGATCAGCAGCCACCGCGGGAAGCCTTCCTTGAGGAAGATCCCGGCCATGATGGCCACCAGGATGGGATTCACATTGATCAGCAGGGCGCTGGTACCGGCATCCAGGACGTGCTCCGCGGCGTTTAACGCCACGTTGTAGCCGCCGAACCACATCACGCCGTAGGCGAGGATGGGCAGCCATTCACGGCCCCGGGGCAGCGTCCGGCTCTTCCGCAGCTGGGGCAGGACCAGGAAGGCCAGGACGACGGCGGCAATCGCCAGCCGGCCGAGCGTCAGGGAGCCGGGTGAGAAGTTCGGGCCGATGGCGCGGATGCCCACGAAAGCCGATGCCCACAGCACGACGGTGACCGCCATGGCCGCCACTCCCAGCGCCTTGACGGGGGAGGGCGGGGAAGGCGTGGCAGTCAATGATTGGCGTGGGGCTTCGGAGGAGGGCATGAAGCCAATGTAACCGGCGGCCGAAACCTCCACTGGCGGAAATCGGCCACGTCGTAAGTGCCTGGTTCTCCAACCCTGCCTGCGGGTGCCCTACTTTGCCGAGGCCCAGTCGAGCAGCTTTTCCACGGGCCAGGTGGTGATGATGCGCTCGGCCGGAACACCGTTGCGGGCTGCACGTTCGGCGCCGTACTGCAGGAAATCCAGCTGCCCGGGTGCGTGGGCATCGCTGTCGATCGAAAACAGGCACCCTGCCTCCAGGGCCAGTTGGATCAACGCATCGGGCGGGTCCTGCCGCTCCGGCCTCGAATTGATCTCCACCGCGACGTTGTGTTCCGCGCAGGCCGCGAATACTTCCCCGGCATCGAATTCCGAGGGCGGCCGTGTTCCGCGGCCGCCCTCCACCAGGCGCCCCGTACAGTGGCCCAGGATGTTGGTGTGCGGGTCCGTGATGCCGCCCAGCATCCGCTTGGTCATGGTCTTGCGGTCTGCGCGGAGCTTCGAGTGGACGCTGGCCACCACGATGTCCAGGCGGTCCAGCAGGTAGGGTTCCTGGTCGAGTTCGCCGGATTCGAGGATGTCCACCTCGATCCCGGTCAGGAGCCGTGTGCGGTTGCCGTTGCTGTTGAGGGATTCCACCACGTCCAGTTGGTCAAGAAGCCGCCCGGCGGACAGGCCGTTCGCGATCGTGAGGTTGGGGGAGTGGTCGGTCAGGGCGAGGTACTCCCGGCCCAGCACGCCCGCGGCGTCCACCATCAGTTCGATGGGGGAGCCGCCGTCGGACCACTCGCTGTGGCTGTGCAGGTCGCCCCGGAGTGCTTCCCTGATGCCGGTCCCGCCGGAGGCCAGCGGCTGGGCACCTTTTTCGCGGAGGTCGGCCAGATAGTCCGGGACCTGCCCGTCCACTGCCTGCCGGATCACCGCGAACGTCCGGTCCCCGATGCCCTTCATGGATTTCAACCGGCCCGTCCGGGCGCGTTCGGCCACCTCGTCAGGGGACAGAGCGCTGATGGCCGCCGCCGCCTTCCGGAAGGCCTGGACCTTGAACGTGGCGGCGCGTCCGCGCTCCAGCCAGAAAGCAATCTCATTGAGCGCTGCAACGGCATCCATCCGTCCATCTTCACCCTCGGGCCGGCCTGTCGGCGGTGTTTTCGGCCGATTTTGGATTATTCCCCGTTAGCCCCTATAGTTGTTGAGTCCAGTTCGGAGAAACGCAAAGGACAAAGACGCAAAGCCCCGCTTTACGCCTTTTATTTTGTTCCGAACGGTTCTGGCCCCCATCGTCTAGCGGCCTAGGACACCGCCCTTTCACGGCGGCGGCACGGGTTCGAATCCCGTTGGGGGTACGCAAGGAACTGGTCAAACAGGCTAAAAAAGTCTGGTAGGCTGGAAGCCTTGAAAAAAGCGGTAGAGATACTGCTGAAGCAAGAAACGCAAGGCCCTGTAGCGCAGTTGGTTAGCGCGCCGCCCTGTCACGGCGGAGGTCGCGGGTTCAAGTCCCGTCAGGGTCGCTCTGATTGTTGGAAGCAATTCCGGCTCTCATGGTGACTAGTCACCTAGGCTCTGTAGCTCAGTTGGTAGAGCGTTCGACTGAAAATCGAAAGGTCACCGGATCGACGCCGGTCGGAGCCACCACTGGGAAGCATCAGTTCTTCGGAACTGGTGCTTTTCTTCTTTAACCAGAATCTTCCCCTCCATCGCGGGGCGTGGGACAAGGCGCCCCGCCAATGCGGCTGACGGCATGGTGCGTGCGGCCGGCCCCCCTGGCCAAACCCGGAATCCTAAGCCCGTCCGCCAGACAGAACCTTGAAGGTCCGGGCCTGCGAACAAGCTTCTGATGATGCGCCGCAACGCCGCCGGCAGCATGATCCGGAAGTGGCCAACGCAACAATCCATCGCCTGCTGACTAAAAAATTTGAACGCCCATGAAACATTTGACTCGTGCCAAACCGTTGTGGCACGCGCGCGTGTTGGCTTGCGTAAGCGCTTGCATGCTACTGGCGGGTAGCTGGTTTTGCCCGTCGAAACACGGTTTGAAATGCCCACCGGAGGCCGCCTAGCGTGGATCGCGGCCCGGGATGGCTTGTCCTTCCCGGGTGTTCCCAGGGTCCTACCCAGGCCCTGTTTCCTCGACACACA
The DNA here is from genome assembly GCF_057369995.2 of Arthrobacter sp. MOO21. Classification (NCBI taxonomy): domain Bacteria; kingdom Bacillati; phylum Actinomycetota; class Actinomycetes; order Micrococcales; family Micrococcaceae; genus Arthrobacter; species Arthrobacter sp. MOO21. The sequence goes on along the minus strand of NZ_CM170671.2, from coordinate 1,118,499 downwards.
ACGGCGTCCCCGATGCCGCCTGAGGTGTTGTCGGGCCGCCGGAGTGGCCGAGGGCCAAGGGCATCCGCCCGTCTTCCCCGAACAGTTACCACTCCGCGAGAAGAGCAATAATGCACAAGCACCCCCACAACCGGATGCTGCGGTGGCGCCCTGCCGCCGCAGCACTGGCAGCGGCCGTAGCGGCCTCCGCCTTCCTGGCCGTCCCCTCCGCCCAGGCCAATGAGCCGGCGGATCCGCCGGCCAGCCAGGAGCTGCCGGCGCCCACTCCAGGGTTCGCGCTCCCCACCGAACACACGCAGCAGGCCTTCGATCCGGCGTCGGACTTCACCTCCAAGTGGACCCGCGCTGATGCCAAGCAGATCATGGCGCAGAGCAATCCCAATGTCGCGCCGGGCCAGAACTCGATGAGCCCGGATGTCTCCATGCCGGAAATCCCCGAGGACTTCCCGGCCATGAACGACGACGTCTGGGTCTGGGACACCTGGTCCCTGACGGACGAGAACGCCAACCAGATCAGCTACAAGGGCTGGGACGTCGTCTTCTCCCTCGTCGCTGACCGCCACGCCGGATACGGCTTCGACCAGCGCCACTGGAATGCCCGGATCGGCTACTTCTTCCGCAAGACCAACGCCGATCCGGCCAAGGACAAGTGGAACTACGGCGGACACCTGTTCCTTGACAACACCTCCATCGGCAACACGGAGTGGTCCGGCTCCACCCGCCTGATGCAGGGCAACCACGTCAACGTCTTCTACACCGCCACCACCTTCTACGACGTGGCCGAGCGCAACGCAGGCGGCGGCGGCATCGCCCCGGACGCAGCCATTGCCAAAGCCCTGGGCAACATCCACGCCGACCAGAACGGTGTGACCTTCGACGGCTTCGAACACACCAAGCTGCTGGAGCCGGACGGAAAGATGTACCAGACCAAGGCGCAGAACCCGGGCTTCGCGTTCCGCGACCCGTACACCTTTGCCGACCCTGCCCACCCGGGCAAGACCTTCATGGTCTTCGAGGGCAACACCGCCGGCAACCGCGGCGACTACCAGTGCAAGGGCGAGGACCTGGGCTACCGGCCGGGCGACCCCCACGCTGAGAGCGTCACCGACGTCCAGAACAGCGGCGCGCACTACCAGACTGCGAACGTGGGCCTGGCAGTGGCTGACAACAAGGACCTGACCAAATGGTCCTTCCTGCCGCCGATCCTCTCCGCCAACTGCGTGAACGACCAGACCGAGCGTCCGCAGATCTTCATCCAGAACGAAAACGGCAAGAACAAGTACTACCTGTACACGATCAGCCACCAGTTCACCTACGCGGCAGGCATGCGCGGCCCCGACGGCGTCTACGGCTTCGTTGGCGACGGCGTCCGCTCCGACTTCCAGCCCGTCAACAACTCCGGCCTGGCCCTCGGTTCCCCGACGGACCTGAACCTGCCCGCGAACAACCCGAGCGGGACCATCTCGGGCCAGCAGAACGGACGCCAGTTCCAGGCCTACTCGCACTACGTGCAGCCGGGCGGCCTGGTGCAGTCGTTCATCGACAACGTCAACGGCGTGCGCGGCGGGTCGCTGTCCCCGACCGTGAAGATCAACTTCAAAAACGGTGTGACCCAGGTTGACCGCAGCTTCGGCCAGAACGGCCTCGGCCCGTTCGGCTACCTGCCCACCAACGTCAGGGTCGGCGGCGAAGGCCACTACAAGTAGGCTGCCACTGATTGCTGCAACACACCGCCCAGGCGGGGATGTCCTTTGGGGGCTTCCCCGCCTGGGTCCTTTTAAAGCGGCAGCTGCGCTTCCCGTTGCCACGCCGTCTGAGTTTCCAGCACATCTGTCGCAGGCTAGGGATAGGGTGGAAGCAACAGAAGGGGGAGTGCCTGATGGAATACCAGAACCCACAACCCGATGCCGTGGTGAAGCGCCGTCCTGCCGGCAACCCGGTGCCTGGCCTGGGCCGCACCGTCATCTCCGAGACGGCCGTCGCCAAGGTGGCAGGGATCGCGGCCCGGGCCGTTCCCGGCGTCTACTCCCTGGGCTCGGGGCCGTCGCGTGCGCTGGGAGCGATCCGCGACGCCGTCGGAAGCTCGGACCACGCCGCCGGGGTCCACGCCGAGGTCGGCGAAACCCAGGTGGCCGTGGACATCAGCCTGGTGGCAAGCTACGGCACGCCCCTGCACTCACTGGCCAACGAGGTCCGTGCCGCCGTCTACCGTGCCGTTGAGGAACTGGTGGGGCTGCAGGTCATCGAGGTGAACGTCGAAATTACCGATGTCTACGTGCCGCCCCCGGTCAAAACCACCGCCTCCGGTGCTTCCGAAAGGGAGGCGCTGCTGTGAACCTTACTGTGGCCGGCACCGCGCTGGGGGCCTTCGTGGCATTCATGTCCCTGCAGTTCGGGCTCTGGGGCTTCCTCGTTTCGTTGCTCTTCATGGCCATCGGCGCCCTCCTGGGCCGCGCTGCGGAAGGGAAGCTGGACCTGCGCGGCGTGTTCGACGCCATCACAGGCCGGCGCTCGTCCTCATGAGCGCGCCCGCGCCGGCTGCCGGGGGGCAGGCGTTCAGCGGCCACAACCGGATCAGCACCCAGGCACTTACCAGCCTCGCCAAGGTGGCCGCTGCCCAGGCACTTGGCGTCGAGCCACAGGACGTGCGGGCCGAGTGGTCGGACGACGACGGCCTGCTGGCCTTGTCCCTCGTCATGCCCATCAGCATCCCGCCGCTGCCGTCCGTGCAGCTTGATCCGTCGAAAGTCACGGCGGCCGGAGGTTCCATTTGGGCCCGCACGGTTGCGGCCAAAGCGCGCATCCTGGCAACCGTCTCGGAACTCAGCGGTTCCCGGTTGAGCCGGGTGGACATCCGCATCAGCGGGGCAAGGATCAGCCACGGAGGAAGGGTGCAGTGAGCAGCAGCGTCGAAAACCGCCCGACGGACACCCGTCACCGGAAAGGCCAGGGGCCGGACATGCGCCGGATCCTGTACCGCGAAACCCACTCGTCACGGGCGGCGGTAGCAACGGCTGCTGCCGTCCTGGTCATGGTGCTGGCCGCCTACGGGGTTCTTGAGGCCGGAGTGCACGCTGTGGGCCAGCCGGCCTGGCTGATCGAGCCCCAAGTGGCTGCTCAGCGCATCGTGGATCTACCAGCAGGTATCCCGTCGCTGCTGCTGGCCGCCATCGGCGCGGTGTTGGCCATGCTCGGACTGATTTTCCTCCTCAACGGCATCCTGCCCGGAAGGCGTGCCCGCCACCGGTTGCTGGGCGCGGAGGGGGAGGGCCTTCCGGCCGTAGTCGTGGATGATGAAGTCATCGCGTCCTCGCTGGCCCGCCGGGCGCGGCTGGCGGCCAACGTCACCCCGGAACAGGTCATGGTGGTGGTCTCCCAGCGTACGGTGCTGGTGAATGTCCGCCCCACGTCCGGCGTTCCGGTGAACCAGGACGTGGTGCTGGCGGCTGTCCGCGAGGAACTGGACCACATGCTGCTCGATCCCGATCCCGAAGTCCAGGTTAACGTGACGTCGTCCGGGGTGATCGGGGCATGAACAGCACACCCGCGCTGCTTAACCGCATCCTGCTCGCTGTTTTGGGCCTGATCCTGCTGGCGGCCGGCGTCCTGTTGGTGCTGCTGGCCACCGTACCGGCGGTGGGCCCATGGTGGCATGACTGGTCGGGTGGGCTGTGGAGCGGAGCCAGCCGGGCCTTCAACTCAACCCGGTTCCCGGGGCGGAGCGAGAGTTGGCTGTGGATCGTCATTGCGCTGGCGCTGCTGGTGCTGATCGGGCTGATGGTTGCCTGGGTGGCCCAGCAGGGCAAGGGCCGATCCAACCTGCTGGCCGCCGAATACGATCCAGGTGACGTTCCCGGCGACGTCCGGATCGGCGGCGGGGTGGCGGAACAGGCCCTCAAGCACGCCCTCGAGGGGCGCCCGGACCTCGCCGGCGCTGCCGTCACCACTTACGAAGTCAAAGGCTCGCCCGCCCTGAAAGTCCGGCTGATGCCGCGGCAGGGGGTGGCGCCGCACCTGCTCGCCGCCGAGGTGTCCGGGCTCCTGGATGCCCTGGAATCCGTCGTAGGCAAGGAGACACCCGTCCTGATCCATATCGGAGCCGGTGCCCGGACCCGCTTCGGCCGGGCCGAGCGCGTGCGCTGAGCGGGTTACTTCCGCTGTGCAGCCTCCGGTGGCCTCACTCGGCTGTGCAGCTCGGCCAGCTACTTCGGCTGCAGATAGACAGTGCAGTCCACGGGAACCTCCCGCATCCCTGCCCAGTCTTCGGCGGGTTCGGGACCGCTGGAGAGGGCCACCGAGTATCCCTCGGGCACGGGAGCCGAAGCGAACCCCATGTTGGCCACCACAAGGACGTCCCCGTTCCGGAATGCCAGCAGGCCGCTGTCCGGGGCATGCTCGTCCGTCCATTCCAGGGATCCCAGGCCCAGACGCCTGGCTGACCGGAACCTGATCGCGGCCCGGTACAGCTCCAGGGTTGAGCCTTCCTCGCCGTCCTGCTGGTCGGCGGCGAGAGGGCCGAAGCTTTCCGGCTGCGGAAGCCACGGCTCAGCGGCAGGGCCGCCGTGCGTGATGGAGAAGCCAAATCCGGGCTGGTCCTCTGCCCAGGGCAGCGGGACCCGGCATCCGTCCCGTCCGGTTTCCGCGCCCCGCGTGCGGAAGAAGGTGGGGTCCTGCCTCGCCTCGGCCGGGAGCGTGGTGTGCTCCGGCAGCCCCAGTTCTTCGCCCTGGTATATGTACGCAGACCCGGGGAGCGCGAGCGCAACCAGGGTGGCGGCGCGGGCCCGTGCCAGGCCCAGGGCCGCATCTGGCTGTTCGTCGTCGGCCGCTATGCCCTTGGGAAAGGTGGTGGGGTCCTTGAGCCCGAACCGGGAGGCGTGCCGGACGGTGTCGTGGTTGCTCAGCACCCAGGTGCTGGGAGCACCCACCGACGCTGCCGCCGCCAGGGACGCTTCAATGGCTTCGGACATGCGTTGGGCATCCCAGCCTGCCAGCAGGAAGTCGAAGTTGAAGGCCTGCTGCATCTCGTCCAGACGGATGTACCGGGCCAGGCGCTCGGCCGGTTCCACCCACGCCTCTGCCACCATCATCCGGTCGCCGCCGTATTCGTCCAGGACACGGTGCCAGTCCCGGTAGATGTCGTGAACGCCGTCCTGGTCGAAGAACGGCGAGGGGGGATACATCGGGGAAACGGCACGGTGCGGTTCCTCGGCATCGGTGTGCGCGCCGGGGGCATCACCGGGCAGGTGGCCGTCCGGGCGGGGCCCGGCGGTGCCTTCCACCATCGCGGCTACCCCTTCCCAGTCGGGAAGCCCTGCCTCCTTCACCAAGCCGTGGGCGACGTCCACCCTGAACCCATCCGCGCCACGGTCCAGCCAGAAGCGCAGCACGGCCCGCATCTCCTGCTGGACTTCGGGGTTCTCCCAGTTGAGGTCCGGCTGCCTGGTATCGAAGAGGTGGAGGTACCACTGGCCGGGGGAGCCATCAGCTTCGGTCACGCGGCTCCATGCGGGGCCGCCAAACACGGACTTCCAGTTGTTGGGTGCACGGTTCCCGTCCCCGGAGCCCGGGACTTCGTCCTTGCCCTCCCGGAAGATGTAGCGGTCCCGTTCCGGGCTCCCCGGGAGTGCACCGAGGGCTGCCCGGAACCAGGCATGTTCGTCGGAAGTGTGGTTCGGCACCAGGTCCACAATGACCTTCATGCCGCGGCGGTGGGCATCCTGCAACATCGCATCGAAGTCGGCCAGGGAACCGAAGAGGGGGTCCACCTGGCGGTAGTCTGCGACGTCGTATCCGCCGTCGGCCTGCGGCGACTTATAAAACGGAGACAGCCAGATGGCGTCGACTCCCAGTTGCTCAAGGTAGGGGAGCCGGTCCATCACCCCGCGCAGATCGCCCATCCCGTCGCCGTTACCGTCTGCGAAGGAGCGGGGGTAGATCTGGTAGACAACGGCGTCGGCCCACCAGGGGCTGGAGGCCCCGGACGCTGCGGGAACGGATGGGTTGGACATTTGGTTCCCCTCAGATAACTTTTTGATGTAAACGCTTGCATTCGTCACAGCAACCTTACTAGTGTGATGGTCACCACATCAACCTCACCTAGCAAGCGCACTGTCGACCTACTTGTCACTCAGCGAGGAGCTTCAAGCTAATGAAAACCCCTAGATTCCTGCTTCCGGCTGCCACTGCCGGCATTCTGGCCCTGACGTTATCCGCCTGCGGCGGCGGAGGCGGAGGGGGCACCAGCGGCGGCGGTGGAGGCAGCGACGCTGACGCCAACCTCGACGGCCGCGGGCCCATCACCTACGTCCAGGGCAAAGACAACAGCAACGTCGTCCGGCCCCTCGTGGAGAAGTGGAACGCCGACCACCCCAATGAAAAGGTCACCTTCAAGGAACAAACCGACCAGGCAGACCAACAGCATGACGACCTTGTCCAGCATTTCCAGGCCAAGCAGTCCGACTACGACGTCGTCGACGTGGATGTTGTCTGGACAGCCGAGTTCGCAGCTAAGGGCTGGCTGCAGCCTCTGAAGGACAAGATGGCGATCGACACCAGCGCCATGCTCAAGCCGACCGTGGACAGCGCAACCTACAAGGGCACCCTGTACGCCGCTCCGCAGACGTCCGACGGCGGTATCCTCTACTACCGCAAGGACCTGGTGCCCACTCCGCCCAAGACCTGGGACGAGATGATGGGCATGTGCTCCATTGCCCAGGCCAATAACATCGGGTGCTACGCGGGCCAGTACGCCAAATATGAAGGCCTTACCGTGAATGCTTCCGAGGCAATCAATTCCTTCGGCGGTTCAGTTCTGGACAAGGACGGCAAGCCGAGCTTGAACACACCTGAAGCCAAGACCGGACTGGAAAAGCTCGCAAAGGCCTACGCCGACGGAAACATCCCGAAGGAAGCGATCACGTACAAGGAAGAAGAAAGCCGGCGGGCGTTCCAGGATGGGAAGCTCCTTTTCCTGCGCAACTGGCCTTACGTCTACAACCTGGCCACCACCGAAGGATCCTCGCAAGTAAAGGACAAGCTTGGACTGGCGGCCCTGCCGGGCAAGGATGGCCCCGGTGCGTCGTCGCTCGGCGGCCACAACCTGGCGGTGAGCGTTTACTCCAAGAACAAGGCCACGGCCCTGGACTTCCTGAAGTTTATGACCTCCGAGGAAACTGAGAAGTTCTACGCTACGCAGGGTTCCCTTGCTCCGGTTCTTGGCAAGCTGTACGAGGACCCGGAACTCGTTGCCAAGCTGCCCTACCTTCCGGTCCTGAAGACGTCTATCGAAAACGCCGTGCCGCGTCCGGTTACCCCCTTCTATCCGGCAGTCACCAAGGCAATCCAAGATAACGCCTACCCTGCAATCAAGGGAGAAAAGTCAGTGGAAGCAGCGCTCTCCGACATGCAGAAGTCCATCGAATCCGCCGGTGCGGGATCGTAGTTCTGCCATGGCAACCGAACTGGGCCCGACGTCGGTGAAAACACCGGCGTCGGGCGGCACCCCCGTCCATCACGCGCCCAAGGGTGTGGGGGAAGACAACAGGATTGCAAGCCAGGGGCGCTGGGCATCCTGGCTGCTGGCCCCCACCATCATCGCCTTGGGCGTGGTGATCGTCTACCCCATCATCAGCGCCATCGTCATGTCATTCCAGAAGGACGCCGGCCTGGATCCCGCCACCGGTCTATTCACGGCAGGAGGCCCAGCGGGTATCCAGAACTACGTGAACTGGCTGGCTCAGCAGTGTTCAGCTCCCGGCGGGGGAACAGTAGCCTGTCCGCCTGGCACTCTGGGAGGCCAGTTCTGGTCCGCCACGGCAACCACCTTTTTCTTCACAGTGGTGACCGTTGCCTTGGAAACCGTCCTGGGCTTCTGGATGGCCATGATCATGGCCCGCACGTTCCGAGGCCGCAGTCTGGTCCGTGCTGCTGTGCTGGTGCCTTGGGCCATCCCCACAGCCGTGACCGCAAAGCTGTGGTTTTTCATCTTCGCCTTCGAAGGCATCGCCAACAAACTGTTCAACGTCAGCATCCTTTGGACGGGCAGCGAATGGCCTGCAAAGTGGGCTGTGATCATCGCCGACGTCTGGAAAACCACGCCTTTCATGGCGCTGCTGATCCTCGCAGGTCTGCAGATGATCCCCGCGGAAGTCTACGAAGCGGCCAAGGTGGACGGCACCACGGCCTGGCAGCGGTTCCGCCTGATTACGCTTCCGCTGGTCAAGCCGGCACTGATGGTGGCAGTCCTCTTCCGCACCCTGGATGCGCTGCGCATGTTCGACCTGCCGTACATCCTGACGGGCGGCGCGAACAACACCACCACGTTGTCCATCCTGGTGATCAACCAGATCCGGCAGGGATTCAACTCGGCGGCCGCGCTGTCCACCATCACCTTCATCATCATCTTCCTCGTCGCGTTCATCTTTGTCCGCTTCCTTGGGGCGAACGTGGTTGAACAGAGCGGCGCCACAGGAAAGGGGAAGAAATGACCGCGGCAACGGCTGACGCCACAGCGCTTCGTGCCCGCCAGGACAAGGGTCGCAAGGCCGCCCAGAACCGGGAAAAGTGGGCGCAGGGGAGGACCTACCTCAGCGCCGCCATCATCTTGCTCTGGTGCCTGGCACCGGCCTACTGGATGGTGGTAACCGCGTTCCGCGAGGTGGGCTACACCTATGACACGTCAATCCTGCCCACCCACGTGACACTGGACAACTTCAGGACCGCCTTTGACACGTCATTTGGCAACAGGTTTGGCCAGGCTCTGCTCAACAGCGTGTTCATCGGTGCCGTCGTGACGGCAGTATCCCTGCTGATCGGTGTGTTCGCAGCCTACGCCTTGGCCCGGCTGAACTTCCGGGGCAAGTTCCTGGTGCTCGGCTTCATCCTGGGAGCTTCGATGTTCCCCGGCGTTGCCCTGATCACCCCGCTGTTCCAGCTGTTCACTAACATTGGCTGGATGGGCACCTACCAGGCCCTGATCATCCCCAACATTTCCTTCGTACTCCCGCTGACGGTCTACACCATGACCTCATTCTTCCGGGAGATGCCGTGGGAATTGGAGGAATCGGCCCGGGTGGACGGCTGCACGCAGGGGCAGGCATTCCGCAAAGTCATTATGCCCCTGGCGGCACCGGCGATCTTCACCACGGCAATCCTGGCGTTCATTTCTTCCTGGAATGAGTTCCTGATCGCCAGCCAGCTGTCCAGCGACGCGACGCAGCCGGTGACCGTGGCCATTGCGAACTTCGCCGGCGCACAGCCCAACCAGATCCCGTACACGGCCATTATGGCCGCGGGCTCCATCGTCACCGTTCCCTTGGTGATCCTGGTGCTGGTGTTCCAGCGCAAGATTGTCGCCGGCCTTACGGCAGGTGCAGTCAAGTGACGGCCAACGGTTCCCGCCCCCAGGCCAAGGGGGCGGGAAACCGGACCCGGCTGGTCCGGTCCGGCGAGGATTTTGACATCATCATCGGGTTCCTCGGCTTCTGGGCGATTGTCCTCCTGGTGGTTACTGTCTGGATGGAAGTGACGGCCCAGCCAGCCCTCGGCTGGGCGCTGGGACTGCTGGCCACGCTGCTGGCGCTGTACGGCATGGTGCGGCTCCGGCGGAAACTTCCCGCCCGCAGGTAGCTGGACCGCGGTGGTCAACAGTGCCCCGCGGAGGGCGCCTGCAGGGCGCCCTTCGCGCGCAGTTGCCCGCGTGCCACAGTTACCGGTGCGCAGCCGCGAAATGAGAAGATACAGGGTTTGGGGAGTACCGCGGGGCTTGCGGCCCTGCGCCGCAAAGGAGTGGATGAGGGGACACGGTGGCACGGACAACAGAAAGGTCCCAGCGGGGCGGCCATAACGGCGTCAGCATCGAGGACGTGGCGGCAGCCGCCGGAGTATCAACCGCCACTGTGTCCCGGGCCGTACGCGGGCTGCCCCGGGTGTCGCCGGCCACGCGTGAGAAGATCCTCGAGGTGGCCGGGAACCTGGGCTACGTTGCCTCCTCATCTGCCTCCGGCCTTGCCACCGGACGTACCAGGACCATCGGAGTGCTGGCGCCGTTCGTCAGCCGTTGGTTCTTTTCGAAAGCCATCGAGGGGGCGGACCGGGAACTGCATGCCCGCAATTACAACCTATCCCTGTTCAACCTCGGCGGCCACGGCAGCAACCGGGAGCGGCTCTTCAGCAAGACCATGGTCTATAAGCAGATCGACGCCCTCCTGGTCCTGTGCATGGCGCTCAGCCATGACGAATTGGACCATCTTCAGAAGATCGACATCCCCCTCGTCGTCGTCGGCGGCCACGTCGAGGAGTGCTCGTACATCGGCATCGACGATTACGCAGCCGCCTCAACCGCGGTGCGGCACCTGATCGACCTCGGCCATAAGAAGATCGCCCTTCTGCACGGCGATGACGAGACCGACCTGAACTTCGATGTTCCGCGGGTGCGGATCCTGGCCTTCAAGGACGTCATGGCTGCAGCCGGTCTCCCCACCCGCCCTGAATGGGACGAATGGGGCGACTTCACCGTCCGCAGCGGCCAGGAAGCCCTGCGCCGGCTGTGGTCGCGGGAGGGGGAAAAGCCGACCGCGATTTTCTGCGCGTCCGATGAGATGGCGATGGGTGTGATCTTTGAGGCCAACCGCCTTGGCATCCGGGTTCCGGAGGACCTGTCCGTGGTGGGCATCGACAACCACGACTTTGCCGAAGCCATGGGACTGACCACAGTCGGCCAGCGGCCGGACGATCAGGCCGAGCTGGCCACCAAGATGCTCCTTGACGAACTGGACGGCCAAATCGGGGCCGTGCATTCCGCCGTCGCGCCCCACGAACTCATTGTCCGCCGCAGCACAGCACCTCCGACGCACTAAAACGGCTGGGCTAAACCGGCAACTGCAGGCAGGCGGCTCAGGATGCCCGGGCCAGCTGGCGGATGGGAATCCAACGCGAGGCAAGCCGCCGGTATGCGGCCGCGGCCCCGGTCATGTCGCCCTCGGCAAGGCACTCGATGCCCAGCCTGATGTCCATGGGGGACTCGTCCGGATAGACCTTGTCCGCCACGGCGCCGTAGTCCAGTTCCACCATCGAGTCCACGTGGAACAGCTCCAGCCATTCCGTCAGCTGCGCCAGGTCATCGAGCATGTCCAGGTCCGGCGCGGCCAGCGCCAGGTTCGCCACCGCATACCGGGCCCGCTCCAGCGCATCGGTGATGGGAGCCCAGACGCGCACCGTGAGGATCCGCCCGGCGGCCTCCACCACGTCCTTGCGGTCTGATTCCATGAATAGGGAAAACCAGCTGAACGGGATTCCCCAGGTGGACGCCCGCGTATGGACGCGGATGGAACCGTCCCGGGCCTTCACCAGGTCGATCCGTTCCTGATGCCGGTCGCGCTGCTCCTCGGGGATGAGCAGTTCCGCCAGTGGTCCGTGGATGCCCTCCATCAGGGCGTTGGCTGCCAGCCCGGCGCGCAGGACCAGCTGGCTGGGACAGTACAGCAGCACCTGCCCGGCGTCAGCGCCGGCGTCGGCCGCTCCAGCTTCGGGGGCCGGGGCGGTAGTGACGCGCACCAGGTCGGTGCGGCCGGTGGGGAACGGGTCTCCACCGGAGCGGGTAATGCGTCCCAGCGAGGCCAGCAGTTCGGCATTTTCGACGGCGGCACGCGAGGCTGCGCGGGCCCCCGCCGCCTGGATCGCGGCGCGCTGCTCCTCCGGGAAGGCTTCCAGGGGTTCGTAGACGCGCAGCGTGGAGGAAAAAGGCAGGCCGGCCTGGCCCCGGTAGAGGTTGCCCGTCATCACGGTCTCCTTGGATGGGTCCAGGTCGTTTTCATCAGTCCGCCAGTTCCACCAGCACGGGGGCGTGGTCCGAGGCGCCCTTGCCCTTGCGTTCCTCGCGGTCGATCGAGGCGCCCGTGACCCGGGCGGCCAGGGCGGGGGAGGCCAGGACGAAGTCGATCCGCATGCCTTCCTTCTTGGGGAAGCGCAACTGGGTGTAGTCCCAGTAGGTGTAGACGCCGGGCCCGGGGGTGTAGGGACGGACCACGTCCGTGAAGCCGGCGGATTCGAAGGCATGGAACGCGGCCCGCTCGGGCGGGCTGACGTGCGTGGACCGGTTGGCGATGAAAAGGTCGATGTCCCAGACGTCCTCATCGAAGGGCGCGATGTTCCAGTCGCCCATCAGCGCCACCTGCGCCTGCGGGTCTTCCGCCACGAGTCCCTGCGCGTGTGTTTTGAGGCTTTCCAGCCACTTGAGCTTGTAGGGCATGTGCTCGTCATCCAGGGACCGTCCGTTGGGGACGTACAGGCTCCAGATCCGGATGCCGGCGCAGGTGGCGGCCATGGCCCGGGCTTCCTGGACGGGGTCCTTCCCCGCTTTGCCAAAGGAAGGCTGGTCCAGGAACGTCCGCTCAACGTCCTCAAGCCCAACGCGGGAGGCGATGGCGACGCCGTTCCACTGGTTCACGCCGAAGTGGGCAACCTCGTATCCCATCCGCTCGAAGAGCTCCCACGGGAAGTTGTCGTCCTTGCACTTGGTTTCCTGGATGGCCAGGACATCGCAGTCACTGCGCTGCAGCCAGGCCTCCACGCGGTCGGCGCGTGCGCGGAGGGAGTTCACGTTCCACGTAGCTATCTTCACGGTTTCTAACTTACCTTGGCAGCCGGTCGGCGGGTAAAGCCTCCCGGAGCCCCCGCCCGAAGTGGGCCGGGATGGGGAGGACTTCGGCGGACAGGGCGGGTATATTCGCAACCACAATGACCTGGACCACCCACCCGGGCATGCAAAGGAGCACCAGCCATGCGCGAACTCTCCCACTATGTCGGCGGACACCACGTGCAGGGAACGTCCGGCCGCTTCTCAGATGTCTTCGATCCCTGTACCGGCCGGGTCCAGGCACGGGTGCCGCTGGCCAGTGGCACCGAGGTGGCGGACGCTGTTGCCACGGCGGCGAAGGCCCAGCCGGAGTGGGCCGCCATGAACCCCCAGCGCCGGGCGCGGGTCCTGCTGCGGTTCGTGGACTTGGTGAACCGCACCATGGATGATCTTGCCCGGCTGTTGTCATCCGAACACGGAAAGACGCTCGCGGACTCCCGGGGCGACATCCAGCGGGGCCTGGAGGTGGTGGAGTTCTCTGCCGCGGCGCCACACCTTCTCAAGGGCGAGTTCTCCAGCGATGCCGGCCCGGGAATCGACATTCATTCGCTGCGCCAGCCGCTGGGCGTGGTGGCAGGCATCACGCCTTTTAACTTCCCGGCCATGATTCCACTCTGGAAGTCGGGGCCGGCGCTCGCGGCCGGCAATGCGTTCATCCTCAAGCCCTCCGAACGGGACCCGTCGGTGCCGTTGCGGCTGGCCGAACTGTACAGCGAGGCCGGCGTTCCGGACGGGGTATTCAACGTGGTCAACGGGGACAAGGAAGCGGTGGACGCCCTGCTGGTGGACCCGGGGGTCAAAGCAGTGGGCTTTGTTGGGTCCACGCCCATCGCCGAATACATCTACGCCACAGCGGCCGCCGCCGGAAAGCGGGCGCAGTGCTTTGGCGGGGCCAAGAACCACATGGTCGTCATGCCCGACGCCGACCTGGACCAGGCGGCGGACGCCCTCATCGGCTCCGGCTACGGGTCAGCGGGGGAGCGGTGCATGGCTGTTTCCGTGGCTGTGCCCGTGGGCCAGGAGACGGCGGACCAGTTGGTGGCCAGGCTCCAGGAGCGGATCAAAGCACTGAAGGTGGGACCCAGCCTGGAGCCCGGGGTGGACTTCGGCCCAGTGGTTACCGCGGCTGCCAAGCAGCGGATCGAGGGCTATATCGAGGCCGGTGCGGAGGCGGGAGCCACCCTCCTGGAGGACGGCCGGGGCCTGGCAGTGGACGGCCACGCGGACGGGTTCTGGCTGGGGCCCACCCTTTTCGACCACGTCACCCCGGACATGGCCATCTACCGCGACGAGATCTTCGGACCTGTCCTGGTGGTGGTCCGCGCCGCCGGCTACGACGAAGCGCTCCGGCTCTGCAGCGACAATCCCTTCGGCAACGGCGTGGCGATCTTCACCCGCGACGGCGGCGCCGCCCGGGACTTTGCCACCCGGGTGGACGTGGGCATGGTGGGCATCAACGTCCCGATCCCGGTGCCGCTGGCCTACTACACCTTTGGCGGCTGGAAGGCATCCGGCTTCGGCGACCTGAACCAGCACGGCGCCGATGCCTTCCGTTTCTACACCAAGACCAAGACGGTCACCACCCGGTGGCCCTCGGGAATACGCCACGGAGCGAGCTTCGTGATGCCGGAAGGAAGCTGATGGGCGCAGGACAAAGCAACGGGACCACCGAAGTACTCTTTGAACGCCGTGGCCGGCTTGGAGTGTGCACCCTCAACAGGCCCAAGGCGGTCAACGCCCTCACCGCCGGGATGGTGGGGATGCTCCTGGAGCAGCTCACCACATGGGCGCAGGACGACGGCGTCTCCGCCGTCCTGGTCCAGGGCGCCGGGGAGCGGGGCCTCTGCGCGGGTGGAGACATCGTGGCCATCTACCAGGACATGCTGCACGGCGGGAGCGCGACGGCGGATTTTTGGCAGACCGAATACCGCGTCAACGCCTTGATCGCCCGGTATCCCAAGCCCTATGTGGCCCTCATGGATGGGCTGGTCCTGGGCGGAGGGGTGGGGATTTCCGCGCACGGGGATGTCCGCGTCGTCACCGAGCGGACCCGCACGGGAATGCCGGAAACCACCATCGGGTTCGCGCCCGACGTCGGCGGAACCTACCTGCTCTCACGCGCACCCGGGGAAACCGGAACCCATGCCGCCCTCACCGGGGCACACCTGGATGCCGCTGACGCCCTGTTCCTGGGCCTCGCGGACCACTATGTCCCGTCCCAGGCACTGCCCCGGCTGGTGGGCGCGCTGGAAGACCAAAGCCCGGAAGACGCCGTCGCGCGTTACACGGCGCAGGCTCCCGCCTCGGTCCTGGCCGGGCAACAGGAGTGGATCGACGCCTGCTACGCCTCCGACGACGCCGAAGACATCGTCCGCCGGCTCCGCGCCTGGAAGGGCCCGGGGAGCAGCGAGGCAGCCGACGCGGCGGACACGATCGAAGCCAAGTCGCCGACGTCGGTCAAGGTCACCCTGGCATCCCTGCGCCGGGCCAAACACCTGACCCTGAACGAAGCACTGGCCCAGGAGTACCGCACAGGGCTGCGTTTCCTGGCCGGGCCGGACTTCCGTGAAGGCATCAGGGCGCAGGTGGTGGACAAGGACCGGAACCCGACGTGGAAACCAGCCACGCTGGGGGAGGTCCTTCCGTCCCAGGTGGACCGGTTCTTCCAGCCGCTGGACGGCGCCGAGCTGGACCTGCAGCCTGGCCAGGAACTATTGGAGAAGGAGGCAGGCCATGCCTGACATGCTGACAGTAGCCTTCCTGGGGCTGGGGCACATGGGTGCGCCCATGGCCCTGAACCTGGTGCGGGCGGGCCATCGGGTGACTGGTTTCGACGTTGTGCCCGCAGCCGTGGAAGCGGCCCGGGAGAGGGGCGTGCCGGTGGCCGGAGGTGCGCTTGACGCGGCGGCCGGCGCCGACGTCGTCCTGACGATGTTCCAGACCGGCCGGCAGGTGCTCGACGCCTACAGCGGTCGGGATGGCCAGCCGGGGCTGCTGCAGGCTGCCGCTCCCGGGACGATGTTCCTGGATTGCTCCACCATCAACGTGGAGGAAGCGCGCGAAGCTGCCAACCTTGCGGTGGAGGCCGGCCACCGTTCCGTCGATGCCCCCGTTTCCGGTGGCGTGGTGGGGGCCGAAGCGGGCACCCTCACGTTCATGGTGGGCGGTGACGCGGAGGACTTCCAGAAGGTCCTGCCGCTCCTGGAAGCAATGGGTAAACGGGTGGTCCACTGTGGTGCACACGGTGCGGGCCAGGCCGCCAAGGTCTGCAACAACCTCATCCTGGGCGTCTCCATGATTGCGGTCAGTGAAGCCTTCGTGCTCGGCGAAAAACTGGGCCTGAGCCACCAGGCCCTGTTCGACGTGGCGTCGGCCGCCTCGGGCCAGTGCTGGGCCTTGACCACCAACTGTCCCGTGCCGGGACCCGTTCCCGGCAGCCCCGCCAACCGGGATTACCAGCCGGGATTCGCGGGGGCGCTCATGGCCAAGGACCTCAACCTCGCCGCCAACGCCCTGCGGACCACCCATGTAGCCGCGCGGATGGGTCCGCTGGCAGCCGAAATCTACGATAGGTTTGCCGCGGAAGGCGGCGCCGGCCGGGATTTTTCCGCGATTATCACCGATATCCGGAACAAATCCGGACAGCAGGCCGCGGCGGCAGCAGGGGAGGCCTCAAACGCCGGCCCTGCGCCCACACTGGCACACGACGACGGGAGCCCCGAATGACCGAATACGCCAACATCCTGGTGGAGCAACGGGACAGGGTGGGGCTGGTGACACTGAACCGCCCCTCAGCCTTGAATGCGCTGAACAAAGCCACCATGGAAGAGGTGGTGTCCGCCGTTACCGCCATGGATGCCGATCCCGGGGTGGGAGCGGTGGTGATTACCGGTTCGGGCAAGGCGTTCGCCGCGGGAGCCGACATCAAGGAGATGGCGGACCAGGGCTACATGGATATGTACGCTGCGGACTGGTTCCGGGGCTGGGAGGATTTCACCCGGCTGCGCATACCCACTGTAGCCGCGGTGGCCGGATTTGCCCTCGGCGGCGGCTGCGAACTGGCCATGATGTGCGACCTCATCATCGCCGGTGACAACGCCAAGTTCGGCCAGCCGGAAATCAACCTGGGCGTGCTCCCGGGCATGGGTGGATCCCAGCGGCTCACACGGGCCGTGGGCAAGGCGAAAGCCATGGACCTGATCCTCACCGGCCGGTTTATCGGCGCCGAGGAAGCAGACCGGTGCGGTCTGGTGTCCCGGGTGGTTCCGGCAGAGACGGTGGTGGACGAGGCCCTCAAAGCCGCCGCGGTTATTGCCGGCAAGTCGAAACCCGTGGCGATGGCAGCCAAGGAAGCCGTGAATGCCGCCTTTGAAACCGGGCTGGCCCAGGGCGTCTTGTTCGAGCGCAGGCTTTTCCATTCCCTGTTCGCCACCGAGGACCAGAAGGAAGGCATGGCTGCCTTCACGGAAAAGCGGGAGCCCGAGTTCAAGCACCGGTAAGCCGCAGGGCAGCGGCTCCCCTGCCCTTCCACGGAAGCCTGTCCTGCCACGGAAGCCCGCCAGGCCCCGTAAGGTGGACACAGACCGGCCAATGAACGGTGAAAGCAGCGGAATGGGACGGGCTTATGTGGACATCAATGGCCGGTGCGGCGAACCCCACCGAGGGCCTGACCGGGATCGTGGGGGTGGCGGCAAGGGCCATCGACACCCTGGGCGAGTGGGGCGTGGGGGCCTTCACGCTGGCGGAAACCGTGGTGCCCCCCGTCCCGAGTGAGGTGATTCTGCCCCTTTCGGGCTACCTGGCCAAGCAGGGGTCGCTGAGTCTGGTCTTCGTCTTTGCCACCAGCACCCTGGGCGCCTACCTGGGCGCACTGTTCCTGTACTGGCTGGGGGCCAAACTCGGTCTCGAACGTTCCATCCGGGGGCTGTCCAAACTTCCCTTGGTGGACCGGGAGGACTTCGAGCACGCCGCCACCTGGTTCCGCCGCCACGGCAGGTCCTCCATCTTCTTCGGCCGGCTCCTGCCCGGGGTGCGGAGCCTGATCTCACTCCCGGCGGGCGCTGCGTCCATGCCGATTGGCACCTTCACCCTGTTCACGCTGGCCGGAAGCGGCCTGTGGAACGCCGCATTGATCGGACTGGGATATGCCCTGGGCACCCAGTACCGGCTCATCGAGGAATACTCACGGTTCCTCAACTACGCAGTGTACGCAGCCCTCGCTGTCGCGCTGGCACTGCTCATCGTCCGGCGGGCCAGGCGCGCCAAGGCGCTTCGCTGACGGAGGCGGCAACAATGAATTACCAGGAATCCGCCGGCGGGCTGGCCTTCAAGGATGCCGACCTGATGCACGTCACCGACCTCCTGGCCGCGCCTGAACGGGAACGGTACATGCGGACCCGGCAATTCCTGCAATCCTCCGTCCGGGACCAGTCCGTGGGGTACTGGAACCGGGAGGAGTTCCCTTTCGACCTGGTGGCCGAAATGGGGAAGCAGGGGCTGGGAGCGCTGCAGCTGGACGGCAGTTCCATCCTGTTCAAGGGACTGATGTATGTGGAGCTCGCCAGGGCAGACGTCTCCCTGTCCGCCCTGGCAGGGATCCACAACGAGCTGATCGTGGGCATGGTCAGCCAGCTGGGATCCGATGAGCAGAAGCGGCGGTGGCTGCCGGGCTTGCGGAATTTCAGCACGTTGGGAGCTTTTGCCCTGACGGAGCCGGACCACGGCTCGGACATTTCCCGTGCCCTCGGGACCACTGCCACCCGGGACGGCGCCCATTGGGTGCTCAACGGCGCCAAGCGCTGGATCGGCGCGGGTACCATTGCCGACTTTGCCTTGGTCTGGGCACGGGACACCGCAGACGGCGGGATCAAGGGCTTTCTGGTGGAGACGGACCGGCCGGGCTACGAGGCCACCAAAATATCCAGCAAGATCGGCCTGCGGATCATGCAGAACGCCGACATCACTTTGTCGGACGTCCGCATTCCCGCTGGCAACCTGCTGCCCGGGGCGGACCGCTTCGCGGCTGCAAACGACTTGCTCCGGGACTCCCGCGCCTGGGTGGGCTGGCAGGCGGCGGGCATCCAGCTGGCTGCATTCGACGTGGCGCGAGGCTATTCCCTGGCCCGGAGCCAGTTCGGCCGCAGGCTTGCCGGTTTCCAGCTGGTCCAGCAGCAGCTGGCCGACATGTTGGGTAATGCCTCGGCCTCGCTCGCGCTGATGGTGGAACTGGCGCGCATCCAGGAGTCGGGAAAACTGGAGATGGCGCAGGCGGCCATGGCCAAGGCCACCACCACGCGCCTGGCCCGTGCTTCGGTGGCAATGGGCCGGTCCCTCCTCGGCGGCAATGGCATCAGCACCGATTATGGAATGGCCAAGCTGTTTGGCGACGCCGAGATCCTTTACACCTATGAGGGCACCTTCGAGATCAACTCGTTGCTCGTGGGCCGCGCTGTCACCGGCATCTCTGCCTTCCCCTGACCCGGGTTACAGGTGTTTGTCGGCGAAGCTGAGCAGGGCGTCCCGCACGAAGCGGGCGCCCCCATCACCTCCATAGTTGGCAGCAAACCGGGGATCGGCTACGTACATGTCCGCGAGGCCAACGACGTATCCCTTGATATCGCCGCCGGTTCCGGAAGCCGGGGTGCCGGGAATGGAGCGGAGCCAGTCGACGTGCCGCCTGGCCAGGTCCTGCGCCTGGGGTCCATCGGCCGGGACTCCTGCACCGGCGGCCTCGATCCAGTCCCGGCCCAGTTGCGCTGCCCGTGACTGCCATTCCTTCCGCGCCCGCGCATCCATGCCGCGCCACCACGCGTCGCCCTTTGCGTACGCGTCCTTGCCCCACCGTTCCTCGACCTCGTCCTTGTACTGGGTGTGGTCGAAGCCGGCGAACATGTCCTCTGCCATGAGGTGGCCTCCTGCCTTTACCGTTTGGATAGTGTGGCGGACGGATTCCATCTGGACCGTCAGCCGGCGTTGTTCCTGTTCCAGCCACCGCAGGTGGCGGGTGAGTGCGTCGACCGGGTCCGATTGACGCTGGAAGACCTCCGCGATGGCGGGCAATCCCAGGCCCAGCTCCCGGAGGAGGAGGATGCGCTGCAGCTGCAGGAGGGCGGCGCCGTCGTAATATCGGTAGCCGTTGCTGCCCACGCGGGTGGGTCTCAGCAGTCCGATGTCGTCGTAGTGCCGCAGCGTGCGGCTGGTGGTGCCGGCGATCCTGGCCACGTCCTGGATGGACCAGATCCTCCCGTCGCCCCGGATTTCTTCCATGCACTGAGCGTAAGGGTTGACGCAGCGTCAAGGTCAAGGGCAGGCCGAGGGACTTGGTTCAGCGGGCGGGGCGGTTGTGGGGCCTGCGGTTGCGGGCCTGTGCCAGCAGCCGGAGGAACGCGAAAATAAAGCCGGCCTCGAACAGCAGCATCAGGCCGACCAGGAGCCACTGC
This sequence comes from Arthrobacter sp. MOO21, assembly GCF_057369995.2. Lineage (NCBI taxonomy): Bacteria > Bacillati > Actinomycetota > Actinomycetes > Micrococcales > Micrococcaceae > Arthrobacter > Arthrobacter sp. MOO21. The sequence goes on along the minus strand of NZ_CM170671.2, from coordinate 1,098,426 downwards.
TGCCGGGTGATGAAGACAATGCACCCCGTCATCGCCAGGATGGTTCCCAAGGCCAGGGCGTAGATGGCGAAGCCAGCGGCGACGCGCGCACTGCGGACGCCGGTGCGGAAGCCGAATCCGTGGGGTTCACCGCCGGGTTGCCCGGGCACACGGTCAGGTGCGGCGGGCCCAAGCCTGTCGAACTCCTCCCACGGGTCCTGGTCCTGTCCGGTCATAGGTCAATTATCCCGAAAAGCAGCTTGCGGCGGGTGGGACGGGCTGCGCGGGACATAAAAAGAGCGGCCCCTCCAACAAGGTTGGAGGAGCCGCTCTTTGGGGTCCCGGCATGGGCCGGAGGCCGCCGAAGACTTAGAGCGGGCGGATGTTCTCTGCCTGCGGACCCTTCGGGCCCTGGGTCACATCGAATTCGACCTTCTGGTTCTCGTCCAATGAGCGGTAGCCGCTGGTGGCGATTGCCGAGTAGTGGGCGAAAACGTCAGCGGACCCGTCATCGGGGGCAATGAAGCCAAAACCCTTTTCGGCGTTGAACCATTTAACTGTGCCTGTTGCCATGGCTGCATTCCTTCATGTGACTCTGATTCTCTCCCCAGGAATCATCCCGGAGTGCGCAGGAGTTCGTCCCCCACTGTCCCCAAAGTACGGGGCGCGGGGCCGCTGTGCAAGGGTAGGCGCCATAAACACGGTCATCGCATGCCCTCCCGGCGTATGGCAGTGGCAATCGCGGCGGCCCGGGTGTCAACTCCCAGCTTGGCGTAGATGTGCGCCAGGTGGGTCTTGACGGTGGCCTCGGAGATGAACAGCCGCCTCCCGAGCTCGCGGTTGCTGAGTCCTTCGGTCAGCAGGCTGAGCAGCTCCGCTTCCCGTGGCGTCAGGATGGCGTCCGGGTTCCGCAGCTGCTGGAAGAGCCTGGACGCAACTGGCGGGCTCATGACGCTCTTGCCCTGGACAGCGCCCCGGATCGCCGTGAAGATCTCCTCCGGGGCAGCGTCCTTCAGCAGGTAGCCCATGGCGCCGGCATCCACTGCGCGGACAATGTCGGCGTCGGAGTCGTACGTGGTGAACACCAGGACCGCCTGGCTGCCGTCGCTTTCCCGAAGCCGCCTGATCGCCTCGATTCCGTCCATTCCCGGCCCCATGGCGAGGTCCATGACCACCACTGCAGGGCTATGCTGCCGGACCAGCTGGAGCGCCTCCTCGCCGGAGGACGCCTCGGCCACCACCTCGATGTCCGGCTGTGTGCCCAGCAGTGCGCGCAATCCGCTCCGGACCACCAGATGGTCGTCAACGAGGAGCACGGTGACGGGGCTCATGTCTCCGCCTCCAGGGGCAGTTGCGCCGCCACGACAGTCCCTTCCCCTGACGCGCTCTCCACCGAAAACAGGCCGCCCAGCTGCTCCACCCGCTGCCGCATGGCCCGCAGTCCGTACCCGCCGGCGTCCGACGGCGGTGCTGCCGCCGCCGGATCAAAGCCGGCGCCGTCGTCGTAAATGTCCAAGGTGACGGCGTCCGGAAGGAAACCCAGCGTCACGGTGGCCACCGACGCCGAGGCGTGCAGCCGGATATTGGAAGCCGCGCTCTGCGCCACGCGGAGCAGGGCATGCCGGACTTCCGGGGACACGGTACGCGGCTCACCGGTCACCATGAGGCGGGTTTCGGGCACGTACTGCCGTGCGGCAAGCAGCACCGCCTCGGGTAGGGGTGCGGCATCCAGCCCGGGGGACGCCAGTTCGTGGACCAGGCTGCGGGTCTCCGACAGGCTGGCACGGAGCAGGCCCGTGGCCTGGCGGACATCATCGCGTGCTGCAGTATCCGGCCACGCCCGGTCCGCGGCTTCGAGCAGGAGCAGGCTGCTCGCCAGGCCCTGTGTGACGGTGTCGTGGATTTCCCGGGAGACCCGCTCGCGTTCCCCGATGGTGCCGGCCCGCCGTTCACTGGCCGCCAGCTGCCCCTGCGCGCTGCTGACTTCCGCATGCAGGCGGCGCTGTTCTTCGGCGTCACGCTGTATGCGGTCGTAGATGAGCGTCAGCATCGTGCCTACCGCCAGCGGTCCCAGGAGCATCGCCACGTCGGTGCCGCTGCCCAGGCGGAACAGTCCGACGGCGGTGGCGAGCGTGATGGCAGCAGCCAGGACGTACGCTGTCGTACCTCGCAGGGCGCTGCGGCACAGGAAGAACAGGGCGAAGGAACACCACGCGAAGCTTGGCGCTGCCACCACCAGCACCGCCCACACAGCCACGAGGACGACGACCCATGGCACCCCGGCCCGGTCCCGTGCGGACAGCAGGGCTACGACGGCGTAGAGCAGGCACGCCGCAGCGGCAAGTCCCAGAACCACCAGGTTGTCCGCGGGGCTGTGGCGCATGACGTAACGGACAGCCGACGCCACCAGGAGCAGGGCGAAGCCCGCGTGGACAGTCAATCCGATACTGCCCAGGGGGCCGGCCCGGGTCAGCGGATCCATGCCAAGGCGGCGGCTGCCGCCGGCAGGGGGTACCGCGGGGCCGGGGTTTGTACTGGTGTCTGTGGCGGGCATGGCATCCGGATCTGGTGGGGAACGCTGCCTTCCATGCTAGGGCTCCCGCACTGTCCCGTCCCTCAGCCTTTTGGCTGATATGGCCGGCCTTTTGATGGAGCAGGGATCCGCCAAACGCCCGATGGCAGGCACCGTACTCCCGGGAAGGATGGAAACAGCAATCCCGACCAAGCGAAGGAAACGTCATGAAGAAGTCCCACAAGGTATTTGCCGCCGCGGCCGCCGGAGCCCTCCTGGTCACTGCCGGGGCAACCGCCGCCGCGAACGCTGGAACGGCTGGCGCAACTGGCACGCAGGCACCCGCAGTCATGCCTGCCGTGGACGTGCAGCCGGCCCCGGAAACCGTGGTGCAGCAGAACCGCATCACCGTAGGGGCATCGGCGCAGGCCGTCAGCGCGGCGCTCGCCAAGTGCCAGGCGGACAAGCTGCCGTTCGTCACCGTTGCGCTCGTGGACAGGTTTGGCACGGTCCAGGCGCTGCTCCGCGGCGACAATGCCGCCGAACACACCATCGAGGCAGCCAAGCGGAAGGCCTACACGGCGGCAGCCTTTGGCGCGCCCACCAGTGAGCTGGCGAAGCGGATTAACGGAAACGGTCCTTCCATCGCCGACCTCCCCGGCACCCTGTTCCTGGCCGGCGGGGTACCGCTGAAGGTCAACGGTGTTTCGGTGGCCGGCATCGGCGTGGGCGGCGCCCCCGACGGCGCGCTCGATGAGGCCTGCGCCACCGCCGGCGCCGAGGCTATCGCAGCAGCCACGAAGTAGGGTTCAGGCATGAGGCGTGGCGGCACAGCAGCCCTGATGGCCTTAGCCGGAATACTCCTCGCTGCGTGCCAGGCAAGGCCAGGGGAGTCGCAGGACGTTGGTTCCCCGCCGCCTGTTTCATCCGTCAACCCGGGCGGGGAAACCGGCTCCCCGCAAGCAAGCCCCGCTGCCCCCTCCAGCCCGGCAGCACCGGCACCCCCGTTGAGCCCGGAGGCACAGGCGCGGCTCGACCAGGAACTGATCGCGGCGGCCAAGGCCAACGACGCGCCCAGGGTTGCCGGACTGATCGGCCGTGGCGGCAACGTCAACGCCAAGGACTCCATCCAGGACTCGGCGTTCCTCTACAGCGGGGCGGAGGGGTTCAACGAGGTGCTGCAGTTGACGCTGGCTGCCGGGGCTGACGTCACCAGCACCAACCGTTATGGCGGCACGGCGCTCATCCCAGCCAGCGAGCACGGCCACGTGGAGACCGTGAAGATCCTCATCGCAGCCGGTGTCCCGGTAAACCACGTCAACCACCTGGGCTGGACCGCCATGCAGGAGGCCATCCTGCTGAACGACGGCGGCCCGCGCCAGCAGGAGGTCGTGCGGCTGCTGCTGGACGCCGGTGCCGACCCCGGCATCCGCGACCCGGAAGGCAGGACCGCACTGCAGAATGCTGAGCGGCTGGGCTTTGGGGACATTGCGGCCCTCCTCCGGGGTGCCGGCTGATCCTGCCCGTGCCTCCGCAATCACCATGCGCGGCCGTCCCGGGGCACTTTGGCGCGGACACGCCGTCGTCATCCCCCGAGACGGCTCCGGACGGCTTCAAAGCGCCCCACGACGGCGGCACCGCCCCGGGTGCCACCGTCCGGGTGCCAGGCTAGACGGCCTCGAGGATGCTCACGTAGTTGGCGATGCCCACGCCGCCCATGTTCTGCACAGCCGCGCGGCGGGGGCCAGCCAGCTGCATGTCGCCGGCCGTTCCGGTGAGCTGCATCGCGGTGATGACGTGCTGGGAGACGCCCGTGGCTCCCACCGGGTGGCCCTTGGCCTTGAGGCCTCCCGATACGTTGATGGGAAGCCTGCCGTCCCTGAAGACCCAGCCTTCCTTCACCGCGCGGGCGCCCTGGCCCGGTTCGGTCAGCCCGATGGCTTCGTACATGAGCAGTTCGGCGATGGTGAAGCAGTCATGGACCTCGGCGAAGTCAAGGTCCTCCAGTCCCACACCGGCCATTGCCATGGCGCGCTGCCAGGAGGCCTGGGTTGCGGCGAATGCGGTGGGGTCCCGGCGATCGGTGGGGAAGAAATCGTTGGCCTGGCCGAAACCGGCCAGCCGGACCGGCGCGGTGGCTCCGCCGGTTGGGGCCACAGACAGCACGACGGCGGCGGCACCATCGGAGACCGGGGAGCAGTCGGTGCGGCGCAGCGGGTCCGCGACCATGGGGTTCTTGTCCGAGACGGTCTGGCAGAACTCCTCGCCAAGGTCCTTCCGGAGCTGGGCATAGGGGTTGTCGACGCCATTGCGGTGGTTCTTCGCCGCGATGGTGCCCAGCACGTCGGACACAGTGCCGTAACGCTTCTCGTAGTGCTTGGCCACTTCTGCGAAGAGGCCGGTGAAGCCCGTGGTGGAGGGCTTGCCTGCCATGTCGTAGTCCGCACCGAGCAGGGCGGCACCCACAACGTCGGCGCCGGCGTGGGTCATCTTCTCGGCGCCAATGACCAGGACCGTCTTTGCCGTGCCAGCCAGCAGCGACTTGGTGCCCTGCTGGAACGCCGCCGAGCCGGAAGCGCAGGCGTTTTCCACCCGGGTGGAGGGGACGTTGGCCAGGTCCGGTGAAACCTGCAGCGCCAGCGAGGACGGGAAGGCCAGCGGCATCATGCCGGAGTTGAACTGGCCCACGTAGATCTCGTCGATCTGGCCCGGCTCGATGCCGGCGTTGCCGATCGCCTCGGAAGCCACCTGGACGATGAGGGACTCGAGGGTCTCCTCTGTCAGCTTGCCGAACTTGCTGTGCCCCCAGCCGGTGAGCAGGACATCCTTGCCGAACTGTTCCTTCAAGCTCATGCTGCCACTTCCTCGTTCTCGAGCCGGACTGTAAAGTCGGCTTCGGTTTTGCTCTGGATGTCCTCTACGGTGACCCCTGGGGCAAGCCGGGTCAGCGTGAGCCGCCGCCCGCCGTCGTCGTCGTTAATCAGGTCGAAGACTGCCAGGTCGCTGATGATCCGGTCCACGCAGCTGAGCCCGGTCAGGGGGAGGGTGCACTCGCGCACGATCTTCGCGGTGCCGTCCTTGGCATTGTGCTCGGTGAGGACCACCACCCGCGGCGTCCCGGCCACCAGGTCCATGGCACCGCCCATGCCCTTGACCATCTTGCCCGGGATGGTCCAGTTGGCCAGGTCGCCGTTGCCGGAGACCTGCATGGCACCGAGGATGGCCACCTTGACGTGCCCGCCGCGGATCATGCCGAAGGAGGTGGCGGAGTCGAAGATACTGCCGCCGGGCAGGACCGTCACGGTCTGCTTGCCCGCATTGATGAGGTCGGCATCCTCCTCGCCCTCGTACGGGAACGGGCCCATGCCCAGCAGCCCGTTCTCGCTCTGCAGGACAACCCGCACGCCCTCGGGCAAGTTGTTGGCCACCAGCGTGGGGATGCCGATGCCCAGGTTCACGTAGTCGCCGTCGTTCAGTTCCTCGGCGGCGATCGCAGCCATCTGGTCCCTGGTCCATGCCATGGGGTTTCTCCTTTTGTCTTGTTTACCGCAGTATTCGTTGAGGTCAGTTCGGTATAACCGGTGGCACGAAGTCGAAGGTCATTCCCAGCAGCCAGGCCAGCAGGAGGACCACCGGCAGGTGGAACAGGAACTGCTGGAAGGTGAAGCCCACCAGGTCCCGGGCGCGCAGGCCCAGCACCGCCAGCAGGGGCAGCATGAAGAACGGGTTGATGAGGTTGGGCAGCGCTTCGGCCATGTTGTAGATCTGCACGGTCCAGCCAAGGTTCATGTTCACGTCCGTGGCGGACTGCATCACGTACGGCGCCTCCACCAGCCATTTGCCGCCGCCCGACGGCACAAACATGCCGAGGAACGCCGTGTAGAGGGCGATGATGACGGCGAACGCGCCGTTGCCGCCGATGCTGGTGAAGAAGTGTGCGAGGTGCTCGGACACCGAGAGGCCGCCTGCGCCGGCGGCTTTGGTCAGGATCGCTGCCATCGCCGCATACAGGGGAAACTGCACCAGGATTCCCGCTGTGGCGGGGACAGCCTTGCTGACTGACTGGAGGAACCTGCGCGGCGTCCCGTGCAGCACGAGCCCCAGCATGAGGAAGACCAGCAGGTACCCGTTGAGCGAGCTGACCACGCTCAAAATGGGCAGCGTCAGAAGCTGGGACACCAGCCAGCCCAGGGTCAGGACGCCGGCGAGTACGGGCAGCACGCGGCTGTATTCGAGCCATTCGCCCGGACGGGACTGTTCCGCCGGAGGTTCGGGCTGGTCATTGAGGTCCACGCCCAGATCGGCAGCGGTCCTGATCGCGCTGCCCGTGGGGGCCGAAAAGTGCGCTATGACCGTTGTCAGCAGCATGAGGATGGCCAGCGTCAGCAGGGACTGCCAGGTGAAGATGGTGGTGCCGAAGTCCAGGACACCGGTGATCTTCAGCAGCGCCGGGGGAATGGACGCCTTTGTTGCCTGCAGCTGGGCAGCCGAGGAGGACATGCCCAGCGCCCATACGGCTCCCAGCCCCATGAAAGCCGCTGCACCCAGGGCCCGGTAGTCCACCTGGAGGTCCCGGCGGCGGGCTATGGCGCGTGCCAGGAGTCCGCCGAAGATCAGGCTCAGCCCCCAGTTCACGAAGGACACCGACATGGACATGACGGCCACAAAGCTCACGGCAGTGCGCGCGGAGCCCGGCACCTGTGCCAGCCGCTCGATCAAACGGGCCACCGGGGGTGCGGTGGCCACCACGTAGCCGGTCAGCACCACCATCGCCATCTGCAGGGTAAAGGCCGTGAGGTCCCAGAAGCCGTTGCCGAAGGAATCCACTACGGCCTTGGGCGAAGCGCCGATGGCCAGCGCCGCAATGGCCACCAGCAGCACCCCGGCCAAGGCGAAGATGTAGGCGTCCGGGAACCATTTCTGGGTCCATCCGGCCAGCTTCTCCGCCATCCGGGCCAGGCCTTTTTGCGGGAAATCCTGGCGGTTGAGTTGCGTGGTGGTCATGAGGGCGTTTCTCTCCATTGAGTAATCGGAACGGTGGCGCTGGATGCGGCCTAGGCGGAAACGAGGTCGGGACGCTGCCGGACGGTCCGCTGTTCGATGTCCTTGACGCGGTCCGTGGCCCGCACCAGCCGCTGGACAAAGACGCCCGGGGTCACGATGTGGTTCGGGTCCAGGTCGCCGGGCTGCACGATCACCTCGGCCTCGGCGATGGTCAGCTGTCCTGCCGTGGCCACCACGGGGTTGAAGTTCCGGGCGGTGTAGCGGTAGATGAGGTTGCCGTCAGTGTCCGCGGTGTGGGCGTGGACCAGCGCGACGTCGGCCCGGATGGCCCGCTCCTGGACGTACGTTTCGCCGTCGAACACCTCGTGCGGCTTGCCTTCGGCCACGAGGGTGCCCACCCCGGTTTTCGTGTAGAAGGCGGGAATGCCGGCGCCGCCGGCGCGGAGGCGTTCGGCGAGGGTGCCCTGCGGCGTGAACTCCACCTCAAGCTTTCCGGCGAGGTACTGTTCGGCGAAGAGCTTGTTCTCGCCCACGTAGGAGGCGATGACCTTGCGGACCTGGCCAGCCTCTATCAGGACTCCCAGGCCCTTGCCGTCCACGCCCATGTTGTTGGACACCACGGTGAGGTCCTTGACGCCTGAATCGCGGACGGCTTCGATCAGGTCGGCAGGAATGCCGCTGAGGCCGAATCCGCCCACGGCGAGGGTAATGCCGTCCCGCAGGGCCCCTTCCAGGGCGGCTGCGGCGGAGGGCTGCAGTTTCTTCATGTCGACTCCTCGTTGAGCGATGGGCCAGTCCATTTTATGGACGATGGTTTCTGCATGTGGAGACTACGGGTGCCCCGATTCCGCTGTCAAGCGGTGGAATACCCCGTTTTTACAGTGTGGACGGTAGGATTGAATGCATCCACAATATGGACAATCAGGGAGGTTTTTCATGACGTCGGCGCCGGTGCAGGGGGCCCAGGTCGTGGCCCGCGTCGCAGGACTGCTGCGGCTGGTGGGCCGCAGCCCCGAGGGGATGCCGCTTGCCGGCCTGGTCCGGGAATCAGGGCTGACGCGGCCCACCGTCCACCGGCTCCTGTCCTCACTCGCCTCCGAGGGGCTGCTGGACCACGACCCCATCACCGGCAACTGGGTGCTGGGACCGGAAGTCCTCCTGATGGGTTCGGTGGCATCCGCCCGGTTTCCGCTGGAGGACATCGCCCGGCCCAGCCTGCGCCGGCTTGCCGAAGCGACGGGGGAGAGCGCCTTCTTTTCCATCCGGCGCGGCGGGGAGACGGTCTGCCTGCTGCGGGAGGAGGGCAGCTTTCCGGTGCGGTCCTTCGTGCTGCACGAAGGCGTCCGGTTTCCCCTGGGCGTGGCGTCGGCGGGGACGGCCATCATGGCCTTCCTGCCGGAGGATGAGCAGGAGGAACTGCTGGCCCGGTGGCCGGAGCACGCGGGAGGCTTCGCAGCGAACCACACCCCGGCGCGGGTGCGGGAGAACCTTGTCCGCACCAGGCTGGCAGGTTACTCGGTGAATCCCGGGATGGTGCTGGAAGGCAGCTGGGGCATGGGGGCCGCGGTGTTTGACCGGTCCGGAAAGCCGGCCTGGGCGCTGTCCCTGACCGGCATCGAACCGCGCTTCAAGCCTGGGCGGCAGCCCGAACTGGGCGCTCTCCTGATGGCGGAAGCGCACCGGATCACGCAGCAGCTGGGCGGCGAGGCAGCCCCGCCGAAGTAGCCCGGCTTTGCCCGGAAACGACGACGGCGCGCCGCCCCTTTACGGTGCGCCGCGCCGTCGTGCTTCCCAAAAGTGGGCTGCTTCGGCTGGTTAGAGGCCCGCGCGTGGCTCCTCCGGGCCCTCGTGCTTCCACCAGGTATCGAAAATGGTGACCGGAACGGTGCGCTTGTGGCGGGTGCGCAGGTACTTCTGTTCGATCGATTCGGCGACGGAGCCAGGAACGTCGCGGCCCTCCAGGTAGTCGTCGATCTGGTCATACGTCAGGCCCAGCTCGTCCTCGTCGGTGCGGCCCGGCCGGTCGTCGAGCAGGTCGGCGGTGGGCACCTTCCCCCAGACCCGCTCGGGCGCGCCGAGCTCAGCCAGCAGGGCACGGTTCTGCCGCTTGTTCAGGCCGAACAGGGGCAGGATGTCCGCGCCGCCGTCGCCGTACTTGGTGAAGAACCCCGTCACCGACTCGGCGCCGTGGTCGGTTCCGATGACCAGGTAGTTGTGCTCGCCAGCCAGCGCATACTGGGCGATCATGCGGGTGCGGGCCTTGGTGTTCCCCTTGTGGAAGTCGGAAATTTCCGAGCCCACGGTCTTTTCGAACTCATCCTCGAAACCGTCCACGGCAGCCGAGATATTGAACGTCCATTCCGTCTTGGCCTTGATGAAGTCCAGGGCTGCCTGGGCGTCCTCTTCATCATGCTGCACGCCGTAGGGCAGGCGGACGGCCACGAAATTGGCGTCCACACCCTCGGCTTCGAGCTCATCCACGGCCAGCTGCGCCAGCTTCCCGGCGAGGGAGGAATCCAGGCCGCCGGAAATGCCCAGGACAAAGCCCTTGGTGCCGGTGGCCTTCAGGTATTCCTTGAGGAACGCGACGCGCTTGCGCACCTCCCCTGCGGGATCGATCCGGGGCTGGACGCCCATTTCTTCAATGATCTTGGCCTGGAGTTCGCGCATGTGGTCCAGCCTAGCCAGCGCTGTCAACAACCCTCAACTGTTCCGGCCGGGCGTTGGGCGGCGTACCGTACAGGCATGGAACCGACTGGGTGTGCTGTTGTGGGCGGCGGTCCGGCAGGCATGGTGCTTGGCCTGCTGCTGGCAAGGGCGGGCGTGCAGGTCTCGGTTATGGAGAAGCACAGCGACTTCCTGCGCGATTTCCGCGGCGACACAGTGCACCCGTCCACCATCCGGCTGATTGACGAACTGGGCCTGGGCGATGGATTCCGCAAACTCCCGCAGAGCCGGCTGCGGGGAGTCGCGGTCCCCGTCCCCGGCAAAGGCATGGTCACGCTGGCCGATTTCTCGTCCTTGAAGCCTCCCTACGACTACATCGCGATGATGCCCCAGTGGGACCTCCTCGATTTCCTCGCCTCAAAGGCCGCCGCCGAGCCGGGCTTTACGCTCCTCATGGACCATGAGGCCACCGGTTTGGTGTTCGACGGCGGACGCGTCACCGGGGTGCGCTACCGGACGGCCGGGACAGCTGGCCCCGGCGGGGAGTCGGTGCTGTCCGCCGACGTCGTGGTGGCGGCGGACGGCCGCAAATCGGTGCTGCGCCGGGCCGCTGGGCTGCATCCCAGGGAATATCCGGTGCCCTTCGACACCTGGTGGTTCAAACTCCCGCGCCGCGCGTCCGAATCGGGCGAGATCGCCGGAGTGGTCCCGTCGCTGGGGGACCGCGACGCGATGATCGCCCTCAACCGCACCGACTACTACCAGATGGGCTACTTGGCACCGAAAGGAGCCGATGCCAGGATTCGTGCGGGCGGCGTGGAGCGGTTCAGGCAGCGCGTGGCGGCACTCCGCCCGGACCTTGCCGACAGGGTGGACTCCATCCAGTCCCTTGATGACCTGCACTGGCTGGACGTCCGGTTGGACCGGCTTCCGCGGTGGTACGTGGACGGCTTCCTGTGCATCGGTGACGCCGCCCACGCGATGTCGCCCGCCGGCGGGGTGGGGATCAACCTCGCCATCCAGGACGCGGTGGCCGCAGCGGCGCGGCTGGCACCGGACCTGCTCCGGGGCCACGTGAGAGCGAAGACCCTGGCTGCCGTGCAACGGCGCCGCCGGATGCCCACGGTTGCCGTCCAGGCAGTGCAGCGGCTGATGCACCGCGTGATCTTCGTTCCCCTGTTTGCCGGGACATTGTCCGGCGACATGCTGGCAGGGAAGAGGCCCGGCGCGTCGTTCAGCTGGCAGCGGCTGCTTTTCTTCCTCCTGCGCCACAACCCTGTGGTGCGGCGCCTCCTGCCCCGGCTTATCGGCTTCGGACCGCGCCCCGAGCACGCACCCGCGTTCGCCCGGCCCGCTGCCATTCCGCCACCCACTAAACTGGAGTCCATGACTTCCCCCACTGACACGGCTGTAGACACGGCCGCTGCCCGCGCCCGACTGCTCGAACTGATCAAGGAACTCGCCGTGGTCCGCGGCAAGGTGATCCTTTCCAGCGGGGCCGAGGCGGACTACTACATCGACCTGCGCCGCATCACGCTTCATCACGAGGCCTCCAGGCTGGTGGGGCAGGTCATGCTGGCACTGGCAGACGAGGCCGGCATCGACTTCGAATGCGCCGGCGGGCTCACCATGGGTGCAGACCCGGTTGGCACTGCCGTCATGCACGCAGCCGTTGACGCCGGCCGCAGCGTTGACGCGTTCGTGGTGCGGAAGGCACAGAAGTCCTACGGCATGGGGCGCCAAGTGGAGGGGCCGTCCGTCGAGGGGCGCAAGGTGCTGGTCCTTGAGGACACCTCCACCACGGGCGGCTCGGCGCTGACAGCCGTGGAGGGCGTCCGGAAAGCCGGCGGCAACGTCGTGGCGGTGGCAGTGATTGTGGACCGCGATACCGGGGCCAAGGAAAAGATCGAAGCCGAAACCGGCGTGCCCTACCTGTACGCCTTCGGCAAGGACGAGCTGGGACTTGCCTAGCCTGCACACAATGTAGTCAGCCCCAGTGCCGGCCCTTGGACCGGCACTGGGGCTGTCTTATCATGGGCTTTAACCTTTAGTACCTTTGGAGAACCTGCAGCATGCTCCCCCCCAGCCAGGCCCTGAGCGCCACTGACCAGGTCCAGAACCTTATTCTGGAAAGCGCCGACTTCGAGGAATTCCTCAACGAACTGGCGCGCTTCTCCGCGCACCAGATGGCAGGGGACGGGGACGACGCCCTGTGTGGCATCACATTGCTCCGCGACCGGAAGGCCGCCACCATTGGCTGGAGCAGTGCCGTCGCCCGGGAAGTGGACGAAATCCAGTACTCCCTTTCGCAGGGTCCGTGCCTCACCGCCGCCAAGGATGAGCGCGAAGTCTACGTTCCGGATTTGCTGCAGGAGGACCGGTGGGGACCGGACTACGCCGCCGCGGTTGCCTCATACGGGCTGCGGTCAGTCTTTTCCCTGCCCTTCAACCTGCAGGGCGAAGCCAAGGCAGCACTGAACCTCTATTCCGATTTTCCGCATAAGTTCGACGGGTCCGCTGCCGCGAGGGCCAGGGACTTCACCCGGGAAATTTCGCAGGCTCTGCGCCTGGCCGTACGGTTCTCGCTGCACGCTGACAGCGCCACCAACCTTCGTGCCACCCTGGAGTCGCGGACCATCATCGACATTGCAGTGGGAATCGTCATGGCGCAGAACCGCTGCAGCCAGGACGCCGCCGTCGAAATCCTCACCGAGGCGTCCAGCAACAGCAACAGGAAGCTGCGGGACATCGCCAAGTCGCTGGTGGATTCCGTGGGCGGGGCCGGCGCGCGGACGCACTACCAGGAACCTTCCAAGACGCGGCCGGGCGGCGCCGCCTGAGGTGTGGCTTGTGTGGTGCCGTCCCGCGGGTTACGCTTGCCGAGGTTGAGCCGTCGGCCATAGACCTCTTTTGGAGTACCTATGGACCGCGCGTTAGACGCTCTCGTTAACCTCGATGTCCCTGCTGACATCGTCCGGATTGAAGTCCGGGGGACCCTTCACAACGATTCCCGTGCCGAACTGGTCCACATCATCCGCCGGGTCCGGAGGATGGGCATCCGCTGCCGTATCTGTGTTGACCTCTCCCGTGCTGCGCTCGTCGAATCCTCCGCTCTGGCCGGGCTGCGCGCAGACCTGAACGCCATTGCCGCCAACTCCTTGCTGGGTGTTCCTTCCGCCGGGGTCGGCCTTCAGCTGGCGCCCTCCTCACATGACCGGGGCCTGCAGGACGAGTCGAGCCGCCAACCGATCCTGGTGGACGACGACGTCAGGGAGCTGTTCCCCGGGGGTGAGTTCGCAGGTGAATTCCCCCAACTCCCCGTGATGTGGATCGAGGAGCTGTACGGCCGCCCCCTGACCGCCTACACGGACGAGGAACTGCTCCAGGCCAGCGACTTCCTCTTTGCGCTGCTGGACAACCCGGAGGCACCCGACGGCGCGGACCTGCTGGGCCGCTACAACGACATCGGCCTCGAAATCCTACGCCGTCGGCAGAGCCCCCAGGCGCCTTACCCGGCCGCGGAGGGCCAGGCCGCCAGCTGACCCGGCGTCGCCGAAAGGTTACGTCCCGCTCCTTGCGGCGGTATCTTCCGATGTGCCTACGGTAGTGGTGTGCCGTTTGAGGGAGAAGTGAATCCGCAGGACCGGCGCGGGACTCCCCAGGCCCGGCTGCTGGCGGAGTCGGCTGCCCTGAAACGCTTCTCGCGCCGTTCCTTCCTCGGCGGGGCGGGCGCAGCCTCCCTGCTCGCCGCGGACATGCTGCTCACCCGTGAAGTGCAGTCGCAGCGGCGCACCACCAGGATCCTGCAGGTTGCCGACGATTTCGCCGACGCCTACTACCCGGACGCCAGCTGGTTCCTGTTCCCGGGGTATAAGACCAGCTGGGAAGAAGCGCAGTGGATCCTCAACACCCTCCGCGGCGCGCTTAACAAGCGCGCCCGGCTTGCCGCCGTCGGCTATTCCAACCTGGGGCTGAACATCACCGAGGTGGTCAACGCGGTCACCGACTACGTGGCCGCCGAGAAGATCACCAAGCTGTTCTTTTACGGCCACAGTTTCGGCGGCATGCTCGCCACCCAGGTGGCCGCACGGCTGCTTGCGCTGAACGGCATCCAGGTGCAGTTCATCCTCCTGGATTCCAGCCCCTACAGCGCACATGACGTGCTGGACCAGAGCTGGTTCGACGGCGTGGTGTTCCTCTACGAGCGCGGCTTCCGGTTCCCGTCCACGCTCCGCGGCGGGTACGAGCTGGGGGAGCGGATCATCCACAAGGACGAACGGAGCTGGCGGCAGATCCTGGACCAGACCCTCGAGCAGCTGTCCCCGATCGCCCCGTCGAACGTGCTGGTCCAGACCGAATCCGCATACATCTACCACTTCGACGGAAGCCAGTTTGCCGGGAAGCTCGGTACGGCCAAGATGGCCTACCTGGGCAATCCGAAGGACCAAACGGTGGCCTATGAAACCGCTGTGGAAACCTGGGCTGTGGTGTTCAAGGACAATATGGTCTCCAGCAACCTGCAGACCACCGGCGCGGCGCCGGCCCACGCCAGCCCCGGCTGGAACCCCCAGGTCTACCGGCCGCTCCTGACGGACCTGCTGGACGAGTACTTCCCGCTGCCCCGGGGCGGTTCCCGGGTGAGTATTTTCTAGATCTGGTTCTTCAGGTCCGCCACTGAGTTCAGGACCTGGTTTGGCCGGAACGGGTAGGCCGCAATGTCGTCCTTGTGGGTGATGCCGCTCAGGACCAGGACCGTGTGCAGCCCCGCTTCCATGCCGGCGATGATGTCGGTGTCCATCCGGTCCCCGATCATGGCGGTGGTCTCGGAGTGGGCGTCGATCTGGTTCATCGCGCTGCGGAACATCATGGGATTCGGTTTGCCCACAATGTACGGTTCGCGGCCGGTGGCCTTGGTGATCAGCGCGGCGATGGCGCCGGTGGCGGGCATGGGGCCGTCCTTTGACGGTCCCGTGGCATCGGGGTTGGTGGCGATGAAGCGGGCACCGGCGAGGATCAGGCGGATGGCCATGGTGATCGCCTCGAAAGAGTACGTGCGCGTCTCGCCGAGCACGACGAAGTCCGGGTTCTGGTCGGTGAGGATGAAGCCTGCCTCATGCAGCGCCGTCGTCAGCCCTGCCTCACCGATGGTGTACGCGCGGTTGCCTGATTCCGAACCCCCCGCGGACACCTGGTCCTTCAGGAACTGCGCCGTGGCCAGGGCGGAGGTCCAGATGTTCTCTTCCGGGATCTCCAGGCCGGAGGCGCGCAGGCGGGCGGCCAGGTCACGCGGGGTGAAGATGGAGTTGTTGGTCAGCACCAGGAAGCGCTTGGAGGTGTCCACCCAGCGTTGGATCAGTTCCGCGGCACCCGGAATCGGCTGGTTCTCGTGGACCAGCACGCCGTCCATGTCCGTCAGCCAGCACTCGATTTCCTGGCCGCTGCGGTACACCGCCGGGTTGCCTGCCACCTGGTCTGCTTCTGCCATGCCTGTCCTCCACGTGATGAATGCGCCTGTGCTGAAAGCCCGAAAGGACCAGTCTAGTGTTGAGGGGTGAACCAGACGCCCGCCATGACAGACGAACCCGACCACGCACCCGGGGAGGGTGCGCCGGAAAAGGCGGAGGTCGGCGTCGGGCCCTGGGAAGGGGAACTGCCGGAAGGCGACCATTGGGACCCCGACCTCCTGGCGGACGGCGACCGGCGGAACGTCCTGGACAAGTACCGCTACTGGAAGCACGAGGCAATCGTGGCGGAGCTGGATTCGCGCCGGCACAACTTCCACGTGGCCATCGAGAACTGGCAACATGACCTGAATATCGGCACCGTGGTGCGCACCGCAAATGCCTTCCTTGCCAAAGAGGTGCACATCATCGGCCGGCGCCGGTGGAACCGGCGGGGCGCGATGGTCACCGACCGCTACCAGCACATCCGCCACCACCCCACCGTTGGGGACTTCGTCCGGTGGGCCCAGGGGGAGGGGCTGGCGATCATCGGGGTCGACATCTTCCCGGACTCGGTGCCGCTGGAGACGTACGACCTGCCACGGGACTGCGTGCTGGTCTTCGGACAGGAGGGTCCGGGCCTCACGCCGGAGGTCCACCAGGCCGCCGTCGCCACCTTGTCCATCGAGCAGTTCGGCTCCACCCGGTCCATCAATGCCGCTTCCGCCGCAGCCATCGCAATGCACGCGTGGGTGCGCCGGCATGTCTTCAACCAGCACGTCTGAGTGTTACTGAGCGGTGACCCGAAACACTCTCCCGGCGCGGAAATGGCTAGGATGGTGCCAAGCCGTAAGCGGTCTACTTGAGGGTCATCCACCCACAGACGAAACTCAGCAGAGGAGCCAGCATGCCCATTGCAACCCCAGAGATCTACTCCGAGATGATCGACCGTGCGAAGGCGGGCGGCTTCGCGTTCCCGGCCGTTAACGTCACGTCCTCGCAGACGCTGAACGCCGCGCTGCGCGGTTTCGCCGACGCCGAGTCCGACGGCATCGTGCAGGTTTCCACCGGCGGTGCAGCCTACTGGTCCGGCGCCTCCACCAAGGACATGGTTGCCGGGTCCCTGGGCTTCGCAGCCTTCGCCCGCGAAGTGGCCAAGAACTACAACGTCAACATCGCGCTGCACACCGACCACTGCCCCAAGGACAAGCTGGACGGCTTCGTCCTGCCCCTGCTGGCCGCCTCCGAGGCCGAGGTCAAGGCAGGCCGCAACCCGCTGTTCAACTCCCACATGTGGGACGGCTCCGCCGAGACGCTGCAGGACAACCTCCGCATCGCCCGCGACCTGCTGCAGCGCACCGCCGCCGCGAAGATGATCCTCGAGGTCGAAATCGGCACGGTGGGCGGTGAAGAGGACGGCGTTGAGAACGAGATCAACGAAAAGCTCTACACCACCGTCGAGGACGCCCTGGCCACCGTTGAGGCACTGGGCTCCGGCGAGAACGGCCGCTACATCACGGCGCTGACCTTCGGCAACGTGCACGGCGTCTACAAGCCCGGCGGCGTCAAGCTGCGCCCGGAAATCCTCAAGGACATCCAGGCCCAGGTCGGCGCCAAGATCGGCAAGGACAACCCGTTCGACCTCGTCTTCCACGGCGGTTCCGGCTCCTCGGACCAGGAAATCGCGGACGCAGTCTCCTTCGGCGTGATCAAGATGAACATCGACACCGACACCCAGTACGCCTACACGCGTCCGGTGGCGCACCACATGTTCAAGAACTACGACGGCGTGCTCAAGGTTGACGGCGAAGTGGGCAACAAGAAGACCTACGACCCCCGCGTCTGGGGCGCCTCCGCCGAAGCCGGCCTGGCAGCCCGCGTGGTGGAAGCCACCAAGCAGCTCGGCTCGGCCGGAAAGACCTTCTAGGTGTCGGACGAATTCCGCAGGAACCTGATGGGCCCCGAGCCCACGCTCCTGCCTGCGGAAACCGAGGTCTACGGCCAGCTGGACGCCGGGCACGAGGCCCTGGACCTGGTGGCAAAGCACCCCACCTCCTCGCTGCTCTGGGCCATCCTGGCCGAGGAAGCCTGGAAGGAAGGCCGCACCATCGACTCCTACGCCTACGCCCGGGTGGGCTACCACCGCGGACTGGACTCGCTGCGCCGCAACGGCTGGCGCGGCGTGGGGCCCATCCCGTGGGAGCACGAGCCGAACCGCGGATTCCTGCGTGCGCTGTACTCCCTCGGCCGGGCTTCATCGGCCATCGGCGAGGCGGAGGAGCCGGAGCGGATCGAGAAGTTCCTCAATGACTCCGACCCCACGGCGAAGGCAGCCATGGAAGGCTCCTGACGCCACAAGGACTTAAAACGGACGACGGCGGGTGGTCACCTTTCGCATGAAAGGTGGCCACCCGCCGTCGTTACCTCTTAAGGCTGGACCTCTTCAGGCTAGGCTTTGTTGGCGATACCGGTACGGGCCATTGCGTCGGCGTAGGCCGCACGCATGTCCTCGAGGTACTCCTCCTGGCGCGCGGGGGAGCCGGCGAAGGCGCGGCCGCTGAGGGACCGGACCTTGTAGGTCTTCAGGCCGCGGCGCCACAGCAGGGGAACTTCGGTCTTGAGCAGCAGGTTGGCCAGGCGGTTGGCTTCGGTGCCGTGCGCCACGATCACCGAGGCGCGCGGGACCAGTGCCAGGAACTTGAGCAGGGGCTTGAGGCCGGCCTGCACCTGATCAGGGGTGAACTTTCCGTTGGGTTCGCCCGGGACGTGCCAAGGGTGGACGTTCCATGGCATCACGAACTCGGGGCGCAGGCCCAGCTTCCACTGGATGCCGAGCATGCGCGTGGCGGCGTCCTGGTCGCCGGCGGTGATGAAGCCCGACTTGTCGGCCTCGCCGATGTTGGAGAACAGGCTGATAATGCGGCATTCCTCCACGTCATGCATGGGGTCGACGTAGGGCACTACCGTCCCGGGGCGGCCTTCCTGCAGGGAATCGCACAGTTCGTTGATGGCTGCGACGCTGGGTTCGTAGCGGCGGTTCAGGAGCTGTTCGTGGAATGTTTCGGGGGCCAGGGCGGTCATGAAGTGCTGGTTCTCCTGCGGGGATTGGCGTTGCTTCCGCCGCCGAAAACGGCACGCGGGGGCGCGACTGGTCAGCGGCGGTTAATTGGGGATGGACCAACTCCTGGTCGGCCTCGTCCAGTTTACCAAGCCCCGGGAAGTGACGTGCCGGTGTGGGCGACCGAAAATGGACTTACAGGGTTTGTCGATTTAATTGACAGAATCCGTCCAGCTTGGTTGGCTCGAGTCACAGCCGAATGAGGGACATTGCGGCTGCATGCACCACCGCACTCGAAGAAGAGGAAACCGCACCGTGAAGAAATCCCTGGCAACCTTCAGGAACCTGGCCCTGACCGGAGCCCTCGCGCTCGCCGTCGTGGCCGGCCCCGCCCCCTTGGCACACGCCGTGGGTGAAGGGCCCACCTACGACGGCAACGGCCAGATCACCACCACAAAACTGGCAACCTATGACCAGATGGTCTCCTTCCTGAAGGACCAGGACGCCAAGCAGCCGGCCATGGAGCTGGAAGTCATCGGCAAGACCGTCAAAGGCCGGGACATCCACCTGGTCAAGTACATCTCGGACCCGGCCAAGCCCACCATCCTGTACCTGACCCAGCAGCACGGCAACGAGCAGCTCACCACGGAGGGCGCGCTGGAGTTCGTCAAGCACCTGGGAACCGGCAAATCGGCGGACACCCTGAACGGCGTGAACATCCTCATCCTTCCGATGCTGAACGCGGACGGCGCCATGGGGGACGTGAACTTCTCCCTGGATGACTACCTCGCCAAGGGCGACCGCCACCTCACCCGCTACAACGCCGAGGGCGTGGACCTGAACCGCGACCACGTGGCCAAGATCCAGCCCGAAACCCAGGCGCTGCACAACAACGTGATGCGCAAGTACCGGATCGACTACATGATCGACCTGCACCACCAAGGCACCCGCGCCGAGCGCGACGGCAAGCTGGTGTCAGGTTCCGTCCTGTACCCCACCACGCCGAACGCCGACCCCGCCGTCGTCGAAAAGTCCAAGCAGCTCGGCGCCGTGGTCTTCAACAATGTCGACTCCACGGGCTGGGGCCACCTGGGCAAGTACCAGGGCGGCAGCGCCGAGACCATCAGCCGCAACGGCATTTCGGTGGAGTACGGGATCGCCACGCTGCTCTTCGAGATGCGTGGCATGTCTGACCACTACCTGGACGGCTACGCGCTGGGGCAGCGCAGCAACGGCTACCTGATCAAGCAGACGGTCACCACCCTGACGTCCACGGCCGCAGCCATCGCGGACGGGTCCATTGCCGACGCCGACACCACCTTCTGGGACACCCTCGCCGAACAGACGTCCCGGCCAGCCGGGGAAGCCGACGACGAATAACCAGCCACCGGGAGGCCGCCGCGGTCCTTTACCCTGCATCAAGAACCGCGGCGGCCCAACAAGTGGACAAAGTGCGCCATCGGCTAAACTTGGGTGGTAAGAGCCCCGGGGCCATTGCGTTCGCCGATCCGTGCTGCGGAAACGGCGGAGGCCGGTCCGCTCGGGGCATTCTCATGAACGGCGCTGCGTCTGGTCCGCCACCTCCGTGGCCGGCCCCGGGCAGCCCGAACGAATGGGGGAGGATCCCATGCCAGCAATTGTGATCGTAGGAGCCCAGTGGGGCGACGAAGGTAAAGGCAAGGCCACCGACCTGCTGGGCGGCCGTGTTGACTACGTCGTCAAGCCCAACGGCGGCAACAACGCCGGGCACACCGTCGTCGTAGGCGGTGAAAAGTACGAACTCAAACTGCTGCCCGCAGGCATTCTCAGCCCCAACGCAGTCCCCATTATCGGCAACGGCTGCGTGGTGAACCTCGAGGCACTCTTCCAGGAGATTGACGGCCTGCAGGCCCGCGGCGCCGACACCTCGAAGCTCCGCGTCTCGGCCAACGCGCACCTCGTGGCCCCATACCACCAGGTCCTGGACAAGGTCACCGAACGCTTCCTTGGCAAGCGTGCCATCGGCACCACCGGCCGCGGCATCGGCCCCGCCTACATGGACAAGGTGGCCCGTCTCGGCATCCGCGTCCAGGACGTCTTCGACGAATCCATCCTCCGCCAGAAGGTGGAAGGCTCGCTGCGCCAGAAGAACGAACTCCTGGTCAAGGTCTACAACCGCCGCAGCGTAGTGGTGGACGAGATCGTCGACTACTTCCTGTCCTTCGCCGAACGGCTCCGCCCGCTGGTCATCGACAGCACCCTGGTCCTCAACTCCGCGCTGGACGAGGGCAAGGTGGTCCTGATGGAAGGCGGCCAGGCAACCTTCCTGGACGTCGACCACGGCACCTACCCGTTCGTGACCTCCTCCAACCCCACTGCCGGCGGTGCGTCGGTGGGTTCCGGCATCGGCCCCACCCGCATCTCGCGCTCCATCGGCATCATCAAGGCCTACACCACGCGCGTTGGGGCAGGTCCGTTCCCCACGGAGCTCTTCGATGAGATGGGCGTCTACCTGCAGAAGACCGGCGGCGAGTTCGGCGTCAACACCGGCCGGCCGCGCCGCTGCGGCTGGTACGACGCCGTCCTGGCCCGCCACGCCTCCCGCGTCAACGGCTTCACGGACTACTTCGTCACCAAGTTGGACGTGCTGACCGGCATTGAACAGATCCCGGTGTGCGTGGCCTACGACGTGGACGGCGTCCGCCATGACGAGATGCCCATGACCCAGACCGAGTTCCACCACGCGAAGCCGATCTTCGAGTACTTCGACGGCTGGACCGAGGACATCACCGGCGCCCGCACCCTCGCGGACCTGCCGGAGAACGCCCGCAACTACGTGCTTGCCCTGGAGAAGCTCTCCGGAACCCGCTTCTCTGCCATTGGGGTCGGGCCCGACCGGGACCAGACGATCGTGGTCAACGACCTCATCAACGACTGATCCCCGCCCTTAAGGGATTCACGACGGCGGCGGCGCACCTTGGCGGGTGGGCCGCCGCCGCTGTTTCCACGGTGGGCAGCAATTTACACAGGCTTAACCCGCATGGTCTTGTAAGCCTGCACGCTGGGGCGCCAGAATTTTTAGCACCATTTGAACTGATCAGCAGACGGTTCCAGCAGACTCCCAATGGACGGCGCAGCGGTGCGCGCCCCGGATGGGCCGCCGCCGGCAGGACCGCGCAGACCGGAAGGAAACCATCGTGGCAGGAAATTTCGAAGTCTTCCTTGACCCGGAGTCGCTGTACAGGTTCCGCCTGCTGGCGCCCGACGGTACGGTGATGGCCGTGTCCGGTGCGTTCGAGGATAAAAGGGGTGTGGCAGCAGGCATCGCTGCGGTGCGTGAATGTGCGGGTACGGGCTTGGTCACCGACCTATGCCCGCCGGGAGCCGTAGCCCGTCCGGCGGCCGGCGGTGCCGGTATTCCCGCGGAGCCGCCCGCCGTCGTCGTTCCTGCCTGCGACGATCAGCGCCTGCCCTCAAGACTGCACGCTTTTGCACCGGCCAAAGGGCCGCGCCGGCAGGCGACGCTGCCCCGCTGGACCAGGGCAGCGGTCCGCTGAGGGCCGGAGGAAGAAAGTTTTTAAAAAACTTTTGAAAAGGCGTAACCCTTTTGGGGGTGCCAACGATTACCCCTGTGTAGCGCCGGCCTGGAACATGTCCCCCATCACGTTCCAGGCCGGCTCTTCCTTTTTGCCGGTTTCGGCGACGCAGTTTCGGCGCGGGCCGTGGGCCGCCCTCCCTGCCGCGTAGGCTAATCGCATGGGCCACATAAACGATCCCGCAGTCATTGAACGACTCATGCGCACCAAGGGGAGGTGGGCCATCGTCGGCTTGTCCACCAACGAATGGCGTGCCGCCTACGACACGTCCCTGTTCATCCGGGACCGGATGGGCATGGAAATCATCCCCGTCAACCTGCCCGGGGATGCGGTGCACGGGGAGACCGGCTACCGCACGCTCGGTGACATTCCGGCGGAAAAGCGGCCCATCGACGTCGTCGACTGTTTTGTGAACTCGCAGAAGGTGGGCGATGTGGTGGACCAGGCCATTGCCGTCGGTGCCAAGGCCGTATGGCTGCAGCTGGGAGTCATTGACGAAGCCGCCGCAGAGCGCGCCAAGGCAGCCGGCCTGGACGTGGTAATGAACGCCTGCCCCGCCCAGCTCGCGTGGAAGTACAACCTCTAGCGGATCATCAGTTGGGGATAGTGCCGCTCCGTGACGTCGGGATGTGCGCGCATCCGGCCTTTGAGCATGTTGAGCCCGAAGGTGGACAGCAGCGGATTGCCCGGATCGTCGGTGATGCCGCGCGCCTGGGCTTTCAACTCCGGCGGCAGGGGCACCGGGCCGATCTCGGCATCGAGGCGCGGAGACCAGAAAAACGGGACCGAGTAGCGGTCCACCCCCGGCGGCGGAGCCTGGACGCGGTGGATGGTGGCCGCCAGGTAGCCCTCGGTGGCCACTTCCAGCATCTCCCCGAGGTTCACCACGAGGGCACCGCGAAGGGGCTCCACGGGCAACCATTCGGTGGTGCCGGGAGGCAGGACTTCAAGGCCGCCGACGTCGTCCTGGAGCAGGAGGGTGACGAAGCCATAGTCGGCGTGCGAACCCACGCCCTGGTCGCCGGCCGCTTCCACCACGCCGCCGACGTAGTGCACGAGCTTGCCCATCCATGCCGGGGTGTCCCGGAACGGCTCATCGAAGTAGTCTTCGGGCAGCTGCAGGGACACTGCGATGGCCCTCAGGAGTTCCATGCCCACCTCTGACATCAGCTCTGCCCAGGCCATCGCCGCCGGCTTGAGTTCCGGAAAGGACTCGTCCGGCCAGAGGTTGGGGCCCTGCAGCAGCCAGTACGGCTGGTCGGCCGGATAGTCCTTCACGGGGGCGCGTTCGGGGGAGTAGTCGATCTGTTCGCGCGCGTCCGCCCTGCCCTGCGTCACCTCGGTTCCCATCCGGGTGTAGCCGCGGAAATGCGGCGACAGACGGTTGTCCAGCTTCATCCGCTCCTCGAGGGGCAGGTCGAAGAAGCGCCGGACCACATCCAGGAGGTCCTCTGCCTGGCCGGGGGACCCGCCGTACCCGGTGACCTGGAAGAACCCCACATCATGGGTGGCGTGCCGCAGCTGCTCGATGAACTCGGGGCGGAACGAGCCGTAGGGCTGCCGTGCACTACTCAGATCCAGAACAGGTATGGCTCCCTGGTCATGTGACATCCTCGCAGACTAGCACCGCGGGGCCGGGCTTTATAGGCTTCCTTCATGGACCCCGCCGCCTTGAGGAAAATCTGTCTTTCCTTTCCCGGCGCCTACGAGGACTTCCCCTTCGGGCCGGAGACATCGGTGTTCAAGGTCCGTGCCCAGGTTTCCGGCGGGGCCAGGCATGAGGCCAAACTCTTCGCGCTGTCGTCGATGGACGTGCGCGACTTCTACGTCAATCTGAAGTGCGAGCCCGCCCTGGCAGTCCAGCTGCGTGCGGTACATCCCGAAATCACGGGGGCGTGGCACATGAACAAGACGCACTGGAACGGCATCCGCCTGGACGGGTCGCTGCCGGACGACATGGTCCGTGACATGGTGGAAGACTCCTACGACCTGGTGGTTTCCGGTTTGAGCAGGAAACAGCAGGAGCAGCTGGGCTGGGCACGCCTGGGCGGGGCAGGAACGGATGACTGACAGGGGCAGGTTTTGGGTGCACTGAATTATCCCGGAGTGGGAGGTACCGAACAGGGGACCGCCCCGGAAGGGTTCGACCGTGTCCTGGAAGAGGCCCGGCTGGGCAGCGGCCTCGCGGTCTACCGGCGGGTGGCAGAGGGCATCCTGGCCTGGGAGCTGCAGCGCCGGGCCGGACTTCGGGTCAGCGCGGATTCACCCACGGCGGTACCCGGGGCGCGGGTGGTGAGCGGCTTCGGCGTCGGGCCCCTCCGCCTGAACGCGCCCTGTGAGGTGGTGTGGGTCCACGAGCCCTCGCCGAACGGTGTGCCGCAGTCGGCGGGGTTCGGCTACGGGACGCTGCCTGGCCACCCCGCCCGGGGCGAAGAGTCTTTCGAAGTGGAGATCAACAGCCAAGGGGAGGTCCGGCTCCGGATCCGCGCCTTCAGCCGGCCCGCGAACTGGTTCTACGCGGCCGGCGGAATGGTGACCCGTGCGGCGCAACGCCTCGTGACGGGCCGGTACATTGAAGGGGCACGCAGACTCGCCCAGGAAGGACCCGCCCAATGATTTTTATCGTCGTTAAGTTCAAGGTAAAGCCCGACTGGTCGGAGCGCTGGCTGGACCTGGTGGACGACTTCACCAAGGCGACGCGGCAGGAGCCGGGCAACCTGTGGTTCGACTGGTCCCGCAGCGTGGATGACCCGAACGAGTTCGTCCTGGTGGAGGCGTTCAAGGACGATGCCGCCGGCGACCACGTTAACAGCCGCCACTTCAAACAGGCCATGGCCGACATGCCCCAGGCGCTCGCCGAAACACCCCGGATCATCAGCCGGCAACTCGAGGGCGAAGGCTGGGACCTGATGGGCGAACTCACCATCTAGCAGGAAGGCCTGGAGCATGTGGATCGGCTGGAGTGAGTTCGACATCCTCCTCGGGGACGTGCACAGCCTGAAGGAGAAACGCTCCGTTGTCAGGCCCCTCCTGGCCGAACTTAAGCGCCGCTTCGAGATCTCCGTCGCGGAGGTCGGGGACCACAGCCAGTACCGGCGCACACAGCTTGGCGTTGGCCTCGTGGCAGCGGACCGGCCCCACCTCGTGGAGGTGCTGGCCGCCGTCGAACGTTTCGTGGCGGGCCGGCCGGAGATCGAGCTGCTCAGCGTGCGCCAGCGGGAGCTCCACAGCGAGGACTGACCCCCATCGATTGCTCCGTGGACGCCCTTTTGAGACACCAAAAGGGCGTTTACGGAGCAGTGGATGAGAGGTGTGGATAACTTCTGCGGGTTCTGGCCCCTTCTGGTGTCATGGACCGATGAAGACCCCACGCCCACTTCCGGACGATTTTCAGGGCTGTCAACGGCAACTTAGAAATGACCGGTGGCGGCAGGTTGGTTTGCCCGCTGGCGGCAGGTGTTTGACCGGTCGCGGCAAGTATTTTTGGACAGGGTCAGGCGCCCCGGGCGTGCCGGGTTTTGGGGCGCCTGACCGGGGTTTTGGGTTAGCTCATCGGGCGGGTTCCTTTCCCGTTTTGGGCTTGCATGAGCCTGACGGACTCGCCGCTGGTTTGGCAGAGGTGGGCGTGGTGGAGAAGCCGGTCCACGGTCGCGGTGGCGATGGTTTTGGGCATGAGCTCATCGAACCCGGAGGGGTGGATGTTCGAGCTGATCGCCAGGGACCGCTTTTCGTAGGAGGCTTCCACGACCCGGTAGAAGCCCTCGACTGCGTCGGCGGAGACCGGCAGCAGGCCTATGTCGTCGATGCAGATCAAATCCACGTTCGTGGCGCGGGTGATGGCTTTGTTGACGCTGTCATCGATGCGGTGCCGTCGCACGAGAGCGCCGAGGTCTTCCATGCTGAGCCAGGACACGGACATGCCCTGATCGATGGCCAGTTGGCCGAGGGCTTCCAGAAGCAGGGTCTTGCCGGTGCCGGAGGGCCCGCAGGCAATCAGGTTCTCCCGCCGCCGCACCCATTCCAGGGTCCGCAGGAACGACGTTGTTGCAGCCGGCAGGGTGGAGAGGGCTTCGTCCCAGACATCGAAGGTCTTCCCGGTGGGGAATCCGGCACGTTTGCGCCGGGTGGCCAGCATCGAGGCGTTCCGGCCGGTGGCTTCGGCTTCGAGCAGGACGCGGACGACTTCGGTGGGGTCCCAGCGTTGGGCTTTCGCGGTGGCAAGGACCTCGGCGACCACAGCGCGGGCGTGCGGCATCCGGGTCGTGCGCATCAGCGCGATCACGTTCTCCACCGCCGCGTCAGCCAGGGGCGGGGTCATGGTGTTAGCGCTCATCGATGGCTCCTTCAAAGTCTTCATCGCTGGTGGTGTTAGGGGC
The DNA here is from genome assembly GCF_057369995.2 of Arthrobacter sp. MOO21. Taxonomy (NCBI): domain Bacteria; kingdom Bacillati; phylum Actinomycetota; class Actinomycetes; order Micrococcales; family Micrococcaceae; genus Arthrobacter; species Arthrobacter sp. MOO21. The sequence goes on along the minus strand of NZ_CM170671.2, from coordinate 1,071,814 downwards.
GGTGCCGAAGTTGGCCCAGGCGCTGGTGCCCTGACTCAGCCACCGGCCCTGGTCGGTGACGGTGTGGGTGGCCCCGGTCGTGTGGCTTTTCCCGTTGCCGGTGTTGACGATGGAGATCAGGTCCTCGTGGGTGAAGCGCTGGTGCACCGCTGCCGCTCCCAGGCCCTTGTCGACCTCGTCGGCGCCAAGGACCTTGGCGAGGGTGACGGCGCGTTCCATTTTGTGCCGGATCTTCTGGGTGCCCGCGGCGGCGGCTTCCTTGAGCCAGAGCGCGGCGCCGGCGCCGAGGGCCAGGAACTCCTCCTCTGCCTTGTTCGTCGGGCGGATCACCCGTTCCAGGGCCCCTGCAGGGGCGGGCGGGAAGTGGGTCTCGATGATCGCGGGGATGCCGGGGCGGGTGAGCTTATGCCGGGCGACCTCGACCGGGCCGGAGTCCCCGACGTGGACGATGATCACCTCGGTTTCGGTGCCCCGTACCCACACCATCTGACCCATCAGGGTGTGCGGGACGGAGTACCGGGATTGCTGGAAGGTGATCATGGGCATGTTCGGCGGGACCTGCCGGGTATGGCCGAAACTCGCCGTCACCGGGGTCGCCGGGACCGGGTGCAACCGGGGCTGTTCGAGAACCCGGAGCATGTCCTTCGGGATCTCAAGAGTGGCCCGGTGCACCCGCGAATTCACCTCCTCCATAAACACCTCACAGGCCGCCTCCAGCTCGGCGAAAGACCGGTACTCGGGCAGCAGATTGGTCTCTTTCGGGACGAGGTCGGCTTTGGCGATCTTCACCGCGTTCTCCACCCCGCCCTTCGAGGCCGGGTCCGCCGGCAGACACGTCTGCAGCGAGGTTGAATAGTGCCTCGCGAAGGCCACGATCTGATGGTTGCGGACCGGGACCCCGGCGACGTGCTCGACCGTGACGGTCTTCTCGTTATCCGTCAAAATGTAGGTCGGAACCCCGCCGATCAGCCGGAACGCCCTGTCCAGGGCGGCGAACACGCTCGGCATGGTCTTATCCCGCAAAGCAATCACAATCCGGAACCGGGAGAAGGCCAGCCAGGCCACGAACAGCACGGTCTTCACCCCGTCAACGACGGGTCCGTCGCCGTAGTCATACTGAAGCCACAGACCCGGCTCAGGAGTCCAAGGACGGTGCACACGCACGTTCCGGGCCCGGTATTTCGCCTTCAGTTCAGCCAGCGTGGTCCTGGTCGTCCGCTCACACCCGGTGAACCCCAAAGCGACAAGTTTCTCATGCACCACATCGCCGCGGATCTTCCCGCGGGACTGCTCGACCCAGGAGATCAACTGTGGCAGGAACGGGTCAGTCATCCGGCCGCGCTGCCGGGCCACCGGCGCCTGCGCACCGTCCTGGCGGGCTTTCACATAAGAGCGGACCGTGTTGTGTGAGACGCCGCAGATCTTCGCGGCATCCCGGTACGACCGGGTTAAATCGTAAGCAGCTAAAATTTCCATGAACTCTCCTGGAGACTTCACAACGAGCCCCTTCCTTCCCACAACGGGTGAAACACAGACGATTGGCATCGCCATTTCACCGCGGAAGGAAGGGGCTCTCCCCGTAACGACACGAGGGATGGACAAGAGGAATCCCAGCACGCCTAGCCACACACCGTGGCCTACTGCTGTCCAAAAATGCTTGCCGCCGCTGGTCAAAACCACTGCCGCGAACGGTCAACCAGTTTTGCCGTCTCCGGTCAGTTTAAAGTTGCCGCTTACACAGGGCCGTCCATTCACTACAGGCGAGGCAATCCGCGCCGGGATATCACCCAAGCAACTGCGGCACCGTCAGCTGCGTCGCATGGGGAAGGGCATCAGATCGGGATGTCCGACGGCGGAGCTTCCGCTGAGCGCACGGGTCCGGCCTTTCATTGAAATCAACCAGCTTTGTGCTGCCTCGCACGTTACGGCTGCGGAGCTTCACTCGCTGCCGCAACGGCGCCGGGACGAGACCCTGGACGCCTACCACATCATCCGTCCCGCGGGCGCAGCCCACCTGGACAGGCCCCACGTCATCGTGCACCGCATGAAGCTCTACGAGGACGAAGTCACCACAATTGACGGAGTTCCAGTGACGACGCCGATTCGGACCTGGCTCGATATGGCTGAGCTGCTGTCCGTCGATGAGCTCGTAGCGATGGGGGACAGCTGCGTCCGTGTGCCCAGGCTGGATTTTGAAGGCCGGGACACGCCGCTGTGCAGCATAAGGGACCTGCAGGGGGTTGTCGACAGGCACCGGGGGAAGCGGGGGCTCCTGAAGGCGAAGGAGGCTCTGAAACTCATCCGGGTCGGATCGGATTCGCCGCAGGAAACCATGCTGCGGCTCGCCATCGTCCGCGCGGGGCTGCCGGAACCCGAGCTGAATGTTCCGATCATTACCGGGGACGGCGTCAGGCATCATGAGCCGGACTTGTCGTACCGCAAATACAAGATCGGCATTGAGTACGAGGGCGAACACCACGGCGAGGAAAGCCAGATCGCCAGGGACATAGCGCGCTCGGAACGGTACACCGCCTTGGGCTGGACGGAGGTCAGGATCTCCAAACGACACATGCTCAATGACGCCAAACCGGCCGCGGCCAAAGTTTTGGTTGCGTTGGCGCAGGCCGGCTGGCGGCGGGGTTCTTAAAAACGATTGCTCCGCAGCGGCCGTTTTGAAGGTTCAAAAGGGCAGCTGCGGAGCAATCGATAGGGGGGTCTTAGCCGAAGTACTTCGGCAGGGTCCCCTCGTGGGCTTCGCGGAGGGCGTCGAGGGACAGGGCCTCCACGCCGTTGATCTCCAGCGTGCCGCTGGCTGCGTCCACCACGCCGATGCGGGTGTGGGCGAAGCCGCGGGCGGTGCACATGTCGGTGAAGCGGACTTCCTCGGAACGGGGAACACCCACAACAGCGCGGCCCTGGGATTCGGAGAAGAGCGCCGTGAACAGGTCCACGCCGTCCCGGTCCATAACGTCCTGCAGGGCGATCCGGGCACCCACGCCGTAGCGCAGCGAGGACTCCACCAGTGCGGCCGCGAGCCCGCCTTCGGAGAGGTCGTGCGCGGCGTCGATCATGCCGTCGCGGGAAGCGTTGATCAGGATCTCCCCCAGGGCGCGTTCGGCCTCGAGGTCGACCTTTGGCGGCTTTCCGCCCAGGTGGCCGCGCATGTTGGCCCATTCGGAACCGTCCAGCTCGGCGCCCGTGGTGCCCAGCAGGTAGATGGCCTGGCCGTCCTCGCGCCAGCCCGACGGCGTGCGGCGGGCGACGTCGTCGAGCTTGCCCAGGACTGCCACCACGGGGGAGGGGTGGATGGGCGTGGTGCCCGTCTGGTTATAGAGCGAGACGTTGCCGCCGGTGACCGGGATGCCCAGCACCATGCAGGCGTCGGACAGGCCGCGGATGGCTTCGGCCAGCTGCCACATGACGTCCGGGTCCTCGGGGGAGCCGAAGTTCAGGCAGTCGCTGACGGCCATGGGGATGGCGCCGGCGGTGGCGACGTTGCGGTAGGCCTCGGCCAGTGCCAGCTGGGCGCCGTGGTACGGGTCCAGGTAGGTGTAGCGGCCGTTGGCGTCGGTGGCCAGGGCAACGCCCAGGCCGGTTTCCTCATCCACGCGGACCACGCCGGCGTCGTCGGGGAACGCCATGGAGGTGTTGCCGCCCACGTAGCGGTCGTACTGGTTGGTGATCCAGGACTTGGAGCACATGTTCGGCGATGCCACGAGTTCAGTCACGGCGGCAGCCAGCGAGGCCGGGCTGGCCGGGCGGCCGGCGTCCTGCACGGAGCCGGTGAAGGTGTCCGCCTGGACGGCGTCCTGCCACTCGGGGCGGGCGAACGGGCGGTCGTAGACCGGGCCGTCGTGTGCCACGGTGCGGGGATCGACGTCGACAATCACGTCGCCTTCCCAGGTGATGATCAGGCGGCCGGTGTCGGTCACTTCGCCGAGCCAGGAGTACTCCACGGCCCACTTGTCCATCACGGCCTCGAACGCTTCCACGTTCTCCGGCGTGACAACGGCCATCATGCGTTCCTGTGACTCGGACATCAGGATCTCGCCCGGGGTCAGCGTGGGGTCGCGCAGCAGGACCGCGGTCAGCTCAACCTGCATGCCGCCGTCGCCGTTGGAAGCCAACTCGGACGTGGCGCAGGAGATGCCGGCGGCACCGAGGTCCTGGATGCCTTCCACCAGGGAGCCCTTGAAGAGCTCCAGGCAGCACTCGATGAGGACCTTCTCGGCGAACGGGTCGCCCACCTGCACGGCGGGGCGCTTGGACGGCTTGGTTTCGTCAAAGGACTCGGAGGCAAGCACCGAGGCGCCGCCGATGCCGTCGCCGCCGGTGCGGGCACCGAACAGGACCACCTTGTTGCCCTTGCCTGACGCGTTGGCCAGGCGGATGTCCTCGTGCCGCATGACGCCCACGGCGAGGGCGTTGACCAGCGGGTTGCCCTGGTAGACGGAATCGAACACCATCTCGCCACCGATGTTGGGCAGGCCCAGGGAGTTGCCGTAGCCGCCGATGCCGGCCACCGCACCGTGCATGACGCGCGCGGTATCCGGGTGGTCGATCGCGCCGAAGCGCAGCGGGTCCATCACGGCCACCGGGCGGGCGCCCATGGAGATGATGTCGCGGACAATGCCGCCAATGCCGGTCGCCGCACCCTGGTAGGGCTCAACGAACGACGGCGAGTTGTGCGATTCGATCTTGAAGGTCACGGCCCAGCCGTCCCCCAGGTTGGTGACGCCGGCGTTTTCGCCGATGCCCACCAGCATGTCCTTCTTCATTTCCTCGGTGACCTTCTGGCCGAACTGGCGCAGGTGGTTCTTGGAGGACTTGTAGGAGCAGTGCTCGCTCCACATGACGGAGTACATGGCCAGTTCGGCGCCGGTGGGGCGGCGGCCCAGGACCTTGACGATCTCGTCGAACTCGTTCCGCTTCAGGCCCAGCTCGGCCCAGGGCAGTTCGGTGTCCGGGGTCTTGGCGGCGTTCTCGACGGTGTCGATATTGAACTTCTTGGTGGTTTCGGTGGTCACTTGTCGCCTCCCACAATCTTGTTCAGGACGGAGGTGAAGAATCCGAGGCCGTCGGTGTCGGAACCGCCGATCCCGTCGAGGGATTCCGGTCCAAAACCGGGTTCCACTGCATGCTCGGGGTGCGGCATGAGGCCCACCACGTTGCCGGCGGCGTTGGAGATGCCGGCGATGTCGCGCCGCGAACCGTTCGGGTTGAAGCCCACGTAGCGGAACACCACGCGGCCTTCGGCCTCAAGGGCGTCCAGGGTCTTCTCGTCCGCGATGTACTGGCCGTCCTGGTTCTTCAGCGGGATGGTGATCTCCTGGCCCGCCTCATAGTCCAGCGTCCAGGCAGTGTTGCTGTTCTCAACACGCAGCACCTGGTCGCGGCACAGGAACTTCAGGTGGTCGTTCTTGATCATCGAACCGGGCAGCAGGTGCGACTCGGTGAGGATCTGGAATCCATTGCAGATGCCCAGCACCGGGAGCTTCGCGTCGCTGTTGGCGGCGTCGATGATCTTCGACATCAGGGGTGCGAAGCGGGCAATGGCGCCGGCGCGCAGGTAGTCGCCGTAGGAGAATCCGCCGGGAATGATGACGGCGTCCACGTCACCAAGCTGGGAAGCGCCGTGCCAGAGTTCGACGGCGGTGCCACCGGCCAGGCGGACGGCGCGTGCGGCGTCGCGGTCATCGAGGGTGCCGGGGAAAGTGACGACGCCGATCTTCGCGCCCGCGAGGCGGGGATTTGCGGCGACGGCGATGGCCTCGCCGATCAGGGGAAGTTCAGTCATCTCAGGCCTCGATGACCTCGACGTTGACGACGTCTTCGATCACGGGGTTGGAGAGCAGGGTCTCGGCGGCGTCGCGGGCCTGGGCCAGGATGTCCTCGGTCACCTCGCCGTCGACAGTCAGTTCAAAACGCTTGCCCTGGCGGACAGCGCTGAAGCTGGTGAAGCCCAGCCGGGGCAGAGCGCCAACGATTGCCTTCCCCTGCGGGTCCAGAATCTCGGGCTTGGGCATGACGTCAACAACGATCCGGGGCATCCGGTAACTCCTGTGCGTGAGCTTGGGTAAGGGCGCAGCGGAGTGGTGCCGTCTCACGCCTACCAGGATCTTGGGGACAGTTGGGCAACTGCCGTGGTCAACGATGAGGTGGGGCGCTCCGCGAGCTTGCCCTCTTATTCTACCGGGCGGCGCGGACCCCTTTGTATTCCATGAAATCGGGGCCGGGAGACGGCGGGAACCCTCCCTGCCTGGTGCCGCCTGTGGAGTTCTGGAGTTGCCCGCCTGCCTTCATTAGGATTGCGGCATGGCTGAGAATTCCAAGTCCCTCCTGTTGCCAATGGTTGCCGCGGCTGTGTTCGCCGGCCTGGGCCGCATGGTGTTCCAGAAGGTCAAAGCTGACCGCGTGGCCCGCCAGAGCAATGTAGCCGGGCCGGTGGATGAGAAGACCAGGCAATGGATCAGTGAGGTAGTGCGTACGCCGCGGCCTTAGCGCGAACAGTCGTAATGGTCCCTTCCGGGCGCCCTTCGGGGCGCCTTTTTCGTGCCCTGCCGAGGCTGCTGCCGGGTCGTATGACAATCAGAGATAGTTCTCTGTTTCCTATGTCATATCTTGCTATCAGTCTGTAATCTTTGAGCAGTCTGGTCTCACCAAATTACAAGATCTGTAATTTCCTCTGGCGTGCCAGTCGTTAGGCCGCCCCTCATTGACTGGGCGGCACCTCGTGAAAGGGTTGAGCGTGAATTCAACTGGAAAGAGCCCCTTGCGGGCTGGGGGACTCCGGAAGGCTGCGGCGCTTGCCGTCGGGCTGCCCCTTCTCCTTGGGTCGTTGGTGGCTGGCCCCGCATCGGCGGCACCGGAAGGCCGGGGGCAAGGGGATACGGCCGCCGGCGCCCAGGGCACTCAGTTCAAGGACGGCCGGTACATTGTGGTGCTGGCCGGACCGGCAGCTGCTGCTTATGAAGGCCAGACCCCGGGGCTTGGAGCAACCAAGCCGCAGCAGGGCAGGAAGCTGGATGCGGGCAGCGCCAACTTCAAGGCCTACGACGCCCACCTGCGCCAGCAGCAGCGTGACGTCGCTGCCGGTCAAGGAGTGACCCCTGCCAAGCAGTACACCGCTGCGCTGAACGGGTTCACCGCAGCATTGACCGCGGCGCAGGCCGCCGCGCTGTCGAAGGACAGCCGGGTCCTGGTGGTGGCGCCCGACGTCGAGAACAAGCCGGACTACACCACCACCGACTTCCTCAAGCTCACCGGCCCTGAGGGCATGTGGGCAACGCAGTTCGGCGGGGAGGCAAATGCCGGAAAGGGCGTGGTGGTCGGTGTCATCGACTCCGGCTACGCTCCGGACAACCCTTTCCTCCAGGGTGAACCTGTCGCACCCCTGCAGGGCAAGCCGCAAATGGGGGTCCCTTACCGCACCGGCGAAGGCAGGATCGCCATGCTGAAGGCGGACGGCACCACCTTCGAGGGCGAATGCCAAAAGGGCCAAGGAAGCGGGGCGGCGTTTGATGGCTCGCTGTGCAACTCAAAAGTCGTCAGCGCCCGCTACTTCGCTGATTCCTTCCTCCAGTACGTTGCCCCGGAGAACCGGGCGTCGGAAGAACTCATTTCCCCCGTGGACGTGGGCAGCCACGGCACGCACACCGCCACCACCGCCGCCGGCAACGCCAATGTCGAACAGGTGATCGACGGCGCCAGCTTCGGCAAGAGCTCGGGCGTGGCACCCGCCGCGAAGGTCTCCGTCTACAAAGTCTGCTGGGAGGACACCAACCCGGATACCGGCGGTTGCTACTCCTCTGCTTCAGTAGAGGCCGTGGATGCAGCCCTCAAGGACGGGGTGGACGTCCTGAATTACTCCATTTCGGGAAACAACAACAACACCACTGATCCTGTGGCGCTGGCATTCCTCAATGCCGCCGCTGCCGGCGTCTTCGTCTCCGCCTCGGCAGGCAACTCCGGCCCCGCGGCTTCCACTGTCAACCACGCCTCGCCCTGGCTCACCACTGTGGCTGCTTCCACTTTCCCCAGCGACCTGCTCGGAACCGTCAAGGTCTCTGACGGTTCGCTGTACCGCGGGGCATCCATCATGAAGACGGAAGTGGCTGACAAGCCCACGGTCATTGCTGCGGCGGCCGCTGCCGCAGGCGCCACCAATGCCAACCTCTGTGCTCCGGGCTCACTGGATCCGGCGAAGGTGGCAGGCAAGGTGGTGGTCTGCGACCGCGGTGTCGTGGACCGGACGGCCAAGAGCCAAGAGGTCCTGGACAAAGGCGGCGTGGGCATGATCCTGGTGAACCTCACCAGCAGCTCCGAGGACGCGGACAACCACGTGTTGCCGACCGTCCACGTCAACGCGCCCAAGAGCCTGGAACTTAAGTCCAAGCTGGAAGGAAACCCGGCGCTGACCGTCAGCCTGGTGAAGGGCGACTTGACCGGGCTGCCGCCGGCTCCCGCACCGCAGATCGCAGGGTTCTCGTCCCGCGGCCCCACCCTTGCCTCCGGCGGCGACCTGCTCAAGCCGGACATCGCCGCGCCGGGCGTCAACGTCCTTGCCGGCGTCTCCACCATCGGCAACGACGGTGACCAGTTCGGATTCATGTCCGGCACGTCCATGGCGGCCCCGCACATTTCCGGCTTCGGTGCCCTGGTGCTGGGCAAACAGCCGTCATGGAGTCCCGCGATGGTCAAGTCCGCGATGATGACCACCGCCTACCCGCTGGTCAACGCTGACGGCTCGGCCAACACCGATCCCTTCCAGGGCGGAGCGGGCCACATCGATTCCACCCGCGTGCTCGATCCCGGCCTGGTGTACAACTCGGGCGTCCAGGACTGGCTGGCATTCCTCAACGGCCAGGGTGTTGAAACGGGTGCTCCGCAGGCGGGCTCCATCCCAGCCCGCGACCTCAACCTGCCGTCGATCGCGCTGGGCAGCCTGGTGGGGGAAGTCCAGGTGAAGCGGAAGCTCACGGCACTGGTCCCGGGCCTGTACCGCCCTGAGGTGAACATGCCGGGCTTCAACGTGACGGTGGAACCCCAGGCGTTGAACTTCGCCAAGGCCGGCCAGACCCGCGAGGTGACCCTCACCATCCGTAACGCCAGCGCTCCGATGGGCAAGTTCAGCACCGGAACCCTGACCTGGAAGGGGCCGAGGACGGTGTCCTCACCGATCGCCGTACGCCCCGTTGATGCCCAGGTTGCGCCGTCGTTCTCCTTCAGTTCGCCCACCGGGACCGGCAGCGGTTCCATGGAACTGGTATCCGGCTCGGACAGCCCCATCGCGGTGGGCGTGGAGGGCCTGGCACCGCTGAGTCGGACGGCCATCACCAAGACGCCGGGCGAATATGCTCCCACGAACGACGCGCACAATGCCCTGCTGCAGGTGAAGGTGCCGGCCGGTGCCTCCTTTGCCCGGATGGGCGTCCAGGCACAATCGGACGACGTCGACTGGGACATGGTGGTGTACGCACCGAACGCTTCGGGTGGGCTGACGGCGACCCAGGTGGCGACGGCCTCCGCCAGCGAGTTCCTGGACATTGACTCGCCCCGGGCGGGCACGTACTACGTGGTGGCAAACCTGTACTCCACGCCGGACAACGGGCCGGCCACGGCTTCCGTCCAGGCGGTGACGTTCGCCGGGGATGCCGGCAATCTCACCGTCGATCCGAACCCCATCGTGGCTCCGAACGGAACGGCAACATCGGCAACCCTGGCTTGGACCGGCCTGTCCGAGGGATCCTACCTCTCACGGCTGAGCCTGGGCGGGAACGGCGTCAGGACCTGGGTGAACGTGCAGGTGGGGTCTGGCTCTGCCGCGGCCCCGGCCGGCGCTCCGCAGCTCGGCCTGGCACAGGCGGTGCCCGCCAGCTGACGCGCCAGGATCTGGGGGGAAGGTCCCGGGCGGTCGGCAACCGCCCGGGACCTTTTTCATCCCTGCGGCCCCGTGTTGGCTTCGCAGCGTGCGGCAATGCACTCAGGCGGACGTGCCGCCTCCCAACAGCGGAGCCATGGCGTTCCAGCGGGCAATCTCGCAGCCGTCCGTGCGGCTGAAGACAGAGTCCACGGGGCGGCCGTCGATGGTGCCGGTCACCGTCGCGACCTGCGGACCGCCGTACTGCTGGGTGCACAGCTTCGGAGGACCCGGCACCGGGAAAAAGATGGCTTCGCCGAACTGTTCCACGGCGGCGAGTGCCGCTTCCGGATCCGGCACGGTGGTGGCGTCGGCGGGGCGGCCATCCCTGGCCACCAGGCGGAAGACGTATTCGGGGGAGTCGGCATCCGGCCGGACGCTGACAGTCAGGTCGATCATGAATGCTGCCAGGCCATGACCGCGTTGAGTTCCCGGGCCAGCCTTTCCCGCAGCACCGAGGCCTCTGCGGCGAATGCCCGCTGGTGCTCGACATAGGCAGCCTTGCCCTGCGGCGTTTCGATGGGAATCGCAGGGTATCCCCATTCCGCAAGGTCGTACGGTGACGCCTGCATGTCCATGGCCCGGATGCGCCACGACAACTCGAAACAGTCCATGACCAGTTCGCTTGGCAGCGCCGGCAGCAGCTTGTAGGCCCACTTGTACAGGTCCATGTTGGCGTGCAGGCAGCCCGGCTGCTCCAGGTGGCGCTGGCTCTCCCGGGTGGGTGTGAGCTCGTTCAGCGGGAGCGCGTCCGGAGTGTAGAAGCGGAACGCGTCGAAGTGGGTGCACCGGATTTTGTTGTCCTCCACCACCTTGTCGGTGCCGGCCGCTCCCAGCCTCAGCTGCAGGTATTCGTGGCGAAGGTCGAACTTGTCCTGGCGGTACACCATGGCCCACTCATGCAGGCCGAAGCAGCCAAACTGTGCCGGACGTGCAGCGGTACCGCGGAGGATGATGCCGGCGAAGGCCACCGCATCCTTCCGGTCGGCCAGGAAGGCCGCCCGGTCGAAGGTGACCGCGGTGCTTCCCGCCGGCAGCCCCAGGAAGGCAAGCTCGCCGTCGTCGAGCGTCCTGTAATGCTTCCAACTGCGCCGCAGCGCCGCCTGCTCATCGGTCAGGACCGTCCCGGCCCCCGGGTGCCAGCGCCTCAGCTGGCCCGGCTTTTGCGTGTAGTAGGTGAACAGGAAGTCTTCCACGGGATGCTTTTGTCCCGCGGACCGGCGGGCAAGGTAGGGATCGGCGTAGCGGCTGACACGTTGCAGGTGGGCTTCCTCCCTGCTCCGCCCGATGTCCGCCGCCAGGAGGCTAAGAGGCTCCACCCGCGGTACCCAACACGTCCTTGGCGGCTTCCCATGCGCTGATTTCACACCCGTCGGTCCGTGCAAAGGAGGCATCAACGGCAACTCCGTCCACCACTCCTGTCACGGTCGCCTTCTGCGGGCCGCCGTACTGCTGCGTGCAGGCCTGGGCGCTCCCTTGGGTGGCTGGCGCCAGGATGGCAGGGTTCGCCTTCAACGCCGCGCAGGCTGCGGCCGCGTTGGGGTGGCTGCTTTCCGCGGCCGGCGTTCCGGCGGTGCAGACCAAGGTGTAGTCGAGTTGGGCTGCGCCTTCGGACGGCACGACGGTGATGGCCAGTTCGGCATTTCCCTGGCCCGGTCCGGGCGACGGCCGGGACGTGGGCGGTGCCGGGGCCGGCACCGAGGTCTCGGTGTCGGGGGACGGGGTGCCAGGGGTGGATGGCGGGGTGGCAGGGGAAGAACCGGAGGGGGCCGGGGAAGATGGGCCCGACGACGAGCCTTCCGGGGTGCCGGAACAGCCGGAGACCAGCCCGGCACCAAGCGCCAGGACTGCAGCGAACAGCCGCACTTTATGCATCAGGCCACCTCTCCCGCACGCGATGATTTTCGTCCGCTAATTCTAGTCATTTGCGCGCCCGGGGCCACTGCGGCCGCGACAAGCGCCGGCGCCCGCTACGAAGCGCTCCCTCCCGATGTGGCAGCGATCAACCCCATCATGGAAGCATGCAGTTCGGTGACCTGTTCCCGGCTCAGCCCCAGCCGCTCCATCATGGTGCCGGGCACGTTGAGCGCCTGCTGCCTCAGCGCGGCGCCTTCGGGAGTCAGTTCGACGGCGAGGGCCCGCTCGTTTCCGTCCGCGCGGCGCCGGGTGATCAGCCCGGCTGCTTCCAGCCTGCGGAGCAGGGGAGAGATGGTGGCCGGTTCCTGGGCAAGGGCTGCACTGATGTTCTTCACTGTCCGCGGGCTTGTTTCCCAGAGGCAGAGCATCACCAGGTACTGCGGATGCGTCAGGTTGAGCTTCTCCAGCACGGGCTTGTAGGCGCCCACAACGCTGCGTGCAGCTACCGTCAGGGCGAAGCAGAGCTGGTGTTCCAGCAGCAGGTCTTCATCCTGTGCCGTGTCGACGCTCGTCGTCATTGATCCTCCAATTGTTAGTGCACTAATAGTTAGTGTACATTTCTAAGCAGGAAACGCAGTAAGTGGAAGGAACCGCTTCATGGACAGGGCCAGATCAGGGCAGAAGGGCAACGCCTCCCAGCGCTTCATGCGGGCGACGGGGAAGCTGAGGGCCATCTTCGGTCCGGCAAGCCGAACCTCGCTGGCGCATGACATGACGGAGGAGAACCGCAGGCTGCTGGCCCAGCGGCAGGCCGAAACCCAGCAGTGGGAGACCGTCACCAGGCCGGACGGCAGCACCTACGTCGTGCCGAGGAACCCGGAAGACCGCTCCCTGCGCTGATCCGCACGGGCTGACCGTCCCGCCCTGCAACACCGCGGACGGGGGTGGCGGACGCCATTCTTCCCCCGCCTGCCGGCGCCTTTTTCCCACGGCGGGTTTAAACTGGGGGCACTGGCTCCCGCCGGAGGCAGCGGCACTTTCGCCCGAGGCTCGGGAAGGGGGTGGAAAACAGTGGCACATGTCCTCAGTGGTTTCATGGGCCTGACTGAAAGGCTCCGTTTCTTCTTCGGTCCTGCTACCCGACTGGACGCCGACACGCCCGTCGTACACAAGCACGACGAATTTGAGCAGGCCTCCGAAGAGGAGCTCTCGCACTTCGTGGTTGAAACCGACTCATCCGGCCACCACTACGCCGTGCGCCGCGAAGACCTGGAAAACGAAGGCTGACATCCTTATCCAGGCCCCTTAAGTACACAAAAGCCGGGCCGTCCTTCCAATGGAACGAAAGGACGGCCCGGCTTCTTGCTGCCTTGCTTAGCGGCCGGTCCCGCCGTAGACGGTGGCTTCGCTCTCGCTGTCCAGCCCAAATGCCTTGTGGATCACCCGGACGGCCTCGTCCAGCAGGTCCGCATGCGTTACCACGGAGATGCGGATCTCGGAGGTGGAGATCATGTTGATGTTGATGCCGGCGTCCGACAGCGCCTTGAAGAACGTGGCCGAAACACCGGGATGGGACCGCATGCCGGCACCGATCAGTGACAGCTTGCCGATCTGCTCGTTGTACTCGATCGACTCGAAGCCGATCTGGTCCTGGGCGGCGTGCAGTGCAGCCAGGGCATCGGCACCTTCAACGATCGGCAGGGTGAAGGAGATATCGGTCTTGCCCGTGCCGTGGGTGGACACGTTCTGGACGATCATGTCGATGTTGGAGTGGGCGTCCGCAATGACCTGGAAGATCGCGGCAGCCTTGCCGGGAATGTCGGGGACGCCGACCACGGTGACCTTGGCTTCTGAACGGTCATGGGCAACGCCGGAGATGATTGGCTGCTCCAAGGCAACTCCCTCTTGAGTGGTGATCTTGTCTTCGGCGCTGGGGATGACCCAGGTGCCTTCGTGCTGGCTGAATGAGGAACGGACGTGCAGCGGGACACCGAACCGGCGGGCGTATTCGACGCAGCGCAGGTGCAGGATCTTCGCGCCCGAGGCCGCGAGCTCCAGCATCTCCTCGCTGGAGATGGTGTCGATTTTCTGGGCCGAAGGGACAACGCGGGGATCGGCGGTGAAGATGCCGTCAACGTCCGTGTAGATTTCGCAGACGTCCGCTTCCAGGGCGGCTGCCAGCGCCACCGCCGTGGTGTCGGAGCCACCACGGCCCAGGGTGGTGATTTCGTTGGTGGCCCGGGTCATGCCCTGGAACCCTGCAACGATGGCGATGTTCCCCTTGTCCAGGGCCGTGCGGATCCGGTGCGGGTCGACGTCGATGATCCGGGCCTTGCCGTGGATCCCATCCGTGATCATGCCGGCCTGGGACCCGGTAAAGGACTGTGCGGACGCGCCGAGCTTGTTGATGGCCATGGCCAGCAGGGCCATGGAGATGCGTTCGCCGGCCGAGAGCAGCATGTCCATTTCCCGGGCAGGCGCGGAATCGGTGACCTGTGCGGCGAGGTCCAGCAGTTCATCCGTCGTATCGCCCATGGCCGAAACGACCACTACAACCTCGTTGCCGGCCTGCTGGGCGTCAACGACGCGCTTGGCAACGCGCTTGATGCCGTCCGCGTCCGCCACGGAGGAGCCACCGAATTTCTGCACGATGAGCTGTTTGGTCACCGCTTTGCCGGCGGACGGCACCTGCGGCTGTGTTGCGTTGTGCACTTCGGTGGTGGGCGTACTCATGCGCATACCTTCATTGGATCAATTGGAGTTCTGGAGGCTTGGCAGCCTGACGCCGGGCCGGCGCGACTTCCTTTCGACAGTTTATCGCCGTGCGAAGAGCGGCGCTGAATTGTGACCGCATGCCGGTCCCCGCCCGAGGCGCACGGGCGGGGGCAGCCGTTAGCCGAGGGCGTTCCGGCGACCCTCGAAGGCCCGTCCGAGCGTGACCTCGTCGGCGTACTCCAGATCCCCGCCCACCGGCAGCCCGGATGCCAGGCGGGTGACGGTGATGCCGATCGTCTTGAGCATGCGGGCCAGATAGGTGGCCGTTGCCTCACCCTCCAGGTTCGGGTCGGTGGCGATGATGACTTCCTGGATCTCGCCGTCGTTCAGCCTGGTGAGCAGTTCGCGGATCCGCAGCTGCTCGGGACCAACGCCGGCAATGGGATTGATGGCGCCGCCCAGCACGTGGTACCGGCCGCGGAATGATCGGGTGCGTTCGACAGCGAGGACGTCCTTGGACTCCTCAACCACGCAGATGACTGAAGGGTCGCGGCGGGGGTCCCGGCAGATGTTGCACTTTTCCTGCTCAGTAACGTTGCCGCAGACCGTGCAGAACTTGACCCGCTCCTTCACCGTGGTGATGGCCTCGACCAGCCGCTTCATGTCCTGGGGGTCCGCTTCGAGGATGTGGAACGCCAGCCGCTGCGCGGACTTGGGGCCCACCCCTGGAAGGCGTCCGAGCTCATCGATCAGCTCCTGGACAGCACCTTCGTACACGTTTCCCTCTTTAGCTTGGTATGGATGGCGGGTAAATGGATCGGCAGTTCAGCCGGGCGTGCCTTGGCGTGGCCGGCGTCAGTACCGTGGCGGCACGGGGCTTCCGTCCAGGGACCGCTCCTCGATCAGTTTCCCGCCCAGGATGCGTTCCACCGCGGCCCGGCCGAACACACCCGACTCCTCAATGGTTTCGTCGTCGGCGCTCGGTATGTCCTGGACGTATGAAGTTGCCGCCGCAGTGCTGGAGGGCGCCTTGGCGCGGCCCGCAGCAGCCTCCGGGCTGTTGGACAGCCGCTGGTAGAGGCTTTGCCGGGTTTCCGTGCGTGCCGCAGCGGGTGCACTGCCGGGAGTTGCGGGACGTATGGGAGCGACGGCGGGTGCGGACCCGGCGGAGGCCATCGCAAATTCCGGGGCCGGGGCAGGTTGGGACGTCGACGGCGGACGGGACCCTTGGGTGCCGTCGGCAGAGGCTGCGGTGGGCTGGCCCGGCGACGCCCAGCCAGTTCCAGACGCAGCAGCGGGCGCAGTCACGGGAATGGATGGAGGAACCTGTGCGGTGGCCGGTTCGTAGCGGGGAATCTGGACAGGTCCGCTTGATTCGGGCTGGCCCGCAGCAGGGACAGCTGCCCCCACGTTGCTCTTATCTCCGACCACCCACACGCCTGGGGCCTGCTCCACAGCCCGTGTCCAGGGGTCGTGTGCGGCGGGCTGTCCTGTGCCGCCTGCACCCCGTGTGCCGGTGGTGATTCCTGCCCCATGGGAAGGTGCCTCAACGGAATCCTTGGCCCCGCCGGCGGACTGCTGGGGGGTTTCCCGTGCAGCATTTGGTGCGGTGGCACGGCTGCCCGGACGTGGTGACGGTTCCCAGTCCATGGGAGGTTCCTCGTCCAGCGGGGGAGCGTCCTCGTCCCGAGCGGGTCCCCAGTCATCGTCCGAGTAGGAGTAGTCACCGCCGGCGTCGGGGTATGCGGATGGCGCAGGCTGCGCGGCGCTGGAAGCGTCGCCGAGCGCCGAACCACCTGCATGCGCAGGAGAGGATGCCGGGCTGGAGGTTCCCGCGTTCGCCGTTGCCGCGGCAGCGGGCGTGTGGGAAGCCGGCGGGTTGGCCGGTGCTGCCTGGATAGATGGCGCTGCCTGGGATGGCGCTGCCTGGGATGCCGCTGCCTGGGATGCCGCTGCATGGACGGCCGTGGTGGCTTCTGCAGGGGCGGGGGCTGCAGCGGAACTGCCGGAACCGCGGGGTCCGCCGCCGGGCGCCCCGGCATGTGCCCGGGCCTCCGGGTGGCCGGGCCGGCCGCTGGCAGCCGCACTGCCGGCCTGTTCGCCAAAGCTCCGGTCTCCACCGGGTTGAGTCCCAAGGTCCTGGACCCCGGCATCCGGGCCGGTGCCTGGGCGGCGAGGGGTGTCCATGGCGGAGGGCGCCGGAGCCAGTCCCCACGCGACGTCAGCTGAAGTGGCGGGAACCACCGGGCTGGCCGGCGCTTTTGGGTTTGGGTCAGAGCTCGATTGGCCGGCGCCGCGTTGCTGGCCGGCGCCGCCCGGTTGGCTGGCGCCGTTCGTTTGGCTTGGGCCGCTCGATTGGCTGGCGCCGCCCGCCACGGCGTTGATCTGGCAGTCAATCCCCACCGTCTTGTGGATGGCTTGCCGCAGGTTCTCCGAGTGGTCCGCGCGGCCGAAAGCGCCGGCAAGTCCCTGGGTGGTGAAGGACAGCGTCAGGACGCTGCCGTCAAAGGAGCTGACCTGGGCATTGGGCTCAACAAGGGCCCACGTGCTGCGCTTGATCTTGGACAGCGTCTGCAGGACGTCAGGCCAGGCCCTGCGCAGGACTTCCACATCACCCATCGCCGACGGTGCGGCAGGCGCGGAACCGGCGGGTTGCTCCCGGTGTCCGTCCTGGGCCTGCGGGTTGACGGTGGCCGGGCTTCCGTGGGCTTGGGTCGCAGGAGCCGGGGTTTCCCGTTCCCTGGTTTCCGGGGCCGGGGTGTGCCTGTCCGTGGCCTGCCGGGGTTGAGTTTCCGGGGCCGGGGCCTGCCGCGCCGGGGTTTCCGGAACCTGCGGTCCGTCAGCGGGCGCATGCGGCGCGGCAGGGGCGGCCGACCGTTCCGCGGTGGGTGCATGGCGGGCAGCGGTTTCATCAACCGGCCAATCCTTCGTGCTCACCCGCGGCGGCGTCAGCGGGGTACGCAGGCCCGCAGGAGCCTGAGCGCCCTGGGTATCCAAGGGCGCGGGCGCAGCGGCAACCGGGGGATTTTCTGCGCCGCTGGTTTCGGAGCGGTGGATTTCCGAGCGGCTTTCCGGGCGCGCGTTGCTATCCGAGCGCGCGTTGGAGGTGCGGCCGGGCAGTTGTTGCTCCGGTGCCACGGCGGCGCGGCCATCCTGTTGAACCGGGCCTGCTGCAGCGAGGGGGCCAGCTACTTGCTGCACGGGCTGCCGCGCTGGCGCCTGCGTTGCCTGGGCCTGGTTCGGAGACAGGGCCGGGGCGCCGACGTCATTGCCCGCATAGTTGAGGCGCCGTTCAACGCGGTCAATCCGCGCAGCCATCCCGCGCTCATTCTGTTCGGCGCTGGGGAGCAGGATCCGGGCACACAGCAGTTCAAGGTGCAGCCGAGGGGATGTTGCGCCCGTCATTTCGGTCAGGGCGGTGTTGGTGACATCCGCAGCGCGGGAAAGTTCCGCAGCCCCCAGGTTGTGGGCCTGGTTCTGCAGGCGGGCGATCTGGTCCGCCGGCATCCCGCGCAGGATGACGTGGGCGCTCTCAGGCATGGCCTGGACGATGATCAGGTCCCGGAAGCGTTCCAGCAGGTCCTCGACGAACCGGCGCGGATCGTGGCCCGTCTGGATGACCCGGTCCACAGCACGGAAGACCGTTGCAGCATCGGAAGCGGCAACGGCTTCCACGACGTCGTCCAGCAGCGATGCATGGGTGTAGCCGAGCAGGGCCACCGCAAGCTCGTAGTCCAGCCCGTTGGGCCCGGCACCGGCCATGAGCTGGTCCAGCACGGAAAGCGAGTCACGGACCGAACCGCCGCCGGCCCGGATGACCAATGACAGCACGCCGGGAGCCACCGGAACGTTTTCCTGCTGGCACAAAAGTTCGAGGTAGGCCATCAGCGGTTCCGGCGGCACCAGCCGGAACGGGTAGTGGTGCGTCCGGGAGCGGATGGTTCCGATGACCTTGTCCGGCTCGGTGGTGGCGAAGATGAACTTGATGTGTTCCGGCGGCTCCTCCACGATCTTCAGCAGGGCGTTGAACCCGGCTGAGGTGACCATGTGGGCTTCGTCGATGATGAAGATCTTGTAGCGGTCCCGCACGGGAGCGAAGGTGGCGCGTTCGCGGAGGTCCCGGGCGTCGTCGACACCGCCGTGGCTGGCAGCGTCGATCTCGATGACGTCCAGCGATCCAGAGCCGCCGCGGGCCAGCTCCACGCAGCTGGGGCAGGTGCCGCAAGGGGTATCCGTGGGGCCCTGCGCGCAGTTGAGGCAGCGGGCCAGGATGCGGGCGGAGGTGGTCTTGCCACAGCCCCTGGGGCCGGAAAAAAGATAGGCGTGGTTGACGCGGTTCTTCCGCAGGGCCGTCATCAGCGGCTCGGTGACGTGCTCCTGACCGATAACGTCGGCGAACGAGTCGGGACGGTATCTGCGGTACAGGGCGGTAGTAACTGTCACAGAGAAAACCCTACCAATCCGGGCTGACATCATGCCGCCCTGTGGGGGAATAGTAAAGACCCCCCATGCACCCGCCAGAGCCCGTCTACCCTTGCTACCTTCCGGTCCTGGGGGAGTTCAACAGGATGACGCCACATGAGGGGCCGTCAGATACTTTACCCGAACATTCGGCGCGACTCGAATCGGGCGTACTTACCGCCAGCCCTCCACAGGCCAGGTCATGAAGGCTGGCTCCTCATAGGGGTGGGCAGTCCGCAGCGCAGCCACCACGGCGGCCAGCACCTGTTCCTCCACGATGCATTCGACGCGTTCTTCAGCCACGGTTTCCGGCCTGCCGGGCTGGCCGAGGTAGGGCTGGGCGCCCTCGTGCGGAGTGAACCTCCCGGTCCCCGCCGTGACGAAGGAGCAATGGGAGTAGTTTCCCAAGCGGCCCGCTCCGGCGTCGCCGATGGCATCCAGAACCTGCCCGGTGTGCGACGCCGGGACATAAACCACCAGTGCGTGCAGCTCAGCCATGGAACCTATAGTGCACGATGACGGCCCAACCGCTGCGGTTTCCATTGCTTATCCCGGCGCGACGCACGATCATGGAAATGTACACCGATTGGGGCAATCTCGAGATTGTGAGCTGTGTGGCCTGGCTTTGCGGTGCCGGACCAAGCAGTTCAACGGCGTACCCGCGGGAATGGGCGCGTTGGGGGCGCCCATTTTCCAGTTTAAGGCAGCAATCGGCACCTGCCGGCGTCGAAAACGCCCCTCCCGGCGCTCAATTGGGCGTTGCGGGAAAGTTCAGGTAGTCTAGTACCTGCTTTTGATTCAGAAGCAGTTGGAGAATTCGCCTAGCGGCCTATGGCGCACGCCTGGAACGCGTGTTGGGTTAACGCCCTCGGGGGTTCAAATCCCCCATTCTCCGCCGGTCAGGAACCCGGCCCCGGTACACCGGGGCCGGGTTCTTTCGTTTTCCCGCGTGCCCGCGGTGCCGGCGATGATCAGGCAGCGACGGTCACGCAATGCCGGCCGAGGGCTCACCCAACCGCCGCAGGCGTTCCCTAGCCGCGTTTTCGCTGGGACTTCTGCGGCCCAAGGCGAGACGGACGACGCCGAGCACCGCCTTGGTTGCCGCCCGCACGGGGAGGGGGAATGGGCCGAGCCGTGGAACGGAGACTCCAAGCATGCTGCGGTACCTGGGCTCCAGGGTGTAGACGGCACTGGCGAACAGCACCCGGTAGCCGGGACGAAGCAGGGGGTGCAACGGTGGATTGCGGATGAATTGCACGGTTTCAGCCACCCTGTCGTCCGTCCGCAGCTGGTCCTGTGCGTACCAGCGATCCAACTCATTTCGCATTTCCGCTTCCGTAAGCGGTGGATCCTCCACTCCCATCAGCCTGCCGGCCTGGGCCCACTCCCGCACATAGGCGTCAGGGCCGCCCGGGATGGGACCTCCGTACACCTTGTGGGCCGTGAGGAAAGCGTCCGTGAAGGCGAGGTGGATCCAGCGTGCGAGGCCGGGATCGTTGGCGCTGTAGGTTCGCAGGCCGCCCGCGTTGTCCCGGTACGTCCCCTGGACAGGCATGTGCAGGTGTCGGACGCGTTCGGACGCATCTTCAGCAGCGGCCTTGGAGCCGTAGGTGACGGTGAAGATCCAGCGGATGGTGTTGGCCAGGCGCCGGAGGGGGTCTTCACGGAAGTTGGAGTGCTCGTGCACACCGGCCAGAGCGCCGGGGTGCAGCGACTGCATGAGCAAAGCGCGGATACCGGCCACGATGGGCGTCATGGAGCCGTGGACCGCCCACACTGCCGACCCGGCCAGGTGGTATCCGGCGTCATTGCCTTCCGCCAGGCGCAGCGACCATTCAGGTGGACCGTCTGCCTTGCCTGAGAAGGTCTTCCTCAGTTCGTCCTGCCAGATGCGAAGGACATTGCGCATGACCTATTGTTGCCCATTTTTCCGGCGCCGGAAGGGCTCTCGCAGGTCCAGGGGATGCTGAACCCCTAACGCCCGCAAAAAAACCCGCATTGTGCGGCAGCAGGGTTCACAGGCCTGGGCGCCTGTGGTCCCATGGGACATACCGTCGAGACAACGCGCGGTCAGCCACGTGGTGGAGTCAGTCAATTGGGCAAGCATTGGGCGCCGGGCAGGGGCAAGCCGGAACAGGGTTCTTTCCCCCCTGTTGCGCGTGCAGTGGCCGCCGCGGGCGTGCTGGCCGCATCGGTGGCCGCAGTCAACCTCGCGGCAGGTCCGGAAGGAGCCGGCCAGGCGGCGGGTTCTGTATCCCGCGCCGGAACAAGCCGTGCCGCCGCGGCCCCGGCAGGCGCCACAGCGCAGGAATCAGCCAGCGCCCCGGAATCGAATTTGCTGCAGCCCTCTGAAGCTGCCCCCATGGGATCGGACCAGGTGGGAGCGGGACAGTTGGCGGCGCCCGTCCTGTCCGACCCCCACGCGGTCCTTTCCTTTCCCCACCCGACGGTCGGCACCTTCGGGGATGGCGGATTCCCAGGACTGGCGGTGGGCCCGGCCGGGGTTGGCAGGCCCCCCATCGGGTTCCTGATGGCACCCTTGCAGGTCCTTTACCCGAGTTCGCCGTTCGGATTCCGGATCAGCCCGCTGAGCGGATTTGCGGGAGACTTCCACCTGGGACAGGACTATGCCGCGCCATGCGGGGCCACGGTTTACGCGGCGGATTCGGGCGTCGTCAGGGCGGCGGGCTGGCACCCCTGGGGAGGCGGCAACCGGGTGGAGATTGACCACGGCGATGGCCTCGTCACCACCTACAACCACCTGGAATCGATTGGCGTACGTACGGGTGACAAGGTGCAGGTCGGGCAGGCCATCGCACAGGTGGGTTCCACGGGCTGGTCCACGGGCTGCCATCTGCACTTCGAGACCATCGTCAAGGGCCGGTATACGAATCCCTTGGGCTGGAGCTTCCTCACGCTGCGGGCCGTGGGACAGTTGCTGCCAGACCATATGGTTGCGTACGGGCCCGGTGGAAATTCCCTCTCTGACGGCAGGGTCAGCTGGACCATCCCACTGCCGATGTTGCCGGACGTTGGATCCCGGGCTGTGGATTCCCACATGTGGGATTCGACGGCGGCACCACCTCCGGCGACGGGCATGGCGTTCCCGTCCCCGACGCCCTCGCCCAGCAGTCCGTGGGCGGCTGAGCCGTCGCCGTCGCCCTCGCCAACTGAGCCATCTCCTTCACCCAGCGACCCATGGCCATCGCCCACGCCCACTGAGCCTTCGCCTTCACCAACTGAGCCTTCGCCTTCACCAACTGAGCCGTCCGAGCCGCCGGCGCCTACCACTGAGGAGCCGGCCCCGGCGCCTACCACTGAGGAGCCGGCCCCGGCGCCTACCACTGAGGAACCGGCCCCGGCGCCTACCACTGAGGAACCGGCCCCGTTGCCCACCACTGAGGAACCCGCCCCAGCACCCAGTGAGCCTGCGCCGTTGCCCACCACTGAAGAGCCGGCCCCCGCCCCCGCGCCTATCGAAACGGCCACGCCCATAGAGACAGCCAGCCCCATAGAGACAGCGACGCCCACAGAGACGGTGACCCAAACCGCGCCCAGCCAGGAAACTTCCAGCCCGGACCCGTACGTAGACGCCACGGCAACGAACAGCACGTATGAAGAACCTGCCGGAGACACGACGCTCGTCACCCCTGTACCCGATTCCACTAACACTCAATGACGGCACGGGGACGGAGTTCGGACAGTTCAGGGGAAAGGTGGTGATGGTGGTCAACGTGGCGTCCAACTGTGGATTCACTCCGCAGTACGCAACCCTTGAGTCGCTCTACGCCAGGTTCCGCGACCGCGGCTTCGAGATCCTGGGCGTACCCTGCAACCAGTTCGCGGGGCAGGAGCCCGGTACGGACAGCGAGATCGCCGGGTTCTGCGAGCGCAATTACGGGGTCACATTCCCGCTGACGGCCAAGGCAGATGTGCGGGGGAGGAACCAGCACCCGTTGTACGGCGAGCTTACGAAGTTTAAGGCCGGGCTGCTGCCCGGCCTGGTGAAGTGGAACTTCGAAAAGTTCCTGGTGAGCCGCGACGGCGAGGTGGCGGCAAGGTTTGCCCCGGCAGTGCAACCGGACTCGCCCAAGGTACTGGCAGCGATCGAGGAATTACTCTGCTGATAAAAACGACTACGCCGAATCAAGTATGAATATGCGCAGTTTTACGAACTTTTTCCACATCAGCTCCGGCGATTTACCCCAAGTTTGCCAAATGTCTGATTGGATAAAGATTACTGAAGGGTAGAAGGGAAGAACGGCTTCCCACCGACCACAGAGGCAGCAATGGAGCACATCGAGGCCGAACATCCCCGGCCACGCCACTTCCTACTCCACCTGAGCGACCCCCACTTGTTGGGAGGTGCAGAACCCCTCTACGGAACCGTCGACAGCGAAGCGCGGCTCATCCAGCTCTTTGACGAAGTGAAGGCCTCCGGCGCGCGGCCCGAAGCCGTGATCTTCACCGGAGACCTCGCGGACAAGGGCGACCCCCAGGCCTACGTCAAGCTGCGGGCCATCGTGGAGCCCGCCTGCCGGGACCTGGGTGCAGAGGTCATCTGGGCCATGGGCAACCACGACGACCGCGCCAACTTCCGCATGGGCCTGCTGGACCAGCCCGGCACCGCCGAACCCGTGGACCACAGTTACTTCATCAACGGGCTGCGCGTCATCACCCTGGACACGACTGTTCCGGGCTTCCATCACGGCGAGGTGAGCCCGGAACAGCTGGACTGGCTGGCCCGGCAGCTGGAAACTCCAGCCCCGGACGGCACGATCCTGGCCCTCCACCACCCGCCCGTGCCCTCCGTGCTGGACCTTTCGGTGCTGGTGGAACTGCGGGACCAGGCCTCGCTGGCCGCCGTAGTGCGGAACTCCGACGTCCGGACCATCC
This sequence comes from Arthrobacter sp. MOO21, assembly GCF_057369995.2. NCBI lineage: Bacteria > Bacillati > Actinomycetota > Actinomycetes > Micrococcales > Micrococcaceae > Arthrobacter > Arthrobacter sp. MOO21. The sequence continues at coordinate 1,047,966 of NZ_CM170671.2, read as the reverse complement.
TGGCCGGCCACCTGCACTACTCCACCACGGCCATGTTTGCCGGTGTTCCCGTCTCGGTCGCCTCGGCCTCCTGCTACACCCAAGACCTCAATGTCCCGGTCGGAGGTACCCGCGGGCAGGACGGCGGGCAGGCCTTCAACCTGGTGCACGTGTACGAGCACACTATCGTGCACTCCGTGGTTCCGCTCGGCACTTCGCCCACTGTTGGCGAGTACGTGTCACCGGAGGAAACGGCGGCACGCCTGGAAGCTGCGGGGATCCAGATTCCGGAGACCACCAAGCAGCGCGGCGGCGCCCGGCTCGGCGCGCCCACGAGGCGCTAGCGAAACCGGGCGCCAGCGAAAAACAGGCGCCAGTGAAACCGGGCGCCAAACCCGGCGCTGGAGACTAACCACACAGGACAGCGCGGCGCGCCAGGGAGGCGCGCCGCGCTGTTGTGCCGGCGATCAGATTACTTCTCCCAGGGCGCCTTGATCGGGAAGTACTTCTCCAGGAAGTCGGTCACCACTTCGGCGCGCTCGTCGGCACTGACCTCCGGGAAGCTGCCGTCGTTGAGGCAGAAGAAGTCCATGTTCCGCTTGGCCAGCAGCTTGGGCAGGTACTTCAGCCCGGCCCGCATGGTGGTGTCAACGTAGCGGACCTTCGCCGCCGTCTGCGTGACGGCCCGGCCGGTGAGCAGCGCGTAGTAGTGGTAGAAGGAATTGGTGACGGAGATGTTGTCCGCTGCACGGAAGCGGCTGGCGGCCGTCTTCCGGAACTCCTCAGGGAATTCCTCCTCCATCTGGGCCACCAGGCTGCGCCGCAGGGGGGCGGCGGTGTGTTCCAGGTGGCGGGTGGTGATCCGGCCGAACCGGTTCCACAGGAGCTTGCGGTTCACCCGGGCAGCGTTCTCGAAGCCGCTGCGTTCGGCGTCGTTCTCGCCCAGGCCGATCCGGGTCTCCGCCTCGATGAACTTGGTGATGCCGCCGGGGGTGAAGAACATGTCGGGGCTGACGGGACGGCCGAAAAACATGTCGTCGTTGGAGTACAGGAAGTGCTCGGACAGGCCTTCGATGTGGTGCAGCTGGCACTCCACGGCCTGGGAGTTGTGCGTGGGCAGCACGGAGGGGTCGGCGAAGAACTCCTCGCTGCGCACGATGGTGACCGACGGGTGTTCCGCCAGCCAGGCCGGCGCGGGGGAGTCCGTGGCGATGAAGATGCGGCGGATCCAGGGGGCGAACATGTACACGGACCGGAGCGCGTACTTGAGTTCGTTGATCTGCCGGAACCGGGCTTCATGGTCGTCGCCCTCGCCCAGGACCACGCCCTGCTGCTGGGCGCGGCGCGCGGCAATATATTCCGGGGAGCTGCCGTCCACCCAGGAGAACACCAGGTCGATGTCGAAGCTGATATCGCTGGCGTGGTCGGCGAACATGTTCTCGATGGTGGGCCAGGTGTGGCCGTAGCGCTCCACGGTGCCGCGGACGGCGTCCTGCCGCAGCAGGGTGCGGCGGGTCAGGGAGTTCTCGATGGGGAGGATCAGCTGTTCACCTTCGAAGGACCACAGCTCGATCTGGACGCCTGCTGAGGCGCCGAACTCAAAGCCGCCCACCGGTTCCACACGCGGCCGGTAGAGGCGGAAGATGCGTGCCTGCCGGTTGGAGGACAGCTCGCCGTCGGCCACCAGGACGGACGTCTTCTTCTTGGCGTCCACCGTCATGGAATAGAAGGGTTCGTCCCGGCAGGCTTCCACCAGGGCGGCGCGGAGCTTCTTCCGGTCCTTCCAGTCCAGGGCGATGACGGGCCGGTCGTTGTTGCCGCGCACCAACAGGTATGCCAGTTCCGCGTTCACCAGGATGTTGCGCACGAACAGCAGGTCTTCCACCATGGCCTGGTAGGGGGTCCTGGTGTCGTTGATCAGGGCATAGCGGCCTTTGTGCCGCACGACATCGGGGCGGTGCTTCAGGCGCTGCTCAGCGGCCGCCGAGGTGATCTCGGAATGGAATTGTTCCTCTACGGACGCTTGGCCGCCGTAATAGACTTCGTCCTGGACAGGTGCTTCTGTAATGGGATTCTCCGTGCTGGTGGAAGTGTTCATTCTTACCTGCATGATAGTCCTGCCCGGATAACGGCAGGTTTCGGGCGCTGTCCGGGACCAGCCGCAGGTGCCGGCCCACCGGCCGGCATGAGAAACGTGCGACGGCGGGCGGCGGCTTAGATGCCCAGCGCTTCCCGCCAGCCGCGCAGGAAGGCCCCTCCGGCGTCGTCATGGATCACAGAGGCCTCCAGCCCAAGGTCCGCCGCCGTCAGCACCTGGTAAGGCTTGCTGGGCACGCCATCCGCCGGGCGGACGTCCACGTGCTTCACGGCATGGTCGTTGTGGTGCAGCCAGTCGGCCATTGCATAATCCGTGCGGGAATCTCCCACCGTCCGCCAGGCCTGCGGGGTGATGCCCTGCGCGGCCAGCAGTTCCACCGCCCGGCTGGCGCCGAGGTCCTTGCCCAGCCGCACCGACTCAATGTCCGTGGAGATGATGGTGGGGTCCACGCGGTAGTCCACGTCGTCGTCGGAATTCGGTGCGTGGTGGTCCAGCCGGACCACCCCCAGCCCGTGGCGGCCCATCAGCTCCATGGCGTCCGCGTCGAACAGCTTCTGCTCGGCGAGGTACTCGGCGCTGGGCACGCCGATGTGCTGCTCCACGGACACCATGGCCCGCTTGGTTTCATCGAAGAACATGTGGGCCGAGTAGTCCTCCGCCACCAGGCGGCGGATGTCGTCACCGTAAGCGGCCGGCACGGCCAGCTCCCGGTCAACGTGGACCGGGCCGGGGCCGGTGGAGGTGTAGCTGAACCACACGGCGCCCTTTTCGCAGATGGCATGGATGACGGTCCCGGCCGGGATCCCTGCCGCGATCATCGGCTCCATGACCTGCTCGCGGATGAACGCGTCCGAGCGGCCGGTGTTGAAGATGACGGGAATGCCGGCTGCGGCGAGGGCCACGAGGTCCGCAATGATGTCCGGTTTGACGTCCCTGGTCACGGGGCTTGCCACCGGCCCGTCCACATCCAGCAGGAGTGCCAGCGGGGGCGTCGAGGGCAGGCGGGTTCCGGGCGCGGGCACGGCGGGGGACTCGGAGGCTGTCATGGGTCCATTCTGTCAGCAGCAACCGCAGGTGCCCGGTGGGCCATCGCGAAAGCGGCCCTGGATGACGCATGGTCACTGTTTGGCTACAACCTCCGGCGGGCACGCCCTGCTACTTTCCCTGCGGCTGCTCGGTGCCTAGTGTGGCAGGGTGATATTCAAAGCTGTGGGCGAGGGCCGCCCTTACCCCGACCATGGTTACAACACCCCGAAGCAGTGGGCGTCCCTTCCGCCGCGTCCGGTCCGGCTGGACGAACTGGTCACCACCAAGCGGACCCTGGACCTGGAGGCACTGCTCGCCGAGGATTCCACGTTTTTCGGGGACCTGTTCCCGCACGTGGTGCAGTACCGGGGAACGATGTACCTGGAGGACGGACTGCACCGCGCCGTCCGGACCGCCCTGCACCAGCGCACCGCAATCCACGCCCGCGTCCTGGTGCTCGATGGCTAGGCGGCGGCCCATGGATCCGGACATCCTGCACGGCCACCACGTAGTCAGCGGGCCGGAACTGCGGGCGGCCATGGAGGCGGCCCGGGATGCCGATGAAACCGTCCGGGTGCGCCGCCGCGTGCTGCATGGCGTGGTCCTGGTCCTGCTGATCGGCCTGATTGCGGCCGCCATCATCCTGGCGCTCGCCATCATCAACGGGCGGTTCAAGATCCCGGCTGCGGAAACGGCTCCAACGCCGGTCTCATCCTGCCCGGCGTCCATGTTCGACTACACGCCGAACGACAAGATCAACCTCAACGTCTACAACTCCACCAGCCGGCCCGGCCTGGCCCGCACCGTGGCGGACGAGCTCCTGGCACGGAAGTTCGTGGTGGGGGCGGTGGGCAACATCAACGCCGGCTATCGGGGTGCGGCAGCCGTGGTGTCCGGGGCTGCCGGGCAGGCGGCGGCCTTCAGCGTGCAGCGCAATATCCCGGGTTCGGACTACTTCCAGGACGGCCGGACGGACGCCAGCGTCGACCTCATCCTCGCCCATGACTACAAGGCCCTCGTCCCGCCGGAGCTGGTGGACCAGACACCCGGCAAGCTCAGCTGCCCCCGGGAAAGCCGGCGGATAGCGGACAGCGACAAGTGGCCGGTCATGCCGACGGCGGCGCCCACCTCCTGATGCCCTCCGCCCCGCCTGGCTGCGGGCTCAGCCGGCCGCTGCTGGAAGGGGGCCGACCCGGACGGGCCGCCCGCCGGCGTCGAACCTGGCGCCGGCGCCGAGCTGGATGAAGCGCACCGTCCGGGCCACGCGCGCCTCCAGCTCCGACGGCTCGTCGCTGCCCCGGGCCGCGCTTGAGGACAACGTGCCGAGGATCAGCTGCGACTGCTGCCCGACGTCCGCCACGGGCAGGTAGCCCTGCTCCATGCCGTCGCGAAGAATGTCCTGGAGCAGGACGCTGAGCTCGCCCACATGGTCGGACAGTTTGGCAAAGGACGACGGCGACAGCACCGCACCCATGGCAGGTCCCGGGGGGAGGTGGCGGCGGCTGAGGTCCACCACCTGGGCTCGGACGTACAGGGCCAGGCGGTCCACCGGATTCTCCAGCCGGCCCAGCGCGTCGCGAAGGTCGGAGAGGAATTTCTCCGTCTCGTCGAGCGCGTAGGAAATCAGCAGCTCTTCGATGTCCGCGTAGTAGTTGTACACGGCGGTCCGGCCCACGCCCGCGTGCCGCGCCACGTCGGTCATGGTCAGTCCGGGAAGGCCGTGCGAGAACAGCAGCTCGCCGAAAGCGGTCAAGATCCGGCGCTGGGTGCCCGCGCGCTGCTCGGCGTTGCTGGCGGCTGAAATCCTGGGCATACAGACACTTTACCGCGATGTGTCAGTAAACCTAGACGGAACACCCCTCCGGGCCGCATACTTCCGCCTCACCGGAGTTGACCAGCACCAGGGGGTTGGCGTCCTGCCATGCCTGGTTCAGGGCTGCGGTGAAGGTCTGGACGGGCTGCGCGCCGGACAGGCCGAACTTGCGGTCGATGACGAAGAAAGGCACGCCGCTGATGCCCAGGGCCTGGGCCTCACGGAAGTCGTTGCGCACGTCCTCCGCATAGTTGTCCGTGGTGAAGAGCTCCTCCACCTCGCGGGCCGGGAGTCCGAGGTCCTTGCCGAGCGCCGACAGGTAGTCCCGGCTGCCGATGTCCTCGCCGTGCTCGAAGTGGTCGCTCAGCAGGCGTTCCTTGGCTGCGTCCTGCTTCGCGTGTGCGGCGGCAAGATGGATCAGGCGGTGGGCGGTGAAGCTGTTGGCCACCACCACCTTGTCGAAGTGGTAATCCAGGCCTTCGCCCTTGGCCTGCTGGGCCACGTGGTCGAACATCTGCGAGACCTGCTGGGGCGCCATCCCCTTGCGGGTGCTCAGGTACTCCAGTTCGGTGCCGTCGTAGTGCTCCGGCAGGGTGGGGTCCAGCTGGTAGCTGCGCCACACCACCTCGACGGCGTCCCGGTGCGGGAAGTCCGCCAGCGCCGACTCGAAACGGCGCTTTCCAATGAAGCACCAGGGGCAGGCAACGTCAGACCAGATCTCAATCCTCATGGTTTCCATAACCGGCCCCGTCGGGACGCCATTCCTGTGCACGCTATGACATCGGGCACATTGGGTCTTGTCTCGGAGCCGTGGCGTGGTAGATAGTCGGAGCAGAGGTCAAGCAGCGGGCCCTTTCATAGCGGAAGCACCGTGGCAAGAGCGCCCCGGTGGAATTTCTGCCCGGCCAGCTGGGGAGCCAGGCCTGTCACCCTGGGAGGCCAGGAATGCGCATTGGACTGGTTTCGGGACCCTGGATTCCCGTTCCACCTGCAACCTACGGCGGCACTGAAAGAGTGGTGGATACCCTTGCCCGGGGCTTCGCGGCTGCCGGCCACGAGGTGCTGCTCGCAGCCCCAACCGAGAGCGAGTGCCCCGTGCAGCTCGTTCCGAACATGCGGCCGGCCGACTATGACGGACTGGGAACCACCATCTCCGAACTCAGCCACGTCACCAGGGCCTACGACGGGCTGCAGGACGTGGACGTCATCCATGACCACACGCTAACGGGTCCCCTGTACATGCATAGGCCGCCCGGGGTGCCGCTGGCCACCACCATCCACGGCCCCATCAATGCGCAGGCGGCGGACATCTACCGGGCTGTTGCCAGGAACGCGGCCGTGGTGGCGATCTCCCGGGACCAGGCCTCGCATGCGCCCGATGTCCCGGTCACCCGCGTCATCCATCACGGAATGGACCTCTCCCGCGTGCCTGTGGGAACCGGCAGCGGAGGCTACCTGTGCTTCGTGGGCCGGTCATGCCCGGACAAGGGATTGGTGGAGGCCATCACCATCGCCCAGGAGGCCGGGATGCACCTCAAGATTGCGGTCAAGATGCGGGAACCGGAGGAGATCCGCTACTTCCGGGAAGTCATCGAACCCAGGCTGGGACCCAACGAAGACTTCGTGGGCGAGGTGGACGACGCCGCCAAGTACCAGCTGGTGGGCGAGGCCGTGGCCTTCCTGAATCCCATCCAGTGGTCCGAGCCGTTCGGCCTGGTCATGATCGAGGCGCTCGCCACCGGAACGCCGGTGGTCGGCACACGCATAGGCTCCGCCCCGGAGATCGTCAAGCATGGGCGGACGGGGTTCCTGGGAGAGACTGGCGAACTGTCTGCGCTCGTGCCGGCGGCCGCGGAACTGGACCGGGCGGCGTGCCGGAAAGCTGTCGAGGAGCGGTTCACGGCCGACCGCATGGTGGCTGACCACCTGCGGCTCTACAGCGACCTTATTGAAGGCAAGGCGTTTCCGGGGGTTCCGGATGGTGGCCGGGTGCACCAAAATCTATAGAGGCATCAATGCTTCGCCGGAGTCCCCCGGGCAGCATGCCGCCTGAGAAGGGAGTCTCCCATGACCGCCTGGAACGCAGACAACGAAGCCTCCGTGTCCGATTCGGGCTCTGTCACGGTCCTGGAGGGGTCCTCGTTCTGTATCTCGTCCGGCAGCGGCGACATCAGTCCCGAGGGCGGAACGAACGGCGCGTTCTTCCAGGACACCCGCATCGTCTCGCGCTGGGTGCTGCGCATCAACGGCTCGCTCCGGGATCCGCTGTCCGCGCAGCGGCCGCATCCGTTCGAGGCCACGTTCGTGGGTAGGGCCAAGTGGCCCGGCGGCAGGTTCGACAGCCCGCTTGTGGTGCGCCAGGTCCGTCACATCGGGCCGGGCATGCAGGACGACATCACGCTGGAAAACTATGCGGCAGAACCCGTCGAGTGCGACATCGAGCTCCTGGTGGACGCAGACCAGGCGGACCTCTTTGACGTCAAGGGTGGACGCACCACGGGACCCGATGACACCACGCGGAGGCTGGAGGAAGGGCGGCTGGTCATCGAGGCCTTCCGGCATGGCCAGCAGCGGGGATCCGCCGTGGGCGCCCGGGGCGCGGAGGCCAGTACCGACGGGCTCCGCTTCCACGTGACGGTCCCCGCCAGGGGGAAGTGGGCCACCAGCGTCATCGTCGTGCCGCTGGTTAATGGTGAGGCGCCGGAAAAGCCCTTCCGTGAGGGACAGTTGCCACACCACCGTGAAGGCGTGCGCCGGCACCTGGACTGGGAAGAGGGCGTCCCGCGGATCAGCATCGCGGACGCGAGCCTGCAAAACACGCTCAACCGGAGCCAGACCGACCTTGGCGCGCTGCGGATATTCGACGCCCACCACCCCGAGCGCGCTGCGGTAGCGGCCGGTGCACCCTGGTTCATGGCGCTGTTCGGTCGTGACTCGCTGCTGACCTCGTACATGAGCCTGATGGTCAACCCCAACCTTGCGCTCGGCACGCTGCAGACCCTCGCCGGGATCCAGGGAAGGAAAGTGGACCCTGACTCGGAGGAGGAACCCGGGCGCATCCCGCACGAGGTTCGGCTGGGCGTCACCGCCGGGCTCTCCCTGGGCGGCACCGCGTATTACGGCACCGTCGACGCAACACCGCTCTTCGTGGCAACCCTGGGAGAACTGAGCCGCTGGGGACTGTCCCGGGATGCCATCCATGCACTGCTGCCGCACGCGGACCGGGCGCTGGAGTGGATCGAGAAGTACGGCGACAAAGACGGCGACGGATTCGTGGAATATCTTCGCCCCAATGAGCACGGCCTGGTCAACCAGGGCTGGAAGGACTCCTGGGACGGGATCAACTTCGCGGACGGAACCATCGCCGAGGCCCCCATCGCCCTCTGCGAGGTCCAGGCGTACGTCTACGCCGCCTACCTGGGCAGGTCGCTGTTGGCCCATTGGAGCGGCGACTCGGCATTGGAACAGCACTGGGCCGGCAAGGCGGCGGCCTTCAAGGAGGAGTTCAACAAGACATTCTGGCTGCCGGACAAGGGCTACTTTGCCGTGGCGCTGGACAAGGACAAGCGCCCCGTCGACGCACTCACCTCGAACATCGGCCATTGCCTGTGGACGGGCATCGTCGACGAGGACAAGGCCCAGTCCGTGATGGAAAACCTGATGTCGCCCCAAATGTTCACCGGCTGGGGAATCCGTACGCTGGCTTCGGACATGGGCGCGTACAACCCCGTGAGCTACCACAACGGCTCCGTGTGGCCACACGACACGGCGCTGGTGGCCACCGGACTGATGCGTTATGGGTTCGTGGACGAGGCCAGGCGGGTCGCCATGGGCATTTTCGACGCCGCCGAGCACTTCGACGGCCGCCTGCCGGAGCTGTTCTGCGGGTTCGACCGCGGCGAGTTCCCCGGCCCTGTTCCCTATCCCACCGCATGCTCGCCGCAGGCCTGGGCCGCGGCCGCACCGGTGCAGCTTGCGCGGATCCTGCTGCGTTTCGACCCCGTGTTCACCCGTGGGGTGGTGCATTTGGCGCCGATCCTGCCGGAGTCCGTGGGCTCGTTCAGGGCGGAAAACGTCCTGCTGGATACCAGCAGGGTGACCATCAATGCAGCGGGATCGAGCGGCACCATCGAGGGCCTCCCGCCCGGGTTGAAGCTCCTGGCCCAGCCGCGGCCGCCGCTGGCATACCCGGTGGAAGAGGCAGTGGCAGGTTCGGTCATCCGAAGGCTGCACCAACCCGGGACGTGATATTCAGGGCAGGGCACGCTCCAGCACGAAGTCATGTTCCACGGTGCTGCCCAGTTGGAAGGACTTGGTGCCCACCTTGCGGAAGCCCGACTTTTCGTAAAAGCGGATGGCGCGCGCGTTCTGGCTGTTGACACCCAGCCACGCGGCCGCGCCGCCGGCGGCTGCGGCAGCCTGGAGGCTGGCATGCATGAGCTCTGCGGCGGCGCCGAGCCCGTGGTAGTCCGGGTGGACGTAGCACTTGCTGAGCTCCACTGACGGCTGCAGGGTCAGGGCGGACAAAACGTCGGGATCCGATGCGGCACGGTTCACCAGCAGGCTGTACCCGTTGAGCCGGCCGTCGGCGTCGATCACCAGGACGGTGGTCTCCGGGTCGGCGAGGTAGCGCTGGAAGTGCTTTTCGCTGAGCGTGTTGGCCAGGTGCGCCGCAATGTCCGCAGGTGACGACGACGGCGGGCAGGCAAGCGGAAAGGTGACGGCCGCCAGCTCGGCCAGCGGGCCGGCGTCGTCCGCTGTTGCCTGGCGGATGGTGTGGCTCATGCGGCTGCGTCCTGTCAGGCGGTGATGGTGCGGATGGGGGACCCGGCGAGCCAGGCGGAGACGTCCTCCAGCGCGCCGCCGTAAAACTGCCGGTAGCTTTCCTGCGTGACGTAGCCGAGGTGGGGCGAGAGCACCGTATTCGGCGCGGCCAGGAGCGGATGTCCGGCCTGCAGGGGTTCCTGGTCGAACACGTCCAGGGCCGCGCCGCGGATCCACCCCTCGTTCAGCGCCTTGACCAGTGCTTCCTGGTCAACCAGCGGCCCCCGGGCGGTGTTCACCAGGATGCCGTCGGGCCCCAGCAGCCGCAGTTCGGCCTCGCCCACGGTGTTTTCGGAGCGTTCGGACAGCCGCAGGTGGAGGGTGGCGACGTCGGCGACGGTGAACAGTTCCTCCTTGGACACCAGCCGCGCGCCGGCCTCGGCGGCTGCCTCCGCGGTCAGGTTCGCACTCCACGCCACCACGTCCATCCCGAACGCCTGCCCGTAGGCGGCCACCCGGCGCCCGATCTTGCCCAGCCCCACGATGCCCAGGGTTTTCCCGGCCAGTTCGACGCCCACCGTGGACTGCCACGTGCCGGCGCGGAGCGAGTTTTCCTCGGCGGGCAGGTGCCGGGCGGCGGCCAGCAGCAGGGCCCACGTCAGCTCGGGTGCGGCGGTGGGTGAACCGGGCGTCCCGCATACCGTCACACCGTGCTCCGCCGCCGCGGCCACATCAATGGAGGCGTTCGCCATCCCCGTGGTGACCAGCAGTTGGAGGGCCGGCAGTTTCTCGAACACCTCGCGCGGGAAGGCGGTCCGCTCCCGCATCGCGACCACGATCGTCGTGTCCGCCAGCGCCGAAACCAGCGCATCCCGGGAAGTAAAGGGTTCACGGTAGGTGGTGACGGTGACGCCGTCGGCCTCCAGGGAAGCCCAGTCGGCGAAAGCGTGGGCCACGTCCTGGTAGTCGTCAAGGATGGCAAGGCGGTGCGGCATGGCGGGTCCTTCGCGGTGTCCTTCGGCCAGGGTCACGTTCATCGTATGGCAGGGCCGGCGGCGGGGGTGCCTGAAACTCCCGCAAGCCGCGGCATGATAGCAATGGGAGTGATGAAACTGCGCCCATTCCCGATTTTGCCCCTGTGAGCGGCCGGCTCCTCTCCCGCGTCCCAAACAGCTGGATCCTGCTGGCCTGCATCGGGCTGCTCGCGCTGAACCTGCGTGGCCCGTTTGTTGCCGTCGCCCCGGTAGTGGACCTCATGCAGGCGGAACTCCATTTTTCGCCGGTCCTGCTGGGCCTGCTGACCAGCATCCCGGTGCTCTGCTTCTCGCTGGCTGCGCCCCTGGCGTCCCTGGCGGCCAGGAAGTTCGGTGCCGAGGTGGCCGTGACACTGACCATCCTGGGGGTGCTGGCGGGTGTGCTCTTGCGATCCGGCGGGGGACCGGTGCTGGTGGTGGCCGGAACCGTACTGATCGGGGTGGCCATCACGGTGGGCAACATCGCGGTGCCGCTGATCATCCGGCGCGATTTCGCCCCGCGGCGACAGGGGACCGCAATGGGCATCTACACCGCGGCACTGAACATCGGATCCTTCCTGACGTCGGTGGCCATGGCCCCGCTTGCCGCCGCCGCGGGGTGGCGGCTTGCCCTGGGGTCCGTGGCCGTCCTGGCCGTTGCCGCGGTTGCGGTGTGGGTCCTGGCGGTGGGGCCGCGCAGTGCATTCGTGGCGGCCGGCGAGGACGGCCGCAGCAGCACGCAACTGCCCCCGGTGAACGGCGCCGGCTGGATAACGGCCGGACTGACGGCGGGCTTCGGTGGACAGGCGTTTTCCTATTACGGCGTCACGGCATGGCTGCCCAGCTACCTGCATGACGAACTGGCCATGTCCGCTTCGGAGGCGGGCGCGGCATCCTCGATTTTCCAGATCCTCGCCATCCTGGGCGGCCTCGGCGTGCCCTTCGCCGCCAAATACATGAGCACGACGGCGGTGGCGGTCACCCTGGGCACGTTGTGGCTGGCCGTTCCGGTGGGGCTTCTCTTCCTGCCGCAGCTGTGGTGGCTGTGGTCCATTTCCGGCGGGATTGCCCAGGGCGGCGGCATCACCCTGATTTTCATCGCCATCATCAAGCTGGCCCGCGACCAGGCCTCCGCCGGCAGGATGTCAGCCACGGTCCAGGGCCTGGGTTACTGCCTCGCCGCCGTGGCGCCCCCGCTGGTGGGCTTCGTGCACGACTCTTCGGGATCGTGGACCCCGGCCCTGCTGGTCATCCTGGTCTCGGTGCTGACCTTCTTTGCCAGCACCACCCTGTCCGTGCGGAAGGTGCCGAAGGGGCGCTAAGGCAAGACACCGCCGTCGTCCCGCGTCCAGGCCCCTGCTCACTTAGCGCAACAAACACGACGACGCCCGCTCACCTTTCTGAGGAAAGTGAGCGGGCGTCCCGGGTTGTCCCGCATCAGCTGGGGGACGTGGGGTTGCTCCGCTGCCGGGCCGGCGCCCCGGATTTCGGGGGGCCTGTTGCGAAGGGCGTGCCGGCCCGGCAAGCGGAAGATTGGGTTATGCCGCGGCGAGCTCCTCGACGGTGGCCCTTTCGCGGGCCTCGGTCAGGTAGCGGGCGTAGGCGGGCAGGGTGAGGAAGGACGGGAACTCGGTGGCCAAGGTGACTTCCTCGAAGATGTCGCGGGCGTCTTCGAAGCGGTCGCCGTCGAAGCGTTCCAGCCGGGCGAATTCCTCGTCGAGGAGCTCCTCCACCCACTCGTGGGTGACGATCTCGCCATGGTCCGTGATGGCCCGGGCGTAGATCCACTGCCAGAGCTGCGACCGGGAGATTTCGGCGGTGGCGGCGTCCTCCATGAGGTTGTGGATGGCCACTGCACCGTTGCCGCGCAGCCAGGACTCGATGTAGCGGATGCCCACCTCGATGTTGTTCCTGATGCCCTGTTCGGTGATGGTGCCCTGGGTGGCGGCCACGTTGATCAGGGCGCGGTCGTCCGGCGTGACGTCCTCCCGCAGCCGGTCCAGCTGGTTGCTGCGCTCGCCGAGGACGCCGTCGAACACCTCGCGGCAGATGGGCACCAGGTCCGGGTGGGCCACCCAGGAGCCGTCGAAGCCGTCGTTGGCCTCGCGGGTCTTGTCCGCGCGGACCTTCTCGAGGGCGTTGGCGTTTGCTTCCGGGTCCTTGCGGTTTGGCACGGCTGCGGCCATGCCGCCGATGGCCATGGCGCCGCGCTTGTGGCAGGCCCGGACCAGCTGTTCGGTGTAGGCGCGCATGAAGGGGGCGGTCATGGTCACCTGGGCCCGGTCCGGGAGGACGAAGCGGGGGCCGCGGGTGCGGAAGTTCTTGATGAGGGAGAAGATGTAGTCCCAGCGGCCGGCGTTCAGGCCGGAGGCATGGTCGCGGAGTTCGTAGAGGATTTCCTCCATTTCGAAGGCCGCGGTGATGGTCTCGATCAGCACGGTGGCGCGGATGGTGCCCTGGGGGATGCCGAGCAGGTCCTGGGCGAGGATGAAGATGTCGTTCCAGAGCCGGGCTTCGTGGTGGTTCTCGATCTTGGGCAGGTAGAAGTACGGTCCCTTGCCCTGGGCGAGCAGGCGGCGGGCGTTGTGGAAGAAGAACAGTCCGAAGTCCACGATGCCGCCGGCGATCGGCTGGCCGTCGATGAGCATGTGCTTCTCGGGCAGGTGCCAGCCGCGCGGGCGGACCACGATGGTGGGCAGGTCCCCGGCGGGGCGGAGCTTGTATTCCTTGCCTTCGTCCGTGGTGAAGTCGATCCGCCGCTCCAGGGCGTCGGTGAGGTTCAGCTGGCCCTTGATGACGTTCCGCCAGGTGGGGGTGAAGGAATCCTCCATGTCCGCGAGCCACACCTTGGCGCCCGAGTTCAGCGCGTTGATGGTCATCTTCTTGTCCACCGGGCCGGTGATCTCCACGCGGCGGTCCTCCAGGCCGGGGGCCGGGGGAGCGACGCGCCATGACGGATCGTTGCGGATGTGCTCGGTCTCCCGGAGGAAGCGGGGGTCGGCGCCGGCGGCAATGTCAGCCCGCCGGGTCCGCCGTGCCTGCAGCAGCTCCTGCCGCCGGTCGGCAGTAGCCCGGTGCAGCTTGCCGATGAACGTGAGGGCATCCGGGGTCAGCACCTCGTCCTGCCGGCAAATGGGCTGCGCAGTGAGGGTTATGCCATTGATCGTGAAGCTATCGGTGAAGCTGTTCATGGGAGTTCTCCTGGTAAACCCTCGTTGCTCTATCACTTTTGGTTCCCAAGGGGGTCCATTAAGGGCCAAAAGTGATAGAGCAACGAGCGGGGAAGGCTGGGATTAGTGGAACTGGCCCTCTTCGGTCGATCCGACCAAAGCGAGGGTGGAGGCGTTCGGGTTGAGCGCCGTGGAGATGCTGTCGAAGTAGCCGGTGCCGACTTCGCGCTGGTGCTTGGTTGCGGTGTAGCCGCGGGACTCGGAGGCGAATTCCCTCTCCTGGAGCTCGACGTAGGCGCTCATGCCTTCACGGGCGTAACCGTGGGCGAGGTCGAACATCGAGTAGTTCAGGGCGTGGAAGCCGGCCAGGGTGATGAACTGGAACGTGAAGCCCATGGCACCGAGTTCACGCTGGAACTTGGCGATGGTGTCGTCGTCCAGGTGCTTGCGCCAGTTGAACGACGGCGAGCAGTTGTAGGAGAGCATCTGGTCCGGGAACTCGGCCTTGACCGATTCGGCGAACTTGCGGGCCAGCTCCAGGTCCGGGGTGCCCGTTTCCATCCAGATCAGGTCCGAGTAGGGGGCGTAGGCCTTGGCGCGGGCGATGCAGGGTTCGATGCCGTTGCGGACCTTGTAGAAGCCCTCCGCGGTACGCTCACCGGTGATGAATTCCTGGTCCCGCTCGTCGACGTCGGAGGTGATCAGGGTGGCTGCCTCGGCGTCGGTGCGGGCGATGACGACGGTGGGGGTGCCGGCGACGTCGGCCGCGAGCCGGGCCGCGTTCAGGGTGCGGACGTGCTGCTGGGTGGGGATCAGCACCTTGCCGCCCAGATGGCCGCACTTCTTTTCAGATGCCAGCTGGTCCTCCCAGTGAACGCCTGAAGCGCCGGCCTGGATCATGGATTTCATGAGCTCGTAGGCGTTGAGCGGGCCGCCGAAGCCGGCCTCGGCGTCGGCAACGATCGGGACCATCCAGTCCTCAACGGTCTGGATGCCTTCGGAGAACTCGATCTGATCTGCCCGCAGCAGGGCGTTGTTGATGCGGCGGACCACGGTGGGGACCGAGTTGGCCGGGTAGAGAGACTGGTCCGGGTAGGTGTGGCCGGAGTTGTTGGCGTCTGCGGCGACCTGCCAGCCGGAGAGGTAGATGGCGCGCAGGCCGGCCTTGACCTGCTGGACGGCCTGGTTGCCGGTGAGGGCGCCCAGGGCGTTGGTGTAGCCGCCGGTCTTGTGCTCCTCGGTGAGCTGCTTCCACAGCTTCTCCGAACCCCGCCGGGCCAGGGTGTGCTCTTCGGAGACGCGGCCCCGGAGGCGGACGACGTCGGAGGCTGAGTAGTCCCGGGTCACACCTTCCCAGCGGGGGTTGGCGGCCCACTCGAGCTCCAGGGCGGCAGCCTGCTCTTCGGCCGTCTGTGAGGTGGGCTCAAATGCTGCAGTCATCGTTGATCTCCTTGATTGAGCTCCGGATGGAGTAGGTGGGAACCGCGCCGTTGAGGCTCCCACCGGCTTATCCGGTGCGGTGTTTCTTTCCGTGACAACTACTTTTCAGCACTTTCAACCCCCTTTCCAGAGAAAAGGTATGGAAAGAAATGCGTTTCTTCACGTATTCTTCAGAAATGTCGCCTTCAAGCTGGAACAGGGACGTTTCCCAGCAATCGTCCACCGCCGCCGCCCCCGAACTGGACGTCTTTGCGCTGGGCCGCCGCGTCCGCCACCTGCGCAAGCAGGCAGGGCTCACCCTCGATGACCTGAGTGCCGCCGTCGGAACCGCCCCGAGCCAGCTCAGCCTGATCGAGAACGGCAAGCGCGAGCCCAAACTGACGCTGCTGCAGCACCTGGCGGGTGCGCTGAACGTCAGCATCGACCAGTTGCTCGGGGCCGAGCCGCCCAGCCGCCGCGCCGCACTGGAGATTGAGCTGGAACGGTACCAGCGCGGACCGCTGTACGAATCCCTCAACCTGCCCAAAATCCGCATCAGCTCAAGGCTTCCGCTGGATGTCCTGGAGGCCCAGGTGGGGTTGCTGCACGAGCTGGAACGGAAGATGAACGAGCAGGTGGCCACCCCCGAGGAAGCGCGCCGCGCCAATGGTGAACTGCGGGCCATGATGCGGGAGCGCGGGAACTATTTCCCGGAGTACGAGGCAGAGGCACAGAAGGTCCTCAAGGAAGTGGGCTACACCACCGGTCCGCTGAGCCAGCACGTCATCGCGGACATTGCCGCGCACCTCGGTTTCACCCTGCACCACGTGGGGGATTTGCCGCATTCCACCCGCTCGGTGACTGACTTGAAGAACCGCAAAATTTACCTGACCCAGAGCCAGCGGCAGGACCACGACCCCCGCTCGGTGCTGCTGCAGGCCTTGGGGCACTACGTGCTGGGCCACGAGACACCGAAGAACTACGGCGACTTCCTGGCCCAGCGGGTGGCCACCAACTATTTCGCCGCGGCCCTGCTCCTGCCCGAGCAGGCCACCGTGGAATTTCTGCAGAAAGCCAAGGCAGCCAAGGAAATCGCGGTGGAGGACATCCGGGACGCCTTCGCCGTGTCCTATGAGACCGCAGCGCACCGATTCACGAATCTGGCCACCAAGCACCTGGGCATCACCACCCATTTCCAGAAGACCCACCAGAGCGGCATCATCTACAAGGCCTACGAGAACGACGGCGTGAACTTCCCCCAGGACCACACCGGCGCCATCGAGGGCCAGCCCTCGTGCAAGGCCTGGACGTCCCGCGCCGTGTTCGACGTTCCGGACAAGTTCAGCGCCTACAGCCAATACACCGATACGCCTTCGGGCACGTATTGGTGCACCGCACGGACTGAGCGCTCCGCAAGCGGTGAGTTCTCGCTCAGCATTGGCGTGCCCTACCAGCATGTGAAGTGGTTCCGGGGACGGGAAACCACAGCCCGGGCCACCTCCAACTGCCCGGACCCCACCTGCTGCAAACGTCCGCCCGCCGAGTTGGCCACCCAGTGGGCCGGCAACGCCTGGCCCTCGGCGCGGGCACACTCACACCTGCTGGCCGCGATGCCACCCGGCGCCTTCCCCGGTGTGGACGAGACCGAGGTGTACAGCTTCCTGCAGGCCCACTCGGGGAATTGAGTTATCGTCTACCTTCCAATGCGTACCCATGGGCAGCACTCAAACTACTGGGCGTCATGGCTAGTCCATCGAGTATTGCGTCACGCAGGATATCGAGCGCGGCCCAATAGGATTCTTCGCTGCCGGACCATTTACCGAAAGCTCCGAGGAAGCGCACAAATTCGTGCAGGGCGATGCAGAACGAAGTGCAAACATCTGGATTGCGCTCGAGCAGTGCGGGGACCAGTTCCGCCAGCAACTCTGTATCCAAAGTCGTTGCTTTCGGGCACCCACTATATTCTGCATGGAGCTTGTAAAAGACGATCAGGCGCTCTAGGACAGTGGCCACGTTCATGTTGACGCCTCGGGCGCCATACCAGCGGGCGAAGGACGGTAGTAGGGACTCCAAGTCGCGAATAGTGCGGTCCGGAGTGAGCGATTCATTCGGGATGGCATCTGGCATGGCGCCCCCGAAGCCGCTCCGGGCATGATCCCTCTGTCCCGCCCGCCGGCGCTGGTTCCTGCCCACAGTGATCCTCACTTCCTTCCTGCTCTACTGGTCGTCCAAACAGTAGGGAGGAAACTGCCGGCCCTGCGACAGCCGGAAGCGCGTATGTGGATAAGAAGCCGAAACCTAACCCCAACGTCTGCTCACTTGTGGGGGCAGGAGCTGATGGGGCGTCAGTGGTTTTGGGGCGGGAAGTGATGGGGCGCCTGGCTAGCCGTGCAGTTCCCGGTACGCAGCGGCCGCGGCCGGGTGCAGGGGGACTCCGGCGGTGTTGATGAGGGTTTCCGCGCTGAGGAACTGCACGCCCAGGGTGGACTGGGGAATCAGTTCGCCGGCGTTGTGCACCAGCAGCTGGACAGTGCGTTCCACGGTGTCGCCATCCAGGTCCCGGCGGCAGAGCAGGAGGTTGGGGGCGCCCACGGTCCACACCGCGGGCACTCCGGGGTAGCTGCCCTCCGGGATCAGGACGCGGTCGTACACGCCGCCGTACCGGCGACGCAGTTCCGGCAGCAGCGCGGACAGGTCCAGCAGTGCCAGTGCCACGTCCTTGGTTGCGGCGGCGATCGCAGCCGTGGGAACGCCGCCGGACCAGAACAGGGCATCCACCGTTCCTGCCTTGAGCGCGGCGATGCCGTCGTTCAGGCCAAGGTTTTCGACGGCGGTTGTCCCCGGGGCTGGCGTCGCAGCATCCGCGGAGGTTGCCAGCCCGGCCGCCGTCAGGAGCCGCGGTGTGGTGATGGACGTCCCGGAGCCTGGCTGGCCCACGGCGACCCTGCGCCCGGCGAGGCCGGAGATGTCCCGGATGCCGCTGTCCCTGCGGACCACGCAGTGGACATAGTTTTCGTAGACCTTCCCCACCGCTGCAATCTCGGCTCCACCGGCCAGTCCGGGCTGCTGGGTTGCCGCGTCAGCCAGGGCCACGGCAAACGCCGCCCTTCCTGCCCGCAGCTCGGCGAGATTGTCCAGGCTGCCGCCCGTGGGTATAGCCGTGGCGTGCCGGGCTACGCCGTGCCGTTCCAGCGCGGCCGCCAGCAGCGTGGAAAATTCCAGGTAGAATCCGCCCGGCTCACCGCCTGCCACGGTCAAAGTGTCCGGCCGGTCGCTGGCGGTGCAGGAGCTGAGGCCCGGCGGCAGCAACGATGCGAGTCCGACGGCGAGGGCTGACTTGAGCACCGAGCGGCGGGAAGGCCGTGCTGGGGGCACGTGAACGTCAGGCATAGTTCTCACCGCTGTCAGGTTCTGACGGGATCTGTGCCGTGTAGAAGGGAAACTCAATCCTTGCCGACAGCCCGTGCGGTGCTGCTTCGGCCAGGACAAGCCGGCCGCCATTGGCTGCCGCAAGCTCGCCAACAATCGTCATGCCCAGGCCCGTCCCAGGGACTGAGGCATGCCGGGGGGACCGCCAAAACCTGGTGGCAGCCGAGGTGCGCTCCGCCTCGGAAAGCCCTGGACCGTCGTCGGAAATCTCAACGGTCACCCTCCCATTCGTTGCCCGGACCTGGGCGGTGACGGTGGCTCCGGGCGCGTACTTGAAGGCGTTGCCCAGCAGTTCGCCCACCATCTGGGCCAGTTCCGCCGGCTTGCACGCCGCCAGCACCGCCGGCCGGGGAGCAGGAGCCAGGACCAGCCGGCATCCGGCCTGCCCGGCCAGCGGCGCCGCCCGTTCGACTTCGCCCTGGAGAATGGGGTACGGGTCCACCGCTTCCGATGCGGGCGGCTCGGCCTGGCTGCCAACGGCCCGGAGGGAACCTTCGGACGCCCGGTGCTCCGCCGCCGCAAGCTTCAGCACGCCGTCCAGTATCTCCTCCACCCGTTCCAGCTCGGCGATGGCCCGTTCGGCGGCATCGTGTTCGGGGGCGCCCTTCAGCTCGAGCTGGAGCAGATCCAGCCGCAGCCGCAGCGCACCCACAGGGTTGCGCAGCTGGTGTGAGGTGTCCGCAATCAGCTGCCGCTGCGACTCCATGCTGGCGCTTACGGTCCGGGCCATGGCGGTGAAGGACCTGCTCAGCTCCCGCAATTCCGGCGGGCCGGCCTCCGGCAGGCGCCCGGCGCGCCCGGTCCTGCCCAGCTCGTTGACCGCCGAGTTCAGGCGCAGGACCGGCCGCAGGACCCAACTGGTGACCCGGGCCGCGCCGAACAGGAGGATGGCGGCAAGGGCGAGTGAAGCCACTCCCACACCGAGCCACCGTTCCCGGAGCTTCTGCCGTGCGGTCGCAGCGTCGACGTCCAGGACCACGGCCCCCAGAACCTGGCTGGCATTGCCGAAGGGCCGGAAGATGACCTGGGAACCGGTGCCGAAGGGCTCCAGCGGTTCCAGGGCCGTGTTGCTCACGTTCAGCCGGGCCACGGAGAGGGCTTCCTGCACGTCGGCGCGGTCGGCCCCCAGCCCACCAGACGCCAAGGTCTCCTGCTGCAGCCGCACCACAATGCCTTCCCCGTACAGCCCGGAGTAAGTGTCCATTTCCCGCTGCAGCCGGGCGGTGTCGCCGTCCCCGGATGCGTCAAAGGCCACCTGTGCCAGCCGGTTCAGCGACGCCGCCCGGTTGATCTGCAGCTCCTGCGTCAGTTCCCGGGACGCGGAGGACAGGATGGTTCCCGAAATCAGGAAGACCACCACGAGGCAGAGCACGCTGAGGACGCCGAGGACCCGCAGCCTCATGGGGCAGTCGCCTCCACCCGGTAGCCGACCCCGCGGACGTTGATGATGAAGCCGGGCTTCTGCAGTTTGGCCCGCAGCCCGGTGAGGTGCACATCCAGGGAGCGTGACGATGCCAGGAAGGCGTCGCCCCACAGGGCGTCCAGGATCTGTTCGCGCGTGACTACCGAACCGGCATGGCGCGCCAGCAGGGCCAGCAACTCGAACTCGGTGGCGGTGAGGGGAAGGGGGACGCCGGCCTTGGACGCGACGCGCCGGTCCAGGTCAATGTCCAGGTCGTCCAGGACAACGCTGTGCTGCGTCGCCCCGCTGCTGCGTCCGGCCCGGCGGGTCACCGCTTCTATCCGGGCCAGCAGTTCCACGAGCTTGACGGGTTTGACAAGGTAGTCGTCCGCACCCGACCGCAGGCCGAGCACCACGCTGCGTTCGTCGTCGCGCGCGGTCAGGACCAGGATGGGAACATCGGTGACCTGGCGGAGCTTGCGCAGCACCTCAAGCCCGTCCATGTCAGGAAGCCCGAGGTCCAGCAGGATCACCTGGAAATCCCGGTGGGTAAGGAGCGCGTCGGCGCCGCGGGACACCCTGGAAGCCGCATGCCCGGCCGTCGCGACGCCGGCGGCCAGCGCGCTGGCCATGGCGTCGTCGTCCTCGACGATCAGCACTTCCATTGCCCTGTTCCTTGCTGTCTGTGCGCTGTTCCCGTTCATCCCCCGCCTTTGGAGACTACCGCGCCCCGGGCGCTTACGCCCGACGGCGGTCGGCAAGTTGGGAAGGGGGACCCGCCCAAACCTAAGGAAGTGTTAGGAAATGCCCTTCCGCGTTGGCTGTGCCGTGCATCACCCATAACTTGGATAAGGCTCCCGGCGCTGGAGACCACAATCACTACGAGGAGGAACTCACCGATGAGCACCCAACAAGCCATCCCTGCCACGGAGGCAGCCCAGACCCGGCGGGCGGTGGGCAATATCCTGAAGGGATCCGCCGGCAACCTCGTGGAGTGGTACGACCTCTACGTCTACACCGTCTTCGCCGCCTATTTCCAGGCCCACTTCTTCAACTCCAAGGATGAGCTCCAGGCGGGCCTTGAAGCGATGGCCGTCTTCTCGACGTCGTTCCTCATGCGGCCCATCGGTGCCTGGTTCTTCGGCCGGTACGCGGACCGCCACGGCCGGAAGGCTGCGCTGACGCTTAGTGTCACCCTGATGTCGGCGGGATCTTTCGCCATCGCCGTGCTGCCCACCCAGGACGTCATCGGGCTGTGGGCCATGATCCTGCTGGTCATCATCCGCGTGATCCAGGGCTTCTCCGTGGGCGGCGAATACGGCACCAGCGCCACCTACATGTCGGAGGCAGCCACCTCCAAGCGCCGCGGCTTCTTCTCCAGCTTCCAGTACGTCACCCTGGTGGGCGGCCAGATGCTGGCCCTGCTGGTCCTGGTGATCCTGCAGAACGTCATGCCCAAGGGCGACCTGGGCGAGTGGGGCTGGCGCATCCCGTTCGCCATCGGCGGCGTGGCCGCCCTCGTGGTGCTGTGGCTGCGCCGCTCCATGGAAGAGACCGTCTCGGCAGAGCAGATCAACGCGGCCAAGACCCCTGCAGTGCCCGGCCAGGCCCAGCCGGGCACCATGAAGCTGCTGTTCACCGGCTACTGGAAGCCGCTGCTGGTCTGCATCGGCATCACCCTCGGTGGCACCGTGGCCTTCTACACCTACACCAATTTCATCCTGAAGTTCATGAACGATACGTCCGGGATCGCCAAGACGGACACCTCCGTGATCAACTTCTGGGCGCTGTTCATCTTCATGCTGCTCCAGCCCGTCTACGGCATCATCTCGGACAAGGTGGGCCGCAAGCCCCTGCTGCTGTGGTTCGGCATTACCGGCGTGCTGTTCACCTGGCCGCTGCTCTCCACCCTGGCCGGCACCAAGGATCCGTTCACCGCGTTCCTGCTCATGATGGGCGGCCTGGTGATCGTGGGCGGCTACACCTCCATCAACGCCCTGGTGAAGGCCGAACTCTTCCCGGCCTCCATCCGCGCCCTGGGCGTGGGCCTGGGCTACGCGATCGCCAACTCGCTCTTCGGCGGTACCGTGCCGCTGATCGGCGCTGCCTTCCAGAAGGCGGAGCGGGAGGACCTGTTCTTCACCTACGTCACCGTGGCCATCGCCATCTCGCTGCTGGTCTACATCTTCGCGCTGAAGAACAAGAAGACCACGCACCTCGACGACGAACAGGGCCACGCCTGGGAACAGGCGCCCCTGGACGGCGGCAAGGATAAGGATCCCCTGGGCGTCTAGTCGGGCAGGCACCAAGGAGTGCCGTTGCCAAGGAGGCGTACGACGGCGGCTGCCAGGCCGCCGTCGTACGCCTCCTTGTGTTTGGACCGCTGAGCGCCTCGCCTCAACTGGCTGTCCGGGATGCGCGGACTATATTGGGCCATGTCAGAACACCACCACAAACGCGGGAGTCTGCACCCATGGCCAAGGAACTTGCCACCCAGCTCATCGAACAACTCCAGGCTGCCGGCGTGCAGCGGATCTACGGGATCGTGGGGGACAGCCTCAACCCGATCGTGGACGCTGTCCGGCAAACGGGAGGCTCGGCCAAGGGCGGCATCGACTGGATCCATGTCCGCCATGAGGAAGCCGCCGCGTTCGCCGCGGCCGCCGAAGCCCAGCTCACCGGCAAGCTGGCTGTTTGCGCGGGCTCCTGCGGCCCCGGCAACCTGCACCTGATCAACGGCCTCTACGACGCCAACCGTTCCGGTGCGCCCGTGCTGGCCATCGCCTCGCACATCCCGAGCAAGCAGATCGGCAGCAGCTTCTTCCAGGAAACCCACCCGGACCGGCTCTTCAACGAATGCTCGGTGTATTCGGAACTGGTCAGCACCGCGGAGCAGGCACCACGCGTGATGCACAGCGCCATCCAGCACGCGCTGGGACTCGGGGGAGTCGCCGTCGTCACCCTTCCCGGTGACATCGCCGGGCTGGAGGCCACTGCGCCCACCCCGCTCCCCGCAACCTTCCGGCCCGCCGCTTTGGTCCCCGACCATGCCAGCGTCCGGGCGCTGGCCGATGCCATCAACGACGCCGGCAAGGTGGCCATTTTTGCCGGGGCCGGCGTGCAGGGTGCGCACCGGGAACTGATGGCGCTCGCCGAGCTGGCCAAAGCGCCGGTGGGCCACTCACTGCGCGGCAAGGACTTCGTCCAGTACGACAACCCCTTCGACATCGGCATGACCGGCCTGCTGGGCTACGGTGCCGCCGCGGAGGGAATCGAGGATGCGGACCTGCTGGTCCTGCTGGGCACCGACTTCCCGTACGACCAGTTCCTGCCGGACACCCGCACCGCGCAGGTGGACCGGGCGGCGCAGCGGCTGGGGCGGCGGACCGACGTGGACATCGCCGTCCATGGCGACGTGCTGCCCACCCTGCGCGCGCTGCTGCCGCTGGTGAAACCCAAGAAGAGCCGCCGCTTCCTGGACCAGATGCTGAAGAAGCACGACCGGCTGATGAACAAGTCCGTAGGCGCCTACACCCGCAAGGTGGAGACGAAGCAGCCCATCCATCCGGAGTACGCGGCCTCGCTGCTGGACCAGGTGGCCGCGGAGGACGCGATCTTCACCGCGGACACGGGCATGTGCAACGTCTGGACTGCGCGCTACATCAATCCGCTGGGCACCCGCCGGCTGATCGGTTCCTTCCTGCACGGCTCCATGGCCAATGCCCTCCCGCATGCCATCGGCGCCCAGCTGGCATACCCGGGCC
Organism: Arthrobacter sp. MOO21; assembly: GCF_057369995.2. Classification (NCBI taxonomy): domain Bacteria; kingdom Bacillati; phylum Actinomycetota; class Actinomycetes; order Micrococcales; family Micrococcaceae; genus Arthrobacter; species Arthrobacter sp. MOO21. Next base: position 1,024,089 of record NZ_CM170671.2, on the reverse strand, counting down.
GGCAGGTTGTTTCGGTCTCAGGCGACGGCGGCCTGTCCATGCTGCTGGGCGAGCTCATCACCGCCGCCGCGTATAAGCTGCCGGTCAACGTGGTGGTGTTCAACAACTCCACCCTGGGCATGGTGAAGCTGGAGATGCTGGTGGATGGCCTGCCCGACTTCGGCGTGGATGTGCCGGACGCCAACTACGCCGCCGTGGCGAAGGCCTTGGGTTTCCACTCCGTGCGGATCACCGATCCCCGCCAGATCGAGGCGGCGTACCGGCAGGCCTTCGCGCACCCGGGCCCGTCACTGGTGGAGCTGATCACCGACCCCAAGGCGCTGTCCATCCCGCCGAAGGTCTCCGGCTCGCAGGTGCTCGGGTTCGCCACGGCCATGTCCAAGGTGGTTCTCAACCGCGGCGCCGGCGAGGCCGTGAGCATGGCCCGCAGCAACCTGCGCAACATCCCCAGGAGCTAGCCTCCTGGACGCTGGGTGGGTTACCGCGCGCCGCCCTGCCACAGGGCATCGAACGGGGCACCGGAGGCCACGCGGTTCCGGATGCCGGCGGTGACGAAGTCCTTGGCGGTCCGGGCAGCTTCAAGCGGGGTGGCGCCCTTGGCGAGCTCCGCCGTCACGGCCGCGGCCAGCGAGCAGCCGGCGCCGGAGACGGCCACCTCGCCCACCTTGGGCGCGGCCAGGACTTCGAGGGTTTCGCCGTCGTAGAACACGTCGACGGCGTCCGGGCCTTCCAGCCGCACCCCGCCCTTGGCGAGGACTGCCGCGCCGCTGAGCTCATGGATGCGGACGGCGGCGGCCTTGAGGGATTCGACGTCGGTGATCTCCAGGCCGGAGAGTGATTCCGCCTCGAAGTGGTTGGGCGTGACGAACGTGGCCAGGGGCAGGATCTGCGCCTTCAGGGCCTGGTCGGTGTCCAGGGCGTGGCCCGGTTCCTGGCCCTTGCAGATCAGCACCGGGTCCAGGACGACGTTGGCGAAGCTGTTCTCCTGCAGGGCGCCGGCCACCGTGCTGATGGTGGCCGGGCTGCCGAGCATGCCGATCTTCACCGTGTCCAAAGCCGAAGGCGCGCCCGACGCCGGACCGTACGCCGCCGTCGTCGCTTCCAGCTGGTCGGCAATCACCTGCTGGTCCACCGGCACGAAGCGGTGGTTCCAGCTGTCCTTGGGGTCGAAGGAGACGATGCACGTGAGGTTTGCGATGCCGAAGACGCCGAGTTCCTGGAAGGTCTTCAGGTCGGCCTGGGCGCCGGCGCCGCCGGTGGCTTCGGAGCCTGCGATGGTGAGGACGACTGCGGGGGCGTCCGCGGGCAGCGTTGCTTCAGGGGAAACGGAAGTCATGCACCCATCCTGCCACCCGGCGTCGTGCGTTGTGGCTTACCCGTCCCGGGACGCCGGAAGGATGCCAGATCGCCGGATTAAACCGGCGACCTGGTGGCTTTCCGGCGATTTGGGCTCCGGCCGGGGCATGGCTACCGGCGGAGCGCTGCAAGGACACGGGCTTTGAACTCGTGTTCGCGGAACAGGTCGGCCCATTTCACGCGCAGAAAGGTCCACCCGTCCTCGATGAGGGCATTTTCGCGCTGCCGTTCCTGGAACAGCGCCTCCGCCGTCGGCCTGTAGTCGAAGTACTTGGTTTTCCCGTCGAATTCGAGGGCCACCTGCTTCTCCTTCCAGGCGAAATCCAGCCGGTACCGGCCGGCACGCGTAGCCACTGCGACCTGGGGTTCGGGCAGCGGAAGTTTCAACCGTGCCAGGAGTTCGCGGGTGAGAGTCTCACCGGCTGACTCCGACCGCGGATCGGCGTGGGTGAGCGCCAGCCGAAGGGTCCGGATCCCGCGGCACCCTTGCAGGCCCTGGGCCATATTGTCCATGAGGACCTTGTCTGCACCGAGCCTGAGCGCGTGGTCCATCAGCACCAGTGCCTGCCGGTAGCCCAGCATCATGGCGCAATCCATCACCGTCCGCTCCAGCGACGTCACCCTCAGTCCGCCGAGAGTCACCACCTCCGGTGCGGTCCACGGCCGGGTATGGCCGCGGACATCCTTGCCGAGCCGCTCGCTGGAAGGGTTCCCCGGCAGCAGAAGGTGGATCAGATCATCGACGTCCCACAGATACAAACCGTGCAGCCGGGCCGCCGAGGTGTGGCTGTACACGTAGCCGCCCGCTGAGGTGGTCAGTGTCCCGTGCGCGTGGGCGCGAATCAGCTGCCTGCTGCGGACCGGGCCCGACTGCTTCTCCCACAGCTCAGCGCGGATGTAGCAGCCGTGGCGGAGGCGGACCAGCTTTCCGTGGAGCACCAAGGCCTTGATGGCCCGGGCGTTGAGGCCCATCTCGTTCAATTGCCCCGTCCGCCACAGGTTGCCGGTCCCCGGAAGGGCGGGGAGCGGGACTGGTCGTTGCGGTGTCATCCCGACAGGATCCTGCCGCCGCGGCAGCTCCGGAAGGCGCCGCCGTCGTCATGTGGAAAACGTGAGCGGCCCCCCAGCTCGCCGGAAACCGTCCGGATCGCCGGAACGCTCCGGCGATCCCGCAGCTTTCCGGCGGGTTCGACGGCGGACCGCCCGGTCAGTCCTTCAGCGTCCCGTCCAGCAGGGCCCGGAGTTCGTGGAAGTGCCGTTCGGTGGCTTCGGGGTGGAAGGCCGAGGTGTCCGCCATGGTGTAGCCGTGCGGCGCCCCGGCGTAGATCTCGTTGGATGCCTCAAGCCCTGCGTCCTTGAGCGCTTCGCCGAGCCGGGCGACGGCATCGGGACCCATGCTGCGGTCGTGGTCGGCATGGCCGAAGACGAACCGGGCCCGTGCGTTGCCCAGCTTGAGGTGCGGGCTGTCCGGGGTGTCGGTGGCGAGTCCGCCGCCATGGAAGCCGCCGCATGCCGCCACCACTTCGGGGTGGGACGTTGCGGTGCGGACAGCAAGCCTGGCGCCCATGCAGTAGCCGGTGGTTCCGATCGGGCCGGGGGCCACGCCGTCGAGGGATGCCAGGGCGGCCACCCAGGCGTCGATGTCCGGCAGCGCCTTGTCCGGTGTCAGGCGGCCGACGCGCGGGAACGCAGCCTTGCCCGCCGCCTCCCGGCCTTCCTCGGTGGACATGCCCCCTGCAGGGGCGAGTTCGGCCACGGTTCCTTCCCGGTAGAAGACGTTCGGGGCCAGCACCACGTAGCCCCAGTCGGAGATGCGCTGGGCCATCTCCTGGATGCGGGGGCGCAGGCCGAACGCGTCCATATAGAGGATGACGCCGGGGAATGGGCCGGTTCCGGTGGACGGGCGGGCCACCAGGGCCTCGGCGGTGCCTTCTGCGGCAGGGATCTCGATGGGCATGGGGCCACCCTACCTGAGCGCCCTGGCGGTACCGCCTAGGAGTAGTACCGGCCCAGGGTCTCGGCCTTGAAATCAAAGAACCTGCCGGACTCGATCGCCAGCCGCGCGTCGTCCACCATCTTCACCACGAACCGCTCGTTGTGGATGGAAATCAGGGTGGCGGAGACCATCTCCTTGGCTTTGAACAGGTGGTGGATGTAGGCGCGCGAGTAGTTGGCGCACGTGTAGCAGTCGCAGCCTTCCTGCAGCGGCCCGAAATCGCGCTTGTACTTCGCGCCCGAGAGGTTGAACCGGCCGTAGGGGGTGTAGAAGGCGGAGTTGCGGGCCACACGGGTGGGGGAGACGCAGTCGAAGGTGTCGGCCCCGTTTTCGATGGCCGTGAAGATGTCGTCCGGCTCGGAGATGCCGAGCAGGTGCCGTGGCTTGTCCTCGGGGAGTTCCTCGTTGCACCAGCGCACGATGGTGCCAAGGTTTTCCTTTTCCAGTGCCCCGCCGATGCCGTAGCCGTCGAACGGCATGGCGCCGAGGTCGCGGCAGGCCTTCCGGCGCAGGTCCTCGTACTGGGCGCCCTGGATGACGCCGAACAGGGCCTGGTACGGCTTTCCCGCCCGCTCGCCGGTCAGCCGGAAATGCTCCGCGATGCACCGCTCCGCCCACAGCCGCGTCCGCTCCAGCGACTCCTCCTGGTACCGGCGGGAGTTCTGCAGCGTGGTGAGCTCGTCGAACGCGAACATGATGTCCGCACCGATTTGGTGCTGGACCTGCATGGAGATTTCGGGGGAGAAGCGGTGGCGGTCACCGTTCAGGTGCGACTTGAACCAGACGCCGTCGTCGTCGATGTGTGCCAGCCGCTCCTTGCCGGGGGCCACGGCGTCGTCCGGGCCGGAGGCATCAACGGATTTCATGTCGATGACCTTCTTGAACCCTGAGCCCAGGCTCATCACCTGGAACCCGCCGGAGTCCGTGAACGTGGGCCCGGGCCAGTTCATGAAGGCGCCCAGGCCCCCGGCCTCGTCCAGGATGTCCGGGCCCGGCTGCAGGTACAGGTGGTAGGCGTTGGCCAGCAGTGCCTGCGCGCCCAGGCCCGCCATGGATTCCGGGAGCACAGCCTTCACCGTGGCCTTGGTCCCGACGGCGATAAACGCCGGGGTGCGGATCTCGCCGTGCGGGGTGGTGATGGTGCCGGTGCGGCCCAGGAATTCCCCGCCGTTTTCGTCAACCAGCGCGGCCGGCGGCGGGCAGGAATCGGCCAGGCGGGTGCCTACCGTGAAGGAGAACTGGGACTGGGTATCGGGCAGGGTGGTGGCAAGATCGGCGGGCACCCTACCAGTGTGCCAGCAAACGCGGCGGCGCCAGCAAGGACGCCGCCCTCAGCTCACCGGATCCGAGTCAGGGTAGTTTTCGGACCGCCAGGAATCCCAGGCGGAACGCACCGCCTCGAGCCTGCCGGCGCCCAGGTCATACGTCGAAGCGATGACCAGGGAGCCATCACCCTCCTCGCGGACATTCTTGATGGCAGGATGGTCGGCCACCACCAGCAGCCCCTCGCCATGCTCCGCATAGTCGTGCACCGTGAGGCCAACCTGGTGGCTGGTCCGGAACCAGACCTTCCCACTGATCTGCTCGCCGGTCCCCAGCTGCACCTGGTACGGCTCGCCCGCTGCCGGGAGGTCGGAGAGCCCCAGCTTGTCGATCGCCGAGCCCTTCCCGTCCCGCAGGTGCAGGAACAAGGTGTGCCGCTTGCCGTGCGGGTGGCGTTCCAGGGCGAAGCGGAGCTGCTGCAGGAACGTCAGCCACCCCTGCGTGATGTCCTCGTCCCAGGCGGCCCATTCGGAGTCGTGGTCAAGGGCTCCGCGGGTAACGCTGACCCGGGTCCCGCCGGGCACGGGATGAAGCTCGAAGGTGTCCCCGCCATGGACGGTGAGGCTGGTGTGGTCCGCGGATTCCTGGACGTCGCCCGAGAAGTAGATCTCCTTGATCTCGGACTCCAGGTCCTCGGCCTGCCAGCCGTGCCACTGGGCCACCCTGGACGGTTCGCGCAGCATGGTCCAGACCTGCGGCGCGTCGGCGTTGATCACTACGCTGAGATTGTTCGTCATAGCCCCGAATGTACGCCCCGGACACAGCGCCGGGTAGGGGGAATTTCCCCGGTCCGCCGGCCGCGGCGACGCTCAGGAGCGGACGGCCTCCAGCTCGTTGCTGATGCGCCGCTGCAGTTCGGGCATTCCGATGGTTTCCGAGCCGCCGTGGGCGCGCAGGAACAGCAGGGACTCCAGCCGCAGCAGACGCCATTCGCGCTCGGCGTCGTGGTTGGAGTTGTCGATGGAGCGGAAGATTTCCTTGTCGTACAGGTTGGGCTCGTTGAGCGAGCGCTGCCGGACCTTGGCCGCCATCCGTGCCTTGAACGGGTCCGTCTCCTGGTTTTCGGGTGTGCGGATGAGCTTCTCGTAGACCTCGGCGCGTTCATCCTGGCCGTCCTCCCGGCAGATGTAGCTGGCCAGGGCAAGGGATGCCTCCACGGAGGTCCACCGGCCGGGGTTTCCGTCATAGGGAAGGACGGTGATCAGGTCCGCGACGGACAGCGCACCTTCGGCGTCCTTGAGCGTGATGAACAGCTCGTGCGCGAGGTCGCTGAGGTCCTTCAGGCAGCTTCCGGATTTGAAGTTGACGCCCTTGGAGAGCCGGTCGGCCAGGAGCAGCACGCCCATTGCGTCGGGGTGGGCTTCGGCCGCAGCCTCCACCACGGATTCGGGGGTGCCGTTCGGCGCCGGGATGAGGGCCAGTTCCTCCTCGCTGGGCCCGGTCACCGCGGGCGGAACGGGAGGCAGGGGAGGTACGACGACGGCGGGCGCCACCGCGATGGGACCGGTCCCGCCGCCGGGCTGCTCCTGCTGCCCGTCGTTGGGTGCGGCTTCCGCGGGAGGGGCGGCCTCCGGAAGGGGGGCCGGCAGCGGAAGCTGGGTGACGTCGTCGTGCGCCCCGTCCACGACAGTGACCAAGGTGCCGATGGCCACCCGCAGCGTTCCGCCGCCGGAAAGGCTCGCCAGGACCAGGGCCGGGGAGCCGAAGTCGTCGTGCTCAAGCTCCACCTGGTCGATTTCGGCGGTACGGCGGCCGTCCGGAAGGAGGATGTGGCTGCCGGTGGTCAGAGATCCAGCCTGCTGTTCACGGTGGTGCCTGGCGGCTGGTGATTCGGTCATGGGAGTCCTTAAGTTCTCTTGCGGTCCGCCCTACAGTCTACAAAGGCAGGTGCCTAAAACCGGGGACCCCCACGGCCCGGCGGGGATGTCAGAAGCCCACACCCGCGAACGCCAGGGCCTGCCGGATGAGGGCGCCGCGGCCGCCGGAAAACTCCATCTGGACGCCCGGGCTGAGGACTTCCTCGGGGGTCATCCAGGTCAGTTCCAGGGCGTCCTGGCGGGGCTCGCACTCGCCCGTGACGGGGATGATGTAGGCCAGGGACACGGCGTGTTGCCGTTCATCGGTGAACCCGGTCTGAGACGGTGCGGGGAAGTATTCGGCCACCGTGAAGGGCACCGGGCTGAGCGGCAGCTGCGGGAACGCCAGGGGGCCGAGGTCTTTTTCCATGTGCCGCAGCAGCGCGGCGCGGATGGTTTCGCGGTAGATGACGCGGCCGGATACGAGGGACCGGACCATGGTGCCGTCGGCGTCCGCCTGCAGCAGCGTGCCCACCTCGTTCACGTATCCCAGCGGGTCAAGCCTGACCGGCACTGCCTCCACGTACACCATGGGCAGCCGCCCCCGGGCCTCAAAGAGGTCTTCTTCAGAGAGCCAGCCGGGATTCGGGTCAGGGGTGCGCACGTTCATGGTTAATTTCTACCCCATGGGGCGCCGCTCGGAGATCCAGACCGTGGCGGGCGCGTTGGGAACGGGCGCGTCCGGATTTGCCACGTGGAGGGTGCTGCCAAAGGCCTCCTCGGTGAGGCTGGCGGGGAAACCGGCGGCCGTGAGGCGCTCCCGCAACGGTTCCAAGGCACCGCCGTACTCGAAGCCCAGGCCCGAGCGGGACGGCCCCGACGCCGGGCGCACCAGGAGGACGCCGCCGTTCTTGGCAGTGAAGTCGGCGGTCTCGTCATTGTCCGGAACCGGGCGCGGGCGGGCGCCCACCTGCAGCAGCGTATGGGCCGCGGCGTCCGGGTCAGCCGTGTACCAGACGCCGACGACGGCCAGGGCGGGATCGGCGTCGGCGCACTGGGCGAAATGGTCCGCCTTGCTGGCCATGAACGTGAACCCGTCCGGCGCGCTGATCCGGCAGGCGCCGCCATGGTCGCCGGCGACCAGCTCGGCCGGTGGCATGCCGTCCTTCGCACCGCCATCCTCCTGGGCGGACAGGTTGGTGCGGCGGGCGAACTCAGCGACGTCGCCCACCTCCACCGCCAGGATGGTCCGGCCGTCCTGGCCGGATCCGGCAGGCTCGGGGTGCAGCACCAGGCGGCCGGACGCGGAATCGAAAACCTGCCGCCCGCCGTCGTCCTCTGTCTGGACCATGCCCAGCGCAGTGAGGAGTTCTTTCCAGGACCCGGTGCGGGAGGTGTAGTGGACGGGACGGACTCGGAGCATGGCGTTGTCCTTGTGCTCGGTGGTGTGCTGCCGTATGGCCATGATGCCACTTGATGCGCCGGTGCACACGGGGCTTGTGGCCCGCCTTTTCATGGGCAGAATTAGGCCATGGGCGATGACCTCGAGGAACTGCTGGTGCCCGATGCCGCTGCCTGGCGTGCCTGGCTGGAGGAGAACCACGCCACCAGCCCCGGCGTGTGGCTGGTGATGAGCAAGAAGGGCGGTACGGTGACCGGCCTCGACTACCCCGCGGCGCTGGACGAGGCCCTGTGCTTTGGCTGGATCGACGGGCAGGGACGGCGCCGCGACAGTGGGAGCATGTTCGTCCGGATGACCCCCCGCCGTTCCCGCAGCGTCTGGTCGGCGCGGAACGTGGGGCATGTCGCCCGGCTTGAGGAAGCCGGGAAGATGACCGACGCCGGCAGGGCAGCGGTAGCCGCGGCAAAGGCTGACGGCCGCTGGGACGCGGCCTATGGCGGGCAGGCCGCTGTCGAAGTCCCCCCGGACCTCGCCGCCGCCATCGCTGCCAACCCGGCAGCGCAGGCCACGTTCGACGTCCTCACCAAAACCAACCTGTTCTCCCTGGTGTACCGGACAAATTCGGCGAAGCAGGCGGCCACCCGGGCGCGCCGGATCGCCGGGTTCGTGGAGATGCTGGCACGGGGGGAGACGCCTTATCCGCAGAAGAGGCGGCCGGCGGGTCCGGGCGTGCCCCGCTAACATGACGCTCCGGATTGGGCTCCGGACGGCCCTGCCGGTAAGATTGACGGTTCACTTGCACTGGTGCCGTTCCCTGCTCTCGGGGGACGGCACTTGTGCGTTCAGCGACGGATCGACATCCCATGCCCTCCACACCTTCCGGAACAGTCCTGGCCGCCCTCCGGCGCCGCCCCCTCCTCTGGGCCGTGCTGGCCGCGGTGGCCGCCCTGGCCGTGGCCGCATCGCTGCTGCTCGCCGGAAACAGCGCGCGCGACAACACCGCCCAGGACAACAGCCGGCCCGGCACCGGCACACCCAGCGCCGCTCCTCCGGCGGAGGCTGCCCCGGCGCAGGAGTCCGGGTACCGGCCGGCCTACCACCTCACCCCGGACCAGCGCTGGATGAACGATCCCCAGCGGCCCTTCCTCCTGGACGGTGTGTGGCACTACTACTACCTCTACAACGCCGACTATCCGGAGGGGAACGGCACAGAGTGGTTCCACGCCACCAGCACGGACCTGGTGCATTGGAAGAACGAGGGCGTGGCCATTCCCAAGTTCCGCAACGGCCTTGGCGACATCGAAACCGGGTCAGCGGTGGTGGATACGGAGGGGACCGCCGGATTCGGCAAGGGAGCCGTCATTGCGGTCCTCACCCAGCAGCACGACGGAGTCCAGCGCCAGTCGCTGTTCTTCTCCACGGACCAGGGCTACAGCTTCCAGAGCTACGGGCAGAACCCGGTGATGGAGAACCCCGGCGCCGAGCACTGGCGGGACCCCAGGATCGTGCGCGACGACGCCAGCAACCAGTGGCTGATGCTGCTCGCCGAGGGGCACAAGATCGGCTTCTACACGTCCCCGGACCTGAAACAGTGGACCTATGTTTCGGACTTCCAGCAGGACGGGCTCGGCATCTTGGAATGCCCCGACTTCTTCCAGTTGGATATCGACGGCGACCCCGCCAAACGCACCTGGGTCCTGGCCGCCAGCGCCAACGGCTCCACAGAGGGCCGCACCACTGGCCTGGCGTACTGGACCGGCAGTTTCGATGGCAAGTCGTTCACGCCCGGGGGCGGCCACCAGTGGCTCGACGGCGGAGCGGACTTCTACGCCGCCGTCACCTTTGATGATCCGCGCCTGCCCGACGGCCAGCGGAAGGCGTCCCGGCACGCCATCGGCTGGATGAACAACTGGGCCTACGCCCGGCAGCTGCCCACCAAGGACTGGTACGGCGCGGCTTCCGTAGTTCGGGACATTCGCCTGGAGTCCCGCGGCGGCCGCCCCGCCCTGGTCTCGGCGCCCACCCCTTCGCTGCAATCGCTGGAAGGGGAGCCGGCGCAGATCCCCGGCGGCGGACTCGGGGACGGGCGGACGCTCCCGGTACCGGACAGCGGCGCGTTCAAGGCCGACGTCGAACTTGTTCGGCCCGCCGACGGCGCCGGCGTGGCAAGGCTTCTCCTGCAAAGCGGGGGCGCCACCTACGCCACCATCGGTTACGACTTCACGGCCGGCCGGGCATTCGTGGCCCGGGACGGCGACGCGGTAGCCGGCGCCCACGGACGCCCTGCCCAGGGACAGCCGGGGAGTCCCGCCGTGGATGCTGCCTACCGCCAGCCCCAGTCCGTGGAGGTCCGGCCCTCCGGGGACACCGTCCGCCTCACCATCTACGTGGACCGCTCCTCCGTCGAGGTCTTTGGTGACGGACAGTCGCTCACGGCCCTCGTCTTCCCCCCGGACGGCGATAAGGGAGTCCGGTTGGAAGCCGACGGTCCGGTGCGGCTCAGGGGCGGCGCGGTGACGCCGCTGGCCGGCATCCGCTAGACGGCCTGGCTTCTAGGCGGTGCGGTCCGGGTCCGAGGGAAGGGCGGCCGCGCTGACCCTCGCCGCGGCTTCCAGCGTCATCCACGCCTGCAGCTGGGTGGCGAGTTCGACGGCGGCACCCGGCGGATACGTTTCGGCCGCCGGTTGGGCTGCATGCACGGAGAAAATGCTCCTGCCTGCGGACGCGGGCCGCGCCTCGCCGGCAGCCACCTCCCGGCGGCCCAACCAGAAGGCCTCGGCGGTGGCGGTCACGAGCCGGGCCGCGGCAGCCCGGGTGGCGTCGGGAAGCCGGCCGTCGACTGCCGCGAGTGCAAGGTAACGGCAGAGGATCCCGGTGAACAGGCCGCCGTCGCCCGATCCCTCGCACCGGAGCACTGGGCTGCCCGGGATGGTCAGTTTCCGGCCAACCGCCTCCACCAGTGCCGCAGCCCGGGCCAGGTTCGCTTCCCCGCCCAGTTCCAGGAGCGCGCCCAGCACGGGGCCCTGGTTGTAGGTGTAGACGGCACGCTCCACCAGCGTCCCGCCGGACGGGTCCACCCGGACACCGTCAAGGTAAAGGCCCTGGCCGGCGTTGAAGAGGGTGGCGTCCAGCCAGTCCAGCAGCGCCTGGGCCTTGGCCTGCTGGCCGGTGCGGGCATAGAACAGTGCCACCGGAGCCGTGGCCGGGGTGTTCTTGAAGTCCCGCTTCTTGCTCCAGAAAGTCCCGCCGCCCAGATCGTCCGTGCACGCCGCATCGAATTGCAGGGTCAGTGCCGCGCGGACGGCGGCGTTGCGCCGGCGCCCCGGCCGCCGGGTGTCCTCCGCCAGCCGGTCCAGCCGCAGGGTGGCCAGGGCAAGCCACGCCATGTCGTCGTAGTAGTTGTTCACGAACGTCAGCGCATTGCGCAGCCGGACGCCCGTGACCAGCCGCGAGGCCAGGCGCCCGGCGCTGGGGCGGTGCGGGCCGTTGAACCGCGCTGCCGGGGTGGCCCCGCCGCCCAGTTCGCGCCGGCCGGTGTCCACCAGGCAATCCACGTAGTGCGCCTGCCACCAGTAGTGCCAAGGGAGGACGAGGCCCGCGGCCGTCCTGGCGCGCCGCAGCGCGGCAAGCCACCGACCCTGCGGCCGGCCGCCCGGTTCCGATTCCTGCCCCGCCGGAGGCTTGCCCTGCCCGGCCGGGTGCTTTCCCTGCCACAGCACGGCGCCCAGGTGTGTTCCGGGCAGGAACAGCAGCTTCCGGCCGAACAGGGCGGTCACGGACTGCGCGGCGTGGTTGGCCCGGTCGGGCCAGTCGGCGAAAGCGGGGCTGCTGGTGCTCATGCTGTCCACCCTAGCCGCGGGCCGCAGGCCACCACGCGCACCGCCGATTGGCGGGAGCAGTCGTGAACCAGGCCGGACACGTGCGGGAACGCGGGATTTCAGTTAACATTCACTAACTGATACCGCTGGCCCGCAGCCGGGGGACACGCATCAAGGAGGATGTATGGACAGCAAAGGCAGCGTGGCACTTGTCACCGGGGGTGCTTCCGGGCTGGGCGCCGCCACGGCGCGGAGGTTGTTCGACGACGGCGCCTCCGTGGTGCTGCTGGACCTTCCCTCCTCAGGCGGGCAGGCAGTGGCGGATGAACTCAACGGCCGCGCCCAAACCGGCCAGTCCGCCGTCTTTGCCCCCGCCGACGTAACCAGCGAGGCGGACGTACGGGCCGCCGTCGCGACCGCCAGTGAGCTGGGACCGCTGCGGATCGTCGTGAACTGCGCCGGCATCGCCACGCCCGGCAAGGTGCTGGGACGCGAAGGCGTGCTGCCGCTGGACACCTTCAGCCGGGTCATCCAGGTCAACCTGGTGGGAACGTTCAACGTGCTGCGGCTGGCGGCTGAGGCCATGGTGGCCACCGAGCCGGTGGCCACCGAACTCGGCGGCCCGGAACGCGGCGTCATCATCAACACGGCCTCCGTGGCCGCGTTCGACGGGCAGATCGGCCAGCCCGCGTACTCCGCATCCAAGGGCGCGGTGGCGGCCATGACGCTGCCCATCGCCCGTGAGCTGGCGCGCTCGCTGGTGCGGGTGGTCACCATCGCCCCGGGCATCTTCGAAACACCCATGATGGCGGGCCTGCCGCAGGAAGCCCAGGACTCGCTGGGTGCCCAGGTTCCGCACCCCTCCAGGCTGGGCAAGCCGGCGGAGTACGCCAACCTGGTGGCGCACATCGTGGACAACGCCATGCTTAACGGCGAGACCATCCGGCTGGACGGTGCCATCAGGATGGGGCCGAAATGACCGGCTTGGACCTGTCACAGCTGCCTTCAGCGGACCTTTTCGCCGTCGAATCCCTGCTCAACGACACGGAACGCCGCAAGCTCGCGCAGCTGCGGGACTTCCTGGCCGCCGAGATCGCACCCTTTGCCGGCGATTGGTGGAACAACGCCGAGTTCCCCGCGCACCTCCTGCCCAAGCTGGCCGCGCTGGAATTGAGCACGCCATCCCAGCGCGGGTACAGCAACCTGTTCGCCGGGCTGGTCATCGCGGAAATGACCCGGGTGGACACCTCCATTGCCACGTTCTTCCTGGTCCACCATGACCTGTTCGTCCAGTCCCTGTACGACTTCGGCAGCGAGGACCAAAAGCAGCGGCTCCTGGCGGACGCCTCGGACCTGCGCATCACCGGCGCCTTTGCCCTGACCGAGCCCCTGCACGGGTCCGACGTCGCCGGCGGGATGGAAACCCGGGCGCGGCGGATCTCCTCCAGGACCGGGAAAGCGGACAGCGGCGGCGACGCCTGGGTGCTGAACGGCGCCAAGCGGTGGATCGGCAACGGGACGTTCTGCGACTACATGCTGGTGTGGGCGCGCGACGAAGCGGACGGGGCGGTCCGGGGGTTCATCGTGGACGCCGCGCTGCCCGGCGTCAGGCGCACCCGGATCGAGAACAAGATCGCGCTGCGGACGGTCCAGAACGCGGACATCGTGTTCGAGGACGTCCGCGTGGCCGAGGCGGACCGCTTTAGTGGGATCAGCAGCTTCGAGGACACCAAGGAGCTGCTCCGCAGCTCCCGCATTATGGTCGCCTGGCAGGGCGTGGGCCAGCAGCTGGCCGCGTTCGACGTCGCACGGCAGTACGCCGTCGAACGGCACCAGTTCGGCCTGCCGCTGGCGGCGTTCCAGCTGATCCAGCAGCAGTTGGTGACCATGCTGGGGAATGCGGTGGCGAGCATGGGCATGATGGCCGGGCTGGCCCGGCTGCAGGACCAGGGCGACGCGGACATGCCCAAGGTGGCGCTGGCCAAGTCCTACATCAGTGCGCGGATGCGCGAGACCGTGGCGCTGGGCCGGTCGATCCTGGGCGGCAACGGCATCGTCACCGACTACCGGATGGCCAAGATCTTCGCCGACGCCGAGGCCATCTACACCTACGAGGGCTCCTTCGAGGTCAACACCCTCATCGTGGGCCGCGCCATCACGGGCGTCTCCGCGATTGCCTAGGCACCTGCCTTAGAGGACGCAGGCACCTGCCTTAGAGGAGGCACGACGGCGGGTGGCTGGCTTTTACAGGCTTGGCGCCGTCCGTTGGCGTTGCCTTAACCCCGGCCTGGCCTTGGAAGTTTTCCACATAAGTTCGTGGGCGGCTGCTGATGTCAGTGCCTGGTGGAAGACTTCGGTTATGGAAGCGGTTGTGGGGACGGCGGCAGCACTTGAGGCGGAGCCTCAGGGGCCGTTAGCTGCTTGCGCCGTTCAGCCAGGGCCTGTCGTTCCGGCCACCTTGACTGCAGTTGCTGGCGCACCCCGGCCATCGCTTGGCATTTCGGCTGCCGGGAATGCGCCGGCCTCCTCGTCTGGTGTTCCGTCCCTTGCTGATGTCCTGGCTCTGCTTCGTGCCGTGCCGCTCGCCGACGATGGTCCGGGGATGATGGACCAGGGCCGGGGGTTGGAGGATCTTAAGTGTCTGGCGGGGGCGCAGCAGGCGCGGCTTGCCGTGGCGTTTGATCTTCAGCAGCGGCGGGAGCAGGCCGCTGCCGGGCTGCCCGTGGATGAGCAGGGCGCCGGGGTGGCGGCGCAGATCGGGCTCGCGCGGCGTGAGTCACCGGACCGCGGTTCCCGGCTGCTGGGCATGGCTGAAACCCTCACGGGGATGCCGCACACGTTCGACGCTTTTCGGGCCGGCCGGTTGAATGAGTGGCGGGCAACGCTGATCGTGAAGGAAACCATCTGCCTGTCTGTCGAGGACCGGGCCGCAGTGGACGAGGAGCTCGCCGCCGACACCGGAACCCTCACCGGCGCCCTCGACGGCGCCGGCGACCGCGCCATTGTGGCCGCGGTGCGTGCGGCGGCCTACCGGCGGGACCCCGCCTCTGTTGCGAAGCGTGCGGCCCGGGCGGTGGGCGAGCGGTGCGTGAGCCTGCGCCCGGCCCCTGACACCTTGACCTACCTCACCGCCCTGCTGCCCGTCGCCCAGGGCGTCGCCACCTACGCCGCCCTGGCCCGGGACGCGGACACCGCACGGTCGGCAGGGGGCGACCGGTCCCGGGGGCAGGTCATGGCGGACACCCTGGTTGAACGCGTCACCGGCACCCCCGGCGGGATCACCGGGGTGGAGATCCAGCTCGTCATGACCGACCGCACCCTCCTCCAGGCAGACGCCGAACCCGCACGCCTCCCCGGCTACGGCACCATCCCCGCAACGGTAGCCCGCGAACTCGCCCTCACCGGCAGAAGCGGCACAGGCAAGAGCGGCACAGACGACGCCGGCAGGAGTGAAGCCAGCGTGCAGGAACTGGATCTCTTCCTCCGCCGGCTCTACACCGCCCCCGGCACCTTGGAACTGGTCGCGATGGACTCCAAAGCCCGGCTCTTCCCGGCAGGGCTCAAGCGCTTCCTCCAGGTCCGGGACGACACCTGCCGCACCCCGTACTGCGACGCCCCCATCCGCCACCACGACCACAACGTCTCCTGGCAGGGCTGCGGACCCACCACCGCCGGCAACGGCCAGGGCCTCTGCGAAGCCTGCAACCACACCAAGGAAACCCCCGGCTGGACCGCCAAACCAGTCCGCGGACCGCGGCACACAGTCACCACAACCACCCCCACCGGACACACCTACCGATCCGCCGCACCACCGTTACCGGGAGCGGCACTGCCCGGGCCGGATCAACAGGGGTACGCCGGCCATCCTTCAGCGGCAGAACAAGTCCCACCTCCCATTGCTGTCCAGGTATTGGGGAGGGTGGTATCGGCGCGCATCGCTGGGCGCCCGCAGCCTTTCCACGGCGCTGTGTCGAGCACGCGCGGAGTGTCCAGAAAACGCGCGCTATCCAGAAAGCGTGCCACGGCCAGAAAGACCGGTATTCCGTAGCAACCCCGGTCGGCGGGCTGCATCCGGCGGCAGCCGTGTTGGCGGCATGACCATCACGCGGGGTAGGGCGCCTTTTCGCCGGCCTCCACCCGGATGTCCAGGCTGTTGTTCTTCACCGGCATGGGGCAGGTGCCGTAGGGGGTGAAGGCGCTGGGGTAGTTGATGGCCCGGTTGAAGTCCAGCACCACCGTGCCGTCCGGCCGCGGCCGCGGCGTGGAGAGTTTCCGCCAGTCGGCTGTTTGTCCCGGCGGGGCAGCGCCGTTGGTCTCGTCATGGAACGTGACCGTCAGGGCTCCGAGCTTCTCCTCCTCCGCCTGCAGCCGGAATTCGTGTGGGCTGCCGGGGAGCCGGAAAACCACCTCGCCCACGCTGCGGTGCACCCCGTCCACCAGGGGGTTGGCGGTACTGATGGGGACGTCCACGGGCCCGGGGTACGGCTCGAAGCGGGCTTCGACTTCCCAGTCCGGGTTGTAAGGGTAGGTGGGAACGCCGTCAAACCCGGTCAGCACGGGAGAAGCGGAGTCTCGGGTGCGGATGGCGTAACGGCCCGCGCGCATGGCCAGCTCCACCACCACCTGGTCCCCGGCCGGCCCGCCGAACTGCACCCACATCAGGGACTCTTCGTCCGCCAGGGCCGCCGACACGGTGCCGTCCACCGTTTCCCCGGTCTCCACCAGCGTGAGCCCATCCGCCGGCGCCGCGGTGAGGAACGCCGTCGTACCGTTGGTTGACCACAATCCCGGGGCGAGGTCGACGGCGGCCGGGGCGTCCTCCAGCCACTGGAAGGAAGTGAGGGTCAGCCAGCCGTGGCGGGCTGCCAGGGCTTTGTCCCGGTTGGTGCGGAAGCGCTGCCAGCGCTCCAGCCTTGCGTCTGTGGTGGTGGCCATGGTTCCTTCCGTTCGGGATGCCCCGGCTACAACCGCGCGGGCCGCGTGTTCATTCCGTCAGGGTGACATCTTTTGAGACGGATTCGAACGAGGCGCCGCCGCGGGGGTAGCATCTTTAGCTAGTAACGTGGCTCACAGTATCCAGCGCAGTGTACGAGCCAAGTCCGAAACCCTCGAAAGATTGCTTCCATGGCTCACACTGCAACACCTCCCGAAACCGATCTCGCCTCCGAACTGCGTGCGGATGTCCGGCGCGTGTCCACCCTGCTGGGTGAATCCCTGGTCCGGCAGCACGGACCCGAGCTCCTGGACCTCGTGGAGCAGGTCCGCCTGCTGACCAAGGAGTCCAAGGAAGCGGCGCGCGGCGGTGCGGATGCCACCGGCCCGTGGAGCGCCCACGACGTCGTCGCCCAGGTCCGCGAGCTGCTGGGCTCCCTGCCGATCGAGCAGGCCACCGACCTGGTCCGCGCCTTCGCGTTCTACTTCCACCTGGCCAACGCCGCCGAGCAGGTGCATCGGGTACGGGGCCTGCGTACCCGCGCTGAAAAGGACGGCTGGCTGGCCAAGACCGTGGCCGAGATCGCCGCCCAGGCCGGCCCCGACGTCCTGCAGGAAGTGGTCAACGGGCTGGACGTGCGCCCCATCTTCACGGCGCACCCCACCGAGGCATCCCGCCGGTCCGTCCTGGACAAGATCCGCAAGCTCTCCGACGTCCTGTCCCACCCCACCGCCGAGGGTTCGACCGCCCGGCGGCGGCAGGACCGGCAGCTGGCCGAGATCATCGACCAGATGTGGCAGACTGACGAACTGCGCCAGGTCCGGCCCACCCCCGTGGACGAGGCCCGGAACGCCATCTACTACCTGGGCGGCATCCTCACCGACGCGATGCCGGAGATGCTGACCGAACTCTCCGAGCTCCTGGGCGAGCACGGTGTCACCCTCGCGTCCAAGGACGCTCCCATCCGGTTTGGCTCCTGGATCGGCGGTGACCGCGACGGCAACCCGAACGTCACCGCCGCCGTGACCCGCGAAATCCTGCAGATCCAGAACCAAAGCGCCATCCGGATCAGCATCGGCATGATCGACGAACTGATTTCGATCCTCTCCAATTCCACCGCCCTGGCCGGTGCGGACGAATCGCTGCTCACCTCCATCGACGAGGACCTGAAGAAGCTGCCCGGCCTGGACAAGCGCGTCCTGGAGCTGAATGCCCAGGAGCCCTACCGGCTGAAGCTCACCTGCATCAAGGCCAAGCTCATCAACACCGGCAAGCGCGTGGCGGCCAACTCGAACCACGAGCACGGCCGGGACTACAGCGGAACTGAAGAACTTTTGGCGGACCTGCACCTGCTGGAACTGTCGCTGCGCAACCACTCTGCGGCCTTGGCTGCTGACGGCTCCCTGGCCCGCGTGCGCCGCGCCATCGCCTCCTTCGGGCTCCACCTGGCCACCCTGGACATCCGCGAGCACGCAGACCACCACCATGACGCCGTCGGCCAGCTGATGGACCGGATCGGCGGCCCCGGGCTGCGCTACGCGGAGCTGAGCCGCGAGGAGCGCTTCGAGGTGCTGGGCTCAGAGCTCGCCTCCCGCCGTCCGCTCTCCGGGCACCCGATCAAGCTCGACGGCGCCGCGGACGGCACGTACGACGTCTTCCGCGAAATCCGCCGCGCCCTGCGCATGTACGGCCCCGATGTCATCGAGACCTACATCATCTCCATGACCCGCGGCGCCGACGACGTCCTGGCCGCGGCCGTCCTGGCCCGCGAGGCCGGCCTCGTGAACCTCTTCGGCGACAAGCCGTACGCGAAGCTCGGTTTCGCGCCGCTGCTGGAGACGGTGGAGGAACTGCGGGCCTCGGCCGAGATCATCGACCAGCTGTTGTCCGACCCCTCGTACCGGGAGCTGGTCCGCCTGCGTGGCGACATCCAGGAAGTCATGCTGGGCTACTCGGACTCCAACAAGGAATCCGGCGTGATGACCAGCCAGTGGGAGATCCACAAGACCCAGCGCAAGCTGCGGGACGTGGCCGCCAAGCACGGCGTCCGCGTCCGGCTGTTCCACGGCCGCGGCGGTTCCGTGGGCCGCGGCGGCGGGCCCACCTACGACGCCATCCTGGCCCAGCCCAACGGTGTCCTCGAAGGCGAGATCAAGTTCACCGAGCAGGGTGAGGTCATCTCGGACAAGTACTCGCTGCCCGAGCTCGCCCGCGAAAACCTCGAGCTGTCGCTGGCCGCGGTGTTGCAGGGGTCCGCCCTGCACCGGGACCCCCGTACCTCCGAGGACCAGCGCGAGCGTTACGGCCACGTCATGGAGACGATCTCCGACGCAGCGTTCGAGCGTTACCGCAAGCTCGTTGACCACCCGGACCTGCCCGCCTACTTCATGGCGTCCACTCCGGTGGAACAGCTGGGATCGCTCAACATCGGCTCCCGCCCGTCCAAGCGCCCGGACTCCGGTGCCGGGCTGGGCGGCCTCCGCGCCATCCCGTGGGTGTTCGGCTGGACCCAGTCGCGCCAGATCGTGCCAGGCTGGTTCGGCGTCGGGTCTGGCCTCAAGGCCGCCAGGGAAGCCGGCAACGCGGCGCAGCTGGTGGAAATGATGGACCACTGGCATTTCTTCCGCTCCGTGCTGTCCAACGTGGAGATGACGCTGGCCAAGACGGACATGGACATCGCCGGCTACTACGTGGCCACTCTGGTCCCCGAAGAGCTCCACCACCTCTTCCGCACCATCCGTGAGGAGTACGAGCTTACGGTGGCTGAGGTGCGCAAGCTCACAGGCGAGAACATTCTCCTGGACGCGCAGCCAACCTTGAAGCGCTCCCTGGAGATCCGCGACCAGTACCTGGACCCCATCAGCTACCTGCAGGTGGAACTGCTGCGCCGTGTCCGCGAGGCCGCAAAAGCGGACAGCATCAGCGGGGCAGAAATCGACGAGCGCCTCCAGCGGGCCATGCTCATCACCGTCAACGGGGTGGCGGCAGGCCTCCGCAACACCGGGTAACCCTCCAGTTGCTCTATCACTTGTGGTCCCTAAGAGAGGCTCTTAGGGACCACAAGTGATAGAGCACGCAGGTTGGATAGGGTGGAGGGCATGCCTTCCTTCCAGACCCGACTCAAGATCACCGGGCTGCGGCCGGGAAATCCGCCCGAATCCGTCATGGAGACGGCCGTGGAGGTGCTCGGAACCCGGCACCACGTCGAGGCGCACCAGCTGCAGCTCGCCGGGGGCGTGCCGCAGCTGAACCTGCGCTTCCTGGTCGAGGCGACCGAATACAACGGCGAGAACCAGCAGGCGCGGGAATCGGCCGCGATGATGCGCGACGCCGTCGAACGGGTTGCGCTGACCGGTGCGCTGAGCGTACTGCGGCGCAGCCGCGGCAAGTGGCTGCCCGTCTAGCCTGGAGGGCGTCTGGCTTGGTCATTGCCCGGTCTCCTCGACCGGGGACCGGTCGCCGCGCCGCCGGGTGACGATGATGCCGACGACGCCGCCGATCAGCAGGCCGAGCGCGACACCGATGAGGGAGCTGGCCCAGAACGGCAGCCTCGTGGCCGAACCGGTGAAGTAGCCCAGGCCCACCAGCCAGCAGGCCCACAGGACTGCGCCGAGGCCGGCGCACAAACTGAAGCCGCGGACCGAAACGTTGGCAATGCCGGAAGCGGCGGACGTCGCCAGCCGTCCGCCCGGGATGAACCTGGCCCCGATGATGGTGCCGTAGGTGGAGGACCGGCCGGCCTTGGCCAGCGCGTCGTGGATGCCGCTGTGCACCCGCCGGCCCCACTTCCAGCGGTCCAGCAGGTGGCTCAGGCGCCGCCGGAAGAGCTGGAACACTACCATGTCGCCGATCCACGAGGCAAGTGCGGCCAGGACGAGCACCAGGAACACGTTGGCCCTGCCGTCCGCTGACAGGGCACCCCCGGTGATCACCACCATCTCGGACGGGACGGGCGGAAAAATGGCATCGCCAAGGACCAGCGGGATCACCCAGAAATAGAGGGCGGCTCCCCAGCTGTCAGCGCTGCCGAAGTCCATTGCCACAAATTACCGCACTTTGGGAAACTGGCGGCATGCGGATTTCCGTGCTGCAGGGCGACATCACCCAGCGGCGGGTGGACGCGGTGGTGAACGCCGCAAATTCCTCGCTGCTCGGCGGCGGGGGAGTGGACGGGGCGCTGCACCGGGCGGCCGGTCCTGAGCTGCTGGCCGCCTGCCGGGAGCTCCGGGCCGGCGGCCTGCCGCACGGGCTCCCAGTGGGCGCCGCCGTGGCAACTCCGGCCTTCCGGCTGCCGGCACGCTGGGTGGTCCATACCGTGGGCCCCAACCGGCACGCGGGCCAGACCAACCGCGCCCTCCTGGTGTCCTGCTTCAGTGAAAGCCTGCGGCTGGCCGAGGACCTGGGGGCGCAGGGCTTGGCCTTTCCTGCGGTGGGCGCCGGAGCGTACGGGTGGCCGGCGGCGGCTGTGGCCGAAGCCGCCCGAGACGCGCTGGCAGGGTTCCAGGCATCCCATCCAGCGCATGGCCTGGAGCTGGTGGAGTTTGTGCTCTTCCGCGCGGAGGTGGAAGCGGTCTTCAGGAACGTGCTCGGGCCGCTTCGCTGAGTTCCAGGCCGCTGCGGTATTCCACTGGCTTGCCGGACACGGGATCCACGAACCGGATGCCGCGGGCCAGGAGCTGCAGCGGTTTGGCGTAGTCGTCCGGGGCCTTGTCCAGCAGGTCGGGGTAGAACGCGTCGTTCAGGATTCCCAGCCCCAGCGAGGCCATGTGGACCCGCAGCTGGTGCGTCTTGCCGGTGTGCGGCTCCAGCCGGTACCTGGCAAGACGCTGGGTGGTGGCCGCGGCATCCAAGGACGTGCCGGCGTCGAACGTTTCCAACTGTTCGATCCTGGTTTCCGCGTTCGGCTCGCCGTCCACGACCTCGGCGAGGAGGTAGCTGCGCGACTTGGTCATCCGGTTCCGGACCACCACGGGGAACTCGACGGCGGCGTGCCCCGGCGCGGGCTCGGCCGCGGACACGCACTCGTATTCCTTCTGCACCTGGCGCTTCTCGAACAGCACCTGGTACTTGCCGCGGGTCTGCGGATTGGTGGAAAAGAGCAGCACTCCGGCGGTCATCCGGTCCAGGCGGTGCATGGGGATCAGGTCCGGCAGGTCCAGTTGGTTCCGCAGGCGGACCAAGGCCGATTCCTGGATGTAGGTGCCGCCGGGAGTGGTAGGCAGGAAGTGCGGCTTGTCCACCACCAGCAGGTGTTCGTCCTGGTGCAGGATGCTGATCTCCACCGGCAGCCGGGTCTCCGGGGGCAGGGTGCGGTAGTACCAGATGAAGGTGTGGTCCTCGAGCCTGGTGTGCCGGCTCAGGGGTACGCCGCCTTCGCCGACAATCTCGCCGGCGTTGAACCTGTCCTCGATGCCCTGCGGGTCAATGTGCCCCCAGCGGTGCATCATGTAGTCCATTGCGGTGTCCCACGGGCCCTCCTCCGGAAGCCGCAGGCGGGTGGCGTTCACGCCGTCGCGCACGGGAAGGGGGGATTGCATCACCGGTCCATTCTACCGGCGGCGCCACGTGGGCCGCCCTGGATCCCGGTCAATCGCGCCAAAACCGACGATAAAAAAGTTCTTGACAAAAAAAGTTGTCGGTTGGCATGCTGGAGGCATGCAGGACATAGCAGTCATCGAAGATCCCGCAGCGGCGGAGGCGTCGCTGGACCCGATCCGCACCGCCATCCTCCGGGAGCTGGTCCAGCCGGGATCCGCCACACAGCTGGCGGTCCGGGTGGGCCTGCCCCGGCAGAAGGTGAACTACCACCTCAAGGCGCTGGAGCGGCACGGACTGGTGGAGCTGGTGGAGGAGCGGCGCAAGGGCAACGTCACCGAACGGGTCCTGCAGGCCAGTGCCGCGTCGTACCTGATCTCGCCCACGGCCCTGGCCGCCGTTTCGCCGGATCCGCACCGCTTTTCCGACCGCTTCTCGGCCTTCTGGCTGCTGGCGCTGGCGGGAAGGATGGTGCAGGAGATGGGCAAGCTGATCACCGGCGCCGCGGCCGCCCGGCAAAAACTTGCCACCTTCGCGATCGACGGCGACATCACCTTCCGCAGCGCGGCTGACCGTGCCGCCTTTGCGGAGGAACTGGGCGTGGAGGTCACGCGGCTGGTGGACAAGTACCACGACGGCGGCGCGTCCGCGGGTGGCCGGCGGCACCGCCTGGTGGTGGCGCTGCACCCTGCACTCAAAGAAAACGGCGCCTCCAAGGAAACCAAGGCAGCCAAGGAAACTGACACACGCAAGGAGCACGGCAATGACTGACAAGCGCAACTTCGAAATTGTTTACGACACAGAACTTCCCGGCACGCCGGAGCGTGTGTGGGAAGCCGTCACCAACGGAACGCCGGCCTGGATGTTTCCCACCGACCAGTGGCCCGACGTCAGGACCGTCAACGAGTACCCCACCCACCTGGTCTCCCGGATGGAGGGGCCGGACGGCTGGTTCAACCAGCTGGAGCATGTCCTGGAACCGCTCGACGGCGGCCGCGCCCGGCTGCACTACGTCCACAGCGGCATCTTCGCGGACAACTGGGACCAGCAGTATGACGGTGCCAGCCTGGCACACTGAGTTCTACCTGCACACACTGGGCCAGTACCTGCAGTACTTCGACGGCCGCCCCGTGGTCTTCACCGATATCCAGGCTCCCGCCACATCGCAGGCTTCCGATGGCTTCGCGCGGTTGCGCAGGGCACTTGGCGTCGAGTCGGCCGGGCGGGGGTCGGCCGTGGACGTGGAGCTCGACGGTGTGGGCCGGCTCGTGGGTGACGTCGATTTCTCGAATGAACACTTCCTGGGCATCCGCACCCCTGACGCGCTGTTCCGGTTCTTCGGCCGGAACGCCTTCGGTGCCCCGGTGGGAATGACGGTGCACGACTTCAGCGGAGCCGGCGACTCCGAAACCACGGCCAAAGCGTGGGGCGGCTTCCTGGAGCGGGTGTACGCCTAGCGCGGGCGCCTCATCCGGGGCCTCGGGTCAGGCGATGGCGACGGCGGGAGCATGGGTGAGCGAGCGTCGAAGCTGGGGTGCGGCGTCGAGCCTGTCCTGGGCGGCCCGCAGTGCCAGCACCGCGGCCTCGAGCTTGTCCGGCGGAAGGGTGAAGGGCAGCCGCAGGTAGCGTTCAAACGCGCCGCCTACCCCGAACCGGGGTCCGGCCGCCAGCCTGATGCCGAAATCCGGGGCGAGGACTGTCAGTGCGGTGCTGGCGGGCGCGGGGAGCCGGCACCAGACGGAGAGGCCACCGGCGGGGCGCGTTGCCTGCCACGTGGGAAGGTGGCTGGCCAGGAGTCCGAGCAGGGCTTCCCTGTTGGCGCGCAGCGTCTCCAGTAGCGCAGGCAGCGGCTCGTCCAGGGCCCTCACCAGATGGGCGGCGGCCAGCTGTTCCATGACGGGGCCGCCCAGGTCCAGGGTGGTGCGTGCCGCGGCAAACCGCTGGATCATGGGCTCCGACGCCCGGATCCACCCGGTGCGCAGGCCGCCCCAATGCGACTTGCTCAGTGAGCCGATGGACACCACGGCGCTGCTGAAACCGGCCAGGGGGGTGGTGGCAACGCCGTCGAGGTTCAGCTCACGAAGTGTCTCGTCCGCCACCAGCACGGTTCCTGCCGCGGCGGCCGCACGGACCAGCCGGCGGCGCTGGACATCGGGCATGATCATGCCGGTGGGGTTGTGGAAGTCCGGCACCAAATAGGCGAGCTTGGGCTGCTGCTGCGCCATTGCCGATTCCAGGGCGGCCAGGTCCCAGCCGGAATCGGCGAAGGCGACCGGTACGGGGCGGCAGCGGGCGGCGCGAACGGCGTCCAGTGCGTGCGGGTAGCTGGGGTGTTCCACCAGGATGCGGTCCTGCCGGTCCGCCAGGGTGCGGATGACGATGGTCAGGGCATGCTGGGCGCCCGATGTGACCATGACCTGCCCCGGCTGCGTTGGCACTCCGGCAGCCGAGTACCGGTCTGCTATGGCCTGGCGCAGCGGCATCAGTCCCAGGGCGTCGTACCCGAACCCGGGCAGCAGGGCGGGGAGTTCGGTGAGCGCCGCCGCGAACGCCCGGTGCACCACCTCCCCGCTGGCCGGCAGCGCCGAATAAGCGAGGTCGATCAGGCCCTCGGGGGCACTGAGGCCGGGTGCTGCCGGGGGAGTGTCCGACGGCGGCCGGGGACCGAAGAGTGCCGGGCCGAACGAAGTATGTTCGGGGATGCGGGTCCTGCCTCGGCTGCCCTGGCCGCTGCTCAGGAAACCCTGCTCCCGGAGGCTCGCATAGGCCGCCGTGACGGTGGTGCGGCTGACCCCCAGTGCCGCGCACAGGGAGCGCTCGCTGGGCAGTGCCGTATCCAGCGGAACGCGGCCATCCAGGATGAGCAGCCGCACAACATCCGCCAACTCCCGGTACGCCGGCCCCGTTCCGTGGTTCCATGTGCCGAGGAGGCGGGACAACGCGGAGGCGGTAAGGGAAGTAGGCATGTAGCCAGTATTTCAGACTGGCTATGTTATTCAATGCCAGTTCGTTGGGAGCATGGTTTCATGATGACCCGCAGACTCGTCCAGCTGTTTACCGGCCTCGCCATGTATGGCATCTCCTTGGCCATGTTCATCCGCGCCGGGCTGGGCCTGGACCCCTGGGACGTCTTCCACCAGGGACTGGCCAACCGGACCGGGCTAAGCATCGGCGTGGTGGTGATCGCGGTGAGCTTCCTGGTGCTGCTGCTCTGGATTCCGCTTCGGCAGATGCCCGGCTTCGGTACCCTTTGCAACGCCATCCTGGTGGGTGTGTTCGCAGACGTCGGCCTTGCCTTCATCCCTGCCGTGCCGCACCTGGCCGGGCAGGCCGGGCTCCTTGTCGGGGCGGTCCTGCTGAACGGGATCGCTTCCGCCTGCTACATCGGTGCACGCTTCGGCCCCGGAGCACGCGACGGACTGATGACGGGCCTCGCAAGGCGCACCGGCTGGTCCGTCCGGTTGTCGCGCACCCTGATCGAGGTGACGGTTCTGGCCATCGGCTGGGTGCTCGGCGGCTCGGTGGGCGTGGGCACGGTGGTGTACGCCCTGGCCATCGGCCCCCTGGTCCAGCTGCTGCTGCCGCGCTTCATGGTTCCTGCCGCAGCGCCGCAGTCCGCCGGGGAGCCTACCCCCGCCAACTGCTGAAGACCAGCTGCCTGCGGTCCGACGTCACGCCGGGACAGGCTGGCATGTCGGGCAGAAGTAGATGTCCCGCTCTTCCTCGCCGTTGGGTTTGCCCAGCAGCCCGCGCCGGACGGGGGTCCCGCACTTGAGGCACCGCTGGTGTTCCCGCCCGTAGACCCAGTAGCCGGGGCGGCCTGCCATCCTGCCGACGGGCATGCCGCGGGCGTTGAGGATGGTGACACGGCGGCCGGGGCCCAGGTTGACCTCCAAAAGCTGCTTGGCATCGGTCATCATGGTGCGGACGTCCGGCACCTTGGAGACCGGCGTGGCAGGATGTACGCCGGAGAGGAAGCACGCCTCGCAGCGGTAGATGTTGCCGATGCCTGCAAGGTTGCGCTGGTCCAGCAGCGCCACTCCCACGGGGACCTCGGGGTGGGCCCGGATGCGGCGCTCCGCCTCATCGAGGTCCCAGTCCGGACCCAGGAGGTCCGGGCCCAGGAATCCCACAATCGAATCCTCGTTGTCCGTCGCCACTACTTCCAGCAGGCCCAGGGAGAATCCGACGGCGTCAGCGGCCGCTGTGCGCAGCACGCACCGCGCCGTGAAGCCGGGTTTCCGCCACCTGCCGCCGGGAGGATAGACCTGCCACGTTCCCTCCATCTTCAGGTGGGAGTGGATGGTGAGCTTTTTGTCCTCCGGGCTGACAACCCGCATCAGGAGGTGCTTGCCGCGGGGAACTACCTCGGCAACGGTCCAGCCGGCCAGGTTCAGCGTGGCAAAGCGCGGGACGCGGAAGTCCGAGGCCAGCAGCGTTTGTCCCGCGAGGGCCTGGTGCAGCTGGTGGGCGGCCCGCCAGACGGAGTCGCCTTCAGGCACGGATCCTCAGTCCCTTCGGGGTTGAATAGGCGCCGGCTGCGCTGAGGGCGGCAGCCACCGGAGTGTCCAGGATTCCGTGGCCGTTAACCTTTTCCATGATCAGCTTGTCCACGGCTCCACGGGTCACGACGCCCACCAGCGCGGCACCTGCCGCCGCCAGGACGTCGTCATCAGCACTGAAGGCCAGCAGCGTCTTGCCGCCGCGCTCCACGTAGAGGACCAGCGCGCCGTCCACCAGGACCACCAGCGCACCGGCCTTCCGGCCGGGCCGGTGGCCGGTGCCGGCGTCGTCCTGGACCGCCGGCCAGGGCAGGGCTGCCCCGTAGGGGTTGGCGGGATCGGTAGCGGCAAGCGCCAAGGCCACGGGCTCCGCCTTGGCCAGCTGGGTGTCCTCGCTGTACGAGCGCAGCCGGTCCACGGTGGCGGGAACGGCAAACTGGGCGGCGCCCAGGTGTTCGATGAAGTACCCGCGGCGGCAGCGGCCGGCTTCTTCGAGCCGTGCCAGGACCTTGTACATCAGGCCGAAGCCGCCCAGGATCTGCTCGGCCATGACCGAGCCCCTCGTGACCACCCCGTAGCGGTCGAGCAGGAGCTCAGCGGTGGCGCGGGCATGGATGGTGGGATCGAGTTCCGGCTCCGGAAGGGCAGACCAGCGGCCCGCGGCAGTGGGCGGCGTGGCCGCCCCGCCCGTGCCGTAGCGTCCGTCGCCGTAGCGGCTACCGGACAGGCCGGGGGATCCCATTAGCCCGGTACCGTGCGATCGGCCGAGCCTGCCCAGGCGCGGGGCCCTGGCCCGGGGTGCCCGGGCCACTTGGCGGTGGGCGGTATGGCCGCCCGCGATGAGTGACCTGACCGGGGCGAAAGTATCCCCGGTGATCCTGCCTGCCCAGGCGAGGTCCCACAGCGCGGTGACCACTTCCTGGTCGCTGACGACGGCGTCCATGCCGCCGGCAACGTCGGTGAGCTGCCGGAAGAAGTAGCCGCCGCCGTTGGCGCGCAGGTGGTCCAGGAGCCGCCGGCCGGCGTCGCCCGGTTCGAAGTCGGGGGCAGGGTTGAGGGTCAGTTCCACGGAGTCGGCAAGGTGCAGGCTGATCCAGCCGTCGTTCCCGGGCACGGCTCCCGCCCCGGACCAGAGGACTTCGCCGGCGGCCATCAGTTCGTCCAGCATGGCTGGCTGGTAGTTGGACACCCGGCTGGCCAGGACCAGCGGTTCCCAGGCCGAGGCCGGGACAGGCACGCCGGAGAGCTGGTCGATGGCGGTGATGATGCCATCCAGTCCGCGCAGCGAGGGCTGGCCGCGGCCGCCGCCGGGCGTGCGGACATGCTGCCACGCGGGGAGGAAGCGCCCATAGGCGGCGGCGTCCACCGGTTCAACCTCGGCGCGAAGGGCCGCCAGGGAACGACGACGGAGCTTGCGGAGGACGTCGGCGTCGCACCATTCGCTCTGGATAGCGTGCGGAACGTCGGGTGCAGGCGCGTGCGGAGGCGGTCCTTCCGCAGCATCAATCAGCTGGCTTCCGGTGTCCAGCGCCGTGTCATGCGGTCCGTCTTCAGGTGGCGTTGCCTCCGATGTTCCGGCCCCGGGCGGTGTCACGTGGGGCCGGAATTCCCCCTCGACCACGCGGCCATCGGCCGCGAGCCGTTTCAGGGCCGTGCCCACCACCGCAACGCCAAGACCCAGCCGGGCTGCGGCTTCCGCGGCCGTGAAGGGGCCATGTGTCCTGGCGTAGCGGGCCACGAGGTCGCCCAGGGGATCGGCCACGGGCTCGATGAAGGCCAACGGAACGCCCATGGGCAATGGCACGCCGATGGCGTCGCGGAGGCGGGCGGCGTCCTCCACCGCCGCGTAGCGTTCCACACCGCCGATGTTGACCCTGATTGCTCGGTTGGCGCGCTGCAGGGCGGCCAGGTGCGCAGCAGCCTCCGGGACCGTTGCGCTGGTTTCAGCGGGGCCGGTTTCAAGGGCTTCGGTTCCGGCAGGACTGGATTCGGCAGTTCCGGTGCCGCCCGCCTCAACCACCGGCTGCCCGGCTTCGGCAGCCTGGGCCGCCGCCGTGCCGTCCAGCCGTTCTGCCGTTTCCTCCGGCGTCAGGGGTCCCAGCAGCCGCAACAGGTCCGCCACCCCCTCCATGCCGCGCGCCCGGCGGTCCGGGGCCAGGCGCTGCAGTTCGCGCTCGGTGGCCTCGATGACTTTGGCGTCAAGGAGCTCCCGAAGCTCAACGCGGCCCAGCAGTTCGTTGAGCAGGGTGGAGTCCAAGGCCAGGGCGGCCGCACGCCGCTCGGCCAGCGGCGAGTCGCCTTCGTAAAGGAACTGGGCCACGTAGCCAAAGAGCAGGGACTTGGCGAACGGTGAGGGCTGCTGCGTGGTGGTCTGCACGATCCGCAGCTCCCGCCGCTCCACGGACGCGGCGATGTCCTTCAGTGCCGGGAGGTCGTAGACGTCCTGCAGGCACTCGCGCACCGTTTCGAGCACGATGGGGAAGGTGGGGTACTTCCGGGCAACATCAAGCAGCTGTGCCGACCGCTGGCGCTGCTGCCACAGCGGCTGCCGCTTGCCCGGGGTCTGCCGGGGAAGCAGCAAAGCACGGGCGGCGCACTCCCGGAACCGGGAGGCGAACAGCGCGCTTCCGCCCACCTCGGCGGTGACGATCTGCTCCAGTTCCTCGGGGTCGAACAGGAACAGCTCGGCGCCTGGCGGCTCGTCCTCCATCATCGGCACCCGCAGGACAATGCCGTCGTCGGCCGCCATCGCCGAACCGTCCAGCCCGTACCGCTGGTGGAGCCGCTGGCCCACAGCGAGGGCCCATGGCGCGTGCACCGGCATTCCAAACGGGCTGTGCAGGATCACCCGCCAGTCGCCCAGTTCGTCGTGGAACCGCTCCACCACCAACGTGGTGTCGCTGGGAACCACCTCAGTGGCCTGCTTCTGCTCGTTGAGGTACTGGATGAGGTTGTTGGCGGCGAAGTCGTCCAGGCCGCTGGCCTTGCAGCGTTCGGCGGCAGGACCGGCATCGGAGGCCGACAGTTCCCTGACGAACGCTCCCAGGGCGCGGCCCAGGTCCACTGGGCGGCCCAGGGAATCGCCCTTCCAGAACGGCAACTTCCCGGGCTGGCCGAACGCCGGGGATACCAGCACGCGGTCGTGGGTGATGTCCTCGATCTTCCAGCTGGTGGCGCCCAGGGCAAAGACATCGCCCACGCGGGACTCATACACCATCTCTTCATCGAGCTCGCCGACGCGCCGGCCGCCGCGCGGCGCGCGGGCCGGCTTGCCGTCCTCGGCGGGGGAGGCGGCGCCCTCGGCCTCGGTGCCGATGATGTAGACGCCGAACAGGCCGCGGTCCGGGATGGTGCCGCCGGACGTGACGGCCAGCCGCTGGGCCCCGGGCCGTCCTTCGATGGTGCCGGCGTTCCGGTCCCAGATGATCCTTGGCCGGAGCTCGGCGAATTCGTCCGACGGGTACCGGCCGGCCAGCAGGTCCAGGGTGGCTTCGAAGGCGGAGCGGGGAAGCGAGGCGAACGGGGCGGACCGGCGCACGGTGCTGAACCATTCCTCCACGTCAATGCTGCCCAGTGCGGTGGCGGCTACGGTCTGCTGGGCCAGGATGTCCAGCGGGTTCGCGGGGATGCTGAGGCGCTCGATCTTGCCGTCCAGCATCCGCTCCACGGTGATGGCGGTGTGGACCAGGTCCGCGCGGTGCTTCGGGAAAAGGACGCCCTGGGAGATTTCGCCCACCTGGTGTCCGGCGCGGCCCACCCGCTGCAGCCCGCTGGCCACCGACGGAGGGGATTCCACCTGCACCACCAGGTCCACGGCGCCCATATCGATGCCGAGTTCCAGGGATGACGTGGCCACGACACACCGCAGCCGCCCCGATTTCAGGTCGTCCTCAATCAGCGCGCGCTGGTCCTTGGACACCGAGCCGTGGTGGGCGCGCGCCAAGACGGGATCAGCCCCGGAAGTGCTGCCCGCCTGGGCCATCATGTGTGCAGGTGTGGCGGTTGAGGCAGGAACACCAGGCACCAGTCCCGCCGAGGAGTCCGAAGCGCCCGCATGCCCTTCCGGAGCCGGATCATCCCAGCCGCCGCCCACCGCGACCAGCTGGCGCTCGGCGTAGATTTCGTTGAGCCGGGCCGTCAGGCGCTCCGCCAGGCGGCGGGAGTTGGCGAAGACGATGGTGGACTGGTTGGCCAGCACCAGGTCCACGATCTTCTCCTCGACGTGCGGCCATATGGAGGCCTGCGGCTGCAGCCCGGAGGCGGGGCCGGAGTCGAAAGCGCCCGCGGCGCCCTGCAGGTCCGACATGTCCTCCACCGGTACGGAAACGGTCAGGTCCCAGTTCTTCCGGGCCGGAGGAGCCACGATCTCCACGGGAGCGGAGCCGGCGAGGAACTGGGCCACGAGTTCGCGGGGCTCCACGGTGGCGGAGAGCCCGATGCGCTGTGCGGGTTTGGGCAGCAGCGCGTCCAGCCGTTCCAGCGAGACGGCGAGGTGTGCGCCGCGTTTGGTCCCGGCCACGGCATGGACCTCGTCGATGATGATGGTGTCCACCTCCGTGAGGGTTTCGCGGGCCTTCGACGTGAGCATGAGGAACAGCGATTCGGGGGTGGTGATCAGGATGTCCGGCGGGCTGCTTAGCAGCGCGCGGCGGTCCGCGGCGGGTGTATCCCCGGAGCGGACGCCGACGGTGATCAGCGGCGCCGGAAGTCCCAGCCGCTTGGCGGTCTGCGTGATGCCGATAAGCGGGGACCGCAGGTTCCGTTCCACATCGACGCCCAGGGCCTTCAAAGGCGAGATGTACAGGACCCGGGTCTTGCGCTTCGGCGCCCGCGGCCGCCTTCCCTTGGCGGGGGCTTCCGGGGCGGCGTCCGGAGGTGCTGCCGGTGCGGCGGCGAGGAGCCGGTCCAGGGCCCAAAGGAATGCGGCGAGGGTCTTTCCGGAACCGGTGGGGGCGACCACCAGTGCGTGCGAACCGGAGGAGATGGCGTTCCAAGCGCCTGCCTGCGCGGGTGTGGGTTCGGAGAACGCGCCCAGGAACCACTCACGGGTGGGCCTGCTGAACTGGCCCATGGGCGCAGCGGAGGACGGCTCCTTCCCGTGCCCTCCGCCACCGGACGGGGCAAGATCCTGGTTCATGCCTCCATCATGCCCCACGGCACTGACAGTGATGTCGGGGCCGCCGCGCGTTCCGCCTTCAGGACGAGGCGTTAATGAACCCGATGGTGATTGCCGTCCACCAGCACACCTGCGAGATCACCAGGCAGATCACCAGGTGCGCGCGCTGGCCAAGGCCAGGTCCGTGAACCTGGCCTGGGCGGGCAGCCGTGCGAGCCGCCGCATCAGCGGGATGAGCATTATCCCGTTCAGGCTGAGCACAAGGATCGCCCCGAGCTTGATGTCGGTCATCAGGTTACTCAGGTGCGGGGTCAGGAACACGCCGGTGACCATCAGGCCAGCGAGGCCACCCCAGATCAGCGGAGTCGCGGCGCCGTCGAGCCGGATGATTTCTGCCAGGTCGCGCCTGCCGATGAGCCACAGGAAGCCATACCAGTCGACCAGGATGATGGCCCCAAAAGCCACGATGAGGAATACGTCATGCACCACCAGATCAATGTCATGGGCGTAGGCCTCCACCTGGACTGCCGTCGACGCCGTTACGGACAACAGCCACGCCACGGCCGCGGCAACGGAGAGGACGAACACAAGGCGCCGGGTGGACTTCTCGGATTCGCGGTGCCGCCTGATAGCGCGTCTGCTGACTGGGATGTAGCTCATGGGATACCTCTGCGAGACCTGCCGCCGGTCGCCGTCCCAGCCCAGCCGTGGGTAGCTCCAACATAGCCCCGCCGCGGCCGCCCAGCAAGGAAGCGTCGGGCCCGGTGCCGGCACCCTTCCCTGGCCGCGCTCCCTCAGGCGGTGCCCGCCGTCGGCAGGTCCTTGGTGGCCGGCCCTTCCAGCAGCTTGCCCTCGTTGGTGAAGCGGGAGCCGTGCAGGGGGCAGTCCCACGTCTTTTCGTTATCATTCCAGTGCACGATGCCGCCCAGGTGGGTGCAGACGGCCGAGAGCCGGCAGGTGGTGCCGTCCACGGTCGACACCGCCACAGGCCGGTTGCCCTCCCGGTGGACCTTGCCCTGGCCCTCGGCAGGGGCTTGCGCGGAGCTTGCCTCTGCGGGCGCCGGCGCCTGCCCCGCGCGCCCCTTGCCGCCGTCGAACCTGCGGCCTTCCGCCGTCACCTTTCCCCAGTCGGTGGCGAGCCTCGCGGCCACCCCCGCATTCAACGCGACGGCGGAGAACGCACCGGCCGGAGAGGTCACCCGGTGGTGGATGGTGTTTGCCCAGGGCACCTGGCCGCCCAGGATGTCCGCTGAGATGTCCAGCGCGGCGGCAACGGCGTTCGTCATTCCCCACTTGTTGTAGCCGGTGCCGAAATAGATGTGGCCCTTGCCGCGGGGGAGCTTTCCGAAGAACGGCATGAGGTTGGTGGGCATGTAATCCTGCGCGGACCACGTGTGCGTGGCCACGGCGCCGGGGTAATGCCGGGCGGCCCAGTCGAGCAGGCCGGCAAGGTGTGCCTTTTCCGACGGCGTCCGGCCGACGTGGTGCCCGTGGCCGCCCACCAGCAGCAGCTTCCTGCCGTCCACCTCATAGTCCCGGAGGGAGTGGGTGGGCTGCTCCACCGAGATGTACATGCCCGGCGGGGGAGCCTGGCCGTCCTGCAGGTCCAGCGCGGCGGCGTAGGAACGGCTTGGTGTCAGTTTTGCGAAATACAGGCCCCGGTCCAGGACGGGGATGCCGGTGGCCAGCACCACCCGGTCGGCCCTGACGCTGCCCCGGTTGGTCCGGACGGCAACGGGCGAGTCGCCGGTGACGTCCTGCAGGCGGACACCGCTGACAACGTGCCCGCCGCGGCCGCGGATATCGGCGATCAATGCGTCGATGACCTCGAGCGGGTTGATCTGCGCCTGGTCCCGCATCCGGACGGCGCCGTGGACGGGGAACGGCAGGCCGGCGTCGCGCACGTAATCCACGTCCAGCCCGGCGGTGGAGGCGGCGCTGATTTCTTCGCGCAGCTTTTCGGTGCCCTGGGCGGAGGCTGCGTAGGTATACGCGTCCCGGTGCTGGTAGGGAACCTTCTGTTCGTCCAGGTAGCGCAGGAGCCACGCCTGCCCTTCCCGGTTGCCGTCCACGTAGGCCTGCACCTGCTTCGCTGAATACTGCCGGGCCAGCTGGGACAGGAACGTGCCCTGGAGCAGGGTTACTTTCGCGGTGGTGTTGCCGGTGGTCACCGCCCCCGGGTAGCGGGCTTCGAGCACCAGGACGTTCTGTCCGGAGCGCGCCAGCAGCAGCGCGGACACCAATCCTGTCAGCCCGGCTCCGGCAACCACGGTGTCATACCTGTTGTCCGGCTCGAACGGATCAGACGTAAAGGTCTGCGCGCGGTCCAGCCAAAGTGACGTCATGCCAGTCCAACCTGCCTCCGGTCCATGGCCCTGCGGGCCGCTTTGTGATGGGTCCGTTATGGGCGCATCCTGTCCGCCGTGGTGTTGATAAGTATACTTACGGTACCCGGCCGGCGGAGTGGAATTTTTCGACGGCGGCGCACAAGCAGTAAAGGCGGCCCGGCTTGATAGCCGGGCCGCCTTTACTGCTTCGAGGGGAACCTATGCCAGGGGCAGGGCCGGCATCAGGCCGGCTGGAACGCCCCGATGGTGAGCAGGACGATATCTGCGTTGCTGCAGGCCTTGGTGGGCTGCGGCAGGAACAGCGAGTCGGTGTCCTCGGGCGGGTAGACACGGTAGCCTGCGGCGTCCACCAGGGTGCAGCCCATGTAGTTGCCGGCCTGGGTGTAGCGCAGCACCGCGGTGCCGGTCTGGCCCGGGGCCAGGATGACGTCGACGACGCCTGCGGACTCGTCGCGCTGGGCCGGTGCACCAATGGGGGCGCCGGCGGCGTCGGCCACCAGGGAGACTCCGGGGAAACCCTTGAGGAGGCAGGGTTCGGCACCCTTGTTGGTCAGGTTGAGCTTCATGTAGACGCTGCCGGCCGCGCCGCCGCCGGTGGCATCGGTGGCCGCGGTGAGGCCGGCCGCCTTGCACAGGGCAGGAGCGCCGCCACCGGTTGCATCGGAGGACGGCGGCGAGGACGGGGACGGCGTCGAGGTGGCAGAGGAGGCCGAAGTGGTGGGACTTGCGGACTGGCTCGCCTGGCCGGTGGCCGGGGCCGTGGTGGATTGCGACTGGGGCTGGCTCGGACCGCACCCGGTGAGCAGGAGGGCAGCTGCTGCTGCCGCCGTGGACATGACTAACCCCTGGGACATTCTGTGAGACCTCATGGCATTACCTTCGCGGCACTGGTGCCCTGCGTCAACGATGCCACCGGCGGAACCGCACATTTGATGCCCGGATCGTGATGATCCGGGCATCAAATGCCGGCGACTTGCCGCTCTGGTCCGCGCCTGCGGCGCCCCCGGCCGCACCCTTTGGCGCCGGGCGCCGTGCCCCGCTCCGAAGCAGGGCCCCGGCGCCGAGGACCAGGCCGCCCAGGCCCGCGGCGAGGCCCGCCCAGCTGCGGGCGTCCGCGCCGCTGTCCGTAACGGCCGCAGCCTGCTCGGTGGGCGCCCCTGCGGAGTGGGAAGACCCGGCAGGGTGCGCAGCGTCCCCGTGCCCGTCCGCGGCCGAATCGGCAGTGATGGTCATGGCGGGGGCGGGGGCCTTGAGGCTGTGCGGGTCCTGGCCGACCGCGGCGGTTTCGGACCAGTCGGTCTGGCCGCTCTCGCACGTCTGCAGCGTGGGGAAGTTCAAGGTGGTCCCGGCGGCGTCGGGCAGGTGCACGGAGAGGACCAGCGCATCGCGGAGCTCGGGGCTCAGCGGGGTCTTTGCGGTGTAGACGATCTGGCTGGTCCTTTTGGTGATGCTGGAGCCGTCCGCCAGCTTCCGGGGCTCGGCGAAAGTCTCCGTCACCTTTTCCACGGTCCAGTTGGGGTTCACGGTGGGCTGGGCGTCATTGAGCTCCGGGGGAAGCGTGATGGCCACCTTGGTGGTGGGGGAGGTGTCGCAGCCGTGCGGTATGCCGAAGGTCAGCAGTGCGTAGGAGCCGGCGTCGGTTTTGTCGGGTGTCACACCCACGTGGGCTGACGCGCCGCCTGCCGCTGCCAGCAGTAGGGCCGCGGCGCCCCCGGTGGCTGTGGCGGTGGTCAGGGCGCGGCGAAGCATGGAGGTTGTCATGGGTTTTGCCTTTCTGGCGCACGCCCGGGAATCCGGGGTGCAGGAAAATGGGTCCCCGACGCCGGCCGGAAGGCCAGGTGCGGGGTTTAGGAGGAGGGCACGACGGCGGAAGGCGGGCCCCGTCGGCTGTCTTGCCGGAGATTGCGCCACGGCTGCCGCGGCAGCGGAAGGGGCCCGAACGGCCCGGGGAAGCGGGGGGCGGGCACTGGCGCCGCCGGCCGCGGAAGGCCGGCCAGGGGCCGCAGCCATCCGGCGAGGGCCCACAGCGCGGCCTCACCCCTGGCAAGGAGGAGGGTGCAGCCAAGGGTGGCCGCGGCATGCGCTGCCAGCATCAGGGGCGCCAGGCCCGGGTCCGCAGGGCTCACGTGCTCCGCGAAGGGAGCAATCCCCGGGAAGCCGGCCAGGACTGCGCCGTGCACGTGGGGTGCAGGGGGCCCGGCGGCGGGGGCGGGGGCGCTGAAAGCCGTCAGGAGTTCATGCAGCGCCAGCTGGCCGCCGGCCAGGAGCGCGCCCACGGCGGGAAAGGAGAGCCGGAGGCGTGTTGCGGCCGTGCTCGCAAGTGCAGTCAGCGCCAGGACGGCCAGCAGGATGCCGGGCGAGGGGAGTTGACCGCCGCCTGCCACGTGGGCACCGGCCGCCAGGGACAGGATGCCGGCAGCCAGGCTTGAGGCACGGAACAGGTGGAAGGGAATACGGGGAGGGTGGCCAGTCACGGCTGCTCCTCCCTGTGCCGGCAGCGGGGGTCCATTGGCACGGGTTCCGGCCTCTGCAATTCTACCGGTGCACGGGCGGCCCTTCCATCAGTCGGTCTCGGGCCCGCAGCAGTAATGGCAGTCCTCGGGGCACTCGGTCATGCCGGGCTCCCCACCAGGTCGAAGCCGTCCGCGACGTGGAAAAGCCGGCGGCCTCCGACGGCCGCCGTTACCCAGACGATGTCGCCGTCCTCCGTCCTGGTGTCCACCAGCCCGGCGAACACGGAGCGCCCGTTCCTCCTCAGTTCGACGCTGTCACCGATCTCGACGTCGTCCCAGCGGGGAGCTCTTACGCGGCTCGTCATTGAAGTCACGGCATGTCCTTTGGATGGTTGCGGGAGCTGCGGCCATTGCAGCGGGTGATGCCATCAAACAGGCGCAGCGCTGCCTTGAACAATGGAGCTGTGACCACGCAGCTTGCCCACGCTTTGTGCACCGCTCCAGCGCTAGACTGCCTGCGTAAGTGTCGGCGATCGAAGGAGAAGTTCATGGACTACACCGGAAGCCAGTCCGAAAAGGCGGTTCCCGCCGGTGATCTGGGCCGCAGCCATATTGGTCAGACCATCAGTTTCCAGCCCAACGAGTTTACGGTCGTGTTTGGCAAGCTCGCCGGAGTCGCGCGGACTGAGGCCATGGTTTACCTGTCCCTGACGGGCGTGGGTAACGGCACGCACCTCAAGGATGAATACGATCTGCCCGTGACGCATGAGGTCTATGTTCCGGTGGACGTCATTTCCAATGCGGAGTCCACCATCAAGGACCTGTTCGGCAAGGTCCAGGAAAACCTGCGCGGCGCGGGCCACAAGGGGGAGGACCGGACGGACCGCTTGTAGCGCCGCTGCCTGCGGTATCGCTGAAAAGGAAGGCCGGGCCCGCCGCACTTCGCAGTGCGGGCCCGGCCTTCCTGCCGTCCAGGCCCGCCAGCCCAGCACGAAATTTGTTGAACAATGTCTTGCGGGAATTGTTCAACAACCTGTATCGTCATTCGGGACGACCACTGTGACTCCAGTCACCCCGAACAATGGATGGACCATGGCAGATACCGGCACGAAACTGAAGCTGAGCTCCTCTGCCCGGCGCACAGCCCTCCTGGGGGCTATGTTCCTGATGGCCACAAGCGCCATCGGGCCGGGCTTCATCACCCAAACCACCGTTTTCACGGCGCAAATCGGCGCCGCCTTCGCTTTCGCCATCCTGGCGTCCATCCTGATTGACATGGCGGTCCAGATGAACGTCTGGCGCGTCATCGGTGTTTCAGGCCTCCGCGCCCAGGAGCTTGGCAACAAGGTGGTCCCCGGCGTCGGCTGGCTGCTGTCCGGCCTGGTCTTCATCGGCGGGGTGGTCTTCAACATCGGCAACATCGCCGGAACCGGCCTAGGCGCCAACGCCATGCTCGGCGTCGATCCGAAGATCGGTGGCGTCGTATCTGCCGTCGTCGCCATCCTGGTGTTCCTCAGCAAGAAGGCCGGCATGGCCCTGGACCGGATCGTGGTGCTCCTGGGCGCCGTCATGATCCTGCTGATGATCTATGTGGCCATCGTTGCCGCCCCGCCGCTGGGTGAGGCCCTGAAGAACACCTTCCTGCCGGACACCGTGGACTTCCTGATCATTACCACCCTGGTGGGCGGCACCGTGGGCGGCTACATCACCTACGCCGGCGCCCACCGCATGCTGGACTCCGGTGCCACCGGAATCGAGCACGTCAAGCAGATCACCCGCAGCTCCATCCTTGGCATCATCGTCACCGGCATCATGCGCGTGCTGCTCTTCCTGGCAATCCTGGGCGTGGTGGCCGGCGGCACCGTCCTGACCAGCAACAACATGGCAGCCGAGGCCTTCGGCGCCGCTGCCGGCGAAATCGGCCTGCGCATGTTCGGCGTTGTCCTGTGGGCGGCCGCCATCACCTCCGTCATCGGCGCCGCCTTCACCTCCGTCTCCTTCATCACCTCCTCCCGGACCCCGGAGCGCAAGCGGAACCTCATCACGGTGGTCTTCATCGCCGGCTGCGCCCTGGTGTACTTCTTCCTCGGGCAGGCCCCCCAGCAGTTGCTGATCTTTGCGGGTGCCTTCAACGGCCTGATCCTGCCCGTGGGCTTCGGTGTCCTCCTGTGGGTGGCGTGGCGCCGCCGGGACCTGATGCACGGTTACGCCTACCCCAAGTGGCTCCTCCTGCTGGGCGTGGCCACCTGGCTGGTCACGCTGTTCCTGGGCTGGAACTCGATGCTGGGCCTGGCGAAACTGTGGTCGTGATCAACAGGCCCTCCATGTTGCCCGCCGCCGCACGGGAGGCCTTCCGTGGCGGCGTGGTGGAGCCGACCTCCGGCTGGTCGCGGGGCTACGCCCAGGCGAACGTCCTGGCCATCCCGCGCGAATATGCGTTCGACTTCCTGCTGTTCGCCCAGCGGAACCCCAAGCCGTGCCCCATCCTGGGAGTGCTGGAGGCGGGCGAGACCACCGGGCCGCTGCTGGCCGGGGGCGATATCCGTACCGACGTTCCCCAATACACGGTGTACCGCGACGGCGTGAAAGTGGACGAGCCCACGGACATCAGCGGCTACTGGCGCGATGACCTGGTGACCTTCCTGATCGGCTGCTCCTTCACGTTCGAGGCGGCCCTGCAGGATGGCGGTATCGCCATCGCCCACATCGACCAGGGCGTGAACGTGCCGATGTACCGCACCAACCGCCAGTGTGCCCCTGCCGGCCGGATGTCAGGACCCATGGTCGTCTCCATGCGGCCTGTCCCGGCGTCGCAGGTGGCCGATGCCGTGCGGATCACCTCACGGTACCCGGCCGTGCACGGTGCCCCCGTCCACGTGGGCAACCCGGAGGAGCTGGGGATCGGTGACCTTTCGCGTCCGGACTTCGGCGACGCGGTGGAAATTCCGGCAGGCCATATCCCAGTTTTCTGGGCCTGCGGCGTCACTCCGCAGGCTGCCGTCATGCAGTCCCGCCCGCCCCTGGCCATCGGCCACGCACCGGGGCATATGCTGATCACCGACGCCCGGGACAGTGATTACCTGATCCCATGATCCCCGTCCCGTAATGCCGAAAGGCCGGTGCCGCCCGCAGGGGCGGCACCGGCCTTGGCGTTTTGGACCTTTCCCGTGTCCAGCGCCGGACGTCAGGAGGCGGCGCGCCCCGCGAGGTGGCCCAGCAGTTCTGCTTCCGCTGCATCGAGGTACTCGCGCAGTTCGGCCGCGGCCTTTTCGTTTTCGCCCGCCCGGAGCCGCCTGACCAGCAGCACGTTGCGGTCCACGTAATGGCTGTGGAAGTCCGGGGCCGAGGACATCGCGTAAAACACCAGGCGCATCTCAGCCAGCACGCGGTCCATCATCCGGCCCAGGGTTCCGCTTCCGGTAAGGCCCACAACTTCCCTGTGGAACGCCTGGTTGGCGTCGGCCATGTCCGCAACGGAGCCCGCATCCCGCGCGGCCTGCGCGCGCTGGACCACGGCTTCCATGGTGTCCAGCTTCTGCGCTGTAATGTCGCCCCAAAGCACCGCCGCCGGCTCGATGGCCCTGCGGACGCGGTAGATCTCCCGGACGTCCTCCGGCCCCGGCGATGCCACGAAGACGCCGCGGTTGGGGATGCGGCGGACTATCGATTCCTCTGCGAGGGCGGTGAAGGCCTGCCGGAGTGTGTTGCGGGACACCCCGAGGGCCGCGGACAGGGACTGCTCGGAGAGCTTGGTTCCCGGGGTCAGCTCACCGCCGGCGATGCCGTTGCGGATCCTTGACGCAATCCAGGCGGTGGTGTGCGCGTGTTCGGCAGCGCCGCCAGACCTGTCCCCTCCAGACACAGCGTTCATGCCGCATTCCCCCCAATAGCGTGGACAACCAGTCTAGGCGACGGTTTTAGGCGACCGTGCCCAGCACCTCGCCCCGCGCCACGGCAGTGCCGGGCACCTGCGCGCCCCGCCGGAACGTCCCGGACTCTTCCACGGAAACCACCGTTTCCATCTTCATCGCCTCCAGGACCGCAACGGGCTGGCCGGCGCCAAGCTCCGCCCCGTCATCGGCGAGCCACTTGACCAGGTTTCCGCCCATGGGGGCCGTGACGTGGCCGTTGGGTGCGGTTGTATCGGCGGCAGTCGATGGTTCCACGGCCGCGCCGCCACCGTGCACCAGCGCGTTGAAGATGGACGCGGGGAGGCCAAGCTGGACCGCCTTGCCATCGATCTCCACGGTCAGCGTCTCCCGCCGTGCCACGGGACCGGCCACAAAGCTGTCCAGGGCGGACTCCAGCCGGCCCGCAAAAGCCGACTCAATCCAGGTGGTGTACACGCCCAGCCGGTCCTCCGCGGTGAAATCCGGATCGCGCACCACGGCGCGGTGGAAGGGGACCACGGTGGGCACACCTTCGATCCGCAACTCGTCCAGGGCGGCGCGGGCACGGCGCAGCGCCTGTGCCCGGTCCGCCCCGTGGACGATCAGTTTGGCCATCAGGGAGTCGTATTCCGACGGCACCACGGAGCCCGACCGCACCCCGGAATCCACCCGGATGCCCGCGCCGGTGGGGGCTTCGAAGACGTCCACGGGGCCGGGGGAGGGCAGGAAGCCGCGGCCCGCGTCCTCGGCGTTCAGCCGGAACTCGATGGCGTGGCCAACCGGCTCCGGATCGGACGTGACGGAGACCGGGAGCCCGGCCGCGATGCGGAACTGTTCCCGCACCAGGTCCATCCCGGACGTTTCCTCGGTGACCGGGTGCTCCACCTGGAGGCGGGTGTTGACCTCCAGGAAGGAGATCACGCCGTCCGGCGCCACCAGGTACTCGACCGTGCCGGCGCCGGTGTAGCCGGCCTCGCGGCAGATGGCCCGGGCTGATTCGTGGATGCGGCTGCGCTGGTCGTCGGTGAGGAACGGCGCGGGGGCTTCCTCCACCAGCTTCTGGTTGCGGCGCTGCAGGGAGCAGTCGCGGGTGCCCACCACCACCACGTTGCCGTGGGTGTCCGCCAGTACCTGGGCCTCGACATGGCGTGGTTTGTCCAGGAACCGTTCCACGAAGCACTCGCCCCGGCCAAAGGCAACGGTGGCTTCCCGGACGGCGGAGTCGAAGGCGTCGTCGATGTCTTCGAGCCGGTACGCGATCTTCAGGCCGCGGCCGCCGCCGCCGAAGGCCGCTTTGATGGCCACTGGAACGCCGTACTGCTCCGCGAATGCGCGCACCTCGGCGGCGTCGGCCACCGGGCCGTCGGAGCCGGGCACCAGCGGAGCGCCGGCGCGCACGGCGATCTCGCGGGCGGTGACCTTGTTGCCCAGGCTGCGGATCGCTTCCGGTGAGGGGCCCACCCAGGTGAGTCCGGCGTCGAGCACTGCCTGGGCAAAGTCTGCGTTTTCGGACAGGAATCCGTAGCCGGGGTGGACGGCGTCTGCGCCGGCGCGGGCCGCGACTGCCAGGAGTTTTCCGATGTTGAGGTAGGTGTCCGAACTGGCCGAGCCTTCCAGTGGGTACGCCTCGTCACTGAGGCGCACGTGCAGGGCGTCGGCGTCGGGATCGGAATAGACGGCAACGGATGCCAGCCCCGCGTCAGTGCAGGCACGGGCGATCCGGACAGCGATTTCGCCGCGGTTGGCGATCAGGACTTTCTTCATGGTGGCTTCTTTCACAGGCTTGGGGTGGAGGTCAGGGGCCGCAGGGTTTCCGGGTCCACGGCGACGAACCGGAGCGGGGTGCCGGGCGGGAGCTGTGCTGCCGCCGGCAGGTCTTCGGGGATGACGGCGCCAATCACG
The DNA here is from genome assembly GCF_057369995.2 of Arthrobacter sp. MOO21. Lineage (NCBI taxonomy): Bacteria > Bacillati > Actinomycetota > Actinomycetes > Micrococcales > Micrococcaceae > Arthrobacter > Arthrobacter sp. MOO21. Next base: position 981,719 of record NZ_CM170671.2, on the reverse strand, counting down.
GGGTAGCCGCCCGTCACGGGGTGGTCGGCAAGGAACAGGACGGGAAGGCCCGACGGCGGCACCTGCAGTGAGCCGGCCACCACGCCTTCGCTGGGGAGTTCCTCAGTCCGTGCCCGTTCCAGGGCGGCGCCGCTTCCGGTGGTGCCCAGCCGCACACCGATGCGGTTGGACTCCGCAGTCACGGTCCACGTCTGGCCGGTGAGGGCAGAGCGGGACTCCCCCGTGAACCAGTCCTGGCGGGGGCCCGGGGTGATGCGCAGGATCACGGGCTGGTCGGTGGTTCCGGCGGCCACGCCGGACGGCAGGGTGGATGGTTCCGGGGCGCCCACGATCCGTCCCCGGTCCGCCGCGCCGACCGGAAGCACGGTGCCGGCAACCAGCGGTGCCGGGCCAATGCCGGACATCAGGTCTGTTGAGCGGCTGCCCAGGACGGCTGGAACGTCGATCCCGCCCCGGACGGCCAGGTAGGTGCGCAGGCCGGCAGACGGCTGGTCCAGGCTCAGGGTCTCGCCGTCGTGCAGTGCGAAGGGTCCGTACATGGGGGCCTGCCGGGATCCGTGCGGCCCGGTGATGGTGGCCGAGGCCGGCGCCCCGCTGAGGGCCGCGGTCAGTTCGCCGCTGGCCCGGACCGCCAGGCCGCCGAGGACGTTCTCCACCACGGCGTCGCCGGGCGGGTTTCCTGCCAACCGGTTGGCCTGCCGGGCGCTGGCGGTGTCCGCGGCGCCCGCGGCGGAGACGCCGAGGTCGCGGTACCCCGCCCTGCCCAGGTCCTGGATCAGGGACTGAAGGCCGGGGTTTATGACTTCAAGGGCGGGGCCGGCACCTGCCGGCTGGGCCTGCGGTGCGTCCTTAGTCCCGCCGCGGATCTCCACCAGTTCCCGCACGGCCACGTACTGGACCCGCTGGCCGGGGCGCACCAGCGCCGGCTGGTCGCGGTCCAGGTCCCACATCCGCGCGGCGGTGCGGCCGATCAGCTGCCAGCCGCCCGGTGAACTGCGGGGGTAGACGGCGGAGAAGTTTCCGGCCATGGCCACCGAGCCTGCGGGCACAGCCGTGCGCGGCGTGGCCCTCCGGGGAACGTTGAGGGCTTCGTTTTCGCCCACGAGGTAGGCGAAGCCCGGGGCGAAGCCGCCGAAGGCCGCTGTCCACAGCTGTCCGGTGTGGGCGGCCACCACGCCGTCGGCGCTGAGGCCGGTATGGGCCGCCACTTCGGCGAGGTCCTCGCCGTCGTAGACCACCTCGATCCGCACAGGGTCCGCGTCGGCGGCCGGTCCGTGGGACGCGCCGGGATCCGCGAAGGTGATGCCGTCCCGCGCCGCCAGAGCATTGGCACGGGAGTCGAAGACCGCCATGACGGTCCGTGCCGCGGCCAGGACGTCCACCTGGCCTGCCGGCGGGTCCTGCAGCAGTTGGGCGTGCAGGGCCAGTACCTCGGGCAGGGAATCGAGCTCGATGAGCAGGGCGCGCGGGCCGGCCCAGCGGATGGCGGGGGAGCTCACACGAAACTCCTGATGCCCACGCCGGCGGCCTCGAGTTCACGGCGGACGGCGGCGGACATGGCTACCGCACCTTCGGTGTCGCCGTGAAGGCAGATGCTCTCTGCGCTGGTCCTGATCACCGAGCCGTCATGGGCCGTGATGGTTCCCTCGGTGGCCAGGCGGACCATGTTGGCGGCCACGATGTCCTGGTCGTGCAGGACAGCGCCCTTCTCGCGGCGCGATACCAGGGTGCCGTCGGGGTTGTAGGCGCGGTCCGCGAAGGCTTCGGCGACGCCCCGCAGGCCGGCGGCCTCCGCCGCCGTAAGGGCGGCGGAGCCCGGGAGCAGGAGCAGGGGCAGGTCCCCGCCGAATGCCTTCACCGCGTCCACCACCGCCTGGGCGTGGGCCCAGTGCGTGACGATGGTGTTGTACAGCGCGCCGTGCGGCTTCACGTACCTGATGCGCCCGCCCGCGGAGCGGGCAAGCGCATCCAGGGCGCCCAGCTGGTACAGGACATCATCGGCCAGCTCCGTGGGGGAGCAGTCCAGGAAGCGCCTGCCGAAGCCGGCCAGGTCCCGGTAGCCCACGTGGGCGCCGATGGTGACCCCGGCGGCCACGGCGTCGCGGCACGTCTGCGCAATGGTGGTGGGGTCTCCGGCGTGGAAGCCGCAGGCCACATTGGCGCTGGAGACCGAGCGGAAGATCGCGGCGTCATCGCCCATCGTCCAGTTCCCGAAGGATTCCCCTACGTCGCTGTTGAGGTCAATGAAGGCCATAGTGATTCCCGTCTCCTTTAAGTGGTTACTTCAGGATGCACGAGAATCTTGGATTGTTCAACAATTTAGGGCTTTTAGTTCACGAAATTGTTGAACACATCAGTCAGTACGCCTTGACGCGCTGCTCCACCACCAGGTGGACCAGGGCGAAAGTGCCCTCCTCGTCGATGGCGGCGAGAGCGGCGTCCAGGGCTGCCGGGATGCCGCAGTCTGCGGTGACGGTGACGCCGAAACCACCAAAAGCCCTGGCCATCAGCCCGAAGTCCGGGTTCTTCAGCTGGGTGCCGGAAATCCGTTCCGGGTAGTGCCGTTCCTGGTGGCTGCGGATGGTGCCGTACTCCTGGTTGTCCATGACGATCACCAGGGGCGTGGCGCCGTACTGGGCGGCGGTAGCCAGCTCCTGTCCGTTCATGAGGAACTCGCCGTCCCCGGCAATGGTGACCACCCGCCGTCGTGGTTCTGCCAGCGAGGCGGCAACTGCGGACGGGATGGAATATCCCATGGACCCGTTGCGGGCGCTGAGCATGGAGGCGTAGCGGCGGGTGGGGAAGTACCGGTGCGCCCAGTTCGTGTGTTCGCCGGCCCCGAACGTCACCACGGCATCCTCCGGCAGCCGGGGGACGAGGTTGGCCATCAGGGTGTCCATCCGGGCCTTTCCTGACGCGGGGGCAGCCGGCGGGAGCGCGGCGAAGCGTTCCTGCTCGGCACGCATCCTGCCCGTCCACGCCTTCCACTCTTCCTTTACCGGCAGGGTGATTCCTTCGAGGCCGCGGACGAACGCTTCCGGCTTGGCCAGGATCTGGCGGGATACCGGGCCCGAGCGTCCCCGCAGCGAGGGGTCCACCGTGACCAGGAAGTTTTCCTTGTCCCAGTCCTGCCGGCAGACGAAACCGTCCGTGATGACGTCGCCCGGGACGGTCCCGACGAAGACCAGCAGGTCGGTCTCTTCCAGCAGGTCGTAGGTGGGGCGGGGCCGGCCGTACCCGATGGGCCCCACGTAGGAGGGCGAGTCGAAGGAAACCGTCCCCTGGGTGCGCCACTCGGCGGCGGCCGGGATGCGGTGCCGTTCCAGCCACGCCGTGAGCCGGTCCGCGGCATCCTGGGTCCAGTCGTTGCCGCCGGTGACGAACAGCGGCTTGCTGGATGCGGCGAGGGCGGCCGCCAGTGCCTCGGCGTCGGCGCTGCCCATGCCCCCGGCGGCAACCGGGATCGGCGGGTGCAGCCGGGCCGGGACCTGCTGCTGGATGACGTCCTCCGGCAGGCCCACCACCACGGGTCCGGGCCGCCCGCTCATTGCGGCGAACATGGCCTCTGCCACGATCTCCGACGCGCGTTCCGGGTGGTCCAGCACCATGACACGCTTGGCCCCCGTGTCGAACCAGGACTTGATGTCGAACTCCTGGAACGCCTCGCGGTCCCGGTGGGCGAAGGGGATGAGGCCCACGAAGAGCAGCAGCGGGGTGGAGTCCTGCCACGCGGTGTGCAGCCCCACGTGGGCGTTCGCGGCACCGGGACCGCGGGTCACCATGGCCACGCCGGGGCGCTGGTTCATCTTGCCGTCGGCCTCGGCCATGTACGCGGCTCCGCCTTCGTGGCGGCAGACGATGGTCTCGATGGCGGAATTGTGCAGGCCATCGAGCACGTCCAGGAAGCTTTCGCCGGGAACCACATAGGTGCGCTCCACTCCGTGCGCCGCCAGGGAATCGACGATGACATGTCCGGCGGACTTCAGGGCGGGCTGCGCGGTTTCGGCCTGGCTTGGCCGGCTGTCACGGGAAAGGCGTTCGACGCCGGCCGGCGGCTGCGCGGCGGCAAGTGGCGGGTTGGTGGTCAGGGCGGAGTGCGGCTCTGGTGTCATGTTCTTTCTCTGGTAAGTGGGGGCGGGAAATCTAGAAGACGGACCAGCCGGTGCGGTCGGAGAGATCCGCGAGGGCTGCGGTCCCGGCAAGCGAGTTGCCCTTGGCGTCCAGGCGCGGGCTCCAGACGCAGATGGCGCACTGGCCGGGGACGATGGCCAGGATGCCCCCGCCCACGCCGCTTTTGCCGGGAAGCCCCACGCGGAAGGCGAATTCGCCCGCAGCGTCGTACATGCCGCAGGTCAGCATGATGGAGCCCACGCGCTTCGCTTCATTCCGGGAGAGGACTGTTCCGCCGGAGCCCTGGCCGTCCTGGGCCAGGAAGAGCCCGGCCCGGGCCAGCTGGACGCAGCTCATCATGATCGAACATTGGCGGACGTAGTTTTCCACCACGGCGCCGGCTGGCTGGGTCAAGTTGCCAAAGTCCTTCAGGAAGTGCGCCAGGGCGAGGTTGCGGCTGCTGTTGGCCAGTTCGCCGGCCGCGGCCGCCTCGCCAATGAAGGGTGCGTGTCCGCCCGGCTCCTCCTCTTGGCCCCCCGCCTGTTCGGTGAGGAACCGAAGCAGCTGCGTGGCGGCGTCGGGCGCTTCTTCCATCAGGTGGTCGGTGACCACCAGTGCGCCGGCGTTGATGAAGGGATTGCGCGGGATGCCGTGCTCGGCCTCGAGCTGGACCAGTGAATTGAAGGACGTGCCCGAAGGCTCGCGCAGGACGCGGGACCAGAGCCGGGCCCGGCTGCCCTGCAGTGCCATGGCCAGGGTGAACACCTTGGAAATGCTCTGGATGGAGAAAGGCACGTGCGCATCGCCGGAGCTGAAGACGTCACCGGAGGTAGTGGCGATGGCGATGCCGAAGCGGTCGAAGGGAACGTCTGCCAGGAAGGGGATGTTGCGTGGGACGGTGCCCGTTTCCCGGCGGGGTCGGTGGTCCCGGACGATGTCCTTGATGAGGGCGTCCAGGGGCGCGGTGTCCAGTGTTGTTGTCATTTCCTGCCTGCTGGGTGGTTGGCGGTGGCCCATTCCTGGATGTGGAGCAGTGCCACCAGGGAATCGCGCGGGTTGCCGAAGTCGAGTCCGGTCACCCGGGCGGCCTTGCCCACCCGGTAGTAGACCGTGTTTTTATGCAGCTTCAGCCGCCGGGCGCACTCGGCCACGTCAAAGGAGGCATCGAAATAGGCGCGCAGGGTTTCGGCGAGTTCGCCGTCCTCCTGCAGCAGCGCGGCCAGGCTGCGGTGGCGGAATGGGGAGGCGGTGAAGTACCGGACCGCCTCGCGGTAGGGGATTTCCGCTTCGAAATCGTCCACGCCGGCCACGCGTGCCCCGGAACTTCCCATGCAGGCGAGCAGGGCTTCGGTGATGCGGGTGGCCGTGTGAAGGGACAGCAGGTCCGGAACCATGGGGCCCACCGCAGCGACGGCGGTGATGCCAAGGTGCTTCCGGGCATCCCGCACGATGGCTTCGGCCAGGGACCGCAGCCCCTGTTCAGCGGTGCTGGAGTGCAGGTCCGGCACGATGACGGCGGTGTCGCCGTTGAACTGGCCGACGACGGCGGAGGGCTTGTACGCGGCGGCGTGGATGGAGGCGAGGTTGGCAAGTTCGCCGTGCTTGAGTGCCGCGTCGTCGGCCCGGGAGTCGTCGTCCGACATGCCAAGCAGGATCAGTGCCGCCGGGCGTTCTGCCGGTATCTTCCCGCTGTGGGCGCTGGCGGCGGCTTCCGCGGGACCGGACAGGAGCCGGACGATCCGGTCCTCCCGCATGTGGACGGACTGCTGGTTGCGGTAGCGGATCAGTTCGGCCGAAGCCCGTGCGGCGGAGCCCGTGAGGACGTATTCCACGTCGTCGCCGAAACCCTCGCCGGTCTCCTGGAGCCAGATGTAGCCCATGATGCGCTCGCCGGCGAACAGGGCGATGGCCACCCGTTCGCGCAGCCCGTCCTGGGGCCGGGCCGGCACCCGGACGGGTTTGCGGGTGCGGTGGAGTTCCCGGTACGCGCCGAGGTCCTTGAGCAGCAGTTCGTATTTCCGTGGGCCGCGGCGGGCCAGGATGGAGGCCTTGCGCAGTTCGTCGATGTCGTTGGTGACGGTGGAATAGGCGAGGACTTTGTTGGCCGCGTCCTCGATCACCACGTGGCTGGACGTCAGCCTGGCCGTGGTCTGCGCGATGGCGAACAGGTCCTCTTCCAGCAGGGTCAGGACTTCGCTTTGGTAGCTGCGCGGCTGGATGCGGTCCTTGGCGATGGAGAGCAGGCGGTCCCAGTCGGCGCCGGGGTCCACGAGCAGCAGGCCGGCGCTGGCGGAGAGCAGGAGTTCCTCCACTTCGGCAAGATCCCCGCGGCTGCCTTTGACGGCAACGACGGGCGGCGGGTCCTTGAGGAGCCGCCGCAGTGCCGGCAGGGCGGACCGTCCCCGGACACCGATCAGCAGGACAAAGGCGCCGCGGGCGTCGACTGCCTCGTCGTCGGCGTCGACGATGAGGAAGCGTTCGATGGGGGGCGCGGACGGGCCGGGCCGCAGGATGAGGCTGGCGAAACCGAGGGGGAGGTCCGAGAGGATGTCATCCACCGTAACCACGGACATAGGGGTTCCTTTTGCGTCGATCCCGCCGGACGGCTCTGTCCGGTCACCTCATGGTATCCAGCGCAAAGTCCCCGAAATATGGATCGGCGTCCAACCTTTAGAGAGGTTTTTTGGTCCCCGGCCTGAGGCGGGCCAGGATCCCACTGATCCAGATCCTGGCCCGCCTTCACGCTAGATCCACGCAGGTGCCGTAGGCACCAGGTCCAGCGGCCCGCCGTCGTGCGTTGCCGCCACGCCTTCCGTCCCCCGGCCGGTGGCCCACTGGGTGACGGCTGCCAGGGAACCGGACACCATAGTGGGCGACGCAGCCGCGGTGTCCCCGAGCTCCATGTCGGTGCCGTCCACAGTGATGAGGAGCCCGGCGTCCGTGCCGCGGGCGTGCCAGGCGCCGGTGATGTCTTTGAGCAGCCGGGCCAGGACGGGTGCGGGGATGTCGTTGAAGGTGGCCCCGTTGTCCAGGTCCACGGCGTGGACCCATACCTCGCGGGTGCGCATCCACACGGTTTCCTCGGCCGGGACGGTCCTGCCCTGGACTGTTTTGACCTTGTGGTGCCAGTTGTCGGCGGGCAGGTCGCGCCACTCGACGTTCAGGTGCACGGCCGAATGGTCGAACAGGTTCCGCAGCGCGATGGGACTCAGGGTGGCGCCGAATTCGATCTCGTGGTTGCGGACTTCGACCGAGGGGTACATCGGTGTTTCCACCCCCGTGGCCGCCCACTCGACCAGCCGGGAGACGGCGCGGGCGTTGTAGCCCACGTGGGCTACAACGTGGCGGCGGGTCCAGCCCGGCAGCAGCGAGTCCCCGTCCAGGTCCGCGTCGGTCAGCTCGTTGAGCTTGCGGGCGAAGAACGCGGTGCCGCGCCGGGCCTGCAGCAGCCCCTCGAGCAGGACGGGGTCGGTGGTCTGGTCGTGCCGGGCAACCATCAGGCTTCCTTGACCACGCGGTTGGCCAGCTGGCCCAGGCCCTCGATGGTGGTGACCAGGACCTGGCCCTCCTGGAGGTAGCGTTTGGGGTCCTGGGCGTGGCCCACGCCGCCGGGGGTGCCGGTGGCGATCACGTCGCCGGGGTTCAGCGTGATGATGGTGGAGATGTAGGAGACCAGGTATTCAGGGGTGAACACCAGGTCCGAGGTGGGGGTGGACTGCTGGATGTCGCCGTCCACGGCGGAGGTCATCAGCGGGCCGGGGGTGAATTCGTCCTTGGTGACCAGGGCGGGGCCGAACGGGGTGGATTTCTCCCAGGTCTTGCCCTGCAGCCACTGGATGGTGCGGAACTGGTAGTCGCGCATGGAGATGTCGTTGAGGACCGAGTAGCCGGCGATGTGGTCCGCGGCTTCGGTTTCGGGGATCCGGCGGCCGGTTTTGCCGATGACGACGGCGAGTTCGGCTTCCCAGTCCACGGTGTCCGATTCCTGCGGCAGGGCCAGGTCGTCGTTGGGCCCGATCAGGGACTCGGCGTACTTGGCGAACAGGGTGGGGTGCGCCGGGACCTCGCGGCCCATCTCCTTGATGTGGTTGCGGTAGTTGTGGCCCACGCAGATGATCTTGCCCGGGGAGGGCACGACGGCGGCAAGGTCGGCTCCGTCGAGCGGGTGGGTTGCGCCGTTGGCCGCCTTCGCGGTGGTTTCCCAGGAGGGGTCCTGCAGCAGGGCTCCGACGTCGGCGAACCCCGGGATCTCGGTGAGGGTGCCGCCGTCCTGGCGGACCGCCGTCGTGCTGCCGTCTTCCAGGCGGAGGGTGAGGAGTTTCATTACTTGGTGCGTCCTTCGATGTAGGTGCGGTTGAAGTTCAGGCGCTCAAAGATGGGGGCGTCGCTGAAACGGAAAAGGTCGAATTCACTCTCGGCCTGCAGCGACCACGATGCCCAGGAGGGCACAACGAACAGGTCGCCCTTGGCCAGGACCCTGGTGTCGCCGTTCAGGGTCACGGTGCCGGTTCCCTCGAAGACCTGCCAGACGCTGGAGCCGACCTCGCGGACCGTCTCGGTCCGGGCGTCCGCGCGCAGCCGGTGGAACTCGGCGCGGATGGTGGGCATGACGTCCCCGCCGGTGGTGGGGTTGGTGTACCGGATCGCGGCGTGGCCCTGGGACACGGTGGCGGGGTGGCCCTCGTCCTCGAGGAGTAGCTGCTCCCGCAGGGCGGCGTCGGTGTATTTCCACCGGTAGGCCGCGATGGGGGAGTTGGTGGTGTCATCGAGCCCGGAGAGCGGGCGAAGGCCGGGGTGGGCCCAGAGCCGCTCGGAGCGGGAGATGTCCGGGGTGGCCTCGTCGGTGACGCGTTCGGTGCCGAACTCGAAGAACCCGGCGTCGGCGTAGTGCACGAACGGAATGTCCAGGCCGTCGATCCAGGCCATCGGCTGATCGGTGTCGTTGTGGTGGCCGTGGAAGTTCCAGCCCGGGGTGAGCAGGAAGTCGCCGCGGGACATCCGGACCGGGTCACCGTTCACCACGGTCCACACGCCCTCACCCTCGACGACGAAACGGAAGGCATTCTGGGAGTGCCGGTGCTCCGGGGCTGTTTCCCGGCCGCCCAGGTACTGGATGGCAGCCCAGAGGGTGGGGGTGGCATACGGGGTGCCGCCCAGGCCCGGGTTGGCGAGCGCGATCGCGCGGCGTTCCCCGCCGCGGCCCACCGGCACCAGGTCACCGGCGCGTGCGGCCAGCGGATACAGGTCATCCCACCGCCACACGTGCGGGACAGCCTTCGGTGACGGGACCATCGGCATCAGGTCAGCGATCTCCGTCCACAACGGGATCAGGTTTTCCTGGGCAAAGTCCCGGTACAGCTGCTCAAGCTGGGCAGCCTCCTCCGGGGTGGGCTCGGGAACATGGTGTTCCTGCGCCACGGATTCGTGCGTTTGGTTTTCAGCGCTGATCGACACTGGCCTTCTCCTTGCGTGCGGACTGACTGCGACGTGCATCCGACACTAAGGAGGTTGGGGTGTGATCCCCAGCATATTCTGTAGAGCAGAAATCTCCGGAGGTTCACTCCGGGCTTGCTGTCCCGTCGCGGTCCACGGGATTGGCGGCGATGTCGATCTCCAGCTGCCGCCGGGTTTCCATCATCACGCCCACCAGGCCGGCGTTGAACAGCTTGCGGAACCTTGCCACGGGAGTGGCCACGCTCAGCGCCCCCACCACCATGCCCTTGCCGTTGTGCAGCGCCATCCCGAACGCGCTGATGCCCTCCTCGGTGCCTTCGAAGTTGGCGGCGAATCCGTTGGCGCGCACCGATTCGAGCTCTCGCAGGAACGCCGGGTACTCAGCGTCCGGGATGTAGTCGCCTGCCAGCTCCGCGTTCGGGCTGCGGAACAGCTGCTCCAGCACGGCAGGGTCGAGCTCGGCCAGGATGGCCTTGCCGCCGGATGCCTTGTGGGCTGGCAGCAGCGTGCCCTGCCGGTCGCCCACCCGCAGGATGTTCGTGCTTTCCACGGTGTCCAGGAACCGGACCTTGGTGCCCACCCGGATCATCAGGTTGACGGTCTCGTTGGTCCGGGCGCACAGCAGTTCCATGTGCGGGCGTGCCAGGTCCCGCAGCTGCCTGGTCCAGCTGAAGCCCGCCGGGCCCGCGCCCATCGCGGGGCCCGGCACGTATCGGCGCGTCTCGTCCTGTACGGCGAAGCCGCGGTACACCAGCATGGCCAGCAGCCGGTGGGCAGTGGAGGGAGCCACGCCGAGTTCCTCCGCGGCGTCCTTGAGCCGCAGGCTGCCGACGTCCCGCAGGAGCTGGAGGAGCTGCAGGGCGTTGTCCACGGCCTCAATGGAGTAGGTGGGCTTCCGGCGGGCGGGAAGATTCTGCATGCCAGAATCTTATGGGCGCGGCGGGCAGCGTGCCAGCACAGTGGTGGCATGAATCACACAACTTCCGCTGCAGCGCCGCAGCGTGCGGCCGCCCCCACAGCGGGCGCGGGCCGTTCCGGGTTTCCCCGGCATTCCGTGCTTGCCGTCCTGGTGTGCTGGCTGCTGGTCGTTTTCGACGGCTATGACCTGATTGTCTACGGCACAGTCCAGGCTTCGCTCATCAGCGATACCGGCTGGGGCCTGACCAAGGCCACGGCCGGAACCATCGGGTCGATGGCGTTCGTCGGCATGATGATCGGGGCGGTCTTCGCGGGCAGGATGTCCGATACCTGGGGCCGCCGCCGCACCATCGTCGGCTGCGCCGTCGTCTTCTCTGTCTTCACCATCCTGTGCGCTTTCGCCCCCAACGCACCGGTCTTCGGCGTCCTGAGGCTGCTGGCCGGCATCGGCCTGGGCGGGCTGGTGCCGTCCGCCAATGCCCTCGTGGCCGAACTGGTGCCGGAAAAATGGCGGTCCACCATCGCCACGCTCATGATGTCCGGCGTTCCCATCGGCGGTTCCATCGCAGCGCTGGTTGGCATCCCGCTCATTCCGGCGTTCGGCTGGCCCGTGATGTTCCTGGTGGCCGTATTGGCCCTGGTGGTGGTGGTCCCGCTGGGCCTTCGCTACCTTCCCGAAACCCTGCCATCCGGGCAGCCCGGTTCCGGAACCAGGGAACCCGTAGGTTTTGGCTCCCTGCTCCGGGCTCCGTTCGCAGGCGCCAGCGTCCTGTTCGCCATCGCCACCCTGGTGACCCTCTTCGCCTGGTACGGGTTGGGAACCTGGCTGCCCAACCTCATGCAGTTGGCCGGCTACAACCTGGGCTCCGCCCTGACCTTTGCCCTTGCACTCAACCTTGGCGCCGTGGCCGGCTCGGTGCTGACCGCGTGGGCGGGCACCAGGTTCGGCCCGATCCCGACGGCGATCGCGGCAGCGGCGGTGGCTGCCACCGCCCTGGTGGTCCTGGTGAGCGGCCCGCCCGTCGCCGTCGTCTACCTCATGCTGGTGCTCGCCGGCGTGGGGACGCACGGGACGCAGTGCCTGATCATCGCCGCCGTCGCCAGCCACTACCCGGCCCACCTTCGCGGCACCGCACTCGGCTGGGCGCTGGGCGTGGGCCGGATCGGCGCCGTGGCCGCACCGCAGGCGGGGGGACTCCTCCTCGCTGCGGGCCTGGGCGTCAATTCCAACTTCCTGGCATTTGCCGGAGCAGCCGCCGCAGCAGCAGTCCTGCTCGCAGCCATCGGCACCAAAATCAAGAAATCGACAGCAGTAGGAGTTTCCAATGTCTAACGTCAAAGAGTCCACCGATGTCCTCGTGGTGGGCGGCGGCATGGCCGGGCTGGCCGGAGCGCTGGCACTGCGCGAAAACGGCGCGGACGTCACACTGGTCGAGGTCGCGCCTGCGTTCGGTGAGGTGGGTGCCGGCCTGCAGATGGCACCCAACGCCTCCCGCGTCCTCAAGCGCTGGGGCCTGCTGGAGAAGGCACTCGAAATCGGCGTCCAGCCCAAGCACCTGGTGTTCCGCGACGCGGTCACCGGGGAGGAACTGACCCGCCAGACCCTCGGCGGCGAGTTCGAGGAGCGCTACGGTGCCCCGTACGTCGTGATCCACCGCAGCGACCTGCACCGGATCCTGCTTGAGGCCTGCCAGGCGGCCGGGGTCACCCTGGTGAACGACGTCCTGGTCCAGAAGGTGGAAACCGAGGGGGAGAAGGCCCGGGCCTACACCGCCAAGGGCGAGGTGTTCGAGGCCGACGCCGTCCTGGCCGCCGACGGGCTGAAGTCCACGCTGCGTGCCGGGGTCGCCAACGACGGTCCCGTCTCCTCGGCCTACGTGGCCTACCGCGGAACCGTGCCGATCACGCCGGAGACGCCGGCCGCCGACCTCGAGGACGTCATCGTCTACCTCGGACCGAACTGCCACCTGGTGCAGTACCCGCTGCGCAAGGGCGAGCTGCTGAACACCGTGGCTGTCTTCAAGTCCGCGTCCTTCGAACGCGGTGAAGAGCAGTACGGCGGCGTTGACGAGCTGGAGGCCGCTTACGCCGGCTGCGTCCCGGCCGTGCAGGAAGCCCTGAAGAACCTTGCCACCGGCATCCGCTGGCCCATGTACGACCGCGATCCCATCGAAAACTGGGTTGCGGGCCGGATGGCGCTGATCGGCGACGCCGCCCACCCGATGCTGCAGTACCTGGCCCAGGGCGCGTGCCAGGCGCTGGAGGACGCCGCCGTGCTCCAGGACGCCACCCGCAGCCGCGTCTTCACGCCCGAAGGCATCGACGCCGGCGCCTGGGAAGCCGCCTTCCGGGAGTTCAACGAGACCCGTGCCGCCCGCACTGCCCGGGTCCAGCGCACCGCCCGGATCTGGGGCGAGTCCTGGCACGTGGACGGCGTGGCACGCGTCCTGCGGAACATGCTGTTCAAGGGCCGCGGCGACAACAACTTCCAGTACAACGACTGGCTGTACGGCCGCGAGGAGCCCGGCGTTCCCGCCGAGGTTCCGGCCGGCGCCAAGCTCGTGGAAGCCTAAGTACCGCTTTAAGGGGCGGGCGTACGACGGCGGGTGGCTCCCGCCGTCGTGCACCCGCCTTTTGCATGTGCTTTGGGCCCATGGAATAGAAAACATAACTTGAATGTTCAATCAACATGGACTTCGGGATCTTCACGTTCGGTGAGCTGTCGCGCAACCATGTAACCGGCACGGCTCTGTCGCCACGGCAACGGCTGGCAGACATTATCGAACTGGCCAAGCTGGCTGACCAGGCAGGCATCAGCTTCCTCGGCCTTGGCGAGCACCACCGCCATGACTTCGCACTGTCCGCGCCTGAGATCGTGCTGGCCGCCATTGCCCGCGAAACCAACAACCTGCGGCTAAGCACGGCCGTCACCGTGCTCTCCACCCAGGATCCCGTGCGGCTCTTCGAACAGTTCGCCACGTTGGACCTGGTGTCCGGTGGCCGTGCCGAAATCATTGCCGGCCGCGGCGCGTTCATCGAGTCCTATCCGCTGTTCGGTTACGACACAGCGGATTACGACGCACTGTTCGACGAGAAGCTAAGGATGCTGCTGGAGCTGCGGGACAACGCCAGCCTCACCTGGCAGGGCACCCTGACCCAGAGCATCCACGGTATGGACATCGCCCCGCAGCCGCTGCAGGAAAAACTGCCGGTCTGGGTGGGCGTGGGCGGTACCCCTTCAAGTTTTGCCCGCGCCGGCCGGCTGGGCCTGCCCCTGTTCGTGGCGCTGCTGTCCGGCCCGGAGCGGTTCCGGCGCCTCGTGGACCTGTACCGGCACACAGCTGCGGAGGCGGGCCACGACGTTGCGGCACTGCCGGTGGGTGCCGGCGGCCACTTCTATGTGGCCCCCACCTCCCAGCAGGCCCGCAATACCTTTTACCCCTACTACCGGGCGTACTTCGAGCAGAACATGCCCCGCCCGGTGGACCACTTTCCCCGGTCCACGTTCGACGAATGGTCCGAGCCGGGCGGCGGGTTGCTGGTGGGGAGCCCGCAGCAGGTGGTTGAGAAGATCCTGGCCATCCATGAGGCCCTGGGCACCAGCCGCTACATGGCGCAGATCGGACTTGGCGGGCTGCCGTTCGCCGAGACAGCCCGTTCCATCGAGCTACTTGCCACCGAGATCATGCCGGCTGTGAACCGCGAAATCCAAGACCGGGAACCGTCCGCCGCCCTGCCTGTTCCATTTCATGAGCATCACTGACCCTGAGGACAAACCTATGCACGCTCCGTTCGCCGAACCCACCGTCGCCTGGCACACCCCTGACGCGCCCGACAGCCCGCTTGTCGTGCTGCTGCACGGCCGCGGTTCCGATGAGACAGGGATCATCGGACTGGCGGACCATCTTCCTGCCGGTCCGTCCTACGCCGCTGTGCGGGCGCCGATCCCCGCAGGGGGCGGCTATGCCTGGTTCGCAAACCGCGGGACGGGGCGGCCCGTGGCCGAGTCTTTGGACCAAACGATGGCTTGGTTCCGGGAGTGGCTTGACCCGATCGCCCCGGAGGGGCGGCCCGTGATCCTTGTCGGCTTCAGCGGAGGCGCGGCGTTCGCGGGCGGGTTGCTGCTGGCTGATCCGCAGCGTTTTGCGGGCACCGCCATACTCTCGTTTTGCGGGCACCGCCATACTCTATGGGACGATGCCGTTCGAGGCAGGCGTTCCGACGTCACCGGACCGGCTTGCCGGCGCCCCGGTGTTCGTTGCCCATGGCGAAGCTGACACTGTCATCCCGTCAGATCTCCTGGGCCGGACTTGGGAGTACCTGCTGGGGGACTCCGGAGCGCGCACCCACGCCCGCAGGGACCCCGGCGGCCATGCCCTCACCGGGAAAACTGTCGCCGAACTGGGAACGTGGATCACCGAACGGGCCTAGCTCCCGCTGCCCCTGTCAGTCTTCGTCGCAGAGTAGGTGGCACCAGCTGTCGACCAGCACCTACAACTCCCTGCTGCCGCCGGACGCCTTCCACCTCCCCGTGGGGGCCGGTAACCCACAAGATCTCCCGTGACGCGCACCATTCGTCCAGGCTGGTGCTTCCCTTTACCGTGCGCTGGTCAGGAGGGTGCCGGGCCGGTGGACTCCCGGATGGTCAGGTGGGTGGGCATGACCGCCAGTTGCCTGCTGGCGTTTCCGGACAGCGGGTTGAGCTGGGCCAGCAGCATGGACACCGCCACCCTGCCTGCCTGTTCTATAGGGCTGGAGATGGTGGTCAGCGGGGGATTGCAGAAATCGGCACCGAAAATGTCGTCCGATCCGATGATGCTCATGTCCTCGGGGACCCTGATGCCACGGGCTTTCAGGCGCTGGAGCATGCCGATGGCCAGCAGGTCGTTGAAGACAATGCAGCCTGTGGCGCCGGTCCGGACCGCGGCGTCCGCGGCGGCGGCTCCCGAGGTCGTCTTGGGGGCGTAGGGGCCGATCCGGTGGACCTCCATGCCGCGCTTGGTGGCATCCTCTTCGAAGACTTTCCACCGCATCTGGTTGGACCACGACGTGGGCGGGCCGGCGACGTAGCAGACCTTGTGGTGACCCAGCGAGGCCAGATGCTCCAGGGCCTGGATGATCGCGGACGGTGTATCGATCATGACCGTGGGGGCGCTGGTGGACGCCCGGTTGAACGTCACCAGGGGCTGAGACTGTGAAACCTCCGCCAACTGTGCGTCCGTCAGGCGGGAGGCGGCCAGGATGAAGCCGTCGGCGGATTTGCGCATCTTGTGCAGCGCGTCCAGCTCCATCTCGCTGGACTCCTCGGTATCCACGAGGAGCTGGGTGACGCCTGCGGCTTTGAGCTGGTGCTGGGTGCCGCGGATGATGTCGAAGTAGAACGGGTTGGTGATATCGGGAACCAGCACGGCCACGGCATTGGTCCGTCCCGAGCTCAGTCCCCGCGCCTGGGAACTCGGCACATAGTTCAGTTCCGCTGCGGCCTCTTCGATGCGGGCCCTGGTGCGGGCGTTCACCCGGTCCGGGCGCGAGAGCGCCCGCGACACCGTGGACGTCGCCACTCCTGCCAGTTCCGCGACGTCCCGGATGGTTGGGTGGCGCTCCCGCTGGGCGCCCGCGCCACTCCCGGCCGCGGTTGACGCCGTGGTTGCTGGGTCTGCCATCGCTGCGGACCTTTCCTCGCGGACCGGCAGGGCCGGCCGAATGGGGTGTCCGGGGCTGCCCGCCACGGATACCTGATGCATCAATATGAGCATTTATGGCAACTTTTGGCAACCGCTTGCCACGCGCTTGCCAGCTTCCTAGACTGGCATTCGAGTCGCCTGCAGTGATTTCCGCCACAGGACGGATGTGGCCATGTGGGTGTCCTAGAGGAGAAAAACAATGAGGTTTAAATCGACCACTGGGCTTGCGGCGATCGTCACGGCTGCAGCGCTCGCCTTGACCGGTTGTGGATCCGGAGGCTCCGGAACCGGCGGTGGAGGTTCAACCAACGCCGACGGGAAAGTGGACGGCACAGGCAAGACGCTCAACGTCCTTGTCGGCGTCCTGAGCCAGTATCCGGAGCAGCAGAAGCAGTGGCAGAGCGACATCGCCGCGAAGTTCAAGGCCGAAACCGGCGCCGACGTGAAGTTCGAAACCTTCGCTTCGGCCAACGATGAGCTCACCCGCATCCAGACCTCCGTGGTCTCGGGCCAGGGCCCGGACATCTACGGACTTGGCACCACGTTCACCCCCACGGCCTATGCCACCAAGGCTTTCGTCACCCTCTCTGATGATGACTGGAAGAAGGTGGGCGGCAAGGACCGGTTCAACCAGGCAGCCCTTGGCATTTCAGGACCGGATAAGGACCACCTGGCCGGCATCCCGTTCGTCAGCCGCCCGTTTGTGATGGCCTACAACAAGGACCTGCTGGCTGCGGCGGGCATCGACAAGCCCGCCACGAGCTGGGATGAGCTGGCAGCCCAGGCCAAGAAGATGACCAACGGCGACACCTACGGCATCGCCACCGGCTACAAGGACAACTACGACCCCTGGAAGTTTATCTGGGCCATGTCGGTGCAGGCCGGCAACCCGCTGGTCGACGGCGACAAGCTGCAGCTGGACGACCCCGCGGTCAAGAAGGCATACCAGACGTACTTCGGCTGGCTGACCGAGGACAAGGTGGTTGACCCCGCAGCCGTGGGTTGGAGCAGCAGCAACGCCCTGGCGGCCTTCGCCAGCGGCAAGGCCGGCTATCTCATGATGACGACCTCCAGTTCCATTCCGACGCTGGAGAAGTCCGAAGTCGCGGGCAAGTACGAATACGCCTTGATGCCGACCATCGCGCCGGGTGAAACCCAGTCCAAGTCCGATGGCGAGGCTGCCAGCATCCTCTCGGGCGACAACCTGGTGGTGGCTGACTACTCCAAGCAGAAGGACCTGGCCTTCGCCTACATCAAGCTGATCACGTCCAAGGAAGAACAGCTGAACTACCAGAAGACCTTCGGCGACCTGCCGGCGAATGCCGAGGCGCTTGCCAGCCTGACCGATCCGAAGCTCAAGCCGCTGGCCAAGGCCGCGGCCAGCTCGAAGGCCACGCCGTTCACCGGCGCCTGGGGCGACATCCAGCTCGCACTCCTCAATGTCACCGTACAGTCCATCCCGGACCTGGCCGCGGGCAAGGTGGACGAGGCCGCCCTCGAATCAAGGATCAAGGACGCCCAGGACAAGGGCCAGGCTTCCCTGGACCGGGCCCCCAAAGGATAAGTTCCGATGTCAACCGACGCCTCCCATGAAGTCCGGCCTGCGGCGGATACCGCCGCAGGCCGGGCGCCCCGCCATAGCGATGACACCGGGCAGCCGCCCGGCCACAAGGACGGGCTGCGCCGCAAGGGCCTGAGTGAACGGAACCGCCCCCTCTGGATGCTGATCCCAGGCGGAGCCCTGATGATCATCATCATCGTGCTTCCGCTGCTGCTGGGCATTTACATGTCCGCCTTGAACCTGGACCAGTACACCCTGCGGAAGTGGATCAGCGCACCGTTTATCGGGGTGGAAAACTTCGTTGAAGCGGTCACGGCTTCGCCGCTGCTGCACGCCGTCTGGCTCAGTGTCAGCTACTCGCTGCTGGCCATGGTGGTAACGCTGCCCCTGGGCATCGCCGCGGCCGTTGCCACCCAGAACGCGTTCAAGGGCCGGGCAGTGATCCGCTCGATCTTCCTCATCCCGTATGTCCTCCCGTCCTTTGTGGTGGCAACGGTCTGGCGGACCATGCTCCAGCCGGGCGGAATTGTCGATGAAGCACTTGCTACGGTGGGGATCCACGTGGGGCTGTGGCTCAACGGGCCCCAGACCTTCTGGACGCTGGTCCTGGTCCAGATCTGGGCCTCCTGGCCGTTCATCTACCTCCTGGCCCTCTCCGGCCTGCAGTCCGTTGACCACGAAGTGCACGAAGCCTCGGCGCTGGACGGGGCGCTGTGGTGGAACAAGCTGCGGTACGTGATCTTCCCCTACCTGAAGGGCCCCCTGGCGCTTGCCTTCCTGATCGGCATGCTGCACCACATCAACAACTTCACGCTGCCGTTCGTGCTGTTCGGCGTCCCGGCCCCGGCCGACGTCGAAGTCCTGCCCATCCTGACCTATGTCACGAGCTTCCAGAGCTTCCGCTTCGGGCTGAGCGCGGCGATGGCCTTCATCTCACTGGTGCTCATCGCCATCCCGCTGTTCGTCTACCTCCGCGCCGTGAAGCTTGACGACGCCGAAACACCAGGAGTGAAGAAATGAGCACCACGACAGCCACCCGGCACAGTGTGGCCACGGCTGACATTCCGCGTCCGGGTTCGCGCCGCCAGCATGAGGTGCTGCGGCTTCTTCCGACCCCCTTGCTGGTCTTCATCCTGGTGTTCCTGGGCGTCATGGTCCTGACTCCGGTGCTGTACATCTTCCTGGCCTCCGTGAACTCGGACATCGGGGTGGCCAACGGCGAGTTCTGGCCGTCCTCGGTCACGTTCGAGAACTACTCGAAGATCTGGACCAGCGTGGGCCTGGCCACCGGCCTCACCAACAGCGTCCTGGTGGCCGGGGCAACGGCTGTTGTTTCCGCGGCACTGTCCGTTTCCACCGCCTTCGTTTTGGTCCGCTACACCTTCCGGGGCAGGCTGACCATCCTGCGGGGCCTGCTGGCACTGCAGTCCGTTCCGGGCACCCTGATGGTGCTGCCCGTGTTCGTCCTGTTCTCCTCGGCCGCGACGTACCTCGGCATCCAGGTCATCGGAACCCAGTGGGGCCTGTTCGTCACCTACCTGACCTTCGCCATGCCGTTCTCCACCTGGGTGATGGTCACCTACCTCCGCGGGCTTCCCAAGGAACTTGAAGAGGCGGCAAGGATCGACGGCGCGTCCAACGTCGGGGTGCTTTTCCGCATCATCCTGCCGCTGAGCTGGCCCGGCATCGTCGTCTCCGGCATCTTCGCGTTCCTGCTCGGCTGGAACGACGTGCTGTTCGCCTCGGTGATGACGCGCCCCGAAAGCCAGACCGCCGCCGTCGCGCTCCAAATCTTCGGCGCTTCGCAGGAAGGCGGCGCGATCCCGTACTACGGCCAGATGATGGCGGCGGCGCTGGTGTGCGCCGCTCCCGTGGTCATTCTTTACCTGATTTTCCAGCGTTACCTAGTAGGCGGGCTAACCGCCGGAGGAGTTAAATAACCATGGTTTCGACCACCCAGGTCACCTGGCAGCTGTCAGGCTTCGGCGACGAGATCGACGACGACCCCGCAGTCCAGATCGCCGTGCTGCAGGCCCTCGGCGCCAACCACATCGAAGTCCGCAGCGCCTGGGGCACCAATATCGTGGACCTCAACGACGAACAGCTCCAGGCCCTCGCGTCCCTCCTGGCGGAGAAAGGCATGAAGGTCTCGGCCATCGCTTCCCCTATCGGGAAGGTGGATGTCAGCCTCCCCGTGGAGCACGAGGTGGAGCGGCTGCGCCGGGCGGTCAATGCCGCCAAGGTGCTGGGCGCCAAGTACATCCGGATCTTCTCCTTCTATTACGGGGAATCAGTGCAGGTGGAAAGCATCCGGGACGACGTCATGGAACGCATGCGGGCCCTGGCCGATGTTGCCGAGGAAGCCGGCGTGATCCTGCTGCATGAGAACGAGAAGGACATCTTCGGGGACACCCCCGACCGCGTCCTGGACATCATTGAGACCGTCAACTCGCCCGCCTTGAAGGTGGCCTGGGATGCCGCGAACTTCGTCCAGGTGGGCGTGAAGCCCTTCGACGAAGGCTACGCGAAACTCCGCCCGCACCTGGAGTACCTCCAGGTCAAGGACGCCCTCTTTTCCAATGGCCACGTGAAGCCCGCCGGTGAAGGCGACGGAGACGTGCTCAAGACCGTGGAGGCCCTCAAGAACGACGGCTACCAAGGATTCGCTTCCCTTGAACCGCACCTCGCCGGAGCCCACGGGCTGGGCGGATTCTCCGGCCCCACCGCCTTCGGCATCGCAGCACGCGCCTTCGCAAAAGTCACCGCAGAAGCAGGAGTCCAGACCGCATGAGCACCCTTAACGTAGCCATCACCGGATGCGGAACCATCGGCCGTACGCACGCCGTTGCCCTGCGGGAGTTCCCGGACGTCCGCATCGTGGCCCTGGTGGATGCCATTCCCGAGGCGGCCGAAGCGCTCGCCGACTTCATCGAGAAGCAGGGCGGCGAACGGCCAGCCCTTTACACCACCCAGGCGGAGGCCTTCGCTGCCGAGGACATCCACCTCGTGGCCCTGGCCACCCCCAGCGGCCTGCACATCCAGCAGAGCCTGGAGGTCCTCGCCGCCGGCAAGCACGTGGTGATCGAAAAGCCCCTCGACGTCGACCTCAGCCGCGCGCAGGAAATCGAAGCCGCCGCCAAGGAGGCAGCCAGCAAGGGCATTGTCGCCTCGGTCATCAGCCAGCACCGGTTCGACCAGGCCAGCATCGCCGTCTCCACGGCCATCGCCAACGGCCGCTTCGGCAAACTGACCTCGGCCATCGCCTCCGTTGCCTGGTGGCGCAGCCAGGGGTACTACGACTCCGGTGACTGGCGCGGCACCTGGGCCATGGACGGTGGCGGCGCGCTAATGAACCAGGGCGTCCACACCGTGGACCTCCTCCTGTGGTTCATGGGCCGGCCCGTGGAAATCTTTGCGCACACGGCGCGGCTCGCCCACGAACGGATCGAGGTGGAGGACACGGCCGTAGCCACCATCACCTTCGAAAACGGCGGCCTGGCGGTCCTGCACGCCACCACCGCGGCCTACCCGGGCCTGACCGTACGCGTTCAGCTGATGGGATCCGAAGGTTCGGCGGTGGTGGACAACGACCGCCTGCAGTACTTCCACAGCAGCGACGCCGGCGGCGCGTCCGCGGACATGGGCCTCCAGGGCGGGGGCAACCAGGCGGAACAGGAACTGGCCAAGTACCCGGAGGAGGACTACAAGGCGGCCGACCCCACGGTCTACCCCGCGGGCCACGTCCGGCAGTACCGGGACATCCTGGCAGCCGTCGCCGGCGGAACACAGTCCGGCGTCACCGTCAGCGACGCCGTCAACGCCCTCGCCGCTGTGCGGTCCGTTTACGTCTCAGCCACCCTCGGCCAGCCCGTCCTCTTCGAGGATGTCCTGGCCGGCAAGTACAACGACCTCGAAGTCCGCACCGGCAGCACCGCGGCAGAAAGCGCCTGAGGCCATGAAGTTTTCAGTATTTACGGCATCAACCCCCGAATGGACCCCCGAAGAGGCAGTGGAACAGCTCGCCGCCCAGGGCTGGGACGGCGTCGAATGGCGCATCACCGATCAGGCCGACGCCGCCGAGCCAGGCTTCTGGGCCGGCAACAGGGCCACGGTCCCGCTCACCGGCATGGAAGAGAACCTGCAGCGCATCGCCGCCATCACCGCTGACGCCGGCCTGGAGTTCTCCGGCATCGGCGGGTACGCGCGGTGCGACAACCACGCGGACGTGGACCGGATGCTGGCCGCCACCGCCGCGCTGGGTGCGGGCCAGGTCCGCGTGACCACGCCACCGCTGGGCACCGCTGCCTGGGGTAACGAACCGGCCAGCGGCACGCCCTACCCGGAGCTCTTCGAGGGAGCCCGCCGCGACTTTGAGTGGATCGCCGAACGGGCAGCCCACCATGGCGTGAAGGCCCTCGTGGAGCTGCACCACCGCACCATCACCGCTTCGGCCTCCTCCGCGCTTCGCCTGCTGGACGGGCTGGATCCCCGCCACGTGGGGGTCATCCACGACCTGGGCAACCTGCTGATCGAAGGCCAGGAGGACTACCTCCCGGCGTTCGAGCTCCTCGGCGACTACCTGGCGCACGTGCACGTCAAGAACGCCGTGTGGGTCGACAGCGGCGAGACCGACGAATCCGGCGCCGCCGTCTACCGCAACGAGTGGGCCCCGCTTCGCTCGGGCCAAGGCAGCGTGCTGCAGTACTTCAAAGCGCTCGCCGCCTTCGGCTACGACGGCTGGGTGACCGTGGAGGACTTCTCCACGGAGCTGCCACTGGCCGAGCGCACGGCAGGCAACCTCGACTACCTCCGTTCCACCGCGGCCCTGGCAGGGCTCTCCGTCGCGGCAGGGAGGCGTTGAGCCATGGCAAAGCCGATAGCGGACCACCCGGACCGGCTGCTGCCGGCCGACCCCGGGGTCCGGGAGATCGCCCGCTCACTCTTCGACAAGGTCGTGGGGCTCCCCATCATTTCCCCGCACGGGCACGTGGATGCGGCGGTCATCGAAAAGAACACCCCCTTTCCTGACCCGGCCGCGCTGCTGGTCACCCCGGACCACTACGTCACCCGGCTGATCCACGCCGGCGGGGTACCCCTGGACCAGCTGGGGCTCGGCAGCCAGCCCGCAGGTTCGCGGGAGGTGTGGCGGCATTTCTGCGAGGCCTGGCCCAATTTCGAAGGAACGGCATCCGGGTACTGGATCCGGCAGGAGTTCGCGCACGTGTTCGGCCTGGCGGAGGAGCCCTCTGCCGATAATGCCGACCGGCTCTACGATGCCCTGCAGGCCAAGCTGTCGGAGCCAGGTTTCCGGCCGCGGGAACTGTTCAAGGAGTTCAACATCGAGGTGCTCGCCACCACCGATGACCCCCTGGACTCCCTGGACAGCCACGCCGCCCTGCACTCGGACCCCTCCTTTGCCGGCCGCGTGCTGCCCACCTTCAGGCCGGACCAGTACCTGAACATGGCGCATCCGGCGTGGCAGGACAACGTGGAGCGCCTCATCGGTTCCGCCGGGGACGGAGCGTCCGGCTACGCAGGCTACATCCGGGCCCTTGAGGCGCGCCGGCGCCACTTTGTGGAGCGCGGCGCTGTCTCTGCAGACCATGGCGTCTTCACGCCGGCTACTTTGAAGCTGGACGACGCCGAGGCGGAGCGCCTTTTCGAGCGCGGCAGGACGGGCCAGGCAAGTGCCGCCGACCGGGACGCCTTCGAGGCGCACATGATCTACCAGATGGCCCGGATGTCGGTGGAGGACGGATTGGTCATGACCATCCACCCGGGCTCGTTCCGCAACCACCATTCGCCCACCTTCGAGGCTTTCGGCGCCGACACCGGCCATGACATTCCGGTGGCGGTCAACTACACCGAGGCCGTCCGCCCGCTGCTGCAGGACTTCGGAACGGCCAAGGACTTCCACCTGGTCCTGTTCACGCTTGACGAGACGGTGTTCTCCCGGGAGCTCGCCCCGCTGGCAGGCTTCTACCCCTCGGTGTACCTCGGTGCACCGTGGTGGTTCCTGGACGCGCCGGATGCCATGCTCCGCTTCCGTTCGGCGGTCACGGAGACGGCAGGATTCTCCCGGTCCTCGGGCTTCATCGATGACACCCGGGCGTTCTGCTCCATCCCGGCCCGCCACGATACCGCCCGGCGGATCGAGGCTTCCTTCCTGGCACGGCTGGTGGCCGAGCACCGGATCACCGAGGAGCGTGCCCACGAACTGATCGTGGACATCATCGACGCCTCTCCGCGGCGGGTGTTCAAGCTGTGAACGCCGTGCCGCCTGCAGAGCACCCGGTTCCGGCCCTGGACCGGAAGCTGAAGCCACTGCCGAAGCCCCCGGTACGCATCGTG
Organism: Arthrobacter sp. MOO21; assembly: GCF_057369995.2. NCBI lineage: Bacteria > Bacillati > Actinomycetota > Actinomycetes > Micrococcales > Micrococcaceae > Arthrobacter > Arthrobacter sp. MOO21. The sequence goes on along the minus strand of NZ_CM170671.2, from coordinate 957,641 downwards.
CACCTTGGGCTGGGAGCTTTTCACCGCTCCCACCAGGCCTGGTATACGCAGCAGGCTCCGGACGCGGCGGAATGGGGGATCGCAGCATTTACCGGCCGCCGCCCGGATGCTGCGGAGGCGCTGTCCCGCCAGGACTGCCTCTACACACTCATTGAGCGGTCGGCCGGCGGGGACAGCTTCGAAGTCATCGGCAGCATCGTGGAAGCAGTGGACGGCGCCGACGTTGGCCGGCTGTGCGAGCTTCTCGCCGCCGGGCAGACGGCAATCGTTACGTTGACTATCACCGAGGCGGCCTACGGGCTGGCCGCGGATGGAACGTTCGACGCCGGGGCGCCGGGTGTGGTGGAAGACCTGCGGACGCTTGCGGCGGCTGCAGCCGGGGAGGCCGGGGTGCCCGGTACGCCTTTGGGGCGGCTGGTGCTGGCCCTCGCCCGGCGCCGGCACAGCGGCGCGGGACCGATCGCCGTCGTCAGCTGTGACAACCTTTCAGCCAACGGCGAGGTGGCGCGCCGCGCCGTCCTGGGCCTGGCGTCGGCCTGGGGACAGGACCTGGCGGAGTGGATTACAGCGAACGTCAGTTTCGTCAGCACCTCGGTGGACAGGATCACGCCGCGGACCACGGAGTCGGACATCGCCGAAGTCGCCGAACAGTGCGGCTACAGCGACAACTCGCCCGTAGTGGCCGAACCGTTCCGGAACTGGGTGCTGAGCGGCGGTTTCCCTGCCGGGAGGCCGCGCTGGGAGGAAGCTGGCGCCGTCGTCGTTGACGATATTGAACCCTACGAGAACCGCAAGCTGTGGCTGCTCAACGGCGCCCACTCGATGCTCGCCTACGCCGGCCAGCTCCGTGGCCACGCGACCGTTGCCGACGCCCTGGCCGATCCGGCCTGCCGCAAAGCCGTGGAGGATTTCTGGGACGAAGCCGCCCGGCACCTGCCGGCGGAGGGGCTGGACATCCCTGCATACCGGCAGGCCCTGCTGGAGCGCTTCGGCAACGCCCGGATCGCCCACCGCCTGGCCCAGATCGCGGCGGACGCAACCACCAAGCTGCGGATGCGCGCAGTACCGGCCCTGACTGCGGAACGGGCCGCCGGCCGCAGCGGCTCGGGCAGCGCACTGATGATCGCCGCATGGATCGACTACGTCGGTGCCACCAGCGACTTCCAGGACCCCCTCGCCGCCGGGATCCACGCCGCCAACGCGCTCGAGGGCAACGACAGGGTGGAAGCCCTGCTCCGCCTTGTCAGCGCCGCCCTCGCAGACGACGCCGAGATCGTTTCCATGGTCGGGGCGCTCTGCGGCTCCTTCGCAGCGCCCACGGCGGTTTCCGCCACAACGACACATCCTTAGACCCCGCTTTTACGTCCGGAAGGAACAGTTTCTCCCATGAAAATCATTGCCGCCGATGTGTTTGTGACCAGCCCGTCGCGGAACTTCGTCACGCTGCGGATCACCACCGAGGATGGTGTGACAGGTATCGGTGACGCCACCCTGAACGGCCGTGAGCTCGCCGTTGCCGCCTACCTGAAGGAGCATGTGGCGCAGCTGCTGATCGGCAAGGACCCGCACCGGATCGAGGATACGTGGCAGTTCCTGTACCGGAGCGCGTACTGGCGGCGTGGGCCGGTGACCATGGCGGCGATCGCCGCGGTGGACATGGCCTTGTGGGACATCAAGGGCAAGCTGGCGGGGATGCCGGTGTACCAGCTCCTCGGCGGTGCATCACGCAACGGGCTGCGGGCCTACGGGCACGCCTCCGGCGCGGACATCCCGTCCCTGTTCGATTCCGTGCGCGAGCACCTGGAGCTCGGGTACAAGTCCATCCGGATCCAGACCGCCGTACCGGGGATCAAGGCCCTGTACGGCGTGGCGGCGCAGGCCCAGGCGTCGGGGGAACGGTATGACTACGAGCCTGCCGGGCGTGGTGCGTTCCCGGTGGAAGAGGACTGGGATACCCGCGCTTACCTGCGGCACCTGCCAAGCGTGTTCGAGGCCGTCCGGAACGAGTTCGGCCCGGAGATCCCGCTGCTGCACGACGGGCACCACCGGATGACGCCCATCCAGGCCGCCAAGCTCGGCAAGGCCCTGGAACCGTATGACCTGTTCTGGCTCGAGGACTGCACTCCGGCGGAGAACCAGGAGGGCCTGCGCCTGGTCCGCCAGCACACCACCACGCCGCTGGCCATCGGTGAAATCTTCAACACCGTGTGGGACTACCAGACCCTGATCAAGGAGCAGCTGATCGACTACGTCCGCGCGGCCTCCACCCACTTCGGCGGGATCAGCCCGCTGAAGAAGGTCATGGACTTCGCCGCGCAGTACCAGATCAAGTCCGGCTTCCACGGCCCCACCGACATCTCCCCGGTGGGCTTCGCCGCGCAGCTGCACGTGGGCCTGGCGATCCACAACTATGGCATCCAGGAATACATGCAGCACTCGGACAAGACCAACGAAGTCTTCCAGCAGTCCATGACGTTCGTCGACGGTTACCTGCACCCGGGCAACAACCCGGGCATCGGCGTCGAATTCAACGAAGAAGCCGCCGCGGCCTACCCCTACCAGCAGGCCTACCTGCCCTACAACCGCCTCGTCGACGGCACGGTGCACGACTGGTGAGACAGGCACGACTGGTGAGGAACAGGCTATGACGAAGCCCCGCATCATCGTCATGGGGGTCTCCGGCTGCGGCAAGACCACCATCGGTGACCTTGTGGCCCGCGAACTCGGGATTCCGTTCATCGACGGCGACGCGCTCCACCCGGTGGAGAACGTGGCCAAGATGGCTGCCGGCACGCCTCTGACGGACGAAGACCGCTGGCCCTGGCTGGCGATCGTCGGCCGTGAACTGGCTGCCGCCGGGGACGGCGGGATGGTGCTCGCCTGCTCCGCGCTGCGCCGCACCTACCGCGATGCCATCCGCGAGCAGGCGCCGGACACCATCTTCCTGCACCTGAACGGCAGCAAGGAGGTCCTGAAGGCCCGCACCGAAGGACGGACCGGGCACTTCATGCCGCCAGCGCTGCTGGAATCCCAGCTCGCCACCCTCGAACCGCTGCAGGACGATGAGCGCGGGGTGGTGGTGGACATCGCCGCGCCCGTCGCGGACGTCGTGGCCGCGGCTCTCGAGGGGATTGCCGCCGTCGTAGGGCACACCCCGGACGCTGCCGCCCCGGACGCTGCCGCCCCGGGCGGGCAGCGCACCCGGGCCCGGCAGTTCGACGTCGACCTTGCCGCTGCGCCGTTCAACCTCGACGGCGACGCCATCGCCTGGGTGGAGGGCACAATTGGTGGCATGACGCTCGAGGAGAAGATCGGGCAGCTGTTCATCAACCACAACAACGACTACTCCCCGGAGTACCTGGACAGCGTGCTGGAGAACTTCCACGTGGGCGGGATGCGGTACCGCCCCGGGCCGTCCGCGGCTGTCCAGGAACACATCCGCTATGTGCAATCCCGGTCGAGGATTCCGCTGCTGATTGCGTCCAACCCGGAAATGGGCGGCGCCGGCAGCTGCGACGACGGGACGTTCGTGTGTACGCACCTGCAGGCCGGCTCGCACCTGGACAAGGACATCGCCCGGCAGATGGGGCAGGTGGCCGGGGTGGAGACGGCGGCGCTGGGCTGCAACTGGGCGTTCGCGCCCATCGTGGACATCCACTACAACTGGCGGAACACGGTCATCTCCACGCGTTCCTTCGGCAATACGCCGGAGGTGGTGGTGGAGCGGGCGAAGGAGTATTTCAACGGGATCAGCGAGTCCGCCACCGTGTGCGCCATCAAGCATTTCCCCGGAGATGGCGTGGATGAGCGGGACCAGCACGTGGTGACGTCCTACAACACTTTTTCCTTTGAGGAGTGGGACCGGACGTACGGGCACGTGTACCGGGAGATGATCGCGCACGGCGTGCAGTCCGTCATGGTGGGGCACATCGGCGCGCCGGAGGTGTCCCGGCACTTCCGGCCCGGCCTCACCGACGCGGAGATCCTGCCCGCGACGTTGTCTCCGGAGCTGCTGCAGGACCTGCTGCGCGGGGAGCTGGGGTTCAACGGGCTGGTGCTCACGGATGCTTCGCAGATGGTGGGGCTCACCCAGGCGATGAAGCGCAAGGACCTGGTGCCTGCCACGATCGCCGCGGGGTGTGACATGTTCCTGTTCTTCCGGAACCCTGCCGAGGACTTCCAGTACATGCTGGACGGGTACAAGTCCGGGGTCATCACCGAGCAGCGGCTGCATGATGCGCTGCGGCGGATCCTCGGGCTCAAGGCATCACTGGGCCTGCACCGCCGGTCCCGGGATGAGCTGGTCCCGCCCGCCTCGGCGCTTTCCATCATCGGCTCCGCCGGGCACCGGGCGATTGCTGCCGACATCGCGGATAAGACGGTGACGCTGGTCAAGGACACTGCCGGGAACCTGCCCATTACCCCGTCCACGCACCCTCGTGTCCGGTTGTACGGGATTTCTGGCGGAGCGGACTTCACGCGGGCCGACCCCCTGGCGTACCTGGAGGTGGTCAAGGAGGAACTGGAGGCCGCCGGGTTCGAGGTGCACCTGTTCCGCACGGCAGAGCAGCGTGAAGCCGCGGGGGAGGCCGGGATGAACTTTCTGCGGGTCCTGGCAGAGGAAGCCACCGGTGACTACGCGGAGAAGTACGACGCTGCGTTCGTTTTTGCCAACGTCAAGGGCTTCGCGCAGGAGGCAGCCATCCGGATCAAGTGGTCCTCACCGATGGCAGCGGAGATCCCCTGGTACGTCACCGAGGTGCCCACCGTGTTCGTGTCCCTGAACCAGCCGAACCACCTGATCGACGTGCCGATGGTCAAAACCGCCATCCACGCCCACGCGGGAACGCGGGAGGCCATTCGGGCTGCCGTGGACAAGATCCAGGGCAAATCGGAGTTCCAGGGAACGTTCAACGACAACGTGTTCTGCGGGTCCTTCGACACCAGGCTTTAGGAGCTCTACGGAAGGAGGCGCCACCGCAGCTGCGGTGGCGCCTCCTTTGTGCTGAGGACCCAGGCCTGGGTTTCCTTATGCGTCTTCGCGGTCAGGGTTCTCCAGCCGGAAGAAGTTGGACTGGCTCCCGTCGGTCCGCTGTTCCTGGTAGATGAAGTTGAGGCCGCGGTCGTCGAAGGTCTTGAACCATTCCTCCCAACTCACTTCGCGCAGGTTGGCGTCCTTGTCGCGGAAATCGATGCGCAGGACGCCCAGATGGTCGCCGTGTTCCGTGCCGTCGACCGTTGCCGGGACGCCACCGCGTTCTTCCGCCCACTGCCGGATCACTTCGTGGTGCGTGGTTGCCAGGCTGCGGCCTTCGCGCTCCGGTTCCTCCTCGGTGGAGGTGATTTCCTGCGAGTACTTCAACGACTTGGACGATTCATCGCCATAGCGGACCTTGCCGCCGTCGGGGCCGGCGCCGAAGTCCTCCGGGTCCTTTGCGCCAGAGCGGGAACTCTCGTTCCGGCCGCCGTCGTGGCCCTCCTGCCGGGCAGCGGCCACCTCCTTCACCAGTTCTTCCTTGCGCATGCCGGAGGCACCGGAGATGTGTTCCTCCTTCGCTTCCCGGCGGAGCTCGTCCACTTTCATGTTGCGCAGTTCGGTTTCACTCACATCGGGAGTGTTCGGTGTCTGGTTACCCGGCTTTTCACTCATGGAATGTCCTCCTTTGTCAGCCAGTAAATAATAAGGTTGCTTACTTTTCTACCGGTGGCCACACCCGGCGTCAAGCACTGCGAGGATTTGCGCGGGCACATTGGGAGGCATCTGCGTGGTAGCGAGCCTGCGGCGCCCTTCCTGCCAGCTGACCGGGTCGAATTGGAATGCGCGCACCTCCTGGGCGCAACGGCAAGCGGCCGCAATCTTCGAGGCCCATTCCAGGGCTGCATCGTACGAAGGCAGCTCAAGCACGGAATATCCGCCTTCAAGCCGCGCCGTCTGAGGGTAGGTGCCTTCCTGTACGGTGCCATCGCCATCGACCATGACGGGCGGGATGCTCTCATCAATACCTCCGCCGAACACCCAGACGCCGGCGTCCTTGGCCTCCTGGACCACAGCATGCGCAGCATCCGAAACGGCTGGCAATTCCTCGCTCGTGACAGCCATGGCGGCGCTCGGGAACGAAATCAAATATTTGGTCATCGCTTCGACTCCTTCTTTGCAGCACGGGGGACTGCGTTCATCCTCGTGGATGCCGTCCTGTCCCGCAATCATGCCGCGAGGCTGCGCAACCCGCATGACCGTCGCCGGGCAAAGCAAAAGGTCCTGCTTTTCCTTTTTCAGGAAAAGCAGGACCTTTCTACGTGGCGGTGACGGTGGGATTTGAACCCACGTTGGCTGTTACACCAAACAACATTTCGAGTGTTGCACCTTCGGCCGCTCGGACACGTCACCAACCTCAATAGGGTACCGGAGCGAGGCCGACATCCCCAAAACGTGGCGGCCCCAGGCTCCAGCTTTGAATGTCAGTGCCTCGTTGGATGATGTTTGTATGGGAATCAGCGGCGGCGCAGTGAGCGGTTCAGGGGCAGGAATGGAGGGCGTTCATGCCTCTGTTGCTGCCCTTGATGCGCTGTTCACGGAGGACGCTTTCCTCGCTTCCGGGGACGCTGCTGGTACGGACGCTGGTGATCTCGGTGCTCGGGTGGATGTATTGCAGCGGCAGTACGAGATCCGGCTGGAGCGGCTGGCCGGGTATTCGAAGCTGGAGTCAATGATTGCCGCCGCTAAAGCCCAGGACGCGGCCGAATCCATCCGGATCCAGCAGGCCATGACCCCGCCGGACGCGTCCGTGCCGGAACGCACCTACGCGGAAATGTCCGCGGTGGAGGAGATCGCCGGGGTCCTGACCATCAGCTCCGCGGCAGCCGGGGCTTTCGTCCACCAGGCGCAGCAGGTCTGCTCGCTGCCGCCGGTCATGGAGGCTTTGTCTTCCGGGGCGGTGTCGTGGCAGCACGCGAAGGTCGTCGTGGATGAAACCGAGGGCCTGAGCCCTGCCGGGGCGGCGTCCCTGGTGGCGCACTTCTTCGACCCCGGAGCCCCGAACCCTGCCCGCGGCGCCGCCCCCGGTGAGCTCGTCCCGTCACGGTTCCGGGCCAAGGCCCGTACCTGGCGGGAACGCCACCACCCCGAATCGATCGAGACACGCCACACCACAGCAGCCGCCGACCGGCGGATGGAATACCGGCCCGACCGGGACGGCATGGCCCGGGTGACGCTCTACCTCCCCGGCGACACCGCCTCCGCGATCTGGAACCGCACCACCGCCACCGCCCGCGGCCTCCAAGGACCCGACGAACCACGCACCCTTACCCAACTCCGCCCCGACATCGCCGCCAGCCTGCTCCTCGGCGCCGGAAGCACCAGCTCCGGCGACACCGGCTCCGGCGATGGCAGTTCCCTGCAACTAGGAACCATGGCCCTCGGCCAGGTTCCCGTCCCGAGGGCCGACGTCCTGGTTATGGTTCCGGTGTTATCCCTCCTCGGCGTCACCGAGGAACCCGCCGAACTCGACGGCCACGGACCGATCCCCGCCTCCATGGCACGGCGGCTGGTCGCGGACGGGGCGGACTCCTTCTACCGTGTCCTGGTCGACCCCCGCGACGGCGCACCCCTGGAAATCGGGCGGAAGAGCTACCGGCTCCCCGAGACGATCAAACGCTGGATCAGGATGCGCGATGCCAAGTGCACCTTCCCCGGCTGCACCAACCGATCACTGGGCAACGACACCGACCACCTCCAAGCTTGGCAACAGGGCGGTACCACCGGCGCGTCCAACCTGGGACAGCTCTGCCCCAAGCACCACCGCCTCAAACACAACACTGGCTGGACCCCCACCCCCGCCACCACCAACGAACCACCCGGCTGGACCTCCCCAACCGGCCGCACCTACACAGCCGAACAGCACGACAGAGAACCAACCAACTGGCCTCATTGGATGATGTTCGCCGCTGGCCCTGGTGAAGCTGCCAGCCCCGGGGACGTGCCGCAGTGGGAACCGGACGACGACAAACTCATCGATCCCGGCGATTTGTCACCCGACGACCCACTCTGGGCGGAATTCTTCGCAAAGCCATTTGCCTTGTTGACGTGTTAGTTCTGCCGCGATCCGCGCGCGTCTGTCCCGCCAAGCGGTTGGCACCCGCGTCTGCCCGTCCCTGCGGGGGTGCGCGCGTCTTCCCTCCGCCTCCACCGTGAACAGTCCACGAAAGTCCGACACCCGGCGTCGGACTTTCCCCTTGCCTGCGCATCCGGCTAGATTCATCAGCAAGATGACGAATCCACAGACTCCGATCCACGCAACCGCATACTGGACCACCGCCAAGGAGCACGGCGAGCTCCGGTCCGAGGAAGTGCCCGCTCCTGGCCCGGGGGAAGCCTTGGTCCGTGCCCTCTACTCGGGCATCAGCAAGGGCACAGAGATGGTGGTCCACGCCGGATCGGTCCCGCCACGTGTCGCAGAGGAAATGCGGGCGCCACGACAGGAAGGGCACTTCCCGGGGCCAGTGAAGTTCGGATACCTGTCCGTGGGCGTTGTGGAGGAGGGGCCCGAGGGCTGGAAAGGCCAGCGCGTCTTCTGCCTGAACCCGCACCAGGACCGTTACGTGGTTCCCGTCGACTCCCTGACCAGGATTCCTGACGACGTCCCGTCCCGCCGGGCCGTCCTCACCGGCACCGTCGAAACGGCGGTGAATGCGCTGTGGGAGGCCGGGCCGCGACTGGGGGACCGGATCGCGGTCGTCGGCGCCGGGCTGGTGGGCAGCATGGTGGCCACGCTGCTGCGCACCTTCCCGCTGGCCCGCCTCCAGTTGGTGGACCTCGATCCAGGACGGAAGCAGTTGGCGGACACCCTGGGCGTGGACTTCGCCCTGCCGGCCGACGCCCTTGCCGACTGCGACATCGTATTCCACTGCTCGGCGTCCCAGGAGGGCCTGGAGCGCAGCCTCCAGCTCGTGGGCGACGAAGGCGATGTCATCGAAATGTCCTGGTACGCCAACCGGGAGGTCACCGTGCCGCTCGGCGAGGACTTCCATGCCCGGCGCCTGTCCATCAGGGCGAGCCAGGTGGGAATGGTGGCGCGCGCCCGCCGCCACCGCCGGACCAACGCCGACCGCCTGGACTTGGCCGTTTCACTGCTTAAGGACCCAGTCTTCGACGCCTTCCTGACCGGCTCGTCTGCGTTCCAGGATCTGCCGGACGTGGTGCAAAGCCTGTCCCACGGCACCCTGCAGGCCCTGTGCCACGTCATTGACTACTCCGCAGACAGCGGCCCCGCAAACCACGCCAGCACCGATTCGACTCCCGAGGACCCGAGGTAAATATGTTCAGCCTGACGGTACGCCGCCATTTCATGATCGCCCACAGCCTTCCCCGGGAAGCTTTCGGCCCCGCCCAGGCCCTGCACGGGGCGACGTTCGTGGCCGAGGTGGCCTTCCGCCGTCGCGCGCTGAACTCCGATGCCATCGTCCTGGACATCGGTGCCGCCGGAACCATCATCGAGGAAGTGCTCGCCGGCCTGAACTACCGCAATCTGGACGAGCACCCCGACTTCGCCGGCAAGCTGACCACCACGGAAGCGCTTGCCGAGTACATTGCCCAGGCAGTGTCCGCCAGGATCAAGGACACTGACGACGGGCCCGCGCTCTCGGGGATCGACGTCACCCTTCGCGAGAACCCTGACGCCTGGGCCACCTACTCCCTGGACCTCTCCGCCTGACCATGGCCTCCATCCGGCTGCTGGTCCCCGGCAACATCCAGTACAGCTCCGGCGGCAATATCTACAACGCCCGTTTGGTTGCGGGGTTGAAAGCGCTTGGGGAAGAGGTGGAGGTCGTCGCCGCCGTGGGCGGCTGGCCAACTCCCAGTGCCAGGGAACGACGCCGGCTGGGCGCGCTGCTCGGGGGCCGGGACCCGGAACTGGGTCCGGGGCCGCCTGTGGTCATCGTTGACGGGCTGGTCGCCGTGGGCGCGCCGGACGAACTGGAGCTTGCGGCAAAGGGCGGCCGGAAAACATGGGTTTTGGAGCATATGCCGTTGCCGGAAACTTCGGACCCGGCCAGCCTGGAACGGGAGGCGCGGGCACTCCGTGCAGCAACGGGGGTGATCTGCACCAGCACCTGGGCCGCAACCAAGCTCGCGGAGCGGGGAATCACGGGCAGCAGTGTGGCACTTCCCGGGGTCGAGCCGGCTCCGGAAGCCCCCGGTTCGAACCCTCCGCATCTGGCCGTTGTGGCGGTCCTGCTGCCGAACAAGGACCAACTTCTGGCCGTGGAAGCCCTGGCAGGGATTCAGGATTTGGAGTGGACCGCGTCGCTGGTGGGCTCGGACCAGGCGGATCCCGACTATGCGGGCGAGGTCAGGGCCGCCATCGCGGACTTGGGATTGGAAAGCCGGGTGCAGTTGACTGGCGAGCTCACCGGCGACGCATTGGAAGCCGAATGGGCGCGCACCGATTTGAGCCTGCTGGTGTCCCGGAACGAGGCCTTCGGGATGGCGGTCACCGAGTCCCTGGCGCACGGCATCCCTGTGCTGGTGCGCGCGGGCACCGGCGCGGTGGAGGCGCTGAGCCTCGCAAAGTTGGCAGCGGCCGACGGCGGCGCCCGGCTTCCGGGGGCAGCCGTGGCACTTCCGGAAGGCGGGCGGGAGAGTCCTCTGCTGTTGGCTGGCGTCCTGCGGCGCTGGCTGGAGGACTCCGGAATCCGGCGGAGCTGGCAAGCGGCTGCCCTGGAGGCGCGGACGAGGCTCCCGGATTGGAACGGGACCGCCCAGACCGTGCTGCATTTGCTGGCAGGCCGGGAAGGGAAAGGCTAGAGCCCGGTCCGGTGAGCGGCGAAGAACTCCCGCAGCAGCACGGCGCACTCCTGCTCGCGGACCCCGGGATACACCTCGACCCAATGATTGAGGCGGCGCTCCCGGAGGATGTCGAACACCGAGCCGGCGGCGCCGGCCTTCTCATCCCAGGCACCGAAGACTACCCGGGGAATCCGGGCCAGGACAATCGCGCCCGCGCACATGGCGCAGGGTTCCAGGGTGACAACCAGCGTGCAGTCGGAAAGCCGCCAGCCGTCACCGCTGCCGCCGCCGGCCCTGGCCCGCTCCCGGAGCCGCCCGGCCGCCTCCCGGATCGCAACAACCTCGGCGTGGGCCGTGGGGTCTCCCAGCTCCTCGCGCTGGTTGCGTCCGGAACCCAGCACCTCGCCGTCGGGCCCTATCACCACGGCCCCGATGGGCACATCCTCGGTGCTGAGCGCCCGGCGGGCCTCCGTCAGGGCGAGCCCCATCCAGGCGTCGTGTTTCTTTTCGGGCAACGGCATGGCTCAATGATAGTTTCGGGGATACTCAGGTTACTTACCGATGCCGGGAGGCACCATGGACAGTCTTCGGGACCGTTTGGGTATTTGGTTCAAGCCATACGCCGCGCTGGTCCTCCCCATCCTCGTGGGCGGCGTGATCATCGTGTCCCTGGCACTGCTCGGCGCCGAGGTGTACGACGACGTGGTGGACTCGGCCGGACTGGCGAACCTGGACAAGCCTGCCCTGGCATATGCGGAGACCCTGCGGAACCCCGGCTTCAATGCCGCGGTCACCGGGTTCACGAATATCGGGGGCGGCGTCGGCATGCCCATCCTTGCCAGCATCCTCACGGCCTGGCTGACCTTTCTGAGCCGCAACTGGCGCCCCCTTGTCCTCGTTGGCGGCGCGGCCGCAGTGTCCATCACGGCCACCACGCTGGGGAAGAAGCTCGTGGGCCGCACCCGGCCGGACCACGCCGACGCCGTGCCGCCCTATGAGGATTCACCCTCGTTCCCCAGCGGCCATACCCTAAACACCACCGTGGTGATCAGCCTGATCGTCTACCTCATCTGCCTGCAGTTCAACGTGATGTGGACCCGCGTCACAGCAATCACTGCGGGGACTCTCTTCATCATTGCCATGGGCCTGAGCCGGGTCTTCCTCGGCCACCACTGGCTGACCGACGTCATGGCCGGCTGGATCCTTGGGCTTGCCTGGGTGGCCATAGTGATCCTGGCACACAGGCTCTTCCACCTTGTCCGGCGCCGGGAGCACGCCGGTGCGCCGCCGTCGTTCGACCGTCCCGTGGTCCGCGACGTGGTGGCCCAGGAACTGCACGACGGCGGTCCTTCCGGCCCGGGGCACGGTACCGGCGGGTGATAGTTTTGGGGGATGCGCACTCTCGTTGTTGACCACCCGCTGGTTGCCCACAAGCTCACCGTCCTGAGGGACAAGAACACGCCGTCGCCGGTCTTCCGCCAGTTGACGGAGGAGCTGGTCACCCTGCTGGCCTACGAGGCTACCCGTGAGGTCCGCACCGAGCCCGTCACCATCCAGACTCCCGTCAGCACCACCGTCGGCACGGCCTTTACCAAGCCCACGCCGCTTGTGGTCCCCATCCTGCGGGCCGGCCTGGGGATGCTTGAGGGCATGACCAAGCTGGTTCCCACCGCCGAGGTGGGCTTCCTGGGCATGGCCCGGGATGAGGAAACGCTGGACATCATCACCTATGCGGAGCGCCTTCCCGAGGACCTGACCGGCCGCCAGGTCTTCGTCCTGGACCCGATGCTGGCCACGGGCGGAACGCTGCGCGAGGCCATCAAGTTCCTGTTCAAGCGCGGTGCGTCCGATGTCACCTGCATCTGCCTGCTCGCCGCACCCGAAGGCCTCGCGCGGCTTGAGGAAGAGCTGTCGGGCGCCAACGTGCACATTGTCCTGGCATCCATCGACGAAAAGCTCAACGACAAGTCGTACATCGTTCCGGGCCTCGGCGACGCCGGTGACCGCCTTTACGGTATTGCCGGGTAGCCTGCAACCCTTTTCCCATCAGGGTCCCGCCGCTAGCCTGTGCGGATGGACTGGAAACTCGAACTTGTCTTTGTCCCCGTATCCGACGTTGACCGCGCCAAGGACTTCTATGTCAACAAGGTGGGTTTCAACGCGGACTATGACGAGCGGCCTTCGGACGACGTCCGCTTTGTACAGCTGACGCCGCCTGGCTCTGCCTGCTCCATCTGTATGGGCGAGGGGCTTTTGGACGCCCCTGCCGGCACGGGAACCGTTCTTCAGATGGTGGTCGACGATATCCAGGAAGCGCACGACCACCTGAAGAACAACGGTGTGGACGTCAGTGATGTTGAAGTGCTGCCGTGGGGCCACTTTGTGTACTTCGCAGATCCGGACGGCAACAAGTGGGCTGTCCAGTACATCCCGTGGCGGAACGCGGGGCAGGCTGCAGGCTGATTAACGCGGCAGCAGCCCGCATCCAGGGATGAGGGCTGCTGCGGGTGCTGGGTTACGCGCCTGGCGGCACGCGTGGGTGGCTCCTAGTACCAGTTGTGGGCCAGGTGGAAGTTCAGGGCGCCACAGGGAGAGTCGTAGCTCTTCTTGATGTAGTCCAGGCCCCAGTTGATCTGGGTGCGGTAGTTGGTGAGGTAATCCGCGCCGGCGGCGGCCATCTTTTCGGCCGGCAACGACTGCACGATGCCGTAGGCTCCGCTGCTGGCATTGGTGGCCGTGGTGGTCCAGTCCGATTCCTTGGTCCACAGCGTCTTCAGGCACTGCATCTGGTCGGCGCTCCAGCCAAAGGATGCCAGCTGGCTGGCCGCGTATGCCTGGGCGCCGGCAGGATCATTGACCGCGACGGCGGGAGCCGGCTCGGGCGCGGGGGCGGGAGCAGGTGCCGCCTCAACAGGGGGAGCGGACGGAGCAGGTGCCGGCTCGGCGGCCTGGGGTGCCACGCTGATAGGCGCGGGAGCGGGGGTCGCTGCCGGATTCGACCGGATCTCGCTCTTCTCGATGCTCATTTGGGCGTCGGAAGCTGCTGTGGAAGAGTGTGCCCCAGTGGCCGACACCGGCGCGATGCTGCTGGTGGCCTGGCCCGCGGCGCCTACGCCAACCAGCACGGCGCAGGACGCCGCCAGGATGGCGGCCCGCCGGCCGAGGGTGCTCTTCTTGGCCGCCTCGGGTTTGGCCCGGTGTTTTGACTTGGACTGCAGGCAGGGTTCTGCCGTGTTTTTGGACATGGTCTATCGCCTCTCACACCTGCGGAGTTAGCTGTCGGGTTCGGATGAGGGCATCCGGCAGCACGGAATGAACACGTGCTGCTTAACCCCAAGGGCAGTCAATGCCCGGGACGGTGGGTCCCCCGCCTCTGCCGTTGCTAAAGCGGAATCCGGGAAGTGGCAGAGCTTGGCGTCAACCCGGGATTGCGGTCCGAACGCGGGCCGCACTCAATCGACGGTACAGGAAGCCAGCGCTTAAGTCACATTTAGGTAACGGAAGTCACGATGAGTGGCGCGTCGCGTTGCACGCCGTCACCAGTCGTTATCAGCCCCGCAGTGGCCGTTGTTGCTGGCAGTGGCTTAACGCTTGCTGCGTTGTCAGCGCCTGGTTCCGGGAAGGCGCACGGCGAACTCTGTCCTGCCGGGCCGGGAGGCCAGTTCCACGGTGCCGCCATGGGCTTTGACGATCGACTCCACGATGGAAAGCCCCAGCCCGGACGAACCCTCCCCGAATGAGCCTTCCGCGCCGGAACGGGCTGCGTCCGCCCGGGCGAAGCGCGAGAAGATCCTGCCCTGGAACTCCGCAGGGATACCTGGCCCGTCGTCGGTCACAGTGACCACCACGCTGCCGTCGGCCGAGCGCATCACACCGGTAGTCACCGTGGTGCCCACGGGCGTGTGCTTGCGTGCATTCGAGAGCAGGTTTGCCAGTACCTGGTGCAGTTGGATGGTGTCCCCGCGGACGGAGACGGGTTCGTCGGGCAACTGCAGCTGCCAGGTGTGGTCCGGTGCCATCACCTTTTCGTCACTGACGGTTTCGACCACGAGTTGGGTCAGATCCACGTCGGTGGTGTCGGGCGTCTTGCCTTCGTCCAGCCTGGCCAGCAGCAGCAGGTCCTCCACCAGCGCCGTCATCCGCTCGGACTGGCTTTGCACCCGACCCAGCGACTTCCAGCCGTCTTCGGTAAGGGTCTCAGTCATGCGCATCAGTTCGGTATAACCGCGGATCGCCGTCAGCGGGGTCCGGAGCTCATGGGAGGCATCGGCCACGAACTGCCGCACTTTCATTTCGCTGCGTTGCCGTGCCTCCAGCGCGTTGGAGACGTTGTCCAGCATCAGGTTCAGCGTATGGCCAACGCTGCCCACCTCGGTCCCGGGGTGGGCAGCGGCGGGCGGGACACGCACTGCCAGCGCCACTTCGCCGGCATCAAGCGGCAGCTGCGACACCTTGGTCGCGACGTCGGACAACTGCTCCAGCGGCCGCATGGTCCGGCGGATCAGGGCGGTTCCGGCCAGTCCGATCAGGGCCAGGCCGCCGAGGGACACCAACACCATGGTCAGCACGAGCGACGCCTCGGTATTTTGCTTCGTCGCCAGCGGCAGTCCAGTAATCACCACGTCTCCGTAAGGGGTTGCAGTCGCCAGAAGCCGGTAATCGCCCTTGGAGAGCGTCCGGTTAACCGGTTCTCCGTTGTGGGGGAGTGCCTCCAGGATGGTGACGTCCCGGGCCGTCAGGGCGGTGCGGGTCGCGTCGGAGGACAGGAAACCGGCTGCACTGCCCACCTGCCCGTTCACCACCCGGGCGTTGAGCGTGCCGACGCTCTGGCCGCGCGCGTCCAGCGGGTCGGGGCGTCCCGAGGGGTTGCCCTCGGGCGGGCGGCCGCGGGAGGCCTGCATCAATTGCGAATCCAGCTGGTTGGTGAGGACCACGTCCATGGTGGCGTAGCTGACGACTCCGATGGCACTGGAGATCGCTACCAGCAGGGCCATGGAGAGCAGGATCAGGCGGGTGCGGAGGTGCCAGGTGGAAGGATTGAACCAGGACCGGCCCGCAGGCCGGGGAACACCGGAAAGCGACGACATGCGTTTCCTTGGTCAGTCCGCGGGCTTGATGACGTAGCCCGCCCCGCGCACGGTGTGGATCATTGGCGGGTGGTTGGCGTCGATCTTCTTGCGCAGGTAGGAAATGTAGAGTTCCACAATGTTGGCCTGGCCGCCAAAGTCGTAGTCCCACACGTGGTCCAGGATCTGCGCCTTGCTGACCACGCGCTTGGGGTTCTCCATCAGGTAGCGCAGCAGCTCGAACTGCGTTGCCGTCAGCTGGACGTCCTCTCCGGCGCGGGTGACCTCGCGGGTGTCCACGTTCAGGATCAGGTCGCCCACCACCAGTTCGGCAGTGTCCATGGCGGCAACGCCGGAGCGCTGGACCAGGCGATGCAGGCGCAGCAGGACCTCTTCCATGCTGAAGGGCTTGGTGACGTAGTCGTCCCCGCCGGCCGCCAGGCCCACGATCCGGTCCTGGACGTCGTCCTTGGCGGTGAGGAAGAGCGCGGGCACCTCCGGCGCGAAGGCGCGGATCCTGCCGAGCAACTCCACGCCGTCGAAGCCCGGGAGCATGACGTCCAACACCAGGACATCGGGATGGAAATCCTTGGCGAGCTTCACCGCGGTGGGCCCGTCCGCGGCGACGGCCACTGACCAGCCAGCCATGCGCAGGCCCATGCTCATCAGCTCGGAAAGGCTCGGCTCGTCGTCCACCACCAGGGCGCGGATCGGGGAACCGTCAGGGTGTGTGAGCTGCGGAAGGTTGTTGGTCATGGAGTGCGGGGATGCCATGGGACAACTCTCCGTTCTGGCGGTTTGCCGATGCTTTGCGGTTCCTGTGCTGCAGCTGTGAGCCCAAGCCTAGCCACCTGGCTGGTGCGGCGGGCCGGGGCCGGGCACGCCGTTTGCGCGTTGGTAGTGAGGCTGCAGCCGGCTTGGCCTGCCGCACAGCCCGTGCACAGCAACGCGGAAGACCCTGTTGGATGCTCATCGCCGGCATCTCCTGCCTCCAGCACCGGCGTAGGCGCAAAAATTCTTCGCTGAAGGTAGGACGCGGACTGGACAAGCCGCGGCCGAGGTTGGCGATTCTATGTCAAACGCGTGAAATTTACTGCGATTCGGTGAACGAGGACCTAAGCGAACAAAATTCTGTAATAGTGCAACTTCGGAGCTTCGGCTCGGATAACGAACGTTATTCTTTGCTTCACGCAGAATCGTGATCTGCAACACAATCTCCGGATTTGTCTCACCATGCGGACGATTTGGTCCATTGTTACTTGCAAGTTGTCATTGTTACGCGGCACACTTCCAATGTGAACAAGAACTCAACAGCACCTGCAGCCGCAGAATATTGGCCCAGCACATCCGCTGCTGCCGACATGCGCTGTTGTCGAATGCACGCCTGACCTTCCCACCCTTCGAAGTTCTTAGGCATTCGCCCACCCAGCCCAGCGTCGGGCGCCCCTCCCGGTCCGTGAGACGGGAAAGACAGCATTCGAGCCGCGAAGGCGGCCATTCACATTGAGGTAAGCATTCCATGTCAGTTGCATCCGGATACGTCCACATCTCTGTCCGTAACGCCGCCAAGGCAGGCCAGGCCTCCGGCCTGCGTCCCGGATTCGGGCCGCGCCCCTCCTTGGCACCTTCGTCCTCCGGAAGCAGCTTCCCCGCCCCGGGCTACGCTCCCCAGGGCTACAACCCCAATTCCTACGGCCAGCTTCGTGCCGTCCACCCGGCCGAGTCCGCTCCCATCACGGCTCCTACCCCTGTGGTGGCAGGTTCAAACCCGGTACGTCCGGTAGCCAACGACAACGTGGCCCGCGGGTTCGTCCTCTACATGGGAATTGACGAGGAGACTGCTGCGGCAGCAGGCACTTCCATCGCCAAGCTCGCCCAGGAGATCCGCGCCTACGCCCAGTCCCTGGTATCCGGTGCAGAGAGCTACGCAGCTGTTGCTGTAGCCCCGGCCGGCACCCCCGGTTCCGCGCTCGACGTCGTCCGTTCCACCTTTGGCGACCCCACGGTCAACGCCCGCCAGCGCACCGAGGCACCGCGCCCCGCCCAGCCGCAGGAGCCGCGCCCGTCCGGCGTCCTGATCGACCTTGCCCGCCGCGAAGTCCACCTCGACGGCGAATCGCTGAACCTGACCTTCAAGGAGTTCGAACTGCTGAACTACCTGGTGGAAAACGGCACCCGCACCGTGGGCCGCGACGAACTCCTCGAAGGCCTGTGGCGCAACGCCGAAGAGGTGCCCAACGAGCGCACCATCGACGTCCACATCCGCCGCCTCCGCTCCAAGCTGGGCCGCCTCGCCAACACCGTCCGCACGGTCCGTGGCCAGGGCTACCGGTTCTACGAGCACCCGGAGGTCATCGTCTGGGCCGCTCCGGAATACTCCATCTAGGTTTCACGTGAAAGCGCCTGCCCCACTGGGCGGGCGCTTTCGCGTTCCCCTGCCACTGTGGACCGAACCGCCTGGCGCTAGGCTTTAGCCATGAGTTCGCACCATGTCCGACGCCTTGTGATCATGCGCCATGCCAAGGCTGACTGGCCGGGTGGCGTAGCCGACCATGAGCGGCCGCTGGAGGAGCGCGGACACCGGGAAGCGCCGCTGGCCGGCCGGTGGCTGCTCAAGCACAACATCGTCCCGGACTTCATCCTCTGCTCCAGTGCCCTGCGTACCCGCCAGACCTGCACGTGGGTCTGCTCCGAGCTGGGGGACAAGGCGCCCACGCCCAAACTCGAGGACGGCCTGTACGCTGCCTCCGCCCTCCGGATGCTGACCGTCGTCAACCATGTACCGGACACCGTGACCACATTGATGCTGATCGCGCACCTGCCCGGCGTGCAGGACCTGGCCATGCACCTGGCGTCCCGCGACTCCGACCACGACGCCTACATGGACGCTGCCACCAGGTTCCCCACCAATGCGCTCACGGTCCTCGAAACCGAAAAGCCCTGGGCTGAACTGGATGGGCAGGACGCCAGGATTACCAAGTTCAAGGTTCCCCGCGCCCACTAGGATCGACCGCACCCGGGGCGGTCCCGCCGTCGGCAGGCCCGCTCGAGGCGATCTCGTGCAGCATCCCCGCCACGTGCCTGATGCCCGGGCTCGCCGTCATGGTCCTCCGGTGGACGAGCCCCACCTGCCGGGCCTGGACCGGGTTGACCACCGGAACGGCGACGACGTCCGGCGGCAATGCCGGCCTGCCCAGCCGGGGGACAAGAGCCACCGCGACCGCCTGTTCCACCAGGGCGATGTGCGTCGCGAAATCGGGGTCGTAGACACGGATATCCGGGACCCGCCCGAGATCCGCGAAAATCCGCAGCAGGGCTTCGTTGCAGATCGCCCCCGCCGGCGTGCTGATCCAGCGCTCGTCAACAAGCTCTGCCGGCTCCACCTCCGGCCGCCGTGCCAGCGGGTGGCTCCGGTGCACCAGGACATCCGCGACGTCCTCGCACAGCCACTCCAGCGTGAGGTGCTCCGGAATCACCAGGGGCACGGAGTTCCAGTTGTGCACCAGGCCCAGGTCGGCCTCGCCGTTGGCTACCCTGGCCACAGCTTCCCGCGGATCCTCCGCCAGGACTGCAAGCCGAAGCGCCGTCCCTGACCGCTCCAGCCGCGCCAGCAGCGGGCCCACCAGTCCCCGGCAGGCGGTGGAAAAGGCAACCACCCTGAGGCTGCCGCTGGGCTTGGCCGGATCCGCCAGCAGTGTGGACTGCAGCTCTTCGAGTTCGGCGAGGATGCGCCGCCCGTACGCCGCCAGGGCCAGTCCCCGCTCCGTCAGCAGCACACCCCGGCCGCGGCGTTCCAGGACGGCGAACCCGGCCTCCTTTTCCAGCTTCTTCACCTGCTGCGAGACCGCTGAGGGGCTGAACCCCGTAACCTCCGAGGCCGCCACCACGGAGCCGTGCTGCTCGATGGCCGCAAGGGCGCGCAGCGAACCGATATCGATCATGAAGAAAACGTACATGATCCGATGCATGATTGGACGCTGGTGCTTCATCCACTCCTCTGCCAGAGTGGGAGCGTGAACCTCCGCGACTCCCTCCTTGCCGTCCTCGTGGCCCTGCTGTGGGGCCTGAACTTCGTGGCCATCGACATCGGACTGCACGCCGGGGGCCAGGACTTCCCCCCGCTCCTGTTCGTTGCCATGCGGTTCGTCCTGGTGGTCCTGCCGTGGATCTTCTTCATCCGGAAGCCGGACGTCAGCTGGAAGGCGATCATCGGCGTCGGACTCTTCATGAGCGCCGGCCAGTTCGGCCTTCTCTACCTGGCCATGGCGCTGGGCATGCCGGCGGGGCTTGCGTCGCTGGTCCTGCAGGCCCAGGTGCTGCTGACCGTCCTGCTCGCCGCCGGCTTCCTGGGGGAACGGCCCAGCCGGCGGCAAATCGCGGGCGTTGTGCTGGGAGTGGCAGGCCTTGCTGTGGTGGCCGTGGGGCGCAGTGCAGTGGCACCGCTCCTGCCGCTGCTCATCGTCCTGGCGGCGGCGCTGTCATGGGCCGCCGGGAACGTCATCGTCCGCAGGGCGAAGGCAGCCTCAGGGCTGGGGTTGGTGGTCTGGTCCGGTGCTGTGGTGCCGCTGCCGCTCGGGGCGCTGTCGGTGCTGGTGGACGGGCCGGACACCGTATGGGCTTCGTTGTCCAACCTGCAGGGGCCCACCATCCTCAGCGCGCTGTACACCGCAATCTTCGCCTCCCTGGTGGGCTACGGCATCTGGAACCGGCTCCTCGCCGGGCACCCGTCGTCGGCCGTTGTTCCCTTCACGCTGCTGGTCCCGGTGGTGGGCATGAGCGCGGCCTGGCTGGTGCTGGGGGAGGCACCCACACCCACGGAACTGGCGGGCGGGCTGATCCTGCTGGGCGGCGTGGCGACGGCGGTGCTCACGGGCGGCACGCGGCGTCAGCGCCGGGGCGCCGAACCGCTGCCGGGGCGGGGTGCCTGCCTGGGCGCGGATGACGCGGACGACGGCGCCCGCCTGGCCGTGGCGGACGTCCCCCGGGCGGGGGTGCGGGAGGCCGACGTCCGCTGAACGGGGGACGACTGGCCGGCCGGCGCCTGGCCCCCAGTCCGTGGTGAGGCTGCCCGCTGGCTGCGCGCCGCCGTGGTGCCGCGCCCCGGCGAATTTGTGGCGCGCTGCGATGCGGCGCGCTGTGCCGCCGGCCGTACTGCTGGCCTGCGGGCCGCCGTCGCCCGCTTCCTGCCCGGCCACATGGCACCAATGAAGAGGACCCCAAGGGTGGCCACGGCCGCGCAGGCGGCACCCAGGAAGTAGTTGTCGGGGTCGTGGGTGGGCAGCGGGGTGCCCAGGAAAGAGGACTGCCCGTCGAAGGCCAGCTCCCACGTACTGAGGAACGCCAGGGAAAAGCCGAGGGTGAGGGCGGTGCCGGAGCCGGCGGCCAGCAGGACCAAGCGCCGGCGCCGGTGCAGCACCTCGGCGACCGCGGCCAGGTAGGCCAGGGCCAGGACGCCGAGGAACGCGATAAACACCGGCTCCGCGAGGGTCATCCCGGTAAGCACCAGCAGCCCTGCCGCGACGACGCCGCAGATGACCGCGAACTTTCCGCTCTTCCCCATGTGCCGCATAGGCTCCATCATCCCCGAGGAGCCGGCCCCGCCAGGACGTAGCCGCGCATGATCGCCATGATTGCTGCAACACTTTGGTCACGGGTCCGCTCCGGGTTGTACGTCTGCCGGTCCAGGCCCACCACAAAGCAGGCACCGAAGATCGCGGTCTCCAGGCTCCCGCGGGACACCGACTCATCCACCGGATAGGCGCGGGCAACATTGTCCACTGCCCGCCCAATGACCTCGAGCAGTTCTCCTCGCAGCACCGCGAACGTGCCCTGCCACTCGCTGGGAATCCGCCAGTTCTCACTGACCCACAGACGCGCGAAGGACGGGTACTCGGCCATGAAATCCATGGCCTGGCCGATCATCGACTCCATGGCCAGCAACGGATCGCGGGCGTCTTCCGCCCCGCCCGTCACCGCGCCGGCTACCCCTGAACCGGTCCCATCGGCAGCCGCCAGCAGCCGGGCTTTGAGGATGTCCACGCCATGGCGCAGAAGCTGCGCGATGAGCTCGGACTTGCTGCCGAAGTTGTAATACACCGTGCCCTTGGAAACCCCGGCAGCAGCGGCGATCTCATCCACGGTCACGCTGGCAGCGCCGCGCTCGCCGATCAGCTCCATGGAGGCATCGAAGAGCTTCTGGCGGGTGGCTGTAGTCCGTGCCGGCCGGAGCCCTTTGGCAGAGGCAGGCCCTTCCAGGGTCATACGGCAATCTCCGGTTTGAGGGTCTTCAGCGTCCAGTACTTGTTCTTGCGGACCGCGAGCGTGGACATGGCTGCGCCCAGCACCGTGTAGCCCAGGAGGCCGGCAAGGGTGGGGACGATCATCGACAGGTCGGCGCCGTAAATCAGGTGCCGCATGCCCGTCACCACGTAGCCCATCGGAAGGAGCTGGTGCACCACATGGAGCGGTTCCGGGGTGGTCTGCCACGGGAACGTCCCGCCGGAGGAGACCAGCTGGAGGACCAGCAGGATCAGCACCACCAGCTTGCCGGGCGAGCCCAGCAGCGCCACGATGCCCTGGATCAGGGCGCTGAAAGCCATGGCCGCCGCGAGCATCAGGAGCCACATCAGGACCGGATGCGCCGGATTCAGCCCCAGGCCAACATCCACCACCAGCGTCAGGAGCGAAGCCTGGGCCACGGAAACCAGAAGGAACGGAAGCCAGCCGCCCAGGGCGATCTTCCACGAGGGAGCGTTGGACGCCAGGGCCCGCTGGGTAATGGGCCGCATGGCCTGGACCAGCATGAAGATCCCGATCCACAACGCAAGCGTCAGGAAGAACGGCGCCAGCCCGGCTCCGTACGAGTCCGCCTTCGCCTGGGAGACATTGCTGACGGCCACGGGATCGGCCATCACCCGCGACAGGTTGTTCTTCTGGGCATCGTCCGGGTTGGGCACCTGGCCCGCGCCCTTACCCATCTCGTCCGCGAGCGTGCGGGACCCGGTGGCGGCCTGGCCTGCGCCGTCCGCTACCTGCGCTGCCCCGGCGTCGACCTTCCGTGCCCCGTCCGCGAGCCCTGCTGCACCGTCGACGGCGGTCTGCTCACCGGTGGCCAAGGTGGCCGCGCCGGTGTGCAACTTGTCTGCACCGGCCGACCCCTGAGCGATGCCTTCCTTCAGCGCCGGCATCCCGGCGGCCAGCTGGGAGGCGCCGACGCTGACGGCCTCTGAACCGTTGGCCAGCTGCTGCACCTGTTCGGCGTCTGTCTGGATCTTGATCTTCGCCGCCGCAACGGGGCTGGACGCAGCGGTGGCGTCGAAATCGGCGAGGATCCGGTCCGCCTGCTCCTGCGTGAGCACGCCCGACGCGACCAGCCTTGCGTTGGAATCCGCAACACGGGTCCGCATGCCCTGGTCGGCAGCCTCCAGCTGGGCTGCCACGTCCTGCACCTTGGCGTTGAGCTGGGCGTTCCCCGCGGCCACCTGCGCGGCGCCCGTTGCGAGCGTCTGGGTGTCGGTGGGCAAAGTGGCGGTCTTGTCCTTGAGGACGGACAGGCCACTGCTCAGCTGGCCCGCGCCATCGGTCAGCTGGTTGGCGCCGTCCCGCAGCGTGAGCTGGCCGGCGTACAGCTGGTCCGCGCCGCGGCTCAGCGCCGACGTTCCTTCGTGGAGGGTGACCGTTCCGTCCCGCAGGGTGGCCACGCCGTCGGCAAGCTGGGAAGCACCGCCCGCTGCCTGGACCATCCTGTTGTGGATGGTGCCAAAAC
The DNA here is from genome assembly GCF_057369995.2 of Arthrobacter sp. MOO21. NCBI lineage: Bacteria > Bacillati > Actinomycetota > Actinomycetes > Micrococcales > Micrococcaceae > Arthrobacter > Arthrobacter sp. MOO21. The sequence goes on along the minus strand of NZ_CM170671.2, from coordinate 934,024 downwards.
CCGTGAGCAGCTGGTTTGCTGTTTCCTCGCCGACTTCCTTGGCCACTGTGGTGTGTACGGCTGTGGTCAGCTTGTCCACGATGGTGCTGAGGAGGTAGTTGTTGGCGTCGTTCGTAGTCACATTCAGCATGGCCTGGCTCGCGGAATCGAAGCTGCCGGGGGAGACCAGGTTGGCCGAGAAGTCCCGGGGGATCTTCAGCGCGAAGGCGTACTGCCCGCTGCTGACTCCTGCATCCGCTTCCGTTGAGCTGGCTACGGGCACCCAATGGAACACGTTGCTTTCCACCAGGCTGTCGGCCACCTTCGTGCCGGCTTCCAGGCGGGTGCCGCCAGCTGTTGCTGCACCCGCGTCCTCCACCACCAGGGCGGCATCAAGGTTGTTGAGGTGCCCGTAGGGATCCCAGTTCGCATACAGGTAGACCGCTCCGTAAAGCAGTGGAACCATGGTCAGCGCCAGGATCGTCAGCTTGGGCAGCAGGCCGCCGGTCATGCGCTTGAGTTCGGAGCGGGCGAGCCGCAGGACAGTCACTTGGCAACCTCGGTTTCGAGTTCGGTTTCCTGGTCTTCTGTTGCTTCCTGGTCTTCCGGGTCCTGCCCGGTTTCGACCGCTTCCGCGTTGCCGATCACCGCCACCGGCCCGTCCCACGGCGCGGGGACGGCGCTGACTGCCGCCACGACGGCGAGCGGCCGCCCGGCGTCGGACGCCAGCTCCTGGAGCCTGGGCAACCAGGTGGCAAGGTCCGCGCTGTGGCGGTCCGGGGAATCCACCACCAGCAGGTCCGTACGCGGGTTGGCCAGGGCCAGGGCCGTCAGCAGTTCCAGCCTGCGCCCGGGCTCCAGCTGCTCCGTCCACAGGGCTGCGATGTCCTCGAAGCGGTTGACCTTCAGCCATGGGCCGCTGAGCAGGGCGCCCCGGTAGCGGCGGGGGATCAGGGCGAGGTCCTCGGTCACCAGGTCGCGGACGCTCAGGTGTTCCTCGGGCTCATTGACGCCGGGGGAGTCCACCAGCGCCGCCGCCAGGCGAAGCTGCTTGGTCCGGCGGCTGTTGTCCCAGCCAAGCTCCCCGCCGGTGGGCTTCATCCGGCCGCTGAGGAGCAGGGCCAGGGCAGTGCGCTGGTCCTGCCGCTCGCCGGTGACAAGCAGCAGCTCGCCGCGGGCAACGGCAAGGGTGGTGGGTGGAAGCAACGGGTCCCGGCGTCCTTTGGCATGGAGCTGGTGTGCTGAAAGCAAGAAGGGCCTTTCGCAGGAGGTGCTGCGTTAAGGCTAACCGAACTGACCGGTCAGTTCAAATAGACATTATAAACCGTACTTTTCCAGCAGCCGGAGCCATACTTCGCTGATGGTCGGGTAGGAAGGAACGGCGTGCCAGAGTCGCTCCAGCGGCACTTCCCCCACCACGGCGATCGTTGCCGCGTGCAGCAGCTCGGATACGTCCGGGCCGGCGAAGGTTGCACCCAGGAGGACCTTGCGGTCCTCGTCCACCACCAGCTGGGCCCACCCCTCGTAGTTCTCGGAGTGAAGGGAGGAGCCCGCCACCTGGATGGGGAGTTCAACAGAGGAAACGTTGTAGCCGTCCTTCCGCGCGGCCTGCACGGTCCGGCCGACGCTCGCCAGCTCGGGGTCGGTGAAGACGACGCCGGGAACCGCGTGCTGGTTGGCGGTCTGGGCATACCGGGTCCAGTCCGCCGGGCGTCCCCTAAGTTCGCCCTTGGCACGCGCGGTGATGGCGTCTCCAGTGGCGCGGGCCTCGTATTTTCCCTGGTGCGTGTACAGGTTCTTGCCGGCCGCGTCCCCCACGGCGTAAAGCCAGGGCCCGTCTCCGGCCACTCCCTGGACCAGTCCCGTTGCGTCGGTAGTGAGGGACAGGTGCCCGGATTCGTTCGGGCGGACGCCGACGCTCTCCAGGCCCAGGCCCTCGAGGGCAGGGTGCCGGCCGGTTGAGACCAGCACCTTCCCGGCCGTAACGGTGCTGCCGTCACCCAGTGCCAGGGTGAGGGTTCCGTCGCCGTTTTCGCTGATGCGTTCTGTCGCCGTGTGGAGCCGCAGTTCAACGCCGTCAGCCCGCAGCCCGGCCGCAACCAGGGCGGCGGCCTCCTCCGGAAAGTTGCCCAGCAACCCGCTGCGCGCAATCAGGGTGACTGCCGACCCCAGCCGGGCGAAGGCCTGCGCAAGCTCGGCCCCGGCCACGCCGCCGCCCAGCACCGCGAGCCGTTCCGGAACCTCGCCCGCGGAGGTCGCTTCCCGCGTTCCCCATACCTCTACGTCCTGCAGGCCGTCGATGGGAGGCGTGTTGGGGGTGGAGCCCGTGGCGAGCACTACGGCATGCCTCGCCTGGAGGCGGTGCTGCGTGCCGTCCGTTCCGGCGACTTCAACTTCCCTGGTGCCGGTGAGCCACGCATGGCCGCGGACCAGTTCGACGCCGGCTTCCTTGACCCAATCGACCTGGCTGTCGTCCTGCCAGTTGGATGTGAAGTAGTTCCTGCGCTGCAGGACGGCGGCTGCATCGAGGGTCCGGGTCACTGCTTCCTTGGCGCCTGGTGACGTCTGGGCTCCGTGCAGGGCGGTCCCGGGCCTCAGGAGCGCTTTGGAGGGCATGCAGGCCCAGTACGAGCACTCCCCGCCGACCAGTTCCGCTTCCACGAGCACGGCAGAAAGCCCGCCCTGGACCACCCGGTCAGCCACGTTCTCGCCTGCGGCGCCTGCGCCAATAACAACAACGTCGAATTCGCGCTCCAGGGCATCGGGCATCATGTGGACAGCCTAGCCGGGGATTGCGTGGGCGGGCACAAAAAAGGTCCGCACCGGCGAACCGGTGCGGACCTTGTTGGTGCGCCCAAAGGGATTCGAACCCCTGACCTTCTGTTCCGTAGACAGACGCTCTATCCAGCTGAGCTATGGGCGCATCTCGTGTTCCTGGGAGAAGAACCGCTCTCCCCGAACCTCGAATTACTTTACGCGAGTCCGCGCCCAGTGCCAAATCGAAAGGCATGTAATGTGCGCGACTATACCGGTATAGGTGACCTTCGTCACTTAATGGGCCGTTTTCGGGCGACAGTTCCCTGACTTTCCGCGGAATTCACTTTCGGTGGCCGGATTTGTCAGTCAAGCTCCCCGAAAAGTCCAGTGGTCCGGACCATAGCATTTAGGACACACCGATGAACCCGAGGAAGGGAACTGCAATGGGCGATCTGGCGCAGAAGCCGCTGCTTGAGAAAGCACCCACCACACATGCCGGCCTGCTGGCATGGGTCGAAGAGGTTGCTGAGCTTACGCAGCCGGACCGCATCTACTGGGTTGACGGGTCCGAAGAGGAAAACACCCGTCTCACCGACGAACTGGTCGCTGCCGGAACCCTGACGCGGCTGAACCCGGACCTGTTCCCGAATTCCTTCGCCGCGTTCTCGGACCCTGCCGACGTGGCCCGTGTCGAGGAGCAGACCTTCATCTGCTCCGAGAACAAGCGCGATGCGGGCTTCACCAATAACTGGATGGACCCGCGCGAGATGAAGGACAAGCTGCGCGGCCTCTTCGCCGGTTCCATGCGCGGCCGCACCATGTACGTCATTCCGTTCGTGATGGGCCACCTCGACGCCGAGGACCCCAAGTTCGGCGTGGAGATCACTGACAGTGCCTACGTCGTTGCCTCCATGCGGATCATGGCCAACATCGGCACGGCCGTGCTGGACAAGATCACCCGCACCAACGCGTTCTTCGTGCCGGCCCTGCATTCCCTGGGTGCTCCGCTGGAACCGGGCCAGGATGACGTCGCCTGGCCGTGCAACCCGGACAAGTGGATTGTCCACTTCCCCGAAGAGCGCTCCATCTGGTCCTTCGGCTCGGGCTACGGCGGCAATGCGCTGCTGGGCAAGAAGTGCTACGCCCTGCGCATCGCCTCCGTGATGGCGCGGGATGAGGGCTGGCTGGCCGAGCACATGCTCATCCTCAAGCTGACTTCCCCCGAGAAGAAGAACTACTACGTCTCCGCGGCCTTCCCGTCGGCGTGCGGAAAGACCAACCTCGCGTTGCTGGACCCCACCATCGAAGGCTGGGAAGTTGAGACCCTGGGTGACGACATCACCTGGATGCGGATCGGCAAGGAAGGCGAACTCCGCGCCACCAACCCGGAAGCCGGCCTCTTTGGCGTAGCCCCCGGCACCGGCTGGGGCACCAACCCCAACGCCATGCGCGCCATCGCCAAGGGCCACAGCATCTTCACCAACGTTGCCCTCACCGACGACGGCGGTGTGTGGTGGGAGGGCATGACGGACGAGGTTCCGGCGCACCTTACCGACTGGCAGGGCAACTCCTGGACTCCCGACTCGGGCAGGCCCGCCGCGCACCCGAACTCCCGTTTCTGCACGCCGATTGCCCAGATCGACATGCTCGCAGAGGAGTACTACAGCCCTGAGGGCGTGGAGCTCTCCGCTATCCTCTTCGGCGGACGACGCAAGACCACCGTTCCCCTGGTGACCCAGGCCCGCAGCTGGACCAACGGCATCTTCATGGGGTCCACGCTGTCCTCGGAGACCACGGCCGCGGCTGCCGGCCAGGTCGGCGTGCTCCGCCGCGACCCCATGGCCATGCTGCCGTTCATCGGCTACGACGCCGGCGACTACCTGAAGCACTGGATCAGCGTTTCGGGCAAGGCCAACGCGGAACGGCTGCCGCACATCTTCCTGGTGAACTGGTTCCGCCGCACCGCCGACGGCGGCTTTGCGTGGCCCGGATTCGGCGACAACGCCCGCGTCCTCAAGTGGGCCATCGAACGCATTGAGGGCAAGGCCGATGCCGTCGAGACCCCCATCGGATACGTTCCTGCCGGCCACTCCCTGGACCTTACCGGGCTGGACATGACCCACGCCCACGTTGAGGACGCCGTCCGCGTCGACCGCGAGGAGTGGGATGCGGAGCTCGCCTCCATCGAGGAGTGGTACGCGAAGTTCGGCGACTCGCTGCCGGAAGCCCTGCGCGCAGAACTGGATTCCCTGAAGGAACGGATGGCCGCGCACTAGCCGGCAAACATTCAACGACGACGGCCCCGCACCTTTTCGAAAAAGGTGCGGGGCCGTCGTCGTATTGCAGGGGAGGCGGTGGGATCAGCTGGCCAGCCAGATGTCCGGGCCGAAGACCTCGTAGTGGATCCGGGTGGCCGGGATGCCGGCGTTGATGGCTTCGTTCCGGATGTTCTTCATGAACGGCAGCGGGCCGCACAGGTAGAGGGAGGCATCGGCGGGCAGGTCCACTTCACGCAGGGACATGAATCCCTCCTTGGCCCCGTCCACCGGCTTCTCCAGCCAAAGCTGCAGTTCGGCACCGTCCAGGCGTTCGACGTCGTCAGTCATCTGGCTGCGCAGCGCCCAGCTGTCCAGGGTGCTTTCGGCATGCAGCACCAGCACCTGGCGGTCGGAGCCGCTGTCCGCGAGTGAGCGCAGGATGGAGGCTGTGGGGGTGCAGCCGATGCCGGCGGAGGCCAGGACCACGGGGCCCTCGCCGTCCTTGAGGGTGATTTCGCCATAGGGGTTGGAGATGTCCAGGATGTCGCCCACCTGGACGGTGTTGTGCAGGACGGGGGAGACCTCGCCGCCGTCGTCCAGCTTGGTGGTGAAGCTGCGGCTCGTGCCCGCGTCGCCGGAGAGGGAGTACTGCCGCACCTGCCGCAGCCCGTCCGGCAGGGCCACCTTGACGCTGATGTACTGGCCGGGAAGGGCGGGGGTTACGGGGGTGTCGTCGGCGGGCTCGAGGGTGAAGGTCATGGATCCGGTTCCCGCGGGGGTCTTGGCCGCTACGCGCCATGGCATCCACATCTTGCCATTCGCCTGCGCTGCGTACAGGCCCTTTTCGAGCTTGATCAGGGCGTCCGCCATCAGCCAGTACACCTCGGTCCAGGCCTCGGCGATTTCCGGCGTGATGACCTCGGCAAGGTCCTCGGCGATGGCAGCGAACAGGTGCTCGTAGACCACCTTGTACTGGGGCTCGGTGATGCCCAGGGAAGCGTGCCGGTGGGCGATGCGTGAGAGGACGGTCTCGGGCAAGGTGCCGGGGTTGTTCACCAGGTGGGTGGCGAATGCGGCGATGCTCCCGGCGAGGGCCTGCTGCTGGTCGCCGGAGCGCTGGTTGGAGCGGCTGAACAGGCCATCCATCAGTTCGGGATGCGCGGCGAAGAGGCGGGCGTAGAACTTGGGGGTGATGGATCCGATCCGGGAACCGACCAGCGGCAGGGTGGCCTCAATGACGGGGCGGGACTTGTCCGAGAGCATCTGTACTCCTGAGGTTATGGCCGGGGCCTTCGTCCGGCCGGAGGAAAACTCATATTTCAAATACGAGTATTTCTGCCTCAGTTCTACACCTTGTAGAAGTTGGAAATCAAACCGGGAGTAAGCCCCCGGATGGCGGCTGTCTACAGCCCGGGGCGAAGGCCGATCATCTGGAAGACCGGTGCCATCTGGCGCGTTCCCGGCAGGTCCGCGATCACCACGGAATCGAGTTCGGCGTAGAACGCCTCGCGCGCCCGGGCCAGCGCGCCGCGAAGCTTGCACTCGTTGATCAGCGGGCAGTTGCCGGCCGGAGCCACGCAGTCGGCGGGGTCGGAACGCGTATCGAGCTCCCGCAGGATCTGGCCCACTGTGGCCTTGCGCCCGGCGGGGCTGAGCCGCGACCCGCCCGAGCGGCCACGGACCACCTCGATCAGTCCCATGCTCCGCAGGCGCGCCATGGCCTTGCTGACATGGTTGTAGGGAGTTCCCACCGAGTCGGCGATGCTCTGCGTAGTGAGCAGCGTGCCCCCCGGAACTGCCGCGAGGACCATGAGCGCACGCAGGCTGACATCGGCGAAGGCGTTGATTTTCATCGGGCTACCGGTCTAGTCCACCCAGATGGCGGGCTCGCTGGCGTCGGCACCCAGCTCGCCGAACTCCCAGGTCTGGGTGGTGGCGTTGGCCGCATACGGCAGGACTGCCGCGAACAGGGAGCCGTCGCGGTGCTCGGCCGCCACGTGGATGGCGTCCGAGTCTTCCTCAACCAGCAGGATGTCGCAGACCACTGCCGCTGCGCGGAAATCGTCCCGGTTCTGCCGCAGGAGGGCATGCAGGTCCCTGATCATGGCGTCGGCATCAAAGTCGCCGTCGGTGCCCTCTGCGGCATCCGCGGGAGAGACGGCAACCAGCCGCACCTCGCCGTCGTTCTGCACGGTCAGCGCAAAGGGCAGGAAGCCGCCGTTGCGCTGGAGCTGCTCCTGGGCGGCGCTGACGCCGGTGCCCAGGAGGTTCTCCAGGTCCGTTGCCGTGCCTTCCGCCACGGAGTCGCGCCAGCCCTCCTGCCCGCCGTTTCCGTCCGGGGTCCGTGCCTCACCAGCCATCCGGTGCTAGGCCCGCACGAGTTCGAGGACGCGGTCGCGGATGCGCTCCATGGTGGCGCGGTCCGTGGCCTCGGCGTTGAGCCGCAGGAATGGCTCGGTGTTGGAGGGGCGCAGGTTGAACCAGTAGCTGCCGTCGTTGGCCGTGAACGTGCTGCCGTCCAGGGTGTCGATGGCGAGGTCCTCATCGGAGAAGGCCTGGCGCACGCGCTCCACCGCCGCCGGCTTGTCCTCCACCTCGGAGTTGATTTCACCGGAGCTGACGTAGGGCTCGTATTCGCGGGCCAGCTCGGAGAGCGGGGCGGCCTGTTCGCCGAGCGCTGCCAGGACGTGCATGGCGGCCAGCATGCCGGTGTCAGCGTTCCAGAAGTCGCGGAAGTAGAAGTGGGCGGAGTGCTCGCCGCCGAACACGGCACCTTCCTCAGCCATGACTGCCTTGATGAAGGAATGGCCTACGCGCGTGCGCACGGCGCGTCCGCCGTCGTGCTCCACCAGTTCGGCGACGGCGCGCGAGGTAAGCAGGTTGTGGATGATGGTCGGCTTTTCCTCGCCCTGGGCCTTGGCGCGGGCAATTTCGCGGCGGGCCACCATGCCGGTGATGGCCGACGGCGACACGGGCTCGCCCTTTTCATCGATGACGAAGCAGCGGTCGGCGTCGCCGTCGAAGGCCAGGCCGATGTCGGCACCGTGTTCGATGACCGCGGCCTGCAGGTCGCGAAGGTTTTCCGGCTCCAGCGGGTTGGCGGGGTGGTTGGGGAAGGAGCCGTCCAGTTCGAAGTACAGCGGAACGATGTCGAAGGGCAGCTTGGGCAGCAGGGTGTCACCCAGGACAGCGGGGGTGGTCAGGCCGGCCATGCCGTTGCCTGCGTCCACTACCACCTTCAGCGGGCGCGATGCGGAAAGGTCAACCAGCTTGCGGAGGTACTCCGAGTAGTCCTTGAGCACGTCCCGGACACTGATGGCCCCCCGGGTTGCGGCGGCGGGGATGGAGCCTTCGTTGAGGTACTGCTCCGCGCGCGCCTGGATGTCCTTGAGGCCTGTTTCGGAGGAGATGGGGACGGCGCCGGCCTTGGCCATCTTGATCCCGTTGTAGGCGGCAGGGTTGTGACTGGCGGTGAACGTGGCGCCCGCGCGGTTGAGGAAACCGCAGGCGAAATACAGTTCATCGGTGGAGATCAGGTCCAGCAGTTCCACGTCGGCGCCGCGGGCTGCAGCACCGTTCGCGAAGGCCTTGGTGAACTCCGGCGAGGAGGGGCGCATGTCCCCGCCCACCACGATGGTCTGGCCTTCGAGCTGAAGGACATCCACGAACGCTGCCCCCACTGCTTCGACGATTTCGGCGGTGATGGACTCGCCCACAATCCCACGGACGTCGTAGGCCTTGAAGGATGCCGAGAGATCAAATGTCGTTGTCTGTTCGCTAGTCACGGGCTTTATCTTACGTGGGCGGCGGCAGCGGCCAGGGAGTTTTGGCGCCGCTTTGGTAACAGCTGCGGCATTGCGGCGCACTTTGCGCCTTTCCACATGCAGCCCTATCCACATACGAACACCGCGCTGCGCAGCCTGTCGGAGGGTGCTGGGATACTGAATCAATGGCCGATAACCAGTACGCTTCCACTATTACCGCTACAGCAGCCGCAGCCCCGGGACGCCCGGAGGGGGCGGGGACGGGCACGCATGCCGAAGCCCTTGAGGTCCTGCGCGGGCTGGTTGGGCACCCGGAGGCGGTCTTTCATGACGGGCAGTTTGAGGCCATTGAGGCGCTGGTCGACGACGCGCGGCGGGCCTTGGTGGTCCAGCGCACCGGCTGGGGAAAGTCAGCCGTGTACTTCGTGGCATCCCTCCTTTTGCGGCGCCGCGGCCATGGTCCCACGCTGATTGTCTCGCCGCTGCTTGCCCTGATGCGGGACCAGGTGGCTGCCGCCGCCAGGGCCGGGGTTCGCGCCGTCGCCATCAACTCCGCCAACCAGTTGGAGTGGGATACGGTCCGGGAACAGCTGGCCGCCGATGAAGTCGACGTACTGCTGGTCTCCCCGGAACGGCTCACCAATCCTGCATTCCGGGAGAACCAGCTGCCCGAACTGCTCAGGCGCACCGGCCTGCTGGTCATCGATGAAGCCCACTGCATCTCCGACTGGGGCCACGACTTCCGCCCCGACTACCGGAGGATCGCGGACCTCATCTCCCGCCTGCCGGAGTCCATCCCGGTGCTGGCCACCACCGCCACAGCCAATTCCCGGGTGGTGCACGACATCGAAGAGCAGCTCGGCGCCGGTGTCCTGACCATCCGGGGCTCACTGGGCCGCGACTCGCTCAGGCTGGGCGTGCTGTCCCTGCCCGATTCCAAACAGCGCCTGGGCTGGCTGCTGACGCACCTGTCCGACCTTCCAGGCAGCGGGATCATCTACACGCTGACGGTTTCGGCTGCAGAGGACACTGCCCGGCTCCTGGCCGAGGCAGGACATGACGTCCTCGCTTACACCGGCCGGACGGACCCGGCCGACCGGGAACGCGCCGAGCAATTGCTGAAGGACAACCAGGTCAAGGCGCTGGTGGCCACCTCCGCGCTGGGGATGGGCTTCGACAAGCCGGACCTTGGCTTCGTGGTCCACCTCGGCGCACCATCGTCGCCCGTGGCGTACTACCAGCAGGTGGGACGTGCCGGCCGTGGTGCGGCAAACGCCGATGTCCTGCTGCTGCCCGGATCCGAGGACCGTGAAATCTGGCAGTACTTCGCCACCGCGTCGATGCCCTCGGAGGAGAAGGCCGCGGCCGTGCTCACCGCCCTGGCCGAGGCCGGGAGCGCGCTGTCAACGGTGGCGCTGGAAGCGAGGGTGGACTTGCGCCGCACCCCGCTCGAACTGCTGCTGAAGGTCCTGTCCGTGGACGGGGCGGTGGAGCGGGTCGGCGGTGGCTGGCGGTCGACGGGCCAGCCCTGGGTGTATGACGCGGAGCGCTACCGGCGAATCGCCGAGGCCCGCGTGGATGAGCAGGACTCCATGGTGATCTACCAGGACACGGCGGGCTGCCGAATGGAGTACATCACGTCAGTCCTTGATGACGAGACGGCCAGTCCCTGCGGACGGTGTGACAACTGCGCCGGCCGCTGGTTCCCCGCAGACGTGGCTGCAGACGCTACCGCTGCGGCCAGCCAGACCCTCAGCAGGGCTGGCGGCGTCCTGGAGCCGCGCCTGCAATGGCCCAGCGGCATGGATCGGCTGGGGGTACCTGTGAAGGGGAAACTCAAGCCGGGCGAGGGCGTTGCGGAAGGACGCGTCCTGGCGCGCTTGACGGACCTGGGGTGGGGCGGGGCGTTACGGGAGTTGTTTGCCGCCGGGGCGGAGGACCGGCCCGTGGACCCTGCGATGCTGCAGGCATGCGTTCAGGTCCTGCGGGAGTGGGGGACTGGCGACGGGCGCAACCCGGGGTGGAGCGGCGCGGGCAGGCCGGCCGCCATTGTGGGCGTTCCGTCCCGGAACAAGCCCCAACTGGTGGACTCCCTGGCGCAGGGCATCTCCGGGATCGGGCGCATCCCTTACCTGGGCCAGCTCCAGCTGGCCCATGGCGGGCCCACGGGCGGCCGCGGCGGCAACAGTGCCTACCGGCTGGCCGGGGTGTGGGACAGGCTGGTGGTGGGCCCCGAGCTTGAAGCCGCGCTGCAGTCGGCCCCGGGCCAGACAGTGATGCTGATCGACGATCTGGCCGATAGCCGGTGGACGCTCACCGTTGCGGGGCGCGCCCTCCGCCAGGCGGGCGCGGGAGCGGTACTTCCCTTGGTCCTGGCACAGGCCGGGTAACCCCTGGCTCGCTGCGCACACGATCAGGACTCCCATCCAGGCCGGCCGCACCCCCGGAGCCGCCGGAGCCGCCAGGCTCAAGATCCGCGCTTGCCGGTGCGGGCTGGCCGGGGGCGGCTGCTTTCGGCTGCTTTCGGCTGCCTTGGGCGACTGCTGCACCCGCGTGCCGTGGCAGCAGGATGCTGTCCGCAGTGCTGGCCAGCATCAGGATTGCCATGGCCATGAACGCGCCGCGGAAGGGCCCGGCAGGATCCTGGGACAGGGGCGCCACCGTCTCGAAGCTCCGGATCAGCAGGGCCGCCACGGCGATTCCCGAACCCGTTCCCAGCTGCACCAGTGTGGCGGAGACCGTGTTGGCAGAGGTCAGTTGCGCGGGTGGAATGTCCGCGTACTGGACTGACGCGTAGGCCGAAAAACCAATGGAGCGGAAGGCCCCGCTGCAGACCAGCAGGACGAACATCAGCGGCTCGGGGGTCTCAGGTGTCAGGAAGGCGCACAGGGCGAAAGTTGCCGCCGATGCAAGCGAAGCGAACACCAGCACCGCCTTGAAGCCGAACCGCCGGATCAGCGGGGTGGTGGCCGGCTTGATGCCGATGTTTCCGACGAACACCGCCGCCACCAGGACCCCGGCATGCAGCGGGGACCAGCCGAACCCGGCCTGGAGCATCAGGGGCAGCAGGAACGGGACGGAACTGATGGTTACCCGGTAAACGAACCCGCCGGTGGCCATGGCGCGGAACGTGCGGGTGCGGAAGACCTGGAGGTTGAACAACGGATTCGGAGTGCGGCGCATCCAGAGCACAGCAGCGGCCAGCGCGGCCACCCCTGCCGCTGCGCTGAGGGCTGGCCAGGGGCCGTCGGGGTGGCTGCTGGCAAGCTCGAGGCCGACCACCAGGGCCCCCACGCCCAGGGTGGTCAGCACCATGCCGGGCCAGTCCAGCCGCCGCCCGGGATCTCCGGGCGCCACCGGGACCAGCCGCAGTGCGGCGAAAAAGGCCGCGGCACCCAGTGGGATGTTGACCAGGAAAATCCAATGCCAGGACAGGTACGTAGTGAGTGCGCCGCCCACCAGGGGCGCGAGGACAGGTGCCAGGAGCCCGGGCCACACCAGGAAGGCGGTGGCACGCAGCAGATCGGATTTTGGCGTTCCGCGCAGGACCACCAGCGTTCCCACGGGAACCATCATCGCGCCGCCGGCTCCCTGGGCGATGCGGCTGAGGGTCAAAGTGGCCAGGTCCTGGCTGGCGGCGCAGGCCAGGGAGGCGAGGGTGAATACTGCGATGGCCAGGCAAAAGACCCGGCGTGCTCCAAACCGCTCTGCCAGCCAGCCGCTGATGGGAATGCCGACCGCCACGGTGAGCAGGTACGCCGTCATGGTCACGTTCACGTCGGCGGCGGGGACGGCGAAGTCAGTGGAAATGCTGGGGATGGCGGTGGTGAGGACCGTTCCGTCCAGGAATTCCATAAAGAACGTTGCCGCTACCAGGAGTGCGAGGCGCGGGTTCCATGGCGCCAGGGTGCCGCCGCCCTGTTGGTCCAAACCGCTGCTTGCCGCCATCCGTTAATCCTGCCACCGCAGCAAGGACGGCCGCCCTCCCTGTCCGGTTGTTGGACAGCGCATTCCAAGTCCGGGCCCGCCGGATGCTTGCCCAGCGGGCCTCAACGCCGTCCGCCGGCCTCAGCCTTCCCGCGTTATCAGAGGCATGTTCGCCCATCCGGATCTTCAACGTTCCGACAGGCGAACGAGCTCCGGAGGAACGGACTCCTAGCCCCGTGGCCCCGGGAACACAAAGGCCCGCGAACACAAAGACCCGCGAACTCAAAAGCCCGGGAACGCAAAAGGCCCCGGTCAAGGACCGGGGCCAAACGCGGAGACGGGGGGATTTGAACCCCCGGTCGAGTTTAACCCCGACCCTTCATTAGCAGTGAAGTCCATTCGGCCGCTCTGGCACGTCTCCAATTGCTATTCCTAGCCCACCAAGGATACGCAGATCCGGCCATGCAGTGCAAAACGGTTCCCCGGAAGTCCGCGGCCTGGCTGCCGGCGGCCCGCTCGGCTTAGGTGAGATGCTGTTCCGCGCGGACCATGCGGATCACCGGCAGGCCCTCCCAGTCCGCCAGGGTGTCCTCGGCGCCATCAGCAACAAAACCAAAGTGGCGGTAGAAATCGATGGCCTTGCCGTTGCCGGCGGCCACCCAAAGACTGGCAGGATTGTTGCCCAGCGCGGCGGCGAGCAGCCGGCGCCCCAGGCCGAGGCCCTGGTGCGATGCGAGCAAATACAGCCCCCAAAGCTCCACATTTCCTGAGGACGGCGGTGGGTGCCCCTCCGGCGACCCAGGCCCGGGCAGCAGCCGCACGCCGGCAAACCCCACTGGCCTGCCGTCGTCGCACGCCACCCACGCCTCGGCCGGTTGCGGCCGGTCCAGCAGCTGGCGCCAAAGCGCCAGCCGACCCGCTGGGTCCACGGCGGCGAGGAAGCCATCCGACAGCATCCCCCGGTACGTCTCCTGCCAGCACTGGTAATGCACCCGGGCCACGGCCTCTATGTCGGCCGGCCGCGCACGCCGGATTTCCAGCCGGGATCCCACGGCCGTCAGCCCGCCAGGGCCTTCCACAGGAAGTGCTGGCTGCGGGCCTGCAGCGCCGCCGCCTGCCGGTTGTCCGATGCCCCCGCGTGGCCCCCTTCGAGGGCTTCATGGAACCAGACGTTGGGGATGCCCATGGCCAGCATCCGGGCTGCCATTTTCCGCGCCTGGACCGGACCTACCCTGTCGTCGGAGGTCGCCGTCCAAATGAATGTTTCCGGATACTCGACCGCGTCCTTCAGCAGGTGGTAAGGCGAGAACGTCCTGATGTACTCCCAATCCCCGGGAACGTCGGGGTCGCCGTACTCGGCGATCCACGAGTGCCCTGCGGAGAGCCGGGTGTAGCGGCGCATGTCCAGCAGCGGCACCCCGCAGGAGACGGCCCTGAACAGTTCCGGATACCGGGTGAGCATGTTCCCTACCAGGAGCCCTCCGTTGGATCCGCCCACGCAGCCAAGCCGCCGAGGCGAGGTGACGCCGCGCGAGATCAGGTCCCGGGCCACAGCCGCGAAGTCCTCGTACGCCTTGTGCCGGTTCTCCTTCAGCGCGGCAAGGTGCCAGGCGGGCCCGTATTCACCGCCGCCGCGGATGTTCGCTACCACGTACACCCCGCCGCGCGAGTGCGGAGCTTTTCCGTCGCTTCCATCGGACAAGGTGGTTCGCCGCTCCAGCCACGCCCTGCCAACGGTGCCGCTGTAGGCCGGGGTCCGGGAGACTTCGAACCCGCCGTAGCCGGACAGCTGGGTGGGGTTCTGCCCGTCCAAGGCCAGGTTTCGCGGGGCTATCTGGAAGTACGGGACCCGGGTCCCGTCGTCGGAAACAGCGAAGTGCTGCTCCACGCCGTAGTCGCTGTCGGCGAAGAACGACGGCGACGTCTTCACCACCGCGTGCCAGGCTCACCACGCCGGACGTCCCGGCGTCGTCCTGCCCGGCGTCGTCCTGCTGCAGGCGGTCCCGCTCGAGGGTTCCCCGCATCAGCGTCGTGGGGGTGGTGAAACCGGTGGCGACCAGCCAGAAATCGTCACCGGCGCCCCCGTTCGCGGGTGCCTCGTCCTCGTCGTCCACGGCGTAGGCGTTGACGTCGTGCAGCGGCGGGCACGCGTCCAGGACAGTGGAACCCCAGGCGCTGCCCGGGCTGCTGGAGGGGGTGGCCGGATCCAGGACGCGGATCTCGGAGGAGACGTCCTTGAGCAGGTTCAGCAGCAGGAAGTTCCGGGTCCAGCTCCAGGACTGCAGGGAGGTGGCGGTGTCCGGGGTGAAGAGCACCGTGATGGCCCGGTTGCCGGCAAGGTAGTCCTCGAAGTCCGCGGCGAGCAGCGAACCTGCGGGGTAGGTGGTGCCGTCCAGCGCCCAGTCCTGCTGCGGCCGGAACAGCAGCCAGTCCCGGTGCGCGCTGACGTTCACGTCCGTGGGGACATCGATGGCCACCCAGGAGCCGTCCCGGAGCACGAAGTTGGTGCGGTTGAAGAAGTCGATGTAGTCCACGGCGAAGGTGCGCTCGAAGCCGGGCGTGGAGTCGTGTGCCACCGCGGCCATCATGTGGTTTTCGGGAACTTCGAAGAGCAGGGGCGCCCCGGAGAGCGCTTCGCCGCGCTTCAGGGTAACCGCGGTGCGGGCGTAGGAGGACGCCGTTTTGGGCAGCCCGTCGGCGGTGGAGGCGACCAGCAGCGTGTCCGCATCCAGCCACGACACGTTGCCCTTCGCCGTCGGCAGGTCGAAGCCGCCCTGCGCCGGACCAACAAAGCCGCGCGCCTCGACGTCGAACTCCCGGTATCGGTTTGCGTCGCCGCCGTCGGGGGAGAGGGCAAGCAGCGCCAGGCGGTACGGTTCGCCGGCTACGGGCCGCAGGAAGGTGGCCCCGTGGAAGACCCACTCCTGGCCTTCCTCAGCGGACAGCGCGTCGACGTCCAGCAGGACATCCCACTCCGGGGAGTCGTTGCAGTAACTTTCCCATGTGGTCCGGCGCCACAGCCCCTTGGGGTTCTGCCGGTCCTTCCAGAAGTTGTAGTACCAGTCGCCGCGCTTGCCCACCATGGCGATCCGGTCGGTGGAATCCATCACCTCAAGGATGCTGGCTTCCAGGCCCGCGTACTCGGCGTCCACGAGCAGGTCCTCGGTGCGGGAGTTTTGTTCCTTGACCCAGGCGAGCTGCTCTTCACCGTAGATGTCCTCCAGCCAGACGTTCTCATCCACCGGTTCCGGAGCCGTCCCGGTGGAAGCGGTGCCGGACGTGCCCTGGCCGGAACCGGGAATGGACGCTGAATCAGCTGCAGTGGTGGTCATGCGCCCCATCCAAACAACTCCACCTGGAGCTGGCAAGTCAAGCCCCGGGCGCATCCGCCGCTCCCAGCCCGTACGCTGGATGCCGTGGAATTAACGCAGAGCATCCGGGCCGTCATCATCGGCGCCGGCCCCCGCGGCACCAGCGTGCTGGAGCGGTTGCTCGCCCACATGGCTGCTGCCAACGCATCCGGCGATCGGCAGGCCGCGCTCCATGTCGACGTCGTGGACCCCTACCCGGCAGGCCCCGGGCATGTCTGGCAGCCTGGGCAGTCCAGGCTGTTCCTGATGAACACCCAGTCCTTCTACCCCACGCTGGTTCCGCAGGACCCCGCACTGCCCGCACCGGTTGCCGGCACCACGTTCGACCAGTGGCGGGAACGCCAGCAGCGCGCGCCCCTGCCGTCCCTCACCACGGATGAGCTGGCCGAGCTGGCCGTGCTGCAGTCCAACGATTTCCCCAGCCGCGCGCTGTACGGCCGGTACCTCCAGTCCACGCTGGCGGACCTGCTCGAAAAGGCGCCCGACGGCGTCACCATCGACTTCCACGAAACGACCGCTGAGTCGGTGCGCCGCCTCCCGGACGGAACGTTCGACGTCGGCCTGGCCACCGGAACTACGATGCGCGCCGGTTCCGTGGTGCTCGCCCTGGGCCACATCCCGTCCCGGCTGAACCCCGAACAGCGCGAGCTGCAGGCCGCCGGCGGCCAGCTGGGCCTGCAGTACTTTCCCCCTGCAGTCCCCGCGGAC
The DNA here is from genome assembly GCF_057369995.2 of Arthrobacter sp. MOO21. Classification (NCBI taxonomy): domain Bacteria; kingdom Bacillati; phylum Actinomycetota; class Actinomycetes; order Micrococcales; family Micrococcaceae; genus Arthrobacter; species Arthrobacter sp. MOO21. Next base: position 917,260 of record NZ_CM170671.2, on the reverse strand, counting down.
GTGGACTGGACCCGGATCCCCGCGGGTGAACCGGTCCTGGTCAGGGGCATGGGGCTGAATTTCTTCGACACGATGGGGCAGCTGACGGAGGGCCGCGGCGGAAAGTTCGTCGCCACCGGCAACCGGCTCGAGTATGAACCGTCCGGCCAGGAGCCCCGCATCATCGCCGCGTCCCGGCGGGGAACACCGTACCGGGCCAAGGCGGAACAGGCCGGCTATTACGCCTCATCACTCACGCTGCGCTATCTCACCGAGGCTGCCCTGGAACGGCTGGCCACCGCCGGAATACGGCCCTCGTTCGACCACGACCTGTGGCCGCTGCTGCACCGCGACGCCCTCTGGGCCTACTACTCGACGCTGGTGCGCTCACAGCCTGGAGCGGTGCCCGACGCCCCTGCGTTCCTGGCCGCCCTGGAAGAAGCGCTGCGCCCGCATGCGCACAGCGCCGCCAACTGGGAGGACGGCGTCGAAAGCGTCCTGGCCGTCCACGTCGGCCCCCGGCACCGCCTGGACCTGCCGGGCCTGGCGGCCCCGCTTGCCGGCCGCACCTTCGCCTCGCGCGCCGAGCACGACGCCGCTGTGGTCGAGTTCCTGCTCGACGACGCCCGGCGTTCGGCACTCGGCGAGGATGATCCGGTCAAGATGGCCATTGGCGCCCTGCATCACGGACGTGCCGTCCTCAAGACGGCAGTGGCCGACGGCGGCATCACCGACGAATCATGGGTCGCCGGCCTGCGTGGCTGGTTCGAGTCCTTCGTTGAGGGCCTGGCCAGCGGGCCTCCGGCGCTGCGCTCCGAACAGCTCGCCGCGCTGGCACGGGCTGGCGTGGTCAGCTTTGTGGGGCCCGATCCAAAGTTCGCCGTGGACCGGAAGGCAAGGATGTTTACAGCGTCCTCGCCCTGGGTTGCCGGCCCGCCGGTGACCGCCCGGACCATGGTGGAGGCCCTCGCGCCGGGCAACCGGGTCGCGGCCAACGATTCCCCCGTCCTGGAACAGTTGCTCGCCGACGGGCTGGTGCGGCCGCGGCTGATGATGACGGCGGAAGGCGCCCCCGTGCAGTCCACGGGCCTGGACGTGCTGCCTCACCCATACCGCCCGGTAGGGGCCAATGGGTCCGTCACGGAAAACCTGTACGTGCTGGGACTGCAGCTGTCGTCCTCGCAGTGGGGGACGGCGATAGCCGCTGAGGCCATCCAGCCGGGCGGCCCGGTGTACCGCAGCGGCCAGCGGACCCTCCGGGACGCCGACGAGATCGCCGCCGCCATCCTCGCCCCGTGAGTGTCGGCCGCTTCCCAGCACGCAATCCCGTCCCCGGTCCGTGCGCCTGACGCCGCTGCCGAGGTTGCCGCAGGCCCTACCTGCCCTGTTCCGGCACAGGCTGGATGATCCTGAAGACGGCGCCGGTGGGGTCGGCGAGCTGGGCAACGCGGCCGAAGTCCGAGTCCGAGGGGCCATCCTGCAGCACAGCGCCCATGGCCGTGGCCCTTTTGACGGTGGCATCCGTGTCCTCCACCGCAAAGTAGACGAGCCAGTGCGAGGGGATGTTTTCCGGCAGGTACCCTGAGGCGTCCATGATTCCAGCCTGGGCCGTCATGCCCGAGCCCATGGTGGTATAGCGGAATTCGGGGGTGTCGCTCAGTACCTCGGTTTCCCAGCCGAACACGTCTTTGTAGAACCGGACAGCGGCGTCGTAGTCCTTGGCATGGAGTTCGTGCCAGGCGGCGGCTCCCGGCTCGGCCACGAGTTCGTAGCCCAGCATCTCGCGCGGCTGCCAGACACCTACGGCGGCGCCGGTGGCATCGCCGAAGATGGCCATGTGGCCCTGCCCTGGGACATCCATCGGCGGTACATAGACCTGTCCGCCGCTGGCCTCAACGGCTTTGGCGGTGGGCGCGGCGTCGTCCACCCGAAGATAGGTGGACCAGGCGTCCGGCGTGCCGGCCGGGGAACCGTCCTTCTTCATCATCCCGGCGACAGGGCGCCCGTCCTTCGTGGCGGTGACGTAGCCACCGTACTTTTCGTCGTCGCCGGTTTCGTACTCCCAGCCGAACAGGTCGGCGTAGAACCGCCGTGCCCCGGCGACGTCCGTCGTCATGAGGTCGATCCAGCAGGGTGCGCCGGGAGTGGGTACGGGGCTGGGCATGGAGGTCTCCTCGTGGTGTGCCGGCTGTCCGGTGGCCTTCGGGATGAAACACCCTGACCCTATTGACCGGGTCTGACACTTTCAAGGGGTGCGGGGAAAACAAAACCCCCGGCGGCCAAGGGCTGGCTGCCGGGGGTTTCCTGCGCGGAAGGTAAGAGATTCGAACTCTTGGTACGGGGTTACCGCACACTGGTTTTCAAGACCAGCTCCTTCGGCCGCTCGGACAACCTTCCTCAGCTAGTAGTGTTTCATAGGCACTTGCCTGCAACAAAACAGGCCCAAGGAAGGTGTCCGGTACAGGCTGGTTGCAGGCCGGCAGTTTGAGTCAGGAACGGGAGAGATCCATGAAAGCCGTCTACATAACAGAGCCGGGCGGCCCGGAGGTCCTGGAAGTCAGGGACGTTGACGCCCCGGTCCCCGGCCAGGGCGAAGTGCTGATTGATGTCGTGGCTGCAGGCCTGAACCGCGCCGACGTCCAGCAGCGCCGGGGCTTCTATCCGCCCCCGCCCGGTGCCTCCGAAATCCCAGGCCTCGAAGTATCAGGGCGGATCGCAGGTTTCGGGCCGGGCGTGAGCAAACCTTTCTCGATCGGGGACAAGGTTGTCGCACTGCTGGCCGGCGGCGGTTATGCCCAGCAGGTAGCGGTGCCTGCGGAGCAGGTGCTGCGGGTTCCTGACGGGGTTGACCTGGTGACGGCTGCATCGCTTCCCGAGGTGGCGGCAACCGTCTATTCCAACCTCGTGATGACTGCCCAGCTGCAGCCCGGCGAGACCGTGCTCATCCATGGGGCCACGGGCGGTATCGGCACGATGGCCATCCAGTTGGCCAAAGCGCTCGGTGCCAAGGTGGCCGCTACCGCCGGCTCCGACGAAAAGGTCAGCACAGCCAAGGCGTTCCTGGGGGCGGACATCGCCATCAACTACGCCGAGGAGAGCTTCCCCGAAAGCCTGCGCCGACAGAATGGCGGCAAGGGCGCGGACGTGATCCTGGACGTGGTGGGGGCCAAGTACCTGCCGCAGAACGTGGATGCTTTGGCCGAGTATGGCCGCCTGGTGGTGATTGGCCTGCAGGGAGGCACCAAGGGCGAGCTGGACCTGGGGATGCTGCTGAAGAAGCGCGCTGCCGTCGTGGCCACCGCCCTTCGTCCCCGGCCGGTCGCGGAAAAGGGTGCCATCATGACTGCGGTGCGGGACGCCGTCTGGCCGCTGGTGGCCGAGGGCACCGTCCGTCCCCTGGTGGCCAGGACTTTCCCGTTGGACCAGGTCCGTGCGGCGCACCGCTATTTCGACAGCGGGGACCACGTGGGCAAGATCCTGCTGGTCATGTAGCGGTAGATACTCAGTATTGGCGTCCTGCCGCCTCGCGGGCTAGGCTTGTCCATACGCGGTATGCACAGGTCTTGGGGGCCTGTGCATGCCGGTAACGGCTAAGCCCGGGGGAGCACTATGTCGATTCGCCACAGCCTACTCGCCCTGCTGCAGGACCAGCCGCGATACGGCTACCAGTTGCGGGTCGAGTTCGAGAACCGGACGGGGGCCACCTGGCCCCTGAACATTGGGCAGGTCTACACCACGCTGGACCGGCTGGAGCGGGACGGCCTTGTCGCAAAGAAGGGCGACGACGGCGAGGGGCACGTGGTCTACAGCATCACTGCCGCCGGGAAAGCGGAGGTGCAAACCTGGTTCGCCGCCCCCGTGGAGCGGACCAACCCGCCGCGCAACGAACTCGCCATCAAGCTCGCGCTCGCCGTCACGATCCCCGGAGTGGACGTCCAGGCCATCATCCAGGCGCAGCGTGTGGCATCCATCCGGGCGCTGCAGGATTACACCAAGGCCCGCAGGGACATCGCGGGCAACCAGCGGGCGGCCGATACCGCGTGGCTGCTGGTCCTGGATTCCCTGATCTTCCAGACCGAGGCGGAGGTCCGCTGGCTGGACCTGTGCGAGGCGCGGATGGTCCAGCAGACGCAGTCCGGTTAGGCATTACGTCACAGAATTGGGTCTTTTTGATGGCCGGGATCAGGCCTACGGTGGGTGCAGAAGCCGCCCGCCGGGCGGCGGAACCTACGGAGGAGCTCCATGACAACCCACGTTGCCGACTGCAGTGTCACCCGTTGTTCGTTCAATGACCACGAAGGCTGCACGGCGCACGCCATCACCGTGGCGGGAACCCGGGACCACGCGTCCTGCGCCACCTTTATCGAAACCGGCATCCACGGCGGCCTGCCCAAGGTGCTGGCCGACGTCGGGGCCTGCCAGCGCGCCGAGTGCGTCCACAACGACCACCTGATGTGCAATGCGCCCGAGGTCCATGTTGGGCCGGGCGCCGACAACGCCGACTGCCTCACGTACGCCCACACCTGACAGCGCCTTCGCTGCGGTGGATACCAAGGCTCCCGTTCGGAACACCGGACGGGAGCCTCCGCCTGGCCGCCGCCCGCCGTCGTCCTTCACTTCTGTTCGCCGGCTCATTCGTCGACGCCTCGCCGCCGCTCACCGCACGGCCCGGCGCCACGCCGCCCTCGCGCGTTCCCGCAAGGCTACCCGTTGGTAGGGTGCCGGATAGCAGAAGCGGGAAAACTCTCAAGGAGGAGACATGGCCGGAGTGCCTGACCAACGGAAGAACGGGTCACGGGCGGAGGGCGGACTGGCCACAGACCCGGATCTTCCCCCGGCCGCCTTGGACGAAGCAAGGCTCGAAGCCGAAGAGCGGAAATGGACGCCCCGCAAGATCGCGCTGTGGGCCGCCATCGCCCTGCTGGGCGGCGTTGCCTGGTTCATGCTGGCGATCGTCCGCGGTGAAACAGTCAACGCCATCTGGTTCGTCTTCGCCTCGGTCTGCACCTACCTGATCGGCTACCGCTTCTACTCGAAGGTGATCGAACGGTACATCACCAAGCCTGACGACCGCCGGGCCACTCCCGCCGAGTACAAGGCGGATGGCAAGGACTACGTCCGCACTGACCGGAACGTCCTGTTCGGGCACCACTTCGCGGCCATCGCCAGCGCCGGCCCGCTGGTGGGCCCGGTCATCGCGGCGCAGATGGGCTACCTCCCCGGCACCATCTGGATCATCGTCGGCGTGGTCTTTGCCGGAGCGGTGCAGGACTACCTGGTGATGTTCTTCTCCATGCGCCGCGGGGGCCGGTCCCTTGGCCAGATGGCCCGCGAGGAACTCGGCGTCATCGGCGGCACGGCAGCCCTGATCGCCACCCTGCTCATCATGGTGATCATCGTCGCCATCCTCGCGCTCGTCGTCGTCAACGCCCTCGGTGAAAGCCCGTGGGGCGTGTTCTCGGTGGGCATGACCATCCCCATCGCCCTGTTCATGGGCGTCTACCTGCGTTTCCTGCGGCCGGGCAAGGTCATGGAAGTTTCGATCATCGGCTTCGTCCTGCTGATGGCCGCCATCATCGGCGGCGGCCTGGTGGCCCAGACCGGGTGGGGCGCCGCCGTGTTCCACCTGGACAAGGTGACCATCGCCTGGGGCCTGATCATCTACGGCTTCATCGCCGCCATCCTGCCCGTCTGGCTGCTCCTGGCACCGCGTGACTACCTCTCCACCTTCATGAAGATCGGCGTGATCGTCATGCTCGCGCTGGCCATTGTCGTCGTCCGGCCCGAGGTCAACGTCCCGGCCTTCAGCGAATTTGCCAGCCGCGAGAACGGCCCGGTGTTCTCCGGAGCGCTGTTCCCGTTCCTCTTCGTCACCATCGCCTGCGGCGCCCTCTCCGGATTCCACGCCCTGATCTCCTCCGGCACCACCCCCAAGCTGGTGGAGAAGGAACGGCAGACCCGGTACATCGGCTACGGCGGCATGCTGATGGAATCCTTCGTGGCCATCATGGCCCTGGTCGCGGCCATCTCGATCGACCGCGGCCTTTACTTCGCCATGAACGCCCCCGCTGCCCTGACCGGCGGAACCGTGGAAACGGCAGCCACCTGGGTCAACAGCCTGGGCCTGAGCGGCGTCAACATCACGCCCGGCCTGCTCAGTGAAACCGCCGCCAACGTGGGCGAACAGAGCATCGTCTCCCGCACCGGTGGCGCCCCCACCCTGGCCGTGGGGCTGGCGCACATCATGCACCAGTTCATCGGCGGGACGGCCATGATGGGCTTCTGGTACCACTTCGCCATCATGTTCGAGGCGCTGTTCATCCTCACCGCCGTGGACGCCGGCACCCGCGTCGCCCGGTTCATGCTGCAGGACTCGATCGGCAACTTCGTCCCCAAGTTCAAGGAAGCCTCATGGCGGCCGGGTGCCTGGCTGTGCACCGCCGTCATGGTCGCTGCCTGGGGCGCCGTGCTGCTCATGGGCGTCACCGATCCGCTGGGCGGCATCAACACCCTGTTCCCGCTCTTCGGCATCGCCAACCAGCTGCTGGCCGCCATTGCCCTGGCCGTGTGCCTGGCCATCGTCGCCAAGCGCGGCACCTTCAAGTACCTCTGGATCGTGGCCCTGCCGCTGGCCTTCGCCGCGGTGGTCACCATCACGGCCAGCTACCAGAAGATCTTCTCGCCCGTGCCCGCCGTCGGATACTTCGCCAACAACGCAGCATTCAGCAAGGCGCTGGCGGACGGCAAGAAGGAATTCGGCACCGCCAAGACGGTGGCGGCCATGGAAGCCGTGGTCCGCAACACCACCATCCAGGGCTGGCTGTCCGTGATCTTCGTGGTGCTCAGCATCATCGTTATTGCGACGGCGGTCCTCGCCACCGTCAGGGCGTTCCGTAACAGGGCGGCCGGCATCGCCACGACGGACAACGAGGACCCGTTCGTTCCGTCGCGCGTCTTCGCGCCCGCCGGCCTGGTGCCAACCGCTGCCGAGCGCGAGCTTGCCGCCGAGTGGGACAAGCTGCCCGCCGACGCCCGGCTTGAGCGGACGGGGCACTGATGGGTTCCGGCCTCGCCGTGGTGGCGAACGGGTTCCGGGGGTTTGCCCGGTACCTCGGCGGTGTCATGGGCGCAGATGCCTACGCCAAGTACCTGGAGCACCACAAGGCGGCCGGGCACGCCGGGCCGCCGCTCGGCGAGCGGGAGTTCTGGCGGGACCGCACGGACCGGCAGGACAGCAATCCGCAAGGCAGGTGCTGCTGATTGAGCCTGCAGCGGACAAGCCCCCCGAGGGGGCTTTGTCGGGGGCTTCCGGCGGATTGCCCATGAGAGTATGAACGCATGAGCGATCCCAAAGACACTCAGGAAGCTGAGGACCTCCCGGTAGAAGGCACCCCCGTCGACGACAGCCAGGAACCCATCCCCAGCCCGGCCACACCGGACGGCAGGCCCCGGGGCAGCAGCCTGCAGGACCTCGTGGACGAGCCGGCCAAGGTGATGCGGATCGGCACCATGATCCGCCAGCTCCTCGAAGAGGTGAAGTCCGCGCCCCTGGACGACGCCGCTAGGGGCAGGCTCGCTGCCATCCACGAGCGGTCCATCAAGGAGCTCGAGGACGGGCTGGCGCCGGAGCTGGTGGAGGAACTGGACAGGATCAGCCTGCCTTTCTCCGACGACGCCACTCCGTCCGACGCTGAACTCCGCATCGCCCAGGCACAGTTGGTGGGCTGGCTGGAGGGTCTCTTCCATGGCATCCAGACCGCCATCGCGGCCCAAAACGCAGCCAGGGAACATGCCGTTGCCCAGCTGCAGCTGCGCCAACTGCCGCCGGGCACCATGATCGCGCCCGGCGTCGTCATCGGGGAAAACGGCGAGCCGCAGCGGGCCCCCGCCGGTGCCCGGCCCGGAGCCCCCGCAAAGTCCGGCCAGCGTGAAGACCCGGACCACGGTCCGGGCCAGTACCTGTAGGTTCCGCTTGGGCTTTTTCAGCGCCGCCAGGCAGGGGCGGAAGGATGACGCGGAACTTGGCCAAGGGTTGTGGCGCCGCGCGCACGACCGGTTCCACCGGGGACTGGACCGCTTCCACCAGGTGCTGGAAGGCGTGGAGGACGACCAGCTGTACGGCGAGCTGGTGGACATTGCCAATGACCTGGCCGCCCTCCTGCAACGGGTCAGGGCAGTGTGCGTGGAGGCGCAGCGGCGTGCGCCCAGCGAGGGGCTGGATATTCCCGCGGGCCTCTCGGACGTGCACCGGTCCCTGTCCAAGGCCGGAAATTCCCTCGCGACCACGGCGGAAGCGGCAGCCATGCTGCGGCTCGCCGTGGGGCCCGTGCCCGTGGGCGCAGCCTCCGTGCGGCGCCGGGCGGAGGCAGTGTTCCAGCAGGTGGCCGACGCCGAACGGCAGCTTCACGGGTAGCAGTTGCGTTCGCGGCAGCAAAATATTCCCGTTCCGGCGGGATAATCCTGCCGTTAAGCGTGTGGCTGACAGGACCGAAAACGGGGCCGTGCGCCAGCCGGTCTTTGGCAGGATGAATGCATGACTCTTTCACCTACCTTGACTTTCAACGACGGAAACACGATCCCCCAGCTTGGCTACGGTGTGTGGCAGGTAGAGGATGACGTGGCTGAAAAGGTCGTCCGCCAGGCGTTCGAGGCCGGCTTCCGCCACATCGACACCGCCAAGATCTACGGAAACGAGGCAGGCGTAGGCCGGGCCATTGCCAGCTCCGGGCTCTCCCCGGAACAGATCTTCATCACCACCAAGCTGTGGAACGCGGACCAGGGCTACGAGTCGACGCTTGCCGCCTTCGAGGAATCCATGGACCGGCTTGGCCTGGAAACCCTGGACCTTTACCTGATCCACTGGATGCAGCCCAAGCAGGACAAGTACGTTGACACCTGGAAGGCGCTGATCGAACTCCAGAAGCGCGGCCGGGTCAAGTCCATTGGTGTCTCCAACTTCACCATCGAGGGCCTGCAGCGCCTCATCGACGAGACCGGTGTGGTTCCGGCCATCCACCAGATCGAACTGCACCCGTACTTCAGCCAGCGTGAACTGCGCGGGTTCGGTGCCGCGAACGGCATCCTCACCCAGGCCTGGTCCCCGCTGGGCCAGGGCGGCGAGCTCCTGCAGGATCCCGCGGTGGCGTCTATTGCCGCGAAGCACCAGGCAACCCCTGCCCAGGTGGTTATCGCCTGGCACCTGGCCATCGGCAACGTGGTAATCCCCAAGTCCGTGACCGAGTCCCGCATCAGGGAAAACTTCGCAGCCCTTGAGGTGGCCCTGGACGCGGAGGATGTTGAGGCGATCAACGCCCTGGACAAGACCGCCAGCGGCGAGGGCCGCATCGGGCCCGACCCCGCGGTTTCCGACTTCGCCTAAGAAGCAGACGGGGCAGACAGGCCCCTGGTCTGGGTTGCCCGCCTGAACCGGTCAACAGCCAAACCCGGTCAACAGCTAAAGCCGGTCAACGGCCGGACCCGCCAAAACCTGACCCGTCAACAGCCCGTGCTGCCGGAATATGCCCGGCCGCGCGGGCTTCGGCGTTTAAGCCAGGGTTTCCTGCCTCGCGGCGGATGCCGTTCAGGCGGCGGCCTGGACCTGCGCTACCGCTACCGCATCCACCACGGCCCAGCTGTCTTCACCGTGGCAGTGCCGCTTGGCGAACCGTTCCGCCTCTTCGAGTGTTTCGAAGATCTCGGACCGGGCGCGGCCGCAGTCGGCGTCGAAGTACGTGACGTGAAATTCCTGTGTGGGTTCCATGAATCCAGTCTGCAACCGGGGTCTGACATTCCACGGAATCAGCGCCGCGTGTTGCGGGACACCTGCCCATCTGCACCCGCTGGAGCCCCCACCTTCAGCGTGAGCGCAGCCAGCGCAAGCATCTCAAGCCCGGTCCACACAAGCGTCCCGCCCCAGACCTCGGGGGAGAAGCTGAGCGCCCCGTCGTGCAGTGCCACACCCGCGAAGTACGGGGCCCAGAACACCATGGGGCAGAGGGCCGCCGCGGTCATGATCCTTGCGGGACGGTCCGGGGCGGGGCGGACCAGAGCCCACACCACGCCTACCAGGACCGCGCCGGCGAGGGCCACCGGTACCAGCCACGCATCCCGCAGCGCCACCATGACCTGCAGTGCCACGGCGGGGACCAGCGCCATGGCGGCGGCTACCATGGCGTGCAGGCGCCAGCGCAGCGCCACCAACAGGACGGGCACGAAGACCACGGCCGTTGAGACGAAGAACGTTGCCAGGGACACCATGATGCTCGAGGACGTCGGAGGCGCCACGGTGGGCGGCGCCCCGGGAACGTTGATGTAGGTCTGGACCAGCCCGTGCCGCGCGAAGACCGCGAACTCCTGCAGGATGAAAGCCGCAACCATGCCTGCGAGCAGGGCGCTGGCGACGGCGGGCGCCAGCCGGGTCCAGGGCCGCGCCGGCGATTGCCAGGCGGCCGAGAACGGCGCGCCCAGGATCAGGAAGGCGCCCGTGGCGAGTCCTGAACAGCGCGGTGATGCCCTGCTCGATGCCGAACGCCGAGTGCCAGGCGAAGTCGGCCACCCCGGAAACCAGGAACAGGACAACGCCTGCGGCGGCGGCCCCGTAGCCTGCCGGCACCGCGTCCGTCCACCCCACGCCGGCGGCATGCCGGCGCCAGGTCAGCGCGGCGATCCAGAGGGCGCAGGCGGCGAAGCCGGAATAGAGGACCGCGTGCCACGGGGTGAAGAACGTCTCGAGGTCGCGGAGGTTGTTGTGCGCCCACCCGTCCACATAGGTCCCGGTGAGGAGCCAGACACCGGCGGCAAGGGTGATGGCGTCTTCAACGGCCGTGGTGGGGCGGTGCACCGATACCGGCGGGATCGCAAAGGCATGAGCTGCTGCGGCGTCCATAGCACCACAGTAGGTCGCACCGCTGTCCTGGGCGAGGGGTAATCTTCCCGGCGGCCGGGAACGCACTCCGTCAGCTGCCCAGCCGGAGAACCCGTTCCTGCGCCAGCATGGCGGTGCGGCCGGCTTTGTCTGCTGCCCGTGCCGCCTGCTTCGCCTCAGCGGATGTGGCGGACAGCTGTTTCCGCGCCCGGTCCAGCTCTTCTTCGGCGGCCTTGAGCCGCTCCCGGAGCCCGGCCGTTTCCTGTTGCAGCGCCGAGATCGCAGTGCGTGCTTCCTCCGCCTTGTCCTGCAGTTCCGCTGCGAGGCGCGCAGTTTCAGCCTCTTCGGCCTGTGCCTGGGCGAGGGCCGCCTTGGCCCGTTCCAAGGCCGGGGGAGACACCGGCCGCGGGGTCTGCCTGACTGCCTCGAGCCGGGGCTTGGCCGGTTTTGGCTGGGAGGCGCGCTCCGCCGTCGTACGCTTCTTTGCGCCCGTTCCCGGAGCCGGCTGAGGAACCGGGGCAGGGGACGCGACGGCGGGCAGCATCGCCGGCAGGGCCACGGCACCGTCAAGGTCCACGGCGTTGACGCCGTCGGCCGAGAGAACCTTCAAGAGGCGCCCGCTGATGACTGCTGAGGCAGCGCCCTCGTCAGCGGTCAGGGCCCGCAGGGTCTCCTCCACGTCCGTGGCCATCGCGTCGCTGATCGCGCGGCCCTGCTCCCGGGCCACTGCCCGGGCGGTGTCGACGGCGGCAGCCAGCAGGGTGCGGCGCTCGCGTCCCAGCTCACGCAGGGCCGCGGCATCCAGCGACCCCTGGGCCGTGCGCATCCGGGCACCAAGGCCGGCCAGCCCGGTCAGGACGTCCGGCCGCTGCCGTGCGAGCATGTTGACGGCCCAGGCAGCCACCGAGGGTTTCGGCAGGGCCCGGACCCCGGCAGCAAGTTCCTTGTCCTGTCCGGCAGCGTCCTTGGCTGCGGCAGCCCGGGACGCGATGAAGTCCTCCAGCGTACCGGCGTACAGCCTGTCCGCAATGCCAGCCAGGGCTTCGTCTTCCATGCCGCCATCTTAGGTCGCGGGCAGCCGCGCGTTCGCGCCGGCCGGTTGTGCCCTGTTGCTCGTGGGCCGGCAGGGGTATCTTGCTCGGATGGAGGATTCATATCAGGTCATCGTGGTTGGTGGCGGTTTCGCCGGCACCACCGCCGCTGAGGAGCTCGGCCGCAAAGGCATCCGCGTCCTGCTGATCGACGCGAACAACTACCGCCAGTTCCAGCCGCTGCTGTACCAGGTGGCGGCGTCGCAGATCGGTGTCTCGGCCGTGGCGCGGCCGCTGCGCGCGGAGTTCCGGAGGATCAACAACGTGCGGGTCCTCACCGCCGAGGTGACGGCCATCGATGCCGCCAGCCGCACGGTCACCACCGGGGACGGTTCCACCTACCGTGCGCGGATCCTGGTCATCGCCGCCGGGGCTGTGCCCAACTACTTCAACACCCCGGGTGCTGACGAGCACGCTTATCCGCTGTACTCGGTGGCCGATGCGACGCGGCTCAGCGCTGCCATCACCGCCGTCCTGGATGAAGCGGACCGCGAACCGGAGGAGACGGCAGACGTGATCGTGGTGGGCGGAGGCCCCACGGGCGTGGAGACTGCCGGCGCGTTGGCGGAGAACGTCAAATACCTGGTGCCGAAGTACTTTTCCGGGGGCCTCGCTTCCCGCTGCCACGTGCACCTGGTGGACATGGTTCCCAATGTGCTTGCTGCTTTCTCGGAAAAATCGCAGGCGTACGCCCGTGACCGCCTGACCAAACTCGGCGTGCAGCTGCACATGGGCCAGGCCGTGAGCGAAGTCCGGCCGGACGGCGTGACCCTCAAGGACGGGACCGTCATTCCCGCCCGGATCGTGGTCTGGGCAGGTGGACTCCAGGCCGGGCGCGTCATCGCGGAATCCGGCCTGCAGCAGGGGAAGGGCGGACGGATCGACGTGCAGCCGGATCTCACGGCCCCCGGAGTGGACGGCGTCTACGTCCTGGGCGACGCCGCCAACATCACCGATGCTGCCGGCAACAAGCTGCCCCAGCTCGGATCGGTGGCCCAGCAGTCCGGCAAATGGGCTGCACGCAATATCCATGCCGACCTCACCGGCGGCGCCCGGGAGGCGTTCCGCTACTGGGACAAGGGGTACATGGCGATGGTGGGACGCGGCGCTGCCGTGGCGGAGATGGGGCGCCGGCGCCTCCAGTTGCAGGGCCCGCTGGCGTTCGTGTCATGGCTGGCGGTCCACCTGGCCCTGCTGCCCGGGTTCCAGCAGAAGGTGCGCGCCCTCTTCTCCTGGGCCAACGGCTATCTGACCCACAGCCCGGCGCAGGTGGTGGTCGGCAGGCCCGATTAGCGCTGCTTTTCGAACGTCAGGAGGTGGCCCGCGACGGTCCAGCCCGACCCCTCGTAGCGGGGAGCATCGGCAGGCGGGACCATCATGTGCAGGTACTCGGCGCCGTGCAGGAACGCCTCTTCGGCCATGGCGGCGAACATGGCCCGCTGGAAGCCCTCCTGTTCCGGTCCTTCGGGAAGTTCGGTGATGGCCACCACCGCGAAACCGTCGCGGACCTGGATGCGTCCCTTGGCCACCGGCCGGTCGAAAACGGTGATTTCGACGGCGTCGTACGTCTCCATGGGTGCCTGGGCCACCTGCGAGGTGTCGGGAAGTCCCGCGTCCACGTCCAGTTCCGCCGCGGGAGCCATGAGCAGGATGCTGTGAGCTGCCAGGGACAACCCCGCCGGTGCCAGGCCGGCAGCAGTGTCCGCATCAGCGCAGACCAGTGTCAGGCGCGCGCCGGGCTCGCTTGAAATCCTCGACATCAACTGTTCCGCACCCGGGTCCGGCCACGCCGCCACATACTCGGTTCCCCCGCCGCCCCCAACGCTGAAACCGGAGCCGGCGGACTCAAAGGGCCGCTCCTGCAGATCCGCCCAGGCAGGCAGCCAACCCATGGCCGTGGTGCTGTGCTGTTCGGGCATGGGAGTGCTCCTTACGGAAGGCTGCGATGGCGGTCCTGCCGGCGCAGGCGAACAGGTTTCACTGCCAAAGTATCGAATCAGCAGATGCCCCGCCAGCACTGGTGCAGGAGGCATGCCTCAGGGCAGGTGCTGGAAAGAGTTTCCTGCAGCCAGCAGCTTGTCCAGGGCCTGTCGTACGCCTTCGGCGGTTCCGCCGCCGGGGTGGTTGCCGTGGCAGATGACGATGTCCCCCGCCCTGGCCCGGCCCACTTCCCGGGCGACGACGGCGGCAGGGAAGGTGGCGCCGCCGTCGCCATTGACGCTGAAGCCCGCCGGTCTTACCCTCAGGGCGCGAAGGATGTCCGCGGCGACGTCGTCCATGTAAGCGGTACCGGGGCGGAAGTACCGGGGCCGGGCACCGGTCAGTGCGGCCATCCCGGCATCGTTGGGCATGATCTCGTCATAGACTTCGCCGGCATTTCTGGTCCCGGGAATTCCGTAGGCCGAGTTGCCGGTGGTGGACAGCGGCTTGTGCGATGTCCCGTGGTTGGCGAGTTCGAAGAGCGGGTCTGCTGCCAGCTGCCGGGCGGTGTCCGGGTTGGCGGAGATCCAGCGGGAGTTCAGGAACAGCGTCGCCGGAACGTGCCGCTGCCGCAGGGTGTCGAGCAGGGCCTGGTCGTAGCCGTTGCCGCCGGGACCGCCGCAGAAATCGAAGGTCAGGGCAATGCCCGGCGTCCCTGCTGGCAGCCGGGCCAGGACGCCCGGGGCCTCCAGGCCCCAGTACCGGGCACCGTGGGCGCCGTAAGTGTTGATGATGTCGGTCCGCGACGGGGCCGGAGGGGCCTGCTGCCGCTGCGGCTCCGTGTCAGGGGCACCATCCATGATCCGTGCGGTACTGTCGTCGGCCGGGGCTTGGGCCAACCCGTCCGGAGCACCCGCTTCATCGCGTTGCCTGTCCCGCTGCGGCTCGAGGTCAGGGACGGCCGCGGACAACGTCATGACCGCTGCCAGGAGCACCGCGCGGCGGCCCGGGCCCTTCCCGTCCCGTCTCATGTGGCGGGGGGTGGAGCGTTCCATCAGTGCGCCCCGTGAGTGAAGGGACGGGCCAGTGCGCGGCCTTCCCGGACGGCGGAAGCAGGAGCACTGGTCGGAGGGCCGGGGACAGCCGGATGGGCCATGGCTCCTCGTACGGCGTGCAGGACGGCAGCCTTAAAGCGGGGGGTCATGCCGGGAGGATACCGTGCTCTGCTTAAGGTTCCCTGAACCGTGATGACTGCCGGAGCGTCGCGCTGTAACAATTGCACGCGCGCGCCTCAACCAGTCACGCGTACTCCTCCCACTGCCCCCGTCCAGGGCGTATCGCCGGGGCCGGACAGCACCAGGTGCGCGAAAACGTACCCCTGCTCAAGTGCAATGACCCGCGACGTTGCCCCCGCGCAATCCAGCGCGAGCTCCTCCGGGCGGAAGGGGGCTCCGGGGTGCTCCTGTCCAACGGCGACCGTCGCGCTGGAAGCACCAACACAGGCTGCGGTGACGGTGTACAGGCCGGCCGCCGGCACCTTCGCCGTCGTGCCAAAGCCCCTGACGGGTCCATCCAGGGGGCCCTCCTCGAAAAGGAGGACTGGCCCGGGAACGGCCTTGAGGAGCCGGTCCAGCTGCGCGTAGTTTTTGACCTCGCGCTCCAGGACCCGGGGATCGGGGTACGGCGCCGCGGACTCCCTGCCCTGCGATGGGCTGGTCGCGGGCGGGTGCAACGGTTCGGGGTAGTCATAGGAGCATCCAGCCGTTCCGCAGA
This sequence comes from Arthrobacter sp. MOO21, assembly GCF_057369995.2. Classification (NCBI taxonomy): domain Bacteria; kingdom Bacillati; phylum Actinomycetota; class Actinomycetes; order Micrococcales; family Micrococcaceae; genus Arthrobacter; species Arthrobacter sp. MOO21. The sequence continues at coordinate 901,633 of NZ_CM170671.2, read as the reverse complement.
GCGCCACCGTCAGGGACAGGGCAGGCACATGCCGGCCACGCAGGCCCTTCATTCCGGTGCGCGCTCCGAGGGGCCGGGAAGCCAGTGACCGCCAATGTCCGGTTCGGGCCGCCGCCGCAGTTTACGTATCAAGACGGCGAACTGCAGCAGCACGGCCTTGAGGATGCCAACCACGACCAGCAACACCAGGACCATGGCGATGACCGGCGAGTAGAGGAGGAATACGCCTGCACTGGTAACGAGGTACCCGAAGCTGAACCCGAGGATCATCCCGGAATCCATGGTTGCTCCCAAGATCTGCGGAAGGAAGCCCACTGCTCGACTTATGTGTCGATGAAAAAACTCCGCAGGGCTCTTGTCAATGACCAGGTGCGGGCTTTGGGGACGAAGAGTGACGGGGGGCAACATGCCTTGCACAGAGGCCCTGGCCTGGGGCGCTGCAGGGCCGCTTAACCAGCGAAAAACCCCGGAAACCCCTGAAATCAGGGGCTGTCCGGGGTTTATCCCGAGCTTCCTATCAGAATCGAACTGATGACCTTTTCATTACGAGTGAAACGCTCTACCGACTGAGCTAAGGAAGCACCGCATGAACTTCCCGGGCGGACCCGGTGGCTTCATGCAAGAGTCAACTGTAATGGAGTCCGTGCGCCGCGGTCAAAATGGGGCCCCGCCGGCGGTTGGGGCCTTCAGCACACCGTGTTGTCAGCGGGAATCTTGCCGCTCACCAGGTAGCCGTCCACTGCATCTTCCAGGCAGCTGTTGGCCCGGCCGTATGCGGTGTGCCCCTCGCCCTTCCAGGTCAGCAGGGAGGCGTTGCCCAGCTGCTTGCGCAGGGACGCAGCCCAGTCGACGGGAGTGGCGGGGTCCCCGGTGGTGCCGATGACCACGATGGGGGAGTCCCCCCGGTATTCGACGGGGGCCGGTGTCCGCAGGTTCTTGTACGGCCAGTCTGCGCAGTTGACGCCTCCGTAGGCGAAGAAATATCCGAACGTGGGGGAGTCCTGCTCCAGCCGCTGCTCCTCTGCACGCATGCCTGCCGTGTCCGAGACCATTGGGTAGTCCAGGCAGTTGACCGCGTTGAAGGCGAGCGTCGAATTGGAGGTGTACGTACCGTCTTGCGCACGGTCGGCCCCGATATCGGCCAGGCGGAGCACCAGGCTCACGTCACCGTTCATGGCAGCTTCAAGCGCCTGGGTGAGGGCAGGCCAGCTTTGGTCGTTGTACAGCGGGGTGATCAGGCCGCTGACGAACATTGTCGCGTTGACCTGGCGGCCGTCCTTGGCTGTGCGCGGCGTCTGCTGGACGGCGCTGATGAGGTCCTGGATCTGCTTCACACCAGAGTCGACGTCCCCGCCGAGGGGGCACTTGTCCTGCCGCTGGCAGCTCGCCACGTAGGAGCGGATGGCCTTCTCGAACGCGCGGGCCTGCCCGCTGGTGAGGTCCTCGTTGCTGATCGAAGGATCAAGGGCGCCATCGAGCACCATCCGTCCCACGTTGTCCGGAAACAGGGAGGCATAGGTGGAGCCCAGGAAGGTGCCGTAGGAGTATCCGAGGTAGTTCAGCTTGCTGTCGTTGACGACCGCCCGGAGCACGTCCAGGTCCTTTGCGGCGCTGACGGTGTCGATGTGGGCCAGCACCGGGCCGGTCTGGGCCGCGCACTGGGCACCGATTGCCTTGTTGTCGGCAAGCGCCTCGGCCAGGCCGGCGTCCGTCTGCAGGTCGTAGATCTTGGCGCGTGAGGCATCCCGTTCCGCGTCCGTCATGCAGGTGACGGGTGCGGACCGCTTGACGCCCCGGGGATCAAAACCCACGAGGTCGTAGGTGCTGCGCACGCCCTGGGAGAAATGCGTTCCCGCAGCGTCCTTGACGAAGTCGTACCCGGAGGCCCCGGGCCCGCCGGGGTTGACCAGGAGGCTGCCGGTCTTCTTTCCAGTGCTGGGCGCACGTAGTGCCGCAATCTGGATGGTGTCCCCCGCAGGGTTGGCATAGTCCAGGGGAACCGTCACCTTGGCGCACTGGAACTCACCTTCGCAGGGCTGCCACACGACTTCCTGGGAATAGAACTTTTCCAGGCCGGAGGGTGCCGAAGCGACGATCGACGGATCGGCCTTCGCAGTGGCCGCCTCAGGCTTCTTGTCGCCGCCGTTGAGGAGGCTGCACGACGCGAGGACCATGGCCAGGACCATGGCGCCGGCGGCACGGACAGCAAGCGTCAGGGGCCGTGCAGGCAGTGGGCGGGCAGTCATCGGGTCTCCTTGGATGGCTGGATCAGGCTGGCTGCCATGGACTCAATGGCCAACAGCGGGGCAACGTTGGTGGTGGTGATGCGTTCGCGGGCCTTGTTGATGGCATCCATGCGGGCCAGCGTGACCTCCGGAGCGGTTCGGGCAGCGAACTCCTCCAACTCGCTCCTCAGCTCAACGTTGACCAGCTCCACGGCGTTCCCCAGCTGGATGATCAGCACGTCGCGGTAGAAGGACAGCAAGTCGGTGAGGGTCCGGTCAAGGGAGTCCGTGATGGACCGCTTGGCCCGGCGTTTTTGGTCGTCCTCTAGCTGCTTCAGCTGGCTGCGCATCGCCGGCGGCAGGGTTCCGGACTCCGGCGCACCCAAGGTTGCCAGCAGCGCGGCTTTCTCGGCGGCATCGCGTTCCTCATTGGAACTGTTGGCTTCCGCCGTGGCGATCTTGACCAGCTTGTCTGCCATCATGACGGCCGCCGTGACACCCCGCAGCCCCAGCGGGAAACGGACTGTTTCCAGCCGGCGTTCCCTGGCGGCAGGGTCCCTGGCGAGGCGGCGGGCGATACCCACATGGCTTTGCGCGGCGCGGGCTGCCCGTTCCGCGAGGGCGGGGTCCACGCCGTCGCGCCGGACCAGCAGGGCCGCAACGTCCTCGGCAGGCGGCAGCCGCAGTGCGACGCTGCGGCAGCGGGAGCGGATGGTGACCAGGACGTCCGCCGGGGAGGGGGCGCAGAGCATCCACACGGTCCGCGGGGTGGGCTCCTCGATGGCCTTCAGGAGGACGTTGGTGGTCCGCTCGGCCATGCGGTCGGCGTCCTCCACCACGATGATCCGCCAGCGCGCGGAGGACGGCCGGTTTCCGGCGGTGGCCACAAGTTCGCGGGCCTCATCGATGGTGATGGTGACCTTTTCGGTCCGGACGAACGTCACGTCGGAGTGTGTTTCACCCAGGATCGTGTGGCACGCCTGGCATTGGCCGCAGCCTCGCAGGCCCACGTCGTCCTGGTCGCAGTTCAACGCCGCGGCAAAGGCTTTCGCCGCATTGGAACGGCCGGACCCGGGCGGGCCGGTGAACAGCCAGGCGTGCGTCAGGCCCTCGCCCCGTGCGGCCTGCCGCAGTTGTTCGACGACGGCGGGCTGGCCCTGGAGGTCGTCCCAGACCGTCACGCGCCGCCACCGCCTGTGGACGCTCCCGGCGACGCCGGCAGCGGCAGGCCAGCGGCAGGATGGACCAGGGCTTCGACGCGCTGCAGGATCTGCGCGGCGAGGTCGTCGACCGGCAGGCGGGCCGGCAGCACCAGGTAGGAGTCCGGCCGGCGTGCCGCGAGTTCAAGGAAGGCGTCCCGGATCCGGGTGTGGAATTCGTCCGCCTCGGATTCCAGCCGGTCTTCGGCGGCTTCGCCCGCAGTCCGGCGGCGCCGGCCCAGCTGCGGATCCACGTCCAGCAGGACAGTGAGGTCCGGCTGGAGGCCCGCGGTGGCCCATTCGTTGAGGGACTGGACAGCATCCTTGCCGAGGTTCCGCCCTGCGCCCTGGTAAGCCACGGACGAATCGATGTAACGGTCACTCAGCACGACGTCGCCGCGCTGCAGGGCGGGCCGGATCACCTGCGCGGCATGGGCGGCCCGGGAGGCCGCGAAGATGAGGGCCTCGGTGCGGGCATCGATTTCGCCGTTGCCGTGGTCCAGGACCAGCGAACGCAGTTTTTCGCCGACGGGTGTCCCGCCGGGCTCGCGGGTGCGCAGGACGTTGAACCCGCGGCCTTCCAGGGCAGCTGCCAGCCGGGCCGCCTGGGTGGACTTGCCGGCACCATCGCCACCCTCGAATGCGATGAATACGCCGGCGCTTTGTTTGCTCACTTCTCAAGCCTACCGAGCCGCACGGACATTTCCTGCCCCTGGCTGAACGCAGCCGGGCGGACATGGCACGTCACTGCTTTCCTGCAGTTCCGGGCCGGACAGTACGCTTTCACCATGAGTCTTTCCGAGCATCAGGCCGCGTCCCTTTCAGCCGAGACCGTGGTGGTGGCGGCCGGGCGTCCGCCGCGGGAAAGGGACCAGCCGGTCAACCCGCCTATCACCCTTTCCTCCACGTATTTCGGCACTGGACCGCTGGGGGACGGCGACCGGGGCTACGGCCGCTACTCCAACCCCACCTGGGACCCTTTCGAAGAGGCGCTCGGACAGCTTGAAGGGTCCACCCTTCCCGGCCTGCTGTACGCATCGGGCCTTGCCGCGGTCAGTTCGGCGCTGTCCCTGATCCCGGCCGGGGGAGTGCTCGTCATGCCGAGCCACAGCTACTCCGGCTCCCTGGTGATGGCGTCCGAGCTGGCGCAGAAGGGCTTCATCGAACTCCGGACCGTGGACATCGCCGACACAGACGCCGTGAAGGAAGCCATTGCTCCCGGCGGCCCCTCCGGCAGGCCCGCGGCGATGCTCTGGCTGGAAAGCCCCACCAACCCCATGCTGGGTATTGCCGACGTGCGTGCGCTCGCTGACGCTGCCCACGCCGCCGGTGCCATTGTGGTCACCGACAACACCTTTTCCACGCCCCTGGTCCAGCAGCCCCTCCTGCTGGGCTCCGACGTCGTCCTCCACTCAGTGACCAAGTACCTGGCCGGGCACTCCGACGTCGTCCTGGGGGCACTGGTCACCTCCAGCCCGGAGATCCGCTCGGAACTGTTGCACCACCGCATCATCCATGGCGGCATCGCCGGTCCCTTCGAAGCCTGGCTGGCCCTGCGCGGCCTGCGGACCCTCGCGCTGCGGGTGGAGCGTTCCCAGGCATCGGCGATGCTCCTCGCCGAAAGGCTCGCCGCCCACCCTGCCATCGAATCCATCCGGTTCCCCGGCCTTGCCACCGATCCCGGCCATGACCGGGCCAGGGACCAGATGAAGGGATTCGGTTCCATCATCTGCATCCAGGTTGCCGCCACCTCAGGGTTGAGCGGGGCGGATGCGGCGGACAAGCTGGTCCAGGCCCTGGATCTCTGGCTCCCGGCGACCTCCCTGGGCGGGGTGGAGTCCTTGATCGAGCGCCGGCGCAGGCACACGGCCGAACCGGCCAGCGTGCCGGAAAACCTCGTCCGGCTGAGTGTCGGTATTGAGAACCTGGAGGACCTTTGGGCTGATTTGGAGCAGGCCCTGAAGGCGCTGGACGGATAGGCTGGGTCTGTGGACGGTGAACTGATTATTCGGCCTGTAGAGCAGGCACTGTATTGGATCCTTGCGTTGGTGGCCCTGGGGCTTGAGCTCTGGGCTGTCATCGACTGCGCCAGGCACCGGGCCAACGCCTTCGAAGCCACCGGGAAGCGGACCAAGACCTTCTGGCTTGCGTTGACCGGGGGCGCCGCCCTCATCGGCGTCCTCTCGCTCCTGACGTCCGGCGGCGGCTTCCTCGGAACCTTCGGTCTTTTCGGCCTCGCCGCGGTGGTGGCAGCGTCCGTCTACCTGGCTGATGTCCGGCCAGCGGTCAAGGATGCGGGCCGCGGCGGCAGCCGCAACATGGGGCCTTACGGCCCTTGGTGACCAGTGCCCTGGGGACCAGGACCCTGGCGGCCAGGGGCCACCGCCTCCCAGCCCACCGTTAGCTCCCCGAGCCGCCACCTGGCGGGTCCGTCCTGGACCGGCCATCCGGCGTCGCGCAATGCCCTGCACATGCCCACCCAGCGCTGCCTGTTGCCGAACGCGGCGAGGGGCGCGCACTCAAGCCAGGCCCGGTCCATTGCCTGCAGGAACGCATGGACCGGTTCGCCGGGGACGTTCCGGTGGATGAGGGCCTTCGGAAGCCGCTCGGCAACCTCCGACGGCAAGTCGAAGCTGCCGAACCGCACCGAGATGCTCAGGGACAGCGGGCGCTGTGCATCAAGTGCCACCCACGCGACCCGGCGGCCGATCTCATCGCACGTGCCGTCGATGAACAGCGCGTCCGGGGCGAGCCGGTCCTGCACCAGCCGCCAGATGCCGGGAACATCCTGCTCCTCGTACTGGCGCAGGACGTTGAAGGCGCGGACCAGGGCCGGGCGCCCGGGGACGGGAAGTTCGAAGCCACCAACGTGGAAGGTCAGGCCCGGCCGCTGGAGGGGGAGCGCGGCCCGGACGCGCTCGGGCTCAATCTCGATCCCGCAGACCCGCACGTCCGGGCGGACAGCCGCGAGCCGTTCATAGAGTTCGACGGCGGTGGCCGGGGTGGCGCCGTAGCCGAGGTCCACGACGAGGGGTTCTTTGGCGGCCCGCAGCCGCCAGGCCTGCGGTCCGGTGAGCCAGCGGTCCACCCGCCGCATCCGGTTGGGGTTGGTGGTGCCGCGGGTCACGTTGCCCACCGGCCGGCCCTGCCGCGCGGCGGGCGTCCGGCCGGACAGTTGCGGGGAGTTGACCCGTTCAGCCTTTTGAACCACCGCCCAACCCTATCCCTGCCTGCCCGGCGGTGTCCTGTCCGGCGGGCCTTGTAACGCTGGGCAGGCGGCGACAGCGCTCGGCTAGGATGAAAATCATGACTTACAAGCTGATTCTGCTGCGCCACGGCCACAGCGAATGGAACGCCAAGAACCTGTTCACCGGCTGGGTGGACGTCGACCTGAACGACCAGGGCCGCGCGGAAGCAGCGCGCGGCGGTGAGCTGCTGGTGGAGAACAACGTCCTGCCGGACGTGCTCTACACCTCCCTGCTGAAGCGTGCCATCAACACGGCGAACATCGCCCTGGACAAGGCCGACCGTGGCTGGATCCCGGTCAAGCGCGACTGGCGCCTGAACGAACGCCACTACGGCGCGCTGCAGGGCAAGGACAAGGCCCAGACCCTGGCCGAATACGGCGAGGAACAGTTCATGGAATGGCGCCGCTCCTACGACACCCCGCCGCCGCCCCTGTCGGACGACTCCGAGTTCTCGCAGGCCCACGACCCCCGGTACGCCGGCCTCGGCGATGCGCTGCCGCGTACTGAGTGCCTGAAGGATGTCCTGGTGCGGCTCCTGCCTTACTGGGAATCGGACATCAAGGAAGACCTCAAGGCAGGCAAGACCGTCCTCGTCACGGCGCACGGCAACTCGCTGCGCGCCCTGGTCAAGCACCTGGACGGCATCAGCGACGAAGCGATCGCCGGCCTGAACATCCCCACGGGCATCCCGCTGGTCTACGACCTGGACGAGGACTTCAAGCCGGTCAAGCCGGGCGGCACCTACCTGGACCCGGAGGCCGCCGAGGAAGCCATCCTGGCCGTCGCCAACCAGGGCAAAAAATAAGGCATTAACGCGTACGACGGCGGGCTGGCCACCTTAGGTGACCAGCCCGCCGTCGTGCTTCCCGGTGTTCGGACCGGGCGTCAGCTGTGCTCGATGCCGTTCGGCTGCCAGGCACCCGTGACCAGGTACGTCACCTTCTGGGCGACGGAGACGCCATGGTCCGCAAAGCGTTCGAAGTAGCGGCTGGCCAGGGCCACGTCCACCGTCGTGGCGGGCGACTCGACCCACTCGGGGGCCGCGATGGCCTTGAAGACGCTCAGGTGCAGGTCGTTGATCGCCGTGTTCGCCTTCAGGATGTCCCGGGCCAGCTCAAGGTTCCGGGTCTCCAGCAGGACGGTGAGCTTCTCGGCGATCTCCTGGTCCAGCTCCGCCATCTTGTTAAAGGTCTCCGTCATGGATGCCGGAATGACGGTCGAAGGGTACCGAAGGCGCGCGAGCTGGGCGATGTGCCGGGCGAGGTCGCCCATCCGCTCAAGCGAGGCGCTCATCCGGAGGGAACCCACGATCATCCGCAGGTCACTGGCGACCGGACCCTGCAGGGCCAGGATGTCGATGGCCCGCTCATCCAGGCTGTTCTGCAGGAAGTCGATCCGCGCATCCGCCGCAATGACATCCTGGGCGAGGTCAACGTCCGCCACCTGGAACGAGGTGGTGGCCTTTTCCATCGCTTCGCTGACAAGCCGCGAAATCTCCACCAGCTGGTCACCGACCTGGGTGAGCTCTTCCTGAAAAACCTTACGCACGTCGGCGTCCTTTCCTTGTAACTCCCCCCGCCCGCACGAGGGCAGCAGGAATTGTGTCGCCAATGGGCGCTCCAACCAGCAACTTTGCCAGCACCCGGTAAACGATTATGCGCATGAAGGTGAACGTTAGTTGAACCGTTGGCTTGAAGGGGCCGGACGCGCCGGGCCACGGCCAGCAGGAGCATAAAGTGGAGCTGTGGATCCTATGCTCATCGGTCTGGTGGCCGGCCTTATCGGACTGGCGCTCGGCACGTTCGGCGTGCTCGCCTACCGGGTGAGCGAAAAGCAGCGCGAGCTGCTGGACGTCGACGCCGGGGAGCCCGCGCTGCCAGCGGGCGCAGCCGAGGTGCTGGCCGTCGTCGGACGCGCTTTCGTGGTGCTGGACGATGTGGACGGCGTGGTCCGTGCCAGCCCCGCAGCCTATGCCTACGGCCTGGTGCGCGGCCACACCGTGGTGCACAAGGAACTCCTGGACATGACCGCCGGGGTGCGCCGGGACGGCGTCATCCTTGAGCGGCAACTGGAGCTTCCACGCGGTCCGCTCGGGCACGGGACCATCATCGTGCAGGTCCGGGCAGCCATGCTGGGTGAGGAATACATCCTGCTCCTTGCCGACGACCGGACTGAGATCACGCGTACCGAGGAGATCCGCAACGACTTCGTTGCCAACGTCTCGCATGAACTGAAGACACCGGTAGGCGCTATCTCCCTGCTCGCGGAGGCGCTCGAATCCTCTGCCGACGACGAAGAGGCCGTCCGGCGCTTTGCCAAGCGCATGCACAAGGAATCGGCCCGCCTGGCCGCCCTGGTCCAGGACATCATCGAACTGTCCCGCCTGCAGGGGGCCAGCGTGATCCAGGAAGGCCGCCCGGTTGACATCAACGCGGTCATCGCCGAAGCCGTGGACCGCTCGCAGCTTCCGGCGGAAAGCAAGAACATCACCATCGTCGTGGGCGGCCGGACCGACGGGAAGGTCTTCGGGGACCAGGACCTCCTGGTCACGGCGCTGCGGAACCTCATCGACAACGCCATCCGCTATTCCGCTGCGAACACCCGGGTGGGGATCGGGGTGCGTTCCAAGGAAGGCCTGGTCTCCATCTCCGTGACCGACCAGGGGGAGGGGCTCAGCGCCGAGGACCAGGAACGGGTCTTTGAACGCTTTTACCGGGTGGATGCCGCGCGCTCCCGCCACACCGGGGGTACCGGCTTGGGCCTGAGCATCGTCAAGCACGTGGCATCAAACCACGGCGGCGAGGTCACGCTCTGGTCCCAGCCGGGCCAGGGCTCCACCTTCACCCTCCGCCTTCCCGAGATGGAAGAGCAGGAGGGCGGCGAAAAGGTTCCAGCTTCCCCGGTCCCGGCCCTGGCGACGGCCCGTGAAGCGGCCGCCCAGCAGAGTGTCGTCCAAGGATCCCGCGCCGCCGGCGCAAAAGAACGAGGAGCTAGCGCTTGAGCAGGATTTTGATTGTGGAGGACGAGGAGTCGTTCAGCGACCCCCTGTCCTACTTGCTGGGTAAAGAGGGGTTCGAGGTGGAGGTGGTGGACAACGGGCTCGACGCCATCACCGAATTCGACCGGAACGGTGCAGACCTGGTGTTGCTTGACCTGCAGCTTCCCGGGCTCTCCGGCACTGAGGTGTGCCGGCAGTTGCGGCAGCGTTCGAGCGTCCCCGTGATCATGCTGACCGCCAAGGACTCCGAGATCGACAAAGTGGTGGGCCTGGAGCTGGGCGCGGACGACTACGTGACCAAGCCCTACTCCTCCCGGGAACTGGTGGCCAGGGTCCGGGCAGTGCTGCGGCGGCAGGGGGAGCCGGAGGAACTGGTGTCGTCCACGGTGCAGGCGGGGCCGGTCCGGATGGACATTGAACGGCACGTGGTAAGCGTTGGCGGCGAGCAGGTGCTGCTGCCCCTGAAGGAGTTTGAGCTCCTGGAAATGCTCCTTCGGAATTCCGGCAGGGTGCTGACCCGGGGCCAGCTCATCGACCGGGTCTGGGGCTCGGATTACGTCGGCGACACCAAGACCCTGGACGTGCACGTGAAGCGGCTCCGCGGCAAGATTGAGCCCGACCCGTCCGCTCCCCGCTACCTGGTGACCGTCCGCGGCCTCGGGTACAAGTTCGAGCCGTAGGCGGCAGGCATAGCGAAAAGGCAGGCATAGCAAAAGGGAGGGACCGTACGGTCCCTCCCTTTTGCTATGCCTTTCCTGCCGTGCGCGCCTAGTGTCCGCCGGTGGTGGCGGATGCGCTGGGGCTTGCGGAAGAGCTGGCGGTCCCGGAAGGGGAAGCCGACGACGTCGGGCCAGCCGAGGTGCTGGGCGATGGGGTGCTGGACGCCGGCAGGTAGTCCTTGTACTCCGCCAAGGTGGCGTCCAGGACAGGGACCTTGACGGTGCTGGACACGTTCGTGCCGTTTTCGCTGATCTTGACGTCCACCAGCGAACCAGGCTTGCCGCCGCTGGTGCTCAGGATCGCTTCGTCAGAGTTTTCGTTCAGCAGGGTGTAGGAGTTGGCCTTCACCGGAACTTCAGTCTGGGAGCCCTTGGCACCGTTGACCGTGAGCTTCACGTCCTTCGAGGAGGAGTTGTAGACGGCGCCGATCAGGCGGCCCGGCTTGTCTTCGCCCGCGGAGACAATGAGCATGTTGCGCAGCTGCAGCGGGCCGAGGTCCGCGCGGATGCCGTCAGAGGCGGAGTACTGGTGGCTGGTCTGCTGGGGCGTGATGTAACCGCAGCCTGCGGTCAGCAGGCTGACGCCAAGGGCGGCAGCCGTCAGTGCCAGTTTGCCGCGCTGGGCCCGGTTCATCGCAGTGGAACGCACGTCACGTACTCCTCGAGAATTTTGAAGTCTTTTTCAGCCATAGCCTATCCGCAAACAGGGGCAAACAATGATTCGGCACTGTCACATCGGCAGTGGGAACGCTCACGCGATGCACTATTATCCCGATCCGTCAAGGGGGTTGAGGGGGTCGATTGGGCCGTTTTTCCGCGTATTTCTGCGGTTGGGAGCCCTTTCTCCGGCCGGTCATATGCCTGAATCGTGATAAACTGGTCTGCGGGAAAGGGGAAATGTCCACATGGTATTTGAGGTCGGCGAGACAGTAGTTTACCCTCACCACGGTGCCGCGAAGATCGAAGAGATCAAGATGCGCACCATCAAGGGCGAAGAGAAAATGTATCTCAAGCTCAAGGTGGCTCAGGGTGATCTGACCATTGAAGTTCCAGCAGAAAACGTTGACCTTGTTGGGGTCCGGGACGTAGTGGGCAAGGATGGCTTGGAGCACGTGTTTGATGTGCTTCGTGCCGAGTTCACCGAAGAGCCCACCAACTGGTCGCGCAGGTACAAGGCGAATCTGGAGAAGCTTGCTTCCGGTGATGTCATCAAGGTGGCAGAGGTCGTCCGCGACCTGTGGCGCCGTGATCACGACCGGGGCCTTTCCGCAGGCGAGAAGCGAATGCTGGCCAAGGCCCGCCAGATTCTGATTTCAGAACTGGCGCTGGCTGAAAAGACCGACGAGGAGAAGGCTGCAAGCGTTCTCGACGAGGTCCTGGCTTCCTAAGAATTAAGCCCCGGCGGCACCCAAGTGCCACCGGGGCTTCTTTTTGCCCTAAAACTTTGCCGCCCCGAAACCCCGGGCGTCTTCGGCACTCACCGCAAGCGGCGCCGTCGTAGGCTAGTCCGCATGAGTGAAACACCATCCCGCCTGGTCACCGCCGTCGTCGTGGTTGCCGCAGGTTCGGGGCAACGGCTTGGCTACGGCATGCCCAAGGCGGCGGTGCCGCTGGGAAGCGAGACGATCCTGATGCATGCTTTGCGGGGCATTGTCGCCTCCGAAGTCGCTACCCAGGTCTGTGTTGCCCTGCCCGCAGGGGATGAGGGCCTGCGCAAGTTGTGCGAGGAGTTCCGGGCGGAACTTGCCGACGGCGGCCCCCTGGTAACCGTCGTCGACGGCGGGGCAACCAGGGCAGACTCCGTCCGGGCCGGCATCGCGGCGCTGATGGACGGCATCGAGGCGGTCCTGGTCCATGACGCCGCCCGTGCACTTGCCCCTGAGTCCGTATTCCACCGGGTGGCTGACGCGTTGGCCTCCGGCGCGGCTGCCGTCATTCCCGCCCTGCCGGTTGTGGACACGATCAAGACGGTGGCAGCAACGACGGGGAGCGACGCCGCACTCGCCCCCGAGCTGGTGACCGGGACGGTGGCGCGTGGGGAACTGCGGACGGTCCAGACCCCGCAAGGCTTCCGGCTGGATACGCTGCTGGCGGCGCACCGGGCCGCGCAGGACCTGGACGGGCAGGAATCGACGGCCGTCACGGACGACGCCATGCTGGTTGAGATGCTGGGGACGCCGGTCCACGTGGTCCGCGGCTCCACGCAGTCCTTGAAGATCACCACGCCCCTTGACCTGATCTTCGCCGAGGGGCTGCTGGAAGGGCCACTCGGAGCCCGCTGGGTGGAGGGCTAGTCATGGACGCACAGCAGCCGGTCCTCCCGCGTACCGGCGTGGGCATCGACGTCCACGCGTACACCCCCGAGGACCTGCCCCGGCCCCTGTGGCTGGGCGGCCTCCTGTGGCCCGGTGAACGCGGCCTCGCCGGGCATTCGGACGGCGACGCCGTGGCTCACGCAGCTGCCGATGCCCTGTTTTCCGCCGCTGGTGTGGGCGACCTTGGCACCCATTTCGGTACTGACCGGCCCGAATTCGCCGGCGCCTCCGGAGCCACGCTCCTCGCGGAAGCCGCCAGGATCGTCAGGGCGGCCGGCTTCGAGATCGGCAATGTGGCGGTCCAGTTCGTCGCCAACCGGCCCAAGTTTGGGCCTCGCCGGGAAGAATCGCAGAGGGTCCTCAGCGAGGCGGCCGGCGCGCAGGTGAGTGTCACGGCGACCACCAGTGACGGGCTGGGCTTCACTGGCCGTGGCGAAGGCGTCTCCGCGGTGGCCACCGCCCTGGTCTACCCGCGGCACCGGCAAGGCATCGGCTAATCTGGAGCGGTGACCCTGCGCTTCTATGACACTGCCTCCGCCGAAGTCCGGAACTTCGTCCCCCTGGTCGAGGGCAAGGCCAGCCTCTACTACTGCGGGGCCACGGTGCAGGGCATGCCGCATGTGGGCCACATCCGCTCCGCCATCGCCTTCGACCAGCTGACCCGTTGGCTGCAGTACCGCGGGCTGCGCGTAACCGTGGTCCGGAACGTCACGGATATCGACGACAAGATCCTCGCCAAATCCGAGGCGTCCTTCGCGTCGGACTTCAGCCCCGAGCCGGGTGAGGTGCCGCGCGAGGAATGGTGGGCGCTGGCTTACCGCTACGAGCAGGAATTCCTGAAGGCATACGACACCCTGGGCGTTTCCCGTCCCACCTACGAGCCCAGGGCCACCGGGCACATCCCGGAAATGCACGCCCTGATCCAGCAGTTGATCGACCGCGGGCACGCCTACCCGGCACTGGACGACTCCGGCGACGTGTACTTCGACGTCCGTTCCTGGAGCAAGTACGGCGCACTGACCCGGCAGAACATCGAGGACATGCAGGCCGCTCCGGACGCCGACCCCCGGGGGAAGAAGGACCCGCGCGACTTCGCCCTCTGGAAGGGGTCCAAAGCAGGGGAACCTGCCACGGCCAGCTGGGCATCCCCCTGGGGAGCGGGCCGTCCGGGCTGGCACCTTGAATGCTCCGCGATGGTCACCAAGTACCTCGGCACCGAATTCGACATCCACGGCGGCGGCCTGGACCTGCGCTTCCCGCACCACGAAAACGAGATGGCACAGTCCCAGGCGGCAGGGCACCCGTTCGCCAACTTCTGGATGCACAACGGCATGGTGACCTACGAGGGCGAGAAGATGTCGAAATCCATCGGCAACACCATCAGCCCCGCAGAGATGCTGGAGCTGGCTTCGCCCCGCGTGGTGCGCTACTACCTCGGCCAGGCGCATTACCGCTCCGTGCTGGACTACCGGCCCACTTCCCTCCAGGAAGCCGCGGCCGCCGTCGAGCGCATCGACGGGTTCCTGGCCAAGACCGTGGCGCGCTTCGGCGGCGGGTCCGGGGTCGTCGCCGGGAACTACGGACCGTCCAGCGGGAGCATGCAGGCGTTCGAGGAAGCGATGGACGACGACCTGAACGTCCCGCGTGCCCTGGCGGCACTGCACGAAACCGTCCGGGCCGGAAACACAGCGCTGGCTGACGGCGACGATGAGGCCGCACGGAATGCGATGCATGCCGCCACTGCCATGACGGATGTCCTGGGCCTCAACGCCGTCGCAGGCACGGCAGCGGCGGATACCCGCGAGGCCGAGGCCCTCAGCGTCCTCGTGGAGGCGCAGCTGGCCGCCCGCGCCCAGGCGCGGGCGGACAAGGACTGGGCCGCGTCCGATGCCATCCGCGACACCCTCAAGCAGGCCGGGATCGTTGTCGAAGACGGCCCGGACGGTGCCACCTGGAACCTGCGCCGCGACTGAACGCACCCGGGCAGCGGCCGGATCCAGACGCCTTAACCAGTCGATTTTTTCCTGGTCAGTAGACTGGTAGGCAGAGTCAGTCAGCACAATCAAGGGTGGAACATCATGGCCAACAATGGTCGCCGATCGGTTAAAGCGAAGAAGGGCCCAACCATCGGAACCGGGGGCCACGGGCGCAAGGCCCTCGAGGGCAAGGGGCCCACGCCCAAGGCAGAGGACCGCGTCTACCACAAGGCCCACAAAGCCAGGCAGCTGGCTGAACGCTCGGCCGCCAAGCGCAACGCCGGTGCCCGCAGCGCCGGGGCCGGCAAGTCCGGCCCGAAGGGACGCGCCACCGAGGAAGTCGTCACCGGCCGCAACTCCGTGGTGGAGGCACTGCGCGCCGGCATCCCCGCGAAGGCGCTGCACGTGGCCATCCGCATCGAAATGGACGACCGCGTCAAGGAGTCCCTGAAGATCGCCGCCGAACGCGGCATCCCGCTGCTGGAGACCGGCAAACCCGAGCTGGACCGGATGACCGACGACGCCGTGCACCAGGGCCTGGTTCTGCAGATCCCGCCCTACGACTATGCGGACGCCTACGAGCTGGCCGAAGAGACAGTGGACAAGTGGAAGAAGGGGCACGTTGCCAACGCGCCGCTCTTCGTCGCGCTTGACGGCATCACGGATCCCCGGAACCTTGGCGCGATCATCCGCTCCGTCTCCGCCTTCAGCGGCCACGGGGTCATCGTTCCCGAGCGCCGCTCCGTTGGCGTCACCGCCTCGGCCTGGAAGACCAGCGCCGGTGCCGCGGTCCGCGTCCCGGTGGCGCGCGCGGCCAACCTGAACAACGCCCTCAAGCAGTTCAAGGGCATGGGGATCTTCGTGCTGGGGCTCGACGGCGACGGCGACGTTTCACTGCCGGACCTCACCCTGGCGAAGGAACCGGTGTGCATAGTGGTGGGTTCGGAAGGCAAGGGGCTCAGCCGCCTGGTCCGGGAGAACTGCGACCAGATCGTCTCGATCCCGATCGACTCCGCGATGGAATCACTCAACGCTTCCATGGCCGTGGGCATCTCGCTGTACGAGGTTTCCCGGCAGCGCGCCGCAAAGTAGCCCGACTCCCACATAAATTCCACACACCACCCGGCGCCGCAGGGGCGTCCGGGCTGGCCAGATGCCGCTGGCGGCTACTATTTAGGTGATGGTCATGCCGCTTTTCGACACCACGTCCGCCATGGAGGCCTCCACGGCTGTTCCACTTGGCGTGAGCGTTCCGCGCACTGACTCCGGCGGCACCCGCCACCACGCCGGAGGCCGTGCGAACGTGGCCTGCTTCGCCCCCGCGGTTTCCAGCCTGGAGGTCGTGTATTGCCCGCCGGGCGGTAAGTGGCGGGTCCAGGCCCTTCCCAACACCACCGGGGGCGTGCACCACGGCATCGTGGAGGACCTGCCGTACGGTTCGCGCTACGGCTTCCGTCCGGCGCGGGACGGGCAGTCCCTGCCGCTGGCAATACCCGCCGTGGATGTGGAGGGGCCCGGCAACCAGCCCCTGCTGCTGGACCCGTATTGCCACGGCATCGACCAGCGCGACGGCGTCGTCACCAGCGTCCGCACGGCCACCGACTTCGACTGGGGTACTGACGATCGCCTGCGCCTGCCATGGCGCAACACGATCATCTACGAAGCCCATGTCCGCGGACAAAGCATGCTCCATCCGGATGTTCCGGAAGAGCTGCGTGGAACCTACGCGGGGCTGGCACACCCCGCCGTCGTCGAGCACCTCACCAGCCTGGGCGTCACGTCCGTCCAACTCCTGCCGGTTCACTTCCATATCGACGAGCCGCACCTGCAGGACCTCGGGCTCACCAACTACTGGGGCTACAACACTGCTGCGTTCTTTGCCCCGCACCCCGCCTACGCCACCCGGGCCGCCCAGGAAGTGGGCCCCCAGGCAGTCCAGGACGAGTTCAAGGCCATGGTGAAGTCGCTCCACGCGGCCGGGCTGGAGGTCATCCTCGACGTCGTCTACAACCACACTGCCGAAGGCGGTGCCGACGGGCAGGTCCTCAGCTTCCGCGGGCTCGGCGAGGACACGTACTACCGGATGGACAGCCATGGCAGGTATGTGGACACCACCGGCTGCGGCAACAGCCTGGATTTCAGCGAACAGCGCGTGGTCCAGATGGTGGTCGATTCACTGCGCTACTGGGTGGACGAGTACCACATCGATGGTTTCCGGTTCGACCTCGCCGTCACGCTCTGCCGGAACGCGGAGAACGAATTCGACCCGAAGCACCCCTTCCTCACTGCTGTTGCCGCCGACCCCGTCCTGTCCGACACCAAACTGATCGCCGAGCCATGGGACATTGGCTACGGAGGCTGGCAGACCGGGCGGTTCCCCATCGGCTGGGTGGATTGGAACGACCACTTCCGGGACGCCGTCCGTACCTTCTGGCTGGCCGACCAGGCTTCACTGGCGTCCGGAGGTCATGGCGGCACGATGGCCAGGCTTGCCGATTCCCTGTCCGGCTCCGCCGCCCTCTTCCAGCCATCCGGCCGCTCGCGCCTGGCCTCGGTCAACCTGGTGACCGCCCATGACGGCTTCACCATGAACGACCTCGTGTCCTATGACCGGAAGCACAACGAAGCCAACGGTGAAGAGAACCGCGATGGCCACGGCGACAACCGCAGCTACAACCACGGGGTGGAGGGGCCCACGGAGAACGGCGCAATTTTGGCCAGGCGCGCCCAGTCCCGCCGCAACCTGATGGCGTCGCTGATGGTCTCGCTCGGTGTCCCCATGATCACGGCCGGGGACGAACTGGCAAGGACGCAGCAGGGAAACAACAACGCCTACTGCCAGGACAACGCCATCACCTGGCTGGACTGGACGCTGACCCCGGAGGCGCACGAGATGCTGCGCAGCACAAAGCGGTACATCCGGCTGCGCAAGGAGTTCCTTGCGGCGCAGCCACGGGACTTTCCGGTACGGGACGAACAGTCCTACCTCCACTGGTTCGACCAGGACGGGCACCCGATGTCCGCCGACCGCTGGAACGATCCCCATCACCGGGTGATGCAGCTCCTGCTCGGATCCGGGAACGGCGACCTGGCGGGCCTGGTGGTGGTGAACGGCGGCGCCTCGGACGTGCAGGTCACCCTGCCCCGCGCGGTCCAGGGTTCCTCCCCCCGCACCTACGAGCTTCGGTTGACCACGTCGCCGCTGCATAAGCTGCGCCAGGGGACCGAGGTGCTGTCCGGGGAAAAGGATCTCGTGGAAGCCCAGTCCATCAGCATCTACCGGACCTAGGCCGGCCTGCCAGTGCATAACCGCTCCGTCCGCACCCTCTTGCTGGCTGCCCTGGTGGTGGCAGCCCTGCTCGCCTTCGGCGGGACCGGCCTGGGGACCAGCCTCCTTGACCAATTCGGCCAAGGGCAGGCGGGGCAAGGACAACAGAGCCAGGGCACGACGCCGGGCGCCACTTCCAGCCCGGTCCGCGCCGCCAACCCGTCCAGCCTGCCGGAAATCCGGGAATCGGACCTGCCGGCGGAGGGACGGAAGGTCCTGGCCCTGATCCGGTCCGGCGGCCCCTTTGCCTACAGCCAGGACGACCAGGCCTTCGGCAACTTCGAACGGGTCCTGCCGCAGCGGAACAAGGGGTACTACCGCGAATACACGGTTCCCACGCCGGGCGAATCCGACCGGGGTGCCCGCCGCATCGTGGCCGGCGGGGACGGGGAAAAGTACTACACGGCAGACCACTACGAAACGTTCAAGTACATAGCGGAAGGCAGCTAGCACAACCATGAAGATTTTCTCCGGCGATACCTGGACCCTGGAAGAGTTGCAGGAACAGGTGGCCGACGCCGGCCGGCGCAGCCTCGTGGTCCCGCCCGCCGACAGCAAGCGGGCCGTCCTGGAAACCTTCGGCGAGGTCCTCAGCTTCCCGGAGCACTACGGGGTGAACCTGGATGCCCTGAACGATTCACTCCACGACTTCGCGGACAGCATCACCGACAACGGCAACCCTCCCGTCACCGTGCTGTGGCAGGTGGCTGCTCCGTTCCGCGCCGACAGGTCGTTCGGCATCATCTGCGAAATCCTGCAGGACGCCGAGCGCTACGCCGGCAAGGACCTGGCCGTGACCGCCGTCCTGCTGTAGGAGCGCGTCCGGCTGAAGGCCACGGGGGAGGAGTCAGGCCTGCTTGCGCTCCTCCTGCGAAGCGTAGGTGTCCAGCAACGCGGCGGCCCGGCCGCCGTCGTCCTCCGCTGCCAGGCCCTTGCGCATGCTCTCCGCCTTCTCCCGGCCCGCGGGAAACGGCGGAAGCAGCGGCACCTCGGGGTCGGTCAGCACCTCGATCACCACGGGACTGTCCGCGGCGAAGGCCTCCTCCCAGGCAGCGCCGATGTCCTCCGGATCTTCCACGCGGATGCCGCGGAGCCCCAGCAGGTCCGCATAGCCGGCAAAGGGAAAATCGGGAAGCTGCTGGCTGTCGGCGAACCGCGGTTCGCCCTCGGACTCGCGCTGCTCCCACGTGACCTCGGTCAGCTCACGGTTGTTGAAGACGCACACCACGAACCGCGGATCCTGCCACTGCTGCCAGCGGTGCGCCACGGTCACCAGTTCGGCCAGGCCGGACATCTGCATGGCACCGTCCCCGGCCAAGGCCACCAGCGGCAGGTCGGGCCTGGCCAGCTTGGCGGCGAGGCCGTACGGGATGGCGCATCCCATGCTGGCCAGCGTCCCGGACAGGTGCACGGGCACGCCGGGCGGCAAGATCAGTTGCCGGGCATACCAGTACACGCAGCTGCCGACGTCGATACTCACCTGGGCGTCCGCCGGGAGCCGGCCGTTGAGCTCGCGGACCACCCGTTCCGGGTTGACGGGGCTGGCAGGAACAGCGGCGCGGTCGGCGGCGAGGATGCGCCAGCGGCTGACCTGTTCCTCCACGTCGGAGCGCCATTGGCTGCGCGGACGGTGTTCGAGCCTGCTGTTCAAGGCTTCCAGGGCGGAGCCGGCGTCCCCGGCCAGGCCCACTTCCACCGGGTAGCGGTTGCCGATCTTTTTCTCGTCGATGTCGATCTGCACGGCGCGGGCCGCGCCGGGCGGCGGATAAAACTCGGTCCAGGGGTCGTTGGAGCCCACGATGAGCAGGGCATCGCAGTTGCCCAGGAGGTGCGCACTTGCGGTGGTGCCCAGGTGGCCCATCGTGCCGACGGCAAACGGCAGGTTCTCATCGACATAGGGCTTGCCCAGCAGGCTGGTGGCAATCCCGGCCTGGAGTTTCTCCGCCACTGCAACGACTTCCTGTCCGGCCCGGCGCGCTCCCTGTCCCACCAGGAGGGCAACACGCTCTGCCGAGTTCAGGAGCGCAGCGGCGGCGTCCAGGTCCTCGTCCCGCGGCGTCTTGGCCGCGGCACTCCAGGACGGTGCCGTCACCGCGATCCCGTGCTGCTGCTCCAGCCCGGGTGCGGGTGCTGACTGTATGTCGTGGGGGACGATCACCACGCAGGGCGACGAGGTGGCCTTCGCAGTCCTGAAGGCACGGTCCAGAACCATGGGAACCTGCTCGGGCGCGCTGACCAGCTGCACGAACTGCGACGCCACGTCCTTGAACAGGGCGGGAAGGTCGATCTCCTGCATGTAGGCGGACCCCAGCACGGTGCGGCTCTGCTGGCCCACGATCGCCACCACCGGAACGCCGTCCAGCTTGGCGTCATAGAGCCCGTTGAGCAGGTGCACGGCGCCAGGACCCTGGGTGGACGTCACCACGCCCACGCCACCGGTGTACTTCGCGTGGCCAACCGCCATGAACGCCGCGGTTTCCTCGTGCCGGGCCTGGACGAACTCAACCTGCCCTTCGGTGCTGCCCTCAGTCCTGCGGAGCGCACCCATGAAGCCGTTGATGCCGTCACCGCTGTATCCGAAGACGCGGTTCACTCCCCAGGTCCTGAGCCGCTCCACGATGGCGTCGGCCACGGTACGTTCGGTCATGGTGTCCTCCTGCGTCGGGGTTGGGGCCCTGCCTGCAGGAGCCTTACCCACCGGAGCGGCGCCTAAGCGTTGACGATCAGTCCGAGCTCGGCCTTGGAAGCCAGGGCGTCGTG
Source organism: Arthrobacter sp. MOO21 (assembly GCF_057369995.2). NCBI lineage: Bacteria > Bacillati > Actinomycetota > Actinomycetes > Micrococcales > Micrococcaceae > Arthrobacter > Arthrobacter sp. MOO21. Next base: position 880,865 of record NZ_CM170671.2, on the reverse strand, counting down.
CCGCGGGAGGACCCGGACGGTGTAGCCGAAAGGCCCGGAACGGTCGATCACCAGGGAACCGCTGAACAGGTGGCGGCCGCTGCCCAAATGTTCCTGGACCTTCAGCTCCATCATGGTGATGTCGGCGAGGGTGTCATTCTCCTCAGCCTTCCCGTATGCCACTTCCACGCAGACGTCCTCCGGGGTCAGCGCATTGAGGGCCACGTATGCGTTGACCTGGAGGGTGTCACCGATTTGCGGGTCCTCGGACACGCCCACCGAATCCACGTGTTCCACATGGATCTGGGGCCAGGCGGCACGCACCTTCGCGGACCACGCGGCCAGGGCCCGCGCCTGCGCGTAGGAGTTCGCGGTGGCACTGCGTCCCGCCTCGGCCGCGGGGCGGTAGAGGATGTTCACGTAGTCGCGGAGCATGCGTTCGGCGGAGACTGCGGGGCCGAGGTGGGACAGGGTGTGCTTGATCATGGACACCCAGTGCGTGGGGACCTTCTCGCTCCTGGTGGTCGACGGGCCGGCCGCGCCTGCCGCCTCGGACACGGTGCTTCCGTAGAAGCGCGGCGCCACCTGCGTTTCGAGCAGCTCGTACAGCGCCGCCGCCTCGATGTCGTCCCGCTCCTCGGGGGACGCGTCGTTGTTGGCGGTGGGGATCGCCCAGCCGTTCTCGCCGTCGTACATCTCATCCCACCAGCCGTCCAGGACGGAGAGGTTCAGCGAACCGTTCAGCGCCGCCTTCATGCCGGACGTGCCGCAGGCCTCCAGCGGCCGCAGCGGGTTGTTCAGCCAGACGTCGCAGCCGGGGAACAGCGTCCTGGCCATGGCGATGTCGTAGTTTGGCAGGAACGCGATCCGGTGGCGGACCTCGGGGTCGTCCGTGAACCGCACCAGCTCCTGGATCATCTTCTTCCCGGCGTCGTCCGCAGGGTGCGACTTTCCGGCGATGACCAGCTGGATGGGGTGGTCCTTGTGCAGGAGCAGCGCTTTCAGCCGCGCCGGCTCGCGCAGCATCAGGGTGAGCCGCTTGTAGGTGGGCACCCGGCGGGCAAACCCGATGGTCAGGACGTCCGGGTCCAGGACGCTGTCTGTCCAGCCGAGCTCGGCATCGGCGGCGCCGCGCTTCTTCCACGCTGCCCGGAGCCTGCGCCGGACATCCTCCACCAGCGCTGCCCGCATCTCCCGTCGCAGCGCCCACACGTCGGCGTCGCTGACGTTGTAGGCGAGGTCCCATTTACCCAGCGCTTCCGCTTCGCTGCCGAACTGGTCCCGGGCGAGCTTGGAGATGCGGCTGTCCACCCAGGTGGGCACGTGCACGCCGTTGGTCACCGAGGTGATGGGCACCTCGGAATGGTCAAAGCCCGGCCACAGGGCGGAGAACATGCTGCGGGACACCTCGCCGTGGAGCTTGGCAACGCCGTTGGCACGCTGGGCCAGCCGCAGGCCCATCACGGCCATGTTGAAGACTGACGGGTTGCCGTCCGCATAGTTCTCCCGGCCCAGTTCCAGGATCCGGTCCACCGGCACGTCCGGCGCCAGGCCGGCCTGGAAGAAGTGGCTGATCTGGGCGATCTCGAACCTGTCGATGCCCGCCGGCACCGGGGTGTGCGTGGTGAACACAGTGGAGGCCCGCCCGGCGGCGAGGGCTTCGTCGAAGGTCAGCGGCTGCTCCCCGGACATGAGTTCCTGGATGCGCTCGATCCCCAGGAAACCGGCGTGCCCCTCATTGGTGTGGAACACCTCCGGGGCGGCGCAGCCAGTCAGTTTCTGGAAGGCGCGCAGGGCCTTCACGCCGCCCATGCCCAGCAGCAGCTCCTGCTGGAGCCGGTGGTCCCCGCCGCCACCGTAGAGCCGGTCGGTAATGCTGCGGGCGGCGTCATCGTTGCCCGGAACGTTGGAGTCAAGGAGGAGCAGGGGGACACGCCCGACGTCGGCACGCCAGATGTGTGCCAGAAGCCGCCTGCCGTTGGGCAGGGGGAGCGAGATCTGCAGCGCCTTGCCGTTGCCGTCGGGGGAGGGCTCGCGGAGCAGGGTGAGGGGCAGCCCGTCAGGGTCCAGGACAGGATAGGTCTCCTGCTGCCAGGCGTCCCGGGAGAGGGACTGCTTGAAGTAGCCGGCCTGGTACAGCAGGCCCACGCCGATCAGCGGCACGCCCAGGTCCGAAGCGGCCTTCAGGTGGTCGCCGGCCAGGATGCCCAGGCCGCCGGAGTACTGGGGGAGGACTTCGGTGATGCCGAACTCGGGGGAGAAATAGGCAATGGAGGCCGGCGCGTCGGGACCCAGCCCTTGGTACCAGCGCGGCTCGTCGAGGTACCGGTCAAGGTCCTGTTCCGCCGCCCGTACCCGGTCCACCACCGACTGGTCCGCCGCAAGCTGCTGGAACTCCTCACGGCTGACCATGCCCAGGAAACCGATGGGGTCCTGCCCGCTTTCCTCCCAGAGGCGCGGGTTCAGTCCGGCGAACAGCTCGCGGGTGGGGCGGTGCCAGGACCACCGCAAATTGCTGGCCAGCCGGGCAAGCGGCCGAATGGGCTCAGGGAGGACTGTACGGACCGTAAACCTGCGGATTGCCTTCACCTGCGTCACACTAACCGACAACCTGCCTGCCGGGAACCAGCATTGGGTTTCTTTTGGGTAAATGACCGGGGCATGAAGAAAATGGCGGGCGGCACGGCGAAATTGATGAGCAGCCTTAGCAATCTTCGCCGTTTCTCGCTAACGTCGAGCCTGTGACGACTAACTCAGGAACCAGTGCCGCATCAACCAAAATGCTCCAGCGCCGCATCACCGAGGGTCTGCGGTTCGGGCGTTTTCCCATCACCGCCGTGCAGCCCGTCGTCGAGGGCGGCAGGTTTCCGGCCAAGGCAGTGCCGGGGGAGGGCATCGTTGTCGGTGCCACCGCCTTCCGCGAAGGCCATGACCAGCTCGGCGTCAGCGCCGTGCTCCTGGACCCAGCCGGAGCCGAGCGCCAGCGCGTCCGGCTCGCGCCGCCCCGCGGGGAACGAGGCATGGGCACGGACCGCTGGGAAGGCATCCTCACGCCGTCGGAAACCGGCAACTGGTCCTTTGTCATCGAAGCCTGGCATGACCGCTACGGAACCTGGCATCACAATGCCGAGGTGAAGATCGATGCGGGCATCGACGTCGAACTCATGCTCGCCGAAGGTGCCAAGCTGCTGGCCGACGCAGCGCAGGAGGACTTCCGCAGCGAAGCGGACCGGGAAACGCTCCGCCACGCCGCCGACGTCCTGGCCGACCAGTCCCGCGGCACGGAAGAACGGCTCGCAGCCGGTTTCAGCCGCGAGGTTGCCGGCATCGTTGACCGCGAGCCCATCCGTGAGCTCGTCACTGTCTCCGAAGAGTTCCCCCTGCTGGTGGAGCGGGACCGCGCCGGCCGCGGCGCCTGGTACGAGTTCTTCCCCCGGTCCGAAGGCGCCGTCAAGGACCACACCACCGGCGCCTGGACCTCCGGCAACTTCCGCACCGCCGCCAAGCGGCTCGACGCCGTGGCCGCCATGGGATTCGACGTCCTCTACATGCCGCCCATCCACCCCATTGGCGTGCAGCACCGCAAGGGACCCAACAACACGCTGGTGGCGGGCCCCAACGACCCCGGTTCGCCCTGGGCCATCGGTGCCAAGGAGGGTGGCCACGACGCCATCCATCCCGACCTCGGGTCCTTCGACGATTTCGACGCCTTCGTGGCGCGGGCCAACGAACTTGGCCTCGAGGTTGCCCTGGACCTCGCCCTCCAGGCGGCACCGGACCACCCCTGGGTGCAGTCCCACCCCGAGTGGTTCACCACGCGGGTGGACGGCAGTATTGCGTATGCGGAAAATCCACCCAAGAAGTACCAGGACATTTATCCGCTCAATTTCGATAATGACCCTGAAGGGCTTTCCCGCGAAATTCTCCGGATTGTGCTGCTCTGGGTCAGCCACGGGGTAAAGATATTCCGCGTCGATAACCCGCACACCAAACCGGTGTGGTTCTGGGAATGGCTTATTGCGGAAGTCAATAAAGAAGTTCCCGGCGTCGTCTTCCTGGCCGAAGCCTTCACCCGGCCGGCCATGATGCACGCACTGGGCAGGGCCGGCTTCCAGCAGTCCTACACCTACTTCACCTGGCGCAACACCAAGAAGGAGATCGAGGCCTACTTCAACGAAGTCAGCCACGAGTCCCCGGCATTCTTCCGACCCAACTTCTTTGTGAACACGCCGGATATCCTCACCGAGTACCTGCAGTACGGCGGCCCCGCCGCGTTCCGGGTCAGGGCCGTCCTTGCCTCCACGGGCAGCCCGCTGTGGGGCGTCTACGCCGGCTACGAACTGTACGAGCACGTGGCCCGGCCGGGCGCCGAGGAGTACATCGACAACGAGAAGTTCGAATACAAGCACCGCGACTGGGACGCCGCCTCTGAATCCGGCCGCACCCTGGCTCCCTACATCACCCGGCTGAACCACATCCGCCGGGACCACCCCGCGCTGCTGGACCTGCAGAACCTCACGGTCCACCAGAGCACGGACGAGTCCACAGTGGTGTACTCCAAGCACAAGACGCTTCCCGACGGGTCCAAGGACACCCTCATCGTGGTGGTCAACGTGGACCCGCACGTCACTAAGGAATGCAGCGTGGCCCTGGACCTGGCGGCCCTGGAACTGGATCCGCAGGACCTCACGCCGGGCGGCGGCTTCTACGTGGATGATCTGATCTCCGGCCAAAGCTGGGAGTGGGGCGAGTACAACTACGTGCGCCTTGACCCGCACGTGGAGCCGGCCCACATCCTGAGCGTGAGGAGAATGCATTCGTGAATTTCAATCCGCAAAGTTCCGGCCATTTCACTCCCAAGAACACATTCGAGCTCAATGCACCCGGCCTCCAGCATGATCCGCTGTGGTACCGGAAGGCCGTGTTCTACGAGGTGCTGGTCAGGGCCTTCGCGGATGCCAACGGCGATGGGTCCGGAGATTTCTCCGGGCTCATCGACCGGCTGGATTACCTTCAGTGGCTGGGCGTGGACTGCCTTTGGCTGCCGCCGTTCTTCCAGTCGCCCCTGCGGGATGGTGGCTACGACATCTCGGACTACAACTCGGTCCTGGATGAGTTCGGCACCATCAGCGACTTCAAGCGACTGGTGGCCGAAGCCCACGCCCGTGGCGTGCGGGTCATCATCGACCTGCCGCTGAACCACACCTCCGACCAGCACCCCTGGTTCCAGGAATCCCGGAAGGATCCGGATGGGCCCTTCGGTGACTTCTACGTCTGGAGCGACACCGACGAGAAATACCAGGACGCCCGCATCATCTTCGTGGACACGGAGGAATCGAACTGGACCTTCGATCCCATCCGCCGCCAGTTCTTCTGGCACCGGTTCTTCAGCCACCAGCCTGACCTGAACTTCGAAAACCCCAAGGTCATCGACGCGCTCTTCGACGTCGTCCGGTTTTGGCTGGACCAGGGCATCGACGGGTTCCGGGCTGATGCCATTCCCTACCTCTACGAGGAGGAAGGCACCAACTGCGAGAACCTCCCGGCCACCCACGAGTTCCTCCGCCAACTGCGCGCCATGGTGGACGAAAGCTATCCAGGCCGGGTCATCATCGCCGAAGCCAACCAGCCGCCCAACGAGGTGGTGGAGTACTTCGGCACCGAAGATGAACCCGAATGCCACATGGCGTTCCACTTCCCGATCATGCCGCGCCTGTACTACGCGCTCCGGGACCAGAAGGCCGCACCCATCATCGAGACCATGCGCGACACCCCGGATATCCCGGAGGGTGCGCAGTGGGGCACGTTCCTGCGCAACCATGACGAACTGACCCTCGAAATGGTCACGGCCGATGAACGCGCAGCCATGCTCGGCTGGTACGCGCCGGACCCGCGCATGCGTGCGAACATCGGCATCCGGCGCCGCCTGGCCCCGCTGCTGGACAACTCCCGGGCGGAGATCGAGTTGATCAACGCCCTGCTCCTCTCGCTACCGGGCAGCCCGTTCCTGTATTACGGGGACGAGATCGGCATGGGAGACAACATCTGGCTTGAAGACCGCGACGCGGTCCGCACCCCCATGCAGTGGAACCCGGACCGGAACGCGGGCTTCTCGAACGCCGACCCCGGCAAGCTTTACCTGCCGCCCATCCAGTCGCTGGTGTACAACTACAGCATGGCCAACGTGGAAGCCGAGGCTGCCCATTCGGGTTCGCTGCTGCGCTGGACCCGGCAGATCCTCAGCGTCCGCAAGAACCACCCAGCGTTCGGCCTGGGCGGATTCAAGCATGTTGAAGCAGACCACGACGCCGTGCTGGCGTACCTCCGCGAGCTTCCGGACAACAACCCTGCCGGTGCCGCCGGCGAAAGCGTCCTCTGCGCCTTCAACCTCTCCCAGCACCCCGTCGCTGCCAGGCTGCGCGTCCCCGACTACGCCGGGCGCGGCCTGCGTGACGTTTTCGGCGGCCAGCCGTTCCCCGGCATCAATGACGACGGGAGCCTGACCCTGACACTGGGAAGCCACGACTTCTTCTGGCTCCGCGTCAGGTCCGCGGCGTCCAACCCGTCCTCGCCCTACACCCAGGCCATGCCCATCCTGTCGATAGAGAACTGAGATGAACCAGCCAATCCTCACTCCCGCCCTGACCGCGCTGCTCAAGGAATGGCTGCCCCGGCAGCGGTGGTTCCCCGTCAAGTCTCCCGACTTCCAAATGTCCCAGGCAGGCAGCCTGGGCCTGGAAGATCCCACCGGCCACGCCGCGCTGGCAGTCTTCCTGCTGAACGTCACCACGGAGGCGCCCGACGGCGGCACGCGGACTGCGGTGGTCCAGGTACCCCTCAGCTTCCGCCCGGCACCTGCGGGCGGCATGGAGCGCGCGCTCGTCGGGGAAGCCGCGGGAACAGATCCGTCCCGCCCCTGGGTTTACGACGCAGTGCACGACCCCGAATTCGTGGGCGCCTGGCTGGAACTGATCCGGCAGGAGGAAAAGGCACCGAACGGAAGCGCCAGGGGGTACCGCGTAGAGGGCCCCTACCGCCTGCCCACAGCCAAGGGCGTGGTGAAGGTCCTGAGCGGTGAGCAGTCGAACAGTTCCGTCATTGTTGACGACGGCGAATCGGCGGCGATGGTGAAGTTCTTCCGCGTGCTTTCGGACGGCACAAACCCCGAAATCGAAGTCGGGGCAGCGCTGACCAACGCCGGCACTGCTGAAGTTCCGGCCACCCTCGGCTGGGTCCGCGGCGAGTGGCTGGCCAAACCCGGCAACGGCCAGGGCACCAAGCCTGTCCAGGGCGAATTGGCGGTGGCCCACGAGTTCCTTGTCGGCGGCCGCGACGCTTGGCGGTTGGCCGTCGATGCGGCCCGCTCGGGAACCGACTTCACCTCCGAGGCAAGAGCCCTGGGTGCGGCCACCGCCACCGTTCACCGCCGGCTCGCGGAAACGCTGGGGCAATCGGCCGGGACGGAAACTGGACCGTCAGTGGGGCAGGCTGTTGCCCAGCGGGTCCGCAGCGCATGGGCGGAAGCCCGTTCCGCCGTCGGCCCCTATGACCAGGCGCTGGACGCCCTGCTGGAAGGCCTCGATGCCGCACCCGACAGCCCCCTCCAGCGCATCCACGGCGACCTCCACCTCGGCCAGATCCTCCAGGTCACCGGGCAAACGGGCGACCAGTCCCGCTGGGCCATCCTCGATTTCGAGGGTGAACCGCTGCGGCCCATCGCCGAGCGGAACGTGCCGGACGTGCCCCTGCGCGACGTCGTGGGCATGCTGCGGTCGTTCGACTATGCGGCCGGGGCGGCCCAGCGCGAGCAGGAGGGCGCCCAGGTTCCGGATTCCTGGGTGGACGACTGCGCCGACGCCTTCCTCGAGGGTTATTCGGGGGTCATCCCGGGTACGGTTGACCGGACCTCGCCCCTGTTTGTGGCATTGTGGCTGGACAAGGCGCTGTACGAAGTTGTTTATGAAATGCGTAACAGGCCCGACTGGCTGGCGATCCCAGTGAACGCCGCCAGGCGGCTTTTGAGCGGCAACGGCACCGGCGATCAGGCCGGTGCAGCATCGGAAGGTAACGAAATGACAGGCTCAGCACGAACTGACCGCCCGGGGGTGCCGCTGCACGTGGATGAAGGCACCCTGGGCCGGATCGCAAACGGCGAACACCATGCCCCCCATTCAGTCCTGGGCGCGCACCTCGATGACTACGGTCATGTCACCATCCGCACCGTGAAGCACCTCGCTGACGCGGTCGCCGTCGTCACCGCCGGCGGCGAGGTTCCCATGCAGCACGAAGCGCACGGGGTGTGGGTGGCAGTGCTTGAACCGCCGCAGCAGGGCCATGTTCCCGACTACCGGCTTTCCGTCACCTACCCCGGGAAGGACCCGGTCACGGTGGACGAGCCGTACCGCTACCTGCCGACGGTGGGTGAGGTGGACCTGCACCTGATCGGCGAGGGCCGGCACGAGAAACTCTGGGAAGTCCTGGGCGCCCACGTGCAGCACTACAAGTCTTCGATGGGGGACGTTGATGGTGTCTCGTTCGCTGTCTGGGCGCCGAACGCGCAGGCAGTCCGGGTCAAGGGCGACTTCAACGCCTGGGACGGACGCGAACACTCGATGCGCTCGCTGGGGTCGTCCGGGGTCTGGGAAGTCTTCCTCCCTGGGGTTACGGCAGGGGCATGCTACAAATTCGAAATCCTGACCCGGGGCGGGTACTGGGTGGAGAAGGCCGACCCCTTGGCATTCAACACCGAGGTGCCGCCGCTGACGGCGTCCCGCGTGGTGGAACGCTCCTACGCGTTCAAGGACGACGAATGGATGGCGGCCCGGGCCAAGCGTGACCCGCACAACTCCGCGATGAGCGTCTACGAGGTGCACCTCGGGTCCTGGCGCCTGGGGCTCGGCTACCGCGAACTCGCCAAGGAACTGGTGGAGTACGTGAAGTGGCTTGGCTTCACCCACGTGGAATTCATGCCCGTGGCCGAGCACCCGTTCGGCGGCTCCTGGGGTTACCAGGTCACGTCGTACTACGCCCCGACCTCCAGGTTCGGCCACCCGGATGAGTTCCGCTACCTGGTGGACACCCTCCACCAGGCCGGGATCGGCGTCCTGCTGGACTGGGTGCCCGCGCACTTCCCCAAGGACTCGTGGGCTCTGGCGAAGTTCGACGGCGAGGCCCTCTACGAGCACTCCGACCCGGCCCTCGGCGAGCACCCCGACTGGGGCACGCTGATCTTCGACTTCGGACGTACCGAGGTGCGGAACTTCCTGGTGGCGAACGCGCTCTACTGGCTGGACGAGTTCCACATCGATGGCCTGCGCGTGGACGCCGTGGCGTCCATGCTTTACCTCGACTACTCGCGCCAGGAAGGCCAGTGGCGGCCCAACCGCTTCGGCGGCCGGGAGAACCTTGAGGCCATCTCCTTCCTCCAGGAAGTCAACGCGACGGTCTACAAGACGCACCCGGGTGCCGTCATGATCGCGGAGGAATCCACCGCATTCCCCGGGGTCACTGCCCCCACCAGCCACGGCGGACTGGGCTTCGGCCTGAAATGGAACATGGGCTGGATGCACGATTCCCTCAAGTACGCCTCCGAGGACCCGGTCAACCGTAAGTGGCACCACGGCACGGTCACGTTCTCGCTGGTGTACGCGTTCACGGAGAACTTCCTGCTGCCCATCAGCCACGATGAAGTAGTCCACGGCAAGGGTTCCATGCTGCGCAAGATGCCGGGCGACCGCTGGCAGCAGCTGGCCAACCTCCGCGCCTTCCTCGCCTACCAGTGGGCCCACCCCGGCAAGCAGCTCATCTTCATGGGCACCGAATTCGGCCAGGAAGCGGAGTGGTCCGAGCAGCACGGCCTGGACTGGTGGCTCGCGGACATCCCCGCGCACAAGGGCCTGCAGCTGCTGACCAAGGACCTGAACGAGCTGTACAAGGCGACGCCGGCCCTGTACACCCAGGACAATGTTCCGGCCGGGTTCCAATGGATCAACGGGGGAGACGCGGACAGGAATGTCCTGTCGTTCATCCGCTGGGGTGCCGACGGCGACCCGATCGTCTGCGCCATCAACTTCTCGGGTGCTCCGCACGTGGGTTACACCCTGGGAGTTCCGGTTTCCGGTGTCTGGACGGAGGTCCTCAACACGGACCACGCCACCTACGGCGGGTCCGGCGTCCTCAACACTGGCGAGCTGAAGGCCACTGATGAAGGGCAGGACGGGCAGCCGGCAACGCTGACCGTTACGCTTCCCCCGCTGGGAGCTTCGTTCTTCAAGCCCGGAGCTTCGGCCGGAAGCTGACGGCGGGCCGGACACCTCCGTCTTCAGGACAGTAGAAAGCCTGGGATCCCCCGTGATTCCGGGCTTTTTGCTGTCCTGAAGACGACCGGGGGAGGAGTCCCCGAGCCTGGATTGGCCATCCCGGAAGAGTGGTGGTAGAGTTTATTTCCGCGCTGATCCACGAAGTCAGACGGAAAACCGGAACCCCAAGCATCTCGCTGAGGAAGTTCGCGGTGGCCGGTTTGACAAGAGTGAAGTCAGCGGGTAAGTTTGGAAAGTTGCTCCGGAGCGATCCTGAATGTTTGGTTTGGGTGGTGCCGGGTGTGTCTGTTGTTTGAGAACTCAATAGTGTGCCATGTTTGTTGATACCGATTTTTTATGAATTGGTTGAATTTGCTGTGCCGCCACCCCGTGGTTGGCATGGTTTTTTAGCTGGTTTCAAATTTTGTGCAGCCTTTTCTGGTGTTATTTCCACTGGTTTTGGTTGTGTCTGTTTGTTTTCAACGGAGAGTTTGATCCTGGCTCAGGATGAACGCTGGCGGCGTGCTTAACACATGCAAGTCGAACGATGATGCCCACTTGTGGGTGGATTAGTGGCGAACGGGTGAGTAACACGTGAGTAACCTGCCCTTGACTCTGGGATAAGCCTGGGAAACTGGGTCTAATACCGGATATGACCTTCCATCGCATGGTGGTTGGTGGAAAGCTTTTGTGGTTTTGGATGGACTCGCGGCCTATCAGCTTGTTGGTGGGGTAATGGCCTACCAAGGCGACGACGGGTAGCCGGCCTGAGAGGGTGACCGGCCACACTGGGACTGAGACACGGCCCAGACTCCTACGGGAGGCAGCAGTGGGGAATATTGCACAATGGGCGCAAGCCTGATGCAGCGACGCCGCGTGAGGGATGACGGCCTTCGGGTTGTAAACCTCTTTCAGTAGGGAAGAAGCGAAAGTGACGGTACCTGCAGAAGAAGCGCCGGCTAACTACGTGCCAGCAGCCGCGGTAATACGTAGGGCGCAAGCGTTATCCGGAATTATTGGGCGTAAAGAGCTCGTAGGCGGTTTGTCGCGTCTGCCGTGAAAGTCCGGGGCTCAACTCCGGATCTGCGGTGGGTACGGGCAGACTAGAGTGATGTAGGGGAGACTGGAATTCCTGGTGTAGCGGTGAAATGCGCAGATATCAGGAGGAACACCGATGGCGAAGGCAGGTCTCTGGGCATTAACTGACGCTGAGGAGCGAAAGCATGGGGAGCGAACAGGATTAGATACCCTGGTAGTCCATGCCGTAAACGTTGGGCACTAGGTGTGGGGGACATTCCACGTTTTCCGCGCCGTAGCTAACGCATTAAGTGCCCCGCCTGGGGAGTACGGCCGCAAGGCTAAAACTCAAAGGAATTGACGGGGGCCCGCACAAGCGGCGGAGCATGCGGATTAATTCGATGCAACGCGAAGAACCTTACCAAGGCTTGACATGGACCGGACCGCCGCAGAAATGTGGTTTCCCCTTTGGGGCCGGTTTACAGGTGGTGCATGGTTGTCGTCAGCTCGTGTCGTGAGATGTTGGGTTAAGTCCCGCAACGAGCGCAACCCTCGTTCTATGTTGCCAGCGGTTCGGCCGGGGACTCATAGGAGACTGCCGGGGTCAACTCGGAGGAAGGTGGGGACGACGTCAAATCATCATGCCCCTTATGTCTTGGGCTTCACGCATGCTACAATGGCCGGTACAAAGGGTTGCGATACTGTGAGGTGGAGCTAATCCCAAAAAGCCGGTCTCAGTTCGGATTGGGGTCTGCAACTCGACCCCATGAAGTCGGAGTCGCTAGTAATCGCAGATCAGCAACGCTGCGGTGAATACGTTCCCGGGCCTTGTACACACCGCCCGTCAAGTCACGAAAGTTGGTAACACCCGAAGCCGGTGGCCTAACCCCTTGTGGGAGGGAGCTGTCGAAGGTGGGACTGGCGATTGGGACTAAGTCGTAACAAGGTAGCCGTACCGGAAGGTGCGGCTGGATCACCTCCTTTCTAAGGAGCACCTACAGCAACCATTCATCGTGTATGCGGTGGTGTGGTGTTGTCAGGAAGCAAGCCCGTTGCGCAGGCGTCTGTTCTGCGGCGGGTGCTCATGGGTGGAATATCAACGAATTTGCCGGGCACTGGGTGTCTTGTTCTTCTCTAGTACGAACCATTTGTGTGGTTCTGGAACGGTGGGGCGGGTTTCCTGGTGGTTGGTTATGGCACACTGTTGGGTCCTGAGGCAACAGGACCATGTGGTGGCTCTCCTGGTGGGGGTTGTTGTGTGGGACTTTGTTTCTGGTTTCCCTGCCGCGACGCTTTCACGCATGTTTGATCCCTTTTGGGGGGTTTGTGTGTGGGGTGTGTGGTGTGGGGTTGTTGTTTGAGAACTACATAGTGGACGCGAGCATCTTGTATAAGAAGCAATTTCCAAGATTATGAACCTGGATCTGGTTCGTGTGCCTTTTGGGTGCGCGGGACAGTTTCTGTGGTTCTCTCGAGTGTTTTTTGTTTTTGATCTTTGTGGTCAAGTTTTTAAGAGCACACGGTGGATGCCTTGGCATTAGGAGCCGATGAAGGACGTAGGAATCTGCGATAAGCCTGGGGGAGTCGATAACCGGACTGTGATCCCAGGGTGTCCGAATGGGGAAACCCCGCCAAGCGCGCGAGTGACTTGGTGACCCGTACCTGAACACATAGGGTGCGTGGGGGGAACGCGGGGAAGTGAAACATCTCAGTACCCGCAGGAAGAGAAAACAATAGTGATTCCGTTAGTAGTGGCGAGCGAACGCGGATCAGGCTAAACCGTTCCATGTGTGATAGCCGGCGGGCGTTGCATGGTCGGGGTTGTGGGACTTTCCATACCAGTTCTGCCGGGCTGGTGGGGTGTGATGTGCGCGCATAGGTGAACGGTTTTGAAAGGCCGGCCAGAGAGGGTGTTAGTCCCGTAACCGTAATGCGTTTGTGCCGCCTGTGAGAGTATCCCAAGTAGTACGGGGCCCGAGAAATCCCGTGCGAATCTGTCAGGACCACCTGATAAGCCTAAATACTCCCTAATGACCGATAGCGGACCAGTACCGTGAGGGAAAGGTGAAAAGTACCCCGGGAGGGGAGTGAAACAGTACCTGAAACCGTGTGCTTACAATCCGTCGGAGCAGCCTTGTAGCTGTGACGGCGTGCCTTTTGAAGAATGAGCCTGCGAGTTAGTGTTACGTCGCGAGGTTAACCCGTGTGGGGCAGCCGTAGCGAAAGCGAGTCTGAATAGGGCGTGTGAGTGGCGTGATCTAGACCCGAAGCGAAGTGATCTACCCATGGCCAGGTTGAAGCGACGGTAAGACGTCGTGGAGGACCGAACCCACTTCAGTTGAAAATGGAGGGGATGAGCTGTGGGTAGGGGTGAAAGGCCAATCAAACTTCGTGATAGCTGGTTCTCCCCGAAATGCATTTAGGTGCAGCGTTGCGTGTTTCTTATCGGAGGTAGAGCTACTGGATGGCTAATGGGCCCTACAAGGTTACTGACGTCAGCCAAACTCCGAATGCCGGTAAGTGAGAGCGCAGCAGTGAGACTGTGGGGGATAAGCTTCATAGTCGAGAGGGAAACAGCCCAGACCACCAACTAAGGCCCCTAAGCGTGTGCTAAGTGGGAAAGGATGTGGAGTTGCCCAGACAACCAGGAGGTTGGCTTAGAAGCAGCCACCCTTAAAAGAGTGCGTAATAGCTCACTGGTCAAGTGATTCCGCGCCGACAATGTAGCGGGGCTCAAGTACACCGCCGAAGTTGTGGCATTCACACATATCTCTAAGCCTTTGTGGTTCAGGAGTGTGGATGGGTAGGGGAGCGTCGTGTGGGCGGTGAAGTCGCGGTGTAAACCAGCGGTGGAGCCTACACGAGTGAGAATGCAGGCATGAGTAGCGAAAGACGGGTGAGAAACCCGTCCGCCGAATGATCAAGGGTTCCAGGGTCAAGCTAATCTGCCCTGGGTAAGTCGGGACCTAAGGCGAGGCCGACAGGCGTAGTCGATGGACAACGGGTTGATATTCCCGTACCGGCGAAAAACCGCCCATGCTGAGCGGGGGATACTAACTGCCCGAAACCTGCCCGACACCCCTTGTGGGTGAAGGGTTTTGGTGGAGCGCAGGACCTGATCCCGGGAGGCAAGCGTATTAACAGGTGTGACGCAGGAAGGTAGCCGAGCCGGGCGATGGTTGTCCCGGTCTAAGGATGTAGGGCGAACGGTAGGCAAATCCGCTGTTCATGATGCCTGAGATCTGATGGGACCCCCGTATGGGGGGATTTGGTGATCCTATGCTGCCGAGAAAAGCATCGACGCGAGGTTTTAGCCGCCCGTACCCCAAACCGACACAGGTGATCAGGTAGAGAATACCAAGGCGATCGAGAGAATTATGGTTAAGGAACTCGGCAAAATGCCCCCGTAACTTCGGGAGAAGGGGGGCCCCAACCTTGAACGGACTGCGCGTCCGGGAGGGGATCGGGGCCGCAGAGACCAGGGGGAAGCGACTGTTTACTAAAAACACAGGTCCGTGCGAAGTCGCAAGACGATGTATACGGACTGACTCCTGCCCGGTGCTGGAAGGTTAAGAGGACCGGTTAGCCTCACGGCGAAGCTGAGAATTTAAGCCCCAGTAAACGGCGGTGGTAACTATAACCATCCTAAGGTAGCGAAATTCCTTGTCGGGTAAGTTCCGACCTGCACGAATGGAGTAACGACTTCCCCGCTGTCTCAACCATAAACTCGGCGAAATTGCAGTACGAGTAAAGATGCTCGTTACGCGCAGCAGGACGGAAAGACCCCGAGACCTTTACTATAGTTTGGTATTGGTGTTCGGAGTGGCTTGTGTAGGATAGGTGGGAGACGTTGAAGCCCGGACGCCAGTTCGGGTGGAGTCATCGTTGAAATACCACTCTGGTCACTTTGGACATCTAACTTCGGCCCGTAATCCGGGTCAGGGACAGTGCCTGATGGGTAGTTTAACTGGGGCGGTTGCCTCCTAAAAAGTAACGGAGGCGCCCAAAGGTTCCCTCAGCCTGGTTGGCAATCAGGTGTCGAGTGTAAGTGCACAAGGGAGCTTGACTGTGAGAGAGACATCTCGAGCAGGGACGAAAGTCGGGACTAGTGATCCGGCGGTACATTGTGGAATGGCCGTCGCTCAACGGATAAAAGGTACCTCGGGGATAACAGGCTGATCTTGCCCAAGAGTCCATATCGACGGCATGGTTTGGCACCTCGATGTCGGCTCGTCGCATCCTGGGGCTGGAGTAGGTCCCAAGGGTTGGGCTGTTCGCCCATTAAAGCGGTACGCGAGCTGGGTTTAGAACGTCGTGAGACAGTTCGGTCCCTATCCGCTGCGCGCGCAGGAAATTTGAGAAGGGCTGTCCTTAGTACGAGAGGACCGGGACGGACGAACCTCTGGTGTGTCAGTTGTACTGCCAAGTGCACCGCTGATTAGCTACGTTCGGATGGGATAACCGCTGAAAGCATCTAAGCGGGAAGCTCGCTTCAAGATGAGATTTCCATACACATTTATGTGTGAGAGGCCCCCAGCCAGACCACTGGGTTGATAGGCCGGATGTGGAAGCGAGGACTAACGACTCGTGAAGCTGACCGGTACTAATAGGCCAACAACTTACACCACACAGAAACACATTCTGCTTGCGTCCACTATGTGGTTCCCAACCAACAACCCCCGTTGCTGGTGGAACCAATTAACTGAATAACAACACCACCATGCTGTCCCAGGACAGCAAGTCGTAACCACACAAGATTTCCCAACCCCAGCCACGGCTGACGGTCCGGGTAACAGGGTTACGGCGGTCATAGCGTGGGGGAAACGCCCGGTCCCATTCCGAACCCGGAAGCTAAGACCCACAGCGCCGATGGTACTGCACCCGGGAGGGTGTGGGAGAGTAGGACACCGCCGGACACACACCAATGGTCGAGGCCCCAACCACACGGTTGGGGCCTCCCACATTTAAAACACCACCCACCAAAAAGCCGAACACCACTTCCCGACACCCCCGCTGGCAGACGGCCTGATAACGCGTCCGCGGGGGAGCGGCAGGACGTGATGCCGCGTCGGAGGGCCAGGTAGGTGGACTAACATTGAGCATCATGGACAGCCTCTTCAGCCATGCACAGGAACCGGCGGCGAACGGAACTGACGGTGCCGCCGATCTCGAGCCATTGGTGAACTCGGTTGTGGTCCCCGGGGGAGTGGCACATGCTTTCGCCGGCTTCACCGACCATACGCATCTTTGGTGGCCGCTTGAGGACCACGGCGTGTACGGTGCCAGCTCCTACGTGGAGTTTGAGGAGAACCTCATCCTGGAGACCGCCGACGACGGCAGGACCAGCATCTGGGGCACGCTGGATGACTGGCAGCCCCCATTTTCCTTCCACGCCACGTGGCACCCCGGTTCAACCGCACTCTATTCCACCGAATTGCTGGTGGTTTTCCATCCTGAGGGCGAAGGCACGGAAGTGCGTATCTTCCACGAGGGCTGGGAAGGCGCGGAAGATCCCCGGGCGGCGCGTGCGCGCTACGCCGCGGCCTGGCCCGATATCCTGGCCCGGTATGCCCGCTTCATGGGCGCTTAGGCCTGCTGGCCGGCCGGCGGCACGGCCGTACTGCTGCGGATGATGAAGTCCGTGGGGAATTCCTGGTCGCTTCCCCCGGAAGCCGCCGTCCCGCCGTCGCCCGCCTCCCGCACGCGTGCCGGCCCGACGTTGTCCAGCAGGGCCAGCGCCGTGGCCGCGGCAAGCTTCCCCTGGCCGTGCGGGTCCTGGTCGATGGTGGTCAGGCCGAACGTCTCACCCAGCTCATGTCCGTCCATGCCCACAACGGACAGCTCCTCCGGTACCCGGAGTCCATAGTCGCGGGCGGCCAGTATCGTGCCGACCGCCATCTCGTCGGAGGCGGCAAATATGGCAGTGGGCCGCTCCGCGGCGGTTCCGAGCAGCTGCCTCGCCGCCGCGTATGCGCCGTGGATCGTGAAGTCTGCGGGCACCAGCCAGCCAGGATGCACGGGCAGGCCGGCCCCCTCCATGGCGGCCAGGAAACCGCGCTGCCGGATCCCGGGGAGCTTGAAGTCGCGGTTCAGTTCCTTGTTTCCCGTCAGGTGCGCTATCCGGGTGTGGCCCAAGCGGATCAGGTGATTGGTCAGCTGCGACGCAAGACCGGCATCGTCGATCCTGATGCTCGCAGCACCCGGCAGCGTCCCGCCGATTCCCACGATCGGCCGGTGGACCGCCAGGAGCTGCTGGATTTCGTCTTCGCCAAGCACCAGGGCAACCGCAATGACGGCGTCCAGCCGTTTACGCAGCAGGAAGTCGTTCAGGACGCTGTCGCGCCGCTCCGGAAGCTCCCCGACGTTGTAGAGCGTGAGGTCGTAGCCGGCATCCAGCAGGGTCTCTGAGACGCCTTCGAGCACGGAGGAGAAATACCAACGGTGGACGGAGGGGACCACCAGTCCGATGTTGTGGTTGCGGCCCGAGGCCAGGCTGGAGGCGTGGTACGAGGGAACGAATCCCAGTTCACGCGCAGCCTCCTCGGCGCGCTGCCGGCTTTTGGCGGACACGTTCGCCTTGCCGCCCAGCGCCCGTGAAACAGTCGCGACGGACAGTCCGGCCCTGTCCGCAACCTCCTTGATTCCCCCCATGTCAGTCTGTGGGCGCCCCGGATTCAAGGCGGATCCAGGCAGTCTCACCTGAAGCCAGGCACCGTGCATCGTCAGGGGAAGCGCTGCGCAGCAGGACCTGGCCCGCGGGCAGCTCCAAGGGGTCGTGGTTGAGGTTCATGAGGACAAGGGTAGTGCCGTTGACATACGCCAGCGAGGAACTGGTGCACCAGGTCTCGGCCCAGGCCAGGGAACCGCGTCCCAGGTCCAGGGCCCGGCGCTGGCGCAGGATCTCCCGGTACAGGGAAAGATGGGACGACGGCGAGCCCGCCTGCAGGTCACGGGCGAGCTCCGCGAAGGATGCCGGGAACGGCAACCAGGGGCTCTCCCCGGCGCCGAAACCAAGGTGGGGTTCGGCTGCCCGCCAGGGGAGTGGGACACGGCAGCCGTCCCGCCCCAGCCGTTCCCCACCGGTACGGGCGAAGGTGGGGTCCTGGCGGAGGTGCTCCGGGATGTCGGTGCCGTCGGGCAGCCCCAGTTCCTCCCCCTGGTAGAGGTACGCGGCGCCGGGAAGTCCCAGCATGAAAAGCGATGCGGCAGCAGCGCGGTGGCGGCCCAATGTGGTGTCCGGCTGGGGATCGAAGGGGCCGATGCCGTCGCCGTCGCGGGGCCCATGCCCGTCGTAGCCGAACCTGCTGGCGTGCCGGACGACGTCGTGGTTGGAAAGCACCCAGGTGCTTGGCGCTCCCACCGCGTCCAAGGCCATCAGGGAATCCGTCACCACGGTGCGCATCCGGTGGATGTCCAGACCTGCGTGGAGGTACGGGAAGTTGAAGGCCTGGTGCATCTGGTCAGGACGGACCCAGTTTGCCAGCCGCGGCAGCGGATCGACGTTGGCCTCGGCGCACAGGATGCGGTCCGGGCCGTACTCATCAAGGACCTCCCGCCACCTCCGGTAGATGTCGTGCAGCGCCGGCTGCCCGAACATCGGTGCCTCGTGGCCGGGGAAGCCGTCAGTGCTGGAACCGTCGGCCCGGCCGCCCCAGGCAGGCAGGCCGGGAGCCTTGACCAGGGCGTGAGCCACGTCCACCCGGAAGCCGGAAACGCCGCGGTCCAGCCAGAAGCGGAGCACGCGTTCAAACTCCGCGTGCACGGCGGGGTTGTCCCAGTTGAAGTCGGGCTGCGAGGAATCGAAGAGGTGCAGGTACCACTGGTCGGGTTGGCCGTCCGGCCCGGCAACCCGGGTCCAGGCGGGGCCGCCGAAGTGCGACTGCCAGTTATTCGGCGGCTCGTGTCCGCCCTCGCCCGCACCGTCGCGGAAGATGAACATGTCGCGCTCCGGGCTTCCGGCCGGCGCCGCCAGGGCAGCCTGGAAGGCGGCGTGCTGATCT
Source organism: Arthrobacter sp. MOO21 (assembly GCF_057369995.2). Classification (NCBI taxonomy): domain Bacteria; kingdom Bacillati; phylum Actinomycetota; class Actinomycetes; order Micrococcales; family Micrococcaceae; genus Arthrobacter; species Arthrobacter sp. MOO21. The sequence continues at coordinate 861,571 of NZ_CM170671.2, read as the reverse complement.
GAGCAATGGTTGGGAACCAGATCGACGATCATCCGCAGGCCCAGCCGGTGGGACTCGGCCATCATGACGTCGAAGTCCCCGAGGGTTCCGAAGATCGGGTCGACGTCGCAGTAGTCGCTGACGTCGTACCCGGCGTCGCGCTGGGGGGAGCGGTAGAAGGGCGACAGCCACACCGCGTCGACGCCGAGCTCTGCAAGTTGGGGCAGTTCTTCGGTGATGCCGGCGAGGTCGCCCACCCCGTCCCCGTTGAGGTCGCGGAAGGATCGCGGGTAGACCTGGTAGATCACCGCGGAGCGCCACCAGCCAGGCGCAGTGTCGGCGGTGTGGATGGGCGTGAGGGGCCCCGTCGCCGGGGAAGTGGCCTCGATCACAGTATCGACTGACATGTCTGCCAGCATAAGCTCCCGCGCTCAAAAATGAAAACGCTTACACGCTCCAAGCGCGGCAGGTTTTGCGTCCTTGAGCGTATTAGCAGGTCAGCCGCTGGAAACGCTTCCAGCCGAGGCCGCGCAACAGAGGACTCCGTCCGTCATAAACTGGGCCAGATCGCGACGACGGGTGGAGGCTCTGTGGGAAGCATTGGTGACGAGCTGGGCAGCATCCTCGGGCCCGGGCGGGTGGACACAACCGAGGCCGCGCTCCGGCGCTACGCAGTGGACCAGGCGCCGGTCATAGATTTCCAGCTGCCGCTTGCCGTCGTCTTTCCCGAATCCGTCCCCGAGGTGCAGGCGGCGGTGAAGGCCTGCGCCGACCTCGGCGTTGCCGTGGTGGCCCGGGGCGCCGGTACCGGAGTGTCAGGCGGCGCCCACGCCACCCGCGACTGCATCATCCTGTCGCTGGAGCGGATGGACCGCATCCTGTCCCTGAACCCCGACGATGAAACCGCGGTAGTGGAACCCGGCGTGGTCAACGCCGTACTCAATGAGGCCGCCGCACAGCATGGCTTGATGTACGCCCCCGATCCCGCCAGCTTCCGCAGCTCCACCATTGGCGGCAATGTTGCCACCAACGCCGGTGGCCTGCGCTGCGCCAAGTACGGCGTCACCCGGGATTCGGTCCTGGCTCTGGATGTCGTCCTGGCTGACGGTTCCCTCATCCATACCGGGCACCAAACCTTCAAGGGAGTCGCCGGCTACGATCTGACGGGCCTCTTCGTGGGTTCGGAAGGGACCCTGGGCATCGTCGTCGGAATCACCGTGCGGCTGAAGTACCTGCCCCGGGAAGTCCACACCATCGCGGCGTTCTACCCCGACTTCCGGCTCGCCGCTGCCGGGGTCCTGGCGGTGGGCAAAGCACGCGTCCAGCCGGCCATCATGGAACTGCTCGACGGCGGCACGCTGGCCCAGCTGGACGGGATCCACGGTTCGGACCTGAGTGCCCGGGGCACCGCCCTGCTCCTGGTCCAGACCGACGGGTTCGGTGCCGCCGCGGAAGCGGACGTGGTGCGCGAGGTTTTGCGGGCAGGCGGAGCAACTGTCACCAGCGAGGCCAACGCGGAGGCGGAGCGGCTGGTGGAACTGCGCCGGCACAGCCGGGGCACCGAGGTGGACGACGAATACCGCGTGGGGGAGGACGTCGCCGTCCCCCGCTCACGCCTGGTGGACTACGTTGCTGCCCTCGAAGCAATGGCCGCGGCCCAGCAGGTGCACCTGAAGGTGGTGGCGCACGCAGGGGACGGCAACCTGCACCCCACCTTTTGGATCGACCGTCTGGGGCCGGACATCGATGCCGCCGCGATGGACCGGCTGCAGGCTGCGCTCGACGAATCCATCACCGCCGCGCTGGAGATGGGCGGCACCATCACGGGCGAGCACGGCGTGGGGCAATACAAGCTGCGGTGGCTGGGCCAGGAGCAGCCCGAACCGGTCCGTGAGCTGCAGCGCAGGATCAAGGACCTGTTTGATCCCGCCGGGATCCTCAATCCCGGAAAGGCGATCTAAGGGTCAGTCGTCGGAGTCGGGATACTCGTCTTCGGATTCATCAGGGCCGTAGCGGGATTCCTCGTTCTCCACCTCGAGGATCTTCAGCAGCTCCGTGTCCGGGTTCAGCATGATGGCGGCCTCATCCCGGCGGTGGCGCAGGATCGAGTCGATGTAGGACTGGACGGCCTCGGCCAGCGGAATGTGCCGCTCCTGCTTTTCCGACATGTACCAGCGGTGTTCCAGGACCTCATGGACCACCTCGGCGTGCTCCAGCTTGCCGGAAAGATCCCTCGGGATGGAGCGGACGATCGGCTCGAAGATCTGGCTCACCCAGAGGTGTGCACTGTATTCCTCATCCATTTCCGGGTTGTTGTCCGCCCGGAAGGAGTCCATGTCGTTAAGCAGCCGGCGGGCCTGGTTCTCCTGGGCGTCCAGGCCCGTGAGCCGCAGCAGCCGCCGCTGGTGGTGCCCGGCGTCCACCACCTTGGGCTGCAGCTGGATGGTGGAACCGTTCTGCGTGGTCTTGATGGCGTATTCCTCGACGTCGAAGCCGAGTTCGTTCAGGCGGCGGATGCGTGCCCCCACCCGCCAGCGTTCGCCGAGCTCGAAGGACTCCTTCTCCGTCAGTTCCGCCCACAGGCGCCGGTAGCTGTCCATGATGAGTTCGCTCGTGGCCACGGGATCCACTTTTTCCTCGATCAGCCCGCCGTCCAGCAGGTCCATGAGCTCACCGGCTATGTTGACGCGGGCGATTTCCAGGTCGTACTCGCGCTGGCCTGTCGAAAGGTCCGGGTACAGTTCGCCGGTTTCGGCGTCCACCAGGTAGGCGGCGAACGCGCCGGCATCGCGGCGGAACAGGGTGTTGGACAGTGACACGTCGCCCCAATAGAAGCCGATCAGGTGCAGCCGCACCATGAGGAGGGCCTGCGCGTCAATGAGGCGGGTGAGGGTGTCCTTGCGCAGCATCTGGGAGAAGAGGGCGCGGTAGGGCATGGAGAATTTAAGGTGCCGGGTCACCAGGACAGGGTTGAGCGGGCGCCCGTCCGGGGTGGTGCGGCCGGTGATGACCGCGACCGGCTCCACACAGGGGACATCCAGCCGCGCGAGCTTGCGGAGCATGTGGTATTCGTGCCGTGCCACGTGCTCGGAGGTTTCCTTGATGGCAATGACTGAGCCGCCCAGGTGGGCGAAGCGCACGATGTGGCGGGAGATGCCCCGCGGCAGCGCTGCGAGGTACTGCGCCGGCCAGTCCTCCAAGGCTATGTGCCAGGGCAGGTCCAGCAGTTCAGGATCCGCCGCGGCGGCCGTGATGTTCAGGGACGAGGAAACTGCGGCCTTGTTGTCGTCCGCGCTGGCGGCGACGAACCGTGGCAGCTTGCCGATCTGCTCGTAGTCGGTGGGCTCATCGTGCCACTGGGCGCTGTATTCCTCGGTCATGGCTCAATTCTTCCGTACTCGGGGCAGGGCGGCTAAATTCTGCGAAGGCGTCGTTAACGGCCGACGGCGGCCCGCACCATTGCATAAGGGTGCGGGCCGCCGTCGGTTGCGTTAGTGCCGGTTGGCGATCAGTCGCCCAGGCGCAGGCCGGTCTTGGTGTCGAACAGGTGCACGTGGCCCGACTGCGGACGGACGTAGATGGCCTCGCCCTTCATCGGAGGACGGCGGCCGTCGACGCGTGCCACGATGTCGTGGTCCTTGCCGTCGAGCGTGGTGTGACCGTAAACGTAGGCGTCAGCACCGAGCTCTTCGACGACGTCGACCTCAACCTTCAGGCCTTCACCGTGCGGAGCGGTTTCGAGGTCTTCGGGGCGGCTGCCGAGCGTGACGGTGGAGCCGTGGGCTTCTTCGAGGACGTCCCGCGGCACAGGGTAAACGGTGCCGCCGAACTGGACGCCGCCGTCGACCACGGGCAGTTCCAGCAGGTTCATGGCCGGCGAGCCTATGAAGCCTGCAACGAAAACGTTCTTCGGGCGGTCGTAGAGGTTGCGCGGGGTGTCGACCTGCTGCAGGAGGCCGTCCTTGAGCACGGCGACGCGGTCACCCATGGTCATTGCCTCAACCTGGTCGTGCGTCACGTAAACGGTGGTGACGCCCAGGCGGCGGGTCAGGGATGCGATCTGGGTGCGGGTCTGGACACGGAGCTTGGCGTCCAGGTTGGACAGCGGCTCATCCATGAGGAAGACCTGGGGGTTACGGACGATGGCGCGGCCCATGGCGACACGCTGGCGCTGGCCGCCGGAGAGTGCCTTCGGCTTGCGGTCCAGGTACTGCTCCAGGTCAAGGAGCTTGGCGGCCTCACGGACGCGCTCGGCGCGCTCTTCCTTGGGCACACCGGCGATCTTGAGGGCGAAGCCCATGTTGTCGGCCACAGTCATGTGCGGGTACAGCGCGTAGTTCTGGAAGACCATCGCAATGTCGCGGTCCTTGGGCGGAACGTCCGTGACGTCACGGTCACCGATCAGGATGCGGCCCGCGTTGACGTCCTCAAGGCCTGCAAGCATGCGCAGGGAGGTGGACTTACCGCAACCGGAGGGTCCAACGAGGACCAGGAATTCGCCATCGGCGATGTCGATGTTGAGCTTATCGACGGCGGGCTTATCTGTGCCCGGGTACAGACGCGTAGCGTTGTCAAAAGTAACTGTAGCCACAGTTATCAATCCCTTCACCGGCAGGTACGTGCCGGACGATCCGTTGTGAATGGTTCATGTTTATTCAGTTGGGTTAAAGCAAGTGCTCCGCGGCCTGGCCGCGGGGCACCGAGTGACGCCGCACGCTTGTTTGTGCGCCACATCACACAACAGAGTATGTCAGACAAAAGTCTTTCCGGCGCAAATGTTACGAACGTCACACGGGATTGGGGGCTTACTGGCCGGAGGCGGCCTGGGAGTCCTCTTCGGCGACGGCGATGCTCCGCTCCTGCAGCAGGGCCTCGAGTAGTTCCGCTACGTGAACGGGAGCTTCCACCCGGTACTGCGCCTGGGTGAAGTCCAGCCCCACCTTGACGCCGACGTCTCCGGGTTCCAACCGGGCGAAGGCGTCTTCGTCAGTGGTGTCGTCGCCGGCGAACAGGACGGCAGTGGCACCACTGATCTGGCGGAGGAAGGTGACCCCTTCCCCCTTGGAGGCGTGGACCACGGACGTCTCAAGGACACGCTTGCCGTCCTTGAGGTAAACGCCCTTCCGGTCCTGGAGGACCGCGCGGGCGGCCGCGACGGCATCTTCCGCAACGTCGTCGTCGGCCAGCCGGGTGTGCAGGACAACCCCCGCGGGTTTGTCTTCAAGCGTGGTTCCGGGTGCCTCCGCCACTATGTCCGCCAGCACGGCCCGCACCTCAGCGAGGAGCAGCTTCTGGTCCTCCTCGAGGGCCAGCTCCGTGGATCCCGGACCCAGCCACGCTTCTGCCCCGTGGCTGCCGATCAGCAGGGTGTCCACCGGCGGCGAAGCCACCGCCCGCAGGCTGGCGAGGGCGCGGCCCGAGATGAGTGCCGTCGTCGTGCGTGGAAGCGCAGCAAGCCCGGCAAATGCCGAAGCCGACCTGGGCAGCGGCCGCGCGTCCTCGGCGCGGCCCACGATGGGAGCCATGGTTCCGTCGAAGTCCATGGCCACCAGCAGGTGCCCGGTCCCGGCGATCCGGCGCACGGCTTCCCGGAGCTCGGGGGACAGCGCGAGCGGCGTTTTGGCGTGGCGGCCCTCAGGAGTCATCGCGGACCACCTTTTCGTTCAGCGCCCGCAGGAAGTCTGCGGACCAATGGTCCACGTCGTGGTCAAGGATCTGTTTGCGCATTGCCCTCATGCGGCGCGACGCCTCCCGGGGCGTCAGCTCGACGGCGTTCATGATGGTGTTCTTGAGTCCTGCGATGTCGTGCGGGTTGACCAGCAGGGCCTGCTTGAGCTGGTCCGCGGCGCCGGCGAATTCGCTGAGGACCAGGGCGCCGTCATTGTTGTTGCGGGCAGTCACGTACTCCTTGGCCACCAGGTTCATCCCGTCCCGCAGTGCGGTGACCAGCATGACGTCGGCAGCCAGGTACAGCGCCACCATCTCCTCCACCGGGTAGCTGTGGTGCAGGTAGCGGACGGCGGTGTTCTCGAGCGTGTCGTAGGTGCCGTTGATGTGGCCCACGGTGCCCTCCACCTCCTCGCGCAGGAGCCGGTACTGTTCCACCCGCTCCCGGCTGGGGGAGGCTACCTGGATCAGCGTCGCGTCACCGACCGTCAGCCGGCCGTCCGCGAGAAGCTCTTCGTAGGCCTTCAGGCGGTGGCGGATGCCCTTGGTGTAATCCAGCCGGTCGACCCCCAGCAGGATGGTGTTGGGGTTGCCCAGGTCCTGCCGGATCTGGCGGGCACGTTCGATGATTTCCGGTTTCGCGGCCAGTTCGGTGATCTGCTTGACGTCGATGGAGATGGGGAAGGCCTGGGCTCGGGCGATGTGCGTGATTTCGCCGTCGTGGCCTTTGACGTGCACCTGCTGCTGTTTAACGCTGGCGCCCAGGAACCGGCGCGCGGACCGCATGAAGTTTCCTGCGTCGCTGACCCGCTGGAAGCCCACCAGGTCGGCGCCGAGGAGGCCGTCGATGATGGCATGGCGCCAGGGGAGCTGGGCGAAGATTTCCGGCGGCGGGAACGGGATGTGGTTGAAGAACCCGATCCGGAGGTCGGGACGTGCCTCGCGCAGCATCCGCGGCACCAGCTGCAGCTGGTAGTCCTGGACCCAGACGGTGGCGCCCTGGTCCGCGTGGCGGATGACGGCGTCGGCGAACCTGCGGTTGACCCTGCGGTAGGCGTCCCACCAGGTCCGGTGGAATTCCGGCGGCGCAATGACGTCGTGGTACAGCGGCCAAAGGGTTGCGTTGGAAAAGCCCTCGTAATACAGCTCCACGTCATCGGTGCTGAGGTGGACCGGAACCAGGTCCATGCCGCCGTGGCTGAAGGGCTTCACGGTTTCATCGGGTGCCCCGTGCCAGCCAACCCAGGCACCGTCCGTCTTGGTCATCATCGGCGCCAGTGCGGTCACCAGGCCGCCGGGGGAGCGGCGCCAGCCGGACCCGTCGTCGCCGTTCTCACCCGGTGCCACACGGTCCACGGGCAGCCTGTTGGAGACCACCATGAAGTCGTATTTAGTATGGCCGGCATGGCCGGAACTGGTTCCGCTGGCCGTTTCCGTGCCGGCGGGTTTTTTGTGGACGGGTGTTTGCATTGCGGCCCCCTGGGGTTGCTTGTGCCTCTAAGCCACCCTAGCCGGACGGAATCATCGGGGCTATTCGTCCGTTGGTCAACCCGTAGGAATGGTTGAAAGCGCAAGCGCCCAGCTTTCTCCCCTAAAATGTGGGAGTGCCACGAAGTGGTCCCCGTACGTCGACCGACCCAAGGAACTCATGAGCCCCGCAAACGAAGTACGTAAGTCCAAGGCTGAGCGAACCGCGGATGCGCGCGAAAAGGCGCGCCTGATCCGGGAAGAACAGGTCAAAAAGGACAAGCGCAACAAGCTGCTGATTGGGTGGGGCATCGTAGCGGCGGTCGTGGCCATCCTCGTGGTGGTGGCGCTGGTGGTCACCAGCAGCCTCAAGCAGAACGCACCCATCGCCGACCAGGGCCCTACGCCGGCCAACGCCAACGTCCACGGCGGCGTGACCCTGCTTGCCAACACGGATGTGGCGAAGTTGGAGCCGGCCACGGTGGACGCCGCCTCCCTGGGTGAGGCACCGAAGACCCCGCCGGCCGAGGTGGTGGCGCCGGGCGCCGAGGCGGAGGCCGGCAAGCCGGTGAAGGTGGTGCTGTACATCGACTTCATTTGCCCCGTCTGCAAGAACTTCGAAGCCCAGTACAACGAACAGCTCACCAAGCTGCGCAATGAGGGCAAGATCACGGTGGAGTACCGCGCCCTGGGCTTCCTGGACAGCCGGTCCACCACCAACTACTCATCCCGTGCAGCCAACGCGGCCGCGTGCGTGGTCAACGAGTCCCCGGAAAAGTACTCCGCTTTCGTGGACGAACTGTTCGCCAAGCAGCCCGCTGAGGGCGGCGCCGGCCTTTCCGACAACGACCTGAAGAAGATGGCCTCGGACATGGGCGTCAACATCGACTCCTGTGTGGACGACAAGACGTACCGCCCCTTCGTGAAGTTCACGACGAAGGAAGCTTCCGCGATCGGCGTCACCGGCACGCCCACCGTCTTCGTGGACGGCAAGCAGTGGGGCAAGGGTGACAGCGCACAGACGCCGTTCCCCGAATTCCTGCAGAATGCAATCACCGCAAAGGGCTGATCTCAGTTTGCCCCGGCAAAAGGGCCCGTTCCGGAACCTCCCGGAGCGGGCCCTTTGCGCTTCTACGGCCCGGCCGCGGCGTTTTTACCCATGACCTGAGTTGGGCTAACCTTATCTAGCGCCTTCCCGGCGCCCGCCCGCGAGGGCACGCCTCCTTAGCTCAGTTGGCCAGAGCACCGCTCTTGTAAAGCGGGGGTCGTCGGTTCGAATCCGACAGGGGGCTCCAAACAACCTCCAGGTCTATGCTGGTTGCATCCGAATGATCAGCGTGCTGACTAAAGGAGGCTCGGTGCCATGCCCAAGACCGGCAAGAACGACCACGCCCGCAAGGAAGAGCTGCCCTCGACCCTGCAACGCTCCGACCAGAAGGCCCAGGACACGTTCGCCAAGACATACGACTCGGCCCTGGAGTCCTACGACCACGACGAACAGCGGGCCGCCCGGGCCGCCTACGCCTCGCTGAAACACAGCTACGAAAAGGTGGGCGACCACTGGGAGGCGAAGGAAAAACGCGGTCCCTCCGACAAGCGGGCAGAGCAGGGGATCCGGTCCTCCGCCCCCACCGCCGGCGGCGTGGACGCCAATGCCTCCAAGGCGCACCTCTACAAGCTGGCCCGCGAACTGGACGTTAAGGGCCGTTCGAAGATGGACAAGGACGAGTTGGTCAAGGCTCTGCAGAAGGCCAACGACGCGGCCACCCGCAAAGCCCGCAGCAAATAGCCTCCGCTCTTGCCGTCCTGACCGCCAGGGTGTCGAATCAGAGGACACGTTCGGTCCGTACGGCAACGATGCCAGGAGGTTCCAATGTCGGTGAAAAGCGCCAAGGAGTCAGCGCGGGCGGCAGGCGGCAGGAACGGGCCGGAATCCCGCCGCGCCGACCAGTCCGCGGGCATTGCCGCGCAGGACCCGGCCCGCATCCGGAACGTGGCACTGGTGGGTCACTCCGGCGCCGGGAAGACGATGCTGATCGAAGCACTGCTCGCGGCCAACGGCGTGCTCACCCGCAAGGGCTCCATCGCCGACGGGACAACGGTCAGTGACTCCGATCCGGCGGCCGTGCACCAGCAGCGCTCCGTCACCTTGTCCCTGGTGCCGCTGCTCGTGGACGACATCAAGGTCAACCTCCTGGACACACCCGGCTACCCCGACTTCATCGGCGAGCTCCGCGCAGGGCTGCGTGCCTCGGACGCGGCCCTCTTCGTTGTCTCGGCCGTCGACGGAATCGACGCCACCACCACCGCGCTGTGGGGCGAGTGCGAGCACATGAGGCTGCCGCGCGCCGTCGTGATCACGCGGATGGACCACCCGCGGGCAGATTACGACGGCGCCCTTGCCGCCTGCCAGAGGGCGTTCGGCGACGGCGTGCTGCCGCTGTGTGTTCCGGTGCGGACAGGCGGGGAAGCCACCGGCCTGCATGCCCTGCTGTCCGGGGAAGTGACCGACTACGCCCAGGGGGACGCGACGCCCGGCGTCCGCCCAGCCGGTTCCGCCGAACTGGCGGACGCCGCGGCTTCCCGGGGCGCGCTCATCGAGGGGATCATCGCCGAAAGCGAAGACGAAACACTGATGGACCGCTATCTCGAAGGCGAGGACCTCGACACCGGCGCCCTGGGCACTGACCTGGAGACCGCCGTCGCCCGCGGGTCCTTCTTCCCCGTGCTACCGACCTCTGCGGTGACCGGCCTGGGAACGGCCGAACTGCTGGACCTGCTGGTGCGGGCATTCCCGGCGCCCGGGGAACGGAACCTGCCCGACACCACGGACCTTTCCGGTGCCCCCGCTGGAGCCCTGGCCGGAGACCCGGCAGGCCCGCTCGCAGCCGAGGTGGTGCGAACCTCCAACGATCCCTTCCTGGGCCGCATTTGCTTGGTGCGGGTCTTCTCCGGAACCCTCCGCGAGGATACGCCGGTCCATGTAGGCGGCCACGGACTTGCCGACCGCGGGCACCAGGACCACGACACCGACGAACGGGTGACCCATATCTATTCCCCGCTGGGCGCCAACCTGCGCCCGGTGCCCTACTGCGTGGCGGGAGACATGTGCGCGCTCGCGAAGCTCGGCAGCGCCGAGACTGGGGACACCATCTCGGACCGGGACCGGCCGCTGCTGCTGGCCACCTGGGAGATGCCCGAGCCGCTGCTTCCGGTTGCTGTCGAGGCGGACTCACGCACCGACGAGGACGCCCTGGCCCGCAGCCTGGGAAGGATCGCGGCCGGGGACCCCACCCTGCGCGTGGAGCGGAACGCCGAAACGCACCAGCTGGTGCTGTGGTGCATGGGGGAAGCGCATGCGGAAGTGGTGCTGGACCGGCTGCGCGAACAGGGCGTGAAACTGCACACGGTGGATGTAGTGACGCCGCTGCGGGAAACCTTCGCCGCCCCCGCCACCGGCCACGGCCGCCACATCAAGCAGTCCGGTGGCCACGGTCAGTACGCCGTGTGCGACATCGAAGTGGAACCGCTGGAACGCGGAGGCGGCTTCGAGTTCGTGGACAAGACCGTTGGCGGCGTCATTCCCGGTACCTACATCCCGTCCATCGAGAAGGGCGTCCGGGCGCAGATGGAAAAGGGGGTCGCCGCGGGCTTCCCCGTGGTTGACCTGCGGGTGACGGTGGTGGGCGGCAAGGCCCACAGCGTGGATTCCTCGGACGCGGCCTTCCAGGCGGCCGGGGCGCTGGCCCTCCGCGAGGCGGCGGCCGCCGGCCGGATCCAGCTCCTGGAACCGGTATCCACCGTCAGCATCACCGTCGCCGACGAGCACGTGGGACCCGTGATGAGTGACTTGTCCGGTCGCCGCGGCCGCCTCACCGGCACCACGTCCTCAGGTGAAGGCCTCACCGAGATCAGCGCGGAGGTCCCGGACCAGGAGCTCCTGCGGTACCCCGTGGAGCTGCGTGCGATCACCGCCGGAACGGGCAGGTTCCGCCGGCGGTACCTGCGCCACGACCCGGTTCCGCCGAACTTCAGCCCCTCCTGACCGGCCAGTGCCGGAAGGGAACAACTGAACGCCTGCTTCCATGAACGCCGCAGCACGCAAGATCCAGAACATCTACCTGACGCTGACGCTGGGAAACACCCTCGCAACGTCCTTCATTTGGGGCATCAACACGCTCTTCCTGCTGGACGCCGGGCTCAGCAACCTCGAAGCCTTCGCGGCCAACGCCTTCTTCACGGCCGGGATGGTGCTTTTCGAGGTGCCCACCGGCGTGGTGGCGGACGGATGGGGGCGCCGGGTTTCCTTCCTGCTGGGAACCGTGACACTGGCCGTTTCCACGTACCTCTATTACCTGCTCTGGCAGTTGTCCGCGCCGTTCTGGTGGTGGGCCGTTGTGTCAGTATTGCTGGGCCTTGGCTTCACGTTCTTCTCGGGGGCGGTGGAAGCCTGGCTCGTGGACGCCCTGCACTTCTCCGGTTACGAGGGGGCGCTCGAGGCGGTGCTGGGCCGCGGCCAGATGGTCTCCGGCATCGCCATGCTGGCCGGCTCGGTGGCGGGCGGGGTGATTGCCCAGGCCACCAACCTGGGGGTGCCGTTCCTCCTGCGGGTGGGTGTGCTGGTGGCCATGTTCGCCGTCGCCTTCCTGCTCATGCACGACGTCGGCTTCACGCCTGAGCGGTCGGCACACCCGCTGCAGGCCACCCGGGAAGTCCTGCGGGCGTCGATGGAGGGCGGGCTGAAGAACCCGCCGGTGAGGTTCATGATGCTGGCCGCCCCGTTCACCGAAGGCGTGGGTTTCTATGTCTTTTACGCCCTGCAGCCCTACCTGCTGCAGCTTTTCGGCGATCCGAGGGCTTACGCCATCGCAGGCCTGGCAGCTGCGATCGTCGCGGGTGCGGACATCCTGGGCGGCCTGCTGGCGCCGGTGGTGCGGAACCTGGTCCGGCGGCGGACCACAGTGCTGATCGCCTCCAACGTAATCAGTTCACTGGTGCTGGTGGGCCTGCTGGTCACCAATGTCTTCTGGCTGGCACTGGTGCTGCTGGTGGTGTGGGCAGTGGTGGCCTCCGCCGGGACACCCGTGCGCCAGGCCTACCTGAACGACATGATCGCGTCCAAGCAACGGGCAACCGTCCTCAGCTTTGCCTCGCTCATGGGCTCCAGCGGGGGAGTGGTGGTCCAGCCCCTTCTTGGCCGCGCAGCGGACCTTTACGGGTACCCGGCCTCGCTGGCCATGAGCGGAGTGGTGCAACTGCTGGCGGCCCCCTTCATCCTGCTCAGCCGGCGGCGGCGTTCGCCGGCGGATGCCGCAAGCGGCGTGGCTGCCGCGCCCTGACAAGCGCTCAGTCCTTCTGCGGTGCCCTCATCCCCGGGGGGCTGTTGACATTCCGCTTTGTTAGCGTTCACAATAAGTGCAGCACCTGCTCAGCGTGCGGAGAAGAACTGATCCTACGAAAACCGGTAATGAGGCCTGTGCCTCCCGGATGGAGGCAACCCATGCCAGCTGCACCCCTCGATACAATCCTTGACCCGCAAAAGGACGCCTATGTCATCGGAGTGGACTACGGGACCCTTTCGGGGCGCGCCGTCGTAGTGCGGGTGCGCGACGGCCAGGAGCTCGGCAGCGCCGTCCACGAATACCCGCACGCCGTGGTCACGGACCGGCTTCCGGAGGACACTGCAGGCGCGGGATCCAACGGACAAGCCGTGCGGCTTCCCGGTGAGTGGGCGCTTCAGGTGCCCAACGACTACCGTGAAGTGCTGCGCAATGCCGTACCTGCCGCGGTGGCGGACGCCGGGATCGACCCGGCCGCCGTCGTCGGGATTGCCACGGACTTCACCGCCTGCACCATGGTGCCGGTCAAGGCCGATGGCACGCCACTGAACGAACTGCCCGGCTACGGGAACCGGCCACACGCCTATGTGAAACTCTGGCGGCACCACGCGGCGCAGGGGCAGGCCGACCGGATTAACCGGCTGGCCGCTGAGCGCGGCGAGGACTGGCTTCCGCGCTACGGGGGCCTGATCTCCTCGGAATGGGAATTCGCCAAAGGGCTGCAGCTGCTGGAAGAGGATCCGGAGGCCTACGCCGAGATGGACCACTGGGTGGAGGCGGCGGACTGGATCGTCTGGCAGCTGTGCGGCCGGTATGTCCGCAACGCCTGCACTGCCGGCTACAAAGGCATTTACCAGGACGGCCGGTATCCGTCGGAGGATTTCCTGGCCGCCCTGAACCCGGATTTCAAGGACTTTGTCAGCAGCAAGCTGGAGCACACCATCGGGCGGCTCGGCGATGCCGCGGGCACCCTGACGGCGGAAGCTGCCGCCTGGACGGGGCTGCCGGAGGGCATTGCCGTGGCCGTGGGAAACGTTGACGCGCATGTCACGGCCCCGGCTGCCAAGGCTGTGGACCCCGGCCAGCTGGTGGCGATCATGGGAACCTCCACCTGCCACGTGATGAACGGCACGGATCTGCGTGAGGTACCGGGGATGTGCGGGGTGGTGGATGGCGGGATCGTGCCCGGGCTGTGGGGCTACGAGGCCGGGCAGTCCGGAGTGGGCGACATTTTCGGCTGGTTCACCAAGCACGGCGTCCCGCCCGAGTACCACCAGGCTGCCAAGGATGCGGGCCTGGGGATCCACGAACACCTCACCGATCTGGCGTCGCGGCAGGCCATCGGAGAGCACGGCCTGATCGCGCTGGACTGGCACTCGGGCAACCGTTCGGTCCTGGTGGACCACGAGCTGTCCGGGATCGTAGTGGGCCAGACCCTGGCCACACGGCCGGAGGACACGTACCGGGCGCTGTTGGAAGCCACCGCATTCGGGACCCGCACCATCGTGGAGGCCTTCCGGGCCGCGGGGGTGCCGGTCAAGGAATTCATCGTTGCCGGCGGCCTGCTGAAGAACAGGCTGCTGATGCAGATTTATGCGGATGCCACGGGCCTGCAGTTGTCCACCATCGGTTCAGAGCAGGGCCCGGCGCTGGGATCGGCCATCCACGCCGCGGTGGCTGCGGGTGAATATGCTGACATCCGCGAGGCCGCCGCCGCGATGGGCGCCGAACCCGGCGAGGTGTACACACCGATCCCGGAAAACGTGGCCGCATACGACGAGTTGTTCCAGGAGTACACGGTGCTGCACGACTACTTCGGCCGGGGCGGCAACGACGTGATGCACCGGCTCAAGGCCATCCAGCGCAACGCCGCCAGAACAACCGTGGAGGTGTCCGCATGAGCGCAATCCTCGAAACCATCGCCCGTGTCCGGGAGGAAGTGTGCGCGCTGCACGCAGAACTGACGCGGTACGAACTGGTGGTGTGGACAGCCGGCAACGTCTCCTCACGGGTTCCCGGCACGGACCTCATGGTCATCAAGCCCTCCGGCGTGTCCTACCGGGACCTGACGCCGGAGCAGATGATCGTCACCGATCTGTACGGCGTTCCGGTGCCGGGCAATGGCGACGGCGAGTGGGGCAACCCTGCGCTGTCGCCGTCCTCGGACACCGCAGCCCACGCCTACGTCTACCGGCACATGCCGGAGGTCGGCGGGGTGGTGCATACACACTCCACCTATGCCACCGCGTGGGCGGCCCGCGGCGAGGCGATTCCGTGCGTGCTCACCATGATGGGGGATGAATTCGGCGGGGAGATACCGGTGGGCCCGTTCGCGCTGATCGGCGACGACTCGATCGGCCACGGCATCGTGGAGACCCTGAAGAACTCGAACTCACCGGCGGTCCTGATGCAGAACCACGGTCCTTTCACTATCGGCAAGGATGCCCGGGCCGCCGTGAAGGCCGCCGTCATGTGCGAGGAAGTGGCCCGCACCGTCCACATCGCCCGGCAGCTCGGTGACCCGCTGCCCATCGACCAGGGCCATATCGATTCCCTTTACGCCCGCTACCAGAACGTCTACGGCCAGTAATTCAACGCCGTCACCTTACGACTTCTCAGGAGAACCCCATGAGCACTGCAGCAAACACTTCCCTTGACGGCTACGAGGTCTGGTTCCTCACCGGCAGCCAGCACCTCTACGGGGAAGACGTCCTCAAGCAGGTGGCCGCCCAGTCCCGGGAGATCGCCAACCAGCTCAACGCGTCCTCGGCCGTGCCGGTCCGGATCGTCTGGAAACCCGTCCTGACCGACTCCGATGCGATCCGCCGGACCGCGCTGGAGGCCAACGCGGACGATTCCGTCATCGGCGTGACGGCCTGGATGCACACCTTCAGCCCGGCCAAGATGTGGATCTCCGGCCTGGACCTGCTCCGCAAGCCGCTGCTGCACCTGCACACGCAGGCCAACCGCGACCTGCCCTGGGCAGACATCGACTTCGACTTCATGAACCTGAACCAGGCCGCGCACGGCGACCGCGAGTTCGGGTACATCCAGTCCCGCCTCGGGATTGCCCGCAAGACCGTCGTCGGCCACGTCTCCAATCCCGAGGTGGCGCGCCAGGTGGGTTCCTGGCAGCGCGCCGCCGCCGGCTGGGCCGCCGTCCGCACCCTGAAGCTGACCCGTTTCGGCGACAACATGCGCAACGTCGCTGTCACCGAAGGCGACAAGACCGAGGCGGAGCTGCGCTTCGGCGTCGCCGTGAACACCTGGTCCGTCAACGAGCTCGCCGACGCCGTGTACGGCGCTGCGGAGTCCGACGTCGACGCTCTCGTTGCCGAGTACGAGGACCTGTACGACGTGGTGCCGGAACTCCGCGCAGGCGCGGCCCGGCACGAATCGCTGCGGTACGGCGCCCGGATCGAACTGGGGCTGCGCAGCTTCCTCGAAGGCAACGGCTCCGCAGCCTTCACCACCTCCTTCGAGGACCTGGGCGCGCTCCGCCAGCTGCCCGGCCTGGCCGTGCAGCGGCTCATGGCCGCCGGCTACGGCTTTGGCGCCGAGGGCGACTGGAAGACCGCCATCCTGGTCCGCGCCGCGAAAGTGATGGGCGCCGGCCTGCCCGGCGGCGCGTCCCTGATGGAGGACTACACCTACCACCTGGAACCAGGCTCCGAAAAGATCCTGGGTGCCCACATGCTGGAGGTCTGCCCCTCCCTGACGGCGGGCAAGCCGCGGCTGGAGATCCACCCGCTGGGCATCGGCGGCAAGGAAGACCCCGTCCGGCTGGTGTTCGACGCCGATGCCTCCCCGGGGGTCGTCGTCGCCCTCTCCGACATGCGGGACCGTTTCCGCCTGGTGGCCAACGCCGTCGACGTGGTCCCGCTGGACCAGCCGCTGCCCAACCTGCCGGTGGCACGCGCGCTCTGGCAGCCCAAGCCGGACTTCGCCACGTCCGCCGCCGCCTGGCTCACCGCCGGCGCAGCACACCACACCGTGCTCTCCACCCAGGTGGGCATGGACGTTTTCGAGGACTTCGCGGAAATCGCCAAGACCGAGCTGCTCACCATCGACGAGGGCACCACCATCCGCCAGTTCAAGAAGGACCTGAACTGGAACGCCGCGTACTACCGGCTTGCCGGCGGACTGTGAATCCGCCGCCCGGCCGCCGTCGTTGCCCCTGCGGCGGCCGCTCTCACGGACAATAGCCTCATGACACAAAGTAAGCTGCCCCGCCTGCCACGGCTCGAGGACGTGGCGGAGCTGGCGGGAGTCTCACACCAGACCGTCTCACGGGTGGTCAACAACCACCCCAACGTGAGCAAGGCGACGCGCGAGAAGGTGGAGGCGGCCATTGCCCAGCTCGGGTACCGCCGCAACACCGCAGCCCGGAGCCTGGTGACCCGGCGCTCGCAGACCATCGGCGTGCTGGGTAACGAGCTCTCCCAGTACGGCCCGGCCAACACCTTGCTGGGAGTGGAACAGGCGGCGCGCGACGCCGGATACTTCGTGAGCATTGCCGCGCTGCGGGAGGTCAGCCGGGAAGCCATCCTGGACGCCGTCCGGCACTTCCTGGACCAGTCGGTGGACGGGATCGTGGTGATCGTTCCGCATGTGGGAACGCTGGCCGCCCTGGCGGAGCTGCCCATCGGGGTGCCGGTGGTGGCCGTGGGCTCGGACGGGAACGAGGCCGTGGGCGGTGTGCGCGTGGACCAGCGCCGCGGAGCCGAACTGGCCGTCCGGCACCTGATCGAGCAGGGGCACCGCAGGATCGGTCATGTTGCCGGGCCGCAGGACTGGATCGACGCCGTGGCCCGTGCCGACGGCTGGAAGGCCACGCTTGACGCCGCAGGACTCGACTCCGACCTCATGGTCGAAGGGGACTGGAGCGCCGGCAGCGGCTATGAGATCGGCCGGCAGTTGGCGGCCGGCCACCGCGCCACGGCCCTCTTCGTGGCCAACGACCAGATGGCCATGGGCGTGCTGCGCGCCTTCAACGAGGCGGGCATCAAGGTGCCGCAGGAGGTGTCGGTGGTGGGCTTCGACGACCAGGCAGAGGCCGCCTATTTCAGCCCGCCGCTGACCACCGTCCGGCAGGACTTCGAAGAGCTCGGCCGGCGGTGCATGGACATCATGCTGACGGCGCTCAACGGCACGGAAGGACCGCGGACGCTGGTGGTGGAGCCCGAGCTCGTCCTGCGCAGCAGCACCGCCGCACCCGCCTGACAGGTCCACAGTGTTAATGGCCGCGAGACCGGCATGAAACGAAGCCACAACAATAGCTGCGTAGGTTTCAGGCATGACGGCAACCCTTCGCGCGCGGCTCCGCGCCTGGTTCATGCAGACCTTCACTTTCGATTCCGAGGCCCTGGCGGCCGACCCCATGGCGGACGCTGCACGCTGGGGCTGGCTGCCGGCCCTGAGCGGCGTCGCCGTGGGGGCCGATCTGGCCCGCGCCAAGTACGCCGAAACCCTTCCCGACGGCAGCGGGTTGTCTGGTTGAGCACACTATTGCCTTAGTACCGGGATGATGCCCTAGACTTCCTGAAGCGCCTGAAATGGCGCTGTGCGGCAACGAAAGTGAACAGGCTATGGCTACCGATTACGATGCTCCACGCAAGCAGGAAGAAGAGTCTCCCGCGGACTCCCTCGAAGCCCTCCAAGCGTCCAGGAGCGGTAACGCACAGACCGCGGTCATCGACCTCGACGAGAACGACACCGCGGAAGGTATTGACCTGCCCGGCGCCGATCTTTCCAACGAGGAACTGACGGTCATCGTGGTCCCCGAACAGTCGGATGAGTTCACCTGTTCGTCGTGTTTCCTGGTCCGCCACCGTTCCCAGGTTGCCCGCGAAAAGGACGGCTTGAAGTACTGCCGCGAGTGCGAAGGCTAAAGACGGTTTCGCTTCGCCCGGCGCCGCCCACCCCCGAGGTGGGCGGCGCTTTTTGGTTCCCCGCCGCCGTCGTTATCGGGCACCGGCCGCCCGTTACCAAAACAGGCCTCGTTTCAGCCTGTGCAGGCTCCTACGCTTAATCCATCCGATTGCCTCATTCCTGGATGGCACCACCATGAAGAAATTCCTTACCTGGCTTACCGCCATCATGTTGGCCGCGGGGCTGGGACTGCTGCTGCCGGGGCCAGCCTCGGCAAGCACATCGTATTGCGGGCTCACGTGGGGATCGCTGGCCAAGAGCGGCGAGGGCATGAGTTCGGCATCCGTCACCGGCGTCCGGGCCGGGCAGCACTACTGCTTTGACCGTATGGTGGTGGACCTCAACGGGCCCGCCGCCGGATACACCGTGAAGTATGTGCCCCAGGTGGTCCAGGACGGGTCCGGGCTTCCTGTCCCGCTCCGGGGCGGAGCGCGCCTGCAGGTCACGGTCAACGCCCCTGCCTACGACGCCGGCGGCAACCCTACCTACAGCCCGGCTGACAAGTCTGAGCTCTCCAACGTGGCCGGTTACCAGACGTTCCGACAGGTTGCCTACGCCGGAAGCTTCGAGGGGTATACAAGCCTGGGCCTGGGAGTGCGCGCCCGCCTGCCGTTCCGCGTCTTCACCCTGGCCGGGCCGGACTCCGGCTCCCGCCTGGTGATCGACGTTGCCCACTATTGGTGACCGCTCCGCCGTCGTCAACCAAAAGGTGCCGTGCCCCGGAAACGGGACACGGCACCTTTTCAGTGTGGGGCCTATTCGGGAACCACCAGTGCGGGGGTGTCCCGCTTGAGGGTTTGGCCGCGGAAGAAGCCGGGATGGGTCCGGGCCATGACCAGCATGACGACGGCGCCCAGTGCCAGGATGCCGACGCCCAGGATGAACACCAGGCCCACTCCGAACACCTCCGAACCGCTGCCGAATTCCGGTGCCAGGCTGTCCACGGCGGTCTGGACGAACACCACGAACAGGCCTACGCCGCCCACCACCGGGCAGACCAGCCGGAACAGGAAGTGGCGTGCGCTGTTGAAGAGGCTGTGGCGGAAGTACCATGTGCACGCCAGTGCGGTCAGCCCGTAGTAGAAGCAGATCATCAGGCCCAGGGCCAGGATGGTGTCGTTCAGGACGTTCTCGCTGACCACATGCATGATCGCGTAGAACCCTGCGGACAGCACGCCGGCGGCGATGGTGGCGAAGCCCGGTGTCGCGAACTTCCGGCTGATCCGGCTGAACGGTTCGGGCAGGGCGCCGTAGTGGGCCATGGCCAGCAGGCTGCGCGACGGCGACATGAAGGTCGACTGCAGGGAGGCGGCGGAGCTGGAGAGCACGGCGAGGGACATCAGGATGGCGAACGGGCCCATGATGGGGGAGGCCAGGGCCGTGAAGATGTTCTCGTGGTTGTCGGCGTTGTTCAGGCCGTTGCCGGTATCGCCCACGCCGGCGAACATCATGGTGGCGATGCTGACCAGGAGGTAGATGGCCAGGACGATGACGGCGGTCAGGGTGCCTGCGAACCCCGCGGTCTTCTTGCCGTTGGCGGTTTCCTCATTCACCGTCAGGCACACGTCCCAGCCCCAGTAGACGAAGATCGACAGGGAGATGCCCGCGGCCACCTGGCCGAACGTCTCGATCCTGGTCACATCGAACCAGTCCCAGCTGAACGGGATGGCCGTTTCAGAGGTGGACCAGTTGGCGAAGGCCATGCCCACGAACAGGCCCAGTACCAGCAGCTGGAATCCCACCAGGCTGTACTGCACCAGCTTGGTGGTGTGCAGGCCGCGGTAGCTGACCCAGACGGCCAGCGCCACGAAGACAAAGCACGTGAGCACGTTCAGCGCCTTGTTGTCCGCCAGGTCCGCCAGTTCGGGGGAGCCGGTGAGCTGGGACAGGAAGAGGTAGAAGAAGTCGACGGCGACACCGGCCAGGTTGGAAAGCACGATGATGTTGGCGGCCAGCAGGCCCCAGCCGCCCATCCAGCCGACCCAGGGGCCGAAGGCCTTGGTGACCCAGGTGAAGGTGGTGCCGCTGTCCGGGGAATCGGCGTTGAGCTCCCGGTAGGCAAGCGAGACCAGGATCATGGGGATGAACCCGATCAGGAAGATGACCGGCAGCTGGAGTCCGGCCTCGTTGACGGTGGGTCCAAGTGCGCTGGTGAGGGTGTAGGCGGGAGCAATGGTGGAGATGCCCAGGACGACGACGGCGAGGAGGCCGAGCTGCCCGCCCTTGAGTCCCTTGTCGCTGACGCCGCCCGCGGAGGGCGCGTGGGCATGGGGGCCTGATTTGGATGTACTGGTGCGGATTGTCTCTGTCATGGCACCACTTTCTGGAAGGCTGTGAGACGGAAGTCACTATATGAATGGCGTTCATTTAGTATGGGGGCGCCGGCCCTGTGATGCAAGACGCAATATGAACAACATTCTTTTATGACCGCCGCGCATTAGTAAGCTCACTGAGAAACTGCCTCCCGCGGCCCCTGCCCGGCTGGTAGCCTCGGCAGCACTGGACCAATCGAGGAGGATGCATGAAAGCTTCACCGACACTGACCAACAACCTGCAGGCCGTGCTCGCGGACCTGATCGAACTCCACGTTCAGGGCAAGCAGGCGCACTGG
Source organism: Arthrobacter sp. MOO21 (assembly GCF_057369995.2). Classification (NCBI taxonomy): domain Bacteria; kingdom Bacillati; phylum Actinomycetota; class Actinomycetes; order Micrococcales; family Micrococcaceae; genus Arthrobacter; species Arthrobacter sp. MOO21. The sequence continues at coordinate 840,577 of NZ_CM170671.2, read as the reverse complement.
AACATCGTGGGCACGAATTTCCGCGACCTCCACCTGCAGCTGGATGAGATCGTTGATGCCGCCCGCCAGTTCGCCGATGACACCGCCGAGCGCATGCGCGCCCTGCACGCCCTTCCGGACGGCCGCAGCTCCACCGTTGCCGATACCACCAGCCTGGCCCAGTTCCCCGAAGGGCTGATCAGCACCAAGGACGCGATCGAGCGGATCGTTGCCGCCCTTGAGGCCGCAGTCGGGACCATGCGGAAGGTCCATGACGAAGTGGATGAGGAGGACCCCACCTCCGCCGATCTCCTGCACGAGTTCATCGCCCGGCTCGAGCAGTTCGCCTGGATGGTGCAGGCCGAAAACCTCAAGCCCACTGCGAGCGTCACCACCGCCGACTCCAAGTAGTCCGGCAGGGGCGTCCGGCTCCGGGGCAATCCTCCGTAGCCGGGCGCCTTTTTGCTGCCCGCACGTCCCGTCAGCCGGCTTTCGGGACCTTTCGAAGCACGACGGCGGCAAGGACCGCCGCCGTGGCCATCAGTACCAGCCCGATGGCCGCGGTGATGTGGACACCCGAGTCAAAGGCGGCCGCTGACGCCTCCCGCAGTGCTGCTGCCAGGGGAGCGGGCAGGGCTGCTGCAGCGTCGATGGCGCCCGCCAGCGTTTCGCCCGCGTTATGGAGGGTGTGCGCGGGCAGCGCGCCCTCCACACCTGCCGGCAGCCGCAGGTTTTGCTGGTAGGAGGCGGTCAGGATCGACCCCAGCACCGCTGTGCCCAACAGTGCGCCCACCTCATAGCCTGTTTCCGAAATGGCGGCCGCCGCCCCCGATTTTTCCTGCGGCGCGGAGCCCAGGATGAGGTCGTTCGAGATGGTTTCCGCCGTCCCCACGCCGAGCGCCAGGATGAGCAGCGCCGCCAGCAGGACGGAAGGTCCGCCGTCGTGGTTTCCGAATGCCACCAGGCTGTATCCGGCCGCGCTGAAGGCCAGCCCCGCAGCCACCACGAAGCCCGGCCGGACCTTCCGGACCAGCGGCACCACCACCAGTCCCGCCACCACGGTGGCGGCCAGGGCCGGGATCATCGCGATGCCCGCGGCGGACGGGGTCATGCCTTCGAGCAGCTGGAGATGCTGGGCCAGGAACAGGATGAATCCGTTGAAGGAAAACAGCGCCAGGATGTTGGCGCCGATCGCCATGCTGAAGACCCTGTTCCGGAACAGGGACATATCCAGCAGCGGGTGCTTGAGGCTGTGCTGCCGGCGCACGAACACCGCGCCCATCGCCACGCCGAAGGCAATGCCGGCAAAACCCGCCGGGCCGGAGGCCTGGGTGGCAACCTCCTTGATCCCGTATACCGCGGGAACCATGGCAAGCATCGAGAGCAGGACGCTGGGGATGTCCACCGCCCCGGGTGCCGGATCCCTTGATTCCGGAATGAACGCGGGCGCGAACACCAGCAGGGGAAGCATGAGGGGCAGTGCGACCAGGAAAACCGCTCCCCACCAGAACTGCTCCACCAGCCAGCCGCCGAAAATCGGCCCCAGGGCCGCGCCGCCGGAGAAGCCTGCTGCCCAGATGGCGACGGCGAGCCGCCGGCGGCCGGGCTCGGGGAAGATGTTGCGGATCAGCGACAGGGTGGACGGCATCAGCATGGCGCCGAAAAATCCCAGGGCTCCCCGGCCGGCAATCAGCCATTCCGGGCTGGGGGCAAAGGCCGTGGCGGCAGAGATCGCTGCGAATCCGGTGCTGCCGATGGTCAGCAGCCGCCGCCGCCCAATCCGGTCGCCCAGGCTCCCCATCGATACGAGCAGCCCGGCCAGCACCAGGGGGTAGGCGTCCACGATCCACAGCAGCTGCACGCCGGAAGGCTCGAGGGCATGCGTTATGGCTGGGAGGGCGAACGTCAGGGCCGTGTTGTCCACGGCCACGAGCAGTACCGGGAACATCAGCAGCGCCAAGGCCAGCCAGTCGCGCCCCGGTGAAGGCGTCCCGGGGCTTCCCGTCTGGCCTGGTGCAAAGGAGCTGGTCGAGGTGGTCATGAAATAACTATACCGTCCAGACGGTATAGTTTCGGAATTTCCGGGTTTCACCATGCTCGGGGGCATGATGGGAGGCATGCCCCGGAAGCCTGTAGCCCGCGACGCCGTCCTCGACGCCTTTGAATCCCTCCTCATTGAGGTGGGGGAGAGGGCGGCCACCCTCGACGCCGTCGCCCGGAAGGCAGGCGTGTCCAAGGGCGGCCTGCTCTATCACTTCCCCAACAAGGAAGCGCTCATTGAGGTGCTGCTGGAACGGCTGGATGTGCTGGCCGGCGCCGATGCCGACGCCATGGCCGAAGCTCCGGAAGGAGCCGCGGCCTACTTCATCCGGTCCTCGGTCTGGGCGGACACGCCCCTGGACCGGGCCGTCGTCGCGGCCACCCGGCTTGCCGAGGTGGCGCACGAAGAAACGAGGCGGCGGTTTGCCGCGATCCAGCGGCGCTGGCTCGACGAGATCGCCGCGGATGTGGGACCCGCCCTGGCCAAGGCCGTGCTGTACATGGGCGACGGCCTGTACTTCAACGCCATGCTCTCCGTGGGCCCGGTTCCCGAAGGTGGAGCGGCGGCGGACGTGGACGAGTTGCTGGCCGCGCTGGAGCGGCTCCGGCGGTAGGAACCATTTGCCCCGCGGGCTCCGGCGTAGGAGAATTAAGCGCTGTGGGAGCCGTCGTGGGCTGCTCCCCGGCAAATCCAAATGAATAGCCTTTGATCTGCGGCGGGAGAGTCCTGCCGGAAGTACAAGCAGGCGCCGTAGGAGCAAATCCTCCCCAGGAATCTCGCAGGCCCATGTACCGCCGCGGCGAGGCACCTCTGGAAAGTAGCAGGCAGCGTTCCCTGCCTCCCTGTGGGGAGTGCAAAGCTGCTGTGCTCACCGACGGTGCAAGCGGGTCCTGTCCAGGCAGGCAACGCGGAAACTCTCAGGTCCAATACAGAGCGGGGAGGAACCCGAATCGCTGTGGCGTACCCTGCGCCGCCTGAGTAAATGGAGTTCCTTCGTGTCGGTTAATTCAGCCTCCACCACCTTCGTAGACCGCCATATCGGCGCGCGCCGCCAGGCCGACGTCGAGACCATGCTCAAGGCCGTCGGGTATGACAGCGTCGACTCCTTGGTGGACACGGCCGTTCCCAAGGTCATTCGCCAGGAAACCGCCCTCCGACTCCAGGACGCCCTCAGCGAGGTTGAGGTCCTGGCCGAACTGCGGAAGCTCGCCGGGAAGAACAAGACCGCCGTGCAGTTGATCGGCCAGGGTTACTACGACACCGTGACGCCGCCGGTGATCCGCCGCAACATCCTTGAGTCCCCTGCCTGGTACACCGCCTATACGCCTTACCAGCCGGAGATCTCCCAGGGCCGGCTCGAGGCGCTGCTGAACTTCCAGACCATGGTGCAGGACCTGGTGGGCCTGCCCATCGCCAACGCGTCGCTGCTCGATGAAGCCACGGCAGTGGCAGAGGCCGTGCTGCTGATGCGCCGGTCCAACAAGACCAAGCCCGCCGCCGACGGCAAGACCGTCCTGGACATCGACGTGCTGCCGCAGACCATTGCGATCGTCAAGGGCCGGGCCGAGGCGCTCGGCTTTGAGGTGGAGGTCGCGGACCTGTCCCAGGGCCTGCCCGACGGCGACATCAACGGCATCGTGCTGCAGCAGCCGGGCGCCTCCGGCCGGGTGTGGGACCAGTCCGCCGTGATCGCCGCCGCCAAGGAACGGGGCGCGCTGGTGACGGTGGCCGCGGACTTGCTGGCCCTGACCCTGATCACCCCTCCCGGAGAGCAGGGGGCCGACATCGCCGTCGGCTCGGCCCAGCGCTTCGGCGTCCCGCTGTTCTTCGGTGGCCCGCATGCTGCCTACATGGCTGTCCGCAAGGGCCTGGAACGCTCGCTGCCCGGCCGCCTGGTGGGTGTGTCCAAGGACGACGCCGGTGTCCCGGCCTACCGGCTGGCGCTGCAGACCCGTGAGCAGCACATCCGCCGCGAGAAGGCCACGTCCAACATCTGCACCGCGCAGGCGCTCCTGGCCATCGTTGCCTCCATGTACGCCGTCTACCACGGCCCGGACGGGCTGAAGGCGATCGCCGAGACCGCCCACAGCCACGCGCGCGCCCTCGCGGCCTCCCTCGCAGCTGCCGGAATCGACGTGGCCCACCGGAGCTTCTTCGATACCCTGACTGTCCGGGTCCCGGGCCGTGCAGCTGCGGTTGTTGCCGATGCCGAGGCGCGCGGCATCAACCTGCGCCGCGTCGACGCCGACACCGTGGGCATCTCCCTGGACGAAACGACGACGGCGGCCATCGTCGCCGAGGTCGCGGACGTCTTTGGCGCCACCGTGGCCGGGAGCGAAGGCTTTGCACTGGAAGCCGGCGTCGAGCGTTCCTCCGACTACCTGCAGCACCCGGTCTTCAACACGCACCGGTCCGAGACGCAGCTGCTGCGCTACATCCGGAAGCTGTCCGACCGTGACCTGGCGCTGGACCGGACCATGATTCCGCTGGGTTCGTGCACCATGAAGCTGAACGCCACGGCCGAGATGGAAGCCATTTCCTGGCCGGAGTTCGCCTCCATCCACCCCTTCGCCCCGGACTCCCAGACCGAGGGCTGGCGCGAACTCATCGCCGGCCTGGAGGCGGACCTGACCGCGATCACCGGGTACGACCAGGTCTCGATCCAGCCCAACGCCGGCTCCCAGGGAGAGCTGGCCGGCCTGCTCGCGATCCGCGGCTACCACCACTCCCGCGGTGAGTCGCAGCGCAATGTCTGCCTGATCCCCGCGTCGGCCCACGGCACTAACGCCGCCTCCGCGGTGCTCGCGGGCATGAAGGTCGTCGTCGTCGCCACCGCAGCGGACGGCACCATCGACCACGCCGACCTCGAGGCCAAAATCGAGGCCAACCGGGACGTGCTGTCCTGCATCATGATCACCTACCCGTCCACCCACGGCGTCTATGACGCGGACGTGACTGAGATCTGCGAGGCTGTCCACGCCGCCGGCGGCCAGGTCTACGTTGACGGTGCCAACCTGAACGCGCTGGTGGGCCTGGCCCAGCCGGGCAAGTTCGGCGGAGATGTGTCGCACCTGAACCTGCACAAGACCTTCTGCATCCCGCACGGCGGCGGCGGACCCGGCGTCGGACCGGTCGCGGCCAAGGCGCACCTGGCACCGTTCATGCCCGGCGACGCGAATACTTGGAACGCCGGTTCCGGTGCCACCGACGTGCCGATCTCCGCGTCCCGCTTCGGGTCCGCCGGCGTGCTGCCCATCTCCTGGGCCTACGTGAAGCTCATGGGTGGTGAGGGCCTGACCGAGGCCACCAAATCCGCGCTGCTCGCCGCCAACTATGTCGCCTCGCGCCTCAACGAGTACTTCCCCGTCCTCTACACGGGAGAGGGCGGCCTGGTGGCGCACGAGTGCATCCTGGACCTGCGCGCCCTGACCGCCAAGACCGGGGTCACCGCCGAAGATGTTGCCAAGCGCCTCATCGACTTCGGCTTCCACGCCCCCACGCTCGCGTTCCCCGTCGCCGGAACCCTGATGGTGGAGCCCACCGAATCCGAGGACCTCGCCGAGATCGACCGCTTCATCGAGGCCATGATCACCATCCGCAAGGAAATCGACCAGGTGGCCAACGGTGACTTTGCCGTGGCGGACTCGCCGCTGCGCCGCGCACCCCACACGGCAGCCGCCGTCGTCAGCTCCGACTGGGACCGCGCCTACCCGCGTGAACAGGCCGCGTTCCCCGCCCACCACAAGCAGGACAAGTACTTCCCGCCCGTGGGACGCATCGACGGTGCAGCAGGGGACCGCAACCTGATCTGCTCCTGCCCGCCCCTCGAAGAGTTCGAAAACTAAGGACCGGCACCATGACCGAGAAGTACACCGCGCTGTACGACGAACACAAGAAGCTGGGCGCCTCCTTCACCGACTTCGGTGGCTGGCAGATGCCCCTGAAATACAGCTCCGAACTGGCCGAACACCATGCCGTCCGCAAGACGGCCGGCCTGTTCGACCTCTCCCACATGGGGGAGGTCTGGGTCACCGGGCCCCAGGCTGCCGCCTTCCTCGACTACGCCCTGGTGGGAAAGATGTCCGCCATGGCCGTGGGCAAGGCCAAGTACTCCCTGATCTGCAACGCCGACGGCGGCATCATCGATGACCTGATCACGTACCGCCGCCCGGCCGCGCAGGACGGTACCGACGTGTTCCTGGTGGTTCCCAACGCCGGGAACGCCGCCGTCGTCGCCGCTGCCCTGCAGGAACGGGCCGCCGGGTTCGATGTCACGGTGGACGATGCCTCCGCCGCCACGTCCCTGATCGCCGTCCAAGGCCCCAAAGCCCAGGAACTGCTGCTCCGGCTGGTCCCTGCAGCCCGGCACGCAGACGTCACCGGCCTCAAGTACTACGCCGCAGTGGAGGTTCCCTTCCTGGTTAACGGCGCCGGCCTCGAACTCCTGCTGGCGCGCACCGGCTACACGGGCGAGGACGGGTTCGAAATCTTCGTAGCCAACCAGGATGCCGCGGCGCTGTGGCAGGCGTTCATCGCAATCGCCGACGAGGGGGAGTTGACCCCCGCAGGCCTGGCGGCGCGCGACTCCCTGCGCCTTGAGGCCGGCATGCCGCTGTACGGCAACGAACTGTCACTGCAGGGCGACCCGTTCGCCGCCGGACTGGGGCCCGTCGTCGCGCTTTCCAAGGAAGGCGACTTCGTGGGGAAGGCCGCGCTGGCCGCCAAAAAGGAAGCCGGCGCCGGAAGCACGTCCGGCCGCCGCCTCGTAGGGCTCAAAGGCCAGGGCCGACGCGCGGGCCGGGCCCACTACCCGGTCCTCAAGGACGGCGTGACGGTCGGTGAAGTCACCTCCGGCCAGCCCTCGCCCACCCTCGGGTATCCCATCGCCATGGCCTACGTCGACGTCGAACACGCAGCCCCGGGCACCGCCCTGGACATCGACCTCCGCGGCAAGGCCGAACCGTTCGAAGTCGTCGAACTCCCGTTCTACAAGCGCCTCAAGTAGTCCTTCGTGCCCCGTGGCTGGCTTCGCCGGCCCCTCGTGCGCCCGTCGCCTGGGTGATCGCTCCCTCTGAACCTGTAGTTAGGAAACCCCGTCATGGCCGTTGGCGTCTTCGACCTGTTTTCGATCGGGATTGGCCCGTCGTCTTCCCATACTGTGGGGCCGATGCGGGCTGCTGCCGTGTTCGCGGAGGAGCTGAAGGCTTCCGGGTTGCTGGCGCAGGTGGCGTCGCTGCGGGTGGATCTTTATGGGTCCCTCGCTGCGACTGGTCACGGGCATGGGACGATGACCGCAATCCTGTTGGGGTTGGAGGGGTTCCATCCTGAGCTGATCCTGCCCGAGGAGGTGGAGGAGCGGCTGGCCGCGATTGCGGAGACCGGGACCCTGAACCTGGCGGGCGCGGTGCCGCTGCCGTACGGCGTGCAGGACATGGTGCTTCGGCCGCTGACGGTACTGCCGCGGCACACGAACGGCATGACGTTTACGGTTTCCGACGTCGAAGGGAACGTGCTGCACACCGCCACGTTCTTTTCCGTGGGCGGCGGGTTCATCGTCCGTGAAGGCGAAGAGGACGCGGCCCTGCAGGAGCTGGAGGAGTCGAAGAAGGAGCTGCCGCTGCCGTTCCGGACCGCCGCCGAACTGCTGGAGCACTGCCGGGACACCGGACTGGGGATCAGCGACATCATGCTCCTCAACGAGAAGTCCTCGCGGGATGAGGAGGAGATCCGCGCCGGCCTGCTGCACATCTGGTCCGTCATGGAGGCCTGCGTGCAGACCAGCCTGCAGCGCGAGGGCGTACTGCCCGGTGGGTTGAAGGTCCGCCGCCGCGCCCCCGACTGGTTCGACCGGATCCAGAAGGAAAGCGCCAACGGCGAGGACCCGGACCAGGACGGGGACCAGGGAAGGGAGCTGGGCCGCGCTTCCTATGATCTGCGGTACTGGCAGGAGTGGGTGAACCTGGTGGCCCTGGCGGTGAACGAGGAGAACGCCTCCGGCGGCCGGGTGGTCACCGCCCCGACCAACGGCGCCGCCGGGATCATCCCCGCCGTGCTGTTCTACGCCCTGCATTTCGCGCCCGGGATGGAGTCCGCCACGCAGGAGGACCGCGACGGTGTGGTGGTGAAGTTCCTGCTCGCCGCCGGCGCCGTCGGGGTGCTCTACAAGGAGCAGGCCTCGATCTCCGGGGCCGAGGTGGGTTGCCAGGGCGAGGTGGGGTCCGCGTCGTCCATGGCCGCCGCGGGCCTGGCCGAGGTGATGGGCGGGACCCCGGCGCAGGTGGAGAACGCCGCGGAGATCGCGATGGAGCACAACCTGGGCCTGACTTGCGACCCGATCGGCGGGTTGGTCCAGGTTCCGTGCATCGAGCGGAACGCGATCGCCGCGGCCAAGGCGATCAACGCCGCCAAGATGGCGCTCTGGGGCGACGGCACGCACCGCGTCTCGCTGGACGAGGTCATCATCACGATGCGCGAAACCGGCAAAGACATGAGCGACAAATACAAGGAAACAGCGATGGGCGGCCTCGCCGTCAACGTCGTGGAATGCTGAAAGCCCTGGGCGGGGCCGGTCCCCGGGGGCCGGTGCAGGCCACTTAGTTGTGGGCGGCTGCCCACCAGTTCAGGGAGGCGGCGAACACCAGCCACGAGATATACGGCAGGAGGAGCAGCCCGGCGGTGCGGCTGATGGGGCCGAAGTAAAGGACAGTCACGGCGACTGCTGCAATGAGGGCAATGATGATGGCAAGGCCCAGCCACAGTGCAGCGGTTCCCAACGCGGGGTAGAGGGCGAAGAACACCGGGGTCCAGGCGAGGTTGAGGACCAGCTGGATCCCGTAAGCAGCCAGCGCCGGCCGGGTCTTCTCCGACCGCTTGCGCCAGACGAGCCACGCGGCAACGGCCATTGCCGCATAGAGGATTGTCCAGACCGGACCGAACACGGTGTTGGGCGGGGACCAGGGCGCCTTGTCCGCCGTCGCGTACCAGCCATTGACGTTGCTGGCCGATGCCAGCCCGCCCAGCCCTGCCACCAGCAGGGACGCCACCAGGAACGCGGCAAGCGCGGCAGCCTGGGCCCCGGCACTGTACGGCCGCCCGCTCTTCACGGAAGTAGTGCTCTGTTCCCCGTCCGGCCTCATGCTCCAACCCTTGCCGAACCCCGTCAGCCCCGTCAAGGTGCAGCTCCGCGGACAGCCGGCGCCATGCCAAGGGCGCCCGGGGGAGAAGGCTGGAGTGGCTGAGGCTTTAGACTTGAGGCTGCATGTCCGCACGCATCCAGAACCACCGAAACCGCGCACAAACCCGATTGGACACGGCCCCCTTGCGAGAATTCACCGCACGTTTTGCCACAGCCGAGGAAATTGAGAACTGGGACAAGCACGTCACGGCCAACCCGAACGGCGGCAACATGCTGCAGTCCGCGGCCTACGCATCGGTCAAGAACGGCAGCGGCTGGAAAGTCCGCTTCCTGGTGCTGGAGAGCGAGGGAAGCACCAGCTACAACCTGGTGCTGGAGAAGAAGTTCCCGGTCCTCGGCCGCCTTTGGTACCTCATTAAAGGCCCGGACCTGCAGTCCGCGGCGGACCTGAAACCCGCCCTTGAAGCCTGCGCGGCCTTCGTCCGCAGCCAGAAGCTGAACGTCTTCACCATCAAGATCGAGCCCGACGTCGTGGACTCCGAGGACGCGCGGGCCCGGCTGGCGGCCGCCCACCTGGTGAAGGCCCCCAACATCCAGTCCAACGATTCCACCGCGCTGCTGGACATCTCCGGCAGCGGGGAGGAAGTCTTCAAAGCGATTTCCTCGCGGGCCCGCAACGCCATCCGCCGCGCCGAGCGCGAGGGCTGCCAGGTGGTCCGGCAGGAACAGGGACCGGAAACGTACCGCGCCCTGTACGACCTCATGGCTGACACAGTCAAGGCCAAAGGCTCCATGCCCCTGCGCAGCTACGACTACTACGCCCGCTTCTGGGACGAATTCTGCAACCGCGGCCAGGGAAACTTCTTCTTCGCCTACGAGGACGGTAAGCCCAGCGTGGGAGCCTTCGTGATCAACTACGGCGCGAAAGCAACCTACAAGGACGGCGGCTCCACCCAGAACCGCAAGCAGTACGGCGATTCCCACCTGGTGCAGTGGGCGGCCATCAGCCGGATGCAGGAGCTCGGCTGCACCGAGTACGACTTCTGCGGCACCCCGCCCTCCTCCCGCATCAAGGACAAGAGCCACAACCTGTACGGCATGGGCATGTTCAAAACCAGTTTCACCAAGACTGTGACCGACTTTGTCGGCTGCTACGACTACGTCCTTGCCCCGCTCAAGCACCGGCTCTGGGTCAACGGCGGAGAAAAGGTCTTCCGCCGGATTGAAACCGCCCGCACGGGCCAGCAGTTCTACTGACCGGTCCGGCCCGGCGTCCGGCGCTGCCGCGCCACCGCCGTCTGCCGCCAGCCCGGCTCCCGCCACCGCACAACGTCCCGCCCAGCGCGTGCCCCGCCAGGCCGCGAAGAGTTCAGAAGAAGGTCATTCCTTGAATACAGTTTCCGCCGCTACCGAACTCGAGTACGCCATCCTCAGCGACGCTGACTTCGAGGCCTTCGTCCTGAAGCACCCGCAGAACAGCTTCCTGCAGTCCATCGACTTCGCCCGCTTCCAGCGCGCACGGGGGCAACAGGTGGATCTGTTCGGAGTCCGGCGCGACGGCGAGCTTGTGGCTGCCGGAAAGCTGAACTACACCACCACCCGGCTTGGCTACACCGTCTGCGAATGCGCCAAGGGCCCCCTGATGGACTACACGGACCGCGAACTGGTGGGCGCCGTCGTCGAACTTCTCCGCAAGCACGCTGCCGGGCGCAAGGCTGCCGAGCTGCGCATCTCGCCGAATCTGCACTACATTGCCCGTGATGCCGAGGGAGCCGAGCACCCCGAAATCGAGGACAACCGGCCGCTGGTGGCGGAACTGGAACGCCTCGGGTTCCGGCACCAGGGACTGGACATGAACTTCGTCAACGTGAACTGGATGTTCATCAAGGACCTCACAGGCATCCAGGATGCCGAGGAACTGATCATGAGCACCAGCTACCGGACCCGCAAAGCGATCCGCAAAGCGGAGAAGAACGGCGTCTTCCTGGAACAGGCCACCCTGGAAACCCTGGACGACTTCTACGGGGCACTGAGCCGGGCCGGTGACGAAAAGGGGTTCGTCTACCGCGAACGCGCCTACTACGAGCACCTGCTCCGCACCACCTCGCCCGAGTTCACCAAGCTCATGATGGCCAAGATCGACATCCCGGCCTACCGCAAATCCATCACCGAACGCCTGGCCGCGGAGTCGGCCACCGCCGCCGACCTCCGCCGTGAGGTGGAGGAAACCGGCAGCAAGAAGAAAGCCAACCGGCTTAAGGTGGTCCAGGACCTCGTAGACAGCTACGAGCGCAGCCTGAAGGACATCGAACGGTTCCCCGACTCAGTAGGCACGGCCACCGTCGCAGCCATCCACTTCGTCTGCTACGGCGACGAGGTGGTGTGCGTCATCGGCGGCACCGTCCAGGACTACATCTACTTCAACGGCGCCACCTCCCTCTACTGGGGGATGATGCTGCACGCGCTGGAGAAGGGGTACCCGCGGTATAACTTCTACGGCACGTTCGGCATCTCCGGACAGGATGAGGAGGGCCACGGCGGGTACGAATTCAAGAAGGGCTTCGGCGGGGAAGTGGTCCAGCTGGTGGGCGACTTCGTGCTGCCCGTCCGGCCTGCCGCCTTCCACGCCAACCGGATCGCCAGGAACGCCGCAGCGGCAGCCCGCACCATCCTGGGCAAGCTGCCACTGAAGCGGAAAGCCTGACCGAACGTAGATCGCGCACTGGGAGGAGGCGACCTTGACTGACCGGCCAGAACGCCCCGGCCGCCGGCCGAAGACTGACGGCCTGCCCAAAACCGAGCCGCTGACCCCCGCGCAACTTCGCCAGGATGCTGCGGCCAAGAGGATGCTGCGCCGCCTGGTGCAGGGTGAAAACCCGCCCACAGCACCGTTGAGCATCGTGGACAGGCTGGCCGGCAGCCCCTATGCGAACCCCACCATCCAGGTGGGCGGGGTGGACACGTCCGCCCGGAAGACCCTTGACTTCGCCCTGCACCTGGCCGAAACCATGTTCCGCTACGGTGCGGGCGCCCTGGAGGTGGAGACCAGCATTATTGCCGTCACCGCGGCCCTGGGGCTGAAGAACATCGAAGTGGACATCACCAACCAGTCCGTCGGCATCAACTATGCGCCCAAGGACCAGACACCCATCGCCCTGCTGCGCGTGGTGCGCTCCTGGACGAACAACTACGCGGGCCTGGCCAAGGTGCACCAGCTTGTCACGGACATCGTGGCCGGGGGAGTGGGCCGTGAGGAGGCCATCCGCCGGCTCAACGAGGCCATCACCAGCCCCAAACCGTTCCCGCGCTGGATGGTCACGGTGGCCTTCGGCATCTTCGCCGCCGTGTTCGTCGGCGTCCTGGGTGGGGGACCGGTCTCCTCCGCCATAGCCTTCGTGGCCAACATTGCTGTCAGCCTGCTCGCCCGCCGACTGGGGCGCTGGCGGGTGCCCGACTTCTTCATCACGGCCAGCTGTTCGTTCGTGGTCACCATGCTCGCCCTGCTGCTGTGGCAGTTCGGCCTCACCAACTCCCCCTCCATCGTGGTGGTGGGTGGCATCCTGCTGCTCCTGCCCACGGGGAGGCTGGTTTCCTCGGTGCAGGACGCCATTAACGGCTTCCCGGTGACGGCGGCCGGCCGGTTCCTGTCGACCCTGCTGACCTTCGGCGCCATTGTGGCAGGCATCGCGGTGGCCTTCGTGGTGGGGGAGTTGACCGGCCTGCAGCGCATCGACGTCACGCAGACCTTCCCGCCCGCCTACGACCTGTGGGTCCTCATCCTCTTCGTTGCCGCGGCCGTGATGGCCATCGGCATTACCGAACAAACCACATGGAAGCTCCTGCTGCCCACGGCAGCCGTAGGCGTCGCGGGATACCTGGTGCTGCTCGGCGCCGGACTGCTGGGGATCGGGGACCGCTTCTCACCCGCCCTGGCCGCCGTTGTCATCGGCCTGCTGGCGCGGGTGGTGGCCCTGCGGATGGGTGCCCCGCAGCTGGTGGTGGCCGTCCCGGCGGCTTTGATCCTCCTGCCGGGCCTCACGATCTTCCGTTCCATGTACGTACTGACCGTTGAGGAGGCTGAGATCCTGGCCGGTGCCGGGGGTATGCTCAGCGCCGGCGCCATTGTGCTGGGCACGGCCGGCGGCATCGTCCTGGGCGACGTCCTGGCCCGCCCATTGACACGGAGCCTGGCCAGCAATGAGCGGCGCCGCGCCCGGCGCCGCTAGGCAGCACAGGGGCAGCGGCCGCTAGATCTGGCCTACCGGCAGTTTCTTCTCCGCCTGGAAGACGTCCTCCACGCGGCCCTGTGCCCAGTATCCGGAGAGCGACACCTGCCGCCGGTCCAGGCCGCGCTGTTTGAAGAAGACCTCCCGCAGCGCCTTCATGTAGCCGCGTTCACCGTGCGCAAAGACGTCCACCGTGCCCTCCGGCCACACGGCGTCGGCCACGGCGTTGACCAGGACGTCGCTGGCGCCGGCAGGGGTTCCATTGCGGGCAAGCCAGGTGACGGCCACGCCGGCGGGGGCGGAAATCGGCTGGATGTCCGCGTCGGATGCGACCTCCAGGAAGGCCAGCCCCTTGGCCTCGGGGGGCAACGATTCAATGCACGCTGCGATGGCCGGCAAAGCGGCCTCGTCCCCTGCGAACAGATACCAGTCCGCCTCAGGATTGGGGTTGTAGGCGCCGCCGGGGCCGGTGAACGTCAGCGCGTCACCCGGCTGCGCCCTTGCCGCCCACGGCCCCGCCAGGCCATCGTCTCCATGGACCACGAAGTCGATGGCCAGCTCCCTGGCCTCGGGATCCACCCACCGCAGGGTGTAGGTGCGGGTGAACGGCCACTGCTCACGCGGCATTGTCTCCCGGATGGCCCAAAGATCCAGCGGAGAGGGGTACTCGACGCCGGGCTGCGGAAAGACGATCTTCACGTACCGGTCCACGAAGCCGTTGTTGACGAAGTCGGCGAAGCCGTCCCCGCCGGCCACGATACGGACCATATGGGGCGAGAGCTGCTCCGTGCGCAGTACCGCCAGGTTGACCTGGGGCCGGTTCTTCTTGGTGGCGCTGGTGGCGGCGGGAACAATGCTCATAAGGCCAGCCTAAGCTAGGCCACCGCCGGGAGCTCCCAGGTTACGTCCAGCGCACCCTGCTCCCGGAGCAGCTGGTTCACGCGGCTGAAGGGCTTGGAGCCGAAGAATCCGCGGGAGGCGGACAACGGGCTCGGATGGGCGCTCGCCACCACCGGGGTGCCGGCCAGGTATTGCCGGACGCCCTCCGCCTCCTTCCCCCACAGGACGGCCACCAGCGGCACCCTGGAGCCGTCCGCCGCCCGCCGGTTGGCGACGGCGGTGACGGCCGCCGTCGTGATCTCCTCCCAGCCTTTGCCGCGGTGCGAGCCCGCCGCCCCCGCCCGCACGGTGAGCACGCGGTTCAGAAGCAGCACCCCTTGGTCGGCCCACGCCGAAAGGTCCCCGTGGACGCGCGGCGGGAAGCCGAGATCCGATTCGAGTTCCCGGTAGATGTTGACCAGGCTGCGGGGAAGGGGCCGCGTGCGCGGGTCCACGGAGAAGGACAGCCCCACTGCATGGCCGGGCGTGGGGTAGGGGTCCTGCCCCACGATGAGGACCTTCACGCCGTTGAGCGGCTGGCGGAAGGCGCGCAGGACGTTCGACGGCGGCGGCAGCAGTGCGTGCCCCGCGGCCTCTTCGGCGGCAAGGAAGTCCAGGACCGCGCGCAGCTTTCCCTCAACGCCCGCCAGCGCAGCGGCCCAGTCAGGGGCCATGAGCTCAACCAGCGGCAGCTGAGCCAGGTCCGCGAAGCCCAGGGCATCGGTGGGGTCCTGCCGCAGTTCGAACAGCGCATCGGATTCAAACATCGTTCCATTCTGGCAGGAGCCGTGGCAGTGCTGGAGCGATGCCGGGTTTTGGCCCCCAAATGACATGGCTGTTATTCGCCCGTAGCATAGGGGTGAGACATTGACCGTAACCAGCGAAGGAGTGTGCCGTGGCGGAACCGGCCCGGGAACACCTGCCGGAGCAGGAACCGCGGAAGTCCCTCCTGGCAGGCTTTTCCCTCCGTGAGTCTTCCCTCAGCGAGCGTGAGCAGCAGATGCTGGCTCTGGAACGGCAGTGGTGGAAGTACGCCGGAGCCAAGGAACAGGCCATCCGCGAGCTGTTCGACCTCTCCGCAACCCACTATTACCAGCTGCTCAACGCCCTGATTGACCGCGAGGATGCGCTGGCCCACGATCCCATGCTGGTCAAGAGATTGCGTAGACTACGTACGTCGCGCCACCGTGCACGTACCGCGCGGCGCCTGGGGTCCGACGCCTAGGACCCCCGCCAAGGCCTCCCGCAGCAATTCCCAAGGATGCATCCATGACCAAATACGCCCGCGATGAATTCGACAAGGTTCCGGAAACCGGGTCTCGACAAGGTGTCCACCGGACGGCGTCAGCCCCGGCACGGGTACGGCTGTGGCCCATCCTGGCGGTTGGCGTGGCCGCGCTGGCCATCGGGCTGGTGTCCTTCCTCATCCTCCCGAAGCTTGGCTTCGGCGGAATCGGGAGCCAGGCATCGGCAAGCATGGAAGCCAGCCCCCTCGCGGTGACCGGAGCAACCCCTTCGGCCCAGGCCATCGGCTCCGCGCCCCCTGCCACGGCCGCGCCGTCGGTGTCCCCGGAGTCCTCCGCCGCCAGCGGGCCGGAGCCCACAGCTTCGGCCACCCGGCAGGCCGTCGTCAACAAGGCGCAGGCAGTCGCGGTCTACAACGCCACGGGCGTTGGCGGCCTGGCGAGCCGGGTGGGCGGAACGGTCCAGGCCGACGGCTGGAAGCTGGGGCCGGTAGGCAACTGGGCGGGTGCCCCGCAGAAGACCTCCGTGGTGTTCTACGCCGGCGAAGAGCAACTGGCAAGCGCACAGGAGCTGGCCGCATTGCTGAACGTTTCCACGGTGGTGAACAGCTCGGAATTCCAGTCACCCCTGGTGGTGGTGCTCGGCCCCGGATACCGGTAGCCGCAGCTCCAGTCACGCCTGGATAACGTTCGCGGACCGATGACGCTGCCGGCCCGTGGCGGCCACCGGTATTGGCTAGAGTGGCTTTCAACCGGCCCGGCCGGACTGCACCCAACAGCACGGACCCGCCCGGTCCCAACGGAAAGAGTTGTTCACTATGGCACTGGGAACCGTCAAATGGTTCAACGCCGAAAAGGGCTACGGCTTCATCACCGTTGACGGCTCGGGGGATGACATTTTTGTCCATTGGTCAGCCATCCTGGGCGAGGGCTACCGGGCACTCGACGAGGGCCAGCGCGTGGAACTGGAAGTGGGCGAAGGCGAAAAGGGCCCGCAGGCGGAAAACGTCCGGCCGGCAGAGTGAAGCAGGCCATCCGCTCCGCTGCCTTTTCCCGGGCGGCCGCCACCCTGTCGCTGGCCGCTCTGCTCGCAGTCACAGGCTGCGCCGGCACCACCGGCAATGCCCGGGTGGAACCGGTGGAGGCCTCCGGCGACGGAGTCCTCCGCGTGGGCCTGATCCTGGACAACACCGGGGGCAACGCCTTCCTCAACGCGCCCCAGCTTGCCGCCGCCAAACTGGCCGTCCAGGAAATCAATGCGGCAGGCGGCCACAAAGGCCGGCCGGTGGAACTGCTGCCCGTCCACCAGGACCAGGACACCTCCGGGCAGGCCCACGCCCTGGTGGCGGCCAAGGCGGATGTGGTCATCGGACCCACCGACTCCAGCCATGCCGCCGCCGCCGTCGAGGTCCTTTCCCGGGCCCGAACGCCGCTGATCTCGCCCGCCAACACTGCCGCCGCCCTGACGGGAATCGACAGCGGAGGGTTCTACTTCCGCACCGTGGCGGCCGACGTCGCCCAGGGACCGGTGCTGGCCAAACTGGCCAAGGACGCCGGCGCCGCCTCCATCAGCGTGGTGTCCCAGGACGGTGCCTACGGAAAGGACGTCGCGGCCGCCGTGACCGAAGCGGCCCGGCAAGCCGGGCTCACAGTCCTGCCGGGCGGCGTCTTTAAGCCAGGCAACGCCGCACCTGCCGCAACTGCCGCGGGCAAGGCCAAGCCCGACGCCGTCGTCCTGGTGGCGCGGGAGGGGGCGCAGGGTGCCCTGGCGGAACTGAACAACGCCGGCCTGAGCGGGTCCAGGATCCTCCTCAGCGACGGCGCCTTCGGGCGTTACGGGTCCCGGCTCGGCTCCCGCGCACTCGACGGGGCGCGGGCCGTGGTCCCGGGCCAGCTTCCCACTGCCGCTTTCCAAGGGAGGCTGCTCGGCGTCGACAGTGCCCTGAAGGACGTGTCCTACGCCGCGGAAACGTATGACGCCGTAACCCTCGCGGCCCTGGCCGCGGCCCGCGCCCAGGATGACGCCGGGCGGTCCATCGCCGCCAACCTGGTCGCGGTCTCGGGCGGCAGTGCTGCAGGTGCAGCCGCCACCCCGGCCGGGCCTGCGGCGGCAGGCGCGGCGCAGCCATCCGCCCCGTGCCGCACCTACAAAGAGTGTCTCTCCGGCCTTGCCGGCGGCGGGCCGGTAAATTACGACGGCGAATCCGGCCCGGTTGCCTTCGACGCCCACGGGGACATCACCACGGCCACCTTCACCGTGTTCACCTACGGCGCGGACAACAACCCCGCCCCCACCGGCCACGAGACGGCAGGACATACGGGCTGATCGCCGATAGCGAAGTGTCCCGTCCAGAGGCCGCAGCGGCGCCTTATCGCTTGCACTCTCACCTGGGGAGTGCTAATTATTGACTTAGCACTCTGACGCACCGACTGCTAAGCAAAGCCTGGTTCCGGCCGGCGGAGCGGGCACCGGTCAAGGAGCGAAGGAAACACCTCACTTCAGTGAGATCCCTGCCCGGAGGCATACAGAGGCCGCCGTCAAAGGATCGTCCGTCGCGGGCACTGCAGCGAAGGTTCATTCTTAACGACTGTCCCGAAAGGACTACTGCCGTTATGGCCAAGATCATTGCATTTGATGAAGAGGCACGCCGCGGCCTTGAGCGTGGCCTGAACACCCTCGCCGACGCCGTTAAGGTCACCCTCGGCCCGCGTGGACGCAATGTCGTCCTCGAAAAGAAGTGGGGCGCCCCCACGATCACCAACGATGGTGTGTCCATCGCCAAGGAGATCGAGCTGGACGATCCTTACGAGAAGATCGGCGCTGAGCTGGTCAAGGAAGTTGCCAAGAAGACCGACGACGTCGCAGGCGACGGCACCACCACGGCAACCGTGCTGGCCCAGGCCCTGGTCAAGGAAGGCCTGCGCAACGTTGCCGCCGGCGCCGACCCGCTGTCCCTCAAGCGCGGCATCGAGAAGGCTGTTGAGGCCGTCACCGCCGAACTGCTGAACTCCGCCAAGGAAATCGAAACCAAGGAAGAGATCGCCGCAACGGCATCCATCTCCGCCGGTGACGACGAAATCGGTGCCCTCATCGCCGAAGCCCTCGACAAGGTGGGCAAGGAAGGCGTCATCACGGTCGAGGAGTCCAACACCTTCGGCCTGGAGCTCGAGCTCACCGAAGGCATGCGCTTTGACAAGGGCTACATCTCCGCTTACTTCGTCACGGACGCAGAGCGCCAGGAAACGGTCCTTGAGGACCCGTACATCCTGATCGTCAACTCCAAGATCTCCAACGTCAAGGAACTGGTTGCTGTCCTGGAAAAGGTCATGCAGTCCAACAAGCCGCTGCTGATCATCGCCGAGGACATCGAGGGCGAGGCCCTGGCCACCCTGATCGTCAACAAGATCCGCGGCACCTTCAAGTCCGTCGCCGTCAAGGCTCCGGGCTTCGGTGACCGCCGCAAGGCCCAGCTGGCCGACATCGCCGTGCTCACCGGCGGCCAGGTCATCTCCGAAGAGGTTGGCCTCAAGCTGGAGAACGCCGGCCTGGAACTCCTGGGCCAGGCACGCAAGGTGGTTGTCACCAAGGACGAGACCACCATCGTCGAGGGTGCAGGCGACGCCGACCAGATCGCCGGCCGCGTGTCCCAGATCCGCGCCGAGATCGAGAACTCGGACTCCGACTACGACCGCGAGAAGCTGCAGGAGCGCCTGGCCAAGCTGGCCGGCGGCGTTGCAGTCATCAAGGCCGGTGCCGCCACCGAGGTTGAGCTCAAGGAGCGCAAGCACCGCATCGAGGACGCAGTCCGCAACGCCAAGGCTGCTGTGGAAGAAGGCATCGTCGCCGGTGGCGGCGTGGCACTGATCCAGGCCGGCGCCAAGGCGTTCGCCAACCTGCAGCTGTCCGGTGACGAAGCAACCGGCGCGAACATTGTCCGCGTTGCCATCGACGCTCCGCTGAAGCAGATTGCCTTCAACGCAGGCATGGAGCCGGGCGTAGTCGTCGACAAGGTCCGCGGCCTGCCCGCAGGCCACGGCCTGAACGCAGCCACCGGTGAATACACCGACCTGCTGGCCGCCGGCGTCAACGACCCCGTCAAGGTGACCCGCTCTGCCCTGCAGAACGCGGCCTCCATCGCCGGCCTGTTCCTCACCACCGAAGCAGTGGTGGCAGACAAGCCCGAGAAGGCTTCTGCCCCCGCCGGTGGAGACGACATGGGCGGCATGGGCGGCATGGGCGGCTTCTAAGCCTTCCTGCCGGGACCTGTCCCGCTGACATGAAATGCGGCCCCCTCGTGGAGGGGGCCGCATTTTTGTTCCAGGATGCATTTTGTTCCAGGGCGGGAGGCTACTTCCGTGCCGAATCCAGCATTCCCTGGACTTCCTTCTTGAACGCTTCGGCGGCTGCCTGCGGCGTCAGCCGGTCGTACAGAACCTCGTCGGTGTACCGCTTGATCACGTTCTGGACGCTGCCGGCGCCAACCGGCGGCACCGGCGGCGCATCCTTGATGTCAGGGGCAATGTCCTTGAGGAAGCCAACCACGGTGGTGTCGGCCGGCTTCAACGAGGCGGTGATGCTGCTGACGATGTCGGCATTCGTGGGAACGCCCCTGTCCGTCATCAGGATGTTGCCCGCTTCCGGGCTGTTGGTGAGGTAGTTGATGAACTCAGCGGCCTGTGCAGGGTGCTTGGAACGTGAGGACGCGGACCAGAACATGGTGGGTTTGTAGTACATTCCGTTGCTGGCCGATGCGCCTTCGGTGCTTGGAGCCCGCAGCATCTTGATGCTGCTTCCCGTGGTGGACTGGAGCGAGCCGAGCTGGTTGGTCCACCACCAGGCCATGCCGACGCGGTTGGTGCCGAACAGGCTCTGTTCGAGGCTCGCCCCCGAGTCTTCCGTGGCCACATTCGCCGGCGGGCTGGCCTTGGAGTCACGCTGCTCCTTGAGCCGTTCCCAGAACGACGCGGCCGTTGCGGTGTCAAAGTCGAGCTTGCCGTCCTGGGAGTAGAGGTTCTCGCCGTGCTGGCGCAGCCAGATGATGAGGTCTGCCTCGTTGCTGCCATAGGCGGCTCCGTAGTTCTTCCCGTCGCCGGCGGCGCTGATCTTCGCCGCCGTGTCGACGAAGTCCTTCCAGGTCCAGGTCTTGTCGTTTGGCAGTGGAACGCCTGCTGCCTCGAAGACCTTGGTGTTGGCCATGATCACGTAGGCGTTCTGGCCGGTGCTGAGGCCATACTGGGCGCCGTCGTACTGGCCTGAGGCCAGGGCTTCCTTGTCCAGCTTGGCGGTATCGATGCCGCTTTGCTTGGAGAGGTCCATCAGGGCTCCGCGGCCGCCGTATTCGGCGATGTACTTCTGGTCCATCTGGATGACGTCCGGAGCATCGTTGGCCGCAGTCTTGGTGGCCAGCTTGTCCCAGTAGCTGGACCACTCGCCCGGCTCCGTCTTGATCTTGATGTTGGGGTGGGATGCCTCGAACGCGGCGATGACCTTTTCGGTCTGCGCGTTCAGGTATTCGTTGCCCCACCATGCGAACCGCAGGGTGACCTGGCCGTTATCGCCCGAGCCGCCGGGCGCGCCGCAGCCCGTGGCCAGGATGGAGAGGGCCAGGGCGGCCGCGCCCAGCTGGAATTTCCGCCGGCTTACGACTGGAATCGTCATTGATGTTCCTTCCGGGAGGGTTGCCCTCGTCCTGGGAGTGGTGAGCTTCCGCGACGAGAAAGCGTTTTCTGACTTGTTCAGCGATTGTTTCGCGAACCGCCCAGCGGCGTCAAGAGATTTCGGTAAACGTTTTCCCGCGAAGGCTCAGCGTGCCATTTCGTCCTTCCCGGCGGAGCCCGGGGCGCTGCAACCTTCCATTGCCGTCCCGGTCTGGCAGGATGGACCGGTGACGATTACTGCAGCGGCTGACGGCTCGGCCTTGGGCAATCCCGGGCCTGCCGGATGGGCCTGGTATGTGAATGACGACTGCTGGCGGGCCGGCGGCTGGCCGCACGGGACCAACAACCAGGGCGAGCTGATGGCGGTCCTGGATCTCCTGCGCGCCACCGCGCACCTCCCCGGTGAGGACTTGCGGATCCTTTGCGACAGCCAGTACGTGATCAACTCCATCACCAAGTGGATGCCGGGCTGGAAACGCAAGGGCTGGCGCAAGGCCGACGGAAAGCCCGTCCTCAACGTGGAACTCCTGAAGGAACTCGACCGGGCACTGGCAGGTCGGACCTATACGTTCGAATGGGTCAAGGGCCATGCCGGGCACGACCTGAACGAGGCCGCAGACGAGCGCGCCAGGGCCGCGGCCACGGCATACCAGCAGGGCGTGGCGGCCCGGTCCGGTCCGGGGTTCCCCGGCGCCCACCACGCTCCCGCCACCGGAGCCGGCGCGGGGGAGCACGCCCCCTCAGGCGTCGGGCTGCCCCCGGCAACCGGCAGCACACCACGTGCCGTTCCGGCACAGGTCTCCGCCTTCGATGAGCTTGACCTGTTCAGCGAATTGAACGATGAAGCACTTGAGGTCGCTGAAGCCACCCGGCAGGGCAGCGCCGTGCCGCCGGAGGCCCTCGTGGAGGAACTCGAACGCGAGCTGCTGGGCCCGCTGGTGCGCGGGGACATCGGCCGGACGGCCGTCCTGCTGCACCCGGATTTCATGGAAATCGGCAGCTCCGGGCGGATGTGGACCCGCGATGCGATGATGATGGCCCTCGAAGAGGACCCGGGGGAACGCACGGAGATCGAGATCCTGGGCGCCGACCCTATAGGCACCGACGCTGTCCTGCTGACCTACCGCAGCTTCGCACGGTCCGGCACCACGCTGAGAAGTTCCCTGTGGGTGCTGGACGGCGGACGCTGGCGCCTGCGGTTCCACCAGGGCACCCCCGAGGCCTAGTCCGGCTATCAGCTGAAGCGCTGCGTGTTGCCCTGCTCGGCCTGGGCATACGTGGCGGCCGCAGAGGCAAGGGCCGCGTTGATCGATGCCAGGGACGCCTCCACCCGGCCCTGCGTGATGGTCCACTCGGTCATGAGCGCCTGGAAGTTGGTGGCGGCAGATCCCCGCCAGGAACCCTGCAGCTCATCCAGGCCGTACTTCATGGCCTGCACGTCTGCGCTGATCCTGTCCACGGTCGCCTGGACATTGGCGGACTTGAGCTGCAGCAGTTCGGTGTCGACGGAAATGATGCTCATGGCGTGCCTTTCGATTCGCGGGCGGAGCCGCTTCCCGGCCCGGCGGTTCCGGGCTGCTGCCACGAGCCTAGGGAGCCGCAGGGCAGCGTGCCATGGCGGGCTGCTATATGTGGAAAACCCTGCCGCCGCCTTCGGCGTCCTGCCCGTCGTCCACGGCCGCCGCAGCAGCGGAATCCCGGCCGGGCGCCGGCAGTGCCTCCTCCCGCCGGGGAAGGCTTACCACCAAAGTCGCGCCGCCGCCGTCGGTCTTCTCCACCCGCACCGATCCGCCGTGGGATCCCACGATCGCCGCGACGATGGCGAGCCCGAGGCCGCTGCCGCCCGTCTCGCGCGTGCGGGAGGTGTCGGCCCGGTAGAAACGTTCGAAGACCTTGGACGCGTCCTCCTGCGAAATTCCGGGCCCGTGGTCCCGGACCTCGATCACGGAGCGCGCCGCATCGTCAGCCTGCCGGACGCCGACCGCCAACTCGATCGGGCTGCCTTCGGGGGTGTAGCGCAAGGCATTGCCGACGAGGTTGCCCACCACCTGGCGCAGTTTGGCTTCGTCACCCAGCACCGGGGCGGGCGCGGCCGGTCCGCCGTCGAGTCCGGTCAGCGAGATCACCCGGGAACGGTCGCTGGCCTGGGTGTCCACCACCGCGTCATGGGCAATCAGCTGGAGGTCCACCGGTTTTTGCTGCAGCGGCCGCTGTTCATCGAGCCGGGCGAGCAGGAGCAGGTCCTCAACCATCGAACCCATGCGCTTGGCTTCGCTTTCGATCCGGCCCATGGCAGTGGCCACGTCCTCGTCCGTGGTCAGCGCGCCGTGGCGGTAGAGTTCCGAGAATCCGCGGATGGTCACCAAGGGAGTCCGCAGCTCGTGGGACGCGTCGGCGGCGAAGCGCCGCATCCTCGATTCCGAAGCGGTGCGGGCGGCGAAGGCCGTCTCGATGTGGGCCAGCATGGCATTCAGCGAGCTGCTGAGCCGGCCGAGTTCGGTCGCCGGATTCTCCAATTCCACGCGGCGTGACAGGTCCCCGGCGGCGATGGCGGCGGCAGTCTTTTCCACCCGGGCCAACGGTCGGAAGGCGCGGGAAACGGTCCAGCTCGCAATGAGCGACGCCAGCAACAGCGTCAGCAGCCCCACCCCGGTGACCACCAGGGTGGCATGCTGGAGGACGTCGTCAACGCTCTCCAGGGACAAGCCGATGACCACGACGGCGGTACTCTGGCCGTTCTGGACCGTCACCGCCACCACCCGCCAGTTTTCGCCGTCAGTTCCGCGGACCTGGTAGGGGACCGCGCCGCGTGCCTGGGCCTGGTCCACGCTGATGGAGCTGATATCGGGATGGATGTCCGGGTCCCCGCCGAACGGATACGGTTCCTCGCCGGGGGCGAAGAGGATCAGGGAATAGTCGGTGGGTACGGTCGGGTTGGGTGCCTGCAGCTGCGTGAATGAGCGCTGCTTCTTGGCCGATTCCACCGCGGCATTGAGCTTGTCATCCACCTGGGCCTGCAGGTAGCTGTGCAGCAGCGTCAGCGTCCCGGCGCCGGTGACCGTCAGGGCCACAATCAGCAGCGCCATGATCATGGCCACCAGCTGCGACCGGAGCGAGGCCGCCTTCCACCGCTTGAGCAAGGTCAGCGCTTTTCTGCCGTCCGGAGCACGTAGCCGACGCCCCGCTTGGTCTGGATCAGGGCAGGGGCGGCCGGATCGATGTCCACCTTCCGCCGCAGGTAGGAAATGTAGGACTCCACGATGGAAGCGTCGCCGTTGAAGTTGTACTCCCAGACGTGGTCCAGGATCTGGGACTTGGACAGGACGCGGTTGGGGTTGAGCATGAGGTAGCGCAGGAGCTTGAACTCAGTGGGGGACAGCTCGATGACGGTGCCGCCGCGGCGCACCTCGTGGGCGTCGTCGTCGAGCTCCAGGTCATCCACCCGGATGATGGCGTCATCGTCATCCAGCAGGGGCTGCGTCCTCCGCAGCACGGCGCGGATCCGCGCCACCACTTCATCGAGGCTGAACGGCTTGGTGACGTAGTCGTCGCCGCCAACGGTGAGGCCGGTGACCTTGTCCTCGGTGTCGTCCTTGGCAGTCAGGAAGAGGACGGGGAAGTGCTTGCCGGCGGCCCGGAGCCGCCGCGTGACCGTAAAGCCGTCCATGTCAGGAAGCATGACGTCCAGCACGGCCAGGTCCGGAGTATGCGTATCGGCGGCAGCCAGGGCGTCGCGGCCGTTGGCGGCGGAGACGACTTCAAAGCCGGCGAACCGCAGGGAGGTGGAGAGCAGCTCACGGATATTGGGTTCGTCGTCCACGACGAGGAGCTTTGCTTCGGGGCCGTTCTTCTTCATGTTCCCATCATGCTCCCAGACACTGGGAGTTGTCTGGATGTCGGTTGGGAGCTTGGTGGGGGTTACCAGCCGGTGGTACCCGCTTCACCCTTGAAGGGCCCCGTAATCCTGTCGGTGATCCAGCCGCCGTAGAATCCCCCGGCCTGGGCCCGGACCCGTTCGCCGTCCACCTCGCAGTAGTCCATCCTGCCGGGGTAGACAGCCACCCGGTCCACCAGGGCTTCGAACCCGGCTGCCGGCTCGGGGTAGCGCCAGGCGGCCCCCTCCGCAGCCACGCCACCGCCCCGGACCGTCAGGTACCGTGCAGCGCCCTTGTACTCGCAGAAGCTGCTGCCCGGTGCCGGTTCCAGGGCACCGGGGCTGAATGCCTCCAGGGGAAGGTAGTACACCGGGGGATGGCTGGTCTCCAGCACGCGCACGGAGTCGGTGGTGTCCACGATGACTTCGCCGCCCAGGACAATGCGGATCCGCTCGGTGGAGGGTTCCACCCGGGGTGGGCGGGGGTAGTCCCACACCGATTCCTGGCCGGGACCTGGGGTGACGGGGATGATTCGTGCCCTCATGGCGTACGCGTGCCGGCAGCCCTACGCCGCCGGCACGTCCTTGGCGTCCATGATCCGGTAGGCGTAGCCCTGCTCGGCCAGGAAGCGCTGGCGCTTGGCCGCGAAGTCCTGGTCCAGCGTGTCGCGCGCCACCAGCGAGTAGAAGCGGGCCGCCCTGCCGTCCTTCTTGGGGCGCAGCAAGCGGCCCAGCCGCTGCGCCTCCTCCTGCCGCGACCCGAAGGATCCGGACACCTGGATGGCCACCGATGCCTCGGGCAGGTCGATGGAGAAGTTTGCCACCTTGGACACCACCAGGGTCTGGATGTCGCCGGCCCGGAAGGCGTCGAAGAGCTTTTGGCGCTCCTTGACGGATGTCTCGCCCTTGATCACCGGCGCCTGCAGGCGTTCGCCGAGCTCGTCCAGCTGGTCGATGTACTGGCCAATCACCAGCAGCTGTTCGCCGGCATGCTGGGCCACGAGCTGTTCGACCACCAGTGTCTTGGACTCGGAGGAGGCGCACAGCCGGTATTTGTCCGCATCCTCGGCCATGGCATAGGCCACCCGTTCGTCCTTGGGGAGGTCCACGCGCACTTCGACGCAGTCGGCCGGGGCGATGTAGCCCTGGGCTTCGATGTCCTTCCATGGGGCGTCGTAGCGCTTGGGCCCGATCAGGCTGAACACTTCGCCTTCCCGGCCGTCCTCCCGGACCAGGGTGGCGGTCAGGCCGAGCCGGCGGCGGGCCTGCAGGTCCGCGGTCATGCGGAAGATCGGAGCGGGAAGCAGGTGGACCTCGTCGTAGATGATCAGCCCCCAGTCGTGGCCGTCCACCAGTTCCAGGTGCGGGTAGATGCCGCCGCGCCTGGTGGTGAGGACCTGGTAGGTGGCGATGGTGACGGGGCGGACCTCCTTGAGCGCACCGGAGTACTCACCCACCTCGTCCGCGGTGAGGGAGGTCCGCCGGAGCAGTTCGTCCTTCCACTGCCGGGCGGCCACGGTGTTGGTGACCAGGATCAGCGTGGTGGTGGAACCGGTGGCCATGGCCGCGGCCCCCACGAGGGTCTTGCCGGCCCCGCAGGGCAGCACCACCACTCCGCTGCCGCCCGCCCAGAAGTTTTCGCTGGCCAGGCGCTGGTATGGGCGCAGTTCCCAGCCGTCCTCGTTGAGGGAAATCAGGTGCGGGGTGCCGTCCACATAGCCCGCCAGGTCCTCCGCCGGCCAGCCGAGCTTGAGCAGCAACTGCTTGAGCTGGCCCCGTTGGGACGCGTGCACCACCACGGTCTCGCCGTCGATCCGCGGCCCGAGCAGCGGGGCGATCTTCTTGGCGCGGATGACTTCCTCCAGCACGGGGTAGTCGTCCGTCCGCATGACCAGGCCGTGGCGCGGGTCCTTTTCAAGGCGCAGCCGGCCATAGCGGGACATGGTCTCCTCGACGTCGATCAGCAGGGAGTGCGGAACGGGGAAGCGGGAGTACTTCAGCAGGGCGTCCAGGACCTTCTCGGCGTCCAGGCCGGCGGCGCGTGCGTTCCACAGGCCCAGCGGGGTCAGCCGGTAACTGTGCACATGTTCAGGCGCCCGTTCCAGCTCGGCAAACGGCGCGATGGCGTGCCGCGCCTCCGTGGCCAGTTCATGGTCCACTTCGAGGAGGATGGTTTTATCGCTTTGGACGATCAGGGGTCCGTCGTTCACGCGGGGGAATCCTTTACTGGCGCAGTTCCTCTGCGGCCTCGATATCGATGATGCGGTGGACGGACAGGACGCGCTCGGTCTCCCTGGCGGGGTCGAACACGCGGACCCGGCCACCGCTGACAGATAGCGGAACAACGACTTCCAGGGTGGCATTCCCCTGGCTGTCCACCACGTTCATGCTGATGCGCTGTTTCAGCCGGATCGCGCGCTGCAGCGCCTCCAGTCCCAGCTGGGTGGCCGCCTCACCACCGGGTGCTGCCGGGTGGTGTCCGACGGCGTCGGCTGCCCTGCGCAGGACGTCCAGCTGGGCGTCCACCTCCTCAGCTCCGGGCGCCATCCGCGGCGCCGTATAGACCGGGCGGAGCGTGTCCTGGGGAGCGGAAGGCCGCCGGCCGTGGACGGCCGGTTCCGCGCCGTCCACGGCCGGCGAGAGTCCCAGCTTCCGCAGGGCAGCGGCTGTTTCCCGCGGCGCCGCCGACGACGCCAACACCGTGGGCGCAAGCCGGACCAGGCCGAGTTCTGCGGCCTTCGGGCCGCTCAGCAACTCCTGCAGCGCCGCCTCGTCCTCACTCTGGATAAAGCTGGCCATCTGCCCCACACGCAGCCTGCCGTGCCGGGAGGCGGTGTCCTCCACGAGGTATTCGAGTGGCTGGGGCACGGCCGTGGCTGAGTGCCCGCGCAGGAACTCCAGCAGGGCTGCGGCATCGTCGCCGGCGTCAAGCGCCCGCTTGATCGATGCGCTGGAGAACCGGTAGATGGTGGCCGGGCCCTGCCCTTCGGCGTCCGCCATCACCAGGAGCTTCCCGGTCAGTTCCGGCGCCAGGTAGCCGGGCGCCACGGCGGTGAGGTCCGCCTGCAGCAGCACATGGTTCAAGGCAGCCGGCAGGTGCTCGCCAAGGATGGCCAGCGCGTCGTCCGGACGGTCCTCGGCGAGGGCGGTGCCCAGCTGGCTCAGCGCCCCCGAGCCCACAAGCCCCAGCATCCCGGCCTCGACGAGGACGCCGCGGATCAGGGAGCTGAACCGCCTGGCCATGCGCGGCTGGGACCACTCGGCACGCTGCAGGACCGCTGCCGCGTCGAGCACCGGCGCTGCGCCGTCGGCGGCGGAGGCCTCGGTGGTGAGCTCATGCAGGATCTCAAGGATGCGCTTGCGGACCACAGGGGCGTCCGGACGTTGCGCGCCCGCTGACAAGGCCGGAATGGTGCTGCCGGAAGCGGAACGTGCGGCCTGGGCGCCGGGGGAGGCATTCACCGGCTGCCCCACCAGCGACGGGACGCGCTCGCTGGCAAGCCAGGCGTTGACCAGCCACAGCCATTGTTCCTGGCGAGGGAGGTGGAGCCACTCCAGCTCCGGAGGCTGGACCCAGGATGAGGAATCGACGTCCAGCCGGATCAGCCCGGCGAGGCCCGCGAGTTCCAGCAGCAGCCCGGCCATTCCCTGGTCGATCCGGAGCAGCTCCGACAGGCGGCGCAGCTCCCGTACTCCCACCCCGCCGCTGCGCAACGTTGCCAGCGGCTGCTCCCGGACGGCATGCAGCAGTTCGGCTATGAGCCGGAGGGTTTCGGAGATCGCGCTCAGGGCGGCGTTCCTGCGCAGCGCCGCCGTGGTCCAGCCGAGCTCCGGGACCGGGGGAGCGAGGGTGAAATCGTTAATGATGGCGCCGCCGCGCAGGGCAAGCCCAACGCTGTGCGGAAGTTCAACATGCGCGGCGTCCAGCGGGACGAGCAGTCCGCGGGCAAGGAGCCAGTCAATGGGCCCGACGTCGGACCCCTCCGCGGTGACGGACGCCTTGCGTTGCGCCTGGGGGACGGCACCCATGGCCCAGTTCCGGAACCGGGCGAGCAACGCCGTCGTCCGTTCCGGGGCGTTGGCGAGGATGGACTGCAGGGCCTCCGGCGAGGAAGTCCAGTGCTGCAGAGCCAGGGCTGCCTCCATGGGCGTGGTGGCGTCATGAATGGACATGCCGCCCGCGTGCAGCTCCGAGACGATCTGCACGGCCCGCTGGGCGAACGCCGGCTGCAGGCGGACCAGCTCCGTGTAGCTGCGGCCGAGGCCGGCAGGGTAGATCCCCACAACGTCCTTCAGGCACCCAACCGGCAGGTAATAGCTGCCTTCTCCCGCCGAAGGCGTGCCATTCGGGGGAGCGGCGGGGTGTACCAGCGCCAGCTCCTGCAGGGACCCGAGGAGCTGTTCAATGGTGGCCAGGGACGAGCCCTTGATCAGCCTGCACAGCCCTTCCGCTGACGCGCTGTGCCCGGTGTCCGTGTTCGTGCACAGGTGAAGGGTTTCCAGGACCTGCATCTGTGGCCGGTTGAGCCGCTCCAGCGCCCGCTGCACGCTGACCCGGGAACTGGCCCGGGCAGCCAGTGCCGGGAAGTCCGGGACGGCGGGGGAGATCAGGTCCGGCCGCGCGTCGAAGAGCGCCCGCAACGAATCGTCGCTGCGTGCCTCCAGGTCCTTGCCAAGCGCGCGTATAAGGGACATCAGTCCAACGTTACCGCCGCTGTGGCTTTCCCGCCCGGCGCCGGGCGGCAACGCCGTCCAGGACCAACAGGAGCATCAGGACGAAGGCCGCGGGCAGGCCGTAAAGCGCGCCGTAGGTGACCCAGGTGGGGGCCACTGCCCCGGCGAAGGCATAAGCCATGACCGCTCCCACGGCTGCCAGGGAAAGCACGGCAATAACGGCGGCGAGGATGGTCAGGGGCCGCCGGTATCGTGAGAGAGTCATGGACGTAACGGTACCGCGCAAGGCGAGCGAAGGCTGAACTGCTGGGTTGACGTTGAGCTGTGCAGACAACACTGTGCCGATAACGCTGAACGGGGCGGCTGGAAGCGTGATTGGCCCGCCCGGCAGGTAACCTTGAAAGATACAGACCAACACGGTTTGAAGTTGCCATACCTTGAACCCGCACAACAGGGCGGACGCGGTGGCAGCCGGCCGTGCCTCATGACAGCAGAACGAAGAAGGTTGATTACGTGCCTACCGGCAAGGTCAAGTGGTATGACAAGGACAAGGGCTTTGGGTTCCTCGCGGGCGAGGACGGCCAGGAGGTATTCCTGCCCAAGTCGTCGCTGCCCGAGGGCGTAACGGAGCTCAAGGCCGGCACCCGCGTCGAGTTCGGCGTGGCCGACGGCCGCAAGGGCGCCCAGGCCCTGGGGCTGCGGGTCCTGGACAAGACGCCGTCCATCGCCAAGGCCAAGCGTCCCAGCGCCAAGGACCTCGCACCGCTGGTCCAGGACCTGGTGACCGTCCTGGACAACCTGTCCGGGACCCTGTCCAAGGGCAAGTACCCGGACGGGAACAAAGGCAAGGCAATCGCGGCCGCCCTTCGCAAGGTTGCCGACGAGCTGGACGTTTAGCCGCCCATGGACCCCGAAGCTGAACAGCCGGGCACACCCGTGCAGGAGCAGGCTGCCAAGACTCCGGCGAAGGCTCCGGCCAAGCGCAAGGCCGGCGTGCCCGTTTGGCGGACCGGAAAGCCTGATGCCTTCCTGGCCGCCGCCGTCGACGCCGCCCGCAGCGCGATCGAAGGCATCACGCCGCCGGCCACGATTGGTCCGCACCTCGCCGCGAAAAGCGAAGGCGACCGCCTGGTGACGCACCTGTTCGAGTCGCGGCTGCCCGGATACGTGGGCTGGCAGTGGTACGCGGTGCTGACCCGCAACTCCCGCTCCAAGGCGGTGACGGTGAGCGAGCTGGGGCTGCTGCCGTCCGAGGATTCGATCCTGGCCCCGGAATGGGTGCCGTGGGCGGAACGTGTCCGGCCCGAGGATGCGCAGGAACCGGAGCAGGAACAGGGATCAGACGTCCGCGGCGCAGGGGAAGCCGCAGCACCACCTGCGGGCGAGGCTGCCCCCGCTGCGGAAGATGCCCCGGCTGTTGACGGTAGCGGTGAGCTGACGGGCGACGACGGCCCGCAGCCGGAAGCCTAGGTGCCCCTGACCCAGGGCGATACAAAACGGCGCCGTCCGGGAGGACCCGGGCGGCGCCGTCGTGCGTCAATGCTGGACTACTTGCGCAGTTCGCCCACCACGAAGTCGATGCTGGACAGCAGCGCTGAAACGTCGTCGGGGTCGATGGCAACGAAGGTGGCAATGCGCAGCTGGTTGCGGCCCAGCTTGCGGTAGGGCTCCGTGTCCACGATGCCGTTGGCGCGCAGTACCTTGGCCACCGCGGCGGCGTCCACGGACTCGTCGAAGTCGATGGTGGCGATGACGTTGGAGCGCTCGTCCGGGTTGGAGACGAACGGCGTCGCGAACTCCGAGGCCTCTGCCCAGGTGTAGATCCGGCCCGCGGAGTCGGCCGTGCGGGCAGCAGCGAAGTCCAGGCCGCCATTGGAGTTCAGCCACTGCACCTGGGCGTCCAAGGTGACCAGGGTGGACAGCGACGGGGTGTTGTAGGTCTGGTTCAGCCGGGAATTGTCGATGGCGGTCTGCAGGTCCAGGAAATCCGGGATCCAGCGGCCACTCTCCTTGATCCGCGCGGCACGCTCAATGGCGGCGGGGGAGAAGAGTCCCAGCCAGAGGCCGCCGTCGGACGCGAAGTTCTTCTGCGGAGCGAAGTAATAGACGTCACTCTCGCTGACGTCCACATCCAGGCCGCCGGCTGCCGACGTGGCGTCGACGAGCACCAGCGAGCCTTCGTCCGCACCGGCAACGCGTTTGACCGGGGCGGAAACACCGGTGGACGTTTCGTTCTGCGGCCAGGCGTAGACGTCCACCCCGGCTTCGGCCTGCGCAGCGGGCCGGGTGCCGGGATCCGACGTGATGATGGAGGACGCATCCAGGAACGGCGCCTTGTTCGTGGCAGAGGCGAACTTCGATCCGAACTCGCCAAAGGAGAGGTGCTGGGCCTTCTTCCCTACCAGGCCAAAGCTTGCGACATCCCAGAACGCTGTGGACCCACCGACGCCGAGGACTACTTCATACCCCTCGGGCGCGCGGAAGAACTGGCTCAGGCCCTCGCGGACGGAGCCGACCAGGTTCTTGACCGGGGCCTGCCGGTGCGAGGTGCCGAGGATGGTCTTGGATATTGCGGCCAGGGCATCGATCTGTTCCTGCCGGACCTTTGACGGGCCGGCCCCGAAACGCCCATCCTTGGGCAGGAGGTCGGCGGGAATCGTGATGCTGGTTTCGCTCACAGGTGCTCCAATTCGGCGGTGACATAGCTTCAGTCCGGATATCGGACCGGACAGGTGGTGGCAGCCGGCCACCGGGTGGCAGCACAGGCCCTTCCCATTCTGCCTGAACAGCCGTAGGGGCGGGAGCCGGGGCTGTCATAGTCCAGCCAATGAGACGTACCGGAACGGCTATTCGGACAAAGTCAAAATAGGCTAAGCTTTCCTCCGGACCACGCCGCGGGAAGAGGCGATACGGTGGGACAACGCAAGGTACTGTGCTCGAGGAGCTGAACTGGATGACGGATCTGATTGACACTACGGAGATGTACCTCCGGACCATCCTGGAACTCGAGGAAGAAAACATCGTCGCCCTCCGGGCCCGCATTGCCGAGCGGCTGCGCCACTCCGGGCCCACCGTCTCCCAGACCATTGGCCGGATGGAACGCGACGGCCTCGTGGTGGTGTCCGGCGACCGGCACCTGGAACTCACCGAGACGGGGCGCAAGCGCGCCACCGAGGTCATGCGCAAGCACCGGCTGGCTGAGCGGTTGCTGGCCGACGTCATCGGCCTGGACTGGGCCTACGTCCACGATGAAGCGTGCCGGTGGGAGCACGTGATGAGCGAGCGGGTGGAGCGCCGCATCTACGAAATGCTGGACCACCCCACGGAATCGCCCTATGGGAATCCCATCCCCGGACTTGCTGAACTGGGCGGACCGCCGGCTCCCGGTTTTGCGGACGGCGCCATCAGCCTGCTCGAGGCCATGAAGAGCTACGGCCCCTCCTCCGGAGTGACCATCAGCCGGCTGGCAGAACCCATCCAGGTGGAACCGGAACTGCTGGCGCAGCTCGACGAAGGCGGAATCCGGCCCGGCGCCGTTGTGGCCCTGGAGCGCGTGGGCGACTACATCTCTGTGCGTGTGCCGGGGATCGACGGTGCACTGGAACTGCCGCCGGAAGTGGCAGCACACGTCTTTGTTGCCCTCCAGTAGGGGTGCTGCGGGAAGGCTGCGCTTACCCCACCGGGCTGCGCCCATGCAAAGATAACGGAATTGTTACTTAGGGACTTAAGGCCCTATAGTTGAACCGAGCGTTGATACTTAAGCGTTACCTGATCCGGAGCCGAGCTCTGCCAGCGGATCAGGAGCACGAGTCGTAACTGGCAGAGGCGGGGGAACCACAACCGGCAGCGGGGGACTGCCTTGGGGTGAAGTCCGTCAGCAGCAAGCCTCTCCAGTGAAGGATCCTCCGGGGATACCTCTGTGCGGAAGCTTGCTTACGGCGGACCGGGTCTTTGAACTCTCTGACCCGAATCCGACAGCTAACTCCGCAGGCTTACCCAGAGAGGAACCCCACTTGACCATGCAGACCTCCCGGGGCCGCCGCCGTGCGTCCGGCCCCGCTTCGACACCCCGGGTCGTCGAGGTTGCCGCCGCGGAGCGCCCCCGCGATCCGCACCGCGACGCGCGCCGCCGCCGTGGACCCTTCCGGCAGGTTACGGAGTTTGCGGCCGCCAGTGGAATAGGCCAGAAGGCGGGCATCGCCCTTGCTGCCAGCGGTATCGCGCTGACAGTCGCCATGCCTGCCACCAGTCCCGTCATGGCCACCGACGGCGCGGGGGGCAAGCCTGTGGCAGCTTCCGCCGTCAGCCCGCAGCCCCAGATTTCCGCCGATATCGGCGCCCAGGTCGACTTCAGCCGCTCCGCCGTCGTCACCCAGGCCGATCCCGACGGGAAGCTCAAGCAGCTGCTCAGTGCCCAATCCGCCGGCTCGGTCAGCCGCGCCGCCTCGGCGGGCACACTTGCCGCCCCCCTGGCCTCCCTGGCCACCGCCTCGCCGTTTGGATACCGGGTGAGCCCCATCACGGGTGGCTCCGGAGATTTCCACCGTGGACAGGACTTCGTGGCGCAGTGCGGGACCTCCGTCCTTGCAGCTGCCACGGGCACCGTAACCTTCGCCGGCTGGCACGAGTTCGGGGGTGGAAACCGGGTGGTCATTGACCATGGCAACGGCCTGGAGACCACCTACAACCACCTCTCGTCCTTCAACGTGAAGGTGGGGCAGACCGTCTCCCGCGGCGAGGTTGTCGCCTTGAGCGGAACCACGGGCGCTTCGACTGGTTGCCATTTGCATTTTGAGGTGCAGGTCAACGGCGAAGTGGTCGATCCGATGGGCTGGCTCTA
Organism: Arthrobacter sp. MOO21; assembly: GCF_057369995.2. Lineage (NCBI taxonomy): Bacteria > Bacillati > Actinomycetota > Actinomycetes > Micrococcales > Micrococcaceae > Arthrobacter > Arthrobacter sp. MOO21. The sequence continues at coordinate 806,027 of NZ_CM170671.2, read as the reverse complement.
GGAAAATGACCGTCTGCTCTCAGTTTCAGGTAACGGGTCGTGACCTGAATGTGACATTCAGTCAAAACTGCTGTACCGTCTAACTCGCGTCAACTTTTCCGAAGTTGACGCTCTTGAGTGGATTGCCTAACTCTGCCACCGCTCAAGGTCCGTTCGCATTTCATCGTCTGGCAGGGGCGGGGGAACCAATTTTGGCCTTCATTTTCGAAGGCCTTGGGGTTAAGTCACGAGCTTCGCAGGAAGCAGTGTGACCGGGTGACTCCCATCCGAATCCGACAGCTCACCTCGCAGGCATTGGGAGAGGCTACCTTCGTGTCTTCACGCCACACTTCTGCGCGCCACCGTGCGCAAACGGTTCGCAATAACCCCCTGGACGCCGTGTCCAAGGCCGTTAGTGCCAACGCCGGGACCGTAGGCCGCCAGGCTGCCGTTGTGGCAGCTGCCTCCGGCCTCATCCTGAGCATGGGACTGCCGGCCACCGCAGCGGACACCACCGCTGGTGTCTCCGCCTCCACTGAGTCCGGCTCTGCGCAGACCGCCCTGGCTGTCACCGCTGCGCCCACTGCCACGGTTTCCTTCGAGCGTCCCGTGGTCAAGACCACCGCCGCTCCCAAGGTGGAAACCATCCGGACCCAGTCCACCGCGGCAGACCGCACCGCCGGCCAGGATGGCTCCGTAGCCGGGAAGGCAGCGGAGGCCGTTTCGTCGGCAGCAACCTCCGGCATCGCAGCCATTGCCTACACCGGCATCGGCCACTCGTACGTCTGGGGCGGCACCAGCCCCGTGACCGGCTGGGACTGCTCCGGCTTCACCCAGTGGGTCTATGCACAGGCCGGCATCAGCATCCCCCGCACGAACGCGTGGACCGCGATGAAGCCGACGTCCACCCCGAAGCCTGGTGACCTTGTCATGCAGAACGGTGGTGCGCACGTAGGCATCTACGTCGGCAACGGCATGATGATCAGCGCCCTGAACCCCTCGCAGGGAACTTTGCTGCACGCCGTAGCGGCTACCGGCTCCTCTTCCTTCTTCACCCTGAACTAGTTCTTCGACCCCCGGGTCCTAGGGCTTTTTCTTTGCCCCCAAGCTTTTCGCTCAACAACATATCCCCGTTCGGGATGCGCCGGCGTACCCCCAAGATGCCGGCGCGTCCACACCCCTCGGACAAGCCACCGCGGTCCTGAGGAAAAACGAAAGAGAGAACTGATGACGACTCGTGCTACCGCACGGCACCGCGCCGAGGTCACCAAAACCAATTCGATCGCTGTCATTGCCAAGGCTGTCAGCGACAACGCCGGCGGCATGGGCCGCCAGGCTGCGGTCATCGCCGCCGCATCCGGCCTGGTCCTGACCAGCGGCATCGCGGCAAACGCTGCCGACGCCAACGTCAAGCGCGATTCGGCCCCCGCATCTGCACTGGAAGTTGAATCCGTCGTCGACGCGCCGATCTCGGCCGCCTCCACGATCGCCATCAGCTACGAAAAGCCTGCCGTGACCACCACGCCTGCTCCCGTGGCCGAACCCGAACCCGAGCCCCAGGTGAAGGTCCAGGAAGCAGCGCCTGCCCCGGCCGCCCCGAAGGTCACTGCCAAGACGGCTTCCACTGCTGTTGCCCCCGCTTCCCAGGCGTCCGCCAGCGGCAAGGGCGCGGCCATCCTGTCCGCCGCCTACGCCCAGCTCGGCGTCACGCAGGACTGCACCATGCTGGTCACCAACTCCCTGGCCGCCGTCGGCATCCACTTCCACGACTGGCCTGCCGGCTACCTGTCCCTGGGCCGCACCGTGAGTGCATCCGAAGCCCAGCCCGGCGACCTCATCTACTACGCCGACGGCGGCGCAGGCATGGCGCACATCGCCGTGTACGCCGGCAACGGCATGGCAGTCCACGGCGGCTACAACGGCAACCAGACCGTCGTCTTCAGTGCGAACGTTGGATCCGGCCCGGTCTTCATCCGCGTCAGCTAGGCTTTCCGTTCGTCCGGCCACCACCGGACGCCGCGTGCCCAAGGACCTCCGCCGCAAGGCGGGGGTCCTTGGAGTTTAAGTGGAGTTTAAGTACTGCCGTTCCGCCGGGCACCGGTGCAGGACGCAGCCCTTCCCGCGCCTGGATGTGGCGCCGATTACCTGATATTGCATTTCTCTGTTTACTCTTGTGGTGTCGATCCATAGCCCGGACATGCCGAGGGCAGCCGGCCCTCGTGCCCCTGACGGGTGCGGCCGTGAAGAGGTACGTGCATGCGCACTCTCGTTCTGAATGCTGGATATGAACCGCTGGCGGTTGTTACGTTCCGCCGGGCACTGGTGCTTGTGCTTACGGGCAAGGCGAGCGTGGTAGCCGAAGGGGACGACCCCGTCGTGGGCCCCACAGACGTCCTGGGCCGCCCGTCCGTGATCCTCCTCAACCGCTACATCCGGCCCCGGTACAACCACTCCACGGCCGTGAGCCGCCGGGGGGTGCTGCGCCGGGACGGACACAAATGCGCCTACTGCGGAAAAGCGGCGCACACCATCGACCATGTCCACCCAAAGTCCCGCGGCGGCGCAGATTCCTGGGAAAACCTGGTGGCGGCGTGCCTGCGATGCAACAACGTCAAGGGCGACCACACCCCCTCCGAGATGGGCTGGACGCTCCGGTTTGTCCCGGAACCGCCGCATGGAACCATCTGGCAGATCAAGGAGCTGGAGAAGCCGACGCCGGCCTGGGATCCCTTCCTGCTGCCTGAACGTGCTGCCTGATCGCGCTGCTTGAACGTGCTGCCTGAACGTGCTGCCTGATCGCGCTGCTTGAACGCCCCGCCTGAACGCGCTGCCTCCCTCTCCCTTCTGCCGAGTCCGTGGCGGTGGCTACAGTGGGGGAGTGGAAGAAAGCCGCTGTGACTTTGATGCCGTAATCCTGGCCGGCGGCCGGTCCTCGCGCTTGGGCGGAGTGCCCAAGCAGGCGCTCGTCTTCCAGGGCTCGTCCCTCTTGGAGCGGTCCCTCGCCGCGGCGGCCGGCGCGGGCCGCATCGTCGTGGTGGGTGACACTGCGGCCGTTCCGGCCGGAACCTTGCCGGCCGGCCTGCTGAGGTGCCGTGAAGAACCCGCCTTTGCCGGCCCTGCCGCTGCGATTGCCGCCGGCCTGGACGCCTTGTCTGAAGCCGGAGCCACTGCCCCCTACACCTTGGTCCTCGCCTGCGACATGCCGCTGGTGTCCGAAGCCGTCACAGTGCTGCACGCCGCCCTGCTGGCAGCCCCCGGCACGCCAGGAGTCATGGCGTCCGGCCCGGATGGAAGGGCCCAGCCACTTGCGGGTTTTTATAGTACGCATGGGTTAAGAAAGGCCGCCGAAGAGATGGGCGCCCGCGGCAGGCTGGTCAACGGTTCCGTGCGGGCGCTTCTTGCTAGTCTGGACGTGCAGCTTGTCACAGTCCGCGCCGGTGCCACCGCCGACATCGATACCTGGCAAGATGCTGCCGCACTGGGGATCGCTGCCGGGACCGGGGCGGAGGCCACAACCGGCGCGGGCGGAGCTAACGTGGGAGGCAATTCGTGAAAAGCCAGGACGAAACACTGGAAGAGTGGTGCAGGGCCCTGCTCCAGGCGTACAAGCTGGAGGACGTCCAAGTGGATATCAACGCCGTCCTTGCCCTCGCCGGCGTTGCCGCCCATTCCGTGGTCCGGCCCGCCGCGCCCCTTACCACTTATATCGCCGGTTTTGCCGCCGGGCAGGCGGCGGCCTCCAAGGGCGAAGCGGACACCGCCTCCACGGAGGCGATCCTGGCCGTGGCCCGTTCCCTCGCCGCCGACTATGATGCTGAATCCGCCGGGACTCCCGGCGGATGACGGAGGTACCCCACAGCGAAGCGGGGACGACGCAGGGCACAACCGAACCACAGCACGCCCCCCACCATCTTGCCCACACCTGGGCAGAGGCCCGGCAGGCAGCCTTTGATGCAGCCACGCCCATTCCACCCGGGCCGGTTCCCCTGCGGCTTGCCCTCGGACGAAGGCTGGCACGGGACATCGTGGCCCTGCAGGACATGCCGCACTACGCCTCCTCCGCCATGGACGGCTGGGCCGTCAACGGAAGCGGCCCCTGGATTCCCGTGGACCCCGGAACGCGCCTTGCGCCGCACCAGGCAAGTCCCATCGCGACCGGGGGGCTTATTCCTTCCGGAGCCAAAGCTGTGCTCCGCACGGAGAGTGCCCTGATGGGTGAGGACGATGAAGGACTGCCCCTCCTGATGACCGGAGGCAGCGCCCGGCCCGGGGAGCCGCGCGCGGGGGAGCACATCCGCAAGGCAGGGGAGGAAGCCCTGGAGGGCGACGTCCTGGTCAAGGCTGGTGTTGACCTCAACCCTGCCCACCTGGCACTGGCAGCCGTGGCGGGATACGACGACCTGTACGTCGAGGGCAAGCCGGTGGTGCGACTGGTGTTCACAGGCTCGGAAGTCGTGGAAGAGGGGACCCCGGCCCCCGGACAGGTCCGGGACACGTTCGGCCCGCAGCTTCCGGACGTCGTGGGGATGCTGGGCGGAATCCCCGGCGGCATGCAGAGGATCGGCGATTCCTACCCCGAGTGGCTCGCCGCCCTCGAAGACGTGGTGCCCGAGGCGCCGGATGCACCCGGCCAGCCAGCCGACGTCGTCATCACTACGGGCGGAACCGGGCGCTCCGGAACGGACCATCTCAGGCGCGCCGTGGCTGAGTTGGGCGGGCGGCTGCTCATCGACGGCGTGGCGATGCGGCCCGGCCACCCGGCGGTTCTGGCCGAGCTGCCGGATGGCCGCTTCGTGCTGGGCCTGCCCGGCAATCCGCTGGCTGCCATGATGGCGCTGTCCACGGTCGGGGCTCCGCTGCTCGCCGCGCTGGGACACGCCGCCATGCCGGCGGTGCAGGAGGTGCCCTGCGGAACGATGATCGAGCCCGACCCCGGACGCACGCGGCTGATGCCGTTCCGGCTGCTGTTCGGGATGGCATCTCCGGCCCAGCACACCGGACCCGGCATGATGCGCGGACTGGCGTCTGCCGACGGCGTCCTGGTGGTGCCTCCGCACGGAGTGCAGCTGGGTGAGCCCGTCCCGGCCTTCGCGCTCCCCTGGGGGCCGCCAATTCCGCCGCCGGAGGCTCCAGGCAAGCAGAAACCCCGAAGCGGGGGCAGGGCCGCCCAGCCCAAGACCAAGCCGGCGCCCGCCGGGCCCGTGGACTGGAGCGCGCTCCTCGGATGAGGTGCCCCTGTTGGTGCCATGATGGAGTTATGAACAGGCAGGGTGGAACATGGGACGCGTAACCCAGCGCCGGAAGGTGCACAAGTATGTCCTGGACGGTTCGCCCAGCGCCCTGGAGTACCCGGTCCGGCACCGGGAGGACGTCCTGGCGGTCGAGGAGCCGCTCGAAATCCGGCTGGGCAGGCTCTCCTATTCAGTGACCATGCGGACCCCTGGGGACGACTTCGACCTGGTGGCGGGGTTCCTGGTGTCCGAGGGCGTCATCTGGGCGCCCGAACAGCTGGTGTCACTGCGGTTCTGCGCGGGCGAGGATGAGAACGGCGTCCAGACGTTCAACGTGGTGGAGGCCCAACTGCGGCCGGACGTCCCGCTCCCCGACACCGGGCGCAACGTCTACACGTCCAGTTCCTGCGGAATCTGCGGAACCGACTCCATTGAAGCGGTCCGGAAGTCCTCCCACTACAGTCCACGGGCGGACCCCCTGGCGGTCGACGCCGGGGTCCTTGCATCCCTGCCGGAACTGCTGCGCGAATCCCAGCGGCTCTTTGACGACACGGGAGGAGTGCACGCAGCCGGCCTGTTCAGGATCGAGGACGACGGCGGAGCGAGCCTCCTGTGCCTGCGCGAGGACGTGGGGCGGCACAACGCCGTGGACAAGGTAGTGGGGTGGGCCTTGCGCGAGGGGCTGCTCCCGCTGGCCGGGACTGTCCTCCAGGTTTCCGGCAGGGCGTCCTTCGAACTGGTCCAGAAAGCCTCCCTGGCGGGAATCCCCGTGCTGTCAGCCGTCAGCGCCCCATCCAGCCTCGCCGTGGAACTTGCCGAGGCGAACGGGCTGACCCTGGCAGGCTTCAGCCGGGGAACCAGCTTCAATGTCTATGCAGGCGTGGACCGGGTGCTCCGGCCTGTGGCAGCTGCCCGCGGCGCCTGAAAACGGCTGCAGCCTCTTTCGGCTGCGGGGGTGGTTTATCAAACTACTAACGGGTAGATTTTTGTCCATCGAATGGACACGATGATCCAGTCTCAAGCGTTGAAGAGGACCCACATTGCACGACGACCGCCGGATCACGGAAGTCCGCCTGCAGAGGTTTGTGCGCGAGCGCCTTACCCCTGCCATCTACAGCAGGACCATGCCCCTTGCCCTGAGCAGCTGGGATGCGCCGGACGAACCCGTCCCCGCGCTGGAAGCCATGAGGCAGGAATTCCAGCCGCAGGAGCACGGGGCTGCCTGGGGAAAGCCATGGGGCACCAAGTGGCTGCACCTGCAAGGGGAAGTACCTGAGTCCTGGGGCACCGAGCCGGACACCACCCTTGAGGTGGTGGTGGACCTGGGCTTCACCATTGAAGCCCCCGGCTTCCAGTGCGAGGGCATTGCCTGGCGGCCGGACGGAACCATCATCAAGGCCATCTCGCCCAGGAACCAGTACATCCCCGTGAAGCTGCTAGGTGGCGGCATGGCCGTGGACTTCTACGTCGAGGCGGCTGCCAACCCTGACATGGCGCAGGGCTGGACCTTCGCTGCCACCCCGCTGGGAGACAAATCCACGGCGGGGGATGCGCCGCAGTACCGGCTGGGAACCATCGCCATCGCCGAGCTGAACCAGACCGTCTGGGACCTCCAGCAGGACGTCTGGACGCTGGCGGGACTCATGGAACAGCTCCCCGTGGAGCTTCCCCGCCGCCACGAAATCCTCCGGTCCCTCGAACGCATGATGGACGTGATGGACCCTGACGACGTCGCGGGCACCGCAGCGGCAGGCCGGGAAGCGCTCGCCGAAGTCCTGTCCCGGCCGGCATATGCATCTGCGCACCAGCTGGTGGCCACGGGGCACGCGCACATCGACTCCGCCTGGCTCTGGCCGGTCCGGGAGACGATCCGCAAGTGCGCCAGGACATTCTCGAATGTCGTGTCACTGATGGATGAAAACCCCGGCTTCATCTTCTCCTGCTCCTCTGCGCAGCAGTTCGCCTGGATCAAGGAGTTCTACCCGGAGCTTTTCAGCCGGATCCGGGAAAAGGTCCGGGCCGGCCAGTTCGTTCCCGTGGGCGGCATGTGGGTCGAATCCGATACCAACATGCCCGGTGGCGAGGCCATGGCCCGGCAGTTCGTGGAGGGCAAGGGCTTCTTCCTGTCCGAGTTCGGTGTCGAATGCCGGGAGGCATGGCTGCCGGACTCGTTCGGTTACTCCGCCGCCCTGCCGCAGATCGTCAAGGCCGCGGGCAGCCGCTGGTTCCTGACACAGAAGATCTCCTGGAACCAGACCAACCGGATGCCGCACCACACCTTCAACTGGGAGGGCATCGACGGCACCCGCCTGTTCACGCACTTCCCCCCGGTGGACACCTACAATTCCGACCTCAGCGCCCGGGACCTGGCCCACGCCGAACGGAATTACCGCGACCACGGGCGCGGCAGCGTGTCGCTGGTGCCCTTTGGCTACGGCGACGGTGGCGGCGGTCCCACCCGCGAGATGCTGGCCGCCGCTGCCCGCGCCGCGGACCTGGAAGGATCACCCAAGGTCCGGATCGGCTCCCCGGAGAGCTTCTTCCGCCAGGCCGAGGAAGACTATCGTGCGCTTCCGGTCTGGGTGGGTGAGATGTACCTGGAGCTGCACCGTGGCACCTACACCAGCCAGGCGCGGACCAAGAAGGGCAACCGGCGCAGCGAACACCTGCTGCGCGAAGCGGAGCTGTGGTGCACCACGGCCGCTGTCCGGTGCGGCGAGGCCTATCACTATCCTGCCGCGGAATTGAAGCGGCTCTGGCAGCTGGTGCTGCTGCAGCAGTTCCACGACATCCTTCCAGGCAGTGCCATTGCGTGGGTCCACCAGGACGCCGAACGCAACTACCAGGCCATCGAAACCGCACTCGAAGCCATCATCGGCCAGGCTGCGGCAGCACTGCTTGGCCCTGGTGACAGGCAATTCCTGCTCAACGCCGCGCCGCACGCACGCAACGGGGTTCCAGCCCTGGCGGCGGGGAAGCCCGGGGAACCGGCGAAGCCGGCATCGGGTACAGCGTCCGGCGGCGGCTATATCCTGGACAACGGCATCATCCGCGCCGTCCTGGATGCCGACGGCCTCCTCACCTCCCTGCGCGACCATGCCACCGGCCGGGAAGCCATCGCCCCCGGTCAACGGGGCAACCTGCTGGAGCTGCACCGCGACACGCCCAACGAATGGGACGCCTGGGATATTGACGAGTTCTACCGGCGCAATGTCACGCCCCTGGACCGGGCACAAACGGTCCGGTTGGAGCGCGAGGGCGGCAGCGCCGTCGTCGTGGTGGAACGCCTGGCCGGGACATCACCCCTGACCCAGCGCATCACGCTGGCGCCGGGAAGCCCTTCCCTGCACATCACCACGTCGGTGGACTGGCAGGAGCGCGAGAAGCTGCTCAAGCTCGGCTTCCCGCTGGACGTCAGGGCTGACCGGTCGGCGGCGGAAACCCAGTTCGGGCACGTCTTCCGCCCCACGCACACCAACACCTCCTGGGAGGCGGCGAAGTTCGAAATCTGCGCCCACCGGTGGATCCATGTGGGCGAACCAGGCTACGGCGTTGCCGTGTCCAACGCGTCCACGTACGGGCATGATGTTGCCAGGAGCATCAGGGATTCCGACGGCGGGACCACCACCACGGTGCGCCTGTCGCTGCTGCGGGCCCCCAAGTTCCCCGACCCGGAAGCGGACCGTGGACGCCATGAGCTTGCGGTGACCATCCGCCCGGGGGCGGACATCATGGACGCGGTGCAGGAGGGTTACCGGACCAACCTGGCGCCGCGGCTGGTCCGGGGTGGCTCGCCGGTGGAGGCACTGTTCTCGGTCTCCAGTCCTGCCGTGGTGGTTGAGGCCGTCAAGCTTGCCGAGGATGGTTCCGGTGACGTTGTGGTCCGGCTGTACGAGTCGCTGGGGCAGCGCTCCACAGCGAGGGTCTCGGCCCACTTCCCGGTACGGGGTGTCCTGGCGACGGACCTCCTGGAACGCCCGGTCGAGGCGCCCGGAGTGGCGGCGACGGAAGCAGGGGCGGAGCTGAACCTGCGGCCGTTCCAGCTGGTGACGCTGCGGTTTGCCCGCGGCTAGGCTGCCGTAAAGGGCCTTAAACAGGCTGAGTGGGGGCGGTCCCCAACGGCCGCCACCACTCATCCCCCCAATGAGTGCGAAGGCCCCCGGGGCGGCCAGCGTCCAAGAATTTATCCCCGTTCGAGAACCCTTGGCGGCCCCACCTTCACACTTTTATGATTGTTTCACATTCTAATGATTTTGTGAAAGCCGAAAAGGTTACATTTCGGTAGATGTCTTTCGTGCGGTGGAGGCCCGCCGGCTCTGCACCCTGGCGGCCCAGATCAGGGCCAGGCCCACCACGTAGCAAAGCACTGCCGTGTAGTTGATGACGAACTCAGCTGCTCCCAACTCGGGGGGAATCACAGGGAAGAGCAGCGAAAGGGTGACCGCCACGCCGCCCAGCGCGAGGAGCCCGGCGGCGATCCGCACCAAAACCGGCAGCCGGTCCTGTACGGCGCGCACCATGGCGGGCAGCAGTGCCAGGGCCACGAAGGCGGGGTAGGCCCGGCCGGCGGCGCCATAGTATTCGACGAGGGCGTAGTGTCGGTCATCCTTTCCGGAGACCGCAGACAGTCCCGCTGAAGAGCCCGTGGTGTCCATGGCGAGGAACACGGCGACCAGTACCACGGAGACGGCCAGCAGGACGGCCATCCCCGTCCGTCCCGTGATCAGCCGGTAGGCGGCATCCGCGCCGAACCCTTTGGACACCCTGACGCCCAGGAAAAAGATCGCCCCGAAAATGACGAAGCGCAGCAACAGGTTGGCGATGTTGGTGCCGCCGAGGGCCCGGTCGATGATGAGGTAGGGCTCCTGGATGCTGAGCAGGATGGCCAAGGTCATCAAGGCAAAGATTCCAAAGAGGGAGCGGTTTTCGCCGCGCAGCGCGCTGGGGATGCGGGCAGCCGCGATCAGGCCGCAGACCGCGAGCGTTGTCCATTGCAGGGTCTCGATCATCCCAGGTTCTCCCAAATCTTTTCCGTTTGCGCCTGGTCCTGCTCCTGCCAGGCGCAGCGTCTTGCCCAGTGCTTGAAGCCGGTCCCCGGCCAGGGTGGTCAGCTCTCCGTCGGACATGCTGTCCAACGCTGCCTGCCGGGCGTCCGGGGGCCAGCCGGCTTCCTCTTCCGTGATGACCCCGGTCGCCACCAGTCCGCTGGCCGGCGCCACCCCGGCAGCCAACGCGGTGGCTACCGCCAGTTCCGGAGAGAGCCGGTTGGCAGTCAATTGCGCGGAGTAGTTCTGCGGTGCAACACCGGTCGCTGCCGAGACACGGTGGCGGACCTCGCCGTCGTCAATCGCATCCACCCAGTTCTTGACCGAGGTGGCGTGCGGGGCCGGGCTGAGGACGAAGGGCGGGGCGCCCTTCCTTCCCGAGGGGTCCATCGCGGGACGAGCCAATACGGCGCGCAGGAGGTCGGCAGTGGAGATCTGGCTCACCAGTTCGGAGCTGGTGGGGGCCTGCGGGGGTCCGGCGAGGACGCTGTAGGCGTCGAAACCGGCCAGCGCCGTGACGGGATTGAGGTTGTAGGCCCGGCTGATGCTGACCACGGTGCCTACGGAGATTTTTCCCCGCACCAGCTGCTGGGCGAGCGTGGTGCGCTTGATGCCGGAGACCCTGCAGATGTCTGCAGTGCTGGCATCCGGGGCAATGCCTTGCAGCCAGCGCTGGAACGCCTTGGCGGTGAGGGTCATGAAATGCTCTCTGCATAAAGGGTGGTCGGAATCGATTTTACCGTGTTGTTGTACACGTCGTTTTGCCCATGCCCGGCGGTTCGTCTATAGTTGTTGGTCGAGCCCGTTGGTCCGTACACCCCCCAAGTCCGGACCAGCGGGTTCTTTCATGCCTGCAGGCCTGGGCGGTTCGCGAAAGGACCACATCGATGACTGCGACCCTTGTTGCCAAGGACGTTGCCGGCGGCCACGGCCACCGGGTACTTTTTTCCGCGCTTTCGTTGACTGTCGCCCCGGGTGACGTCGTGGGCGTCGTCGGCGCCAACGGCGCCGGGAAATCCACCCTGCTGCGGCTGCTGGCAGGCGTGGACCAGCCGCAGGAGGGCACTGTCAGCCTGGCACCTGCCGACGCCTTCGTCGGGTGGCTGCCGCAGGAGCATGACCGCATTCCCGGCGAAACGGTGGCCGGCTACATCGCCCGCCGGACCGGTTGTACAGAAGCCACCGCCGAGATGGAAGCCACCGCCGAGGCCCTGGGCGCCGGCGCGCCCGGCGCCGACGACGCCTACTCCCGCGCCTTCGACCGCTGGATGGCCTCCGGCGCCGCGGACCTTGAGGACCGGATGCCAGCCGTGTTGGCCGACCTGGGGCTGGAGGCAGGCCCGGACGCCCTGATGACCGGTCTTTCCGGCGGCCAGGCGGCACGGGTGGCGCTGGCCGCCTTGCTGCTGAGCCGCTTCGACGTGGTGCTGCTGGACGAGCCCACCAACGACCTTGACCTGGCAGGCCTGGCCACCCTGGAAGCCTTCGTCAAGGGGCTGCGCGGCGGTGTGGTGCTGGTCAGCCACGATCGCGAATTCCTGGCGCGCTGCGTGACCCGGGTGGTCGAGTTGGACCTGGCCCAGAACAGCGTGGCCGTTTACGACGGTGGCTACGATGCCTTCCTTGAAGAACGGGCCGTGGCGCGGCGGCACGCGCGCGAGAGGTACGAGGAGTTCGCCGCCACCAAGGCGGACCTGGTGTCGCGGGCGCGGACCCAGCGGGAGTGGAGTTCGCAGGGCGTTCGGAACGCGATGAAGAAGAATCCAGACAACGACAAGATCCGCCGCGCCGCCAGCACGGAGTCGTCCGAGAAACAGGCGCAGAAGGTCCGGCAGATGGAATCGCGCATCGCCAGGCTCGATGTGGTGGAGGAGCCCCGGAAGGAATGGCAGCTGCAGTTCTCCATCGGCGCAGCTCCCCGCTCCAGCGCCGTCGTCGCGACCCTGCGCAACGCCGTGGCACGCCAAGGCGACTTCACGCTGGGTCCGGTCAACCTCCAGCTCAATGGCGGCGAACGCATCGGCATCACCGGGCCCAACGGCGCCGGCAAGTCGACACTCCTGCGCCTGCTGCTGGGAACGCAGGAACCGGACGACGGCGACGCCTCCATGGGTGCCTCAGTCGCCGTCGGCGAGATTGACCAGGCCCGTGGCCTGCTGGACGGCGGCCGAAACCTGGGTGACGCCGTCGAGGCCGTACTGGCGGACTGGAACAGCGCCGACGTCCGTACGCTCCTTGCCAAGTTCGGCCTGAAGGCCGACCATACGTCGCGGACCGTCGACTCACTCTCACCCGGCGAGCGGACCCGCGCAGCCCTTGCCCTACTGCAGGCACGCGGCGTGAACCTGCTGGTGCTGGACGAACCCACCAACCACCTCGACCTGCCCGCGATCGAACAGCTCGAAGAGGCGCTGGAAAGCTACGAGGGCGCCCTGCTGCTGGTCACCCACGACCGCCGGCTGCTGGAAAACGTACGACTCGACTCCCGGTGGCACCTGGAAAACGGAAAAGTCCAGGAGCTCCACCGCATCCCAAGCCAGGAGAAACAACCATGAGCATGGACCGCGTGGCCTGGAATTCCCTGCGCAACATCAGCACCGCCCAGAGTGGCTCCAGGCCGATCTCCAGGGAAACGCTGCGGCGCGTGCTGGGTTTCGCCGCGCCGCACAAGGGTAAGCTCATTGCCTTCGTGCTCGCCTCGGTGGCGGGTGCCTTCCTGGCGGTCGCCACCCCGGTGCTCGCCGGGCAGGTGGTTGACGCCATCATCGCCAATGCCGGGGTGGACACCGTCATCCGGCTGGCGGTGCTGATCGCACTCGTGGCCGTTGGCGAAGCCGGCGTGGGGCTGCTGACCCGCTGGCTGTCGGCCACCATCGGCGAAGGCGTCATCGTGGACCTCCGCACCCGGGTGTTCGACCACGTCCAGCGCATGCCCATCGCTTTCTTCACCCGCACCCGCACAGGCGCCCTGGTCAGCAGGCTCAACAATGACGTCATCGGGGCGCAGTCCGCGTTCGCCGGCACGCTCTCCGGCGTGGTGAGCAACGTGGTGGCGCTGGCCCTGACGCTGGCCGTGATGCTCAATACCTCCTGGCTGGTAACCGTGCTGGCCATGGTGCTGCTGCCGATCTTCCTCATCCCGGCCCGCCGCATGGGCTCGAAGCTGGCGGACCTGCGCCGTGAAGCCGCGGCACACAACGCGGCCATGGGCACACAGATGACGGAGCGGTTCTCGGCGCCGGGGGCGACGCTGGTGAAGCTCTTCGGCCGGCCGGACGACGAATCCCGCGAGTTCGCCCTCCGCGCCGGGCGGGTCCGCGACATCGGCATCCGCACGGCCATGCTGCAGTTCACCTTCGTGACGGCCCTGACGCTGGTCTCCGCGCTGGCGCTGGCCCTGGTCTACGGCCTGGGTGGCTGGATGGCAATTACCGGCCAGCTGGCAGCCGGGGACGTGGTTGTCCTGGCGCTCCTGCTCACCCGGCTCTACGCCCCGCTGACGTCGCTGTCCAGCGCCCGCGTGGAGGTCATGAGTGCCCTGGTCAGCTTTGAACGCGTCTTTGAAATCCTTGACCTGCAGCCCCTGATCCAGCAGAAGCCTGACGCGGTGCCCATTCCCGCCGGCCCGGTGTCGGTCGAGTTCGACAACGTCCGCTTCGGCTACCCGGCCGCTGACAAGGTGTCGCTGGCCTCATTGGAGGAGGTCGCCACGCTGGACACCCGCGGTGGCGAGGAGGTGCTGCATGGCATCAGCTTCCGGGTGGAACCTGGCCAGACCGTGGCGCTGGTCGGCTCGTCGGGCGCCGGAAAGTCCACCATCGCGCAGCTGCTGGCCAGGCTGTACGACGTCGACTCCGGGGCCGTGCGGCTCGGCGGCTCCAGGCCGGGGGCGGGCGTCGACGTCCGGGATACCACGTTCGACTCCCTGCGCGACACACTGGGAATGGTCACCCAGGACGGGCACCTCTTCCACGAAACCATCGCCTCCAACCTGCGCCTGGCCCGTCCGGACGCCACTGACGAGGACATGTGGGACGTCCTGCGGCAGGCGCGGTTGGAAGACATGATCCGGTCCCTGCCGGATGGGCTGGAGACGGTGGTGGGGGAGCGCGGCTACCGGCTCTCCGGCGGTGAACGGCAACGGCTCACCATCGCCCGCCTGCTCATCGCCCAGCCCCGCGTCGTCATCCTGGACGAGGCCACCGCGGCACTGGACTCCACGAACGAAGCCGCTGTGCAGGCAGCCCTCGGGGCGGCGCTTGAGGGGCGGACCGCCGTGGTGATTGCCCACCGCCTGTCCACCGTCCGTGCCGCCGACGCCATCCTGGTGGTGGAGGGCGGCCGGGTCGTCGAGCGCGGAACGCACACAGAGCTCCTGGCCGCCGACGGCCGCTACGCTGAGCTGTACCGGACGCAGTTCGCCGAGGCGACTGCCGTGGCGCAGGAAGCAGTACCCGAGTACTAGTCGGTGTGCTCCAGCCGGCGAGGTTCGGGTTGGCCGGGTCCGGGTCGGCCGGCTTCGGGTTGGCCGGGTTCCGGGGGTGTGCCTGCGAGCACGGGCAGGACATGGTCCGTCAGCAGCGGTGCCAGGTCCTGCGGGAGGGAAGCGCCACCGGCTAGCAGGTCAAGGTCCAGCCAGCGGATCTCTGCGATTTCGGCAGCGGGCCTGGCCTCCCAGGTGCCCGGGGCCAGGAAAACCGTCGCCTCGATATCGGTGGCGGCCTCATTGGCAGCGTCGGCGATCCAGACGCCCATCAGGGCAAGGTCCAGGGGATCGATAACGATCCCCACCTCTTCAGCGAGCTCGCGGGCCGCTGCCTGGACGGCACTTTCGCCCGGTTCCGGCTTGCCGCCGGGGTGCATGAACATGGCGGTTCCGCGCTTCCTGACGGTCAGGAGCCGCCCGGCGTCGTCGAAGACGCAGACGGCGGACACCACGATGCGGTCCTTCACGCGTCCTCCCTCCGGACCAGCCGCGACACCAGCAGCAGGTCCTTGCGCGGCCCGGCCACGTCCCAGCTGTAGCTGAACGCGTCCGGCCCCTCCCACGTGTACAGCACGCGGTAGGTGTCCGGGTCGCACCAATGCGAATCAAGGTTGGCGTCCGGGGCGAAGCTCATCCGGTGGAAGGGCCGGCCGTCAGGAAAGAACACGTCCAGCGCCTCCGGCTGGCCCGAAGGCTTCAGAACATACCTCCGCGAGGCGGGGCCGGTGAAAGCAGGCCAGCGCATGGTGCCTTCCTCGGAAAGGACCAGGCCGCCGTCGTCCGTTGGCGTAAAAAGTACGACGCCGGAGAAGGTTCCGCGGCTGCCATCCGAGCGGTCCAGCAGGTCACGCTCCACCTGCCAGCAGCCCGGCCGTTCGGGCGCACGAGTGTCCGGGGCGCTGCCGAGGAGGTAGGCGCGGAGGTCTCGGAGTTCGGGCTCCGGGGAACGACGGTTCAAGTGCCCTCGATTGGAATCGAACCAACGACACCGGCTTTAGGAGAGCCGTGCTCTATCCACTGAGCTACGAGGGCGCGCGTCCTGGGGCCGGCGGGACCGGTCCGTCCGAACACGGTTACAAGCATACAAGGTGCGGGGGCGTACTACGCTCAACCCATGAGTCCAGCCCCGACTGCCGCTCCGTCCGCTGTCTACATCCCGGACACTGCGTCCACACGGCATTACATCGGTGCGTGGTCCACCCTGAGCGTGCTGCAATACTTTGCTGCCGAAGCGGCGGTGGCGATTGCGTGGGCGGGTCCCCGGCCCTACGACCTCCGGACCGGCTACATCAGCGACCTTGGCGCCATCCATTGCGGTGTCTATTCCGGCCGGGAGGTGTGTTCGCCGCTGAACTGGCTGATGAATGTGTCGTTCGTGGTGCAGGGGCTCGGCATGCTGCTGGGAGCGGTGCTCCTGACCTCGGGGCTGCTGTGCGTGGCGGCGCGCCCTGGTGCCCGCGTGGACCGGGGGCGCCGGAAGCCCTGGCTGGCAGCCTTGTGGGTGCGGCTGCTGACGGGCGCCGCAGGTATCGGGACCGTGATCGTGGGGTTCGTTCCCGAGGATGTGGGCTCCCCATGGCACTACACGGGCGCCGTCTTGTACTTCGTCGCGGGCGCCGCTGCCCTGCTGGTGCTGGGACTGCTGTGGCTGCGCAAAACCGGAATGGCATGGCTCATCCTGGCGTGCGGCGCCGTGTCGGCGGCCGCGCTCGCCACCGGCGGCCTGACCCGTATGGCCGTGCCGGAGCCGGGAGCGCTGGAACGGCTGATGGCATATCCGGTGACCGTGGGGATGGCTGCCGCCGGGCTGGTGGTGGCCAGCCGGGTACACCGGCACCGGAAGGCACGGCGAGCTCTGGCCCTTGCCGCCCGGGTGGACGCGCCCTAGCGGCCGGGGCGGCCTGGCCGGTATGGCTTGGTTGGGGCCGCCTTAGTTTTCGTCCGGGGCTTTCCGCTTGCGGAGGAGCACCGCCGCAGCGCCCGCCAACAGGCTCAGGACGAACAGCACCCAGCCGGCAACGGTGAGGCCGGACGCCAAGGCAACCTGCCCGGCGTCGGGACCATTTGAGGCCAGCATGGCGTCGATGGCTACGTTGCCCCAGAGTCGGACCACCACGAACAGCAGCGGCAGCGCCCACAGGCCCCAGCGCAGCGCCTTCCGGGCCACGTTCGTGCCGATGAGGAGAAGCCACGTAAACCCGAAAATCAGCGGGAACAGCGTGCCTGCGGTCTTGTGGACGTAGTTAAGCTGGCCCAAGGCATCGGCGTTCATCGCCGCCTGCAGCTGCCCGATGTAGCCCGTATCGAAACCACCGACCAGGGAATCCGGCATGGCCCGGCCCTCGGTGAGCTGCGTGAGCTGGTCCAGGGTGAGCAGGTGCAGGTACCAGAAGAGGAACAGGCTGGCCACCACGCCCGCAATCACGATCAGGTTGCTGTTTCCTTGCGCCTTCTCAGGCGTGCGCGCCGTCGTCGGATTCACCACCGGCGGCAGGTGATGCTGCGGGACAACCGCGTTGGCGCCGTGCTTCTTGATCCGCTGGGCAGGGGTTTTGGCCATGGCACCATTATCCCGCCCCCTACACTGAAGCCATGACCATTGGCCGGCACAGCGCTGCTGAACTTGACCCTGCATTGGACGACTACCAGCTCGCAGCAGGGCTCGTGAAGGAAGCCGGGCAGCTGGCGCTCCTCATGCGCATGGGCGGCCTGCAGTCCGAGCAGAAGACCTCAGTCTCCGACGTGGTGACCGCGGCGGACCATGCGGCCGAGGCCTACGTGCTTGCACAGCTGAGACGCTGCCGCCCGGACGACGGCATCCTGGGCGAAGAGGGCACTTCCATTACGGGCACCAGCGGTCGCACGTGGGTCATCGACCCCGTGGACGGCACCTATAACTTCCTGCATGGCTCCACCTATTGGTGTTCGGCCATCGCCCTCAAGGACTCAAACGATGTCCTGCTGGGCGCCATCTTCCAGCCGGAAGAGGACAAGCTGTGGCTCGGCGGCCGGGACAGGCCGGCAACGCTCAACGGCGAAGCGCTGACGGTCTTCACCGACGACGGCGGCAAGCGGAACGCCACCGCCGTTGCTGAGCTCGGCGCTGCCACCTACATCCACCCCACCTGGCTGATGGACCCCATGTGCGCCATGCCCTGGCATGCGGCTGCCACTTCCGCTGCCTCCCTGCGCATGCTGGGTTCGGGCTCCTGCGATTTGGGCCGCGTGGCGGACGGGCAGCTGGGCTGCTGGTTCCAGCACAGCTGCCCGGAGTGGGACTGGCTGCCAGGCAAGGCCATCGTCGCGGCAGCCGGCGGCTCGGTGGACACCGTCACGGTCAACGGTCTGGAGTGGTTCATGGCGGGAGGCGCGACGGCGGTACGCCAGCTGCGTTCAGCCCTCCAGTCTGCGTCGGTGGCGTAAGCATCACCACAACACCGGTTGCTGGATGAGAGTCCGTTTGGACGTAGATCTCCTGCCGCCAGTGCCACTGCCACTGCCACTGCCACTGCCAGTGCCAGTGCCAGTGCCCCTGCAGGCGTCCGCAATGCTCCCCTCGGCGCGGTCGCGCCGCAGGCGGATCGCCGGAGGTGGAGGGGAACGAAGCAGCGCCAGGACATCAGCAAGGGTGGGAAAGGCAGGAACAACCGCAACAGCGGCCATCACCGCCGTCCCGTTCGCTTGAGTCGTGCCCACTGCTTCCACAACCAAAGTCTTCCAGCAGGGTGTGACACCGGTACCTAGCCGAAATCCCTATGTGGACAACGACTGGGGATTCGACCGGCAATCCACAGGCGGGAAGAGCCTGTCGGTCCCACCGCCTAGACTTGTAGGCACCATGGATATGTTGTTTGACCCGTACTCTGACGGACCCTTCAAGGCCGCGCCTGCAGCCGGCGCCCGCATCAAGTCGCCCGCGGAAGGCGCAGTTGCGGCACCGGGAAGCGGCGGCAGCGTCCACGCAGACCGGGCACCGGAAGGGCAACACCGAAGCCACCGCCTGGACCCCGCTCAACTGGTGGAGGGACTGAACCCGCAGCAGGAGGAAGCGGTCAAGCACGCCGGGTCCGCGCTGTTGATCGTCGCTGGCGCCGGATCCGGCAAGACCCGCGTGCTCAGTAACCGGATCGCGTATCTGATCGCCACCGGCCGCGCCCACCACGGGGAAATCCTGGCCATCACCTTTACCAACAAGGCGGCCGCCGAGATGCGGGAACGCATCGAGGCCCTGGTGGGTGCCCGCGCCAAGATCATGTGGATTTCCACGTTCCACTCGTCCTGCGTCCGGATCCTGCGGCAGGAAGCTGCCAACGTCGGACTCAAATCCAACTTCTCCATCTACGATTCCGCCGATTCCCTCCGGCTGGTTACGCAGGTGGCCAAAACACTGGATTTGGACCCCAAGAAATTTGCGTCCAAGGCCATCCAGCACAAGATCTCGGCCTTGAAGAACGAACTCATCGACGCCGACTCCTATGCCTCCGCGGCCAACTACAACGATCCCTTCGAACATGCGGTTGCGGACGTCTACAAGGGCTACACCCAGCGGCTCCGCCAGGCCAACGCCATGGACTTCGACGACCTCATCGCCGAAACCGTCTACATGTTCCGCGCGTTCCCGGCGCTTGCCGAGTCCTACCGCCGGCGGTTCCGCCACGTATTGGTGGACGAATACCAGGACACCAACCACGCCCAGTACGCGCTGGTTCGCGAGATCGTGGGGGAGGGACCCGGGGCATCGGAACTGACCGTAGTGGGCGATTCCGACCAGTCCATCTACGCCTTCCGGGGTGCTGACATCCGCAACATCGTGGAGTTCGAGAAGGACTATCCGGAGGCCCGCACCATCAAGCTGGAGCAGAACTACCGCTCCACGCAAAACATCCTCACCGCCGCCAACTCGGTTATTTCCCGGAACCCGAACCGCCCGGAAAAGCGGCTGTGGACTGCCGAAGGCGAAGGCCACAAGATCATCGGCTATGTGGGCGAGAACGAGCACGACGAAGCTCAGTTCATCGCCAAGGAAATAGACCGCCTCCAGGACGAGGAAAACCTGCGTCCCGGCGACGTCGCCATCTTCTACCGGACCAACGCCCAGTCCCGCTCCATCGAGGACGTGCTGGTCCGCGTGGGCCTGCCCTACAAGGTGGTGGGGGGCACCCGCTTCTACGAGCGCAAGGAAATCAAGGACGCCCTCGCCTACCTGCGCGTCCTGGTCAACCCTGACGACGACGTCAACCTGCGCCGCGTGCTGAACGAACCAAAGCGCGGCATCGGGGACCGCGCCGAGGGTGCGGTGGCAGCCCTGGCTGAGCGTGAACGCACGTCCTTCATCGCTGCGGCGCGGCGTGCGGACCAAGCGCCCGGCATGGCCACCCGTTCCGTCAACGCCGTCCTGGGCTTCGTGAAGCTCCTCGATGACCTGGCGGAAGTGGCCGCCGGCTCAGGCGCGGCCGCAGCCCTGGAAGCCGTCCTGGAACAGACCGGCTACCTCGCCGCGCTGCGCTCCAGCACCGATCCCCAGGATGAGTCCCGGGTGGAGAACCTGGCCGAACTCGTGGCCGTCGTGCGTGAATACGAGCAGGAGAACCCGGAAGGCAGCCTTGCAGCGTTCCTGGAACAGGTGTCGCTTGTGGCGGATGCAGACCAGATCCCGGACGCACCCGGCGCGGACATCGACTCCGCGGTTGCCGAGGCCAAGCGGCTGGGCGTGGTGACCCTCATGACTCTGCACACGGCAAAGGGGCTCGAATTCCCCGTGGTGTTCCTGACAGGCATGGAGCACGGTCTCTTCCCGCACCAGCGTTCCGCCACCGACCCCAAGGAACTGGCCGAGGAACGCCGACTGGCCTACGTGGGCCTCACTCGTGCACGGAAGCGGCTGTACGTGACACGGTCCGAGGTGCGCAGCATGTGGGGCCAAAGCCAGTACAACCCTGCCAGCCAGTTCCTGGAAGAAATCCCCGCCGAGCTCCTGGAATGGAAGCGCGAAGGAACAAGCCGGCAGTCGTGGGGTGGCGGCGGCTCGATCGGCTCAGGCCGCTACAGCGGATCGTTCTGGGGCGCAGGTACGGCCCGGGGCCCCGCGGCAGATTCTTCCGCCGGCTTCAACGCCGACGTCCCGGCGTTCATCGCCAAGAACCGGGTGCAGCCGCAGAAGGAGATCATCGCCGTCAGCGTGGGGGACAAGGTAAACCACACAAGCTTTGGCAACGGAACGGTCCTGGCTCTTGAAGGGGCGGGTGACAAGACCGTGGCCAAGGTGAAGTTCGACGTTGGAGAAAAGCGACTACTGCTGCGCTACGCGCCGCTGACAAAGCTCGACGCCTAGCCCACGTCCGTGCTGGTGCTGTCCCCGTGGGGTGCCTTCAGCATGCATGGCTAAGCGCCAGGGCTACGCACTCGGGCAGGCTTCGGCGATGATGCGCCTGGCCAGGTCGGCGGCGCGTTTTCCGTACGTTCCGCCGTCAAGGACGGCTGCGGTGGCGTAGGCCCCGTTGAGGACGATGAGGAGTTCTTCGGAGAGCCGGTCGGGGTCGGCAGCCCCGGCATCTGCTGCCAGGGTGTAGAACCAGTCGCGGACCTGCTGTTTGTGGGTTACGGCTGCCAGGTGGGCAGGGTGCTGCCCTTCGGGAAACTCCGTGCTGGTGTTCAGCATGGGGCATCCCCGGTAGGTGCTGCCGGCGCAGTCCGTTGCGAGCACTTCGAAGACGGCGATGAGCTTCTCCCGCGGGTCCCCATGCTCGGCGGCGGCCTCGCGCATGCGTTCGAACCAGGCGTCTGCCCGGCCCTCCACGTAGGCGGTGGCGAGAGCGTCCTTGGTGGGGAACTGGCGGTAGACGGTGGCGTTGCCAACCCCGCATTCCTTGATCACGCTGTCCATCCCCACGGCCCTGATACCGCGGGTATAGAACAGGCGCGTGGCCACTGCGAGAACATTGCGGCGGTTCTCCTCGCCCGTCCTGCGCGCCATCAAGCCACTCCTTCTGGATCTTCCGGGATGTCTCTCCAAGTTTGACAGACGGAACGATCCGTCACAAACTTGAGAACGATCCGTCACATTGGGCCGTGCGCCCTGAACCTGAACCACTGGGAGAACACCATGAAGACAGCAGTACTTGGAACGGGCATGGTTGGCCGGACCCTCGCCGCACGCCTCACCGAACTTGGTCACACCGTGACCATCGGCACCCGCGATCCCGAGGCAACACTGGCCCGGACAGGCGCCGACGCCATGGGTACCGCGCCCTTCGCCACCTGGGCGGCGGAAAACCCCGGCATCAACGTCGCCGGCTTCGCCCACGCCGCCGTGGGGGCCCAACTCATTGTCAACGCCACCAACGGCGGCGTATCCCTCGAGGTGCTGGCCCAGGCCGGGGAGGAAAATCTCGACGGCAAGATCATCCTGGACATCGCCAACCCGCTCGACTTCAGCAACGGCATGCCCCCAACCCTGTTCGTCAAAGACACCGACTCCCTGGGTGAGCAGATCCAGCGCGCCTTCCCCGGAGCCCGCGTGGTGAAGTCCCTCAACACCATGAACGCCGACCTGATGGCCCGCCCGGGACAGCTGTCCGATCCCGGCACGGTCTTCGTTTCCGGCAACGACGCCGAGGCCAAGGCCATCGTCAGCAGCCTGTTGAAGGACTTTGGCCACCAGGACGTCATCGACCTCGGCGACATCACCACCGCCCGTGGAACCGAAATGCTCCTGCCCGTATGGCTCCGCCTCTGGGGCGCACTCGGAACCCCCGCGTTCAATTTCAAGATCGTCCGCTGACGCAGGAGGCTGCGGGCGCCGGGCATAATGGAGGCCATGCGACGGACTGTTTGGGGGATGCTCGCCGCCCTTCTTTTGGTGGCAACGGCGTGCAGCGTGACCACCAAGGACCCTTCCTATGTTCCGCCGCCCCCGCTGCCTCCCCTCGAACAGCTGGAGAAGGCTCCCCTGGCCGACCCGAAGGACTTCTCAGCAGGGGGAGGTGACGTGCTTTCCTTCATCACGGAGGACCACAGCGTTGCCTGCTCGCTCACGTCCGCGCGCGGAGAACACCTGAACCTCCCGTATGAGCAGAACCGCTACAGCGACGCCGCCAACAACAAACTCCCCATCGTCCCGGTCGCCCACTGCGAACTCGGCAGGTACCCCGCGCCCCGGCCCGCCGACGTCAAGGACGACTGCGCCGGAACCAACCTTGGCTACCTTGGCGGCGTCGCCCTCCTGGCTCCGGACAATGCCCGTTACGGTGAGTGCCGCTCCGGCGTCACATCCATGGAGGCGGCGTTCGGACCCAAGGGGAGCAAGTCCGGGCCGCTGGCCGAACTGCACGTCCTGGCCGACGGGCAAAACATCGAACGCAACGGGCTGCGCTGCTCCGCCTACAATGGCGGCGTGGCATGCGGAAACGTCTCCTCCGGCGTCGGATTCTTCGTTTCCACCGAACGTTACGAGCTGGTCCCCGGGCCCGGCATGGACCCCTCCAAGACGCCCTCGGAAGCCCCAAAAACCCCGTAAATCCGCGGTTTTTCTACGCCTCATAGAATAGTGTCGTTACTCACATAAGAGGTAGTCTGGGACGGCCCGGTCCCTCCAAAGGACTAGAGTTCCCCATGGAGCATTACGCCGCGTGGCTCGTTTCCAGACAGGCCGCCGGTGCGTGCAATCCGCAGCGCGGTCATCGTCTTTTCGATGGTGTCCGACTGTACCGAAACTACTTCGACGTAGAAGGACACTAAACCGTGGACCTGTTTGAATACCAGGCGCGCGATATGTTCGAGGCGCACGGTGTACCCGTGCTTGCCGGCATCGTGGCGTACACCCCAGAAGAAGCAAAGGCAGCTGCCGAGAAGATCGGCGGCGTTACCGTTGTCAAGGCACAGGTCAAGGTAGGCGGCCGCGGCAAGGCCGGCGGCGTCAAAGTCGCAAAGTCCGCCGACGAGGCGCTTGAGCACGCCACCAACATCCTGGGCATGGACATCAAGGGCCACACCGTCAACAAGGTGATGATCGCCCAGGGTGCGGACATCGCCGAGGAATACTACTTCTCCGTCCTGCTGGACCGGGCCAACCGCAACTACCTGGCTATGTGCTCGGTTGAGGGCGGCATGGAAATCGAACAGCTCGCCGTCGAACGCCCCGAAGCGCTGGCCAAGATCGCCATCGACCCCGCCGTGGGCATCGACCAGGCCAAGGCCGACGAAATCGTCGCCGCCGCGGGCTTCGCCGAGGAACTGCGTGGCAAGGTCGCCGGCGTCATCCTCAAGCTCTGGGACGTCTTCAAGAAGGAAGACGCCACCCTCGTGGAGGTCAACCCCCTCGTTAAGACCGGTGCCGGTGACATCGTCGCCCTCGACGGCAAGGTCTCCCTGGACGAGAACGCCGACTTCCGCCACCCCAAGCACGCGCTGCTTGAGGACAAGGACGCTGCCGACCCCCTTGAGGCCAAGGCAAAGGCGCAGGACCTCAACTACGTCAAGCTCGACGGCGAAGTTGGCATCATCGGCAACGGCGCCGGCCTGGTTATGTCCACCCTCGACGTCGTTGCGTACGCCGGCGAAAACCACGGCAACGTCAAGCCCGCCAACTTCCTCGACATCGGCGGTGGAGCCTCCGCCGAGGTCATGGCCGCCGGCCTGGACGTCATCCTGGGCGACGAGCAGGTCAAGTCCGTGTTCGTCAACGTCTTCGGTGGCATCACCGCTTGTGACGCCGTCGCCAAGGGCATCGTCGGTGCGCTGGCCGAGCTCGGCCACTCCGCAAACAAGCCGCTGGTCGTCCGCCTCGACGGCAACAACGTCGAGGAAGGCCGCCGCATCCTCACCGAGGCCAACCACCCGCTGGTTACCCTGGCCGCCACCATGGACGAGGGCGCCGACAAGGCCGCCGAGCTCGCCAACGCAGCTAAGTAAAGGGACGCACCATGTCTATCTACCTCAACAAGGACTCCAAGGTCATCGTCCAGGGCATCACCGGCGGCGAAGGCACCAAGCACACCGCCCTGATGCTCAAGGCCGGCACCAACATCGTGGGTGGGGTTAACGCCCGCAAGGCCGGCACCACCGTCCTGCACGGCGACAACGAAATCAACGTCTACGGCACCGTCAAGGAAGCCATGGCCGAAACCGGCGCCGACGTCTCCATCGTCTTCGTACCGCCGGCATTCACCAAGAACGCCGTCGTCGAAGCCATCGAGGCCGGCATCGGCCTGGTCGTCGTCATCACCGAAGGCGTTCCCGTCCAGGACTCCGCCGAATTCTGGGCCCTCGCCCAGTCCAAGGTGGACGCCGACGGCAACCAGGTCACCCGCATCATCGGACCGAACTGCCCCGGCATCATCACCCCCGGCGAAGCCCTGGTGGGCATCACGCCCGCCAACATCACCGGCAAGGGCCCCATCGGACTGGTTTCCAAGTCCGGCACCCTGACCTACCAGATGATGTACGAACTGCGCGACCTGGGATTCTCCACCGCCATCGGCATCGGCGGCGACCCGATCATCGGCACCACCCACATCGATGCCCTGGCCGCATTCGAGGCTGATCCCGAGACCAAGGCGATCGTCATGATCGGCGAAATCGGTGGCGACGCCGAAGAGCGTGCCGCCGACTTCATCAAGGCCAACGTGACGAAGCCGGTCGTCGGCTACGTTGCCGGGTTCACCGCCCCTGAAGGCAAGACCATGGGCCACGCAGGTGCCATCGTCTCCGGCTCGGCCGGTACTGCCCAGGCCAAGAAGGAAGCCCTCGAGGCCGCCGGCGTCAAGGTCGGCAAGACGCCGTCCGAAACCGCCAAGCTGCTTCGCGAGGTCTACGCAGCGCTCTAGCAGAACTGCGCGACGCTCCAGCACAAACGCGTAACGCGGGGCCGCTTCCGGCCGGTCCGTCCAACGGACCCCGGGGCGGCCCCGCGTTACGCGTTTAATCACCGTCTCGCGGCGCTGCACGTAACGCGTGCCGCCGGATGTCAGACGTCGAGTAGGGTTTAAGAGGCAAAACGGGCCATGGCGGCCAGGCAGGGGAGCAGGATGGCAGAAGCACGGCGAACGCTGGTGGACGTCGTCGTGGACAGAGTCCTCGAGCACATCCTCAGTGGAGAGATAAAGCCCGACGACGCCCTTCCGCCTGAAGCGGACATCGCCAAGGAATCCGGGGTCAGCAGGCTGACGGCACGCGAGGCCATGAATGTCCTCAAGGCGCAGAACGTCGTCTACGTCAAACGCGGCCTTGGCACTTTCGTCAATCCGCCGGAGCGGTGGACCGGCCTGGACGCCATCATGCAGGCCGCCTCCAGGGGCGTGGCATCCGAACAGGTGGCGCTGCTGCTGCTCGAGGTTCGGCGCATGGTGGAAACCGGGGCGGCCGAACTGGCTGCCGTCCGGCACAACCAGGATGACCTTGCCGCGATGGAACAAAGCCTGCACGAGATGGAAGCCGCGCACGAGGCCGGTGACGTGGACGCCCTGACTGTCGCTGACATCGCCTTCCACGACCGCATCCTGCGGGCGTCCGGCAATCCGTTCGTCCCGGCGCTGCTGGGCCAGTTGTCGACGCTGCTGTTCGCCATGCGGCGCGAGACTTCCGCATTCCCCGATGTGCAGCGGCACGCCATCCACCATCACAAGCTGGTGCTGGCCGCCGTCGCGTCCGGCGAGCCCGGGATAGCGCGCTCCGCAATGGACGCCCACATCACCCAGACCTTCGAGGACTACGAACACTACCTCGCAGAGGCAAGCCGCAGCGGCGCCACCGCGGGCTAAAAGCTCCCCGCCGGCTCTTTCCCACAATGGGTCCTGCCCACTGAACGGTAGGCAACTCACCCTCCTTCCCAGCCGTATTGACGTGCTCACAACGCTGTGACTAGAATCTCAACCAGACATCAGACATCTGATATCAAACACCCCCCCAAAAAATGCCGCCAGCCAAAGGAGTCGTTATGTGCGCGCATTCCCTGATCATGGGTCCCCACACCACAACTGGAGCTCAGCGATGAGCGCCCGCGCAGCCGCCCCGGCACTCAGCGACCTCGGGGAGGCGACCCTCCGCAAGGTCAGGCGCCGGCTCATGCCCCTGATCGTCCTCCTCTACTTCATCGCCTACCTCGACCGCAATAACGTCGGCTTCGCCAAGCTCGGGATGCAGAACGACATCGGCCTGACCGAAGCCGCCTACGGCCTCGGTGCCGGTATCTTCTTCCTGGGCTACGCCTTGCTCGAAATCCCCAGCAATGGAGGCATGTACCGCTACGGCGCCCGCAAGTGGATCGCCCGCATCCTCATCACCTGGGGCATTTTCGCGACAGCGATGTTCCTGGTCAACGGTGAAGCCACTTTCTACGTCATCCGCTTCCTGCTGGGCGCTGCGGAAGCCGGCTTCTTCCCCGCAATCCTTTTCTACCTGACCCTCTGGTTCCCGGCCGCGCAGCGCGTGACGGTGCTGGGCATCTTCATCCTTGCCCAGCCCATCTCCAACGCCCTGGGCGCACCGGTGTCCGGCATGCTCCTGAACCTGGAAGGCGTCGCGGGGCTGCACGGCTGGCAGTGGCTGTACATCATCGAAGGCATCCCCGCCATCATCCTCGGCATCATCACGCCGTTCGTGATGACCGACCGCCCCGAGCACGCCAAGTGGCTGAAGCCCGAAGAGCGCGAATGGCTCTCCACCACCATGGCCGCGGAGCTGGCCCACAAGCAGAAGTCCGGCAACCACAACTTCCTGGCCGGCCTGAAGGACCCCCGCACCATCGCCTACTCGGCGCTGTACTTCGGCCTGGTCTGCGGCATCTACGGCCTGGGGCTCTGGCTGCCCACCATCGTCAAGGCGCTCGGCAAGTTCGACTCAACTCAGGTGGGCTTCATTGTCTTCATCCCGTACGCCATCGCAGCGGTCTTCGTCTACTTCTGGAGCAAGCGGTCCGACCGTACCGGCAACCGCGTATGGCACGCCAGCGTGAGCATGGTGCTCGCCGCCGTCGGCCTCCTGGGCGCCGGGTTCCTGCTTCCGGTCAATGCCGTGCTCGCGATGGTGTTCCTGACCCTCGCAGCCATGGGCATCTACTCCGCGATCGCCCCCTTCCTGGCCATGCCCTCCGCAGCGCTGACCGGTGCTGCGGCGGCCGCGGGGCTGGCGATGGTCAACTCGCTCGGCAACCTGGGCGGCTTCGTGGCGCCCTACATCGTGGGCATCCTCAAGGACGCCACCGGCAACAGCCAGAGCGGCCTGGTCTTCCTGGCCGCCTGCCTGGCCGTAACCGCCGTCGCCACCTACCTTTACGCACGCAATCGGCCGGAAGGTGTCTCCGCCCCCGGAGCCACCGTTCCTGCCGCCGAAACCCACTAGGAAACACCAATGACTGAGCAGCACACCTTCCCTGCAGAGCGCACCGTTGTCCTCACCGGCGCGGCCTCGGCCCGGGGCATCGGCCGTGCCACCGCGGACCGCCTGGCCAGCGAGGGCTGGTCGATCGCCATCCTGGACATCAACGCTGAAGATGCCCAGGCGGCAGCCGCGGAAATCGGATCCGACAGGGCCGTCAAGGCAATCGGCGTGGGTGCCGACGTCTCGGACGAAGCGTCCGTGGACCGTGCCATCACAGAGATCGAACAGGCCCTCCCGCCGATCATTGGACTCGTGAACCTCGCCGGAATCAGTTCCCCCACCCCCTTCATGGAGACCTCCGTGGCGGAATGGGACAAGGTATTCGCCATCAACATGCGCGGTACGTTCATCGTGTCCCAGCGGGTGCTCAAGGGCATGATCCAGCGCAGGCTGGGACGGATCGTCAGCATCTCCTCCATCTCGGCCCAGCGCGGTGGCGGTACCTACTCCAAGGTGGCCTACAGCGCGTCCAAGGCAGGCATCCTCGGTTTCACCCGTGCCCTGGCCCGCGAAGTGGGGGAGCACAACATCACCGTGAACGCCATCGCACCGGGCCCGATCGACACCGACATCATGGGCGGAACGCTGTCGGACGAGCGCAAGGCGCAGATGTCCGAGGGGATCATGATGGGCAGGGTGGGGACCCGGGAGGAAGTGGCCGCGCTGATCGCATTCCTGCTCGGCGAGGACGCCGGCTACATCACTGCCGCCACCTATGACATCAACGGTGGCCTGCAGGTTTCCTGAGACCGCCGTACTGAAGGTGCCGTGCCGTCCCACGGGCGGCACGGCGCCTTCAGGCCCGCCTCCTTGGTGCCCGCATTCGCGGGCATCTTCCGGCTATAGGATTTCTACATGGCAATCAAGAACCAGGCCTCAGGCGGCGTGAGCAGGCAGGTCCTCGCCGACCACGTTTACGAAGCGCTTCTCGTTGCCCTCATGGACGGCCGGCTGGAGGCCGGCACGCCCGTCAGCATCGACGGCATGGCAAGGGAGCTGGACGTTTCCCCAACACCGGTGCGGGAAGCCCTCGCCCGGCTGGAAGCCACCGGAATGGTGCGGAGAATGGCTTTGCGCGGTTATCGCGTGGCTCCATTGTTTTCCCCTGAAGAGCTGGCAGACCTGATGGACGCCCGGCTGGTGATCGAACCCGCCAACGCCTTCATGGCCTGCAGGAACGCGGACCCGGAACTGGCCAAACAGCTGGAACAAGCCATCGAAGACCTGAAAGCCGCCCCGCGCGGTCCCAGTTTCGCCGAGTTCCGGGCTTATTGGGAAGCGGATGAACGGTTCCACCGGCTCATCGCCGAATTCGCGGACAACCAGTTCCTGCTGTCCGCCTACAACGCGCTGGGCGGCCAAGTGCAGCGTTTCCGCTTTTTCGGGGGCCTGGGCGTGACCGACGCCGACTACGCCATCGCGGAGCACACCGAGATACTGAAGGCCTTTGAGTCCGGTGACGCCGAACTCGCCCGGCAAAAAATGATCGACCACATCGAGGGCGTCAAGCAGCGCTCACAGCACGACAGCGAAGTGCGCAGCTAGCGGTCCTTCCCGGGCGTACCGGCTGCGGAGCCAGCCCCCATACCCGCCCTGCCCTGAGCAGGCACAACACACAAGCCCTTGACAGGGCACCTTAGCAGCGTAGATCCTATAGGAAATGCGATTTAGATCTGGAGTGACAATGCCGTACACCGCTGAAAACTGGCCCATCGCCGCAGCCCTGCTGCAGTTCCCGGGAACCAGGCCCGATGGAACCACCGCCCAGGACGCCCCCGCCAGCGACTGGCAGAAGGTCTTCGAAGAAGTGGCCGACGCCGGATTCACCAACGCCGACCTCACTGACAGCTGGGTGCGTCCCGGAGATCTCTCCGCCAGCCGGCTGGATGAGCTGAAGGCGGCCGCCACCGCCGCCGGCATTGGCCTGCCCTCCATCTCCGCTATCCGCCGCAGCGTGATCGAAGAAGCCAACTGGGAAGACAACCTGGCCTACACCCACCGCACGCTCGAGGCCGCAGCCCACCTGGGGTGCGAGGTTGTCTCGATCGGCCTGCACCAGGCCATCACCCCTGAGCAGCAGAAGCAGCTCTGGTTCTGGACTGTTGAAGGCCACAAGGATCCGGTGGGGGACAAGGAAACCTGGAACAAGGCGGTCACCCGCATCCGCGAGGTGGGCAAGCACGCTGCAGAACTCGGCCTCCTGGTGTCGCTGGAGATGTACGAGGACACCTACCTGGGCACGGGGGATTCCTCCGTGCAGCTCGTCCAGGACATCGACCTGCCCAACGTCGGGCTCAACCCGGATCTGGGCAACCTCATCCGCCTGCACCGTCCCATCGAGGACTGGCGCGAACTGGTGCACAAGACCCTGCCGTACTCCAACTACTGGCACGTCAAGAACTACATCCGCGATGAGGACCAGGCACGGGACCAGTACGTCGCCATGCCGGCCCCCATGGAATCGGGCCTCATCAGCTACCGCGAGGCCTTCCAGTTCGCCATCTCCGTTGGCTTCCAGGGCATTATCTGCACGGAACACTACGGTGGCGACGGCCTGAGCGTCACCGCCGCCAACCAGGACTACCTGCGCCGCCAGGTCCTGCCCAAGCGCGACGGCTACGCCCTGGGCACCAGCCTGGTGGCCCAGGGCCGGCAGACTCCGGCGGCAGTCCCGGCCCGCTAGGCCGCCAGGCATCCCAACCGACAACCGGTTCGACGAGGAATCATGACAAAGATATTTGACGATCCAGCGCAGTTCGCAGACGACGCCCTCGACGGCTTCGTCGCCGCCAACCGCCAGTACGTGGCCCGCGTTGACGGCGGTGTTGTCCGCTCCACTGAAATGCCTGCGGGCCAGGTGGCACTGGTCATCGGCGGCGGCTCCGGCCACTATCCGGCGTTCGCCGGACTGGTTGGCGCGGGCTTGGCTGCCGGAAGTGCCTGCGGCAACATGTTCGCATCCCCGGCAGCCGGACAGGTGTACCGGGTGGCAAAGGCGTCCCAGAACGGCGGCGGCGTCCTCCTCAGCTATGGCAACTACGCCGGGGACGTCCTGCATTTTGGGCAGGCGCAGGAGAAGCTGAACGCCGAGGGCATCGAAACCCGGACCGTGCTGGTCACTGATGACATCGCCAGCGCGCCGCTCGAGGAGATCGGCAAACGCCGCGGCATCGCCGGCGACCTGACGGTCTTCAAGGTGGCGGGCGCAGCAGCCGAGGCAGGCCTGGACCTGGAGGAGGTGGAGCGCCTGGCCATCAAGGCCAACCACCACACCCGCTCGCTCGGTGTGGCCTTCGCCGGCTGCACCCTTCCCGGAGCAGATGAGCCCCTGTTCACGGTGCCCGAAGGGATGATGTCCGTGGGCCTTGGCATCCACGGCGAACCGGGCATCTCCGAGCAGCCCCTGCCCAGCGCCAGCGAGCTTGCCCAGCTGCTGGTGGACGGGCTGCTGAAGGACAAGCCGGAAGCCGCAGGCCGCCGGGTGGTGCCCATCCTCAACGGCCTGGGTACCGTCAAGTACGACGAACTGTTCCTGCTGTTCGGCAGGATCGAGGCCTTGCTCACCGCAGCCGGGCTGGACATCGTTGAGCCGGAGTGCGGCGAACTGGTCACCAGCCTGGACATGTCCGGCCTGTCCCTGACCCTGTTCTGGCTTGATGAGGAGCTGGAGAAGTTCTGGGCGGCCCCGGCTGACACCCCGGCTTTCCGGAAGGGCAACCTGGCTCCCCGCCGGGCCCGTTCCGTGGAGTCCCTCGCGGAGGTTGCAACGGAGCCGGCGCTGGACGCCACCCCGGCGTCGACTGCCCTGGCCGCCACGGCACTGGACGCGCTGAAGGAAGCGCAGGCCGTCGTCGTCGAACACGAAGAGGCGCTGGGCAAGCTGGACGCCATCGCCGGGGACGGCGACCACGGCATCGGCATGCGGCGGGGCGTGGACGCCGCCGTTGCCGCCGCTGAGAAGTCCCATGCTGCAGGCGCGGGGCTCGAGGAACTCCTCGCAGCAGCGGGGGAGCAGTGGGCCGAGCGTGCGGGCGGTACCTCCGGGGCCCTCTGGGGCGCGGCCGTCACCGCCGTCGGAAGGACCCTGGGCAGCAAGGATGCCTACACGGCCGCAGATGCAGCGGCGGCCGTCAACGCCCTCCGCGACGCCATCATCACCCTGGGCAAGGCCGAAGCGGGGGACAAGACCATGGTGGACGCGCTGCTTCCGTTCGCTGACACCTTCAGCAAGGCAATTGACGACGGCGGCAGCCTGGCCGGGAGCCTGCGTGCGGCAGCGGAGGCGGCAGCAAAGGCCGCTGACGCGACTGCGGAGCTGAGCCCGAAGAAAGGCCGCGCCCGGCCGTTGGCGGAAAAGAGCCTGGGCCACCCGGACCCCGGGGCAGTGTCCTTCGGCCTCATCGCCCGCAGGGTGGCCGACTACGCCGCCTCCATCGAAAGCAACTAAGGAGAACCGCATGACCGAGAAGACCCAGTCAGGCTGGCGCATCGTCGTCGGCAACGACGAGGCCGGTGTGGAATACAAGAACGCCCTGCGCGAACTGCTGGAGGCGGACCCCCGCGTTGCGTCGGTGGAGGACGTGGGAGTCGGCGCTGACGACTCCACCGCCTACCCGCACCTGGCCGTCGCCGCCGCCCGCAAGGTGGCCGCGGGGGAAGCGGACCGCGCCCTGCTGATCTGCGGAACCGGCCTCGGCGTCGCGATCTCAGCGAACAAGGTGCCCGGTATCCGGGCGGTCACCGCGCATGACAGCTACTCCGTGGAACGCTCCGTGCTGTCCAACAACGCCCAGGTGCTGACCATGGGCCAGCGCGTCATCGGCCTGGAACTGGCCAAGAAGCTCGTGGGCGAGTGGCTGGACTACCGCTTCGATGAAAACTCCGCATCCGCGGCAAAAGTAGACGCTATCTGCTCCTATGAGGGCGCGTCGGAAGGACTTGAGGACAAATGAGCACTCGTAACATCGCCGTCGTCGGCTCAGGCTACATGGGCGGCGGGATCGCCCAGGTCCTGGCGCTCGCGGGAGCCCGCGTCGCCCTGGCCGACGTCTCCGCCGAGATCGCCCAGAGCAACTACGAGCGGCTGCTGAAGGAATCCGACGAGTTCGTCGCCGCCGGCCTGTTTCCTGCCAACGCCACGGACCTGCTGAAGGAAAACCTCTGGGCAGCCAAGGACATCGAAGAAGCAGTAGCTGACGCCGAGTACATCGAGGAAGCGGTGCCCGAGGTCCTCGAGATCAAGCACTCCACCCTGGGCCGGATCAGCGCTGCCGCCCGCCCGGACGCCATCATCGGCTCCAACACCTCCACCATCTCCATCGCCAAACTGGCCGAGGTCGTCGAAAACCCGGAGCGCTTCCTGGGCGTCCACTTCTCCAACCCGGCACCGTTCATCCCCGGCGTGGAAGTCATCCCGCACGAGGGAACGTCCGAGGCAACCGTTCAGGCCGCCCGCACCATCGTGGGGGAGACGGGCAAGGAAACCGCCACCGTCAAGGACGTCACCGGCTTCGTGCTGAACCGGCTCCAGTACGCCCTCTTCCACGAAGCCGCCCAAGTGGTGGAGGAAGGCATCGCCAGCGCCGAGGACGTGGACACTCTGGTCCGCACCACCTTCGGCTTCCGGCTGCCGTTCTTCGGCCCGTTCGCCATTGCCGACATGGCAGGCCTCGACGTCTACGCCTTCTGCTACAAGTCGCTGCAGACCGGTTTCCCGGAACGGTTCGCCACCCCGAAGATCCTGCAGGAAAAGGTCGACGCCGGCCAGCTTGGCACCAAGACCGGCTCCGGATTCCTCGACGTCCCCGCCGACCGCACCGCAGCCCTGGTTGCCTACCGGAACAAGGCGTACGTCGCCATGCAGAAGCTCATCGAGGAACTGGGCCCGGCGCCCCTGGCGTAAACCCAGGCCGTCAACCCCCATACCCGAAGGAAGACCTTATGACTTCATTTCCCGCAGACCGCACCGTGATCGTCACCGGGGCCGTCTCCGAGCGCGGCATCGGCCGGGCCACCGCGGAGTACCTTGCCGAGCGCGGCTGGAACATCGGCGTGATCGACCTCGACGACGCCGCCAGCAAGAGCCTGGCCAAGGAGCTTGCCGAAAGGCACGGCGTCAAGGCCCACGGGGCCGGAGCCAACATCGGCGATGAGGCCTCGGTGCGGGCAGCCATCGACGAGATCGAGGCGGAACTGCCCCAGCTGGTGGCCCTGGCGAACATTGCCGGCGTCAGCTCACCGGTGCCCTACCTTGAACTCGACGGTGCCGAATGGGACCGGGTGGTGAACATCAACATGAACGGTGTGCACTACGCCACCCGCCGGGCCGCCGAGTCCATGGCCAGGAACCGGCTGGGCCGGATCGTCAACATCTCCTCCGTCTCGGCCCAGCGTGGCGGCGGAACCTTCAGCAAGACCCCGTATTCCGTAGCAAAGGCCGGAGTTATCGGCCTGACCCGGGCCACCGCCCGCGAGCTGGGCGAGTACGACATCACCGTCAACGCCATCTCGCCCGGTCCCATCGACACGGACATCATGGGCGGCACCCTCAGCGAGGAACGCAAGGATGAACTCGTGAAGGATCTGGTGGTGAACCGGGTGGGCACCACCCGCGACGTTGCCGCGGCGATCTCCTTCCTGATTGGCGAGGATGCCGGCTACATCTCGGGCCAGACGCTGAACGTCGACGGCGGCCTGTACATGCACTGACGGCACGGGTTTCCCATAACCCATGCCACAACACCCCGCGGGCCGTCGGCCCGCGGGACACCACCAACGTCACCACTCGAAGGAGAGTGCTGTGTCTGAAACCACCGCAACATCCAAGGAACTTCTGGCCCGTCCGGTCCTGAAGTCCGCGATTTTCAAGGCGGCCCGCCGGCTGATGCCGATGCTGGTCATCCTGTACGTCGTTTCGTTCCTGGACCGCACCAACGTCGGCTTCGCCGAGGCGGCCCTGGGAGCGGACAAGGGGGTGTCCGCTGCGGCCTTCGCCCTGGGTGCGGGCATCTTCTTCATCGGCTATGCCATCTTTGAGATCCCCAGCAACCTGCTGCTCAAAAAGGTCGGTGCCAAGATCTGGCTCGCACGCATCGCGATCACCTGGGGCATCGTCTCGGCCTGCTTCGCCTTCGTCCAGGGCGAGACCTCCTTCGTGATCCTGCGCTTCCTCCTCGGCGTGACCGAAGCAGGGCTGTTCCCCGGGGTGATCATGTACCTCGCCGAATGGTTCCCCAACAAGGTCCGCGTCCAGATGTTCGCCATCTTCTACCTGGCCCAGCCGTTCTCGCAGATGATCGGCAACCCGCTCTCCGGCTGGTTGATCAACATCGGCGACCAGGTTCCCGGCCTGCGCGGCTGGCAGGTCATGTTCTTCGTCGAAGGCATGCTCGCCGTCGTAGCTGGCATCGCCGCCTTCTTCTTCCTGATCAATGGCCCGGACAAGGCAAAGTTCCTCAACCGCGAGGAGAAGTACGCGCTGAAGGAAGTCATGGCCCTTGAGGACAACGTCAAGGACGAGCACGGCCCCCGCGGCATCCTCGCTGCCATGCGGAACGGCCGCGTCTGGTACTTCACCGCCATCTACTTCTGCCTGCAGATTGCCGTGTACGGTGTGACCTTCTTCCTGCCGCAGCAGGTCGCGTCCCTGACCGGGCAGAAGGTGGGGCTCGCCGTCGGCCTGCTGATCGCCGTGCCGTGGTTCTTCGGCATCTTCGCCTGCTACTTCATCGGCCGGGCTGCCAACACGGTTGCCAAGCGGCGCAAGTTCGGCACCTTCCTCTTCATCTCCACCGGCCTGTGCATCTTCGGTTCCGCTTGGGCGGGCACCAACCATCAGCCGGTCATCGGCATGGTGTTCATCACCCTGGCAGTCTGCAGCTTCCTGGCCGTGGGCCCGGTGGTGTGGTCCTATCCGACGGCGTTCCTCGCCGGATCCGCCGCGGCGGCGGGCATCGGGCTGATCAACTCGCTGGGCAACCTGGGCGGCTTCGTCGCCCCGATCCTGCGCACCGCGGTCAACGAGGCCACGCAGTCACCCACCGGATCCATGGGCGTCTACGCGCTGGGTGTCCTTCCGTTCGTGGCGGCAGCGATGATGTTCGCCACGAGGCGGTTCAAGAACAAGGCCGACGAACTGCTCGACTGAGCATTCCGCAACAAGCAAGGAAACCCATGAGCGCCTCCGGCAGCAGCGAACGCAACGGCACCGTATATGTCGGTGTCAGCACCAAGATGTACCTGGGGTACCAGGCAAGCCTTCGCTGGCTGTCGGAGGTCCGCTCTGTGGTTGACCACAGGCCCGGACTGGCCATGGATGCCGCCAAGGATTCTCCGGTCCGGGTCTTCGTCATCCCATCCTTCCCCGTCCTCGAACCGGCCGCACGCATCCTGGCCGGCTCACCCGTCCTGCTCGGTGCGCAGAACTGCGCCTGGGGTGACGGGCCGCTGACCGGGGAAGTCAGCCCCGGCATGCTGTCCGAACTGGGCGTGTCGTTCGTGGAAATCGGCCACGCCGAGCGACGCAAACTCTTTGGCGAGGACGACGACATCGTGGCCCGCAAGGTGCGTGCCGCCGTCGACCAGTCCCTCACCCCGCTGCTCTGCATCGGCGAGCCTGAAAGGCTCGACGCCGGTGCTGCCGCCGACTTTTGCCTCGAGCAGGTCAGGGCAGCCACGGCCGGTGACGCCGCCCGCCTCAGAAGCCTGGTCCTCGCCTATGAACCCGTCTGGGCCATCGGTGCGGAGGAGCCCGCCCCGGCGCAGCACGTCAATGAGGTCCTCACCCTGATCCGCGCCTCCCTGGACGCCGCATGCCCCCTTATCTACGGCGGCAGCGCCGGACCCGGGCTGCTTCCGCAACTGCCGGCCGCGGACGGCCTCTTCCTGGGCCGCTTCGCCCACGACGCCGCGAACCTGGGCCGGGTCATCGACGAAGCCTTTCGCCGGCGTCAGGCCGACGCGCCTGCCAGCAGCTCGTCCAGCCGCTCATAGCCTTCGGACATTCCGCCCTCCATGCCTGAGTGCAGCATGCCGTCCCGTGCCTCCATGCTCTGGTACATGGCATGGCCCCTCAGCCGGCAACGCCCGCCGTCGAGCTCCTCGAAGGTCATGGACTCCAGGCTGACCGAGTCCGGATAGCCGCCGAACTCAAACGTCTGCAAAGCGAAGTCATTGTCGCGCACGGTGTGGAAGACGCCACGGAACTCATAAGGGATTCCCTCCGGGCCCGTGTGGATGTACCGGTAGCTCCCGCCGGTGCGGAAATCGTAGTGGTCCATTTCCATCTTCATTCCCCGCGGGCCCAGCCATTGGCTGACGAGCGCGGGGTCCTTGTGCGCCCGGAATACGTCGGCGACCGGAAAATCGAACTCCCGCTCGAAGTCGATGTAGGGGAGTCCCTCCGGCGCAGTGATCTTCAGTGGATTGCTCATCGCATGTCCTTTGCCTTTGGCGCCGCTTGCCCGGCGCTGGATTCAAGCACGGCATCGAGGCTGCGGAACTGCTCCTCGCGGACCAACCGGTACTGGTCGATCCAAGCGGTGAGCGCCTCCAGCCGTGCGGGATTCAGGTGTACGGGCCGGCGCTGCGCGTCCCTGGTGCGGGTGACCAGCTCTGCCTGCTCGAGTACCTGGATGTGCTTCGAGACCGCTTGCTTGGAAATCTCGAAGGGTTCCGCCAATTCATTAACCGTCGCCGGGCCCCGGCTGAGCCGGGCGATGATGCTCCGCCGCACCGGATCGGCCAGGGCCATGAAGGCCGAGTCCAAACCCGCGCTCTCCGAGCTCATTGCTGCCCTTTCTTGATCAATGGATTCGTTGATCAGTTGAGTCATTGATCAACCATTTGGTTGTTTGAGGATAATCCCCAGGATCCGGTCTTTCAAGGCTTTTCGGGTCTTGTCTGCGGTTAAAGATCTTTGTTAGTATGTCAGTACAAACTTTTTGAACAGGAGATGGAATGCCGCTTGTACGAATTGACGTGAATGAAGGGCGAAGCGCGGAGGAGCTGCAGCGCCTCAGCCGGGGAATCCACGACGCAATCCTTGCCGAATATGGCATTCCCGAGCGCGACTACTTCCACATCCTCACCGAGCACCCGCAAGGGCAGATCTTCGCGCAGGACGCCGGTCTTGGCTTCGACCGCACCCGGGGAGTGGTGATGATCCAGATCTTTACCCAGGGAGGGCGATCCCAGGAGGCCAAGCAGCGGCTCTTTGCCGCTGTGGCGGACAAGCTCGCGGCTGCAGGGGTTGCCGGCGAAGACGTCTTTATCGGCTACGTCGAAAACACTGCCAGCGACTGGTCCTTCGGCTTTGGCCGTGCGCAGTATGTGACCGGCGAGCTAGCGGTCCCGGAAAAGTAGTTGAGCGCCCGCGCATGGGGGGAGCGGGCGACGCTAATACACTTGTTGTAAGTATGTCAGTACAAACCTTTGACAGGACATTGGATCTAGGGCAAAGTAGTGCGTGTGGCGCACACCACGGCCAGCCAGTCCCGGAACTCCTCCCGCTCAAAGGACCCGAGTTCCACACCAGAAAGGTCCACGATTCCCGTGACCCACGAGCTTCTTACGATCGGGCGCATCAGCGTTGATATCTACCCGAACGACATCGGGGTTGGCCTGGAGGATGTTAATTCCTTCGGCAAGTACCTCGGCGGTTCACCGTCCAACGTCGCTGTTGCCGCTGCCCGCCACGGCCGCCGGACCGGCGTGATCACCCGCACCGGTGATGATCCGTTTGGCACCTACCTGCACCGCGAGCTGCGCAAGTTCCACGTTGACGACATGTTCGTCACCCCGGTGGCTGGTTTGCAGACGGCGGTGACGTTTTGCGCGATCAAGCCAGCCACGGATGAGTTCCCGCTGTATTTTTACGGCCGGTTCCCCACAGCTCCTGACCTGCAGATCAAGGCCGAAGAGCTGGACCTGGAAGCCATCCGCGAGGCCGGTATTTTCTGGTCCACGGTGACCGGGCTTTCCCAGGAACCGTCCCGGTCTGCACACATCGCCGCGCATGAGGCCCGTCCCCGCGCCGGCCTTTCCGAGGGGCAGTTCACGATCCTGGATCTGGATTACCGGCCGATGTTCTGGGCCTCCGAAGAGGAAGCCCGCGCGGAGGTCGCCAAGATCCTCCCGCACGTTACCGTCGCGATCGGCAATGACAAGGAATGCGCCGTCGCCGTCGGCGAAGGCACTCCGGATGAGCAGGCGGACCGTTTGCTGGCCGCGGGCGTGGAGATCGCCGTCGTCAAGCTTGGGCCTGAGGGCGTGATGGCGAAGACCCGCACCGAACGTGTTGTGTCCGCCCCGGTCCCGGTGGAAACCCTGAACGGACTGGGTGCCGGCGACTCGTTTGGCGGCGCGTTCGTCCACGGCCTGCTGTCCGGCTGGCCACTCGCCCAC
Organism: Arthrobacter sp. MOO21; assembly: GCF_057369995.2. Lineage (NCBI taxonomy): Bacteria > Bacillati > Actinomycetota > Actinomycetes > Micrococcales > Micrococcaceae > Arthrobacter > Arthrobacter sp. MOO21. The sequence continues at coordinate 766,509 of NZ_CM170671.2, read as the reverse complement.
GTCCTGGACTACGCCAACGCCGCAGGCGCGATTGTCGCCTCCCGCCTTTCCTGCGCAGATGCGATGCCGACGCCGGACGAGGTCACCTCGTTGCTGGCAGAACGCGGCCGCCCGGTCCCCGCCGCCCCTGCCGGTCAGCTTGCAACCGAAGGAGCAGGACTGTGACCCTCACGCCCGTAACCCGTGGCAGTGCCGTGAACGACGATCCGCGCCGGTATGAGCACCTGAGCACCATCCGCCTGGAAGATCCGGAGGCCGTGGCCCGTGCCGCGAAGTCCCGCCGCCGGCACCCGGGATTGAAGTCCGGGCGGCAGAACTTCATCGTCGCTGCCGACCATCCGGCCCGTGGCGCCCTGGCTGTTGGCAGCGACCCAGTGGCGATGGCGGACCGCCGCCAGCTGCTGGACCGTTTGCAGATCGCGCTGGCCAACCCGGCCGTGGACGGCATCCTGGCCTCCCCGGACATCATGGACGACCTGCTGCTGCTGGGTGCCCTGGACGGCAAGCTGGTGTTCGGCTCGATGAACCGCGGCGGGCTTTCCGGGTTGGTCAATGAGTTTGATGACCGGTTCACCGGCCACACCGCCGCGGCCCTGGAGGCCCTGGGCGCGGACGGCGGGAAGATGCTGACCCGCATTTGCCTGGGCGACCCCGATACCGTGGCCACCCTCGAGGCGACCGCGAAGGCCATCGATTCCCTGGCCGAGCGGAAGTTGATCGCGATGGTGGAGCCGTTCCTCTCCACGTGGGTAAACGGCAAGGTCAAGAACGACCTCTCCACGGATGCGGTGATCAAGTCCATCGGTATCGCTGAGGGCTTGGGTTCCACCAGCGCTTACACCTGGATGAAGCTCCCGGTCGTGGCGGAGATGGAACGGGTGATGGCGGCGACCACCATGCCCACCGTCCTGCTGGGCGGCGACCCCGAGGGGTCCCAGGACGAAGTCTTCGCCACCTGGGGAGCTGCCCTGTCCCTGCCCGGCGTGCAGGGCCTCACCGTGGGCCGCACCCTGCTCTACCCGGCTGACGGGGACGTTGCCGGCGCTGTCGCCGCGGCCGCCTCGCTGCTGCACCACACCACAGAAGTATCGGAGTAAGTCCCATGGGATCCACAACAGGAACGCGCAGGATGACGGTGGCGCAGGCCGTCGTCGAATACCTCTCCAGGCAGTACACCGTGGACACGGTGGGCGGGGTTGAGTACCGTGAGCGGCTCATTCCGGGCACGTTCGGTATTTTCGGGCACGGCAACGTGGCCGGCGTGGGCCAGGCGCTGAAGCAGTACCAGCAGCAGGACCCCACCCTGATGCCGTACTACCAGGGCCGAAACGAACAGGCCCAGGTCCACCAGGCCGTCGGCTACGCCCGGCACACCCGCCGCCGCCAGACCTTCGCGGTCAGCACGTCGATCGGCCCCGGCTCGTCGAACCTGCTGACCGGCGCCGCGCTGGCGACCACCAACCGGCTGCCGGTGCTGCTGCTGCCGTCGGACACGTTCGCCACCCGCGCCGCGGACCCGGTCCTGCAGCAGCTTGAGCAGCCCTACGCGTACGACATCACGGTCAATGACGCGTTCCGGCCGCTGTCCAAGTTCTTCGACAGGGTGAACCGCCCGGAGCAGCTGTTCTCCGCGTTCCACCACGGCCTGCGCGTCCTCACGGACCCGGCCGAGACCGGCGCGGTGACCATTTCGCTGCCGCAGGATGTCCAGGCCGAGGCCTTCGACGTCCCGGCCGAGTTCCTGGCCGAGCGGGAATGGCGAATCCGCCGCCCCGACGCCGACGACGACGACATCGCCCGCGCAGCCGCAGCGATCAAGGCGGCAAAGCGCCCGCTGATCATCGCCGGCGGCGGCGTCCTCTACGCCTACGCCAACGACGAACTCGCAAAGTTCGCCGAGCTGACCGGCATCCCGGTGGGCAACACCCAGGCCGGTGTCGGCGTGCTCCCGTGGGACCACAAGTTCAGCCTCGGTGCCATTGGCTCCACGGGCACAACGGCTGCCAACGCCATCGCCGCAGAGGCGGACCTGATCATCGGCATCGGCACCCGCTACGAGGACTTCACCACCGCGTCCCGGACCGCGTTCCAGAACCCGGACGTGCGCTTCGTGAACATCAACGTCGCCCCGATCGACGCGTACAAGCACGGCACCACGCTGCCGATCGTCGCCGACGCCCGCAAGGCCCTGGTCAAGCTCAACGCCGCCCTGGGCGGCTACCGCGTCGGCGCCGACCTCGAGCAGAAGATCACCGCAGAGAAGCAGCGGTGGGACGCCACCGTCGACGAAGCCTTCGACACCCGCTACACCCCGCTCCCGGCCCAGAACGAGATCATCGGCGCCACCAACCGGGCCATGGACGCCCGCGACGTGGTGATCTGCGCCGCCGGCTCACTGCCCGGCGACCTGCACAAGATGTGGCGGGTCCGGGACCCGTTCGGCTACCACGTCGAATACGCCTACTCCTGCATGGGCTACGAAATCCCCGGCGGCCTCGGCGTCAAGCGCGCCGCGATCGCCGAAGCGAAAAGCACGACGGCGGGCGGCGACTCAGGCGAAAAGGTGCGGGACGTCGTCGTCATGGTGGGGGATGGCTCCTACCTGATGATGCACACCGAACTGGTCACCGCCGTCGCCGAACGGATCAAGCTGATCGTGGTCCTGATCCAGAACCACGGCTACGCCTCCATCGGCTCCCTCTCCGAAATGCTGGGATCGCAGCGGTTCGGCACCCAGTACCGGGAGCTGGACGAGGAACAGCACAGCTTCGACGAGGGCGAGACCCTGCCCGTTGACCTGGCCCTGAACGCCGAGTCCCTGGGCGTGAAGGTCATCCGGATCGAACCCGGCGAGAAGGTGATCGCCGAACTCGAACAGGCCATCCGCGACGCCAAGGCCGCCCCCGAAAACGGCGGCCCGATCCTGATCCACGTCGAATCCGACCCGCTGCTGGACGCACCGTCCTCCGAATCCTGGTGGGACGTCCCGGTCTCCCAGGTCTCCGAACTGGAATCCACCAAGCAGGCCTTCCAGACCTACGTCGACCACAAGTCACGCCAGCGCAAACTGCTCGGCTGACCCCTCTCTTCATCCCCTTCGAACCACTCAAGGAAGAGTCCCATGACTGCCACCACCACCCAGACCACCACCACCCAGGCCACGGTCATCAACCACTTCATCAACGGCGCCGAAACCGCCGGCGAGGGCAACCGCACCACCCAGGTCTACAACCCGGCCACTGGTGCCGTGTCCGGCGAGCTTCGCCTGGCCAACCGCACCGACCTGGACACCGCCGTCGCCGCCGCCCGCAAGGCCGCCGACGCCTGGGGCGACATCTCCCTGGCCAAGCGCACCGCCGTGTTGTTCAAGTTCCGTGAACTGGTCGCCGCGCACGTGGACGACCTCGCCGCCCTGGTCACTGCCGAGCACGGCAAGGTCCTTTCCGACGCCAAGGGCGAAATTGGCCGCGGCCTCGAGGTCGTCGAGTACGCCTGCGGCATCCCGACGCTGCTTAAGGGTGACTACTCGGACCAGGTCTCCACCGGCATCGACGTGTTCTCCTTCCGGGAACCGCTCGGCGTGGTCGCCGGCATCACGCCGTTCAACTTCCCCGTGATGGTGCCGCTGTGGATGGCCCCGATGGCCATCGCCACCGGCAACGCCTTCATCCTCAAGCCCTCCGAGCGCGACCCCTCCGCCTCGCTGCTGCTGGCCAAGCTCTGGAAGCAGGCCGGCCTGCCGGACGGCGTGTTCCAGGTCCTGCACGGCGACAAGGAAACCGTCGACGGGCTCCTGACCCACCCGGACGTGGACGGCATCAGCTTCGTCGGATCCACCCCGATCGCGCAGTACGTCCACGAAACCGCCACCCAGCACGGCAAACGCGTCCAGGCACTCGGCGGGGCGAAGAACCACGCCATCATCCTGCCCGACGCCGACCTGGACAACGCCGCCGACCACCTCGCCGCCGCCGCGTTCGGCTCCGCCGGTGAACGCTGCATGGCCATCTCCGTCGCCGTCGCCGTCGGCGACGCCGCCGACGCCCTGGTCGCCAAGGTCACCGAACGCGCCGAAGCCGTGAAGGTCAATAACGGCACCGAACCCGACGCCGAAATGGGCCCGGTCATCACGCCGGCCTCCAAGGAACGCATCCTCCGGATCGTCACCGAAGCCGAAACCGCCGGCGCCGCCATGGTCGTCGACGGCCGCGACCTCGTGGTCCCCGGCCACGAGAACGGCTTCTGGGTCGGCCCCACCGTGATCGACCACGTCAAGACCGAAATGACCGCCTACAAAGAGGAAATCTTCGGACCCGTCCTCGTCGTGGTCCGCGTGGACACCCTCGAAGACGGCATCAGGCTCATCAACGCCAACCCCTACGGCAACGGCACCGCCATCTTCACCTCCTCCGGCGCCGCCGCCCGCAAGTTCCAGCGCTCGGTGACCGTGGGCATGATCGGCATCAACGTCCCGCTGCCCGTCCCGGTGGCCTACCACTCCTTCGGCGGCTGGAAAGCATCCCTCTTCGGCGACAAGCACATCTACGGACCCGAAGGCGTAAGCTTCTACACCCGCGGCAAGGTCATCACCTCCCGCTGGCCCGAAACCCACCACGCCTCCGGCGCCTCCTACAACTTCCCCTCCAACTGACCCCACCGCCACCCGTCGATTGCTCCGTAAACGTCGTTTTGAACGTCCAAAACGACACCTACGGAGCAGTCGATGCAAAGGAACAGACAATGACTGAGAATAAGCTGATCATCGGCACGGCGCCGGACTCCTGGGGCGTCTGGTTCGCGGACGACCCCAAGCAGACCCCGTGGGAACGGTTCCTCGACGAGGTTGCCGAATCCGGCTACAAGTGGATCGAACTGGGCCCTTACGGGTACCTTCCCACCGACCCCGCGCGGCTGGCCGAGGAACTCAAGCAGCGCGACCTCAAGATCTCCGCCGGTACTGTGTTCACCGCTTTCCACCGCGGACTGGACCAGTGGGAAACCGCGTGGGAGCCCGCCCGGAAGGTTGCCGAACTGACTGCAGCCATGGGCGGCGAGCACATCGTGGTCATCCCTGCCATGTGGCGCGATGACGTTACCGGCGAGGCAGTGGAAAGCGGCACCCTGAACGACAAGGCCTGGGGCGACCTCTTCGAGGGCCACAACCGCCTGGGCAAGACCCTGCTCGAAGACTTCGGCCTGAAGCAGCAGTTCCACTCCCACGCGGATTCCCACGTGGGAGCCCAGGAGGACATCGAAACCTTGCTGGCTGCGACTGACCCGAAGTATGTGAACCTTTGCCTGGATACGGGCCATGCCGAGTACTGCGGCGCATCAAGCCTGGAGCTCATCAAGAACTACCCGGACCGGATCGGCTACCTGCACCTGAAGCAGATCAACCCGGAGATCCTCAAGAAGGTCAACGAGGAAAACATGACCTGGGCTGCCGCCAACCTGGCAGGCGTTATGACCGAGCCGCCGAACGGCCTGCCCGACCTCCGCGCCGTAATCGAAGCGGTCGAGGGCCTCAACCGCCCCATCTTCGGCATCGTGGAGCAGGACATGTACCCGGTGGCCTTCGACGTGCCCATGCCGATCGCCAAGCGCACCCGCAACTACCTGCTGTCCTGCGGTTCCCGAACCACCGTCAACTGACAACAAAGACAGCCCGCATCCGTTACAGATACAGAAGGACGAAACAATGACTCAAAACCTCCGCGTCGCCGTCATCGGCGCCGGGCGCATGGGCGCCGACCACATCCAGCGGCTCAACACCCGCATCCACGGAGCCGAGGTTGCCGCCGTCGTCGACGTTGACCTGGCCCGTGCCCAGGCGGCCGTTGAAGGCATTCCGGGAGCCGTTGCCCTTGCTGACGCCGAGGAAGCGCTCAACAACGGCGACGTCAATGCAGTACTCATTGCCACCCCTGGTTTCCTGCACGAGGACATCCTGCTCAAGGCCGTTGCCAAAGACATCCCCATCCTTTGCGAGAAGCCGCTGACCCCGGATGCCGAGTCCTCCTGGAAGATCGTCCAGGCCGAGGTTGCACTGGGGCACAAGCGCATCCAGGTCGGCTTCATGCGCCGGTTCGACGCAGAATATGCAGCCCTTGGCCAGATCATCCGGAACCACGAACTGGGTGAACTGCTGATGCTGCACCACCAGCACCGCAACCCCACTACGCCGGCCGGCTTCACCAACGAGATGCTGATCAACGACTCCGTTGTGCACGAGTTCGACGCCATCAGGTACTTCACTGGCGAGGAGATCACCAGCGTCCAGGTCCGCCTGGGCAAGGCGACCAAGAACGCGCCCGCGGGCCAGCACGACCCCCAGCACGTCCTGCTGGAGACCGAGTCGGGTGTCCTGGCCGACGTCGAAATCTACGTGAATGCCAAGTTCGGCTACGAAGTGGCCACCCAGGCTTCCTTCGAAGAGGGCATCGTCAGCATCGGAGGAGACAAGGGTCCCTACACCCGGAGCGCCGGCCACTGGGGCGGCAACGTCACCCCCGGCTTCGAGGAGCGTTTCGGTGCGGCATACGACGTCGAAATCCAGTCATGGGTGGACGCGGCACTTAAGGGCGAGATCGGCGGTCCCACGGCCTGGGACGGTTACGCCACCGCAGCCTGCTGTGAAGCAGGCGTCGAGGCGCAGAAGAACGGCGAAAAGGTGGCCGTGAAGCTTGCCCCCAAGCCGGACCTCTACAAGTAGGACAGAAAGGGGATGGAGCGATCCGTCCCCTTTTCCGTCTCCAACCCTTTACCGATCCACAACGGAGTGTTTTTTCGTGAAAATCGCACTTGACCCTACGCCCTTCCACCACTCGCACAGCCTGCTCGAGTTCCCAAAGGTGGTTGCGGACCTCGGCTACAAGTACATGCAGATGACCCCGCACGCGGACTTCATCCCCTTCTACAACCACCCCAAGGCCGATGACGAACTGGTGGGTCAGCTCAGCAAGGCCTGCCGGGACGCGGGGATTGAGATTGCGTCCGTGCTGCCGGTCCTCCGATGGTCAGGACCGGACGAGGATGCCCGCGAAGCAGCAGTCCGCTACTGGAAGCGGGTCATCCAGATCACGGTCGACCTCGGCGTCGGCACCATCAACACGGAGTTCAGCGGAAGGCCGGAGAAGGCCGAGGAGTCCGAGCGGGCCTTCTACCGTTCCATGGAGGAACTCCTGCCGATCATTGAACGCGAGGGCCTCGACCTGCTGATCGACCCGCACCCGGACGACTTTGTGGAGGAAGGCCTGGCAGCGATCCGGGTGATCAGGGGGCTGAACTCAAAGAACGTAGGCCTGGTCTACGTCGCCTCGCACAGCTTCCACATGAAGAACGCTCCACTGGACATCATGCGGGCAGCGGGGGACAAGCTGCGGCTGGTCCATGTCGCCGACACCATGAACCACCACGCCTCGCACGGGCTTCGGTACATCACCAACCCGCCGGGCAATCCCGTCCGCGTGCACCAGCACCTGAAGATCGGTGACGGCGATGTGGACTGGGATGAATTCTTCGGCGGACTCAAGGAAATCGGCTTCCTGGACCGGGATGACACGGTGATGGTCTCCAGCGTTTTTGCGGAGGACGAGAACGCTGACGAGGTTTCCCGGTACCAGCTGGAGACGATGAAGGCCTACATCGCCAAGGCGAAGTAGTGGATGTGCGGATGGAACACAGCAAAGGAATCTTAGCGGAGTCCGAATCCCCGGACGCGGCTATCGGCGGGGGAGTACCTGCAAAGGCCACTCAATCCGATCCGAAAAAGTTCATGCGGAAGGTGGCGCTGTTCTCCACCTTCGGCGGCCTGCTTTTTGGCTACGACACCGGAGTCATCAACGGCGCCCTCCCATTCATGCAGCGCGACCTTGGCCTTACACCGCTGACCGAAGGACTCGTGACATCGACGCTCCTGTTCGGTGCAGCCTTTGGCGCCATCAGTGCCGGCCGTCTGTCTGACCGTTTCGGCAGACGCAGAACCATCATGGGGCTGGCGCTGATCTTCGTTGTCGCCACCATCTTCTGCACCATCTCGCCCAGCACTGAACTACTGATAGCGGCCAGGACCCTGCTGGGGCTCGCCGTGGGTGGCGCGTCGGTAATCGTGCCCGTGTACCTTGCGGAGATGTCGCCGGCGGCCCAGCGTGGCCGCATCGTCACGCAGAACGAACTGATGATCGTCACAGGCCAGTTCATCGCCTTCACGTTCAATGCCGTCCTGGGCAACGCCTTCCCGGAAGAGGCCAACATTTGGCGGTGGATGCTCGTGATCGCTACGTTGCCGGCTGTGGTGCTGTGGTTTGGGATGCTGGTCCTGCCGGAAAGCCCGCGCTGGCTGGCGTCTGCCGGCCGGTTCGGTGCTGTTCTGGAAGTATTGCGCTCCACCCGCGCTGCCGGGGACGTATCGGCGGAGTTCGACGAAGTGCGGCAGGCGGCCCGCGAGGACTACCAGGCCAGACTCGGAACGGTCAAGGACCTTGCCGTTCCCTGGATCCGCAGGATCTTCGTGGTGGGTCTCGGCATGGCGATCATTAACCAGATCAGCGGCGTCAACGCGATCATGTACTACGGAACGTCCATCCTGTCTTCATCAGGATTCGGCGACCAGGGCGCACTGATCGCAAACGTTCTGAACGGCATCACCTCCGTAGTGGCCGTCGTTGTAGGCATGTACCTGATGTCGCGTGTGCCTCGCAAACCCATGCTAATTGTGGGACTTTGCGGCACGGCCGCATCCCTGCTGGCCATCGCGATGATCTCTCTGGCCCTGCCGGAAAGCACCCTTCGCGGCTACCTGGTATTGCTGTTCATGGTGACGTTCCTGGCCTCTATGCAGGGCTGCATCGGCACGGTGACCTGGCTGACCATGTCCGAGATCTTCCCGATGCATGTCCGCGGCGTCGCCATGGGAATCTGCGTTTTTGTCTTGTGGATGGTCAACTTCCTCATCGGCTTCTTCTTCCCGCAGATGGTTTCGTGGATCGGAGTATCGGCTACCTTCCTCATCTTCGTGGCACTGCAGATCTGCGCGATCGCGTGGGTCAAGCGGGTGGTACCGGAAACGAAGGACAAGTCGCTTGAGGAGCTCGAACACCTCTTCAAAGAGCGTTCCGGCATGAACGCCTAATCCCCCCAACGCAAGGCACACTCCGTGCCAAAAGAAGCGCCCGACGCCGGCTGGGGTCGGGCGCTTTTCATGTTTTGGAAGCGGGCCAAAACCGGGATATTGGCGACACGCCGCCGCTTATGGCCGACATTCAGGACAACCCCGCCGGGAGAGACAGCAGAAAGACAGCAGGAGGAGCGGCGCTGTGCGCCACCCCTCCTGCTGTGCGGGTTTGTTGTGCGATCAGGCCGTCAGTTTCAACGATGCCGAGAGCGCTGCGTCTGCGTCCAGGAGAGCCCTGGCCGCAACTTCCAGCCCTTCGATACGGCCCAGTTCGACATCTTCGTGTTCGATGTTGACGAGCATGTTCGGGTCGACGTCGTGGAGGGCGCGGAGGAACTCGGCCCAGTAGGCGGTGTCGTGCCCCTTGCCCAGCGCGACAAAGTCCCAAGCTGCAGGCCTGGGCCATTCGTTAGCCCACTCGTCGCCGCCGAGGTTCGTCCGGTGTTCTTCCGGGGAGAGCCGCCGGAACCGGTTGTCCAAAACACCGTAGAGTGCGGCGGTTTCTTTGTTGATCCGTACATCCTTCGCCGCGGCCTGGAAGACCAGCGGCCCCAATTCGCGGACAACGGTTATGGGGTCCATCTGCTGCCAGAACAGGTGGGAGGCGTCCAGTTCCACACCGATGTGTGTCGCTCCGGTCAGCTCCACGAGCTTATGCACGTCGGCCGGGTTGAAGACCAGGTTCTGCGGGTGCAGCTCCAGGGCAACCTTCACACCGTACTCCCGGGCCAGTTGGTCTGTTTCCTTCCAGAATCTGGCAGCCACGCCCCACTGGTAGTCCAGAACGTCCAGGGCGGCTGAGTTCCAGGCGTTGACGATCCAGTTGGTGACGGTGGCGCCGGGCTCTCCGCCGGGCAACCCTGACATTGTGACCACCCGGTTCTGCCCCAGGCGGTGCGCGAGGCGAATGGAACGGCGGATGTCTTCGGCATGCTTCTCGCCGATCTCGCGCTTGGGATGCAGGGGGTTGCCGTTGCAGTTCAGGCCGGCGATTGACACCCCGGTACCCTCGAAGATCGCCAGGAAGTCATCGCGGGCTGCGTCACTTTCCAGGATCTGGTCCATGGCGGGCACGTGGACCGCAGGCAGGAACCCGCCGGTGTTGATTTCGATCCCGGTGAGGCCGAGGTCGGCGATGACCTTCAATGCCTCGGGAAGGGGCCGGTCATGCAGGATCGCGTTATAGACACCCAGTTTCATAGCGAAATCTTCTTTCCGTTGTTGAGGGCGGACTCGGTGACGGCGCCGAGCAGTTCCATGTTGCGGACGCCCTCGTCGAAGGTGGCACACCGGGGGAGGGACTCTGCTTCGCTGATGCCGGCAACCTCTTCGAGGAATGCCCGTGCCTGGTAGCCGAACGCATCGTTTTGACCGAAGCCCACTTCCGGGGCGTCCATGGCGAGGCCGCCGGCGATGTAGGGGTGGCCTGGGCCGAGGATGACCTGCCGGTAGCCGTTTTCGTTGCCGGAGTCGTCGTTGAGGAAGAGTTGGATCTCGGACGGCCGGCGCTGGTCGAACTTGGCGGCGCCGTTTTCGCAAAACACCTCGAACTGCAGGCTGTTGGCGTGGCCGGCGGCAACGCGGGAGACTTCGAAGCTTCCCGCGCCGACGGCAAACTCTGCGTTGAAGGCTGCGTAGTCGTCGTTCTCGACGGCTTCGAAGGTGTCGCTGACGGCCACGTGGTCATGGCCCATCACTGCGGCCAGCGGCAGCGGACGCTTGCCGATGACGGTGCTGAGCTGTCCGCCGGAGATGGATTGAATATCGCCGCAGAGGAACTCAGAGACGTAAGCCAGATGGGACCCGACGTCGGCAAGGGCACCTGAACCTGCGCCACCCTTGTACCGCCAGCTCATGGGGGCGAAGGGGCTGAAGCCATAGTCGGTCCAGTACCGGCCGCTGAAATGCAGGACGTTGCCGAGAACCCCGTTCCGGATGAGGTTGCGAATGTAGGCGATGCCCGGTGTGCGGCGGAAGGTGAAGCCAATGCGGGCGATGCTGGACGCATTTCGGGCGGCGTCGGCCATTGCGCGGGCATCGTCCATCGAATCACTCAGGGGCTTTTCGCACAGCACGTGCTTGCCGGCGGCAAGCAAACCCTCAACAACCTCGCGGTGGAGGGAATTGGCGATGACCACGCTGACCACGTCGATGTCATCGGCTTCAGCGATTGCCTGCCATGAGGTGTCGTTACGCTCGTACCCGAATCGGCGGGCGGCCAGGGAGCCGAATTCAGCATTGACGTCGCCGATGGAAACCAGGCGCACCGGAGGAAGCGTCGGGCTGTACAGGGCGGATGCCGTCCGGTACGCGGCAGCGTGCGCCTTGCCTGCCATGCCTGCGCCGATGACTGCTACACCGAGGCTTTCAGCCATTGATTTCTCCTTTGAAATTCAGCCGCAGCGGAATCGCCAGCGGCATTTTGTAGCGCTACAATTTTTGCGCTGACCTTGAGCGTATCCATGTCCATATGTCCTGTCAATCGTTCACCGGGATATTCTCAACCGAGAGAAGAAAGGCATTTCCATGACGCATGATCGCCTCACGAACCGGCGCCCCACCATCTATGACGTGGCCAAGCATGCGGGAGTCTCGCCATCGCTGGTTTCGCTGGTGCTGCAGAATCCGGTGCGCGTTAGCGAGAAGCGCCGCAATGCAGTGCAGGCGGCGATCTCGGAACTTGGCTACCGTCCCAGCCGGGCAGCCACGACGCTAGCCAGCAGCCGGACAAAGAGCATAGGACTTGTCATAGATGACTACCGGAACCTTTGGTTTGTCGATCTGCTGCGGGGTATGGAATCCGTGCTGACGGAGGGTGGCTACCAGGTGATGCTGGCCGATTCCCGCCCTGGCGCAAACCGTATCAGCGAGGCTGTGGACGGACTGCTGGCCATGCACGTTGATGGCCTGGTCATTGCTGCCGAGCCCACTTTGTCCATGCTGACCGGTGCGGGGGTGCCCACTATCGTGGCAGGCTGGCGAAACGGCGTGCCTGAGGGCATGGACCTGGTAACGAATGATGACGACGCCGGGGGCGCCATGGCCGCCGCCCACCTGTTGGACCTCGGACACACCAGGATCGGGCACCTGTCCGGGTCCGGTGGTGCCGCTGCCCACCGAAGGGCCGGCTTTACTGGGCATCTCCGGGAGGCTGGTGTCGAGGTTTGCGTCGTCGGGGAGGCAGGGGGCACGTCTGAAGAGGACGGTTACGAATCGGCACGCTGGCTGCTGGAGCACCATCCGGACACGACTGCCATTTTTGCAGCAAACGACACCATGGCAGTGGGCGCCCTCGGGGCCATCAGGGTCCGCGGACTGTCGGTCCCGCATGAGATTTCCGTCATCGGATACGACAACTCACAACTGGCCAAGTCGCGGTACCTGGACATCACCTCCGTGGATAATCGCAGTGATCTTGTGGGTATTGAGGTCGCGCGCCGTCTGCTGGCCAGGCTTGAGGATCCTGCCGCCGTACCTCAGCGGACCCTGATCGATCCTGCCCTGATGGTCCGCTCGACTACAGCCACTGCGCCGTCCTCAAGCGCCCAACCATCTTCTTTGAAGTAAAAACATACTAATGTCAGGACAAAGTCTTGACATGGGTGATCCCGATCACCCATGATCTCTGTAGAGGGCCTCGAGTTCCTGCAGAGAGGCAGGGCCGCAACCCTTATCAAAGGAGATATATCGTGAAGAAGTTTTCCTGGCGGAAGGCGACCCTCGTGGCGGCCGTCGTTCCGATGCTGGCACTGAGCGCTTGCTCCAGCGGCGGAGGCAAGTCGGCAGACACTGCAAACTCCGGCTCCTCGGGGCAGGTGGCAACCACCGCCCGCATCAAGGTGGCCCTGATCACCCATGCAGCAGCAGGCGACACCTTCTGGGACATCGTCCGCAAGGGGGCGGAGGAAGCATCGGCTAAAGACAACGTTGAGCTCCTCTACACCAGCGATCCTGAAGCCGGTCGCCAGGCGCAGCTCGTCCAGCAGGCAATCGACCAGAAGGTCGATGGCATCGCCGTCACCCTCGCCACCCCGGATGCCCTGAAGGACGTCCTGAAGAAGGCCACTGATGCCGGCATCCCGGTGGTGAGCCTCAATGCAGGCGAGAGCATCTCGTCACAGCTCGGCGCATTTACCCACTTCGGGTCCAACGAGAAACTCGCCGGCGAGGCCGTGGGGACCCGGTTGGCCGCCGAGGGCTTCAAGCACCCCGTATGCGTAATTCAGCAGCAGGGCCACGTTGGTCTGGAAGCACGCTGCGCAGGCGTCAAGGCCAAAGTTCCGGGAGCGGAGATACTGTACGTCGACGGCAAAGACATGACCGCAGTCCAGTCCACCGCCACCGCGAAGCTCCAGGCCGCCAAGGATGCCGACGTCATCATTGGCCTGGGCGCACCGATCACCCTGACGCTGCTCAAGTCCGTCGCGGATGCCGGCAGCTCTTCGAAGGTTGCCAGCTTCGACCTGAACGCAGATCTCGCGCAGAAGATCGTGGATGGTGCCGTGATCTTCACCGTGGACCAGCAGCCGTGGCTCCAGGGCTACATGTCGATTGATTCCCTGTGGCAGGCAAAGCGCGGCGGCTTCAAGCTCGGCGGTGGACAGCCTGTCCTGACCGGCCCGACCATTGTCGATAAGTCGAACGCTTCAGACGTCCTCAAATTCGCCCAGCAGGGCGTCCGCTAGATCCAGGACTCAGGCCGTGCGGAGGGTATCCGCCGCACGGCCTGACCAACAAGGAGTTCTTCCAATGGCAAATACAGCAACCCTGCCTCCGGCACCAGCCGCAGCAGCCGGGCCGCGCGGCGATGAGCGAGTCGGACAACGGAACCCGTTCCAGAAGCTCCTGGGCCGCCCTGAAGTTGGCGCTCTCGTAGGAGCAGTGGTCCTGTTCGTTTTCTTCGCGCTGGTTTCTTCGACCTTCACCCAGCCCAACGCCCTGGCAACCATTCTTTACGGCAGCTCCACCATCGGGATCATGGCCGTCGGTGTGTCGCTGCTGATGATAGGCGGCGAATTTGACCTTTCCACCGGCGTGGCCGTGATCTCATCAGCGCTGACCGCATCCCTTTTCAGCTGGAATTTCTCCATGAACGCGTGGGTAGGCGTTGCCTTGGCGCTCGCAGTCTCGCTGGCCATCGGGTTCATCAACGGCTGGATCCTGATCAAGACCAAGCTTCCCAGCTTCATCGTCACCCTCGCGACGTTCCTGATGCTTACCGGCCTGAATCTGGCATTCACCAGGCTTATTGGCGGCAGCGTGTCCTCGCCGTCCATTTCCAAGCTGGACGGCTTCGAATCGGCCCGTGCCGTGTTCGCCTCGTCGATCAGCATCGGTGGCGTTGAAGTCAAAATCACCGTGTTCTTCTGGATCATCCTGGTTGCCATCGCATCCTGGGTACTGCTGCGCACCAAGGTGGGCAACTGGATCTTCGCAGTGGGCGGCAACGCCGACTCCGCACGCGCCGTGGGCGTGCCCGTGACGAAGACCAAGATCGGGCTGTTCATGGCGGTCGGGTTCTGCGGTTGGATCCTCGGCATGCACAACCTGTTCGCCTTCGACGCCGTGCAGTCGGGCGAGGGCGTGGGCAACGAATTCCTCTACATCATCGCCGCCGTGATCGGCGGCTGCCTCCTCACCGGTGGCTACGGTTCAGCCGTGGGAGGTGCGATCGGTGCCTTCATCTTTGGCATGGCCAACAAAGGCATTGTCTACGCGCAGTGGAACCCGGACTGGTTCAAGTTCTTCCTCGGCCTGATGCTTCTGCTGGCTACCATCGTCAACCTCATCGTCAAGCGCCGCGCGGAACTGAAGTAAGGGGCGAAGGAAATGAACGCCAAAGCAATCGACCAGCAGACCCTGCTCAAGAACGAAAAGGATCCGCTGACGCACACCCCTGTTCATTTGCTCTCCCTGGAAGGTGTAGGGAAGCACTACGGCAACATCATTGCCCTTCGTGACGTTACCATGGCCGTGGACAACGGCCGCGTCACGTGCGTTCTGGGAGACAACGGCGCCGGTAAGTCCACGCTGATCAAGATCATCGCGGGCCTGCACCAGCACGACGAAGGCTCACTGTACGTCATGGGTGACGAACGGAAATTCAGTTCCCCTCGCGATGCCCTCGATGTCGGCATCGCGACGGTCTACCAGGACCTCGCGGTGGTTTCCCTGATGCCCATCTGGCGGAACTTCTTCCTCGGCTCGGAGCTCACCACCGGGTTCGGCCCGTTCAAGAGCCTCGATGTCCAGAAGATGAAGGACATCACCAAGAAAGAGCTCGCCGACATGGGCATCGACCTGCGCGATGTGGAGCAGCCCATCGGCCAGCTTTCTGGCGGCGAGCGCCAGTGTGTGGCCATTGCCCGGGCAGTGTACTTCGGAGCCAAGGTCCTGATCCTGGACGAGCCGACGGCGGCCCTGGGCGTCAAGCAGTCGGGCGTAGTTTTGCGCTACATCCTCCAGGCGAGGGACCGGGGCCTCGGGGTCATCTTCATCACCCACAACCCGCACCACGCCTTCCCCGTGGGCGACCGGTTCCTCCTGCTCAAGCGGGGCAAATCCATCGGCTACTACGACAAAAAGGACATCACGCTGGACGAGCTCACGGCCCAAATGGCTGGCGGCGCGGAACTTGCCGAACTTGCCCACGAGCTCGAACAGCTCGGCGGCCACGGCGACATCGTCAAGGAAGTCCAGGCCGAGGTTGCCGACGTCACTGAAATCGCGGAATCTGCCAAGGAAAGCAGCCCGCGGCACGTGTAGCACCCCGCCGGGGGCCCGACGGCAAATGCCCGATGGGCCCCCTCGCTCTGCCATTCGTGTGCGCACTGAACATTAGACAGGAAACAGCATGCCGATCCGGGTGGGCGTCATTGGCGCCGGCATTATGGGCGCAGACCATATCAGGAACCTTTCCGCCACCGTCAACGGTGCGGAAGTCACCTTCGTGGCAGACCTCGACGCCGGACGCGCAGCTGCTGGTGCGCCGCCGTCGGCCCGGACCACGACGGACCCCTCGGAGCTGATCAACTCCAGCGAGGTGGACGCCGTCGTTGTCGCTTCGCACGACTCCACCCACGCCGGACTGGTGCTGGAATGCTTCGAAGCGATGACGCCCGTGCTTTGTGAAAAGCCGCTGGCCCCGACGCTCCTGGAGAGCCTTGACGTGGTGGAAGCTGAGGCGGACATCGTCGCGGCGACCGGTGCCAGGCTGCTGTCCATGGGCTTTATGAGGCGCTTCGATCCTGGCTACGCCGCCCTCCGCGAATCCACGCGGCTTCGGAGCCACGGCGAACCCCTGATTGTCCACTGCACCAGCCGCACGGTAGCCTCGGGCCCCGGCACCAGCTCGGAAACGGCCATCACCAATTCGGCCATCCACGAGTTCGATATCATCCCCGGGCTGCTGGACTCGCCAATCACCGAAGTTGCATGGCAGGCGGGGCGCAGCTCGCGGCACAGTCCCGGAGAACTGCAGGACCCTGCCGTGATGCTCCTCCGGACGGCCGACGGAACCCTGGCGACCCTGGAACTGTTCCTGAACTCGCAGTACGGCTATACCACCGGGTGCGAAGTTGTTTCCGAGGGTGGCACCGCTGCCCTGCCCGAACCCGCAGCCCTGGTGGTCCAACGCGAGGGCCACCGCACGGCCGATATCCCTGCTGACTGGCGCCCGCGTTTCGCCGACGCCTACCGGCTGCAGCTCCAGACCTGGATTTCCTCCCTCGAAAGGGGCGAGCCCGCACCGCTCGCCACCGGAGAAGACGGCCTGCGGGCATCGCAGGTTGCCCAGGCCATGATCCGGTCGCTGCACAGTGACGGAGCCTTCACGAAAGTAATCTACTGATGGCCGTTCCCGTCATGCCGGCATCGCGCGTCCCGGATTCGAAGGACGCACCCTCCCTGCGGTGGGGAATCATGGGGCCCGGGTGGATTGCAGAGCGGTTCACGGAGTCAGTGCAGGCGCATTCCCGCCAGGTGATTGCCGCCGTCGGCTCCCGCTCCGTGGCCCGCTCCAAAGAGTTTGCCGGGAAGTTTGGCGTGCCGGCCGCGTACGGAAGTTACGAGGAGCTCGCAGCGGCTCCCGATATCGACATTGTTTATGTCGCCACACCGCACAATTTCCACCACAGCGCAGCCCTGCTCGCGCTCGAAGCAGGCAAACACGTCCTGATCGAAAAACCCCTAGGGCTCAATGCGGACCAGGCACGGGACATCGCCGCGCGGGCCGGGTCCGCCGGCGTCTTCGCCGCCGAGGCGATGTGGAGTTTCTTCCTCCCTAAATTCGACGTCATCCGGCAGATCCTCCAAGCCGGGACGCTGGGGGCCGTGACCACTGTGCTGGCGGAATACGGCGAGTACTTCGACCGCAGCCACCGCATCTTTGATCCAGCGTTGGCCGGGGGTCCGTTGCTGGACCTCGGGACCTATCCCTTGGCGCTTATCACCGAAATCCTGGGCTCCCCGGAGCAGATGCATGTCATTGGCCAGCAGCACGAGTCCGGGGTTATCGCGCAGCTTTCGGCGATCATGCACTTCCCGGGCGGCAGCCAGGCAGTCATGAACACGCAGCTGCATAATTTCACCCCCACGGCTGCCACCATTGTCGGCTCCCAGGCAACACTGACCATGGACGGACCATTCAACATGCCCGGCGGTTTCGAGCTGCGTTTCCC
The DNA here is from genome assembly GCF_057369995.2 of Arthrobacter sp. MOO21. Classification (NCBI taxonomy): domain Bacteria; kingdom Bacillati; phylum Actinomycetota; class Actinomycetes; order Micrococcales; family Micrococcaceae; genus Arthrobacter; species Arthrobacter sp. MOO21. The sequence goes on along the minus strand of NZ_CM170671.2, from coordinate 748,659 downwards.
CGACGGGACACGGCGGCGCTACAGCGAGCCGGCGGGCGGGCACTTCGAGGGCCTGCATTTCGAAGCCGCAGCAGTGGCCCGTTGCATCGCGGCCGGACAGGCAGAAAGCCCCCAGCGCCCACTCGCGGCCTCCATCCGGACCATGGAAGCCGCCGACCAAATCCGGCGCCGGCTCGGCATTAGCTTTCCAGGCGAATGACCCCCCGCTTAACCGTCTCTTCACACACCCGAAAGGATGAGCCCTTGGCTTACATCACCCAGAACCCCACGGCAGTCCCGGTACCGGTACGGATAGGGCTCATCGGCTCCGGCTGGATGGGCGCATTCCATGCCGACAGCGTTGCCCGCCGCGTCCCCGGCGCGGTCCTGGCGGCCATTGCCGACCCCAACATCGAGTCCGCCCGGAGCCTTGCCCTGGAACTGGGCACCACCAAGGTCACGGCCAGCGCCGACGACATCTTCGCGGATCCGGAGGTTGACGCCGTAATCATCGCCAGCCCGGCACGGTTCCACTCGGCACTTATCACCCAGGCGGCCGCCGCCGGGAAACACGTTTTCTGCGAAAAGCCGGGCGGCCAGGGGCTGGCGGAACTCGACGCCGCCTTGGCAGCCGTGGACGCTGCCGGCGTGCACTTCCAGATCGGATTCAACCGCCGTTACGCCGAAGATTTCCAGGCAGCAAAGAAGGACCTCGCCGCGGGCATCGCCGGGACCCCGCAACTCCTGCGCTCGCTGACCCGTGATCCGGGGAACGGAAGCATCCCCCATGCCGCCAGGGTCCCGGCCTGGACCATCTTCCTCGAAACCCTCATCCACGACTTCGACACCCTCAACTGGTTCAACGAAGGGGCCGAACCCGTGGAGGTTTACGCGGTGGCCGATGCGCTCGTGGAGCCCTCGCTCCGTGACCAGGGGTTCCTGGATACAGCGGTGGTGACGATCAGGTACAGCAACGGTGCGTTGGCGGTGGCCGAGGCGAACTTCAGTGCGCTGTACGGGTACGACATCCGCGGCGAAGTCTTCGGCTCCAAGGGCATGGTCCAGGCCGGCCGGGCCACGGAGACGGCCGCCCGCCGCTACACCGCAGAGGGGCTGTCCGCGGACACCCCGCGGCTCAACGTCGAACTCTTCCGCCAGGCCTACACGGACGAACTGGCGGACTTCGCCGAGGCGGTCCGTGCCCGGCGCGACGGCGGCGTGCCATCGCCGTCGTCCGGTTTCACCCTGACGCCGGGCGCTGCCGACGCCCGCCGCGCCCTGGCAATGGCGCTGGCCTGCATCGAGTCCGTCAAAAGCGGCGCCCCTGTTGCCGTCGCCGGGAAGGCAGCCGTCTAATGCGCCTGGCAGTTTGCGCCGAGATGGTCTTCCTGGACCTGCCGTTTGTGGAACGGGTGCGCAGGATCCATGAGGCGGGATTCGACGTCGAACTCTGGGACTCGCGCGGAAAGGACATCCAGGCGCTGAAGGCTACCGGGGCGGTCTTCTCCTCCATGACGGGCTACGTATCGGGCAGCCTGGTGGACCCGGACACGGCCGATGAGGTGGTGCGGACGGCTGAATCGCTGATCCCCACCGCCCTCGAACTGGGCGTCAGCCGCATGGTGGTGCACCCGGCTGAACTGGTGGAAGGCCGCGCCGCCCGCCCGGTGTACCGCTCCACCGGCCGCATGTGGGCCACGGGCGCCAGAACCCTGCAGCGGCTTGGCGCCCTGGGCGAAAAACACGGTGTGACGTTCTGCCTGGAGAACCTGAATACCATCCTTGACCACCCCGGCATCCCGCTGGCGCGGGCCAAGGACACCCTCGCACTGGTGGAGGCTGCCGGGCACCCGAACGCCAAACTGATGCTGGACCTGTACCACGCGCAGCTGGGGGAGGGGAACCTCATCGAACTCGTGAGATCGGCCCTGCCGCACATCGGTGAAGTCCAGGTTGCGGATGTGCCCGGCCGCTGCGAGCCCGGAACCGGAGAAATCAACTACGCAGCCGTTGCCCGGGCCCTCGCCGATGCCGGCTACCACGGCACAGTGGGCATGGAGGCGTGGGCCAGGGACGGCAGCGCCGCAGCCCTCGACGCCTTCCGGACCGCCTTTACCGTCTATGCAGAGGAAAAACAATGAAGGATGTAACCCTTGGCCTGGTAGGCGTGGGCCGGATCGGTGTGATGCACGCCGGCAACATCGCGGGCCTCAACGGGGTGCTGAACCCCAAGGGCATCAACGTCAGGCTCCGGCTAACGGACGTGGCCGAAGAGCACGCACGGACGGTGGCAGCCGGCCTGGGCGCCGAGTTTCTTCCGTCCGTCGAAGCCCTCCTTGCCTCCGGCATCGATGGCCTGGTGGTGGCCACAGGCACCGCCACCCATCCCGGGCTGATCAAGGCGGGCGTGGACGCGGGCATCCCGGTATTTTGCGAGAAACCGGTGGCAATGAATGTGGCGGATGCCCTGCCCGTGCTGGATTACATCCGCAGCAAGCACGGTGTGGTCCAGATCGGCCACCAGCGCCGCCTTGATGCCGGCTACCTGGAAGCCAAGCGGGCATACCAGGCCGGGGAACTGGGCTGGATCCACTCGCTGCGGGCCGTCACCTGTGACATGGCACCGCCTCCTGTGGAGTTCCTGGCCACCTCAGGGGGCCTGTTCCGCGACTGTTCCGTCCACGATTTTGACATCCTCCGCTGGCTGACGGGCCGGGAGATCGTTGAGGTGTACGCGAAGGGCTCCAACAACGGGGACCCGGCCATCGGCGCTGTGGGGGACGTGGACACAGCGCTCGCGCTCGTGACGTTCGACGACGGCACCGTGGGCACCGTCTCAGCGACGCGTTACAACGGGGCCGGCCACGACGTCCGCCTGGAAATCCAGGGTTCCAAGGGATCGCTGACGGTGGGCCTGGATGAAAAAACCGCCATGGCGTCGGCCGAGCCCGGCGTGGGGTTCCCGTCCGGTGAGCCGCACAGGACCTTCGCCGAGCGCTTTGACCAGGCCTACCGGTCCGAAATGGCCGCGTTCGTTGAGCTTGTCCTTGGCCAGCGTGACAACCCCTGCACACCGGAGGACGCCGTGGCCGCCTCCCGGGTGGCGGACGCCGCCCAGGAATCGCTGGCCAGCGGTGTCCCGGTGAGGGTGGAACAAGCCACGGCGGGCGTGCGCTGAAACTCCTGGTGCGGGACCTTGCCGTGGGTGGCTAGGGTCCCGCGCCGGGATTTGAGGAGCTCCGGACCACCAGGGCCGGTTCGAGCTTGCGCGTGACGGCAGGGCCGGCGGAACCAGCAAGCCGGTCGAGCATGACCTGCGCCGCCACCCGGCCGAGTTCCCCGGCGTGCTGGTCGATGGACGTCAGTCCAATGAGGGGCGAGGCGGCCAGCTCGATGTTGTCGCAGCCCACGATCGCCACATCGTCCGGGACCCTCAGCCCGTGCGTGGCAATGGCCTCCATGATGCCGATGGCCGTGAGGTCGTTGTGGGCAAAGACGGCCGTGGGCAGTTGCGCCCCCGAATCCAGGAACTGTTCCATCACGGCCCGGCCGCCGCGTTCGGTCATGTCACTGTGGACCAGCTGCGGCTCCAGGCCGTGTTCGTTCATGGCATGCAGGTAGCCCTCACGCCGCTCCGTGTACGGCAACCAGTCGGAGATGTCCACGTGCGCGATGCGCCGGTGGCCCAGGGCGTACAGGTGCTCCACGGCAAGCACCCCGGAGCGGAAGTCGTCGGTCAGGACGGAAGAGACGCCGTCGACCTCCATCTCCCGGGTGATGACGACGGCGGGGGTCCCGCGCAGGGCGGCCGCCAGTTCTTCCGGCGTGCCGGTATAGCCGGCCAGCAAGACCCCGTCCACGCGCAGGTCCACGAAGGAGCGGACGGCTTCCAGCTCGGTCCGCGGGTCCGCGGAGCCGACGGCGACCATCACCTGGTTGCCGCTGCCGGCCAGGCCTTCAGCCAGTCCGTCGTAGATATCAGCGAAGACTGAGTTGTGCAGGTCCAGGAAGAGGACCCCCAGCGTGTTGGTCCGATGGCTGGCCAGGCGGCTGGCCAGCCTGTTGGGGGAGTAGCCCAGGGCGGCAGCGCTTTCCAGCACTGCCGTCCGTTTGGCGGGCGAAACATTGGGGGAGTCGCGCATCACCAGGGACACCAGGGCGCGGCTCACCCCGGCGTCGCGGGCCACGTCCTCCATGGTCACCGACCGCGGCGAGGGGGAAGTCTGTTTCACAAAACCCCACTATGCCAGCCCGCCGCCGCCTCTCCGCGCAACTGCGTCAGGAGCCGAACGGCAGGCGCGGGTCGATGTTCTGGCTGTCCCAGGTCTGGCGTACCCAGCCGTGGTGCGGGTCGTCGCTGATCAGCCATTCCCGCACGGGGCCGGGGCCGGCCATGACGTTGAGGTAGTAGAGATCGTAGCCGGGTGCTGCCATCGCGGGGCCGTGCCAGCCGTAGGGGACCAGGACGACGTCGCCGCTGCGGACCTCTGCCGAGACGTCGATGGGCCGCTCATCCGAGGCGTAAACGCGCTGGTAGCCAATGGCATCCGCATCGGCGGGTGCCGGAGATCCTGCCGCCACCTGGGTTTCGAAGTAGTAGATCTCCTCGAGGGAAGTTTCGCCGTCCTTCTCCTCGTCGTGCTTGTGCGGGGGGTAGGAGGACCAGTTCCCGGCGGGCGTGAGGACTTCGCAGACGATGAAGCGGTCCGCCTCCAGTGCGGCCGGAGTGCCGAAGTTGTGGACCTGGCGCGAGCAGTTCCCGGCACCACGCAGCTCCACCGGGGTCTCCGCGGCCGGGACCAGGCGGGTGGGGTAGGACGCCTTCGCGGGGGCCGTGGCGACCGCGACCCGGCCGCCGCCGGCAGAGCTGATGCTGACGGCGCGGCCCATGCCCGAGTAGAGCACGTCGCTGGGGCCGGAGAAAACGGACGGGCGGCCGGCGAGCGGGTACTCCGTGCCGTCCACGGTGACCGTGAAGGATCCGTTGAGCGGCACCACAATGCGTTCCTCATCCGCTGCGGGAAGTTCGACGGCGGCCCCGGCCGGAAGCGTGGCCACCTTCAGTCCGGTGTGTGCCCACCCGTCCACGGTGAGGGAGGAGTCGGCGGCCCCGATCGAGACGTCCCATGCGCCGTCGGCGGCCGTGCCCAGGGGGTAGACCCAGTTGGTCATGCAGGTGTTCCTTTGCGCTAGCGCTGTACGAGTGTCATTTCAAAGCTGTAGGAGTCGGCGCGGTACACGTGGTGTCCTGTTTCCACGCGCCGGCCGGTGTCGTCCACGGCAGTACGTTCCATGGTGACCAGCGCCGAGCCCGGCGCGGCGTCCAGCATGGAAGCCTGGTAGTCGTTGGCGGTCATGGCGCCAATCCGCTGTGTGGCCAGGCGGAAGTTCACGCCTCCGCGCCGGAGGATCGAGTAGAGGCCTTCGGCGCCAAGAGTGGCTTCATCCATGTCGGCGATGTCATCGCGCACCCAGTTCTCCATGAGTGCCAGTGGCTTTCCGCCCACTTTCCGCAGCCGGGTGAAGTGGTAGACCTTCGACCCGGCGGGCAGCTGCAGCGTGGCCAGGATTGCCTCGTCCGCCTCGACGTGCGAGAAGCTGAGGACATCGGTGGTGGGCTTCTTGCCGTTGTTGGTCAGGTCGTCGTAGAGGCTGGAGAGTTCCAGCGGGCGCCGCACCTGGCTGGAGACCACCTGGGTTCCCACGCCGCGCTTGCGCACCAGGAGCCCGGACCGGACCAGTTCGTCCATGGCCTTGCGCATGGTGGGGCGGGACAGGTTCAGCTGGGCCGCGAGGTCGATTTCGTTGTCCAGCCGGCTGCCCGGTTCCAGCACCCCGCTGTAGATCGCGGCCTCGATGCCCTGGACCACCTGGTGGTACAGGGGCACGGGCGAGGAGCGGTCAATCGTGAGTCCCAGATTGTTCGCCACGGTGCGTTCCCTCATGTTCGGTCTCTGTGGCGCCGCCCGTTCGGGCGGCGACTGCACTTTGCTGTTATATGTTCGCTTGATAGGACATACTTTCCTTCTCGATCGTAGCAGGCGTAGGGGGCGGGTCAAGGGGTGCTGTCCGCCGGGCGCATCTCGGCTGCCGGAATTAAATTGTGCTGACATTAAGACTTTCCCTTGACGGCAGCTATTAGAGCGCTCTAAAGTCAGTGGCACGCATCACATTCCTGACCGGTTTCCGGTCCCCGAGAGAATCTGAGAGGCAACAATGCTGTTGCAGAAACAAACCATCGGCACCACCGGCGCGCGGCGCCGCGGCTACCTCGCCCGGCTCACTGTCATCTCCACCCTGGGCGGCCTGCTCTTTGGTTACGACACCGGCGTGATCTCCGGCGCCCTGCTGTACATGAACGACTCCCTCAACATGACTGCCGTCGAGGAAGCAACCGTGGTGAGCGCCCTGCTGTTCCCCGGTGCCGCCGTCGGCGCCCTGACCGGTGGACGCATGGCGGACAAGCTGGGCCGCCGCGGTTCCCTGCGCGTCTGCGCCCTGCTGTTCCTGCTCGGAGCCATCGGCTGCGCCCTTGCCCCCACCGTGGCCTTCATGATCGCCGCCCGCATCGTGCTGGGCCTGGGCGTCGGCGCCGCCGCCGTCACCTGCCCGCTGTACCTGGCGGAAATGGCACCTGCCAATATGCGCGGCCGGATGGTGACCATCAACGAACTCATGATCGTCACCGGCCAGATGCTAGCCTTCGCGATCAACGCCCTCCTGGATGCCCTCATCCACGACAACGAGGTCTGGCGCACCATGCTGGGTATCGCCTCCGTTCCCGCCGTCGCCCTGCTCGCCGGAATGCTCATGCTTCCCGAATCCCCGCGCTGGTACGCCATCCGCGGCCGCCTCGAGGACAGCCGCCGCGTCCTGAACCTGAGCCGCAGCCCAGAAGAAGCTGCCGCAGAGTTCGAGGAAATCGCCGCCGCGGCCCGGACCGCCAAGGAAGAGCGCGGCCACGCGCTGCAGGACCTGAAGAACAACCCCTGGATGCGCCGCCTGCTCTGGATCGGCATCGGCCTGGCCACCGTCCAGCAGGCCACCGGCATCAACACCGTGAACTACTACGCCCCCACCATCCTGGAGAAGAGCGGGCTCGGCGTCAGCGCCTCGCTCGTTGCCACCATCGGCGTCGGCGTCACCTCCGTCCTCATGACCATCCTGGGCATCTGGCTCCTCGGTTTCGTGGGCCGCCGCCGCATGCTGGTGATTGGCTTCTCCGGAGTGGTGGGTTCCCAGGCCTTGCTGGCGATCGTCTTCCTCCTGCCGCAGTCCGACCTGGCCAGCTACACCATCCTCGCCGCGATGATGCTGTTCGTCGCCTTCGTCCAGTGCTTCATCGGAACCTGCGTCTGGCTCCTGCTCTCGGAAATGTTCCCGCTGGCCATCCGCGGCTTCGCCATGGGCATCGCGGTCTTCGCCCTCTGGACCGTCAATGCCGCCATCTCCTTCCTGTTCCCGATCGTGGTCAACGCCCTGGGCTCCACCGGAACGTTCGGCCTGTTCGTCCTGGTGAACATCGCATCCCTGGTGTTCGTCATCAAGTTTGTCCCCGAAACGAAGGGCCACTCGCTGGAGGACCTTGAGGCGCACTTCCGCGGCGGCGAAGCGCCGGCAAAGATCACCGGCTGACCATCCCCTCCGCAACATGGCGGGGCCGGACACTGACCTCCTACCGGGGGGCGCAGCGTCCGGCCCCGCTTTTGCGGTTGGTGGCCTAGGCTAACTTCATGACCTGCACCGGGAAGCAGCCGTGAATTTCGCCGGCAGCCTGGGCCCGCGCCCGCGCAACCTCGAAGTGCAGGACCTCGCCAGCTTCGACCGCCTGGTGGCTGCGGGCGCCGTCAACCTGCACGGCTGGCACGCCCAGTCACTTGACCTGCGGGGGCGGGCAGCGGCGCTTAAGAAGGTGAACGTCGAGGGCGCGATGTTCCTCGGCTGCACCTTCGATGAGGGCATGGAGGGCAACCTCCGCAGCCGGGGCGCACTGATCTTCCCGAAGCTGGTGGGCGTGCCCTTCGATCCTTACCGCGCCAGCCTCTACTCTCCGGCGGAACTGTACGCCGGGCTCGCAACGTCACCCTACGAGGAACTGCCGGACGCCCGCATCTACCACTGGAGCGTCCAGCCCGGCCAGCGGCACCGGGTGGACTCCACCCTGGCCTCGGCCCTGCACGACCATGCGATCGGCGACGCGCTGGACGAGCTGACCCGGTCCGCGCCCTGGACCCGGGACTCGATCGTGGGCGTTATGGGCGGCCATGCAGCACCGCGCGGCAGCGCAGATTTCGCCCGGGCGGCGCGGCTTGGAAGGCTCCTTGCCCGGGACGGCCATGCCGTCGCCACCGGCGGCGGCCCGGGGGCCATGGAGGCAGCGAACCTGGGTGCCTACCTGAGCCGGGCGTCCGACGGCGAGGTGGAGGCGGCGCTGGGCACGCTCGCCGCCGTCCCGGGGTTCCGTCCCTCGGTGTCCGCGTGGGCGCGTGCGGCCGCGGCCGTCGTCGAACGCCATCCCAGCGGGACGCCGTCGCTGGGGATCCCCACGTGGTTCTATGGGCATGAGCCGCCCAACTACTTCGCCACGCACATCGCCAAATACTTCGCCAACGCCATCCGCGAGGCCATCCTGCTGGAGCTGTGCCACGGTGGCATCGTGTTCCTGCCCGGGGCTGCCGGGACCGTCCAGGAGATCTTCCAGGACGCCTGCGAAAACTACTACGGAGCCCGCGAAAAGGTGGCCCCGATGGTGCTGGTGGGGCGGCGGCACTGGGAAGAGGAGTATCCGGCCTGGCCCATGCTGCGCAGCCTCGCGGCCGGCCGGGCCATGGCGGACTGCATCTTCCTGGTGGACTCGGTGGACGAAGCCGTCGAGGTGCTGCGCCGGGGCTAGCCGACTACCGTGCCGAAGACCAGGCCCAGCACGTACGTGACCGCCGCCGCGCCCAGGCCGATCGCAAGCTGGCGCAGGCCGCGGGTCAGCGGTGACGTGCCGGACAGCAGGCCAACGGTGCCACCGGTTGCCAGCAGCGCGATGCCCACCAGGGCCCCGGCCGCCACCAGGGCGGGAACGCCGGTCAAGCCGAACAGGAACGGCAGGATGGGGACGATGGCGCCGGAGGCGAAGAAGCAGAAGCTGGACAGCGCGGCCCCCCATGCGGTGCCGACCGCCTCATGCTGGTCCCCGTCGTCCGGCAGTTCCGGCTGCAGGGAAAGGCTGGGGTCGCAGTCGCAGGACAGCAGGCCCATGCGCTCGGCCACGCGGTGCTCCGCGGCTTCGCGCGACATCCCCCGGGCCAGGTACACCAGGAGGAGTTCGTTGTGTTCAAGGTCCAGGTTGGGCGCGGCCGCCAGGGTGACCTGGGTGGGGCGGGTGGCCGCCAGCAGTTCGCGCTGGGACCGGACGGAGATAAACTCGCCGGCGCCCATGGACATGGCACCGGCCAGGAGGCCGGCGATCCCGCTGAGCAGCACCACGCTGCTGGCCACACCCGAGGCCGCCATGCCCATCACCAGGGAAAGGTTGCTGACCAGGCCGTCGTTGGCGCCAAAGACCGCCGCCCGGAATGTGCCAGCCAAACGGCTGCGCCCGCGGGTCGCTAGGCCGCGGACCACCTCCTCATGGATCTGCTCATCGGCAGCCATGGCGTCGGTTGCGTTGGGGTCCTTGGCGTAAGGGGACCGGCCTTCCGCCCGCTGCGCGAGTGCCAGCACGAAAACGGAGCCGAAATGCCTCGCCAGGAACCCCAGGAACCGGCTCCTGCCCGACGCCTTCTTCGGTTTGCCCGCGTGCTCCCCGAGCAGTGCCAGCCAGTGTGCCTCGTGCCGGCCCTCCGCCTCGGCCAGGGCCAGCAGGATGTCGCGCTCCTCGCCCTCGCGGTTTTGGGCAAGGTCACGGTAGACCGCCGCCTCGGCGCGCTCATCGGCCAGGTACTGCCGCCACCGCTTGATGTTCGCCGGCGAGGGCTGGGTCCGGGTTGCCTCCTCGGGCGCGCTGTGGGACTCGGGCTGGGCGTGCTGCGACACTGGTACTCCTGGACTGGAAAGGGCATGTTTTCGGCGCCTTTGCCCTGCCAGCCTACTGCGGATTTCCGCGCTTTTTCGGCTGGCGAACCTCGCTCCGGGGTTTCGGTAAGCCTCATTTCCTGACGCCGGCATGTCCACTTTTGCAGGCCCCCGCGGGCGCCTTTCCGCCCCTCCCGGGGGTGGCCGAATGGCTCGGCGCGGCTATTGACCCGCCCGCCTGCCCGGTGCTGTGATGAAGGTGTGGCGCTGCCCGCGCCTACCTGTAAGAGCACGTCAGGCGAACAGACGGAGGTTCAATCATGAGCACCACCGGACAACACCCGGACATGCCGCACCTGGATGCCGTAGAGGCGGATCCCGCCTACGACTACGCCGAGGATGCACCGGTAGACGATGCCGACTGGGACGCCGAGGACGAGTTCCTCGACGAGGAGGAGCCGGTGGTCCAGGCGCCGCCGGTGGTCATCGATGCCGAGGACCGCGAGGTTCCACTCGACGATGATGAGCCCCGCGACACAGGGGAGTAGGACTTACGACGACGGCGCCTCCTTTCGCTGAACTGCGAAAGGAGGCGCCGCCGTCGTTTTAACGCCCGCCCGTTCCAGGGACCCCGCCGCGGTCCGCGCCCGGGGCAGCTGCCGCTAGTTGGCGGCGAGCACTTCCTCAGGGGTTTCGGGGGCGTCCTGGCCCGAGACGCGGCGCTGCCAGGCGTGCATCACCCGGGAATCGGTGGGCGGGGTGAGCAGCGAGACCGCCACATACACCACCGCAGAGGCCACCAACCCGTAGTAGATGGGCTCGTTGGCGTAGACGCCGTCCAGCGGGGCTTCGGCGTTGATCTCCAGGATGATCATGGTTCCCAAGGTCACCACCGAGCCGACAGCCATGGACGCGGCGGCGCCCAGCCCGGTGCCGCGCTTCCAGGCCAGGCCGCCGAGGATGGCCACCAGGAGCCCGCCCACCAGGATGTCGTAGGCGATGGTCAGGGCCGCGACGACGTCCTTGGTGATGATGGCGATGACGATGGCCACGATGCCGAGGGCCAGGACCCAGATGCGGTTGGCTTTCACATCATGCTCCGGGTTCTCCGTGTCGCCGGTGTTGACGGTTTTGCCGAACCAGCCGGCCACGAACGGCAGGACGTCGGCGCGGGCCACGGTGGCGGCGGCGATGAGGGCGCCGGACGCGGTGGACATCATGGCTGCGACGGCGGCGGCCAGGACCAGGCCGCCGATGCCGACGGGCAGGATGTTCTGGGCGACCTCGGCGTAGACGTCATCCTTCGCCGCTATCCTGACGTTGGACAGGGCAACGTTGGCGGCCATGCCGATGAGCGCGCCGGCGACGCCGTAGAGGATGCAGTAGATGCCTGCCGTGGCGCCGCCCCACCGTGCCACTTTGGGAGTCTTGGCGGTGAACACGCGCTGCCAGATGTCCTGGCCGATCAGCAGGCCCAGGGTGTAGACCACGAAGTAGGTGATGATGGTCTGCACGCCGATGCCATCGATCTGGAAGAAGCTGGCATCCACGCGGCTGCGGATGCCGTCGAGGCCGCCGGCGGCGTTCAGGGTGAAGGGAAGCATCAGGAAGAAGATGCCCACCGTCTTGATGACGAACTGGACCTGGTCGGCCAGCGTGATGGACCACATGCCGCCGATGGTGGAGTACACCAGCACGATCGCGCCGCCGATGGCGATGGCCAGCGCGCGGTCCAGGCCGAAGAGGACAACGAAGATGGTGGCATAGGCGCCGGTGGAGGTGGCGCAAAGCATCAGGGTGTAGGCGAGCATGACGATGCCCGACGCTTCCGTGGCCCGGCTTCCGTAGCGGAGGGTGAGCATCTGGGACACGGTGTAGATCTTCAGCTTCTGGATGGTCCCGGCGAAGAGCAGGCTCAGGAGCAGGACGCCGGCGCCGATGGCCACCACAAGCCACATGCCTGAGATGCCGAACTTGTAGCCAAGCCCCACACCGCCCACGGTGGAGGCTCCGCCCAGGACGACGGCGGCCATGGTGCCGGTGTAGAGGAAGGGGCCCAGGCGGCGGCCGGCCACCAGGAAGTCGCTGTTGTTCCGGGTGCGGGACTTGCCCCACCAGCCGAAGGCCAGCATGGCGAGGAGGTACACCACCACGATGGCGATGTTGATGGCACTTGCATCCATAAGTTGGCTCCTTGGAGCTGTTGGGCACCGGGGTGCGTTCCGGGGGCGCGTCCTGAATCCGTCGCTCTTGACGGGAGGAAGGAGTCCTGATTTGCCTTATAGGCAACAGGAGTTTCCAAAGACTAGGGTGTGACGCCAGTAACAGTCAAGGACCTGGTGGCTCCCGTGGCATGCGCGCGTCACAATCCGGCCGCCGATTAGGATGGCTCGAGAGCGCAGCCGGGCTGCCGGCCCATGAAAGGTTCGTAGATGAAGGCACTGCCAGTTGAGCCGAGCAATGTTCCCGTAGCCATTGGCTCCAGGATCCGGGCCGCCCGGCAGTCGCAACGGCTCACCATTGAACAGGTTGCCGATGCCACCGGGCTGACCAAAGGATTCCTCAGCCGGGTGGAGCGGGACCTGACCTCGCCGTCCGTGGCGTCCCTGGTGACCCTGTGCCAGGTCCTGTCCATCTCCATTGGCGATCTCTTCGCCGCGCCTGAAACCCACCTCACCCGGCGGAACGACGGCCCCCGCATCTCCCTCGGTGGCGAGGGGATCGTGGAGCGGTTGCTCACCGCCCGCTCGGAGCGCCGGGTCCAGATCATCCAGGCTGTCATCGAACCGCACGGCCGCGGCGAGTCGGAGCTTTATGCCGTGGACTGCGACGTGGATGTGCTGCATGTGGTCAAGGGATCCATCAAGCTGATCCTCACCAACGAGGAATACGACCTCGGCGCGGGGGACACGGTGACCTTCCCCGGCCGCGAGCCGCACACCTGGGTCAACCCAACCGACAAGCCCGTCGAGGTGCTGTGGGTCCTGGTGCCCGCCGCCAGCCGTTGACCCTTCTGGCGTGCATTCCAGCCCAGTTACCTTTGGTCGTCCCCATCGGGGAGCCGCCCGCCTTCCCGGGATTCCGCAGGACGCAGTGCATTCGCGTGGGAGTAACTGGGCTGGACTGCACAATCACTGGCCCGGTTTGCGTTGCCCTGCCGCCAGGACAGTCCTGATTTCCGATATCACCTGGCCGGAATTGAACCAGATGTGCTCCGGCATGTAGCGCAGGACTGCGTAGCCGCTGACGGCGGAGGCATTGTTGCGCTCCCGGTCGCGGAGCATGTCCCCGCGCTTGGAGTGGAATGCGAAGCCGTCAACCTCCACAATCAAGAAGCCGCCCAGCAGGAAGTCCACCCGGCCGATCCCAGGCAGGAAGACCTGCGACGCGTACTCGATCCCGTGTTTCCGGAACAGGTGCTGAAGGTCGACCTCAACGATGGATTCCGCACGAATGTCGAGTTCCCATAAGACGCGTCTGGCGGTCCCGGACCGGTCAGCCAGGAGCTGGGATGCGAGCAGTTCCCGCGGCACGCCGTGCAATCTGATGGCCGAGGTCGCCATTGCGGTGGAGGCCGGGGCCGGTAGGCATCCCAAAGCGTGAAGTGCCACATCCTCGACTGCGGCCACTGGCAAATGCGGATGCCCTTGGAATCGGATGGTGCGGTGCCGGACGAAACCGCTGCCGTGGCCGTGATTGCAGGCGAGGTGAAGCCGGGCGGGAGGTTTGCGCAGCCAGAGTCCGTAATGGGCAGCAGCGCTGGCACAACTCAGCCTCCCGTTGTTCAAGACTGCCCCGAGGATTCCTTCGTCGCACTCGGGCAGGACGAAGACCCCGCGCCTGGGTTGGGAGGCGCCGTACTCCTGGAGGCGCAGGAGCTCCCGGCGGGGGAACCCGGCGTTGAGGAGTTGCGCGGAGCGGGCCACGCCACCGGCCTGTTTCAGGTAATCAATGATGTCCATCACGCCATTGGAGGCCGCGCGGGGGACACCAGGAACGATGCACGGGCCCTATGTGGACAACTCCTTGAGGGGCTTCGTGCGTTCCCTCCCAGTTGCTTTTCCGTGCCGCCGGGTCGCGACGGCAGCAATGCCGGAAAATCGCGGCGCGGGAAAGCTGAGTCGGCGCGGCCCAGGGAGTAACTGGGCAGGAACGCAGCAAGCTGAAGGCGGCAGGTAAACAGTTGATTCTCATTAGAAAACCCGGGTGTATGATGGCAGTCACAACCGTTCCCAACTCCTCGAAGGAGGCGCCTCCATTGGAAGAGCTGCGCATCGAAGCCAACGGCAACCTTGGCCCCATCGATTCATCCCGGATTCCCCGCTATGCCGGAGCCGCCACGTATGCACGTCTTCCGCGCCTTGACCAGGTGGACAAGGCGGACGTCACGGTGGTCGGCGTCCCCTTCGATTCCGGCGTTTCCTACCGGCCAGGTGCCCGTTTCGGCGCCAACCACGTCCGCGAGGCGAGCCGGCTGCTGCGCCCCTACAACCCGGCCTGGGACGTGAGCCCCTTTGAAAACATCCAGGTGGCCGACGCCGGGGACATGGCGGTCAACCCCTTCAACATCAACGAAGCCATCGAGACCATCCAGCAGAACGCCCTGGACCTCACGGCTGCCGGGAGCAAGCTGCTGACCCTGGGCGGGGACCACACCATCGCGCTTCCCCTGCTGCGCGCCGCGGCCGAACGCGCAGGCGGACCCATCGCCATGCTCCACTTCGACGCCCACCTCGACACCTGGGACACCTACTTCGGTGCCGAGTACACGCACGGCACCCCCTTCCGCCGCGCCGTCGAGGAGGGCATCCTGGACACCGAGGCCATCAGCCACATCGGTACCCGCGGCCCGCTGTATGGCAAGAAGGATCTCGACGACGACCACCGCTTTGGGTTCGGCATCGTCACCTCCGCGGACGTCTACTACCAGGGCGTCCTTGAGACGGTGGCCAAGGTCCGGGACCGCATCGGCAACCGGCCCCTGTACATCTCCGTGGACATCGACGTCCTGGATCCGGCCCACGCGCCGGGCACCGGCACCCCTGAAGCAGGCGGCATCACCAGCCGCGAACTCCTCGAGATTATCCGGGGGTTCCGCGGCATGAACCTGGTGGGCGCCGACGTCGTGGAAGTATCCCCGGCCTACGACCACGCCGAAATCACCGGCGTTGCCGCCAGCCACGTCGCCTACGAACTGGTCACCCTGATGGCGGACAATGCAACGCCCGGCAGCCGGTTCGGTGCCGATACGGGGTACCAGGCACAGGCCCTGGGCCATGAGGTCCGCCAGCCGGCAGGCTTCGCGGCCGCCACCAAGGAGTAGCGCCGTGGCTGACCACGGCCCGGGTACCCCGGCCCCCAAGGAAGCGGGCGTCCGCAATGGCGGGGACCTCGTCGTCGAAACCTTGGAAGCGCTCGGCGCGAAAACCGTCTTTGGCATCCCGGGCCAGCACGCCCTGGGACTTTTCGATGCGATGGGCCGGGGCAAGCTGCACTTTGTCTCGTCCCGGGTGGAGAACAACAGCGCCTTCGCTGCTGACGGCTACTCCCGCGCCACGGGCGAGGTTGGCGTTCTGTTCCTGTCCACCGGCCCCGGCGCGCTGACGTCGCTGGCCGGGCTGCAGGAGGCCTACGCCACGGGCGTGCCGATGGTGGTGGTGGCGAGCCAGATCCCGCTGGAAGGCCTGGGGGCCCGGCGCAAGGGCATGCTGCACCAACTGGATGACCAGAAGGCTTCGGCGGCGAACGTGACCAAGAGCCAGCGGCTGATCCAGCACGCGTCCGGCATTCCCTCGGCCATCCAGGACGCCTGGACGGAGGCGATCTCCTCGCCGCAGGGCCCAGTGTGGCTGGAGATCCCGCAGAATGTCCTGCTGGACCCGATTATGGTTCCGCCTGTGGAGGACGCCCTGGCGGAGGCGGCAGACAATCCGCCGCGGGTGGAACTGGTCCGAGAAGCCGTTAAATGGCTGGAGTCGGCGGAGCGTCCGGCGATCATTGCCGGCGGCGGCACCCGCCGCGGACGCGCCGAAAAGTCGCTGCTCTCGATTGCGGAGAAACTGCAGGCGCCGGTGATCTGCACCCCGGGCGGCAACGGCGCCTTCCCCTGGAACCACGAGCTGTCGCTGCAGTCGTGGATCGAGGACCGGTACATGACCGACGTCCTCGAAGATGCCGATGTGCTGGTGGTGGTGGGTTCATCCCTGGGCGAGGTCACCTCCAACTACTTCACCTTCGAACCGCGGGGCAGGATCATCCAGATCGACGCCGAGCCGCGGGTCCTGGAATCCAACCGTCCGGGCCTGGGGATCCGCGCCGACGCCGGCCAGGCGCTCGCGGCCCTTGATGAGGCCCTGCCGGTGCGGAGCGCGAGCCCGAACTGGCATGGATCCACGCCGCAGCAGCTGGTGAAGGAATCCCTGGCGAAGGTCCGGGCCAGGCTCGAGTCGCAGGACCTGGGCAAGGAACTGAAGTTCATGGCGGATATCCGTGAGGCCGTCCCCGCGGGCATGCAGACGTTCTGGGACATGACCATCGCCGCCTACTGGGGCTGGTCCTGCTGGGATGCGCGTGAGGGTCAGTTCCACTCGGCCCAGGGCGCCGGCGGCCTGGGCTTCGCCTTTCCCGGGGCCATCGGCGCGGCCGTGGGGCTGGAAACGCTGGGAAAACCCGCCCGGGTGCTGGCGGTCTCCGGTGACGGCTCGTCCATGTACTCCATCGCCGAACTGGCCACGGCGAAACAGCACAACGTGCCGGTCACCTGGCTGATCGTCGACGACGGCGGCTACGGCATCCTGCGCGAATACATGGTGGGTGCCTTTGGCAAGGCCACGGCCACGGAGCTCGCCCGGCCGGACTTCGTCAAGCTCGCCGAATCCTTCGGCGTCCCGGCCACGAGGGTGGCCCCCGGGGACGTGGGGGACGCGCTCAAGGCGGGGTTCGCCGCCGAAGGGCCAAGCGTCGTCGTGGTGGAAACCCTCCTAAGGATGTTCGAACCCACCCACCTGGGCGACTAAGCACCCTGCTGCGGCAGTACTCCCTCACCTCCCGTCGGAAGTGGGGGACTTCGCCGTTTAACCGGCAGCCTCCCAGTAACTTCGTTTCCCTAAGCAACCTTTTCCCTGATACAGTTGCTTTCAGCAACTAATTCTTTAGGGAGGGCCATGTCTGTCGCACCGGCCACCGCAGCCGACCTCGTCAGCCACATCTATGACCTCCAGCGCGCGCTGCGCTGCGTCACCATGATCAACGTCAAGGGCCAGGACACCGGCATCGCCCTCCAGGGCGTGCTCAGGTTCATTGGCGAGGGGGAGACCCGGGCCGCGCACCTGGCCGAGCGCCTGGGGGTCAGTCCGCCGGTGCTTAGCCGGCACGTGGCCGAGCTCGCGGACGCGGGCCTGGTGGTCCGCAGGCCGGACCCAGATGACGGCAGGGCGCAGCTCCTGGCCCTGTCACCACGGGGCAAGGCGAAGCTCGCGGAACTGGTGCGCCACCGGGCGGAGACGCTGCAGGCGTACCTCTCCGACTGGAACGAGGACGACGCCGCCGCAACGGCGGCCATGCTGAGCAAACTCACCTCATCCCTGAAGAATTCCATCCGGGCAAGGGCGGCCGGAACCACCAACGAAGACCAACCGCAGGAGTCCATTAATGGCTAACGTCACCGCCGCCGCGGAACACGGACAGGAGCGACGGCACGAACGCGCCGCGCACCAGGAGTCGCGGCAGTCCAAGCGCCACGAACCCGGCGCCCCGATGAACCACCGGCAGATCATGGAGGCCCTGACCGGCCTGCTCGCCGCCTTCTTCACCGCGATCCTGAGCAGCACCATCGTTGCCAACGCGCTGCCCACCATCATGTCCGAGCTCAAGGGCACCCAGACGGACTTCGCCTGGGTCATCACCGCTGCGCTTCTGGCCAACGCGGCCACCACCCCCATCTGGGGCAAGCTCGCCGACCTCTTCGACAAGAAGTTCCTGGTCCAGCTCAGCATCGTGATCTTCGTTGCCGGCTCCGTCATGGCCGGCTTCTCCGAAAACATCCCGTTCCTGCTCACCGCCCGCGTGATCCAGGGCATCGCCATGGGTGGCCTCACGGCGCTGGCGCAGGCCATCATCGGGTCCATCATCCCGCCGCGTGAACGCGGCAAGTACTCCGGCTATATGGGGGCCGTGATGGCGGTCGGCACCGCCGGCGGCCCGCTGCTGGGCGGCTTCATCGTGGACAGCTCGCTCGGCTGGCGCTGGACCTTCTTTGTCTGCGTCCCGCTCGCCGTCGTCGCCCTGATCCTGCTCCAGGTCACGCTGAAGGTCCCGCACGTCAAGCGGCCCGCCAAGATCGACTGGCTCGGTGCGATCCTGCTTACCTCCGGGGTCAGCCTGCTCCTGGTCTGGGTTTCCTTCGCCGGCAAGGCCGACTACTACGACTGGTGGTCCTGGCAGACCGCAGCGATGGTGGGCGGCGGCGTCCTCCTGCTCGCACTGCTGGTGCTGGTTGAATCCAAGGTGTCCCAGCCGATCATCCCGCTGAAGATCATCTCCGAACGCACCACCGCCCTGGCCATCGTCGCTTCCGTGGCCGTCGGCGTGGCCATGTTCGGCTCCTCCACGTTCCTGGGCCAGTACTACCAGGTGGCCCGCGGCGCCACGCCCACCGAGGCCGGCCTGCTGACCCTGCCCATGATCGCCGGCAACCTGGTCGGTTCGGTCGCCTCCGGCCAGCTGATCAGCCGCTACGGCAAGTGGAAGCGCTTCCTGATCGGCGGCACCATCCTGCTGATCGGCGGCCTGGCGCTCGCCGGAACCATGGACCACACCACCGAGCTGTGGCTGACCGGCCTCTACACCGGCATCTTCGGCATCGGCCTGGGCATGCTGATGCAGAACCTGGTCCTCGCCGTCCAGAACACCGTCCAGGCCAAGGACATCGGCTCCGCCAGCGCCTCCGTTGCGTTCTTCCGCTCGGTGGGCGGTGCCATCGGCGTGTCCGTCCTGGGGGCCGTCATGGCCAACCATGTCAAGGACCTGGCCACGGACGGCCTCGCGAAGCTTGGCCTCCAGGCCGGCGGCAACAGCGGTGCCACCATGGACCTGAAGGACCTGCCCGCACCGATCGCCGACGTCATGCGCGCTGCCTACGGTGACGCTACCGCCGGGATCTTCATGATCTCCGCCGCTGTCAGCGTCGTGGCCCTGCTCGCCGTGATCTTCATCAAGGAAGTGCCGCTGCGCAAGACCGTCGACATTACCCCCGAGGCCTCGCTGCAGGCCAACGCCGCAGGCGAGGCCGGCATGACCGCCATGACCGGGCAGCTGCCGGCGGTCTCCGCAGCACGTGCCACCTCCCTTGCCGGCACGCCGGTAAAGATGTACGACGGCGGCGCTGCCGCTGCTGCCGCCGCATCCGGCCGGGTTGCCACGGACGACCTCGAGGAGGCTTTCGCACGCAGCTTCCATTCCGAGGGGCTGGACCTCCGGTCCGCCGGCAGTGTGGACAAGGCCGCAGACGCGGTGGCCAGCGCCGCCGCCACGCTGCAGAAACTGCAGGACACCCAGCAACTGCTGGCCCGCCAGCAGGCGGACCTGGGTGGCCTGGTCCTGGACATCCAGGAACAGTTGCGGTCGCAGCAGGACGTCGCCGCGCAGCAGGCGGCCACGGCGGCGGAGCTCAGGAGGCTGCAGCGCAAGCTCCTGAAGGAACGCAAGATCCAGGCGGCCGCCGCCCTTTACATCGCAGGCCACGGCAAGCACAGCGCCGCTGCCCAGCCGGCGACGGTCGAGTCCGCGACGGCCCAACCAGCGACGGCCCAGCCCGGGACGGCCCAGCCCGGCCCCGACGGCCACGGAGCCTAGGCTCCGCCGCCAAGAGGGCGTCCATGCCCCCACCCCGCCGCAGCACCCGTCCCGCCACCCGGGCCGGGTGCTGCGGCTTTTCCGCCTCGAGGGTGACGCGCCGGTGCCGAGGAGAGGGGCTTTTTTGGGGGATCCATTGTCGGTGGGCATCACTAGAGTGGAGCTCATGCTCCTCACCCTCATACGGCGGTACTCCAGACCGTATCTGCCGTACATCCTGGCTGTCGTCGTTTTCCAGCTCGCGTCCACCATCGCGGCCCTGTACCTTCCCAGCCTGAACGCCCGGATCATCGACGAAGGGGTCTCCCGCGGCGACACGGACTTCATCTGGCGCACCGGCGGTCTGATGCTGCTGGTGGCCTTCGCGCAGCTTGCCGCAGCCATCGCGGGTGTCTACTTCGGATCCAGGACCGCCATGGCGGTGGGGCGGGACCTCCGGCGTGCCGTGTTCGGGAAGGTCACCAGCTTTTCGGCCAGGGACGTCAACGCCTTCGGTGCCCCCACGCTGATCACCCGCGGCACCAACGATGTCCAGCAGGTACAGATGCTCCTGCTGATGGGGCTCAACTTTATGGTGGCCACACCCATCATGTGCGTCGGCGGCATCATCATGGCACTGCGCGAGGACATCAGTTTGTCCTGGCTGGTGTGGGTTTCCGTGCCGCTGCTGGTGGTGGTTGTGGGCTACCTGGTGGTCCGGCTGATGCCGCTGTTCCGCTCCATGCAGAAGAAGATCGACCGGATCAACGCCGTGCTGCGCGAACAGATCATCGGTATCCGGGTGGTCCGTGCCTTCGTGCGGGAACCGTACGAAACCCGCCGTTTCGGCGAAGCAAACGGCGAACTTACGGATGTCTCCCTCCGGATCGGCGCCCTGTTCGTCCTCATGTTCCCGGCCATCAGCATGATCCTGCACCTGTCCACCGCCGCGGTTCTGTGGTTCGGCGGCCAGCGGGTGGACGCCGGCGCCATGCAGGTGGGGTCGCTGACTGCGTTCCTGCAGTACCTGCTGCAGATCCTGATGGCCGTCATGATGGGCACCTTCATGACCATGATGATCCCGCGCGCCTCAGTCTGCGCCGACCGCATCGGCGAAGTGCTCGCCGTGGAGCCCTCCATCCACGACCCCCAGCATCCCGAGGCTCCGGCCGCGCTTGCCGGCGTGGTGGAGTACCGCAACGTCACCTTCGCCTACCCGGGCGCCGAATCCCCGGTGCTCAGCAACATCAGCTTCACTGCCCGTCCCGGCCAAACCATCGCCATCATTGGATCCACCGGCGCTGGCAAGACCTCCCTGTTGTCCCTGCTGCCGCGGCTGTACGACCCAGCGGAGGGGCAGGTCCTTCTGGACGGTGTTCCTGTGGACCGGCTGGACCGTGCCGGGATTACCAAACGGGTTGCCTTGGTGCCGCAGCGCCCCTACCTGTTCTCCGGCACCATCGCGCACAACCTCCGCTTCGGCAAGACCGAGGCGACGGACCAGGAACTGTGGGACGCCCTGCACATCGCCCAGGGCGCATCGTTCGTCCGCGAGAAGAAGAACGGCCTGGACTCCAGGATCGCCCAGGGCGGGACCAACGTTTCCGGCGGCCAGCGGCAGCGCCTTTGCATCGCCCGTGCGCTGGTCACCAAACCCCGGGTCTACCTCTTCGACGACTCCTTCTCCGCCCTGGATGTCGCCACGGACGCCCGGCTGCGCGCCGCCCTCAAGCGAAGCACCGCCGACGCCACCGTCATCATCGTGGCCCAGCGGATTTCCACCATCACCGACGCCGACCAGATCCTGGTGCTGGACAACGGCAGGATTGTGGACCGCGGCACGCACGAGGAACTGCTGGAAACCTCGCCCACGTACCAGGAGATTGTCGAGTCCCAGCTGAGCGTGGAGGAAGTGGCATGAGCCCCCGAAGGAAGGACTCCGCCCCCAATTCCGGGGCAGCTCCGGCCAACCCGGCCCAGGGCGGAACCGTACTGGACGACGACTTCGTCGAGGAGGAGTTCCAGCCCACTGAAGCCGACGGCGGCGCGTTCGGTGCCATGCCCGCAAAGAAGGCGGAGCACTTCTGGCCCTCCGCGAAGCGGCTGATGGGGCTCCTGAACCCAGAGGTGCTGGGCATCTCCCTGGTGGTCGAGCTGGTGATCGTCTCCGTGGTGCTGAACGTCATCGCGCCCAAAATCCTGGGCCAGGCCATGGACGTCATTTTCGCCGGAGTCGTGGGCAAACAACTGCCCGCCGGCGCCAGCAAGGAGCAGTTCGTCGCGGGCCTGCGCCAGCAGGGCCAGGACAACCTCGCGGACATGCTGTCGCGGATGGAGGTGGTGCCCGGCGCCGGCATCAACTTCGACAAGCTCACCATGCTCATCGCCGTGGTCCTGCTCATGTACTTTGTAGCCAACATCTTCATGTGGCTGCAGGGGTACGTGCTGAACCGCATCGTCATGAAGGTCATCAGGCGGCTGCGCGACGAAACGGAAAGCAAGCTGAACCGGCTCCCGCTGAACTACTTCGACACCCGCCAGCGCGGTGACGTCCTGTCGCGGGTCACGAACGACGTCGACAACATCCAGCAGGCGCTCCAACAAGCCTTCGCGCAGCTGGTCAACTCCGTGCTGACCGTGGCGGGCATCGTGATCATGATGTTCATCGTCTCCTGGCAGCTGGCCTTGATCGCCCTGGTCGCGCTTCCGCTGTCCGGGGTGGCCGCAGCGCTCATCGGGGTGCGGAGCCAGAAGCTCTTCGCCGCGCAGTGGAAGAACACCGGCGCCCTGAACGGCCAGATCGAGGAGTCCTTCTCCGGGCACGACCTGGTCCGCGTCTTCGGCCGCGACGCGGACATGCTGGCCCGGTTCGAAGAACGCAACGAGGCCCTCTACAAGGCAAGCTTCGGCGCGCAGTTCGTCTCGGGCATCATCTTCCCCGTCATGCAGTTCGTGTCCTACCTCAGCTACGTGGGCATTGCGGTGGTCGGCGGCCTCCGGGTGGCATCGGGTGCCATGTCCCTTGGCGACGCCACGGCGTTCATCCAGTACTCCCGCGAGTTCACCCAGCCGCTGGGGCAGATGGCGGGCATGGCCAACATGCTGCAGTCCGGGGTGGCGTCCTCCGAGCGCGTCTTCGAATTCCTCGACGCCGACGAGCAGGACCACGAAACGGCCACCGAGCACCTCCCGGCCAAGACAGACGGGCACGTCGACTTCAACAACGTCACCTTCAGCTACACGGCGGACAAGCCGCTGATCGAGAACCTGTCCTTCACTGCCGAACCCGGGAACACCGTGGCGATCGTGGGGCCGACGGGTGCCGGAAAGACCACCCTGGTGAACCTGGTCATGCGCTTCTATGAGCTGAATTCGGGGTCCATCAGGCTGGACGGCGTCGACATCACCCACCTGAGCCGTTCGGAACTGCGGTCCAAGGTGGGCATGGTGCTGCAGGATGCGTGGCTCTTTGGCGGATCCATCTACGACAACATCCAGTACGGCAACCTGGACGCCACCCGGGAGCAGGTCATGGCGGCCGCGAAGGCCACGTTCGTGGACCGCTTCGTCCGGGCACTGCCCGAAGGCTATGACACGGTGATCGACGAAGAAGGAAACAACGTCAGCGCCGGCGAGAAGCAGCTGATCACCATCGCCCGGGCCTTCGTGGCGAATCCTTCGCTGCTGATCCTCGACGAGGCCACCAGCTCCGTTGACACCCGCACCGAACTGCTGGTGCAGAAGGCCATGGCAGCCCTGCGCACGGACCGGACGAGCTTTGTGATCGCCCACCGGCTCTCCACCATCCGCGATGCCGATACGATCCTGGTTATGGAGAACGGACGGATCGTTGAACAGGGCAGCCACCAGGTGCTGCTCGCTGCCGGGGGCGCCTACCACCGCCTCTACATGTCGCAGTTTGCCGGGGCGGACGCCGGCGAAACTGTGGTGGATGATTCGACGGCGGTTCGCAGTTGAGTGCGCACGGGGGCAAACGGATCGAAGTCCTGGTGCCGATGCGCTGGGGAGACATGGACGCCTACGGCCACATCAACAACGTTCAGATCGTCCGGATGCTGGAGGAGGCACGCATCGCGGCGTTCGGTCCGCCACGGGGAGCCGGGCTGCCGGGCGTTGAGCCACGGGTGTCGCTCTTCAACGACGTCCCCGAGGGAACCATGGCCCTGGTGGTGGACCACAAGATCCGGTACGTCCGGACCCTGGAGTACCGGAACGTTCCGGCGGTGGCGCAGGTGTGGATCGGTGCCGTCAAGGGTGCCAGTTTCGATATCCACTACCTGCTCCAGGACCCCGTTACGGGTGAAGACTGCGTGACGGCGAGCAGCCACCTGGCCTTCGTGGACGAGTCCACGGGCCGGGTGCAGCGGCTTACAAGCGAGCAGAAGGAACGGTTGGCCCCCTACAGGCACTAAGACTCTGGGCAAGACCGGACAGGCAACACTGGACTGGAAGTACCTCCAACAGCGAAAGGAAGAACCGATGGCCAAGAACAAGAACAAGGCCCGGACCGCCAGGAAGAAGAAGACATGGAAGGAGATGTCCACGTCGTCCAAGGTGGGCACCATTCTGGTGGGCATCGTCCAGGTGTCACTGCTGGTGGCGGCGCAGCGCGACATCTCCCGGCGGCCTGCCGCCCTGATCAACGGGCCGAAGGCTGCGTGGCGGGCGGCGTCCTTCATCAATTTCGTCGGGCCCATGGGGTACTTCATCTTCGGCCGCAAGCGCGCCTCGGCCAGCTAGCATCCCGGCCCGGCAGCAGGGCGCCCGGGGGCTTTTGGCGGGCGTCCAGCTTGACCCTGTAAATTTGGGGGCATGACCCCCACCGCCACTGTTGCCATGACCCGTGCCCTGGGCATCTCCAAAGAGATTGAGGACGCGGCGTGGTTCGTGCTGGGACCCGGTCTCCAGGGAAAGGCGTCGCCCCTGGACGGCCGGACCAGGACGTGGTCGGTCCCCGCGGCCGCGGAGCTGCTCGACCGCCTGGAGCGGGGCACCCCGGACCCGAAGGCCCCCATGATGACCAACCTCCGGGACAACCTGGAGGGCGCATCCCGCGGGGCCAAGCAGCTTGCCGTGGAACTGCTCTTCCTGCAGTCCCTTCCGCTTGCCCACGAAGTGAAGTCCCTCAAGGTCAAACGGGCCCGCGTGGCCGAGGCAGCGGGATGGCTGGAGCCGCCGCTGGAACTGCCGGAAGAGCTGTACGCGGGCATGACGGACCACGGCGTCATCCGGGACCGGACCGCCGAATTCAACTGGACCATCTGGGACCACCTCAAGTGGCTTTGCCGGTTCGTCCGGAACGTCGCCCAGCGGCCGGCCCACGTGGTGCAGGCGGCCATCAAGGATCCGCTGCAGTTCCACCGCCTCGCCGCATCCACCCCGGATGACCAGCCGGCCATCCGACGCAGCGTCGAATTCCTGGCCTGGCCCAGCTACTTCGAGCCGGTGGTGGCCGATGTGGAACGGCAGGAAATCCGTGACGCCTTCGCATCGCTGGTGGGCGGAGCGAACGGCGACAGCGAAGAGGACATCACCGCCGACATCCACCGCATCAGGCTGCACCTGGACGAGCAGGCGGGCCAGCGCATCGACTGGTACTCGCGCCAGCTCGTCAGCCAGTGGCGCAAGGTGGGCGACCCCGGGCGGCGGGCCTGGCTGCTCCGGACGCACAGCGACCACGCCGAGCTGCTGACCGCCTGGCATGGCGAGGAGAAGGTGACCCTCGACGTCGAACATCTCCGCCACCTGGACCCGGGTGTGACGGCGGGCGTGGTCCAGCATGCCGTGGACGAGGACTACAAGCACCTTGGCTATGTGGAGCGCGAGGACACCAAGACGGCGGTCTTCGCCTTCCTGACGGTCATGAAGCCGGGGGACCTGGTGCTGTACCAGCACGCCGGGAGCGTGCGGCTTGGCGGCGTCCTGGGGGAGCCCGAGTACAACGATGACAACCGCCGGCTGCGGCGCAAGGTGCGCTGGTTCGACGACGGCCACACCACCACCAGCCTGCCCCGCCACGTCCAGCGCCAGCTTGCAACCCCCGGCATCGTGGTGGACGTGACGCGGGTGGTGCAGGCGCTGCAGGCGCTGCTGCCTGCCGAGGCGGAAACCGAGCCGGACGCGGAGGCGGAAGGCCCCGCCGTCGTCCTCCCTGCCCAGGAAGGCTTCCGTGCCCTGACGCCGGAATTCGCCGCCTCCCTGCACATGGAGCTGGAACCCCTGCAGGAGATCGCCGACCTCCTGGAGGAGAACCGCCAGCTGGTCCTGTACGGTCCGCCCGGCACGGGCAAGACCTACCTGGCCAAGCACCTCGCCGCCGAGCTCGCCGACGACACCACCGATGAGCGGGTCAAGCTGGTCCAGTTCCACCCGTCCTACGCCTATGAGGACTTCTTCGAGGGTTACCGCCCGGACAAGACGGACGAAGGCCAGGTGTCCTTCAAGCTCGTGGCCGGCCCGCTGCGCCGCCTGGCGGAGGAAGCGGCCAAGCCGGGGAACGAGAAGAAGCCGTACTTCCTCATCATCGACGAGATGAACCGGGCCAACCTCGCCAAGGTCTTCGGCGAGCTGTACTTCCTGCTGGAATACCGGGACGACCGGATCTACCTGCAGTACAGCCCCAACGAGCCCTTCACCCTGCCGGACAACCTCTACATCATCGGCACCATGAACACCGCGGACCGGTCCATCGCCATGATGGACGCAGCCATCCGCCGCCGCTTCTCCTTCATCGAACTGCACCCGCAAACCGAACCCGTCAAGGGATCCCTGCACCGCTTCCTGCAGGCCCGCCGGCTGGACCCCACCCCGGCGCTGCTGCTGGACGCCCTCAACGGGGCCATCGACGAGTGGGACCGCGACCTGATGATCGGGCCGTCCTACTTCATGAAGCCGGCCGCCCAGACACCTGCCGGGCTGCGCCGGATCTGGAAGTACGAGCTCATGCCGCTGCTGGAGGAGCACTACCACGGCCAGCTCACCCGGGCGCAGCTGGAGGAGCGCTTCGGGCTGGACCAGCTGCTGGGACGCCTTGCTGCCCGCTAGCCGCGGCGGCACCGGCACTTCAACCGGCGCGGTGCGGCACCTGGTTTTGGACGAGCTCTCCAGCGGACTGGTCGAACGGCTCGACGCGCCAAGCGCGGCCTACCTGAACTCCAGCGGCCTGGCCAAGGCCTCACCCATGGGCATGGGGCTGTACCGGATCGAACCCGTGGGCAAAGTGGGGTCCGTGCGGACACCCACGGTGCAGCTCGATGTGCGGCCGAAGGACCGGCTGGGCCTCAGCCGGCTGCTGTTCCTCCTCAGCTACGCGGGGGAACAGGGGTTCCGCCCGGAAACCGTGGCGGCGGACGAGGACCGGGAGCTGTGGAGCGCCTTGGCCGAGTCCCTCGCGCAGCTGGCCGAGCGGGCCCTGGGCCGCGGCGTCCTGCAGGGCTACCTCACCGTGGACGAGTCCCTGCGGACGGTCAAGGGCCGCATCCGGATTTCGGACCAGATCTCCCGCCGCCCCGGCATGCTGGTCCCCCTGGAGGTCTCCTACGACGAGTTCACCGAGGACATCGCCGAGAACCGGATCCTGCGCGCCGCCCTGGAGCGGATGGCGCAGGTGCCGGGGGTGCGCCCGGAGGTGCTGGGCCGGCTGCGCCTGCTGAAGGGAAAGCTCGACGGCGTCACGCGCCTTCGGTCCGGCGCCCCGCTTCCGCCGTGGAAAGCCACCCGGATGAACCTGCGCTACCACGCAGTGCTGAGGCTCGCCGAGCTGATCCTGCGCAATGCCTCTGCCGAAACGGGGGAGGGCAGGCAGCAGACCGCGTCCTTCGTGGTGGACATGGCGCAGGTGTTCGAGGACTTCGTCGGCACCGCCCTGCGCGGGGCGATGTCCGCCTACCCGGGGGAGCTGCGCCTCCGTTTCAACGCCCTCCTCAGCGAGGCCGTCCGCGACTCCGACCGGCTGTCGGTGCGCCCGGACGCCGTCCACATGCTCGGCGGACGCCCGGTGGTGGCGTACAACGCCAAATACCGTGCCGCGTCGGATGGGGGTGCATCCCTGACGGCCGACCACTACCAGATGCTCGCCCACTGCACGGCGCTCGCCGTGCCTACGGCCTGGCTGGTGTATGCCGGGAAGGGGGAGACCAAGCTCCGCCGCATCCTGAACACCGATATCGACATCGTGGAATTCCCCCTGGACCTCAGCCAGCCGCCGTCGGGCATCCTGGCCGCCATCCGGGACCTCGCCCACCAGTCGTGGGGCGAGGTGCTCAGGACGGTGACACCGGCACGCGGAACGTAAACGTCGTCCCTTCGCCCAGGGTGCTTTCCACGCCGATCGTCCCGCCGTGGGCCTCGACGATCGCCTTGCTGATGGGCAGGCCCAGGCCCACGCCGGGAATCGAGGTTCGCCGGACGCTGCTGGTGCGGAAGAACTTGGCGAAGACCTCCGAAGAGTCCTCCGGGCTCATGCCCATTCCGGTGTCGCTGACCCGGCAGGCCAGGTGTCCGTCTTCCCGGGCTAGGGAAACCACAACCTTGCCGCCGTCCGGGGAGTACTTGATGGCGTTGGACACCAGGTTGTCCAGGACCTGGGAGATCCGGGCGCTGTCCACTTTGGCTTCCAGCGCCCCGGGTGTCCTGGCCTCCAGCACCACTCCGGCCGCCGCGGCCCGGGGCATCGCTGAGGACACGCTGGCGCGCACCAGGTCGGCAACGTCCACCGTGTGCGGCGTGACGATGAGCTGGCCGTCGCGGCTGGCCAGCAGGTCCGAGACCAGGGTGAGGAGCCGTTCGGAATTCCGGCGGATGATCTCCAGGCTGCCACGCTGCGTTCCTTCCGGCTCCTCAGCCAGCAGGATCTCCACGTAGCCCAGGATGGACGTCAGCGGCGTCCGGAACTCGTGCGAAACACTGGCGACGAAATCATCCTTGGCGGTGAGGGCGTTTACGAGGTCGGTCACATCACTGAAGACGATCACGGACCCGGCGAAGCTGCCCTCGCTGTCCGTCATGGCACGTGCCGTCGTCACCACGGCCCGCTGCTCCTTCCCCTCTCCCAGCCATACCAGGTAGTCGGTAAAGGTTTCGCCCAGGACGGCCCGGCGCACCGGGCGTTCCTGCACCGGAATCGGGGTCTTCCGGTCCGCGCCGAACACCAGCAGCTGGGATTCGTTGGGGTCTGCAATGTCCTTGGGCCGGGCCAGTTCATGGTTGGCCCGCTGTTTCCGGTTCATCAGGATGTCGTGGCCGTCCGCGTCCACCGCGAGCACGCCCAGGTGCACGGTTTCCAGCACCGTGTTGAGCAGCTCTTCCTGGCGTTTGCTGGTGCGCAGGCTGGCCCGCAGCTGCTCGTCCTTCTCCTCCAGCTGGCTCTGCTGCCGCATCATGCTCAGGGTCAGGACGCTCACTGACACACCGATACCCAGCATCATTACCGGCAGGAGCAGGGAGCGGGCGAAGTCCTGCGGTGCGTAGTTGCCCTTGAGGAGCAGCGGGACCCAGATGATGGCCAGTGGCCCCAGGAAGGAGAACCAGAGGGCAGCCCTGGGGTAGTAGCCGGATGCGCACATCCAGATGACCGGAAATACCGCCAGCAGGCTGATGCCGGTGAGGCTTTCCTGGCCGCCCTCCCTGCCCAGTGCGATGGAGACGAAATCCAGGAGGGGGATGGCCAGGAAGCTCGTATAGGGCAGCCGGTCCCACGGGACCAGGTAGCACAGTGCCATGAGGACCAGCTGCGATACCAGGAAGGTCACGAACAGCGGGTTGTTCATGGTTTCGGTGAAGAAGGCCCAGACCAGGAACGCTGTCAGGAGGCTCGTCACGAACAAGGGCATCTGGCTCATCGCCACCCGGTCCGTGAGCCGGTATTCGTGGAAGGGGCGTTTGAAGAGCCGCATCCCCGAAGACCAGGCCACGGGGTCACTCATCGCGTGGAGGCGTGGAAGTCGGGGTGTGTGTGGCCATACCAGCAGGATATCCGCAGCCGGTTATACTTCAGACGTCGGCTGCTGAGGGGGCTCTATGAGTGAGGCACGTGTGGGTCTGGTCATCGAGGATGACCACGACATTCGGGAACTGGTTCGTACGGTGCTGACCCAGGCCGGGTTTGAGGTGACCGTCGCCAGCGGCGGAGCCGAGGGGGTCCTCCTGGCCAAAACCCTGAACCCGGATGTCATCACCCTGGACCTGGGACTGCCGGACATCGACGGCTTCGAAGTTTCCCGCCAGATCCGCGAGTTTTCGGATGCCTACATCGTGATGCTGACGGCGCGCACCGAGGAGCTGGATACCCTGATCGGGCTTGAGTCCGGCGCGGACGACTACCTCACCAAGCCCTTCCGGCCGCGGGAGCTCCGTGCTCGGGTTGCCGCCATGATGCGGCGGCCGCGATCAGCACCCGATCCCGGTGACGTTGCCGTGGATCCCGCAGCGGATGGCTCCGCCCATCCGGAAAGGGGCAATTTCAGCCATAACGGGCTGGAGCTGAGCTACGCGTCCCGCACCGTCACTGTGGACGGCAAGGAGATGAACCTGACCCGCACGGAGTTCGAACTCCTGTACGCCCTGCTTGAAGCGGGCCGCACCGTGCGGACCAAGTCGGACCTGGTGCGCCGGCTCCGCGATGAGGATTACGACGTCGGCAGCTACATCAGCGAGGCCGACGAGCGTTCGGTTGAAGTGCACATGGGAAACCTGCGGAAGAAACTGGGAGATTCGCCCCAGCAGCCACGGTGGCTGCAGACCGTCCGCGGGGTGGGTTACCGTTTGGCGCCGGGACAGCACTGAGCCTGCAGCCGGTGCGTGGTTTGCCGGCTGCACAGGGTGATCGGCCGCAGGAACGCTGCAGCCAGCCTCGGCAGCGCCACAGCCATGTCGGCGTGCCGGGCCTCGGCCCGGATCTCGGCCTCCAGGTCCATGGCCAGGCCGGCCAGGCGTTCTGCCCCCACCATTTGGCTGGAGGTCTTCAGGCTGAGGACAGCGTCCATGGAACCCTCCAGGTCCCCGGTGGTCAGGGCGAGCCGTAGCCGGTCCAGCCGTGTCGGCAGGAAGTCGATGAAGTTCCCCACGAAGACCCTGCTGTACCCCTCTTGTTCATCAAGTTCCTCCCGCAGCCGGTCCAAAACGGACTGGTCCACCAGCGGCTTGGGCGCATCATCCGGGGTGCTCATGACACTCCTTTCTGCTGGTTTTCCCACCCTCGGGGAACAGGGTGAAGAGGCGGGGTATGTGTGTTCTTGATCAGGTTAGGGCTGTTCCCTCCCCGCAACCGGGGCCGGAAGGAGAATTGTGGGTTTCTTGATGAGACTGCGGTTTTTTGGGCGCCCTGACGGCGCAGACCTGTTGGCCCGGCACAGCTAGGGGCGGGCCTCCAGGAAGCGCACCAGCTGCGCTTCCAGGGCGGAGCCATCCTTGAGCTCGCACTCCCAGACGGTCAGGACCTCCCAGCCGGCGTCTTCCAGCTGGCGCCGCTGGCCGGCGTCGCGCTCCCGCGTGCGGGCACGTTTGGCGGCCCAGAACTCCGCGTTGGCTTTCGGTGCGTGCTGGCCCACCCGGCAGTCATGGAAGTGCCAGAAGCAGCCGTTGACGAAGATCACCTTGTGGCGGCCGGCGAAGACGAGGTCGGGGTTTCCGGGCAGCCGCTTGCCGCCGCTGGTGCCATGCAACCGGTAGCGGTAGCCCTTGGCGTGCAGGAGCCGGCGCACCACGAGCTCCGGCTTGGTGTTCTTTCCGCGGATCCGGGACATGTTCCAGCTGCGCTGCTCCGGGGTGAGCCGGTCCGCACTGGTGTTGTCCGCCACCCCTCCAGTGTAGGAGCGGCTAGATCTCCCGTTCCGGCTGTTCGCCGAACACGAAGTGCCGCCCGCTGACGGACTTGGGTTCGATCTCCACGTAGAAGTCCTTGAGGGTGGGGACCCAGGTCTTCAGGCCGAGTTCTTCCACGGCTGCCAGCTCGTTCGAGTTGCTGAGGACACGCGCGCTCCCGCGCAGGACAACCGACCACGCCTCCTCGGAAAGGATGCCGTCGGTTTCGAAGAGGACCTGGGCGTTGATGGTCAGTTGGGCCAGCTTGTTGCCCGGCGCCGTCCGCAGGTAGACCTTGCGGTTCGAGGTCACGTAGTTGACGGGGAAGATGTCCGGTTCCCCGGCCACCGAGACCACCAGGCGGCCATGCTTGGTTGCCGCCAGGAGGCGCCACGACTGCTCATCATCGAGTTCCAGGACGGGGTTGCCGTCGGCGTGTTCAAACATCATGTGGACATTCTTCTACCTTCAGTAGAAAGGCGCTAGAGGCCTTTGGCACCTAATCTGAAGCCGTCACACCGTGCCGGGAGCACGTGGCCCACCACCCCTGTGGTGACACCTGCACCTTTTGGCGGCGTCCGCAGGAGGCACAGAAGCGCGGTGGTTCCAGGAGGAGAAGGCTGGCGCAGCCAAGGTGGGCGTTCGACGGCGGGAGGTCGCCGCCGTCGTCCGTTGCCTTGCTTGCGGGCTTGCCGCAGAGTCCGCAGTACGGCCCCTCGGCCCGCCGTGGGGCGGGGCTGTTCACAGGGTCCTCTGCAGTTCCTTGATGGGCATGTTGAGGTCCACCAGGAGGCTGAGATCCGCATCCGCGGGGCGGCCCAGGGTGGTGAGGTAATTGCCGACGATCACGGCGTTGATGCCGCCGAGGAGTCCGTCCCTGGTGCCCAGGTCGCCGAGGGTGAGCTCGCGGCCGCCCGCGTAGCGCAGCACGGTGCGGGGCATTGCCAGGCGGAACGCGGCGATGGCGCGGAGGGCGTCCCTGCCGTCCATGAGTTCCTGGTGTTCGAGCGGCGTGCCGGGCCTCGGGTTGAGGAAATTCAGCGGTACTTCATGCGGTTCCAGCGCCGCGAGCTGGGCGGCGAGTTCTGCCCGCTGCTCCAGCGTTTCGCCCATCCCGATCAGCGCCCCGCAGCACAGTTCCATCCCCGCCGCTTTGACCATCGCGCAGGTTTCGAGGCGTTCTTCATAGGTGTGGGTGGTGACCACTTGCGGGAAGTAGCTGCGCGCCGTTTCCAGGTTGTGGTTGTAACGGTGGACGCCCCACTCCGCCAGCTGGTCCACCTGCCGCTGCGTGAGCATGCCCAGCGAGCAGGCGATGTTGATGTCCACAACTTCCCGGATGCGGTCCATCGCGAACTTGATCTGGTTCATCAGCCTGACGTCGGGGCCGCGCACCGCTGCCACGATGCAGAACTCGGTAGCGCCGGTGGCGGCGGTTTCCTTCGCGGCTTCGACCAGTTCCGGGATGTCCAGCCAGACGCCGCGCACCGGGCTGTCGAACACGCCGGACTGGCTGCAGAAATGGCAGTCCTCGGGGCAGCCGCCGGTCTTGATGGAGATGATGCCCTCCACCTCCACATCTTCGCCGCAGTGGCGGAGGCGGACCTGGTGGGCCAGGTCCAGGGCGGCCGGGAGCGCGTCGTCGGGCAGGCGGAGGACCTCCACCAGCTGTGCCTCGGACAGGCCGATGCCCTGCTCCAGGACCTGCCGACGGGCTGTTTCCAGGATTGCGTGCTGCGTCATCAATGGTCCTTTGTCTCGGGAGGAAATTCTCTCCCCGACGCTAGCCCTGCGCTGTCCGTCCGTTTTTGTGGGGCGGCCACAACCGGCGGCCACGGCTTTTGTTGACAAGACCGGTCAAGACTTAACACTCCCGAAATAATGCTGTGACCGGGCTGTCTTCCCAGCTGGATAGCGTCGCACGCAGACAACGAAAAGCCTGCCAACGAAAGCGACCCACTTCATGGACAACGACACACAATCGACGCAATTACTGGAGCCGACGGCGCCGCCCGCTGCCGCCGTCGTCGGAGGTTCTCCGGCCACCACGACGGCGGGCAACGCCGCCGCCCTCAACGCCACCAAGGAAAGCCTCGAGGACTACACGCTGCGGTTCGCCCCGCGCTCCTACCGCAAGTGGAGCGCCGGGGTGGTGGCCACCAGTGCGCTGGGCGGCATTGCCTACCTGGCCGACTTCTCCATCGGCGCGAACATCGGCATCTCGTACGGCACCGTCAATGCGATCCTCGGCATCCTGGTGGCCGCCGTCGTCATTTTCGCCACCGGCTTCCCGCTGGCGTACTACGCAGCCCGCTACAACATCGACCTGGACCTGATCACCCGCGGCTCCGGCTTCGGGTACTACGGGTCCGTTGTCACCAACGTCATCTTCGCCACCTTCACCTTCATCTTCTTCGCGCTGGAGGGCTCCATCATGGCGCAGGGCCTGGAGCTGGGGCTGGGTATTCCACAGTGGCTGGGATACGCCGCGTCCACGGTGATCATCATTCCGCTGGTGATCTACGGCATGAACACGCTGGCCAAGCTGCAGGTGTGGACCACGCCGCTCTGGCTGCTCCTGATGGTGGTGCCGGTGGGCTACCTGCTGGTCTCCCACCCGGAGAGCATCAACAGCTTCTTCGCGTACACAGGCGCCAGCGGGGACGGCGGCCCCAACCTGGCGTCCGTCATGCTCGCTGCCGGGGTGTGCCTGTCCTTGATGGCGCAGATCGCCGAGCAGATCGACTACCTGAGGTTCATGCCGCCGCGCACGGACGCGAACCGCAGTGCCTGGTGGAGGGCCGTGATCCTGGCGGGTCCGGGCTGGGTGATCTTCGGCGCGATCAAGCAGATCGTGGGCCTGTTCATCGCCGTCTACCTGATCGCCACGCTGGATCCTGCCGCGTCCGCCACCGCGAACGAGCCCGTGCACCAGTTCCTGGGCGTGTACCAGGAAATGATGCCGGCCTGGCTGGCCATGACGCTTGCGGTGGTGCTGGTGGTCATTTCACAGATCAAGATCAACGTCACCAACGCCTACTCGGGCTCGCTGGCCTGGACCAACTCCTTCACCCGCATCACCAAGACCTATCCCGGCCGGATGGTGTTCGTGGTGGTGAACCTGGTCATCGCGCTGGTCCTGATGGAAGCGAACATGTTCGACTTCCTGAACACCATCCTCGGGTTCTACGCCAACTGCGCCATGGCCTGGGTGGTCACGGTGGCGGCCGACATCGCCATCAACAAGTACCTGCTCAAGATCTCCCCGAAGGTCCCGGAGTTCCGGCGCGGCATGCTCTACGCCGTGAACCCCGTAGGGTTTGGGTCCATGCTGGCCTCGGCCGGAATCTCCATCGCGGTGTTCTTCGGCGCCTTTGGTTCAGCCATCCAGCCGTACTCGCCGATCTTCGCCGTTGGCCTGGCCCTGGTCCTGCCGCCGGTCCTGGCCGTGATGACCCGCGGCCGCTACTACCTCCGGCGCACCGACGACGGCATCGACCTGCCCATGTTCGACGCCGACGGAAACCCCAGTGACGCCAAGCTCCTGTGCCACGTGACTGGGATCGAGTTCGAACGGCCGGACATGGTGCGCTCGGCCCAGGACGCGCCCGACGGCGGCCCGCAGTACGTTTCTTCGCTCGCCCTGTCCACGGACAAGACAGGGGAGTTGGTGCTGCCCGCGCAGAAGTAGCCGCGCGGGTAGTTGGGGGAGGAAAGCCGGCGCATCAACGGTGCGCCGGCTTTCCTTTTGACTTCTTTCCCGGCCCGCCAGCGGTGGTGGAACGGGGCGCGGGTGCCTGTGGATAAGTTTGATCGGCGAATTGTGACGTGGGCTAC
This sequence comes from Arthrobacter sp. MOO21, assembly GCF_057369995.2. Taxonomy (NCBI): domain Bacteria; kingdom Bacillati; phylum Actinomycetota; class Actinomycetes; order Micrococcales; family Micrococcaceae; genus Arthrobacter; species Arthrobacter sp. MOO21. The sequence goes on along the minus strand of NZ_CM170671.2, from coordinate 713,187 downwards.
CCTTAAGGCACTGTCCGGAGCAAGCCGTCTTGAAACTACTGGGGGAATAGCGGCCCATGACATCACAGAACCTCTTTGCGCCACTTGCCGTGCGTTCCACTGCCGGAGCCGTTCTTGTTGCCGGCGCCCTGGTGCTGGCCGGCTGTGCCGGCGGCGCGCCCGCAGATCCAGGGTCCACCTCCCGGGCGGCAACGGAGGCCGCAACACCCAGCGCCTCGGCCACTCCAACCCCTACGCCCAGTGCTGCCTACAAACCGGCTGACGCATCTGGCCCTGCCCAGAACGTCCCCGTACCTGTGCTGCCCGAGGTGGCCAAGACGGAGACGAAGGAGGGGCTGGAGGCGTTCGCAAAGTATTGGTACTCCACGCTTGGATATGCGTATGAAACAGGCGACATGGCCCCACTTGAGGCAGTTTCTGTTCCGTCGTGCACAAGTTGCGCGAAGGTGAAGAAGGAAGTGACGGATTGGCATACGGATGGGCGGTGGTTGGCCGGGGGCCGTTTCTCTGTTGAAGCCGTGGATAGCAACTTCGTCGAGTCTCAGCCGTCTACCTATCAGGCTATTGTTCAGGTCCGCCAGGAGGGCATCAGTTACCACCTTGCTGACGGAAGTGTGAAGGGGAAATTGGACGCACTCCCCACAACACCTGACATCCTTGTGGCTTCTTACACGGATGCAGGTTGGAGAGCCCAGACAGTCGAGCACATGGTTAAGTGATGGAGACACTTTTCCGGGGGATGCTCCCGCTGCTAGGAGCCCTGGTGTGTCTCTACTTGGTGATCACCCCTTCTTCTGCATTGGCGGAAGAGGGTCCCCCTTCTATCGGATCGGGATGGGCTGGGAATGGTGCAACCGTGGGAGGTAGTTGGCGGCCAAATCCCACAACGGGCATTTTTGAGCAAGATGAGACAGGTGCCCCAGTCATAGACCCGTACCAGTACAAGTATGAGTACCAGTGCGATTTGGATGGAGGAGAGTTCGCTACCCCTTGCCTTGGTAGGGACCTAACTTGTGCGAGTGGACCGGAGGGTGAGGACGGTATCCCCGTGGTTTGGTACCGTGCACCGACGGGGATAGCGAATCCAGTTTGGACTTACCACTCAGGGCCGACCTGCCTGTACGACCCCAAGCCCGAGGACCTCCTGCCCCGCATCGCCGCCGACATCCAGAAACAGTTCCAGAACCTCCCGGTGAACGCCGGAGCTGTTGTGGCCCAGCCCAGCCCGCACACACTCCGCGGCGCCGAGACCAACTTCTATGCGGAGGCGGCTGAACAGCAGTTCGACATCACCATGTTCGGCCAGAAGGTGCACGTGGTGGCCACACCGGTGCAGTACACCTGGAACTACGGTGACGGCACCGTCTTCGGCCCGCAGCCGTCCATGGGCGGCCCGCTGCCGCAGGACCGGTGGGGCGAGAAGACCAGGACCAGCCACGCATATGCTTCCACGGGAGACTTCCAAGTGGTCTTGACAACGTCGTTCCAGGGAACCTACTCGGTAAATTCCGGGCCGCCGCTGCCGATTCCTGGCCAGGGCCAGTTCAGCGCCCCGCCCCAGGCCATCAGCGTGTGGCGCTCGCTGACCCGCAACTATGCCGATGACTGCAACGCAAACCCGCAGGGCCAGGGCTGCCCCGCCGCTGCGACGGGACGCTGACCGACAGGTGTGATTCGCCTAACATCCGGAATAGTTGCACGCGCCCCACAGTTGGCACAGGCAGTACGTCTTCAGCCTTCGAAAGGAACTGCGCATGCTGTTTTCCCCGCTCACCCTCGGCGAACTTGAACTTCCGAACCGCCTGGTGATGGCACCACTGACCCGCCTCCGCGCAGGTGAGGAAGGCGTCCCGGGCCCCCTCGTCGTCGAGCATTACCGCCAGCGCGCCAGCCTCGGCCTGATCGTCAGCGAAGGCACGTACCCTGCGCCCGCTGGGCAGGCCTACCCCGGCCAGCCCGGGATCGTCACCGCTGAACAGGTTGCCGCCTGGAAGAAGGTTACCGGCGCCGTCCACGCCGAAGGCGGCCGGATGTTCGCCCAGATCATGCACGGCGGGCGCGTCTCCCACCCGGACATCACCGGCGGCCTGCCGATCGTGGCTCCCAGCGCCGTCGCCATCGACGGTGTGGTGCGCACGCCGGCTGGCAAGAAGCCGTACCCGGTGCCGCACGCACTGACTACCGACGAATTGCCCATGGTCATCCAGGAGTTCGTCAGCTCCTCCCTGAATGCCATCGAGGCGGGCTTCGACGGCGTGGAACTGCACGCCGCCAACGGCTACCTCCTGCACGAGTTCCTGGCGCCCAACTCCAATGTCCGGACGGACTCGTACGGTGGATCGCCGGAGAACCGCGCACGCTTCGTCATCGAAACCATCAACGCTGTGGTGGCAGCACTCGGCGCCAACCGCGTGGGCCTGCGCATCTCGCCCGAGCACAACGTCCAGGGCATCGCCGAAACCGATGCCGCGGATGTCCGCGCCACCTACGAGGTCCTCGTTGACAGCATCGCCCCGCTCAACCTGGCCTACCTCAGCATCCTGCACCACGAGCCCGCCGGTGAGCTGGTCCAGGACCTCCGCGCCCGCTTCGGCGGCGCCTTCCTGGTGAACACCGGCTTCGGCGTGGTCACCACCCGGGAAGAAGCCGTGAACCTGGTGGCCGAGGGCCATGCCGACGCTGTAGTGGTGGGCCGGCCCGCGATCGCCAACCCGGACCTCGCCCGCCGCTGGAAGGAAAGCCTTCCACTCAACGAGCCTGACCCGTCCACCTTCTACGCCGAGGGCGCCACCGGCTACACGGACTACCCGGCATACCGGGGCTAACCGGCCAAGCGAGCCAAAAATAACGACGACGGCGGCACCCGCTTGGGTGCCGCCGTCGTGGGCTGTCCGGGGTGCTGGTCCTGGCAGCCGGCGCCCGAAGCCATCCGACGACCCCGGGCTGAAGAACTGTGGATTTGGCCCGCCGGACCCCACTGGAAGCCGGCGGTGATCAGATGCTACTCCATCGAATGGACTCTCACCAGAGCCTGGTTCGGCAGCGGCATCCGGACCCTACAGGACAGCCTCGCGGCCGGTGCCTTCCTTCATCACCAGCCGCCCGTCCTCGATGGAGACCAGCACGCTTTTGGGCCGCCCGCTGACCTTGGTAATGGCTTTCAGGCCCCGGTTGGTTACCTCAACCCCCACCTGCGCCCCCCGCACCGGCAGCTCCACCGACACCTCGTTGGCGATGCCAAGGATGGGATTCGTGGAAACGCCCAGGTCGCGCCGGGCTTCCTTGCCGTTGACCGTGACGGTGATGTTGGCCTCGTCGAACCCCTCCTGAAACACGATAAGCAGTTCCCGCATGGTGGCCTCTTCCTTGAGCAATTGGTGCCTGCAACGGCATGTCCACTACAGCACTTTGGCGCCCCCAGCGGAATACCCGGCGCCTCCATGACAGCGCTGCACCGCGCCCGCGGCCGGTGGAGCGCCGGAGCCGGGTAAGGCAAGATGTTCTGGTGACCCAACAGCCAACTCCTTCCCCTGCTCCTGCTGCCGCCCCGGCATCGGAGGACGCCATCTTTGCCCAGATCGCTGCCGAACTGGGCGTCAAGGCCTGGCAGGTGAAGGCGGCCGTTGCGCTGCTCGACGGCGGCTCGACGGTCCCCTTCATTGCCCGCTACCGCAAGGAAGCCACCGGCACCCTCGACGACACCCAGCTCCGCGAGCTCGACGAGCGGCTCCGCTACCTCCGCGAACTCGCCGACCGGCGCCGCGCGGTCCTTGAAGCGGTAGAGGCGCAGGGCCAGCTGACACCGGAACTGCGCAAAGCGATCCTCGCGGCGGACACCAAGTCCCGGCTTGAGGACATCTACCTGCCGTTCAAGTCCAAGCGGCGCACCAAGGCACAGATCGCCCGTGAAGCAGGCCTGGAGCCCCTCGCGGATGCCCTGCTGAAGCGTCCGGACCTCGACCCCGAACGCGAAGCGGCAAAGTACTTCAGCAGTGAGCACGGGGTGGAGGACGCTGCCGCTGCCCTGGCCGGCGCCCGTGCCATCCTGGTGGAGCGGGTGGCCCAGGATCCCGACCTGGCCGCCACGCTGCGCGACCGGTTGTGGACGCAGGGCCGCATGGTCTCCCGGGTCAGGAAGGGGAAAGAAGCCGAAGGCCAGAAGTTCGCCGACTACTTCGAGTTCGCCCAGGCACCGGCCGGCATGCCCTCGCACCGGGTGCTCGCCCTGCTCCGCGGGGAGAAGGACGGTGTCCTTGAGCTCGACCTCGCTGAGGCGGATCCTGCGGACGACGCCGCCCTGGCCGCCGCCCGCGCCCGCTACGAGTCCGCGGTGGCCAGGTTCCTCGGGGTCGCCGACCGCGGCCGGCCCGCGGACGGCTGGCTGATGCAGACCGCACAGGTCGCGTGGCGCTCCCGCGTGCTGGCGCGCCTCACCTCCGACCTCCGCGCCAGGATGTTCGCGGACGCGGAGGATGAAGCCGTCCGCGTGTTCGCCGCCAACCTCCGCGATGTCCTGCTGGCCGCGCCCGCCGGGAACCGACCCACCCTCGGCCTGGACCCCGGGCTCCGGACTGGCGTGAAAGTCGCGGTCGTGGACGGCACCGGCAAGGTGGTGGCTACCGACACCGTCTACCCCCATGCCCCGGCCCGTAAATGGGACGAAGCGCTGGCCACGCTGGTCCGGTTGGCGCGGCAGCACGCCGTCGAACTCGTAGCCATTGGCAACGGCACCGCCTCCCGTGGGACGGACAAGCTGGCCGCCGAACTCATCAAGCTCCTGCCCGAAGTGGACCGGAATCCGCAGAAACTAGTGGTGTCCGAGGCCGGGGCGTCCGTCTACTCCGCCTCCGCCCTCGCCGCCGCCGAGTTGCCGGGCATGGATGTGTCCCTCCGCGGGGCCGTGTCGATCGCGCGGCGCCTGCAGGACCCCCTGGCCGAACTGGTGAAAATCGATCCGAAGTCCATCGGCGTGGGCCAGTACCAGCACGACGTGACGGCCTCGAAACTGGACCGCAGCCTGGACGCGGTGGTGGAGGACTGCGTGAATGCCGTGGGGGTGGACGTCAACACTGCCTCGCCCGCGCTCCTGAGCCGGGTGGCCGGCGTCGGGCCCCTGCTGAGCGAAAACATCGTGGCCTACCGGAACGAACACGGCCCTTTCGCCAGGCGCACCGACCTCAAGAAGGTTCCGCGGCTCGGCGCCAAGGCGTTCGAACAGTGTGCCGGGTTCCTCCGGATCACCGGGGGAGCGGAGCCGCTGGATGCGTCCAGCGTGCACCCCGAAGCGTACGCCGTGGCGCGGAAGATCCGGGCGGCCGCCGGTTCTGCGCCTGCATCATCCCTGGACCCGCGGAACTTCGTCGACGACACGTTCGGCCTTCCCACCGTCCAGGACATCCTGGCAGAGCTGGATAAGCCCGGCCGGGACCCGCGTCCGGCCTTTGCCGCGGCCACCTTCTCCGAGGGCATTGAGAAGATTTCAGACCTGAAACCGGGCATGATCCTGGAAGGAACGGTCACCAACGTGGCGGCCTTCGGGGCATTCGTGGACGTGGGGGTCCACCAGGACGGCCTGGTCCACGTCTCCGCCCTGGCCAACCGCTTCGTCTCCGACCCCCGGGAAGTGGTGAAGTCCGGCCAGGTGGTCCGCGTCAAGGTGCTGGAGGCGGACCCGGAGCGGAAGCGCATCTCCCTGACCTTGAGGCTCGACGACGAACCGTCCGGCGGCGGGGCAGGTTCCGGTCGGCGCGGCGCGGGCCGGACTGACGCCGGCAGGCGCGGAACGCCTGAACGCGGAACGCCGGAACGGGGAACCCCTGAACGGGCGACGCCTGGCCAACGCAAAGCCGGCTCCCGGACCGGCGGCGGTCCCGCGCGGCAGGCTCCTGCACCGCAGCCGGTGAACACGGCGATGGCCGAGGCGCTGCGGAAGGCGGGGCTGGGCAAGTAGCCGTGCCGGGCTTTTGGCGGCGCCGGCTTTTCTGCAAAGGTGGGGCTATGACCTATTTCCTGGAGTACACCGTTCCCGCTGCACCCGGTGAGACCGAGTTCGAGTTCCCCCACGACGAGATCAACTCCGGCACCACCGTCCCACTGACCCAGACGGGCGCCGAGGTGGTTCACACGCCGGACCTCCCTGCCCGGACCGGCATCATCGGCGCCACGGTGCCGGAGGCGAAGCTCGAGGCCGAGCAGCTGATCACCCACAGCCGGGCGTCCGAGGCGTCCCTGTATTTCGACCCCTCCGGCTCCCTCCAGGCGGGCGTCGGCACGCTCGTTGCCACCTTCAGCGAAGGCCGCGGCTGGCAGGACGCCTAGGCCTTTCCGCCTGCGGATCGGCCGGGGCTGAGCACCGGCCTCGGCCAGCCGAACTGCGTCCGCACCCCGGGGGAGTAGAGGACCGATTCCGGCGGCCCGCTGACGCTGATCCCGGCGGCCGCAACCAGGCCATCCTTCAGATGGTGCAAACGCGCAGTACGCAGGGGCCATGGCCGGTGGGTGTTGGGTATGTAGATGCTGCGACCCCGGAATGTCCCGTGCATGCCAAACCTGGCCGTGAGAAAGACGGATAACGGGTCGTCGGCCGCGGCCTCCCCCTGGGGCACGACGGCGAAGCTGCTTCCTGCTCCCTGCCGCAACCGCCGTACCGTGTAGCCGATGGCCCTGTCCGGCGACTCCGGCAGCGGTTGGGTACGGCGGATCCGCGACCACACGTAGGGGATTTCCGCTGCCCGCGCTGCAAGCACGACGGGCAGCCGGTCCGCGTCCAGGGTCAGGAAGACCACGCCCCTGGTCCCATCAGGTTCCCGGGAATAGAGGCGCACGTTGACCTCATTGAAGCTGCCCAGGTACGGGATTCCCGGGCCGCGCCCGATTCCGGCGTCCTCCATCCTGAACCCGATCAGTCCAACCCATGAACTGCCGTCAAAGAGATCCGGTTGCACCCCGGGCGGCATGAAGGGTGCGGCGGCATCGCCGGGGATGCGCCAGTGCAGGAAGACGGCCTCGGCCCAGCGCTGGTCCATGATGGCAGGCGGCGGCAGCTCCGGTGGATCGGGCCAGAGCGAAGCGGCTTTCGAGCGGTGATCCATGTGCCTCTCTACCTAAGGCGAGGGGTGTTTCCCCCAATGTACCTAACCCCTGTGCCGCGCGGGGCCGAAATCCCCACGTAGAAGGCGATATCAAAACAGAGTACCCATTACTGGTGCCTCTCCGGCCGGGCCCCTCCTATGCTCTAGCCACGGACAGACAATCTCTAGATCCAGTGGTCGGGGGTTCGCATCCCTCTTGAGGAGCCGGCTCATCAAATGCCGGGGCCGCGGAAAGACCTGGTCCGGTCAGAGCCGACGGGTGCCCTCAACGGTGCGGGCTGCCCGATGGCAATCGTCATTATTGCGCCATGAAGTGGTGAGGCTTTTGTCGATTTCCACCCAGCCCCCAAGTTCGATTCCCAAGCCGGCAGCAGTGCCGCAGAGAGCGTCCATCAGCGTAGTAATTCCTACTTTGAACGAGGCCCAAAACATTCCCTGGGTCCTTCGGCGGATGCCGTTGTACGTGGATGAGGTCGTGATCGTGGACGGCCGTTCCACGGACAATACCGTTGGGGTGGCACGGGCCATCCGCAAAGACGTCGTTGTGGTCGACGAGCTGCGCAAGGGCAAAGGCGTCGCGCTGAGGTCAGGATTTGCCGCGGCCAAAGGCGACATCATCGTGATGCTCGATGCCGATGGCAGCATGGATCCGCAGGAAATCGGCTGGTTCGTTTCCCCGCTCCAGCATGACTACGACTTCGTCAAAGGCTCCCGATACGTTACGGGCGGGGGTTCGGAGGACCTGACCTGGCTGCGGCGGACCGGAAACCGTGCCCTGACCGGTCTGGCCAACACGGTGCTGCACAGCAACTACTCTGACCTTTGCTACGGCTACATAGCTTTCCGGCGCGAATGCCTGGAAGTCCTGCAGCTGGAGTCCGACGGATTCGAGATCGAGACCGAACTGATCGTCCGGGCGGCGAAGGCCGGCCTCCGCATTGCCGAGGTCCCCAGCCTGGAACTGGACCGCATCTCCGGCGCCTCAAACCTCCAAACCTTCCGGGACGGCTGGCGGGTGCTGGGGACGATGGCCCACGAGTTCTTCTTCTGGGAGGCGCCCACCGCCGGCGCCCGGCCGGAGGCGCTGCGCCGCGTCAAATACGCATACGCCAGGGTGAGCTTCCCGCGGACGCCCACCGATCCGACAAGTGTTCTGTCCGTGGTGAGCGGGCCCTAAAATGACACCCCTTCCTTCGCCAAGTGTCACCGTCATCATCTGCGCTTACACCTCGGAGCGCTGGGGCTGGCTGCTGGATGTCCTCGAGTCCCTCCGCGCCCAGAGCTGCGCTCCGAAGGACGTCCTGGTGGTCATTGACCACAACGAGGAGCTGTTCGACCTTTTGACCGAGACGGTGGACGACGTCACCATCGTCAGGAACACTGGCCCGCGCGGACTCTCCGGGGCACGCAACACCGGCGTAGGCCTGGCGGACTCTGACGTCGTCGCCTTCCTTGACGACGACGCCGAGGCGGCGCCGGACTGGCTTGAACGCATCATGGCGCTCTATGACGACCCCGAGGTCCTCGCAGTAGGCGGCCGGGTGGAACCTGTGTGGGAGGCGGGGCGCCCCCGCTTCTTTGGTGAAGAACTCGACTGGATCGTCGGCTGCAGCCACCGGGGCCTGCCGCGGGTGGCATCCGAGGTCAGGAACGTCATCGGCGCCAACATGTCGTTCCGGCTTGACGTCGTGCGGCAGGCGGGTGGCTTCAACCTCGCCCTGGGACGCCGGGGCTCCGTCCCCCTGGGCTGCGAGGAGACGGAAATATGCATCCGGTCGAAGATGGGTTCCCCCGGATGCCGCATCGTCTACGAGCCGGCCGCGCTGGTACGCCACCACGTTCCGGCATACAGGGGAACAGTCCGGTACATGCTTGCCAGGTCCTGGTCCGAAGGGATCTCGAAGGCGCAGGTCGCCCACATTGTCGGGCATAAAAGGGCCCTGGGCCCCGAACGCCGCTACGTCCGCAACATCCTGACCCGGGCCTTCCTAACCGGAATAAGCGACTGGAGCCGCGGAAATCCCGGCGGACTCAGCCGGGCGGCCGCACTGGTGGCGGTCGTGGCCTGCACGGCGGCAGGCTACCTTCGGGGACGGCGGATGGCGCAGGTGCCTGGCCGGCGCCTGAACCAGCCGCCACTGGCCGGCGTCAGTCCGTGGCGGGAAGTGAAGTGAACCGGCCCACCAGGCGACCGCCGCCGCGACGGCCCGGCTGAACCGGCAGAGAGCGACCGCCGCAGCAAGACCAACCGACCAACACCACCGAGACAGGGGACGACCCATGCGCACCCGGCAGACCACGGCACCGCACTTCGATATCCACGGCCGCATCACGATCCGCGTCGACGCCAAGGCGCCGGCAGCCGCCCAACTCCAAAGCATGCTGGCATGCTTCGCCTCCGACACCGAACGGCCCGCCGACATCCTCGTCGACGACCGGCCCGAACCGATGCCTGATGCGGGCCTCGTGGAGCACGAACTCGCCTACACGGCCAACAGCGTGCGGTTCCAGGCCGACCGGGTGCAGATCGTCAGGGACACCGACCAATGGCGCATCCACGGTCCCGGCGAGCTGCTGACCTCCGTGGTTCCCGTCCTCGACGCCGCCATGGTCGGCAAGGGGGCAGGCATGATCCACGCGGCGACGATGGCGTACCGGGGCCACGCGATCGCGCTTCCCGCCGCCGGGGGCACCGGCAAGACGAGCACCGTAGCCAAACTGATGCGGCGGGACGGATGGTCCTTCATGGGCGACGACTGGGCCTTCCTCGCCGAGGACGCCACCCTGCTGGGCTATGCAAAGCCGATGTTCATCAAGCCCCACCACCGGGCCATCTACCCGCACCTGTTCGAAGGCGTCCGGAAACCCCTCGTCCCCTCACAGCTCTCCAACAGCGTCAGCCGCCTCACCACCCTGGTGCACCCGTACGTGATCCGCTATCCGCGCCTCGCGGACTTCTCCCGCCGGTGGTCACCCGAACACCGCATGGTCACCCCGGCCACCGCATTCCCGGGACGGGAGGTGACCACCTCGGCCCCGCTCGCCGCCGCCATCTATGTCGAGCGGTTCGAGGGCACACGGTCCCGGCTGGTCGAGCGGACGAGCGAGTGGATGGTGGACCGTATGCTCGGCAACTTCCATATCGAGATGGCGGGCTTCTCGCAGCGGGTGGTCACCGGATTGGCGGCCACGTCGGTCGTCCCTTGGCGCGAGCACTTCAGCACGAAGGGCATCGTGCTGAGCAAGGCGCTGGACGGCCGGCCCTGCCACCTGCTCCAGGTGCCGTCCGCATACACGGCGGACGAGGCGTCGGATGACATCGTCCGCTATCTCGAGCAGCTGCTGCCATCGGTCCTGGACGAGCGGGCCTGAGGGCGGGACACCATGGCTCCCAGCCCAGCCGAGGTCACCGCAGTCGTCCCGGCCCGCGACGCGGAGGACATGCTCCCACGATGCCTCGAGGCCCTGCGCCAGTCCGGTGTCGCCGAAATCATCGTGGTGGACGGCCTGTCCACCGACGGCACCGTCGACATGGCCCGCGCAGCCGGGGCACGGGTCCTCAGCGACGAGGGCAGGGGCCTGCCATGGGCCCGGACCCTGGGCGTGCGCAACAGCAGCACCCGGTGGGTCCTGCTCGTCGACACCGACGTCGTGTTCGGGCCTGACGGTGTAGCCGACCTGCTCACGGAGCTGGTGGAGGGCGGCTACGACGCCCTCCAGGCCGGCCTGGAGAGCGTGGGCGGCCCGGGCTACTGGGGGCAGGCGCTGGCCCACCACCACCGCACCGGCCGCAGCCGCAACTGGTTCGGGCTGGTGGCCACCATCGTGGACCGGGAACTGATGCTTGGCATGGGCTTCGACGATTCGTTCAAATCGGGCGAGGACATCGAACTGCGCTGGCGGATGCGGCAGTCAGGACTGCGCACGGCCGTATCACGCCGGGTGGTTGTTGAACACCGGTTCGCCGCCGACGACTTCGCCTTCGCGCTCGACCAGTTCCTCATGGACGGCACCGGGCTGGGGCGGATGATCCGCAAACACGGGTGGCGTGGCGCGAGGCTGGCTCTGCTGCCCGCCGCTGCGGCAGTCCGCGGCAGCGCCCTGAGTTTGGCCGCCGGCCAGCCCCGGTGGCTGAGGTACTACCTCGCCTTTTGCTGGTACAACTACGCTGGCCTGGCAAGGGGCCTGGCCTCGTGAGGGCCGGGCGCGGGACGGCTGTTTCGGACGCCTCGGGCGTCCGGCACTCCGCCCTGCGCAGCTCGCTCGGCCTCGTCCTGGCGAAGGCCGCCCAGACGGGTACGGGCTTCGCCTTCTGGATCGTGGCCGCGCGCGCCACCTCCGACCGCGAGGTCGGGCTGACCGCTGCTGCCGTCTCGGCGGTGATGATTTGTACCCAGCTCGCGGTGCTCGGCGCCGGGTCGGCCGTGATCGTCTCGGTGGGGCGCGGTGAGCCGCCCGCCCGGCTGCTCGATTCGGCGTTCGCCACCGTAGGAATAGCAGGCAGCGTCCTGGCCCTCGGTTACCTCGCCCTGCAGTCGGCGGCGGCCCCGGACACGGCCTCGACATCGGTTCTCTTCTGGGCCATGTTCCTTTTGGCGGCCGTCACCGGAACGGTGGTCATCGTGCTGGACCAGGCGCTCGTGGCGCTGGGCCGCGGTGCCAGCGCCACCTCAAGGTACGTGCTGGGTGGCGCGGTCTCCCTCGGAGCCGCGGCGCTCGTGGCCTGGCTCGCCCGCGGTGCCCCCGCCGACGTGCTGCTGGCCTGCTGGACCCTGGCGACGGCCGTGGCATGCGTCGTCGGTGCAGTCCAGCTGCGACGGCTGGTGGGATACCGTCCGAGGCCGTCCCTGCGCTCCATGCGCGAGCGCCCACTCCTGGCCGTGGGCATCCCGAATCAGCTCCTCACCCTCACCGAGCGCGCCCCCGGACTGCTGCTGCCGCTCCTGCTCGCCCACACGGTGGCGCCGGAGGCCGCTGCCTACTGGTATCCCGCATGGATGATGGCCTGGGCCGCGTACACGGCGCCGGTGCTGATGGGCATTGTCCAATTTTCCGAGGGTGTCCGCGATCCCGCACGCCTGGTGTTAACCACTTGGGCCAGCCTGCGGTGGTCGCTCATCGTGGGAGGCCTTGCCGCCGTCGTCCTCGTGCTCTTCGCCCGCCCGCTGCTTGGCCTGCTCGGGGAGCGGTACGCCGACGCGTCCGCCGGCGCCCTGCAGTTGCTGGCAGCCGGGCTGGTGCCGTACGCGGTACTGCAGGCCTACAACGCTGTGTGCCGTGCCCGGGGGCGCTACACGGAGGCGATCGTGGTCGGCGTAACGCTCGGAAGCACCCTCTGCACCGCAGCGCTGTTGGCCGCGGGCAGTGGGGCCACCACCATGGCCCTGGCGTGGCTGGTGGTGCTCTCCGTCGGCGCCGCGGCCGTGGGCGCGCGGCTGCTCATGGTCCTCCGGCGGATCAAGCTGGAGGCGCAATGATCTCCGTGGTTGAACCGGCCAGCCCCACCAAGGGCCGGATCAAGTCCCGCGACATCCTGTGTGCCCTGGCAGGAGCCGTGGCGCTGGCGCTCGCCATCTGGGCCGCCTCCACAGTGACCGTGCCCATCGACAGCGACCTTGGTCTTGTCGCCGTGCTGCCTTACCCGTTTTGGGCGGGGGTGGTGCTCCTGAACCTCGCCTTCGTCGCTGCGCTGCGGGGGAACGCCGCGGGACCGGCGAGCCGCCCGGTCATGATCTGGCTGATCGCGGTGCTGGTGCTCATGCTTTTCGGAACGGCCATCTTCGTGACCGACATCCCCCGGGGCGAGGTTGCCTTCCGCCACCTGGGCATCGCCGACGCCCTCGCGAGCACCCAGGACATCAATCCGGACATCGATGCGTACTTCAACTGGCCGGGGTTCTTCGCACTCCTTGCGACGCTGCTGCGGGCCAGCGGCATCGACCCGGTGTCCGTGGCCCTGTGGGCACCGGTGGTGGACATAGGGCTGTGGCTCGCGGCGCTCGGAGTGCTGATGCGCCACCTGACCACCGATCCCCGGCGCCGCTGGCTGGTGCTCTGGATCTTCTGCCTCGGGAACTGGCAGGACCAGGACTATCTCTCGCCCCAGGCCTTCGGGCTCTTCCTCTACCTCGTCGTGATCGCACTGGTGATCGGCCCTTTGGGCGCGAAGCCTCCGAAGTTTCCCGGTTTCCGGCCTGCCGGGCTCGCCGTGTGGTGGCGCGGCCGGACGCCAGCCGAGTCCCGGGCGCGTCACCGGCTGAGCGCACTCGTGGTGACCCTCCTGCTGGTCGTCGTCATCAGCGCCAGCCACCAGCTGACGCCGTTCATGGTGCTCATCGCCATCACTGCGCTCACCCTGACGGGACACGTGTGGCCCAGCCGGCTGCCCCTCATCGCCGCCGTCGTGCTGGCGCTCTGGCTCGCCTACCCCGCGAGCCCCTATCTCGACGGGCATCCGCCGCTGGCGGACGCCGGGCTCCAGGCCGCGACCCAGGCCAACATCGTCGACCGGGTCAGCGGGTCTCCCGGCCACTTGCTGGTGGTGCAGGTGCGGATGCTCCTCACCGTCATCCTGTGGGCGCTCGCCATAGCGGGTGCGTTGTGGGATTGGCGCAAAAAGCGCCTGGATATCAGGGTTGTGCTCCTTGCCGTCACCCCGCTGCTGCTCTTTCCCACGCAGTCGTACGGCGGGGAAATGCTGATCCGCGTTTCACTGTTCGCGCTGCCCTTCATTGCCATGCAGGCATCCTCGGTCCTGCTTCCTGCACGTGGCGGCACCCGCCCCTCCTTCCTTGCCACCGGCGCCCTTGCGCTCTGTTGCTGCCTGTTGGCCGCGATGACGGTGACGGGCCGGTTCGGAAATGCCCGGTTTGACGTCTTCACTGACAATGAGCTCGCCGCCGTCCATGCGGTGCAACGCCTGGCACCTCCTGGCTCGGCGGTCATCTCGGCGGCGCACCCGACGCCCTGGCGCAACGAGGGCTACCTTGACCACCGCTACCGGACCATCGATGACCTCTGCAAGGCCGGTCTGTCCGTGGCGACGTGCGGACCACTCGTCTACGACTACGCCCGGCACAACCCGGCCGGTGGCGTGATCCTGCTGACCCGGTCGTCAGAGGCAAGCCTGGTGGTCCAGGGCGACATCAGCAAGCAGGGCTTCGACGAATTCGAGCAGTGGCTGCGCAGCCAGGACTCCGTGCAGCTCGTGTTCAGCAACCCCGACGCGCGGGCCTACCGGCTGGCTCCCTTTGGGGTGGCGCCATGAATCGCGGAAGGGTCAGCAAGCTGACCCTGGCACTCGGTATCGCCGCCGTCGTGCTGTCCGTGGCGGCGCTCGCCGGACTGCCGGCGCCCCTCCAGGCCCTATCGGCCGCAGCCGTCCTCGTCCTGCTTCCCGGGCAGGCGCTGGCGCGGCTCCTGCACGTGGCCGACCGTGCGCTCGGCGCGCTGCTGGTTCCCGTCCTCGGTTTCGCCACGCTCACAGTCGTGTCCACCGCGATGTTCTACCTCGCCGTGTGGTCATGGCAGGCGTGCGTCGTCGCCATGTCAGTCATTACCGTCTTGGCGTGCCTGGAACGCGCCCGGCAGGAGGAAACATGATCATCAACCTGGCAGGGCTGCTCGCCGCTGCCGTTCTCCTCGTCACCCTCGTCACCCTCGAGGTCCGGCGGGTCGGGCCGGATGCCGGGCGCGCCACGCCCTCGGGATTCGCCGGCCGCGTCCTCAGTCCCAGGGCCGTCGCCATCATGTGGGCGACCTACCTGCTCCTCTTCCTGCCACGCGTGATGGGACTGCTCGCATGAGCAGCGCGGCCAGGTGGTGGCTGCTCAGCGACCTTCACCTGGGACTGTCCGACGACGATCCCAGGAACCCCGGCAAGATCCTGCCCGAGTTCCTGGCGGGCAAGGTCTTCCCCGCTCCCGGCCGGCGGAAGCACGTCGTGTTCGTCGGTGACACGTTCGAACTGGCCAGGTACGGCGAGGACGAGAGCCTGGGCCGGCTCGAGTCCATCCTGGCCCGGCACCTGGACACGTTCTGGGCGTTGGAGGAGTCCGCGGCCCGCGGCGTGGAGCTGCACTTCGTGTGCGGCAACCACGACGTCGAGCTGGCCCGTCCAGCCGTTGCCGCCCGCCTGTCGGCCCTGCTGTCACCCCGTGACCCGGCACGGGTCAGGGTGCATCCGTGGATGCTGCACGTGCCGCACGTGCTGGTGGCCGAGCACGGGCACCAGCACCACTCGCTGCACCGGCTGCCGGAGGTGCTCCGTACGGCGGTCAACGGCACCGACGGGCTGGGCCTGCCACCGCTCGCTGCCTGGCACGCGCATCCCTCGGGCTCCCCGCTGAGCCGCGCCGGGGACGTTGCCCGGGCCTGCGTTGCATCCGAACTGGCGGAACTGCGCATCCGGGGCTCCGCCTACGGCGAGCTGCTGCAGACCGAGTCACGCCGGCTGGCGCTCGACGGGGCAACCCTCCGGGAGCTGGCGCGCCTGTCCCGGTTCCGGACAGTCTCGGCGCTCCCCGTCGCCGCCACCCGCATGGTGCTGGGCGCCGCGGGGTGGAGCATCGCCAGCGAGGACGCCCCTGCCGCGGCCGGGCGGGTGGCACGGACGCTGAAGGCCCACGGATCGGGAGTGGCCTGGTACGTCTCCGCGCACACCCACCGGGCCCTGGAATCCGCGCTCGACGGCTGCCGCACCCGATACATCAACACCGGTACGTGGTGTTCCGACGTCCGAGGCCGGGGACCGGACCAGACGGACCGCGGGGCATTCCCATATGCCGTGGTCAAGGTGGCCCGTGACGGGGCCACCAGCGGCGGGCTGCGGTACTGGAGGCCCGACAGCATCCGCGGCTAGTCCTTCTTCCAGATGGCCACCCAGTCAACGTACACGTGGCCGCTGGTTTCCGGCTCGGGACAGGTCGGCAGGCAGGACTCGGTCTGCAGCAGGTAATGCATCGGGGTGTCCGGGACGGCCGCCGTACTGGTGCCTATCAAGGTGCCATCGAGGAAGAACTCGACCCGTCCGCGGCTCCATTCGGTGGTTGCCGTGTGCCAGGACGCGAAGGTAACCGCAGTGTGGAATACGTCGACGGCGCCGCCGTCCGGGCTGCCGGTGCCATGCATGGCGGCATAGATGTGGGCGGCGAGGTCCCCCTCGGGGAAGTCTATTTCGCCGTCCTCCGGCCATTGCTTGCTGTCGGGCCAGAGCAGCCATGCTGCCTTGAACCCTGCGAGGGCGTCCGCGCGAAACCGCACCGAGTAGCGTCCATACAGCTGGCTGTTGTAGGGGCGCTCGCTGATCGGGGTGAGCTTGGGGGCGGGAGCTGCACCCATCGAGACGCCGTTTTCGGAGTGCAGGTACATGTCCAGGACGCCGTCGCTGACGCTTAGGACCTTTGACGGGTAATAGCCGGACTTTGACTGCAACAACTGGGCGGCGGTGTCCGGCGTACCGTCAGCGTAGTTGGCGCTCCACTTCGCGCCGTAGGCGGCGCCCGGGAATCCACCCACCGGCACGTTCCCGCTGAGGAAATCCTCCGTAAAAACCTGGGTCCATCCGGGCAGGTCTCCCACGGGCATGGCCTCACCGCTGGGTGGGACGGCGCTGGGTGGGATGGCGGAGGGGGAGTTTCCGACCGCATGCGCCGCCGCTTCCGGTGCAGCACTTCGAGCGGGTGTGGCGTCCGGGACGCAACTCACTGAGCCGAATGCCAGAACCGGCACAACGGCTGCCGCAACGAGCGAGCGCACCATCAGGTGGCGGCGGGACTTCTCCACAATAAGGGCACTTTACTGCAGTCTGTGCTGCCGGAAGCGGCCTTCGGATCCCCCCAAAAAGTTGGAGGGGGACACTAGGGGTGGCGCACGCCGTTGCCTGCCAGGATGTCCCGGTACCCTTCCCGGAAGGACGGAAAGGTGAAGCCAAAGCCGGTGCTCCGGAGCAGGTCGTTCCGGCAGCGTTTGTTGCCGCCGCGGGCCGGGCCGGCGTCGCCGACGGGCGGCTCCCCGAGGCCCAGCTCCAGGGCCAGGAACCGGAGTACGGTGCCAAGATCGGCGGGGTCGTTGTCCACGCCAATGTACGTCGGTGCGGGCGTGGCGGCCATGGTGGCGAGGTGGACGATGGCGGCCGCGGCGTCGTCCCGATGGATCCGGTTGGTGTAGCGGACGTCCCGGGGGACAACTGCCGAACCGCCGCGCACCTGGTCAATCAGCCGGGTCCTTCCCGGCCCGTAGATCCCACCCAGCCGAAGGGACACGGTCGACGTACCGGTGCCGGCGAGCCGTCCATGAAGCAGTTCCTCGGCTTCCACAAGGACCCGGCCGGAAAAGCCCCCTGGAGCCGCCGGGGTGGCTTCATCCACCCAGCCGCCTCCGGCGTCGCCATAGACCGCCGTTGAGGAGACAAAGAGGACCCGCCCGGGCACCACGCCGTCGCGCTCCAGCGCGTCCAGCACGTTGGCGACTCCGCGCAGGTAGGCGGCGCGGTACGCCTCCTCGGTGGGTTCGTCGGCAGCCACGGCAATGACGACGGCGGAGGTGTCCGCCGGGACGGGTGGCAGGTTAGGGGTTCCCAGGTCAGCCGCGGCACCCTGGATGGCCCGCGGCAGCTTCGCGGGGGAGCGCCGCCAGCCCACGACTTTGTGGCCGAGGCCGGCGAAGCGCAGGCCGGCCTCGGTTCCGAGGTCCCCGCATCCGGCAAGGAGGACCGTCACTACGGGGCTTCCACGGGGAAGAACACCCGGGGATCCTGCAGGAGTGCGGGATACGCGAACGCGGAACGGTCGATGATTTCCGTGACCTCGAAGTTCCGTCCGAACCGGCCGTCGTCGAGCGTGATGGGCCGCCCCAGGACGTGCCCCACGGCGAACCTGGCCCCGCCCTCCAGCGGGACGGCCACCGGGGTCTTGCCCGGGAGGGTGCGGAACGCCTCTTCCTGCGCCAGCCGCTTGCGGGTGGGCTTCTTCTCCTGCGGCTTCGGCGGAGCCTTCCTGGGGGCGCGTGAGGGCCGCCTCGAACCGTCCTCGATGTAGACCGGCGTGTACCCGTCGTCGCCGGCGGATGCCGCGGCAGCAGCGCTGCGGTTCACCGGAGGAAGGGCCACCGTGTCCAGCGCCTGGGGATCGACGTCGTCGTGCGGGTCCCGGAGGATCCACAGGACCTCTCCCTCGGGTTCCTGCGGGAGGAACTCGTGCCGGGGCTCGGGCCAGACGTACTCCATCTCCGGAACTGCGTCCGGGAAGACAGTGGTGTAGAACTTCGGTTCCTTGTGCACCAGCTTGGAACGGTGGCTGAGGTGGAAATCCGGGTCCCCCAGCCACGGGGGCAGGATGATTTTCGAGGCGTAGTCGGGGTGGGCGGCCTGCGGCGCGAACTCCGCGATGTTCGCCCGGGTGTTGTCCGGATGGCCGCGCCCGATCCACTCGTCCACCATCGCCAGGCCGTACATGGTGAGGGCCGGGACGTGCCCCATCCACATTCGGATCGCGGGATGGGTCTGCCAGCCGTACTCGGGGATCACCAGGGCGCGCAGCGTTTGCAGCGCTTCGACCCGCTGCTTGCCCAGCCGTGCGGTGTCCAGGGCTGCGGCGCTTTGCCGGAAATCGGGGTACGGGAGGAAGGTTTGCATCTATTCAGTCTGACGGCACCGGCCCGAAGTGCCAATTGCTGTGCGGCCGGCCACAGGAGGGCACCCCTGATGTCCAAATAATGGACGCCTGCATACGGCACTCAGGTTAAACCACTAAGATCTCCGCAACCACCCCCGCGTTTTGGAAGCTCTCTCATGACATCTACACCTGAAAAGACCGTTGGAACCATCCGCCCAGCCCTGCCCCGGTATGGGCAGATGCTCGGGCCGGAAGCGAAGGGCATCCTGGTCCTCGACGAGTTCACCATCGACCCCGCAGCCGCCCGCAAGGAGCAGCACCGTTTCCGTGACGGCGTGGCCGCCGTCGCCCGCACTGTGCGCCGCATTGCCGCGCTGCGCGTGGTGATTGCCCTGGTTGCCATCGGCAACCTGCCCCTGTTCCTGCTGTCCAGCGGATGGTGGATCTACGGCGTTTCCCTCACCCTTGTGGTCGCAGTGCACACCGCCGTGACGCTGCTGAACCGGCACGAGCCGCGGCTCAAGCAGCGTTCCGCCCTGGAGCTGCACATGCACCGTGAACGCAGCGCCAACTACCGCAAGGTGCGCGATGCCGTGAAGTACATGATCGACACCCCCAGCCGCATGAACGAGCATCTCTACCTGGAGCTGCTGGCCGTCAAGCGGGTTGCGCTGAACCTCGCCCACGGCACCGTCGCCCTCCTGGACACCAGCGACGAGCACGCCTGGAAGGTGCGGATCGTGCGGGAACTGCCCGCCTCCTGACCGCACCTGGCCTCGCCGCCCGCGGCAGGGCCTGGAGAATTAAGGAACGACGCCGGCACATCCCTTCTGGGGATGTGCCGGCGTCGTTGTTTGGTCGACGGAATTTGTCTATCGCCGACCTGCTTTTGTCGCCTTGGGAGGCGGTGCGGCTCTCGCCGTCCCGGTTTAAGCCGGGAGCTGGATGACCTGTCCCTCGAACACGAGGTTCGGATCGGAAATGGTGTCCAGGTTGGCGTCGGCAAGGTGCTGCCAGCCGCCCTCGATGCCGAGCTTCTGGGCAACGATGCTCAACGTATCGCCGGCCTGAAGGGTGTAGGTCTCGCCGCTGACGGCAACGGAGGTGGCGTGCCGCGGCGCCGGTGCCTGCTGCACTGCTGCATTTTGGGCCGGGGCGCCCTGGACCTGCACGGGTGCGCTCTGGATCGGTGCGCTTTGCACCGGCGCGCCGCCCCCGCCGCTCAGGCCGAGCTGGGATGCGCAGGAGGGCCAGGCTCCCCAGCCCTGGGAGGCCTGGACCCGCTCAGCTACCGCAATCTGCTGTTCGCGGCTGGCGTCCGCGGGAGACCCGGTGCCGCCGTAGGCAGCCCAGGTGCTGGAGGTGAACTGCAGGCCGCCGGAGAAGCCGTTGCCGGTATTGATGGACCAGTTGCCACCGCTTTCGCACTGGGCCAGTGCATCCCATGTGGAGGTCGGGGTTGCTGCGTTGGCCGCAGTGGCAGAGAGAGCCAGACCCGCCGCTGAGACGGCAGCCAGGGTGACTCCGCGGCGCGCGGCAGTACGGAATTTGGTGTTTTTCATGATGGTGATGCTCCTGAAGGCCACCAGCGCTGGTTCCGTCCCCGGAGATCGTCGCGCCACTGCCCGCCCCTGACGAATAGAGGTCAATGTCGGTGGCTGCCGCTGGGCAGTTCTGGTGAAGGCAGCACCTGGCAATCAATGAGCCCGCCGTGCGGGCATGCTTTTCACGCTAGGACATCGACCTGGCGTTATCAAATCGAAACCGCTGCTGGCGTGTTGCATTATCCTGACCGGATGGACAACATTGCCGGCGGCAGCACCATGCCCGAAACCGAAACAGACGCAACGGTTCCTGGCGTCCCCGCCAAGCCCCTCCCCGTAGCCGAACTGCACTTGCATATCGAAGGCACGCTGCAGCCTGAACTCATCTTTGCCCTGGCCGAGCGCAACGGCATCACCCTGCCGTACTCGGGGCTGGAGGAACTCCGGGAAAGGTACGAGTTCACCGACCTGCAGTCCTTCCTGGACCTTTACTACGCGAACATGGCCGTGCTGCGCACCGAGCAGGACTTCGCGGACATGACCCGCGCGTACCTGGCGCGCGCTGCCGCTGCCGGGGTGCGGCACGCCGAAATCATGATGGATCCGCAGGCGCACGTCTCCCGTGGGATTCCGCTTGAGGTCTGCGTGAACGGTGTCGCTTCGGTGCTTGCCACGTCCCAGGAGGAATTCGGCATCTCCACCATGCTGATCGCCGCCTTCCTGCGGGACCTGCCCGAGGAGTCGGCCCTGGAAGTCTTCGGCCAGTTGCTGGCCATGAACGCGCCGATCGGCGCCATCGGCCTGGACTCGGCCGAGGTGGGGAACCCGCCGTCCAAGTTCGAGCGACTCTACGACCAAGCCCGGGAAGCAGGCCTGCGGCTGACCGCGCACGCGGGGGAGGAGGGCCCGGCGTCCTACATCACCGAAGCCCTGGACGTCCTGGGGGTCGAGCGCATTGACCACGGCATCCGGTGCATGGACGATCCCGACCTGGTGGAGCGCCTCGTCAATGCCAGGATTCCGCTCACTGTCTGCCCCCTGTCCAACGTCCGGCTCCGTGCGGTCGACACGCTGGCCGACCACCCGCTGCCGGCCATGCTGGCCGCCGGGCTCAACGTTTCCGTCAACTCTGACGATCCTGCCTACTTTGGCGGATACGTGGACGACAACTTTGCCCAGCTCACCACAGTGTTCGACCTCTCGGATTTCGACAGGGCCCGCCTCGCCGCGAACTCCATCCACTCCTCCTTCGCCACCGAGGAACGGAAGGCCGAGCTGCTGGCGGAATTGAACGGCCGGGAACTGGCCTCCTGACCCCTGCTGTGTCGGGCGCAACAGCGGGGCTTTCTGCCCGGTAAACTAAATGCCGCAGGCGTGTCCGGGGGAGTGCATGGCAGCACCCGTGTCAACGCTCGAGGGTTAAGCAAACAGCCCTTACCCGAGACCTCCGCCTCACTTGCGGCACCATCCGCTTCATAGTCGGTCACGACACAAAGAGTTAACCAATTAAAGTCGCGCGATTTAATGGGCACTTGGCATGATGCCTAAGACCGATCGCTTTCATAAAAGGGGAATCATGGCCAAGTCCACCGCAGAAAACACGTTCCTTCGACTCAAGACCGTCCTGGATGTCCTGACCGAAGGCGTGTGGTCCGGCGATGCACTGAACGCAGGCCAGGTCCTCGCAGAGGCCACCGCCCGCGTGCCGTTCAACGAACACGAGGCCGAACTCCTCAGCGGCGGCATTCCCCGCGGCCACAAGACCCTCACCTCGGCCACCGCCAAGCTGGTCAAGGCCGGCTGGCTGGTCAAGGGCCGCTCCGGCTGGACCATCACCGACGACGGCATGCGCGCCACGGTCGCCTTCCCCGACCCTGTCTCGTTTGCCACCGCCCTCGACGCCGGCACCCCGGTGCCCGCCGACACCCCGGTTCCCGCCGCTCCTGCCGGATTCGTCCGCAAGTTCTCCGCACCGGCCGCCGCTGAGCCGGCAGCCGCCGAGGGCACTGCCAAGAAGCCTGTCAAGAAGGCTCCCGCGAAGAAGGCTGCAGCCGCCGTGGGCAAGGCCGCGAAGGCACTCGAGGACGCCGTCGAGCCTGTTGTGAAGGCTGTCCGCACCCGCAAGGCACCGGCGAAGAAGGCAGACGCCGAAGCCGCCGCCGGCGCACCGGCCGAGCCGTTCGAAGGCCCGGACGTCGAGACCCACCCGCAGCCTGAAGCGGTTGCCGTCGCGGGCGACTTCAACACCATCCTGGGTGCCCCGGAGAACTGGGCCCCGCAGTATGACGAAGCGCAGATGGAGTTCGACTTCCTGGACCAGCAGTGGAAGAAGAGCGCCGACCTGCCCGCCGGCTACTACACGTTCAAGATTGCCCTGAACCGTTCCTGGGCAGAGAACTACGGCGCGTTTGGCGCGTTCGATGGCCCCAACCACGAGCTGCACCACGCTGGCGGCACGGTCACGATCCGCTACAACCACGCCACCCGCGACATCACCATCAACTAACTGCCCTCCTTCCGCCCAACCAGGTAGCGCCAAGTGTCGTTTGGGCGCTCAAAACGGCACTTACTGCTACCTGGTTGGGCAGGGGAGGCGCTGACGGGAGGGGAGGCACCATGGCCAGGCACCTAGGTCCAGCACAGGACGGGTCGGCGCAGGACGGGTCGGCACAGGATGCTGTCCGGCTGGACGCCCGCGTGCACGGGATGGTGCAGGCAGTGGGCTTCCGCTACTGGACGATGGGCCAGGCGGAGGAACTCGGGTTGTCGGGTGAGGTGAAGAACCTCGACGACGGGTCGGTCTCCGTGGTGGCGGAAGGGCCCGAGCCGAAGGTGCGCCAACTCCTGGAGTGGCTCAACTCCGGCCGGACCCCGGGCCGCGTGGACAACGTGGAGGCCTCGATGTCCGCAGCCTCAGGCACGTTCCGCGGCTTCCGGGCCCACTGATACCTGCTGGCCCTATTCCCGGGGGCTCAGGCCGATAAAGGCTCCCAGCTCCTCCAGCGCGGCGGGCTTGTGCGGCATGTAGCTGGTCAGTTCCGGCGAGCGGACAATGACGGCCCGCCATTGCCCGCGCGAGACCGCCACGTTAATCCGGTTCCTGTTGAGCAGGAACTCGGCGCCGCGGGGCGCCTCGGCCACCGCTGAGCACGCCATGGACACAAGGACCACCGGTGCTTCCTGACCTTGGAACTTGTCCACGGTGCCCACCCGCACGTCCGGCAGGCCCGCCTCCGCCAGGGCTTTCCGGACCAGGTGGACCTGGGCGTTGTAGGCAGCCACCACCAACAGATCCTGCTGCTCCAGGGGACGGGCTTCGCTGTCCGCCCCCGGTTTCCACTTCAAGCCAAGATGGCGGCGGGCCTGCCGCACCACCTCGTCAGCTTCTTCCTTCGAGCCCGTGGCATTGCCGCTGTGGTTCACGAACGCCGTCTCGACCCCTGGCGCCACACCCTCCAGCTCGCGCTGGGACGCGGCCGGCGCCGACTGGAGCTTCCCCTCGTAGCTGAGGTTGGACACCGCACGGCAGAGCTCCGGGTGCATGCGCCAGGTGTCCGCCAGGAAGTAGCCCAGGCGCGCAGGCAGCGTGGCATGGCCGGCCGCGAGCCAGCCCAAGGCGGACTCATCAACAGGTTCCGGGTGGGCTCCCTGCGTCACTTGGGGCAACTGCTGCGGATCACCGAGCAGGAGCAGCCTGGTCGCGGCACGGCTGACCGCCAGTGTGTTGGCCAGCGAGAACTGGCCGGCCTCGTCGATGACCAGCAGGTCGAGCGATCCGGCCGGGACTTCCTTCCCGGTCATGGTCCAGGCGGTCCCGCCTACCAGGCAGCCGCCGGGGGAGGCCAGCAGCCGGGACACATCACGGTCGGCCGTCGCCTTCCACGGCACATCATGCGCCGCAGCAAGCTTCTTAGCCACGCGGGCCGGGTCCACGCCGCCCTTGGCGATGGCACAGCAGAGCAGGTTTTCGACCACGTTGTGTGACTGGCCAACAACGCCCACCTTCCAGCCCTTAGCCACCAGCGCGCCAATCACATGGGCACCCACGTGGGTCTTGCCCGTCCCCGGGGGCCCCTGCACCGCAAGGTAGGACTGGTCCAGGTCCCGCAGGCTTTCGGTAATGGCCGTTGCGTAGTCGGCGGCGCCGTCATCTCCGTGCAGTACTTCCGCGGGGCCGGGGCGGGTGCGGAAGCGCGGCGGTAGCTTCCGTAGGATGTCCAGGCCGGGCTGGGCGGGCAGTGACGGCACCGATGAACCGACCGTCCGGGCTATCCCGGCGATGGCCGCCTCGATGCTGGCGGTGCCCAGGGGCTGGTCCTCGGTGAGCGCCACCGGGAGGTGCGGGTAGGCGGCGACCTTCCCGGATTCGCGCTCCGCGATGGTGATCAGCGTGTGCTCCGGGTTGTCCGGTGCGGCCTCCAACTCGCTGATCCTGGTGCCGAATGTATAGGCGCGGGTGCCGGGAACAGCGTCCGGCGACGACATCCCGTCCGGTCCGGGGTGATCGTACAGCCGGCACCAGCTGGAGCCCACACGGAAGTCCGACCCTTCCGTCATGGTGCCACGGAGCTTCAGCACCCGGGTGCGCATGCGTTCACGGGGCTTGGCAAGGGCCCAGTCGCTGGTGACTTCCGCGGACGAGACCACGAACACGTTCCTCTGCTCCGACCAGTTCTCCAGCGGCGCCTCCACCCGGTCGAAGTGCTGCCACCAGAACTGCTTGCGTTCCCGGCGGTGGTAGCCGGTGGCAGCAGCCACCATGGCGATGGCACGTTCATCATCCGTCCAGGGCCGGCTGTCCGGCAGGCTGGCCAGGTACTCCCGCAAACGCTGTTCTTCCGGGGTCTCGTCCGCCGCGTCCGGGCTTCCGTCGCCCGCAGGCTCCGCCACGGAACCGCCTGCCAGGGACAGCGACGCAGCAGCCGGGCCTTCTGCCGTGGAGCGGGCGTCGGCAGGAGCCTGCGGCGCGATCTGCAGCAGCCAGTCCCTGAGGCGGAGGGTGGACAGGCAGTCGTACTGGTTGTAGTCGGAGATGGAAGCGAGGATCGCGCCGGCCTCCTCCCTATGTCCGGCGTCGCGGGCGGCACAGTAGGCCGCATAGGCCACCACGGAGGCGCCCGCGTCCTTGACGTCTCCCGAGCGCAGGTTGTCGCCCATGTACAGGGGTTCCAGCTTCTTGATCGAGTACGACGCCTCGGAGATCCGCAGGGAGTGCTTCACCGTGGCATACAGGTCCACCAGCAGTCCGTGCCGCAGCCAGTCGTCCACGATGTCCTCGCCGGCCTGGTGGGCCAATGAGAGGTTGCGCAATGCCGTCTTCTCGTAGGCTGCGTAGTGGTAGACGTGCATGTCCGGAAACCGGGCGCGGCGCTTCTCCACGTAATCCAGGAAGTCCAGGAAGGCGCGCCGCTCCCCGGCCCGGGTGTGGGCCCAGAATGGCTTGAAGGCGGGCTCGCTGTCCCCCGGCACCGGAGCCTCGACGACGCCGAACAGGTACTCGATGCCCCAGGCACCCGTGGCCGGGTCCTGCCAGAGCGGATCACCCTCGAAGTCGAAGAAGATATCGCCGTCGCTGGGTGGGGGCAGGGAACCGATCGTGTGCTCGGGAAGGACGGTGTACGAAACGGTGTGGGGCGAGCCGTCCTTAGTGAACGTCCGGGATCCGGCGGCCTGGTCCAGGCCAAGCTGCATCCTTGCCTGGGCGCGGAGACGGGCCACGGAGTTGTGTGCCTCGCCGGCCGGCATGGCGGCGAGTTGGTCGATCGTGCCGATGCCGGCCGCCTGCAGTTTTCGTCGCTGGACCACCGACATGCCGGCCACCATCAGCAGGTCGCGGTGCAGCCGCACCTGTTCAGAGCAGTAGTCGCACCGGCCGCAGTGGACGACGCCGGGCTGTTGCCACTGCACGGCGGTGTCACCGGCCCGGTGGCCGGCGGTGAGCTCGCGGAAGCGGCGTCGCCGGTCCCTGAAGACGGGCAGCAGATCGGGCAGCGAATGGCTGCTGCGGAGCCAGTCGTCCCCAACGCGGGTGCCGAGGACCAGCGTGACGACGGGGGAGGGCTCCAGTCCCATCGCCAACAGCTGGTCGCCATAGGCGGCAAGCTGCAGCAGGGCCCCCACTTTGGCGTGGCGGGCCAGCTTGGTGTCCCACACCTCGTAGCGGCCCGGGTTGCCGGTCCCTGCGGATTCGTTGACGAGGAAGTCGGCATAACCGAGGAACTCGCCGTCGAAGAATGTGGCCTGGAAGACGACGTCGGCGCCCGCGCGGAGGGCAAGCTCCGTCTCCGCGTGCTTGGCCTGCAGCTCCGCGCGCTGGTTCTGGCCGCGTTCCAGCGAGTACACGCCCGTGCCGCGGCTGGCGTCCCACTCGCCGTACTTCCCCACGAGGCTGGCCAGGACGGTTTGTTCGTGCCGGTCGCCAAGCTCGCCTGCCCTGGCCTGCATGTCGTCGGCGGGAAACTCTGCCCTGGGGGTGCGGCCCAGCTTTTCGTCCAGGATCCGGAGCGTGCGGTACTCACACTCGCTGGCGGCCACGAGGTCGCTGGCGGAAAAGACCAGGTCCGGCGGCGCGCCGGCCCCGCCATCGACACCGGCAGCTTCGAGCAGGAACACGGGGCCTCCACAATGGTTTCCGGGCCGGTGGACTGTTCCCCGGCCCTGGTGAACAGCTGCTTCAAACGTAGCAAGGGGCACTGACAAACGGGTCCGGCCGCAGCCATCCGTGATGGCCCGGCAGGGTCAGCCCTTGGCGTCCGCCCGCACCTGGGCTTTGTCGTGCTCGGTGTGGGCGTTGCGCAGCAGCTCCATGAACTCGGATTCGTGCCGGACCAGCCGCTTGTATTTCTCCGGAAGCTTGCGGATCTGCTCTTCCTCGCGGACCATCCGGGTGAAGATCTTGTCCCGCTCCGCCATGTCCGTCTCGTAGTTCAGGTCCAGGTACTCGGTGGCGTGCCGCCGGGCACCCGAAACGGCGTTCTTGGCCTTGCCCTTGGGACTGAAGATGGAAGCCAGGATGGTGACCAGCAGGACGCCGAGGATCACGCTCAGGGAGAGCCCGGTGCTCACCTCCACCACGTTGACGTGCTCGCCGTCGTTGATGAACGGCAGCGTGTTCTCGTGGAGCGCGTGCAGGATGAGTTTCACGCCGATGAAGCCCAGGATCACGGCCAGGCCGTAGGAGAGGAAGATCAGCCGGTCCAGCAGGCCGTCGATCAGGAAGAAGAGCTGCCGCAGGCCCATCAGGGAGAACGCGGTGGCGGTGAACACGATGAAGACGTTCTGGGTGAGGCCGAAGATTGCCGGAATCGAGTCCAGGGCGAACAGGATGTCAGTGCCGCCGATCGCCACCATTACCAGCAGCATCGGCGTCAGGACCCGCTTGCCGTCCTCCATAGTGAAGAGTTTGTCGCCGTCGTAGTGCTGCGAGGCGGGCAGGAACTTCTTGGCGAGCCTCACCACCAGGCCGTCGGAGTCGTCGTCGTGGCTGTCCGGCTTGAGCAGGTTGCCGGCAGTCACCAGCAGGATGAGCCCGAAGATGTAGAACACCCAGGCGAAACTGGTGATCAACGCAGCGCCAAGGAAAATGAACGCAGTACGGGCGATCAGCGAGAACACGATTCCGAACAGCAGCACCTTCTGCTGGTCCGCGCGGGGCACCTTGAAGCTGGCCATGATGATCAGGAACACGAAGAGGTTGTCCACGGACAGCGCCTTTTCGGTGACGTAGCCGGCGAAGTACTCGGTGCCCATGGTGGGGCCGCCGAACACCAGCACCCCGAGCCCGAACACCAGCGCGATGCCCACGTAGATCGCGGACCAGGTGGCGGACTCCTTGAGGGACGGCGTGTGCGCCTTGCGGACGTGGAAGAAGAAATCGAAGGCCAGCAGCCCCACGATTCCCACTATGGTCACGGTCCAAACATAAGCAGGTACTTCCACGCGGCGGGCCTTTCGTCGGGGTTGCCCCCCCCAGCCTACCTAAGCGGGCTTCAGGAGTTCGTGCTCCATGACGGCGGACCGCGACAGGGTTTTGTACCCTTCGTGTTCGAAAAGGACCGTGATCACGTCGTCCTCGTGCCGCATCACCAGTCCCGGCCCCCAGTCCTTGTGGACCACGGCGGACTGGAGCGGGAACGGTCCGTCGGCGGCGGAAGCCGGCCGGCCGCCGTCGGACGCCCTGCCCGGCTGGTCCGTGGCTGGCTGGTCCGTGCCCGGCTGCGCTTTGTCGTGGCCGGTGGCCGCGGTGCACCCGTCGCAGTTCCCGCACGGCCCAGGCAATTCCTCGCCGAAGTAGCCCAGCAGGAACTGCCGCCGGCAGCCGTCCGTCTCCGCGTAGGCCCGCATCATGGTGAGCCGGGAATGGTCCACGCGCTGCCGGGCTTCGGCGCGTTCGACGGCGTCCTTCACCAGGGCGGGCAGCTTGGCTTTTGATTTCAGCCGGATGCCGCGCTTGCCGATGCTGACGGCACCGACTTCCTGCAGCTGGTTGACCAGTGAGGTGATGCGCCGGGCAGGGAAGCCGGTCAGCTCGGCGAGGGAGGACTTGGGCGCGGGAGCGCTGGCCGCTTTGAGGACCTTCAGCACTGCCAGCAGGGAATCAGGATCCGCCGAATGGGTGCCAAAGAACTTGCGCAGTCCCAGATCCTCCGACCGGTAATGCAGCACGGCAGATGCTGGGTTGCCGTCCCGGCCCGCGCGCCCGATCTCCTGGTAGTACGCGTCGAGGGATTCGGGAATGTCCGCATGGACCACGAACCGGACGTTCGGCTTGTCGATGCCCATGCCGAAGGCCGTGGTGGCCACCACCACGTCCAGCCCGTCAGCCAGGAACTCTTCGTGGATGCGTTCCCGGTCGGCGGCGGAACGCCCGGCGTGGTAGGCCTCCGCGCGCAGCCCTTCCTTGGCCAGCTTGGCTGCGTACTTCTCGGTGTCCTTCCGGGTGGCCGCATACAGGAGCCCCGGCCCCTGCCTGGCAAAGTCCACCACCTGCGCCAGTACTGCCTTGCGCTTGCCCTTGTCCTCGTGGTGCCGGACCACGTCCAGGCTGATGTTGGGCCGGTCGAAGCCGCGGACCAGGACCAGCGGGTCCACCATGCCCAGCCGCTCCACGATCTCATCCCGCACCGGCGGTGAGGCCGTGGCGGTCAGTGCGGCGACCGGCGGATTTCCCAGCTGCGTTCGGACGTTGCCCAGGCCCAGGTAGTCGGGACGGAAGTCATGGCCCCAGGAGGAAACACAGTGGGCCTCGTCCACCACGAACAGGGAGATGTCCAGTGCGGCGATCCGCTCCACCGTGGACTGCTTGGCCAGCTGCTCGGGGGCCAGGAAGACGAACACGGCCTTGCCGGCTTCGGCCGCCTCCCATGCGGCCTCTACCTCGGAGTCGCTGTGGGATGAGTTGATGGCGACGGCGGTATCCGGGCCCAGGTTCCCGGCCAGCGCGTCCAGCTGGTCCTCCTGCAGGGCAATAAGGGGTGAAACCACGACGGCGGGACGTCCCGTTGCGTTGTGCAGGTGGAGGGCTGCGACCTGGTAGATGGCGGATTTGCCGTATCCGGTGGGCATGACGGCCAGGACGTCCCTGCCGTCCACGAGGGCGCCCATACCGGCCAGCTGGCCGTCGCGGAGGTGGGGCAGGGACAAGGAGGAAGCGGCGAGGGCGCTGAGGGCCGAATCGTCGGACATGGAACTGGACTCCGGACAGACGTAAACAGCGGCCGCCTGCTTCAGCCGTACGTCCACCCTACGCGTTTTCAATGTGGCTCATAACCGGCCTGGGCCCGCATGGGCGGCGCTGGCCAGCAACACCCAGGCGGCCCGGGCCGGTGGCAGGGTTCCAGGGACGGTTATGTGTCGATGCTGGACATGTTGGGGTAGCGGGCGCCGGCAGTCGCCCCGGCGGGTGCCATCTGCTCCAGTAGCTGGAGGTCCTCCACGCCGAGCTCAATGTCCACCGCGCCCAGGTTCTCCCGCAGCCGTTCGCGCTTCTTGGTGCCGGGAATCGGGACAACGTGCTCACCCTGCGCCAGCAGCCAGGCGAGCGCCAACTGCCCGGGCGTGCAGCCCTTACGGTCGGCCAGCTCCTTCACCCGGTCCACGAGTTCCAGGTTCCGGGCGAAGTTCCCGCCCTGGAAGCGGGGGGAGTGCCGGCGGAAGTCATCCTCGGCGAAGTCGTCCACGCTGCGGATCTGCCCGGTGAGGAAGCCGCGGCCCAGCGGGCTGTAGGGCACGAAGCCGATGCCCAGCTCCGCGAGCACGGGGAACACCTTGGTCTCGGGCTCCCGTTCCCACAGCGAATACTCGGTCTGCAGCGCCGTGATGGGATGCACGGCGTGGGCCCGGCGGATGGTCTCCGCCGAAGCTTCGGACAGGCCCAGGTGCCGGACCTTTCCTGCCTGCACCAGTTCCGCCATGGCGCCCACCGTGTCCTCGATGGGCACGGTCTTGTCCACGCGGTGCTGGTAGTAGAGGTCGATGTGGTCCACTCCCAGCCGCTTGAGGCTGGCATCGCAGGCGGCCCGGACGTAGTCGGGATGGCCGTTGATGCCCACCCACGAACCGTCTTCGCGGCGTTCGTTGCCGAATTTGGTGGCCACCACCACGTCGTCGCGGCGTCCGGCGATGGCACGGCCCACCAGTTCCTCGTTGGTGAAGGGGCCGTACATGTCGGCAGTATCGAGCAGGGTCCCGCCGGCGTCCAGGAACTCATGGATGGTGGCGATCGACTCCTGCTCGTCCCCGTCGCCGTAGAACTCGCTCATGCCCATGCAGCCAAGGCCCAGGGCGGAAACCGTCAGTTGTCCAATAGTGCGCGTTTTCATGCCGTTCTCCTTCAAGGTGGAACCTGCTCGGGAACCGGCCAAGCGGCATTTGCGGAAGCCGGCTGGTGCAGCGTACGCCACTATAGGTGCCCACCCTTGGAGTTGCCTCGAAAAACAAGGGGCTTCCTACCCCTAGACCCCTATGGGGAGCGTGCCTAGACTGGGCGAATCCCCACCCGGGAACTGGTACCTGACCATGCCAAACATCAGGAAGCACCACAGGGCCAGGGCTGTTCCCCGCACGGGATGTCTCACCTACCCAGATCATGGCCGTCCCACCGGACGCCTGACTATAGGAGAAAATTGATGACAGGGAACAAAGCCGTTGCCTACAAGGAAGCCGGCAAGGTCGAAGTAATTGACATTGATTACCCAACGTTTGAGCTCAAGGACGGACCGGGGGTCAACCCCGCGAACGTGGGGCGGGCAGTCAACCACGGCGTGATCCTCAAAACGGTGGCCACCAACATCTGCGGGTCCGACCAGCACATGGTCCGCGGCCGCACCACAGCTCCGCCCAACCTGGTGCTCGGCCACGAAATCACCGGCGAAGTGGTGGAAGTGGGCCGGGACGTCGAATTCATCAAAGTGGGCGACCTGTGCTCGGTGCCGTTCAACATCGCCTGCGGCCGCTGCCGCAACTGCAAGGAGCGCAAGACCGGCATCTGCCTCAACGTCAACCCGGACCGGCCCGGCAGCGCCTACGGCTACGTGGACATGGGCGGCTGGGTGGGCGGCCAGGCCAACTATGTGCTGGTGCCGTACGCGGACTGGAACCTGCTGAAGTTCCCGGACAAGGACCGGGCCATGGAGAAGATCATGGACCTGGCCATGCTCTCGGACATCTTCCCCACCGGCTTCCACGGCGCAGTCACCGCCGGGGTGGGCGTTGGCTCCACGGTGTATGTCGCGGGAGCAGGTCCTGTTGGCCTCGCAGCGGCGACCAGCGCGCATTTGCTGGGCGCCGCCGTCGTTATTGTTGGCGACCTCAATGAGGACAGGCTGGCGCGGGCGCGCAGCTTCGGCTGCGAAACGGTGGACCTCACCAAGGGCGATCCCAAGGACCAGATTGACCAGATCCTGGGTGTGCCTGAGGTGGACTGCGGTGTGGACGCCGTGGGCTTCGAAGCGCGCGGCCACGGAAAGGGCGCCCAGGAAGCGCCGGCAACCGTCCTGAACGACCTCATGGACATCACCGCCGCAGGCGGCGCCCTCGGCATTCCCGGCCTGTATGTCACGGGCGACCCGGGCGGCATCGACGAAGCTGCCAAGAAGGGCTCACTGAGCCTCAGCCTGGGCACGGGCTGGGCGAAGTCGCTCAGCTTCACCACAGGCCAGTGCCCGGTGATGAAGTACAACCGGCAGCTGATGATGGCCATCCTGAACGACAAGGTGAACATCGCCAAGAACGTGAACGCCAAGGCGATCACGCTTGAGGAAGCGCCGCAGGGTTACGCCGAATTCGACGCCGGTGCTGCCACCAAGTACGTCCTGAATCCGAACGGCTACCTGAGCTGACCCGGCGGGCGGACGGGGATGCCGCCTGGGAGCCGTCGTTTGCGGAAATAAGTGCGGCCCGGGCCGGGTTAGGCTTTGCACCGGCAGCACTATCCGCAACGAAGGAGTTTCCCTTGAGTGACATCACCGTCCGCCACAACCCTGAACGCCAGCGTTTCGAGATCCTTGACGCGGGAAACCGGATCGGCAAGGCGGCGTACAAGGATTACGACGGCGGGACGGCACCGCAGCGGATTTTCTACCACACGGTGATCAACGAGGAATACGGCGGCCAGGGCCTGGCGGGCCGGCTGGCGGGGGTTGCACTGGACAGCACGGTGGACGCAGGCATGGGGATCGTCCCCGTCTGCCCGTTCATCAAGAAGTTCGTCGCAAAGCACCCCGAGTACCTGGGCAGCGTGGTGGCCGTGACGCCGGCCCACCTGGAATTCCTGGAAGCGGCGCTCGCGGCACGCACCCGCGCCTGACTTCCCGGGCAACCTACTTCCCGCAGCGCAATCCTCCCGCCGCGCAATCCTCCCGCAGCCCAGCCCCGCTGGGCGCTCCGGAAGACACTCCGCCGGCCATCAGGAAGCTCCCAAAATCCAGTGATTTAATCACCTCTGTCAGCGTGGTTTCGGACCGCGCTGACGTTGTTTGTGAATGCTGATCCGGGACAGGAGCCCTTGTATGTCCGTGCACCCCACGGTGCCCACGCCAGTCCGCGACGCACCTCCGCCGGGGCCTGGTGTACGGCAGCCCGGTAAACGGCAGGCCGCCCGGCGGCTGGTGCTGCTGTTCGTCGCCGTGGTGCTGGTCATCGGCGGCACCCTCACCCTCGCCGTGTCCCGCTCCGAACCCCGGTCAGGTGCAGCGGTGCCGGCCCAGCCGGCGGTGCCTGCCTCCCCGGTGGCGGCAGCCCCGGCGTCGTTGCAGGACAGGGTGGAATCCATCCTCAGCGAGGCGGACGAATACCGAATCGGGCTGGCCCTGGCCGACGTCAACGGGGGAGCGGAACGCACCTTCGGCGACGAGGAGGCCTTCACCGCGGCCAGCACGGCGAAAATCCTGACCGCTGCCGCCTACTACCACCTGGTGGAAAACGGCGAGGCCAGCCTGGACCAACCCCTGGGCGACTACGATGCAGCCTTCCAGCTCAAGGCGATGGTCAACGACAGCAACAACGACTCCTGGCTGCTGCTCATGGATGCGGTTGGCTACCCCCGGCTGATCGACTACGCAAAGTCCATCGGCGTCACCTACGACCCTGAGCAGAACCTCCTGACCGCCGCGGACATGGCCCTGGTGCTGAAGAAGTTGTACGCGGGGGAACTGCTCAACGAGGACAACACCGAAGAGCTGCTCAGCTACATGCAGGACACCAACAACGAGGACCTCATTCCTGCCGGTTCGAAAGCAGGCGTGGAGGTGCACCACAAATACGGGGAACTGTCCGGGGAGCTGCACGATGCGGCGCTCGTGACGTACCGCGGTTCAACGTTTGCGCTGGTGATCTACACCGAGAACCCCGACGGCGTGCAGGACGACGGCCAGGCGGACGTGATCCGTGCACTGACGCGGGCCGTGGAGGACGCCCTGTTCCCGGCGGTGACGGCGCCCAGGTAAGGCACGCCACAGGCCGCGCGGGGCCTCAAAGTCGCCCGCGCCTCGCGCTGTAGGACAGACTGTTACCGTGAGCAACAAACCCCGGACTGCCTTGGCCGTCGCCGGCCTCAGCCTGGGCACGGCACTGAACCCGCTGAACTCCTCCATGATCGCCGTGGCCCTGGTGGTGCTGCGCGCCGACTTCGGGCTCGACGTCGCTGCCGTCACCTGGGTGATTACCTCCTTCTATCTCGCCTCCGCCGCGGGCCAGCCGGTGATGGGCAGGCTGGCCGACCGGTTCGGACCGCGGCGGATGTTCATGCTCGGGATGGCACTGGTGGCTGTGACGTGTGCCCTGGCGCCGCTGGCACCAAATTTCGCGCTGCTCTGCGTGGCGCGCGCGGTCATGGCCCTCGGCACGGCAACGGCATACCCCAGTGCCGTGGTGATGGTCGGCGCGCTGGCGCACCGGGCGAAAGTGGACTCGGCGCGGCCCCTGGGGCGCCTGCAGATGGCCAACACCTCGGCTGCCGCGGTGGGGCCCGTCGTCGGCGGCCTGCTGGTGGCGCTTGTGGGCTGGGAGGCGCTCTTCCTGATCAACGTTCCCCTGGCGCTGGCCGCGCTGCTGATCGTCCGGCGTGCGGCGCCGCCGGACCAGGTCAGGGAGCACGGCAGTGTGGCGGAGCTGCTGCGGGACTCGGACATTCCCGGGATCGCCGGTTTCATCGGGGCCCTGCTGCTGGTGATGATGGCCGCGCTCAACGTCGCCCCGGCCTACCGCTGGTGGATGCTGGCCGCCGGAACCGTCATCGCGGCGCTGTTCACGTGGCGTGAGCTGCGCTTCGCCAGGCCGTTCCTGGACCTGCGCCTGCTGGGGCGGAACCGGCCCCTGATGCTGGTCTACCTGGCCTTCGCTGTGTTCAGCAGCGTCTACTACTTCGTCTTCTTCGGCCTGCCGCAGCTGCTGCAGGAGGCCGGCGGCTACGATCCGGGCCTGGTGGGGCTGCTGATGCTGCCCCTGGCGGGGATGTCCGTGGTGGCCACCCCGTGGGCAGTCTCCGCGATGGGACGGTTCGGGGTGCGCCGGGTGCTGATTGCCGGCGTCGTCCTCTTGACCGTGGTGGCCGCGCTGATGTGGCTGCTGACCGGCACCTTGGCCATTCCGTTCGTGGTGGTGCTCACCGGCCTGATGGGCCTCCCGTACGGGACCGTCAGCATCGCCTCCAACCAGGGCATGTTCCTTTCCACCCGGCCGCAGGACCGCGGTATCGCCGCCGGCATCTACCAGACCTGCCGGTACGTGGGAGCCATCACCGCCACGGTCATGATCGGCGTGTTCGCCTCCGGTGGGGTGGACCAGGCCGGCTGGATGCGGATGGTGCTGGCCATGCTGGTCCTCTGCGCGGTGACCTTGGGCATCTCGGTGTTCTGGAAGCAGCAAACCAACCCCTAGGAACCGCCCTGTCCGCGTGCCATGCTGGCCCCATGGGAAACATGATGACGCTCGGAAACGCCTCGACGTCGGTGCATGCCTACGTCAGTGAACCCGCCGGGACGCCCCGGGGCGGCCTGGTGGTGGTCCACGAAGTGTGGGGCCTGGTGGGCCATACCAAGGACGTCGCGGACCGGTTCGCCGCCGAGGGGTACTTGGCGGTGGCGCCCGACCTGCTGACCGGTGCCGGGGGAACGGCGGACCTCACCGGAGAGCTGCAGGAGGCGGCGTTCGATCCTCGGCAGCGCAGCAACGCCCAGCCGCGGCTGCGGAAACACATGGCCCCCATCCGCTCCCCGGAATACGCCAAGCACGCCGTCGCCGCCCTCCGCGCCTGCTTCGACCACCTCGAGGGCGTGCCGGGACTGGCCGGAAGGGTGGCGGCCACGGGCTTTTGCCTGGGCGGGACCTACACGTTCTCACTGGCCGTTGCCGAGTCCCGGCTGCGGGCCGCCGTCCCGTTCTACGGCCACGCCGAGTTCAGGGACCCGGAGCTGCGTGCCATCTCCTGCCCGGTCCTGGCCTTCTACGGGGAGAACGACAGCGCGCTCATGGAGGAGCTGCCCGGGCTGAAGAAGCGGATGCAGGCGGCCGGCGTGGAGTTCGAAGCCGTGGTGTACCCGGGGACGGGCCACGCCTTCTTCAACGACACCAACAAATACACCTACAACGCGGAGGCTGCGACGGACGCCTGGACCCGCACTCTCGCGTTCCTGGAGCGTCACTTGCAGAAGTAGACCTCGCGGTCGTACTGCAGGCTGTCCCTGACCTGGTGGTTGGGCCGCCTTTGGCACCTGGGCAGCGTGCCGCCGTCGTGCCTTTCAGCCTGGTTCGCCTCTTATCCTGGCTGGCCACCCAGCGGGGTGACCCGGACCCGCGCAATCCGGAGCCGGTCCATGGCAAGGACTGTCAGCACGTGTCCGGGAATCTGGACCCTGTCGCCGGTCTTGGGCAGGCGGCCCAGCCGGTCCATGATGAACCCGGCCACCGTCTCGTAGTGGCCCTCCGGCAGGTCGATCCCGGCGGCCGCCCTGAACTCCTGCAGGATCAGGCCGCCATCCACGTCGATGGTCCCGTTGGCCACGCTGACACGGTCCTCGTGCTCCGTGCCGGTGTCGTACTCGTCGTAGATCTCGCCCACCAGTTCCTCCACCAGGTCTTCGAGCGTGACCACACCGTCCGTGCCGCCGTACTCGTCCACCACCAGCGCGATGTGCTGGTTGGTCCTGCGCATGCGGGACAGCGACGGCAGCACCCGGTTCGTGCCGGGCAGTGGGAGGATTTCCCGCGCGATGTCGCGCACCGGCGCCTGGTCCTGCGCCTCATCCCGGGGCATCAGGTCGCGGATGTGCACGAAGCCCAGCACGTCGTCGGGGTTTCTGCCGATGACGGGGAACCGGGAGTAGGGCCCGTCCCTGACCATCCTGCGGGCGTCGGCCACCGTCATGGCACCGTCGATGAAGATGACCTCCGTGCGCGGCCGCATCACTTCCTGCAGCGTCCTGTCGCCGGCGCCGAACACGTCGGCCAGGATGGTCCGGCTGTTCTCTTCGATCAGTTCGTTCTCCGCCACCATGTCCCAGAGCTCTTCGGAACTGATGCTTTCCCGCCTGGCGTGCGGGTCGCCGCCCACCAGCCGGACCACCGCATTGGTGGATACCGACAGGAGCCAGATAACCGGCCGCATGATTTTGGCGAGGATGATCAGCGGCGGGGCCAGGATTTTGGTGAAGGGGACGGGCCTTTGCAGCGCCAGCCTCTTGGGCGCCAGTTCACCGAGCACCAGCGACAGGTAGGCCACCAGCAGGGTCATGCCGATCAAGGACACGGGCCCGGCCGCCGCCCCCAGCCCGAGGGCTTCCAGCAGGGGCACGACGGCGGGCGCGATCGCCGAGGCGCCGTACGCTGCGGAGAAGAATCCGGACAGGGTCACCCCGATCTGGACGGTGGAAAGGAACCGGTTCGGGTTGCGTGCCAGGTCGGCAGTCCGGGCACCGAGGTCCCCGGACTTTTCAATCCGGCGGACCTGGCTTTCGCGGAGGGAGACGAGCGCCATTTCGGCGGCAGCGAAGACCCCGCCGAGCAGCACGAAACCGAGAACCAAGGCGACGTTGAGCAGGGCACTGCTGTCCATGACATGACATTACCGGCCCGCGGCTCCCGTGGCGGCCGGCTTGGACCACCGCTGCCAGAAGGCGGCGCCGTCAGGAGGCGGAGCGGGGCCGCAGCCGGAGCGCCTGCATGCCACCATCTACGGCAAGGTCCACTCCGGTAGTGGACCCGGAGAGCGGGCTGGCCAGGTAAACGATGGCTGCCGCAACTTCCTCCGGGGAGACCAGCCGCCCGTGCGGCTGGCGCGACTCCAGCGCCGCCCGTTCCGCCGCGGGATCCGGTGCGCTGGAGAGGAGCCTGCCGATCCAGGGGGTGTCTGCAGTCCCCGGATTGACGCAGTTGACCCTCACGCCTTCCGGCAGGTGGTCTGCGGCCATGGCCAGGGTGAGTGACAGTACGGCGCCCTTCGTCGCGCTGTAGAGGGCGCGCTGGGGGAGCCCTGCGGTGGCTGCGACCGAGCACGTGTTCACGATCGCCGCGTGGCCGGACCGGCGCAGGTGGGGCAGGGCGGCCCTTGAGACGCGGACCATCCCCAGCACGTTGATGTCGAACACGCGGTGCCATTCGTCGTCGTCGTTCGCCTCGATGGTGCCCTGGGCACCCACCCCGGCGTTGTTAACCACGACGTCGATCCCGCCCAGTTGCTCTGCGGCCTCTTCGACAGCCCGGCGGACCGAGGCGTCGTCGGAGACGTCGCAGCGGATGGCTTTGACCCCGGCCGCCTGGTCCGGGTTGAGGTCCAGCACGGCGACATCGGCTCCGCGCTCCTGGAGCAGTTTCGCCGTCGCGGCCCCGATCCCGGAGGCTCCGCCGGTGACGATTGCCTTAAGTCCCGCAAACTCCATTGTTTGTCCTCTCGTGGTTAACCCTGGAAGAATTCCTGGCGCTGGCGGCCCAGTCCCGCCACTTCGATGTCGACGACGTCCCCGGCCTTCAGGTAAGGGAAGCGCCCGGACAGGGCTACTCCCTCCGGGGTGCCGGTGCAGACCAAGTCACCCGGTTCAAGGACCAGGAACTGGCTCAGGTCATAGATCACCTGCTCCACACCGAAGATCAGGTCCCGGGTGCTGGAGTCCTGGCGGATTTCGCCGTTGACCCAGCTGCGCAGCCGAAGGTCCCCGGCATCCACCTCATCGGGGGTGACCAGGTACGGTCCGGTGGGACAAAATCCTGCACAGCTCTTTCCCTTGGACCATTGGCCGCCGGACACTTCCAGCTGGAACGTGCGCTCGGACAGATCATTGACGGTGACGTAGCCGGCGATATAGTCCCGGGCCTGCGCAGGGGATTCCAGGTACGAGGCGCGCCGGCCGATGACCACGCCCAATTCGACTTCCCAGTCGGTCTTCGTGGAACCACGCGGAATCGCCACGGCATCGAACGGGCCAGCCACGGTGTTGGGGGCCTTGTGGAAGATGATGGGCACGGTAGGGGGAGCAGAGCCCGACTCGGCGGCGTGCGCGGCGTAGTTCATGCCCACACAGATCACGGAGGACGGCCTGGCGATCGGTGCACCGATCCGGGCGCCGTCCACGGTGAGTTCCGCCAGTTCCCCCGCGGCCAGCGCCGCTGCCGCGCGGCCGGGACCGTCGGATTCCCAGAAATCGGCGTCGATGTCCCGGGCCACGTGTTCCAGGGAGTAGTACTTCTTCCCGTGCAGCAGGGCGGGGACTTCCTTGCCGGGGGCACCTATGCGTGCAAATTGCATTCGTTTCTTCTTTTCTTGGTTGTGCGTGGTGGGTTTTTTAAGTGATCAGTCCGCGGTCGCGGAGGTCAGCCCACAGCTGGTCCGGGACGGCCTGCGAGGCCAGGTCCAGGTTTTGCTTCACCTGTGCCGGCGTCCGCATGCCAAGGACAACGCTGGTGACGGCGGGGTGCTGGTAGGGGAAGTGGAGGGCGGCGGCGGGCAGCGTGGTGCCGTGGGATTCGCAGACGTCTGCCAGCAGGTTGGCCCTGTCCAGCAAATCCTGCGGGGCCGGGGCGTAGTTATAGGTGGCGTTGGCCGCGGGCCGCTCCTTGGACAGCAGGCCCGAATTGAAGACACCGACGTTCACCACGCCAACCCCGCGCTCCAGGCAGGCAGGAAGCAGGTCCTGTGCTGCACCCTGCTCAAGGAGCGTGTACCGGCCGGCCAGCATGACAACGTCGATGTCCGTTTCGGTGACGAACCTGTGGAGCATCCCGGATTGGTTCATGCCTGCGCCCCAGGCCCTGATGACCCCTTCGTCCCGCAGGGCGGACAGCGCCGGGGCGGCGCCCTCCACGGCCTCGGTCCAGTAGTCGTCAGGGTCGTGGATGTAGACGATGTCGATCCGGTCGGTCCCCAGCCGCTGCAGGCTTTCCTCGATGGAGCGCAGCACCCCGTCGCGGGAGTAGTCGCGGACCCGGATGAGGTCGTCCGGGACGTCGAAGCCCTCGGTGTCCTTGCCCTGCGGGGACGGGTTGGGGCGCAGGAGCCGCCCGATCTTCGTGCTGAGCACGTAACTGTCGCGGTCCTGCCCTGCGAGCGCGGCGCCCATGCGGCGTTCCGAGAGCCCCAGCCCGTAGTGCGGGGCGGTATCGAAATAGCGGACGCCGCCCTCCCAGGCCGCGCTGACGGCGTCCACCGCTTCCTGCTCCGGGACCTGCCGGTAGAGGTTGCCGATGGGGGCCCCGCCGAAGCCGAGCACCGGCAGCAGGACGTCCGTGCCGGGGATGGTGCGGGTTTCTTGCATGATCAGTCTTTCTCCTGGCGTGCAAGGTACACGGGTAACAGTTCATCAGATGTATTTCGCCCGTTTTGGTGACACTATAGGAATGGAGCCCGCTTTCCAAGCAATAGATCAGATGAATCACGTACAACTCGCGTCCATGCAGTAAGCACGGAGATAGGGGGCGGTATGTCCAACGGGTCCATGTCCCAGACCGACGTGGTCATCACTGGCTTGAAGCGCATGCTGACTTCCCGCCGGCTGCGGCCAGGTGACCGGCTGCCTGTCGAAAAGGACCTCGCGGCAGAGCTGCAGGTGTCCCGCGGCTCGCTGCGCGAAGGCGTGCGCGCGTTGTCCACCATGGGCATCCTGGAAACCAGGCAGGGTGCCGGGACTTTCGTCACCAAGCTGGAGCCAGCCGCCCTGCTTTCCGCCATGGAGTTCTGGGTGGGCCTGCAGGATGGGGAACGGGCCAACCAGGTGCACACGGTGCGCCGCGCACTGGAGACCGAGGCCGCGGCCGCGGCTGCTGTTTCCATTACCGAGCTGCAGCTGGCAGAGGCGGAGCGAATCCTGGAGCGGGCCGGCGAAGCCATACATGGCACGCCCATCGACCACGAGGGTGCGATGCGCTGCGACATCGAATTTCACCGGCTCATCGCGGAATCATCCGGGAACCACGTGCTGTCCGCCTTGATCGAGACAGTCTCCACCAGGACAGTCCGCGGGCGGATGTGGCGGTCAATCCACGACAGCGAGGGCCTCGTGGCCACCCACGGGGAGCATCTGGGCATTCTGGCGGCGCTGAGACGGCATGATGCCGACCGCGCGCGGACCCGGATGGCAAACCACCTGTATGCCGTAGAGGACTATGTCACGGCCATCCCGGAACATGAACTCGGCGAGCCTGCCGCCGAGACGGATGCCCCGAGCCCAGGTATTGGAGTACAGCATGACTGACAGCACAGCCACGCCTGAAGACTGGAACGAGTTGTCCCGGCCCTTGCCGGAGTGGTTCCAGAACGCGCCGTTCGGCATCTTTATCCACTGGGGCGCCTACTCCGTTCCCGCCTGGGCTGAACCCATTGGCGCCCTGGGCACCATCGAGGACCGCGAGTGGTTCACCCACAACCCCTACGCGGAGTGGTACTACAACACCATCCGCATCGACGGCAGCCCTGCCCAGCAGCACCACCGGGACGTGTACGGTGGCGAGGACTATGACGCCTTCCTGGACCAGTGGAAGGCCGAGCAGTTTGATCCTGCCGACTGGGTGGAGCTGTTCAAATTTGCCGGCGCCGACTACGTGGTGCCCACCACGAAGCACCATGACGGCATCGCCCTGTGGGACGCCCCGGGAACGGGGGAGCGGAACACTGTCCACCGTGGCCCGCGCAAGGACCTGATCGGCGAAATCGCCCGGGCCGTGGAGGACAACGGGCTGAAGCTGGGCCTTTACTACTCAGGCGGCCTGGACTGGCATGAGCGTCCCTTTCCGCCGCACATCACCAGTGAAAGCGTCCATGACACCTCCCGGCCCAAAGACGCCGGTTACGCGGAGTATGCGTACAACCATGTGGCCGACCTGGTGGACAAGTACCGGCCCCACGTCCTGTGGAATGACATTGAATGGCCCGACGCCAAGCACTTCGGTGAGCCTGGGCTCGGCACCCTGTTCGAACGTTTCTACGCGGCCGTTCCCGACGGCGTGGTGAACGACCGCTGGGGTGACACCCACCAGGACTACGCCACCAGCGAGTACGAAGCCGCCAGGGAGAACGAGTCCGAATCCGAGTGGGAGAACTGCAGGGGCATCGGATTCTCCTTCGGCTACAACCAGGTGGAAGGCCCGGAGCAGTCACTCACCGGCCAGGAGCTGGCGCGCCACCTGGCCGACGTTGTCTCCCGGGGCGGCCACTTCCTGCTCAACGTTGGCCCGAGGGCTGACGGCACCATCCCGGAGATCCAGCGGCAGGCCCTGACCGGGCTGGGCCACTGGATGGCAACCGCCAAGCAGTTCCTGGTGGGCGGGCGGCCGCTTCAGGCTGGCCCGGCGGCAGGCAGTGACGGGGACAGCTGGGTCCGCTGGCTGGACCGGGGGTCCGAAGTCGTCGCCTTCGTTGACTCGCTTGGCGGTAAGAGCGAGGCCGTGGTGACGCTGGACGCGGACGCGTTCTCCCTGGCGCGGGCGTCCGTGGAGGGCGGCGGCGGAACCGTGGAGGCTTCCGGCGATGCGCTCACGGTGACGCTGTCACCCGACCGTCCCGGTCCAGCCATCGTGCGCATTCCCCGGGCGTAGGCCCCGGGGTGCCTCCACGCCAGCACCACCACGACGGCGGCCGTCCCAACCAAGGGGACGGCCGCCGTCGTCGGCGTTTTACGTGTACATCAGCGACCCGGGCGTTGTGAGTTTCTCGCCGGTCTCCAGCCAGGTCTTCAGGCCGGAGAGGATCATCGGCCAGCCGCCGTAAAGCTGCTCGTTGGCGCCCTCGCGCAGGTCGCTGTGCGTGACGGTGAGATGGCAGGAATCGCCCACCGGTTCGATCTCCCAGGTGACCTTCGAGGTGCCCTCGGCCTTGACGTCTTCACCCCAAAGGGCCCGCATGGTCTGGACCAGGCGGCGCGGCGGATCCACCTCCAGGTTCTCGCCCTCGCCCAGCGGTGCACCCGCCTTGGGGTTGTTCATCACGAACCGGCCGCCCGGGGACCAGTCTGCCTCGATGGTGTTCCCGAACTGGTAGTTGCTGCGGATGTTGCTGTCCGTGATGGCTTCCCAGAGCCGTTCCGGCGTGGTCTTGATGTAAATCTCGAAGATCTTTTCCATGGGACTTTCCAATCTGGATTTGAGGTCGCTGAGGGCAGCGGCCCATGGTTCTGCGTATTTGCTGACCCACCGGTCGTGGACCAGCCGGATGGGCACCGGGTTCAGGAAGTGCAGTTTTTCCCGGCCGCGGCGCCGGGTGACCACCAGGCCCGCGTCCTCCAGGATGCGGAGGTGCTTGGCGATCCCGAACCGGCTCATGTCGAACCGTGCCTCAAGGGCGCTCAGCGATTGGCCGTCCTCGCGGAACAGCTCGTCGAGCAGGTCCCGGCGGGTGGGGTCGGAGAGTGCCTTGAACACGTCGTCCATGACCCCAATGATAGGTGACCATATGGTCACCTATCAAGGGTTTCAGTTGCGGGAAGCCAGGCTGCGGTCCCGTTCCTCGAAGACTTCGTCACCTGGCCCGGTGAAGGCCCGGGACCGCTCCACTGCTTCAATCGAGCCGGTGAACAGCTGCGATTCGTGCGGGTCCGCCGGGGGACGCGCACCGCCCGCCGAGGGCGCACCCAGCCCGTGAAGTGGTGCGCTGCGCCGGGCGGCCGCGCCGCCGTCGTGCGCCTGTTCCCAGCGCTGGTGCGGCAGCGCTTCCGGGTGCCCCTGCTGCAGGAAGGTGACCATGGTTTCACGGACCAGGCAGCGCAGGTCGAAGAGCGCGGCACTGTCCGCCGCGCTGACCAGGATCCGGACGCGGACGAAACCGCCCGTGGCGTCGGTGATCTGCAGGACGCCCACGCGCTCGTCCCACAGCTCGGTGCCCGCCAGGACGCGGCGCAGTTCGGTGCGCATGTCCTCCACGGGCGCGCGCCAGTCCAGATCGAACTCCACGGTGCCCATCACCTCGGACTGGCGTCGGGTCCAGTTCTCGAACGGGGTGGTGGTGAAGTAGGTGGACGGCAGGATCAGCCGCCGGTCGTCCCAAAGATGCACCACCACGTAGGTCAGCGTGATCTCCTCGATCCGGCCCCACTCCTTCTGGACCACCACCACGTCGTCCACGCGGATGGCATCGGTGAACGCAAGCTGCATGCCGGCAAAGACGTTCACCAGCGAGGTCTGGGCAGCCAGGCCGGCAACAATGGAAATCACGCCGGCGGACGCGAGCAGCCCGGTGCCCAGGGCCTGGATCGCGGGGAAGGTCAGCATGGCGGTGCCCACGGCAAGCACGACCACCAGTGCCACGGCGATCCGCCGGGCCAGGATCATCTGCGTGCGCAGCCGGCGTGCCCTCCGGTTGTCCGCCACATCCACGCTGTGCCGCTTCAGCACCACGGCCTCAAGGATGAGCAGCACCGCAATGGCCAGCCAGGCGAAGGCACCGATGAGGGCTATCAGGAGGAAGTGGTCGACGGCGCCGTGCCAGCTTTCGCCGGCGGCCGTCATTCCCAGCGCGGCACGGACGCCCACCAGGCACAGTGCCAGCCGCAGCGGTTGGCGGGCCACCCGGGAGGTGGCCTGCAGTTCGGGTCGTTTCCG
Organism: Arthrobacter sp. MOO21; assembly: GCF_057369995.2. Classification (NCBI taxonomy): domain Bacteria; kingdom Bacillati; phylum Actinomycetota; class Actinomycetes; order Micrococcales; family Micrococcaceae; genus Arthrobacter; species Arthrobacter sp. MOO21. The sequence goes on along the minus strand of NZ_CM170671.2, from coordinate 668,427 downwards.
GTTCAGCCGCAGGACAATCTTGCGCAGCAGCCATGACAGGGTGAGTCCGGCCACCACGGCCAGGGCCATGGCGATGAAGGGCAGTGCTGGGTTCAGGACGTCTTGCATCCTTTAACGTCTATCAACTGCGGCCGGAGGGGCTGAAATCGGGGCGGCGCGCCGGCATGCCTGACCGGTCCCGGAACAGGGCCGCCTAGGGGTTGGCCGATGGCTGGCGTGGCGCGATGTTGTGGTTGCGGCTGAAGAGGTTGTCGGGGTCGTACCGCTGCTTGAGGTCCAGGAGACGCCCGTACTTGTCCGGCCCGTAGGTCAGGGGCACCGCATTGGGGTCCTGCCGGGCTTCGCTGCCCAGGAAGTTAAGGTACTCGCCCGTTTCGGCGAAGGGCTGCATCCGTGCATGCGCTGTGCGGGCAAATTCGCTAAGGCGCAGGTCGTCCTCAGCCGAAGCCCAGAACCCGTAGACGTTCAGCAGGTAGCGTGCGGAGCGGTTGGGGTAGGCGGTCGATTCTTCCGGAACCCGCGCGAAGGCTCCGCCGAGCAGGTGGACGTCGATTCCGGTGCCCTGCCACCGCACCTCCGAGGCGAACCCGGTCAGCACGTCGATGACCTCCCCGTCGAGGCGGGAGAAGGAGACGTTCTTCCAGTAGCCCCTCGATCCGGTGGGAAAAAGGCTGTCCATGGCGCTCTGCCATTCAACCCAGGAAACCGGGCCCACCTCCTCCTCGTCCGGCGGGGCAAGTGTGCGCAGCTGGTCGATCAGAGCCAGTCCGGGCCGGTGGTCCGCGCCCGCCCACGCACAGCCGAGGATCATCCAGGGGTCACTTCCCATCCCGAACTCCGGCGGCAGGACCAGGAAGCTGGTGATGGGGTTCATCTCGTCAGGCAGGTCCCGGCTCCCCCGCTCAAAGCCGGCCAGCGCGGTTGTCCAGTGGTCCGGCCGGTAAGAGAGGTTTCCGCCGAGTACGGGCTGGGGCAACTGACAAGCCCGGAAGGTGAAGGAGGACACAACACCGAAGTTGCCGCCTCCTCCGCGCAGCCCCCAAAACAGATCCGGATTCTCCCCGCCGCTGGCCTGCAGCTGCTCGCCGGAGGCCGTGACTACACTGGCGGAGTCCAGGTTGTCCAGCGTCAGTCCGTTGCTGCGGGTCAGCCAGCCAACGCCGCCGCCAAGGGTAAGGCCCGCGACCCCGGTGGCACTGATGACGCCCAGAGGGACTGCCAGGCCGTGCTCCGTGGTGGCCCCGTCCACGTCGGCCAGCGTTGCGCCCGGTTCCACGGTTACCAGATTTCGTTCCGTATCCACGGCGACCTTCCGGAGTTGGCTCAGGTCCAGGACCAGGCCGCCCTCCACGCTGCCGTGCCCGGCCACGTTGTGGCCCCCGCCGCGCACCGCCAGTGGCAGTCCGGTACTGCGTGCCGTGGCCAGGACGGGGGCGATGTCCGCAGTTGAGCCGGCACGTGCAACGGCCCTTGGCCGCAGGTCATGCATCCCGTTCCAGATGCGCCGGGCCCCGTCATATCCTGCGTCGCCCGGTTCGAGCACGCTGCCTGCGATCCGGGTTTGCAGGTCTTCCAGTTCCCTGGCCACCCGGCGTTCCGGCTCGCCACGCTCCACTAAACCCATGATCCGACCTCGCCAGGGCTGCTGGATCTCCGTCGATCCAGGCGGTTGAAAAACGAAAAAGTGCGCCTCGAACCGGCGCGACAGGCTACGGCAGTCCAAGTATCCGGCGGGGTACCGAGGAGGTCAAGATGCACGGGTCCCCTCAAGGAGGTGAGGGGCCCCGGCTGCTGCAGGAGGAGGGCCGCAAGGGCCGGAACCGTGGCGGCGGGGTGGCTCCCTTGCGGGAAGAACGCGGGTAGCCTTGGGCGCATGCAGAAGATATCGATCGACGCACTGGCCCGGCAGCAGCTTGAGGCTGCGATCGGCTCCACGAACGGGCGTGCGGCGGACACCGTGTACGGCGGCCACGAGAAGGTCCTCCGCCAGACGGTGATGGCCATGACCGCCGGGACCCGGTTGAGTGAGCACCAGAACCCGGGCGATGCCACGGTCTTTGTGATCCAGGGCTGCGTCAACCTGCGGGCAGGCACGGAGTCCTGGCAGGGCAAGCCCGGAGACCTGCTGATCGTCCCGCCCGGCCTGCACAGCCTGGACGCCGAGGAGGACTCCACCTTCCTGTTCACGGTGGCCAAGCACCGCGACTGACGTTTGCCTCCGGAGCGCGGCTCAGCGCGACGGGCTGGTTTTGTCCCCCGGTTCGTCGGGTTGTTCGTCGGGTTGTTCGCTGGGCTGGCCGGCGGGCTGGCCCGCGCCCGGCACCGCGCCGTTTCCGTTCCTGCCGGGACGGGCATCGGGTTCGACCTCCGCCGCCTGGCTGGCCGCTGGAGGCTCCGCCGGCTCGCGCGAGTCCTTGCCCGGGACGGCAGGAGTGGCGTGCTCGTTCTGGCCCTCCGGCCATGTGGCCGGGCCCTCCATCCCGGGGCCCGGGTGGAACGTCGCCATATTCTCTGCTGGACCGCTGATCTCCCCGGGTTCCGGGCCGGCAGGATCAGCAGCGGGAGAAGCGGCCGGAACACCGGCGGGCAAGGTTTCGGGGGAGACAGGCACGACGGCGGGCGCCGGGCTGGATGCCCCTGGCCCCGGTGCGGGGGGAGCGGGAGTCAGCGGCGCCGGAGGCGAAAACGACCGGAGAATGCCTTTCACGGTCCCCTCCGCTCCGCGCCGCAGGTCCTCATTTCCGGCGGCTGCCCCGCCTGCGACGGCGAGCGAGGCAGCGACGCCCAGGGCGGTGAAGACAAAGCGCCTGTTCCGCCGGGGCCGGCCGGGGTCCAGCCGGGCTACCGTCCCTGAAGGGGAGGCCAGGAGAGCGGCGACTTCCTCCGACGGCGCCGGAACCTCATCTGTCCGCAGGCTTCGCAGCTGCAGCAGCAGGTCCCGCAGCGCTGCATCGTCCCCGCATCCGGCTTCGGCAAGCAGCGCGTCCACCGCACGCTGGTCATCCAGCCGGTGCTGCCGCCGTGCATGGTTGTCGCCCGTCATGACTGGTCCTCTCTCCGTGAGGGGATGAGCTTGCGCAGCCGGCACAGTGCCCGGCGCTGCAGTTGCTTGATGGCCCCGGGGCTTTTGCCCATGATCTCCGCCGTGGTCTCGACAGACAGGTCGGCAACCACCCTCAGGGCAATAACCTCCTGCTGGTCGCGCTGCAGGGTGCTCAGCAATGAGGTGACGCTGGCCGAGCTTTCAACCGCCAGTAACTGGTCCTCTGCGGAGTCGCTGCAGCGGGAGTCCGCGGCGGGATCGTAACCGGTGGTCGGCGGGGCCTTGAGCCGGCGCCGGTGCTCGTCCACGTAACGGGCATGCGCAACGGAAAAGGCCAGGGACTTTGCCCCCTTCATCCCACCGGACAGGTCGCCGAGCTTCGGGTAGAGGGCCAGGAAGACTTCCTGGGTGAGTCCTTCCGGATCCTCGACGCCGCGTGAGCGAAGGTAGCTGAGCACGCCGGGGGAGAGCTCACGGTAGACGGCGGAAAAGTAGCCGTCGTCGGTTTGCCCGGGCCGCTCCGCCTCGTGCCTTGTCCCTTGCATCCGCCCCCCTGCGGCAGATCCGGTTGCCCGGTTTGTGGCTGCCATGCCGGGACGTCCAGGCCGTCCCGGCACGGCAGTGCTTGCTGACAGGCTACCGCCGTCCGCCGCCGGAGGGCTGGGCATAGCTGCTGTCGTCATGTCCGGCACCTCGGTTGTTGGCAGGGGCCTCCTGGCGCTGCTCCTGCACCTGGCCCTGCTCCTGGACTTCGTCTGAACCAGCGGCAGGTGCGGTGTCCTCGTCGCCGTCTTCGGGAGCAGCGACAGTGTCGCAGTATGCCTCGATACCGCCCTCGCCGCCGGCTGCGTCAGCGAGGGCGGCGTAGGCCACCGACGTGGTGCTCAACCCGCCATTGGCGAAGGCGTTGCAGAGGCCGACGGCGGCCGGTCCCGTGGCGTCCGGCCCTGCCGCCGTGGAGGTGGGCGCCGGGTCCGCGGTTTCGGTGGGAACGGGCTCGGGGGCCCCCGTTTCAGTTTCGGTCGGAGCAGGCTCCGGAGCCTCAGTCTCGGTCTCCGTAGGGGTGGGATCCGGTGACTCGGTTTCCGTTGCCGTGGGGCTGGGATCCGGCGATTCGGTTTCCGTTGCCGTGGGGCTGGGCGACGGTGACTCCGTCTCCGCGAGTACCGACGGGCTGTCCGGCAGCGACTCCGCCATGGCGGCCACCCCGGTTCCGCCTACCGCCAGGGCGCCTGCTGCGAGCACGGTCATTGCGAGCTTGTTGCCTGAAAAGGTAAAGAAAGCCATGAGACCCTCCGTTGACGAATTTTATGGATTGCGATCAACTTCGCGGGATGTCCCCGCACTTAATGGATCGAAATCCGCGTCACAGAGGTTACGGGTTTGCGATAGGTCTTTTGACTGTTTTGTCATTTCCCTGGCGTCAGGCTCCCGTCCAGGGCGTTAGGCGCGTTCCTCCACTGCCGGCTCCGACCGTTCCTTGACCGGCCGGGGCTCGAGCCATACCTGTTCCCGGGGTCCCGGCGGATAGGCGTGCCTCTTGCCGGCAAGGGTGATCACCAGCGCGGCCACCACCGGAACCGCTGCGGCCACCGGCACCAGCAGCGGACCACCCGCCACCAGCGCACCCGAGCCGTACAGGGCGCCAACGGTGATCCCCAGCTGGATGGTCAGGACCGTCAGGCCGTTGGCGGCCTCGCTGTATTCTCCACCGGCGCGCAGGATGGCGGCCTGGTTGTAGATGCCGATCGCGCCCAGGCCCGCACCCCAGACGGTCATGAGCACCATCGCCAGCACGAGGTTGCCCACGGCCAAAGGCAGCAGGACCATCGACCCGGCGACCGCCGTCGTCGTCAGAATCAGCGAACGGCGCGGACGCGAATCCACGGTGAGCCCGGCAACCCAAATGCCCAGCAGGCCCGAGGCACCCAGGATGGTGAGCGACAGGCTGGTGGCGTAATCGGGCAGCGCGGCTTCGCGGATGAACGGGGCGATGTAGGTGAACAGCGCGAAGTGGGCCAGCACCAGCAGTGGCCAGGCCGTGGCCACCGCCTTCACGCCCGGCTCGGCGATGGCACGCCGGATGGACGGCCGGGCGGCATCGGAAATGCGCCGGACCCTCGGCAGCAGGAAGAAGGCAAGCACCGCAAGGACCAGCCCGAATCCGGCCAGCACCAGGAACGCGGCCCGCCAGCCAAGGAAACCGCCCAGCGCCGTGCCGACCGGGGCGCCGATCGCCAGGCCCAGGCTGTTGCCGCTGAACACGATCGCCAGGGCCTTGCCCACCTTGTCCGCCGGAACCACCCGCGTGACGAACGGCGCCATGGTGGTCCAGAGCAGCCCGTGCGCCAGGCCGCCCACCATCCGGGCGATCATCGCGGTGGTGAAGTCCGGCGCCAGCCCCACCCAGGCGTTGCTGGCCGCGAACGTCAGCACCAGGCCCACCAGCAGCGCGTGCCGGGGGATCCGGGCCAGCAGCCGCGCCACCGGAACCACGGCGACCACAATGACGGCGGCGTAGGCGGCTGCGAGGTAACCGGCCACGGGCTCGGAAACGTTCAGGCCGGTACTGATTTGCGGCAGCAAACCGGAGGGGAGCAGCTCAGTGGTGATCGCGGTGAAGGCGATGGTGGCCAAAACCGCCATCGCGGCGTAGGGAAAACGGGCAGGGGACGGCGCGGAAATCGCGGAAAGCATGGGGGAGGGTCCATTCAAGGGGAGGGTTGGAACGCGGCTCGCTGGCCGGACAATTCCTCCCTCAAATTTACAGGATCAAAACCCCTGCTCCGCGCGGCTCACGGCGTGTTCCACCGCGTCCGGTGCGTGTCCGGCGCCCTGCCCGGGAAGGAGCCGGACTCCTAGTGGCGGGTCCCAAAATCGGTGTCCGTGTAGGCTCCGGGCCGGCGGGCGGAGGCACCCCGGCAGGTGCAGGTTCCGTCCACCTCGAGCCGGACGCTTACCGGGGTGTCGGCTTCCAGGCGGAGGCTGAGAAGGCTGTTGTTGGCCGGGCTGTTGCCGGCGTGGCGATTGCCGGTGGGGGAGTTCTGCAGGACTGTTTCTTCGGGGGCAATGGCAGACACGGGTGTGGCCTTTCGGATGGAGGGTGTTGAGGGGGAATTAGCGGGCGGCAGGTTCGGCGCCCTGGCCGGCCGCATTGTTGAGGCGTGCGTCCAGCAGGCCTGCCGCGACTGCCGGGGCCAGGCCCGGCGCCAGCGGAAGGCGCGGGACCACCAGGCAGTGCCACAGGTGGTAGATGTCCGCCTTGCCGGACCAGACGGTGGAGGTGACGTTGCCGTTCTCGTCGAGTTCCTGCTTCCAGGATCCGTGCTCGTAGTCGATGAACCAGTCGCGGGCGTGGTCCCAGATCCGCTCGTACCAGTCCGCATACTTCTTCTCGCCCGTGGCGATGTAGAGGGCGGCGGCGCCCCCGATTGCCTCGGCCGGAACCCAGCGGATGCGGGTGGTGACAACGGGCTTGCCTTCCCAGTCCACGGTGTAGACAAATCCCGGATGGCCGTCCGGCTGCCAGGCGTCGCGGATGGCGGCGTCGAACAGGCCGCGGGCGTCCTCAAGCAACCACGCCGGGACATCCAGGCCACGGGCTTCGAGCCCCGCGCGGAGGTGGAGGAGCAGGCGCGCCCACTCCACCCAGTGGCCGGGCGTTCCGCCGTAGGCGCGGAACTGGCTGGCACGGTCGTCCGTGTTGTACTCCGGCATCGGGTTCCACTCCGGGTCGAAGTGCTCGAACACCCGGTAGTTGTTGTTGCGCGCAAAGTCATGGATGAGCACCTCGGCGATGTCCAGGGCCCGTTCGATCCAGCGGTTCTCCCCGGTTACGTCGGCGACGATCAGGTAGGCCTCCACCGAGTGCATGCTGGCGTTTCCGCCGCGGTAGGCCTCGGTTTCGGTGAAGTCGCGGTTCCAGGAGTCGAAGCACATGTTGGCCCCGTGGTCCCAGAATTTCGTATCGGCGATCCGCAGCGCCTCGTCCAGCAGTTCCCGGGCTCCGGGGCGCCCTGCGGCCACGGCACTGGCGGCGGCGAGGAGCACGAAGGAGTGCTGGTAGCCGGACTTGGTGTCGTTGACCGGGCCGTTGTCGTCCACCTCGGCGTACCAGCCGCCGAACTCGTCATCGTGGAGGACGCCGTTGAGTGCCGCGATGCCGTGGTCCACCAGGGTCGCAGCACCTGGCCGTCCCATCAGCGCGGCGACGGCGAAGCTGTGGGTCATCCGCGCGGTGATCCACAGGTGGGTCGGCTTGTCGGCGAACACCTTGCCGTAATTGTCCAGCCAGCCGAATCCCGTGGGGACCTTCGAGGCTGCGGCGAAATTGATGAGCCGGTCGGTTTCCGCCTCGAGCCATCGTGCGTGGGCCGCACTGTCGAGCCAGGTCATGTCATGTCCTCTTTCTGGTGAAGGTGCAAAATGTCAGGTCAGCCGACGGCGTCGGATACGCCGCGGATGATGGTGGCGGCCGCTCCCAGGTAGGCCAGGATGATCAGGAGGATCTGCGCGGCGCGGGCGGGGACGTGCTTTGAGGCGAGGTCGCCAAGCACCAGGCCGGCCAGGCAGGCGACGGCGACGGCGATCCACATGGCCAAAGGCAGCGCCGGGAACGAGGCGGGAGCGGTAATCGCCTTCGAGACCAGGGAGAACGTGCCGATGGTGAAGAAGTACGGCTGCATGGTGGCCGCGAAGGATTTGTGCTGCCACCGCGTGGCAATGGAGTACATGCTGACGGCCGGCCCGCCCACGCCTGCCGCCGTGTTCATGAACCCGCTGAGGCCGCCGGCGGTGAAGAGGTAGCGGCGGCGCTCCGGCAGGGTGGCGGATTTCAGGACCAGCAGGACGGTCAGGCCGACAGCGAGGATCACCCCGATGGAGATCTCCAGGATGGCCGGCGGTATGAAGCGGATCAGGATCGCCGCGGGGATGATCCCCAGCAGGGCCGAGGCCGCGAGCAGCAAGTACCGCTTCCAGTCGATGTCCCGGACCACCCGGAAGATGATGGCCCCCGCCGTGACGGCGCCGCACACGTTCACCAGCACCACACCCTCCACCGGGCCCAGAAGCAGGACCAGGAAGGGGGCAGCCACCAGCGCGAACCCCATGCCGGTGACGCGCTGCATTCCTGCCCCCATGACGACGGCGCCCAGCACCAGCCCGGTGGTCAGCATTTAGGGCCTCCAGGCCACGTACTGGACCTCCTCGAACTCTTCGAGGCCCAGGCTTGATCCCTCCCGGCCGAGTCCGGACTGCTTGGCGCCGCCCATGGGGGCGAAGGCAACGGACGGCAGGGGGTCGTTCACGCCCACGATGCCGGCCTCGAGCCGTTCGGGGATGTCCCAGCCGCGCTTCGGGCTGCTGCTCCACACGTAGGCGGCCAGGCCCATCTCGGTGGCGTTTGCCTTACGGATCGCCTCGTCCTCCGAGGAGAAGGTGATGACCCCGGCAGCCGGGCCGAACACTTCGGTCGCCACCAGGGGTGCGTCGTCGGGGACGTCCGCAAGCAGCGTGGGTGCCATGAAGGCGCCTTTGACGGGTACTGAAGTCCGCTGGGTGACCTGGCGGGCGCCGCGTTCCAAGGCGTCGTCCACCAGCGCCTGCACCGCGGACACCCGTTCGGCGTCGATGACCGGGCCGAGGTCCGGGACCGGTGCGCCGGCGTCGGGAACACCGTGGCCGATGCTCATCGCGTCGAAGCGGGCACCGAGCTTCTGCGCGAACTCGTCCGCGATGCTGTCCTGGACCAGGAACCGGTTGGCGGCCACGCAGGACTGGCCGGTGTTGCGCAGCCGGCCCAGGATGGCGCCTTCGACGGCTGCGTCCAGGTCAGCGTCCTCGAACACGATGAAGGGTGCGTTGCCGCCCAGTTCCAGCAGGGGCCGGACCACGCGCTCGGACGCTGAGGCCATGATCTGCCGGCCGACTCCAGTGGAGCCGGTGAAGCTCACGGCCCGGACCGCAGGGTGGGACATCAAAGCCCCGGTGATCTCGCGGGAGGGGCCGTGGACCAGGTTCACCACTCCGGCGGGGAACCCGGCGTCGTGCAGGACCTCGAACAGTCCGGTGGCGGCCAGCGGAGCCTTCTCGGACACCCTGCCCACCACCGTGCAGCCGGCGGCCAGCATCGCGGCGAGCTTCCGGGCCTGGATGGAGACCGGGAAGTTCCAGGGCGTGAGGCTGAGGGCCACGCCGACCGGTTTGCGGGTGCTCAGGTGCCGGCGGCCCTGCAGCTCGGGAGGGCTGACGGTGCCGGTGGCGCGGCGCGCCTCCTCGGCGAACCAGCGGAAGTATTCCACGGAGAAGTCCACCTCGCCCTGCGCTTCGGGGAGCCGCTTGCCCGCTTCCAGTGCCAGGGTGTGTGCGAGTTCGTCGCGGCGTTCCGCCAGGAGGTCGGCGGCGTTGCGGAGCAGGTCCGCCCGGTTGCGGACGGTGGTCCGTGACCACGAGCCGAAGGCCTCCGCCGCGGCATCGGCCGCCTGCGTGGCATCCCCGGCGGTGCCCCACGCCACCTCGCCCACCGTGCTGCCGTTGCCAGGATCAGTCACGTCCTTGGCGGTTCCGGCGGTATGCCAGCGGCCGTTAATAAGGTGCTGGGCCGATGTGAGGTTCATGAATGGTGCCTTTCGTTGGCTGGGAGGGCGCGGCCACCCGCGCAGCCGCCCGTCGTCGTCGTACTCAATCCCTTGCCCGCGCTCATCCCTTGCTCGCGCCTGCGGTGATGCCGGCTACGAAGTAGCGCTGCAGGAAGACGTAGGCCACCACCACGGGCAGGGACGCCAGGATGACGCCGGCGAACAGCAGCGGGTAGTTGGTCTGGAATTCGCCCTGGAAGCTCAGCAGCGCCAGCGGCAGGGTGCGGTTGCCGGGAGTCTGGATGAACAGCAGCGGGTACAGCAGCTCGTTCCAGTGGATGACAAACAGGAAGATCGCGGCGGCCGCAATGGAGGGGGCGGAGAGCGGAAGGGCGATGGAGGCGTAGGTCTTCCACGGTCCGCTGCCGTCGATGGAGGATGCTTCGTAGAGTTCCTTGGGCAGCGTCCGCATGAACCCGCCCAGGATGAACACTGCGATGGGCAGGGTGGACACCACGTTGGCCAGGATCAGGCCGGCCAGGTTGTCCAGCAGGCCCAGCCTGCCGAAGAGCACGTACAGCGGCACCATGTTGGCCTGTGCCGGGATGGCCATGCCGAGGACCAGGAAACCGAAGATGGCCCAGGACATGAACCCCTTCAGCCGGGACACGGCGTAGCCGGCCAGGCTGGCCAGGAACAGGGTGAGCGGCACGGAAACGGCCGTGACGATCACGCTGTTCATGAAGGACGAGCCCAGGTTCTGGCCGCCCACCACCTCGGCGAAGTTGTCCGGGGCGAGGGAGTGCGGGAGGCTGAACGGCCCGGCGAAGAGTTCCTGCGTGGACTTGAAGCTGCCGAAGGCCACCACGGTCAGCGGAACGATAATGATGACCGCGTAGATGGCCAGGATGGCGCGGCGGCTTACTGAGGCGAGCATGCTGCTAGTCCCCCTTCGGGGTCAGCCGGAGCAAGCGGCGCTGCAGCCAGGTGACCAGGGCGATCATCGCCATGAAGATGATCGACTGGGCGGCGGCGTAGCCGAACTCCGAGTTGGCAAAGGTGCTGTAAATGCGGGTGGACAGGATGTCCAGCGAGCTCTTGGGCGGGTTGCCCGCGATGCCCAGGATCAGGTCGAACGCCTTGAATGACTGCACCGTGGTGTAGGCCACCACGATGGACGTTGCCGGTGCCACGAACGGCCAGGTGATGGACTTGAACTGCTGCCACTTGTTGGCGCCGTCCATTTCCGCCGCCTCGTAGAGCTCCTTGGGGATGGCCTGCAGGCCCGCGATGTAGACAACCATCATCTGGCCCGAGTGGAACCACACCTGGGTGACGGCCACCCAGTACAGGGCCTGCGCGTCGTTGCCGAGGTAGGCGCCGCCGTCCATCCCCACCGTTCGAAGGACCGTGTTGGCCAGGCCGAAGTTGGGGTCGTAGATGAACTTCCAAATGAAGGCCACCGACACGGAGGACAGGATAGTGGGGAAGAAGAACAGGGCCCGGAGCAGGATGCTGCCGCGCGAGTTCTTGGTGAGGAGCAGTGCGAGGATCAGTGAGAAAATCGTCTGCGCGATCACCACCAGCAGCACGAACTTCAAGTTGTTGCTGAGCGCGTTGGTGAACAGCGTGTCATTCGTGAACGCGCGGATGAAGTTGTCCAACCCCACGTAGTTGAACGCCGCCGAGAAGCCGTTCCAGTCCGTGACGGCGTACTGGAAGGCCTGCAGCGTGGGCATCACCAGGAAGAAGGCGACGACGGCGACGGCCGGCAGCGGGAACAGGTACAGCGCCGGATTCACCCGGGTGGGGGAACGGCGGCGCGCCTTGGGCGCGTTCGCGGCGGTTTGACTGTCCGGTGCCTTGCGTTTGGCAGCGGTCCCGGGATGGATGCTCATAGCCGTTCGTCAACAATCTTCTGGGCGGCTGCGGCTGCCTGCTCCGGGCTGGTGCCGGAAATGACCGCCGTGCAGCTGGCCTCCACCGCGTTGCGGACGTCCAGGTTGTTGAACTGGAACCGTGCCGCAAGGGCGGTCTTCTTTTGCAGCCAGGGGCTCAGGCGCTTCAGGTCCGGGTTGGTGTACTCCACCTTGTCCACGGAAACGTGCTGTGCGGTCTGGTTGGCGTAGTAGCCGGCGTTTTCGGGCTCGGAGAGGAAATCGATCCACGCGGCCGCGGCGGCCTGGTTCTTGCTGGCCGAGTTGACGCCCAGGATGAAGGTGGCGTTGTAGACGCCTTCATACTTGGCTTTCCCGTCGGAGGAGGTGTTGGGGAACACCAGGTCGATGGGGAATTTCGCACCCAGTCCACGGACGGCGGCGATGTGGTAGGAGCCGGTGGCCAGCATGGCGGCCTTGCCCTGGGAGAACAGGTTCTGGGCAGGCTCCACCGCGGTCCCGGTGGCGTTGGGCTGCAGGTACGGGACCAGGTCCTTGTACTGGTTCAGCATCTTGATGAACCAGTCGTCGGTGACCTTGAGCTTGCCCTGCTCGATCTGGGCGCACATGTCGTCCACCGGGGCGTTGTTGGCGATCATGCAGTTGAACAGCTGCCCGCCGTTTCCAACGTCCCCGCCTGGCCAGGAGATGGGAATGACACCCGCGGAGGCGAGCTTCTCACACATGCCCAGGAAGGCGTCCCAGGTCTTGGGGGCAGTCTCGGCGCCGGCCTTGTCGAAGATGTCGAGGTTGGCCATGGGCATGGGGAAGACCACCTGGTAGGGCAGGCCCAGCTGGCTGTCGCCGTTCTGGCCGGCGGAGAGCAGGCCCTTCTGGTAGTTCTTCACCGCCTGGCTGTCCTTTAGCTCGGTGTAGATCCCGGCTTCGGTGAAGTTCTTGAACTGGGCGCCGCGGAAGGTGGCGAAGGCGTCGCCGATGGAGCCGCCGCGCAGCTTCTGCAGGGCCTGGGCGTTGTAGTCGTTGGAGGTGGAGATGTCCTGGGCGACCTCCACGCCGCTGTGCTTTGCCGCAAAGCGCTTGATGAGCTCGTCAAACACGGCTTTGTCCTCGCCGCGCCAGTGCGCGAAGGAGACCTTGCCGGTGACGGCGCCGGTGGACGGGGCGGCCGGCCCGCTGGCTCCTCCGGGCGCGGTGGATCCGCCGGGGCCGGCGCACGCCGCCGCGGTGGCGCCGAAGCCCAGGGCGCCGAGAATGGCCATGGCCTGCCTGCGTGAAATCTGACTCACAATAATCTCCTCGTTGAGTGTGTGCTGTGCCTTGTTTGCTTGCTGCGGAGAGGGGTTGCCCCGGCGACGCTGCGGTGCTCCAACCGCGCCTAGGCGTGGGTCCGTTGGCTGGAGACGACGTCGTCCACCACGGCGCAGAGGCGCTGCAGCCGGCGGACGGCGTCCGTGGAGAGGGATTCGACGACGTCGGGGGCGCCGATGCAGGAAGCCCACACGGCGCGTCCGGAGAGGAAGCCGCTGGCCCCTTCCAGGCAGGCCCACCGGACGGCGTCGGGGAAGACGTCTTCGGGGACACCCGAGGACAGGACCACCCAGGGCCCGTCGATGGCCTTGGTCAGTTCGGCGCAGGCGGCGCGGACCTCTGCCTCGGGGGCCTGGCCCTTGAAGGGGACCTCTGCCTTGTAGAGGTCGGCGCCCAGGCCGCCCAGTTCCTTGGCGGCGGCGAGGATGCCGGCGTTCCAGTCGAAGTCGCCGCCGGCAAGTGGCTTGCGGGAGATGGGTTCGATGATGCTGATCAGCCCGGCGGACCGGCAGCTCTCCACGAATTCGCGGACCATGGCCACCCGGCCCTCGGCGGGCTCATCGGGGCGGTACAGCACCAGCAGCTTGAGGGCCTTGGCGCCGAGGGCCTTGTACTTGTGAGGCTCCACCAGGCGGTCGATGGTCACTTCGCCCACCAGTTCGCCGTGCGCGGACTCGAAGTGGTCCGCGGAGGCGATGAGTCCGCAGCCGGGGTCCACGACGCCGGCCTCGATGGCCTGGTCAAGGGCGAACTGCCGGTCGATGAGGATTCCCGAGGCATAGGGGCTGAGGATCCGTGCGGCCTCCAGCTTGAAGGTGCGAAGGTCCTCGTCGGTGACGGGCTTGTCCGTGTGCTCGGCGAACATGTTGCGCATGGCTTCGCGCTGGTCCACGGCGAGCATCGCGAAGGCGCCTGAGGGGCGCTGCAGGGGGGAAAGGTCGGTGTGGCTCATGGGCTGCTTCTTTCAGCTGGCTGGTGGGATGGCTAGGCAGGTTGGTTGGTGGCAAGTTCGGCGTTGACGGCCTGGTGCGGGATGGCCGAGCGGCCATCCAGCCCGGCACAGGATGCTGCGGCGGTGCGGCCGGCGAACGCGGCGGCCTCCACCAGCGGCAGCCCGGCCGCGACGGCGGCGAGGAGCGCGCCGTGGTAGACGTCGCCGGCGCCGAGGGTGGAAACGATCGTTGCCGGCGTGGCGGGCACGTGGACGGGTTCGCCGCCCCGTTCCAGGACCCAGGCCCCGTCTGCGCCGGCGGTGGCGACGACGGCGGAGGCGCCGTCGTCGACCGCTTTGCCCAGGAGCGCCGCGGGGGAGAGGTCCGCGCCGTACTCGGCGGCGAGCCGTTCGATGGTGGGGACGTAGAGTGCGACGCCGCGTGGGCTGAAGGACGGGATGGGGTTGCCGGCGTCCACGCTGATGTTCAGGGCGGCGGTGCCGGCCAGGGCGTTCCAGCCAAGGTGGTCCGTGTGGACCCACGCGGCTGATTCCAGTAGTTCGAAGAACCGGCTCCCGGCGGGAAAGCTGACCGGGGGCACCGGGCGGGTGACGATGGCCCGGCTTTCGGTGGCCCTGCTCACGATGATCACGCTGGCACCGGTTTTGACGTCCGGATCGCGGATGACGGCCGACGTGTCGACGCCCTCGGCCTCGAGTCCCGCGACGATGCGGTCGCCTTCTTCGTCCGTGCCGAGGACGCCGGCGAAGGCGGTGCTGGCGCCTGCCCGGGCCGCTGCGACTGCCGCCGTGGCTGCGGGGCCGCCGCCCGCCGTCGCGAAATCCGTGGCGACGGTGCGGCTGTCCGCTGCGGGGTAGTCCTGCACCAGGGCGATGGAGTCAAGGGTGGCGCAGCCTACGAAGAGCAGGGGTCCAGTTGACGGTTGGGGCACGTTCCACCTCGTTGTAGTTGCGGCTGGTACTGAAGAAATATACACACGCCATGTTGGAAAAACAACACTTTCTGTATAGTTGTGTTTGGGATGCAACGCCGCGGTCCCCCCACTCAACGTAGAGAAACGGAGCAGCTCATGTCATTGCCTACTGCGGAAACGGTCCGGACCATCCGGTACGGGCTCATAGGAGCCGGCCATATGGCCCGTGAACACGTCCGGAACCTTGCACTGATTCCCGGGAGCCGGATCACCGCAGTGTCCGATCCCACGCCGTCCTCGCTCGAGGAGACCGCCCGGGAGATCGGCTATGAGGTGCGGACCTTCGACTCGCACCGGGACCTGCTGGCCTCCGGCCTCGTGGATGCGCTGGTCATCGCCAGCCCCAACGACACCCACCTGGGCATCCTGAAGGACATCTTCGCCAGCGGAACCAACCTGCCCGTGCTCGTGGAAAAGCCCGTGTGCACCAGCGCGGAGCAGGCAGACGAACTCGAACAGCTCGCCGCCAGCTACCCCGCGCCGGTGTGGGTGGCCATGGAATACCGCTACATGCCGCCGGTGCAGGAGGTCATCCAGGCCGCGCACAACGGCAAACTCGGCAATATCTACATGCTCTCCATCGTGGAGCACCGCTTCCCGTTCCTGCACAAGGTGGACTCCTGGAACCGCTTTGCCGAACGGACCGGCGGCACCCTGGTGGAGAAGTGCTGCCACTTCTTCGACCTGATGCGGCTGATCCTGCAGGATGAGCCCGTCCGCGTCTACGCCAGCGGCGGCCACGACGTGAACCACATGGACGAGATGTACGACGGGCGGATCTCCGACATGGTGGACAACGCGTACGTGATCGTCGATTTCAAGGGCGGCCGCCGGGCCATGCTGGAGCTGTCCATGTTCGCCGAGGGGTCCAAGTTCCAGGAGCGGATCTCCATCGTGGGTGATGCCGCCAAGATCGAGACCCTGATTCCTGTTGCCGCCAACCACTGGATCCCCGGGGACGAGGCCGAGGCCACGGTGGAGTTCAGCCCGCGCTCGCCGCTGGGCCCGGAAAAGCACGAGGTCCCGGTGGACGAGGCAGTCCTCGCAGCAGGCGCCCACCACGGCTCCACCTACTACGAGCACCTGGGCTTCCGTAAGGCCATCCTGGGCGAAGGGCCGGTGGAAGTGACCGTGGCGGACGGCCTGCAGTCGGTCCGGATGGGCCTGGCCGCCGAACGTTCCATTACGGAAGGCCGCCCCGTAGAGCTTACGAATGCCGCTTCCGGGGTACGTTCCTAAGTAGATTGGTGTTGGAATTGCAACACTCCGCCAGGCTCCGGCCCGGCATATTGGGGAGGAAAGAAGGGGATATGAGCACCGCACGGAAAGAGGGTGCGCTGACGCCCCGCCAGCGCACCATCCTGGACGAGTTGGGCAGGCGCGGGTTCATTTCCACGACCGACCTGGCGGAGACGTTTGCAGTTTCGGACATGACCGTCCGCCGCGACACCCGCGTGCTGTCCAAGCTGGGCCTTGCCCGGGTGGTCCACGGCGGCGTCAGCGCGGTCGACGGGCACGGGCAGAATGCCGACTTCGCGGCGCGGGTGCGGGAGGATTCCGACGCCAAGCTGCGGGTGGCACGGGCGTGCGTGGCGATGGTCGGGGAGCGGGACGCGATCATCCTGGACGCCGGCACCACCACGTACCAGATCGCGCAGCAGCTGCCCACGTCGTTCACGGGCACCATCATCACGCACTCCGCTCCCGCCATCCAGCGCTGCCTGCAACTGACCGCGGCGCGCACCATCTGCCTTGGCGGGGAACTCCTGCTGGACAGCCAGGCGTTCAACGGGCCCATGACTGTCAGCGCCGCTGCCGGACTGCGGGCCAGGACGGCGTTCATCGGGGTGTCCGGCATCCACGACGAAGCGTTCTACATTGAGCGGGACGTGGAACGCGCCACTAAGATCGCCCTTATGAATTCGGCTGAGCAGGTGGTGGTGGTGGCAACCCACCAGAAGATGCTGCGGTACGCGCTGGCGCGGCTCGCGGCCTTTGATGCGGCGGACGTCCTGGTAACGGATGCGCCGCCGCCCAGGGAAATCGAGAAGGCGCTCAGCGCCGCCAACGTCAAGCTCGTGGTTGCCGCGTGACCGCGCCGCTGCGGGTATGCCTGCCCGACCAAAAGCTCATCGACGCGCTCGAGCCGATGGACGGCGTCGAGTTCGTCCTCTGGGACCTGTCCGGCCCTGCACCGGAAGGCCGCGTGGACCTCCTGGTGCCTGGCTACATGGGTAAGCCCACGGCGCTCGCCGCGCTGGAGGGCGTCGACGTCGGCCTGGTACAGAGCCAGTCCATCGGGTACGACGGCGTCGCGTCCGTCCTGCCCGCGGGCGTCACCTTCGCGAACGCGGCAGGTGTCCACGAGACATCGACGGCGGAGCTTGCCGTGGGCATGATGATCGCCTCCCAGCGCGGGCTTCCGGACTTCGTGCGGAACCAGGACGGCGGGACCTGGGACAACACGCAGCGGCCCAGCCTCGCGGACCGGCGCGTGCTGCTGGTGGGCTACGGGGGAGTGGGCAAGGCGATCGAGGCCAGGCTCCTGCCCTTCGAAACGGAGGTCACCCGGATGGCCAGCCGCTCACGGGAGGATGACCGGGGGACCATCCACGGCATCGATGAACTGTACGAGCAGTTGCCGGTGCACGAGATCGTGGTGGTCAGCGTCCCGCTGAGTGAGGCCACGGAGCGGCTCGTGGACGCGAAGTTCCTCGCCGCCATGCCGGACGGTGCCCTGCTGGTCAACGTGGCCCGGGGACCGGTGGCGGACACGGACGCGTTGCTGGCCGAGGCTTCAAGCGGCCGCCTTCGCGCGGCACTGGACGTGACCGACCCCGAGCCCCTGCCCGCGGACCATCCGCTGTGGACGACGCCGGGCGTGCTCATCACCCCGCACGTGGGCGGGGCGAGTTCGGCGATGTTCCCACGGATGGTCCGGCTCGTGCGGAAGCAGATCGGATTGCTGCTGGATGGCAAGGACCCGGTGAACGTAGTGCTGCCGTAGTGCTTCCGAGCCGCGCTACCCAGGGCGTTCCCGGGCTCCTATGCTTGGGCCATGTCCACCTTTGAGGTCCGCCGCAGTGCCGTCATCCCTGCCGCCGCCGAAGATATCTTTCCGCTGGTCAACGACTTCCACGAGTGGACCAAGTGGTCCCCGTGGGAGGTGGTGGATCCCGGCATGAGCCGGCGCTACTTCGGCCCGGACGCGGGCACCGGGGCCGGGTACGAATGGAGCGGCAACCGCAGGGCAGGCAGCGGAACCATGGAGATCGTGGAGTCGCTGCCGCCCAGCACCATCCGGATCCGGCTGCAGTTCACCAGGCCCTTCAAGGCGCTGAACCCCACAACCTTTACGTTCGCACCCGTCCCCGGCGGAACTGAGGTCACCTGGGTGATGACCGGCGAGAACAAGGGCCTGGGCAGGGTGTTCGCCCTGTTCATGAACATGGACAAGATGGTGGGCGCCGATTTCGAACGGGGACTCGCCTCGCTGTCCGCCGCCGTGGCGGCAAAGACGGGCTGATCGTTCCGTGGGCCTGGTGGATGAGGCAATCGCCGCCGTTGCGGAACCGGACCGCGGCTGCCTGCAGCGCGTCGTGGAGATCGCCCGAGCCCTGGCGCCGGAGGCAACCGAGGGCATGAGCTACGGCATGCCCGCGCTGAAGGTGGATGGCAAGCCCCTGCTGGCCGCCGTGGCCGCGGCCAGGCACCTCTCCATCTTCCCCTTCTCTGCCGCCGTGGTGGAGGCGGTGGCCCCGAGGCTGGACGGCTACTCGCTGTCCAAGGGAACCATCCGCTTCACCGCGGACCACCCGGTGCCGGAGGACGTGGTCGGGGACATCGTCAGGCTGCGGCTGGCGGAGATCCGCACGTAGGACAGCGAAGGATCGAGCTACCTAACGGCCTCCCGTGCTCCTCCCCAATTTGTGTTTTTGCATTCCGCTTCGCAACGCTTGAGCTTAAAATTTCCCCACAGGAGAGGGCGTTTCGGGGGATTGATGTCGCGTGCAGGGCAAGGAAGCCGGCACGCACAACGCCAGGGCGCTGGGGCGGCGGCTCATATCCGAAGTAAGAAAAGAGTGCAGCGTCAATAATTGCAGGACGCCCGGTTTTTAAGCTTGCATCGGCGGCGCCTGGCTGGGGATGCGCCGTGCAAAGGTCCACCGTTTCTGGGTGACGGCGCGGGCCATATCCGCCTTGCCGCGCGAAGCTACCGCTGCGGCAAACAGGAATTGCTATCCCCATCCTTTTGGATCATCAGCATCCACGAAGAGGCAACCATGAAATCCCACCTTCGGCCATTCCTGATGCTGTTTACGGCCCTGCTGTTCGTATTCGCGACAGGACTGTCTGCAGCGCAGGCCGCCAGCCCGCACTTCAAGAAGAACGGCGAACCGGTTTGTGCAGTTTCCGTCTCAGGAGCAACGGCTAGCACGACGTGTAAGACGGTGCTCGCTGGCCTCGGCAATGACGATCTCCTCGCAACTGTTACGGTTTCCGGCTTCGCCGTCTACGAGTGCCAAAACCAGGGCGGCAATGTCGCCCCCGGCCAGAACAAGGTCGTAACAGGCCCTGTAACCGAGCCAACCTTCATCGACAGTTCCGCCATCAAGAACGGGAACCTTAGCCTCACCACTGATGCGGCCATTTTGTCGGCTAAGTCCGAGGTCACGGCCGAGGAAGCCGGCTGCCCTAATGACAACTGGAAAGGCATCAATCCGGTGTTGACCGTGACTGATATTTACCTTGTTATCGAACAGCCGGTCGGAACGACGATCTTCAGCTGCTCGGCCACAGGTTTGAACATCACCAAGACAACGACGGTGGCCCTGACCTGCTAAATCCGTCAGGATTGTTACCGTTTGGCCATAGGCCCCAGCGTCGCCCGAAGGGGCGGACTGGGGTCTGTTCCTGGCGATGAAGGCTGCGGTTGGCAGCGGAACCAAACATAGGGTGGACAGCATGGCAAACACGTTTGAGTCCCTTGTGGACACCTTCAAGAACATGGGCGTCGCCAGGGCCTACGGCACCCCGGTGACCCTGGATGGCCAGGAGATCGTTCCCGTCGCGCTGGTGACGTTCGGTTTCGGCGGCGGCAGCGAATCAGAGGAGGGCGCGTCCGGAGGCGGCGGTGGCGGCATGGTGCTGCCTCTTGGCGTCTATGTCACCGAGAACGGCCGGCCGGTGTTCCGTCCGAATACGGTCGCCGTCCTGGCGTGCCTGGTTCCACTCGTGGGAGCCGCCGGCGTGGCGCTCCGCCGGGCGATTGCCGCGGCGCGGAAATAGCCCTTCCGGAGCTGCTTAAAACCCCTATTTCCCCCCGGTAGAAACGGTTCCATAATGGCCTCATAAGCTTCGGGGATTCCGCGCTGCTGAGGGCTGGCGCAGCGGAAAAGGGTCCCAGGTGGCCGCCCCGGCAGTCGGCGCACGGGCGGCCACGTGGCCCGGCGCGGGACGGCCGGACCGCCTCCGGGGGAGAGCAACGCCATCACAAATGTGGCAAGGAGAATTGTCATGCTCACAGATAAGCAAGTCATGGCTGTACTGCCGGCCAAGGACATCGACCGGGCCAGGGAGTTCTACCGGGACAAGCTGGGCCTGGAGCCCGCCCAGACCATCGATAACGACAATCTGGTCTACCGGTGCGGCAACGGAACCGGCTTCCTGCTTTACCGGACGGACAACGCCGGTTCCGCGAAGAACACCCAGATGGGCTGGGGCGTCGAAGACGTCGAAAAGGAAGTGGAAGAGCTGCGCGCCCGCGGCGTGGTCTTCGAAGAATACGACATGCCCGGCCTGAAGACCGAGAACGGCATCGCCACCATGGAAGGCATGGGCAAGGGTGCCTGGTTCCTTGACACCGAAGGCAACATCCTCAACATTTCCTCGATCCCGTCTTGACGGCCAGGGCCTGCGGCAGCAGGCTCAGCACATAGAACAACGACGCCGGCACTTGCCGCCCGAAGCACCCCTTGCGCGGGTGCGCCGCAGCGGCAGGCCGGCGCCGCCGTCGTACGGGCCGCAGGAAGGGGACCGCAGTGGATGGCGATGAAGTGGTGCCGGCCTCGAAAGGCGTCAGGGTTGAACTGCTGGCAACGGTGGACCTGGCGGGCGAGATTGAGGGGATGGAGGGACGCCAGCTGCGGATGCGGATGGTGACCATTGAGCCCGGCGGGGTCTTCGGTCCGCTGCATGACCATCAGGACCGCCCCGGGACCGTCTATATCCTGCGGGGAACCATCACCGACCACCGGGACGGCGTCGCCACCGAATACGGCCCGGGAGTGGGCTGGCCCGAAGACCGGAACACCCTGCACTGGCTTGAGAACCGGGGCACGGTTCCGGCAGTGGAAATCTCGGTGGACATCGTCCGCAAGGACTGACCCCACCTGATTGCCTAGACGGCGGGTTCGCGCCGGCCCAGCGCCAGCCGGACGGCGTCCCGGAAGCTGAGGCGGTTCCGCCGCGTCACCGCAATCACCGCGGCCAGCCCCGCCACCAGCACCACGATGCCGCCCGCAGCCACGGCCCAGCGCGCGCCGAATTCGCTGCCGATCCACCCCATCAGG
Source organism: Arthrobacter sp. MOO21 (assembly GCF_057369995.2). Classification (NCBI taxonomy): domain Bacteria; kingdom Bacillati; phylum Actinomycetota; class Actinomycetes; order Micrococcales; family Micrococcaceae; genus Arthrobacter; species Arthrobacter sp. MOO21. The sequence continues at coordinate 647,102 of NZ_CM170671.2, read as the reverse complement.
GGCGCCCCCACCGCCGTCCCGCCCTGGAGAACGGCAAAGTACAGGGCCAGCACGCGGCCCCGGAAGTGCGGCTCCACCGAGAGCTGGATGCTGGTGTTGCAGTTGTTCAGGAACGTGATGGACGCCAGGCCCACGGGAACCAGCAGGGCGGCGTAGAGCCAGAACGACGGCGCCGCGCTGGCTACCAGCGTGAAGATGCCCAGCCCCAGTGCCCCGCCGAGCAGGTACCGCAGCCGGGGCCCGGACCGCCGCGCCGCGAGCAGTGCGCCGCCCAGCGTGCCAACGGCCATGATGGAGCCGAGGAGGCCGAATTCGCTGGGGCCCATGTGGAACTCGGTGGTGGCCATCAGGGAGTTCGTGACCGGGAAGTTCATTCCGAAGGCGCCCAGTGCCCCCACCAGCACCATGATGAGCATGAGGTCCGGCCGGCGCCGGATGTAGCCGATGCCCTCAGCCACCTGGTGCTTGCTGCGGGCGGGCCGGGCCGGCGGGGCCAGCTCGGACCTGCGGATCCTGAACAGCGAGACCAGGACGCCGGCAAAGCTGGCCGCATTCAGCAGGAACACCGGGCCGGTTCCCACCCAGGCAATGAGTACGCCGGCGATGGCGGGGCCGGTGAGGCGTGCCGTATTGAACGACGCGGAATTCAGGGCAACGGCATTGGCGATGTTGTCCTGGCCCACCAGTTCGGACACGAAGGCCTGCCGGGCCGGAGCGTCCACGGCGCTCGCCATGCCCAGGCAGAAGGCTGCCAGGTAGGCATGCCACAGCTGGGCGGTCCCGGTAACCACCAGGAGCCCCATGGCCAGGCCGGTCAGGCCCATGGCCAGCTGGGTCCAGCGCAGGATGATGCTCTTGCGGTAGCGGTCCGCCAATACCCCGCCGTAGGGGCCGAAGAGCAGCATGGGCAGGAACTGCAGGCCGGTAGTGATGCCCACGGCGGCACCCGAGTGGTCGGTGAGGACTGTCAGCACCAGCCAGTCCTGGGCCACCCGCTGCATCCAGGTTCCGATGTTGGAGACGATGGCGCCGCTGGCCCAGATGCGGTAGTTGGGGTTCTCCAGCGCCCGGAACATCGCGCTCATTTGCCGCTCATTTCCTGCATGATGCGGGCGGCCTGGCTGAGGATCAGCCGCTCTTCCCCGCTGAGCCCGGCCACGCGCTGGGCGAGCCAGGCGGTGCGCTGGCTCCGGGCTTCTTCGAGGACGGTGCGGCCGGCGTCGGTGATGTCGATCCGGACCTGGCGGCCATCTTCTGGATGCGCGGACCGGCCGACGAAGCCCTGGCTGGCGAGGGCGTTGACGATCCTGGTCATGGACGGGGCCTGGACGTGCTCGCGATCGGCGAGTTCGCGGAGGGTGCGGGAGCCAGACTCGTTCAGCTGGGCCAATACGGTGTACTGCCCGGGGGTGATCACGTCGCCGGTGGCTTCGACGCGGAGCCTGCGCGAGGTGCGCATGACGGCGGTGCGGAGGTCGATGGCGAGGGTGTCCGGTGCGGCGGGGTCTACGGTTTTCAGAGCTTTCGGCTGAGTGGATGTCATGTGGTCGGGTGCGCCTCCTGGCGGCGGTGACGATCAGGCTGCTGATAGTTAGCACTGCTAATTAGTCCTGCTAACCAGTATGCCCCCATTGCTTGCCGGGGGCAACGGGTTGCGGGTGTGCTTCCTGCCATACCTCCTTGGTCCCGGCGGAGATAGGGGGATCCTTGGGGCTCTCCGCCCTGGCTGCTCCCGGTGGACGGGCGTAGGCTCTGAAGCACCATGACCGAGCAGCAGCCCTATGAACTGGTCCGGCGCTACCCGCACTTCGAACTGCGCCGCTATCCGGAGTATGCCGTGGCCGAGGTTGTGGTAACGGCGGACTTCGACCGTGCCGGCAATGCAGCCTTCCGCCACCTCTTCAACTACATCAGCGGAAACAACGCGGGCCGGCAGAGGCTGGCCATGACCGCCCCGGTAATCCAGGAACACGTCACGGGGGAGCAGGGGGCGCCGCAGAAGCTGGCGATGACTGCGCCCGTGATCCAGAGCGGTCCCCTGCCCGGTGCCGGGGAGCCCGCCGAATTTGTTGTGGCCTTTGTGCTGCCGGCGGGAGTGACGGCTGAGACTGCCCCGGTGCCGACGGACCCCAGGGTCGCAGTGCGGGCGGTGGCGGGCTCCCTTGCCGCGGCGGTGCGTTTCTCCGGCAGCGGATCGGCGGCAGGCTTTGCGCGGCACAACGAGGGGCTGCAGGTGGCGCTTGCCCTTGCCGGCCTGGCCCCCGTTGGGCCGCCCCGTTTTGCCCGCTTCGATCCACCCTTCAAGCCGTGGTTCCTGCGGCAGAACGAAGTCATCCAGGACGTCAACGAGTAGTCCGCCATGGAAGGCCGGGTGGTATCAGCCCAGGCCGCGCGGATGCATTGACGTTCCGATAGTTTCCATATTTCCGCCGGTTTTCGCGCGGAAAATATCTTCTGGCCTCGACATTATGCACGCCTCCGCGCATACCTTCGGGGGCCTGTGCTGCTCCTGTTAGCGCCCTCACGCCAATGCGACGTGCGATAAATAGCATCCTCCCACTTGTTGTCACCTGTTGTTATTGCTGAAACTTTACGATAGTTTCTTCCGTGTGATGCAGGTCGCACTGGTGGGGAGCCCGCGGCCATAGCCAAACAAAGGACAATGATGACCAGCGAGCCCAGCGCCAGCACACCCGAACACCGCCTAAAACGCCTGCATGAACGCCTTGGCGGCATCGCCTACGGCGGGGACTACAACCCCGAACAGTGGCCCCGGGAGGTATGGCAGGAAGACGTCCGGCTCATGAAGGAAGCCGGCGTCAACCTGGTCACCCTGGCCGTCTTCTCCTGGAGCCGGCTCGAAACCGCGGACGGGGTCTACGACTTCGGCTGGCTGGACGAAATCATGGACCTCCTGCACGCCAACGGCATCGGCGTTGACCTTGCCACCCCGGATGCCGTCCCGCCTGCCTGGCTCATTGCCCGGCACCCGGACATCCTCCCCGTCCTTGCGGACGGCTCCACCTTCGGTTTCGGCTCCCGCCAGCACTTCGACGTATCCCACCCGGCCTACCGGGAAAAGTCCCTGGCCATGGCGGAGAAAATGGGGGAACGCTTCGCCAGCCACCCTGCCCTGTGCATGTGGCACGTCAACAACGAATACGGCCCCGTCTCCTACGGCCCGCACGCGGACCGGGCCTTCCGGGAATGGCTGCAGGACAAGTACGGCAGCCTGGACAAGCTCAATGCCGCCTGGAGCACCGATGTGTGGGGCCAGGTCTACTCGGACTGGTCCCAGGTCAACGCACCTGCCCAGCCGCGGACCTGGTCCAACCCGTCCCGCCGCCTGGATTTCCACCGCTTCACCTCGGACAGCATGCTGGCCCATTACACGGCCGAACGCGACGTCCTGCGCCGGCACACCCCGGACCTGCCCATCGTCACCAACTTCATGCGCTTCTACAAGAACAATGACTACTGGGCCTGGGCCGCCGAGGAGGACGCCGCGGCCCTGGACATCTACCCGGACCCGCGGGAGGACGACGCCCACGTGGCCGCCGCCCTCAACTTCGACCTGATGCGCTCCCTGCGCAAAGGCCAGCCCTGGCTGGTGATGGAACAGGCCACCGGCGCCGTCAGCCAATGGTCCGTCAACGTTTCAAAGCTCCCGGGCAAGATGCGGCTGGGCTCCTACCAGGCCATCGCCCAGGGTGCCGACTCCATCCTCTTTTTTCAGTGGCGCCAGGCCCGGGGCGGCACGGAACGCTTCCACTCCGGCATGGTCAACCACGCCGGACCCAACACCCGCATCTTCCGGGAGGTCTGTGACCTGGGGCAGGAACTGAAGCACCTGGGCGCCATCACCGGCACCCGCTCCACGGCCAAAGTGGCCATGGTGTTCGACTGGGACTGCTGGTGGGCACTGGAACTGGGCAACTCCCCGCGCTCGGACCTGAACTACCCGCAGGAAGTCCTCCGCCTGTACCGGCCCTTCTTCGAGGCCAACACCACCGTTGACTTCGTGGACACGAAGAGCGACCTCAGCCAGTACAGCCTGCTGGTCCTGCCCGCCACCTACCTGTTGAGCGATGAGGCGGCCCAGCGCATTGAGGACTGGGTTGCGGGCGGCGGCCGCCTGGTGGCCAGCTACCTGTCCGGCGTCGTGGATCCGGACAACACCATCCGCCTTGGCGGCTACCCCGGGGCGCTGCGCAACGTCCTGGGCGCGTGGAGCGAGGAGATGCACCCGCTCGCCGGCGAGGGCGAGGAAGTCAAACTTTCAACGGCCGACGGCGGCACGGCCTCCGCGGACTACTGGACCGAGCACCTGCACGCCACCACGGCAGACGTCCTCGCCAGCTACGCCTCGGGCAGGCTGGCCGGCGCCCCGGCCGTTACCCGCAACAGCTTCGGCGGCGGCAGCGCCGTCTACCTGTCCGCGCGGGTGGACAGCAACTTCCTGGCTGAACTGCTCGCGGCCGAACGTGCCGCTGCCGGGGTCCGCCCGGAACTGGACGCGCCGCTGGGAGTGCAGGTCCGCCGTCGTGCAGGCAGCGGACGCAGCTACCTGATGGTCCTCAACCACAACGACGCCCCCGCTCTGGTGGACGTCGAGAGCCGGCGGCACGGACCTGCTGGCAGGGGCAGCAGTGGCCGGCACCGTGGAGCTGGCCCCGAACGGCGTCCTGGTCATCGAAGAAACACCATCAGCATCAGCACCCGCGGAAACAGGCCGGTAGGAGGCAGTTATGGCCATGCGATTGGAAGTACCGCCCGAGGCGGCCACCACGGAGCCGGCAAAGACCGATAAACCAAAAAACAAACCCGGCAGCTGGAAGCTGGCCATCAAACGCGACTGGCGGCTCTACACCCTGGTGCTGCTGCCGCTGGCGTACTTCGCCGTCTTCCGCTACCTGCCCATGGCCGGCAACGTGATCGCGTTCCGGCAGTTCCAGCCAGGCGGCAGCATCTTCGGTGAGAAGTGGGTGGGCCTGAAATACGTCACCTTGTTCATCAACGATTCCAGCTTCTGGCAGGCGTTCCAGAACACCATCGTCCTGGGCGTCCTCACCCTCCTGTTCTGCTTCCCCATGCCCATCATCTTCGCGCTGATGCTCAACGAACTGCGCTCGCAGAAGTTCAAGAAGTTCGTCCAGACAGTGGCGTACCTGCCGCACTTCATGTCCGTGGTGATCATCGCGGGCATGATCCTGCAGAACTTCTCCATGACCGGCACCGTCAACCAGATCGCCAACACTGTCTTCGGCAGCACCGTGAACTTCACCCAGGATGCCGCCTGGTTCCGGCCCATGTACATCAGCTCCGAGGTGTGGCAGACCATGGGCTGGGGCGCCATCCTCTACCTGGCTGCCCTGACCCGGGTGGACGAGTCGCTGTACGAGGCGGCGCGGATCGACGGTGCCAACCGCTGGCAGCAGACCTGGCATGTAACCTTGCCGGCCATCCGGCCCACCATCATCACCCTGCTGATCCTGAACATCGGCACCTTCATGGCCGTGGGCTTTGAAAAGATCCTCCTGATCTACAACCCGCTGAACTACGAAACCTCGGATGTCATCTCCACCTACCTGTACCGGGTGGGCCTGGAGTCCAGCAACTTCAGCTACGCCGCCGCGATCGGCATGTTCGAATCCGTGATCGGCCTGACGCTGATCCTCTCCGCGAACGCCCTCTCCAAGCGGCTCGCAGGAACGAGCCTGTGGTGAAAGGGACAACCATGAAAGAAACCGGCGTCCTAGTCAAGGACATGAAAGTCTCCAACGCCATGCGCGTGTTCCGGGGGGTGAACCTGGTCTTCCTGCTGGTGGTGGTGTTCCTGACCCTGTACCCGTTCCTGAACATCATCGCGCAGAGCTTCTCCAGCGAGGGGTTCATCAACGCCGGCCAGGTCAACCTCTTCCCCAAGGGCTTCAATACCGAGACGTACCGGCTGATCCTGGCGGACTCGTCCTTCTGGCGGAACTACGGCAACACCGTCCTCTACACGGTGGTGGCCACCGCCATCTCCATGGTCCTGACCACCAGCTTCGCGTATGCCATCGCCAAGAAGGACCTGAAGGGCCGCAGCGTGTTCATCGGCATCGCCGTGTTCACCATGTTCTTCAACGGCGGCCTGATCCCCAACTACGTGCTCATCACCTCGCTGGGCATGCGGGACACGCTCTGGGCGGTGGTTCTGCCCAACGCCATCAGCGTCTTCAACCTGCTGATCATGAAGTCCTTCTTCGAGAACATGCCCAGGGAGCTGGAAGAGGCGGCGGCCATTGACGGGCTCACCCAGTACGGCGTCCTGTTCAAGGTGGTCCTGCCGCTGAGCAAGGCCATCGTGGCCACCATGGTGCTGTTTTACGCGGTAGCCAACTGGAACTCCTGGTTCCAGGCCTTCCTCTACCTGGACAACCCGGACCTCTTCCCGGTGACCATCTACCTGCGCAACATGATCGCCGGCGTCACCACGGCAGGATCTGCCGGCGGCACGGCGGAGAACGTGGGCCAGATCGCCGCGAACATCCAGTCCGTCACCATCGTCCTCACCGTCATCCCCATCCTGTGCGTCTACCCCTTTGTCCAGAAGTACTTCTTTTCGGGCGTCATGCTCGGCTCCGTCAAGGAATAACCCGTTATGAAAGGAAAAACAATGATCCGCAGACGAGACTTCCTCGGCCTGTCCGCGCTCGCAACCTTCGGCCTGGTCATGGCCGGGTGTGACTCCGATTCCGGCAGCACGGTGGACACCTCCAAGGCACGCACCGGCGCGATGGACAGCTTCGGGGTGGGGGACACGTTCAAGGCGACGACGCCGCTGAGCTTCACGTTCCTTTTCAGCGACCAGCCCACCTACCCCATCAAGAAGGACTGGCTGCTGTTCACCAAGATGGCCAGCGACAACAACGTCACCCTGGAAACAACCGTGGTGCCGTTCAGCGATTATGAGCAGAAGCGCAGCCTGCTCATCAGCTCCGGCAAGGCGCCGGAGATCATCGCCAAGACCTACCCCGGCCAGGAGAGCGCCTACGTGTCCTCCGGCGCTGTCCTGCCGGTCAGCGACTACGTGGACCTGATGCCGCACTACCAGGACAAGATCAAGAAGTGGAAGCTGGAACCGGAGATCGCCGGCCTCACCCAGGCGGATGGCAAGTACTACGTCCTCCCCGGTCTGCATGAGGAACTCTGGCCTGACTACACCCTGGCCTTCCGCACCGACATCCTGGAAAAGGAAGGCATTGCCGAGCCCAAGACCTGGGACGAGTTCCGCGAGGTGCTGCGCAAGCTCAAGAAGGCCCACCCCGACGTCGTGCCCTTCTCCGACCGGTTCAACGGCAACAGCGTGCTGAACATTGCCGGCACCGCTTTCGGCACCGTGGCCGGCTGGGGGCTGGTGGACGGCCTGAGCTTCGACGCGGGCAAGAAGGAGTTCACCTTCGGCGCCGGCACCAGCCAGTTCAAGGACCTCGTGACGTACTTCAACTCGCTGGTGTCCGAAGGGCTGATGGACCCGGAAAGCTTCACGCAGACGGACGATTCGGCCATCCAGAAGTTCACGTCGGGCAAGTCGTTCGTGATCAGCGCCAACTCGCAGAACATCATCACCTACCGCACGTCCATGGAGCAGTCCCTGGGCAAGGGCAACTTCGCCGTCCGCAAGATCACCGTCCCCGGTGGTCCGGCGGGCGACATCATCGGCGGATCGCGCCTGGAGAACGGCATCATGCTGAACTCCTCCGTCAAGGACAAGGACAGCTTCGTGGCGCTGATGCAGTACATCGACTGGCTGTTCTACAGCGACGCCGGCCAGGAGTTCGCCAAGTGGGGCGTCGAGGGCACCACCTACACCAAGGAGGGCGGCAAGCGTGTCCTGGCCAAGGACATCAACTTCCAGGGCCTGAACCCCGCAGGCACCAAGGACCTGCGCGTGGATTACGGGTTCTCCGGCGGCAACTTCGCCTACGGCGGCACCACCGACCTGCTCCAGTCCACCTTCAACGAGGAGGAGCTGGCGTTCCAGAAGGCGATGAAGAGCAAGAAGCCGCGGCCGGTTTCCCCGCCCGTGCCGTACACCGATGCTGACCGCGAGCAGGCCACGCTGGTGCTCACTCCGCTAAAGGACCACGTCAAGCAGAACACGCTGAAGTTCATCACCGGCCAGCGGCCCCTCTCCGAGTTCGATGCCTATCTCAAGGAGCTGGACAGCAAGGGCATGGGCAAATACGTAGAGTTGGCCAACAAGGCGTACAAGGCGTACGCGGACAAGAAATAGGGCGGACGACGGCGGCCCGGGGACTTCCGCCGTGACCGAAAGGCTGTAGGTGGTTCAGAAGAAGGCGGAGTACGGTGCCGGCCCCCTGTTCAGGGTGGCCGGCGCCGTGGCCGGCGTGATGATGGGCTCGGCCCTCCTGGTCCTGGCGAACCTGCTGCTGGTGCCGGCGCTGCTGCTGGCTCCTGCCGCCGGCAGCTGGGTGCTGCTGGCCGCCCTGGTGCCGCTCGGGCCGTCGCTGGCGGCCTGCAGCTACGCATTCAACCGGCTCCTGGCCGGGCACGGGACCGGGGTGTTCCGGGACTTCATCCGCGGCTGGCGGGTGAACTTTGGCCAGGCCGTCCGGGTCTGGCTTCCGTACCTGCTCGTCCTGGCTGTGACCGCGGCCAGCCTCACCGCGCTGCCCGCCGCCGTCGGGCCGGGGAGCCCCGCTGAGCCCGCCCTCCGGTTGGCGCTGCTGGTGCTGGCCCTGCTGGTGGCCACCGCAGCCCTGCATGCCCTGCTGTTGCTTTCCCGGTTCTCGTTCCGGACCCGGGACCTGCTCCGCCTGTCGCTGTACAGCTTCGGCGCGCAGAAGCGGGTGGCCCTCGGAAACGCCGGGATCCTGTTTGTCACCGCCACGCTGCTGCTGGCCACCACCGCGTTCCTGCTGCCGGTGATTGCCGGCGCCGTGGTGTTCCTGACCTGCCTGAACTCCCGGCCGCTGCTGCGCCTCGTGGAGGAGAACTTCACCGCCGGTTAGGGCCCCCTACTGCGGGGTCACCGCCACCGGCGTCAGCATCTCCCGTTCGAAGCCCACCACGCGGCGCTCGCCGTGCAGGGTCACCTCGTGCGTGTGGACATCGGCGGTGCTGGACGTCGCCACATGCAGCCTCACCAAGCCCGGCGTCACCACCCGCTTCAGGTCCACGCCGGTGAAGGACGTCCGGTCCGCGTGCACCGTGAACTCCACCCGGGCCGAGGCGCCGGCGGCGAGTTCCACCCGGGCGTAGCCAATCAGTTCCCGCAGGGGCCGGACCACCTCGCCCACCGGGTCCTCCAGGTACAGCTGCACCACTTCAGCGCCATCAATGGCACCGGTGTTGGTGACCGTGCAGCCAACCGTGACAGTGCCCGACGTCGACAGCGTGGGCGAACCCGACGCATGGTCGGAGAATTCGAAGGTCGTGTAGGACAGGCCGTGGCCGAAGCCGAACAGCGGGGACGGGTCCAGCGCACTGACCTCTGTCCTGCCGGCCAGGCGGCTGTGCAGGTAGGTGCCGGGCTGGCCGCCGGAGGTGCGTGGCACGGAGACGGGCAGTTTGCCGGACGGGTTCACCGCCCCGGTCAGCACGTCCCACAGTGCCTCGGCACCTTCCTCGCCCGGGAAGAAACCCTGGACGATTGCCCCGGCCCGCCCGGCGAAGTCACCCAGGGCGTAAGGACGCCCACTCAGGACCACGACGACGGCGCGCGTCCCGGCTGCCCCGGCTGCGGACAGCACCCGGTCCAGCATGGCGTGCTGGTCGCCGGGAAGCCGAAGGTCTGCCGCGTCGTTGCCTTCGCCGGAGGTACCCCGGCCGAAGAGGCCGGCGTTGTCGCCCACCACCACCACGCAGGTATCCACGGACGCGGCGATGCCGCACGCCTCGAGGATTTGTTCCTCGGTGATCACCTCGCAGGTTCCGGTTGAGGCTGTACTGACCGATCCGAAGCGTTCGGTGGCAGCGCCGGCCACCGTTGGAACCCGGATGCCCATGGGCACGTCGGGATGGGAAGCACCCACATGGGCGTCGAACGAGTAGCAGCCCAGCATCGCGAACGGATCCTGGGCCAGGGGCCCCACGACGCCCAGTGTGTGGCCGGCTGACCCGGGCCGTGCCGTTGCCGGGCCGGGCAGCGGCAGGCACGGCCCGCCGTCGTGCGTCCTGTTGGTGAGCAGCACCAGCGACTGGGCTGCGATCTCCCGGGCCAGGGCGCGGTTCGGCGCCGGGTCCAGGTCGATTGATCCGGCGGCGAGAACCGGGGGAGCCGGGCTGAAGTCGGGTGCGAGCAGTCCCGCTTCCTCCTTTTGCCGCAGCACGCGGCGCAGCGCGGTGTCCACCAGCGACTCGGGAACCGCGCCGGACCGGACGCGCTTGAGCAGCGGAGTGCCGTAGCAATTCACGGTGGGCAGTTCCACGTCCACCCCGGCCGCCAGGGCAAGGGCGGCGGCTTCGCCGGAATCGGCGGCGACGCCATGTGTGACGTTCAGGAATGCGACGCCGAAATAGTCAGCCACCACCGTCCCGGCGAAGCCCCACTCGTCACGCAGCAGGGCGGTCAGCAGGGCCCGGTTCGCGGCGGCCGGGACGCCGTCGGTGTCCGTGTACGCGTGCATCACGGAGCGGGCGCCGCCGTGCTTGATGGCAAGCTCGAACGGCGGCAGCATCACGTCCGCGAGTTCGCGCGGCCCCATGGACACCGGAGCGTGGTTGCGGCCGGCGCGGGACGCGGAGTAGCCCACGAAGTGCTTGAGCGTTGCCACGATCCCGGACTGTTCCAGGCCCGAGACGTAGGCGCTGGCCAGGGTGCCCACCAGGTAGGGGTCCTCGCCGATGGTTTCCTCCACCCGGCCCCAGCGCAGGTCCCGCACCACGTCGAGTACCGGCGCCAGGCCCTGGTGGACGCCGAGCGCGCGCATCTGGGTGCCGATCAGCCCGGCCATCCGGTGCACCAGGACCGGGTTGAAGGTGGCACCCCAGGCCAAGGGCACGGGGAACGCGGTGGCTTTCCAGGCGGCCAGCCCGGCGAGGCATTCCTCATGCACCTGCGCCGGGATCCGGAACCGGGAGGCGGCCATGATCTGTTCCTGCGCCGCCGCCAGCCGGCGTGCGCCTTCCAGCGGTTCCAGCGGAACGGTGCCGTACATCCGGGTGATCTGGCCGAGCCCGGAGGAGATCACGTCCTCCCAGGACCGGGCGTCGCCAACCATCTCGTTCTGGAGCGGCGCCACGGAATCGCCGTCGGTGGACGCGTTCACCCACACCCCCGCCAGTTGAGCCAGCTTTTCCTCCAGCGTCATGTCCCGGACCAGGTCTTCCACGGAGGGACGTCCGGCGGCGCGGGCGGCGTCTTCGCTGGACGCGTGGATGGGTGGGGCTTGCTTTTCGGCGGCACCGCTGGTCACGGGCGTCTCCTCGCAGTGGGGAAGTGTTTTCTAAGAAAGTATCAGAAACTTTTGTTTAGTTTCTAGGCCCAATTCCCTTGACTCTTCCGTCGTGGCGTTCCTACGGTTGAGAGCGGGCGCCGACATCAGCGGCCAAGGGATGCTCCGAAAGTTCAAGCGTGAGATCGAAACTTTCTCTGCGCGCGTCTCTTCCACCCGCTTCAACAGGCGATTACTGCAAAGACGGAGAGAACATGCGGACGTACAAAGTGGCCCTCGTAGGAACCGGCGGCATCGCGGCGGTACACGCGGACAACCTGGCGCGCACGGGTGGACGTGCCGAACTCGTGGCCGCCTGCGACGTGGACCAGGGCCGGCTGGACGCCTTCGCGGACGCGCAGGGCATTCCCGGCAGGTACCTGAACCTCGCGGACCTCCTGGCGGAGGCAAGGCCGGACATCGTGCACCTGTGCACCCCGCCCATGCTGCACATCGACCAGGCCATCGAATGCCTTGAGGCAGGGGTCCACGTGCTCTCCGAGAAGCCGCCTGCGTTGAGCCTTGCCGACTTCGACCGGCTGGAGAGGGCGCAGGTGAAGGGCGGCGCCCAATTCTCCTGCGTTTTCCAGCACCGCTTCGGCGATGCTTCCGCGGCAGCGCAGCAGCTGATCGGCGGGGCGGAATTCGGCCGTCCCCTGGTGGCCCGCTGCGACACCCTCTGGTACCGCCCGGACAGCTACTGGGACCTGCCCTGGCGCGGCACGTGGAGTGCCGAGGGCGGCGGGCCCACCCTGGGCCACGGCATCCACCAGTTCGACCTGCTGCTGCACCTGCTGGGCCCCTGGGAGGAGGTCACGGCGGTCGCCGGCCGGCAGGCACGCGCCACTTCCACGGAGGACCTGTCCGCCGCGCTGGTCCGGTTCCGCAACGGGACCGTGGCCACCATCGTCAACTCCCTGCTCTCGCCCCGGGAAACTTCCGACATCCGGATCGACTGCGAATTCGCCACCGTGGAGCTGAGCCATCTCTACGGCTACAGCACCGACAACTGGACCATCACCGGCGCGCCCGGCCACGAGGTGCAGGTGGCCGGGGCCTGGGCCGCGCAACCGCTGGAGCGCGGCAGCGGCCACAGCGCCCAGTTCCTGGCGATGTATGACGCGCTCGACGCCGGCCGTCCCCTTCCTGCCGGAGCGGACTCCGCGCGGCAGACGCTGGAACTCGCTGCCGCAATTTACGCTTCGGCGTTCACCGGCCAGCCGGTGCGGCGCGGGGTGATCGTTCCCGGACACCCCTTCTACGGCGGCATGGACGGCGGCGGCCTCGGCACCGAGGTCCTGGATGCCACAGCCCTGAACGAAACCGCCTTCGATTCCGCCCGCGCCTGACCCCCAAACTTCCAAGGAGATCCCCATGACCACACCAGCCAGCGCCGCTCCCCGGGCAGCCACCGTGGGCCGGCTCAGCTTCGACGATGACGGAGCAGCCCTTACCTTCACCGCCAACGGCCGGCCCATCGCCACCTATACCTACAGACCGGCCGATGACCAGTACGAGAGCCCCCGGCCGTTTTTCCACCCGCTCACCACCCTGGGCGGGGACGAGGTCACGATTTCCCGCCCGTGGGACCACGTCTGGCACAAAGGACTTTCCTGGGCACTGCCGAACGTCGGCAGGCACAACTTCTGGGGCGGCGCCACCTACACGCGCGCAACCGAGTACGCCAACCTGGACAACAACGGCGCCATGGCCCACGGGTCCTTCACCGGGATCGACCAGTCCGACGCCGGGATCACCGCCTCGGAATCCCTCACCTGGACCTCGCAGGAAGGGGAGCCCGTCATTGCGGAGAGCCGCCGCTTCGGCATTCAACTGCTGGAAGGAGAAGCCGGCAGCCACGCCGGGGGTGCGTACGCCATCCTCTTCGAGACCCGGATGAGCAACATCTCCGGCGAGGAGATCAGCATCGGCAGCCCCACCACCGAGGGCCGCCACAACGCCGGCTACGGGGGCCTGTTCTGGCGCGGCCCCCGCTCGTTCACCGGCGGCACGTTCCGGAACCAGGACGGCACGGGCACTGACGAATTCATGGGCACGCGCTCGCCGTGGATCGCCTTCACCGGCACACACGACGGGAGCTGCCGGTCCTCAACCATTGCGTTCGTGGAAGACGCGGGCAACCCGGGAGCACCCAACCAGTGGTTCGCCAGGTCGTCCATGTTCGCGTGCCTGGGCTCGGCACCGTTCTTCAGCGCGGAGGTGCCGCTGCGGGAGGGCTCGCCGCTGATGTACCGCTACGCCGTGGTCATTGCCGACGGCGGCGTGGACGCCGAACGTGCGCAGCGGCTGGCGGATGCCGCGCAGGCCGCACTCAACAGCTGGGCATAGGTGTGGGGTCCACCTTTCCGGGCGCCACCGGACTGTCCGAGATCAGCATCTACGACTGGCCCGGAGCCGACGGCGCCGCAGGCGGCTCCCCGCACGTGCACACCGCCTCCACGGAGGCCTACGTGGTGCTGTCCGGTTCCGGACGTCTTGAAACCCTGGACTCCCGCGGCTACACATCCACCCCGCTGGTCCCGGGCGTGGTCCTGTGGTTCACCCCCGGGACCGTGCACAGGGCCATCAATGATTCCGGCGACCTGAAGGTCCTGGTGGTGATGCAGAACGCGGGACTGCCCGAGCATGGCGACGCTGTGATGACCTTCCCGCCGGAGTACCTTGCGGACACCGAAACGTACCACCGCGCTGCCGCCCTGGAGCACAAGGACGCCGACGCCGGACTGGCCGCTGGGGAGAAAGCCGCCCGCCGCCGTCGTGACCTGGCGCTGGAAGGGTACCTTTCGCTCAAGGAGGCCGTGCTGGAATCCGGGCCGGACGCCCTGGCCGGCTTCCACGCGGCGGCTGCCCGGCTGGTCAGGGCCAGGACCGGGCAGTGGGCGGAACTTCTGGCCGGGGGAGCGGCCCGGCAGGCAGCGGCCACCCGGCAGCAATTGGCGGCGCTGGACACGGCAGAAAGTTTCTATCTGGCCGACGCCAGAACTACCATGGGAAAACGGGAAAACCGCAGGATCTACGGCATGTGCGGCCGGATCCAGACGTGGGAACTTTCCGATAACTAGCGCCGGCGAGTCCGGTTGAGAGGTGGTTTCCGTGGTGAGCAAGCAGGACACCAGGCGCGCGACGATCAGCGAGATCGCCCGGGAGGCCGGCGTTTCCGTCCCCACGGTCTCCAAAGTCCTGAACGGGCACGCCCACGTGGCGGCGGAGACCCGTGCGCGGGTGGAGGAGATCATCGCCCGGCGGGACTACGCCCGGCCTGCCAAGCGCCGGCAAAAGGCCGGCCTGGTGGACCTCGTGTTCCCCGGCCTCGGTTCCGAGTGGGCGCTGGAGATCATCGAGGGCGTGGAGCGCGTGGCGCAGGACGCCGGGTACGGCACCGTGGTGAGCAGCCTCAACCTGGACGGCTCCAGGATCCGGCCATGGCTGGCCAACCTGGCCGAGCGGAAATCCGATGGCCTGCTGATGGCGGTGTATCAGCTGGACGCCAAACAGATCCAACGGGTCAAGTCACTGGGAATCCCGGTGGTGCTGATCGATCCCGTGGGCCAGCCCGGTCCGGACCTGATGACGGTGGGCGCGGCCAACTGGGAAGGCGGCTACTCGGCCACCGACCACCTGCTGCAGCTGGGGCACAAGAGGATCGCCATGATCGGCGGGCGCGAGGACCTGCAGTGCAGCAGCGCCCGCGAGGACGGCTACAGTGCGGCGCTCCGCCGGGCCGGTATTGCCCTGGACCCGGCGCTCATGGTGCCGGGCGATTTCTCGATCGAAGCCGGCGAGGCCGCCACCCGCAAGCTGCTGGAGCTGCCAAATCGGCCCACGGCGATCTTCACCGGCAATGACGACCAAGCGCTGGGCGCCTACCGGGCGGCGCGGGCTGCAGGGCTCCGGATTCCGGAGGATCTGTCCATCATCGGGTTCGACGACATTCCTGCCGCCGAGTGGGTGGAGCCCGGGCTGACCACCATTCGCCAGCCGGTGGTGCAGATGGCCGAAACGGCTATGCGGGCGCTGCTCCGCCACCTGGACGGGGACGAGGAACTGCCGCAGCGGATCGAGCTGGGCACCGAACTGGTGGTGCGCGGCTCGACGGCGCCCCCCGCCGGGAAGTAGCCCGCCCGCGTTGCCTGTGGCTGCCTACGGTTTGTAGGCGCCGCGGACTGCTGGCGGCGTCTGCTCCTGCACCACCCAGCGGTTGCCGTCGGGGTCGCTGAAGTAGGCGAACAGGACGCCCCCAAGGTCCTGGATGTCGCTGATGGCCGCGCCGCGCCCTACCAGCTCGTTCCTGACTTCCGTGATGTCCGGGACTACAAGCTGCAGCCCCTCGAGGCTGCCCGGTGCCATGGCGGTCATACCCGTGCCGATGACGATCGAAGCCGCGGAACCCGGAGGCGTCAGCTGGACCACCCGCATCCCGGGAATGTGCTCCACGTCGTGGTCCAGGACGAAGCCGAGTTTTTCGGTGTAGAACGCCTTCGACCTGTCGACGTCGGACACCGGGACCTGGACAACCTCGAGGCGCATCTGCATGCGGGCCACTTTAGCTTTGACGCATCCGGCTGGGAATGGGATGTCCCGTCCCGCGTTTGTCCGGACTTGGTTTTGCGCCGGAATATTAAGTGCCGAAGCCCGAATATGCAACGGTTCCTCAAGGTTGCATCAAGAGTGGCTGAATGTTGGCTGAGGAATGCGGAAGCGGGGCGAAGGCGCCCTGAACAGGACATAGGCTCCGGACAACAAGTTTGTCGGGCTTAGCAGCAGGCCCGGCAAATGCAGGGCCCTGTTCGTGGCCCGCATCAATGGGGAAACAATGTCCGATCACCGAACCCTTCCCCGGTCTGTTCCGCCTGCGCGCCGGCCGGAGCCGCAGCGCAAGCCCCGTGCCTCCACCTTCATCGTCGGCGGCATCACCGCCCTGTTCATGCTCCTCGGCGCACTGAGCAGGGGGATCGGCCTGGCGCTCATCTTCCTGGCCATCACCGCTGCGCTCACCGGTTTGTACGTTCTTGCCACTGGCCGGCGCTCCTGGGCATGGCTACCCGCCCGGCGCAAGGCCGGGGCCGTCGCGCTTGCCGGGTCCCTTGCCCTTTTGGTCGGCGGGGGCATCGCCCTGCCGCACGTATCAAGCGCAGACCTGGAGGCGGCGTCGTCCGGGAGCGCTGCCAAGGCGGCGACCGCGAAGGCAAGCGCCACCGCCCCAGCCAAGCCGTCGCCGTCGTCCACTCCGACGCCGACCCCGCCGGCGCAGGAAACCGGCGAACCGCTGGACCCGGACACCCCGTACGTTCTGGCGGCAGGCGTTGCGGCCACCGCGCCCAACGCGCAGCCCACCTACGCCACCAGGGCGCTGGACCTGCTGGCCACCCTTCCCATCAAGGGCCGGGCGCCGAAGACGGGGTACGACCGTGCCCTGTTCGGCCAGGCGTGGGCGGACGTTGACCGCAACGGCTGCGACACCCGCAACGACATCCTCAAGCGGGACCTGACCGGCATCACGTACACGAACAGCGTGCCCTGCAAGGTTCAGTCGGGCACCCTGGCCGACCCCTACACGGGCACGAGCATCAGCTTTGTCCGCGGTTCCGGCACCAGCAGCGCCGTGCAGATCGACCATGTGGTGGCGTTGAGCGATGCCTGGCAGAAGGGTGCCCAGCAGCTGACGGTGGAGCAGCGGACCGCCTTCGCCAACGATCCATTGAACCTGCAGGCGACAGACGGGCCCACGAACATCAAGAAGGGCGACGGCGACGCCGCCACCTGGCTGCCGCCCAACAAGGCTTTCCGGTGCGAGTACGTAGCCCGGCAGATTTCGGTCAAGGCGACGTACGGCTTGTGGGTCACCCAGGCGGAACACGACGCGATGGCCCGCATCCTGGGCGATTGCGCGGGGCAGTTGGCGCCAACAAACCAGACCGCACCTGTCATTGAACCGGCTCCGGCCCCTGCTGCCGTGGCTCCCGCCACTCCTGTAGCTCCGGCGCCTGTTGCTCCGGCACCTGTTGCACCGGCTCCTGCGCCGGCCGCTGCCTACTACGCCAACTGCGCGGCGGCACGGGCGGCGGGAGCTGCGCCGCTGTACGCCGGCCAGGCAGGCTACCGCTCCGCACTTGACCGTGACTCCGACGGCGTTGCCTGCGAGTAGCGGCGCCCACGTCCTTCCATCACCATCACAACCATTCCCAGGGGGAAACATGCAAGAAAGTTCCAAACCTGCCGTCGGCACGTTGCAGAAGACGCTGGCGCTGGCCGTGCTGACCGGGCTTCTGCTGACTGGATGCGGCGGGAAGCAGGAGGCGACGCAGCCGGCAGCCACGGCAACCGCTGTTTCGCAGACAACGGAGAACGTCACAGTTCCCGGGGTGGTTGGCCTCACCCTGGACAAAGCGACCGATCAGCTGGAACGCCTCGGGCTCAAGGTCGAGGCCGTGGACACCGCCCACGGCAAGTCGGTCATCGTCAAGAAGAACTGGCAGGTGATTTCACAGGACCCCGCCAACGGCGCACAGGCGGCCAAGGGCTCCGCAGTGCATCTTGGCGTCAAGAGCCTTGACGATATCGCTGCGGAGAAGGCCGCTGCGGCGAAGGCTGCAGCCGACAAGGTCGCAGCAGAACAGGCCGCTGCGGCGAAGGCTGCCGCTGATAAGGCCGCTGCCGAACAGGCCGCTGCGGCGAAGGCTGCCGCGGACCAGGCCGCGCGGGATGCCGCTGCCAAGGCAGCCGCCGAGCAAGCAGCTGCCCAGAAGGCTGTCCCCGCTCCGGTCCAAGCACCGGCACAAGCGCAAGCGACCGTCGACGGAGTAACCCCCGGTGCGTTTTGTTCCCCGACTGGGGCCATGGGTCTAAGCGCCAAGGGGACCACCTACACCTGTAAGCCGTCGGCTACAGATACGCGATCCCGCTGGCGTCAGTAGCTGACTTCGGGAATCCTGCCGTGGACACCTCTTCCGGGAGGTGTCCACGGCATTGCTCTTTCTGTGCCGCAGCCCACACAAAGACATTGCGACGGCGGAGGGCCGGCGGGGTGCCCCGATGGCCCCTTCTGCCGCGGAATTCCGGGGGACCGGAGGCGCCGGAGGGTGGATTTGCGGTGGGGTTGTGGGGCGTGTATTGTTTTCTGAGTCGCCGCCGCTGAAGCGGAAAAATAGCGGCCAAACCCCCTTCTGAACGGCCTGGAAAATGGTTCGCTTTTGAGCGTGCTGTTGTGTGGGTGGGGCTGATCCTGGTGTTGGTGGTCGCGGAAACGTGGATTTGCCAAGTGCTGGTGGGTCGGGTAAGTTTGGAAAGTTGCTCCGGAGCGATCCTGAATGTTTGGTTTGGGTGGTGCCGGGTGTGTCTGTTGTTTGAGAACTCAATAGTGTGCCATGTTTGTTGATACCGATTTTTTATGAATTGGTTGAATTTGCTGTGCCGCCACCCCGTGGTTGGCATGGTTTTTTAGCTGGTTTCAAATTTTGTGCAGCCTGGTTCCGCGTTATTTCCGTGGTTCTTGGTTGTGTCTGTTTGTTTTCAACGGAGAGTTTGATCCTGGCTCAGGATGAACGCTGGCGGCGTGCTTAACACATGCAAGTCGAACGATGATGCCCACTTGTGGGTGGATTAGTGGCGAACGGGTGAGTAACACGTGAGTAACCTGCCCTTGACTCTGGGATAAGCCTGGGAAACTGGGTCTAATACCGGATATGACCTTCCATCGCATGGTGGTTGGTGGAAAGCTTTTGTGGTTTTGGATGGACTCGCGGCCTATCAGCTTGTTGGTGGGGTAATGGCCTACCAAGGCGACGACGGGTAGCCGGCCTGAGAGGGTGACCGGCCACACTGGGACTGAGACACGGCCCAGACTCCTACGGGAGGCAGCAGTGGGGAATATTGCACAATGGGCGCAAGCCTGATGCAGCGACGCCGCGTGAGGGATGACGGCCTTCGGGTTGTAAACCTCTTTCAGTAGGGAAGAAGCGAAAGTGACGGTACCTGCAGAAGAAGCGCCGGCTAACTACGTGCCAGCAGCCGCGGTAATACGTAGGGCGCAAGCGTTATCCGGAATTATTGGGCGTAAAGAGCTCGTAGGCGGTTTGTCGCGTCTGCCGTGAAAGTCCGGGGCTCAACTCCGGATCTGCGGTGGGTACGGGCAGACTAGAGTGATGTAGGGGAGACTGGAATTCCTGGTGTAGCGGTGAAATGCGCAGATATCAGGAGGAACACCGATGGCGAAGGCAGGTCTCTGGGCATTAACTGACGCTGAGGAGCGAAAGCATGGGGAGCGAACAGGATTAGATACCCTGGTAGTCCATGCCGTAAACGTTGGGCACTAGGTGTGGGGGACATTCCACGTTTTCCGCGCCGTAGCTAACGCATTAAGTGCCCCGCCTGGGGAGTACGGCCGCAAGGCTAAAACTCAAAGGAATTGACGGGGGCCCGCACAAGCGGCGGAGCATGCGGATTAATTCGATGCAACGCGAAGAACCTTACCAAGGCTTGACATGGACCGGACCGCCGCAGAAATGTGGTTTCCCCTTTGGGGCCGGTTTACAGGTGGTGCATGGTTGTCGTCAGCTCGTGTCGTGAGATGTTGGGTTAAGTCCCGCAACGAGCGCAACCCTCGTTCTATGTTGCCAGCGGTTCGGCCGGGGACTCATAGGAGACTGCCGGGGTCAACTCGGAGGAAGGTGGGGACGACGTCAAATCATCATGCCCCTTATGTCTTGGGCTTCACGCATGCTACAATGGCCGGTACAAAGGGTTGCGATACTGTGAGGTGGAGCTAATCCCAAAAAGCCGGTCTCAGTTCGGATTGGGGTCTGCAACTCGACCCCATGAAGTCGGAGTCGCTAGTAATCGCAGATCAGCAACGCTGCGGTGAATACGTTCCCGGGCCTTGTACACACCGCCCGTCAAGTCACGAAAGTTGGTAACACCCGAAGCCGGTGGCCTAACCCCTTGTGGGAGGGAGCTGTCGAAGGTGGGACTGGCGATTGGGACTAAGTCGTAACAAGGTAGCCGTACCGGAAGGTGCGGCTGGATCACCTCCTTTCTAAGGAGCACCTACAGCAACCATTCATCGTGTATGCGGTGGTGTGGTGTTGTCAGGAAGCAAGCCCGTTGCGCAGGCGTCTGTTCTGCGGCGGGTGCTCATGGGTGGAATATCAACGAATTTGCCGGGCACTGGGTGTCTTGTTCTTCTCTAGTACGAACCATTTGTGTGGTTCTGGAACGGTGGGGCGGGTTTCCTGGTGGTTGGTTATGGCACACTGTTGGGTCCTGAGGCAACAGGACCATGTGGCGGCTCTCCTGGTGGGGGTTGTTGTGTGGGACTTTGTTTCTGGTTTCCCTGCCGCGACGCTTTCACGCATGTTTGATCCCTTTTGGGGGGTTGGTGTGTGGGGTGTGTGGTGTGGGGTTGTTGTTTGAGAACTACATAGTGGACGCGAGCATCTTGTATAAGAAGCAATTTCCAAGATTATGAACCTGGATCTGGTTCGTGTGCTGTGGCTCTCCTTGTGGGGGTTGTGGTGCGCGGGACGGTTTCTGTGGTTCTCTCGAGTGTTTTTTGTTTTTGATCTTTGTGGTCAAGTTTTTAAGAGCACACGGTGGATGCCTTGGCATTAGGAGCCGATGAAGGACGTAGGAATCTGCGATAAGCCTGGGGGAGTCGATAACCGGACTGTGATCCCAGGGTGTCCGAATGGGGAAACCCCGCTAAGCGCGCGAGTGACTTGGTGACCCGTACCTGAACACATAGGGTGCGTGGGGGGAACGCGGGGAAGTGAAACATCTCAGTACCCGCAGGAAGAGAAAACAATAGTGATTCCGTTAGTAGTGGCGAGCGAACGCGGATCAGGCTAAACCGTTCCATGTGTGATAGCCGGCGGGCGTTGCATGGTCGGGGTTGTGGGACTTTCCATACCAGTTCTGCCGGGCTGGTGGGGTGTGATGTGCGCGCATAGGTGAACGGTTTTGAAAGGCCGGCCAGAGAGGGTGTTAGTCCCGTAACCGTAATGCGTTTGTGCCGCCTGTGAGAGTATCCCAAGTAGTACGGGGCCCGAGAAATCCCGTGCGAATCTGTCAGGACCACCTGATAAGCCTAAATACTCCCTAATGACCGATAGCGGACCAGTACCGTGAGGGAAAGGTGAAAAGTACCCCGGGAGGGGAGTGAAACAGTACCTGAAACCGTGTGCTTACAATCCGTCGGAGCAGCCTTGTAGCTGTGACGGCGTGCCTTTTGAAGAATGAGCCTGCGAGTTAGTGTTACGTCGCGAGGTTAACCCGTGTGGGGCAGCCGTAGCGAAAGCGAGTCTGAATAGGGCGTGTGAGTGGCGTGATCTAGACCCGAAGCGAAGTGATCTACCCATGGCCAGGTTGAAGCGACGGTAAGACGTCGTGGAGGACCGAACCCACTTCAGTTGAAAATGGAGGGGATGAGCTGTGGGTAGGGGTGAAAGGCCAATCAAACTTCGTGATAGCTGGTTCTCCCCGAAATGCATTTAGGTGCAGCGTTGCGTGTTTCTTACCGGAGGTAGAGCTACTGGATGGCTAATGGGCCCTACAAGGTTACTGACGTCAGCCAAACTCCGAATGCCGGTAAGTGAGAGCGCAGCAGTGAGACTGTGGGGGATAAGCTTCATAGTCGAGAGGGAAACAGCCCAGACCACCAACTAAGGCCCCTAAGCGTGTGCTAAGTGGGAAAGGATGTGGAGTTGCCCAGACAACCAGGAGGTTGGCTTAGAAGCAGCCACCCTTAAAAGAGTGCGTAATAGCTCACTGGTCAAGTGATTCCGCGCCGACAATGTAGCGGGGCTCAAGTACACCGCCGAAGTTGTGGCATTCACACATATCTCTAAGCCTTTGTGGTTCAGGAGTGTGGATGGGTAGGGGAGCGTCGTGTGGGCGGTGAAGTCGCGGTGTAAACCAGCGGTGGAGCCTACACGAGTGAGAATGCAGGCATGAGTAGCGAAAGACGGGTGAGAAACCCGTCCGCCGAATGATCAAGGGTTCCAGGGTCAAGCTAATCTGCCCTGGGTAAGTCGGGACCTAAGGCGAGGCCGACAGGCGTAGTCGATGGACAACGGGTTGATATTCCCGTACCGGCGAAAAACCGCCCATGCTGAGCGGGGGATACTAACTGCCCGAAACCTGCCCGACACCCCTTGTGGGTGAAGGGTTTTGGTGGAGCGCAGGACCTGATCCCGGGAGGCAAGCGTATTAACAGGTGTGACGCAGGAAGGTAGCCGAGCCGGGCGATGGTTGTCCCGGTCTAAGGATGTAGGGCGAACGGTAGGCAAATCCGCTGTTCATGATGCCTGAGATCTGATGGGACCCCCGTATGGGGGGATTTGGTGATCCTATGCTGCCGAGAAAAGCATCGACGCGAGGTTTTAGCCGCCCGTACCCCAAACCGACACAGGTGATCAGGTAGAGAATACCAAGGCGATCGAGAGAATTATGGTTAAGGAACTCGGCAAAATGCCCCCGTAACTTCGGGAGAAGGGGGGCCCCAACCTTGAACGGACTGCGCGTCCGGGAGGGGATCGGGGCCGCAGAGACCAGGGGGAAGCGACTGTTTACTAAAAACACAGGTCCGTGCGAAGTCGCAAGACGATGTATACGGACTGACTCCTGCCCGGTGCTGGAAGGTTAAGAGGACCGGTTAGCCTCACGGCGAAGCTGAGAATTTAAGCCCCAGTAAACGGCGGTGGTAACTATAACCATCCTAAGGTAGCGAAATTCCTTGTCGGGTAAGTTCCGACCTGCACGAATGGAGTAACGACTTCCCCGCTGTCTCAACCATAAACTCGGCGAAATTGCAGTACGAGTAAAGATGCTCGTTACGCGCAGCAGGACGGAAAGACCCCGAGACCTTTACTATAGTTTGGTATTGGTGTTCGGAGTGGCTTGTGTAGGATAGGTGGGAGACGTTGAAGCCCGGACGCCAGTTCGGGTGGAGTCATCGTTGAAATACCACTCTGGTCACTTTGGACATCTAACTTCGGCCCGTAATCCGGGTCAGGGACAGTGCCTGATGGGTAGTTTAACTGGGGCGGTTGCCTCCTAAAAAGTAACGGAGGCGCCCAAAGGTTCCCTCAGCCTGGTTGGCAATCAGGTGTCGAGTGTAAGTGCACAAGGGAGCTTGACTGTGAGAGAGACATCTCGAGCAGGGACGAAAGTCGGGACTAGTGATCCGGCGGTACATTGTGGAATGGCCGTCGCTCAACGGATAAAAGGTACCTCGGGGATAACAGGCTGATCTTGCCCAAGAGTCCATATCGACGGCATGGTTTGGCACCTCGATGTCGGCTCGTCGCATCCTGGGGCTGGAGTAGGTCCCAAGGGTTGGGCTGTTCGCCCATTAAAGCGGTACGCGAGCTGGGTTTAGAACGTCGTGAGACAGTTCGGTCCCTATCCGCTGCGCGCGCAGGAAATTTGAGAAGGGCTGTCCTTAGTACGAGAGGACCGGGACGGACGAACCTCTGGTGTGTCAGTTGTACTGCCAAGTGCACCGCTGATTAGCTACGTTCGGATGGGATAACCGCTGAAAGCATCTAAGCGGGAAGCTCGCTTCAAGATGAGATTTCCATACACATTTATGTGTGAGAGGCCCCCAGCCAGACCACTGGGTTGATAGGCCGGATGTGGAAGCGAGGACTAACGACTCGTGAAGCTGACCGGTACTAATAGGCCAACAACTTACACCACACAGAAACATACAAACTCTGCTTGCGTCCACTATGTGGTTCCCAACCAACAACCCCCGTTGCTGGTGGAACCAATTAACTGAATAACAACACCACCATGCTGTCCCAGGACAGCAAGTCGTAACCACACAAGATTTCCCAACCCCAGCCACGGCTGACGGTCCGGGTACAAGGGTTACGGCGGTCATAGCGTGGGGGAAACGCCCGGTCCCATTCCGAACCCGGAAGCTAAGACCCACAGCGCCGATGGTACTGCACCCGGGAGGGTGTGGGAGAGTAGGACACCGCCGGACACACACCACATGGTCGAGGCCCCAACCACACGGTTGGGGCCTCCCACATTTAAAACACCACCACGCCCCATTCCCGGGACGCCCGAGCGACCGCCTGTCGGTTGTCCGGGCACGCCGCCGGAGGCCTATATCGTGGAGCCATGACGTTTGACGAGGTGTTGGCTGATCTGCAGAACGAGGCCAGGACCACCAAGCACGCCGAAACCGGGCTTTGGGTTGCCGCGCAGCTCCGCAGCCGCATCGAGGCGGGACAGCTGAAGCCCGGATCCAAGCTCGCCGAGGAAGCACTCCGCGAAGCCCTGGGGGTGTCCCGCAACACGCTCCGGGAGGCGTTTACCGCCCTGCACGCCGAGCATATCGTCACGCGCATCCCCAACCGCGGTGTCTTCGTGGCCCGCCCCACGGCAGCAGACATCCGCGAGATCTACAGGGTCCGCCGGTTTCTGGAGCCCGCGGCAGTGCTGTGGTCCGGGGATGCGCCGCTGGGCCCCCTCAAGGAGATCATCCGCCGTGCCCGGGCCGCGGCCGCCAAGGGCAACATTCCTGCCATGGCCGGCGCCAACCAGGACTTCCACCGTGCGCTGGTCAACCGTGCCGGCAGTGAGCGCCTGAACGGGCTCATGGACCAGGTGCTCGCGGAGATGCGCCTGGTGTTCCACTCCATGGCCGCCGACCCCGCCTTCCACGAGCCCTATGTGGAGGACAACGCCAGGATCGTGGAGCTCCTGGAGGCCGGGGATCCTGCCGCGGCAGCGAACTTCCTTGCCGGCTACCTGAACCGCGCCGAAACGCAACTGCTCGCGGCCGTCGACCGCTAATGATCATGTGCGGGCCGGCAGTCACAATTGGTAGCCCGGGCCCGGGCGGGCATGCGCGCCCCGCCGCAGGGTAGTCTGGCTTCACCACGCAGGAGTGCGTGACCTGGAGCAGCGGGCAGGGTTGTAATGAGCTGGCCATCCGCCCGCGACGCAAGGAACACCCATGCACCACAACCAACAGAACCACGTCCAGGAGCCACGGCAATGGTAGGGCCCGCCGCTACCCTTCGGCCACGAAGGAAACGGGTCCGGCATCCCCGCCTGGCAGTGGGGGACAGTGTCCGGTACAGCGAAGGAACCCTTGCCGGCACCGGGGTCGTGGACGCCATCACGACAGACTATTCCATCATCTGGGTATGGACCGACGACGGCCACGGCCGCCGCATGTTCCTCCAGGGCTGCGGCAGCATCGTCTCCTCGCTGGCTTCCGCCGACCAGGATGCTGCGGCCGGCTGATCAGGAGTCCTTCCGCGCATCCCCGGACGATGGACCAGACCGGGTACGATTCCTGCGCAGGAAATCCCGCCTCACCAGCACCAGCACCACGGCCTCAAGGATGAAGAAGGCGCCGAGAGCAACCCAGTAGCCAAGCATGGCCTGGACGGCCACGAAGGCCACCAAGCCGAGGCCGAGAGCAACCACGAGGATGGTGACCGGTGAAAGATCCTGGGAGCTTGCCGCCATCCAGTCCGGAGGGGTGTTCACCCTGCGCCATGGCCTATGCGCCATCTCTGTCCAGCACCGCGGCGTGGCGCCGCCGCCGCTCGTCAGCCTGGCCGATCCCGTCCCGGACCGCGGCACGCACCACGGCGTACAGGATGTAGAAGAAGACGGCGACGAAGACCGCGTACAGGACAAGCCCAGTGAAACTACCCATTGCTGCTGCCCTCCCCGGGCCAGTACTGCTGAACGCCGGAAGCGGCATCCCGCAGCCGGCCGCCGTCGAGCGTGATGGACGTTTCGTCGAGGCCGAAGTCGGTCCACTGGGCAAACAACCGGAGGTCGCCGGCAGGGGGAAGCGGCCACAGCCAGAGGGTTCCGGTGCCGGCAAGTTCGTCATCGCCACCGCCGCCGCCGCCGTTGTTGAGGGCAAGCGTTGGAGGCGCTGGCTGCCCGCCGGTGCCCATGAGCCCGTACGGCACCTGATGGCCGGAACTGGCCCTCGAACCGTCGGGAAGCTGGACACCGAACATCAGCGCGGACCGGGTGGCCCTGCCCTGGTGCATGCCCATGGGCCGGAAGAACAAGCCGCGCCTTTCATCCCAGGCCTCCTCGTTTTCTTCCCCCCGGCGGAAGACCCACGACAGGTTGAACGACACACCCGTTGAGAACACCTCGGCACTTCGCAGCGCGACGACCGTCGTCGGGCTGCGGTGCAGGAAGGCGCCGAGGTGCACAACGGCCGGCAGTTCGTAGGCTGGCGGGGCGGCCCACGGCGGCGGGGCGTGCTGGGCGGCACGGGGCCGGGGTGGCAGGGGAGGGACGGGAAAATCCTGGAAGAAGGCCACGGTGGTCCTTTGCATTGGCCGGCGACCGACCAGCGGAAAAGGCAGCAGACACCGCCCTGGATCCCCCAATCCGTCCTTACCCGGCCAGTCTAGCCTCCTACTGCCTGGACGGTTCCGGGAGCAGCCCGAGCTGTCCCAGGAGTTCCATCTGGTCGAAGTAGGCACGGTATGCGGTGATCGCGCCGGCCTCCACCCTGGCGACGTCGCAGCTCCTGACCCGGACCTGCCGGCCGGTGGGCGGAAGTGTCCCGCCGGTGGGCAGGTTGAGCGCGCCGGTGTTCGTACCCGTCACGAAGCCTTCATCGATGGCCACGTTCCCGGCCTCATGCTTGTCCACGAACTCGTACCTGACGTCCGGCATGGCCTCCCAGAAATGGAAGTAATAGTCCGCGATTGCCGCGCGTCCGGTAATCTCCCCCTGGTCCGGCGTGTCCAGTACCGCGTCGGCGGCATAGCAGCCAGCCAGCGCGTCCTTGTCCTTCGACTCCATGGCCGCCATCAGCCGGTCCATGACATCGCGTGCCTGTCCCATTGCAACCTCCTTTGATCCGGTGACGCCGGGCCTGGTCCGGCATCCATAAGGGAAAAGTACGACGGCGCCACGCACCGCCGCGATCCCCTCACCGGGGGTTTCGGGGTGCTTGGGAGCCCCCCAAATTAGGGGATTGCCGCGCCGCCGTCCGGGACGATACTTGAGGTATGTGGGAGGAGCGCGCGGAGCGTGCCCGGCGGGACATCGCAGCACTGGCTGCCGGCGGGATGGGCCTGGCAGACCTCTACACCTCGGCCCTCGCCGTCGTGCAGCGCGAGGTGCCGTTCGAGCAGGGGTGCTGGGCCGCCGTCGACCCCGATTCAATGGTCATGACGTCCATCACCAACTGGCAGCCCTGGCCGGTGGGCAAGGACCAGTACGAGGAGTACAGCCTCCGTTTTGCCCAGACCGAATACACCGGACAGGAACCCAACACCTTCGCCGAGTTGCTGCGCCGGCCGCATGCCATCGCCAGGATGTCGGACGCGCCGCACCGGGAGGTGGTGCGCAGCGTCCGCATCAACGACCTGCTCAAGCCGCAGGGCCTGGAACACGAGCTGCGGGCGGCGTTCCGCGTGGACGACACGTGCTGGGGAGTGGGCAGCATTTTCCGCGACGGCGGCCGCGACTTTACCGACCGCGAGCTCGAATTCCTGGACGCGGTGACAGCCACCCTTGCGGCCGCTACCAGGGTCGCCGTCCGTGTGGCGCACCCGGTGTGGCAGGCCGCCGTCGGACCCGTCATTGTCCTGGCCGGGCTGCACGGCGAGCTGCGCGCGGCCACCTCCGCGGCCGCCACCTGGCTGGCCGAGGTGGAGGAAGCCGCCCCCGGCAGGTTCAGCATGACGCTCTATTCGGTCGTGGCGCAGGCGCATGCGGCTGCCTCCGGAACGGCGCGGGCCAGGATGCGCGACGCCGGGAACAACTGGGTGGTGCTGCAGGCCAGCCGGCTGATCACGGGGGACGACCCGGAGCAGATGGTGGTCACCGTGGAGCCCGCCACCACCCATGAACTGGCCAGCCTGCTGCTGATGGCGTACGGGGTTACGGCCCGGGAGCGGGACGTCTGCCTGGAGGTGCTGTCCGGAAATCCGACGGCGGACATCGCCAGGCACCTGTTCATCTCCCCGCACACCGTGCATGACCACCTGAAGTCGGTCTTCGGGAAAGTCGGCGTTGGGAGCCGGGGGGAGTTGGTGGCCCGGCTCGTGGCCTGAAACGCGGGGAGGTTCCCATGCATGCCCTGGCGACATCGGTGCGCAGGCATCCGCTGCCGTGGTACTTCGCCGTGACCTTCACCCTGTCCTGGGGCGCCATTGTCTCGGCCGTATGGGCCGTCACCGGCGGCCTCTCGCCGACGCCGGAGCAGTTCCAGCTCACCATCCCCGCCACGGTGCCGGCGATGCTGCTGGGACCCGCGGTGGCCAGCCTGGTCCTGACCGGAATCGTGTCGGGACGGGAAGGGTACCGGGACCTGTGGGCCCGGCTGGTGAAGTGGCGGGTCGAGGGCCGCTGGTACCTCTTCGCCCTGCTGGTCGCACCAGTAACGCTGGCCGCTCCCGTGCTGGTGCTGTGGATGTCTTCCCTGAATTATGCGCCGAGGATTGCCACGGGGCCGGACAGGGCAGGGACGCTCGTCACGGCGGTCGTGCTGGGGCTGGTGGTCGGGCCCCTCGAGGAGATCGGCTGGACGGGGTTCGCCATTCCCCGGGCAAGGCAGCACTTCAGCGTTCTCTGGACAGGGCTGCTGGTGGGGGTGCTGTGGGGTGCCTGGCACTTCTTCGTCAACTACTGGGGCGGTGGCGGCACGAACGGCGGCGTGCCGCTGGCGGTCTTCATGTCGCTGTGGGCAGCCGCGGTACTCGTCGGCCAGCTGACGGCCTACCGGGTGCTCATGGTTTGGGTCTACGACCACACGGGCAGTGTGTTCGTGGCGGCGCTGATGCACGCGAGCCTGGCGGCATTCCAGTTCATCCTCAACCCGACGACGCCCGGAGTCCCCCAGCAGGTCTACCCCTGGGGGCAGGCGGCCACGACGTGGCTCGTGGTTGCTGCCGTGGCGCTGACCAGCCGGGGCGAAACCATCGGCCCGCGCCGTTTCCGGCCCATCCACATCCGGATACCGCACAGGTCATCGCGCAGGTCATCGCATAGGCGGAGGTAGCCTACGGGCTGCTGCGGGCGGTGGCCGGAAGGTGCTGCGCGGGATCGAACGTGTCGAAGGCCGAAGCGCCGATCACGAAGATGCCCCGCTGGGGAATCCAGAAATCGCCCAGCCGGGTCTGGGCGGGCAACGGCTGCGGGCTGCCGAGGTCCTCGCCGCCAAGGGTTGCCGAACTGCGGGAGATGAACCACATGCGCCGCGGTTTGGCCCGGAATCCCTGCTTGTTGGGAACGCGGCCCGCCAGTCCGAGCCGGCCCGCGCCGAGCATGGGCCCGGCAGCGGCACTCATGGCCTTGAGGAACGCTGTGTTCGAGAGGAGCGCGTGGGGCAGCGCGCTCATGATGGCGCTCATGGAAGTGGTGATGGGAGTGGCCGCCAGCTCCACCGTCCAGGTCAGGTCCACGTCGTCGCGGCCGATCGTGGCGGTGAAGGCGTTATCCGCCGTCCAGCTGACATCGACGCCGCACTGGACGGCGTCATCCAGGGCCGCACCGAAATAGCGGGCGCAGGAGACCTCGGGCGGGGCGTCGGCATAGATGGTCCACCTGCCGGTTGGCCGGCGAAGCCAAACGGAGCTGTAACCCGGCCCCACGCTGGTCACGGGGAAGCGCCGCATGGCCAGGACGTGTCCGGAGCTGAAGGGAAGGCCCATGACGCCGTACCCGGAAAACCGCTCGTCGCCGCCCGGGGTGAGCCTGGCG
The DNA here is from genome assembly GCF_057369995.2 of Arthrobacter sp. MOO21. Classification (NCBI taxonomy): domain Bacteria; kingdom Bacillati; phylum Actinomycetota; class Actinomycetes; order Micrococcales; family Micrococcaceae; genus Arthrobacter; species Arthrobacter sp. MOO21. The sequence goes on along the minus strand of NZ_CM170671.2, from coordinate 616,932 downwards.
TTCTGTTCCGCTTCGAGGGCCTGCGCCCGGATGCTCTTCATGGCTTCCCGCCTCCGGGTCGATGGTGGGCTGAGTCTACGCCTGGGCACTCACAGCGACAACGGACTCCGCTTTCCGGCAGGCAACGCCGGGCTGCTGGTCCAGCCGGCAGTCACTGAACGTCCCGGCGTGTGCCCTCGGGGGTGAAGCGTACCGCCGCCGCGGCCGCACCCAGGACAACAATCCAGAAGACTCCGATAAGCCAGATGCTTCCTCCGCCGGCCAGGCTCAGGCCGGTGACGATCAGGGGTGTGAACCCGGCTCCCAGCATGGAGGCGCCCTGGTAGGCGAGTGAGGCCCCGGTGTAGCGGTTGCGCGTGGGGAACTGCTCGGCGACGTAGGCGGCGATGGGCCCATAGAGAAAGCCCTGGACGAGTCCGTTTCCGAGCACTATCGCCAGGCCAAAGCCCCAAAGGGTCCCGTTGGTGATCAGCATGAGGATGGGGTAGGTGAGGACCATGCCGAGGACGGAGGCCCCGATGAGAACACGGTTCCGGCCGATCCGGTCGCTGAGGCGCGCCGAATAGAAACAAAGGACAAGGGTCAGGACTGCAGCGCCGGCCTTGATGTTCAGCACACCGTTTTTATCGGCCCCGTTCTCCACCGCGACAGATACGCCCCATACGGTGGTCATTGCCTGGCATACATAGAAGGCAGTGGTGGCGGCCAGGCCCAGGAGCACTGCACGTGAGTTGTTGCGCAGGACGTCGAGCAGCGGCACCCGCCGTTGTTCACCGGCCGCCTGGAGCTGCTGGAACGCGGGAGTTTCGGAGACCTTGAGCCTGATCACGAGGCCGACGACGATCAGCACGGTGCTCAGCAGGAACGGGATCCGCCAGCCCCACACCAGGAAGTCCCCACCGGACAGGGCTGCGAACAGTGAGAGTGCCAGGGTGCCGAGGATGGCACCGGCCGGGCCGCCGGCGTTGGCGAACGCGGCGGCGAATCCGCGGCGTTCCGCGGGAGCGTGCTCGATTGCCATGAGCGCGGCGCCTCCCCATTCGCCGCCCACCGCGATGCCCTGGATGAGGCGCAGCAGCACCAGGGCGACCGGCCCCACCATGCCGGCCTGCGCCGCTGTGGGCAGGAGGCCGATCGCAACCGTGGCGAAGCCCATGATCAGCATCGACACCACGAGCATCCTCTTACGCCCGAGCAGGTCGCCGAAGTGACCGAACACGATGCCGCCGAGTGGCCGTGCGAGGTAACCGGCCGCGAGCGTCGCGAAAGAGGCAAAGAGCGAAAATCCCGGGCCCAGGCCGGCAAAGAACACCTTGTCGAACACCAGCGACGCCGCCGTTGCATAGAGCATGAAGTCGTAGTACTCAATGGCGCTGCCGATAAAGGACGAACCGAGGATGCGGCGCATGTCCCGGGTATTGAGCGAGACGGTCTGGTCGCCGGTGATGAGCGGGGTTGTGGAAGCCATGTCGTTTTCCTGACGTAATTCTCAGCGCTGGGAGCCGAAAGGGATGGTGTCGAGGTCGTTGGGCAGGACGAAGCGGCCGGAAAAGTGTTCCGCTGCTTCCAGCCACACCCGGTCGGGTGCGTGGCCGGGGACGAGGTGGTGCAATGCGAGCTGCCGGGCGCCCGCCGCTTGGGCCGCTTTGGCGGCGTCGCGCGCGCTTGTATGCGACTTGTAGTGATGGTCGCGGGCGGCATGTGACGCGCCGTCTGTTTTGTCGCCGTACAGCTGTTCGACCCAGTCGAAGTCGATCGCTTCGTGCAGCAGAAGGTCGGTGTCCTGTGCCAGGGTGACCAGATTCTGCGTGAAGCACGTGTCTCCGGAGATGGTCACTGAGCCTTCCGCGGTGTCGAACCGGAAGGCGAACGCCGGGGCCACCGGTGGATGCTCCACGAGGATCGCCGTGACGGTGACGAGGTCGTCGCGGTAGACCTCGAAGGGGTCCATCTGCGGAGTTGGGTTGCTGTTGGGGTGGTATCCGGTGCCTTCGGGAAGCTGGATGTCTTCCGCCCGGAAGACATCCAGGGGGCTGGGCTTGAGGCTGTCGAGGATCCGGTCGTTGAGGTCCGTTGCGTGGGCGGCCATCAGGGTTTCGAACATGTGCCGGGTTCCCGGCGTGGGATTCCCGGGGGCGAGGGGTGCGGGGGCGACGGCGGCGCGCGGCGACACCGGGGGCAGCGCGCCCCGGTCGCCCGGTCCGATGATGCGGACGGGATCGTCCGTTCGGTGCTGGAGGGCGTAAAGGCCGAAGATGCCCAGGCCGGCGAGGTCATACACGTGGTCGGAGTGAAGGTGGGTGATGAACAGCGCCCGCAGGTCCTTCAGGTCCAGGCCCGCCTGGGCAAGCCGCTTGCCCGCCCCCTGGCCGCAGTCAACAAGGTAGAACGCGTCGCCGACGACAACAGCGGTGGCGATCCCGGTCCGTTCGCCCGAGTCGGCGGCGGCCCACCAGCGGGGACCGCCGGCCGTACCGAGTGTAATGACGAAGGGGGAGCGGTGGCGCGCCATGGGAATCTCCTTTGGTTCGGGGCTGCCTTAAGTGTGGTGCGGCACACAACATTTGTATAATCAATCAATTTGAGCAGTCTGATCAGGAAAACTTATGCCAGCCGAATTCACCCTCCGCCAACTCCAGTACTTCGTTGCCGTCCTCGATGCCGGTTCCGTGACTGATGCAGCCAGGAACAGCAACATCTCCCAGGCCGCAGCGTCGATGGCCATCGCCCAGCTCGAGCGGGCGCTCGGCGTCGAACTCTTCCTGCGGACCCGGTCCAAGCGCGTGGTGCCCACTGCTGCAGGCGAAGCGCTGGGGGCACGGGCACGCCGTGTCCTGGGGGAGGCAGCCGAGATTCCGGATGCCGTGCGTTCCGGCTGGGAGGAACTGCGCGGACGCGTGTCGATCGGGTGCATGGTGGCCATCAGCCCCCGCCTGATGCCACGGCTCCTGGCCGAAGTGGGAAGGCGCTGGCCCGAGATTGAACTGGACTTCACTGAAGGCGCGGCCGAGGAACTGCAGCAGGCTGCCGCCGATGGTTCCCTTGACGCGGCCTTTGTCTACTCGCTCCAGGCTGTTCCCGGCGTGGACCTCCTCCCCATCGCAGAGTCCCGGATGCACTTCCTCCTGCCTGCCAACCACCCTCTCGCGGGCCGCAAGTCACTGCACTTCGCCGACCTCGCGGACCAGGACGCGGTCCTGTTCAACGTTCCGCCCAGCGCCGAGCGCGTCCTGGCCATGTTCCAGTCGGCCGGCGTCGAGCCGCGCGTCCGCTGGAAAAGCGTGGTGTCCGAAACGATCCGCGGCATCGTCGCAAGCGGCCAGGCCTACAGCGTCCACAACGTCTGGCCCGGGATGGAACACCTTTATCCAGGATCCGGCGTCGTCCTGGTTCCCGTGGCGGACGACGTGCCGCGCAACGGCGTGGTCGCTGCCGTCCCGCCCGGGGGGCGCCGGCCCCGGCGTGTTGACGCCGTCATTGACGTGGCGAGGGAAATTGCCAGCACCGTGGCTACTGCGTCATGACCGTGACCAGTCGCTTCACCGGCCCCGGCAGGATGCGGGAAGAGACCACGCGACGCCGGGCCTGCTCCTCTATCAGCGGCGGCTACCGCCCGGGCTCCGGCGGCCGCCGGTGCCTGTGGTGGAGTTCGTAGTGGTCGAAGACATCGGAGGATGATTCCCCCACATGGCCGAACTTTCCGCGGAGGACGTTGGCCAGGTCATCAAGTGCCGCGAAGAGCATCCGGCCGGCAAAGCGAAGTTCGGGGTTGTCACTGTCCTGGGCCTCGGACGCCAGCCGGTGGGCGTAGGCGACCGTGGCCGGCAGGGACCCCCGCTGCTCCCTCTCCTGGAAGTAGTAGGTTTCGTGGAACGAGAGCAGATCGATGCTGACCGACGCCACGTTCTCGGCCATCGATTCCAGCAGCCCCGCCGCATGCCTGGGTTCCAGGGAGGCAATGCCGGACGCTCCTGCCGCTTCCCGGAAAAGGTTCAGCCGGTGCGCAAGGACCCGGCGGCGGCTCAGCGCCGGGTAGGTCTGCAGGATCCAGGAGACGGTGGCGGTCAACAGGCCGAAGCCGGCAACGGCCTGGAATGCCATCACCAGGCGAAGCAGTGGATGGGTGGCGACAATCTCGCCGAAGCCCGCGGTGGAGAGTGCCACCAACGAGACGTACAGGGCTTCCAGGAAGTCGGCCTGCGGCCTGACGTCCGGTGAGTAGGAAAAACCGTCTGGCAGGTGGGGAAGGTAGAGCAGTGCCCAGCCCACCGCGGCCAGGGCAGCCCAGGCGGCGATCACGGCAGCCATGGCAATTGGCGCCTCGCCCGAGGAAGCGCCGCCACGAAGCTTCCGGGACAGCAGCCAGACCCCGCGCATGATCGTGCGCCCCACCGGCCCCGAGCCGTGGGGATACAGCAGGGTGAGGAAGACGTCGGCGACCATCAGAAGAATCAGCGCGGCGCCCACTGCGGTCAAGAGCGCGTCCTCGAAGTCCATGACTCATCTTAAGTGCGCAGCAGCCAGGGACGTGGAGCGTACGACGGCGACGCGGGGCCTGGGTACGAAGCCTGGTCAGAGTGCACGGGCGAGTGAGCGGCCCACCGTGAGGCCGGTGAAGATGCAGCCGCCCAGGAACGTTCCTTCCAGGGCGTTGTAGCCGTGGGCGCCGCCGCCGCCGAAACCGGCTGCCTCCCCTGCGGCATAGAGCCCGGGGATGGGGGAGCCATCCTGCCCAAGGGCTTGGCCGTCAAGGTTGGTCTGGATCCCGCCCAGCGTTTTCCGCGTCACCACGTGCAGCCGGACCGCGATGAGCGGACCGGCGGCCGGGTCCAGGATCCGGTGCGGCTTCACCGTGCGGAACAGCCGGTCGCCCAGATAGCGCCGGCTGTTGCGGATCCCCGCCACTTGGATGTCCTTGGAGTAGGGGTTCCGGATCTCGGCGTCGCGCTCCTCTATCTGCCGCTTGAGCTGGGCGTAGTCCAGCAGCGGATGCTCCGTCAGCCTGTTCATCCCGCGGACCAGGTCCGCAAGGTTGTCCGCCACCACGAAGTCCGCGCCGTGCTCCTTGAACGCCTCGATGGGAGCACCCGCACCACGGCCCAGCCGGGTACGGAGCAGCAGCTTGAGGTCCCGGCCGGTGATGTCCGGGTTCTGCTCGGAGCCGGAGAGTGCAAACTCCTTCTCGATGATCCGCTGGTTGAGGATGAACCAGGAGTGGTCGTACTGCTGGATGTCCGGGGTGGTCCGCAGCAGCCGCAGGGTGCCCAGGGTGTCGTAGCCGGGCAGTCCGGGGGAGGGGAGCCTCCGGCCCAGGGCATCGAACCAGAGCGAGGACGGTCCCGGCAGGATCCGGATGGCGTGGTCCGGCCAGATGGGGTTCCAGTTCTGGATTCCCTCGGTGTAGTGCCACATCCGGTCGCGGTTCACCAGCCGGGCGCCGGCGTCATCGGCGATGTCCAGCATCCGCCCATCCACGTGCGCCGGCACCCCGGTGACCATCTTCCGCGGCGGTGTCCCCAGCCGCTCCGGCCACCAGCGCCGCACCTGCCCGTGGTTGCCGCCGATCCCGCCTGAGGCAATCACCACCGCCTGGGCCCGCAGCTCGAACTCCCCGACGATGTCCCGGTTGGAGGACACTCCCCGCGGAGACGCGTCGGGTGCCAGCACCGAGCCGCGCACCCCGGTGACCGTGCCGCCGTCGTACGTTAAACCGTCCACCCGGTGCCGGAAGAAAAACTGGACGCGTCCTGCCGACTCAGCCTCCCGGGCACGCGTGGCGAAGGGCTCCGAAATCCCGGTGCCGGTGCCCCACGGGACGTGGAAGCGGGGAACCGAGTTGCCGTGGCCGCCGGCCCTGCCGTCCCCGCGTTCGGCCCAGCCCACCAGGGGCGTGAACCGGATGCCGTGCTCCCGCAGCCATGCGCGCTTCCCGCCGGCGGCGAACTCCACGTACGCGCGGCCCCACTGCCGCGCCCACTCGTCCTCGGGATGCGCGCCGGTGAGCCGGTCCCACTGCGCCGAGCCCTGCCAGTCCTGCCACGCCAGCTCGAAGGAATCCTTCACGCCCAGGCGCCGCTGCATCGGGGTGTCCACCAGGAAGAGCCCGCCCAGCGACCAGAACGCCTGCCCGCCCAGGTTGGCCTCGTTTTCCTGGTCCACGATGGCCACGCGCCTGCCGGCCCGGACCAGCTCGTTGCTGGCCACCAGCCCGGCCAGCCCGCCGCCGATGATGATGACGTCCGCGTCCATGCGGCACCTGCTTCCAGCTTGCTACTGACGGGTACCGGTCCAACGTACAGCAGTGGGTGGGGCCCTTGTATGCTGTGGTTTCTACAGCCCGGAGGGGAGCGCTGCGCAATGAAGATCATGCTGCTGACTGCCGGATCGCGTGGAGACGTGGAGCCCTTCTTCGCGTTGGCCAGGGCCGCAGGTTCACGCGGGCACCAGGTCAGGACCGCCATCCCCGAGAATCCCGGAGCGGACCCGGCAGGCCTTGACACCGTCAGCCTGCACATCGACTTTGCCCAGCTCGTCGCAGACCGCGGTGTCTCACCCCGGGCCGCGGCCAGGGCATTCCGCACAGTGATCCGCCCAGGCATGGCCCGGCTCCTGTCAGCTGCCGTGGAGCACGTCATCGCCTTTGCTCCGGACGTTGTGGTCTACCACCCAAAGGTCCTCAGCGCTCCAGCCGCCGCACGCAGCCTCGGCATACCCTCGGTGCTGGTGGAGACAGTTCCTTCGCTGACCCCCACCGGTGAGTTCCCCGCCCGCTTCATCACCACGCGCAACCTGGGCCCTTTGAACCGCGCCAGCTACCGGACATCACAGCTGGCTGCCCTGATGTTCCGGCGTGAGCTGCGAAGCGCCGTCCACGCCCTGCCACCTGGAGCAGGGCCTCACACCGTGCCCCTGTGGAAAGCGGGACCAGATGCCACCGCGATCCCGGTCAGCCCGCAGCTTCTGCCCCGCCCCGCCGACTGGCCCGCCAGTGTCCACCTCACCGGCCACTGGGCCGGGGAGCCACCCGCCGCCAAGCCGGATCCGGAACTGGAGGAATTCATCAACGCCGGGCCCTTTGTCTATGCGGGATTCGGCTCCATGAAGGCAGGCGACGCAGCGGCACGGGGTGAAGCCATCATTGCCGCGGCCCGCAACAACAATTTACGGACACTGGTTGCCGAAGGCTGGGGCGGCATCAGCGTTGCCCCCGGCCTCAGGGGCTCCGATGTCTTGGTCAGGGAATCGCTGGCACACCACCTGGTCTTTCCGCATGCCGTGGCAGCCATCCATCACGGCGGCGCCGGCACTGCCCATGCCGCAGCCCGGGCAGGCATCCCGTCCGTGGTGGTGCCCTTCATCGCCGACCAGCCGTTTTGGGGCCACCTGCTCAACCGGGCCGGGCTGGCACCGAAGGCCATTCCGTACCGTAAACTCACCGCGGCCCGGCTCAGCCGCGCACTGGCCCAGACCCCCGGCCTGCGCGGGCAGGCCGGGGAAACCGGGATGCGGATGCGGGAGGAAGACGGCACCGCCGCCGCGGTTGCCCTGCTGGAAACCCTGGGCCGGTCCTAGGCGGGAACCGCCCGCTCACCGTAAAAACCCAGCCGCTCGGCGCGCCATTAGTACGTTTGCTGATGATCTGCCGGATGATTGCCGAAGGCAAACGGGCCCGGGTATGAGCCTTTAGCCTCTGGACACCGTCGTCTTCCAACAGCAAGGGAATCAATCATGGGCTTCCTGGACCGTGACCACTCCATCGCCCCGCCGGGCTTCAACCGCTGGCTCGTCCCGCCGGCCGCGCTCGCCGTCCATCTCTGCATTGGCCAGGCCTACGCCACCAGTGTCTACAAGACAGCGCTGGTCAAGCACTTCGGCGCCAGCCTGACCGAGATCGGCGTGATCTTCTCCATCGCCATCGTGATGCTGGGCCTGTCCGCCGCGGTCATGGGCACCTGGGTGGACACCAACGGGCCCCGCAAAGCGATGTTCACCGCCGCCATGTTCTGGGCTGGCGGCTTCCTCATCGGCTCGCTGGGCATCTTCACGCGTCAACTCTGGCTGGTCTACCTGGGCTACGGCGTGGTGGGCGGCGTCGGCCTGGGAATCGGTTACATCTCGCCCGTGTCCACGCTGATCAAGTGGTTCCCGGACCGGCCCGGCCTGGCCACCGGCATGGCGATCATGGGCTTCGGCGGCGGCGCGCTGATCGCCAGCCCGGTATCGCAGGCCCTGCTCAAGGCCTACGACCCCAACTCCGGCGCCCAGGGCTGGGTGGCCAGCGGCGACGCCGTCGGGAAGCTCTTCCTCACCCTCGCCGTCGTCTACCTCGTGTACATGCTCTTCGGCGCGTTCACCATCAAGGTGCCTGCGGACGGCTGGCGGCCCGCGGGGTTCGACCCCGCGACGGTCAAGGCCGCCAAGCTGGTGACCAGGGAGAACGTTTCCGCTAAGAACGCCATCAAGACGCGCCAGTTCTGGCTCGTCTGGGTGGCGCTGTTCTGCAACGTCACCGCCGGCATCGGCATCCTGGAGCAGGCCGCACCCATGATCCAGGACTTCTTCCGGCAGGCCGACGGCAAGTCCTTGGTCAGTGCCGGTGTCGCGGCGGGCTTCGTGGGACTGCTGTCCATCGGCAACATGTCCGGCCGGTTCGCCTGGTCCGCCACCTCCGACGTCACCGGCCGCAAGCGCATCTACATGGTGTACCTGGGCGTCGGCGCAGTGCTCTACACTATCCTGGCCCTGGCCGGCTCCAGCACCACCATCCTGTACGTGGCGCTCGCGTTTGTGATCATCTCCTTCTACGGCGGCGGGTTCGCCACGGTCCCGGCGTACCTGCGGGACCTCTTCGGTACCTTCCAGGTGGGCGCAATCCATGGCAGGCTGCTCACCGCCTGGTCCGCCGCCGGCGTGGCCGGGCCGCTGATCGTCAACGCGTTCCTGGACGCCCAGGGCAAGCCCGGCCAGCTGAACGCGGCGTCCTACCAGCCGGCGCTGTTGACCATGGTGGCCCTGCTCATCATCGGCTTTGTGGCCAACCTGCTGGTCAAACCCGTTGATGCCCGATTCCACGAACCCCGCCCCGAGCGGCACGAACCAGCCATGGAGGCCTGAGATGAGCACTGTTCCAAGCAACAATCACCAAACGCCCGTCAACACCTCTGCCGGGAAGCTCGCCGTCGGCTGGGCCCTGGTGGGCGTGCCCCTGGCCTACGGCGTCTACGAGACCCTGACCCGGGTGGCGGCGCTGTTCGGCTGACCTTTACCCCTGCCGTGCCCAACTGGCCCAGTTTTCAGGAGCGTTTGCCAGTACTCCCGTGGATTTTTGGCAGCCCACCCGTGAAAACTGGGCCAGTTTGGCTCACGGCGTCACGCAGCTGCGGGCCGAGCGAGGCGGCGCCGAAGCAGCGTTGCGGTCAGCCAGGTCACGGCGCTGCAGGCCGCGGCTCCCCAGAGGATGTCCGTTACCGCCACCACGGCGGGGAAGTCCCTGAGCACTGCGAAGGCCGTCAGCGCCCACGTGGCATAGGTGAAGAAACCGAAGAGGGCAGCGCCCGCCACGCGTTGCCGGAGCGTGGCCTCCGGGTGGTTGGGCCGGACGCCGTAGTGCACCATGCCGGCCACGAAGATGGCATAGAACAGGACGGCGCCGGGCAGGTTGGCCTTCGGCGCCAGCAGGTGGCCGATCTGGTTCTGGTACTGGGGGTTGGCCACCAGCAGGATCCAGGCCACATCCAGGACGGCGAAGATCAAGGCGGTGACAATGTAGGCGGTCAGCCAGTTCCTGGCGCGGCGGCTCATGGTGTACTCCTGGGGTCGGGGACTCCTGCAGCAGCAGTTCGGTGCCGGTGAGGCGGCCGGACTGGTCCACCCATACAACAGCCCCTCCGCTCCGAAGACTGGGTGGACAGCGCGCAAGGCGTTGTTGGATGTAACCGTCCCTTCAAAAAGGGGCGGGGGACCAGCCGTGCAGCAGCGCGCGGCAGGCCGTAGGGAAGGACCGGGCCGCATGAACGGAAACAGCCGCAAGGCGATTATCAGTATCCTCGTAGCCGTGGTGGTGGCCGTGCTCATCGCCCTCGCCGGCAGCGAGGGCGGGTCAAGGATCGGCGGGTTCCCGGTGTTCGCGCTTGGGGTGGCGGCCGCATTCGTGATCCAGTGGCTGGTGTTCATCCCGTCCTACAAGGCGCAGACGGAGAAGTTCTACGACCTCACCGGCGCCCTGACCTACATCTCCATCACCGTGTTCCTGGTACTGGCCTCCCCGGGGGTGGACGCCCGCGGCATGCTGCTGGCGGCCATGGTGGTGCTGTGGGCGGCGCGGCTGGGCAGCTTCCTGTTCCTGCGCATCCGCAAGCACGGCAAGGACGACCGCTTCGACGAACTCAAGCCGGACTTCTTCCGCTTCCTGAACACCTGGACCATCCAGGGCCTGTGGGTGGTGCTCACCGCGGCGCTCGCCTGGGTGGCCATCACCTCGGACAGGAAGGTGGGCCTGGACGGGTTCTTCTGGGCGGGCCTGCTGGTGTGGGCCGCGGGCATCACCATCGAGACCGTGGCGGACCTCGAGAAGACCCGTTTCAAGGCCGACCCCGCCAACAAGGGCCGGTTCATCAGCACCGGCCTGTGGTCAAAGTCCCGCCACCCCAACTACTTCGGCGAGATCACCCTCTGGGTGGGCGTGGCCATCATCGCCCTACCGGTACTGCAGGGCTGGCAATGGGCAGCCCTCATTTCCCCGGTGTTCGTGACCCTGCTTCTCACCAAGGGCAGCGGCGTGCCGCCTTTGGAGAAGAAGGCCGACAAGACGTGGGGCGGCCAGCCGGACTACGAGGCGTACAAGAAGACCACGCCGGTGCTGGTGCCGAAGCTCAAGTAGCGAACGTACGACGACGGCACCCGGCTTGGGTGCCTCGGCGCAGGTTAGGGGGATATCCCCCAAGTACGGGCGGCGCCGGGAATTAGGTACCCCGTACTCGTGACTTCCGGTTGACCCGGGTCCTAGCCTCGTAGGAACAGGGCCGCCATGGCCGTGGTCGATTGTGCTGCAGATGCTGCTGGAAGTCTGGAGCTCAAACTCCTGGGAGCAACAGTGCGGGACGACGGATCCACCAAATCGAACCAGAGTGGCAGCGGCCGGGGGATACGGCGGCCCCAGGCGCTCCTGACCGCCGCGCTGCTCGCGCTGGAGGGCGCCGTGGTGATGGTGCCCGTAGCGGCGACGGCCGCTCCGGCAGGCTTGCCCACTGCCACCAACTGCACGGCGCGGCTGCTCCCCGGACTGGGAGGCCGCGGCAGCAACGCAATCGCGGCCAGCAGCAGCGGCCTGGTGGTCGGCATCGCTGACACGTCCAACGGCGGGTCGGCGCCGGTCCTGTGGCAGAACGGCCAGCCGACGGCGCTGTCCATCCCGCTTGAGGTTCCGGTCCCCGCCTCGGTGAACAAGGACGGAGTCGTGGTCGGCACCGGGTATGACGCCAGCCAGGAGATGCTGGTGGGCTGGTGGTGGCAGAACGGCCAGTACCATCCGCTTGACGCGGGCCCCGGAAACGTTGCGATGCCATCGGCAATATCGGACAGCGGCGTCGTTGCCGGTGTTTTGGTCGCCAACGATGACCACGCGGACGGGCCGGGTGCCGATGAGGACGAGCACCCGGCGGTCTGGTCCAGCGTGACGGCGGCACCGCGCGAGCTTACACTGCCAGCCGGTGCGCGGGGCGGCCATCCGTTCGCGATTGGCCGGGACGGCACCATCGGAGGAGTGGCCATTGGCGACGGCGGCATGGCTGTCCTGTGGGCGCCCGACGGTACACCGAAAGTCCTCCCAGACCTGGCTGGACGTGGCGGCATAGTGCTTGCCATCGATCCAACCGGGCAGGCGCTGGGCCAAAGCGCCGTGAGCGAGGGAACCCACGCAGTCGCTTGGGGAGCCGCCGGACCTGTTACCGATCTGGGTGCAGCAGCCGCGGGGCCCGCCTCAAGCGCGCAGGGCGGGGCTGCCGGAATTGCCGTAGGCGTTGGCAGCACACCGTCCGTCCGTGCATCGCGGCCACAGGCGGTGATGTGGATCGGCAAGAGCGCCCGGGTCCTGCCGCCGGGGTCTGACGGCCAGTTCACCGGCGTGTCCGGGGCGGCGACTTCGGTGACAGGGGCGGGCGCCGCGACGACCGTCGTCGGGTATTCCGCGGCAGCCAACGGGTTGCGCCGCGCCACCGAATGGAGCTGTCGATGAACGCGCGCCAGCCATCCCACCATGCACCGCACGGTGCACTGCCCCACCCGCTGCGCTGGCTGCTGGCATGCCTGCTGGCCCTGGGACTCGTCCTCGCCAACGTGTACTTCCTCGCCACGTCGCGGGAGACCAAGGCCACCGCTGCAGCAACGGTGAGCCTGGGGTTCGCCGGCGATACCGGCGGCAACACGGTGACCGGCAAGGTGATCGACGCGGCACGGAACGCCGGGACCTCGGCCTTCTTCAACCTCGGCGACATGTCCTACTCCCAGATCACCCCGGAATCGTCCTGGTGCTCCTTCGTCTCGCAGCACGCGGGAACGATGCCCTACGAGGTGGTGGCCGGGAACCACGAGGACAACGGACCCGACGGCGTGTGGTCCAACTTCGCCGCGTGCCTGCCGGACAAGCTCGGATCGTCGGGCGACTATGGCCAGCAGTTCTACACGGACTACCCGGCCGGCAGCCCGCTGGTCCGGGTGATCATGGTGTCGCCGAAGCTGACTTTCGACGGCAGCACCACCAACTGGTCCTATAGGGAGGGCACCCAGGGCTACCAGTTCGTGTCCTCGACGATCGACGCGGCACGGGCCGCCGGCATCCCGTTCGTCGTCGTCGGGATGCACATGTACTGCCTGTCGATGGTCAACTACCCGTGCGCTGCCAGCCCGGACCTGATGAACCTGCTGGTGGCCAAGAAGGTGGACCTGTACCTGCAGGCGCATGACCACGCGTATGCGCGCAGCTACCCGCTCGCCCTCAATGGCAGCTGCACGGCCATCCCGGTCAGCAGCTTCAACCCTGACTGTGTGGCGGACACGAACCCCACCGGCCAGTTCGCCGCCGGCACCGGGACCATCCTGGCCACGGTGGGTTCGGGCGGCAGGTCGATCAACAAAGAGAGCAATACGACGACGGCGCCGTACTTCCAGAGCTTCATGGGCAGCAACAACAACCCGACGTACGGCTTCCTGAACGTATCGGTGACGGACACGACGCTGACGGGCAGCTTTGTCCGCGCGTCGGGCGGGACCTACAGCGACAGTTTCACGCTGACCCGGCCGGCACCGCCACCAAGCCCGACGCCGACTCCAACTCCAACTCCAACTCCAACGGCGACGTCAACAGCGACGCCGACGCCGACTCAAACTCCAACGGCGACTTCAACAGCCACTCCGACGCCGACTCCTACCTCGACACCAACGGCGGCGACCCCCGTCTCTGTCAGGTCCACCACGACGGGGGCCGGCGAGCTGACTGCCTCCGGCTCGTACACGCCCACCCTGCCGGCGGGCTGGCAGCCGGGCGACACGGTCTTCCTGTTCTCCCAGGTGACGGTGGCGGGCTCGGCGAACGTCACCACTCCGGCGGGCTGGACGCGGGCCATCGCGGACTTCACGAGTGCCGGCTCCACGTCGGCGCACCAGGCGGTCTGGTACCGGGTGATGCAGGCCGGGGACACTGCACCGAGCGTGTCGGAGCCCGCCTCCCGGTATGCGTGGGCCACTGTTGCCGTTCAGGGCACGAACACGACGACGCCGCTGGACGTCACCCCGGCCACTGACACCAACAGCGGGGTGGCCTACCCGGACGTGCGGGCGCCGTCCGTCACGCCGCTGACCGCGGGGGCGTTGCTGTTGACCGCTCACGGTGTGCGGAACGGCACCAACTCGGCTACCACGTCCTTCACTGCGCCGGCGGGGACAAGTGAGCTGGGAGACGTGACGTCGAACATTGCGTCCAAGTCGAACGCGGCCATCGAGGTGAACAGCCTCGCCCTGACCGATACGTCGGCCACCGGGACGAAGACGGCCACCGCGGCCTCGAGTTCCGGGACGGCCATCAACCAGTGCGGCTCGGCCATCGTGGTGCGGCCGGCCTCGTGACCGGAGCGGGAAGCCTGGCTGCCGGTTAGGCAGGTTCTTCAGACCTGGACTCACGACGGCGGCACCCGGGCTGGGTGCCGCTGTCGCCGTGCCTGCTGCGAGCCTGCGCCCGCATCCAGGCGCGGATGGACTCGCAGCTTGAGCCGGGTCGAGCCTTGTTCGCCCGATTAGTTTTGCCGGGCCGCAAGAACTTCCTGAATACGGTTAAAGTATGTCCGAGAATGGATTTCCCACCAGTCATTTGAGTCGTAGGCGAAGGCAGTATTTCCAGGAAGCTCAATAACAGCTCCCATGGTGAGCGTGCAGCCGTTAGGTGTGGGCTCGAGTCGATAGGTATAGCGCCGGTTAGCTTCGTCCTGTGCAATCGGCCTCGTCGTTGCCCACCACGGGCTTTCCTCGCCAATGACTTCGATAATTGAGACGGAGCCGTCGCGGTTGATGAAACACTGTTGCTCCCCTACGCCCGGAGGCGTGCCGGGAACAGTGAAGGCCCGCCGTGCATCTGAGAGGAAGACCGCGCTTTCAGCAGGGCGAATGAGGGACCAAACTGTGTGGGCGTCGTGGTCGTATGAGGCAGAGGCATGCAGGCTGTGAACTCTTCCCGGTAGGTTTGCCGCACCTGCTGGTGGCTCCTGTACGAGCCCCATCCGTTTGTTCTTGCGGTTAATCGCTGCTCCAAGAACGAGTATGGCCACGTACATCGACATGGCAACTGCAAAAATTGCTATCTCAATGTCTTTTCGGCCGAAGTGGCTTACCACAAGGGCGAGTACGAGTATGGAGAGGTAGCCAGCAAAAAACAGGGCATTGTGAAGGATTTTGAAAATTGTGACCACCCACTCATTATCAGATAGCTGAATTAGCCTCCGTTGAATATCGCCACAGGATTCGCGCAGGAATTGGGAAGAGTTGGCCCAGTTCGGGGAAATCGCTCGTAGGCGGCCGATAAGCTCGTCCGTGGCGTCGGCAGCCGTGGAGCCCCGGCCCTCTCAACTTTCGTGCACACAAACTGGGGAACCGCATGTCCACGTCTTTGCCCACCATGCCCGCGTCCGGCACCCGCTGGGCTGCCGCCGTCGTCCTGTCCGCCCTGCTGGCGCTCTTCGGCGGAAACCTGCCAGCCGTTGCCGCGGACACCACCACGGCTTCGGACCTCCTCGAGACCCTTCCCGTGAAGGGCCGCGCGCCCAAGACGGGGTATGAGCGCTCGCTGTTCGGACCCACCTGGGCGGACGTGGACCGGAACGGCTGCGACACCCGCAACGACATCCTCAACCGGGACCTGACGGACATTACGTACGTCAACAGCGTCCCCTGCACGGTCAAGACCGGCGTGCTCGCTGACCCGTACACGGGCACCGTCATCGACTTCATCCGCGGCACCACCACCAGCAGCGCCGTGCAGATGGACCACGTGGTGGCCCTCAGCGACGCCTGGCAGAAGGGCGCCCAGCAGCTCACCACCGAGCAGCGCACGGCGTTCGCCAACGATCCCCTGAACCTCCAGGCCACGGACGGGCCCACCAACCAGCAAAAGGGCGACGGCGACGCCGCCACCTGGCTGCCGCCGGCCAAGGGTTTCCGGTGTGAGTATGTCGCCCGGCAGGTTTCCGTGAAGGCCCGGTACGGCCTGTGGGTGACGCAGGCCGAGCATGACGCGATCGCTGGCATCCTCGGCGGCTGCCCCGGGCAGCCGGCACCGACGTATGTCGCGGCGGCCTCCAGCAGCACTGTTGTCTACTACGCCAACTGCGCGGAGGTGGTGGCTGCCGGAGCAGCGCCGCTCTACGCAGGAACGGCCGGGTACCGCTCGGGGCTGGATGGCGACGGCGACGGGGTGGCCTGCGAGGGCTGACCGCCTTTTCTGCGGCAGGGGCCTACGGTTCGGCCTGGGGATCAGGTCTTACGACGGCGGCTCCCGGGCTGGGTGCGGCCCCGGCAGTGTCTGCGGCGTGTGGGGGAGAGTGCCTGTTGGTGGCACTCCAGCCCAGCAGGGCGACCCCAAGGGTGAGCAGCGCGGTCAGCAGCACCCCGAGCCCCAGGTGGAGCTGCACGAAACCTGCGCCCACGGCAGCGCCGGCCATGATGAGCCCGATGGCAGCAAGCCGCCGCCCCCAGAAGGGGTGGGTGGCGGCGCCGAGGCGTGAGTCAGCGGCCAGACCGGTGATGGTGGACGTAACCACCACGGTGGGGACGTCCCGCACGTTCAGATGACGTGCGGTGGCGGCCTGCGTACCCATGGTGACCGCCAGCGTGCCGGTGATGGCAACCGTCAGGATCTCGTTGTGCCGCGGGTTGACCCCGGTCAGGAGAACGATTGCCACAACCGCCATGACGGCGCTGACACCTACCAGCAGCGTGGTGGTGCGGCGGTTCCAGCCCGCGCTGCTGAGCCGCAGTGCACGTCCGGAGATCATGGCACCGGTCATGAACCCGGCCAGGGCCACGATGGGGCCGAGGATGGGAAGGTTGTCGCCGCCCAGAAGCGCCATGCCCAGGATCACCACGTTGCCTGTCATGTTTGCCGTGAACACCCGGTCCAGGCCCAGATAGCCCACCGCGTCCAGCACGCCGGTGGAGAACGTGAGCGCCAGCATGAGCACCAGGTGCATGCGGGGCGGGTGGGCGGGGAGGAAGCGGGCGGGCATGGGTGTACCTTTCGGCCGTCCTGGGGACGCAGTCGTTACTGGCGGGGGAGGCTCTCTTAGTATCCTCCGGTCTTCCAAGAGGCCGCGCAGCGGTGATGGTTACTGCGATGTGCCCGGCTGCGTCCGTGGCGGCCTGTCCTTCGGCAGAACGGCTGCCGCGATGAGCGCGCCGGCCGCCAGAAGCACAAGCGGTGTCTGGAAGATTGCGACCAGGATGGCGAACCCTGAATCGGCAATGGGCTGCGATGACGCGATGAATGCTGCCACGTCCATCGCCAGGGCCACCACGTAGCCGGCGGCGAAGACGACCATCGCGGCAGGTGGTCTGAAATTCTTGGTGGCCGCACGAACGGCGGAGTCGTAAACCAGGTACTTGAGTCCGATGAGGCTGGGCGTGAAGGTCAGGACGAAGAAGACGTCGACGTCCTGCGGGAATTTGATGAGCGGGACGTTTGAGCCGCCCTGATAAACGCCCTCCGAAAAGAACCACAGGCTGCCTACATGGATCCCGACCAGCAGGGCCGAAACCAGCCCATATCGCATCCACGTTCCACGCCGTGTCATCCCCCAAGCCATGGCCCAGTACGGCGTCGGCTGGGAAGGGGATTCAACCGGGCTCCTGCCGGCCGGAAGAACTCCGGCAACAAGGTGGACTTCGTTCCCGTGCACCCCGGCATGGGGGAGTAGCCGGCGAGTCCTGCTGCGGGTCCACCCGGAGAGGTTCCTGCTAATGGAGAAGTGGCGCCTCCAACCGATCCGGTTGGAGGCGCCACCTGTCCGTGCTGTTGCTGGCGTTTCAGCGTTAGCCGAGCAACGCTGTGATCAGCCGGATGGATGAAGCGACGATGGCAATGAGCCCGATGGCAGCGAACAGGTTGTGCCACCACTTGTTGCGGAGATCGCCCATCAGGGAAGACTTGTTGGCCATGATGACGA
Source organism: Arthrobacter sp. MOO21 (assembly GCF_057369995.2). Classification (NCBI taxonomy): domain Bacteria; kingdom Bacillati; phylum Actinomycetota; class Actinomycetes; order Micrococcales; family Micrococcaceae; genus Arthrobacter; species Arthrobacter sp. MOO21. Next base: position 599,230 of record NZ_CM170671.2, on the reverse strand, counting down.
TCAGGAATCCCAGCAGCGGTGCGATCAGGACCGTCAGTGACTGGGCTACAACGATCAGGCCGACAGGCGAGCCCTGGAACGTGAGGGTGACGATCAGGCCGAAGGCCAGGATCATCCCCGTGAAGATGCGGGCCATGGGTGATCCGGCCTTGGATCCGCGGCCCAGGGCATCCGAGACCATGGTGCCGCCGGCGGTCGCGTTGGCGATCATGGATGAGAAGGCTGCCCCGGAAAGCCCGAGCGCAAAAACGGTGGCGCCGATAGGTCCGGCAAGGGGCGTGAAGATGGAGGCGAGGGCATTGATCGTGCCTGCTTCGCCCCCGGTCTTGCCGAGGACCGCAGCGGCCACCATGATCACCAGGGCCGTCATGACGCCCGGGGCCACGATGCCAGGGATGGTGTCCGCAAAGGTGATGTCGCGGTAGTCAGCACGTGTGCGGCGGTGTTCCTTGATGCCATAGGAGGTGTAGAAGGCGGCGTTGATGGAGAAATTGGTGCCCACCAGGGCCACGACCAGGATTTCGCTGCCTGCCGGGAGCGTGGGGACCGCACCTTCGAGGGCGCGGTACCAGTCTGGCTGGGCCACGACGGTGCTGGCGATGAAGGCCAGCCCCATGAGGACCACAATCACCAGAAGTACTTTTTCCACGATTCCGTAGACGTTGCGGAAGGCCAGGACGAATCCGACGGCGATGGTGCAGGCGATCGTCCAGAGGACGGGGGAGCCGCCGAAGACCAGGGACAGGCCCAGGCCTGAGCCGACGGCATTGCCGACCGAGAACATCAGGGTGATCCCGAAGACGCCGACGCCGGCAAGCACCCCTACCCACTTGCCGAGGTGGTCCTTGATCGAGGTGATCAGGGAGGTCGGTGTTGCGATGCCCAGGCGGACGCTCATGTCGGTGAAGAAGATCATGAGGACCGTTGAGACGGCAATGACCCAAACGAGGGAGTAGTCGAAGCGGCTGCCCGCCTGCACCGCAGTGGTGAGGTTTCCGGGCCCGAACTGCCAGGCCCCCACGACGAAGGCCGGGCCCATGAGGGCAAGGTAGCCCAGGAAGGAACGGCGTTCGGTGGCGCCTGCGGCCTGGTTTCCTTGCTGGGTTGCCATCTGTTCTTCCCTGTGACCTGTGCGGGTGATGGTCTTATTGTGCTCGCGCATCGGCGAGTCCTCCTTCTACAGCGACGTTGCTGGGGGGCGTGGTGGCCCGGGGTGGAGAGTAAAAAGCTGGGGCACGGGCGGCGGGCCAAGGGGGCCCGCCGCCCGTGAGGACCCGTAACGGGTGGGGTCAGACGGTGGCGGTGACCTTGCCGATGTTTGCGGCTGCGAAGGCCTCGGCGATTTCGGTCTCGGCGCCCTCCGGCAGGGGCAGAAGCGGGGTGCGTACTGTGGCGTGGTCGAGGATGCCCCGGTTCACGAGGCCCCACTTCAGGGCGACGGTGCCCTCCATGTGGGAGCCGCGGTGGTAAACGTTCTTGGTCACCGGCAGCAGCCGCTCGTGAATTGCGTGGGCACGCTTGTAGTCCTGTGCCTTGCCGGCCTCGATCAGTTCGACGAGCAGTTCGGGGGCGATGTTGCCGTAGCCGACGAGCAGGCCGTCGACATCGAACATTGTCGGCAGCAGGTATTCGTCGTGGCAGGACAGGATCTGCAGCTCGGGGTGCGCGGCGCGCAGCGCGGGGATCTCGGTGTACCAGCGGCGCATGTTCCGGACACCGTTCTTCGTGGCAAAAACGCCCTCCTGGCCGGCGATCTCCAGCTGGGTGTCGAGGTCGTAGGTGGCCTTGGTGTTGTCGGGGTACTGGAAGAGGATCAGCGGCAGGCCGGACTCTTCGTAGATCTCCCGGTAGCGCGTCTGCGGAGCACCCTTCTGGTATCCAAAGCGGAGCCACCCGTGCGAGGGGTAAACGAGACCAGCTGACGCGCCTGCCTCGACGGCCTTCTTCGCCTCGAGGGCCGCGGTCTTGTTGCCCTCCTTCGTGATGCCCGCCACGACCGGTATGCGGCCGTCGGTCGACGCCACGAATGCGCGGATAACGTCCAGCTGCTCCTCTTCGGTAAGGAACGTGCCTTCGCCGGCGTGCCCCAGGACGACGAGGCTCTTCACGCCCTCGACCGATCCGAGCCACGAACCCAGACGCTGGATCGCAGCGAAGTCGACAGCGCCGTCTTCGGTGAACGGGGTGACGGGTGCGGGGCTGAGTCCGCGGAGATCGAGTGTCATTGCAGCTACCTTCTTGTCTTCTTTGATGGTCGGTAGTCCCGCTATGGTGAGAACGTTTGCGGGAACGTTTTCAAGTTTGCAACGTGTCCTGGCTCACTGTCAAGAGAACGTTTGCAAGTTGGAGGAATAGAGTGTCTGTTACACCCCTGCTGAAGAGGAGAACCTTCATGGAACCGGCTTCCCCGGGCACGATCGTCACACTGAAGGACGTGGCTGCGGCCAGCGGCGTCAGCATTTCCACTGCCAGCCGCGCCCTGGACGAACGCATCATGTCCCGCTCCGCTGCAGCCGCCCATGTCAGGAAGGTTGCGGAGGAGCTGGGCTACCGCAGGAACTCCTTCGCTTCAAGCCTCCGCCGCGGTGAGACCCGGACCCTTGGAGTCCTGGTTCCCCGGCTCAGCGACACGGTCATGGCGCTGATGTTCGAGGAACTCGAACGTGCCGCATCCTCGCGGGGATATTTCGCAATGGTCGCCACCAGCGGCGATGACCCCGACGACGAGAAGCGGGCGGCCGAAACCCTGCTGGACCGGAACATCGACGGCCTGATCCTCGCCACTGCCCGCCTGGACGACGAGCTGCCCCGTCTCCTGCGCGAGCGCAAGGTCCCGCATGCGCTGGTACTCCGTACCGACGGCATCAGCCCCTCGGCTCTTGGTGATGACGAAGTCGGCGGCTACCTCGCGGTGCGGCACCTTCTCGACCTGGGCCACCGAGACATCGCGGTGGTCACGGGCCCGGCCTTCACCTCCACCGGCATCGCCCGCCTCGCCGGGGCCCGGAAGGCCCTCGAGGAAGCAGGCATCACCCCTCGTGAGCAGTGGTTGGTGGCGGCAGGCTACGGCATTGAAAACGGGTTCGCCGCCGGAGAGGCGCTGCTGGCGGACGGGCGGGACCGGCCCACAGCCATTTTCGGCGCCAATGACAACATCGCGATGGGCATTATGGCGGCAGCGCACCGCCACAACCTGAAGATCGGCCAAGACCTCGCGCTCGTCGGTTACAACGACACGCCCCTCTCGGCCAGGCTGCCAACGCCCCTGACGTCAGTGCGGGTTCCTTTGGACCAGATCGCCAGGACAGCCATCGACCTCATCACTGATCCCGGCAAGGAGCCGCGGGTGAGGAAATCCATCCCCACTCTCATCCCGCGCGAATCAAGCGGCCCTCCACGGCAACGCCGCTGACCTGTCCTACCCCGTAGCGCCCCTGTTTCACGGCTGGCCGGCGCTGTCCTGGGCCTTGACGACAAAGTGTTCCACCCGCCGGTCCGGCACCAGCCAGATCAGCGCGACGACGGTGAAGGCCGCGACTCCCAGGAGTGGCTGGACCAGGGTGAGGGCGATCCCGGCGAGGTAAATGACGGGGGAGGCTTTGCCCTTCCAGTCCTTCCCGACAGCCCTGGCGAGGGCCCCGTCCTTGCCCTGCACCGCAATAAGCCGACGTTCCAGGATGAAGTAGGCAATCGCGGCACACAGCAGGTTGATCCCGTACAGCAGCACGGGGACCTGCTGGAAGCCGGATTCGTCCATCCACCGCGTGGTGAACGGGAACAGCGACAGCCAGAACAGCAGGTGCAGGTTGGCCCAGAGAATGGCGCCGTTCACCCTGCTCGCGAGGTGGATCATGTGGTGGTGGTTGTTCCAGTAGATCCCCACGTACACGAAGCTCAGCAGGTAGGTGAAGAGCATCGGCAGGACGGCGGCGACCCCTGCCCACGTGGGTTCCTCCGGGGTGTGCAGTTCGAGCACCATGATGGTGATGATGATTGCCAGGACGCCGTCGCTGAAGGCTTCAAGCCGGTTCTTGTTCACCCGAACATCATGCTGTGAAGGGCGGCTCCAAGGCTAGGCTGGAGTCAGCCGCACCAGGAACCGGGAGAATGGGCACGCCATGGCTGATGACGGAGCACCTGCCGCACTCTTTGACCGCGCCGTGGTGATCTTCAATCCGGGCAGGGCCCTGATGGGCCCGCGGATCGAGGCCTTGGAGCGGGATCTGGCAAACAACCTTCCTGGCCTGCCTGTCCACCTGCTGCCCACCGGGTATGCGGGGCATGCGCGCCTGCTTGCGCGGACCGAGGCCGGCCGGGGTGCTCCGCTTCTTGTCTCAGTCAGCGGTGACGGCGGGTACAACGAGGTGGTGAACGGCGTGATGGACGTTCCCGGCAGCAACGCTGTCTGCACCGTGCTTCCGGCCGGCAACGCCAACGACCACTTCCGGAGCCTGCCGCCCCGGCCCCTGGGTGATGCACTCCGGGCGGGAAGTGTGCGGCACATCGACCTGCTGCGGGTGACGTTCCGTTCCGGACACCGGGAACAGGTCCGGTACGCGCATTCCTACGTGGGTTTCGGGCTGACGCCCTTGATGGCCATCGGCATTGAGAAGGGCGGCAAAGGGAAAGTCCTCGAACTTGTTTCCGTTGCCCGCACGCTCTCGGGCCTGAAGCCGTTCGAACTCGTACGGGACGACGGAGCCACCGCGGTGTTCGATAGCCTGATCCTGGCCAACATCTCGCGCATGGCGAAGTATGGAAAGGTCAGCGAGTCGCACTACCCGGACGACGGCCGGTTCGAGGTGGTGACGCTGCCCCATGCCGGGCTGATGAAGACGGCGCTGATGACGCTCCGCGCCGTCACGCTGGGTCTCGGGCATCAACCGAGCGTCACGGGCTACGCCTTTTCCACGCGGAATGCTGTTCCGTGCCAGATTGATGGCGAGGTGGTCCATATCCAGGCAGGCACCCATGTCCGGGTGGAAAGTGCCAAGGGAGCCCTCGCCACTATTTGACCGGGATGTCCGGCCCGGGACGCACCGGTGCCGGCCGCAAGTTAACGGCCGGCACCACGCGGTTGCTGCGGTTTAGTCGAAGTGGATGTCGGCTGCCGCCCGGCGGAGGGATTCAAGACGCTCTTCCTCGACCAGCCCCAGGGCTTCCACTTCTTCGGCGCGGTCAGTGCGTTCCTGGGAGGCCTGGGCCGAGATGTCGTGCAGGATCACGCCAATGAGGTGGGCCAACCCGGCTTTGAGGTCTGCGAGATTGGTGTTGGCGATGAGGAGGCGGCGGTCGGAGACGTGGATGTCCACGTCGCTGTATCCGGCGTCGGCGAGGCGCTGCTTGGTGGCGGCGCCGTGCAGGAGATCGATTTCCCGGGGCTGGGCCGGCGGGAGAAGACAGCCGGGACGGTGTAGCGAGTGGGACCCTGCGCCGTGCCCAGATTGTGCGGCAATGCGGATGCGAGGACTCCGCTGAGCGTCAGTGCCGAATCGGCGTGGACGGCAGAGTCTTGGGCGGTGGTGGTCATGGTGTTCTACCAGCGTTCTAGAGATGCACTGCGGATCCCGGGTTGGGGTCCGGCGGTGAAAAGGGCAGGGGACCCGGGACCGGGCCGGCTGCGGGAGGGAACGGCCGAATGCCGTTGTGGCCGTGATTCGCTCGTGGCCGCCCTCGTTGTTCCAATTCCCTGCAGCGCCGGCGTCGAAGTCACTCGGTAAGGCGCTGGTCTGCAGCCCCGGCAGGGCTGCAGGAGAATGGAACGCATGTTCGGGGCACCGCATGTCCAGTCACGGTGTTCCGAGATACTTTGAGTCTACGCCTCTTTCAGCACGCCCCGCGCCGGCGGGCCCGCGCAGCCGCTCAATCCTGTCGTGTGTCACCGGTGCGCGGACGCTCGGGGGTGACCGTCCCGGCGTCGCCATCCACCGTGACCTGCAGGCCATCGGCCAGCCGCTGCGTCGCCACCCCGGTGCCCAGCACCGCAGGGATGCCGTATTCGCGGGCCACGATGGAGCTGTGGCTCAGCGGACCGCCGACGTCGGTCACTACCGCGGAGGCCATCGCGAACAGCGGCGTCCACGCGGGAGTGGTCATGCGGGCCACCAGCACCTCGCCCGGCCGCATGAGCCCGAAGTCCTCGGGACCCCGCAGCACCCGGGCAGGTGCGGTGACGCGGCCGGAGCTCGCGCCGGCACCCTTGATCACGTCGCCGGCCTGCTGCTGCGGGCCCGCCGGCATCATCGACCCGAACGCCTTCTCCATCCAGGCCTTCTGCGGCAGCATCTGCGGGGCTGTTGCCTTCGCCTGGCCCCGCCACAGCATCCTGCGCTCCTCGACGGCGTCGGCCCGGACCGGACGTGACGCCCCGGCCAGGGAAACGCCGGCATCAGTTTCCGCCAGCCCGAACTCCACGGCACTTTGCAGCTCGGAGAACCGCAGCCAGAACACGTCCTCCGGCGCGGCAATCACCGAAGAAGCCACCAGCCGCCGCCCGAGTTCCAGCAGCATCCGCCGCAGCAGCGGCCAGGCGAGTCCGACGTCGGCCAGCGCGTCTTCGCGGACCGGCGCAGTCTCCTGCGCCCACTTCAGCAGACGGAAGAACAGGGCCCGGCGCTGCGGCCGGAGCCGTGAACCCACCTCCTGCGTGAGCGATTCCCGGCGCTCGGTCAGTTGCCGCTGCCGCTCATGAGGGTCGGTGGCCTGCCCACGCAGGTAGAACTTCACCGTCTCCAGCTGCGCGGACGGGTCGTCTGCCGGCACCGGGGTGGCGAAGTCCAGGTTGTAGACCGCGTGCCCATACAGGGCCAGGTGCTCCTGGAAGGTGAACCGCCATTCCTGCCACAGGGCGTCGTCCACGCCTGCCGGCGCCGAACCGGACCGCAGGCACTCGGCGAGCTCCGCCGTCGGCCGCTCCAGCAGGGCGGAAACCAGCGACGGATCGCTGCGCGCCCACCCTGCCAGGTCGTACAGCGACTTCTCCGCCCGGATGGGTTCGCTGTCGAAGCCCAGCAGGAAGGCCTGGGCCGGGGGATCGCCGTCGCGCCGGACGGACTTGTAGAACGCGCGGAAGGCGAGTTCGCTCATGTCGGCGAGCGGAATGATGGACTGCACTGCGGTGTAGTAGACGGTTCCGGCGTCCAGGAGGGCCTGCGCGCCGGCCAGCAGCCGTTCGCCGGCAAGCCCTGCCGGCGGCGTAGCGGACCAGTCCTTGATGGTCCGTTCGTAGCGCGGATGCGAATGCTCGCGCCATCCTTTGACGCCCATGTGGGCCTTGCCGCGGAACAGCGCGCCCATCGCCGGAACGGTCCTGCCCGTCATCCGCAGCATGGGCCAGGTGCGGTAGTAGTAATAGGCGTAGCCGTTGATGGTGGGGAAGCGGACGTCGCCCTCGCGCAGGGACTTCTGGCCCAGCGCCTCGTTCATGAGGGCCGAGATCGAGCGGGACACCGAGCCGTCGATGAGGTCGGCGAAGAGCGGGGAGAGCGGCTCCGGCATCTGCTCCACGATGCTCGCCCGGAAGTAGAGGCCCTTGGGATAGGGGACGGGCCATTCTGTGGGAACGTCGGCCGACGGTTCGGGCAGCGCGGTGATGGGGCGGGACTGCAGCAGGAAGTACTGGCCGTCCACCCGCGCCCACTCGATGTCCTGCGGCGCGCCGAAGTGGTCCACGGTCTGCCGGCCGTAGCGCGCCAGCTCCGCTGCCGCGGCATCGTCCAGGACAGGCGCACGACGGCGGGCTTCCGCCACCTTCTCCTCGGCCGTTCCGTTCGCCGAGAGGACGGTCATGAGTTCCTTGTCGGCTGTCTGCCGGGAGAGGACCTTGCCCGTGGCGGTGTCCACCACCAGGTCATCCGTGGTGACCGCGCCGCTGACCACCGCCTCGCCCAGGCCCCAGGCCGCGCTGACCACCGTCTGGTCGCGGCGGCCGTTCGCGGGGTTGGCGGTGAACATCACCCCGGCGGCATCCGCCTCCACCATCTGCTGGATGACGACGGCGAGGCGCACGTCATCGGGCCGGATGCCGGCGCGGGCGCGGTAGGCCATGGCGCGCGCCGTCCACAGGGAGGCCCAGCAGTCGATGACGGCCTTGCTGAGAGCCTCCGGTCCGCGGACGTTGAGGTAGGTTTCCTGCTGCCCGGCGAAGCTGGCCGAGGCGAGGTCCTCGGCGGTGGCGGAGGAGCGGACGGAGACGGCGATGTCCTTGCCCAGGGGCTCGTAGGCGGCCTCGAGTTCGGCCTGAATTCCGGGCGGCATGGCTCCTTTGCTGAACAGGGTGCGGAGAAGCGCGGAGGCGTGCTCATAGTCCTCCGGCGAGGCATCGGGCGGGAGGGCGGCCAGCGCCTGGATGGCTTGCCCCAGGTTGTTCTCCGCCACGAAGTCCGAGTACGCGGCGGTGGTCAGGACAAACCCCGGTGGCACCGGGAGCCCGGCCTGGATGAGTCCGCCGAGGCCCACGGCCTTGCCGCCGGCCGTGTCCAGATCGCCCCGCTGCACGTTGCCCAGGCCGTTCGCGTATTTCATGACGATGCCTCCTTGCTGCCCGACGGCGGGCGCCTGCTGGAAGTTGTACCGTGCGGGGCTTTTACGGCACGACCGGACGGCCGAAGGACGGAGGCAGGCCGGACCGGTAGGCAGAGTCGATGACGGGTTCGAGCTGGTCCAGTACTGTGGAGTTGCCCGGGAGCACCACGTGGGCCAGGAACTCGGATTCAAGGGTGGCAATTCCGGCCGACGCCGCTCCCAGCTTGGCGTCTATGGCAAGGGCCAGGGCGTGCCAGGACTTGCGGTTGGCCCGTTCCAGGATTTTTGCATTCGCTTCGTGGAGCCGGCCGTCGGCCACATCCCCGCGGATGGCGAGGGCCCCTTCGGACTGCAGCAGCGGCATGACGATCCGGAATTGCCTTCCGCCGCCCCTGAAGGCAACGGCACTCAGGTTCCCGCGCTGGGTGAACAGCACGTCGGTGGCCCCGTAGTCCGCGAGCGCTTGCCGGATGTGTTTCCGGGACGCTTCGCTGCTGAAGGAATCGCCCCGCGTGTAAGGACTTGTCATGGTCTAACTATGCGCCTTTCCGGTGCCGGTTCCTACGTCTCCAAAGTGCGGCAGTTCCCGCTTATTGACTGCCGGGAGCCCGAGGAATAACCTCTGCGGTAGCGGGGCCGATCGCTCCGCTTCCACGAAACAAGGGGCCGGATCTGGGCCGCTCCTGCACGGCCATGGGCCAGGTGAGGAGGATTCTGTGGACGCCGCCCTGCACCGGATGAGCCCGGGATCCGTGGGCGCCTTCCCGATGGCTGCGGAACACCGTGTCAGCGATCCAGGGAAGGAAACACCATGCCGAAGTATCTGTTCGAAGCAACGTACGTGGGCCAGGGCATCAAGGGGCTCATGCAGGAAGGCGGCACCAAACGCCGCGATGCCGTGACGGAGGCAGTGAAATCCGTGGGCGGGACGCTGGAGAGTTTCTACTTCGCGTTTGGCTACTACGACGTCCTTGGCGTTTTTGAACTGCCCGATGATGCCAGCGCCGCAGCGCTGTCGCTGCTGATCAACTCGTCGGGCAGCGTCAATGTACGCCTGAAGCCGCTCCTCAGCGTCGAGGACCTTGACGAGGCCGCCAAGAAGACCCCGTCCTACCGGGCGCCGGGACAATAGGGGCGCGGGCAGTAGGTTAGCTGGACGCCTTGGCCAGCGGGCCGCCGTCGTAAACGTACGACGGCGGCCCGCTGGCTGAGTGCGGCGGCGTTGGCGCGGGTGCTTGGCTGCTGCGCCCTAGTGGTCCGGGGCTCAGGGGATCAGGGGTTCAGCGAGCCGACGGCCTGGGACGTAGCCTGGATGCTTTCCCAGCCCCGGCGGGCAGCCGCTACAGTGCGTGGATCCAACGGGGTGCCCTTGTTCTGGAGGATGGCCACGAGGGTTGCGTTGACTACGTCCTCCCGGAGCTCCTTCAGCCAGGGGCCGCGGAGGTTCGGCATGACCGGCACCCGGGCCCGGCACGTCAGGAAGTGTCCGCCGGCTACGGCGAAAGCAAAGCACGCGATACCGGCAAGCAGGAGTTTCAGGAGGTCATCCGGGCCGGTGGCCACAATGTACGCCGGAGGTGCGATCAGCGCGGCCATCAGCCCCAGCCGCAATGCCAGGATCTCCTGGACCCGGCCGCCGGCCCTCCGCCGCGCCAGGGTACCGGCCAGTTGCTGATCCCAGACGGCCTGGGCTTTGAGGCGCCACTGCCGCTGCGAGCCGAGGTGAAGCCGCACGAGGGCACGCGCTGCGGCCAGTTCCTCCGGGTTCCCGGTCCGAAGTGCTTCGACAGCCGGGTCTGCTTCATCAGCCCATGCGCTCCTCAGCCTGCGGTCAATGGCCGCGGCCATCACGTCCAGGCTGAGCTTTGCAGCGCCCTCTGCCACGTCGGTGGGAGCAGTGACGGGCGTCGCCGCCTGCACTGTGCCCGCTGAATCCGTGCGGTGGCCATAGCGTGGCGAGCCGTCGGCGAGTTGGTATTCATTGCTCATGGTTCCCCCAATAAGGCCCCTGCAGAGGCAGTGCCCTGGATTTCGTTCTGTTTCCCTCGAAGAGAGTCTTCGCAGTGGCTGCTGAAAATATTGTGTGCGCGGCCGCCTGCGTAAAGCGCGATTCTTGGGGAAACCTTCGGGGATTTTGAGCCGGGGTTGAGGAAATCCCAAGAGGGCTTGAGGCCGCCGCGATTCAGCGCCGGGAGCGGAGGAACGCCATCGCGTCCGCTGCCACCTGCTCCGGGCACTCCCACAGAACCAGGTGACCGGCGTCAGGGTAAATCCTCAGCACCGCCCCCGGGATCCGGGCCGCCAGGGTTTCCTGGCTGCTGCGCGGCAGCAGGGTGTCCTGTGCACCCCAGAGGATGAGCGTCGGAACCTGGATGGTTCCGGCTTCCGTGGGCGGCGCGGCCTCGCACAACCCGTTGAGGATGTCCCTCCAGGCATGCGCCGGCATCCGCAGGCCGTCGCGCACGCGGTCCTCGACGTACCAGGCAGGGACGTGGTGGAGCAGGGGGAACCAGGCCAGCGACTCCCGCACCCAGCCCTCGTCGAGGGGGTCGGCCAGGGCGTCCACCTCGTCGGCGAAGGCGGGCCGTCCCTGCAGGCTCAGGGGAGACCCCACCAGCACCAGCGCGGCCACCTTTCCGGGATGGGCGACGGCAAGTTGCTGGGCCACGTAACCCCCGCTGGAGGAACCGACGACGGCGGCGCGTGGCAGCCCGAGCGCGTCCAGGATTGCGGCGGCATCCTCTGCCTGCTCCGCCAGGGAGTAGCCTGTGGCCGGCTTGTCGGCGTCGCCCTGCCCGCGCAGGTCCGGCGCGTAGATCCGGCAGCCGGGCAGCAGGGGGATGAGCCGGTCGAAGCTCCTGCGCGATTCGCCCCAGGCATGCAGCAACAGCAGGGGAGTGGCCGCACTGTCGGCTTGGCCGTTGTCATGGACGAGGCACGGCACCGTGATGCCGGTGCGGATCCGGAGTTGCCGTACATCGGCGTCCATGGGTTCAGGCTACGCCTCCTGCTGCTCCACGAGCTAAGCGCCCGAAGCTGCGATCCACCCGTTCCCTGACGCGCAGCCTGAAACCGAAGGTATGGCGCACGCTGGCGTGAAGGTTTGTTATTGCCGCCGGACCTCAATGTCGGGGTGGTTCTTCTCGACCCAGTCGGCCATCCGGTTGCCCCGCAGCGTTATGAACCTCAGCGAGGCTTCCCGAACCCTGATGTACTCGTCCTTCGTGACGGGGACGGCGGGACGCTCGAAGTTCGCGTCCTCCTCCCCGAGGAAGAAGTCGATCTTCCCCTCCGGCGTCACGAGATCCTGGAAGTGGAAGAACTCCACGAACTTCTCGAACGTGCCGAAGAGTTCGAAGAAGTCCCCATAGTTAGTGGTGACGTCGGCGAGGGGGCTGCCTGGCTCCTCAGCGTAGTGGCGCCGGATGCATTCCAGAGTCAGGTCCATCCGGTCCGCAATCCGTGTCCGCATTCCCCTGGCGGTGTTGAGGGTAGGCAGGTGTATTGTCCTGACGGGCCAGATCATGGCGCTGCCGATCGTGTACGGCGGGTTAAAGTAGCGGCGCTTCTGCTCCTCACTCAACTCGGCCTTAGCCTCGACCAAGGCCTTAGGCCTCCCCCACCTGGTGTAGGAGTTCGTGATGGCATCACTGCCGACCGTGAACCTCTTGTCGGGCGTCTGCTCGAACATTAGGTAGTTTTTCCGACGCACCTTGGGATCTTCCGAGACCACCAGTTCGAACAGCTGCCCCTCGCATAGCTCCTTGGTCCAGAGCAGCTGATGATCAGCCTTGAGCCGCGGACTATGAGAGTCCGGGTCCTTTCCCGGAGGGCTGTCGAGTTGGTAGTCGAAGGTGATGTCGAAGACGCGCATGGAAGGGAGTCTATGTGCCCGCTGGTTGCGAGCCGCGGACCTACAGCTGAAACAAACCGCAGCCGTCGCTGCAATTACGACGTTTCACAACCTATACCGTCACCCTCTGCCTCCACACGAGGTCCATGGCACGGACACCGGCCGGTGGCTGGCAAGTAGGATCGGAGGGTTGCCGAGGGGGTTGGCAGCATTCTTGGGGGATCATTCATGAAGACGAAGCTTTCACGCCCGCTCGCCGCGCCGTTCCCGGCCGCCATGCGGGTGCTGCTGACCGGCGTCGCGCTCTTGCTGGCTGCCGCCGTCGTGGCCGTTCCGGCGTCGGCCGCTGACTCGAAGACTATTGGTTTTTCCGGCCAGCCGGTGGCCGTCGCCACCGGGCCGGACGGCACGCTGTATGTCAGCGACCAAACCTACAAGGCCGGCGTTTTCGCCTACAGGCCGGGGGAGACCGCGCCGTCCCGCACCATCAGGACCGGGGCCGGTCCCACCTCGCTCGCGGTGACGCCGGACGGGACGCTGTACGTGGCGCAGAGCGAGGGCGCCCAGTCGGAAATCGGCGTGGTGGCCCCCGGCGCCGGCGAGGTCTCCCTGGTCATGAAGGTCTCTTTCGGCACGCACTGGCTCACGGTGGGGCCGGACGGATCGCTGTACGTGGCCAACCCGGAGGAGAACTCCCTGTCCGTGGTGAAGCCGGGCGAGGCGTGGGTGAACCGGACCGTCCAGACCGGGCCGTATCCAGTGCGGGTGGCGCTGGCAAAGGACGGGACGGCCTATGCCACCAACCAGCTCGCAGCTACCGTCACCGTGATTCTCCCCGGCGCGGCGTGGCCGTCGCACACCATTGATGTGGGCGCGCAGGCCAGCCCGCACGGGATCGCGGCGGCCCCGGACGGGACCGTCTACGTGGCCAACATCATGACCAACGACGTCGCGGTGATCGAGCCCGGCGGCACCACGGTGGCGCGGCGGATCCCCGTGGGCCGGGCGCCGCAGGAGGTGCTGGCCGCCGCCGACGGGACCGTGTACGTGACCAACAGCCTGGACGACTCCGTCTCGGTCATTCCCGCGGGGGCTCCGGCCGCTTCTAAAACCATCGCGGTCGGTGACGACCCCGGGCGTCTGGCTGAGCGGAGCGACGGATCCGTGGTCGTGGTGAACAGGCGCGGCAAGTCGCTGACAGTGCTCGACGGCGGATCTGTTGCGGCTGCTGCGTCGCCCGCCCCGGTGGCGGAAGAGACACAGTCAGCGGGGCCAGCCGACGCCGGCACAACAGACGGTGCCGGGGGTTCCTTCGGTGCCGCAGTCCCGGCGGTCGCTGCCGGAGCGGGTGCCCTGCTGCTGGCGGGCGCTGCCGTCCTTGTCGGAGTGCTGCGGCGCCGGAGGAAGGCCAGCGGCGCGGGTGTGGAGCAGGCCTGGGCGCTGGACTGACCTTCCTCGGGGCTGGTCGGTCTCGGCTTATTGCGCGCTGCGTCTGGCCGCAAGGCGTGCGAGGTCGTAGATCACTTGCCGGATTTCGCGCTCGCGGCCGGCGGACCTCGACGGCGGAGCCTGGGGGACTGCGTAGCCTCGGGGAGTAACGACAGGGCGCCGGGCAGTTGGTCGTGCCATGTATTTGGGTCCGTCGGCTGCGGGTGCCGTACCCAGGCCGGCGGTCTGCGCCGCGGCGGCATCATCGCAGCCCCTGCCGGCATTCGTGTCCGTGATCATCGAAGTTGTCCCCCTAGTCAAGCTCGTGGGATCACCTTAGAAAGGCGTGGCGTAGTCCGGGAAGAGTGTTTGTCTACCGGGAAGATTTATTGCCCCAATCTTGAGGGAACCGTGCAGCTCAGTCTTATGGGGCGGTGCTGATGATCCCACGGTCGAGGGCGTGCGTCGCAGCCTGTGTCCGGGAGTTGACACCGAGCTTGTCGAAAATGTTGCTCACATGGCGCTGGACGGTTCGCTCGCTGAGGAACAACTCTGCAGCTATTGCCCGGTTGGTCAGGCCCCGCACGATCAACCGGAGCACCTCGACCTCGCGGGGCGAGAGGCCGTGCTGGCCCGGAAGGGCCGGATGTCGGAGCATGCCCTGGACCTCCAGCAGATCGCGCCGGGCGCCGAGGCGCGTGAAGGCCTCACGCGCCGATTCGAGTTCCAGGTCCGCTGCCTCGTCGTCCCCCACACCCCGGTATGCGGTGGCCAGGAGCACGGAGCACCGTGCCGTTTCGTAGGGGACATCAAGGTCCCGCCACAGACCCGCGGCCTGCCGGAGTTCGGGAAGAGCCTTCTGCCACTCATCGTTGGCGAGAGCCACTTCGCCGAGGGCCCGTGCGTGGCTGGCCCGCACGCTGTCGGAGGCGAATCGCTCGGCGAGGCTGCCGAACTCGGCTGCAGCGGCCGCTGCTTCGCCTGCCGCGTCCGCCGCGCAGAGTACGGTCACTGCCGCCGGCAGCAGCTCCACGCGGGCTGCCGGCCCCACGGACTCGCCAAGCGCACGACGGATCCCCGTTGCTGCCGCCGGCACATCTCCGAGGGTGAGCCTCAGCAGGGCGAGCCCTGGCTGCGTGGTGCCTCCGGCGAACGCCGCCGCCCGGTAGGCCGCCTCGGCCTCGGGGAAGTCGCCCAGGAGCCGGTGCGATTCACCGAGCTCGTAACGCGCATGGCCAACCAGGCGGATTCCTGCGCCCTGGGCCAGGCTTTGGCATGCCTCTTCCAGCAGGGAGAGGGCAGCCGCCCACTGGCCTGCGAGCCGGAGGTGGACCGCGCGGTAAATCAGGCAGTTGCCGTAGAAGGGGCCGCCGAACGGAGGCACCGTATCGAGCCAGGACCCGAGGGCAGCGCTCCATTCCCGGACCCGCGAGACATCCCGGACCTCCATTTGGCACGTGCCGATCGCCGCACAGAAGAGCAGGCTCGTGACTCTCGGGGTCGTCTCGCCCGCCACTACCCGGACCATGGCATCGTCGAGCCAATCCAGCCCGTCCCCAAGTCGGCCGGACTGGACCAGGGCGCGTCCGGTGAGGAGCGTCGAGAAGGCGAGCTGGTCGGCGTCGTGCATTCTCGCGGCCCCTTCCCGGGCACGGGCAAGGAGCGTCAAAGCCTCGTCATATGCACCCGCGGCGATCCTGCCGTACGCTGCGGTGATCAGCAGCCAGCCAGGCTCGTCGCCGGCCTCGTCCGGGCCCAGTTCCCGGGCCCGAGCCATCCAGCCGTTGGCCTGGCCGAACTCGCTGTTCAGGTTGTAGGCCTCCCACAGCCAGAAAGCGGAGGCGACGGCGGGACGCACCTGGCCGTTCGCGGCCCGCGTCTCGAAGGCCTGCGCCAGCGCGGCAATTGCCTCGTCGCGGAACCCCACGATTTGTGCGCACTCGGCGAAACGCTCGACGTCCTCGACACCAAGGCCGGCGAGCCCGCCGGCGGCGCGGAACTCGGCGCAGGCCTGCCGCCATGCGTACGACGCGTGGAACGCCCGGGCGCGCGCGAGGTGATTTCCGTCGTCGGCCACGTCAACCTCCTGATCACTACTATGCATCGTCGGACTGGGCATAACTACCCAGTGCCGGATGCCGAAGGTGGCGCGATCCGCCGATGCCCGCGCGGTGCGTCGGCGGGATCCTGAAGGTGATCCGCAGGGTGTGGATCACCTGGTTTTAGGAGGCCATCATGTACGAGCCGTTTGTCTACTTGAGCACCTATACCGTGCGCCCTGGGCACCTCGATGAAGCCCTCGAGGCCTGCCGCGAGGTGGCAGGCCTGGTGGAGAGCCGTGAGCCGAGGATGCTGGTGTTCCAGTTCTTCGCCGATGAACAGGGCCGGCAGATCACCGTCCTTCAGGTCCATGCCGACGCCGAATCCATGGCCAACCACATGGCTCTGGTCAGCGAACACCTGGCACGGTCCGGGTCGTGGATCGAATCGTTCAGCAACACGACCGTCCTGGGCCAGCCGCCGACGGTTCTCTCGCAGTGGTACCAGGAGGCGGGCGAGGACCTGACAGAGTTTCCGCGGCACGTTGCGGGGGTTCTCCGGGCCGGGTCACCTGTTGGATGAGAGGGTCCGGGCAGGACCTTATCGGCTTTCCCACGGGGCGTCTCCGGCCAAAGTGGTGCTAGGGAGCTGAATCAGAAACGGAGGATTCTTGGCCGTCCATCCGATGGCAGTGAGCGCCCAGGGACGAGAGTGCAGCTGCTCGCCGGTCAGGACGGACGCAGGGTCCTGCGGCCGGCATCAATGCTCTCTCCGTCCGCGTCCCAATCAGCGCGAGGTGCCCTACTTTGCACAGCATCGGGGGTGGCGTGCACCTTGTGCGCGCCACCCCGTAGGTGCTGATTTCCTGCTGGTTTTAGGCCTCTACATCATGGTCCGTCTCCAGGATCCCCACCAGGTGGTCGAGGGCTGCATCGGCACCCGGGCCGTCGGCGCGAAGTACCACAACGTCCCCATGCGAGGCACCCAGGCTCATGAGGGAGAGGATGCTCGCAGCGTCGAGGGCCTCGTCGGGGCTGACTTCCGGGGAAGCGATGGTCACCTCCAGTTCCAGCTTGCTGACTTCCTCCGCGAAGACCGATGCGGGACGGGCGTGGAGGCCCACTCGGCTGGCAATCGTGGCTGTACGTTCGGGCATGTGGTTCCTTTGTCTGCGTGTTTTGCTGTGTTGGGGAATCGGTTAGGCCGTGGGAGTTTCTTGCTTGGCTTGGGTTTTCTCGCTTTCCTGGGCTTCGGCGAGCCATGCGTCGCGCTTGGCCCCGGGGACCCACCCAGCATCCACCACCCTCCGTTGGAAGATGATCGCGGCTGTCACAAGGGCGGTGGCGATAAGGACAGTCAGAACGGCGCCGATGGCAGGGCCGCCGCTGAGGCTGACGCCAATGAGGGTGCCGAACCAGCCGAAGTCGGCGTCACCGAAGGTGCTGTTGGCGAGCCCGAACTGGCCCAGGACGAGCAGCAGGACGGCGGGCAGGATCGTAATGATGATGCCGTTGACGAAGCCGCCCAGCATCGCTCCTCTGCGTCCGCCGGTTGCGTTGCCGTACACGCCGGCGCCGCCGCCGGTGAAGAAGTGCGGGACCATTCCGGGCAGGATCAGGGCCAGGCCGAAAGCGGGGTTCAGCCAGAGGGCGAGGACGCCGAGGGCGAGCAGGCCGCCGGTGAAGGAGCTCAGGAAGCCGATCAGCACGGCGTTGGCTCCAAAGGGGAAGACGATGGGGATGTCGAGGGCGGCCTTGGCGCCCGGGACCACCTTGGCTGCGATGCCCTGGAAGGCCGGGACGAGTTCGCCCAGTACCGTGCGGACACCGTAGAGGATGACGGCCACGCCGACGCCGAACATCAGCGCTTGCTTGAAGCCGGCCATGATGAATGCTCCCGCGTCAGGGACGTCAAAGATTGCCAGCGCCTCGGCAGAAGGAAGGGCGATGAGTCCCCAGATGGTGAAGACCATGTAGATCAGGACCATGGACAGCGAGGTGGCGACCATGGAATCGCGGAGGAACTTCAGCCCTTGCGGGAACTGGATCTCCTCGGCTGACTTGCTGCGCTTGCCCGCGGCCTGCCCCACTGCACCCGCGGCAATGTAGCCCAGCGAACCGAAGTGGCCGATGGCGATGGTGTCGTTACCGGTGATCTTCTTCGTCCAGGGGTGGAGGAATGCCGGCATGACCACCATGATGACGCCCAGCAGGACGGCCCCGAGGAGTACGACCAGCCAGTCAGAGCCTTCCCCCAGGCCGACGGACAGGATAACGGTGAGCATGGTGGCCATGAACACCATGTGGTGGCCGGTCAGGAACACGTACTTCAACGGCGTGAAGCGCGCCAGCACCAGCATGGTGAGGAAGCCAAACGTCAGGACGTATGCGCTTTGGGCGCCGAACTGTTCCTGGGCCATTGCCGTGATGACCTCGTTGGTGGGGATCACACCTTGGGCCCCGGTCACGGTGAGGATGAGTTGGCCAAGGGGATCAAGCGATCCGGTGACCACGGTGGCACCCACGCCGAGGATGAAGAAACCCAAGGCCGCCTTGAGTGCGCCTCCGATGACTTGGCCCGAGTTGCGGCGCAATGCCATGAGGCCTGCTGCGGTGATGATGCCGATCAGGTAAGCGGGCACATTGAGAATCTGCTGCCCTATGAAATTCAGTACTACTACGAGCCAGTCCATGCCGTAGGCACTCCCTTAATGCTGAAAATGTTGGTTGATGTTGTGATGGCGCAGGTGGAGGAACCTCCGCGGTGGCTAGCGGACAGCGGCAGACAGTTTCTTGTGGATCTCTTCAAGATCAAAGAAGTTCTCGATGACAATGACCTCTGCGGGGACATCACCAATTTCCGGTGCGAGCTCCTCGGACGTGAGGACGATTTCCGCCGTCTGCGCCGCACCGCGGGCCACGCCGATGTCGGCAGCCTCGATATCGGCATCGACGCCGAGATCCTGGAGGACCTTTTCCGCGTTCATTTTCAGGAGCACTGATGTCCCAATGCCCATTCCACATACAGCGACGATCTTCATGGTTCGTTGCCTTTCAATTCAGGGGGGTGGTGGTGTTGCTACTTGTTCGGCGAGGCCGTGCCCGCCAGGAGGGAGCGGACTTCTTCCGCGCTCTCTGCGGCGTCAAGGCCCCTGCGGGTGGTGGGATCAGAAAGGATCCCGGCGACTGCCCTGAGGACTTCGATGTGGGCAGTGTGGTCAAGTGCTGCAAGGCCTATGACCAGGGAAACGGGGTCGTTCGAGGTGTGCCCGAACGTGACGGGGGAAGCCAGGCTGACCCAGCTGAGCCCTCCCTTTTTGACGGATTCGGAGGGGCGGGCGTGGGCGAGCGCGACGCCGGGGGCGATGACGATGTAGGGGCCGTGCTCTTCCACGGCCGCAATCATCTGTTCGGTGTAGTCCTCCGTGGTGACTCCGCCTGCCACGAGTCCGTCGCCGGCGCGGCGGATAGCCTCCCTCCAGTCGGAGGCGGCCACGTTGGTGGTGATGGAGGAAAGTTCTTCAGCGAGGTTGATAGCCACGTGGGGATCCTTTAGTCAGCGGATCACATCACGACGATGTGAGTTAGATCACCGTAACAAGGATTTGTGGCTTAAGTCTACTAGTAGACCAAAGTGTTATTCGTCGAAGGGCCCCTTCAGACGGAGGCCATCGCGAGGGAGTTTGCTCCGCTGTGGGTCAACCGGCTGATCCTGTCGGGCGCGAAGAGCGCGTCCTGGGCAAGCAGCGATGCTCCTGTCAGGCCCGCAACGGCTCCAAGGCCGGACCGTTCGACGACGAGGTCCCGGGTGGCGAACTCACGCGCCCCTGCGTAGATGGCTTCCCGGATGGGCCGGAGGAAGGGTTCGCCCGCGGCGGCAAGGCTTCCGCCGATGATGACCGCCTCGGGGTTGATCAGTCCGACGATGTCGGCCAGTGTCTGTCCAAGGGTTGTTCCGGTTTCTTCAAGGAGGGTCAGCGTCCGGTGATCCCCGTTGTTGGCGAGCTCGACGATGTCCGCCCCTGTCCTGACCTTGTAGCCGCGGGCTACGAGTTCGGCGCGCACGACCGCTCCGCTGGCTATCGTTTCAAGCCGCTGCAGGCGGCCGCCGCCGATGCGCGGGCGGCTCAAATCTCCCGCACCTCCGCGTGCTCCGCGGTAGACGGCGCCGTCGAGGACGAAACCCAGCCCGATCCCGATGCCCGCTTTGACGCCCACAATGTCCCGGTATCCCACACCGCCGCGCCTTGCTTCGGCCAT
Organism: Arthrobacter sp. MOO21; assembly: GCF_057369995.2. Taxonomy (NCBI): domain Bacteria; kingdom Bacillati; phylum Actinomycetota; class Actinomycetes; order Micrococcales; family Micrococcaceae; genus Arthrobacter; species Arthrobacter sp. MOO21. Next base: position 579,127 of record NZ_CM170671.2, on the reverse strand, counting down.
CGTCATGACGTTGACGTCCCGGTCGACCGCAAGGACGGCATGTTCGTATCTGCTTGCGAAGTAGTCGCGGACAGCGACGCCGTCCCACTGCCCATCGACTTGCGGCGATGCCAGGCGGCCGGTTGTGACATCGACCGGACCGGGGACTCCCACACCGATCCCCAGGACGTCGGCCCTGGTCTTTCCGAGGCGTTGCAGCATGAGGTCAAAGACCTGGCCGGCCCACTCGAAAATCTCAGCCGGGCCCTGGCTTGGACCGATGTCTGCCTCGTCCACGGCGAGGATGGTGGACACCAGGTCCGTAATGGCGACCTGGCTGTGTGAACCGCCGATGTCCAGGGCCAGCAGCACGCCTGAATCCGGCTTCACGGCGAACTTTTCAGGCGGGCGTCCTCCCCGTGAATCGAGCTGGCCGACGCTCCTGATGATGGACGCGTTCAGCAACTCCTCGAGCCGCCGGGCAAGGGTGATGCGCGACCATCCCAGCCGCTCCAGAAGGTCGGTCCTGGTGGTGGCCTCTCCGGACCTGATCAGGTCCAGGACAACACCTGATCCTGTCGAAAGTGATTGCGCCATTCCAACCTCTCGTGATTCGGTCGCTGCCCCGGGATCCTTACCGGAATTATGCATACTGATATTCGAAAGCCTACCCCGTCTTTACCACGGCTACTTGAGCTTAAACAGTGGCGGCAGGCTGACCTTCCAATTTCGATTGTGGCCCACGTGACGTGAAGGCCGTGCCCCTCCGGCTCCTTCAGTAGGAAGGGGCCACAGAGCTGATGCTGATGGTAGCCACGTTGCTGGCCAGCGACTCGAGTCCGGCGTTCCTCGGGAACCAATCCGGGACTGCTGCGTCTTCTCCTTTAAGGAAGAAGGTGTGTGATCCTATGAGCATGGCAACCGAGGCAGTGCGGTCGTCGGCGCAGCACGCATGGTTCTCGGATGAGGTCCAGGCGCTGCTGCCGAAGCTCTACGGTGCCGCGGTGAAGCTGTGCCGCGACCGCACCAACGCGGAAGACCTGGTCGCCGAGGCGCTGACGCGGGCTTGGGCGAAGCTCCCGACGCTGGCTGACCGCGGCACCTTCCAGGGGTGGCTCTTCCGGATTCTCACCAACGTCTACATTTCGCAGTATCGTGCCGCCCGTGTACGCCCCGAGGAGGAGTACTTGGGGGTCGATGCCGAAAACTTTTCGATTTTTGAGCGTATCCACCAGCCGATCCTGTTGTGGTGGGGCAACCCGGAACAGGAGTTCTTCGACGGGCTGCTGCGAAGTGACCTGCAGGCGGCTCTCGACTCGCTTCCGGAGCCGTACCGTTCCGCCGTGGTGCTGGTGGACGTCTACGAGCTGTCATACAGGGACGCCGGTGCGGCGCTCGACGTGCCCGTTGGCACCGTCCGGTCGCGCCTCTCCCGGGGGCGCGCGCTGATGCAGAAGCACCTCTGGCAGTACGCCGGACCAGGCCACGGGCCGGCACAGGGGAAGGGAGAACGGGAATGAAGCCCACATCGATCACCTCATGCGAGGAGGCCATCCGTGTGCTCGCCGAGCATCTTGACCACGAGCTGAGCGGGCGGCTGGAGGCCGAGCTGAACGCCCACCTGGAAACCTGCCGCAGCTGCTGCTCGAGGGCAGAGTTCGAGCGTGAGCTCAAGACGCGGATCCGCCACCTTGGCGCCGAGCCGGTGGACCAGGGCGTCGCCGGCCGGGTACAGGCCCTCCTCCGCAGTTTCGCCGATACCCCCGCCCCCTGAACCAGAAAGGCCAGTGAGATGGTCGTCATCACTTCGGACCAGCGCCAAGTCATTTTCGACGCCGTCATCGCGATGTACACGAACGTGGCGCTCAGCCCCGGGCAGGGATACCACTTCCCGACTGGCCGGGCGGCCGCGGAGTACGTCGGCTATCCGCCGGAGCTCCTCGACCGGCTGCCCGCGGCGGCGGTCGAGTCCTTCGCCGGGGTGGGCTACCCGTTCGCGGCCGAGGTCCTCAAACCGGGGGACGCGGTGCTCGACATCGGCTCGGGCTCGGGGACCGACCTGCTCGTCGCGGCCTTGTCTGTGGGCAGCGAGGGCTTCGTGTACGGGGTGGACATGACCGAAGCGATGCGCGGCAAGGCCAGGGCGAACGCGCGCCTCGCCGGAGCGGACAACGTCGAGGTCCTGGAGGGCAACGCCGAGAACCTGCCCCTCGCGGACGGCAGCGTGGACGCCGTCACGAGTAACGGCGTCATCAACCTCGTCCCGGCCAAACGGAAGGCGGTCGCCGAGATCCACCGCGTGCTCAGGCCTGGCGGCTGGGTGCAGATCGCCGACATCGTCGTCGAGGACCTGCCCTCCGAGGCCTGCCGAGCGAAGCCGCGGCTGTGGGCCGAGTGCATCGTAGGGGCGACGACGCAGGCCGACTACCTGCGGATGTTCACCGAGGTGGGCTTCACCGACGTCGAGCGGCTGGGGGACCTGGACTACTTCGCCGCGAGCAGCAGCGCCTCCACCCGGGCCACGGCCGGCGGGTTCGGCGCACACGCAATGGTGATGCGCGCCCACAAGCCCGCCTAGAACGACAGCCGGCCCCAATCGGCGGGACGGCGCCAACTGTCCGCCGGGCAGAAGAACCCTGTCCGAAAACAACAACAATGAGGAGAATTGCCATGTCCGCGCCCACCGAAGCCGTCGAATTGAACGGCATCAGCGTCACCCAGCTCGCCGACACCATCGCGGCGATTCAAGGCGAACCGTCCATCGCGGAGTTCCGCTTCCGCGCCAGCACCAGCTGGCAGGGAGGAGGCCGGAGCCAGACCCGGATCAAGGGGTTCTACGGGGCGAACGCGGAGGACTCGTCCAGGACAGGGCCTTTCACCCTGAGCGGCGACGAGCCGGCGGTACTGCTCGGCAGCAACACCGCACCCAACGCGGTTGAAGCTGTGCTGCACGCCCTCACCTCATGCCTGACCGTCGGGTTCGTCTACAACGCTGCCGCCAAGGGGATCACGGTGCGCAGCCTCGAGTTCGATATAGAGGGCGAGCTCGATCTGCACGGGTTCCTCGGCCTGTCCCGGGACGTCCGCCCCGGCTACCAGAAGATCTGGATTACCTACCGGGTGGACGCCGACGCCTCCGACCAGGAGATAGACGAACTGTGCCGCTATGTACAGCGCACGTCGCCCGTGCTCGACATCGTCCGCAACCCGGTGGAGGTCAGCCTGGCCCGCAGCCGATAAAGCCAGACCGGAACGGCAGAAACCAGCCCTTCATTGGCCTGGGGCTCGGCCCGGTCCACGCCGATATCGGAGGCAATGGGCAAGCGCGGGTCTACACGAGGAAGGCTCCGTCCCACGGGACGGAGCCTTCCTCAGCCAGCTGTGCGGGTCAGGAATGCTGGTCCACTGCGACCACGATCTTGCCGCGGGTATGTCCTTCCATGTTGGACCGGAAGGCATCCGCGGCCTTTTCGAGCGGGAAGACTTCGGCAACTTCCACACGCATTTCCCGGTTGTCCACCAGGTCCGTGAGTGCCTGCAGGTCGGCCGCCACTGGGTTGACCCACATCCACTCGCCGCCGTGCTCTTCAACTTCGCTGTCGGCAATCGAGGCGTGCCGGCCTCCCTCAGCCAGCACGGCCAGTGTGGCCTCGAGATTGCCGCCAACGAAATCGGCAACCACGTCCACGCCGTCGGGACGCAGCGCGCGCACGCGGTCTGCGAGCCCATCCCCGTAGGCAACCGGCTCGGCGCCCAGGGAGCGGAGGAACTCGTGGTTCTTCTCAGAGGCGGTGGCAATGACGCTGGCACCCGTTGCGACGGCGATCTGGATGCCGAGGGAGCCCACGCCTCCGGAGCCACCATGGATCAGGACACTTTCACCGGCCTTCAGGCCCAGCCGGTTGAGAACCTGGTAGGCGGTGAGGCCGGCCAGCGGCAGGCCCGCCGATTCGTTCCAGCCAAGCGAGGCAGGCTTCCGGGCCAGAAGGCGCTCCGGCAACGCGATGTACTCGGCAAAGCTTCCACCATGGACGTAGTCCTTGCGGCCGTAGGCGATGACCTCGTCGCCGGGCTTGAACTGCCGGGCATCGATCCCGACCGACTCCACAACTCCCGCTACGTCCCAGCCGGGGATGGCGGGAAACTGCAGGTCCATGACGGCATCCAGGTAGCCCGCCATGATCTTCCAGTCCACCGGATTCACTGCGGCTGCCTTGACTTTGACCAGGACCATGCCGGGACCCACCTTTGGCATCGGCTGGTCGCCGTACTCAAGGACGTCCGGGTTTCCGTATTCGCTGTAGGTGATTGCCTTCATGTCTGCCACAACGGCGGGGTCACGTGTGGCTATTCCGGATCTCTTCGGGAAGTGGTGCATCGCACGGGAGTCCAGCCGTGTTCTCGTGGGAACGGGAGTCGAGATCTTTGCGAGAGGTGCGGGTCTGGCCCTGGCATAGACGCGAAAATCCCGCAGCCTTTTACTTGGTGCCGGGCGGTTGGTGAGAGCGGTTGAGGGACTTTAAGGGCGCGTCCGGCCCAGCCGGACGCACCCTTAGCAAAGCAGAAACTACTTGGTTACGTGCACAACTACAGCCTTACTGACGGCTTGTTCCAGACCTGCATTATCAATTCCAGTAACTGTCCAGTTACTGAGCAACAACACGGTCTTGCCTGTATCAGAGTTGTAGACGACCTTTTTGAAACCCAAGGCAGTCAACTCATCGTCGAGCGCCTCCGCGTTCATTCCGGCGACATTGGCCGGGATCACGGCAGTTGCTGGTGCTGCCGGGGCGGGAGGTGGTGGGGCCACCGGCGGGGCCACCGGCGTCGCAACAACCGCAGGAGCGACAGGTTCAGCCGTTACCGTTACTGTTGCCGTTGCAGTCACGGTAGCAGTGGCTGTCTGTGTAACGACTTGCGTGACGGTGGGAGCTGCTTGAGGTGAGCCTGAGGAGCAGCCAGCGAGGGCTAAGCACATAATCACGCCGCTGGCTAAGGATATGGTGAGTTTCAAGAACATTACCTTTTCAAATATTAGCGAGGTAATTCCACGTCGGCAGTCACTTCGCTGATCGAATGAAATTTACCGTCTAAATGGAGTTGTCGAACCTATCGAACTAAAGCCCGGTTGTGTTTACCCCGTATTCTGCCTGTTCTGGGGTGAAGCCGTTGTAAAGCAACTGGTCGATCAGATCGCCTCGCGAGAATGAACTGAACTTCAGGTAACTCGCTGCTTTCTTGGCTGCCTGTTCGTTCCAGTCGACCGTCACGCGGTCCACTGCCCAGGTTGCATCTTCAGTCGAAAACTTGTTGTATTCCAGCTGGCCGATGAGGTCGGAGCGGGAGAAGGCACTGAATTTGAGGTAGCTCTCAGCTTTGCGGAGCGCGTTCTGCTGGCTGATAGTGCCCCTCTTGGCGGCCGCCTCAGCCTCGGCAGCAGCCTTGGCAGCCGCGGCGTCAGCATCCGCCTTTGCCTTGGCGGCCGCATCGGCTTCAGCTTTCGCTTTAGCCGCCGCCTCGGCTTGGGCCTTAGCGGCAGCATCCGCCTCCGCCTTTGCTTTCGCAGCAGCGTCAGCCTCAGCCTTCGCACTGGCTGAGGCTTTCGCTTCCGCCGCAGCGACGGCAGGATCCTTCGTGGGCGTTGGCGTTGCAGAGGCCGTCTGAGCTGCAGCGGCCACCTTCGGAGTGGAGGGAGCGGGCGCAGACGCAGGGGAAGACCCAGCCCGGGCTGAATTGACAACGATGCTCAGGAGAATGAGGACGCCGGTGACGATAAGGGCGACCTTCCGGTGCCTGTCGTAGCCCACCAGCGGAAGGCCCTGTTTGTCCCTCATTTTGTTGGTGAGAATCAGGATGAGGTCAATGAGAGCCCAAATACCAAAGCCACCGAGAGTAACCAGTTTCAGAATTCCAGTTCCCACTTTGCCCAGGTAGAAGCGGTCCACCCCGAAGACGCCAACGAGCAGTGAGAGCAGCCAGGCAGTTAGGAACGATTTGTTGCCTATCGGCGGCTGCCCATAGCCGTAGTTCGGGGGATAGGGGGCTGTGTAGGGTTGCTGGCTCATGAGAGTCCTTTCAGAGGACACCTGACCGACGTGCAATGCGAAGCGTGCGGGATGGGTGCGGTGATGGACGCAAGTGAGGGTAAGTCCGTTTTGAGTCCCATCCGCAAACGCGGACTGTCGCGCCAGCCGATAGATACAGCCATCTTCGCTTCCCCCAAGTAGCGTCGCGGGCTTAGATACCCGCAAATAGGAGGCTACTTTCTAAGGCTCAAGACTTGCTCAATGTTTTCGCAGGATCTCCGAAGCTGTTTCTTGGGAATCTTAATGATGGGAACGAAATTATCGCACTCACTTGGAATAGCAGCGCATTGTCAATCTCAGGCTTCAATATCGTTGGATGGCCGAGGGCGCTTCCAACTCAACGTTCAAATAAGAGTTGATATCAAATGAGGAACGAGTCAGCAAAATGAAGGGCAAATTCAAATAGAACGCTGCGCACTATGACCAGTACGACGGCGAACGCCGGGTGGATAGCTGCTGCGTGTCCAGAGCGGCCCAACGGGTCACTGCTCGATCAGCCCGTTCCTCACCGCGAACAGTGTGGCCCCCACCCGGTTGGTCGCACCGATCTTGGTGTAGATGTGCTCCACGTGGTTGCGGACGGTCTTGCGGGCGAGAAACAGGCTGCCGGCTATCTCGGCCGGAGTCATTCCGCGGCAGAGCATGCCGAGGATTTCCATTTCCCTGGGCGTGAGCCCAGCCGGAGCGGCTGGGCGGTGGTGGGGCTGCTGGCCGGCCGCCGTGAGCACGGCGTCCGCAGCCTCGCGGCTGATCCGGCCGGCTGAAACTTCCTGCCTCAGCCTGGCAGCCGCGTCGGCCGGCGCGAGCGCTGCCCGGTGCGGACGGGGCTCCAGGGAGGCGTGGTAGGAGTCCGCGGCCGCGAGAATCCGCTGCTTGATCCCCAACTCCGTTCCGCCAATCCCGCGCGGGTAGCCGGATCCGTCCAGCCGCTCATGGTGCAGGCCGGTCAGGGCCGCTTCGCCCTTCAGCCCGGGCACGCGGCTGAGGATCCGTTCCCCCAGGTACGGATGCATGTGGATGCGTTCCAGGTCCGCCCGGGTGAGGGGCTCCTTCTTGTCCCATACCTGGTTGGATACTCCCAGGCGGCCCAAGTCGTGAACCCATCCTGCACGGCGGAGCTCACTCACATCGTCGGCCGGCAGCCCGTGCTCCTCGCCTGCGGCGGCTGCGAGGGCAGCCACTGCGCGGGAGTGTCCGGCGGTGTAAGGGGATTTGAGGTCCGCGAAGTCACCGACCGCCCGCAGCACCGCATCCAGCTGGGGCCCGGACAGGGGAGCGTCGCTGGGAGCCAGGTCCAGGGCAGCCTGCCAGCAGTCGACGTCGAGCAGTCCTTCGGTGAGCGCCTCGGCCTGGTCGATGAACAGCCCGGCCAGGGCCGGATCGAACTGGGTGCCGCGGCGCGCCCGCACCATCGCCACCGCACCCGCCAGGCCCTCCTGGCGCAGGAACACCTCCGCCGTATCCGCCAAATGCATGATCCGCATTTCCAGCGGAATGGCGGGCCCCGCTACGCCCTCCGGCAGGCCCTTGCCGTCCCACCGCTCAAAGGTGTGTGCAAGCAGACCTGCCACGCCGCCGTCGAGCCCTACATTGCTGGCCAGCACCCCGGCGGAGATGCAGTGCGAGGCAATCATGTTCCGCACCGCAGCGCTGCCCGTTGCCGCGAAACGCGTCCAGTAGGCAACGCGGGCGAGAGGAGGCAGGCCCGCGCCGGCATGGCTGAACATGCCGGCGTACATGGGCAGTCCGTGCTGGTCGCGGTTGTAGTAATCGGCGCGGAAAGCGATGTCGTCCGTGAACAGCGCGGCCAGTTCGAAGGAATCCGCGTGGCAGCCGATCCACGCCACCTGGTTGGCGTAGTAGAGCCTGCTCTGACCGGCCGCATCAACTCCCGCCGCCTTAGCGATCCGCAACGCCAGCAGGCAGGACCGCAGCATGTGCTCCATCGGCTGCCCCAGGCCCAGGTCAATGGCGAGGGACAGCGCGGCCAGGACTTCACTGCGGCGCGGTCCAGCCGGTGACTGCTTCACACCTGCCATTCTAGGAAGCCATCACCGCGGGCAGTAGGGATCAGCCCGGCGTCATGCGGCCTGCTTCTTCCCTCCGCGGACGCCGGCGGGTTCCACGCCAGGACGGGCGGTGGACGGGAACCGCACGCCCACCCGGGCTCCGAACAGTCCACGTTGCGGAAGCCAGAAGTCCGCCAGGTGGTCCTGCACCTCCAGCGCCCCGGGCACGCCCGCGTCCTCACCGAGGATGGTGGCCTGGGAATCGGTGACCAGCCACAACTGCCGGGGCTGGGCCTGGAACGTCTGGCCGTTGGGCACCACGCCGGAGACCTTCATCCTGCCGGCGTTCAGCAGCGGCCCGGCGAAGGCTCCCATGGCGCGGAGCACGAGCTCGTTGCGCCACAGCGTTTCGGGCATCCGCATGGCCATGGCGGTCAGCATTGTGGTTGCCGCGGAGGTGCCCAGCTGCAGGTGCCAGTCAAGGACGCCCGGGACCGTGATTGCGGCGGTGAACGGCCCGCTCCAGTGGATGTCGACGTCGGTCTCCACCGTATGGTGGAAGGCTGCCCCGAAATAGCGGGCGCAGCTGAACTCGGGTGCGACGTTGGCGTAAAGGGTCCATTCCCCGACGGGCGTGCGGTGCCAGACGGAGCGGTAGCCGGGGCCAACGGAGCTCACCGGAAAGTCCCGGAATGCCAGGTAGTGGCCGCTGGTGAAAGGTAGCCCGAAGACGGCGTAGCCGGCGAAATGCTCCGCTTCGTCCTCGGGAAGTTCGGCGAGTTTCGGTGTTGCCTGTGCTGATGACTGCGGCTGGTAGGTGTTCATGGCCGCCTCCTTTTCTCCATGCCCTGAGCGTAGGACCGGGCCGCAGCAAGGGCATGGGGCAACTGCCCCATTTAGGACCGGCTTCTACGCGGCGTCGCTGGCTTCGAGCCACTCCAGGAACGTCTGGCGTCCGACGGCGGAACCCGGCGCCGGGATCAGGGCGCCTTTGCGCATGGCCTTGCCCATGGGGCCGGGGACGTGCAGTGGAACGATCCGTTTTTTCTGCCGCGTCCTGGCCAGGTAGGCCGAGACGAGGTCCTTCAGCCGTTCGGTCCGCGGGCCGCCGAGGTCCGGGATGCGGCCCTTCGGCCCCGCCTCCGCCGCGTCCACCAGGGCCGCGGCCACCTCCTGTGCCGCCACCGGCCGGGTGAACATCGTGGGCACGAAGACCAGCGGGCCCACCGAGGTGGCCCTGATGGACATCGGCACGAACTCGTGGAACTGGGTGGACCGGAGGAGGGTCCAGGGAACGCCGCCGTGCCTGACTTCGTCCTCCTGCACCAGCTTCCCGGCGTACAAGCCCGAATTGGCGTTGTCGATGCCCACAATGGACAGCGCCACATGGTGTTTCACGCCGGCCTTCTTCTCGGCCGCCAGCAGGTTCTGGGTGGCGTTGGTGAAGAAATCCACGGCTTTCTTGGTGGACATGGTTTGGATGCCGGCGACGTCGATGACTGCCTCGACATCTTGGAGTGCCTGGTCGAGGCCGCGCCCGCTGACCAGGTCCACCCCAGCGGTGCGGCTGATGCTGACCACATCGTGCCCGCGCTCTCTGGCGATGGCCACAACGTGGCGGCCCACTGTCCCGGTTCCCCCTGCAACGGCAATCCTCATGGAAGAAATCCTAGGCCGGGTCTACGACAAAACAGGTGCGTCCGGCGGCCCGGCGGTGTGGATTGATCTGGCGGCTTAGGCTTGGCCCTTCGCCAGCCCCATGAACATGGTGCGGTGCAGGATGTCCACGTGCTTCCGGGAGACCTCCACCGCTTCCTCAACCCTGCCGGCGCGGAGGGCTGCCACCAGCGCGATGTGGTCAAGGTTCGACTTGTGCAGCTTCTCGATGGGGTAGGGGATGAAGTAGTCGTACAGTTCGGCCAGGGTCTCGTGGTAAACCTCGACGGCGGTGTCCAGACATGATGCCGTCCGGAGCTGGCCAGGTCACTGGCCGACGCCGGCGCGCAGGTCCTGCTGGTCTGCTCGTCCTGGGTGCCGGGGGAGCACAGGTGCTGACGGTGGAGGTTTCGCTGGAGACGGTGGAACGGGTGCTGGAGTCGTTCCCGATGTTCCGGCAGCGGCGGCTGTAGGACGACTCCTACACCATCGAGCGAAGGAGTCCAGCCAAAGCGGGTACCTGAACAGTATGCGGGGCATCCCCCTGTATCAGGAAGGCGTGGATCTCGGACACGAGTTCTAGCGGGGTGACCAGGCGAATGGGCGCCCGGCCGGGAAGCGGGAACATGCCAGCACGCTCTACCGAAGGCAGGGCAAGGCGTCCCGTTGGTGAGTGCAGCACCACCCAACCTTCAACAACAAACCCGGGGTAGGCGGCACGAATTGCCTCAACGCCTGCTCCCAACCCAAAGGCTTTCAGCTCTCGTCCGTTTCGGAAAAGTCGTTTATTGTCCCACCAGTAGGCGCCGTCCGCCCACATTTTTGAGTCAATTAGAGCGATTCTGTTTCCGGCGATAACAGCATGATCCAGATCGGCATGTTCAGATCCAGGCCAATGTAGGCCGTTGATAAGTCTGGCAGCTGGGATTGCAGGAAGAACGGAATCAGTGATGAGCCGTGCAGTGCGCTTTTCGCCCTCAGCACCGATCTCCGCTTTGTCCCCAAAGCGCCCCACAGACAGTCCCCGACCAGGCGCACCATGCACGTTCCGGCCGATAAGTTCTTCAACCAGATAAGCGCTGGCAAGAACAGCAGGCGGTGCAGGCCGCTTCCTGGTTGTCCACCACTTTGGGAGCATGGCGAGCACAAACCAGAACCCGGCAGTCAGGACAGTAGCGAATAAACAGGCTGTCCAGGTCGAAAGCCAGTTGGGGTTTGTCTGGGAATTGCAGAAGTACCAGATCGTAGCGACCAGCGGCGGAAAGGTGAACACGCTGCCCAGGACTATAAAGACAGTTCGCCAAGTACGTGTCCAAGCAGGCGCAGGTCGCCGGATCTTCTCAGGTTTGCCCGACGGCGGTGTGAGCGGAGGGCGATACTCCACGTCCGGGCCTGTCCACGAAAGTCGCGAGGGCGGTTGCTCCATGTCAGCGAAGGCTGCCTCCGGTCTCCGCTGCGAGGAGTCCGAACGGGACCGCGTTTGTTCCTGTCGCGTCCCCTGGGTGTTCCCGCCACGATCGTGCCCGGAATTACTGCCATTCGGATTTCGGTCGTAAGCCTGCCTCCGGATCGGATCGGAGAGGACCTCGTAGGCTTCCTGAACGAGCCGAAATAGTCCTGTACTGCCGCCCATGTCCGGATGTGCTGTGCGGAGTCTGCGCTGGTAAGCCCTCTTTATTTCAGCAGCATCGGCCGTTTTCGATATCCCCAGCACCTCATAATGGGTAATGGCTGCCTGTGTCATGCGGACTATTCCTCTCGTTCCCCTGAGGCAGCCTACCCGCGGTTTTGCGTCTTTGCTTATAAGCCTTCTTTTACCAAAACTCAGTGGACCGAGATTCCCGGCTCGAGGACCTTTGTTTTCCCGAAGTCCCCTTTGAATGACAGTGGTACTTCTGAGGTTGTTCCTGACGTCTTTCATCGGGGAAGAAGATGCGTCGCTACCCGGCGACTGCTGCCTTTGCTGCCCGGCTCGCCTTCATCCACTCGGTCAGCCACGGCGCTCGGACAGAGGACGTGATGCGGCAGTCCGCCACGAACGTTCCCACCGCGCCGGCGTCGATCCAGTCCTGAAGCGCCGACAAGTCAGACAGCGACCGGATAATTGCCGACTCCGCGCCCAAAGCCCGGGCAAGCCCACTAAAATCCACCTCCGGAATCAGCATCGGCTTCTCGGTCAGGCCCAGGGAGCCGTACTGGTGGATCTCGGCCCCGTAGGCGGCATCGTTGTAGATCACAACGATCGCGCTGCGGGCCGCACCAATCAGCGATTCGAGGTCGGACAGGCCCATCAGGAAACCGCCGTCACCCGACGCCAATACCAAGGTGCGGTCGTCTTCCACCGCACGGGCGGCCCCGACGGCACTCGCCAAGCCCAGCCCGATCGATTGAAACGCCGTTCCCACCATTACCAGATCCTGCGGCCGCGGGATGTTCCAGTACATGGGCGCCCACCCGATGAAGTGCCCGCCGTCCTGCACAACCGTGCGGCGCTCCGGCAGCACGGCGTCCAGCGCGGTCGCCAGAGTGCGCGGGTCCAGCCGCCCGTCCACAGTCGAAACCGAACCGGCAGCATGACCCGGCCCACCAGCCAGACGCCGGGCAGCTTCAGCACGCCACGCCACCGCAGCAGCCTCACCATCGACCAGTGACAACAGCCGCGAAGCAGCAGCCTTCACGTCCGCCTGCACAAACAGATCCACACGCGCATGAGTCGGCTCCACCGCGGTGTCGATCTGAATAACCGTCGCATCCGGGCCCAGCAGGTGCCCGAACCGCATGGTGAACGGGCTCAGGCTCGCCCCGGCCACCAGGACCACGTCGGCCTCACACATGAGCCCGGCCGCTGTGTCGGTGCCGAAACCGCCGGCCACACCCAGGTACCCCTCGCCATTGAGGAGGTTGAGCGCGAGGGCGGTTCCGGCGGTCAGTGCGCCGAGCCGATCGGCGAGTCTGCGGAGCTCCGGCCCGGCTCCGGCGAGGTGCGCACCCCGGCCGGCCAAGATCAGCGGCCGCCTGGCACCGGCGAGCAGGCGGGCGACCTGCCCAAGGTCCGCGCCGCCGTCGTCCGTCACCTTCAAAGCTGCCGGCTCCGGAAGTTCCTCGTCCGCAGCCTCGAGTGCGGCGAGGTCGTAGGGGATGGCGAGCACGACGGCGGTGCGCCGGGTGAGTGCGTACTCCACCGCCTGCCGGGTGACGGCGCCCGCGGCGTCGCGGGTGACGGTGAAGGTGGCCGCGCCGAGGCCGGCGGCGATGACCGCCTGGTCCACGTCCCAGGGCCGGGCGCCGCTGGTGGGCGCGTCGCCGGTGACCAGCACGACGGGGATCTGCGCCTGGACCGCCTCGGCGAGGGCGGTGAGCGCGTTGGTGTAGCCGGGGCCGTAGGTGGTGGTGCCCGCGGCGAGCCGTCCCGATGCCCGGTAGTAGGCGTCGGCCGCGGCGATGGCGGCGCCCTCATGCCGCACGGCAGTGAAGCGCAGGCCCTGCTGTTCCGCCGCGTCCAGGAAGTAGACGTTGCCGTTGCCCATGACGCCGAAGACGTCGCTGACATAGCTGCTGAGAACCTGCGCCACACGGCCGGAAACGGTAAGTGAAGTCATGCACGAATCCTGTGACGCAGACCTCAGATGAGCAAGAGGCGCGTTTGCGGCTGGGATTTTTGGCAGCGGAAGGAAGGAGGAGTGACAAATCGCCCAGCTGTGGTGCCTATCGCGCCTCCCGCTCGACGAGGTTCCAGAGTGTCTCCGGTTCGCCCCTGAAGCTGCCCCTCGGACCCCATCGCAAAGATCCTGTCGAAATCGCGGGCGCGAACAGACTGGAGCGATCACTTGGTGGATGCGGGTGCCGACGCCCTCGGCGGAACGTCGCACGTATGACTCGCCCTGAAAGATCGCATTGCCGAAGCGGGTGCGGATGTGGCGGGTCCCTCGGCTGGGAGGACGTCGGTGGCCCTAGTCATCCGCCAGAGCTGGGCCGTGCAGCGACTGCCGGTTTTATCGCCGGGGCCCACGCGTCGGTCGAGTGGGTGCAACGGTTACCACTCGTCGTCATCCTTCGGCCGGTTCCCCTGGGCATACTCAAGGGCCAGCGCGACGTATCGAGCATCATCTGCTGACACTTCTGCTGCGTCTAACGATGCAAGCGCACTCAGCAAGGCTTCTTCGGTACCGTATAGCTCGACGAGGGTTTCCCAGTTGAGCTTCAGTGTCCGCCTGATGGCCCTATTTCCCATTGATTGTCCGATGGACTCAGAGCAGGCTTTTCTGATCATTGAAACGGTAAAAAATGTTTCCAGCCTATTGGCCAGCGATATTGGCTCACGTCCAAGCCGTTTAGGTAGGTAAAGAAGGCGTAGCAGTTGGTCTTCGCGCGCAAGTTCGGCCGATGTGGCCATTTCTACTTGGTCGGCAAGACCTGCGAAAAGGTGACTTTCCAATGCCTCGGAGATTAGCCTCTTGTCATCGCCTTGGTCGGGCACAAGAACGTGCAGAAGTTCGAACTTGGATGAAAGGGTGCTTAGTTGCGGCATGACCATCTTGGTCACGCTTTCTCTCTCATCTTCTGTTCCGACGTCGGATAGAATTCGATAGCAAAGGCTTCCAACAACCATGCGGGCGCCGAAGTCGAACATCCCTCTTGGTCGTTCAGGTATATCCGGAAGTATGTTAAGGATCGAAACCAGAAAGATCACTTTTCCATCCTTTGGAATCTCCGTGAATGATCTAAAGGCCGTTATGACGTCTTCCAGCTCTCCTGTATCCAGACCTCGTAGGTAGGCTTCAAACCTGGTAGCGTCCGTTACGAGTTTGAGAGCCTTCTCGGCGTGGTCGAAAGCGGCAAGCTTTTTGGAGCCAACGCGGTCGAGATACAGCTCAAGGATGTCTGGATGCGCCACAACGCGCTTCCGAAGCCAAATGTCCTGCCAGTCCGACCCATAGTGACTCTCTCCCAGATGGCGGCGACCGGCGGGAAATAGCCGCCTGATTATGGATTCGCCCAAGTCGCGCTGGTCTCCACATGCGGTAAGAAAGTCCTCTATGTCCTTTTTCGCGACAGGCGAGTCACTGTTGCCCATGCTGTACAAAGAGACCGTTTGGGTAAGACTGGACCTTATCTGTGATATTCCGCCGATCAGATCAGGCCTAAAAGTTCTGACGGCCTCTAAAGCCAGTACGTCCCCAAGCTCAATTCTTTCTTTTAGGGTCGCGACTGCCAACTGTGCGGATGAGCAGTACCTTTTTACATCGCGCATGTTTCCGACGAGAGGCAAAACAATTTCCGCGAAAGTATCTGGCCATCGATTCGCATCGAACAACGTCACATCGCCGACAGAATCCACCATCTCCTGAAGCGACCGACTGAGTTCCCGGTTTATAGCTCCCTGCGGTACGACGGGCAGGTCGATGGTGGTTTGAACGATCTTCTCCAAGTACGCTCGACCATCAATGCCAGCGGTAGTTAGTGCAGTCTCCACCCGCGTACGGTCATAGACCAGGACGTAGACAATATTGGGAAGGTTGGCAGTGAGCCGGACCAGCTTGAAGATGTCCCGGATCTCTTCCTGAGTGAGTCGGTCGATGTCGTCGATAAAGACCAAAAGCGGTTCTTTGAGGTCAATAAGGGCTTGGGCTAGCTGAGCCTTTTGCTCAACTACGCTCTTCTTTGCGTTATCGCGGATTTTCTTAGTAGCACCTGTGAGCGCCTTCCACTGCGTGAACATCCATCCCACTCCTGGAACCCACGCGAACGGGGTAAGGAGTGAGCTGTAGTTATCGATTGCATCAATGACTTTGTCGAGTTTGGCGTTGCTCCTGAGACGGAGCTGTGCAGCGAGCTCACGGAAGAAGGTGTCGACGAGTTGCGTTGTCCCCGAAAACATCCACGGGTTGAAGTCAAGGATGACGCGTTGGTCCCTAAACAGCGGACGAACCAAGTTCACTAGTGATGTCTTCCCTGAACCCCAAGCACCCGTAAGTGCTACGACGTGTCCCTCACGAGCTGGCAGCAAGTTCAAGAGATTGTGTAGCTCCTCGGCGAGGCTGGCCCTGCCAAAGAGGTCCTCGTCCGGACTCTCAATCGGGTTATCTCCGCGAGTCATGTTTACCTTTACAAAAAGCAACGAATACGTTGTCACGGACTCTACCTGCGGCGAGCAGTTTCGAACGCCAACAAAGCCAATCATTGTTCGTCGCAGACGCTAGGGTCTACGGCATGGCTATTGATTGGGGAGCACGCGGGCTTCGAGCAACGGCAGTCGTAGTTTTGGCCGCCCCTGCGTTCTGCATCGCTCGCGCTTAGGCCGAAGGACTCGCCTCCTCCTTCGACAGCCGGCTGATCAGCCCGTCGTACCGGGGCGGCATGAGTTCCAGGATGGAGATGGCCGTGCTGGTCCGCTCGATTCCCTCGATCTCCAGGATCTCGTTGGTGATGCGGTAGAGGCCGGCGGTGCCGCGGGCCACCACCTTGGCCATGTAGTCCGCGTCGCCGGTGGTGGCGTGCACCGGTGTAACTGTCGCGACTCCGGTCGCCCGCGAGACGAGGAACTTGAGACCTCTCACCCGTGAGACCCTCCCACTCACTCGAATTCTGGGCCGCTACATGACGAAGGACTCCGGTTTGGGCGAACGCGGCTTCATGCGTCCTGACCGACAGGATGTCCGTGCTTGTCGAGCGCAGCCCGCCACCGAGCCTTGCGCAGAGCTGTCCACGCAGGCTCGATGTCAATGGCGAATGCCAAGCAACCATCCACGTAGTTGATCATTGACAGGGCTGAATCAAAATGTCGAGCGCTTGCGTGGGCTGCTGGACCGAAACGCTCCACACAGCGAATGTGGTTGTCTACGCGACGTCGAAATTCGGGCAAAAGTCTTACGGCATCCGGGGTCAACATGAGCCCAAGTACAATCTGCCGGGCTCCAGGAGTAACAATGCGTGTCTTCCCTTTGTGTACCTCGAATCCGGAAAGCGAGATCGCACGTTCTATCTGAAGAATGAGTTTGGATACTTCTGGGCGGGATAGGCTCTCGGAGGACGAGAATGTGAGGTCGTCTGAGTACCTGGTGTATGTTAGCCCGCTTTCTTCCGCAATAAAGGTCAGCCGCGTGTCAAGGTGAAATGCAATTGTGTTTGCCAAGGCACCGCTGGTTGGGGCGCCTTGTGGAAGCACCCCCCGGTAAGAGGCTCCGTAAGCGTCTACACCTCGACCGGCGAGCCAAGGTTTCGGCTCGCCGCCAGACGCGATCGGCTTCGTGCAGAGTCTTGCCATTTCGAGTGCGAGCAGTGCGGGATATCCGAGGTGTCTAAGCACTCCGTAAACCCGCGACTCTTCGATGCTTCCAAAGAAGTTATGCAGGTCCATTTTCAACAACCAGCTAGCACCTACATGTAGTTCAGCGCAATGCTTTATCGATCGGCCAGTTCGATAAGCGAATGCCGCATCGTGGAACTGTAGCCCGGTCAGGACGTTTGACAGCATCCAGCGCTGAACATGCATGAGGCTGGGATTGGGTGCGGAGATTTCCCTGAAAGAGCCGTCCCGCTTGCGCCGCCGGATCGAAGAGTACTCATTTAAACGTCGTTCAACAATGGATCTTAGGTACCCCCATTCAGTACCGGTCTCTCGAGCAAGGTGACGCAATGTGAAAAGCGGGTACGCGTTGTTCGCGGCAATTACCCGTTGATAGGCAGCTGCTCGACGAAGCACGTGGACGTCGCGGCCGAGTGCGAGGCCTTCAGCTATGTAGCGATGAGGAGATGGCAAAATTCGGGCCTACTCTGATAGGAGATCCCGGAGGGATCCACGGGCAGGAAGAGCCCGAAGGCCCACGCAGGGCGGCCTGTCCGTGCTTGCACGCGTTGCGCGAGCTAGTCCGAATGCGCCGGCTATCCCGGGCACCAAGGTTCGAACACGAACCTCTTGAGCAATTTGGCTCAACGAGTCACGACGACGCCGCAACTTCATTTCTAGGCCACCTTCTACCATCTCCTCACCTCAGTGATTCAGGATAGTAGGGCCCCGGGTTCACCGGAGCTGGCCGCTGCGCGACACGCCGAGCTTTGCGTTTCCCGGCGGTCAACTCTGCGATTCCGGGTTGAGTAAGGCTGTGACTGTCCGTGATCCAACCTTGAGACACCATGTAGTCCAGAAGAGCCGAAACCTCAGCCTGGGTAAGATCCAGTGCAAGCTCCAAAAGGGAAGCACGCTCGGGTGAAGCCCTTAGGAGCGCCAGTGCAGCGAGGATGTCGCGATTGCTTTCCCGCTGTTGTTTGTGGATGCTAATGGAAAGGCGCTCTTGGCGAACCGCCGCCACCACATCATCATGAGCAACTCCTGCCTCTGAGGAGTCGAGAAGTTCACCAATTACTCCAGTTGGGACTAATCGCCCACCTTTTCCTTCGAATAGAGGTGCCCAATCGGGACCTGTCTGTCGGAAGACTTTGGGGACGGTATTTGGTACCCGGTCCTGAAACCCGAAGAGGCTGGCTTGTCCCCCATAACCAAGAACCTCGGATCCTCGCCCATACTGGCGGCAAAGAGAGATCGCCTCCGAGATGTCGTTTGTAGGCCAAGGCAAACTTCGGATGGTTGGTGCACGTCGAACGAACCGAAGGGAGTCTAACGCCGCTAAGTGAGAAAGAGCCTTTTCCCCTTCTCTGGAAACGGCGTATGCGACGACCTTTAGCTGAAACCAGTGAAACGATCGCCAGCTTTTTAGCGTGGGGTTTCGAAGTAAAGCCTGCACATACTTCGCAATCTGTGAACCTGTCTCAATTGTGTCGGTGACCACTATAATTGTGCGTAACTTTTTGTTGCGGAGTACTGAAAGTTGGGCTGTCGCCGGAAGCACACCCCTACCCTGAACATCTCTTAGTAGATGGCCGATAAGGCCCTCGCTACCAGGCATTGAAGGGATATTCATGCCTGGCTCAAAGTTTCCGAACGCGACCAACGGTTCGCCTTGATGTAGGTGGTTTGCCCTGCGGACATCGCCGGAATCCATTGCAGGAATTACCCAGACAGCACCAGCTTTCTGTGCCTCGCTTATCTCAGTCCTGAGAAGGTCTAGAAGGCGGGCACGTGCGGAAGTCCAGCTGTCAAGCGCGAACGCGTCGAGCAGTTTCCGTGCGAGTTGGCGATCTTCGCGCGCGAAATTCTCAAGCCACATGCCTCCAACTTCGGTGTCAGACAAAGTCATGTTTCCCCCCAAGCCATCTACCTAGTTCGCCGCGTTTCGTCCATTCTGACAGGCTTGAGAACATCAAGTGCTGCTCTTGCCGTTCTTCACAGCGGGTCTATTCCGTCACCCGGGACTCCTCCTTGGATAGCCGGCTGATCAGCCCGTCGTACCGGGGCGGCATGAGTTCAAGGATGGAGATGGCCGTGCTGGTCCGCTCGATCCCGTCGATCTCGAGAATCTCGTTGGTGATGCGGTAGAGGTCGGTGGTGCCGCGGGCCACCACCTTGGCCATGAGGTCCGCGTCGCCGGTGGTGGCGTGCACCTCGATGACCTCCGGGATCGCGGCGAGCCCGTTCTCCACCGAGCCGGTCCGCGTCTGGCTGATGGACAGCGAGAGGAAGGCCATCAGCTCGTAGCCGAGTGCTGCGGGGTCCAGTCTTCGGCTGAAGGAGCGGAGCGCGCCGCTTCGCTCCAGCCTCGCCAGCCGGGCGTGGACGGTGTTGCGGGCGACGCCGAGTGTCCGGGAGAGTGCCAGGGCGCTGGCTTCGGGGTCCTTGTCGAGGGCGAGGATGATCCTGCCGTCGAGCGAGTCGAGGGTGCGGGTGTTCGCGATGGTCATATTTTCACCACAAGTAGTAGAAGTTGAGCAGAAGTCCCAAGCATGGAAGCGTACCTTGCAATGTGGCCCGGGTCACTTCCATGATCGGACGTCATGAGCCCTGATCAACTCCTGGCCCTCCCAGCAACAAAGCTGCCCACCCTCCGCAGCGCCGTCTCCGGACTTCCCGCCTACGTCCCCGGCCGGCGCAGCGCCGGTGCGGACATCGCCGCCCTCGCCAGCAATGAAAGTCACTACGAGCCGCTGCCCGCAGCCACCGCCGCGGTGGTCGAAGCGGCCGGCAGGATGAACCGCTACCCGGACATGGCCGCCGTCGAACTCCGCGAACGGCTCGCCCGGCACCTGGGCGTCACCGTGGAGGAGGTGGCGGTGGGGCCCGGCAGCGTGGGCGTCCTGCAGCAGATCATCACCGGCCTGTGCGACGCCGGGGACGAGGTAGTCTTCGCGTGGCGCTCCTTCGAGGCGTACCCCATCCTGGTGGAGCTGGCAGGCGCCCGGCAGGTCCGGGTCCCGCTGGACGACGCGGAGGGCCACGACCTCGACGCGATGGCCGCCGCCGTCACCTGCCGCACCAAGGTCATCCTGCTCTGCACGCCCAACAACCCCACCGGCGTGCCGATCGGCCACGACCGGCTCGAGGCCTTCCTGCAGTCCGTCCGCCCCGACGTCCTGGTGGTGATCGACGAGGCCTACGTGGAATACGCCGACGCCGGCAGCGGCCCCGATTCCCTGGCGCTCTACCGCCGGTACCCGAACGTCTGCATCCTGCGCACCTTCTCCAAGGCCTACGGGCTCGCCGGCCTGCGCGTTGGATACGCCATTACGACGGCGACAATCGCCGAAGGTCTGCGGCGCACCGCCCTGCCGTTCGCCGTGAGCGCGCTGGCGCAGCAGGCGGCCATTGCGTCGCTGGACGCGGGGGAGGAGATGGCAGCCCGGGTTTCTTTCGTGAAGCGGGAGCGCGCCCGGATGGCCGCGGAGCTGGAAGCCCAGGGCTGGACGCTGCAGCCGAGCCAGGGCAACTTCCTGTGGATCCGCGCCGGTGACCAGCTGCTGGCGACGCTGGTGGACGCGTTCGACGCTGCCGGCATCCTGGTTCGCGCGTACCCGGGCGACGGCGTCCGCGTCACCGTGGCCGACCCCGGCTCCAACAACCGCGTGCTCCGGCTCCTCGCAGCCTACGCATCCCTTACCACTTCCTGATCCTTTTCTCCTTCCGTTCGACCGACAAGTAAGAGGAATCCCCATGGAACAACAGACAAAGCCGTCTGCCCGCCCACTCGGCGCGGCCCTCAAACCCCGCCAGCTCACCATGATGGGGCTGGGCAGCGCCATCGGCGCCGGCCTGTTCATAGGATCCGGCGCCGGCATCCAGGCCGCCGGCCCGGCGGTGCTGATCTCCTACCTCGTGGCCGGCACGCTCATCATCCTGGTGATGTGGGCCCTCGGCGAGATGGCGGCCGCCAACCCGGACAGCGGCGCCTTCTCGGTCTACACCGCCAAGGCCTACGGGCCGGTGGCCGGCGCAACCGTCGGTTGGCTCTGGTGGATCCAGCTCGTGGTGGTCATCGCGGCTGAAGCGCTCGGTGCGGCGGGCCTGCTCGCGACGATCTTCCCGGCCCTGCCGGTATGGCTGATGGCGTTGGTGTTCATCGTGGTGCTCACGGCCGTGAACCTGACAAGCGTGAAGAACTTCGGCGAGTTCGAGTTCTGGTTTGCCCTGCTGAAGGTGGCGGCGATCGTCGGGTTCCTGCTGGTGGGTGCAGCCCTGCTCTTCGGTTTGGTTCCAGGGGTGCAGTCGCCGGGCCTGGGCAACTTCATGGGGGAAGGGTTCGCGCCGGGCGGCTTCGGCGGGATTGCGACGGCGCTGTTCGTGGTGGCGTTCGCGTTCGGCGGCACGGAGATTGTCTCCGTGGCGGCAGCCGAGACCGCAGAGCCTGCCCGCAGCGTGAAGAAAGTTGTCCGGACCGTGCTGTGGCGCATCCTGGTGTTCTACATCGGCGCCATCTTCGTGATCGCGGCGGTTGTTCCCGTCGGTTCTGAGGGGCTGAAGAGCCCGTTCGCCGCCGTGCTCGAGGCCGCCGGCATGCCCGGCGCAGCCACGGCCATCACCCTGGTGGCCGTCGCGGCACTGCTGTCCGCGCTCAATGCCAACCTCTACGGTGCCTCCCGGATGGCGTACTCTCTTGCAGAGCGAGGTGAAGCACCGAGGTGGCTTGCTTCCGTGTCCAAGGCCCGGGTGCCGGTGGCCGCGGTCCTGGCCAGTGTCGCCTTCGGCGTTGTGACGGTGGTGCTGGAGCTGATGTTCCCCGAGATGGTCCTTGGCGTCCTGCTCAATATCGTGGGATCGACCTGCCTGCTGGTGTGGACGTCTGCGCTCCTGGCGCAGCTTGCCCTACGGCTCCGCGCTGACCGGGAGGGGACGGCGCTTCCACTCCGGATGCCTGGCTTCCCGTGGCTCACGGTTGTTGGACTGGTCATCCTCGCGGCGATCTTGACGGTGGGCTTCATCGGCGCGAATTCCCGCCCGCAGCTCCTGAGTACGTTCGGACTGGTGGCCCTACTGGCGGTGGGGTGCTGGGTAAACCAGCGGAAGCGGGATACTGCGCCCGCTTCCGAATCTGCCGACAGGGCCAAATCGCCGGTACTCGTCGACTGAATCAGATGGGCCACCCGACGGGCGCGTCCGGTTTTGGCCGGGCGCGTCATTCTACAGTTGTGAAAGGTAGGCACGCTGATTGCCCGGAATTGCGGCCTGCCACGGACGTGCACTATTGCCCACCGAAGCTCCGCCCGGTCTGGGGGCGAGAGCTGTCCGGGTTCCTCGTGGACTAGAAACGGTGTGACGGCAGAACCGATTCGGTCCACGCATAGGGAAAGCCCTTAAGCAGCAGGCCGATCTGCGCTTGAAGCTCAAGCTTCCAGAGAACTTTCGGCGTCCCCCGAGGAACTGTCGGGCTTATCTCCGCTTTCAGCCATGAATTTGCCGCCGACAAAAGCTAAAGCTAGGGCGGCTACAGCACCACCGACGATTGCCATCTTATTCAGAGCATCTGCCAAGAACTGCTTATCCTCAGTGTTCTTTTGGGAGGCCATCCTTGCAAGTTCCATGAGTCGGTCGAAAATCTTCTCTCTGTCCTCCGGGCTCAACCCGTCC
The DNA here is from genome assembly GCF_057369995.2 of Arthrobacter sp. MOO21. Classification (NCBI taxonomy): domain Bacteria; kingdom Bacillati; phylum Actinomycetota; class Actinomycetes; order Micrococcales; family Micrococcaceae; genus Arthrobacter; species Arthrobacter sp. MOO21. Next base: position 556,445 of record NZ_CM170671.2, on the reverse strand, counting down.
TTGTCGAGTTCACGCCTTAGGATTTCTCTGGTGTCCTGAAGTGCCTGATAGACGTGGTCGGTACTCTGCTTGTTAGCCGCGAGTGTTTTTTCGTGTGCTTTCCCTATCGCGTCCAAGATTTCTAGGGCGAACTTCGTGAATGCGGGGAATTGCTGAATGATCTTTAGGGCCACTTCCCTGTCCATGTCAGGCATCATGGCTGCGAACTTGATTACGTTGGTTTTGGAGAGATTCCTCCATGACTCGATTCCGAGCTTGCGCTTAATCTGATCTTCGTTCGTATACTTCATGGCGTGTTCCGTCCTCGTTCTGCCTGGGTTCCCAAATCTTATAGCCGCCCCTTGCAGGCAGTGGTGCACGTTCTGCAGCTATGGCGTTTGCACCAACAACGACTTGAGGTCCTTCGGTGTCAGCCACGGATTGCCGTGGTGGATCATGCGGTGGCAGTTGGCGCAGAGCAAGACGAGATCGGAAAGGCGCGTGGTCGTGGGGCCGGAAGCGTGTAGCGGCAGTACGTGGTGAACTTCGATGTAGTCCAGGCCTCGCTGGCCGTATGTTTCTCCAAAGTCGAACGAGCAGACTTCGCAGGCGACAGGTAGGCCTGCTTTCTTTACGCTTTCGACTTTTCGGTTCCGCAAGCCGCGATTCCGCTCCCGCTTCAGGTGTCGGGCCAGCAGTAGGCGCCCCTCCGATGCCTCTATTTCGGCATCAGGATCGTCCTGGTTGGGGAGCGTAGTATCGCCTCGAAGTATCTCCGCTCGGATCGCAGCGGCCACGGTCTGCATCTTGGCCGGCGCAGAGAGGAAGTCGTTCAGCACGATCGCGTCGAGCTTGTTGCCCTTGGTCTTTTGGCCGGTGTAGTCCGGATGCTGGGTTGCGATGTCCCATGTCTTGCGGGCCACGCCGGCGGGGTTGCGAAACTTCTGATCCCGAAGTTCCACCGGATGTAGGGGGCTTTCATTCAACAGTAAGGACAGGTCTAGTACGCGGCGGTCCTTCTCATCTAAGCCGTTCCAGTTGTTTGTCCTGGTCAGGTCGCACGCAAGGATTATTTCGTCCCGCGTCCAATTGATGCTCATCCCGCCCCATTTCGGCATTGCTATTTACAGCGGGCATCAGCCCCCAATGAGTCCCTACTGTACTAAAAACCGTGCTTATTTGGACTTTAATACTCTTGTCAGAGCCCTGTAGAAGGCAGTGACTCCCAGGGGAGGGTTACTTCTAGGTGAGTATCCCTGCCCCGCAAAAGCCCGCAGCACCCGTCTCCGCCTGCGTTGCTTGCTTCGCTGGTCGAAGCAATGCGGTGGTAAATCTGACTTCGTTGCGGCAATCGGGCGCGCATTATGTCCATCATTCATCTCGGCTTTTTCGTCGACGATCAAGGATCGGAGGATAAGAATATGATGCTGACAGAAATCACACTAGGTGAAGTCGGGAACTACCGTGGACAACAACGCAGATGATCGGCTGCGTAAAACGGCGTAAGGAGAATCTGCCAGTGGCTCAACTAATCCTTGAGATGCCCATATGGAAGACGCATCGGTTTGTTCACTGCGGCAGATCTCAAAAATTTCCCGAACAGAGTGTGTCTCCCGTAGCTTTCGCCATCTCGCTGCATCGTCGTCGCTGAGAAAAATTAGGTTGGCCAGGAGCATCGCGTTCTGAACATGGTCCTCTGTGTCAGCCTGGAGCTCCGAGCGCGAGTAGAGGAGCCCGTGCCCATGGCCGTCCACGCTGGTTATTATCTCGCCTGAAAGCAAGGAGCGTGCGCCGTTTTTCCTGAGCAGGAGATTGAACCCGATCGTGACGGCCGACCCGGCGCGTCGTTGCCGTGTTGCAAGCAGATCGGGATCAACGGGTTTGCGAACTTGAAGGGCCGACGAGACCAACCCGCTCCGTAAATCTCGGATTAGGCGTGACGTGTACGACTCTGGCTTGCTCTGATGCTCTTCCGCGAATGTAGATCTCCACAACCAGGATTCGAGCGCGTCAAAATTTGTCGACGTCTCAAAATGCATGATTGCGAACAACAGCAGCCTTTGCACCTCATACGGCACCTCCGCCATGTTCGCGATCCCCGAGTGGTCGAGGAAAGTCATCATGCGATCCAACGCCCCCTCCATAGCCTCGATCTCTGCCCTTAGACCCCCTGTCTCGGTTGAGAGCTTCTCGAGCTGAAGAACATCTCGGGTGTCGAGCGAGAGCCCAGCCGTGATCGCAAGGCAGCGAATCAGGAACTCCTCGGTCAGCCCCTCCATGGAGGTCCCTTCATAGCGATCCGCGAGAGCATCAAAAGTCTCTTCTAAATCAAAACTCGACTGCCAAGTCAAAGCGCGGACAAAGTCAACCGACGAGAGCGGAGTCCCGCTGCTGTTGACCCGGCGGAAGACTTCAACCACATCCTCCAGTTTCGCGTTAGATAGAGCAATAATCGGAATCTGGTAGTCCTGAAAGGTCGTGTAAAGATCCAGAACTTGTGGGAGGAGTGTATCGCCGTCTGGAAGCTCCGCCACATCCTTTTGGACCTGAAGAAAGCGGCGGCTGTTGAAGAGTGCACTCATGGGAACATGTAAAGTTTCTATCCCCCGAAGTGAAGACGCGTGGACGAAGTCCTGAGATCGGAGGTCATAGTACATGTCGTACACGGGATTAGCAGCCGGATTGCGTAGGCATCCATAGAGGCTTGACAGTCGCTGCGCACCGTCGAGAATAACTTCGAATGTGTTCAAGTGCTCGTCCGCAGAGGGGAAGGTGTCCTCGCGAAAGCCGGAGAAATAGTCATCGGCAGCTTCGATGCGCCAGGTCAAAATGCTTCCGATCGGATAGCCCTTCCGAATGCTTCCCAGAAGCTCGATTACGTCACTCTCGCCCCAGACAAAATGACGCTGAAAACGGGGAATGCGAAGGGCGGTTCTATCAATTTGGCGCAAGACGATGTTGAGGTACTGCGCGCGCGGCTCAGGGTTTTCCACTGTCAATTCCTTCCATTTCGGCAAGCTCTCTTTTAAGCCGGACTAAAGACGCCTCTATGTAATGTGCGGTGTGTCCGACATACGACGAGGTGAAGTCAGGCGAATCGAAGATCCAGGCGAGTTTGCGCTTCTTCTGAGAGGGCAACCGTCCAGTGCGTTTGTGCTCGTACAACAGGTGGGTGAGCTCGCCGAGCGTGTCCTGAAGCTTAGTTAGTACTTTGACTTCAACGGCGACTTCGGCCTCGCTGCCATGGAGTCCCGGCACCGGTAGCAGTACATATACGTGATGCGCGTGGTAGCCCGAATCCTTCGCGTGATAGCGGCGATAGCAGCGCAATCCGAGTTCCTCAGCGGCCCCTCTAACTGTTTCGCTCACATCCACCACGCCGTCCGCGAAGGGAACGACAAACTTCGTACGAATGATGTCGTCGATGAAGCTGTGTGCATTCTCGGGTGTAATCCAGTTGCGGTTGCTTGCCTCCTTCGCCTTGTCGGCCCGCTCCTGAATGGTCAGCACAGGTGGCGCTGTCGGAGGACGGTCGTTTTCCTCGATATTCAGTCGGTAGAGCTTGTCGACAAACGAACCCCAGGATTTCCAGAGGAACCTAAAGCTATCTGTGCCGTCTGCCCACGCTTCGACACCACGGATCTTGCCAACAGCCCGCTCGGCCACCAACTGAGCCCGGAGGTCGGCGAGGCGATCGGAAAAGGTCGTGCTTCCAATCTCGGAGTGCGCAGTCCTTACAAATGCTTCGTACTGCTGCTCGTGTTTGCTGAAATCCACTCCAGTAACTGCCTTGAGCCGATCGAGCATAGCCGGCAGTGAAATCTCATCTACGGCGCCCTCCGGACTCTCATCCTCTTCATTGGGGTTGTTCTTGACCCCATCTACTCCAAAACCGCTCATATGGAAATTATCCATTGAATCTCCCTCACTTCCGATCGTAGACGTTTAGAAAGGGCTACGCGCGCTGGTGTTTCATGCAATGCTTTGACGAACGAATCGCTCAAGGCCTTGATTCCTAAACAGTTCCCGAGATCCAGGCATCGTGCGGAGCGATCATTTTCTAAATGGCGAAAGTTGTGCATAGAAATGCGCATACCGATTCACGAGTGATTTGACTTCTAAGCGCAGCGGATCTGGAGTCGAGAGGCTTAAGAACCAGGCGCTATAGGGGTGGCCGGTTTTCGAACGGCCACCCCTTGTCAGTCGCTAGCTTCGCTAGGTAGTTTCGTCGGATGGCCCAAGTCCCGTTTTTCTTTGGCGGATCCTGCCATGCACCCTCTTGATCCAAAGTGCCACTGGCGTTCATTGCCCGAAGATGGGCTCGAATAGTTTTTCCGGAGCGGCCCACCAAGTCGGCCGCCTCGTCAGCAGTCAGAGGGTCCTTCATGGTTTCGTCCTTTCTTAATGGCTGCGACTCGGTTTCCTTGTGCAATGTCGTGAGAACCGATAGTAGGCGCCAGACCCATGAACGTAGTCTCGTGCAGGATGTCCTCGTGCTCCCGGAAAGCCTCCACCTGCGTCCCAAGGCGACTGGCGTGAACGGCTGCAACGAGCGAGATGTGGTCGTGGTTGGGCTTGTGCAAGCTTCTCGATGCGGTAGCCAGCAGATATAGGGGTGACCTCCTGGCATTCGGTCAGGCTCGCCCGTGTGGGTTCGCGCCGTTCGAGTCGAGCACGTCTATGTACCGCTTGAACGCCTTATCGACTTCGCTCTGTATCTGCACGAGCGTGCCCTCTTCCATGCGGTAGGTCCGGTTCGGATCACCTTTGAAGGAAAGCCAGTTAAAGCTTGTAGTGACCCATAGATTGTCGGAGATCAAGATCTTTGCGTGTGTGTTCTGAAGGCGGACGACCCGCAGCTTGTCGTAGCGGGCAGCAAGGTTGTTGAGCTTACGAAGCGCGAAGTCATCGGACCCGCTGTCGTCAGGGCCATAACCGTGACCGATGTGAACTTCAACTCCAGCGCGGAGGCGCCGCTCAAGGGCAGCGACGAAGTCAGTGTTGACCACTCCGCCTTTCACCCATGGCGCGATGATCAGCAGTCGCTTCTTCGTGCCGTTGAGCGCTTTATTGAGAAGTTGCGGATGCTCGTGGACATCGACACTACGCACCGCAATGTCCTCGACACGCAACTGCCTCTGCGCGGGTTCCTCGTCGCTCTTTGCGACCTGTTCGACTGCGCCCCTGATACCCTCCACCTGCTCGATCGCTACTCGCTGCTTCTCGAGCTCGGGAGCAAGAGTAGGGCGGGGCTCGGGAGGAGCGACCGAGATGCCGAGCTTCATGACGGCGTCGGTGGCCGCGAGCTCCAGCCCGTGCGCGGGCTGGAGGTCACCATCGATACAAAGGCCCAGTTGTACCTCGCCAGAATCGGAGTCGCCATAGACGAGCAGCTGTGCTGGCATGTACAGGTGTTGGGCCTGGGACGCGATCTTCCGGACACGCAGGACTTCGACCTGACGTGTGTGGTCGTCGCGTGACTCGACGAGCTCGTTGAAGCGCTCGACGGACAGGTCATTGAGGTCGACCCGTGAGGTCTTCTTGGCAGGGAGAATTTCGAGACCGGCCTCTTGGGCATCCCGCTTCCTGATCAGGCTTGACCGTGCGTAGTCCTGGGCGTTCCAAACGAGTCTATCGAAGGGCACGTTGAGCTGCGTTAGAACGGGCTGAACGGCGGCAAGATTGCGAGCAGACTCGAGGCCAAGGGCAGTAAGACCAAGCTGCCCATTCCCCGCCCGCGTAACGTTATTCGAACTGATCTGGTCAGCAACAGTGTTCACAACCTGGTCGCGCTGCAGTCCGAGAAGCCCTGCAATCTCATCAATCTCACGTACGCCCACGTGCAGAAACCTCAAGATGAACTCTTCGAGGAGGGGAAATGACTTGAGCTCCTGCGCCAAAACATCTACTCGGAGTATCGTGACTGGCAAGGCAGCGTCGACCACGCTGATCAACTGAAGACCAGGGCGGTGATCACCGAACCGGCGCCGAATGGTATCTGCTGTAGCCAGGCTCATCGTTCCGCCGTCCTAAGTTCACAGTCATCCGGATGAGATTGGATGTATGTCAGTACTTTCTTCAAGGCGCCGGTTGTACCCCGGATGAATCCTGCATCGCCGACGATGGTGAGGCCGAATCGGGCCCGGGATAGTGCCACGTTGATCCGCCGCCAGTAGTCCGGCCCAATAAATCCGAGTTCGGCCTTTGGATTGCTCCTGGTTACCGAGAAGATCGCCACGTCTGATTCACGGCCTTGTACGGCGTCCACACTCATTACCGTGATCGAAAGGTGCTTTAACCGTTCGCGTAGGGGTGCGAGCTGCTGCTTGAGGTCGGCGACTTGGGCGACGTAGGGCGCAACGACGAGCACATCAAGTTGCTGCTTATCATTCGGCAGCTGGACGACCTTCTTGTCGATAGAGCCATTAAGTACTTCCAGCCGGCCAATGACGATGCGGGCCTCCGCACGGTTTGCAAAGCTCGTGCCTTTACCATGAGGGGCGGCCTCACGCCGGTCCTGCCCATGCGAGGAGGTATCCAGCCATAGGACAGGTTTGCCGTACCCAAGGAGATACCCCTCAAGTCCCAGGTGGTTTGGCGACCGAAGTTTCTCGTCGTAGAAACAGCTCGAAATCATGTCTCCGATTGGTCGGATCATCCGATACTGCTGGCTTAGCATGACTTGGGAATGGTGCGGCAGGCGGTCTGTTAGCCGTTGGAATAGCGTCTCTCGAACGTCCTCGGGAAGGAGCTGATGGTCGTTCATCAGGTCCTTGTTGCGCAGCATGTCCTCATCGATCGGCGGCAACTGGTTAGTATCACCGACGACGACCCAACGCTTGGCCCGGGATACCGGAACCAGTGCTTCGGTCAAGGTTGCCCGCGAAGCCTCGTCGACAATGCACAGGTCAATGTCGAGATCGCGAACCGCTGGGTGCCTTAGATAGCCTACGCACGTTCCCGCAATGACACTTGTTTGGTCGAGAAACGTGTTGGCGAGACCGGAATCGGACGAAATGCGCTGCAGCCACTCGCCTTGTAGTTGCAGGCGCGTAAGGAGCTGCTGCGCATCGTTGCTTTCACCGATGAGGACATCCACTGCATTGAGGGCATCTTGTGAACTCATGTCGGCCAAGAGAGTCAGATCGCTTCCTAACTCGGACTGCGCCTCCTTGAGGAGCTCGTCTCGAAGGTCCGCCAGGGCGTCGACCTTCTCTTGAACCGAGGTGGAAGAGACCGGTTCAATCAGCGAGGTTGCAATCTCCGACGGCTGCTTCTCTTCATCTTCCTGTCGGAGATTCTGAAGAGATTGGAGTTGCGACAGAGTCGCTGAAAGCTGCTGAAGGGCGAGGGCTGCACGAAGATGTGATGGCGAAAGCCCCGCTTCGGTCGCCCGCGCTCCCAGGTAGCCTTCAGCATTCTTGCGAACTTCGCGTGCCCAGCGCTTCATCTGGGAATCAAGGAGGAGATGACGCACGGACTCGTCGACACGGTTCCGGTCGGCGCTTGCCAGCCTGACCATGCTCGCCTGCCCAGCGTCGGAGAGACGTTGCAGGGCGTTGTCCACTGCAACGTTGGTCTGCGAAGCGATGAGTACCCGTGCGTGAGGATTTGCGCTCAGTGTTTGCTCCACGAGCTCCGCAATAAAGCTGGTCTTACCAGTTCCTGGTGGGCCCTGAACGACGAAGATATCAGGCGATCCCAAAGCAGTTTCGATCGCCTCCTTCTTGCTGTCATCAAGCTCACGCTTCCAGTCAGAGACTGAGACAGCTTTAGGTTCAGTATTGCTGCCCGGATTGATGAGTAGTGCCCGCAGATCAGGACGGGCTGACTTGTCACGCTGAACGTCATCGACGGCCCTGCGCTGACGGTTGAGTGCTGCCTCGTCCGGCCCGAGGTGAGGGTCAAGCACGGCTCGATCTGGCAGACTCTCCCAACGTCGGGCGCTAACGATAAGGACTCGATCGTCTTCATGTTCGATGACCTCGCCCCAAGCGAACTTCCGGTCAGTCTTCTGGTCTTTCACGCGCCACTCCGAGCCAACCAGGTCGTAGTCAACCGCGGACTCCAGCGTGAAAGCGGCCTCTCGGCCGCGGATCTGCACCTTCTTGTACGGCAGTGGCTTTTTCTCGCCCCGTGCAAGTTCTTCGCGAGCGTTCAAAACTCTACGCCACGTGTCAAAGAGTTCATCGCCGTCGCGCTCCTCTTCGCCAACCTGTTCCGGTTTGTTTTTGGCTTCATAAAAGGCGTCGATGGTATCAATCAGGGTCGCTATCCCCACCCGTGCGAGTGCCGTGTTTGGTGGCGGTGCAAACGTCCAGTCGAAGACCTGTGGTAGCAGCGCCGCTCGCCGCCGGTGATTTTCAAGTCGCTCGAAGTCGAGTTCTGCAGCTTTGATGACCGTTGCGCCGGCCTCGTCGGACTTCATAGTGAAGCTCCAAGCCGATCCATCCACCCGGATGCTGTCTCGTTGTGGTTTGCCGCTCGACTGATCGTTGTAGAACGAAGCGTAGGCGTCCCCGGAAAGATCGGCTTGAACCTTGGCTACAGCCTCCTGCCGGGCATCATCGCTTCCGCCTAACGACTTCATTGCCGCCCTTGTCAGACGAAGCCAAACGGGATTCCGAGCGATCTGTTGCTGTCCCTCGCGTCTCTCCTGGATTGCCTTAAGGGCGCTGAGAAGGTCGCTGGCATTTTTCGGTCGTTCGTCTGGTTGCGTGGCGATGCATGATCCCAGCAGGCGTCGAACGTCAGGCGGGACGGGAATTGACTCGAGCGCTCGCTCCACGCCTGCTAGGTCCTTCAGCTGTTCAGTTGTCATGCACTGAATGAGAAGTACGCCCATCGAGTAGACATCGCGCACGTACCGGATATCCGCATTAAGTTCAGGTGGCGCGTACGGCTTGGAATGCCAATCTGCCACTGTCTGTAGAGTCGAATGTTCCTCGCCTCGGATCTTCGCAATTCCGAAGTCTGCAAGGAGGGGTACTCCTGAATCGGAGACAAGGACATTCTGGGGTTTGATATCCCGGTGTTCGATCTGTTTGAGATGGGTGTAAGCCAGCGCGTCCACCAAGGGCAATGCGATGTCAGAGGCCAGGCGGTCCCAGGATTCCCAGGGTCCCGACGCTTTGAGAACATCGTCGAGGTTCCGCTCAACCCAGTCCAGAACGAGAACGTAGCTGCCGGTCTCATCAGTGCCCGCCCAGCGACAACTTACGATATTGGGGTGCGTTAGGCTCTTGAGCGTCTTGGCCTCGTTATTGAAAACCTTGCGCGTTATGTCGTCCGACTGTCCTGACAGTAGCTTGACTGCCACGAAAGTAGAGTCTCGATCATCCACCGCTTTGCGAACGATAGAGAACGTCCCACTTCGGCGCTCCACCTTCAAGAGCATGTAGTGCTCACCGACGACGTCTGGCACGCCTTACCCCCCCATGGTGCTGACAGTGGCTTTAGCCAAAGCCTATTGAAGCACAGAGGTCCACCCGGCAGCTCGAAAGGTATGAGCTTGTGGGTAGCGGTTCCCGTAAACCATGCCAGAAGCATGGAGGTGGGGGAAGTCTTCTCTGCTGGAGGATGCGGGGCAGCAGCCTGAGCGAAACGGCATCTCGAGACAGGGTGTAGCGCAAACGGCCGCTAAAGTCGTCGCGCCTAGGTGTATTGACCTGAGAGGTTGGTGACGCGGCTGGCCGGTGGCTGACCGTTGAGTGAGGTGTGGCCTCGATGATGATTGTAATGATGGAGCCAGTCGGCGAAAGCGGCAACACGCTCGGCCTCTGAGGCGTAGGGACGGGCGTAGGCCCATTCGTCGAGCATGGTGCGGTTGTAGCGCTCGACTTTGCCGTTTGTCTGAGGCCTGTAGGGTCGGGTGCGTTTGTGCTTGATGTCCGGGCCCAGAGCGTCTTTGAATGCGTAGGAGCGGTAGCAGGATCCGTTATCGGTCAGGACCCGTTTGACAGTGATCCCGTGGGACTCGAAGTAGGCATTGGCGCGTTCCCAGAATCCGGCCGCAGTGTCCTTTTTCTCATCGGTCAGGATCTCCGTGTAGGCGAGCCTGGAGTGATCATCGACGGCGTTGTGCAAGAAGGCGTGACCCGGTCTCCGGTTTGCCGCGGTACCGGTCTTGTTCCGGTTTCCGGCGGCCCTGCCGACACTGCGGTGTCCGCCGCCGTCAGGGATCCGTCCAAGTTTCTTGATGTCGACGTGGACCAGGTCCCCGGGGCTGTGGTGCTCGTACCGGCGAATCACCCGGCCCGTGGCCCGGTCCATCCACGCCAGCCTCGCCAGCCCAAACCGGGACAGCACCCGGTGCACCGTGGAGGGGTGAATGCCCAGCAGATAGCCGATCCGTGCCGGGCCCCAGCGCCGGTTGACCCTGATCGCGACGATCCGCCGCTCCCGCCGCGTGGAGGTCCGACGCGGGGAGTTGATGGGCCGGCTGGAACGATCACCCATCCCGTGCTCCCCGTGCTCCCGGTAACGGGCCGCCCACCGCGCTGCGGTCGTCACGGACACCTGGAACCGCTCAGCAGCACGGCGCAGCGGCCACCCGTCATCAACGATGCACCGGGCCAGCCGGAGCCGTCCCTTCGGCGTCAGAAGCGCGTTAGCATGGGACATTGAAGACCTCCTTGTGGACCGGACTCTTAGACAAGCCCCACTCCACTTGGAGGTCTTCTTTTTGTCACCTAACCACGCCGCATGTTCCTAACCTCCGTGGTCAATACACCTAGGTAGATGCTTACACTAATGGATGGTAGGAATGGGTGGCGCCTGGGGCGTTTGAACTAGAGGGGTACTTCCATTGAGTCAAAGCCCGGAGGATGAACAACAAGTACTGGAGCGAGTGCGTGCCAGTACTAGCCGAAACGATGTAGTGGACGCTCTACTCACTACTGATGAGCGCGTGATAGCTCGGGTCACCGATGGTATCTACCGCCAGCCGGGCTCTGCGATCCGGGAACTCATCTCAAATGCTTATGATGCCGATGCGACCCGCGTTACAGTTCTGACCGACGCCCCACGGTTTGGACGCATGGTTGTAGAAGACGACGGGCACGGAATGAGTCCGGAAGTTCTTACTCGCTTATTGCACCATATCGGTGGTAGCGCAAAGCGAACGAGCGATGGAAGAGCGCTCGGAATTACAAATCCAGATGACCCTTACCGAAGCCCTTCCGGGCGTAAATTAATCGGAAAAATAGGCATAGGCCTCTTTTCCGTCTCACAGCTAACTCAATCTTTTCAGATCGTTACCAAGGTAAAAGGTGATAATTTCAGTACCATAGCCACTATTGTTATGAAACAATACACGGAAAATGAGCCGGGCGAAAAACACGTAGGCGATGTTTATGAAGCTGGAAGGGTTAAGATATGGCGTGAGCCATCGTCATTTCCCGAGTCTCATGGAACAGCGATAACCCTTACGGGAATACGACCGACAGTGCGTAAAGTACTAAAAAGCGCTAGCATGTGGGATTTGATTGACGCTCCGACTGTGACGGATGAACCTGCATCCAGTGCTACTCCGCCCGTTTATCACATTGGCCGGACTGATCCCTCCGACAGTAACCTGCGTGTTGACCATGGTGCAGATTCCAACCTTCCCTGGGATGGCGATGATGACCCGGGGGTTGCCTTCAAGAAGCTTGTCGATGCGGTTTGGAATGAGGTTGGGCAAGGTAACCCTAATCCCCAGCTCGAGCGAGTGCTCGACTATTATCTTCAGATGATTTGGCAGCTGGCGTTAGCCCTGCCAATCCAATATGTTGACCGAAGTATTTTCGATGAAGAAGTAGGGTCGTGGGCGCAGTTTTATAAGCTATCCAACTCGCCGCGAGGTGCTGCTCTAAAATTGCATGAGCCTGAGCAGCAGACGACGGTCAAGGAGGCTTTTGAAATTGGTGCAGAAAGCTCAAGTCATCTTCCCTTTGAGGTAGATGTTGATGGACTGCGCTTACGGCGCCCAATTCGGTATCGGAACCTGCCAGCAACAGATCACGCCATACGGGAACCGATGGTGTTCATCGGTTCGAACCGACAGACATTTGAAAATGTATCCACCGATTTCAGTGGCGGTGAACTAGCATTTCACGCATATCTATTTTGGACCCCTAAAGTCGCGCCAACCGAGCACCGAGGCTCCTTGATCCGTATTCATGGGGCAAGTGGAACTCTTTTCGACCAGACCTTCATGCGGTATCAGATCGCAGAGCAGACGCGCTTAAAGCAAATTACCTGCGAGATTTTTGTATCAAAGGGCCTAGAGGCGGCGCTAAACATTGACCGAGAATCGTTCAATAATTCTCATCCACACGTTGTCTACCTAACGCGCTGGCTGCACAACGCGCTCCGACAACTCGCTAATGCCCAGAAAGCCGAGGCCCGTAGGATCCGTGCGGCTTCTCAGGTAGACAGGGCTGAACGTCAAAGAGACAGACTTTCAGCGATAGTAGAGGAAATATGGGCCTTGGAAAACGGCGACGAGGGAGCCGCTGTGCCTGGCATATTTTTCGGACCAACTCTCCCCAGTTCGGTAGCAGAGTCAGCTGCGTCCTTTTACAAATTTGAGGCCCCGCTCAGCGGTGCAAGGAGGACGACTCGGTCACAAGATAGTGGTGAGGACCGGATTAGGGCCCTTCTGCAAGTTCTGGCTGCCTTCGACGTTTTAGACAATATCGATCCTAATCGACGTCAGCGTCTTGTTACCGCGATGTACAAAATAATGAACGGCAATGATGTCTGAGCCGTTTGGGAATGATGAAGATAATGCACTCCTGGACGATATATTTCCGTCGCAGGAATACGCCGCAGCAACGCCTCCGACAAGGGCGTTCAAGCCTTGGCACCGACCTCGAAAGCAGTACATTCGTCTGGAGCAGTGGTGTCATCACATCAAGGCTGCAAGAAGCGACTGGAACCTGGAGGAATTTCCGTTCCGATATCTCACGCTACCAGGCGCTGACCTTCTCGATATCCATCTGATACACGATGAGTTCTGCGAACCGCATAATGTCGCCCTACGCTTTTTGGGCTTTGACACGTCAGCAAATGCTGACAGTCCTCAACAGACGGACCTCAATATCACCCTCTATGACGTGCGGCGCCTCAAGCACGTTGATCCGAGATCAAATGTTATCGGTGACGACATACGTCGAGCCGCGGAACCAAATAGTCTCGCTTATCAACGGCTTCTGGAGCTGGGCGGCGCTTATCATGCAATCAACCTTGATTTGTGCGATGGATTTGCCCGGAGGGGCGAAACTCAGACGCACATGCCGACGATGTTCGACTTGCTCCGGGTGCTACTCGAAGTACAAAGCCGGAGCTTGCTGCCGTCGCTACTATTTCTGACTACTCGTACGAATCGTGAATCCGCCGACGAAGCGTCAATCCAAAAGCTGTTCCAGGCGGCCTCGGACTCACTTGTTGAGTGCGAAACATACGCAAGAGATATGAGTCGGTTTATGCAAGTCTCAGACAATGAGACTCTTTTAGGTGCAGCCGGTGAGTCCGACAAGTTTGAGGACATATTCCTGATCTGTTTGTTCACATGGATGTTGAAACTGGCGGCCCTCAACCGTATGGAGCTTACCCTGGAGAGCGTTGTATGTTATAAAGTTCACCCAAGTTCAGAGCATACCGATATGGCTTCCGTTGTCTTTAAAGTTGAAGCCGATAATTGGGGCCTCGCAAGACCCGCACAGACTTGCTTCTGACAGGTACGTTGTACCCCGTTCCGAGTGCAAGTCTTTACGCGCGTTGGTCTATCCGACCAAGCAAAGACGTGACGTTGACATGATGTTGGAGCAGGATCCTGCGAAACTGGAAAAATATACGGCTAGCTCGGCTGCTCTGCTTGCAAAGGTTCGATATTCCTTTGATGACTACATTACTTGGGCTGCAGCGGGTTGTCCGTAGAGTTTCTGCTCTGATGCATGCCTGATTAGTACAAGAACCTGAGTGCTTTTGATGCGGAGCGAGCTCTCCTTAATAAATCCTCTTCAGCAAACACAAGCGAGCCTGGTCAGGCCTCTAGCTGGGTGAGCATCTGGACCTCAGCGTGGGAGGACGGTCAGAAAGTCTGGTGCATGCATGCCTGCGGCGCGCGTCCCCGAGGGAGCCGGTGAGTCTGAAAGAATAGACTCATCATGAATGATATGAAACGTGCGAGTGAGCTGACAGTGGTCGAGATCTGCGCAGGGGCAGGCGGTCAGAGCCTCGGCTTGCACCTCGCGGGGTTCCGGCACATGCTCGCGATTGAGCTTGATCGTGACGCGGCCGAAACCCTCGAGCGTAATCTTTCGCGACTGGCAGGTGTCGAGGGACTGTCAAAGCCGAAGGTTGTGGTCGGGGATGTGGCTGACAAATCAGTGTGGAATCCTGCCGAACATACAGGAGTTTCGCTCCTTGCAGGTGGAGTGCCCTGCCCTCCGTTCTCGATTGCAGGTAAGCAACTGGGTTCGTCGGATGAGCGAGACTTGTTCGCCTGGGCCGTCGAGGCGGCTGGTCGCATGCAGCCTGATGCAGTGCTGCTGGAGAACGTCCGCGGGCTCTCCATGCCGCGTTTCGCCGGCTATCGTCAGGCCGTCCTAGATCGGTTTGCCGAGTTGGGGTACCGGGCCGACTGGCGCCTCCTTGAGGCGAAGGATTACGGCGTCCCGCAATTGAGGCCTCGTTTCATCCTCGTTGCCTTACGTGAGGAATTTGCTCCTTACTTCGCCTGGCCTGAGCCGACCCCGTCTGTGCAGACGGTGGGCTCCGCGCTGTACGACCTGATGGCTGCGAATGGTTGGCCGGGCGCTGAGGTCTGGGCCAAGAGGGCTGACCGTGTTGCCCCGACCATTGTTGGCGGCTCCAAGAGGCACGGCGGGCCAGACCTTGGCCCGACACGGGCAAAGCGCGAGTGGCGCGCACTGGGCGTCGATGGTCTTGGCATCGCAGACGCGGCACCTGGCCCCGACATCCCCATGGAATTTGTCCCCAAGCTGACAAATCAAATGGTTGCCCGCATTCAGGGCTGGTCTGGGGAGGCGTACGAGTGGGACTTTGCCGAACGCAAAGGACGAAAAACCACAACTTATCGGCAAATCGGCAACGCATTTCCACCACCGGTGGCCCGTGCGCTCGGAGTCGCTATTGCATCCGCCTTGCGCAAGGACGGAACCCCGACCGGTCGACACGGCGCGGGAAGCCATGATGAGGTCTACCGGGCACTACGAGAGCACGCTGGCTTTGTCTCGTTCGCGGGGTTGCGGAAGGCGCTCGGAGGTAGTCTCTCCGACAGCGAGATTGAGCGGAGGATTGACTTCATCAGCCGTGACTTTGAGGTCGAGGTGCGCGTTCGGCGCGGTGTACCGATGTACAAGCTGGGGGAGTGGCGGGCGTTCCGCGGCCAGGCGAACCACGCCCGCCACGAAGTGTTTGCGATCGACCGCTTGCGCGCGAAGGTTAGCTAGCCGTCGAGTTATCCGGCTCCCCGTGAAGTATTTTGTTTGTGCGGTGCTAATGTCTGCGTCGCCGATAGTGTGTCGCAGATCGACCTCCGAGCCTCAACCGTCGGCCTTTGGCACACTGATTTTGATCTAATTTTTAGGAGTCCTTCATGCCCGACTTCGGCATTCCTCCAAGGGGAGAGGAAATCAAAGCGGTCATTGACCAGCGCCTGAAATTGGCGATGACGGAGAATGGCGCGAAGGTCACTATTGACTGGCGCGGGGAACCCCGGCACCTATACGTGATCACCGTGCCGGTTGACATGCTCTACTTCAATCCGGATACCCACCGAATACGTGCTCAGCGCACCCTCGACCCGGAACGCGATAGGGCTATTGATACAGAGCCCTGGGGTCAAGTAGCGCAGGGTTACCTTCACGACCTTCTTAGGCAGCGGCCGTCAAACCCGGACCAGAGGGACCCCGACTACACCGCATTGATGAACGAGTTGGACGACGTAGGCCAGCGAGAGCCCGGCATCGTTACCCCTCATGGGATCCTGGTTGACGGCAACACCCGAGCGGCTGCACTGATCGATCTCGGTGAGCAAAACATTAGGGTCGGCGTTCTGCCGGAAGACACCTCGCGCAAAGACATCAATGCCGTGGAGTTGTCACTTCAGCTACGCAAGGACCGCCGACGCGACTACTCCTACATCAACCGGCTTATCGCCATTGACGAGGAACTGGGGCATGGACGCTCTGAAGCTGACGTTGCCAAAGACTTCAATATCAAGCTTGGAACACTTCAGCGTGATCGCTGGGTTTATGCGCTGATACTCGACGCGATTGACCGCAGCAGGACCGAAGATGGTGCAACTCTGCGGTTAATCGATTTCGAGCAACACCAGGAGAAGTTGCGTGAGCTTCACCGTGATTTTGCAAAGCTAGCAATGACTGACCCTGATGCTGCGAACGCCTTGATGCAGTCGCGTTTGGCCATGGTTCTCCTGGACTACCCGAAGACTTCTTTGCGTCTCGCTGAGGCAGACTTCCACACGCGATATCTCGAGAGCCGACTGCCGGTGGATCTGAAGCCGAAGTTGTCCCTAGCGGAGAAGGTTTCAATCCCGGGCATCCCAGGTGCCGCTCTTCCTGCCCGGAGCAACACATCTGCGGCAGCCGAAGCTCTCACTAGCCAGCTTCTCCGGGCCAAGGCAACGGCGACTGATGGCAAGAGCGCAAGCCCGGTCGATGTAGCCTGGGCGTCCGGTGTTATGAAGCAGGCGCGTGAAACTTTCGACGTTGCGGTTAAGCTTGCTGGGCAGAATGCAGAACTTGTGAAGCGGCAAACGGCGGTGCCTGAACGGCTCACCGATGCAGCAGACTATGTCACCCAATGTGCAAGCGAGTTTGCTGAGGCAAAAGCAAAGCGAGCCCTTGACGACGAAGCTTTTGACGACGCGTTGATTGTTCTCCGCGACAGCCTCGAAAGTCTGGCTCGCCAGGCCGGACGCACTTTCACCGCGCCAGGGGAAGGCGTTGCCTGGCTCCTTAGGGCCGTGCGGTTGACGTGATCGTGCCTGACAGCCCGAGCCTTGCCATCGGCCTTGCAGCGGAAGTCACTCGTGCCCGGTTCATCGCTCGCCCAGGGTTGGAAGGCGATCTTCGTAGGCTGGCAGTCGGCTACCGTACGAGCACTCATCGGTCACCAGGTGTTGTCGAAGTTGAGCTCGACGACCTGCTGACAAACCTTGAGGTTCTCAGTAGGTGGCCGCACACCGCGGATGGTGATGTGACTTGGGACGCGCAGTTACAGGCGCTCGTTGTGGACTCGCTTCGGGATGCTCAAATTCTGAGTGGCCGGCTCCAAGGTAGCGGTGAGACAGATGTGGTGGACAGTGACACTGTTCCCAGCCTTCTCGGGCCCGGATGGACAGGAGACCTCACATCATTCCAGCTGCGAGACATCGCCAAGCTGTTGATATTGCACCACGGAGCCAATTTTTCCGTCCCAGGTGCCGGTAAGACGAGAGTTGGGTTGGCCGTATTTCAGGCGCTACGCCGCAAGGAGAACATCGAAAGACTGCTTATTGTCGGACCCAAGTCGAGCTACGAAGCGTGGCGCTACGAGAACAGGGAGTGCTTGCAGCCCTCGCTGACCATGGAGGTGGCTGACGGAGTCCCATCAATTACAGCTCAGTCACTCATCGTTAACTATGAACGCCTCCCCGGCATGGTCAGTATGCTCGGCCGCTGGCTCTCGGAGCAGCCCTCGATGATAATCCTCGACGAAGCTCATCGAATGAAGCTCGGGGCGGACGGCGCATACGGCGCAGCCTGCCTGGCTCTCGGCCCCCGCAGCAGGCGACGGCTCATCCTTACAGGGACCCCGGCCCCAAACGGCGTGAGGGACCTCGAGAACCTTTTTGGGTTCGTTTGGCCAGGAACTGGTCGCCAGAGCGTCCTCCGGGCCGTGAATGGCGGCGACCTCGCCCAGGCGAGCCGCGCGCTCAAGCCGCTATTCACGCGCACGACAAAAAATGAGCTGCGGTTGCCCCCAGTGGAGACTAACTTGCGGGTTGTCCCGTTGCCTCCTTTGCACGCCGAGATATATGAGGCTCTCGTAGGCCAGTTTTCAGCCCGCGCGGAGGGTCATGAGGGCGACTTTCAGGCCATTGGTCGGATTTTGGTTTACATGCTTATGGCGGCGACGAGCCCAGCTCTACTCGCAGTCGGAACCACGAAGTACGAGCCGCTTGCGTACCAAGTGCCGCCGCTTGCCGTTCCCGAGCGGTCATCGCTCTACGAGCTGATGCAGGACCTTCCGACCTATGAAATGTCGCCAAAGTATCAGGAAGTGCTGGCGATCGTCCGTGAAAATGCGGCCCAAGGTCGGAAGACGCTTGTTTGGTCTACGTTCATCCGGAGTATTAACACTCTTCAGCGAATTCTGGCGCTGTTCAACCCTGCGGTGGTCCACGGGGGCACGCCGGACCGTCAAGATCAGATCCACCGGTTCAGAAGCGACCCTGACTGCATGGTGCTGCTGTCTAATCCTGCAACGCTCGGCGAGGGGATTAGCCTGCATCATGAGTGCCACGACGCCGTATACGTTGACCGTGACTTCGCCGCAGGTCGCTTTCTGCAGAGCCTCGACCGGATTCACCGTCTTGGGTTAGGCCCCGATGTCAAGACACGAGTCACAGTCCTCGCCTCGGAAGGAACCATCGATGAGGTGGTGGCGGTGCGTCTTGCGCACAAGTTGACCTTTATGGGTGGCATACTCGACGACCCAGCAGTCCAGCAGTTAGCTGATTTGGATGAAGAGCCTGCGGTCGGTGGAGGCCTTGACCAGGGTGACCTTCAGTCGTTGATGGGCCACTTGCGTGCGTCTACCACCTGACCCCATACTTTTAGCCGCACGGCGATGGCTGGAGCTTCTCCCCGCGAGCGGTGGCATCCCACGTGCACAGGCGCTGCTGACTACCCACAGGCAGTACAGCGACGTGTCGCCCACTCAATACGCGGCAGCGCTCAATTTGTTGAGTGAGTTTGAGCTCTTGGACAAGGTTGGCTTCCCTATTCCGATGGCGAACCTAATGCTTGGTGCAATTTTCGAGAAAGCAGCACTCCCTTGGGTGCAGGATGCGGATCAACTCGTTCGCACACCAGACGAATTGCCAACGGACATAGTTTCGGCAGGAGAAGTGTTGGGACTAGATGCGAATGCAGTATATGAGCAACTCGTCGCGAGCTGGGGTAAGGTCGACACCGCCATGAGGGAGCGTGTTGGTGCTGCAGGCGAAGCAGCCCTTGTCTCTATTCTCAGGGAGAGCCCAGCCGAGAGGGTTGACCACGTGTCCACCTGGTCAGATGGGTTTGGATACGACATAGCTTTTGCACATGGCGCCGCGTCCGCCCACCTGGAAGTCAAAAGTACAACCCGGACCGGAAGGTTCGTCGCTTACCTGTCGCGGCACGAGTACGAGGTGATGTTGCGAGATCAACAATGGCTGCTCGTGGCGCTGCGGCTGTCGTCGAAACTTGAGATTGCCGGGGCCGGTTCGGTGCCCCGCGAATGGATTGCAACCAACGTTCCACGGGACGCGGGAACCTCCGGAAGCTGGGTTTCGTGCAAGCTTGAGGTGCCTGAAGAAATAATCCAAAACAAGCTCGCAGAACTCGGAGCGGATGTAGCGAACCGACTTCCGGCGTGGCGAAGTGTGCCTCTGCAGAAGTGACAGCTCGGCGAGTTTGGCCTCCATAGCTTGGAGCTAGATCATAGGATCATGGGGGAACTTGTCCATGCCCCCACCAGCAAGATTACGAGGATCAAATGAATCAACCGGCATGGGATGACCCCGATTCAACAGCGGGGACAATGGTTCGTGGAGCGTTGTGGCTCCTGCAGGTGATAGGTGAGGGCGGCACCTTTACGAAGAATGAGCTGAGAACGGCCTTCCCTGGCGTCTCGCAGGTAGATCGACGGATTAGAGACCTCAGGGACTATGGATGGGTCGTGCACTCCAGCGCTGAAGACGCATCCCTGCTTGCCGAAGATCAGCGGTTCGTTAAGGCTGGAGTAGCTGTGTGGGACCCTCGCGAACGCAGACAGGCTTCCCCGCGGAAGGCTATGTCGAGCAAGGAGCGGCAGGCAGTGCTGATAAGAGACGGGTACATGTGTACCCTGTGTGGCATCGCGGGCGCTGAGCCTTATCCAGACGACGCCGTCATGACAGCTGTCCTCGCCGTCTCGCGGCGCCGTATCCGGGCCGCTGACGGCAGTGAAACCGAAATGCCGGTCACAGAATGCGTTCGGTGCCGGTCAGGACGAGAGTCATCGACCGTAGATGAACGTGAGGTCCTCATGGCCGCGCGGGAACTCAACCCCGGAGATCGCCGCCGACTGATTCGATGGATGGGACGTGGTCGGCGGGGAAGCACTGAGCTCGACCGGGCATGGGCTGCCTACCTGCGGACGCCGAAAGATCGACGACATCACATTGCGGACCAGCTTCGCCAGGAGCAGTAACGACGCTCGCGGATATGGCTTGCCGGGCGCAGCAGTCGACGGGACAGAGGTCCACTACCTCGACCTTGATCCCGTTCGGCCCGCAAGACAGATTTGGCCGGCACCGTGGGGTGACACGGGTAACCTGCGCTGCCTGTGTGACCCGGGCACCGGGCAGGCTGCCAACCAATTGATCAGGGTGCCTCGCTGATGTCGCATTTTTCAACATTCTGGTATCGAGCTATACGTTTTTAGGACTACGCGGAATCGGGTAAGCACCCCCAATTCCGCGTAGTCTTACCACCAGCAACCCAAGCGCCTGCAGGGTGTCTGCGGTTAAGGCCTCTTCCTTTCGGGCTTACTCTTTCAGACCCCGGTCAGGCAAAATTGGCGCACTTTCTGCGACTACATCCCCCTCTTGGGCGCGTCTCCACCTACGTCCATCTATGAGCACTCCATCATGAGTGTCAGTTGGCACAACACGCACCGACACGTATTCGAGCGGGCCCGGTACGGGGACTTGTAAGGCGGAAGCAAGCGCTGGATAGTACTTGCCGCTGAGAATTATGTATCCCTCTGGTGCAAGTGCGGAGCGTGCCCCTCCGTTGTACCTGACACGCTTCTGCGCATCTAGTTGCCTGCTGACAGTAGCAACTGAATTGCGATGAACTATCATCCCCTCCGCGGCCCTAAATAGCCTATTAGTCCGTTCGGTTCCCGCCCAATGGTCGAAAATATTGTCAACCAAATCGCGAGGAAGTTGCAGGAGCACATTTGGTGGCATAGGGGCATCCTTCCACAACCATTCGATAGCCATTCTTCCATCGACATTCAAGGTGCTCTTTTTATCCCTGTTAGCACCTTCCGTCCTATGTTCTGGAAGGATTCGGACTAAGCCAAGCGACCATTGAGACAAGGCATCGTCTG
Source organism: Arthrobacter sp. MOO21 (assembly GCF_057369995.2). Lineage (NCBI taxonomy): Bacteria > Bacillati > Actinomycetota > Actinomycetes > Micrococcales > Micrococcaceae > Arthrobacter > Arthrobacter sp. MOO21. Next base: position 535,088 of record NZ_CM170671.2, on the reverse strand, counting down.
CAGTTGCAACAAGGGCAATATGGTCGGTTATTTCCGGCGGAAGCATCCATCCGCCAAATCTTTGGCTCCATTTGGCGTCGACTAGTATATTAGAAATTCGGTAGTCGGTAGGGTCGTCATCATTGGCCTCGAAACGGAATTCGCGCTGCGCATTTATTTCAAATAAGGTCCCAAAATGGGTTTTTTCGGTCTTCATCAACTGATCCCAGCGATAACGGCCCGTTTCTTGACCGTTATATATCATGTCATAAGTCTTGCGGAATACGCGCCCCCATCGAACCCCATCGGAATCTTGGTCTTTGAGAGTTTGCGAGACAAGTTGTATGTCCAGATCCGCAACAAAATTGAAGTCTACTATTCCACTCATTCTCGTGAGGTTACCTGATAGGTGCAACCAGCTTCACATCATGTTCGAATAAGTCATGTCCGGTGCTGCTCGCCTTAAGTGGACGTATTACCTCTCGGTCGCCAGATGGTTAACCTGTTCCAGGAGACTTTCGAAAATGTCGGCGTCAACTAACCGCGGTGGCGATCATCCGTAAAAGCACCGGGTCGCAAGGCGTCGTTTAGCCGTTTACGCGTGAGATTCCTGAGGCTCTGTCAATGCCCCCTCTTTACGCGAATGCAACAACGGAGTTCGTCTTGCGGGAGCACGACCGGTCGCAAGGCGGAGTCAAGCTGGATGCTGGGCAGTAGTCGTTCAGGATTTCACTAGGCCTACATGGAGTAGACATCTCAGGCAGCGAAGGTCAGAAGCGTCGTTTCTTGCCGACTGGGATGTTGGTCGTTCGCCCGCATGGCCAGCCAAATGCAGGAAGGTGCAACACCGGACTCCGCGGCCCCAACCGCAAACGATTGTGCGCCATCCCGATCCGGAAGTGCGTGCGGGATGGAGTCCGGGCGAGATTGGAGTCGCCTACGACATTCGTGGCTCACTGACCGGGGGGATAAAGTATCTTTGCCCTCGAGCTCGCGGTCCCCGACGTAACGACGCCGATGATGGCATAGGGGTTGCGTTCTCCTGGGACGCAAGGCCAATGGTTCACGGCAAGGTGTAGATTTCCTCGCGTCGCGCGTTTGCGCAACATTCCCGGTCTGTTTCAAGCAGCAGTCGTAAACCCTGCTAGTTCGAATAGGGGTTCAACGGACTCAGCCATCGAGCTCCAGCCGGAACACCCACAGCAGTACGTCCTCGCCCGGCACGTACCAGTCCCGCTCCGGTGCGCCGGCGGAACCCCAACGACTCGTACAGCCCGTGGGCACGCTCCATGAACGTTGCGCTGGTGATGCTGATGGCCTCGATGCCGGGCACGTGCCGGGCGTGGTCCACGATCTCGCGCACCACGGCCCGGCCTAAGCCGCAGCCCTCGTGTGCGGGGTCCACGGCCAGCATCCGGAACTCCAACTCGCCGTCCTGTGCGATCTCACTGTACGGCTGGCCGGCGAAGGTCAGCGTCACCGCCGCCATCACCTTCCCTGCGGCCTCCGCCACCCACACCTGGGCATGCTCGGCCCGGTGCTCCACGTCCTCCAGCACACCCATGTAGGGGTGGTCGGCGGCGAAGTGTCCGGCACCGAGGTAGGCGTCGCGGGTGATGCGCCGGACCTCGGAAAAGTCCGCCGGCACTGCCCGCCGGAAGGTGACAGTCAACGGCAGAGTCACACTCACGAGGAAGCGCCCGAAGCAGCGGTTGCCCGCTCCACGTAGTGGCCCAGCTGTGCCAAATCCGGCTGCGACGACGGGTCGCCCACGGCGTCGGCACCGACGGCATTCGCCACAGCCAGAGCCCGGGTGTAGTCCAGCCCGCTCCGGAGCGCCAGGACCAGGGCGGCGCAGAACGCGTCGCCCGCGCCCACGGTGTTCGCCACCGTCACGGCAGCTGAAGGGGCCTCGGCCACCTGCCGGCCGTGCTCGAACAGCGCCGAGCCGTCCTTGCCGTACGTCACCGCCACCAGCTTCGCCTCCGCCAGGGCCGGAATCAGGGCATACTCGCTCTCGTTGACGATCACCAGGTCGCACCGCTCCAGGAGCTCCGCCGGCAGGTCCATGGCAGGCGCCGCGTTCAGCACAAAGAACCCCTTCGCCTTCCGCGAGGCCTCTAGCACCACATCCAGGCCCACCTCCAGCTGGCACAGCACCGTCTCCTCCGTGCCGAACGCCACCCCGTCCAGCGACAGGTGCGAGTTGGTGCCCGGACACACGACGATCTGGTTCTCGCCCTCGCGGTCCACCACGATCAGTGCCGTGCCGGTCGGCTGGGGGAGGACGGCCACATCGGACGTATCAACGCCGGCGGCAACCAGGGCATCGAGCATCCGCTGCCCGGACGCGTCCTTGCCGACGGCCCCGACCAACCGGGCACTGCCGCCCAGCCGTGCCGCGGCCGCGGCCTGGTTTGCGCCCTTGCCGCCGGGCTGCTCGGACAGGACGGCGCCGCCGATGGTTTCGCCCGCCGTCGGAAGTCGCTCGGCGGTGGCGATCAGGTCCAGGTTGATGCTGCCGACCACGGTGACGGCAGTACGTGTTGTGTTCATGGCAAAACTCTCTCAGGAGGAGGGCCGGAAGCGGCCGGGGTTTCGAAAAAGTGTAGCGCACAGTTGTACTTGTAAGTCATACGTGGTTGTATAACAACTCGAATCGCCACGAAAGACGATCCCTTCTGCTCGAACAAAGGAGTTTGATGTGAACACCCCGACCCCCGCCGCAGCCGCGCCGCCCGCCGAAGGAGGCGCCGCCGTCGTCATTCCCGACGACGACGCGGCCAGGCTCTCCGGCCGCCGGGCCGCCCTGCTGATCTCCACCCTGCTGCTGGGCGTGCTGTCCTTCCAGCTGAACGCCAGCATGGTCACCCCCGCGCTGCCGCAGATCGCCGCGAGCTTCGGCGAAAGCGCGGACAGCGCCGCCCCCGTCCAGTCCATGTTCTTCCTGGCCGGCGCCATCGCCGGGCCCGTGATCGGGCGGTGGAGCGACTTCATCGGCCGCCGCGCCGCGCTGCTGCTGGTCCTGGGCATCATGGGCGCCGGCACCATCCTCTGCATCGCCGCACCCACCCTGCCGCTGCTCGTCACCGGCCGGTTCCTGCAGGGCGTCTCCAGCGCCGTGTTCGCGCTCGCCTACATCGTCCTCAGCGAGAACCTGCAGGCCAAGGTCTTCGGCACCTCCGTGGGCATCATCGCCGCCATCAACGGGGGAGTGGGCGGCGTGGACGGCTACGCGGGCGGGCTCATGGCCGAGACCCTCGGCTTCCGGTCCATCTTCGTCGTCGTGCTCGTCCTCACCGCCATCGCCGCTGTCTGCATCTTCCGCCTGGTGCCCGCCGGGCGCCCTGTTGGGGTGCGCGGCGCCATGGACTGGTGGGGCGCCGGCTCCCTCTCGCTGTTCCTGGTGTTCCTGACGTACTTCGTGTCCGACGGTTCGGCCGCCGGCTGGACCTCGCCCACCGCCCTGGCCCTGCTGGCCGGCACGGTTTTGTCATTTGCGGGATTCTGGTTCATCGAGAAGCGCCGCAGCCACCCGCTCATCGCCGTGCACCACCTGCGCTCCCGCCAGGTATGGCCCGTCATCGCCACCACCGTCCTCACCCTCGCCGGCATCTTCGCGGTCATCAACTTCACCGTGGTGTTGCTGAGCCAGGATTCCGACGGCGGCTTCGGGCTTTCCGCCTCCATCTCGGCTTTGCTGTTCCTCACCCCTGCCGCGCTGATTGGCGTCTTCGCCGCGCCCTTGGCGGGGTGGCTGGCGGACCGGCGCGGGTGGGTGCGTACGTTGCGGCTGGGGACTTCCTTGAGCCTGGTGTGTGCCGTGGTGGCCGCCGTGTTTTCGTCCAGCCCTGTGGCGGTGTTTGTTGCGATTGCCTGCCTGGGGATTTTCTACAACGGCTTCTTCCTGACCGCCATCAACGGGCTCTCGGTGCTGCTTTCGCCCAAGGAGGCCCCGGCTGCCTTGCCCGGCATCAACGGTGCGTCGTTCGGGATCGGGGCGAGCCTCGGCGTCGTGCTCGTGGCGCCGTTCGCCGCGCAGGCCACCGCCGCCGGGTACGCCACCGCCCTCTGGATCTCGGTGGGCATCACCGCCGCCGCGTTCATCGTCAGCCTCTTCGTCGCCGCCCCCAAGGGCGAGACGGTCTAACCCCTCCATCTGTTGCGAAGGAACCTATTGTGACTGCCCCCGTTTATCTCGACTGCGACACCGGCATCGACGACGCCCTCGCCCTGGCCTACCTGCTCGCCTCGCCTCTTGCCTCCGTGGTGGGCATTGGGACCGTCAGCGGGAACGTCAGTGCCGCTGTGGGTGCCCGGAATACCCTGGACCTGCTTTCGTTGGCCGGTGCTGCTGCTGTGCCGGTGGCGGTGGGTGCGCACGATCCGCTGGCTGGTTCCTTTGGCGGCGGGTCGCCGTGGGTGCACGGGGAGAACGGTGTGGGGGAGGTTGTATTGGAGCCTTCTGCTGCTTCTGTTGTGGAGGAGTCCGCGGCGGAGATGCTGGTGCGGCTGGCTCACTCTTACCCCGGCACGTTGCGGGTGGTGGCGATCGGGCCGCTGACCAACATTGCCGAGGCGTTGCGGCTGGAGCCTGCGCTGCCCTCGCTGGTGGAGTCGGTGACCGTGATGGGCGGGGCCGCGCTGGCGCCGGGCAACATCACGCCCGTGGCCGAGGCAAACATCTGGCACGACCCCGAGGCCGCGGCCCTGGTGCTCGCCGCCGACTGGGACGTGACCCTGGCGCCGCTGGACGTGACCATGGCTTCCGTTCTGGAGGAGTCTCACCGGCAGGAGTTGCTTTCTTCTGCTGCGCCGGTGCCGCGGGCGCTGGGGGAGATGCTGGGCTACTACTTCAGGTTTTACGAGGGCATCTACGGCCGGCCCTGCTCCGCCATGCATGATCCCCTGGCGGCGGCGCTCGCTGTTGGTGCGGTTACGCCTGCCTTGGCACCTGTGGTGCGTGCCGCCGTCGACACCTCCGACGGGCCTGGCCGCGGCCAGACCGTGTGCGACATGCGCGGGCTGTACGCGGGGTACCCTCCGGTGTCCGGCGCACGGTGCCGCGTGGTGCTGTCATTGGAGGAGGACTTCGCCCCGCACCTGGTGGAGACGCTGCTGGGGCACTTTGAACGCACGACGGCGGGCCTCGCCTCGGCGGGATCGGTCGCCTCGGGCTGAGCCTCACCAGTTGCCGTTTGATGCTTCGTTCGCTGTGGACTGTTTCCACTTGGACTCCGCCAACGGCGGGACTTAAGGCACTGTCGCTCTGAACGGGTGCCGCTCGATCATGGACCTCACGACAATTGGGGAAAGATGTCGACCACAGCCAATTCGCATCCGGGATTCCTTGCAAGGTCCTGTCCCCACCTGGACCTCTTCAAGGTGGGGACAGACAACAAGATCTACAGCACCTGGTGGCACGATACATCCGGCTGGGCGCCCTGGTTCGTGATCTCCGGAGGAACTGCCTCGGCGGGAAGCACGGTCACGGCCATCTCCCGCATCAGCGATCACATGGATGTCTTCGCAGTCGGCGCAGACGGAAAGGCCATCAGCTGCTGGTGGGACAAAGGGGCAGGCTGGGCCAGTTGGTTCCCTGTGTCGGTCAGCTAGAACGCGGGCCAGTCTGTTCCGTCGCCGGACGTACTGGGACGGCACCAGGACCGGGTCCGACGGGCGCAGGTCCAGCAGCTTCGCCTGGCTGGGGCCAACCTGGCTGAGGCTGATCTGGCACTCGTCCGGCCCGGCGAGCCGGCCCGGCTGGTTGTTGAGCGTGGCAAGCAAGGTGCTGCCGCCGTCGCCCCTGATCTCCAGGGGCGCGGTGGCGCCCTTGCCGACGCCGATTCCCATACGGCTCACGCGTCTCGCGAAAGAGCCCCGGCCGGTGGCCAGGGCTCTTCGTGGGATCGGAAAGAGGAAAGACAGCTATGTGTGCTGTGGCTCGTTCCTCATCGCCCGCGCCAACTAGTTGTTGATAATGCGAACTGGACCGGTCGCAGCATCGCAGACGGTTACCGCGTTGCCGGTGGCATCCACTGCTTCGCCGAGAACCGCGATCGAGCCGATGTCCGCGACATCGCAGAGATTTGCTGCGACACTGGCGGCCACATTTACGTCAACAGCATCCTCGACGGTGATGTCGCCGACGGTGACACTCACGAGGCCATCATTCAATGTGTTGTTGTTTGCCGCCTGTGAAGGTCCGGCAACGGCGCCCATCAGGAACAGGCTTCCAGCGGCTGCGACGGTGGCTTTCTTAAGAACTGACATAGTTTCGCTCCCTTGATATCGGCCCTCGTACCCCTATCCGGCAGTCCATTAGTAGCTCTTGGGCTGCTGAATGCCGCGCTGATGCATGGCGCAGGGGAAGGGCGTCTCTGTGGTTGCTTCGTCTGGCATCCGCCGGTTCGGCGGGGGAAGGCGGTTCAACCGGATCGGCGCCCAAATGTCGCTTTAGTCGAGATGGGCATTAGGCCTTTGGAAGGCCCGGGGTTGAACATCTGTGTTGCGCTTCCATTAACAACCCTAAAGCTAAGCATGCTTAGCAGTCAAGGGGAACGCAGCCCCTTTTCCAACCGGAACGCGACCAGCGACGCTGCTGCCCCGGCTGCGGCCGCCGCAGCAAGGGTTCAGCCAACGGCCGGCGGAAACTGGGAGAACACGACCCCGAACAGCAACGGCCCCAGCGTCCCGCCGATATAGGTGCCGCTCTGGGTGATCCCGGTGGCCTGGACGGTGAACGGATGCACTGTGCGTGAGACCACGTACTGGGTCAGCCCGTTCCACCCCCAGCCCAGCCCGAACGCCACCACGGCCCCAGCCGAGCAACCGTCGGTGGCTGAGACGCGGCATGTGGTGATGCGGCCGTTCATGTGGGTATGGTCATGCCGCTGCACGCCGACGCTCCCGGCAAGGTGTTCCTGGCCTTCGACCCGGGCGCTTGGGATGCCTTGGACGAGCAGGGGCTCGAGGGCTTTACGCCCGATACGCCGGTGTCCCTGGAGACGCTGCGGGAGCAGGCTGCCGTTGCCCGCGAGCAGGGGTTATTTCGCAGCCTTCGGGGAGCGCAACCAGGACGTGGGCTCCATCAGTGCGCCGGTGTTCGACCACGCGGGACGGCTTGCATGCGCCATTGGCCTGGGGTTCCCTACCCAGCGGATCGGGCCCGCCGATGTTGAGCGGCTGGGGCCGGTGGTAGGCCGTGCGGGGCTGGAGGCCAGCCGTGCCTTGGGGTACGAGAGCAGCCAGGCCGCCGGGTAAACGCGCAGGAGTCGGCGTCCGGAATCGATTAGGCGTGCATCCGCAACCGGTGTAAAGGTGGACGGGTGGATGCCGACATCAACTTCTATTTCGACCCGGTCTGCCCTTTTGCCTGGATGACCAGCAAGTGGGTGCGCATGGTGCAGGCGCAGCGCGGATACAGCGTGGACTGGCGGTTCATCTCGCTGCGGCTGATCAACGCCAGCGTGGACTATGACGCCCATTTCCCGCCTGAGTACGAGGCCGGACACACGGCCGGCCTCCGCCTCCTGCGCGTGGCGGCCAAGGCCCGAGCAGAGCACGGCCGGGAGTCGGTTGCGCGCTTGTATGAGGCATTCGGTGCACACATCTTCGAAGCTGCCCCGGACACGGACAACCTGCCCACTGAGCTCGCGGTGCGTGAGCGGCGCGGGACGCGGGAGTTCGTGGAGCCGATCCTCGCCGAGGCCGGCCTGCCCCTGCAGCTGGCGGAGGCGCTGGACGACGAGTCCTGGGACCGGGAGATTCGGCAGGAGACGGATGAGGCGCTGGGACTGACGGGCAAGGATGTGGGCACGCCCATCATCCATTTTGAGCCGCCCACCGGGGTGGCCTTCTTTGGGCCGGTGATCAGCCGGCTTCCGGACGAGGAGTCGGCCGCCGAGCTGTGGGACCACGTGGTGGGGCTGGCACGCTTCCCTGGGTTCGCCGAGCTTAAGCGAAGCCTGCGTGAGCAGCCTCAGCTGCCCGCCTTCGGAGTCACCGCCGGTGCGGTAGGCCGGCAGGAGGACTGGCACGGCGGCAGCCGGCGGCAGAAGAAGTGACCCGCAGTAAGAGTGACTCTCAGTAAGGATGGACCCATGAACCAGAGCAGCACCCGCACACACCAGGAGTCCGTTACGGTCCAGGCATCGGCCGGGACGGTCTACGACTTGGTCTCCGACATCACCCGAACCGGCGAGTGGAGCCCGGTGTGTACATCCTGCTGGTGGGACGACGAGGACAGCGCCGGCCAAGTCGGTGCCTGGTTCACGGGGCGCAACGAGCTGCCCCACCGGACCTGGCAGACGCGGTCGCAGGTAGTGGCCGCCGAGCGCGGCCGCGAGTTCGCCTGGGTGGTTGGTGGCAAGTTCGTCCGCTGGAGCTTCACCATGACCCCGGCTGATGCGGGGACGACCCTGACCGAGTCGTGGGAATTCCTTCCGGACGGGATCGCCATGTTCGAGGAGAAGTTCGGTCACCAGGCCCCGGAGCAGATCGCTGACCGCACCCAGCAGGCGCTCCACGGCATCCCGGTGACGCTCGCCGCGATCAAGAAGATCGCCGAGTCCATCTCCGCAGATCAGGAGGTCCGGTCCTAGGACCGGACCAGACCGGGCGCCCCGACGCCGGGCCGGGCTGTGCGGGGACCTCCGTCTAGGGGAGCGGCTGGCGCTCGCCCACGCTGACCGGGGACGACGGCGGCAGGTACTCCCGCCGTCGTCGTTCCATCCGCCGCTGCTGGCCTGGTGACGGGATGTTCGCACGCTTGGCGCGGTTACATCTGGCACAGGCCGCGACAAAGTTCTGCAGGCTGGTGGAACCGCCCTTGGACCACGGATAAAAGTGGTCGCCGTGCTCGGCCGGTCTGCCGCAGCGCCGCCCGAACCCGGCTTCCAACTCACACAGGCCGCCGGCGCGGGCCATCCCTTCGCGGCGCTGCTGGCGGGTGAAACGCCGCACCGGATCCCGGCGTCGGACATCGCGGCTGGTGACGATGGCCGCGGCAATGCCAAGCACCACGAGGGCCACGCCGGGGGCTGCCACCGCGGCGACGACGCCCTCGAACAGGCCGCGCAACACCCCGGCCGCGGAGGACGGCCCCGCTCCGACAGCGGGTGCTGGCTTCGAGCTGAGCGCAGACACCACCGCCACAGCGACCCAAACCATCACCGCCGTGTAGGCCAAGCGAAGGCCCTGCCGTGTCCAGTAAATGCGGCCGAGTTCCGGCATGGATTCCCCCCAATTCCAGTTCGCCCAAGCGCCCTCGAGCCCGGGATGTCCAGGGATGTCCAGGGAATCGTATAAGCCGGCCGCCGGTTGCTGCCCCAGATTTGGCTCAGTTTCTGCCTAGTTTCCGCAACCGATGATTCGCCGGAAGCGCACCCGTGGTGTCGATTCCTGCTGGAGCAGCATGGAACATTGACGCCATGACCTAGGAGCAGCCTCAATCCACCGCGCCGAGACTGGACGGCGCCGGCCTCACTGGATTCAAAGGCGCCTACCAGGCCGCCCAGAAGAGCCTGGCCGAAGGCGGCATAAGCCGGACGGCAGAAGAGCTACCGGGATTCCTCCTTCTACACCACCCTGGCCCCCTGCGCCAGAACCATTATTCAGTTGAAGATCCCCCGCCTGGTGGTGGGGAGGCGCGCACGTTCTACGGCGAGCCGGAGCTTCTGCGGTTACGCGGGTTGGGGTGGTGGCCTGGATGATCAGCCGAATAGCCTCGGTCCATTTTGCCGTGATGCTGCCGTCGGCAACTCACGCGCCGTAGAAGTTCCTGCGCGCCTCAGCGTAGCGCTCCCTGACTCCGAAGCCCCACTCGCCTTCTGGCTCGTAGGAGGCTTCGATGCTGCGGTTCCAGTCGGGGAGCTCGCCTGTGGCTGCCCATGCGGCCTGCTTCGCTGCACCGAGTGCAACGTACTCCCTGCTCGCCGGGACCTCGACTGGCAGGTTGAAAATGCTCGCAGCCGCCTGGCGGAGGGCCTGCGACTTGGAGCCTCCGCCAATGAGGAGGACTTTATCCGGGGTGCCGCCGGACTGCTTCAAGACGTCGATGGCGTCGGCCAGCGAGTTGAGCACGCCCAACACGGAGGCGCGGGCAAGGTTCTCCGGAGTCATGTTGCTTCTGGTAAGGCCGGCCAGGCTTCCGCTTGCATGCGGCAGGTTGGGGCTCCGCTCGCCGTCGAGATACGGAAGGAACGTGAGTCCGCCGGCGCCGCTCTCCGCGCCCAGCGCCAGGGCATCCAGTTGTGCCAGGCCGACACCAAGCATGGACGCGGTTGCGGCCATGACCCGGGCGGAATTGAGCATGGCAAGCAGGGGCAGGTGGCCGCCGGCGGCGTCCGCGAATCCTGCGATTGCGCCCGTATGGTCCGGCATGGGCGAGGGCGAGGTGGTAAAGACGGTTCCGGATGTGCCGATGGAAACCACCACCTCGCCAGGACGAAGTCCCAGTCCCAAAGCGGCCGCCGCGTTGTCCCCGGCGCCGGCGGCGAGGACGGCGCCGTCTATGCCCCATCCGTTCCGTACCGTTCCTGCCCGCTCATGCGATGCGACAATCCGCGGAAGGCGCGGAACGCGGCCGAAGAAGCGCTCCAGCAGGTCCGTCCGGTAGCTGTCCGTAAGCGGTGAGAAATAGCCGGTACCGGACGCGTCGCTGCGGTCGGTGGTGAATTCGCCGCCCAGGGTTCCGTTCAACCAGTCGTGGGGGAGGACAACCTGGTTTACGCGGTCCGCCAGCTCGGGCCTGTTCTGCGCGAGCCAGGCAAGTTTGGAGATGGTGAAGGACGCCACCGGAACCAGGTTGACGGCGTCAACCCATGCCTCCTGGCCCAGCTCGTCCCGGAGTCTTGCCGCTTCCGCTGCGCTGCGGGTGTCGTTCCACAGCAGCGCATCGTGGACGGGGCTGTCCGTGTTGTCGAGCGCCACCATCCCGTGTTGCTGGGCACCGACGCCCACCCCGGCAACTGAGCCGCCCAGGCGGTCGACGCCGGCGGCATGCCAGGCCTCGTGCAGCGCGGACGTCCAGATGCGGGGGTCGACGGCGGTCCGGTCGGGGTGGGCCGCCGTGCCGGAAGCAACAACACCGCCGCTGTGTACGTCCACCGCGAGGACCTTGCAGGACTGTGTAGAGGAATCTACCCCGACCACAATGCTCATTGACTGTTCTCCTCATCCATGAGGTCAGCAAGGGCCCGGGCCAGCGGGATATCAATGATCAGCGTGGTCACGAAACCGGCCCTGGCCACCGCCCGCACCGCATCTGCACGGGCCGTGCCGTGCGAGACCGCGATGACGCTTGGGGTGCGCTGCAACTGCTTGACCGTGACGGCGATGATTTGTTCGTCCAGCCCCGTTTCGACCGGGACGCCCGCTGCGTTGAGCAGCCGCCCCGAGCATTCCGCGACTGCGCCGGCTTTCACGGCTGCCTCGCGCATCTCCGCTTCGGCCCGGTCCCAGACTGTGGAGCTGCCACTCTTCCAGGCGCCGACGGCGACCACCGCCAGGTCGAGCGAATCCGCCTTGGCCAGGGCGCCCGCGATCTCCGGCTGGCGCCGCAGGCCAGCCGCCGTCGTCGGGTCTTCCACCACCAGCGGCGACCATAGCGGCCAGGTGAGCCCGCCGCTCAGGTGCCCCAGCCGCTGGATCAGCTCGAGCGGATTGCTTTCGCCTTCTGTGGGCAGTGCCCCCGCGAGCTGGACGATGTCGCACCGGGGGAGCTCCCTGACGAGCATCGAGGCCACGTCCAGGATGCGGGACCACGACATCCCGAGCGTCCCGCCCGCGGGAGCCTGCCGCGTAACCTCGGCGGCGGCTGCTTTGGCCAGGATGCCGCGGGCTTGGTTCTCATCGCCCGAGGTGGAGTCTGCCACGATGACTTCGCGGATCCCCAGCCAGGATTCCAGCCTGCGGATCTCTGTGGCTGAGACGTGGGACGGATAGTGCACCTTGATTTCCACAATGCCGCGCTCACGGGCTTCGGTGAGCAGCCGTGCCACCTGGAACCGCGAAATGTCATGACTGACCGCAATTTCTACCTTGGACCGGTTCTCCAGGTAATACTCGCTGCTCACGCGGGCCAGAAGTTCCTCATGGGAATGCTCGGACATGGTGCTCACCTCTTCTCCGTCGATCATTTGAGTCCCTCGTCTTGCTCAAACGAGTATATATGACTAGAGTCACAATGCAGATGAGCAAGTAGGCGCGCTCATATGAGCGTCCGATTCATCCCGACTTTTGAGCACAAAGGAGTTCTTATGCGTCCCACGATGCGCGCGGCCTCGATGGCTGCCGGCGCCCTGTGCATTGCACTTGCTGCCTCGGCCTGCGCCGGTGCCGGCGGCGGATCCGCTGCTAACGACCCGGACAGCATCAACGTCCTGATGGTGAACAACCCCCAGATGGAGGACCTGCAGCGGCTGACCGCGGAGAATTTCACCCGGAAGACGGGCATCAAGGTCAACTACACTGTGCTGCCCGAGAACGACGTCCGGGCCAAGATCAGCCAGGAGTTCTCCAGCCAGGCCGGCCAGTACGATGTCGCGTCGCTGTCCAACTACGAGATCCCCTTCTTCGCGGCCAACGGCTGGCTGGCACCGCTGGACAGCGTGGCGAAGGACCCGGAGTTTGACCAGGCCGACATCCTGCCGGCCTATACGGCGTCCCTCACCGGCGAGGACGGCAAGTTGTATGGCGAACCGTTCTATGGGGAGTCCTCCTTCCTCATGTACCGGAAAGACATCCTGGAGGCCAAGGGCCTGACCATGCCGGAGAAGCCCACATGGGACGAGGTGGCGGACGTAGCTGCCAAGGTGGACGGCGCGGCCCCGGGTATGAAGGGAATCTGCCTGCGCGGCCAGCCAGGCTGGGGCCAGGTTTTCGCCCCGCTGACCACCGTGGTGAACACGTTCGGCGGCACCTGGTTCGACAAGGACTGGAACGGCCAGGTCAGCTCCCCTGAATTCACCGAGGCCGTGGATTTCTACACCAAGTTGGTCCGTGAGCACGGTGAACTGGGTGCAGCCCAGGCCGGCTTTACCGAGTGCCTAAACAACATGGGCCAGGGCAAGGTGGCGATGTGGTATGACGCCACTTCGGCGGCAGGAGCCCTGGAATCCGAGGCCTCGCCGGTGAAGGGAAAGATCGGTTACGCGCAGGCCCCGATCAAGGAAACCAAATCCTCCGGCTGGCTGTGGACATGGTCCTGGGCCATGCAGGCTGCCTCCAAGAAACAGGAAGCCGCGGGGAAGTTCGTCGCCTGGGCCAGCTCCAAGGACTACGAGGAACTGGTCGCCGCGAAGCTTGGCTGGGCGAAGGTTCCCTCCGGAAAGCGCATCTCCACCTACGAGAACACCGAGTTCCAGAAGGCCGCACCGTTCTTCGAGGCCGAACGCTTCGCCATCGAAAACGCCGACCCGAAAAACCCGGGAGCGCAGGAACGCCCCGCCGTCGGCATCCAGTTTGTAGGCATCCCCGAGTTCGCTGCCCTGGGCACAAATGTCTCCCAGGGCATCAGCTCCGCCATCGCGGGCCAGGGCACCGTGGCCGAAGCGCTGGCAAAGGGCCAGGAAGCCGCGCAAAAAGTCGGCAACAAGTACAAGCAGCCCTAACAGAACCGCAGGAGAAAATCATGACTACCGCAACGGCGCGCATCTCCCGCCCGGGACGCAATGCAGCCACCCCCTCACGAAACACCCGGCCGCGAAGCACCCGGCAGCGGGAACGCGCCCTGGCATGGGCACGGCGTGCACCGCTGCTGCCCGCCCTGGTCTTCCTCATTGTTGTCACCCAGCTTCCGTTCGTGGTGACGCTGGTCATCTCGTTCATGAACTGGAACAGCCTGAGCCCGAACAAGACAGCCTTCGCCGGCGTCGAGAACTACGTCACGGTCCTCTCGGATCCGGACCTGCGGCAGGCGATCTTCACTACCATCCTGCTCACCGTCTCCGTGGTCCTGGCCAGCCTGCTCGTTGGCCTGGGCCTGGCCCTGCTGCTGGATAAGAAATTCATCGGCCGTGGATTGGCGCGGACACTGCTGATCGCACCGTTCCTGGTGGTTCCCGTCGCCGCCGCCCTCATCTGGAAGCACGCGCTTCTCAACCCCGTATACGGACTGGTCAACGGCACCCTGACCTGGGCCTGGTCCCTCTTCGGCAGCGCCACGCCACCGCAGCTGGACCTCCTGTCTCAGGCGCCACTGATGGCAGTCATCGTCTCGCTGGTCTGGCAGTGGACGCCATTCATGATGCTCATCCTGCTGGCGGGCCTGCAGTCCCGCCCCATGGACACCGTGGAAGCGGCCCAGATGGACGGCGCCACCCCATGGGCCATCTTCCGGCACCTGACGCTGCCACACCTGCGCCAGTACCTGGAACTGGGTGGCCTGCTGGGAGCGATCTACATCGTGCAGAACTTCGACGCGGTCTTCACCCTCACCGCGGGCGGACTTGGGACGGCCAACCTTCCCTACGCCGTCTACCAGACCTTCTACTTCGCCAACGAATACGGACTGGCGTCCGCCGCCGGCGTCGTGGTGGTCATCGGCACCATCCTGGTGGCCACGTTCGCACTCCGCACCGTCTTTTCACTCTTCAAGAAGGAGGCAGCACGATGAGCACCCTCACGGCGCCCCGCAGCCCGCACCACGCCACCACGGCCGGACAGGAGGGCGTTTCACGCCGCCGTTCCGGAAGGTCCCGGGGCAAGGCACGCATGGATCCCACCCGGAACAACACTGCTGCCGGTGTGGCCGCCTGGCTCCTCGCCCTGCTCTTCGCCGCCCCGGTCCTGTGGATGATCCTGACCTCCTTCCACTCCGAAACCGACGCCGCCACCAACCCGCCGTCGATCGCGGCGGACCTCACCCTGGACGCCTACAAGGAATTCTTCGGGGAAACCTCCGGCGTCAGCCCCTGGCCCTCCCTGATCAACTCCGCCACCGCTTCGGTCCTGTCCACCGTCCTGGTGCTGGTCCTGGCCATTCCCGCCGCGTACGCGCTGTCCATCCGGCCGGTGAAGAAGTGGACGGACGTGATGTTCTTCTTCCTCTCCACCAAGATGATGCCCGTGGTGGCCGCGATCCTGCCGCTCTACCTCTTCGCCAGGACCGTGGGTGCGCTGGACAACATCTGGTTCCTGATCCTCATGTACACCTCCATGAACCTGCCCATCGCCGTCTGGATGATGCGCTCCTTCCTGGCCGAAGTTCCGGAGGAAATGCTGGAGGCAGCCCAGATCGACGGCGCCAACCTCCTGTTGATCCTCCGCAAGATCATTGCTCCTGTCGCCATGCCCGGCATTGCCGCGACGGCCCTGATCTGCTTCATCTTCAGCTGGAACGAACTTCTCCTGGCCCGCGTCCTCACCGGTGTGGTGGCAGGCACCGCCCCGGTGTTCCTCACCGGCTTCGTCTCAGGCCAGGGTCTTTTCCTCGCCAAAGTCTGCGCCGCCGCCGTCGTCATCTCGCTGCCTGTGCTTTTCGCCGGCTTCGCCGCCCAGGACAAACTCGTCCAGGGACTCTCTCTCGGCGCCGTGAAGTAGTAAGCGGCCCACCCACCACCGACATTTAAGGACTGTCCCCATGACGACACCAACCGCCCAGACCCTGCCGGCGTACGATCAGCCGTTCCCCGCCACCATGCGCGCCTCCGTCCTGAAGCGCCAGGGCGAGATGACCCTGGAGACCCTCCCGATGCCCCAGCTCGACGCCGACCAGGTCCTGGTGCAGGTGGCAGCCGTCGGCGTCTGCGGCAGCGACGCCCACTATTACGAGCACGGCCGGATCGGCCCCTACGTAGTGGACCACCCGCTGATTCTCGGCCACGAACTCTCCGGCCGGATCGCCGCCGTCGGAAGCGCCGTCGACCCCGTCCGCATCGGCAAGCGGGTGGCCGTCGAGCCCCAGCGTCCCTGCCGCAAGTGCAACCAGTGCAAAGCCGGCCGCTACAACCTCTGCCCGGACATCGAGTTCTACGCAACGCCCCCGGTGGACGGGGCCTTCGCCGAGTACGTCACCATCCAGTCCGACTTCGCCTACGACATCCCGGACAGCGTCAGCGACGAGGCCGCCGCGCTGATCGAACCCCTCTCCGTGGGCCTCTGGGCCTGTGAACGCGCCGGGATCAAGCCCGGTAGCCGGGTCCTGATTGCCGGCGCCGGTCCCATCGGCATCATCGCCGCCCAGGCCGCCCGTGCGTTCGGCGCCACCGAAATCCACATCAGCGACATCTTCGAGGACCGTCTCGCTTTCGCCCTCGAACATGGCGCCACCCACGCGATCAACGCCAGGACAGACAGCGTGGAAGGGCTCGACGTCGATGCCTTCATTGACGCTTCCGGCGCACCGCAGGCTGTCCGTTCCGGCATCAAAGCCGTCGCGCCCGCCGGCCGGGTGATCCTCGTCGGTCTCGGTGCGGACGACGTCGAACTCCCCGTCTCGTACATCCAGAACCGCGAAATCTGGCTTTCCGGCGTCTTCCGCTACACCAACACCTGGCCGCTGGCCATCCAGCTCATCGCGGACGGGAAGGTGGACCTGGACATCCTGGTCACCGGCAGGTTCGCCCTCGCCGAAGCAGAGGAAGCGCTCAAGGCCGGCAAACAACCCGGCCAGCTCAAAGCCATCGTCTACCCGGGCCGCTGACGGTCCGCCCTGAAAGGAAAAAGCACATGCAACCGCTCAGCACTTCAACACTGGCAGAACTCCCGGCAAACTTGGGCACGCCATCCTACGACCGCTCTGCTCTCACCGCGGGGATCGTCCATTTCGGCGTCGGCGGCTTCCACCGCGCCCACCAGGCTATGTACCTGGACCAGCTGATGAACGCCGGCATGGCGCACGACTGGGCAATCTGCGGGGTGGGTGTGCTGCCCGGCGATGCCCGCATGAAGCAGGTCATGGACCAGCAGGACTGCCTGTACACACTGGTGGTGAAGAACCCGGACGGTACGCGGGAGGGCCGGGTCATCGGGTCAATCATCGAGTACCTCTTCGCCCCGGACGGCCCCGAGGAAGTCATCGAGAAGATGGCGTCCGACGCCGTCCGGATCGTATCCCTGACCGTCACGGAGGGCGGGTACAACTTCCACCATGTCACCGGCGACTTCGACGCCGACAACCCGGACGTGGTCCACGACCTCCAGCCGGGTGGCGCGCCGCGCACCACCTTTGGGCTCATCACCGAAGCCCTGCGCCGTCGTCGTGAACGGGGACTGGAGCCCTTCACCATCATGTCCTGCGACAACATCCAGGGCAACGGCGACGTCGCGCGCAGGATGTTCACCGCTTTTGCCGAGCTCAAGGACCCGGAGTTCGGCGCCTGGGTGGCCAGCAACGTGTCCTTCCCCAACAGCATGGTGGACCGCATCACCCCGGTCACCGCCGACGAGGACAGGGAGGCCATCGCTGCGGAATTTGGCGTGCAGGACGGATGGCCCGTGGTCTGCGAGCCGTTCGAGCAGTGGGTCCTCGAAGACAATTTCAGCCTGGGCCGGCCGCCGTTCGAAAAGGCGGGCGTCCAGCTCGTGGACGACGTGGAACCCTATGAGCTGATGAAGCTGCGGCTCCTCAACGCAAGCCATCAGGGCATGTGCTACTTCGGCTACCTGGCCGGTTACCGCTACGCCCATGAAGTGGCGCAGGACCCGCTGTTCGCGCAGTTCCTGCTGGACTACATGGACAAGGAAGCAACGCCTACGCTGCACCCGGTGCCGGGAATCGACCTCGACACGTACAAGCGCACCCTTATTGAGCGCTTCTCCAACGAATATGTCCGTGACACCTTGGCCCGCCTCTGTGCCGAGAGCTCCGATCGGATCCCCAAGTGGCTCCTGCCCGTGGTCCGCGTCAATCTCGAGAACGGCGGAGAGATCCGCCGGTCGGCGGCGATCGTGGCCAGCTGGGCCCGCTATGCGGAAGGGACGGACGAGCAGGGCAGCCCGATCGAGGTGGTGGACAGGCTCAAGGACACCGTCATGGCGGCCGCCGCGCGGCAGCGCCAGGAGCCCCTGTCCTTCATTTCAAACCGTGATGTTTTCGGCGACCTCATCGACGACGCCAGGTTTGTTGCGGCCTACTCCGAAGCCCTCGCCACCCTGCAGCAGCACGGCGCCGTGGAGACGCTGCGGAAGCTCCAGGCCTGACACCACTGCCCGGGGGAGCGCCAACCATGCTCGTTCCGGCCTGGGTTTTGGCAGGCTCAACCACCGTGGGCCACGTCCTTGTCAGGAATTTCCCCAGGGAGCAAACTAAGCCTACGGAATCCTTGGGGCGTGGCAGGGCGGGAAGCCATGGATGGGCCTGGTGCCAGGAATGAGTTCATCGTCGTCAGCGGGGAGGCGGCGGGGAACAGGCTTGTGATTCCGCGCGGTGAGGTCACCGTGGGCAGCCAGGACGACGCCCGGCTTCGCCTGCCGGCCTACGGTGTCAGCCGCCACCACGCCCTCCTGAGCTCCGTCGACGGCCGGACCATCCTCACCGACCAGCAGTCCCGGAACGGCAGCTGGGTGAACGGGCACCGCATCACCTCACCCACGGAACTGGCGCACGGGGACCTGGTCCAGTTTGGCGAGGTCAGCTTGCGGTTCATCGACAGGAACGCCGACGGCGGCACGCCCCGGGAGGACGGCGGCGCGCCCCGGGAGGGCGCCGGCAAGGACACCGCGAAGCCGGGCCCGCCGCAGCCCAAAGAGCGGCTGGGCACGGCGCTGATGTTCGCCGCGGGGATCAACGTCATCGGGCTCCTGGGGAACAGCCTCACCTCCTTCCTCACCGAACTCACGCCCACCTGGACCTGGTTCGTCACCCCGATCGTCGGCCTCCTCGTTGCCCTGGCCATCGAGATGCTCGGGTTCTACCGGAAGAACCAGGCCGCGAGGCAGCAGCCCGCCGGCCCCGGCCACGGGCCGCGGGGAGAGCCACAAGCCGGGCCCCGGGCCGAACCCCGTGCCGAGCCCCGGCGCCCGCTCGCCGCAACGGTGCTGCTGACGCTGCTGCTGCTCGGCGGCGGCGGTTGGCTGGTCACCGCGGGGGCGAGCTACGCCGTCGGCTATTTCTCCGGCAACGAAAGCGGCGTGCAGCGGCTGGAACGCCAGGTGGTGGCGGAGGCGCAGGGGGTGCGGGTGACCATCCTGGGCGTCCAGAGCACGGCGCACTTCACCCGCGCGGAGATCCTGGTGAACAACGGGACCACGAGCACCATCACCCTGCCGCTGTTCCAGAACGCGATGCTCACCGGACCGGACGGCACCACGTACGACGCCGACTCCTTCCGCAGCAACTGGCAACCCCAGATACCGCCCGGCGGGCAGCGCAAGGGGACCCTCAATTTCGAAAGCCAGCTGCCGGAAGGGGCAACAACGGTGTCGCTGAGCTTCGCCACCGTCTTTGTCCAGGGCTTTGACGGCCCCAGGACCATTACGGTTCCGGACATCCGCCTGAAGCCGCTGGCCGGGTCGGAACCGGCGGCGCAAAGCCCCCAGGATGCCCGGCCGGTAAACCGTTGCCGCCCGGCTTTACCGCCCCTCCGACCGGCTCGGAACCTGCTGCTGGCTGCTGGTCCATTTGGCGTGCTCCTGCGAGATCAGGCCCTCGATCCGCTCAGCCAGCTGCTGGTGCCGGTCCGCGCGCAGGTAGGGCCCCGCCTTGGCCAGGTACAGGTAGCGCTCGTGCTTGAGCGCCTCGGCGGTGGAGCGGTAGGTGATCCAGCGCTCCTGGAACTGGTAGAGGTGCTGGGCGCCCTCGAGGACCACGATGACGGCGGCCAGCGCGCCGGTCACGAGCACCGGGCTCCCTACACCGGCCACAACCGGCAGGGCTGCGGCCACCGCCAGCTCCAGCAGCTTGAGCCACTTGTACCGGCGCTGGTTGTCGCTGCTCCTGGTGTCGTACCAGTGGATCTGGTCCTCCAGCCGGTCCCACGTAGGGTCTTCTGGGGCAGGCCGGGGCACGGCAGCGATCGGCTGTGCCGGTGCCGGATCATCCTCGCGGCGCACCATCGGCTTCCCCTTCCACTGCAGCTTGCTCCTGGGCCAGGACGAAGAACACCTGCCACTTATCCGGGCAGAAGCGTTCCCCGGTCAGCACGTAACAGGGCCACATCTCCCAGCTCCCGGAGCTGTTGAGCAGCACCCGGCCCTGCGCGTTGACGGTTTCCCCGGGCGCCATGGCCCGGCCTTCATTCATGTCCTCGGTATCGTGATGGTTTCCCGACGCATCCCGCACTCCCACAAACGTGTACTCCAGCTGCAGTGGCTGGTCGGTGGTGTTCGTCAGCGCATAGCTCACCGTGACCGTGTCGCCCACCCGGGGAGCGGCCGGATCACGCCGGCTGGTGGCCTGCAGCCCGGAAAGGCGGATCCCGTCCCCGCTCGTGACGGGCGAACTGTCGACGTCGATGCCGCCGCCCCCAGCGACCGGCGCCTGCCCCTCCGCAGGGTTGGCGCTGGGTGAGGGTTTCTGGAGGCTGGTGACCAGGAGGACCACCAGCAGGACCACAACGACGACGGCGGCCGTCCCGCCCAGGATGAGCGTCCGGGGAGAGAACCGTCCCCGTTTCCGGGGCAGCGCCTCCCGGCTCCCAGGCGCGCTGTCGCTCGCTCCCGTTGCGGCCGCCGTCGGGCCCTGCTCCTCCGCGGTGCCCTGTTCGCCCGCGGTGTCCTGGCTCCTCCGCATCTCTGCGAGCGTCCCGTCCAGCACCTTGAACAGCCGGCTGGTATCAAACTCAAACCGGGCGGGACTGAACTCCAGGGCCTGCCGGCGCACCAGCTTCGCAATGCTTCCGGGCAGCTCATCGGAGCGGGGCATCCGCGCCCCATCCACCAGGATGGGGATCACCCGCACATTGCGCGTCAGGGCCGCCTGGATCTCCAGGCGCACGAAGTCGTCGGGATCGTCGAGCCTGCGCCGGCCACCGTCGTCGGCGATGGTGGTCCACTCGTCGCCGATCAGCACCAGCACCACGTCGCAGGAGCCGACTGCCCTGGTGATGGCCTCCACGAAGTCGTCGCCGAGCTGGATGGAGTCGACGTCCTTGAAGACCTGGCCGCCGCCGTAGCGGTCAGCCAGCCGGTCGTACAGCCAGCCGGCAGGGTACGCGGTCTCCTCGCGCCGGTAACTGATGAAGATCCGGCCCGACGCGGCGGGGGTGGAAGCAGCCATGGCGCACGCCTTTGCGACCAAGCCCAGACCCCGAGGGCATTACAGCGCTGCGGGCGTTACTGGCGCGTTACAGCCCGGGGGAGGGGGCCACGTTCGTCGACGCCGCACCAGCCGGCGATGAACAGGGCGATGCTCTTGGTGATCCGGCGGACGGATTCCACCGAGACCCGCTCGTCGAACCCGTGGATCGCCTCGGACACGGGGCCGTACACCAGCGCCGGCGTATCCGCGTAGAGGGCGAACACCCGGCCGTCCAGGTAGCCCGGTGTGGTGAAGCTTTCCAGCCCGCGGCCGAACACCTGCGCGTGGGTCCGCTCCAGCAGCGCCTCGGCCTCGCTCCCGGGCTCCAGCACGTAGCCTTCGGAGAAGAAGCCTGTCCGGACGCCGACGGCGGTGATGGGCGCCGGGCCGTGGCCCAGGGACTCGAGGCACTCCTGGAGTTCGTGCCAGGCCTGCTCCGCTGTGATCCCGGGATAGATAGCGGCGCGCACATCGAACTCGCACCAGGCCGGGACGCTGGAAGGCCAGTCGCCGCCCGCGATCCCGCCGAAGTTGAAGTTGATCGGGTGGTCCAGGTCCTCGAAGTGGGGGTGCTGACCCCGGTCCGCGTTCCACTTCTCCTCCACCTCGCGCAGCGCCGAAATCACCGTATAGGCGGCGTCGATGGCGTTGAAGCCGGTGCCCATCTCGCGCGGATGGGTGGGGTTTCCGGTGACCCTGACCCTGAACCAGATCACGCCGACATTGGCGCGCACCAGCATGTCCTCCTCGGGTTCGGGGATGACGACGGCGTCCGCGCGGTAGCCGCGCATCAGGGCCGAAAGCGAGCCGTTGCCCGTGCACTCCTCCTCGACGACGGACTGGAAGTGGATGCGGCCTGCCGGCTCGAACCCGGCGGCGCGGACGGCGTCGAAAGCGAAGAGGTTGGCCGCGAGGCCCGCCTTCATGTCGCCGGCGCCGCGGCCGTACAGCCACCCGTCGATGATCGGTGCGTCCCAGGGGTAGCGGGACCACGCCTCGGACGGGCCTTCGGGCACCACGTCGATGTGGCCGTTGAGGATGAGGGACCTGCCGCGCTCGTCGGCCGGACGGTAGGTGCCCACCACGTTGGTCATCCCGTCATAGGAAACCGTCACGGGCCCGAATCCGGGATGGGCGGACAGGTCCTCGGCGTCGAGCTCCCACCGGTCCATCTCCAGGCGGCGGCCGGCCATGGCCCCGTACATCAGGTCCTGGGCGCTGCCCTCCCGGGTGCGCAACGACGGGTGCTTGACCAGCTCCTGGGTGAAGGAAAGCTGGGCGTCGAAGGCGGCGTCGACGGCATCCAGGATGCGGCGGGTTTGGTCGTCATTGAGCAAGGTGGTCTCCTAACGGGCAGGGGAGCCGTCCGCCGGACGGCTCCCCTGGGTGATTGGTAGCTGTTGCGCGCCGGCTTACGGTCCGCCGCCGCAGGTCTAGCTGCTGACGAGCTTCTTGTCCTGGACGCGCAGGCGCTCGCCGAAGAACCCTCCGACGGCGGTCAGCAGGGAGATGATCGCCAGGATCAGGGCCGCACCCCAGGACTGGTTGCCGGAGACGCCCAGCATGGCGGTAGCCAGCAGGGGCATGAAGCCGCTGGTGGCGCCGGCGATGTTGTAGCCCAGGGCCACGCCGGAGTAGCGCAGCTTCGGCGGGAACAGCTCGGTGAGGAGGGCGCCGTTGACGGCATAGGCGACGGCGATGAGCATGATGCCGATGGTGATGGCCAGCGTGATCATCAGCGGGGACTTGGTGTCGATCATCGCGAAGAGGGGGAAGGCCATGACGGCGCTGACGACGCCGCCCCACATGGTGACCTTGCCCGGCCCGATCTTCTCGGCAAGCCGGCCCATGAGGAAGGTGACGCCGATCTGGGCCACTGCGGCAACCAGCGTTGCGTTGACCATGACGTTCCGGTCCACCTTCAGGGTGTTGGAGCCGTAGCTCACCGCGAAGGTGGTGATCATGTAGAAGCCACCGACGCCGAGCAGTGCGGCGAGTACGGCAATGAGCAGGCGGCCGCCCGCGTGGCGGAACACCTCGAAGGCCGGAACCTTCGCGGTCTCGCCCTGGGCCAGCAGATCCTTGAAGATGGGGGATTCCTCCACCTTGAGGCGGATCCAGAGCGCGATGCCCAGCATCGGGAAGGCCGCCAGGAACGGGATTCGCCAGCCCCAGGCGTCAAAGGCCTCGGACGGGAACAGCAGCACCAGGGAGAAAGCGCCGGAGGCCAGCAGCGTGGCCACCGGCGAGCCGACCTGTACCAGCGCCGCGTACCGGCCGCGCTTTTCGACCGGAGCGTGCTCCACGGCCATGGTCACGGCACCGCCCCACTCGCCGCCGACAGCCAGGCCCTGGACCAGCCGCAGAACCGCGAGCATGGCGGGGGCAGCCAGGCCGATGCTGCCGAAATCGGGCAGCAGGCCGATGAGGGCCGTGGCAGCGCCGATCATGACGATGGTCATCAGCAGCGCCGGGCGGCGCCCGTAACGGTCGCCGACGAAACCGAAGATGATGGCGCCGATGGGACGGGCCGCGAAGCCGACGCCGAACGTGGCAAAGGAGGCCAGCAGCGCCGCAGTGGGGTCCATGTTGGTGAAGAAGAGCCTGTTGAAGACAAGCGCCGCGGCCGTGCCGAAGAGGTAGTAGTCGTACCACTCCAGTGCCGTCCCCACGAAGGCGGCACGGGCGATCTTGCCGGCGTCCTTGCCGGAGATCACCGGAGGAGCACCTGCGGCGGGGGTAAGTGAATTTGAGGTCGTCACTGTTTGAGCCCTTTCGAGCGGGTTGAGTTTTGCATCCCGGATCCCGCGGCGGTCGAAAGGCCATGCCTGCACTGCAGCGGTGGTTATTCGAGAGTAGATCAGTGATAAAGCCCTAAACAATGACAATATCCACCCACTTTTTGCCCGTTAAATGGGCATCTTCACAAAGTCAGTCCGTGAACTCGCCGTAGCGGCTGAGGGCAACGAGGGCCCGCGCGGCCTCGGCCGGCACCGTCAGGTCAAGGCCGATGACCTGGTGCAGGCTGTGCAGGCGGTTGACCACCGTGTTCCGGTGGCAAAAGAGTTCCTCGGACGTTTCCTTGATGGACCCGGTCCGCGCATAGCTGCGCGCCACCTGCAGCAGTCGCTGGCGTTCAAGGGGCGTGCACTTGTCCAGGGCATCCTTCACGGGAGCGGAAAAGCCTGGAAACTTCTGTTCCAGGAGCCTGCCGGCAATCCCCATCCAGGCATCCTCCATCGTCGCCAGCCCGGTGCCGCGGCGCTTCTGCTGTGCGAGCACCAGCGCTGATGAGGCGGCGGCCGGGACGGCGGCCAGGCCGGCGACGCCGGACATGTAGCCTGCGGGGAATCCCGGCCCTTCCTCGTG
The DNA here is from genome assembly GCF_057369995.2 of Arthrobacter sp. MOO21. NCBI lineage: Bacteria > Bacillati > Actinomycetota > Actinomycetes > Micrococcales > Micrococcaceae > Arthrobacter > Arthrobacter sp. MOO21. The sequence continues at coordinate 510,559 of NZ_CM170671.2, read as the reverse complement.
CCAGGTCCGTCCTTGGCGCTGCTGGCGGAAGAGATACAGGACCCCCGTGTTCTCGTACAGATAAACGTTGTGGTCCGACTCGAACTGCCGCTGGGCCTGGGGCACGGCGTCCGAGGTAACCGCCAGCACTTCAAAGGTCCCGTTGGCCTGCACCCCGAGCGCCTCGGCAAGCTCCTGGGCTTCAGCAGCGTTGCCCAGTTCCGCGTTGAACAGCCGGGACAGCAGGCGCTGGCGGTACAGCTGCTTGTTGCGCGTCAGCCTGGCCTCTTCCTCCGCGTAGGCCTGCTGGATGCTGCTCACATAGCCTTCGACGGCGTCGAGGACGCGGTCCATGTTGGCCACCAGGACGCTGATTCCCTTGTCCCGGGCGACCCGTTCGAGCCCCTTCCAGAGAACACGGAAGTCATTGCGGATTGCTTCAAGGAAGGCGTCCAGGGGGACGCCCTGGCGGGCCCGGCGCGCTGCCACCTCGCGCGGAAGGGTCTGCAGGTCCGGGGGGAGCTCCAGTCCGGCCATCTGGTACAGGAACATGTCCATGGTGTCCGCCGCGGTGCGGTAAACGTCGTCCTGGGGAACCAGTGCTTCACCGTAGGAAATGGCAGAGAAGCGGTCCAGGAAGTCGCTAACGAGCAGGGAGCGTTCTTTCCACAAACTTTCCAGCAGCTCTGTCCACTCCGGTTCCATGGGCCGGCCCGGACGGAACTCGCGGGGTGTGGTGCCGGAAGGGCGGGCGGCAACGCCGTCGTGTGCTGTCATGCATCCATTTTATGCAAACGCCTAAATTTTGGCACCAAGGCCGCGTTTGATGTCTCTTGAAGGCAGCAATCGTACAGAGTTGAATGGACCGCAGCCCCACTTCCCGGCCCCAGACCCGAACCCTTCCGCACGGTTGAGGGGGCCATACCAAAGAGGATTCATGCCCGTCGATCTCCTGATTCGCAACGCCCACATCCTGACCCAGGATGCCTCCCGCCCTGCGGCGACCAGCCTGCTCATCCACGACGGCAAGATTTTCGACGTCGATCCCGACGCCGACCTTGCCAGCCATGCCGCCCTGACCATCGATGCGGCCGGGACCACGATTGTCCCCGGTTTCAACGACGTCCACGCGCACAGCGTGTGGTTCGGCCTCGGGCTCATGGAGGCTAACGCGGGGGCAGCGGCAAGCCTGGACGAGGTGTACCGGATCATCGCCGAGGCCGCAGCCGGGAAGGCCCCCGACGAATGGGTCATTGCGTCCGGCTACAGCCCGCTGCTGCTCGGCGGCCGGCAGCCCGACCGTGACCGGCTGGATGCGGCCGCCGGGGGGCGCCCGGTGTGGATCAAGCACTCATCGGGCCACGCCTGCACGCTCAACGGTGCGGCGCTGGAGCTCGTCGCCGCCCGCGCCGATCTCACAGCCCCGATCGACGGCGGCGCCGTGGTGGTGGACGAAAAGGGCCGGCCGACAGGGCTGCTGGAGGAGAATGCCATGCGGCTGGTGCAGGACCTCCTGCTTCCCTATCCGCTGGAGACCATTGAGCGCGCGCTGGACCTCGCGACGTCGCACTACCTCTCCGAAGGGATCACCAGCGTCACGGATGCGGGCATCGCCGGCGGCTGGATCGGCTATTCTCCCCGCGAGTTCGCGGCCTACCTGAACGCCCGCGACAAGGGGCTGCTCAGCGTCAGGATGCAGCCGATGCTGGTCATGGATGCCCTCCACGATGTGCCGGGCCATGCCGACGACCCGGCGTCCAGGAGCCTGGACGCCGGAATCCGCACCGGACTGGGGGACGACTGGCTGCGGCTGGGCCCGGTGAAGATCTTCAGCGACGGCTCGCTCCTGGGCAGTACGGCCTACATGACCGAGGAATACGCAGGCTGCACCCACAACCACGGCTACCTGCAGATGGACCCGGACCAGCTGCGCGAATCAGCCCTGGGCGCGTACCGGGCAGGCTGGGCGATCGCGATGCACGCGATCGGCGACCACGCCATTGACCACGCGATCGACATCATCACCGAGGCGCAGGAAAAGTACGGGCTCAATTCACAGCCCAACCGGATCGAGCACGGCGGGGTGGTCCGCCCCGACCAGCTGGACCGGATCGCCAATGCCGGCATCGTGCTGGTCCCGCAGCCGCACTTCATCACGGAATTCGGGGACGGCATGGCCCGCCTTCTGGGCCCCAAACGGACCGCCTGGTCCTATCCCGGCAAGAGCCTGCTGGATCGCGGCGTCACGCTGCCCGGAAGCTCGGACCGCCCGGTCTCCAACGGCCGGCCACTGGACGTCATGCAGTCCTTCGTGGAGCGGCTGACGCCGTCGGGCGAGGTCTACGGGCCGGACGAAAGGATCACCGCAGCGGAGGCGCTGGCCGCGTACACCACCGGATCGGCCGCCGCGACGGGAACCGGGCACATCAAGGGGCGCCTGGCGCCGGGGTACCTGGCGGACCTGGTGTTCCTCGACCAGGACCCTACCGCCGTCGACCCCTCCAACATCTCCGCCACCCGCGTGCTGGCCACCATGGTGGGCGGGAACATCCGTTTCGGCGCCGAAAATCTGCCAGCCCCGGCCCGCGTGGCAGACCTTGAGGCAGCACTGACAGGGAAGGAAACCCCATGAGCACCACCAACGACCAGTTCCTCGCCGACTTCGCCACGATGTCGGGCTTTGGCGCCACCCCCGGCGGCGGCGTGGAGCGGCAGGCCGGCACACCGGACGACCATGCCACCAGGGCGTGGTTCAGCCAATGGCTGGCCGGGCACGGCTACACCGAAGCCGTGGACGAGGCAGGCAACCAGTTCGGTCTGGTGGAACTTGTCCCGGGCGCCCCCTACGTGCTGGTCGGCTCGCACCTGGACTCCCAGCCGCTGGCCGGCCGGTACGACGGAGCCTACGGAGTGCTCGCCGCGGCGCACGCCGGCGCCCGCGTCGCGGCGGAAGCACGGGCCGGAAAGCTGCAGCCCACCTACAACCTGGCCGTCGTGAACTGGTTCAACGAGGAAGGCAGCCGCTTCGCGCCCAGCATGATGGGAAGCGGCGTGTTCACCGGGAAACTGCGGCTCGAGGACGCCCTCGCCACCGCCGATCCCGCGGGGACAACCGTTGCCCAGGCCCTTGCCGCAGGACACGCTGCCCCGGACGGGAACGCCCCCGTCCTCGCCCAGGTTGCCCGCTACGCCGAAATCCATATTGAGCAGGGCCGGAACCTGGAGGAGAGCGGGACCCAGGTGGGGATCGTGGACAGCACCTGGGCCGCCAGCAAGTACCGGGTGACCGTGGACGGAGCGCAGTCGCACACGGGCGCCACCCGCATGGAGGACCGCCGTGACGCCCTCTTCGGGGCCGCGCTGGTGATCGCCGCCGCGCGTGAACTGGCTGCCGAATTCGAGCCCGGGCTGCTGCACACCTCGGTCTCCGAGCTGTATGTCCTGCCGAACTCGCCGGTCACCATCGCCCGGCAGGTGCTGATGAACCTGGACCTGCGCTCCCCGGACGAGTCCGTGCTGGGCCTGGCCATGGAGCGGCTGGGCAAGAGGATCATCGACGCCGGGATGGACTCCCGCACGGACATCCGCCTGGACCTGACGCACAACTGGGGGGTGGTGTCCTACCAGCCCCGGGGGGCAGCCTTGGGCAGGGCCAGCGCGGAGAGCCTTGGCTACACCCACGCGGACGTGATGACCGTGGCCGGGCACGATTCGACCAACATGAAAGACGTGGTTCCCACCGTGATGCTCTTCGTGCCCAGCGTGGAAGGCATCTCGCACAACGAGGCTGAGTACACGCACGACGACGACGCGCTGCGGGGCGTCGAGCTCCTCACCGACGTCACGCGTCGCCTTGTCCGGGGCGAGTTGGAAGAGGACTAGCGGGCCGGGCGGGGGCCGGGCCGCCTTCCGACGCCTAGGTGTATTGACCACGGAGGTTAGGAACATGCGGCGTGGTTAGGTGACAAAAAGAAGACCTCCAAGTGGAGTGGGGCTTGTCTAAGAGTCCGGTCCACAAGGAGGTCTTCAATGTCCCATGCTAACGCGCTTCTGACGCCGAAGGGACGGCTCCGGCTGGCCCGGTGCATCGTTGATGACGGGTGGCCGCTGCGCCGTGCTGCTGAGCGGTTCCAGGTGTCGGTGACGACCGCAGCGCGGTGGGCGGCCCGTTACCGGGAGCACGGGGAGCACGGGATGGGTGATCGTTCCAGCCGGCCCATCAACTCCCCGCGTCGGACCTCCACGCGGCGGGAGCGGCGGATCGTCGCGATCAGGGTCAACCGGCGCTGGGGCCCGGCACGGATCGGCTATCTGCTGGGCATTCACCCCTCCACGGTGCACCGGGTGCTGTCCCGGTTTGGGCTGGCGAGGCTGGCGTGGATGGACCGGGCCACGGGCCGGGTGATTCGCCGGTACGAGCACCACAGCCCCGGGGACCTGGTCCACGTCGACATCAAGAAACTTGGACGGATCCCTGACGGCGGCGGACACCGCAGTGTCGGCAGGGCCGCCGGAAACCGGAACAAGACCGGTACCGCGGCAAACCGGAGACCGGGTCACGCCTTCTTGCACAACGCCGTCGATGATCACTCCAGGCTCGCCTACACGGAGATCCTGACCGATGAGAAAAAGGACACTGCGGCCGGATTCTGGGAACGCGCCAATGCCTACTTCGAGTCCCACGGGATCACTGTCAAACGGGTCCTGACCGATAACGGATCCTGCTACCGCTCCTACGCATTCAAAGACGCTCTGGGCCCGGACATCAAGCACAAACGCACCCGACCCTACAGGCCTCAGACAAACGGCAAAGTCGAGCGCTACAACCGCACCATGCTCGACGAATGGGCCTACGCCCGTCCCTACGCCTCAGAGGCCGAGCGTGTTGCCGCTTTCGCCGACTGGCTCCATCATTACAATCATCATCGAGGCCACACCTCACTCAACGGTCAGCCACCGGCCAGCCGCGTCACCAACCTCTCAGGTCAATACACCTAGGCGGTGTTCCGCCCGCCGCTGAGGTCCAGCACCTGCCCCGTGGTGTAGCTCGCCTCCGGAGACAGCAGCCAGGCAGCAAGTGAGGCAAACTCCGCCGGTTCGCCCACCCGGCCCATCGGCACCCGGGCCAAAAGCTCTGCGTTGCGCTCCGCGGAAAGGTCCTCCAGGAGCCGTGTCCGGAACATCGACGGCGCCACCGAGTTCACCGTCACCCCGTCCGGCGCGGCCTCCTTGGCGGCCGTCTTCACCAGTGCCACCACGGCTGCCTTCGATGCCGAGTACGCAGCCATGTTGGCGTTGCCCTCACGCGCGGCGATGGAAGCGAGCACGGCGATGCGGCCGTAGCCGGCGCGGCGCATGACGGGAAGCAGTGCGGCAAGGCCGTGGAAACACCCGTCCAGGTTGATGGCGAACGTCCGTGACCATCCCGCAAACGGCATGTCCTGCACCGCGGTTTCAGGCCCCTGGACCCCGTGGGCAAAGAGCGCACCGTCGATCCGGCCGTGCTGCCCCAGCACCTCGGCCAGTACGGCATCCCACTCCTGCCGCTGCGTGACGTCCAGGTGGAGTGACGTTGCGGGGGCCTCCCCGTTGCCCGTGCCGAGAGCATCGGTGTTGACCACTGTTGCCCCCTCGGCGCGGAGGCGCTCGCTTGCTGCCGACCCCAGGCCTCCGGCGGCCCCGGTCACCAGGATCACCCGGCCACGGAAGCGGCCGGGCCAAACCGGTGAGGGCTGGGCCGTTTCATTTCCAAGGGTCATCGGAGCTCCCCGTTCATGGCGGGACTGCACGCGGCAACGCCCGCGAGCGGTGCAAGGACCTGAGCCAGGTGCTCGCCGACGGCGAAGGCCCGGGTGATCGCCGAGCCGAGGGTCGCCCCGCCGCCGGGGTAGTTGTTGCGGAACACGCTCGCCGATACGTTGCCAGCGGCGTAGAGCCGGGGGATCGGCTGGCCGTGGCGGTTCAGGACGCGTCCGTTGAGGTCGGTGTCCAGGCCGCCGGAGGTGCCCAGGGTCCCGGCCGAAACCGGTACCGCAAAGAACGGTCCCTTCTCGAGCGGCGCCAGGCAGGGATTGGGCGCCACTCCGGCGTCGCCCAGGAAGCGGTCCTGCGGGGTGGAGCCGCGGTGGAACTCGGTATCAACGCCGGCAGCTGCATCGGTGTTGAACCTGGCCACAGTCTGCTCCAGACCGGCCGGATCAATGCCGGTCGTTCCCGCCAGGTCCCGGAGCGTGTCCGCCTGCACCATCCAGTCCGCAGGTTTCCCGGGGGTGGAGCCGGCCACCGGGTACTTCGCCATGTAGGTGGAGTCGAAGACGAGCCAGGCCGGGTTGTTCTGCTGGCCCAGGGAGTGCGGGTCGATGGACGCGAACACCCGGGAGGCGTCATGGTAGTTCAGGGCCTCGTTGACGAAGCGCTTCCCTGCGGCGTTGACCGTGATGGACCCGGGCAGCGTCATTTCCACGTTGCCCATCCGTCCGGACTGGACGCCGTCGTACCGGTGCGCCGGCGTGCTGATGACCGGCACGCCCCACACCGCGGTCATGTCCGCCACGGCGGCGCCAGCCTTGAGGCCCAGTTCCAGCCCGTCGCCCTCGTTGGAGGGCGCGCTGATGGGGGTAACGGGGAAAGGCAGGAATGCCTTCCGCAGCCGCGGGTTCCATTCGAAGCCGCCGGAGGCAAGGACGACGGCGGCCGCTTCCACTGTCCGGCTGCCTCCGCCCGCGCCGATGGCCACCTTCCAGCCGTTGCCGCGCCCGCCGTCGGGCCCGTTGCCCAGCGGGAGCAGGTCCTGGAGCGGTGCCGACACGGCGATGTGCACGCCGCGGTCCAAAGCGCTCGCGAGCAGCCGGCCCACCAACGCCCCGCCCATGGTCCGCACGCCGGCCGCGGCCCGGCGCGCCAGGAGCGCGGGATCAGCTGCCCGGCCGTTCAGTTCATCCCGTTCGGTCATGGTCAGCAGCGGAAAGTACGAGGACGGGCGGATCAGCTCCGCCATGCCGGGATAGTCCGCGGGATCGAAGGCATCATTGTCCAGGCCCCTGCCACCATCAGTGGCGCCCGCCCACTCCATGTGGTAGTCCGGCCGGGCGATCGGCGTCATGGACACCCTGGTGTTGTTGTTGAAATATTCGACGGCGCGCGGGGCCGTGCTGACGTACCATTCGATTTCCGCATCCGTCAGCACGTTCCGGCCCGCCTCGGTGAGGTAGGCGACGGCGCCGGAATGGCTGTCAGTGAACCCCGCCTTCCGGGCCAGATGGTTGTTCGGTGCCCACATCACGCCGCCGCCGGCTGCCGTGGTGCCGCCCAGTTGCGGGGCCTTTTCGACCACCAGGACGGAAAGGCCGGCGTCGGCGGCGCGTACCGCTGCGACCAGGCCCGCTGCACCGCTGCCAGCCACCACTACGTCGTAGGAGCCGGCCAGATTCTCCACGGGAGTGGTCACGGAGTTCATGCCGTGACCGCTTCCCGGGCATTGGCAGCCGCTCCGGCAGCCTGCGAAGCAGGCATGTCGATGACGATCTTGCCCACCTTTTCGGTACGGTTGCCCATCAGCGCATAGGCCTCCGGCAGCTCCCTGAAGCCAAAGCGGTGCGTCATGAGCGCCCGCGCCTGGCCGGGGTGCCGGGCCAGCAGTGCCAAACCGTCGGGAATCAGGTTCAGGCTGTTGCGGCTGCCCATGATGTCGAGTTCCTTGAAGGGGATGTCTTTCATGGAAAGCGTGACAGAGCGCGGCGAGATGCCCACCTGGACAATGCGGCCGGCGCTGGCCACGAACCGGATGGCGTTTTCGAACGAGGACGGCACGCCTGTGGCCTCGATGACCAGGATAGGGCCGTTGCCGTCCGTCAGGGCATCCAGCCGCGCGCTTTGCCCGGCGTCGGGAAAAGGTCTTGCGGGATCCACCAGGAGGGTGTCGGCCGCACCGAAGGCAGTGGCGAGCTCCAAACGGTCCGGTTCCGTATCGGCGGCAATGACCTGCACTCCCAGATCGGCCAGGTACAGGGTGGCAAGGAGTCCGATGGGTCCGCTGCCCAGCACCAGCGCAGTTTCCCCGGCAGTTGCCCGGCCGCGGTTCACAGCCTGCATGGCGATCGACGCCGGTTCCCCCATCGCGGCGATCTCCAGCGGCAGCCCGTCGGGAACAGGGCACAGCTTTTCCGCGGGGATGCTGACCAGTTCCACCAGGGCGCCGTCGGAATAGCAGCCGATGCAGCCGATGCTGCGGCAGACGTTGGGCCGGCCCAGCCTGCACGGCTGGCATTGCCCGCAGTACGTCACGGGGCTGACGGCCACCCGGTCGCCGACGCTGATGTTGGCGCCGTTGTCCCCGATGGCCTCCACGACGCCGGAGAATTCGTGGCCCTGCACGATGGGCAGCTCGGTGGGGTAGTCGTCCTCCCAGATGTGCAGGTCCGTCCCGCAGAGGGCGACGTGGTGGACCCGGACCAAGGCATGGCCTGCCTCCAGGGAGGGTTCGGCCACTTCCTCGTAGCTGATGGTTTCCTTGGCGATGGTGCGTGCGGTCAGCATCTTTCCCTACTTCCCGTCCGCGCCGAAGAAGATGTTCCACTGCCGGATGCTGCGTTCTTCGACCAGGTTGTTCCGGAAGAACGGGTCTTGGTCCATTAGGGCCTCAACATCGGCCTTGGACTCACCTTCAATGACCAACAGCGCGCCAGGCGCCTCCTCCGGGCCGAAGGGGCCGCTCTTGAGCAGCCGGCCGCCGTCGAACTGCGTTTGGAGGAACTCCACGTGGCTGGGACGGTGCGTGTCGCGGGCGGCGGCGGTCCCGTTCGCGTAGGAGTAGGTGACGGCGAAAGTGGCCATGGAAAGTTCCTCTTCATTGAGTCGGGAAGTGTGCCGGCTTGTCGGGCCGGTCCGGGTGATTCCATGGTGCTGACCCGATTGAGACAAGTCCAATACTTATTCGGTCAATGACTATGTGTAGGAATTGCATAGTCGAGGGCCCCGTGTGAGAAGAGTTCCTAGGCCCCGCCCGGGCTTTAGGCTGAGGGCGTGGGAAGGACTTCTTCCGCCACGTGCAGCGCCAGCTCTAAAGCAGGGGAGATGAGGACTGGATTCCAGGCAATGCCGGATTCCAGCCGCGGCGCATTGCCTGAGAGCGGAATGAACACCGTGCCGCCGGGCATGATCCCGGCCACCGACTGGGGCATGAGGCTTACCCCCACGCCGCCGGCCACCAGGGAGAGGGCGGTATAGGGATCCGACACTTCCTGCGCCACGCGCGTGCGGAACCCTGCAGCGGTGCAGGCGGAAAAGATGGCCTCCCGGAGGGTGGACCCCTGGGCCTGGGGCATGGTGACGAAGCCGTCCGCGGCCAGTTCATGCAACGCGATGGTGGACCGCCCGGCCAGCGGGTGGTCCACCGGGACGGTGGCGCCCAGCGGCTCCACCGCGATGCGCCGGGTGGCAAGGGCCGGCGCGTCCACCGGCAGGCCGATGAAGGCCAGATCCATCGAGCCATTGTGCAGATGGCCCAGGGCGTCCTGCGTCAGCAGTCCGCCGCTGAGGGTGAGGTCCAGTCCGGGGTAGCGCTGGCGCAGGGCGCGGGTCAGCGGCGGTAACGTGGTGTGGTTGAGCGCGCCTGAGAACCCGATGGCCAGGCGGCCGTAAACCGTCCCCGTGTCAGCGCTTGCGGCCCGCCGGGCGAGGTCCAGCTCCTCGAGGATCTTCCGGGCGTGGGGCAGGAACGACAGTCCTGCCGTGGTCAGCGAAACGGCCCGGGTATTGCGCTCGAACAGCTCCGCACCCAGGCTCTTTTCCAGCTTCTTGATGGTCTGGCTCAGCGGTGACTGTGCCATGCGCAGGCGGCTGGCCGCCCGGCCGAAGTGAAGCTCTTCGGCGACCGCCAGGAATGCCTCAATCTGCCGCAGTTCCATGTGCCTCCCGGTGGGCCGAGGTCCTGGCCCGATTGAGCGCTGATTCAACCTAGTTGCCCCGTTACTATAATCCCAGTGCACTTGAAGCATTCCCATGGATCCGGGTGGCCAGCCACAGGCAGGCTGCCAGCAAGGGGCGCGTAAATGACCGAAATCCGGTGGCTTGAAGCCTTCGTCGCTGTTGCCGAGGAACTCCACTTCGGCCGCGCAGCCCTCCGCCTCCATACCTCTCAGTCCCCGCTGAGCCAGACAATCCGGAAGCTCGAGAACGACCTGGGCACCCGCCTATTCGAGCGGAACACCAGGAGCGTCGCGCTCACGCCGGCCGGCCACGCCCTCCTTCCGCGGGCCTACCGCGTGCTCCAGGACATGCGCCTGGCGCGCGAGGCCGCACTGGCTGAAGATGAGGGTATCCGGGGAAAGATCCTGATCGGATTCTCCGGGGCCGTGAACCATTTGACCCTGCCGCCGCTCACGCGCGCCGTGCGGCGGCGCCACCCCGACATTGAACTGGACCTCACCAGCAGGGTGCGCACCAGGGACGGCCTGGCAAGCGTTGCCAACGGAACCCTTGACCTGGCCTTCGTCGGCGTTGCCGAATCCCCGGATCCGTCAGTAGTGGCCCGGCTTGTTGCCCGGGAAGAAATCGGTGCGGTGCTTCCCCTGGACCATCAGTTGGCCCGGGAGAAGTCGATACAGTTGCAGAGCCTGTCGGGCGACGACTTCATTTCGCCGCCCACGGACGGCTCGTCCTCCATGACGGAAGTGCTGCTGGCGTCCTGCATGGCGGCGGGGTTCCGGCCCCGCATCGTCCAGGAGTTGTCGGATCCCTACATGGTGCTGACGTTCGTGGCCGCCGGGGTCGGAGTCACCCTGATGAGCAGCGGGATCTCAGGCATCATTCCTTCCGGCGCAACCTATGTGCCGCTGGACGCTCCGCATCACTACATGAACCACGCCATTGCCTGGTCCGCCGACAATGACTCGGCCGTGCTGAAAGCCGTGCTCGATGTCGTCGAGGAGGTCTTCCCGCCCATCACAGCCTGACGGAATATAGATCAATCGCAGCATAGTGCTAGATCAATTTAGTCGTGGACTTACTAAGTGGCCGCGGCCACACTGGATGGAGAAGCCGCCCGATGCGGCGCCCGGTTGCAGCGCAGGCCCTGCCTGCACAACCGTTCCAGTCCACGAAGGGAAGACCATGTCAGTGTCGACATCGGTGCCAGCACGCCCAAAGAACAATGCCAGGATCGCGGCCGTCTCGGGATTCGTCGGCAGCGCGCTTGAGTACTACGACTTCTTCATTTTCGGCTCGGCCGCAGCCCTCATCTTCGGAAAGCTCTTTTTCGCGCCCGGCCCGTCCGCCATGCTGTTGTCCTTCGCCACGGTGGGCGTCGCGTACGTAGCCCGCCCGCTTGGCGCCGTGATCTGCGGACATCTGGGCGACAAGTTTGGCCGCAAGAAGGTACTCCTGCTCACCCTGCTGCTGATGGGAACGTCCACCTTCCTGATCGGCTGCCTGCCCACGTACAACCAGATCGGCATGGCTGCGCCGATCCTCATCGTGGCGCTGAGGCTCCTCCAAGGGCTCTCCGCCGGCGGCGAATCGCCGGGTTCGAGCTCCCTGACCCTCGAGCACGCCCCCGACAGGAAACGGGCTTTCTACACCAGCTGGACGATGAGCGGGATCATGTTCGGCATCGTGCTCTCCACCTTGGTCTTCATTCCCGTGGCCTCCATGCCCGAGGAGCAGCTTCTGGCCTGGGGCTGGCGCATCCCCTTCCTTGCCAGCGCCGTGGTCACCATCATCGCCTTCGTGCTCCGCAGGCTCCTCGAAGAGCCCGCGGTGTTCCAGGAAGTCCAGGCCCACGATGAAGTGGTCAAAGTACCGCTGGTCACGCTCTTCCGGCACCACTGGGTAACTGTCCTCCGCGTCACCGCAATGTCGCTCTTCACCATCATCAACACCATCATCAACGTCTTCGCCCTCAGCTACGCAACCTCCGTCGTCGGGGTGGAAAAGGGGCTGATGCTGACCGTGATCGCAGTGGCCAACCTGGCCGCAGTAGCCATGGGCCCCCTGGCAGGAATCCTCGCCGACCGCATCGGGCGCAAACCGGTCTTCCTGTCCGGACTGGTGCTGCAGATGGGCATGATCTTCGTGTTCTTCGCGGCGTTGGCAACGGCGAACGTACCCCTGATCTTCCTCACCGGAATCGTCCTGATCGGCCTTGCCTACACGGCAACCAACGCCATCTACCCCGCATACTTTCCGGAGCAGTTCCCGGTGAAGGTCCGCTACTCCGGAATGGCCGTCAGCCTGATGTTCGGCCTGCTCCTGGCCGGCTTCGCCCCGGTGATTTCCGAGCTGCTGATCGGCGGCGACAAGGCAAACTGGGGTCCAGTCGCCATCTTCGCCGCAGCAGCCTGCGCCGTCTCGGCCATCGCTGCGCTTACGGCACCCGAGACAGCCAGGACTCCAACAGCGCTGCTGGGGCTGAAGAAGGCCGGCTCCCGGCTCCACGCCCCCTCGGCCCCGGCCGCAGACAAGGTAGCAGCAGACAAGGTACAGGCCTGAAATGCTGCAAACCCTTGCAGGTCCGCAGTTGCTCCAGCCGCGTAAGCCCGATGTCCACCACCGATTCGTCGTGGGTCTGCTCGGCGCCGGCATCGCCGGCTCCCTCACCCCCGGCCTGCATGAAGCGGAAGCGGACAGGCTGGGCCTGGCGTACACCTACCGCATCATCGACCTGGAAGCCCTGGGCGGGCACTCCGGAAGGTCCGCAGAGCTGGTCAGGAGCGCAGCAGAACTCGGATACGACGGGCTCAACGTCACGCACCCGAGCAAGCAGCTGGTGCAGGAAGGGCTGGACGAGCTCTCGCCCGATGCCCGCATCCTCGGCGCGGTCAACACCATCACCTTCCATGGCGGGAGGGCCGTCGGCCACAATACCGACCACACCGGCTTCATCGGCGGCCTTCGCGCCGGGCTCCCCTCGGCGCACCTCAACTCCGTCGTGCAGGTCGGTGCCGGTGGAGCCGGGGCGGCCGTGGCCTACGCCCTCCTCGACGCCGGCGCCGGCCACCTGGTCATAGCGGACATCGAACCGGCCAGGGCAGAAAGCCTTGCCGCCCGGCTGGCCCCCCACTTTCCCCACAGCGAGGTGGTGGCTGCCCGCACCGATTCCATCGCCGGAAACATCCGCACCGCCGACGGCCTGGTTAACACAACGCCCATCGGCATGACTGGCCATCCCGGGATCCCGGTGGATCCCAGCCTGCTGCACCCGGGACTTTGGGTGGCGGACGTCATCTACCGGCCGCTCGAGACCGCGCTGATCATGGCCGCGCGGGAGAAGGGGTGCGCGGTCCTGGATGGCGGACGGATGGTGGTGGGGCAGGCCGCCGCGGCATTCGAACTTTTCACGCGCATCCCCGCGGACCCGGACCACATGCTGGCCACTTTCCGCCGGGCAGCATCCGCATCCCACTCCGAACAGAAAGATGGCATTCGTCGATGACCACCCCCTCACCCGTCACCGCCCGCCCGCTGCGCGTTGGAATCGCAGGATGCGGAGCGATCTCGCACAACCACCTGGCTGCATTCCGTTCCCTCGATGGCCTCGAGATCGTTGGCGTATGCGACGTCGACCACGGCCGTGCCCAGGCCACGGCGCGGGAGTGGGGCATTCCCCATGCCCTCAGCACCCTGGATGCACTCCTGGCACTGGACCTGGACATCGTTTCCGTCTGCACGCCCCACCCCACCCACGAGGAGGTGGTGCTGCAGGCGGCCGCAGCGGGAGTGCACGTGCTCTGCGAGAAGCCGATCGCCGTCGAACTGGCGTCCGCCGAGCGCATGGTGCAAGCCTGCGACCAGGCGGGAGTCAAGCTGGGCGTCCTCTTCCAGCGGCGGTTCTGGCCGGCAGCCCAGCGCATCCGCGCCGCCATTGACGACGGGACCGTAGGCCGTCCCATCCTGGGGCAGTGCTCGGTGATGCTGCACCGCGACCCGGAGTACTACTCCCGGGACGCCTGGCGCGGAACCTGGGCGAACGACGGCGGCGGGGTCCTGATGACGCAGGCCATCCACTACATCGACCTGCTACAGTGGTTCATGGGAGATGTGGCCGAGGTATACGGCAGGATCAACACCTACAAACACGGCGACCACATCGAAGTGGAGGATTCGGCGACGGCCGTCATCACCTTCACCTCGGGTGCCATGGCCACGCTTGAAGCGTCGACGGCGGTGTCCCCAAGTCTCGGGGCACAGGTCCGGATCACAGGGGAGACAGGTGCCTCCGCGTCATTGACCGAATTCCCCGAAGGCAGCGACGGACGCGTGGACCTGTGGGCGGTATCCGGAAGGGTCCGCACCGAACCGGCCCACCCCGAGGGCGCTGAACCCAATGTCCCCCTGGCCACCATCAACGGCCAGCTCATCCCGCACCACACCGCCCAGGTCCGCGACTTCGTCCGGGCCCTCCGCGAAGGCGGTGAACCGGCCATCACCGGCCGGGATGCCACCAAGGCGCTGCGGATCCTGCTGGCGGTCTACGAATCGTCCCGGACAGGCATCCCCGTCCGCTTCGCCCCGCTGCCCGGCACAACACGCCCCCTCACGCAGGTTGCGGGCTAAGGAAGAGCAATGGAACAGAACACGCGCTACGCCGCCGCCCCCCTGACCCTGGGGCGCAACGGCCGCACTCCCAAGACCCTCCGCAACCGGCTTGCCTCCGCCCCCATGGAACGGAACTACGGCACCACTGACGGGCGCATCACCGAGCAGTACATCGACTACCTCGTGACCCGGGCCAAAGCCGGCCTGGGCATGGTCACCACCGAAGCTACCTACGTCCGTGCCGACGGCAAGGGCCGCACCCACCAGTTGGGCCTGCACAGTGACAGCATGATCCCGGGCCTGCGGAAACTCACGGACGCGCTGCACAAGGAAGGCGCGCTGGCCGCCGTCGAACTCAACCATGGTGGCCGCACCGCGCAGGCCGCCGTGTCGGGGTTCAAGAATGTGGCGCCGTCGCCCGTGCCGTGCGAGGTGGCAGGCGGCGAAGTCCCGCACGAGCTCACCAGCGAGGAGTGCGATGGGCTCGTCGAAGCCTACGCGCAGGCTGCCCGGCGCGCGGTGCTGGCCGGCTTCGACGTCATCAACCTCCACGGCGCCCACGGCTACCTGATCCACCAGTTCATGTCACCGGTCTCCAACCACCGGAAGGACCGGTTCGGCGCCCCCGAGTACTTCATGAACAGGGTCATCGACGCGGTCCGGGCTGCAGTTCCGGACACCGTCGTGGGAATGCGGGTTTCCGTGCTGGAAGGCCCCGCCAACGGTATCTCCGCCGAAGAGCAGGTGGCCATCATGGCCAAGGCCCACCTGGACAAGCTCGACTTCCTGGACATCTCGGCCGGCAGCTACGAAGCGGGTGAGTGGATCGTCCAGTCCGGTGAATGGAAGCCCGGCGTCCTCGCCGGCTACGCCAAGGCCTACCGCCGGTTCGGCATCCCGCTGGGGATGGCCGGCCGCCTCAACTCGCCGGACATCATCGAAGAAGTCCTCGCCGCGGGGACGTGCGACTTTGTGAGCCTTGCCCGCGCCGTCCACGCGGATCCGGCCTTCGTGGGCGGCGTCCTCCACGGTGGGCGCTACCGTCCCTGCATCGCCTGCAACGTCTGCATCGACAACCTGGGCCTCGGCCAGGTGACCTGCACCGTCAACCCTGCCGTGGGCCGCTCCCGCATCCCGGTCCCGACCCCGGCCGTCCGCGAGGGGAGCCGCGTGGCGGTTGTGGGCGCCGGCCCCGCCGGCCTGACCGCTGCCCGGGAGCTCGCCGAAGCAGGGGCGAAAGTGACCGTGTTCGACGACGGCGGGCGGCCGGGCGGCCAGTTCGCCCTGGCGGAGCGGATGAAGTCCACCCCCGACTTCCACCGCTTCACGGAATGGTCCGCGGCAGAAAACGCCCGGCTGGGCATCGACCTTCAGCTTGGGTCGCGCGTGGATACCGCCCGCCTGGATGCCTTCGTCCGCGAAACTGCGGCAGACGCCGTCGTACTCGCTACCGGTGGTCTCCGCCCCGGCGCCGGCTTCCCTGGGGCAGGCTCAGCGGACGTCCTGGACATCCGGGACTGGCTGGCCGGCCACCCGGAAGTGCTCGACGAGCCAGCGGAGGGCGCCGTCATGCCGGAGTCCGTGACAATCTGGGGCGCTGATTCCGTTGCCATGAGCGTCGCCGATACCTTGGCCGACAGGGGAACAGCGGTCCTGTTGCTCGGGCCGCAGGAGGCCATCGCTCCGGAATCCGGCCGCAGGGCCAAGATCCTGGCCGTTCCCCGGCTCCAGGCCAACCCCCGGGTCCGTATCCGGCTGGACTCCGTCATCGAGGAGTACGACGGAACACGGGTCCGGGTGTCCGGGCCGGACTGCCCGCCGGCCGGAGAATGGCTGGACGCCCCGGGACCGCTCCTGGTCTCGCGCTCCGTGGTTCCGCTGGACGGCTCCATCGCGGCCGGGGCCCGCGACGCGGAACTGAGCCTTATGGCCGGAGTGCCGGTGACCCTGGCCGGAACTGTCGTGGACCAATCACCGGCGATCGCATCCAACGCGGTCAAGAGCGGCTACGACGCAGCACAACGGATCGCGGCCCGGCTGTCCCCTGACTCTCTTGGCACTACGAAACCCATCTTGGACGGAGCACTCCAATGACGCACAACCCGCCCCGGCCCATCGGCCTGGCCCAGCTCTCACTGCTGACCACAGCCCCGCCGGACCTCGTGGGCATCGCCGCCCAGGCCGGGTTCGATTTCGTGGGTGTACGGGTCCGTCCGGTGACACCCACGGAACGGCCTTTTGACCTGCAGCCGGGATCGCCGATGCTGAAAGAGACCCTGGCGCGCATGCAGGACACCGGCGTTACCGTACGGGACATCGAATTCCTGCTGCTGGACGGCAGCGACCAGCGGGACGACTGGCTGCGGATGATGGAAGCCGGCCAAGCACTGGGCGCCAGCTCCATCACTGTTGCGGGAGGGGATCCCGACAGCGGCAGGCTGCTCAACACGCTGTGGTCAATGACCGAGGACGGCCGCGATTTCGGCATCATCCCCACCCTGGAAGCCATCTCGTACCAGCCGGTTGCGTCCATTGCCCAGTCAGCGGATCTCGCCGGCAGGGCCGGCTGCAACATCGTGGTGGATACCCTGCATTTCAACCGCTTCGCCGGTGCAGGCGGCGTCGGGCAGTGGGATGCGCTGCGCGCCCACGCAGCCCTTGTGCCGTTGCTGCAATTGTGCGACGGCCCGAGAGCCCGGCCGGCCAGCCGTGACGCTCTCATCACCGAATCCCGGTCGGAGCGGGAGGTCCCCGGCGAGGGCGGATTCGGGCTTGCGGAGGTGGTGGCCGCCCTTCCGGACGGCCTTCCGGTAAGTGCGGAGACGCCGTCGGACCGGGGCGTAGCTGAACTGGGCGAGCCCGGCTGGGCACGGCGGCTCAAGGCCGGCGTGGATGCTGTGCTCGCGAGGGCCGACGCCTTGCGGGAATCAAGGATGCCCACCAGGACGGGTGTGCAATGAGCACCACCGTCGCCGGCGGAATGGCCACCGAGTTGGTGCCGGGTGTGAAGATCCCGCTCATCGGTCTGGGGACCTGGCCGATGATGGGGGAGGATGCTGCTGCCGCGGTGGCCCAGGCCATCACCACCGGCTACCGGCACATCGACACCGCCGAAAACTACGCCAATGAGGCGGCAGTGGGAGAAGGTATCCGCCGCAGCGGAATCGACCGAGGCGAACTGTTCCTCACCAGCAAGTTCAACGCCCGCTGGCACAGCCGGCCCGGCGTCCGGGAAGCTTTCGTGGAGGCAACCCGGCGGCTCGGCACGGAATACCTTGACCTGTTCCTGGTTCACTGGCCCAACCCCGCCCAGGGACGGTTCGTGGAAGCGTGCGAGGGACTCCAGCAGCTGATGGATGCCGGGTGCATCCGTGCGTGGGGCGTCTCCAACTTCAAGCCGGTCCACCTGCAGCGCGTGCAGGCCGCAGGGCTGCGGGTCCCTGTGAACCAGATACAGGTCGACCCCGAACACGGCCAACCGGCGCAGCTTCGCTGGCACGCCGGGCAGGGGATCCTGACCGCTGCCTACAGCCCGCTGGGCCGCAACGGCAGCTTCCTCGGCAACCCCGCCATCAGCGGCCCGGCCAGGGAGCTTGGAAAAACGCCGGCCCAGATCGTCCTGCGGTGGCATGTCCAGCACGGCCGCGTGGCCATCCCCAAGTCGGCACATCAGGAACGCCAGCGCGAAAACCTGGACGTCTTCAGTTTCACCTTGACCCAACCGCAGCTCGCTGCCATAGACGCACTCGAAACCGGTGCACCACCGCGTCTCGACTCAGACACCTACTTCCACTAAGAAAGCTTTGGCATGATGTCCCCTTCACAAACTCCCGCCCGCTTCTCGGACCTGGACTGCGACGTCCTGGTGATTGGTTCCGGAGCGGGCGGCCTGTCTGCCGCCGTGACGGCCGCCTACCACGGACTGAAAGTTGTTGTCGTCGAGAAAGCCGCCGTCTGCGGCGGCGCCACGTCCTGGTCCGGCGGCTGGGCCTGGACGCCCGGAAACCCGCTTGCCAAAGCCGCAGGCATCAATGAAGACCGCGACCTTTTCCGCACGTACCTCCGCCACCGGCTCGGCCGGCACTACGGGGAAGACCGGGTGGACGCGTTCCTCGAAGCAGCGCCCCATATGGTGGGTTTCTTCCACAACAAGACGAGCCTGCAGTTCGTGCCCGGAGCCAAGATCAAGGACATTTACGGCGACACCCCGGGCGCCGGCACCGGACACCGTTCCGTGGCTCCGAAGCCGATCAACGCACGCCGCATCAAGCCTGCGCTCCGGGCCAGGATGCGCCACCAGCTCTACGAAACCTCATTCCTTGGCATGGGCATTATGGCGGGACCGGACCTGACCAAGTTCCTGTCCGCCTCCCAGGGGGACATCCGGGGGATCTTCCACGCCGGCTGGCGGGTGGGGCTCCACCTCCTGGACCTCCTTGCCCACCGCCGCAACATGCAGCTGGTCAACGGCACCGCGCTGACGGGCCGGCTGCTCAAATCGGCAGACGACCTGGGCGTGGACATCCTCGTCTCCACCCCGGCCCGGCACCTGCTGACCGATGATTCCGGGAAGGTGACGGGCGCCGTCGTAAGCTCCCCGCAAGGCGAACTCCGCATCTCCGCTTCCCGCGGCGTCGTCCTGGCCACGGGGGGCTTTCCCCATGACATCGCACGGCGCAAAGCCCTCTTTCCCAAGACCCCAACCGGCCGGGAGCACTGGACCTTGGCGCCCAGGGAAACCACGGGGGACGGTATTACCATGGCCCAGCAGGTGGGTGCCCGCTTCGAGACCGAGCTGGCGTCCCCGGCCGCGTGGTGCCCGGTTTCGCTGGTCCCGTACCGGAACGGACGCACCGGCACCTTCCCGCACATCATGGACCGGGCAAAGCCGGGCAGCATCGGAGTGCGGCGGGACGGCAAGCGCTTCGTCAATGAAGCCAACGGCTACTACGACTACGTGGAAGGCCTGCTGGCTGCCACCCCTGAGGGTGAAGCCGCGGAAGCATGGCAGATCGCCGACGCCGAATTCGTGCGCAAGTACCCCCTGGGGATGGCCAAGCCGTTGCCGGTGCCTCTCTTCCCGTACCTGCGCAGCGGATACCTGAAGAAGGGAAACACGATCGAAGAACTCGCCGCGGCCTGCGGAATCGACCCCGAGGGCCTGGCCAAGACCATTGCGGACTTCAACGAGAACGCACGCAGGGGCGTGGACCCCGACTTCAACCGCGGCGCCACCGAGTTCAACAAATACGGCGGTGACCCCAGGAACACCCCCAACCCCTCACTGCGTCCCCTGGAAAAGGGCCCGTTCTACGCTGTGAAAATCGTTCCGGGATCCTTCGGCACCTTTGCGGGACTCGCGGCGGACGCGCGGGCGCGCGTCCTGGATACTTCCGGACGTCCCATCCAGGGCCTCTACGCGGCCGGCAATGACCAGGCATCAGTCATGGGCGGGCACTACCCGGCCGGCGGAATCAACCTCGGGCCTGCGCTGACGTTTGGCTACATCGCCGGACGTGACCTTGCCCGTGCCACCCACTACGAGGACGACGGCGCGTCCGCGGCAGAACAGGTGCCGGCTTCCTCCACTTCCTCGGGCGGGCCTGCTCAGCAGGCGCCATGACCTGAGGTCTTCGGCGGCACGTCCCCGGCTATGCCGGAGATCCCGCCAGGTCGGGACCCCCGGCAAGGCCGCGTGCAAGAATGGCGCCATGACCCACGAGAAGCCTGAGTCCGCCGCGCCGGAATTGGACCGTGCCGACGTCCCCGCATTCGAAGCCGCCTACCAGGCCGCGCAGCAGAGCGCGGCCGAAGGCGGCATTCCCATCGGCGCCGCGCTTGCCCGGGACGGCGTTGTGATTGCGAGCGGGCACAACGAACGCGTCCAGAACGGCGACCCGATCGCACATGGGGAGATGTCCGCGCTCCGGGCAGCCGGACGGCAGAAGAGCTACCGGGACACCACGCTTTACACGACGCTCGCCCCGTGTGCCATGTGCGCCGGAACCATCATCCAGTTCAAGATTCCCCGCGTGGTGGTGGGGGAGGCGCGCACGTTCGACGGCGAGCTGGACCTGTTGCGGTCACGTGGGGTTGACGTCGTGGTGGTGGATGACCAGCGTTGCGTGGACATGATGCGCTCATTCCAGGCGGACAGTCCCAGCCTGTGGGCTGAGGACATCGCCGAGTAATTCCCGTCCTGCCTTGTGCGGGGCCTAATGCCTAGGGGCGGACCGGCGTGGCCGCTTCTTTTCCGAGCACCGTGGTCCAGGGGCTGGCCGTCCATGAGGTGACGACGCCGTTGACGACGTAGGGATCGGCGGCTGCGAAAGCTTTGGCGGCCTCCAACGGGTTCTCACCGGTGAAGATCAGCAGCCCTTTGAAGGGTCCTTCGCCGGCGGCCCCACCCAGCAGGAGTTCGCCGCGTTCGACTGCGTCCCACCCCGCCCGGAGGTGGTCTGCGCGGTATTGTTCTCGGGTTTCAAGGTAGTTGTCCTCGTAGGTGTATTCGAGCACGGCGTGCATGGGTGACTCCATATCTTTCAGGGGTTTCGTACGTTGTAGAAATAGCCTACCCAGGGCCGGTGCCGTCGTCCTTTCCCCCTGCCTGGTCAGCCCTCCGGCAGGAGGTGGGCGGCCATTGTCCGGGCCGTGAAGCGCCCGAAGCGGTCGGCGCTCCAGCCGCGCTTGAGGACGAGGGTCTCGTAGAGTTCGGCAGAGGTGCTCATGAAGAAGACGTCGGCCACCTCCTCCGGCGTTAGACCTGGCCGCAGGAATCCCCGCCCGAGCACGTGGCGCGCATTGTGCAGCATTCGTTTATACCGTTCGGCGTCCACGTCGCGCAGGAGGGCGGCCATTTCATGGTCCCCGCCCGCCGCTGCGTCCCTGATGAGGAGGTAGATGGGCGAGCCCAGTGGGCTGACCTCGGAAATGAACCGGCCGAACTGCTCCATGAGTTCGCGGGGGTCCGTGACCATGTCCTGAGCGCGGTCCGACCGCTCCTCCGCGGGGGTGCCCCCGGCTCCAAGCAGGCTCTGCTCGTAAATGGCCCGCACGAGCCCGGGCTTGCCGCCGAACGCCTTGTACACCAGCTCTTTGGAGACAGCTGCCGCGTGCGCAATGGCGGCGATGGTGGTCCGGCCGTAGCCGTTGGCCAGGAACAGCGCCCGCGCTTGGGCGAGCACCCGCTTCCTGGACTCCTCGGCCGCCTCCTGCCGTCGCCGCGAGTCGTAGCTGCGGGGGCGAGGTTGGGTGCCGTTGACCGCCGGTCCCATCGGGCTTAAACTCCTTGTATCAGTTGAATACAGCTAACTGTATCAAATTCGGCGTACCAGCCTCTCCGCCTCCCGCGACGGAAACAAAGGAGCAGATCATGGACGCTTCAGGAATCGAGCGCGTCCCCGAAGGCCCGGTCCGGCGCATGCTGGCCGCGGCCAACCGCCATGACCTTGAGGCCATGGTGTCCGAGTTCGCCGAGGACTACCGGAACACCACCCCTGTGCACCCGGCCCGCAGCTTCACCGGGTCCGCCCAGGTCCGGAAGAACTGGACGGCACTGTTCGCCGGACTGCCGGACCTCGCCCTCACCGTCCACGACGCGGCAACGGGTCCGGACGGCAAAGTTTGGATGGAATGGAGCAACCGGGGCACCCGGCCGGACGGATCCGTGCAGCGCGCCGCCGGGGTGTCCATCCTCACCGTCCGCGACGACAAAATCGCAGCCGCGCAGTTCTACCTTGAACCCCTGGACCAGGATTCCGGCGACGTAAATCAAGCCGTCAGCCAGGCGGTCCAAGGGGCAGCCGGGGGTGCACGGTCATGATCCTTGTCGTCGGCGGCACGGGCCGCCTTGGCCGCGCCGCGGTTCCCCTGCTGGTGCAGTCCGGCCACCGGGTCCGCATCATGGCCCGCGGCAGTTCCCAGCCCTTCGCCACGGCGGTAGGCGCCGGCGTCGAACTTTTCCGCGGGGACCTCGGGTCCGAATCGGACTGCCGGAGAGCGGTGGAAGGCTGCACTGCGGTGGTGTTCGCGGCCTCGGGGTTCGGACTCAAGGACTCCGGCCCGCGCGAGGTGGACCGCGACGGCGCCATCCGGCTGGTCCGTGCGGCGGCAGCCGGCGGAGTACAGCACCTGATAATGATGTCCATGCATGGGGCCGCGCCCGACGGGCCGATCGACTACCTGCGCTGCAAGGCCGCGGCTGAGGAAGCAGTCCGCTCATCCGGCATGGACTGGACCGTCATACGGATGGGAGCGCTTCTGGAACAGCGGCTCGAGGACTTGACGGCTGCCTTCGGGGCAAAGGTCAAGGTGCCGGTATTTGGCTCCGGATCCGCCCCGGTGACTTTTACGTCGGTCCAGGATGCGGCCGCCGTGGTGCTCCGCGCCGTCCGCGACCCGGCACTGCGGAACCGCATCATCGAATGGGGCTCGCAGACGCTCACCGGCAACCAGCTGGCGGAGGCTGTGCTGGCCAGGGCGGGACATGGCTCAGTGCAACGGATCCCGCCTGCCGCCTTGAGGCTGCTCTCCGTGGCTGCCAGGCCGTTCTCGCCGTTCTTAGCTAGGGTGGCGGGTGCCGGGGTATGGCAAGAGTCCGGGGCGGGAGCCTTCGACTTTGGGCCCGGGCGCGCCGATTTTCCGGACATCCCCATCACCGGGCTGCAGCAGGTCCTTGAGGCATCCGGCGCTCCTGGATCGCCGGTGTAGGGACAACCAAAAGCGCGACGCGAGGCGACTTACCCGCTGACGGCCGCCACCTCAACCTGTACCCCCGCGTCGCGGAACTTCTGCACCTGGGCGGGGTCGGCGCCGTCGTCCGTCACCAGGGTCCAGGGCAGCGCCAGGCGCGCCCACGCGTGGAACGGCCGGAGCCCCAGCTTGGAGGAGTCCGCCAAAACATAAACCAAACGCCCGCGCCTGGCCATGAGCTCCTTGAGCCGGGTCTGGGCGTGGTCGGCTTCGCAGATGCCGTCCTCGGCGGTGACGGCGTCGGCGCCCAGGAACACCCGGTCGAAGCTCATCCGCTCCAGCGCCGCTTCGGCCAGCGGGCCCACGAAACTCTGCGAAACGCCGCGGAGCCGGCCGCCCAGGCAGTCCACCTCGATGCCCTCCGAATCGGCGAGCTCCTGCAGCGTGTTGAGACCCGGCGTCGTCACGGACAACCGGTCGAACCCGCGCAGCTCGTGCGCCAGGGCACCTGCGGTGGAGCCGGCGTCGAGCAGGATGTTCTCCCCGGGCTGGATCACCGCCGCGGCCCACCGGGCGATAGCGTGCTTCTGCTCGAACGCCTCGCCGGTGCGCTGCCGCAGCGACGCCTCCGGGTGCGCGCCCAGGGCCATGGCCCCGCCGTAGGTCCGGGCAAGCTTCCCTTGCGAATTCAGCAGGGCTAGGTCGCGGCGGATGGTGGAGGCGGTCACCTCGAACCGGGCCGAGAGTTCCTCCACGGAGGCCAGGCCGGTGGTCACGGCAAGGTGGTAGATCTCCTCGCGCCGCGCGTTTGCGCTGAGCATTCCGGGTCTCCTTCCCGTGGGCATGGCGGTGGCAGTGCTACCCATGCTAGTTCCGGCCCCCATTGAATCGGAGGGTTACACGGCCACGGACGGCCGGGCGGCCATTTCCGAGGCCTGGTGCAGCGCTTCCACCATGGACCGGGAATCGGCGATCGCCTTGCCGGCAATGTCGAACGCGGTGCCGTGGTCCACGGACGTGCGGATCACCGGCAGGCCCACCGTGATGTTCACACCGGCCTCGATGCCCAGCACCTTCACCGGCCCGTGCCCCTGGTCGTGGTACATGGCCACCACCAGGTCGTAGTCGCCGCGGCCGGCCAGGAAGAACAGCGTGTCCGCCGGCAGCGGGCCCACCGCGTTGATCCCGTCCGCCTGCGCCGCCTTCACACCCGGCTCGATCTTCTCCGCTTCCTCGCCCTGGCCGAACAGCCCATTCTCGCCCGCGTGCGGGTTGATGGCGCAAACGCCGATCTTCGGGTTCGGGATGCCCGCCCGCACCAGCGCCTCGTGGCCGCGGCGGATGGTCCGCTCCACCAGGTCCGGGTTGATCTTCCGGATCGCATCCATCAGCCCGATGTGCGTGGTCACGTGGATCACCCGGATCTTGGGCGTGGAGAGCATCATGGACACTTCCTCCGTGCCCGTCAGGTGCGCCAGCAGTTCAGTGTGCCCGGGGAAGATGTGCCCTGCGGCGTGCAGCGCCTCCTTGTTCAGCGGCGCGGTGCAGATGGCCTGCACCTTCCCGGCCATCGCCAGCTCGCTGGCCACCCGGATGTACTCGTACGCGGCGTGCCCGGCCACGGGGGAGAGCTGGCCCCACGGCAGGTCCTCCGGCAGCAGCGCCAGGTCGATCACGTTGACCCGGCCCGGCGTGAACACCGCGTCCTCCACGTTCTCTATGCTCTGGATGTCCGCTTGGATACCGAGGATGTCCGCGGCCTGGCGCAGGCGCAGCGCGTCGCCGATCACCACGGGCCGGCACTCGGCGTTGCTCTGAGGATCCAGCACGGCGGCCACCACCACCTCCGGGCCCACCCCGGCGCCGTCGCCCATGGTCACGGCCACGTAGGGGAGTGGCTGGTTGTTCGTTGCTGAGTCAGTCATTGTCGCTCCAGATTCTTCGGAAGTCTTGCGGGGAAGGGTGTTGGCGGAAGCTCCCGCGGCCTGGCCACGGCGCTCCCTGATTTCGTCATACAGCTGCAGGAGGGCCAGGTCGTCGCCGAAGCTTCCGGGCTTGGTGCCCACCAGCGTCCCGTCATCGGCGCGGCTCAGCACCGCCCCGTGCTGCACGGCCGCGAGCGGCACCAGGCTGGAGCGGCCGACGGCGTCCAGGACTTCCCGGGCCGTCTCACCGCCGGTGAGGATCAGGTCAGTGGGTGTTGCCTTCGCTGCCTCGGCCGCGAACTTCGACAGGGCACGGACGATGCGGGCTGACCCGGACGGGTCCACTTTTGAAGCGGCAAGTGTGATGGCTACGCGGTGGCCTGCCCGTAAATCGGCTGAAACCTGGGCCAGTTGGGACGCATAGGCGCCGTGGGCACCTGCATACAGCGGATGCAGCCGGACCACCCGGAAGCCGCGGGCTTCGAGCTGGGCCAGCTGCGCCTGCGCGGTCTGTGAAGCGGAGCCGACGACGGCGAGCACCGGCCGTGCGGTCTCCTGCGGCTCTGCGGTGGTTGCGTCCGCCACTGCCACACTTTGCGCATTTCGCGCAAGTTGTGTCGCCAGCCGTTGGGCGAGGGCATCGGCCGTCCCGCCGGTGCCCACCAGCACGATGCGCCGGCCGCCGACGGAGAAGTGCAGGTCCAGCAAGGCTTCGGCCACGGACTCCAGGTCCCGGACTGTTTCGCCGTCTGCGACCACGACCTGCGGCCGGTTGGAGTTCAGCAGCCCGGCCAGCCTGGTGCTCAGCGTGCCGGACCGGACCGCAGCCAGGCCGAGGGTCTGAACCGAGGCCGGGTCCGCCGGGCGCAGCAGCGACGCAACGTCAACCGGCGGGGCCGAAAGCTCGGCCTGCCACAGGTCCGTTTCCGCCAGCGGAATGCCGCCCGCCACCGGCCGCCCGTTCACCACGGAACGCTGCAGCTGGGGGAGTGCCCCCGCCACCACAGCATGGAAACCGAGGCTGGTCAGTGCGGAGATTTCGCTGCGGATGTTGCCGCGCCACAGGGAGTCCATCTTCTTGAAGAGCACCTGCGCGCCTGACGCTTCGGGGCCGGAGAAGGCGTCCTGGACCAGCGCCTCGGCGGCCGATTCCGGAAGCCCGCGGGAATGCGTGTCCACGACTACCACGTCGGTGACGGACCCTCCCAAGGAGGTCCCGCCGTCGTGTGTTCCTGAAGCACCCGCATCCAGGAGAACCTGCGCGGACAGCCCATGTTCCACAAAGCAGTAGCCAACCTCGGCGGCGCCGGAGAAATCGTCGGCCTGCACAAATACGGAAGCCACGCTGCTCCTCTCGTCCGTAGTCGGCTGGGATCCCGCCACACAGCGGGAAGCTCCCCATCATCATGACACGGTTGCGCGTTTCACGCTATGGGGGTTGCGCAAATCGCGCAAATGCCGCCGGTTGGCGGACGCTGCAGCGGTGCAGGGTGCCTTGGTGGACCCGGAAGACGTGGCTGCCCTGGCCGCGTTCCTCCTGGGCCCGCACGGCAAGTCGATCACCGGCCAGAACTACGTGATCTGCGGCGGCGCCTCCCTCTGACACCAGCCGCTGGCCTCGCCAGCACTCGAATCGCCGGAACGCTGCCGGAACGCCGGAACGGACCGGCGATCTGGCACTGTTCCGGCGATCTGGCACCGTTCCGGCGTCTCGGGCGCCGCCGAGCGACGTTGCACGTTTGTGCAGGAGCTCCTGTGCGTGCTCCCACTCGGCCAGCGGACCCCAAAACGCTACTCACCAGTAACAATGCCCCTTACCCCGTGGTCACAGTGGCAGGACGATGACCCGGTCCGGGCCGTGGAAGTGGCCGCACGTTTGTTCAGATCCGCTGCGGAGGCACGGCAGCTTTGCCAGCATGGAAAACCCCGGCCGGAGCTTACGGGACCCCAAGAGCAGCTGCTCCGGCCCCCCCGTAGACAGATGAACAAAGAGGTTTCCATGTCATTCCTTACCCGGGCACTGTCCGTTGCCGCCGGCGCGGTCCTCGCCTCATCCCTGATGGCCGCTCCCGCCCAAGCCGTCGAAATCTCCCCGCCGGGGGCCAACGACTGGTCCTGCAAACCGTCCGCAGAGCACCCGTATCCGGTGGTCCTGGTTCCGGGAACCTTCGAGAGCATGGAGAAGAACTGGTCCACCCTGTCGCCGTACCTCAAGAGCCAGGGGTACTGCGTCTTCGCCCTTAACTACGGCGAAACGAACGGTGTCTATGCGACGGCGCCGGTGGCAGAGTCCGCCAAGGAGCTCGCTCCATTCGTTGACGCCGTCCGCTCCGCCACGGGTTCCAAGAAGGTGGACCTGGTGGGCCACAGCCAAGGCGGCATGATGCCCCGGTACTACATGGGCTTCCTGGGCGGTGCAAAGTATGTCCACCACCTTGTTGGTATCGCACCGTCCAACCACGGAACCGAAGGGCTGATCCTCCCGCCGCCGGACCTGGTGCCCACGCCCGACTACACTGCCGCGGGCTGTGCCGCCTGTGCGGACCAGCAGGCCGGCTCGGCCTTCATGCAGGAGCTCAACTCCATCGGCGATACGGTCGCCGGTCCCTCATACACGGTCCTCTCCACGGTGTACGACGAGGTGGTCATCCCGTACAACAGCCAGTTCCTTAACGGCTCCGCCCGGCAGGTCACCAACATCACCATCCAGGACAAGTGCCCGGCCGATGTCTTCGAGCACGACCAGACGCCGAACGATCCCGTGGTGCACCAGCTCGTCGGCAACGCCCTGGCCCAGCCATCGGGTCCCGCAGACCCTGCCTACCAGCCAGCCTGCCTCTAGCCAATCAAACCGGCGGACCGGCGCCGGCTCGCGACTTACGGTTCAGGCTCCGAGTTGGTCCGCCAGTTCAGTGATGCGTGAGGCTGCGAGGTCCCAGTCGCCGTCCGGGGCCACGTCCGCCATCTGGCAGGGCCCCTATTCGGTGGGGCGGCCCACGAACGCCGTGGCCATTCCGGACTCCCGGGCAGCCAGCAGGTCGCTGTTGTGGGCCGCCGCCAGCATCACCTCACCAGGGTTGAGGTCCAGGAATTCAGCAGTCCGGAGGTACGCCTTGGGGCAGCGGCTTGTAAGTGCGCGCCATGTCCGAGCCGATGATCACATCCCACGGCAGGCCGGCGTTCCTTGCCATGCCCAGCAACAGTGAGGTGTTGCCATTGGACAGCGGCCCCACGATGGACCGGCGGCGGATCCTTGCCAGGCCCTGCACACTGTCGGCCCAGGGCGGCAGCCGGTGCCAGGACTTGTTCAGCTCCTCCAGGCTCTCCCCGGGCATCCGGTCACCTCCCTTGCCACACCGGTGCGCCAGTCCACTCAAGTCCCGAAGGTGTCGAAGAGGACGGCCCGCACCGGCCGTCCGGTTGATGGTGAACGGTATGGCTGGAACCCATGAGCTGTGTCCTTCCTGGCTGCCCTGACCGTTAGTCTGGCAGCATGCGAACCGATTTCAGTCCCACGGCGACGTCCGCCCGCGATTTCTACCGGCTGCTGACCTCAGTGGTGGTGCCCCGGCCCATCGCATGGGTCTCGAGCGTCTCTCCGGAGGGCATTGACAATGTGGCACCGCA
The DNA here is from genome assembly GCF_057369995.2 of Arthrobacter sp. MOO21. Taxonomy (NCBI): domain Bacteria; kingdom Bacillati; phylum Actinomycetota; class Actinomycetes; order Micrococcales; family Micrococcaceae; genus Arthrobacter; species Arthrobacter sp. MOO21. The sequence goes on along the minus strand of NZ_CM170671.2, from coordinate 481,805 downwards.
TTCCTTCTTCACCGTGGCGTCAACGAATCCGCCCATCGTGCAGTTCACGTCGGTGGGCGAGAAGGATTCGCTCCGCAACATCACGGAGTCAGGGGAATTCGTGGTCAACCTGGCCCCGGCCGCACTCCTGGAGGAGGTCAATGCCACCGGAACCAATTTCCCGCCTCAGGTCAGCGAGTTCGACGCCGCCGGCCTGACCCGGGAGCCGAGCCTCACCGTGGCCGCGCCCCGCGTCAAGGAGTCACCGGCAGTGCTCGAATGCCGCCTCCATTCCGTGCTGCCGATAGGGGACTCCACCCTTGTTTTCGGCGAAGTGACGCATGCCGCCGTGAGCGATGCCGTGCTCGATGGCACCCATCCGCGGATCGACTTGCTGGAGCCACTGGCCCGGCTCGGCCTGGACGAGTGGGGCACGCTTGGCGCCATCCAGGACCTCGGCCGGATCCGGCTCAAGGACTGGCCGGGCCATTTCCGGCCGAAGGCCTAGGTGCCGCCAACCCCCGTTGTGCGGGAAAAGGAAAGGGACACCCGGCATGGACGTCCCTTCCCTTCAGCGGGACCTGTTAGCCGAGAAGCCGTGGAAAGGCCCAGTCCCAGCTGATCAGTTCCTGTTCAAGCCGAACACCCGTTCCCCACGTATCGCTGCCCAGCGCTGCGTACAGGGCCGCTTCGGAAGGGTTCAGCCTCCTCAGCACCGCATCCGAAGGGGCAGGCTCCTTGCCCCACGCGTCACGGTGCGCCAGCAACGTTGCTTCGTCCATCAGAACGCTCTCGACATGGGGATGGATCGCCCGGAGTTGGTCCAGGATTCGGAACCCATGGGTATCGATGTCACCCCAGTAGAGGACATGACAGTCCCGCAACCAGGCCGCATCCCGCAACGACGAGAAACCGTAACCGCCCCCATACAATGCCATCGTTCCGGACTGTTCAGGCAATGCCAGGAAATTGACCTGGTTCTCTGTGGCAATTACGCGCCGCACCGGAAACCGCAGCGCACTGAACGCAGCGGCCGTGACGGTGATGTCCCGGGCGCCGCCGAGGACCTCGACTGCCGGATCCAGGACGCGGAACCGGACCAGCTCGGGCGGGTGGAGGAAACCGTGACGGCGGGCAAACCGGGCGGCGGGAGTGCGGCCGGCACCGTCGTCCAACGCCACATCCGCACCGGAGGCGTCCGGGACACCAGCAAGGTCCGCATCCTCTGCCTCCGGACCCGGCACCACCGCGGCCAGCATCTGCTCGATCACCTGCCGGTGCCGCTCGATGAACTTGGTGTGCACTCCCGGCAGGCCGAGCTGCCGGACATAGATCCCTGGTGCATTGTTGTCCCGCAGCCATAAAGCCACGCGCCCCGCCGTCAGCGCGTCAGGACCGAGCTCGAGGAGTTTCAACGGGCGCCGTGAAGCCCACCCCACGAGCAGGGGATCCAGCCTATCCAGGCCCTCAGCGAGCGATCGGAACCGTGCTGCTTCCCGGGTCTTCCCGACAAAAGCGATTTCATCATCCACCGTCGTGAACATCGCCGCGGCCGGGATCCTATTGGACCCCACCGTGCGCCGTCCCGCCTCAACAGTTTCCAAAGAGTAGGCACCGGCAGCGGCAGCCAGCGTGGAAGCCCAATCCCGGACAGCCGCGTAATCGCTCAACAGCTGCGCCGCCGTCGGACGCTTCAAAGTACGACGGCGGGGGTACAGGTCCGTGGGCTCCAGCACCTCCCTGAGCAACGCCCCGCTGTTCCAGGCCTTCATTGATTGCGCTCGCAGCCCCGCCAGCGATGTCCACTCAGCGGGCACGCCGCTCCTTCTCCTCGCGGTACTCCTGGATGGTCATGTTGCGAAGCTGGGAATCATCGCCGTTGGTGTTGGCCACGAAGCCCACATGCGAGACGAACGGTTCGATCACGTGGATCTTCTGCAGCGGGGTCACGATCAGCAGCTGCAGCTTCATCCGCTGGAACAGCTCCAGGCCGTACCGCGCCGACTCGTCCGAGCCCCGCCCGAATGCCTCATCAATCACCACAAACCGGAAACTCCGCCCGCTGCCGGCATTGCGGCCGGTGCCCTTCCCGGACCCCAGACCGAACTGGAACGCCAGCGCGGCGGCCAGGATGGTGTACGCCAGCTTCTCCTTCTGACCGCCGGATTTGCCGCCCGAATCCGTGAAGTGCTCGTACTCCTCGCCGTTCTCCGTCCACTTCTCGGACGCGGAGAACGTGAACCAGTTCCGCACGTCGGTGACTTTCGCCGTCCACCGCTCATCCAGCGTGGTCAGCCCCTCGCGGCCGCGGAACCGCTCAATCAGCCGCTCCACCTGCAGGTACTTCTGCTCCGAGTACTGGTCCTCGTCGCCGATAGTGCCTTCCGAGCAGGCCCGGAGATCGTTCCCGAACTCGCGCACGTCCTGGTCCGAGGTGGCTTGGTGCTCCAGCTGGATGTGCCGGCCGGTGTTGTAGGGAATCCCGGCCAGAGACTGGTTAATTTCGCCGATCCGGTCGATGATATTCTGCCTGCGGCTGTCCAGGAACGCGTTGAACGCCACCACCTCGTGGATGGTGTTCTGGTTCAGCGACTCCTTGAACTTCGCCTCGAACCGCGGCAGGTCGTTGCTGACCAGCTGCTCCAGCAGCCGGTTGTAGTCCGCGGCGGCCTCCAGCGAAGCATCAAAATCTGTGGTTTCGTTCGGATACTTGTTCCGGAAGTCCGCCATCTGCCGGACGGTGCTTTCGGCTGCCCGTGCAATCCGCTTCGCCAGCGCGTCAATGGTGTCCGTCAGTCCGCCCCGCACCGTGCTCTCCACGGTGCCCGTGTTCCGGTAGGTGAGCGGCTTGTCGCCGAGCGCTGCCTCGGTGAGGCGTGCGACGGCGGCCAGCACCACGGCGTCGTCCGTCACCGGGGTCAAGGCCAGGACGCCGCGGCACTCCTCGATCGCCTCGGCGATGTCCCGGGCATCCTTCTCATTGGCGCCAAGCCGCTGCTGCAGCTTTCCGGCTTTGTCCTCCAGCCGCTCCAGCTCCTGCGCCACCTGGGACTGCTTGGCCATGAGCTGCTGCAGCACGTCGCTGGCGGATTCAAGCTCCCTCTTTTCGGCTTTGAGCTCTTCGATTTTGCGCGCCGTGAGCTGCCAGCTGATGTCGCCGAAGTCTCGGACCGAGCCGATGGTTCCGAGCTGCTGGTTCTGCCTGCCCAGCAGACCGAGCTGCTCGTTGACCTTGCCGAGCTCCGTGGTCAGGACCTTCAGCCTTCCCTGGATCTCGTCCTGCTCGGTGCGGAAGCGTGCGATTTTGTCGTGGTTGTCCCAACCCAGCACGTAGTTGCGCCGGTCACCCAGGTCCTTGCGGTCGTCCTTCTCGTGCCGGCCGCGGCCGCCCTTGAGCTGGCCGTTGGCCGTCAGCGCCTTGGGGTAGCGGCGGAAATCGGCCAGGTCCACACAGCAGAAGTAGTCGAACCGGCTGTTGAGCTCATCCTGCAGGAAGTCCCGGAACGGAGTGCCCTGCTTGATGGCGATCTTGGCGGCGAGGGTTCCCGGTTCGGCGATCTTGGGTGCATGGGAGTTCCCGACGCGCAGGTAGACCAGGCGGCCGCGGAGGTTGTTGGCGTCCACCCACGTGCTGACCGCAGCGTAGTGCTCGGACGGTACCAGCAGCGAGAGCGCGAAGCCGCGCAGCGTCCGCTCCGCGGCACCCTCCCAGGCGGATTCGCCGTCGCGGACCTTGAGCAGCTCGCCCACGTAGGGCAGGTCGGTGTCCTTGATGCCGGTTCCATCGCAGAGCCGGCGGCGGATGTCCAGTTGAGGGAGCGGGATCAGGTTGCGCCGGGCTTGGAGGCTGGTGAGCTCGGCCGCGATTTCCTTGGCCCGGGTCTCCTGCTCCGCCTGCTGGATGGAGTGCTTGGTGATGGCATCCTGCAGCTGCTTTGCCTGATGTGCCAGCTCCTCTTCCACCCCGGCGAGGCGGGCACGGTTTGCGTCGAACAGCACACGGTCGTCCGGCGGTTGGAGCCCCAGGTCTGCGGCGGCGGCGGTGTACGTCTCGAAGCGCTGGCGCTGTGCCGCGGACTCCGCCGCGAACCGCGACAGGTCGGCGTCGATCGCCGCCAGCCTGCCGCCGCCGTTGGTGCGGATGTCCTCCTCCACCCCGGCGAGGTCGCGGCGCAGCTGCTTGATGTCGGTGCCCAGCCGAGCGGCGTCCTCCTGCAGCCGGTTGCCCGTGCGGTCCAGTTCGGCCTGGTGCTCCAGGCTCAGCCGCAGCTTCCGGTCCGTGAACCAGGGATGCAGCTGGTCCCGCTGTTTCCGCGCGAGCTCGTCCTCGGCGCTCAGCTTGGCGTGCTGCGCGGCGCCTTCCCTGATGGGCGTCAGCAGGGCGATCTGGTCCTTGGCGCGGAGGACGGCGTCATGGGCTTTCTTGAGGTCGTCGAAATGGTGGATCAGGTTGGTGATCCGCGTGGCGACGTCGTCCTCTTCGAGCATGTTGCCGCGCACGAAGGAGGTGATGTTTTCCACCTGTTTCATGGACACCGTGCGGTGGAACAGCTCCATGGCCTGGTTTCCGCTGATGCCGAACTGCCGTTTGAACGCCGCAGCGTACGGCTCGAACGCGTCCCGCACGTCAACCCCTGCGGCGCGCAGCTTCTTCTTCAGTTTCAGCGGGTCCTGGCCGAAGTTGCTGAAATCGGCCGCGATGGACTGCTCGGCCTCTGCCAGTGAATAGAAGCGGTTGGGCTGCCCGCCCTCCTGCGTGGCCCAGAGCGTGATGCCCAGCGTAACCCACTTGCCCAGAACGGCGTTGTGGAAGATGCCCAGGACCACGGTCAGCTGGCCCGTCCCGCGCAGCGCCACGGGCTTCGAGTATCCGCCGCCGGTGCTGCGGGCGCTCTTGTGGTAGCCGCGCACGTACGACATCAGGGAGCGTTCTTTCTTCTGCGCGCCCGCCGCTTTGTTGTACTCAATCTTGTGCGCCGGCAACAGCAGCGTGGTGATGGCGTCCACCACCGTTGACTTGCCGGAACCGATGTCGCCGGTGAGCAGGCTGTTCGCCCCGTTCAGCCGGAACGTGCGCACCCCCCGGTGGAAAGTGCCCCAGTTGAGCAGCTCCAAACGGTGCAGCCGGAAGCCCGGTGGAGTGCCGGCGTTGTCCGCTGCCTCGTCCAGGCTGAACAGGCCCTCCTGCAGGTCGCCGCTGAGCTGTGCCGTCACTTGCCCTCCTCCGTTGCGCCGGGTTCGGCGAGTGGCTCGCCGGCGAGTGTCGCCCGGTAGTCAGCCAGCCGCGCGTCGAACTCCTCCAGCCACTGCGCATCCACGTAAGCCTTCAAAATACGCGCCACTTCATACGTGTCCGCCTGGCCCTTCAGTTTGCGCAGGAAACCGAGCTCCACCACCTTTTTGATGTCGGTGCGGAGCCGGTCCAGGTTCCTGGCCTCGTTGCTGGAGTCCGGCCGGAACAGCGAGACCATGTCCACGATGTCCTGCTCCGTCATGATGAGGCGGGCCTCGCTGCTGTTGATGTCGAACTCCATCAGGCGCCGGCGGAGCAGCACCAGCAGCAGGCTGACGTTGAATGTGAGGGTGCGGCGCGCGATCAGCCGGGGGAGCGTCCCGTCCGGATCCTCGCGGGAACGCAGGAACGCGTAGCCCTCCGATTCGTCCAGGATCAATTCGAGGCCCAGTACGGACACGTAGTCCCTGACGTGCGAGGTCAGGCCGAGCAGGGACTGCCATACTTTCTCGTCATTCTCCGCGTAGAGCACGCCCTTGAAGAGCCGGGTGACGACGCCGGGAAGTTCCTCAGGGGTGCGGATTTCCATTTCGCTGGTGGCGGGGTTCATGCCGGCCTTCCGAAGATAATCTGTTCGATTGTGGCCTCGCGGATGCTGCCGTCCGCCAGCTGCCACGACAGGTGTTGCGACTGTTCGGGATCGATGGTGGCCCAGTCGGATTCGGTGGCCAGCTGGTAGTACGCCACCACCTCGGCGAGGCCCTGGGAGAGCGGGTAGGCCGTGGTGATCTCAGCGAGCGTTGCCTGGTCCGCCTCGGCCAGGACGGCGTCAATGTTGGCCTGTAGGCGTTCTTTGTCCACGTAGAACTGGTTGAACAGGGCACCGGCGTCCACGTCCAGGTCCTCTGCCGCTTCGATCGAATCCTCAACCAGAACCTTGCGGCTGGGCTCGTACAGCGGCCGTTCGAACGGCAGCATGACATCCACGGACGGAGCGTCGATCTCCATGAAAGCGCCCGACGGCGGCGCCTCCCGGGTGCCCAGGGTGGCGGATTCGATGCTGCGGATCAGCTGCATAATGCGCTTGTTCTCGAGGAATACCTTGTCATCGAGGAGCCGGCGCATCTGCTGGGATAACTGGCGGACGGTTGCCTGGGTCTGTTCCACAGCCGGCAGCCAGTCCTGGTGCAGGTTGGCCACCGCTTGGAGGCTGTCGCTGTTGGCAAGGGCTTCGATGCGGGTGGCCCGCTGCAGCAGGTCCTGAAGTTCCGTGCGGAGCTGCGGGGACATCAGATAGTCCCAGAAGCCCTGGAATGTACGGCCCTGGAGCGAGCTGCTGATGTCCTGCTGGTTGTCGAAGATTGACTGCAGCAGTTCCCCCTGGCTTCCGTCCCAGGTGGCAATCTGCTCCCGCACCTGGCGGTCCAGTTTCCGGAAGTTTTGTTCGACTTCACGGAAATCGGAGAGCAGGTCTTTGGCCAGGGTGGTCAGTTGCTGCAGGTGGTCCAGGGCTTCCGGGCCGGTCATCACGCGGATGTTGCCGTCCCTGATCCGCTGCATCTCGGCGTCGATTCCGTCCCGCTGCCGCTGCAGCTCGGCGAGCCGGACTTCAGGGTCCGTTTCCGACTGCTGGACCAGTTGCTCAAGGACGGCGAAGATACTGGTGAGCCTCGACTGCGTGGCGACGAACTCGCGTCCGCGCAGGTTCTCCACCCAGCGGATCACGTCTTCGGCCGCCGCTGTGAGGTCGTAGTGCGGCTCGTCCTCTCCTGGCAGGTAGTATTTCCGGAGCCATCTGCGCTCATCAGAGGCCCAGTCATCAAGGTATTCGGCGGCCGGCCTCGGAAACCGATCCTCGCCTTCGGAGTCCCGCAGTCCGAACAAGACGTCGTCCAGCACATCGGCCAGCTCCTGGCGGCCCAGGTTCCGTTTGTTGGGGCTGGTGAAAGCTGCCATGAAGAAGGCCAGTGCGAGGGGTCCGTTTTGGGCGCGAAGGAGCGACCAGCCCGCGTGGTTCTCACGCAGGGAATTGATGGCGTAAAAGTCCATGCCGGTTCCGTGTTCTGAGGGCTCTTCCGTCTGGATTCACTCTAGGGGACGGCTGCGACATTTTCCGCAGCGGCCTGCGCGTTGCCCGCCAAAGCGAGGAGCAACCAGCCTGCTCTCCGAAAATTACGTATCCGGCGTGCCGTCGAACGTACCAGTCCCGCTCCGGCGGGCGGCGGAAGCCGAATGACTCACAGAGGCGGTGGGCCCGCTCCATGAACGTGGCGCTGGTGATGCTGATCGACTCAACCCCGGGCATGCTCCACAATCTCCCGTACCACCGCCCGGCCCACGCCGCTGCCCTGGACCGAGGGGTCCACGGCCAGCATCCGGAACTCCAGCTGGCCGTCCTGCGCCACCTCCGTGTATGGCTGGGTCTGCGAACGTCAACGTCACCGCGGCCGCCACGGTGCCGGCAGCCTCCGCCACCCACACCTGCGCATGTCGGCGCGGTGCGCCACGTCATCGAGCACGCCCATGTGCGGGTGGTCGGCGGCGAAGTGCCCGGCCCGCAAGTAGGCGCCGCGGGTGACGCGCCGGACCTCCGGGAAGTCCGCCGGCACCGCCCGCCGGAACACCACAGTCACGAGGAAGCGCGCGAAGCGTGTGCGGGGTGCCGTCGCCCGAGCTGGCGGAAACCCACAGGGGTGAGGCCAGCCCTATCCAGCTGTTACTCGTGGGGCGCAAGATAACCGCATGAAAAGAATAGTTCCGGCAGGTCTCGCAGCGGTCGTGATGGTGCTCGGCGCCGTCACGACCGCCGTTCCGGGCAACGCAGCCGTCGAGTCAACCCCCGCATCGCCGTCCCCCGTCCCCGGCCACATCATGGTCAAGTTCCGCGACGACCGCGCAGCGGCCGCTGCCCTCCGCCAGCACGGCCTCAGCGACGGGCCGCCGATTGGCAGCACCGGCGCGCACCTCATTACAGTGCCCGACGGCAAGGAGCTCAAGCTCATCGAGGCGTTAAGCCGGAACCCGGTGGTTGAGTACGCCGAACCGGACCAGCTGGTCACCGCCGCCAGCAACGACCAGTACTTCGGAAGCCAGTACGCGCTGCGGAACGTCAAGCAATCGTTCACGAACACCGCCGGCACGGTCACGGTTGCAGCGGGCAAGGATGACGCCGACGTGGACGCAGTCGAGGCATGGGGTGTCACCACGGGCGGCGGTACGAGGGTAGCCATCATCGATTCGGGCGTGGCCGCTGACAACCCTGACATCTCCCCACAGGTTGCCGGCCGCGTGAACTTCAGCGACACGACGATCGTTGGCCCCGATGATTACGACAGGTACGGCCACGGCACGCACGTGGCAGGCATCGTGGCCGCGATCGCCGATAACTCAATCGGCGTTGCGGGTGTTTGCCCCAGCTGCAGCATCCTGGACGTCAAGGTGCTCAACGACACCGGGTCCGGCTCCAGCTCGGCCATCGCCAAGGGCATCGACTGGGCGGCCACCCACAACGCGAAGGTGATCAACATGAGCCTGGGGCAGCGTGTGTCCTCACGCACCCTCGAGGCCGCCGTCAACAACGCCTGGAAACAGGGTGTAGTGATTGTGGCCGCGGCCGGCAACGGCGGGACCCAGGCCCAGGTCTACCCCGGCGCCTACCCGAACGTCATCGCCGTGGCCGCGACCGACAACAACGACGCCAAGGCGTCCTTTTCCACGTACGGCAAATGGGTTGACATCGCGGCGCCGGGAGTCAGCGTGTACTCAACCTTCCCCAACCACGTGTTCGCCTTGGAAACGCAGAACAACCGCTCGGAGGGCTACGACATCCTCAGCGGCACCTCGATGGCATCACCGGCCGTCGCCGGGACCGCCGCGCTTGTGTGGAGCACGTCCGCCGGCACGTCCAACACCGCCGTCCGTGCCAAGGTGGAATCCACTGCTGATCCCATCGCCGGGACGGGGAGCTACTGGGCCCACGGGCGGGTGAACGCGTGCCGGGCGGTGGGGTGCCTTGCGCCCTAAGGGCCTCTGTCAGGACTGGAACTGCTGCGTCAGGACTGGAACTGCTGCATTACCGAAAGATGCCCGGCCCGGGCCGAGACCAGGCATTTGGCCAGGTAGAAGGGCCGGTTCGCGTGCCGGACGTACTGGGTCAGGACCAGTACCGGGTCCGAGGGGCGGAGGTTCAGCAGCTTCGCCCGGCTGGGCCCCACCTGGCTGAGGCTGATCTGGCACTCGCCCGGTCCCGCTAACCTGCCCAGCTGGTTGTTGAGCGCGGCAAGCAGGGTGGTGGCGCCGTCGTCCTCTATCTCGAGGGGCGCGGCGGTGCCCTTGCCGACGCTGACCGGCTGGGCGGTGACGTTCTCCTGCAGGTGGGCGATGGCCTCGCCATCGCGGATGAGGACGGATTCCCAGAGCCAGCAGTCGGTGCCTGGCTCGACGCCGATGCCGGGGGCGACGAACTCGGAGGCGGCCTGCCGGACCACCTGGGCGCGCTTGACCTCGAGCGTCTGGCCGGGGCCGGCGAGGACGTCCTCGAACGGCTGGATGCGCTCGATGCCGATACGGGGGAGCGTGTCCGAGACGAAACGCCCCACGCCGCGCCGCGCCCTGATGAGCCCATCTTCCTCGAGGAGCATGAGGGCTTCGCGGACCACCGTACGGCTGACTTTCATGTCCGTGCCGAGTTCGGTCTCGGTGGGGATCATGGAGCCGGGGGTGAGGAGGCCGTTGCGGACGGCCTCGGCGATGCGCGAATACACCGCCACGCGCAGTGGCGAGCCGGGCTGGGCGGCCACCGGCCGGGACAGGAACCGGGCGGCGTCCTGGTGCACGTTTAGCCTCGCTCTGTGGTTGGTTTCTCAGGGGATTCCAGACTAGAACACGTTGCACCCGTTTGTTGGACAAGTAACAGGCCGGGATGGATTTACAGCAGGGGTCCTCCTTCACGCTGCCCTTCCCGCCGCTGACCCTTCCGGCGGTATGGAGCCCGGTTGTAGTGTCATTGCGTGATCGTCCCCGATATGGCTCAGGATGCGGCTGGTGTCGCGGACCACTACGACGAGCTCGATCCCATTTATCGCCGGGTATGGGGCGAGCATGTCCATCACGGGCTGTGGACCACGGGTCGCGAGACTCCCGGCGAGGCCGTCGAGGCGCTGGTGGACGCCGTGGGCGACCGGCTGAACCTCACGCCTGGGCAGGCGTGCGTGGACATCGGCTGCGGCTACGGCTCCACCGCAAGACGGCTCGCGGCCACGCGTGGCGTCCGCGTCACCGGTTTCACGGTTTCCACTGAGCAGGGTCAGTACGCCGCCGCGCATCCAATGCCCGACGTCGACATCCAGGTCCGTGACTGGCTCTTCAACGGGCTGCCCGATGCCTCGGCCAATGCGGCCTGGGCGATTGAGTCAAGCGAGCACATGGCTGATAAACAGGCGTTCTTTGCCGAGGCGCACCGCGTGCTCACTCCCGGCGGCCGGTTGGTCGTATGTGCCTGGCTCGCCGGGACCGATGCCAGGGGGTGGAAGGTCCGCCACCTGCTCAAGCCCATCTGCCGCGAAGGGCGCCTGCCCTCGATGGGCACCCGCCAGGAGTATGAGGCAATGGCAGTGGCGGCGGGCTTTGCGGTCACCGGGTATGAGGATGTCAGCCGCCGCGTCGCCCGCACCTGGCCGATCTGCGCCGGCCGGCTCATCAAGGCCCTGCTCTTTGATCGACAGACCCGCCGCCTCGCCCTCGGCGCACGCGACCGCAACGCCTTCCTGGGCATTCCCCGCCTCATCCTGGCGTACCGCACCGGTGCGATGCGGTACGGCATCTTCACCTTCTCGAAGGCAGGGGAGAACGGGGCGCTACGCGGCGGGCGCCCCGGGAACTGAACTGCGGAACTGAACTGCGCTATCCCTGTCCAGCGCCGGTACGCGCCCGCCACGCATCGAGTTGCTCGATGGTTTCGGGATTCTGGTAGGCAATCTTCTGACCACTGGCCAGCTCGATGGTGTTGCTGTGGGTCTTGATGCCTGCGGGGATCTGCCGGTCGCCACTGGCCCGCACGAAGTTGTCCTTGGCGCCGATGAACTGGTTCCGGGCGATCTCGATGTCGCACGGCAGCTGCATGTCGTAGGTCAGCAGGTGCGTGCCCATGCCTGCCTGGTCCGGCCGGATGTTCGCGGCCCAGGAGATGCCGGCGTCGCGGCAGTCGTTGTCGGTGAAGGCGCACCGGATGTGTCCCGTCCCGGCGGCCGGCATTCCCCGGGACCAGACCTCAAGGCTCTGGTTGCAGTTCTCGATGGTGTTGCCCACGAACCGGCAGTCCGTCCACGCAACGTTGTTTCCCTCGACGCTGCCCTGCATCGTGGTGCCCGTGTCGTAGGTCTGCCGGATCGTGTTGCCCTGGACCAGCACGTTCGCGCAGCCAATCCAGATCTCAACGCCGTTCCCGTACCGGGTGGTCTTGGTCAGCTGGGACCCGCCGATCTCCTCGATCAGGCAGCCGGTGACCTCCGCGTTCCGGGTGCCGTAGATCCCGACACCGTGCCCGCCGTGGCCCAGGATGTGCAGGTCCGAGGCGGCGGTGTTGGAGGACGGCCGGAAGCCCTGCTGCTTGACGGCAATCCCGACGCCGGCGCCCGGGGAGGTGCCGAGCTTTACGTATACGAAGGTGTCGTCGCTGTAGAAGTCCCAGTCCTGCGCCAGCTCGGCCAGGCTCCACCGCTTCCAGCCGTGGATGGCGCCCCCGGCCTTCAGGAAGCCTACGTTGGTTGACGTTCCGGCCGTGTTGCCGCTGAACTGCCCGGACCCGGGCCGCAGGTTGAGCTTCCAAACGCCGGGACTGTGCAGTGCCCACGCATCGTTGCTGACCTTGTAGCCGTTGATCTGCGGCAGTTCGCCCGTGCCGTACGCACCGAGGGTAAACACTCCGGAAGTGCCCTTCACCGCCGGGATCTGGAGCGCGCCCGGGAAGACGTCGCCGCGGCGCAGCAGGACCGCATCCCCGCGCCCCACTTCGCCGGCGTCAAGTGCCGCCCGGACCCGTGCCAGCGACTGCCAGGGTGCCGCCTTCGTGCCCGGGTTGGCGTCGTTCCCGATGCTGCTCACATACCGCGCGTTCGGGTCCGCCGCGAAGGACGCCGGGGCAGCAACAGGGGCGGCGCCGGGCGCCGGCGAGGGATCCGGGCCCCGTGCAATCATGCTGGGGATGCCGGCAGTGATGGCCGCTGCCCCGATCAGCTCCAGGAATGTCCGTCGCCCTAGCAACATGGCGTCCCGGGCATGGCGATGCGAAGGTTATTGGAGAAGGGCATCCATAGATTGTAGTCGAACTGTTATGTGGGCGGCGACTTGGGCGCCTGGCGCCGTGTTAATGGAGGTAATACCGGGCGGGGCGTACGACGGCGGCCCGCACCCGGGCGGGCCGGTGCGGGGTTCAGCGGGCACCGGTGCCGGACGCCAGGTGTTGCCCCTCCGGTCGTCCTTCCGCCGCTGCCCAGTGCCTGCGGAGCCCCTCCGCCAGCCGCTTCGGCTCCGCCCGGTGAGGGGGATCGAAATGGTGCCGCCGGGGGAAGACTTCCAGATGGAAGTCGGGAAAGAAGACCCGGGCCAGCCGGGCTGCAACCTCGCCGAAGTCGTCCGGATGGCTCAGCCCGCCAAGGGCAAAGAACACGGGCCTGCTGAAAGCGGCCAGCCGTGACCTGTCGAGGTCGTAGTTGTTGAAGGTCTGCATGAAGGCCCTGATTCCGGCGGGCCGCTTGGCCATCCACGGCGGCGGGGGACCATCAGGCTGAGGCGGAAGGACGACGTCGGACCTCACCTGCAGCTTCATGAAGGCGGGCATGAACTGCTCAGGGGGCAGCCCCTCCAGCTCCCCGTACTTCTTCCAGTGTTCCGCGTAGGCGGGGCTCCAGTCCCAGCGCCCGGCCCACGCCGGCTCCACCAGGGCCAGGCTCTGCAGCCGTTCCGGGTGTGTGGCCGTGAAAGCCAGCGCCGCGGCGCCCCCGCCGGAATAGCCCAGCAGGTGGAACGTCTGCCACCCCAGCGCATCGGCTTCGCGGAGGACACCGTTGACCTCCGTGTCCAGGTTCCAGTCCTCAGGCGGTTCATCGCCCTTGTACAGTTCCAGTTCCTTGGCCACGGCCTGCACGTCCGGGCCGAGGGCCTCAATCAGGGGCGCGTAGGCGATCTCCGCAGGGACTACTGAACCAGGAAGCAAGAGGGCCCGAATCGGTTCCATGCAAGAAACCATACGCCCGTGCCGGCGGCGCACAATGGGGAGTTGGCCGCCCGCCACAGGGCCTGCGGTAGGGCGCCACGGGCCCCTCAGGCCTGCGGCCCTTGACACCCGTCCCCGCCCTTACGACTATCGAAGGGCTGGGGAGCGTCGTGTCATCCGCAAGCCGGCTGCCGTCCGGCTTCTCGAAAGGGGGAATCCGGATGCGGTCTGCACTCCCACGTCCCGGCCGCTTCCGGGGAACGGCCGCCGGCGCCGCCGCGGTTCTCCTGGCCGCCTCCCTTGCAGGCTGCAGTACCGGGGATCCGCCCGCGCCCACCCCGCAGGGTGATGTCCGGATCGCCGCTGTGGGTGACATGAACGGCGTCAGGACCTCCCGCCGGGACAGCCCCTCCGGCCGCAACGGTGCGGCCATCTCCCAGCTGGTCCAGAACAACGAAATCGACGCGTTCCTGGGGCTCGGGGACTTCCAGTACGCTGAACCGCGCTGCGACGACTACGTGAAGTACTGGACGAAGCTGTGGGGCGGCACGAAGGGCAAGTTGTACTGGGTGTCCAGCCCCAACCACGACTGGAAACCGGGCCGCAACGAAGACCTGGACGACTTCATGAACGGCCAGTGCCCGGGAGCCCCGGACAAGGCGGCGATCAACCAGCAGCGGGGGTTCATTGGCAACGCCCAACCGTACTCAAAGGATTTCGGGAAATGGCATTTCGTGTTCCTCTCGTCCGCGTACTGGACGTATGACCCCGGCGGGGCCTGGGCTTTGGCGGGGTGGCTGGACAAGGACCTCACTGCCGCGCAGGCGGAAGGCAAGTATCTCGCCGTTGTCTACCACGAGCCCTACTTCACCTCGGACACGGACCAACACGGCCGGGCCACGGAGCACAAGCCCTGGATCGACGTGATGTGGAAGCACCGCGTCCGCCTCACCCTGTCCGGGTCCCAGCACAACTACGAACGGTCCTGCCCGGTGGACAACGCGGACCAGTGCGTCGGCGACGGGATGACGGCGTTCCAGGTTTCCACCGGAGGCATTGGCCTGCGGCCGTTCACCAGCAACCCGCCGTACATCGAAAAGCGGTTCAGCGACACCCACGGGTTCCTGCGGCTGACACTGCACCCCGACGGTTCCTTCGACTGGAACTTCGTGCCGACGTCGGGAACGAGCACGGACTCGGGCACGCGCCCGGGTCCGTAAAGCCCTACAGCGTCTCGGGCACCGGCCGTCCCGGGAAGAGCATCGAATACTGCTTCCGGTACATGCGCCGGCCCACCAGGCGGTAGGCGAGCCGGACGGGTGGCGGGATCTCCTTGAACAGTTCCGCCCGGTCTGCCGGAGGATTGGTGGACAGCACCATGCCGAGGTAGCTGACCATGAACTTCTTGTCGAACTGCTTGATCCCGTGCTGGCCCACCGCGGCGGCTTCCTTCTCCGTCAGCACCCGGTCCACGGCGGGCATCACCTCGGTGACCTCGCGGCGCAGGTGCACGTTAAGGAGCGCCGACAGGTCCTCGTAGAGTGCGGCCAACTCCGCCGCCGTCTCCTCGTCCGCCGTCTCCATCCAGCGCAGGCGGACGGGCCCGATGGCGTCCAGCCGCTGGGTCACCTGCCGGTGCTGCTCGAGCATCAGCCCCACGTGCAGCGCACAGGCTGGTGCCCGCTCCTTCAGCTGCGGGTACATCAGCAGGTCCTCGCCCTCGTGGTGGATATGGAGCACCTTGTCGAAGTTCCCCAGCACTTCCCCCACATACGCGGCCCGTTCCGTGTCGCCCGCCCGCACCGAGCGGACCAGGCCGGGTGCCTCGCCGTAGGCCCACAGGAAGAAGCGGTGGATACGCCTCATGGCCGCCGTCCCGGTACACAGGACGGGTCCCGGCGGCAATGGTGCTGCGGTCTCGCCGGGCTGCATGGTGAAGAAATCGGCGGTCATGATGGGGCCCCTATCGGTCTCGCGAAACCAGGACCTCTCCCCGCGAGCATCGTAGCCCCGGGCGCCAGGGCGCACAATGGGCAGGCAGGAGTACGACGGCGGCACATGACCCGGGGTGCGCACGGCACCAACACCAGGGGCTTTTCCCCCTATCCAGCCGACGTGGGTGGGCGCAAAGATAGCCTCCATGAGAAGACTCTTCATCGCCGGTCTCACGGCAGCAGTCATGGGCTTTGGAGCCATCACCTTCGCAACCCCGGGCACCGCCGCGGCGGATTCTTCCGCCGTCCCCGGGCAGATCATCGTGAAGTTCCGCGACGGTGGCGCGGCGTCCGCCGTGCTGGGCCGGCACGGCCTCAGCCAAGGTCCCGGGATCGGGAGCAGCGGCGCCCACGTGGTCGCCGTCCCCGCGGGAAAGGAACTCCAGCTCATCGAGGCCCTGACCCGGAATCCGGCCGTTGAGTACGCCGAACCGGACGAGGCCGTCGGCGCGGCCAGCACCGACGAGTTCTTCCCCAGGCAGTATGCATTGCAGAACGACGGCCAGTCGTTCACCAACAACAACCCCGACTACCCGATAACCGTGGCCGGCGGCACCAAGGACGCCGATGTGGACGCCGTCGAGGCCTGGAACATCACCACCGGCGGCGGCATCAAAGTTGCCGTGCTGGATTCCGGCGTCGCCACCGACAACCCGGACATCACCCCCAAGGTCGTGGCCCGCGCCAACTTCAGCAGCGCGTCAACCAATGAGGACGACTACGGCCACGGCACGCACGTGGCCGGCAGCGTTGCCGCCAGCACGGACAACAGCATCGGGGTGGCCGGGGTCTGCCCGGGCTGCACCATCCTGGCCGGCAAAGTCCTGAACGACAGCGGCGTGGGCTCCAGCTCCGGCCTTGCCAGCGGCATCGACTGGGCCGTCAGCAACGGTGCGAAGGTGATCAACATGAGCCTCGGCGTCCGGGCATCCCGCACTCTTGAAGCGGCCGTCACCAACGCGTGGAACAAGGGCGTGGTGCTGGTGGCCGCTGCCGGCAACGGCGGCAACCAGGCCAAGATCTACCCGGGCGCGTACACGAATGTCATCGCCGTCGGCGCCACCGACAACAACGATGCGAAGGCGTCGTTCTCCACCTATGGCTCCAGCTGGGTGGACATCGCGGCCCCCGGCGTGAACGTCTTTTCCACCTTCCCGAACCACCCGTTTGTCCTGGCCTCGCAGAACCACCGCGCCCTGGGGTACGACGTGGGGAACGGAAGCTCGATGTCCTCGGCCATCGTTGCCGGCGTGGCCGCCCTTGCCTGGAGCGCCCACGCCAATGCCACGAACAAGTCAGTGCGCAGCAACGTTGAGGCTTCGGGCGAGATCAAGCCCGGCACCGAAACGTACTGGGCGCACGGCCGGGTGAACGCCGCCAACGCCGTCAAGTAATCCCTGCCGCACGCGTTTGCGTGACTTATGGGCGGGGCCGGAGCCGAAACCCGTGCAAAATCGGGGGCCGGTGCCGCTACAGGGCCTAAAAGTCACGCAAACGCGTCAGCGTGGAAGGTCAGGCCCGCGCCTGCAGCCCCGGGACGCCGTCGCGGATCTCGAAGGAGGCCTTCGTGGACACTGGAGCCCCCGGCGTCGTCACGTGGTCCACGACGCGGAAGTCGGCGGTCATCGCGTCCTTGGTGATGCGGGTGTTCACGTAGCCGCGGTTGTCGTTGTAGAACTTCAGGTGCGGGTTCCAAGCCATGGTGGCGTCCGTGGTGGAGCCGGTGCCGTTGCCGGTGGACGTGACGGACGTGCACACCAGCTCCGAGCCCACCACCGGTGAGGCCGGGTCCTTGTAGTCCACCTTCAGGTCGTTGGCCCAGTTCCGGTGCACGTCGCCGGTGAGCACGACGGCGTTGCGCACCTTCGCGTCCAGCCAGCCCTGGGTGATCCGCCGGCGGGAGGCGGCGTAGCCGTCCCAGCCGTCCATGGAAACGTCGTCGATGTCCGGTGCCTTGTTGCGGTCGCGCTCGGCGAAGAAGACCTGCTGGCCCAGGATGTCCCACCGCTGGGTGGAGTTCCGGAAGCCGTCCAGCAACCACTTCTCCTGCTCCGCACCCGTGATGGTCCGGTCCTCCGCGAGCCGCTCCGCCACGTTCTTCTTCCAGCCGTCGCCTGCGAGCTGGTCGTCCCGGTACTGGCGGGTGTCCATCATGTGGAAGTTTGCCAGCTGGCCCCACTGGATCCTGCGGTAGATCTTCATGTCCGGGCCGGCCGGCAGGGACGACGGGCGCAGCGGCATGTTCTCGTAGTACGCCTGGAACGCGGCGGCGCGGCGCTGCCGGAAGTGCTCCACGCTGTCGTTGAGCTGGGCGGGATCCTGGTTTTCCGGGACGTCGTCCGCCCAGTTGTTGTCCACCTCGTGGTCGTCCCAGACCACTGCCCACGGTGCGATCGCGTGCGCAGCCTGCAGGTCGGCGTCGGCCTTGTACTGCGCGTGCCGCTGCCGGTAGGTCCCGAGCGTGACGGTCTCGGGGCCCTCGTGGTCGCGCGGGTTCCCGCCGCCGATCACGTAGCTGCCCTTCTTGTACTCGTACAGGTAGTCGCCGAGGTGCAGGACCAGGTCAGGGTGGTCCTCGGCCAGGCGGCGGTAGGAGGTGAAGTAGCCGTGTTCGTACTGGGCGCAGCTGGCGAACGCCATGGCCAGGGCGGCGGGCATCTCGTGCAGCGCCGGGCTGGTCAGGGTGCGGCCCACCGGGCTGAGGTGCTTTCCGGCGCGGAAGCGGTAGTAGTACTCGCGGCCGGCCTTCAGCCCGCGCAGTTCCACGTGCACGGAGTGGGCGGCTTCAGGACGGGCCTGCTCCACGCCGCGGGCCACCACGTTGCGCATGCCCTGGTCCTCGGCCACCTCCCACTGCACGGCCACCGGCCGCGACGGCATTCCGCCGAGCCCGTCCTCCGCCACCGGGTTGAGCGCCAGGCGGGTCCACAGGACGAAACCGTCCGGCCACGGCTCGCCCGACGCGATGCCGAGCATGAAGGGATCGCTGCGCAGGCCCGCATCGTCCGCGGTGGAAACGGCGACGGCGGCATTCGGCAGTGCGGCGACAAGGCCGGCCCCGAGGCCGGCGGAGATAAGGGTTCTGCGGGAGATGTTGTCCATGGCTCCCAACGTATTTTCAGGCGTTGTACAGGTTTTGAGGAGGATGTGAATGACCGGTTAACGGTGTGACAAGGCTTGTCGACACGCTTCCGCCTGTGTCCCGGCGTGCAGGTTAACCACCGGGGCCGGGTTAACCGACTGTACAGGCAGCCCGGAACGCCAGGTAGCGCGGATCGTTGCGGCCCACCAGCCGGCCCAGCGCCTCGACGGCAAGCGGATCCCCCGCCCCCATGTCCGTGGACAGCCAGCGCACCAGGAGGCCGGGATCGCTGCTGGAGCGCACGGCAGATCCCACCGCCATGTCCAGCTGGTCGCGGAGCAGCTGGACCGCGAGGGCTCCGGACCGGCTGAGCAGGGGAGCGCGGTAGGCCTCGAGCGCTTCGGCAACCACGCCCTCGCGCAGCAGCCGCAGCACCTGCCCCGAGTCGGACCGGCCGGCCAGCCCCGCGGCGAGCCGGTAGGGGTTGGACTCCACCGCATCACCCAGCATTGAGCGGACCCGGAACATCTCGGTCCGGATGGCCTGCGGCGTCCCGGCATCACCGTGCAGCTCATACGCCAGTTCCTCCGCCGGCCACCCCTGGGACCGCGAATCGAGCAGCGCCAGGATTTCCGCCCGGCGCAGCGTCAGCGGGGCGCGGCTCCCGTCCGCAAAGACCACGGCCGGCTTATCGCCCAAAAGCTCCAGCGACTTCACGGCAGCCGCAGGCCGGGCAGCATGGGAAGCGGGCCGGCGGGACGCACTTGCAGGTGGAACGGCACCCAAGGAGGTTCCGCCGTCGGGCGTTCCCAGCAAAGCCTCCGCCACCCGCACGGCGCACCGCACCATCCGCAGGGTGTCCGCGCTGAGCGTGTCGAGCGGGCCTGAGACGTCCAGCACGCCGAGCACCCGTCCGGTGGCCGGGTCCGTGATGGGCGCCGCCGTGCACGCCCACTCATGGTGTGTTCGGACCAGGTGTTCGGCGGAGAACAGCTGGACGGGTCCGCCGGTAACCAGCGCCTCGCTGATGGCATTGGTGCCGATCCCGGCCTCGGACCAGTCCGCGCCTTCCAGGAACTCCAGATGGTCGGCCCGGCGCAGCACGGCCGGGCTGCCCACCCGCCACAGGACCTCGCCGCCAGCATCGGTGAGTACCAGCAGGTGCCGGCCGGAGCGCGAGTCATCAGCCAGGAGGTCATGGAGTGCCTGGCATGACCCGCTGGAGCCGGTGCTCCCGGCGAAGTTCCAGCACCTCGGAGACGTCGTGCAGGTGCCGCGGGCTGTGCTGGTCGGGGCTGATGCCCAGGGCCATGGACCGGCGCCACGAATCAGCAAGGCGGGCTGGGATTTCGGGCCGCGGCACACCGGAAATGACAAGCTCGTGCGCGCGCCGCAACGTCCGCGCATACGACGCCGGGTCAGAGAACCTCAGGCCGTAGTCCACTCATCCCTCCTCGCAGCCGGCGCCCTTGCCGGATCCGTGTAACGCCGCTGTTACCCCCGCCGCGCTCCAATGGTGATGCAGCTCACGTCCGCCCCAGCATACCGCAGGCCGCACGGCGGATGGAGCCCATGGAACAGCACAAAGGAGTGGAGATGACCCCAACACCTACCGCCGCCGCGCAGGCCTGGCTTGCCGGCCTGGATGACGCGCTGCAGCGGCGCGACGTGGACGCAGCCCTGGAGCTTTTCGAGGACGAAAGCTACTGGCGGGACTTCGTGGCGTTCACCTGGAACCTCAAGACCCTCGAAGGCAAGGCGGACATCCGGCGCATGCTCGAAGCAACGCTGGACCGCGTCCAGCCGGCGAACTGGGCGCTCGCCGAGGACGCCACCGGGGACGCGGACAACGTGGAAGCCTGGCTCACGTTCGAAACCGGCGCCGCCCGGGGCTACGGCCACCTGCGCCTGCGGAACGGCAAATGCTGGACGCTGCTGACCACCATGCAGGAGCTGAAGGGCTTCGAGGAGAAGAAAGGCCCGCGCCGCGAGCAGGGCGTGGCGCACGAGATCATCCGCGGGCGCCGGTCCTGGAAGGAGCTGAAGGAAGAGCAGGAAGCCCGGCTCGGCTACGGGGAACAGCCCTACTGCCTGATCATCGGCGGCGGCCAGGGCGGCATCGGCCTCGCTGCCAGGCTGAAGCGGCTGGGCGTGCCCACCATCATCGTCGAGAAAAACCAGAACCCCGGCGACTCCTGGCGCAACCGCTACAAGTCGCTGCACCTGCACGATCCCGTCTGGTATGACCACCTGCCCTACCTGAAATTCCCCGATGACTGGCCCGTCTTTGCCGCCAAGGACAAGATTGGCGACTGGCTGGAGCACTACACGCGCATCATGGAGCTGAACTACTGGTCCGGCACCGAGTGCGTCAAGGCGGCGTACGACGACGGCACGCAGGAATGGGCGGTCAACGTCCTTCGCAACGGCGAACCGGTGACCCTCCGGCCCAAGCAGCTCGTCTTCGCCCTGGGCGTTTCCGGCTACCCGAACATCCCGAAGTTCGACGGCGCGGAGACCTTCCTGGGGGAGCAGCGGCACTCCTCCCAGCACCCCGGCGGCGGGGACTGGGCGGGAAAAAAGGCTGTGGTGATCGGCTCGAACAACTCGGCCCACGACATCTGTGCCGACCTCTGGGAGCACGGCGCCGACGTCACCATGGTCCAGCGCTCCTCCACCCACATCGCCCGCAGCGAGTCCCTCATGGACCTGGCCCTGGGGGACCTGTACTCGGAGCGGGCGCTCGCAGCCGGGGTGACCACCGAAAAGGCCGATCTGCTGTTCGCCTCGCTGCCCATGCGCATCCTCCCGGAGGCCCAGGTGCCGGTGTACCAGGAGATGGCCAAGCGGGATGCGGAGTTCTACTCGCAGCTGGAGGCCGCCGGGTTCGACCTGGACTTCGGCGTGGACGGCTCCGGCCTGTTCGTGAAGTACCTGCGGCGCGGCTCGGGCTACTACATCGACGTCGGCGCCTCCCAGCTGATCATCGACGGCCGGGTGAAGCTGAAGTCCGGGCAGGTCGCCAAGATCACCGGCAACGCCGTGGTCATGGACGACGGCACCGAGCTGGAGGCGGACCTCATTGTGTACGCCACCGGCTACGGCTCGATGAACGGGTGGCTGGCGGACCTGGTCTCGCCCGACATCGCGGACCGGGTGGGCAAGTGCTGGGGATATGGCTCAGACACGCCAAAAGACCCTGGTCCGTGGGAGGGAGAGCTGCGCAATATGTGGAAGCCCACCAACGTGCCCAACCTCTGGATCCACGGCGGCAACCTGCACCAGAGCCGGCACTACTCCGCCTACCTGGCGCTGCAGCTGAAGGCCCGGATGGAAGGACTCGACACCCCCGTCTACGACCTGCAGCCCAGCCACCACACCCGCTGAACCTGTCCGAGGAGGACCATCATGAAGGCAGCACGCTTCCACGCCCGCAAGGACATCCGGATCGAGGACATCCCCGAGCCGGAGCTCCGGGCGGGGGCCGTCACGATCGACGTCGCTTGGTGCGGCATCTGCGGCACCGACCTGCACGAGTACCTGGAGGGGCCCATCTTCTGTCCCGCGCCGGGCCATCCGCACCCGCTGTCGCACGAGGAATCGCCGGTGACCCTGGGGCACGAATTCTCCGGGACCGTCTCTGACGTCGGCGAAGGCGTGGAGGGGCTGAAAGTGGGTGACAACGTCGTCGTCGAACCCTATTTCGTTGACGGCGACTGCGACATGTGCCAGGCGGGCAGCTACCACCTGTGCCGGCAGATGGGCTTCATCGGGCTCTCCGGCGGCGGGGGAGGGCTGAGCGAGAAGATTGTGGTGGACCAGCGCTGGGTCCACCCGGTCGGCAGCATCCCGCTGGACGAGGCTGCGCTGATAGAGCCGCTGTCCGTGGCCCACCACGCGGTGGCGCGCAGCGGCGTCAAGGAAGGGGACGTGGCCCTGGTGGGCGGGTCCGGCCCGATCGGCCTGCTCACCGCCGCCGTCCTCAAGGGCATGGGCGTGACCACGATCGTCAGCGAGCTCACCCAGGCCCGCAAGGAGAAGGCCACCTCCAGCGGCGTCGCCGACCACGTGCTGGATCCCAGCCAGGAGGACGTCCCGGAACGGGTACGTGAACTGACCGGCGGCACCGGGGCGGACGTCGCGTTCGAATGTGCGGGGGTGAACGCGGTGCTGGACACCATGCTCGACGCCGTCCGGCCCGGAGCCGTGGTGGTCAACGTGTCCATCTGGGGCGCGCCGGCCACCCTGGACATGCAGAAGATCGTGCTCAAGGAAATCGACCTGCGTGGCACCATCGCCTACGTCCGCGACCACCCGGCCGTCATCAGGATGGTGCAGGAGGGCAAGGTGGACCTCAAACCCTTCATCACGGGCAGGATCGCCTTGGAGGACCTGGTGGAGCAGGGCTTTGACACCCTCATCAACCACAAGGACACCGCGGTGAAGGTGCTGGTGCATCCGTAGGGGATTGCTCGGACTTTAGTCCCTGTTCTGGAATAACCCCCGGGCGTAGCTTGAATGTGGGTCCCGCAGCCGCGGGCCCGCATTCAAGGGGGCATCATGGCCAGGGCCAGGATCTCGGCATTCAGCATTCTCGGGCTTAGCGGCCTGATGGTGCTTACCGGCTGCTTCGGCCCGCCGTCGCCGGGCCCCACCACCAGTTCGGCGGCCCCCAGTCCGACGGCCAGCAGCGCCAGCCCCAGTACGACGGCGGGCGGCACCACCACGCCGGCCCCCACTTCGCCGCCCGGCACCTCAGCCGTGCCCACCACCACAGCTGCCGCGCCGCCGTCGTCCGCCCCTGCCAGCCCGCCGGCAACGCAGGAGCCCACGCCCACCGGTCTTCCTGAACAGACCGCACCCCTGACGGTCTACTACGTGGCCGTGGACGACAACGGCGTTTCCGGGCCCCGGATCGGCTGCGGCGACAGCCTCGTGGCCACCACCACGGCGCCGGTCACGTTTACGGACCAGGTGGGCCCGAGCATCAACGCCCTGCTCGCCAACAAGAACCGGGACGTCGGCCTGTCCGGGCTGATCAACGTCCTGTACCAATCGAGCCTCACCTACCTCGGCGGCGAGCTGAATGGCAGCACCATCACCATCTGGCTGTCCGGCCAGTTCATGCTTGGCGGCGTTTGCGACATTCCGCGGGCGAAGGCCCAGCTTGAGTACACCGCCATGGCAGCCTCCGGAGCCACGAGCGCCCAGGTGTTCGTCAATAACCGGCCCATCGACGAGGTGCTCAGCCTGAAGTAGGAATGCCCGCCCCTTCAAAGTCCGGGCCCCCGCAACCCGGGACGAAAGGCCCCTCCGGACCGTCCCGGCCGGGGCGTTTAATAGGGCGAAGGCGGAATGAGGAGTGGTCATGAAACGCGTGCTCGCGGGCCTGTGCACGGCAGCCGCCATCGCCGTGCCGGCGGCCCCGGCCGGAACTGCTCAGGACGCCAGTCACACCAGCGTGTCCACGCGCGGCTCCGCCGGGCTGGTCAATACCGAGGGCTGCCGGAAGACCGAAATCCATGTCTCCTCGAGCGTCGCCATGCATGCAGGGCAGCCCGGGGCAGTGGACAAAGAGGGGTTCACCGCAGTGTTCCTGCGCGTCACCGATATCTGCGCCGATCCATCCGGCGATGCAGCAGCGGCGGTGGGAGGCGGCACGGTCCTGTTCGAGGCCGATGGCCGGAACCTTGAACCACTGGTGGCTGACCCACGGCTGACCGCGGCGTCCGTCACCACCGACCTTCCCGGCACCGACCGGGATGGAAACCCGGTCACCATCAGCATCGCCGCTGCCTGGACCGGAACCGGCCCGCTCTTCCACGAGACCTCGGAAGTCCACCTCGACTACCCGGGCGAGGGCACCGTCAGCATCACTGACGGCATCACCCGGATGGGTGCCTCCGCACACGTGGCTATTATGGTCAACACCCTTGCGGCTTCCGGCACTGATGAGGGTGCAATTCTGCAACAGGTGGAATCATCGTGTGCCGAAATGCCGCGTCCCGGCGTCGGGGACTTCCACCCCTGCTTCGGCTTCCCAGGGTAGCCGGGCAGCCACGGATGGACCGCCTCCAGCACCCGCTTTTCGCCCGCGCCTTTGCCCGCGCCGTTGGTGCGCTGGACCGCCGCGGGGCCGCTGAGCACCGCAGCCGCGTGCTGGCCGGCCTGCACGGGTCGGTCATCGAAATCGGCGCAGGCACCGGCTCCTCCTTCCCGCTGTACCCGCCCGCCGCCACGCACGTGCTGGCGGTGGAGCCAGATGACTACCTGCGGGGTGTGGCGGAGGAGAACGCCGCCACCGCCAGCGTCCCTGTCACGGTGGTTGATGGCGCCGCAGAGCACATTCCCGCAGAAACCGGCAGCGCCGACGCCGTGGTGGCAAGCCTCGTCCTGTGCAGCGTCAGGAACCAGGCGGAAGCCCTCGCGGAGATCCGCCGTGTCCTCAAGCCCGGCGGGACCCTTGCCTACTACGAACACGTCCGCTCCAACCGCCCTCTCCTGGCCAGGGCCGAAGACCTGCTGACCCCCGTGTGGGGGCGGTTCATGGGCGGCTGCCACCTCAACCGCGACACCCTCGGTGCCATCACGGCGGCAGGTTTCACTGTCGAAGGGAATGTCCGCTTCAACTTTGCCGTGGGGCGCCTGAACCCTCCGCTGGCGCACATCCTGGGCACGGCCACGAGCCCGGTCCCACAAGCCCGGACGGATCCGGCGTGACAGACCTGAACGTCCGGGAACGGGCCTCCCTTCAACTGGCGATCACCGACGCCGCCGCACTGACAGCCGGGCAGGCGCTGGAACGGCTGGGTTCCGGACCCTCGGGCCTGGCAGAGGACGAAGCCGCAGCCCGCCTGGTGCAGCTTGGACCCAACGCCGTCCGAACCCACCGGGCCAACGCCTGGGCGGTGCTGGGCCGCCAGTTCGCCAGCCCCATCCTGGTCCTCCTGATTGCCACCGCCGCCCTGTCACTGTTCCTGGGCGACGCCACCAACTCGGTCGTGATCGGCGTGATCCTGCTGGCCAGCGTGGGCCTCGGCTTCGCCAACGAATACCGCGCCGAGCGCGCATCGGAGGCGCTGCACTCCCGCGTCACCCACCGTGCCGCCGTGCAGCGCGGCGGAACCACCCGGGACGTGGACGTCACCGCCCTGGTGCCGGGCGACGTCGTCCATCTCTCCATGGGCGCCGTCATCCCCGCGGACATCCGCCTCCTGGCCACCAACGACCTCCTGTGCGACGAAAGCATCCTCACCGGGGAGTCCCAGCCCGCCGCCAAGGACCCTGCTCCCGTGCCGGCGGGCGCGGCCCTGGCCGACCTCGCCTCCTGCGCCTTCATGGGCGCCGTGGTCCATTCCGGCAGCTGCAGCGGCGTGGTGGTGGCCACCGGCGGCCGTGCAGAGTTCGGCCGGAGCGCGCTGGGCCTGGGCGAGCGGCAGCCGCAGACCGAGTTCCAGCTGGGGCTGAAGCGCTTTTCCTTCCTGCTGCTGCAGGTGGCCATCGTGCTCACATCGCTGATCTTCATCGCCAACGTGCTGCTGCAGCGCCCACTGCTGGAATCACTCCTGTTCTCCCTGGCCATCGCGGTGGGCATCACGCCGCAGCTGCTTCCCGCCGTCGTCAGCACCAGCCTTGCCACGGGCACCCGCCAGCTGGCCCGGCGCAGAGTTCTGGTGAAGCGGCTGGTGTGCATCGAGGACCTGGGGGACATGGACATCCTGGTCACGGACAAGACCGGCACGCTTACCGAGGGGAAGATCAGCTACACCGGCGCACTGCCGGCCTCCCCGGACATGTCCGACGACGGCCTGCTCACCCTGGGCCTGCTGGCCACCGAGGCGGATTACAGCGGCGGCACGGTATCGGCTGCCGGGCAGAACCCGCTGGATGCGGCGCTGTGGGAGAGCCCGGGCGCGGCTGCTTTCGAACCCGCGCGGTTCGAGCGGCTCGACCTGATCGGCTTCGACCACCAGCGGCGGCGGACCACCGTGCTGGTCCGGGAAACGGATGGCCCTGCGCTGGTTGTCACAAAGGGAGCACCCGAGGACGTGCTGGCTTTGTGCGGACCCACCCCGCCTGCCGTGCAGGCCATGCTGGATGGACAGTTCGACGCCGGCGCCCGGGTGGTTGCCGTGGCCACCCGTCCTGCCGCAGGGCTGGGGCAGCTGGTGCCCGCGGACGAGCGGGACCTCACCCTGGCCGGCTTCCTCGTGTTCCTGGACCGCCCCAAGGCCAACGCCCGTCAGCCGCTGGACCGGCTGGAGGCCCTGGGCATTTCCGTGAAGCTCGCCACCGGGGACAACGCGAAGGTGGCGGAAAAGGTCTGCGCGGACCTGGACGTGGTCTCGGGCGGCACGCTCACCGGCGCCGAGGTGGAGGGAATGTCCGACGCTGACCTGGCTGCCGCCGCGCGCACGGCCACCATCTTCGCCCGCGTCTCCCCGGAACAAAAGGCCCGCATCATCACCCTCCTGCGGGAGAGCGGCGGCGCGGTGGGCTTCATGGGCGATGGCGTGAACGACGCCCTGGCACTGCACAAGGCGGACATCGGCATCTCCGTGGACACAGCAACGGACGTGGCCAAGGACGCGGCCGACGTCGTCCTCCTCGACAAGGACCTCGGCGTCCTGGCGGACGGCGTGATGGAGGGGCGGCGGATCTTCGCCAACACCATCAAGTACGTGCTGATGGGCACATCCAGCAACTTCGGCAACATGTTCAGCGCTGCTGTTGCATCGGTGGTGCTGAGCTTCCTGCCCATGCTGCCCGGCCAGATCCTGCTGAACAACCTGCTCTACGACAGCGGGCAGCTCGCCCTCCCGGGAGACCGCGTGGACAAGGAACAGCTGCGGGCGCCCTCGCACTGGAACATCGCCTTCATCCGCCGGTTCATGCTGCTTTTCGGGCCCATCAGCTCGGTGTTCGACTTCGCCACGTTCGCCCTGATGCTGTTCGTGTTCACCGCAGCCCCCGGGGAGTTCCGTGCAGGCTGGTTCATCGAATCCATCGCCACACAGACCCTGATCATCTTCGCCATCCGCACCCGGCGCGTCCCGTTCCTGCGCAGCCGGCCCTCTGCCGGACTTCTCGCAGCCTCGCTGGGCGTGGTGGCGCTGGGGGTGTTCCTGCCGCTTTCACCCCTGGCCGGGGTCCTGGGCTTCGACCCGCTGCCGGTGCCGTTCTTCCTGGCACTGCTGGGCATGGTGGTGGTGTACCTGGTCCTGGTGGAGCTGGCCAAGCAGTGGTTCTTCACCCGCGGGGCGCAGAAGGTGCCCGTGGTACCGCCGCCGGTCCAGCGACGGCACGCCACCCACCACATCTCCCGCCGCGCGTTCCGCTTCAGCACCGCAGTCCGGGTGCCCAGGTCGGGTGCGCACCGCGTCAGGGTGCGGCGGCGCCGTAATCATCAAGCCAGGCGGTGACGCGTGTTGCTAGCATGGTCGCAAGAGGCGGCGGGGGCGTCACTTGTATGCCGGACCGGGGTGAAGTAGCCCGCCCTAGTGAGGCCGGCGAATGCTGAGGTGTTTTCTCAATGTGGCGTGAACCCATCAGGCGGCGGACCCGTGAACTCCTGCGGGAATTCGTAGACCGGGCAGATGACCTTGTCCGTGCCCAGGAACATGTGGAGGGCCTGCTCGGCGCAGTGGTTTCCATGGCGGAGGACCTGAGCCTGGAAGCGGTCCTGGACCGGGTGGTGCAGTCAGCGTGCGAACTTGTCGGGGCACGGTATGGCGCGTTGGGCGTCATCGGCGACGACCAGCAGCTCAGCCACTTCATCACCGTCGGCATCGACGAGGAAGGTGCCCACCTCATCGGGGACCTTCCCAAGGGCCACGGAGTGCTGGGCCAGCTGATCCGCGAACCCCAGCCGCTGCGGCTCCATGACCTGGGCGAACACCCCATCGCCGTAGGCTTCCCGCCCAACCATCCGCCAATGAGGACGTTCCTCGGCGTACCTGTCCGGGTCCGGAACGAAGTCTTCGGGAACCTGTACCTGACCGAAAAGATCGACGGCCCGGACTTCACGGCCGAGGACGAGGACCTGGCCGTCGCCCTCGCCAGCGCCGCCGGCGTGGCGATCCAGAACGCGCGGTTGTTTGACGACACCAACCGCCGCCAGCGGTGGCTCGAAGCCGGAATGGTGGTCAGCGACAGGCTGAAGGCCCAGCCGCGGTCCGATACGGAAAACCTCGACATGATCGCGGAACAGGCCCTGCACGCGTCCGGTTCCGCACTGTCACTGGTGGCCTCCGCGGGCGGGGACGGCAGGATATGGTGCCGGACTTCCGTGGGGGTCCAGGCCATGCCCGGCGGGCAGGAACTGCCTGCCGCCGCTGTCCTGGCCCAGGTGCTTGAGACCGGGGAATCCATAGCCTTCAAGGATCCTCACCAAGTGTTTGATCCGGCGGCGGCCGAAAAGCTCGGGCCGGTCCTGGTGGCAGCACTGGGCAGCAACAGCGACGGCCACCGCGACAGCGTCCTGATCCTGGCCAGGCCCGCCGGCGGGTCGCGCTACACCGAGGTGGACGTCGAACAGAGCGCCTTGTTTTCGTCCCGGATCGGCCTGACGCTGGACCTGCTGAAGGCCAACCAGTTGCGGGAAGAGCACGCGCTGTTCATCGACCGGGAACGGATTGCGCGGGACCTGCACGACCTGGTCATCCAACGGCTGTTCGCGGCCGGTTTGAACCTGCAGGGCCTGCGGCGGTACATGTCGGATCCCGCCGCGCTTGAGCGCCGCATTGCCGGTGTCACCACAGAGCTGGACGACTGCATCCATCAGCTCCGCGATACCATCTACTCCCTCCATGCCAGGCAGCCCGACCAGGAGCTTCTCAGCGGACGCGTCCTGCGCGCTGTCCAGGAGGCCGCGAACGCCGGCGGTTTCCTCCCGAGGATCCAGCTCTCGGGCCCGGTGGACGACGGTGTGGGCGACGAGGTGGCCGACCAGCTGCTGCCGGTGCTGTACGAAAGCGTCAGCAACGCCGTCCGGCACTCCGGGTCGGAGGACATCTACATCCACCTGGCAGCCCAGGAGGACGAGGTGGTGCTCACGGTCCGGGACAATGGGTGCGGCTTTGCCGTTCCGGAACGCGTCAGCGGCTTGGACAACATGAAGAGCCGGGCCTCCCGCCTGGGCGGTGCCTGCGTCATCGAGAGCTCACCGGGCAAGGGCACGTGCGTGACCTGGACGGTGCCTGCTGCCGGACGAGGCGGGCTCCGGCGCTAATTCACGGGGATCTCGGCCGGGGCCAGCTGGCTCCGCGGGCGGAAGCCAAGCTTGTGCAGTACGGCGGAGACACAGGCGGCCACGGTGTCGTCAGCGAGCGTGAGTTCCTGTCCGATCTGCGGGTTGGTGAGGCCCCGCGCCATGAGCGCAAGCACGTTCCGTTCCCGCTGTGTCATGGTTTCCGGCCAGGAGGCGGAGGCGGCTGCGTGCAGGCCTTCGGCAGCCCACGCCCTAAGCCCGGGCCGCGGAAGGGGAACGCCGGCGGCGGCCATGCGGATACGGTTGACCAGTTCGTTGTTGGTCCCCACCTGCTTGAGCACATAGCCGGATGCACCCGCCAGGACCATTGCCCGCGCTGCGTGGTGTTCATCCCAGCCGGTGAGGATCAGGCATTTGACGTGTGGAGCGGTGGAATGGAGATCACGGCAGACCTCGATTCCGGTGCCGTCAGGGAGCCTGTCGTCCAACACCGCAAGGTCCGGGTTCAGGACGGGGATAAGCCTTCTGGCTTCGGCGGCTGATCCGCTTTCGCCGGCGATAACGAAGCCGTCGTGTTCGAGCAGGTCCCTCAGCCCCTGCCGGACCAATTTGTGGTCATTGAGGACAAAGACCCGGACGGCCAGGCCAAGGGAGCGGACCTTGTCCGGGGGTGCTGCAGGTGTATCCATGGAGATGCTCTCGTCGGTTCGGTGCCCTCCCCGGCCACCCTCCCCGTGCAGCCACCCCTTCGAAAGGAACTTCAGTCCATCATCCCGCATATCACCGCCGTCCGATACCCATTCCCGGATCGGGAATGGCCGGTACCTCGGCTGGGGTGCTGCAGGCGGAGCCTGTGGTGCTGAGTCTTTCAAAGGTGCTGTGTCTTTCAAAGTCGACGTCGCCCCGGTGGCGGAGCAGCGGGAAGGTCATGCCCTGCATCGAGCCCAGGGCCACCGCGGGCACATTGGCGTCCACCTGGCGGCCTGCAGCCCGGTGACGGCGCAACTGGGCAGCGAACCCGTCCCATACTTTCCGAGCCGCGATCCGCGCCACTTCCGTCCGTGCTTCATTGTCCGGCAAACCCCGGCACAGCAGTTCCTGGTGGAGGAACTCCAACGCGGCGAGCTCTTCTCCCTGTGCCATTGGCACCGGTGATGTCAGGGCCTGTGGCGGCGGAACGGAATGAAGCGTGAGGATGTCAGCGGGCATGCCGTGCTCCTTTCGATGCCTTCGCGTGTGGATGCCTTCACGGCCACATGTCCTTGGGGTTCTGCGTGGAAAGCCGCTCCGGCCTCGCGACGTGAGGACCCGGACGGCGCCTTTACCAGCGTGCCAAAGCACGGCGGCCCCTCCATAGGGCTGAAGGTCCCGTATCGAGGTGCTCGGACTTGGCCGCGATGCGGGGGTTGGAAGGCGGGGGGCTTTGTGCCCTGTTTCCGTTTCCGGGCCGGTCCTAGCCTGAGTTAAGCAGCGCGGCGCGCGGCCGCCTGCCGTATCCCGGGAGGCACACGGTGAAATCGGCAAACGCAAGCATCATCGCAGGCATCGTCCTCATGGCGCTGGGTGTGCTGTTGCTGCTGGACCGGCTCGGCATTATGGACAGCGGAGCCTTTGTGGCGCCGGTGGCCTTCGCAGCCGTCGGGGTCCTGTTCCTGTCCCTGTTCATCAGGCGCCGGGAGTTCTGGTGGGCTGCCATCCCCGGCTCCGTGTTCCTGGGCCTGGCGGCGGTCATCACGGCCACACAGCTCACCGGCGGCGCCTGGGGCGCAGCCCTTCTGTTCCTCTTCATGGGGGCGGGCTTCGCCGCTGTGTTCCTGCGGGAACCCGGCAACTGGTGGGCCCTGATCCCGTCGGGCGTCATGTTCACGCTGGCGGTCATCGTGGCCCTCCCGCAGGAGCTGCAGGGCACGCCCACCGCCGCCGTCCTCTTCCTTGGCCTGGCGGCCACCTTCGGCGTGCTTTCCCTGATCCCGGTGCGCATCGATGAGGCAGCCGAGCACCCCGACCGGATGAAGTGGCCGTTGATCCCGGCCGGGATCCTCGCCGTCATGGGACTGATCTTTGTCCTCCAGGCCACGGCGATATTCATTCCCATGGACTTCGCCGTGCCCGCCGTCATGGTCCTGGCGGGTGTAGCACTGCTGGTCTACGCATACGTCGCCCACCGCGACGGGCAGCAGAAGGCACACGGACCCGGCCCCCGGGCAGGCTGACGGCTTTGGGCGGTTAACGGACCTTCCGCGCGGGCCGCAGCAGCGTGGCCCACAGGTGCCAGAGCATCCCGGCCATGGTGGCAAGGAATGCTGCGACCGCGAGCCACAGCTCGGCCCGGCCGATCGCTGCCACCAGGGGTAACTGGTCGGCGCGGCCGAGGTAGATCCCGGCCACGGCGTACATCCCGAGGGGGAAGATGACGCTCCACAGGCCGGGCTCGTAGGACAAGGGAACGCGGTGGAGCACGTGCCGCCACCACCCGGCCGCGAGCAGCACCGGAAACAGCCACGAGGCGAAGGCCCAGAAGACCACGGACGCGCCGGCCACCAGCCCTCGGGTTGCATCCACCATGGGCGCACCCGCCATCTCCACGATCCGCGCTCCCGCCAGGACACTGATGGCCATGGCGCCCATGGCTACGAAGTATTGCGGACGCAGATCCTCGGGGCGGATGGGGTAGGTCATCAGCCGCAGCGAAACGAAGATGCCCACCGCGGCGTAGAGGATGAGGCCCACCGACCAGGCCACGACGCCGGCAAGCGCCAGGGGTGCGCGCCAGTCGGGCCCGGCGAGCGGTTCGAGGGACGCGGCCGCCACCGCCACTGACTGGCTGGCCACGCACCAAATGAACCAGGTGCCGTTGGCATCCTTGACCACGGGCCGCTCCGCGCGGCCCAGCACGGCCGTCCATGGGATGACGTAGCCGAGCACCACCCAGGCGAGCGTTGCAGCTGCCAGGAGGACCGCCGTCGCGACCGGCCACCCTGCCATCCCAAGCCGCACGCCGAGGACGTTGGTGCCGGCAATGAAAGTGAAGAAGCCGAATGCCCGGCCGGGATCGAGGAAGTCGCGGCGCATGTCGGCGGGGTACCGGGCGAGGCGGAGCAGGCTGAGCGCAAGGATCACGGCATAGGAGACCGCGCAGGCCACCAGCAGCGCCACGGAAAGGACATGGAAGCCTTCGAGTTCAAGGCCCACTGAGATGATGCCGCTGGCCATGGTGAGGGCGAAGTATCCCGGGGTCAGGGTTTGCACCGCCTCGTTGACCCGGGAGCCCAGGGAGATCCGGGCGGCATCGGCGGTGTTCATGCCACCAAGCTTAGGACTGGTGCCCGCCCCATCCGCGAGGTGGCCCTTTGCGGGGCGTCTCAGGCAGTGCCGGTGGCGGCCTCCGCCTTGGCTTTGATGCCGGCCAGCTGTTCGGCCTGGCTGTGTTCGGACATCTTGATGACAAGTGCATCCACGGCGGCTTCGGCCATATTCCGGGGCACCACGTCCGACCTCATGTCGAGGCGGGTGCCGCCGTCAACGGCCGAGACCTCCACCTTGAAGACCGGCCCCATGGCCGCCTTTGACGTGAAGTGCTCATTGGGAACGAACTCGGTGTATTCGTGCGTCGTCTTGAGTGGAATACCAAGGACCTTCCATGCTGCCTGGAAGGTGGTGCCGACGCCCTCGGGGGTGGTCTTAAGGTCGGAGATCTGCACGTCCGGTCCCAGCCAGACATGGGGATCCTTCACCAGGTCGAAGACCCGATCCACCGGCGCGGCGATGGTGATGCCACCGAACATCGTCAGCGTTTGGCCGGACACGGCGCCGGCGGCTTCCGGGACCGCCTTCTTCCCGGTCTCGATGAGGCTCTTGACGTTGGCCACCATGCCCTTGACGTCGTCTTCTGTCATCCGGACAAAAAGCGCCTGCGCCGGCACCCTGACCAGCGGGGCCTGGATATCGAGGACTGAATCGACCGTCAGCGCAGTGCCCGTGCCCGCCGGTTCCAGGGAGAACGTGATGACAGGCCCGAACGACCTGGAGACAATGCGCTTGTTGGGAACCACCTCGCGGTACTCGTGGGTGACATGCATGGGAATGCCCCACGCCTTCGCGGACCACCGTGCGGACGTGCCGATGCCCTCCGGCCTGATGTCCAGCTGGGTGACTTCGCTGTCCCCGGGGAATGCCTTCATCCAGTTCGTCGGATCGCTCAGGAAGGAGAACACCTTGTCCACGGGGGCGTTGATCATGGTGCTCTGTGAGACGTTCCTGGTCATACTTTCCATCTCCTTTCGGGTCAGGAGCTCCGGCGTCGGCTCCCGCCGTTCCAGTGCAGCCCGAAAGGAAGGCCGGGAACAGGGCAAAAAGTCCCGGCGGACCCCCGTAACCGAAAAGGGGGGGAACGCAAGGGGCGGACCCGGCTACTCCGCCCCCGCCCGGTTCACGGCATTGGGCCTGCCGGCCTTGGCGGGCCGGGCCTTCGGCTCCTTGGCAGGGAGCGTGGCGACGTAGCCCAGCGCCTTCTCGGCCCATGCCCTGGCACGGGTGTCGTCGCCGTCGCCCTCTTCATTCCACACTTCCGGCAGTCCCGTGTACCCGCCCATGGGCCGCCCGGCCGGCCCGAAGGGTACGGTCCGTTCCGAGGACTCCAGCAGTTCCTTGTCCTCGGCGGACAGCTTCACGCCGATGGTGGACCCGAATAGCCCGGCGAACATGTTGCCATTGACGAAGGCCCCTAGGTTGCCGAACATCGGTTTCACCACCACGCCAGGGCGGTCCGGGACCACGCGCCGGAAGCGCTCCTTCTCTTCCTCGGTTGCCTTGGGCATGTCCATGGCTTCATCTCCCGTTGAAAGGGCTGCGACCGCAGATCTGGAGGCAGGATATGCCTATTCCCGCCGGTGGTCGAGGACGTGCGGGCGGCCGCTGCGGGGCCGGAAGAAACTCATGCCTGAACAGGTGAAACATCCGGAAGGAGTGCTATATATAGCTCAAGGCAACTATTTTTTGGTTGCCGTGCCGCAGGTTATGGATCCGGGTGCCGCCCGGGGGCTGGAGGCAAAGGTGCTGAACATGCCGGGCCCGGCCTCCGCCGCCAGCAGGAAGTTCCTTGCCGCCCTGGCATTTTCCGCGCTCGCACTCCTCACCGCGTGCACCGGCAGCACCAGCGAAACGGTCGCGACGGCCGTCAAGGACAGCTCTTCGGCGGTCGCCACCGCGCGCCTCGCCCTGCGGCAGGACATGGACGGAAAGCTGACCCGGGCCGCAACCTCCACAGCCCTCGACGACGGGCTCAAGGAAGTCCAGGCCAGCCGCGGCACCGTCCTGAAGCTCTCGGCCGCCACCCAGGGGGACCGCGACACCCAAAAGCAGGCCCTTGATGTGCTGGACCAGTGCGCGGCAGGTTTCGCAACCGCCCGCGCCGCGCTGTCAACGTCCGACGGCGCTGCCCCCTCCCTGCCCGACGGGGACAGGGCGCTCGCAGCGGCCGAGGACGTCCTGGACCAGCTGGCCAGGAAGGTGGGGTCCACATGAAGCGGCTCCTCGGCGTCGCACTGGGAATCCTCACCGCCATCGGCGGGTTCGTGGACATCGGCGACCTGGTGACCAACGCCGTCGTGGGTTCACGCTTTGGCCTCTCCCTGGTGTGGGTGGTGGCTGTTGGGGTGGTGGGGATCTGCCTGTTTGCCAACATGTCCGGCCGGGTGGCAGCAGCCTCCGGCAGGGCCACGTTCGAGGTGATCCGGGAACGGCTGGGCGCGCGGGCCGGCCTGGCGAACCTTTCGGCGTCATTCCTGATCAACCTCATGACCGTCACGGCGGAAATCGGCGGCATTGCGCTGGCCCTGCAGCTGGCCAGCAGCGTGAACTACCTGCTCTGGATCCCGGTGGCGGCCGTGGCCGTGTGGCTGGTGATCTGGCGGGTCAAGTTCTCCATCATGGAGAACGTCACCGGCCTGCTGGGCCTGACGCTGATTGTGTTCGCCGTGGCGCTGTTCATGCTCAAACCGGACTGGGGGTCCCTCGCGGGACAGCTGGTCCCCAGTGTTCCGGAGCAGGAGACCGCCTGGACCTACAGCTACTACGCCATCGCCCTTTTCGGTGCCGCCATGACGCCATATGAAGTGTTCTTCTTCTCCTCCGGCGCTGTGGAGGAAGGGTGGAACGTCAAGGACCTGATCCAGTCCCGGATCAACGTCCTGGCCGGCTTCCCACTCGGCGGCCTGCTGTCCGTCGCCATCGCAGGCTGTGCCGCCGTGGTGCTTCTGCCCGCCGGCATTGCGGTGACCTCGCTCTCGCAGGTGATCCTGCCCGTGGCAGAGGGCGCGGGGAAGCTCGGCCTGGCGTTCGTCCTGGTGGGAGTGGTGGCCGCAACGTTCGGTGCCGCACTGGAAACCACGCTCTCCAGCGGCTACACCCTGGCCCAGTACTTCGGCTGGTCCTGGGGCAAATTCCGCCGGCCCGCCCAGGCTGCGCGCTTCCACCTGGCCATGATCGTGTGCCTGCTCGTGGGCATCGCGGTCCTTGCCACCGGCGTTGACCCTGTCCTGGTGACCGAGTACTCCGTGGTCTTCTCCGCGATTGCGTTGCCGCTGACCTACCTGCCCATCCTTATAGTGGCCAACGATCCGCAGTACATGGGCAAGCACGTCAACGGCCGGGCAGTGAACATGCTGGGCATGGTGTACCTGGTGATCATCCTGGTGGCGTCCGTGGCGGCAATTCCCCTCATGATCGTGACAGGAGGCGGCTCATGACTCCCTCCAAGGGCCCACTGGCCCCCGCGCCGCACCATGCGGGGCGCACCCTGGACGCGCAACTGCACCTGATGGACCGGCAGGTCCTGGACCACGACGGCGTCCCGGTCACCACCGTTGACGACCTCGAGCTGAGCGGGCCTGCTGTGGACGAAGAGATCCCGCCCGGCACCCCGGCCCCGGTCCTTACCGCACTGCTGACCGGCCCCGTCCTGGGGACACGCATCTTCGGCGGCAGGCCGCCGTCGGCCCGGCTGATCCGCATCCCCTGGAAGGACGTGGCCGCGGTGGACGTTGTCCTGACGCTGGGTGTCAGCGGCGAGAACCTGGACGCCGGCTGGGTGGAACGCTGGATCCGCGACAAGATCATCGCCCGTATCCCGGGAGGCCGCCGTGATCCTCGGTGATTTGCTGGGCACCTCCGTGCATGATCCCGACGGCGGGTGGCTGGGCCGGGTGGCCGACGCCCGGTTCGTCCTGGACGGCACCCCGCGCCAACTGCTGGCGGAGCCGCGGCTGCTGGGCCTGGTGGTCAGCCCGCACAGCGTGGCCTCGTTCCTGGGGTACGAGCGCACCGGACTGACCCAGCCCTGGCCGCTGGCGAACCTGCTGCGCTGGCGGCACCGGGGTTCGTTCCTGGTGATGTGGGAGGACATCGCCATGATTGGCGCCGGTTCCGTGCGCCTCCGGCCAGGATTCACCAGGTACAACCCGCAGCTTGACGACCGGGGGCAGGAATAGCCGGGTTGTACGGCGTGGTAATGCGCGGCGGCAATGTCCTGTAGTGTGGAACCTGTTGTTGTGTTTATGCAGTTGGTAGTTCAGGCAGTACGCGCGGTCGGAAGTCCGCGTTCTTCTGAAGTAGCGGTTTTTGAACACCCCACGCCGGAGGGCCCGAAAGTCGGGATTTTCCCTCCACCTTCACGAAGGACAAAAATAATGGCTACTGGTACCGTCAAATGGTTTAACGCTGAAAAGGGCTTCGGCTTCATCTCCCCGGACGACTCCTCACAGGATGTTTTCGCGCACTACTCCGCGATCAACTCCAACGGCTTCCGCTCCCTCGAAGAGAACCAGAAGGTTTCCTTCGACACCGAGCAGGGCCCCAAGGGTCCCCAGGCCACCAACATCCAGGCTCTCTAATTCCTTAGGGTTCCGGGACCGTTAGGTTTCCAAGCAGGGCTTGCCGTTCATCGGCAGGCCCTGCTTTTTGTTAACCCGGCTTAGCCATAACCGGGCCGTGACCGCATAGGCGGCGCCGGGCAGCAACGGTTATGCGGTGCAGGGCCGCCCTCAGGCCGGGCCCCATAGTCCGTGAGGCGGGAATGTCTGTCGTCTCGACAAAATTCAGTTGAAGGAGCAAGCTAAAAGTGCGTCCGCCTTACGCGTCCTGATACCCCGCGTGAGGGACGGCGTGTGGAATAGATTCCAGCCCTGCGCGCACCAGTTGGGGTGGTGCAGGTCCGGCATGAGAGTGCCGGTTCCGGCTGCCAGCGCCCGAGAGTCCAGGTGGCCGGTATCTCTACCGAAAAAAACCCTGGCCGTTTCGGCCCATCAGGCAATGTGCTGAACGGTCAGAGCCGTGGGCACCGGCCACTGCGGCCGGACGCATCCGAGAAAGCATTGCTATGAAGCACATTCGGGGAATCAATCCCAGATTCAGAATGCTGGCGTTTATTGTTGCAGTCGCTGTTGCGCTGCTGGCTTCAGTAGCCGCAGCGGTCCCCGCCTCGGCGGACGGGGGTGGCCACCGGACCTGGACGGTGCTGGTGGGCTCCGAGTCCCGCGACCAGGAGATCCAGGGCATGGCTTTCCTCCCCTCGGAGATCTACATCAATGAGAGGGACAGCATCAGGTGGGAGGCGAACTCCGCGGAAATCCATACCGTGACATTCCTGGCGTCAGGGCAGTCACTGCAACCCTTCAATCCGTTCAATCCCGATGAGTTACTGAAACGCGGACGGAGCAGTTATGACGGGCATTCGTATTACAACTCCGGCCTCCTTGCCAATGTGGACGTCCCTGGCTTCCCTGATGCGAGGAGCTACACGCTGACGTTCCCGCGGGAAGGCGACTTTACTTACTACTGCCTGGTCCACGGCGAGATGATGAAGGGCACCGTCCACGTCCGGGAACAGGGCACGAAGTACCCGTACAGCCAGGCTGACTACGACAAGGCATCACGGGCACAGGCGCGGTCCATCCTGCGGGACGGGCACCAGCTCGATGCCGCCCTGGCGCAGCAGGCCAGCAACCATCGGGTCATCGCAGGCGGTGACGACGGCGTGGCGATGGTCATGCGCTTCGTCCGGCCCACCGCCACGGTGCACGTGGGTGAGACCGTCGTCTTTGCCAACACCGGGATGGGCGCTCCCCACACTGTCACGTTTGGCACCGAACCGGCCAACATCTTCGCCCCGTCCGGCGACCGGTCCCATTTCACCGGGGGAGACCTCAACTCCGGAATCATGTGGCCCGGCGATGAGTTTGCTGTGACGTTCCAGGCAAAGGGAACGTTCGAGTACATCTGTGCACTCCATGACTACATGGGCATGGTGGGCGAGGTGAAGGTCGTCGGCTGACGCCTTTTCCAGCGACGGTCCGGTGGGGGGTTGCCCCGGCCGGACCGTTTGCGTTATGCCGGGCCAGTGCAGGCGGTCAGTGCAGCCCCATCGCTTCGCGCACCTCGTCGAGGATGTGGTGCATGGCCCGTTCCGCCACCGCGGTATCGCCACGGGACACGGCGGCGGCAACATCCTCGTGCGCCTGGAGCGCCTCCTTGCGCGGCTTGAACGGCATGAGCCCCTGCTGCGTCCGGCT
This sequence comes from Arthrobacter sp. MOO21, assembly GCF_057369995.2. NCBI lineage: Bacteria > Bacillati > Actinomycetota > Actinomycetes > Micrococcales > Micrococcaceae > Arthrobacter > Arthrobacter sp. MOO21. Next base: position 442,530 of record NZ_CM170671.2, on the reverse strand, counting down.
GGTCAGGACCTCGGCCACCATGCCTTCGAGGGCGCGGAACATCTCGTTGCCGCAGCTCCGCAGCAGCAGTTGGTGGAAGGCTATGTCTGCGGCCAGGAAAGCCTGGAGGTCACCGGCCTCGCCCAGGCGCCTCAGGTCGGCAGCCAGCGAGACAAGCTGCGCCCGCTCGGCAGCGCTGGCCCGGCGGGCGGCGCCGGCAGCGGCAATTGGTTCGACGGCGATGCGCAGCTCGGTGAGGCTGCTGTACTGCAGCTCCCGACGGTCCGAGGCCAGCCGCCACCGCACCAGCTTCGGGTCAAAAACGTTCCACAGGGTCGGCTCCTGCACCACGATGCCGACCCGCCGCCGCGAATAGACCAGGTTCATCGACTCCAGGACCTTCATGGTGTCCCGGGCCACCGTGCGGGAAATCCCGTACTCCTGCTGCAGTCCTTCCAGCGTGAGGCGGGTGCCCGGGGCAAGGCTGCCGGATGCGATGGCTACCCCCAGCGCATCAAGAACCCGGCCCTGCATGGCAGGCGACAACCCGCCGTCCTGCACTTCATCGCCGTCCTGGACTGTCGCCGTCGACATTTTCTCCCCGTTCCCTTACGCGCCGCTGCGCCTTCCCAGAATACCCGCAGGAGCGCCAAAGGTATGACTTGTGACACGCAAAGATAGTATCTATGGACGAAAAAGGTGATACCTTATCGCGTAGCCCAATCGAGACCCGGGCCCGTAACGCGCTTCTTCCAAAGCCAAAGACGTCTTCTCCGGAGGTATGACATGCAGTATCCAGCCACGCACCTGGTGGTCATGGGCGTTGCCGGTTCCGGCAAATCCACCCTGGCCGCGGCCCTTTCCCAGCAGCTGGGCTGGGCCTGCGCGGAGGCGGACGAGTTCCACCCCGCAGCCAACATCGCCAAGATGTCCCAGGGCGTTCCCCTCCAGGATGACGACCGCTGGCCGTGGCTGCAGCAGATCCGGGACTGGATGACAGCCCGAGCCGTCGGGGGCCAGAGCACGGTGCTTACCTGCTCCGCACTCAAGCAGAGCTACCGGGAACTCCTTTCCCAAGCCGCAGGCCGGGTGCTCTTCCTCCATCTCGACGGCGGCGCCGACCTGATCAGCGAGCGCATGCAGGGCCGGGAAGGCCACTTCATGCCGCCCACCCTGCTGCCCAGCCAGCTGGCCACCCTGGAGCCGCTCACCGCACAGGAGCTCAACGCCGGCAGCCTCCGCCTGGACATCTCGCGCTCACCCGACGAGCTGGTTGCCGCCGTCGTCAACGCCCTTAGCCTCCCCGCCGGCCAGGCGCCCCAGGCGTCCTGACCCCCCCTGATCCCCAACCCTGTTTCAAAGGAGAACCATGACCATCGAAGGATGGACCCAGACGCTGGGCGCAGGACCGCTGCTGCTCATCGCCGCGGCAGCGATTCTTGTGCTGCTGTTCCTCATCATCCGGCTGCGGATGCACGCCCTCATCGCGCTGATCCTCATCAGCCTCGCCACCGCCTTCGCCACCGGCATCCCCGCCAACAAGGTGGTCCCGGTCCTGGTGGACGGCTTCGGCACCACCCTCGGCACAGTGGCGCTGCTGGTGGGCCTGGGCGCGATGCTCGGCCGCATCGTGGAAACCAGCGGCGGCGCCAAGGTCCTTGCGGACTACCTCATCGGCGTGTTCGGTGAAAAGCGCGCCCCCTTCGCGCTGGGCCTGGCCTCACTGATCTTCGGCTTCCCCATCTTCTTCGACGCCGGCCTGGTGGTCATGCTGCCCGTGGTCTTCGCAGTTGCCCACCGCCTGGGCGGGGGAGTGCTGCGGTATGGGCTGCCCGCCGCCGGCGCCTTCTCCGTGATGCACATCTTCCTGCCGCCGCACCCCGGCCCGGTCTCCGCCGCCGCCTTCTTTGGCGCGAACGTCGGACTCGTCCTGATCGCCGGCCTGATCACGGCCATCCCCACCTGGTACGTCACCGCCTACCTCTACGGCCTGTACACCGGCAAGAAGCTCGTCCTGCCGGTGCCCGAAATCCTGGGCCACGCCAGCGCCGAGGCCGAGGCGCACCCGCCGAAGTTCCGCACCATCATCGGGCTTCTGCTGCTGCCGCTGGTGCTGATCTTCCTCAACACGGGCCTGAACACCCTGGCGTCCTCCGGGGCGCTGGACGAATCCGTCAAGAAGGAACAGTGGTTCCAGGTCCTCCGCACCATCGGCGAAACCCCGGTGGCGCTGCTGATCGCCGTCCTCGCGGCCCTGTTCGTCCTGGGCACCCGCCGCGGCCGGGACGCCACCGCCATGGAGAAGCTGCTCGAGTCCTCGCTGGGACCGGTCTGCTCCGTCATCCTCATCACCGGCGCCGGAGGCATGTTCGGTGGTGTGCTGCGCACCTCCGGCATCGGCAAGGCGCTGGCTGACGTGCTGGGCAACGTGGGTATCCCGCTGATCCTGGCAGGGTTCCTGATCTCCGCCATCCTGCGCATTGCCCAGGGCTCGGCAACGGTCGCACTGACCACCACCGCAGGCCTTATCGCCCCCGCCGTCGCCGCGGGCGGGCTGAACGGCATGCAGGTCGCCGCCATGGTCATCGCCGTGGCCGCCGGTTCCGTGGTGGTCTCCCACGTCAACGACTCCGGCTTCTGGCTGGTGGGCCGCTTTTTCGGGATGGACGTCAAGACCACGCTGAAGACCTGGACCGTCATGGAGACGCTCATCGGCGTGATGGGCTTCGCCATCGCCGGCATGATCTTCCTGGTGGCCGGCCTGGCGGGCTGACGCAGCACGCTTGGGAGCGGGGCGGGGCGGCTGGTGGGAACACCGGCCGCCCCGCCCTCGTTATCCCCAAAGCCACCGTCACCGGAAAGAACCGACCAAAGGACACCCCTTGACTCCTCGCACCATTGTGATCACCGGCGCCAGCGACGGCATCGGAGCGGCAGCCGCACGGACGCTGGCCACGGCGGGGGAGCAGGTGGTCGTCGTCGGCCGGTCTGCCGGGAAGACCCGCGCTCTGGCCACGGAGCTCGGCGCGGACCACTACGTGGCCGACTTCGCCGACCTTGCGCAGGTCCGCGATCTTGCGGAAAAGCTGAAATCCAACTACCCGCGCATTGACGTGCTCGCCAACAACGCCGGCGGCATGATGGGCAAGCGCACGCTCACTGTGGACGGCAACGAGCTGACATTCCAGGTCAACCACCTGGCGCCCTTCCTGCTCACCAGTCTCCTGATGGACACGCTGACCGCCAGCCAGGCGAAGATCATCAATACCGCCAGCCACGCCAACTTCCACGGCAAGCTGAATCTTTCCGACCTCAACGCCGAACGCGGCTACAGCACCTACCGCGCGTACGGCACCGGCAAGCTCGCCAACATCCTGTTCACTTCCGAGCTGCACCGCCGCTTCCACGACCAGGGGATCGCGACGACGGCCTTCCACCCGGGCGTGGTCCGCACCAACTTCGCGGCGGACTCCACGAGCCCCTTCCGGCACGCCTACAAGACCCTGCTGAACCGCTTCATGCTCAGCCCGGACCAGGGCGCGGACACCATGCTCTGGCTCATCAACGGCACCGCCGGCTCCGACTGGATCTCCGGCGCCTACTACGCCAGGCGTGCCCTGGCCAGGGCCAACCCGCAGGCCTACGATGCCGAACTGGCGCACGGGCTCTGGGAGAAGAGCGAACAGCTGGTCGCGGCCCTCGTTTAGGGCGGCGGTCCTGGAGCATCCGTGACGGAAAGGCGTAACTTATGGACGCCGCAGCCGCCGCAATTCAGGTGGATTTCCGCGCTCCGGGTACCGCACCTGCGTAAAGTGACGCGTTTCCGTCAGGCCAGGTTCCATCATTACCCCTGCCGCGCCAGGGCCTCGCCGATGATCCGGGTCCCTTCCGGGTACGCGCCCGGGTTCGGGCCGGAGTAGTTGAGCCGGATGAAGGCGCCGGCGGGCTCGGCCGGGAACCATTCCGTCCCGGCTGCGATGATCACGCCGGCGTCCTCGCAGTCGCGCACCAGCCGGGGCAGGTCCGTCCCGTCGGGTAGGCGCAGCCACAGATTCAGCCCGCCCTTGGGCAGGGCGTCGATGTGCGCCTGCGGGATATGCCCGCGGACGCTGGTGGCCAGCAGGTCGCGGCGTGACTGGAGCTGGTGGCGGAGGCTGCGCAGGTGCGTCTGCCATCCCGGCTGGGTCACCACGTCCAGGGCAGCGGCCTGCAGCAGGCCGCTGACGTACATCGACTCCGCGGCGCGGTGGGCCAGGATGCGCTCCCGCGCCGGTCCGCGCGCGATGACCGCCGCGATCCGGATAGCTGTGGAAACGCTCTTGGTCAGCGACCGGATGTAGACCACCTGGCCCGCGTCGTCCTGGGTGGCCAACGGCAGGGGGTCCGAGGTGATGCCGAAGTCGTGGGCCCAGTCGTCCTCCACCAGGAATGCGCCGTGCCGCCGCACCACCTCCAGGATTTCTCCGCCGCGGCCGCGCGACCACTGCGCGCCGGTGGGGTTCGCGTAGTTCGGCTGGGCATAGAACGCGCGGGCCCCCGATTCCGCGAAGGCCCGGTCCAGATCGTCCGGGTCCGGACCCTCCGGGCCGCTGGGTACTGGCACGGTCCGCACCCCGGTCTGGGCAGCGGCGAGGATCGCGCCCCAGTATGAGGGTGACTCCATCAGCAGCGGCTGCCCTGCTCCCACCAGGGCCCGGAAGACCGAGCTGAGCCCGCTTTGGCTTCCGGGCAGCACGATCACGTCATTCGGTGCCGGGGGAGTGACGCCCACCGGAGTCGCCTGCCCCAGTTCGTGGGCGAACCACTGCTGTAGTTCCGGCATCCCGGCGGCAGGTGGCCGGGACAGCGCGGCATCCCCTCGCGCCGCCCGGGCCAATGCTGTCCGGACCAGCCGCTCGGGCAGCAGTTCCCTGGCCGGGTACCCGGAGTGGAACCAGATGGAGTCGCTGGGCACGTTGCGCATGGTGCTTGACGACGGCGGCAGTGCGGATGACGGCGAGCGCAGCGCTGCCGTCTGCCAGCCATGGTCCAAGGGCCGCGCGGTCCGGACGGCACGGACGAAGGTGCCCACTCCGGGCCGGCTCTCGATCAGCCCCTGCGCGGTCAGTGCCTGCAGGGCTTTCTGCACCGTCACCGGGCTCGCCTGGTAATCAGCCACGAGGGAGCGGGTGGATGGCAGCCGCGCCCCGGGGGCGGCACTGGAAATCCACTGCTTGAGTGCCAGAACGATCCGCGCACTGCTATCGTTGTTCATGAAAGTAAATAGTAGCGCTACTCTCCTTTCCCGCCCAGTGATACCGCCCCGGCCCTTGACCGGGATCTGGTGGGGACTCCTCGGCGTGGCCGCCTTCTCCTTCACGGTTCCCTTCACCCGGGTTGCGGTGCAAGGACTGTCCCCGCTGTTCATCGGTTCGGGCCGCGCCGTCGCCGCCGCAGTCCTTGCCGCCGCGGCCCTGGCCATTACCCGGCAGCGGCTGCCCCGGCCCCGCACCTGGGCCAGGCTGGCACTGGTGGCCAGCGGCGTCGTCGCCGGCTTCCCGCTACTCACCTCCTACGCCCTCACCGCAGTGCCTGCCGGGTACGGTGCCGTGGTCATCGCGCTGCTGCCCGCGGCCACGGCAACTGCCGCCGTCCTGCGCACCCGCGAGCGTCCGCCGGGCGCCTTCTGGGCCGTGATGGCCCTTGGCTCACTGGCCGCCATCGTGTTCGCGTTCCTGCAGTCCGGCGGACCAGGCCACCTGCACTGGGCCGACCTGCTGCTGCTGGGAGCCGTGGGATGCGCCGCCGTCGGATACGCCGAAGGGGGACTGCTGGCCCGTGAACTCGGCTCCTGGCAGACCATCGCCTGGGCCCTGGTCCTCGCCGCACCGGCGATGCTGCTCCTGATGCTGCTCGCCATGGCCGCCCAGCCGCCGTCGGCCACCCCCGTCCAGTGGGCCGCCTTCGCCTACCTCGCCGCGGTAAGCATGTTTCTGGGCTTCTTCGCCTGGTACCGCGGCCTGGCCATCGGCCCGATAGCGCAGGTCAGCCAGATCCAGCTGGTCCAGCCGGTCCTCAGCATCGGCTGGGCGGCGCTCCTGCTGGGGGAGCCGCTCACCTGGACCACCGTCATCGGCGCCCTCGCCGTCATCCTCTGCGCCGCGGCGGCCGTCCGCGTCCGGCTCAAACCAGCCCGCTGACCTTCTGGAAGGACTTTCCCATGTACATTCCCGCCCACTTCGCCGCCCGATCCGAGGCCGTCCAGGACCTCCTTTCGAGCCCCGGGGCGGCCAATCTCATCACCGTGACGGACCAGGGACTGCTCGCCACCCTCCTGCCCTTCGACTTCGCCCCGGACGTGGGGGAGCACGGGGCGCTGCAGGCCCATATGGCGCGCAACAACCCCCAGTGGTCGGCGTCCGGCAAGGGCGAGGCGCTGGCCATCATCCAGGGTCCGGACGCCTACGTTTCGCCGTCGTGGTACGCCTCCAAGGCTGAGCACGGCCGCGTTGTCCCCACGTGGAACTACAGCACCGCGCACGTGTACGGCGAGCTGGTGGTCCATGACGACGCCGAATGGCTGGCAGGGCACGTCCGGCGCCTGAGCCAGGTGCATGAGTCGGGGCGGAAGCGCCCCTGGTCGGTGGACGATGCTCCGGCGAAGTTCATCGCGGGCCAGTTGCGCGCCATCGTAGGCGTGGAGCTGGTGATCACGCGGATCGAGGCGAAGGAGAAGCTGAGCCAGAACCGCTCCGCCGCCGACGCCGCAGGGGTGGCCGCTGGACTGCGGGCCGGCGGGCAGGAAGCCAGCGCGGCCGCCGTCGAACGCGTCCGGCCTTGAGGCGTGCGTTCAGGCAGCCCGCTCGAGCAGGACCATCACCTCGTAGTGCGTGGTCTGCGGGAACATGTCCAGGACCCGGGCCCGACGCGCGGTAAAGGAGGGGAGCGCTGCCAGGTCACGGGCCAGGGACTGCGCGTTGCAGCTGGAGTAGACAACGTGCTGCACGTCCGAGGACTCCAGCCAGCCGCACAGTTCCTTGCCGATCCCGCGCCGCGGCGGGTTGACGATCACCAGGTCCGGGGATTCCTCCGCTGCGAGGGCAAAGGCGGTGGCGTCGCCGGCCTCGAACTCCATCCCCTGCAGCCCTGCTTCGCGGCTGCTGAGCCGGGCTGAGACGATGGCCTCGCTGCTGAACTCGATGCCGGTGACCGTGCGGCCCGGGCCTGCGCAGTGCAGGGCGAAACCGCCCACGCCGCAGTACAGGTCCCAGACGGAGGCCGGGGCAAGCCCGTTGACCCACTCGCGCCCCTGCCGGTACAGGGCAGCGGCCATCTCCGTATTGGTCTGGAAGAAGCTCTGGGGCCGAAGGTGCAGGTTGACGTCGTTGACGCGCATCTCCAGCGTGGACTGCTCGGTGAGCAGGATTTCCCGGTCGCCTTCCAGGACCGCCTTGTGTTCGGGGAGCAGGTTGACCGAGGCCACCTTCACCTGCGGCAGGGCGGCCAGCAGGTCCGGGAGGTTCTTGCGGATGCGCGGCAGCAGCTGTTCCGAGCGCAGGACCAGGCGGAGCATGATGCTGCCGTCCGGCGACTCGGTGATGATGACGTGCTTGAGTTCGCCGCTGCGCTTTGGGACGTCGTAGGGGGTAAGGCGGTTCCTGCGGATGAAGCCGGCCAGCGCGGGGAAGACGGCGCGGAGGCCCGGGGAGCAGACGCCGCATTTGCGCAGGTCCACGCCATGGCCGTCGGCGTCCAGGATGCCGATGGTGGGGTTCTGCGCTGTCCCGCCGACCACCATTTTGGCCTTGTTGCGGAAGCCGGATTCCTGGCTGGCAACCGGCGGCAGCCACTCCAGGTCCGTGTGCCCGGCGAGGAGGGCCTGGCAGTGCAGCTGCTTGCCTGCCAGCTGCTCCTCGTAGGGCCTGCCCATGTGGGTGCAGGAGCGGCAGCGGCCGGCATCAAAGTAGGAACAGTGCATGACCGGTCAAGTTTACCCGGTCGCCTTCCCGGCCACGGAGCGAACGCCCGACGGCGGCACCCGGCCAAGTGCCGCCGTCGTCCCCAGGCAGACCGGCACGGAAGTAACACCGTGCAATATGTGCATGAAGAAATGCTTTTAATGATGAAAAGTTCGAGCACCGTGCTAGTTTCGCAAGGTCATCGTGCATTTCTTCGTTTGGAGACCCGTGGAACCCTCACCCCTCACGCTGGACCCCAGCCCGGCAGCGACGCAGGAGGCGGAGTCCGCCCTTCGCCGTTCCATGGGACCGCGGCATTTGGTGATGATCGCCATGGGTGGGGTCATCGGGTCCGGCTTGTTCGTCAGTTCGGGCTACACGATCTCCCAGGCGGGTCCGCTCGGTGCGGTGATCGCCTACCTGGTCGGGGCGTTCGTGGTGTACCTCGTGATGGCGTGCCTGGGCGAACTGGCCATCGCCTATCCCGTGTCCGGGGCCTTCCACATTTATGCCGCCCGTTCCATTGGCCCGGCCACAGGCTTCGCCACCGCCTGGCTCTACTGGCTGTGCTGGGCCGTCGCCATCGGCTCGGAGTTCACCGCGTCCGGCCTGCTGATGCAGCGCTGGTTCCCGGATGTGGACGTGTGGGTCTGGTGCCTCGTCTTCGGCGCCGTCCTCTTCGGCCTCAATGCCGTCTCCTCCCGGTTCTTCGGCGAGTCCGAGTTCTGGTTCGCGATCATCAAGGTCGGCGCCATCATCGCCCTGATCGTCCTGGGTGGCGCCGCATTGTTCGGCTTCCACCCCCTGGCCGGCGCGGGCGGCCACCCAAGCCTGCTTGGGAACTTTGCCACCGAATCCGGCCTGTTCCCCAACGGTTTCACCGGCGTCCTGGTCACCGTGCTTGCGGTCTTCTACGCCTTCTCCGGCTCCGAACTGATCGGCGTCGCCGCCGGCGAGACCAAGGATCCCGCCACCGCCATCCCCAGGGCGATGTGCTCCACTGTCATCCGGCTGCTCATCTTCTTCGTCGGCGCCATCGCGGTCATCGCCGCCACCATCCCCTACACCGAAGTGGGACTGGACGAAAGCCCGTTCGTTACAGTCTTCTCCGCCGTCGGACTGCCCTTCGCGGCGGACATCATGAACTTCGTCATTATCACCGCGCTCCTGTCCGCCGGAAACAGCGGGCTGTTCTCCTGCGCCCGGATGCTCTATTCGCTCGCCGACGAAGGCCACGCCCCGCGCGCCCTGAAACGGCTCACCCGCCGCGGCATTCCCCTTACCGCGCTGGCACTGAGCATGGTGGGCGGCCTCGCCTCCCTCATCAGCAGCGTGGTGGCACCGGAAACGGTGTACCTGGTGCTGGTGTCCGTGGCCGGCTTTGCCGTGGTGGGCGTCTGGATGTCCATCACCGCCTCGCATTTCTTACACCGCCGGGCCTTCGTCCGCAACGGCGGCGACGTCGCGGCCCTGCCCTACAAGGCCCCCTTGTTTCCGCTGGTGCCCATCCTGGCATTCACCCTCTGCGTCGTCTCCCTCATCGGCATCGCGCTGGACCCCGCGCAGGCTGCCGCCCTGTACTTCGGCGTCCCGTTCGTGGCAGCCTGCTACGCCTACTTCCACTTCCGGCACGGGCGCAAGGCAGTGTCCGTCAACTAACCACCGTGGAACGCGCGACGACGGCAACGGCGGCAGGTGCTTACGGCAGGTGCCGGGGCGCCGCCGTCGTCCATCTACCTTGGGTGCCGGCTGGGTGCCGGTCCCGTGGCGACCGCCGCCGCGGGACCGTGAACAATGCTGTGGAACAACCTCGTGGAACAGCGCCGTGGGACAATGGGGTGCGTAATGATGGCCGGGACTGGTGGGTGAGCGTGGAGTCAACGTCGGTTGAGGCGTCGTCACTGGCGCAGGGCCTGCGGATCGTGCGGCTCGTGGCTGACCGCGAGAAGCGGGGACGGCAACTGCTCGGCGTATCCCAACTCGCCGCGGAACTGGGCATGGAGCAAAGCCGGGTATCCCGGCTGACGCAGGAGCTCTGTGCGCTCGGACTCCTGGAACGCGGGGACCGCGGACCCTTCCGGACGGGTCCGCGCTTCTTCACGCTGGCAGCCTCACTCAACACGGGGTGGGTCCGGGAGGCAAAAGCAGAGCTCGAAGGACTCGTGGCAAGCCTGGGTCTGCGCGCCCGGCTCTCGGTCCGGGACGGCTTCCGCGTGGTCCTGCTCCGGAACTCCAGCAATGACTCGATGCCAGGCAGCTTTGTCACCCCGGGCATGGTCACCCCCGCCTGGTGCACCGGCGCGGGCCGGGCCTTGCTGTGGGACTTTGACCGGGCCGCGCTGGACAGCCTGCTGGCTGACGTGAATTTCATCGGTATCGGCGGTCCCGGTGCCGCCCATTCCACCAACGGAATCTGGGAGCTTATGGTCCGGGACCGGGATGCCGGCTTCATTGCGGCCGACGAGGAGTTTGAGCACGGGGTCCTGGAGCTTGCGGTGCCGGTGCGCGGACCCGGGGGCTCCGTCATGGCCGCGGTCAGCGTCCTCGGCCCCCGTTCCGGGATGGTGCCAGGCTCCGCGGCGGACGCGCTATGGCATTCCGCGAATCGCCTCGGGGCCGCCGCAGGTCAGGCCTGAGGCGGGAAGCCCAGCCTCGACTCCAGCCACCGCCCCTGTTCCACGAGTGCCGCCGCGCAGGAGTGCCGCCGCGGCTGCAGCCGGTCCTTGATCCCGACGATCTGCAGGGCCGCCACCACGTCGCCTTTGAAGTCACGGATGGGGACGGCCAGGGAGTAGAGGCCGGGCTCGGCCTCCTCGTCCACGATTGAGTATCCGCGGGTCCTTGCCGCATCGCGCCGGGCGAGGAACTCCTCGATGCTGGCAGGGGTCTTTGGTCCGTGCCGGACAAAGGCAGCATTCGCAAAGACTGTGCGTACCTCCGCCTCCGATGCTTCCCACAGGACAGCCTGGCCGGCGTCGCTGCAGTAGGCGGGGTAGGGCCGGCCCAGCCAGGAGCCCACCAGGTTGCTGCTGGCGGGAACACTCTCGCTGATGGTCACCGTACTGTCGCCCTGCAGCACTCCGAGGAAGCATGCCTCATCGGTGCCGGCGGCCAGGGTCTCCAGGGCGGCGGCGCCGTCAGACTCCAGCCGGCTGGCGGTGATGAGCTGGGCGTCGGTGAAGAAGTCCCAGCCAAGGGTGTAGGCGCGGCCGCTGCGGACCAGGAAACCTTCCTGCTCTGCGGTGCGCAGGCTGCGTGCTACCTGGCTGCGGTCCTTTTCCAGGTCCGCAGCGACCTCGGCCACGGAGGCGCCGGGACGCCCCGCGGCGTGGCGGGGTCCTACGGCCAGGACGGCCATGAGTCCGCGGCCCATGCTGGAGGTCTTCGACATGGTTCCGAGTCTAGCGATCAGGCTCCGGGCTCACCGCGGGCTGACCGCGGGATCGCCGGAACGGTGCAGGGACGCCGAAGCGTTCCGGCGACTCCGGCGCTCTTCCGGTGACCCCGGCGCGTCGCCCCGGCCCAGGCGTTGGGGGAGAGGCGTAACAGTCTCGTGGAGCATAAGGAGATGCTTATAGTGATCAGATGTCTCCCACTTCATCGCTGTCCGCCGTACTGGCGTCAGGTCGGGCCGTGCTTTCCGACGGCGCCCTGGCCACGGAACTTGAGGCCCGCGGCTGCAACCTCAAGGACCCGCTGTGGTCCGCCAAAGTACTGCTCGAAGAGCCCGAGCTGATCAGGGACGTCCACCGGGATTACTTCGCGGCCGGCGCCAGCATCGCCACCACCGCCAGCTACCAGGCAACACCCCAGGGCTTTGCGGCGCGCGGGATCGGCGGCAAGGAAGCCCTGGACCTGGTAGCGCTGTCCGTCCGCCTGGCAGATGATGCCCGGCGCGAGTACCTGGCCGAGGCGCCGGATGCCGGGCCGCTGCTGGTTGCCGGCTCCGTTGGCCCGTACGGTGCCTACCTCGCGGACGGCTCGGAGTACCGCGGGGACTACGCGCTGACGCCGGGGGAGTTCACGGACTTCCACGCCCCCCGGGTGGCGGCGCTGGTGCAGGCCGGCGCCGACATCCTGGCGTGTGAAACGCTGCCCTCCTTTGCCGAAGCGGAGGCGTTGCTGGCACTCACCGGGGAATACGGCGTCGAAACCTGGTTCTCCTTCTCCCTGCGCGACGGCGCCCACATCAGCGACGGCACGTCCCTGGCAGAAGTCGCGTCGCTCCTGGATGAGCAGTCCCATGTCGCAGCGGTGGGGATCAACTGCGTCCCGCTGCACCTGGTCACCCCTGCACTCTCGGCACTGCGGCTGGACACGGACAAGCCACTGCTGGCCTATCCCAATTCAGGGGAGGCCTACGACCCCGGGACCAAGACCTGGGGTTCGGGCGGCGGAGAGGGGGAGCGGGGTCCCGCGGACCTTGCACAGGGAACCCCCGCCTGGCGGAAGCAGGGCGCCCGCATCATCGGGGGCTGCTGCCGGACCACCCCCGGTGATATCGCGGCCATCGCAAAGGCCAGGTGAACCTGGGCCCGATCGGGAACACTGCAGTCTCCCCGGATGTTAATCCCAGTGGAGAGACGAACGATGGACAACAGGACTTACTTAGCACTTGTAGTACCGGCTAGCAATGCCGAAGCGATCCGCATCGAGCAGGTGGAAACCGACCGCAGGGCCCTCGAAGCCTTGGTGGGCGGGCCGCTGGAATCGGTGATCCGCGGCGACTGGCACGTGTACCTGAACGCCGAAAGCGTCACCACGTTGCTTCCTGTGAACTTCCGGGCCGGCCAGTTGCTGCACGAATGCGGCCTGGACCTTGACGGAATCCGGGGCACCGCGGTGTTCCTCGGCCGCGGCGAACACGGGGCCGAAGCGGACCTGCCGGAGCACCTGGCCCGGCTGGCGGAGCAGCTGTTCGGGGCACCGCTGGCCGCGTGAAGCCAATGCGGACAGCGGCGCCCCGAACCGGATGTCAGCTGATGGCAGCGCAGACATCCGTCACTGTGCCCGAACCAGTGAACATGCCACCGACTTCGCGGCCCTTCTTATCCAACGTCCAGCTCACAGTCCCGGTGGTGTAGTAGAGCCCCGCCGGATGGCCGTTGGCTTTGGGGACCGTGATCAGGTTCGGTCCAGTCGCCGTCACAAACTGGCCGCCGTCGGACAGGTTCTGGACCATGACCACGCCTGTAATGACGTAGCTGAGCGAATCGCCCGGACCCGTAACAGTAACTTCCAGGTCTGGGGCGGTAAGGAACTGGCGGTCGCCGGGGAGGTTGATGACCCCGAGTTTCCCAGAGGCCTGCAACTCGGCCTTGAAGCCGGGGCAGGAGGCTGTGAAGGAGACATCGATCGGCTCTGGCACGGCGCTGGCTGCCGAGGCCGCCGGTGTCGAAGCCGCCAACGCGCCCGCGGCAAGGCTTGCCGCGGCCAGTCCACGCGTAACGCTGTTCGTCTTCATTGGATTTCCTTTCGCTTTGTGCGGTTGGGTGCACCAAGAATCGCGTGTCGCGCTTAAGCCGTCCTTAATTTGCCCCTTGTCCCTCTCCGGATGCGGCGCTGCGGCCGCTGCCGCCCGCCGTCGCGGGGCACATCAACAGCGATCTGCCCCGTCCCGGCCATGAATCCCGGCGTGTCCGTGTCAATGTGCCCCACGTTGGCCGCAACAGCCGCAGTCGACGGCGGCCGCTATTCGCCGCGCAGCCCGTAGGTGGTCAGCACGTTGCCTTTGCTGGTCCGCGACTGCTCCTGCAGCACCAGGCGGGTCAGCGGGTCGCCCTCCCCAAACAGGTGGCGGCCGCTGCCGGCGATCACCGGATGGGTCATCAGCGTCAGCGAGTCCAGCAACCCCGCAAACAGCAGCTGCCGCACCACGGAGATGCTGCCGCACACGGCGATTTCACCGCCGTCGCGTTCCTTCAGCCGGGACACGAACTCCTCAAGCGGCGCGTCCATCAGCTGCGAGTTCTGCCATTCCAACGGTGCGGTCAGCGTGCGCGACGCCACGAACTTCTCCACCGGATTGATGAAGCGCGCGAAGTCCTCATCCGTGGCGGCGGTGGGCCAGTAGCCTGCCCACTCCTGGTAGCTGACGCGGCCCAGCACCACGGTGTCCACCGTGTTGATCATCGTGGCCAGGCCCTGGCCGAGCTCCTCGTCGAAGCTGTCGAACTGGAACTTAAAGGGATCGGACACCACGCCGTCCACGGAGTGGAACAGGCCGGCGGTCACCTTGCGCATGGGAGCCTCCAATAGTTGAGCGGACAGGCTTTAGGCTATGCGCCGGGCACCGCCCGGGGAAGGGTTTTTCGGACGACGGCGGGCGCCCACGTTACATTCATCACTCGCCGTTGCGTCTTGCGCAGTTTCGCCCCGGCTGGGCTTCATACTTGTCTTTGAACGGCTTATGCCGTCCCCCGGCCAGGCAGGAGGAAGTGCATGGAAACCCTGAAAAAGATCGTGACCAACCAGTACTTTCCCGCCGGCGCCGTGCTCACCGCCGTGCTCCTGTTCTGGGTGGTGGGCATGCTGGGCGGCCTGTCGCTCCTGAACAACAGCCAGCCGCCGCTGACCACCCTCACCTGGATGCTGTTCGTCTACTCGGCCGCGGTACTCACCCCGCTCGCCGGCCTCCTGGCAGCCCTTGACCTGCTCCGCCGGTGGCGCAGCAACCGGACCGCGGCCTCCGCGCCCGTTGCACATACTGACGCTGCCGCACCTGCCGCCATGCCGGCGTCGGACCCTGCTCCGGTGCCGCACCCCGCCCCGGCAGAGGCTGCCCCGCAGCCCACAGCGCCGGCCCCGCAGCCCAACGCCACGGCCCCCAGGCCGGCCCAGCCCGCGCCGAAGCCGCGGCCCGGGTGCAACGAAGCAGCCTGACCGCAGCTAGCGCCCCTTCAGCGCGTTGAGCGCTTCCTCCGCGTGGTCCAGGGCGTGGGCGAGCCGCTCACCTGGCTCCGGCAGCGAGAACAGGAACCCCTGCAGGGAATCGCACTCCAGTGCCGTGAGGTAGTCCGCCTGCGCTGGCGTTTCAATACCCTCCGCCGTGACGGTCAGGCCCAGGCTGTGGGCCATGTTGATCATGGAACTGAGGATGGGCAGCCGCTCGTTGCCGGTGCGCACCATGGACACGAAGGTCTTGTCGATCTTGACGGTGTCCACCGGCAGGTCCTGCAGCCTGCCGAGCGAGGAATAGCCGGTGCCGAAGTCGTCCAGGGCCACGCGGGCACCTGCATCCCGCAGGGTGCTGAGCTGGTTGATCAGGCTGCAGTCGGCGTCGAAGAAGACGCTCTCCGTCACCTCGAGGACCAGCTGGTAAGGGGCAACGCCGCTCGCCTCCGCCAGGCCAAGGACGGTTCCGGCGAAATCCGGCTCCTGCAGCTGGACACCGGAAACATTGACCGCCAGGGACCGCGACGGGTCCTCGCTCAGCCAGTCCGCCAGTTGCACCATGGCGGATGCCATCACCTCGGCACCGACCTCGCTGATCAGTCCGGTGCGCTCGGCCAGCGGAATAAAGACCGACGGCGGCACGCGTTCGCCGCCGCGGTCCCACCGTGCCAGGGCCTCCAGCTGAACCACTTGGCCCATCCGGTGGGAGACGATCGGCTGGAAATCCACTGTGATTTCGCCGCGTGGGACGGCCAGCTGCAGGCCGCTTTCCATGTGGGTGCGCTGCACCAGGGCCTGCATCATGTCCGGGTGGAAGCGCAGGAACCGGTTCTTCCCGGCGGCCTTCGCCGCGTACATGGCGATGTCCGCGTGGCGGAGGAGCTCCGACGGGCCCACGCTGTCCTGGCCCAGGGACGCCAGGCCCAGGCTGAGCCGGGGCCGCAGCACGGTCCCGCTGATGGTCACCGGCACGTGCAGGCAGCGCACGATGCATTCGGCGATCGCGTCCGCGTCGGGGCAGGCCGTCAGTAGCACCACAAACTCATCGCCGCCCAGCCGCGCCACCACGTCCGCCGTGGGAACGCAGCCGCGCAGCCTCCGCGCCACTTCGATGAGCATGTCGTCGCCGGCCTGGTGGCCCAGGATGTCGTTGACTTCCTTGAAATCGTCCAGGTCCAGCAGCAGCACGTCCACGGTCTTCAGCCGCGGCTCCTGCAGGGACCCGACCAGGGCATCGTTGAACACCGCCCTGTTCGCGAGCCCCGTCAGCGGGTCCTGGAACGCCATGGTCCGTAGCTTTTCGGCCTGCGCGGCGAGGTCCACCATGGCCTGCTGCGCCTGCTCCTGGGCCTTCCGGCGGGGCGTCACATCACGGAAGCTCCACACCCTGCCCACGATGTTCTCGCCCACGCGCTGCGGCCGGGAATAGCGTTCAAAGGTACGGCCATCCTTGAAGTCCACCACGTCGTGGCTTTCAGCGGCCGGATTGTCCTGGAGTTCACCGAGCCGGGCCATGAAGGCTGGCAGGTCCGCCACCTGCTCCACAATGAGGCGCATGACAGGTTCGTCGCTGTCCCCCTCCATGAGTTCGGGCGGAATGCCCCACATGGTCAGGAACTGGTCGTTGAATCCTGCCACCCGCCCGTCGTTGCTGATCACCAGGATGCCGTCCGCCGTGGATTCCAGGGTGGCGGTGAGCAGGGACATGGCTTGCCGGAGGTTGGTGTCCTCGGTTTTGCGGTGCGCCATGCTGCGCAAAGAGAGCAGGAGGCGCGGACCGGCATCAGTCTCCGCTGGCGCGTCGCCTGGCGCCGGCTGGGGGAACAGGGCGGCGGCCACCTCTGCGGAAAATTCTGTCCCATCCCGGTGCAGCCAGCTCATCTCCCGGGGCGGTTGCTGCTCCTGCGGCTGCCTCAGCAGCAACCGGAACATCTGCTCCACCTCGTGGCGTGACCCTGCCGCGAGCAGCGACTGCTGGTCCATTCCGGTGAGTGCTTCCTGGCTGAACCCGAACAGCGTTGCAGCTGCGGCGTTGGCAGCAAGGACCGTCCCGTCCTCGTCCAAGGCGAGAAGGGCGTCCGGTGCCGCGTCCACAATGGCGCCGAAGCTTTGTAATGCCACATTGTCGCCACGGCCGCGAAAAACGGTCATTGCACCACCCCTTCGCCATCATAAATGCCATCTGCGCAAATTGGAGGAGTAGCGCCAAATACGTTAAAAGACTGTTGTCCGCCGTGATGCCGGGGACATAAAAAAGCGCCGTCCTCCAAGGGAGTCCGGCGCCTTTCGCTAATGAATCAGGGGTGCTGTTACACCCGGCGTCCGCTGCGGTTCGTGACTGCCCCGTAGATGAGCAGCACCACGATCGAGCCGAGGATGGCGAGCAACCAGGTCCTGAGATCGAAGAATTCGGCCAGGCCGCCGCCAAAGATCAGCGATCCGATCCAGCCGCCAAGAATGGCCCCTACAACGCCGAGGACCATGGTTACCACCCAGCCGCCACCCTGGCGGCCCGGCAGGATCGCCTTCGCGATAGCGCCAGCTATCAGGCCCAAAATGAGAAATCCGAGAATGCCCATGTTGTCACTCCTTGTCAGTAAGTTATGCCGGGTCCCCCAACTCCGGTTCCCTCATTCAATCAGCATGCTTACTTGCCTGCAAGGGTTTGAATATCACAGGATGACTGTCAGTTTGGCGGAAATGCAGGCGGCCTTTAAGCCGGTCAAATCGGCTGGCTAGTATTGGGTATTCACGAACGAAGACCAAGGAGCCCCGGCATGTCCAGCCATTCCCACCGCCCGCGGGCCATCTTCCTGGACGTCGACGGCACGTACGCGGACCACGGGTTGGCGCCGCAGGCGCACGTGGACGCCGTGCGCACCGCTCGCCGGCTTGGCCACCTTGTCTTCGTATGCACGGGCCGGCCGCTTTCCATGGTTCCGGACCACATCCTCGACGCGGGCTTTGACGGCACCATCACCGGCGCCGGTGCCCGGGTGGAGCTGGAAGGGGAGGTCCTCAAGGACACGCGCTTCAAGCCCGAACTGGCCCGGCTCATCGTGGACACGCTGGACGCGCACGACGCCGCCTACATCCTCGAGGCGCCTGAGGCCCTGCACGCCCGCTCCGGCATGGACCAGCGCCTCCGCCGGGTGCTCGCCCCCGTCTTCGCCGGCCGCGCCCGCCACGACGGCGTCCTCGTGACGGACGTCGATCCGGTGGAGGACATCCTGGGCCCGGTGCAGTACAGCGACGACGTGCGCGGGATGTCCTTCGCCAAGATTTCCTGCTTCGACTCGCCCGTGCCACTGCCCAGGCTGATGGGCGCCCTGGGGCCGGAGGTCGGGCTCATCCCGAGTTCGCTCTCCGCTCTCGGCGACGGCGCCGGCGAGATCTTCATGGCGGGTACGCACAAAGCAGTGGGCATCGCGGTGGTGGCTGCCCGCCTGGGACTGGACCGTGCGGACATCGTGGCCATCGGCGACAGCGCCAATGACATCGAGATGCTTGAATACGCCGGCATCGGCATCGCAGTGGAAGGCGGCCATCCCGACGTCCTCGCCGTCGCCGACAAGGTCACCGCAGGGCCGCCGGCAACGGCGTTGCCCTGGCGTTCGCCGAGCTGGGACTCCTGGACTAGGCGTACCCGGCCAGGTTCAGCCTACGGCCGCCGAAGCGGCAAAGGCACCTGCAGAGGTCCCAAGGCCGCGCACCACCCAGCCTTCCTCCCGCCACGCCGGCGCATCCAGTGCGTTGCGTGCGTCCAGCACCACCCGGCGCCGGACCAGCGAGCCGGCAACGGCCGGGCACAACCGGCGGTACTCGTCCCACTCGGTCAGGAGCAGGACCAACTCGGCCCCCTCAAGCGCGCGCGGCGTTGACGCTTCGAAGCGGAGGCGGGGGTAGCGCAGCCAGGCATGGTTCACTGCCTGGGGGTCGGTCACGGTGACGTGCGCGCCGGCGGCAGCGAGCCTGTCGGCGACATCCAGGGCGGGGGAGTCGCGGATGTCATCGGTGTCCGGCTTGAAGGAGGCGCCAAGGACGGTAATGGCGCGTCCGGCCAGGGTGCCGCCGCACAGCCCGCGCGCCAGGTGGACGGTGCGCTCGCGCTGGCCCATGTTCACCGAGTCCACCAGGCCCATCCAGTTCCGGATGGCGGGGATTCCGAGCGCCGCGGCCTGGGTGCGGAAGCTGCGGATGTCCTTGGGCAGGCAGCCGCCGCCAAAGCCCAGGCCGGCATGCAGGTACCGGCTGCCGATCCGGGGGTCCAGGCCCATCGCCTCGCTGAGTTCCGCCACGTCCGCGCCCGAGGCGTCGCACAGTTCGGCGACGGCATTGATGAAGCTGACCTTGGTGGCCAGGTATGCGTTCGCTGCCGACTTGATCAGTTCGGCAGTGGCGAAGTTGCAGACCAGCCGCGGTATCCCTGCCGCCAGGAGTGGTTCGTAGACGGCATCCAGGACAGCCGTCACGCCCTGCGGCGCCCCGGTGGCCTTATTGAAGGCGGCAGCACGGCCGCCGTCGACGCCGTACACCAGCCGGTCGGGCACCAGCGAGTCCTTCACCGCAGTGCCCTGCCGGAGGAACTCGGGGTTCCAGCCCAGCAGTACGTCCGGCCGTTCGGACATCAGGCGGCGGAGCAGTTCCACGGTGCCAACGGGCACCGTGGATTTGCCTACGACGACGGCGCCCGCGGCCAGGTGCGGCAGCAGGGCTTCCGTCGCGGAGACAAGGAAGGTGAGGTCGGCGGCATCGGACGTTTTGTCCTGGGGCGTCCCCACGCAGATGAAGTGCACCTTGGCGTCCGCGGCATCGGCGGCCTCCGTGGAGAACCGGAGCCTTCCGGTGGCCCTGCCGTGCCGCAGAAGTTCATCCAGACCGGGTTCGTGGAACGGTGCGCTTCCGGAGGCGAGCTGAGCCACTTTGTGGTGGTCGACGTCGATGCCCACCACTGTGTGCCCCATGGACGCCAGGGTGGCGGCGTGGACCGCGCCGAGGTAGCCGCAACCGATGACAGAAACTTTCATAGCCTTGCTCCCTTGACGTTGGTTGTGCCTGTGCGGACAGGGCCGCTGGCGATGACGTCCGTGTAATGGCGGACCAGTTCCCGGCAGAGCGCGGGCCAGGTCCGGTCCTGGACCGAGGCGTGGGCCGCGGCCCCGAACGCCCGGCGTTTGGCGTCATCGCCCATCAGGTCCTGTACGCGGGCACGCATGCCGGCCAGATCCCCGGGTTCGTAGAGCCATCCGGTCCGCGAATTTTCCACCAGGTCCAGCGGGCCGCCGCGGCCGGTGGCCACCACGGGTACGCCCGAGGCCATGGCTTCCTGGATGGTCTGGCAAAAGGTCTCGAACTCGCCCGGATGGACGAAGAGATCGAAGGACGCCACGGCGCGGGCCAGGTCCTCGCCGCCGAGGAACCCGGTGAAGGCCGCGTCCGGCAGGGCCTCTTCCAAGGCCGCCCGCTGGGGCCCATCGCCCACCACCACCAGCCTGGTATGCGGCAGCCCGGCCAGGGCAGCGAGGTCTTCCACCTGCTTCTCCACGGCAAGCCTGCCGACGTAGCCGATGATCCGCTCCCCGCCGGGGGCCACCGAAGCCCGCCAGCCGACGTCGCGCTTGTCCGGCGAAAACCGCACGGTGTCCACGCCGCGACGCCACATCCGGACCCGCGGGATTCCCCGGCCGCGCAACTGGTTCAGCGCGAACGTAGAGGGGGCCAGGGTGCGGCTGGCCAGCAGGTGGATGTTCTCCACGCGGCTCCAGGCCCAGTTCTCGAGGAAGGGCACGCCATACCTGGCGGCATAGCTGGGGACCTCGGTCTGGTAGATTGCCACGGCCGGGATACCCAGCTGGTGGGCGGCCTGCGCGGCGCGCCAGCCCAGAACGAACGGCGATGCGAGATGGACGACATCAGGTGCGTAGTCGGCAAGGATGCGCTTGACCCGGTACACACCGCCCATCGCCACCCGGACATTCGTGTATCCCGCCAGCGGAACCGCGGGAACCCTGTGGATCTCCGCGCCGTTGACGTAGGCCGGTGCTTCGCTGTCGTGGGCGGACGGGGCGATGACCAGGACGTCGTCGCCCCGGTCCTGGAGGTGGTCCAGCACCCGCAGGATGGAGTGCGTGACTCCGTTCATCAGCGGCAAGAATGATTCAGCAACAATCGCGATCCTCACCCTTCAACCGTGGGGGCCGTCCTTGAAATGGCGGGGGAGAAAGCGTTACCCGAAGGAAAAGGCCGGATGAACAACAGATCGGTGGGTTCAAAAAAAATACTAAGTAGGCTTGGCATCTGATGCTAAGCATGCTTACTGTAGAGGTGCAGTCAGCGCAGAGCCTCAAGCAGCCGGGGCGCAAGCCGGACACCAGAGGAACCCCCCGGGTACGTCCGCCGCTGGCAGACCCAGTGCAAAGACAGATCCAAGGAGAGTCATGCTCAACAGGAACAATCTTGAAGACCTGCTCAACCGCGGCGGCCATGTTGTCGGATCCGACGGCGCGAAGATCGGTTCGATCGGACAGCTGTACGCCGACGACGACACGGGCGAGCCCACGTGGGTCACCGTCAAGACGGGCCTCTTCGGCACCTCCGAGTCTTTTGTGCCCGTTGAGGGCGCACACCACCAGGGCGACGACCTCGTGGTTCCGTACACCAAGGAACACGTCAAGGATGCCCCCCGTGTAGACGCGGACGGGCACCTCACCCCCGAGGAAGAGGACCGCCTCTACACCTACTATGACCGCGGCGCCCGGACCTACACCGAAGCGCGTACCGGCACGGAGCGGGACGTCGACCTGCAGGGCGATGCCGACTTGAACGCCGGCACCCCGACGACCGGACTTACCGCCGGCCGGGACACTTACGACCGCGACGAGACCGCGCGCGGAACCGTCGGCCACGACACGTCGGGCCCGACCACCGATGACGCCATGACGCGTTCCGAGGAACGGCTGCACGTCGGCAAGGAACGGGAAACCACCGGCCGCGCACGGCTGCGGAAGTACGCCACCACTGAGAACGTCACCAAGACGATCCCCGTGGAACGTGAGGAAGTCCGCGTTGAGCGCGAGCCCATCACTGACGCGAACCGCGGCGCCGCCCTCGACGGACCGGCGATCAGCGAAGAGGAGCACGAGGTTGTCCTCCACGAGGAACGCCCGGTCGTCGAGAAGGAAGCCGTTCCGGTGGAGCGGGTCCGGCTGGACAAGGACGTGGTCCGCGACGACGTCACGGTGAACGAAGAAGTCCGCAAGGAGAACATTGACATGGATGGCGACACCCGCCGCTGATCCTGTCCCCGCAGGCTGAACCCCGCGCCTGGAGGCGCACCGCCACAGCGGCACCTTCAGGGCGTTAGACGGCGCCGGGAGTCCCACCGGGACTCCCGGCGCCGCTGTGTGCCATCATGGCGTGGCCTGCCGGCACAAAAATGCTGGTGCAGCCGCAACAACGGCGCCTGCACCAGCCAGTAGGACGAATATCTTCAGAACTTACGGTTCATCTCTCATTCGCGGCTCCTGTTTTCCCGGTTTACGGATTCCGGGCCCGTAGCTGGCGTGTCCGAAACCGGAAGCCAGCGAAAATCGCAGTACACCCTCGGCGGGGGTCGGTGGTGATATCAGATAACAATTTTACGGCCCGCCCCGGGAAAAAGCGCCGGGGCGGTGTGCACTGATTATGCGGCCGTCAGGTGCCTGTCGTTCGCAGGCGGGGGGCACGCCGCGTGACACCATGGAACACGATGAAACTGCGTGCTGATCAGACCGGAGACCGTGGCCTTCCCATGCCCCTGTGGCTGCAGGGCGCCCTCGAGACGGCGCAGGCTGCCATCATCTCCGCGCTGGTGGTGGTGGCGCCTATCGTGGCCGTCTGGGCCACTGCCGGATTCCAGAACGGCCAGTTCGAGGTCCTCGCCCGCCTGGCCGGGCAGTCCTGGCTCCTGGTCCACGGCGTTCCGCTGGAACTTGCCGGCGCCGGACCCGCGTCCGCTTCCCGTGGCACTTCGGACCTCCTGAACCTGATACCACTCGGCCTGACCCTGATCCCCTTCCTCCTGGCATGGCGTGCCGGCCGGCGGCTGGCGCGTGCCTCCTACACGGACCAGCTCTGGCAGGCGCTGCTGGGGTCGTGGGCGGTGTATGCCGCGTTCGGTGCCGCCACCGGCTTCGTGTGCCGGACGCCCGACGTCGTCATCAACCTTTGGTACGCCCTGCTGGTTCCGCTGATCCCGTACGGGTTGGGCATGGTGGTCGGAGCCCGGAGGGAAGCGGGGTCCTGGAGCCGGCTGATCGGAGTGGACGCAGTGGACTGGATCTCCCGCACCAGCCAGCACTCACGCTGGGCCGGCTCGTATTTCGCTTCCGCCGCGAAGGCAGGATTCGTGGCGGTGGCCGCCGCACTCACCCTGGCCGCCGTCCTGCTGGCAGTCGACCTGTTCATCCACTGGAACCTGGTGGTGGCGGTCTACGAAGCGCTCGACCCCGGCCCGGTAGGGGGTGCTGCCCTCACCATCGCGCAGCTGGGGTTCCTGCCGAACCTGGTGGTGTTTGCCCTGGCCTGGACCTCGGGCGCCGGATTTGCGATGGGGGCCGGGTCCCAGGCGGGACCCCTGGGCACGGCTGTGGGGCCGCTGCCTTCGGTCCCTGTGCTGGCAGCCATTCCCTCGGGGCCCCTGGATTACGCCTTCGTGGCACTGATCGTCCCCGTGCTGGCAGGAGCCGCTGCCGGCTGGTGGTTCCTCAGGGAAGGCGAAAACCACTTCGACGAATGGCTCGCCATCAAGGTCCGGGCGCGCTGGTTCACGGCGACGGTGTCCACGCTGGCGCTTGGAGTGCTGGTCGGCGCGGCGGCAGGGCTGCTGACGGTCTGCCTGGCCTGGGTGGCCAGGGGATCCGCCGGCATTGGCCGCCTGACCAACATTGGACCTGACCCGTTCTGGACGGCCCTGTGGGTGGCCGCGGAGGTGGGGGCCGGCGTCGTGATTGGCTACGCTGCGGGGCCGTGGCTGGAACGCGAGAAAATCGTTGCCGCGGAACAGGATGTGGAACTGGTCCGCTAGGACCAACGGCCGTGGCCGGGCTACCGCACCCTGGTGGGCAGCACATCCTGGAACTGCACCATGCAGGCGTGGGTGGCGCGGTCGGTCAGGGCGCGGGCCACGCAGGCCTGGTACTCGCGCACCTGGTCAAAGAACACCATGGTGCTGACGATCAGCAGCACCATGACAGCGGCGACCACCAGGCCCGAAATGGTGCCGAACAGCACCAGCCTGGATTCCCTCAGCCGGACCGCCCTGACCAGCAGGACCACGCCGAGGACAATCCCGGCAGCCGTGAGGAACGTGGTCAGCCACAGGTAGTTGACGTCAAGCTGGTAGACGAAGAACGCGCCGAGCACGGAGACAACGAACATCCGGAACAGGGTGTGGGTCTTGGCGAGGGAGGCCTTGGCCGCCTCGCTGGGCGACGGCCTGGCCTGCTGCTTCCCGCCCCGCCCCGGTGTGCTGTTCATGTTTTCCAGCGTACGCGAGCGTGCACCTAAGCTGGACCAATGCGAATCGTCGTCCTCGTCTCCGGAACCGGGTCCAACCTCCAGGCCGTCATCGACGCCGTCAAGGCGGGCCGGCTCGACGTCGAGATCGCGGCGGTGGGGGCAGACCGCGAAGGCACGTTCGGCGTCGAGCGCTCCGCCGCGGCGGGCATCCCCACGTTCGTGGTGGACTTCAAGGCCTATCCGGACCGGGCCGACTGGAACGCCGCGCTGACCGAAGCCGTGGCCGCGTACAAGCCAGACGTGGTGGTTTCCTCCGGCTTCATGCGGATCGTCAGCCCGGATTTCATCGACGCGTTCAACGGCCGGTACCTCAACACCCACCCCGCTCTGCTCCCGGCGTTCCCCGGAGCCCACGGCGTGCGGGACGCCATGGCCTACGGCGTGAAGGTGACCGGCTGCACCGTGCACTGGGCCGACGCCGGCGTGGACACCGGACCCATCATTGCCCAGGAGGCCGTGGCTATCGAGGAGTCGGACACCGAGGAGACGCTGCACGAGCGCATCAAGGTCGTCGAACGCAGGCTCCTGGTGTCTACCCTGGCCGCCCTCGCCGCCGACCCCTCGTTCTCCGCGTCCTGAAGCCGTCCTCGACACGCATTCTCATTCTCGAGGCGGGTATCCCTTTTCGCACCCCGGATTTCGTGCGCGAAAAGGAACCTGAGTGTCGACTATGAGCGGCCGCGTCGCCGAACGTCCTACTCGAGGCGGCGCTGGCGGGTTTCGGGGGAGAAGAACGCCATCCACAGGACGGCGGCCAGCACCAGCGCCCCTGCCAGCGCAAAGGACGTGGCCAGCCCCAGTTCGGGCCAGAAGTAGTTCGCGAAGATGAGCGGACCGAACCCGGCCCCCAGCCGCGAGAACGTCGACGCCCAGCCGAACCCGGTGCCGCGCAGCTCGGTGGGGTAGAGCTCTGAGACGTACGCGTAGAGCACCGGGATGGCCACCTGGACCACGAACCCGAACACCAGCAGCCAAAACACCGCGGCCGTGGGGATATCCACTACGATCGCCACGATGACCAGGGTCAGCGCGGACAGCGGGCCGGTGATGGCCAGAATCCATTTGCGGCCCACCCGCTCCACCAGCAGGGCTGCCACCACCACGCCCAGGAAGCCGACGGCCGCCATGGACGCAGTGGTCACGAACGCCTTGTATTCGGCGAACCCGGCCCCAATCAGGATCCGCGGCATCCAGGTCAGCGACAGGTAGTACACCAGGAGGATGCTGAAGAAGAGGGACCACGCAGCGGCGGTGATCTTCCAGTTGAACTGCCAGACGGAGCGGAGCTGCGTCCAGGCGCTGCCGGCCGAAAGCCGCGGCACATCCCTGGCATCGGGCAGGCTGTAGGCGCGCGCCTCTGCTCCGGTGGCGGCCACCAGTCCGTCGATGATCCGGGCCGCCTCCTCGCGGCGGCCCTTGCGGATCAGGAACAGCGGCGACTCAGGGACGCTGCGGCGGACCCAGAACACCAGCAGTGCCGGCAGCACCATGACCAGCATGGTCAGGCGCCAGTCACCGTACAGTGCCACCAGCCCGGCGGAGACGAACCCTGCCAGGGCGGCCCCGATGGGCCACCAGCCGTCCATCGCCGTCAGCACCTTGCCGCGCTGCTTCCGCGGAGTGAACTCACCCACCAGGGCATAGTCCACCGGGATGCACCCGCCCAGCCCGAAGCCGGCCAAGAACCGGAAGAGGCAGAACCACGCAAAGTCCGGAGCAAACGCACCGAGCACGGTGAACACGGAGAACAACAGCAGCGTGGCGGTGAATGCCTTCTTGCGACCGACCGTGTCAGCAATCGTGCCCCAAATGAAGGCGCCCAGCGCCATGCCGACCAGGTTGGCGGTGCCCACCCAGGCCGCGTCGCCGGCGGTCAGGGACCAGTGCTTGGACAGCAGCGGGATCAGGATGCCGTTCAGGGTCACGTCCCAGGCGTCGAACATGAAGCCCAGGCCCCCGATCAGGAAGATCCTGCCCTGGACTTTCCAACGCCAGGGCAGTTCCTGGACCACCTGTTCGCCGCTGGGCACAGTGGTGTAAGTATTCATCGCCGCCTCCTGGGAAAACTCTAGCCCGGCCCCGGGTGTTCATACTCGGGCGGACACACCTGCCGAAGCTGCGCTTCGCGATAAACTGGCCGTATCCCCACCAACCGCGGCACTGGTCCGCGAGATAAGACGGAGACATTTGTGAGCTTCACGCAGCATGAGCGCGTATCCATTGACCGTGTACCCATCCGCCGGGCCCTGATCTCGGTTTACGACAAGACCGGCCTGGAGGAGCTCGCCAAGGGCCTGCACGAGGCGGGCGTGAAGCTGGTGTCCACCGGCTCCACGGCCAAGAAGATCGCCGCCGCGGGCATCCCCGTCCAGGAGGTGGAGGAAGTGACCGGGTCGCCTGAGATGCTGGACGGCCGCGTCAAGACCCTGCACCCGCGCGTGCA
Organism: Arthrobacter sp. MOO21; assembly: GCF_057369995.2. NCBI lineage: Bacteria > Bacillati > Actinomycetota > Actinomycetes > Micrococcales > Micrococcaceae > Arthrobacter > Arthrobacter sp. MOO21. Next base: position 415,719 of record NZ_CM170671.2, on the reverse strand, counting down.
CGGCGGCATCCTGGCCGACCGCCGCGTCGCGGCGCACATGGAGACGCTCACGCAAATGGACATCGAGCCGTTCGACCTCGTCGTGGTGAACCTCTACCCGTTCGTGGAGACCGTCAAGTCCGGTGCCGCGCAGGACGACGTCGTCGAGCAGATCGACATCGGAGGCCCCGCCATGGTGCGCTCGGCAGCGAAGAACCACGCCGCCGTCGCCATCGTGGTGGATCCGTCCTTCTACGGCCAGGTGGTGGAGGCCGCAGCCGCCGGTGGCTTCGACCTCAAGACCCGCCGCCGCCTCGCGGCCAAGGCCTTCGCCCACACCGCGTCCTACGACAATGCGGTTGCCACCTGGACCGCCAGCCAGTTCCTTGACGAGGACGGCGACGGCGTCATCGACTGGCCCGCCTACGCCGGCCTGTCGCTGGAACGCTCAGAGGTCCTGCGCTACGGCGAGAACCCGCACCAGCAGGCCGCCCTCTACGTGGACAACGCCGCGCCCGTGGGCATCGCGCAGGCAGACCAGCTGCACGGCAAGGCCATGAGCTACAACAACTTCGTTGACGCCGACGCCGCCCTGCGCGCCGCCTTCGACTTCAGCGGGCCGGCCGTCGCGATCATCAAGCACGCCAACCCATGTGGCGTCGCAGTTGGCTCCGCCGGCGCCGCCGACCCCATCGCCGACGCACATGCCAAGGCCCACGCCTGCGACCCCGTCTCCGCATACGGCGGCGTCATCGCCGCCAACCGCACCGTCACCGCCGGCATGGCCGACACCGTCAAAGACATCTTCACCGAAGTGGTCATCGCGCCAGGCTTCGAGCCCGAAGCCGTGGAGATCCTGTCCAAGAAGAAGAACATCCGCCTCCTCGCCCTGCCCGAGGGCTACGGCCGCTACCCCACGGAGTTCCGCCAGGTCTCCGGCGGCATGCTGGTCCAGGTCACCGACAAGGTGGACGCGGAGGGCGACAACCCCGCCAACTGGACCCTCGCCGCCGGTGAAGCCGCGGATGAGAAGACCCTCGCGGACCTCGCCTTCGCCTGGACCGCCTGCCGGGCAGCCAAGTCGAACGCGATCCTCCTCGCCGAGAACGGCGCAGCGGTGGGTATCGGCATGGGCCAGGTCAACCGCCTGGATTCCTGCCGGCTGGCCGTGGAGCGGGCCAACACCCTGGGCGTGAAGGTGGAGTCCGACGTCGACGGTGCAGGCGGTGCCTCCAACGCCGACGCTGCCGGCGCACCGGAGCGTGCCCGAGGCGCCGTGGCGGCTTCGGACGCGTTCTTCCCGTTCGCTGACGGACTGCAGATCCTGATCGACGCCGGCGTCCGGGCAGTGGTGCAGCCCGGCGGATCCGTGCGTGACGACGAGGTAATCGCCGCCGCCAACGCGGCCGGCATCACCATGTACTTCACGGGAGCCCGCCACTTCTTCCACTGATCCCCATCAATCGATGGTGTTAACGACGACGGCGCCCGTCCCCTCGGTGAGGACGGGCGCCGTCGTCGTTTGTTCGTTGAGCCGTGGCCCGGTGCGTGCCTAGCGTTCCGGGCCGGGGGAGCCGGATTCTGGTTCTCCAGTGTCCGCGCCCCTCTGCTTGAGACGCGGACCCTCCTCCGGAAGCCGGAGCTCCCGGGGCTTGGCTTCCGCCATCCGTTCCTCTGTCCAGTACTCGAGGACCTCGTCGGGCGACTGGTTCAGGTCGACGTGGCTGACGTCGCCCTGGCTGGCCCCGCCGTGGCCCGGCGCTGGTTCTCTAGGCTGCTGCTGCACTGTTGTAGGTGGCCTGGATGACGGAGCCCCAGTACGGGCCGTACATCACTGCGGAGCGGTTGTAGCCGTAGCTGTTAATGGAGTTCTGCAGGCCGTCGGAGCTGGTGCCGATGAACCACGGGCCGCCGGAGGAGCCGCCGGTCATGTCGCAGGGAATGCCCTGGCTGCCGAACTGCGGGTTGTTGGGGTCGTCCGTTGCGGTTCCGGTGCAGCTCTTGAGCGTCTCGCCGTTGAACGGTGCTGCGGCGGGGTAGCCGTAGGACTTGTAGGTCAGCCCGCGGGCCTGGTTGAAGGCTACACCCGAGCCGCCGACCACGGACGTCAGGGTCTGGTTCTGCGTGTTGCGGTTCACCACGGCGAACCCGGTGTCGTAGGTCATGTCGCCGTTGGTGACCCACTGGGTGGGGGCGTACAGGGCACGTGCGGCCCATTTGCCGTAGGGGGCGTTGCCGTTCTCGTAGGCGGGCACGAAGACGAAGTTGGTTGCATAGGCGCCGGGGCCTTCGTTCACGCAGTGACCGGCCGTGGACACCGTGCTGCCGTTGGCTGAGGAGACGGCGTTGCCCGAGCAGACGTAGTTCGACCCGCCCAGGGTGAAGAAGACCTTGCCGATGTGGGAGACGGGGACTTCGCTCTGGGCGATGGTCTGCTTGCCCCTGGTGGCCTTGGTGGTGCTGGCCTTGCCCTTTTCCACGATGTCGGCGCTGGAGCGGTTGCCGCGTTCCAGGGCTTTCCCGGCCAGGACGTTTCCGGGGATGGCGCTCTGCATCCGCTCGGCGGTCCAGTAGTCGGCGGCACCTGCGGCCTCCACGGACGCCTTGGTGACCGAGGGATTCGCCTGGTCCCCGGACGGTGCCGGTGCAGCGGATGCTCCGGCTGCTGAGGTGAGTGCCAGCACGGCGGCTGCCGAGAAGGCCAAGAGGCCGGAGGCCAGAGACCTGGTGCGTGTCATTGTTGTCCTGTCTTAACGGGGTTGGGCCCGGGGTCGGGAGTGACGTAGCGAATTTATCGTCATATGACAAGTTTGTAAACAGTAGTGACGTCTCATGTAGGGGTTGCCCGGCCCTTTCCGTCCCCGGGGGACGGGAGATGCCGACGGCGCCACGCACCCAAGTGCGCCATCCCGCCGTCGTGCGTTCTCCATCGCTGTAATCCTGCTCTCAGCGCGGTAATGCGGGGGGCCCGTTGAGGTTTGAACGGGCGTCCTCGGGTAAGTTGTACATGGTGAAATAGACCGAAATTTTCACAACCAAGCCGACCCACAGGGAGACGCCCGCGCATGTCCAAGATTATCTACACCCACACCGACGAAGCGCCGATGCTGGCTACCTATTCGTTCCTGCCGATCATCGAGGCGTTCGCTTCGACAGCAGGTGTGGAGGTGGAGACCCGCGACATCTCGCTCGCCGGCCGCATCATCGCCGTCTTCGGTGACTACCTGACCCCCGAGCAGCAGATCGGTGACGCCCTTGCTGAACTCGGTGAGCTGGCAAAGACGCCGGAAGCAAACATCATCAAGCTGCCCAACATCAGCGCCTCCATTCCGCAGCTGAAGGCCGCGATCGCAGAGCTGCAGGGCCAGGGCTACGCACTGCCGGACTACCCGGACAACCCGTCCTCGGACGAGGAAACTGCCATCCGCTCGCGCTACGACAAGATCAAGGGCTCCGCCGTGAACCCGGTCCTGCGCGAAGGAAACTCGGACCGCCGCGCACCGCTGTCCGTCAAGAACTACGCACGCCAGAACCCGCACTCCATGGGCGCCTGGACCCCGGACTCCAAGACCAACGTGGCCACCATGGGCCAGGACGACTTCCGCTCCAACGAAAAGTCGGTGGTCATCGAATCCGAAGGCACCATCGCCATCCAGCTGGTCCGCGAGGACGGCTCGGTTAAGGTCCTGAAGAAGGCCTTCCCGGTCCTGGCCGGCGAGGTCATCGACGGCACCGTCATGCGCGCCGCCGCCCTGGACGAATTCCTGAAGGCACAGGTTGCCCGTGCCAAGGAAGAAGGCGTGCTGTTCTCGGCGCACCTCAAGGCCACCATGATGAAGGTCTCGGACCCCATCATCTTCGGCCACGTGGTCAAGGCATACTTCTCCGAACTGTTCGAAACCTACGGCAAGCAGCTCGCCGCCGCCGGCATCAGCCCCAACAACGGCCTGGCCGCCATCCTGAGCAGCCTCGAGGACCTTCCGGAGGACGTCCGCGACGGCGTCCAGAACCTGATCAAGAAGGGCCTGGAAGACGGCCCCGCCCTGGCCATGGTGGACTCGGACAAGGGCATCACCACCCTGAACGTCCCCAGCGACGTCATCGTGGACGCCTCCATGCCCGCCATGATCCGCAGCTCCGGCCACATGTGGGGCCCGGACGGCAAGGAAGCCGACACCCTCGCCGTCCTGCCGGACAGCTCCTACGCGGGCATCTACCAGGTGGTCATCGACGACTGCCGCGCCAACGGCGCCTACGACCCCACCACCATGGGCACCGTGCCGAACGTGGGCCTCATGGCCCAGGCAGCCGAGGAATACGGCAGCCACGACAAGACCTTCGAAATCCAGGAAGCCGGCACCGTGCAGGTTGTGGACGGCTCCGGCAATGTCCTGATCGAACACGAGGTTTCCGAGGGAGACATCTGGCGAGCCTGCCAGACCAAGGACGCCCCCATCCGCGACTGGGTCAAGCTGGCCGTGACCCGCGCCCGTGCATCCCAGACGCCGGCCGTGTTCTGGCTGGACGAGGAGCGCGCGCACGACGCCAACCTCATCGCCAAGGTCAACGAGTACCTGAAGGAGCACGACACCGAGGGCCTGGACATCCAGATCATGTCCCCGGTCAAGGCCATCGCCTTCACCCTGGACCGCATCCGCAAGGGCGAGGACACCATCTCCGTCACAGGCAACGTGCTTCGCGACTACCTCACGGACCTGTTCCCCATCCTGGAACTGGGTACCAGCGCCAAGATGCTCTCCGTTGTTCCGCTGATGAACGGCGGCGGCCTGTTCGAGACCGGCGCCGGCGGGTCCGCCCCGAAGCACGTCCAGCAGCTGCTCAAGGAAAACCACCTCCGCTGGGACAGCCTGGGTGAGTTCCTGGCCCTGGCCGTCAGCTTCGAGCACCTGGCCACCACCACGGGCAACGCCCGTGCGCAGGTCCTGGCCGACACCCTGGACCGTGCCACCGGCACCTTCCTGCTGGAGAACAAATCCCCGAGCCGCCGCGCCGGCGAGCTGGACAACCGCGGCAGCCACTACTACCTGGCCCGCTACTGGGCCGAGGAACTGGCCAAGCAGACGGACGACGCCGACCTGGCGGCCGCGTTCAGCTCGGTCGCCGGCGAGCTTTCCTCCAAGGAAGAGACGATCGTGGGCGAACTGGCCGAGGTGCAGGGCTCGCCGGTGGACATCGGAGGCTACTACCGCCCGGACGACGCCAAGGCGTCAGCTGTGATGCGTCCGTCCGCGACGCTTAACAAGGTCATCGGCAGCCTGAGCTAGGCATCGGCGCGGCCCGGCACCTGCGGTGCTGGGCCGCTGGCCAAAAAGAGGCGGTGCTCCGGGATCCCGGAGCACCGCCTCTTTCGTTCAGGTTCTGTGTTTGGCACGGCAATACCTGCCTCAGTTCTTGCCCTTGCCCTTGTCACCATTGTTCTTGCCGGCGTCCGTCCCGTTGCCGGAGGCAGCGCCTGGGGCCGGTGCAGGGGCAGGGGCCGCTTGGGACACCTTTGCTTCGGGGGCGGGGGAGGGGCTTTGCGCGGCCGCCTGCTCGGCGGCGATCCGGGCGTCCTCCGCGGCCTTGGCCTGTTGGGCGGCAAGGGCCTGGTTCAGGTCTGCCCGGACGGCCGTTGCCACGGTGGTGATGCTGCGCCGCCGGTCCTCTGAGACGCGGCCTCTCGCCTGCGCGGCCGAGAGGTCGGACTCAAGTCCGTCGAGGGCTTTCAAGGCTGAGGCCGCATCGTTTTGGGACGACGCCTGTGTGACCTCCAGGACCCGTGCCTGCAGCTGGGTGGCGACGTCCCGCTGCAGGCCGTTGTTGGCGGGCGCGCAAGCACTGAGGACAATGGCTGAAAGCACCAGCGCCGAGCAGCCAAGTAACAGCCTGGCGGAGCGGCCCGGGGGGAGGGTCACGGCTCCACGCTCTTCTGAAGTTGCTGCAGGTGGTCGCCAAGAACCCCGGTCACCGTCGGGTAAGGGACGACGTCGGCGGGGGTCTGCGCTGACACGGTCATCATGACAGCTGCCACCGCGGCAGCCACCACCACGAGCCCCAGGACCAGCGCCAGCCAGAAGCGCTTTGTCCGTGTTTGGGGATGAAGATTCCGGGCGGGCGCGGCAGCGGGCTTTTCGATTGCCGCTTCGGTGCTGGCTTCAACGCCCCCTGTTCCGGCTGCTTCCCGCAGCTCATCCACGGATTCCTCCGCGGTGATGGAGGGCGGGTGGAAAGGCATGGCCGGCAGGACGCGGGTGGTCTCGGGTGCGAGATCACCAGGTGTCGACGCCGGGGAGACAAGCGCCTGCCGCAACGACGTTTCGATCTCGGCGGCGGTGGGCCGTTCCAAAGGTTCGATAGCGGTCATGGAGCGGATCAGCTCGGCCCACTCCGACGGTACGTCTTCGGGGATCTCCGGTGCGCGGTGAAGGCGGGCAACAGCGGATTCCACCGGGCTGCCGGGGTACTCCACGGTGCCCTTGATGCATTCAAGCAGCACAAGCCCCAACGAGTAGATGTCTGTGGCCGGGGACAGGGGCTTGCCGAGGGCCTGTTCAGGGCTGAGATAGGCGGCGGTGCCCACCATGGTGCCGGTGGCGGTCAGCCGGGTGGAGTCGACAATCCTGGCGATACCGAAATCGGTGAGTTTGGGGCGCAGCGGCTCGCCGGGGCGGATCTGGACCAGCAGGATGTTGCCGGGCTTGATGTCGCGGTGGATGATCCCAAGGCCGTGCACATATGCCAGCGCGTCAGCGATGCCGGCGCCGATGACCGAAAGCTCCTCCACGGGGACACGGCTGTGGCGGATACGGCTGCGCAGGTCCTGGCCCTCCACAAGCTCCATGGTGAGGAATGGCCTGGGCTCATCCGGAATCCGGTCGTCGATGCCCGCGTCAAACAGTGTGACAAGACCGGGGTGGTTCAGCGTGGCAAGAAGCTGGATCTCGGCTTCCTGCCGCTTGAGTTCGTCTGCGTCCGGAGCCTGCGGGGCAAAAAGTTTCAACGCCACGTCCCGGCCGAGGTTTTCGTCCCGGGCGCAATATACCGAGGACATCCCGCCCCGCCCTATGACATCCCCCAGTCGATAACGTCCGCCGACCACTTCATTCTTGATGGAGCTAGGCGATTCCGCCACCATGACCGTTCCTCCCGGTGCGCCGCGGCACTCTCGTACCTCAAATTATACGGGCGGTGGAGTAATGCCGACGATTGGGGGGGGGTGCCCCGTATCCGTGACACGCCGACGGCCCGGCGGCGAACCAAAGCTGGTCCGCCGCCGGACCATTGGCTACAAGGACATGTGTGCTGGACATGTTTTGTATTTCTTTTCGTGGTTTCCGGGCGGGTCCTCCTCTCGTCAGCTCGCTGGATGCTGCCGCTTCAGGCGCATGTGTGCGGGATTGCGGATGGTGCGTGGACGGCTGCTACGACATCCTGCGCTTGCGGAGGAGCAGGACCCCCGCGATCAGGAGCAGCAGGGCCAGGGGAACCAGTGAAGCGTCCCAGCCGGTCTTTGCGAGGCCGGTGTTGGCGAGGCCTGCGTTGCCCAGTGCCGCGTTGCCGTTGGCGGAGATGCTCCGGGGAACCTCAACGGTTGCGATCGCGCCGCTTACCGCGGTGGAACCGGCGCCAGCCGCCGGCAGGCCACCAGCGTCTGCGGTGCCGGCGGCACCGCCCGTGCCGGTGGAGTTATCACCGGGGTTGGCTGCGCCGGGATCAGACGTTACCGGGTCGACGGTGCCGGCGTCACCGATGGTGCCATCGCCCGGGGTGGAGGTTCCCGGGTCAGTGGTGCCAGGAGTGCTGGCGCCGGTGTCGCTTGCACTACCTACACCCAGGTCAACGGCCAGGCCGACCACGGCATCAAGCCCGCCGGTGCCGGAGGTGTCGGTGCCGGTGGTGCCGAGGCCGAGGTCAACGGCGGCTGCTGCTGCGACGTCGGTGGTTCCGGTGGTGCCGGGGTCGGTGACCGTTCCGGTGCCGAGCCCCAGGTCGACGGCTGCGTCGGCGGTGAGGTCCGCCGTCGTGCCATCTGTGGTGTCGGTGCCGGTGGTGCCGAGGCCGAGGCCGAGGTCGACGGCGGCTGCTGCTGCGACGTCGGTGGTTCCGGTGGTGCCGGGGTCGGTGACCGTTCCGGTGCCGAGCCCCAGGTCTACGGCTGCGTCGGCGGTGAGGTCCGCCGTCGTGCCGTCCGTGGTGCCGGTGCCGGTGGTGCCGAGGCCGAGGTCGACGGCGGCTGCTGCTGCGACGTCGGTGGTTCCGGTGGTGCCGGGGTCGGTGACTGATCCGGTGCCCAGGCCGAGGTCGACGGCGGCTGCTGCTGCGACGTCGGTGGTTCCGGTGGTGCCGGGGTCGGTGACTGATCCGGTGCCCAGGCCGAGGTCGACGGCGGCTGCTGCTGCGACGTCGGTGGTTCCTGTGGTGCCGGGGTCGGTGACTGATCCGGTTCCCAAGCCGAGGTCGACGGCGGCTGCCGCTGCGACGTCGGTGGTCCCGGGGTCGGTGACCGTACCGGTGCCGAGCTCGACGGTTGCGTCGGCGGTGAGGTCCGCCGTCGTGCCGTCCGTGGTGCCGGTGCCGTTGGTGCCCAGCCCGAGGTTCACGGCGGCTGCTGCTGCGACGTCGGTGGTTCCGGTGGTCCCGGGGTCGGTGACCGTTCCGGTGCCGAGCCCCAGGTCGACGGCGGCTACGGCCGCGACATCAGTGGATGTGGTGGCCGTCGGATCTGTGGCGCTTACGGTGCCCAGGCCGAGGTTCACGTCAACGGCGGCGGCGACGCCCGTTGAGTCGGCCGGCGTTGGGTCACCCAGCAGGCCCAACGACGTCGAGTCAGCGGGAGTCGCCGCCGAGATCAGTGCCGAAGCGGAGAGGTCCGCTCCGGTGGTGGTATCCGCGGCATTCGCGGCTGTGCAGCCGAGGGCCAAAAGGCCGCCGGCAAAGAGGGTGCCAAGCAGCCCCCTGCAAAGGTTGGAACTCATGGTGGATTCTCCTGAGAAAGTTGAGGTTCGGGCGCTGTTCAGCTGCCCTGATGGCCACGTGCTGCCCTAAAAAGGGCAGACGGGTCTCAACTAGTCAGGAGAAGAACCGGGGTCGAACGACACCGGTGCGGGCGCATGCTCGGGGCTTTCGAGGCCCAGCACGGCTCCGGCAATGCGGAAGAGGTAATCGAAGGAATTAAGCCAGGCGGCAGCCCCGGAAGGTCCGGCAGGCGATCCGCCGGAGCCCGTGCCGGAGCCCGGGGCCGCAGGTGCCTGGGCAGGCAGGGGTGAAGGATCGAGGGACAGGGGGTCCTCTACGGCGATTCCAGCGGGCGCCGATTGGCCGGCAGTAGTGGCCGCCAGAGGTGCAGCGCCCTGGCCTGACGCCTGCAGCATGCTGCCCGGAAGGGACCCTTCAGCGGCGGAGTCATCCGCCTCGGAGATGTTTTCAACAGCCCGGGCATTCGAAGCGGCGGCCCCAGGGAGCGCCCCTACAACATCATCCGCAGGACTCGTCGGCAGTTCGGGGCCTGAAGCAACAGCGGGCAGCTCCGGCAGCTGGACGGGCAGCGCCTCAACTCCAGTGAGAAGATCGGAAACCGGCTGGAGTGCAGGTTCCAGCGCCGGGACGGACTCGGCAACAGGGGCAACGGCCACCTCCACCACATCCGCCGCCAGGCTGTCAGCAGCACCTGCGATGGGTGCTGAAACGGTTGACACGGTCCCGGCAGGAACCACCTGGCTTACCACCGGCACCGACGCAATAAGATCGTCTGCCAGTGTGGAGACCGGGGCGGCCACGGGCTGCAGCACCCCGGTGGACGCCGCAGCATCGGAAGCGGAAGCTGTGGGAATGGATTGGGCCGGTCCGGTGACGGTTTCGGCCAGGGACGAGACCGAGCTGGTGATGCCGCCCAACACGGATGAGGAGTCAGGACCGGCGTCCGCAGTTGCGGCCGTTGAGGAAAGCGTCAGCCAGGTGACGGCGGCGGCTCCGGCAAGGAGCGCCGGGCGCAGGGCACGCCATGGCGAACTCATGAGAGCCATGCGTACCACCCCCCAGTGACTGTTGCAATCGACACTGCCTACATCGTAAGACTGCTTATTACCGAAGTCCAGAAGCGGGTAAAACAAATTTACAAACGGGAAGAGCGCACTCGAAAGCCGTCAACGGCCAAACCTTGGCCGTCACGCCGCTGACCCACCGGCGAACGCCGCACCACGGCGCGGTACCCGAGCGCTGTTGCGTCAGTGGCTGTCGTTTGGATAGGTGACACCCAACTGGGCACGGACCCCATCGAAGAGGCGCATGGTGTTCAGCGTGTCCTCCAACGGCATCACCGGGCTCTCGGTCAGGCCCTGCTGGATGCAGCGTGTCACCTCCCGCAGTTCATAGGCGTAGCCCTTGCCTACGACATCAAAGGTTTCTGTCCGGCGGTCCTCCCAGCCCTTGGCGACGACCAGTTCCAGGGGGTTGTTGATGGAGCCGATGCTCTGCAGGTAGCCCAGGCTCCCGGCTACAGTGGCCGTCCGGGGACCGTGGGCGAGCAGGGAGGAGGTGAGCTGCACCTGGGCGCCGTGGTTGTAGCCGAGGGTCATGGCGTTCTGGGCGTCCACGCCGTCGTCATTGACGAAGCCGGTGGCACTCACGGTCTGCGGAAAGCCGAGGGTCCCAAGCGCCCACAGCAAGGGGTAGACGGCGAGGTCCAGGAGGGCGCCTCCACCGTCCCTTCGAGCCCACAGCCTGGCCGTGGGGGAGTACGGCGCCGGAAACCCGAGGTCGGCGGTGATCCAGTGGATGTCTCCCAGTTCGCCGGAGGCTGCGATTTCGAAGGCGCGTTGCATGGAAGGCAGGAACCTGCTCCAGACCGCCTCCATCAGGAAGAGCTTCCGGCTACGGGCGGCGTCGATCAGCTCCGCGGCTTCGCGCGCGTTGATGGTGAAGGCCTTCTCGCAGAGCACATGCTTGCCGGCGTTGAGCGCGGCGAGGACGATTTCGTGGTGCTGCGCGTGCGGCGTGGCGACGTAAACGACGTCCACGGCCTCATCGGCGAGAAGCCGCTGGTAGCCGGGGACTCCGCCGTCGTCCCCGTAGGCCTTGGCGAAATCGTAGGCCACGGCAAAGGCGTCCGCGGTGTCCTGCGTCCGGGAACTGACGGCGTACAGTTCGGCGTCGGCGAGCAGGGCAAGCTCCTGCGAGACGGCGCGGGCAATGCTGCCTGTTGAGATGATGCCCCAGCGCAGCGGGTCCCCTGTGGCGGAACGTGGATCCTGGTCGGACTGGCTCGAAAGCCATGGCGTGGCGATGGGGGCACTCATAGCTGCCATCCTGTCACAGCGGCTGGGAGCCCGGTGGATTCCGGCCGGCAGGAAGGGACGCGGCGGAAAGAGGCCGACGGCGGCGGAACCGGAGAGCGGTTCCCCCGCCGGCGGCCCCGGGGCGTCACGCCGTGGCCGTGACGGCGGCCCGGCCCCGCACCGGTTCCTCCGTGAGCTTGCCCTGCTGGAGCCGGAAGCGGCGGTCCGTCTTGTTCGCCAGGGCCCGGTCGTGGGTCACCACCAGGATGGTGGTGTTGTGCTCCCGGCTGAGCGAGCTGAGGAGCTCGATGATGTGGTCACCCGTCTGCTCATCCAGGTTGCCCGTCGGTTCGTCGGCGAGGATCAGTTTGGGCTCGTTGGCCAGTGCCCGGGCGATCGCCACACGCTGCTGCTCGCCGCCGGAGAGCCTGTTGATGCGCCGGTCATGCTTGGTCGGATCCAGCTGGACCTGCTCCAGCAACTCCCCGGCGCGCTGCAGCCGGGCCGCCTTGCCCATCCCGGCGAACTCCATCGGCAGCATGACATTGTCCACCGCCGACAGGTTGGGGATCAGGTTGAACTGCTGGAACACGAACCCGATGTCGCGGCGGCGGTATTCGGTCAGCTTGGTGTCGGGCAGGCTGGCCAGGCTGACGCCATCGACCACCACGTCCCCGCTGGTTGGCTTGTCCAGGGCGCCCAGCAGGGAAAGCAGCGTGCTCTTGCCGCTGCCGCTCTTGCCCACGATGGAGGCTAGGGTTCCCTGCTCCAGGACGAAGCTGACGTCGTTCACCGGCTTGATGGTGCGGTCTCCGGAGTTAAAGGTGCGGACCAGGTTCTTGACTTCAATCATGGCTATTCTCCTCGCAGGACTTCGATGGGGCGGATACGCGCGGTGAGCAGCGCGGGAACCAGGGCTCCGATGACGGCGACCCCGAAGACGGCGGCGATGCCGCCGGCGATCACGCCGGGGGAGGCGCTTGCGGTGACGGAGTTGAGCAGCTGGGAGGCGCCGCCGAACGGGCCACCTTGGCCGCCGGGGAAGCCGCGGCCGGTGGTGGCTGTCGTGGTGGTGTTGCTGCTGATGAGGGCAGACGCGATGCCGCCGCTGGCGAAGGAGGCGATGGCCGCGCCCACCGCGCTGCCGAGGGCGGCCAGGACCAGGGCTTCCAGGACGAACTGGAGCCCGATGGTGCGGTTCGGTGCGCCGATCGCCTTCAGTACGCCAATTTCCCGGCGGCGCTCGCGGACCAGCATCACCATGATGAGCAGGATGATGATCCCGGCGGTGCCCAGCGCGGCGACGAAGGCGATGAAGGAAATGTTCTTCACGCTGTTAAGGGAGCTGAGGGCGGTCTGCAGGTTCTGGCCCTGCGTGACATCCGCTTTGTCGGTGCCGAGGGCGGCCTGCAGGGCCGTCTTGGTGGCGGCGACGTTTTCCAGGGAGTCGACGGTGACGATCATGCTGGACAGTTCACCCGGCGTTCCGGCGAGGGCCTGGGCGGTGGGGAGCGTCACGAAGGCGGCGTTGTTGCCGAAGGCGGTGCCGGCGTCGAACACTCCGGCCACGGTGTAGGTCTGGTCGCTGATGGTGAAGGTGGAACCGACGGCCAGGTTGTTCTTCACAGCCAGGGTGGTGCCCAGCAGGGCGCCGCTGGATACTGCCGAATAGTCGCCCAGCCCGGCGCCCTGGGTGATGTCCAGGGCCTTGCCCGTGGTGTCGAGCTCCGCCCCGATGCCGGTAACGGTGATCGGCAGGGACCGGGCGGGCTGCGCGGTTCCGGAGGCGCCAGCCGTTCCGTTGGCCTGCTGGTTGCGGTTGCCCAGCGTACCCGCGTCCACTGCGGCGGTGAGGCTGGTGGTCAGTGTTGCGGCGGCCTGGCCGCCAGGTCCGCCCTGTCCGCCGGGGCCCGCCTGGGTTCCGGCCGCGGCCTGCGCTGCCGCCTCACTGGCGTTGCGGAGCCGCAGGGAGGAGGTCCCGACGACGGCACTAACGTTCGCCACGCCGCTGGCCGTGGCCGCCTGGTCGGCGGTGAGCGGCTCCCCGCCGCCTTCAAAGCCTTGCCCGCCGGCGGGGTTGACGGTCAGGACGGTGCCGACGGAGGCATTGAGCTCCTGCACTTTCGCTCCGACGGCCTGGTTGGCCACCAGCATGGCCAAGGCGAGGCCGATGGCGACGGCCAGCACCGCGACGACGGCTCCGGTGCGGACCTTGTTTCTGAAGGCATTGCCTACGCTTCGGGCGAGGACGCTCACGTTACTCCTATGGTTCAGGTGCCGGCGCGGACGGCCGGCTTCGCCTCCACCTTCACCGGGGATGCTGTGCAGGAATCCGGCCCTGCCTGTGTTTGGGCTGTGAACCGCGCTGGCGTGGTCCGCAAACGCCGGAAAGCCCGGCCCCACGAGGGGGCCGGGCTTTCCGGTTGCCGCTGGTTCCGGCTGTTGCTGAGTGGTGTTACTTGGTGATCGGGCCGAGTACCGGATCGTCGGTGTAGGCCGTCTTCACGTTGGCCGCGGTGACGATGACCGGCTCCAGCAGGTAGGCCGGGACAACCTTGTTGCCGTTGTTGTAGGACTTGTCGTCGTTGACCTCGGGCTTCTTGCCGGCCTGCAGGTCCTTCACCATGGTGACGGCGTGCTCAACGAGCTTGCGGGTGTCCTTGTTGATGGTGGAGTACTGCTCGCCTGCCATGATCGACTTAACCGACTCAACCTCGGAGTCCTGCCCGGTCACGACGGGGATCGGCTTGCCGGCGGCCTTGACGGAGGTCAGGACTGCACGGGCCAGGGTGTCGTTGGGGGAGAGGACGCCGTCCAGGTTGGCGCTGGTGTAGCTGCCGGTGAGCAGGGTGTCGGCGCGGCGCTGGGCGTTCTCGGCCTTCCAGCCCTGGGTCACGGCCTGCTCGAAGGAGGTCTGGCCCGAGACCACCTTGAGGGTGCCGTCGTCGATCTTCGGCTTCAGGACGCTCATGGCGCCGTCGAAGAAGACCTTGGCGTTGGCATCATCGGGGGAGCCGGCAAACAGCTCGATGTTGTAGGGGCCCGTGGGCTTCTTGGCCTTGAGCCCGTCCAGCAGCGCCTGGCCCTGGAGCACGCCGACCTTGAAGTTGTCGTAGGCCACGTAGTAGTCCACGTTGTCGGTGTTCAGGAGGAGTCGGTCGTACGCAATGACGGTGGCGCCGGCGTCCTTGGCCTGCTTGAGCTGGGTACCCAGCTGCGAGCCGTCGATGGCGCCGACGATGATGACCTTGGCACCCTTGGTGACCATGGCGCTGATCTGGTTCTGCTGCTCGGAGACGCCGCCGTTGGCGAACTGGACGTCAGCTTTAAACCCTGCACCGTTGAGGCCGTCGTTGAAGAGCTTCTCGGCGAGGACCCAGTTTTCGCTGGTCTTCTGCGGAAGCGCGACGCCGATGGAGGAGTTCTGCTCGAATCCTCCAGCGCCTCCGCTGGCTCCGCCCGAGGGGGTTTCCGAGCGGCCGCAGCCCGTCAGCGCCAGTGCTGCGATGGCAGCAACCGCTGCGGCCTTTCCTGCTTTACCAAACATTCGCATTATTGGTTCTCTTTCTTTGTGTGATGGAACAGTATTCAGGCTGCAAACATCAGGCTTCCCTGGCGATCGCTTCCTTGGTGGAGGTAGTTTCGTCGGGCTGCATGGGGCCGCTGGGACCGGAGGACGGGCGCCCCATATTCCTGGTCAGCATGCCGATGATGGAGCGCTTGCCCTGGCTCTTGTTGTAAACGTCGAAGGCGACGGCGATCAGCAGGACCAGGCCCTTGATGATCTGGGTGAGGTCGGCGCCGACGCCGAGGAGCTGGAGGCCGTTGTTGAGCACTGCCATGACCAAGCCACCGATGATGGATCCGACCACGGTGCCCACACCGCCGGTGACGGCCGCGCCGCCGATGAAGACTGCGGCGATGGCGTCCAGTTCCCAGCCGACGCCGTCGAACGGGCCGGAGGCTGTGGAGCGGCCCACGAAGATCATGCCCGCCAGGCCGGCCAGGATGGACATGTTCATCATGACCAGGAAGTTGACCTTCTTGGACTGGACGCCGGAGAGCTCGGCTGCGTGGCGGTTGCCGCCGACTGCGTACACATGGCGGCCCAGGATGGTGCGGGAGGAAATGAACCCGTAGATCAGCACCAGGACGGCCAGGATCAGGCCGGGGATGGGGAAGGAGGTACCGGGGCGGCCGGTGGCGAAGAGATACGTGGCGTAGAGGATCGCTGCGCAGATCAGGACCAGCTTTACAACTGTGACCCACATTTCCGGGACTTCGGCGCCCAGCGCCTTGGCCCTGGCCCGGGAGCGCAGTTCGCCCACCACCACGAACGCTGCGACGGCGATGCCCAGCAGCAGGGTCAGGTTGTTGTAACCGATGTTCGGGCCGACCTCGGGCAGGTAGCCGGAGCCCAGGTACTGGAAATCGTTCGGAACCGGGATGGTGTTGGACTTGCCCACGAACTGGTTGAAGCCGCGGAACAGCAGCATGCCGGCCAGGGTCACGATGAAGGCGGGAATTCCCACATACGCTGTCCACCAGCCCTGCCAGGCTCCGATCACGGCGCCGAGCACCAGCCCCAGCAGGACGCCTGCCCACCAGGGGATGCCCCAGTCGCGGATGGCCAGGGCCACGGTGACGCCCACGAACGCTGCGACCGAACCCACGGAAAGGTCGATGTGGCCGGCGATGATCACCAGGACCATGCCGATGGCCAGGATCAGGATGTAGGAGTTGCCGTTGAAGAGGTTGATGACGTTGCCGGGGGTCAGGGTCCGGCCGTCGGTGGCGAACTGGAAGAAGATGATCAGGGCCACGAGGGCGAAGATCATGCCGAATTGGCGGGTGTTGCCGCCAAACAGCTTTTTGAGGGCGTTCATGGTGTCAGTCCTTGTGTCCGGAAGGTTCTGGGTGGTCCAGGGGTCAGGCGGCTTTTCGGGTGGCGGAGGTCATCAGCTTCATCAGGCTTTCCTGGCTGGCCTCGTCTTTGTTCAGGACACCGGTGATGGCGCCTTCAAAGATGGTGTAGATGCGGTCGGACAGTCCCAGGAGTTCGGGCAGTTCGGAGGAGATGACGATCACGCCCTTGCCCTGGTTGGCCAGCTGCTGGATGATGCCGTAGATCTCGTACTTGGCTCCAACGTCAATGCCGCGCGTGGGTTCGTCCAGGATCAGCAGGTCCGGGTCGGTGAACATCCACTTCGCGAGGACTACCTTCTGCTGGTTGCCGCCCGAGAGCTTGGCGACGCCTTCCTCCACGGACGGGGTCTTGGTGCGCAGCGATTTGCGGTACTGCTCCGCCACCGTGAACTCCTGGTTGGGATCCACCACCGAGTTGTGGCTGATCTTTTTCAGGGCAGCTGAAACGGTGGTGGTCTTGATGTCGTCCAGCAGGTTCAGGCCCAGGGATTTGCGGTCCTCGGTGACGTACCCCAGGCCGGCGTCGATGGCCTGGCGGACGTTCTTCAGGACCACTTCCTTGCCGTCCTTGTAGATGTGGCCGTCGATGAAGCGTCCGTAGGAGCGGCCGAAGACGGAGCGTGCCAGTTCCGTGCGCCCGGCGCCCATGAGTCCGGCGAAGCCAACGATCTCGCCGCGGCGGACGTAGAAGCTGGAGTTCTTGCAGACCAGCCGGTCCTGGACGTTGGGGTGGCCGACCGTCCAGTTCTTGACTTCGAAGAACACGTCGCCGATCTTGGGGGTGTGGTCCGGGAACCGGGACTCGAGGGTGCGCCCCACCATGCCCTTGATGATCCTGTCCTCGTCCACGCCGTCCTTCTTGACGTCCAGCGTCTCGATGGACTTGCCGTCGCGGATGATGGTGATGGAGTCGGCGATCTGCTCGATCTCGTTGAGCTTGTGCGAAATGATGATCGAGGTGATGCCCTTGGCCTTCAGGCCCAGCATTAGGTCCAGCAGGTGCTGGGAATCCGATTCGTTCAGGGCCGCCGTGGGCTCGTCCAGGATGAGGATCTTCACCGACTTGTTCAGTGCCTTGGCGATTTCCACCAGCTGCTGCTTGCCGACGCCGATTTCCTTGATGGGGGTGTCCGGGTCGTCCCGCAGGCCAACGCGTGCCAGCAGGTCCAGGGACCGCAGGCGGGCTTCGGACCAGTCGATGATGCCGCGCTTGGTGGGTTCGTTGCCCAGGAAGATGTTTTCCATGATGGACAGTTCGGGAATCAATGCCAGTTCCTGGTGGATGATCACGATGCCTGCGTGCTCGCTGGCCCGGATGTCCCGGAACTGCTGGACCTGCCCCTGGTAGACGATGTCGCCGTCGTAGCTGCCATAGGGGTACACGCCGGAGAGAACCTTCATGAGGGTGGACTTGCCGGCGCCGTTCTCGCCGCAGATGGCGTGGATCTCGCCGGCCTTCACCCGCAGGTTGACGTTCGACAAGGCCTTAACGCCCGGGAACTCCTTGGTGATGGAGCGCATCTCAAGGATGATCGGCTCCGCTTGCGTGGTCTGGGACGTCATGAACCCTAACCCTCCAATGCAATGACTTCTTTGTCCGGCCGGCAAAGCGCAGGGCCGTCTGAACCAAAAGTAAACTGGATCACAGCCATTGTCGTCAAGTCTTTAACGCAATTGCCGGATAACGAAATGGTCTAGGACTTGCGGATCCCGGCGTGCTGGAACACCAGTGCGGCCGCGCCGAGTGCCTCTGCCCGGTCCCCCAGGGAGGACATGGCGAGGGTGGTGGTTTCGCCAATGACCGGCACCGCATGCCGGATCAATCCGCGCCGGATCGGGTCCAGGAGGATGTCCCTCAAACCCGCAAGCGGCCCGCCAACCACGATCACCTCGGGGTTGATCAGGTTGGCCACGTTGCCCAGGGCACGTCCCACCGCCAGGCCGGCATCGTCCACCACGCGCAGCGTCGCGGGGTCCCGGTTCAGGGCTTTCCTGACGATGTCCGCCGGTGTCAGCGGCGGGTCTTCGCCGCGGCTGAGCAGCTCGATCATGGTGGTGGTGGAGGCGATGGTTTCCAGGCAGCCGCGGTTCCCGCAGCGGCACACAAGCCCCTGTTCGTGGATCGTGGCGTGGCCGATTTCGCCGGTGATTCCCACGTTGCCGTAGTAGGGTGCGCCGTTGAGGATCAGGCCCGCGCCGATGCCCGAGCCGATCTTCAGGAACAGCAGGTTGCTGACCCCTGTGTGCTGTCCCCAGGTAACCTCCGACCAGGCGCCAAGGTTGGCGTCGTTGTCAACAAAGACGGGGATTCTCAAGGTTTCCTCAAGATGTTGCAGGATGTTGATGCCCACCCATTCGGGGAGGATCGCGCCCTGCGCCACGGTCCCGGTGCGCCGGTCGATGGGGCCCGGAATTCCGACGCCGGCGCCCACCACCGCGCTGCGTTCCACGCCGCTTTCGAGCAGCAGTTTGTCCAGCAGGGCCACCGCCGCCTGGATGCCTTCGTCCGCCTGGTGCCCGAGGGGCAGCATGACCGATTCCTCGGCGATGACGTGGTAACTCAGCGACGCGAGGACCACGCGCAGATGCCGCCGTCCGAAGTCGATACCCACCGCCACGGCGCCGTTGGAGTTCAGCCGTACGTTCAGTGCGCGCCTGCCGGAACTGGTGATGGGTTCGGTGGACGCGAGGCCCGAGTCCAGCATGATCTTGACGATGTTCGAGACCGTCGCGGTGGAGAGTCCGGTCTGGCGCGCGAGTTCGGCCTGGGTGGACGGGCCGCCCATCAGGGTCTCTATGATCCGCTGCTGGTTCAGCTGCCGCAGGGCAGACTGAGAGCCGGGGTTTTTGGGTTTGCTCCTCGTTGAGCGCGGGGTTGCGGACATGCTAAGAACATTGCCCTATCGCTGCTCTTGGAGTCAAGAAGTTAACGCATACGCCCGTGTGGGGCCCTAATGCAAATCGTCAGGACAGCCCTGTGGATGCCCTGGCCGGTGACCGGTGCATTACGTCCCGCGGCCGCACCTGCCGGGTCCAAACGACCATCAGCTTGTCCGGGGTGGCTGGCTACGCTGGAAGACAGGAACCAACCGCGCTCCATTCCGGGCCGGTGACAGTCGAAGGGAAGGTGGCGATGATGCTGCTGTCCGTCCTCCAGGCAAATGCCGCGGTGCTGGACGTCGAGGCCAATCTTCGGACCATCGACGACGCCGCCGGGAGCGCCGCCCGGGCAGGCGCCGCGCTGCTGCTGACCCCGGAACTGTTTCCCGTGGGCTACGCACCCCTCAGGCTCCGCGATGAGCTGGACCCGGCACAACTTCCCGCTATCCGTGCCCGGCTCGCCGGGATCGCGCGGCGGAACGGGATTGCCCTTGTCTACAGCCTTCCTGCCGTGGCAGCGGGCGGAAACAGCCGGGACAACGGCGCGTCCTGGCACATCAGCGCCACGCTCGTGGACGCCGAGGGCACTGAAGTCCTCAATTACGCCAAGGTGCATCTCTTTGGCGCGGAGGAACACCGGGCCTTTGCGGCAGCCGCTGCGCCTCCCGCCGTCGTGGACTTCAACGGCATCCGGACGTCGCTACTGATCTGCTACGACATCGAGTTCCCCGAGGCTGCCCGCGCGGCGGCCACCCGTGGCGCCGAACTGCTCCTGGTGCCCACGGCGCTCTCCGCCGGGTTCGAGGAGGTGCCGCAAATCCTGATCCGGGCGCGGGCGCTGGAAAGCCAACTGCACGTGGCCTACGCCAACCACTGCGGGCGCGAGGATACCTACACGTTTCTGGGGGGAAGCGTGGTGGCGGGGCCGGACGGTTCCCTTCTCGCTCAGGCGGGGGAGGCGCCGGACCTGCTGTTTGCCGAGGTGGACAAGGATTCCGTGCAGGCCGCACGGGACGAGGTGCCCTATCTTCGGGACCGCCGCCCCACGCTGTACCGGGAATGGGAGAACCAGGCCTGACGCGGCCGGCCACCTATGCCAAGGCGTTCACGTACTGCAGCGCGAACCACAGCTCTGCCCGAACCTGGGCCTGGTTGAGGTCCATCTCAAGGATCTCGGAGAGGACGCCTATCTGCCGCCGCACGCTGTTGCGGTGCAGTCCCAGCCGCTTGGCCGAGCCGTCCCAGCTGCCGTTTTCGCTGAGCCATCCGTGCAGCACGGTGAGAAGCGTTTCCCGCCGGTCCGGTTCCAGCTCCAGGACCGGCCGCAGGAGCCGCCCGGCAAGCATGGTTCCGGCTTCCCGGCCGAGCAGCCCGGCCACGGACCAGGACACCTCGTCCGCCCGGACGCTTTGGCCGCTCCTTTGGACCTGGCTGCGCAGTGAGCTCGCGCGCTGGTAGGCGGCCGGGAGGCCGGTGAGCTCCGCCGGCTCGCCCACCACCAGTCGCCAGCCGAGCTTTTCGACGTCGGCGAGCAGGGCATCGTCCACTTTGAGGCGGGTGACGGCGGCGAAACCGTAGTCCGTGATCTCCACCAGCTTCGTATCGAACATCCTGCGCCACTGCAGCAGTTCACGCACCGGGCTGTCCCCGGCCGGCCATTCCGGGGCTTCCACCTTGATGCCCTGCACCACGCGCACCGGCGCTGACCTTGTGGACGAGAGGCTTTGCGCCAGCAGGTCCTTCAGCCCGTTGATCTGCCTGGTCCCGCCGGTGGCAAGGCTTTCCGGATGCAGCAGCACGGCGGTTGCCAGCTGGCTGGGAGCCAGCGATCCGCTGGTCCGCTGCCGCACCAGCAGCTCCAGCAGTCCGACGGCGGTCTGGACCACGTTGTTCTGCGCCGGGGTGAGCGGTGCATCGGAACCGAGGATCAGGGCCCCCAGGTTGGCGTCCCTGGTGCTGCGCAGCGGGTGGCCAACAACGAGTGCTGAGCCGGGCTGGTCAAAGCCATCCATCTCCACGCGCGGGCCACTGCCGGAGAGCAGCCGCTGCAGCATGGGCTCCAGGAGGGACAGTTCGACGGCGGAGCTGCCGCCGGCTCCTGTGCCGCGTGCCCGCACCCGCCCGTCGGCGCCCACCAGCAGTGCCCACACGGGGACGCGCTGCACCAGTGCGGCCAGCAGTTCATGCTCCGGTTTCGGGGAGAGGACGGCCCGCATGAGCTGCCGGTTCGTTTCGGCCAGCTGCCGGAAGACCCGCGCGTTGTCCGTCTCCAGCAGCTGGGAGAACTGGAGGCCGATCGCGGCGAACGGCAACGACTCCGGCACTTCGAACAACGTGAGGTTGTGCCGGCGGCAGGCGGCCACCAGCGCGTCGGGTACTGCGTCGAAATAGGGCCTGATGCCGAACCCGAGCGCCGCCACCTCGGCCTCCACCAGCCGACGGACGTAGGCGTCGACGTTGGCAGGGGACCCGCCGTCGCCCAGGAAGGGCAGGCCTGCGGTGAGCAGGAACTCTCCCTCGGGGAGGTAGGGGGTGGGGTCCTCCAGTTCGCTGGGTTCGACCCAGCGCAGCAGGCGGCCGCCGCTGCCGCCGTCGTGAAGTGTCTTCAACAACGGCGGCAGCTGCTCAAGGAACTGCTGGAGCGTGACGAAACTGAGCCGTCCGGCGTCGGCGGGCTCAGGCATTGGCGGGCCCGGCCGCGGCCGGCTCCTGGTAGTCCGGGCATTCACGGGCGGCGCTGTGGCCCGCACTGCCTGTGTAGGAGCGCGGCAGGCGCGGGGCGATCCTGTTGATGATCTCGTCCCCGTGGCTGCCGATCGCGGCACCCCAGTCATCGGCGCTGGCCGCACCGGCGGCCGGGTCCCCGAACAGCACTGCCGTATCGCCAACGGCTATGCCCAGGGGATCCGGTCCGAGATCCACCATGAACTGGTCCATGCAGACCTTGCCGATGACGGGTACCCGCCGGCCCCCGACCGTCACCAGCGGGCGGCCGCTGATGCCCTTGGGGACGCCGTCCGCGTAGCCCAGCGGGATGAGTCCCAGGTAGCGCGGTTCGTGGGTGATGGCCTGGTGCTCGTAGCTGATGCCGGTGCCGGCGGGAACCTTCTTGACCATGACCAGGGGGGCCGTGACGCTGAGCGCCGGACGCAGGCCAAAGTCGGCCGGATGCAGGTGGTCGGCGGGTGCCAGCCCGTAGATGGCGAGGCCGGCGCGCACCATGTCGAAGTGGTGTTCCGGGCGGTCGAGGATGTTGGCGGAGCTGGACACGTGCCGGAGTTCAGGCGTGAGCCCGGCCGCTTCCGCTTCCTCCACCGCGTGTTCGTAGCCGGCCACAGCGGCGGCGTTCGCTGGATGGGCAGGGACATCCGCCCAGGCAAGGTGCGTCCAAATGCCGCGGACACGAAGCGTCCCGTCCAGTTCCGCCTCCCGGGCCCGGGCAACAAACCCCGCCCAGTCTTCCTTTCGCGCCCCGCCGCGGCTTAGGCCGCTGTCCAGTTCGAGGTGCACGACGGCGGGACGCCCCAGCTGCCTGGCGGCACCTGCCAGCACCTCCAGTTGGGGGACGCTGCCGATCGAGACGTCGACGTTGTTCCTGACTGCCTCCACGATGTCCGCGCTGCTCTGTGACGCCAGGTACAGCCAGGACAGAATGGGGGCGGTGATGCCTGCTTTCCGCAGCTCGATGGCCTCCCGGAGCTGCGCCGTCCCCAGCCAGTCCGCACCGGATCCAACCGCGGTGCGGGCCACCTCCACGAGCCCGTGCCCGTAGGCATTGCCCTTCACCACGGCCATGAAGAAACGCGCCTTGCTGAGTGATTTCAGTGCCCTGATGTTGTCTGAAATGGCGGAAAGATCGACGTTGACCTGTCCCGAAACCGCGGCGGCAGTGCCGGCGCCTGATTGTGCAATAAGTCTCATGGGTGATCACTATAGGGCAAACTGCACCGGGTTGAGAGCTGACTCACATGCCAGCCTAGAGGAGGGGAAACCGAAACTACTCTGAAGGGACGTCAACGGTGACCGTGCCTGTGACCACTCAAAAATCCATTGCCCCGGCCGCGCCCCGGCCGCGCCTGGCTGACCAGCTCCTGCGCCGCAAACCCATCGGCCAGATGGTCCGGGAAGCTGACGGCAGCGACGGCGGTACGCCGCTGGTGCGCAGCTTCGGCGTCCTGCAGCTGACCATGATCAGCGTCGGTGCCACCCTCGGCACCGGCATTCTGGTGATCCTCGGAGAATCGGTTCCGCTGGCCGGCCCCGCCATCTGGATCTCCTTCGTGATCGCCGGCCTTGCCGCCCTGCTGTCCGCGGTGTCCTACGCCGAGATGGCCGGCCTGGTGCCGGTGGCGGGATCCAGCTACTCGTATTCCTACGCCACCATGGGAGAGGGGATGGCCTGGATCTGCGGCTGGTGCCTGGTGCTGGAATACGCGGTATCGGTGGCCGCCGTCGCGGTAGGGGCGGGCCAATATGTGAACGAGGCACTCGCGGCCTTTGGCCAGGTGCTGCCGGACGCACTGTCCCAGCCTCCCGGTGACGGCGGCCTGGTGAACATCCCCGCCGTTGCCATCGTGGTGCTGGCCATGGTCCTGCTGATGCGGGGCGCCCGCGAAAGCGCCTGGATCAACACCGCCATCGTCGTTATCAAGGTGGGCATCCTGCTGTTCTTCTGCGCTGTTGCCTTCACCGCGTTCAACGCCGGCAACTTCGAACCGCTCCTCCCCATGGGCGCCGCGGGTGTCTCCGCTGCCGCCTCCCGCGTCTTCTTTTCGTACATCGGCTTCGATGCCGCCTCCACCGCGGGTGAGGAAGCGAAGAATCCCAAGCGGGACCTTCCCCGTGCCATCCTCCTGTCCATGGTGATCGTCACCAGCATCTATGTCCTGGTGGCAGTCGCCGCCATCGGGGCCCGGCCGTGGGGCTGGTTCGACGGAACCGAAGCCGCTCTCGTCCAGATCCTGGAGGAGCTCACCGGCCAGCCGTGGATTGCCCTCGTCTTCTCCGCCGGAGCCGTGCTGGCGATCGCCAGCATTGTGCTGACCGTCCTGTACGGCCAGACCCGCATCCTCTTGTCGATGTCCCGCGACGGCCTCGTGCCGAAGGTTTTCGGCCGCGTTTCCCCGCGGACCGGCACCCCGGCCGCCGGCACGCTCATTGTGGGCACCGCCGTCGCGCTGACCGCCGGCCTGGTCCCGCTCGGTGCGCTCGCCGATGCCACCAGCATCGGCACCCTCTTCGCCTTTGCCCTGGTCAACGTTGCCGTCATCTACCTGCGCCGCAACCAGCCGGACCTGGTGCGGAGCTTCCGGGTCCCGCTGTACCCGTTCACGCCGGTCCTCGGCACCCTCATGTGCGCCTACCTGATGGCGAACCTGGGAGCGGACACCTGGATCGTCTTCGCCGCCTGGATGCTGGTGGGCACCGCCATCTACTTCGGCTATGGACGCCGGAACTCCAAGGTAGCGGCTCTCAGCGAGCTGGACTACCGTGAACTGACCGCCATGGCCCCGCGCCAGGAACCTGTGAAAGCAGAACAATCATGACCATCGCCACCGAACTGCCGGCCTTCGACCCCTCCAGCACCTCCACGCAGCCGGCGGAAGCGCCGCGCCGCGAGGACCAGGCAGCTCCCATCACCATGCTGAATCCGGACTTCCCATTCAGCTACGACCATTACCTGGCCCACCCCGGCGGCCTGGGCTCGGTGCCGCCGGAGCTGTATGGCACCGAAGTCGCCGTCATCGGCGCCGGACTCTCCGGCCTGGTCACCGCCTATGAACTGATGAAACTGGGACTGCGGCCCGTGGTGTACGAGGCGGACCAGATCGGCGGACGGCTCCGTACGGCCGCATTCCCGGCCGCGCCCGGCGTCGTGGCGGACCTGGGCGGCATGCGGTTCCCGGTCTCGGGTAAGGCGTTCTACCACTACGTGGACCTGCTCGGGCTGGAAACGTCCGACTTCCCCAACCCCCTCGCCGAAGCCACCTCCAGTACCGTGATCGAACTGGCAGGCAAGAAGCACTACGCCGAAAAGTCCAGCGACCTGCCCCCGTTCTTCCGCGAAGTGGCCGACGCGTGGAAAGCGGCCGTCAATGACGGCGCCAAATTCGCGGAGATGCAGGATGCCATCCGTTCCCGGGACACCGCGCGGATCAAGGAACTGTGGAACGCACTGCTCCCGCTGATGGACGAGCAGACCTTTTACGGCTTCATCGCCGCCAGCGACTCCTTTAAGAAGGCGGGGTTCGCGCACCGGGAGGCCTTTGGCCAGGTGGGCTTCGGGACCGGCGGCTGGGACACCGACTTCCCCAACTCCATCCTGGAAATCCTCCGCGTGGTCTACACCGACGCCGACGACCAGCACCGCTTCATCCGCGGGGGAGCGCAGAGGCTGCCCGAGGCACTGTGGCAGCATGCGCCGTCGGACCTGGTGCACTGGCCCGCCGGCACCTCCCTTGCCTCGCTCCACTCCGGCTCGCCGCGCGGCGCCGTCGGAAAGATCAGCCGGGACCCGGACGGGAACCTGCGGGTCCGCGAACGCTGGGGCCGCGAAGCCAGCTACCCGGCGGTGGTGACCACCTGCCAGTCCTGGCTGTTGTCCACCCGGATCCACACGGAGGAGGCTCTGTTCCCGGCCGAGCTGTGGACCGCCATGGAGCGCTCGCACTACATGCAGTCATCCAAGACCTTCGTCATGGTGGACCGGCCGTTCTGGAAGGACATCGATCCGGAGACGGGCAACGAGGTCCTGTCCATGACCCTGACGGACCGGCTGAACCGCGCCACGTACCTGCTGGACAACGGCCCGGACCAGCCCGCCGTCATCCTGCTCTCCTACACCTGGAATGACGATGCGCTGAAGTGGCTGGCGCTGGACGCCGACGAAAGGGTGGAACTGATGTTGCACTCGCTTGAGCAGATCTACCCGGGTGTGGACATCGCCGGCCACATCGTGGGCCAGCCCATCACCGTGTCCTGGGAGGCCGACCCCAACTTCATGGGCGCCTTCAAGGCCAACCTGCCCGGCCACTACCGCTACCAGCAGCGGCTGTTCACGCATTTCAAGCAGGACAAGCTGCCGGAATCACAGCGCGGCATCTTCCTGGCCGGCGACGACGTGTCCTTCACCGCGGGCTGGGCGGAAGGCGCCGTCACCACCGGACTGAACGCCGTGTGGGGCGTGGTGAACCACCTGGGCGGCTCATCCGCACCCGGCAACCCCGGCCCGGGCGAGCTGCTGGACGAGATCGGCCCGATCAGCCTGGACTAACTAGGTCCGGGCAACGCTAGCCGTGGAGCTCGCGGTGTTCCGCCGCGAGCTCCACGTAGCGTGTTGCATTGGCGCGCACGCCGTCGAACTCCTCATCGGTCAGTTCGCGGCGCACCTTGGCGGGCACCCCCGCCACCAGTGAGCGGGGCGGAACCACCGTTCCCTCGAGCACGACGGCGCCGGCCGCCACCAGCGAGCCGGCGCCGATCACTGCGCCGTTGAGGACCGTGGCGCCCATGCCGATCAGGCAGTCGTCTTCCACCGTGCAGCCGTGCACGACGGCGGCGTGCCCCACGCTGACCCGCTCGCCCACCGTGCAGGGGAAGCCGGGATCGGCGTGCAGCACCACGTTGTCCTGCAGGTTGCTGCCCGCGCCCACGGTGATGGCGGCGGTGTCCGCCCGGACCGAGACGCCATAGAAGGCGCTGGAATTCTCGGCCAGGGTGGCGTTGCCGATGATCGACGCCGACGGGGCTATGAACGCTGATTCATGGACGGCCGGGGAGGTGCCGCCGAAAGGGTACAGAGGAGCCATAGGTTCACCCTAAGCCACCCCTGCCCGGCGCGGCCTGCGCGTCCGATATGACTGCCGGGGTGCGGAGGACCAGGAACTGGTAGTGCTGGCTCCAGGCGCCCCGGCCGGGGCCGGATTCGTCGCCGCTGCCTTCCGGCCAGGTGCGGAAATGCTCCACCTCGCCGTGTGCACCGAAGACCGACCGGACCGTGGCGTCGCTCCGCCGGCTGAAGAACCGCCGGGGTTCTTCGTCGTCCTCCGGGTTCAGTACCTCCTCATCCTCGCCGGACCACAGGCCGACGGCGACGGGCGCCCCGGGTGCGCAGACCCGTACCAGCTCACTGACCACGCGGTGGATGCTGCTGTTGGGCACGTGCAGGAGGGTGCTCATGGTCCACGCCGCGGAAAACGACGCCTCCGGAAAGGGCAGGTTCCGCCCGCTGGCAACGCTGGCATCCAGTCCCTTGGCCCGCGCCAAGCGGACGCTTTCCCCTGACAGGTCCACGCCGCAGTAGTGCAGCCCGGCGCGGACGAACCCGAGGCCCTCGTCGCCGGTGCCGCAGCCCAGTTCGAACACCGAGTGGCGGTGTTCGTCCTTGAGCAGCCGGATAAACCATTCGAGGCATTCGACGCGGTGGCGCGTGTGGGACCGGATGTTCGGTGCCGCGGCATGCCGGTCATAGAAGACCGCCAGGTCCGCTTCATGGTCCCCGGAGTCCGGAATGCCCTGCATGGCACCAGCGTAGGACCGGGCCGAACCAGCCCCAAGGGCAGGAGGTCCCTTAGTTGAAGACCACAGTCCGGTTGCCGTCCAGCAGCACCCGGTGCTCGGCGTGCCACTGGACAGCCTGGACCAGGGTGCGGCCCTCAACGTCGCGGCCCATCTGCACGAACTGTTCCGGTGTGCGGGCGTGGTCCACCCGGATGACTTCCTGCTCGATGATCGGGCCCTCATCCAGCGCTGCCGTCACGTAGTGCGCCGTGGCGCCGATCAGTTTCACGCCGCGGGCGTGGGCCTGGTGGTAGGGCTTGGCGCCCTTGAAGGACGGCAGGAACGAGTGGTGGATATTGATGGCCTTCCCGGTCAGTTCGGTGCAGAGCTCATCGGAAAGGATCTGCATGTACCGGGCCAGCACGGTCAGCTCGATGCCGTGCTCGGCGATCAGGGCGCGGAGCTTGTCCTCCGCCTGCACCTTGGTGTCCTTGGTCACCGGGATGTAGTGGAACGGGATGCCGTAGAACTCCGCAAGCCCGGCCAGGTCCTGGTGGTTGGACACGATCGCCGGGATCTCGATGGGAAGGGTCCCTGAGCGCTGCTGGAAGAGCAGGTCGTTGAGGCAGTGGGCGGAGGTGCTGGCCATCACCAGGGTGCGCACTTTCTCCCCGACGGCATTAAGGCTCCACTGCATGGAGAACGCCTCCGCGACGGGCTCCAGCGCTGCCCGGAGTCCGGACTTGGGCGCGGCGGTGGTGACCTCGACGCGCATGAAGAAGTTCCCGGTGGCCGGGCTGCCGTACTGCTGCGAATCCGTAATGTTGCACCCCGCCACGAGCAGCGCTCCGGCCACTGCATGGACGATTCCGGGACGGTCCGGGCAGGACAGGGTTACGACGTACGCTTGGTTCAGCTGCTCTTCATTCACGCGTAATAGCCTACCCGCGTGGCGGGCGGTGGTTTTGGTAGGCTGGAATGGTCGCAACTGGCGTTGGGTGGCTAACCACCAGGGAGCGGCAATCACGAAGACCACGGATCGTACGCCTGGGCCGAGGGTCATGTCTTGCCGGATTTGGGGCTGCACCTGCGCCAGCGCAGCAGCACCATCCCGTGCGTTTCCATGCCGTGTCATCGACGCGGTGCGGAAGTGCGCCAGCCGGTAGCCTGACCTAAGCAGTGCCCGTATCCCTAGCCAGGAGTTCTTCGTGACTACTACAGCCACCTCAACCACAGACGTCAGCAACCAGCCGCTGGCTGAGCTTGACCCCGAAATCGCCGCGGTCCTGGACCAGGAGCTCGGACGCCAGCGCGGCACCCTGGAAATGATCGCCTCCGAGAACTTCGCGCCCCGCGCTGTGATGGAAGCCCAGGGCTCCGTCCTCACCAACAAGTACGCCGAGGGTTATCCAGGCCGCCGCTACTACGGCGGCTGCGAGTACGTCGACGTCGCAGAGCAGCTGGCCATCGACCGGGTCAAGGCCCTCTTCGGTGCCGAATTCGCCAACGTCCAGCCGCACTCCGGCGCACAGGCCAACGCTGCGGCGCTGGCTGCCATGATCACCCCCGGTGACAAGATCCTGGGCCTGTCCCTGGCCCACGGCGGCCACCTGACCCACGGCATGAAGCTGAACTTCTCCGGCAAGCTGTACAACGTGGCGGCGTACCAGGTGGAAGAGGACAACTTCCGCATCGACATGGACAAGCTCCGCGAGCAGGCCATCGCCGAGAAGCCCCAGGTCATCATCGCCGGCTGGTCCGCCTACCCGCGCCACCTGGACTTCGCTGCCTTCCGCTCCATCGCCGATGAAGTGGGCGCGCTGCTCTGGACCGACATGGCACACTTCGCAGGCCTGGTGGCCGCCGGACTGCACCCGAGCCCGGTGCCGCACTCCGACGTCGTCACTTCCACCGTGCACAAGACCCTGGCCGGTCCGCGCTCGGGTGTGATCCTCGCCAAGGAGCAGTGGGCCAAGAAGCTGAACTCCAGCGTCTTCCCGGGCCAGCAGGGCGGGCCGCTGATGCACGTCATCGCCGCCAAGGCCGTGGCCTTCAAGATTGCCGGCACGCAGGAATTCAAGGAGCGCCAGGAGCGCGTCCTGGAAGGTGCCCGGATCATCGCCGACCGCCTGAACCAGGCCGACGTCGCCGAGGCAGGCGTCTCCGTCCTCACCGGCGGCACCGACGTGCACCTGGTGCTCGTCGACCTCCGCAACTCCCAGCTGGACGGCCAGCAGGCCGAGGACCTCCTGCACTCTGTTGGCATCACCGTCAACCGGAACGCCGTCCCCTTCGATCCCCGCCCGCCGATGGTCACCTCGGGGCTGCGCATCGGCACGCCGGCGCTGGCCACCCGCGGTTTCGGCGCTGCCGAGTTCACCGAGGTCGCCGAGATCATCGCCACCGCCCTCAAGGCAGGCAACAGTGCCGACGTCGAAGCCCTGCAGGCCCGCGTGGACAAGCTGGCAGCCGACTTCCCGCTCTACCCCCAGCACGAGCAGTGGTAAGCAATGACTGAAACCACCACCGCACAGATCCTTGACGGCAAGGCCACCGCCGCCGCCATCAAGGCCGAGCTGACCGAACGCGTGGCCGCACTCAAGGCCAAGGGCGTCACTCCAGGCATCGCCACTGTGCTCGTGGGCGCGGACCCTGCCTCGCAGCTGTACGTGTCCATGAAGCACAAGCAGTCTGTGCAGATCGGGATGAACTCCATCCAGCGCGAGCTCCCGGCGGATGCCACCCAGGAGCAGGTGGAGGCCCTCATTGACGAACTCAATGCGGACCCCGCCTGCCACGGGTACATCGTGCAGCTGCCGTTGCCCAAGCACCTGGACACGGACGCCATCCTGGAGCGCATCGATCCCGCCAAGGACGCCGACGGCCTGCACCCGACCAACCTTGGCCGGTTGGTGCTGAACGTCAACAACAAGATCACCACGCCCCTGCCGTGCACGCCGCGCGGGGTCATCGAGCTGCTGGAACGCAACGGCTACAGCCTTTCCGGCAAGCACGTCGTGGTGGTGGGCCGCGGCGTCACGATCGGCCGCTCGATCGGCCTGCTGCTCACGCGGCGGGACGTCAACGCCACCGTGACGCTGACCCACACCGGCACCAGGAACCTGTCGGAGCTGCTCCGGCAGGCCGACGTGATCGTGGGTGCGGCCGGCGTCAAGCACATCGTCAAGGCTGCGGACGTCAAGCCGGGCGCGGCCCTGCTGGACGTCGGCGTCACCCGCGAAACGGATCCGGAGACGGGCAAGAGCCGCGTCCACGGTGACATCGATCCAGCCGCCGCCGAGGTGGCAGGCTGGATCTCGCCGAACCCCGGCGGTGTCGGCCCCATGACGGTGGCGCTGCTGATGACCAACGTGGTGGAAGCCGCGGAACGCCAGGCAGGCATCGCCTAGGCACACCAAAAAAGTACGACGGCGGCACGGTACCTTTCGCACGAAAGGCGCGTGCCGCCGTCGGCCATTTAACCCGGGAACTGCGAGCCCACTTCCACCTGCCGGGCGGCTCCACTAGTGTGCGGAGGGTGCACAACGAAGCCATCCTGCCGTCCGGCACCCGGTCCGGCAGCCCGCCGTCGCGCCCCGCCGTCATCACCGCCGAAGGCCTCACAAAGACATACGGGGACGTGGCGGCCGTGGACGGCATCTCCTTCACGGTGACGGCGGGGGAGTCCTTCGGGCTGCTCGGGCCCAACGGGGCGGGCAAGTCCACCACCATGAAGATGATCGGCGGCGTCACCCGGCGCACGTCCGGCCGGCTCAGCATCATGGGCCTGGACCCTGACACGCACGGGCCCGAGGTCCGGGCCCACCTGGGCGTGGTGCCCCAGCAGGACAACCTGGACGAGGAACTGCGCGTCCGGGACAACCTGCTGGTGTACGGCCGCTACTTCGGGCTGCCCATGAGCTACCTGAAGCCCAAGGCGGACGAACTGCTGGAGTTCGCGCAGCTGACGGACAAAGCCAGGGCCAAGGTTGACGCGCTCTCCGGGGGCATGAAACGGCGGCTCACCATCGCCCGGTCCCTCATCAATGAGCCTCGCATCCTGCTCCTGGATGAGCCCACCACGGGGCTGGATCCGCAGGCCCGCCACATCCTGTGGGACCGGCTGTTCCGGCTCAAGGAACAGGGCGTGACGCTGATCCTCACCACCCACTACATGGACGAAGCCGAGCAGCTCTGCGACCGGCTGATCGTGGTGGACAAGGGCCGGATCATGGCCGAGGGATCGCCCGCACAGCTGATCCGTGAACATTCCACCCGGGAGGTGGTGGAACTGCGGTTCGGCTCGGAACGCAACGCCACCATCGGCTCCCGGCTGAGCGGCATCGGGGAGCGCCTTGAGGTGCTGCCGGACCGGGTGCTGCTGTACTCGGACGACGGCGAGTCGGCCCTTGAGGAGGCAACGTCCCGTGGCCTGCGGCCACTGACATCCCTGGTCCGAAGGTCCTCGCTGGAGGACGTCTTCCTCCGGCTCACGGGGCGGAGCCTCGTTGACTGACGCGCGGGCCGTACCGTCGGCGCACCCGCCGGAAGCCTCGGCAGCCAGGGCCCGGCGCTGGGGCGCCTTCTACTATGCGGAGCAGGTGCTCCGGGTGATGAAGGGGTACACGTGGTCCATCCTGATGTACAGCGTGGGCCAGCCGGTGGCGTACCTCTTCGCCATGGGCGTGGGCCTGGCCTCGCTCGTGGACACGGGCAGCGTGGCCTTTGGCGGGGTCTCCTACCTGGCCTTCATCGCACCGGCGCTGCTGGTGTCCGCGGCGGTCATGACGGCGGCGAATGAATTCACGTTTCCCGTGATGGCCGGCTTCAAGTGGCGCCGGACCTACTTCGGCCCGCACGCCTCGCCGCTGACGCCGGGACAGATCGCCGCCGGACATATTATGGCCGTGACCCTGCGCCTGCTCCTGCAGTCAGCCATCTACTTTGCCTCCGTGGCACTGTTCGGCGCCTCGCCCTCCGGTTGGGGTTGGGCGGGAGTCTTCGCCGCCACCCTGGCGGGATTGGCTTTCGGTCTGCCGCTGATGGCCTATTCCGCCTCGATTACCGAGGACAAGGGCCAGTTCGCGCTGGTCATGCGGTTTATCGTCATGCCGCTGTTCCTCTTCTCCGGGACGTTCTTCCCGCTGGACAACCTGCCGCTTGCCGTCCGCTGGATTGGGTGGATTTCGCCTATCTGGCACGGCACGGAACTGGGCCGGGTGCTCAGCTTCGGATACGGGGAGCCGCCGCTGCTGACAGCCCTCCATGTCGCCGTCCTCTGCGGCCTGGCGGTGCTGGGCTGGATCCTGACGCGGCGCCGGTTTGCCCGGAGGATGGGCCAGTGAGCACCGCCGCCTCCGGGACCGGGCAGCGCACCGCACCGGACGAGGCCCGGAACCGGACCTTTGGCGCCCTGTATTCGCGCAATGCCAGGGCCGTGATCTCGCGCGGACTGATGGCCACGCGAAGCACCAACTGGCTGGTCATGGTGTCGGGGTTCTTTGAACCGGTCCTCTTCCTCGTCTCCATGGGGGTGGGGCTGGGCGCAATCGTAGGCGATGTCCAGGGGCCCGATGGAACGCCCATCAGCTACGCGGCCTACATCGCCCCGGCTTTGCTGGCCGTTTCGGCCATGAACGGCGCCGTCTACGACTCCACCTGGAACGTGTTCTTCAAGATGAACTTCGCCAAGCTGTACCAGGGCATGCTGTACACCTCCCTCGGCCCGCTGGACGTCGCCCTGGGGGAGATCTTCCTGGCCCTGTTGCGCGGCATGCTCTACGCCACCGGCTTCACCGCCGTCATGGGCGCCCTGGGGCTGATCACCACGGCCTGGGCACTGCTGATGATCCCGGCGTCGGTGCTGATCGCCTTCGGGTTCGCCAGCCTGGGCATGGGCATCACCAGCTTCCTCAAGACCTTCCAGCAGATGGACTGGATCAACTTCATCCTGCTGCCGATGTTCCTGTTCAGTGCCACCTTCTACCCATTGAGCGTGTACCCGGGGCCCATCCAGTGGCTCATCCAGGCCATGCCGCTGTGGCACGGGGTGGAACTGCTGCGCCAGATCAGCGTGGGCAGCTTCACGGCCGCCACCCCGCTGCACATCGGCTACTACCTGGCGATGACCGCCGTAGGCATGCTCCTGACCACCCTCCGGCTGCGGAGCCTGTTCCTCAAGTAGGGCAGGTCCCCGTCCGGGGCTGTTCGCCGCCGGTGGAAGCGGGACGGAGCATACCGGGCGGTTTGAGAGAATAGCTGCATGCGAACTTTGGGCAGCTCCTCGTCATCCTCCAAACCCGCCAGGGCCGGTTTCTCCATGTTCCGGATCAGCGGGCCGGGCCTGATGGTCCTGGTGACCGCGTTCATTGTGGCCGTCATCTTCGCGGCCAACCAGAACGACGTCGTTGGCTGGGTTGTTGCCGTCATCGCAGGCTTTTGGCTCGCGCTGGCTGCGTTCGTGGTCTTCAGCATCCAGAAGGCAGCGAAGAAGGCCGGGGCAAAGCTGTCCGAGGCCCAGAGCGCCTTCAACACCGCCACCGGCCGCGCGCCGTCGCATTCCTCCGCCGACCAGGGCGGGACGCGGGTCCTCTACGAACGCAGCGAAGCCGACGAGGTACGGGACCTGAAGCTGGACCATTCCTTCAAGATCGTCCAGGTGCAGGTCCGCGTGGTCGAGGAGGAACGCGCCAAGGGAGCCGGCGCGAACCAGGACACCATCAACCGGGCCCTCGAGACCATCGAGATTACAGCCACCAACGCCCGGGACATGATCAAGTCCTCCGGCGGCAGCGGAGAGCCGGTCACCGGAACCATCATCGACTAGAGTGGAGCGGGTGAGCTCGGCATTGAACAAGGACCACCTTCGCATCGCATCGGTCAACGTCAACGGCCTCCGGGCTGCCTACAAAAACGGCATGGCGGCGTGGCTGGAGCCGCGCGAAGTCGATATCCTCTGCCTGCAGGAAGTCCGCGCACCCGACGCGATCGTCCGGCAGCTGCTGGGGGAGGGGTGGCACATCCTGCACGCCGAGGCCGAAGCCAAGGGCCGTGCCGGCGTCGCCATTGCCTCCCGGCAGGAACCGCTGGAGACCCGGAACGGTATCGGGGACGACTATTTCGCCACCGCCGGCCGCTGGGTCGAAGCCGATTTCCGCGTGCCCGACGCCGCCGGGAATCCCGTCCAGCTCACCGTCGCCAGCGCCTACGTCCACTCCGGTGAAGTGGGCACCCCGAAGCAGGACGACAAGTTCCGCTTCCTGGATGTCATGAGCACCCGGCTGCCCGAGCTGACCAAGCACAGCGACCATGCCCTGGTGGTGGGGGACCTCAATGTCGCCCACACCCCCAAGGACATCCGGAACTCGAAGGGCAATGTGAAGAAGGCCGGCCACCTGCCGGAGGAACGGGCCTACTTCGACCGCTTCCTTGGTGAGGAGATCGGCTGGCACGACGTCCACCGCAACCTCGCCGGCGACGTTGATGGCCCCTATACCTGGTGGTCCTGGCGCGGCAAGGCATTCGACAACGACACCGGCTGGCGCATCGACTACCACCTGGCGACCCCGGAACTGGCCGCATCCGCCATCTCGGCAGTCGTTGACCGCGCAGCCACGTGGGATACCCGCTTCTCAGACCATGCCCCGCTCGTAGTGGACTACCAGCTCTAAGCCCGAAGGTTTCAACCCATGACCAGCCAGACTTCCCCGGCCACCAAAAAGCGCATCCTTTCCGGCGCCAAGCCCACCGCCGACTCCCTCCACCTGGGGAACTACATCGGCGCCGTCCGCAACTGGGTGGACATGCAGGCCGAGTACGACGCCGTGTTCTTCATTCCGGACCTGCACGCCATCACGGTCGACTTCGACCCCACTGAGCTGGCCAAGCGCACCCGCACCGTGGCGGCTCAGTACATCGCCGCCGGCATCGACCCGGACAAGAGCATCTTCTTCGTCCAGTCCCATGTGCCGGAGCACGCGCAGCTGGCCTGGGCGCTGAACTGCATCACCGGTTTCGGTGAGGCCTCCCGGATGACCCAGTTCAAGGACAAGACCCAGAAGTCCGGCGCTGACGCCGCCACCCTGGGACTGTTCGCGTACCCCACCCTGATGGCGGCGGACATCCTGCTCTACCAGACCGACCTGGTGCCCGTGGGCGAGGACCAGCGCCAGCACCTTGAACTGACCCGGAACCTGGCGCAGCGCTTCAACACCCGGTTCGGGCACACGTTCACCGTTCCTGAGGCGGCCATCGTCAAGGAAAGCGCCAAGATCTACGATCTGCAGAACCCCAGCGCCAAGATGTCCAAGACGGGGGAGTCCCCCAACGGGTCCATCCAGCTCCTGGAGGATCCCAAGATCGCGGCCAAGCGCATCAAGTCCGCCGTGACCGACGCCGGCACGGACATCCGCTTCGACGCCGAGGAAAAGCCAGGGGTTTCCAACCTGCTGACCATCTACTCGTCCCTGACCGGGAAGTCGGTGGCCGACCTTGAAGCCGAGTACCAGGGGAAGATGTACGGGCACCTCAAGGTGGACCTCGCCGAGGTGCTGGTGGACTTCATCACCCCCCTGCGGAACCGGACCAACGAACTGATGGCCGATCCCGCTGAGCTGGACCGGCTGCTGGCGCTGGGCGCCGAACGGGCCCGCGAGATCGCCTCGGTTACCCTGGGCCAGGTGTATGACCGCATGGGGTTCCTGCCATCGATGAGCCTCGCGGGAGTCCGCTAGCGTCATGGCTTCGAGGAATGTCACCGCCAGGGGAGTCGCTTGCCCGGCCAGCCAGGCCGAGCGGGAACTCACCACTCCGTACCCGGAGCAGTC
The DNA here is from genome assembly GCF_057369995.2 of Arthrobacter sp. MOO21. Lineage (NCBI taxonomy): Bacteria > Bacillati > Actinomycetota > Actinomycetes > Micrococcales > Micrococcaceae > Arthrobacter > Arthrobacter sp. MOO21. The sequence continues at coordinate 379,337 of NZ_CM170671.2, read as the reverse complement.
GGGTCAGAGCGCGGCGGCAAAGCCGGCCGGCAATGATGAGACCAGCGTTGGCGTCATCCTCGGTTTTCCACCCCGGATAGCCGAGGAACTGCAGCGCTGGCGGGCTTCCTTCGGGGATCCGCTGGCGGATGTGGTGCCGGCACACATCACCTTGGTGACCACTACCCCCACCCGGGACTGGGACGCCACCCTCCGCCATGTCCGCGAGGTGGCCCGGTGCCAGAGTCCGTTCATGGTCACCATCGCAGGGACGGGGACCTTCCGGCCCGTCTCGCCCGTCGTCTTCATCAAGGTGGAGGACGGCTTCGGGGAGTGCGTGGAGCTGCACCGCAAGCTCCAGCAGGGTCCGCTCCACCGGGACCTGCCTTTCGCCTACCACCCCCACGTCACGATCGCCCACGATGTCGCGCCGGAAAGCCTGGACGAGGCGGAAACGGTGCTGAAAACCTACAAGGCCACCTTCCCCGTGGTTAGCATGGGACTTTACGAGCACGATGCCGAGGGCATCTGGCAGCTACGGGAAGAGCTGGACTTTGGGACCGAAACTGACAACGACGCCCGCACCCGCTTCACCGGTGCCGCCGCGGACAGGACAACCGACGCCGGCTGACCAGCAGCCGCTGCCCACGGACCATGCCCGGCTGAAACTGGCGGTCATCCAGAAACAAATGGAGTGGAACCGGGTCCGCAGGGACGGCGGCAAATTCCAGGCCCTGATGGCCCTGGTCCAGTGGACCACAGCCCGCCTGAATGTCCTGCGGCCCATGCGCGCTTTCAGGCACTACAGCCTCCAGCACGGTCCGCTGCTGAGCGCAGGCATTGGCTTCAACATGTTCTTCTCCATCACCGGCCTGCTCGCCACGGGCTTCTCGGTGGCAGGCTTGGTGCTGCGCGGCCAGCCGGCGCTGCTGGACACCATCATCAGCAGTGTGGCAACGAGTGCGCCGGGGCTGCTGAAGATCAACGGCGCGCCAGGGCTGGTGGACCCCAAGGACCTGCTGGATCCAAATGGTCTCGGCTGGACCGCGGTGATCGGTTCTTTGGTGACGGTAGTAACGTCGCTGCGATGGATCGCGGGGGTCCGGGAGGGACTCCGCGGGGTCCTGGAACTGCCACCGGTGCTGGTCAACCCCCTTCTTTTGAAGCTGCGCGACGCCGGCACCCTCCTTCTTCTCGGCGTGGCCCTGGTGACCAGCGCCGGTGCTTCGCTGGTGTTCGGAACTGCGGCCGGCTGGGTCTCGGACTTCCTGCACCTCGATGAAACGGTGGCAGGCCCGCTGACCACCTCGGTGAAGATCACCGTCCCGCTGGTGCTGAACTGGGTGACGGCACTGGTCATGTACCGGCTGGCCGCCGCACTGAAGCTGTCGCGGCGGGCGCTGCTTGAGGGGACAATCCTGGCCGCGGTGGGCACCACAGTCCTGCAGGTGTTCAGCACCGAACTGCTCGCCGGCGCCAGCCGCAACCCGATTTTGGCCCCCTTTGCCATCGTTATCGGGCTGCTGATCTGGTTCAACCTGGTCAGTCAGGTGTACCTGGTCTCCGGTGGCTGGGCAGCGGTGCGGGAAGCGGATCTGCATAATTCGCCTGCACGGCAGGACAAAGCCATGTGGGGTGCACGCCAGGTCCAGCCGGGCAAGGTGCCGGTGCAGCCCGGCAGGCTGCCGCTTCCGCCCGGGCAGGTGCCCGTCCTGCCGGAGAACGGGACGGCGGCTACTGTCCGGCGTCGAGGTACTGGTCGGCCCAGGCGGCGATAATGCGGGCGGCGCGGGCGGCCTGGCCCTTGCCCGTCAGCAGGTGGTCGCTTCCCTCGAGCGAGACGAAGTTCCGTGGATGCCGGGCGGTTTGGAAGATGGTGCTGGCGTTTTCGATGCCCACGGTGTTGTCGGTGGGGGAGTGGAGCACCATCAACGGCTTGTGCAGCTGACGGATGCAGTCCGTCAGGTCCGCATTCTCGAGGTCCTCGACGAAGTGGCGGCGGATCTCCACCCGCTTCCCGCCCAGGTCCACCTCCGCGCTGCCATCGCTCAGGATCCTGTCCAGCGCGGCATCGAAGACGTGGGCCACATGCTTCGGCGAGAAGGGCGCCCCAACGGTAGCGACGGCGTCGAGCTCGGGGATCTCCCGCGCGGCAGCGAGCACGGCGGCACCGCCGAAGGAGTGGCCCACCAGCAGCGAGATTTCCCTGCCCTGGCTGCGCATGAACTCGGCGGCCTTCACGGTGTCCGCCACCTTGTGGCTGAACGAGCCCGCAGACCATTCCCCCGCGGAGCCGCCGAGGCCCAGGTTGTCGAAGCGGAGCATGCCCACGCCGCTGTCCGCCAGGGCCTTGCACATGCGCGACGCCGAGGGACTGTCCTTGCCCAGGGTAAAGCCGTGCGAAAAGACACCCCAGCCCTTGACGGGCCCCTCGGGCACATCGATGATGCCGGACAGCATCTCTCCCGTGGAGCCTTCGAAGCTGACTTTTTCCGAGCGGGACACAGTGTCCCCTTTCTATCGACGTTCGGGTTGCTCTATCAGTTGTGGTCCCTAAAAGGCCTTCTTAGCGGCCAGAACTGATAGAGCATCCGGCGGATTTGGTGCGGATACGACGACGGCGCCGCACCCCGGGTGGGGGAGGGCGCCGTCGTCCGCTGCGATCCTTGGTCAGATCTTGCGGGAGAGGATGGCCTGCTTGACTTCGGCGATGGCCTGGGTCACCTGGATGCCGCGCGGGCATGCTTCGGAGCAGTTGAAGGTGGTGCGGCAGCGCCACACGCCTTCCTTGTCGTTGAGGATTTCCAACCGCATGTCGCCGGCGTCATCACGGGAATCGAAGATGAAGCGGTGGGCGTTGACGATGGCGGCGGGACCGAAGTACTGGCCGTCGGTCCAAAAGACCGGGCAGGAGGACGTGCACGCAGCGCACAGGATGCACTTGGTGGTGTCATCGAAGCGCTCACGGTCCTCGGCGGACTGCAGGCGTTCCCGGGTGGGCTCGTGGCCCTTGTTGATCAGGAACGGCATGACCTCGCGGTAGGACTGGAAGAACGGCTCCATGTCCACGATCAGGTCCTTCTCCACCGGCAGGCCCTTGATGGGTTCGACCGTGATGGGCTTGGAGGTGTCCAGGTCCTTCAGGAGGGTCTTGCAGGCGAGGCGGTTGCGGCCGTTGATGCGCATGGCGTCAGACCCGCACACGCCGTGCGCGCAGGAGCGGCGGAAGGACAGGCTTCCGTCCATCTCCCACTTCACCTTGTGCAGGGCATCCAGGACACGGTCCGTGCCGTACATGGTGAGGTGGAAGTCGTCCCAGGTAGCTTCCCCGGATACTTCCGGGTTGTACCGGCGGACCCGCAGGTGCACATCGAAGGTGGGGATTTCCCCGCCCCCGCCGACGCCGGCAGGCAGTTCAACCTTGGAGGCTGGCTCAGCGATTTCAGCGGACATCTTAGTACTTCCTCACCATCGGCTCGTAGCGGGTAAAGACAACCGGCTTGGTGGCAAGCCGGATACCGGCGATTGCTTCCGCCGATCCGTCCGCCGGCGCGTGGTCATCCTTGTACGCCATGGAGTGCTTCATGAATTTCTCGTCGTCACGCTCGGGGAAGTCCTCGCGGAAGTGTCCACCGCGGGATTCCTCGCGGTGGAGGGCGGCCACGGTCATGACCTTGGCCAGTTCCAGCAGGAAGCCAAGCTCAACGGCTTCGAGCAGGTCCAGGTTGAACCGCTTGCCCTTGTCCTGGACGTTGATGCGCTTGTAGCGCTCCTCGAAGGAGGCAATATCGCGCAGCACCTGGTTCAGCGTGTCAGCCGTACGGAACACCTGCATGTTGGCGTCCATGGTGTCCTGCAGTTCCTTGCGGATCTGGGCCACCTTCTCGTCGCCGGTGCCGTTGCGCGCAATATCCAGCAGTTCGGTGGTGTAGGCCAGCGGGTTTTCCGGCAGCTCCACAAACTGGGCGGTCTTGGCGTACTCGGCGGCGGCGATGCCGGCGCGCTTGCCGAACACGTTGATGTCCAGCAGGGAGTTGGTGCCCAGGCGGTTCGAGCCGTGGACCGAAACGCAGGCCACTTCACCGGCGGCGAAGAGTCCGGGAACAACAGTGTCGTTGTCCTGGAGGACTTCGGTCTCGATGTTCGTGGGGATGCCGCCCATCGCGTAGTGGGCGGTGGGGAACACCGGGACGGGCTCGGTGTACGGTTCCACGCCCAGGTAGGTGCGGGCGAACTCGGTGATGTCCGGAAGCTTGGCGTCGATGTGGGCCGGTTCCAGGTGGGTCAGGTCCAGGAGGACGTAGTCCTTGTTCGGTCCGCAGCCGCGGCCTTCGCGGACTTCGTTGGCCATGGAACGGGCCACGATGTCACGGGGCGCCAGGTCCTTGATGGTGGGGGCGTAGCGCTCCATGAACCGCTCACCCTCGGAGTTGCGCAGGATGGCGCCTTCACCGCGGGCGGCTTCGGAGAGCAGGATGCCCAGGCCGGCCAGGCCGGTCGGGTGGAACTGGAAGAACTCCATGTCCTCCAGCGGGATGCCCCGGCGGAACGCGATGCCCATGCCGTCGCCGGTCAGGGTGTGGGCGTTGGACGTCGTCTTGAAGACCTTGCCGGCGCCGCCGGAGGCGAACACCACGGACTTGGCCTGGAAGACGTGCAGTTCGCCGGAGGCGAGGTCGTAGGAGACGACGCCGGCCACGCGCTTCTGCTTGTAGGGGGTGCCATCTTCACGGACAGCATCCTCTTCGACCGTCAGCAGGTCCAGGACGTAGTACTCGTTGTAGAACTCAACGTTGTGCTTGACGCAGTTTTGGTACAGCGTCTGCAGGATCATGTGGCCCGTGCGGTCCGCGGCGTAGCACGCACGGCGGACCGGTGCCTTGCCATGGTCACGGGTGTGGCCGCCGAAGCGGCGCTGGTCGATGCGGCCTTCGGGCGTGCGGTTGAACGGCAGGCCCATCTTTTCCAGGTCCAGCACGGCGTCGATGGCTTCCTTGGCCATGACCTCGGCGGCGTCCTGGTCCACCAGGTAGTCGCCGCCCTTGACGGTGTCGAACGTGTGCCATTCCCAGTTGTCTTCCTCGACGTTGGCAAGGGCTGCACACATGCCACCCTGCGCCGCACCGGTGTGCGAGCGGGTGGGGTAGAGCTTGGTCAGTACTGCTGTGCGCGCGCGCTGACCGGACTCGATCGCGGCGCGCATGCCAGCGCCACCGGCACCGACGATGACGACGTCGTACTTATGGACCTGCATACCAGACGCTCTTTCTCTCAAAATTCGCAATAAAACAACGGGGCGGCGTTGCCTGCTCCGCAAAACAGGGCCCGCGGGAATGCCCGCGGGCCCGGGGTTGTGCCAGTGCTAGGCCGGGCAGAATCCACCCGGAAGGGCCACACCATCCACGACGGGGCAGGGGTTGAAGGTGAAGATGACCAGGGTGCCCAGGAGGATGATGACCACAGCGGCTGCGTAGAGAACGGTCTTCAGCCAGCGGCGGGTTGAGGACCTCTCGGCGTAGTCATTGATGATGGTCCGCACGCCGTTGGTGCCGTGCAGCATGGCCAGCCACAGCATGGCAAGGTCCCAGAACTGCCAGAACGGGTCCGCCCACTTGCCGGCCACGAAGCCGAAGTCGATGGCGTGGATGCCTTCGCCCACCATCAGGTTCACGAAGAGGTGGCCGAAGATGAGGACCACCAGAACCACGCCGGAGAGGCGCATGAACAGCCAGGCGATCATCTCGAAGTTGCCCTTGGAACCACCGCTGCGGCGGTACTGGGGCGCGATCCGCCCGCTGCGGGGGCTCTCGATCGTTGCAGTCATGGCTTAGTGACCTCCGAGGGCGAGGGACAGGTGGCGGATGGAGAAGGCGACCATGGTCACGATCCAGAGGGCCAGCACTGCCCACAGCATCTGCCGCTGGTACTTGGCGCCCTTCTTCCAGAAGTCGACCGCAATGATCCGCAGGCCGTTGAAGGCGTGGAACACGATGGCGGCAACGAGGCCGGTCTCGCCCAGCGCCATCAGGGGATTCTTGTATGCACCGATCACAGCGGTGTAGGCCTCGGGTGACACACGCACCAAGGAGGTGTCCAGAACGTGGACCAACAAGAAGAAAAAGATCACTACACCGGTAATGCGGTGTCCTACCCAGGACCACATGCCTTCACGGCCGCGGTACAAGGTGCCAGCTGGTTTTGTCGGCACTGATAAACCTCCCTGCAACACAGCGGCGCTGGCATGAGATCCACGCGGGGGGAACGCCTGCTGCGAGAGCACTCGTAGCTCAGGCCTAAATCTAGGCTCCGCTAACAGCTTATTCAATTTGGGAGTTCCTTGCTGCCCAATACTGGCGCGGTTTTTCCAAATTTATGAGACGAACGCCACACTGCGCGGGTGCGTTGGTGCGGGAGTGTGTCCCGGCGGCAGCGGCAAAAGGAGGCCGTTGTGCCCGTCGGCTAAAGTAGCGGTGATGAGTACAGACAAAGTGACAAGCCCGGTATCGCCCCTTGACCGCTTCGTTGCGGTGATCCCGGCAGGCGGAGTGGGGACCCGCCTCTGGCCCCTGTCACGTGCAGCAGCTCCCAAGTTCCTTCACGACCTCACGGGCTCGGGCAGCACTTTGCTGCGCGCCACCTATGACCGGCTGCAGCCGCTGGCGGGCAGCCGGATGCTGGTGGTCACCGGCCAGGCCCACCGCGAGGCCGTGTGCCGGCAGCTTCCCGAGATCCACGACGCGGACCTTGTCCTGGAATCCGAGCCCAAGGATTCGGCTGCCGCAATCGGCCTCGCGGCAGCCATCCTCCATGAGCGCGACCCGGACACGATCATGGGGTCCTTCGCGGCCGACCAGGTCATCAGCCCCGACCACCTCTTCCAGCAGGCGGTCAGGGAAGCGATCCACACGGCTGCGGCCGGCAAAATCGTGACCATCGGCATCAAGCCCACCCACCCCTCCACCGGGTTCGGGTATATCCGCTCCGGAAAAGCGCTGCACATCGACGGTGCGCCCAGCGCGCATGACGTGGTGGAGTTCGTCGAAAAGCCCGACGAAGTCGTCGCCCAGCAGTACGTGGACAGCGGCGACTACGTGTGGAACGCCGGCATGTTCGTGGCACCCGTTGCGCTGATGCTCAAGCACCTCGAAGCCAACCAGCCACAGCTGTTCCAGGGCCTGCAGGAGATTGCGCGGGCATGGGACACCCCCGAACGTGACGAGGTCACGGCGCGGGTCTGGCCCACACTGCCGAAGATCGCCATTGACTACGCGGTGGCCGAGCCTGCCGCGGAAGCCGGGGACGTCGCCGTCGTGCCCGGGTCCTTCCGCTGGGACGACGTCGGTGACTTCGCTTCCGTTGGCCGGCTCAACAGTGCCAAGGAAGTCGACGCAGTCACCGTGCTCGGTGAAGGCGCCCGCGTGTTCACGGAAAACTCCAGCGGCGTGGTCGTCACCGACACCAAGCGCGTCATCGCCCTGATCGGGATCGAAGACGTGGTCATCGTGGACACGCCGGACGCCCTGTTGGTGACCACCATGGCCAATTCGCAGCGTGTCAAGGCTGCGGTTGATGCCCTTAAGGCCAGCGGGGACACGGACGTCCTCTGACCGGTTCCTGCCGGCGCGCACATCGCCGGCAGGAAACGGGATGTAATGGGACGTTCGCGAATGGCTCCTATTGCGGCCACGCTCGCTAGAGTGAAGCAGTGCGCAACTACACTACTGAAGCCGAGCCCACCGCCCTGGTGGCTCCCTGGCTCGAGCCGCTCCTGCCGGAACTGATCGAATTCCGCCGGGACCTCCACGCGCATCCGGAGCTGTCCTTCAAGGAGTTCCGCACCACCGACAAGCTGGCGGAGCGGCTCGAAGCCGCCGGCTTGCATCCCCGCCGCCTTGAGGGCACGGGACTCACCGTGGATGTCGGGGAGGGTCCCATCGCCACCGCGCTGCGTGGCGATATCGATGCCCTTCCCATCATTGAAGAGACCGGGTTGGCCTTCGCCTCCCGGAACCACGGCGTCACCCACGCCTGCGGCCATGACGTCCACACCACCACCATGCTGGGCATCGCCCTGGTCCTGCACCGGATGCACCAGGAAAGCCCCCTCGGCGGGCGGGTCCGCATCATTTTCCAGCCGGCCGAAGAAACCATGCCCGGCGGGGCGCATGCCTGCATTGAGCAGGGCGTCCTGGACGGCGTACCCAGGATCATGGCCCTGCACTGCGACCCCCGGATCGAAGTGGGGAAGATCGGCACGCGCATCGGCGCCATCACCTCCGCCTCGGACACCATCCGGATTGAGCTGTCCGGCCGCGGTGGCCATACCTCGCGCCCGCACCTCACCGAGGACCTGGTATTCGCGCTGGCCCAAATCGCGGTCAACGTCCCCGCCGTGCTGTCCCGCCGCGTTGACGTCCGCAGCGGCGTGTCCGTGGTGTGGGGACAGATCACCGCCGGTTCGGCGCCGAATGCCATCCCGGGCACGGGCTACATGGCCGGGACCATGCGCTGCCTGGACCGGGATGCGTGGCATGCTGCGGGGGAGCTCCTCGACGAAGTGGTGCACCAGGTGGCTGCACCGTACGGGGTGGACGTCCACCTGGAGCACACCAGGGGAGTGCCGCCGGTGGTCAACTCCGAGCACGAGACGGCCCTTATCGAAGCCTCGGCGCGCGCCGAGATCGGCGAAAGCGCAGTGGTGCTGACGCCGCAGTCCATGGGCGGAGAGGACTTCGCCTGGTTCCTCGCGGAACTCCCCGGCGCCATGATGCGCCTGGGGACCAAAACCCCCGGCGGCGAGGACTACGACCTCCACCGCGGCGACTACATCGTGGACGAACGCGCGCTGGGCCTGGGCATCCGGGTCCTGACCGCTGCCGCACTGCGTACCATCCGCGATCTCTAGCAACCCCGGCGCGCTCCGCCGTCGTGCCCGGCTGCGCAGTGAAGCCTTGGCTCGCCGCGCACGGACCGTCGCGGCGCGCTGAGCGCTGATTCCAGCGCGCCATCCCATCCCGGAGCGCGCCCGCATCTTCCAGGTAGGTTGTGCACAATTGAATTGTGTACTACGGTTGGAGGCGTGACTGAAGCTCCCCGCCTCGACCGGCAAGTGTGTTTTGCGCTCTACTCGGCCTCCCGGGCCGCCACCGCGGTCTACCGCCCGGTGCTTGATGAGCTCGGCCTGACCTACCCGCAGTACCTCGTGATGCTGGTGCTGTGGGAAAGCGAGCCCCGGGGCGTCAAGGAGCTTGGCGATGAACTCGGCCTGGACTCCGGCACCCTGTCACCCCTGCTCAAGCGCCTCGAGGCCCTCGGCTTTGTGGAGCGGAAGAGGTCGGGGGAGGACGAGCGCCGCGTCGCCGTCCACCTCACTCCCTCGGGACGCAGCCTCAGCGGCCCCGCGGCTGCCATCCCGCAGCGGCTCGCCGACGCCGCCGGGCTTTCCCTTGACGAGCTTGAGCAACTGCGCAACACGCTGGGCAAGCTGACCGCTGCCCTGCATGAATCCCTCTAGACCCGATTACTGCACCATCCCATCAACAGGACGGATAACCATCGTGAAGACCCTCTACACCGCTGAGGCACTGGCCTCGGGAGAAGGGCGGGACGGCACGGCCCGCAGCAATGACGGCAGGCTTGCAGTGGACTTGGCCAGCCCCGTGGAGCTGGGCGGAAACGGCCAGGGCACCAACCCCGAACAGCTGTTCGCTGCCGGCTATGCCGCCTGCTTCCACTCCGCCCTCCGCCTGGTGGGCCGCAAGGCAGGCGCAGACCTGACGGACTCGGCAGTTGCGGCCAGGATCCACCTGGGGCAACTGGACGGGGGAGCAGGCTTCGGACTGGCCGCCGAACTGGAAATCGCCCTCCCCGCACTGGATCTCGCCACCGCGGAGGACCTCGTGGCCAGGGCGCACCAGGTCTGCCCCTATTCGAATGCCACCCGCGGCAACATCAACGTCGACCTCAAGATTCTGGAGTACGCAGCATGAGTACAGCCCTTGCAACCACCACCCGTGAGATCCGCCTCGCCTCCCGTCCCGTGGGGCGCCCCACAGGCGACAACTTCGAACTGGCCGAGTCTCCGCTGCCCGCGCTCGAAGAGGGCCAGATCCTGGTGCACAACCTCTTCATGTCCGTGGACCCCTACATGCGGGGCCGGATGAACAACGTCAAGTCCTACTCCGCCCCCTTCGCCGTGGGCAAAGCGCTCGACGGCGGCGCGGTGGGTGAGGTAATCGCGTCCCGTTCGTCGGCACACCAGGAGGGCGACGTCGTCGTCCATTCCCTTGGGTGGCGCGAGTACGCGGTTGTGGACGGAGCCGCTGCCACCCCTGCCCGCACGGACCTGGCGCCTGCTTCGGCATTCCTTGGCGCCCTGGGCATGACCGGCCTCACGGCATACACCGGCCTGCTCAAGGTTGCCGAATTCAAGCCCGGCGACGCCGTCTTCGTGTCCGGCGCCGCGGGTGCTGTGGGATCCCTGGTGGGCCAGATCGCCAAGGCCATGGGCGCCTCGCGGGTCATCGGCTCTGCCGGCTCGCCCGCCAAGGTGGCACGCCTCCTGGAGCTCGGCTTCGACGCCGCCTTCGACTACCATGACGGTCCCGTGGTGGAGCAGCTGGAGAAGGCAGCCGGCCCCAACGGCATCGATGTCTACTTCGACAACGTGGGCGGAGACCACCTGGAGGCTGCATTGGCGGTCCTCAATGTGGGCGGCCGGGTGGCGATGTGCGGCGCCATCGCGCAGTACAACTCCACCGAACCCACTCCTGCGCCCCACAACCTGATGCAGGCGATCGGCAAGCAGCTCACCCTCCGCGGTTTCCTGGTGGGTGGGCAGCGGCAGCATGCTGCCGAGTTCGCGGAGAAGATGGCCGGCTGGCTGGCTGACGGCACCGTGCGTTACGACGAGACAATCGTGGACGGACTGGAGAACGCGCCGCAGGCCTTCATGGACCTCCTGGATGGCGCGAACACCGGCAAAATGCTGGTCCGGCTGTAGCCAGAGCAACCAGGCATGAGCAGCAGGGGCACCGTTATTCGCGGTGCCCCTACTGCTTGGTAACAACTTGTAAACAATCTCCGGGAACGGCTTCCGGCGTGCTATTGGGACGTGGCGCAGGCCACTAAAGTAATGCCATCAGTGCGCTCCGGCGCAGTGCTGCGTGCCTTCAGTGAAAACAGAATTTCAGCGCCGAAATGGACACTCATTGAATTCCAGCCCGTAGCGCCACTCGCATCATCCCTGGAGGAAAATTGAAGAAATCACTGCGTGCCAGCTTCAAGCGCGGTTCAATGGCCGGTGTGGCCACCCTCGGTGCGTCCGCGCTTGTGCTCACCGCCTGCGGTGCGGCCCCCGAAGCCGGCAGCACCCCGTCCGCGGGTGCCAGCGACTACACCGGCTGCATCGTCTCCGACTCCGGTGGGTTCGATGACCAGTCCTTCAACCAGTCCTCCTACGAGGGCCTGAAAAAGACCGAAAAGGACCTGGGCATCAAGGTCAACCAGGTGGAGTCGAAGACCAACAACGACTTCGAGCCCAACCTGCGGGCCATGGTCACCGCCGGCTGCAACCTGACCATCACCGTCGGCTTCCTGCTCGGTGACGCCACCAAGGCGCAGGCCACCGCCAACCCGGACAAGCACTTCGCCATCATCGATTTCGGTTACGACAAGCCCATCAGCAACGTCAAGCCCATCATCTACGACACCGCCCAGGCGGCGTTCCTCGCCGGCTACCTCGCCGCAGGAACCACCAAGACCGGCACCGTGGCCACCTTCGGCGGCATCAAGATCCCCACCGTGACCATCTTCATGGACGGCTACGCGGACGGCGTGAAGTACTACAACCAGCAGAAGGGCAAGAACGTCAAGCTGCTCGGCTGGAACAAGGACGCGCAGGACGGCAGCTTCACCGGCGACTTCGAGAAGCAGGATGTTGGCAAGCAGCTGACCAAGAACTTCCTGGACCAGGGCGCCGACATCGTCATGCCCGTGGCCGGGCCCGTGGGCAAGGGTGCGGGTGCCGCGCTCAACGAAGCCAAGGCGGCAGGCAAGGACGTCAAGCTCATCTGGGTTGACTCCGACGGCTACCTGACGGCCCCGGACTACAAGGACATCATGCTCTCCTCAGTGATGAAGCAGATGGGCGAGGCCGTGGAAACCGTGGTCACCGAGGACAAGGACGGCAAGTTCAACAACACCCCGTACGTGGGCACCCTCGCCAACGACGGCGTGAAGCTTGCACCCTTCCACGGGATGGACTCGCAGGTTCCCGCAGACCTGAAATCCGAGCTCGAGCAGATCAAGAAGGACATCGTCGACGGCAAGCTGAAGGTCGAATCCGCAGCAAGCCCGAAGGTCTGACCCGCCAGGAAGCGCCACCGCCGGACCCCCACCCACTGGCCGGCCGGTGGCGCTTTTTGCTGGCCGCCCATTTACCGCATGGGACCGGCCCAACCTCCGACTGCACCTACTAGGCTGGTGCTGCAGCCACATATCCCGTCCGGTTGATCACCGGACGCTTCGAGATTGGTCGTCAGTTTTGAAACTTGAACTTCGAGGGATCACCAAACGCTTCGGCACGCTGCTGGCCAACGACCACATCGACGTGGTGGTTGAGCCTGGACAGATCCATTGCCTGCTCGGCGAAAACGGGGCAGGCAAGTCCACCCTGATGAACGTGCTGTACGGGCTGTATGAGCCGTCCGACGGCGAGATCCTGCTTGATGACAAACCCGTCACCTTCCGCGGGCCCGGCGATGCCATGGCTGCGGGCATCGGCATGGTGCACCAGCACTTCATGCTGGTGCCGGTCTTCACCGTCGCGGAAAACGTTGCGCTCGGGGCCGAACCCACGAAAGCGGCCGGTTTCCTGGACCTGGACCAGACGCGGCGCCGGATCCGGGAGATTTCGGACCAGTACGGCTTCGACGTCGACCCCGACGCCCTGGTGGAGGACCTTCCGGTCGGGGTCCAGCAGCGGGTGGAAATCATCAAGGCCCTGGTCCGCAACGCCAAGGTCCTGATCCTCGACGAACCTACCGCCGTCCTGACGCCGCAGGAGACCGATGAACTCCTGGACATCATGCGCCAGCTCAAATCCGGCGGCACGTCGATCGTGTTCATCTCGCACAAGCTGCGTGAGGTGAAGGAAGTTTCGGACACCATCACCGTCATCCGGCGCGGCAAGGTGGTGGGCACCGCCGATCCCGCGGCTTCCACCACGGAACTGGCCTCGATGATGGTGGGCCGCGCCGTCAGCCTGAACCTGGACAAGGCTCCGGCCCAGCCACGGGAAACAACGTTCGAAGTCAGGGACCTCACCGTCATAGCCGCCAACGGCCAGCATGTGGTGGACCACCTCAGCTTCCAGATCCGCCGCGGCGAGATCCTCGCTGTAGCGGGGGTCCAGGGCAACGGCCAGACCGAACTCACCGAGGCCATCCTGGGCCTGCAGGACCGGGTGACCGGTTCGATCGTCCTGGATGGAAAGGAACTGCTGGGCCGCCCCGTCAAGGAAGTGCTGGAAGCCGGCGTCGGGTTCGTCCCCGAAGACCGCAAGGTGGACGGGCTGGTGGGCACGTTCTCCGTCGCCGAAAACCTGATCCTCGATCTGTACGACAAACCGCCCTTCGCCAAGGGCATCAGCATGAGCCCGGCGAAGGTCATGGAGAACGCCACGGCCCGCATCGGCGAGTTCGACGTCCGCACCCCGTCCGCAGCGGCCGCGGCAGGCACCCTCTCCGGCGGCAACCAGCAAAAACTGGTGATGGCCCGCGAACTCTCACGCCCGCTGCGCCTCTTCATCGCCTCCCAGCCAACCCGCGGTGTGGATGTCGGCTCCATCGAGTTCCTGCACCGGCGCATTGTCGCCGAGCGTGACCAGGGGACGCCGGTGATGATCATTTCCACCGAACTGGACGAAGTCATGGAACTGGCAGACCGGATCGCCGTGCTCTACAAGGGCAAGCTGGTGGGCACGGTACCCGCCGGGACCAGCCGCGACGTCCTGGGCCTGATGATGGCGGGCATCCCGCCGGAGGAACACGCACCCACCCCACAGGCCGGCAGCAACCCGGCCCCCGCCACCAACGCCGAGGGAGCCGACCATGCCTGAGCAGCATCCCCCCAAGCACGCCGCAGAGGGCCCCGGCGCCGCCGACAAACATGATGGCACCGCCTCCCATGCCAGCCTGGCAGAGGAGGAAACGGCCGCCGTCGTCTCCGTTGATACGGCCGGCGGAGCGATGGAACCCTCGGCGGTTCCGGCAACCGACCAAAGCGGGAAGCTGCCCGGCGGCCCGGACACCCTGCTCCGCAGGATCTTCACCGGAAGCGGAATGGTCTCGGTCCTGGCGGTACTCCTGGCGCTGGTCATCGGCGGCCTGCTGATCGCCAGCACCGACAAACAGGTGGCCACCACCTCCAGCTACTTCTTCGCCCGGCCAACGGACTTCTTCACGGCGGTGTGGAACGCAGCCACCCGCTCCTACATCGCGCTCTTCCAGGGGTCGGTGTTCAACCCCCGCGGCAACGGGGTAGCCGCGCAGTTCGCCCCCTTCATGGAAACGCTCACCATCGCGACGCCGCTCATCACCGCCGGCCTTGGCGTGGCACTGGCGTTCCGGGCAGGGCTCTTCAACATCGGCGCCCAGGGCCAGATCATCGTGGCCGGCATCCTGGCAGCCTGGGTGGGCTTTGCACTCCACCTGCCGATGGGCCTGCACCTGCTCCTGGTGCTTATCGCCGGCATCGTGGGCGGCGCCCTCTGGGGCGGACTGGTGGGCCTGCTGAAGGCCCGCACAGGCGCCCACGAGGTGATCCTCACCATCATGTTCAACTACATCGCGCTCTACTTCCTGCGCTACCTGCTGAACACCCCGGCCTTCCAGCGGCCGGGGGAGTCGAACCCAATCTCCCCGATCCTGGACCCCAGCGCCGTCTACCCGCAGATCCTTGGCACCCAATACCGGCTGCACCTCGGCTTCATCCTGGCTATCGGTGCCACGCTCCTGGTGTGGTGGATCCTCAACCGGTCCACCGTGGGCTTCGAGTTCCGCGCCGTCGGGGCGAACCCGAAAGCGGCCCAGACGGCCGGCATCAACGTGTCCCGCGCAACCATCCTCGTCATGGCCCTCGCCGGTGCCCTCGCCGGCATGTCCGGCGTGGCCCAGGTGGCGGGCACGGAGAAGGTCCTTACCGACGGCGTCGCCGCCACCTACGGGTTCGACGCCATCACGGTTGCGTTGCTGGGACGTTCGACGCCGTGGGGCACCTTTGCCGCCGGCCTGCTGTTCGGTGCCTTCCGTGCCGGCGCGGTCCAGATGCAGATCCAGACCGGTACTCCGATCGACATCGTCCTGGTGGTCCAGTCCCTGATTGTCCTGTTCATCGCGGCACCGCCGCTGGTACGCGCGGTGTTTGGCCTCAACCCCCGGCGCCGGAAGCCCGCGCGCACCGCCAAGTCCAAGCAGGCAGCCACTACCGGAGGTGCAGCATGAGCACTACAGTTTCCTCGCCCCGGCCGGGCAATCCGCAAGGCGGGGGCACCACCGCAGACCCGTCCGCCACGGCGCTGTCCGCCAAGCCGGTGGGCTGGAAGACGCCTGTCCTGCTGGCCGTGTTCGCCGTCGTATCGCTGGTGTTCTTCGGCTTCCTGGCGCCCAACAAGACCGCCAGCTTCGGCATTTCCACAGGAAGCGACTTCTTCCAGCTGCCCGCCCTGGAGATCGATGCAGCCGTCGGCGGCATCGTGCTGTCCGTGCTCCTGCTGGCGCTGGCGGCCTATGCCGTCTACCTGAAGCTGAAAAACCGCCCGGCCCCGGGCTGGCTGACCGTAACCTTCATCAGCCTCTTCGTCGCGGCGTTCCTGATTTGGGTGGTGGGCGGGGCCCGCACGCCGGCCATCTCGCTGGCCGGCCTGATCGCCGGGTCGGTCACCCTCGCTGTCCCGCTCGTGTTCGGGTCCCTTTCCGGTGTCCTGTGCGAACGGGTGGGCGTGGTCAACATCGCCATCGAGGGGCAGCTGTTGGGCGGCGCGTTCACAGCCGCCATTGTGGCCAGCATGACCAAGAACCCCTTCATCGGCCTGGTTGCCGCTGCCGCTGCCGGCGCTGTCGTCTCCATGGTGCTGGCCCTGTTCAGCATCAAATACCTGGTCAACCAGATCATCGTGGGCGTGGTCCTGAACGTGCTGGTTTCGGGCGTCACCGGCTTCCTGTTCAGCACGGTGATGCAGGCCAACAAGGCCCAGTTCAACTCCCCGCCGGGCCTGGACGTCATCGACATCCCGGTGCTGTCCGGCATCCCGGTCATCGGCCCCATCCTGTTCCGCCAGTCGCTGGTGGGCTACCTGATGTACATCGCTGTCGCCGTCGTTTGGGTGGGCCTGTTCAAGACCCGGTGGGGCCTGCGCGTCAGGGCCGTGGGGGAGCACCCGCAGGCGGCGGACACCCTCGGCATCAACGTCAACCTCACCCGGTTCTGGAATGTCACCCTCGGCGGCGCTGTTGCCGGCATCGGTGGCTCGTTCTTCACCCTGGTGGCGATCGACAGCTTCACCAAGGAAATCTCCGGCGGCCGCGGATTCATCGCCCTCGCGGCGCTCATCTTTGGACGCTGGAACCCGATCGGGGCCTTCTTCGCCGCGCTCCTGTTCGGGTTCGCGGACAACCTGCAGAGCATCGTGACCATCATCGGCACCCCGGTGCCCAGCCAGTTCATGGCCATGCTGCCCTACCTGGTCACCGTCCTGGCCGTGGCAGGACTCGTCGGCAAATCCAGGGGGCCGGCGGCAAGCGGCATTCCCTACGTGAAGGGTTGACCGCCGTGGATGCCCCGCAGCAGGTGGACTGGGCGGCGCTGGAGGCAGCCGCCGTCGCCGCCATGAAAAGCGCCTACGCCCCGTACTCGAAATTCCCGGTGGGGGCTGCGGCCCTCACCGCGGACGGCCGGATCGTCAGCGGCTGCAACGTGGAAAACGCCAGCTACGGCCTGACCCTGTGCGCCGAATGCGTCCTGGTGGGAAACCTGAACATGACCGGCGGCGGGCTCCTGCGCGCCTTTTACTGCGTGGACGGCGCGGGCAACGTCCTCGTGCCCTGTGGCCGGTGCCGGCAACTGCTGTATGAGTTCCATGCGCCGGGCATGCAGCTGATGACCACCCAGGGCATCAAAACAATGGACCAGATGCTGCCCGACGCCTTTGGCCCCGACCACCTGGAGGAGACCCCGTGACCGACAACAAGGCCGAGGCGTTCGACGCCGTGGACATCATCCGCATCAAGCGCGACAAAGGCACGCTGAGCCCCGAACAGATCGACTGGACCATTGCCGCCTACACCCGCGGAGCGATCGCGGACGAGCAGATGGCGGCCCTCAACATGGCCATCCTGCTCAACGGCATGGACCGGGTGGAAATTGCCCGCTGGACAGCTGCGATGATCGCGTCCGGGGAGCGCATGGATTTCTCCAGCCTGCGCCGCCCTGACGGCGGGCTCAAGTACACCTCGGACAAGCACTCCACCGGCGGGGTGGGGGACAAGATCACGCTGCCGCTGGCACCCCTGGTGGCCGTGTTCGGCGTCGCAGTCCCGCAGCTGTCCGGTCGGGGCCTCGGCCACACCGGCGGCACCCTGGACAAGCTGGAATCCATCCCCGGCTGGCGCGCAAACCTCAGCAACGAGGAAATCCTCGCCCAGCTCCAGGACGTGGGTGCCGTCATCTGCGCCGCCGGCGCCGGCCTGGCGCCCGCTGACAAGAAGCTTTACGCGCTGCGCGATGTCACCGGAACCGTGGAGGCCATCCCGCTGATCGCTTCCTCGATCATGAGCAAGAAGATCGCCGAGGGCACCGGTTCGCTGGTCCTGGACGTCAAGGTGGGCAGCGGCGCTTTCATGAAGGACGAAGCCAAAGCACGGGAGCTGGCCGAAACCATGGTGGCCCTGGGCAAGGACGCGGGCGTGAACACCGTCGCCCTGCTGACCAATATGGACACCCCGCTGGGCCTCACGGCAGGCAATGCCATCGAGGTGGAGGAATCAGTGGAGGTGCTGGCGGGCGGCGGCCCGGAAGACGTCGTCGAACTGACCGTCCGGCTCGCCGAAGAGATGCTCGCCTGCGCAGGGGTGCACGACGCCGATCCCTCCGCGGCACTGAAGGACGGCCGCGCGATGGACGTGTGGAACAGGATGATCTCGGCCCAGGGCGGCGACCCGCGCGCCGCGCTGCCCGTGGCCAAAGAATCCGACGTCGTTTACGCCCCGGCGGACGGCGTGCTCGTGGAACTTGATGCACTCGCCGTGGGTGTCGCCGCTTGGCGGCTCGGTGCCGGCCGGGCCCGCAAGGAGGATTCCGTGCAGGCAGCGGCCGGAGTCCGCATGCACGCCAAGCCCGGGGCCGTCGTCCGCGCCGGCGAACCGCTGATGACGCTGCTGACGGACACCCCGGAACGTTTCGCCCGCGCCAGGGAGGCGCTGGAACACGCGGTGGTCATCGCCCCCGAAGGGTCGCGGCCCGCCCAGCAGCTCATCATCGACCGCATAGCATAGGTACCCATGCAGGCCATCAATGACTCCATCCTCGCCGCCGCAGGCCAGCCGTGGGTGCTGGTCCTGGTGCTGGCCTGCTGCGTCATTGACGGTTTCTTCCCTCCCGTCCCCAGCGAATCCGTAGTGGTGGGCCTGGCAGCAGTCGCCGCCACCGCCGATGTCCCCAACCCCTGGATCCTGGCGCTCGTGGCTGCCGGCGGTGCCTTCGCGGGGGACAACATCGCCTACCTGCTGGGGCGCCGCGTGGGAACCAGCAGGTGGGCGTGGATGCGCGGCCCGCGGATGCAGAGCGCCTTTCGTTGGGCAGGCCGGGAACTGCGGAAGCGGCCTGCCTCGCTGATCCTGGTGGCCCGTTTCGTCCCGATCGGCAGGGTGGCGGTCAACCTGACGGCAGGCGGTACCCACTACCCGCATCTGCGGTTCGTCGGACTGACCGTCCTCTCCGCCACCCTGTGGGCCAGCTACTCGGTCGCCATCGGACTTTTCTTTGGCCAGTGGTTTGAAGACAACCACCTCCTCGGCGCCGCCATTGCCATTGTTTGCGCCGTGGCGCTGGGCATCGTGGTGGACCTGGCGATCAACAAATTCCGCGGCAATCCCAACGTGGTGGAACGGATCCGGGAACCAGGGACCTGACCCAGGCGTTTAACGCGTCGTTCCGGGCATTAAAGGCGTAGCGCACTGCGCCCCCCGCATGGGACACTTAGGAACGATTTTCCGCTATGGCTGTGACACATTGGCTGTGTCATTTTTGTACAGGAGCAACACCGCGTGGAGTTTATTAATGAGGCCGTGCTCCATGCAGCGGGCCAGTGGTGGATTTACCCCGTGCTGTTGGTGTTCTTCTTCGTGGACGGTTTCGCCATGGTGGTGCCCAGCGAAACGCTGATCGTGGCGCTCGCGGCATTTTCCCGGCACAGCGGCGAACCCAATCTGTGGATCCTTGGCTTCACCGCCCTCGTGGGGGCCATCTGCGGCGACAACACGGCGTTCATGCTGGGGCGCAGGATCGGCCTGGAACGCTGGAAGTGGATGCGCCGGCCCAAGGTCCGGAAGGTCTTTGGCTGGGCCCGGTACGAACTGGACAAACGCGGTGCCGTGCTGATTTTCACCGCCCGCTACATCCCCTGGGGCCGCGTGGCAGTGAACTACGTGGCGGGCAGCACCGGTTTCCCGCACCGCAGGTTCTTCGTGCTTGACGCCGCCGCCTGCCTCACCTGGGTGGGCTACTCCATCGGCATCGGCCTGCTGGCCAGCTCGTTCCCCTGGCTGCACAACAACCCCCTGCTCAGCGCCGGCATCGCCGTCGTCTTCGCCATCGTGCTGGGAGTCGTCATTGACCACCTGCTGCGCTGGTGGCACAAACGCCTGGGCCGCCATGACGCCCCCGAAGACCCCGACACGGACGGATGGGCGGACGGCTCCTCCGCCGGGGGCGGCCCGGAAGGCCGTTCCGGAACGGTGTCGCTGGTGGTGCCCGCCGCCGAGGCCGGCCCCACGGCCAATTAGCGGCTGGCTTTGAACGGCTGGCATTGGACGGCTGGCTTTGGACACGGGCCCACCCTAAGGTGGGAACGTGACTGAGCCTATTGTTGACGCCGCCCCTGCCATCGATTTTGACCTGAAGAACCTGCCCAAGGTTTCCCTTCACGACCACCTGGACGGCGGACTCCGGCCGGCCACCATCATCGAACTGGCTGAGGCCGTCGGCCACACGCTCCCGTCCACGGATCCGGTGGCCCTTGGGCAGTGGTTCCGTGAGTCCGCGGACTCGGGCTCCCTGGTGCGCTACCTCGAGACATTCGACCACACCGTCGCCGTCATGCAGACCCACGAAGGCCTCTTCCGGGTGGCCAAGGAATTCGTCGAGGACCTGGCGGACGACGGCGTGGTGTACGGCGAAGTGCGCTGGGCGCCGGAGCAGCACCTGCAGAAGGGGCTCACCCTCGACGAGGTAGTGGAAGCCGTCCAGGAAGGCCTGGAAGCCGGCGTCGAGGCTGTGGGGGAGAGCGGCCGCGAGATCCAGGTGGGCCAGCTCATCACGGCGATGCGTCATGCGGACCGCGGCCAGGAGATCGCCGAGCTCGCCGTCCGCCACCGCAACAAGGGCGCCGTTGGCTTCGACATCGCCGGGGCAGAGGACGGGTTCCTGCCTTCCCGGTTCCGGGACGCATTCACCTACCTCGCCCAGCACAACTTCCCCGCCACTGTCCACGCCGGTGAAGCGGCGGGCCTGGAGAGCATCCAGTCCGCCCTGGTGGACGGGCGCGCCCTGAGGCTGGGCCACGGCGTCCGCATCGCCGAGGACATCATGGTGGAATTCGACGACGACGAGGCCGGCGAAACCGTGGGTCTGGTGACCCTGGGCGACCTCTCCAGCTGGGTCCGCGACCGCGGCATCCCGCTGGAAATCTGCCCGTCTTCCAACCTCCAGACCGGCGCGATCGCCGGCTTCGGCGAAGGCATCGAAAGCCACCCGCTGGACATGCTCTACCAGCTGGGCTTCAACGTCACCATCAACACCGACAACCGGCTGATGAGCGGCGTTACCCTCACGGACGAGTTCAACCTGCTGGTGGAAACCTTCGACTACGACCTCGACGACCTGCTGGAGCTGACCCTGAACGCGGCAGAGGCCTCCTTCCTGCCCCTGGAGGAAAAGGAAGCGCTGGTGGAGTACATCAACGACTCCTACGCCAACCTTGGCTGACCAGGCACCCATCGAACGCCTGGTCGCGGTCCTCGCGCAATTGCGCGAGCACTGCCCCTGGATGGGCGCGCTGACCCACGCCTCCCTGGTGGAGTACCTCCTCGAGGAAGCCTACGAAGTCGCCGAAACCATCGAGGAAGGCCACCCCGACGCCGAACTCCAGGCTGAGCTGGGCGACGTCCTGCTCCAAGTGGTGCTGCATGCCCGGCTCGCCCAGGAGCGGGGTGCCTTCACGTTCGACGACGTGGCGCGCGGCCTGGCTGCCAAGATGGTCCGCCGCAACCCGCACGTGTTCCGGCCTGACGGCACCCTGCAGGACAGCTTCCCCGCCACGGTGGCGGAGATCGAGCAGAAGTGGGATGCCGTCAAACGGACCGAGAAACCGCACCGGACAGATCCCTTCGAGGGGATCCCGCAGGCGCTCCCGGCGCTGGCCAGGGCACAGAAGTCACTGGACCGGGCCCAGCGCGCGGGGCTCGGGCTGCCCGCGGGGGTTCCCGTCCCCGGAAGCGAGGAAGAGCTCGGCGAGCTGCTGCTCGCCGTCGTACGTTCCGCCCGGGACGGCGGCATGGACGCCGAGCGCGCGCTGCGGGCCGCCATTCTCCGGTACCAGTCCGACGCCGCACCATCATGACGCCGGGGCCTGGACAGGTTTCCGTAACCCGCACCACTCTCGACTACGCTTGTCCGTGACGAGTACGTCGAGTTTTTCTGCCACATCCCCCCGTTAATCGCCCATAAGGAGCAAATTCATGGCGCTTATCGATGCCATCCACGCCCGCGAAATCCTCGATTCCCGCGGCAACCCGACCGTTGAGGTCGAGGTCCTGCTTTCGGACGGCCAGATTGGCCGCGCAGCAGTTCCCTCCGGTGCATCCACCGGCGAACACGAGGCCGTTGAACTGCGCGACGGCGACAAGGGCCGTTACCTCGGCAAGGGTGTCCAGAAGGCCGTCGACGCCGTCATCGACCAGATCGCCCCCGCCCTGACCGGCTTCGACGCCACCGACCAGCGCAGCATCGACCAGGCCATGCTAGACCTGGACGGCACCCCCAACAAGGGCAAGCTCGGCGCCAACGCCATCCTCGGTGTGTCCCTGGCCGTCGCCAACGCAGCCGCAGCCTCCGCTGACCTGCCGCTCTACAAGTACCTCGGCGGCCCCAACGCGCACGTCCTGCCCGTGCCGCTGATGAACATCCTCAACGGTGGCTCCCACGCCGACTCCGACGTCGACATCCAGGAATTTATGATCGCCCCGATCGGCGCCGAGACCTTCTCCGAGGGCCTGCGCTGGGGCGTCGAGGTCTACCACAACCTCAAGTCCGTGCTCAAGGAACAGGGCCTGTCCACCGGCCTCGGCGACGAAGGCGGCTTCGCCCCGAACCTGCCGTCCAACCGCGCAGCCCTGGACCTCATCACCGAAGCCATCAAGAACGCCGGCTACACCCCGGGCAAGGACATCGCCCTGGCCCTGGACGTCGCCTCCTCCGAGTTCTACAAGGACGGCGCCTACCAGTTCGAGGGCAAGGCCCTGTCCGCCAGCGAGATGAGCGCCTACTACGCCGAGCTCGTGGCCGACTACCCGCTGGTATCCATCGAGGACCCGCTGGACGAGAACGACTGGGAGGGCTGGAAGACCCTCACCGACGCCATCGGCGACAAGGTCCAGCTGGTGGGCGACGACCTGTTCGTCACCAACCCCTCCATCCTGCAGCGCGGCATCGACACCAAGACCGCCAACTCGCTGCTGGTCAAGGTCAACCAGATCGGTTCCCTGACCGAGACCCTGGATGCTGTCAGCCTGGCCCAGCGTGCCGGCTACACCACCATCACCTCGCACCGCTCCGGCGAGACCGAGGACACCACCATCGCCGACATCTCGGTGGCCACCAACGCCGGCCAGATCAAGACCGGTGCCCCGGCCCGCTCCGAGCGCGTCGCCAAGTACAACCAGCTGCTGCGCATCGAAGAGGAACTCGATGACGCCGCACGCTACGCCGGCCGCAGCGCGTTCCCGCGTTTCAAGGGCTAGTAGCCGCGTAATACCTTCAGCGGTGGCTATGGTTGGAAGACCATAGCCACCGCTGTCGTTTCCGGCAGCATCAGTCCCAGCCCAGATTTTTGGCGGCCCAGGCAGGCTGCGTTTCAGGAGTGTCATGGCTACCCGCCGTCCCAAAGTTCCCAAGGCCGCCCCCCACCGTTCTGCCGGGGAATCCGCCGAGGGCGCCGACGTCATCCGCGCCCACTTCGGCCCGGGCAAGGAACGCGCGGCAGGAGAATCCAAGGAACGCGCGGGGGAATCACGGGGTGCTGCTGCGGAAAAGCCGACGGCGGCCCGGCCGACGGCGGGGCAGGCCAAGGCTGCGCGCAGCACCGGCAAGCGAAGCAGCAAGGGGAGCAGCGTCGCGGGCGGTACCCCCGCCGGCGAGGACGAAGCGCCGCAGCCCGTTCCGGCGAAGGCCTTCTCGGGGCGGATGCTGGCGCTGGCCGTGGTCATGATTGCCATCACCATCATGCTCGCGCCCACGGTCAAGGTCTTCTTCGACAAGAAGGCGGAAATTGACGCCCTGAACGCCGATATCGCCGCACGCCAGGCCGAAGGTGACGTCCTCCGGCAGCAGGTCTCCCGCTGGCAGGACCCCAACTACGTGAAGCAGCAGGCCCGCGACCGCATTAACATGGTTATGCCGGGCGAAACCGGCTACTGGGTCTTCGGCGGCGATTTGCCGGCCGGAGAAAGCAGTAGCCCCACCGGCGCAGCAGCACAAGACCCCGCCGATCTGCCGTGGGTGGATTCCCTGTGGGAGTCCATCAGGCGCGCGGCCACAGACTGAACCGCACAGGAAGGACGGCCCGCGACAGTGGAAGACAACACGGCAGCCGCCCGGGACGAATCCCGCCAACCAACAGCACGCGACCTTGAAGTACTGAGCCGGCAACTGGGGCGTCCCGTCCGCGATGTCGTGGAGATTCCGGCGCGCTGCGTTTGCGGCAACCCGCTGGTCGCCGCCACGGCACCCCGGCTCAGCAACGGCACGCCGTTCCCCACAACCTTCTACCTGACGCACCCTGTCATCACCTCCGCCGTTTCCCGGCTGGAAGCCGCAGGCGTCATGAATGACATGAACGACCAGCTCGCGGCCGATTCGGTCCTTGCCGCGGCCTACCGCTCCGCCCATGGGGAATACCTCGCCGCCCGGGAAGCGATCGGCCGGCGTTCGGGCATCGGCCCCGTTCCGGAGATCGACGGCGTCTCGGCCGGCGGGATGCCCACCCGCGTCAAATGCCTGCACGTGCTGGTGGGCCATTCCCTGGCGGCCGGCAGCGGCGTCAACCCGCTGGGCGACAGGGCGCTGGAACTGATCAGCGAATGGTGGACTGCCGACAAGTGCTACTGCGACGGAGCATGGGACACCACCGGCGAGGCCCCCTCCAGGGACCTCAGCCGGCACGGGCCCCAGGGCCTGCCGGACATCGTTGGCAGGCCGGCTCCGTGCGGAAGCCTGCCGGCTCCGGCAAGGCGGCCGAGTGACCCGCGTCGCCGCCATCGACTGCGGCACCAATTCCATCCGGCTCCTGATCGCGGACATCGACCGCAGCAAGGGCAGCACCGCCCTGACCGACGTCGTGCGGGAGATGCGCGTCGTGCGCCTGGGCCAGGGCGTGGACGCCACCGGCGAACTTGCGCCCGAAGCACTGGAACGGACCTTCGCGGCCACCGCCGACTATGCCCGCCTGATCCGGGAACACGGCGTAACGAAGGTCCGGTTCGTGGCAACTTCCGCCAGCCGCGATGCCCGCAACCGCGACGTCTTCGTGGCCGGAATCAGGGACCTGCTGGGAGTGGAGCCGGAAGTCATCTCCGGCGACGAAGAAGCCGCGCTGTCCTTCGCCGGGGCCAGCAGCGTGCTGCCCATCCTCGACGGCCACGAAGTGCTGGTGGTCGACCTCGGCGGAGGGAGCACCGAGTTCGTGCTCGGCACCGCCGCCGGCGTGACGGCGGCAAAATCCGTGGACATTGGCTGCGTGCGGCTGACGGAACGGCACCTGCGGGACGATCCTCCCACTGCCGAACAGATCTCCGCAGCAGAAGCGGACGTCGACGCCGCCATTGCCCGCGCCGGACGCGACGTGCCGCTGGAACGCGCCACCGCCGTCGTCGGTGTTGCCGGGTCCATCACCACCATCACAGCGCACGCGCTCCGCCTGCCGGAATACCGCCCTGACGTCATCCATGGCGCCGAACTCCCCATTGATGAGGTGCGGGCCGCCGCCACCGACCTGCTGACCATGAGCCGGGACAAACGCGCCGCGCTGCCCTACATGCATCCCGGAAGGGTGGATGTCATCGGCGCCGGGGGACTGGTGTGGCGCCGGATCCTGGAACGCGTGGGTGCGCTCAGCGGCGGGAGGATCACTGCCGCCACCGCAAGCGAGCACGACATCCTCGACGGCATTGCGCTGAGTATCGGCTAACCGGATGCAGACAACATCACTGGCACCGACAGTCCTCCGCCGGCTGGGGCCGGCCTGCTGGCCCTGCTGCTGGCTGCCTGCACCCTGTGCGCCGGCCTGTTCACCGCTCCCCAGGCCAGGGCGGACGAATGGCGGGACAAGGAGTACTGGCTGGCCGATTCGGGCATCACCAAGGCCTGGGAAGTGTCCAAGGGCGCGAACGTCAAGGTGGCGGTCATCGACAGCGGCGTCGATGCCCAGCACCCGGACCTGAAGGGCGCGGTCAGCGGCGGCTACGACGCCTCCGGCTCCGGCCAGCCCGACGGGCAGAAGAGCGTTGGTTCCAAGCCCGAGCACGGGACGCTCGTCGCCACCATGCTGGCCGGCCGCGGCCACCAGCCTGCCAACGCCACTCCCAGCCCCAGTCCGGGCCCCTCCGCCCCGCTGCCGGACGGCATCATGGGGGTGGCCCCGGAGGCGCAGATCCTGTCCGTATCCACCTGGCTCGGCTCGCCCAACCCCGCCGGCAAAAGCGACCAGGACCAAATCCCGGAAGCCGTCCGCTGGGCCGTGGACAACGGCGCCAAAGTCATCAACATATCGCTCGGCAGCACCACACCCCAGTGGCCGCAGAGCTGGGACGCCGCCTTCCTCTATGCCGAGCAGAAGGACGTGGTAATCGTCGCCGCTGCCGGCAACCGGGTGGGTGGCAACACGCAGGTGGGCGCTCCGGCCACCATTCCCGGCGTGCTCACCGTGGCAGGACTGGACCGCAAGAACGTGGCAAGCGTGGACGCGTCCTCCCAGGGAATCAGCATTGGCGTTGCCGCGCCTGCCGAGAACCTGGTGGGCGGCCTTCCGGGCGGCAGCTACGCCGAATGGGCCGGAACCTCGGGGTCCACCCCCATCGTGGCCGGCGTGGCCGCGTTGATCCGTTCCAAGTGGCCGGACATGACTGCCGAACAGGTGATCAACCGGATCGTTTCGACGGCTAAGGATGCCGGTGCACCGGGCAAGGACCCGCTGTACGGCTACGGCATCCTCAACGCCGAAGCCGCACTCAAAGCCGACGTCCCCGAGGTGGCAACAAACCCGCTGGGTTCCATCGCCGAATGGATCCGCGTCCACAGGCGGGGCAACCCCGCGGCTCCGGCAACCCCGCAGCCCGCGCCCACCCAGGTGCCAAGCGCTGCACCCACGCTGCCGGAAGCAACCGTTCCCGCTGCCAAGGCTCCCTCCCAGCGGGACAGTGCCGTCGGCGCCGCCGTCGTGATCGGTTTTGCCATCCTGTTCGTGGCCATCATCGCAGCGGCCGCCGTCCAGCTCCGCCGGGCCGCACGGAACCCGGCCCTCGCCCGCGAAGACCCCGATACGGGAGTAGTGGAAAGGGTCGATTCCCGCCGTAATCCCTAGGTTACGCACGAGGGCCAGAGGCTAGTGAAGATTTTCACAAACTCCTGTATCCTTAAATCATGGCAACCACCCCACAGCTCCAGGACCGTCCCCGGGTACTCGTCGTCGGCGGCGGGTACGTCGGCCTGTACGTAGCACTGAAACTGCAGAAGAAGATCGCGAACGCCGGTGGCATCGTCACCGTCGTCGATCCGCTGCCCTACATGACTTACCAGCCCTTCCTTCCCGAGGTGGCCGGCGGCAACATCGAAGCCCGCCACGCTGTGGTGTCCCACCGCCAGCACCTCAAGCAGACGGAACTGATCCAGGGCCGCGTCACCTCCATCGACCACGTCAACCGCACTGCTGTCGTGGCTCCGGCCGACGGCGGCGAGAACTTCGAGGTTCCCTACTTCGACGTCGTCCTTGCGGCCGGCGCCATCACCCGCACCTTCCCCATCAAGGGGCTTGCGGACAAGGGCATCGGCCTGAAGACCATCGAGGAAGCCGTTGCGCTGCGCAACAAGCTCCTGGAGCGCATTGAGGTTGCCTCCACCATGACCGACCCCGTTGCCCGCGCCCGGGCCCTCACCTTCGTGGTGGTCGGCGGCGGCTTCGCCGGCATCGAGTGCATCACCGAGATGGAAGACCTCGCCCGCGCCGCCGTGCGCAACAACCCGCGCATCAAGCAGGAGGAAGTCCGCTTCGTCCTGGTCGAAGCCATGGGCCGCATCATGCCCGAGGTCACCGCGAAGCAGGCCGACTGGGTGGTTGAGCACCTGCGCAGCCGCGGCATCGAGGTCCTCCTGAACACCTCCCTGGACAGCGCAGAGGGCACCCTCAAGCTGATCAACCTCCCGGACAAGACCCCCGCGCAGGAATTCGAGGCCGACACCCTGGTGTGGACGGCCGGCGTGCAGGCCAACCCGATGGTCCGCTCCACCGACTTCCCGCTCGAACCCCGCGGCCGCGTCCGCGTCCTGCCCGACCTCCGCATTGCCGGAGACGAGGGCATCGTGGAGAACGCCTGGGCCGCCGGAGACATCGCCGCCGTTCCCGACCTCACCGGCAAGGGCCTGCCGGACGGCACCTGCGTCCCGAACGCCCAGCACGCCCTTCGCCAGGCCAAGCGCCTCGCCAAGAACCTGTGGGCGTCGCGCTGGGACAAGCCGCTGGCCGACTACAAGCACAAGAACCTCGGTGCCGTGGCCGGATTCGGTGAATGGAAGGGCGTTGCCAACATCAACCTCCTCGGCCGCATCGGCCTCAAGGGGCCGCTCGCCTGGCTGGCACACCGCGGCTACCACGGCATGGCGATGCCTACCTTCGAGCGCAAGTTCCGCGTGATCTTCAACTGGATCATCAGCTTCTTCGCCGGACGCGACACCACCCAGCTGCTGGACCTGGACAACCCGCGCGGTGCCTTCGTGGCCGCAGCCACCCCGGCTCCGAAGCCCGCTGCCGCCCCGGCGGCCGTCCCGGCCGGCGGCTCCGGTTCAACGGCTGCTGCCGCGCCGAAGGAAACGGTGCCTGCCAACGCCAAGTAGCCATCACTGCAGGTGCCATCAGACGTACGACGGCGGCCGGTCCCTTTTTGGGGGCCGGCCGCCGTCGGCGTTTCCAGCCCGGGCCCCTTGGACAGGTACCATTGACCCGGCGCCCCAGTAGCCCAATTGGCAGAGGCATCGGACTTAAAATCCGCGTGTTGTGGGTTCGAGTCCCACCTGGGGTACATCGCGGCAAGAGCCCTCAAGGGGCCCGCCGCCCGGAAGCCGCCTGCGATGCAGGCGGCTTCCGGCATTTAATTCCACATAGGAAACGACTGTTATAAGGCTGTGACCTCAGTCACTTAGTTTCCCTGCTGTCTATGCACTAGCTTGAAGCTAAATCAGGAACACCTGGTTTCACCATGGGCGCCGAGGCGCCCCTACGTTTCCGCATACGCATCGCATGGCCCTGTTTCGGAAGGCAGACACATGTACCGAAAGAAAGTCCTCACCTCGTTGGCGGCAGCAGCCACAGTCAGCATGCTGTTTTCGGCCTGCGCCAACCCGTCGGGTCCCAGCACCGGCGAGAGCTCGGGCGCGTCCAACAAGGTGAACATCCCTGCCATCTCGAAAGTGGACGTCCCGTCCGGCGCGGTGAAGCCGGCCGGCGACGGCAAGGCAACCTGCCCTGCCAGCACCACGATCGCCTACGCCGGAGCGCAGACCGGCCCCAACGCCCAGCTCGGCGTCAACATCTTCAACGGCATCCAGCTGGCCATCGACCAGCACAACAAGGCCAACCCCGGCTGCCAGGTCCAGTTCAAGAAGTTCGATACCGAAGGCGACCCGAACAAGGCCACCGGCCCGGTCACCCAGATGGTCAGCGAGACGGACATCATCGGCGTCATCGGCCTCCCGTTCTCGGGTGAATCCAAGGCCACGGGCAACATCTTCGAGCAGAAGGGACTGGTCCACATCACGCCGTCTGCAACCAACCCGAGCCTCACCGAGAACGGCTGGACCACCTTCTTCCGGGGCCTCGGCAACGACGCCGTCCAGGGCCCTGCAGCCGCCAAGTTCCTTACCGGCAAGCTCGGGGCCAAGAAGGTGTACCTGGTCCAGGACGACTCCGACTACGGCATCGGCCTGGGAACCTCCACATCGGCCGGCCTGGGCAGCGCCCTGACAGGTACGGAAAAGGTGACCACCGGCCAGAAGGATTTCTCGGCTGTCATTTCCAAGATCATGAACGCCAAGGCCGACGCAGTGTACTACGCCGGCTACTACGCAGAGGGTGCGCCGTTTGCCCAGCAGCTTGTGGGCAAGGGCTTCACCGGCACGTTCGTGGGCCCCGACGGCGTGAAGGATGACCAGTTCATCAAGCAGGCAGGCGACGCTTCGAACAACGCCTACTTCACCTGCCCGTGCCTCCCGGGTGAACTGATCCCCGATTTCGCCTCGGCCTACAAGGAAGTCTCCAAGGGCGCGGAGCCCGGTACCTACTCCATCGAGGGCTACGACGCCGCCA
Source organism: Arthrobacter sp. MOO21 (assembly GCF_057369995.2). Classification (NCBI taxonomy): domain Bacteria; kingdom Bacillati; phylum Actinomycetota; class Actinomycetes; order Micrococcales; family Micrococcaceae; genus Arthrobacter; species Arthrobacter sp. MOO21. Next base: position 349,234 of record NZ_CM170671.2, on the reverse strand, counting down.
CCGTCCTCCTGTCCGGTATTGATGCGGGCAAGCAGAGCCGCGCGGACCTGCTCTCCTGGGTCAAGAACTATGACAAGGACGGGCTGAGCAAGCACTACAAGTGGGATGCCAAGGGCGAGCTCCAGGCCCCAACGGTGTACGGCTACAAGGTGGAGAACGGAAAGATCGTTCCCGTCGGCCCGATCGGGGAGTAGCCGAAACGGCGGGAATCGGCTGTGGGGGCCAGCATCAGCAGGCCCCCACAGCCTTTTCTTCGCTCGGCAGCAGCCCGTGACCAAACCAGGTCAATAGACATAAGTCCCACGGCCGGGCCCACAAGGCCGCGTGCAACTGGATCAGGATGTTCCCATGCTTCCCTCTCTTGTCCCACTACTCCCGACGGAAAACGACTGGATCACCTTCGACGTCCCCTCGCTGGCCGAGAACTTCTGGAGTGCCACCTTTGACGGCCTCACCTTCGGGGCCATTTACGCTCTCGTAGCGCTGGGCTACACGCTGGTTTACGGTGTGCTCAACCTGATCAACTTCGCCCACTCGGAAGTGTTCATCGTCGGCTGCTACGCAGTCTTCTTCACCCTCAGCGGCCTTGGCTTCGGTCCATCGGTTCCCAGGCTGGACATTTGGGCCATCATTCTCAACCTGCTGCTGGCGCTTGTCCTGGCCATGGTTGCCTCGGCCGTGACAGCCTTCCTGCTGGAGCGCATTGCCTACAAGCCGCTCCGTAACAGGAACGCCCCCCGCCTGGTGTTCCTGATTACCGCCATCGGTGCGTCGTTCACCATCCAGTACCTCATCTACCTGTGGCGCGGACCCAGCCCCGAACTGGCGCTGACGATGTTCCGGCCCACCCCCATCTTCGACGTCTTCGGCACCATCATCGATTCGCAGCAACTGGTGATCATCATCGCCGCAGTCATCATGATGGTGGGCATCGACCGGTTCATCAGCAAGTCACGCACCGGCCGCGGCATCCGCGCTGTCGCCCAGGATCCGGACACGGCAACGTTGATGGGCGTCAACAAAGAGCGCATCATTATTACCACCTTCGTCATCGGAGGCCTGCTCGCGGGAGCCGCCGCCTTGTTCTACGTCATGAAAATCCCGTCCGGTGTCCAGTACAGCGGTGGGTTCGTCCTGGGTATCAAGGCGTTCGCGGCGGCGGTGCTCGGTGGCATCGGCAACGTTCGTGGCGCGTTGCTCGGCGGCCTGCTGCTCGGCCTGATCGGCAACTACGGGCAGATCCTGCTGGGCAACTCCCAGTGGACCGACGTCGTCGCGTTCGTGGTGCTGGTCCTCGTGCTGCTGCTGCGGCCGGAAGGCATCCTCGGAACCTCCCTTGGAAGGAGCAAAGCATGAGCATGACGGATGGCCCCACGCCGCTGCAGACCGCTGCAGCCGAGCAGGCAGCAGAGGACCGCGAAGCCTCGTCGAAGGCCGCGGGAAGAAGCGACCTGCGCGAGCGGGGGAAACGCAAGCCCGGATACTTCTCCGACCGCTGGCACGCATTGTCCCGCCAGCAGCAGTGGGCTTTTTTGGTGATCGTTGTAGTACTGGCCTACCTGCTCCCGCTGATCAACCCGCCGATCATCACCACCGAGCCGGGAAACAACTTCGCCCTGGCCTGCTTCGACATGGCACGCTTTGCGCTGATCGCCGTCGGTCTGAATGTCGTGGTGGGCTACGCCGGGCTCCTGGACCTGGGGTACGTTGCCTTCTTTGCGGTGGGTTCCTATGTTGCCGCCATGCTGACCAGCCCGGATTCGCCCTACCTCCACATCCCGTACCTCTGGACGCTTCCTTTGGCCATGGCGGTCACCATGTTCTTCGGCGTCATGCTGGGCGTGCCCACCCTGCGCCTCAGGGGCGACTACCTCGCCATCGTGACGCTTGGCTTCGGCGAGATCATCCGCATCCTGGCCACGATCATCCCCGCCATGAAGGGCCAGGTTGGCTTCCAGAACGTCGGCCACCCGCCGGGTACCGAGGCTGACGGCACGCCCATCTTTTCCAACTCCAACGGCGTGCCCTGGTACTGGCTGACGCTGACCATCATCATCATCGTTACCCTCCTGGTGGGCAACCTGGAACGAAGCCGGGTGGGCCGGGCCTGGATCGCCATCCGCGAGGACGAGGACGCCGCCGAAATCATGGGTGTTCCCACCTTCAAGTACAAGGTGTGGGCCTTCGCCATTGGCGCCGCCATCGGTGGCCTCTCCGGCGCTCTTTTCGCCGGGCAGGTCGGGTTCGTCAACAACCAGAAGTTCGACGTCACCACCTCCATCCTGTTCCTCGCAGCCGTCGTGCTGGGCGGCGCAGGCAACAAGGTAGGCGCCATCCTTGGCGGGGCCCTGGTCAGCTACATTCCGCTCAGGTTCACGGCCATTGCCGAGTACAAGTACCTGATCTTCGGCATCGCGCTGGTGCTGATCATGATCTTCCGGTCCCAGGGCCTGCTTCCTGCCCGACAACGGTTGCTCGCCTACGGCCGGACGGCCCTGAACAAGGTCACCAACCGGGACGCCATGGAACCCAAAGACACGGACAAGCCGCCGGCGGGCACGGATTCCCGCGCGGCCGGCGAGAGAGGGGCGGAGGCATGAGCTCCGAGGAAAGGCACGCCGGGTCCAGCAGCGTGGAGGAACAGCCGGCGCAGGAGACCCCGGGGACACCTGTCGCCCCTGAGCTGGACATGGAAGCCCTGGCGGAAGCCGGGGTGGACCAGGAACTGGCCGAGAAGGTGGCGCCCGACCGCGACATCGCGGTCAAAGTCGGCGACAACATCGTGGAGGTGCAGAACCTGACCATCAAGTTCGGCGGCCTCGTGGCCCTGGACAATATCAGTTTCAACATCAAGCGCGGAGAGATCCTGGGGCTTATCGGCCCCAACGGTGCGGGAAAGACCACCTGCTTCAACGCCATGACGGGTGTCTACAAACCCACCAGCGGCAAAGTGGTGCTGGAGGGCCAGGTCCTGAACGGCATCAAGCAGCACAAGATCACGCGCCTGGGCCTGTCGCGCACGTTCCAGAACATTCGGCTGTTCGGCGAGATGACCGCGCTGGAGAATGTGGTGGTGGGCCTGGATGCCCGGCACCGCACCAGTGTGGGCGGGGCTTTGCTTCGCCTGCCCACGCACATCCGGGAAGAAAAGTCGGCCATTGAGCGCGGGATGGCGCTGCTGGATTTTGTGGGGATCGGCAGCCATGCGCATGTGCTGTCCCGCCAGCTGCCGTACGGTTACCAGCGGCGGCTGGAGATCGCCCGGGCGCTGGCCACCGATCCCAAGGTGCTGTGCCTTGACGAACCTGCGGCCGGCTTCAACCCCGCGGAGAAAGAGGAGCTCATGGCCCTCATCCGCACCATCAGGGATGAGGGCTACACCGTGCTGCTGATTGAGCACGACATGAAGCTCGTCATGGGAGTGACGGACCGGATCGTGGTGCTGGAATTCGGCAAGAAGATCGCGGACGGACTGCCCCGTGAAATCCGTGAAGACCCGCGTGTTATTGCCGCCTACCTGGGAGAGCCCGAAGATGACGTTGCTTGAACTCAAAGGAGTGTCCGTCCACTACGGCCGCATCCAGGCCCTGCGGGACATGTCCTTCACGGTCAATGAGGGGGAAGTGGTGGCCCTGATCGGGGCCAACGGCGCGGGCAAGACCACCACCATGCGGACCATCTCCGGACTGCTCAACTGCTCGGAAGGCACGATCACCTTCGCCGGCCAGGACATCACAAAGATGAAGGCACACATCCGGGTGGTCCACGGGATCTCCCAGGCACCGGAGGGACGCGGCATCTTCCCGGGCATGACCGTCATGGAAAACCTGGATATGGGAACTTTTGGCCGCAAGGACAGGAGCGGCGTAGCCAAGGACCTGGAGCGCGTCTTCGACCTGTTTCCCCGGCTGAAGGAACGCGAAAAGCAGTTCGGCGGCACCATGTCCGGTGGCGAGCAGCAGATGCTGGCCATTGGCCGGGCGTTGATGTCCAACCCGAAGCTGCTGCTGCTCGATGAGCCATCCATGGGGCTGGCGCCGCAGTTCATCCGCCAGATCTTCAAGATCATCAAGGAGATCAACAACCAGGGCACCACTGTCCTGATGGTGGAGCAGAACGCCAACCAGGCGCTGGCCGGAGCCCACCGGGCATTCGTGCTGGAGACCGGCGAGATCACGCACAGCGGCACCGGCAAGGAACTCCTGGAGGATCCCGCCGTGAAGGAGGCCTACCTGGGCGTCGGGTAGGGCGCCGGGCGCCGGGCGCCGGGCTCCGGGCAGCCGCCCGGCCCCGGCCGGGAGCCCAAGAGTCACGGTTAGGTTGCGGAGCCGCTGCTGCGGGAACTTTCGGGAGAAGCCCGACGTGGGATTGGTAGCGTAACGAAAAGTACATCACCCACACCCAACATGGAGGAACCCCGCAATGGCACTTGGCGGCAACCCGATCTTCAACGGAAAGAGTTTCCGTGGAGCCACCCAGGCACCGCCTGTACCGCAGGCTCCTTACGGTGCTCCCTATGGCCAGGCACAGTATGGCCAGCAGCCGTACAGCCAGGCACCCTACGGCCAGCAGGGCTGGAACGCGCAGCCCCAGAGCATGACCGACGAGCAGCTGCGCCAGATGTACAGCCAGCCTTCGGCCGGACCCGCAGACACCGGCCGGATGACGTTCGACGACGTCATCATGAAGACGGCAGCGTGCCTTGGGGCCGTCCTGGTGGGCGCTGCCATCACCCTCACGGTCGGGCTGGGCCTGGCCTCGATGCTCATGATCGTCGGCGCCCTGGGCGGCTTCGTGCTCGCCCTGGTCAACACGTTCAAGAAGCAGCCCTCGCCGGCCCTGATCCTTGCCTACGCAGCCCTGGAAGGCCTCTTCCTCGGCGGCCTGACCAGGATCCTGGACACGCAGTTCCCGGGCGTCGGCCTGCAGGCGGTCATCGGCACGCTGTCGGTGTTCGCCGTGACCCTGGTCCTCTTCAAGAGCGGCAAGGTCCGCGCCACCCCGAAGGCCATGCGGTTCTTCATGATCGCCGTCATCGGGTATGCCGTGTTCGCCCTGGTCAACATGGTGATGATGTGGACCGGTGTCCTGCAGCAGCCCTTCGGCCTGCGCAGCGTTGAGATCTTCGGCATTCCGCTGGGGGTCTTCATCGGCCTGCTGGCCATTGGCCTGGCCGCGTTCTCCCTGATCATGGACTTCACCAGCATTGAGGCGGGTGTCCGCAGCGGCGCTCCGCAGCGCTTCTCCTGGACTGCAGCCTTCGGCCTGACCGTAACGCTGGTCTGGCTCTACGTGGAGATCATCCGCCTGCTGGCCATCCTCCGGGGTAACGACTAGGCACTGCGGCAGCTCCCGCCGTCGTAAATCAAACAACTGCGGGCCCCACCAAGCTGGTGGGGCCCACAGTCTTTAAGTGCTGCCGGCGGCAAGGAGCAGGCGCACCTAGGCGATGCGCATGGCTCCCGCGGCAGGGGAGACGGTGAAGATGTCCGGCGCGGCAAATCCGGCGTCGGCGAAAGCCTTGGCGACGGCGTCGCGCACCTTTTGTTCGGCATCCACCGGAGTGAGCGCGATGGCTGCCCCGCCGAAGCCGCCCCCCGTCATCCGGGCGCCGATGGCGCCGCTGGCCCGGGCGGTGTCCACCGCCGTGTCCAGTTCCGGGCAGGAGATTTCGAAGTCGTCGCGCATGGACGCGTGGCTGGCGTCCAGCAAGGGGCCGATGGCTGAGGGGCCCTGGCGGCCCAGCAGTTCCACCGTCTGGAGTACCCGGTCGTTTTCCGTAACTACGTGGCGCACCCGGCGGAACGTGACCTCGTCAAGCAGCCCGGCCGCCTCCTCGAGATCACCCACCTCCACGTCACGCAGCGCCTTAACGCCAAGTACCTCGGCACCGAGTTCGCACGAGGCCCGGCGGGAAGCGTAACCGCCGTCGGAATGGGAGTGTGAAACCTTGGTGTCGATGACCAGCAGCACCAGCCCGGCCGGTTCGGTCTCGAACGGAACCAGGCTGGCCTCCTGGTTCCGGCAGTCCAGGAAGACCGCGTGCCCTCTGGATCCCCGCAGGGACGCTGACTGGTCCATGATGCCCGTGGGCGCACCGACGAAGTCGTTTTCGGCCCGCTGGGTGGCCAGGACCATGTCCTCCGCTTCCAGCCCGGCGCCGGTGAGGTCGTTCAGTGCGGAGATGACGGCGCACTCGATGGCGTGCGACGACGACAGGCCGGCACCCAGCGGCACGTTGGAGTCCAGCAGGAGGTCCACGCCGGGGATATCGATGCCGCGTTCGCGCAAGGCCCACATGACACCGAGGGGGTACTTGGTCCAGCCCTTGGCGGTTCCAGGCTGCAGCGACCCCACCGACGCGGTGACGACACCGTGGTCCCCGTAGGTGGACAGCAGGCGGACGGTGGAGTCCGGGCGGGCTGCGACCGCAACGCGCGCCGTCCGGTCGATGGCGAAGGGAAGGACGAATCCCTCGTTGTAGTCGGTATGTTCACCGATGAGGTTTACCCGGCCGGGGGCCTGCCAGACGCCGTCGGGCCGGCCGCCGAACTCGCGGCTGAAGCGATCGGTCAGCTCGTCGGTGCCGGCCGGGGCGGGACCGGTGCCGGGACTGGGGGCGTTGCTCATGCGGGGGCTCCTTCGGGTGCGGCCGCCAGGGCGGGGACAGGCTGGGACGACGGCGGGACGGCGACATTGCGCAGGCGCTCCGCTACGCTTTCCGGCGTGGTGTCGTTGATGAAAGCGCCCATTGCTGCTTCCGAACCGGCGAGATACTTCAGCTTATCGGCGGCACGGCGGGGAGACGTCAGCTGCAGATGAAGGTAGCCGGCCGGCCGGAGGGCATCATCCAGGGGCGCCTGGTGCCAGGCGGAAATGTACGGGGTAGGGGTGGGGTAGAGGGCGTCGACGCGCTTGAGCAAATCAAGGTACAGGTGCGCGAGTTCGTCCTTTTCCTCGCCGTCCAGCGCGGCGAGGTCCGGGACGTGGCGGTGCGGCACCAGGTGGATTTCCAGGGGCCAGCGGGCTGCGAAGGGGACGTACGCGCTGAAATTCGCGCCTTCCAGGACCATCCTGCTGCCGTCCTCGCGTTCGGCCCGCAGCAGGGAGCCGGTCAGGGTTTCCTTGCCATCCTTCGAGTCGTAGTACTTCCGGGCCGCTGCACCCAGGACGCCGGCGCGGGGCGTGACGTAGGGGTAGGCGTAGATCTGCCCGTGGGGGTGGTGCAGCGTGACCCCGATATCCGCGCCGCGGTTCTCGAAGGGGAACACCTGCTTGATCCCCGCCATGGCGCTCAGCGCCTCCGTGCGCTGGGCCCAGGCTTCAATCACCGTGCGGGACCGTTCCGGGCTCAGGCCGCTGAAGGACCCCGTGTGCTCCGGGGTGAAGGAGACCACTTCGCAGCGGCCATAGGCGGGGCCCTTCGTTCCCCACGCCGGGTCCGCGGGGACCGGACCCAGGGCCGGGCCAAGGGAGGGGAAGCGGTTTTCGAACACGACGACGTCATAGTCCCCTGCGGGGATTTCCGATGCATTGCCGGGAGTGGTGGGGCAAATCGGGCACTGGTCCGCCGGCGGAAGGTGGGTGCGGGTCTGGCGGTGCGCGGCGACGGCAACCCACTCGTCCGTCAATGCATCGAAACGGATCTCGCCCGGTTCACCCCGTGGCGGCAGGCCGCGGTGGTCCGTCGTCAGGTGGGCGGCGCGGGAAGCAGTGCTGCCGGCGTCGTCGAAATAGATCAGCTCGCGGCCGTCCGAGAGTGTAGTACTGGTGATCCCTGTCATGGGGAAATCTTCCCACAAGCGATCAATAATGAATAGTTAACAACAAAAAGTAACAAGCGGGTGTGGTGGAGGAGCGGCGCTCCCCGTTGTACGGTAAGGCGCATGACAGTGTCTTCCAACCCGGAAATTCCAGCCCCTGCCAGCCCCCGGACCTGCGCGACGGGCCGCCAATACGAGCTTCGCCGCGGAGATGCCGTCGCAGTGGTCACCGAACTCGCCGCCGGGCTCCGCTCATTCACCCGCGCCGGGGTCCTGCTCACCGAGACCTACGGCGATGACGAGATCCCGCCCGGCGGGTCCGGCATCACGATGGCACCCTGGGCCAACAGGGTGGAGGACGGGCAGTGGTTGCTGGACGGCAAGAAGCAGCAACTGGACATCACTGAAGTCAGCCGCAACAACGCCAGCCACGGCCTCCTGCGGAACACCGGCTACACGCCGCTCGGGCAGTCGGAGCATTCGGTGTCGCTGGAAGCCACTATTTTTCCGCAGCATGGCTACCCGTTCCTCGCCCGGCACCGCGTCGACTACCAACTCTCCGAAGACCTGGGCCTGAGGGTCCGGCAAACCCTGGCAAACGACTCGGCGGCGCCGACACCGTTTATCCTGGGCGCCCACCCCTACCTGCGGCTGGGGGACACCCCCGTTGAGGATCTGGTCCTGACGGTTGCTGCCGGCACCCGTCTCGTAACCGACGAGCGGCTGATTCCCCGCAGTTCAGCGCCGGTCGAGGGCGACGCAGATTTCCGTTCGGGCGGGCGCATCGCCGACCTGGCCATTGACGTTGCCCTCACGGATCTTCGATACGAGGCCGGCAAGGCCCGGCACGTGCTGGCTGCCGCGGACGGCAGCCAGGTGGCCTTGTGGCAGGACGAATCCTGCCGTTACGTCCACATCTACGTGAGCACGGTCTATCCCGGCCGCACCCGTGCCGTTGCTGTGGAGCCGATGACCGGGCCGGCGAACGCGTTCAACTCCGGTGACGGGCTGAGGTGGCTGCCGCCGGGGGAGTCGTTCAGCATGGAATGGGGGATCGATTACGTGCCCGCCACGGGCGGCCGCTAGTTTCCCATTAGCGGACGGCTGCGGAAGTATTGGCTTATGAGGCCAAACGAGGACGACGTTACCCAGGCAAGGCAATCTTCCGCGCAGGTTTCCGCTGCGCCGCTGCGGGTCCTGACGGACCGTGAACTCGACAAGGACATCCCCTACGGCGTGCGCATTGCCGCGTCCTGGTCCTGGCGCCTGGGGCTGATCCTCCTGATGGCCGGAACCCTGGTGTGGCTGCTCAGCCACGTCACCCTCCTGCTCATCCCGGTGATGGTGGCCGCGCTCCTTGCCGGGCTGCTGAGCCCGGTCACCGCGTGGCTGAAGCGGCGCGGCCTGCCCGCCGGCCTGGCCGTGGCTGTGACCGTCCTGGGTTTCATCGGGGTGATCGCAGGGGCGCTGGCGCTGGTCGGGCGGCAACTCATCGTCGGCTTTGGCGAGCTCTGGTCCCAGGCGCTTGAAGGCGTGCGCCAGGTCCAGGACTGGCTGTCGGCCGGCCCGCTCCACCTGACCGCCGCCCAGATCGACCAGTACGTGAAGGAAGCCAGCGATGCGCTGCAGAACAACAGCAGCAGCATCCTCAGCGGCGCCCTGTCCTTCGGCAGCACCGCCGGACACTTCGCGGCCGGAATGCTCCTGGCGCTCTTCATCCTGATCTTCTTCCTCCTTGAAGGGGACCGGATCTGGGCCTTCCTGGTCCGGCTGCTTCCCCGGAAAGCCCGGGCGGCGGCCTTTGGCGCTGGCCGCAAGGGCTGGGCATCAATGGTCAGTTATGCCCGCATCCAGATGTTCGTCGCAGCTGTCGACGCCATCGGTATCGGTGTGGGTGCTGCGATCATCGGCGTTCCCCTGGCGCTGCCCCTGGGCGTCCTGGTCTTCCTCGGCTCCTTCATCCCGGTGGTGGGCGCCTTGGTCACCGGCGTCGTGGCAGTGCTGCTGGCACTGGTGGCCAACGGTCCGGTCAACGCGCTGGTCATGCTGGGAATCGTGCTGCTGGTCCAGCAGCTTGAGGGACACATCCTGCAGCCGTTGGTCATGGGCAAGGCGGTCTCGCTCCATCCCGTTGCCGTGATCCTGAGCGTGGCGGCGGGCTCCTACCTCGCCGGCATCCCGGGCGCGCTGTTCTCCGTGCCCATCCTGGCCGTAGCAAACTCGGCCGTTCGCTACATCGCCGCGAGAACGTGGGAACATGAACAGGTGCCGGTAATTGCCGGAAAGCCCGTTACGGCCGGAGCCGGCCCGGACAACACCATTGAGGACGTTGAACCGCCGGCCGCATCCGATGCCGGGAACGACCGGGCCGGCACCACAACTGAACACCGCGATGCCCGCACCGCCTCCCGACCGGGCAACGGGGCCGAACCCAGAGGAGAATAGTCCGTGAAAATCCTTGAAACCCTTCCCGTCACACTGGACGATGTCCTGGAGGCGCAGAAGCTGCTTGACGGGATTATTGCGCGTACGCCCGTTGAGTCATCGCGGGCGCTGGGAAACATGGTGGGCGGGGACGTCTACTTCAAATGCGAAAACCTGCAGCGTGCCGGTTCGTTCAAAGTCCGCGGGGCCTACGTGCGGATGGCACGCCTGTCGCCGGAAGAGAAAAAGCGCGGGGTGGTGGCAGCTTCCGCCGGCAACCATGCGCAAGGCGTCGCCGTCGCCGCGAAGAGCCTGGGCATCAAGGCCCGCATCTACATGCCGCTGGGTGTGGCGCTGCCCAAGCTTGCCGCAACCCGCAGCCACGGCGCTGAAGTGGTCCTGCACGGCCACAACGTGGACGAGGCGCTGGCGGAAGCCCAGCGCTACAGCAACGAGACGGGAACGGTGTTCGTCCACCCCTTCGACAACGTTGACGTCGTGGCGGGCCAGGGCACGCTGGGTCTGGAGATCCTCGAGCAGGTGCCCAACGTGGACACCGTCCTGATGGGGGTTGGCGGCGGCGGGCTCCTGGCTGGGGTCGCCGTCGCCATCAAGGCACGGGCAAGGGAACTGGGCCGGGAGATCCGCATCATCGGTGTGCAGGCCGAAAACGCCGCCGCCTACCCGCCGTCGCTGGCGGCAGACGCGCTGGTGCCCTTGAAAAAGGTGTCCACCATGGCGGACGGCATCGCCGTCGGACGCCCGGGGCAGCTGCCGTTCAGCATCATCCGGGAACTCGTCGACGATGTTGTCACCGTCAGCGAGGACTCGCTGGCCCGCGCGCTGATCTTCCTGCTCGAGCGGGCCAAGATGGTGGTGGAGCCCGCCGGCGCCGTCGGCGTGGCCGCCTTGATGGACGGCAAGATCGAGAACCCGGGCACCACCGCGGTGGTGCTCTCCGGCGGCAACATCGACCCGATGCTGATGCTCAAGGTCATCCAGCGCGGCCTCTCCGCAGCAGGCCGCTACATGACCGTGCGGATGATGCTCGATGACCGTCCCGGTTCACTGGCCACGATCGCCCGCATCATCGCCGAAAACGACGCCAACGTCACCGGACTTGACCACACCAGGGTGGGCGGCTCGATCAGCATGGGAGACGTCTCCATCACCGTAAACCTGGAAACCAAGGGCCACCAGCACGGCGAACAGGTCCTCAGCGCGCTCCGCGCCGAAGGCTTCCAGCCGATCGTTGTGCACTAGGAACGGCCATGGCCGGACCGATGGGTAACGGGCGCCGTCCGGAACGGCAGGCCGTCGCCTCCCGGGCCAGGGGCGGGTTGCTGGTACTGGGCGGGTTCGTGGCTTTGCTCTTTGTCCTCGAGCTGGCCAACAGCCTGATGCTGGGTGCGCTCAACCGGACATTCGGGCTGCGGCCCAGGAGCGCGGACGGGCTGCTGGATATCTTCACTTTTCCGCTCCTGCACGCGAACCTGAACCACCTGCTCTCCAACAGCCTGCCGCTGATCATCTTCGGCTTCCTGGTGTTCCTCTCCGGGCTCCGGGTGTTCCTGACCGCCCTGGCCTTCAGCTGGCTGGGCAGCGGGCTCACCGTGTGGTTGATCGGCGACGGCGTGACCGTGGGCGCCTCAGGCCTGGTCTTCGGCCTTTTCTCGTTCCTCCTGGTGCGGGGCTTCTTCAACCGCAGCTGGCGGCAGATCCTGCTCGCCGTGGTCCTCTTCATGGGCTACGGGAGCATCCTGCTGGGCGTCCTGCCGTTCGTGGCAGGCTACATCAGCTGGCAGGCCCACCTCGGCGGTGCTGCCGGGGGAGTGGTGGCAGCGCTTCTTCTTCGTCCACGCCACGTACCGGCAGCCAGGGGATACTGACGCAGGATGCAGGTGCGCCGCACACGCCGGGATTAAAGCGAAAACGGCGGCCGTCCCTGCCAGGGAGGCCGCCGTTTCGGTTGCGCTGGTGCTAGCCCGTGTAGGGCTTGGCGGAGAGGATCTCCACCTTGATGTCCTTGCCGTTGGGCGCCACGTAGCTGAGGGTGTCGCCCTCCTTGTGGCCGAGAATGGCAGCACCAAGCGGGGACTTCTCGCTGAACACGTCCAGGTCCGAGCCGCCCGCAATTTCACGGGAGCCGAGCAGGAAGGTCTCTTCGTCGCCGGCGATCCTGGCCACCACGATCATGCCGGGCTCCACGATGCCGTCATCGGCCGGGGCCTCACCCACGTGCGCGTCGCGAAGGAGTGCCGTCAGCTGGCGGATGCGGGCCTCAATCTTGCCCTGTTCCTCCTTGGCAGCGTGGTAGCCCCCGTTTTCCTTGAGGTCCCCCTCTTGCCGGGCTGCTTCAATCTTCTGGACGATCTCCGCCCGGCCAGCGCCGGAAAGGTGGTCCAGCTCTGCCTTCAGGCGGTCAAAAGCCTCCTGCGTGAGCCAGGCTGCAGATGCGCTGTTGGTGGTAGACACGGACTTCTCCTCTAGTGGTCCTACATGCAAAAGACCCCGCCACGGTGGCCACTTGTGGAACAGTAACCAGCTCAGCGGGGTGAAGGTATCTACTTATTGTAGTCAATCCTCTGGAGATAACCCAACCTCGAAGCGTTGCACGTCACAGGTTTTATTGCCCATCCCCGGGGATCCAGCAGCTGTCAACGACGCCGGATACGGACGCTGACTCCGTCCGAACGGTGACGCGCTGGGCAACTGTCCGGCCGCCGTCGGGCGTGCCATCTGCCACCGACGGCGGGATGTCCACAACCTTCCAACCTACCACCGCGAACTTCGAGTCCAAGGCCTTGACCGCGCACTTAACCGCCTTGGCGGGCTCGCGGGTCACCTGGAAATCCACTTCCGCCAGCGTGGAGTCAGTGGTGCTGTAGCCGATGTCCTTGAACGTCACGCCGGACAGCGAATTCGATGTTGAAACCCACGCCAGGAACCCTATTCCCGCCGCCAGTGCAACGCCTGCAGCCGCGCGGGCTGCAGTGGGGGTGAACCTGCGCTTTTTAGCACCATACCGATTGGCTAGGCTAGTGTCTGCGGGCGCGGGATGGGCCGGCCGGTCCGGGGAAGTCACCAGACCAGTTTAGTGCCCTTTCCGCCTGCGCTTTACGGGGCCCAGCAGCCGCCGTACAAGCCAGCCCGCACCGTTATCGTCCGCGGCGCCGCCACAAGCCGCGTCCAGAAGAACCAGGAGCAGTCCCGCCATGACAGCGTCCAGCAAACCCCAGGTGCCGCTCCGGCTGCTGGCAGTCCATGCCCACCCGGACGACGAGTCGAGCAAGGGCGCTGCGACCATGGCTATGTACGCGGCGGCAGGAGTGGACGTCCTCGTGGCCACGTGCACGGACGGCTCGCGTGGCGATATCCAGAATCCGGCAGTGGACGGCGAGCCGCATCCCAAACGGGATATGGCCGGTGCCCGCCGGCTGGAAATGGAGAAGGCCGCGGCCATCCTCAACATCCGGCAACGGTGGCTGGGCTTCGTGGATTCGGGGCTCCCGGAGGGCGACCCGCTGCCGCCCCTTCCGGCCGGCTCCTTCGCAACCCTGCCCCTGCACCGGGCGGCCGCGCCGTTGGTGCGGCTGGTCCGTTCATTCAAACCCCACGTCATCCTCAGCTATGACGAGAACGGTGGCTACCCCCACCCGGACCACATCATGGCCCACCGGGTTGCGGTGGAAGCCTTCGAAGCCGCGGGGGACCCCCAGCGTTACCCGGAAGCGGGGGAGCCCTGGGAGCCCAGCAAGCTCTACTACGACCGTGCGTTCAGCCCGGAGCGTTTCCGCGCCCTGCATTTTGCACTCGAAGAGGCGGGGCTCCAGTCCCCGTACGCGGAGCGGCTGGCAGCATGGCTGGAATCCGACGCGGAAGGCCACACCCCGCCACCGGCGGCGCACCCGACCACCACCCAGATCGACTGCGGGGACTTCTTTGAAGTGCGCGACGACGCGCTGCGTGCCCACCGCACGCAGGTTGACCCGCTGGGGTTCTTCTTTGCCGTCTCGCCGGAGATGCAGCGACGCGCCTGGCCTTGGGAGGACTACTCCCTGATCTCTTCGCGGGTGCCGTCCGAACTCCCGGAAAAGGACCTGTTTGCCGGGCTAAGATAGACCGGCAGGCAATTTCTATCTGGCGTAGAAGACAATAGCGGCCCCGGCCGGCGATGACCGCTTCCTGCTGCATCCGTTCCACCAGAAGGTATCCACCGTGCATTCTCTGCTCCTCAGCCTCGCCACCACCCCGACTCCGCTGCCCACTCCCACGCTCCGGGAGGGGATCTCGGAGGACCAGGTAACCCCGGGTCTGCTGGGGTTCATCATGACCGCCTTCTTTGTGGTGGCCACCGCGCTGCTGATCGTCGACATGGTGCGCCGGATCCGCCGGGTCCGCTACCGGGCCCAAGTTGAGGAGGAACGCCTGGCGGCTGCGGCCGCCGCCGACGTGGAGGCTGCCGACGCCCAGGAGGGGCTGGACAGCCCCCCGGCCGCGGCGCCTGACTCCAATGGCGACGCCTCCGGCCCCGGTCTTCCCGGCCCCCGCAACTAGGCGGGAGGCGCCTCCGTCGGCGGGGCGCGTGGTCAGCGGTGGCGTGCGGTCAGCGGAGGACCGCGATGGCGATTGCGGTGAAATGCGCCGCGAACGCGAAGACGGTAAACGCGTGGAACAGTTCGTGGAACCCGAAATGGTGGTAGCTGAAGTTGGGCTTCTTGAGGGCGTAAAAGACCGCCCCCGTGATGTACAGGACGCCGCCCACGCAGATCAGCACCGCTGCCGGAATGCTGGCCTGGAAGAACTGGGGCAGGTAGAACAGTGCGCCACAGCCCAGGGCAATGTAGATGGGCACGTAGAGCCACCGGGGAGCGTGCGTCCACAGGAGCCGGAACAGCACGCCCAGGATGGCTCCGGCCCAGATGACGCATAGCAGCAGGACAGCCTGCGGACGCTCGAGGAGGGTCCAGGCCAGCGGCGTGTAGCTGCCGGCGATGACCAGCATGATGTTGGTGTGGTCCAGCCGTTTCAGGACCAGCTTCACCCCGGGGGACCAGTTGCCGCGGTGGTAGACGGCGCTGACGCCGAACAGCAGCACACCGGTGGCGGCGTAGATCGCGGAGGTGATCTTGCGGTCCGTCGTCGGGGCGAGGACGATCAGCATGATGCCTGCCGCGAGGGCCAGCGGCGCGGTGACGGTATGGATCCAGCCCCGCCACTTCGGCTTGATCATCAGCAGTTCGGCAAGCCTGGCCGCGGCATCGTCAACCGCGCTTGGCCCGGGACCTGTCCCGGCACTGTTCCTGTCCTCCGGCTGGGGTGTCAGCGGAGCCTTCGGAGAGTGGCTGTTCATGGATCAAGAATAACTTACGGCCCGGTAAGTTACCCGCTGGTAACAAGCGGTGGACGCCCGTCCCCGGCATTGCGGGAAGTACCGGCCCGTGGCGGGCGGTAGCCTAGGATGTGCAAGTACGTTCGGCAGGAAAGTCAGGTGAGTGGACGCGTGGAGTTGCCCGGGTTCCTCTATGGCTATTACGAACGCCGTCTGCTCAAAGATCTCCCCCGGGACCGGATTCCCCGGCACATTGGCGTCATGGTTGACGGCAACCGGCGCTGGGCCAAGCAGTTCAACGCCCCCACCAGCCAGGGCCACCAGGCGGGGGCTGACAAGATCCATGAGTTCCTCGGCTGGTGCCAGGAACTGGGCGTCAAGGTGGTCACGCTCTACATGCTGTCCACGGACAACATGAACCGCTCCAGCGAGGAACTGGACCTCCTGATGGGCATCATCGCCAACACCCTTGACCGGCTGGACGAGGACGCAAACATTTCCGTCCATGCGATGGGTGCGCCCGAACTGCTGCCCGACTACCTCGCCGAGCGGCTCACCAAGCTGACGGCCAGGACCCCTGTGCGGGAAAAGCTGCACGTCAACGTCGCCGTAGGGTACGGCGGCCGCAGGGAAATCGTCGACGCCGTCCGCGAACTGCTGCACGACGCCGTCGCCAAGGGCACGGATATCTCCAAGCTTGCCGACGACCTCTGCGTCGACGACATCTCGCGCTTCCTCTACACCCGGGGCCAGCCGGACCCGGACCTCGTGATCAGGACGTCGGGGGAGCAGCGGCTGTCCGGATTCCTCATGTGGCAGAGCGCCTACAGCGAGTTCTACTTCTGTGAGGCCCTGTGGCCTGCCTTCCGCAAAGTGGACTTCCTCCGCGCCCTCCGGGACTACGCCGGCCGGCAGCGACGCTTCGGGGCCTGACTTCTGCGGTTCACGGCAAGTTCACGCCGCCGCAACAGGAATCGCCGAATAATGGTTGCGGAAATTACCTGGAGTGGATTTACGTTATATCCATCAGCAGGCAAAACCGCCGGCTGATCGGGGAGGCCAGTACATGGAGCGAAACATCGCACCGGTTGTATGGGAGGCCGGACCCGGCCTCGTGGCCGAGCCGCCTCACCAATAACAAAGCCGGGCTGGGCCCGGGGCTGGAGTCGATGTGGCTACTTCTGAAAAACTGCACGAGGTCCTTTCCGACCAGGCAGGAAAAGCTACCTCTCGCGCCGCGCGAGCCACTACACAAACCGGTTCAGCAACTGATGCTGAGGCCGGTTTTGCCGTCTCCGGAAGGGAACCCCTCATCCACACGTTCGTGATCGACACCTCCGTCCTCATCTCAGACCCGCGGGCCCTGCTCCGGTTCGCCGAACACGAAGTCATCGTCCCCGTAGTGGTCATCACCGAACTCGAAGCCAAACGCCACGACCCCGAGCTGGGATACTTCGCCCGCAAGGCCCTGCGGCTCCTCGACGACCTTCGGGTCAAGCACGGCGGCCTGAACGAGCCCATCCCTATCGGGGGCGACGGCGGGACGCTCACCGTGGAGCTCAACCACATCTCCTCGGAGGTGCTGCCCCTGGGGTTCCGCAGCGGGGACAACGACAGCCGGATCCTCGCCGTCGCAAAGAACCTCGCCAACGAGGGCAGGAACGTCACCGTGGTATCCAAGGACCTGCCGATGCGGGTCAAGGCGTCCGCCATGGGCCTGACAGCCGATGAGTACCGCAATGAACTGGTCAAGGACTCCGGCTGGACCGGAGTGGCCGAGATCGAAGCCAACGAACAGGAAATCTCCACCCTGTACGGCCAGGAGCCCGTCTTCATTCCTGCCGCCGCCGAACTTCCCGTCAACACCGGCCTCGTCCTGCTCTCCAACCGGGGCTCGGCGCTGGGCCGGGTGGGGGCGGACAAGCAGGTACGCCTGGTCAAGGGCGACCGTGACGTGTTCGGCCTGCACGGCAGGTCCGCCGAGCAGCGGCTGGCAATCGACATGCTGATGGATCCCTCCGTCGGCATCGTCTCCATCGGCGGCCGCGCCGGCACCGGAAAGTCCGCGCTCGCCCTCTGCGCCGGCCTGGAAGCTGTGCTGGAACGCCGTGAGCACCGCAAAGTGATTGTCTTCCGGCCCCTGTTCGCCGTCGGCGGGCAGGAACTGGGCTACCTGCCAGGGTCCGAGTCGGAGAAGATGAACCCCTGGGCCCAGGCAGTGTTTGACACACTGGGCGCCCTGGTCAGCCAGGAAGTGGTGGAGGAGGTCATGGACCGCGGCATGCTCGAGGTCATGCCCCTCACCCACATCCGCGGGCGCTCCCTCCACGACGCCTTCGTGATCGTCGATGAGGCCCAGTCACTGGAGAAGAACGTCCTGCTCACCGTCATGAGCCGGATCGGCCAGAACTCCAAGATCGTGCTGACCCACGACGTCGCCCAGCGCGACAACCTCCGCGTTGGCCGGCACGACGGAATCGCCGCCGTCGTCGAAACCCTGAAAGGACACCCGCTCTTCGGCCACATCACCCTGACCCGTTCTGAGCGCTCGCCGATCGCCGCCCTGGTGACGGAACTCCTGGAGGGCTAGGCAGGGGTGCCCGGGCGGCCCTTCCTCTGCGTGCTGGCTCGTTCCACGCTGCCGGAAGGGCCGCCCGGGCATCAGGCCCGACCCTAGCTAGTGTGCAGGAACCGCGCCGCTGCCTCGTGGCCTTGGACCTTCAACTCCCACTCGGGGCGCTGGAACTTCTCCGGGGTGAGGCGGACGTGCTGCACCGTTTGGACTTCCGTGCCCCAGGTTTTGCGGGTGGTCCCGTTGAGCTCGTAGCCGAGGGACCTGGAGACGCCGAGGGAGGCTTCGTTCCAGATGGCGGCTTCGGATTCGGCCACGTCAGCGCCGAGCCAGTCAAACGCGTAGAGCGCGACGGCGGCGCGCATCTCCTTGCCCAGGCCGCGGCCCTGGACGGACTGCCTGAGCCAGGAGCCGGTGGTGACTGTCCGAAGAGACGCGAAGTCCTTGGCGCCGACGTCCTGGCAGCCGACAAACCCGCCATCGTGCCAAATACCCAGCAGCAGGGTCCAGGACTCGGGCGTGCACTCGGCCCGGCAACGCCAGTACCAGCGGGCCATGTTCGGGCCCAGCTCCTGCTCCGGCAACTCAGTCCACGGCGTGCTGAAGGGGTTCCTGCCGTTGTCGTGGATGCCACTGCGCGCAGCATCCACGGCCGCAGGAATGTCCTGGTCAGTGATCGGCCTGAGCTCCAGGCGCGGGGTTGTCAGCCTGAGATCGAACAAGGGCCAGACGGAGCTCAACGTAGTCATCCGCGAAGCCTAGCCGATTGGCGCTGATCGGTCCGTGCCCAGGCGGGCTGTGCTCAGGCGGGAATGTCCCAGGTGATGTGCCTGCGGACGTCGGTGAGGTTCATGGACTCCGCGAGGAACAGGTCATCCAGCATGTATTCATCCACGGCGATAATGCGCAGCCAGTGCCCGTGTTCCGCCGTTTCCGGCTCCAGCGACTGGCTGGACACGCAAACCCCGGTGCCGACGTCCAGGCGAAGGCGCGACCGGCCGGCAACGCAGAGCGGAGCGGCAGGGTCGCCGGGACGGTAGGCGGGATTGGCAATCGCCTCAGCCTCGAGGACCCGCCGGCCCTCGTGCTCGGCGAACCGGACCTGGAGTATGTCCAAGGCATTGTTCCCGGGGAACTCGAGGGGCACTGGGGCGTTGCCCGCGAGCTCCACGGGATCGAGCGCAGCAGAGAAACGCCCGTTGCCGAAGCCCGGCTCGCCGTAGGCTGCCTCTGGCCGCCGCCGCACCAGCCCGGCGTCGTCGTACACCGGGGTCACCAGGTGCGGGGGCAGGAGCCAGGACTTCCGGGTGGCGCTGACGTAGAAGACGTCCCGGGAATCGTTGATTCCCGTTGTGCTGTACAGGACCTGCCCGTCGGGGCTTTCCAGCCGCAGCGCCCCCGGGCGGCGCAGCCAGGCACGGACAAAGGGAGCGGCAGGATCCGGCGCCCGGTCAAAAGGCTGGTCCCAGTATTCGAAGCGCAGCGACTGCCATTTCCAGGGCGAAGACCGGCACAGGTTCCTGAACATGGTTGCGAGGTCCGCGGGGGCGGCAGCGGTCTCGGGTTGCGCCCCATGCCGGGAGTCCCAGGTCGACATATCCACATTTTACGCGGGCGTGCTACGGCGGGAATGGCCGGATCCAGTAGCATCCGAGGGGTGATCGGACGATTGGGTGACCTCTGGCAGTACAGTCCGCCTGCCTTCTGGCTGGTGCTGGCGGCCTGCCTCTACTTCGCCGTGATGGCGGTCCGGCTCACCATCATCGACGTCCGGCACCACCTGCTGCCCAACCGGATTGTCTTCCCCTCCTATGCGGTGGCAGGAGTCCTCTTGCTGGCGGCAGCCGCCGTGGCCTGGGCCAGTCCCGTCCAGGCACCAGTGGACAGCACGGCCGGAATCCTGGCCGTTCCGGCGCTTCGCATCCTGGCCGGGGCGGGAATCCTGTGGCTCTTCTACTTCATCCTGCGGTTTATTTACCCGGCGGGGATGGGTTTCGGCGACGTCAAGCTCGCCGGAGTGCTGGGCCTGTACCTTGGCTACCTCGGGTGGGGCCACCTGTTTGCCGGGACCTTCCTGGCTTTCCTGCTGGGCGGCCTGTGGTCCCTGGCGCTCCTTGCGGCCCGCCGGGGAACCCTGAAATCGTCCATTCCGTTCGGCCCGTTCATGCTTGCCGGAACGGCCGCCGCCATGCTGCTGCCGGCCTGAATGGCTTTGGCCTTCGGTAGGCTGGCGGTATGCCTGCACCCGAATACGTCCTGAAGCTGCGCAAGAAGATCGGCAACGACCCCCTCTGGGTTCCCGGCGTCCGGGGAGTGGTGATCGACGATGCCGGCAGGATCCTGCTGGCCCAGCGGGCAGACAACCGGCAATGGGCACTCATCAGCGGCATGCTGGACCCGGGGGAGCAGCCGGCCCGGGGTCTGGTCCGGGAGATCTTCGAGGAAACGGCGGTTATCGCGGAAGCCGAACGCGTGGTGTCCGTGGGCGCGGTAGGCCCCGTGACCTACCCCAACGGCGATGTCTGCGAGTTCCTGGACGTGGTGTTTTTGTGCCGTTATGTGGCCGGCGAGGCCCGCGTCAATGACGACGAATCCCTGGCTGTTGGCTGGTTTGGCCTCGACGAACTTCCCGAACTGATGCCCGGGCACCTCACCAGCATCCGCCAGGCGCTGGCGCCGTCAGGAACCGCGCACTTCGAGCCATAAGCCCGCAGGCGCCGCGGCTCCGGTCAAGCCTGCAGCCAGCGCCACCACCGCGGCTGCTCCGGTTCCGGCGTCGGTTCCGGTTCCGGCTCCTCGCCCAGGGCGCGCGCGGCCTCCACGATGTCGTCCGCGGTGAGCGTCATGACGGCCTCACGGTCGAGTGCGTCGAGGCTTTGTTCCCCGTCGAGCGACAGCCGCAGCGCCTGCCGGTTGAGCGCCTGCTCGAACAAGGTGCGGGCGAACCGTGCGTTGCCGGAGTCCTCGCCCGCGTGGAGCCCGGTCAGGATGCGGCGGAGCATCTGGTCCGCACCTGGCTCCAGCGTGTACTCGTGCTGGGCCAGCATCTGATGGAAGATCGTCTGGAGTGCGTCGACGGAGTAGTCGGGGAAGGTGATCTCGCGGGCGAAGCGGGAGCGCAGTCCGGGGTTCGAAAGCAGGAATGACTCCATCAGCTGCGGGTACCCGGCCACGATCACGACCAGGCGGTGGCGGTGATCCTCCATCCGCTTGAGCAGGACCTCGATCGCCTCGGGGCCGAAGTCCATGCGCCCGTCCTCCGGGGCCAGCGCGTAGGCCTCGTCGATGAACAGGACACCGTCCAGGGCACGCCGGATCACCCGGTCCGTCTTGATGGCGGTCTGGCCGACGTACTGTCCCACCAGACCCGAACGGTCCACCTCGACCAGGTGGCCTTTCTGCAGCAGTCCGACCGCGCGGTACATCTCGGCCAGGAGCCGCGCCACGGTGGTCTTGCCCGTGCCCGGGTTTCCGAGGAACACCAGATGCTGCGATGTGGCCACCTCCGGCAGGCCGTGCGCCTTACGGCGGGCCTGGACCTGGAGCAGTGCGACGAGGGCCCGCACCTGTTCCTTCACGGTCTCCAGTCCGACCAGCGCGTCAAGCTCGGCCTGTACCTCGGACAGCGGCCGGGCCGGCCCGGGCCTGGCACCGATGAAATCGCCGACCAGGTCATCGACGCGCTCCGAGCCGGGCAGCTTGAGCTGATCGGCAAGGTGGCCGATCGTTTCACGCAGGTCGTCGAGCGGATGGCGGCTGGGAGCCATGCATCCACTGTAGTACCATCACGCCCACGCCGGGACGGGTTCCGATGCCTTCAAGCGCTTGGGGTGAAAGTACGACGGCGGCCGGTACCTTCCGTGCGAAGGGTACCGGCCGCCGTCGGGCCCCCAAAAGGGGCCTCCGAAGCCAGGGAAGCAGTGCGGATTTAGGCCTTGTGGGCCGGGGACGTCATGGTGGTGACGTCCAGGGCCTTGTCGAGGTCGGCCTCGGAGACCTTGCCTTCGCCTTCGCCGACGAAGCCGAGCTTCTCGGTGGCCTGGCGGATGGTCAGGCCCTCCTTGACGGCGGTCTTGGCGATCTTGGCGGCGTTCTCGTAGCCAATGTACTTGTTCAGCGGGGTCACGATGGACGGCGAAGCCTCGGCCAGGAAGCGGGCGCGCTCCACGTTGGCCGTGATGCCGTCGATCATCTTGTCCGCCATGACGCGGCTGGTGTTGGCGAGCAGGCGGATGGACTCGAGCAGGTTGGCGGCCATGACCGGGATGCCCACGTTGAGCTCGAAGGCGCCGTTGGTGCCGGACCAGGCGATGGCGGTGTCGTTGCCGATCACCTGGGCGGCGACCATGATGGAGGCTTCGCAGATGACCGGGTTGACCTTGCCGGGCATGATGGAGGAGCCGGGCTGCAGGTCGGGGATGGCGATTTCGCCGAGGCCCGTGTTGGGGCCCGAGCCCATCCAGCGAAGGTCGTTGTTGATCTTCATGAACGAGATGGCGATGTTGCGCAGCTGGCTGGACGCCTCGATCAGGCCGTCGCGGTTGGCCTGGGCTTCGAAGTGGTCGCGGGCCTCGGTCAGCGGCAGTCCGGTGTCCGTGGCCAGCAGTTCGATCACGCGCTCGGGGAAGCCGGCAGGGGTGTTGATGCCGGTGCCCACGGCGGTGCCGCCCAGCGGAACCTCCGCAACGCGGGGGAGCGAGGCGTTGATGCGCTCGATGCCGTAGCGGACCTGCGCAGCGTAGCCGCCGAACTCCTGGCCCAGGGTTACCGGGGTGGCGTCCATGAGGTGGGTGCGGCCGGACTTGACGACGTCCTTGAACTCGGCTGCCTTGCGCTCCAGCGATTCGGCCAGGTAGCCCAGGGCGGGGATGAGGTCGTTGATCAGTGCGGACGTGGCCGCAACGTGCACGGACGTGGGGAACACGTCGTTGGAGGACTGCGAGGCGTTGACGTGGTCGTTGGGGTGGACCACCTTGTCGCTGCCGGCGGCCTTGAGCGCACGGGTGGCCAGTTCGGCCAGGACCTCGTTGGTGTTCATGTTGGAGGACGTGCCGGAACCGGTCTGGAACACATCGATCGGGAAGTCGCCGTCGTACTTGCCGGCGGCCACCTCATCGGCTGCGTCAGCAATCGCCTTGGCCAGCTCGCCGTCGAGCACGCCCAGTTCTGCGTTGGCCTGGGCAGCGGCCTTCTTGACCCGGGCCAGGGCCTCGATGTGGGTGCGCTCCAGCGTCTTGCCGGAGATGGGGAAGTTCTCCACTGCCCGCTGCGTCTGCGCGCGGTACAGTGCGTTCACGGGGACGCGGACTTCGCCCATCGTGTCATGTTCAATGCGGAACTCTTCAGTGGAAGTCATGGGGCTAGCTTATGGCGGAGGGGCGCCCCATCGAAAACCGTTAAGTGGGGGCTGCCGGCGGTCCGCTGGACCGCCGGCAGGTGGCTCCTAGAGCTCGCCGATTCCGTAAACCAAGTCCGCGCGGCCCTCTGCAAGCCGGTAGGAAAGTCCAACGACGGCGGTGCGGCCGCCTTCGATTGCGTCCGAAATCACACGCGAGCTGTCCGCAAGGCGCTGTGACGTCTGCTTGACGTGCTCCACCACCATGTCGTTGACCTCGGGCTGGTCATTGCGCAGGGATGTCAGCACGGAGGGCGTAATGCGCTCCACGAGGTCCCGGATGAAGCCCGCCGGCATTTCGCCGGTCTCCACGGCGTCCTTGGTGGCCGTGACGGCACCGCAGCTGTCGTGCCCGAGAATGACGATCAACGGCACGTTCAGTACGCCGACGCTGTACTCCAGGGACCCCAGGACTGCGTCGTCAATGACCTGGCCGGCCGTGCGGACCACGAAGACGTCGCCCAGGCCGACGTCGAAAATAATCTCGGCCGCAAGCCGGGAATCGGAGCAGCCGAAGATGACGGCGAAAGGGTTCTGCGTCTCCACCAGGGACGAGCGCCGTGAAGCGTTCTGGTTGGGATGCGAGGACTCGCCGTTTACGAAACGTTCGTTGCCTTCGCGCAGGCGGCGCCAGGCCAGTGCAGGAGTCAGATAAGTCGTCACGGCCCTTACCTTACGGCGTGGCGCTGGCAGAGGGGGAAACTGTGACGGCGCCGCTGCTGTCAAGGGACTTCACGACGGCGTCCGCCAAGGTGGCGAATTCGTCCAGTTGTGCAGCGCCCGAGAGGATGACGGTAGTGCCCCGGTAGGCGAGCACCATCGACTTTTCGCCCTTGCCGGTGTCCCGCAGCTCCCACTCCTGCCCGCCCGCGTTCCGGGAACCGGTGACGGGCGCGTTCTTTGTCTGCTGCAGCAGCCAGGTGGGGTTGGCGCTCTTGGTTTGGACCAGGCCGATGAAGGAGCCCTTGGGCGTCAGGTACCCGACTTCCCAGGCGGCAACCCCGCTGCCCGTCCCGGCTTCCCACCGGGCGTAGTTTGCCCGGAATGCGTTGCCGGTATCCGGTGCCACGGGTGTGAATCCTGCCACATCCGCGGCATTCCGTGCGACGGAGGCGACGTCGATGTCCGGCCGGTAGCCCTCGTTCCTGGGCTGGGGATTCATCAGGACGACCGGCAGGAAGGCCGCGATGCTGAGGACCAGGGCAATGATCATCCCGATCACGGAAGCGTTGGCGCGCTTGGCCGCCGCGGCCGGAATGACAGGCTTTACCGGTGCCTCCGCGCTGCTGCCGGCGGAACGGGATTGCCCTTCCGGCGCTGGCTGGCCGGAGTTCGGGCTGGTGGTTTCCTGCATGTCATTCACCCCTCCATAGTCCCCCATCGGGGACCATGGATTCCATTCGGCCGGATCCCGCCCTGGAGCGCTGCAGCGCAGACATTGCGCGGACGCGTCATGCACCGCCCCGCGCCGCGGTGCCACGACTATGATCGATAGCAGAGGAATCACCGCACAGCTCCCGGCTGGCGGGTTCAATGATCGCCACTCGAAGAAGAGGTTCACGTGTCACCAGCGTCCATGACCCAGAAGTACTCCACGCTTTCCCCGTCGCTCGCCGTCGGCATTGATGAGCCCGACCGCAACCTTGCCCTGGAACTGGTCCGCGTCACCGAGGCCGCGGCCATCGCCGGCGGACACTGGGTCGGTTTCGGTGACAAGAACAAGGCCGACGGCGCCGCCGTCGACGCCATGCGCTCCTTCCTGCAGACCGTCCACTTCAACGGCGTCGTGGTCATCGGCGAAGGCGAGAAGGACGAGGCGCCCATGCTGTTCAACGGCGAGCGTGTGGGCGACGGCACCGGGCCCGAGGTCGACGTCGCGGTTGACCCCATCGACGGAACCCGGCTGACGGCCCTTGGCATCAACAACGCCCTTGCGGTGCTGGCTGTGGCCGAGCGGGGCTCCATGTTCGATCCCTCGGCCGTGTTCTACATGGAAAAGCTCGTCACCGGACCCGAAGCCGCTGACATGGTGGACCTGCGCCTGCCCGTCAAGCAGAACCTGCACCTGATTGCCAAGGCCAAGGGCGTGAAGGTCAACCAGCTCAATGTCATGATCCTCGACCGTGACCGCCACCGCCCGCTGGTGGAGGAAATCCGTGAAGCCGGTGCACGCACCAAGTTCATCATGGACGGCGACGTCGCCGGTGCCATTGCCGCCGCACGTTCCGGCACCGGGGTGGACGCCCTGATGGGCATCGGCGGCACCCCTGAAGGCATCGTGGCGGCCTGCGCCATCAAGTCCCTCGGCGGCGTGATCCAGGGCCGCCTTTGGCCCACCAGCGACGAGGAGAAGCAGAAGGCCATCGATGCCGGCCACGACCTGGAGCGGGTGCTTTCCACCAACGACCTCGTCTCCAGCGACAACTGCTACTTCGCGGCCACCGGCATCACCGACGGCGACCTGCTCAAGGGTGTCCGGTACTCCAAGGACAAGGTCCTGACCCAGTCCATCGTGATGCGTTCCAAGTCCGGCACCATCCGGTTCGTCGAGGGCGAGCACCAGGCCAGCAAGTGGGAAGGCTACGCCCGCAAGAATTGAGCCACGGCTCCCGCCGGTTGCGGCAGCCCCCGGTGCGCCTGGCGCGTACCGGGGGCTTTGGCGTTAAGGGCTTGGTATAGGGTTTAAGCCATGATTCCTGCTGTTGTGCCCTGTACTGACCGCGCCCGTTGGGACGAATATGTCGACCGGTTCCAGGGGCATCCGCAGCAGCTGTGGGGATGGGGTGAGACCAAGGCGGCACACGGCTGGTCCGTGGACCGTGTACTCGTCCAGGCCGGCGATGAGACCATTGGCTGCGCCCAGCTCCTGGTCCGGAGGCTTCCGTTTCCATTCAAGGCGCTGGTCTACGTTCCCCGCGGCCCGCTGTGCACCGTGGAGGACGCCCAGGTGGTATTGAACCGCCTGGCCGAATACGCTGCCTCCCGCCACCGCGGTGTCGCCCTGAGCATTGAACCGGACTGGGACCGCGGCTCGGCCTTTGCCGGGGCGGTCGCCGCCGCGGGCTTCCGCGAGACAACGAACACCGTGCTCATTCCCCGCACGCTCATCCTGGACCTCACCCGGTCCGATGACGAGCTGATGGCAGAGATGTCGAAATCCACCCGCGCCAACATCCGCAAGGCGATGCGCAGCGACGTGGAATTCCGCAAGGTCAAGAACGACTCCGAACTGGAGCAGGTGCTGGCCATCTACCATGAAACGGCGGAACGGGCCGGCTTCGGCATCCACGAGGACCAGTACTACCGCGACATCTTCCGGAACCTTGGGGACGCGTCCCCGATCATTGCAGCGTTCGACGGCGAGCAGATGCTGGCGTTCACTTGGCTCTCCCGCAGCGCCTCAACCGCCTTCGAGCTGTACGGCGGAGTGTCCTCCGAAGGGCAGAAACAGCGCGTGAACTACGGCGTGAAGTGGGCGGCACTGCAGTCGATGCGGGAGGACGGCTGCCGCCGCTACGACTTCAACGGCCTGCTCAACGACGGCATCTCCGACTTCAAGAAGCAGTTCGCCAAGCACGAAGACATGCTGCTGGGAACATGGGAGAAGCCGCTCTCACCGTTGTACCCCGCGTACGCGCAGGCCATGCCGCTGGCCCGCAAGGGGCTGCAGACGGCCCGCCGGCTCGTCAAGGGCGCGGCGGGCCGCGCAACTGCCCTGCTGCGGCGCGGCTAAGTCCGGCTAAAGCCCGGTGGTCACCGCGAAGGCGAGGACCGGTCCCGTGCTGCCGGCCACCCGGTGCACGTTGACCGGCGCTTCCGCCGCCGCCACGAAGGCGCTGCCGCCGCGTGCGAGCTCCAGGTCGCCCTTGGGGGAGTCGAGGTAGACGGCACCATCGAGCACGATGACCACCGCCGGACCGGCCTGGGCCAGCGGAACGGGGCCGGCATCCGGGCCCAGCTCGATGCGCTGGAGCTGGAACTCCCCGAACGGCGGACGGAACAGCTCCTGGTCCATCACGGTCTTTTCGGCGCTGATCATCGGCACGGCCACGGGGTGGAAGTCGATGGTGCGCAGGAGTTCGGGAACATCGACGAACTTCGGTGTCAGCCCGCCGCGCAGGACATTGTCAGACGACGCCATGACCTCCACGCCCAAACCGTGAAGGTAGGCGTGCACATTCCCTGCGGGCAGGTATACCGCCTCGCCCGGCTGCAGCGAGATCCTGTTCAGCAGCAGCGAGATCAGGACGCCGGGGTCGCCCGGGTACTTCTCGTTGAGGCTGATGACCGTCCGCAGTTCGGTTTCATACGGTGCCAGAGGCGCCCCTGCGAGCAGGGCGGCCACCACGAGGGCCGTTTCCTCTGCCACGGCCGGCCCGCCGGTGATCAGCCGTTCAAAGGCCCGGTGCAGGCCAGCGCCCTCGTCCCCGGCGGCGAGGTCGTCAAGGAGGGCCTGGATGAGCGCCGGGGACTTGCCGTCCGCAGTAAGTGCCTCCGCAACATGCAGCAGGATCTTCCGGGTCCCGGCCACCGGCCGGAAGCCGCACAGTGCCTCGAAGGGCGTCAGGGCGAAGATCATCTCGGGCTTGTGGTTGTCATCCCGGTAGTTCCGGTTCGGGGCGTGGGGATCCATCCCCGCTTCGTTTTCGCGTGCGAAACCGGCCCTGGCCTGGTCCAGGCTCGGGTGGACCTGGAGGGAAAGCGGCTGGGCGGCGGCCAGGATTTTCGCCAGGAAGGGCAGCCGGGGGCCAAAAGCGGCCACTGATTCGGCTCCCAGGAAGTGTTCCGGGTCCGATGCGATCAGGGCGTCGAGCGGCCTGTGCGTCCCGTCCTCCGGCACCTGGGCCACCGAGGGCGAATCGGGATGCGCCCCGATCCACAGCTCCGCCTCCGGTTGTCCCGATTCGGGCCGGCCCAGCAGCGAAGCGATCGCCGTCGTCGAACCCCAGGCGTAGTTCCGGAGGACATTCTCAATCTCGTACAAGGATGGTTCCGTTTCCCTAGCTAGTCATGGGTGCAGTTACAGCGCGGCGCACTGTCCGTTGGTGGCCACGAGTTCGCGGATGGCCTGCTCGTTGCCCTCGCGCTTGAGCTCGTTCAGCAACTCCTCGGTGATGGGCTCGCCGTCGGGGGTGGTGGTCACGGGCGTGAAGTCCGACGGCGCCGGTGACTCCTGCGCAAAGCCTCCGGTGTAGGGCCGGGGGAGGAGCGCGGGGGCGGGGCCGGCCGCCTGCAGGTGTCCCGCACCCGCCGCCGGCACCTCGAGGGCGTCGTCCTGCGGCCCGGAAGCCGGGCCGGCAGCCTGTGGCCCGGACGCGGAGGCCAGCAGCTGGTCAACGCGCGCGTGGATCTCGTCGAAGTCGGGGTTCGTGGAGAACGTCGGGTCGAAATCCGGCGGCCCAAGGGTGAGCCGTTTGGCCTCCTTGCCCTTTGACTTCATCGCCAGGTCAAGGAAACTGCCCAGCTGCGAGGAGGAGATGTTGGAATCCACTACCTTTGTCCCGGCATCTGCGATGTCTTCGAACTTGGCCAGCAAGGTGGCGGGATCAAGCTGCTTGAGCATGGCTTGCTGGACGCACTGCTGGCGGGCGATCCGTGCGTAGTCATCGACGAATTCCCGCGAGCGGCCGAACCAGAGGGCGTGGTAGCCGTCCAGCGTGTTGTCGCCGGCAGGAATCCAGCCTAGCGGCATGCCGTGGATTCCATTGATCTCATCAATGGTCTCGCCGCTGATCGGGACCCAGCCACCGGCCTTGATCCGGATGCCACCCATGGCATCGATGAGCTTGGAGAAGCCGTCCATGTCGACCAGGACATAGGCCTGGATGTCCATGCCCAGCGTCCCTGAAACGGCCTCAAGGGTGGCCTGCGCGCCGGGATCGGCAACGCCGGGGTAGAGGTCGGCGTGTTCGTTGGTGACCTCTGTGTTGATGGCGTTGATCAGGCACTCGTCGCCGCAGTCATAGCCGTCGGGGTAGATCTTGCGCATGGGCGAATCGGCGCTGAACTGGGCGTTCTGGAAGTTCCGGGGGATGGAGATAATGGCTGTCTGGCCGGTCTTGGCGTCCACGCTTAACACCGAGAGGCTGTCGGGGCGGCGCCCGGTGCGGTCGTCACCGGCGTCACCACCGATCATCAGGAAGTTGTAGCGTCCCTCCACGGGCTCGATGGCCGGGCCCGACGAGAAGATGCTGCCAATCGCGTTCCGGCCCACGTTCAGCAGGTAGGCCGCATAACCGAGGGAGCCGCTGCCCAGGACCAGCGCCAGCACCAGGGCGATGCCGACGGCGGGCCGCGCCGACGGTGCCAGCAGGACGGGGCGGATCAGGCGCAGGGTGTTCACGAACAGGACAGCCCAGCCCACAGCAAGGGCCGCCAGGAGCAGCACCACGAGCAGCGACGTGACAGGGTTGGTGACGATGCTGATGAGCAGCGTCCGGTTGAGCAGCAGCAGTACCAGTGCCAGGAGAAGGGCCACCCAGACGCAGAGCGTCACGCGCAGCGCGATCCGGCCCAGCCTGCGGTCACCGGCCACCAGTTGGGCGCTGCCTGGGACCAGGAGCGTCAGCAGGACCAGCACGAACGCCCGTTTGGTGCGGACATTGGGGGAGGCGCTGGCCGGATACCGTACGGGGTCCGTCAGGAGCGCTCCCGGCCCGGTCTGCGGCACGTTGCTGCTGGCCATGCCCGCCGCCCTAACGGCTGCCCCGGAAGGTGCCCGGGCCTTCTGGGAAGACCTCGCTCACTTTTTGGCGCAGGCTGGCACCCTTGCGGCTGGCAACGGCGTTCAGGTCGGCGGCGAAGTCCAGGAGATCCGCACGCAGCGACGCGGCGAGCTCATCCGTACCGGAGGCCAGCATCCGTACCGCCAGCAGACCTGCGTTGCGGGCCCCTGCAATGGACACGGTTGCCACCGGAACGCCGGCAGGCATTTGGACGATGGAAAGCAGGGAGTCCATGCCGTCCAGGGTCTTCAACGGGACCGGAACCCCGATGACCGGCAGCGGCGTAACGCTGGCCAGCATGCCCGGCAGGTGCGCGGCACCGCCGGCACCTGCGATGATCACCCGCAGGCCGCGCTCGTGCGCCGTCTGGCCGTAGCGGATCATTTCCGTAGGCATCCGGTGGGCCGAGACCACGTCCGCCTCGAACGGGATTCCAAATTCGGCCAGGGCGTCCGCCGCAGCCTCCATGACGGGCCAGTCGGAGTCGGAACCCATGACCAGGCCCACCAAGGGACTGGTGGCGGGGGTGGCTTCGGCGCTCATGCATTCTCCTCGAAAATTACTGACGGTTCCTCTGTGCCGGGGCGTCCGTCCCGGATGATGGCTGCCACCGCAGCCGCCCGCCGGCGCACTGAGTCGACATCCGCCGTCGAACTTCCCACCAGGTTGACGTGGCCGATCTTGCGGCCGGGCCGAACGGACTTGCCGTAGCAGTGGACCTTGGCGGCAGGTTCGCTGGCCAGGGCCAGGGGGAAGGCTGAATACAGGTCCAGGTTCCCGCCGCCCAGGAAGTTCTTCATTACCGTCACGGGCGCCAGCGCATCGGTGGCGCCCAGGGGCAGATTAAGGACCGCGCGAAGGTGCTGCTCGAACTGGCTGGTGATGGAGCCGTCCTGGGTCCAGTGGCCCGTGTTGTGGGGGCGCATTGCCAGTTCGTTGATCAGGAAGCCGGCCCCCGTGCCGGGCGTCTCGAACAGTTCCACGGCCAGAACGCCGGTGACGTCCAGCTCGGCGGCGATGCGCAGGGCTGCGTCTTCCGCAGCTGCTGCCACTTCCACCGGGATATCCAGGGCCGGCGCGATGACCTCGTCGCAGACGCCGTCCACCTGGATGGTGTGGACCACCGGCCATGCCCGGGCTTCGCCGTCCGGCGTCCGGGCAACCAGGGCGGAAAGCTCGCGGGTGAATTCGACCTTTGCCTCGGCCAGCAGTGGGCTCATTGCCGCAAACCAGTCCCCGGCGCCTTCAGCCTCTTCCGCGGAGGAGATGATGCGTACGCCCTTGCCGTCGTAACCGCCGCGCGGCATCTTCAGTACCACCGGCCACCCTGTCTCCTCGCCGAAGCGGACCAGGGCAGGGACGTCGGCGACGGAAGCCCAGGCGGGGTTGGGGAGTTCCAGCCGGTCCACAGCCGCACGCATGACCAGCTTGTCCTGCGCGTGCTCAAGGGCCTCGGGTCCAGGCTGGACGTTGACGCCCGCCTCCCGGAGCGCGCGCAGATGCTCCGTCGGCACGTGCTCATGGTCGAACGTCAAAACATCCAGGCCCTGGGCGAAGTCCAGGAGGGTCTGCAGGTCCTTGTAGTCACCCACTGGGGTCTCCGGTACCGCGGACACCGCGGAGACGTCGTGGCCCTCCGCCAAAACGCGGAGTTCAAAACCGAGGGCTGTCGCGGCCGGGGCCATCATGCGCGCGAGCTGGCCGCCGCCAACTACACCTATTACTGGAAAAGTCACATGTGCCAGCCTACCGAAGTCGGCAACGGTATCCCGCTTTTGGGGTCTGTCGGGGGAGACATTTCCGGTATTGCGGCACCCGCCAACAGCCCTCGCCGGGGAAGCCCCAAGGTTTGGGAGCTAAAATGGGCCTTTGGCCAAGTGGCCCACAGTTCGTCACGGCCATGGAGGGTCATGTTTAGCACACTTGCAGATCGTATTCGGGGGCTTGCCTCACTTTTCTGGCGCGAAGTGGCAAAATTCGGCGCCGTGGGCGGTGTGGCGTTCGTCATCGACAACGGTCTGACGTACTACCTCATGCACGGGCCCATGTCCGACAGCGAAGCCAAAGCCCGCTTCGTGGGCGCCACCGTCGCCACAGTCTTTTCCTGGATCGCCAACCGCTTCTGGACCTTCCGGCACCGGCGGCAGGCCAACATTCTCCGTGAATTTGCGATGTTCGTGCTCATCAACGGCATCGGCATCGGTATTTCGACCGGGTTCACGGCACTGGCCAAGTACGGGCTCGGGATCGATAACAAGAACCTGCTGTTCCTGGCCGGCGTGGCGGGCATCCTCGTGGCCACCGTGGTCCGCTTCTTCGCTTACCGCTTCCTCGTCTTCAACCAGGAACTGGACCAGGAGCCGGAGTTCTCCCACGACCACGAACTCATCGAAGCGCACCCGCACAAGGACCACGCGCCGGCCGCCGAGCGCGAGCCGTCCGCCGGCCGAAGGCCGCAGGCCTAACCGCCGGGCCGCCTGGCCGCAGCGGGCATCGCCTAGCTTCCGTGGATGCGCTCGTCGGCCAGCAGTTTGTCCGTGAGCGGCACGTCAGGGTGCGTCAGCACTACCGAGCCCCCTTGGTTCCACACTCCGAGGGCGTCGGACAGCGCTGACTCGAGCCCCCGCTCCGCGGGGACATGCAGCCGGGCCCCCTCCCCGTGGGGGCGGGCAAAGCCGCTGAGCAGATCTGCGTGCACGATCCTGCGGCCGTCATGGGTCACGAGCGCACAGGCTTCCGGATCGGGATCGCCGTGCGGCATGAACACGTCGCCGTGGGAACGCACCTCCGCTGCGTAGTCGATGCAGCCGTCCGGGAGGTCCCCGGTCCACCGCATGGCGAGTGCGGGCAGCGCCACTGCGATGACGGCGTCGTACTGTTCCCCAACCTGCGCCGGTTCGTCCGTGGCCAGGAAGTCCGCCGGGGCGGCGTCAAGTACCAGTTCGAGTCCAAGCTGCCAGCCGGCCAGCGCCCACACCATGGATTTCCAGTGGGCGGGAAGACTTAGCCGGAGCCGCATGCCTGGTTCGGCGTCGAGCTCGTCCTGCAGAAGGTTGCTGGTCTTTGCCACCCAGTTGTCCAGCACCCGGCCTGACAGCTCCACGCGCTCCGTGTCGGGGCCGTACCAAGTGAGGCGCGGCGCGGTGGAATTGCCCGAGCGCAGGAGCGCCGTCAGGTCGGTGGCAGGGATAGTCGTCATGGCTCCATCCTGCCATTGGCGCGGTGGCCCGTCACTGCGGCCCGGAACGGCTGCCGGAGACGCGGCGCAGGCGAAGTGATTCTTATCACCCCCAATGCTAAGTGTGCTTGCTATTTTGTGGCGGAGCGGGTATTTTCCCGCTATTGAGCGCTTTTTCCGGGGTAAAAGCCCCCATTGCCCATGACTGGGCCCATGCCTGCGCTTAGTCTTAAAAATTCCCGGGCGTGGCGTGCCGGATGTTCCCAGGTTTGACTGATTATTATCCCGGCCACGGCTTGACTCGCCCTAGTTACACACGTGTAATTAGGTAACTAAAGCAATTGCGTAAATACCGGCACACAAACCGAGTGTCCACGTATCCAGGCAGGGGCTGCAACATCAGGAGGGTCGCCATGGGGCAAGCAGAGCGTATCCAGGAAGATGCCGTCGTAGCCGGCCAGGCAACGGCGAAATACCGTGCACGGGGGGTGCCAAGCGATTGGTACGTGGACCCCGCGGATCCTGATGCGGCAGAGCGCTACAACAGGAACTCCAGCAGCGTCCTGGAGGACCAGGCCACTGCCTTCCTGGCAGCGCATGAGGCGCTCTTGGAAGGCGGGGACCTCGAGGACGACCTCGATCCGCCCATGGAATTGCCTGCCAGCGGGCCGGCCCAGCCGGTATGGATCGGCCTGCCCTTCCAGCAGGACTTCGAGGACGAGGGCGAACTGGGCTGGCAGACGGATGCCCTGTGCGCCCAGACTGACCCGGAAGCCTTTTTCCCGGAAAAGGGCGGCTCAACCCGCGACGCCAAGAAGGTGTGCGGTGCCTGCAACGTTAGGTCCCAGTGCCTTGAGTACGCACTGGCCAACGATGAGCGGTTCGGTATTTGGGGCGGCCTTTCCGAGCGTGAGCGCCGGCGGCTAAGGAAGCGAGCAATCTAATTCTTCAGGATGTCCATGTCACTGCCGTTGTGGTTGCCCACAACGGCAGTGCCTATCTGCCCAGAACTTTGTCAGCCCTGGCGAATCAAACCCGGCCGGTTGACCGTGCCATCGGCGTGGACACTGGGTCCGCTGATGATTCGACGGCCCTGCTTGGGCAAGCCCTGGGTGAAGCCAGTGTTCGCCAGCACCGGGGCAAGAGCGGCATGGGGGCGGCTGTCTCAGCCGCCCTTGAAGCCCTTGCGCCGTCCCATGGAGCCACCATGGACGGCAGGACCGAGTGGATCTGGCTGCTCCACGACGACGCCGCCCCGGCGCCGGAAGCCCTCGCCGAGCTCCTGGGCGCAGTGGAGCGGGCACCCTCGGTCACCGTGGCCGGCTGCAAGCAACTCGACTGGCACGAGCCCCGGAAGCTGATAGACGTAGGGCTTTCCACCAGCCGCTGGGCTGAGCGGCTCACCCTCATCGACGCGGATGAGTTGGACCAGGGACAGTACGACGGCCGCACTGACACGTTCGCCGTTAACTCCGCGGGCATGCTGGTGCGCCGGGACGTCTGGGAACACCTCGGCGGTTTCGACCCCGCCCTGCCAGGCAGCGGCGACGACGTTGACTTCTGTTGGCGGAACCGGCTCGCAGGCCACCGCGTGGTGGTGGTCCCGGCCGCCCGGATGTTCCACGTGGCCCACCGCCCGCATGCATTGGGGAACCCCGCGGCGGCATGCAAGGCCCAGGTCCACCTGCGCCTGAAGCACAGCACGCCATGGATGGTCCCCGTCCATGCCGTCGGCGCGCTCCTCGGCAGCCTCTTCAAACTCATTCTGAGCATTGTCGTCAAGGATCCAGGGCACGGCATCAGCCAACTCTTTGCCACCTGTGCGGCCCTCGGGCGGCCGCGGGCCGTGGCCAAGGCCAGACTGGCAGCGCGTCGGACCCGGCGGATCCGCAGATCCGTAATCCGTAAGCTGCAGACCCCCCGCCGCGAGGTCTGGAGCCACCGCTGGTCCCTGATGGAGGCGCTCGGATCGGACGGATCGGGCGCCGACGACCTCGTCCAGGATCCCCTGGCCCACCAGCCCACCGGCGACGCCGCAGACGACTTTGCATCCCTGGCAGTGAGCAAGCGGGGCTGGGTGGGCAATGGTGCCTTGGCGGCCATTATCATCGCCTCGGTAGCCTCGCTGCTGGCCCTGACGGGGCTGTTCCGTGCCGGTGCCGTAACCGGTGGCGCCCTGCTTCCGGTTTCGGCCACCCTGGGTGACATCTGGCACAACGCCTCAAGCTGGTGGGTGGGCCTTGGCGCGGGGCTTCCCGGACGGGGGGATCCGTTCGGCTACGTGCTCTGGATCCTCGGCGTCCTCGGCGGCGGGGATGCCAATGCTGCCATGGCGTGGCTGCTCCTGTTGGCGGCGCCGCTCTCGGGGCTCACGGCCTGGTTTGCCGCCGGCGGGCTCACCGTCCGGCGCCGCCTTCGCCTCGTAGCCGCCCTCTTCTGGGCGGCGGCCCCCGCCCTGCAAGCTGCCCTGAACCAGGGGCGTGCAGGCGCCCTGGTTGCCCACGTCATGATCCCGCTGGTAGTCCTTGGCCTGCTGCGTGCCACAGGCTCGGCAACGGGCCACGGGCGCTTCCTCCTGCCGCCCCACATCGGGGAGAGCGCGGCCGGCCCCTCTGCCGGCAAACCCGGCGTTAACGGCACGCCTTCCTGGACGGCCGCTGCGGCGGCAGGCCTGGCGCTGGCGGCCACCACGGCCTCGGCGCCCTCCCTGCTTATCCCGGCAACCGTGCTCATCGTGCTCTGCGGCCTGCTTCTGGGCCGGCGCGGCCGCACCGTCTGGTGGGCGCTGCTGCCCAGCGCCGCACTGTTCATCCCGTTCGCACTCACCGCCCTCGACCGGCCCCGCGCACTCCTGGCGGATCCGGGGCTGCCGCTGGCGTTCAAGGCGGCTCCGCTGTGGCAGCAGCTCCTGGGCCAGCCACTGCAATTCGATCCGGCGGCCGGCCTGCAGGGACTGGCCGCCTTTGCCGGCGGGACAGTGCCATGGGCCCTGCTGCTCGCAGTCTTCGTGGCGGCGCCGCTACTGGTCCTTGCCGTCGTCGGCCTTTTCCTCCCCGGGCGCCGGAACGGGGCAGCCAGGTGGTTCTGGATCACAGCGGTCCTCACCTTGGCGTCCGGCTGGCTGGCCAGCCACGTCGTCACGGGAATGAACGCGGACACGTTGGTGACACCCTTTACCGGGCCGGCCGTGTCCGCAGCCGGGTTCGCCCTCCTTGCGGCCGCGCTCCTGGGGGCTGAGCAGTTGCTGGCCCGGGGGGACTCCGCCTCTGCCCGCGGGGTCAAGCCCCGGAGGGCCGTGAGGGCGGGCGCCGCAGTGGTGATGGCGGTACTGCTCGCCGGTCCGCTCGCCGGCATGGCCGTCTGGTCCGCGCAGAACCTGCTGCGCCCGGCCGCCGCGTCCACCACTTCCGCCGAGGGGACTGGCGAGGTCCGGTCCGCAGCGGAAGCGGGTGCCGGGGGAGCGCTGGGTACACCGCGCCTGGTTGAAGCCGGTACGGCACGGACCCTCCCCGCCACCGCCATCGACCGTGGCACCGGTCCGGAACAGACACGTACGCTCCTGATCAGCACGGGTGACGACGGCACGTTCTCCGCGTCCCTCGTCCGAGGTGCAGGAACCACCCTCGACAGCCTCTCCGCCATGGCATCCGCGCGCAACATCCTCGGTGCCCCGGGTGCCGAAGAAGTGCGCGCCGACGACGACGTGACTGCCTCCATCCGCCGGGTTGTCGCAACCCTGGTGGCCGGCCAGGGCGTGGACCCGCGCCGTGACCTTGAGCAGCTCGGCGCCGGATTTGTCGTGCTCCGTTCCGCCGATACCGCAGCCCAGCTCACAGCCAGCCGGATGGACGCCGTGCCCGGCCTGGTTGCCGTGGGGCAGACGGATGTTGGCTGGCTCTGGCGCATCAGCCCGCTCAACCAGCCGGTGGTCCAAGCCGCCGACGTCGCCCACCGCGTACGAATTATCGATGCGCAGGGCGCCACAGTGGGACAGGTCCCTTCGAACAAGGACGACGTCGAGGCTACTGTTCCGGCGGGGCCGGAAGGCCGCCTCGTGGTTCTGGCCGAGCGCGCCGATCCCGGCTGGAGCGCCTGGCTCGACGGCAGGAAGCTGACCTCAACCACCTCCGGCTGGTCCCAGGCCTTCACCCTGCCGGCATCGGGTGGCCAACTCACGATCCGCTACGGGAATCCCTGGGCATGGTGGGCTGCCGCTGCCCAAATCACCGTGATCGGCTTGACGGTCGTCCTGGCCATTCCCATGCCCGCGCAAAGGCCGCGGACCGGCCTCTCACGCGATGAGGGCTCCCTGCGTAAGGAACACCAGAATGCATGAGCAGACACCGGCCCCCGACGAAACATCGGGCGCGGCCGTAACGGAGCTCCCGGCCAGTGCTTCGGTGACCCCCGGAGTAGGGAAAGGCGGTAGCGGCAAGGCCACCGGCAGCGGCGCCACCGCGTTGCCCATGGGCAGGACGCGCACCGCTGCCGTTGCCGGTGTGGCGGCGGGGGCCATCATCCTCGTGGGCGCTACCGCCCTGGTGGCGGCGGGCTCGCTGCTCCCCCTCCCGGAGTCAAGCAGGAGCCTTCCGCCGGCGGCAGCCGCTGTTCCCGCCGGCGCCAGCGTTGGCGTCTGTCCCGGCCCGGCGAGGCTGTTGGAGGGCACGGAAGCAGGCACCGACGCCCAGTTCCGGCCGGAGTCGGCAACCGCCGCGACCACGGTGACCGCCGCCGTGCTCAGTGCCGGCGGCGTGGTGCCCGGAAGCCGCCTTGCGCGCCTTGATGGAAGCGGGGCAGTCGAGATCGCCAAGGATCCGGGGGCGGCGCCCGCCACCGCGCCGCCGCAGGAACTCCGCGCCGGCGTTGTGGCGGATAAGCCGACGGACCAAGTGGGCGTCCTCAGCGCGAACGCGGTGGCAAACCAGAATGCCTCTGCAGCGGCTGCCATGAAATACACTGCGGGCGACGGCGACCTGCAGGGCAGCGCCGCGGCCAGCTGTGCGCAGCCCTCCAATGACCAATGGCTGGCCGGAGCGAGTACCACCGTGGGGCGAACGTCCGTGCTGGCGCTGACCAATGCGTCCAGCACCCCGGCGACAGTCAGCCTTGAACTCTTCGGTCCTGGCGGACAAATCCAGGCGCCCGGCAGCCGCGGCCTGCTGGTGGCCCCGGGCACCACCCGGTCGGTTGTCCTGGCAGGGCTGGCGGCAAACCAATCCCAGCTCAGTGTGCATGTGCGCAGCGCCGGCGGCCCGGTGGCCGCGTCCATCCAGCAAAGCGTCCTGCGGGGCCTGACTCCGGGCGGCGTGGACTTCATCGCGCCGGGCACTGCCCCGGCCGTCCGCCAGGTTGTCACCGGCGTGGACATCCAGGACCCGGCCGGAATTTCCGCCCTGACCGGGCGCCCCGGATACGGGGACGCCGGGCCTTCCCTGCAGCTGACGGTTCCGGGCGCCTCCGATGCGGTGGTGGAAATCAAGCTGTACGGGCGGGACGGCCAAAAGGCCCTGCCGTCCGGCGGCGTTGTCACGGCGAAAGCCGGCGCCGTAACCGAGGTTTCGTTGGCTGGTGTGCCGGCCGGCCCGTACACGGTTGCAGCCTCGTCAGACGTCTCCTTCATTGCCGGGGCGCGCATGAGCCGTGGGCTGCAACCCGGTCAGGCTTCAGATGTGGCCTGGGTGCCGTCCGGCGTACGGCTGGGCAGCCAGCACGTCGTCCCTGTCCCCAAGGGCGGTCTTCGCCAACTGGTGTTCGGTGCACTGGATACCAGGGCCACCATCACCTATGCGCCGATCACGGCCGACGGAAAAGTCAGGGCGGCTGCCACCGCAGACATCGCCGGCGGAACCACCGCTGCGATCGCGATCCCGGAAAAGGCCGAAGAATCAGACGTCGTGGGTTACGTGGTGTCCGCCTCCGGAGACGCCGCATACGGCGCGGTGCTGCTGGGGCAGGACGGACGGAACGATGTCTCGGCCCTGGCGTTCCTGCCGGCGGCCGCGGGACAGGAAACAGTTCCCGTCCGTTTGGGCTACTAGCGACGCCTCACCCGCCCGGGGATTCGCCTGCGGGCCCTCGTCAGTAACGCCGCCGATAGACGGGGTCGAGGGTCTCGGGAGCGACGCCCAGCATCTCCGCTGTGTGCTCCACCACCACGTCATGGACCAGGTCCTGGAGTTCCTCCACAGTTGAGCATGCCTGCTCAACCACGCGGCGGTAGACCGTAATCATCGGTCCTTCCCCTCCAGCGGCGGGTGTGTAGGAGCCCATGGGCACCGGGGCTGCGTTCGCTGCGAGTTCCTCAAGGTCCGGCGGTATCTCGTCGACGCCGAACCGTACGCCGTCCAGGGTTTTACCCCAGATATCGTGCAACCGCTGGGCGGAGTCCAGCACCATGTCGTCGAAACGGTCGGACCGTGTCCGGTGGCCGGGGTGGGTGGGAAGAACCACCTCACCGCGGAGGCCGCGTCCATGGCGGTTGCGGCGCCGCCTTGAGAAGCTTCGGCCCACGGGCTCCGTGCCCGGACCAACCGGGTCAGCCAACCGGACCGAAAAACCTGATTCATGGTTCGATGACTGCATATATTGACTCTAAACCCGGGCGTGGATTTACGCGATACATCTCCAGGGCAGGAAAGGCGTGTGTCCCACCGGGCGCCAATGCGCGGGTTAACTGGCGCGACCGGGTAGTCTGGGATGTCGTGGGAGCTATACGTCAGTGTTCAAGGTCTGCCTGCCGCCAGTCAGCGGTAGCCACCCTGACGTACGTGTATGCGGATTCCACCGCAGTCCTGGGTCCGCTGGCCACGTATGCCGAGCCGCACTGCTATGACCTCTGCGAACAGCATGCCGACTCGTTGACAGTTCCCCGGGGCTGGGAAGTCCTGCGCCTGGCAATGCCGTCAACGCCGCAGCAGCCCGGGCCGGACGACCTGCTGGCCCTTGCCAACGCCGTGCGGGATGCCGCGGCCCTTCCCCCCGAGGTGCAGCCGCCGGCGCAGCGCGGGCACCACTCCGCGCTCGAGGCGCCGCCAGGTGCTGAAGGGGTGCGCCGCGGGCATCTGAGGGTCCTCCGCGAACCGTCCTGACGCCCATCTGGCGGTAGGCTTGGACCTGCACATCTTTCCGCTACCGGCGCGAGCGCGCCCGCCAGGGAGCATGAACAAATGCCAAAGATCAGTCCCGAGCTGTTGTCCGTCCTGCGTTGCCCCGTGACCGGCTCGCCCCTGGTCCAGGAAGGCGAAGAGCTGGTGGCCACCACGGCCGGCGAAGACGGGGTAAAGAACCGCTACCCAATCGAGGATGGAATCCCCCTGCTGCTGCCGCCGGAACTGCTGGCCGCAGCAGCCACGGCCGGATCGGACCAGCACGATCCCGGCGCCGCCAGGCAATAGTTCAGCCCGCACGATTTTCAGACCCAGCAGCACGGGAACCGGACGGGGCCCGGATGAAGCAAAGGACCACCCATGACGTTTGACTACAAGGTTGCCGATATTTCCCTGGCGGAAGCCGGCCGGCACCAGATCCGCCTGGCCGAGCACGAGATGCCGGGCCTGATGTCCCTGCGCGAGGAGTTCGGTGAAAGCCAGCCGCTGAAGGGTGCGCGGATCGCCGGGTCCCTGCACATGACGGTGCAGACCGCCGTGCTGATCGAAACCCTCACCGCCCTGGGCGCGGAAGTGCGCTGGGCTTCCTGCAACATCTTCTCCACCCAGGACGAAGCCGCCGCCGCTGTTGTGGTGGGCAAGGGCACCGTGGAGGATCCGCAGGGTGTTCCGGTGTTCGCCTGGAAGGGCGAAACCCTCGAAGAGTACTGGTGGACGGCCGAACAGATCCTCACCTGGCCCGGTGCCGACACCGATCCCGAGCTGGGCCCGAACATGATCCTGGACGACGGCGGCGACGCCACCATGCTGGTGCACAAGGGCGTGGAGTTCGAAGCTGCCGGAAACGTGCCCTCCGCTGATCCCACCGACTCCGAGGAATACGGCATCTTCCTCGATGTCCTGCGCCGCTCGCTGGACGCCGATCCCAAGAAGTGGACCCGCACCGCAGCCACCATCAAGGGCGTTACCGAGGAGACCACCACCGGTGTCCACCGCCTGTACCAGCTGGCGGAGCAGGGCAAGCTGCTCTTCCCGGCCATCAACGTCAACGACTCCGTCACCAAGAGCAAGTTCGACAACAAGTACGGCATCCGCCACTCCCTGCCCGACGGCATCAACCGCGCCACCGATGTCCTGATGGGCGGCAAGGTTGCGGTGGTCTGCGGCTACGGCGACGTCGGCAAGGGCGCCGCGGAAGCGCTCCGTGGCCAGGGCTCACGGGTCATCGTCACCGAGATTGACCCCATCTGCGCCCTGCAGGCAGCCATGGACGGCTACCAGGTGGCCAAGCTGGAGTCGGTGCTCGCCCAGGGCGACATCTTCATCACCACCACGGGCAACAAGGACGTCATCATGGCCCGGCACATGGCGGCCATGAAGAACAAGGCCATCGTGGGCAACATCGGCCACTTCGACAACGAGATCGATATCGCCGGCCTGGCCCGGATCCCGGGCATCGAAAAGGTGGAAATCAAGCCCCAGGTGCACGAGTGGGTCTTTGACCGTGGCTCGGACGCCGAGCGCTCCATCATCGTCCTCTCCGAGGGCCGCCTGCTGAACCTGGGCAACGCCACCGGCCACCCGTCGTTCGTCATGAGCAACTCCTTCGCCAACCAGACCATCGCGCAGATTGAACTGTGGACCAAGAAGGACCAGAAGGAGTACGCCAACGAGGTTTACGTCCTCCCCAAGGTCCTGGATGAGAAGGTTGCCCGACTGCACCTGGACGCACTGGGCGTGGAACTCACCGAGCTGACGAAGGACCAGGCCGAATACCTGGACATCGACGTCGCAGGCCCGTACAAGCCGGAGCATTACCGTTACTGAGATGTAAGGGCCCGGGCGCGGCAACGCGCCCGGGCCGTTATTTTTTGCGCCTAGGATCGGAAAGATGGAGCCTGATGTGAAGCCCCGGCGCCGGGGGACCGTGAAACAGATCCTTGCCGTGGCTGCCGTCTGCGTGCTGGCGGCCGTTGGCGGGGTTTTCGCCGCCGTGGCGCCGGGCCTGGCAGGCGGCCCCGTGGAATCCGAAGCCGGATCGGCGCTGCGCACTTCGCCAGGCATCGCTTCGCCCGTGGTGCCGCCGGTGCGCCTGGATGCCGCGCCGGCCAACGGCGCCAAGCAGGTGAACCCTGCCGCTCCTGTCTCCCTGAAGGTGGGCAACGGCACCATTGAGCGCGTCACCCTGACCAGCACCGCCGGCAAGACCGTCGAGGGCAGCATCGATGCGAACAGGACGGCATGGTCTGCGTCCGGCCCGCTCGAATTCAACACCGGATACAGCTACACGTACGTGGTCAAGGACGGTGCCGGACGGGAAACCAGCACCACCCAGTCCTTCAGCACAGTGTCCAGCTCACATGAGGCAGATGCCGCCGTCTACCCACTGAACGGCATGAAGGTGGGCGTCGGCCAGCCCCTGCAGATCATCTTCAGCGAGCCGGTGGTCAACCGCGAGGCCGTGGAAAAGGCCATCAAGGTCACCAGCAGTGCCGGCCAGGTGGGAGCGTTCCACTGGCACAGCGACACCATGGTCCGGTACCGGCCCGAGAACTTCTGGACCGCCAACTCCACCATCTCCATGGACATGCAGTTGTTCGGCGTGGACCTGGGCAACGGACAGATCGCCAATTTCAACAAGAAGGTGAACGTCTCGATCGGTGACAAGAAGGTGGCGGTCGCCGATGCCACCGCACACACCTTCACGCTCAGCGTCAACGACCAGCCCGTCAAGACGCTCCCTGTCAGCATGGGGGACAAGCGCTTCCCGTCGGCCAAGGGCTACGCAGTGCTGATGGAGAAGAACCGCTATGACCACTTCCGGGCCTCAAGCATCGGGCTCAAGCCGGATGATCCGGCCTACTACGGTGATGTGGACGTCGAATACACCATCCGGCTCACCCTCAGCGGCGCGTATATCCACCAGGCTCTGCCGTCTGCTTTCCCATACATTGGCAACACCAACGTTTCGCACGGCTGCATAGGTTTCGCTCCCGACGGCGCTGCCTGGGTCTTCGACAACATGGGCACGGGGGACGTGGTCCAGATCATCAATACCGAAGGCGACTTCGCAGCCCTCGACGACGGCTACGGGGACTGGAACATCCCCTGGAACGAGTACGACAACTAAGTCACTCGCCGAAGGGAAGCTTTTGCAGCCGCTCGCCCACAGCGCTGTTCCGGCGGCGGGCCTGGGCCAGCCTGCTGAACTCCCTGTTCCGGCGCTCGGCGACGACGGCGGCCAGGAAATCCTCCGGCCCCGTCCCTGGTGGCGGAGACGGAGCCACGTGCGCTGACAGTTCCGCGGCGACCGACGCTGCCATCGCCGCCCTGGACGCCGGCGCCATGCGGCCCGCCTGGCGGATGAACTGTGCGGCACGGCGCGCCGTGGCGTCGGGGATCCTGCCGATGTCCGCCGTCGAAGCCCATGGCAGGAGGGCTGGCGGAACGAAGACCGCAGCAGCGCGCTCAACCGGAACCCGGCCACGCACGGAGTAGGTTCCGGCCAGCAGGTCTCCGAGCCGCCGGGATTTGTCATTGAAGAGCGCGACGGCGAGTGCCAGGCCGCCGAACGTCAGATAGATCTCAAGGAATCCAGTCAGTCCGCGGATCACGGCATGCCGGAACCGGATGGCGCCGCCGTCGTCGCGGACCACCCGCAATCCAGTGGCGAGCTTGCCCAGGGACCGGCCCCGGGTCAGCGTTTCCAGCCCCACGGGCACCACCACCAGGGAAAACACGACGCCGGTGAGGACCAGGGCGCGCCCGGCTGCGTCATCGAGGTCCCGCCCAGCCGCCGACAGGCCCCACAGGACTGCCACCAGCAGGACCGCATGGAACACGACGTCGATGGCCAGGCCCAACGCCCGCGCGGCAAAGGACGCAGGCCGCAGTTCCAGGACTACGGCCTCACCGGTGACTATCAGGCTCACGCTGCGTCCCTGTTCTTCGCGGTGCTGGTGTGGACGGTCAAAGTCTAATGCGGGACGCTAGGCTGAGGC
Source organism: Arthrobacter sp. MOO21 (assembly GCF_057369995.2). NCBI lineage: Bacteria > Bacillati > Actinomycetota > Actinomycetes > Micrococcales > Micrococcaceae > Arthrobacter > Arthrobacter sp. MOO21. The sequence goes on along the minus strand of NZ_CM170671.2, from coordinate 304,738 downwards.
CGTGGATATGGACGCCTTTTCCGCAGTCAACGCGGACAAATGGGCGCGGCTGCAGAACCTGGCCTCCAAAGGCAGGCTCACCGGCCGCGAAGCCGATGAGCTGCTGGCTCTGTACCAGGCCGTCTCCGGCCACCTGTCCCTGATCCGCTCCGTGGCTCCGGAAAGCGGGCTGTCCGCATCACTGTCCGCCACCCTCGCCCTGGCCAGGACCCGGTTCACCGGTGCACGGTCCAACACGATGGCGGACCTCGCCCGGTTCTTCGTGGTGGCCCTGCCGGCGGCGCTGTACCGGCTGACATGGCTCACCCTGGCCTGCGGAGCCGCCTTTGTCCTCATAGCCGCGGCCTACGCCGCCTGGCTGGGCACATCCCCGGAAGCGCTCCGGGCAGTCGCCTCCGAGGCGGAGGCCGCCCGGTATGTCAACGAAGACTTCGTTGGCTACTACTCCGAAAACCCGGCGGCCTCCTTTGCCGGCGCCGTGTGGACCAACAACGCCTGGATCAGCGCACAGGCCGTGGCCTTGGGAATCACCGGGATCTGGGTGCCGATGATCCTGTTCAGCAACGCCCAAGGGGTGGGAATTGCCGCCGGGATCTTCGCCGCAGCGGGCAAGTCCGACGTCTTTTTCAGCTACATCCTGCCCCATGGCCTCATGGAGCTCACCGCCGTCTTTGTTGCCTGCGCCGCCGGCCTTCGGATCTTCTGGGCGATGGTCTCGCCGGGGCCCCGGACAAGGGGCCGCGCGGTGGCGGTGGAGGGGCGGTCCCTGGTCACCGTGGCACTGGGGCTGGTCCTGGTCCTGTTCGTCTCGGGACTGGTGGAAGGGTTCGTGACGCCCAGCCCGCTGCCGGCCTGGGTTCGGATCGGCATCGGCGCGTCGGTGCTGGCAGCGTACTGGACCTACGTCCTGGTATGGGGGAAGCGGGCGTACCTGGCGGGGGAACGCGGGGATCTTCGGGACGAGGATTCCGGATACGCAGAAATCGCTGCCTGAATCGTTGTAATCCAGCCGGGGTGGTTCCTCGCCGTGCCGAAGTCCCTGACGGTAGGCTCGTCAACAGAAATGAATCGCGCCGGCGTACTGGGTCCGGCGTGGAACCCAACGGAAGTGACGCTGCTGTGAACGACGAAACACCGGCCCGCGCCAAAAGCGCTGCGCCGCAGCCGGAACCTTTCCTGGACACGTCCGGGGACTCCGACGAGCCCGCGTTTTCCTGGCTGAAGCCCGCCGATGGGGAAGCCTCCGGCGAGGACTCCGGACGCTCCGCCGAAGCCGGCGCGGCCCCCGTCGCCGGATCATCCGCCACCGGTTCATCAACCGCCGGATCATCCGCCACCGGCTCATCAGCCACCGCCGCTGCCTCCGCAGCAGGCACCACCCGGACGGAGGCGCCCGGCCCGCGCCACACGCAGGACGGTGCCGCCGTGCGCAAGGCAGCCCAGCCAGAAAGCAGGGCTGACCGCAAAGCCGCGGAAGCCGCCGTCGAACCTTCCGGGCGCGCAACTTCGCGCGCCGACAATTCCAGCGCGGCCGATGGCCAGTCCGGCTCTCCGGTTTTCCGGGAGCCACTGCCCACATCAGCGCTGCACGTCCGCCCGCCCGAGGAAGAGGTGGAACGCCGCAACGCCCAGCGGGAGAGCGCCGCGAACGCCCGCCCCGTAGCCCCGCGCGTCATGCAGGTCCTGCTGGCCATCGCCTACCCGTTCATCCTCCTGATCCTGGCCGTCCGGGCCGTGACCAGCCCGCTCTTCCTGTGGGTGGAGTACAACCGTCCCGGATTCCCCGGCGACGGCTACGGCTTCAGCACCGACGACAGGATGACTTACGGCTCCTACGCGGTGGACTACCTCAGCAACTGGGCGGGCCCCCGCTACCTGGGCGACCTGGTGCACCGCAGCGGCGACAAACTGTTCAAGGATGGCGAAGTCAGCCACATGGCGGACGTGAAGGTGGTCATCCTCTCCACCTTCGGTGCCGGAGCCGCGCTGCTGCTCCTGGCACTTATTGCCGTCCTCTACCTGCGCAAGCGGAGCACCGGCGGCGTCCGCCGCGGCCTGTTCGCGGGATCAATCATCACGCTGGTGCTGATTCTTGGCCTCGGCACCCTGGCGGCCCTGGGCTGGCAGCAGTTCTTCAGCGAATTCCACCGGATCTTCTTCGCCGACGGGTCCTGGACGTTCAGCCTCGATGACACGCTGATCAGGCTGTTCCCGGGCCAGTTCTGGATCAACGCCGGCATCGCCATCGCCGGCCTTGTGCTGGTGACCTCGCTGGTGACCGTGGTGCTCACCTGGCCCACGCGCCGGCGCCGCGGCCTGGCGCCCAAGGAGCGGCCGGCGGCCCAGGAGCGCCCCGAGGCCGCAGAGACGGCGTAGCAGCTCAGCCGTACAGTTTGGCGATCTCCGCCTGGAAGTCCTGGACGACGACGGCCCGCTTGAGTTTCAGCGACGGCGTCAGGTGCCCCGACTCCACGCTGAAGTCGGTGTCCAGGAGTGCGAACGTGCGCACCGATTCCGCCTTCGACACCAGTTCGTTGGCGTGGTCCACGGCCTCCTGGACGGCGGCAAGGATCTGGGGATCGCTGGTGGCCTCCCGGAGGGGGAGCGGGGGCAGCCCCCGCTCCGACCGCCAGTTGGCGACGCCCTCCGGGTCCAGGGTCAGCAGGGCTGACACGAACGGCTTGCCGTCACCGATGACGACGGCGTGCCCCACCAGCTGGTGGGCCCGGATCCGTTCCTCCAGCGGGCCCGGTGCCACGTTCTTGCCGCCGGCCGTGACCAGCAGGTCCTTCTTCCGCCCCGTCACGGTGAGGAAGCCGTCTGCGTCCAGGACACCAAAGTCGCCGGTCCGGAAGAAGCCGTCCACGAAAGCCTCGGCGTTGGCCGCCGGGTTGGCGTGGTACCCCTTGAAGACGCCAATGCCCTTCACCAGGATCTCGCCGTCTTCGGCGACGCGGATGGTGGTCCCGGGAATGGGTATCCCCACCGTCCCCACCTTGGTGCGGGACGGCGTATTGGCCGTGCACGGTGCCGTGGTTTCGGTCAGTCCGTACCCTTCGAGGACGGGGATGCCGACGCCGCGGAAGAAGTGGGCATCCTCCGAGGCCAGCGGGCTGGCACCGGACACGGTGTACCCCACCTCGCCGCCGAGGGCCTGGCGGAGACGCGGATACAGCAGCCGGTCGTAGGCTGCATGCCGCAGGCGGCTGAAGAGCCCCGGCCCGGGTCCCTCGCCCCGGCTTTGCCTGTCCTGCTCCCGCGAGTACTGGATGGCGGCGGCGGCAGCGGCCTCGAAAAGGCGGCCTTTGCCCGCCAAAGCCGCCTTATGCGCCGCGGTTGCCCGCACCTTCTCGAAAATCCGGGGGACAACCAGCAGGAAGGTCGGCTTGAACGTCCCCAGGTCCTCCAGCAGCTGTGCCGCCCCGGGGGTGTGTCCCAGGGTTGCTCCGGCCGTGAGGCACACAACCTGGACTGCGCGGGCCAGCACGTGGGCCAGGGGCAGGAACATCAGGGTACGGGCGTTGCTTTCCTGGAGGATTTCCGGCAGGAAGGCAACGATGTTCTTGGCCACGAGGGCGAAGTTCCCGTGGGTAATCTCGCACCCCTTGGGCCTTCCGGTGGTGCCGGACGTGTAAACCAGGGAAGCGATGTCGTCCAGCCCGGCCCGGCTCCGCTGCCGCTCCAGCTCCGCGTCGCTGACCCCGGCGCCCGCGGCGGCGAGGCTGGCAAGGTCCGGTGCCTCGCCGTCGTAACCCATCCGCACTACGTTGACCAGGCGGTCACGCAGCGCAGCGGATTCGGCAACAACGCCGTTGACCAGCTGCACCGTGGCGCGGTCGCCGGCGAAGACGCGGCGCACCCCGGCATCCTGGATGATCCACTCCACCTGGCTCGCGGACGATGTTTCGTAGATGGGAACGGTGACACCGCCGGCGAACCAGATCGCGAAGTCCACCAGGGTCCACTCGTAGGAGGTCCGGGACATCACTGCCACCGTGTCCCCTGGCTCCAGGCCGCCGGCGATCAGGCCCTTGGCCAGGGCACTGACGTCCTGGAGGAATTTCTGCGCGGACACGTCCACCCAGCCGTTGGGCCCCTTCCGCCGGTACAGCGCATGGGCCGGATTGGCGGCATGCTGCTCCAGCAGCAGGTCAGTCACGTTGCTGTCGGCGTCAAGCTCAACCAGCAGTTCCGTGCTTGCTTCTCTCACAGCAGGTCTCCGTTTCCGCTGCCACGCCGCGGCAGCGGCTCCTCAGGGGGTCTCATGCAATCCTGCCCTAGATCCAGGAGGGCATCCACATACGGACCTTCCAGTCCACGTAGGGGATGACCTCCGCCGTCCAGATGGGGTAGAAGAATGCCGAGAGCAGGACGGCCGCGGCAAGGAAGAGGGCCACCAGGTACAGGCCCGAGCGCCAGGCGCCACGGCGGGTCCGTTGCCCTGCCGAGGACCAGGCCCAGGCAATACACCAGCGCCAGGACCAGGAACGGTTCGAAGGATACGGCGTAGAAGTAGAACATGGTGCGCTCGGGGTACATGAACCACGGAAGGTACCCCGCGGCCACACCTGCCAGGACGGCACCGGCCCGCCAGTCCCGGCGCCCTGCCCACCAGAACAGCACGACGACCAGTGCGATGGCCGCCGGCCACCAGACCAGCGGATTTCCCACGGAAAGGATGGCTGAGGTGCACTTCTCCACGGCGCACCCCGGGGTTCCCTGCGGTGGGGATTCATAGAAGAACGACGTCGGCCGCCCCATGACCAGCCAGCTCCAGGCACTCGCCTGGTATGGGTGTTCGGAGCTCAGGCCCTGGTGGAACTTGTACGCCTCGAGGTGGTAGTGGACGAGGGAACGGACGGAGTCTGGCAGCCAGCCCCACTGCGCGGACGGGTTGCTTTCGGCCCAGTGGCGGAAGTAGGCATTGCCGGACAGGAACCATCCCGTCCAGGATCCCGAATAGACGGCTCCGGCCACGGGGACCATGCTTGCAAAGGCCGGCAGGCCGTCCCGGATGACGCCGCCGCTGATCCAGCCGCGGATGCCGGCCACGCGCCGCGCGTTGAGGTCCCAGAGCACGGTCAGGAGCCCGAAGCCGGCGAGGAAGAAGAGTCCGGACCACTTGGTGCCCACCGCGAGTCCCGTGCAGACTCCTGCCGCGATCCGCCACCAGCGGATGCCCAGCCATGGTCCGGCCATCAGCATGCGGGCCGTCGGCTGCCCGCCGTTCGAAGCGGCAGCCTGCGCAAGCCGGCAGGCCAGGCGGCGCCGCCCGTCGTCCCGGTCCAACAGCAGGGCGCCGAATACGGCGAGGACCCAGAACGTCAGGAAGACGTCAAGCAGCGCGGTACGTGACATCACCAGGTGGTGGCCGTCGACGGCGAGGAGCAGCCCGGCGGCGCCGGCAAGGGGGAGTGAGTGGAACAGCTTCAGGGCGATCAGGGAAACCAACAGCACCGTCAGTGTTCCGGTGAGTGCGGCAGCGAAACGCCAGCCGAAGGGGTTGTCCGGCCCGAACAGCCACATTCCGGCCGCAATCATCCATTTGCCCACCGGCGGGTGGACCACATATTCGGGGGAATCCAGCAGGACCGTGGGATCCCCCGCGTTGAATGAATCGTTGGCTTTGTCCGGCCAGCTGCGTTCGTACCCGCTGATCAGGTACGAGTAGGCGTCCTTGACGTAGTAGGTCTCGTCGAACACGAGTTTGTGCGGGACTTCCAGGCGGACAAACCGGAGCAGGCCCCCGGCCACTGCAGTCAGCACCGGGACTAGGACAAACCAGAGCCGAAGCGACAGGGGATAGGCCCGCCAGGCAGGGGTCGCGCCGAGGAGCCTTTCCTGCAGGGCTTCGACGGTGAACGTTTCCGCGGGCCGGCTGATCCAGGGACGCCTGGCCGCGGTGGAGGTATGGGCCGCAGGTGCCCCTGGTCCGGTGGAGGAGGCCGAAGGGGTGGGTTCACCGGCCCCGGGCGGCCGCGTCGAGGTCTGCGTCACGAGCCCCATGCTACCTTTTGCGGCTGGAAGACCCGGCAGCAGTAGGCTGGTTGGGTGGACCAGAACCCCAGCCCCCTCCCCGCTCCCGAACCCTCAACGGCGGGGCGCATCGTGCTCGCCGCCACGCCGATCGGGAACACGGGCGATGCCTCGGCCCGCTTGGTCGAGCTGCTCGCCACGGCTGACATTGTGGCCGCCGAGGATACGCGCCGCCTCCACCGCTTGGTCCAGAGCCTGGGCGTTACCGTCGCCGGCCGCGTGATCAGCTACCACGAGCACAATGAGGCGTCCCGGACCTCCGACCTCCTGGACCAAGTCCGGGCGGGCAGCACGCTGGTGATGGTGACCGACGCCGGGATGCCGTCAGTGTCGGACCCTGGCTTCCGGCTGGTGGAAGGCGCGATCGCTGCAGGACTGCCTGTCACCGCCGTCCCCGGCCCCTCCGCCGTCCTCACCGCGTTGGCGTTGTCGGGCCTGCCGACGGACCGGTTCTGCTTCGAGGGCTTCCTTCCCCGCAAAGCCGGCGAACGCGCCTCGCGCCTGGCCGATCTTGCCGGGGAGCGCCGCACCATGGTGTTCTTCGAGGCCCCGCACCGGCTCGAAGCAATGCTGCGGGCCCTGCGTGAAAGGTTCGGCCCGGACCGGCCCATAGCTGTGTGCCGGGAGCTGACCAAGACCTACGAGGAAGTCATCCGGGGCACGGTCGGTGAGCTGCTGCACTGGGCGGAAACCACTGAAGTCCGCGGCGAGATCGCGGTGGTGCTGGGCGGCGCGCCCGAGCAGGCGGCCGGAACCCCCGAGGACCACGTGGCGGCAGTCACCGAGCTGATGGCCCAGGGCATCCGGCTCAAGGAAGCCGTGGCGGCAGTCGCTGAAGACGTGCGGGTCAGCAAGCGGGAGCTGTACGCGGCGGTCCTTGCCGCCCGCTGACGGGTCCGCGGCCGCAGCGCTGCTGTGCAGCTGCACAGCAGCGCTGCGTTTTGGCAGTGCGCAACGGCGTAGACCCCGGGCGGGCCCGGCAGTAGTCTGGCTGTTAATCAGCCCAATGAGCCCGGTCACTCCGGCCGCAGCACGGGCTGCCACAACCCTACTGACGAGGGAGTCATCGTGACTGTCACCGCACAGCCTGCCGTTAGCGCCGAGCGCGAAAGCCGGCTTCTGGCCTCCGTTCCCACCGGGCTGCTCATCAATGGCGAGTGGCGCGACGCCGCTTCGGGCAAGACGTTCGACGTCGAGGATCCCGCCACCGGGAAGGTGCTGCTGAGCATTGCCGACGCCGGCCCTGAGGACGGTGCCGCGGCCCTGGACGCCGCCGCGGCGGCCCAGGAGTCGTGGGCTAAAGTCCCGCCGCGCGAACGCGGTGAGATCCTGCGCCGGGCGTTTGACCTGGTGACCGAACGGGCCGAGGATTTCGCCCTGCTGATGACCATGGAAATGGGCAAGCCGCTGGCCGAAGCACGCGGCGAGGTGACCTACGGCGCCGAGTTCCTCCGCTGGTTCTCCGAGGAAGCCGTCCGCGCGTTCGGCCGCTACTCCGTCTCGCCGGATGGCAAGTCCCGCCTGCTGGTGACCAAGAAGCCGGTGGGTCCCTGCCTGCTGATCACGCCGTGGAACTTCCCGCTGGCCATGGCCACCCGGAAGATCGCCCCCGCGGTCGCCGCAGGCTGCACTATGGTGCTGAAGTCCGCGAACCTCACGCCGTTGACGTCCCAGCTGTTCGCGGCCGTCATGATGGAAGCCGGGCTGCCCGCCGGCGTCCTGAACGTCATTCCCACCTCAACCGCCGGTGCCACCACCGGGCCGCTGATTAAGGATTCCCGTCTTCGCAAGCTGTCCTTCACCGGTTCCACCGAGGTGGGCCGGCGCCTGCTGGCCGACGCCTCCGAAACCGTGCTGCGCACCTCGATGGAACTGGGCGGCAACGCCCCGTTCGTGGTCTTCGAGGACGCCGACCTGGACGCCGCCGTCGCCGGTGCCATGCTGGCCAAGCTGCGGAACATGGGCGAGGCCTGCACTGCTGCCAACCGCTTCATCGTGCACGAATCGGTCGCCGGCGAGTTCGCGGAGAAGTTCGCCGCGAAGATGAAGGAAATGACCACCGCCCGGGGCACCGAACCGGAGTCCAAGGTGGGCCCGCTGATCGACGCCAAGAGCCGGGACAAGGTCCACGAACTGGTGTCCGACGCCGTTGCCTCCGGCGCCAAGGCCGTCCTGGGCGGCGGACCGGTGGAGGGCCCGGGCTACTTCTACCAGCCCACCATCCTCTCCGGGGTCACGGAGGGCACGCGGATCCTGTCCGAGGAAATCTTCGGCCCGGTCGCGCCGATCATCACCTTCAGCAGTGAAGACGACGCGGTGCGTCTGGCCAACAACACTGAGTACGGCCTGGTGGCTTATGTCTTCACCAAGGACCTCAACCGCGGCATCCGGATGGGCGAAAAGCTCGAGACGGGCATGCTCGGCCTGAACGCCGGCGTCATCTCCAACGCCGCGGCACCGTTCGGCGGTGTCAAGCAGTCCGGGCTGGGACGCGAAGGCGGCCTCGAAGGCATCGAGGAATACCTCTACACCCAGTACATCGGCATCGCCGATCCCTACGCCGGGTAGGCCTGACGGCTGAAGGATCGGGCGCTGCCGGCCGGGACACCCCCGGCCGGCAGCGCCCTTTCAGTTTCGGGTGCCGCCGGCACGCCTGCCTGCCGCGGAAGGCCCTGGCCTCGGAGTGACCCGCGCCGGAATTTCCGCCCGGCCATGCCGCCGGCGGTGCACGGCGGCTGCTGCCACCTTCCTGGCCGCACTGCCGGCCACCCGGAACGGCAGGCCGGCCAGCCGGCCCAGGCGCTCCGTGACGGACGGCGGCAGCCAGGCCGCACGCAGGCGCCGGGGGAGGGTGGCATTTTCACGCAGCGCTGTTTCAAGCGCGGCCACGCCGGTGCCGGGATCCGGCACGTCCGCTGCAGGCAGCAAGCCGGCAGGGCGTTCGGCGGGGTCCGGCCGGCCGTACCGGTACCGTTCGAAACCTGCGGTCAGGGAGGCGACAACCTGGTGTGCCTGTTCATCCATGCCGCCGGCTTCCCCCAGCAGTGCCTGGCGGAACCGTGCGGCGTAGGCCCTTGGCGTCTCGCTGGCACCGGGCGGCAGGCCGTAGTCCGTGCCGAGGTCAAGGAGTTCGCTCCATGCCAGCGGGATGGCATCGCCCGGGCGCTTCGGCCGCAGCCGCCGTGCCCTGAGGGCCGTGCGGGCCAGACGTGGGGCGGCCGCCAGCAGGCCAGCTCCCAGCGCCGCTGCCGCGCCCAGCAGCCAGGGCAGCAGCGGGGCGTCACCGCCGGCCCCGTTGCCCGGCCCGGGGGCCGGCAGCGGCGCGGCGCTGGGGGCGGGCGTGGGAGCGGGTGCGGCATCGGGAACCAGGCCGTCGTTGTTGCCAAGCGCATCCGGCACTGAGGAAACGGCCGCCTCGGTGGCATAGTCCGGGACCACGCCCCGTGAAGGCGTGGGTTCGAAGGGCACCCAGCCCAGGCCCTGGAAGTACAGTTCAGGCCAGGCATGGGCGTCCCGGGCGTCCGCTTCGTACTCGGGGAGGGTGCCCTGCCCTGCCACTGATACCGTAGCCCCCGTCAACCTGCCGGGTGCATAGCCCACCGCAATCCGGCTCGGGATCCCTTCCAGCCGGGCCATGACGGCCATGGCTGACGCGTAGTGGATGCAGTAGCCGCTCTTTTGCTGGAGGAAGTCAGCCAGGACGGAAAGCCCGTTGCCGTCGTAGCCGCCCTGCACCGGGGACTGCAGCGAATAGGTGAACTCGGCCGAGCGCAGGTACTTCTGGATGGCGATTGCTTTGGCATAGGGGGTGGCAGCGGAACCGGCCACTGTCCTGGCAGTGGTCTTCACGATGTCCGGAACGTTGCCCGGGATCCGTGTGAAGTCGTCGGGGATGCCGCGGGCAGCGCCCGAGGACTGGGCGAGCAGGGCTGCCGAAAGCCTGGGCACGGCAGACGTAACCACATACTCCTGCCGCCGCGACGTGGTGTCCGTCCCCTTGATGGAGAGCGTGGCGGGGTCCCACGTCCACTGGCCGCTCAGGCCGCGGATGGTCTCCGGGGCGTAGGGGGCCGGAAGGTAGGGGCTGCTGAACGATCCGGTCTCTATGGCGGTCACCTGCCGTACCTGCTCATCGGCCAGCACGGCGTAACCAGGGTCTATGCGGCCGGCGAGCGGAAGCCGTGACCCGGCGCGGTCGTCCGGGCCCCAGGAGTCGCCGTCGAAATTGTCCACCGTGACTGAGCGCAGATAGAGCGGCGCGGACGAACTGGTGGCGTAGGTGATGCGGCCGCTGCCGTCCGGTGTCCGGAGGCTGTTGCCAAGGGTGATCATGGGATTCAGGCCGGTGGAGCCGCCCCAGGGGTTCAGCCGGGAGCCCTGCGGAAAGGTTCCGCGGTCAAAACCCGGGATGGCCAGCGGCAGGACCAGAGTGGCGGTCAGTGCAACTGCGCCGGTAAGTGCCGCCCGGCGCAGCATGCCCGGACTGCGGGCAGAGTTGGCCTGCAGCCTGCCGTCCGGCGAAAACCACTGGCTGCAGGCCAGGACCATAAGGTAACCGGCCACGGTCACGGCGAAACTCCACGGACCCACGCTCTGCGGCTTGATCATGGCCGGTACCACCAGGAGTGCCAGCAGCCCCATCCCGGAGGCGGCCGGCATGCCCAGCGGGACGGCGAGAGCGTCCACGAGGATGACAGCCAGGCCGAGCACGGCACAAATGACCATCACGATGCCCACATTGGGCGCAACCGGTGCCGTCTCTGCCAGGACAGTCTCGCTGGCACGCCTGATCAGCCGGTCCAAGTCACGGAAACTCGCACCGCTGGGAATGATCCACAGGATGCTTGAACTGCGGAAGAACGTCAGGGTCAAAACAGCGCCCAGGGCAAGGAAGCCTCCCGCCGTGACCAGCAGGGGCTGCGCGCGGATGGAACGCAGGGCGGCAAGGGTGAAACTGATCGCCGCCACGGTTGTCAGGACGGCCCAATACCAGTTCCAGCCGCGCAGGACACCGTTCAGGGACAGCGCGGCCCCGCTGACAGCCACCGCAATGGACATCGCCATGGCCCAGGGATAAGCGCCCACGCTCCTGCGGCCCCCGGGTCCTGCCGGATGCGGGGTTTCCTGTCCGGTGCCCTGCGGCCTGGCCGGTGCAACAGTCATGTCGGCATCCCCGCTCCACGCCGGACGTCTGCGGCCGGTGCCGCCGGCAGGGCGGGGTCCTGGTCGAACTGGCTCCAGGCGGCGGCGACGCTGACCTCTGGAGTTACGGCCGCCGCCCGCCAGCCGCCCTGGCGCAGCACTTCGAGGACATCCTGGAACTCCTCAGGCTTTTCCGTGGCCACCAGCGCAAAGGCATTGGTTCCGTAGGCGGCCGCGGGGGCCAGGGCCAACGCCTCCTCGGCGCTGACCCTTCCCAGCACGGCGATCAGGGGGCCGCGCATCCGGTGGGCGGACAGCTTGTCCATGAGGTGGTCGTCGAAAGGTGCCGGGCCAGGGTCCGGGTGGCCGTGGCCGCGGACTTCCTGGGCTCCCCGCCGGCCGCTGTTCCTCCGTGCGACGGCGGCCAGGACGCCGTCCCGCCGCACATGGTGTGCCCCGGTCAGCTGGATGGCCGCCAGGCTCTCGGCCACCGACTGCAGCCCGGCCGTTCCCGTGAACTCCTCGGCGGCAGGGTCGGGCGCCGAGGGGGAGTGGAGGAACGCCGGTTCCCCGCCGGCGTCCAGCAGCCGCAGCCCGTAGTTGCGCTCCGCGAGGTGTGCGCTGATGGACATGGCGGCAACCACAGCCCATTCAAACGCTTTGCTGCTGGCCAGCGCATGGCCGTCCGGCCCGGCAAGCCCCGGTACGGCGGAACCGGCCCCGCCGGAAAACGCCCCGTAGCGGTGGTCCAGGATGATGGTGGCCTCGGGCGTGGTGACCGATTCCTCCTGCCTCACCATCAGGGCTCCGTGCCTGGCGGTGGCAGCCCAGTGCACCCGGCGCATCGGGTCGCCGTGCCGGTATTCACGCGTCATGACGTCGTCATCGCTGGGGTTGGCGCGGATGCGGGTGGCCGTCACGCCGTCGTTGCCCCGCGCGCCTGCCAAGCCGGTCATGGGAAGCACGACGGCGGCCGGCGTCACGGTGAGGACGTCGCCGTCGTCTATCGCCTGGCGGTGCAGGGACAGCCCAAAGGGGTCGGTGAACTCGGCAGTGACAGGCCCGATCCGGAACTGGCCGCGCTGGCTGGACCGGAGCTGGTATTCATACCGGCTGGTGCCGCCGGCGGCGGAGCGGGACGGGAACCGGAACGCGGGAGTCTCGCCAAAACGGACGGGCAGCCGTTCCTCCATGGTCACCGGCCCGCTGGCCGGACCGGTCCTGGCCACCGCCAGGCTGACGGTTGTGGGGGCGGACGTTTCGACTGGTGACGGGTTGAATTCCCGGTACACCCGGAACCGCGGCTTGACCAGCCGCGTGCCGGCCAGGGACACCAGCGGAAGCACCAGCAGCAGGACCGCCAGCGTCAGCAGGTCCCGGCGCCCCATGACCTGGGCCGCGGCCAGGGTAAAGGCACCGGCCGCCAGCATGCCCCATCCGCGCCTGGTGAACAGGTGCCGGGGAAGTCTGTCCAGCAGCGCCATGGTTCGGCCTTCAGCGGTTCCTGCTGCCGGCTACCGCCGCGGCCCGGGAGCCGGGGGCGTCCTGGGGGACTGGCAGCCGGGAAAGGATGTTCCGCAGCACGCTGTGCGGTGTTTCGCCCGCACCGGCCGCCTTCCGGTCAAGGATGATCCTGTGCGCCAGGACCGCTTCGGCGACCTCCCGGACGTCGTCCGGCAGGACGAAGTCCCGGCCGTCCAGGGCGGCTGTGGCCTTGGCCGCCCTGAGCAGCTGCAACATTGAACGCGGGCTGGCACCGAGCCGGAGCAGCGGGCTCTCCCTGGTCGCCCGGCCGACGGAGACCGTGTACTCCTTCACCGACTGCGACACAAAGACCTGCTTCACCGTGGCGATCATTGACGCGACGTCGGCGGCCGACACCACGGCTGCCACAGACGCCAGCGGGGAGGCCGACTGGTGGGTCTCCAGCATCTCGATTTCGGCGTCCTTGTCCGGGTAGCCCATCGAGATCCGGGCCATGAAGCGGTCGCGCTGGGCCTCCGGCAACGGGTAGGTCCCTTCCATTTCGATGGGGTTCTGGGTAGCCACCACCATGAATGGTTCATCGAGCCGGTATGAGGTGCCGTCCACCGTGACCTGGTGCTCCTCCATGCATTCGAGCAGGGCGGACTGCGTCTTGGCGGAGGCCCGGTTGATCTCGTCGCCGATGACGATATTCGCAAATACGGCGCCGGGCCGGAATTCGAACTGCCGGGAGGACTGGTTGTAGATGGATACGCCGGTCACGTCGGACGGCAGCAGGTCGGGTGTGAACTGGATGCGGTTGACCGTGCAGTCGATGGTGCGCGCGAGGGTCTTCGCCAGCAGGGTTTTGCCCACGCCGGGCACATCCTCCAGCAGCAGGTGCCCCTGGGCGAGGAGGACGGTGAGCGCCAGCCTGGCGGCGTCGGACTTGCCGTCAATCACGGTGTTTACGGTGGAAAGGATGCGCTCGCTGGCGGCGTGGAACGCCTCCACGTCCATGGGGTCGGTCCGGTGCGCGTTCAAGCGGCTGACGGAATCTGCGACGCCGGCCAGGTTAAGGTTCGGAGCGCTCACATTGTCGGCAGTGCGTCGGTGGGGTTCCATCGGCAACCTTTCAGCCCGGATTCACCTGGACGGGACAGCAAGCCTGCCTGCGCCCGTCGGTGGGCGTTCGCATGTGTTCGTACCAGACTACTAAGACAACTGCCGCGGCTGACAGAATGTTCCGGCGATTAGGGGGCATCTGCCGCCGGTTAGGCTGTTTGGATGTGCAATACGCTGATTCCCGCCGCGTACCAGGGGCCCGCCGACGAAGCTTCCGGACTGGAAGGCCGTCCCCGGAAGGAATTTCCTCCTGCCCCGGAGCCGCTTCCGGTCCCGGTCATGGACAACCACACCCATTTGGACTTCCCCGACGGCAAGGCGCCTGTAGGCATCAAGGCTGCCCTCGATGCTGCCGCGGCCGTGGGCGTCCAGGGCGCCGTCCAGGTTGGCTGCGACCTGGAATCGTCGCGCTTCACCGTGGAAGCAGTGGACCGGGACCCGCGGCTCCTGGGGGCGGTGGCGCTGCACCCGAACGACGCTCCCCACTACGCCGCCCGCGGCCACCTTGAGGCGGCGCTTGAGGAGATTGAACGCCTCGCCGCCCACCCACGTATCCGTGCCATCGGCGAGACCGGGCTCGACTACTTCCGCACGGAAGGCGAAGGCCTGGCCCACCAGGAGTACTCCTTTCGCCGGCACATCGACATCGCCAAGCGCCTGGACCTCACCCTCCAGATCCATGACCGGGATGCGCACGGCGACGTGGTGCGGGTGCTCCGCGAAGAGGGCGCCCCCGAGCGGGTGGTGTTCCATTGCTTCTCCGGCGACGAGGAACTGGCCAGGACCTGCAATGAGGCAGGCTGGTGGATGTCGTTCGCCGGCACCCTGACCTTCAGGAATGCCGCGAACCTCCGCTCCGCCCTGGCGGTTGCGGACCCCCGGCTTCTCCTGGTGGAAACCGATGCCCCGTTCCTTACCCCGCACCCGCATCGCGGCAAGCCCAATGCCAGCTACATGGTTCCCTACACAGTGCGGACAATGGCGGAATTGACAGGATCTGACCTGGCCAGTCTCTGTGCCGGAATCAGCGAAAATACCGTGCGGGCATACGGTTCATGGGCCTGAGCCGGGTACCGTTCCGGTAACGCCAGAGAATACCTGGTATGCAAAAATGTTGGCCGCTTTATAACGCTACGGTTACAGTGGAGATCTATTAGCCGGGGTCGGGGAAGGCCATCGGATAATTTCACTTCATTTCGCAGCCGATTCTGCCGGGGAAAACCCGCGTCCCGGCTGCCGAAAGTGTGGCGGCGCATTGGTGCCCGGACTGTCCCTTTTTGGCGACGGTGCCGGGCATTTTACTGCGCATTATCCCCGTGCCCGGATGGACCTAGAGTTACGGGCAATCGTGATCAAGTTCTTCACAACGGACGGCAAGTTCAGCTTCATCAAGGTTGGCGCCCAGCTGCTGGTGCTTTGCGGCCTGGTGGCAGGCCTCGTAGCCTTCGTCGGCAATAACAAAACCATCACGCTGAACGTCGACGGCAAGGTCTCATCCGTCCAGTCGTTCGGGGGAACGGTGGGTCAGGTGGTCAAGAGCGCCAACCTGGACCTGAAGCCCAGCGACCGGGTCTCGCCCTCGCTCGACGCAACCGTCCACAACGGGACCGTAATCAACATCAACCAGGCCAAAGAGGTCAAGGTGAGCCTGGACGGGGCCGAGAAGACGGTCAACACCACCGCCCAGGATGTTGAAGACCTCGTCACCGAGCTCGGTGTCGCCAGTGCGTCATCGGTTTCCGCTCCGAAGGACGCGCAGCTGTCGCTGGCGGGCTCCTACGTCGCCATCTCCACCCCCAAGTCCGTCAGCATCCTTGCTGATGGCAAGGCAAACACCGCCACCACCACGGCAGCCACCGTGGGCAAGGTCCTCGAAGAGGCCGGCATAACCCTCGGTGCGAACGACCGCACGTCCCAGCCGGCCAATGCCAACGTCGTGAACGACATGGTCATCAAGGTTTCGCGGGTCGATACCAGCCAGACCGCCGTCAGCACCGAGGAGGTGCCCTTCCAGACTGTGACCGCCGAAAGCGCGGACATGCTCAAGGGAGAGAAGGAAGTAACGCAGGCAGGTGCCGCAGGCAAGATCGAGCGCACCTTCAAGCTGGTGCTGGTGGACGGACGTGAAGCCTCCCGCGCCCTGGTCTCCGAGAACGTCGCCGTCCAGCCTGTTACCGAAAAGGTCACCGTGGGCACCAAGGCCAAGCCGGCCGTGGAAGCTGCCCCGGCAGGGACCAACACCGGGGCCGCAGCACCGGCAATGATGAACGAAGCCATGTGGGACAAGATTGCCCAGTGTGAGTCCGGCGGCAACTGGAGCATCAACACTGGCAACGGGTACTACGGCGGCCTCCAGTTCGATATCCGCACCTGGATCGGATCCGGCGGCGGTGCCTATGCTCCGAACGCCAGCCTTGCCACCAAGGCCCAGCAGATCGACATCGCCAACCGGGTGTACGCCCAGCGCGGCCTGCAGCCGTGGGGCTGCGGCTGGGCAGCAAGCCGCTGATTCCTTAGCGCAAACCCTTGGCAGCAGTGGCCGGGCCCGTGATTATCGGGCCCGGCCACTGCCGTTAAGCGGGCGGGCGGGGAGGCGGCGCGGGATAGGATACCTAGGTGACTGAACCCATCCCCGCTACGCCCGCACCGCTGTTCGGTGCATCCGACATACGCCGGCTGGCAGAGGAGATCGGGGTCAGGCCCACCAAGACGCTGGGCCAGAACTTCGTTATCGACGGCAACACTATCCGCAGGATCGTCGCCGCTGCCGGCGTTCAGCCGGACGAAACCGTCCTCGAAGTCGGCCCCGGCCTGGGCTCCCTGACGCTGGGGCTGCTCGATGCGGCGGCCGCCGTGGTCGCCGTCGAAATCGATCCCGTGCTTGCGGCAAAGCTCCCGGAAACCGTAAAGGAATGGCGCCCGGCCGCGGCAGGATCCTTCCACCTGGTCAACGCCGACGCCATGAAAGTCACGGAACTGCCCGTGGAGCCCACCGCGCTGGTGGCAAACCTGCCGTACAACGTGGCGGTGCCCGTGGTGCTGCATCTCCTGCAGCATTTTCCCAGCCTGCAGCACGGGCTGGTCATGGTGCAGGACGAAGTGGCGGACCGGCTGGCAGCAGGCCCCGGTTCCAAAACCTACGGCGTTCCGTCCGTCAAAGCCGCCTGGTACAGCCAGATGCGCAAGGCCGGCGTCATCGGAATGAACGTCTTCTGGCCAGCGCCAAAGATCCACTCCGGGCTCGTGGCCTTCACCCGGCGTGAGCCGCCGGCAACCAAGGCCACCCGCGAACAGGTGTTCGCCGTGGTGGACGCCGCCTTTGCCCAGCGCCGCAAGACGCTCCGGGCTGCCCTTGCCGGATGGGCGGGAGGAGCACCGGAAGCCGAGCGCTGCCTGCTCGCCGCCGGCGTCGACCCGACAGCCCGTGGCGAGGTCATCGACATCGCGGCGTTCGCAAGGATCGCGGAAGCCAAGGAAAACCGCCCGTGAACGCGGGACTTGAAAGGGCGGGCACAGGGCGCTTCGCCGCCAGGACCGTCCGGGTCAAAGCTCCCGGCAAGGTCAACGTCTCGCTCGCCGTGGGCCCGCTCCGGCCGGACGGCTACCATTCGGTGGCCAGCGTGTACCTCGCCGTATCCCTTTACGAAGAGGTCGCCGCCACCAGTACCGCAGCCCCCGGGATCACCATCAGCCTCAGCCCTGCGAGCACGCTGGACCTCGGCACCGCCGACATCCCCCTGGACAGCAGCAACCTGGCCTACAAGGCAGCCGCCATCATGGCCGACGTCTCCGAGCATGCCACGGGCGTGCATCTGGAAATCACCAAGCGGGTCCCCGTGGCCGGCGGGATGGGTGGGGGGTCCGCGGACGCCGCAGCCACGCTCCTGGCCTGCGACGCCCTGTGGAACAGCGGACTGTCCCGGGAGGAACTCGCGCACCTGGCCGCGGAACTGGGCGCCGACGTGCCCTTCTCCCTGCTGGGCGGCACCGCCGTCGGCCTCGGCGTCGGTGACGAGCTGTCCCCGGCCCTGGCCAAGGCACAGACCCACTGGGTGCTGGTGGTGGCGGACTACGGCCTGTCCACACCGGAGGTTTACCGGACCCTGGACCGGCTGCGCGGGACCGAAGGGATCGTTGCCGGGGAACCCACGGGTGTGGACCCCCGGATCCTGACCGCCCTCCGCAGCGGCGATGCTGCATCCCTGAGCCGCGTCCTGGTCAACGACCTTCAGCGTGCCTCCATCGAACTGTCCCCGGCGCTGCGGGATACGCTGGGCATCGGGGAGTCCCACGGCGCCGTGGCGGGCATCGTTTCCGGTTCGGGCCCCACCGTGGCCCTGCTGGCGGACGGCTCCGCCGCGGCCGAGGCGCTGGCCGAGGACCTGCGGCACCACGGCCTGACGGCCCTTCCCGTCCATGGCCCGGTCCCCGGCGCACGCATCATCTCCGACACCCTCCTTTAGTTCCTCCAGCCCGGCAGCAGAAAGCAGTTCCCTTTGGCACACCTTCTTGGCGGCGAAAACCTCACGGTCTCCTACGCAACCCGCACCGTCCTGGACGGCGTCACCCTGGGGCTCGAGGAGGGCGACCGGATCGGCATGGTGGGCCGCAACGGCGACGGCAAGTCCACCCTGATGAGGCTGCTCGCCCTCCGCTCCACCCCGGATTCCGGCCGCGTTACCAAGCGTGGCGACGTTAATATCGGGTACCTGGACCAAAGCGACGTGCTCGACGGCGACCTGACAGTCGGCGCGGCCATCGTCGGCGACCAGGCGGACTACGAGTGGGCCCGAAATCCCCGGATCCGTGAAATCATGGGCGGCCTGGTGTCCGACGTCGACTGGCACGCCAACGTCCACGCCCTTTCCGGCGGCCAGAAGCGCCGGGTGGCGCTGGCCAAGCTGCTCATTGAGGACCACGACGTCATCATGCTGGATGAGCCCACCAACCACCTCGACGTCGAGGGCGTTGCCTGGCTGGCCCGGCACTTGAAGACACGATGGCGGGCCAACCAGGGCGCCTTCCTGGTGGTCACCCACGACCGCTGGTTCCTGGATGAGGTCTGCACCAAGACCTGGGAAGTGCACGACGGAATCGTGGACCCGTTCGAGGGCGGGTACGCCGCCTATGTGCTGGCCCGCGCCGAGCGTGACCGGATGGCCGCGGTGGTGGAGGGCAAGCGCCAGCAGCTGGTCAAGAAGGAGCTTGCGTGGCTTCGCCGCGGCGCCCCGGCACGGACCTCCAAGCCGAAATTCCGGATCGAGGCGGCCAACGCCCTCATCGCCGACGTCCCGGAGCCCAGGGATTCCACGGCGCTGAGCAAGATGGCCACCGCCCGGCTGGGCAAGGACGTCCTTGACCTGGAACACGTCTCCTTGAATTTCCGGGATGGCGACGGCGGCAGGAAACTGTTCGACAACATCACCCTCCGGCTGGCCCCGGGGGAGCGGCTGGGGCTGGTGGGTGTCAACGGCGCCGGCAAGACCACCCTCCTGAAGCTCCTGAACGGCGAGATTACGCCGGACGCCGGAAAGCTCAAGCGGGGAAAGACCGTGGTCACCGCGGTCCTCACCCAGGAGGTCAAGGAGCTCGACGACGTCGCCGACCTGCGCGTCATCGAGGTCATCGAGCGCGAAAAGCGTTCCTTCAACGTCGGTGGCAGGGAATTCACGGCAGGACAGCTGGTGGAACAGCTCGGCTTCACCAACCAGAAGCAGTGGACGCCGGTGAAGGACCTGTCCGGCGGGGAGCGGCGGCGCCTGCAGCTGCTGCGGCTGCTCGTGGGGGAGCCGAACGTGCTGATGCTCGACGAGCCCACCAACGACCTCGACACCGACACCCTCGCCGCTGTGGAGGATGTCCTGGACGGCTGGCCGGGTACCCTGGTGGTGGTCAGCCACGACCGTTACCTGCTTGAACGCGTCACGGACCACCAGATGGCACTGCTGGGCGACGGGAAGCTCCGCGGCCTGCCTGGCGGCGTGGACCAGTACCTCGAGCTGCGTGAAGCGGCGCTGGCCGGCTCCACCGTGGCCGGCGGCGGCAGCCCCGTCACCGCGGGAGGATCCGGTGCGGCCTCCACGGCTACCGCCTCCGGCCCCTCCGAAGCCGAAAAACGCGAGGCCCGCAAGGCCCTCAACCGGATCGAGCGGCAGCTCAAGAAGCTTGACCAGCAGGAGAAGAAACTCCACGACGACATGGTCAAGAGCACGGAGAAGAACGACTTCGACGCCCTCGCCCAGCAGAACAGCCAGCTCAAGGACCTTGCCGACGAAAAGGACGCTCTGGAACTGGAGTGGCTCGAGGCATCCGAGCTCCTGGGCGACTAGGGCCCGCTCTGCAGCTCCGGTTCCTTCTTGAGGCCGGTCAGGCCGTTCCAGGCGAGGTTGACCAGGTGCGCGGCGACGGTGTGCTTGTCGGGTGTCCGGCTGTCCTGCCACCATTGGCCGGTCATGGCCACCATGCCGACGAGCATCTGGGCGTACATGGCCCCGTCCTCCCCGCTGAAGCCGCGGCGCGAGAACTCGTCGGAGAGAATGTGCTCCACCCGGGCGGTCACATGGGACAGCAGCGTGGAGAACGCGCCCTCCGGCTGGGACGGGGGAGCGTCACGCATCAGGATCCGGAAACCCTCCGTGCGGTCTTCGATGTAGGTCAGCAGGGCCAGTGCCGCGCGTTCCACCAGGACGCGGGGCTTGGCTTCCTCTGTGAGCGCGGTGTTGACCGCGTCCAGCAGGATGTGGAATTCGCAGTTGACCACTTCGGTGTAGAGGCCTTCCTTGGAACCGAAGTGTTCGTAGATGACCGGTTTGGACACGCCGGCACAGGCGGCGATTTCCTCGATGGTGGTCCCGTCCAGGCCGCGCACGGCGAAAAGTCCGCGGCCGACGTCGATCAGCTGGCTTCGCCGCTGCAGGCCAGTCATCCGCGTCCGCGGAAGGTTGTTGCTCACATTTCCATCATGCACCACCTGCCGGGGCCCGCTTTCCGGTGCGGCCGGCCGGGGGCGGAAGCCCCTTGGTCGCGCGCTGCCCTGAACCCATGGCAAAATAGGGACTTGTGCCCGGGCCTTGCGCCTACGGCACGGTCCGCTCTGGTGTAACGGCAGCACCCCGGCCTTTGGAGCCGTGGAGTATAGGTTCGAATCCTATGGGCGGAACTGCTGTGCGAGGAGCGTTCAGCAGGATGGCGCCCGGTGCGGGGCCGGCGAGCCGGCTGTACACCGCCAGGCGCCAGCCCAACCAAGCAAGGAGAGCCCGTACGTGATCCCCGAGAATGCCGGCCCGGCCGCTGTAATCGTTCTGGCAGCAGGCGCCGGTACCCGGATGAAGTCGCGTACACCGAAGATCCTCCATGAAATCGGCGGCCTGTCCATGGTGGGCCACGCCCTCCGGGCCGCGCGCAGCATCAACCCGCAGCGGCTGGCCATCGTGGTGCGCCACGAACGCGACCTCGTGGCCGGGCACGTTTCAGCGCTGGATCCCAAGGCAGTCATCGTGGACCAGGACGACATCCCCGGCACCGGCCGCGCCGTCGAGGCGGCCCTCGAGGTGCTGGACGCTGACGGCCACCTGACGGGCACCGTGGTGGTCACCTACGGAGACGTCCCCTTGCTTTCCGGCGAACTGCTCGCCGAACTCGTCGCCACCCACGAGCGTGATGCCAACGCCGTGACTGTCCTGACCGCAGTCCTGGACGACGCCGCAGGCTACGGCCGCATCCTCCGAGGGGAAGACGGAACCGTCAGCGGCATCCGCGAGCACAAGGACGCCTCCGAGGACGAGCACCTGATCCGTGAAGTCAACTCCGGCATTTACGCCTTCGACGCCACCGTGCTCCGGGACGCGCTGGCCAAAGTGACCACCGAGAACGCGCAGGGCGAGAAGTACCTGACCGATGTGCTGGGACTGGCGCGCGAGGCGGGCGGCCGGGTGGCCGCCGTCGTCACCGCCGACCGCTGGCAGGTGGAAGGCGCCAACGACCGCGTCCAGCTTTCCGCCCTCGGGGCCGAGCTGAACCGCCGCACCGTGGAGGCATGGATGCGGGCCGGCGTCACGGTAGTGGACCCCGCGACCACCTGGATCGACTCCTCCGTGACGCTCGACGAGGATGTCCGGCTGCTGCCCAACACGCAGTTGCACGGGGCCACCACTGTGGCCAGGGACGCCGTCGTCGGCCCGGACACCACCCTGACCGACGTCACGGTGGGTGAAGGCGCGCAGGTGGTCCGCACGCACGGTTCCGTCTCCGTCATCGGCCCGCGCGCCGCCGTCGGCCCCTTCACCTATCTCCGCCCTGGCACGGTCCTGGGGGAGAAAGGCAAGATCGGCGCCTTCTACGAGACCAAGAACGTCACCATCGGCCGCGGCTCCAAACTGTCCCACCTGGGCTATGCGGGCGACGCCGAGATCGGCGAAGACACCAACATCGGCTGCGGCAACATCACGGCCAATTACGACGGCGAGAAGAAGCACCGCACGGTGATCGGCTCCGGCGTCCGTACAGGTTCCAACACGGTCTTTGTTGCGCCGGTCACCGTGGGGGACGGCGCCTACAGCGGCGCCGGCGCGGTGATCCGCAAGGACGTACCGGCGGGAGCCCTCGCAATCAACGTTGCGCCGCAGCGCAACGCTGAAGGCTGGGTTGCCGCGAACCGTCCGGGCACCCGCTCCGCCGAACTGGCCCAGGCGGCCACCCAACACTCCTCAAGTACCCCGGCATCTACAGAAGAGGGCAAGTAACAAATGAGCGAAATTACGGCGCACGGCGAAAAGAAGCTGGTGCTCGCCACCGGGCGGGCCCACCCGGAGCTGGCGCGGGAAATCGCCAAGGAACTCGGCACCGACCTGCTGCCCGTGGACGCCTACGACTTCGCCAACGGAGAGATCTACGTCCGTGCCGGGGAGAGCGTCCGCGGCACCGACGCCTTCGTGATCCAGGCGCACCCGGCCCCGCTGAACAACCACCTCATGGAACAGCTGATCATGATCGATTCGCTGAAGCGGGCCTCCGCCAAGCGCATCACGGTGGTGTCGCCGTTCTACCCCTATGCCCGGCAGGACAAGAAGGGCCGAGGCCGCGAGCCCATCTCCGCCCGCCTGGTGGCCGACCTCTACAAGACCGCCGGCGCCGACCGCATCATGAGCGTGGACCTGCACACCTCGCAGATCCAGGGCTTCTTCGACGGGCCCGTGGACCACCTCATGGCCATCCCGCTGCTGGCCGACTACATCCGCACCCGCGTCGAAGCCGACAACATCACGGTTGTCTCCCCGGACACCGGCCGCGTCCGCGTGGCCGAACAGTGGGCGGAGCGCCTGGGCGGCGCGCCCCTGGCGTTCGTGCACAAGAGCCGTGACCTCACCGTGCCCAACCAGGCGGTCTCCAAAACGGTGGTGGGACAGATCGAGGGCCGCACCTGCGTGCTGATCGACGACATGATCGACACCGGCGGAACCATCTCCGGAGCTGTCACCGTGCTGAAGAACGCCGGCGCCAAGGACGTCATCATCGCCGCAACCCACGCAGTCTTCTCCGATCCGGCGGCCCGGCGCCTCTCCGAGTCCGGGGCCCGCGAAGTGGTGGTCACCAACACGCTGCCGCTCACCGCGTCCCAGCGTTTCCCGCAGCTGACGGTGCTGTCCATCGCCCCGCTGATCGCCCGTGCGGTCCGCGAAGTGTTCGACGACGGTTCGGTCACGAGCCTGTTCGACGGCAAGGCCTAGCCGGGCGCTAACCCTGCCGGCCTGGGCCCACGCCGGCAGGGTTCCCTGGGCGAGCTTGCCGGCTCAGGGAACCGGTGGGGATTTCAGGGAACGGGCCCGGCGCTGGTAGCCTTGTACCCGATACCTTGGCGAGGGAGGGCATAGCCTCCGTTATCGACTGGGTCTGCTTGTCCTTCATCTGAAGGACTGCCTTCTTGAAGGGCTGTCAACCGGCCCGGCGTTGAAGGTCACACCAGACCTCCGCCCTTGCTGAACACCGTTTAGTCTTCAAGGAGATATCCATGTCTGAGCAGAAGCTCGCAGCAGAACTGCGCACCGAATTCGGCAAGGGCTACGCCCGCCGCGCCCGCGCCAACCACCAGATCCCCGCCGTCATCTACGGCCACGGTGCTGAGCCTATCCACGTGACCCTGCCGGCAAAGGCCACCACCCTGGCCGTACGCACCCCCAACGCCCTGCTGTCCCTGGACATCAACGGCGAAGGCCACCTGGCCCTGGTGAAGGATGTCCAGCGTGATCCCGTAAAGCAGATCATCGAGCACATCGACCTCCTGACCGTCCGCCAGGGCGAGAAGGTCACGGTTGACGTTCCGGTCCACCTTGCGGGCGAGACCGCTCCCGGCACCGTCCACAACCTGGAACTGACGGTTGTGTCCCTCGAGGCCGAGGCAACGCACCTGCCCACCGCCATCGAGGTCAGTATCGAAGGCCGCGCCGCCGGCGAGCACGTCCACGCCTCCGACCTGGTCCTGCCCAAGGGCACCGTCCTGCTGACCGACGCCGAGGCACTCGTGGTGAACATCTCCGAGGCCATCGAAATCGCCGAGGAAGCAGAAACCGAAGCTGCTGCCGAAGGTGCAGCAGCGGAAGCTCCGGAAGCAGCCGAAGAGGCCGCAGCCGAGTAAGCACTTCAGCGCTCATGCCGGTGGCCGGATCCCCCAGGGGTCCGGCCACTGCCATGTCAGCCTTGTCCGGCAGTGCAGTGTCCCGCCCGCCCGAACCGCCCACCATAGGATGGATCCATGACTGACACCTGGCTGATCGTCGGCCTCGGCAACCCCGGGGCGCAGTACCAAGGCAACCGGCACAATATCGGCCAGATGGTGCTCGATGAACTCGCAAGCCGCATCGGGGCCGGCTTCAAGACTCACAAGGCCCGGGCGCAGGTAGTCGAGGGGCGCCTGGGGATCGGCGGGCCCCGCGTCGTCCTGGCGAAGCCCATGACTTACATGAACGTCTCGGGCGGGCCCGTCGCCGGCCTGGCAAACTTCTTCGGCATCGCGCCGGACCATGTGGTGGCCGTCCACGACGAGATCGACATCCCTTTTAACACGGTCAAGTTAAAAATCGGCGGGGGCGAAGGCGGCCACAATGGCCTGCGCGACATCTCCAAGGCGCTCGGCACCAAGGACTACCACCGGGTACGCGTGGGGGTTGGCAGGCCTCCGGGCAGGATGGACACGGCAGACTTCGTCCTGCGCGACTTCGGTGCGGCCGAGCTCAAGGAGCTTCCGTTCCTGCTGGACGAGGCCGCCGACGCCGTTGAGTCACTGCTTCGGGACGGGCTCACGGCAGCCCAGCAGAAGTTCCACCCGGACAAATCCAGTCGTTTGCAATAAAAAACTTAAAGGCCCTTTGGCCTGTCTCGTTGTCTGCCCGGCAGGGTACTCTTCTTCCTATGCGGGGGAGCAATGGGGCTACATCCCGCTACTGCAGGATGTAGGGGATAAGTTCATGTCAATCGAGCCACTTAGCTGGGGACGTGGGTCAATACCTCCCGACGACGGGCTGCCCACGAAACCCTCCGCTCCGCCGGAGGGCAAATGGTCCGTGCCCGCCCGCAGCGCCAACCTTGAGGCCGTCCGCAGCGCGCTCACCAGCGAAAACTCCCTCGGTGTGGTGATCACCGGCGGGCGGGGTGTGGGCAAATCTTCCCTGGCCAGGGCCGCGGTGGCTGACCTCGGACCGGATGTCTGGTCCCTGCAGCTTCGCTCCGGCCCCTCCGGCGCCGCCACGCCGTACGGTTGCCTGTCCTTCCTGCTGGCCCGGCTGCCGCGGGCCTACATGGGCTCGCCCACCGCCATCCTCCGCGGCATCACCTCACTCATCCGCAGCGACGCTGCCGGCAGGCCCTGCGTCATCACCCTGGATACTTCCGGAAGCATCGACGACATGAGCGCGGGCGTGCTGCTGAACGTCATGCTCACCCGCACGGCACGCATCATCGCAGTCGCGCCCAATTCCAGCGACCTTCCGGCCGACTTCCACTGGCTGCTGACTGAGAGGAGGCTGGCCGAGGTCCGGCTCAGCAACCTCAATGAACTGCAGACCAGGCAGGTCCTGCTGTCCCTGCTGGGGCACCGCGTTTCATCCTCGCTGGTCACCACCTTCCACCAGATGGTGGGCGGCAATCCGTTGCTGCTCAAGGCCCTGGTCACCGAGCAGCAACTGTCCGGCAACCTGGTGCTGTCCGATTCCGTGTGGACCCTCCGCGACAAAGTAGTGCTCGACGGCGCCGCCAGCCTTGATGACATCGTCCGGTCCCGCTGGTCACGCGAAGCACCGGAAACGCGTGAAGTGATCGAGATGCTGTCCTGCGCCCGGCGGGTGGAACTGTCAAGGCTGACAGCTGTCTACGGCGCGGACGTCGTGGCGGACATGGAAGACGGCGGGCTGCTGGAGATCGACGACTCGGACTGCCGCTGGGTGTCCCTGCGGGAGAAGTACATCGGCGACGTGGTCCGGACCTGGCTCAGCATTTCACGCCGCCGTGAGCTCCGCGCCGTCCTGCTGGGCGGCCAGGAACCCGACCCCGCCACCATGACGGTGGAGGAGTTGATGTCCGCCGCCGCATGGACGCATGAGTGTGAGGCGGCGCTGAGCCCCGCGCTGGCGCTTGCGGCCGCAGAAGCGGCAGTGCAGCTCTTCGACCCCCGGTTCGCCCTGACCTACGCGGACATGCTGCAAAGGACCGACCGCGAGTGGGCGCCCGCGCAGCGGCAAAAAGCCGCGGCCTACCTCCAGCTGGACATGCCGGTCCAGGCGCTCGCGGCCCTGGACGACATCTCCCAGCCGGAGCTGGAAGGCCTGGATCTTGAAGAGTACGCCGAGGTAATCGCCGCCAAGGCGCATGTCATGCTCAGGCTGCCTGCGCACGCGGCCAAGGTCCCGGACCTCTTCGCCTCGGCCCGGCAACGGCTCGACAAGGTGGGCCACCAGGCAGTGTGGCCCGCGCCGGTGGCCGTGGCAGCGAACCGGATCGCTTTGATCGAATTTGAATACCGCGCCCACGCCGGCGACTTCGCCGCCATGATTCCCCAGTTGGAACGGGCAGCCGATCCTGCCCGGAACCCCGACAGCGCCTTCCGGTTCCGGTCGGCGATCATCCTGATGGGCGCCTTGGCAACGACTGGCCGCGAGATGGACGCACTGGGCCTGATGAGGCAGCTCGGCGGCCAGATCAGCGACGCCTCGCACGTTGTTGGCCTCCGCGAGAGGTACACGAAGGAGGCATATTTCGTCCTGCTGGTGGCCGGCCAGTGGCGGCGCTGCATCGACCTCCTCCGCTCCACCGGCCAGCCCCAGGCCACCGGCCTTCCGTACCGCAGTGCCGCCACGGAGCTGGCGGTGGGGATGGCCTACGTCTTCTCCGGCCGCGGCGACGCTGCCCTGGAACCCCTCATTTCGGCCGCCGCGCAATTGGAGCTCCAGCCGGTCGAGACAGCACTTCGCAGCGCGTATGCCGCTACCGCGCTGGCCTACGCCCAGACGGGCAACACGGCACAGGCCCGCAGGTACCTCGGGAAGCTGCAAAGGACACCCGGAAAAGCGGGGTTCGCTGCCGAAAGCATCATCGAGTTCTGCGCGCACGTGGCCGGCCGGTGGCTGGGTGATTCCGAGGCCGTCACCGCCCTGAAGCAATCGGCGCGCCGGAACATGGCAGCCGGGCGGTGGACCATTGCCGGCATCAACCTGCTCGCGGCCACTGTGAACGGCAGCGATGCCGACTTCCGCCTGCTGGAGGAGATCGCCGGCCACAGGCAGGGCCCGCTGGCCGAGATCTCCCGGCTGACGGCCATCGGGAGCAGGACAAAGAACGCCAAGGCACTCCTGGCCGGCGCCGAACTCGCCGCAACCCTCGAGCTGGACGCTGTCGAGGCCCGGTGCATGGCGCTCGCGGTGGATTTCGCCCGCCAGGACGGGGACGCCGCGTCCGCCAGGACCGCCCAGGCCCGGCTCGACATCCTCGCCTCCACGGTGGCGAACCTGCCCATCGTGCCCAGCAGTGGCAGCCCGCTGCTCACCAGCCGCGAACGGCAGATTGCGCGCATGGCGGGCCGGGGTGCTTCCAACCGCGATATCGCCCTGGAAATGGGCGTCTCAGTCCGGACCGTGGAAGGCCACCTGTACCAGGTTTTCACCAAGCTCGGCGTAACTTCCAGGGGTGATCTAACTGGACTCGTCTAACGGACACCGGCCTGCGGCCGCCCACCGGCTCCTCACCGGCCGCCGGGAGCCGGTGGAACGGATCTGCAACATCATCCGCAACGGCACCAGCCACGCCGTCTTCGTCATGGCGGGGCCGGGCGTTGGCAAGTCGTCCGTCACGGACGCCGTCACCGAACGGCTCGCAGGCGAACTTAACGTCCTGCGGATCCACGCCAGTTCCGCCCTGTCCGCGGTGCCGTTCGGGGTCCTGACGCCTTACACCGGTGACCTCACGGCGGAAGAGTCAGTCTCGCCGGTAGCGGTGCTGCGGTCGATGTGGTCGTACTTTGAAAAGCTCAAGGCCGGCAACCAGGCCCCGGTCCTGCTGTCGGTGGACGATGCACACCAGCTGGACGAGGCCTCGGCCGGCATCCTGGCGGACTTGATTTCGGCCGGCTGGGCCACCGTGCTGGCGGCTGCCAGTCCGCGGCCGGGCCTGCCGCAGCCCCTGGACCAGCTCTGGTACGACGGGCTCGCCGAGCGTGTGGACCTGCGGCCCCTCAACCGGGAACAAATCGAGGAGGTCCTGGCCCATGTCCTCGACGGCACCATTCCTGCGGCAACGGTCGATGCCGTCTGGAGTGCCTCCGGGGGCAACCCGCGCATCCTGGACGCGCTGCTCCATGACGCCGCCGAAGCCGGAATCCTCGCCAAGCGCAACGGCATCTGGATCCTTCTGGGCCCCCTGCCCGCGGACGGGCCCCGGCTCGGGCGCGTAGTTGCCAAGGACCACCTGCGCCGCAGTCCGGAGGAACAGGAAGCCCTCAAGCTGATTGCCCTGGCCGGGCCCGTAGGCCGCAAAGTCATTGAAGACATCAGCGGCGCAGCCCTGGTCAGGTCCCTCCTGGACCAGCAGATGGTGGTGGAGATGCCCGGCGTTCCAGCCGCGCTCAGCATCTGGAACGGCCTTTTCGGCAGTGCCATCCGGCACACCATTTCGGTTTCACGCAGCCTGCAGTTGTTCGAAAAGGTCAAAGCCCACCAGGATCCAGGGCTGCTCCGGGGGGAGGGCCTGCTGCGGTCGGTGGAGTGGGCGCTGGAGTGCGGCCTTCGCCCGGACGACGACCAGATGCTGGCGGCGGCCAGGGAGGCACTGCAGAGGTTCCGCAACCACAGCGCACGCTCCATTGCAGCCCGGATCCACAACCCCTCGCTGCTTCCCCTCGCACAGGCGATCCAGGCCCGCGCCCTCTACAACGAGGGCGCCTACGCGGAAGCCGCTGCCCTCCTTGACGAATGCTGGCCGCACTTGGCTGACGATCTCCAGGGGCCGGCCGTCCTGCTGCTCCGGGTCTCGGCCTACCAGGCGACCGGCCAGCCCCTGGCGGCGGTCGCGGAGGACGTCCGTAAGCTCGCCGCCGGTCCTGGTGATGCGGTGGGTTGGCAGGAGGAGTTGCTGTGCCTCCTGCGGCTTGGCGCCGAGGTGGATCTCGAGGCCCTCACCGGACGGGTTGCAGCCCTCCGGCAGTCCTCCCCGGACGATCAGAGCGCTGATCCATTGCGGGCCCTGGCGGAAGGCCTTTTGGCCCAGGCCCTGGCCGCGGCGGGCCGCGCGGGCCAGGGGCTGGATGCTGCGCTCCTGGCTGCCTCGGAACTGCCCCCATTAAAGGGCAGCCTTTTCTTCTTCCCTGAATTCGTGCTGTGCCGCCTGGCTGCAGACTACCTGGCCATGGGCGAATGGGAGTCGGCTGAGCGGGAACTTGACAGCTACGCTGCGGGGCACCCGGCCGGTGCTGCGACTTTTAACGGGAGCCTCCAGGCCCTCCGCGGCTATTCCCTGTTGCGGCAAGGGAGGATGGAACGCGCCTACCAGGTCCTGCTGCCTGCGGTTGAGGCGCTCAGGCTCAATGATCCGCTGCAGTTGAACAGGTTCGGCTCAGCGTTGGCCTTCTACGTGGCCGCACGGCTCGGCGATGCGGAACAGGCCCGGCGCCTGGAACAGGATTACAAGGATGCCGTTGCCGGCGGGCCGGCATATGACTTCCTCGCCGAGGCCTACGCTGCCGCGGCGGCCGAGTATCTGGCGCGGGACGGCAAGGGCCTGGCAGCACTGCAGACCCAGATGACCACCCCTGAAGCAACCGCACGGGCAGGAAACCTGCTCGAGGTTTTGGCCATCTGCTGGGACCTGGGGGACCCCTCCGTGATACCCATCATCCAGGAGACGGCCCCGGGAGTGGAGGGACGCTGGGCCGAAGCCCTGCTGACCCTGTCCACCGCCTGGGAAAACGCTGACGGTGATGCACTGATGGCAACGGCTGCCTCGCTGGAGGAGGCAGGCTTTGCCAACCTCGCCCGTGAGGCTTATGCCCGTGCCAGCACCGTGCTGGAGGAGACCGGGGAACGTCGCCGTGCGCGGCAGGCCGTGGCCCAGCGCGAGCGGTGCGACCATGAACTGGGCGAGCGGTTCCGCGAGGGCCGGTTCATCGCAGCGGCTCCCGCTGTCCATCTCACCCGCCGCGAACAGGACATCGTCGAGCTGGCGGTGCAGGGCCTGACGGACCGTGAAATTGCCCAGCGGCTCATGGTTTCCGTCCGTACCGTGGAGGGGCACCTCTACCGCACGTACGTAAAGCTCGGTGTGCGTAGCCGTGATGAGCTGGAGTCGGCCCTGCCCCGGTAGGGACCCGCACGCCGGAACCGGCCTCCGCCACCGGCACGGCCGGTAACAGCCGCGTGCTTTCATGCCACGCCCGCGATGCCCCCGCGATGTCCTTGGCCACCGCCTGCAGCCTCCCGGAACCGGGTCCACCCGGCAGGCACCGGTTGTTGCGTAGCAGTGTCCGGGCACCCGGTAGTTCGCCGTCCCGGATTCGAGTACACCCTACTCGTGTACCACCGGGCGCCGCAGGTTTTACTTAAAGAGGCAAAGCAAAGCGGCACCCGCCGCGGAGCAGGCCAGGAAAACCAGCAAGACCCCCATCAACTTCCGGTCCTTCGGGACCGGGCATAGACGGGGCCGGCGACGTTAGAGTCTTCTGAGACCGAGACTCTCCCCCCAGCCGTCGCCGGCCCCTTTGCTCCCTCGGCCGAAGCCCGGGGTGGTAGTGGCGGCCGCCCTCCCGGGCGGCCGCCACAGCCATGCTGTGGGACAATTGGGTGTCACCCGTTGGCAGCTCAAGGAGTTCGTTTTGGCCGTAGTATCAACGCCAGCCACACTGGAACGTGCCGTACCGGTCATGGATAACGCCGAGGTGCTGCGCATCCGCAACGACTTCCCGGTCCTCAACCAGCTGGTCAACGGACAGCCACTGGTCTACCTCGACTCCGGTGCCACGTCGCAAAACCCGGTGAGCGTGATCGAGGCCGAGCAGGAGTTCTACGAACAACGCAATGCAGCCGTGCACCGCGGCGCACACCACCTCGCCGTGGAGGCCACCGAAGCCTTTGAAGACGCGCGCCAGACCATTGCTGACTTCATCAGCGCGGACTACGAGGAAACGGTCTGGACCTCCAACGCCACGGAGGGACTCAACCTCTTGTCCTACGCGCTGTCCAATGCAGGCCTCTGGGCTGCGCAAGGACGCGGGGACAGCCAGCTCAAGGATCTCGCCCTGAACCCAGGGGACGAGATCGTGGTCACCGAAATGGAGCACCACGCCAACCTCATTCCCTGGCAGGAACTGGCGTTCCGCACCGGCGCGACGCTCCGCTACATCCCCATTGCCGACGACGGCAGCCTCCGCATGGACCGGGCCGGGGACGTCAGCGGGCCGCGTACCAAGGTCCTGGCGTTCACCCACGCCTCCAACGTCCTGGGGATCATCAACCCCGTGCAAGAGCTGGCTGCCCTGGGCCGGGCAGCCGGAGCCCTGGTGGTCCTCGATGCTTGCCAGTCCGCTCCGCACCTGCCGCTGGATGTCAAGGAACTGGACGTCGACTTCGCCGTGTTTTCGGGGCATAAGATGCTGGCGCCCACGGGCATCGGCGTGCTGTACGGCCGGCAGGAACTCCTTGACGTCCTGCCGCCGTTCATGACCGGCGGTTCCATGATTACCACTGTCACCATGGAACGCGCCGAGTACCTTCCGGCGCCCCAGCGCTTCGAAGCAGGCACCCAGCGCATATCGCAGGCAGTGGCCCTGGCGGCGGCAGCCAACTACCTCACCGAAACGGGACTTGACCGTATCCACCGATGGGAAGCGGAGCTCGGGCAGCGCATGGTGGCGGGACTCGAATCCATCGCAGGTATCCGCGTGCTTGGCCCGGCCGCAGGACAGGAGCGCATCGGCCTTGCCGCGTTCGACGTCGAAGGCGTCCACGCCCACGACGTGGGACAGTTCCTGGACTCGCAGGGGATCGCCGTGCGTGTGGGCCACCACTGCGCCCAACCGTTGCACCGGCGGCTGGGACTGACCGCCACCACCCGGGCCAGCGCCTATCTCTACAACACCACTGACGACGTGGACCGTTTCCTGGAAGCCGTCGCCGGCGTCCGTGCCTATTTCCGCGCCTAACCGACGAAGGTCGAATCCATGAGCCTTGACCAGCTGTACCAGCAGATCATCCTTGACCACTCCAAAGCCCGCCACGGCAGCGGCCTGGCGGAGACCGAGGCGCCCTCGGGCGCCTCCACGGGCCAGTCGCACCAGCTCAATCCGGTGTGCGGGGATGAAGTCACGCTCCGGCTCGCTGTCGAGGACGGCAAGGTGGCGCAGGTCGCCTGGGACGGGGCCGGTTGTTCCATCTCCATGGCGTCGGCCTCGGTCCTCACCGACCTCGCCGAGGGCCTCACTGTAGCAGAGCTGCACGATGTGATCGACAGCTTCCGCGACGTCCTCCGCTCACGGGGAAAGGTGCACGCTGACCCGGAGCTCCTGGGCGACGCCGCCGCCTTCGAGGGGGTGGCCCGCTATGCCGCGCGGGTCAAGTGCGCCATGATCTCCTGGGTTGCCGCGGAGGATGCGCTCAACCAGGCCGCCTGAACCTGACATGCTGCAGACGACAGAAGGCTCTCCTCCCGGCGGGAGGAGAGCCTTCTGTCGTGCGGAGCTACCCCAGCAGCCCGAGGACACCGATCACTGCCGTGGCGAGTCCAAGCACCATGGAGATGCTCACCAGCACCACATGAACGGTCAGGAACCTCGTCGCCTTGCCGGCGGCGCCATGGGCACGCGGGTCCTTCATCACCCGGCGCAGGAACTGCGGCCAGACCACCAGCGACCAAACGCCGGCGACAATCAGGACCAGCGCAGGGAAAACGGGAAGCGTCACGGAACTAGTGGCTTTCCAGCCAGGCCTGGGCCTGCTGTGCCTGCAGGTTCAGCGCCTTGGCCACCATCGGCTCGGCGGCGTCGGCGATCTTGCCGCCCAGGAACGGCACGGAGGACTTGACTGCGCCTTCGAGCTCCACGCGCGTGCCGCCGTCCTCGGCCACCAGCCGCTGCACGGCAGTGACGTCCACCGGGGCGCCGGCGATCTTGAGCGAGATGTTGCTCTGACGGGAACCGTCGGCGGCAGGAGCGTCCCAGCTTTCCACCTGGGTCACCTTGAGGTGCTCGCCAACGACCTTCCGCGCGATGTCGGGCAGGCGGGTGGTGGGGAGGGTGCGCACGGAGGTGGTGCTGAACGCTCCGGCAACGTCGCCGTCAACGGTGAAGGATTCCAGGTCGCCGCCCACCAGCTGGCTGACGTGGCGCTGGAAGTCCTCGTTGACCAGGACAGCGGCAACGCTGTCGACGGAGTGGGGAAGGGTTGTGGTTGCGCTCAGCGCCATGGGTCCTCCTGGGACGTGGGGAACGGATTAAGCCTCCAACATCCTACGGTGTCATCGGTGCCTGGTCCGCATCGGCCAGCTTCTGCGCCGCCGCCGTGATGTTCCGGGCCATGGCCGGGAAGATCAGGCTGTGGAAGGGCAGCACGGCGAGCCAGTAGAGCCGCCCACTCAGTCCCTTCGGGAAGAAGATGGCCCGCTGCCGGTAGCGGCTGCCGGCGCCGTCGGGCTCCACGGAGAGTTCCAGCCAGGCACGCCCGGGGGCGCGCATTTCGGCGCGCAGCCGCAGCAGCCGCCCGTGCTCGATCCGTTCCACGCGCCACCAGTCCACCACCTCGCCCTGGGCGAGGGTGTGCGGGTGGCGGCGGCCGCGCAGCAGGCCCGCCCCGCCGGTGAGCTTGTCCAGCCAGCCGCGCATCTGCCAGGCCAGGGGCAGCGAGTACCAGCCGTTCCTGCCGCCGATGCCCTCGATCACGGTCCAGACGTGGGCAGGATCCACGTTCCCGTGGAAGGTGCGCTCGTCGATGTAAACCTTGTGTCCGGCCCAATCCGGGTCGCTGGGCAGCGGATCGGAGGCCACTCCCGCATTGGCCCAGGTCGTTTCCACCTGGCCGTCGCGTTCCTTGCCCAGCGCCAGGGCGACGGCCGCGCGGTAGGGGGTCAGGCCGCCGTCGGGCTGCGGGATGTACCGGTCAATGTCATGTTCGTTGGACACCGCATCATGCTGCAGCGACTGGACCAGGGGCACGGCCATGGACAGCGGGATGGGCGTGGTCAGCGCCACCCACAGACCCGCCAGCTTGGGCGCGGGCACCGGCAGCGCCAGCACCACACGGTACGGCAGGCCCGCTTCCGCCGCGTATTCCTTCATCATCCCGGCGTAGGTGAGCACCTGCCTGCAGCCGATGTCGAAGGTCCGGTTGATGCTGCCTTCCAGCGACGCAGCCTCGACCAGGTAGTAGAGGACATCACGCACGGCGATGGCCTCGATCCGGTTCCGCACCCAGCTCGGCGCCGGCATCAGCGGCAGTGTCTCGGACAGGTGGCGGATCATCTCGAAGGAAGCGGAGCCGGACCCGATCACCACCCCGGCCTGGAACACGATGGCGTTGACGGGGCTGTCCAGGAAGACCTTGCCCACGGCTTCGCGTGAACGCATGTGGGTGGAGAGCTGCACGCCCTGGGGATGCAGGCCGCCCAGGTAGACGATCCGGTCCACACCGGCCGCCGCGGCAGCATCCGCCGCCGTCCCGGCCATCGCCTTTTCCTTCGCCTCGAAGCCGGCGCCGGCAGCCATCGAGTGCACCAGGTAGTAGAAAACGTCGACGCCGGCCAGCGCTTTGCGGAGGGCGTCGCCGTCGTCGAGGCTGCTTTGCACCACCTCCACCTTCTCCCGCCATGGCACCCCGGCGATCTTGTCGGGCGAGCGCACCAGCACTTTGACGGTGTGCCCCGCCTCGAGCAGCTTGGGCACCAGGCGGCCGCCGATATACCCGGTGGCCCCGGTGACGAGGACGGTCTTCGGCGAAGGCTGGGCATTGCTTCCGGTCATGCTGGCTCCTGTTCGTCGCAATTCCTGGCCATCCGGCCCCACGTCGTCCTTTGGGGTTCGGAGCGGCAGCCCGTCCGGACGGCCGCGGCGCCCGAATAGTGCCCGGTCCTGCCAGCCTACTGACCGGGCGCACCTCGCGCTGAATACATGTCCCGGTGAATATACGTCCCGCTGAATACACCTCGCGCTGAATACACATGGCGCCGCTGCCGGCCCGCGACGGGATGTCATTGCTGCGCGGTAGGCTGGGTGTACCCGGGATTCGCAGCGAATTTCGGGTTTTCGCGTTGCCTGCTCTTCTTCGATGAACACCACAGGAGCTTCTGCCATGAGTCTTCCAGGCCAGCCCGCCGCCACTCCATCGCTGGACGGACTGCGCCGCGCGCTGGCGCAGGACCAGACCTTCGCCCGCGTCCGCGCCGAGTCAGCCCGTGGCTTCGCCGTCCGCGGCCAGGACTACCAGATCAGCGCGCCCGCAGGGCTGCGTCCGGTGCTGCTGGCGGAGATGGCTGACGGGCTCGCGTCCGCTGCCGAGGGCAGGGACCCGGGGGTGGTACTGGCCGTGACCGCCACGGGACGGGAAGCCGAAGACCTGTCAGCCGCCCTTCGCGCCTACCTGCCGGCTGACTCGGTGGCAGAGTTCCCCAGCTGGGAAACCCTGCCGCACGAGCGGCTCTCACCGCGCTCGGACACCGTCGGCCGGAGGTTGTCCGTCCTGCGCCGTTTGGCACACCCGGAAAGCTCGACGGCGGCCCGGCTGCGCGTCGTCGTCGCGCCCGTCCGCGCCGTGGTCCAGCCGGTGGTGGCGGGCCTGGGCGATTTGGTTCCTGTCACGTTGAAGGTGGGCCAGGACGTCCCCTTCACCGAGGTGGTGAAAAGCCTTGCCGACGCCGCCTACGCCCGCGTGGACATGGTGACGCACCGCGGCGAGTTCGCCGTCCGCGGCGGCATCATCGACGTCTTCCCGCCCACCGAGGACCATCCCATCCGCGTCGAGTTCTTCGGGGACGAGGTGGACCAGATGCGCTGGTTCGCCGTCGCGGACCAGCGTTCGCTGTCCGCGCCCGGCATCCACCACCCCACGGAACTGCATGCCCCGCCCTGCCGGGAAATCCTCATCACGCCGTCCGTGATGTCCCGCGCCGCGAAACTGAAGGCCCAGCTCCCGGCCGCGGCGGACATGCTTGAAAAAATCGCCGGCGGCATCGCCGTGGAGGGCATGGAATCGCTGGCGCCGGTGCTGGTGGATGCCATGGTTCCGTTCGTGGACCAGCTGCCCGCCGACTCCATCGCCGTCGTGATCGAACCCGAAAAAGTCCGCACCCGCGCGCATGACCTCGCCGCCACCAACGAGGAATTCCTCGAGGCCGCCTGGTCCACCGCGTCCGATGGCGGCGCGGCACCTTTGGACCTGAGTGCGCAGGCCACGGAGGCGCTGCATTCCGCCAGCTTCCGTTCACTGGCTGAAACCCGAAGTTCGTCCCTGGCGCACGGTGTGTCCTGGTGGTCCATCACCTCGCTGGCCCAGGACGCGGAACTGCTCCCCGAGATTGACGTCCTGAACCTGCATGCCCGCGAACCTCGCGGTTACCAGGGCGATGTCGCCGAAATGATGGACTTCATCGGCTCGCACGTGCGTGACCAGTGGCGGATTGTGGTGGCCACCGAAGGTCCCGGCCCAGCCCAGCGCCTGGCGGAGCTGTTCCATGAAAACGACATCCCGTGCGCCCGCGTGGACAGCCTGGACCACGAGCCGCAGGCGGGGATCATCGAGGTAACCACTGCCGCCGTCGGACGCGGTTTTGTCCTGGACGGGCTGAAACTGGGCCTCCTCACCGAGGCAGACCTGCTGGGCCGGACCTCTGCCGGGTCCACGAAGGACATGCGGAAGATGCCGTCCAAGCGGCGCAACGCCGTGGACCCGCTGCAGTTGGTGGCGGGCGACCATGTGGTCCACGAACAGCACGGCATCGGCCGGTTCGTGGAGCTCATCCAGCGCAAGGTGGCAGGCGGCGGGGACGGCGTCCGCGAATACCTGGTGCTTGAGTACGCCCCGGCCAAGCGGGGCGCCCCGGGCGACAGGCTGTTCGTCCCCACGGACCAGCTGGACCAGGTTACCCGGTACGTGGGCGGCGACACCCCCGTCCTGAGCAAGATGGGCGGCGCGGACTGGGCCAGCACCAAGTCCAAGGCGCGCAAGGCGGTCAAGGAGATCGCCGGTGAGCTGATCCGGCTGTACTCGGCCCGGATGGCCTCCCGCGGGCACGCGTTCGGGCCTGACACCCCGTGGCAGCGCGAACTCGAGGAAGCCTTCCCGTACGTGGAAACCCCGGACCAGCTGACCACCATCAACGAGGTCAAGGCGGACATGGAGCGGGAGATCCCCATGGACCGCCTGGTGTCCGGCGACGTTGGCTACGGCAAGACCGAAATCGCGGTGCGTGCCGCCTTCAAGGCCGTCCAGGACGGCAAGCAGGTGGCGGTGCTGGTGCCCACCACGCTGCTGGCCCAGCAGCACTACGAAACCTTCACCGAGCGGTTCTCCGGCTTCCCGCTGCGCGTCAAACCGCTGTCCCGCTTCCAGTCGGCCAAGGAGGCCAAGGAGACGGCGGAGGGCGTCAAGTCCGGCGCCGTGGACGTGGTGATCGGCACGCACCGGCTGTTGTCCAAGGACTTCGAGTTCAAGGACCTGGGCCTGGTGATCGTGGACGAGGAACAGCGGTTTGGCGTGGAGCACAAGGAAGCGCTGAAGAAGATGCGCACCAACGTGGACGTGCTGGCCATGAGCGCCACCCCGATTCCTCGAACACTGGAAATGTCCCTGACGGGGATCCGGGAAACTTCCACCCTGGCCACCCCGCCGGAGGAACGCCACCCGGTCCTGACCTACGTGGGCCCGTACACGGACAAGCAGACCACCGCGGCCATCCGCCGTGAGCTGATGCGCGAGGGCCAGGTGTTCCTGGTGCACAACCGGGTGTCCACCATCGAGCGGACCGCGGCGAAGATCCGGGAGCTAGTGCCCGAGGCCCGGGTTGAAGTGGCCCACGGCAAGATGTCCGAAAGCCGCCTGGAGCAGATCATCGTGGACTTCTGGGAGCGGCGCTTCGACGTCCTGGTGTGCACCACCATCATCGAGACCGGCCTGGACATTTCCAATGCCAACACGCTGATCGTGGACGGGGCGGACAAATACGGCCTGTCCCAGCTGCACCAGCTCCGGGGCCGCGTGGGCCGTGGACGCGAACGTGCCTATGCGTACTTCCTCTACCCGTCGGAGAAGCCGCTGGGCGAGGTGGCCCTGGAGCGGCTCAAGGCCGTCGCCGCACACAACGAACTGGGTGCCGGCATGCAGCTGGCCATGAAGGACCTGGAGATCCGCGGCGCGGGCAACCTGCTGGGCGGTGAGCAGTCCGGGCATATCCAGGGCGTCGGCTTCGACCTGTACATCCGGCTGGTTGGCGAGGCAGTGGCGGACTTCCGCGGCGAAGCCGAAGAAAAGGCCGCGGAGATGAAGATCGAGCTGCCGGTCAATGCGCACCTGCCGCACGACTACGTTCCCGGCGAGCGGCTGCGCCTGGAGGCCTACCGCAAGCTCGCTGCCGCCCTCACCAACGAGGCCATCGATGAGGTGCAGGCAGAACTCGTGGACCGCTACGGTGAACTTCCGCTGCCGGCCCAGAACCTGGTGGCCGTGGCGCGGTTCCGGGTCGGTGCCCGTGAAGCAGGCCTGTCCGACGTTGCGCTCCAGGGGAACTTCATCAAGTTCTCCCCGGCCACGTTGCCGGAGTCCAAGACCATGCGCCTGAACCGGATGTACCCGGGCTCGCAAGCCAAGCCTGCCTTGGACGCGGTGCTCATTCCCAAGCCCAAGACGGCCCGGATCGGGGGCCGGGACCTGCAGGACGCCGAGATCCTGGAGTGGGCCAACGGCGTGATCCGGAACATCTTTTCCGATGCCCCATTGGCGGTGAGCTAGCACTTGATGGGAGGACACCACGCCGCGTCGGGAGCCGCGGCGTGGGTAGCTGTTGCGTCCACTGGCCCCTACACCCTGGGCTGGTACCCGCTTGATCCCACCGGGATCCTGATCGGCGGCATGGCCACCGCCGGCACCGCCCTGGTCTGCGACTGGGACCACCGCTCCAGCACGGTGGCCCATGCACTGCCGCCGCTGTCCAATGCGATTGCGCGGGGCATTGAAAACGCCAGCGGCGGCCACCGGCAGGGCACGCACTCGATCCTGGGTGCGGCAGTCTTCGTGTTCCTGGCCGGCCTGGCATCCCAGGTCCACATGGACACCGGCTGGGGCCGGCTCTCCGTCGGCGCCGGCCTGTTGTGCATGTTCCTGATCAACATTGCCGCCAAGGCGCTGAAGCTCTTCCCCAAGAGCGGCTTCATCTCGAACTGGATCTTCGCCCTGGTCATGGCCGGCCTGGTGACGGTGTACGCGCCGGAGCAGTGGACATGGCTGCCCATGTCGATGCTGATCGGCGTGGTGGTACACATCGTCGGGGACCTCATCACCACCGGGGGAGTGCCGCTGCTCTGGCCGCTGGTGGTCAAACCGCCCAGGCTGCTGCGCCGGCTGCCGCTGCTGCGGAACGTGTGGCGGGCCAACGGTGCGCTGTCCGTTCCCCTCCTGGGCCGGGCCGGGTCCAAGCGGGAGTGGCTGGTGCTGATTCCGGTCAGCGCGTACGCAATGGTGGGCCTGTGCATGGCCGGGTGGTCCATGGCGCAGAACCACTGGCCGCGGCTGGCGGCGGCCGCCGGCGCCTGGCTGCGGCTGTGGTTCTAGCGGCAGGCATTCATGGCGGACAGCAAAAGACCCGGACACTGCAAAGTGTCCGGGTCTTTCAGTCTGTTGCTGCGGGCTTAGTGCTCGCCTGCGGAGTCCGAGCGGCCCAGGAGGGTCTGAGGGATCCAGAAAGCCAGGGCAAACAGTCCGAGGCACACAGCCATCGGCCAGGGGTTGCCCAAAGAGAGGAAGGACAGCGAGTAGATGGAACCCAGGAAGATGGCCATGTGGATGACGAAGAGGACAATGCTGCCGGAGAGCTTGTTCTCGTTCTGCGGGGTCCGGACGTAGCCCTGGTTCGACGTAGTGTCCTGGCTGGACGCATTAACCTGGCTGGACATGTGTTCCTCCTCGGCCCCGCGGGGCTCAATCTGTGGCGGCTTCCCGTTCCGGTCAGTACGCGGCTGAACCCTGTTCACCCTTGACGATGGCAATTCCGGAACTCGCGCCAATTCGTGTTGCACCTGCAGCAATCATAGCCTGAGCGTCAGCCAGGGAACGCACCCCGCCGGACGCCTTGACGCCCACCTCCGGGCCGACCGTCCTGCGCATCAGGGCCACATCCTCCACGGTGGCGCCGCCGCCGTTGAACCCGGTGGACGTCTTCACGAAGTCAGCGCCCGCCTCCACGGCAGCCTCGCAGGCCAGCACCTTTTGTGCGTCCGTCAGCAGTGCTGTTTCGATAATCACCTTCAGGATCGCGCCGCCGCCATGGACGGCCTCAGCGACGGCGGCGATGTCCTCCACCAGGGCGCCCTTGTCATCGGCCCTGGCCGCGGCGATATTGATGACCATGTCCACTTCCTCGGCGCCGTCCAGCACGGCACCGCGGGCCTCGAAGGCCTTGACGTCGGTGGGGGTGGCGCCCAGCGGGAAGCCCACCACTGAGCACGTGAGGACCCCCGAGCCCTTGAGCGCGGTGGTGACGGTCTTAACCCAGATGGGATTGACGCAGACGGATTTGAAACCGTACTCCGCCGCCTCGGCGCAGACCTTCAGCACATCGGCTTCGGATGCCTCCGGCTTGAGCAGGGTGTGGTCGATGTAACCGGCGATGTTTCCCGGGCCGGCGGCGCCGGTCCCCGCAGTGGCGGAAGGGGTGGCTTCGTTGCTCATGATGGTCCTCTCGAAGGGCCTCGTGGGCCCGGCGGGTGTCCTTGACTCGTTTCGGGAACCATCTTGTCACAGCAGGCCCGCCCCCCAGCGGTGCACGGCTCAGGCTTCCTACGGGTCAGGCGGCCGCCTGCAGGGGCCGTGCGCCGGAGGGCGCAGCGGCGGGCGACGCCGAAGCAGCGGTCAACAACTCCGTTGCGCAGGCTCCCGCCGCGGACGCTGCCGCCACGAGCAGGCCCAGGCGGACGCCGTCGAACGCTGCGGCGTCCCCTATCGCCCAGTTGCCGGCCACGGACGTGCGGAAGTCCTTGCTGATGACGATGCCGCCGCTGCCGGCAGTCGCGAGGCCGGCTGTGGCCGCCAGGCTGTCCAGGGCCACCCGTTCCTCGGCCAGGACCACCAGGTCCCCGCTCATGCTGCTTCCGTCCTCGAAGACCACCGCGGACGCCGCCAGCCCCGGGACCGATTTTCCGGGCACGACGGCGGCGGGCCGGGCGGTGGTGCGGATGGGCCGGACGCCCTTGGCGCGGAGCACCGCTTCGGCCTGCCCGGCTGCTGCCCCGTTGCCCACCAGGATGCCCAGCGGGCGGCGGCCCAGTTCCCTTGCGACTTCCTGGACGGCCTCCGCGATGCGGGGTGCGTCGTCGATCGTGGAGTAGTTCAGGCACTGCGAGGCGCCCTCGACGGGGCTGGCTACCGGGACGGATCCGGTAGCGATGACCAGCTGGTCATAGGCGAACTCCATGCCGTCCGCGGTGGCTACGGTACGCCCCACGGAGTCGATGT
This sequence comes from Arthrobacter sp. MOO21, assembly GCF_057369995.2. Classification (NCBI taxonomy): domain Bacteria; kingdom Bacillati; phylum Actinomycetota; class Actinomycetes; order Micrococcales; family Micrococcaceae; genus Arthrobacter; species Arthrobacter sp. MOO21. The sequence goes on along the minus strand of NZ_CM170671.2, from coordinate 262,796 downwards.
GGCTGGCAGGCTGGCCGAAGCGAACGGACACCCGGGGCAGCATGGCAAGCTCCAGCAGCTCCTCCGGCGCGTCGTCGCGGTTGCTCAGGACCGTGATGGTCCCGGCAAACCGTGCCCGGGACAGTTGCGCCACCAGCGCCTGCGCGGCGGGGCCGGCCCCGGCGATAACGATGCGGGTGGCGGCGGAGGTGGAGGAGGGTGCCGGAGCGGACATGTGCTGGCCCTTTCGCTGGCGGCCGGAGGACCGGCCGGAACTTCGTGATGGAACCCAGCGTAGGTGCCTGCTTTTTCAGTTGTGTTACCCCTCCATTGCCGTTTAGCACGGCCGTGTTCGCCACTATTTACCGGCCGGTAACAGAACCCGTGATCCACCTCTCATCCGGCCGGCGGCCGACACATTCAGACCGCCGGACGCGGTACAGCTAGACGCGGATCCGGTAACCGCGCTTGACCACGGTCTCCACCAGCCGCCCGTCCGGCAGCGAGGACCGGAGCCGGCTCACCGTCATGTCCAGGGCGTGGACGGAACCGCGCAGTTCCAGCAGGTCGGACAGGGATTCGCGGGACAGGACCGCCCCGCCGGCGCCGAGCAGGGCACGCAGGAGCAGCAGGGGAGCGGGCGCCAGTTCCACGGGCTGGCCGTCGATGCGGAGGCTGCGGCCGCGCAGTTCGATGTTGCCGGACCTGGTGTCCAGCCGCCGGACATGGTTCAGGGCCAGGTGCTCGCAGACCAGCCTGATCAGTGCGCCCATCCGGAACCGTTCCGGAATCAGGGGCGTGACACCGGCATCGAGCAGGGGCTGCGCGGTCACCGGTCCCACCACGGCGGTGGTGACATTGGTCTTCAGGCTGTCGATCAGCTGCTTGTACAGGCCCATCTCGTGCGCGGTGCTCCACAGGGCATCGACGGCGGGCGCGCTGGTAAAGGTGAGGACGTCCAGGTTTCCGCTGCACACTGCCTCGATGAGGCGGGGGAGCTTATCCTCGCCGTCGGGCTTCACCCAGCGGTAGGGCGTGACGGTCAGGACGGTGGCGCCGGACATGCGCAGGCGCTCCAGCTGCCGGACATCCGTATAGCCGTGCAGCTGCACGGCCACTGTCTTGCCCCGCACACCCTCGGCGAGCAGCATGTCCACCAGCGTTGCCGTGGTCTCGTCACTGCTGATTCCGACGTCGGCCAGGCCCGCCGCGCGCACGGCGCCCCGGGCCTTGGGGCCGCGGACAAACATCCGGCAGGCACCCAGCGTTTCGAGGAGTTCATCGCCGATGCCGAAGGAGTCTGCGGCCTCGCACCAGCGGCGCATGCCGTAGGCGGTGGTGGCGATGCAGAGGTCCGGCCTGGCAGCGATGATGGCCCGGGTGTCCTCGATGAGGCGCATGTCTTCCTGGACGGGGGCGATCTTCAGGGCAGGGGCGTGCAGCACCTCCGCGCCTCGGCGTTCAAGCGCATCAATGAGGTCCTGGGACCGCCGGTCCGAAGTGACGCCGATGCGGAATCCCTCCAAAGGCGCATCCGCTGCGTCTGGCGATTCTTCGACCTGGGCGGATTCGGCCGGTGCGAGTGCATTCATGGAGGTCAATCCTTTCACGAGCCCAGCAGCGAGGCCGCCAGCCTGTCCAGGTCGGCGGCCGCCTCAGCATGCCCGCGGTTGGCTTCAGCCACGCGAACCACCTCACCGATGACCAGCACGGCCGGGTTGCTGCAGCCGGCGGCCGCGGAGGTGATGGTGCCAAGGTCGGCGACGGTGGTGCGCTGCCCGGGCCGGTAGCCGCGTTCCACGACGGCCATGGGCATGTCCGCACGCATTCCAGCGCGGCGCAGGCCCGCAGCCAGCTGGTGCAGGGTGCCGATGCCCATCAGCACCACAATGGTTCCGCCCAGGCCTGCCAGGTGCTGGTGCTCCTTCTCGGTCAGCGGTGCGTGCCCCGAGACCACGGTGAACATATGGCTGACTTCACGGTGCGTGACCGGGATTCCGGCAGCTGCGGGGACGGAAATGGCGCTGGTGACGCCGGAGATCACGCGGACCGGAACACCGGCAGCGACGCAGGAGGCAACTTCCTCGCCGCCGCGGCCAAAGACGTACGGATCGCCCCCTTTGAGCCTGACCACGTTGTTGCCGGCGAGGGCACTTTCCACCATCAGCTTTTCGATGTCGCCCTGGCTGACCTTGTGGTGCCCCGGCTTCTTGCCCACGTCCACCAGTTCGGCGGACGTCAGGGACGGCAGGTCCTGGCACGGTGCCAGCCGGTCATAGAAGACGACGTCGGCGTCGCGCAGCGCCTTGACTGCACCGACGGTGAGCAGCTCGGTGGTGCCGGGGCCCCCGCCTACCAGGGTGACGTGGCCTGCGGGTCCGGCTGCCGGTTCGGCCGCCACGGGGATGCCCGCTGCGCGGCACCTGTCCAGCAGGGGCTCCCACCCCGGCTGGCCGTCGTCGACCGCTGCCACCAGGAAGGGCTTCTCGGGCAGGGGACCGTCGTGGCCCGCGCCCTGGGGGGTGCTAAGGCGGTAGACGACGGCGCCCGCGGCTTCGTAGCGGCGCACGGCCTGCCGCGCGGCGAAGTCCGTGCCGGTGACCAGGACGTCCCGGCCGGTGAGATCGATACTGAGCTGCATGGCTATGCCTCGTTCCCGTTGGGTTCCTGCGAGCCGGAGCGGACCGGGATGGAGGCACCGATCAGCACTTTGCCCTTTTCCTCCGCGGTGGCGGGCCGCATCTGGCCGCGCTCGTCGGGGACGAAGGTGATGGAATCGTCCTTCTGGTCGGGTGCGTTGACGAAGGAACGGAACCGGCGGAGGCGCTCGGGGTCCTTCAGGGTGTCGGCCCATTCATCCACGTAGGTGTCCACGTGCTTGGCCATGGCGGCCTCAAGGTCCGCGGCGATACCCAGGGTGTCCTTGACCACCACGTCCTCGACGTGCTTGATGCCGCCGTCGAGCTCTTCCTGCCACCGTGCCGTGCGCTGCAGCCGGTCAGCGGTGCGGATGTAGTACATGAAGTAGCGGTCGATGTACTTGATCAGGGTTTCGTCGTCGAGGTCCTTGGCCAGAAGCTGGGCGTGCGCCGGGGTGGCACCGCCGTTTCCGCCGACGTACAGGTTCCAGCCGTCAGCGGTGGCGATGACGCCGACATCCTTGCCGCGGGCCTCGGCGCATTCGCGGGCGCAGCCGGAGACGCCCATCTTGAGCTTGTGCGGGCTTCGCAGGCCGCGGTAGCGCAGCTCCAGCTGGATGGCCATGGCCACCGAGTCCTGGACACCGAAGCGGCACCAGGTGGACCCGACGCAGGACTTCACGGTGCGCAGGCTCTTGCCGTAGGCCTGGCCGGACTCGAAGCCGGCGTCCACCAGCTCCTTCCAGATCTCGGGCAGCTGCTCCAGCCGGGCGCCGAACATGTCGATCCGCTGGCCGCCGGTGATCTTGGTGTACAGGCCGTACTTTTCGGCGACGGCGGCGATGACGCCGAGCTTCTTCGGCGTGATCTCACCACCGGCGATGCGGGGGACCACCGAGTAGGTGCCGTCCTTCTGCATGTTGGCCAGGGCGCGGTCGTTGGTGTCCTGCAGGGTGCCGCGGCCGGCGTCCAGGACGTAGGCGCTGTTCTGGCTGGCCAGGATGTTGGCAATGGTGGGTTTGCAGATGTCGCAGCCTGCGCCGGTGCCGTACTTGGCCATGATCTCCTCGAAGGAGGTCAGCTCCAGGACACGGATGGCGTCGAACAGCTCCTGGCGGGACAGCTCGATGTGCTCGCACAGGGCCTTGGAAACCTCGACGCCGGACTTGGTCAGCTCGGTTTCCAGCAGCTTCTTCAGCATGGGCACGCAGGAGCCGCACTGGGTGCCGGCGCGGGTGCAGCCCTTCAGTTCACCGAGTTCCTGGACGGGGGCGTTGCCCTCGCAGGCGCCGCAGCCGTTGATGGCGTCACGGATGCTGCCGGCGGTGACGTTGTTGCAGGAGCACAGGGTGGCATCGTCAGGGAGCTCGGTTTCGGGCGCTTCGCCGCCGCCTGCCGCGCTGAGGAACGCGCCGGGCTCGGCGGGAAGTTCGCGGCCCAGGAGCGGACGCAGGCTCATGTACGGGGAAGCGTCGCCTACGAAGATGCCGCCCAGGAGGGTCTTGGCGTCGTCGGTGGTGACGATCTTCTGGTAGACGCCCCTGGCGGGGTCGGCGTAGACGATCTCCAGGGCGTGCTCGGTCCTGGCGAACGCGTCACCGAAGCTGGCCACGTCCACGCCGGAGAGCTTCAGCTTCGTGGCGGTGTCAAAGCCGGGGAACGTGGCGTCGCCGCCGTGCAGGCGGTCGGCAACAATTTCCGCCATGGTGTTGGCGGGGGCGACCAGGCCCAGGCACATGCCGCCGAAGTTGGCCACCTCGCCGATGGCCCAGATGCCCGGCACCTCGGTGGCGCAGTAGTCGTTGATGACCACGCCGCCGCGGGGGCCCAGGCTGAAAACCTGTTCTTCGCCCTCGGCGGCGCGGAAGAGTTCGTCGCGGGGCTTGACGCCGATGGCCACGATCACGATGTCGGCGGGGATGATGCGTTCGTCGGCCATCAGCACGCCGGTGACCTGGCCGTCGTCGTCCGTCAGAATCTCCGACGGGAAGACACCGCCGTGCACCTCGAAGCCCTTCGCTTCGATCAGGCGGCCCAGCGCCTGGCCGGCACCCTCATCCAGCTGGGTGTTCATGAGCCAGGGCGCGCCGTTGATGACCACGGGGGTGGCACCGAGCTGCTCGGTGCCCGCCGCCGACTCCAGGCCCAGGAGGCCGCCGCCGATGGTGACGGCGTTGATCTTGCGGCCAAGCTTTTCGGTGAGCCCGGCAATGGCCTTGTTGATGGCCCAGACGTCCTCAAGGGTCCGGTACACGTGGGCGTGCTCAGCGCCGGGGAGCGGCAGGCGCATGGCGTCCGAGCCGGTGGCGACCACCAGTTCGTCATACTCATAGGCGTTCCCGGCCGCGGTTTCCACCGTCTTTGCCTCTGCGTTGATCTTGACCACGCGTTCACCGGTCTTCAGTGCAAGTGAGCCGTGCTCCCACATGGAGGCCGTTCCCAGGGTGAGGTCCACGCCGGTGTCGGTCAGGGCTTTGGAGAGCGCCACGCGGTCATAGGGGAGGTGGGCTTCCTCGGTGAGGACCGTGACATGCCAGCCCTCGAGGCCGCGGGCATGCATGGCGTCCGCAAAACGGTGGGCCGCTGGGCCGCCGCCGGCGACGACGATGCGGCGCGGAGTCTCTGTGCTTGAAGTCTGTTCGGTCACTGTGGGCCTTTCGCAGGGCCGCAGACGGTGCTCTGCAGCTTGTGCATCCAGCCTAGGGAGGGGCAGTTTCGCCTCAGTTTCCCAATTGTTTCGCCAACTTAACTTCTGCATCACGAACGCATTTCCGGCCGGGTTAGGTCTCTTTTACCCGCCGGACACATTCACCGCACCCGGTTGAAACACCCGGGGCCTAGCGTGGGACACGGCCGCAAAGGCAGCCACTGCCGGGACAACAAGCGGCAACAAGCACAGGAAAACAGGCACAGGAAGGAGCCGGATATGACGGCAACACTGGAACTTGGGGCGCTCGCCGCCGAATCAGACCTCGCCGGACTCGAAACCGGCTGGCACCGTGTTTGCGCCGTGGAGGACCTCGAGCCCGCGTGGGGTGAGGCCGCCCTGGTGGACGGGCGCCAGGTTGCCCTCTTCCGTACAGGTCCGGGCGAGGTTTTCGCCGTCGCACACCGGGACCCTGCCACCGGAGCGCACGTGATGGCCCGCGGAATCCTGGGTTCGAAGGGTACCCGTCCCACCATCGCCTCACCCCTGCATAAAGAGGTCTACGACCTTGAAACCGGCGAATGCTTCACCACCCCCGGCCTTCGCCTTGAGGCATTCCGCACCCGCATCGCCGACGGTTTCGTCGAGGTGGAGCTGTAGCTTTTCCCGGACATCAAAAAGGGGCGCCAGGGGCGCCCCTTTTTCTGGTTTAAGGCCGGGTCAGAGTTTTCTGGCTTAAGGCCGGGTCAGAGCCCCAGCGCTTCGCTGACATCGCGCAGGACCTGGTCCAGCGCAGCACGTGCTGCTTGGCGTGCGGCGGGCAGCTCCGCGGCTGACGCGGCGTGCTCAATGACCTCCAGGTAGCACTTGAGTTTGGGCTCCGTGCCGCTGGGCCGGATGATGACCCGAGTCAGGTTGCGGGTGATGTAGAGGAGCCCGTCGGTGGGCGGCAGCTGGTCGCTGCCTTGGGCGAGGTCGGTGAAGACCTCCACTGCGGAGGAGCCGAACGATTCCGGCGGGGAGACCCGCAGGCGGTTCATCATGGCGTCCAGAAGCCCCAGGTCCGCCACCCTGATGCTCAGCTGGTCGCTGGCGTGCACGCCGTGCTGCAGGTACAGCTCATCCAGGGTGTCGAAGACCGTCCTGCCTTCCGCCTTCGCCGCAGCGGCGAGTTCGGCGATCAGCACGGCTGCCGAGATGCCGTCCTTGTCCTTTACCAGGTCCGGGGCGACGCAGTACCCGAGTGCTTCTTCGTAGCCGTAGACCAGTCCCGGCACCCGGGAGATCCACTTGAAACCGGTCAGCGTCTCCGCGTGCGCGAAGCCGGAAGCGGCGGCAATCCGCGCCAGCAGCCGGGAGGACACGATCGAATTGGCGAACACCCCCTTGCTGTCCGCGTCGGGGTCAGCGCTCCCGGCGCCCCCGCCGGCGGCAAGCCTGGCGGCGATGTGCGCGCCCAGCAGTGAGCCCACTTCATCGCCGCGGAGCATGCGCCAGGCACCGGTGTCCGGGTCCTTCGCGGCGACGGCAGCCCTGTCCGCGTCGGGGTCGTTGGCGATAACGATGTCGGCGTCCAGCCGCGCGGCAGTCTCCAGGGCAAGGTCCAGAGCGCCGGGTTCCTCCGGGTTCGGGAAGCTCACGGTGGGGAAGTCGGGGTCCGGTTCGGCCTGGTCGGCCACGACGGTGACATCCGCGAAACCTGCCGCCTGCAAGACCTCAAGCGCTGTTCCGCCGCCCACGCCGTGGAGCGGGGTGAGGACAATGCGCAGGTCGCGTGCCGGGAAGAGGTCCGCCCTGGCCAGTGCCGCCGTCGCCTGCCGGTAGCCGGCTGCCAGCGAGCCGTCCAGGACCGTCCATCCCTCCGTTGCCAGCGGGATGGATTCCACTGGACCCACCGCGCTGATCCGCGCGGCGATCTGCGCGTCGTAGGGCGCCACGATCTGCGCCCCGTCCCCATCGGAGCCCACGGCGTGCCGGCCCAGGTAGACCTTGTATCCGTTGTCCTGCGGGGGGTTGTGGCTGGCGGTGACCATCACGCCGCCGTCGCACTTCAGGGCGCGGACGGCGTAGGCCAGGACGGGGGTGGGGAGTGCTTCCGGAAGCAGGAACGCCTCGATCCCCGCCGCGGTGAAGATGGCGGCGGTCTCGGCGGCGAAGATGTCCGAATTATGCCGGGCGTCATAGCCGACGACGGCTCGCGGCCGGGTGCCGGGAGCGGCAGTGGCGACGGCGTCGAGCAGGAATGCGGCGAGGCCCGCCGCGGCGCGGCGCACCACCATCCGGTTCATCCGGTTCGGCCCGGGGCCCAGCGCTGCGCGGAGCCCGGCGGTACCGAACTGCAAGGTGCCGCGGAAGCTGTCTTCCAGTTCCTGCCGGGCAGCGAGGTCACCGTCACCGGCGAGCCGGACGAGCTCCAGCAGTGCAGCTGCCGTTGCGGGATCCGGGTCCTGGGCAGCCCATTCGCGGGCTTCATCGAGCAGGCGAACATCGGCTTCGGAAGACGTCATGGGCATAACGCTATCGTCATTACCCGTCCCGCACCCGCAACCCCGGATCCGGCCGGGGCCTAGAGCTTGGCGATGATGTCAGCGAGCAGCCGGGAAATCCGGGGGCCCGCGGCCTGGCCCGACTCGAGGACTTCCTGGTGGCTGAGCGGCTGGGGGCTGATGCCGGCCGCGAGATTGGTAACCAACGACATTCCGAATACTTCCATCCCCGCATGCCGCCCGGCGATGGCCTCAAGGGCAGTGGACATGCCGATCAGGTCCGCACCGATCCGTTTGGCGTACTGCACCTCCGCCGGGGTTTCGTAGTGGGGGCCGGGGAACTGTGCGTACACGCCTTCATCCAGCGTGGGATCCACTTCGCGGGCCAGGCCGCGGATCCTGGGGGAGTAAAGGTCTGTCAGGTCAACGAAGGTGGCACCCTCCAGCGGAGAGGCCGCGGTGAGGTTGATGTGGTCCCGGATCAGCACCGGGGTGCCAGGTGCCCACGCCTCGTTGAGTCCGCCGCAGCCATTGGTGAGGACCAGCGTGCCGCACCCGGCGGCCGCCGCGGCACGGATGCCGTGGACCACTGCGCGAACGCCCTTGCCCTCGTAGTAGTGCGTCCGGGCACCCAGGACCAGGGCCCGCTTTCCTGCGGTGGTCAGGACGGAGCGGATGGTGCCGACGTGGCCCTCCACGGCGGGCGCGTGGAAGCCGGGGACTTCCTCGGCGGACAAGGTCGCGGTGGTATCGCCAATGAGGTCGGCGGCCTCGCCCCAGCCGGAGCCGAGCACCAGTGCGACATCGTGGCGGTCCACCCCGGTTTCCTCGGCGATGTAGTCGGCGGCGGCGCGGGCGGCCGCGAACGGGTCCGTGTTCAGGAAGTCAGTTGTACTCACCAGTAAAAGGTATCCTGCCCGCCCGTGTTGCCCCCGTCACGGCGGGCTCCCGGGCCGCCCGGTTTTCTTGGTGGTCCGGCCGCGGATGGACCAGAATGGGTGATTGTGACTACGCATCCAGATTTCAGCTCACCCCGGATCGCAATCCTTGGAGGTGGTCCGGGCGGATACGAAGCCGCCATGGTGGCCGCCTCGCTCGGGGCGACGGTCACCATCATCGAACGCGCCGGCCTGGGCGGATCCGCAGTGCTGACCGACGTTGTGCCGTCCAAGACGCTCATTGCCACGGCGGACCTGATGACCCGCGTTGCCGAGGCCGGGGAACTGGGAGTGAAGTTCGACGTCGACGATGGCGACTTTGTGCCGGTGATGCGCGCCGACCTCAAACACATCAACGACCGCCTGCTCAACCTGGCCCGCAGCCAGTCCCAGGACATCCGCGATGCCCTGGACAAACAGGGCGTGCGGATCATCGCCGGATCCGGCCGGCTGCTGGACAACCACACCATCGAAGTGATCACCGTGGACGGCACCGAGACGGTCGAAGCGGACACGATCCTGCTGGCCGTTGGCGCGCACCCCCGGGAGCTGGAAACGGCCCGGCCGGACGGTGAACGCATCCTGAACTGGACGCAGATCTACAACCTGGACGAGCTCCCCGAGGACCTCATCGTGGTGGGGTCCGGCGTGACCGGCGCCGAATTCGCCTCCGCCTACAACGGCCTCGGTTCCAAGGTCACCCTGATTTCCAGCCGCGACCGGGTCCTGCCGGGTTCGGACGTGGATGCCGCCGTCGTCCTTGAGGAAGTCTTCGAACGCCGCGGCGTCCGTGTCCTGTCCCGTTCCCGCGCCCAGACAGTGGAGCGCACGGACAACGGCGTGCTGGTGACCCTGGGCGACGGCACCACGGTGACCGGCAGCCACTGCCTGCTCTGCCTCGGTTCCATCCCCAACACCGCTGGCATCGGCCTGGAAGAGGCCGGGGTTGCGGTCAGCGAAAGCGGCCATATCAAGGTCGACGGCGTCTCCCGCACCACCGCGCCGAACATCTACGCCGCCGGCGACTGCACGGGTGTCCTGCCGCTGGCGTCGGTGGCCGCCATGCAGGGCCGCATCGCCGTGGCGCACTTCATGGGCGACGTCGTGACGCCGCTCAAGCTCCACCAGGTGGCATCGAACATCTTCACCTCGCCCGAGATCGCGAACGTGGGCGTGTCGGAAGCCGAGATCGATGCCGGCAAGTACCAGGGCGACGTCATCAAGCTGTCGCTGCGCAGCAACGCCCGTGCCAAGATGCGCAATGCCAAGGACGGGTTCGTGAAGATCTTTGCGCGGAAGGGCTCCGGTACGGTGATCGGCGGTGTGGTGGTGGGCCCCAACGCCTCCGAGCTGATCTTCCCGATCGCCATCGCGGTGAAACAGAAGCTGCACGTGGACGACGTCGCCAGCACCTTCACCGTCTACCCGTCGCTGACCGGGTCGATCTCCGAGGCTGCGCGCCGGCTGCACGTGCACATGTAGCGGTTCCCTGCACGCGGTCCGGGAAGACCGGCAGCCCAGGCCACGGGCGGCATGCCGCCAGGCCCGGTCAGGCCGCAGCTACCGCCTGGAAGTGCCGTTCGATCAGGCCCTTGATGTCCTCGTGGCAACCGCCGCACCCTGTTCCTGCCCGGGTGGCCTTGGACACCTCCACCACGGTGGAGCAGCCTTCCTCCACCGCGCCCCGGATGGTGGCCCCGCTGACTCCGGCGCACCGGCACACTGTTCCCGCGGGATCGGGGGCAGCAGCGCCTGCCAGCTGGTCCGGTCCGTCGAGGCGCAGCAGCAGCGACCGGTCCGCCGGCAGTTCGGCGCCGCGTTCGAAGAGCCCTACCAGCTCGGCGGCCGTGCGTGGCATGCCCACTGCCACCAGGCCTTCCAGGACGCCGCCGCGGGTGGTCATCTTGACGTACCGGCCGTGCTCCGGATCGGCCCACTGGGCCACCTGCAGGCGCGGGCGCCCGCTGGCGGCCCCGGCCGTGAGCACTTCCTCGTCCCAGGGATCGGCGGAGTTGTCGCCGGCCACGGCCATGTTCATGCCGCGCGCCTTCAGCACTACCACCGCTGCCTGCTCGGGCGGCAGGGCGGGCAGGAGTTCGGCCTCATCGGCCAGGCCGGATGCCAGGAGCGTGAGGTATTCGGCAAGCCATTCGGCCTGCCGCCATCCGGGGCCCACCAGTCCCGAGGGACCCTTCGCGTTCCGGCAGGTGGGGCAGCCGGGGTCGGGGCAACGCACCTCGGCGCAGTCGCCAATGGCGAAGATGTGCGGCTCATGGTGGGCACGCAGGCGGTGGTCCACCAGGATCCCCGCGTTCGTGGACAGCCCGCAGCCCTCGGCCAGCTCGGTCCGGGGACGGACGCCGCACGAGATGACCAGGAGGTCGCCATCAATCGCGGACCCGTCGTCGAGCAGCAAGGCCGAGAAACCGCCGTCGGGCGCGTTGTGCTCCACCCCCGTGGAGCGGGCGTTGCCGGCCATCCGCACGCCGCAGCGGCGCAGCCCCGCAGCAAGGACGGCCCCGCCGCCGCGGTCGATGTTCCGGCCCAGCGGGTGCGGCCCGTTGTGGACCACCGTGACCGTGGCGCCTTCCTCGGCCGCCGCAAGTGCGGTTTCGAGGCCCAGGACACCGCCGCCGAGCACCACCACGCGCTTGCCGCCGGCCACGGCGCGGTGGAGGACGTCGGCGTCGCGGAGGTCGCGAAGAGCCGTGACGCCGGCGGGCAGCACGGGGGAGGAGGGGTCGGGGTTGATGCCGGTGAGGTTGGGGATGACCGGGCGCGACCCCGTGGCGAAGACCAGCCGGTCGTAGTGCACGGGCCCGCCCTCACTGAGCAGGACCTGCTGACGGGCCCGGTCCACGCGCCGCACGCGGACGCCGAGCCGGACATCCACGCCGTCGGCAGCCAGTGCCGTGGCATCGGCGAGTGCCAGTGCGTCCGCCGTGGTGCGGCCCACGCCGAGGTCGGCGACGAGGACCCTGTTGTACGCCGCCTCCGGCTCTTCGCCCAGCACGGTGAGCCGGACGGTCCCGCCGCGTACTGCGGGCAGGAGCTCGTCCACCAGCCTGGCGGCCACCGGGCCGAATCCCACGATGACAATCTGCTCGGTCATGAGGCCTCCGTCGTTTGAAGCATGCGGGCGGAAACGGGTGGGGCCACGGGCCGGACCCACACGGTGTTGAACTTGAACTCGGGCATCCCGGAGACCGGGTCCGTGGCGGCTTCCGTGAGGCGGTTGGCGCTTTCAAGTTCCGGGAAATGGAAGGGCAGGAACACCGTTTCGGGGCGGATGGCACTGCTCAGTTCCGCCCGGCACGCCACCTCGCCGCGGGCGTTGGACACGGAGACCAGCGCCCCGGCGGTGATGCCCATCGCCTCCGCAGCCGAGGGGTGGATCTGGACCGTCGCCTCGGGCCGGGTGGCCAGGAGTTCGGCGACGCGCCGGGTCTGGGCCCCGGACTGGTAATGCTCCAGGAGCCGGCCGGTGATGAGGGTCATGGCCTGGGCGGCGGTGGCTGTGCCGTCCACTGCGGTGGGCGCGGCAGGAGTACGACGGCGGCGCGGCGCCACCGGGACCAGGACCGCCTTGCCGTCGGGGTGCGCGAAGCCGTCCCGGAACAGCCGCGGAGTTCCGGTGCTGCCGGCAGGGAAAGGCCAGTAGGCGGCGTCGCCGCGGTCCAGCATGGCGTAGTCGATGCCGGAGTAGTCGGCCAGGCCCCCGGCGGAGGCGAGCCGGAGTTCTTCGAAGACTGTTTCCGGGTCTTCGCTGTAGGTGGAGGGGGCGTCCAGCCGCTCCGCCAGCCGGGCCATGATCCACAGTTCGCTGCGGGCACCGGCCGGCGGGGTAATGGCGCGCCTGCGCCGCAGCACCCGTCCCTCCAGGTTGGTCAGCGTGCCTTCCTCCTCGGCCCATTGCAGTACCGGCAGGATGAGGTCCGCCTCGGCCGCCGTCTCGGACATGAAGAAGTCGCAGACCACTAGGAAGTCCAGGCTGCGCAGGCCCCTGATGACCTCATTGGCGTCGGGGGCGGCCACCGCAATATTGGAGGCGTGGACGAAGAGGCACCGGACGCCGTCGGGCTTTCCGAGTGACTGCAGCAGCTGTACGGCGGGCAGTCCCGGGCCGGGGATCAGTTCCTCGGCGACGCCCCATACTGCGGCCACATGGGCACGGGCGGCCGGATCGGTGATCTTGCGGTAGCCGGGCAGCTGGTCCGCCTTCTGGCCGTGTTCCCGGCCGCCCTGGCCGTTGCCCTGGCCGGTGAGGGTGCCGTACCCGCTGCGGGCGGAACCGGGCAGGCCCAGCAGGAGGCTGAGGTTGATGGCGGCAGTGGCGGTATCGGTGCCGTCCACGTGCTGCTCCACCCCGCGGCCGGTGAGGATGTAGCTGCCGCCTTCCCGGGCGCCGGTGGCGAGCCGGCGTGCGGTTTCCCGGATCAGGTCCGCCGGGACGCCGGTGAGGGACTGGACCCGTTCGGGCCAGAACGCGTTGACGCTGCGGGCCACGGCGCTGTAGCCCGAGGTGCGTTCTGTGATGAAGGCGGTGTCCGCCAGGTGTTCGTGGATGACCACGTGCGAGAGGCCCAGGAGCAGCGTCAGGTCGGTGCCGGGGAGCGGCTGCAGGTGGATCCCGCCGCCGTCGGCCGTGAACGCAGCCGTGGCGGAGCGGCGGGGATCCACCACGATGAGGCCGCCGGCGTCGCGGGCACCCTGCAGGTGCTGCACGAAGGGAGGCATGGTTTCGGCCACGTTGGAGCCAAGCATCAGGATGGTGCTGGCGGAGTCCAGGGCTTCCAGGGGGAACGGCAGGCCGCGGTCCACGCCGAAGGCGCGCATACCGGCTGCGGCGGCGGAGGACATGCAGAACCGGCCGTTGTAGTCGATGCGTGAGGTGCCCAGGGCCAGCCGGGCGAATTTGCCCAGCTGGTAGGCCTTCTCGTTGGTCAGGCCGCCACCGCCGAAAACACCAACGGCGTCTGCGCCGTGCCGGGCGCGCGCGTCGCGGACCGCCGCGGCGGCAAGGTCCAGGGCGGTGTCCCAGCTGATGGGGCGGTGTACGCCGTCCGGGCCCTTCAGCAGGGGCTCGGTGATCCTGCCGGCATGGTTCAGGAGGGTGGCGGAGGTCCAGCCTTTGCGGCAGAGCCCGCCGCGGTTGGTGGGGAAGTCGCGCGGGCTGACCTCGAGCGGTGCCCGGAGGGGTGCCGGCAGAACGGGCGCGGGGCCCGGCCCCGGCTGGGAAGCCGGGGCCGGGTCCGCTGGGGACGTCAGCGTCATGGCGCACTGCAGGGCGCAGTAAGGGCAGTGCGTGTCGGCGCTTGTGGTCATGTTAGACGTGTCCCATCGCGTTTCGGTTGGCCTTGCGGAGGTAGCAGGCCCAGCAGACTACGAGCATCACGGCGTAGGCGCCGACGAAGCCGTAGAACGCCGGGGTGTAGGAGCCGCTGGCGGTGTTGGAGGCGTTGAGCACCTGGGGGATGACGAAGCCCCCGTAGGCGCCGATGGCGGAGATCAGTCCGAGGGCCGAGGACGCCAGCCGCTGGGTGGCCTGTGAGCTGGCGCCGGAGCGGGCGGCGCGGCTGGACGTGGCGAAGATGACCGGGATCATCCGGTAGGTGGCCCCGTTGCCGAAGCCGCTGGCGGTGAACAGCATCAGGAAGAGCACCAGGAAGAGCCAGAAGTTCTTCAGCGGCAGGGTCCAGATCATGGTCAGCGTGATGACGGCCATGGAGGCGAATGCCGCCACGGTCATCCGGGCGCCCCCCATCCGGTCCGCCATGCGTCCGCCGTAGGGGCGGGCCAGCGAGCCGACCAGCGGGCCGAGGAACGCCAGGGACAGTGCCACGGTTCCGACCCCGATGGAGGAGAACGCCGGGAAGTAGTCCTTGATCAGCTTGGGGAAGACCCCGGCGAAGCCGATGAAGGAACCGAAGGTGCCGATGTACAGCAGGGCCATGACCCACAGGTGCGGTTCCTTCAGGGCTGCAACAGAACCTGCCACATCACCCCTGGCGCTGGTGAGGTTGTTCATGTACTTGGAGGCACCGAAGGCGGCCAGCAGGATGAAGGGCACCCACATCCATCCGGCCATGGGGAGGTTCACGGTGCCGGCGGCCAGCAGGGTGATGACGATGGGCACGGCAAGCTGGGCGACGGCGGCACCGAGATTGCCGCCTGCGGCGTTCAGTCCCAGCGCCCAGCCCTTTTCCCGGGCCGGGTAGAAGAAGGTGATGTTGGCCATGGAGCTGGCGAAGTTACCGCCGCCGAAGCCCGCCAGGGCTGCCACGAGGAGCATCACGCCGAACGGGGTTTCCGGGTTGGAGACGCACAGGGCCAGCCCAATGGAGGGGATCAGGAGCAGCAGGGCGGACACGATGGTCCAGTTCCGCCCGCCGAAGCGGGGGACCATGAAGGTGTAGGGGATGCGCAGGGTGGCACCCACCAGGCTGGGCATCGAGATGAGCCAGAAGATTTCCGAGGTGGAGAAGGTGAAGCCTGCAGCGGGAAGCTGGACCACCACGATGGACCAGAGCTGCCAGACGACGAAGCCGAGGAATTCGGCGAAGATGGACCAGTTCAGGTTGCGGCGGGCGATGGACCGGCCGGCGGTTTCCCATTGTTCCTTGTTCTCGGCATCCCAGTTGGCGATCCAGCGGCCGGGGCGGAATTCAAGGACGGGGGTGTCTGTGGTGCGGGTAGAGCCGGGCTGTGCGCTGGCTGATGTGGCAACGGCTGCGGGCCCTGCGGCGTCATCCAGGTCAAGGGAATTGCCGGGGGCGGCATCAACGGTGCGGTCGACAGTCACGGGTTACCTCCTTCGGGGGATGTTGTTCCTCCACGGTAGGTACGGCGCGTTTCACGGACGGTCGATGTTTGTTTCCATGCTGTGACTTTTGCCTATCCGGTGTTCCGGACCCACGTGAGGCCGTGTGATGGGCCACTGGGTGAGACGCACAACACAAGTCCGCATGCTGGACCTTTCGTCCATTGACTGGACGTAGGCAAGTAAGATTGGACTCTAACTACTTACGCCGGGAGGCAATCCTGCCTGGGCCCCGGCCGGTCTCACGAAAGCGTTTACCTATGTCTTCCACCGATACCACCGCGCTGCCAGGTGCACAGCAGCCGGTGAACTCCCGCGGTCGCGTCATCGTGGCCAGCCTGATCGGCACCACCGTGGAGTTCTACGACTTCTACGTCTACGCCACGGCCGCCGTGCTCGTCTTCCCGAAGCTCTTCTTCCCCAGCGCGAACGAAACCACCCAGCTGCTGAGCTCCTTCGCCGTCTTCGGCGTGGCCTTCATTGCCCGCCCCCTCGGCTCGATCGTCTTCGGGCACTTCGGCGACAAGTTTGGCCGCAAGGGCACACTGGTGGCTTCACTGTTGACCATGGGTATCGCCACCTTCCTCATCGGCTGCCTCCCCACTGCGCTGGTTCCGGGCTGGGAGTTCTGGGCTCCGGCCCTGCTGGTGGTCATGCGCTTCGCCCAGGGCCTGGCGCTCGGCGGCGAATGGAGCGGGGCCGCGCTGCTGGCCACCGAGAACGCCCCCGCCAACAAGCGCGCCATCTACGGGACGTTCCCGCAGCTGGGCGCCCCGATCGGCTTCATCATCGCCAACGTGATCTTCCTGGTTGCGAGCTACACGCTGGCCCCGGAGGCCTTCCAGGCCTGGGGCTGGCGCGTGCCGTTCCTGCTCAGCGCCGTCATGGTGATCCTGGGCCTCTACGTCCGGCTCAAGCTGATCGAAACCCCCGCCTTCACCAAGGTGGTGGAATCCAACGAGGTGGCGAAGCTGCCCCTGGGCCGCGTCTTCAAAACCAGCTGGCGCCAGCTGATCCTGGGCACCTTCATCATGCTGGCCACCTATGTGCTGTTCTACCTGATGACCACGTTCACGCTCACGTACGGCACGAAGCCCACCCTGGAGGGTGCCAGGGCCGCGGCCGAAAAGGCGGGCAAGCCCATGTCCGAAGCAGCTGCCGCCGCGTTCGTTCCGGGCCTTGGCTACAGCCGCAACGACTTCCTCTGGATGCTGATTGCCGGCGTCGTCTTCTTTGGCATCTTCACCCTGGTCTCCGGACCCCTCGCTGAAAAGTACGGCCGGCGCAAAATGCTCCTCACCGTCACGGCAGGCATCCTCGTCTTCGGCCTGCTGTTCGTCCCGCTGTTCAACGGCGGCTTCGTGGGCACCATGGGCCTGCTGGTCATCGGGTTCTCCCTCATGGGCCTGACGTTCGGACCTATGGGAGCACTGCTGCCGGAACTGTTCCCCACCAACGTGCGGTACACCGGCTCGGCCATCAGCTACAACTTCTCCAGCATCCTGGGCGCCGCGGTGGCCCCGTTCATCGCCGTTGCCCTCTGGGAAGCGGCCAAGGGGAGTCCGGTCCTGGTGGGCATCTACCTGACCTCCATGGCGGTGCTGACCCTGATCGCGCTGTTCCTGACCCGCGAAACCCGCGACGTGGATTACGAGAACAACGTGGCCTGACGCCCCGCGTGCATTCCAGCCCAGTTGGTGGCTGACATGCCCGGCTCCGCCCCCGCAAAGACGGGGGTGGAGCCGGGCATGTGCGTTAAGTGCCGGAGGTAAGCGGGCGGGAGCGCACGCGGCCTCTTACGTGCTCAGCGGGCGTAGCGCGCCACGAAGTTCTTCAGGATGTTCATCGGCTCCGTGACCGTGAACCGGCGCGCGGCGGCCATCAGGTCCTCCGCGGACTCGGGCGGGAAGTAGCCGGCGTGCCGGTAGATATCGATGCGGGTGCAGAGGCCTTCCGCATCCAGTTCCGGGTGGAACTGGGTGGCGTAGAGGTTGGTCCGGATACGGAACATATGGACCGGACAGGAGTCCGACTTTGCCAGCAGCACGGCGTGCGGGGGCAGTGAGCTGACGGCTTCCTTGTGTCCGGTGAAGGCCGTGAACGTCCGGGGCAGCCCTTGCAGAAGGGGGTCCTGCAGCCCGGCGGCGGTCAGTTCCACCTCCACTGCGCCCAGCGGTTCACCGAAGGTCCGGTCGATGACGGCGCCCTGGTGCGTGCCGAGCGTTCCCACTCCGTAGCAGGCGCCCAGGAACGGGAAGTCGCGGGCCACCAGCCCGTCCAGCAGGCCTGACAATTCCTGCTCCACCCGGTGCTGGACGGGGCTCTTGCTGTCCGGCGGGTCGCTGGAGGTGAAGGGGCTGCCGCCCACGATCACCCCGGAGTACTTCGAAAGGTCCAGCGGGGGCAGGGGAGCGGCTTCCAGCCGGACCCGGTGCAGTTCCCGCTCCTCAAGCCCGCCGTAGCGCAGGTACGCGGCGTACTCGTCCTCTGCGGCAGCATCTTCCGCACGGGAGGCGAGGAGCAGGAACGGCAGCATGTCCTAAGTCTGCATGCTGGCGGCACCTCCTGCCAGCGCGGCAGCGGATCAGGCGGCGGGCTGCGTCAGGGAACGGCGCGACTGGGGCCGCGCCGCCGGGTCCGCGTGGCGGTGAACCAGCTTCCAGTAGCCTTCCTCGCGCCGGAAGATGCTGGTGACCCGGAGCGCGAATTCCTCGGTGGCGGCCGCTCCGTCCAGACGTGCCCGGAAGTGCTCGGTTTCCAGCAGGTAGGCAGTGTCGCGGGCAGTGTAGGAGGTGACGGTGTCGAAGCCGAGCATCTCGCCGTCCTGGAACTGGCGTGCGGCCTGGTCCAGCCGGGCCTCCACCTGCGCCCAGCCGCGGGCGATGCCGCCGAAAGGGTTGGCCAGGGTGACGTCGTCCGCCCTGGAGTACAGGTCCTTGACG
This sequence comes from Arthrobacter sp. MOO21, assembly GCF_057369995.2. Lineage (NCBI taxonomy): Bacteria > Bacillati > Actinomycetota > Actinomycetes > Micrococcales > Micrococcaceae > Arthrobacter > Arthrobacter sp. MOO21. Next base: position 244,345 of record NZ_CM170671.2, on the reverse strand, counting down.
GGGCCAGGGTTGCCCCGGGTGATCTCGGGAACCGCCAGGTGGTAGCGGTCCACTTCTTCCTGGAAACTTGGTGCGAGCATGCCTGTGGCGCTTCCTAGTCTTCGATCGTGGCGATGATGGCGCCGGCGGAGACGGTCTCGCCGGCAGCTGCCGCCAAGCCCGTGATGGTTCCCGAGCGGTGCGCGGTCAGCGGCTGCTCCATCTTCATTGCCTCGAGGACCACCACCAGGTCGCCCTCGGACACCACGTCGCCGTGGGACACTGCCACCTTGACGATGGTTCCCTGCATCGGCGAGGTCAGCGCGTTGCCGGTGGCAGCGGCAGGGCCTGCGGAGCGCGAGCGCTTCTTGGACTTGCCGGGCTTGCCGGCAGCGGCGACCCCAGTGCCGGGTGTGCCGAGGGACGCGGGCAGGACCACCTCGAGGCGCTTGCCGCCGACTTCGACCACCACGCGCTGGCGCTCCTCAGCCGACTCGCCCTCGGCGGTGCTGTCCGGCGTCCAGGCCGGCAGGTTGTTGCTGAACTCTGTTTCAATCCAGCGGGTGTGGACCTTGAACGGCCCTTGGGCGGGTGCAAAGGCGGGATCGGTCACCACTGCGAGGTCGAACGGGATCACGGTGGGGATGCCCTCCACCACCATCTCTTCGAGGGCGCGGCGGGCGCGCTGCAGGGCCTGCGGACGGCTGGCGCCGGTGACGATGAGCTTGGACAGCATGGAGTCGAAGTTCCCGCTGATGACGTCGCCCTGCTCCACGCCGGAGTCCACCCGGACGCCGGGACCCGTCGGGTTCTTCAGGACGCGGAGGGTGCCGGGGGCCGGCAGGAAGTTCCGGCCCGGGTCCTCGCCGGTGATGCGGAACTCGATGGAGTGGCCGCGAACCTCGGGATCGCCGTAGCCAAGCTCCTCGCCGCGGGCCAGTCGGAACTGCTCGCGGACCAGATCGATGCCGGTGACTTCCTCGGAGACACAGTGCTCCACCTGGAGGCGGGTGTTCACTTCGAGGAACGAGATGGTGCCGTCCTGGCCCACCAGGAATTCACAGGTGCCGGCGCCAAGGTAGCCGGCCTCCTTCAGGATCGCCTTGGAGGATTCGTAGAGGCGGCGGTTCTGGTCCTCGGTCAGGAATGGTGCCGGAGCTTCCTCGACCAGTTTCTGGTTGCGGCGCTGGAGCGAGCAGTCGCGGGTGGACACGACCACCACGTTGCCGTAGGCGTCGGCCAGGCACTGGGTTTCGACGTGGCGCGGAGCATCCAGGAAGCGCTCGATGAAGCATTCCCCGCGGCCGAAGGCTGCCGTGGCTTCGCGCACGGCGGATTCGTAGAGTTCGGGGATTTCCTCGCGGGTGCGGGCCACCTTGATGCCGCGGCCGCCGCCACCGAACGCCGCCTTGATGGCGACGGGCAGGCCGTGCCGGTCCACGAAGTCCAGGACCTCGTCCGCGGACTCCACGGGGTCGGCTGTGCCGGGCACCAGGGGAGCGCCAACCTTTTCGGCGATGTGCCGGGCCTGGACCTTGTCGCCCAGCGCGGAGATGGCCTCGGGGGAGGGGCCGATCCAGGTGATGCCGGCCTCGATCACGCGGGCGGCGAACTGGGCGTTTTCGGCCAGGAACCCGTACCCGGGGTGGATGGCATCCGCGCCGGACTGGCGGGCGGCGTCGATGATCTTATCCATCACCAGGTAGGACTCGGCGGCGGTGCTGCCGCCGAGGGCGTAGGCCTCGTCAGCCAGGCGGACGTGCAGTGCGTCGCGGTCCGGGTCGGCGTAGACCGCCACGGAGGCGATACCTTCATCCCGGGCCGCCCGAATGATCCGTACGGCGATTTCGCCGCGGTTCGCGATCAGCACCTTTGTGAGGCTCGGCTGCGTGGTTCCTGCGGACTGCTCCAAATTTGCTGACAAGGCGTCTCCTTCTTTCCTTCAGGGAGCCTAGCGCGGTTTTGGAGGTTCCGCCGATATTACTTGCGGAATCCGCGTGTAAACCAGCCCTGCTTTGTAGGGATGCTACAAGCGGTTCCGAAAAAGGGTGCCTTTACCGCGGGGGCCACAGGTCCGTGATGCGCACGTTGGCGGCTGCCAGCAGGCCCCGGAGCGTCGAGACGGAAAGGCCGACGACGGCGTGCGGGTCGCCGTCCACCTTCCGGATGAAGGCCCCGCCCAGGCCGTCGATGGTGAAGGAGCCGGCGCAATGCAGCGGCTCGCCCGTGGCGATGTAGGCATCGATCTCGGTGGCGTCCATCTCCTGGAAGAAGACCTCGGCGGAGGCGACCGCCCCCAAAGTCGCGCCCGATCCCTCGGCATCCCCGCCGGCGTCGGCCTCCGTGTCCCGGCAGTCCACCAGCCAGTGCCCCGTGTGCAGCACCCCCGTGCTGCCGCTCATCCGCAGCATCCGTTCCCGCGCGACGTCCGGCGTGTAGGGCTTGCCGTGCGCCTCGCCGTCGAACTCGAAGACGGAGTCGCAGCCCAGCACCAGGGCGCCTTCGGCTTCCGGCAGCGACGCCACGGCTTCGGCCTTGGCCCGGGCCAGCAGCAGCGCCGTGTCGTGCGGGTCGGTGACGCCGTACCGTTCCTGGACGGCGGCCTCGTCGACGTCGGAAACCAGCACGGTGTGCCGGATGCCGGCCTCGGCCAGGAGCTTGGTGCGGGCGGGGGACTGGGAAGCGAGAATCAGGCGGACCACGGGTTCAGCCTAGTGGACCAGCTCGGCGGACGCCGGAGCGCCCTGGCCGCGGTTGAGCTTGGCGCCCTCCACGTCCACGTCCGGCAGGATCCGGTCCAGCCAGCGCGGCAGCCACCAGGACTTGCTGCCCAGCAGGTACATGACGGCCGGGACGATGGTCATGCGCACCACGAAGGCATCGAACAGGACCCCGAAGGCCATGGCGAAGCCGAGCGGCCGGACCATGGTGAGGTGGCTGAAAATGAAGCCGGAGAAGACGCTGACCATGATGATCGCCGCGGCGGTCACCACAGCGGCGGCATGCCGGAAGCCCACCCGGACCGCTTCCTTGGCGGTGGAGCCGTGCATGTAGGCCTCGCGCATGCCGGAAGCGATGAACACCTGGTAGTCCATGGCCAGGCCGAACAGCACGCCGATCAGGATGATGGGCAGGAAGCTGAGTACCGCGCCGGGGTTCGCGACGTCGAAGATGTTTCCCAGCCAGCCCCACTGGTACACGGCCACCACGGCCCCGAATGCGGCGGACAGGGAGAGCAGGAAGCCGCCCGTGGCCAGCAGCGGAACCACGATGGAGCGGAACACCAGCAGCAGCAGGACCAGGGAGAGCCCGACGACGATCGCCAGGTAGGGCGGCAGGGCGTCACCGAGCTTGGTGGAGACGTCCACGTTGCCGGCAGTCTGCCCGGTCAGGCCCATGGCAACGTCATAGTCGGCCTTGATGTCGCTGTTGAGGCCACGCAGGTCCGAAACCACCCGGACGGTGCTGGCACTGGCCGGGCCCTCCTGGGGGATGACCTGGAAGACGGCGGTGCGGCGGTCTTCGCTGAGCGCCACCGGCACGGCGGCCACCACGTTGTCCACGGCGCGGAGCTTGTCCGCGATGTCGTACTGCAGCTTCTGTGCCTGGGCTTCGTCCAGGTCCGCGGGGAACTCGCCGACCGCCACGATGGGGCCGGTGACGCCTTCGCCGAAGCTGCGGGCGGTCAGGTCGTAGGCCTGGTACGCCTCGGACTCGACGGGCTCGGAGCCGCCGTCGGGAAGGGCCAGCTGCAGCTGGGTGGCGGGAAGGGCCAGGGTGCCCAGGAGGAGGACACCGGCCACCAGCGCTGCCCACGGGTGCTTGGTGACCAGGCCGCCCCAGCCGCGGGTGCTGCGCTCGCGGTCGACGGCGTCATCTGCCGCTTCGTGGCCGGGCTCGGCGTTGTGCGCTTCGGCCTTTGCCCAGGCCCGCTTGGAGATGATGCGGCGGCCGATCAGGGACAGCATGGCGGGGGTCAGGGTGATGGCAACGAGCACGGCCACGGCTACGGTGCCCGCGGCGGCAAGGCCCATGACGGTGAGGAACGGAAGCCCCGGGACCACCAGCGCAGTAAGGGCGATAATCACGGTGAGGCCTGCGAAGACGACGGCGTTGCCGGAGGTTCCGTTGGCCCTGGCGACGGACTCTTCGGGGTCCATGCCGGCCAGGAGCTGGGTCCGGTGCCGGTTGACGATGAACAGCGAATAGTCGATGCCCACGGCGAGGCCCAGCATGAGCGCCAGCATGGGGGAGATTGAACTCATGTCAAAGAGCCCGGAGAGGGCGAAGGTGACCCCGACGCCGACTCCCACGCCGATGATGGCCATCAGCAGCGGAAGCCCGGCGGCGATCAGGGTGCCCAGCATGAGGATCAGGACGAGGGCGGCCACGGCGATGCCGACGACCTCAGCGGTGCCGAACAACGCAGAAATGTCCTCGGTGATTTCCTTGCTGGCCAGCGCGGTGACGCCGGCCGCGGACGTCCCGTGGGCGATGTCCTGCACCTGTTTCCGGACCACCGGGCCCAGGCCGTTGATGGAGGTCTTGAACTGCACCTGTGCCACGGCGGCCTTGTTGTCTTCGGAAACGAAGCGGATGGCCGAGGCTGCCTGGGCCTGGCGCTTGCCGAGTTCCAGCTTGGCCCTGTTGGCCTCCAGTTCCTGGGTGCCGGCGTCGAGCTTTGCCTGGCCGGCTGCCAGCGCTGCCTTCTGCTGGCCCAGCTGTGCGTCGACCAGGGCTGCCGGTGCGCCGGCAGCGGTGAGCTGCTGCTCGGCTGCGGCCAGCTGCGCCTTGCCGGCCTCCAGCTGTGCCCTGGCGGCGTCGAGCTGCCCCTGGCCTGCCGCCAGCTGCTGTTCGCCGTCGGTGACGGCCTTGCCCGCCTGGTCCACCTGGGCCTGGGTTGCGAACGGGTCGACCGTGCCGCGCACCTCGGGAAGGGTCTGGAGCTTCTTCAAGGCATCCGTCACTGCCGCCCGGCTCTCAGCCGTGAAACCGCCGTCGGGGGCTTCGAAAACGATCGTGGCGCTGCCGCCGGAGGCTGAGGGCAGCTCCTGCTTGAGCTTGTCCGCGATCCGCTGGGTTTCGGTCCCCGGGATCTGGAAGTTGTTGGAAAGGGTGCCGTGGAAAGCTGCGGCTGATCCGCCCACGGCCACCAGTACGGCGAGCCAGAGCGAGATGACCAGCCAGCGGTGGCGGTAGGAGAACGTGCCGAGCCGGTAGAGGAGGAGTGCCATGCGCAGGGCCGATCTGATCAGGAGGAACGGGAAGCGGAAAGGAATGCAGGGTTGGTGAAGCCGGTGCCCAGCAGGGCCATGGAATCGATGAGCAGCTGGCGGAGCTCGGCCAGGGAGGAGGGCGTCAGGTCCGGCCCGCGCCGGTTGAACCAGACCTCCATGGCAGCCTTGCCGCAGGAGATGATGGAGCCGGCCAGGGCGTGGACGTACAGCTCATCCTGTTCAGCGCCGCCGCCCAGCCGCTCCCGCGCGACGTCGAAAACCTGGGCCCTGCAGTGGTCCCAGGCCTCAAGTTCGCTGTGCTGCATGAGCGGGCTCTGCTGGGTGAGGGTGAACAGCTCCGCCAGGGGGGCCACGGCTTGAGGGTCGGCGAGGGCCGTCAGGGCCGCCTGCGCTGACTCGAGCAGTGGCTCATCGGCGGGCCGAAGCCGCAGTTGCTGGATGGCGTTGTCCAGGAAGCCGTGCACGATGGAGGCAAGTGCGGCGTCCGTGCTGCCGAAGTAGTTGAAGAAGGTGCGGCGCGAGATCCCTGCCGCGTCCGCGATGTCCTCCACGGTGAAGTTCCCCGGGCCCTTGGCGCGCAGGAGCCCGAGGGCAGCATCTGTAATGGCTTGCCGGGTGGCGGCCTTGTTGAGTTCGCGGCGGGATGGTGCGGCAGGTTCGCTGTCGCCGGGTGAAGTCGCGGAAGTCACGGAATTACACTACGTGCAACTTTGCACTCAGGGCAACTTAGATTCACAGCAGAACGAAAGGTTCCCAACAGGCTCTCCAGAAGCTGGCCGCCGATGCTGGAGGTGTCTCGAAAGAGGCAGACCATCCGCCGTCAAGCGACGGCCCATCGAGGAGACAACGAAGATGACACGCACGAAGAAAATGACCCTGGGCCTGTCAGCGGCTGCGCTGGCACTGGCAGGCGGGATCGGGATGGCCGGGATGGCATCGGCCACCACCACGGCGCCTGCGCCGGCACCGACCACGAGTTCCAGCGCCCCGGCTGATGGCAACACCGCGCCGGACGGCATGGGGCGGCACGGTGGCCGCGGTGGCCACGGTCCCGTACAGGCTTCCGAGCTGGCAGCCAAGCTGGGCGTCGATGAGGCCAAGGTGACCGACGCGCTGAAGGCCTTCCGTGAGGCCAACAAGCCCACCACGCCCCCGGCAGAGGGCCAGAGGCCGGACCCCGCCGCCCGTGAGGCGGCGCTGGCCAAATCGCTGGCCGAATCCCTGGGCATCGACGAATCGAAGGTGACCGCAGCCCTGCAGGAACTGCGCGCCGAGGAGCAGGCCGAGCATGCGGCTGAGCTCAAGGCCAGGCTGGACAAGGCCGTGGCGGACGGGAAGTTGACGCAGGCTGAAGCCGACGCCGTCACGAAGGCCGTGCAGAACGGCATCATCGGAGGCGGCGGGCGTTAACGCAAGGAAGTCCCCGGGAATCTGAGGCGTTCAGATTCCCGGGGACTTCCCGGAGCACCCTGCGGTTACCGGTTGAGGCTAGGCCTTGGCATCCTGCAGTTCGCGGGATGCGGTGTCGGCGCTGTTTCCGTCGGTGGCGGTGCGGTCATTGGCTGCGTCCTCTTCAACGAAGGGGGTGCCGTTGCGGGGCGCGTTGTAGAGCGACTCGTCCAGGATGCCCTGGCGCTTTGCCACGATGGTGGGGACCAGGGCCTGGCCTGCCACGTTGACGGCGGTACGGCCCATATCCAGGATGGGGTCGATGGCCAGCAGGAGGCCGACGCCGGCCAGCGGCAGGCCCAGCGTGGAGAGCGTCAGCGTGAGCATGACGACGGCGCCGGTGGTTCCGGCGGTTGCCGCGGAGCCCAGCACGGAGACCAGGGCAATCAGCAGGTACTGGCTGAAGTCGAGCTGGATGCCGAAGAACTGGGCCACGAAGATCGCCGATACGGCGGGGTAGATGGCGGCGCAGCCGTCCATCTTGGTGGTGGCGCCCAGCGGGACGGCGAAGGATGCATAGGCGCGGGGGACGCCCAGGCTGCGCTCGGTGACCCGCTGGGTCAGCGGAAGGGTTCCCACCGAGGAGCGGGAGACGAAGGCCAGCTGGACGGCGGGCCACACGCCGGAGAAGTACTGCTTGATGGACAGGCCGTGGCTGCGGACCAGGACGGGGTAGACCGCGAAGAGCACCAGGGCCAGGCCGATGTAAATGGCGACAGTGAACTTGCCGAGCGAACCGATGGTGTCCCAGCCATACACGGCCACGGCGTTGCCGATGAGGCCGACAGTGCCCAGCGGCGCGATCCGGATGATCCACCAGAGGACCTTCTGGATGACGGCCAGGGCAGAGGCGTTGAGCTTGAGGAAGGGCTCTGCGGCCTTGCCCACCTTCAGGGCGGCGACGCCCACTGCAATGGCGATGACCAGGATCTGGAGGACGTTGAAGCTGACGGAGGTGGTGACGGCGCCGGATTCGGCAACGGTGGAACTGGCACCCAGGCCGAGGAAGTTCTTGGGGAACAGGCCGACCAGGAAGGACCACCAGTCACCGGACTTGCCGGAGTATTTGGCCTCGCCGGTGATCCCGGTGTTGGCGCCTGGCTGCAGCAGGACGCCCAGGCCGATGCCGATCAGCACGGCGATCAGGGACGTGATGGCGAACCAGAGGAGCGTGTTCCATGCCAGCCTTGCGGCGTTGGACACCTGGCGGAGGTTGGAGATGGAGCTGACGACGGCCGTGAAAACCAGGGGAACGACGGCGGTCTGCAGCAGGGAGACGTAGCTGGAGCCGATGGTCTGCAGCGTCGCGCCGAGACCGTTCGGGTTGGCCTTGGTGCTGCCGGTGTACTTGGCCAGCAGGCCAAGCCCCAGGCCCACGATGAGGGCGGCGATGATCTGGAAGCCAAACGAGCCGGCCCACTTGGGCAGCTGGAATGCGGTCTTCCCGGAGGATGCGGGGTTGCTGGTAGAAGTGCTCACCAGAACAAGCTAGACGGCATGCACATACCACGTCGAAAGAACATTGAGAAATATTACGCGCGAAAGAATGCCGGCGGAGCTGGCAAACCCCGCCAAATCAGGGCTTGCAGCCCGGTTTGTTACTTATTCCCGGCATGGATGTGCTTAATGTCTCGCGGAGCAGGGCGCGCTACCCAAGCAGCGCCCGGCGCAGGGTGTCGAGTCCCACGGAGCCGATGTTAAGGGCCTTGGTATGGAACTCCTTGAGGTCGAACCCTGGCCGTGCCTCGAGTTCGGCGCGGATCTGTTCCCAGAGGCGCTGGCCGACCTTGTAGGAGGGGGCCTGGCCGGGCCAGCCGAGGTAGCGGATGAATTCGAAGTTGAGCTGGCCTTCGCTGATGGGAAGGTTCTGCTGGAGGAACGCGTAGCCCTTGTCGGCGGTCCACGTGCCGGAGCCCCACCGTTCCGGCATGTCGAGTTCGAGGTGGACGCCGATGTCGAAGACCACGCGCGCGGCGCGCATGCGCTGCATGTCCAGCATGCCCATGTGGTCGCCGGGGTCCTTGAGGTAGCCCAGTTCCTGCATCAGCTTTTCTGCGTAGAGTGCCCACCCTTCGCCGTGGCCGGAGGTCCAGCACACGTTCCGCCGCCACTTGTTCAGCAGCTCGCGCCGGTAGGTGGCGGTGGCTATTTGCAGGTGGTGGCCCGGGACGCCTTCGTGGTACACGGTGGTGGTTTCGGCCCAGGTGGTGAACGTGTCCTCGCCGGCGGGGACGGACCACCACATGCGCCCGGGCCGGCTGAAGTCCTCGGACGGGCCCGTGTAGTAGATGCCGCCCTCGTCCGTGGGGGCGATCCGGCATTCGAGTTTCTTCATCACGTCGGGGATGTCGAAGTGAACCCCTGCCAGCTCCGCGATGGCCTTGTCGGAGAGTTCCTGCATCCAGGTGCGCAGGGCGTCGGTGCCTTTGAGCTGCCGGGCCGGATCGTTATCCAGGATCTCCTTGGCTTCGGCGATGGTGGCGCCGGCCTTGATCGTGGCGGCCACCTGTTCCTGTTCCGCGATCAGCCGGTCCAGTTCCTGCACGCCCCAGGCATACGTTTCCTCCAGGTCCACCTCGGCGCCCAGGAAGGAACGGGACGCCAGGGCGTAGCGGGCCTTGCCGACCGCATCTTTTTCCGGCGCGGCGGGCAGCAGTTCGGTGCGGAGGAACTCCGCCAGCCGCGTGTATGCGTTGCGGGCGGCGCCGGCGCCGGCGTCGAGCCTGTCCTGCAGCGCGGCGGGCAACGGGCCGGCAGCCGTGGCGGCCCCTGCCGCGAGTTTGGCGAAGAAGCCGTCCGGCGCCGCGTACTTGGCGACCTGTTCAATGACAATCCGCACCTGGCGTGCTGCGGCTACCTTGCCGGCGTCGCGGGCCATGCGCAGGGATTCCATGTAGCCGTCCAGTGCCGCGGGAACGTTCTGCGCGCGGCCGGCGATGTGCTCCCAGTCCCGTTCGGCGGCCGTGGGCATGAGGTCGAAGATGGCGCGGATGTCCTGGGCGGGCGAGGCGATGTTGTTCAGCTCCGCGTACTCCCATCCGGAGGCGTGGATCAGCAGCTGCAGGCCGAGGCGTTCCCGCATCGCGTCGAGCGTGACGGCGTCCACGTCATCCTCCGGCTCCAGGCCCTCCAGCGCGGCCAGGGCATCCCGCGCGGCCTCAGCGAATCCGGCGATGCCGGCAGGGGAGAAGTCCTGGTATTCCGTCTCGTGCCCGGGCAGGCCAAGGGTGGTGGCCAGGGTCGGGTTGAGCCGGATCAGGGTGTCCGTATACGCGTCCGCGACGGCGTCAATCCGGGTGTGCGGACGGGAAGCGGGTGCAGTCTCGATAGTCACCTCCCGAGCCTAACCCCGGCAGTGCCGTGGGTGGGGGTTACCGGCCGCTGCGTTTCCAGGCTCCCGGCCCCGGCGTGGGGGCGAGACGCAGCTGTTGCCTGCGCACCCAGTGCCGGACGCTCGGGGCGCCTGCCTTGGCGGGGGCAGGGACGCCGAGGGAAAGGACGACGGCGGTCAGGGCGGCGAGTTCCTCGGCGTTCGGCTGCCCTTTGACAACCGAGAGCAGGGGAGCGGCCTGGGCTTCCGGGGCTTCGGCGGCCGCCGCCTTGGATTCGTGCCCGTGTGCCGCGGTCACAGCGGGATGTTCCCGTGCTTCTTGGCGGGCAGGCTGGCGCGCTTGTCGCGCAGTGCCCGCAGTCCCTTGATGATCTGGATGCGGGTATCGGAGGGAGCGATCACGGCGTCCACGTAGCCGAGTTCGGCCGCCTGGTAGGGGTTCAGGAGCTCTTCCTCGTACTGCCGGATGACTTCGGCGCGGCGGGCCTCGACGTCCCCGCCGTCCTTGGCGACCGCAGCGAGGTCGCGGCGGTAGAGGATGTTGACGGCGCCCTGGGCGCCCATCACGCCGATCTGGGCCGTGGGCCAGGCCAGGTTCAGGTCGGCGCCGAGCTTCTTGGAACCCATCACGATGTACGCCCCGCCGTAGGCCTTGCGGGTGATGACGGTGAGCTTGGGGACGGTGGCTTCGGCGTAGGCGTAGAGGAGTTTGGCGCCGCGGCGGATGATGCCCTGGAATTCCTGGTCCTTGCCGGGCAGGAAGCCGGGAACGTCCACGAGCGTGATGATCGGGATGTTGAAGGCGTCGCAGTGCCGCACGAAGCGGGCTGCCTTCTCCGAGGCGGCGATGTCCAGGGTTCCGGCGAACTGCAGGGGCTGGTTGGCCACGATGCCCACCGTGTGGCCCTCCACCCGGCCGTAGCCGATCATCACGTTGGGGGCGTACAGGGCCTGCATCTCCAGGAAATGCCCGTCGTCCACTATTTGCTCGACGACGGCGCGCATGTCGTAGGGCTGGTTGGCGGAATCCGGCACCAGCGCATCCAGGGCGAGGTCGTCGTCGTCGATTTCCAGCTCCTGCTGGTGGCCCAGCACGGGCGCCTCGGACAGGTTGTTGGACGGCAGGAAATCCAGCAGTTCGCGCACGAACTCGATGGCGTCGGTTTCGTCGGACGCCAGGTAGGTGGACGTGCCGGTGGTGGCGTTGTGCTGCCGGGCGCCGCCCAGGGTTTCCATGTCCACGTCTTCGCCCGTGACGGTCTTGATGACGTCGGGGCCAGTGATGAACATGTGCGAGGTCTTGTCCACCATCACCACGTAGTCGGTGAGCGCGGGGGAGTAGGCGGCGCCGCCCGCGGAGGGGCCCATGATGAGTGAGATCTGCGGTACCACGCCGCTGGCGTGGACGTTGTTGCGGAAGATGTCCGCGAACATGGCCAGCGAGGCAACGCCTTCCTGGATGCGGGCGCCGCCGCCGTCCAGGATGCCGACCACAGGGCAGCCGTTGCGCAGTGCGAACTCCTGCACCTTGACGATTTTTTCGCCGTTGACCTGGCTTAGCGATCCGCCGTAGACCGTGAAGTCCTGGCTGTAGACCGCCACCAGCCGGCCATCCACCGTGCCGTAGCCGGACACCAGGCCATCGCCGAGCGGCTTCTTCTTTTCCATGCCGAAGGCTGTGGAGCGGTGCACTGCCAGGGCGTCGAATTCGACGAACGAGTCTTCGTCGAGCAGGAGTTCGATGCGCTCGCGGGCCGTGTTCTTGCCGCGGGCATGCTGCTTTTCGATGGCCTCGGGGCCGGAGGGTTGTTCTGCACGCGCCTGGCGGTCGCGGAAATCGGCGATCTTTCCCGCTGTCGTTGTCAGATCGTGGCTCATCAAGTGTCTCCGGCTCTGTTGCAGATTGGTTCTGTTCGCTGGCGGGTCCGGCGCTGCGAGATTAAGTAGCATCCACACAAAAGACGAACCCTGGTGGCAAGTCTAGTGACGGTTTGGACACCCACAGCTGTAGGGAACCTACAATTTTCTGCCGATCCGGCACCCCGCGCGCAATGTTACTCACCGGTAACTTGCCTGGGTTACAGTGTTTCCATGACTTCAAGCGATGAGGCTTTGCCCGCTTCCGGCAGCCCGTACCAGGCCTCCGGCACCCTCGCCGGACGTACGCTCCTGATCTCCGGCGGAAGCCGCGGCATAGGCCTTGCCATAGCCAGGAGGGCTGCCCGGGACGGGGCCAACATCGTGCTCCTGGCCAAGACCGGGGAACCCCACCCCAAGCTGGCAGGCACGGTATTCACTGCCGCGGAGGAACTGGTGCAGGCAGGCGGCCAGGCATTGCCGCTGGTGGGCGACGTCCGCCGGGACGAGGATGTGGCAGGGGCTGTGGCGGCGGCTGTGGAGCGCTTCGGCGGCGTCGACATCGTCATCAACAACGCCTCCGCCATCGACCTGTCCACCACGGACAACCTGGACATGAAAAAGTACGACCTGATGCAGGACATCAATGTGCGCGGTACCTTCCTGCTGTCCAAGCTGGCGCTGCCCGCCCTGCGCGCCTCGGCGCAGCCGCACATCCTGACGCTCTCGCCGCCGCTTAACCTCGATCCCCACTGGGCAGGGAAGCACCTTGCCTACACCATGGCGAAATACGGGATGAGCCTGACGACGCTGGGGCTGGCCGAGGAACTGAAGGAGGACGGCATCAGGGTCAATTCGCTGTGGCCGTGCACCCTGATCGACACCGCGGCCATCAGGAACATGCCCCACGGCGACACGATGGTACTGGCTGCCCGCGGGCCGCAGATCATGGCCGACGCCGCCCACGCGGTCCTGACCGGAGGCAACCTCCATGCCGGCGCCGCCGCTACCGGAAACTTCTACACGGACGAGCAGGTCCTGGCGGCAGCAGGAGTGGCGGACTTCCGCCCCTACAGTCTTGGGGCACCGGAGGACCAGCTGGTTCCGGACATCTTCCTCTAGCGCCTGCGCCCGGGCTGTACGGCGCCTGGCGGGATTTGGCTCGGTAGGATTTAGCTATGGACGACGCACACGCACCGGGCACCCCCCTGGACAGAAGTGACCTGGCCGACGAGCGCTTCCTCTCGGCTGCGGGGATTCCCCGGATCGACGTCGTTGACTCCACCGGCTCCACGAATGCCGACCTCCTCCGCTTCGTCGCGGTCGAGCCTGCGGCCTGGCCGGACCTGTCCGTCCTCACCGCCGAATACCAGACCGCCGCCAGGGGACGCCTGGACCGGCGCTGGGAAGCGCCGCCGCTGAGCTCTGTGTCCGTCTCGGTGGTCCTGCGCCCCGTCAACGCCGACCGCCGGCCCCTTCCCACCCAGAGCTACTCCTGGCTGTCCCTGATCGCGGCCCTGGCGCTGCGCGAGACACTCGTGGAAACGGCAGGCCTCCCCGCCGAACTCAAGTGGCCCAACGACGTCCTGGTGCGGGGACGCAAGATTGCCGGCATCCTGGCCCAGCTTGGTCCCATGGCGGACGGCAGCGTCCCGCCGGTCATCCTCGGTACAGGGCTGAACGTGACCCTGGGCGAAAAAGACCTGCCGGTCCCCACGGCGACGTCGGTGCTCCTGGAAGGGGCGCGCACCACGGACCGTACCGCCCTCCTCAAGAGCTACCTGTCCCACTTCGCGGTCCTGTACCGCAGTTTCTGCAATGCCGACGGCGACCCCACCGCGGGCATGGCAGGCGGCCCCTCACTGCACAAACGGGTGGAAGCAGCCATGGTGACACTCGGCAAGCAGGTGCGGGCACAGCTTCCCGGCGACCATGAGATCATCGGACACGCCACCAGGCTGGACGACTATGGTTCCCTGCTCGTGGTGGACAAGGACTCCCACGAACACGTGGTGACAGCGGGGGACGTGGTGCACCTGCGGCCGTGGAATGCGCCTGAAGAACCCGGCGAAGGCGGCTATGCGTAAAGGCCTCGTCCCGGGCGAGCAAGTCATAGTCACCACCCGCCCGCAGCCGAGGAAACTCGCCGGACCAGCCCTGGCCTTCGTGCTGGCACCCGCACTGGCCGCCTTCGCCTCCGCCTGGATCATCCGCGGTGGCGCCCGCGCGGTGCCGGCCCTCGGCGCCAGGGGGACGCCCTGGCTGGTGGCTGCCTGCGTTGCAGCGGCCGCAGCGGTGTGGCTCGGCTACTGCCTGCCCCGGCTGCTCCGCTGGCACAGCACCCGCTACACGCTGACCAGCCGGCGGATGGTGGCCCGCTACGGCATCCTGAACCGCCGGGAGCAGCAGGTCAATCTCGCCTCGGTGCGCAACCTGGGAGTCCACGAGACGCTCCTGCAACGCCTGGTGCGGTCCGGGAATATATCCTTGGAGACCGGGTACCAGGGCGTGGTGGTCTTCCGCGACGTACCCGAGGTCTCCAGGTTCCGGGACTTTATCCTCGATGCCATCGGGGAACTGCCGGACGACGACGACGCAGGGCCGGATGCAGCGGGGCAATACGCAGCCGGGGCTTTACCGGAAAGTATGAGAGAAGGTGGACGGGATGAACGATGAGGACCAGCAGGAACGCATGAACAGCATCGCCCCTGACACCCGCTCCGTTGACACGGCCTCCTTTGAATACTCCGCGACATCGCCGGAACCCGCCGCACCGCCGCCCGGCGTCGACCGGCATCCCGCCACAGGCGCCATGTCCGCCGAGCGGCTGGCCATGAAAGCGCTCGAAGCCCGGCTCCTCGGCGGCGAACGCAAGCTCCGCCGTCGTGAAGTCGCAGCCGGTGCCGGCCTCTCACTGCTCTCTGCTCGGAAACTCTGGCGCGCCCTTGGCTTCCCCAACTTCGGGGACGATGACGTGGCCTTCACTGAACGTGACCAGGCGGCCCTGTCCACTGTGGTGGACCTGGTCCGTGCCGGCAAGCTGACCGAGGAAGCGGCGATTTCCGTCACCCGCGCCATCGGCCAGATGACCGACCGCATGGTGGTCTGGCAGATCGAGGCCCTGGTGGAGGACATGGTCCACGAGCAGGGCGTCACGGACGCGGTGGCCCGCAAACGCCTGGTCAACGAACTTCCCGCCCTGGTGGACGCACTCGAGGAGGTGCTGGTCTACTCCTGGCGCCGCCAACTCAATGCCGGAGTCCAGCGGCTCGCGGTGCGGGCCGAGGCCGGCCTGCAGGCAAGCGAAGAGGGCCGGGAGGGCGACGAGGACGACGCGCCGCTGCCCCTGGCCCGCGCGGTCGGCTTCGCCGACCTGGTCTCCTACACCAGCCTGTCCCGCCGGATGAATGAGAAGACCCTCGCCCGGCTGGTCCAGCGCTTCGAAAACAAGTGCGCGGAAATCATCTCGGTGGGCGGCGGCCGGCTGGTCAAGACCGTCGGCGACGAAGTCCTCTACATTGCCGAAACCCCGGCGGCCGGCGCCGAGATCTCGCTCGCCCTGGCCGAGGCCTTCACCGAGGACGAGATCCTGCCCGAAGCCCGGGTGGCGATGGTCTGGGGCCGCATCCTGTCCCGGCTCGGGGACATCTACGGCCCCACGGTCAACCTCGCCGCACGCCTGACCAGCCTTGCCGACCCGGGCACCGTCCTGGTGGACTCGATGACCGCGTCGGCCCTGGAACATGACGAACGGTTCATCATGATCCCGCAGCCGCCGGAAAACGTCCGCGGCTTCGGCGAAATCCGGCCGGTCCGCCTTACGCGCGGCCGTGGCAAGGGCCTGGTCCTGGACTAGGAATTCCAGACTGGAAACGGGGCTGCCGTGGCAACCGCCGCCGCTGCACTGAATTTATCCACTTGTTGGTGGATTGGCGGTATTGTTGTGGTGCCCGGCTCCTGAGGAAGCCGGCCGGCCGTAGGCCACATATTTTCGGGGGATTCAAGGAATGAAACGTCGCGGACAAACGCGCGCCCAAAGCCCTGCCACAGGGGTGCCGGCATGGCGCCGCCTGCTGCGCTCCCGCCGCCTTGCCGGGACGGCGTTTGGTGTTGTTTTGGCTGTTGTGGTGACGGGTGCTGTGTTGTATCCGGGGTTTAAGACCACTGAGGTGGAGTTGAACGACGGTGGCGTGTGGGTGGTCAGTAAGTCGAAGAATGCGGTGGGGCGGTTGAATTATCCGTCGCGTGTTTTGGATGGTGCGGTGACGCCGGCGTCGGCGACGTTTGATGTGTTGCAGCATGCGGGTGAGGTGTTTGTTGATGATGAGACTGGTTCGACGTTGAACCAGGTGTCGCCGGCGAATATGCGCCTTGGTGGGGATAAGCAGTTGCCGGGGGCGGCTGATGTGAGTTTTGGGGCGCGGACGATGTCGGTGACGGATGCTGCGTCGGGGAAGGTGTGGGCTGTTTCGCCGTCGACGGTGAATGGTTTTGATCAGGAAGCGTCCGAGCCGGTGTTGGTGGGTTCGGAGGGCACGGTGTCTGCTGTGGGTTCGGATGACCGGATTTATTCGGCGGATCCGAAGACCGGGACGGTGACGGTGACGGGGGTCGATGCCGACGGCGGGGTGACGTCGTCGGAGTCGGATACGTGGGCTGACCTGAGGGGGGCTGGGGATCTGCAGATGACGGTGGTGGGGGACCGGCCGGTGGTGTTGGATGCTGCCGCGGGCAGCCTGTTTCTTCCCGGTGGCAAGCGGTTGCAGCTGGAGGATGCGCGGGATGCGAAGTTGCAGCAGGCGGGGCCGGGCAGTGATGTCGTGGCGGTGGCGACGCGGAAGGCGTTGTTGAAGCAGCCGTTGGATGGCGGGACTGCGAAGGTGGTGGCGTTCGATGGCGAGGGTGTTCCGGCGGCGCCGGTGCAGTTGGGCGGGTGTGTGCATGCGGCGTGGTCGGGTGCGAACAAGTATGTGCGTGATTGCGTCAATGATGGTGATGACAGGAACGTTGATGTGCCTAAGGCGAGTGCGTCGCCGTCGTATGTTTTCCGGGTGAACCGGGATTTGGTGGTCCTGAATGATGTGAACTCGGGCAATGTGTGGCTGGTGAACCAGAACATGCAGCTGGTCAACAACTGGGACGACGTCATCCCACCCAAGGAAACCTCGGAGGACGCCGACAAGGACTCCGCTGACGAAGTCCAGCAGACGGTCCTGCCGGACCGCACCAAACCCAACAGCCCGCCGGTGGCCCAACCCGACAGCTTCGGGGTGCGCGCCGGGAAGACCACTATCCTGCCCGTCCTGGACAACGACTCCGACCCCGACGGCGACATCCTCACCGTCCGGACACCGGACCCGCTCAAAGCAGGCCTGATGACCCCGGTTTACGGCGGCACTGGCTTCCAGGTCAGCGTCGGGACGGACAAAACCGGCTCGGAAACCTTCAAGTACACAGTCGACGACGGCCGCGGCCTTTCCGCCTCCGCCGACGTCACGCTCAACATTGTCCCGCCGGGGGAAAATTCCGCCCCGCGGCAGAAACCGAACCGGAACACCACCCTGGTGGTGCAGGCCGGCAAGAGCGTCAGCCAGAATATCCTGACGGACTGGATCGACCCCGACGGCGACGACCTGTTCGTCGTGGGTGCCGCAGGCAGCGATCCCCGGGACCAGGTCAAAGTCCGCCCCGACGGGCTGCTCAGCTTCCAGGACTCCGGGGCCGAACCCGGCCGCAAAACCGTCACGGTCACCGTCTCGGACGGCCGCTCCACCGCCGAAGGCAAGGTCACCGTCGAGGTACGTCTGCCGGGTGCCCTGCCGCCGATCGCCAACGCGGACCACCTCGTGGCCGTTGCCGGGGTGGACACGGTGATCACCCCGCTGACAAACGATTCGGACCCGCAGGGCGGCGCCCTGCGGCTCGCCCAGGTCACCCCCGACGGCAACTCGACCGCCACCATGGGCGCCGACCAGCAATCGTTCACGTTCAACTCCACCGCGGTGGGCGCCCACTACGTCACCTACCTCGTCACCAACGGACCCGCCAGTGCCCAGCAACTGGTGCGCGTCGACGTCGTCCCCGGCGGCGGCGACGGCGCCCCGGTGGCGGTCCGCGACACCGCGCTCCTCCCCAGCGGCGGCAGCGTGCTGGTGGACGTCCTCGGCAACGACTCGGACCCCACCGGCGGCGTCCTGGTAGTGCAGTCAGTGACCGCCGCGGACGGGCTGCCGCTGAGCGTCGCCGTCCTGGACCACTCCGTCGTTCGGATCACCGATGTCCGTGCACAGGGCCAGCTGACGGTCACCTACACCGTCTCCAACGGCAAGTCCTCTGCCACCGGCGAAATCGCCGTCCTGGTGGTCCCCGCCCCCGCCAAGCTGCAGGCGCCGCAGGCAAAACCCGACGAAGCCACCGTGCGCGCCGGCGACGTCGTCACCATCCCCGTCCTGGACAACGACACCGATCCCAACGGCGGAAAGCTCGTCCTGGAAGCGGAACTGGCGCAGCAACCGGATGCCGTCGACGGCCGCATCTTCACCTCAGGCCAGTCCATCCGGTTCATCGCCGGGGAAGCACCCAAGACCGTCTACGCCATCTATAAAGTCACCAACGAATCCGGACAATCGGACTCCCAGCAGGTGGCCATCCGGATCCGTGCCCGCGACGACGAACTCAACACCCGGCCAGAACCGAAGAACCTGACCGCCCGGGTGGTGGCAGGCATGACCGTGCGCATCCCCGTTCCCCTGGACGGCATCGACACCGACGGCGACTCGGTCCAGCTGACCGGGGTGGACAAGGCTCCTGCGATGGGCACCGCCGTGGTCAAGGACGGCCACCTCGAATTCACCGCGGCCGGCAACGCCGCCGGGACGGACACCTTCACCTACCGGGTCCAGGACCGCATCGGCGCCGAAAACACCGGCACCGTGATCGTCGGCATCGCCCCGCAGGAAGCCAACAACCAAAGGCCCATCGCCGTCGACGATGCCGTCGAGGTCCGCCCCGGCCGGAAGATCGCCGTCGACGCCCTCACCAACGACTCCGACCCGGACGGCGACCCGATCAGCCTGGTATCCAACGGCTTCGAGGCGCGCCCGGACCTCGCCGTGGAAGCAGCCGACGGCGGCAAAGTGCTGCTCACGGCGCCGGCCGAAGCCGGCAACGAAAGCGTCAGCTACAAGATCCAGGACGACAAGAAATCGCAGGCCGGCGCCGTGATCCGGGTGAAGGTCAGCCCCGACGCTGCGCTGAAGATTCCGCTGGCGAAGGATGACGTGGTCACCCCGGCCGAGACCCTCGGCAAGTCCGCCGTTGACGTCCCGGTGCTCAAGAACGATGCCGACCCTGACGGCGTCGCCTCCGAGCTGAGGATCACCCTGCCCGACGGCAACCCCAACGCGCGTGCCACCGGCGACGGCACCGTCCGGGTCACGCTGGCGCCCAGGGACCAACTGGTGCCCTACACCGTTACCGACATCGACGGCCAAAGCACGACGGCGGTCATCTGGGTCCCGGGGCAGGGTGAACAGCACCCCACCCTGGCCAGGGCCGACGTCGTTGAAGTGATGTCCGGCAAGGAAACCACCCTGGACCTGGCGGACTACGTCCGGGTCCGGGATGGCCGCACGCCCCGCATCACCCAGGTGGACAGGGTCCGGGTCCAGGGCGCCGAGGCAGAGAACGTGGTGGCCGGAAACGGCGGCGCACTGCGCTATGCCGCCCTCAAGGACTACGTAGGCCCCGGGTCGGTCACCTTCGAGGTGACCGACGGGACCGGACCGGACGATCCCGCCGGCCTGAAGTCCACGCTCAGCATCATCACCAAGGTCATCCCGGACCCGAACGCCAACCACCCGCCCACCTTCAGCGGCGCCACCCTCGATGTGCCCAAGGGCGAATCCGCCACCCTGGACCTGGGAAACCTCGCCAAGGACGTGGACTCCGGCGACCAGGACAAACTCACCTTTGAACTCGACGGCGCACTGCCCGACGGCTTCACCGCGAGCGTGGACAAGGCCGTGCTGAAGGTTGCCCCGGACTCCGGCAAAGCCGCCGGCTGGAAGGGAAGCATCCCGCTCAAAGTCACCGACGGCCGCTCCGAACCCGTCCGGGCCACCGTCACCGCCACAATGGTGGCCTCCAACCGGCCGCTGCCCGTGGCCAACGAGGACGTGGTGGACAAAGCCAATGCCGGCACGTCCGAAACCGTCAACGTCCTGGCCAACGACTTCAACCCGTTCCCCGAGGCAGCCTTGCGGATCACCGCCGCAACGGTGGAAACCGGCTCGGCCGCAGGCCAGCCGGCCGTAGCGGGCGACTCCATCACCGTCACCCCCGCCAGCGGCTTCAAAGGCGTGATGGTGGTGCGCTACACGGTCATGGACAAGACCGACGACGTGTCCCGGCAAACGGACGGCCGGATCCGCATCACCGTCCGCGACCGGCCCGACGCGCCGTCAGCGCCCACGGCAACCGACGTCCGAAGCAGGACGGCGGTCCTCAAGTGGACACCGCCGTCGGACAACGGCGCTCCCATCACCAAGTACACCGTCCGCTCCGCCAACGGCTTCAGCCAGGACTGCGCCACCACCACCTGCACGCTGAGCGGGCTGACCAACGACGTCAAATACGTCTTCACCGTTACCGCCACCAACGAGGTCCGCGAATCCGACCCCTCGCCGGCATCCAACGAGATCCGCCCGGACGAGAAGCCCTCGCCGCCGGACGCCCCAACCGTCAAGGCGGGGGACAAGACCATGGAAACCGCCTGGCCCGCAGCCCGGACCGAAGGCTCGGCCGTGAAGAACTACAACCTGGAGATCTCCCCGCCGCCAGCCAACGGCGTGGCGGTCAAGAACGGCGTGGCCGGCCTCAACTACACCTGGACCGGGCTGACCAACGGGGTGCGCTACAAGGTGCGCGCCCAGGCAGTCAATGAACTCGGCCCGTCCGACTGGGGCCAGTACTCGGCCGAGGACAACCCGGCCGGCGTTCCGGCAGCACCGGGAGCGCCGACGACGTCCGTGGCGTCCGCCGTGGGAACCTCCAACCAGATCAAGGTGGATTGGAAAGAACCCAACACCAACGGTGACGCGATCCGGAACTACTACGTCACCATGAGCGGCGGCGGCGCCGCCGACCAGACCCAGATGGTGGCCGGTACGGTCCGCACCGCCAACTTCACAGCCAACAACTCGGAAGCGTCCTACACCTTTACCGTGCAGGCAGAGAACAAGGCCGGCAAAGGCGCCACGAGTGCCCCGTCGGCTCCGCGCCGGGCAACGGGCAAGCTTGGCCAGGTCTCCGGCGTCACCGCCTCCGAAGCCAACACCGGCGGGGCCGGCCGGTCCGTCACCATCGACTTCCGCGAGCTCACCGCCGCCGAACGCAACGGCTCAACGTACGCCGAAGTCAGCTACACCTACCGTGCCAGCACCGGCCAGTCCGGCCCCATCAGGCCGGGACAGACCGTCGGCGGCTTCACCAACGGCGACGCCACGGCGATCACCGTGATCGCCAATTCGTCCGTTGCACCAAGCTCGGACGCCAGCACCGCGGACACCGCAAACCCGTACGGTTCACCCGGCACGCCCTCGGCGTCCGGTGCTGACGGTGCCGAGAACCAGAAGAGCCTGACCCTGAGCTGGGCATCGCCGCCAGCCGGCAGCTACGACATCGCCTACACCCAGATCAGGATCGACGGCGGCGGGTGGGAACGCGTGGCAGCCTCCGGCAGCCGGACGATCAACACCGCCGGGTTCAACGAACGGCACTCCATCGACGTCCAGACCGTCAATTCGCGCGGCACCGGTGGCCCTGTCGCCTCAGCGTCGGCACAATCGGGAGCGGCCAAGACGCGCTGGACCACACGGCTCAGCAGCGGCATGGACCGCAGCTGCACCGACCTGCCCGGCGCCACGTCCTATGACCCCGTAGCACACACGTGCGACGGCCAGAGCGGCTACGACCGGCCCTGGATGTCCCAGTACGACACCTTCGACGTGATGTGCTGGAAGCCGCATGGCACCACCTACAGCGGCGACGGCCAGTGGTACTACATCATGCGCGGCTCACCGAACGCGACGCGGTGGATCCAGTCACTGCACACCACCATCGGTTCGCCGGCGCAGAGCGGCGTGCCGCTGTGCACCTTCCCGACGGGAGCGACGCCATAGGCGCCCGGGGGCCGGTGGGCGGACCGGCACGGGATAGAGCTCCCCATCGCGGGGCTTGCGGGGCTTCGATAGGCTTGCCCGGGGGAAAGAAAGCCTACTGCCTGTCCTGCGAACAGGCCGCCATCTGGCTACACAAATCTGAGGGAAAAGTAACGCTGTGACAACTCTGCTGGGGAAGCTTGGGCTGAAGAAGCGACATAGGAAAGCCGTCGGCGGGACGGCGTTTGGTGTTGTTTTGGCTGTTGTGGTGACGGGTGCTGTGTTGTATCCGGGGTTTAAGACCACTGAGGTGGAGTTGAACGACGGTGGCGTGTGGGTGGTCAGTAAGTCGAAGAATGCGGTGGGGCGGTTGAATTATCCGTCGCGTGTTTTGGATGGTGCGGTGACGCCGGCGTCGGCGACGTTTGATGTGTTGCAGCATGCGGGTGAGGTGTTTGTTGATGATGAGACTGGTTCGACGTTGAACCAGGTGTCGCCGGCGAATATGCGCCTTGGTGGGGATAAGCAGTTGCCGGGGGCGGCTGATGTGAGTTTTGGGGCGCGGACGATGTCGGTGACGGATGCTGCGTCGGGGAAGGTGTGGGCTGTTTCGCCGTCGACGGTGAATGGTTTTGATCAGGAAGCGTCCGAGCCGGTGTTGGTGGGTTCGGAGGGCACGGTGTCTGCTGTGGGTTCGGATGACCGGATTTATTCGGCGGATCCGAAGACCGGGACGGTGACGGTGACGGGGGTCGATGCCGACGGCGGGGTGACGTCGTCGGAGTCGGATACGTGGGCTGACCTGAGGGGGGCTGGGGATCTGCAGATGACGGTGGTGGGGGACCGGCCGGTGGTGTTGGATGCTGCCGCGGGCAGCCTGTTTCTTCCCGGTGGCAAGCGGTTGCAGCTGGAGGATGCGCGGGATGCGAAGTTGCAGCAGGCGGGGCCGGGCAGTGATGTCGTGGCGGTGGCGACGCGGAAGGCGTTGTTGAAGCAGCCGTTGGATGGCGGGACTGCGAAGGTGGTGGCGTTCGATGGCGAGGGTGTTCCGGCGGCGCCGGTGCAGTTGGGCGGGTGTGTGCATGCGGCGTGGTCGGGTGCGAACAAGTATGTGCGTGATTGCGTCAATGATGGTGATGACAGGAACGTTGATGTGCCTAAGGCGAGTGCGTCGCCGTCGTATGTTTTCCGGGTGAACCGGGATTTGGTGGTCCTGAATGATGTGAACTCGGGCAATGTGTGGCTGGTGAACCAGAACATGCAGCTGGTCAACAACTGGGACGACGTCATCCCACCCAAGAACGAATCCGACGACCAGGACCAGGAATCGGCGGACAACAACACCATCAACGTCCTGCCGGACCGCACCAAACCCAACCGGCCGCCGGAAACCAAGCCCGACGCCGTCGGCGTGCGCCCCGGCCGCACCACCATCCTCAGCGTCCTGGACAACGACTCGGACCCCGACGGCGACGTCCTGACGGCTGCCGTGGCGCCGGAGGCCGCGCCCAAGTCCGGCACCCTGGAAAACATCTATGGCGGGACAGCCTTCCAGATCACCGTCCCCGCGGACGCCAAACCGGGCACGGAAACGTTCAACTACAGCGCCTCGGACGGCCGCGGCCTGTCCGCCACCGGCCAGGTCACGCTCAGCGTGGTGGGCCCGGACGACAACAAGCCGCCGAAGTTCAAGCGCGGCGAGGACACCACCATGCTGGTGGAACAGGGCAAAACCGTCAGCCAGAACATCCTGACGGACTGGATCGACCCCGACGGCGACGACCTGGTCCTGCTGGACGCCAAGGCGGACAACGACCAGGACCAGGTCAAGGTCCGGCGCGACGGCCTGCTCACCTTCCAGGACTCCGGCGCCACCGCCGGCAAGAAGAACGTCCAGGTCACCATCTGGGACGGCCGCGCCACGGTCACCGGCAAGGTGGTGGTCAACGTCCAGCCGCCGGGCGCCCTGGCCCCGGTGGTCAACGCGGACCATGTCACGGCCGTGGTGGGCCAGGACCTGGTCATCTCGCCGCTGAAGAACGACGTCGACCCGAACGGCGGCGCGCTCCGGCTGGCGCAGGTGGAAGCCAACGGCCCGGCCGATCTCGGCCCGGTGACCGACGGCGGCACCTTCACGTTCCGCAGCACCACCCCGGGCCCGGTCTACCTGACGTACATCGCCAGCAACGGGCCCCAAAGCAGCCAGGGCCTTATCCGCGTGGATGTGGAATCCGGCAACGACACCGGCGACCCCGTGGCAGTCCACGACGTTGCGCTGATGCCTGCCGGCGGAAGCGTGCTGCTGGACCCGCTGGCCAACGACTCCGACCCCTCCGGCGGCGTCCTGGTGCTGCAATCAGTCAAACTGCCCGAAGACGCGCTGGTATCCGTCAGCGTGATCAACCACAGCGTCCTGAGGATCACGGACATCCTGGGAACCAAGGACCCCATCCTCTTCGAATACACGATGTCCAACGGCAGGAAGTCCGCCACGGGCAGCGTCTCCGTGGTGCCCGTCCCGGCCCCGGCCGTCGTCGAGGCACCGCAGCCCAAGCCGGATGAAGTCAACGTCCGAGTGAACGACGTCGTCACCATCCCCGTCCTGGACAACGACACGCACCCGCAGGGCCAGGAACTGACCGTCGACCCCGTCCTGCCGCAGGCCGTGGACCCGGCCGACGGCAAGAGCTTCGTCTCCGAAAACACGCTCCGGTTCATCGCGGGCAGCCAGCCGAAGACGGTGCGCGCCATCTATAACGCGGTGGATCCGCAGGGCCAGAAGAGCGCAGCCGCCGTGACCATCCACATCCTCCCGCTGGAGGGCGCCGAGAACTCCCGGCCGCAACCACGGAACCTGACGGCCCGCGTGGTGGCCGCCGGGACCGTTCGGATCCCTGTCCCGCTCGACGGCATCGACCCCGACGGCGACTCCGTCCAGCTCACGGGCATCGACAGCACCCCGGCCATGGGCACCGCCACCGTGGGCAGTAACTTCATCGACTTCACTGCCGCCGGGGACGGCGCCGGTACCGACACCTTCCGCTACAAGGTGGTGGACCGCCAGGGCGCCGTGAACACCGGCACCGTGACGGTTGGCATCGCCCCCCGCGGTGAAACCAACCAGAAGCCCACCCCCGTGGACGACGAGGTCCGGGTCCGCCCTGTCCGCCAGATCGCCGTCGACGCCACCGCAAACGACACCGATCCCGACGGCGATCGCATCCGCATCCTCACCGACGGCATCGAGGCCGATCCCGCACTTCAGGCCACCGTGAGCAAGAACAGCGGCCGCATCATCCTGCTGGCCCCCAACGAGGCCGGGACCGTCAACGTCCGGTACACCATCGTCGACGACCGGGACGCCACCGCGCAGGCCACCATCCGCATGGTGGTGGACAACGACGTACCGCTCAAGGCACCGATCGCCCGGGACGACAGGGTGACCTCCGCCCAGACCATGGGCAAGACCGCCGTGGATGTTCCCGTCCTCAAGAACGACGAAGACCCCGACGGGGTGGGGGAGAACCTGAAGATCAGCACCGAGGCCGCCACGGCCAGGCCCGGGGGCAACGGGAACATTCTGGTCGACCTCACCGATCAGCCCCAGCTCATCCCCTACACCGTGGAGGACGTGGACGGGCTCAAGTCCACGGCCGTCATCTGGGTTCCCGGCCTCGGCCAGCAGGTCCCCACACTGGCAAAGGACGAGGTCCTCGAGGTGGTGTCCGGGCAATCCGTCGACGTCGACCTCAACGAGTGGGTCAAGGTCCGCGAAGGCAAGTCGCCACGGCTGACCCAGGCCGACCGGATCAAGCTCATCGGTGCCGACGGCAGCAACCCGGTCACCCGCGACGGCACCGGCCTGAAGTACACCGCCGGCGCGGACTACGTCGGTCCCGGTTCGCTGACCTTCGAGGTGACCGACGGGACCGGACCGGACGATCCGGCCGGGCTGAAGGCCACCCTCAGCATCCGTACAAAGGTCCTGCCCGACCCGAACAAGAACAATCCGCCCGAACTCCTGGGCGCCGCCATCGACGTCCCCAAGGGTGACTCGGCCACCACCGACCTCGCGAAACTGACCTCCGACCCCGACCGGGACGACGTCGGGAAAATGAAGTACGAACTGGTGGGCGGAGCTCCCGCCGGGTTCAACGCCAGCGTGGATGGCAAGTCCTTGAAGGTTTCGGCGGCGGACTCCACCGGCACCGGCTCCAAGGCCGCGGTCCAGGTGAAGGCGACGGACCCGCGCGGGCTCGAGGCGACGGCGACCTACCAGCTTGCCGTGACGGCCTCCAACCGGCCCAAGCCGGTGGCGAACGACGACGTCGAAGCCAACGCCGCCGCCGGCAAACCGGTCACCATCAACGTCCTGGCGAACGATGCCAACCCGTTCCCGGAAACACCGCTGAAGATCATCGCGGCCAATACCGAAACGGGCAGCGGCAACGTGGGGGTTAACGGTGACTCGGTGACGGTCACGCCGGCCCCCGGCTTCACCGGAACCATGGTGGTGGCCTACACCGTGGAGGACAAGACCGGGGACGCATCCCGGCACGCCACCGCGCGGGTGCGGCTGACCGTCAAGGACAAGCCGGCCGCCCCCACCACGCCGCAGGCGCAAGGCGTGGGCGACCAAACGGCGCTGCTGAACTGGTCCGCCGCGGCGGACCGGGGTTCGCCCATCACCAAATACACCGTGTATGGCGAAGGCGGGTTCCGGCAGGACTGCCCGGCCAACACGTGCACGCTCAACGGGCTGACCAACAACACCACGTACCACTTCCAGGTGACGGCCACCAATGAGTTTGGCGAGTCGGACCGGTCCCCGGCCTCGGCCGACGTCCGGCCCGACGTCAAGCCCGATACCCCGCTGGCACCGTCGCTGAAGTTTGGCGACAGGGAACTGGCCATCAACTGGACGGCTCCGGCCAGCAAGGGCTCGCCGGTCAAGTCCTACGACCTGGAAATCTCACCCGCGCCTGCAGGGCAGAACGCCCAGGTCCAGGGCCTGACCTCGGTCAGCTATGTCTGGAAGGGCCTGCAGAACGGCGTGTCCTACAAGGTGCGGGTCCTGGCCCGGAACGACGCCAAGGAACCGTCCGAATGGAGCCCATACTCGGCAGCCGAAGTACCGGCCGGTGTCCCCGCGACGCCGACTGCGCCTTCGGCGTCACAGGCCGCGTCCGTGGGATCGCAAAGCCAGCTGAAGGTCAGTTGGGCTGCGCCCAACAACAACGGTGACGCCATCTCCGCCTACACCCTGACTACCCTCCGCGGCGGTGCCGTCGTGGCAAGCCAGCAGGTCGCCGGAACCTCGCAGAACGTCACCGTGGACAACTCTGAGACGAACTACACGTTCACGGTTTCGGCCACGAACAAGGCCGGCACCAGCGCCACCAGCGCACAGTCGGCGGCGATCCGTGCCGTGGGCAAGCCGGGCATGGTGAGCAGCGGAAGCGTGGCGCCCACCGGCACCAGCGGGCAGCTTAAGGTGACGTTCACGCCCCTGACGGAGGCCCAGCGCAACGGATCCACCGCCAGTGAAATCGTGTACTCCTACAACGCCGACGGCAGGAGCGGGCCTATCGCGGCCGGCGGCGGAACCATCGGCGGCATGACCAACGGCCGGGACATCACCGTGACGATCATCGCCACGTCCACCAAGAACAACGTTTCCGGCGATGCCAGCGCCATCGGCAGCGGCAACCCGTACGGGCCGGCCAACGCACCGAATGTCAACGGCACCACCTCGGCAAAGGGCGACGGCCAGGTGCACTGGACGTGGAACGACCCCAACACCAACGGCCGGCCGCTCAAGTACTACGAGGTCAGCATGGACGGCGGGGGCTGGCAGAACGTCGGGACTGCAAACAGGTTCGACGCCGGTGCCGGTGGCTGGGACCAGAGCCACAGGCTGCGCGTACGTGCCGTGACCGTGGTGGATGGTGCCATTGGTGGACCCGCCACGTCCACTTCCGGCGCCGACCGGACCCCACCCCCGCCCACGTCCTGGAACGTCACCGCCAGCCCGGTCCGCAGCTGCACCGAACCCCGCAAGGGCACCGACAGCTACATCGCCGGGAACCCGTCCCAGTGCACCGGAGAAGGAAAATGGCTCGACGCCGGCGCCTACTCCCGGGCCGACCGCTACCAGGTCTGGTACAAGACCTCGAACAACCCGAGCGGCATCTGGTACCACCTGAGCGAAGGCATGGCAGCGGGCAACTGGCTCCGCTGCGATACCTCCAACGTCGGGTGCAACCCGCCCAACGGGATGCCCAACCGCTGACCGACCAACCGCAACGCAGCCGCGGGGCCCGCCGGGCCCTGCGGAGAACCTGACCACAGCAGAAGGAACCACCTCATGACCATGACCACCGAGCAGGCCGCGTGGTTTGCCGACACGTTCGAAAAGCTCGTTGCCAACGTCGGCCAGGCAGTGTTGGGCAAGGAACACGTCATCCGGCTGACCTTCACGGCGATGCTGGCCGAAGGCCACGTCCTCTTCGAAGACGCGCCTGGTACCGGAAAGACCTCCCTGGCCCGGGCCCTGGCGGCGACCGTCCAGGGCTCCAACAACCGCATCCAGTTCACCCCGGACCTGCTTCCCTCCGACGTGACCGGTGTGACCATCTACGACCAGAAGACGCAGAAATTCGAGTTCCACAAGGGCCCGATCTTCAACAACATCGTCCTGGCCGACGAGATCAACCGTGCCTCGCCCAAGACCCAGTCCGCCCTGCTGGAGGTCATGGAGGAATCCCGCGTGACGGTCGATGGCGTCACGTACTCCGCCGGCCCTTCATGGTGATGGCGACCCAGAACCCGATCGAGCAGGCCGGTACCTACCGCCTCCCCGAGGCCCAGCTGGACCGCTTCCTGATCAAGACCTCCATCGGATACCCGGACCACGCCTCCACGGTCCGGCTCCTTGGCGGATCCAACCTGAAGGACCGTTCCAAGGAATTGAACGCCGTCATCACCACGCAGGCGGTGGCGGACATGGCTGACCTCGCTGCCACCGCCCACGTGGACACCGCGGTGCTGGAATACATCTCCCGGCTGTGCGAGGAGACCCGGAACGCGCCGGAGACCCGGCTCGGTGTCTCCGTCCGCGGCGCCCTGGCCATGGTCCGGGCCGCCAAGGTCTGGGCAGCATCGCAGGGACGGAACTTCGTCCTGCCGGACGACATCAAGGAACTGGCGGCAGTGGTGTGGACCCACCGGTTCGTCATGGACCCGGAGGCCGAATTTTCGGGTGCGACCGCTGAAGCGGTCCTGACCAGGATCCTGGCCGACGTCGCCGCCCCGCAGCAGCGCACCAGCGCCTGACCCGCCGGGCACGCGCCCCGCACCAGCACACTCCCTTTCAGCGCAACAACGAAGGCACACCCTATGTCCGACGGCACGTCCAGCGGCACCCCGCTGACCCGGCTCGCGGAGCGACTCCAGCAACCCTTCCACCGGAACGGCCGCCCCACGCGCCTGCACCCAGCGGCCGTGTGGGCCGAGGCCACCAACACCGCCGCCCTTGCCCTTACGCCTGCGTGGCGTGCCGTCCGGGACACCTGGCTCACGTACGCCTGGCCGGTGCTGTCAGTGGTCAGCATCCTGGGCTGGTCGGTCCTTGCCGCCGCCATCCTGCTCTGGGCAACGGGGCAGGCCTTTGGGTGGCAGGAAGCCAAGGCCGCGGCCATCGCGGCGTTCGCCATGTTCATCATCGCGGTCGCCTTCATCCTGGGCCGCTCGTCCTACGGGGTGGCGCTGGACCTCGCCCGGACGCGGGTGGCAGTGGGGGACAGCGCCGTAGGCAGCATTGCCGTGTCCAACACGTCCGCCCGGCCGCTGCTGCCCGCCGCCCTGGAACTGCCGGTGGGCAGCACTACTGCCGTCTTCCACCTTCCCCGGATGAAACCCGGCCAGGTCCACGAGGACCTGTTCACCATCCCCACCGCCCGGCGCGCCGTCATCGTGGTGGGGCCGGTACGCTCGGTCCGGGCGGACCCGCTGCACCTCCTGAGCCGCCAGGTCCTCTGGACGGACCCGGAGGACCTCTTCGTCCACCCCCGCACCGTCGCCGTGGCAGGATCGGCAGCGGGCTTCATCCGGGACCTGGAAGGCATGCCCACCACCGACCTCTCCAGCGCGGACGTCTCGTTCCACGCCCTGCGCGACTACGTTCCCGGCGATGACCGCAGGCACATCCACTGGAAGACGACGGCGCGCACCAACAAGCTGATGGTGCGCCAGTTCGAAGAAACCCGCCGCGCCCACCTGGCCATCTCGCTGTCCATCAACACGGACGAATACGCCTCGGAAAATGAGTTCGAGATGGCGATCTCCGTTGCCGCTTCCATCGGCCGGCAGGCCATCCGCGAACAGCGCGAACTGGACGTCCTCACCCAAAAGGGACCGCTGCGCTGCGAAACCGGGCGGAACATGCTCGACGACATGACCCGGATTGCCGGGCGCACCCATGCGGCGCACCGCCGTCGACCTTGCCCGGACCCTGGCGGACACCGTTCCCAACGCCTCCGTAGTGTTCTTCGTGGTGGGAAGCAACGTCACCGCCACCCAGCTCCGCTCCGCGGCAGCCTCGGTCCTGCCCGGCGTGCGCAGCCTGGCCGTCCGGGTGGAAGCCGGGGCAGCACCCAGCCGCGCCAACATCGCGGACCTGACCGTCCTCACGCTCGGTGACTTGAGCGACCTCGCCATCGTGCTGAGAAAGGCGGCCGCATGAGCACCGCGCCCGGCACCTCCCCACGCCTGCAGCCCCCGCGGACCCGTACCAGCCGCAAAGCCACCGGCAAGGACTCCGCCTTCGCGGACGGCCAGCCGCCCTGGCACTTTCTGCTCGACGCCGGAGCCCTGGTGGTCCTGCTGGGGCTCGGCCTGCTCGGCTTCGGCCTGAGCTTCGGCGGCGACCCCTACTACCTGCTGTCCGGATTCGGCGGCATCCTCCTTGGCCTGGCGATCGGCGCAGCCAACGCCCACCTGCGGCTGGGGCTGCTGATCACCACCGCCCTGGCCCTCGGCGCCTACCTGGTCCTGGGAACCTGGCTGGCCGTCCCCGACGCGGCGATCGCCGGCTTCGTGCCCAGCCTGGAGTCCCTTCGGACCCTGCTCCTGGGCATCGTGTTCGCCTGGAAGGACATGCTCACCGTAGGGGTCCCGGTGGGAACGGCGGGCGGTGTGCTCATCGTCCCGTTCCTCAGCTGCCTCGTGACGGCGCTGGTGGCAGCGGTCCTGACCTGGCGGGCCAGGAGCCCCTACCTGCCCCTCCTCCCGGTCCTGGTCCTCTTCGTCACCGGGATCGCCTTCAGCACCAACGCCGCGTTCCTGACGCTGGAGCGGGGGATCGGCCTGACGGTCCTGGGCATCGCCTGGGCCACCTTCCGGCGCGACGTGCTGCGCCGGAACAACACCCGGCGGGTGTCCGTCAACTCCCCGCAGACCGACTCCGCAGCCGCCCGGCGCGCCAGGATCAGGAGGCTGGGCATGGCCGCGGGCGTGATCGCGCTGAGTGTCGGCGTCACAGCAGTGTCTGCCCCGCTGGTGAGCGCCGGCGACGAACGGAAGGTCCTCCGGAACGTGGTGGTCCCGCCGTTCGATCCCAAGGACTACATCACGCCCCTGGCCAGCTTCCGGACCTACGTGAAGGACAAGAAGGACGACACCCTGTTCGTGGTCAAGGGCCTGCCACGGGACGGCCGGGTGCGGCTCGGCGCCCTGGATGCCTTCAACGGCACCAACTACAACATGGACCCGAACGGTTCCGGCAACTTCAGCAAGGTGGGGGACGCGAAATCCATCAACACCCTCGCCGAAGCCTCCGGAGTGGTCCCGACGAATGACTACTCGATCAGCATCAGAGTGGAGGACTACCAGGGCTACTTCGTGCCCGGCGGGCGCAAGACCACCGGCATCAGCTTCGACCAGGGTGGCTCCGCCGCGGCCTCCGGCCTCTACTTCAACCCGGGCACGGACACCGCCGTGACCACGAACGGGCTGGCGCGCGGGGATTCCTACAGCGTCCAGGTGTCCGACCCCGTCAAGCTCGAACACGGCCAGCTGACACAGTACGACTTCGCGAAGGTCTCCCTGCCGGACCCGCTGGAGGTACCGCCGGTCGTCGGCTCGCAGGCCAACGACCTTTCGGCGGATGCACCCACGGCGATCGACAGGGTCCGCCAGATCGAGGCGCACTTCCAGAAGACCGGCGCCTTCAGCAACGGGCTGGTGAGCGAGGGGCAGCTGCCCAGCGTCTCGGGCCACGGGTCCGCGCGGATCCGCAACCTGCTGACCGCCAAGCAGATGCTCGGTGACGACGAGCAGTACGCCGTCGCCATGTCCCTGATGCTCCGGCACCTGGGCATCCCGTCCCGCGTGGTGATGGGGTTCTACCCGGAGCCGACCAGCCCCGAAAACGGCGCCGGCGAGGTGAAGATCACCGGAAAGGATGTCCACGCCTGGGTGGAGGTCGCGTTCGAGCGGGTGGGCTGGGTCAGCTTCGACCCGACGCCGCCCAAGGACAACATCCCCATCCCGCCGGACCCCGAAAACAAGTCCAAGCCCAAGCCGCAGGTGCTGCAGCCGCCGCCCCCGCCGCAGGAGCCCGCGGACCTGCCGCCGGACTCCTCGCCCGACGCGCTGGACGCCGACCAGAAGAAAAACAACCCCTGGCTGTTCTGGGGTGCCCTGCTGGGTGCGCTGGGCGTCGTCGCGATTCCGCTCGCTATCCTTGCCCTGCCGCTGCTGCTGATTGCCCTGCTGAAGACACGACGCCGGAAGTCGCGTTTCAGCGACGGCAATCCGGCCCAGCGCGTGGGCGGAGGATGGAGCGAGGTGGTGAGCCTGGCGACCGACATGGGTGCCGCCGTCGACACCCGTTCGACGCGCCGCGAAAGCGCTGCCGTCCTGGCCGAGGCATTCCCGGCCAGCCAGGCGACCACCACCCTGCTGGCACGCCGGGCCGACGCGTCGATCTTTGGCGCCGGGCAGCCCAGCGAGGAGGAGGTCCGCGACTACTGGACGGTGGTCGACGGGTCCCTGAAGGAAATGACCGCCACCGTTGGCTTCTGGCGGCGCCAGCAGGCACGGTTCTCGCCGCGGTCCCTGCTGGCCGATGCCCGCACTGCCATGGGCTCGGGAGGCGGCTTGACCCTGCGCGGCGCCCGGCTGCGGCTGCCCGCGCCGGCCGGGCTCCTGGGTGCGCGCCGCCGTCGTGCCCCTGGCGGTCCGGAAGCTGCGCCAGCGCAAGAGACCGTGCCGCAGGAAGGCGGCACGCCGCACGGACAAACCCAGCCAGAAGGCCAGCCAGGCCACCACCAGCAAGGACATGGCCAGCAGTGAGCTCCGACGCCGAACGCTGCCCGCGCTGCCACCAGCACATCCGCGCGGGTGCCACCTTCTGCACTGCCTGCGGCGCGCCGCTGCCCAACCGGGCGGCGCGCCGCCCCCGCACTCCCGGTACCGCCGGAAGCGGCAGCTTTGACGCGGCACAGGGAGCGTGGCCCGCGCACGCACCGGGGATTCCCGGTACTATCCCGGTAGTGGAAAGGCCCCCGGCAGCTCAGCCGGTGGCCATCGCAGGTAAGGGCACCGAGCCGGGCAAGGCCGGCGGATCCACCACGGTGCAAGCCGCTCCAGGGGGAGGAACGGGAATGGCAGTGAACCTTCAGCTTGTTCCGGCTACGGCGGGCAAGCGCCTTGGTGCTGCCGTCATTGACTGGCTGCCCGCCCTGGCCGTACTGGTGGTGACCTTTGCCATCGGCTTCGCCGGAATCACCCGGACCCGAAGCGGCGGCTTCATTGTCTACGACACCTCCTCCCTGGTGCTGTTCGGCGGCATCGGGCTCGGTGTTACCCTCGTGTACCTTTTCGTGCTCCTGGGCCTGGAAGCCCGCACCGGCAAGACACCGGGCAACCTGCTCATGGGGATCCGCAGCGCCGACAAGGACGGCTACGCGCCGGGCGCCGGCGGTGTCTTCCTGCGCGGACTGATCACCGGCGCCGGTGTCCTGCTGGCCGTGGTGGCCGCGGTACTCGTGGTGGTTTTCAGGTGGTTCGACGCCGCGCTGTTCATCCTTGGCCCGCTGCTCCTGCTCGGTGCCGTGTGGGCTGTGCTGGCGGTGGTCTCCAACCGGTGGGACAGGGACGGCGGCCTGCGCGGCTGGCACGATGCCGCCGCCAGGACGCTGGTCTTCGATGTCAAGGCCGGCCGGGACCCGATCACCACGGGCGGTATCCAGGGCCCCTACAGCTTCGCGCCGCTGGACCTCCCGCCCGTCCAGCCGGTGGTGTCTCCGGTGGCAGGCGCCTCCCAGGCTCCGGCTCCCCAGGCTCCGACGCCCCAAGCTCCAGCACCCCAGCCGGTTTCCCGCCACGTCCCTGCACCGTCGGCGACCATGCCGTCCCAGACGATGCCCTACACCAGCCCGGCATCCTTTGCACCGGCAGGCCCGGCCGCACAGGGAGCGCCGGCAGGATTCCCTGCGCCGCAGCTTCCCGCCCCGCAGCTTCCTGCCCCGCAGTTTCCTGCCCCGGGCCACCGGCCGCAGCAGCACGTTGACGACGACGTCGAGCGCACCCAGGTGCGCCCCGGTTCCGGCGGCCCCGCCCCGGTGGCAGTACTCCGGATCCGCCTGGATGATGGCCGCGACTTCCAGCTGGACCGCAGCGTCCTGGTGGGCCGCAACCCGGTGGGTCAGGCCGGCGAGCAGCACGCGCAGCTGCTGGCCGTGGACGACCCCGGGCGCTCGATCTCAAAGACCCACCTGCACCTGCTCACCGACGGTGCAGGAATCTGGGTGACCGACCGCCAGTCAACCAACGGCAGCGCCGTGACCACCCCCGACGGGCTGCGCACCACCCTGGTGCCGGGCGTCCCCACATTTGTTACCCCGGGATCCAGCGTGCATTTTGGAGACCGCACCTTTTACCTAGGACAGGCATGAACCATCACCCCGCCAGTGTTCCCTCCATCGCCGGGCAGGGGCCTGGCCTCAGCCTCACCTACGGCTACGGGACGGACCGGGGACTCCGCCGGGAGTTGAACGAGGATTCCTATATCGCATCCGACCCCGTCTTCGCGGTGGCGGACGGCATGGGCGGCCATGAGGCCGGCGAGATCGCCAGCGGCCTGTGCGTGCGCGCCCTGGCGGCCATGCCGCAGCTTGCCACGGGGGAGCGGAGCATCACCGCCTCCGTGCTCCAGCAGTACCTGGTGCGCGCGGACAACTCGATCCGGGAGGCCACCGGTGCCCGCGCCGGCACCACCCTTACCGGGGCAGTTGTCGTGGAGCAGATGGGCATGCCCTACTGGCTGGTCATGAACATCGGCGACTCCCGCACGTACCGGCTCAGCCAGGGACGGTTCGAACAGATCAGCGTGGACCACTCCGAAGTCCAGGAGCTCGTGGACGCCGGCGAGATCACGGCCCAGGAAGCCACGGTCCACCCCCGCCTGCACGTGGTCACCAGGGCCCTGGGGACCGGGGATGAGACGGAAGCGGACTACTGGCTCCTGCCCGTCGAGGAAGGCGACCGGCTCCTGGTCTGCTCGGACGGCCTCACGGAGGAGCTGGGGGACGAGGAGATCCTTGGCATCCTGAGTACTGTTGCGCAGCCCCAGGACGCGGTGGATGCGCTCATCCAGGCCGCCCTCCGCAGCGGCGGCCGCGACAACATCACCGCCATCGTGGTGGACGCCCGGAACGTGGCGAACGACGACGGATCGGGCACGACCGCGCCCCGCTACGCGTCCGATGACGGAGACGAGGTCACGCTGCCGCGTGCACAGGCCGCCGTGACGCAGCCCCTGCCCGGGCAGGACGCCGCCGGCGCCAGCGGGCATGCGGCGACGGCTGGTGGCGCCGGCACCGACGGGACCGACAGCACCAGTGAGGACGGGGAGTTGGGCGATGACCGCCGCTAGCTACGTTCCCGGCGCCTGGCTGGGCGTCGTCCGTTCGCAAACCGCTGTGCTCCTGGGTCCGGGCACGCCACCGGAACTGGCCGGGGCGCTATGGGACCTGCTGGCCGGGCGGCCGGCGGTCCACGAGGTCCTGGCCGCAGTGACCAGCAGCTCGGGCGGTTCGCTCGCGAAGATCCCGCCCTTCGGGATCCTGGACTTTGACGGGCCGCTGCGCGTCTTCCTGCGTGGCGACCTCGAGCTCACGGTCGATTCGCCCGACGGTCCGGTCGAGCTCGACGGGCGGGATGTGACTACCTGGAACGAGCGCCGGTTTGCCGTTCCGGGCGCCTGCCGCCTGGCAATCGCCGGCGCCGGGGTCCCGGGCCAGCCCGTCTTGCCGCTGGGCGAAGGCGTGGTGTTGCTGCAGGCGCTGGCGCTGAACGCGCAGTCCGGTCCCGCTGCCGTGGGCGCCGCCCGCGCTGGAGTTTCTGTCCCGGCCGCGTCGCCGGCTCCGGAGGCAGTAGCGGTCCAGGGCGTGCCGGAGACTGCGGAATTTTCCGACGGCGGCAGCGCGCCGGCGCCCACCACGAGGGAGCCGGAGGAAGACCTGCCGGAGATCACCCTCCTGCCCGAGCACGGAGTGTCCGCCGAAACCGTGGTGGGCGTGCTCGACGACGACATGGACTTCGGCGGGGAAGGACACGCCGGCCCCGGCGAAGGAGACGCCGCCTCAGACCGGGAAGAGGAGGAAGAGGAGGAGGACGCTTCCCCGGACCATGCACCCGCTGCCGCACCATCCGTAGAGACCACCGCACATCAAACCGGCGGAGTGCCGACGGTTGCAGAGCCGGCGTCCGGCCCCCACACCGTCGGCACCTCCGCTCCCGTGAACGAACAGACCACCTCCTACGACCACCTTTGGGACCGCACTGTCATGCGGAACATCGAGGATGCCGCTGTCCGGGAGGACCCCGAAGCTGATGCCGCCACAGGTTCAGGACAGGCCGTTGCGCTGCCCGCCGCCGGCCCGCTGCCTGCCCTGGAGCCGGGAGACGTGGGACAGGTGGACGGCACGGCCTCCGGAAACCAGGCGGGCGACGGAACCCCGCAGGCGGACGAACCCGGTGCCGGAACTGACGGCCCCGCCGCCGGAACACACGCGTCCGGGGTGGATGGGGATGACCCGGGGAGTCCGGAGGCGCAGGAAGCAGCCCGCCATGCTGCTCCCCGTCCTGCCGCAGGCGTGCTGATCGACTCTGTTCCGTGGCGCACCGGCGGGAGCTCCGGCCCGGCGCCGTCTCCCTCCCCGGCCCCGCCAACACGGGGCACGCCGCCAATACCGGGCGCCGCCGGAGACGTGCCAACGGGCAGTTCCGCCGCGGTCCCGGATCCCGGCCCAGGCGTTGAGTCCGGCGTCGAGCTGGATTTCGACCCCGACCACGACGGCCAGACCGTCATGAAGGGAAGCCTTCCGGGCCTGTCCCGACAGCAACGGCCGGCCGCCGCCCGGGTGCCCGAAGACGCCGCCGGGGGCCCGCTCGTGCTGGCACGGGTATGCGCGCAGGGCCACCCCAACCCGCCCACGGCCGGCCAGTGCGCCTGCGGCGCCGCCCTCCTGCCTGACGCCGTGCAGGTGCCCCGGCCCCGGCTGGGGCGCATGCGGCTGTCCACGGGCGAGCTGCTGGACCTTGACCAGTCGATGGTGATCGGCCGCCAACCGTCCGTGTCCCGGGTGCAGGGCGGGGTCATGCCGCGCCTGGTGCAGGTGGCAAGCCCCGGCGGCGATATTTCCAGGTCCCATGTCGAAGTGCGGCTCGAAGGCTGGCACGTGATGCTCTGCGACCTGAAGGCCACCAACGGCACCGTCCTGGTCCGCGAAGGGCAGCCCCCGCGCCTGCTGGCCCAGAACGAGATGGCCATCCTGCTCGACGGCGACATCGCCGAGCTGGGCGACAACATCTCACTGCGTTTTGAGGAGATTCCTTGAGTTCCAAACGGCCGGTAGCTCCGCCGCCCCGCATTCCGGGGTTCACCTACATCAGCCTGCTGGGCTCCGGCGGGTTTTCCGACGTGTACCTCTACGAGCAGGACAGGCCGCGCCGAAAAGTGGCCGTCAAGGTGCTGCTCTCGGACCTGAAGACCGAGGGCGCCCGGCGGCGTTTCGAGTCCGAGGCCAACCTGATGGCCCAGCTGTCCTCGCACCCGTACATCGTGACCATCTTCGAAGCGGAAGTCACCGACGACGGGCACTCCTACCTGGCCATGGAGTACTGTTCCCGGCCCAGCCTGGACGTGCGGTACCGCCGGCAGCGTTTCAGCGTGGACGAGGTCCTGGCCGTCGGCATCCAGGTGGCCTCCGCCGTCGAAACCGCCCACCGGGCCGGCATCGCCCACCGTGACATCAAGCCCGCCAACATCCTCGTCACGGACTACAACCGTCCGGCGCTCACCGACTTCGGGATCTCCGGCACCCTGGCCGGCGACGGTGACGACGACAGCGGCATGTCCATTCCATGGTCCCCGCCGGAACAGTTCCGGGACGGCAGCGTGGACGGCGTCATGGTGGACGTCTGGGCGCTCGGCGCAACCCTCTACACCCTGCTGGCCGGCCGTTCGCCGTTCGTGATGCCGGGCGCGGACAACTCCCAGCGTGAACTGATCAACAGGATCAGCAACATGGCACTGCCCCGCCTGGGCCGCGCCGATGTGCCCGAATCCCTGGAACTGGCGCTGGCCACCGCCATGGCCAAGTCGCCGCAGTCGCGGTACTCCTCGGCGCACGCCTTCGCCCTGGCCCTGCAGCGGATCCAGGCCGAGCTCAACCTTTCCGTCACCCCGTTCGAAGTCTTGGAGGAGCCCCAGCAGGAGGACGGCCACCCGGACGACGGCACCGAGGAAACCCGCGTCCGCAGCATCGCCGCGATCGACCCCGAACGCACCGGCAGCGCCCCGACCTTCCCGGCACGCACCCGCCCCAACGGACCCGCCCGGGAAGTCCCGGCGTCGCGCGCCGTCCCGCCCGCCGCCGGGCCCGCGGCACCCGCTCCCCGGCCAGGCGACTGGGGACAGTCCACGGTGCTGCGCAGCAACGCACCGGGAACCCTGGGCATGCAGCACCAGGGCGCGGGGCAGGAGGACAAGCAGCAGGACGCCGCGGCCTTCACCGAGCCGCCGAACGACGGCTATGCCGCGGACACCACCATCCACCGTCCCGCCCGGGTGGAGGAGCCTGCCGCGGAAGCTCCTCCCGGCGCCGACCATGGCAAGCGCAACCTCTGGCTCGCCATCGCCGGCGGCACGCTGCTGGCGCTCGCCGCCGTCGTTGGCCTGGTGGTGGCCAACGCCGTGCCCGGCACCCCCAAGACAGTGGCCACGCAGCAGGTGAGCAAGCCGCCGGCGGACGCCCTGGACAACGGCACGGTGCCCGATGTCGAAGGCCTCGCCGGCACCATCGGCGCCGACGGCAACGCAACCTTCACCTGGACCAACCCGCAGCCCAAGGACGGCGACAGCTACAAGTGGCGGGTCTACACCATCGGCGGCGGGGGAGAATTCCAGTCCATCGCGCAGGCGCCCGTGCGGGTGAAACCCAACCCCTCCGGGCAGACCTGCGTCCAGGTGATGATCGTCCGCTCGGACGGCGCGTTCTCACCGATGGAAGCGGCATCCATCGCCTGCACCGGCCCATGAGCCGTCCACAGGCACCACGACATCACCAGCACTCCGGTTACCGGAACAGTTCTGCCCTGAGGAGGCACAGATCATGGGGGATCTAGCAATAGATTTCTGTGGCGAATGGTACGAGCCATCAGACGAGGACGTTTTCAACATCGGCCGCGAAGGCGACCTCGAAGTGGACGACAACCCGTACCTGCACCGGCAGTTCCTGCAGGTAGCCCGCTACGACGGCATCTGGTGGCTCAGCAACGTCGGCAGCATGCTCTCCGCCACGGTGGCGGACGCCTCCGGCGGAATGCAGGCCTGGCTTTCGCCGGGGGCGCGGATTCCCCTGGTGTTCAGCCACACCAACATCATTTTCACGGCGGGCCCCACCACGTACGAGTTCGCGGTGCACCTGAAGACCCCCTCCTTCCGCCAGGAGGCGCGCGAGGGCGCCAGCAGCGGCGACACCACCATCGGCCCGGTGGTCTTCACCGACGCCCAGAAAGCGCTCATCGTGGCGCTCGCCGAACCGGTGCTCCGCCGCGAAGGCACCGGCTTCAGCACCATCCCGTCCTCCGCCGCGGCCGCCAAGACCCTGGGCTGGGCGCTGACGCGCTTCAACCGGAAACTGGACAACGTCTGCGACAAGCTGGACCGGGTGGGCGTCGTGGGACTGCGCGGGGGAGGCGGCAAGCTCGCCACCAACCGGCGGGCCCGGTTGGTGGAGCACGCCGTCACCACCCACCTGGTGACCGCCGATGACCTGTACCTGCTGGAGAAGATGAGGGGCGTGGACGAAGGATGAGGATCCGGCTGACACTCCGCCGGGAACCCGCCGACGCCAAGGACCTGGCCGTCACGGTTGACGGCCTGGCCACCGTGGCGGATATCGCCACCATCCTGTGGGCCGCGGACCCGGACCGCAAGGGAACCCCGGCCCCGGACAACCTCTCCCTGCGCATCGACGAGGCATTCGTCGGCGCGGGCATCAGCGGCAACGTCCTGGACCGGGAAGACAACCTGCTCGAGTCCGGCCTGCGCCCCGGTTCCGTGGTGTCGCTGGCACAGGTCAGCGGGCAGTTCCACGAGCCGGGCGCCAGCCGGGGGCCCGCCGCCGCCACGCTGCGGGTCCTGTCCGGGCCCGACGTCGGCCGCGAATTTTCGTTGCCCACCGGCACCAGCTACATCGGCCGGGACAGGGACGTGGACATCCGCCTGACGGACCCGCTGACCTCCAAGCGGCACGCCCGCATCACGGTGGCCGAGGGCATCGAAATCGTGGACACCAACTCGGCCAACGGGCTCCTGATGGACGGGCTTCCCGTCACCCGGGCAACGCTGAACTCCTCCGACACGGTGACTCTGGGCGACACGACCGTGACCGTGGTTCCCCTGGGGCACAACCAGGCGGCAGCGCCGACGTCGCCCCTGGTCAACTTCAACCGGTCCCCGCGCGTGGTGCCCCGGTTTGAACCGGCCAAGCGGGTCCTGCCCGCCGGGCCCAAACGCCCCGAGGACCACCCCTTCCCCTACATCATGCTGATTGCGCCCCTGATGATGGGTGCCGTCATTTTCGCCGTCACGCAGAACGTGCTCTCGGTGGTGTTCATGATGATGATGCCGCTGTTCATCGTGGGCCACTACGTGGACCAGAAGATGAGGACCCGCAGCCAGCAAAAGGAACAACTCAAGCAGTTCCGCGCCTCCATGGCGGCGTTCCGGCAGGACCTGACCGAGCTGCAGCAGGTGGAACGGGCCGTCCGGCTGCAGGAAGCGCCGTCCGTCAGCGACACCGTTGACGCCATCTACAAGCTCGGACCGCTGCTGTGGACCCACCGGCCGGAGCACAGCACGTTCCTGGGGCTGCGGTTCGGGCTGGGGACCGCGCCGTCCCGGATCCCGCTCGAAGAACCCTCCAGCAACGACACCGAAGTCCAGTACAGCCGCGAAATCCAGGACTGCCTCAGGCAGTTCAGTGAGATCGAAGGTGTCCCCGTGGTCTCCCAGCTGCGCACTTCCGGTGCTTTGGGCATCGCAGGGGCCCGCGGCCTGGTGGACGACGTTGCCCGCGGCGTGGTGCTGCAGCTGGTGGGCCTGCATTCGCCGGCCGAGGTGGTCCTGACTGCCATCACCTCCGCCCAGTCGCGCGGACGCTGGAACTGGCTGCAGTGGCTGCCGCACGTCGGCTCTGGCCACAGCCCCCTGGGCGGCGACCACCTCGCCGCCGGATCCGCCGGAGGATCCTCCCTGCTGGCCCGGCTCGAGGACTTGGTGGAGGCCCGCGAGGCAGCTGCCAAACGGTCGGGCCCCGGGCTGCGGCCTGGCCTGGACCCGGCCAAGCACGAGGTGGAGGAACCGGTCCTGCCGGCCGTCCTGGTCATCGTGGAGGATGACGCCCCCGTGGACCGCGGCCGGCTCACCCGGCTGGCCGAACGCGGACCCGATTCCGGCGTGCATGTCCTGTGGGTAGCCACCGACATCCAGGCCCTCCCGGCGGCCTGCCGCGACTTCATGGTGGTGGACGGTGACCACGGCACCACCACCGGCCAGGTCCGCCTGGGCCGCCACACCTACCCCGTCAGCTGCGAAAGCGTGGACGCGGACCTCGCCGGGCAGCTTGCCCGGATGCTGGCGCCAGTGGTTGACGTGGGCAAGCCGGTCAATGATGACTCCGACCTGCCGCGCGCGGTGTCCTACGCCACCCTGATCGGCAAGGACTTCCTGGACAACCCGCAGGCGGTGGCCGAACGGTGGACGGAAAACAACTCCGTGCACGCCAGCGCCGTGGCAAACCGCAAGGACAACGGCACGCTGCGCGCCCTGGTGGGCTCCAAGGGCATTGAACCGCTGTACCTGGACCTGAAGAACGAAGGGCCGCACGCCCTCGTGGGCGGTACCACCGGTGCGGGCAAGTCCGAGTTCCTGCAGTCCTGGGTAATGGGCATGGCCGCCGCCTACAGTCCCGACCGGGTCAGTTTCCTGTTCGTCGATTACAAGGGCGGCGCGGCCTTCGCGGACTGCATCAACCTGCCGCACACCGTGGGCCTGGTCACGGACCTCTCCCCGCACCTGGTGCGCCGGGCCCTGACCTCGCTGCGCGCAGAGCTGCACTACCGTGAACAGCTGCTGAACCGGAAGAAGGCGAAGGACCTGCTGGCGCTGCAGCGCGAGGCGGACCCTGACGCGCCGCCGTACCTGGTCATCATCGTTGACGAGTTCGCAGCCCTGGCCAACGAGGTGCCGGAATTCGTGGACGGCGTGGTGGACGTCGCCGCCCGCGGCCGCTCCCTGGGACTGCACCTCATCCTGGCAACCCAGCGCCCCGCCGGCGTCATCAAGGACAGCCTGCGCGCCAACACCAACCTGCGCGTGGCGCTGCGGATGGCCGACGAGGACGACGCCACGGACATCCTCGGCGTCCCGGACGCCGCCTACTTCGACCCCGCCATCCCGGGCCGCGGCGCGGCCAAGACCGGACCGGGCCGGATCCAGGGCTTCCAGACCGGCTACGCTGGCGGCTGGACCACGGACAAG
Organism: Arthrobacter sp. MOO21; assembly: GCF_057369995.2. Taxonomy (NCBI): domain Bacteria; kingdom Bacillati; phylum Actinomycetota; class Actinomycetes; order Micrococcales; family Micrococcaceae; genus Arthrobacter; species Arthrobacter sp. MOO21. Next base: position 201,217 of record NZ_CM170671.2, on the reverse strand, counting down.
CCGCAGCGGCCGCAGGTCGACATCGTGGAAATGGCGTTCGGCTCCGGACCCAGCTGGGAAGCGCCCGCGCCGGAAAAGCCGGTGGCCGCCGAACCCGCCGGCCCCAACGACATCGCCAGGATGACCACCAACATCGTCCGGGCCGCCGACGCCCTGGCCATCGCCCCGCCCCGGAAGCCGTGGCTGGACGAACTGGCCAAGACCTACGATTTCTCCAAGCTGCCCAACCCGCGGTCGGACGAACAGCTGCTGCTGGGAGTCGCCGACGACCCCGTGCACCAGGACCAGCCCACCGTGTTCTACGAGCCGGACCGTGACGGCAACATGGCCATCTACGGCACAGGCGGTTCCGGCAAGTCCGCTGCCTTGCGGGGCATTGCGATTGCCGCCGCGGTGACGCCACGCGGCGGCCCGGTCCACGTGTACGGCATCGACTGCGGCTCGGCGGGCCTGCGGATGCTGGACGAACTGCCCCACGTGGGCGAAATCATCGACGGCGACGACGTCGAGCGGGTCGGGCGGCTGCTGCGGCTCCTGCGCGACGTCGCTGAACAGCGCGCCGCCCGGTTCGCCGAGGTACGGGCCTCCACCATCGTGGAGTACCGCAGGCTGGCCAACCGGCCGGACGAGAAGCGGATCTTCGTGCTGGTGGACGGCATGTCCGCGTTCCGGGAAGCCTACGAGCACAGCAAGCTCTCCGGGCTCTGGGACATCTTCCTCCAGCTCGCCACCGACGGCCGCACCCTCGGAATCCACCTGGTGGTGACCGGGGACCGGCCCAACGCCGTCCCCGCGTCGCTGCTCGCCTCGATCCAGCGCCGGCTGGTCCTGCGCCTGTCCTCGGAGGACGACTACATCTCCCTGGACGTGCCCCGCGACGTCCTGTCCGCCACGTCGCCTCCGGGCCGCGGGCTGCTCGACGGGCTTGAGGTCCAGCTGGCCGTCCTGGGCGGCAACTCGAACCTGGCCCTGCAGGCCCGCGAAGTGCACAAGCTCAGCGAAGCGATGCGGCGCCAGGGGCTGGACACGGCACCGGGAATCGAACGCCTTCCGGAGCAGGTGGACCTGGATGTCCTGCCTGCCGGCACACCGGACCTGCCGGTCATCGGCGTGGACGACGAGTCCCTGCAGCCGGCCGAAATCATGGCCAGGGGCCCGCTGCTCCTTGCCGGCCCGCCCGGCGCGGGACGCACCGTGGCCCTGGTGACCCTTGCGTACGCCTTGCGCCGATCGAATCCCGGCACGGAGCTGATCTACCTCGGGTCCCGCCGGTCCGCCGTCGCATCCCTTCCCCTCTGGAGCCGCTCCGTGGTGGGGCCGGACGACTTTGCCGAGGTGGTGGAGGACCTGGTGGAACACTCCACCGGGAACCCCGGTGCGCTGGCGTTCTTCATCGAAGGGCTCACCGAGTTCACTGACACCATTGCCGAGTCCGGGATGGCGCAGTTGGTGACGGCATCGCTGAAGGCAGACCAGTGGGTCATCGGCGAGTCGGAATCCTCCACCTGGTCCTCCGCATGGCAGCTTGCGCAGCCGTTCAAGTCCGGCCGGCGCGGCCTGCTGCTCAACCCCGGCGACATCGAGGGGGACAGCCTGCTGAACACGTCCCTGGGCCGGGTCAGCCCCGACTTCATCCCCGGCCGCGGGTACGTGGTGGGGCGCGGCAAAGCCCGGAAAATCCAGGTGGCGCTGCCGCCCGAAAACAGGGACTGACCAGAGCCCGGGCCTGCGGGGCCGCAACCTACCGGGATTTGCGGCCCCGCAGGGCGTTGTAGAAGACTACCGGGGACACCAGAAAGCCGCGGTGGGGGGCTGCGCGCATCGAAAGGTAGCAATGACCCCGTCCGCACCGGTTCTCCGCGCTGTTTCGACGACGGCATCAGCAGCAGCCCTGGCCCTGGCCTTCAGTTTCTTCCCGGCCGGCCCGGCGCCCGCTGCCACCCCGGCACCCTCGCCCGCCCCGGCAACAGCAACGCAGGACTGCGGGCTATTTTGCCTGCCGGTCCTTGCCAGCAGTCCGGACACCGGTCAATCCGGACGGTCGCGCAAAGCCAAGGACCCGGCGGACCCACCGGCGCCGACCGCGCCACCTGCTGAGGCTCCGGCCCAGCCTGTCCAGTCCCAGCAGCCGCAGGCAGACAATCCGCAGCCCGCTCCTGCTGCCGTCCGCGCCACGGCACCGGCAGGCCCCGACGGTTCCGCCGCCGAAACCGCCTCAGCCGCTGCCGGCTACCGCCCGCCCACCGGCCCCTCCAACGGGCAGGACTGGAACAGTCCAGTGACCCGGTCCGCCGGGGCCGCCCGGATGGCCGCCGGTGCCCCTGCCCGTGGCCAGGAAGATGGCGGCCCGGCGCTCCTGCCCATCGCCTTTGGAACGCTGCTGGTGGCCGTCTCCGCAGTCGCCTTCGCCTGGTGGAACCGCAACCGGAACCGGCTGCGATCGCATTGAGCTGTGCGCGCATGGCGGCCTGCCCGGCCAGGTCGCTGTGCCTGCCAGGCCACTGTCACAGGCGTAAGGCAAGATAGGTTTGTGAGCACAGGACCAGGCCCCGCAAAGACCGACACCCGTACTGCAACGCCGGACGGGCCGGAAACCGTCCCGGCGGAGTCCGTCCGCGAGGAATACGAGAACCTTGCGGACCTCGTGCGGAAGTACCGCTTCGCGTACTACCAGGAGGATGAGCCCCTGGTGTCCGATGCCGAATTCGACACCCTCTTCCGCCGCCTGGAAGAGATCGAGGCGCTGCACCCCGAGCTGGTGGCGAACGATTCCCCAACCCAGGAAGTGGGCGGCGAGGCCTCCGCCGCGTTCGCGCCCGTGGAACACCTGCAGCGGATGTACAGCCTGGAGGACGTCTTCTCGCTCGAGGAGCTCGAAGCCTGGCTCAACAGGGCCGAGGCAAGCGTCGAAAAGCTGGGCGACGGGGCCGCCAGGGCCGCATGGTTGACCGAGCTCAAGATCGACGGCCTGGCCGTCAACCTGCTCTACCGGGACGGGAAACTGGTGCGCGCCGCCACCCGCGGCGACGGAACCACGGGGGAGGACATCACCCACAACCTGCTCACCATCCAGGAGATTCCAAGGGATCTGCGCGGCAGCGGGTTTCCGGCGGAGATGGAAGTGCGCGGCGAAGTCTTCATCCCGTCCAAGGCGTTCGCGGAATTCAACGAAGCACTGATCGAGGCCGGCAAGGCGCCCTTGGCCAATCCCCGGAACGCGGCGGCCGGGTCGCTGCGGCAAAAGGACCCGGCCGAGACGGCCAAACGGCCATTGAAGATGTTCGTGCACGGAATCGGCGCCCGCGAAGGACTCGAGTCCCGCAGCCAGTCCGAAACGTATGAACTCCTCAAGGAGTGGGGCCTGCCCGTCAGCCCGTACTTCGAGGTGCTGCAGGGCCGGGAGGAAATCCTCGGCTTCATCAAGCGGTTCGGCGACCAGCGACACAAGCTGCTCCACGAGATCGACGGCATCGTCATCAAGGTGGACGATTTCGCCACCCAGCGTGCCCTGGGCTACACAACCCGCGTCCCGCGCTGGGCCGTGGCCTACAAGTATCCGCCGGAGGAGGTCCACACCAAGCTGCTGGACATCCAGGTCAACGTGGGCCGCACCGGACGGGTCACTCCCTTCGGCGTCATGGAACCGGTCAAGGTGGCCGGTTCCACCGTGGAGATGGCCACCCTGCACAACCAGGACGTAGTGAAGGCCAAGGGCGTCAAGATCGGCGACATCGTCATCCTGCGGAAGGCGGGGGACGTCATCCCCGAAATCGTGGGCCCGGTCCTTCCCCTCCGCGACCAGCAGGACCCGCCGGTGCGGGACTTCGTGATGCCCACCGAATGTCCGTCCTGCGGCACGCCGCTTGCCCCGGCCAAGGAAGGGGATGTGGACGTCCGCTGCCCCAATTCCAGGTCCTGCCCGTCCCAGCTCCGGGAGCGCGTGTTCCATGTGGCCGGGCGCGGCGCGTTCGACATCGAGGCGCTGGGGTGGGAAGCGGCCATTGCCCTGACCCAGCCGGCCGAACCCGAGGTGCCGCCGCTTACCTCCGAAGCCGGGCTCTTCGACCTCACCCCGGAGGACCTGGCCGGCGTCCGCATCCGGCGCGAGAAAAAGTCCAAGGGCGTTCCCACCGGTGAGTACGAGCTGGTGCCCTACTTCTACAGCAAGGGCACCGCCAAGTCGCCGTCCAAGCCCACCGCCACCACGCAGAAACTGTTCAAGGAACTGGAAAAGGCCAAGGCCCAGCCGCTCTGGCGTGTGCTGGTGGCCCTGTCCATCCGGCACGTCGGGCCCCGGGCGTCGCGCGCCCTGGCCCAGGCGTTCGGCAGCATGGACCGCATCCGGGCAGCATCGGAGGAGGAACTGGCCCACGTTGACGGGGTGGGACCCACCATCGCCGCAGCGCTCAAGGAATGGTTCGCGGAAGACTGGCACGTGGAGATCATCGAACGCTGGGCCGCCGCCGGAGTCCGCATGGAGGACGAACGCGACGAGTCGATGCCGCGCACCCTCGAAGGGCTTACCGTGGTGGTCACCGGCTCGCTGCCCAACTTCAGCCGGGACGAGGCCAAGGAAGCCATCCTGCTCCGGGGAGGCAAGGCTGCCGGCTCGGTGTCGAAGAACACCAGCTACGTCGTGGCGGGGGAAAGCGCCGGCAGCAAGCTGGACAAGGCGGAGCAGCTGGGCATCCCCGTGCTGGATGAGGACGGCTTCCGGCAGTTGCTCGACGGCGGACCGGCGGCCCTGGGGGACGCGGCAGCCCAGGGGGTGGATGTGGACACGGATGAAGACGGCAGCGAGGAGGCAGCCATCCCGGCCGCAGCTGAGGAAACGGCATGAGCACCCCGGCCGAACTTCTGGAAGTGGCGAAGCAGGCAGCCGCCGCGGGCGCCAGCGTGCTCGCGGGCCGGACGGCGGATGGCCTGGACGCCAGCAACAAGGGCGCTGCGGGGGACTGGGTCACGGCCTTTGACCTGGCCGCGGAAAATGCCGTGCGCGAGGTCATCATGGCGTCCCGTCCGGGGGACAGCATCACCGGTGAGGAGCACGGAACCACCCGCCCGGCGGACCCCACCGGCTACCGCTGGTCCATCGACCCTTTGGACGGCACTACCAACTTCATCCGGAACATCGTCTACTACGCCACGTCGGTGGCCGTCGCGGATGCCGACGGCGTCTGGCTGGCCGGCGTGGTCAACGCCCCGGCACTGCGGCGCGTGTACTACGCTGCCCGCGGCCAAGGCGCGTGGCTGGAAGACGGCGGCACCGTGACCCGGCTGGAAGGGCCGGTTTCCGGCCGGAAGGGCCAGATCCTGGCCACCGGGTTCAGCTACGATCCGGCCGTGCGGGTGGAGCAGGCCTCGGTGCTGGCAGGGCTGATGGACGGTTTCGCCGATGTCCGGCGGCTGGGTTCGGCGGCCCTTGACCTGTGCATGGTGGCTGACGGGACCCACGATGCCTACGGTGAGCGGGGGTTGAACGAGCACGACTTCTCGGCCGGCGCGCTGATCGCCGAGGAAGCCGGCTGCTGGGTGCGGCGGCCACGCCTGACGAGTCCGCTCGACGGAGGGCCCACCGACGACGAGCGCCTGGACGCCTGGACGTGTGCCGCCAGCCTGGAACTCTCGGGCAAGTTTCCGCTCTGAATCTGGTCACGCACCTGCACGGGTACCCCGGCCTGAACGGGCCCAACGGAAGCTCCGGGCCAGGCCGGTTCTGATAGTTCGGTCACGGAAAGTGCGGTTTGCCGCGGTGGAGGCAGAAACCGCCACTACCATTGATGGGTGCAGCCGCAGATCACGATCCGTCCCGCCGCCGAGGCCGACTTCGCAGCCATTGCCCGCATCACCCGGGACTCCTACCTCTCCGCCGGCTACTTCGACGACGCCGCACACCCCTACATGGTGAAAATCATGGACGTGGCCGAGCGCGCGGCGCAGGCCACCATCTGGGTAGCCGAACGCCAAGGCACCGTCATCGGCTCAGTAACGCTGGCACTTGCGGGCGAGCCCTATTCGGACATCGCGCAGCAGGACGAGCTCGAGTTCCGCATGCTGGTGGTGGACCCTGCCGTCCAGCGCAGCGGTGCCGGCAAGGCCATGGTTGACGCCATCCTCAGCTACGCGAAAACACTTCCCGGCATCCGCGGAGTGTCCCTCACCACCGGCAAGGCCTGGGAGAGCGCACACGGGCTGTACCGCAAGACGGGCTTCCAGCGGGTGCCCCACCGTGACTGGTTCGTACCGGGAACCGACACAAAACTGTTGGTTTACCGCCGCGACCTGTAGCAGCCCTACAGTGGTGGCGACCCATTCCAGTTTTGAAAGGCCCACCCATGCGCAAAACCTTCGGTACCGGCTCCGTCTGGGAACAGACCCTTGGCTACTCCCGCGCCGTCCAGGTGGACAACACCCTCTACATCTCAGCCACCGCCGCCAGCGGTGATGAGGGCATCGTCGGTGATGACTTCTACACCCAGACGCAGTACATCCTGCAGAAGCTCGGCAAGGTCCTGGCCGACGCCGGCTTCGGCTACGAGGACGTGGTGCAGTCCAAGCTGTACCTGACGGACATCAGCAAGTGGGAGGAAGCCGGCAAGGCCCACGGCGAAGTGTTCGGCGACATCCGCCCCACGCTCTCCCTCGTGCACGTGTTGCCGTTCCTGGACCCGAAGATGCTCGTCGAGATCGAGCTCGTCGCCCAGAAGAGCGCCTGATTTTCCCCGTTGTGACCTGTTCGTCCTACTTGCCCGCCAGGCCGTAGCGGTGCTCCGGCCTGCCCGTGGTTCCGTAGCGCAGCTGGATGTCCACCGCGCCGTCGTCCGCCAGTGAAGACAGGTAGCGCTGCGCGGTTGCCCGGGAGACGCCCACGCGGGCGGCCACCTCGGCCGCTGAATACTGCTCGCCGGGGGCCAGGGACTCCAGCACCGCCGCTTCCGTTGCGGAACGGGGTTTTGACGACGGCGTGACATCGCCCGGGATCAGCGAACGTTTCGCCCGTTCCACCGCCTCCTGGTCCAGCGCACCCGGCTGGCCCAGGAGGCGCCGGTACCGGGTGTAGGAGCGCAGCTGCTGCGACAGCGACTCCGCGGTGAAGGGCTTCAGCAGGTAGCCCAGGGCGCCGCGGCGAAAAGCCGCCCGGACCGACGCGGCGTCGGAGGCCGCGCTGAGGATGATCGTGTCCACATCCAGTTGCTGCAGCAGGTCCAGGCCGGACGCGTCCGGCAGGTACACGTCGAGCAGCACCAGGTCCGGGCGCAGGCTATGGATGGCCTGCAGTGCCAGGGACGCCGAGCCGACCGGGGCCAGGGCCAGGAAGCCCGCCACCGAGTCAACATACGCCGCGTGAAGTTTCGCCACGTGGAAGTCGTCGTCCACGATCAGGACCCGAAAATCCTCAGCCATTCCCATCCTTTCCGGCTTCCCCCAAGATCTTGGCGGCGGGGTTTCCCGCCGTCGTGTGCGGGAGGGTGGCCATGAACACCGCTCCCGGACCGCCCCTGCTCCCGCGCTCCAGAACCTTGACATCCCCGCCGCGGCGGCGGGCCAGCTGGCGCGCCAGGGCCAGTCCGAAGCCCTGCCCGCCGCCGGCACGGGTGTTCCTGGAAAGCGCGCCGGACGAAGTGGTGAACCCTTCGGCAAACACGCCCTCGGGATCAGTTCCCTCGGCCAGGCCATCACCCGAGTCCGCAACCACCACGTGCAGCGTCCCGCCGTCGTCGCCGGGCTCATCCAGCACCTCAAGCTCAACCCAGCGGTCGGTCGAGGACCCCGCGACGGCGGCGTTGACGGCGTTGTCGATCAGGTTGCCCAGCACCGTGGTCACGTCCTGGGCTTCCGTGACGTGCCCGCGGACCAGGGTTTCGGGCCCGATGCGCAGGGCCACGCCGCGCTCGTCCGCCTCCACGCCCTTGGCGCCGACGAAGGCCTGCAGGTACGGGTCCTGGAGCAGCTCGGCCTGGTCCACCGGGAACTTCAGCGGTCCGGTGGCGGCGAGCCGGGCAAGGTAGTCGCGTGCCTCCTGGTGCTGCCCTATGCCCAGGAACCCGGCGAGGGTGTGCAGCTGGTTGGCGAACTCGTGCCGCTGGGCGCGCAGCGCGGTGGACATGGTTCCCACCGCATCGAGCTGCCGGGTGAGCTGCTGCAGTTCCGTGCGGTCCCGGAGCATGACCACCCAGCCCAGGTCCTCGCGGCGGTGCAGTGCCTTGCGGGCATTCGCCACCAGTACCCGGCCGCCCGCCACAAGCTCCAGGGCTTCGGCACCTGGAGAAGTGCCGGCCCCTTGACCCCCGGAGCCTGGACGTGCGGAGCCGGGCCGGGTCAGGGCCTTCAGCTGCTCCGGTACGGGAGCCTCTTCCCACGGCGTGCCCGACAGGTCGGGCAGGCCCAGCAGCCGCTGCGCCGCTGCGTTGAAGACGCTCACCCGGCCGTCGGCACTGACGCCGATCACGCCGTCGTCCACGCCCTGCAGCACGGCCACCTGGTCGTGCACCAGCGTGCTGATCTCCTCCGGCTCCAACCCAAGCGTGAGCCGCTGGAGGCGGCGGCGCAGCAGGAAGGACCCCAACACCCCGGCCAGCAGCGCGCCGGCGGCCGTCAGGGCCACCGGACCAATGTCGCGGGCCACGGTCTGGCCCACCGTCTCCATCGAATAGCCCACGCTCACCTCGCCCACCACCGTGGTGGTGCCGGGCGCGTACACCGGAACCTTCGCCCCGGCGGAGGGGCCCAGCGTGCCGGTGTTCCGGGTGGTGACTTCCTGCCCGGAGAGCGCCTCCGACGGGTCCGTGCTGACCTTCTCGCCGAGCCGCTGGGGGTCCGGGTGTGCCAGCCGGATCCCGGTTTCGTCGGTGATCACCACGAACAACGCTCCGGTCCTGGTCCGCGCTGCCTCGGCGGAGGCCTGGAGCGGGCCGGCCAGCAGCGCGGACGCCGGGGGAGTGCCGGGCTGTGCGCTGATGCCCTGCACGTTGGCCCGGACCTCCGGGTCGGAGGCCACGGTCCGGGCCAGGGTCAGGGCCTGGTTCTCCGCGTCGCTGCCCACCCGGTCATAGGTGAGCCAGGCGTGCACGGCGGCGCTGAGCAACACCACCAGCAGCACCACCGACAGCTGCAACAGGAGCGTCTGGGTGGAGAACCGCAGCGGCTGCCGGGACACGGATCGCTGCATTCATCCTCCTTGATGGGTGTGGGACGGGCTGGTGTGCACTTGTGGTGCGCTCCAAGGGTGCCGTTACGGTACGAAAAGCGCGAAAAACCCGGTGAGCACAATGAGCAAAATGCTCCCAATAAGCAGTATGCCAATCAATTGAGCCAAAGGCGCTGCCGTGACGGACGCCACCCTACAGTCTGTAGCACGCATCACAACGCTGTGGTGCCGTTCACAAGAAGGAGCCGGCTGTGCTGGTAATACTTGGATTCGCCATGATCGCGGTATTCATGGTGCTGATCATGACGAAGAAGTTGACGCCAGTGCTGGCGTTGATCATCGTCCCTACTGTTTTTGGCCTTTTCGCCGGGGCCGGCCTGGGCATCGGCGACATGGTGATGGACTCCATGAAGTCCATGACCTCCACCGCGGCCCTGCTGATGTTCGCCATCATCTACTTCGGCCTGATGATCGACGTCGGACTGTTCGACCCGCTGGTGAAGTTCATCCTCCGCAAGCTGGGCAACGACCCCGCCAAGGTTGTCCTGGGTACCGCCATCCTGGCGGCCGCCGTGTCGCTGGACGGTGACGGATCCACCACGTTCATCCTCACCACCGCCGCCATGCTTCCGGTCTACCTCCGCCTGAAGATGAGCCCCGTGGTCCTCACCTGCGTGGCCGGCCTGGCCAACGGCACCATGAACATCCTGCCCTGGGGCGGTCCCACGGCCCGCGCCGCCACCGCCCTGAAGATCGACGTCAACGACGTCTTCGTGCCCATGATCCCGTCCCTGGTGGCCGGCCTGGTCGTCGTCTTCGCCTTCGCCTGGCTGCTGGGCCTGCAGGAGCGCAACCGCCTCCGCAGCACCGCCCCGGAAATCTGGGGTGTCCCCGACACTGCCGAAGAGTTCGACGGCGGCACCTCCGCAGGTGCCTCCGCAACCCGGGATTCTGGAACAGGACGCAATGGCGGCACGCCCGGTGGTGCCTCCGGACGCGGTGCCTCCCCGGCCGGCGGCGCCGGCGTGGCAGTACTGGAGCGCACCGAAATCCTGGTGGACGAGAGCGACTCGGCCATGGCGGACACTGCCCTGGACCCCAACCGCAGCACCCTGCGGCCCAAGCTGTTCTGGTTCAACCTGGCCCTGACCGTCGCCGTGATGGTGGTGCTCGTGGCCAACGTCATCCCGCTGCCGTTCGTGTTCATGGTGGGCGCCGCCGTCGCCCTGCTGGTCAACTTCCCCAAGGTCAAGGACCAGGGCACCCAGCTGCTGGCCCACGCACCGTCCATCGTGGCCGTGGTCAGCATGGTCATGGCCGCCGCGGTCCTCACCGGCGTGCTCAAGGGCACCGGCATGGTCGAAGCAATGTCCGCATGGCTGGTCCAGATCATCCCGTCGTCCATGGGCCCGTTCATGGCCGTCATCACCGGCGTCCTGAGCATCCCCATGACGTTCTTCATGAGCAACGACGCCTTCTACTTCGGCGTCCTGCCGGTCCTTAGCGAGACCGCCGCCCACTACGGCGTCAGTGCCGCGGACATGGCCCGCGCCTCCATCACCGGACAGCCGTTCCACCTGCAGAGCCCCCTTGTTCCGGCCATCCTGCTGCTGGTCTCGCTGGCCAAGGTGGACCTCGGCGACCACCACAAGAAGGTACTGTGGCGCACCGCCGTCATTTCCCTCGTAATGCTGGGCGTCGGCATGCTGACCGGAGCCATCGGTATCGGTTAGTCTGTAGCTGCCTGCGCTCCCTGTCCCCGCGGCAGGACCAGGCATCGAAGGTGCCCGTCTGACGCCCGCTGGGGGCCGTCAGACGGGCATCTGCGTTTCCCCACTAGACTGGATCGGAAAACAATTCGAACTTTGCAGGGGAGATCCATGGCTGCGATCAACCGGGACGACGTGGCGCATCTCGCGCGGCTCGCCCACATCGAGATGAGTGCCAAAGAGCTGGACAGGATGGCCGGCGAACTCGCCGTCATCGTCGATTCGGTCAAGTCCGTCAGCGAGGCCGCCGGGGACGACGTCCCGGCCACCTCCCACCCCATCCCGCTCAGCAACGTCTTCCGCGAGGACGTGGTGGGACACACCTTCACGGCGGAACAGGCACTCTCCGGCGCGCCGGATTCCGATGACAACCGATTCAAGGTCCCGGCAATCCTGGATGAGGCATAACCATGACTGAACAGAACCCCACGGGCCTTAGGGCCGACGAACTGATCCGCCTGTCCGCCGCGCAGCTGGCCGAGAAGCTTGCCGCCGGCGAGGTCACCTCCGTCCAGGCCACCCAGGCCTACCTTGACCGGATCGCCGCCGTTGACGGGAAGGTCAACGCCTTCCTGCACGTTAACGCCGAGGAAGCGCTCGCCGTTGCTGCCGAAGTGGACGCCATCCGCGCTGCCGGGGGTGCCGAGGCCGAAGCCCTCCATGTCCTGGCCGGTGTCCCCATCGCCGTCAAGGACCTCATTGTCACCATCGGACAGCCCACCACGGCCGGCTCCAAGATCCTCGAGGGCTGGCACAGCCCCTACGACGCGACGGTCGTGGAGCGCCTGCGCGCGGCGAAGATGCCCATCCTCGGCAAGACCAACCTGGACGAGTTCGCCATGGGCTCCTCCACCGAGCACTCCGCCTACGGCCCCACCCGCAACCCGTGGGACCTGGACCGGATCCCCGGCGGCTCCGGCGGCGGCTCGGCCGCTGCTGTCGCCGCCTTCGAGGCGCCCCTGGCCCTGGGCACGGACACCGGCGGATCCATCCGCCAGCCGGGCGCGGTCACCGGGACCGTGGGCGTCAAGCCCACCTACGGCAGCATCTCCCGCTACGGCGCGATCGCCATGGCGTCCTCGCTGGACCAGATCGGCCCGGTCACCCGGACCGTGCTGGACTCCGCACTGCTGCACCAGGTCATCGGCGGGCATGATCCCCGCGACTCCACTTCCCTGCCCGAACCGCTGGCCGACCTCGTGGCCGCCGCCAGGACCGGCAACGTCGAGGGCCTGCGGATCGGCATCATCAAGGAACTGCACGGCGAGGGCTACCAGGCCGGCGTCGAAAACCGGTTCAACGACGCCCTGGAGCTGCTCAAGGAGGCCGGCGCGGAAATCGTCGAGGTTTCCTGCCCCAATTTCCAGTACGCCCTGGGCGCCTACTACCTGATCATGCCGTCCGAGGCGTCCTCCAACCTCGCCAAGTTCGACGGCGTCCGGTACGGCCTGCGCGTCCTCCCCGAGGATGGGCCCATGACGATTGAACGCGTCATGGGTGCCACCCGCGCCGCCGGCTTCGGTGACGAGGTCAAGCGCCGCATCATCCTGGGCACGTACGCCCTGTCCGCCGGCTACTACGACGCCTACTACGGCTCCGCCCAGAAGGTGCGCACCCTGGTCCAGCGCGACTTCGACGCCGCGTTCACGGTGGCCGACGTGCTGATCTCGCCGACCGCCCCCACCACGGCTTTCCGGCTCGGCGAGAAGCTGGACGACCCCCTGGCGATGTACCTCAACGACGTTGCGACCATTCCCGCGAACCTGGCCGGCGTACCCGGCCTGTCCCTGCCCGGCGGGCTGGCGGACGAGGACGGGTTGCCCGTCGGCATCCAGCTGCTCGCCCCGGCCCGGGAAGACGCCCGCCTGTACCGCGTGGGCGCCGTCCTTGAATCGCTGCTTGAGGCCAAGTGGGGCGGCCCGCTGCTGGCCCAGGCCCCCGACCTTGCCGCTTCGGCGCCCCTCGAAACCCAGGAGGCAAAATAATGAGCACTGACCACATCCTGAGCTTCGAAGAGGCCATGGAGAAATACGATCCCGTCCTGGGGTTCGAGGTCCACGTGGAGCTCAACACCAAGACCAAGATGTTCTCCTCCGCGCCCAACGTGTTCGGCGACGAGCCCAACACCAACGTCAACGAGGTGGACCTCGGCATGCCGGGCGTCCTGCCGGTGGTGAACAAGGCCGCGATCGAGTCCTCGATCAAGATCGGCCTGGCGCTGAACTGCAAGATCGCCGAGTCCTGCCGCTTTGCCCGGAAGAACTACTTCTACCCGGACACCCCCAAGAACTTCCAGACGTCCCAGTACGACGAACCCATCGCGTACGACGGGTACCTGGATATCGAACTGTCCGACGGTACAGTCTTCCGGGTGGAGATCGAGCGCGCCCACATGGAGGAGGACGCCGGCAAGCTGACCCACATGGGTGGCGCCACCGGCCGGATCCAGGGCGCCGACTTCTCGCTGGTGGACTACAACCGTGCCGGTGTGCCCCTGGTGGAGATCGTCACCAAGCCCATCGAGGGCGCCGGTTCCCGGGCTCCGGAACTGGCCAAGGCGTACGTGGCTGCCGTCCGCGAGATCGTGAAGAACCTCGGTGTGTCCGACGCAAAGATGGAACGCGGCAACGTCCGCTGCGACGCCAACGTCTCGCTCCGCCCGCACGGCCGTGAACGCTTTGGCATCCGCTCGGAGACGAAGAACGTGAACTCCCTGCGCGCCGTTGAACACGCCGTCCGCTACGAGATCCAGCGCCACGCCGCCGTCCTGGAAGCAGGGGAGCCCGTGGTCCAGGAAACCCGCCACTGGCACGAGGACACCCGCACCACCACGTCCGGCCGTGCCAAGTCCGACGCCGACGACTACCGCTACTTCCCGGAACCTGACCTGGTTCCCGTGGTGCCGTCGCGCGAATGGGTGGAGGAACTCCGCGCCACCCTGCCCGAGCCGCCGGCGGAGCGCCGCAAGCGGCTTAAGGCCGACTGGGGCTACTCCGACCTGGAATTCCGCGACGTGGTCAACGCCGGCGTCCTGGACGAGATCGAGGAAACCATCGCTGCCGGCGCCTCAGCTTCCGTGGCGCGCAAGTGGTGGATGGGCGAGATCGTGGGCCGTGCCAAGGCCGCCGACGTGGACCCCGGCCAGCTCGGCGTGCAGCCGGCCACCATCGTGGAACTGGCCGGCATGGTGGAAGCCGGCAAGATCAACAACAAGATGGCGTCCCAGGTGCTGGACGGCGTGCTCGCCGGTGAAGGCACTCCGGAGGAGATCGTCGAAAGGCGCGGCCTCGCCGTCGTGTCCGATGACGGGCCCCTCCTGGAAGCCATCGACGCGGCACTCGCCGCCCAGCCCGACGTGGCGGACAAGATCCGCGGCGGCAAGGTCCAGGCCATCGGCGCGATCGTGGGCGGGGTCATGAAGGCCACCCGCGGCCAGGCCGACGCCGGCCGGGTGCGCGAACTGATCCTGGAGAAGCTCGGCGTCACCGTCTAGCAACCGCACCCAACTGGGTCGCAGCAGATGTCGTTTTGAACCCTCATAACGACGTCAACTGCGACCCAATTGGGCTTTAGGGTACTCGGCTTCGCCTGCCCGAAAGTACCCGTGGCTGGGCGTGCCCCGGCGGACCTACACTGGAGCTCACCCGGGCTTTGGTGCCCCGGTATTGGTGCGGGAGGAACAGTGATGGCGGCCAGGGAACCTTTGGGGATGCGCAAGGCGGTGCTGGCCGGGGCGGTGGCCCTGGCCCTGACCGGGACGGGGGCTGCACTCGCCTGGTCCGCCACCGGAACACCGCCTCCATCGCCGTCGCCGTCGCAGTCCGCACCGGGAAGGGACACTGCGCCGGGCCAGCAGGACAAGCAGGACCGTAAGGCGCAGCGGCCGCAGCCCCTGCATGGCGAAGGCGTGGTGAAGAACCCCGACGGCACCTTCCAGACCGTCCTGGAACAGCGCGGCACCGTGGAATCCGTCAGCGACACGGCCATCACCGTCAAGAGCGAGGACGGATATTCCCAGACGTACACCGTCACCGGCGACACCAGGATCAGCACCATTCCCGCCCCGGCTGCGGATGGGGCAGGCAAGACCGGCGGTTCAGGAGGAATGGGCGACGACGGCCGGCGGCTTAGGCCCACGGAAGGAACCATCGCCGACATCGCCGCAGGCGACACCGTGCGCGTTGCCGGCGCCAGGGACGGCGATAAGGCTACGGCCAAGAGGATCGTCAAGGGCTCCGGCGGCGGCCCGGGCCTTGGGCTGGGCCGTGGCCACGGACACGGCCTCGGCAAGGGCCACAACAAGTAGGCAGCGGCAGGTGTCGTTGTGAACGGTCCACAACGACACCTGGCGCTACTCAGTTGGGTCAGCCTTGGTCAACGAGCCCGGCCATGATGTCCTCCAACGCCTCACAGACCATGACGACCGACCTCCGCTTCAGGTTCTCAGGCCTGGCCAGCAGATCGATCCGGCGGCGGGTGCTGATGCCTTCCAATGGCCGCAAAACGATGTCCGGGTTGAGGACAGGCCCCGCGGTGTACCGGGGCAGCAGGCCCACCACGCCGCCCGTGGCCACGAGGGCCGCGACGGTGGAGTAGTCGTTGATCCGGTGGACTATGTTCGGCTCCCTGCTGGAGACGGCTGCGATAGCGGCCAGGACATCGGCGGGGGAGTAGCCGGGGTGGCTGGTCACCCAGGCCTCGCCGCCGACGTCGTCCGCCGTTACGGTGTCCTTGCCGGCCAGCTGGTGGGCCGCGGGCAAAGCCACGTCCAGCGGTTCGTGCGCCAGGGGGATCACGGCTACGCGTTCGGCGGGCCAGCGCGGGCTGTGGTCCATGCGGTGGGCCAGCACCAGGTCATACCGGGCCGTCAGGGCGGGGAAGTCCTGCTGGGCAACGTCCTCGTCGGAGAGTTCGATCCGCGGGTGCCCGGGCCGGTCCAGCATCCGTGCCAGCGGCGCGAACAGGGCCTGCCCCGCGCTGTGGAAGCCGCTGACCGTCACCCTCCCCGCCTGCGACCCGTGATAGGTGCCCAACGCGCTGCGGGCCTCGGCCATGGCGCTGACGACGGCGGCGCCGGCGTCCGCAAGCACCTGGCCGGCCTCCGTGAGGACCAGGTTCCGGCCCTCCTTGCGGGTCAGCGGCACCTCAACGGTGCGCTGCAGGTGGGCCAGTTGCTGCGAGACCGCCGATGGCGTGACCATGAGGGTATCGGCCACGGCCTTCACGCTGCCCAGCGCACCCAGTTCCCGCAGGATTTCGAGCTGGTGAATCTCCATTACCCCAGTCTATGCGTAAGTAATTTCTACATCGTTGATTGAGAAGATTCCTGTTGTGCTAATGGATCCCGGGGGCTCTAATGAGGAGGACAACATCCCTGCCGAAGCAGAAAAAGCGCAGCACAAGAAGTAAGGAAGCCAATGAAGGCCCTGTACAAGCCCGGCCCACAGGCCGGCTTCGAGATGGTGGACCGGCCCGAGCCCGAGGCCGGCCCGGCGGACGTCAAGATCCGCGTGATGACCACCGGCATCTGCGGCACGGACCTGCACATCCAGTCCTGGGACTCCTGGGCGCAGGGAATGATCGAAGCTCCCCTCATCGCAGGGCATGAGTTCTACGGCGAAGTGGTGGAAGTCGGCTGGGAGGTCCGCGACGTCAAGGTGGGCGACAGGGTCTCCGGCGAAGGCCACATCGTCTGCGGCATCTGCCGGAACTGCCGCGCGGGCCGCCGGCAGATGTGCATCCACACTGTCAGCGTCGGAGTCCAGCGCGACGGCGCCTTCGCCGAGTACGTGGTAATCCCCGAAACCAACGTCTGGGTCCACCACGACCCTTCCGTCACACCCGAGCTTGGCGCGATCTTCGATCCTTTCGGCAATGCTACCCACACAGCCCTGAGCTTTCCGCTTGTCGGCGAGGACGTGCTGATCACCGGCGCGGGTCCCATCGGCCTGATGGCCATCGCGGTGGCCCGGCACGCAGGCGCGCGCAAGATCGCCATCACGGATGTCTCCCGGCCCCGCCTGGAACTGGCGCGGCAGCTTGGCGCCGACCTGGCCATCGATGTCTCCACTACCCGGGTGCGCGACGCCCAGCGTGAGCTTGGCATGCGGGAGGGCTTCGACGTCGGAATGGAAATGTCCGGCCACCCCACGGCCCTGCCTGAAATGATCGACAACATGAACCACGGCGGGCGGATCGCCATGCTCGGGCTGCCCAGCCAGGAGATCACCATCGACTGGGGCAAGGTGGTCACGCACATGCTCACGCTCAAGGGCATCTACGGCCGGGAAATGTACGAAACCTGGTACGCCATGAGCGCCATGCTCTCCTCCAACCCCGTGCTGCACGCCGGAATCTCCGCCGTGGTCACCGACACCCTTCCGGCCACGGAGTGGGAGAAGGGCTTCGATATCGCCCGCAGCGGCGGAGGCGGCAAAGTTGTCCTCGACTGGACCCGACTGTAAGGAACCACCATGTATACCTCCCTCAAGGACCAGCTGCGCGACGAGCTGGACGACATCCGCACCGCGGGGCTCTACAAGACCGAACGCACTATCACCTCGCCGCAGTCCAGCCACATCACAGCTGGCCGGATCGGATCCCCGGGCGCTGACGTGCTGAACTTCTGCGCCAACAACTACCTGGGCCTGGCGGACCATCCGGACATGATCAGCGCCGCCAAGGCCGCCCTGGATGAGCGCGGCTTCGGCATGGCCAGTGTCCGGTTCATCTGTGGCACGCAGGACCTGCACCTGGAACTGGAAGCGAGGGTGTCGAATTTCCTGGGCACCGAGGACACCATCCTGTTCTCCAGCTGCTTCGACGCCAACGGCGGCGTCTTCGAGTCCCTGTTCGGCGCGGAGGACGCCGTCATTTCCGACGCCCTCAACCATGCGTCCATCATCGACGGCATCCGCCTGTGCAAGGCCCGCCGGTACCGGTACGCCAACCAGGACATGGCAGAGCTGGAGGCGCGGCTGCTGGAAGCGCAGGACGCGCGCCGGAAGATCATCGTCACCGACGGTGTGTTTTCCATGGACGGCTTCCTGGCCCCGCTGGAAGCCATCTGCGACCTCGCCGAGAAGTACGGGGCACTGGTGATGGTGGACGACTCCCACGCCGTGGGCTTCATGGGTGCCACCGGTGCGGGTACTCCGGAACACGCCGGCGTGTCGGACCGGGTGGACATCTACACCGGAACCTTCGGCAAAGCCCTGGGCGGTGCGTCCGGCGGGTATGTGTCCGGCCGCAGCGAGATTGTCGCCATGCTCCGGCAGAAGGCGCGGCCGTACCTCTTCTCGAACTCGGTGGCCCCTGCCATCGTCGCCGCAACCCTCAAGGCGCTGGACCTGGTGGAGAACTCGGCCGACCTGCGGAGCCGGCTCTTCGAGAACGCGGCGCTGTTCCGCCGCCGGATGACGGAGGAGGGCTTCGACCTCCTGCCCGGCGAGCACGCCATTGTTCCCGTCATGTTCGGCGACGCCGTCGTGGCCGCCAGGATCGCCGACCGGATGCTGCAGCACGGCGTCTTCGTCACGGCCTTCAGCTTCCCGGTGGTTCCGCGGGGTGCCGCGCGGATCCGGGTGCAGCTTTCGGCCGCGCATTCAGCGGACGACGTCGAAGCGTGCGTGGGTGCCTTCGTCGCCAGCCGTGCCGATATGGAAGGCTGAGAGGGCTTTTCAGGAGACAGGTTCCAGCAGGCCGAAACTCTGTCAGGATGGACCGATGGCAGCTCATTACGATGTCCTGATTGTGGGCGGCGGCATTGCCGGCCTGTCCCTGGCGTCCGCCCTTGCCGGCCGCTGCAGCGTTGCGTTGGTGGAGGCTGAACAGGAGCTGGCGTACCACACGTCTTCCCGTTCGGCCCGCCAGCTGATTCCCAGCTACGGGCCGCCGGTGGTGCAGGAACTCACCATGCGGACGCTTGAACTGATCGCCGCCCGGGACAAGGAACTGCCCGGGCCTGTCCTGGTGCCGCGCAGCTTCATGCTCGTCGGCTCGGCGGCAGATGTAGCAGCGGAGGCCAGCGGCCACATGCAGCCGATCACCGTGGAGCGGGCGGTCGAGTTGTGCCCAGCGCTGCTGCCGGGCACCTTCGAGGCGGCGGGGCTGGACACCGGTTCGTTCGGCTGCAACGCGCCCCTGCTGCTGGAGGACCACCGGGAGCGGGCGGCCTCCGCCGGCGCGGACATCATCACCGGGGCCCGGGTCCACTCAGCGCAGCGGCTGGGTTCCGGGTGGCAGGTGGGGGCGGGCGCTGAGGGTTTCGAGGCGGGTGTCCTGGTTAACGCCGCAGGTGCCTGGGCGGACGAACTCGCGGTGCTCAGCGGCGTGGAGAAGCTGGGGCTGCAGCCGTACCGGCGCACTGCGGCGATTGCCGCCGTCGGGCATTCCCTCCCGCTGTCCAGTCCGATGGTGGCCGCGGCGGACAACTCCTTCTACTTCCGCCCCGAGGGACCGGACGTGCTGATTTCACCGTCGGAAACCGAACCCAGCGGCCCGGAGGATGCCCGGCCCCGGCCGGGGGATGTTGAGCGTTTGGTGGAACGGCTGAATTCGGTGACGCGCCTGGGGATCACCGGGATCCGCCGCGCCTGGACCGGCTTGCGCACGGAGGCTGCGGACGGCGTGCCGGTGGCAGGGTTCGACGCCGAGGCCCCCGGCTTCTACTGGCTCGCCGGGCAGGGCGGTTACGGGTTCCAGACGTCCTCGGCCATCGCCGAGCTTGCCGCGGAGCAGATCCTGGCCGCCCAGGGAGCCTCAGGCGGCCCGGGTTCCGCCGGGCCGGTCATGGCTGGTCCGGACTCCGCGGGTCCGGAATCCCGGACAGCGCAGGCCCTGGCCGCCACCCGCTGGTCGATCCGGCGCTGAAGAATGGTTCCATGAGCACCCTGATCACGAATATCGCTGAGTTGATGACGCAGGACCTGGAGCATCGGGTCCTGAAGGATGCAGCGGTGGTGATCGAAGGGGAACGCATCTCGTGGATCGGTGCCGCAGCCGACGCACCCGCCGCGGATGACGCCGTCGACGCCGGGGGGCGGGCCATGCTCCCAGGCTGGGTGGACTCCCATACCCACCTGCTTTTCGCCGGTGACCGGACGGCGGAGTTCGAGGCACGGATGGCAGGGGAGTCCTATTCGGCCGGCGGTATCGCGGTGACCATGAACGCCACCCGGGCGACGGCGGATTTCGACCTCACGCGGTTGGCGTTGGGCAGGGTGGCCGAGGCTGTCTCGCAGGGCACGACCTATCTGGAAACCAAGACCGGCTACGGCCTGGACGTGGACCATGAGGCCCGGAGCGCCCGCATCGGCTCCACGGTTGCAGACCAGGTGACCTTCCTCGGCGCCCACCTGGTTCCCGCCGGGCAGGACGCCGATGACTACACCGACCTGGTGTGCGGACCCATGCTTGCCGCCGTCCGCCCATACGTCCAGTGGGCCGACGTCTTCTGCGAGGAAGGCGCCTTCACCGCCGAGCAGTCCCGTCGGGTGCTCCTCGCGTGCCGGGACGCCGGGCTGGGCCTGCGGGTGCACGGCAACCAGCTCGGGGAGGGCCCCGGCGTGCAGTTGGCCGTGGAGCTGGGCGCCGCGAGCGTGGACCATGTCAACTACCTTGCCGCGCAGGATGTCAAAGCCTTGGCCGGATCCTGGTCGGGGTGGGATCCGGCAACCGGAGCCGGGGAGCGGGGGACCGTGGCCACAGTCCTTCCCGCCTGCGACCTCTCCACCCGCCAACCGCTGGCACCCGCCCGTGCCCTCCTGGACGCGGGCGTGCAGGTGGCGCTGGCCTCCAACTGCAATCCGGGAACGTCCTACACCAGCTCCATGGCCTTCTGCGTCACCACCGCGGTACTGCAAATGAACCTGAGCGTGCACGAGGCCGTCCGGGCGGCGACCTACGGTGGCGCACTCGCGCTCCACAAAGAGGCCGGCCGGGACGCCGACGGTGAACGCGCAGTGGGGTCCATCGCCATGGGACACCGGGCCGACCTCCACCTGCTGAACGCGCCCTCTGCCACCCATCTCGCTTACCGCCCGGGGATGCCGTTGACGTACGCTGTGTGGCGGGCAGGAGCCAGGGCGCGATGACAGCCGCGGCGTGTTTTGACGTTTCTTGATTATTTCCATTGAGTTATAATCATCAAGCGTCATCGGAAGTGGTGGCTGGACTATCGAAAGGCCTCCTTGCATGACCCGCACCGACCGGCTCACAGCGATTCTCGACCTGCTGGCCAGGACCGGCCAGGTGGAAGTGGACGAGATTGTCAGCACCCTCAACGTCTCGCCCGCCACTGCCCGCCGCGACCTCGACAGCCTCGCCAAACGCCGCCTGCTCACCCGCACCCGCGGCGGGGCAACCACCGGAGCCTTGGCCTACGACCTGCCTGGCCGCTACAACAGGGATGACCACGCCGAAGCGAAGGAACAGATTGCCCAGTGCGCCTCGGCACTGATCAAGCCGGGCGCTGTCATCGGCCTCTGCGGGGGCACCACCAGCACCGCGCTCGCGCAGATCCTCGCCACCCGTGAAGACCTCAACGCGCCCTCCAACCAGCCCACCCTTACGGTAGTCACCAATGCCATCAACATCGCCGGGCAGTTGGCGGTGCGGCCCAACATCAAGGTCATGGTGACTGGCGGGATCCTCAATCCGAGGTCCTATGAACTGGTAGGCCCGTATACCGACATCATCATGCAGAAGGTGGTGCTGGATATCGCATTCATCGGGGTGAACGGGATCGATCCCGAGGTGGGGCCCACCAACACAGGGGAAGGGGAGGCCTCCGTTAACGCCCTGCTGGCAAGCCGTGCCCGGATCTCCTATGTCATCGCCGATTCCTCCAAAGTGGGCGTCCGGGCCTTCGCCACCATGGACGGCTACAACTTCACGCGGCTGATCACCGACTCCGGCATTTCACCGCGCGACAAGGCGGCCTTCGAGGCCAACGGCACGGAGGTGATTGTCGCCCCGGCCTGATTCCGGCGGCGTCCGCTGCTGCCCGCAGTTGCACCAGGCGCTCAGTTCCTGCAGGCGCTCAGTTGCACCAGGCGGGCAGTTTGACCGGTGGGCAATTCCATCAGGCCGGATCCAGAAACTGCAGGCAAGATGGGAACATGCTGGTTCCCGCCCGCCGTCGCATTCGGCTCGAAGTCTGGATTGTCCTGGGCCTGTCCCTGGGGCAGTCCGCCGTTTATTCCGTGGTGCAGTTACTGGACAAGATGACCCGGGCGCCGCTGGCCCAGGGCACGTCCACGCTGAACCGGTCGCAAAGCACACGGGAGTACTTCGACCTGACCTACCAGCTGCTGGACATCGTTTTCGCCCTGGTGCCCGTCATGCTGGTGCTCTACTTCCTCACGGACCATCGCCAGGTTGCTCCGGGCGATGCCGGTAACCCGGGCTCTGCTTTCCGGAAACTTGGTTTCAACTTTGCACGGCCCGGGAAGGATGTTCTGCAGGGGCTGGGGCTGGCAGCGCTGATCGGCATCCCATCCTTGGGGCTGTACGCCGCCGGCCGCGCGCTGGGAATCACCACCGCCATCATCCCCAGCGGCCTGGATGCCTACTGGTGGACCGTCCCAGTCCTGATCCTGTCCGCCATCCGGCACGGCATCGTGGAGGAGGTAATTGTGGTGGGCTACCTCCTGGACCGTTTCGGGAAGTTCGGCTGGAGCACGCCGCTGGCCATCGCCGTGAGCTCGCTGCTCCGCGGAAGCTACCACCTGTACCAGGGCTTCGGGCCCTTCATCGGCAACGCAGTCATGGGGGTCGTGTTCGCCTGGATCTACACCCGCACCAAACGTGTCATGCCACTGGTCATCGCCCACGCCCTGCTGGACATCGTGGCCTTCGTCGGGTTCAGCCTCTTTGGCAAGGCCGTGGGGCTCGGGTAATGCGAGTCGACGGCTGCGAATTTCCTGCCGCCGGCCTCGTGTACGTCCTCACCCAAGCAAGGCTTTGGGCGTCGCGCGTCATTCGAGCCCCGGAATCGCCACCTGCCGGAGCCCTTTACCCTTCCGCCCAGAGCGACCACCAGGCCGCCTGCGGGTCCGGTGGCAACACGTAGGGCAGAGTGTAAAACTCCTCCCACAGCGGGTCTGCCGGGCAGAGGTCATCCGGGTCGAGCAAGTTGCCGCCGGGTGGTTCTTCGGGTGGCGGATTGATGTCAAGGGACAATGCACCATAAGGCCAGTTGGTTGGTTCTCTGTCGAGTTGTTCGGCTGTGTAGGTGCGGCCGGTGGGTGAGGTCCAGCCGGGTGGTTCGTTGGTGGTGGCGGGGGTGGGGGTCCAGCCGCTGTGGTGTTTGAGCCGGTGGTGTTTCGGGCAGAGTTGTCCCAGGTTGGAGGCGCCGGTTTTACCGCCGTTGTGCCAGGCGGTGAGGTGGTCGGTGTCGTTGTCCAGTGATCGGTTGGTGCAGCCGGGGAAGGTGCACTTGGCATCGCGCATCCTGATCCAGCGTTTGATTGTCTCGGGGAGCCGGTAGCTTCTGCGCCCGATTTCCAGGGGTGCGCCGTCGCGGGGGTCGACCAGGACGCGGTAGAAGGAGTCGGCGCCGTCCGCGACCAGCCGCCGTGCCATGGAGGCGGGGATCGGCCCGTGGCCGTCGAGGATGGCGGGTTCCTCGGTGAGGCCGAGGAGGGATAACACCGGAACCATCACCAGCACATCCGCCCGCGGTGTGGGGACCTTGCCGGGGTCTGTGTTGTCCGAGTGGGGAGAGCTTCCGGCGCCGAGGAGCAGGCTGGCGGCGATGTCGGGGCGGAGCTGGGAGATAGTCCTTGGTTCGTCGGGTCCTTGGAGGCCGCGGGCGGTGGCGGTGGTGCGGTTCCAGATCGCGGAGGCGGTGTCGCCGGGGAGGTAGAGCGTCACACGGGCCATGCCGTCCCGGTCGGGCCGGTATTCCATCCGCCGGTCGGCGGCTCCTTTGGCGTGGCGGGTCTCGATCGATTCGGGGTGGTGGCGTTCGCGCCAGGCGCGGGCCTTGGCCCGGAACCGGGACGGGACAAGTTCGCCGGGTGCGGCGCCGCGGGCAGGGTTCGGGGCGTCCGGGGAGGGTGTTTCATTGAGTGTGTAAGGGTCCGGTCTCTAACTAGGGTTTGACCTGCGGTTTTACCCTTGAAAGGACGGGCCCTCTTGGCCGAAATTAGTACGACAACCAACCCCTTGGAAGGCGTTTTGAGCGCCGACCAGATCGACGCTCTTGTCACCGCGGCGGAGGACCTTGGAGAGGGCCGCAATGGTGTTGAGGAGCTCCTCTCCCGGATGACCCGCGCGGTCCTGGAACGGGCCCTGGAAACCGAGATGAGCGACCACCTCGGCTACGAGTCCGGGGACCCTGCCGGGCAGGGCACGGGTAACTCCCGCAACGGCAAAACCACCAAGAGCGTGCAGACCCTTCAGGGGCCGGTGCAGGTCACCGTGCCCCGGGACCGGAACAGTTCCTTCGAGCCGGTGATCGTGCCCAAGCGGGCCCGCCGGCTGGGCAAGGTCGAGGATATGATCCTCTCCCTCTACGCCCGCGGCATGAGCACCAGAGATATCGGCTCCCACCTTGATGAGATCTACGGGACCAAGGTCTCCGCGGCGACGATTTCCAGGGTCACGGACGTGATCGCCGACGAAGTCGCCCAATGGCAGAACAGGCCGCTGGAGTCGGTGTATCCGATTGTCTATATTGACGCTATTTGGCTGAAAATCAGGGACGGCGGGGTTGTGGTGAATAAGGCCTGCCACGTGGCCGTCGGGGTGGATGTGGAGGGCCGCAAGCAGGTCCTGGGTCTGTGGCTGGGCACCAGCGAAGGGGCGAAGTTCTGGGCCAACGTGCTCACCGAAATCCGTAACCGCGGAGCGTCCGACATTCTGATCTTGTGCTGCGACGGGCTCACCGGGCTGCCGGCAGCCGTGAACAGCATCTACCCCCAGACCGTCGTGCAGACCTGCGTCGTGCACCTGCTGCGCTCGGCCATGAAATACGCCTCCTACAACGCACGCAAGGCCATGGCCCGGGACATGCGCCCGATCTACACGGCACCGACCGTACAGGCGGCCGAGCTGGCGATGGAAGCCTTCGCAGAGACCTGGCAGAGCACGGCTCCCGGGGCGGTGCTGGCGTGGCGGAACGCGTGGGAGGACTTCACCCCGTTCCTGGCCTTCACCCCGGAGATCCGCAAGGTCATCTACACCACGAACCAGATCGAATCGATCAACTACCAGCTGCGGAAGATCACCAAAACCAGAGGATCATTTCCCTCCGACGAGGCCGCGATCAAGCTCGTCTATCTGGGAATCCGGAACATCGAAACCACCCGCGGCGGTGAGCTCGGAACCGGCACACTGGGCTGGCACCAGGCACTGAACGCCTTCGCCGTGCAATTCCCCAACCGACTCCCCATCTGACCACCCGGCAGAACGGATAACCGACCGGTCCCTTACACAGAAAACTTGACACCCCCCGTCCGGGTCGAAGAAGTGCGCCACCAACGAGGCTGCCCCGGCAGGGCTGAGGCCTTCGGTTTCATCCACGACGACGCGCGCGTGCTGCCACGACACCGCCCCGGCGGCCAGCGCGTCCATGACCGGCGGCAGCGAGCAGACCTGCTGCGACTCGCGGACGAAAGCACCCGCGGCCCCGGAACTCATGGTCAGGACCCCGGCGATCTCCTCCACCGCCGACATCTCCGCGTAGGTGCGCTCCTGCACGGACGCCTCCGGCGGCGTCATCGCCTGCTGGATCCCGATGCAGTCAGCCGCGTCCTGCGCCTGCCCGGCCTTGAGTTGGGCTTCCAGCCTGGACCTCAGTTCCAACCGCTCCAACAGGATCCCGTACTGCCGCTGCAACACATCCACCCCAGCGCCGGCACCGTCGGCGCCCGCAGAGGAAAGCGCAGCCTCCTCCAGGAACAGCGCATCAAGGGCAGCAACAGAGGCATGAACACCTTCCATCCCCGCCCCTGAACCGCTCACTGCGCCGCCGCTGATTCCCATACGAACATCATCCAGGAGGGGTGTGACATTGAAGGCTGTCCAGGTTGTTCAGCCCACCCGGACACGAACCGCGCTGAATTAAATGAATTCGGCCGCCATTTGGTGGTGACGCCGTTGTCACCTCCAAATGGCGGCCGAAGCTGGTCCAGGCACACGCCCGGGTGACCCATCACCCAGACAAGTGGGGATGGGTTGGCGGGCAGGGTCAGATGGTGACTGCCCCGTTGGCGGTTTCGAATGTCACGGACAGGATTCCGGGAGTACCGTGCGGAGCAACCCAGTCCACCGCGACGTCTTCCAGCGGCCGCTCCACGGGCTCGCCCAGCCATTCGGTGACGCGTTCTGCGGAACCGGCAATGGTCAGGGAGCTCATCTTGACATTGCTCTCGTAGGCGTTGGACGGGTGCAGCGACGGGTCACCCTCCCACTTGAGCATGTAGGGGACCTGGGGATCGGCAATAAGGCCCAGAATGCCGATCTGCTTCCAGACCAGTTCGCGGCCGTCAGGGAACTTGCGGTTTCCGTTGACGGCGGCGCGGCCCAGGCGCTCCTCGAAGGGGGCGAGGTCGTCCACTTCGACGCACCAGCCCATCCAGCCGCCCCCGGCTGCCGAACGGGCACGCACTGCCTG
This sequence comes from Arthrobacter sp. MOO21, assembly GCF_057369995.2. NCBI lineage: Bacteria > Bacillati > Actinomycetota > Actinomycetes > Micrococcales > Micrococcaceae > Arthrobacter > Arthrobacter sp. MOO21. The sequence continues at coordinate 174,678 of NZ_CM170671.2, read as the reverse complement.
TCCGAACGGGGCTTTGTCCGATGCCGGGTGGTCCAGGACCTCCACAACTTCAAGGTACTTGTGCCCGGCGAGCGGGATAATCATATTCCGGGTTCCGAACCGGGGGTGGACCCCGCCCTTCACTGCCTCAACGCCGAGGGCAGATGAAATTCGTTCGGTAGTGGCCGCGAGGCCATCGTGTTCACAGGCGTAAGAGACGTGATCCATGCGCATGCCAACATCTTGGCACTTTGTGATCCGGCTCTCAGCTAAGGGTAACCTTACTGGATTCGGCCCCGGTTGCAGGCGCCGGATCGTCCGGCGCCGGCGGCTTTCCTTTGGGCCTACAGGTCCCGTCAGGCGTACTCGATGCCAACGCTTCCCGAACGCCATGTGATCCGGCCGCCTTGGAAGTCCTGGGCATAGGCGCCTCCACCGGCGGGGTACTCTCCGGTGGTCGGGTAGCCGAGGCGGCCACCCTCGGAGCCCTGTCCGACCCAGGCGGACCTGATGCCACCGGTGATAACGTGTGCGCCCGCGGAGGGAGACCACACGACCTCTCCGCCCTGGTAGTACTGCTTCGCGCCGCCACCCACGAGGCCGCCAATTTCGTCTGTCGTGGGGTAGCCCAGGCCGCTGGCCGGGCCGCCGGCGTTGTCCCAGGTGGCGCCGATGCCGCCCTTGGTGATGTGTGAGCCGGTCGCGGCGTTCCAGGAGATCTTGCCGTACTGGAAGCCCTGCATGACGCCGCCGGGAATCGGTGCATACTCGTCGGTGGTGGGGTAGCCGAGGCCGCTGAGCGGCCCACCCGCGTTGTCCCATGTGGCGCCGATGCCGCCCTTCGTGATCCTGGACCCGGTGGCTGCGTTCCAGGAGATCTTTCCGAACTGGAAGTTTTGCATTACGCCACCGGCCATCGGCGCATATTCGTCCGACGTCGGGTAGCCGAGATCGCCGTTCTGCGCCCCGCTGCCCCTCCACGTCGCGTTGATCCCGTTGACCACCGCAAAGGCGCCCGAGCCGGGCAGGTAGGCGATGATTCCGTGCTCGAACTCCTGGTACGAGCCGCCGAACCGCTGGTTCGTAACCTCATTGGCGATGGGAAGCCCAACGAGACCAGACACTTCGGCGTACTTGTCCCCAATGGGGCCTTGAACCGGGTAGGTCCCGCTGTTTACCGCCGGCGGCACCACATGCAGCAAACGGTTCGGTGTTCCTGCACTGGCATTGGCGATCGTCCCAGTGACGGAGGAGGAGTTCAGGGTCGAGGCAACCTGGGACGGGGTCAGCGACGGGTTCTTCGCCAGCAGGAGCGCTGCTGCGCCAGCCACGTGGGGGGTTGCCATGGATGTCCCGCTCAGTGAAGCGGTAGCGGTTGAGGAGGTGTACCAGGTGGACGTTATGCCCACGCCCGGGGCGTACAAGTCCACGCAACTGCCGAAGTTGGAGAAGCTTGCCTGCCGGTCCGAGGAATCGCTCGCTGCGACTGTGACGGCCGCCGGCAGGCGCGATGGGGAAGTGGTGCATGCATCGACGGCGCTGTTCCCCGCAGCAACAACCGCAGGAATGCCATCACCGATGACCGCCTGCACCGCGGCGTCGAGGGTATTGCTCGCCGGTCCGCCGATGCTCAGGTTCACCACGGCCGGTGTTCCGTCGCGGTGGTTGGCAGCCACCCAGTCGAGGCCCGCAATCACATCAGAGTAAAGGCCGGAGCCGTCGCATGCGAGTGCCCGCACCGGAATGAGGGTGGCGGATTTGGCCATACCGTAAACAGAGCCCGCGATGGTCCCTGCCACGTGCGTTCCGTGGCCGTTGCAGTCGTTTGTTCCCAGCCCGTCATTCTTCGCGGTCCACCCTTGTGCAACCCGGCCGCCGAAGTCGACGTGCGACGCGAGGATTCCGGTGTCCACCACGTAGACGCTGACGCCCTGCCCGGAAGCCGGGGGCGTGTAGGTTCCGGACAGCGGAAGGGCCAGTTGGTCGGTGCGGTCCAGTCCCCAGGGCGCATTCCGCTGCGTGTCTGAAACTGTGACGGCGTAGTCCGGTTCAACGGCGGTCGCCCGCCCGGAACGGACCAGGGCGGCGGCCTGCGCGGCGGTCGCCTGGACGGCCGCGCCCTTCAGTGCCGTTTCAAACGTACGGGCGACGCCGATCCCCTGGGCGCGGAGGGACCGCGCCTCGCCGGCGACATCCGCCCCGGCCGCGAAACGTACGAGGTAGCGCCCGTTGTCGCTTGCTTCGGGCGGGGCGGGCGCGGCGGGTGCCGCCGACGCGGTGGGCGGGGACGCGAGCCCGCCTGCCAGGGTGGCGAGGCCAACAGCCAAAGATGGCAGGACGGTGCGGAGAGCCTGGCGGAACAATTGGGGCAACGGAATCCCGATCCTTTTGTGCGTTGGAGAACTGTGCTGTGGAACTTTCCCACAGCGAATTTATCCGACAGGCGGGGTACAAAAGCCGAACCTCGGTCAATCCTGCGGGTTCCCTGTGGAACTTTGGCGAAACTTCCGGGGAGGCAGGGAAAGACCGCATCGGCGGCCCGGAGCGGGACCATGTTCGTCACAATCCTGTTCCCAACCGCGGCTCTGTTCCTACACTGGGCCCAGGTCATGAGTGCCAGCACCAAGCCCCGGCTCGCTGGCCGGCAACCCTCCATCCGCGGTGGGGTGCCCCGGGTGAGGACCTGGTTGTCCGGCAACGGCCGGAGAGCAAGCGCGGCCCGAGGTGCTCCCAGCATGCCGGGCCCATGTCAAAGGAGCCTTGAATGTCCAACGGATGGTCCTTCGAAACCCGCCAGATCCACGCAGGGCAGGAAGCGGACAGCGCCACGGGCGCCCGTGCGCTTCCCATCTACCAGACCACGTCCTTCGTCTTCCCCACGGCAGAAAGCGCTGCCAACCGTTTCGCGCTGGCCGAGTTGGCGCCTATCTACACAAGGATCGGCAACCCTACCCAGGACGCCGTGGAGCAGCGGATCGCCAGCCTCGAAGGCGGCCTCGCCGCCCTGCTGCTGAGCTCCGGGCAGGCGGCCGAAACGTTCGCCGTCCTGAACATCGCCGAGGCCGGTGACCACATCGTGGCCAGCCCCAGCCTCTACGGCGGCACGTATAACCTGTTTGCGCACACGCTCAAGAAGTTCGGCATTTCCGTGACGTTCGTGGCCGACCCGGACAACCTTGACCAGTGGCGCGAGGCCGTCCAGCCGAACACCAAGCTCTTCTTCGGCGAGGTGGTCTCCAACCCCCGCCAGGATGTCCTGGACATCGAAGGCATCTCGCAGGTGGCGCACCATGCGGGCGTCCCCTTGATCGTGGACAACACCTTGTCCACCCCGTACCTCATCCGTCCCCTGGAGTGGGGAGCGGACATTGTGATCCACTCGGCCACGAAATACCTGGGCGGCCACGGAGCGGCCATCGCCGGCGTCATCGTCGATTCGGGCAAGTTCGATTTCAGCAAGGATCCGGAACGGTTCCCCGGCTTCAACACCCCGGACCCCACCTACAACGGCCTCGTCTACGCCCGTGACCTGGGGGAGGGTGGTGCGCTGGGGGCCAACCTTTCCTACATCCTCAAGGCCCGTGTCCAGCTGCTGCGCGACCTTGGATCGGCAGTTTCGCCCTTCAACGCCTTCCTGATTTCCCAAGGACTGGAGACCTTGAGCCTGCGCGTGGAACGCCATGTTGCCAACGCCACCGAAGTGGCGCGCTGGCTGGAAGGAAGGGACGACGTCGAATCCGTCGCCTACGCGGGCCTGCCCTCCAGCCCGTGGTACGAGCGCGGCCGGAAGTACGGTCCCAAGGGGACCGGCGCCGTCGTCGCCTTCAACCTCGCAGGCGGCGCCGAGGCCGGCAAGCGCTTCGTGGACGCCCTGGAACTGCACTCCCACGTGGCCAACATCGGTGACGTCCGCTCGCTCGTCATCCACCCGGCGTCGACAACCCACAGCCAGCTCTCGCCGGAACAGCAGGAAGTTGCCGGCGTGAGCCCCGGCCTGGTCCGCCTCTCCGTGGGCCTGGAGCACATCGATGACATCCTCGCCGACCTTGAAGCGGGCTTCCGCGCAGCCAAGGGCGCAGCAGGGGTGTAGCGCGCACCGCGGAAAGCGTGCAGCCGGCAGGCCGGGGAAAGTCACAACCAGTCACACTCTTGGTCCGGAGCGGGGTGTATTTCGTACACTCGAACCAGGTCATGAGTGCCAGTGACAGCCCCGGCTTGCTGGCCGGCAACCCTCCTTCCGCGGTGGGGTGCCCCGGGTGAAGACCTGGCCTGCCGGTCAGACGACGGCGGGCAAGCGCGTAGAAGAGGTCCTGCCATGACGGTTACCGTCGCCCGTACCACCATCCCCGAACACGGAATTGTCCGCTACGCCTCCATCGGAGGGCTCGAGCTGGAAGCAGGCGGCTACCTTCCCGACGTCACGCTGGCCTACGAAACCTGGGGCACGCTGAACGCCGACGGCAGCAACGCGGTCCTGATCGAACACGCCCTCACCGGCAGCACCCACGTGACCCGCGGCGATACCGATGAGGAAGGCTGGTGGGAGCAGCTGGCCGGACCCGGCGCGCCGGTCGATACGGACAAGTTCTTCGTGGTGTCCATCAACATCGTGGGCGGCTGCTACGGCTCGACCGGACCGTCCTCACCTGCCCCGGACGGGCGCCCCTGGGGTTCGCGCTTCCCGCTGGTGACACTCCGGGACAGCACTGTGGCTGAGGCCCGGCTGGCGGACCAGCTGGGAATCAGCACTTGGTACGCCGTCCTTGGCGGTTCCATGGGCGGTGCCCGCGCCCTGGAGTGGGCCGTGACCTACCCCGAGCGTGTGCAGCGCTGCGCAGTGATCTCCGTTGGCGCAGCCAGCACGGCCGAACAGATCGCGTTCGCCCAGGCGCAGACCCTCGCCATCCGGCAGGACCCCAACTTCAACGGCGGCGACTACTACGGCGGTCCCTGCCCGGAAGACGGGCTGGCGCTGGCGAGGCGCATCGCCCACATCACCTATCGGTCAGCGGCGGAACTGGAAGGCCGGTTCGGCCGTGCCGCCCAGGTGCCCGAGTCGCCGCTGCAGGGTGAAGTGCTCGCTGCGCGTGGCCGCTACCAGGTGGAAAGCTACCTGGACCACCAGGGCAACAAGCTCGTCCGGCGCTTTGACGCCAACAGCTACATTGCGCTCACCGAGGCGCTGATGAGCCACGATGTCTGCCGGGGCCGCGGGACCCTGACCGAGACGCTGGCCGTCGCCAGCGCCCGCTTCTTCGTGGCCGCCGTGGACTCGGACCGGCTCTACTTCCCGTCCCAGTCAAAGGAACTGGCGCAGGCACTTCCGGGTGACGTTGACGTCCACGTCATCCAGGCCCCGATCGGGCACGACGGGTTCCTGACCGAAATCGGTCAGCTCGGACACCAGCTGCGGACCACTTTCCTCGTCTAGCGCAGCACCGGTTTCCGCTCCGCATGTGCAATTATGCAGATGCCTTCTGCACTAATCGGCGTTGAGGTTGCATCGCAGGCAGACCATACTCAAAAAATCCGGCATTCGTGGTGTGCATCACACCCGGCTGCCATCGACTGGTCCCAGTGGCGTCGACGACGACGCCGAAGGAGTTCGCATGAGTACGGAAAGCTCCGCCGCAAGGCGCACAGAGGAAACCGATGTCAAGGCCTCAGGCCTGAAGAAAGTGGTTACGGCGTCCATGGCCGGAACGGTCGTGGAATGGTACGAGTTCTTCCTCTACGCCTCGGCCGCCACGCTGGTCTTCGGGAAGGCCTTCTTCCCCAATGCCGGCACGGAACTGGACGGCATTATCGCCGCCTTCCTCACCTACGCCGTGGGCTTCGTGGCCCGCCCCATCGGCGGCATCGTCTTTGGCCATTTCGGCGACAAGTTCGGCCGGAAGCAGCTGCTGCAGCTGAGCATCATCCTGGTGGGCGTTTCCACGTTCCTGATGGGCTGCCTGCCCACGTTCCAGCAGATCGGCTACTGGGCGCCCGCGTTGCTGGTGATCCTCCGGTTCGCCCAGGGCTTCGCCGTTGGTGGTGAATGGGGCGGCGCCGTCCTCCTCGTCGCAGAGCACAGCCCCAGCAAGTCCCGCGGTTTCTGGGCCAGCTGGCCGCAGTCCGCCGTTCCGCTGGGCAACCTGCTCGCCACCGCCGTGCTGTTCATCCTGTCCTCCACCCTGACCCAGGACGCCTTCCTCGGGTGGGGCTGGCGCGTGGCGTTCTGGCTGTCGGCGGTTATCGTCCTGATCGGCTACTACATCCGCACCAAGGTCAACGACGCCCCCATCTTCCTGGAGGCCCGCAAGGAAGTCGACGCCGGCCACAAGGGCTACGGCGTGGCCGAAGTCTTCCGGCGCTACCCGAGGGGCGTCTTCACCGCCATGGGCCTGCGCTTCGCCGAGAACATCCTCTACTACCTTGTAGTGACGTTCTCCATCACGTACCTGAAGACGGTGGTCCAGGCCGACACCACGCGCATCCTCCTCCTGCTGCTCCTGGCGCACGCCCTGCATTTCGCCGTCGTGCCGGTAGTCGGAAGGCTCTCTGACCGCCTGGGCCGCAGGCCCGTCTACCTGGCCGGCGCCATCATGGCCGCCACCTGGGGCTTCTTCGCCTTCCCCATGATGGACACCAAGAACGACTTCGTCATCCTCGCCGCCATCATGATCGGGCTGGTGTTCCACGCCTTCATGTACGCAGGCCAGCCGGCCATCATGGCGGAAATGTTCCCCACCCGCATGCGCTACTCCGGGGTCTCCCTGGGCTACCAGGTGACCTCGATCGTGGCCGGTTCCCTGGCTCCGATCATCGCCGCCTCGCTCCTGGGCACCTACAAGTCCTCCCTGCCCGTGGCGATCTACCTGCTCCTCGCCTGTGCCGTCACCGCCGTCGCCGTCTTCTTCCTGAAGGAAACCCGCGGCATCTCGCTCCGCGACGTGGACGCGGCGGACGCCCAGGGCACCGCGGACCTGCTCGCCGCCAACAAGAAGTAGGCGGGACCCGCATGAAGGCCGCCGTCCTGTATTCCACCGTTCCTGCCCCCGCCCCGGGAGCAGGAACGGGGCAGCCCGGCTACGCGGCTGCCCGCCCGCTGGTGGTGGAGGAACTGGAGTCGCCCAAGCCCCGCGCCGGCGAGCTGGGCGTTGCCATCACCTACTCCAGCCTGTGCCATTCGGACCTGTCCGTGGTGGATGGTTCCCGGGTCCGCCCGCTTCCCATGGCCCTGGGCCACGAGGCGGTGGGACGCGTGGTGTCGGTAGGCGAGGGCGTGGTGGATGTGTCCGTGGGCGACCATGTGGTGCTGGTTTTCGTCCCCAGCTGCGGTGACTGCCGGGCATGCCGGTCCGGCAGGCCCGCGCTCTGCCACCGTGCGGCGGAGGTCAACGGTTCCGGTGACCTGCTGCACGGGAAAGCACTGTTGCGGACGCCTGCGGGGGAGCGCATCAACCACCACCTCGGCGTTTCGGCCTTCGCCGACTACGCGGTGGTGGCGCGGGAGTCGGTGGTGGTGATCGACGACGACGTCCCGGACACTGTCGCGGCGATGTTCGGATGCGCCGTGCTCACCGGGATGGGTGCCGTGCTGAACACCGCCGACGTCGGTCCCGGACACTCGGTGGCCGTCTTCGGCCTGGGCGCGGTGGGCCTTTCCGCCGTCATGGCGGCCCGTATTGCCGGCGCCGCCAGCGTGATCGCGGTCGATCCGAACCCCGGCAAGCACCAGCTGGCCCGCGACGCCGGTGCCACCGCAGTTGGAACACCGGAGGAGGCTGCCGGCCTCATCGCGGAGGCTTCCGGTGACGGGGTGGACGTTGCGGTCGAAGCGGTGGGTTCCGCCGGGGTGATCGCCTCCTGCCTGGAACAGGTGACCCGTGGCGGGGCGGTGGTCTCGGTGGGCCTGCCCCATCCGTCTGCCCAGCTGACGGTCCCGGCACTGCAGTTCGCCGGTGCCGGTAAGCGGCTCCTGGGCTCCTACATGGGCGACGCCGTGCCGGCGCGCGACATCCCGAAGTACCTTGGCTACTGGCGGGAGGGCCGGCTGCCGGTGGAGCTGCTGCACACCGATACCCGGCCGCTCGCCGAGATCAACGAGGGCCTGGACGCGCTGGCTTCCGGGCAGGTGGTCCGGCGGCTCTTCCAGGCCTGAGGCCTAACCCGCCAGCAGCGCGGCGCGGTCCTTCACTTCCTCTTTCAGGGCGGCGATCACTGCCTGCACCGCGGCCGAGCGCAACGATTCCGGACGCGCCACGGCCCAGATAGGCAGCTGCCGTTCAAAGTCGCCGGCCAGCACCGGAACGAAGTCCGACTGGCCGGCGACCATGAAGTTTGGCAACAGCCCGATGCCGGCGCCCTGCCGCACCGCCTCCACCTGCGCGAACACGCTTGTGGCCTGGAAGCTGGTCCGGGGCATGGGCAGCTGGGAGGACCAGCGGTGCCCCAGCTCCTCCACCTGGAGCGCGGACTCGACGTACGAGACAAAGCCGTGCTGCCCGACGTCGTCCAACGTTTCCGGCAGCCCGTGCCGCGCCGCATACCCGGCGCCGGCGTACAGGCGCAGGTAGTAGTTGCTGAGGAAGATGGTCTGCGCGGTAGCGACGTCGGCCCTGCCCACCACGATCTCCAGGTCAACGCCGGACCGGTTCTGGCTGACTTTGCGCGTGGCGCTAAGCATCTCGATGTTCAGCTGGGGGTTCTGCTGCTGCAGCCGCACCAGGGAAGGGGTGACGAACACCGCCCCAACGCCGTCCGTGGTGGCCACCCGGACCAGGCCGGCGAGAGCGCTCTGGTCCTGGCTGATCATGCCGGACAGCGAGCCCAGCGTGTTTTCGATCGCTTCCGCCGCCTCCACTGCTGCAGCGCCCAGCTGGGTCAGCTCCCAGCCATGCGGGCTCCGTTCCAGGGTCCGGCCGCCCAGCTGCCTGTCCAGTGCCAGGATCCGGCGCGAAATGGTGGTGTGCGTGGTACCGAGCGTTTCCGCCACGGCGTTGAACCGGCCCAGGCGGGCAACCGTGAGCAGGATCAGCAGGTCGTCGGGGCTTGGCAGCCGTCTCGTGTCCACGCGGGACCCTTCCCTCGATGTGCATTAGTGCACATGGCGTCTGTGATTTTTCCCCTTGATTGCACTCTAGCAGGGTGTGATCGTTGACACAGAACTGCCGGCAGCAAACGCCGGAATGGAAAGCAAAGGAGCTTACGCATGGCAGTCATCGGTTGGATTGGCCTGGGAAACATGGGCGGCCACATGTCCGTGAACCTGGCGAAGGCCGGGCACGACGTCCGGGGGTTCGACCTGAACCCGGCGGCACTGGCGGCCGCTGAGGCGGGCGGCGTCAAGCCGGCAGGCAGCATTGCCGAGGTTGTCCAGGGTGCGGACGCGGTATTCACCATGCTGCCAAAGGGCGAACATGCCAGGGCGGTCTACCTCGGCGGGGACGGCGTACTGGCCCACGCGGACACCCGCACGCTGTTGATCGACTCGTCCACCATCGATATTGCCTCGGCCCAGGCGCTGCACGACGCCGCTGCTGCCGCCGGCTTCCGCTTCGTGGACGCCCCGGTCTCGGGCGGCATGAGCGGGGCTGAGGCCGGGACGCTGACCTTCATGGTGGGCGGTGAAGAGGGGGCCGTCGCGGATGCCAGCGGCTACATCGGACCGATGGCCGGCAACATCATCCCCACCGGAGGCGCCACCACCGGGCAGGCGGCGAAGATCTGCAACAACCTGATGCTCTTCATCAACCTTGCCTCCACCGCCGAGGGTGCCGTGCTCGCCGACCGGCTGGGCCTCGATAAGCAGGTCTTCTGGGATATCGCCTCGGTCTCCTCGGGTGACTCCTGGGCGCTGCGGACCTGGTACCCGGTGCCCGGCGTGGTTCCCACGGCGGCCTCAAACAATGGTTTCACGCCCACCTTCACCACTGAGTTGGCCAACAAGGACATCGGTCTGGCCATCAGCGCCGCCGAGGACACCGGCACGCCCCTTGAGATCGGCAAGCACGTCCAGCAACTGTTCCAGCAACTCATCGACGCCGGTGAGGCCGGCAAGGACTGCTCGATGATCATCAAGCTCGTGGACGGCTCGCTCGAACCCGCGCGGCAGACCCCCGCCGCCAACTAGACCTCAAGCACCACAGGAAAAGAGACTCCCTTGGAAACCATTCCCCACTACATCAATGGCGCACGCGTCAGCGACGCCGAGCGCTTCGGTCCCGTCTACAACCCCGCCACGGGCGAACAGGAGAAGCAGGTGGCCCTCGCCTCCGCCGCCCGGACGGAGGAAGCCATCGCTGCCGCCCGTGCGGCGCTCCCTGCCTGGCGGGCCACCAGCCTGGCCAAGCGCACCAACATCTTCTTCCGCGTCCGCGAAATCCTGACCCAGCGCAAATCCGAACTCGCCGCCATCCTCACCAGCGAGCACGGCAAGGTCCTCTCCGACGCGGAAGGCGAAATCTCCCGCGGCCTGGAGAACATCGACTTCGCCACCGGCCTGTCCCACATGCTCAAGGGCGAGCGTTCCGAGCAGGTCTCCAGCGGCATCGACGTCCACTCCGTCCGCCAGCCGGTGGGCGTCGTGGCCTGCATCACCCCGTTCAACTTCCCGGCCATGGTGCCGCTGTGGATGATCGGCAGCGCGCTGGCCTGCGGCAACACCGTCCTGCTGAAGCCCAGCGAGAAGGACCCGTCAGCCGCCGTCTTCATCGCCGAGGCTTTCGCCGAAGCGGGACTGCCCGCCGGCGTGCTGAACGTGGTCCAGGGTGACAAGGAAGCCGTCGACGTGCTGCTGGAGCATCCCGATGTCAAGGCGGTGAGCTTCGTCGGCTCCACGCCCATCGCCCAGTCGATCTACCGGCGGGCAGCGGACCACGGCAAGCGCGTGCAGGCCCTCGGCGGCGCGAAGAACCACATGGTGGTGCTTCCCGACGCCGACCTGGACATGGCAGCCGACGCTGCGGTTTCCGCCGCCTACGGCTCGGCGGGCGAACGCTGCATGGCCGTCAGCGTCCTGGTGGCCGTAGGCAACATCGCGGACGACCTGGTGAGTGCGATCACCAGCCGCATGGCCGGACTTACGATCGGCCCGGGAACCGACCCCGCCTCCCAGATGGGCCCGCTGATCACCGCGGAGCACCGGGAACGCGTTGCCTCCTACATCGCGGGGGCGGAGGACGAAGGGGCCACCGTTGTCGTTGACGGGCGCTCGCAGCAGTTCGATTCGAACGGCTTCTTCATTGGCGTGAGCCTGGTGGACCACGTCAAGCCCGGCATGAAGGTGTACGACGACGAGATCTTCGGCCCGGTCCTGTCCGTGGTCCGCGTGGACACCTACAGCGACGCCGTCCGGCTGGTCAACGACAACGAATTCGGCAACGGCACGGCCATCTTCACCCGGGACGGCGGGGCGGCGCGGCAGTTCGAGTTCGACGTCGAAGCCGGCATGGTGGGCGTCAACGTCCCCATCCCCGTCCCGGTGGGCACCTTCTCGTTCGGAGGCTGGAAGAACTCGCTGTTCGGCGACACCCACATGTACGGCCCGGACAGCATCCGGTTCTACACCCGCGGCAAGGTGGTGACCACGCGCTGGCCCGACCCGTCCACGTCGGTGATCGACCTGGGCTTCCCGCAGGTGGACTAGCTTCGCCACCGGTTGATTGAAACCGGTTGATTGAACAGGTGGATTAAACAGCCAGGGGACCGGAAACCGGTCCCCTGGCCGTTTGTCCACGGCGTGGCTAGCCGTTCATGATGTCGCCGCGGCGCTTCATGTACTCCTCCATCGACAGCTCACCGTTGCTGTACTGCTGGTCAAGTTCCGCGAGCTTCCGGGCCCGGAAACCCTGCGGCGCGGCAGGCGGCGGGGGAGTGGCCGGTCCGGACGGCTGGCCCGGTGCCTGCTGCTGGAACGGCGGCTCCTGGGGAACGCCGTACTGCGGGTCCGGCATCGGCGGCTGCCCGTACTGGTACGGCGGCGGTTGCGGGGCATCGATCGGCCGGGACGGGCCGGGCTGGCGGAAGCCGCCGGAGAAGTAGTCCTGCTGGGTGTAGCCGTCGCGGGGCTGCTTGCTCTGCGGTCCCGCCGAACCCGGGAAGTGGCCATAGCCCGGATACTGCTCCGGCCCGGGGTACTGGTTCGAGCCCGGGAATTGGCCTGGCCCCTGGAATCCGCCCGGCCCGGGAAACTGGCCGGGGAAGCCCTGGTCCCGGTCCCGCCGGGCCATGGAGCGCCGGTACATGCGCATGGCCATGGGGACGACGAAGGACAGGATGATGATCCAGAAAAACAAGCTGCTCACGGTGCCGCGCCTCTCGTGTGTTGTCCCTCCAGCCTAACCCCGCAGGGCCCTACCGGCGGCTGGGCTCAGAGGTTCCCACGGGACCCTCACCCGAACCCAACGGAACACCCGGGCCGAAGACGGGACCCGGCGTCGGACGTTTTGCGGTGATGCCGTCACCGGAGGACTGGTGGCGCAGGCGGCGCAGCACCCACGGGACGAAGTATTCGCGCGCCCACACCAGGTCCCCGCTCCGTGCCTCGCGCCACGTGCGTGGCGGCAGGGGCTTGGGCTGGAGCGGCTCGAGGGAGTGGTCGATGTTCAGTGCATCCAGCACCATGGCAGCTATGGTGTGGTGGCCCAGCGGGGAGAAGTGCAGCCGGTCCTGGTCCCACATCTGCGGGTCGCCCAGTTGCCGGAGGGACCACATGTCGGCGATGACGGCGTCGTGCCGGGCGGCCACGGTCCGCAGGTTTTCGTTGTAGATGGCCACCTTGCTGCGGATCCTGCCGAGCACGGAGGAACCCGTGTCGGGGCCGTTGAAGAGGACCACGGTGGCGCCGCCCATGGAGAGGATCTGCACCACTGAGTCGAGTTTCTCGGCCAGGGCGTCGGGATCGCCGCCGGGCCGGATCAGGTCGTTGCCGCCGGCGGACAGCGTTACCAGGTCCGGTTTCAGTTCCAGGGCCGGGGCCAGCTGCTGGTCCACGATCTGCTGCAGCAGCCTGCCACGCACCGCAAGGTTCGCGTACGCGAAGTCCGGCTGGGTCCGGCCCAGCTCCTCCGCCACGCGGTCGGCCCAGCCGCGGAAGCCGCCGGGGCTTGAGGGCTCGGGGTCGCCGATGCCCTCGGTAAAGGAATCGCCCATTGCCACGTACCGGGTCCAGGGGTGGGAACCGGCGGGAGGGGTGCTTGCGTCAGTCACGGTCCTATCCTGCCTTCCGGTTCGCTGGCTACGCCAACGTAGGTTGCTACTTTCCGGTAACTGTAAGAATGGAAACCATGACTGAAGCCCAAGTATTTCCTGCCCCCGTTGTCCTGTGGTCCCACCCGGAAGACCAGCGTGACGGGAAGCCGCTGCTGGTGCTCCTGCACGGCTACGGCGCCAACGAACAGGACCTCCTGAGCCTGGCGGACCTGCTGCCGGGGGACTTCGCCGTTGCGTCCGTCCGCGCACCCATCGCCATGGGGCCGGGCTTCACCTGGTTCCCGCTCACGGCGTCCATCGACTACTCGCTGGAGCAGGTCAAGAAGGCATCCGCGTACGTCCTCGACTGGATTGACACCATCAGGGCCGGCCACCCGTCGGTCACCCTGCTCGGGTTCTCCATGGGCATGGCCATGGCAACCACGCTCCTGCGCCAGCGGCCCACGGACTTCGCTGCCGTCGTCGGGCTCTCAGGCTTTGTGGTGGACGCGGAGGGCGACCCCACATTCAGGGACGATGAACTGGACGGCACCGTCCCGATGTTCTGGGGCCGGGACCAGCAGGACCCCGTCATCACCCCGGACAAGATCGAATACACCATGGGCTGGGTCCGCAAGCACGTCAAGCTCACCAAGGTGCTCTACACCGGCATGTGGCACGGCATCAACCAGCAGGAGATCGGGCACGTGGGGGAGTTCCTCACCCACGAGGTGCTCAAGAAGTAGGAAGTACGACGGCGGGCGGCCGGCTTCCGGGGGAACGTCAGCCGGCCTCCGGCGCGACGACGCGGACGCTCTGGCCGTTCACGGTGACGGTGTCGCCGTTGTGCAGCTGGCGGCCGCGGCGGTCCTCGATCCCGCCATTGACCTTGACCAGCCCGTTCTTGATCAGCTCCGCCGCCTCCACGCCGTCCTCCACGAGGTTGGCCAGCTTCAGCAGCTGCCCCAGGCGGATCATGCTGTCGCGGATGGGGACGTCGTCAATGGGGTTGCTCATAGAGCAATAATGCCTGAACTACAGTGGATCCAATGACTTCCCCTTCCCGCCTGCCGGTCCTGGCAGGTCTTCCCCTGGCTGTGGGTTCCGGCCTTGCTATCCCCGTCCAGGGCCGCATTAACGGGGCCCTTGGTGCCCGGCTCGGTGACGGGATCGCCGCCGCTGCCGTGAGTTTCAGCACAGGACTGCTGGTCATGATCATCATTTCCCTGGTGCTGCCGCGCGGCCGGGCCGGCCTGGCCAGCATCCTCCCGGCCGTGCGCAGCCGCGCCTTTCCCCGCATCTACGTGGTGGCCGGTGCCATCGGAGCACTGTTCGTCTTTGCCCAGTCCTTCACCGTGGGCATCCTCGGCGTGGCCCTGTTCACCGTCGCCACGGTCACCGGTCAGACCGTGAGCGGCCTCCTGGTGGACCGGCTGGGGATCGGGCAGGCCGGGAAGAAGTCCGTGACGGGCATCCGCATCATCGGCTGCCTGTTGACCATTGCCGCCGTCGCCTGGGCGGTCTCGCCCCGGTTCAGCAGTGGAGGCCCGGGGGAAGGGGCCGCCGGGCTGCTGCTTCCCCTCCTGCTGCCGGTGGCGGCAGGCTTCCTCATGAGCTTCCAGCAGGCCATGAACGGCACAGCCACCGTGCACTACGGCACTCCGATCGCTGCCACGCTGGTCAACTTCGTGGCCGGCTGCATCGTGCTCTGGACAGCGCTCGCGGTGAAGACGGCGGTGGCCGGCCCCGGAAACCCGCTGCCTGCCGAGTGGTGGTACTACCTCGGCGGCCCCATGGGCTGCGTCTTCATCGGCCTGGGGGCGCTGCTGGTCCGCAGCCTCGGTGTTCTGGTCACGGGGCTGGGCATGATCGCCGGGCAGCTGCTGGGCTCGCTCGCCCTGGACCTGGCGCTGCCCGCGCCCGGCACCGTTGTGGCCCCCGCCACCGTGCTCGGCACGCTGCTGACGCTGGGCGCCATCGTCCTGGCCACCCTGCCCTGGCCCAGGGGAGCGCTGCGGAGGCGCCGGCCGGTAGGCTAGGACACGCAGCTTTTGACGCATCTTCCCCGATCCGCCCCGCCCGTTGCCCCTGTGCCACAGGCAGGCAGCAGCCGGGGCCTGACAACCGCGGACCGCACCCAGCGGCCCTGTAGAAATTGGAGTTACCCCCATGGCAGCAAAATCCGTCCTCGACCAGGTCATTTCCCTCTCCAAGCGGAGGGGCTTCGTGTTCCAGGCCGGTGAGATCTACGGCGGTTCGCGTTCTGCCTGGGACTACGGGCCCCTCGGTGCCGAGCTGAAGGAAAACATCAAGCGCCAGTGGTGGCAGTCCATGGTCCGCGGCCGCGAGGACGTGGTGGGCCTGGACTCCTCCGTGATCCTGCCGCGCCAGGTATGGGAAGCCTCCGGCCACGTCGAGGTCTTCTCCGACCCCCTGGTGGAGTGCCTCTCCTGCCACAAGCGCTACCGTGCGGACCACCTCGAGGAAGAGTACGAGGAAAAGAAGGGCCGCCCCGCGGAGAACGGCCTGAAGGACATTGCCTGCGCCAACTGCGGCACCCGTGGCCAGTGGACCGAGCCGCAGGAGTTCTCCGGCCTGCTCAAGACCTACCTGGGCCCGGTGGCCAGCGAGGAAGGCCTGCACTACCTGCGCCCCGAAACCGCCCAGGGCATTTTCGTGAACTTCAACAACGTGCTCACCACGTCCCGGAAGAAGCCTCCGTTCGGCATCGGCCAGATCGGCAAGTCCTTCCGCAACGAGATCACGCCCGGCAACTTCATCTTCCGCACCCGTGAGTTCGAGCAGATGGAGATGGAGTTCTTCGTCGAGCCCGG
This sequence comes from Arthrobacter sp. MOO21, assembly GCF_057369995.2. NCBI lineage: Bacteria > Bacillati > Actinomycetota > Actinomycetes > Micrococcales > Micrococcaceae > Arthrobacter > Arthrobacter sp. MOO21. The sequence continues at coordinate 158,689 of NZ_CM170671.2, read as the reverse complement.
CACGGATGAAGAGTGGCACAAGTACTGGATGAACGAGCGCATGGCCTGGTACACCGGCCTGGGCATCCGCGAGGAGAACCTGCGCTTCTTTGAGCACCCCAAGGAAAAGCTCAGCCACTACTCCAAGGGCACCACGGACATTGAGTACCGGTTTGGATTCCAGGGCTCGGAGTGGGGCGAGCTGGAAGGCATCGCCAACCGCACCGACTTCGACCTCTCCACGCACGCCAAGGCCTCCGGCACGGACCTGAGCTACTTCAACCAGGCCACCAACGAGCGCTACATCCCGTACGTGATCGAGCCCGCGGCCGGCCTGACCCGCTCCTTCATGGCGTTCCTGGTTGACGCGTACACCGAGGACGAGGCCCCCAACGCCAAGGGCGGCGTGGACGTCCGCACCGTGCTGAAGCTGGACCCGCGCCTGGCCCCGGTCAAGGCCGCCGTGCTGCCGCTGAGCCGCAACGAGGACCTTTCCCCGAAGGCCAAGGACCTCGGCGCGCAGCTGCGGAAGAACTGGAACATCGACTTCGACGACGCCGGCGCCATCGGCCGCCGCTACCGCCGCCAGGACGAAATCGGCACGCCGTTCTGCATCACCGTGGACTTCGACACCCTCGAGGACCAGGCTGTGACCATCCGCGAGCGGGACACCATGAGCCAGGAACGCGTCTCCCTGGACAAGGTGGAAGGCTACCTGGCCGCGCGGCTGATCGGCGCCTGAGCATGGCTATCGACTACCGCGAATGGCGGGACGGCGACGACCTTGCGCTCCTGGAAATCTGGGGCGACCCGGACACCGCACAGGCCCGGCAGTTCCGCGGCGCCCTGGCGCCGTCCTCCAACGGGACGAACGGGACCCCGTGGCGCCGCTGCATCGTGGCCGAGGACGTCGTGGACGGCGTCGGCATTCCCGTCGCCGCCGGCGTCGTGTATGAAGCCTCCCTGCACCCGGAACGCCTGTGGGCCTACGTCGAAGTGGCGCGCGACCACCGCCGCACCGGCATCGGCGCCACGCTGCTGACCATGCTGCGCCGCGAAGCCGCCGACGCGCCGTCGGGCGTCAGCAGGCTGCGGGCCAAGGTGGAGCCTGGCACCGCCGGCGCCGCCTTCGCTGAAGCCTTTGGGCTCAAACCCATCCAGCGCTCCCGCCTGGTGGTCGTGGAACCCGGCGCCCTGAAGCTTCCCGTGTTCCCGGACAAGGACTACGGCGGCCGGCCCGTCGGCGGTGAAAACGCCGGGTCCGACGTCGTCATGGACCTCGCCACCGGCTCCGTCGAGCTGACCGACGTGGTGGGACGGTACTACACGTCAGTCCACGCCTGGGATTCGCCTGGGGTGCTGTCCGTGGGGCAGGTGCAGAAGCTGTTCCTCGATGAGCTCACGGGAGCCCACGGTGCCATCGTGCTGCGGGCCCAGCCGGAGTCGGCGTTCGGCGCGGGCGTTGCGCCGGGCAAGAAGGGGCGGATCCGCGCGTTCGCCGTCAGCTATGCGGCGCCCGCGGACCCGGACGCCGCGCCCCATATGGACAACCAGGGGACGGAGCCTTCGGGGCGGGAAGCTCCCACTGACGTCTTCGTGGGGCACGAGCCGTCGCTGCCGGCCGACGACGCAGCCGAGGCTGTCCGCGACATCCTGGCGCTCATCGCGTACCAGCACCCTGTGATGCTGGAACTCGACGACTCCATGGCGGCCCTGCGTGCAGCTGTCGAGCCGCTGCTGGAGAGCGGTAAAGCGCGCCTTGCTGCCGCGGAAACCCTGGTGGTCTCGGACTAGGCCCACCGCCTCAGCAGCCCCCGTCCCGGAGCTATGTGGCCTGGGGCGGGGGCTGCTTTTCGCGGGGATGGCGACGGCGGATGCGGGCTGCGTCCGCCGCGTCCAGGAGTTGCCGCTCGGCTTCCGTGGGTGCGCCCCCGCCGAGATGCGCCGGCATCCACCAGTCGCCCGGTTCAGGATGCAGCGGGAAGCCGGCGATGCAGCTGTTGATCCCTGCCTGGAGGCTCCTGCGCAGTGTGCCGGTGGCCGCCTCCACGTCGACGTCGGGCTGGAAGAGCGTGGGTGCGCCCACATGGACGCATATTGGCGCCCGCCAGCCGCGCCGGAGCGAAAATCCGTGGCCGCGCGTCAGCACCCGGTGCCCGCCCCAAATGGATACCGGGATGAGCGGGACGCCTGCTTCCGCCGCCATCCGGACTGCCCCGGTCCGGCATTCGCGGACCGTGAAGCTCCGGCTCACCCCGGCCTCGGGAAACACCGCCAGGTATTCCCCGGCCCGCAGCTTCGCCACCGCGGCATCATAGGCGCCGGAATGGTCCGTATAGCCCACCACGATGTGGCCGCTGGCGCTGATGGCCGGGCCCGCGAGCCAGTGGTCCGCCGCGCCCTGGTGGACCAGGAACCGCAGCTGCGCCCCGGAGTGCTTCCACAGGAGCAGCTCCGCCACGGCGAAGTCCACGTAGCCGAAATGCGTGATGGCAAAGACGGCACCCGAGCCGGGGATCGGCACGCGGGAGGCGCCCTGCCGGGCTCCGGGCGGGGGAAGGTGTTCGGTGCCCCAGCTGTGCACCCGCACCCGGAAAGCCCAGCCCAGGAACTCCGCAGCCCGGACCATTGACCGGTAGAACCGGTCGTTCGACGGGGGACGCCAGGCCATAGGGGTTACAGGGTGACGTGGACCGACGATTCCGGCAGCAGCTGCGGGAAGGCCCGGGGCGGCCGGACACCCGCCCCGGTACTCTCGGCGAAGGACTTGATGACAAACCCGGTGGTGAGCGTCTCCCACACCCGGATCCTGCGGAGCATGAAATGACCGACGCCCTTGAGCGCCACGTACTGCATGCTTGCCGCGTCCGCTGAGGCGCGCCGCGCGAAGGCGAGGGACTGTGCCGGGCTGGTCATATGGTCAGTGGTGCCGTGGACCACCAGGACCTTCTTGCCTGCCACGCGGGCGGCCGGGGTCTCGGGGCCCAGCCACGGAGCCAGGGCCACCACGGCGTCTACCTGGGGATGGTCGGCGGCGCAGACGGCGGTCAGGCCGCCCATGGAGTGGCCCACCAGGAACACCGGCACGCCCGGGTGCTGCTCCTCGATCTGCCGCAGCGCCCAGCGCGCATCCTGCAGGGCGGACATGTCCGGCCCATTCCAGCCACGCACGCTGTTGCGGAGCGACCAGACCGCCAGGCCGTGCTTCCGGCCGGCCCGGTGAATCCGCCTGGCAAAAGGAACCATCCTGGCCGGGCTCAGGTGGCGGGCTTCCACCGGCTCGCGGCTGTGTGCCTTGCCGCCGTGCAGCACCAGCACAACCCCGCGGGTGGGCCCCGATGCCTGGAGCACGCTGAGCACCGGCCGGTGGGCGGGAACTGCCGCTGCCTGCCGGGCGGCAACTCCGCTGCTGTCCTGTGTTCCGCCGCGCTGTGTTCCGCTGCCTTGTGTGCCACGCATGCCTGTTCCATGGTTGCCCATGCCTGGCACCTCCCCGTCCCGATGGTCCATTTATCAAACCCTATGGCGCCCCACGTAGAGTTCAATACATGAGGTTCAACTGCTGATGGGCGCCGGTCACTCCCACGCCTCCATGGAACATTCGGAGCCGAGCCCCCAAGCGATGGCCGCCCGCAGGAAAGCGAACCGCATCCTGGCGGCCGTCCTCATACCGCTGGCGCTGCTCACCCTCGCGGGGATGGCCGCGCTGTGGCCGTCCGGCAGCAAGGAAGGGATTTCCCTCGCGAACCCCTACTCCGCGGCCGCGGGGGTGACGTTCGACACGGGAACCATCCAGAACGTAGTGACCGAAAGCTGCATGCAGGGCAGCCAGCAGGGTTCCAGCCAACAAAGTTCCGGCCAGCAGGGTTCAGGTCAACAGGGCTCAGGCCAGCAGCAGCCGCACCAGCAGGGCTCGGAATGCACCTTTGCCTTTACCGAGCCGGACAAAGGCGGGAGCCCGGTCAAGGTGGTCATCAACCCGGACGTTGCCTCCTCCCACGGCGTCAGGCCCGGGGACCAGATCCGCTACCTGAACCTCTCGAACGCCCAGGGCGCATCCGGTTCACAGGGCTCGCCCGCCTATATCTTCGTGGACTTCGTCCGTACCCTGCCGATCGTCCTGCTCGCCGTGCTCTACGCCGTGGTGGTCATCGCCGTCGCCCGGTGGCGGGGCCTGCGTGCCCTGGTCGGCCTGGTGGGCGCCTACTTCGTGCTGGCCAGCTTCATGCTTCCCGGACTCGTCGAGGGGAAGCCGCCCCTGCTGCTGGCCCTGGTGGGCTCCATCGTGATCATGATCGGCGTGCTGTATTTCGCCCACGGTTTCTCCGCCCGTACCTCCACCGCGCTGCTGGGCACCATCTTTGGCCTGGGCATCACGGCGCTGCTCGCCGCGTGGGCCACCGACGCCGCCAACCTCGCCGGGGTGGGCAGCCACGACGCCGCCACGCTGGTCAACACCTCGGCCAACATCTCCATATCGGGGGTGATCCTGTGCGGGCTGATCATCTCCGGGCTGGGCGTACTGAACGACGTCACCATCACGCAGGCCTCAGCCGTGTGGGAGCTCTACGAACTGGCACCCGGCAGCAGCGCCCGGAAGCTGTTCACGTCCGCCATGCGGATCGGCCGGGACCACATCGCCTCCACCGTCTACACCATCGCCTTCGCCTACGCCGGGGCCGCGCTTCCCATCCTGATCATCGTCATGCTGTACGACCGGCCGCTGATGGACACCCTCACCAGCGCCGAACTCTCCGAAGAGGTCATCCGGACACTCGTGGGGTCCATCGGGCTGGTGCTCGCCATCCCCGTCACCACGCTGATCGCCGTGCTGGTGGTCAAAGCCACGAGGATCGAGGCCACGGGGGCAGCGCCAGCGGGGAGCGCGGCAACCGGGAGCGCCGCACCGGCGAGCACCGCATCGGCGAGCGTGGCAACCGGCTCGGGGCACGACGACGGGCACGTCCATTCCGACGACATCGCGGACACCGGGGCGCTCGCCGCAGCCGCGCTTGAGGAACGCAGCCGGCGCGCCGCCGTCGAGCCTCCTGCTGACCCGGTTACCCGGCGGGGCCGGCGGGCTGACCGCGGCTGACGCGGCCGGGGGATCGGTTCCCGCGCCACGCCGGCGCCGGGCGCAAACCTGCACCGGGTCTTTGGCCTCCGACGGAAATTACCGATTTGCCCGGCTTTGCAACAATGGACAGGTGACTGTTGCAGCAACTCCTCCCGCCCCCAAGCTGGAACTCCCGCCCCTGAAGCTGGGTCCCATCACTGTGGACACGCCGGTGATCCTGGCGCCCATGGCCGGCATCACCAATTCCGCCTTCCGCAGGCTCTGCCGTGAATACGGCGGCGGCATGTACGTGGCGGAGATGGTCACCTCGCGCGCGCTGGTGGAACGGACCCCCGAGTCCCTGCGGATCATTTCCCACGACGACGACGAAAAGGTCCGGTCCGTGCAGCTGTACGGTGTGGACCCCGGTACCGTGGGCGCCGCCGTGCGGATGCTGGTGGAGGAGGACCGGGCCGACCACATCGACCTCAATTTCGGCTGCCCCGTGCCCAAGGTCACCCGACGCGGGGGCGGGTCCGCGCTGCCGTGGAAGATCGACCTCTTCACCGCCATCGTGCAGACCGCCGTTAAGGAAGCCTCCAAGGGCAACGTCCCCCTGACCATCAAGATGCGCAAGGGGATCGACGACGACCACCTGACCTACCTCGACGCCGGCCGCATCGCCCGCGATTCCGGCGTCGCCGCCGTCGCCCTCCACGGCCGCACCGCCGCCCAGTTCTACTCCGGCCAGGCCGACTGGTCCGCGATCGCACGCCTCCGCGAGGCGCTGCCGGACATCCCGGTGCTGGGCAACGGCGACATCTGGTCTGCCGAGGACGCCGTCCGGATGGTCCGGGAGACCGGCGTCGACGGCGTGGTGGTGGGCCGCGGCTGCCAGGGCCGGCCCTGGCTGTTCGGCGACCTGCAGGCTGCGTTCGAGGGCAGTGACGTCCGGCACCGGCCCAACCTGCGCCAGGTGGCCGAGGGCGTGTACCGCCACGCCGAACTGATGGTGGAGACCTTCGGCGACGAGGGCAAGGCGCTGCGGGAAATCCGCAAGCACATTGCCTGGTACTTCAAGGGCTACGTGGTGGGAGGGGAGCTGCGCACCCGGCTGGCGCTGGTCACCAGCCTCGAGGTGCTGCGCGATACCCTCGCGGAACTGGACCTGGACTCGCCCTACCCGGGAGTGGACGCCGAAGGCCCCCGGGGCCGTGCGGGTTCGCCCAAGAGGCCCGCGCTGCCCAAGGACTGGCTGGACTCCCGGGCCCTGAACGACGAACAGTCCCGTGACATCGCCGCTGCCGAACTGGACGTCTCCGGTGGCTGAGGCCCGTACGGCGGCGGCCGTGCTCCCGGGGTACGACGCCCACGACTCCGCCCGCTGGGTGGAGGAGCCGCCCAAGAGCGTCTACCGCTCCGACTTCGAGCGCGACCGCGCCCGCGTGCTCCACTCGTCCGCACTGCGCAGGCTCGGCGCCAAGACCCAAGTGGTGGCACCGGACACGGACGACTTCGTCCGGACCCGGCTCACCCACAGCCTGGAGGTGGCCCAGGTGGGCCGTGAACTGGGCCGCGCCCTGGGCTGCGATCCGGATGTGGTGGATACGGCATGCCTGAGCCACGACCTGGGGCATCCGCCCTTCGGGCACAACGGCGAATCGGCCTTGAACGAGGTGGCGCACGCCATCGGCGGTTTCGAAGGCAACGCCCAGACCCTGCGCCTGCTCACGCGGCTCGAACCCAAGGTGCTCACGGCCGGCGGCCAGCCCGCCGGGCTGAACCTCACCCGCGCAAGCCTTGACGCGGCGTCGAAATATCCCTGGTCCGCCCTGGAAGCGCCGGTGATCCACGGCCAGCGGACCAGCAAGTTCGGTGCCTACGAGGACGATCTGCCGATCTTCAACTGGATCCGCGAAGGGGCCCCGGAACGCCGGTCCTGCCTGGAAGCCCAGGTGATGGACCTGGCGGATGACATCTCCTACTCGGTGCACGACGTGGAGGACGCGATCGTGGCCGGCCATTTCCAGCTGCGTTGGATGGACAACCCGGACCACCGCGCCCGCGTGGTGGGCTACGCCAAGCAGTGGTACCTGCCGCACAATGACCCCGCCGCGATCGATGCCGCCCTCGCCCGGCTCGAGGCCACCGACGTCTGGGTCCGTGAAGCGGACGGCAGCCGCAAGTCCATGGCCGCCCTGAAGAACATGACCAGCCAGTTGATCGGCCGGTTCTGCCAGAGCGCCCTCGAAACCACCCGGGCCGTCTACGGTCCGGAGAACCTGACCCGGTATAACGCCCAGCTGATGGTGCCGGACGAGACGGTCATGGAGATCGCCGTGATGAAGGGCCTGGCCACCACCTTCGTGATGACCACCGAGCACCGGCAGCCCATCTACGAGCGCCAGCGCGAGGTGCTGCACGCCCTGGTCACCGCCCTGAGCGCCACGGGCGACCGGCACCTGGAACCGATGTTCGCGGCGGACTGGCGTTCCGCCGACGACGATGCCGCCCGCCTGCGCGTGGTCATCGACCAGGTGGCGTCATTGACCGACGGGTCCGCCCTGGCCATGTACGAGCGGCTGGTGGGGAGCCTGCCGTCGCTGTGGTGAGGAACGCCATAGGGTGCCTGTCGCTGCTATGCCGCGGGACTAGGATTGCTCTGTGGCTGGGCTGATCAAACGTGAAGATATCGACGAAGTACGCCAGCGCACGGACATCAAGGAAGTGGTTGACGGGTACGTCACGCTCAAGGGTGCCGGGCTGGGAACCTTCAAGGGCCTGTGCCCCTTCCACGACGAGCGCTCGCCGTCCTTCACCGTCCGCCCGCAGGTGGGCAGGTACCACTGCTTCGGCTGCGGCGAGGACGGAGACGTCATTGCCTTCGTCCAGAAGCAGGACCACAGCTCCTTCCAGGAAGCAGTGGAAAAGCTCGCTGCCCGCATCGGCTACGAGCTCCGCTATGAAGACGGGGGGACCGGCCCCAACCGCGAGGAAGTGGGCCGCCGCCAGCGGCTGCTGGACGCCCACAAGATCGCCGACGAATTCTTCCGCGCGCAGCTGCTCACGCCCGGTGCCGCCGAAGCCCGGAACTTCCTGTTCGGCCGCGGCTTCGACAGGGCAGCTGCCGAGCACTTCGGCTGCGGCTACGCTCCCCAGGGATGGGACGCCCTGCTGAAGCACCTCCGGGGCCGCGGCTTCACCGACGCCGAGCTCAAGCTCACGGGAATGTTCAGCGAGGGCAACCGGGGCATCTACGACCGCTTCCGCGGGCGCCTCATCTGGCCCATCAAGGACATCGCCGGCGACACCATCGGCTTCGGCGCGCGCAAGCTCTATGAAGACGACCAGGGCCCGAAATACCTCAACACCCCGGAAACCACCCTCTACAAGAAGTCGCAGGTCCTCTACGGCATCGACCTGGCCAAGAAGAGCATCGCCAAGGACCGCCAGCTGGTGGTGGTGGAAGGGTACACGGACGTCATGGCCTGCCACCTCGCAGGAATCACGACGGCGGTGGCCACCTGCGGCACGGCGTTCGGCACCGAGCACATCAAGATCGCCCGGCGGCTGTTGTCCGATGACGGCACCGGGGGAGAGGTGGTGTTCACCTTCGACGGCGACGCAGCCGGGCAGAAGGCCGCCCTGCGTGCCTTCGAAGAGGACCAGCGCTTCACCGCGCAGACCTATGTGGCGGTGGAACCCACCGGGGCCGATCCCTGCGACCTCCGGCTCAGCAGGGGCGACGAGGCCGTGTATGCCCTGATCCAGTCCCGCCGGCCGCTGTTCGAATTCGCGATCCGCACCACCCTGAAGCAGTTCAACCTGGACACCGTCGAAGGCCGCGTACAGGGCCTGAAGGCGTCCGTGCCGGTGGTTGCGGCCATCCGTGATGCCTCGACCCGGACGGGCTACTGCCAGGCGCTGACGGGTTGGCTGGGCATGCCGGACCCCAACGAGGTACTCCGCCTTGTCACCGCCGAGGTGAAGAACGCAGCGAAGCGCGGAGACACGGGCCGTACCGCCGGGCCGGGCACGCCCAACCACGGCCAGCAGCAACGGAGCCCCGGATTCGAGGGCAGGGGGCACCAAGGCAACGACGGGCGGGCACCCGGGGGCGGTCCCGGCGTAGCTGAAGGGCCGCCGTCGGGTGCTGTGCCGTCCTTCCACCGCCCGGACCCGCGGGACCCGGTAGCGTCCATGGAACGGCAGTCGCTGGAAGTGGCGCTGCAGCAGCCCTCGCTGCTGGCCGGCGCGGTCTGGGACCGCTTCGCTGCCGCCCGCTTCGCCACCCCCGCCTTCCAGGCCGTGCACGACGCCATGCGGGCCACCGGCGCCGGGCTGGCTGTCGACCCCGTCCGCTGGGTGGAACACGTGATGCACGAGGTCTCCGAGCCCCTGCGGCCCCTGGTGTCCGAGCTTGCCGTGGTGCCGCTGCCGGCCCACACCGAGGAAGCGGTGCAGAAGTACTGCCGCGACATCCTGTCCCGCCTGTTTGAACTCCAGATCACCCGGGTCAAGGCGGATAAGATGGGCCAGCTGCAGCGCCTGGACGCGGCGGCCGACCCGGACACCTACCAGCGGCTCAACCGTGAACTGATGATGCTGGAAATGGAACGCCGGGCGCTGCGGGCAGACGCCTAGGCAGGCGGGAGGAGTGCGGGGCTGGCCCCGATTTCGTTTCCGCCCCAGGTGTTTGCTAGGCTAATACCCGCTTCATTCCTCCTTAGCTCAATTGGCAGAGCATTCGACTGTTAATCGAAGGGTTGCTGGTTCAAGTCCAGCAGGAGGAGCTTCCAATCCCCGTTCCGGCCTCCGGAACGGGGATTTTTTCTTGCCTCCGCAGCGCGTTTCGCGGGCCGGCGGTCCCCGCTCCGCCCCGGAAATCCGCCGATTTCCCTTGGCCTGAATCGTTTGCTAATGTCATACCTGCTTCATTCCTCCTTAGCTCAATTGGCAGAGCATTCGACTGTTAATCGAAGGGTTGCTGGTTCAAGTCCAGCAGGAGGAGCGCAACGAAAAAACCCCGTTCCTCCAGTCTGGAGGAACGGGGTTTTTCTGGCTTCTAGACGAAATCCATCTCCACCTGCAGGAACCGTTCGGCCTCGGCCACTGCCGCCAGGAAGGCCTCCTGCTCGGTGGGGGACTTGCGCGGCTCGCGCGGGTTCCACTCATGCGCCGCCGAATGGATCCGGACGAAGCCGGATCCAGGCGGTGCGTAGAAAATGCCGAAGCGCTGCACCGGCCATTCCGGCGAGGTCTCCGGGGCCACCAGCAGGGCGGCGTCGTAGGCGGGATTGAACCATTGGGCGATGGGCCGGCGGCGGTCCTCCGTGAACAGCCCTGCCGCGTACAGCGCGGCGGACTGCTGCCCTGCCTGCGCGCACAGCCGGTCCCACCACAGTGGCAGGATCCGGGCGTCGCACCGTTGCCATGTGGCCGGAAGTGGCGGTCTATCCTGCCAGTTGGGCACGGACATATTTTATCGCGCGATGAAGCCGGACGGCAGGTAAAAGGGCCCCGGCGGGGCCAAACAATCAGCGCCTTTTCCACGGCCCCGGATTGGCCCGGTACAGCAGCGCCGCACCTGCCAGCAGGCCCAGCACCAAGCCGATGGCCGGGTTGCCGAGGGCACGGCCGGCAAAATAGCCGACGACGGCGCCGAGCACGGCCCCGAGGAACAGTCCCCGTCCATTGCGGTGCGGTTTGCGGTTCATGGCAGGCACTGGCTAGTGGATGGAAGGGACGGTGCGGGGACGGACCACCAACCACAGTGCGGCGATCGCGAGCAGGATGCAGGCAGCCTGCACCGCTCCCATCGGCAGGGCGCTGGTGATCCCAAGCCAGCCCACCACGGGGGAGATCAGGCCCGCCATCAGGAAAGTTGCGGCGCCCAGCAGGGACGCAGCCGTTCCCGCCTGCGACGCATGGCTTGCCAGGGCCAGCACCTGGACGCAGGGGAACATGAAGCCGGTGCCCATGATGTAGAACCACAGGGGCACCATCACGCCCCAGAGCCCCAGGCCCAGGCGGTCGAACACCACGATCAGCACGGCCATCAGGAACAGCCAGGCCGTGGCGAACGCAAGGATCCATTGCGGCGGGACAATCCTGATCAGGCGGGAACTGGTCTGCACGCCTGCCACGATGCCCAGGGAATTGATCCCGAACAGCAGCCCGTACTGCTGGGCGGAAAACCCGAAGACGTCCTGGAACAGGAACGGGGAGGCCGAGAGGTAGGTGAAGAGGCCGCCGAAGTTGAACCCGGCAACCATCAGCAGCCCCACGAAGATCCGGTCACTGAAGAGGACCTTGTAGCGCTGCCCCGCCGTCATGCCGTTGTGCCCCCGTTTTTCCGGCGGAAGCGTTTCACGCACCAGCAGCAGGGCCGCCACGATCACCAGGCTGCCGTAGGTGGCCAGGAACACGAAGATCCCGGGCCACGGCATCACCAGGAGCAGCTGCGATCCGATCACCGGCGCCAGGATGGGCGCCAGGCCGTTTACCAGGGACATCCGCGAGAACATCCGCACCATCGCATATCCGGAGAACAGGTCGCGCACCATGGCCATGGCCACCACGCCGCCGCCTGCAGCGCCGACGCCCATGAGCACCCGGAAGACCCCCAGCGTGGTGATGTCCGTGGAGAGCGCCGCACCCAGGGAGGCCGCGATATGCAGCGCCGTGGCGAGGATCAGTGGCGTCCTGCGGCCGAACTTGTCGCTGAACGGGCCCACCACCAGCTGGCCGAAGGCAAACCCCACGGTGGTGCCGGCCAGGGTGAGCTGGACCTGCGCCTCAGTCACCCCCAGGCTCGCCTCCAAGGCGGGGAAAGCCGGCAGGTAAAGGTCGATGGTGAAGGGGCCAAGGGCGGTCAGGGCGCCGAGGAGGAGGATGTACAGAAGCTTCCGGCGGCGGCTGAGGAGGTCGCCCGGATTGGCGGGAGTGGTCACGGACAACAATCCTAGGCCCGGGCCGGGCTGTTTTTTCATCGTTGTAGGCCGCGCCGTCCGGCAAGCCCGGAAGTCCGCCCTGAACCTGAATGGTAGTTTGGGTGGCGTGGACTGTGCGGCTGCACATTTCCGCGGCACAACGGAAGCAATATCGACCCATCAGACCAGTAAGGCGGCACCGATGAGCGGACGTCACAGCGGGCGTACCAGCCCGGGATTGCGCTTCACCGCGCTGCCCGGGACGCTAAAACTCCTTTTCCGGTTGGCGCCCCGCCAGCTCAATGACGAGATCGCCTTCGCCAAGTTCGAACTGAAGCGCAAAGGTGTCCAGGTCGGAGTTGCCGCCGCCTTCCTCGCTGTCGCCCTCGTCTTCCTCCTCTTCCTGGTAGTGGGGCTGATCGTTGCCGCCATCATGGGCCTGGCCACCATCATGCCCGCCTGGCTGGCAGCCCTCCTGGTCTCCGCGGCCTTCCTGCTGATCGCGCTCATCGGCGCCCTGGTGGGCGTCGGCAGGTTCAAGAAAGCCATGCCGCTGCTGCCGGAGGAAACCATCCGGGGGATCAAGTACGACATCGGCGTTGCCAAGGAGGGATCCGCGTTCAACCCTGCCGTGCTGGATCCGGAAAGCCCCGAAGGCAAGGCCGCGAAGGCCGCCAAGGCCGAAGCCGCTGCCAAAGCCAAGGCCGAGAAGGAAGCCAAGGCCGCCCAGCACGACCAGGAGTACCCGCACGCTTCCGAGCCCGAGCTGGCACGCCGCCTGAACCAGCGCCGGCACCACCTGACCGAAGTCCGGGATGAACTCGGTACGGAACTCGACCTGAAGACCCAGGGCCAGTACCTGCTGGCCGCCGCGCAGCAAAAGGCGCGCGAAGGCCAGGTGTTCGCCGCCCGCACCAAGGACGCCGCCGCCCAGAAGCTGGCAGGCCTGTCCGGTTCCGCCAGCCTCCGGGAGCGCTGGAAGCCGCTGGCAGCCCTCGCCGCTGCCGGGACCGTCCTGGTGGTCCTGCTCCGGCGGCTCCTGCGCACCTACTAGCCCCGGCCACCATCAGCGCCAGGGTACGCAGTACGCCACTACGCAGCACGCCACCACGCAGCGCGCACCATCAGACGAGGCGCACCATCACAGGGCGCGACCGGAAGCGGCAGGAAGGAAAGGGGGACGGGTGAAGTTCATCGGTGCAGGCGCGCGGCCTGGCCGTCCCCAGGTGGACCACGACGCCGTGTTCACCATTCCCAACCTGCTCACCGTCGTGCGGTTCATGGGCGTGCCGCTCTTCATCTGGCTTGTCCTTGCGCAACGGGAATACGGAGCGGGGGTCGTCGTCCTGGCAGTCATGGCCGGAACCGACTGGATTGACGGCTACGTTGCCCGCCGCTTCGACCAGGCTTCCAGGCTGGGCCGGGTACTGGATCCCATCGCCGACCGCCTGGCCATGATAGCCGTCGCCGTCACCCTGGTGATCGCCGGCGTCGTGCATTGGCTGTACCTGGCCGCACTGGTGGTCCCGGACACCGTGCTGCTTGCCCTGACGCTCTTCTTCTTCCGCGGCCACCCCGACCTCCCGGTGAGCGTAGTGGGCAAGGTCAGGACCGGCCTGCTGCTGCTGGGGACACCGCTGCTTGTCCTTTCCCGGCTGGACACCGGGGCCTCTGCCCAACTCTTTGCCGCCGCCTGGGTGGTGCTTGGCCTGGGCCTTGTGGGCCACTGGATCGCCGCCTACAACTACTTCTGGGCCATCCTGCGCAAGGGCAGGGAACAGAAACGGCACGACGGCGGGACCGCCTGATGGTTTGGGTGGCCGTCGGCCTGGCGGTCCTGGGCGCGTTCTGCCTCGCCCTTGGCGCGCAGCGCCAGGGCAGTGCGGTTAAAGCGGACACAGGCGGCCTGGCGTTGAGCTCCAACGGTTTCCTCCGCCTTCTGCGCAACCCCCGCTGGATGTTCGGCCTCCTACTGCTGTGCACCGGCATGGCCATGAATGCCGTGGCGCTGGTGTCAGCCCCGCTCACGGTGGTGCAGCCCATCGGCGCCATAGCCCTCGTCATCACCACCATCATTAACGCGCGGGACCAGGACCTCACCATCAACCGGGCCACCGCCGTTTCGATCGCCGCCTGCGTGACGGGATCCGCGCTCTTCGTGCTGCTCGCCGTCAACGTCACCCAGGAAAGCCACCATGTCAGCCTGGAGGACGAACTGACCATCGTGCTCCTGCTGGCCCTTGCGGTGGGACTGTTCGGGACCCTGGCGGTGATGTTCAGGCACCGTATGAACTCTTTCGTCTACATCCTCGGCGCCGGCGTCCTCTTCGGCTTCGTGGCGGTGCTGACCCGGATCATCGGCAAGCACCTCCTTGACCCCAACGGCCTCTTCCTGCTGAACGTGCAGTGGTACTCGGTGCTGGCCATCATCGCCGCCGGTGGCCTGGGATCATGGTTTGTCCAGAGTGCGTACTCCACCGGCCCGCCGGACCTGGTGATCGCCGGACTGACCGTGATCGACCCCATGGTGGGTATCGCCATCGGCATCATCATCCTCGGCGAACTGCGCCCCGATGTGCACGCGGTCATGGCGATTGCAATGGGAACGGCGGCCTGCCTTGCTATCGTTGGGGTTATCGCCCTTTCCCGGCACCACCCGGAGGTCACCAAGCGCAAGAAGGACGCGCGGAAGGCCGCCGGCAGGCCGTCCCACTAGCCCGAACCCGCTTAACACCCAGCAATCCCACGAGGCCGCATGCCAATGCAACGCAGCCAACCGTGCTGCCAGTTCCATGCTGTCCGCACCGTGACCATCAGGAGTACTCCATGACCACGCCAGCCGACCAGCGCCCCCTCACCATCCTGATCGCCGCTGACACCTACCCACCCCACGTCAATGGGGCTGCCCAGTTCGGGTACCGCCTGGCCAAGGGCATGACTGCGCGGGGGCACAACGTCCACGTCCTCGCCTGCCGCGACGGCAAGGGAAAGAGCTTCACCGAATTCCGCGACGAGGCAACTGTCCACCGCCTCCGCTCCCACAGCGTCCCCACCCACGACACCTTCCGCATCTGCTTCCCCTGGGAAATCAAGAAGGAAATCAGCCTTCTGTTCGACCGAGTGAAGCCGGACGTCGTGCACATCCAAAGCCACTACATGATTGGCGAGCACGTGCTCTACGAGGCCGTGAAGCGCGGCGTGCGGGTCGTTGCCACCAACCACTTCATGCCGGAAAACCTCAACCCGTTCCTGCCATTCCCCCAGTGGTTCAAGGACATCATTGGACGGATTTCCTGGAAGGACATGGGCAAGGTGATGGGGCAGGCGGACGTGATTACCACGCCCACCCCGCTGGCGGCCAAGGCCATGCATGAGCATGCCTTCCTGCGCAAGGTCCTGCCCCTGTCCAACGGCATCGACTCCACCGCCTACGAGCTCCTGCCCGGCGAGCACATCGAGCCGCACCCGCACCCCACCGTGCTGTTCGCCGGCCGGCTGGCGGAGGAAAAGCACGTGGACGTCCTGATCAGGGCCATCAGCAAGACTCCCCGGGAGCTGAACGTGCACCTGGAAATCGTCGGCGGCGGCGAAGTGCGTGAGTCCCTGGAGGATCTGGTACAGCGGCTCGGCCTGGGGGACAGGGTCAAATTCCTGGGCCTCGCCAGCGATGCCGACCTGCGCCGTGCCTATATCCGGGCCGACCTGTTCTGCATGCCGGGAACGGCGGAGCTGCAGTCCCTGGTCACCCTGGAAGCCATGTCCGCCTCGACCCCGGTGGTGCTTGCGGACGCCATGGCACTGCCGCACCTGGTGCGCGACGGCCGGAACGGCTACCTCTTTACGCCGAACGACAGCGACGACCTGGCGAAGAAGATCACCCAGGTCCTGGAGCTTCCCAAGGACGAACAGCTCGCCATGGGCCGGGCCAGCCGCGAGATGGTGGAGCCGCACAGCATCCAGGGCACCCTCCAGACCTTCGAGGACCTGTACCGCGGCGCGTCCTTCGAGGACAAAGTGGTCTAAACCCTTTCCCGGGTTTGCTAGAGTGTTTTTGCCCTGCCGGACCGCAGCGTTTCCACGCCGGCCGTCCCGGGCATTGGGGCTATAGCTCAGCTGGTTAGAGCGCGGGACTCATAATCCTAAGGTCCTCGGTTCAAGTCCGAGTAGCCCTACGTGCACGCAATGAGTCGCAAAACCGCGGCCGACGTCTTACGTCGGCCGCGGTTTCCGCTTTAACGCTGTGAATTATTGGCGCCAGGCACATCCTGCGGTATGTTACTGGTCAGTAACATACCGTGTGTCGCTCCTGATGCATGGTGAGCGCTGATCATCAAAGAAGGTACCCATGGCCACCTCTGCTGCCGACTTCCAAGAGCTTCCATACGCCGACGGGGACTTCTACGCCTTCGAGCAGCTCCTTTCCGGCAAGGAGCGGGACCGGCTCGCCGAAGTCCGGGACTTCCTGGCACGCGAAGTCCGCCCCATTGCGGTGGATTGCTGGAACCGTGCGGAATTCCCGATGGACCTGGTGCCGAAGCTTGCCGGCGTGGACCTGGTAAGCCCGGTCCGGCGCCAGGGCTACTCGAACCTCTTCGCCGGCATGCTGCACGCGGAAGTCACGCGGGCGGACGCCTCCATCGCCACCTTCCTGGGCGTGCATGACGGGCTGTTCACCGGCTCCATCGAGGCGCTGGCTTCCCAAGAGCAGAAGGACGAGTGGCTGCCGGAGATCTATTCCCTGAAGAAGATCGGTGCCTTCGGGCTGACGGAGCCGCTGGGCGGCAGCGACGTCGCCGGGGGAACCCGGACAACAGCCCGGAAGGACGGTGGCAACTGGGTCCTCAACGGAGCCAAGAGGTGGATTGGCAACGCCACCTTCTCTGACTGGGTGGTGGTCTATGCCCGCGACGTGGCGGACAACCAGGTCAAGGGGTTCCTCGTGGACACTTCCCTGGCGGGCATCCGCACGGAAAAAATCGAAAACAAGATCTCGCTCCGTACGGTCCAGAATGCCGACATCCTCCTGGAAGACGTGGTGGTCCCGGACTTCTTCAAGCTGGCGAACGCCAACAGCTTCCGCGACGTCAACAAGGTCCTGAAGGTGACGCGCCTGGCTGTTGCCTGGCAGGCAGTCGGCCTGCAGCTGGCGGCGTTCGACGTTGCCCGGCGCTACGCGGTGGAACGCCACCAGTTCGGCCGTCCCCTGGCTTCGTTCCAACTCATCCAGGACCAGCTGGTCCGGATCCTGGGCAACGCCGTCAGCTCCATGGGCATGATGGTGCGGCTCTCCCAGCTGGAGGACGAGGGGACGGCCAAGGATGAGCAATCCGCGCTGGGCAAGGCCTTCGCCACCGCCCGCATGCGGGAGAGCGTGGCCCTCGGCCGCAGCATCCTGGGCGGCAACGGCATTGTGACCGACTTCGAAATGGCCAAGATCTTCGCCGACGCGGAGGCTATCTACTCGTACGAAGGCACGGCCGAAATCAACACCCTGGTCACCGGACGGGCCATCACGGGCATCTCTGCCATCGTCTAGCCGGGATGCGCCCGCCCGGGTGCACCTGACAGGGGCAGCAAAACCGACGGGCGAAGGTCCACGACGAACTGCAGCGGATTGACGTACTCCGCACCGTCGCGGACACCCCAGTGGACGCAGCTGGCGGCCGGGCAATGCCCGGGCAGGGCGGTGCCGATCACCTGGCCCGCGGCCACCGCGCTGCCCACCGCCAACGCGCTGTCCACCGGCTCGAAGCTGCTCCGCAGGCCGCCGCCATGGTCGATGGTAATGACGGGCCGGTCCACCACCACGCCCACGAAACCCACCGTGCCGGCGGCGGGGGACGTCACCTGCGCTCCGGCGCCCGCGGCGCCCAGGTCCACGCCCCGGTGCCCGCTGAGCCAGGGTTTGGGCGGGGGATCGAAGCCGCGGAGCACGGGCGGCCGCGGAGCCAGCGGCCAGCGCCAGGAGGGCGCCGCAACCATCCCGCCGGCCGCCGTCGTTATGTCCGGACGCACGGACAGTGTCCGCACGTAAGCTGCACTGCCAGCCAGGCTGGCAGGTGCACTGACGGGAAAACCTGCGGACGGGTGGCCTGCGGAGGCCACGGACGCGGGCAGCAACAGGAGGGCGGCCAGGAGGATGGGGGGTTTCATTCCGCCAGCATGCCTCCCGAATGGGGACCACGGCAGGCCTTTTTCCTGCTATGTGGACAACGGTTGCGGGCCGTCCCGCCGGTCCGCCGGACGCGGGTGCCTGTAGTACACTTGATGGAGCAGTTTGCTGCGCCCTCTACGCTTCCCGAACCAGTGGTCAACGCCAATGGCGTTTACCCCTGTCCGGATCGCGTCGGCACATCTCATTCAGGAGTGTGGGGGAGCAGCGGCTGACTACGCGCATCCAGCCCTCCGGCGGCCAACGCACCAGCGTTTGTCCAACGGAGGATCGCGCTTCCTGCGGTCCGTGCCACGCGGCGCGGATGGGAAGGGCGATGGATGCCAGGAGCACGGCCCGAACCCGGGCCACGCTAATCAACCGTCAACTATTTGGCAGGGTAAGAAGCCTCCGGGCTCTCTCATGAATGACCTGCCGGGAAAAGGAGCGTCGGCATGCCCGTCGTAACCATGCGCCAGCTGCTTGACAGCGGCGTCCACTTTGGACACCAGACCCGCCGTTGGAACCCGAAGATGAAGCGCTTCATCTTCACCGAGCGCAACGGCATCTACATCATCGACCTTCAGCAGTCGCTGTCCTACATCGACCGCGCCTACGAGTTCGTCAAGGCCACTGTTGCCCACGGCGGCACCGTGCTGTTCGTCGGCACCAAGAAGCAGGCCCAGGAAGCGATTGCCGAGCAGGCAACCCGCGTCGGCCAGCCCTACGTCAACCAGCGTTGGCTCGGCGGTATGCTGACCAACTTCCAGACGGTTGCCAAGCGTATCCAGCGCATGAAGGAACTCGAAGAGATCGACTTCGACGACGTCGCCGGTTCCGCTTACACCAAGAAGGAACTGCTGCTGCTCAAGCGCGAGCTCACCAAGCTGGAGTCCAACCTCGGCGGTATCCGCAACCTGACCAAGGCTCCCTCCCTGCTCTGGGTCGTGGACACCAAGAAGGAACACCTCGCCGTTGACGAGGCCAAGAAGCTGAACATCCCCGTGGTTGCCATCCTGGACACCAACTGCGACCCCGACGAAGTCGACTTCCCGATCCCGGGCAACGACGACGCCATCCGCTCCGTGAACCTCCTGACCCGCGTTGTTGCCGACGCCGTTGCCGAGGGCCTCATTGCCCGCAACAGCCGTGGCACGGGTGCAGCCGAAGCTCCGGAAGAGCCCCTGGCCGAATGGGAGCGCGAACTCCTCGAAGGCAGCAAGGCAGAAGCTGCAGCCGCTCCGGCAGCAGAGGCTGAAGCCCCGGCGGCTGCCGAGGCTCCCGCCGAAGACGCCAAGTAAGACAAGTAAATCCGGATTCTCCGCGCTGTCCGCAGCCGGAGCTGCTGACAGGATGGCAGCCCACCGTCGTGGGCTGCTGTCCTGTCGGTCCGTACACCACCACACATTTCTAGACAGAGGGGTTCACATGGCGAACTACACTGCCGCGGACATCAAGGCCCTGCGCGAGCGCACCGGCGCCGGCATGATGGACGTCAAGAAGGCTCTTGACGAAGCTAACGGTGACGCCGAGAAGGCCATCGAAATCATCCGCATCAAGGGCCTCAAGGGCGCTACCAAGCGTGAAGGCCGCTCCACCGCTGAAGGCCTCGTGGCCGCCAAGGTCAGCAACGGCGTCGGCGTCATGATCGAGGTCAACTGCGAGACCGACTTCGTCGCCAAGGCTGACAAGTTCATCCAGCTTGCGGACAAGGTCCTGGCCATCGCCGTCGAGTCCGGCGCTGCCGACCTTGAGACCCTGCTCGCCACCGACGTTGACGGCAAGCCGCTGTCCGAGGTTGTCGTCGAAGAGGGCGCGATCCTGGGCGAGAAGGTTGTTGTCCGCCGCATCTCCCGCATCGAGGGTGCAACGGTCGACGCTTACCTGCACAAGACCTCCAAGGACCTCCCGGCCCAGGTCGGCGTGCTGTTCGCTGTTGACGGTGAAGGCGAAGCCGCTGCCACCGCCGCCCACGACGTCGCTGTGCACATCGCCGCGATGGCTCCGAACTACCTCACCCGCGAGGACGTTCCGGCCGAGCTCGTCGAGTCCGAGCGCCGCATCGCCGAAGAGACCGCCAAGGCCGAGGGCAAGCCCGAAGCCGCCCTCACCAAGATTGTCGAAGGCCGCGTGACGGGCTTCTACAAGGGCGAGGTCCTGGTTGACCAGGCATTCGCGAAGGACGCCAAGAAGTCCGTGGCACAGGTCCTCGAAGAGGCCGGTGTCAAGGGAACGGCGTTCACGCGTTTCCGCGTCGGCTCCTAGTCGAAACTGCGAGGGGGTGGCCACTTCGGTGGCCGCCCCTTTTGCATGCAACGGGGACGGTGCCACCACCGGCCCCGGCAGGATACCCTTTTTTCAGACTCATCAACGGGAAGGCATCATGGAAGCCGTCAACACTGTCATCCATTCAGACAAAAGCAGGCGCCGGGTCCTCCTGAAGCTCTCCGGCGAGGTCTTCGGCGGCGGGAAACTGGGTGTCGACCCCGAAACCGTCCGCGACGTCGCCAAGCAGATCGCTGCAGCCGTCCCCGAAGTTGAAGTGGCCATCGTGGTGGGCGGCGGGAACTTCTTCCGCGGCGCCGAGCTGTCCCAGAGCGGCATGGACCGCTCCCGCGCGGACTACATGGGCATGCTGGGCACCGTCATGAACTGCCTGGCGCTGCAGGACTTCCTGGAGCAGGCGGGCGTGGAAACCCGCGTCCAGAGCGCCATCACCATGGGCCAGGTTGCCGAGGCCTACATTCCGCGCCGGGCCATCCGGCACATGGAAAAAGGCCGCGTGGTGATTTTCGGCGCCGGCGCCGGCCTCCCGTACTTCTCCACGGACACCGTGGCCGCCCAGCGCGCCCTTGAGGTCCACGCTGACGTGGTCCTCATGGCCAAGAGCGGCGTGGACGCCGTGTACACCGCCGACCCCAAGAAGGACCCCACCGCCGAGCGGCTCGAAACCCTCAGCTATGACGACGCCCTGCGCCGCGACATCCGGGTGATGGACCAGACCGCCATGACCATGTGCAAGGACAACAACCTGTCCATGGTGGTCTTTGGCATGGAGGGTGAGGGGAACGTCACCCGCGCCATCCTCGGCGAGAAGCTGGGCACACTGGTCACCGCCTAGCTGGCTATAGGTCGTGTCAAGGCCGCGTCCGGACACAGCGGTGCCGGCGCCTGGGGGCGGGGCGGCGGCGCTCGGAGGGGTTTGGCGGCTGGCGGTTTTTTGGCTGGACCGGCGTGGTTCCGGGTCCGCGCCCACGCTGACTTATCCGACCTCGGGGCCAATTCTCCGGGTCATCTGGCGTCGTTCGGGCTGCGGCCGGGAGGCGAAGGGCCGGGCGCCAAGCTAGGCGCGGCGTAACGCGTGAGCGTCCGCCATAGCTGCGGCGGCGTCTGGTCCGGCCCTTCGTCGGTTCCAGCGTCTCACCGCCGGCCGGGGTTGTGAAGTGGTTTTAGGTTGGTGTACCTCCTTGAATCCCGGAACTGGCGGGGGCTTTCCGGCTGGCCGAATGGTGTGCCGCCGGCTTGTCGCTGTCACCGTCGTTCGTCCTCGCTGCGCTGCGGGCGCTCCATGTTGACCGCTCCCTTGCGCCGACGGCGGCATCGGCAGCTATCCGGCAAAGCCACTCCGGGCCCGGATGCTCACTCCCAGCGGGCGGGGTCGTAGACGGCCTCGTCCCGGACCATGGCATACGCGATCCTGGTGGCGCGGTGCGCCATCGCGCAGGCGATGACGCCGCCTTTCTTGCCCCGCGCCTTGAGCCCGGCGGCGTAGGCCCGGCTGGGCGGGTCAGTCAACCACAGACCCATGCCGAGATCGATCAGGGCCCGTCGCAGCGCCACGCTGCCTTCCCTGCTGATGGATCCGTCACGTCGCTTGCCAGCGGACTCGTACTGGGTGGGTGAGAGCCCTGAGGCCCGGTAGATCTGCGAGGGCCCGGGCCAGCGCTGCGGGTCACCCAGCACCCCGGCATAGGTGCCGGCCCTGACCACACCCCACCCCGGGGTCGTGGTGAGCGTCGCGAACGGGCTCAGCGGTAGCAGCCGGGCGAGTTCGGCCTCTGCAGCGTCGATCTGCGCCGTGAGCTCCGTGACTAACGCCAGATCCGCGGCCAGCACTTTCCGCGCCACCGCCGCGTCGACTGTGGTCAGCGCGTTGCGGGCGGCCTGAATTAGCCGTTCGGCCAGCGGCTGGCGGACCTGAAGGCCGCGGCCCGCCGCGAACCGGACGAAGCGGCCCGCCCCAAGCGCGGCGAGCCGCTTCGGGTCGGCGAATTCAGCGGCCACGAGCCTGCCGACCCTGGTGCCGAGGACATCCGGCAGAGCCAGCGTCAGTCCGGGGAAGGCCCGGTCCAACTGGCCCAGCAGTTGGTTCTTCGTCGCGGTCCGCGACTGGACCCGGCGGGTCCGGTGCGCGGCCCACGCGCCCAGCTCACCGATCACGGCCTCACGGTCAGCAACCCCGATGCCGCGGCCGGCCAGCACCAGTTCCGTGATCGCCTCCAGATCCAAGGCATCGGTCTTGACCCGCCGGCGTCCCTGGACCCTGCGCTGTTCAGCGACATGCGCCGGATTCAGCTCCAGCACCTGCCAGCCCGCAGGCCACACGGACGGTCCCAGCAACGGCCGGTGATAATGCCCGGCAGCCTCGATCCCGACCTTCACCGGACCATCCGCACCCGCAAGTCTGTTTCTGATCAGCGCGAGGACACTCTCCAGACCCCGGCCGGTCATCTCAAAATTCACCGGACCCAACAAGCGGTGCCGGCCCGCATCGGTGACCGACAACGCAACCACCGTCTTGCCCACATCCACAGCGACAACCAGAGGGAAATCAGTGGCCGCAGAGGCCTGAACAGACATAACAAACACCTCCGAAGGTATCGGGAGGGCCCGCGGATCATTCCGCCCGGGCCCCCAAGGGAATCTGATACATCCCGTCCTGACATCTCCGGAGGTGTTTGGGAAGGACTAACTCAACTCATATCAGCTGCGGCTAGGATGATTCCAGGACAGTTCCGTCCCCGCCGGCCGGCGGGGACGGAACCAGCAACAGAGAACCGCGTGTGTGCATGGACCGGTGCCCGGGACCGCACCAGAACCGTCAGGAGAAACCGTGATCGAAGAAACCTTGCTCGAGGCCGAAGAAAAGATGGACAAGGCGGTTGAGGTAGCCAAGGAAGACTTCGCTTCCATCCGCACCGGCCGCGCCAACCCCGGCCTGTACAACAAGGTCCTGGTGGACTACTACGGCTCGCCCACCCCGCTGCAGCAGCTGGCCTCGTTCGCCATCCCCGACGCCCGCACCATCCTCATCACCCCGTTCGACAAAACCGCCATGCGGGACATCGAACGTGCCCTGAGCGACTCCGAGGTCGGCGCCAACCCCTCCAACGACGGCAACGTCATCAGGATCACCATTCCTGAACTGACCAAGGAACGCCGCAAGGAGTACGTCAAGATCGTCAAGACCAAGGGTGAGGAGGCCAAGATCTCCATCCGCAACATCCGCCGGAAGGCCAAGGAGACCCTGGACCGCCTGGTCAAGGACGGCGAAGCCGGGGAAGACGAGGGCAGCCGGGCCGAAAAGGAACTGGACAGCCTGACGAAGGCCCACGTGGACGGCATCGACGAGCTGCTCAAGCGCAAGGAAGCAGAGCTGCTCGAAGTCTGATGGGCCAGGCAGAACAGGCCCCGGCAGCACGGGCGCGCACACAGGGGAAGCAGCCCAGGAGCAATCCGACGCCGAAGGCCGGGCGGAACCTGCCCGCCGCGGTTGTGGTGGGCGTGGCCATGCTGCTCGCGGTGCTGGGGGGACTGCTGTTCCTGCCGCTCGGCTTTGTTGCGGTCACCACCGCGTTTGCCGTCTTTGGCGTGTGGGAGGTCTACCGGGCCCTGGAAGCCAACGGCACCAGGATGCCCATCATCCCGGTGATGACCGGCACGGTGGCCATGCCTTTCGCCGCGTACTTCGGCGGCATCGAAAGCCAGCTGTTCGCCATGCTGCTCAGCGCCGTGGCCGTGCTTCTGTGGCGTTCCATCGAAAGTGCGGCAGGGTCGGCCAACAGCATCTTCGCCGGGGTCTTCACCCTGGGGTGGGTACCCTTCTTCATCAGCTTTGCCGCGCTGCCGCTGCACGCAGGGGGCACCACCCCGCTGGGACTGTGGCCCGGTGGGACCGTGCCCGAGGGCGCCTGGCAGATCGCCGTGATGCTCCTGCTGGTGGTTTCGAACGACACCTTCGGCTACCTGGTGGGCGCATCCTTGGGGAAGCACCCGATGGCGCCGAAAATCAGCCCGAAGAAATCCTGGGAGGGCTTTGCCGGATCGGTGGCCGGTGCCACGGTGGTCGGGGTCCTGGCAGCGGTCTTTGTGCTGGACAAGCCGTGGTGGGTCGGTGTCGTGCTGGCGGTTGGCACTGTGGCCGCCTCCACCGCCGGTGACCTCGCGGAGTCGATGGTCAAGCGGGAACTCGGCGTGAAGGACATGAGCAGCATCCTGCCCGGGCACGGGGGAGTGATGGACCGGCTGGACTCGATAGTGTTCAGCTCGCCGGTGGCCTTCGTCCTCTACGGGCTGGTCGCCGGCGCGTAATCCAGCCGGACGTCCTGCAGGCCCCCTTGGCGGTGCCGGCGGAGGCCCGGGACACAAACAGGGACGGACGGCCGGCGCCGGCCCCGTCACCCTAAACTGGTGCGGAAGCACTACGGCTGAAGAGCATTGAAGGAATCGAAGTGGCATTGGACATTCATCGGCAGATCCCTGCGTCCTTTGAGCGCGTACACCGCGGCGAGTACGGCTACAACGCCAAGCAGGTGGATGAGTTCCTGCGGCGGGCCCGCATCTCACTCGAGACTCCCGAGGCAGCCACCGAACCGGTGGACAGCTCCGACGTCAGGGCCGTCTCTTTCGATCCCGTCAAGGGCGGCTATTCGGCGGCCGTGGTCGACGCCGCGCTGGACCGGCTGGAGGACGCCTTTGCCCGCCGGGAACGGGATGAGCTGATTGCGGCCCGCGGCGAGGACGCCTGGCTGCGGGAGATTGGAAACCTCTCAGGCATCCTGCGGGGCCGGCTGCACCGCCCGGACGGCGAACGCTTCCGCAGGCCGGCCAGGAAGAAGGCCCGCAGTTACAACACCGACGACGTGGACCGGCTGTGCCGGGAACTCGTGGCCTACCTCGAACAGGACAAGCCGCTGAGCGTGGACAGCGTGCGCCGTGCGGTGTTCCGCCCGGCCGTGGGCCGCGACGGCTACGAGGAGTCGCAGGTTGACGCGTTCCTGGACCGCGTTGTGGAGCTGATGGCGGCCATCGACTGACCGGCCACCAGCCGGACATTTGTCACTCCGCGCCCGGCGGGGTGGGGGAGAGCGGCGTAAAGCGCCGCCAGACGTCCCGGTAGCCCCGGTAGCCGCGTATGGCGGACGCGGCCAGGAATGCAGCCCCGCACACGGCGCCCGCGACAGTTGACACCGCCGTTCCACTGCCCGCCAGGGACAGCAACAGCCCTGCAAGGACGGCAATCAGGGCAGCATTCGCCGTCGTTATGAAGATCATGCTGCTACCCGCCACGTGGCTGAAAGTGCCCCGGTTGCCGAAGAAATAGTAGGTTTGCTTCGAGCCGGCCTCGTCGTCATGGTGGGCTGCCATCAGGTAGGGGGCAACGCCCGGGTCCAGCTCCACGTAGGCGGCCCGCAGCCTGTTCATCGCCGTCACGTACATCAGGTCCTCGTGCGCCACGTTTTCCACCCGCAGCTGGGTCAGGAGCCCCACCGCGGCATCAACGAACAGGACAGCCACAGCCAGCAGGACAAAATCATCCGAAAACCCGGTGGCCTGGCCCACCAGGGCAACACTGACCACGCTTGCCGAGGTGAAGGTCAGGAACATGCTGATCCGGGTCAGCACCTCGCCCTGCGCCGTGCTCCGCGACGCCAGCAGGCCCCAGTGCTCCGTGGCCAGCAGCTGCGCGCGGACGGATGCAGGGATTTCGCCCTGCCGGCGGGACGTTCCGCCGTCGTCGATGGACATGGCGTCATTGTCCTCCCGGTCACCGTTCCGTTGCCAGGGGCCGTTCCGGAGTATGCAGCCGGGTCATGATCCGCGGCATCGAAGCGGGTACGCGGTGGGCGGTGGCCCGGGAAACGACGACCATGACGGCGAAGGCCGCGGGCACGGTCCAGGCCGCGGGCTGCGCCAGCCACGGAGGTGTCTGGCCGGTGCCGGCGACGGCGCCAACGACCATGGCCCCGCCGCACAGCACTCCGCCGGTCAGCATGCCGGCGATGGCACCGGCATCCGTCAGGCCCCGCCACCAGATGCCCAGGAGGAGCACCGGGCAGACAGTGGAAGCGGTGAAGGCAAACACCAGACCGACGCTTCCGGCCAGGGCCAGGGAGTCGGTCATGAAGGCAAAGCCCAGCGGAACGACGACGGCCATGACGGCGGCGAGCCGGAACCCCCGGACACTGCCGCCCAGCACGTCCTGGCTGATGACACCCGCCAGGGACACCACCAGTCCCGACGTGGTGGACAGGAACGCGGCGAAGGCCCCGGCCACGACGAGGGCGGAGAGCAGATCGCCGGCCACCCCGCCCAACAGTTGTCCCGGCAGGAGCAGCACCATGGCGTCGGGCTGTCCGGCGCGGGCCAGGCCGGGCGCGAACACGCGGGCCACCAGCCCGTAGGCGGTGGGAAACAGGTAGAAGACGGACAGCAGTCCCAGCACGATCAGGGTGGTACGGCGCGCTGAATGCCCATCCGGATTGGTATAGAAACGGACCAGCACGTGCGGCAGGCCGAGAGTGCCGAAGAGCAGGGCCACCAGCAGGGACACGTTCTGGTACAGCCCGGCGGGCGGGGCACCGGTGGGGTTGGCAGCGGGCGCGGCCAGCGGCTCCGTCCCGTTCCCGGCGAGCACGAAGATGATGAACAGGATGGGCACGGCCAGGGCCGTCAGCTTGAGCCAGTACTGGAACGCCTGGACGAAGGTGATGGACCGCATCCCGCCGGCCACCACCGTCAGGCAGACCACCACCACGACAGCCACCGAGCCGACCCATGAGGGCAGGCCGGTGGCGATGCGGACGGTGAGCGCCGCGCCGTGCAGCTGGGGAACGATGTACAGCCACCCCACAGTCACCACGGCCAGGCTGGTGACTCTTCGGACTGCGGGCGATGCCAGCCGGGCCTCGGTGAAGTCCGGGATGGTGTAGGCCCCGGAACGGCGCAGCGGAGCGGCGACGAAGAGCAGCAGCATCAGGTAGCCGGCGGTGTATCCCACAGGAAACCAGAGGGCGTCGGTACCCGAGAGCAGGATGAGTCCTGCCACGCCCAGGAAACTGGCGGCGGAGAGGTATTCACCTCCGATTGCGGAGGCGTTCCACCAGGGACGGACCGTCCGTGAGGCAACGTAGAAGTCGCTGGTAGTCCGCGAGATGCGCAGCCCGTAGAAGCCGATGACGGCGGTAGCTACGGTCACCACGGCAATGGCGGCGAGTGCGACGCCGGCGCTCACCCGGTCCCCGCCGCACGCCGGTGGATTGTTCCCCGAGTCATTGTTCGCCAGCCAGGTCGCGGTAGCGCGCCTCATTGCGCGCCGCCGTCCGGACGTACAGCCATGCACTAAGCCCGATCACGGGGTAGGTCCCGACGCCCAGCAGCAGCCACCCGAAGGGAATGCCGGCAATTCCCGACTCGGCAAGGCCCGGGACCAGGACCAGCACCAGCGGGAACGCGGCGAGGATCAGCAAGAAGCCGCCGGCCACCACCAGGGCCAGCCGCAGCTGGGACCTGATCAGGGACCGGACGAAAACCTGGCCCACCTCCGAGTCCTGCGCGGCTTCCCGGGATTCCAGCGGCCCTGCCGTGCGCTGGTTCGGGATGCGCTGGCCCGGTGTCCGCGCCGGAATACCCTGTGCCGTGTGCGGGGCGGTCACCCGGACCCGGGTCATGAGTGCGGCCTGATCCTGGTGGCTTCCAGCCTCTCCCGCACCGTGGGCAGGTGGCGACGGCTGATCGGCAGGCCCGCGCCGGCCACGGTCACGCGGGGCCCGTCGGCGGCCAGCTTCATCGAAGACACATGCTTGAGGGCCACCAGGTAGGAACGGTGGGTACGGATGAAGCCCGCGTCGGCCCATTGCTGCTCCAGGTCTGCCAGCGGCACGCGGATAAGGTAGCTGGCGTCGGCGGTGTGGAGCCGCGCATAGTCCCCCTGCGCCTGGACGTACGTGACGTCGTCACGCCGGATCATCCTGGTGGTCCCGCCCTGGTCCACGGTGATCATCTCCGGCGCGGCCCCTCCGTCGCGCAGTTCACAGATCCGGGCCACAGAACGGGCCAGGCGTTCGGCCCGGACCGGCTTGAGCAGGTAATCCACGGCAGCCAGCTCAAACGCCGCCAAGGCATGCTCCTCGTCCGCGGTAACGAAAACCACCACCGGCGGATTGCTGCTCCTGGCGATGGCTGCCGCTATGTCCAGCCCGGACACAGCCGGCATATGGATGTCCAGGAAGACGGCGTCGATGCCGCCGGCGGACAGCGCAAGGAGGGCCTCGCTGCCGGAGGTTGCCCGCTGGATCCTGCCGACGCGCTCATCCCTGCCCAGCAGGAATGCCAGTTCCTCCACGGCAGGCAGCTCATCGTCAACGACGAGGACGTTAATCATGCTCCTAGGGTACGTCCAGGGGCGGGCACTGCCTTTACGCGTCGTGCCCGGGCTGGGATTTCGGCACCCGCATGGTGATCAGCGTGCCTTCGCCGGGGGCGGTTTCAATCACCAGTCCGTGGTCATTGCCGTACACCTGGCGGAGCCGAGCATCCACGTTCCGCAGCCCCACGTGGTCCCCGTCGGTGTGGCCCGCCAGCATGGACCGCAGGTGCCCGGGGTCCATGCCCACGCCGTCGTCCTCGATGGTCACCTCGGCGAAGGCTCCGGCGTCCTCGGCCGTGATGCTGATGTGCCCCGGCCCCTCCTTGGCCTCGAGCCCGTGCCGGACGGCGTTCTCCACCAGCGGCTGGAGGCTGAGGAAGGGAATGACCGTGCCCAGCACTTCCGGGGCCACCCGAAGGCTGACCTGGACGCGCTCGCCGAACCTGGCGCGTTCGAGCAGCAGGTAGCGGTCGATGCAGCGGAGCTCCTCGGCAAGGGTGGTGAAGTCGCCGTGCCGGCGGAAGGAGTACCGGGTGAAATCCGCGAACTCCACCACCAGCTCCCGAGCCCGCGCCGGGTCGGTATTAATGAAGGATGCGATGGCGTTGAGTGAGTTGTAGATGAAGTGGGGGCTGATCTGGGCCCGAAGCGCGCGCACCTCGGCTTCCATCAGCAGGGTGCGGGACGCGTCCAGTTCCGCCAGTTCGACCTGGGCGGCTACCCAGTCGGCCACCTCTCCCGTGGCCCGGACCAGGCCCGCGCCGGCCGAGGGTGCGAACGCCGCGACGACGCCGGCCACGCGCCTGCCGGCCCGCACCGGGGAGATCACCGCGGCCAGCGCACCGCCCGTTCCTTCCGGGCCGGCGGGG
This sequence comes from Arthrobacter sp. MOO21, assembly GCF_057369995.2. Taxonomy (NCBI): domain Bacteria; kingdom Bacillati; phylum Actinomycetota; class Actinomycetes; order Micrococcales; family Micrococcaceae; genus Arthrobacter; species Arthrobacter sp. MOO21. The sequence goes on along the minus strand of NZ_CM170671.2, from coordinate 129,054 downwards.
AGAACGGCCGCCCTGCCCGAGGCCAGCACACTCGAGGCCAGCTCCATCAGGTCCGTCCCGGCGTCGTCCTGGGCCCCGTCCCACGCCAGGACTCCGTTGGTGTCCGTGATGGCCAGGGCCTCGCAGCCCAGCAGGGCCCGCAGCTGCCGGCTGGCCTTCGCGGCACCTGCGGGGTTGAGGCCGCGCCGCAGGTGCTGCCCCGCCTGCGACGCGGCGTGGAGGGTGTGGTAGGTGGCGCGTTCTGCGTCGGTGCCCAGCTCCCGGAAGGAGCGCAGCACCTTCAGGCCCACGGCGACGACGACGGCAATCGACATCGCGATCACCGCCACGGCCGCGGCGGTCAGGAGGGGGGAGTCCGGCATGGTGCCCAGCGTAGCCGCGGGAACCGTTTGCCGCAGCATCGCGACCGTTGAGCGACGGCGGCGGTGATGTGCTGGAACAGGATGGCAACCGGACGGCAAAGTGATTGGTGTCACATCTGCGGTGCCCCTGTGCGAATCAGGGCCTGCCGCCCGGTGTGTTCCGGCAACTCAATGAGGAGGAACGATGGGTCACGATGCCCATACTCCGGACGCGGCGGCGTCCGTGGACTTTGAACAAGTCCAGTCGACCGGGCAGTTCCAGGAATTGCGCAAGCGTCACCGCAGCTTTGTCTTCCCCATGGCAGTGGTCTTCCTGCTGTGGTACTTCGCGTACGTCCTGCTCGCCGACTACGCGGTGGGATTCATGTCCACCAAGGTCTGGGGCAACATCAACATCGGCCTGATCCTGGGCCTGCTCCAGTTCGTCTCGACGTTCGCCATTACCGGCTGGTACGTGCACTACTCCAATAAGAAGCTGGATCCCATCGCCTCGGAGATCCGGCATGAGATCGAGGGGCACGAATTCGATAGGAACGGAAACCGAGTGGGCGGAGCCAACAAATGATCGCAATTCCCGCAGCGGTGGACGTCGCCGCGCTCAAGGACACCACCCTGCTGAACATGGGCATCTTCGGCCTGTTCGTGGCCGTGACCATGGTGATTGTGTTCCGCGCGAGCCGCAACAATAAGACCGCCGCCGACTACTACGCCGCCGGCCGGTCGTTCACCGGCTCGCAGAACGGCACGGCAATTGCGGGGGACTACCTGTCAGCCGCATCCTTCCTGGGCATCACGGGCGCCATCGCCATCAACGGCTACGACGGGTTCATGTACTCCATCGGCTTCCTGGTGGCCTGGCTGGTGGCACTGCTGCTTGTTGCCGAACTTCTGCGCAACACGGGCAAGTTCACCATGGCGGACGTGCTGTCCTTCCGGCTGAAGCAGCGCCCCGTCCGGATCGCGGCGGCCATTTCCACCCTCGCGGTCTGCTTCTTCTACCTCCTGGCGCAGATGGCCGGCGCAGGCAGCCTGATCTCCCTGCTGCTGGGCATCAGCGACTGGGGCGGACAGGCGCTGGTGATCATCGTCGTCGGCGCCCTCATGATCATGTACGTCCTGATCGGCGGCATGAAGGGCACCACCTGGGTCCAGATCATCAAGGCCATGCTCCTGATCGCCGGCGCAGCCGTCATGACCCTGTGGGTCCTGGCCATCTATGGCTTCAACCTCTCCAGCCTGCTGGGCGGCGCCGCAGAGACGGCCAACAACCCGGCTGTGCTCAACCCGGGCCTGCAGTACGGCAAGTCCGATACCTCCAAGCTCGACTTCATGTCCCTGGGCCTGGCGCTGGTGCTTGGCACCGCAGCACTGCCGCACGTCCTGATGCGCTTCTACACCGTCCCCACGGCCAAGGAAGCGCGCAAGTCCGTGGTCTGGTCCATCTGGCTCATCGGGCTCTTCTACCTCTTCACCCTGGTGCTGGGGTACGGCGCCGCGGCCCTGGTGGGGGCGGACACCATCAAGTCCGCACCCGGCGGCGTCAACGCAGCCGCCCCGCTGCTGGCGTTCCACCTGGGTGGGCCGCTACTGCTCGGCTTCATCTCCGCGGTCGCCTTCGCCACCATCCTGGCGGTGGTTGCCGGCCTGACCATCACGGCGGCGGCATCCTTCGCCCACGACATCTACGCCAACGTCATCGCCAAGGGCAAGGCCGACGCCGCCACCGAGGTCCGCGTGGCGCGGCGCACCGTCGTGGTCATCGGCGTGCTGGCCATCCTGGGTGGCATCTTCGCCAACGGGCAGAACGTCGCCTTCCTGGTGGCACTGGCCTTCGCCGTTGCCGCTTCGGCCAACCTGCCCACCATCATCTACTCGCTGTTCTGGCGGAAATTCACCACCCAGGGCGCCGTGTGGAGCATGTACGGCGGGCTGGCGGCCGCGATCCTGCTGATCGTCTTCTCGCCGGTGGTGTCCGGTGCGAAGACCTCGATGATCCCCGGCGCCAACTTTGCGCTCTTCCCGCTCAGCAACCCCGGCATCGTGTCCATTCCGCTGGCCTTCTTCCTGGGCTGGCTGGGCACCACCCTGGACAAGAGGAGCGAGGACCCGGCAAAGCAGGCCGAGATGGAAGTCCGGTCCCTGACGGGAATCGGCGCCGAGAAGGCAGTGGACCACTAGGGACGCTGTCCTGCAGGGGCACCGCCCGGCAGGATAGACAGGAAGAGCCTCCGTGCCGCGGGAAGCGCTACGGAGGCTCTTTCGCTGCGCCGCCCGGAGCCTTATCTAGCGCTGGTGGTGCCCATTGCCTGGCAAGGTGGTCCCGTGGCTGCCGTGCGGCACGGCATGCTGGCCGGCCGCCGATGCCGCGAGTCCCGGCGTCGTAATTCCCGCCACCAGGACTGCCCCGGCGAAGGCGCCAAGGAGCAGGCGGCCCGGCCCTCGTGTGGCTGGTGGTACCGCGGTCCGCGCTGTTCCCCGCCTTGCAGTGTCACGGCCCAGCCACGCCAGCGACGCTATCACCATGAGCGTCAGCAGCAGTGCCGAAAGCTGGGTCAGGACAAGCCCCGGAGCGCCGGGCGTTCCGAAGACGACGGCGGCAACGTGCAGGCCCGCTGCCGCACCGAGCGGAGGCCGGGCCCACCGGTTCCCCGCCAGGCTGCCCCTGGCGAGGAACGCGACGGTTGCTGCCAGCAGCACGGCACCCCAGATCCCGGCGAGGCCACCGGCCAGGAACGGCAGTGGTTCCCCGAATCCGGCGCCGCCGGCCAGGATGCTGGACGAAATGGCCAGGTTCACCGACCCGGCGCCGAAGCCCGCGAACCCGGCGATCAGGCGGACGCCGGCATCTGCCGGAAACACTGCCGGGGCCGGGGCTTCCGCCTGGGCTGGAGGTGCCGCCTTGGCTGTCGGAGATGCCGGGGCTGAAGGACGTGCCGGCCGGAGCATGGCCATGCTAGGCGCGTGCAGCGGCCGGAGCCTTGTCCAGGGACAGGCCCACGCCCAGCAGGAGTACGGCGCTGGCGAGGTGGAGCACGTTGTCGGCACCGTTCAACGCGATGATGTTCAGCGGCGAGTTCAGCAGGAACAGCCCCAGGATGCCGACCAGCAGGTAGACGGCGCCGACGGAGGCATTCACGGTGCGTGCCGTGTCCGTCCCGCGGAGGCCCGCGAAGAGCAGTGCGGCGCCGATGGCAAGGTGGATGACGTTATGCAGCGGGTTGACTTCGAAGATGATGAGGTTCGCGCCCTCCGTGGCCACGAATCCGACGCCGGACGTGACGGCGAAACCCAGGAGGCCCACCAGCAGGTAGACGGCTCCGAAGATGGTGGCGACAAGGCGGTTGGGTGAAGTGCGCATGGCCCGAATCCTTCCGGTTGGGCGGGTGTTTCCCGCCGGATTGCGGATCCCCGGTGGGACCCTCGGAAGCGATTCGGACCCAAGGCAAGGGGCGGATGGGTGAAAAATCAGCACCCTTGGTAATTGCGCCGGGCGGTCAGTACGCTGGCCGCAGCTTGATGCTGGTCATCAGGAGCTGGTCCTTGCCCTCAAACCGGTACGCGAGGTCCACCTTCTTCCCGGTGCAGGCTATCTGGCCGGCCACTTCCGCCGATTTCACGCCGTTGTTCGTGGCCACCTTGACGTCGTTGTAGGCGGGGCGGCAGGAACCATCCATCCCCAGGCTTCGGACCCCGGACATGAAGGCCTCCTTGGAGAGCTGCTCCTGCAGCGCGGGGTCCAGGTAGTCGTCGTAGGCGGCGGAGGTGTCACCGGCGATCACCTTCTTGGTGAAGTCGTCGGCGAGTCCCTTGGCCTGGCTGGCGGCGCCGCCCACCACGTTGACCAGGATGACGACGCCGAGGACCACCAGCAGCAGCACCGCGCCGATGCTGCCCAGGATGACCCACAGCTTCCGCCGGCTTCGTGCGCGCGTGCGTTCCCCGGGCAGCTGCCCGGGGCCCGGCCATCCCCCTCCAGCGCCGACGGCTGGACCAAACGGTGCCGGCTGCTCCGGCACTGGGGGCAGCTGCCGTGGCAGGGAGCCCGCCGGGCCAGGCTGGTACGAATCCTGGGAACTGCTCAAGGGAAACCTTTCGGAAGGTGCGCGGCACCGGGGACGGCCATGGGCTCTGCCGGCGCCGCACTTAACTGCACCAAGCCTATAACCCGGCCCGCCGACGTCGTACTTCTGCATGCTCCCGGCCGCGTGCTGGACGGTGCGCGTGGTGGACGGTGTGCATGATGGACTGTGCGCATGCCGGACCGGGAGGGTGCAGTTGTCAGTTGCCCCCGGACCCGCGCTCCAGCAGGGGTTGCACCCGGAAGGGAATGAGCTCACCCATGGCCAGCGCCGTGTCGGCCCGTTCCACTCCGTCGCAGGCGAGGATCTTTCCGTTGATGCGGAACAGGTCCTCCGCGTCCCGGGCCACCACGCGCAGCAGCAGGTCGGCGGACCCGGTCAGGCCAAAGCCCTCGAGGATCTCTGGAATGGCGGCAAGTTCCCCGGCCAGCCGGGCAAGTTTCTGCTGCTGGACATGCACGGAGATGAACGCCATCAGCGGGTAGCCCAGGGCCGCCGGGTTGATGCGGCGCTCAAAAGACAGGAAGACGTGCTTTTTCTCGAGTTGGGCCATGCGCGCCTGCACCGTGTTCCGGGACAACCCGAGCTTCTGCGCCAGCGCCACCACTGTCCGGCGCGGGTCCTCAGCCAGGGCCGAAAGCAGGCGGGTGTCAGTGCCATCCAAAGCTTGCATAATGCGCAACGCTAGCACGGTCCGCGAGCCGCCCGTAGGGCATTTTGCTCAGTAAGGGCGGCGGTGGTTGTACCCCCTGGACATTGTGAGTAGGGTCACAATTATCCGGGGCAATGGCGCCCGGAAGGCCTGCGGAAGCACGGACCAAAAGTCCTGAAACCGCTGGTCAACGACGTCAGAAGGTTGCGGCTATCGTGTCTACAGACCAAACAGGCCAGGGCGGCGCACAAGCCCCGGGCAGCTCCGGAAAATCCGCCGGACCGGACCATGAACTTCTTCAGCTGATCACTCCCGCCGGCGAACGGATCAGCCACCCCGAATTCGATGTCTGGGTCAAGGACATCACGGACGAACAGCTGTGTTCCCTGTTCGAGGACATGACCGTCATCCGCCGCATCGATGTCGAGGCCACGGCGCTGCAGCGCCAGGGCGAGCTGGGCCTGTGGCCCCCTCTGCTGGGGCAGGAGGCAGCCCAGATCGGCTCCGGCAGGGCGCTGCGCGCGGACGACTTTGTCTTCTCCAGCTACCGTGAGAACGGTGTGGCCTATTGCCGCGGCGTGGACCTGACGGACCTCCTGCGGGTATGGCGCGGCAACGCCTCCGGCGGCTGGGATCCGTACAGCGTCAACATGGCAACGCCGCAGATCATCATCGGCGCGCAGACCCTGCACGCCACGGGGTACGCCATGGGAATCCAGAACGACGGCGCCGACTCCGTGGCTGTCACCTACTTCGGCGACGGTGCCACCAGTGAAGGCGACGTTAACGAGGCCATGGTGTTCGCCGCGAGTTTCCAGGTCCCGGTGGTGTTCTTCTGCACGAACAACCATTGGGCCATCTCCGAACCCGTGCGGCTTCAGTCGCACATCCACCTCGCGGACCGGGCCGCCGGGTTTGGCATCCCCAGCCTGCGCGTGGACGGCAACGACGTCCTTGCCGTCATGGCGGCTACGCGGGTGGCGCTGGACAGGGCACGCCGCGGCGGCGGGCCCACCTTCATCGAGGCGGTCAGTTACCGGATGGGCCCCCACACCACCGCCGATGACCCCACCCGCTACCGTGACGCCAACGAGCTGGAGGACTGGGCCGCGAAGGACCCCATCACCCGTGTGGAGGCACTGCTGGACCGGAAGGGCCTCCTGACCGAAGCACTGCAGCAGCAGGTCGCGGACAAGGCCGATGCCGTGGCATCGGAACTGCGCCGCGGCTGCACCACCATGCCGGACCCGCAGCCGCTTGACATCTTCAAGCACGTCTACAGCACCCCGAATTCCTGGCTGGAACGCCAGCAGGACCACTACGCCCGTTACCTGGCCTCCTTCGGCGACCCCGCAGGAGCCGTTTCAGAAGAAGGTGCACGCTGATGACCCAGATGACCTTTGCCCGAGCCATCAATGCCGGGCTGCGGAAGTCCCTGGAAAATGACTCCAAGGTGGTCCTCCTGGGCGAGGATATCGGCACCCTCGGCGGCGTATTCCGGGTGACGGACGGGCTGCAGAAGGACTTCGGCAAACACCGGGTGGTGGATACCCCGCTGGCGGAGTCCGCCATCGTGGGCACCGCCGTCGGCCTGGCCTACCGGGGCTACCGCCCGGTGGTGGAAATCCAGTTCGACGGGTTCATCTACCCGGCGTTCGACCAGATTGTCAGCCAGGTGGCCAAGCTGCACTACCGCACCCGCGGGACAGTGAAGATGCCCATCACCATCCGGGTACCGTTTGGCGGCGGCATCGGCTCGCCCGAGCATCATTCCGAATCCCCGGAAGCGTACTTCACCCACACCTCCGGCCTGCGGGTGGTGACGGTGGCCAATCCGCAGGACGCCTATACGGTCATCCAGCAAGCCATCGCGTGCGACGACCCGGTCCTGTACTTCGAGCCGAAGCGCCGGTACCACGACAAGGGCGAGGTGGACGAGGCCGCAGACCCCGGGTCCGCCCTGCCCATGGACAAGGCCCGGGTGCTGGCGAGTGGCAGCGACGTCACCCTGGTGGCCTACGGACCCCTGGTCAGGACCGCCCTCGACGCCGCCACGGCCGCCGCTGATGAGGGCATCTCCATCGAGGTCATCGACCTGCGCTCGCTGGCCCCGGTGGACTACGAACCGGTTGTGGCTTCGGTCCGGAAGACCGGGCGCCTGGTAGTCACGCACGAGGCCGGGCAGTCCGGCGGGCTTGGCGCGGAGGTGGCGGCGAGCATCACCGAGAGGTGCTTCTACCACCTCGAGGCAGCGCCGGTCCGGGTCACGGGATTCGACATCCCGTACCCGTACTCCAAGCTGGAAATGCACCACCTTCCGGGTCTTGACCGGATCCTGGACGGCGTGGACCGGGCCCTGGGCCGCCCCAACTCCCTGAGCGGCCTGGAAGGATGAGCGGCACCATGATCAAGGAATTCCGGCTCCCGGACCTGGGTGAGGGCCTCACCGAATCCGAAATCCTCAGCTGGAAGGTAGGCGTGGGCGACACCGTCAGCCTGAACCAGGTGATCGCCGAAGTTGAAACCGCCAAGGCAGTGGTGGAGCTTCCGTCGCCGTTCGCCGGGGTCGTCAAGGAACTCCACGAACAGCCAGGTTCCGTCGTGGAGGTCGGCAAGCCGATCGTCTCGTTTGAAATACCCGACGACGGCGGCGCTGCACCTTCGGAGTCCGCCGGCCTTTCATCCGGCGCGGGGGAGCAGGCCGTGGAAACACCGAAGCGGGAGCCGAACCTGGTAGGTTACGGCGCCGTCGTCGAAAGTTCCGGACGGCCCACGCGCCGCCCGCGGACCTTTGCTGCGGCGGACTCTCTGGAAACCGTGACGGCCCCGGCGGCTGAGCCGAAACCTCTCGAGACCAGGCCCGCCGAACGGCCCCGGTCCACGCCGCCGGTCCGGAAGCTGGCCAAGGACCTCGGGCTGGACCTGGCACAGGTGACCGGCACGGGTCCCGGCGGACTGATCACGCGGGACGACGTTCATGAATTTGCCGGGCACGCGGGGGAAGCTGCCGCGCCAACGTCAGCACCCGGGGGAACCCGGACGGGGGAGCGGGAAACCAGGACTCCCATCAAGGGCGTCCGGAAGCACACTGCGGCCGCCATGGTGCGCAGTGCCTTCACCGCACCCCACGCCACCGAATTCCTCACCATTGACGTCACGCCCGGCATCGAACTGTTGGACAAGCTACGCAGCAGCAGGGAATTCTCCGGCATCAAGCTGACGCCGCTCACGCTGGCGGCAAAAGCGGTACTCATCGCCCTGCGCCGCAATCCAGCCCTGAATTCGCGGTGGGACGAGGAAAACCAGGAGATCGTCACGTACAACTACGTGAACCTGGGCATCGCCGCGGCTACACCCCGGGGGCTCACCGTCCCCAATATCAAGGACGCCGACGCCCTGTCCTTGCCGCGGCTCGCCCAGGCCCTGACGGCACTCGCCGAAACGGCGCGGGCCGGCAAGACCACCCCCGAGGACCTGTCTGGCGGCACCATTTCCATCACCAACATCGGCGTCTTTGGGATCGACGCCGGCACCCCGATCCTCAATCCGGGAGAGGCTGCCATCCTTGGACTGGGAGCTGTCCGGACCATGCCGTGGGAATACCGCGGTGAGGTGGCGCTCCGCCAGGTCCTCACGCTGAGCCTGTCCTTCGACCACCGGTTGGTGGACGGCGAGCAGGGCTCGCGGTTCCTGGCGGACGTCGGCGCGGTCATGGCCGAGCCGGGGATGGTCCTGGCCATGGTCTAGCGGCCGCCACCCTCCCCAAGCCGGGTGTACCCGGCCAGGGGGGTGGGCGCGCTGTCCACCATCAGGGCGGCCAGTGCCATGCGCTCGAGCAGGGGGCGGGCAGCCCCTGCGGCGATCCGCCGGCCATGGCTGCGGACCGAATGCGGGGTGGAATTGATCAGGCCGAAGGTGGCGTGGGCCCGCATGCGGAGTTCCGCGGCGTCGATGCCGGGATGGACCTTGGCCAGGACGTCCACCCACACCTCCACGTAGCTGCGCTGCAGGGTGCGCACTGCGGACTGGTCCTGTTCGGAGAGGTTGCTGAAGTCCCGGTCCTGCACCCGGATAACGTCCGGCTTGCCGAGGGCGAAGTCCACCTGGAACTCCACCAGGCGACGCAGCGCGGCAAGGGGATCGGCATTGCCTGCCACCACCTGGCGTCCGCCGTCCAGCAGTTCCTGGCTCACGGTCACCAGCAGGTCGGCCAGGACTGCCTGCTTGCCGGAAAAGTGGCGGTAGACGGCGGGCCCACTCACGCCGGCTGCCGCGCCCAGGTCCTCGAGGGACACGCGGTTGAAGCCATTGAGCGCGAACAGGGAAGCCGCCGCAGACAGCAAAGCCTGCCGCCGGCTCTCCTTGGCCTTGCCGCGCTGCGTTGTGGGGGCCTGCGTGGCAGGGGCCGGCTCCACTGTATTGCTGGACACTTCTCCTCCTCGGACCCGCAGATTCTAGCAAGGCCGCCAGGTGTTGGACATCACAGTTAATCGAGACTAACCTGAATTTCAGTTATGAGTGACTAACCGAGTTGGTTTCAAGCCAGCCCGGTCCGGACAGGAACGGATCGTCAATGGAGACCCTGGTCAGCCGGCTCGACCCGGCAAGCGAGTCCTTCCGCGCCAACCGGGAGGCACAGCTGTCCCTGGCCGAAGACCTGCGGAAGAAACTGGCGGACGCCGCCCTGGGCGGGCCGCAAAAATCGCGGGACCGCCACGTCGCCCGCGGCAAGCTGCTCCCGCGGGAACGGATCGACCAGCTGCTGGATGACGGCAGTCCGTTCCTGGAAGTCGCACCCCTGGCCGCCAACGGTATGTACAACGATGACGCCCCGGGCGCGGGCGTCATCGCGGTGATCGGCCTGGTGCACGGCCGGCAGGTCCTGGTCATCTCCAACGACGCCACCGTCAAGGGCGGCACCTACTACCCGATGACCGTCAAGAAGCACCTCCGCGCCCAGGAGATCGCGCTGGAGAACCGGCTGCCCTGCATCTACCTGGTGGACTCGGGCGGTGCCTTCCTGCCCAAGCAGGATGAGGTGTTTCCGGACAAGGAGCACTTCGGCCGGATCTTCTACAACCAGGCGCGGCTGTCCGCAGCCAAGGTTCCGCAGGTCGCCGCCGTCATGGGCTCCTGCACCGCCGGCGGCGCCTACGTGCCCGCCATGAGCGACGAAACCGTGATCGTCCGCAACCAGGGCACCATTTTCCTGGGCGGCCCGCCCCTGGTGAAAGCAGCGATCGGGGAGATCGTCACGGCCGAGGAACTGGGCGGCGGCGAGGTCCACTCCAGGGTTTCAGGGGTAACGGACCACCTGGCCGAAAACGACGAACACGCCCTGCAGATCATCCGCGACATTGTCGCCACCCTGCCGCCCCCGGCGCCGCCCGCCTGGCAGGTGGAACCCGCCGTCGAGCCCGCCGCAGACCCGGAAGGGCTGTATGGCGCCGTGCCCACGGACGTCAACGCCCCCTACGACGTGCACGAGGTCATCGCCCGGCTCGTGGACGGCAGCAGGTTCCACGAGTTCAAGAAGGACTACGGCAGCACCCTCGTCACCGGGTTCGCCCGCATCCACGGCCACCCTGTGGGGATCGTGGCCAACAACGGCGTGCTCTTCAGCGAGTCCTCGCTCAAGGGCGCCCACTTCATCGAATTGTGCGACCAGCGCGGCATCCCGCTGCTGTTCCTGCAGAACATCTCCGGATTCATGGTGGGCAGGGACGCCGAACAGGGCGGCATCGCCAAGAACGGGGCGAAGATGGTGACGGCCGTTGCCACCGCCCGCGTCCCCAAGCTGACGGTGGTGATCGGGGGTTCCTTCGGCGCCGGCAACTACTCCATGTGCGGGCGGGCCTACTCGCCACGGTTCCTGTGGATGTGGCCGGCGGCCCGGATCTCGGTGATGGGCGGGAACCAGGCGGCCAGCGTGCTGGCCACGGTGAAGCGGGACCAGTACGAAGCCGCGGGGGAGGAATGGGCGGCCGAAGATGAGGAAGCGTTCAAGGCCCCCATCCGGCAGCAGTACGAGGACCAGGGCAGCCCCTACTATTCCACTGCCCGGCTCTGGGACGACGCCGTGATCGACCCCGTGGACACCCGTACCGTCCTGGGCCTTGCCCTCGACGTTGTGTCCCGCACGCCCCTGCCCGAAACCTCTTTCGGCCTCTTCCGGATGTGAGCACGCCATGACCACGCAGACCCAAACGGACCCGTCCGCCAGCCAGGCCGGCGCCTCAGGCCAGCCGTTGTTCAGCACCGTCCTGGTGGCAAACCGCGGCGAAATTGCCTGCCGCGTCATCCGGACCCTGCGCCATCTGGGAATACGTTCGGTGGCCGTCTACAGCGATGCCGACGCCGGCGCGCGCCACGTGCGTGAAGCCGACACTGCCGTCCGGATCGGCCCCGCCGCCGCCGCCGACAGCTACCTCAGCATCGACGCGATCCTCGAGGCATGCCCGGCGCACCGGGGCCGAAGCGGTGCACCCCGGGTACGGTTTCCTGAGCGAGAACGCCGACTTCGCCCGCGCCCTGGAAAAAGCCGGCATCACCTTCATAGGCCCGGGCGTGGAGGCCCTGAACGTCATGGGCGACAAGATCCGCGCCAAAAACCACGTAGCCGGCTACGGCGTCCCGGTGGTCCCGGGCATCGCCAGGCCCGGCATGACGGACAGCGAACTGGTTGAGGCGGGTGCCGCCGTCGGCTTTCCGCTCCTGATCAAGCCGTCCGCGGGCGGTGGCGGAAAGGGCATGCACGTGGTGGAAGGGCCGGGCGACCTGCCGGCGGCGCTGGTGACGGCCCGCAGGGTGGCGGCCGCCGCTTTCGGGGACGACACCCTCTTCCTGGAACGCCTGGTCACCACCCCGCGGCACATCGAAGTCCAGGTGCTTGCGGACGGCCACGGCAACGTCATCCACCTCGGCGAGCGCGAATGCTCCCTCCAGCGCCGGCACCAGAAGGTCATCGAGGAAGCCCCCTCGCCCCTGCTGGAAAGCCTGCCGAACGGCGCCGAGGTCCGTGCGCGGATCGGTGAGGCGGCCTGCAATGCCGCCCGCAGCGTGAACTACACGGGGGCGGGAACCGTGGAGTTCCTGGTTTCCGATGACGCGCCGGACGAGTTCTTCTTCATGGAGATGAACACCCGGCTGCAGGTGGAACACCCGGTCACCGAGATGGTCGCAGGGCTGGACCTCGTGGAATGGCAGGTCCGGGTCGCCGCCGGTGCCGAGCTGTCGCTGCGGCAGGCCGACGTCGGACTTTCCGGCCACGCTGTGGAGGCACGGGTCTATGCCGAGGTCCCGGAGAAGAACTTCCTTCCGTCCACCGGAACGGTGCTCGTGCTGGACGAGCTGCCGCAGGGTACCGAGGGCCGCATCCGGGTGGACTCTTCCCTGGTGGAAGGCCTGGAACTTTCGGCGAACTATGACCCCATGATTTCCAAGGTGATCGCCTGGGGTGAAGACCGCCCGGCTGCACTCGCCGCCCTGGACAACGCCCTGGCCAGCTATACGGCACTCGGCATCGACACCAACGTCGAGTACCTGCGGCTGCTGCTCAACGACCCCGACGTCCGGGCCGGGCACCTCGACACAGGCCTGATCGAGCGGAAGCTGCCGGCACTGGAGTTCCGGCGCGCGGGCGAAGCGGAGCTGGTGGCCGCCGCCCTGTACGCCCTCAGCATGGAGGCGCAGAACAATCCGGCACCCGAAAGCGGACCCTGGCAGGGCAGGAACGGCTGGCGGCTCGGAGTCCCGGCGCCGCGCCGCATCAGCCTGGGAACGCCCGACGGCGGCGTGTCCACGGTGCAGGTCAGCGGCAGCTTCAACGGGGGAGGCGAGGCCGCGGTCGCCGTCGACGGCGGTGCCCAACGGAGTGCGTCGCTGCACTGGTCCAGCCGGCAAAGCTTCGAACTGGACCTCGACGGCCGGCGGCGGACCTACCGGCTGGCGCCGGTCCTCCCGGGAGCGGCCACGCCGCCGTGGGACAACGCCCTGCCCGGCATGCCCGCACAATTGTTCCTCGGCGGTGACGGCTGGTCCTGCCGGCTGGACATCCTCACCCGCGAGGCCAGGCTGGCACGCGTGCTCGCCGCCGTCCAGCGGGAAGAAGGCTCCGCCGACCCGGAGGTGCGCTCGCCGATGCCGGGAACAGTCGTGGCTGTCCCGGTCAGCGACGGGGACACAGTCGAAGCCGGGGAGGTGCTGGTATCCGTGGAAGCCATGAAGATGGAGCACCACCTGGTGGCACCCCTGGCCGGGACGGTGCACCTCAATGCACGTACCGGGGACCTGGTGAAGGCCGACCAGGTGCTGGCCACCATCCATCCCACCCGCGCGGAAGCGCAACCAGACATACAGGAAGACGACGGCGAAGGAGCCTGACGATGACCGGATCCGAACTCAGCGGGGAATACCAGGACCTCAGCGACACCGTCCGCGACTTCGCGGACAACGTGGTGGCGCCGGTGTCCGCGAAGCACGACGAAGAGCACAGCTTCCCGTACGACGTCGTCAAGCAGATGGCGGAGATGGGCCTGTTTGGCCTGCCGTTCCCGGAGGAATACGGCGGCATGGGAGGGGATTACTTCGCCCTGGCGCTGGCGCTGGAGCAGCTTGGCCGCGTGGACCAGTCCGTGGCCATCACGCTGGAAGCCGGGGTTTCGCTGGGCGCCATGCCGGTGTACCGCTTCGGCACCGACGCCCAGAAACAGGAGTGGCTGCCCATGCTCGCGTCCGGCCAGGCGCTCGCCGGCTTCGGCCTCACCGAACCGGAGGCAGGCTCTGACGCCGGCGGCACCAAGACCCATGCGCGCCTCGAAGGCGGCCAGTGGGTGATCAATGGCAACAAGGAGTTCATCACCAACTCGGGCACGGACATCACGCGGCTGGTCACCGTCACTGCCGTCACCGGGCAGAAGGACCGCGGGGACGGAACTGTCCAAAAGGAAATTTCCACCATCCTCGTGCCCACCGATACGCCCGGTTTCAAGGCGGAGAAGCCTTACAACAAGGTGGGCTGGAACGCCTCCGACACCCACCCGCTGACGCTGAAGGATGTCCGCGTTCCCGAGGCGAACCTGCTGGGCGGGCGGGGCAGGGGCTATGCCAACTTCCTGTCCATCCTGGACGAGGGCCGGATCGCCATTGCCGCCCTGGCCACCGGTGCTGCACAGGGCTGCGTGGACCTGTCCGTCAAATACGCCAGGGAGCGCCGGGCTTTCGGGCAGGAAATCGGCAAGTACCAGGCCGTGTCCTTCAAGATCGCGCGCATGGAAGCGAGGGCCCACACGGCCCGGCTGGCTTACTACGACGCGGCGGCGCGCATGCTCGCCGGGAAGCCGTTCAAGACGCAGGCGGCCATCGCTAAGATGGTCGCAGGCGAGGCGGCCATGGACAACGCGCGGGATGCCACCCAGGTATTCGGCGGCTATGGCTTCATCAACGAGTTCACCGTGGCACGCCACTACCGCGACTCCAAGATCCTTGAAGTGGGGGAGGGCACCACGGAGGTCCAGCTGATGCTGATCGCCCGCGAACTGGGCTTGTAGCGGTTCGCAGCACGCAGGACTGTAGCCGGCCTGAAAGGATCAAGGATGATTGACAAGGTTGTTGCCAGCGCCGACGAGGCAGTCGCGGACATCCCGGACGGCGCCTCCCTGGCGGTGGGCGGATTTGGCCTCTGCGGAATCCCGGTGGCCCTCATCGACGCCCTGCACCGGGCCGGCACCTCCGGGCTGGAAACCGTCAGCAACAACTGCGGCGTTGATGACTGGGGCCTCGGCATCCTGCTCCGCGACGGGCGCATCCGCCGCACCATCAGCTCCTACGTGGGCGAAAACAAAGAGTTCGCCCGCCAGTACCTTGCCGGCGAGCTCGAGGTGGTGCTCACCCCGCAGGGCACCTTGGCGGAGAAACTGCGGGCCGGCGGCGCCGGCATTCCGGCGTTCTACACCAAGGCGGGGGTGGGCACCCAGGTGTCCGACGGCGGCCTGCCGCAGAAGTACGACGCGCACGGCGGCATCGCGGTTGCCTCCGCCCCGAAGGAGGTCCGGTCGTTCGGCGGCGTGGACTACGTGCTCGAAGAATCCCTCACTCCCGACTTTGGGCTGGTGCATGCCTGGAAAGGCGACCGGCACGGCAACCTCGTCTTCCACGCCACCGCCATGAACTTCAACCCGCTGTGCGCCATGGCGGGACGCATCACCATCGCGGAGGTGGAGGAACTCGTCGAACCCGGCGAACTGGACCCGGAACACATCCACACCCCCGGCATCTTCGTCCAGCGCGTGGTCCTGGCGCAGGACGGCGAGAAGCGGATTGAAAAGCGCACGGTCGCACTCACCCAGGCAGGAGCGTAACCATGGATCCGAACAGCCCTGAAGCACCCCGGCCGGAAGCAGTCCGTCCCGAATACCGGCGCGCCGCCTCCCAGCATGACGCCCCCGGGGACGGGCGGGACACGACGGAAACCAAAGGCTGGACCCGCAACGAGCTGGCGGCCCGGGTGGCCAAGGAACTCCACAACGGCCAGTACGTGAATCTGGGCATCGGGATGCCCACCCTGATCCCCAACTACATCCCGGCAGGCGTCGAAGTGGTGCTGCACTCCGAAAACGGGATCCTCGGCGTCGGGCCCTACCCTGCGGATGACGCCGTCGACCCTGACCTGATCAACGCGGGCAAGGAAACGGTGACGGTGAACAAGGGCGCAGCCTTCTTCGACTCGGCAGCCTCCTTCGGCATGATCCGCGGCGGGCATGTGGACGTCGCCGTCCTGGGCGCCATGGAGGTGGCCCAGAACGGTGACCTGGCCAACTGGATGATCCCCGGCAAGATGGTCAAGGGCATGGGCGGGGCCATGGACCTGGTGTTCGGTGCCAAGAAGGTGATCGTGATGATGGAGCACGTGGACCGGAACGGCAACCCCAAGATCGTTCGGGAATGCTCGCTGCCGCTGACGGGCAAGGGGTGCGTGGACCGGATCATCACGGACCTGGCCGTGATCGACGTCGTCCAGGACCCGTCCGGCCCGCGCCTGGTCCTGCGCGAACTGGCGCCCAATGTTTCGGCGCAGGACGTCGCCGCCGCCACCGGCGCGGACCTGTTCGAGGAAGACCAGGAACTGACGGTATGACGCACGGGGTTTCCGCTGGGCCGGCCGCCGGGAAGGACGACGCCGGCCCCCGGGTCATCGAGCAGCGCGGGCTGTACTTCGACGAGCTGGAGGAGGACGTCATCTATGCGCACCGCCCCGGCCGGACGGTGACCGAAACCGACAACGTCCTGTTCACCACCCTCACCATGAACACCCAGGCCCTGCACCTGGACGCAGCCTGGAGCGCCGGGCAGCCCTTCGGCCAGCGGCTGATGAACTCCATGTTCACCCTGGCCACGATGGTGGGCCAGTCCGTCACCCAGCTGACCCAGGGGACCATCATCGCCCAGCTCGGCCTGACCGACGTCTCCTTTCCGAACCCCCTCTTCCACGGCGACACGCTCTACACGGAAACGGTTGTCACCGGGAAGCGGCTATCGGCCTCCCGCCCCGGCCAGGGCATCGTGACCATGGAGCTCACCGGGCGCAACCAGGACGGCACGGTGGTGGCACGGGCCACGCGCAATTGCCTGATGTGGACCCGGGAGGCCCACAGGGAGGCACACACCGGCCAAAACACCGGAGAATAGCCTTATGACTTTTGTGATGGGACCTGCCCTGCTCTTCTGCCCTGCCGACCGTCCCGAGCGGTACCAGAAGGCCGCCGCCCGGGCCGACGCCGTGATCCTGGACCTTGAGGACGCGGTGGCGCCTGGGGACAAGCAGCGCGCCCGCGGCGCGATCCTCGCCCAGCTGGGGACTACAGGGGTCGAGCCGGAGCTTGAGCCCAGCTGCACCATCGTCAGGGTGAATCCGGTCGGCACCGAGGACTTCGAGAAGGACCTGCACTGCCTGGCCCACACCCCGTACCGCACGGTGATGCTGGCCAAAGCCGAGAGTGCCGAACAACTCAAGGCACTGGAGGGGTACCAGGTGATCGCGCTGTGCGAAACGGCAATGGGGGTGCTGAACGCCCCGGCCATCGCCGCCGCCCCCAATGTGGTGGGCCTGATGTGGGGTGCCGAGGACCTGCTGGCAACCCTCGGCGGTACCTCCAGCAGGAAGGACGACGGCGGCTACCGGGCTGTGGCGCTGCACGCCCGTTCGTCCGTGCTCCTTGCCGCCCGGGCCTACGGCAAGGAGGCCGTGGACGCGGTCTACACCGACATCCCCGACCTCGACGGGCTGGCTGCGGAAGCTGCCGACGCCGTCGCCTCGGGGTTCAGCTCCAAGGCATGTATCCACCCCAGCCAGGCAGCCGTGGTCCGCAAGGCCTACGCGCCCTCCGAAGCCGAGGTTGCCGCTGCTGCCGCCCTCCTGGATGCTGCCGGGTCGGCCGGATCAGGGGTGTTCCGGTACGCGGGAAAGATGATCGACGGACCCATCCTCAAGCACGCCCAGGAGATCATCCGCCGGGCCCAGGGAATGGGCTAGGACGCTTCAGCCCAACCGACCCTTCGACCGGCGCAGCGACGACGGCGGGATCGGCTCATGCAGCAGCGTGCGCACCCAGCGGTTGCCGGTTTCCCGGAACTCCTTGCGCGTGGCAAAGCGGTAATGGAAGCTGCGCACGCGCACCCAACGGGGCGCGGCGCCGTCGAACGGGTCATGACGGAGCAGCCGCAGCACCTGCCGGTCCGCTTCCAAAAGCTTGGCCAGGAAGGCGTAGAACCACTCCTCGTGCACGCTGCGCAGCGGCAGGAACCACATCAGCCAGTCCAGCCGCAGGTGGTACGGCGCCCACTGCCGTGGCAGCCGCCGCACGTCCCCGGGCTTTCCCTTGAAGCCGTATTCCCGCCAGCCCGAGGAGTCATCCGGGTCCTCATCCAGCGTGCCTTCCACTACGATCTCGATGCGCTGCTTCGTCACAGTGCCGAAGGCGCCGTAGGTGTTGACCAGCTGCCAGCGGTTGAAGCTGGCGTTCATCAGCTGGCGGCGGGAGAACAGGTTCCGCAGCGGCCAGTAGCTCAGGACCAGCAGCAGCAGGGTGGCGGCCAACGTGATGGCCAGCCACCACAACGGGGTTTCCCGGTCTGTTCCCGCGTGCCAGTCCCCGGGAACCGCCGGGATCACCGCGTGGGCCACCGGATCGCTCACCGCGGCGAACGCCAGCACGATCGCGATCCAGTTCAGCCAGGCGAAGTTGCCGCTGGCCACCAGCCACAACTGGGTGACGATGACCACCCCGGCGGCCACGCTGGCCACCGGCTGGGGCGCGAACAGGAAGAAAGGAACCACCAGTTGCGCGAAGTGGTTGCCCACGACTTCAATGCGGTGCAGCGGCTTGGGCAGCAGGTGCGCCTGGCGGCTGAGCGGCCCGGGCATGGGCTGGGTCTCATGGTGGTAGTACAGGGCCGTCAGGTCCCGCCACTCCCGGCCGCCGCGGATCTTGATCATGCCCGCCCCAAACTCCAGCCGGAACACCAGCCACACAACCAGGATGAGGATGGTCCGCGGCGGGTCGGTCTGGTTCGAGCCCAGGAAACCCACGGTGAAGCCTGCTTCCAGGAGCAGCATTTCCCAGCCGAAACCGTAAAACGTCTGGCCCACGTTCACGATGGACATGTAGAGCAGCCACAGGGCAAGGAACGCTGCCAAGGGGACCCAGGGCGGCCCCAGCTGCGGGATTCCGGCCACCAGCAGCGCCGAGACCACCAGGCCAACGGCGCAGACAGCGCGCAGCAATCCGTCCGAATACCGCCAGCGGAACAGGGTGGGACGGCGCAAGCGGCTGAAGCCGGCCAGGAATTCCGGGACGGGAAGAAGGCCGCGCTCGCCGAGCAGGGCGGGGAACTGGTTGAGCGTGGACAGGAACGCGACGAAGTACAGCGCAGCCACCCCGCGCTGCAGCACCTGCCGCGCCAGTTCATACTCCGGCGCGTCGAACCAGGAGAGCCAGTCCACGAAAACCACGTTACGCCGGGCCGCCCTGTGGTCAAGGAGCGGGGCCGGCGCAGCAGGCCGGGAACGGTGCGGGATACTTAATCAATGCAGCCACGCAGAATCGTCATCCTCGGATCCACCGGTTCCATCGGCACCCAGGCGATTGACGTCGTCGACGGCGCCCCGCACCTTTTCGAGGTGGTGGCACTCAGTGCCGGCGGCGGAAACCTGGAGCTGCTGGCCCGGCAGGCTGTCCACACCGGTGCCGCCGCCATCGGCATCGCCGGTGGCGATCCAGCCCGGCTTGAATCGCTCATCGCTGAAGCGGCCACCGAAGCAGGCCGCCGGGGCTACCGGCCGGAGATCATTTCCGGCCCGGATGCTTCCACCCGGATCGCCGCGGTACCGGCGGACGTGGTGCTCAACGGCATCACCGGCTCCATCGGACTGGCACCCACGCTGGCGGCCCTGCAGGCCGGGGCCACCCTGGCCCTGGCCAACAAGGAGTCCCTGATCGTGGGCGGCAGCCTGGTCAAGGCCGCAGCCCGGGACGGCCAGATCGTTCCCGTGGACTCGGAGCATTCGGCGATTGCCCAGTGCCTGCGCTCCGGCACCGCCGCCGAAGTGGACAGACTCGTCCTCACCGCGTCCGGCGGTCCCTTCCGCGGCCGCAGCCGGGACGCGCTCCACGAAGTGACCCCGCAGGAGGCACTGGCCCACCCCACCTGGGACATGGGCGTGATGGTCACCACCAACTCCGCCACCCTGGTGAACAAGGGCCTGGAAGTCATCGAGGCGCACCTGCTGTTCGATATTCCGCTGGACCGGATCGACGTGGTGGTCCATCCCCAGTCCGTGGTCCACTCCATGGTCCAGTTCATCGACGGCTCGACCATAGCCCAGGCTTCCCCGCCGGACATGCGCCTGCCCATCGCCCTCGGGCTCGGCTGGCCGCATCGGGTGGCAAAGGCCGCTCCCGCGTGCGACTGGACCCAGGCGGCCACCTGGACCTTCGAGCCCCTCGACGTGAAGGCTTTCCCCGCCGTGGACCTGGCAAAGGAAGCCGCCAGGCAGGGCAGCACCTTCCCCGCGGTCTTCAACGCGGCCAACGAGGAAGCGGTGACGGCGTTCCACGCCGGCCGCATCAGGTTCACCGACATCGTGGATACGGTGGCGGGCGTGCTCAGCGAACATTCAGGTTCCTCCGGGCTGACGGTGGAATCCGTACTGGATGCTGAAAGCTGGGCACGCGCCCGCGCCCATGAACGTTTAGCAGTCAGCAGTCTCTAGGAAGCAGCAGCACCTCCATGACCCCTGTCCTACTTTTCATCCTCGGTGTCGTCTTCGTGGCGATCGGCATCGCTGTGTCCATTGCGCTGCACGAGGTGGGCCACCTGGTGCCGGCCAAGCTCTTCAAGGTGCGCGTCACCAAATACATGATCGGCTTCGGGCCCACCCTCTGGTCCCGGCGGAAAGGCGAAACGGAGTACGGCGTCAAGGCCGTCCCGCTGGGGGGCTACGTCTCCATGATCGGCATGTACCCGCCGAACAAGGACGACGGAACCGTCCGGCCCTCCAGCACCGGCATGTTCCAGACCCTGGCCTCGGAAGCCCGCTCCATGGCGCACGAGGAGGTGGGGCCGGGCGACGAAAACCGCGTGTTCTACCGCCTGCCGGTCTGGAAGAAGATCATCGTGATGCTCGGCGGCCCGGCCATGAACATGGTCCTCGGCCTGCTCCTGACCGCCGTGCTGCTGATGGGCTTCGGCATTGCCACGGCCACCACCACCATCGCCGACGTCTCCAAGTGCCAGGTGGCGGCGGGCCAGACCGTCGACCCGGATTCGGCCGACTGCCAGCTGACGCCCGCGGCGGCCGCAGGGCTCAAGCCCGGCGACACCATCACCTCCTTCGATGCCAAGGCTGTTACCAGCTGGGCGCAGCTGACCGAATGGATCCGCGCCTCCGCCGGCAAGGAAGTGGCCATCACGGTCCAGCGGGACGGCAACCCGGTGTCCACCACGGTGACCCCGGTGCTCTCGGCCCGGCCGGTGATGGGACCCGACGGACGGCAGGCCACCGACGCTGACGGCACCCTGCAGTACCAGGAGGTCGGCTTCCTTGGCATCGGCGCGCAGACCGCGCTGGTACCCCAGCCGGCGTCGTCCGTGCTGCCCATGGCGGGGGAGAACATCCGGCAAGTGGCCGGGGTTGTCTTCAACCTGCCGGCCCGCGTGGTGGGCGTCGCGAAGGCAGCCTTCAGCGAAGAACCACGGGACCCCAACGGCCCCATCAGCGTGGTGGGCGTGGGCCGCGTGGCAGGGGAGGTGGCAGCCATGGAGGCCGTACCGATGCAGTCCCGGGTGGCAACCCTCGTTGGCCTGCTGGCGGGCCTGAACTTTGCGCTTGCCGTGTTCAACCTGATCCCGCTGCTGCCGCTGGACGGCGGCCACGTTGCCGGAGCACTCTACGAGGGCGCGCGGCGCCAGGTGGCAAAGCTGCGCGGCCGGCCGGACCCGGGGGCCTTCGACATCGCCAAGCTCCTGCCCGTCACCTATGTCGTGGCAGCCCTGCTGATGGGCATGAGCGTGCTGCTCATTTACGCGGACATCGTGAAGCCCGTCAATCTGTTTGGATAGTCACCCCGCAACGGTTGATTTACAGATATCAGTCAATTTTGATTGATTATCCGCAATCAGCCGGATACGGTTGATGGATGTTCGTCATGACCATCGACCAGCGGGGCAGCACCGGGGACGTGGACAGGGTTCCGCACCTCCTCTCCGAACTGGCCGCCCTCGACCTGCCGCGCCCGGAACAGTCCAGCTTCGAGCAGTCCGGCTTCGAGCAGTCCAGCTTCGAACGGCCCAGCTTCGAACGGTCCGTGGGGGATGAGGTGCAGGGTGTGGTGCAGGATGCCGCCGCCGTCGTAGCCATCGCCCTGCACGCCCTCCGCCACGGGCGCTGGTATGTGGGAATCGGCGTCGGCACCGTGTCCCTGCCCGCTTCAGCCAGCCCCCGCGAGGGCACGGGAACGGCCTTCGTTGCTGCCCGGAAGGCCGTCGAACTGGCCAAGGCCGCCGGGTCCCAGGTCCCGTTGTCGGTGGTAGCCGGCACTATTGCCGGTGGAGCGGGCGGAGCCGCGGCGGAGGAGGTGGGGCAGGCATGTGCCAACGCGGAAGCGGTGCTGCGGCTGCTGGGCCGCCTCGTCCAGGAACGCACCGAGGCCCAGTGGCGGGTGGTCGATGCGCTGCGCCGCCAGGGCCCTGGCCGGCACGGAAGCCAGAAGCAGGTGGCACTGGAACTTGGAATCACCGAGCAATCGGTGAGCCGTACCGTGCTCCGCTCCGGATGGCAGGAAGAATGGGCCGCACGGCCTGCCGCCGCAATGCTGCTGGAACATGCCGATTCCCTCATCCCCGGCGCAGGGGCATGAGGGCCGCCGTTCCGTGGCGGAGCGGATGACAACCCTGGAGGAGGAGTCCAATGGACGCACTGTGGATTGCTGCCGCCCTGGTGGTTGCCGGCTTCGTCGGCTGGCCCGTCACCGCGCTGGTGTTCAAGCTGGCCAGGACCATAGATGACAAGGCGGACGCCGCCAAAGCTGCCGAGGAAGCCCGCCGGGCAGCGGAAGACCCCGCTGCCGACGTCACCGTCGGCCCCGCCTCCCGCGACCCCGCCGACACAGGCCACCAGGACCCCGGCGACCAGTCCGTGGACAGCGAGTTGACGGTGCAGCCCGGCCAGCCGGCGTCGGGCACTTCCGCCGGGGCAGCCACTGCCCACGGCCAGCGCATCCTGCGCGGGGGAGCCATCATCGGGGTGCTGGAGCGGCTGGGAGTCTGCCTGGCGATCCTCACCGGCCAGCCTGTGGCCATCGCCTACATTGTGGCCATTAAAGGCCTGGGCCGGTTCGCCGAACTCAAGGAAACGCCCGTCGCCGCTGAACGCTTCATTATCGGGACGCTGGCCTCGATGCTCTGGGCGGCCGGAACGGCTGCCGCGGTCAAGGTCCTGTTCCTGCACTGAGCCGCCGGGTGCCGGGCGCCTGCCGCCGGCTGCGTGCGAAGCCAGCCATGGCGATAGGGTAGCCGTATGACAGTTTTTGCCGTTGAGTATGTTTATGCCGCCAACTCCACCGAAACCCGCAACGAGATCCGCCCCGCGCACCGTGAGTGGAGCGGGAACCTGGCGCAGGACGGCGTCATCCTGGCCAGCGGCCCCTACGGTGACGGTGCCGGCGCCCTGCTGATCTTCAAGACGGCAGACGAGGCCACACTCAACTCGATCCTCAAGCAGGATCCCTACGCAGCAGCAGACGTCATCGCCGGAATCCGCATCACCGAGTGGTCGCCGGTGATCGGCATGTTCGCCGGGCTCGCCGCGTAGCCGCCGCCTCCTCCATACCGCTTCAACTCAAGGAGTCCACGTGACCTCGGTCAGCCTGGGAATGCCGTCAGCACCGCCGCCCGTCCTTGCCCCGCGCCGCAAGACGCGCCAGATCAAGGTCGGCTCAGTGGGGGTAGGGTCCGATTACCCCATCAGCGTGCAGTCCATGACCACCACGCCCACCACGGACATCAACGCCACCCTGCAGCAGATCGCTGAGCTGACGGCTTCCGGCTGCGACATTGTCCGCGTGGCCTGCCCCTCTGCGGATGACGCGGAGGCGCTGCCCATCATTGCCCGGAAGTCCCAGATCCCGGTGATCGCGGACATCCACTTCCAGCCCAAGTACGTTTTCGCCGCCATTGAGGCCGGCTGTGCCGCCGTCCGTGTGAACCCGGGGAATATCCGGAAGTTCGACGACCAGGTGAAGGAGATCGCCGCCGCCGCAAAGGACCACGGCACCTCCATCCGCATCGGCGTTAACGCCGGATCCCTGGAACCGGGCATCCTCAAGAAATACGGCAAGGCCACACCCGAGGCGCTGGTCGAATCGGCCGTCTGGGAAGCCTCGCTCTTCGAGGAGCACGGCTTCCACGACTTCAAGATTTCGGTGAAGCACAACGATCCCGTAGTCATGGTGGCCGCGTACGAAATGCTTGCCGAAAAGGGTGACTGGCCGCTGCACCTGGGCGTCACCGAGGCCGGACCGGCATTCCAGGGCACCATCAAGTCCGCCACTGCGTTCGGCGCCCTCCTCTCCCGCGGCATCGGCGACACCATCCGCGTCTCGCTGTCGGCGCCCCCGGTGGAAGAGATCAAGGTGGGAAACCAGATCCTCCAGTCCCTGAACCTGCGCCCGCGCAAGCTGGAAATCGTCTCCTGCCCGTCCTGCGGCCGCGCCCAGGTGGACGTGTACACCCTGGCAGAGCAGGTCACCGCCGGCCTGGAAGGCATGGAGATCCCGCTGCGCGTTGCAGTCATGGGCTGCGTCGTGAACGGGCCGGGCGAGGCCCGCGAGGCCGACCTCGGTGTTGCCTCCGGAAACGGCAAGGGCCAGATCTTTGT
The DNA here is from genome assembly GCF_057369995.2 of Arthrobacter sp. MOO21. Taxonomy (NCBI): domain Bacteria; kingdom Bacillati; phylum Actinomycetota; class Actinomycetes; order Micrococcales; family Micrococcaceae; genus Arthrobacter; species Arthrobacter sp. MOO21. The sequence continues at coordinate 104,529 of NZ_CM170671.2, read as the reverse complement.
GAAGGGTGAAGTCATCAAGACTGTCCCTGAGAGCGCGATTGTTGAGACACTGATCGAAGAGGCCATGCGTATCGCGGAAGAGATGGGGGAGGCCGATGGCGAAGATGCTGTCAAGGGTAGCCCCGTGGTTAGCGTCTCGTAGGGACGTTCCGGACCCTGCGGGCCTTTCCGTCCGTACACTCGACGGCCATGATACCGGCGCGCTGAGGCTGCTGGCGCAGCAGGACCCAGTGGCCAACGTGTTTATCCTTGCCCACTTGCGGGCTACGGGCACCGCTGCACCAACCAGTGGCGGCGCTGGGATCATTGGCATTTTCGACGACGGCATCCTTTCGGGTGCCTGCTGGGCCGGGGCCAACCTGGTCCCGGTCCAGCTGGACCCGGCCCTCGCACCCCTCGTGGCGGAGGCGGCCAACAGTTCGGGCCGCCGCTACGCCTCAGCATTCGGCCCCGCGGAGGCCGTGCTCGCCATCAACGCCGAACTGGCGGAACTGGGCCACCGGGCCCACGAGGTCCGCGATGACCAGCCGCTGATGATCATCGACGAACCTCCCCGGGTGCAGCCCAACCCGGGGCTGGGCCACGGAAACCTGGCCGACTTCGACCGCATCCTCCCGGCGTGCGCAGCCATGTTCGAGGAGGAAGTGGGCTATTCGCCGTACCTTGGCGGCAGGGAGTTCTACAGCCGCCGCGTGGAAGGCCTCATCCGGCAGGGCCACTCCCTCGTCCACCTCAACGACGCCCGCGAAGTGGTGTTCAAGGCCGAGCTGGGCGCTGTCACAGCGGACGTCACCCAGGTCCAGGGCGTGTGGATGAACCCGCTCTTCCGCGGCCAGGGGCTGAGCTCCGGCTACATGTCCGCCGTAGTGGAACAGGCGCAAAAGATAGCCCCCATTACGAGCCTGTACGTCAACGGCTTCAACACCAGGGCGCGGTCCACCTATGAGCGGGTGGGCTTCCGCCAGGTGGGCACGTTCGCTACCGTTCTTTTCTAGTTGCCCTGCCGCCGTCCCGGCCTGAAGGCCAGCTTGTGAAAAGTACTTGTCAAACGTGTGCGCGATCACATAAGTTCAATCTAGCTGCGCTGGAAGTGGGGTGGGCGGTCTCACCAGTCCTCACCAGTACTTAGGCGATAACGGCGTTGAGCCACGCCCGGATGCGATGACCAGCCTCATTGGGGGGCCAGGGGCTTTGTTATTCCGGGCGTGGCTCTACTGTGTCCGGGCTTCCTCCCGTGAGCGTCACCCCGCGCAGTCCGTGCCAGAGCGCAGGTGCCGGTAGATTAGTACCCAGACGATTTTGTCCGGCCCTGCTGACCCAGCACTTCCCCAGAAACGGATACCACCCGTGGTCCTACGCCTGTCCAAGCTTTTCCTGCGCACGCTGCGCGAAGATCCCGTCGACGCCGAGGTCGCCAGCCACAAGCTCCTCGTCCGCGCCGGCTACATCCGCCGCGCGGCCCCCGGAATCTACACCTGGCTCCCGCTGGGTCTGAGCGTCCTGCGCAAGGTCGAGCAGGTGATCCGCGAGGAGATGGCGGCCATCGGTGCCCAGGAGGTGCACTTCCCGGCGCTGCTGCCCCGCGAACCCTACGAGGCCACCAACCGCTGGACCGAATACGGTGAGGGACTCTTCCGCCTCCAGGACCGCAAGGGCGCCGACTACCTGCTGGCCCCCACGCATGAGGAAATGTTCACCCTCCTGGTCAAGGACCTCTATTCGTCCTACAAGGACCTGCCCCTGAGCCTCTACCAGATCCAGAACAAGTACCGTGACGAGGCGCGCCCCCGGGCCGGCCTCCTCCGCGGGCGCGAGTTCATCATGAAGGATTCCTACTCCTTCGACGTCGACGACGCCGGCCTGGACGCCAGCTACGCCGCCCACCGCGCCGCGTACCTGAAGATTTTCGAACGGCTCGGACTCGAAGTGGTGCCTGTGGCAGCCACCGCCGGGGCCATGGGCGGTTCCAAGAGCGAAGAGTTCCTCTTCCCCACCGAGATCGGTGAGGACACCTTCGTCCGCTCCGCCGGCGGCTACGCAGCCAACGTCGAAGCGGTCACCACCGTTGTCCCTGCGGACATCGACTTCAGCAACGCCCCGCCCGCCGAGGTCCTGGACACTCCGGACACGCCGACCATCGAGACCCTTGTTGCCGCGGCCAACCAGATTGCCCCGCGGGCAGAGGCCGACGGCGGTGCATGGACTGCCGCGGACACGCTCAAGAACGTGGTCCTCGCCGTCACGCTGCCCACCGGTGAGCGCCAGCTGGTGGTCATCGGAGTGCCGGGCGACCGCGGGGTGGACCTCAAGCGCGTCGAGGCGAACATTGGCGCCTTCCTTCCGGTGGCCGGCGAAATCGGGCTGGAGCAGGCGGGCGAGGAAGACCTCAAGAAGCAGCCACTGATCGTCAAGGGCTACCTCGGCCCCGGCCTGTCCCTGGACGAGCCGCTCCTCGGCGCCGAAAGCGCCACCAACCTGCTCTACCTGGTGGACCCCCGCGTAGTCCGCGGCACCGCATGGATCACCGGCGCCAACGAGGCCGGAAAGCACGTCTTCGGCCTGGTGGCCGGCCGCGACTTCGGCTGGGACGGCGTGATCGAATGCACCGAAGTCCGCGCCGGTGACCCCTCACCTGACGGCTCCGGCCCCCTGGAAACGGCGCGCGGCATCGAGATGGGCCACATCTTCCAGCTTGGCCGCAAGTACGCCGAAGCGCTGGACCTGAAGGTCCTGGACCAGAACGGCAAGCAGGTGGTTGTCACCATGGGCTCCTATGGCGTCGGCGTCACCAGGGCCGTCGCTGCCCTGGCCGAAGCCAACCACGACGACCGCGGCCTGGTCTGGCCGCGCGCCGTCGCCCCGGCCGATGTGCACGTCGTGGCGGTCGGGCGCGGCGAGGAGATCTTCGAAGCCGCCGAAAAGCTTTCCGCCGAACTCGAAGCGGCCGGCCTGGACGTCATCTATGACGACCGGCCCAAGGTTTCGCCCGGCGTGAAGTTCGGTGACGCGGAACTGGTCGGCGTGCCCACCATCCTGGCCGTCGGCCGCGGCCTGGTGGACGGCGTGGTGGAAATCAAGGACCGCCGCAGCGGACAAGCCGAGAACATCGAGGTGGACAAGGCAGTCGACTACGTGGTCAACGCCGTCCGCAACCAGTGACCTCCGGCTTCGAATCGATCCAGCTCACCACCATCATCCTGATCGTGGTGGCCGGATTCGCTGCAGGCTGGGTTGATGCCGTGGTGGGCGGCGGAGGATTGATCCAGCTGCCCGCCCTGCTGCTCGTACCGGGCATTGCGCCGGTCCAGGCCCTGGCAACCAACAAGATGGGCTCCATCTTCGGGACCGCCACCAGCGCCGCAACGTACTATCGGCGGGTGGGCCCCGACCTTCGCACGGCCGTTCCGATGGCGGTCATAGCGCTTGCGGGAAGTTTCGGCGGTGCCAGCCTGGCGGCCATCCTTCCCGCCGGGGTGTTCAAGCCCATCATCGTGGTGGCCCTGGTCGCCGTCGCGCTTTTCACCGCGCTCCGGCCGAGCGTCGGAGAGCTGACGGAGCTCCGGCACGACCGCCACAAGCACTACGTTGTTGCCTGCCTGATCGGTGCCGTGATCGGCTTCTACGACGGCCTGATCGGCCCCGGGACCGGTTCGTTCCTGGTCATCGCCCTGGTGTCCGCCATGGGCTATGCCTTCCTGGAGGCCAGCGCCAAAGCCAAGATCGTGAACATGGCAACCAACGCGGGGGCCCTGATGTTCTTCCTGCCGCACGGTTCCATCCTGTGGGGCCTCGGGCTGCTGCTTGGCGGGGCAAATATGGCCGGCGGCTACCTCGGCGCCCGCACCGCCGTGAAGCAGGGCAGCAAGTTCGTCCGGGTGGTCTTCCTGGTGGTCGTTGCGGCCCTGATCGTCAAGCTCGGCTACGACGTCTGGCAGGAAAACTTCTCCTGACCCTCCCGGCCACGGTGGTCCGGGCAAGGTGGTCCTCGTGGCATGTGCCGGCCGGGCGTAGCATGCAGGTATGTCACACGGCGACGACGAGTACGCCCGGGCCCTGGCGGCCGCGGCACGCCATTCGGAAGCCTGGCTGCACAGCCTTCCGGACCGCCCAGTGGGACCCCGCAGCAACGCATCGGAACTCGCCGCGGTGTTCGGCGGCCCGCTTCCTGACTCGGGGATGCCGGCCGCGGACGTCATCGACTTCCTGGCCCGGGAAGCGGAACCGGGACTGATGGCCATGCCCTCCGGGCGCTTCTTCGGCTGGGTCATCGGGGGCACCCTGCCGGCGGCCCTCGCCTCGGACTGGCTGGTCAGCGCCTGGGACCAGAACGCGGCCATGCGCTATGCCACGCCCGCCACGGCCGCCATCGAGGACAGCGCCGGAAAGTGGCTGCTGGAACTGCTGGGGCTGCCCGGCGGGGCCGACGTCGGCTTCGTCACCGGGGCCACCATGGCCAACTTTACCGGGATGGCGGCCGCCCGCTGGCGGCTCCTGGCCGACGCCGGGTGGGACCTGGACCGGGACGGGCTGTCCGGCGCACCGCGAATCCGCTGCTTCGTGGGCCGGGAACGGCACGACACAGTCGACCTTGGCCTCCGGTACCTGGGACTCGGCAGGCCAACCCAGGTCGACGCCGACGCGCAGGGCCGCCTGCTTCCCGCCGCGCTGGACGCCGCCCTCGCTGCCGGCTCCGGCCCCGCCCTGGTGTGCCTCCAGGCCGGCAACCTGCACTCCGGCGCCTTCGACCCCTTTGCCGAGGCGATCGCCGTCGCACGCAAACACGGCGCGTGGGTCCATATCGACGGGGCCTTCGGGCTGTGGGCCGCCGCTGCACCCGAACTGCGCCGCCTCACCGAGGGATATGAGGAGGCCGACTCGTGGGGGACCGACGCCCACAAGACCCTGAACGTGCCCTACGACTGCGGGATCGCCGTCGTCCGGGACCCGTCGGCCCTGCGCGCCGCCATGAGCCTGCACGCGAGCTACCTGGTGCACGAGGCGGAAGGCCCCGGCGACCCGTTCGAGAAGGTCCCCGAGCTGTCCCGCAGGGCGCGGGGCGTACCCGTGTGGGCCGCCCTCAAGAGCCTCGGCAGGGACGGGGTGGCTGCCCAGGTGGCGGGACTGGCAGCCGCTGCCTCCGCGATCGCCGAAGGGCTGGCAGCCCTGGACGGTGTGGAGGTGCTCAACGACGTCGGCTACACCCAGGTGTGCGTCGCCTTCGGCGATGACGCAACGACCCGCGCGGTCACCGCACGGATCATCGGGGAGGGGCGGGTCTGGATGTCGGGCTCGCGCTGGCGGGACCGCGACATCCTCCGCGTTTCGGTGAGCAACTGGCACACGGCAGGCAAGGAAGTCGGCGCCGCTGTGGACGCCGTCCGGTCGGCGCTGGCCGCGGTGCGGGGAACCTGATTACTCCCCGGGCTCCGGCAGCGCGTGGGCATGCGGCAGGCCTTCCAACGTCCGGCCGGCGAGGGTGCTGGCCACCCAGAGCGAGCGGGCCAGGTCCCCGGATTGGCCGTGCGCGGCCGACCAGAGGGCGTTGTCCACCTCCCTGGCAATGGCCCACTGCCGGGACACCTCCGGATCGAGGCCAGCGGCGGCGCTGAAGCTGCGGCAACGGCGCAGCAGGCCCTTGCCGGGCTGGTCCGCCGGCAGGTCCCGGAGGCGGTTCCACAGCAGCGGTGCCACGGCGAACTCGGGCTCGCCAATCATGGGTTGCGGGTCGATGGCGGCGTACCCGCCGGCCGTGCCGCCCCCAGCTTCGGCTGCCGCCGCACCCTCAACCGGCGCCGCGGGCCGCGCCAGGATATTCAGGAAATGCAGGTCGGTATGCACCAGGACATCATGGGCTGAGCGCCGTCCCACGGCGCCACGGGTCTGGCAAACCTCCAGCGCCGCTTCCAGCAGCCAGCGCGGTAAGGGCCGGCCCAGCTGTTCCCACTCGGCCGGAAAGTCGTCGCTCCACTGCTCGGCCCGGGCGGCGATGTGGCCAAACTCCCGCCACTCGGGCCGGTGGTCCGGGACCAGTCCCAGTTGCCGTACCGTCCCGCCCCAGACGTGCGCAGCCTCGTCCAGGGGCAGCTCCGCCGCGGATCGGCCGGCGTCCAGACGCTCCAGCAGCATGGAGCAGGCCTCGGCATCCGCTGCCAAGAGTGACACCGCACCCCGTCCGCCCCACAGTGCCAGCGCGTGGCGTTCCAGTTTGGCCTCGTCGTGGGGAAAGGCAACCTTGAGCACCGCGGCGCTTCCGTTGTCCCGCCGGACCGGGATGACGATGGCGCCGTGGCCGTGCCAGGGAACACTGCCGGGCGCGAGGTCAGGCGTGAGCCGCCACTGGTCCAGACATTGCTCTACCAGGTCCGGAAGCAAGGAGAGCCAGGACCGTCCGGCGCTGCTGCCGGAGTACCGCGCCGCCAGGCCTGCGGGAATGGGGATCAGCGGGTGGGGCAACACGCCTCAGACCACGCCCGAGGCGCCCAGCAGGTTGCCGATGATGAACGTCGCCGCCAGCGCCAGGGCGCCGCCCACCACCACCCGGACCGCAGCCTTGGTTTTTGAGCCGCCGCCGATCCAGGCGCCCAGCGCCCCGGTCAGCGCCAGCGCCACCAGGACGGCGGCGAATGTCAGTGGAACCCGGATCTCCGCCGGGGGCAGAAGGATCGCCAGCATCGGCAGGACCGCGCCGATGGTGAAGGCGATGGCGGAGGCGAAGGCAGCATGCCACGGGCTGACGATGTCTGTCTCATCGATATTGAGTTCGGCGGACAAATGCGCCGCGAGGGCGTCGTGCGCGGTCAGTTCTTCGGCAACCTTGGCTGCCGTCTCCGGGGTCAGCCCCTTCGCCTGGTAAATGGATGTGAGCTCGGCCAGTTCTTCTTCCGGTTCCTCCGCCAGCTCCCGGCGTTCCTTGTCGATCAGGGCGCGCTGGCTGTCGCTTTGGCTGCTGACCGAAACGTATTCGCCCAGGGCCATGGACACCGCGCCGCCCACTACGCCTGCCACGCCGGCGGCCAGGATGGGACCGGTGTCGGCCGTGGCGCCGGCCACGCCCACCACAATTGCCGCGACCGAGACGATGCCGTCATTTGCGCCCAGGACGCCCGCACGCAGCCAGTTCAACCGGTGCGCGATGTCGTTCCCGTGCGGTTCGGTGTCCAGATGGCGGTTCAGCCCGCGGCCGGCATCAGGGGTTCCGGCAGGGCCGGCCGGTTCGTATGGGTCCATGCCTCCAGCAAACCATCACAGCATGGCCGTCGCCACTCTCCAGGGCAGCGGGTTCCGAAAGATTGTTTCGGTGTGGCCGGTGTTTACGTGGCCGTCGGGGAGGGAGCCTGGGCCGGCCCGGAGGGAAGGCCGGGCAACCGGTCAACATCCAGCGGAAGGCCGGGAACAGGGCCCGGATCGGCGCCCCAGCGGGCGGCGCGCCCGGCTGCCGACTGCAGTGCCGCCACCGCCCATGCCCGGACTGTCCCCCGCGAAAGTGCCACCAGATCGCCGTAGGCCGCCATTGTTGCTGCCTCAAGCCTGCCCAGTCCGGCTGCCGGCGCGGCAAGGAACCGGGCATCCAGGGCATACCCGGGCTGCTGCGGCGCCCCTGTCGCGCAGACCAGGGGGAGCCGGGCTTCCGCTCCCTGCAGGAGGTCATCGTGCTGCCCCAGATAGGTCAGGGCAGTCCCCGCATCGGCGGCAGCGAGGCGGGGGAGGGCCGCCTGGTAGCCATAGACTGCCTGCTGCTCCGCGGCCAAGGCGGCAGCCAACGCCGCACCCGGCCCGGTGCCTTCCGGCCCGGTGCCTCCCCGCCCGGTGCTTTCGGCTGCGGGAACGGCCGGGCAGGAAGGACCTGTTTCCGCCGGAACAGGAACTGCCGCCACTGGTCCCGGATCAGCCGGTGCCACCGGTGCTCCTGCCGCGGCGGCAAGCCGGGCTGCGGCCAGGAGTTGCGCGGTGCCCGTGCCGGCGAGGAGCCTGGCCATCCCGCCGTCGGCCTCCTGCGCGTCCTTGATGCGTTTGGTGCCGCTGGCCACGAGTGCGCTGGCAAGGCCCGACATCCCCTCCTGTGCGGATGTCGGTGTGGGTTCGGGCAGCCCGGACGCAGTGGTGGCGGCAGGAGATGCCGAAGCGGGGGCGGTTGTCCCTGTGCCCGCCTGCCCTCCCGCGGCAGCAGGGGCCAGCAGGGCCCTGGCCTGGATGGTCAGCAAGGTCACAACAGGGTCCACCGATGCGGCATCCACGGTACCTGCGGCCGCAAGTTCCATCCCCGCTGCCCGCAGGTCCATGGCGTCCTCCAGGGCGGCCGCGCGGGCCACTTCGGTGAACGGCGGCTGCGCAGGGGCGGGATTTTCCGCGGGAACAAGGGCGAAACCGAGGCTCAGGACAACCAGGGCTGCCAGCGAAACAACGGCGTAGCGGACGCTGCGCATGCGGGGGCTGCTGGCCTGGCTGTCGTCTTTCACAACAGACCATGGTGCCACGGCGGCGGCAACCCGGTGCACCACGGGCCCGGTAAAATAGCTACGCTAGTAACACCACATCATCTATAGGGAGGCGGCCGGCATCGTGAGCAATGCAGAAGCCACGGCTTCACCAGACCACACCGGAACGGGAAGCGGAACCGCGCCGGCCCACAATCCCGAAGCCGCCCGGCTCCGGGCCCTCCTGGAACCAGCGGTCCAGGCCAACCGCCTGTACCTCGAAGACGTCGCCATCAACATTGCCGGCTCGCACCGCGTGGTCCACGTCGTGGTGGACCTGCCCCAGGAAGAGACCGGCGGCGTCAGCCTCGACGTCATCGCCGACATCTCAAAGGTGCTCTCCGACGTCCTGGACAGCGACCCGGGCACCGACAGCCGGCCATACGACCTCGAAGTGTCCTCGCCCGGCGTTGCCCGCCCGCTGACCGAGCCGCGCCACTGGCACCGGGCCAAGGGCCGGTTGGTCAAGGTCAACGTCGTCCAGGGCGAAAACGTCACCGGCCGCATCCAGTCGGTGGACGGCGACGGCGTGACCCTCGTCCCCGAGATTGCCGTCAAAAAGGGAATGAAGCCCAGGCAGGGCGATCCCATCAAGCTTCCTTTCGACAGGATCCGCAACGGAAAAGTCGAGATCGAATTCAGCCACCTCCCGGAGGACGGTCTGGAACCTGAACACAATGGACCTTCTGAGGAGGCCTGATGGATATTGACATGAGCGCACTGAGGCTTTTGGAGCGTGAGCGTGAAATCCCGCTGGACCTCCTGATCCCCACCATCGAGCAGGCGCTCCTGGTGGCCTACCACAAGTCGCCCGGCGCCTTCGAAAAAGCGCGCGCCGAGCTGGACCGCAAGAGCGGCCACGTCACCATTTGGGCTGTGGAGCTGGACGACGACGGGGCCCCCATCGGTGAATTCGAGCACACCCCTGAGGGGTTCGGCCGCATCGCCGCCAGCACCGCGCGCCAGATCATCCTGCAGCGCCTGCGCGACGTCGAGGACGACAACGTCCTGGGCGAGTTCAAGGGACGCGAAGGTGAACTGGTCTCCGGCACCATCCAGCAGGGCAACAACCCCCACATGGTCCAGGTCAACCTCGGCTCGGTGGAGGCGCTGCTGCCGCCGCCCGAGCAGGTCCCGGGCGAAAAGTACATCCACGGCAACCGTCTGCGCGCCCTGGTGATCGATGTCCACCGCGGCACCAAGGGCCCGGCAGTCACGCTGTCCAGGTCCCACCCCGGGCTGGTCCGGAAGCTCTTCGAACTCGAAGTGCCGGAAATCGCCGACCGCTCCGTGGAGATCGTGGCGCTGGCGCGTGAAGCCGGCCACCGCACCAAGATCGCGGTCAAGGCCAAGGCTCCCGGCATCAATGCCAAGGGTGCCTGCATCGGCGAAATGGGCTCCCGGGTCCGCGCTGTCATGACCGAGCTCAACGACGAGAAGATCGACATCGTCGACTTCAACGAGGATCCGGCAACCTTCATCGCCAGCGCCCTCTCGCCGTCGCGCGTGAATTCCGTCACCATCACCGACGAAGCCACCCGGTCCGCCCGCGTGGTGGTCCCGGACTACCAGCTGTCGCTGGCCATCGGCAAGGAGGGCCAGAACGCCCGCCTGGCCGCCAAGCTGACCGGCTGGCGCATCGACATCGTTTCGGACGCCGCGGGCAGCCGGGACAAGTAACGGCCTGCGGCGCAGCGACAGCCGCGCCGCAGCCGCACGTTGGGGCAGAACGCCCCGGAGGGGCTAGAATAGATAAGACCGCGCCTAACGGCCGGCAGTCGTGTGCCTTGGGCATGCTCGTTTCCGTCACCGCGGAGCCGGGTTGCCCGTGGCCAGCAGAGTGAACGTCAGGACGATGACCGTGGCAGAAGTGCTTTCCCCCGGAAATCAGCCTGAACGCACCTGCATCGGATGCCGCAAGAAGGGCCCGCGGTCGCAGTTGCTCCGGCTCGTTGCCGCCGGCAGCGGTTCAACCGCTGTTGTGGTGGATGAACGACGCCGGATGGCTGGCCGGGGTGCCTGGCTGCACCCCACCGAATCGTGCCTGGCTCTGGCGACAAAGCGGCGGGCCTTCGGACGCGCCCTTCCGGGCACGACCGGGACAGCCGCCGTCGAACACTGGATCACGTCAGGTCCGAACGTTGCGGAGGCGCAAGCCGCCACAACACCAACCGTCCAACCTGAAAGCGGGTCAGAAATCTGATGGAAACCCGATGAGTTCCCAGCGATGAGTGCGTAACGATGACAACTTTGTTGCGCTCTGCAATGGGCCCCTTCGCATCAACAGCGGCCGGGGTCCGCAGTAAGAAGTAGACGGTTCGTGCCTGGCTCGGTGCGGACCGAGACAGGAGAAATGTGGCCAAGGTCCGCGTACATGAGCTCGCCAAAGAGCTCGGTATAACTTCCAAAGATGCAGTGACAAAACTGCAGGAACTGGGCGAATTCGTTCGCTCCGCCTCTTCCACCATTGAGGCCCCCGTCGTGCGGAAGCTGCGTAACGCCTTCCCCGACGCCGCTGCCAAGTCAGCAGCGCCCGCCGCCGCACCCAAGGCGCCGGCACCCGCAGCAGAATCACGTCCTTCAGCGCCGGCCCCCGGCCCCGCTGCCCCCAAGGCTCCGGCCCCCAAGGCACAGGCACCGGCCCCGGCAGCCCCCGCCCAGGCAGCAGCCCCGGCAGCCCCCGCCGCGGCAGCGCCTGCCGCCCCCGCGGCTCCGTCTGCAGGTGCTCCAACTTCGAGTGCTCCGTCCACCGGCGCCAAGCCCGGTGCCCGTCCGGCCCCCAAGGCTGAGACCCCGGCTCCTTCCGCCCGTCCTGGTGGTTCCTCGCCGTCCGCCGGCCCCCGCCCCGGCGGTCCCCGTCCGGGCAACAACCCCTTCGCCACCTCACAGGGCATGCCCCGTGGCCGTGGCGGAGACGGCGAGCGCGCTCCGCGTCCGGGCAACAACCCGTTCGCCACGTCCCAGGGCATGCCCCGTCCCGGCGGCAGCCGCACCGACGGCGACCGTCCCGGCGGTCCGCGTCCGGCAGCAGGCGCAGGTGGACCCCGTCCCGGCGGTCCGCGTCCGGCAGCAGGCGCGGGCGGACCCCGTCCGGCAGCAGGCGCAGGTGGACCCCGTCCGGGTGCGCCGCGTCCCGGCGGACCCCGTCCCACTCCCGGCATGATGCCCAACCGCACTGAGCGTCCCGCACCCGCAGGTGCAGGCCGTCCCGGCGGCGGCCGCGGTCCCGGACGCCCCGGTGGCGCTCCCGGAACCGGTGGTCCCGGTGGCGGCGGCGGTGCTCCCGCCGGCGGTGGCTTCGGCAAGGGCGGGCGCGGCCGCGGCGGCACCCAGGGTGCCTTCGGCAAGGGCGGCGCAGGCCGTGGCAAGCAGCGCAAGTCCAAGCGCGCGAAGCGCCAGGAACTTGAGCAGATGAGTGCCCCGTCGCTGGGTGGCGTGAGCGTACCCCGCGGCGACGGCAACACTGTTATCCGGCTTCGGCGCGGCTCGTCCATCACGGACTTTGCCGACAAGATCGAGGCAAACCCCGCCGCACTGGTCACCGTGCTGTTCCACCTTGGTGAAATGGCCACCGCCACCCAGTCGCTGGACGAGGACACCTTCGCCCTGCTCGGCGAGGAACTGGGCTACAAGCTCCAGGTCGTCTCGCCGGAAGACGAGGAGCGCGAGCTGCTCTCCAGCTTCGACATCGACTTTGACGCCGAACTCGAAGCCGAAGGCGACGAGGAACTTGAGGCACGTCCTCCGGTTGTCACCGTCATGGGCCACGTCGACCACGGTAAGACCCGCCTGCTCGATGCCATCCGCAAGTCCGACGTCATGGCGGGCGAACACGGCGGCATCACGCAGCACATCGGTGCCTACCAGGTCACGCACAACCACGAGGGCACCGATCGGAAGATCACCTTCATCGATACCCCGGGCCACGAGGCGTTCACCGCCATGCGTGCCCGTGGTGCGAAGGTCACCGACATCGCCATCCTGGTGGTTGCAGCGGACGACGGCGTCATGCCCCAGACCGTTGAAGCCCTCAACCACGCCCAGGCGGCCAACGTGCCGATCGTCGTGGCAGTGAACAAGATCGACAAGGAAGGCGCCAACCCGGACAAGGTCCGCGGCCAGCTGACCGAGTACGGCCTGGTTCCCGAGGAATACGGTGGCGACACCATGTTCGTGGAGGTCTCTGCCCGCCAGAACCTGCACATCGACGAACTGCTCGAGGCCGTCCTGCTTACCGCGGACGCAGCCCTGGACATGCGCGCCAACCCGAACAAGGACGCCCGCGGTATCGCCATCGAAGCGAACCTGGACAAGGGCCGCGGTGCGGTTGCCACCGTCCTGGTGCAGTCCGGCACGCTGCGCGTCGGCGACACCATCGTTGCAGGCACGGCCCACGGCCGCGTCCGTGCGATGTTCGACGACGACGGCAGCGCCCTGACCGAGGCCGGCCCGTCCCGCCCCGTCCAGGTGCTGGGCCTGTCCAACGTCCCGCGTGCAGGTGACACCTTCTTCGTGACCGCTGACGAGCGCACCGCCCGCCAGATCGCCGAGAAGCGTGAAGCCGCCGACCGCAACGCCGCCCTGGCCAAGCGCCGCAAGCGCATCAGCCTTGAAGACTTCGACCAGGCCGTCGCCGAAGGCAAGATCGACACCCTCAACCTCATCCTCAAGGGTGACGTGTCCGGTGCCGTCGAAGCCCTCGAGGACGCGCTGCTCAAGATCGACGTCGGCGAAGGCGTGCAGCTGCGCGTCATCCACCGCGGCGTGGGTGCCATCACGCAGAACGACGTCAACCTGGCAACCGTCGACTCCGCCGTCATCATCGGCTTCAACGTCAAGCCGGCCGAGCGGGTCGCCGAACTGGCCGACCGCGAAGGCGTGGACATGCGGTTCTACTCCGTCATCTACGCTGCGATCGACGACATCGAGATGGCGCTCAAGGGCATGCTCAAGCCGGAATACGAAGAGGTCCAGCTCGGTACCGCCGAAGTCCGCGAAGTCTTCCGCTCCTCCAAGTTCGGAAACATCGCCGGCTCGATCGTCCGCTCGGGCATCATCCGCCGCAACAGCAAGGCACGCGTCAGCCGCGACGGCAAGATCATCGGTGACAACCTCACCGTCGAGTCGCTCAAGCGCTTCAAGGACGACGCCACCGAGGTCCGCACGGACTTCGAGTGTGGTATCGGTCTTGGGTCGTACAACGACATCGTCGAAGGTGACATCATCGAGACCTTCGAGATGCGCGAGAAGCCGCGCGTCTAAGCCTCGGTGCTTCACCTGGCTGGGCGCCTCCGAGTTTTGGGGGCGCCCCGCCCCTACGCTGGGCGGCAAAGGATCTAGCGATCCTTTGCCGCCCAGCTCCGGTAGGCCCGATGCCACTCCCGGGCGCCCCCAAAACTCTCCGGCATCGTCGTTGGCCCGCCTTTCTTGCGTGGCACATAACTGAAGCGTCCGTTGGTTGCCCTGTTGCCGCCGTCGTACGTCCCTTATTTTTTTCTTCTTATAGGAGTTTGTTCATGGCTGATCCGGCACGTGCTGCCAAGTTGGCGCAGCGGATTAAGGTTGTTGTTGCTGAGGCCTTAGGCCGGAGGATCAAGGATCCTCGGGTTGAGGGCGTTACTGTTACCGATGCCCGGGTGACCAATGACCTGCAGCACGCCACTGTTTACTACACCGTTTTCGGTGACCAGGCTGTCCAGGCCGATGCTGCCAAGGGGCTTGAGAAGGCCAAGGGTGTGCTCCGGCAGGAGGTTGGCCGGAACATCACCGCCCGCCTGACCCCCACGCTCGAGTTTGTCGCGGACCAGATTCCGGTCAACGCCTCCAACCTGGAGGAACTGCTCCGGGAGGCCCGGAAGCGGGACGCCGAGGTGGCTGCCCTTGCCGCGAACGCCCGGCACGCAGGCGACGCCGACCCGTACAAGTCCGATGCGCCAGCCGATGTTGACATCGACGAGGACGACTTCGACGAAGAGGACCTGGACCTCAGCGGCGACGAAGACCTCGACGAGGATGGCAGCAAGTAGGACGCACGCCAGGGCCCGGGAGCTGATCCCGGGCCCTGGCCGTTTTTATGAAGGCCGCCGGCTTGATTGCTGGTTGCCTACCGGAGGTCGGCCTTGATGACCTTCCCCGCCGGTGGTTGTGACGGGTCGCCGAGGGCGTCGATCGTGGCGTAGAGGTTGTGGCCCTTGACCTCGACGTCGGCCGGCAGGTTGACCTTGAGGAACTGCGACCGGTGGCCCGAGCAGGTGAACTTCACGATCTCGCCGCCGAACAGCGAAGCAACGTAGATGTCGCCTTCATCGGTGACGGCAAGTCCGGTGGGGGTCAGGATGTGGTCCGCCCACAGGTCAACGTCGCCGTTGGAGGGATTGATCTTGAAGATCGCCCCGCGCTCACCCAGCTCCGGACCCTCCGTGCCGCCCGGCAATGACGTCACATACAGCATGCCGTCCGGACCCAGCGCGACATCGGTGGGAACGGGCTCAAACGCGTACTTATGCCCTGCCACGCAGTCCGGCACCTTGAAGGTTCCACCGTGCATGTCGGTGGGAACCACGAATCCCTTGGGAATGACCGCCGGCCGTGGTGGCAGGACCGCAAGGGTGTCGATGTCACCGTCCTTCAGGTTGACCTTGAGGACGGCGTTCATACCGGCATCGGCAACATACGCGGTGTCGTCCTTCACTGCCAGGGCGTAGGGATGGGAGTCCACCAGGCCCTTGTACTTGGCGGGCGGGAAGGCCGGCCAGTCGGCGAGGCATTTGGCGCTCACGTCATCGCCAAACCCATAGCGCTGCTTTCCGTCGGGATTCTTGCGCCGTTCGTAGTCGGCGAAGTTGGCGATGGTGTCCACATCGCCCTTGGCGTCAATGGACTTCAGGTATCCGTGCAGTGCTGCCGGATCGCCCTGCCCTGCGCCCACGCTCTCCAGGAAGAAGGTGGTGCTGCCGCGCGTGTCCGAGCCCGCGACCTCCCAGCCTTTGGGCGTCTCCGTGGCCAGGTTGTCCGTGGAGCCATCACGGTTGACGCGCGTCAATACGCCGAGGAAGTCCTGCGAGACGAGGACCGATTTGCCGGGCCCGGCGCTCAGGTGCAGCGGTGAAACGAATCCGCTGGCCAGCACGTCGTAGTCCTGTGTGGAGTCGCCGGCGACGGCAGGGCCCGCGGAGGCTATGAAAGCAGCAGTGGCCGCCATGGAGGCCAAAAGGGTGAGTCTCTTCTTCATTGGGTACCCCGGGCTGGAAGCCCTTGTTGATCCGGTTAAGGAGCCTCCGCAGAGGCGGAATATGGAACCCCCGGCGTAAGAGTAGGCCTCTACCAGCGGGTATGTACTGCTGGCATACCCCCCAATTTCCCCCTTTTCCATCCCCTAACGCTGCGCTGTGGCTAGGATCGTGCTATGACGTCCGAAGACCGGGGGAACGGCCCCTTCCAGTACCTTGAACAGGCCGTGCAATTGGCCACCTGGAACGTCAGCCAGGGCGGCGGGCCCTTCGGCGCGGTGGTGGTGACGCCGGACGGGACAGTCCATGAAGGCGTTAACCGGGTGACCCGGGACAACGACCCCACGGCCCATGCCGAAGTGGTCGCCATCCGGGCAGCGGCCGCGGCGACGGCGAACTTCGACCTCGGCGGCTCGGTCCTCTACGCCAGCTGCGAGCCGTGCCCGCTGTGCCTGGCTTCCGCATTGTGGGCAAGGATCGGCCACGTCTACTTCGCCGCCGACCGCCACGGGGCAGCGGCGGCGGGCTTCGACGACGCCCTCTTCTACGACTACTTCAGCGGCAGCAAGCCCGAACTGATGCCGGTCACCCGGGATGACATCCCGACGTCGGACATCCCCTTCCAGACCTGGCGCGCCTTCGAGGGCAGGACGGAATACTAGCCATGGAACCGGTGCTCATCAGCTGCCCCGCCTGCGGAAAAACCAACCGGGTGCCCGCCTCGGCAGCGGGCCATCCCCGGTGCGGCAACTGCAAGGCCGACCTGCCGTGGATCGTGTCCGCGGACGATACCGACTTCACCGCGGTCGCGGAAAACTCGCAGGTTCCCGTACTGGTGGACTTTTGGGCCGCGTGGTGCGGGCCCTGCCGCATGGTCAGCCCGGTGCTGGACAAGCTCGCCCGGGAACGCCCCGGAAAGATCAAGCTGGTGAAAGTGGACGTGGACAAATCGCCACGGCTGTCGCAGCGCTTCGAGGTGCAGGCCATCCCCACGCTGATGGTGATAGTCGACGGCAAAGTGGCTGCCCGCCAGGCAGGCGCCGCCCCGGCGAACGTCCTCCGCTCCTGGCTGGACAACGCCGTCGCCGGCGCGCGTAACTAGCCCGCGGAACGGCTGCCGTCCCTGGCAGGAAGCCGCGACAACCCCTCCAGCAGGTCCTGCTTCCGGCCGCACAGGGCGACGCGCACCCACCCCTCGCCAATGGACCCGAACGCCGTTCCCGGTGCCAGCGCCACCCCTGATTCGGCGAGGAAGCGCCGCACCCACGTGCGTACGTCACCGCCGGTGACGTGGGACATGTCCGCCCAGAGGTAGAAAGCGCCATCAGCCCTCAGGTAGGGGATGCCCTTGGCGTCGAGCACGGCGGATGCGGCGTCCCGGTTGGTCCGGTAATGCCCGTGCGCGTGCCGCACGTAGTCCTGAGGGCCGGTGAGGGCGGCAAGCGCCGCGTACTGCGGCGGTGACGCCACACAGGAGACGATCGACTCCATGACGTTGTCCATCTTTTGTTCAAGCCCGGGCGGGCAAATCAGGGCCCCGATCCGCAGCCCCGTCAGGCCATACGTCTTGGACAGCGTCAGGGACGTGAAGACGCGCGCGTCGCCGGCGGTGCCGCCGTCGAACCTCGCCGGACTGATGTGCCGCACGTCGTAGGTGAAAGCCTCGTAGCACTCGTCGGAGATGACCCACAGGTCATGGCGGCGGGCCAGGTCCATCAGTTCCCGGATCACGTCCTCTCCGAGCACCGCGCCGAGGGGGTTCGAGGGGGAATTCAGGACCAGCACCCGGGTGCGCGCGGTGATCAGGGCCGCCACGTCGTCCACCCTCGGCTGGAAACGGTGGTCCGGGCGCAGCGGATACAACACGGGCATGGCGTTGAGCAGCCGGGCGGTCATCGCGAAGGTGGGGTAGCCCGGGTTCGGAATCAGGATCTCGTCGCCGGGGGAGAGCAGCAGGCTCATGGCGAAGTGGAGCCCTTGCTGCGCCCCGGACACCACGTAGACCCGGTCCGCGCCGACCTCGACGCCTTGCTCAGCCCGGAACCTCGCGGCGAAGGCTTCACGCAGGGCGGGGATTCCCGCGTTCGGGGTGTAATTGGTTTCGTCCCGGTCAAGGCAGGCAATGCCGGCGTCGAGGACGTGGCGGGGGAGGGGGAAACCCGGCTCGCCGATGCTCAGCACCAGGGCATCCGGGGTACGCCAGGCGGCTTCCGTGATTTCGCGGATCTGGTTGACGGGCACGTCGCGGACATGGGCGGCAAGCTCAGGCATGCCAGCCATCCTAGCTGCGTCCCGCTGCGCCGGGGCGCCAATCAGCGCCGATATACTGGTAGGCGTGCTTTCTGGACTGGTGATAGTGGACAAGCCGCAGGGATGGACCAGCCATGACGTGGTTGGCCGGATGCGGCGCCTCGCGGGTACCCGGAAAGTGGGGCATGCAGGCACCCTGGATCCCATGGCAACAGGGGTGCTGGTTGTAGGAATCAACAAGGCCACCCGGCTGCTCACCTACATCGTGGGGACGTCCAAGACCTACACGGCCACCATCCGGCTGGGCCAGTCCACCGTGACGGACGACGCCGAAGGGGACGTGGTTGCCACGGCCGGCACCGCCGCCGTCCACGAGCAGGCAATCCACGACGGCGTCGCCGCCCTGACAGGCGACATCCAGCAGGTGCCCAGCAGCGTCAGCGCCATCAAGGTCAACGGCGAACGCGCCTATGCGCGTGTCCGCTCCGGAGAAGACGTCAAACTGGCCCCGCGCCCTGTCACCATCCACCGGTTCGAGGTCCACGGCATCAGGCGCGACCCGGTGGCGGACGTCATCGACCTGGACGTCACCGTGGAATGCTCCTCGGGAACCTACATCCGGGCCCTGGCCCGGGACCTCGGCAACGCGCTGGGCGTCGGGGGCCACCTCACCGCCCTGCGCCGCACGCATGTGGGCCCGTATTCCCTGGACCAGGCCCGCACCCTGGAGCAGCTCGCCGAAGAGCTCAACGTGCTGGACATGTCCGACGCCGCCCGCGCACTCATGCCCAACCGGGAACTGAGCGCCGAGGAAACCACCGAGATCTCGTTCGGGCGGCGCATCGCCGCCGGCGCCGCACCGGGGAGCCCGTCAGCGGCCACCGCCGAGCATCCCGCGGCCGCGTTTGCCCCGGACGGCAGCCTGGTGGCACTCCTCGCCGATGCCGGAAACTACGCCAAACCCGTGCTCGTGTTCGCCCCCGGCAGCGGCTCGCCCGTCGGCGCCCCCGCGGAGGCCTAGGCGTGGACGCTTTCTTTTACATCATCCTGGTCGTCGGCCTGGTGTCCACGGTGCTCTGCGTGGGCGCCGGAATCCTTCGGAAGGCACCGAACGACGTCACCATCCTGTCCGTCGTCGCGGTGGAAGTGGCCCTGGTCGTGTATCTCGTCGGCTCCATGGTGCGCGTGATCGCCGGGGAGGCAATCGCCGGCGAGGCCTGGGAGTTTTGGGGCTACATGGCCACCGCCATGCTCCTGCCTCCGGCCGCCGTCTACTGGTCCATCCTGGAACGCACGCGGTGGAGCAACTTTGTCCTGGCCGCCGTCGGCGTCACCGCGCTGGTGATGGCCGCCCGAATGAACCAGATCTGGTACTGAAGTGGAAGAAGCACGCAGCATGAAAGACCAGCAGCCCCGTACCGCCGCAGACGGCGCGCCCTTGCAGAACAGCCGCAACACCCGCAACACGGGCCCCGGACGGCTGCTGATCGCGGTGTACGGGGTGTTTGCCATTTCCGCCACGGCACGTGCCGGGTACCAGATCCTCACCAAGTTCTCCGAAGCCCCGGTAGCGTACCTGCTCTCCGCGTTCGCCGCCCTGGTGTACGTCGTTGCCACCGTATCCCTGGCCAAGTCCGGCACCACCTGGTTCAAGGTGTCCGTTGCCGCGGTGCTGGTTGAACTGGTGGGAGTCCTGGTGGTGGGGGCCCTGAGCGTGTTCGATTCCGTGCAGTTCCCGCACGAGACCGTGTGGTCCCTCTTTGGCCGCGGCTATGGTTTCATCCCCCTTCTGCTTCCGGTGCTCGGCCTCGTGTGGCTGTACCGGCGCCGCCCCTCCCGGGCCACAGCGCCGCGGGCCGGGGCACGGCAGTGAATCCGGGTACCCTTGAAGAGTTCCGCGGCCGGCAAGGTGCAGGAACATCGAATGTGTGCAGTCAGCTAAGGCGAGGGTGATGGTCTACATCTGGAACGATCCGTCCGAGGTCCCGGCGGACTTCGGCCCATCCGTCGTCACCTTCGGGAACTTCGACGGCGTTCACCGCGGGCACCAGCAGGTGCTCTCCCAGCTGATCCGCTCGGCACGCCGCAGCCAGGCAAAGGCCGTGGCAGTAACCTTCGACCCGCATCCCGCCCAGGTCCACCGGCCGGAAGCCGCGCCCGAACTGATCATGGGCCTGGACGACAAACTGGAAGCACTGGGCGAACTCGGCCTCGACGCCATCCTGGTGGTCAAGTATTCACTGGACCTTGCCAGCCTGACGGCCGAAGAGTTCGTGGAGCAGTACCTCGTGGACTGCCTGCACGCCAGCCAGGTGGTGATCGGCCACGACGCCCGCTTCGGCAGGGGCAACTCCGGCGACCTGGACACCATGAAAGCGCTGGGCGACAAGTTCGGTTTCGACGTCCAGGTCATCAGCGAGTTCGGCTCCGAGGGCTACCCGCTTCACGAGGACGACGGCAAGGACCGCCGCTGTTCGTCCACCTGGGTTCGTGAAGCCTTGCAGGAGGGCGACGTCGTCACCGCGGCCGCCGTGCTGGGGCGCCCGCACCGGATGCGCGGTGAAGTTGTCCACGGTGCAGCCAGGGGCAGGGCGCTCGGTTTCCCCACCGCGAACCTTTCATCCAGTGCCTCCGGGCTGATCCCCGCGGACGGGATTTACGCGGGATGGCTCGTGGACCAGGCCGGTAAGCGCTGGCCGGCCGCCATCTCCGTGGGTTCCAACCCCACGTTCGACGGCGTAAGCCGCCAAGTGGAGGCACACGTGATCGACCGGCCCAAGGAGGCCGTGGAGGACTTCGATCTGTACGGCCAGACAGTAATCGTGGAATTCGTCGAGCGGCTCCGAGGCATGGTGGCCTACCGTGGGCCTGAGGCCCTGGTGGAACAGATGCAGCTTGACGTGGTCCAGGCGCACGAGCTCCTGGCCGGCCACTGACGCATCCGCCGGGTGGACCATAACGAAAGGCAGCACGTGTCCGTCGAAAAAAACACCCGCAAGCTGGACAAGGGGATCGTCCGCGACTTCAGCTCCCGGATGAGCTACGCCTCCTACCTGCAGCTGCCCACCCTGCTGAGCGCCCAGCAGCCCGTCAGCCAGCCCGAGCACCACGACGAGATGCTGTTCATCATCCAGCACCAGACCACGGAGCTGTGGCTGAAGCTGGTCCTGCATGAACTGCGCAGCGCTGCCGCATGGCTTCGGTCCGACGACCTGGGCTCGGCGCTCAAGGGCATTGCCCGGGTCAAGCACATCCAGAAGACGCTCACGGAGCAGTGGTCCGTGCTCGCCACGCTGACGCCAACGGAGTACTCCCAGTTCCGTGGCTTCCTGGGGAATTCCTCGGGCTTCCAGTCCGCCCAGTACCGCGCCGTGGAATTCATCCTGGGAAACAAGAACCGCAAGATGCTGCCGGTCTTCGAATCCGATCCCCAGGATTACGCCATGCTGGAGGAGCTCCTTACTGCCCCGAGCATCTACGACGAATTCCTGGCCTACCTTTCGCGGCAGGGGTTTGCGGTGCCGCGTGCGGTCCTGGACCGGGACGTCACCCGGGCACACGAGTTTGCCCCGGACCTGGTGCCGCTCTTCAAGCACATCTATGAACATGCCGCGGACAACTGGGCCGCCTACGAGGCGTGCGAGGAACTGGTGGACCTGGAGGACAACTTCCAGCTCTGGCGCTTCCGGCACCTGCGCACCGTCCAACGGACCATCGGCATGAAGACGGGCACCGGCGGATCCAGCGGCGTGACCTTCCTGCAGAAGGCCCTGGAACTGACGTTCTTCCCGGAACTATTCGCTGTCAGGACGGAGATCGGACAATGAGCCAACACCTGCAAGACATTCCAGCAGCCGCCGGGGCATTGGAGCAGCGCGCCGCGGAGCTTGACCGCCAGGATCCACTGGCCCAGTACCGCGGCCACTTCGTCGGTACCGACACTGCCCTGTCCTACCTGGACGGCAACTCTTTGGGCCGGCCCCTGAAGCGGACAGCGGAGGACATCGCCGCCTTCATCAATGACGAATGGGGCGGCCGGCTCATCCGCGGCTGGGACGAACGCTGGCTCAACCTGCCCCACGCGATCGGGGACCAGCTGGGCCGGGCGGTACTTGGGGCCGCGCCGGGCCAGACCATCATCGCCGATTCCACCACCGTGGTGCTGTACAAGCTGATCCGGGCGGCCCTGGCCGCAGTGCAGGACCCGGACCGCAATGAGCTGGTGCTGGACACCGAAAACTTTCCCACCGACCGCTACCTCGTGGAAGGTATCGCCCTTGAGGAAGGCCTGACGCTGCGCTGGATCACTCCCGATCCCGCAGCCGGGGTGACCGTTGAACAGGTGCGCGAAGCAGCAGGGCCGCGCACCGCCGTCGTACTCCTCAGCCACATCGCCTACCGCTCCGGGCACCTGGCGGACCTGCCGGCAATCACCGCGGCGGTGCACGACGCCGGCGCCCTGGTGGTGTGGGACCTGTGCCATTCAGCGGGGTCGGTGGAGATCGACCTCGACGGCGCAGCCGTGGACTTCGCTGCGGGCTGCACTTACAAATACCTGAACGGCGGCCCGGGCTCGCCAGCGTTCGCGTATGTCAACGCCCGGCACCTGGACTCGCTGAACCAGCCCATCTGGGGATGGATGGGCCGCAAGGACGCCTTCGAAATGGGCGCCGGCTACCAACCCGCCGAGGGTATCCGCGGGTTCCTCAGCGGCACCCCCGCCATCTTCGGGATGCTGGCCATGCAGGGCACCCTGGACCTCATCGAGGAAGCCTCCATGGCCGCTGTCCGGGCCAAATCCGAGAAGCTGACAGCCTTCGCCGTGGAATTGTTCGACGCGTGGCTGGCGCCGCTGGGCGCTGAACTGGCCTCGCCGCGCGACCCCGCCCTGCGCGGAAGCCACATCACGGTGGACCACCCGGACTTCACCAAGGCCACCGTGGAGGCGCTGTGGGACCAGGACGTGATCCCCGACTTCCGGGCACCGCGCGGCATCCGGGTGGGCCTGTCGCCGCTGAGCACCAGCTTCGGGGAAGTCCTGCAGGGCATGGCAGCCATCCGTGACAGGCTGGCCGGCTGATCGGCGCTGTTTCGACAAGGTTAGGGCGCGGCCGGTAAACTGGACGATGGATCCGGCTGCAGTCCGTGGCGGCTGGGTCCTGTTGCCCATGGCCAGATCCGGTTTACCGGTCCTGGACGCAGGCGGCAGACCCGGCGGTGAGTTTCCGACCGGGCCCGCACGGCACATTCCCAAGGAGTAATTGTGGCACTTGACGCCGCTGTAAAGCAGTCCATCATCAAGGAATACGCTACCGGGGAAGGCGACACCGGTTCGCCCGAGGTCCAGGTTGCCGTTCTGACCCAGCGGATCAAGGATCTGACTGAGCACATGAAGGAGCACAAGCACGACTTCCACACCCAGCGCGGTCTGCTGGCCATGGTTGGTCGTCGCAAGCGTATGCTGAGCTACCTCAAGAAGACCGACATCGCCCGCTACCGTTCGCTCATCGAGCGCCTCGGCCTGCGCCGCTAGTCTGGCTTTGGGGCGGCCCTTCCACCATGGAATGGGCCGCCCTTTCCAAAAGAAAAACTAAACAGGAGGATCAACCGCATCACGCATTCGCGGTCCTCGGTAGTGATCCCCGGGAACGGCTTCAGCGACTGAAGCCGGCGGCCCGTGGGTCTCGATCGATGACCGGGTGCAGGGCCAGTAGACAGATGCTGGGCTGGGTTGATGCGGCTGGACTTCCGTGAAACAGAAACGGAGGTGACTCTCTTGGAGGGTCCCGAAATCCAGTTCTCAGAGGCAGTCATTGACAATGGCCGTTTCGGCAAGCGGGTCATCCGCTTCGAAACCGGCCGCCTCGCCAAGCAGGCAGCAGGCGCTGCCATGGTGTACATCGACGATGACACCGCCCTGCTGTCCGCCACCACCGCCGGCAAGCACCCGCGCGAGGGCTTCGACTTCTTCCCGCTGACGGTCGACGTCGAAGAGCGCATGTACGCCGCCGGCCGCATCCCGGGCTCGTTCTTCCGCCGCGAAGGCCGCCCGTCCACCGAAGCCATCCTGGCCTGCCGCCTGATGGACCGCCCGCTGCGCCCGGCCTTCATCAAGGGCCTGCGCAACGAGGTCCAGATCGTCGTGACCGTCCTGGCCATCAACCCTGACGAGCTCTACGACGTGGTGGCCATCAACGCTTCCTCCATGTCCACCCAGCTCTCCGGGCTGCCGTTCTCCGGCCCCATCGGTGGCGTCCGCGTTGCCTTGGTCGCCGACGAAAACGGCTCCCAGTGGGTTGCGTTCCCCAAGCACTCCCAGCTGGAGAACTCGGTGTTCAACATGGTGGTGGCCGGCCGCGTGGCCGGTGACGACGTCGCCATCATGATGGTCGAAGCCGAAGCAACCGACAACTCCTGGAACCTCATCAAGGAACAGGGCGCCACGGCCCCCACCGAGGAAGTCGTTGCCGAAGGCCTCGAGGCTGCCAAACCGTTCATCAAGGCACTCTGCGACGCCCAGGCTGACCTGGCTGCCCGCGCGGCCAAGCCCACCGTCGAATTCCCGGTCTTCCTGGACTACGAGGACGACGCTTACGCCGCCGTCGAGGCCGCTGCCGCGGAGAAACTGGCTGCTGTCTTCCAGATCGCCGACAAGCAGGAACGCGACAACGCCTCCGACGCCCTGAAGGACGAGGTCCTCGCCGACCTTGCCGGCCAGTTCGAAGGCCGCGAGAAGGAGCTGTCCGCAGCGTTCCGCTCGGTCACCAAGCACGTGGTGCGCCAGCGCATCCTCAAGGACCAGGTCCGCATCGACGGCCGTGGCCTGACGGATATCCGCCAGCTCACCGCCGAGGTCGAGGTCCTTCCCCGCGTCCACGGCTCCGCCATCTTCGAGCGCGGCGAGACCCAGATCATGGGTGTCACCACGCTGAACATGCTGAAGATGGAACAGCAGATCGACTCGCTGTCGCCGGTGAAGACCAAGCGCTACATGCACAACTACAACTTCCCGCCGTACTCCACCGGTGAAACCGGCCGCGTGGGCTCGCCCAAGCGCCGCGAAATCGGCCACGGCGCCCTGGCCGAGCGCGCTCTGGTGCCGGTCCTGCCGTCCCGCGAGGAATTCCCCTACGCCATCCGCCAGGTATCCGAGGCCCTCGGTTCCAACGGTTCGACGTCGATGGGTTCCGTCTGCGCCTCCACCCTGTCCATGCTGAACGCCGGTGTGCCCCTGAAGGCCGCCGTCGCCGGCATCGCCATGGGCCTGGTCTCCGACCAGGTTGACGGCCAGACCCGCTACGCGGCACTGACCGACATCCTCGGCGCCGAAGATGCCTTCGGTGACATGGACTTCAAGGTTGCCGGTACCTCCGAGTTCGTCACCGCCATCCAGCTGGACACCAAGCTGGACGGCATCCCCGCCTCGGTCCTGGCGGCAGCCCTGAAGCAGGCCCGCGAAGCCCGCCTGCACATCCTCGAGGTCATCAACTCGGCCATCGACACCCCGGACGAGCTCTCCGAGTTCGCGCCGCGCGTCATCGCCGTGAAGATCCCCGTGGACAAGATCGGCGAAGTCATCGGCCCCAAGGGCAAGATGATCAACCAGATCCAGGAAGACACCGGCGCCGACATCTCCATCGAGGACGACGGCACGGTCTACATTGGCGCTACCAACGGTCCGTCTGCAGAAGCAGCACGCTCCGCCATCAACGCCATCGCGAACCCGCAGGTCCCGGAAATCGGCGAGCGCTACCTGGGTACGGTCGTCAAGACCACCACCTTCGGTGCCTTCGTGTCGCTGACCCCGGGCAAGGACGGCCTCCTGCACATCTCCGAACTGCGGAAGCTCGCCAACGGCAAGCGCGTGGACAACGTCGATGACGTCGTCTCGGTCGGCCAGAAGATCCAGGTGGAAATCACCAAGATCGATGACCGCGGCAAGCTCTCCCTCGCCCCGGTGGTAGCCGAGGACGAGGCCGCCGGCGACACCGAGCGTGCCCACGCTTCGGAGCCCGCTGAAGGCTCTGACGCCTAGCAGTTTCCGGACTTCCGGCATAGCACTGAATCGGCGGGGCCGGTGGATGATCCACCGGCCCCGCCGCTGTTACGATGGCAGCCAGATCCGGCTGCCCCCTTTGAAAGGCCTTCATGACTGTTGTACCCCTGCCGCTTGAGCAGAACCACGCCGGTGACACCCTGGTCCACGGCTCCGACGGAGGGTCCGAGGTGCGCCGGTCCGTGCTGCCCGGGGGAGTGCGGGTACTGACCGAGGCGATGCCGGGCCAGCGGTCGGCCACGATCGGGTTCTGGGTTGGCGTGGGGTCACGCGACGAGGCCCCCGGCCAGCACGGTTCCACCCACTTCCTGGAGCACCTCCTGTTCAAGGGGACCAAGCGGCGCACGGCGCTGGAGATCGCGTCCGCATTTGACGAAGTGGGTGGAGAATCCAACGCCGCCACGGCCAAGGAAAGCACCTGCTACTTTGCCCGCGTCCTGGACACCGACCTGCCCATGGCCATCGATGTCATCGCGGACATGATCACCGGCGCCGTGCTGGATCCGGACGAGATGGAGCAGGAGCGCGACGTCATCCTCGAGGAAATCGCCATGGACAGCGATGACCCCACGGATGTCGCCCACGAACACTTTGTCTCCGCTGTCCTGGGCAGCCACCCCCTGGGCCGGCCCATCGGCGGTACTCCCGCCGCGATCAAGGCCGTGGCCCGTGACTCGGTGTGGGAGCACTACCGCCGGTACTACAAACCGGAGGAACTGGTCATCACCGCGGCCGGCGGGCTGGACCACGACGTCGTCTGCGGGCTTGTGGTTGATGCCCTTGAGTCCGCCGGGTGGTCGCTTGAAGCCGACGCTGCCCCGGTGAAGCGCCGCTCCACCGAACGTGCGCTGATCACAGGAACGGCGGGCCTTCACGTGGTCAAGCGTGCCGTGGAGCAGGCAAACATCATCATGGGATGCCCCACCATCGTCGCCACCGACGAACGCCGCTACGTGATGAGTGTCCTGAACGCGGTCCTGGGCGGCGGCATGTCTTCCAGGCTGTTCCAGGAGATCCGCGAGAAGCGCGGCCTGGTGTACTCCACCTACTCCTTTGCTTCCTCCTACGCCGACGCCGGCTACTTCGGCATGTACGCCGGCTGCACGCCGTCCAAGGTGCGGCAGGTGCTGGACCTGCTGGCGGTCGAGCTGGACAAGCTGGCAGAGCACGGCATATCCGAGGACGAACTCCGCAAGGCGGTGGGCCAGCTCGGCGGCGGGATCGTACTGGCGCTTGAGGACACCGGGTCCCGGATGTCCCGGCTGGGCCGTGCCGAGCTCGTCTCAGGCGAGTACCAGGACATCGACGAGACCCTGCGCCTCATCAAGGCGGTCACCGCAGAGCAGGTGCAGGAGCTGGCGGCCGAGCTTGCCGCCGCGCCGCGCACCGTCACTGTCGTAGGCCCATTCGAGGAGTCGGAAACCTTCGGGTTTCCAGCCCGGGTACCGGTGTAGCCGCAGCACTATGGTTCCCCGGACACGGCCGGTACCGCGGGTTTAAGATAACCCCATCCGGCGCTGTTTCCAGCGTGCCGGGGTGAGGGGAGTACCGTGCAGGGATCCGCAGCGGGAGGCGGCTGGGAGGTTCACGACGACGTCGGCGCGCCTGCCGCCGGCCATCCCGCCTTGACAGGATTGATCGGTCACTGGCGCGGAACCACCCTCCTGGCGGCCGGTCCGTGGGGGCCGGAGCGCAGCGTGGACGCTGAGGTGTCCTACAGCCCCCTGGCCGGCGGCTTCGGGGTGGTGCAGAGCTACCGGCACGTGGAGGCCGACGGCAGGCACTTTGAAGGACATGGCATCTTCAGCATCGACCCCGTCCGCAAGGACGTGCTCTGGTACTACGTCGACAGCACAGGCGCACCTCCCGCTGCCGCCGCCCGGTGCACCTGGCACGGCGGCGTCATCAGGGTCGAGCGGCAAAGCGGCGCAGGCTGGACCCGCCATGCCATCAGCGTTGAGGGCGGCGTCCTGCAGCACGTGACTGAGCTGCGCTCAGCGGGCACGTCCGACGCCGATGCCGGGCCACGTGCGGATGCCGACGGAAAGTACCCGGCCTACAGGCCGTTCATGCGGTCAGTCTTCCGCCGCGCCTGACGGCTTGGGCTCACTGCGTTTCAATGATGCGGGTGGTCGGTGCGCCAGCGAGGGCGGGAGCATTCGCGGGGGAACGCCAGACCTTGGTCCGCAGGTCAATCAACAACCGCTCCGCCTGGGCGAGGTCTGCGAAGTCCAGTTCCACCACGATGATGTGTGGCTCGCCCACCGGACGGCCAATCCGGTGCGTGAGCACGCCGGAAGCTGCCCTGCCAACCGGATCCCGGTCGAAGGCCGCCTTCCCAGGTGTCGAAGTCCGTGATGCTGTGTTCTATCTGCAGGGTGTACATGCCCGCTCCTCCTTGCTTTCTCCTCCGGGGTTGCCCCAGCCTGGGACTTCCCACGCTGCCAAGGTAGACCGCTGCGCCTGCGGCCGGTATCCCAGAAATCTGGGTTGCTTGCCTTTACGGGGATGATCCTGCGGTTGGAGACCGGTGCGGGAGCATACTGGGGACATGACCAAGGGCTGGGCTGAAGATCGAAGCCTGGAGCGCATCCGGCTCCTTGCAGGCTCGGACCTGGACCACAAGGTTCTGCGCGGAGCAGTGCCCGCCGAACTTGGCAGGATGCTGGCCTTCGATGCCTTTGTGTGGCCCCTCTGCGATCCACGGACGGCTGTCGGGATGGCGCCGCGGGCCAGGATTCCCTGCCCGCAGGAGCTGCCGCGCCTTATCCGCCTCAAGTACCTTTCCGGACCGGGCCGGCGGACCTCCCTGATGCATGCTTCGCCTCCGGCAACCACCCTTGTGCACGCGGCACAAGGAGACCCTTCACGCAGCCCCGTCTGGAATGGATTACTGGAGCGCTACGGCGTCCGCGATGTGCTGTCAGCCGTGTTCGCGGACAAATACGGTTGCTGGGCATGGCTCGATCTGTGGCGGACAGGCGCGTCGGGCCGTGTCACCGGCGCTTTTCCGACCACGAGATTGCCGGGTCGCAGAGGCAGTAACGCCCGCGCTGCGCGGCGCAGCTGCCAGGGAGTTCCGCAATTTGCCGGCACCCGGACCGAATTCGGAGCCTGCAGCCGTGCGGCCGGACCTTCCAGAGCAGGCCGTCCTGACCCTGGACGAAGAACTGGCGATAGCAGGCCAAACCGCATCCGTGGACGAATGGCTGCAGTTGCTGCAGCCCGGACCGTTCCCGCATCAGCACGTTCCTGCTGAAGTACTGAACGTGGCTGCCCAAACTGATGGCCAGGGAGGCCGGCGTTGATACCCACCTTGCGGAGTGCCGGGTCCATGTCGGGGCGGGGCACTGGGCGTCCCTCCGGTCCAGCCGCATGGCGTCCGGGATGCCTGGTTCGACCCCACCTCTGGCAGTGACCATCCAGGCCTGTTCCGCTCCTGAACGGCTCGACCTCTTTGCCCGGGCATTTGGCCTCACGCCCCGGCAAGGGGAGTTTCTGCGGCTGGCCGCGGCAGGGGTGGACACGGAGGCCATGGCCGAGGCCCATAACGTGACGGTGTACACGGTGCAGGACCAGTTCAAGCAAATTTTCCAGACCTTCGGAGTCCACAGCCGCGCAGCCCCGCTTGCCATGGCCCTGGGGCTCGTGCCAGGACGCAATAGCCGGGTGCTTCTCCCACTGGCACCGGCCCTCCACGCACTTCAAACCAAAGCTGTGACTCCCCACCGGACTCCGCGCGGCAACTCCGGTCTTAACCTGCTGCTGCCAAGGCCTTTACGTCAGCAGCAGGCGCCAGTCCGTCTGGGGGTCGGCCGGCAGGATAAAGGGCTTTGCGTAGAAGTCGTCCCAGAGGGGGGCTGCCGGGCAGAGGTCATCAGGGTCGAGCAAGTTGCTGCCGGGTGGTTCTTCGGGTGGCGGATTGATGTCAAGGGACAGTGCACCATGAGGCCAGTGGGTTGGTTCGGGGTCGGGTTGTTCGGGGTTGTAGGTGCGGCCGGTGGGTGAGGTCCAGCCGGGTGGTTCGTTGGTGGTGGCGGGGGTGGGGGTCCAGCCGCTGGTGTGTTTGAGGCGGTGGTGCTTCGGGCAGAGTTGTCCCAGGTTGGAGGCGCCGGTTTCTCCGCCGTTGTGCCAGGCGGTGAGGTGGTCGGTGTCGTTGTCCAGTGATCGGTTGGTGCAGCCGGGGAAGGTGCACTTGCCGTCCCGCATCCTGATCCAGCGTTTGATGGTCTCGGGAAGCCGGTAGCTTCTGCGGCCGATTTCCAGCGGTGCCCCGTCGCGGGGGTCGACGAGGACGCGGTAGAACGACTCCGCCCCGTCCGCGACCAGCCGCCGTGCCATCGAGGCGGGAATCGGCCCGTGGCCGTCGAGGATGGCGGGTTCGTCGGTGAGGCCGAGGAGGGATAACACCGGAACCATAACCAGCACATCAGCCCTCGGGACGGGAACCTGGCCGAGGGCCGTGGTTCCTGGTTGCGGGGAACTGCCATCGCCGTAGCCGGTGTCGCCGGAGTTGATGGTTCCGGCGCCGAGGAGCAGGCTGGCGGCGATGTCGGGGCGGAGTTGGGTGATGGTGCGTGGTTCGTCGGGGCCTTGGAGGCCGCGGGCGATGGCGGTGGTGCGGTTCCAGATCGCGGAGGCCGTGTCGCCGGGGAGGTAGATCGTCACCCGGGCCATGCCGTCCCGGTCGGGACGGTATTCCATCCGCCGGTCGGCGGCGCTTTTGGTGTGGCGGGTCTCGATCGATTCGGGGTGGTGGCGTTCGCGCCAGGCGCGGGCCTTGGCCCGGAACCGGGACGGGACGAGTTCGCCGGGTGCGGCGCCGCGGGCCGGGTTCGGGGCGTGGGGGTCGAAGAAGTGCGCCACCAACGACGCTGCCCCGGCGGGGCTGAGGCCTTCGGTTTCATCCACGACGACGCGCGCGTGCTGCCACGAGATGGCCCCGGCGGTTAGTGCGTCCATGACCGGCGGCAGGGAGCAGACCTGCTGCGACTGGTGGACGAACGCCCCGGCTGCCGCGGAGCTGATGGTCAGGACCCCGGCGATCTCCTCCACCGCGGACATCTCCGCGTAGGTGCGTTCCGGCACGGACGCCTCCGGCGGGGTCATGGCCTGCTGGATCCGGATGCAGTCGGCCGCGTCCCGGGCCTGCCCGGCCTTGAGTTGGGCTTCCAGCCTGGACCTCAGTTCCATCCGCTCCAGCCGGATCCCGTACTGCCGCTGCAACACATCCACCCCAGCGCCGGCACCGTGACCATCAGCACCGCCAGCGGAAGCGAGTTCGGTGTCCTCCAGGAACAGCGCATCAAGGGCAGCAACAGAGGCATGAACACCCTCCATCCCCGCCCCTGAACCGCTCACTGAACCGCCGCTGATTCCCATAAAAACATCATCCAACGGAGCACTGACATTCAAAGCGGGTCGGCTCCCCGAGGCAGGAAAGTCCTACCCGCCGGCGAACGGAGGCAGCACATCCACCACGTCGTCGGCACCCAGTACGGTCGCTTGACCGCGCACGGCCACTTCATTCAACAGGAAGCTGCTGCGGGCGAGGATTCTCGCCAGGGGCGGGGTGCCGGCAGGCGGCTCCGGCCGCTCCACGGCAAGTACTGCCTGCAGGAGGTCGGCCACGGTGGCCCCTTCGGGCAGGTCGAACTTCTCTTCCTCGAAACCGGCGGCGGCGCGTGCGGCAGCGAAGTAACGTACTTGCATTGTCTTGTCAGCCCCCGATGGCGCTCATGCTGCGGTCCGGCTGGACGAAGTCCGGAGCGTCAAGGCCCACGTGGTCCATCCCGTGGGCTTTTGGTTTGATCCACATGGCATCCTGCCACCGCCAGGCCAGTTCGTCGTCCCCGGCCCCTGAACGCAGCAGGCCCAGCAGGTCGAATTCCTCCCGGGAAAACAGGCAGCTCATGATCTTGCCCTCGGCAGTGATCCTGGTGCGGCGGCAGTCCGAGCAAAACGGCTCGGTGACTGAGGCAATAATCCCCACGGTTCCCAGCACGGGACCGTCCGGCTCCGCAGAACCCGCCGCCCGCCGTCGTACTTCAAAACGTTCCGCGGGTGCGCCGTCCCGGGCCCGGCGGTCGGGACTCAGGACGAAGTCCCGGGAGAGCAGTTCGCGGATCTCGGCCGCGGTGATCATGTTCCGGCGGGTCCAGCCGTGGTCGGCATCCAGCGGCATCTGTTCGATGAAGCGGAGTTCGTAGCCGCGTTCCAGGGCCCATGCCAGCAGCTGCGGCGACTCGGCGTCGTTGATGCCGCGCATCAGCACCGCATTGAGCTTCACGGGGCCCAGCCCTGCTGCCCATGCGGCGTCCACGCCGGCCAGGACCTGGTCCAGGAAGGGCCGCCGGGTCAGTTTGGTGAACGTTTCCTCGTGCAGGGAGTCCAGCGACACGTTGATCCGGGTCAGGCCGGCCGCCTTGAGCGCCGCCGCCTTCTTGGCCAAACCAACCCCGTTGGTGGTCATTGAAATCGGCAGGTCCGGGTGGTTCCGGCGCAGGGCGGCGATGATATCCACCAGGTCGTGCCTGACCAGCGGCTCGCCGCCGGTGAGCCGGAGTTCACGGACCCCCAACTGCTCCACGCCGACACGGACAATCCGCACGATTTCCTCTGCCGACATGACGGCCTGCTTTGCGAGCCACTCAAGGCCCTCCGCGGGCATGCAGTACGTGCAGCGAAGATTGCATTTGTCCGTCAGCGACAGGCGCATGTCCGTGGCGCGGCGGCCGTACCGGTCCGTCAGTCCGGCAGGCGCGTCCGCGGGCCGGCTGGGGGGAACGGTGGGCAGCGTCGGCGCTGCCTCCTGCCTTGGCTGCGGCATGCCTAGCTGGACACTCATGAATTCAGGCTACGCCACGATGAGCCACGCATCACAGCCGTGACCCTTCCGAGTCGCCGGCGGACAACTGGGAAAGGAACGGCGCTTGGGACTGCCGGCCAAACTAAACTGGAGGTGGAGTCCCCGGCCAGCGCAACGCACGACGGCGGAGCGGGCCTTGGGGAGCGAACGGACAGTCGCATGCGGCAAGAGGCAGCGCCAACGAGGCATGGGGGCCTTGCAGCGGCCGCCGGCATCGCGGCCGTTGCCGGCGGCGTGGTGGCAGGGGAGCTGCTGGCCGGTTTTGCCAGCCCCTCACTGTCGCCACTCACAGCCGTTGGCGGTGCCGTCATCGACGCCGTTCCGCCGGGCCTCAAGGACTGGGCCATTTCGCTTTTCGGCACTGCTGACAAGGCAGCGCTCCTGGCCGGCATGGCGTTGGTCATCGCCGCGCTGGCCGGGCTGGCCGGCATGCTGGAGGAACGCCGCCGGTTTGCCGGCGTGGCACTGTCAGGGCTGTTCGGCCTCGCCGGTGCTGCCGCCGTTCTGACCCGCGCCCAGGCAACTCCGGCCGCCTTGACGCTCCCGGTGGTGGCCGCGCTCGTCGCCGCCTTCCTGCTGCGGTTCCTGATCCGTAACCTGCAGGCGCGCGAGGCGGAGCCCGTCCCGGGGAGCCAGCCGCGCCGCAGCTTCCTGCGGGCCCTTGCCGTGACGGGTGCCGCATCCGCCCTGGGCGGGGCGGCGGCCCTGATATGGCGCGGTGCCGCGGTGGCCGTCAGCGAAGCCAGGGCCCGCCTCAGACTGCCCGCCGCCGCGTCCCCGGCGCCGGACATCCCAACAGGTGCAGAAGCGGGCGTACCCGGAACGCAGCCACTGGTCACCCCGAACCGGGATTTCTACCGGATCGACACAGCCTTGTCCGTTCCTTCGATCAACCCGGACCAATGGACACTGAAGGTGACCGGGATGGTGGACCGGGAGGTGGAACTGAACCTCGCCGAACTCCTGGCCAAACCACTGGTGGAGCGGCACATCACTATCGCCTGCGTCTCCAACGCCGTGGGCGGGGATCTGATCGGGAACGCCCGCTGGCTGGGCTGGCCGGTCCGCGGACTGCTCGCCCAGGCCCGTCCGCGTCAAGGGGCGGACATGGTGCTCTCCCGCAGCGCCGACGGCTGGACCGCCGGCACACCGCTGGACGTCCTGGCGGACGAAGGCCGGGACGCACTGCTCGCCGTCGGCATGAACGGCGAGCCGCTGCCGCTTGAGCACGGGTTCCCTGTCCGCTTGGTGGTCCCGGGCCTGTACGGGTACGTGTCGGCCACCAAATGGGTCACGGAGCTCAAGGTCACCAGGTTCGCCGACGACGCGGGCTACTGGACTCCCCGCGGCTGGTCCGAGCGCGGCCCAGTCAAGACCTCGTCGCGGATCGACGTGCCCCGCAGCGGACGCCCGGTCAGCGCCGGAACCGTTGTTTTCGCCGGCGTGGCCTGGGCACAGCACACGGGCATAGGGAAAGTGGAACTGCGGATTAACCGGGGACCGTGGCGCGCGGCGGAGCTGGCCCCCGGCATTTCACATGACACCTGGTACCAGTGGAAGCTGGGCGCAGACCTCACGCCGGGGCAGTACGAGGTCCAGGTCCGGGCCACCGACCTGCGGGGCATCGTCCAGGATGAAACGCAACGGCCGCCGGCCCCTGACGGGGCCACTGGATTCCACACGGTTAGAGTGGACGTGAAATCCTGAAGGCCGCGACCGAAGGCGTACCCATGACCAGCCATCCCCAGCACGGCCATGCCCAGCCCGCAGCAGGGCATGCACGCTCCGTTGCGGATCATGCCGCCGCCGTCGTGGACCTCCTCCACGCGGTCCGGGCTGCGGACCGCGCCGAAACACTTCCGCTGAGCCAGGCACTGGGCCGGGGCCTGGTGCGGGACATCACAGCGCCGGTCAGCCTGCCGCCCTTCGCCAACTCCCAGATGGACGGCTATGCCGTCCGTTCCGGGGACATTCCCGACGGCGGCGCGGACCTTCGCATCATGCCCCCGGTTCCTGCGGGGTCGCGTCCGCAGCCGCTGGAGCCCGGGACGGCCGCTCCCATCATGACCGGTGCCATGATCCCGGCGGGGGCCGACGCCGTCGTACCCATTGAACGCGCCGCGCCGGACCACTTTGTGGACGCGGGGTACGGAGCCACCGTGAAGCTGCCCGCCGTGCAGGCCGGAACCTGCGTGCGCGCCGCCGGCAGCGACATCCCCATGGGGGAGCGGGCGCTGGCCGCCGGAACGTTCCTGGGCCCGGCGCAGCTGGGGCTGCTCGCCGCGCTCGGCATCCCGGACGTCGAGGTGTACCGGGCCCCGGCCGTCCTGCTCGTGGCCACCGGGGACGAGGTGGTGGAACCTGGAAATACGTTGGAGCCGGGCAGGATCTACGACGCCAACGGCACCCTGCTGGAAGCGGCCATGCGGCAGGCAGGCCTGGCCGTCAGGCGCGCCGGGATCTCCACGGACAACCCGGACGAACTGCGGAGCCTGCTGCGTTCCAAAGGCCAGGGAGTAGACCTGATCGTCACCACGGGCGGAGTCAGCAAAGGCGCCTACGAGGTGGTGCGCCAGGCGATGGCGGACCAGGCCGTGGAATTCCTGCACGTGGCCATGCAGCCGGGCGGACCGCAGGGGATGGGAACGTTTGACGGCGTCCCTTTCCTGGGCTTTCCAGGCAACCCGGTCAGCTGCCTGGTGTCCTTCGAAATGTTCCTCCGGCCGGCCCTGGCAACACTGCTGGGGGCACCGGCGCCCAGGCTGCCGCTCCGCGCCCGCCTGGGCCAGGCACTCACCTCGCCAGGACAGAAGCACCAGGTCCGCCGCGGCATCCTGAGCGCGGACGGCACCGTGCACCTGGAAGGCGGCGAAAGCTCGCACCTGATGCACGCGCTCGCAGGCTCGAACGTCCTGGTCCACGTCCCCGAAGGCGTCTCTGCGCTCGCCGCAGGGGATGAGGTGGAAGTATGGATGCTGTGAATTCAGAACAGACACCGGCAGCCTTGACGCACCTGCGCCAGGACGGCAGCGCCCAGATGGTGGACGTCTCCGCCAAGGCAGAGACAACGCGGGAAGCCACAGCCACCGCCACCGTCCACACCACCGCCGAGGTGATGGAACTCCTTGGTACCGGCGGCCTTCCGAAGGGTGATGCCCTGGCAGTTGCCCGCGTGGCCGGCATCATGGCCGCCAAGAAGACTCCGGAACTGATCCCGCTCTGCCACCCGCTGCCCATCTCCAAAGTCACCGTCGACTTTGACCTCGGTCCGTCCGCGGTCACCATCAAGGCCAGCGTCAAGACACGGGGGGTCACAGGCGTTGAGATGGAAGCCCTGACCGCCGCCTCGGTGGCGGCCCTGAGCGTCTATGACATGATCAAGGCCGTGGACAAGCACGCGGTCGTAACGGACATCCTGGTGCTGGCCAAGAGCGGCGGCAAGAGCGGGGACTGGGCACTGTGACCAACCCTGGAATCCTGGATGTCCCGGAACCGCACCGGCACGGCGACGTGCAGGGGCGCAAGGCCGGCATCGTGATCGCCTCCACCCGCGCCGCGGCGGGGATCTACGACGACGAGACCGGCCCCGTCATCGCCGACTGGCTGACCGAGCACGGCTTCGACGTCTTCCCGCCGATGGTGGTTCCCGACGGGGAGCCCGTGGCAGGCGCCATCCGGGCGCTCCTGACCCAGCGTCCCGCCGTCGTCATCACCAGCGGAGGCACGGGCCTGAGCCCCGATGACCGCACCCCGGACGTCACCCTTCCCTTCCTCGACCGGGAAATCCCGGGGATCATGGAAGCCATCCGGCGCGCCCGGCGCCGCCAAGACGCCCCTGGCAGCACTGAGCCGGGGCTTTGCAGGCGCGGCCGGACAAACCTTTATAGTGAATCTGCCCGGTTCACCGAAAGGGGTCATGGACGGACTGACTGTCCTGGACCCGGTGATCGGGCACCTCTGCGACCAGCTGGAAGGCGGACATGGGCACTGAAGCAGCATTCGAGGTGGTATCCGCAGTCCTGAGCGCGGAGCCCATCTCCGTTGACCAGGCGATCGCCGCCGTGGAGAGCGATACCGCCGGCGCGGTGGTCAGCTTCAGCGGCGTGGTCCGCAACCACGACGGCGGCAAGGCAGTTCAGCGGCTCAGTTACAGTGCGCACCCCACGGCGCACCAGGTGATGGCCGACGTCGTCGCGCGGCTTGTTGCCGAGCAGAACGCTGCCGGGGACAACGGCGGGGATGCCGTGCAGCAGCCGGTCCGGATCTGGGCGGCGCACAGGATCGGAATGCTGGAAATCGGCGATCCCGCGCTTGTGTGCGCTGTTTCCGCCGCGCACCGGGGCCAGGCCTTCGCTGTCTGCTCCGAGCTGGTGGACCGGATCAAGGAGCAGGTCCCCATCTGGAAGGAACAGTTCTTCTCCGACGGGACCGTGGAATGGGTCGGCGCAGGCGGCTGAGGGCCCGCCGTAAAACGTACGGATATCCGTAGGTTATCCGGCTGCTTCCTGCGAGGTAACGCACGCGGCCCGGTTCCTGCACGGGGCGGCCTCGCCGGTAGGCTTAACGGCATGACCGAACAACACTCCGCACCCAAACTGGTGGCCGTCCTGGGCGCCAATGGACGCATGGGCGCCGAGGCCGTCAAGGCCGTCGACGCCGCGCCCGACATGAAGCTCGTCGCAGCCTTGGGGCGGGGTGACTCGCTGGACCAGGTGGCAGCCGCCGGCGCCCAGTACGTGGTGGACCTGACGGTGCCCGAAAGCACCGAAGAAAACGTCCGCTTTGCCGTCGAGCACGGGATTCACGCCGTGGTGGGCACCACCGGCTGGGACGCGGGCAGGCTGTCCGCGCTCGAATCCCTGCTCGCACAGCACCCGCAGACGGGGGTGCTGATTGCCCCCAACTTCGCCCTGGGCTCGGTGTTGGCCTCGGCCTTCGCTGCCAAGGCATCCAAGTACTTCGAATCGGTGGAAATCATCGAACTGCACCACCCGGACAAGGTGGACGCCCCCTCCGGCACCGCCGTGCGCACTGCCCAGCTCATTGCGGCGGAGCGGGCTGCGGCAGCGCTGCCGCCCAGCCCGGACGCCACCACCAGCGAAATCGCCGGAGCCCGCGGCTGCGAGGTGGACGGCGTGCGCGTCCACAGCGTGCGGCTCCGCGGCCTCGTGGCCCACCAGGAAGTCCTGCTGGGCGGTCCCGGGGAACAGCTGACCCTGCGCCACGATTCCTTTGACCGCGCTTCCTTCATGCCCGGCGTGCTCCTGGGGGTGCGCAACGTCGCGGCGCATCCCGGGCTCACCGTCGGCCTCGACGGCTACCTGGACCTGGGGCTCTAGGCCGTGGACTCGCTCCTCTCCGGTTTCCGGAGGAACCGCACCAAGATCTGGGTGGGCGCAGTGACGCTGTTGCTGGTCTTCTACCTGGTGGTGTCCTTCCAGCGCTCGGTCCTGCTGCTGGGTGACAGCAACCTGACGGCCAAGGCCATCGGCGCCGCCTACCTGGTGCTGCCCGTCATCGGCGCGTGGGCCCTGATCCGCGAGCTCTTGTTCGGCGCCCGGACCGAACAGATGGCCAAGGTCCTCGAAGCCGAAGGCGGGCTGCCCGTGGACGAACTGCCGCGCACACCCGGTGGCCGTATCGTGCGGGCAGCCGCGGACGCGGAATTCGAAAAGTACCGTGCCGAAGCCGAGGCCGCTCCAGATGACTGGCGGTCCTGGTTCCGGTTGAGCTGCGCCTATGACGCCGCCGGTGACCGCAAGCGTGCCCGCGCGTCCATGCGCGACGCCGTCCGGCTCTTCACCACGGCCTCCCAGCTGTAACCTGGCCCGGCTGCCTGCCAGGCCGGCCGGGTTGCCGGCCGGGTCATCATCTGTCCAACTGCGATGTCCTGGACTCCATCTACACGGCCGAGATTCCTGAGATGTCCTACTTGGAGCCAAAGAACGGCGGCTTCCTGGCCATCAAGGTTTCGTGGGAGGCGGTGACCGGCACCAGCCTGTCCTCCCCGTCGAACTTCGTCGTCTACGACGCGGACGGCAAAGAGGGCGAACTTATCTACCTGGGCGAAGGCATGGGAGCCCTGCCCACAGAAGAGGTCAATGCCGGCGACGCACGCCAGGGAATCATCGCGTTCGACGTCAAAAAGGGCCCCGTCAAGGTCGTCGTGAACGACGACTTTGGCGACGAAGCATCGGCCTTCACCCTGACTCCGCAGTAGCCGGTCAGGACCGAACCCCGCGGCGCTATCTGGTGGCCCGCGGGGTTCTGTCGTTACCTAACGCAGGGCCGTGACCCCGCCGCGGCCCAGCCGGTTCGCCGCATGGCCCACCCATTCCAGGGGGCCTCGCCACGACAGCCGGGTGAATACCACGCCGAGAAGGATCGCAGTGGCGGCCTGGGCGAAGTACATCCCATCCTCCGTCCAGCCGGCAGGCAGCGGCTTCAGGTAGAAGCCCGAGAGCACCCAGACGTGGACGGTGTACAGGGTCAGCGTCATTGCCCCGGCGCCCCTCAACGGCAGCAGCAGGTCCAGGTCCACCCAATCCGCAAGCCGCTCCAGGAGCAGGCAGGCACCAATGACGGCCGCTGCCACGGCCGAGGTATGCAGCAGGTCAAGGGAGGTGCCCGAATGCGGTGCCGCGGAAGCCAGCCACCACCACGACCCCTCCTGTGACAGTCCTGTCAGGTTCACCTGCAGCACGCTGTCCAGCGGGTAGCCCGGTGAGTTGAGGACCTTCTCCAGCGCCCCGCGGCCGCCCCAGCTTTCCATCGCGGCGACGCCCAGGGCCTTGGCTGCTATCGCCACCACTGTCCCGGCCACGAGAAGGAAGACCGGGACCAGTGCCTTGGTGAGCGCCAGGCGGCCGATCACCAGTCCCACCAGCAGATAGGACAGCCACTGGAGCACCGGGTAGTAGCCCGTGAGGAACAGGTCTGCCAGCAGCTGAGATGGGACGGACAAGTCTTCCCAGGAAGGATTATGGCCCAGTTTCAGCGGCGGTTCGGAAGCAAGGAGCCATGGCCGCAGCAGGTATGCCAGCACCGGCGACGCCAGGATCCAGCCGGCAGCCCAAAGACAGAGGCGCTTCACGCCCAGCCCCAGGAACGGAAGGATGCACAGGAACAGCACCGCGTAGTGGACCAGGATGATGGCCACGTTGACTTCCAATGCCCCCAGGGAAAGTCCGACGGCGGCGATCACCAGGGCCCGCAGCGCCACGCCGCGTCGGGCGCCGGAGAGTTCCCGGCCCTCCACTGGCTCGTGCTTCCCCGTGGACAGCGCCAGTCCCACACCGGCCAGCACCGCGAACAGGGCGGCCGAGCGGCCGGAAAAGACGAGGCCCACCCACGTTGGGGTGAGGCTGGGGTTGGACTCGAACGTGGGCAGCAG
The DNA here is from genome assembly GCF_057369995.2 of Arthrobacter sp. MOO21. Taxonomy (NCBI): domain Bacteria; kingdom Bacillati; phylum Actinomycetota; class Actinomycetes; order Micrococcales; family Micrococcaceae; genus Arthrobacter; species Arthrobacter sp. MOO21. The sequence goes on along the minus strand of NZ_CM170671.2, from coordinate 64,259 downwards.
GTGCGTGGCCATCATGCCCAGCAGGGCGAGGCCGCGGGCAGCGTCGATGCCTCGAAGGCGGCCCGGCTCCTGCCGGCCTGGGGTCTTCCGGGACCTGGTGGCCGGGATGCGGGACGTCATGAGCAGATCGTCTCACACCGTCCTTGCCGCCTGCTGTCAAGGGGAGTGTGCAGCAGCGCACGCAGCCGCCGGAACATTCGGCACATGAACTGCCGCGGTCACGGCCTCCGGCGCCAAGCCTTGTATTCGAATATATGTTCGAATAAGATGGCGTCATGCTCACGCCATCGCACGCAGCCCCGATGCAACCCGACAAGCGACGGCCGGGAGACCGGCAAGCAGGACACGCGGAAGCAGAGCACGCGGAAGCAGAACACGCGGAAGCAGGCCCCGCGCGCGGAGGAGCCGCGCAGTCGGGAGCCCAGCGAATGGAAGCCCGGCCCTTAGACGCGGGGCAACCGGAAGCCTGGGGTGCAGGGGCCCGGCAGGCGGGCGGCCGGCTGCCGGGAAGCCATCCCCCAGGAAGCACCCCAGGTGGCCAATCCTCCGCCGGCGCCGTGGGAGCAGCGGCCGGAAACCGGGGGAGCGGTGCCTGGCACGGTGCTCAGGACAGTGCTCCGGACAGTGTTCCGGACCGTGCTCCGGGCAGAGCTCCGGACCGTGCTCCGGAGAGCGCCCGGGACAGTGGTCTGCTCAAGGCCATGAGCCCCGGAGTGGTGGACTACCTGTTCCGGCAGCTCGTGGCCGGGCGGGCAGCGGCGGACGTCCAGTGGGAAAACGAAGGCATTAGCCTCGATGCCCAGCCTGAGGGAGCCGAGCTGGCCCGCCGCCTGTCGGAGACGGACATCGAAGCTTTGACTCCCGTGGAGCTGTTCCACTACGTCAGGGCGGCCCAGCGCCTCGTTTCCTGGGCTGAGGACCTGCGGCAGGCTGCCGTCGGCTGTTACTGCCATTCGGGGGCCGAGCCGCGGACGGAAAGCCCTTAGCTCAGGCATCGCCTCCAGCGGTCCGGGTGTTCCACTACGAAGCCCTGCAAGGGCGGCAGGATCCCGGTGGCGGCGGCCCACAGGCAGGCGGGGCAAACGAGGCCGTGCCTTCGCGGCCCGTGGGAAAACCCGCGGCGCCCACGGCAGCGCCGGCGGCCGGAAGAGCAGGATTTGACGCTCGTCACGCCCGTGGCATTGTCCTAACCAGCGGGAGACAGGGTAACGTTTTTTCCATGGCTGACTCTTCCGCGCACATCCCTGCCCTCGGTACCCTCCTGACCGCCATGGTTACGCCGTTCACCAAGGACGGCGCGGTGGATTACGACCAGGCGGCGGCGCTGGCCACCAAGCTGGTCGACGACGGCTGCGACGGCCTGGTGGTCACCGGCACCACCGGCGAAACGTCCACCCTGACGGATGAAGAGAACCTCGGCATGTTCCGCGCGGTCAAGGACGCCGTCGGCGGACGCGCCGCCATCATCGCCGGCACCGGCACCAATGACACCGCGCACTCGGTCCACCTGTCCCGGCAGGCCGCAGCCCTCGGCGTCGACGGTCTCCTCCTGGTGACCCCTTACTACAACAAGCCCAGCCAGGCCGGCGTCCGCGCCCACTTCGAGACCATCGCCTCCGCCGTGGACGTCCCCGTCATGCTGTACGACATCCCCGGCCGGTCCTCCATTCCGATCGAACCCGACACCATGATCCGGCTGGCCCAGCACCCCAACATCGTTGCCGTCAAGGACGCCAAGGCCGACCTCACCGCCGCCACCCGCGTCATGGCCGAAACCGACCTCCTCTTCTACTCGGGAGACGACGGACTCACCCTGCCCTGGATGGCGCTGGGCGCCGTCGGCCTGGTGGGCGTCACCACGCACGTGGCCACCCGCCGCTTCCGCGAACTCATCGACGCCGTCAATGCCAACGACCTCGGTACCGCGCGCAAGATCAACTTCGAGCTCCAGCCGGTGGTCCGGGCGACCATGACCCGGGTCCAGGGTGCCGTGGCGGCAAAGCAGATTCTTAAATGGCAGGGAGTCCTGCCCAACTCGATTGTCCGTTTGCCCCTCGTGGAGCCGGACGAAACCGAGATCGAAACCATCCGCGGGGATTTGGCGGAGGCGGGGCTGGTCTTCTCCTGAGGCTAAGACCGGCGCCCTTCCGCCTGGAAAGTAGTGCAATATGACCCAAACTGCCCTCACCGGCCTTGTCACCCCTCCACGCCTGCCGCAGGGCACGCTACGGATTGTCCCGCTCGGCGGGCTGGGGGAGATCGGCCGGAACATGGCCGTGTTCGAAATCGACGGCAAACTGCTGATCGTGGACTGCGGCGTCCTCTTTCCCGAGGAAACCCAGCCCGGCGTTGACCTGATCCTTCCGGACTTCTCCTACATCGAGAACCGGCTGGACGACGTCGTGGCCGTGGTCCTGACCCACGGCCACGAGGACCACATCGGCGCTGTGCCGTACCTTTTGCGCCTGCGCAACGACATCCCGCTGGTGGGCTCGCAGCTGACCCTTGCCCTGATCGAGGCGAAGCTGCAGGAGCACCGCATTCGGCCCTACACGCTGACCGTGGAAGAGGGCCAGGTGGAGAAGTTCGGCCCCTTCGAATGCGAGTTCGTTGCCGTCAACCACTCCATTCCCGATGCCCTGGCCGTGTTCATCCGCACCGCAGGCGGCACCGTCCTGCACACGGGCGACTTCAAGATGGACCAGCTCCCGCTGGATGGCCGGATCACCGACCTGCGGCACTTCGCGAAGCTGGGGGAAGAGGGCGTGGACCTGTTCATGTCCGACTCCACCAACGCGGACGTTCCCGGCTTCACCACGGCGGAAAAGGAAATCGGCCCCACCCTCGAGCGGCTGTTCGGGCAGGCCACCAAGCGCATCATTGTGGCGTCCTTCTCCTCGCACGTGCACCGCGTCCAGCAGGTCCTGGATGCCGCCGCCAAGCACAACCGCAAGGTGGCCTTCGTGGGCCGGTCCATGGTCCGCAACATGGCGATCGCGGAAAAACTCGGCTACCTTGACGTCCCCGCCGGACTCATCGTCGACATCAAGAACATCGACAACCTCCCCGACAACCGCGTGGTGCTCATGTCCACCGGCTCCCAGGGTGAGCCGATGGCAGCCCTCTCCCGGATGGCGAACGGCGACCACCGTGTGGTGGTGGGCGACGGTGACACCGTCATCCTGGCCTCCAGCCTCATCCCGGGCAACGAGAACGCGGTGTTCCGGATCATCAACGGCCTCCTCAAGCTCGGTGCCGACGTCATCCACAAGGGCAACGCCAAGGTCCACGTTTCCGGCCACGCGGCCGCCGGGGAACTGCTCTACTGCTACAACATCCTCGAGCCCCTCAACGCCATGCCCGTGCACGGCGAAACCCGCCACCTGATTGCCAACGGCAAGATTGCCATCGAGTCCGGCGTGCCGGAAGCCAGTGTCATCCTCGCGGACAACGGCACCGTCATCGACCTCCGCGACCACCAGGCAGACATCGTGGGCCAGGTTGAGGTGGGCTTCGTCTACGTGGACGGCTCAAGCGTGGGCGAGATCACCGATGCCGACCTCAAGGACCGCCGCATCCTGGGCGACGAAGGCTTCATCTCCATCATCACGGTCATCCACCGCGCCACCGGCAAGGTGGTGTCCGGTCCGGAAATCCACGCCCGCGGCGTCGCCGAGGACGATTCGGTCTTCGATGACATCATCCCCAAGATCAACGCGGCCCTGGAGGAAGCAGTCCAGAACCACGCCGACCACACCAGCCACCAGCTCCAGCAGGTGGTCCGCCGGGTCGTAGGCACCTGGGTCAACCGGAAGCTCCGCCGCAAGCCCATGATCATCCCGGTGGTCCTCGAAGCCTGACGGGCATTCCCGCCACCGTTGGCATGCTGTCCTTCGAAGGGCCCGGTTCCCAGGAGCCGGGCCCTTCGCGCATCCCCGCGGGCTGGCCGGGGAACTCCGATATCCCGGGAATGGGAGCCTTGTTCCGGTAGCGTGGAACCATGGCCACACGCACTACTTCCGCGCCCAAAGGTACCGGCAGGGGCGGTTCGGGCACCAAGTCCGGCAGCTCCACAGGCCGCGGAACCGGCTCCACCTCCGGCAGGTCCGGACGAGGCAGCGGCTCGTCCAGCACCGCACGCACCCGCCAGCTCCCCGCCGTCGAATACCACCAGCCCTGGCTGCTCCGCGTGGTGGGCGGAGCGTGGCTGGGACTGGGACACCTGGTGGGCGGGGGAGTGCGCCGCATTGGCCATGACGTCAGCGACCTGCCCCCGGAAGAGCGCCGCGATGGCGCAGCCCTGTTCAACCTTGCGCTGGGGACCTTCATTGCCACCTTCGCCTGGTGGGGCCTGACCGGATGGTTCCCGGACGCCGTGTACGCGGTTGTGAACGGCACCTTCGGCTGGATCTCCCTCCTGCTTCCGCTCATGCTCTTCGTCTGCGCCTTCCGGCTCTTCCGCCGGCCCGAGGATGGCAGGGGCAACAACAGGGTGGGCATTGGCTTCCTGATCATGACCTTCGCCGGGTGCGGCCTGGCCCATGTCCTCGGCGGCCAGCCGACCGTTGCGCAGGGCTTCGACGGGCTCCGGCAGGCCGGCGGCATGCTCGGCTTCCTCGCCGCCACGCCGCTTGCCGCCATCCACCCGGCCGTGCCGGTGGTGCTCTACGCGCTGCTCGCCTTTGTGTCGCTGCTCATCATCACGGCAACCCCCTTTACCGCAATCCCGCGCCGGCTTCGCGGTGCGTACGAGCACCTTATGGGCATCGACCTGATGGAGCAGGACCAGCCCGGTGATGTCCATGACCGCAGCTACCTGGAGCGGACCCAGCCGGCCGCGCCGAAGAAGAAGCGCAAGCTCTTCGGCAAGGACGAGGAGCCCGACGCCGGCCTGGACGGCTACGTGGGCGATGAAGCCTTTGAGCACGCCGTTATTGACGACGACGAGCGCGAGCCTGCGCGGCCAGCCCCCGGCGTCCGGCGCCCCACCCAGGCGGAGATCGCCGTCGAAAAGATCAAGGCCGCCCAGGGCCTGGGCAAGGCGGAGCCCGGCTCCGGAGAACGCAACCGAGGCCATCCCTCTGGTCATTCCCGGCGCTGCAGCTCCTGCACGCCCCGCCGGCCCCGCTCCCACCGTTCCATCCAACCCTGTGGCGCCTGCACCGCCGCCCGTCCCCATCCCGCAGCGCACCGAACAGTTGTCCCTCGCGGGGGATGTCACCTACACCCTCCCCGCCTCGGACTACCTGACCCCGGGGTCCATCCCGAAGGAGCGCACGGAAGCCAACGACGCAGTCGTCGCTGCCCTGACTGACACCCTCCAGCAGTTCAACGTCGACGCCACCGTCACCGGCTTCAGCCGCGGCCCCACTGTGACCCGGTACGAGATCGAGCTCTCGCCCGGCACCAAGGTGGAGCGCGTCACGGCGCTGTCCAAGAACATTTCCTACGCCGTGGCGTCCAGTGACGTCCGGATCCTCAGCCCCATCCCCGGCAAATCTGCCATCGGCATCGAAATCCCCAACACGGACCGTGAGACCGTTTCCCTGGGCGATGTGCTCCGCAGCCAGAACGCACGCCGCACCGACCACCCGATGGTGATGGGCGTGGGCAAGGACGTTGAAGGCGGCTACGTGGTGGCCAACCTGGCCAAGATGCCCCACCTGCTGGTGGCCGGTGCCACCGGTGCCGGTAAGTCGTCCTTCGTGAACTCCATGATCACTTCCATCCTCATGCGCGCCACCCCGGACGAGGTGCGCATGGTCATGGTGGACCCCAAGCGGGTGGAGCTCACCGCCTACGAAGGCGTGCCGCACCTAATCACGCCGATCATCACCAACCCGAAGAAGGCTGCCGAGGCGCTGCAGTGGGTGGTCCGCGAGATGGACGCCCGCTATGACGACCTCGCCAACTACGGCTTCAAGCACATCGACGACTTCAACAAGGCAGTCCGCGCGGGCAAGGTCCAGCCGCCGCCCGACTCCAAGCGGGTGATCCGCCCCTACCCCTACCTGCTGGTGATCGTCGACGAACTCGCTGACCTCATGATGGTGGCCCCCCGCGATGTCGAAGATTCCATCGTCCGCATCACCCAGCTGGCCCGTGCTGCCGGCATCCACCTGGTCCTTGCCACCCAGCGACCATCCGTGGACGTGGTCACCGGCCTCATCAAGGCCAACGTGCCGTCCCGCATGGCGTTCGCCACGTCCTCCGTCACGGACTCCCGTGTTGTCCTGGACCAGCCCGGCGCCGAAAAGCTCATCGGCCAGGGTGATGCCCTCTTCCTCCCCATGGGTGCGTCCAAGGCAATGCGCGTCCAGGGCGCCTGGGTCTCGGAGTCCGAGATCCACAAGGTGGTGGAGCACGTCAAGGGGCAGCTGCAGGCCGTCTACCGCGACGACGTCGCCCCCGAGGCGGAGAAGAAGCAGATCGACGACGACATCGGCGACGACCTCGAGGTGCTGCTGCAGGCCACGGAGCTGGTGGTGACCACCCAGTTCGGGTCAACTTCGATGCTGCAGCGCAAGCTCCGCGTCGGGTTCGCGAAGGCCGGCCGGCTCATGGACCTGCTCGAGTCGCGCGGGGTGGTGGGCCCCTCCGAGGGCTCCAAGGCCCGCGACGTACTGGTCAAGCCGGACGACCTCGCCGCCGTCCTGGCCGCCATGAAGGGACAGGAGGCCCCCGCGGCGCCGGACTCCCAGACAGCGGCGCTCAGCGACAATGCCAACGCGAACATCGCCCAGGGCGGCTACGCCGAGGACCTCGTGGCGGCAGACCTCGACAAGCGGAAGCAGAACGTCGAATATTACGACGGCTCTGATTCCGCTCCGGGCGGGTATGGCGATGACGACGACGGCTCCGAGGACGCCTGGTCCCTCACCGGGCGCTAGCCCGGTAGCCTAGAACCGTGACTAGCACCGATGCAACCGCCGCCGGCCAGGGCCGTGCCGGGGTCTGGAACCTTCCCAATGTCCTGACCATGATCCGCATCGCGCTGGTTCCATTCTTCGTATGGTTCCTCGTGGCCGATGCCCCCGGGCTGCACAGCGTCTCGGGCCCGTGGCGCTGGGCAGCGGTGCTGGCGTTCGCCGTCGCCATCTACACGGACAAGCTCGACGGCGACATCGCCAGGAGCCGCAACCTCGTCACCGATTTCGGCAAGATCGCCGATCCCATCGCCGACAAGCTCCTCATCGGTTCGGCCCTGGTGATGCTCTCCCTGCTGGGGGAGCTGCCATGGTGGGCCACCCTGGTGATCCTGGTCCGCGAGTGGGGCATTACGGCCTTGCGGTTCTTCGTGATCCGTTACGGCGTCATCCCGGCTTCCCGGGGCGGCAAGCTCAAAACCGTCGTGCAGACTGCCGCGATCTTCCTGTACCTGCTGCCTTTAGGGGCGTTCGCGCCGTGGATGGCCTGGATCGCCTTCGCCGTGATGATGGCGGCGGTGGCAATTACGCTGTGGACCGGCGTCGAATACGTCATTGAGGCGCTCCGGCTGCGCGCCAGGGGGAAACGGCAGGCCGGACCGGCCGCGGGACGATCGGATAAAGGGCAGGAGCAGGCATGAGCAACCTCCACCATCTTGCAGCACAGGCTGTCCGGCTGGCCCTGGAGTCGCGGCTGACAGTGGCCACCGCGGAATCCCTGACGGCGGGAATGGTCTCGGCCGTGCTGGCTGACACTCCCGGTGCATCCGGCATGCTGCAGGGCGGGGTAGTGGCCTACCAGAACTCCGTAAAGGAAAACGTCCTGCACGTCTCTGCCGAACTGCTGGCACGCGCAGGGTCGGTCGACCCGGACGTGGCCAGCGCCATGGCCGCGGGTGCGCGGACCGCCCTTGGTGCCGACGTCGGGGTGGCCACCACCGGGGTGGCCGGACCGGACGCGCATGACGGAAAGCCCGTGGGCCGCGTGTACATCGGCATCGCAACGGCCGCAGGGGCCACAGGATTCGAGTACTCCTTTACCGGCAGCCGGCCCGACATCCGCGCCGGCGCCTGCGCGGCAGCCCTGGAACGGCTCCTCGAAGCCTTGTCCTCCTGAGGTTTCCGCCGCCAAGTTACCGGGCGTAAAGTTGTGGGGAACAAAAGCCGGTACCGATTAGTTATTACATTGTGTCGCTTCCGGATAGCGGAGGCGCCTAGGATGAAATGACCATGACGGTCCGCTCCACGGCGGGCCTGACCAATGAGGGAGCAAGGCGATACAGATGGTAAAGCAGCCCGTATCCGTAAACGGCGTTGTCCGCTGGAAGGATGTGGGCCTCGCCGAACAGGCTAAGAGCGAACAGAAGGAGCGCAAGATGGTAGTACTTCGTCACGAAATCGGTGATGTCCTGCGCGATGTCCGCCAGCGGCAGGGACGTACGCTCCGTGAAGTTTCGCACAGTGCCCGTGTCTCCCTGGGATACCTCAGCGAAGTGGAGCGCGGCCAGAAGGAAGCATCATCTGAGCTTTTGTCCTCGATCTGCTCGGCACTGGATGTTCCGCTGTCCAGCATGCTCCGCGAGGTCAGTGACCGCGTGGCAGTGGCTGAGGGCGTAGCAGTTCCGGACACCGTCCCGCAGGAATTCTCGCAGCGTTACGGCCGCGACCTTGAGCGCGACCTCAACACTGAACTGAACGACGAGCTTTCCAATGGCCTTCTCTCCGGCGCCCGGTAAGGGCAGTCCGGACCAGGCCACCTAAAGCACGGCCTTATACAGAAGGAAGCCTCCGGCAATGCCGGAGGCTTCCTTCTGTTCTGCAACTCCTGTTCAGTCTTCCTGTGCCCGCGGCGCGGACGGGGTATCCCCGTCCTGGGGCTCCCGGGGGAACCCGTCCCGCTCGTAGGTGGAGTTGAGCTTGGCCATATAGCGCGCCAACTCCTGCAGGTCCGCCACCGGCCATTCACGCAGCCGCTCCTGGAACACCTGGCGCCGCGCGTCCTGTACCTGGTGCATCTTCTCCTCACCCTTGGGCGTGAGCCGGATGGACTGCGCGCGCCGGTCCAGCGGGTCCGCCTCCTTCGACACCAGCCCCAGGCTTTCCAGGAACGCGATCTGGCGGCTGACCGACGGCTTGCCCACCCCGATGTTCATGGCGAGTTCGGTAAGGCGGATAGGCCCCTCGCGGCGGATGACGGTCAGCAGCCCGTAGGCTGCGGGTTCCATGTCCGGGTGCACTTCCCGCGAGAGCTGGTTGGAGATGGCCCGGGCCCGCCGCCAAAAAAGACTGATCTGGTGTTCGACGTTTTGCAGGGCCTCATCGGCGGCAGCTTCGCCTGCGCCGGACTCGGACGGGGCATCGGGGGAGTTGCTCATGGCAACAATTCTAGGGTCCACACTCATGAGAGGATTTATCGATGCGAATCAGCGAGTACTGGCGGCTCATGGACGACGAGTTCGGCGCGGGCTACTCCCGCGTCCTGAGCAGCACCCTGGTCCTTTCCGGGGTGGGCGGCCGCACCGCGGACCAGGCCCTGGCAGCCGGGGTGGAGCCGCGCAGGGTGTGGCTGGCAGTCTGCGACGTCCAGGACGTGCCGGCCGAACGGCGGCTGGGACGGGACATCCCCCCGCGCCGGGACCACTGACCTGGCCACGGCTTCCCAGGACCAGCGGGGCAACGGCCTTCCGGGCACCAACTACTGCTGACACGCCGCACGGCGCCGGCTCTTCGAATACCTGTTCGGATAAAGCTATGCTTTTCCTATTGGGTTTATCCACATAGCCGTCGTCCTCAGGCCGGAATGTCAGTGGGTCCCCTTAGCGTCAGAGATGACCAAGAAAACGGCCGCGAAGGCCACCATCGAGAAAGCATTAGAGGTGTCAACCATGGCGGCAGCCCCGGATCGTGCCAAGGCGCTGGAAGCAGCGCTGGCCCAGATTGACAAGCAGTTCGGCAAGGGTTCGGTGATGCGCCTGGGCGACGAAGTCCGCGCCCCCATCGAAGTCATTCCCACCGGCTCCATCGCACTGGACGTGGCCCTCGGCATCGGCGGCCTTCCCCGCGGCCGCGTCATCGAAATCTACGGCCCGGAATCCTCGGGTAAGACCACCGTGGCCCTGCACGCCGTAGCGAATGCACAGCGCGCGGGCGGCATCGCCGCCTTCATCGACGCCGAGCACGCGCTGGACCCGGACTATGCCGCAAAGCTGGGCGTCGACACGGACGCCCTCCTGGTGTCCCAGCCGGATACCGGCGAGCAGGCCCTGGAGATCATGGACATGCTGGTGGGCTCCGGCTCGCTGGACGTCATCGTTATCGACTCCGTTGCCGCCCTGGTGCCCCGCGCTGAAATCGAAGGCGACATGGGCGACAGCCACGTGGGCCTGCAGGCCCGGCTCATGAGCCAGGCCCTCCGTAAGATCACCGGCCGCCTGAGCCAGACGAAGACCACGGCGATCTTCATCAACCAGCTCCGCGAAAAGATTGGCGTGTTCTTCGGTTCCCCCGAAACCACCACCGGTGGTAAGGCCCTGAAGTTCTACGCGTCGGTCCGCATCGACGTCCGCCGCATCCAGACGCTCAAGGAAGGCGCCGATTCTGTCGGTAACCGCACCAAGGCCAAGATCGTCAAAAACAAGATGGCCCCGCCCTTCAAGGTCGCCGAGTTCGACATCATCTACGGCCAGGGCATCTCCCGCGAGGGCGGCATCATCGACATGGGCGTGGAGCATGGCATCATCAAGAAGTCGGGCTCGTGGTTTACCTATGACGGGGACCAGCTGGGCCAGGGCATGGAGAACTCCCGCCGCTTCCTCCGCGACAACCCCGAGCTCGCCGCTGAACTGGAGCGCCTGATCAAGGAGAAGCTCGGCGTCGGGGTAAAGGCGGCCGAAGAGGAGCCCAAGGATTCGCCGAAGCTGAAAGCCGTCGACGGGTTCTAGCCGTTGAGCTGGTCGTCTGAAGCGCAGCGTCCTGAAGCGCCCGTTCAGGGAACGGGCGCAAGGGACAGCCGGTCCCCGAAGGGGCGGCCCCGGCGGAACCGTTCCGGAAGCCCTTCTGCAGGGCACCCGGGCGGGTTCGCCGTTCCGGACGATCCCCGGGCCGTGGATGCTGAGCCGGATCCGGTTTCCGTCGCCCAGGCCATTGTCTACCGGCAGCTGACGGCGTCCGCCAAGAGCAGGCTGCAGCTGGCACGGAAGCTCGCCGAACGGAACATCCCGGAGGACGTTGCGGAATCGGTCCTGGACAGGTTCGAGGAAGCGCGCCTGATCAACGACGCCGAATTCGCCGACATGTGGGTCAGGAGCCGTGCACAGTCGCGCAAGCTCGCGAAGGGTGCGCTCCGGCGTGAGCTGGCCGACAAGGGCATCGACCAGGAAACCGCCAGTGCAGCCTTGGAACAGCTGACGGACGCGGACGAGGAAGCTGCGGCGAGAACCCTGGTGCAGCGTAAGCTGCGTCCCGGAACAGACCTTTCCGGCCAGGCAGGGCGGGAGAAAGCTGTCCGGCGGCTGGCGTCGATGCTGGCGCGAAAGGGCTATCAGCCCTCGCAGGCGTTCCGGATCGTCAACGAGGTCCTCGATTCCCAGGATCCCGTCAGCGATCCGCTGGGGAACCGGTACCCTTAACGGGTGAGTTTGACCATCCCTTCCTCCCCTTCCAGCGCCCCCACCCCTGCGGCAGAAGCCACCCCGCAGGATGCCGGCAGCCGCCCGCGTACGTACCAGGTGCGCACCTTCGGGTGCCAGATGAACGTTCACGACTCGGAGCGGATGGCCGGAATGCTTGAAGATGCCGGCTACGTGCCGGCGGAGGGCGAACAGGCCGACGTTGTGGTGTTCAACACCTGCGCGGTCCGTGAAAACGCCGACAACAAGCTCTACGGCAACCTCGGCATCCTGGCCCCGGTCAAAGCAGCCAACCCCGGAATGCAGATCGCCGTTGGCGGCTGCCTGGCGCAGAAGGACCGGGAAACCATCCTGAAGAAGGCTCCGTGGGTTGATGCGGTCTTTGGCACCCATAACGTGGGTGCGCTGCCCGCCCTCCTTGATCGGGCCCGGCACAACAACGAAGCACAGCTGGAGATCCTGGAATCCCTGGACGTCTTCCCGTCCACCCTTCCCACCAAGCGGGACTCTGTGTACTCCGGCTGGGTATCCATCTCCGTCGGCTGCAACAACACCTGCACCTTCTGCATCGTGCCCTCCCTCCGCGGGAAGGAAAAGGACCGCCGGCCGGGGGAAATCCTCGCCGAGATCCAGGCGCTTGTCGACGACGGCGCCATCGAGGTTACGCTGCTCGGCCAGAACGTGAACTCCTATGGCGTCGAATTCGGCGACCGCCAGGCCTTCTCCAAGCTGCTGCGGGCCTGCGGCGAAATCGAAGGACTGGAACGGGTTCGCTTCACCAGCCCCCACCCTGCCGCCTTCACCGATGACGTCATCGACGCCATGGCCGAAACGCCCAATGTCATGCCGCAGCTGCACATGCCGCTGCAGTCCGGCTCCGACAGCATCCTCCGGGCCATGAAGCGCTCGTACCGCTCCACGAAGTTCCTGGGCATCCTGGACAAGGTCCGGGAAAAGATCCCGAATGCCGCGATCTCCACCGACATCATCGTCGGTTTCCCCGGCGAAACAGAGGAAGATTTCCAGGCCACGCTGGACGTGGTGGAACAGTCGCGCTTCGCCACCGCCTTCACCTTCCAGTACTCCAAGCGCCCCGGCACGCCCGCCGCCGATCTGCCCGACCAGCTGCCCAAGGCGGTGGTCCAGGAACGCTTCGAGCGGCTCACCGCGCTGCAGGACCGGATCGCCGCAGAGGAGAACCGGAAGCAGCTCGGCCGCCGGGTGGAAGTCATGGTCACCGCCCAGTCCGGCCGCAAGGCCGAGGAGACCCACCGCCTCTCGGGACGTTCGCAGGACCAGCGGCTGGTCCACTTCTCCGTCCCGGACGGTGCTCCTGCGCCCAGGCCCGGGGACCTCGTGACCGTGACCGTCACCGAGGCCGCCGCGTTCCATCTCATCGCCGATCCCACGCCCGAGGACTACCACCTGCGACGGTCACGGGCCGGCGACGCCTGGGACAGGTCCCAGGCAGACTCCTGCGGGGCTCCGGCCCCGGGTGCCGGTGCGGGCCAGAAGGGTGTCTCCCTCGGCATGCCCTCGCTGCCGCTGCGCACCCGCTGACAGGTGGACGCTCCGCCCGTCATCGCCGTCGTCGGCCCTACCGGCTCCGGTAAGTCCGACCTCGCCGTCAACCTTGCCCTCGAACTTGACGGCGAGGTCGTCAACGCCGACGCCATGCAGTTCTACCGCGGCATGGATATCGGCACGGCCAAGATGACCGTGGCCGAACGCAGGGGAGTGCCGCACCACCTGCTGGACATCCTCGACGTAACGCAGGAAGCGAGCGTCTCCGACTTCCAGCAGCAGGCCCGCGATGCCATTGCTGACATCCACGCACGCGGTAAACGCGCCATCCTGGCCGGGGGCTCCGGGCTCTACGTGCGGGCTGCCCTGGACGTGCTGGAGTTTCCCGGGACGGACCCACGGCTTCGGAAACGGCTCGAGGCGGAACTGGCGGACCAGGGGACGCCCGCAATGCTGGCCAGGCTACATGCCGTGGACCCGGTTTCGGCGGAACGGCTGTCCGATGACCGGAGGATCATCCGCGCACTGGAAGTCCATGAGCTCACCGGCCGGCCCTTCAGCTCCTTCATGCCGCGCCGCGAGTACTACCAGCCAGCCATCCAGGTGGGGCTCAGCGTGGACCGCGAGGTCCTGCGGGAGCGACTGGCCGCCCGCGTGCACCGGATGGTGGATGCCGGGCTGCTCGCCGAGGTTCAACGCCTCGACGCCCAAGGCCTGCGCAGCGGCAAAACCGCCTCCCGCGGCCTCGGGTATTCGCAGTTCCTCCGGGTTCTCGACGGTCTTTCCACTGTCAGGGAGGCAGCGGAGGAAACCATTGTGGCCACCCGGCAGTTTGCCCGCCGGCAGCTCACCTGGTTCCGCGCCGACCCCCGCATCAGCTGGCTGGACTGGCAGGATCCTGACCTCAACAGCAAGGCCGCAGAGCTGTCCAAGTAGCCGCGTTTCAGCACCGGCAGCATCCGCCGCTACGCTTGACACCATGGATGCCACCTCCACAGAAACTTCCGAGTCCGCCTTCCGCACCCTGGGCGGGCTCCGCTTTTCCAAGGGGCACGGGACCGGCAACGACTTCGTCCTGACAGCCGATCCTGACGGGACGCAGGCCATCGACGCCGGTCAGGCCGCGGCGCTCTGTGACCGGCACCGCGGCATCGGCGCCGACGGGCTGATCAGGGCCGTGCCGTCACGTTTCCTTCCCGAAGGCCGCGAACTGCTCTCCGAAAATCCCGACGCGGAATGGTTCATGGACTACCGCAACGCCGACGGCTCACTGTCCGAAATGTGCGGCAACGGGGTAAGGGTCTTCGTCCACTTCCTGCGTACCGAGGGCCTGGTCAATTTGCCCGACGGCGGATCGCTCGCCATCGGCACCCGGGGCGGGGTCAAGACCGTGGTCCGCACCGGGGATGGCTACGCGGTGGACATGGGGCCCTGGGAGTTCATCTTCCCCGGCGAAGCCAGCGCCAAGGCCATGGATTCCCTGGTCACCGCTGACGGGCTGGAAGTTGCCAGGCCGGCACTCTCGGTGAGCATGGGCAACCCGCACACCGTGGTGGCCCTTGCCGAACTGTCCGAGCTGGCCGGCACCCGGCTCTTCACCGCGCCGAAGGTGGATCCGGTTCCCCCCAACGGAACCAACGTCGAGTTTGTGGTGCCCGCGGAACCGCTGGTGCACGACGGCGTCGGCTCAGTCACCATGCGCGTGCACGAACGCGGCGTGGGGGAGACCCAGTCCTGTGGCACCGGAGCGTGTGCGGCCGCCGTCGCCATCCGGCACTGGGCCGGCGCCGAGGCGCCTGACACCTGGCGTGTCCACGTTCCCGGAGGCGTGGTGGGCGTGAAGTTCTTTGCCGGCCCCGGCGGCCACGAGCACGTTGAGCTCAGCGGCCCCGCCGTCATTGTGGCGAGCGGGACTCTTTCCTGACCGTGAGGATGCGGAAGGACTTGGACGTCGATGCGCGCGACACCGTGAAGGATTCGTCCAATTCGGCTGCCAGCCAGCGCTGCAGCGAGTCCGAGCCCAGGTTCTTCTGCACCACCAGCCACGCGGTGCCGCCGTCGGCCAGCCGCGGAAGCCACAGCCTGAGCAGCGCATGCAGCTGATCCTTGCCGATGCGGATGGGCGGATTCGACCAGATTGTGTCGAAGCGCACTTCGGGGTCCACGGACTCAGGCGTTCCCGCGACCACATTGGACAGGCCGAGTGATGCCGCGTTCTCATTGGTCAACGCGATGCAGCGTTCGTTGACGTCCACCGCGTAGACCTTGGACTCCGGGGCGAGCAACGCCATGGTGAGGGCGACCGGACCCCAGCCGCACCCGATGTCCAGCAGATTCCCGGCGGGATGTGGTGGCGGGACTTCGGCCAGGAGGACGGCGGTTCCCTTGTCGATTCCGTCCGGGCTGAAGATGCCGGTGGACGTCTGCAGCTTTCGCGTCTGGCCTGCCAGTTCAACCGTGAGCGGTTTGCGGGTAAAGGGGCCGGCGGGGGTGGCGCTGAAATAGTGTGCGGACTCCATAACTGGCCAGAGTAGTTCCCCTTGCAGCGTAATGGGAAACCGCGGCCGCAGGCCTCTGCTACGGTTTAACGCATGTTCCTGATCTTCGAGTAGCCGGCCCGGGCTTAGCCCGCTCCGCAGCAACGTCCCACAGCGACGCAGGCGAACATCGCCTTCCGCTTGTGCACCGGACCAGTCGCCAGGCGTCTGCTCCGGCCGCCGGACAATACTCGAAGTCAGTCTTTTCGCTGCACTTCCCGCCATTTCTCCGGCCTTTCCTGCCGCCTTTGTGACGCGGCACCGTCCGCTGCCCGCCAAGAAGGCCGGCGGCGCCAGCAACCAGGAGAACATGTGACCGCAGGTCGTCAGCCCACCGCGAATTCTTCAGCACATTCCACCGATCGGCACTATTCTGGAACTGCCGAATCTTCAAAGGAGACCATGACCAGCCACCCCAACACCGGTTCCGATCCAGCCGCCCAGGACATGAGCCCTGAGGAAATCCAAGCTGTCATCGACCGGATCCTCGCCAAGGACGTACCGGCCAAGAACGTCAGCACGCCCGCCGGTGAAGGCAGCGGCAATGGAAAAAAGGTCCTCGGCACCGCGCAGGCCATTTCCCGCCTTGATGAGGAACACAGCGCGTTCGACGGCGACCAGCAGGACCTCGAGGAACGCCGCGCCCTGCGCCGGACGGCAGGCCTGTCCACCGAACTCGAGGACGTCACCGAGGTCGAATACCGCCAGCTCCGCCTGGAGCGGGTGGTCCTGGCCGGCATCTGGTCCGAGGGAACCCTCGCAGACGCCGAAAACTCGCTGCGCGAGTTGGCCGCCCTCGCCGAGACGGCCGGCTCCGAAGTACTCGACGGCCTCGTTCAGCGCAGGGACAAGCCGGATCCCGGCACGTTCCTTGGATCCGGTAAAGCCCAGGAACTCAAGGACATCGTCATGGCCACCGGCGCGGACACCGTGGTGGTCGACGCCGAACTGGCGCCATCCCAGCGGCGTGGCCTCGAGGACATCGTCAAGGTCAAGGTCATCGACCGCACGGCCCTGATCCTGGACATCTTCGCCCAGCATGCCAAGAGCCGCGAGGGCAAGGCCCAGGTTGAGCTGGCCCAGCTCGAATACCTGCTTCCACGCCTTCGAGGCTGGGGTGAATCGATGTCCCGCCAGGCCGGTGGCCAGGTGGGTGGCGCAGCTGCCGGCATGGGCTCCCGTGGCCCCGGTGAGACCAAGATCGAACTGGACCGCCGGCGGATCCGTACGCGCATGGCCAAGCTGCGGCGGGAAATCGCCGCGATGAAGCCTGCCCGCGAGACCAAGCGCGCCAATCGCCGTCGTAATGAAGTCCCCTCGGTGGCCATCGCCGGGTACACCAACGCCGGAAAATCTTCGCTGCTCAACCGCCTCACGGACGCCGGCGTCCTCGTGGAGAACGCACTCTTCGCCACGCTCGATCCCACCGTCCGCAAAGCTGAGACGGCTGACGGCCTGGGGTACACGCTGGCCGACACCGTCGGGTTCGTCCGGTCACTGCCCACCCAGCTCGTGGAAGCATTCCGCTCCACCCTTGAAGAGGTGGCGGACGCTGACCTGATCCTGCACGTCGTCGACGCCTCCCACCCGGACCCGGAAGGGCAGATCGCCGCCGTCCGCAAGGTCTTCAGTGAAGTCGATGCGCGCAAGGTGCCCGAGATCATCGTGCTGAACAAGGCCGACGCCGCGGATCCTTTCGTGGTGGAGCGGCTCAAGCAGCGCGAGCCGCGGCACGTGGTGGTGTCGGCCCGCACCGGCGAAGGTATTGCGGAGCTGCTGAAGGCCATCAGCGACGCCATTCCGCGGCCCAGCGTCAAGCTCGAACTGCTCATCCCGTATGACCGCGGTGACCTGGTCAGCAAGCTCCACGAGTCGGACGCGGAAATCATCAGCCTGGACCACGGGGAGACGGGCACCAAGGCCGTCGTGATGGTGCGGGAAGGCCTCGCGTCCGAACTGAAACCATTCGCCAGCAATGACTGACCCCGCGGCCGGAAAAGCCACGGAGACGGCCGGCGGGCAGTTCGTCCTCGAACTGCTCGACCGGGCCGTTGCGGGCATGGGCGGGCAGAGCCGCGCGGGCCAGCACGAAATGGCGCGGCAGGTGGCGCAGGCGATCGAAACGGGCAACCACCTGCTGGTCCAGGCCGGCACCGGCACCGGCAAATCGCTGGCCTACCTTGTGCCGCTCATTGCCCATGCGCTCGAAAGCGACAAACCCGCGCTGGTCTCGACAGCCACCCTGGCACTGCAGACGCAGATTGTGGGCAGGGACCTGCCCAGGCTCCTGAAGAATATCGGCCCGGCGCTGGAGCGCCCCGTCAAGGTGGCGCTGGTCAAGGGCAGGTCCAACTACGTCTGCCGGCACAAGCTCGAAGGCGGCTTCCCGTCGGAAGAACCTGCCGAAGGCCAGCTTTTCTCCCTCGGCGAGGACACGAGCGTCCCGCACTTCGCTGCCGCGGTGGGAGGCCCGGCCTCCCAGCTCGGCAAGGAAGTGGTGCGCCTGCGCGAATGGGCAGAGAAGACGGCCACGGGTGACCGGGACGAGTTGCTGCCCGGTGTTACCGACAGGGCCTGGCGGCAGGTCTCCGTGACTTCCATGGAATGCCTCGGGGCACAAAAGTGCCCCATGGCCGCCGAATGCTTCAGCGAGCTCGCGCGGCAGGACGCTGCCGAGGCCGACGTCGTGGTCACCAACCACGCCATGCTCGCCGTCAGTGCCTTTGAGGGGCTGGCGGTCCTGCCCGAGTACGATGTCGTGGTGGTGGACGAAGCCCACGAACTGCAGGACCGGGTCACCGGGGCCGTCACCGGGCAGCTGTCCGTGGCCATGGTGCACGCGGCCGCCGCAGGCGCACGGAAGCACACCGCCATCACCGTCGACGCCCTCAATGCCGCCGCTGCCAACCTGGAGCTCGCCCTGGCGGGCGCCCCGGGCGGCCTGCTGCCCAACGGCCTGAACGATGAGCAGCTGGACTGCGTGGACCAGTTGCGGGAAGCCTGCCGTGCCGCGTTGTCCGATTCGAAGGGGGACGGCAACACCACGGCCGACGGCGGCAGGCAGCTTGCCAGGTCACGGCTCATGCTCATCCTGGAACTCTGCGAGCGGCTGATCGCCGCCCGGGAGAACCGCGAGGTGGTCTGGTTCTCCCGCGCCAGCACATTCGATCCGGGCCAGGCGTATTCCCAGCCGGACGAGAGCGCGCCGGTACTGATCAACATCGCCCCGCTCTCCGTCGCCGGAAGGCTGCGCGAAGGGCTCTTCGCCGGGCACACGGTCGTGCTGACGTCCGCTACGTTGGCCATCGGTTCCGCGTTTGAACCGGCCGCGGGCGGCCTGGGCCTGATTGGCGAGGGCGCACCCAGCTGGACCGGGGTGGATGTTGGCTCGCCCTTCGACTACCCGCGGCAGGGGATCCTCTATGTGGCCGGGCACCTGCCCAAACCCGGGCGCGGTGTTTCGCCCGAAGCGCTGGCCGAACTGGAAGCACTCATCAAGGCCTCCGGCGGGGGAGCGCTGTGCCTGTTTTCGTCCCGCCGCGCGGCGGAGGAGGCCGCGGATGCCCTCCGCGCCAAGGTCGGCGTGAAGATCCTCTGCCAGGGTGAGTCCACCATGACCGCGCTGGTCAAGCAGTTCGCGGACGAACCTGACACCTGCCTGTTCGGAACCATGTCGCTGTGGCAGGGGGTGGATGTTCCCGGCGGGTCGTGCCGGCTGGTGGTGATCGACCGGATTCCGTTCCCGCGCCCGGATGACCCCCTGATGACGGCACGTTCACGGGCCGTGGCACAGGCCGGGGGCAACGGTTTCATGTCCGTCTCAGCAACCCATGCAGCGATCCGCCTCGCGCAGGGGCCGGCCGGCTCATCAGGTCAACGGGGGACAAAGGCGTGGTGGCTGTCCTGGATTCCCGCCTGGCCACCGAACGCTATGCCGGATTCCTGCGGGCTGCCCTGCCGCCGTTCTGGTCCACCACGGACCGCAGCAAGGCTTTGGCGGCCCTCAGCCGGCTGGGGGCCGAAGCCTCCGCCTAGGACGGGTACAGCGGATCAGCGGGTACGGCGGATCACAGTGAGCGCAGGACGGAGACCACTTTGCCCATGATGGTGGCGTGGTCGCCCAGGATGGGCTCGTACTGCGTGTTCTGCGGGAGCAGCCAGGTGTGGCCATCGCGCTGCCGGAACGTCTTGACCGTGGCCTCGTCATCCAGCAGCGCAGCGACGATGTCACCGTTGGCGGCGTCAGCCTGGCGCCGGACCACCACCCAGTCGCCGTCGCAAATGGCCGCATCCACCATCGAATCACCGGCCACCTTGAGCATGAAGAGCTCACCCTGGCCGACGAGCTGGCGGGGGAGCGGCATGACATCTTCAATCACCTGGTCCGCCAGGATGGGACCGCCGGCCGCAATGCGGCCCACCAGCGGAACCATGGCGGTATCCAGCGCTGTGGGCAGCTCCGTTACGGTGGCTCCTGCACCGGGTGCGTGCAGCGACGGCGTACCCTCGGCCTTGGCTGCGCCACGGTCCAGGGTGAGGGGCATCAGCACTTCCATGGCGCGGGGCCGTTTCGGGTCCCTGCGGAGGTAGCCGAGCTTTTCCAGCTGTGAAAGCTGGTGGGTCACACTCGAAAGGCTTGCGAGGCCCACCGTATCCCCGATCTCGCGCATTGAGGGCGGATATCCGTTCTCATTGACTGAGCGCTGGATCGTTTCGAGGATCTTCTTCTGCCGTGGTGTCAGGCCCTTGGCGCTCCTCTTGTGCTGCGGGGCCGTCCTGCCTCCGGCGGCTGCTGCTGCCATAAACGCCAATGCCTTTCGGTTGCCACCGGACCTCCCGCACCGTGCTGTCCAACAGCGCTGCCGGAAGGATCCCCACCGTCATTGTCAGACCCTGCTGGTCAACTTTCCTGGTGGTTGTTCTTTGTTCTCAAAGCTAGGCCAGCCACATCGCTTTTTCAAACATTTGTTCTAGCGAGTCTCGACATTGTTCGTTGATAAGTGCTAAAACTGAACCAGCAAAGTTCGAACATGTGTTCTAGTCCGCGTCTACCCGTTCGAAGATGGCACCGGAAAACCAGATCCGGGGTGATCTTCAGAAGGGATGGCCGCGGCGGGTGCGGAAGGCGGTACCTCCGCCGGTGCCCGGCCGGTTTGGTTGCAGCACAGTATTGGTCCAGGAGGGCTAAGTTCATGTCAGCTTTATCTCTTCCCCAGGTTTCCCGTCCGCGGCAGTTCCCGGTGCAGCAACTGCTGTCCCGCCGCGAACCAGCACGCCGCGTCAGTCAGGCGCCGTCCGGCCGGATTCGACTGACCCGCCGCGGCAGGCTCGTCCTGATCGGCATCCCGGCCATGCTCCTGGCTGTGCTCCTGTTATCCTTGTCCGGCCTCTTCAACTCCCCGGCCAAGGCCGCCGATTCCGCAGCTGACCTTGGGCTGACGCCCACCGTGACCGTGACGGTCCAGCCCGGCCAGTCCCTCTGGGCTATCGCAGGTGAAGTCGCACCAGGCCGCGACGCCCGCGACGTTGTTGCGGATATCGTGCAGCTCAACAATCTCGCGGCCGGTGCCGTCCTGCCCGGCCAGCAGCTTTTCGTTCCCACCCGCTGACCGGGGCGGGCCCGGCCGTGCGGAGCCACGCCGAGGGCGAACAGAAGCTGTCACATTTTCCGGTCGTTCCCGAGGCAACTAAACTGTTCAGGTGAATGACCAGCTAGAACGTCTGAACCGGCTTCCCCTCCGCAGCAACCTTCGCGGGCTCACCCCCTACGGGGCACCCCAGCTGGATGTCCCCATCCTCCTCAACGTCAACGAGAACACCCACGGTGTCCCGGCCGATGTGCGCGCAGCCATCGCTGCCGCCGTGACCGAGGCCGCTGCGGGACTGAACCGCTACCCGGACCGGGAGTTCACAGATCTTCGGCGGGCACTGGCGGAATACCTTGGACACGGTTTGGACGCGTCCAACCTGTGGGCAGCCAACGGGTCCAACGAGGTCCTGCAGCAAATCCTTCAGGCCTTTGGCGGCCCCGGCCGCACCGCCCTCGGTTTCCCGCCCACGTACTCCATGTACCCTCTGCTCGCCAGCGGCACGGACACCCGCTACATCACCGGCGAACGCGCGGGGAACTACGACCTCAGCGCAGAATCGGCAGCCCGCCAGGTCAGGGAACTCCAGCCGAACATCGTGTTCCTTTGTTCCCCGAACAATCCCACCGGGACCGGACTCGGCCTTGATGTCGTGGAGGCCGTCTACGACGCTGGGGCGGAAAGCCAGACCATCGTGATCGTTGATGAGGCTTACCACGAGTTTGCCCACGAGGGCACGCCCAGCGCCCTGACCCTGCTGCCCGGCAGGGAGCGGCTGATCGTCTCCCGCACCATGAGCAAGGCCTTCGCGCTGGCCGGCGCCCGCCTCGGCTACATGGCTGCAGCCCCGGAAGTCACCGACGCCCTCCGCCTGGTGCGGCTGCCGTACCACCTCTCCGCCATCACGCAGGCAACAGCCCTCGCTGCCCTCGAGCACCGGGAAGCGCTGATGGCGGAGGTCGAGGACATCAAGAAGCAACGGGACCGCATCGTCGAAGGCCTGACCCGGATGGGCTTGACCCCCGCCGCTTCGGATTCCAACTTCGTTTTCTTTGGCGGCCTCGAGAATCCCCACCAGGTCTGGCAGGAACTCCTGGACGCGGGCGTGCTGATCCGCGACGTCGGAATCCCCGGCCACCTCCGGGTCACGGCAGGCACTGAGGCGGAAACCACAGCGTTCCTTACGTCACTGGAACGCATTCTTGCCGGACAGGCCGCGCTTCCCGCCTAGACTTGATACAGCGGCTTCCGGGTGCAGCAGCGCTGGACGCCTTGAACCAACCACTCCCTAAAAGGATCCTTCACCATGACTTCCACCGGATCGAACGCCGCCGAGGCCAGGACAGCCCGCATGGAGCGAGCCACCAGCGAGTCGTCCGTGCTCGTGGAAATCAACCTTGACGGTACCGGCGTCTCGGACATCGACACCTCAGTGCCGTTCTACGACCACATGCTCACTGCCCTGTGCAAGCACTCGCTGATCGACATGACAGTGAAGGCCACCGGCGATATCCACATCGACGTCCACCACACAGTGGAGGACGTCGCCATCACCTTCGGCGAGGTCCTGCGCTCGGCGCTCGGCAACAAGGCAGGCATCCGCAGGTTCGGCGAAGCCACCGTCCCGCTGGACGAAGCACTGGCCCACGCCGTAGTCGACGTCTCGGGCCGGCCTTACCTCGTCCACGGCGGCGAGCCTGCAGGCCAGGAATACCACCTGATCGGCGGCCACTTCACCGGGTCCCTCACCCGGCACGTGTTTGAAGCCATCACGCTGCACGCAGGTATCTGCCTGCACATGAACGTGCTTGCCGGCCGCGACCCGCACCACATTGTCGAGGCGCAGTTCAAGGCCTTTGCCCGCGCCCTGCGCGCCGCCGTCGAACCCGACCCCCGCGTAGAGGGCATCCCTTCCACCAAGGGCGCGCTGTGAGCGGGCAGATCCTCAAGGACGGTGCCATCGTCGATCCCTCCGCCTCGCGGAAGCTGCCTTCGCCGGAGGGCAAGCCGACCGTCACGGTGCTCGATTACGGTTCGGGAAACGTCAGGTCCGCCGTGCGTGCCTTGGAGCGCGCCGGTGCGGAGGTGATCCTCAGCGCCAAGCCGGAGGATGTGCTCAATGCCGACGGTTTGGTGGTGCCCGGAGTGGGCGCTTTCGAGACCGTCATGCGCGAACTCAAGGCAGTGGACGGGATCCGGCTCATCGGCAGGCGCGTTGCAGGCGGGCGGCCAGTGCTGGGCATTTGCGTCGGCCTCCAGGTCCTGTTCGAAGCAGGCGTGGAACACGGCACCGAAGCCGAAGGCATCGGCGAATGGCCCGGCAAGGTGGAGGCGCTGCCGGCGGACGTCGTTCCGCACATGGGCTGGAACACCGTCAAGGTTCCGGAAGGCTCCAAACTCTTTGCCGGCGTCGAGAACGAACGGTTCTACTTCGTGCACTCCTACGGCGTGCAGGAATGGAACTTCGACGTCATTCAGCCCCGAATGGCACCGCCCCTGGTCACGTGGTCCGAGCACGGAGGCCCGTTCATTGCCGCCGTCGAAAACGGCCCGCTGTGTGCCACGCAGTTCCACCCGGAGAAGTCCGGCGATGCCGGCGCGCGGCTGCTGCGCAACTGGGTGGAAGGGCTGCGCAAGCCCGCCGCCAGCCACCCCGGGACCAGCGAAACCCCCGGCACCGGCAGCGACGCCTGAATGTGGTCCGTCCTGCTGATGGGCCTCGCCGGACTCCTGATCGGCGGCGCCATCGCTTTCCGGCAGCAGCACAGGCCGTTGTGGACGCAGGTTGTGTTCTGCGTCCTGGCCGCGATGTCGCTGCTCGCTGCGTACCTGCTGACGGTCCCCGCCGGCTGACCGCCACCCGGCCTTCCGTTTGCCTCGACAGAACCAACACCAAGGATGAGTATGACCACCGCATATGACCTGCCGGTACTTGAACTGCTGCCCGCCGTCGACGTCGTCAATGGCCAGGCCGTCCGGCTCGTCCAGGGCGAGGCGGGCAGCGAGACGAGCTACGGCACCCCCCTCGAAGCGGCGCTGAACTGGCAGCAGCAGGGTGCTGAATGGGTGCACCTGGTGGACCTGGACGCAGCTTTCGGACGCGGCTCGAACGCCGACCTGCTCCGCGAGGTCGTGGGCCGGCTGGACATCAAGGTTGAACTCTCCGGTGGCCTCCGCGACGACGAAACGCTGGAAGCGGCCCTCAACCTGGGCGTGGCGCGCGTCAACCTTGGTACTGCTGCCTTGGAAAACCCGGAGTGGACGCGCCGGGCCATCGAGCGTTTCGGCGACAAAATCGCCGTCGGGCTGGATGTCCGCGGAACCACGCTGGCCGGCCGCGGCTGGACCAAGGAAGGCGGAGATCTCTGGGACGTCCTGGACCGCCTCGAGGAAGCCGGGTGTTCCCGGTATGTGGTCACAGATGTGACCAAGGACGGCACGCTCCAGGGCCCCAACGTTGAACTCCTGCGCCAGATGGTGGAGAAGACCGGCAAGCCCGTTGTCGCGTCCGGTGGCATATCGAGCCTTGACGACCTGAAGGTGCTGCGTTCGCTGGTGCCGCTGGGCGTGGAAGGCGCCATCGTGGGCAAGGCCCTCTATGCCGGGGCCTTCACGCTTCCCGAAGCACTCGACGTCGCCGGCCGCCGCTAGGCGCCGGGAGGGCCGCCGCGTCATGCCTGCTTCAGAAGGCCAGTCCAGCCCCAGCGACCTGCCCGGCTCCGACAGGGCGGGCACCCCGGCCGCGCGCCAGTTGCCGGGGCACATTGCCGCTGCCCTGGCGGGGGCGGGCGGGAGCGCGGATTCAGCGGGACAGCCCTGGGCCGGGCGCAGCCTGGCCGGGGAAGACGCCCGGATCCACAACTTCGAGGACGACGACGGAACGGCCGATGCCGGCTACCTCGCCGCCGTTGCCGCGCTCCGGAAGGGGGCGGGCGGCGAGGCGGACGTGGTCGCCGCGCTGGCAACTGCAAGGGTCTTCATCCCCATCGTGGCCCAGCTTGCAGAGGAAGCGGAAACCGGACACGGCCTGCACGCCGATAAGCAGGCGGACATGGCGCTGGTCACCCTCCGGGCGGCCGACGGGCGGACTGCCCTTCCCGCCTTCACCTCGGCAGCGGCCCTGGCCGCCTGGCATCCCGAGGCACGGCCGGTGGCGGTGTATGCCGCGCGGGCGGCGCTCTCCGCAGTGGCAGAAGGCGCCGAACTCGTGGTCCTGGACCCGGGAGCGGACCTGACGTTCGTGGTACGCCGGCCCGCCGTCTGGGCGCTGGCCAAGCAGCAGGAGTGGACCCCGTCCTACCTCGACCTGGAGCTGGCCGCCGGGATGGGCCGCGGCGCCCAGGCTTTTCCTGCAGTCCGCAGCATCGAGCTCAAGCCCGGCGGGGGAGTACAGGCCCTCGCGGCCGACGGCTCACTGGTTCCTGGCGGCGGCGCCGGGCCGGAGCTGCAGGTGGTGCTGTACCTCGAGGATGGCCTCGACGCCCCAGCAGTGCAGGCCCTGGTGGCCGGGCTCCAGGGGGAGTGGTCCCGGAATGTATTGTTTGGAGAGCGCGTGGACTCGCTGGAAATCAAGCTGAGGCGCGCTTCCCACTAGCTCCAGACTGCGGGTGATCCCCGGGCGGTCTGCGGCATACCTGGAGGATCGCTTCGTGAATTTCACTCTCTACCGGGAGTTGCTTGCCGTCCGGCCCATCCGGCGTCTGCTGCTGGTGGGCATGGTTGCCCGCATTCCGCATTCCGCGGCCGGGGTGCTGCTCACCCTGCACATCGTCCTCACCCTGGGTGAAGGCTATGCGGCGGCCGGTGCAGCCGCAGCCGTGATGACCATCGGTATTGCCGTGGGCGCTCCCTGGCGCGGGCGCCGTGTTGACACTGCCGGCCTGCGTACTGCGCTGATTCCTTCTGTGGTCTCGGAAACCGTCATATGGTCCGTAGTGCCGCATGTGTCCTACCAGTGGCTGCTTCCCCTTGTTTTCGTTGGCGGCCTGTTGACGCTGCCCATCTTCAGCGTGGTGCGCCAGTCGCTGGGGGTCCTGGCCGACGGCGGGCAGCGCCGCACCGCGTTTGCCCTGGATGCGATCAGTACCGAAGTTGTGTTCATGATCGGGCCTGCCGCCGGCGCTGTGGTGGCCACCAGCGGCTTCACCACCGCCGGCCTGACCGTGGTGGGCGTCTCCACGTCCCTTGCCGGGCTGTTCCTGATGTGGTTCAACCCGCCCACCCGCAGCCGGGAGGAAACGCTGGAGAGCGCGAAGGACCAGCGCCGTGCTGCGGAAGCCGCTGTCGTATCCGCCGCCCCGGCCCACGTGCAGGAAGCTGCCGCCGGGCTGGTGCCTGCCGGAACCGCGGATTCATCCGGCCTGCGGGCGAAGGTGGCCGGCAACTTCGCCTGGTTCACGTCCACGGTGGCCGCCGTGTTCGCCGTGGCAGCCGGCGCCGGGATGGTCCTCAGCGGGACGGACGTGGGCATTGTTGCGGCGCTGGAGACCGGCGGGCACCAGCGCGAAATCGGCGTCGTGTTCCTGTTTTGGTGTGCGGCATCGGTGGCGGGCGGGCTCCTTTATGGGGCCATGCACCGGCCCGTCCCGCCCATCATCCTGCTCCTGGGCATGTCCGCGCTGACGGTGCCCATGGCGTTCGCCCAGGACACGTGGAGCCTCGCCATCGTCTCCCTGCTGCCCGGCATCCTGTGCGCCCCCGTGCTCTCCGCCGCGTCCGAAAAGGTCGCAGACCTGGTGCCTGAGGAACGGCGCGGGGAGGCAATGGGCTGGTACGGTTCGGCCCTGACTGCGGGGGTGGCACTCGGTTCGCCGCTGGCGGGCGTCTTCATCGACGTGATGGGACCGTCCGGCGGGTTTGTCTCCGTGGGTGCTGCCGGGGTGGCACTGTGCCTCGTCGGACTGGTTCTCCAGCAGCGCCGGCGCAGAGCCGCCGCCTGAGCCATTCCCCCGGTCATCGATTGCTCCGCAACTGCCCTTTTGGCCCCGCTAAACGGCAGTTATGTAGCAGTGGATTGTGTTAAAGCGCGACGGCGGGACGACCTCCACAGGCCGTCCCGCCGTTGCGCGTTCACACAGGGGAGTCGTGCGTTAGTTGACGGCCCCGGTGTACTTCTCGCCGGGGCCCTTGCCGGGCGCGTCCGGGATCAGGGACTCCTCACGGAAGGCAAGCTGAAGGGACCGCAGGCCATCACGCAAGGGACCGGCATGCTGGGAGCCGATCTCAGGGGCGGCGGCCGTAACCAGGCCTGCCAGGGCGGTGATCAGCTTCCGGGCCTCGTCAAGGTCCTTCAGTTCGGCCGCGTTCTCCTCTGCGGCCAGGCCAAGCTTGACGGCTGCGGCGCTCATCAGGTGCACGGCAGCCGTGGTGATGACCTCGATGGCGGGAACTTCCGAGATGTCCCGGATCTGCGCGGAGACATCCGGGGCGGCGCCGGCTCCATCCCCGGCGGCCTCGAAAACGTATGAATTACTGTCTGGGGTGCTCATACTGGTAAGCTTGACACAGACCGACTGGATGTCGTTATTTCAGGGATTGTCCCAAAACAATCAGGTTCCCAGCAGCGCTTTGCGGCGTTGACGGGAATCTTTTCTGTAGAATGACATGCAGTTTGCAAGCGGAGTTCTCTCCCACCCGCGTCGGCCGTTGTCCTTGTGGTTCCCCGGAACCCTTCAAGGACGCAAGGTTGCCGGGTACCAGGTTGGGCATTGGCCCGGACGTGTTCCGGAGCCGTGCAGGTGCATCCAGCAGTGGATGCGCCACCATACCTATCGAGGCCTTCGATTGCTCCGGCAATTGGGGGCCTTCTCTATTTGCCGGAAATCAACAACAAACACAGGAGCTTTAACATTAGCGAGCCAAGAATCAATGAGCGTATCCGCGTCCCCGAGGTGCGGCTGGTCGGCCCTGCAGGTGAACAGGTAGGAATCGTCCGTATTGAGGATGCCCTGCGCCTGGCTGCCGAGTCCGACCTGGATCTCGTTGAAGTTGCACCTCAGGCGAAGCCTCCGGTGTGCAAGCTGATGGACTTCGGCAAGTACAAGTACGAGGCCGCGGTCAAGGCGCGCGAAGCCCGGAAGAACCAGACGAACACCGTTCTGAAGGAAATCCGCTTCCGCCTGAAGATCGACACCCACGACTACGAGACCAAGCGCGGCCATGCCCTGCGCTTCCTCGGAGCCGGGGACAAGGTCAAGGCCATGATCCAGTTCCGTGGCCGCGAACAGCAGCGTCCGGAAATGGGCATCCGCCTGCTCCAGCGCTTCGCGGACGACGTCGCCGAAGTCGGCGTGGTGGAGTCCAGCCCCCGCATCGACGGCCGCAACATGGTCATGGTGGTTGGTCCGCTGAAGAACAAGGCTGAGGCCAAGGCAGAAGCACGCAGGGCCACCCAGCGCGCGGAAGCCAAGGCACAGAACGAAGCCAAGGCTGCGGGACGCGTTGACACGTCCGGTCAGGACCAGGCCCCCATGACGCAGTCACTGGCGGACCTCCTGCCCGAGGGTTTCACCGTTTCGACCGACCCGGAGGCAGCTCCCGCTGAAGCGCCTGCCGCCGAAGCACAGGCCGCCGAGGCTCCCAAGCAGGAAGCTCCCAAGCAGGAAGCCCCCAAGGCTGCCGCGCCGAAGCAGGAAGCTCCCAAGCAGGAAGCCCCCAAGGCTGCCGCGTCGAAGCAGGAAGCTCCCAAGCAGGAAGCCCCCAAGGTTGCCGCGCCGGCTGCCAAGCCTGCAGCAGCGCCGAAGTCGGAAGCCGCGGCGCCTGCTGCGTCGGCACCGAAGCCGGCCGCCGTGCCTGCTCCGCCGAAGCCGGTAGCGCGGCCCGCCGCGCCCAAGCCGGCTGCCCGGCCTGCCCCCAAGGCAGTGCCGAAGCCGGCCGGCAAGAAGACCAACTAGTTCATAGCTGCCGGAGGTTCTTTTCTCCGGCAGTCGGAAACCAGCATGCTGCCCGCAGGGGCGGCTGCGCGATAGAACTGCCAGCCCACGGGCCCGCAGAAACGTAAGGAGATCGGTTCCCATGCCGAAGATGAAGACCCACAGTGGTGCTAAGAAGCGCTTCAAGCTGACCGGCAGTGGAAAGCTGCGCCGCCAGCAGGCCAACCGCCGCCACTACCTGGAGCACAAGTCCACCCGCCTGACCCGCCGCCTCGCCGGCGACAAGATCGTCTTCAAGGGCGACGCCAAGGTCATCCGGAAGATGCTCGGCATCTAATTTCCAAGTTCTTTGACTGGCCGCCAGCCGGCGGTCCGTCACCTGCCAAACAGCCTTCTCAGGCCGCCGGAATACCGGCAGTAGATGCTTGGGATCAGATTTTCGAAGGAGTACGCACGTGGCACGTGTGAAGAGGGCGGTCAACGCCCACAAGAAGCGCCGGGTTGTTCTTGAACGCGCAAAGGGTTACCGCGGACAGCGTTCGCGCCTGTACCGCAAGGCCAAAGAGCAGCTGCTGCACTCGTTTGTGTACAGCTACGGTGACCGCAAGAAGAAGAAGGGCGACTTCCGCCGCCTCTGGATCCAGCGCATCAACGCTGCTTCCCGCGCCAACGGCCTCACCTACAACCGCCTGATCCAGGGCCTGAAGGCTGCTGAGGTTGAGGTTGACCGCCGTATGCTGGCCGAGCTGGCTGTCTCTGACGCCAACGCCTTCGCCGCGCTGGTCCAGGTTGCCAAGGATTCCCTCCCGGCCGACACCTCCGCCAAGAAGGCCGCCGCAGCCTAGCAGCAGCCAGCAGCCCTGCCGCGAAGGGCTCCGTTCAGGAACAGGTGGCAGCAGCTACTACAGTTCTTCATATGAACGAAACCGGGCGCCCGCAAGATTTACCGCTGTCCAACCCCCGAGCCGATCGGGTCAGGGACGTGGCAAAGCTTGCCGGGCGCCCGGCGCGTTTAAAACGCGGCCAGTTCCTTGCCGAAGGTCCGCAGGCGGTCCGTGAGGCGCTGAAACTGCACCAGCAGCGCCTTGCCGCAGGAGCTCCCGGCGTGGTCACCGAGGTCTACGCCAGCGAGGGCTGCCTCGATCGGTTCCCTGAGTTCGAGCAGCTTGCCGAGGGCACGAATGCCCGCGTGGCCACCGACGAGGTCCTGGCGGCCATGGCCGATACGGTCAACCCGCAGGGGATCGTCGCCGTCTGCCGTTTCGTCGACGTCACCCTGGAGGACGTGCTCGATGCCGGGCCGCGCCTGATTGCCGTGCTCTGCCAGGTCAGGGACCCCGGCAACGCCGGAACAGTGTTGCGCGCGGCCGATTCCGCCGGTGCCGACGCCGTAGTCTTCACCACCTCCAGCGTGGATATTTACAACCCGAAGGCCGTACGCTCCACCGCTGGCTCGCTGTTTCACCTGCCCGTGGTCCTGGCGGCAGATCCGGCCGAACTTGCCGCGGCGTGCAGCGCCCGTGGCATCGGTATCCTCGCAGCCGACGGTTACGGGCAACTGGACCTGGACGTACTGCAGGACGAGAATGCCCGGCGCAGGCTCACCGGCACGGGGCCGGAATCGGCCTACGACCTTGGCGCACCCACTGCCTGGTTTTTCGGCAACGAGGCGCAGGGCCTCTCGGACGAGGAACTGCGGCTGGCTGACCACCGGGTGGCCGTCCCCGTCTACGGTGCCGCGGAAAGCCTGAACCTGGGCACCGCAGCGACAGTATGCCTCTACGCCAGCGCCCGTTCCCAGCGTCGTGCTGAGGCCACGGCGGGACAGGGGAGTGCGGGCCAGGGCAATTCCGGGCAGAGTAATTCCGGCCAGGGCAATTTCGCATAGTGCAGGGCAATTCCAGACAGCGCAGCGCAGGAGAGGAGGCCGCGGCGTCGGACGTGCCGGGCGCCACGGCACACCGAGCGCCACGGCACACCGGGCACAGGGGAAGCGGGGGAACACGGGGGTACACGGGGCAGGCCGGGCACCCCAGGGCACAAAGAAAGGCCCCGGAAACTCCGGGGCCCGTTGGTTATTGGATGACAGAGCGGTCAGGGTGCGCGGGTAGCCTTTCCACGCCCGGTAACGGCTCCGTAGATGCCGGCAACAAGAAGGCCGCCGACGATAGCGAGAATCCAGGTGCCGAGGTCGAAGAAGGCAAGATCGCCCTTGTTGAACAGGAGGCTGCCAATCCAGCCGCCAACAATGGCGCCTACAACACCGAGGATGAGGCTGGTGACCCAGCCGCCGCCGACCCGTCCGGGCATGACGGCCTTAACGATGGCCCCAACGATCAGGCCCAAAATGATCCAAGCAAGAAAACCCATGTCTCCTCCTTATAATGACCGGGATTAACAGTCCCGATGAGGCTCAAGCTAACATAAGCGCCCCCCGAAAGTCAGTAGGCCCCCGGCGGGCGCTGCATGGCCGCAGCCGCTGCGGGTACGGTAATCAGTGGGCGGGCAGGCAGGGATCCCGCAGTTTCCGACTGTTCCACAACCGGTGAAGAGGTGAGTCCCAGGTGGCTGCAAGTGGCGGTACCAAAGCGATTGTTGCGGCCCTGGCCGCGAACCTGACCATTGCGGTCCTGAAGTTCCTGGCGTACTTACTGACGCTGTCCTCATCGATGCTGGCTGAGGCCATCCACAGCCTTGCCGACTCCGGCAACCAACTGCTGCTCCTGCTCGGCGGGAAGAAGTCCCAGCGGGCCGCGAGCCCGGAGCACCCTTTCGGCTACGGCCGCGAACGCTACATCTATGCCTTCATCGTGTCCATCGTGCTCTTCAGCGTCGGTGGCCTCTTTGCCCTCTTCGAAGCGTGGCAGAAGCTCCAGCACCCGCACGGCATCGAGGGCGGGTTCTGGTGGGTTCCGCTGGCCGTGCTGGCGGGAGCCATCATCGCGGAGTCCTTCTCGTTGCGGACGGCAATCATTGAATCCAACCACACCCGCGGCAGGCAGTCGTGGGTCAAGTTCGTGCGCAGCGCCAAGCAGCCCGAACTGCCGGTGATCCTGCTTGAGGACTTCGGTGCCCTTCTTGGCCTCGTGTTTGCACTGATCGGCGTAAGCCTCACCCTGGTTACGGGCAACGGTGTTTGGGATGCCGCCGGCACCGCCATGATCGGCCTCCTGCTGGTGGCAATCGCCGTGGTGCTGGCACTGGAAACCAAGTCGCTGCTCCTGGGCGAGTCCGCCACGCGGGAAGACGTGCAGCGGATCAGGACGGCCATCGAGTCCGACGGCGGCCGGATCATCCACTTGAAGACCCTGCACCTGGGCCCGGAGGAACTGCTCGTTGCGGCGAAGATCGCGGTCAGCAGGACTGCCACCGGCGAAGAGATCGCCCAGGCCATCGACGGCACCGAGGAGCGGATCCGCGCCGCCGTCCCCATCGCCCGCGTCATCTACCTGGAGCCCGACCTCCACCGTGCGGCGGCAGGCGGCGCGGGCCAGGAACCCGCCGTCGCTGCTCCCCGTCCTTAAGGGACGGACAGCCACGGGGCCGCCGGAAGCCGGTCGCCTAGGGGAGCCTGCTCAGGCAGCCGGCGGCCTTTTGCGTTCCAGCAGGCCACTGGCAAGCGCGACGCCGAAGCCGAGGACGGCCAGGACGGCACCGACCAGGGCAGGGGCAACAAATCCCCAGCCCAGGGAGATAACGAGGCCGCCGAGGAACGCGCCCAGGGCATTGGCGACGTTCAGGGCGGCATGGTTCAGCGACGACGCGAGCGACGGCGCATCCGGGGAGGCGTCCAGGAGCCGGGTCTGCAGCGCCGGAATCAGCATTGAACCGGCGGCTCCAACAACAAACACCATCACGAAGGCGCTCCACGCCCAGTGCGCTGCAACGGCATAGACCACCAGTGCGACGGCAATGGCGGGCAGGACCCGGTACAGGGTGCCCATGACAGACTTGTCCGCGAGCCGGCCGCCCACGATGTTGCCGGCCACCATGCCCAGCCCGTAGAGCGCCACGACCAACGGAATCAATGCCGAAGGGATGCCGGCTACCGCGGTCATGGTGTGCGCGATGTAGGTGTAGGTGGCGAAGAAACCGCCGAAGCCCACAATGCCGACCAGCAGGGCCAGCCAGACCTGGAGGCGCTTGAGTGCCCCGAGCTCGCGGCGGATGCTCGCGTCCGGATGGGCCTGGCGGAACGGCACAAACCGCCATACCAGCAGGAAGGCCAGCACGCCGATGGCCCCCACGAGGACAAACAGGAAGCGCCAGCCATAGGTTTGGCCCAGCCAGGTTGCGAACGGGACGCCTACTACATTGGAGACGCTCAAGCCCGCCATCACCATGGAGATGGCCCAGCCCCGCCGCGTGGCCGGCACCAGGGACGCCGCGATCACCGCGGCTACACCGAAGAACGCCCCATGCGGCAGGCCGGCGGCGAAGCGCGACACCAGCATCGTCCCGTAATCGGGGGCTGCGAACGAGCTGAGGTTGGCAAGGGTGAAGAACAGCAGGAGCCCCAGCGCGAGCCGCTTTCGGGGCAGTTTCGCACCGACGGCGGCCAGCACGGGAGCGCCGACCACCACGCCCAGGGCATAGGCGGAAATCAGGTGCCCGGCCTCGGGGGTGCTGATGGCCAGGCCCTGCTCCACCTCCTTCAGCAGTCCCATCATGGTGAACTCGGTGACGCCGATGCCCACGCCACCCATGGCCAGGGCAAAAATAGCCATGCCGATGCCGGGTGATTTGGTGGACGCTGCCGTGGACGATTGAAGAACGCTGCTCATATGCCTGCTTTTCGACTGCTGGAACTGAAAACGGGGCGGCTGCCACGGCAGTGGGGCAGAAGGTCCGACGCGTCCGCTGACCCTGCGGGCGAGGACGTTCCCACGGAGGGGAGGGGGTTCCGGGACATTCCATTGTCGCCCATAGAATGGGGCGGTGACTGGACTGATACAGGTGGTGGGCGGAGCCGTTGTGGACAGCCTGGCGGATCCGGCAGCACTGCTGGTGGCCAGGCGGAGCGCGCCGGAGCACTTGGCGGGGCTGTGGGAGTTCCCTGGCGGGAAGGTGGAGCCCGGCGAGGAGCCCGAGGCTGCGCTGGTCCGCGAGCTTGCGGAGGAGCTGGGAATTGGAGTCCGGCTCGGCCCGGAGCTGCCTTCCGGAACGGACAACGGCTGGCCCCTGAATGACAGGGCCAGCATGCGCGTCTGGTTTGCCGGGATCACCGGGGGCGAGCCGCTGCCCCTTGAGGACCACGATGAACTCCGCTGGGTGGACCTGCGGGACAGCACTGCCGTCCTGGGCCTGCCCTGGATCCCCGCCGACTATCCGATTGTCCAGGCGCTGCTGGAATCGGTGGCGGCCCCGCTCCGCCAGCCCCGGTGAACCGGATCAGCTAGAACAGGGAGTCCTGCACCGGCGGCACGGACGCCGGGAAAGCTGCGCCGGCGCCACTTCCTGCGGGAATGACGCCGGCAGGGTACTCCGCCTCCTCGGCCCGGGGATCGTCCAGGTTCCGGTGGCTGAACCCGGCAGAATGGGCAAAACCATGGCGCGCCTTGAAGTAGCGGACCTTGCCGGCCAGCCACGTGCGGTACTCCTTGGAGGCGTAGGAGCCGGTCCCGTAGAGGCGCCGGTAGCGGCCCGCGAGTTCCGGGTGGTGTGCTGCGATCCACTTCATGAACCACTCACGCGTACCGGGCTTCAGGTAGAGGGCGCCTGCGCTGACCCCGGTTGCACCGGCTGCCGCCAGCGAGCCGAAGAGGGCATCCAGGGCTTCGTCGCTGTCGGAAAGCCACGGCAGGATGGGCATCGCCATGACGCCGCAGGGAAGGCCCGCCTCACGCAGCCGCGAGACGAGCTTGAGCCGCGCGCGCGGCCCCGGGGTGCCGGGCTCGATGGCTTCGGAGAGGGCTTCGTCCGTCATTGCCAGGGAGATTCCCAGGCCCACGGGAACCTGGGTGGCAGCACTCTTGAGCAGCGGGATGTCCCGCGCGAGCAGGGTTCCCTTGGTCAGGATGGACAGGGGAGTTCCGGAGTCGGCCAGGGCGGAGATGATTCCCGGCATCAGCCGGTACCTTCCCTCGGCCCGCTGGTAGGGGTCGGTGTTGGTGCCAAGCGCCACCTGCTGCCGCGTCCAGGACGGCTTGGCCAGTTCCTTCCGGAGCACCTCCCCGGCGTTGACCTTGACCACCACCTGGCTGTCAAAGTCCAGTCCGGCGTCGAAATCGAGGTAGGTGTGCGTCTTGCGGGCGAAGCAGTAGACACAGGCGTGGCTGCAGCCGCGGTAGGGATTGACGGTCCACTCGAACGGCATCCGTGATCCTGCGGGCACCTTGTTGAGCACTGACTTGGCGGTGACCTCATGGAAGGTGATGCCGGCAAACTCCGGGGTGGTGACGGAGCGGAGCAGCCCTGACAGCGGAAGCAGCGCCGCAGCAGGACCCTCCGCCGTGCCGGGATCCTGGACCAGGGCTTGTGCTTCCCATCTCATGGGTTCCATTCGAAAACATGTTCGAATGGAAGTCAAGGCCGGCGCGCGCCTCGGGCCCGCTAGTACCGCAGTTCCCAAACGACCGTGACTGCAGCGTCCACCCGGTTTTCGCCAGGCTCCACAGGCAGGCTTTCCACTGCTGCTGCCCGCTGCATCCCGCCGAGGGGAACCGGTCCCGGCGCGGGCCGCTGCTCCGCCACCGACAGCACCCGGCCCAGGGTGGCCGAGGCCAGGGCGGCAAACTGTTCGGCCATGCGGAGCGCGTCCTGCCAGGCGGACTCCCGGGCCCGCGCCCGTACGGATGAGTCGTCGGAAACCACCAGCTGCAGGCTGTTCAACCGGGCCGCATCACCGGCAGCGCCCACGGCTTCGGAGATGAGGCCGGGCGCCTGGGCGATGTTGCGCAGCCTGACCGAGAGGGTGCTCGCGGCGACGTAACCCACCACCTGCTGGCCCTCGCCGTCGCGCCAGGCGAGGTCGGCGCGGACGGTGAGGTTGGCGGTGCGGATATCAGCCCCGACCACGCCCCGGCTGCGGAGGGCGGAGGTGAGGGCCTGCATGCTGGTTCCAGCGGCAGAGTAAGCTTCCTCCGCCGACCCGGCGCGGCATTCGACGCCCATCGCCGCCAACATCACATCGGGCGGCGCCTCGGCCCATCCCGTCCCGGTGACGGTGACTGTGCCCTGGTTCCCGGGGACGCTCTCCATCAGGACTTTCTTCCTGCATGGACCGGGTAGCCACCCGCCGCCAGGCCTGCCCGGCGTTCGAAGACATTTGCCGTCCCGGGATTTCCGGCGCGGAGGACAGACCACCCGGCGGCGAGCAGGTACAGCGGGATGAAGGGCAGGCCCAGGCACCATGCGTACTGGCTGCAGTGCTTCTCCTCGTGGCCCAGGAGCGCGGGACGGGACAAGAGGTCGTCGGCGGCCCCGCGGCAGAGCACCACATTGCCCAGGGTGTAGGCATGGGCGTAGGGCAGGCGCCAGCGGTAACCGGAGGCGATCACCAGC
This sequence comes from Arthrobacter sp. MOO21, assembly GCF_057369995.2. Classification (NCBI taxonomy): domain Bacteria; kingdom Bacillati; phylum Actinomycetota; class Actinomycetes; order Micrococcales; family Micrococcaceae; genus Arthrobacter; species Arthrobacter sp. MOO21. Next base: position 27,682 of record NZ_CM170671.2, on the reverse strand, counting down.
CCGTGCGGGCCGCGGGTGATGCGCGCCCCAGCGGCGAGGGCGACGGCGAGTCCGGCCAGGGTGCTTCCGTTCAGCAGGTTCGCTGCCTGCCTGAGCCGCCGGGCCGCCGTCGGGGACGCCTGGGAGTCCGGGCGCTGCCGCAAAGTCATGAGGCCATGGTAGCCGGAGGCTTCAACTAGACTGGAGGGCAGTGGCCGCCGGTCCTGCCGGCGAGCCCTGACCTGGTCATTGAATGCACTGACGTTCAGGGCATTCATCCATGACCTGCCAGCGACGGACGCGCCGGGCGGGAAACCGCGCACGGCTGCCCCGCCCGCCGGCAGCCACGACTCGTAGCTAAGAACAGTAGATGACTGAAACTTTGCCGGGCGCCGCCATCCCGAACCCCACGGATGAGGCAGCCATCAACGCCGCTGTAGACCAGGCCATCACCGCCATCGACGGTGCGGCCACCCTTGACGAGCTGAAGGCGGTGAGGCTGGCGCACACCGGTGAAAAGTCGCCGCTCAGCCTTGCCAACCGCGAGATCGGCCGGTTGCCCAAGGACCAGAAAGCGCTCGCAGGTAAGCTGATGGGCGCCTCCCGCGGCCGGGTCAACAAGGCGCTCGCCGAACGGAATGCCATCCTGGAGGCGGAAAACGACGCGCGGATCCTCCTTGAGGAAACCGTGGACGTCACCGCGGCACCCCGACGCCGCCGGGCGGGCGCCCGGCACCCGTTGTCCACCCTGCAGGACCGCGTGGCGGACATCTTCGTGGGCATGGGCTGGGAGATCGCCGAAGGCCCTGAGGTCGAATCCGAGTGGTTCAACTTCGACGCGCTGAACTTCAAACCGGACCACCCGGCCCGCGAAATGCAGGACACCTTCTTCGTGGAGCCCCCCGAAGCCCACCTGCTCATGCGCACGCATACCTCCCCGGTGCAGGTCCGCTCCATGCTGGAGCGCGAAGTTCCGATCTATGTGCTGTGCCCCGGCAAGGTCTTCCGCACCGATGAACTGGACGCCACGCACACGCCGGTGTTCCACCAGTTCGAAGGCCTCGCCATCGACAGGAATCTGTCCATGGCGGACCTCCGCGGCACCCTGGAACACTTCGCCCGCCAGATGTTCGGCGAGGAAGCCCAGATCCGGCTCCGCCCCAACTACTTCCCGTTCACGGAGCCTTCCGCCGAACTGGACATCTTCCACCCCGGCGCCAAGGGCGGCCCGGCCTGGATTGAATGGGGCGGCTGCGGCATGGTCAATCCCAACGTCCTGCGGGCCGCGGGCATCGACCCCGACGTCTATTCAGGCTTTGCCTTCGGCATGGGCATCGAGCGCACCCTCATGTTCCGCAACGAGGTGGGGGACATGCGCGACATGATCGAAGGCGATGTACGGTTCAGCGAGCACTTCGGGATGGAGATCTAACAGTGCGTATCCCACTTTCCTGGCTGCGTGAATTCGCGGCAGTACCGGCCGAAGCAACGGCCGAAGATGTCATGGCCGAGCTGGTCAAGGTCGGTTTCGAAGAGGAAGCGGTCCACCGCCCTACGGACACCCTGCGGGGCCCGATCGTGGTGGGCCAGGTCCTCAGCCTGGTCAAGGAACCGCAGGCCAACGGCAAAACCATCAACTGGTGCCAGGTGCGTGTTGTCCCCGAAGGCCAGGAGCAGAAGCTCACCGGCAAGGGCATCGACCCCTCGGGCGTCCAGGGCATCATCTGCGGCGCCCACAACTTCGTGGAGGGCGACAAGGTAGTGGTCACCCTGCCCGGCGCCGTCCTTCCCGGCGACTTCCACATCTCCGCCCGCAAGACCTACGGTCACCTTTCGGCCGGTATGATCGCCTCCGTCCGCGAACTGGGCATCGGCGAGGACCACGACGGCATCCTGGTGCTGTCCCGCATCGGCCTGGACCCCGAAGTGGGCACCGACGCCATGGAACTGCTGGGCCTCTACGATGAAGCCGCCGAAATCAACGTCACCCCGGACCGCGGCTACGCCTTCTCCATCCGCGGGGTGGCCCGTGAATACGCGCACGCCACGGGTACCGCCTTCACGGACCCGGCCAGCAAGGTCCAGGCCCCGGCGGAGCTTTCCGGCGGCTACGGGGTCAAGCTCAACGACGACGCGCCCATCTACGGCAAGCCCGGCTGCGACCGCTTCGTTGCCCGCACCGTCCGCGGCGTGGACGCCACGAAGCCGACGCCGCCATGGATGGTCTCCCGGCTCCGGCTGGCAGGCATCCGTTCCATCTCCCTTCCGGTGGACATCTCCAACTACGTCATGCTCGAACTGGGCCAGCCCACGCACTGCTACGACCTGGACACGCTCTCCGGCGACATCGTGGTGCGCCGCGCCGCGGCAGGGGAAAAGATCACCACGCTGGACGGCAAGGAACGCACCCTTGACGCCGAGGACCTGCTCATCACCGACGACTCCGGCGCCATCGGCATCGCAGGCGTGATGGGCGGCGCCGCAACCGAGGTGGGCGATTCGACGTCGAACATCCTGGTGGAAGCGGCGCACTTCGACGAGGTCTCCATCGGCCGTTCCCGCCGCCGGCACAAGCTGCCCTCCGAAGCGTCCAAGCGCTTCGAGCGCGGCGTGGACTGGCAGGTGGCGGGCGTTGCCGCGCAGCGCGTGGTGGACCTCCTGGTGGAGCTGGCCGGTGGCACGGCGGATGACGCGGGGACCGATGTGGGCACCGCTCCGGAAACCATCACCATAGAACTGCCCGCCGGCTTCGCCGCCGCCCGCATCGGAATCGACTTCACCGAAGAGCAGATTGTCACCTCGCTTGAGGACCTGGGTGCCGTTGTGGTGAAGCACGACGGCGGCTGGACCGTTACGCCGCCGAGCTGGCGCAACGACCTGGAAACCAAGGAAGACCTCACCGAGGAAATCGCCCGGCTGGTGGGCTACGACAAGATTCCGGCCACGCTGCCGGTGGCGCCTCCGGGCCGCGGCCTCACCCGCATCCAGCAGCAGCGCCGGCGCCTGATCCAGGCCCTGGCCGATGCCGGACTCACCGAGGTGCTGTCCTACCCGTTCGTGTCCAAAGCAGCCAACGACACCTTTGGCGTGGCTGAACAGGGTGCAGAGCGCAGCGCGGTCAAGCTCGCCAACCCGATCAGCGAGGAGCACGGCTACCTGCGCACCTCCATCCTGCCGGGGCTGATCGAGGTGGCCAAGCGGAACCACTCCCGTGGCTTCCGCGACCTGGCGCTGTTCGAATCGGGCCTGGTGTTCCTGCCCGGCGAAAACATGGGCACTCCATCCATCCCGCCGCTGGGTGCCAAGCCCGCCGACGAGGTGCTGGACGCACTGTTCGACGGCGTCCCCGCCCAGCCGTTCCACGTCGCCGCCATCCTCACCGGCCACGATTCCCCGGCCGCCGCTGGCCACACGCCCCGTGCCTGGGACTGGGCTGACGCGCTCGATGTCGCCCGGCTCACCGGCGACATCCTCGGCGTCGACCTCGTTGCCAGCCAGGGCAGCCACCAGGCGTTCCACCCCGGCCGGACGGCGCAGCTGGCGCTGCGCACCGGGGAAGTGGTGGGCTACGCAGGGGAACTGCACCCCAAGCTGCTCGCCGCTTCGGACATGCCGGCCCGCACCGTCGCCCTTGAAATCGACGCTGACGCCCTGTTCGAGGCTGCGCCGGACGTGATCGTGGCCCGCCATATTTCCACGTTCCCCGTGGCCACCCAGGACGTGGCCCTGGTGGTCCCGGCCGAGGTCCCGGCCGACGACGTGCGCGCCGCGCTGCGCGAAGGCGCCGGCGAACTGCTCGAGGACGTCGCGCTGTTCGACGTCTATGCGGGCAAGGGTATCGAGGAGGGCAAGAAGTCGCTGGCCTTCGGGCTTCGCTTCCGGGCCGCGGACCGCACCCTGACGGCGGACGAAGCTTCGGCAGCGCGCGAAAGCGCCGTTGCCCTGGCCGCGGAACGGTTCGGCGCCGTCCAGCGCTAAGCAACGCGTCCCCCGGCACAACAAGGAGTCCCCGCAACCGTCATGGTTGCGGGGACTTCGGTCTTTCAAGCCGCTTCAGGCTAAGCCCGTCAGGGGACCAGGATGACCTTGCCGGTGGTCTTGCGGCCTTCGAGGTCGCGGTGCGCCTGCGCTGCCTGGCTCAAGGGGTAGCGGGCACCGATCCGGACGTTGAGGCTGCCATTGGCGGCGGCAGCAAAGACCTCGTCCGAGCGCCAGCGCCGCTCAACCGCGTTCCGCAGGTAGTGGCCCATGGTGGGGCGGGTGAGGAACACCGAACCCGCGGCATTGAGCCGCTGAGGGTCGAAGGGCGGTACCGGGCCTGAGGCGGCTCCGAAAAGGACCAGCATTCCCCGGACGCCGAGGGCGCTGAGGGAACCGTCGAAGGTGTTGCGGCCTACGCCGTCGTACACCACGTCCACGCCCTTGCCGCTGGTGAGTTCGCGCACGTGATGCGGAAAACCCTCGTAGCGCAGCACGTGGTCCGCGCCGGCTCCGAGGGCGAGGGCTTCCTTCTCATCGTTGGACACCGTGGTGACCACCCGGGCACCCTTGGCCTTGAGGAGCTGGATGAGCAGCAGCCCGACTCCGCCCGCCCCGGCGTGCAGCAGCACGGTGTGCCCCGGCTCCACCTTGAAGGTTGAGTTGATCAGGTAGTGCGCAGTGATGCCCTGCAGGGGAAGGGCCGCGGCGGTGAAGACGTCCAGGCCCTTCGGCACGGGGAGCGCGGCCTCCTCGTCCACCAGCGCATAGTCGGCGTAGCAGTTGACACCCTCCGCCGTAGCCAGGCGGTCGCCTACGGAAAAGCCTGTCACGCCCTCACCCACGGCCTCCACCGTGCCAGCGGCCTCCGACCCGGGGATGAATGGATAGGGCACTTTATAGGTGCCGCTGCGCTTGTACGTATCGATGAAGTTCACCCCGGCCGCCCCGACCCTGAACAGCAGCTGGCCCGGGCCCGGAACCGGCTGCTCAACCTCGGTGTACTCCAGGACTTCCGGTCCACCTGCCTGCCGTGCGACGATTGCGTGCGTCATTGCTCTCCTTCCCCGGGCGCCTTTGCGGCCCGGCTGCCGGAACCCATCCTAGGGACTTCCTACGGCGGCAGGACAAGTTCCGGCCACGCTCCGGACGGCAGCACCTTGCCTGCATAAATATCGGTGCTAATGCATAACTATTGCTGTATAGTCGGGTGCATGACTATTTCTGTTGCGGTCTCCGGTGCCAGCGGCTACGCCGGGGGAGAGGTCCTCCGCCTCCTGGCCGGCCATCCGGGTGTGACCATCGGCGCCATCACGGCCCACAGCAACGCAGGTTCCCGCCTCGGTGAGCTGCAGCCGCACCTGCATGGACTCGCCAGCCGCATCCTTGAAGACACAACCGTGGCGAACCTGTCGGGCCACGATGTCGTCTTCCTCGCCCTGCCGCACGGTGCCTCCGCCGACATCGCCGCCCAGCTGCCGGAAGGGACAGTAGTGATCGACGCCGGCGCCGACCACCGCCTTGAGGACCCCGCTGCCTGGGAAAAGTTCTACGGCTCCGCCCACGCCGGCACATGGCCCTATGGGCTTCCGGAGTTGCCGGGCCAGCGTGAGGCCCTCAAGGGCGCCAAGCGCATCGCCGTTCCCGGCTGCTACCCGACGTCCGCCCTCCTCGCCCTGGCCCCGGGGTTCGCTGCCCACCTGCTGGAACCCGACGACGTCGTCGTTGTTTCCGCGTCCGGCACCTCGGGTGCGGGCAAGGCCGCCAAGGTTAACCTGATCGGCTCCGAGGTCATGGGCTCCATGAGCCCCTATGGCGTGGGTGGGGGCCACCGGCACACGCCGGAGATTGAGCAGGGTCTTTCCAACGCGGCGGGGGAGAAGGTCACCGTTTCCTTCACGCCCACGCTTGCTCCGATGAGCCGGGGCATCCTCACCACCGCCACTGCGAAGGTCAAGGCCGGCACCACCACCGCGCAGCTGCGGTTGGCCTGGGCCGAGGCCTACGAGGACGAGCCGTTCGTGCACCTGCTGCCGGAGGGACAGTGGCCGACGACCAAGTCGGTTGTGGGCTCGAACCATGCGGCCATGCAGTTGGCGCACGACGCCCACACGGGACGGTTGATCGTCACCTGCGTCATCGACAACCTCACCAAGGGCACTGCCGGCGGCGCCGTGCAGTCCATGAACATCGCACTCGGCCTGCCCGAAACCGCCGGCCTCAACCTGCAGGGAGTTGCCCCGTGACCATCACCACACCCCAGGGATTCCGGGCAGCCGGCATCACCGCCGGACTCAAGGCCTCGGGCAACCCGGATCTCGCCCTGGTCGTCAACGACGGGCCTGCCAAGGCCGCCGCCGCCGTCTTCACCAGCAACCGCGTGGCAGCAGCCCCCGTGCACTGGTCCCGCCAGGTGGTCTCCGACGGCCGCGTGGACGCCGTCATCCTCAATTCCGGCGGAGCCAACGCCTGCACCGGACCCACCGGCTTCCAGAACACCCACAGCACAGCGGAAAAAGTGGCCGAGGTCCTGGGCATTTCTGCCACCGACGTCTTTGTCTGCTCCACGGGCCTGATCGGCGAGCAACTGCCGATGGACAAGATCCTCCCCGGCGTCGAGGCGGCGGCGGCGGCGCTGAGCACCGACGGCGGACCGGATGCCGGCACCGCCATCATGACCACGGACAGCGTGCCCAAGTCTGCGCTCTTTATCGGCTCTGACGCCGACGGCAACGAGTTCAGCATCGGCGGCATCGCCAAAGGCGCCGGCATGCTGGCCCCCGGCCTGGCCACGATGCTGGTGGTCCTCACCACCGACGCCGCAGTCGAGTCCGAAATGCTCGACGTCGTCCTGCGCGACGCCACGCGCGTCACCTTCGACCGCGCCGATTCCGACGGCTGCATGTCCACCAACGACACCGTGGTCCTGCTGGCCTCCGGCGCCTCCGGCGCCGTGCCCTCCGCCGAGGCCTTCGGTACCGGGCTGACCCAGGTCTGTGCCGAGCTGGCACGGAAACTGATCGCGGACGCCGAGGGCGCCAGCCATGACATCGCCATCCGCACGTTCAACGCGGCCAGCGAAGCGGATGCCGAAACAGTCAGCCGCGCCGTAGCCCGGTCCAATCTGTTCAAGGCCGCCATCTTCGGCAAGGACCCCAACTGGGGCCGCGTCCTGTCGGCCGTGGGCACTACCGACGCCGCCTTCGAGCCGGACAAGCTCAACGTTGCCATGAACGGGGTCCAGATCTGCCGCAACGGCAGCATCGGCGACGACCGCGGCCTGGTGGACCTGGAGCCGCGCGAGGTCCACGTGGAGATCGACCTGCAGGCCGGCAACGCCGAAGCCACGATCTGGACGAACGACCTCACCCACGACTACGTCCACGAAAACAGCGCCTACTCCAGCTAGGCCGGGCGGCGGGCCACGCGCCCGCTGCGGAAAGTGACAGCATGAACACCCAGACGCGTGAAACCACCAGCATGTCCGACGCCCAGGACAAGGCGGCAACCCTGATCGAGGCCCTGCCCTGGATCCAGCGGTTCGCCGGCAGCATCATGGTGATCAAGTACGGCGGCAACGCGATGGTCAACGACGATCTCCGCCGTGCCTTCGCCGAGGACATCGTGTTCCTGCACCACGTGGGCATCCACCCCGTGGTGGTCCACGGCGGCGGCCCGCAGATCAACTCGATGCTGGGCCGGCTCGGCATCGAATCCGAGTTCAAGGGCGGCCTGCGCGTCACCACGCCGGAAGCCATGGACGTGGTCCGGATGGTCCTTACCGGGCAGGTGGGCCGGGAACTGGTGGGCCTGATCAATTCCCACGGCCCCTACGCGGTGGGTATGTCAGGTGAAGACGGCGGCCTGCTCCGCGCCGTGCGGACCGGGACCGTGGTGGACGGCGAAGAGGTGGACCTGGGGCTGGTAGGCGAGGTGGTCGGCGTCGACCCCACCGGCATCATGGACATCCTCGAGGCCGGCCGCATACCGGTCATCTCCACCGTTGCGCCCGAGATCGTTGATCCTGCCAATGCCGCCGATGCGGCACAGTTCCAGGCCACCGGGCAGGTCCTGAACGTCAACGCCGACACCGCTGCGGCCGCCGTCGCCTCCGCGCTGGGCGCCTCCAAACTGGTGATCCTGACCGACGTCGAAGGCCTCTACGCCAACTGGCCGGACAAGTCGTCCCTGATTTCCTCCCTTACGGCCTCCGAGCTGCGGGATATGCTGCCCCGGCTCGAATCGGGCATGATCCCCAAGATGGCCGCCTGCCTGAAGGCCATCGACGAGGGAGTGGAACGCGCGCACATCGTGGACGGGCGCCTGCCCCACTCGATGCTTCTTGAAACATTCACGACGGCGGGCATCGGCACCCAGGTTGTCCCGGACGAGGAGATCAACGGATGAACAAGAACACCCCGGTGGTTGAGCCGGCCGATACCCCGGTGACCGAGCTGGTGGAAACCACAGGGCACGCCGGCTCCGAGTGGCTCTCCCGCTACTCCTCTTCGCTGATGGGCGTGTTCGGCACCCCGCAGCGTGTCCTGGTGCGCGGCGCCGGGTGCCTCGTGTGGGACGCCGACGGCAAGGAATACCTGGACCTGCTGGGCGGCATCGCCGTCAACGCCCTGGGCCACGCCCACCCCTTCGTGACGTCGGTCATCTCGAGCCAGCTGGCCACCCTGGGCCATGTCTCCAACTTCTTCACCAGCCCGACGCAGGTGGCCCTTGCCGAGAAGCTGCTTGAGCTTGCCAAGGCGCCCGCTGGCTCCAAGGTCTTCTTCAGCAACTCCGGCACCGAGGCGAACGAGGCCGCGTTCAAGCTGGCCCGCCGCAACACGGGTGGCAGCGCCGCCAAACGGACCAAAATCATTGCCCTTGAAGGCGCGTTCCACGGCCGCACCATGGGGGCGCTGGCCCTCACGGCCAAGGAAGCCTACCGCACCCCCTTCGAACCGCTGCCCGGCGGAGTGGTGCACATCCCGTTCGGGGACATCGCCGCGCTGGAGGCTGCCGTGGATGAAACGGTGGCTGCCGTCTTCCTGGAGCCCATCCAGGGCGAAGCCGGCGTCAGGCCGCTGCCCCCGGGCTACCTCAAGGCCGCGCGGGAGGCCACCAGCAAGGCCGGCGCCCTGCTGATCCTGGACGAGGTCCAGACCGGCATCGGCCGCACCGGCAAGTGGCTCGCGAGCGAGGACGCAGGCATCGTCCCCGACGCCATTACGCTGGCCAAGGGCCTCGGTGGTGGGTTCCCCATCGGTGCCCTGATCACGTTCGGTGAGCAGGCGTCGTCGTTGTTGTCCGCGGGCCAGCACGGCACCACCTTTGGCGGCAACCCGGTGGCGACGGCGGCCGCCCTCGCCACGCTGCACGCCCTGGAAAGCCAGAATGTGCTGGCGAACGTCAAGGCCGTGGGGGAGCACCTGCGCTCGGCGCTGGCCGCGATCCCGGGAGTCACCGAAGTCCGCGGGGAAGGCCTCCTGATCGGCTTCGACCTGGACGCGGAGGTCGCCCCGGCAGTGGTGCAGGCCGCCCTGGACGCCGGGTTCATCGTCAACAGCCCGGGCCCGCGCACCATCCGCCTTGCCCCGCCCCTGATCCTCACCACGGCACAGGCCGACACCTTCCTTGCCGCCTTCCCGGCAATCCTCCAAGCAGCAAAGGACGCCCAGTGACTTCCGCAAACACCCGGCACTTCCTCAAGGACACCGACCTTACGCCCGCCGAGCAGGCCGAGGTCCTGGAGCTCGCTGCCCGCATGAAGGCCGCCCCCTACAGTGTCCAGCCGTTCGCCGCCGAAGGCAGCGGCCGCAAGACCGTCGCCGTGATCTTCGACAAGACCTCCACCCGCACCCGGGTTTCCTTTGCCACCGGAATCGCCGACATGGGAGGCAACGCCCTGGTCATCAACCCGGGCGAGGCACAGATCGGCCACAAGGAATCAGTGGAGGACACCGCCAGGGTCCTCGAGCGCATGGTGTCCACCATCGTGTGGCGCACCGGTGCGCACGCCGGCCTGGTGGCCATGGCGGAGAACTCGAAGGTGCCGGTCATCAACGCCCTGTGCGACGACTACCACCCGTGCCAGCTCCTCGCCGACCTGCTCACCGTGAAGGAGCACAAGGGCGGGCTCAAGGGCCTGACCATGAGCTACCTCGGTGATGCCGCCAACAATATGGCCAACTCGTACCTGCTGGCAGGCGTCACGGCCGGAATGCACGTCCGTATTGCCGGACCGGAAGGCTACCTCCCGGCCGCGGACATCGTGGCGGCAGCCGGGGAGCGCGCGGCCGAAACCGGCGGCTCCGTGCTCATCACCACCGACGCCAAGGAAGCGCTGCAGGGTGCGGACGTCGTCGCCACCGACACCTGGGTGTCCATGGGCCAGGAAACCGAAAAGGAAGCCCGGATGCAGCTGTTCCGGGACTACTCCGTCGACTCGGATGCCATGGCACTCGCTGCGGATGACGCCGTCGTGCTCCACTGCCTGCCCGCCTACCGCGGCTACGAAATTTCCGCCGATGTCATCGACGGCCCCCAGTCCATCGTGTGGGACGAAGCGGAAAACCGGCTGCACGCGCAGAAGGCGCTGATGGCATGGCTGATGCACCAGTCCGGCCTGGCCTTCGTCGAGGGACTCGCACCGGTTGAAGGCACCGGGGAGAGCACGTTCTAGTGTCCACCAACCCGTCGGTGGCGGGCTCCAGCCCGGCCACCAAGACAGCCCGGCAGGCGCGCATCACCGCGATCCTCACCGGGCAGTCCGTCCGGTCGCAGGCGGAGCTGGCGGCGCTGCTCGCGGACGACGGTGTACAGGTCACCCAGGCCACACTGTCCCGCGACCTGGTGGAACTGGGCGCCGTGCGCGTGCGCGGCAAGGAGGGCGTCCTGGTCTACGCGGTGCCCGGCGAAGGCGGCGAACGTGCCGCCAAAAGCGGTGTCACCCAGGAAATCCTGGATGCCCGGCTCGCACGGCTGTGCAGCGAACTGCTGGTGACCGCGGAGGCCTCGGCCAACCTCGTGGTGCTGCGCACCCCGCCCGGCGCCGCGAACTTCCTGGCCCTGGCGATCGACCATTCGGTGATGCCGTCCATCCTGGGCACCATCGCCGGCGACGACACCGTGCTGCTGGTGTCCCGCGATCCGCTGGGCGGACCCGACCTGGCCGCCCGCTTCCTGCAACTGGCTGAAGAGGCCGGGCAATAAGCTTGAAGACAAACACAACAATCCCCAACAAGGAGCATGCAAAGTGACTGAACGCATCGTGCTGGCCTACTCAGGCGGCCTGGACACGTCCGTAGCCATCGGCTGGATCGGTGAAGCCACCGGCGCCGAGGTCATCGCCGTGGCGGTCGACGTCGGACAGGGCGGGGAATCGCTGGAGACCATCCGCCAGCGCGCGCTGGGCTGCGGCGCCGTCGAGGCCTACGTGGCCGACGCATCGGACGAGTTCGCCAACGAGTACTGCGTGCCCACGCTGAAGGCCAACGCCCTGTACCAGGGGCACTACCCGCTGGTGTCCGCCATCTCCCGCCCCGTCATCGTCAAGCACCTGGTCAAGGCTGCCCGCGAATTCGGCGCGACCACCGTGGCCCACGGCTGCACCGGCAAGGGCAACGACCAGGTCCGCTTCGAAGTGGGCATCCAGACCCTCGGCCCGGACCTGAAGTGCATCGCACCCGTCCGCGACCTCGCCCTCACCCGTGACAAGGCCATCGCCTTCGCCGAGGAAAAGGGCCTGCCCATCGAGACCACCAAGAAGAACCCGTACTCGATCGACCAGAACGTCTGGGGCCGCGCCGTGGAAACCGGCTACCTCGAGGACATCTGGAACGCCCCCACCAAGGACATCTACGACTACACCGCCACGCCGGAGTTCCCGCCGGCACCGGACGAAGTCATCATCTCCTTCGAAGCAGGCGTTCCCGTGGCGATCGACGGCGTCAAGGTCACCCCGCTGCAGGCCATCAAGGAACTCAACCGCCGCGCCGGCGCCCAGGGCGTGGGCCGCATCGACGTGGTCGAGGACCGCCTGGTGGGCATCAAGTCCCGCGAGATCTACGAAGCCCCGGGTGCCATGGCGCTGATCACCGCCCACAAGCACCTCGAGGACGTCACCATCGAGCGCGAGCAGGCCCGCTTCAAGGCCACCGTCGGCCAGCGCTGGGCCGAGCTGGTGTACGACGGACAGTGGTTCTCCCCGCTCAAGCGTTCGCTGGACGCCTTCATCGAGGACACTCAGAAGTACGTCTCCGGTGACATCCGCATGACCCTGCACGGTGGCCAGGCCATCGTCAACGGCCGCCGCTCCGACACCTCGCTGTACGACTTCTCGCTGGCCACCTACGACACCGGCGACACCTTCGACCAGTCCATGGCACGCGGCTTCATTGAGCTGTGGGGCATGTCCGCCAAGGTTGCCTCCGGCCGCGACATCCGGGTCGCAGGGAAGTAGCCCGCGTGGCTGAGCAAAAAACCGAGGCTACGAACGCAGGTGCCCTCTGGGGCGGCCGGTTCGCCGGCGGCCCCGCCGACGCCCTCGCGGCCCTGAGCAAGTCCACGCACTTTGACTGGCGGCTGGCGCGCTACGACATCGCCGGTTCCAAGGCGCACGCCCGCGTGCTGCACAAGGCCGGGCTGCTGGACGACGCGGAGCTGGACGGCATGCTTGCCGCCCTCACCCGGCTGGATGAGGACGTAGCGTCGGGTGCCTACGTGCCGGCCGAGTCGGATGAGGACGTGCATGGTTCGCTGGAGCGCGGGCTGATCGAGCGGGCCGGCGCCCAGCTGGGCGGAAAGCTCCGCGCCGGCCGGTCCCGCAACGACCAGGTGGCCACGCTGGGCCGCATGTTCCTGCGCGACCACGCCCGGATCATCGCCCGCGGGGTCCTGGACACCGTTGACGCGCTGGTGGAGCAGGCCAAGGCCCACCACGGCGTGGCCATGCCGGGCCGTACCCACCTGCAGCATGCCCAGCCGGTCCTGCTCAGCCACCACCTGCTGGCCCACGCCTGGGCGCTGCTGCGCGACGTGCAGCGCCTTCAGGACTGGGACAAGCGGGCAGGGGTTTCACCCTACGGCTCCGGCGCGCTGGCCGGGTCCTCGCTCGGCCTCGACCCGGAAGCGGTGGCTGCAGACCTTGGGTTCTACTCCGCCGTGCACAACTCGATCGACGGCACCGCGTCCCGCGACGTCTTCGCCGAGTTCGCCTGGGTCTGTTCCATGATCGGCGTGGACCTGTCCCGGATCTCCGAGGAAGTCATCTTCTGGGCCACCAAGGAGTTCTCCTTCGTCACGCTGCACGACTCGTACTCCACAGGGTCCTCGATCATGCCGCAGAAGAAGAACCCGGACGTGGCGGAGCTCGCCCGCGGGAAGGCCGGAAGGCTGATCGGCAACCTGACCGGGCTGCTGGCCACGCTCAAGGGCCTGCCGCTGGCGTACAACCGCGACCTGCAGGAGGACAAGGAACCGGTGTTCGACGCCGCCGACACCCTGGAGCTGCTGCTCCCGGCCGTGTCCGGCATGATCGCCACCCTGACGTTCAACACCGAACGGATGGAGTCGCTGGCCCCGCAGGGCTTCGCGCTGGCCACGGACATCGCCGAGTGGCTGGTCCGCCAGGGCGTGCCGTTCCGCGAGGCGCACGAGCTGTCCGGCGCCGCCGTCAAGCAGGCCGAGTCCCGCGGCGTGGAGCTGTGGGACCTCACGGACGAGGAATATGCGGCGATCTCGGAGCACCTCACCCCCGAGGTCCGCACGGTCCTGTCCACCGAGGGATCCCTGAACAGCCGCAACTCCCAGGGCGGCACGGCACCGGCCGCCGTCGAACGCCAGCTGGCTGTGCTGGAAGGCGAGCTTGCCGGCGTCAGGGAGTACGCAAAGTAACCAGCAGGGTTCAGGGGCTCCGCGGATATCCGCGGGGCCCTTTGCGTCTGTGGTTAGGCTGGCTCCATGAGCGAAACCTTCCGCAAGTTCCTTCGCACCCTTCCCGACTTCCCCTCCGGCCTGCCCGCTTTCGACCCGGAGAAAGCGCCGCAGGAGCCCGCCCTGCTCTTCAAGCAGTGGCTTGATGAGGCGCTGGACGCGGGGGAGCAGCAGCCGCACGCCTTCAGCCTTGCCACGGTGGGCGGTGCTTCCGGTGACGGTCCGCAACCGTCCTCCCGGATGCTGATCCTGAAGAACATTGACGACGACGGCTGGCACTTCGCCACGTCCCGTACGTCCCGCAAGGGCCGGGAACTGGCCGAGTTGCCGAGGGCAGCGATGAACTTCTACTGGGCCCGCCTGGGCCGCCAGGTGCGGGTGGTGGGCACGGTGGTTGAACTCTCCACAGAGGCCTCCGCCGTCGACTGGCACGAGCGGCCCCGCGCCGACGGCAGTGACAATCCGAACTGGCAGCTCTACGCCCTGCGGCCCGCCGAAATCGAGTTCTGGCAGGCCAGCAACGACGGCGACCACGTCCGCCACCGTGTCGGGCCGGACGGAAGCCCACTGGACTGACCACTCGACTAGGCTGGCCGCATGACCTCTCCAACTCCTGCCGCCCTGCTGGCTGAACTGCACAATGCTGCCGATGCCCTGGCCGCCGAGCTGGACCGCATCCCCGCCGAGGGCGCTGCCGCGCCGTCCAGCCTGCCGGGCTGGAGCCGCGGGCACGTGCTGGCCCACCTCGCCGGCATCTGCAATGCGTTGGCGCGCCAGGTGGAGTACGGCCGGAACGGCCAGACAGTGGAGCTGTACGACGGCGGCATGGAAGGACGCAACCGCGCCATCGAGCTCGCCGCCGGGCACCGCCTCGCGCAGCACCGGGAGGACCTGGATGCCGCGCTGCAGCGGGCGCTGGCAGCCTTTGATGCGCTGGAAGCGGACGAATGGCAGACGCCCATCGCATTCCGCAATGGCGTGATTTTCGACGCCGGGCTGGCGCTCTGGCGGGAACTCGTCATCCACACCTCCGACCTGGCCACGGGCAGGGGACCGGAAACGTGGAGGGGCCAGTTCTGCTCGCACCTCTTCGATTTCCTGGCCGCCCGTGTTCCGGCATCCGCCCGGTTCGTGCTGCAGCCCGTTGCACTTCCGCCGCTGACCCTCGGTGCCGGCGGCAGCACCGTCGTCGTCAGCGGCATGGTGACGGACATTGCCGCGTGGCTCGCCGGACGCGAACCATCATTGGACAGCCTGCGCGCCTCCGCGGCCGGCGACAGCACCGACCTTCCCGAACTGCTGCCCTGGCCTTCCGCCATGCCTGCTGCCAAATAGGGTTAGGCAGCTTCGCGGGCCAGCAGGCTTTCCTTGACCCGCAGGCCCCACCGGAAGCCGCCCAGGGAGCCGTCGGTGCGGATCACGCGATGGCAGGGGACGAAGAGGGCGGCCGCGTTGAAGGCGCAGGCACTGGCAGCGGCCCGGACGGCCCGGGGGTTCCCTGCCAGGGCCGCGTATTCGCTGTACGTGACCGGAAACCCGGGCTTAACCTCCCGCAGGACCTCCCATGCGTGGGCGCGGAACGGCCCGGACTGCTGGCGGACGGGCACGGCCATGGCCGGGACCGGATCTCCCGAGTAGAAGGCTTCGACGGCGGACGAGATGCTGGCCAAGTCCCGCACCTCTTCGACAGCGTCCGGGCGCAGGCCGGGATGGACCTGCCCGGTCAGGTCCGCCAGGCTTGCCGTCCAGCCCGAGGCCAGGACCACGCCGCCCCGGGCGAGGATGGTGAACGGCCCGTCAGGGGTGGACATTTCCAACAGTTGCGCTTTCATGGCATCCCTTTCGCGGGAATGGTGGTTACGGAGGTCTTGCCGGGCCGTGCCGCTGGGGGGCGTGCCGCTGCCCGCCAGAGATGCATTGTGGCGTAGGAACGCCACGGGCTGGCTTCACGGAAGTCCGGGCTGAAGGCGTGCTCCCTATTATCGAGGGCACGGACGCCGTTCCGGACCGCGGCGTCGTTGGCGAGGAAGATGTCAGGGGCGCCCAGGACACGCATGGCCACGTACCCTACGGTCCAGGGACCCACCCCCGGCAGGGGCAGCAGCGCGGCCGTGAGGCCAGGCAGGTCATTGCCGTACCCGAAGTCGAGCCGGCCTGACGCCATGGCGGCCGCAGCCTGCAGCAGCGACTCCGTCCTCCGCCGGGGACCGCGCAGCAGGTGTCCCGCGGCAGCGATTTCGGCCGGGGCAGGAAACAGCCGGTCCAGCCCGTCTCCGGGGGTGCTGCTGGGACTGCCGGCCTCGGCCAGCTGGGTCAGGGCCGTCCGTGCCGCCGCCACCGTGATCTGCTGCCCCACCATGGCACGGACCAGCAGTTCCTGCGGATCCAGGGCTCCGGGCATCCTCATGCCCGGGGCCTGGGCGACCGAGGGGGCCAGGCGGCTGTCGGCTGCCAGCACGGCGTCAATGGCTTCCGGATCGGCGTCCAGGTCGAAGAGCCTGCGGACGCGGCTGAGCAGCGCGGGAAGGTCACGGAGATCCACCGCGCCGACAGTGAGGGTCAGGGGCCGCCCCCGGGCGCCGTCGTCGTACTCCACCCGGAACCGGGCGTCGCCGTGGGGGAGCCGCAGGGTGCGCGCGTAAGAGGTGGGCGTACCTTCCTCGATCCCGGGGATCGCACGGACAGCCAGAAAGGAGAAGATTCCGGGGTCGAAGGGTTCCCGGTACGGCAGGCTGAGCACGAGCGATGTACTGGAGCCCCCGTCCTTACGGTGAGTTCCCGCGCCGTGAACCGGGGCTGTGCCGCGGAGTGCGGTAGGCGTCATGCCGAACACCTCGGCGATGGTGTCGTTGAACTGCCGCACGCTGTTGAAACCGGCGGCAAAGGCGATATCCGCCAGCTTCATCGGGGTGGACACCAGCAGCGTTCGCGCGGTTTGGGCCCTGCCCGCGCGGGCCAGCGACAGGGGGCCGGCACCGAGTTCCTGGGTCAGGATCCGGTTCAGCTGGCGGGGAGAGTAGCCAAGCCGGGCAGCGAGGCCTTCCACACCGTCCCGGTTGATGACGCCATCATTGATCAGCCGCATGGCGCGCCCGGCGATGTCCTGCCGCACGTTCCAGGCCGGCGTGCCCGGCACGGCCTCGGGCAGGCACCGCTTGCAGGCGCGGTAGCCGGCGTCGTGGGCGGCGGCGGATGTCTCGTAGAACGTGACGTTGGATGCCTTGGGGGTCCGTGCGGGGCACGATGGCCGGCAGTAGATCCCGGTGGTACGTACCGCGGTGTAGAACTGGCCGTCGAAGCGGGGATCGCGGGCGTCGATGGCCCGGTAGCGCTGCCAGAAGTCCATGCCCCAATCCTGCCAGCCCACGGGAGCTGCTTCTAGCGGAAATCGGACATGGCCGTGGCGCGGCGGCAGCCAGTGCCCGGCCGCTTCATGGCGCGGATGAATGCCGTGCCAGCCGGGTAAGGTCAATCAATGAACCACAGCGCCTTGCCTGCCGGAATGGAACTGCGGGACTTCCTCTCGGGAGACGCCCGCCAGCTTGCCCCACTGCTGTTGGGCGCCGTGCTGACCCATGAATCCCGGGACGGTGCCGTCTCCGTACGGCTCACGGAGATAGAGGCCTACCTTGGGCCCGAGGATTCCCTGCACCCCGACCCGGGCTCGCACACCTACCGTGGCCCCACACCGCGCAACGCTCCCATGTTCGGCCCCGCCGGGCACCTCTACGTCTACTTCACCTACGGAATGCACCACTGCACCAACATCGTGTGCGGCCCGGCGGGCGTGGCGTCCGCGCTCCTGCTGCGCGCAGGCGAGATCGTGGACGGGCTGGAGCTGGCGCAGCGGCGGCGGCCCACGTCGAAAAATCCCGCCGACCTCGCCAGCGGCCCGGCCCGCCTGGCCAAGGCGCTGGGACTTACGACGGCGGACAGCGGACGCGACGCGCTGGCCCCACCCTTCAGGCTGGAGCTTCCGTCCGTCCCCGGCGGTCCCGTCAGTTCCGGCCCCCGGGTGGGCGTGGCGGGGGCCGGGGGATCGGAGCAGTACGCCTGGCGGTTCTGGCTCGCGGGCGACCCCACTGTGTCGAAGTACAAGGCCGCGAAGCCGCGGGCCCGCCGCCAGGCAGCGGACGCGCCGCCGGGCACCGCCACATTTGACCAGCGTTAATCGAAATGGTTGTAGAATGGACGGTCTGTCTTTCGCGATAGGGGAACGTTGATGCACGACGCCGAATTGGCTCACGAACGGGAGTATGTAGCCGGCCTGTATGCCCGGCTGGAAGAGCTCCGCGAGGAAAAGCGTCGCCAGCTGGCGCAGGTCCGCCGGGCCGGAGCCGTGGGCACCATGCAGAACGTTTCGGAACGTGACGCGTTCGCCGCGCTGTATGAGGACCGCCTGGCGCAGCTGGACGCCGTGGACGACCGACTGGTGTTCGGCCGCCTGGACCTGGACTCCGGCGAAGCGCAGTACATCGGCCGGATCGGCCTGACCACCGAAGACCTGCAGCGGCTGATGGTTGACTGGCGGGCGCCCGAAGCCGGGCACTTCTACCAGGCCACCGCCTTTGACCGGCAGGGCGTGCGCCGCCGCCGGCACCTGATCCTGCAGGGACGGGACGTCAAGGCCATCGAGGACGATGTCCTGGACGCCGCCATGCTCACCGATGACGAATCGCTGCAGGGCGAAGGGGCCCTGCTGGCGGCGCTGAACTCCAAGCGGACCGGCCGCATGTCGGACATCGTCAGCACCATCCAGTCGGAGCAGGACCGGATCATCCGGTCCTCCATCTCCGGCGCCGTCGTGGTGCAGGGCGGACCCGGCACCGGCAAGACCGCTGTGGCGCTGCACCGCGCCGCCTACCTGCTCTACACCCACCGTGACCGCCTCAAGAGTGCAGGCGTGCTGCTGGTGGGCCCGTCGTCGTCGTTCATGAAATACATCGAACGGGTGCTGCCGTCCCTGGGCGAGACCGGCGTGGTCATGGCGAGCCTTGGCCGGCTCATGCCCGGCATCCAGGCCGTCCCGGAAACCGATGCGGACGTTGCCGCGTTGAAGGGCAAGCTGGAGATGGCCGCCATTGTGGCCAACGCGGTCTCCAACCGGATGCGTGTTCCGGCCCGGAACCGGATCCTCGAGGTGGACGGCCGTAAGCTGACCCTCACGCCCAAGCAGGTCCGGCGTGCCCGGGAACGCGCGCGTTCCACCGGCAAGCCGTACAACGAGGCCCGCGTGACGTTCGTCAAGATCCTGCTCCGCGAACTGACGGAGCAGATGACCGAACTCGTCGAGGCCGGGAACATCGGCAACAACGCCGACCGTTCCTATCTTGCCGAGGACGTCCGGACAGCGCGCGACGTGCGGATTGCGCTGAACCTGTGCTGGATGCCGATGACGCCGGAGAAGTTGATCTCCGACCTCTTCAGCAAGCCGGAAGTGCTGGAATTCTGCACCCCCAACCTCACCCCCGCCGAGCGTGCGCTGCTGCTGCGCCCGGCCGGCGCGCCATGGACTGAATCCGACGTCCCGCTGCTGGATGAGGCCGCCGAGCTGCTGGGCGAGCTGGACCCCGCCGCCGGACGCGGGCTGGCGCAGCAGGAGCACGACCGTGCCCGGGACCTGGCGAACGCGAAGCAGACCCTCGTCAACATGGAGGCTGCCGGTGTGGACGCGCTCATGAGCGCGGAGGACCTGGTGGAGCAGAACCAGGAACGGCTCGCCCGGCAGACGGCTGCCGAACGGGCAACGAGCGATCGCACGTGGGCCTTCGGGCACATCGTGGTTGACGAGGCGCAGGAGCTTTCCCCCATGCAGTGGCGGCTCCTGGTCAGGCGTTGCCCCCTGAAATCCTTCACCATCGTGGGCGACATCGCCCAGACCAGCTCGGTGGCCGGGGCGAACTCGTGGCAGGGCGCCCTCGCCCCGATGTTCGGCGACCGCTGGCAGCTGGAGGAGCTGACCGTCAACTACCGCACGCCCTCGCAGATCGCCGAAGCCGCGGTCCGCATGGCCAACGCGGCCGGCCTGGTGGTTTCCGCGCCCAAGGCGGTCCGGGAGGGCCGTTGGTCGCCCATCATTGACGAAGTGGCGCCCGGCGCCGTGGTCAGCCGCCTTGTCGAGGTCCTGCCGGAGGAGTTGGAGGCGCTCGACGGCGGCCTGCTCGCCGTGATTGCCGACGGTGACCTGCTGCCGGAAGCCACCGCAGCGCTCCGCGCCGCCTACGGCCGCCGGATCGGCACCGGGGCCGGCAGCTACGAGCAGGACATCGTGGTCATCAGCCCCCGTGAGGCTAAGGGCCTGGAGTTCGACGGTGTGGTGGTGCTGGAGCCGTCCATGATGCTCAACCACCGGCATGGCAAGGTCGGGGACCTCTATGTTGCCATGACCCGGCCCACCCAGCGGCTGCGGCTGATCGCTGCCGAACCGGTACCCGAAGGCATCGCCCGCTGACCCGGCGCGATCCTGCTAACTTAGAAGGCGTGCCAGAACTGAACATCCTCGAACCGCAGCGCAACGACCCGACTTTTGCCAATGTCTGGCAGGAGTTGAAGTGGCGTGGCCTGGTCCATGTCTCCACCGACGAAGCGGAGCTCGAAAAGCTCCTCGCCGACGGGCCGGTCACGTACTATTGCGGCTTCGATCCCACCGCTCCGAGCCTCCACCTGGGCAACCTGGTCCAGTTGCTCGTGATGCGGCGGCTTCAGCTTGCCGGGCACAAGCCGCTGGGGCTCGTGGGCGGTTCCACCGGCATGATCGGTGACCCGCGTCCCACCGCCGAACGCACGCTGAACACCAAGGACACCGTGGCCGAGTGGGTTGGCTACCTGCAGGCGCAGGTCAGCCGCTTCCTCAGCTTCGAGGGCGACAACGCCGCCCGGATCGTCAACAACCTCGACTGGACGGCTCCGCTGAGCGCCATCGACTTCCTGCGCGAGGTCGGCAAGCACTTCCGCGTGGGCACCATGCTGCGCAAGGACGCCGTCGCCTCCCGCCTTAACTCCGACGAAGGCATCAGCTACACCGAGTTCAGCTACCAGATCCTGCAAGGTATGGACTACCTGCAGCTCTACCGCGACTACGGCTGCGTCCTGCAGACAGGCGGCTCGGACCAGTGGGGCAACCTGACCAGCGGAACGGAGCTGATCCGCAAGGTGGAGGGCAAGAGCGTGCACGCGCTGGGAACCCCGCTGATCACCAACTCGGATGGCACCAAGTTCGGCAAGAGCGAGGGTAACGCGATTTGGCTCGACGCCGGCATGTGCAGTCCCTACGCCTTCTACCAGTTCTGGCTGAACACGGCCGATGCCGACGTTGTGGACCGGCTCAAGGTCTTCACCTTCCTCACCCGTGCCGAGATCGAAGAGATCGCCGTGTCGGTGGCCGAGCGTCCGTTCGCCCGCGAAGGCCAGCGGAAGCTTGCCTTTGAAGTGACCTCCCTGGTGCATGGGGTGGAAGCGACCGAAAAGGTGATTGCGGCCTCGGCCGCCCTGTTTGGAAACGGCGACCTTGCCGCGCTGGACAAGCCCACGCTGCAGGCGGCCACTTCCGAGCTTCCGTCCGCCACCGTCCAGGTGGACGAGCTGGGAATTGTGGACCTGCTGGTCGCGACCGGGCTTTCGGAGAGCAAGTCGGCAGCCCGGCGCACTGTGGGTGAAGGCGGCGCCTACGTGAACAACGAAAAGGTGCTCGATCCCGATGCAGTGATCTCCGAATCCGAATTGCTGCATGGGCAGTACCTCCTCCTTCGGCGGGGGAAGAAGAACCTGGCCACTGTTGAGGTGCTGGTTCCCTAGCGCGTTGCCCCGCAGTACCACATGCACGCCCTCCGGCGGCCGATTTGCGCGGCTGCCGGGGGGCGTGTATTGTTTTCTGAGTCGCCGCCGCTGAGTGGTGACAAACCCCCAACTCATAAGAAGCAATTCTTTGCCACGCAGGACGTGGATGATGGAAATTGCTTCTTATTTTGCTGGGCGGATTCATTCCACCGGACGAATTCGCTGAAACAAGCGGATTTGCAAAAGTGAATATGAATGAAATAAGCTTGAAACATCGCAGCGAAGAAATACGGAATACAAATTCAGGAAATTGAATTGGTTTCGGGAATATTCGAATGTGTCTGTTGTTTGAGAACTCAATAGTGTGCCATGTTTGTTGATACCGATTTTTTATGAATTGGTTGAATTTGCTGTGCCGCCACCCCGTGGTTGGCATGGTGTTTTTAGCTGGTTTCAAATTTTGTGCAGCCTGGTTCCGCGTTATTTCCGTGGTTCTTGGTTGTGTCTGTTTTTCTTCAACGGAGAGTTTGATCCTGGCTCAGGATGAACGCTGGCGGCGTGCTTAACACATGCAAGTCGAACGATGAAGGGAGCTTGCTCCTGGATTAGTGGCGAACGGGTGAGTAACACGTGAGTAACCTGCCCTTGACTCTGGGATAAGCCTGGGAAACTGGGTCTAATACCGGATATGACCTTCCATCGCATGGTGGTTGGTGGAAAGCTTTTGTGGTTTTGGATGGACTCGCGGCCTATCAGCTTGTTGGTGGGGTAATGGCCTACCAAGGCGACGACGGGTAGCCGGCCTGAGAGGGTGACCGGCCACACTGGGACTGAGACACGGCCCAGACTCCTACGGGAGGCAGCAGTGGGGAATATTGCACAATGGGCGCAAGCCTGATGCAGCGACGCCGCGTGAGGGATGACGGCCTTCGGGTTGTAAACCTCTTTCAGTAGGGAAGAAGCGAAAGTGACGGTACCTGCAGAAGAAGCGCCGGCTAACTACGTGCCAGCAGCCGCGGTAATACGTAGGGCGCAAGCGTTATCCGGAATTATTGGGCGTAAAGAGCTCGTAGGCGGTTTGTCGCGTCTGCCGTGAAAGTCCGGGGCTCAACTCCGGATCTGCGGTGGGTACGGGCAGACTAGAGTGATGTAGGGGAGACTGGAATTCCTGGTGTAGCGGTGAAATGCGCAGATATCAGGAGGAACACCGATGGCGAAGGCAGGTCTCTGGGCATTAACTGACGCTGAGGAGCGAAAGCATGGGGAGCGAACAGGATTAGATACCCTGGTAGTCCATGCCGTAAACGTTGGGCACTAGGTGTGGGGGACATTCCACGTTTTCCGCGCCGTAGCTAACGCATTAAGTGCCCCGCCTGGGGAGTACGGCCGCAAGGCTAAAACTCAAAGGAATTGACGGGGGCCCGCACAAGCGGCGGAGCATGCGGATTAATTCGATGCAACGCGAAGAACCTTACCAAGGCTTGACATGGACCGGACCGCCGCAGAAATGTGGTTTCCCCTTTGGGGCCGGTTTACAGGTGGTGCATGGTTGTCGTCAGCTCGTGTCGTGAGATGTTGGGTTAAGTCCCGCAACGAGCGCAACCCTCGTTCTATGTTGCCAGCGGTTCGGCCGGGGACTCATAGGAGACTGCCGGGGTCAACTCGGAGGAAGGTGGGGACGACGTCAAATCATCATGCCCCTTATGTCTTGGGCTTCACGCATGCTACAATGGCCGGTACAAAGGGTTGCGATACTGTGAGGTGGAGCTAATCCCAAAAAGCCGGTCTCAGTTCGGATTGGGGTCTGCAACTCGACCCCATGAAGTCGGAGTCGCTAGTAATCGCAGATCAGCAACGCTGCGGTGAATACGTTCCCGGGCCTTGTACACACCGCCCGTCAAGTCACGAAAGTTGGTAACACCCGAAGCCGGTGGCCTAACCCCTTGTGGGAGGGAGCTGTCGAAGGTGGGACTGGCGATTGGGACTAAGTCGTAACAAGGTAGCCGTACCGGAAGGTGCGGCTGGATCACCTCCTTTCTAAGGAGCACCTACAGCAACCATTCATCGTGTATGCGGTGGTGTGGTGTTGTCAGGAAGCAAGCCCGTTGCGCAGGCGTCTGTTCTGCGGCGGGTGCTCATGGGTGGAATATCAACGAATTTGCCGGGCACTGGGTGTCTTGTTCTTCTCTAGTACGAACCATTTGTGTGGTTCTGGAACGGTGGGGCGGGTTTCCTGGTGGTTGGTTATGGCACACTGTTGGGTCCTGAGGCAACAGGACCATGTGGCGGCTCTCCTGGTGGGGGTTGTTGTGTGGGGCTTTTGTTTCTGGTTTCCCTGCCGCGACGCTTCACTCATGTTTGGCTCCCTTTTGGGGGGTTGGTGTGTGGGGTGTGTGGTGTGGGGTTGTTGTTTGAGAACTACATAGTGGACGCGAGCATCTTGTATAAGAAGCAATTTCCAAGATTATGAACCTGGATCTGGTTCGTGTGCCCTGTGGGTGCGCGGGACAGTTTTTGTGGTTCTCTCGAGTGTTTTTTGTTTTTGATCTTTGTGGTCAAGTTTTTAAGAGCACACGGTGGATGCCTTGGCATTAGGAGCCGATGAAGGACGTAGGAATCTGCGATAAGCCTGGGGGAGTCGATAACCGGACTGTGATCCCAGGGTGTCCGAATGGGGAAACCCCGCTAAGCGCGCGAGTGACTTGGTGACCCGTACCTGAACACATAGGGTGCGTGGGGGGAACGCGGGGAAGTGAAACATCTCAGTACCCGCAGGAAGAGAAAACAATAGTGATTCCGTTAGTAGTGGCGAGCGAACGCGGATCAGGCTAAACCGTTCCATGTGTGATAGCCGGCGGGCGTTGCATGGTCGGGGTTGTGGGACTTTCCATACCAGTTCTGCCGGGCTGGTGGGGTGTGATGTGCGCGCATAGGTGAACGGTTTTGAAAGGCCGGCCAGAGAGGGTGTTAGTCCCGTAACCGTAATGCGTTTGTGCCGCCTGTGAGAGTATCCCAAGTAGTACGGGGCCCGAGAAATCCCGTGCGAATCTGTCAGGACCACCTGATAAGCCTAAATACTCCCTAATGACCGATAGCGGACCAGTACCGTGAGGGAAAGGTGAAAAGTACCCCGGGAGGGGAGTGAAACAGTACCTGAAACCGTGTGCTTACAATCCGTCGGAGCAGCCTTGTAGCTGTGACGGCGTGCCTTTTGAAGAATGAGCCTGCGAGTTAGTGTTACGTCGCGAGGTTAACCCGTGTGGGGCAGCCGTAGCGAAAGCGAGTCTGAATAGGGCGTGTGAGTGGCGTGATCTAGACCCGAAGCGAAGTGATCTACCCATGGCCAGGTTGAAGCGACGGTAAGACGTCGTGGAGGACCGAACCCACTTCAGTTGAAAATGGAGGGGATGAGCTGTGGGTAGGGGTGAAAGGCCAATCAAACTTCGTGATAGCTGGTTCTCCCCGAAATGCATTTAGGTGCAGCGTTGCGTGTTTCTTATCGGAGGTAGAGCTACTGGATGGCTAATGGGCCCTACAAGGTTACTGACGTCAGCCAAACTCCGAATGCCGGTAAGTGAGAGCGCAGCAGTGAGACTGTGGGGGATAAGCTTCATAGTCGAGAGGGAAACAGCCCAGACCACCAACTAAGGCCCCTAAGCGTGTGCTAAGTGGGAAAGGATGTGGAGTTGCCCAGACAACCAGGAGGTTGGCTTAGAAGCAGCCACCCTTAAAAGAGTGCGTAATAGCTCACTGGTCAAGTGATTCCGCGCCGACAATGTAGCGGGGCTCAAGTACACCGCCGAAGTTGTGGCATTCACACATATCTCTAAGCCTTTGTGGTTCAGGAGTGTGGATGGGTAGGGGAGCGTCGTGTGGGCGGTGAAGTCGCGGTGTAAACCAGCGGTGGAGCCTACACGAGTGAGAATGCAGGCATGAGTAGCGAAAGACGGGTGAGAAACCCGTCCGCCGAATGATCAAGGGTTCCAGGGTCAAGCTAATCTGCCCTGGGTAAGTCGGGACCTAAGGCGAGGCCGACAGGCGTAGTCGATGGACAACGGGTTGATATTCCCGTACCGGCGAAAAACCGCCCATGCTGAGCGGGGGATACTAACTGCCCGAAACCTGCCCGACACCCCTTGTGGGTGAAGGGTTTTGGTGGAGCGCAGGACCTGATCCCGGGAGGCAAGCGTATTAACAGGTGTGACGCAGGAAGGTAGCCGAGCCGGGCGATGGTTGTCCCGGTCTAAGGATGTAGGGCGAACGGTAGGCAAATCCGCTGTTCATGATGCCTGAGATCTGATGGGACCCCCGTATGGGGGGATTTGGTGATCCTATGCTGCCGAGAAAAGCATCGACGCGAGGTTTTAGCCGCCCGTACCCCAAACCGACACAGGTGATCAGGTAGAGAATACCAAGGCGATCGAGAGAATTATGGTTAAGGAACTCGGCAAAATGCCCCCGTAACTTCGGGAGAAGGGGGGCCCCAACCTTGAACGGACTGCGCGTCCGGGAGGGGATCGGGGCCGCAGAGACCAGGGGGAAGCGACTGTTTACTAAAAACACAGGTCCGTGCGAAGTCGCAAGACGATGTATACGGACTGACTCCTGCCCGGTGCTGGAAGGTTAAGAGGACCGGTTAGCCTCACGGCGAAGCTGAGAATTTAAGCCCCAGTAAACGGCGGTGGTAACTATAACCATCCTAAGGTAGCGAAATTCCTTGTCGGGTAAGTTCCGACCTGCACGAATGGAGTAACGACTTCCCCGCTGTCTCAACCATAAACTCGGCGAAATTGCAGTACGAGTAAAGATGCTCGTTACGCGCAGCAGGACGGAAAGACCCCGAGACCTTTACTATAGTTTGGTATTGGTGTTCGGAGTGGCTTGTGTAGGATAGGTGGGAGACGTTGAAGCCCGGACGCCAGTTCGGGTGGAGTCATCGTTGAAATACCACTCTGGTCACTTTGGACATCTAACTTCGGCCCGTAATCCGGGTCAGGGACAGTGCCTGATGGGTAGTTTAACTGGGGCGGTTGCCTCCTAAAAAGTAACGGAGGCGCCCAAAGGTTCCCTCAGCCTGGTTGGCAATCAGGTGTCGAGTGTAAGTGCACAAGGGAGCTTGACTGTGAGAGAGACATCTCGAGCAGGGACGAAAGTCGGGACTAGTGATCCGGCGGTACATTGTGGAATGGCCGTCGCTCAACGGATAAAAGGTACCTCGGGGATAACAGGCTGATCTTGCCCAAGAGTCCATATCGACGGCATGGTTTGGCACCTCGATGTCGGCTCGTCGCATCCTGGGGCTGGAGTAGGTCCCAAGGGTTGGGCTGTTCGCCCATTAAAGCGGTACGCGAGCTGGGTTTAGAACGTCGTGAGACAGTTCGGTCCCTATCCGCTGCGCGCGCAGGAAATTTGAGAAGGGCTGTCCTTAGTACGAGAGGACCGGGACGGACGAACCTCTGGTGTGTCAGTTGTACTGCCAAGTGCACCGCTGATTAGCTACGTTCGGATGGGATAACCGCTGAAAGCATCTAAGCGGGAAGCTCGCTTCAAGATGAGATTTCCATACACATTTATGTGTGAGAGGCCCCCAGCCAGACCACTGGGTTGATAGGCCGGATGTGGAAGCGAGGACTAACGACTCGTGAAGCTGACCGGTACTAATAGGCCAACAACTTACACCACACAGAAACATACAAACTCTGCTTGCGTCCACTATGTGGTTCCCAACCAACAACCCCCGTTGCTGGTGGAACCAATTAACTGAATAACAACACCACCATGCTGTCCCAGGACAGCAAGTCGTAACCACACAAGATTTCCCAACCCCAGCCACGGCTGACGGTCCGGGTACAAGGGTTACGGCGGTCATAGCGTGGGGGAAACGCCCGGTCCCATTCCGAACCCGGAAGCTAAGACCCACAGCGCCGATGGTACTGCACCCGGGAGGGTGTGGGAGAGTAGGACACCGCCGGACACACACCAATGGTCGAGGCCCCAACCACACGGTTGGGGCCTCCCGCCG